>NZ_CP036537.1:0-5170000 GCF_021184025.1 Rhodopseudomonas boonkerdii | reverse complement strand
AGCCTGATTCTCAAGAGGCCAGATCCCGAAACGGGTGGCGAATCCTCGGCTTAAGGCACACATTGATCTTCGATCGATGTGAGGAGGCTGTCATGGCCGATATCCAGTTTGCGCTGTTCGACACCGCGATCGGCCGCTGCGGCATTGCGTGGGCCGCGCGCGGGATCGTGGCCATACAGTTGCCGCTGCCCAGCGAGGCGCAGACGCGTGGGCGATTGAAGCAGCGTTATCAGGCGCTTACGGAAGCCATCCCGCCGACGCATGTGCAGGCTGCGATCGATCGGATGACCGAACTGATGGAGGGCAAGCCCATCGATCTGACCGGCATCGATCTCGATCTTGCCGACAGCTCCGACTTCAACCGCGAGGTCTACGCCATCGCGCGGGAGATTCCGCCCGGGAAAACACTGACTTACGGCGACATCGCCAAACGCCTCGGCGGCGTCGAGCTGTCGCGCAATGTGGGGCAGGCGATGGGGCAGAACCCCTGTCCGATCATCGTGCCCTGCCATCGCGTGCTGGCAGCGGGCGGCAAGCCCGGCGGTTTCTCTGCCAATGGTGGGGTGGAAACCAAGCTCCGGATGCTGGCCATCGAAGGCGCATATGTGAACTATACGCCCTCGCTGTTCGATTGATCTGCCGCTGTGCTGCCGCTGGTTTGCCGCAAGAAATTTGCGCTGAAACCAGCGATTTTTGCGCGAAAACGCGCTCAGGCTTGTGGCGGCGATGAGATCTTCACCGACTCCCGCTGCAGCATGCGTTTGTTGAAGGCGTCGAGCTTCGGGAACGCCTTGTGCCATCCGCAATCCGGGAAGCGGAAGTCAGCATAGCCCAAGGTGCAGACCAGAGCGATCTGCGCTGCGTCCATCGGACGGGTGGTGATGTCCGAGTTCTCGAAGCGGGTGAGGCCCTGCCATGCACGATCCCACTGATCGTCATACCAGTCCCGCCAGAACAGCTCCTTTGGCCGCACGCCACTTTCATAGCGGCAGAGCAACATGGCGTCGGTTATGCCCTGGATGATCGAATGCTCGGTCTTCACCTTCCAGCGCGCGGCGCCGGATGAGGGGATCAGCTTGCCGCCGCCAGCGAGGTCGTCGAAATACTCAACGATGTTGAAGGAGTCGACGATAACCTGGCCGTTGTCGAGGGTGAGCGCCGGGACCTTGCGCAGCGGGTTGACGTCATGCGCGTAGGCCTCGTTCCGCTGCGTCGGCGCAACGGTCGTCGGCACCAGTTCGATCTTGTCGATCAATCCGAGTTCGATCGCGGCGATGCGGACCTTGCGGACATAGGGGGAGCCCGGAGAGAAGGCTAGCTTCATTGTTCGATCTTTTCTGCGAGAGAGGGGTGCGGGCGCGATTGCTCCCGCACTGTATTTGGCGTGCCTCAGGCCGCGACGACCTTCTGCTTCTGTTCGCCAAGGCCTTCGATACCGAGGGTCATGATGTCGCCGACTTCGAGGAATTTCGGCGGCTTCATGCCGAGGCCGACACCGGGCGGGGTCCCCGTGGTGATGATGTCGCCGGGCATCAGGGTCATCATGCCTGAGAGATAGGACACAATCTGCGGCACGTTGAAGATCATCGTCGCGGTTGAGCCGGTCTGGCAGCGCTTGCCGTTGACGTCGAGCCACATGCTCAGTTTGTGCACGTCGGCGATCTCGTCCTTGGTGGCGATCCAGGGGCCGAGCGGGCCGAAGGTGTCGTGCGACTTCCCTTTGGTCCACTGGCCGCCGCGCTCGATCTGGAAGAAGCGCTCGGAGACGTCGTTGCAGACCGCGTAGCCGGCGACATGCTTCAGCGCGTCGGCCTCCGACACATACTTCGCCTTGGTGCCGATGATGATCGCGAGTTCGACTTCCCAGTCGAGTTTGGTGGATCCACGCGGCTTCTCGACATCGTCATTGGGCCCGCACAGCGAGTTCAGCGCCTTCATGAAGACGATCGGTTCGGACGGGATCGGCATGTTGGATTCTGCGGCATGGTCCGCATAATTCAGGCCGATGGCGATGAATTTCGGCTTGCCGCCGACGGGCGAGCCGTAGCGCTGATTGCCGGAGACTTCGGGGAGCGAGGCGGGATCAATGGCGGCCAGCTTGGCGAGATTGTCCGGCGAGAAGGCGTCATCGGCGAGGTCCTTGATCTTGCCGGAGAGGTCGCGCAGCTTGCCGTTGTTGTCGATCAGTCCCGGCTTCTCGCTGCCGAACGCGCCGTATCTTACGAGTTTCATTGTCGTCTCCCTGGAGCCTTTATTTGGCGGCTGAAGTTGTGGAACACCGCGGGACGAAATTCAACTGGGCTTGAGCACCGGACCGCAGGGCGAATGAGCCAACGGGCCGCGTGAAGCGCGCATCATGATGATTTCCGCGTCATCCGCCGCGGCGTTTCGGCCTTGAATTCGGCCAGCGGATTATGCCTTCCGCTCATCTGCCCTACGGCAGGGCATCAAAACGCCAGGTGTCGCCGTCGCGCTTCAGGTGCCCAGCGCCGTAGTGGCCGCCGATCACCAGTGTCGACGTGTCCGCAAAGCGCGCGAACAGGTCACGCCGCGAGCGCGTCGATTGAGCGGGATCGGAATCCGCGGTTGAGGCCCAGTCGGGATGCGCCATCTGCACGGGATGATGAGCCGCGTCGCCGGTGAGCAAGGCTTCCTTACCACCGGATTTGATATGTACGCTCATGTGGCCGGGGCTATGGCCCGGCGTCGGGATCAGTGTGATCTCATCGGCGACATCGTCATCGCTTGCGACCAGATCGACGAGGCCGGCATCGACGACCGGCTTGATGGAGTCGTTGAACACAGCGATGTGATCCGGCCGCTCGCTATGATCCTTCCAGTAATTGTATTCGTCGCGTCCGAACAGATAACGCGCATTCGGGAAGGTCGGCACCCATGTCCCATTCACCAGCCGCGTGTTCCAGCCGACATGGTCCACATGGAGATGCGTGCACAACACGGTGTCGATACTGTCAGGCGCGAAGCCGGCTTCGGTGAGGTGGCGCAGGAACGGTGTATTGAGGTGATTCCAGGTCGGCACCGAGCGGCCTTCCTTGTCATTGCCGAGGCAGGTATCGACAACGATACGCCGTGTCGGCGTCTCCACCACCAGCGCATGGATCGACATCTTCAGCCGCCCTTCTTCATTGGCAAAGTTCGGGATCAGCCAGGGCAGGGCCTTCACCTCGTCAGGGCCGGCTTGCGGAAGGATGAAGCGTGTACTGCCCGTCATCCGGCTTTCGAGGATCTGCGTGATCCTGACCTTGCCTACCGTCCATTGCATGCCGCGTTCACTCCCGTGTTCTTATTGGGGAAGGAGGATGCGGATTTTGCGCTGCGGACGCAATGGATCATCTCGCAATGCTGCGCGTTGACGCCGGCACAACGGTTTCGAGGAGCGCATCATGCCAGAACTTGCAATTTCGTCCGATAAAGTTGGCTTCCTGATCGAGAAAGCCCGGCAGTTCGACGCCAAGGATATCGAGGTCGACACCGACGAGGGCTCGAACGGCTCCGATGACAGAATGATCGACGTGCTGGAAGATGACGGTGAAGACCCCGTGGTACGGGAGATCTCCGGCTTCATCGCTGCGCTCAGCGACGATGAGAAAATCGATCTCGTCGCCTTGATGCGGCTCGGCCGTGGCGATGGCACCATCGACGACTGGACCGATCTGCGCCGCGAGGCGGCGGAAGGCAATCGCGGTCGCACGGCCCGCTACCTGCTCGGCGAGCCGCTGCTGGGCGATCTGCTGGCGGAGGGACTCGAGGAGTTCGGGATCGATTGGTCAGGCGAACGCACAACACCGGTGAACTAGCTCCTCCCTCAGCCTGAGGCGTGGCCGCGGGCCGCGTCTCCCAGCGAATGGCAAAGTTATTCGCTGGGAGTGGCTTCAAGCTCGGAGTGCCTGCCGCTCATGGTTCGAGACGCGCGCCTTTGGCGCGCTCCTCACCATGAGGAATCGAGGCTGTGATCGGCGTGACGCGGATGATGAATGCGGACCCTGCACCACGCCCTCATCCTGAGGAGCGGCCAGAGGCCGCGTCTCGAAGGATGGCAGAGAAACTTCGAGTTCTCCGATCTCATGGTTCGAGATGGCGCAGCCTGCGGCGTAGTTGCCGCAGGCTCTTCCACCACGGGGACGAGTTACATCGTGCCCGGGAACGCGCCGCCATCCAGCAAAATGTTCTGGCCGGTGATGAAGCCCGCCTTGGCGCTGCACAGCCAGGCGCAGGCCTGACCGAATTCGTCCGCTTCACCGAAGCGCCCCGCCGGATTTTCGCTGGCGCGCTGGGCGAGGATGTCCTCCACTGACTTGCCGCTGTTCTTGGCCTGACCAGCCGCCACGCCGCGGATGCGGTCGGTGTTGAACGGGCCGGGCAAAAGGCCGTTGATCGTCACGTTGTTGCGCACGGTCTTGCGCGATAGACCGGCTACGAAGCCGGTAAGACCCGAGCGCGCGCCGTTCGACAGGCCGAGCACATCGATCGGGGCCTTTACGGCGGCCGAGGTGATGTTGACGATGCGGCCGAACTTGCGCGCCATCATGCCGTCCACCGTCGCCTTGATCAGTTCGATCGGTGTCAGCATATTGGCGTCGATAGCCTTGATCCAGTCGTCGCGAGTCCAGTTGCGGAAATCGCCGGGCGGCGGGCCACCGGCATTGTTGACGAGAATATCGATCTGGCCCGCCGCTTTCAGCGCAGCTTCGCGGCCTTCCGGCGTGGTGATGTCGCCGACCACTTCGACGACTTCGACGCCCGGATTGGCCTTGCGGACTGCCGCTGCGGCAGCGGCCAGAACTTCAGCGCCGCGTGCCGTCATGGTGACATGCACCCCTTCGGCGGCGAGCGCCGCGGCACAGCCAAGGCCGAGGCCCTTGCTCGATGCGCATACCAATGCGCGGCGGCCTTTAATTCCCAAATCCACGATGTCACTCCCTTGAACGTTAGCTTGCGGATGGGGCGCACTCTACCGGTTCCCGCTCTGCGCTCAACCCGCCCTAGGGTTTCGTGAGCGTTTGAGTTGATCGAAGCGTGCAGCAAGGTCCGCCGGCAGCGTGCGGATGCCGGCCTGACCCAGTCGCGACAGCAACGGGCGCAGATGCGAGCCGGCGAGATAGGACGGTTGCATATTCGCCGGCACCAGCTGGTCGAAGATAAGCACCAATGTCACTGCGATGAGGCCCACGCGGATCGCGCCAAGCGCGGCACCGCCGAGCCGGTCGCCGATACCGATATGCGTGCCGATCAGATCGTTGATGGCGAGGCGCAGCAGCGAGCCCAGCACCATGCCGGCGATCAGAAAGATGGCAAAGAAGATCAGTGAATTCTGCACCTGAGACGCAGAAGCCGGCGGCAGGATCAGGCCGGTGATCCAGACGGCGATCGGTGCGGCCAAGAGGTAGCCGAGAATGGTGACGGCACTGCGCAGCAGGCCAGAACAAAAGCCGAGCGCAATGGCGATGAGGAGGGCGATATAGACGACGATGTCGAAACTGTTCATCGCGCCCTCACATCACGCGGCAATTCCGCGCGAAAGAAATTCTCCCCATTCCCTTGCGGTTTTACGATCGTTGCAAGGCCGGCTATCACTAGGCCAACACAACAGCATGCATCAGGGAACGACCATGTCCGCTATATTCGACGTCAGCAAGGAAGTCATCCTCATCACCGGCGCGTCTCAAGGGCTGGGTCGGCAGTTCGCGCGGGTGCTGTCCGCGCAAGGCGCTGCCGTGGTGCTGGCGGCGCGGCAGATCGGCAAGCTCGAAGCCTTGCAGAAGGAGATCACCGACAAGGGCGGCCGTGCTTTTGCCGTCTCGATGGATGTCACCGATAACGCGTCGATCGCGAAGGCTTTCGATGCCGCCGAGAAGGCACTCGGGCCGGTCACCGTGCTGATCAACAATGCCGGCATTGCGGTGGAGAAGATGGCCATCGAACAGACCGAAGCCGATTGGGATTCGGTGATGTCAGCCAATCTCAAGGGCGCCTATTTCGCGGCCACGGAAGCAGCACGCCGCATGATCGCGCATAAGGTGGAAGGCAATATCGTCAATATCGCCTCGGTGCTCGGCTTCGGCCTGACCAAGGCAGTGTCACCTTATGCGATTTCGAAAGCCGGTATCGTGCAGACGACCAAAGCGCTGGCGCTGGAACTTGCCGCGCACCGCATCCGCGTCAATGCGCTGGCGCCAGGCTATATCGACACCGACATCAACCATGCCGCCTGGGATACGCCAGTGGGCGAAAAACTGGTCAAGCGCATCGCGCAGCGCCGGGTGGGGCATGAAAGCGATCTCGACGGCGCCATTCTGCTGCTGGCGTCGGGCGCATCGCGCTATATGACCGGCAGCACTGTCACGGTGGATGGCGGGTTTCTGCTGAGCTGAAGGGGAATTGGGCCATCCTTCGAGGCGTCGCTGTGGGGGCCCTTGGAAGGCAAAGGACGGCGAGGGCAGCGTGTCAGCCCCTTCGGTGAGGAGGCGCGTCAGTGCCGTCCCGAACCATGAGCTGACGGGCATCGCTGCCGGAATCCGGCTTTTCTCCCCAACCCGTCATAAAAACGCAAAAAGATGGCTGAGGCCTCTTTCCAAAGGCGGCAGGCATTGATAGATACCCCTCACGCCGCGGCGATGGCCCGGCTGTCTTCTCAGGAACTTCAGATCTGGGATTGTCCGACGCCGCCGGCGTTGGCACCTGGTTCATGTTCCCAGGTATTGGCGCGGGGTGGAGCAGCCCGGTAGCTCGTCAGGCTCATAACCTGAAGGTCATAGGTTCAAATCCTATCCCCGCAACCAATTCGAATTGCGAACGGCCCGCCCTCTGGCGGGCCTTTGCTTTTGGGCGATATCGCAAGGTGTCGCGCGTAAGATCAAGTGGCAACAGTTGAGGCCTGAAAGTCGCCTCTTCAAGCCGCCCGCAGCCGATCTCGCAGTAGGTCGGATCGACCTCAATGCCCAACATACGGGACTCGCAACTGCCTGTAGGCCGCTGCGCGCAAGCTCGATCTCGATGTGTCGGGCTTTCTCATGATGGCGCATCTGGCGGACCCGGACACGCTCGCCGCTCAGGCCAAACTCATGGAGAGCTTCGGGGCGCATTGCGTTTATGTGACCGACTCGGCTGGCGCGCTGACCATGGATACGACGCGCGAGCGCGTGAAGGCGTTGCGGCGTCGCGAATGCGGTCGTCGCCGTCGAAGAAGGCGCATACAGGGTCGATGCCTCACTGGCCGGACAGGAAGACATGATCGTGGCCGTCGCGCTGGATCTCGTCGCGTCCCGGTCGGCCGCATAATCGTCCCGGACCCGTCATCCCCCGAAGCCGTGCGAAGACTGGTATCGAGCGCGTTCCATCGGGGCGGCACAATGTCCGCGCCGGGAACGACGCCCGATCCGTCTCGTTCATCTCCCGACATCGCAAGGGAGATGGATGGATGAAGGGCAAGCTTGTTTCGCAGGACGATGGCGTGAAGACCCATGTGGTGGTGCTGGAGACCGGCGAAGAAGCGTTCGAAGCGCTGACCAAATATGTCAACGACGCCGGTGTCGCCGCCGCAGCGCTCACCGCGATCGGCGCCTTCAAAGACGCGACGGTGGCGTTCTATGAATATGAAACGAAGTCCTACAAGCACATTTCGGTCGCTGAGCCGAGCGAGGTCCTCAGCCTGCTCGGTGACGTCGCCGTGGGCGACGACGGCAAAGCGAGTTTGCATATTCATGCGGTGCTCGGGCTTGTTGACGGATCGGTGCGCGGCGGACATTTCGTCAAGGGCGTCGTGCGGCCGACGCTCGAAGTCGTCGTCACCGAGACGCCGGCATGCCTGCGGCGCAGGAAACGCGACGACCTGGGTATCGCGCTGATCGATCTCGAGAAGAGCCGTTCCTGACCGCGGCCGCGGGCCACGACTCGTTGCGGTGATCAGTTCGTGGGGTTGCGCCCCGTCCGCGGATTGAGCGGCGGCGTCGCCTTGCGTTCGAGCCGGAGCGGAACCGGATTCTTCCAGACCTGCTGAACGTTGCCTTCGTCGTCAATGCGGAAATAGGGCTCCTTGCCGACCGGTGTCACCGCGTCATAGGCGCCGTTGCGTTTGTCCGTGTAATCGTCGGGCATGCGCGCTCCTTTAACAGCATGCCGCCCGGTGGCGCCGGGCGGCAGATATCATATCAACCGGCCCAGTGTGCGGTGACTTCCGCCGCGGGCTTGTTGAGATGGACGTGGGTATCGACGTGATCGACCCAATCGACCGGAATGAAGTGGTGATGCGCGCCGTCCGGTGAACTCGATTTGGTCAGCTTGATCTGATCGGAGCCTTCGAGATGATCGACCTTGCCGATGGTCTTCCGGTCGGCCGAGATCACGTCCATATGTTCCTTGATCTTTGACGTATCCATCGCCATGTCCTCGCTGTGATTGGGGTGGTTGCAACAAGCAAGGACCGGAAAGGTTGCGACGCTAGTTAATGCGTGAGGGCAGCGTCCATTGCGCCGCGGTTTGCGTGTCGGCGCTTTTCTCAGAGTCTGGCGGGAAATGCGGTCCGCGGTCTGGCGCTGCTGGTCGCCCACATGGAGCCCACTCTGTCCCTCCCGCCTGAACGCAATTGCGTTCAGGCTGAGGTGAGGAGGCGCGTAGCGCCGTCTCGAACCATGAGATGGCTTGGCTCGGCGCTCTTTGGCCATTCTTCGAGACGCCGCTACGCGGCTCCTCAGGATGAGGGGTGGAGAAGCGAGATACTGAGTTGAACGCGGCATTGTCCCGAGCAAAAGCAGTCGAAAAGCGCTAGACCGCTTCATGAGTCAGACTCTCGGGGCAGGGCTCTATCACATAGCCATCGGCAAGGATCAGCTTGCCATCGACCGTATCGGTGAGGCCGGCCTCCTCCGCGTGCCGCCACGCGTCTTCATAGGTCGGATAATCACTGCTTAGTTTCTGTTTGTCCTCGAACAGGGCGTAAGGCATCCGTCCCTCCGTCATGGGGTATGGCGCGTGTCTGCCGGTGCGGATCACGTCCTGAAGTAGGCGAACAGCGCCAGCACGACGAGAGCCGCGAAAAAGATCCAAACCAGCAGGCCGAGCGATAGCGTCTTCGCCTCGGCCGGTGTGCGGCCTTCGGATTGTTCTTCAGGAAGCATGCGACCCTGCCGGTTCCCGCGCGTCAACGGACAGCAACGACGCGTAGTGCGTCGCTGTCACGACATGCGGGCAATCCCGGGAACCGCGATGCGTTCCCCGATAGCTGCTACCCGTGCTGCGCCGCCTTCCAGTCGCGCTTGATCTTCTTGGCGAGCGACCATTTGTGCACTTCGGTCGGGCCGTCATAGATGCGGAATGCGCGGACTTCGCGGAAGGCCTGCTCGACGATGGTCTCGCCGGAGACGCCGGTGCCGCCCATCACCTGCACGCAGCGATCGGCGATACGCATCAGGGCCTCGGAAACCGCGACCTTGGCCATCGAACTCTCATTGGTGCCGAGCGAGCCGGAATCCAGCACACCGGCGCACCAGTCGATCATCAGCTCGCATTGCTTGATGTCGATCAGGTTCTCGGCCAGCATGAAGCCGACGCCTTCGTGATCCACCAGCGGCTTGCCGAAGGCATGACGGCGGCAGGCATAGTCGGTGGCGATCTCGTTGGCGCGGATGCACAGGCCGAGCCAGCGCATGCAATGCGACAGCCGCGCCGGCGACAGGCGAATCTGCGCATATTTGAAACCTTCGCCGGAGGCGCCGAGCATCTGGTCGGCAGGGACGCGGAGATTGTCGATCTCGATATCGGCATGGCCGCCGGGCATCGAACTGTCGATGGTGTCGAGCACGCGGACGGTACGGATGGCAGGATCGGGCAAATCGACCAGGAACATGCAGGCGCCGTCATCGGACTTCGCCATGATGATGCCCACCTTGGCGCCCTCCGCGCCGGTGATGAATTTCTTGCGGCCATTGATGACCCAGTGATTGCCGTCGAGCTTGCATGTGGTCTGCATCATCGACGGGTCGGAGCCGGCGCCGCCTTCATCGGCGGGTTCGGTCATGAAGAAGGCCGAGCGTGAGGCGCCGGACACCAGCTGGTCGAGGAAGCGGTTCTTCTGCTCCTTGGTGCCGACCTTGCCGAGCAGATACATGTTGCCTTCGTCCGGCGCCATGGTGTTGCAGGCGAGCGGGCCGAGCGGCGACAGGCCGGTCTTGATCAGCGCAATCGCGGTCTCGCGCTGGGTGAAATGTGAACCGTCGGGCAGGATATGCGGCGTCAGCACACCGGCGGCGCGCGCCTTGTCGCGCAGCTCCTGTACCAGTTCGTCGCTCGGGCCGTGGCTGCCACAGCGCGGGTCTTTTTCAAAAGGGATCACCTCATTGCGGATGAAGGTCTCGATCTTGGCTGCGACGGCATTTGCACGCTCGGTCATGTGGCGGTCCTCGGTCGTTGCGAGCCGGTCAGGCCGGCTTCTTCATGAAGGAGGTTGTGTCGGGGACGATGGGCGGCGTCAACCGTACGGGCTGCATTCCGTCATGCGAGCTTTGTTCTGCAGGCGCTTGACCCGGCGACATATCGCGGCAGCATGCAGCGCCGGATATTTGGGGAACGACACGACATGGATCAATCGGCCGCAGCGCGCGATCAACTGAGCTTTCTTACCGCCAGCGAGCTTGTCGCCGGATACAGGGCGGGCAACTTCACGCCTGGCGATGTGGTCGACGCCTATCTTGCGCGCATTGCCGCACTGAACGGCAAGGTTCATGCGTTCATCGATGTCTATGCCGATGAGGCGCGTGCCGCTGCGCGGGCGTCGACGCAGCGCTATGCCGACGGCAGGCCGCTGGGCGCGCTCGACGGCGTGCCCGTCGGCGTCAAGGATCTGATCGAGATCGAGGGCAAGGTCTGCACCGCAGGCTCGGCCACGCGCAGGGATCGCGTGGCGACGCAGACGGCGACCATCGTCAAGAAACTCGAGGCGCGAGGCGCCATCGTGCTCGGCAAGCTGCACACGGTGGAGTTCGCGCTCGGTGGCTGGGGCACCAATCAACATCTCGGCGCCCCCCGTAATCCGTGGAATGCCGAGGTGCCGCATACGGCGGGCGGCTCCAGCAACGGCTCGGCGGTCGCGGTGGCCGCGCGGCTTGCCACCATCGCCATCGGTACCGATACCGGCGGCTCCGTACGCGGGCCTGCGGGCTTCAACAATCTGTTCGGCCTGAAGACGACATCGGGCCGCATCAGCCTGCATGGCATCGTGCCGTTGTCGCCGTCGCTCGACACGGTGGGGCCGCTGGCGCGCTCGGTGCACGACGCGGCGCTGCTGTTCCAGGCGATGCAGGGGCCGGACGTGCGCGATCCCACGACGCTCGACGTCACGCCGATCGATCCGTTCGCCGAGCTCGAACAGGGCGTGAAAGGCCTGACATTGGCGGTGATCGACGCGCGCGAGCGCAAGGCGGTGGATCCCGATATTCTCAACGCCTATGACGCGGCGATCGAGGTCTATCGGAATCTCGGCGCCACCATCGTCACCATCGATCTGCCGAAGTCGCTGCCGGAATTTTCGCGGGCGGCAGAGATCATGATGGGCGAAGCCTACGCGATCCACGGCGCGGTGGCGGACGATCCGGCGTCAGAAATGGACGATGGCGTGCGCACGCGTGTGCTGAGCGGCAAGATCGACGCCAAGGCCTATATCGAGGCGCGCTGGCGTGCGCAGGCGGACCGCCAGGAGATGCTGCAGGCTTTTGGCGCGGCGGATGCGCTTCTGGTCCCGACATCGCAGGTGCCGCCGATGCCGCTGGCCGACGTGGACGAGTCGACGACACCGGCAACGCTGACGCGCTTCGTCAATCAGATCGGCTTTTGCGGTCTCGCCATTCCCATCGGCTTCACCTCGAAGGCCTTGCCGACCTCGCTGCAGATCGTCTGCCGTCCGTATCAGGAAGCGCTCGCTTTGCGCATCGGCCGTGCACATGAAGCGGCGACCGACTGGCATAAGCGCGTGCCGCCGCTGGCGGCAGCGTCGTTGCTGGATAGGTGAGGTCGTATGTTACGGGCTTGTGACGTCGCGATGTCATGTGCGCGCTTCCGCGCAAAATAAACCCGGCACATCGATGGCATTGCGCCGGCGGTGTTTAGTTCTTGTTAGACAGCTCCGACTATCCGGTGCGTGAAATGTCCATCGACGCACCGGATCGCATGCCAGATATCTCTCAACCTATTCGCAAGTCATCGCGCAAATTCGCGCTGCAGATCGGATTGCGCGTGCAGATTGCGTTGCTGGGGTTGCTCAGCGTCGTTGCCATCGGGGCGGTCTGCCTTGCAGGTCTCTATCTCGATGCGCAGGCGCAGGCGCAGTCCGACCATGCGCTGAAATTGCGCCATGAAGTTGCGAGCCTCGCCACCGGTTATCTCGAAGCCGGTCAGGTGGCAAACGCATTCATGCGCACGCGTGACGACAGGAACGTCGTGCGGCACGAGGAGATCGTCAACACGCTGCTGGCTGGTCTTGCCAACATCGAAAGCGTGATGAAGCAGTCGGCGGATGTCGACGACACCAAGAGCGACAGCGCGTTGCGCTCAGGACTGAGTATCTACCGCACGCGCTTCAACAACATCGTCTCGATGCAGCGTCAGCTCGGTTTGACGGAGAGCGACGGTCTGCAAGGCCGGTTGCGCGCCGCCGTGCATGATGTCGAGACGAAGCTTGCCACCCTGGAGGTGCCGCGCCTCACCTATCTGCTGCTGATGATGCGCCGGCACGAGAAGGACTTCATGCTGCGCGGTGGCGACAAATTCGGCGAAGACTTCGACAAGCGGCAGGAACAGTTCGCCAAGGCACTGCCGGAATCCGGATTGCCCGAAACCGTGCAGAGCGAGATCGAAGCGGCGATGAAGGCCTATAGCCAGAGTTTTGCCGGCTATCAGGTGACGCAGAGTCTGCTCAATGACGAGATCGCTGATTTCGCCACCGTATTCCAGCGCAACCGGCCGGGCCTCGACGAGCTGATCAAGACCGCCGATGAGCGCTACACCGCGGCGGAATTGCGTGCCGCCGAGGTGCGTCGGATCATGACCTGGGGAATCGCCGGTGCAACGGTGCTGATTGGCTTGCTGGCGGCGATCTTCGGTCAGCGTATCGCCAATGCGGTGACCGGCATGACGCGCGCCATGCAGGAGCTGGCGAAAGGCGATTTCACCGTGGTGTTGCCGGGCCTCAATCGCGGTGACGAGATGGGCGGGATGGCGCGGGCGGTCGAGAACTTCAAGCTCGTCGCGCGGGAAAAAGCCGAAGAGGATACGCGCACCAAGATGCGTGAGGTGGCCGAGGCTGCGGAGACGCGCCGCGCGGACATGGAGCAAGTGGCGGATCAGTTCGAGCGCGAAGTTGGCCGCATCATCGAACTCGTGGCGGCGGCGTCCCAGGCGCTCGAGGCCGAGGCAGGCTCGATGTCGCAGACGGCGAGCAATGCGCAGGGTTTGTCGCTGAAAGTCGCGCAGGCATCGGAAGAAACATCGTCCAGCGTGCAATCGGTGGCGTCGGCGAGCGAGCAGATGGCCGCCTCGGTGGTCGAGATCGGCCGCCAGGTTCAACAGTCCTCGCAGATCGCCGACGAGGCGGTCGGCCAGGCGCGGATGATGAACGATCGCGTGGCACTGCTTGCGGCGGCGGCCTCGAAGATCGGCGATGTCGTGCAGTTCATTTCCGGCATTGCCTCGCAGACCAACCTGCTGGCGCTCAATGCGACCATCGAGGCGGCCCGCGCGGGCGATGCCGGCCGCGGTTTCGCGGTGGTGGCGTCGGAAGTGAAGGCTCTGGCGGCACAGACCTCGAAGGCCACCGACGAAATCTCCAGGCAGATTTTCGACATTCAGTCGGCGACGCAGGATTCGGTGGGCGCCATCGCGGCGATCGGCGGCACCATCAACCGGATGTCGGAGATCGCGTCGTCCATCGCGTCTGCGGTAGAACAGCAGAGCGCTTCGACGCAGGAAATCTCGCGCAATGTCCAGCATGCGGCACAGGCGGTGGTCGACGTCAGCGCCAATATCGCGCAGGTCGAGCGCAGCGCCAGCGAGACGGGCTCGGCGTCCGGCCACGTGCTCCTCGCCGCACAGTCGCTGTCGGGAGACAGCACACGGCTGAAGAGCGAGGTCGGTGAGTTCCTGCAGCGGGTGCGCGCGGCGTAAACCAAACTCGCTGTCGTCGCCCGGCTTGACCGGGCGATCCAGTAGATACTGAAATCGGTGATAATCGCGAATGTCGCCGTGTACTGGATCGCCCGCTTTCGCGGGCGATGACAGTGAGAAAGAGGTGGCGCCACTACGCCCCCGTTACCCGCCAGATCACGTCACCGACGTCATCCGCCACCAGCAGCGAGCCATCCGGCCCGAGTGTCACGCCGACCGGGCGGCCGTAGGAGACCTTTTCATCCGGCGCGAGGAAGCCCGAGAGGATGTCGCGCGGCGGGCCGGACGGCCGACCGTTCTCGAACGGAACGAACACGACTTTGTAGCCGGAAAGCTTGCTGCGATTCCACGAGCCGTGCTGGCCGATCACCATGCCGTCGGGGAAACCGGGCAGGGTGCCGGCCGGCATCCAGCAGAGGCCGAGCGAGGCGGTGTGGCCGCCCAGCGCGTAGTCCGGCTTGATCGCGGTGGCGACCAGAGCCGGATCCTGCGGTACGCGGTCATCTATGATCTGGCCCCAGTAGCAATAGGGCCAGCCATAGAAGCCGCCATCCTTCACCGAGGTGAGATAATCCGGCGGCGTCTCGTCGCCGATGCCGTCGCGCTCGTTCACCACGGTCCATAGTGCACCGGTGGTTGGCTCGAAAGCGAGGCCGACGGGATTGCGCAGGCCGGCACCGAAGATGCGGTGATCGCCGGTTGCGATATCCAGTTCATAGACGGCGGCGCGGCCGTTCTCGACCTCCATGCCGCTCTCGGCGATGTTGCTGAGCGAGCCGACGCCGATATAGAGCTTGGTGCCGTCGGGGCTCGGCAGGATGCTGCGTGTCCAGTGGCCGCCGGTGCCGAAGGTCGTCAGCTTCTTGCCCGGCGCGGTGATCCTGTCGGCGTTCGTCGTGTACGGAAAGGCCACGACGCCATCGACATTGCCGACATAGAAGGTGTCGCCGACCAGCGCCATGCCGAAGGGCTGATTGAGATTCTCCATGAAGAGCTGCTGCACCTCGGCGACGCCGTCGCCGTCCTGGTCGCGCAGCAATGTGATGCGGTTGGCGCTCTCGCCGAGCGCCTTGGCGCGGCGCATGGTGGCCTGCATGGCATAGCTGAACAGGCTGCGGATGCGGGTCGACACCTGCGAAGCTTCGGCGATCAGCACGTCGCCGTTGGGCAGCACGCTGATCCAGCGCGGATGCTCGAGGCCGGTGGCGAAGGCGTTGACCTTGAGGCCGGGGGCGACGGTTGGCTTCTGGCCGGGGTCCCAGCCGCGGGCAGTTGGCATCTTGAGGGTGGGGATGGCACCTTGCGGCTTCGCTTCCGGTACCACGGGGGCATTGCCCCAGGCCGGCGCCGGCGTTTCGCCCTGGGCGCGGCGCCACAACACGGCGCCTGCGCCAATCAGCGCGACCACGCGCGCGAAAGTCGTCGTTATCGACATAGAAGTCCCCCGGAGATTGGCCGCAGCGGCCGAAGATGGGGGAGGTTATAGAGCAATTTGTCGATGCGGGGATGTCATGACACCCGTGCATTGCTGCCCACCCTTCGAGATGCTCGCCTGCGGCGAGCTCCTCAGGGTGAGGGAGAATATGTGGAAGCAGTACTCAGTCCCTCATGGTGAGGAGCGCGCCCTTCAGCGCGCATCTCGAACCATGAGCTGTTGGGCATCAATCCGCGAATTGCCCGCTCGCCTTGATGATCGGGGCCCAGCGATCCACCTCGCTGTCGAGCTGCTTCTTCAGCGCCGCCGGCGTCGCCTGGTCCTGCGGCACGGGATCGGTGTTGATGTCGTTGAAGCGTTTGATCAGATCGGGGTCGCGCAGCGCCTCCTGCAGCGTTTTGGCCAGCTTCTGCACGACATCGTCCGGCGTGCCCTTCGGCGCATAGATGCCGTGCCAGGCGCCGGCCTCGAAGCCCTTGAGCCCGGCCTCATCTGCGGTCGGCAGATCCGGCATCGACGACAGGCGCGTCCTGGTGGTGATGGCATAGGCCTTCACGAGCTTGGACCCGATCGGCCCGGTAGTGTTGGTGGTCTGATCGCAGGTGAGGTCGATCTGGCCGGCGATCAGATCGTTCATGACCGGGCCATTGCCCTTGTACGGCACCGTCAGCACCTGCTTGTCGATGGCGTTCATGAACATCAGCCCGCACAGCTGCGACGCGGCGCCGAGGCCGGCATTGCCGAACGTCATCTTGTCGCCGTTGGCCTTGATATAGGTGATCAGCTCCGCCAGCGTGTTCGGCGGCAGGTTCGGGCGGGCGATGATGGTCATCGGCGCATTGGTGACGAGGCCGATCGGCGCGAAGGCGGTCTTGGTGTCGTAAGGCAGTTTGCGATACAGCGTGGCCGCTGTGGAAATGCCGATGTGATGGATCAGGATCGTGTAGCCATCGGGCTCGGCGCGCGCGGCGCGCGCCGCGGCGATGGTGCCGCCAGCGCCTGTGGCGTTTTCGATGATGATGGTCTGGCCGAGAATTTTCGACATGGTCGCCGCGGTGACACGCGCCACGGTGTCGGTGGCACCGCCGGCTGCGAACGGCACCAGCATGGTGATCGGCTTGTTGGGATAGGCCTGTGCGAAGGCCGCGGTGCTCGCAAAGGTGAGGCCGATTGCAAGTGTGGCGATGGCTTTCATGATGTCCTCCCGGAATATTGGTTTTGTTTGATTGAAGAGGATCGCCCCGGCCAGCCGGGGCGATCGGACATGACGTCAGACGTTTGAACTGTGGATCGCATCCACCACGGCGTCGGTGACTTCCTTGGTCGTGGCCTTGCCGCCGACATCCGGCGTGATGATGCCGGCTTCGCAGACTTTCTCCACGGCACGCATGAGGCGCGTCGCCGCGTCGCTCTCGCCGAGATGATCCAGCATTTGTGCGGCGGTCCAGAAGCTGGCGACGGGATTGGCGATGCCCTTGCCGGTGATGTCGAAGGCCGAGCCATGGATCGGTTCGAACATCGAAGGGAAGCGGCGTTCCGGATCGATATTGGCGGTGGGCGCGACGCCGAGGCTGCCGGCCAGCGCACCGGCGAGATCGGACAGAATGTCCGCGTGCAGGTTGGTCGCGACGATGGTGTCGAGGCTTTGCGGCTTCAGCGTCATGCGCACCGTCATGGCGTCGACCAGCATCTTGTCCCAGGTGACATCCGGGAAGTCCTTGGAGACTTCATCGGCGATCTCGTCCCACATCACCATGCCGTGGCGCTGGGCATTCGATTTGGTGACGACGGTCAGTAGTTTGCGCGGACGCGACTGCGCCAGTTTGAAGGCGTAGCGCATGATGCGCTGGACGCCGACACGGGTGAACACCGAGACCTCGGTGCCGACTTCCTCCGGCAGTCCGCGATGCACGCGGCCGCCGCAGCCGGCATATTCGCCTTCCGAATTCTCACGCACGATCACCCAGTCGAGATCGCCGGCTTCGACATTCCGCAACGGCGAGGTGATGCCGGGCAGGATCTTGGTCGGGCGCACATTGGCGTACTGGTCGAAACCCTGGCAGATCGGCAGACGCAGGCCCCACAGCGTGATGTGGTCGGGCACATCGGGCGCACCGACGGCGCCGAAATAGATCGCGTCGAATTTCTTCAGCTGCGCGGGCCCGTCGGCCGGCATCATCACGCCGTGCTTGCGGTAATAGTCCGAGCCCCAGTCGAAGGTGGTGACGTTGAAGGCGACGTCGCCCACGCGCTTCTGCAAGGCTTCCAGCACGCGGATGCCGGAGGCGATGACTTCGGGGCCGATCCCGTCGGCCGGAATGGCCGCGATGGAATATTCACGCATGGTGGGGTCTCTGCTGGTGGACGATTAAAGTGCGCCACCCTGCAATCCGTCCGGATGCGGCTCAATCACATTTGATTATACAAATATATGATATAATAGAGCGCAGGGAGCACATTACTATGGATCTGCATCAGCTCCGCTGCTTCATCACTGCGGCCGACGAGCTGCATTTCGGTCGCGCCGCGCAGCGTCTCGAGATGATGCCCTCGGCGCTCGGACGCCACATCCGCCTGCTCGAGGACGATCTCGGCACGCGGCTTCTGACGCGAACCACGCGCAGCGTCGCGCTGACCGAGGACGGCACGGCTTTTCTCAAACAGGCGCGCGATCTACTCGATCGTGCCGATCTGCTCGCAGTTTCGTTCCGCGAGCGTGTGCGGGAGCGAGCCGCGACCATTCGTGTCGGCGCGATCGACAGCGCCGCTGCGGGACTGTTGCCGGCGCTGCTCCACGATCTGCGCGCCCGTCATCCCGATGTTACGGTCAAGTTGGTGGAGGACAAGACCATCCGCCTGCTGCCGCGATTGCTTTCCGGCCGGCTCGATCTTGCCTTTGTGCGGCCGCCGGTCAGCGCGGACAAGCGCATCGACTTCATGCCGCTATTTCACGAGACCGCCGTGGTGGCGATGTCGGAGCGGCATCCGCTCGGTCAACGCAAGCGACTGACCATTGCCGATATCGCCGATGAACCTCTGATCGTGCCGGAACGGCGGTCGCGGCCGCACAGTCATGATCTGACAATGAAGTTGTTCGCCGAAGCCGGACTGGATGCAAATGTCGTCCAGATCGCCGACGAGAAGCAGACCATCGTCAATCTCGTCGCCGCCGAGATCGGCGTCGCGATCGTACCGCGCTGGACGCAGCGCATGGCGGCGCGGAACGTCTGCTATGTGCCGCTCAAAGTGTCCGCGATGAATCGGTTGCCGCTCGCTGCAGCATGGCTTCGCGGCGCGCGCGATCCGATGCGGGACGATGTGCTGGCAATGCTGCAAAGCAACCTGGAGCGTTACCGGAAAGAGGCATGAGTTTCTTCACCTCTCCCCGCCGGGGAGAGGTCGCGCGCTCTTGCGCGCGGGTGAGGGGCTGTGCTCCGAAATTGCCGTCCCTAACCCCTCACCCGCTCCGGCTGCGCCGGATCGACCTCTCCCTAAGGGAGAGGTGAAAGACCGCGCGTCGCTGCGCATGCGTGGTGTGGGTGCACCTATGGCATCACCCCATCCACGATGCTATCTAGCAACCCATGGGATCGTTCCTTCAGACATTCATCCTTCCGATCGCGCTCGGCGCCGTGGCGCTGGTGTTGCTGCTTGGCCTCGCCAACATGATGCGTGGGGGCTCGCCGAATCGTTCCCAGCAACTGATGCGATGGCGTGTACTGCTGCAGTTCGTTGCCATCGTGCTCACGATGGCGACGCTGTTCGTATTGGGCCGGTGATCGTAGAATTTGCAGGATGGGTTGGGCGCAGCGATACCCATCGCCAGACGTGCCGGTTTCGATGGATGTCGCTGCGCTCAATCCATCCTATAGGGAAACGTCCATGGTCGTTCTCAACAAGATCTACACCCGCACCGGCGATGACGGCACCACGGCGCTCGGCACCGGAGAGCGGCGGCCGAAATACGATTTGCGCGTCAGTGCTTATGGCACGGTGGACGAGACCAACGCCGCCATCGGTGTCGTCCGTCTGCATCTCGCCCACGCGCCGGAGCTCGATCGGATGCTCGGACTGATCCAGAACGATCTGTTCGATCTCGGGGCCGACCTCGCGGTTCCCCAGCGCGAGGGCAAGGCCGAACGCTTGCGGGTGCTGGCCAGCCAGGTCGAACGGCTCGAGCGCGACATCGACTCGCTCAACGAGTCCCTGGCGCCGCTCACCTCGTTCATCCTGCCTGGAGGAAGCCCGGCTGCCGCGCATCTCCACGTCGCCCGGACCGTTTGCCGCCGGGCGGAACGGATCATGGTGGAACTCGCCGCCAATCCCGATGAACCGGTTTCCGATGCCGGCATCCAGTATATGAACCGGCTGTCCGATTTCCTGTTTGTTGCCAGTCGGGCAGAGAACGATAATGGCGCCCGGGACGTGCTTTGGATCCCCGGCGCCAACCGTTAAAATACCGCGCCTAGAGCCGTTCGATTTTCGGTTCACGCGCGTTGACCCCGGTTGGCGGGCGCTCTAGGTTCCGCGCCAAGCCGGCTTCAAAAGCTGCACTTATTCAAAATTCAACCGAAAGAGGATCGATGAAGGTTCTGGTACCGGTCAAGCGGGTGGTCGATTACAACGTCAAGGTTCGCGTCAAGGGCGACGGATCGGGCGTCGAACTCGCCAACGTCAAGATGTCGATGAATCCGTTCGACGAAATCGCCGTCGAGGAAGCCCTCCGTCTCAAGGAAGCCGGCAAGGCGACCGAAGTCGTTGTCGTGTCCATCGGGCCGCAGCAGGCCACCGAAACGCTGCGCACCGGCCTCGCCATGGGCGCCGATCGCGGCATCCTCGTGAAGGTCGAAGGCACCGTCGAGCCGCTCGCCGTCGCCAAGATTCTCAAGAAGGTCGCGGACGAAGAGCAGCCCGGCCTGATCATCCTCGGCAAGCAGGCGATCGACGACGACTCGAACCAGACCGGCCAGATGCTGGCCGCGTTGCTCGGTTGGGCGCAGGCGACCTTCGCCAACAAGCTCGTGGTCGAGGGCTCCGACATCACCGTGACCCGTGAAGTCGACGGCGGCCTGCAGACCGTGAAGGTCAAGGCGCCGGCGATCGTCACCACCGATCTTCGTCTCAACGAGCCGCGCTACGCCTCGCTGCCGAACATTATGAAGGCAAAGAAGAAGCCGATCGACGAGAAGACCGCCGACGGTTACGGCGTCGACGTTGCGCCGCGCCTTGAAGTCCTCAAGACCTCCGAACCGGCAGGCCGCAAGGCCGGCGTCAAAGTCAAGGACGTCGCCGAACTGGTGTCGAAGCTCAAGACCGAAGCCGGGGTGCTCTAATGGCTATTCTTCTTCTCGCAGATCACGACAACGCCTCGCTGAAGGATTCGACCAACAAGGTGCTCACCGCCGCCACCCAGATCGGCGGCGATGTGCATGTGCTGGTGGCCGGCCAGAATGCCAAGCCTGCCGCCGAAGCAGCCGCCAAGCTGAACGGCGTCGCCAAGGTGCTCTTGGCCGACAACGAAGCCTATGCCCACGATCTCGCCGAGCCGCTGGCTGCGCTGATCGTCAAGCTGGCCCCGGCCTATGACGTGATCATCGCCGCCGCCACCACGCGCTCGAAGAACACCATGCCGCGCGTCGCTGCCTTGCTCGACGTGATGCAGGTATCGGAGATCACCAAGGTGGTCGCGCCCGACACGTTCGAGCGCCCGATCTATGCCGGCAACGCGATCCAGACCGTGAAGTCGAAGGACGCCAAGAAAGTCATCACCGTCCGCACCTCCACCTTCGCAGCAGCCGGCGACGGCGGCAGCGCGTCGGTCGAGGATACGGCGGCGGCGGAGAATCCCGGCCTGTCGACCTTCGTCGGCGAGGATATGGCGAAGAGCGATCGTCCGGAACTGACCTCGGCGAAGATCATCGTTTCCGGTGGTCGTGCCATGCAGAGCCGCGAGAACTTCACCAAATATATCGAGCCGCTGGCCGATAAGCTCGGTGCCGGCGTTGGCGCTTCGCGTGCCGCGGTTGACGCTGGCTACGCGCCGAACGACTGGCAGGTTGGGCAGACTGGCAAGGTGGTCGCTCCGGAACTGTATGTCGCCATCGGCATTTCCGGCGCCATCCAGCACTTGGCCGGCATGAAGGACTCCAAGGTCATCGTCGCCATCAACAAGGACGAGGACGCCCCGATCTTCCAGGTTGCCGATTACGGCCTGGTCGCCGACCTCTACCAGGCGGTGCCGGAACTGACCGACGCGATCGGCAAATAAGGCACGTCAAACGCTGGAATTAACGACACCGGCCGGAGTACCTGACTCCGGCCGGTTTTTTATGGCATGATGCGCGCTTCGGGCCGTGATATGCGCGGTCCTGGGTTCCACAGACACAGACAAGATGGCGGTTATGATCAAGAAAGTCGGCGTGATCGGCTCGGGCCAGATGGGCAACGGTATCGCGCATGTGGCGGCGCTGGGCGGTTTCGACGTGGTGCTGAACGACGTCTCCGCCGATCGCCTGAAATCCGCGATGGCCACCATCACCGGCAACCTGACCCGTCAGGTGTCGAAGAAGGTCATCACCGAAGACGCCAAGAAGGGCGCGCTCGATCGCATCGCCTTGGTGGATACGCTGGACGAACTCGCCAGCTGCGATCTGGTGATCGAATCCGCGGTCGAGAAGGAAGAGACCAAGCGCAAGATTTTTCATGACCTCTGCGCGGTGCTGAAGCCGGAAACGATCGTCGCCTCCAACACCTCGTCGATCTCGATCACGCGCCTCGCGGCCTCCACCGACCGTCCGGAAAAATTCATCGGCATTCATTTCATGAATCCGGTGCCGGTCATGGAGCTGGTCGAGCTGATCCGCGGCATCGCGACCGACGACGCTACGTTCGATGCCTCGAAGGAATTCGTCACCAAGCTCGGCAAGCAGATCGCCGTTTCGGAGGATTTCCCGGCCTTCATCGTCAATCGTATTCTTCTGCCGATGATCAACGAGGCGATCTACACGCTGTATGAAGGCGTCGGCAATGTGGAAGCCATCGATATGGCGATGAAGCTCGGCGCGCATCATCCGATGGGCCCGCTCGAACTCGCCGATTTCATCGGCCTCGATACCTGTCTGTCGATCATGCAGGTGCTGCATGAAGGGCTCGCGGACTCCAAGTATCGTCCGTGCCCGCTGCTGGTGAAATATGTCGAAGCCGGTTGGCTCGGCCGCAAAACCCAGCGCGGCTTCTACGACTATCGCGGCGAAAAGCCGGTGCCGACGCGGTAACGCGCTGTGCCGTAGGGCGGATTAGGCGAAGCCGTAGTCCGCCGGCCGATGTCATTGTGGAAACGCCACGGCGGATTGCGCTTCGCTAATCCGCCCTACAGCCGCGGCGATCATCCCGTCGCCAGCTCAAATCCCTCATCCATCCATCCGGTGATTCCGCCGGCCATGATCTTCACCGGCAGGTTCAGCTCCGCGAGCCGCAAGGCGCCGCGGGCGGCGCCGTTGCAATGCGGGCCGGCGCAGTAGGTCACGAAGATCGTCCCTTCCGGCCATTCGCTCATCTTCGAGCGCACGATCTTGCCATGGGGCAGGTTGATCGCGCCGGGCACATGCCCACGGGCAAATAGCGCGGGGCCGCGGACGTCGAGCAGCACGAAATCGGCGCCCTTGGCGAGGGCGTCATGGACATCCCAGCAATCGGTTTCGAAGGCGAATTCGGCGGCGAAATGCTCGGCAGCGAGGGCGCTCGGGGCAGGCGGTACGGCAGTCACGGTAGTGTTCATGGCGGTCTCCTTTCGCCATGAAACGTCAGCCATTCCGCGTCCGTCTTGCAATTGGCGTGAATGACAATGTACGTAAAGATCATGCCAAATCGCACCGGACCTCTGGTGGCCGCGCTGCTCTATGACGGCCTCTGCACCTTCGAATTCGGCATCGTCGCCGAAATCTTTGGGCTGTCACGGCCTGAACTGGGCGATGGCTGGTACCGCTTCGCCAGTTGCGCCATCGAGGACGGGCCGCTGCGTGCCCATGGCGGCTTTTCCATTACCCCGGATTGCGGGCCGAAAATGATCGAGCAGGCCGACATCATCGTGGTGCCGGGCTGGCGCGGTGTCGATCATCCTGTCCCCGAAGACCTCTGTGGGCATCTCCGTGCCGCGCATGCCCGCGGAGCGCGGCTCGCCTCGCTCTGTTCCGGCGCCTTCGTTCTGGCAGCGACCGGCCTGCTGTCAGGTGGGACTGCGACAACGCATTGGCGCTACGCCGACAAGCTCCGCCAGCGTCATCCCGATATCGCGGTCGATGACGCTTCGCTCTATCGCGTGTATGACCGCGTCTATACTGCTGCGGGAAGCGCCGCCGGCATCGATCTCCTGATCGAGATCGTCCGTCAGGATTTTGGGCCGGCAGCTGCAAATTCGGTGGCGCGTCGTCTCGTGATGCCGGCGCACCGCACTGGCGGGCAGGCGCAGTTTCTCGAACGTCCAGTGGCCATTCGTGAAGGGCTGGAAATCGCGCCGTTGCTCGACCGCGTCCGCGCCGATCTCGCTAGCACTTGGAGCGTGGCGCGTATGGCAAAGCTGGCGCGCATGAGCCCGCGCACCTTCCTGCGCCGATTTTCCGAAGCAACAGGGCAGACGCCCGGCGACTGGCTTGCCGCCGAGCGCGTCACTGAAGCGAAACGCTTGCTGTGTCAGGGACAGGCGAGCATGGAGACCATCGCGATGGCGGTGGGCTTCGGCAGTGCGCATACGCTGCGCCATCACTTCCGCAGCAAGGTCGGCCTCAGTCCCGGCGACTACCGTGCGCGCTTCATGAGTGAGGCGCAGCCGTAGAGCCTGGTCGCCCTACGGATTCAGCATTCGCATCACCTGCACCATGCCCGGCACCATGGCCACGATCGTTGCCATGCCCATGATGACACCGCCGACATGCGCGATCGCCGACAATCGCGCGCTCTCCGTTCGAGAAACGATCATTGCAAGGCCTCGCATGCCTGTTCGATAAGGTCAGCTGCGCCGTCGAGCAGGTCGTCGGGATTGGAAAAATTGACGCGGAAACTCGGCGAGGCACCGTAGTCCTCTCCGGCCACCACCGACACGCCGGCGGCGTCGAGCAGATAGGCGGCGACATCGCGGTCGGTAACGATCTGCTGGCCGGCAGGCGTGTGTTTGCCGATCAGGCCGCTGCAGGACACCACCAGAAAGAATGTCCCTTCCGGCGCAGTGCAGGAAAGTCCCCCACATCGGTTGAGGCGCGCGACAAACCGGTCGCGTCGCTGGACGAGAATGGCGAGCCGTTCGCGACGCAAGTCCTGCGGTCCAGTCAAGGCAGCGATGGCCGCTGCCTGGCTGATCGACGACGGGCAGGATGTCGTTTGCGAGAGCAGTTTGCGGATTTCGCTCATCAGCGCTTTTGGACCTGCAGCATAGCCGAGCCGCCATCCCATCATGCCGTAGGTCTTGGCGACGCCGCTGACGGTGACGATGCGCGGCTTCAGCCGCGGCTGGACCTGCGCCAATGTCGCCGCCGCCTCGAACGCGAAGTGTTCGTAGAGTCCATCAGCGATGATGCCGATATTCGGATAGTGCAGCAGCACATCGGCCAGTGCAGCGAGATCGTCGCGGGAATAGACGGCGCCGGATGGATTGACGGGATTGTTGATGATCAGCCAGCGCGTGCGTTCGGAAATGGCGGCGGCCAGATCCGCGGGGCGCAGCCGGTAGCCGTTGTTTTGCGGGCACGGGACGATGACGGGCGTGCCGCCGGCCAGCCGCACCTGGTCGAGATAGGGCGCCCAATAGGGCGAGGGCACGATCACCTCGTCGCCGGGCGACAGCGTGGCGAAGAAGGTGAGGAAGATGGCCACGGTCGAGCCGCTGGTGGCGACGATCTCGTCATGGTCATAGTCCAGCCCGTGATCGCGCCGCAGCGCCGTGCTGATCGCCGCCTTGAGCGCCGGCGTGCCGTCTGCGTCGGTATAGCGCGTCTCGCCGCGCAAGGCCGCCGCATGGGCCGCGGCAATTACGTGGTCCGGGGTCGGAAAGTCCACATTGCCCGACGACAATTCGATGATGTCGCGACCGGCTTCGCGCAGTTCACGGGCCCGCTGTCGCAACCGTGCTGCGGGGGAGGCGGCAATCTCGCGAAGGCGCGGTGATAAAGCGATCATGGCGTTTACTGCACATATTGCGCGACGCCGTGACCGAACGACCAGTTCTCCGGCGGCACCTCGACGAGATTGATGAAGATGTCCTCCGGCCGCAGGCCCGGTCTGTCGGTCAGTTTCTCGACGATGCGCCTGTAGAGCGCCTGCTTCTGCTCACGCGACCGCGTGTTGCTGACGGTGGCCTGGATGATCACCAGGGCATCGCTGCGCTGGATGCCGAAATAGGTGGGATCGTAGATGAAATCGCCGTCGCCATGCTCGTGGATGGTGACGAAGCGGTCGTTCTCCGGGACGTTGAAAGTCTCCCGCAGCGCCTGATAGACGCCATCGGCAATGGCGGCGCGGTGGGTCTGCGAGGTGCCCTTCTTCAGCGAAATGCGGATCAGCGGCATCGTGGTCTCCTGTCGATCAATTCCGATCGAGCAAACGTAGCGCCGCATTGATCATTGGAAAATGATATGAAATAATATTTCAATGATGAGGATTTGAAATGGACCGCCCATGAAAGCGCTCGATATCGAGGCTGTGCAGGCCTTCGTCCTGGTGGCCGATCTCACCAGTTTCACGCGCGCCGCCGAGGCGATGGGCAGCACCCAGTCGGCCGTCAGTCTGAAGATCAAGCGGTTGGAGAGCGGCCTCGGCAAGCGGCTGCTGGAACGCACGCCGCGGCTGGTGCGGTTGTCCACCGAAGGGGCGGCTTTTCTCGGTTCGGCGCGCAACCTCGTGGCCGCGCATCAGTCGGCCATTGGCTCATTCGCCACCGAACGGCGACGACTGGTGGTCGGGATCAGCCATCACCTGGTGGGCGCCGATCTCGCCGATGTGCTGAAGCGCATGGGCGAGACCGATCCGTCGCTGGTGATCGAATTGCGGATCGAATCGTCGCGGGTCGTCCTGTCCGCCTATGACGCCGGCGATCTCGATGCGGCCATCGTGCTGCGCATCGACAAGCGCCGTGGCGATGGCGAGGTCTTGATGGAAGAACCGTTCGGCTGGATGGGCGCGCCGGATTTCCGGTACACGCCCGGGGAGCCGCTGCGCCTCGCGGCGCAGGCGGCGCCTTGCACGGTGCGCGCCGCGGCGGTGGCGGCGCTCGATGGCGCCGGCATTCCCTGGACCGAGGCCTTTGTCGGCGGCGGTGTCGCGACCATCGGTGCGGCGATCTCCGCGGGTCTCGCTGTCGGTGCCCTTGTCCGCCGTGTCGCTCCCGCCGGCAGCATCGATCTCGGTCCGCGGCTCGGTCTGCCGAAATTGCAGGATGCCGAGACCATGCTGCATTCGAGCCTGACCGATCCCCGTGCCCGCCATGCGCTGCGGACGCTGGGGGCGGCGTTCCGGGCGGGCGCCAGCTAGCTCAAATTTCGTTAACCCCGCATCGCTATACCGTCTCCACGTGTTTCGGAGTGTTTCGATGGATATGGCTCTGGTCGCCAGTGCGATGGCTATGAAGGCAGCGGGAACGCAGCAGCAGATCGCAACCTCGCTCATCAAGTCGAATGCCGACATGGAGCGTTCGACGGTGATGACCTTGCTCGAAGGCGCACAGCCGTCGCAGGCCAATCTCGGCGCCGGCATCGGCGGCAAGGTCGATATCGCCGCTTAAGGCGTCGGTCCATCCGGCCTTTCGTCGCCAGCCGCAGCCCCCGTCGTGCGAAAATGGCTCGGCGGCGCACCGATGATGCGCTTGAAAGCGCGGCTGAACGCTGCTTCCGATTCATAGCCCAGCCGGCGCGCCACGATCGCAATTTTCAGGCGGTCGCGGACCAGCCATTGCTTGGCTTCCTGCATCCGCAATTGTGCGACATAGCGTGCAGGTGTCTGGCCCACCACATTCGCGAAGCGGAGCGCAAAGGCCGAGCGCGACGCATGCATCACCTCGGCCAGCGCCTCGACAGTCCAGTCTCTGGTGGGCTCGCGATGGATCGCGGCGAGAACGCGCCCGATGCCGGGATCGCGCGCTGCGGCGACCCAGCCTGCGGAGCCGCAGCCCTTCTCCACCCAGTTGCGGATCAGGGCCGCGGCGATCACATCGGCGAGCCGGGTCAGCATGCCGCCGGCGCCGACGCGATCCAGTGCGAGTTCGGCCGTCATGGCTTCGAGCAAATGCGGGATGGCGGGCTCGTCGGTGGCGAGTTCGTGCATCTGCATCAGTTCGGGCATCATCAGAAGCAGCGGATGCTGGCTGTCGAGATTGAAGCTCATGCCGGCACCGAACAGCACGGTCTCCTCGCCGTCGCGGTTGCCGCCGACACAGGTATCGAGAATGCCGCAGCAGACCGGCTCGAACTGGCAATTTCCGACCGGCGCGGGAAAGGCGTCGGGCGAACTCGCCAGCGCGTGTTCGGCGCCGCGGGGCAGCAGCACCGCGTCGCCTTCCTCAAGGCGGACCCAGGGCTTATCCGCCGTCCGAAGCCAGCAGCCGCGCCCTGCAATGAAGTGGAATTGCGCCTTTGGCCGCGCGGGAAAGGACAGGCCCCATGGAGCTGTCATCCGGCAGCGCTTGTACTCGACGCCCTCGAGCTTCAGGCCCCGCAGCATTTCTGTCAGGGGGTGCGTTGCAGCATATCTGGACGAATGATCAAGCATCGCGGTGTTTCTAACATGGAAACTCCACGGGGTCACCGCCATCTCCGAGTTCCAATCCGGAGACCGCCATGACCGATTCTGCAACCACCGCACTCGATGCCGATATTTCCCCCGTAACGACCGAGCGGGCGGTTCCGGCCTGGGCGCCCGTCTTTTCCCTGATGCTCGGCGCTTTCAGTCAGGTCACCGCGGAATTCCTGCCGGCCAGCCTGCTCACGCCCATTGCCACCGATCTCGGCGTGTCGGTCGGCGCCGCCGGCCAGGTGGTCACGGCGACGTCGCTGGTCGGCATCGTGGCGGGGGTGGCCATGACCATCGTGACCCGCGCCATGGATCGCCGCCTCGTGTTGTGGATGCTGACGGCGCTGCTGATCGTATCCAACGTGTTGTCGGCCACGGCGGGCAGCCTGCCAGTCCTGCTGTTTGCCCGCGTGCTGCTCGGCATCAGTCTCAGCGGTTTCTGGGCGATGGCCACCGCCACCGCCATGCGGCTGGTGCCGGCGGAAGCGCTGCCGCGTGCGATCTCGCTGATCTTCAGCGGCGTGTCCATTGCCACCGTTAGCGCGGCGCCGATCGGCGCCTATCTCGGCGATCTCTGGGGCTGGCGCAACGTGTTCATGCTGGCGGCTGTCGTCAGTGGCGTCGTGCTCGTGTTCCAGATGCTGACCTTGCCGCGCCTGCCGCCACTCACATCGCCGGATGTGCGCACGTTGTTCGTGTTGCTGCGCCGGCCGAGCGTGCGGCTCGTGATGATTGCCGTCGGGCTCAGCATTTCCGGCCATTTTGCCGGCTTCACTTATATCCGGCATTTTCTCGAGCAGGTGCCTTTGCTGCCCGTCACCGCGATCTCGCTGGTCCTGCTGGCCTTTGGCGTCGGCGGCTTCATCGGCAATTTCGTCGGTGGGGCGCTGGTCGCACGCAGTGTGAAAGGCGCGATCGTCATGGCGTCTGCCGCCATCGCCGTGCTGGCGCTGGTGTTGTTCGTGGCCGGCAGTTCGGGCGTTGTTGCGGGTATCGCCGTCGGTCTGTGGGGCTTTGCCTTCGGTGCGCTGCCCGTGGGCTTCCAGACATGGATGGTGCGGGTGGCGTCTGACGAAGCCGAATCTGCCGGCGGCCTCCTGGTCTCGGCATTCCAGATCGCGATCACGCTTGGCGCGGTGATCGGCGGCATTCTGGTGGACGGTTTTGGACCGTTCGGCGCCGTGGGCTATCTCGCCGCAGCGACACTGGCAGGTGCATTGCTGGTGTCGCTGTCGCGTGATGGCGCGGTCAAGGCGTGATGACCTTCCATGCGTGACATGGCGCTGCCGATCCGGGGAAAGCCGGATCGGTGCGATCACAGGTCCACGATCGTCTTGAAGCCGCCGAAGATCATGCGCTTGCTGTCGAACGGCGGCGATTTCGGATCCATCATTTTCGCCATCCGCGGATCTGCCATCACCTTCTTGTTGATGCGGTCGCGGTCTTTGCGCGACTTGTAGAGAATATAAGAGAAGATCACCGTCTCGTCGGGCTTCATCTTCACGGCGCGGGGAAACGACGTCAACTTGCCAACCTGGACATCGTCGGCAACCGCCTCGCGATAGTCGAGCGCCCCGAATTCGCGCCAAATCTTGCCGCACTTGCGCGCGAGCTTGCGATAGGCGTCGACATTCTTCCTCGGCACCGCAATGATAAATCCGTCGATATAGGGCATCGGCTCTCCTCTCCTGACAAGCATTGTCGGCCGGCTGATGCGCCGGCTCTTGCAAGACGAATGCGTTGGCCTTGGTCCGACACGATGCGGGGAGAATTTGCGGTCGGATACGGCGGCGGTGTGTCGCAGGGCCGTAGGGCGGATTAGCCGAAGGCGTAATCCGCCGCCGACCGAGTGTGACGAAGAACGGCGGATTACGCTCCGCTAATCCGCCCTACGCTTCAATATCCCGCTGCCTTCGGCTTCACCGCGGCCTTGATCAGTTTTACCGCGTCCTCGCTGGCCCATTCAGCGGGGCCGGCGATGGTGGCGATCTCGCAGCCCTTGCCATCGATCAGCACCGAGGTCGGCATGCCCAATGCCCGGCCGACGCCTTTCAGCTCCTGGAACACCTTGGCGCTGGCATCGGTGAAGTAATCGAGCCGGGTGAGGTTGCCGTCCTTCAAGAAGGTCTTCGGCTTCTCGGCGTCGCGGGTGTCGATATTGATCGCCACCACCTGGAAGTCCGAGCCGCCAAGCTTCTGCTCGAGCTCATTGAGTGCCGGCATCTCCTTCCGGCACGGCACACACCAGGTGGCCCACAGGTTCAGCAGCACCGTGCGGCCGCGCCAGTTGGAAAGCTTGGTCGGCTGGCCCTCGGCATCCTTGAACTCCAGGTCCGGTAGCTTCAGCGGCGTTTTCGCCATGGTCAGCCCGGCCACCTCGCCGCGTGCCAGCGGCTCCAGCCGCTTGGCGGTCTCCACCGCCGGGAAGCAAGTCGGATCGCCCGGCTTGCCGCGCCAGAGGTCATCGATCCGTGCCACCACGACATAGCCGATCAGCACGCCGACCAGCACCGAGCCGAGCACGATCACGCGGCGTTTGCTGGGGCGAGGGGCGGGAGAGGCAGGCGTCTGATCGGGCGCCTGGGGGGCCTTGGGGTCTGTCATTCGGTCTCGGTTATGGCTATGCAACGGACAAACGATGGATGTATCCGTCACAGCGACGGATACAACGGATATCGATGGATGATCCGTCGGCTCCGCTTAAAGATGAGTGACAATTCATGGCTTCAGGCAAGGGCGGCAAGTCCGGCAGCAAAACGTCCAACAGCAACAAGATGTGGGGCGGCCTGTTCTCCGACAGCCCCGACGCGATCATGGAGGAAATCAACGTCTCCATCGACGTCGATCGCGCCTTGTATGCCCAGGATATTACCGCTTCCAAGGCCCATGCGGCGATGCTGGCCAAACAGGGCATCATCACCGCGAAAGATGCGAAAGATATCGCAAGCGGTCTAGACACGATCCTGTCAGAGATCGAGAGCGGCAAATTCACCTTCAAACGCGCCCTCGAGGACATTCACATGAATGTCGAGAGCCGCCTGGGCGAACTGATCGGCCCCGCCTCCGGCCGTCTGCACACCGCGCGTTCGCGCAACGACCAGGTTGCCACTGATTTCCGCCTGTTTGTCCGCGACACCGTCGACGAACTGGACGAGGCCTTCGCGTCGCTGCAGCGGGCGCTGGTCGACCGCGCGCTGGAACATGCCGACACGGTGATGCCCGGCTTCACGCATCTGCAGACCGCGCAGCCGGTCACCTTCGGTCACCATCTGCTGGCCTATGTTGAAATGGTCGCCCGCGACCGCAGCCGTTTTGCCGACGCACGCAAGCGTCTGAACGAAAGCCCGCTCGGCTCGGCTGCGCTGGCCGGCACTTCGTTCCCGATCGATCGCCACGCCACCGCCAAGGCGCTCGGCTTCGACCGCCCGATGAACAATTCGCTGGATGCGGTCTCTGACCGCGATTTCGTGCTGGAAACGCTGTCGGCTGCGTCCATCGCCGCCGTGCATCTGTCGCGCTTCGCCGAGGAAATCGTGATCTGGACCTCGCCGCTGGTCGGCCTCGTCCGTCTCTCGGACAAGTTCACCACCGGCTCCTCGATCATGCCGCAGAAGCGCAATCCGGATGCCGCCGAACTGGTGCGTGCCAAGACCGGCCGCGTGATCGGTTCGCTCAATGGCCTGCTGATCGTCATGAAGGGTCTGCCGCTGGCCTATCAGAAGGACATGCAGGAGGACAAAGCCGGTGCCATGGAAGCCTATACGGCGCTGTCGCTGTCGATCCGCGCCATTGCCGGCATGGTCCGCGATCTCGTGCCGAACGAGGCCGCCATGAAGGCAGCGGCCGGCGAGGGCTATGCCACCGCCACCGATCTGGCCGACTGGCTGGTGCGGACGCTGAAGATGCCGTTCCGCGAGGCGCATCATGTCACCGGCCGTATCGTCGGCATTGCGACGAAGAAGGGCGTGGCGCTGCATGAGCTCGATCTCGCCGAAATGCAGGCCGTGGAGCCGAAAATCACCGCGGAGGTGATGAAGGTCCTGTCGGTGGAGTCCTCGGTGAAGAGCCGCGTCAGCTATGGCGGCACGGCGCCGAAAAATGTCGCCGCGCAGGCCAAGGCCTGGCTCAAGCGTCTGGAAAAAGACAAGAAATCGCGCTGATGCTTCTGCACCTCTCCCCGGTGGGGAGAGGTGAAAAGTCAACCTCTCGCCACGGCCCGGCATACTTTGTATGGTGTGTCAGCATTTGGGGATTTCGCTGTGACTCGTTCGACCCGCCCGGCACGCGCACCTTCGCGCACTCCTTGGGCCCTTATCGTTCTGACCGTTTCCGCTCTCGCGCTCGGCGCCTGTGGCCGCAAGGGCGGTCTCGATCTGCCGCCGCAGGCGGCGGCGACGCCGATGGGCACTCCTGCGGTCAATGCCGATAACTCGGCCGCGAACAAGGGCAACGCGCTCACCTCGTCCAACCAGCCGGACGACGTGCAGGCTGCGCGCGGCCGCAAACGGTCGTTCTTCCTCGATCCGCTGCTGGACTAGAACGCCATGCGCCATTTTGACTATCAGAACGGCGTGCTGCACGCCGAAGGCGTCGATATTGCCGAGATGGCAGATACCGTCGGCACCCCGTTCTATTGCTACTCCACTGCCACGCTGGAGCGGCACTATCGCGTTTTCGCCGACGCCTTTGCCGATACCAAGGCGCTGGTCTGCTATGCCATGAAGGCGAATTCCAACCAGTCGGTGCTGCGTACACTCGCCAAGCTCGGCGCCGGTGCCGATGTCGTCTCCGGCGGTGAATTGAAGCGTGCCCGCGCGGCCGGCATTCCCGCCAGCAAGATCGTGTTTTCCGGCGTCGGCAAGACCGAGGCTGAGCTGCGTCTTGCGCTGGGCGAAGATATTCTCTGCCTCAACATCGAATCCGAGCCCGAGCTCGAATTGCTGTCGAAGCTTGCCGCGGCGATGGGGCGCACCGCGCGCATCTCGATCCGGGTGAATCCGGACGTCGATTCAGGCACCCATGCCAAGATTTCCACGGGCAAGTCGGAGAACAAGTTCGGCATTCCGATCAGCAAGGCCCGCGAAGTCTATGCGCGCGCCGCAAAACTGCCGGGCATCAAGGTCACCGGCGTCGACATGCATATCGGCAGCCAGATCATCGATCTCGCGCCGATGGAGCAGGCATTCCGCATTCTCGCCGATTTCGTCACCGTGCTGCGCAATGACGGCCACACGATCGACCACGTCGATTTCGGCGGTGGTCTCGGCATTCCCTATTATGAAGACCGTGCCGCGCCGCCGGAGCCGTTGGCCTATGCGGCGATGGTCAAGCGCGTCACGCACAATCTCGGCTGCACGCTGATGTTTGAGCCGGGTCGCATGATCGTTGGCAATGCCGGCATTCTGGTCGCGCGCGTCATTCATGTGAAGCATGGCGACGGCAAGACGTTTGTGATCATCGATGCCGCGATGAACGATCTGATCCGGCCGACGCTATACGAGGCCTATCACGAGATTTTGCCGGTGGCGGAAGCGGTGCCCGGTGCGAAGCTGACGGCCGTTGATGTGGTCGGTCCGGTCTGCGAAACCGGCGATTATCTCGCGCTGGATCGCAAGCTGCCGGAGCTGAAATCCGGCGATCTCATCGCCATCATGACCGCCGGCGCTTATGGTGCCGTGCAGGCCTGCACCTACAACACCCGCGCGCTGGTGCCGGAAGTGCTGGTGAAGGACGATCGATATGCGGTGGTGCGGCCGCGGATTGAGGTCGAGGACCTGATCGCGATGGACAAGCCCGCGCCCTGGCTGTGAGCGTCTAGCGGAGGCGCTCCGCTTTTCCCTCCCCGCTGCGCAGCTGCGCTGCTTGGGGGAGGGAAACCACCCGACGCGGTGCGTCTCACGCCATCGTGACCCGCCCATGGTTCCCCGCTTCGCCGGCCCCACCCTTGCATGTGATTTCCTGCCCTGTCGCACATGCCTCATTACCGCCGTCGTGCTAGGGTGAGCTTCGGTAACCGCGGAGATCGTCGTTGAGCGCCACGCCACCCGTCCGCCCAGAGACCCCACTCGACGCGCAGAGCATGGCGCAGCTTCAGCTTGCCCAGGCGTTGCAGCGGGCGCGGTGGTCGATCGGCTGGGAGCGGGCATGGCCGTCGCTGGCGCGCTTGCTCTCCGTTGTCGGCCTGTTTCTCGTGGTTTCCTGGGCTGGCCTCTGGCTGGCGCTGTCGCCGATTTCGCGCACTGTTGTGCTTGTGCTGTTCGTCGTCGCGTTGATCGCCGCCTCGTATCCGCTCATCCGTTTCCGGTGGCCGACCCGCGAGGAAGGCCTCGCCAGGCTCGACCGCGGCTCGGGCATCCGCCATCGCCCGGCCACCGCGCTCACCGACACGCTGGCCTCGCAGGATCCGCTCGCGCGCGCGCTCTGGCAGGTGCAGCGCGAACGCACGCTGGCCTCGCTGAAGCGCATCCGTGCCGGGATGCCGTCGCCGCGATTGCCGCTGCATGATCCGTGGGCGCTGCGGGCGCTGGTGCTCGTGTTGCTGGTAGCTACCTGGTTCGCCGCGTCGGGGGAACGCGGCGCGCGCATCATGGCCGCGTTCGACTGGAACGGCGTCATCGCGCCATCCAATGTCCGCGTCGATGCCTGGGTCAATCCGCCGCCTTATACGGCGAAGCCGCCGATCATCCTTTCGGCCGCGAACAAGGACGCGGCGCATACGGATGCGGCGGCGATGGCGGTGCCATCGGGCTCGACGCTGATCGTGCGTTCCAGCGGCGGCGCACCGGATGTCGTGCTCACCGGGGGAGTTGCAGAAGCCGCGCCCGCCGCCGATGCGCCGGCCGGCACCAGCGAGAAGCACTACACCATTACTGGCGACGGCACCGCGCAGGTCCGCGCGCCTGCGGGGCAGCCGGTGTGGAAATTCACCGCTACCGCCGACCGTCCGCCGACCATCTCCCTTGCAAAGGACCCCGAGCGTCAGGCGCGCGGCTCGCTGCTGCTCGCCTACAAGCTCGAGGACGATTACGGCGTCACCGAAGCCCACGCGCAATTCGCTGCGAAGCCGGGCGACGGCAAGGGCGCCAAGCCGCGTCCGCTGTTCGATCCGCCGTCCTTCTCGCTGGTGCTGCCCAATGCGCGCACCCGCAACGGCATCGGCCAGACGGTGAAGGATCTGTCCGAAGATCCCTATGCCGGCGCCGAGGTGATGCTGACGCTTACGGCCAAGGACGAGTCCGGCAATGAAGGCCGGAGCGAGGCTGTCGCAACGCGCCTGCCGGAGCGTCTGTTCACCAAGCCGGTGCCGCGCGCGCTGATCGAGCAGCGGCGCAATCTTGCGCTCGATGCCAATTACAAGGATCAGATCGTCTTCGCGCTGGAAGCGCTGCTGATCGCGCCGGAAGCCTTCACGCCGGAGGCCGGTCACTATCTCGGCCTGCGCAGCGTTCTCGTCCAGGCCCAGCGCGCCCGCACCGATGCCGCTCTGAAGGAGCTTGTCGCCAGCCTGTGGTCGCTCGCCGTCACCATCGAGGACGGCGACATTACCGATGTCGACAAGGCGCTGCGTGCGGCGCAGGACGCCCTCAAGCAGGCGCTTGAGCGCGGCGCCAGCGACGAGGAGATCAAGAAGCTCACCGAGAATCTGAGGGCGGCGCTGGACAAGTTCCTCAAGCAGCTCGCCGAGCAGATGAAGCAGAATCCGCAGCAGCTCGCGCGCCCGCTCGACAAGAACACGCGGGTGATGCGGCAGCAGGATCTGAACAACATGATCGAGCGCATGGAGCGGCTGTCGCGCTCCGGCGACAAGGATGCTGCCCGGCAGTTGCTCGAACAGATGCAGCAGATGCTGGAAAACCTGCAGATGGCGCAGCCCGGCCAGGGCGGCGACGACGAGATGCAGCAGTCGATGAACGAACTCAACGACATGATCCGCAAGCAGCAGCAGCTTCGCGACAAGACCTTCAAGGAAGGCCAGGACCAGCGCGGCGAGCGCCGCCGCGGGCAGCGCGGCGACAAGAGCATGGGCGATCTGCAGCAGGATCAGCAGAGCCTGCGCGATCGACTCAAGAAGCTGCAGGAGCAGCTCGCACGCCAGGGCATGGGCCAAGGGCAAAAGGGACAGAAGGGCCAGCAGGGGCAACAGGGCCAGCAAGGTCAGGGACAGCAGGGCCAGTCCGGCGATCAGGATGGCGACGACGGTGACGGGCTCGGTGATGCCGATGGAGCCATGGGCGATGCCGGGGGCCAGCTCGGCGAAGGCGATGCTGATGGCGCCGTCGGCTCGCAGGGTCGCGCGCTCGAAGCGCTCCGCAAGGGCGCGCAGAGTCTCGCCCAGCAGATGCAGCAGGGCGAGGGCGAAGGTGGGCAGGACGGCCCGGGCAACAATCCCGGCCGCCAGCAGGGCGCGGCGCGCAACAGCGATCCGCTTGGCCGCCCGCTGCGTGGCCGCGATCTCGGTGACGATCTGTCAGTGAAAATTCCCGGCGAGATCGACGTGCAGCGCGTGCGCCGGATTCTCGAAGAACTGCGTCGCCGCCTCGGCGATACCACGCGCCCGCAGCTCGAGCTGGATTATATCGAGCGGCTGCTGAAGGATTATTGAACCAGTACGTTATTCCGGGGCCGGTCCTGCCGCCTTCGGCGTCGATCCGCCCCGGAATGACGAGTGTAGTTACACCCTCACCATCCGCTTGCCTCTATTCTCTCCCGCCAAGAGTCCGATCAGCGCCTGCGGCGTGTTTTCCAGCCCGCCGATCACGTCCTCCAGCACCTTGATCTTGCCGGACGATACCCAATCCTGCAGATCGGCCAGCGCCTGGTCGCGCTGCTTCATGTAGTCCATCACGATGAAGCCCTGCATGGTGAGACGTTTCACCACGATCAGGCCCGGCACGCCGCGCGGGCCAGTGGCGGACGGCGCACCGTCATATTGCGAGATGGCGCCGCAGCAGGCGATGCGGCCGTTGAGATTCATCTGCGGCAGGCAGGCCTCGAGAATGTCGCCGCCGACATTGTCGAAATAGACGTCGATGCCGTCAGGGGCCACCGCCTTCAGCGCCTTGAACACCGCGCCGTCCTTGTAGTCGACGGCGGCATCGAAGCCGAGTTCAGATGTCAGCCACCGGCATTTGTCCGCGCCGCCGGCGATGCCGATCACGCGGCAGCCTTTGAGCTTCGCGATCTGGCCGACGATGGAGCCGACCGAGCCCGCCGCCGCGGAAACGACGACTGTTTCGCCTGCCTTCGGCTTGCCCACATGCAGCAGACCGAAATAGGCAGTGAGGCCGGCGATGCCGTAGATCGACAGCAGATGCGTGAGCGGCTCCATGCGCGGCAGCTTGGTCAGATGTTTCGCTGGTACGGCGGCATAATTCTGCCAGCCGGTGTCGCCGAACACGATGTCGCCGGGCTTTAGCGCGTCGGATTTCGACGACACCACTTCAGCGATGCCGCCGCCGGCCATCACCGTATTGGTCTCCACCGCCGCACGATAGGTCGCACCATGCATCCAGGCGCGATTGGCGGCATCGAGCGAGATATAGCGCACGCGCAGCAACGCCTCACCGTCTTTCGGTTCAGGCATGCGGCCATCGGTGAGCTTGAAATGCTCAAGGCCGAGCTTGCCGGTGGGCTTCTCCACCAGAAGAACCTGCTTGTTCGTGCTGTCGGTCATGATCGTCTCTCCCGCGATTATCTTTGTTTGTTGCAGTTGTTGCGCAACGCGCAATCAACCTGCACAGATTTTGTAGTTCGACGCTAAGCGGTGACGCGGCATCGCACAATGGCCAATACCTTTCGCTGATGCCAAATCGGTTCCGCGGCAACAAGCTGTTGCGCATCGCGATCAATATGACAGACTGTCGCAGCCGGGATGTGTGTAACGGGGGGTTCGGAATGTCGAACAGGTTTACGCAATACATTCTGATCGCGATGGCCTTGGGCATCGTGATGGGGTCACTGGTTTTCAATTACCTGCCCGACAGTCGCGGCGAGATCGCTGCCGACGTCAACCTGATCGCCATGCTGTTCCTGCGCCTGATCAAGATGATCATCGCGCCGCTCGTCTTCGCCACGCTGGTCGGCGGAATCGCCCATATGGGCTCCGGCTCCAAACTCGGTCGCATCTTCGCCAAGACCATGGGCTGGTTCGTTACCGCGTCTTTCGTCTCGCTGCTGCTCGGCCTGATCATGGTCAACCTGCTGCAGCCTGGCGCGAACTTCCCCGGCACGCTCCCGGCGGCCGGACAATCGACGGGCCTGCAGACCTCGGCCTTCTCGATCGAGAAATTCCTGACCCATCTGATCCCGACCTCGATCGCGGATGCGATGGCACAGAACGAGATCCTGCAGATCGTGATCTTCGCAATCTTCTTTGCGGTGGCGATGGGCGCGATGCCCGAGCGCTCCAAGCCGATGCTGGCGCTGATCGATGATCTCGGCCACATCATGCTGAAAGTGACCGGCTATGTGATGCTGTTTGCACCACTCGCGGTGTGGGCGGCGATCATGGCCACGGTGGCGAAGAACGGCCTCGGCGTGCTCTGGAAGCTGATCGTCTTCATGGGCGGGTTCTATCTGTCGCTGGCGATCCTGTGGGGCATTCTCGTCGCGGTCGGCTTCATCGTCATCGGGCCGCGTTACAGCCACCTGCTGCGACTGATCCGCGAGCCGCTGATGATCGCCTTTTCCACCGCCTCGTCGGAGGCGGCCTATCCGAAAACGCTGGAAGGGCTCAATCGCTTCGGAGCGTCCTCGCGTACATCGAGCTTCGTGCTGCCGCTCGGCTATTCTTTCAATCTCGATGGCACGATGATGTATTGCACCTTCGCGGCCATCTTCATCGCGCAAAGCTACCACATTGAAATGTCGCTCGGCACTCAGTTGGCGATGCTGGCAACGCTGATGATCACCTCGAAGGGCGTCGCCGGTGTGCCGCGCGCTTCGCTGGTGGTGATCGCCTCGACGCTCAGCCAGTTTAACATTCCCGAAGCCGGACTGCTGATGATCATGGGTATCGACACCTTCCTCGACATGGGCCGCAGCGCGACCAATGTGATCGGCAATTCGCTGGCCACGGCGGTGGTCGCAAAGTGGGAGGGCGAACTCGCGCAGATGGATGCTACGGGGCCTGACGAGGAACTGGTGCCGGGGAATATCCCCGCTCTCGGACATGGATGAGGCGCGCCATGCTGCGCGTCACATTCCTCCTGACCGGCATTGGATGGGGAGTCGTCTGGCTCCTCACCCACACCGCCGTCGCCCAGACGGCAAACGAGGGGCTAAGCCCCGCGCTTGCCGGCATCAAGCAGGCCAAAGTGGTGAAGATCGGCTATCGCGAGAGTTCGCCGCCATTCTCATTCCTCGATCAGACCGGCCGGCCGATCGGCTACAGTCTCGAACTGTGCAAGGCGGTCGTCGAGGATATCGCCGTCGAGGTCGATGATCCCGCGCTGCGCATCGACTACGTGAAAGTGACCGCCGACGACCGCATCCAGGCCGTCGTCGACGGCAAGGTCGATCTCGAATGTGGATCGACCACGGCCAATCTCGAACGCCGCAAGCGGGTCGCGTTCTCGCCGATGATCTTTGTCGCCGGCACCAAGCTGATGGTGCCCAAGACCACCACAGGCACGGCGCCCGCGGATTTCAAGGGCAAGACGGTCGTCGTTACCAAAGGCACCACCAATGAACAGGCGATGCATGCGGTTGATGCGAAATTCGGCCTCGGCCTGAATTTTGTAGTCTCGCCGGATCACGAGGCGAGCTATCAGATCCTCGCCGGCGGCAAGGCCGATGCCTTTGCCACTGATGACGTGCTGCTGTCCGGCCTGATCGCACGCCACAAGTCGCAGGATCGCTTTCGCGTGGTCGGCGATTATCTGTCCTACGATCCCTATGGCATCATGTTCCGCAAGGGCGATCCGCAACTCGCGGCCGTGGTCGAGCGCGCGTTTCGCCGCCTCGGCTCGAATCGCGATCTGATCCCGCTCTACAACAAATGGTTCGTCGCCCGCCTGCCGACCGGCGAGCGCATGGGCATCTCGATCTCGCCGCAACTGGAGGAGAGTTTCAAGGCGCTGGATGACAGTGCCGGCGGGACGAACTAGGTGTTTCAGAAAAACTGCAGCTCGTCGGCCTTGCCCCCGCGCAGCACGGTCGCATATTCGATCGCCACGAAAAGCCCGCCGGCGACATAGATTTTCCGTGGCACGGTGCGCGCCAGTTGCTGGCTGAGCCTCACCGCATCCTCCATCGCATTGGCTACATGGATGCGCGCCGTCCCGTGCGCCTTGCGCGCGGCGGCACCGACCACACGCGCATCGGCGCCCTTGTGATAGGCACGGGTACAGACGATGGCGCCGAAATGCGGTGCCAGATGCCGCGCGATCTCGTCCACATTCTTGTCGGCGGACACGCCAAGCACCAGCAGCCAGTCGTCCTTGCCATGCACGGCGTGCAGCCCGCGCAGCGCCTGCATCACGCCGTCCGGTGTGTGGCCGACATCGATCACCGTGAGCGGTTCGCGCTGGATCACTTCAAGGCGACCTGGCCATGCGGTCTCGCGCAGGCCGGTGCGGATCGCATGATCGATCTGCGTGGCGTCGGCATCCGGATGCATGCGCTGCATCCACAGCAGGAACAGCGCCGCGGCAATGGAGGCATTGTTGAGCTGGAATTCGCCGTGTAGGCCTATCTCGAGGCCGCGCAAAATGGTTGCGCCAACGCGGCAGTTGAAATTTTGCGCCTTGGCCGAGGTCACCACGTTATTGATGACGATGTCTTCGCCCACATGCAGGCCGCTGACATGGCGGCTCCGATTATACTCCGCCAGATGCAAGCGGAGCGGCAGGCAGTTCTCGCCATAGATCACGGTGCCATGGCTGGCGCAGGCGTCGCTCTTGTCGGAGGCGATCAACGCCAGCGAATTGCCGAGCAGCGCGGTGTGTTCGAGATCGACGGAGGTGACGCAAGTGAGCGCGGCGCCGATCAGCCGCACGGGGTCGTAGCGTCCGCCAATGCCGGCTTCGAACACGGCGAGGTCGCAGCCGGTTTCCTGGAAATACAGGCAGGCCAGCGCGAACTGCGCCTCGAAAGCACCGAAGGTCTCGTGGACGCCGTGATGTTCGAGATCGGCGATCGCCGTGGCGACGCGCAGCACGAGTGCGTCGAGCAATTCGTCGTCCACAGGCTCGCCGTCGATCCGGAAGCGCTCGTTGAAGCGATAGAGATGCGGTGACGTGAACAGCCCGGTGCGCAGGCCGAAGGCGCGGCCGATGGAGGCGCAGAAGGCGGCAGTCGAGCCCTTGCCGTTGGAGCCGGTGATGACGAGCGAATGCCGTTGCAGACGCGCACGATCGATGGATAGCGCATCGAGCAGCAGCGCAAGGCGTGCGAGGCCGATACCACCGGTGCCGTATTTGGGCAGGTTAAACATCGGTCAGGCCCAGCGATGCGAAGGTGTGGCGCCAGATGCGCAGGATCAGGTCCGCGCGGCCGGCGTCTTCGAGGAAGCGGATCGAGGGATTGGCGTTGACCTCGATGACGCGCAACGGCTCGGAATCGCCTTCAATGTTCGTGAAGAAATCGACAGCGCCGGCACGGAGCCCAAGCGCCTTCAACGCCGTTCGTGCAGCGGCGAATGCAGCTTCCGCATTGTCGGGTTCGTCGAATGCCATGCCGCCGCCGGCGCTGAGATTGTGTCGGCCGTCCAGCCAGACATATTCGCCTTTTGCAGGCACGAAATCGGGTTTGCCCGGGCGCGGGTCGAGCGGCGCTGCGGAGATGCCCTGCCATTCCAGCATCGGCTGCTCGGCGGCGACGAGATCGCGAAGAGACGTCTCGCCGTCACCGATCACCGAGGGCTCGGCTTTCACCACCGAATAGACGATCTCATCGTCCAGCAGGAGCGCGCGGAATTCACGCCCGGTGCAGACCGGCTGAATGAGCACCGCGTCATAGTGTCGTTCGACGCTGTCCAGATACGTCGTCAGCGCATCGAGGCCATCGACGATCTGAGCAAAGTCGCCGCGAGAGCCATTGAGCGGTTTGATGAAGGCGCGATTGCCGAGATCGTTGAAATAGCCATAGGCATCGAGGCGTTCATGACCTGGTGGGCGATGTTTCCGGTGCCGGTCGTGCAGGAAGAAATAATCGCCGCCCAGCGTCGCGAGGCCGGCGCGGGCCATCAGCACATTGGCCATGTGCTTGTCATTGGCCAGCGTCGCTGCGGTCGCCGTATTCTGCGGGAAGAACGAACCGCGCCCGGCGCCGAAGACGGCGCGTTGGCCGGCGCCGGACACTTCGAAGATCAGTCCGTTGCCGCCATCGCGTTCGGCAAAGGTCAGCCCCAGCGCGTCCGCGGCATATTCCGCATAGATCGTCTGGTCGGGGTAATGGGCCGGCTTGCCGGCGCGAATGGCGCGAAACTGGGTCATCAAGGCCTTGCGCCGAGGATTGAACGCGGGAGCGGCTCGGCGCGACTCCCGAAGGAGCGGAAATTACCGGAACCGGTGCAACCAATCCAGCAGGGGGCTGCTGATAAGGATCGATCCGGAAACGGAAGCCTGGAGAAATTAAATGTCCCGGATCAAATTTGGCTCTTGCCGGCCGGTAACCTGGTTTGCAAATTTGTGACCCGCCTCACTCAATCCGCAATTGCACTTCCAGGTGTCTTTGAATACATGTCACTCGCATCTGCGAGAAACCGAATTAGCCAAGTGCCGCAAGGGCTTCTCAGCATCTGACGCGGCTCGGAATGTAATCGTTCTAAGCTAAGTCCGCACCGGAAAATCATATCCCATGAGCGCCTTTCACCGCGAAACCGTAACCTCCGTCCAGCACTGGACCGACACGCTGTTCTCCTTCCGCGCCACCCGCGACACCTCGTTCCGTTTCCAGAACGGCCAGTTCGCCATGATCGGCCTCGAAGTCGATGGCAAGCCGCTGCTGCGGGCCTATTCGATGGCCAGCGCCAATCACGAGGAAGAACTCGAATTCTTCAGCATCAAGGTACCGGATGGCCCGCTGACCTCGCGCCTGCAGAAGATCAAGGAAGGCGACACCATCCTGGTCGCGCGCAAGGCGGTGGGCACGCTGGTCACCGACAGTCTGCTGCCGGGCAAGCGCCTGCTGATGCTGTCCACGGGCACCGGCCTCGCGCCCTTTGCCAGCCTGATCAAGGATCCCGAAGTCTATGAGCAGTACGAGCAGGTCGTGCTGGTGCATGGCTGCCGTCAGGTCTCCGAGCTGGCCTATGGCGAGCGCCTGGTCGAACGGCTGCAGAAGGACGAACTGTTCGGCGACTTGATGAAGGACAAGTTCACCTACTACCCGACGGTCACCCGCGAGCCGTTCCGCAATCGCGGCCGCATCACCGACCTGATCGAGTCCGGCCAGATCTTCAAGGACATGGGCCAGGGTCCGCTCGACATCGCGACCGACCGCGTCATGCTGTGCGGCAGCCCGGCAATGCTCGAAGACCTGAAGGCCATGTTCGAGAAGCGCAATTTTACCGAAGGCAGCGGCAACAAGCCCGGCCATTTCGTGATCGAGAAGGCTTTCGTGGAGCGCTGACGCGCGCTCAGTCCCCTCATCCTGAGGAGCCGCCCAGTGGCGTCTCGAAGGATGGCCGCAAGCTCCAAGCCGGGCCATTCACGGTTCGAGACGCGCGCAAGGGCGCGCTCCTCACCATGAGGGCGGAGCGGATACCTACCGCATTGCAAAACCCGCGCTCCGGCGTGGGTTTTGTCGTTTCATGGCATCACAAGACTTGGATGAGCTTGATGCGCTAGGCTGGCGCCCAGTCTGTGATTTGTCCGTCATCCGAACTTCGTAAGGCTGAAGGCCCACCACTTGCGAGCAGGTCCATGCAAACCGTGATGCTACCGTTCACGCCGCGCTTTATCGTCTTGACGATCTGCAGCGTGGCCACGCTTTTCCTGGTCGGCATGGGCATCTGGGATCACCGGCTGATCCATCTCATTGTCATTCCCGCCACCGTGTTCGGCTGTCTCGCCGCGCTCGGATTTCACGATCTGCTGCAGAAAGACCACGCGGTCCTGCGCAACTATCCGATCTCGGCGCATATCCGCTTCCTGCTCGAGGAAATCCGCCCCGAGATGCGGCAGTATTTCTTCGAGAGCGAGAAAGACGGCATGCCGTTCAGCCGCGATACGCGGGCGGTCGTCTATCAGCGCGCCAAGATGGTGCTCGACAAGCGTCCGTTCGGTACACAGAAAAACGTCTATGAAGAGGGTTATGAGTGGATGAACCACTCGGTCGCCCCGAAGCCGCATGCCGCCGAGCAGTTTCGCATCACCATCGGCGGGCCGGATTGCCTGCGACCCTATTCGGCTTCGGTGCTTAACATTTCCGCCATGAGTTTCGGTGCGCTCAGCCCGAACGCCATACGTGCGCTGAATGCCGGGGCGAAGAAAGGCAACTTCGCCCACGATACCGGTGAGGGCGGCGTCAGCCCCTATCACGAACAGGAAGGCGGCGACCTGATCTGGGAAATCGGCTCCGGCTATTTCGGTTGTCGCACCGGGGACGGAAACTTCGATCCGGACAAATTTGCCGCGCGAGCCGCACTCGACCAGATCAAGATGGTCGAGCTCAAGGTCAGTCAGGGCGCCAAGCCCGGCCATGGCGGGGTGTTGCCGGCGGCGAAAGTGTCGGAGGAAATCTCGCGCATCCGCGGCGTGGCGATGGGAGAGGACTGCATCTCGCCGCCCTATCACAAGGCGTTCTCGACGCCGGTCGAGATGATGCAGTTCATCGACACGATGCGTCGTCTGTCCGGCGGCAAGCCTGCCGGCTTCAAACTGTGCATCGGCCATCCCTGGGAATTCCTCGCCATCTGCAAGGCGATGCTGCAGACCGGCATCTATCCGGACTTCATCGTCGTCGACGGCAAGGAAGGCGGCACCGGTGCGGCGCCGCTGGAATTCATGGATCATCTCGGCATGCCGATGCGCGAGGGCGTGAACTTCGTGCACAATGCGCTGATCGGCATCGGTGCGCGCGATCGCATCAAGATCGGCGCATCCGGCAAGATCGCGACTGCTTTCGACATCGCCCGCGCGATGGCGCTCGGCGCCGACTGGTGCAATTCGGCACGAGGCTTCATGTTCGCGCTCGGCTGCATTCAGTCGCTGAGCTGCCACACCGATCGCTGCCCGACCGGCGTCGCCACGCAGGACCCCACGCGTGCGCGCGCGCTCGCGATCCCGCAGAAGACGGATCGTGTGCTGAATTTTCATGAGGCGACGCTGCATGCACTGGCCGAGCTGATCGCGGCGGCAGGTCTCGAACATCCGCAGCAGATCCGGGCGATGCATTTCTCGCATCGTTCATCGGACAATGATGTGATGTCGTTCACGCAGCTTTATCCGGAGCTGAGACCGAACGAGCTGATTCACGGCACCGATGATCGACGCTTCCGCGATGCCTGGGCGATGGCGCAGGCGGCTTCATTCCAGCCATTGGATGTATGAGGGGCGGGGTAATCCCCCCGCCTCATGGTGAGGAGGCGCGAAGCGCTGTCTCGAACCATGAGATGGCCTGGCTCAAAGCTTGTGGCCATCCTTCGAGACGCATGCCGTCGGCATGCTCCTCAGGATGAGGGGGGCGCGTCAGAAATCCCCGTGCAAACGCCCGGAGAAGATCGACACCGGGCCGCGATCCGCGTTGTAGGCGGGGTTGACGATCAACTGATAGTCCGCCGTGAAGGTCAGGTTCTTGTCGATCGCATAGGCGTAAAACGTTTCGAAGATGCGCTCGTTGCTGTAATTCAGCCGTCCGTCGCCGATCAGCAATCCGTTGCCGCCGGCCGCCAGAAAATCCCGATGCGCGGCGGACAGGCCGTTGATGGCGCCGCCGATGCCGATGGTGTCCGCGGCGCGGCCCCAGCGTCCTCCCTTGATCGACAGACCGCCGGAGATGCTGCGGTCGATGTCCGTAAATGACAGGATTTCGTTCTGGCCGTCATTCCAACTGGCGCGGCCGAACAGGCCGATCTCGTCGGCAATTTCCTGCTCGCCATTGAGATAGAAGCCGTATTTGTCGCGCGGTTTGCGGATGGAGGCCATCACGTCGTTGATGTCGAGCAGCGGGTCGGTGGCCGCGATCGCGAGCGCGCCGCGATAGCTGCCGGTGCTGCCGCGATTAAGGAAGGCGCCGACGCGCACCTTGCCGGGGCGATCGAAAATCTGATGCCGCTCCTCGAATTCCACCACGGCGCCGCCGGACTTGAAGTTGAGGGTGTCGCTGTTCGGTTGCGACGGCACCTGGAACAGGCCGGCGCGTACCGCCCAGTCCCTGCGATTCAGCTCGATCACGCCGCCGCGGGTGTAACCGGGCAGGTCCGCCGGGAAGTCATAGGCGGCGGAGGCCCACATGGCCCAGTTCATGAAATCGGCGCGGGGGTCCTTCGCATAGGCGTTGCCGTCGAAGAAATCACCAATCGCGAATCGGCCAATGGTCAGCGTGATGCGGTCGATGTCGCGCTTGCCGGCGAGTTGGTTGGGGCCGTCAGCTACATCTTCCTGCTCGCCGCCAAGGCCGAAGGTCTGGCGGAACATGTAGCGCTGCGGGCGGATTTTCGGATAGGCGCCGCCAGCCTTCTGCGCTTCGCCATTGGGGAAGCCGGCAACGCCGAGGGTTCCGTTGAAGCCGAAACCCTGCGCGATCTCGGGATTGAAATAGAACTCGCCGCCGTCCCACAGGCGCCAGCCGAGGAAGGCGGTGGTGGTGAAAGTCTCTTTGAACTGGCGGCTGCCGGACAGGCTGTTGGTGCCCTCGTAGGGCGAACGGAAGCTGGGATAGCCAGAGCCGATGAAGGTCGTCTGGTAATGGATGTTCCAGTCGGTCGGCTCGGGCAGCGTGGATCGGCCCTTGATCGGCGTCGTCGGCAACCAGGACGGCATGTCGTTGAAGCGGTAGTTCAGGCCGAGCTTCACCGCATGGATCTTCGGTTCGACATCGACCGCAGGCAGGCCAAAGCTGGCGAGCCCATAGGTTTGCCGCGCAAGGTCGATGTAGTTGTATTCGAGCTTGGCGGTCCAATTGCCGCCGACCGCGGCCTCGACGCCGGCGCCGACGGTCCAGCCGATATGGTCCTTCTGCTCGGTTGCGAAGATATTGCCGTCGGCATCGAGAAGATTGATCTTGGTCTTGCCCCAGGCAAAACCGGCTGTCGCATAAGGCAGCCACGTTCCGACAGCGTAGCCGACGCGCCCGCGCGCGGTGGCGAAATAGTCGAAGGTGGTATGGTACGGATCAGTGCCGAGGCGCGCGGTATCCGCGGGGCTGATGAAGCTCGCATCGATTTCGGCGCCGAGCACGATATTGTTGTCGAATTGCCTGTTATAGCCGCCCTGAAAGCCGCCGATCAGGCCGGTCGATGTAGATGGGAAAAAGACGCCCTGCAACGCCTGTGGATTAGTATTCGCGCCGAGCTCTGCGCCGCCATAGCCCATATGGGTGCCGATATAGAAGCCGCTCCAGTTGTATGCAGGCTGCGGCCGGGTCTTCACGGGCAGGTCGGCGGCTACAGCGATACCGCCAAAAGTGAGCACGCCAATCGCAGCACCGATCGGTACGCGCCTTGCAGCGGAATCTCGCAAGAAACAGAGGCTCGTCACGCAGCGCCACCCTTAACTGTCGCCGATAACGGCCACTCGATATTCCACGAAAGCAGCCGATTCGTCCGGGTGAGGCGGCCACAGTCGTCATGTCATGTTTAAAACGGGAGGCGGATCTCCATCCCGGCACACCCGCTATCTGACATCGCTTTATGACGTCTCCATTACACAAAGAGAAGACCCGCCCGGGGGTAACCGGGCGGGTCGAGTGGTCCGACACGGGGTGGATGAGGCGCCCGTGCCGGACGCAACTCCACATCAGCCGATCAAGCTCGATCAGTAGTTACAAGTGCGGACACGGCCCATGTAATTGCCGTAGACGTCATACTGGCGGACCCAACCACAGCGGTAGCCGTAGTCATAACCGTAGTAGCCATTGCTGGCGGCGACAGCCGATCCGACGATGGCGGCGCCCGCGAGACCGGCGGCGATACCGAAGCCGATACCCGGGCCTTTGGCCTGAGCCTGCTGGGTCGAGGACGCCATGGCGCCGGCGGCGGTCATGGCAACGAGAGCAATGGCAGCAATCCTGGACTTGATCGACATGAGAAACTCCATCCTGTTGAGGTGCAGTCCGTATTGGCCTGCATGCCCATCAGTCGGAGCCTGAAAGGATCGGGTTCGAGACCCGTTCGAACTATTTGGTTTCGGGACTGTGTCGTCGGTGAAACACAAATTTCGCGATCTGCGGGCTCTTCTTACCTCTCCCCCTGCGCGACGCGAAGCTTCACTGGAGGGTAGAGGTGTTCGCGCGTCGCTGTCCTGGTCGTGACGGCGGAGAAGCTTATGCCCCTGCATCCGGCTCGCAATCGAACACAGTCACATCGAACCGGTGCATGTCATTTAGCAACTCGCAGAACGCTTTCGCGCCGTGGGTAAGCAATTGCTCGCCCTTCTCGGCGGTCGCCTGCGCGGCATCGCCGATTGCGCCGGATGCGTGGAGGTCTTCCGCCTGCCATGCGAATGGCGCGGGACGGCTCGCGGAGAGCCAGCGATATCGTTGCTCCATCGCGATGGTCGATGGCGTGAAATTGGCGATCTTGTCCTTGCGGACATGCTCCGGATAGCGCGCCAGCATGATCGAGGTCTCGACGGCGCCGCCATGGATGCCGTGGCGGATTTCCTCATCCGTGAACAAACCATCCGGTACGCCGAAGCGCGACCAGCTTGTGGTCGCAACCAGCATGCCGTATTCGGCGCGTAAATCTTGCGCGGCCAGAGTCATCGCCGCGCTGTTGCCGCCGTGGCTGGTCACCATCACGAGCTTCTGCACGCCGGCCCGTGCGATGCTTTCGCCGATCGCCGTCCAGGTCTGCAGGGCGATCTCGGTCGGCAGCGTCAGCGTGCCGGGGAAGGCGAGGTGCTCGGTGGAAATGCCGATCGGCTGCACCGGCAGGAAGGTCACCGGAATGTCCACCGGCAACAAACGCTGCACCTCGGCGAGATAGGCCTCGGCGATCATCACATCCGTCGCGAGCGGCAGATGCGGCCCGTGCTGTTCGGTGGCTGCCAGCGGGAGCACCGCGATCCACGATGACGGGTCGCCCTTGGCGATGTCGGGCCAATGGATGGCAGTCCAGTCTCGGGGCGGCATGTGCGGTGTCATCGGCGAGTGCTTCTAAGAATGCAGATCGTTGCATGAGGGGGCGGGGTAGTCAGTCCCGCGATTGCTTTCTATCATGAGCCAGGAATGTCACTGGAGTCCAATATGGGTCGGTTTTCCCTTGCGCGTGCGTTAACCATGGGAGCGGCGATGCTGGCGTCGCTGTCACCTGTGCTGGCCCAAGGCAAGCTCGACAAGGTGTCGTTCGGCACCAACTGGGTCGCCGAGGCGGAGCATGGCGGCTTCTTCCAGGCAGTGGTCGATGGCACATACAAAAGCTACGGCCTCGACGTTACCATCGTGCCGGGCGGGCCCAATGTGAACAACCGTATCCTCCTGATCGCCGGCAAGCTCGACTTCTTCATGAGCGCCAATACCCTGCAGTCCTTCGACGCGGTGGCCAACAATGTACCGGTCGTCGCCATCGCGGCGATTTTCCAGAAAGACCCTCAGGTCTTCGTGTCGCATCCCGATCCGAAGGTGACCCGGCTGGAAGATCTCAAATCGAAAACGCTGTTCATTTCGCGGGAAGGAATCGTCGGTTACTTCCAGTGGATGAAGCTGGAATACGGCTTCAGCGAGTCAAAGGTGAAACCTTACAATTACAATGCCCAGCCCTTCATCGTGGACAAGAACAGCGCCATGCAGGGGTATGTCACGTCGGAACCGTTCCTGATTGAGAAGCAGGCCGGCTTCAAGCCCAATGTGATGCTGCTCGCGGACTATGGCCTTAACGGCTATTCGACTCTGATCGAGGCTCGCCGCGAGACGGTGGAGAAGTCGCCGGATTTGGTCCAGCGTTTCGTCGATGCGTCGATCATTGGCTGGTACAACTATCTCTATGGCGACAACAAAGCCGCCAACGAGATAATCAAGAAAATCAATCCGGAGATGACGGACGATCTGCTGGCCTATTCCATAGCTACGATGCGAGATCGGGGTATCGTCGATTCCGGCGATACACTGAAAAACGGCATCGGCGCCATGACCGACGAACGCGCCGCGAGCTTCTTCGACAAGATGTCCCGTGCCGGTGTGGTGAAACGCGATATCGACTATCGCCGTGCCTATACGCTGCAATTCGTCAACAAGGGCGTCGGGCTGGACCTGCGGCCGAAGAAGTAGACGATGGCTTTGCTCGTGCCGTCACATGATGAGTTTGCGATACGTCTACGTGGCGTTACGAAGATTTATGAGAGTGGGACACGCGCGCTCGGACCAATCGATCTCGATATTCGTCAAGGTGAGTTTGTCTCGCTACTCGGTGCCTCGGGCTGCGGCAAGTCCACGGCGTTGCGGCTGATTGCAGGATTGGCCGCGCCGACGGCCGGAGCCATCAAGGTGCCGGCCCGCGCCTCGCGTCAAGGCATCGGCTTCGTGTTCCAGGAGCCGACGTTGATGCCCTGGACGACGGTGGGAGAAAATGTGCGGCTGCCGCTCAAACTTGCACGTCTAGCGGATGCGGAGTCGACGCGGCGTGTTGCCGAAGCGCTGGCGCAAGTCGGGCTCGCGGATTTCGCCGATGCCTATCCCCGCGAACTCTCCGGCGGCATGAAGATGCGGGTGTCGCTGGCGCGCGCACTGGTGACGTCGCCGGACGTGCTGCTGCTGGACGAACCCTTTGCCGCCCTCGACGAAATCACGCGCCTCAGGCTCAATAATGACCTGCTCGCGCTGTGGCGTAAGCTCGGCAAGACCATCGTCTTTGTCACTCACTCGGTCTACGAGTCCGTTTATCTGTCGCAGCGTGTGGTCGTCATGACCTCGCGCCCCGGTCGTGTTCATGGCGAATGTCGGATCGATGCGCCCGAGCCGCGCGACGAAGCGTTCCGCACATCGATGGCTTACGCCCGCCATTGCCGCGATGTCTCGCAGGCCTTGATGCAGGCAACCGAAGCTGAGGTCCCGGCATGAAGGGGCTGGAGCCGCTGCCGGTGGTGGAGCGCGTGTCCGGCGACGGCGGCTGGCCGCGCGTCGTCTGGCCTGTCGCCGTATGTGTGGCCGGCCTTATCGCATGGGATCTCGTCGTTCGCCTTGGCGACATCCCGCCCTACATCCTTCCGGGACCGCTGCTCGTTTGGCAGACGTTGATGACCGACTGGCCAATCCTGTCGGCGTCGCTCGGCGTGACATTGCTCACGGCGCTGGAAGGTTTTATCGCCGCAGCTATCGGCGGCGTCGCGCTGGCGCTGCTGTTCAACCAGTCCAGATGGCTCGAATATTCCCTTTTGCCCTACGCCATCGTGCTGCAGGTGACCCCGGTCATCGCGGTTGCGCCGCTGATGCTGATCTATCTGCCACAGGAGGCAGCGGTGGTTGCCTGCGCCTGGATCGTCGCCTTCTTCCCCGTGTTGGCAAATACGACGCTCGGGCTGAATTCGGTGGACCGTAATCTCGCTGGTCTGTTCCAGCTCAACGGCGCCTCGCGTTGGCAGACCCTGCGCTATCTGCAATTGCCCTCGGCGTTGCCTCATATTCTCGGCGGCCTCCGCATCGCCGGCGGCCTCTCCCTGATCGGCGCCGTGGCCGCGGAGATCGCGGCCGGTGCCGCGGGCTCCGGTTCCGGGCTGGCCTATCGCATCACGGAGTCCAGCTATCGCCTCAATATTCCCCGCATGTTCGCGGCGCTATTGTTACTGTCCGTCGCCGGGATTGTGATCTATATGCTGCTCGCGCTGGCGTCGCATTTGCTGCTCCGGCGCTGGCATGAAAGTGCACTGCGAAAGGAAAAATGATGGGGACGGGAATCTCTTCGGAAAAGATCGACCTGTTGATCTATGGGCCGTCGAAGGCGTTGATCGAGAATGGTTTCTCGGATCAGTTCATCTTGCACAAATATGAAACACTGGCCGATCTCGAGCGTGTGCCGGCCGGCGTCGCTGAGAAGATCCGCGGCATCGCCGTCACCGGCCAGGTCCCCGTCAACAGCGCCATGTTGTCGAAATATCCGAATGTCCAGATCGTCTCCTCGTTCGGCGTCGGTTACGATCACATCGATGCGAAATACGCGGCCGCGCATGATATTGTCGTCACCAATACGCCGGACGTGCTGACCGAGGAGGTCGCCGACGTCGCCCTCGGCCTGTTCATCGCTACTGCGCGCGAATTCATCAAGGCCGACAAATATGTCCGTTCCGGCCTGTGGCAGACCCAGGGCTATCCGCTCACCGTCGGCTCTCTGCGCGATCGAAAAGTCGGCATGGTCGGCATGGGGCGCATCGGCCAGGCGATCGCGCGCCGTCTTGATGCTTCGCTGGTTCCGGTGGTCTATCACTCGCGCAATCCCGCCGCAGGCGTGAACTACGAGCACTATCCGAATCTCGTCGAGATGGCGAAGGCGGTGGATACGCTGATCGTCATCACGCCGGGTGGGCCATCGACGGCCAATATCGTGAATACCGAAGTGATGCAGGCGCTTGGTCCGCGTGGCATCATCGTCAATGTCGCCCGCGGCTCGGTCATCGACGAGCCCGCTCTGATTCAGGCGCTGAAGTCGGGCACCATCCTGGCTGCCGGCCTCGATGTGTTTGCGCAGGAGCCAAAGGTACCGGATGAACTGAAGGCGATGCAGAATGTCGTGCTGTTGCCCCATGTCGGTTCCGCTTCGGTGGTGACGCGCAATGCCATGGATCAGATGGTGGTCGACAACCTCAAGCTCTGGTTTGGTGGCAAGCCCGTGTTGACGCCGATTCCAGAGACGCCGGTGAAAGGCCGCTGACATGATCGCGCCGGTCCGCATGATGCAGTTCGTGTGGGCTTTTGCCGGCGCGATACTCGCGAATGCACCGGCGCTTGGGCAGGATGCTGCGCAACTGAAAAAGAGCATGGTCGGGCAGTGGGAACTCTCCACCACGGAACGAAGCAAGACATGCGTGGTGACGCTCAGATCCGACGCGACGCCGCAAGGGCTCAAGCTCGAACTCGAGCCCGACTGTGCCAAGTCGTTGCCCTTCACCAAGGATATCGCTGCCTGGAACATCAAGGGCCTCGATATTGTTCGGCTGCAGACCGCTCGTGGCGACTCAGTGATCGATTTCACCGAGGTCGAGAGCGGTATCTTCGAGGGCATCCGCTCGGGAGAGGGGGTTTATATCCTGCAAAATCTGGCGGCCGCGCGCTCGCTGGCAAAATCGATGGATCAGATGATCGGCGACTGGTCGGTCGTGCGCGGCAACGGCCGCGCGATCTGCAGCCTAACGCTGACCAACAACGAGGCCGGTCCGGATAATTTTCAGCTTTTTCTCAAGCCGCGCTGCGATCCGCTGGTGGCGAACTTCAAGCCGAAGGAATGGCGGCTGGAACGCGGTGAACTCCTCATGTTCTCCGCAAGCGGCGAGGCCTGGCACTTCGAGGCCGACGACAATGCGCAATGGCGGCGGATGCCGGACATGGCGGACCCGCTGATCCTGCTGCGGCAGTAGAGCGCGCCCCTCAAATCACTTTCATTCCCCTCAAACTCGCATGTCCGTGCTTCCCCACAATGATGTTGTCATGCACGGCGATGCCGAGGGGCCTGCTCACTTCGATCACGGCTCTGGTCATCTGGATATTGGCTTGCGACGGCGTCGGGTCCCCGGAGGGATGGGTGTTCATCACCCCACTCTGCGATCTATCATGTTGATCGTGAGTGTCGCTGATCCAAATGTGCTTCAGATGACGCAGAATGATAGAGCGGCTCGGCGTCCGGCAACTCGCGGAAGCGATTCGCCTTGCGGTGATGGTGCGTTTGACGTCTCCGGATATTTTGCCGAGGCAACCGCCGCGCTGAGCGGCTCTCGCCGTTAGCCCCGGACGGACGGGCCGGAAATGGGCGCGATCCTGCTCAGCCGCTCCATGGACGCGGGCGTTGTGCCGACGACTCACGTCCGCCGTCTTCCAGCATATCGTGGTCAACGATCTTGACCATCCGCGTACCCGACAGGTTTATGATGCCGCTATGGGCGAGGGTGGTGAGCGCGCGGCTTACGGTCTCCACGGATATCGCAAGGTAATCGGCGATATCGTAGCGTGAAACCGGGAGGGCGATGCCGTCCGGGCGCCGCTGAGACAACCGTGTCTCCATTTCCAAGATAAAAGAGGCGACCTTTTCCAAGGCGGTGGTGCGACCTAGAATCAACAACTGTGCCTGTAACCGGGAAATCGCATCGAGCGTGATCCGACGCAGTTCGCGGGCGAGTAGCGGATCGCAATCCGCGAGCGCCTCAGCGCGTCGGCGTGGATAGCAGGCGAGGATCGTATCCTTCGCGACTGCTTCTGCCGTATAGTCATAGTCGTCGCCAGCAGTGAATCCGAAGAAGTCGCCTGGAAGCATTAGATCGACGATCTGGCGACGGTCGTCGGTGCGAAGCACACTGCATCGCGCAACGCCGATAACGACGAAATACAATTGCTCGGCAGGGAAAGACTGTCGGCAGATTTCCTGATCGCACCGGCAAGACATGATCGTCGCGATGGAATCGAGTTTCGCTAGAGGATGGGGGCGGGTCGAGAGGTAGCGGGCGGCGCCATTGGTCTGGGTCGAATTTGCTATCGCCTTCATGGCTTCGCTCCTCTACATGACTAACTCCTAAATTGAGGCCGGCCTCTTATAGGAACTCGTCTTGATCGTGTTGACCGCGACTTCGACTCTCAAGACAAGGAGCAGCGCATGGTTCCATTCCTGCTGTGAAAAAGTCTAATCAAGGGCAATCTTGTGGCTGACCTGCCAACCGATCCCTCGCTGTTCGGCGAATTTGCGATCCCTTCGGGGTCTGAAGACCAGCGGGTGGCGATTGCGCATCTGCGCGGCGGCGCTAAGCAAGAGCCATCATTGCTTGATGTTCTCGACAACGACCAATGCGTTTCAAGGGGTTATACGAGGGGCTTCTATCGGGACACAGCACAATTGGTGTCCCATGCAGTTTGGCCGATTGCATTCTCTACTGACTTTCGGCGAGTTTAGGGTTGTAGAGCTCGCCGCAATCAAAGGCTCCGGCTATCCGACGGACACGCACGGTTCCATAGTCCACGCGGATTCTCGCAACGCACCGTGGTTCGATCTGCAGCAGATGCTCGGGGCCTTTGATGCGAAGCCTGACCCCCTAGGCCCATGATGGATGATTTCGCCGTGGATCGAACTCCCGTGATGACCGAAGAACGTAGCGGATGAGTGTTCGGTGTCCGCCGGTCCAGTATCAACCACCTCCGTTCCCGGGAAGCTTGGCGGCGAGTACGTCGATCTTTTCGAGTGTCGGTGGCCCTGTCAGCAGCGCGGCAGTCTCATCCGACATCAGCGCCGCTGCCACTTTCCCCGAAAGGTGGGCATTGCGTCCGGCGTCGTTCGGAAAGGCATCGAAGATGCCGAAGGTTGATGGTCCGAGCCGTAGCCCGAACCAGGCGATCGTTGCCGGCTCGCTTTCCACAATCGGCAACCCGCTCTTCAGGAACTTCTCGACGGCGGCTTCACTGCCGGGCTTTGCCTCGACACGGACAAACAGTGCTGCGGTAACCATGGCTTCTCCCTTTCAGTGCAGTGCGGTTTTCGGCAGAGTATCCGCGGTGGGTAATCGACTAGAGCATCGGCAACCCACGCTGACGCGGGTCTCGGGGAAACGCAGCATCGATCCGATCAATCTCGACGTCCGACAGATGCACACCGGCTGCTTCGGCATTCTCTTCAACATGGTCGGAGGTGGACGCCTTGGGAATCGCGAAAATCGACGGATGCAAGGCGAGAAATGCGAGCGCGATCTGGCGCGGCGTCGCATCATGCGCACGCGCGACGTCCGCAAGTACGCGACCTCCGGCCGAATGCAGATCCGGAAAGTCACCATGGCCGAACGGGCTGTACGCCGTGACAGCGATACCGTGCTGTTCACACCACGGCAACACGGCATTCTCGACGGCGCGCTCCTGCAAATGATAGAGGACTTGATCGCAGGCCAGGCGGCCGGGCCCCGCTATCTTCCAAGCCTCTTCGAGATCCGGCACAGCGAAATTGCTTACGCCATAGGAAAGGATCTTGCCCTCGCGGCGAAGTGTTTCGAAAGCTGCAATCGTTTCCTCCAGCGGGTGGACGCCACGCCAGTGCAGCAGATAGCAATCGAGCCGGTCGGTTTTGAGGCGAGTGAGCGATCGTTCGCAGGCCGCCTGAGTCCCCGACCGTGATGCATTCTGCGGAAGCACCTTGGAGGCCAGGAACACTTCGTCACGGCGGCCCGCGATAGCCTCGCCGACAACTTCCTCGGATGTACCTTGGCCGTACATCTCCGCCGTGTCGATGTGGTTCATTCCGAGGTCAAGGCCACAGCGCAGGGCCGTAACCGAAGAATTCCGGTCACTCTCGTCGATATACCAGGTTCCCTGGCCGATCACCGCGACCTCGCGTCGGACGGACCCAAAACGCCGGCGCGCAAGGCCCATCAGCTCGCTCCGTGTAGTGTCACGCAGCATGACGGCGTCCTCTCGCTTCGGCAAAGAGCTTGATCATCTCTCTGTTGAATGCCGTCGGGATATCATCGGGCTTGCGGCTCGTAACTAGGTCTCGGTCCACAACCGCTTCCTGATCCACCCAATCCGCCCCGGCATTTTCCAGGTCGGTCCTGAGTGAAGGCCACGATGTCATGCGGCGTCCCTGTGCTGCGCCGGTCTCGATGATGGTCCATGGCCCGTGGCAGATTGAGGCAACCGGCTTGCCGGCATCGAAGAAGGCTTTCGCGAAGGCAACCGCCTTGGGCTCGATGCGAAGCGCGTCGGGATTGATGACGCCACCCGGCAGCAACAGCGCGTCGAAGTCCTCTGGCTGGGCTTGATTAAGGGAGACATCCACTGGGAATTCGTCGCCCCACTCCGTGAACCTCCAAGCACGGACGCGCCGGTCTTTCGGGGACACGATGCTGGTTTTGGCGCCGGCTTGGTCGAGCGCCTTACGCGGCTCTACCATTTCGACCTGCTCGAAGCCATCCTCGATCAGGATCGCAACCTTCAGGCCATCGAGTGTCATACTTGCCATGATCCAAACTCCTATTGCGAAGAGGCGTAGCGCTGGGCGTATGCTATCGCGACGCTCGCCGACCTTTTGAAGCGGTGCCCAATATCCCGGGCACTTGTCGATGTTGCTTCGCGTCGCGCGTTCAGGCAGCCTTTTTCAACATGTTGTGCGGATCGATGACGAACTTCTTGGGCGAACCGTCGCTAAAGGTCTTGTAGGCTGCCGGAGCGTCTTCCAGCGAAATAATCTCGGTGTTTGCCACTTCGCGCAGATAGGGCATGCGGTCCCACAGGATCGCCATCATGAGATCGCGATTGTAGTGCATCACCGGCGCTTGCCCGCCGGTCAGTTTCGGTGACTTGATCCAGGCCTTGCTGAAGGCGAGCGGAAGTTCACCTTTCTTCGCCATAGCGGTCTTCGGCGCGCCGGGATCCAAATTGGTATAGATGCCCGGGATACCCATCGCGCCGCCGGCGCGGACGATGTCGAACAAGACATTGATGATCGCTTCCGAGTGCTCGTCCCGGTCTTCCTCGCCGTAACCGTGAGCTTCCAGGCCGACGCAATCGACGCCCGCATCAACTTCACGCTTCCCGAGGATCGCCTCGATCTGATCGGGAACCGGCGTGGCGCTGGTGGTGTCGACGGTCTCGTAGCCACATTTCTTGACGAGATCGAGCCGTTGCCGGTGCCTGTCCGCTACGATGATGCACGACGCTCCGAGAAGACGGGCACTTGCAGCGGCACAGCGACCGACCGGCCCGGCACCCGCGATGTAGACCGTCGAGCCGGTCCTAACGCCGGCCTCAATGCAGCCATGATATCCGGTCGGCAAGATGTCGGAGAGCAAAGTGAGATCCAGGATCTTCGCCATCGCTTGGTCTCTGTCGGGAAATCTCAGCAAATTCCAGTCGGCATAGGGCACCAGCATGTAATCGGCCTGACCGCCTTGCCAGCCGCCGAGATTGAACCCATAGGCGCCGCAATCGACGATGTCGTTGACGTAGGCATTTTCACAAACATCAGTATGGCGCTCCTTGCAATTGCGGCAGCGGCCGCAGGAAACGTTGAAGGGAACCGACACCAGGTCTCCTTTCTTGATGATTTCCACGTCGCGGCCGACCTCGACGACTTCACCGGTATTCTCATGGCCCATGACCATGCCTTTCGGGGCCTCAAAGCGACCGTGATAGATGTGCTGGTCGCTTCCGCAGATATTGGTCGACACCAGCTTGACGATCACGCCGTGTTCGATCTTTCTGCCGTGTGGATCTTCAAGCTTGGGATAGTCGATGGTTTTGACCTCGAGCTTCATGGGCCCCTGAAATGTCAGAACGCGATTGCCGGCCATGGTTTGAGTCCTTTCCGTTGAACGGTAGCTTTGCAGCATGACTGCCGCTTTTGCTTGCTCTAGGCGAGTAATCATTCTTTGCGGGTTGTTCCCGTGTGAATCTCCGAGCTTCGGGAAGCATTGGTTCGAAACAGCATACGGAAGTTTTTTTTGCGCGCCTTGACGGTCGTCAACTATTGCGGAAATGAATTTGAAGGAACTGTTTCGGCTTGCCGCCAGCACACAGCGCGATGGAGATCTTTGTTCACAGGCAGTTTGGGCACGCCGTAAAGCAGTCGAGCGTCAACGCGCGATAAGATCGGGGCATTAGATTTATCGGTCTCCGGATCTGCCGTCGCCTGGGATTCAAGCGCCGAGCAGATGGAAGGTTGGACGCGCATTAAAACAGCACCGTCCACTTAGCTGGAGGCAGCATCTAACTTCATCTGTGGCACGTGGGACGATCGCGTCGTGCGTTGCCATTACACGGCAATGCGATGGATGCATTACCAGCCATACGAGCGCTGCTCGCGAGCAGTGTAGGCGGAATGCGGCGGTGCGGATATTTCATGATCTCTTGGCGAATCCCAACAAGGCAATGTCCAGTCCGGGTTCATGAGCGGAAGAAACTCGTACCAAGATTTCACATCAGCTTCAGTGCCTTGAGGCTGGCATGCCCGTTGCGGCCGACAATGATGTGGTCATGCACGGCGATGCCGAGCGGCCTGCTCACGTCGATCACGGCCCTGGTCATCTGGATATCCGCCTGCGAGGGCGTTGGATCGCCGGAGGGGTGGTTGTGGACCATGATGATGGCCGTGGCGGACAATTCCAGCGCCCTTTTAACAACCTCGCGCGGATAGACGGGCGTGTGATCGACAGTGCCGACCTGCTGGACTTCGTCGGCGATCAACTGGTTGCGCTTGTCGAGAAAGAGGATGCGGAACTGCTCCTTGTCGGCAAAGGCCATGGCCGTGCGGCAATAGTCGATTACGGTGCCCCATGACGACAGCACGGTGCGCTGCCTGAGCTGCCCCTTGGCCACGCGATGGGCAGCGGCGGCGATCAGCTTGATCTCGGTGATGGCCGCTTCGCCGAGCCCGCCGATTTCACGCAGCCGCGCGTCGGGGGCGTGGACGGTTTCCGCGAACGAACCGAAGGCTTGGATGAGCGACTTCGCCAGCGGTTTCACGTCCCGTCGCGGCAGCGCGCGAAACAGCACCAGCTCCATCAGTTCGTAGTCGCTCAGCGCCTCGGCGCCGACGGCGCGGAAGCGGTCACGCAGGCGCTCGCGATGGCCGTGATAATGCGGCGTTTCGGAGGGGCCGTGCAGGCGATCGTTCGGAGACGGTGGCATGCGAACTCGCTGATCGTATTGCAGCATGCCGCGGGGGTGGGTAATTGCAACTTAAAAGTGATTTTGCTCCGCCCCTCAGGGTGCGGAGCGCGCTCTTGCGCGTGTCTCGAACCATGAGATCGTGACACACGGTACTTTCCGCCATCCTTCGAGATGCGCCCGGCAGCTGCTCCTCGGGATGAGGGACGGAGAAGCGAGATCCTGAGTTGAACGCGGGATGTCCCGAGCAAAAGCAGTCGAAAAGCGCCCCAGACCACTTTGAGCCAGACTCTCAGGATGGAGGCGGAGCCATCAGGTCGCTGCCGGCGCCTTTTCGTTATGCCGCTTCGACAGCGTGATGGTTGCGCTGGATCGATCGCGGCATAGTGCGGCTGCGCCACAGCAGTAGGTCGCGCTCGATCATGCACTATGTGTTTCGCTCCGGATGCCGGAGTTGCCGCATCTTTGATGGAGTGATCCGGCCTTCGCGCTGGCGCGTAATATCTTGGTGTATCGACCCGGGGAGGAAGCCCTTTTGAAAACCTATAGCATCGCTTATGTCGCGACCGGCCTGGTGTTTCTCGCCATTGACGCGATCTGGCTGACATTGGCGGCGCAACGGCTTTACCGGCCCTTGATGGGTGAGATGTTGCTGGACAACTTCCGGCTCTTGCCGGCAGCTCTCTTCTATCTGATCTACATCGCGGGCATCGTTGTCTTCGCCGTCGCCCCTGCGATGGCCAGCGGGCGCTGGACCACCGCCGCCACTCATGGGGCGTTTCTCGGTCTTTTCGCGTATGCGACCTACGACCTCACCAATCAGGCGACGTTGCGGAACTGGCCGGTCGCCGTCACGGTTGCCGACCTGTGCTGGGGCACATTCATCACGGCGTGCGCGGCGACCGTTGGTTTTCTGATTACTCGCGCTGTCACGTCCTCAAGTTGACCTAGGCGCGTCGGCTTAACATTTCCGAGACCACGAGCCCGATGAACACGGTGAGCGTTTCGGCGCTGAGGGCGTTCAATCTGAAGAAGGCGCTGTGTTCGGAAGATGAGCAGGACTGCAACGTAGCACCGCATGGGCCGTGCGGTGCGAGGTAGGTCGATGTCGCCAGTCCAATCAGGGGGTAAGGCAATGAGTTTTTCCGGCGGCCGAAAGAAGGTCGAGGCGATCAGCGCGCAGGCGATGAGAAAAACGTCGACGCCCGATGCCTTTCCACTCAGGACTGTATTGGTGATCCCGGCAAGAGGAGGAGCACACGGCCGACCCACGTCGAGCGCGTCGATAGCGCGGGCACCGCCAGGAAAACTGCGTCGATAGAAAGGTAAGAAAAGTCGGCCAGATGTGTTCGCTGACAGCTCAATAGACATAGAGCGGATAGAACGGCTGCTTGGAAGCAACGACAAGCGCGATCAGGTTGCGGGCCGCCATCGGATCATCATGAGCAGCATAAGCCGCGACTCGTTCCTGGATTTTTTGAACCGGGTCACGGAGATCGCGCGTTCATGTCGGGCGGAGGAGATAGTGGCTCACACCCCATTCCTCGCCGCCGTAATACCCGAATAGTCCCGCGGTCGCCTGGTAAAAGAGACGCCATCGCCGCCGCCAGAGCGCCGCATCGGCCCCGTAAACGTCGTCGAATATGCGATCGATCCGCTCGCGATTCTGGTCGAAACGCGCGAGCCAATCTATGGCCGTCTTCTGATAGTGAAGACCGTTCCACCGCCAGTCGTGTTCAACGACGAAGTAGTCAGGAAAACGCCGAATCAGGCCATGGCTCGGCATAATGCCGCCGGTGAAGAAATGCCGCGCAATCCAGTCCGCGTCGTTTCCGTGGTCGAACCGATAGGGGCTGCGCCGGTGGCTGAAGACATGTACGAACAGCCGCCCTCGCGGTGTGAGCCATGTCCTGATCCGTTCCAGCAGAGTGCGCCAGTTCGACATGTGCTCGAACATCTCGACCGAGACAATCCTGTCGTATGTGCCGTCGGGATTGAAGGTGTTCATGTCGGCGGTGACGACACGAACATTGCCGAGGCCGCGGACGGCCGCCTCTGCCTCGATATAAAGCCGCTGCGGCTTTGAATTCGAGACGGCGGTGATGGTGGCGCTGGGAAATCGCTCCGCCATGAACAATGTCAAGGAGCCCCAGCCGCAGCCTAGCTCCAGGATGGATTGGCCATCGGCAAGGCCGGCATGCGCAATCGTCTCCTCCAACGCCAGACGCTCGGCCTCTTCGATGGTCTCCCCTCCGGTTGGATAGAGGCAGCAGGAATATTTGCGCCGCGGACCAAGCGTCAGGGCGAAGAACTCGAGAGGCAGTTCATAATGCTGCGCATTGGCGGCATCGGCATGTTCGGCGATCGGACGCGCGGCCATCGCCTGCGCGAAATCGCCTTCCTCGTTTTCGGAGGCACCGGCAAGTGTTCTTCTCGTGCGCTGGACCAGCAACCCAATGCCCGCCCGAGTCACTGGGTCGGGGAGCGGAATGCGTTCCACAGCGCGGATTGCCGAGGACATCAGGCTCATCGGGACTCCTCAACATCGGTGGATGCGACGGCGGCGGCCCACGGACGCGGCCAGAATGCGCTGACCCGCCGCTGATAGTCCCGGAACGCCGCGCCGCGCGAGCGCAGCATATGCGCCTCAAGCGGCGGAATACCGGAGACATGGGCCAGCAGCCAGTACATCAGCAACGGCCCGGCGAAGGCCAGCGCGCCCCACCGATATGAACCCGCCGGATCGATGGCGATAACGGCATAAGCGAGCCAGCCGAGCCATTCGAAGAAATAGTTCGGGTGGCGGGACACACTCCAAAGCCCGATGTCGCAAACCTTGCCGCCGTTACCGCGATCGGTGCGAAAGGCAGACAGCTGCCGATCGGCGATCGTTTCTCCGGCGACCGCCACGATCAGGATGGTAATTCCGAGCCAGTCGAACGCCCCGAGGCCGGGCGCGGGATTGTGGGCGGCTATCATGATTGAGAGGACGAGTACCGCGGCGGCCAAGGCCTGGATTTGCAGGAACCAGAACAAGCGGGATTCGAAGGCGCTTCCCCACTGTCGGCGCAATTGCTGATAGCGAGGATCCTCGCCGCCGCGCGCGGTGCGCGCTGAGATGTGGATGCCGAGGCGCAGCGACCATGACAGTGCCAGCAGCGCCACGAGCGCCTGCCGCGCTGAGATCTCGCGCCAGTCGAGGACAAGGAGGGCCCCGGCCGCGCCGAACACGCCGGTCGCGAAAGACCAAATCGCGTCGATCCAGCCCGATCGGCCGGTCCGAATAGCAACCCTCCAGGCAACGGCCATCGTCGCCGAAAGGCATGCCGCGAGAATAACGATTGCGCCGATCATCACTACGCACTCATCTTCATACGTTGCGCCGACCATTGTCGGCTACGCCTACTTCTTCACGATCAGGCTCAAAATCCTACGACCGGACGCAGGAGACGTCCTAGGATGCCATGGAGGCGCGTATCGCCTTCTAGCGCCGCGAGACACACGCATTCCGCTTCCTGTCCCACGACGGGCCTGTGGTCGACGTCATCGCCGGCCTCGTCGAGATCGCCCGGAACATATCGCCCCCGCGCATCCGACAGCGATCCGGTCAGGATCTGGGTGAACTCCGTACCGCTATGCCCATGGGCGGGTAGGCGAAGTCCTGCCTTGCCCTTGAGCAGCATGACCTTGGCGCCCGGGCTGCCGGGAATCTTGACCTTGCTCCACCTGAAGCCCGGCCCGAGCCATCTCCACGGACCGATTTCACAGCCTTGTATCGCCCGGGGAAGTTCGATCCCCAGCACCGGCGGCCTTCTCCTGAGCGCTTCCCTTCGATTCGAACGGGAGGGGCGGTCAGCCTCAAGCCGTTTCAGGGTGCGTGCGAACAGGTCAGGCGCAAGCGGTGCCGGCGCCATCCCGTTCAGGATCGCGCCCCCGACGGCCTCGAATCGAGCGAGACGATCACGACAAACGGAACATCCTTCGAGATGGACGGATACGACCAGCGCGGGTCCCGCGCCCAACGTGCCGGCGGCAAGGCGCAGAAGCGTTTCGTCGCTAGGGTGATGGCTGATCGTCATCTATCGCCATCCAGCAAGGTGCGCAGCCGGCTCAGTGCAAGCCGTAGACGAGATTTCACGGTGCCAAGTGGAATACCGAGTTCGCGAGCGATCTCAGGATGCGGCTTCTCGGCAAAGAATGAAAGCCTCACGACGGTCGCCTGTTCGTCCGGAAGGACTTTCAACGCCTTCCGAACCTCTTCCTCACGTTCCGCCGTAAGCGCGATGGCCTCGCCTGACGGCGGCATGTCGGGTTCGTCGCTTGGGTCCACGACGTGATCCGCCTCGCGGGCGCGCGTGCGGCGTAGACGGTCTATCCGCCGGTTACGGGCAATAGTAAACACCCATGTCGCAACGCCAGCGCGGCCGGGATCGAAACCGGACGCCTTGCGCCACACCGCGACCATCACCTCTTGAGTCACCTCCTCGGCGACACCATCGGCAAGGCCGGACCGAACAAGAAAACTTTTCACACGCGGCGCGAAATGGGCGAAGAGCCGGGCGAACGCACTCCGGTCCTGGGTCCGCGCAACGGCATCCACCAGGCGAATCAGGTCCTCGGGACAAGGCAGCGCCTCCTTTTGCCAGTCCTTTTTCAAAAGAAAGAGCCTAGCTGGCCGGTGGGATTGCTGCCTGCGTCCGCTTTCAAGATGTCGATATTCAGCATTCATTTGCCCTTCATACGCTTGGCCGCCGCAAGCGGATCACTGCATCGAGTGATCTATTGGGCGCTGGATTGCGTAAATATCAGCAGTTTGGCGCACGAAAGGAATTCCTTTTGGCGCGCGGAGGGAAATCCTTTGACGGAAAAGATACCGGTCACGCGTGGAATGAGCGGCCCTGATGGCGAGACGGACGCTGGCGCAAGGCTCGACATCGCCGTTGTCGGAAGCGGCATCTCCGGCCTGTCAGCTGCCTGGCTTCTATCAAAAAGACATCGCGTCGTCCTTTATGAGGCCGAAGGCCGACTCGGCGGTCACAGCCATACCGTCGATGCAGCGGGGCTCGCGGTCGATACCGGTTTCATCGTCTTCAATGAAGCCACCTACCCAAACCTGACCGCGCTTTTTGATCATATCGGCGTTGCCACCGAACGGTCCGACATGTCGTTTGCCGTTTCGCTCGACGACGGCAGGCTCGAATATTCAGGGACTGGCCTGCTCGGTCTCTTCGCGCAAGGCCGAAACGCGATCAGCCCGCGCTTCTGGAGGATGCTGCGCGATCTTGTGCGCTTCTATCGCGAGGCGCCGCGCAACGCTGCGGCTTTGGGCTTGATGACGCTCGATGAATATCTGGACGCGGCCGGCTATGGCGAAGGATTCCGAAACGATCACCTTTATCCGATGGCGGCCGCCATCTGGTCCACGCCTGCCGCTCAGATCGGGGCCTATCCGGCGGCTTCATTCATCCGATTCTGCGAGACACACGGCCTCCTGAAACTCTCCGGACGCCCAATCTGGCGAACCGTGACCGGTGGGAGTCGATCCTATGTGCGGGTGCTAGCCGATGCCATACCCGAAGTGATTACCAATCACCCCGTCAAGACGATCGTTCGCACCGGGAATGGCGTCGAGATCATCGGGCCTGACGGTCATCGCCGCGTTTTTGATCGGGTTGTAATCGCAACCCACGCGGATCAGGCGCTCGAAATCCTTGCCGAGCCCGATGACGAGGAACGGCGCCTGCTCGGTGCCTTTGGCTATATCGACAACGATGCCGTCCTGCATTCGGATTCCCGGCTGATGCCGCGTCGCCGCCGGGTCTGGTCCAGTTGGAACTACATGACCGTAAACGACGATGACCGCCGCAGGCTCGCCGTGACCTATTGGATGAACCGCCTCCAGAACATCGAGAGCGAACGGCCACTGTTCGTGACGCTCAATCCCCATCGGGAGATCGCGCCCGATGTGACCCTTAGGCGCTTGCGCTACAGGCATCCCCGGTTTGATGCCGAGGCGATGGAAGCGCAGAACGAGCTTTGGTCGCTCCAAGGCAGGCGCGACACGTGGTTCTGCGGGGCCTATTTCGGCGCTGGCTTTCACGAGGATGGATTGCAGGCGGGACTGGCTGTGGCGGAAGCCATCGGCCGCGCAAGGCGGCCATGGACGGTCGCCGGCGAGTCCGCCCGTATCCGTATCCATGCGCCTGCTTCGGCCATGCATGAGATGGAGGCGGCCTGATGCCGGGCCTTCATTCGGCCCTCTACGCCGGCTCGGTCATGCATCATCGTATGCGGCCGAAACAGCACCGGCTTCGCTACAGCGTCTTTTACCTGCTTATCGATCTCGATGAAGTCGATGAGCTGGCAGGCAGGCTGCGCCTGTTCTCGCACAATCGCTTCAACCTGTTCAGCTTCCATGATCGAGATCACGGCATAGGTGCGGCCGCGTCGCCGCGTGACAGGATCGAACGGCATTTGCGGGAAGCCGGCATCGAAGCCGGCGGCGCGATCCGATTGCTCACCATGCCGCGCATTTTGGGATACGCATTCAATCCGCTCAGCATCTATTTCTGTTACAAGCGGGACAGCTCGCTTTCGGCGATCTTCTATGAGGTCAACAACACTTTCGGTCAGCGTCACAACTATCTCATTCCGGTGGCCCCCGACGCGCGCCTCCCGATCCGACAGGAGAGCCGCAAATCATTTTATGTCTCCCCTTTCCTGAGCATCGACATGGTCTATTCCTTTTCCGTCACGCCACCGGAGAAGGATTTGGCGGTTTCGGTCATCGGCCGCGATGCACAGGGACCGCTGATCGTCGCCAAACTCGCCGCAACCCGCCGGGATCTGACCGACGCGGCGCTTACGCGCGCTTTTTGCGCCTATCCGCTGCTAACTCTGAAGGTGATCGCCGGCATTTACTGGGAGGCGTTGCTGATCCGGCTCAAGGGAATTCGCCTGCATGATCGCCCGTCTCCGCCCGACCGAACGGTCACGCTCGGCCGCAACATCGCACCCGGCGGTGGCCACTCCGTGAAGGACACGACGAGTGTCTGCTAATAGCCAAGTCCGTGCGCGTCGGGGGCGTGGATGGTTTCCGCGAACGAACCGAAGGCCTGGATGAGCGAATTCGCCAGCGGTTTCACGTCCCGTCGCGGCAGCGCGCGAAACAGCACCAGCTCCATCAGTTCGTAGTCGCTCAGCGCCTCGGCGCCGACGGCGCGGAAGCGGTCACGCAGGCGCTCGCGATGGCCGTGATAATGCGGCGTTTCGGAGAGGCCGTGCAGGCGATCGTTCGGAGACGGTGGCATGCGAACTCTCTGATGCGTATTCGCAGCATGCCGTGGGAGTGGGCAATTGCAACTTAAAAGTGATTTCTCTCCGCCCCTCAGGGTGCGGAGCGCGCTCTTGCGCGTGTCTCGAACCATGAGATCGTGACACACGGTACTTTCCGCCATCCTTCGAGACGCGCCCGGCAGCTGCTCCTCGGGATGAGGGACGGAGAAGCGAGATCCTGAGTTGAACGCGGGATGTCCCGAGCAAAAGCAGTCAAAAAGCGCCCCAGACCACTTTATGAGCCAGACTCTCAGGATGGAGGCGGAGTCATCAGGTCGCTGCCGGCGCCTTTTCGTTATGCCGCTTCGACAGCGTGAACACTTCGACGCCGGTTTCGGTCACGCCGACCGTATGTTCGAATTGCGCTGACAGCGAGCGGTCACGGGTCACCGCGGTCCAGCCGTCAGACAGCACCTTCACATGCGGCTTGCCGAGATTGATCATCGGCTCGATGGTGAAGAACATGCCGGGCTTCAGCTTCACGCCTTCGCCGGGGCGGCCGACATGGATAATGTTCGGCTCGTCGTGGAACAGGCGGCCAAGACCGTGACCACAGAAGTCACGCACCACGCTCATGCCCTGCGGTTCGACAAAACTCTGGATCGCATGGCCAATATCGCCGGTGGTGGCGCCGGGCTTCACCGCCGCGATGCCGCGCATCATGGACTCGTAGGTTACTTCGACCAGGCGCTCGGCCTTGCGCGGCAGCTGGCCGACGCCGTACATGCGGCTTGAGTCGCCGTACCAGCCATCGACGATGAAGGTAACGTCGATATTGACGATGTCGCCTTCCTTCAGCGCGCGCGCTTCCGGCATGCCGTGGCAGACCACATGGTTGATCGAGGTGCATGTCGAAAAGCGATAGCCGCGATACATCAGGGTCGCCGGAAAGGCGCCGTGGCTGAAGGCGAATTCGCGCACGAAAGCGTCGATTGCCGAGGTCATCAGGCCAGGCTTCACCAGATCCGTCAGCGCATCCAGACATTCCGAGACCAGCGTCCCGGCCTTGCGCATGCCGGCAAAGGCGGAAGCGCCGTGCAGCTTTATCTGCCCGGTCTTGCGCAGGGCGGTGTCGGTGGCGTCGATATAGCTCATCGGGAAATCTGGTTCTGTGACAATGGGATGATAGGCCCCAATCTAATGATCGGGACGCTCAGTGCAAGCCAAAGCTGCCCTTCAGGCGTCTCATGGCTGGTCGGCACGATACCGACAAGTTACGGGTCTATCGGCACTTTTCCGGCAAGCACGATGCTGCTGTGATCGATCCTGCACCTATAGGCCAGTACTTCGACGCCGGCGGCGCGGGCCTTGTCGAAGGCACGGCCGTAGGTCGGATCGATGTCGCGGGCGACGGCGACCCGCTGGCTCGAGCCGATCTGCACGACGAACAGCAGCACGGCGCGGGCGCCGAGCGCCACCATGGCCGCGAGTTCCTCCAGATGCCGCGCGCCGCGGGCGGTGACGGAATCCGGGAATTCGGCCAAACCCCTTGTTCGCATCAAATGGACATTCTTGACCTCGAGGTAGCAGGGGGGCCGGTCGGGATGTTCCAGCAGGAAATCGACACGGGATGCCGCACCGTATTTCACTTCGCGGCGGATCGTGGCGTAGCCCGCCAGTTCCGGGATTGCGCCATCCGCCAGTGCCTCGGCGACAATGGCATTGGGGTGGATGGTGTTTACGCCGACCAGTTCCGGCCCATTGCCGAAATCAGCCTCCACCAGCTCCCACGAATGAGGCAGTTTTCGCGTCTTGCTCGGCGATAGCGATAGCCAGACTTTTGCGCCCGGCGCCTGCAGGCCGGTCATGGCTCCGGGATTGGCCACATGCGCGGTGATCGCGCTGCCATCCGTCAGTTCGACATCGGCGAGGAAGCGCTTATAGCGGCGGATCAGCGTCGCCGGCACCAGGCCCTGGGGAAGCTTCATCGGCTCATTCCGGCTCGGGTGCGGCCTCGGTGATCGTTTCCACCGGTAGCGCGCCGCCGCGGATCTTGATCTCGCGCACCGGATAGGGAACGCGAATGCCCTCACGCTTGAAGGCGTCCCACAGCGCCTGCATCACCTCGCTCTTGACGGCGTCCATGCCGTCCGGCGAATCGATCCAGAAGGTCAGCGAGAACCGCATCCCCGTTTCGGCGAAGTCGCCGAGCAGGCAGTTCGGCGGCTTCACCGTCGAGGCGCGGGGCGATGCGGCTGCACAAGCGATGGCCAGCTTGCAGACGAGGCGGGGATCGGCGTCGTAGTTGGTGCCGAAATTCACCTTCACCAGCGTGTCCTTGTTCGTATAGGTCCAGTTCACCACTTTCTTGGTGATGAGGTCCTCATTGGGAATCAGGAATTCGCGGCCGTCACCGGCGGCGACCGAGATATAGCGCGTATTCATCGCGCTGATGCGTCCGGAGCTGTCGCCGATGGTGACGAGATCGCCGGGCTTTACCGATTTGTCGGCGAGCAGGATCACGCCGCTGATGAAATTGGAGACGATTTTCTGCAGGCCGAAGCCGATGCCGACGCCGACCGCGCCGGAGAACACTGCGAGTGCGGCGAGATTGATCCCGACCGCACCCATCACCAGCGCGACGGCGAATACCATCATCAGCAGGCGGACTAGCTTGGTGAGCAGCACCTGCACCGATGGCGTGAGATCGTGCGATTGGCGGATCCGTCCTTCGAGGAAATTACTGATAATATTTGCCACCCACAGCGCCACCGCGAGCAGCACGGCCAGCTTGATGACCAGCAAAGGGGTTAGCCTGAGGCCGCCCAGTTCGATTCCGGGACCATCGAGGAAAGTGAGGGTGGGCTGTAGCAGGCCGAGAATGCTGAGTGCCGCCACCAACCAGGCGGAGATCGACACGAGACGCACGATGAGTGGATTGTGGATGATGCTCGTCACCAGCCGGATCACCAGCCAGGCCAGAGCCATTTTGGCGGCGACGGCGAGCAGGTAGCTGCGGCCTGGCAGGGTTGCGGCCAGCATGCCCTCGCGGGCCACGATGGTCAGGACGGCAAACGCCGCCGTCGATATGCTTTCGACCAGAACGCGGATGAACATGCGCAGCGGCGCCGGCCATCCCATCACCAGCGATGTCAGATCTATGCGCGACCGCGCCAGCGCGCCGATGCCGGCGGCGATGCCGGCCGCAGCCAGCAACACGGCGCATTGCAGATAGAACCATGGCGAGGCGAACTCCGTGCCCAGCGATTTCGCCGTTTCGAGGACGGCCGTATGAGCGTCGGTCAGGTCGAACATCGTGGTCTCATCTCGGAGGGGCGGTGTCGGTGGATATTTGATTCGAGCACCGGCTAGATTCACACAGCCGTTATGGCCGCGCCATTGCCGGCGTTGCCGTGATGCCACCAAAATCGCAGCAATTATGCCTGCGGCTCAACCTTGGGCAGAAATCGTTTGGCGTCACGGAAGCGCGACGATAAGCATGGAATTGCAAGCGTTTCCGCCTCTGGAGCCACATGGACTCACTCGATTCAGTCAGTATCGCGATCCTGCTCGGCGCCGTTCTGGTGATGGCCGGCATCCTGTCGAGCTTGCTTGCGCTGCGTTTCGGCGCGCCACTGCTGTTGTTCTTCCTCTTCATCGGCATTGCGGCCGGTGAGGCCGGGCCGGGTGGCCTGCAGTTCAACGACGTGAAGACGGCCTATGTGGTTGGTTCGGTATCGCTCGCGCTGATCCTGTTCGATGGCGGGTTGAAGACGCATTTCAAGGCGATCCAGACGGTGCTGGCGCCGTCCATGATGCTGGCAACGGTGGGCGTATTGCTGACGGCGCTAATCACTGCACCGGTGGCCAAATATGCGCTCGGCATGGGCTGGATCGAAGGTCTGCTGACGGGCGCCGTGATCGCCTCGACCGATGCGGCGGCCGTCTTCCTGCTGGTGCATGCGCAGGGTCTGCGCCTGCGTCCGCGCGTTGGTGCCGCGCTGGAAGTGGAATCCGGTACCAATGATCCGTTCGCGGTATTTCTCACCCTGACACTGGTGAAGCTGCTGTCGCTCGGCGATGCCTCCGCCGGCCATGTTGCGGTGGAATTCCTGCAGGAATCCGTACTCGGCACTGTCATTGGCATGATCGGTGGCGTGTTGGTGGTAACGGCGATGAACCGCGTGGCGTTGCCACAGGGGCTGCATGCGCCGTTTGTCTGCACGGCAGCGCTGGTGATCTTCGGCCTGGCTCAGATCGCCCACGCATCGGGCTTTCTTGCCGTCTATCTCGCCGGCATGGTGATCGGTAACCGGCCGACCCGCGCGCACAATTCGGTGGTCGCCTTTCTCGACGCCGCCACCTGGCTGGCGCAGATCGTGATGTTCGTGATGCTGGGGCTGCTGGTGTCGCCGGACCGGCTTCTGGGCAGCATCCTTCCGGCGATCGCCGTTGCTGTCGTGTTGATGGTGGTGGCGCGGCCGCTCGCCGTCTTTCTCTGCCTGCAACCGTTTCGCTTCAATTGGCGTGAGAAGGCCTTCGTCTCCTGGGTCGGTCTGCGCGGCGCGGTGGCGATCTTTCTGGCCTCGATCCCGATGCTGGTCGGCCTGCCCAAGGCTCATCTTTATTTCGATGTCGCCTTCGTCGTCGTCATCATCTCGCTGCTGTTGCAAGGCTGGACGCTTGGTTACGCCGCGCGTCTGCTACATGTCGCCCTGCCGCGCACCGATCGCGGCCCACGCCGCGTGGAGCTGGATTTGCCCGGTCAGCTCGAGCAGCAACTCGTCGGATATTCGGTGCGGCCCAAGAGTCTTTACCTGAAGCGCGGACTCATCCCGTCCTGGTCGAAGCCCACACTGGTGATCCGTGACGAGCACATCCTGACGCCGGAGGAGGCAGCTCCGGTGACTGCCGGAGACTATCTCTATCTTCTCGCACCGCCGGAAAAGGCCGAGGCGCTGGATCGCTTCTTCGTCGATATGCCGCCGGTGGCTGCACCCGATCCGCATCTGCTCGGCGATTTCATGGTCCCTGGCGAAACCACGCTCGGCGATCTCGCGGCGGTGTACGGTATCGCCATCGACCCGGCACAGGCACAGCTCACCTTGGCTGATTATTTCGATATCCATCTCGATCACGCGCCGAAAGTCGGCTCGGCCTTGCCAATCGATAGTATCGATCTCGTGGCACGCAGCCTCAGCGGTGGCCGCGTCAATGTGGTCGGCCTGCGTCTGCCGGAGGATGAGCCTGAGCCGTTGCCGCGTTTGAGCCGGGCAGCGATGTTTCGTGGCAGGCTGAAGCGGACCCTGTCGGGATTGTCGAGGGCGTGAAGCAAGACGCTCTCTTTCTCGCTGTCATCGTCCGACTTGATCGGGCGATCCAGTAAACGACGTCGAATGAGAAACGCACTTATGCTTGTGTCTACTGGGTTACCCGCTTTCGCGGGTAACGACAGATGGAGCGCATTCGCCTACGCCGCCGGCACCCAGCGCGACAGCACATCCGTGCCGCCATGGGCGGCGACCCGTCCCTCTTTGAGCAGCACGACATTCTTTGCCAGTTGCCGCATCTCGTCGGCATCGTGGCTGACCAGCACCATCGGCACATCGCCTTCGTCACGCAGGCGGATCAGATAGGGCATGATTTCCGCTTTGCGCGCTTCGTCCAGCGCGCCCATCGGTTCATCGAGCAGCAGCAGTCGCGGCTTTGCCAGCAGAGCGCGGCCGAGCGCCACGCGCTGGCGTTCGCCGCCGGAGAGACCGCCGGGGCGGCGCATCATCAGATGGCTGATGTCGAGCATGTCGGTGATGCGCTTTTCGTCGACGTCGTCGCGGTTGAGGAAATTCATGCGACGGCCGTAATCGAGATTCTGCGCGACGTTGAGATGCGGAAACAAGCGCGCATCCTGAAACACATAACCGATCCGGCGGCGAAAGACGGGCAGGTCGATGCACCTGCTGCGGTCGTAGAGCACCGCTTTGTCGACGGCGATGAGACCTCGATCCGGCGTCACCAGACCGGCGATCATGCTGACCAGCGAGGTCTTGCCTGCGCCGGAGGCGCCGAACAGGCCGGTGACGCGGCCTTCGCTGGTAAAGGCGACGTCGAGGGAGAAATTGCCCAGCTGTTTGAAGACTTCGACGCGCAGCATGTCAGTTTCCGTGCAGTCGTTTGGTCGCCCGCCGTGCGAACCATTCGGACAGGAACAACGCGACGATGGCAATGCCGATCGAAATCAGAACCAGCCTCGATGCGGCGGCATCGCCGTCCGGCGTCTGCAACAGCGAGTAGATCGCCGAGGAAATCGTCTGGGTTTCGCCTGGGATGTTGGAGACGAACGTGATGGTCGCGCCGAATTCGCCGATCGCCTTGGCGAAACCGAGCACCATGCCGGCGAGAACGCCCGGTAATGCCAGCGGCAGCGTCACGGTGACGAAGACTTTCAGCGGCGAGGCACCGAGCGTGCTGGCGGCCTGCTCCAGGCGGCGGTCGACCGCTTCGATGGACAGCCGGATCGGGCGTACCAGCAGCGGAAATGACATCACGCCGCAAGCCAGGGCGGCCCCGGTCCAGCGAAAGGCGAAGACGACTCCGAAATGTTCAGCGAGAAACGAGCCGAGCACGCCGCGCTTACCGAGCATCACGAGCAATAGATAACCTGTGACGACAGGTGGCAGCACCAGCGGCAGATAGATCATGGCGTCGACGAAGGCCTTACCCCAGAAATCACGCCGCGCGAGCAACCACGCCACGGCGATGCCGAGCGGGGTCGAGATCAAGGTCGCAATCACGGCGACCCTGATCGAAAGCAGGATGGCCGTCCATTCTTCCGGCGTAATGTCGAACATCTGCATCATTGCTCCGTCATCGCGAGCGTTGCGAAGCAATCCAGCTCTTCTCTCATGAATTCTGGATTGCTTCGTCGTTTCGCTCCTCGCAATAACGGCTGAACTCAGGTCGTCGGGCTGACCAGGAAGGTGAAGCCGTATTTTTCCATGATGGCTTTCGACGCCGAGCCCTTCAGGAAGGCGAGATAGTCGGCGGCTTCGGTCTTGGCGGTGGTTGTGGCCGCAACAGGATAGATGACCGCCGGATGCGATTCAGCCGGGAAAGTGCCGATCACCTTCACGCCGGGATCGACCTTGGCGTCCGTGGAGTAGACGATGCCGATCGGCGCTTCGCCGCGCGACACCAGCGTCAGCGCCGCGCGCACGCTCTCTGCCATGGCAAATTTCGGCTCGGCTGCGGTCCAGCTGCCGAGCTTCTCCAGCGCGGCCTTGGCATATTTGCCGACCGGCACGGACTTCACGTCGCCGGTGGCGATCTTGCCGTCGCCGGCAAGCTTGGCGAGATCGAAGCCCTGGCCGATCTTGACGTCGCCGAGCTTGGAGTCCTTGGCGGCGATCAGCACGATGCTGTTGCCGAGCAGGCTCGCGCGGGTGGATTCATTGATGGTCTTCTTGCCCACCGCATAGTCCATCCATTCCATGTCGGCAGAGATGAAGATGTCGGCCGGCGCCCCCTGTTCGATCTGCTTGGCGAGAACCGAACTCGCGGCATAGCTGGAAGCGACCTTGACACCGGTCCTGGCGGTGTAGGCGGCGTTCACTTCGTCCAGCGCGTTCTTCATGGATGCGGCGGCAAACACGGTCAGGGCCTTGTCCTGTGCTTGCGCAGGCGTGAAACTTGATCCGAGCAGGATTGAGAAAGCGGCGAAAAGTCCGGCAAAGCGATTCATGGTGGCGCTCCATGCGTGAGCGCAGCGCAAATGGCGCGCGGCTCAGGCGTGATAGGGTGAGAGATGCGACAGGCGGAAGCGCCGTTCCGGCAATCCCGGGGGACTTACGGTCCATCCGGAATATCGCAAGGTAACAATACTCACGGTAATCTGAGCGGTAAAGTGCCCGTGCGCTATTCGGCGGGCAGCACGGCCAGGCTGATGCTGTTCTCGGCTGCGCCGGAGATCTGCACGGCGAAGGGACCGCCGGAGAGATCGAACTTCACCGTCTTGCGGATACCCTCGCAATCGGTAGCGCCGCTGAATTCCATCGGCTTGAGTTGTTCGCCGTCCTGGATCACGTCGACCCAGGCGCCGGAGGACAGGCTGATTGTATAAGCGCCGGCTTTGGGCGGGCCCTTGAACTTCACGAAGCCGGCAAATGTGCCGTCTTTCGGCTTGCGCTCGGGGGTGCGAGGCAGCTTCGCCTCAGTCGGAATCCTGAGCTCCAGCACCGCTTTTGCGGGGATTGCGAGTTCGTTTCCTGAGGCAACCTTGAGGCGGTCTTGTGACGTCAGTGCGGCACGCTCCTTGTCGACCGGCCACTTGAACTTGTCGCAGCCGCTCGGCTCGGCGGCCCATGTTGGCGCCGGGCTTAGCAGCACAAGCGCGACAATCAGACGCGCATACATGATCAATCTACCGCGATCATGACGTCGGAGGCCTTCACGACCACGACGACCTTGCCGCCGACCTTGAGGGCTAGATCGTCCACAGCTTCGTTCGTGATCGAGGAGGTCATGATCTGGCCGCCGCCGATATCGACCCGCACATGGGAGGTGGTGGCGCCCTTGGTCACGTCGAGGACGGTACCCTTGATCTGGTTGCGTGCACTGATGCGCATGGTCGGCTTCCTGTGGGGACTATGGTGCGTTCAAGACCTGCCGGCAAGCATCCGGCATTTGCGCCAACGTCATCGGCGGCTTGGGTTTCGGCGGGACCGGTGGCGGCTTGGGATGCAGCACGGCATCGCTGAACCAGTAAGCGAGATCGCTGACCGCGCAGCCCTCGCCTTCATGCGGCGGGGGCTGGGATTCGCAATCGGTGGCGCCTGCAGGGCATTTGATGCGGATGTGGAAGTGATAATCGTGACCGTACATCGGCCGGACTTTCGACAGCCAGCTACGGTCGCCCTTGGCTTCGCGGCACAGCGCCTTCTTGATGGCGGCATTGACGAAGATGCGCTCCACCGCGGGTTCCTGCGCCGCCGCGCGGATCACGGGCAGATGGCTCGGGGTCCATGTGCCTGGATCGATGTCGAGGCGATCCTTGCGCACCATCATCACCGCTGACATTTCCTCGCGCTCGTTGCGCGAGAGCTGCCGGTTCGGCATCGGCGTCAGCCAGATGTCGGCGTCGAGGCCGATCTGATGGCTGGCATGGCCGGTGAGCATCGGGCCGCCGCGCGGTTGCGACATGTCGCCGACCAGGATGCCCGGCCAGCCTGCGATCCTGTTGGCCTTGGCCGAGAGGCGCTCGATGAGCTCGATCAACTGCGGATGCGCCCAGTTGCGATTGCGCGACAGCCGCATCACCTGCCAGGTCGGGCCGTTCAGCGGCAGCGCCTCGGCACCGGCGATGCAACCCTTGGCGTAGAAGCCGATCACCTGCGGTGCCGAGCGGGTCGGCAGCATCTTGCGGCCGAACAGTTCCTTGGCCGGGGTGGCGGGATCAAGGGGATTGGCGAGCGGCGGCAGCGGCTTGGGATCGACCGAGCCCTTGGTCTGCGCCAGCGCGGGGGCGGAGACCAGGGCGAGTGGCAGAACAAGGCTGAGAATCAGGCGCAGGCTCATGGCGGGACTATAGCCCAGGCAAGCGACAAGTCAGCGCCTGGGCGAAGGCGCACCCGCAAGCTCGCCTACTGTTTACGGCGCGTTCACCTTCCGCGCGTGTGGCGGAAATTTTTGCGTCGGGCTTCATTTGCATGTCAGAAGGTGGCTAAAGCCGCGATACCGATCATTTTCCCGCCGATGCTTCAGATTGAAACGCATTCGACATGGGATTTAACGCCTTATTAGTGCTCTGCGTCCGTGCATGCCCGTTGTGTGTGCAGACGTCGCGGTCATGCGCGCAACGATTGCGGTAATAGCATGCGCGACTTATGCGCCAATTGATACCGTTTCTTCAGAGACTTCGGGCACAGGATACGCACGCAGAATGCGAGTACGATCTCGATGCCGAAAGACCGGCCCATCAAGACTGGACTGAAGGCATCGCACAGACCGCGCTTCGATCGCGCGAAGGCCGGTGCCAAGAAGCCCATTGCAGCCGCGCCGAAACACATCGGCGTGACAGGAGAACTTGCACGCCAACGCGCGCAGGTACAGGCGGCCATCGTCGATGCCCGCAAGTCCCATGAGCGCTTGCGCGAGGCGATCGATATCCTGCCGCAGGGCATCGTGTTTCTGGATTCCGAAGGGCGTTACATCCTCTGGAACAAGAAATATGCGGAGATCTACAATCGCAGCTCCGATCAATTTGTGCCGGGCGCCAGACTGCAGGACACGATCCGTGTCGGCGTTGAACGCGGGGACTATCCGGAAGCGGCCGGCCGCGAAGACGAATGGATCGCCGAGCGCGTCGAGAAGCTGTTCCACCCCACGGGGCGCCATGAGCAGAGACTGGCCGACGGCCGCGTCGTCCTGATCGAGGAGCGGCTGACCAAAGACGGCGGCGTCGTCGGCCTGCGCGTCGATATCACCGAATTGAAACAGCGCGAGGCGTCGTTTCGACTGCTGTTCGAAAGCAATCCGGTGCCGATGATCGTTTGCGCTCTCGCGGACGAGCGCATTCTCAGCGTCAACGACGCGGCGGCAGAGCACTATGGTTATTCGCGGAGCGAATTCGAGAAGCTGACGATTCGCCAGCTGCAGGCCTTCGAGGCTTCGCCGCCATGGGCGGGCGACCATGCGACGGACGAACAGGCGGCGCGCACCTGGAAACACGTCAAGGCCGATGGCGAGCTGATCGATCTCGCGATCTATTCGCGCCAGCTCGTCTATAACGATCAGCCGGCGGTGATGCTGGCGCTGATGGATATCACCGAACGCAAGCGCGCCGAGATGCGCCTCGCTTTCATGGCGCATCACGATGCGCTCACGGGCCTGCCCAACCGTAATCTGTTGCGGCAGCGCCTCGACGAGACACTGTCGCATAGCCGCCGCAGCGGCGAAAAGCTCGCGGTGCTGTTTCTCGGCCTCGACAATTTCAAGGGCGTCAACGACTCGCTCGGTCATGGGATAGGCGACAAGCTGCTGCGCGGCGTCGCGCGGCGGCTGCGATCCACCCTGCGCGAAGAGGATGCGCTGGCGCGTCTGAATTCGGACGAATTTGCGATCATCCAGACCGGCATTCACCGTCCCGAGGATGCCGCATTGCTGGCGCGTCGCCTGCTCGACGCGATCGGCGAGACGTTCCTGCTCGACGGCCATTCGGTGGTGATCGGCGCCAGCGTCGGTATTGCCATGGCGCCGGGCGATGGCGACGAATCCGAGCGGCTGCTGAAGAATGCCGACATGGCGCTGTCGCGTGCCAAGAATGATACGCGTGGCACGTTCAGCTTCTTCGAGACCGGCATGGACGCGCGCGCGCAGGCACGCCGCAAGATCGAGAACGATCTGCGGGCCGCGATTCAGGACGACCAGTTGCGGCCCTATTACCAGCCCCTGATCGATCTCAAGACCGGCCGCATTACCGGCTGCGAGGCGCTGGTGCGCTGGCCGCATCCCGAGCATGGCATGATCTCGCCCGGCGATTTCATTCCCGTTGCGGAGGACACGGGCCTCATCAATGCGCTCGGCACGCAGATCCTGCGCCGCGCCTGCAACGATGCCGCACGCTGGCCGGACGAGGTGCGCGTGGCCGTCAATCTGTCGCCGCTGCAATTCCGCGTCGGCAATCTGCTGTCGGTCGTGATGGATGCGCTGAAGCATTCCGGCCTGCCGCCGCGCCGGCTCGAGCTGGAAATCACCGAGACGCTGCTGCTGGAAAAGAGCAATCAGGTGCTGGCGACGCTGCATGCGCTGCGCTCGCTCGGGGTGCGCATCTCGATGGACGATTTCGGTACGGGTTATTCTTCGTTGAGCTATCTGCGCAGCTTCCCGTTCGACAAGATCAAGATCGATCAGTCCTTCGTGCGCGATCTCGGCGCCAACCGCGATGCGCAGGCGATCGTGAGTTCGATCATCAATCTCGGCATGGGCCTCGGTGTGACCATCACGGCCGAAGGTGTCGAGACCGAAGCCGAGCTGGCCTGTCTGCGCCACGAGGGCTGTCACGAAGGCCAAGGTTTCCTGTTCAGCCGTGCGCGGCCGAATGCGGAGATCGAGGAATTGCTGCGGGTGCAAGCGACGATGGGCGTCGATACGGTGCGCGCGCAGGTCGCCTAGGGCACAGGTCTTGATCGAAGCGTGTCCCGGATGCGGTGCAGCGCTCTTCGCGCTGCTCCGCAGGGCCGGGACCGTACCAAACGCCGGCGTTCGTGATGGTCCCGGCTCTGCGAAGCGGCACTTCGCGCCGCATCGCGTCCGGGACACGAAGCTTTCAATCCTGTCTCAGTCCTTCTTCACATAGGGACAATTGCCGTCCTTCATCGGCCGGAACACCTGGTCGCCGGGAACTTCCGCGAGGACCTTGTAGTAGTCCCATGGATATTTCGACTCTTCCGGCTTCTTCACTTCCAGCAGGAACATGCTGTGCACCATGCGGCCGTCCTCGCGCAGCACGCCGTTGTCGGTGAAGGCATCGCGGATCGGCATTTCGCGCATCTTGGTCAGCACCGGCTTGGTGGCGCGGGTACCTGCCGCCTGCACGGACTTCAGGTAATGCAGCACGCCGCTATAGGTCGCGGCCTGATTCATGGTCGGCATCCGCTTCATCTTGTCGAAGAACTTCTTGCCGAAGGCGCGGGTACGGTCGTTGAGGTCCCAGTAATAGGCCTCGGTGATGATCAGGCCCTGCGCCATCTTGAGGCCGAGCGAGTGGATGTCCGAGATGAACATCACGATGCCGGCGAGCTTCTGGCCGCCGGCGACGATGCCGAATTCGGAGGCCTGCTTGATGGTGTTGATGGTGTCGCCGCCGCCATTGGCCATGCCGACGATTTTTGCCTTCGATGACTGCGCCTGCAGCAGGAAGGACGAGAAGTCCGCGGTGTTGAGCGGATGCTTGGAGCTGCCGACGATCTTGCCGCCGGCCTTGCGGATTACATCGCCAGTGTCGCGTTCGATGGAGTGTCCGAACAGATAATCGGCCGTGATGAAGTACCAGCTGTCGCCGCCCTGCTTGACGATGGCGCTCCCGACGGTCTGCGCATTGCCATAGGTGTCGTAGGTCCAGTGTGCCGTGTAGGGCGAGCAGGATTTACCGGTGATGTCCGACGACGCCGCATCTGTGACGATCATGATCTTCTCGAACTGCTTCGACATCTCCATCGCGGCAAGCGCAGTGGCCGAGGTCGGCAGGTCGATGATCATGTCGACATTCTCGGCCTCGTACCATTTGCGGGCGATGGTGGCGGCCATGTCGGCTTTGTTCAGCGGATCGGCGGTGACCAGCTCGATCGGCTTGCCGAACATCTGGCCGCCGAACTCCTCGATGGCGATCTTGGCTGCCTCGACGTTGCCCTGGCCGCCGATATCGGCATAGACCGAGGCGAAATCGGCGATGACGCCGATCTTGAGCGGTAGCGTGTTGGTCTGCTGGGCCAGTACGGAAGTGCCGAAAAACAGCGAAACAGCAAGCGTCGTCGCTGCCAGCGCGCGATGCGCAGTCATGAAATCCCTCCCCAAATTTTCGAACGCGCCGTTTTCGGCGTCGTGGGAGCAGAATGAGGGGAGGAGGGCAGGGAGGCAAGAGGGGAATGCGGGTGGCGCGCCGCAGCCGTCATTACGAGCATTGACGAATTGTCATGGCCAATTCGTTAGGTTAAGCAATCCGGAAGCCGCGAAAGGCAAGACTGGATTGCTCGTCGCTGCGTGAACCGGAAAGCCCAAGGCGTTCCCTGACCTCGCAATGACAGTGATTGTCGTGGGGTATCCTACTCCGCAGCGTCGGCCGAATGGCTGCCCGGCATTGGTGCCTTTTGCCAATCTCCCGGAGCGAGAGAGGTGCTCACGGAAAGAATTTCAATGCCGAGGATACGTCCTTCGGCATCGAGGTCGTAGATGAACGGTCCAGCCTCTTCCGTTCGGTCCACTTTTCCTCTCTGTCCAATGCGAATGTAAATGGCATCGGCTTCTGAATCGTAGGTCATGTTGGTCATGGCTTGCGCCTCGCATCACGATCGAAGGTGACTGTTATAATCCGAATGTGAGAATCTGTCTCGACACATGCAACCCTGAGAATGCGCCCGCCGAACTCGGGAATGGCTCGAAAGCGGCGCTCGATCGATGGTGCAAACGGCTCCGGTTCGGTCCAGCCGGGATGTCGGACGGTTTGCTCGACCCATGCAACGGGAATTTTGCGCTCCGCCACGCGGGCACGCGCATGATGTGTCAGAACCAGTGGCTTTGACATGCTGGTCGCCCCGAAACCAAGGCAAACCTAACAGCAGGTAGATTGGTAGCGCAATCGAGATTGGCGCTTATCAGCTATCCACCTTCAGCGCGGCAATAAACGCTTCCTGCGGGATGTCGACCTTGCCGAACTGCCGCATCTTCTTCTTGCCTTCCTTCTGCTTCTCCAGAAGTTTTCGCTTACGTGAGATGTCGCCGCCATAGCACTTCGCGGTCACGTCCTTGCGCAGCGCGCGGACGGTTTCGCGGGCGATCACCTTGCCGCCGATCGCCGCCTGGATCGGAATGACGAACATGTGCGGCGGGATCAGCTCCTTCATCTTCTCCACCATCGCGCGGCCGCGGCCTTCGGCGCGGGTGCGGTGGACCAGCATGGAGAGCGCATCCACCGGCTCGCCATTGACGAGGATCTGCATCTTCACGAGATCGGCGGCGCGGTAGTCCGTGAGGTGATAGTCGAACGAAGCGTAGCCCTTGGAGATCGACTTCAGGCGATCGTAGAAATCGAACACCACTTCATTGAGCGGCAGTTCGTATTTCACCATCGCGCGGGCGCCGACGTAAGTCAGCTCCTTCTGATTACCCCGGCGCTCCTGGCAGAGCTTCAGCACGCTGCCGAGATATTCGTCGGGCGTCAGGATCGTGGCTTCGATCCACGGCTCGTGGATCTCGGCGATCTTCACCACGTCGGGCATGTCGATCGGATTGTGAATCTCGATCTCGGTGCCGTCAGTCAGGTGCATGTGATAGATCACCGACGGCGCGGTGGCGATCAGGTTGAGATCGAATTCGCGGCTCAGGCGCTCCTGGATGATTTCCAGATGCAGCAGGCCGAGGAAGCCGCAGCGGAAGCCGAAGCCGAGCGCGGCGGAGGTTTCCATCTCGAACGAGAACGACGCATCGTTGAGGCGCAGCTTGCCCATGGCGGCGCGCAGCGTCTCGAAGTCGTCGGCGTCCACCGGGAAGAGACCGCAGAACACCACGGGGACGGCGGGTTTGAAACCCGGCAGCATCTCGGTGATCGGCTTGCGATCGTCGGTGATGGTGTCGCCGACGCGGGTGTCGGCGACTTCCTTGATGGCGGCGGTGATGAAGCCGATCTCGCCGGGGCCGAGTTCGTCGATGTTCACCATCTTCGGCGTGAAATAGCCGACGCGCTCCACGTCATAGGCCGCGTTAGTGCCCATCATGCGGATGCGCTGGCCTTTCTTCAGCACGCCATCGACCACGCGCACCAGCACGACGACGCCGAGATAGACGTCGTACCAGCTGTCCACGAGCAAGGCCTTCAGCGTGGCGTCGCGGTCGCCCTTCGGCGGCGGCAGGCGGGTGACGATGGCTTCCAATACATCGGGCACGCCGAGGCCGGTCTTGGCCGAAATCATCACCGCGTCGGAGGCGTCGATGCCGATCACGTCCTCGATCTGCTGCTTGACCTTGTCCGGCTCGGCGGCCGGCAGATCGACCTTGTTGAGGACCGGCACGATTTCGAGATCGGCGTCGAGCGCGTGATAGACATTGGCGAGGGTCTGCGCTTCCACGCCCTGCGAGGCGTCGACCACCAGCAGCGCGCCTTCGCAGGCGGCCAGCGAGCGGGACACCTCATAGGCGAAGTCGACGTGGCCGGGTGTGTCCATCAGGTTGAAGATGTAATCCTGCCCGTCCTTGGCCTTGTAATGCAGGCGGACGGTCTGGGCCTTGATGGTGATGCCGCGCTCGCGCTCGATATCCATCGAGTCCAGCACCTGCTCCTTCATCTCGCGCGCCTGCAACCCGCCGGTGATCTGGATCAGGCGGTCGGCCAGGGTCGATTTGCCATGGTCGATATGGGCGACGATGGAGAAGTTGCGGACGTTCGAAATCGGGGAGGTTGTCATGGGCGCGGGATAGCATCCGGGCCCTGATGCGGCAACCGAAATGGGGGTTTACCGGCGGTTTCACAAGGCCCTGCCGCGTGGCGGCTCGCTCAAGGCATTCTGATTTTACTCGGGGGCAAAACAGGCTAGGCAGGGCGCCATGAACAGGCCTGCACTCCGTCCGAAAACCCGCCGCCCCACCTCTCCCCCTGCATGGCCGGCGCGTCGCCGCAGCCTGCTGTCGCGTGCGCGCCGCAGCGCGGCCCGCGTGGCTGCGTGGGCGAGCGATCCGCAGCTGAGCTTCGTGCTGGCCGTCGGTTTCACCATCGCCCATGTGGTGCTGTGGACGGCCATTCTGACACAGCTCAAGGCTGCGCAGGACGTGCATTTCGATGTCTCCGAGGCTTATGCCTGGGGACAGAAGTTCCTGCTCGGCTATGGCAAGCATCCGCCGCTGTCGGGTTGGATCGCCGGTGTCTGGTTCTCGTTCTTTCCGGCCGCAGACTGGGCTGCTTATGCACTCGCCATGACGACGGTGGGCATCGGCATGCTGGCCACCTGGGGCATCGCGCTGCATGTGGTCGATCGGCGCCGCGCATTCTTCGTGCTGGTGATGGTGGCGCTCTATCCGATCTTCAACTTCAAGGGCTTCAAATACAATGCCGACCTCGTGCAGCTGATCTCGCTGCCGCTGCTGGTGCTGGCTTATCTGCATGCTTTCGAAAAGCGCACGATCCGTTCCGGCGTGCTGCTGGGCCTCGCTGGCGCTTTGGCCCTGATGAGCAAATACTGGGTGGTGACGATGATCGGCGCCATCGGTCTCGCGGCGCTGATGCATCCGAAGCGGATGCAGTTCCTGCGCTCGCCGGCGCCATGGCTGGCGATCGTGACCATGGTCGCGGCGATGATCCCGCATGTGCAGTGGGTGCGGAGCGTGGATTATGCGCCGTTCCTCTATGCCGGCCATTACGCGATTTCGTCCTATTGGGAGAGTTTGCAACTGGTGTGGGGTTATGTCGGCCACAATGTCGCGCTGCTGCTGCTGCCGTTGGCAATCGCGGCGGCGGTGCTCGGCTGGGCGCCGCGCTGGTGGACGACGGCACTGCGGGCGCCCGGTGCCTTCTTCGCGCGGTCGTGGTCGCTACGCGGCAATCCCGCCGTCGATCGCGATCAGGCGCTCAATATCTGGCTGATCCAGGCCATCGTCGCCATCGGGCCGCCGTTCGGCGCGCTGGCTTTCAGCATCTACATCAAGACCGACTGGGGCATCCCGTTATTCTTCCTGCTGCCGCTGGCGGTGATCGCGATTCCGGCGTTGCGGGTGCCGCGCGTGGCGTTGCCGCGGATCGCCGGTGTGTGGCTGGTGCTGTCGCTGCTGACACTCGCATTCGCTCCGCAGATCTGCGTGCTCAGCCTTCCGCGCGACGACAAGGGCAATTTCACACACGTCTCCTATTCGCAGCTCGCAGGCCAGCTCACGGAGATCTGGCACACCCGCGCCTATTCGCGCTGGAGCGCTGTCGCCGGCTTCATCGACACCGCGGATCAAATGACCTTCTACAGCCCGGATCATCCCTTGCCGCTGACGCTTTACGATGAGGGTGGATCGGGCCTGCTGACCCTCGCCGAAGCACAGCGCGACGGCTTCATCGGCATCTGCGAAGCCGGCACCTGGAATATCGATCGCTGCGACGCGTGGATGAAGGAACATGCTGCCGGCGCCGAGCGCATGGTGCTGAGCACACGCCGTTACTTCAACGGCCAGGCAGGAGTTTCGACGCGGTTCGACGTCTATCTGGTGCCGCCGAAGAAGTAGTACTCGGATCGTAGAGCGGCTTAATCCTGCTCTTCGCCGAATTTGTCGAGCACGAGCGCGGAGATCGCGTCCATCGCTTCGCGCGCTTCGGGGCCCTTTGCGGAGACGACGATGCTGGTGCCGATTCCGGCGGCGAGCATCATCAGGCCCATGATCGACGTGCCGCCGACCGTCTCGCCATTCCGCGTCACGGTGATGTCGGCGTTGAACTTCTCCACCGTCTGCACGAATTTCGCGGAGGCGCGCGCATGAAGGCCGCGCTTGTTGGTGATGGGCAGTTCGCGGGAGAGAGGTTCGCTCATTTGCCGGCGAGCACGCGGCTGGCGATGGTGACGTATTTGCGGCCGGCTTCCTGCGCCATGGCGATGGCGTCGGGCAGCGCGCGCTCCTCGCGGACTTTCGCGAGCTTCACCAGCATCGGCAGATTGATGCCGGCCAGCACTTCGACTTTCGGCCGGCTCATGCAGGAGATGGCGAGGTTCGACGGCGTACCGCCGAACATGTCGGTGAGGATGGCGACGCCGTCGCCGCTATCGACGCGGTTCACCGCTTCGATGATATCGCTGCGACAGAGATCGGAGTCGTCTTCCGCGCCGATCGTTACGGCTTCGATTTGTTGTTGCGGACCCATTACGTGCTCGAGCGCTGCCTTGAACTCGTCGGCAAGGCGCCCATGGGTCACAAGTACCAGACCAATCATCGGAAACTCCTCGTGGACGCGATGGTGCGCCGCACGAAAGCGCCACTTTGACCATCCAGAGCCTCCATGCAAGAGGTCTCTTCGCGAAACTCCCTTAAAATACGACCTTTGTCGGGGGAGGCTCAGCGGGTCAGCTCGGTGGCGAGTGTGGGACTAATATGGTTACCAATTCCCTTCGGGCAATTGCGCTAGCGTCGCTGCGACGAGATGCCCGCGGCCGTTGTCAGGTAGGCTACCACCAGGGGTAGTGGTGAAAAACCGGATCCAACCGGGATTCGGGGAAGTTCGACGTCCCGGAGCCTGACCTGCAGCGCTTCCGCGTCAGGAAGCCGCGCGGCATCCGGCGCGTCGAGATCGACCACCAGCCCCACAATGGCGGCGGTAGCACAATCGAGACGCCTGATACCCAAACCGCGGATTTCCAGCAAGCCGACCAGCTCGGGTGCTGGCCGGACGCGCAGCCGGCCCTCGTCGGTGATGTCCAAAAAAGCGCGATCGTCGGCCACCAGCATCGCTTCCGGGATCAGTCCGGCCTGGGCCGCGAGGATCAGGTCGAACACCAGCCGCGATTTACCGGAGCCCGACGGGCCGCGGATCAACACCGCGCGGTCGCCCACCAGGACGGCCGACGCGTGGATGCTGGCCTGGGGAGCGGTCATGTCGCGGGCAGCCTCACGACGAAGCGGGCGCCGAGCACCGGTATTTCGCCGTCGGCATTGGCGGCGCCGACCCGGTTTTCGGCCCAGACGGTACCGCCATGGGCCTCGACGATCTGTTTAGAGATCGACAGGCCCAGGCCGGAGTTCTGGCCAAAACCCTGATGCGGTCGGTCGGTGTAGAAGCGCTCAAATATCCGCTCCAGCGCATCCGGCCCGATGCCGGGGCCGTCATCGTCAACCACGATCTCGATCTTCGATTTCAGGCGGCGGCAGGCAATGCGCACCTTGGCGCCCGGCTCGGAGAAGGACTGGGCGTTGGTGACGAGATTGGTGATGACCTGACCAAGCCGGGAGTCGTGCCCGGGCACGGAGAAAGTGTCGTTCGCCGGTCCCTCGAAGCGCACCTCGACGCCGACGTCGTGGCCGAGCTTGGTTTCGTTGGCGATGGCAGTGAGGGTGTTCAGCAGTTTGCGCACATCGACCGGCGCGACATCGTTGCGTTGAAGCTCGGCATCGAGACGGCTGGCATCGGAGATGTCGGAGATCAGGCGATCGAGGCGGCGCACATCGTGCTCGATCACGGCCAGCAGCCGGCCGCGGCTGTTCTCGTTCTTCGCCAGCGGCAAGGTTTCGACGGCGGAGCGCAGCGAAGTCAGCGGGTTCTTCAATTCGTGCGAAACGTCGGCAGCGAACATCTCGATCGCCTCGATGCGGTTGTAGAGCGCGTCGGTCATGTCGCGCAGTGCACCGGAAAGATGTCCGATCTCGTCGCGGCGGTCGGTGAAGTCGGGAATTTCGACGCGGGTGCGGATGCGGCGGCGGACGCGCTCGGCGCTATCGGCGAGGCGTCGTACCGGGCCTGCAATCGTCGAGGCGAGCAGTAGCGACAGCACGATCATCACCGCCATGGCGACGGCGAACACTTTCAGAATGGCGAGACGCTCGGCGGTGACCATCTGATCGATATCGTCGCCCTGGGTCGAAAGCATCAGCGCGCCATGCACGGCGCGGAAGCGCTGCACAGGCACCGCGACCGAGACGATGACTTCGCCGCGGTCATTGATGCGTACCATGCTGCTCTTCATGCCGCTGAGCGACTGCTGCACTTCCTGATAACCGTTGCCGTTCTCGGGGCCGAGCTCGCGATAGAGCGGCAGGTCGCCGCGATTAAGCCAGGTGCGGATCGCGATGGTGGCCTTCTCGACCAGACCCGGCTTCTCCGTGGTCGGCGGCGGCAGCTCGAAGCGCAGGACATCGCCGCGGCCATAGAGGCTGCGGCTATCCAGCAGCAACACGCCGTCGCGGTCATAGATGCGCGCGCGCGTTTTCGTCGGCGAGATCAGCCGGCGCAGCACCGGGGCGACGCGCTCTGGATTGATCGGAAAGTCGAGATTGTTGAATTCGTCCGGTGCCCCGTAGCTTTCACCCGGCTTGAGATCGAGCAAACGGTCCGGATCGATGGTGATCGTGTTGGTTTCGACCGTTGCCGAGGCTGCGATGGCGCCGGCGATGATTTCAGCCTGGGTGAGCAAGCTCTGCGCGCGCGCATCGATCAGGCCGGCGCGAAATTGCGACAAGTAGAGGACGCCGGCCACGAGTGCGCAGAGGCCGGCGAGATTGAGCGAGACGATACGACGCGTGAGACTCGAGAAGGTCAGTGCGACAAAAAACTGCCGAACCCTGCGCAGCCAGTCGAGGGGGCGCGGCCAGCCGCCGGCCAGCTTCTCGTCGGATGCATCGGGCGCCTGGGGCGCACCGCCGCCGTCCCGTCTTCCATCAGGCTGCGTTCGATCCAGCAAAGCCCACACTGCCCGCTTGTTTGTCGATAGATCGCGATCGCCGGTCAAAGCCTAGCGCGGCGATGCGATTGCGTAGGCCCGCGACGGGCCGTGAAACCTGTTCGAGTCAGGTTTCCTTGAAACGATAACCGACGCCGTACAGCGTTTCGATCATCTCGAAGTCGTCATCGACCACCTTGAACTTCTTGCGCAGGCGCTTGATGTGGCTGTCGATGGTGCGATCGTCCACATAGACCTGATCGTCGTAAGCGGCATCCATCAGCGCATTACGGCTCTTCACCACGCCGGGACGGGTGGCGAGTGCCTGCAGGATCAGGAATTCGGTGACGGTGAGGGTCACCGGCTCGTTCTTCCAGGTGCAGGTGTGACGCTCCGGATCCATACGCAACAGACCGCGATCGAGCGCCTTGGCGTCGGTCTCCTTCGGCACGGCGGCCGGGTCCTTTGGTGCCGAGCGGCGCAGCACGGCCTTCACGCGCTCCACCAGCAGGCGCTGCGAGAAAGGTTTGCGGATGAAATCGTCGGCGCCCATCTTGAGGCCGAACAGTTCGTCGATCTCCTCGTCCTTCGAGGTGAGGAAGATCACTGGCAGGTCAGACTTCTGGCGCAAGCGGCGCAGCGTCTCCATGCCGTCCATCCGGGGCATCTTGATGTCCAGGATCGCGAGGTCCGGCTGGCTGGTGCGAAAACCGTCCAGGGCAGACGCACCGTCCGTATAGGTCATGATGCGATAGCCTTCGGCTTCGAGCGCGATCGATACGGATGTGAGAATGTTGCGGTCGTCGTCGACCAAGGCGATTGTGGGCATGAGCCTGCTTTCCGAAGCGGGATGGTCTGTGCGACGGGAATTGGATATTCCGCCGTACGAGGTGGCCTTAAAAACACAGTCAACCAGCAATGCAAGCTGGGCTGAAGTGTGGCCAAGTTCCCTGAACGCTTAAAGGGGACGCGAGTTCCACTCCTATATACGCCGCCCAAGGTGTCAGGAGAAGCCATTTTCGCAATGAATCTCGGGATTTAACAATGCAGCCGACAGACGATTTCGACCCTTCGCGCGTCACCCGGTCGCTGCTGCGACGCAGCCGGCACGGCGCACTTGCAACCCTGACCGTCGGCAAGGGGGACCCTTATTGCTCGCTCGTGAACATCGCCAGCCACCCCGACGGCACGCCGATTCTGCTGATTTCGCGGCTGGCGGTGCATACGCGGAACATCCTGAGCGACGCCCGGGTCTCGCTGATGCTGGACGAGCGCGCGCCGGGCGACCCGCTCGAAGGCGCTAGGATCATGCTGGGAGGGACCGCCGAGGAAGCATCGGAAGCCGAGCGCCCGCTGCTGCGCCGGCGTTATCTTGGCGTCCATTCATCAGCGCAAGCTTTTGTGGATTTTAAGGATTTCTCGTTCTTCCGGGTGCGGCCGACATCGCTGCACCTGGTGGCGGGGTTCGGCCGTATCATCGATCTCGCGCCCGCACAGTATCTCACCGATCTCGACGGCGCCGAGAGCGTGTTGGAGGCCGAAGAGGATGCGGTGGCGCATATGAACGCCGACCATCGCGACGCGCTCAATCTCTACGCAACGACGCTGCTTGCCGCAGAAGCAGGCGACTGGCATTGCACGGGATGCGATCCCGACGGTCTCGATCTGCAGAACGGAACGTCTATAGCGCTTCGGTTGGATTTCCCGCGGCGGATCGTCACGCCCATGGAATTGCGCGAGGTGCTCCGGGAACTGGCAGAGCAGGCCCGCGCTTTGAACGGTTGAGCAATATCCGGCGCCATGCTTGGAATAAACCAAGTCAGGGGGCGGCCGCTTGGCTTTTCACATCTTCGTCACTATTAGGTCGCCGGATCGAAGCCGGAGCGGTTATAGTGGCGGCTACCGCTGCGATGTGTGGCTGGAAGCGGCCACATCGTTTGAATGGCGGACTCTAAGGAGGACTATCCGTGCAAGAGACGGGCGTACGTAACGCGGCCTATGGCGCCGACAAATTCGGACTCAAAAATCTCAAGGCAGTGAACTGGAATCTCGGCGCGCCGCAGCTTTATGAGCATTCGCTGCGTAATGGCGAAGCCGAATTGTCGTCCGATGGCGCGCTCTGCGCTGACACGGGCGACTTCACCGGCCGCAGCCCGAAGGACAAGTTTACTGTCAAGGATGCGTCCACCGAGAAAATGTGGTGGGCCGGCAACCAGTCGATCACCCCCGAGCAGTTCGAAGCGCTCTACACCGATTTCAAGAAGCATGCCGAAGGCATGACGCTGTTCGCACAGGATCTCTATGGCGGCGCCGATCCCAGCTTCGCCATCAAGACCCGCGTGTTCACCGAGCTCGCCTGGCACTCGCTGTTCATCCGCACACTGCTGATCCGTCCGGAAGCATCGGCACTGAAGGACTTCGTGCCCGAACTCACCATCATCGACCTGCCGAGCTTCCGCGCCGATCCGAAACGTCACGGCTGCCGCTCGGAGAACGTCGTGGCTATCGATTTCGCCCGCAAGATCGTCCTGATCGGCGGGTCTTATTATGCCGGCGAGATGAAGAAGTCGGTCTTCACCACGCTGAATTATTATCTGCCCGCCAAGGGCGTGCTGCCGATGCATTGCTCGGCCAATGTCGGCCCGAACGGCGATACCGCGATCTTCTTTGGCCTGTCGGGCACCGGCAAGACCACGCTGTCGGCCGATCCGAAGCGCACGCTGATCGGTGACGACGAGCACGGCTGGGGCAAGGACGGCGTCTTCAATTTCGAAGGCGGCTGCTATGCCAAGACCATCAAGCTGTCACAAGAAGCCGAACCGGCGATCTATGCCGCCTCCAAGCGTTTCGGTGCGGTGCTCGAAAACGTTATCCTCGATCCGATCACCAAGGTGCCGGATTTCGACGACGGTTCGAAGACCGAGAACACCCGTTCGGCCTATCCACTCGACTTCATCCCGAACGCGTCGCGCACCGGCCGTGCGCCGCAGCCGAAAAACGTGGTGATGCTCGCAGCGGATGCCTTCGGCGTGCTGCCACCGATCGCCAAGCTGACCCCGGCGCAAGCGATGTATCACTTCCTGTCCGGCTACACCGCGAAGGTCGCCGGTACCGAGCGCGGTCTTGGCAACGATCCGGAGCCGGAATTCTCCACCTGCTTCGGTTCACCATTCCTGCCGCTGGACCCATCCGTCTATGGCAACATGCTGCGCGAACTGATTGCCAAGCACAATGTGGACTGCTGGCTGGTCAACACAGGCTGGACCGGCGGCAAGTATGGTGTCGGCTCGCGGATGCCGATCAAGGTGACGCGTGCACTGCTGACCGCGGCGCTCGACGGCTCGCTGCGCAATGTCGAGTTCCGCACCGACAAGTATTTCGGCTTCGCGGTTCCGACCGCGCTGCCCGGCGTACCGAGCGAAATCCTCGACCCGGTGAACACCTGGAAGGACAAGGCCGAGTTCGACGCGACCGCGCGAAAGCTCGTCGGCATGTTCCAGAAGAACTTTGCCAAGTTCGAGGGGCAGGTGGATGCCGAAGTCCGCGCTGCAGCTCCGGATGTGAAGATGGCGGCGGAGTAGACGCCGCGACATGGAGATAGCGAAAGGGCGGCCGCAAGGTCGCCCTTTTTGCGTCTCGCTATGTCGTCCACCCGGCTCGACCGGGTGCCCCAGTAAACACCGACGCTAATGATTTGCCGTGCAAGACGCATGGATCGAGATGAACGCAGTGTCACGGTGCAAATCACGTCTCTCGCGTATACTGGGTCGTCCGGTCGAGCCGGGCGGGCGACGACAAGAGAGAGCTCCGCAACGCCAATGAAAAACCTCACCCTCACCTGGCCCTTCTGGGCGGTGCTTTCCGCAGCCTTCGCGGCACTGACGGCGATCTTCGCCAAGATCGGCGTCGAGAACGTCAATTCCGACTTTGCCACCTTCATCCGTACCATCGTCATTCTGTTCGCAGCAGGGGCGATGGTGGTGGCGACCGGCCACTGGCAGTCGCCGTCGACAATTACGCCGAAGACATGGATCTTCCTCGTTCTGTCGGGCTGCGCCACCGGTGCGTCGTGGATCTGCTATTTCCGCGCGCTAAAGCTTGGCGACGCAGCGCGTGTGGCGCCCATCGACAAGCTCAGCGTGGTCTTCGTGGCGGTGTTCGCCGTATTGTTTCTCGGTGAGAAACTCTCCCTGCCGAACTGGCTGGGTGTGATCCTGATCGCTTGTGGGGCCGTGCTCGTCGCCTATCGGGCATGACGGCGAACACAGATCACCTCGTGATCGAAGGTCACATCGGCGCCTGCAGCGTCTCGCTCCATTTTGGATCGTGATCCTCAACCGGCTTCGTCTTGCGAATGTGCCCATCGAGTTCGATGTGCAACTCGCTCAGGGTGTGGTTGCGCCGTCCCAGGACTTCGAAATGCTTCGGCTTGCGGCGTGGTTCGCCGAGTGGTTCGAAACCGGCGGCACGGGCTGCTTTCAGGGCAACACGCGGTTCGGCATGTGCATGATGCTCGTGCGGCTTCTTCTTGTGCTCGATGGTGATTGTCTTGCCTTCGGAGCGGAGCTCGGAAACCTTGAGCTCTGACGGCTTCATCTCACCTAAGAGGTTGACCTCTTCGCCTATCCGCAATGGATGTTGATCAAGGCCTTTTGGCGTGACATCGGCGAGTACGGCGCCGTGCTCGGTTTCGACGACGAAACGGTGGCCGAAGATGTGGGTGATTTTACCGCTGATGGATGTGTTACGGTGATCAGGCATTCTCACGTCTTTCGATGTTTGGTTGGTCGGGATCTGAACGCTCAGGTCCGGCATATCGTTTCAGCGCGCACGCGGCGGCGGTGGAGGCGGTGCGTCGTCGTCTTCGGGGCCATTCCGGTCGCCAGATGGCGGCGGCGGAGGCGGTCCGCGATCGGCGCGAGCGTCCGGGCCGCCTTTCGGCCCCTTAGGGCCTTTTGGACCTTTGGGGCCTTTCGGACCGTCGGGCGGGCCAAAGGCTTCGTTGCGGCCATCGGCATGCAAGATCAGGTCGGCGCGCACCACGCCGCGATCAAAGCGGCCCTGCACGGTGACTGTTTCGCCCCTGACGACCACCGCGCGGTCCTCGCCGCGCGGCCCGGTATCAACCAAGGCCCGTCCGCTCGGATCCTGCACCACGAACTTGTTGCCGAAGATGTCGCCCACCTCGCCCTTGATGGCGACCGGGGTTCGGTCTGCCATTTTTTCAATCGGAGTGGGCTGCAAGAGCATGACGCTCTGTGGCTGCCAGTTCTGCGCAAGCCGAGTACCACCGGCGCCGAGCGCGGCACCTGCTATCAGCACTGCCGCCAGCGCTCCCGTGCCGATAGCGCCGCTGGACATTCGCCAGCGGCTTTGCGGCGGGGGAAGGGCCTTGGGCCCGGAGGTGTCTATGTCGTCCGTCATGGTCGGGTCTCCTTGTCAGGGGTGGCGATGGCAAGACCCTAAGCGGGCCAAGTCCAATCCAGGCTGAACCGAACCATTCAGATTGGGTTAAGCTACGCTGCATAGCCCTCGGTCACCCCTTCGCGCGCATGAGGACAAGGATGAAGGTTCTGCTGGTCGAGGACGACGCATTGCTGGCCGACGAAGTCGCATCTGCCTTGCGGCGGCAGAATTTCGCCGTCGATGTGGCCGTCGACGGCGAGGACGGTCAGCATCTTGGCGAAACCGAAAGCTACGACGTGGCGGTGCTCGATCTCGGACTGCCAAAAATTCCGGGTGCTACGGTTCTACGCGCCTGGCGCAAAAGCGGACGGCAATTGCCGGTTCTGATCCTGACAGCGCGTGACGGTTGGACAGAAAAGGTTGATGGCTTTAAAGCTGGCGCTGACGACTATCTCACCAAACCATTTCGCGTCGAAGAACTGATCATGCGGCTGCGCGCGCTGGTGCGCCGCTCGGCTGGCCACGCTGCGCCGGCAATTTCCTGTGGGCCACTCTCATTCGATGCGCCGACCGGGGTATTCGAACTCGATGGTCTGCCACTGAAACTCACGGCGCTGGAGTGGCGCGTGCTGCAGTCGCTGATCATGCGCAAGGAAACAGTCTACGACCGCATCGAATTGATGGAGAAGGTTTATGAGGGCGATGCCGGCACCGACTCCAATTCACTCGAGGTCATCGTGGCCCGGCTGCGTCGCAAGATCGGTCACGATATGATCGAAACCGTGCGTGGACGCGGCTATCGGCTAATCGCAGGCGGATCGTGATGTCGCGTGAAGCTTCGCTTAGCCGCCGGCTTCTGATTGCGGCATCCGGCTTCATCGCTCTGGCTCTTGTGGTTGCGGCAGTCCTGATCGGGTTCGTGCTGCATCGTTTCGTTCAAGGACAAATTGACCAGCGGCTCGACACGCAGATCGTCTTCCTGTCGTCGATGTTGCGTGCCGACGCAAATGGCCGGATCGGACTGACGGGTAACGCGGACGGTCCCCCCTTCGAGCGCCCGCGCCGCGGCTGGTATTGGCAGATCACCGGGCCCAAAAACGTGCTGCGTTCGGCTTCGCTTGAAGACGCGGATATCGACAGTCCCGCGCTCGTGCGTGATGAAAGACCGCCTCAGCCTCGCAAGGGGCCTGAAAAGGACAAGAACGACCGACCGCGGCCAGCGGATGGCGTGGGACCGGATGACGAATACCTGCATTTCCGCATCAAGCAGGTCAGAGTTTCGGACTTTGTAGTCACGATCGTTACATCGTCGCCACGTGCCGCGGTCTGGGGGCCGCTGCGTGAAGCCATGACTACGCTGGCGATATCGCTGGCCGCATTGGGGGGAGCGCTGCTGCTGGCGATCATGCTGCAGGTCCGGCTCGGCCTGCGTCCGCTGGATCGTTTGCGCAAGGCGGTGGCGGATGTGCGCAGCGGGCGTATCGAGCGGGTGCCATCGCGACAACCAGTCGAAATTCAGCCGCTGGTGGCAGAGCTCAATGGTCTGCTCGACCAGAATGCCACGAGCCTCGAACGGGCGCGTCGTCATGTCGCCAATCTCGCTCATGGCCTGAAGACGCCGTTGGCCACATTGGCGATCGTAGCGTCCGCCGATAGTGCCGGGAACCCAGCGACAATACAGGCGCTCGTCACGCAAATGGAGCGCCGCATCCGTCATCATCTCGGGCGTGCGCGCACCGCCGTGTTGAATGGGCCGGTTCGTGTGCAGACTGCGATTGCGCCGCGCCTGCAGGATCTCGGCGACTTGCTCGGCAAGATCAACAGCGACAAGAACGTCGCATTTGCGATGAATGTGCCGGTCGATCTGATGGTCGCCTGCGAACAGCAGGATTTCGATGAAATGGCAGGCAATCTGCTCGACAACGCTTTCAAGTGGGCACGCAGTAAGGTTTCGATACGCGCTATACGGCAAAACACGCTGGTCGAACTGGTGGTCGAGGACGATGGAGGCGGACTGTCCGTCGAGCAACGGGCACAGGTGCTGCGGCCCGGAGAGCGGCTTGACGAAAGCGCGCCCGGATTCGGCTTTGGATTGTCGATTACACGCGAACTTGCGGAGCTCTATGGCGGCGATGTCTCGTTAGGGGCATCGCCGAAGGGAGGCTTGTGCGTCACGCTGCGGCTCCCGGCGGGAAACGTCGCCAGGAACTGACAGTGAGTTACGTCGCTTTGCGTATCTGCTGCGCAAATGTCGTCGGCAGTTGCTGCACCACCGGGACGTGCCAGATATCCTCGGCGTATTCACGGATGGTGCGGTCGGACGAGAACCAGCCCATGCGTGCGGTGTTGAGGATGGCGGCGCGGCTCCAGGCAGAGCCGGCGGTCCAGCGCGCGTCGATGCCGCGCTGGGCGTCGTAATAGGAATCAAAATCGGCAGACACCATGTAGTGGTCGAGATGGCGCAACGCATGGCCTATGGCGCCGAACCGGCCGGGATCGTCTGGCGAAAAGAAGCCGCTCTCGATGGCATAGATGGCGCGGCCGAGATTGGGCGATTTTGCGATCACGTCCGATGCATCGAGGCCGCGATTGCGGCGCTCTACCACCTCACCCGCAGTCATGCCGAAGATCGCGATATTTTCCGGGCCGACATTGTCGCGGATTTCGATATTGGCGCCGTCCAGCGTGCCGATGGTGAGAGCGCCATTCAGCGACAGCTTCATGTTGCCGGTGCCGGAGGCTTCCATGCCTGCAGTGGAGATTTGCTCAGACAAATCGGCCGCGGGTATGATGATCTCGGCGAGGCTTACATTGTAGTCGGGCATGAAGGCGACTTTGAGCTGGCCGCGGATGCTATCGTCATTGTTGATCATCTTGGCGACGTCATTCGCCAGCTTGATGATCAGCTTGGCATAGCGATAGCTCGCCGCCGCCTTGCCCGCGAAAATTTTCACGCGGGGCACCCAGTTCTTGTTCGGCTCGTCCTTGATCGCCTGATACAGCGCGACGGTTTCGACGATATTCAGCAGTTGTCGCTTGTATTCGTGAATGCGCTTGATCTGTACGTCGAACAACGCCGATGGATCGGCCTGTACGCCCAGCTTCTCGCCGATAGTACGGGCGAGGGCGAGCTTGTTGTGATGCTTGACCTTGCGGAATTCCTGCTGGAACGCGGCATCCCCGGCATAGGCTTCCAGTTTGATGAGGCGCGTCGGGTCGTCGAGCACGGCCTCGCCGCAAGTGGCGCGAAGCAGGTCCGTCAGTTTCGGATTGGCCAGCATCAGCCAGCGGCGGAAGGTGATGCCGTTGGTCTTGTTGGTGATGCGGCCTGGATAGAGCTGATTGAGATCGCGGAACACCGTCTCCTTCATCAACTCCGAATGCATTGCCGACACACCGTTGATGCGATGCGAGCCAATGAAGGCGAGGTTGCCCATCCGCACGCGGCGGCCTGCGCCTTCGTCGATCACCGACACCGAGGCACGATAGCCGGTGTCGCCAGGGCGGATCGCATCGGCGCGGTCGAGATGCGCGACATTGATGCGATAGATGATTTCGAGATGGCGCGGCAGCAGCCGTTCCATCAGCTCCACCGGCCAGGTTTCCAGCGCTTCCGGCAGCAGTGTGTGATTGGTGTAGGATAACGTCGCATTGGTGATCTGCCACGCCGCATCCCAGCGCATATTGTGCACGTCGATCAGAATGCGCATCAGCTCGGCGATGGCCAGGCTCGGATGCGTGTCGTTCATCTGTACCGCCGCCTTGTTGGCGAGGCCGCGCAGATTGCCCTCCGATTCCAAATGCCGCTTGACGAGATCCTGCAGCGACGCCGAGACGAAGAAATACTCCTGTCGCAGACGCAATTCGCGGCCGGCGGCGCTTTCATCGTTCGGATACAGGAATTTGCAGATGGCTTCGGCGCGCGCCTGCTCGGCGCTCGCGCTGACATAGTCGCCGGTATTGAACACGTCGAGGCGCAGCGGGTCGGGCGCGCGGGCCGACCACAGCCGCAGCGCGTTCACATGCTGGCCGCGCCAGCCGACAATAGGTGTGTCGTAGGCGACAGCTTCCACGGTTTCGCCAGGGTGCCACACGATGCGCTGATGGCCCTTGGCGTCATCGATCACCTCGGTGTGGCCGCCAAAATGCACGTGATAGACGACCTCCGGCCGCGGCAGCTCCCAAGGATTGCCGAAGCTCAGCCATTCGTCCGGATATTCTTTCTGCCAACCTTTCGAGATGATCTGCTTGAACAGGCCGAAATCGTAGCGGATGCCATAACCGTAAGCGGGAATGGCGAGCGTCGACATGCTCTCCATGAAGCAGGCAGCGAGACGGCCGAGGCCGCCATTGCCGAGCGCCGCGTCCGGCTCGCATTTGCGGAGGTCATCGAGACCGACGCCGAGATCTTCGAGCGCAGCGCGAAACACCGGCAGCAGGCCCATATTGTTCAGCGCATCGGTGAAGAGCCGGCCGATGAGGAATTCGAGCGAGAGATAATAGACACGCTTGCGGCCGGCGTCGTAGCTCTCCTTCTCCGACATCAGCCAGCGGTGCACGATGCGATCGCGCAGCGTCAGGGCAGCGGCCTTGTACCAGTCGTGCTTGGTGGCGAAGGACGCTTCCTTGCCGATCCCGAGCGTCAGCTTGACGAGAATGGCACTCTTGATCTCGGAGAGCAGCAATTCATCGATCGGGGCGTTCTGAGGCAGGAACTGTGCTGGCGTGGACTGGTCTGACAAACTGGTCATCCTGATCTGTGGCGCGGCGTGAAATCATACGCCCATTCATCGGGGGTCGGAAACCCATGTGGGTGCGGAGGTTTTGCTATGGTTATGCCGCCGTTTTGGGCAGATCATGGCAGGGCGTTGTGTCGTCCACGCGAAAGTCGGCACTCATGACCTCTGCCGTCACGACAGTCCGACAAATCGCCCCAATCGCCGATATCCCGTTCGATCAATGCAATCTTCCAGTCCCGTTGCTAGTTCTTCAGCTGCTTCTCACGTCCGATCGCTTTGCGGGACGGTTATGGGTGCCGGCATTCACCGGACGACAACGATCTCTTAATCAATAAGAACAAATAAAGAACAAACTTCCAAGTGTTTGATGTAGTCTTCCGATTCGAAGCTGTTTCTTCAGTCTGCGAGGCTCGCAATGCCAACTCTGGCCTACAATCAGTTCGCCCTGACCCGGATCGCCGATTTTGCCCGATCGCTGACCCGCCTGCATCTTGATGCGCGTCGTTATCCCGTGGATGACGACCAGATCGATCGTGAATTCAATGCGGTATGCTTGTCGGTGTGGGGATACACAACCGACGATGTCAGTGACGATCTATTTCCGCTCGAGGATCATGCCTGGCTCGATCGGCTCGACGAGGCGCATGCGCGAATCTTCGCTGCAGAGCAGGGCTACGATCTTGTCGGTGACGACGGCATGTTGACCGACTGGTGGGGCTATTGCTGGATGATTCTGGCCGAGAAGCGCGGTCTGCTGACGCCGGAAAATCGCGCAGCAGCACGCGCGGAGATCGAGCGGAAATATCTTTCGGAGACGAATGTGGTCGGTGTCATCATCGGGCGATGATGGCACATGCGGATCAATTGGCTTCGGCGCGTTTCGCACTCTGTGCCGGCGTCCGCTTCGGCGCGATGCTCGTTGCCGGCAGCGGTGCGATCTCGCGCGGCGTGTCTGCCATCGGCGCTTCGTCGGTGATCGTCTCGGCAGCAACCGGAGCGACCTTCATTTCGCCGAGCCGGGCGCGGACTTCCGAGGTGAGGCCGGCATAGGATGAAATCGGTGTGAATTCCGCGGCCTGATTGTTGCCGGTACGCACGCCGGAAAAGACGACAAGGCCGTTGGTGGTCGCGACCACGTCACCCGGGCGCAGCGAGGTGTCCAGCGAGAGATCGATCGGTGCGAGGCCTGCGGGATCGCGACCGTTGCAGGTACAGTCGGCCTTCAGCGCCTTGCGGTAGGCGAAGGCGTTGGGGAGGTCGGCATAGCGTTCGCCCGCGGACGATGTCGCATAATCGATGCTGCTGCCGAACATGACCTTGGTCGGTGAGGCCGGGCAGAAGGCCTGGCACATCTGGGCCGGGCTGGCGCCGCCGCGGCCGAGCGGAAAGTATTTGCCGTCGCAGGTGCGCACGCAGAAGGCCGCGCCGGAGCCGCCATAGCCAGCTGCGCTGCGCTGGGGCTGCGGCTGTTCCTGCTGCGAGTTGAGACCGAACGGGTCGGAGAAGAAATCGTTTTGCGGGGGGCCGCCGCGACGCTGCTGTTGCTGCTTTTGCGGCGAACCGCCGCCGAAGAGGAAATCGAAGAAGCCTTGTGCCGATACGTTCTCCGGAGCGAACGCGACACACGCGGCGATGACAGCGACGAAAAGAGGTCGGCGCATGCGCGAGATTTCAGGATTGTGACGCAACGCCAAGCTCCGCGGCCGCATGATCGACAGCCGGAATTGCAGCATCCCGGTTCGGCGCGAGGCTAGGCCGTTATGGTAAACGGGAGGTAACCGGCGCCGGTACTAGATGAAGAAAACCCAGGTCATCAGCAGGAAGACCGGGATCAGCACTGCACCCGACCACAGCATATAGGCGAAGAAACTTGGCATTTTCACGCCGGCATCCCGCGCGATCGCATAGACCATGAAGTTCGGTGCATTGCCGATATAGGTATTGGCACCCATGAACACCGCACCGGCGGAGATGGCAGCGAGCGTTGCGGCGCCCGAGCTCATCAGCGTCTTCGCATCGCCGCCAGCGAGCTCGAAGAAGACGAGATAGGTCGGGGCATTGTCGAGGAACGACGACAGGACACCGGTGAGCCAGAAATAGGCGGCGTTGTTCGGCGTGCCGTCCGCATGCGTTACAAGCGCGACCAGCGGCGCGAACGGTCCGTTTGAGCCGGCCTGGAGCATGGCCATGACCGGCACGATGCAGATGAAGATGCCGGCGAACAGGATCGCGACCTCCTCGATGGGCCCCCATTTGAAGTCGTTGGCCTTGCGATGCTCGGCCTTGGTGAGGGCCAGCGATGCGAAGGTCACGGCGAGGAGGATGAGGTCGCGCAGCAGGTTCTGCAATTCCACCGGCGTTCCGAGCACGGTGAAGGAAATGCCGGGCTTCCAGCTGCCGCTCAGCAGGATGGCGGCGATGATGACCCCGAGCAGCAGCAGGTTGATCTTGCCGTGCAGGCGCAGCGCCGAATCCGGCGTCGGGTCCTTGATCTTCGGCAGCCGGTCCTCACGGCGATGCAGGTAAATATCCAGCAGCATGAAGATCAGCAGCACGATCCCCGCGGCGAACAGCGTATCCGGGAAAAGATGCGTGGTGGTCCAGAAGAAATCGACGCCGCGAAGAAATCCGAGAAACAGCGGCGGGTCGCCGAGCGGCGACAGCGAGCCGCCGATATTCGAGACGAGAAAGATGAAGAACACCACCACATGCACGTTGTAGCGTCGATCATCATTGGCACGCAGCAAGGGGCGGATCAGGATCATCGATGCACCCGTGGTGCCGACCACGCTGGCCATCAGCGTGCCGAAGCCGAGCAGCACCGTGTTGGTGAACACGCTATCATGCAGATTGCCCTGCAGATAGATGCCACCCGATACGGTGAACAGGGATAGCAGCAGCAGGATGAAGGGCAGGTATTCGAGCAGCACCGTATGGGCGATCGTGTGCGAGACCGTCGTCGTTCCTGCAGAGAACCATAGCGGCACGATGACAAGCGCCGCCCAGAAGGCCGCGAACTTGCCGTAGTGATGTTCCCAGAAATGCGGATACAGCACCGGCCCCGTGGCGATGCAAAGCAGGATGCCGGCAAAAGGCAGTGCCCACAGCATCGACAGTTTTGCGCCATCGAGCCCGCCTTCGGCTGCGAAGGCCGCATCGGGGGCGAAGCTTAGAATGGCGATGCAGAGCGCGAGGTTGAGGGAACGAAGCAAGGGCAGGCCTTTCACGGGAGACGATATCGGTCTCGCGTGGAGGCCGGAAATGCTCAACCTTTGAGGAATTCGGTCGCCTTGTAAAGCGAACGAAATGGCACACCGGCCGCGGCGAATGTTTCGGTCGCGCCTTCGTCACGATCGACCATGGTGAACACCAGAGCCACTTCCGCGCCCGCCTCGCGCACGGCATCGAGCGCCTTCACGGCGGAACCGCCGGTGGTGGTGACGTCCTCGACGATGACGACGCGCTTGCCTTTCAGGCTCTCGGTCTTCGTGAGACCCTCGATGGCGAGGCGTGCGCCATGCTCCTTCGGTTTCTTGCGCACGAAGAAGGCGCCGATCGGTGCGCCCTTCATCCAGGACAGCTGCGCCAGCGCGCCGGCCAGCGGCACCGCACCCATCTCCAGCCCGCCGACATAATCGAGCTTGTCGTCCTTGAGGGCATCGAACGTGAGCTCGGCCAGAAGCGCGGCGCCTTCCGGGTCGCACATGGTGGGCTTCAGGTTGAAATAGAAATTGCTCTTGCGTCCTGAAGCGAGCGTGATCTCGCCATAACCGAACGAGCGGTCGCGGATGATCTCGTGCAGACGGGTGCGGGCGGCTGTGTTGGACAAGGCGATCTCTCTTTCAGGTAAACCGCGGCAATTTACCGGCCCTGGGACGGATAGGCCAGAGCGGAACCGGTGCCATCAACACGCCAGCGGCCGTTCAATCACAGGCCGATGCCGCTCCAGCCGGCCACGGCACCGAAAGCCAGTGCCCACAGAGGATGGATGCGCTTGGTCAAGGTCATTGCCGCGCAAATGACGGTAATGGCGGCTAGCGCCCATGTGTGGACGGAGGCTTCGGTGATCAGTGCCGCACTGGCGCAGACAAGGCCCGCGGTCACCGGCACGAGGCCGGCCTGCACTACCCGTCGCCAGGGCGCATTCTTGTGGCGCTTCCAGACCTGCATGACGAGGCCGGTCACGATGGAGGACGGTCCGAACTTCGCCAGCGATGTCACCAGCACGCCGGGCCAGCCGGCGACGTGCCAGCCGACCAGCGTCACCACCATCATGTTGGGACCGGGGGCTGCCTGTGCGAGCGCGAATATGGCGCTGAAATCGCGGGCGCTCATCCAGTGATGCACATCCACAACCTGCCGCTGCATTTCGGGCAGGATGGTGTTGCCGCCGCCGAAAGCGAGCAGCGACAATTCGGTGAAAATCGCGGCGAGGGCGAACAGGATGGCAATCATGGCGTCCTCCTTGCGGCGATCATCATGCTGAGAGCGGCCAATACCAGCATGGTGGGCAGCAGCGGCAGGCGGAGGATCGCGATGGCAACGAAGCACAAAGCGGCGATGACGATGCCGGCCATGTCCCGGCGCATCGGCCACGCAACTTTCACCGCCATCGAGATCAGGAGGCCGGCAGCTGCGGCCGCGAGGCCGAGAAACATGTGCTGCACATGCGGATCGGTCTGGAACCGGTCATAGATGGTGCCGAGGCCGATGACGATCAGCGTCGGCATGGCGACCAGTCCGCCGATGCCGGCGATGGCGCCGGGAATGCCGCGGAAATGCAGGCCGACGGCCACCGACAGATTGATGACATTGCCGCCCGGCAGGAACTGGCACAGGCCGAGCAGTTCGGTGAATTCGGCGCCCGTCAGCCATCTGTGCTTCTCGACGATCATGCGTCGTGCCAGCGGCAGCGCGCCGCCAAAGCTGATCAAGCCGAGCCAGAGAAAGCCGAGAAACAACTGAATGGATGTCGGCGGCGGATGGTCCGCGCGTGCCTCGACAGGCGCTGCGGCAATACTGGGATGGGAGATTGACATGGCGTCTTGCTACGCCTCGTGAGGAGTCATGTCTAATATATGGATTTATATAAATCCATATTCTATTGATATGTCTATGATCGAACTCCGGCATCTCCGGTATTTCATCGCCGTCGCCGAGGAGCGCCACGTCACCCGCGCGGCACTGCGGCTTGGCATCCAGCAACCGCCGCTGAGCCAGCAGATCAGAGCGCTCGAAGCTGCAGTCGGCGTCACCTTGCTGGTGCGCATGCCGCGCGGCGTGGAGCTGACCGAGGCCGGCCGGGCCTTCCTGGCCGAGGCCCGGGCGGTGCTGGTGCAACTCGACCATGCCGTGGATACGGCCCAGCGCACGGCGCGGGGCGAGCAGGGGCAGCTGGCGGTGGGTTTCACCGGATCGGCGGCCTTTCATCCCCTGATCCCCGCTGTGGTCCGCGCCTTTCGCGAACAGTCGCCACATGTGGATCTGTTGCTGGAGGAGAGCCGGACCGGCGATCTGATCGTGGCGCTGCAAAAGGAGCAGCTCGATCTCGCTTTCATTCGTGTGCCGGTTGGCGACACCACCGGCCTCGTGATCGAGCCTCTGCTCAACGAGCCGATGCTGCTGGCTTTGCCGGCGGGCCATCCGTTGCTCGCCGGCGGCAAACGCAAGCGCATCGCACTGGCGGATCTCGCCGAGGAGACCTTCATCCTCTATCGTCGGCCCACTGGGCCCGGACTTTACGATGCGATCATTACCGCGTGTCGCGCGGCCGGCTTCAGCCCGCATATCGGCCAGGAGGCGCCGCGCATGGTTTCGACGCTGAGCTTCGTTGCGGCTGGGCTCGGTGTGTCCGTGGTGCCGGAGTCGATGCGTCGGCTGGATACCGAGGGCGTCGCCTATCTGTCGCTCGCGGATATGCCGGGACCGGTGGCGCCGCTGCTGCTTGCCTGGCGGGCAGCGTCGGTGTCCGGGGCGATGCAAAACCTGATCGCCCATGTGCGCGAGATGGCGGGCACGCGCCGATAGACTTTCCGTTGCGGCTCACGCAACCTGCCGCCGATCCATAAGAACGGGAACACCGATGACGATCGAATTGCATACCTGGAACACGCCGAACGGCCGCAAGATCTCCGTGGCGCTGGAGGAAATGGGCCTGCCTTACAAGGTGGTCCCGGTGAACATCACCAAAGGCGAGCAGCAGAAGCCGGAATTCCTCGAGATCAGCCCGAACAACAAGATCCCGGCCATCGTGGATCCCGAAGGACCGGACGGCAAGCCGGTCAGCGTGTTCGAATCCGGCGCGATCCTGCTCTATCTCGGCGAGAAGACCGGCAAGTTCCTGCCGAAATCGCTGGGCGATCGCATCCCGGTGCTGGAGTGGTTGATGTGGCAGATGGGCGGCTTCGGCCCGATGCCCGGCCAGGTGCATCATTTCATCGCGCTGGAGAACGAGACCGATCGCGCCTATGGCCTCAAACGCTTCTCCGACGAGACCCGCCGGCTCTATGGCGTGCTCGATCGGCGGCTCGCGCATCATGAATTCGTCGCGGGCAGCCTTTCAGTGGCCGATTTCGCCATTCTCGGCTGGGCCTGGCGCCATCCGCGTCACAAGGTGGCGCTGGAAGATTTCCCGCATGTGAAGCGCTGGTACGAGCAGCTGATGGCCCGCCCCGCCGTGCAGCGCGGTTTCGAGGTGAAGCTGGACTAGCTACGCCGCGACTCCAGCGCCATTCGCACGGCGAGGCCCGCCAGCACGGTGCCCATCAGCCAGCGCTGCAGTTTCAGCCAGGTCGGGCGCCCTGCCAGAAACAGGGCGATCGATCCGGCAGCGATGGCGATCATGGCATTGACGGCGACGCTGATGGCGATCTGTGTCGCGCCAAGCGCCAGCGATTGCATCAGAATACTGCCTGCGCTGGGATCGATGAATTGCGGCAGCAGCGCCAGGTAGAGCATGGCGGCCTTCGGATTGAGCAGATTGGTAAGTAAGCCCATGGTGAACAGTTTGCGTGGGCTGTCGATCGCCAGCTGCTTCACCTGAAACGGCGAACGTCCGTTCGGCTTCAGCGCCTGCCAAGCCAGCCACAGCAGATAGGCCGCGCCGCCAAGGCGCAGTGCGTCGTAAGCGTAGGGCACGGCGAACAGCAGGGCGGTGATCCCGAATGCTGCGCACAGCATGTAGAAAATAAACCCCAGCGCCACACCGCCGAGCGACACCAGGCCGGCCGCCGGTCCCTGCGTGATCGAGCGCGAGATCAGATAGATCATGTTCGGACCGGGCGTCAGCACCATGCTAAGCGAGACAATGGCGAAACCGAGCAAAGCCGTTATGTGCGGCATCTCAATGCGCCTCTTCCCAATTGTCCGCCGCCCGCGCATCGACATTCAGCGGCACCGATAGCAGCACCGCCGGGAAGGGCGCATCCTGCATGGTGTGCTGGACCACCGGCAGCGTCGCGGCCACCTCGTCGTCGGGTACCTCAAAAATCAGTTCGTCATGCACCTGCAGCAGCATCTTCGCTGAGAGCTTCTTCTCGGCCAGCGCATCCTCCATCCGGCTCATGGCACGGCGGATGATGTCGGCGGCGGTGCCCTGTAGGCGTGCATTGATGGCGGCGCGTTCGTTGAAAGCGCGCAGCGACGGGTTCGAGGCCTTGATGTCGGGGTAATGACACTTGCGGCCGAACAGCGTGGTCACATAGCCATGTTCCCGGCAGAAGTCGCGGGTCTGGTCCATGTAAGCGCGGATGCCGGGGAAGCGTTCGAAGTATTTTTTGATATAGGCCGAGGCTTCCTCGCGCGGGATGCCGAGCTGGTTGGCGAGGCCGAAGGCCGAGATGCCGTAGATAATGCCGAAATTGATTGCCTTGGCGCGGCGGCGCACTTCAGCCGGCATGTCTTTCACCGGCACGCCGAACATTTCCGACGCCGTCATGGCGTGAATGTCGAGCCCGTCCTGGAAGGCTTGTTTCAGCACGGGAATATCGGCGATCTCGGCGAGCAGGCGCAGCTCGATCTGCGAATAGTCGGCGGACACCAGCTTGTGGCCGGGGGAGGCGACGAAAGCGCGGCGGATCTTGCGGCCATCCTCGGTGCGCACCGGGATGTTCTGCAGGTTCGGCTCGTTGGAGGACAGCCGTCCGGTGGTGGTCGCGGCCAGCGCGTAGGTCGTATGAACGCGATGGGTTTGTGGATGCACATAGTTCGGCAATGCGTCGGTATAGGTCGAACGCAGTTTCGACACCTGCCGCCAGTCGAGAATCTTGCGCGGAAATTCGTGGCCCTGTTCCGCAAGTTCATCGAGCACCTGCGCCGAGGTGGACCACGCGCCGGTCTTGGTCTTGCTGCCGCCGGGCAGGCCCATCTTGCCGAACAGGATGTCGCCGAGCTGTTTCGGGCTGCCGATATTGATGTCCTCGCCGGCGATCTCCTTGATTTCGGATTCGATGCGGGCGGCCGTCTGCGCAAAATCCGCCGAGAGCTTTGATAGCACCTGCCGGTCGATCGAGATGCCGCGACGCTCCATCCGTGCCAGCACGGAGATCAGCGGTCGCTCGAGGGTCTCATAGACCGTATTCATCCGCTCGGCAGCGAGGCGCGGCTTCAGCACATTCCATAGCCGCAACAGTACGTCGGCGTCCTCGGCGGCGTATTCGGTGGCGCGGTCGATCTTCACTTGCTCGAAAGTGAGCTTGCCCTTGCCGGAGCCGATAATCTCGCCATAGGTCAACACGGCATGGCCGAGCCATGCCTCTGCCAGTGCCTCCAGTCCGTGTGCATTGCGACCGGCATCGAGTGCATAGGACATCAGCTGCACGTCGTCATGGTTGCGCAGCGTGATGCCATGCTGTGCCAGGAGCACCGCGGTGAACTTGATGTTGAAGCCGACCTTGAGGAGGCCGGCTGTTTCCAAGAGCGGTTTCAGCGCGTCCAACGCATCGGCGGCCTTGAGCTGATCGGGCTCGAGATCGGCGGCGAACAGGCCGGCACCGTCGCCGGATTGACGATGGGCGAACGGAATATAGGTCGCGTCATTCGGCCCGAGCGCCAGCGCAAGGCCGACGATGTCAGCCTGCATGGGGTCGTCCGAGCTGGCTTTGGCCTCGAAGGCCACATGGCCGATGTCGAGAATGCGCGCGATCCACTTGTCGAGGTCGGTGCGAGTGCGGATCGTGCCATATCTATCGCGTTTTACCGGTGTATTGCGCGCGGCTTCGGCGCGGGCCTTCGCCAATGCGGCCGGTGTGAGCACATCCTTACTGCCGGGGGCTGTCGCATGGGCGCCGTTGCCGTTGGTCTTCCTCTTCACCGCGGGCGCCTGCTCGATGTCGCCAAACAGGTCGCCGCCCTGGCTGCCAGCTTCGCCGCTGCCTTTCGTGGCCGGCTTCGCGGAGCCGCTTTCCGCTTCGGCGGGTACGTCGGCAATATCGATATGCGAATATTCAGCCACGCGGCGGGTGAGGGTGGTGAATTCCATTCGCTTTAGAAAAGCGATGAGCTTCCTCGCATCCGGCTCATGCACTGCAAGGTCGTCAAGCGGCACATCCAGCGTCACCTTGTCATCGAGCAGCACGAGCTGGCGCGAGATGCGTGCCTTCTCGGCATTCTCGATCAGCGCCTCGCGACGCTTCGGTTGTTTGATTTCGGGAGCGCGGGCGAGCAGGGTTTCGAGATCGCCATATTCGGTGATGAGCTGTGCTGCGGTCTTGATGCCGATGCCCGGCACGCCCGGCACGTTGTCAACGCTGTCGCCGGCCAGCGCCTGCACCTCGACCACCTTCTCCGGAGGCACACCGAATTTCTCGATTACCTCGGGCACGCCAAGGCGACGATCCTTCATGGTATCGTACATGGTGACGCAATCAGTCACGAGCTGCATCAGATCCTTGTCGGAGGAGACGATGGTGGCGGTGGCGCCGCGCTCGCAGGCCTGCCGCACATAGGTTGCGATCAGGTCATCGGCCTCGAAGCCAGCCTGTTCGATACATGGCAGATCGAAGGCGCGCACTGCGTCACGGATCAGGGCAAACTGCGGGATCAGGTCGTCGGGCGCCGGGGGGCGGTGGGCCTTGTAGTCGGGATAGAGCTTGTTGCGGAAGGTAATCTCGGATTTGTCGAAGATAATCGCCAGATGCGTCGGCTTGTCCGCCGGGGGCATGTCGCGCATGAGTTTCCACAGCATGTTGCAGAAGCCGAGCACGGCGTTGACCTGCAACCCGTCGGATTTGCGATTCAGCGGCGGCAGCGCGTGATAGGCGCGGAAGATGTAGGACGAGCCGTCCACCAGAAAGACGTGGTCACCTTTGCTAGGCGCTTTCACGGGGGCGGGGGAGGCAGATTTTGCGGGGGCTTTCGACATGGCCGCAATTTAAGGATTTTTGCGGCGAATGACAGCCCTAACCCCGACTGTCATTGCCCACGAAAGCGGGCAATGACAGTCATCATTCAGCGAGTTGCAGCGCAGCGCCCTTCTTCTTCGGCGCAATCCAGAACGCCTCTGGCCGTTCGAACAGGAAATTGGCGCGGACACGCAGGGCCAGCCACCAGATCGCCAGCGCACCGACGATACCGCTGACGGTAACGAGCAGGGCAATGGTGCCGACGTCCAGCGGTGCGAGTTTCAGGAGGACCGTGCGTGCGGTGGCCATCGGCAGGAAGAAAGCGAGATAGATGACGATGGAATGCTCGCCGAAGAAGCGAACGAAATCCAGCCATTGCATCTTCGCCAGCAAGGTGCCGATCACGATGATCGCCATGGCGCCGGCAAAGCCGAGCGCAAGCGATATCCCCGGCCATTCGCTGACGCCGCCATGCACCAGCGCGGCATTCACCACTGCCCAGACGGCGAGGCCGGTCAGTGCCAGCATCGGCTTGGTCCGCGCCTTGTCCGACAGCGCAAATACCTGCGTTGCGAACAGATAGCCCGAATAGAAGTAGATGAAGCGCGCACAGAATTCATCGATCGCGGTCCAGCCGGTCTGCACATGCAGACTCTCAAGCACCGCGGCGATGCCCCAGATCAGTGCGGGATGCACGTTGCGCATAGCTTTGGTCAGCACGAAGAACACCGGCAGCAGATAGATAAACCACAGCGTGCCGAAAGGATCGATATAAGACAGCAGATACAGCTTGATCACATAGGGCCAGCCATGTTCGGCGGTGAAACCCGGGGCCTTGAAGCCGAACTGGATGGTCACCCACAGCGCATAGAAATACAGAAAGTGTATCACCTTGCGGTCGAGATAGGTGCGCCAGTCGCGGTCGATCACGCGCGCGAGGAACAGGCCGGAGATCAGGAAGAAGTCCGGCATCCGGAACGGTTTGGCGAATTCGACGAGATAATGCATGTAGCCGGTCTCGCCGGCCGCGAGTTCGGTGCCCAGCACGGAATGCATCATCACCACCATGATGATGCAGATGCCCTTGGCGTAGTCGACCCAATCGACCCGCTCCGAGCCGGCCGATATGCCGCTCATGGTCATGGTAATCCCTCTCCGCGCCCCTTTTGCGCGGCATAATCGGGACAATCGGTTTCAAATGGCTTGCTGTTATTATCCAAAATATTGATCGGATGGTCACGCTTGCGCGAGCTTCGCGCGCTGGTTAATGGGCGTTAACCGATGCGAGCCTCATGACCCGGACTTTCGATACATCTTTACCCATCGACGCGGTGCTGGACGATCTGGCCGGCGCGCTGCAAGGCAGCAATGCCGCCGTTCTGGTGGCGCCGCCCGGCGCCGGCAAGACCACGCGCGTGCCGCTCGCGCTGCTCGACGCGCCATGGCTCAACGGCAAGAAGATCGTCATGCTGGAGCCGCGCCGTATCGCCGCCCGCGCCAGTGCCGAGCGGATGGCGAAGACGCTGGGCGAACGCGCCGGCGAGACGGTCGGCTACCGCGTCCGCTTCGGTTCCAAGATCTCGCGCAACACGCGGATCGAGGTGGTGACCGAGGGCATTTTCGCACGCCAGATATTGGACGATCCCGAACTTTCCGGCGTCGGCGCGGTGCTGTTCGACGAATTTCACGAACGCTCCCTCGATGCCGATCTCGGCCTTGCCCTCGCGCGCGATGCGCAGATCGGGCTGCGCGAGGATCTCCGCATCCTTGTGATGTCCGCGACGATCGATGGTGCGCGGATCGCGAAACTGCTCGGCGATGCGCCGGTCATCGCCAGCGAGGGTCGCGCCTTTCCGGTGGAGACACGCTATCTCGGCCGCAAGCCGGATGTGCAGGTCGAGCGGCAGATGGCCGACGCCATCGCTGCGGCGCTGCGTGCGGATAGTGGCTCGGTGCTCGCCTTCCTGCCCGGCGCGGCGGAAATTCGCCGTACGCAGAATTTCCTCGCCGAACGCCTGCAGGATGCCGGCACCGAAATCGTGCCGCTGTTCGGCGCGCTGGATGCCGCCGTGCAGGACCGCGCCATCCAGCCGGCGCCCAAGGGCCAGCGCAAGGTGGTGCTGGCGACGTCCATCGCCGAGACCTCGCTGACCATCGAGGGGGTGCGCATCGTGGTCGATTGCGGGCTCGCCCGTGTGCCGCGCTACGAGCCCGATATCGGCCTGACGCGGCTCGAAACCGTGCGCGCTTCGCGCGCCGCAGTGGACCAGCGCCGCGGCCGTGCCGGTCGCACCGAGCTTGGCATCTGCTATCGGCTATGGGACGAACCGCAGACTGCCTCGTTGCCTGCCTATACCCAGCCGGAAATTCTGAGTGCCGATCTGTCGACACTGCTGCTGGATTGCGCGCAATGGGGCATCAACGATCCCGCGCAGCTCACTTTCCTCGATCCGCCGCCGGTACCGGCCTTGAAGGAGGCGCGCAGCCTGCTGGTCGAGCTCGGCGCGCTTGATGGCGATGGCCGCATCACCGATGAAGGCCGTGCGCTGCGTGAACTCGCGCTACCACCGCGCCTCGCACGCATGATCGTGGATTCCGCGCGCTTCGGTTATGCCGAGGACGCCGCGGGGATTGCCGCTATCCTCACCGAGCGCGGCCTTGGCGGCGACAGCGTCGATCTCGACCATCGCCTCGATCAGTTTCGTCGCGACCGCTCGCCGCGTGCATCAAGCGCAAGGCAATTGACCGAGCGCTGGGCCGCGCAGGTGTCGTCTTCCTCCCCAACTGAGGCAGGAGAGCTGTCCACCGGCGCCATGCTCGCTTTTGCTTTTCCCGATCGGGTCGCGAAGAATCGCGGCAATGGCAGTTTCCTGCTCGCCAATGGGCGCGGCGCGTCCGTCGAGCAGAGTGTTGCGCTGGCGAAAGCGCCTTACATCGCCGTCGGCGAACTCACCGGCACCGCTGCGAACGGACGCATTCTGCTCGCCGCGCCGCTCTCGCAAACCGAGATTGAAACGCGCTTCGCCGAACACATTGAAAATGCCGACGAGATCACGTTCGACCGCGGCTCGACGAGCCTCCGCGGCCGCCGCAAGCGCACTCTGCATGCGATCACGCTATCCGAGGCGCCGCTGACAGTGATGGCCTCCGAAGATGCCGCGCGCGTCTTCGCCAATGGTCTCGCAGGGCTCGGCCTTGATCGGCTGCCATGGTCCAGGGCGCTGCAACAGTGGCGCGGCCGCGTGATGTTCCTGCGTGCTTCCGAAGGCGAGGCCTGGCCCGATCTGTCCGATCAGGCGTTGATCGATACGCGCGAGGCATGGCTTGCGCCCGCGCTATTCGGCAAAACTTCGCTGAAGGACTTCTCCGCCGGCGATCTGTCCGACACGATCATGAATCTGCTTCCCTGGGATCAGCGCGTTCGCCTTGATAGAGAAGCGCCGACTCATTTCGAAGCACCGACCGGCACCATGCTTGCGATCGATTATGAAGCCGAGCAGGGCCCGACCATCGCCGTCCGTTTGCAGGAACTGTTCGGACTTGGCACGCATCCCTCCGTCGCCAAGGGCAAGGTGCCGTTGGTGCTGGAACTGTTGTCGCCGGCACAGCGACCGGTGCAGGTAACGCGCGATCTGCCTGGTTTTTGGCGCGGCAGCTATCAGGACGTTCGCTCGGACCTGCGTGGCCGTTATCCACGCCATCCCTGGCCGGACGATCCGGCGACCGCCATGCCGACCCGTCGTGCCAAGCCGCGTGGAACGTAAGCGCGCCTTAACCCTTCGCTCATCCTTTTCGCGAAAATTGCCGGTGTAGTCCGCCGTCCCCTACGGACGGTGGCGGCGATCCGTGGTCGATTGCGGTTCCGCCTGTGGCGTCCAGTGAGGGTTGCGTATGCGTAGCATCATGTTTCTCGCGGCGGTGCTGATCGGTCTCGGCACCGTGATGGCACAGGTCGCCGACAGGATGACCTCGACGCCGGCGATGGCCCGCACCGAAAACGCACCGACCAGACTTGCAGCTCTGAGCGCCCCGCAGGCGGGGACCCGGAGTCTTGCGATTTCCCGTGATGCCCGCGGTCATTTCCAGACCGAAGCACGCATCGACGGCCAGCGCATTGACTTCATGGTCGATACCGGTGCCTCGGTGATCGCGCTCAACGAAAAGTCTGCGGCGCGCTTTGGACTTCGTCCGTCGCGCGCCGAATATAACGCCACGGTGACAACCGCGAATGGCACGTTGAAAGCGGCGCGTGCAAAATTGCCGATGGTGCAGGTCGGAGAAATTACCGTGCGCGATGTGGACGCCATGGTGCTGCCAGATGAAGCTCTGTCAGAGAATCTGCTCGGATTGTCGTTTCTTTCCAGGTTGAAGCGATTCGAATATTCGAACGGCCAAATGGTGCTCGAGCAGTAGTTGGCAGCCTGGCCGGATACCGCGGCCCAATTTCAAACAAACTAAGCCTCTTCAATATTGCGGCGCCTTCCCACCGGCGTCGGCAGCCGCTATGGCTGTGTTCTCAAATAACAAAACATCACCATTCGCGAGGTCGTCTATGTTTCCGAAGCCGAAACCCTTGCTCGTGCCGAATACCTACGCTTACGAATCCGAGCCGATGGTGAAGGCTACGGGCTTTCGCGAGTATGACGCACGCTGGCTGTTCGGCAAGGAAATCAACCTGATGGGCGTGCAGGCGCTGGGCATGGGGCTTGGCGCGCTGATCGCAGAGCTCGGCCAGAAGCAGGAGATTGTCACCGGCCACGATTTTCGCGGTTATTCCGCTTCGATCAAATACGCGCTGATGACAGGTCTGATGGCGGCCGGATGTAAGGTTCATGACATCGGCCTGGCGGTCACACCGATGGCTTATTTTGCGCAATTCGATCTGGATGTGCCTTGCGTTGCGATGGTGACGGCCTCGCATAACGACAATGGTTGGACCGGCGTGAAAATGGGCGCCAACAAGCCGCTTACTTTCGGTCCCGATGAAATGACACGATTGAAAGAGATCGTGCTCAACGCCGAGTTCAAGAACAAGGCTGGTGGTTCCTACCACTTTCACGAAAACTATCCGGCGCGCTACATCGCCGATCTCACCAACCGTCCGAAGCTGAAGCGCAAGCTGAAGGTCGTCGCTGCCTGTGGTAATGGCACCGCCGGCGCCTTCGCGCCACAGGTGCTGGAAGCGATCGGTTGCGAGGTGATTCCGCTCGACACCGAGCTCGATCACACCTTTCCGAAATACAATCCGAATCCGGAAGACATGGAGATGCTGCACGCGATTCGCGATGCGGTGCTCGCACACAAGGCTGATGTCGGCCTTGGTTTCGATGGCGACGGCGATCGCTGCGGTGTCGTCGACAACACCGGTGAGGAAATTTTCGCCGACAAGGTCGGCGTGATGCTCGCGCGCGACATGTCGGCGGTTCACCGGAATGCGGAATTCGTCGTCGATGTGAAGTCGACGGGTCTGTTCATCACCGATCCGGTGCTGCAGCAACAGAACGCGAAGACGACCTACTGGAAAACCGGCCACTCCTACATGAAGCGCCGTACCCATGAATTGAATGCGCTCGCGGGATTCGAGAAGTCTGGCCACTTCTTCTTCAATGCGCCGGTCGGCCGTGGCTATGACGATGGCCTCGTCTCGGCCATCGCGATTTGCGAAATGCTGGATCGCGCGCCGGGCAAGACCATGGCCGATCTCAAGGAGGCGCTGCCGAAGACCTGGTCGTCGCCGACCATGTCGCCGCACTGCGATGACGAAAAGAAGTATGGCGTCGTGGAAGCCGTTGTGAAGCATTTCGAGGGCGCGCGGACAAAAGGCGACAAGGTCGCCGGCCAGCCGATCCGCGATCTCGTCACGGTGAACGGCGTGCGTGTAACTTGCGAGGACGGCAGTTGGGGTCTCGTGCGTGCCTCGTCGAACAAGCCGGAGCTGGTTGTCGTGGTCGAGAGTCCGGTGTCGAAGCAGCGCATGCACGACATGTTCGATGCGATCAATCTCGTGCTGAAAACGCATCCGGAAGTCGGTGCGTATAACCAGACGATTTGAGTGGCGAAACTCCAACTGTCATCGCCCGCTCGGCGCGCAATTGCGCGCTCGGAGCGGGCGATCCAGTCAACATTGACTAGCACGGTAACGCGCTAAGCGCGGCGTGTACTGGATGGCCCGGTCAAGCCGGGCAACGCGACAGTCCCGTCAGCGCGTCAATTCGCCGGCAGCGGCGGCACCGGCAGTGCCGTCACTGACTTGATCTTTTCCATCGCAAAACGCGACGTCACATTCTTCAGCGCCACGGCGCTGATCAGCTTTTTGTAGAAGATGTCATAGCTCTGCATGTCCGCCACCACGACACGGAGCATGTAATCGACGTCGCCGGCCATCCGGTAGAATTCCATTACTTCAGGCATGGCGCTGACAGCGTCGGCGAATTTCTTCAGCCAGGCGTCAGAGTGGTCCGCGCTCTCGACAGACACGAAGACCGAAATGCCTAGCCCGATCTTGTTCTGATCGACCAGCGCCACCCGGCGCAGGATCACGCCATCGGCTTCCAGGCGCTGGATGCGCTTCCAGCATGGCGTCGAGGACAGGCCGACACGGTCGCCGATCTCGGCGACGGACAGCGAGGCGTCTTCCTGAAGAACCGTCAGGATCTTGCGGTCGATCGCGTCGAGACGGCGGGTCGATTCGGTAGATTGGTCGGCGACATCGGTCATGTGAAGAACTTTTTTCTAATCTATGGGTCAGATATCCTCATATATGGAACAATCTTCTAAGGCAAGGTGAGGAGATTATGTGCGCCGAATCGTTCTTGCGTAGCGAAAAAGCGCCGCTTGCGAGAGGGCGGCGATGAATTTCATCTCCGATGAGCGTGTGCTGTTGCTCAGGCAGGTCGGTGGCAGCGCCTGCTCAGCCCAGGGCGCCCACCTTCGATTCCCGTAAAAGCTGTTCAACTTCAGCACGTTGTGGGCAGGCAAAGGCGCCGCCGTAGCGCGTGCATTTCAGTGCTGCCGCTGCTGACGCGAAACGGAGTGCCTCTGGTACCGATTTTCCACTGGCAAATTCCAGCGCGAAGGCGCCGTGGAAAATATCTCCTGCACCCAGCGTATCGACCACATGGACCGGAAAGGCAGGGGTTTCCCTGGGGTGCCCCTGTTCGTCGAGCCACAGCGTGCCCCGGGGGCCGCGTGTGACCGCAAGGAAAGAATGCGTCAGCGTTGCCAGCTTCTGCAGGGCCTTCAGATTGTCGGCGATGCCGGCGGTGGATTGCAGGGCGTCGTCGGAGAAGATCAGATGCGATGACGCCGTGAGCAGCCCTTCGTGCTGCGAGATCGTGCTGTCGATATCGACGACAACGGGAATACCGCGATGGCGTGCCTCGATGCAGAGATCGGTGGCGAAGCCGGCGCAGCGGCTTTCCACCAGAATGGCATCGCAGCCTTTCAGCAGCACGTCATGAGCGGGCAGCTTCACTTTCCACAATTCGGGATCGCGGAAGGTGACGATGGTGCGCTCGCCCGAGGGGTCGATCATGACCGCCGAGATCGGCGTCACCAGCCCCGGCATATGGACGAGATGCTCCGTATCGATTCCCTCCTTTGCGAGATCGTCGAACAGGAACTGGTCTGCGGTTTCGTTTTTGTCGCCCATCGGCCCTGTCATTGCGGCCTTGCCGCCGAGCCTGTTAACGCCGATCGCAGCATTCAGCGCGTTGCCGCCGATGATCTGCGCAAAGCGCTGGGACGGAAATTTCTGACCGCGCCCGGGGACCGATTCTACGGCAAAGGTCAGGTCGCGTACCGGGAGGCCGATACACAACACGTGTTTGGGCTGGTCAGTCATGAATGTCCCCGTTGGTCACGCTTGGTCGGGATGCAGCCATCGTCCAAGCAGATGATGCGCGATGGCAAACGGATGCGGACCCGCGAGCCCGTCCGGGTGCTCGCGCTTCCACATCAGCATCGCCTCGTCACGGTCAAACCACCGGGCGTCTTCAAGTTCCATCCTGTCGATGACGATTTCGTCGGTGAGCGCTCGGGCCGAACAGCCGATCATCAGGGACGAGGGATAGGGCCAGGGCTGCGTCATGTAGTAGGTGACATCGGTGCAGCGGATGCCGGATTCCTCGAAGACTTCGCGCTTCACCGCATCCTCGATGGTCTCGGCGGCTTCAACGAAGCCGGCGAGGCACGAATACATGCCTGGCGCGAACTGCTTCTGGCGGCCGAGCAGGCACTTGTCGCCCTTCTCGACCAGCATGATGACGACCGGATCGGTACGTGGGAAATGCTCGGTCTTGCAGCTCGGGCAGACGCGCTTCCAGCCTCCTTCGGCCATCGAGGATTTGGCCCCGCAATTGGCGCAGAAGCCGTGGCGCTGATGCCAGGACACCATGGACTTGGCTTGGGCGACGGCCGAGAGCTCGTCCGGCGGGATGATGCCCTGCATCGCCATGCCGCGGAGTTCAGACACCTGAACATCGTCGCGGCCGACGAGTTTCTCCGACGCCTGTGGCGAGATACCCATGCCAAACACCGCAGCGCCATTACGGAGGCCGAGAAAGATGGTGCCGGGATTCGCTCCGAATTTCAGCGCCTCGTCGATGGAAAGCAGGGCGCGGACATTGTCGCCGTCCTTCTTCATCACCAACGAGTCGCGATAGATCACATAAGCCCGGCTGTCGCTTTTGTTTTCCAGCGCGAACAGCTTTTCGTCGTTGAAGCGCAGATGCGCCGCGCGATCGAGGGTGTTGGAGATGAAGGCCGGCTTGCCGAGGGGAAATAGCTTGCTTGTCATGTCATTCAACCGAGCCAGATCTTGCGACGGAGTTCCGAGATGAAGCGCTGCACTTCCCCGGCGTCATGGGCGAGCGGCGGCATCACGCCCCAGATCGGGCGCGGCCAGGCTGCATCGGTCTTGCGGCGCGCGACGATGTGAACGTGAAGCTGCGGCACCACATTGCCGAGCGCGGCGACATTGAGCTTGTCGCATTTGGTGATCTCCTTGAGCGCGCGCCCGACCCGGTTGATCTCCGTCATCAACTGGGCCTGCGCGACCTCGTCGAGATCGATGATGTCGATGATGTCGGCCCGGCGCGGCACCAGCATCAGCCAGGGGTAGTGCGCGTCTTTCACGACCAGCACGCGGCTGAGGGGTAGGTCGCCGATGTCGATGGTGTCTTGCTGGAGCTGTTTGTGCAGCTCGAAGGGGGGCGTGGTGGCCATTCGGACTCTCGATTTTTGGCGCGCAGCGTCGCAGGAACTGGCCGCGCGGACAACTCCGTGGTGCCTGCTTTTGCGAGGATGTGCCACGATTTCTTGCGGCAACACGGTGGCAAATCCTGTGGCAGACCGGAGGCGTGCGTCACGCTTGCTTTCCGGCCCGTTTGGCCCCAAATAGGCAGTGGGAGATTGGCGGTGGACGAGCCACTCGCCAACCGGGTCAGGTCCGGAAGGAAGCAGCCCTAACGAGATCCGGATCGGGTCGCTCGTCAGTCTCCTACCTCGTTCTATCGGGCACAATCAGCGCCAGCGGCGGGAACATCGGTTCCCTTTGCCTTTATCTTGGCCCGGCTGATGGTCCGATGTTCCGCAAGCCGGCACCTGAGACAACAGATTGCGGATTTCTTGATGACCGATGCCGGCATGCCCTCTTCCAATGACGACGCCCAAGCCGGCTTTGCGATGAATTCTGCCGCAACGTCAACGCCTTACCGAGTTCTTGCGCGAAAGTACCGGCCGGGGAATTTCGACGACCTGATCGGCCAGGAAGCTCTGGTCCGCACCGTGTCCAATGCTTTCGAGACCGGCCGCATCCCGCAGGCCTGGATTCTCACTGGTGTCCGTGGGGTCGGTAAGACGACCACGGCGCGCATTCTGGCGCGGGCGCTGAATTACGAGATGGCCGATGGTTCGGTGAAGGGGCCGACCATCCAGATGCCGAGTCATGGCGTGCATTGTAAAGCTATCATGGAAAGCCGTCATATCGACGTGCTGGAAATGGACGCCGCCTCGCATACCGGCGTCGATGACGTTCGCGCGATCAATGACAGCGTGCGTTATGCGCCGACATCTGCGCGTTACAAGGTCTACATCATCGACGAAGTCCACATGCTGTCGACGGCGGCCTTCAACGCGTTTCTGAAAACGCTGGAGGAGCCGCCGGAGCACGCCAAGTTCGTTTTCGCCACCACAGAAATCCGCAAGGTGCCGATCACGGTGTTGTCGCGCTGCCAGCGCTTCGACCTGCGCCGTGTCGATGCCGACGTGCTGATGCAGCACCTGTCGACTATTGCCGGCAAGGAAGGCGTCGAGGTCGAACCTGAAGCGCTTGGTATTATCGCGCGGGCGGCCGAAGGCTCGGTGCGCGATTCACTGTCGCTGTTCGATCAGGCGATCGCCCATGCCGCCGGTCTCGTGAAGGCCGACGCGGTTCGGCAGATGCTCGGCCTCGCCGATCGCACCCGCGTCATCGACCTGTTCGACTCGCTGGCGCGCGGTGATATCGCGGCGGCGTTCAAGGAATTCCGCGAGCAGTACGATGTCGGCGCGGATCCGGTCGTAGTGCTGAGCGATCTCGCCGAGTTCGTCAATTTCGTCACCCGCGTGAAGATCGTGCCTGCGACGGCCGACAACGTGGCCTTCGGCGAGACCGAGCGCCTGCGTGCGCGCGACTTTGCGTCGAAACTCTCGATGCGCGTGCTGTCGCGGATGTGGCAGATGCTGCTCAAGGGCATCACCGAAGTGCAAGGCGCGACGCGTCCTGCTGCCGCAGCCGAGATGGTGCTGGTGCGCATCGCCTATGTCGCCGATCTGCCGACACCCGATGAAGCCATCCGCATGATCGAGCAGGGCGGCGGCTCGTCGCCGGTCATCGGCAATGGCGGCGGCCGTGCTGCGCCGATGCTGAATGCGCCGTCCGCTCAATCCTCCGTGCAGATGCCCTCGGCATCATCGCCGCCCTCCGCGCCGACCATGAGCGCGCCGCGTGGTCCGGTGATGCAGCGAGGGAGTGCCGAGCCGTCGCCGCGGCCCCAGGTCGGGATGGCGGAGGCGCAGCCGGCGACTGTCCTGAAAATTGCAACCTTCCCTGAATTGGTCGCATTGGCCGGGCAAAAGCGCGATCTGATGGTGAAGGCGGCGCTGGAATCCGACGTCCGTCTCGTGCGCATCGAGGATGGCCGGCTCGAACTGTCGATGGAGCGCACGGCCGCGCGTTCGCTGATCAACGACCTCTCGCGCAAGCTGGAAATGTGGACCGGCCGGCGCTGGGCTGTGATCGTCTCCAATGCGCAGGGCGCGGCGACGATCCGTGAGCAGCAGCAGGAACTGAAGGACGAGCGCTATCGCGCCGCCGCGGCCGATCCGCGGGTGCAGGCGGTGCTGGCGAAATTCCCCGGCGCCAAGATGGAAGTCACCATGCTGGCGCCCGAAGTGCCGGATGGCGACGGCAGCGATCTGATCATCGATGACGGCGCCGATCCCGGCGACGACGATTAAGAGCATGATCCCGAAAAGTGGACACCGGTTTTCGGGACCATGCGCACGCAACGATAAAGGACGATCCATGGCTGACTTTCTCGGCATGATGAAGCAGGCGGCGCAGCTGCAGTCGAAGATGAAGGCGATGCAGGAAGAGCTCGACCATGTGGAGGTCGAGGGCATGTCCGGCGGAGGTCTCGTCTCGGTGCGCATGACGGCGAAGACCGAAGTGAAGGCCGTGAAGATCGACCCGTCGCTGGTGAAGCCGGAAGACGTCGAGATCCTCGAGGATCTGCTGGTCACCGCGCTCGGCGATGCCCGCCGCAAGGCGGAAGCCGCCATGCAGGAGAAGATGCAGTCGCTCACCGGCGGCCTCGGCCTGCCGCCGGGGCTGGGCCTCGGCTAAAGGCCCCGAACTGACATGGCCTCCGTTGCCGGACCTGAAATCGAGCGCTTGATTCAGTTGCTTGCGCGGCTGCCCGGACTCGGCCCGCGCTCGGCTCGGCGCGCGGCGCTGCATCTGATCAAGAAGCGCGATGCGCTGATGACGCCGCTGGCCGGCGCGCTGCAGCTGGCAATCGACCGTGTGCAGGTCTGCCAGGTGTGCAGCAATATCGATACGGTGAATCCGTGCACGATCTGCACGGACGCACGGCGCGATCCCTCGACCATCGTGGTCGTCGCCGATGTCGCCGATCTGTGGGCACTGGAGCGCGCCAATGCGGCGCCGGGCAAATATCATGTGCTTGGCGGCACGCTGTCGCCGCTCGATGGCGTGGGGCCGGGCGACCTGACCATCGATGCGCTGGTGGCACGCGCGCATGAGCCTGAAGTCGCTGAAATCATTTTGGCGCTGAACGCGACCGTGGACGGACAAACGACAGCACATTACATCACCGACCTTCTTCAGGACGCCAATGTGAAAGTCACCCGCCTGGCGCATGGCGTGCCGGTCGGCGGCGAACTGGATTATCTCGATGAAGGCACGTTGTCGGCGGCGATGCGACAACGCACATTGTTTTAAAGACGGGACTGCTTCTGATGACACGATCCGGATGGAAAGCGCAGCTCGGCTGCGCCGCGGTGCTGGCGATGGCCGCGATGACCACGATGGCTTATGCAGCCTCCGATGCGGACGAAGCACCGGCGAGGCCGGCGGCGCCGAAGGCGATGCAGATCGGCGATGTGCTCACGGGCCAGCTCAATGCGATGCAGAGCCGCGATGCCAAGGGCAAGCGCGTCGACGTCTATCAGATCGTCAGCGAACCGCGCCGCCTGCCGGCACCAGCGGGGCTGTGCAATCTGGAAACAGGACCGGAGACCTTCGAGATCGTGGTCGCCAGCGATGCGCAGGCAACGCAGTTGAAACGTCTCGTCGGCAAGGAAGTCGCATTCAAGGTGGGCGAAGTCGCTTGCGCCGAACAGGCAGGGCAAATGAGCGAAGCGCTGGTGACGAAGTGGAGTCTGGTGGGGAAGAATTGAGGCGCTTCTTCCCCTCTCTCGCTCTTGTGGGAGAGGGCGATCGCACATGATGGTCGCAAGCAGCCTGTGGCCATCCTTCGAGACGCGGCCTAACAAGGCCGCTCCTCAGGATGAGGGAAGAGTATGGTGCGATAGAAGACCCTCATGGTGAGGAGCCCGCGAAGCGGGCGTCTCGAACCATGCAGGCCAAGCACTCTCCCCATCCGCACTCAGCAATACGCGATAGACCACTGTTGCGGGGAGGGGACACGACGGTCAAGTGTGTGACGACAGGGTCGTAGCTACACCCGTACCGGACCCAGCGCCGCAAAATGCCCGCGCCGCTGCAGCCAGAGCAGTAGCACCAGGCTCGGCACCGCCACCAATACGCTGATCACGAAGAACAACGGCCAGCCTGTCGCCTGCGCGACGTAGCCTGCGCCAGCCGAGAGATAGGTTCGCCCAACCGCGGCAAGCGCTGTCAGCAGCGCATATTGCGTGGCGGTGTGCAGCGGATTCTTGCAGAGCGCGGAAAGATAGGCGACGAAGATCACCGTGCCGATGGCACTCGTGAAATTCTCGACCGAGATCGCCAGCGCCAGCGCCCATTGATTGACGCCGACCAGCGCGAGCCACGCGAAAGCGAGGTTGGACACCGCCTGCAGCACCGCGCCGATCCACAGGCTCGCCTCCAGCGAATAGCGCCGGGCGACGAAGCCGCCGGCAAAGCCGCCGATCAGCGTGGCGGCGAGGCCGACGCCTTTCACGATCGCTGCGTAATCATTGCGGGTGAAGCCGATATCGATGACGAAGGGCGCGGTCATCGTGCCGGAGAAGGCGTCGGTGAATTTGAACAGCACCACGAAGGCCAGTGCCGCCCAGGCATCTTTCCGCGACAGGAATTCCGAGAAAGCGCCGATGGCGGCGCGCAGCACGCGCTGGAACGCACTCTCGCTGCGCGTGGCGGCTTCGGCCTGCACGGATTGCTCGGGCTCCGTGGCGAGGAGCGCGGTCACCGTGCCGATCAGCACCAAGGCGGCCATCGCCACATAGCCCCACATCCAGGCGGAGGAGCGGGCGATGCCGGTGGCCTCGAAGGCACTGACCAGAAACAGGATGCCGGCGGTCGAGATCAGCATGCCGATCCGGTAGGCGGCGACATAGGAGGCCATGCCCGCGGCCTGCTCGCTTTCAGGCAGGCTCTCGACGCGGAAGGCATCGACGACGATGTCCTGGGTTGAGGACATGGTGGCGACCAGCAGCGCGCCGAGCGCGACGAACAGAGGAGACCTGGCAGGATCGGTGAGCGCGAGCAGCAGGATCGCGGCGATGAGCAGCAACTGCGAGAACACCAGCCAGCCGCGGCGGCGGCCGAAGGCGCGGGTGAAGAGCGGCACATGCAGCGCGTCGATCAGCGGCGCCCAAAGGAATTTCAGCGTGTAGGGCGTGCCAACCAGCGCGAACAGGCCGATGGTGCCGAGATCGACGCCGCTTTCGCGCATCCAGACCAGCAGCGTGGACCCGGACAGCGCGAGTGGGAGGCCGGAGGAGAGGCCGAGCATCAGCACGATCAGCACGCGCGGCTGCAGATAGACCGCCATGCTCTCGCGCCAGGAGGCGCGGGGCTGCAAGACGGCGTCGGGCGTATCGGGCGCTGTAGTCATGGGAACGATGGCCTTAAGAGATCGAATCGCAGACGAGGCTTGCTTCATCTCTCCCCGGGGGGAGAGGTGAACGGCGCGTGGCTGCGCTTTTCGCGGGATGTTCGATCGTGAACAAAAAGTAAACGTCTGTGGTTAACAAAGCGTTGCGCCGCATGGTTAATATCTCCCTCACCAACATGGTTATCGCTCCGTTAATGCCGGCTCTCCGCATTGACCGCGCAACACGCGCAGATTAAATCGCCCGCCATGGCCATTCGTGAAATCATCATCCTGCCCGACAAACAGTTGCGGCTGATCTCCAAACCTGTCGAGAAGGTGACGTCGGAGGTGCGCAAGCTCGCCGATGACATGTTCGAGACCATGTATGACGCGCCCGGTATCGGGCTGGCGGCGATCCAGATCGCGGTTCCGCTCCGCCTGATCACCATGGATCTGGCCAAGAAAGAAGACGAGGGCGGCCCGAAGCCGCGCGTCTTCATCAATCCGGAAATCATCTCGGCGTCGGAACAGCTCTCGGTTTATGAGGAGGGCTGCCTGTCGATCCCGGAATATTACGAAGAGGTGGAACGCCCGGAGACGGTGCGCATCCGCTATCTCGATCTCGACGGCAAGACGGTGGAGGAGGACGCGAGCGGCTTGTTCGCCACCTGCATCCAGCACGAGATCGACCATCTCAATGGCGTGCTGTTCGTCGATTATCTTTCCAAGCTCAAGCGTGATCGCGTGATGAAGAAATTCACGAAGATCGCCAAGCGCGTGGGCTGACGCTCTTTCGTGTCCCGGACGCGGTGCGGCATCTTTATGCCGCTCCGCAGAGCCGGGGCCGCCACGAACGCCGTCGCTTGATACGGTCCCGGCTCTGCGCAGCAGCGTTGCACGCTGCGGCGCGTCCGGGACACAGTCACTAACCGGATCGAGCCACCACATGCCGCTTCGTCTGATTTTCATGGGCACGCCGGATTTTGCCGTGCCGACGCTGCTCGAACTCGTGGCGCACGGTCATGAGATCGTCGCCGTCTATACGCGCGAGGCGAAACCCGCCGGGCGCGGCATGAAGCTGCAACCGACACCCGTGGCGCGCGAGGCGGAACGGCTCGGCATTCCCGTTCTGACGCCGAAGACGCTGCGCACCGTCGATGCCGAAACCCAGTTCCGCGCCTTCGAGGCGGACGCCGCCGTGGTCGTCGCCTATGGCATGATCCTGCCGCAGAACATTCTCGATGCCGTGCCGCTCGGCTGCTTCAACCTGCACGGCTCGCTGCTGCCGCGCTGGCGCGGCGCCGCGCCGATCCAGCGCGCCATCATGTCCGGCGATGCCGAGAGCGGCGTCATGGTAATGAAGATGGATGCCGGCCTCGACACCGGCGACATCGCCATGGCCGAGCGCCTTGATATCACCGACGCGATGACGGGGCAGGATCTGCATGACGCGCTGGCGCCGCTCGGCGCCGACCTGATGGTACGCGCCATAGGTGCGCTCGATCGCGGTGGGCTGCAGTTCGTGAAGCAGAGCGAGAACGGCGTCGAATATGCGGCCAAGATCGACAAGGCCGAGGCGAAGATCGACTGGACCAAGCCGGCGCGCGCCGTGCTCCGGCATATCCACGGCCTGTCGCCATTTCCCGGCGCGTGGTGCGAGGCGGATGTCGACGGCGAAGCCATCCGGCTGAAGATATTGCGCTGTGAGCTGGCGAAAGGATCGGGGGCGCCGGGCGAATTACTTGATGACCATCTCACGGTTGCCTGTGGCGACGGCGCCATCCGCATTCTTGAACTGCAGCGCGCCGGCAAGCAGGCCATGAAGCCCGATGAATTTCTCCGCGGCACGGCATTGAAGCCGCCCATGCGGGTGAGCTGATGCCGCGCTACAAGATGCTCATCGAATATGACGGCATGCCATTCTCCGGCTGGCAGGTGCAGGACAATGCCACGCTGACCGTGCAGGGCGCGCTGGAGCGCGCCGCCGAAGCGATCTGCGGCGAGCCAATCCGTGTCCATGGCGCCGGCCGCACCGATGCCGGCGTGCACGCGCTCGGACAGGTGGCGCATTGCGATGTGCCGAAGATCCTGGTGCCCGGCCGCTTTCGCGACGGCATGAATGCGCATCTGCGGCCGCATCCGGTGGCGGTGCTCTCGGCCGATGTGGTGGCCGATGATTTCGAGGCGCGGTTTTCGGCCGTGAAGCGGCACTATATCTATCGCATCTCCAATCGCCGGGCGAACCTCGCCGTGGATATGGGCCATGTCTGGCGGGTGCCGAAGCCGCTCGATATCGCCGCCATGCGCGAGGGCGCCAAGCGGCTGCTCGGCCGGCACGACTTCACCACGTTTCGCGACACCGAATGCCAGGCGAAGTCGCCGATCCGCACGCTGGATCAGCTTGATGTGGATGCGGATGGCGAGGCGGTGACGATCCGCACCTCGGCGCGTTCGTTCCTGCACAGCCAGGTGCGCTCGATGGTGGGCTCGCTGGTATGGGTCGGGCACGGCCGCTGGACGCCGGATGACATGAGCGCGGCGCTCGCCGCCAAAGACCGCGTCGCCTGCGGCATCGTCGCGCCGCCGGACGGGCTGTATCTGGCGAAGGTGGATTATCCGTAGGGCGGATTAGCGAAGCGTAATCCGCCGCGGTCTTCGCCTCATGCGCTCGGCCGGCGGATTACGCCTTCGGCTAATCCGCCCTACGCGATGACACCCTTCATCGCATCCCAGAACAGATCCTGTCCGTTCGCGACATTGGCCGTCCAGTGCTCGTGGGCGAAATCATTCGCGTCATCGGTGATGAACTTGAACGCGCGCCAGGGAATGTCGTGACGCAGCGCCACCTGCGCGATGGCGAACAGCTCCATGTCGACCACGTCGACCTTGTTCGCGATCAGCCACGGATCGGTGGCGGTGACGAAACTGTCGCCGGTGCCGCAGATGAAGCCGGCGCGGCCCGACGACAGGCGGTCGAGCTCCGGCGAATAGGGCGTGCGGCCGCGCGGCGCCAGAGGCTCGGCATTCATGTCGCGCTGGATCACGTCGCTGATCTCGACGAGACCGTTGAGGCTCGTATTGAGCTTGCCGGCGGTGCCGTAATTGACGATCAGCTCCGGCTTTTCGGCGACGATCGCGGCAAGCGTCGCGATGGTGGTGTTGATCTTGCCGACGCCGGTGAAGACGACGCGAAACCCTTTTGGCGCACGTTCGACATCCAGTTCGCTGTCGAGGGCGGTGAGCACCAGAATGCCATCACTCATGAGAATATCCGCTCATGCGAAATACCGATCCAGCACACGGCGATAGATCTGCGTCAGTTGCTCGAGATCGGCGACCTTCGTGTGCTCGTCGATCTGGTGCATGGTCTGGCCGACCAGACCGAACTCGATCACCGGACAGTAATTCTTGATGAAGCGCGCATCGGACGTGCCGCCGCCGGTGTTGAGATCGGGCGTGCGGCCGGTGATCTCCTTGATGGCGGCGACCACCGTATCGGTGAATGTGCCGGGCTGCGTGACGAAGCTATCCGAATTGCTCGGCTCCCACACCACATGCGCCTTGATGCGATTGCCGGCAGCCGCTGCGACGCGGGCGTCGACCAGGGCGCGCAGGCTCTCCTGCGTGTGATGATCGTTGAAGCGGATGTTGAACTTCGCCGTCGCCTGCGCCGGGATGACGTTGGTCGCCTTGTTGCCGACATCCACCGAGGTGAATTCGAGATTGGACGGCTGGAACCGGGCGTTGCCGTTGTCCAAGGGATCATTGCTCAGCGCCACGATCAGCGCGGCGATGTCCGGCACCGGATTGGAGGCGCGATGCGGATAGGCGACATGGCCCTGCACGCCGTCGACCATCAGCGTGCCCGACTGCGAGCCGCGGCGGCCGATCTTGATGGTGTCGCCCATCGCCTCGACATTCGAGGGCTCGCCGACGATGCAGTGGTCGAACTTTTCGCCGCGCTCGGTCGCCCATTGCAGCAGTTTGATGGTGCCGTTGACGGCAACGCCTTCTTCGTCACCGGTGATGAGGAAGGAGATCGAGCCTTTGGGCTGGCCGCCATTGGCCGCGAGATAATCCAGCGTCGCGGCGACGGCGGCGGCGATGCCGCCCTTCATATCGACAGCGCCGCGGCCATAGAGCCGCCCGTCCTTCACCTCGCCGGCAAAGGCGCCGTGCGACCATGCGGCTTCATCGCCGGGCGGCACCACGTCGGTGTGGCCGGCGAAACAGAGATGCGGAGCTCCTGTGCCGATGCGCGCATAAAGGTTCTCGACGTCGGCCGTGCCGTCCTCGCTGAACGTCACGCGATGGACAGTGAAATCCGCGGCACCCAGCAGGCGTTCGAGCACACCGAGCGCGCCTGCATCCGTCGGGGTCACCGACGGGCAGCGGATCAGGTCCTGGGCGATGGCGACGACGTCGGTCACGGGCTCAGTCCCGCAGCAACTCGTTGATGCTGGTCTTGGAGCGGGTGCGTTCGTCGACGCGCTTGACGATCACGGCGCAGGCGGTGGAGGGGCCGATCTCGCCATTCTGCATTGGCTTGCCCGGCAGGTTGCCCGGGACCAGCACGGCATATTCCGGCACTTCGCCGACGAACACTTCGCCGGTGGCGCGATCGACGATCTTGGTCGAGGCGCCGAGGAAGACGCCCATGGCCAGCACGGCGCCCTTGCGGACGATCACGCCTTCGGCGACTTCCGAGCGGGCGCCGATGAAGCAGTCGTCTTCGATGATGACAGGGCCGGCCTGCAGCGGCTCCAGCACGCCGCCGATGCCGACGCCGCCGGAGATGTGCACGCGCTTGCCGATCTGGGCGCAGGAGCCGACGGTGGCCCAGGTGTCAACCATGGAACTCTCATCGACGTAAGCGCCGAGATTGACGAAGGACGGCATCAGCACGACGTTCTTGGCGATGAAGGCCGACTTGCGGACGATGGCGCCCGGCACGGCACGGAAGCCGGCGTCGCGGAAACGGTTGTCGCCCCAGCCTTCGAACTTCGACGGCACCTTGTCCCACCACGGCGCACCGCCGGGGCCGCCGGAAATGGTGGTCATGTCGTTGAGGCGGAACGACAGCAGGACCGCTTTCTTCAGCCACTGATTGACGGTCCACTTGCCGTCATCGCCGCGGCTGGCGACGCGGACTTCGCCCTTGTCGAGCAGGTCGAGCGCGGTATCGACGGCATCGCGGACTTCGCCCTTGGTTGCGGCATTGACATTGTCGCGCGCATCGAACGCGGCATTGATGGTGGATTCGAGGGCGGTCAGCGACATCGCGGGATCCTTGGGCAGATAGCGGAGAATATGCGGATTTGCGGAGAGTCCACAGGGTGTTTCGGGAGCTTTGTCGGGATTTGAGGGGGAGGTCAAGAAGAGAGCCGGTCACTCTACCTGTCATCACCCGCCTTGCGCGCAACCGCGCGCCAGGAGCGGGTGATCCAGTATGCGGCGGCGGTCCGGCACTGCTGGCGGTGTTTACTGGGTCACCCGGTCAAGCCGGGTGACGACAGGAAGGAGCTCACCGCGCTCCGTTCATCCTCACCAGAAACCCCGTCAGGTCATCCGTGACGTGGTCCACATGGCTGTCTTCCCGACCTTCCAGTTCCCAATCCTCGCGGACGACTTCCTTGGCGCCGTCGGGCACCACCAGCACGGTGGTCATACCGAGGCTGTGGGGGACGACGAGGTTGCGCGACAGATCCTCGAACATCGCCGCCCTGGTCGGATCGACGCCGTGGTCGCGGAGGAACTTGTCATAGGTGCGCTGCGCCGGCTTCGGCTCCAGTTCGGCGGCGATGATGTCGAAGATCGCCTCGAACTGGTCGGCGAAGCCGAGCCGTGCCAGCACGGCGCCGGCATGGGCGACGGAGCCATTGGTCAGGATCAGCTTGCGGCCGGGCAGCCTTGCGATCGCTGCGCCCATGGCCGGGTTCGGCTCCAGCGGCGAATGGTCGATCTCGTGCACATAGCTGAGGAAGTCGTCGGCGCTGATCCTGTGCTCGGTCATCATGCCGCGCATCGTGGTGCCGTAGCGCTTGTAATAGTCCTTCTGGATGCGGAAGGCTTCGTCCGGCGGGACGTTCAGGAACTTCGATACGAAGTCGCGGATACGGCCATCGACCTGCTGCCACAGATTGACGTGATGCGGATACAGCGTGTTGTCGAGATCGAAGACCCAGGTCTCGATATGATCGAAGGCGCGCGGCGATTTGGTCATTCGTTATTCTCGTTCAGAAGCATCGAATTGAAACTGTGTCCGGACGCGCCGCAGCGTTCTTCACGCTGCTGCGCAGAGCCGGGACCGTCGCGAACTCCGGCGTTTGGTGCGGTCCCGGCTCTGCGAAGCGGCATTTCGAGCCGCATCGCGTCCGGGACACAAGAAAATTTTACGGCATCGCAAATCTGAGCGTCTTGCCGCCGCCGGTCATGTCGACGGTGGCATAGCCGGAGGCGGTGAGGCCGCGGGCGGCGCAGTCGATGTGTTCGCGGATCTCGAATTTGCTCTCGCGCGTACACAGCGTGCGCGAGCCGCCCCAGTTCAGCGGCTTGTCGGCGATGCGGATGGCACGGCCGGTGTCATCGACGGCTTCGGCAAAAGAAAGGATCTGCCTCGGCTGTCCGGTGACATCGGGGCGCAGGCATTTGCCGGGCTCGATGCGATACCAGCCGCGCGCGATCACGTTCCTGCCGTCGTCGGTCGCGACCGAGGCCATCACCTTGTAGGAGGTGTCGTTGCACCAGGTGAGCCCATTTGCGGACGGCGCCTGTACGCCGGCAACCATGGCTTCGAAGAAATTCGGCGCGTTTACGATGTCGTCGGTGAGACCGCGGCTCTTGAGGAACGCAGCGAGGCCACTTCGTGTCTTGGGACCATCGACGCCGTCGATGGGCGAGGTGTCGTAGCCGGCGATCAGCAGCAGGCGCTGGATCGCCGCCAGCTTGGCCTGCTCGTCGTCATACTCGCTGTCCTCGGCGAGATAAGCGACCGTGGTTCCGTCTTCTGTCTGCGACGGCTGGATGGTGGTGAAAGGCGCAAGCGTCTGTCCGGCACGGCACTGGCGCGCGGCGGCGATGACGAAGTTGTCGGATGCTATGCAAAGATTGTCGCTGCCACTCTGCGCGGGCGCCGCGCCGTAGAGCGGCAGCACCCGGGCATGCAGCAGCAGGCGATCGGCGCTGATGGTGCCCTGGGCGACGACCCTGCACTGGGCGGGGTCGATGCGAAACCAGCCGCGGGTGGCGGTGGCGCTCTTGTCATCGATGCCGATGGCGACATCGACGACATAGCTCATGCGATTGCAGAGCTTGAGGTCGGCATGGGCCGATGTGGTGAAGGCAGGAAAAAACAGGAGGCACAGCACTCCGCTCCTCATGGTGAGGAGGCGCTTCTTCAGCGCCGTCTCGAACCATGAGCCGATGGAGCTCCGGTCCATCCTTCGAGATGCCGCTGCGCGGCTCCTCAGGATGAGGGGCAGAGATTTCTTCGCTTTGCCCCTCATGGTGAGGAGGCGCTTCTCCAGCGCCGTCTCGAGCCATGAGTCGACGGAGCTCTTGGCCATCCTTCGAGACGCCGCTGCGCGGCTCCTCAGGATGAGGGGCGGAGATTTCTTCACTCCGCCCCTCATGGTGAGGAGGCGCTTCTCCAGCGCCGTCTCGAACCATGAGTCGACGGAGCTCTTGGCGATCCTTCGAGACGCCGCTGCGCGGCTCCTCAGGATGAGGGGCAGAGATTTCTTCACTCCGCTCCTCATGGTGAGGAGGCGCTTCTTCAGCGCCGTCTCGAACCATGAGCCGATGGAGCTCCGGGCCATCCTTCGAGACGCGCGCAAGAGCGCGCTCCTCAGGATGAGGGGCGGAGTCAGGGCAGCGCGTGTGTCTGCCCCGTTCATCACTTGTGGATCAGCGTGCCCGTGCCCTGATTGGTGAAGAGTTCGAGCAGCACCGCATGGGGAGTTTTGCCGTCGATGATGACGACGCCTTCGACACCCTGTTCGAGCGAGTAGATGCAGGTCTCGACCTTCGGGATCATGCCGCCGGAAATGGTGCCGTCGGCGATCAGCTTGCGGGCATCCTTGATCGACAGTTCCGGAATCAGCTTCTTCGACTTGTCGAGCACGCCTGGCACGTCGGTGAGCAGCAACAGGCGCTTGGCTTTCAAAGCGCCGGCGACAGCGCCGGCAAAGGTGTCGGCATTGACGTTATAGGTCTTGCCGTCCTTCGAGGCCGCGAGCGGCGCCAGCACCGGGATGAGCTCATAGCCGATCAGTTGATTGAGCAGCGTCAGATCGACCTTTTCGGGCTCGCCGACAAAGCCGAGATCCACCACCTTTTCGATGTTGGAATCGGGATCGACCATGGTGCGCGTCGCCTTCGAGGCGGTGACCATGTTGCCGTCCTTGCCGCAGAGGCCGACGGCCTTGCCGCCGGCCTCGTTGATATAGCTGACGATCTGCTTGTTGATGGAGCCCGCCAGCACCATCTCGACGATCTCGATGGTGGCGGCGTCGGTGATGCGCAGCCCGGCGGCGAATTCCGACTTGATGCCGAGACGCGTCAGCATCTGCGCGATCTGCGGGCCGCCGCCATGCACGACCACCGGATTGATGGCTGTCTGTTCGAGCAGCACGATGTCGCGGGCGAAGGCGCGGGCGGTATCCTCGGCGCCCATGGCATGGCCGCCATATTTGATGACGATGGTTTCCTCGTCATATTGCTGCATGTGCGGCAGCGCTTCGGAGAGGATGTGGGCCTTTTCGAGAGCACTGATGATGGGCGCGTCGGTCATGAAGCGGATCTCACATTGGGCAGGCTGCGGCGCGTTCTAGCCGATTGGCGGGAGGGCGCAAAGAGCGTTACGCGCGCCTCGGCCATGCCGCGGATACCGCCAGCGCGATCCAGCTGACGATCAGCAGCGTACCACCCGTCGGTGCAGCCATGGGAAACAGGCCATGGCCGACAAACTGTCGCAGGGCGAGATCGCCGGCGAATAGCGACGTCGCGATGACGAAGCCGCATGTGGCGGCGAGGCCAATCTGCAGATGCACGACGCCGCGCTCGACCAGCGCGATGGCGCCGAGGACGGCGGCCGCGTGAAACAGCAGCATCGAGGACGCGGAAGCAAGGCGCGACGCATCGGGCTGGTGCGCGGAGGCGGCGGCGAGCATCACGCCAAGAGCGCCCATCACCCCAGCGCAGGTGACCAGGGTACGGAAGAATGCAATCCGGGACATCAGTTGCGTTCGTTCAGCAGGCGCATCATGGCGGCGCGCAGTTCGGCCATGCCGCCGCCGTCGCGCGAGGATGTCACCAGGATTTCGGGGAAGGCGGCGGGATGCGTGCGCAGCGCGGCCTGGGTTTCCTCCTTCACCTTTTCCAGTTCTGACTTCTTCACTTGATCGGCCTTGGTGAGCACGACCTGGTAGCTGACGGCAGAGCGGTCGAGGGATTTCAGCACGTCGAGGTCGACGTCCTTGAGGCCGTGGCGGCTGTCGATGAGGACATAGACGCGCGCCAGCGTCGCGCGGCCCTGCAGGAAGGAATAGATCAGCTTGGTCCAGGACGCGATCTTGGCTTTCGGCGCGGAGGCGTAGCCATAGCCCGGCATGTCCACGAGACGGAAATCGCCGTTCTTCGGGCCTTCGAAGAAGATCAGCTCCTGGGTGCGGCCCGGCGTATGCGAGGTGCGCGCCAGCGCGTTGCGGCCGGTGAGCGCGTTGATGAGGCTGGACTTGCCCACATTGGAGCGGCCGGCGAAGGCAACTTCCATCCCGGCCATGGGCGGCAGGGTTTCGAGCGAGGGGGAAGCCCAGATGAACTTCCACTCGCCCGCGAACATCAGGCGTCCCTGCTCGATCAGCTCCGCATCGGGTTCGGTGGTCATGCGAAGGTGCTTTCTGTTCAACCCGGCCCCCTCATGGTGAGGAGGCGCGAAGCGCCGTCTCAAACCATGAGTCCCAGGGTGCCCGCCCTCGTCCTTCGAGACGCGGCCCAAGCGGGCCGCTCCTCAGGATGAGGGCTACGTTGGTTAGGTTTTACGCTCCGCCCTCATGGTGAGGAGGCGCCGCAGGCGCCGTCTTGAACCATGAATGCGGGGCTACGTCAGCTCTTCTTCTCGGCGGGCTTCTTGCTGAAGGTCGCCTTGATGTTGTCGAATAGCTCCACCTTCACGCCGTTCTTGTTCATGATGTAGGCCTGTTGCAGCACCGAGAGCAGGTTGTTCCAGGCCCAGTAGATCACGAGACCGGCCGGGAATCCCGCAAGCATGAAGGTGAAGATCAGCGGCATCCAGTCGAAGATCATCTTCTGCGTCGGGTCCGGCGGCGTCGGATTCAGCTTCATCTGGAACCACATCGTGATGCCCATGATGATCGGCCAGATGCCGAGCGCGAGGTAGTGGCCGAGGACCGGGATCGTGGTCGGGTCGAACGGGATCAGGCCGAACAGGTTGAACAGGTTGGTCGGATCGTGCGCCGAGAGGTCCTTGATCCAGCCGAAGAACGGAGCGTGGCGCATTTCGATGGTGACGAACAGAACCTTGTAGAGCGAGAAGAACACCGGGATTTGCAGCAGGACGGGAAGACAGCCGGCGACCGGATTGATCTTCTCCTTCTTGTAAATCTCCATCATCTCCTGCTGCTGCTTCATCCGGTCGTCCGGATAGCGCTCCTTGAGCGACTGCAGCTGCGGCTGGATCGCCTTCATCTTCGCCATTGAGGCGTAGGATTTGTTGGCGAGCGGGAAGAAGATGATCTTCACCAGCACCGTCACCAGCAGAATGGCGACGCCGAAATTGCCGAACAGGTGGAAGAACCAGTCGAGTGCCAGGAACATCGGCTTGGTGATGAAGTAGAACCAGCCCCAGTCGATCAGGAGATCGAAATGATTGAGGCCGAGCGACTGGTTGTAGCCGCCGAGCCCGACCGCGAGCGGGAAATTGATGCCGACGGTGGCGGCTTCCTTGGCGCCGGCGAACAGGCGGGCATTGGCCGTGGTGGTGCCGCCCGGCGCGACTGTCTGTGCGTCCTGCAGATAGTCGGTCTGATAGGTGCGAACGGTGCCGGCCATGTTCGACGAGAAGCGCGCCTGCAGCTTCGCAGTGGTGTCGGGCAGCAGCGCCGACGCCCAGTATTTGTCGGTGATGCCGAGCCAGCCATTGGTGACGTTGAAGTTCACCGCCTTGGCTTCTTCGATCTTCTTGTAGCCGTATTCCTGCAGGCCCTGGTCGCCGAGATAACCGACGATGCCTTCATGCAGGATGTAGTAGCCTTCGACATGCGGCGTGCCGTGGCGCGAGATCAGCGCGAACGGATACAGCGTCACCGGATTGCTGCCGGAATTGGCGACATCGTCCTTGATCGAGAACAGATAGCGATCGTCGATCGCGATGGTGCGGGTGAAGGTGAGGCCTTCGCCGTTATTGTACTTCAGGACCACCGGAGACGACGGGGTGAGGGCGTTCGAACCTTCCTGCGTCCATTCGGTATTGGCATCGGGCAGCTTGGCGGTGGTGCCGGAAGCGCCGACCCAGCCGAACTCGGCGTAATAAGGCGCGGCAGTGCCCGAGGGGGAGAACAGCGTGATCGGCGGCGAGGTCGGGTCCACCGTCATGCGGAAATTGGTGAGCGCGATGTCGTCGAGGCGCGCGCCCTTCAGCGAAATCGAGCCGGCGAGGCGCGGGGTATCGATCTTGACGCGCTTGGTGGCCGAAATGGCGGTGTCACGGCTGACCGGCGCGTTGGACGGGGCGGCATTGGCGGGCGCGCCCGGCGTCGGGGCCGCGCCGGGCTGCGGGGTGTTGCTGCCGGCCGCGGGTTGCGCAGGATTGGCGAGCTGGGCTTGGGTAGCCTGCTGCGCCTTCTGCTTTTCCATCTGCGGGATGTTGTAGAAATATTGCCAGCCAAGGAGCACCAGGCCGGACAGAACGACGGCTATGATGGTGTTGCGATTATCGGTCATCGTTCAGGTCTCGTCATCCGAATGCATGTGCGGCGGCAGGTGGCCGGTTGCGCGCTGCTTGTGGCAGGCCGGAGGCCTCAGGTCACGTCGTTTTTGAAGATTGCCGGTCGAGGCGGTGCAGCGCCGAGCGGAGATCGTCGAGCATGGTGGCAAAATCGCGCGTCAGCGCGGTGCGACGGCCGACTAGCACATAATCGCTGTGGGCGCGCATAGACAATGGATCGACGCGCTTCACCAGTTCGCGAAGCCGGCGCTTGATCCGGTTTCGCTCGGGGGCGGTTCCATTCTTCTTGGTAACGGTAAACCCGACCCTGACAGGGCCGGCATCGTCACGGTGCCGCCGTTGCAGTACAAAGGCGGGGGCGTTCACACGCGACGAAGCGGCGGCAGCGAGGAAGTCCGCCCGCTGCCTGAGCCGCTCCATGAGGATGTCTCGGAAGGTGATCCGATCAGGCGCTGAGGCGCTTGCGGCCACGGGCGCGGCGCGCAGCGAGAACCTTGCGGCCGCCAACGGTGGCGAGACGGGCGCGGAAGCCGTGACGGCGCTTACGCACCAGTTTCGAGGGTTGATAAGTGCGCTTCACGGGTCGTACTCCGATGACCGGGCAACAAATCGCCAAGCTGGCAATCGATCACCAATTGAATGAGATGTGCCCTAAGATGTTGACTTCGCGAGCCGTTTCCGGCTGCAAGCGCGTTCGGCCCCATAGGAGCCGCCCCGGCCATGGCCGGACCATCGCGGACAGTTGGCGCGGCTTATAAGCGAGCGTCCTGTTTTCGTCAATCTTGCCCGGTAATAACTTGCGGGATCGCCTGATAAATCAACGGCAATCGGCGCCGGAAAAAGATACCTCCGGCTCCGACGAGCCGATCGGGACAGGGGCTTATCACATGATTTGTAATTCGTTCGCTCGGCGGACAGGCGCCGGAGCCAGTGTTACGATTCGTAACGAATCGTCGTTGGACCCGTATCTTGAGATCGTTCAACGTCCCGTCAGCGAGATCTGAGGCTCATTGCGTGGCATCGGCGGATGAAAGGCCCATCGAACCTCTGCTCCGGCTCGGCCCGCTGCGCAAGCTCGGCCTGTCCGGCAAGCTGCTGCTGCTGACCATTCCGCTGGTCCTGTTGGCTCAGATCCTGATTTACGTCCCCTCGATCGCCAATTTTCGCATCAACCGCCTCAATGACCGGCTGGCGGCTGCCAACACCGCTGCGCTGGTGCTGGATGCCGCGCCGCTCGGCATGGTTCCGGAGTCGCTGTCGCGGCAGATTCTCAGCAGCATCGGCGCCCGCGCCGTCGCCATCAAATGGGGGCAGCAGCGCCGTCTGCTCGCCAGCGCCGATCTGCCGTCGCAGATCGATCATGACGTGGACATGCGCGCGATGACCGTGTGGTCGGCCATCGTCGATGCGTTTCAGCTGATGTTCGAGACCGGCAACCAGACCATGCGCATCATCGGCCCAGCGCCGGGTGGAGCGCAGTTCATCGAGGTGGTGGTGGACGAATTGCCGCTGCGACAGGCGATGTACCGCTTCTCCAGCAACCTGCTGTGGGTGTCGCTGGGATTGGCCATCCTCTCCGCGGGCCTGGTCTATCTCGCTCTGCATTATCTGTTCGTGCGCCCGATGCGACGCCTCACGGCGAATATGGTTGCCTTCCACGAAAATCCGGAAAGTCCGGCGCGTATCATTGTGCCCAGCTCGCGTGCCGACGAGATCGGCGTCGCCGAACGCGAATTCTCCGACATGCAGCGCGATCTCGTCTCGATGCTGCATCAGAAGAGCCGTCTCGCCGCACTCGGCCTCGCGGTTTCGAAGATCAATCATGATCTGCGCAATCTGCTGGCGTCATCGCAGCTGCTTTCGGACCAGCTCGCCAGCGTGCCCGATCCGCGCGTGCAGCGCTTTGCGCCGAAGCTGATGCGTTCGCTGGAGCGTGCCATCGCCTTCTGCCAGTCCACCCTGTCTTATGGCCGCGCCCAGGAAGCCCCGCCCGATCGACGCATGATCGCGGTCGAGCAGGTGGTCAGCGACGTGCGGGAATCCGCCGGCCTCGCCACCGATGATGCCATCGGCTGGATCAACGCCATCGAGCGCGGCCTGATGATCGATGCCGATCCGGACCAGCTGTTTCGCATCCTGCTCAATCTGGTCCGGAATGCCGCCCAGGCGCTGGAAGGCCAGCCCGACAACGACGCAGCGCCGCGCCAGATTCGCATTACCGGCCGCCGTGAGGGGGCCGTGACGATTCTCGAAGTCTCCGATACCGGCCCCGGTGTGCCGCAAAGGGCGAAGGACCATCTGTTCGAGGCGTTTCAGGGCTCGTCCCGTCCCGGTGGCAGCGGGCTGGGTCTCGCGATTGCAGCGGAGCTGGTGCGCGCCCATGACGGCGATATCGCGCTGGTGGAGGGCACCATCGGCGCGACGTTCCGGATCACCTTGCCGGACCGGCCGGTGGAACTGCTCAGTATCCGCGGCGAACGGGCCCGGGCCTGAGCGGCCGGGAGGGTGGTGTGTCACGCGAGTGAAATATCCGCTTGCGGGCGCTTGCCAAGCTGCCGCCAACCCGTTAGGGATGGCGCGCTTTCGCAAACATCGCTTTCCGAAACGCATCCGACACCGGTGGTCTTTTATAGATCCCACGTCGCGGCACGCGCCCGTAGCTCAGCTGGATAGAGCACCAGACTACGAATCTGGGGGTCAGAGGTTCGAATCCTTTCGGGCGCGCCATTCAAATTGCTGAAATTGCAGGGTTTTTCGTTCTGGTGCGATTTCGCGTTGGGCGACAATATCGCCGATCTTGCGCGCTTATACCAAGTTGATACCAACTGACGTTGCGAAGGCGACCGAGCAAACTTGGTGCTGGTGCACTGCTCGTAGTCTCAGTTCGATCAACGACGTTGTGGTGATGCTCCGAGTGTGAAGATGGCGCACTCGCATTGCCAAGCCAGTTGAATGTCTCTGGGGTCATGAGGCATGCGCGAGTCTGACGCGGAGAGCCGGTGTACAGCGGATTTACCGCCTCGACTTTGGCAAGAGACGTTAGAAATCCTTACATAAGCAGCCCAATGAGGAGACGCAGCGTGAAGTCAGACTTTGCGGTGTTAAATACCGACCGGGTCAACAGAAAGAACATCAGATTTCCTGCCGCTGTCCTGATGCGCGCAGAAGAAGAACATGTACGTGAAGCTTGGCTATCCCGAGCGCCGCTCGGAACGCCCGCGCACATGCAACACGATATGCACCGAGTCATCGGATGGAGCCAAAATCTCGGACATTACATCGACGGCGAGATGGTTCGCGTCTTGGGGCGCATTGATTATCCCGAGAACGACGCGGATCGCGATCAATTGCAAACGATGGTTGCGTGTCACAGGCGTCGCGTCAACGATGCTCAAACCCGTTCGTTTCGAGACGAACTCTCGACAAAGATCGGACTTCTAAACGATCCGGATTTGACGTTCATCCGCATGGAGGCCGTGTTCGCGCGAAGAGAAGGCCTGGCCGCCAATCTCTATCCAGAGTTTTTTGCACCGGGCGCTGATCTGGTCGATAAAGACGGCCTTGTTGATTATCAGGAGCTTCTATCGCGGACCGTCGAGCTTTTGCCGGGCGTTTTCCACGATAAGAACCGTGACTTGGTCTTGGTCGCGCATCGTTTCTTCCGGCGACGGCTGTCCCATTTGAACTCTCTCAATATCGATTTCCTCAGCCGCTTCGCGGAAGTAGCCAAGGCAACTCCTGGTATACGAGCCCGAATTAGGCTCGACCCTGATCTACTTGGCCATTCCGCCTCTGTGAGGAGTCTCATTGAGCTCGAGTATTGGCGTGGCCCGAAATATAATGATGACATCAGCAAGATCCCTAACGGGGTTGCTGAACATAAGGCAGACGATCATACACGCCGCTTTGAAGGCGTAGATCGAACCCAAATTTGGTGGAAAGCCCCCGAAACGCGCATCGTGGATGGCGTGCCGACTAATTACCGCACGTTTGAGGTAGAAGAACTCATCGAAGACCCATCGCCTGGGCTCGCGGACGGTCGGTACGGATGTCGGTATGCGCACGCTGAGTATTCGGATAGCGCGAGCGCCATCACCCACTTTGATGGCGCAATCCGCGCTTATAGCGGTGAGAAATACTTATCGCGAATTGATTTGGCCATCGATCATGCCGGAAAGCACTCCGAATACACGAAGCTATTTCGATTTGACGGTCGGGTGTCGGTCCCGCAATGGAAACGGCTCTTGAGCGACCATTATCGGGGCAACAATCTCATACCTGAGTATCTTGGGACACCAGCAGAACCTCAGAGCCCGAGAGGCGCGACCCAATTAGCTGATCTTGAACAGGCTGCTGAGCCGCCACTAGCCGTCCTTATTTCTTTGGGGCCGGGGCGTATCGCTGATGGGACGATGCTCTATCAGGAACATACTCTTCGGATAGGGGATCACCTTGTTCCATTCGTGGAAGTGGGCGTGGGTGCCGTAGCCCAGCACTTCAATGGGAAACATGACGACCAGATATGCCCTATCGGTTATCGGGATGGCATCCTCAACCTGTCTCGTTTGGGAATCGCTGGCTCTGACAAGACATCCGACCGATTTGCGGATCAGGTCGGGCGTCTTGCTGACGCCCTCGAAGTGGACATAGAAGGCGGTCAGACCCGACAGGTCGCTATACCTATCATGTGGGACAGCGACGACATCGTGGTGACCCTTACGCTTGCGGGACAAGCCGCTCCGGTATTGGCGTTGTTGAGGCAGTTGCCATGTTTGATTGATTTGAACGAGATGCCGTCCGAATGGATAGAGGCAGTGGCTCGCACTGTAACCGAGATAGCGCCAGTCAAAAACGCAGCTGTCATGTGGAAGGGAGTTGATCGAGGTGTTCTCGAAATTAGACGCGGTGATGAGGTCGAGGTCCAGTTTCCCGCAGTATCGCCATTCACCAATGCGTTCATGGCAAGCGGCCTGTTAGGTGCCGCTGACCAGTTCAGTGGAGCACCTTCCGAATAAACTCGATCATGCCGGTGAAGGACTGAGACAGGCACGCGAATTCGACGCGGCATTTGCTTTTATCGATACTAGTGGCGAAGATGGTGATCGCGATCAGGGACGGGAGGCACTGATGGGCACGACTACCGACTCATCACACAGGCCTCAAAGTGAAGGTGTCTCACCGGATCATGCAGCATCGGGCGATGCTCTCGAAATCACGCCCAGCCGGGTATCCGAGATTGTCGTGTCATACCTTTCGACGAACTTCAGGAATTTATCGCGGTCATAGATGCCTTCTCGACTCCGCACCATGGAACGCGGGCCGGTGCCACGAGCTTTTGGACTGTGGTCGAGCGGTCCCGATGCCGTTCCGGAAGGCGCAGCCGTTTGATCGACGGCCGCGATCAGGTGCGCGCCAACGGCGCGCCATTCAAGCTTGTGATTATCCTTGGGAAATTTTGCGTCCGCCACATCGCTTACTTGGGTTCGATATCGCCCCTTGCACCGTAGATTCGGCGAGCATGCTCCTCCATCATCTTGCGCTGCTTGGCTTCCCACTCTCGTTCTTCTGCAAGTCCTTCTTCCGAGACGCCGCGCTGCATGCATTCGTCCCGACTCTCCTCCTCGGCACTTAACAATTCGCACCCGCAGTCTTCGCCGGGACACTGGCCGCGTTTGGCGCCGCTCGGCGACGTCCGCGTGGCGATGACACTGCTTACGACCCTGTTCGTGCTATCTGGCCTCTATACCGTCTACAATTATGTCAGCCTTGCCTTCGAGCGTGCCACCGGTGGTGATGGGTCGCTTCTGGCAGCCCTGATCTCGATGTGGGGAATTGCCGCGATAGCCGGCAATCTGGCCACGGGCGTCCTGACGGACAGGTTCGGAAGCCGTAGGATCATCAATGCCGCCGCGGCGATCGCTGCGTTGGATTTTGCCCTCATGCCGGTGACGAGCGGGACCTTTATCGGCGCGAGTGTCACGCTCATCATCTGGGGTTTCGCCGGTTGGGGCGTTCTGGTTCCTCAGCAGCATCGCCTCATTGGCATCGCACCCGTCAAGGCGCCCCTCCTGATCGCCTTGAACGCAGCCGCGATCTATATCGGCGTCTCGGCCTCCGGTGCACTCGGCGCAGCCGTCCTCCAAGTGCTTGATCCGCGCTTTCTGGGTTTGATTGGAGCTGTTCTGATCTTTGCCGGCCTTTTGACCGCAGAAGTCGCCCATCGGCTCATAGAGCGCGGTTCCGTGTCCGCTGTGCCGGCCGCGGCAACGGACAGTTCGCGCGTTTCCTAATCCCAAGGAATTCAGGCCTTAACGGAGGATCTACGATGACGGCCAAGCTTTATTTCGAGGACTTTGCCGATGGCCAACGATTTGAAGCGGGGCCGTTCCATATGGAAGCCGATGCGATCATGCGCTTTGCTGCCGAATTCGATCCGCAACCGTTCCATCTTGAACCGGATGCAGCCAGAACGTCATTCTTCGGCGGGCTTGCGGCAAGCGGCTGGCATACCGCCGCTGCCACGATGCGCCTGCTGGTGGATGGCGGGCTCCCGATCATCGGCGGCGTTATCGGCGCCGGCGGAGAAGAAATCCGCTGGCCGCGTCCCGTACGCCCAGGCGATATCTTGCGCATCGAGACAGAGGTGTTGGAGGTGAGGCCATTACGATCGAATCCCCGCGTTTGGTCTGCTTAAAGTACGTCTGCGCACCTTCAATCAGCACAACGAAGAAGTGCAAGTCGCGGTCGCCAACATCCTTGCCCCGAGGCGAAATGCTCCAGAGTAAACGTAGTTTCCATCACCGCCCGCGCCGGCGGGCTATTTTATAATATAATCAAACGCTTGGATTTGATGCCGTTGCTCTGTTGTGGCCGGAGGGCACGGCGTTCGCTAAGACGAGGCCTTTGCCACAGCATTTGAAGCGATCGCACATTCTCCCACGGGTCAAAGTTTGAGCGCGGCGCTCTGTCTGTGAGCGGCGCAGTCGTGCACGGATAACCGTTGCTGTGGCTGCGGGCGTCGGAGATGCGAGCAGAGGTTTTCGGTTCGCTCGCGGTGCGCGGTAGACGTTCTTCTTGCCGGGCTGTTAGGTGTCCGGACGCGCCCATTTCGACCGCATGTCAGGCCTGCTTATGCGAAATTCCATCAGCCCGCGACGACGAATCTCGCTGATAGGTATTCGCCTCGACCGCGCCTCGCCGGTGGCATTGCCGCAGCAGATTGCTGCGCAGATGCGCGATGGCATCCTGCGCGGGACGCTGCCGGCCGGTACTCAGTTTCTCGGTTCGCGGGAAATTGCGCGAGAACTCGGTTGCTCGCGCATGGTGGTGCTCAGTGCCTGGGATATCCTTTACGCCGAGGGCTATCTGGAATCGACGCCGCGCGGTGGTGTGTCGGTCGCCACGGTTCATCGGAATGCGGAAGTGCCCGCAACCGTATTGGCCGATGCCTCGCGTATTGCGGGTCCGATCTCGCAGCGCTGGCAGTCGCTGATCGACTTCACCTATGACACCAACTGGGAATCCGATTTCAGCCCCGGGGCGCCCGACATTTCGACCTTCCCCTTCGGAGAATGGGCGCGACTTCTGCGCCAGACGTCGCAGCAGCCCGACAAGCAGGAATGCCTCGATCTGTCCGCAGCCGGCCTTCCGGAATTGCGGCGTGAGATTGCGGATTTTCTCGGCGCGGTGCGCGGCCTGGTCTGCACGCCCGGGCAGATTGTCGTTACGTCGGGGACATCGAGCGCGCTGGATTTGTGCAGCCGCTTGATCCTCGACCACGGGGACGAGGTGTGGGTGGAGGAGCCCGGCTTCGTCGAGGCGCAATGGTCGCTGACGGCAGCGGGGGCGAAGCTCGTGCCGGTGCCGGTGGATGGCAAGGGACTCTGCGTGACAGAAGGCATCCGGCGCGCGCCGCATGCAAAGCTGATCGTGGTGACGCCGTCGCATCAATATCCGCTTGGTGTCAGCATGGGACTGGAACGGCGGCTCGAACTGCTCGACTGGGCCAATCGCAACGATGTCTGGATTATCGAGGACGACTATAATTCCGAATTCCGGCATCAGGACAGCATGATTGCCTCGCTGAAGTCGCTCGATCGGGAGCAGCGGGTGATCTATCTCGGCACTTTTTCCAAGGTTATGATGCCGAGCTTGCGTCTCGGCTATATCGTCGCGTCCGAACGCTTCGTTGAGATCTTCACCAGAGGGCGCGCGCGCATCGACGTTCACAGCTCCGGCGTGGGTCAGCGTGCACTGGCCGAATTCATGCGCCAGGGCCATCTGCTGCGCCATCTTCGCCGGATGCGGAAGATCTATGCGGAGCGGCAACAAGCGCTGATGACGGCCATCACGACCTATTTGCCGGATGACCTCACGGTCGCGCCGTGTGCCACCGGGCTGCATCTGGTCGCGCTGTTTACCGATCGGCTGCAGGCTCGGATGAGCGATACCGAAGCGGCGCGTTTGCTGAAAGCGGCGGGATTGCATGTGCAACCGCTGTCGCAGAACCATCTGGAGCGGCCGATCTATTCCGGTCTCGTGCTAGGCTATGGCCGCCTCAAGACGGAAGATGCGCCGCGTCTGATTGCAAAAATGGCGAGAATTCTCGACGCAGCAAAAAAATAATCGGGCCTGTCCGTTGAGTCGTCGCGGCTCGGTGAGATCGCCTGCGAATTGATCAATTTCCGGTCATTGCCGCTTTCGCGTGGCCTCGTTGCGATGCCAGCGCCGCATCAATCCTGCATCAGCTGCAGCATATTTCGTATCAGCGCCTGACATCAGGCTGTGCTGCATTCGCTTGCAGCACCTGCGCGACAACCCGGCACGCGGACGTTTCGTTTGCGCTTTATCGTGTCATCCGGCGATCTGGCCCAGTCCTTTCTGACAAGTCTGGCTCTATCCGGATGCGCTTTACGCGTCGAAATTTGCAGAACGTTGTTCGACAGGGGACAGTGGCAGATGGTGGTGGATCGCGGGCGTTTGTTGGGACTGATGGGCAGCGCGCTCCTGCTGGCGATGGCATCGATATCGGCGCAGGCACAGACGCGGGCGGAAACGCTGCGCCAGGTGACGGGCAACAATATCCCGACCCTCGATCCCACCACGCCGGGTGCGACCCGCGAGGCCTTCGGCGTCTCCACCAGCATCTATGATCGTCTCGTCGCCTTCGATCGCAAGCGCGACGACAACGGCGTCTGGGTGTTCGACCGCAGCAAGATCCGGGGCGAACTGGCCGAGAGCTACGAGATCAGCCCGGACGGCCTCAAGATCACTTTCAAGCTCCGGGACGCCAAGTGGCATGACGGCACGCCGGTTACCGCGGATGACGTGAAGTGGTCGCTTGATCGCGCCGTCACCGCAAAATCCATTGCGGCAGGCCAGATGGGCACGGGCTCGCTGACCAAGGCGGAGCAGTTCGCCGTGCTGGATGCCAGGACGGTGATTGTGACGCTACCGAAGGCCGATCGTCTCGCACTGGCCAATCTCGCGACGCCGCTGGCGCCAATCTTCAACAGCAAGCTCGCCAAGCAGCACGCGACCGCGGAAGATCCCTGGGCGCAGGAATGGCTGAAGACCAACACGGCCGCAGGCGGCGCCTACACCGTCGAAATATTCAAGCCCGGCGAGCAGATTGTCCTGCGCCGGAACGAAAACTGGAAGAATGGCCCAGGCGGCCAGTTGCCCTACTTCAAGCGCGTGATCGAGCAGACCATTGCCGATCCCGCCACCCGCGCCAATCTGATCGAGAAGGGCGATGCAGATATCGCCATCGATCTGCAGGCCAGCGATGTGCCGGCGCTGCAGCAGCGTGGCAAGGTGAAGGTGGAATCGACGCCGCAGACCAACGGCTTCACCATGATTGCCTTCAACACGCAGATGGCGCCATTCGACAATCTGAAGGTTCGTCAGGCCATCGTCGCTGCACTGCCCTATGACGACATGTTCAAGGCGGCGATCTTCAAGCGTGGCTTCCCGCTGTTCGGCGCATCATGGACCACGCCGCCCACCGGTGAATTCCCGCAGGCGATGCCGGTCAAGACCGACATGGCAAAAGCCAAGGCGTTGCTCGCCGAGGCCGGCTTCGCCAATGGCTTCAAGACGACCTTCAGCATCAATGTAGGCTCGGCCGCGATCACCGAGCCGATGGCCGCACTATTGAAGGAGTCCCTCGCCAAGCTGAACATCGATGTCGATGTGCAGAAGCTGCCGGACTCGCAGATGTCCACGCAGGTTACCGAGAAGAAGCTGCCTTTCTTCACCGAAGGTTCCACCGCTTGGCTGCCGACCACGGATTACTTTTTCCGTAATTTCTTCACAGGCAATCAGCGCTGGAACTACAGCTCCTGGAACAATGAGCTGATCGTCAAACTGGCCAATGCGGCCCGCTTCGAGCAGGATCAGGCGAAATACGAGTCGATTGGCAAGGAGATGATCGCCGAATACGTCAAGGAGGCGCCGATGGCGCTGCTCTGGCAGGCCAATCAGGACGCGGTAATGATCCCGCAGCTCGACGGCTACACCTACTGGTTCCATCGTCAGGTCGATTTCCGCGATCTGCGCCGCAAGTAAACCCGAGCGACAGCCGGCGGTGCCATCCATCGCCGGCCCTGAGACAGCGAGACCTGAGCTTTTGACCAACGTCTGGGAAATCGGAGCCGATATCGGCGGCACTTTCACCGATATCATCGCCATTCGCCGCGATACGGCGGAAGTGCGTATCGCGAAAGTGCCGTCGCGGCCGCTGGCGCCGGTGCAGGCCATGCTGGAAGCCATCGAAGCCGTGGGCCTGCAAAAAAGCGAAGTGAAGCGCTTCATTCACGGCACCACCCGCATCACCAATGCCATTGTCGAGGAGCGGCTGCCGAAGGTGGCGCTGATCGCCACACGCGGCTTCGAGGACGTGCTGGATATCTCGCGCTATCGCCGCCGCGATCTGTATCGCCTCGACGTGGCGCCGAAGCCGAAAGCGATTGTGCCGCGCGAATTGTGCTTTGCGCTGGATGAGCGCCTCGACCACGAAGGACATGTGCTGGCGCCTTTGAGCGCGGCTGAAATCGATCGGCTGATCGTCTGGCTGAAAGCCGCCAACGTCCAGAGCGTCGCGGTATCACTGCTCCACGCTTATGCCAATCCCGTGCACGAACAGATGCTGGGCGAGCGGCTGAAGGAATTCGTGCCGCATGTCTCGCTGTCGCATGAGATTAATCCCGAAGCGCGCGAATATGAGCGCACCTCGTCCACGGTGTTCAATGCCGCGGCCATGCCCATCGCCGTCGAATATCTCAGCGAGCTGGAAGAGCGCCTGCCGATTGGCTCCGGTCTGCAGGTGTTTCACTCCGCCGGCGCGATGATCCCCATCGCCGCGGTGAAGCGCCGGCCGCTGGTGATGGCCATGTCCGGCCCCGCTGCAGGCGTCGCCGCTTCGGTCAGCATCGCGCGTCAGCTCAAGAAGCCGCGCGTTCTCACCTTCGATATGGGCGGTACGACCACGGATGTCTGCCTGATCGTCGATGGCCACGCGGAAATGACCGACGGCAAGCTGCTCGGTGATCGCCCGCTGCGCCAACCGATGCTCGCGGTGCATTCCATCGGTGCCGGCGGCGGCTCGATCGTCAAGCTGGGTTCCGGCGGCCTCAGCGTCGGGCCGGAGAGCGCGGGCTCCGAGCCCGGTCCTGCCTGTTACAGCCGCGGCGGTACGCGTCCGACCATCACCGACGCTAATGCCCTGCTTGGCTATCTCAATCCCGAGACCAAGTTAGGCGAACGCATCGGTATCGATCTCGCCGCGGCCGCAAGTGTCGTCACGCCGATCGCGGACGGCCTCGGCCTCGGTCTCAGGGAAACCGCGCTCGGCATTATTCGTGTCGCCAATGCGACCATGGCGCGCGCCCTGCGCCGCGTCACGGTCGAGCGTGGCATCGATGGGCGCGACTGTACGCTGCTCGCCTTTGGCGGTGGCGGACCGATGCATGCGGCGGGTCTTGCTGATCTCTACGGGATCACCGAGATCGTGGTGCCGGCAGCCTCCAGCGCCTTCTCGGCGCTGGGCTGCCTTACCGCAGACTTCAGCTTCCTGCAGCAACAGACGCTGCGCGTCGCGCTCGACGGCATCGATCTCGCCAGGACCGGCGAGCGGATTGACGCCATGGTTGATCTCGCACAGGAGCCGCTGCTCGCGAATGGCATCGCTCGCGATACGATCGAAATCGATCTGGTCGCGCTGATGCGTTACGCCGCGCAGGCCGACGCGATCCCAGTACCGTTCACGCGTCCGCTCGATCCGGCTTTGTTGCGTCAGGCATTCCTTGCCAAGCACCGTGAACTCTATGGCTATGCCACCGAGGAAAGCTGCGTGATCGAATCTGTGCGCGTGCAAGCGCGTCAACCATCGACCACCACGGTCGGGCGCCCGGGCACCGTGGCGCATTCGTCTGCGCCTGTCGCGCGTAACTGTTCGTTCGACGGCGCGCTTGATGTGATGACCGACATCATCGACCGCAGCAGCATGACGGATACCATCAAAGGCCCGGCGATCATCGAGGACACGTGGTCCACAGTTGTGGTGCCGCCAGGCTGGCAGGCTACGCCCGATAGCAGCGGCAATCTCTATCTTACGAAGGTGGCGTGATGACGCTGGATCCGTTTGCTGTCGAAGTGATCCGCCACGGCCTTTCCGCCGCCGCGGAGGAAATGAGCCTGGTGATGACGCGCTCGGCGCGCTCGCCTTTGCTGCGCGAGGCCGGCGACCTGTCATCGGCGATTACCGATGCGCAGGGCGAACTGGTCGGGCAGGGGCGAGATATTCCGGTCCATCTCGGCGCCATGGCTTATACGGTGCGCGAATTGCTGAAGGTTGTGCCAGCTTCAACGCTGAAGCAAGGCGATGTGCTGATCTACAATCTCGGTGCGCTCGGCGGCAATCACCTCAATGACGTCAAGGTCGTGCGTCCGGTGTTCTTCGAAGGCGACATCGTCGCCTTCGCGGTTAGCCTCGCGCATTGGCCGGATATCGGCGGCACATGGCCTGGCAGCTATCTCGCCAAGGCCATCGATACCTTCCAGGAAGCGCTGCGCATTCCGCCGATCCGGGTGGCGACTGCCGATGGTGTGAGTGACGCTGTGGTCCAGTTCCTGAAAGTGAATGTCCGCGATCCCGAAGCCTGCGAGGGCGACCTGCTCGGCCAGATCGCCTGCACGCTGACCGGCGAGAAACGCATCGTCGAGCTGTGCACGCGGCACGGCAAGGACATGTTTGTCGCCACTTTGTCGCGGCTGCACGATCTCTCCGAAGCGGAAATGCGCGAAGCGATCCTCGCGCTGCCGGATGGCACCTATGAGGGCGAGGATTTTCTTGATGACGGCGGCCCCAATGATGAGCCGGCACGTGTTCATGTAAAAATCGTCATCAAGGGCGACGAGGCGACTTTCGATCTGTCCGGCAGTTGTGATCGCGTCTCCAATTTCTGCAACACGACATCCTTCATCGCCCGCTCCGCAGTGGCCTATTCCGCCCGCATCATGAGCGGACGTGACATGCAGCAGAGTGGCGGCGCGCTGCGCCCGCTTACCATCATCACCCGCGAAGGATCGATCTTCGAACCAGGCCTCACGGCGCCGGTCGCAGCCGGGAATCATGAAACCTCGTTGCGCATCGTCGATGCGATCTTCCTGGCCATGAAGGATGTGATCCCCGAGCGCTTGTCCGCTGGGGGCGCGACGACATCGGGCATGCTGTCCTTTGCTGAGCCGCGCGCCGATGGCTCGTGGAAGATGCTTTACGAAGTCCATGCGGGCGGCGAGGGCGCGCGGCACGACCGCAATGGCTGCTCCGCCACACGCGTGCATCTCACCAACACGTCGAACACGCCGGCCGAGGTGATCGAAGCAAATTACAACATCCGCGTCGAGAGGCAGGCCATCCGCTGGGGCTCCGGCGGTGGCGGTAAATATCATGGCGGTGACGGTGTCGTGCGCAGCTATCGCGTGCTCGCGCCGAGCATGCATCTGACAAGCTGCGTCGAGCGCAAGCTGATCCCGCCCTTTGGCTTGAGCGGAGGCGAACCCGGCAAAGGCGGTCGCCTGACGTTGCTGCGCGATGGCGTCACGACCGAACTCGACGGCAAGCTCAATCTGGTCCTGCAAAAGGATGATGTCGTCACCGTCGAGATGTGCGGTGGCGGCGGTTTTGGCACGGCGGTCTGAGGAGAGAACCATGAGCAGGCTGTTACGCACCGGGCTCAATGCCGGCGACAGCGCCCCGCTCACCGTGGTCGGCGGCGAGGGCGTGTATTTCCATCTCAAGGACGGCCGCAAGCTGATCGACGGCAGCAATACCGGTGGCGGTCTCGGCCATCGCCATCCCCGCATGGTGGAAGCCATTCGCAATGCGGCAGATACGCCGGTGGTGAATGAAGGCTGGACATGGATCGGCCGCGAACAGGCCGCCGATGATCTCATGGACACCGCCTTTGCAGGCGAAAACTGGGTCGGCGGCGTGCGCTTCTGCATCTCGGGCAGCGAGGCCAATGACATGGCGCTGTCGCTGTGCCAGGCACTGACGCAAAAATCCGCGCTGGCAACGCGTGAGCGCGCCTATCACGGCATTGTCGGCCTGTCGCGCAGCATGACCGTGCAGCCGCATTGGCATGGTGGCCTTGCCGTGCAGGCCGGCGGCTCGCGGCTGCCGGCGCCGATGGCGCCGGTCAAGATCCTTCCCGCGCCCGATGGTGCGATTTACGGCTCGCTGCCGGATAACCGCCCGGTCGCTGCGCGTCTCGCCGATGCGACGGAGACGCTGAACGGCACTGCTGCGACAATCATCGACTATACCCAGGGCGGCAACTATTACGATGGCGCCTATCAGGATGAAGTCGCGCGCCATGCGGCCGCTGCGGAATCGATCTGGATCGCCGATGAGGTCGTCACCGGCGCTGGCCGCGCTGGCCGTTGGTTCGCGTTTCAGGGTGCGGAGAGCAGGCCAGACATCGTGACCCTCGGCAAGTCGCTTGGCGGCGGCGCTGCGGCGGTTGCGGCGGTGGTCGTGTCGAAGCGGATCGTCGAGCTGCTGAAGGGATCGAGCTGGCAGAATTACGGCACGTTGCGCGGTCATCCCATAAGCATGGCCGCTGTCAGCGCCTATCTGAAAGTGGTGACCGAGGAGGACATCCTCTCCCGCGTGCGCACCATGGAAGTCTTCTTCAGGAAGCGCCTGATCGAGATCGCGCGGAATCATCCCAGCGTCAGCCGCGTCGCCGGGCAGGGCTTGCACTGGACCGTCGAACTGCATGGACCGGACTGGCGCAGCTGGGCTGGCGATACCATGGAAAATCCGATCGCGTCGCGTGTCGCTGCTCGGGCCATGGATGCCGGCGCCGTTATCGGCACGTCAGGCGAGCAGACCTCGCTATTTCTCGCGCCGCCGCTGATCATCAGCGAACCGGATGCCGAACGACTTCTCGCTGCGCTCGATCACGGTCTTGCGCTTGCCGATCGGGAATACAAGCAATCGAGCCTGCACCACTGACCGGATCGCTGGACAACCATCATGACTGACGCATCGCCGTTCTGGCCATCGGGAGAGCCTCGCGAATTGCCGATGCCTGAGGGCGTTCTGTATGACGCTCTGTCGCGTGCCGTTCAGGATCGTCCCGATCATCTTGCAACGGTGTTCTACGACGGCGTGTTGAGCTATGCGGAACTGCTGCGGCAAGTGGATGCGCTTGCCGGCTATCTGCAGAACAGCTGCGGGGTGCGGCGAGGTGACCGTGTTCTGGTCGCACTGCAGAACTCGCCGCAATATGTGATCGCGTATCACGCGGTCATGCGCGCCGATGCCATCGTCGTGCCGATCAATCCAATGAACAAGATTGCGGAGGTCAGCTATATGGCGGCCGATAGCGGCGCCAGGGTGGCTATCGTCGGTAGCGACCTGATCGACGTTTTTGCCCCGCTTCTGACGAGAGATCTCGACGCCGTGATCGTTGCGCGTTATCGCGACTATGTGCCGGATCGGGCGCCTTATGCGCTGCCGGCCTGCGTGACGCAGGATGTCGCCAGCCTCGAAGGAGCAGGCTGGCACGATTGGATGAAAGTGATTGCCGCTGGCGAGCGACCGGCGCCGATGTTGGCAGGTCCCGACGATCTCTGCCTCTTTCCCTATACGTCCGGTGCGACGGGCAAACCCAAGGCCTGCATGCACACGCATCGTAGCGTTCTGTTTACGGCCGTGCTGCAGGCGCGCTGGTATGGCATGGGAAAAGACGATGTGATGACGGCCTTCATGCCGATGTTCCATGTCGCCGGCATGCAGGGCTCGATGAATTCGGCCATCGTTGCGGGTGCCGCTTTGGTGCTGACCGCGCGATGGGACAAGGAGATCATTCCGCCATTGTTCGCGCGATACGGTGTCACGTTCTGGAATGCAGCGCCGACGATGATCGTCGACGTGCTGTCGAGTCGGAATTTCCGCGACGACTGTTTTGCACGGCTAAAAGTGATTACCGGTGGCGGGGCGGCGATGCCGGTCGCCGTCGCCGAACGGTTGAAATCGCGTTTCGGCCTCGAATTTGTCGAAGGCTACGGCATGACCGAAACCATGTCGCCGACACATATCAACCCGATGGCCGCGCCGAAGCGGCAATGTCTCGGCATTGCTGTGCATGAAACCGATGCGCGGGTGATCGATCCGGACACATGCGCAGAACTCGGTATCGGCGAGACGGGCGAGATCGTCGTCTGTGGTCCGCAAGTGCTGCGGGGTTACTGGAATAGACCGGAAGCCGACGCGACCACGTTCATTACGATCGACGGCCGACGTTTCCTGCGGACGGGCGATCTCGGCTATCGCGATGGCGACGGATACTTCTTCGCCGTCGATCGGCTCAAACGCATGATCAATGTGTCAGGCTTCAAGGTGTGGCCCGCCGAAGTCGAGGCGACCATGTACGGCCATCCAGCCATCAAGGAATGCTGTGTCATCTCGGCTCCGGATGGTTATCGCGGTGAAACCGTGAAAGCGGTGGTGGCTTTGCATGACAGCGCAATAGGTTCGGTTGTGTCCGAAGATATCGTGGCATGGGGGCGGCAGCAGATGGCGAGCTACAAGGCGCCGCGCGCCATTGAATTCGTCGAGAGCCTGCCACGCTCCGAAAGCAACAAGATCAACTGGCGACTTCTGCAGGACGCCGAGTGGAAATGATGGACGCATCTCTCAGAAGCTAGGCGGATGGCCAATGCTGGTGCCATGCAAAGTGACCGAATTGGTGCGTCGAGGCCGAAATCGAGGCAGTGATTGCCTGTTAAAGCGCATTGACGCCGTTCAGGTGTGCCTTCCAAATGCACCGCGTTTCTCGGGAAGATGAAATGACGTTGAGCTTCGATTTTGCGGCCTGTACCGGGCCGCAGCGCTACAAGTTGCTGACAGGTCTAGTGGTGCCGCGTCCGATTGCATTGATCACGACCATTTCTCCGGAAGGTCTCGTCAATGCGGCGCCGTTTTCGTTCTTCAACGTGTTCTCCGAGAATCCTGCGCTTGTCGTGGTCGGACTGCAGGCGAGACCCGATGGCGCCGTGAAGGATACGACGCGCAATGTGCGCGCGACCGGGCATTTCGTCGTCCATATGGTCGACGAGGCCTTTGCCAAGAACATGACCCACTGCGCGATCAACTTCCCGTCGAATATCGGCGAGCCGGATGCGTTGACGCTTGCACTAACTGCCGGCGTCCACGGACCTGTGCCCTATCTTGCCGATGCACCCGTGGCGCTCGAATGCCGCCAGGTAACGATGATGAATTTCGGCGCAGAGCGGGATCTGCTGGTTGGCGAGATTCTCGGCCTGCACACGCGCGACGGGGTGGTTGACGCCGAAACGCTGCGAACGGATTACGATGCCTATTTGCCGGTCGGCCGCATTGCGGGCAACATGTATGCGCGGATGGGCGATCGCTTTGAGCTGAACGTGCCAAGCCTCGAAGCATGGCAGAATGAACGCGGATAGCGATATGCCGACACGCGCGAGCCACGATAATCTTGAAATTCATTACGGAGAAAAAGCGCGATGCGCGTGATTAATGTCGCCGCCGCCCAGTTGGGTCCGATCCAGCGTGCCGAAGGGCGCGATCAAGTGGTGAAACGCATGCTCGCGCTGATGGACGAAGCCAAGAGCAGGGGAGCTGACCTGATCGTCTATCCTGAACTGGCACTGACGACTTTCTTTCCGCGCTGGTATGTGGAGGATCAGGCCGAAGTCGATCTCTGGTTCGAGCGCGAGATGCCGAATGATGTGGTCCAGCCGCTATTTGCGCGTGCCGCCGAATATCGGATGGCAATGAACTTCGGTTACGCCGAGCTGACGCCCGACGGTCATCACTTCAACACCACCATTCTCACGGACCGCTCGGGCAAGATCGTCGGAAAATATCGCAAGATTCATCTGCCCGGCCATTCCGAGTTCGATCCGGAACGCTCCTTCCAACATCTGGAAAAACGCTATTTCGAGCCCGGCGATCTCGGTTTTCCGGTCTGGCGCACGCTCGATGGCATTTTTGGCATGGCGGTCTGTAACGACCGACGCTGGCCGGAGACCTATCGGGTGATGGGCCTGCAAGGCGTCGAGATGGTGCTGATCGGGTACAATACGCCGTCATTCAATTCACAGAAAGACAGCGAGGGCCCGGAGAAGCGGCTGTTCCACAATCGTCTTGCAGTGCAGGCAGGTGCCTATCAGAACTCCTGCTGGGTGGTGTCGGTGGCAAAGGCCGGTGACGAAGACGGCTTTCCGCTGATCGGTGGCAGTCTGATCGTCAATCCGGACGGCGAGGTGGTGGTCGAGGCCAAGACCGAAGGTGATGAACTGCTGGTTCATCCCTGCGATCTCGACGACACCGTATTCGGCAAGAAGACGATTTTCGACTTCGCCCGCCATCGGCGCATCGAACATTACGGTCTCATCACGAGCCAGACGGGCGTAGTGTTGCCGCCTGAAGTGTAGACTCCCGATTGGAGATCAGTTTATTGCAAACTGCACAGCGCCCAATGCCATCGCGACCGCGGCCTGAGTCGGATCGATGACGGGAATGCCGAGCGCATCCTCTAGCGGTTTGCGATGGCGGGCCATGCCGGCGCAGCCCATCACGATAGCGCCGGCACCGTCTTCTTCCTTCAGCGCGCGTCCCACTGCAACCATCTTCAGCAGTGTGCCGTCTCCTGATGCAGTTTCGGCGACCGTCATGTTGAGCGGACGTTCTCCTGCAAAGCGCTCCATCAATCCCATCTGTCTGAGGTAACGCATATGACGGGGGATCGAGCGTTGTGCGATGGCGATAACGCCAAAACGGTCGGCGCGCGTGAGCGCGGTGAGGACGCCGCATTCTGCGATACCGAACACCGGGCGCGTCGTCGCTTCACGGCACACATGAAGTCCGGGATCGCTGTAGCAAGCGATCACGAAGGCGGCAGAGGACGTGTCGCCTGCAACGAGTTGTTGCAGTGGCATGGCGACGCTCTCCACATCGGCTTGGCTTTCCACGCCGAACGGACCCTGTGCGAGAGTCTCGCAAACAATTTCTGGGCCGGTGGAGAAGTTCAGTGGCTTCAACGCTTCAGCAAGCCCCGCTGTCACGATGCGGTTGGAGTTCGGATTGATCACCAGAATGCGTGGTCGAGACATTAAAGCGCGTCCTGTATTGACGGATGCAGAAAAGAAGCAAAAATTATGCCGCAGGTGAGGACGATGATGTCATGCACCTGCGCACAGGCGCGCGGCAGACTGGATGTCCGTGTGTGCTCATCATCGACTGCTACGGAGACTGCTATGACCGACCCCGCCTGTGACCTCATCATTCGCGGCGGACGTGTCGCCACGGTCTCCGATGTGTTCGAAGCCGATGTCGGTATTTCCGGTGAAACAATCACCGCCATCGGACGCGGTCTTTCCGGTGCGAAACGCGAGATCGATGCACGCGGAAAATTCGTGCTACCGGGCGGCGTCGACACCCATTGCCATATCGAGCAGCTCTCTGCAGCCGGTATCGTGAACGCCGATACGTTCGAGAGCGCGACGACATCGGCGGCATTTGGCGGCACGACCTCGGTGATTTCCTTTGCGGCCCAGCATGTCGGCATGTCTCTGCCGCAGGTGCTGGAGGATTATCACGCGCTGGCCCGCAAGGGCGCCGTGATCGACTACGCGTTCCACATGATTATCGCCGATCCGACCAAGGAGACGCTGGAACGCGACCTGCCGGCGATGATCAAGCAGGGCCACGGGTCGATCAAGATCTTCATGACTTATGACCGGTTGAGGATGGATGACGAGCAGTTGCTCGATATCCTCATAGCCGCACGTGACGGCGGCGCGATGTTCTGCGCCCACGCGGAAAATCACGGCATCATTTCGTGGATGGTGAAGCGGCTGCTCGCCCGTGGCTATACCGATCCGAAATATCATGCCATCAGCCATGCCCGCATCTCCGAAGCCGAGGCGTTCAATCGCCTGATCGGCATGGCTGCGTTGGTCGACCAACCCATCATGATCTTTCACGTCTCCACCGCAGAGGGCGCGAAGGTGATCAGGCAGGCGCGCGGGGAAGGACTCAAGGTGTTCGCAGAAACCTGCCCGCAATATCTCTTCATGACAGCGCAGGATCTCGACAAGCCCGGTATCGAGGGCGCGAAATGGATGTGCAGCCCGCCGCAGCGCGGCGCTGCCGATCAGGAAGCACTGTGGCAGGCCTTGTCGCTGGGCGATTTGCAGACCGTTTCGTCGGATCACGCGCCGTATCGTTTCGACGAGACGGGCAAGCTGCGCGCCGGACCCAATCCGAATTTCAAGCAGATCGCGAACGGCCTGCCGGGCCTCGAATTGCGGTTGCCGTTGTTGTTCGATGCGATGGTGTCGAAGGGCAAGCTCGGGCTGGAGAAATTCGTCGAGATTACGGCCACGACACCTGCAAAAATCTACAATCTGCATCCGCGCAAGGGCTCGGTCGCCATCGGCGCCGATGCCGATATCGCGATCTGGGATCCGCAGCGCCGCGTCACGGTCAGCGATGCCATGATGCACGACCTCGCCGGCTACACGCCTTTCGCCGGGCGCGAACTACAGGGGTGGCCGGTGATGGTGTTGTCGCGTGGTCGCGTCATCGTGGATGACGACAAGCTATCTGCGACACCGGGGTCTGGCCGTTTCCTGGCGCGGAGCGGTGGCGAGGCGGCCAAGCCGACGGGGCGGCTGGTTGCGGAGATGAATCCGGAATTGAACTTCGGCGCAAAGCTGCTCTGACAGCATCCACGAGAATCAGGGAAGTCGTTGATGCGCTTGCGCGGTGCTGATTGCACGAGGCTGTTCACATGCATGTTCTGATCTTCGGCGGGACTGGATTTGTCGGCCTGAATATCGCGGAAAGCCTGCTCGCAGGCGGACATCAGGTAACACTGTTCGATCGTGCGCCGCCGCCGGCTGCAGCGCTTCGCGCCTTCGCTGCGCACCGCGAGCGGCTGCGTGTCGTTCAGGGAGATGTCACCGATCATGCGGCCGTGACTGCGGTAATCGGCACTCAGGTCGATGCGGCGGTGCTTGGTGCGGCGATCACGGCCGGGCCGGCGCGTGATGCCGCTGATCCCGGCAGCATTCTGCAAGTCAATCTGGCGGCGCAGGTACCGATCCTGGAAGCAGCCCGGAATGCTGGCGTGCGGCGGATCATCAACCTGTCCTCTGCCGCGGCCTATGGCGCCAGCGGTCAGCGTTTCGCCGTGCTGGACGAGGATACGCCATGCGATCCGGTCGCGCTGTATCCCATCACCAAATTCGCATCCGAGCGTGTCGTAGCACGGCTCGCCGATCTCTGGCAGATGGACATTATCAGCGTGCGCCTGTCCGGCGTATTCGGTCCGTGGGAGCGCGCTGGTGGTATGCGCGACACGCCGTCGCCGCAGGCCTTGATCATGGCCTGCTGTGCCGAGCGGCGTCCAGCGCTGTTGAGTGATCCCGGCGAGAAGGACTGGATCTATGCGCCTGACGTGGCGGTTGCCGTGCAGTTGTTGCTCGAGGCGGAGCGGCCACGTCATCGACTCTACAATATTTCGACCGGCATCAACTACACGGCGGAAGAATGGGGAGAGGCGTTTGCCGCCTCAAATCCGGGCTTCACATGCAGGCTCGCTGCGGCGGGTGAGACGCCGACGGTGACGGTGTATGGACCGACGCGCGCACCACTGTCGATCCAGCGGCTTGAGCATGAGTTTGGTTGGCGCGCGAGATTTGATTGCGCGACATCGGCGGACGATCTGAGCCGATGGCTCGGCGAATACGGTGGAGTGGAATGAGATGAAACTGGCTGGGCAGGTTGCGATCGTCACAGGAGCCGGATCAGGCATTGGCCGGGCCAGCGCGCAGCTTTTTGCGCGCGAAGGCGCGTATGTTGCCATTATCGATCGTGATGCGGCAGGCGCGGACGAGACGCTGGCAACGCTGCGCGCGGCGGGAGGTGACGGCAACGTTTATGTGGGGGATGTCGGCGATGTCGACTTTGCCACGGCGACTGTCGATGCCGTGGTCGCCGGCCATGGCCGCTTCGACGTATTGATGACTGCGGCGGGCTTTTCTTGCGGCGGCACAGTGGTCACAACGGATCCGGCGGATTGGGACGCGGTGTTTCGCGCCAATGTCGGCGGCACCTGGCTTTGGGCGCGTGCGGCGGTGCCGGTGATGCAGCGACAAGGCAAGGGATCGATCGTCACGCTAGCCTCGCAGCTTGCGGTGGCAGGCGGCAGGGGTAACACCGCTTATATTGCAGCGAAGGGGGCCGTCATCAGCCTCACCCGCACCATGGCGGTGGACTTCGCGCCTGACGGCATTCGGGTCAATGCGATCGCGCCGGGCGCTATTGACACGCCGATGCTTCGCCGCAGCTTTGCCCGCCATGCCGACCCCGAGCCGGTGCGCGAAACCTCGCGCCTGCGCCATGCCATGAAGCGCTTCGGTCACGCGGAGGAGGTCGCGGATGCGGCGCTCTATCTGGCTGGTGACGGATCGTCATTCGTGACGGGCGTGGTGCTGCCGGTCGATGGGGGTTGGCTCGCCGCGTGATCATGTCGCCGCAGTCTTGCGCTCGCGCGTAGGCCCGGTCTTGCCGCGGAGAATCTGTGCGAGTGCTGCAGCGTTGCGCGACAGCGGCTCGAACCGCGGTGTGAGCAGATAGGCTTTCATAGTGGTTCGCGGTGCGAGTGGCCGGGATACCAGATCGGGCCAGGCCTGGCCGCGCAGGACGAACTCGTCGACGACGGCAATGCCCGCGCCGGATCGCACCATGGCGCAAGCATCGGGTGTAAAACGCACCACAGTGGCGACGCGGATCGGCTCGGCTCTTGTCGCCAGTGCCTTTGCGACGATATGGCCATAGGGAGTCTGGTCGCCGAAGCCGATCAGCGGATAAGGCGCAAGCTCACGGGCGCGGATGCTCCGTTGCTTCGCCAATGGATGGTTCGAGGGCACGACGACGTTGAGGGATCCCTCAGCGATGACCTCGACATTGACGGTCGGCTCGTCCACCGGCAGAACTGAGATGCCAAGATCGGCGCGTGCGGTGGCCACCCGCGCAATGATTTCCTGCAGCGTCAGGCTCTCGAATTCCACCTTGAGATCGGAGAAACGCCGGCGCAGTTTAGCGACGGCGTCCGGAACCATGCTGTGGCCAGCGCTCGGGCTCGCGACAACCCGAACCGAACCTGTGCCATGGGCGCGCAATTCATCGGCAAGATCATTGATGCGCAGGACGCCACGATGCACTTCGTCGACTTCGGCAAACAGGCGTCGTGCTTCGGGCGTTGGCTGAACGCGGCCACGTACGCGCTCGAACAACTGCAACTTCAGTCCGTCCTCCGTATAGGCGAGTAGGCGACTGATGGCGGGCTGGGATACCGAGAGCAATCGCGCCGCTCCGCTGATCGAGCCTGTGATCATGATGGCGCGAAATACTTCAATCTGCCGCAAGTTTAGGCGCATGCTCGTTTCCCGGTGCAAGATGAGATGTGGCGGTCGTCACACTGTCCTGCCGTTCCCCATAACCGCTGATTATGAGTGTCGGACGAAATAGTATATTTCGTTCTGGCATTGCTTTGCTACTCTTCTCGTGCCGGATTGAACGAAGTGGAGAGAGCGTGAGCGCGATTGGTTTCGTCTGGCGCGGTGATTGTCGCCGCTTGCATGCAAGTCCTTCTGCCGCGCGCTGCGGCGCGCGATATCGATGCTGCGAGGGGCGTGCGTGATGAACGATCTCAGTGCTCTCTCTGCGCTCGTCCAGGCCGATCTCGCCAAGACTGCCCATCCATCGATGCCATGGCTGATGCCGGTCGTCGGGCCGGACGGCCAGCCTGCACTGGACGTGCTGGTCGTCGGTGGTGGACAATCAGGGCTCGCCATCGCTTTTGCGCTCGGGCGTTCTCTGGTGAAGAACGTTCTCGTCGTGGATAAGGCCGAGGAAGGCCGCGAAGGCCCATGGCTTACTTATGCGCGCATGCCGACGTTGCGCAGCCCGAAAGATTACACAGGCCCCGACCTGGATATTCCGTCGCTGACTTATCAGTCATGGCACGAAGCGAAGTTTGGCACTGAAAGCTGGCGCGATCTCAATCTGATCTCGCGCGAGAACTGGGCAGAATATCTGCTCTGGTACCGCCGCGTGCTCGATCTCCCGGTGCGCAACAGCTGCGAGGTGACCGATATTGCACCTGCCGATCACGGCCTGTTGGCGGTCACGATGCGCACGTCGCGTGGAGAAGAGCGCATCTACACGCGCAAACTGGTGCTTGCCACCGGGCAGGAAGGCATGGGCGACTGGAGCATTCCGGAGCCGCTACGGCATCTGTCTGCCGAGCGTTGCGTTCATTCTGCCGCGCCTATCGATTTCGCCAGCCTGCGCGGTCGGCGCGTCGCGGTGATCGGCGCCGGCGCATCTGCGTTCGACAATGCGGCGACGGCGCTCGAACACGGTGCTGCCGCGGTTCATCTGCTTTGCCGGCGCGCTGCCATTCAATTGGTCCAGCCTTATCGCTGGTTGACGTTCCGCGGCTTCCTGCGCCATTTTTCCGATCTCGATGATGCATGGCGATGGCGTTTCATGCGCGCCATCCTCGAAATGCGCGAGGCATTTCCGCAGCCCACCTATGATCGTTGTGCGCGTCACGCTGCCTTCGATCTGCAGGAGGGTGTGCAGATCGAGTCCGCGCGCGAGACAGCGGATGGCGTAGTGCTTCAGACATCGCGCGGCGCCGTTGTTGCGGATCTTGTCATCTGCGGCACCGGCATCGAAATGGATTTCACAAAGCGCTCGGAATTGATGCGCTGCGCCGACAATATCGCGCGCTGGGTCGATCGTTACCGGCCGCCGGCAAACGAGCAGAGCGAGCGGCTCGCACAATTCCCGTATCTTGCCGACGACTACGCGCTTTGCGAGCGCGTGGAGGGACATACGCCCTGGATTGGCAATATCCATCTCTTCGCCATTGCGTCCACCATGAGCTTCGGGCCGTCGGGCTCGTCGATCAATGCCATGACAACCGCAGTGCCGAAGCTGGTGAGCGGTCTGACACGCGGCTTGTTTCGCGCCGATATCGACAAGTATTGGGCTTCGTTCAGCGCCTATGACGTTCCGCAGGCAGTCGTATGGCACGCCGAGGAGACAGCTGAGAGCAGCACGTAAGAGGTGCGTCGATGCCGCGCATGGGGCGCAGGATTTTTATGGCGATGCGACGCGGTGTTGGCATGTCTATTGCTTCGATTTCAAGGATTGCAGCTGCTGCCTAATGTAACAGACGGGGACATTGTTGATGAGCATTGTACATTCAAAGCGTATTTGGGTCGTGGCCGCGTGCGTGGCCTTGGCGATCGCAAGTGATGTCCCTTCCGCTCACGCGCAAACACGCGCTGAGACGCTGCGATACCTGACAGGCGCTGCTGTCAATACGCTTGATCCCAACATTCCCGGTTCGACCCGTGAGGCTTTCGCGGTCAGTCTGTCGACCTATGATCGTCTGGTGTCATTCGGTCGCAAGCAGATGAACGGCAAGTGGGTGTTCGATCTCGACAGCATCCGCGGCGAGCTCGCCGAATCGTTCGATGTCAGCCCGGACGGTTTGAAGATCACTTTCAAGCTGCGTAAGGATGCCAAGTTCCATGACGGCGCTCCGGTTACCGCCGAAGACGTCAAGTGGTCACTGGATCGAGTGGTCACCGCCAAGATTCTCGGAAAGGCGCAGCTCCTGACTGGCTCGATGACCGATGCGAGTCAGTTCAAGGTCATCGATCCGCTCACCATCGAAGTGACATTGCCGCAACCTGATAAGCTGGCGCTGCCAAACCTTGCTACGGTCTATCCGATCATCATCAACTCAAAACTCGCCAAGGCCCATGCCACCGAGGATGATCCGTGGGCAGAGAAGTGGCTGAAGGAAAACACGGCTGGCAGTGGCGCCTATATCATCGAGCAGTTCAAGCCGGGCGAGCAGGTCATCCTGAAGCGCAACGATGCCTGGAATCGCGGTCCCGACGGCAAGCAGGCCTTCTTCAGGCGTCTGATCGTGCAGTCGGTGCCGGAGCCGGCCACCCGCGCCAGTCTGGTCGAAAAGGGCGATGCCGATATCGTCATCGATCTACAGGCCAGCGACGCGCAGGCGCTTGAGGCCAAGGGCAAGCTGCAGGTGATTTCAACGCCGCAATATAACGCGATCACCTTCATCTCGATGAACAACAAGATGCCACCCTTCGACAATGCGGATGTGCGGCGTGCCATCGCCTACGCGTTGCCTTATGACGACATGTTCAAGGCGGCCTTGTTCGGCCGCGGCCTGCTGCTTGCCAACGCGAACTGGGCCGATGGCAAGCCGCCAAGCGGCGCGTTCCCGATCCCACAACCGATCAAGCTCGATCTCGACAAGGCGAAGGCGTATCTCAAGGCGGCTGGTTATCCGGACGGATTTTCTACGACCTTTAGCTTCAATGTCGGCCAGTCTGCGACTGCAGAGCCTGTGGCTGCATTGCTGAAGGAGTCGCTCGGCAAGATCGGTATCAAGGTCGATATCCAGAAGCTGCCGGACGCGCAGATGTCGACGCAGATCACTGAAAAGAAAGTGCCGTTCTTCGCCGAAGGCATTGTCGCCTGGTTGCCGTCCACCGACTACTTCTATCGAAATTTCTATACTGGCAATCAGCGCTGGAATTACTCGTCGATCGACAATCCGGACCTGACCGCGCTGGCGCAGAAGGCGCGTTTCGAGACCGACAAAGCGAAGTACGAGGAAGATGGCAAGAAACTCAACGCCATGAATTTCGACCTGATGCCGCAAATCCCGCTATGGCAACCGAGCCAGGATGCGGTCATGGCCTCGAACATCACGGGCTATACCTATCAATTTCACCGTCAGGTCGACTATCGGGACCTCAGCCGGAAATGAGCGTATTCCCGCCCATCTGCGCAATGAGACGCTGCATCGCAGCGTTTCATCTTTGGAAGCATAGCGGCTGTGGTCGTGACTGTCATGGCAGCCATCGTATTTATGGGACTCTGATATGACGTTGCTGGTCTCGACCGCAAGGCGCGCCATTGTGCGTTTTGCTTCGTCGTTGCCCGCGCTGTTTGGCGTGCTTGTTCTGACTTTCCTGCTGATGCGGGTGCTACCGGGAGATCCGGCAGTGTTTTTCGCGTCCGGCCCCAACTCTGGCAAAGAGGAAATCGAGACGATCCGCAAGCAGATGGGTCTCGACAAACCGGTGCCAACCCAGCTTGCGCTGTATCTGTATGATGTCGGCCGTGGCAATCTCGGTCGTTCGCTGATGACGGGCCAGGCGGTCACCAAGGATCTACGTGAGCGCCTACCTGCCTCACTCGAACTAACCTTCTCGGCTCTCGTTCTGGCGCTCATTTTTGCGGTTCCACTCGGTGTCATCGCAGCGCTACGACCCGGATCGCTGATAGACCATGGTGTCCGACTGTTCTGTGCGCTGGGAGTTTGCGTGCCGACTTTCGTGTCGGGTTTGCTGCTGATCTACATCTTCTACTATCTTCTTGGTGTTTCGCCCGATCCCACTGGGCGCGTCGATATCTTCACCACATTGCCGCCGGCACATACCGGTTTCCTGCTGATTGACTTTGCAAGCGCTGGCGATTGGGACGGCTGGTGGGCGGCATTCAAGCAGTTGATCTTGCCGGCTTGCACGATGGCGCTGTTCGTCATCGCGCCGCTCGCGCGGATCACGCGCGCCTCGATGCTGGCCTCGCTCGGGAGCGATTTCGTCCGCACCGCGCGTTCGGTCGGCCTGTCGTGGTGGCGTATTATCGTTACTTATGCGCTGCGCAACGCCATCCTGCCCGTCATCACCATTGCCGGCATCGTGTTTTCGACCATGCTCGGCGCCAATGTGCTGGTGGAAAAGGTCTTCTCCTGGCCGGGAGTCGCCTCTTATGCGCTCGATGCCTTGCTGTCGTCCGACTATGCGCCCGTGCAGGGGTTTGTGCTGCTGATGGCCTCGGTCTTCGTCATCGTCAATCTGGTCGTAGACGTGCTCTACGGCATTGCTGACCCCAGGATCTCGATCGGATGAGCAGCGCTACACTTCAGCACGCCGCCTTCATCCTGCGTGGCAACCCGGTCACCGGCCTTGCCGCCTTCGGCGCCGCGGTGTTGATTTTTCTCGGCATATTCGGGCCGTGGATCGTGCCATATGATCCCATTGCATCGAATGTCCAGAACGCCCTGATGCCGCCGAGCGCTGCGCATTGGGCCGGCACCGACCAGCTAGGACGCGACGTATTCAGCCGGATTATCGTCGCTGCGCAACTCGATCTTGCCATCGCAGTCTCGGCGGTGGGGATTTCCTTCGCCATCGGCGCCGTGGTCGGTGCGTTATGCGGTTATGTCGGCGGCAGGCTTGATCGCTTCGTCGGGCGCTTCGTCGATGTGCTGATGGCATTCCCGCTGTTCGTTCTCGCCATGGCAATGGTCGCTGCGCTCGGCAACCGGGTCGAGAACATCGTGATCGCCACTGCTATCATCAATCTACCGTTCTATATTCGCTTCGCGCGCGCCGAGGTGAATGTTCGACGTAACATCGGCTGGGTCGAGGCCGCACGTGCATGCGGCGACAGCCACGTCTCCGTTGTGCTGCGCTTCCTGCTCCCCAATGTTCTGCCTGCGATGGTGGTGCAGATGTCGCTCAATCTTGGCTGGGCGATCATCAACGCGGCAGGCCTGTCGTTCATCGGTCTAGGCGTCAAGCCGCCGACGCCGGAATGGGGCATCATGGTTGCCGAAGGCGCACGCTTTATCTCCACTGGCAAATGGTGGCTGGTCGCCTATCCCGGCCTTGCGCTGATGCTCGCCGTGCTCTGCTTCAATCTGCTCGGCGACGGGCTGCGCGATATCCTCGATCCGAGACAGCGTACGTGATGATGACGAATAAGCCGTTGCTGGATATCGACGATCTCGGCGTTACCTTTTCCACTCGTCACGGCCCCGTCGAGGCGGTGCGTGGCATTTCGTTGTCGCTTGCCGAAGGCGAGACCCTCGGTATCGTCGGCGAAAGCGGATCCGGCAAGTCAGTGACGGGCTTTGCCATCACCCGTCTGCTGGAAAGAGCCGGCCGGATTTCGCAAGGGCGCGTCACCTTCCGTGGCCGCGACATTACCCGGCTCACCGCGGCAGGCCTGCGCGAGATGCACGGTTCGGCGATGGCGATGATCTTCCAGAATCCGCGCGGCGCGCTGAACCCGATCCGTGCCATCGGCCAGCAGATTGCCGATGCCATCCTGGCGCATCGTAAGATCTCTGCCAGCGAAGCGCGCGCCGAGGCGCTCGAACTGCTCAAGGCTGTCAAGATCAGAGACCCGGAAAGGCGCATGAGCGCTTATCCGCACGAACTCTCCGGTGGCATGTGCCAGCGTGTGATGATCGCGATGGCGATCTCAAGTAGCCCGGCGCTATTGATTGCCGATGAACCCACCACTGGCCTCGATGTCACCACGCAAAAGGTCGTGATGGACCTGCTTGCCGGCATCGCCTCACAACGTGGCATGGCGATTATCCTGATCACGCACGATCTCGGGCTTGCTGCGCGCTATTGTCGCCGCGTGGTGGTGATGGAGAAAGGCAAACTGGTCGAGCAGGCCGATGCGCTCACATTATTCCACGCGCCACAGCATCCCTACACAAGGCGCCTGGTCGCTGCATCGCCGACCGCGACTTCGCGGGTCGAGGATCTCGTCACCGCCGACGAGAAGCTCTCGACCCCCATGGCGCCCGTGCCGCCGCAGCCGGCATCCGCTCCTGGCACGCCGCCGCTGCTCGAAGTGTTGAAGCTCGTGAAACGCTTCGATGACGGTACCGTCGGGATTGCGGATTTCTCGATGGTCATCAAGCCTGGCGAAAGCGTCGGGCTGGTCGGCGAATCCGGTTCGGGAAAGAGTACGACGTCGCGGATGATCTGCCGCTTGCTCGATCCGAGCGAGGGCATCATCAATTTCAACGGCGAATCCATCAGCAGGATTTCGGCCCGCGATTTCCATCGCGCGCCGCAACGGCGCGAGATTCAGATCGTATTCCAGGACCCTAACGATAGTCTCAATCCGCGCTATACGGCGTTCGATTGCATAGCGCATCCGCTCATCCGGCTGCTTGGCATGCGCGACGGTGCCGAATTGCGCCAGCGGGTCGGCGAATGCGCGTACCGGGTCGGCTTGCCGGCCGAACTGCTGCAGCGCTTTCCGCACCAGCTTTCCGGCGGGCAGAAAGCACGTATCGGCATTGCCCGCGCGATCGCCTGCCGGCCGAAACTGCTGGTGCTGGACGAGCCGACCGCCGCGCTCGATGTGTCAGTTCAGGCGGTCGTGCTGCAATTGCTCGACCGGCTGCGGCGCGAGGACAATCTCTCCTTCCTGTTTGTCAGCCATGACCTCAACGTCGTCCGTATGATGTGTCAGCGCACGATCGTGTTGCGTAATGGCGAGATTGTCGAGCAAGGCGCGAGCCACGCATTGTTCACCGATCCTCAGACGGACTATACGCGTGCGCTGGTCGCTGCAGTGCCTCACATCGAAGCGCCGCGGTCGCTTGTTTCGGCATGATGCGGTCTCGGTGACGTACCTATAACACCCCATTATAGGCGCTGGATAACTTGGTATTATCCGGTCCGCTGTTTGGATATTAGGGTCCGTCGCGATTGAACCGATGGACAAAAGGGACGTGACTGTGGGTACAGGCAGCGAGCTGATCGACACGCTCAAGGACATCGTCGGCGCTGCGAATGTCCTGACGGAGCCTGTTGGGCAGGCTCCGTTTCTTGGTGACTGGCTGGGCAAGTATCGCGGCGAAGCGGCCGCGGTTGTGCGCCCCGGAACGACGCAGGAGGTCGCTGACGTCATGGCAGCCTGCGCTGCCGCGCGGGTGCCCGTCGTGCCACAGGGTGGCAATACCAGCATGTCTGGCGGAGCGACACCCGACGCTTCGGGGCGGGCGGTGGTGCTGTCGCTACAGCGGATGAATAGAATTCGCGCGCTAGATCCGATCGGCCAGACAATTGCGGTCGATGCAGGTGTCGTGCTCGCCAAGGTTCAGGAGGCGGCGGAGGAGGCCGGCTTCTTCTTTCCACTCAGCCTCGGTGCCGAAGGTAGTTGCACCATCGGCGGAAACCTCGCTGCCAATGCAGGCGGTGTGGCCGTTTTACGTTACGGCGTGATGCGCGAGCTCACTCTGGGCGTCGAAGCGGTTTTGCCGGACGGCCGGATCTGGAACGGGATGAAGGCGCTGCGCAAGGACAATACCGGTTACGCGCTGCGCGATCTCTTTATCGGATCGGAGGGGACGCTCGGGATCATTACCGGCGCCGTGCTCAAGCTGTTTCCGCGACCGACAGCGCGCGCCACGGCATTTGCTGCAGTCGTCGATGCCACGTCGGCATTGCGGCTATTGGGCGTGATCCGGGTCCATTGCGGCGATCGCCTGACGGCATTTGAGTTCTTGACCGGCGAGACGCTGGCCATGATCCAGCGACAGATCGCGGATGTCCGTATACCGTTCGCACAGCTGCCGCCAGCGGGTGTGCTGATCGAACTCAGCGATATCGATGATGAAATGGCGCTGTCGAAGCGACTGGAGCGCGCGCTGGGCACTGCCATGGAGGAAGCTCTCGTTGCGGATGCGGTGATCGCTCAGGACAGGGCTCAGGCCAATGCCATGTGGCGATTGCGCGAGAGCGTATCGCAAGCGCTGGTGCGCGAGGGCAAGGCGATCAAACATGATATTTCCGTGCCGGTGGCAGAGATCGCCGATTTCGTCGCTGCCGCCGATCTGGCGGTTGCCGCAGCGTTGCCCGGTATACGACCGATGGTGTTCGGTCATCTCGGCGACGGCAATCTGCACTACAATCTGATGCGCCCGCTCGCCATGAACGACGCCGAATTCGTTGCTCAGTCCGCCGTGCTGACGCGCATCGTTCATGACGAGACCTGCCGACGTCACGGATCGATCAGCGCGGAGCATGGCATCGGTCAACTCCGCGTCGATGAAATGACCGTCTGCAAGGCGCCGCTCGAACTCGAATTGATGCGGGCGCTGAAACAACTGCTCGATCCGGACGGGCTGATGAATCCCGGCAAGCTGCTGCCCGCGTAAACATATCAGGAATGTTGGATGATGTTATTGGATGAGACGGCACGCGGCGTCTATGTGATCGCCGTTACGCCATTCACCGAAAATGGTGCGCTCGACCTCGACAGTGCAGATCGTATGGTCGAGTTCTATCTCGAGAAGGGTGCGACCGGCCTGACGCTGCTCGGGATGATGGGCGAGGCTCCCAAGCTGACGGCAGAGGAATCCCGCACTCTCGTGCGCCGGGTGCTCGCACGGACAGCCGGTCGTGTTCCGATCGTCGTCGGGGTCTCGGGGCCGGGGTTTGCCGCCATGGGCGAATTAAGCAAGGCGGTGATGGATGACGGCGCTGCCGGCGTGATGGTGGCGCCTCCCGGCATGCTGCGGACGGACGATCAGATCGTTGCCTATTATGATATGGTTGCCGAAGCGATCGGCGCTGCGACGCCGCTGGTGTTGCAGGACTTCCCGCTGTCTACGGGCGTTCAGATCACGCCTGCGGTGATCCTGAAAATTGTCGGGCGGTTGCCGAATATGGTCATGCTCAAACATGAGGATTGGCCGGGTCTCGCCAAGCTTGCTGCGATCCGGGCCGCCAGCGACAAGGGCGCTGCACGTCGCATTTCGGTGCTGGTAGGCAATGGCGGCGTGTTTCTGCCGGAAGAGCTGACGCGTGGCGCCGACGGCGCGATGACTGGATTCGCTTATCCGGAGATGATGGTCGATGTCTGGCGCGCGCATGCGGCGGGCAAGATCGAGCGCGCTCACGATCTGTTCGACGCCTATCTGCCGCTTGCGCGTTACGAGCAACAGCCGGGCCCCGGCCTTGCCATCAGAAAATACATTCTGGCCAAGCGCGGCGCGATCGCGTCCCCAGTGCTGCGTAAACCTGGTGCTGCGTTGTCGGCGGCCGATATTGTCGATGTCGAGCGGCTGATTTCACGCCAGACGCGCCGCCTGAAGGAAATTGGCTGATGGAACTCGGATTGGTCGGAAAGACAGCGCTCGTCCTTGGTGCAAGTCGTGGCCTCGGCGCTGCCGTGGCGCGGACCCTGGTGCAGGAAGGTGCCAGCGTCATCGCGGCGGCACGCAATATGGAAGATATCGCAGCCTGGACGGCTGACTTGCCGTCTGATCAGCAGCAGCGGGTCACGCCCATGCGTGTCGATGTCAGCGATCTCGCTTCGGTAGATGCCCTTGTCGATCGTCTACTGACAAAATCCGGGGTCGATATTGTGATCGGCAACTCCGGCGGTCCGCCGCAGCGCGAGGCCAAAGATGCTGTGCGCGATGACTGGCTGCGCGAGTTCGAAACCATGGCTGCCAACCTTTTCCATCTCGTGCAGCGTTTGCTGCCGGCAATGCAGCAACGCGGCTGGGGACGGATTATCACTATCGGATCGACAGGCGTCGAACAGCCAATCCCGCGATTGGCGCTCTCCAATGGCATTCGCGCAGCGGTTGCCGGTTGGTCGAAGACACTTGCTACCGAAGTGGCTGGGGAGGGTATCACCGTCAATATGGCACTGCCCGGTCGTATCCATACCGAACGTGTCGACCAGATCGACAAGGCGGCGGCAGACCGCACGGGCAGCAGCATTGATGCCGTTGCGAAAGCGTCGATGGCAACCATTCCGGCGGGGCGTTATGGCCGCCCGCAGGAATTCGCCGACATGGTTGCTTTTCTAGCGAGTGAACGTGCGTCTTACGTCACGGGCACCATGATCCGCGTAGATGGCGGCCTGATCCGTAGCGTCTAGACAGCCTAACGGTTGCACGCTGCTGCAGCCGGCTCGCCCATCCGCGTTTACAACGGTCGGACATCGCTTAGATCGGCGCGCATTTATTTGCGCTCGACGCGTCCCGATATGTATGCGATCAACCCCTACCGGGGTACGTCATACAAATGCTGGGGTTTACGTGATCGGTCGCATCATTGGCAGCATCAGGCTGGCCGCATTTGTCGTATTCGCATGTCTTACCGTTTCGACGTCAGCCCATGCGACGCCCCCGACAGCGACCATTACCGTCGCCCCAGATCAACTGGCCCATGGCCAGACGGCGACCGTGACCGTCGTTTTCTCTGAAGCGGTGACCGGCTTTTCCATTGGTGACATGTGGCTCTCGGCTGCGACTTTATCCGATCTCGGCACGACAGATAACATCACCTACACGGTCATCCTCACCGCAAGCTCGAGTGCAACGCTCGCAAACAACCAAGTCTTTCTGGCATTGTCCGGGGTGACAAACGTTGGCAGCGAAGCCGGCGTCGGCACCGCCGCTTCAAATAACTATACGGTCGGACCGGTCAGCCAGACCATCACATTCGGCGCCCAGGCGGGACGATCCTTTGTCAGCGGCGGCTCGTTTGCGGTCAGTCCGCTGGCCTCGTCAAGCAGCGGCCTGGCGGTGACCTATTCCTCGCTGACCACGGGCGTGTGCACGGTTTTCGGCGGCATTGTCACCATGGTGAGCGCAGGCACCTGCACCGTGGCCGCCGATCAGGCCGGCAACGGAACCACTGTCGCGGCCGCGAGTCAGGTGACCCAGGACATCATTGTCGCCAGGGCGAACAGCAATGTTACGTTGGTTGCGTCGCCCAACCCGAGCCTTCCGGGACAGGCCGTCACCTTCACCGCCACAGTGTCGGGCGCATTGCCTACCGGCACGGTGACATTCCAGGACGGCACGACGACGCTGGGCACAGGTACCCTCAGTGGCGGACTGGCGACGTTCACCACATCGGCGCTGACGTCCGGAACGCATGCGATCACGGCCGTCTATGGCGGCGATACCAACAACATGTCCAATACGTCATCGGTGCTGAACCAGGCTGTCAACCAGACGGCGACGGCGACTGTCCTCGTCTCGTCTGCCAATCCCAGCACGCCGGGACAGGCCGTCACCTTCACCGCAACCGTGACTGGCACGAGCGGCACGCCCACAGGCACGGTCACGTTCATGGACGGCGCGGCGACGCTGGGCACCGGCACCCTCAGTAGCGGACTGGCGACGTTGACCACATCGGCACTGCCATCCGGAACGCATGCGATCACGGCGATCTATGGCGGCGATGCCAACAATGCATCCAGCACGTCATCGGCGCTGAGCCAGGCCGTCAACCAGGCGACGACATCGACGGTCCTCGTCTCATCTGCCAATCCGAGCACGCCGGGACAGGCGGTGACGTTCACGGCAACCGTGACAGGCGGAGGCGACACGCCGACCGGCACGGTGAGGTTCGACGATGGCGGCATCGCGATCGGCAGCGCGACTTTGGCGGGCGGAGTCGCCAGCCTGACCACCTCGGCGCTGACGGCTGGCACTCATACCATCACCGCGACCTATGCCGGCAATGACGCGTTCAAGGCCAGCACCTCGGCGGCACTGTTGCAGGCGGTGAGCACGCCGCAGGATAGTCTGAAACTGCGAGCCCTACAGATCATCGCAACCAAGACCGTGGCGCAAAACTCCGGCGCAGCCATTGCAGGCGCGATCGACACCGCGATCTCCGAAGGCTTCAACGACGGTGGCAGCCTGATCTCGCCGAGCGGAAGCAGCATCCGTTTCAACTTCTCCGCCGATCCCGACCAGCCGCAGGCCGCAACCGCGGGCACCGACGCGTCGGCCAGCAGCCATGCGCAGCCGCAACCGTCGCAGGGCACCTCCCGGGTCGACGATGCTTTCGCCGCCATCAATCGCAATGCGATGCCCGTCAAGGCGTCTGCGCCTCGCTATGTTGCGCCGAAGGACTGGCTGTTGTGGGCGGATGTCAAAGGCAGCGGCATCGATCGCTGGGGATCGTCGACATCGGCCCCCGTTCTGTATGGCAGCCAGATCAATGCGCTGCTGGGCCTGACGCGCAGAATCTCGCCCACCTTTCTGGTCGGCGCGTTCGGCGGCTACGAGACCTTCGACTACCGCTCCGATGCGCTGAACGGACACCTTAAAGGCGACGGCTGGACGCTGGGCTCGTATCTCGGCTGGCGGTTCGCGCCGGGACTGCGCTTCGATGCGGCCGCGGCCTATTCTGGGATCGGCTATGACGGCACCGCAGGCACGGCTACAGGCAGCTTCAGCGGCCAGCGCTGGATGATATCGAGCGGGCTGACCGGCAACTACAGCACCCATGGTTTCGATATCGAACCTTCAGCGAAACTCTATGCCCTGTGGGAGCGGGAGAACGCCTATACGGATTCCCTCGGCACGCTGCAGGCGGATCGCACGTTCTTCACCGGACGCGCCTCGGCCGGCATGAAGCTCAGCTATCCCTGGCTCACCGGAGCCGCCGTGATGCTGGCGCCCTATGCCGGGTTCTATGCGGATTACTACTTCACCGGCGATGATGCCGCCGCCTCGGCGCTGGCCAGTGCCGTACCGCTCGCCTCCGTCCCGCTGCTCGATGGCTGGTCCGCACGCGTCACCGGAGGTGTGGCGGCGCGTCTCGGCAACGAGGCCACTGTCGCTCTCGGCGCCGAACTCGGCGGCATCGGCAGCAACGTGCAGATCTGGACGTTCCGCGGACGCGCATCGGTTCCGTTTTGAAGCAGCTAAGCTTCATATACCAATTTCAATCGCATGAGAGTTCGCATTCTTCTCCTGAGTGGAGCGCCATTGCGCTTCCATTCACACCAATTGCTGGCTTGGTTCGACGCAAGTGATTGTGACGCCGCCTCTTTCTTCGCTGCGCGAAGGCGATGCTCATAATCTAAGCGTGTCTTGCCCAAAGTCTGGCACCCCTTCATCCAATTTATTGTGCGCTCCCAGACAAGTATTCCGGCGCTGACCGCCGCTAGCTTCTTCGAGGTTTGGACCGTGGCTTCGGCCATGACAACGTCGAAGGAGGGATCGAATGCTCACATTATCTTTTCCGCGCATTCACAGATTGATGCATGTCGCGGCGCTGGGAACGTTGCTGGTGGTAGGTATTGGTGCGTCCACCGATGCCAAGGCAGCTGCGCCTGCGGCCTGTGCCGCTCTGCAGGTGAAATATCCGGACTGGAAGGGCAAGACGCTGGTCAATGCGATCAATCCGCATACACCCGGCTACGAGTCCATCGACCCCAAGGATCCGAGCAAATATATCGGCTTCGATATCGATCTCGGCGAGATGATCGGCGAATGTCTCGGTTTTAAGCTGACCTACAAGGCCGTGGCTTTCGCGGCACTGCTGACCACGCTCCAGAGCGGGCAGGCCGACATTGTGATCTCCGACATCTATGCCACCGAGGAGCGCGCCAAGGCCGCCGATTTCATCACCTATTCCAAGGTGTTCGATGGTGTGCTGGTCGCCAAGGGCAATCCGAAGAAGATCACCGGCATCGATACATCGCTCTGTGGCGCAACGGCCGCCGAAAACACCGGCTATGTGGAAGTGCCGTTGATCCAGGCGCTGGGGCCGGAATGCAAGAAGCTCGGCAAGCCGGAGCCGGCCATCCAGCTCTATGACAACAATGCCAACTGCATTCAGGCGATCCTCGCCGGCCGTGCCGACACCTACATCAACGACGTCAACACCGTCGACAATGCTGTGAAGGCCTATCCGGACAAGCTGGAAAAGGCAATCGCGGTGACGATTCCCTATCAGGTCGGGATCGGCGTGCCCAAGGACAAGCCGAAATTCCGCGATGCCGTGCATGCGGCGATGGTCGAGATCCACAAGTCGGGTGATCAGCTTGCGCTGCTGAAGAAGTGGAATCTCGATCCGAACAATCTGATTGAGCCCGGTTTGCTGATCGTCAAGTAAGGGCAGCGCTCAGGGAAGGACGACCCGCTCCATGGAGCTGTTCCTCCACTATCTGACCATGCCGTATATGATCGAGGGCATCGTGGCGACCTTGCAGGTCACCGCCCTCGGTCTGCTCGGTGGCCTGGTCCTTGGCGTGATCCTGGCATGGATGCAGCTCAGCCGCTTCAAGCTGCTGGCATCCTTTGCCCGGGTCTACACCGTGATCTTCCGTGGTACGCCGCTGATCTTGCAGATGGTGTTTGCCTATAACGCCTTGCCGCAGATCGGCATCAAGCTACCCGCCATTCTTGCTGCCGGCCTGGCGCTTGCCTGCAACGAAGCGCCCTTCATTGCCGAGATGTTGCGTTCCGGCGTGCTCGGAGTGGATCGCGGGCAAGTCTCCGCGGGGCAGGCTCTCGGCATGACACCGAGCGTGCTGATGCGCCGGATTATCGCGCCGCAGGCGATCCGGTCGATGATTCCCGCCTTCGGCAACGAGACCGTCAGCGCGCTGAAGAATTCGTCACTGGCCTCGGTGATCGCAGTACAGGAGCTGACGTTACGCTCGACGCAGATGGCGTCGGCGACCTTCGATTTCTTCTCGATCTTCTTCGCGTCTGGCCTGATCTATCTGGTTCTCACCGCAGCGATTGCATGTATTCAGCTCTTTCTCGAATGGTTGTTTGACCTCGACCGCAAGTCAAGGCCGATCCCGTTCGTGCGGGTGATGCCGCGGTATAGCGCTCAAGGAGTGGCCGATCCGCTGACCGCGACCGCAGCGGTACCTCTGAATGTCACGCCTGATGCAGATGCCGCCAGCTTGCCGCCGCCGCGTCCGCATGGCGACCGGATTGATCGGGTCAAGCGCGCCGAGATGCTCGCGCGCAACAATGTGGCCGTGGATATTGCAGCGCTGCGCAAGAGCTATGATAAACAGATCGTGCTTGACGGCGTCGATCTCACGGTACGGATCGGCGAAGTGATTGCGCTGCTTGGCCCCTCCGGCTCTGGCAAGAGCACGCTGCTCCGCTGCATCAATAATCTCGAACTGTGGAACGGCGGCAGCATCAAGGTCGGCGGCCGCCAGCTTGGCTTCAACGAGCATGGCAAGGCATTGTCGCCACGCCTGCTGGCCCAGGCGCGCGCCGAGGTCGGCGTCGGCATGGTGTTCCAGCAATTCAATCTGTTCGGCCATCTCACGGCCAAGGAGAACATCGCGGGGCCGTTGCGCTGGGTGCATGGTATCTCGCGCAGCGATGCCGATCACCGGGCATTGGAACTGCTCGCGCGTGTCGGTCTCAGCCATCGCGCCGATGCGCTACCGCGGCATCTGTCCGGGGGCCAGCAGCAGCGCGTTGCCATCGCCCGCGCCATCGCGCCAAATCCGAGTGTGCTTCTGCTCGATGAGCCGACCTCGGCACTCGATCCCGAGCTTGTCAATGAGGTGCTCGAAGTCATCCGCCGCCTCGCGGTGGAGGACGGGCTCACCATGATCATCTCCACCCATCAGCTACGTTTTGCCAGCGAAGTCGCCGACCGCGTAGTGCTGTTGGCCGGAGGTTCAATCATCGAGGAAGGGCCGACCAGTGACGTGCTGCGCAATCCCCGTAACCCGGTGGCACAGCGTTTTCTGAACGCGATGGAGGCCGAAGCTTCATGATGAGAACTTGCCAATCCATGTCGACCTGCGTGAGGACCTTTGCATGAAACATCATCTTCTTCCGGTGTCGCCGAAAACCGTGCACTGGGGCTATTTCAGCAAAGTGGTCGCGCCGGCGTTGACGCTAAAGTCCGGCGACCGTGCTACGATCGAGACGCTGACACATCATGCCAATGACGACTATGAGCGCATGATCGAAGGCGACCCCGGCGCCGAAAGTGTGTTCAAATGGACGCGCGAGCATAAGGCTGTGGCGCGGCGCGGTTCGGGACCAGCAGAAGGTCCGTTTATCCGCGGCGCTGGCGAGGGCGTTGGGGTGCATCTGCTCACCGGGCCCGTGGCGATCGAGGGCGCGGAGCCCGGCGATGTGCTGGAAGTGCGCATTCTGGATGTGCGGCCGAGGCCAGCCTGCAAGGCCTGCCATGCCGGCAAATGTTTCGGTTCGAATATTGCTGCCAATTGGGGGTTTCACTACCACGATTTGATCGAAGAGCCGAAGCCGCGCGAGGTTGTGACGATCTTCGAGCTGGATACATCGGGCGAACCGTTCGCCCGGGCGGTCTACAACTATGTCTGGACGCCGCAAACAGATCCTGACGGCATCGTGCATCCGACCATCGATTATCCCGGCGTGCGAGTTGATCACGCGACCATCGTCAAGCGCGAGAACATTCTCTCCAATGTCCGCGTGCCGGCGCGGTTGCATTTCGGGACCATGGGGCTTGCTCCATCCGAGGAAGATTTCGTGTCGTCAATTCCGCCGAGCTATACCGGCGGTAATATCGACGACTGGCGCGTCGGCAAGGGCGCCACGATGTTCTATCCCGTCGCGGTGCCCGGCGCGTTCTTCTCCGTGGGCGATCCGCACGCCGCCCAGGGGGACAGCGAGCTGGGCGGCACTGCGATCGAGACCTCGCTCACCGGCGATTTCGAATTTATCTTGCACAAGCATCGCGATCTCGGTGGAACAAAGCTCGAGGGGTTGACCCATCCGATGCTGGAAACGCCGGATGCGTGGTCGGTCTATGGTTTCACCTATCCGAACTATCTCGCTGAACTCGGCGCCAATGCCCAAGTCGAAATTGCCAATCATTCCAGTCTCGACCGCGCTATGCGCGACGCCTTCCGCAAGCTCAGGCGCTTCCTGATGACCGTCCACAAGCTGAGCGAGGACGAGGCGATCTCACTGATGTCGGTGGGGGCTGATTTCGGCGTGACTCAGGTGGTGGATGCCAATTGGGGCGTGCATGGGACGATCCGCAAGAACGTGTTTCGCTGCGACTAAGCATATGACGGCACATCGCTTTCAACGCGTGGCCGCGGAAAAGGCATGATCGGGCATCTGGCCGGGCAGGGCGCGGTATCCTTCGGGATGGCACGGAGGTTGCTTCGCTTCGGCTATGAAGGTCGATGCATGAGCCTCCGTCCGTTTACCAGTGAATCCTACTCCGAGGGTGACCGTCCCGAAGCCTGGCGGGACGTTCTGGCGTCGGTCGGCCTGCAGCCGACGGCGGTGACCGCCACGCATGCTGGCCACGCCACCGCGGCACGCCGCAGTTGTCAGGGCGTGACATTGGCCAGACTCTCGGCCGGACCGCAAGCGGTATCGTCATGGAGTGAGGTTGCGGCCGATCATCCGCTGGTGCTGCTTCCCATTGAGGATGGTGTCGCGCTGAAGACCGCGGTCGGCCACCAGATCGTGGCGGCCGGGCACTTGTTGCTGCTGCCGCGTAAGGGAGACTGGAGCGTCTCATTTCAACGGGAAATGCGCGCGGTGCTGCTGTCGGTAACGTCAGAACCGCTATATGGCCGCCGTGCGGCGCCAGATGACGAGGTGCGCGTTATGGCGCCCGGCGGCTTGAGTGACGTGTTCGCGCGGATGATGGAATTGGCTGCGCGCGATCTCGAAACGTTATCGAATCTGGAATGGGCTGCACTCGCACACAGCCTTTCCGATCTGCTGCCGACCTTCTTGCGCCCTCAGAATGAGGTCACAAGCGAACTCGGCAGTGGCAGCGCAACCAAGGCGGCGACGCTGCATCGCCTGTGCCAGACGATTGAGCGGCGGCTCGACGATCCCGATCTGACGCCGGCAAAAATCGCAAGTGTCGAAGGCATTTCCGAACGCTATCTACAGAAACTGTTCGAGGGCACCGGCAGCAGTTTTACCAACTATCTCCGCGAAAGGCGACTGCAACGGACCTGGGCGGATCTGTCAAATCCGGCGGAGGCGGATCATTCGATCTCTGAGATCGCGTTCCGCGCCGGCTTCAACGACTCCGCACATTTCAGTCGCGCTTTCCGCCAGCGTTTTGGTCTGTCGCCGCGCGAGTTCCGTCAGCACGAGGCCGAGCGACAGAGCCCTTCAGCGACAGCAGCCGGGCAGCGGGGCTGGCCGCAGCAGGCGTTGGCGCAGTTGCGTAGTCAGCATGCCGCGACGGCCGGGCAGATTGCGACGCGTTCCGCGATCGAGCGCGCCCAGATCGAGGGGGTGCCGCGCCATCATCAACTGACGGCGGACGCATCGCGTGTGCATTGGGGCTACTTCAGCCGTTCCCTGCCGCCGCAGATCGAGATCGGTTCCGGCGATACCATCACCATCGAGACGCTTACCCAGCACGCTTCGGATGATCCTGAGCGCATGATTAAGGGCGACGCCGGCGCTGAGAGCGTGTTTCACTGGACGCGCGATCAGAAGAATGTCGATCGTCGTGGCGCCGGGCCACTCGATGCTTCGATTTACGGTCGTGGCGCAGGGGAGGGGTTTGGCGTGCATATCTGCACGGGGCCGGTCGCGGTGAAGGACGCACAGCCCGGCGATGTGCTCGAGATCCGCATCCTCGACATTGTGCCGCGCCCGAGCCGCAATCCTGATTTTGAAGGACGCGTATTCGGCAGCAGTGTCGCGGCATGGTGGGGTTATCATTACAAGGAGTTCCTCGCCGAGCAAAACGCGCATGAAGCGGTGACGATCTATGAGATCGTCAATAATGCCGATGAACCGCATGCACGGGCGCTGTATTCCTATCGTTGGCAACCGCAGACCGATCCGTTCGGGACGCTGCATACAACCTATGACTATCCGGGCATTCCGATCCCGCCGTCTTCGGTGCGGCGACGCCATGATGTGCTCGACGGCATCCGGATTCCGCTGCGGCCGCATTTCGGCGTCATCGCGCTTGCGCCGCGTGAGGCCGATCTCGTCGATTCCGTCCCGCCCGCTTACTTCGGCGGGAATCTCGACAATTGGCGGCTTGGCAAGGGATCGACGGTGTATTTGCCGGTGTCGGTGCCCGGCGCGCTACTCTCGGTGGGCGATCCCCATGCGGCGCAGGGCGACGGTGAACTCGGCGGCACCGCCATCGAATGTTCGATGACCGGCACCTTCCAGGTGATCCTGCATAAGAAGAACGACCTTATCAACCAGCCTTTCGCCGATCTCAGCTACCCCTTGATCGAGACCGGGAGCGACTGGGTGCTGATGGGCTTCAGTCATCCCAACTATCTCGCCGAATTCGGCGCAAAAGGGCAGAGCGAGGTCTATGCGACGTCGTCGCTCGATCTCGCCATGAAGGATGCATTTCGCAAGATGCGGCGTTTCCTCATGAACGTCAAAGGTCTCAGCGAGGACGAGGCAATTGCTTTGATGTCGGTGGCGGTAGATTTCGGCGTCACGCAGGTGGTGGACGGCAATTGGGGCGTCCATGCCATTCTCAGCAAGCGCGTATTCGACGCCGCACCGAATAACTAGATATCAGACGAGGAGACGTCGTTGCTGTTTCATATGATATCCGGCGGACCGAAGCCGGTTGCGCCGTTCAGCCATGCGGTCGAGACCGACGGTTTTGTTTTCGTCACCGGCCAGATGCCCGATACGCCGGCGACGCCGGGTGTCCTGCCCGATGGCATCGAGGCGCAGACCCGCGCTGTGATGGACAATCTGCTTGTGGTGCTGAAGGGGCTAGATCTGGGTTTCGAGCATATCGTGATGTCGCGCATCTATCTGACGCGCTTCAAGGATGATTATGCCGCGATGAACGACACCTATCGCAGCTATTTCCCGCCTGATCGCCTTCCGGCGCGAACTTGCGTCGGTGTCACCGGCCTCGCTTACGATGCGTTGATCGAAATTGATCTGGTTTGCAGGCGGCCAACATAAAGTCATTGTTTTCCGGGCGTATCGCCTCTTTCGATCGCTTTCCGCACAGTCGCGGTCATGCTGGCGCGCGCGGAATCATAGATTCCAAGCAGGCTGTTCTTGTTCATGGGGCAGCTCCTCTTTCGTGCCGGATGATGGATTGCTGAGGCTTAGCCGCGGGCCGCTCCCGTGGTCCTGTCGATCTGATCTGTCCAGCTTCGGAATAGTGCGCTGGCGTTGACGCCGCCGAAGCCAAAACCGTCGGGGATCATGTACTCCATTGCTATCGGCGGCCCCTCGGTTGCCATGAAATCGATCCGTAAACGGCCGGATCGGCCGCCGCGCTTTCGCGTCGCGCGGGAAGTCATAGCTGGAGTGACCCGAGACAAGAACCTCCGATCATGCAGCGTCAGTGGCGAGTGGCTGGACGGATATCGCGACGAGGGTTTTCGATACCCTTCATGAGTAGATCGATGCTCGCTTCCGTGAAAGCGGTGATATCGAGTTGGCGCCGCGTTCCGAACAGCATGGTCCAGATGCTCAACAACAGCGCCGGACTGGCGACCAATTCCGCAAACGAGTTTGCTGGTGCCGCCCGGAATTCTCCGGCGGTGACGCCGGCCTCGATGATGCGTTTGAAATGATCGATGACCGGCTGCACGAATTCTTCGTAGTACTTGTCCACCATATCAGGAAAGCGCGAACCTTCCGCAATCAGGAGCCTAAGCGTCTCGCGCTCCGCACGATCTTCTGCGATCCTCCCGAAAAAGAACACCACAAGCTTGCGAAAACGTTCCGCGTAAGATCCCTCGAGCTGACTGGCGAGACGATCAAGGTCAGGTAACAGGTCTTGCGACTTGTGCCGCATCATCTCCTGAAAGACGCGCTCTTTGGTCTCGAAATAGAAATAGATCGTGCCTTTGGTGACGCCCGCGCGTCTGGCGACGTCCTCCAGACGTGTCGCCGAATAGCCGGTTTTGACGAATTCCTCGAAAGCCGCGTCAAGGATCTCGGTTGGCCGCTCCGCTTTGCGGCGGGCGCGCTTCTTCATGTCGGAAGTCATAGGCGGACCTTAAACGGTTCGCGTGAAGAATGCTATTGACTTTCGGGTTAGTCAAATATAGTGAGTGATCGCTCACTGAGTGCCTTAGATGAAATTTTGTTTCAAGATCACGCCGTTGTTGCTGTTGGTTCTGCTGGTCGGGTGCGAGCGCGCGCCGGATGTGGCGCGCGCGCCAATCTTGGTGAACTCCGAGATCGTTCGCCTGCAGCCCCGCCAGACATCGATCAGGCTCAGTGGGGAGGTCGAGGCGCGCGTCACCAGCGATCTCGCTTTTCAGGTGACCGGTCGGGTGACCGAGCGCTTCGTCGATGTGGGCGCCCATGTCAATGCGGGCGACATCCTGGCGAAGATCGATCCGACCGAACAACTGGCCGACGTTGAGAGCGCGAAAGCTGCCGTGACATCGTCCGAAGCCCAGCTGCGCGTCGCGATGGCAAATTTCGAGCGTCAGAAAACACTGATGACCAGCGGTTTCACCACGCGCGTGTCCTACGATCAGGCGCAGCAGGCGTTGAACGCTGCTCAAGGCGGGCTGGAAGCGTCGAAGGCCCAGTTGGGGACGGCGACCGACGCGCTTGGCTACACCACGCTGCGCGCAAGTGCCTCGGGTATCATCACAGCCCGTAACGTCGAGGTCGGGCAAGTGTCCCAATCGTCCCAGTCGTCCTACACGCTTGCTGAGGATGGTGCGCGCGACGCCGTGTTCGATGTCTATGAAGCGATCTTCCTGCAGAAGCTGGACGGCGACAGTATTCAGGTCTCGCTCGTGTCGAATCCAAAGATAACGGCGCGCGCCCGGCCTCGGGAGATTTCGCCCACGGTGGATCCGAAAAGCGGCACCGTCAAAGTCAAGATGGAAATTCTGAATGTCCCGAAGGAAATGACCCTCGGCAGCGCGGTCGTAGGTGAGGGGATCACCAGGTCGACCGACAAGATCATTCTGCCATCGGCAGCCATGACATCGTCGGCCGCCGGCCCGGCGGTCTGGGTCATCGATTCGAAAACCCATGCCGTGTCGCTGCGCGATATCGTGGTCGAGAGTTACGAAACCGACTCTTTCGTTGTCTCGCACGGGCTCACCATTGGCGAGCGCATCGTCATCTCGAGCGGAAAAATGCTGCGGCCGGGCGCCATCGTCACCTATGCGGGGATCGAGCTATGACACGCGCCGTCACCGCCGGCAGAACTGCCGTTGCACTTCTCATGGCTGGATTGCTCGCGGGATGCGGCGAGAAAGCAGCCGCGCCCGAACCGGTTCGGCCGGTCCTCTCGATGGTTGTCTCGCCCCTGGGCGCGGCCACCATCGGCGTCGTCGGAACGGTCCAGCCAAGGTATCAGACCGATTACGGATTCCGCGTTCTTGGCCGGTTGGTCGCGCGGCCGGTCAATGTCGGGGATAGCGTCACCAAAGGCCAGCTGTTGGCGGCGATCGATGCGACTGCGGCTGAAATGGCGGTGCGGTCGCTACAGGGCGCGCTGACGACAGCGCAGGGGTCGCTGTTGAATGCGACCGGCACGGTGACCCGGCAGCGCACACTGATCGAAACCGGAGCTAACACCCAGGCGACCCTCGATTCCGCCGAACAAAGCTATGCATCCGCCCAAGCCGGCGTCGTCCGCGCCCAAGCCGATCTGGCCAAGGCGCGCGAACAGCTCACTTACACTAAGAGTATTGCCGATTATGCCGGCGTCGTCGCGGCCGTTGGCGCGCAGGTTGGCCAGATCGTTGCGCCGGGGCAAACCGTGGTGACCGTGGCTCGGCCCGATGTGCGCGAGGCGGTTATCGATATCGCGGTCGAACTGGCAAGCAGGCTTGAAGTCGGAATGCCGCTGACCGTCAGTTTGCAAATCGATCCGAAAACGCGCGTCGAAGGCAAGGTTCGCGAGATCGGCCCGCAATTCGATTCGCAGACCCGCCTGAGCCGGGTGCGGGTCACGCTCGACTCGCCGCCCGACACGTTTCGACTGGGATCCACGGTCACGACCTACATCCCCGGTAACTCCCGGCACGGTTTCAGGCTGCCGGCCGCCGCCATCCTCACGCAGGACGGCAAGTCGCGGGTCTGGATCGTCGATCCCGGCAGCAAGTCGGTCACGGCGCGCGATGTCGTGGTCGTTGCGAATGAGGACGGCTCCGTGACGGTCACCAGCGGTATCGATGACGGCATGCGCGTCGTCACGGCGGGGGTGCATCATCTCAAGGAAGGCCAGAAAGTCCGGCTGGAAAAGGAAGACGCGTGAAGCCTTTCAATCTCTCAGACTGGGCCCTGCATCACCGTGCACTGGTCTGGTACTTCATGATCGCATTCATGGTGACGGGGTTGTTCGCCTACCTTCACCTTGGCCGCGAGGAAGATCCCGCTTTCACGATCAAAACCATGGTGATCCAGGCTAAATGGCCGGGTGCTTCCGCGGAGGAAGTCACCAAACAGGTCACCGAGCGGATCGAGAAGAAGCTCGAGGAACTGGAGTCGCTCGACTACACCAAGAGTCTGACGGTGCCCGGCGAGACTACCATCTTCGTCAACCTGCGCGACGACACCAAAGCACGCGACGTGGTGCCGACCTGGCTCCGCGTCCGCAATATGATCGCCGACATCAAGCAGGATTTTCCGAGCGGCGTGATTGGTCCCGGATTCAATGACCGCTTCGGCGATGTTTATGGCAACATCTACGCGTTCACGAGCGATGGTCTGACGCAGCGCCAGTTGCGCGATCGCGTCGAAGAGGTGCGCGCCAAGGTTTTGCAGGTTCCGAATGTGGGCCGCGTTGATATCGTCGGTGCGCAGAACGAAGTCATCTATCTCGAATTCTCGACCAGCAAGATTGCCGCGCTCGGTATCGACCAGCAGGCGGTCATCTCGTCGCTGCAGGCCCAGAATGCGATCACGCCGTCCGGTGTGCTGCAGGCCGGGCCGGAACGAATCCTGGTCCGGGTCGGCGGCCAGTTCACCTCGGAAGACAGCCTCAAGGCGATAAACCTGCGCGTCAATGACCGGTTCTTTCCGCTGACTGATGTCGCCACCGTCCGCCGCGGCTATTCCGATCCGCCGACGTCGCTGTTCCGGTTCAAGGGCGAGCCCGCGATCGGCTTGACCATCGGCATGAAGGCGGGTGCCAATCTGCTCGATTTCGGCGAGGCGCTGAAGATGGAGATGGCGCGCATCGCCGGCGATCTTCCGGTCGGTGCCGAGATCCATCTGGTTTCTGATCAGCCGCAGATCGTCGATGAGGCGGTCTCGGGCTTCACGCACGCTCTGTTCGAGGCCATCGCTATCGTGCTGGCGATCAGCTTCATCAGCCTCGGGATGCGGGCCGGTCTCGTCGTGGCGGTCTCGATTCCGCTGGTGCTCGCCATCACCTTCGTGGTGATGTCCTATTCCGGTATCTCGCTGCAGCGTATCTCGCTAGGCGCCTTGATCATCGCGCTCGGCCTGCTGGTCGACGATGCCATGATTGCGGTCGAGATGATGGTCGCGCGGCTCGAGGTCGGCGACAAGCTCGAGAAGGCCGCGAGCTATGTCTACACTTCCACGGCGTTCCCGATGTTGACCGGGACACTGGTCACCGTCGCCAGCTTCATTCCGGTCGGCTTGAACAACAGCGCGGCCGGAGAGTTCACCTTTACGCTGTTCGTCGTGATCGCGGTGTCGCTGATCGTGTCGTGGATCGTCGCGGTGCTGTTCACGCCTTTGCTCGGCGTCGCGCTGCTGCCGAAAACCATGAAGAGCCACCATGAGAAAAAGGGGCGCTTTGCCGCGGCGTTCGGGCGGACGTTGTTATTCTGCATGCGGCACCGCTGGCTCACCATCGGTCTGACGGTGGCCGCCTTCGCGCTGTCGATCGTCGGCATGAGCTATGTGCAGCAACAGTTCTTTCCGTCGTCGGACCGCACGGAGCTGGTGGTCGACTGGAACCTGCCGCAGAACAGCTCGATCGCCGAGACCAACACGCAGATGGCGCAGTTCGAGAGGGAGGCGCTCAAGGGCAACGACGATATCGACCATTGGTCGACCTATGTCGGTCAGGGCGCACCACGTTTCCTGTTGTCGTTCGATGTGCAGCCCAGCGACGTGACGTTCGGACAGATGATCATCGTCACCAAGAGCGTCGAAGCTCGCGATCGTCTGAAGCCGAAATTGCAGGCCTATCTCACCAAGACGTTTCCGGGCACCGATGCGTTTGTTAAATTGCTCGATATCGGTCCACCGGTCGGGCGGCCGGTCCAATATCGAATGTCCGGACCGGATATCGGCAAGGTCCGCGATTACGCCCAGCAGCTGGCAGGTATCGTGTCGGGCAATTCGCATCTGTCGAATGTGGTGTTCGACTGGATGGAGCCGGCGCGGGTGGTCAAGGTCGATGTCCTGCAGGACAAGGCGCGTCAGCTCGGCGTGACGTCGGAGTCGATTGCAACCACGCTCAACGCCATTGTGGACGGATCGTCGGTGACGCAGGTGCGCGACGATATCTACCTCGTCGATGTGCTTGGCCGTGCCAATGCCGCCGAGCGCGGCTCGATCGAGACGCTACGCAATCTGCAGCTATCGACGAGCAGCGGCCAATCGGTGCCGCTCGCCGCTGTGGCGCAATTCCGCTACGAACTCGAACAGCCGAAGATCTGGCGCCGCTCCCGGCTTCCGACCGTCACGCTCTCGGCCGGCATTCTCGACAATACCCAGGCTGCGACCATCGTCGATCAGTTGAAGGCTCCGATCGCCGAGTTTTCCGCCAAGCTGCCGCCGGGCTACGCCGTCAATATCGGCGGCGCGGTCGAACAGAGCAGCAAGTCGCAGGCGCCTATTATTGCGGTGGTGCCGCTCATGCTGTTCGCGATGGCGACGCTGTTGATGGTACAGCTGCAGAGTTTCAGCAGGCTGTTCCTGGTGTTCACGGTGGCGCCGCTGGCTCTGATCGGCGTGGTCGCAGCGCTGCTGCCGAGCCGGACCCCGATGGGTTTCGTCGCCATTCTCGGCATTCTGGCGTTGATCGGCATCCTGATCCGAAATTCGGTGATCCTGATTGTGCAGATCGAACAGCATCGCAGAGACGGCCAGCCGCCCTGGGAGGCCGTGGTCGATGCCACCGAGCACCGGATGCGCCCGATCCTGTTGACCGCAGCTGCCGCGAGCCTTGCGCTGATCCCGATCTCGCGTGAAATCTTCTGGGGGCCGATGGCCTACGCGATGATGGGTGGCATCATCGTCGGCACGGTGTTGACGCTGCTGTTTCTGCCCGCGCTCTATGTCGCCTGGTTTCGGATCAAGGCACCGGACGAGGAAGTACCTCACGAATCCGACAAGCTGCCCGTCAACGAGCCCGTAGCATGAGCGATCGCCACGGCCTCGTTGTCGACCAGGGGCATCGCGGCAGCCTCGAGCCCGCGTGGGCTCCCGCCAGTCCGCAGGCACCGCGGCGTGACGATTATGCACGGCGTATTCCTGCGACCCGGAAGTAAGATGTCCCATACGTCATATCGGCTGTGCATCTGTCTCATTCTGTCGCCATTGCTCCTTGTGATCGCCGGCTGTGCCTCGATGCCGCGAACGCCGTATTCGAGCACAGAGGCGACGGCGGCTCTCGTGCTGGGGCGTGACGATCTGCGCCGCTATTCCGATGCGCCCGCGGCCTCGTTTCGCGGTCAGGACGTCGAATGGCGCGGCCGTCGCATCTATCTTGCGCTCTCGGGCGGTGGCGCCGATGGCGCTTATGGTGCCGGCGTGCTCAATGGCTGGACCGATGCGGGAACCCGGCCGTCATTTTCGATCGTCTCGGGTGTCAGCACCGGCGCGCTGATCGCACCTTTCGCCTTCCTCGGCCCGCAGTACGATCCAACGCTGCGCGAGTTCTATACGAGCGGGATCGCGGCGAGCTTGCTGGACTCGCCCAATCCGCTGAATGCGATCTTCGGATCGGGACTGTTCGGTAACAAACGGCTGCGCGAACTCGTCACCCATTACATCGACGCCGGTTTCGTCGCAGCGGTAGCCGGCGAATACGCCAAGGGACGCCTGCTGTTCGTCGTCACCACCAATCTCGACTCGCAGCGCACGGCGATCTGGGACATGGGGCGCATCGCTTCGCTGGGGACGCCGCAGTCGCTCGATCTGTTTCGCGACATCGTCGCGGCCTCCGCCAGTCTGCCTGCCGTATTTCCGCCGATGCTTATCGATGCTGAGGCCGATGGTCGCCGATTCCAGGAAATGCATGTCGATGGCGGCGTGACCGCGCCGGTGCTGACGCTTCCCGAGACGTTTCTGCGGCAGACTACCAAATTCGCGACGGCCACCGACCTGCAACTGTTCATCCTGATGAACAACAAGATCGAGCCCGAATTTCAGGTCGTCAACGACAAGACCATCGACATCGCCTCGCGATCCTCTTCCACCATGGTCAAGGCGCAGACGCGCTCGATCCTGCAGAGAACCTATGAATTCGCACGCCGTAGCAAGTTCGATTTCAACGTGACCTATATCGAGGACGATTGGCCGGTTGCCCCATCGAGCGGCTTCGACACCGGCTATATGCGCGCGCTGTTCCAGCACGGGTACGACAAAGCGCGAAGTTCGCATCTGTGGGCCAAGTCGCCTCCCTCCGAACGTTCGGACGGTCCCTCCCTGGCGACAGTCTCACCGGTCGGCAGGGTCGCCAGCGGCAGATAGCGCGTCGGCCTCCGTCCACCATTGCATCTGAAAATAGGAGATACCCATGATTATCCTGGACAGCAGACCCATCGCCGTCGGCCGCATCGTGCTGGCTGGTTTCATGCTCGCGCTGAGCGGCAGCGCCGCGTCGGCGGACCCGGCGGCCTTTGCAGGGCTTGCCGGCGCCTGGTCCGGCGCGGGCACGATCTCGCTGTCGGACGGCGCGAATGAACGCATCCGCTGCAAGGCAACCTATGTAGTCGGCCGCGGCGATGCGCGGCTTCAGCAAAGCCTGCGTTGTGCCAGCGACAGTTATCGGTTCGACCTGACAAGCGATGTTATCAGCCAACAGGGCCAGATCGCAGGCTCCTGGAGTGAGACAAGCCGCGGTATCAGCGGGACCCTGGTCGGACGCGAGAACGGTGGCTCCATCACAGCGGTGGTCGATGCTCCCGGCTTCTCCGCACAGCTTTCGCTAAAGACCAGCGGCAACCGGCAGAACTTCTCGTTGTCGTCCGAAGGCGATATCCGGAACGTCAGTATCGTGATGAGCAGACGCTGAGCCGCCGGCTGCCACGCGAGTCGTCTCGGCCGCGTTTGACCGCATCTTGGCGGAAAAATACTGTCCACCTCATGCAGCACCGAAGCGATCCCGATAGGCGCTGGGCGTAATTCCCAGCTGCCTTTGGAACGCGCGGTGCAAAGAGTGGTGACTGCCGAAGCCCGAGCGTTCGGCGATGCGCGGCAGGGACCAGTCGGAAGTTTCCAGAAGCGCTTTCGCCCGTTCGACCCGGGCGGCTTCCACGAATTGCACCGGAGTGCTGCCGGTTTCCTTGCGGAACGAGCGCGAGAAAGTCCGCTCACTCATCCCTGCGCGGGCTGCAAGAGCGGGAGCGGAAAGATCTCCGACCGGATTCTCGACGATCTCATCGAGCAGCCTGCGCAGGCGCGGCGTGGCATTGACCTGTGTCGTCAGAACCGGGCTGAACTGCGACTGCCCGCCCGGTCTGCGCATGAACAACACCAGTTGCCGAGCGACGGATAACGCTGTTTGCGCTCCGCAATCGGATTCAACAAGCGTTAGGCATAAATCGATCCCCGTCGTGACGCCTGCCGAAGTATATGTCGGTGGCTCCGCGACAAATATGGCATCAGGTTCGACATGGACCTGGGGGCGAAGCTGCTTCAGGAGGCCGACGGAATTCCAGTGCGTGGTTGCGCGCTTTCCGTCGAGGAATCCACCAGCGGCAAGCACGAAAGCGCCGGTGCAAACACTCACGAGACGACGGGTTTTGGAGCGGCGCGACGTCAGCCATTCGACCAATGCTGTGCCGAAGATGGCGTCGCGCAGTCCTTCCTCGCTGCCGCCGGCCACAATGATCGTATCGATCGCATCCGGCAGCTCGTCCAGTGCGACGGCATCCCCCAATTGCAATCCGCCGGCTGAGCTGCATTTCACCCGGCCTCCGGCCGGAGACGCCAATGTAACCGCATAGTGCGGCGCAGATTCTGGCAGATAGAGATTCGCTGTGGCGAAAACCTCCATGGGACCGACCACATCCATGGCCTGCACCCCGTTATATCCAACCACGACAATCCGTCTCGTCTTCCCAGTCATTGGCGTAAAATGCGATGGAATTGACATTTCCGCCATACCTTCCGACCGCTATTCGTCGGCGGTTCCATCAAGCGCGGACATTGCCATGCGCCGTTTTACGACAATTCTCGTCATCGTCCTTCTGGCCGTTCCCTGCATGTCTGGCATGGGAAGTGCCGTGGCCGCCGATGTGGGCTCCGTTCATCTGCCGCTCGTGAAGGCTGGTCGAGAACGGCCGCTCGTTGCCATCGTGGCCGACAACGGAGGGACCGAGACGACCGATCTCATTGTGCCCTATAGTGTGTTGAAGATGGCTGATGTCGCAGACGTCGTCATCGTCTCGATCCATCCCGGTCCGGTCAGCTTGATGCCCGCGCTCAAGATCCAGGCGGATAAGACCATGCTTGCCTTTGATGCGGCTCACCCCGATGGCGCGGACATCGTGATCGTGCCGGCGATGCATGACAGCGGGAACGAAGCCGTCATCGCGTGGGTACGACATCAATCCGGCAAGAGAGCGGTCGTCGTGTCCATCTGCGAAGGCGCATGGATAGCCGCCCGCGCCGGTCTCCTCGATGGCAGGGCGGCGACCACTCATTGGTATGCGTTCGACAAGATCGCAAGCGCTTTTCCCAAGACGCGGTGGCTTCGCGATCAACGCTATGTTTTCGACCGTGGCGTCATGACCACGACCGGCGTTACCGCTTCGATTCCCGCGAGTCTTGCTCTCGTCGAGGCCCTGGCGGGACGCTCGAAGGCGAAAGCGACAGCGGCCAAACTCGGTGTGGAGAACTGGACTGCGGCTCATGAATCCGCGCCGTTTCGTTTGACGGCATGGGGCATGTGGCTCGTTGCCCGCAATTTCCTGTCATTCTGGAAACACGAGACCCTGGCGATCCCGGTCATGGACGGCTTCGACGAGATTGCGCTTGCTCTCAGTGCCGACGCTTGGTCGAGGACATACCGCTCGCAAGCAATCGCCACGTCGGCGAAGGGCCCCGTTGCATCACGGTACGGTCTTGTCTTGATACCGGATCGGGCGACGGATACGGGCACTGTCCAGCTTACTCTTAACGGAACAACGGGCTCGGCGCATGCTCTCGACCGCACCCTCAAGGAGATGGCGGCTCGCTACGGCGATGCAACCGCCGACCTGGTCGCGCTGCAACTGGAATATGTGCGATAGAACCAACGCGATCACACGTGGCGCGGGCAAGCAAAGCCGTGAAGCGATACGCGGACAGGCAAAATACTGAAACCAAAATGCGCGGTGCCGACAATGCGATCACCGAATTCGCCTATCCTGAGATGATGGTCGATGCCTGTTATGGCGATCCTCAGTTCGCCTTCTCGATCAGACTTTCCAGTAGCCGCTTCAAGTCCGCAGTGGCCTTGTTGCCATAATTCTCGGCGATATGGGCTTCCTGGCTCTGCGCCAGCGAATTGAGGCGCTGGGTCAGGGTTTTGCCGCGATCGGAGATAAACATCAGCACCTTGCGGCGATCGTCGGGGTCTTGCACCCGATAGACGAGGGCGTCGGACACCATCCGGTCGATCATCTTGGTGAGGGTCGGATGGTTGAGCAGCACGGCTTCAGCGAGATCGCCCATCGAATGGCCTTGGCCGTCCGACAGGATCTTGAGGATGCGCCACTGCTCTACTGGCACACCTTCTTTCTTGAAGCGTGCGTCGAGCTGGCGATTTATCTCGCGATTGGCCTGCGCAAGCAGATAAGCGAGATGCTCGGTAATGGGCGTCGAGGGCAACCTGGCCACGGGTTCGTGCTTTGCTTGGAAACGGGTTGAAGTTTAAGCGACGATGCCCGAACTCTATGCACGGGAATCGTTGAAATTTCAATATTTTCCGATACGATATTTTTTCGTGTCTTTTTTCCGCTCGCCGTGCCGACAACGATAAGAATTGATCATGCCGAAAGGAGAGCCGCATGCTCTCGTCTGTGCAGACCGGACTGACAGGTGCTCCTTCGCCCGCGTGGCTGTTCAGAGGCGCGGGAGGCGGCGACGACGGTCTCCATGATCGTGTGGATGGCTTCCTGCGCCGCCGCGATGCGAGCAAATTACGGGTCGTCAATTTCATCGGGCTGACCGGGCCGGCGGGCATTTGGGGACTTGCCGGCACCAACAGCATGTTGCTGGCGGCATCTGAGATCAATCGTCGTGGCGGAATTCTGGGGCGCGAGATCGAACCCGTTTTCTATGATGCCGGCGGCGATATCGACGCTATCGCGGGAACGGCGCGCGAGATCGTCGCGTGCAGCGAAGCCGATATCATCATGGGCTCGCACATCAGCGCCGTGCGCATCGCGCTGCGCAAGGCGATCGGCAGTCGTATCCCCTATATCTATACGCCCGTCTATGAGGGGGGCGAGCGGACCCCTGGTGTCATGGCGATCGGCGAAACACCGCGCGACCAGTCCAAACCCGCGATCCAGTGGCTGGCGGAGCGCAAGAAGGCGCAACGTTGGTACTTGATCGGCAGTGACTATGTCTGGCCGTGGCTCGCCCATAAAGCCACCAAGAAATATATCGCCGAGGCTGGCGGTCAGGTGGTCGGCGAGGAATTCGTCGCCATGGGTGAGCACGACCATTCCGCAGCTATCGACCGGATTCGTGCGGCTCGCCCCGATGTCGTCGTTATTTCGCTGATCGGCACCGACAGTATCGTGTTCAACCGCGCTTTCGCCGAACATGGACTGATGTCGAAGATGCTGCGCCTCGCCGGTGCGATGGATGAGACCTTGTTGCTCGGCATCGGCGCCAATAATTCCGAAAATCTCTATTGTTCGTCGGGCTATTTCATCGAGCGTGGATCGGCGGCGAACGATGCCTTTCGCGCGCAGTATGAGGCGATGTTCGGACGATGTTCGCCGTCGCCGGGCTCGGTCGCACAGTCGAATTATGAAGGACTGCGATTTCTCGAAGCCGTGGCGGCCAAGGCGGGCAGTATCGGTGTCAGGCCGCTGTTGCAGGCGGCGTCCTGCAGCAGCTATCGGGGGGCGCGGGGCGAGGTCGTGATGACGGCGGGCCGCGCAAAAATGCCGATCTATCTCGCTGAGGCCGATGGTCTCGATTTCAGACTTATCGAGACATTCTAGCGGCCAGCAGCCCTGTTCGGCGCATGATCTCAAAATAATACTTGAAAAAGAAAATATTTCCGTTTCCTATGATGTGCGTGGAGCGACATCGTCGTCGCTTCCTTCGATGCGGCCGCAGCAGCGGACGTTTCGTCGGACATCGTGAAGATTAGGAGACCGCGTCGTGGCCGTTGCACTTCCCACCCCCGATCAGATTCTCGCCGTCGCCGATCAGTGCGGACTCGCGCTGTCAGATGATGACGTCACCTCGTTCCGAGCGTTGATGCAGCCGTCGGTCGACGCCTATAACGCCGTCGCAGCGATGCCGGATGAAGTGCCGGAGGTGAAGTATCCGCGTACGCCGGGCTATCAGCCGTCGCCAGAAGAGAACAAGCGCAATGCCTGGTACCGCAAGACGGTGGTGAAGGGAGCTTTCAGCGGCAAATTGAAGGGCAGGACCGTCGCGCTGAAGGACAATATCATGCTGGCCGGCGTGCCGATGATGAATGGCTCTTCCACGCTGGAGGGCTATGTGCCGGATTTCGACGCTACCATCGTGACGCGCATGCTCGATGCCGGTGCGGATATCGTCGGCAAGGTGCATTGCGAGCATTTCTGCATGTCGGGCGGAAGCCACACCAATTCGACGGGGCCGGTGCATAATCCGCACAAGATGGGGTATTCGGCCGGCGGATCGTCGTCGGGGAGCGCTGTCGTGGTCGCGCTGGGGGAGGCCGACATGGCGATCGGCGGCGATCAGGGCGGCTCGATCCGCATGCCGTCATCCTTCAGTGGCACCTATGGCATGAAGCCGACCTGGGGCCTCGTGCCTTATACTGGCATCATGCCGATCGAAATTTATGTCGATCACACCGGCCCGATGACGTCGAATGTCGCCGACAATGCCCTGCTGCTCGAAGTGCTCGCAGGTGATGACGGCTATGACCCGCGCATCAAGGCGCCGGTGGTGCAGGATTACACCAAAGCCCTCGGCGGCGGCGTGCGTGGCATGAAGATTGCCGTTGTGAGAGAGGGTTTTGCGCAGCCGGGTGCCGAAACGGCCGTGAATGAGAGTGTAAGGGAGGCTGCGAAGCGCCTCGCCAGTCTTGGCGCGGAGGTCGAGGAAATTTCGATTCCGATGCATTTGACCGCAGCGTCCGTTTGGATGCCGATCGGCACCGAAGGTATGACGCAGACCATGATGTATGGCGACGGTTACGGACTCAGCCGCAGCGATCTCTATGCCACCTCACTGATGGATGCCCATCGCGGCTGGCGCGGACAGGCGGACTCGCTGTCGGAGACGACGAAGCTGATGCTTCTGTTCGGCACCTACATCAACAACACCTTCGGCTCGCGTTTCTATGGCAAGGCGCTCAACATTTCGCGCCGCGTGACGGCGGCTTACGATCGGGCATTGGCCAAATACGACCTGCTGCTGATGCCCACCACACCGATGAAGGCGACCAAGCTGCCGGAGTCGGGCGCACCGCGCGAGGAGATCATCGGTCGTGCTTTCGAGATGATCACAAACACATCTCCATTCGACATTTCGCATCATCCGGCCATGTCGCTGCCCTGTGGCATGGTGGAGGGCCTGCCGGTGGGCCTGATGTTGGTGGGCAAGCATTTCGACGAGATGACGATCTACCGTGCAGCCCACGCCTTCGAACAGGCGGGCGACTGGAAGTCCATGTGAAGTGGATGTGCGGAGCACGGCGGTGGTGATCGCGCATGGATAGTCTGGTGATGGCGAGCTTCGAGATCGCCAGTTTCGGGGCAATCGTGGTGCTTGTGGTGCTCGGGCTCGGCATCATCGCCAGCATGATGGGAATCTTCAACTTCGCGCAGGGCGAGTTCGTCCTGCTTGGTGCCTATGTCACCTATATCGTCCATGCCGCCGGGGCGCCGGTCTGGCTCGGCATGCTGGCCGCGCCATTCGCGGTCGGCGCGCTGGGCTTCGTGCTCGAACGCTTGATCGTGCGGCGCTTCTATGCCGCGCCGATTGTGGCGATGCTCGGCACTTATGCGCTCGGCCTCATCATCCGCGAGGTTGTGCGCGGCTTGATCGGTGGCCTGTATCTTTCGGTGCCGGAGCCGATCGGTGGTTCGGTGACCATCGGCAACATGCATTTCTCCACTTGGCGGCTGGTGATCATTATTGTCACTGCGCTGGTCATGCTGGGCAGTTACCTTCTGCTCGCCAAGACGGCGTTTGGCTTGCGTATCCGCGCATCGCTGGAAAATCCGTCACTGGCCCGTGCCTCCGGCATTTCCACCAATGCGATCTACGGTTCCACTTTCGCTTTCGGTGCCGCGCTTGCAGGGCTCGCTGGTGCGTTGATCGTACCGGTATTCACGCTGTTCGCTGATCTCGGTCTCCGTTTTCTGATCCAGGGCTTTGTCGCCGTTATGGTCGGTGGCATCGGCTCCTTCGCCGGACCAGTGGCCGGGGCCGGCGTCATCGGCACGCTGAGTGCGGCGCTGCCATGGATCATCTCACCGGTCATCGCCGACGTGGCGGTATTCGTGCTCGCTATCATCTTCATCAAATTCCGGCCGCAGGGCCTCGTTGCAGGAAAAGGGGTATAATCCATGTCGCGCGACCACAGCCATCTCACGCGTCGGCGTTTTCTAGGCAACTTCGCCTTCGCTTCGACTGCTATCGCCACTGGCATTGGCAGCTGGGTTATTCCTGCGGACTGGGCCAACGCCGCGGCCGGTCCGATCAAGGTCGGTATCGGTACGGATCTCACTGGCCCGATGGGCTATGCCGGGAACGCCGATGCCAATGTCGCCAGAATGGTGGTCAAGCAAATCAACGACGCCGGTGGCCTCCTCGGGCGTCCGCTCGAACTGTATATCGAGGACACCGCTTCGAATGAATCCGTTGCCGTCGGGAATGTGCGCAAGCTGATCCAGCGCGAGAAGGTCGACCTCGTGCTTGGCGGGATCACCTCGTCGATGCGCAATGCCATCAAGGACGTCATCGTTTCCCGCGGCAAAACACTTTACATCTATCCGCAGCTCTATGAGGGCAAGGAATGCACGCCCTATCTGTTCTGCACCGGTCCGACACCGGCGCAGCAATGCGATGAGTTCATCCCCTGGCTGATCAAGAACGGTGGCAAGCGGTTTGCGCTGCCGAGCGCCAATTATGTCTGGCCGCATACGTTGAACGTTTATGCACGGAAGGTGATCGAGGCCAATGGGGGGGAAGTGGTGTTCGAGGAGTACTACCCGCTCGACCAGATCGATTTCTCGTCCACCGTGAACCGCATCATCTCCAACAAAGTCGATGTGGTCTTCAACACCATCATCCCGCCGGGCGTCGGCCCATTCTTCAAGCAGTTGTCGGAGGCAGGGTTCCTCAAGAATGGCGGCCGGCTGGCTTGTGTCTACTATGACGAGAATACCTTGAGTATCAATCAGCCTGCAGAAATCGAGGGGCTGGCGAGCTGTCTCGATTACTTCAAGGCGCTGACGCCCGAGCAACCTTTCAGTGCCAAGCTGCAGGATGCCTATGAAAAGCAGTTTCCCGGCAACTTTCTGTTCGCCGCGGGCAGTGCTGCCACGGGGACTTATCGCGGCCTGAAGCTGTGGGAGGCGGCGGTGAAGGAAGCGGGGAGTGTCGAGCGCGACGCGGTGGCGAAGGCGCTCGATCATGCCAAGATCGCCGAAGGACCGGGCGGGCCTGCGGAGATGGTGCCCGGCAAGCGGCACTGTAAGATGAACATGTACACGGCGGTGGCGAAGGGCGGGAAGTACGACATCGTGGCGCGCAGCAGCGGTCTCGTCGATCCGAAAGAATGCTGAAATCCGTTCCATGACCGAGATGACACAATTCTCCGCAGCTTCGGCGGCGCGTTCTGCAGATGCATTGCGGCGATGGGCAGTGCTGCCGATCCTGGAACTCGCGGTCCTTGCGATCGGGCTGGTGTTGCCGTCCCTGCTGCAGGACTATCTCACCGTCTATGCCACGCGGGTGCTGATCCTTTGCCTGTTCGCGCTGTCCTTCGATCTCGTCTGGGGCTATGCGGGCATCATGAGCTTCGGACAGGCCGCGTTCTTCGGCTTGGCCGGCTATGGTGTGGCCTTGCTGGCGCGCGATCTCGGCGTCACCTCCATGCTGCTGGTGCTGCCGGCGGGCATCCTGATCGGCTTTGCCTTCGCGCTCCTGCTCGGTGGTTTCCTGTTGCTCGGCCGGCATCCCGCGAGTGTGATCTTCGTCGCGCTTGGCACGTTGACAGGTTCCTATGCGTGCGATCGCCTGGCGCGAGGTTGGTACTATCTCGGCGGACAGAACGGTATTCCGTCCATCCCACCGATGACCATCGGCAGTTGTGACCTCACTGAGGGCGCGGCCTATTACTACGTTGCCCTTGGATTCCTTGTCGTCGTCTATCTGGTCTGTCGTTTTTTGATGCGGTCGCAGTTCGGATTGGCCCTGGCCGGCTTGCGCGAGAATGAACAGCGTATCGCTTTTTTCGGCTACAACGTGCAGCACCTGAAGGCAATCATCTTTTCGCTGGCTGGTGCCATCGCCGGGCTCGCGGGCAGCCTTTATGCCTTCCATGAAGGCTTCGTCTGGCCGAACATGCTTGGCGTCGTGATCTCCACGCAGGTGGTGCTCTACGTGCTCTTCGGTGGCTCCGGCACGCTGATCGGCGCCGTCATCGGCACGATCGTCATCGAAGCGATCAGTTTTTGGCTCTCCAACAGCTATCAGGACATCTGGCCGATCATTCTTGGCGTGCTGTTATTGCTGGTCATCCTGTTTCGACCGGCCGGCCTCGTCAGCCTCGTTCTCCCTGAACGCGAGCGCGTCGGCAGTTTTGGCCGGCCGCCGGGGAAAGGCTGACCATGGCACTGCTCGAAGCAAGGGACGTGGTGAAGGTCTTCGGCAAGCTCACGGCGCTGAACGGTGCCGCCCTCACCGTTGCCGAGAACGAATTTCACGGCCTCATCGGGCCGAATGGCTCCGGCAAAAGCACGCTGATGAAATGTATCGCCGGCGCCGAAGTGCCGACGCAGGGGAGCGTCACTTTTGTCGGCAACGACATCACTCAGGCGTCGCCGGCCGAACGTGCACGCGCCGGCATGAGCCTCAAATTTCAGATCACCAGCGTGCTGCCGGCCTTGACGCTCTACGACAATATCCTGCTGGCGCTCCAGGCGCAGACGTCGCTGTGGCAACTGGCATTATCCCGGACGCGCGGTGTGTTGCACGACAAGGTCATGGCGATGCTGGAGCAATTCCGGCTTGCCGATCGTGCGCTGGAGCCAGCAGCTGCGCTGTCGCACGGCCAGCAACAATGGCTGGAGATCGCCATGGCGCTCGCGCCGGAGCCGAAGCTTCTGCTGCTCGACGAACCCACCGGCGGCATGAGCCTGGAGGAGCGCCGCGTGACCGGCGAGCTGCTGCAGCCGATCAAGGCGCGCTGCTCGCTGGTCATCGTCGAGCACGATCTCGATTTCATCCGTGACATCTGCGACCGGCTGACGGTGCTCGACCAGGGACAGATCTTGCAGACGGGATCGGTCCAGCACGTGCAGTCCTGTCCCCGTGTTCAGGAGGTTTATCTCCGCCGTGCCTGACGACAAGTTCCTCGATATTCAAAATCTCGACGCCGGCTATGGCCGCAGCCAGGTGCTGTTCGGCGTGAATCTCAGCGTCCCGTGGCGTGGCGGTGTCGCCATTCTGGGACGCAATGGCGCAGGCAAGACCACGCTGATGAAGGCCATCGCTGGCGAACTGCCGGTGCTCGGTGGTGCGATCCGTTTCGACGGGCGCGATATGGGCGCATTGCCAACCGAGCAGCGCATCCGCCGTGGCATCGGCTATGTGCCGCAGGAGCATGCGGTCTTCGCCAAGCTGTCGGTGCGCGACAATCTCGCAGTCGGCGCGCTGACCAATCGGGACAGTCAAGCCATCGATCGTGTGCTGGAGATTTTTCCGAAGCTCGGCCAGCGGCTCGACCAGTTTGCAGGGACGTTGTCGGGCGGAGAGCGCAAGATGCTGGCGATCGGTCGCGCCATGCTGTCCGATCCGAAGATTTTGTTGCTGGACGAGCCGACCGAGGGGGTCTGGATCGGTGTCATCGAGGAGATCACCGAGCGGCTGCAGGCACTATCGAAGGAAATCGCCGTGGTGATCGTGGAGCAACATCTTGATCTCGCGCTCCGTGTTGCATCGCGAGCTTATGTGCTCGAACGGGGCACAGTTGCCATGACCGGGGACGCCGCCGCGATCCGCGAAGATCCACGGTTATTCCAGTTTCTGGCGCCCTAGCTGTCGGCTTCGAGAAGTATTTCGATCTTGAAAGAATGCGTCCGGGACGCGATGCCATCAAAGCAGACATTGCTCGAGACTCCGATCCGTCTTCGACGATCGTGCCATCGTGGTTTGCTTTGCTGGAGCGCAGGAGCCTGCTACGCGATGTCACTGGCGCCAGAATGCGGGCGCCGCCTTGAAGCGTCGCCATCTCTTGCGCAGCGTTTTCGTGGCCGCCATCCCGTCGCGGGTCTGCCAGCCGGTCGCCGTACCGACGGCGAGATCGAGCGCGGTGTGCTCGTCTTGCTGGATGGAGCCGAGCAGTCTGCGGATACTTGCGATGTCGCATATGCGTCCTAGGTTCTTTTGAAGTCTGGCGAGCCGGGCTACATAGCGCTTGACAGGTGCATGGTGGGCATAAAGCGGTGAGAAGAACTCCGTCGCATAGCGCAACTTCTTGAGCTCGATCCTGAGATCGTGCAGCGCAGCGATGTCGAGGTGACGAAAGTGTGTGCCACGCTTGAGCGCCTTCCGTCGCAGCCGCGAGAGAATTCTGTCGGCGAGCGGAGGCATGGGCTGTGACAGGGCGGCCAGCGCATCGGCATCGATATCGCTGCGCCAGCTGCGGCGCTCGATACAGTCTCCCAGAGTAAGTAGAAAACGGTTATAGCGCCGACCGTCGAGAACCGACTGCAGCCGGCCATGGCTCGCCATGCGCTGCTGCTCGATGGCTTCGCTCAAGCCGGCGAAATCGACCTCCGGCGTCGTTGTCGCGACGCGAGAAGCGATCATGGTTGCGCATACGTCCCAATCGCGCGTCGGGCCGAGCTGTCGCATCAGCCATTTTGCTTCGCTGTTGATGGTTTCGAACGCGTGCGACGGAATCTTGTGCCGAAACAGCGTGCATATCGTGCGAAGACGGCGCAGGGCGATGCGCATCTGATGTACGCTTTCGGGAGCGAATGCCTGTTCTGCCACCGCATGGTTGCTCAAGAGATGATGCCAGCAGGCTCCCATCAGCAGCGTAACGACGTCGTCGACTGTGTGGTCGACGGAGATGTTGACCGGGGCGGCGTCCTTCGCCCGCGGCATGGCGTCGAACGCCAGCGCATAGCCGCGTTCCGCCTTGCTTTGTGTGCCGACCTGCAGTGGCGCAGCGTCGAGCAGTTGCGTTCCGAGGTCGAACAGCGCGGCGGCGTTACCGCTCTTCAATTCGAGTTCGATTTCGGACAGGGGCTGCTGGCGCGTACCCGCCTCGATCGTGCCGACATCGAAAGCAATCTCGACGGACGCATCGGGCAGATCGAGTTGCCTGATGTGGCGGCGAACCCGTGTCGCAAACGCAGGCACGAGCGCGTCGGGTGTAAGTGTCGCCACCGAACCGCCGATCTCGGGAAGCTGCGCCAGGTCAGGCGTCATGCCCTCAACCGGCACTTCCCACTGCCGTCGCGCCAACGGTTCTTGGATGTCCGGCGGAAGCTTCAGAGTCTGAACAAAATGCTTGCCGCTGCGACGTACGCGCAGCGACATGCCGCGTTGGAACAACGCGCCGTCGGCGGTGTCGTAATAAACGGTCTCCAGCCGGCGGACGCCGCCACGATTGCGCGCATGCTGCACGATGACGGGCGTCTCGAACAGCTTTTCTAGGACCTCCTGGGGCGCGAGTAGCTTGAGTTCGATTTCCGCTTGTTCGCCCGAGCCTATGGCAGTGACCACGCCAGCAGGATCGGGTTCGATTGGCTGCCGGAGATTCAACGGGGTACTCCATCGGACAGGCGCATGAACAATCTATTCCAAGAGACGTCACTTCGAAGGGGCTCTGATCACGTCGCCGGCTGCGATTACAAATGTATCGATCGTAATCAGCACCGTCTCACGGCTGTTCGCGTGGTCCGAACGCCCGCTTCGGACAGGCAGAAGCTGCTTCAGGCGGCGGTTTTGATGTGCTTTTCGTTCGGTGGTCTGACCGGGGTCTGCGCTACAGAGCTGATCGGTACCTGAGACCGGCAGCCATCGGATGGCTTGTCATCGAAGGCGTGACTTCTGATCGTCTCGAGCACCAGAAAAAACTTCTCGGCAAGCATGGCGGTAACCTCGCTGCGATTGTCTCCGTCCCCTGGTCGAGTCCACTTGACGAAAATTCAATCACTTACCGCAGGCCGCCGCAATTCAATTCGTAACAAGATCGGGCCGGAGTCTGAACAACTCCGGCCCGATCCGCTTGGTATTTGAGCCAGTCTTAGCCGAACTGGTTCATCGTGTTGTGCTCACCGCCGGCTTTCAGCGCTGCGGCGCCGGCGAAGTATTCCTTGTGCTCGTCGCCGATGTCAGAGCCGGCCATGTTCTGGTGCTTGACGCAGGCGATGCCTTGGCGGATCTCTTGGCGCTGCACGCCCTTGACATAGCCGAGCATGCCCTGCTCGCCGAAATATTCCTTGGCGAGGTTGTCGGTGGACAGCGCGGCCGTGTGGTAGGTCGGCAGCGTGATCAGGTGGTGGAAGATGCCGGCGCGCTTCGCCGAATCCGCCTGGAAGGTGCGGATCAGCTCGTCGGCCTGCTTTGCCAGTTCGGTATCGTCATATTCCGCCTTCATCAACTCGGCGCGGTTGTACTTGCTGACATCCTTGCCGGCGGCCTTCATTTCGTCAAACACCTGCCAGCGGAAGTTCAGCGTCCAGTTGAAGGACGGCGAGTTGTTGTAGGCCAGCTTCGCATTCGGCACGACTTCGCGGATTCGGTCGACCATCTTGGCGATCTGTTCGACATTCGGGCGCTCGGTCTCGATCCAGAGCAGGTCGGCGCCGTTCTGCAGCGAGGTGATGCAGTCGAGCACGACGCGATCTTCGCCGGTGCCTGGACGGAACTGGTAGAGATTGCTCGGCAGGCGCTTCGGGCGCATCAGCTTGCCATTGCGGGTGATGACGACATCGCCATTGCCGATGTTCGACGCATCGACTTCCTCGCAATCCAGGAAGCTGTTGTACTGGTCGCCGAGATCGCCGGGCTTGTGGCTGACGGCGATCTGCTGCGTCAGGCCGGCGCCGAGCGAGTCGGTGCGGGTGACGACGATGCCGTCTTCGACGCCGAGTTCGAGGAAGGCATGGCGGCAGGCGCGGATCTTCGCGAGGAAGACTTCATGCGGCACGGTGACCTTGCCGTCCTGATGGCCGCACTGCTTCTCGTCCGAGACCTGGTTCTCGATCTGCAGCGCGCAGGCGCCGGCCTCGATCATCTTCTTGGCAAGCAGATAGGTCGCTTCCGCATTGCCGAAGCCCGCATCGATATCGGCGATGACAGGGACGACATGGGTCTGGAAATTATCGACCTTGGCGATCAGGTCGGCTTCCTTCGCCTTGTCGCCGGCCTTGCGGGCAGCATCGATGGCACGGAAAGTGTCGTTGAGCTCGCGCGAGTCCGCCTGACGCAGGAAGGTGTAGAGTTCTTCGATCAGCGCGGGCACCGAGGTCTTCTCGTGCATGGACTGGTCCGGCAGCGGGCCGAATTCGGAACGAAGCGCCGCGATCATCCAGCCGGAGAGATAGAGATAGGTGCGGTCGGTGGTGCCGAAGTGCTTCTTTACCGAGATCAGCTTCTGCTGCGCGATGAAGCCATGCCAGCAGCCGAGCGACTGGGTGTACTTGGTCGCGTCATTGTCATAGCGGGCCATGTCGGCGCGCATCTGCGCCGCGGTGTAGCGGGCGATGTCGAGGCCGGTCTTGAAGCGGTTCTGCAGGCGCATGCGCGCGACCGCTTCGGCGCCGACGCCGTTCCAGGTCGGCTGCGTCTTGAGCAGCGCCGCCGCCGCCTCGACCTCGCTCGCATAGGAGCCGGGGCCCTGGATGATCTGGTCGCTGATGCCGCGTGGCTGGAAGTTCATGGTGCCGTTCCCTCTTGTTCTCGACGAAATGTCTAACGTCGGTTGTAAGCACGGGATCGCTGGCGGCCAGACGAAACGCGGATAACTTGTCATACTTTACAAATAATGATTGTAATCTTGTAAAGAGATGACTCGACTGTTATCACCCGTGACAGCGAATGATCCAGTAGCCACCGCCCTGCCGGCGTTTACTGGATCGCCCGGTCAAGCCGGGGGATGACAAGAGTTGTTGCCGCGAGGCGTGACGGAGTAGGTGAAATGGCGCCATCCGGAGGTCGTTCGGTCTTTATCGGCCCGCGTCTGCGGCGTCTGCGGCGCGATCTCGGCCTGACTCAGGCCGATATGGCCGCGGATCTGGAGATTTCGGCGCCTTATGTTGCGCTGCTCGAGCGCAACCAGCGGCCGATGACGGCTGACATGCTGCTCCGTCTCGCGCGGACCTACACCATCGATCTCGCCGATCTCGCCGGCGATGGCGGCGCGGATTCGACGGCGCGGCTGCAGTCGATCCTCAAGGAGCCGATGTTCTCCGACATCGACATTCCCTCGCTCGAAATCAGCGATCTCGCCGTTTCCTATCCCGGCATGGCCGAGGCCTTTCTGCGCCTCTACACGGCCTATCGCGAGGAGCAGCTTGCGCTCGCCGAACGCCGCGGGCCCGCGCCGGCCGGTGGCGCGACGGAGGAGGGCGCTGGCTACGACGCCAACGATCCCGTCGCCGAAGTCCGTCGTTTCCTCGCTGCCCGCAAGAACAACTTTGCAGCGATCGACGATGCCGCCGAACGCCTCGCGCAGGCGACGTCGGGCGCGAGCGGGTTCATCGAGCGACTGAAGACGCGTCACAAGCTGCAGGTGCGCTACATGCCGCCGGATGTCATGCTCGGCTCCGTGCGGCGTCTCGATCTGCATCGCCGGCAATTGCTGCTGGAAGACTCGCTCGACACCGCCAGCCTCAATTTCCAGCTTGCGCAGCAGCTCGCCTATCTCGAACTCGGCAACGAGATCAATACGGCGCTGGAAGACAGCAAGTTTACCAGCAAGAGCGCCGAACTCCTCGCGCGGCGCGCGCTTGCGGGCTACGCGGCCGCAGCGACCGTAATGCCCTATGCGGCCTTTGCGCGTGCCGCGGAAACGCGCCGCTACGATCTCGAAGCACTCGCGCGCCAGTTCGGCGTGAGTTTCGAACAATGCGCCCATCGTGTCACCACGCTGCAGCGGCCGGGTGCGGAGAAGGTGCCGTTCTTTCTCATTCGCGTCGATCCTGCCGGCAATGTCTCGAAGCTGCTCGATGGCGCCGGCTTTCCGTTCGCCAAACATGGCGGCGCGTGTCCGTTGTGGTCCGTACACAACGTCTTCCGCACACCGCGCGAACTGGTGACGCAGTGGCTGGAATTGCCTGACGGTCAGCGTTTCTTTTCCATTGCACGCACGGTGACGGCGGGGGGCGGTTCGTTCGGTGCGCAGAGGATCGAGCGCGCGATCGCGGTCGGCTGTGCGGCCGAGCATGCGAGCCAGTTGATCTATACGCGCGATGGTGCCGGTCCGCGTGCGGATGCGCCGACGCCGGTGGGCGTGGCGTGCCGCGTCTGCCATCGTCCACGTTGTACCGCTCGCTCGGCGCTTCCCATCGGTCGCGAACTCCTGCCCGACGATTTCAGAACGCTCAGTGTGCCGTTCGGATTTTCAGCGGAGTGATGCAGCTTTGCGCTTTGCGTTGCAGAGGCGATTGGTGCAGCATCTTCCCAGTGTCCCGGACGCAGTGCGGCATTCTTATGCCGCCCCGCAGAGCCGGGACCGTATCAAACTCCGAGACCGACACGATCCCGGCTCTGCGAAGCAGCACTGGCGACGAAGCTTCGCTTCGCCTGGGGTGCTGCACCGCGTCCGGGAAACGATTGGTCGGCCAACATCAGTGAGACCCTTCATGAGCCCGCGCACCCGCCTCGACGAACTCCATGCCGAAATGACTGCCTGGCGGCGGGATTTCCATGCCCACCCGGAAATCGGTTTCGAGGAAGAGCGCACCAGCGAGATCGTGGCAAAGCGCCTGGCGGAATGGGGCATCGAGGTGCATCGCGGCTTCGGCAAGACCGGCTTGGTCGGCGTGATCCGTGGCAAGCACGGCGCTGCCGGCAGCAACCGCGCCATCGGCCTGCGTGCCGATATGGACGCGTTGCCGATGGAGGAGGGCAACGATTTCGCGCATCGCTCGCAAAATCCCGGCCGCATGCATGCCTGCGGCCATGACGGTCACACCACGATGCTGCTCGGCGCCGCCAAATATCTGGCCGAAACGCGCAACTTCGCCGGCACTGTGCATCTGATCTTCCAGCCGGCCGAGGAAGGTCTCGCCGGCGCCAAGGCGATGATGGATGACGGACTGTTCGAACGCTTTCCCTGCGATTCCATCTACGGCATCCACAACAGCCCGGACATGCCGCTCGGCACGGTGAAGGCGCTCACCGGCACGGCGCTGGCGGCGATCGATTACTTCACCGTGACGTTGCGCGGCCGCTCCGCCCATGGCGCGCATCCGCAACAGGGGATCGATACGGTGGCGATGGCGGCGCAGGTGATCAATGCGCTGAACGCGATCCCGTCGCGTCAGATCGATGCGCTGGAATCGGCGATCATCAGCATCGGCCAGATCCATGGCGGCACGTCGAATATCGTGCTGCCGGAGAAGGTGGAGCTGCGTGGCTCGGTGCGCACGTTAAAGCCCGACGTGCGCGACCGCGTCGAGGAACTGTTCAAGCGCGCTGTGACGTTGACCGCGCAGGCCCAGGGCGGCAGCGCCGAGATCGACTACAAGCGTGCCTATCCGCCCACCATCAACACCGCTGAAGAAGCCGCACGTGCCGCTCAAGCCGCCGCAGCCGTGCCGGGCGTCACTGAAGTGCTGCGCGAGGGTAATCCGATTCTCGCCGGTGAAGACTTCGCCTTCATGCTGGAGAAGAACCGCGGCGCCTATCTGATGTTCGGCCAGCGCGGCGCCGACAAGGGCGGCGTGCCCGTGCACAATCCCGGTTACGACTTCAACGACGATCTCCTGCCGATCGGCGCCAGCTATCTCGCTGGCCTGGTGGAGCAGGAACTCGCGTAAGCCCGTTCAGGCCGCGCCGTTTTTCTCGATGGTGCGGCCGACCACACGCAGCAGATCGCTGCGCACGGCCTCGATATGCTGCTCGAGGAAGCCACAGGCTTCCTCGATTTTCCCGTCACGGCACAGGGCGATCAGTTCTGCATGCTCCCGCTCCGCGATGCCCATGGCGGCGACCGTGGAAAGCTGCATCCGTGTATAGCGATCGCTGGTCTGCAACAGCGCCATCACGATGCTTTGGGTGCGTGGCTGCCGCGCATTCACATACATCGCCATGTGAAATTCGGCATTGATCTGCCCCCATTCGCTGCGATTGCCGGCGGCGATCGTGGCTTCGAACCGCTTCTGGATGCCGTCCAGCACGGCAAAATCATCCGCGCGGAAATGCGGCGCAGACTGCGCCAGCATCCGCGGCTCCAGCAGCACGCGCAGGTCGAATACGTCATTGATCTCGTCGAGCGATAGTTCGGAGACGATGGCGCCCTTCTGCGGCACGATCCGTACCAGCCCCTCGGCCTCCAGCTGAAACAGCGCTTCACGAACCGGAATCCGGCTTACGCCATAGGTCTCACCAAGCGCGTCCTGGCGGAGCTGCGAGCCGGCCGGATAGGTGCCGTCAAGGATCGCCTGCCGGAGTTGATCCGTGATCATGGCCGAGAGCGTGCGGTGCTTTAGCGGTGCGCTCATTGATATATCTAGCCTTTTTGCCCGGCGCCCCCGCCGACCCATCAATCTCTTCGCTGCTGCACAAAAACGCTTCAAGCCGGGAATTTGTGCAGACAATCGTTTGACTCGTAAAATGTATAAATTATACGATCTGAGAAATCACCTCACTTTTGTGACATGCGGGGGAGCATTCATGAGTGATCAGACGATGTCATCGGCACGAGAAGTCGGGCTCAGCCATGTGGTGATGGCTGCCTCCCGCGGCCTGCTGGCCGTCGAGCGGCTGGCCATCATGGGGCTGATGTATCTTCTGACGGCGCTGATTCTGGTGAATGTCGTCACCCGCTATGCCCAGTTCCCGATCTACTGGATCGACGAATCCGCGGTCTATTCGGTGGTGTGGCTGACATTCATCGGCGCCTCCGCGATGACGCGGCTGCGGCTTGATTTCGCGGTTACCATGATGACCGAGCGGCTGTCGGCGAACACCCAGAAATTGTTCAAGCTCGTGGCCACCGGCATGGTGATCGTGTTCGCCGTCGGTCTGCTGGTCACCTGCGTGCTGTGGATGGACCCGGTCGGCATTGCCAGTGCCGGCTTCGACGCCAAAAAGTTCGCCGGCGCGACGTTCAATTTCCTCTACACCGAGCGCACCCAGACGCTGAACTGGCCGACCTGGGTGCTGTATCTGATCCTGCCCATCTTCGCGGTGTCGATGACCATCCACGGGACAGCCAACCTGCTCGAGGATATCGGGATGGTTCCCAAGGTCGCGCCCAAAGGCTTCACGCTGTCCGAACTTGACGGGGTGAACTGAGATGATCACTTCGGCGGCGTTCATGATCATCATGCTGGTCGGCGTGCCGATCGGCCTCTGCCTGTGCCTGGCCGGCTTCGTCTACATCATGGCCTCCGGCAATCCGGTGCTTTTCCAATCCTATCCGCTGCAGCTGTTCGGCGGCGTCGACAGCTACGGCCTCATCGCCATTCCGCTGTTCATCCTGATCGGCGAGATCATGAATGGCGGCGGCATCACCCAGCGCATCGTCGATATGGCGATGGCCTTCATCGGCTCGCTGCGCGGCGGTCTCGCTTACGTCAACGTTCTCGCCAACATGTTCATCTCCTCCATTCTCGGCTCGGCCACCGCGCAGGTCGCCATCATGGCGCAGATCATGGTGCCGGAGATGGAGAAGAAGGGCTACGACAAGACCTTCGCTGCGGGTCTCACCGCCTATGGCGGCATGCTCGGTCCGATCATCCCGCCCTCGGTGATGTTTGTCGTCTACAGCGTGCTCGCGCAAGTGTCCGTCAGCGACATGCTGATCGCCGGCATCATTCCCGGCGTGATCCTGACGGTGATGTTCTGCGTTGTCATCGCCATCATGGGCTACATCCATAACTATCCGCGCGCCGAATATCAGACGCCGAAGCAGCGCGTGATGACTATTTTGCGCACCTGTCCGACGCTGCTGATCCCGATCGTCATCGTCGGCTCGATCCTTTCCGGCCTCGCCAACGCCACCGAATCCGCTGCCGTTGGCGCTGTGGCGTCCGCGGTGATCGGTAAGTACTGGACGAAGGAATTCCAGTGGTCGCAGTTGCCGCAGATGATGCTGCGTTCGGGCATCTATTCGGCCATCGTGCTGTTTCTCGTAGCCGCCGCTGCCGTGTTTTCGTGGGTGCTCATCTTCGGCAAGGTGCCGCAGGAAACCGCGGCCTGGATCCAGACGGTGGCGAAGGATCCGATCAGCTTCATGCTGCTGTGTAACATCATCCTGCTGGTCATCGGCACGGTGATCGACGGCGTGCCCGGCCTGATCATGACGGTGCCGATCCTTCTGCCGGTCGCCACCGAGATCTATCACATCGATCCCCGTCAGTTCGGCGTCGTCGTCGTCATCAATCTGGTGCTTGGCTTGTTGTCGCCGCCGGTCGGGCTGTGTTTCTTCGTCGCCGCCGCCGTCACCGGCGCCAAGCCGGGCAAGATGTTCATGGTGACGCTGCCGTTCTTCTTCATCTCCTGCATTCTTCTGATCCTGCTCTCGCTCTATCCGTCGCTGTCTCTCGCCCTCATCAAGTAATTCATATCGTCAAGGAGCATTCGTCATGACCATCTCACGCCGTCGCTTCCTCGCAGCCTCCGCCGCCGCATCTGTATTTGCTCCGTCGCTGTCGCTGGCGCAGGCCAAGGAAATGCGCCTCGGCCTCATCACGCCAAACGGCCATTCCTGGAACAAAGCCGCACTGAAGCTGGCCGACAGGCTGAAGGAAGAGACCAAGGGCCGTCTGACCATGACGGTGTTTCATTCCGGCCAGCTCGGCAACGAAGCGGCGATGATGCAGCAGCTGCAGACCGGTGCGCTCGATATGGGCTTCATCCAGGCTGCCGAGCTCGGTTCGCGCGTACCGCATATCGCCGCGATCAACGCACCCTATATCGTGCGCTCCACCCCGGCGGTGGCGAAGTTCGTGCGCCATCCGGTGGCGGTGAAACTGTTCGACGTGCTGCCGCAGGAGACCGGCACCATCGGTCTCGGCTGGGGCATCACCGGCATGCGCGCGGTGTTCTCGGTGCGCGATCTCAATACGCTCGCCGATATCAAGGGGATGAAGCTGCGCATCAATCCGACGCCGGTCTATCGCGATTTCTATTCGTCGCTCGGCGCCGCGCCGACACCGATCCCGACGCCGCAGGTGTTCGACGCCATGTCGAATGGCCAGGTCGATGGCCTCGAAGCCGATCTGGAATTCTCGTGGAATCAGCGCTTCGACAAGGTGTCGAAGTCGATCCTGCAGATGAACGCCGTCTTCATGCCGATGGCCGCCGTGGTCTCGGGTCGCGTCTGGCAGTCGCTGCCGGCCGCGGACAAGGAGCTGATCACCAAGGCGGTGAAATCCACGCTCGATGCGCAGATCGACGAACTCGCAGGCGGCGAGCCGGCGCTGATCGAGAATTTCAAGGGCACGTCGGTTCCGGTCCGCCAGGTCGCGGCCAAGGACACCGAAGCCGTCATCGCCGAATTCGACAAGCTCTGGCTGCCGAAGGCGCCAGTGCTTGCCGAACTGCGCAAGGTCGGCGCCACGATCTGATTCTCGCTTGAATACTTGTCCCGGACGCGGTGCAGCGCTCTTTGCGCAGCAGGGCGCCCGGGACAAGTAATCAAACCACGCCACTTCAAATGATCGACCAAGCATCACAAGCCGCCGCTCATCCCGCGTCGGCATCACACGGAGTTTTGTCATGAGTCCCCGCATCTCCTGGGAAGGCGTCTTCCCGGCCGTCACCACCCAGTTTCAAGACGATCTGTCGCTCGACATCGATTCCACCGCCAAGGTGATCGATGGTCTGATCCGCGATGGCGTGTCCGGCCTGATCATCTGCGGCTCGGTCGGCGAGAACACCTCGCTCGAGCGCAAGGAAAAGATCGCGATCATGGAAGCGGCCAAGTCGGTTGCAAAAGGGCGCGTGCCGGTGCTGTGCGGCATTGCAGAATTCACCACGGCCTTCGCCGTGGAAACCGCGAAGGAAGCCGCGCGGGTCGGCATCGATGGCATCATGGTGATGCCGGCGCTGGTCTATTCGTCGAAACCGTTCGAGACCGCTGCGCATTTCCGCTCGGTGGCGACGGCGACCGATCTGCCGGTCATGCTCTACAACAACCCGCCGATCTACAAGAACGACGTCACGCCGGACATTCTCGCCACGCTGGCGGATGTCGAGACGGTGGTATGTTTCAAGGATTCCTCCGGCGACACCCGCCGCTTCATCGACACCCGCAACATGGTGGGCGATCGCTTCGTGCTGTTCGCCGGCCTCGACGACGTGATCGTCGAAAGCGTCGCCATGGGCGCGGTCGGTTGGGTATCCGGCATGTCCAATGCGTTTCCGCGCGAAGGCGAAACGCTGTTCCGCCTTGCCAAGGCCGGGCGCTATGCCGAGGCGATGAAGATCTATGAGTGGTTCATGCCGCTGCTGCATCTCGATGCGCGGCCGGATCTCGTCCAGTGCATCAAGCTCTGCGAGAACATCATGGGCCGCGGCACCGCGCTGACCCGTCCGCCGCGTCTTGCATTGCTGCCGCATGAGAAGGCGGACGTCGAAGCCATCATGGCAAAGGCGCTGCGCACACGCCCGATCCTCCCGGATGTCGGCCTCAAGGCGGCCTGAGCGAACCAGGCTGTCTTCACGCAAAACGGCGCGTCACTGGCGCGCCGTTTTTATGTGTCGTTGTCACGTCGCTCGAACATCTCCGCTTCGTCATCGCGATCGCGTTTCGGCGTGGCGATGTCGCCGTCCTCATCGTCGTCATCGACGGGCGTTTTTGGCGGAGCCGGCTTGTCGGATTCGGTCTTCGGCTCGCCGCGGCCGGTTCGTGGTGTCATCGCGCGCTCCCCGCACTCACGTCATGCGAGTGATTGAAGCAGATTTCACCGCAATCGGGCAATCGAGATGCGCAGGGTGCGTAGGATGGGCGGAGCGGAGCGAAACCCATCAGCGGAGCCTTGCTGTAACGACAGAATGACGGGTTTCGCTCCAGCGCGGTGCGCCTGCGCTTGACCCATCCTACAGGTATTATGTCCGGAAACCGCCCTTGCGCTGCTCCGCCAGCCAGGCCGACAGTGCTGGCGACTTCTCGGTCGGCTTGCCGGCCTGGGTCTTGCCGCCCGACGCGGTCCGGCTGGATTTCGCGGCGGTCTTCTTCTTCGGCGCCGTCTGCGGCATCGCGGCTTCGCGCGCCAGGCGCAGCGCCTTCAGGCGTGCCATATTGTCGAGCACGGCCTGCTGGGCGGCGTCACGCTCGGCCTTGGTGGATTTGTTATCGTCTGCGGACATCAACTCGGCTTCGTTTTGGATCTGCGGGTTTGGGTGTCAGCGCTACGGCACAGGGCACGCGTTGCGCGATCGTTGCGCGATTATATAAATGCCCGTGTCCATTCAGCCAACAGCGGATCACGTCGATCGGCCATTTCTGAGGCACGACGCGGAATCCGAAGCGACATCGCCGCAGTTGCGTCGATGCGGCTGCTCTGAGACAATCCGTGCGTCAATCGGACCGTTTTTCTCCCATGCTGCTCACGCTTTTCAACGATGGCGCCGACAATCTGCGCGGACGCGTCATCGCCATTTACGCCATTCTCGTTCCGGCCAATGTGCTGGCCTGGATCTGGGCGCTGGTCGCGTTCCGCGACCAGCCGGTGCTGCTGGGAACCGCGGTTCTGGCCTATACGTTCGGCCTGCGCCATGCCTTCGATGCCGATCACATCGCGGCCATCGACAACATCACTCGAAAACTGATGCAGGCGGGCAAACGACCGATCTCGGTCGGCATGTTCTTCTCGCTCGGCCATTCCACCGTGGTGATCGTGGCTTCGATTTTCGTCGCGCTGGCGGTATCGGCGCTGCAGGAGCGGTTCGACAATTTCAAGGAAGTGGGCGGGTTGATCGGTACCGGCGTTTCGGCCTTTTTCCTGCTGATCGTCGGCATCGCCAATCTCTTCATCCTCGTTGCTGTCTACCGTGTCTTTCGCGCTGTGAAACGCGGCGAGCGCTTCATCGAGGAGGATCTCAATGCCGTGCTGGCCCAGCGCGGCATCATCGGCCGCGCGCTGCGCCGGCTGTTCGGTGTCATCACCAAGAGCTGGCACATGTATCCGCTCGGTATTCTGTTCGGCCTCGGCTTCGATACCGCGACGGAGATCGCCATCCTCGGCATTTCCGCCTCGCAGAGTGCCGAGGGCATGTCGATGTGGTCGATCCTCGTTTTCCCGGCGCTGTTCACGGCGGGCATGTCGTTGGTGGACGCGACGGATTCGATCCTGATGGTGCGCGCTTATGGCTGGGCCTTCGTGAAACCGATCCGCAAGCTCTATTACAACATGATGATCACGGCGGTGTCGGTGATCGTCGCGCTGGTGATCGGCAGCATCGAGGCGCTCGGCCTGATCGGGCGCAAGCTCGATCTCTCCGGCAGCTTCTGGGAAGCCATCGAGGTGCTGAACGAAAATCTCGGCGCGATGGGCTATCTCATCGTCGCCATCTTTATCGTCAGCTGGCTGGTCTCGATGCTGATTTATCGCATCAAGGGTTATGACGACATCGAGGTGCAGGTCGGCAAGGCGTCGTGATGAATTGTGTCCCGGACGCGATGCGGCGCGAAGTGCCCCTTCGCAGAGCCGGGACCGCCACAAGCTCGGAGTTCGGTACGGTCCCGGTTCTGCGAGGCAACGCTGCGCGTTGCATCGCGCCCGGGACAAGTCATGGGGCTGCTACGCCGCCAGCACCGGCCCGCCGGCCTTCTTCCACGCATCGATGCCACCATCGAGATGTGCGGCGTTCTGAATGCCGGCGTCCTGCGCCGCATGCACCGCCATCGCCGAGCGCTCGCCATAGGCGCAGAAAAAAACGAGCCGGCGTCTGCTGGCGTTGGCCACCTCGCGCAGCATGCCGCCGGGCTTGAGGTTGTCCGAAATCGTCGGATAGGGCGCATGCAGCGCGCCGGGCAGCGTTCCGAACTTCGCCCGCTCGCCGCTTTCGCGCAGATCGACCAGCAGCATCTCGGGATCGTCAAGATGCGCGATCGCGTCCCGCGGCGATAGCGCAAGCCCCTGTTGCAGCAGCTCGTCCGGCTTGAGACCCACTTTCATATTGGCGGGGATGACCACGTCCATCAGCTTCGGGTTCGGCAGATTGAGCTTGCTCATCAGTTCGATATATTCGTCGACGGAGTTGACCTGCAGCCGCGGATTGAAGCGCTTTTCCTCGCCGATGGTGGACACCGTGTCGCCTTTGTAATCATGCGCCGGAAACACCATGGTCTCGTCCGGCAGTTTCAGCAGGCGATTGAACAGCGAGTCGTATTGCGCCCGTGCGCTGCCGTTCTGAAAGTCCGTGCGGCCGGTGCCGCGGATCAGCAGCGTATCGCCGGTGAAAACACGATCCTTCATCATGAAGCTGTAGGAGTCGTCGGTGTGGCCCGGCGTGTACATCACGTCCAGGCTGACACCCTCGATCATTACCTTGTCGCCGTCGCTGACGCGCATGGCGACGACATCCGCCTTGCTCTGGTCGCCCATCACCGTGACGCATTGGGTGCGCTCGCGCAGCTCGGCGAGGCCGGTGACGTGATCGGCATGAAGGTGCGTATCGACGGCTTTCACCAGGCGCAGGTCGAGTTCGCGCAGCAATTGGCAGTAGCGATCGACCTTGTCCAGCACGGGATCGAGGATCAACGCTTCGCCGCCGGGCCGGCTGGCGAGGAGATAGCTGTAGGTGCCCGAAACGCTGTCGAAGAGCTGCCGGAAGATCATGCCGTTCACCGTAGTCTGTGGTCGAATATTCCATGTAATCGACAACAGTCAGAATATTACCCTATCAAACGCTTTTTCGGCGAATGTTTTCTGCTGCAGAATTGCTTCCAGACGCCTGGCGACCTAATGCTGCGGGACGGAGATGCGCATGGCGGAATATGTGGTCGAGTTCGGCAAGGATGGCGGGAGAATCGCGCCCGATGGCCGCCTGGATGCCGCGGCTTTTCATCGAAACCACGCCGCGATCTGGAAAGTTCTTGCGGCATTCTTGCAGCATCACGACGGCGATGTTGTGGAGGTCGGCAGCGGCACCGGCCAGCACGTCATGCACTTTGCCGGGCATTCTCCCGGCATCACCTGGTGGCCGAGCGATCTCAACGAGGCGCATCTGCGCAGTATCGAGGCATGGCGCAATTACGTGCAGCGCCCCAATGTGCGTCCGCCATTGCGGATCGATCTGACCGATCCCGGCTGGTGCCCGGAATTGACGAATGGCAACGGCCCGGGTGCGCTGCGCGCGGTATTCTGCGCCAATGTCGTTCACATCGCGCCATGGCCGGTGGCGGAGGGGCTGATCTCGGGCGCGGCGCGTTACCTTCGGCCGGATGGCAAGCTCTTCCTCTACGGACCGTTCAAGCGCGGCGGCAAACATACGGCGCTGAGCAACGCGGCTTTCGATACCAGCCTGCGCAACGGCAATCCCGCATGGGGGGTGCGCGATGTGGAAGAGCTGGAGACGGTCGCTCATGGTGTCGGCCTCAGGCTGAGCGAGATCGTCGAGATGCCGGCGAACAATTTCATTCTGGTCTTCGCGCGTGCAGCCGAATAGCGCGGCTGCATGGGCCGGCCGCGCTGGCGTGTGTTGATCTGTCGCAGGTGGCTCTCCATAGTCGCCGCGAATAACGGCCCGGATCGAACCGGGCTTCATCCGGGCGGATTTCCCAAATGAGCGAGACGACGACTCCCGAGACTTTCGACGATGCGCACGCGCGCGCCACGGTGTGGCGGCTCGCTGCGGCGCAGGCGTTGGGCGGCGCCAATTCGGCGGTGATTTTCGCCACCGGTGCGATTGTCGGTGCGACGCTGGCGCCGAATGTCGCTCTCGCGACGGTGCCGCTGTCGGTCTATGTGGTGGGTCTTGCGGCAGCGACCTTGCCTGTCGGCATGATCTCGCGGCGCTATGGGCGCCGTGTGGCTTTCATCATCGGCAGCGGAGCAGGGATGCTCTGCGGCTTGCTCGGTGCCATCGCGATCCTGCAGTCGTCGTTTGCGCTGTTCTGCTGCGCGACCTTCTTCGGCGGTTTTTACGGTGCAGTGGCGCAGTCCTATCGTTTCGCTGCGGCGGATGGCGCGAGCCCGGCCTATCGGCCGAAGGCGGTGTCGTGGGTGATGGCCGGCGGCGTGTTCGCCGGCGTGCTGGGGCCGCAGCTCGTGCAATGGACCATGGATATCTGGTCGCCCTATCTGTTCTCGTTCAGCTTCCTCGCGCAGGCAGTGGTGGCGCTGATCGCGATGGTGCTGCTGTCCACGGTGAATGCGCCGAAGCCGGCGCCGGCGGACATGCATGGCGGCCGGCCGCTGCCGGAGATCATCAGGCAGCCGCGTTTCGTCGCCGCCGCGATCTGCGGCGTGGTGTCCTATGCGATGATGAATCTGGTGATGACCTCGGCGCCGCTCGCCATGAAGATCTGCGGCCTCAGCCTCAGCGATTCCAACTTCGGCATTCAGTGGCACGTCGTTGCCATGTACGGCCCGAGCTTCTTCACCGGCGCGCTGATCACGCGCTTCGGTGCGCCGAAGGTGGTGGCTGTGGGGCTCCTGCTCGAAGCGCTGGCGGCGATCATCGGCATGTCCGGTGTGTCCGCGATGCATTTCTGGGTCGCGCTTGTCGTGCTCGGCGTCGGCTGGAATTTCGGCTTCGTCGGCGCCTCCGCGCTGGTGCTCGAAACGCACCGGCCGCAGGAGCGCAACAAGGTGCAGGCCTTCAACGATTTTCTCGTCTTCGGCCTGATGGCGGTGGGCTCGTTCTCGTCCGGGCAGCTCCTGGCGAATTACGGCTGGAACGCCGTCAATGCCGTCGTCTTTCCGCCGGTGGTGCTGGGCCTCGCGGTGCTGGCGATCGCCGGCTTTGCGAAACGCCGCGCGCTCAAACAGGCCGCGGCGTTTCCCGATCCGGCGATTTGAACTCGCCGATCACGCACGTTGCTGCATGACGTCGAGAACGTTCTGTCTGGTGACGCCCTGCTTGTCGAGCAGGCGCGCCGCCGGGCTGAGGTTCTCGGAGAAAATGGCGAGCAGCATGTCGCCGCCCGAAACCTCTCGCCAGCCGAACTCCTTGGCCAGCAGAACGGCGTGCCGGGCCACGCGCGCGAATGCCTCCGTTGGCCGGGCGTGCCCGCCGGCGTCGATCGCCAGATTCGTCAGCTCGTTGTCGACATAGCCGAGCAGGCTGGTTCTGATCGCGACCGGATCGGCCTTGCAGGCATGCAATAGCGCCGAGGCGTCGGGATCGTCGACGAGTGCGAGCAGAAGATGCTCCAGTGTCGCATAACGATGATGGCGGGCATTGGCATGGTCCAGCGCGCGGCGCCATGTGGCATCCAGCGCGGGGGACCGTGGCAGCAGCGGCGCACCCATGGCGGCGGCGATACGCTTCAACCGCGTCACCGGATCGAATGTCGCGAGCAAGTCCTGCTTGTCGTTGGTCGGCAAAATGATGTGAGACGCGATGATGTCCGCGACCCGTCCGGGATCGGCGGATTTTTCGAGTGGTGGCCAGATCGGCGGCAGATTGATGTCATGAGCAGCGGCGTAGTTGGTGAAACGCGCGACGGTGTCCCGGATGAGATCCGGCGCCTCGGGTTGCGGCTCGTTGCCGAGTTCGGAGACCTCGGCCTGATAAACGCCGGTTTCGCCAACGAAGCTTGCGATCGTGACGCGGCGTCGGCCCTGTACCAGAACCTTCAACGTTCCGTCCTCGAAATGCTGGACGTCGAGCAGTTGCGCCAGGATGCCGACATGGTGGATATCGTCGAAGCCGGGTTCGTCGAGAGTGGCGTCTTTCTGAACGGCCAGAGTAACCTCGCGCTGGCGATCATAGGCATCCTGCAAGGCCCGCATGGTCTTCGGACGGCCGGCGATCAACGGAAAGACGGTTGCGGGAAACGGAACGAAGTCCCGCAGCGGTATCGCCGGATAGCTTGCGGTGGCGGTTCGCGGTTTGACGGTCGCGCCGGGCAGACGGTGGTCCGCCTGCAGCATCGCCGACAATGTATTCCAGTCGGCAACACCCAGCATTTTCGAGACCAGCTCCAGGCTTTCGCTGTGGCTGATATCGATCGCTTTGGAGGTCAGAGAGTCGCGCAGTGTCTGCGCCATAGCCTTGGCATCGCGAAAATCGCGCATGTGCGTCGTCCTTTGCGTGAGCGAACCAGGCGTGTCAGGCGGTTGCATTGCTGACCCGGTCGCTCGGGCAAAGGGAGATGCCGAAAGGGCTGATACATTCACCGTCCCGAAAGGGCGCAACCGGCAGGTCGTATCCACCTGCACGAAGGTTCGCGCAAACGCCGTATGCTGTCAATTGTCAAATCAGCAGCCGGCGCGGGGGTCGCGAATGCGACAACACTGCGCTGCGTCCGGATCGATCGACTTAGCAGCTCGCCAATCGATTAGAATATTCCAGGTGAACCAGCGGATAGGGCTTGCCCTGTCCGTCGATTGGCGAACGGCCCGTCCGCCTGAATCCCATGCGTTCATAGAAGCCAAGAGCCTGGTCATTCTGCTCGTTAACATCGGTCGTCATATTGGGATGAAGCGTGAGCCCGTGGCGCACGAGCGCTGCACCGATGCCGGCCCCGCGATGAGCTGGATCGACGAACAGCGCCTCCATATGTCGATCGTTGAGCATCATGAAGGCCAACGGATTATCGTTCGAATCCACGGCGAGCCAGAGCGGAACTTGAGGAAGGAAGCCGCACACCATTTCGTCGATGGCGAGGCGATCTTCGGGCGTGAGAAAATCGTGCGTCGCGTCAACGGCGCCTCGCCAGATTTCGATGGCGCGGTCGCCCTCACCCGGGCGGGAAAGTCGGATTGTTGTCATGATCGCCGTCTTCCTTCACTAATCCACTTCCGCCAGCTGCCCCGCGGTTTCGAACGCATCGCGCGGCCAGGCGATCTGCACCACGGCGCCGTGGTCGGGGAAGGTGCGGTTGCTGAAGGTCACCTTGGCGCCGGTGCGCTCGAGCAGGGTGCGGGCGATGAAGACGCCGAGGCCGAGGCCGCGGCGGGGACCGTCTTCGGTGTTGCGGCGGCGCGAGAGATAGGGCTCGCCGATGCGCTTCAGGAGATCGGGCGGAATGCCGGGGCCGTCATCGGAGATCGACAGCACGATGGCGTCGGCATTCCACCAGGCATTCACCTCGACCCGCTCGCGGGCGAAGTCGACCGCATTCTCGAGGATGTTGCCGACGCCATAAAGGATCGCGGGATTGCGCATGCCGACCGGCTCGGGTGCGCTGGAGACGGCGATCCGCACCTTGATGGCGACGCCGAAGTCACGATGCGGCGAGACGGATTCCTCGATCAGTTGCGAGATGCGCATGCGGTCGAACGGCGCACCGCTGGAATTCAGCTGGGTGATCTTGGACAGGATCTCGCGGCAGCGCTGCGCCTGTTCGCTCATGGTGCGCAGGTCGGCGGCGAGTTCCGGATTTTTATCGACGTTCTTCACCAGTTCGCGCGAGATCAGGAAGATGGTGGCGAGCGGGGTTCCCAGCTCGTGCGCGGCGGCAGCGGCGAGGCCGTCGATCTGGGTCAGATGCTGCTCGCGCGTCAGCACCAGTTCGGTGGCGGCGAGGGCGTCGGACAGTTTGCGCGCTTCTTCGGTGACCTGAAAGGCATAGAGGCTGGTGACGCCGATGGCGGTCATGATCGAGAACCAGACGCCGAGCAGATAGATCTGCGGCAACACCAGCGGATCGGCGGGGTCCCAGGGCAGCGGCAAATGGAAGAAGGCGAGCACCGTGGTGCAGGTGGCGGCAAGGACGCCCAGCGCAATCGTGTAGTTGGTCGGCAGCGCCGTCGCCGAGATCAGCACGGGCGCAAGGAACAGGAACGAGAACGGGTTCTGCAGGCCGCCGGTACAATAGAGCAGGCCGGCGAGCTCGATGATGTTCAGCGCCAGCAATCCTGCCGCGCTGATGGCCTCCAGGCGATGCACCGGGTTGAACAGCGTCTGCAGCACCAGGTTCAGCGCCGCCGACAGGCCGATGATCGTCACGCAGGGGATGATCGCCATGTCATATTCGAGGCCCTGCACCACCACGAAAATGGCGGCGAGCTGCCCGAGCGCGGCCAGCCAGCGCAGGCGCAGGATCGTGTCGAGACGCACATAGCGGCGCGGGTGGCGGAAGTCTGAAACGGAAATGTCGGTCATATCAGGGTTTTAAAGGGTTGGTAGGGAGACGACAAACCTTGGGCGATGCGGCAAAGTCGCCGCTCTCCACCGGAACGCTACCGCATATGCATGAGGATAGTGTTGGGCCTGCATGGTTCGAGACGCCCGCTTCGCGGGCTCCTCACCATGAGGGTCTTCTATGGTGCCCAAAACTCTGCCTCATCCTGAGGAGCGGCCGTCTTCGGCCGCGTCTCGAAGGATGGCTGCGGACCGCTTCGCCTTGCGTTCGGCGCCATGATGCCGCACACAACGCGTGCAATGACCGCCGATGACATCCCGCTAAGCCACTCCGCGCTGCGCCGTCCGGACGCTCCGGCCGCGATCGAGGTTGCGCATCTGGTCAAGGTCTACAAGACTACCCGCGCCGTGGACGACATCTCGTTCTCCATCGCGCGCGGCAGCATCACTGGCTTGCTCGGCGGCAATGGCGCCGGCAAGACCACGACCATCGCCATGATCATGGGCCTGGTGCTGCCGACCTCCGGCAAGGTAGCGGTGCTCGGCCATGCCATGCCGGACGAGAGCGCCGATGTGCTCGGGCGGATGAATTTCGAAAGCCCCTATGTCGATATGCCGATGCGGCTGACCGTGCGGCAGAACCTCACGGTCTTCGGCAAGCTCTACGCGGTGCGGAACCTGCGCGAGCGCATCGCGCAGCTCGCCGCAGACCTCGACCTCACGGATTTTCTCGACCGTGCCAGCGGCAAGCTCTCCGCGGGCCAGAAGACGCGCGTGGCGCTGGCGAAGGCGCTGATCAACGAACCGGAACTGCTGCTGCTCGACGAGCCCACCGCCTCGCTCGATCCCGATACGGCGGACTGGATCCGCCAGCGTCTGGAAACCTATCGCCGCAGTCACAACGCGACGATCCTGCTCGCCTCGCACAACATGCTGGAAGTCGAGCGGCTGTGCGACCGCGTGATCATCATGAAGAAGGGACGCATCGAGGACGACGACAGCCCCGACGGCATCCTGCAGCGCTATAACCGCACCACGCTGGAGGACGTGTTTCTCGACGTCGCGCGCGGGCGTAACCGGGAGGCGGCGCAATGAGTGGCGTCATGCACACGCGCGGCCTCGCCCTGCATCGCATCAATGCGATGGTGCTGCGCTACTGGTATCTTTTGCGCTCCTCCTGGCCGCGGATGCTGGAGCTGATCTACTGGCCGGCGCTGCAGATCGTCACCTGGGGCTTCCTGCAGAACTACATCTCGCAGAATGCCGGCTTCTTCGCGCAGGCGGGCGGCACGCTGATCGGCGCCGTTATCCTGTGGGACATCCTGTTTCGCGGTCAGCTCGGCTTCTCCATCTCGTTTCTGGAGGAGATGTGGGCGCGGAACCTCGGCAATCTCATGATGAGTCCGCTGAAGCCGATCGAATTCCTGATCGCGCTGATGCTCATGAGCCTCGTTCGCCTGGCGATTGGCATCATCCCGATGGTCATCCTTGCGGCAATGTTCTTCAATTTCAATCTGCTGTCGTTCGGCCTGCCGATGATCGCCTTTTTCTGCAACCTGATCTTCACGAGCTGGTCGCTCGGCATCTTTGTGTCGGGCCTCGTGCTGCGCAATGGACTGGGCGCGGAGAGCATCGTCTGGACGGTCATGTTCGGCCTGATGCCGCTGGTCTGCGTCTATTACCCGGTGGCGGTGTTGCCGGTGTGGCTGCAGCCGGTCGCGTGGAGCCTGCCGCCGACCTATGTGTTCGAGGGCATGCGGGCGCTGCTGTTCGATCAGGTGTTTCGCACCGATCTGATGCTGGGCGCGCTGGCCATCAATGCAGTGCTGTTCGCGGCGTCATTCGCGGCATTTCTCATGCTACTGAACAGCGCCAAGCGCGCGGGATCGCTGATTTCCGGCGGGGAGTGAGGCGACGTTGCCACCCACTCCGTCCCTCATCCTGAGGAGCGCGCACGCGTCTCGAAGGATGGTCGCGCTTTCGGAGCCAGGCCATCTCATGGTTCGAGACGCGGCCAAGTGGCCGCTCCTCACCATGAGGGTTCTTCTTCTATGACTCCGCCCTCATCCTGAGGAGCCGCGCAGCGGCGTCTCGAAGGATGGCGGAATGCGCGGGAGCCAGGCCAGCTCATGGTTCGAGACGGCGCTTCCGCGCCTCCTCACCATGCGGGGCGGAGAATTCAACCATTTGCTCATAGGAAAAGAGCTGATTTTACCTTGTTCCCGTCCTGCCCGAAGGACAGACACATTGACGCATTTGAAGTCAGTCTCCACTATACTGCAGTGCGAAAACATCGCGGAACGGATGTGAGGACAGATGCCGATAGGTGAATTTGGCCGGCCGCCAGCGTCGGAAACGAGCCCCGGGCTCACCGCGCCGATGTACTGGATGTATGAGATGGCCTATGCGTCGCTCGGTCCGGCACGCGCGATGAGCGATGCCACGCGGATGATGCTGCAGAATCCGCTCAATCCGTTCGGGCAGACCGATCTCGCCAGGCAGATCACCGCCGGCTGCGAATTGTTCGAGCGCACCACGCGCCGCTATGGCAAGCCGGAATGGGGCCTCAAGGACACCGAGGTGAACGGCGTCCGCACGCCCATCGAGATCCGCTCGGTGTGGGAAAAACCGTTTTGCCGTTTACTCTATTTCGACCGCAAGCACCCCCGCCCCCTCCGCACGCCGCAGCCGCGCGTGTTCATCGTGGCACCGATGTCCGGTCACTATGCGACGCTGCTGCGCGGCACCGTGGAAGCCTTCCTGCCGACCCATGAGGTCTACATCACCGACTGGTCCGATGCGCGCCAGGTGCCGCTCGCAGCCGGCCGCTTCGATCTGGAAGACTACATCGACTACCTCATCGAGATGTTCCACGTGCTCGGCGGCAATGTGCATGTGCTGGCGGTGTGCCAGCCTGCCGTGCCCGTGCTCGCCGCCGTTTCGGTGATGGAAGCGGAGAACGATCCCTATGTGCCGCTGTCGATGACGCTGATGGGCGGCCCTATCGACACCCGCAAGAATCCGACCGCGGTGAACGATCTCGCGGCCGAGAAGGGTATCGACTGGTTCCGCAACAATGTCATCACCAAGGTGCCGTTCCCGCATCCCGGCGTGATGCGCGACGTCTATCCGGGCTTCCTGCAGCTGAACGGCTTCATCAGCATGAATCTCGACCGTCATATGGACGCGCACAAGAAGCTGTTCGAGAATCTGGTGAAGGGCGACGGCGATCTCGTCGACAAACATCGCGAGTTCTACGACGAATATCTCGCGGTGATGGATCTGACGGCCGAGTATTATCTGCAGACCGTCGACACCGTGTTCATCAAGCACGCCCTGCCGAAAGGCGAGATGACTCACCGCGGCAAGCCCGTCGATCCCTCGAAGATCGTCAACGTCGCATTGATGACCGTCGAAGGTGAGAAGGACGATATCTCCGGTCTCGGCCAGACCGAAGCGACGCATGGTCTGTGCAGTTCAATCCCTGACGAACGGCGCGTGCATTATGTGCAGCCCGGAGTCGGACACTATGGCGTCTTCAATGGATCGCGATTCAAGTCCGAGATCGTGCCGCGCATCTGCGATTTTCAAGCGAGCGCCGCACATGCGCGTCGTAACGCTGCTGCCGAGTGAATGAGTTTGCGCATCGTCGCGTGGGATCGCGCGGCGATGCGTGTCGATCGTCTTGAATCGCGCGCTCACGACTTGCGAGATGACAGAAATAAATCGGTTAAACCCTTGAAAAATTGACGGTAAACCGGATTTTTCACCTATCCCGAAAGGGTGGTGCGCGATTCAATTCTAAACTCGGTTCTTGACCGTATTTTTGAATCAAGATTCGTGTTCCGAGCTACATTCCGTAGGGGACAAATCAGCGCGAGACCCTTTATCTTGGGCAAATGATTTGTTTTTGCGCCGAGCCGTTCTCATGGCGGCGGTTATGGCAGACTCCGGTCGATCTTCTGACGACCGGAACTCCTGACATGGCCTTTCGCGCACTACTTTATCGCCGTCCTACGGAACCAGACACCATTGCGGTCAAGCACGGCTCGCAAATCTTCGCCATTCGGCTGCGCCGTCATCGTCGCGCGACGAGATATACACTCAGGATTCATCCAAGCGATCGCGAAGCCATTCTGACGATGCCGCCGCGTGGCACGTTGATCGATGCGAAAGACTTCGCGCAGCGCCATGGCGCATGGATCGCGGCGCGTCTCGGTCGTTTGCCGAAGGCTGCGCCCTTTCAGCATGGCACGGTGGTTCCGCTGCGCGGCGTCGATCATAAGATCGTTCATCGTGCAGGACGCGGAACCGTGTGGACCGAGGTCCGCGACAGCGGTGAGAAGATCATCTGTGTCGCCGGCGATATCGAGCACATCGATCGACGTGTCCACGATTTCCTCAAGCGCGAGGCCAAGGCCGATCTTGCCAAGGCGTCGGCCAAATATGCCGCGCAGCTCGGCGTGAAGGTGAAGCGCATCCAGATTCGCGACCAGTCGAGCCGCTGGGGGTCCTGCACCGCTGAAGGCTCGCTGTCCTTCTCGTGGCGGTTGATCCTCGCGCCGACCTATGTGCTGGACTATCTCGCCGCGCATGAAGTGGCGCATCTGGTGGAGATGAACCACTCGCCGAAGTTCTGGCGGCTGGTCGGGAGGATCTGTCCGGCAACCGAGCGCGCGAAGAAGTGGCTCGATACGCATGGAAATGACCTGCATCGGTTCGGGGTGAGCGAGTAGCTCTCCGTCCCTCATGGTGACGAGCGCGCCCTTGCGCGCGTCTCGAACCATGAGATCGCCAGGTGCCGGTGATCGCATCCATCCTTCGAGACGCGCGCAAAGAGCGCGCTCCTCAGGTCTTACTCATAAAGTGGTCGAGGTGATTTTCGACTGCTTTTGCTCGGACAATGCCCGTTCAACTCAGTATCACGCTTCTCCTCCCCTCATCCTGAGGAGCCGCGTAGCGGCGTCTCCCAGCGAATGGCGTAGCCATTCGCAAGGGATGGCCGAAGAGCGCCGCGCCCAGCCAGCTCATGGTTCGAGACGGCGCTGCGCGCCTCCTCACCATGAGGGACAGAGTCTGTTGCGCTCCATATGGGCGACCAGTAGCGCCAAACTACTGACTGCATTTCCAGTCAGACTCTCAGGATGAGGGCAGAGTATGTTGCTATAGAAGACCCTCATGGTGAGGAGCCCGCGACGCGGGCGTCTCGAACCATGCAGGCCGAGTCCTGTCCTCATGGGCTCAAACGGAATATGCGATTGCCTTGAGGTGAGGGCAGAGTGCCGGAGAAGCGATGCTGCAGGCCTACCGGCCGAACAACCGCTCCGACAGCCAGCCATCCAGCCCGCTCGCCGCTTCCGGGCGGACGTTCTGCTGGCGCGGCTGCGGCCGCGGAGCCGGATAGGCGGCCTGCGTCGGCGGAGCGTCGTTCGGCTGCTGGCGATAGCCGTTATAGACAGGCGCACTCGGCACATAGCCGCGCTCGGGGGGGAGTTCGCGCTGCTGCGGTGGCGGCAGTTGCTGGGGTGCGCTCGATCCCGGCAGCAGGTTCGACAGCGCCTGGCCGATCGGATTGGTGCTGAACGCGCTCGACGGCGCGAGACCCGGCACCGGCTCGGGCGTGAGCCCCTGATGGGCGACCTTCATGAAGCGCGACCAGATATCGACGGGCAGGCCACCGCCGGTGGCTTTCCTGGTCGGCGAATTGTCGTCATTGCCGAGCCAGACACCGGTGACCAGCTGCGAAGTGTAGCCGATGAACCAGGCGTCGCGGAAATCCTGGCTGGTGCCGGTTTTGCCGGCAGCGAACCAGCCGGGTAGCTCCGCCTTCTTCGCGCTGCCGGAAAGGATGGTCTGCTGCATCATCGTGTTCATGGCGGCGACGGCGCGGGCGTCGATCACGGCGCTCGGGGCCTCGCTCCGGCGGGTATAGAGCGTCTTCTTGCCTTCGACCGTGCGGATACGCGTCACCACGTAGGGTGCCGCCGCATAGCCGCCATTGGCAAAGGGCGCATAGGCGCCGACCAGCTCCATCATCGACACTTCCGAAGTGCCGAGCGCGATGGAGGCGTTCGCCTCCAGCTTCGAGGAAATGCCCATGCGATGCGCTGTGCGTACCACGCTGGCCGGGCCGACCTCAAGACCGAGGCGCACGGCGACGGTGTTCAGCGACATCGACAACGCCTGGGTCAGCGTGACCGCGCCGAAATACTCGTGGGTGTAGTTCTCGGGTTTCCAGCCTTTGATGTCGATGGGCGCGTCCTGGCGGATCGTCTCCGGCGTCATGCCGCTTTCGATGGCGGTGAGATAGACGAAGGGCTTGAATGACGAGCCGGGCTGGCGCTTGGCGGTGACCGCGCGGTTGAACTGGCTTTCGGCGTAATTACGGCCGCCGACCATGGCGCGCACGGCGCCTTGCGGCGTCATCGCCACCAGCGCGCCTTGCGTGACGTTGAACTTCACGCTCTTGGCGGCCAGTTCGTCGATGATGGCGCCCTCGGCAAAACTTTGCAGCTTGGGATCGATCGTGGTTTCCACCACGATGCTCTCGTCGATCTGGCCAACGAGATCGTCCAGCACTTCGCCGATCCAGTCGGCGACATAGTTCACCGTGCCGGCGCCGACCGGCTTCACATTGTACTGCGGCGTGCCCGTTGAACTCTTGGCCTGTGCCGCGGTGATGAATTCGGCATCCTGCATCGCGGCCAGCACCACCTTGGCGCGGGCCTCGGCGCCTTCAGGATTGCGGTTCGGCGCGAGGCGGGAGGGCGATTTCACCAGGCCGGCGAGCATGGCCGCTTCGGCGATGGTGACGTTCTTCGCGCTCTTGCCGAAGTATTTTTGCGCGGCGGCTTCGACACCGTAGGCGCCGGAGCCGAAATAGACGCGATTCAGATAGAGTTCGAGGATCTGGTTCTTGCTGTGCTTGCGTTCCAGCCAGAAGGCGAGCTCCGCTTCCTGCAGCTTGCGCTGCATGGTGCGTTCTTGCGTGAGGAACAGGTTCTTGGCGAGTTGCTGGGTCAGCGTCGAGCCGCCTTGCGACACGCCGCGATGCATCAGGTTGGCTGCGGCGGCGCGGGCGATGCCGATGGGATCGACCCCCCAATGCGAATAGAAGCGGCGGTCCTCGATGGCGATGAAGGCCTTCGGCAGGTAGGGCGGCAGATCCTTCAGCGCGACATTGTCGCCCGCCTGTTCGCCGCGGGTGGTGAGCACCGTGCCGTCCATGCCGACGATCTGGATGGTCGGCGGACGCTTCGGGATTTCCAGAGATTGAATAGGCGGCAGATGCGCGCCGACATAGACGATGACGCCGCCAATGGCGATCGCCGCCCACAGGCCGAGCACGGCGCCCCAATAGGCCATGCGCTTCAACCCGCGTGTAAATCCGCCGCGGCTCTTGCTGCGCGCCTTGCTGGAGGTGCGGCCCTTGCGCGGCTTCTCCGCCGGCTCGCGCTTCGGCGCTTTTTTTGGTCGTTCTTCCTCGCCGCCCGGCACGCGATCGGCGGCCGAAAGCCGCAGATCGGAGAGCGCTGCGCCAAGCCCGAATGTCGGCTCCTTGCGTCCGCCGCCCTTTTTCTTGCCCCACGCCATACGCAAACACCAAGCTCCGTTGCAGCGAGCGTATCGGGGCCGGTTTAAAGTGCCGTAAAGCGAAGATTAACGTATCGGAAACGCGGTTCCATCTCGTGCGTCGTCGAAGGCGCGGACGCCCGCGCAGGAACCGATTGAACTGGCGTGCGGAATTCGCTGAAGTGAGGGGCAGCGCGGGAGCACTCCGCCGTGGGAAGGACGAGCCGAGGTTGAGTGTCGATCAGGCGAGTACCGGCAAAATTCCGGCGGCGGTCACTGACCCGCAGCGCCTGTCGGTGCTGCGCAGCTACGGCATGCTCGATACCGGGCCCGAGCCCGAATTCGATGACATCGTCATGCTGGCTCGCCAGATCTGCGACGCGCCGGTGGCGCTGATCTCCCTCGTGGATGCCGAGCGGCAGTGGTTCAAGGCGGTGTCCGGCCTCGAGATCTGCGAAACCTCCATCGAGCAGTCGGTCTGCGCCCATGCGCTTGCGATGCCGGAGACGCTCAATATTCCCGACCTGACTCGCGATCCGCGAACGAAGGACAATCCGCATGTCACCGGCGAGCCGTATCTACGGTTCTATGCGGGGGCCCCGCTGATTGCAGCCGAAGGCGTCGCCATCGGTACCGTCTGCGTCATCGACACCGTGCCGCGGCCGGGCGGCTTGCTATCCGATCAGCTCATCGCGCTGGAAGCGCTGGCGCGGCAGGTGATGACGCAACTTGAACTGCGCCGCGATCTCGTCCGCGCCTATGCGCAGGCGCGGCATCACGATCCCGCGCCGCCTGCGGTGGGCGATCGAACGGATGCAGCGATCAATGCCGAACTTGGCCAACGCATGAACAATGCGATGGCTTTGGTGCAGGCGATCGCAAACCAGACGCTCCGCAATGTCACGGAGCGCTATGCTGTCGACGCCTTCGAACGCCGTCTCGATGCGCTCAGCCGCGCGCACAACATCCTGCAGCAACAGGGCTGGATATCGGCAGGCCTGCGCGAGGTGCTCGCCGGTGTGCTGGCGGCTCATGCGGATAAATCGCGTGTTCGGCTCGATGGTCCGGATATCCGTCTCGATCCGAAGGCGGCGCTGTCATTCTCTATGCTGCTGCACGAGCTCGCGACCAATGCAGTGAAATATGGTGCGCTCGGCAATAATCGCGGCCACGTTGCCGTGTCCTGGGCGACGGAAGGCGGCACGCTGGTATTGGATTGGCGGGAGACCGGCGGTCCCGAAGTGACGACGCCATCGCGCAAGGGGCTCGGTACGCGTCTGATCGATCTTGGCATCGCCGGTGCAGGCAATGTCAGCAAGAGCTACGACGCATCCGGTTTTCGCGCGATGTTCCGCGTGCCGATGGAGAAAGTGGCGCAGGGCTCTTGATCTCTCCCGCGCGGCTGGGGGGAACGGGCGGCTTCTATTTGCGATGTATTACGAGTGAAGCGCGGATCTTCTCCCTCCCCGGCGTGCAGCGACGGGGAGGGTGGATCGAAGCGAGCGTTCAGCGAGCTTCGAGACGGGTGGGGTGGTACAGCAAGCGAGGTCGACGTGGCGAATGCATTCGCGCGACACTGCGCAAGAACCTGACGCCGCAGGAAGCGAAGCTGTGGGTGAGACTACGCGAGCTAAAGGCGTTCGGCTTTCACATCAGGCGGCAGGCGCCGATCAGGCACATCATCGTGGACTTCGTGTCGTTTCGCGACAAGCTCGTGATCGAGATCGATGGCGGGCAGCATCATGTCGATGAGGCGGCCCGCAAGGATGAGATGCGCGATGCGTCTTTGCGCGGCGAGGGATTTCGCGTGTTGCGGTTCTGGAATCACGAGGTGGATCGGGAAATGGAAGGGGTGATGGAAGTGATTGTTCGAGCTCTGGGCTACCTCCACCCGTCCGGCCAAGAGGCCGGCCACCCTCCCCACAAGGGGGAGGGAAAATCGAGCGAGCCATCGACTTGAGCGCGGAGCTCCATATTAGAGAAGCCGTTGAGGATGATCTGTGTTCGCTGTAGAGCCTCTACAGTTACCACGGGTCGAAACGGCCGGAGACGTTGCGATTCTATGAGTCCGTAGGTTTTGTGCAGTCGAAGACCGGACTTCAGATCAGGTGTTAACGACCTGCTCGCCGCCCCACATCATCGCCGCATTCTTCTCACGTCACTGCCACCTCGCCTCCAGACCTTCCGCACACTTCTCGGTTACCGCTGGGCGTCCAATCAACTGAAAGGACCGACCATGCGCTCCATGACAGCTCTCGCTCTCGCCGCCGCCCTGTCTTTCGGTACGCCTGCACTGGTGATGGCGCAGGGGACGGGGACCGCAAAGGACAGCGGTTCGCCGAAATCCACCGTGCAGATCAACAAGATCCAGGTAATCGACGTGAAGCAGCTGCCGGAGGCGGTGAAGGCCCAGGTCGATGACGTCGTGTCCAAGACCAGCGACGAAGACATGAAGGGCCTGCGGGCCTCCATCGACGCCTCGCCGGCCGCCGCCAACGCGCTGAAGGAAAAGGGTGTGACGTCGGCACAGGTCGTCGCCGTGAACATCGCCGATGGTGTGTTGACGATGTTTACGAAGACGGCGTGAGACGAGACGCCAAAGCTATATTTCGCTTGCTGTCGTCGCCCGGCTTGACCGGGCGATCCAGTAAGCGCTGGCAGTAGTGCTCAAGCCGTATCGACGGTGTCTACTGGGCCACCCGCTTTTGCGGGTGGCGACAAGTGAGTAATGGCGAAGTCGCGCAGTTACTGATCGCCCAACTAGCCCGCCGAATCATCCTCGATGATCGGGCCGAACAGCTCCCAGCGCTCGCCGTTGAACTTCATCATCTGCAACTGCTTGTTGACGCGGTAGTCGGTGGGTGAGGTGGAGCCGACGATGCCGGGCAGGTTAAGATCGAACACCAGGCCTGACAGCGAGGTTGCGACCTTCATCACATTGGCGCGGGTGAGGTCGTCGCCGCAGCGCTTCAGCACTTCCACCATGAGCTGCGCATTGCCGTAGCCATAGGTGTTGAAGTTCGAATTCTTGTCGCCGTCCGGGTAGTATTTCTCCATGAAGGCCAGATAGCGCTTCATGCCGGCATCGTCCTTCCATTGCGGATCGAGCGGGTCCTTGCCGTAATTGGTAGAGATGAGACCCTTGCTGTTCTCCAGCCCGGCGGGCACCAGCACCGCGCCCACCGAGGTCGCATTGATGTCGACGATGTGGGTCGGCTTCCATCCGAGATCGGCGACCTTCTTGATCGCCTGGGCGGCGAATTTCGGCGTCGAGGCGTTGAACAGCAGGTCGGCGCCGGAGGACTTCAGCTTGACGATCTGCGAGTCGATGGTCGGGTCGGTGAGTTCATAGGAGGCATCCGAGACGATCATCGACGCCGCCTTGTCACCGAGCCCGGCCTTCATGCCTGTGAGATAGTCGCGGCCGAGATCGTCATTCTGCCAGAGGATGGCGATCTTGGCGTTCGGGTGGTTCTTTAAAATGTACTTGGCGTAGATCCGGCCTTCGGTCTGGTAGTTGGGATTGTAACCCATGGTCCAGGGGAAGTTCTTCGGATCGGTGAAGCGCGTGGCGCCGGTGGCGGCGAACAGCTGCGGCACCTGCTTGGTGTTGAGATATTTCTGCACACCGGCGTTGGACGGGGTGCCGATGATCTGGAAGGTAAGCAGGACTTCGTCCGACTCCACCAGCTTGCGCACCTGCTCCACGGCCTTGGGCGGCGAATAGGCGTCGTCATACTGAATCAGGTTGATCTTGCGGCCGTTGATGCCGCCCTGATCGTTGATCATCTTGAAATAAGCCGCCTGGGTCTTGGCGATGGAGGAATAGGCCGAGGCGGGGCCGGAGAACGGCACGGTCTGGCCGATCTTGATCTCGGTATCCGAGGCGCCGGCATCGTATTTCTTCTGGGCATGTGCCGCAGTGGCCGATAGCGCAGTCGCCAGCACAGACGTGGCGATCCAATGAACGAGCGAAGCTCTCATATTGTTGCCTTCCCTGATGATGTGTCGACGGTCTTCCCGAGGGGCGCCATCGTTGATGAGGAGTGTGAGGGAAGGTTGTGGGATTGGCAAGATGAACGCGGAAGCCCTCCGTCCCTCATGGTGAGGAGCGGCCGCAGGCCGCGTCTCGAACCATGAAATGGCCGGGCTCGGAGCACATGGCCATCCTTCGAGACGCCGCTGCGCGGCTCCTCAGGACGAGGGGAAGAGTAGGTAACGACTACCTCGCCAGCCACAATACCAGCAGCGCCAGTGCCGCGGGGGCGGCCTGCACATAAAGGATGCGCTTGCTCACGCTCATGGCGCCGTAGACACCGGCCACGATCACGCAGAGCAGGAAAAACGCCTTGATCTGAAATGCAAAGGCGGGCGCGGAATGCAGCAGGCCCCAAATCAGGCCGGCGGCGAGGAAGCCGTTATAGAGGCCCTGATTGGCGGCCAGCACGGCGGTGATTTCGGCCTTTTCCGGTGTGTTTCTGAAGGTCTTCAGGCCCAGCGGCTTCTGCCAGAAAAACATCTCCAGCACGAGGAAGTAGATGTGCAGCAGCGCGACGAGCGCGGTGAGGAGATTGCCGATGAGATTCATGGTGCCCCCGTTATTGCCTTCTCCCCGCTTGCGGGGAGAAGCTGGCCGCGCGTAGCGCGGTCGGATGAGAAGACTCTCCACGAACTCGGAGCGAATGAATAGTCCCCTCACCGGACCTCCACGCGCCTCGCATGTTACGGTCGACCTCCCCCCGCAAGCGGGGAGAGGTAAGGAAGACTAACGCACCGCGCCTTGCGGCAGCGGCGTTGTCAGCCACGGGCGGTCTGCCGAAGCCAGGCCGGTCAGGCGGCCCTGGATGTAGTTGCAGCCCCAGTCGCGCAGCATCGAGGCGCTCGTCTCGTCCTGTACCCATTCGGCCACGGTCGCAATGTCGAGGCGGCGGCAGAGATCGATCAGCGTCTGTACGAAAGCGCGGTCGTCGGCGGAATGGGCGATGTTCTGCACGAAGGCGCCGTCGATCTTGACGATGTCCACGGCCAGCTTGCGCAGATTGCGGAACGAGGTGTAGCCGGCGCCGAAATCGTCGATGGCGATGCGGCTGCCGAGGGCCTTGAGGCGATTGACGAAGCTTCTGATGTCGTCAAGGTCGTGAATGGCTACCGTTTCGGTGATTTCCACAATCAGCCGCCCGGCGACGCCGGGATTCGCGCGCATCATGGATTCGATGGTCGCCCACCAGTCCGGATCGGTGGTGGTGGCCGGCGAGATATTGAGCGAGAGCTGCGCCTGCGGCGCGGCGGCGAGTTCGGCGATGACGAGTTCGAGGATGCGGTGATCGACCAGCCGAATGAGTCCGAGTTGTTCGGCCACCGGCACGATGTCCGGGGCCAGCAGCAACTGGCCGTCGTCCTGCTTCATCCGCACCAGCGCTTCGTAGAAAGCGGGGCCGCTGCGGTCGGCATGCACCACGGGTTCGAAGGCGCAGACGATGCGGCGTTCGTTCAGCGCGGTCACGATCTCGTCGGTGACGCGGATATTGACGCGGCGCTGGGCATCGCGCTCCACGTTCGGCCGCCACAGGTTGAAGCTGCCGCGGCGACGGCGCTTGGCACTGTCGAGCGCTTCCTGGGCGCGGTTGACGGCCTCGTTGACGTCGCGGCCATAACGGGGAATGCTCACCGCGCCGATGGTGGCGGTGACGGAGACCGGACCGGACTTGGTCGGAATCACCTCGTCGCGAATGCCGGCGAGGAAACGCTCGGCAGCGACATTGGCATCGTCGGCGGTGCAGTTCTTCAGCACCAGGCCGAACTTGTTGCCGGAGAAGCGTCCCAGGATATCGCCGCCACGCAGCCGCAGGCGAACGCGTCTGGCGAGATCGGCGATGACATCGTCGGCGACGTCGAAGCCGAACGCATCGTTGATGCGGCCAAGATGATCGATGGCGATCAGCATGAAGGCGAAACTGGCGCGGAAGCGCGAGGCTTCCTCGATGGACTCGGCGAGCGCTGCAAGCAGATGCGTGCGATTGAGTTCGCCGGTGACAGGATCGCGCTGCGAGAGCTTCAGGAGCTGCTGGTCATGGGCGTGGCGCTCGTTGTTGATGCGCACGATGCCTTCGACACGCAGCGGCCGGCCGTCGGCGCCGGTGCGGACGTTGCCGCTCTCCTCGATCCACAGCAGCGGCGCGGTGGTGGAGGCACGCAGGCCATAGTCGATGCGATAGGTACCGCCGGATTGCAGCGCCGAGACCAGCGCCTCGCTGCGCACGGCGCGGTGCGGCTCGATCAGCGCGGCGAAGTCGCTGCCGCGCTGGAGCGTTTCGCCGGGAATGTCGGTGAAGATCGCCGCTGCGGCCGCGGTCCAGCTGATGGCGTCGCTGGCAATGTCCCAGACGAAGGCGGCCTGGCCGAGCCGCGCCAGGATGTCCGCTTCGGAAATGGCGGGCAGTTGGGCAGGAGTCTGATCGGGTGGGGCGGATGTCAAATGTCGCCTCGTTTCGGGACGCCGCTTGCGGTGATTCGTGCCACGACAATACGGCCTGACTGCTCAAGAAAGTGAGTCGAAGTTCCCATCGGACGAAGAAATCGTAGCGGTGTGGCGCATTTAGGCAAGGCCCGCGTAAGCCGATACAACTGTGGAGAGATCAGGCACGGGACTTGCGACAATGCTACCGGAGGGACCACCCTCTGTCCTGATTTGAGACGCGAGCGCGCTTGACCATGTCGATCACGGCGACCAGCCGAGTATCCCCCACCACGCCGCATCCGATGCGGCGGGCGGGCGATATCGTCATCGAACGGGAGCCGCAGCAGCAAAGTCATGCGGTCGCCTCGACCGAGCCGGTGTCACGCGCCATTCCGGCTTCGCTGCGCATCGCGCGGCCCGATCCATCCTTCATCACGCATCTGATCGCGACGGCGGAGCAGGTACCACAGACCCGTGCGCTGCGGCGTGCGGAGATCGTCGATGTGGAGGCGGCGTATCGGAAGGCCGCCGATGTCTATGGGACGGGATCGCCGGCGAGCCGCATGATGCGGGTGGCCTGATCTTGTCCCTCCCCGCTGCGCGGCTTCGCCGCTTGGGGAAGGGACAGGACCTCAGTTCTTCGGCTTTTCCGTCGATCCATCCGGCTGCAGATCGGGCGAGGTGATCTGCGGCGACGTATGCGCGACGATCTCAGGCGGCACGGCCTTGGTATCGATCTGCGGCTCGGTTTTCGTTTCGATCTTCGGCTCAAATTTGGGGTCGATGCGCTCGAGCTTCGGCTCGACCTTCTCGGTCAGCACGGATTCAGCGACCGAGGTTGCGGCGGGCACGGGGATCGGAGCTGGTGCGGGCGCCGGAGCGGCGGGCGGCGGCGCGGGCGGATGATATTGCGCGGCCGGCTCCGGCGCATAGACGGGGGTGGCGACCCGGCGCGGACGGCGCGCGCGCAGCGACACGCCTGCCAGGAAATCCACGAGTGCGACCAGGGTGATGGTGAAGAAGGTGGCATTGCCGAATTTCGGCAGCATCGCGAATTCATAGGCGGCGCCGGCAAACACCAGCAGCGACAGCAGGTGATCGGTGAAATATTTCGACGCCGGCTTCGCTGCGCGCATCACTTCGAGCAGCAGCAGCAGGATCGACAGCGAGACCAGCACGTCCTTCAGCGAGATGTAGAGGACGTCCTGCGACGGCAGGGTAATGGAGAAAAGCTGCACCGGGCCTGCGAGTGACAGGTCGGGCATCAGGAAAACGATGATGTTGCAGATCGCCACCGGAATCAGCAGCAGCGGAAAACCGATCATCGGGGAAGCCTTCTTCGCGCGAGAGAACCAGAACGCGCATGCCGATGCGGGCGCATCGTACCAGGGAACGCGTCGCAGCTAGTGTTGGAGCGAAATCGGGCGGAAGTACAGTTCAGAAATAAACTTCGTGTGCGACAAGCATGCCTGGCGAAAGCGTGCAGGCCCCTTGGGCGCTTCGCGTGGCACCAGGGCGGCAATTCGGACTGGATAAGCCTGACGCGATGTCCAATCCCGGAAAAGACAAACCCCGCCAGAGGCGGGGTCAGCGTATCCGTAGTTGGACCAGTCCGTTGCCGGACGATGGAGGCGATGCCGTAGCGCGGCCGCCTGCCAGCCTGAAATCAGGCGTCCTTCTTCACCTTGAGAACCTGGCGGCCCTTATACATGCCGGTCTTCAGGTCGAGGTGATGCGGACGGCGCAGTTCGCCGGAATCCTTGTCCTCGACATAAGCAGTGCTCTTGATCGCGTCAGCCGAACGACGCATGCCACGCCGCGACGGCGATGTCTTTCTTCTCGGAACGGCCATTGGTTAGTCCTTGCAAAACAGATGGCAGATGGTTTCGATCGGCGCCCGGTATCGGGCGGCCAGCACAAAGCGCGCGGGCAAAATCGCTGATAAGGCCGGGCTTATAACGGATGCGTGACGCCATTGCTAGGGCGGGAAAGGTGGAAATTTCGGGGAATCCGAAACTCGTCGTTCCGGGACGCGCCAAAGGCGCGAACCCAGAGCCTCGTGCGGTTCTATCAATAAGGTTCCGGGCTCGGCTTCGCCGCCCCGGAACGACGAGTTTTGGTCACCAGCATCGTCCGAGTTCTGCCGACTGGGCCCTCGCCATATAGCGCGAGGCCAGCCGGCGGACGCCTGGTCCCGGCGTTTTTGCGCTTCTGGTAACCGGATTGGGCAGAATCGCGGCCAAAAGAGCGGCTTCCCGGGCCGAAATCGCCGAAACGGACCGCCCGAAAGCGAACCGGGAACCGGCCTCTGCGCCAAACTGGCCGGTCGGTCCCATCTCGGCGATATTGAGATAGAGTTCCAGAATTCGTTGTTTACTAAGAACGAAGTCGATCCACATGGCCAGCGGGATCTCCAAGCCCTTCCGGATGAAGCTGCGGCCCGGCCACAGGAACAGGTTCTTCGCCACCTGCTGGGTGATGGTTGAGCCGCCGCCGGAAATCTCGCCTTCCTGCGCATCGTCAATGGCGCTCTGGAGCGAGGCCCAGTCGATGCCCTGATGGCTGCAGAATCTGGCGTCCTCGGAACCTACCACGCTGCGCGGCAGGGCCGGGGACATGGCTTTCAGATCCACCCAGGTCCGCTCCACCGGGGCACCGGTGATCCAGCGCCAGACCATCAGGGTCGAGACCGGCTGGCCGGTCGCATAGAGCGGGGTGAGCAGATAGGGGATCAGGAGGAGCAGGAGCCCGATCAGGATGAGGCGGCGGACGAGTCGCAAAGGCGGGTTCCCTGCTCACAGCTATCCCGCTGATAAAGCGGAGTTTTCGCACTGTTTTCAAGCCAGTTAAGCTTGCCGCGACCAATCGTGGCGGGACGCCGCGGGCGCAATTGACGTGGACACTGCCATGGAGGATTGTCCCGCCAAATTGATCTGGAGCTATTCTTAATGTCGACCGGTGCTTCCACCAAAGATTTTGCCTCCCGCCTGGACCAGACCGCAGACGATACCGAAGCCGTCCTGACCAAGGTGCTTGGTGACGGCGTGCTGCCGGACGAGATCGCGCGGCCGAAGCGCCTCATGGACGCCATGCGCTATTCGTCGCTCGGCGGCGGCAAGCGGCTACGCCCGTTCCTGGTGGTGGAAAGCGCCGCCGTATTCGGCGTGCATCGCGAGCCGGCGCTGCTGGTCGGCGCGGCCCTCGAATGCATTCATTGCTATTCGCTGATCCATGACGATCTGCCGGCCATGGACAATAGCGACCTGCGCCGCGGACGGCCGACCCTGCACAAGGCGACCGACGACGCCACCGCGATCCTTGCCGGCGATGCGCTGCTGACGCTGGCTTTCGACATCGTCACCCGCGACGAAATCCATTCCGACGCCAATGTGCGTCTGCTGCTCACCCGCGCGCTGGCGCGCTGCGCCGGCCTCGGCGGCATGGTCGGCGGCCAGATGCTCGACCTCGCCGGCGAGGGTCGCTTCGGCGACACCGGCCCGGTGGACGTGGCCCGCGTGCAGCAAATGAAGACCGGTGCGCTCCTGCGCTATGGCTGCATCGCCGGCGCATTGCTCGGCCAGGCGACGCCGAAGGAATACAAGGCGCTGGACGATTACGGTCGCGCGCTTGGCGAAGCCTTCCAGATCGCCGACGACCTGCTCGATGTCGAGGCCGATGCCGCGACCCTCGGGAAGCCGGCCGGCGCCGATGCCGCGCTCAACAAGACCACCTTCGTCACCCAGCTTGGCGTCGATGGCGCCAAGAAGCGTGTCGCCGATCTGATCGCGACGGCTGATAGTTCGTTGTCGATCTTCGGCAACAAGGGCGATGTGCTTCGCGCTGCCGCCCGCTTCGTGGCCGAGCGCAAGAACTAGGCGCAATGACATGGCGGAAACGGGCAGGGACCTTGACGACCTCCTTGCCCGCTTCCGCACGATGCCGTTGGCTTATCGCCTCGTCTATGGGCGGCCTCGTACCTTCGCGGCGCTCGCCGTCGGCATCGTCGTGTGTCTGCTGTTGCCGTCTTCGCTGCGGATGGTGACGCGGCTCCTGATCGGCTGGGATACGTTCATCGCGATCTATCTGTTGCTGGTTTATGGCATGATGATGCGGGGCGGCAGCAAGCATATCCGTCGCAACGCCGCTCTTCAGGACGACGGCAGTTTCGTCATCCTGATGGTGGCGGCCTTTGGCGCCTTTGCCAGCATCGCGGCGATCGTGTTCGAGCTCGGTGCCAGCAAGAATACTGCGGAGCTTGCGCTCGCGGTGATCACCATCGCGGCATCCTGGGCCGCGGTGCATACGACCTTTTCGCTGCATTACGCCCATCAGTTCTATCGCGGGCCAAAGCCCGGCGGGCTTGCTTTTCCTGCAGGCGACACGCCCGAGCATCCCGATTATTGGGATTTTGTCTATTTCGCCTTCGTCATCGGCATGACGGCGCAGACCTCCGATGTCGGCATCACCGATAAGAGCATCCGGCGCACCACGACGGCACATGGCATCGTATCGTTTATCTTCAACACGGCGCTGGTGGCACTGATGGTGAACATCGCGGCGAGTGCGATATAGGCCTGCCCCTACTGTGGTTGCCCGGCTCGACCGGGCGATCCGGTAAACACCGACGCGGCGGCGTGTACTGGGTCACCCGGTCGAGCCCGGTGACGACAAGGGAGATCGCGACATTGACCTCTCGCCGCATCCGGGCAAAGTGTCGCAGCAACAGGTGCCGCCCGCGTGGAAGCCAGCTTCTCTATATTCCTGACCTTGATCGCAGTGCTGGCCGCCACCGTACTGCTGGCCAAGCGGATCAACATCGCGCCGGCTATTTTGCTGCTGCTCGCCGGTATCGCGCTCGCTTTCGTGCCGGGCATGCCGGCCCTCGAATTGCCGCCCGAAGTGGTGCTGCTCGGCGTGCTGCCGCCGCTGATCTACTCGGCATCGGTCGCCATGAGCTGGCGGGAGTTCCGTTTCAGCCTGCGGCTGATCACATTGCTTGCCGTCGGCTGCGTGATCTTCACCGCCTGTCTGGTCGCGACCGCCACGCATTATCTGATCGGTCTCCCTTGGGGCGTCGGCTTCCTGCTCGGCGCGATCGTCGCGCCGCCGGATGTGGTGGCACCGCTCGCGGTGGCACGAAAGCTGGGTCTGCCGCGGCGGTTGCTCGTCGTGCTGGAAGGCGAAGGGCTCGCCAATGATGCGACCACGCTGATCCTGTATCGCTTCGCCGTCGCCGCGATCACCACCGGCGCGTTCTCGTTTCCGAAAGCCGCCGGTACCTTCGTCGCCATCCTTGCCTGCGAGCTCGCTTTCGGCCTTGCCATCGGCTGGCTCAGCCTGCGTTTGCGCCAATGGACACGCGACCCGCAGGTCGAGATCACGCTGTCACTGCTGACGCCCTATGTGGCCTATCTCATTCCCGCGCATTTCGGCGGTTCCGGTGTCATCGCCACCGTCGCCTGCGGCCTCTACATCTCGTGGAACGGCCCGCTGCTGATCTCGGCGGCGACGCGCCTGCAAGGAATCTTCTTCTGGGATCTGATCATCTATCTCGTCGAAGGTTTGCTGTTCCTGATGACCGGCTTCCAGATGCGGGCGATCCTGGAAAAGTCGAAGGCTTTTCCCCTCGCCGAGATCGTGGCGGCCACGGCGCTGGTGATGGCCGTTATCATCGCCGCGCGGTTCGTCTGGGTCTATGCCGCCATCTATGTCCCGCGGATGCTGAGCGCCGGTTTGCGCAAGCGCGATCCCGCGCCGAACTGGCAATGGACGTTCGTGGTCGCTTTCACCGGCGTGCGCGGGGCGGTATCCCTCGCCGCCGCGCTGGCGCTGCCCTTCACGATGATGTCGGGCGCGGCGTTTCCGGCGCGTGACCTGATCCTGTTCGTGTCGTTCAACGTCATCCTGATCACGCTGGTCGGCTTCGGCCTCGGCCTGCCGCTGGTGGTGAAGTGGATGAAGATCGGCAAGATCGGACGCCGGGAGCACATTGCCGAGCATGAGGCCGAGCTGCGCGCACGCCGCGAGGCGTTGGCGAAGGCACTGGCCTCGCTCGACGCCATGACCGACGACCGCGAGTTATCGGACGAGGTGGTGAAGATCCTGCGCGCGCGGCATGAGAGCCGGTCGAACCAGTTGCCCGATGAATTCGATCCCGAGGTTGATGTCTCGGCACTCGGAACCGATCTGGTGCGCGAGCTGATCAAGGAAGAGCGCAAGTTCATCCATATGCAATTGCGCGACGGCAAGATCACCGATGAAAGCCGCAGACGGATCGAGCGCGATCTGGATCTGGAAGAAGCGGGGCTGATCAATCGGGAGTATCGGCGGATACCGCTTTAGTTGCCGTCAGCGGCGAAAAGAAAACGGCCGGGCAATGCCCGGCCGTTTCAATTGACGTTCGATGACCGGGCTTACTCCGCCGCGGTCACGATCTCCGGCGTCTTGGTGCCGCCGCCGTAGCGCTGGTCGATATAGTCGATCACCAGCGCCTTGAAGTCGGCAGCGATGGTCGGGCCGCGCAGGGTGCGGAATTTCTCGCCATCGACGAACACCGGAGCGGCCGGGCTTTCGCCGGTGCCGGGGAGCGAGATACCGATATTGGCATGCTTGGATTCGCCGGGGCCGTTGACGATGCAGCCCATGACGGCGACATTGAGATTCTCGACGCCCGGATACCGGGTCTTCCAGACCGGCATCTCGTCGCGGATGAAATCCTGGATCGAGCGCGCCAGTTCCTGGAACGTGGTCGAGGTGGTACGGCCGCAACCGGGGCACGCAGCGACCAGCGGCACAAATGTGCGGAAGCCCATGGTCTGCAGCAGTTCCTGCGCGACCTGCACTTCCAGCGTTCGATCGCCGCCGGGCTCGGGAGTGAGCGAGATGCGGATGGTGTCGCCGATGCCCTGCTGCAGCAGGATGCCGAGCGCGGCCGAGGAGGCGACGATGCCTTTCGAGCCCATACCGGCTTCGGTCAGACCCAAATGGATCGCATAGTCGGAGCGCGAGGCCAGTGTCTGATAAACCGCGATGAGGTCCTGCACCGCCGAGACTTTTGCGGAGAGGATCATCTTGTTCTTCGGCATGCCGAGTTCTTGTGCGCGGGCCGCTGACAGCAGCGCCGATTGCACCATGGCCTCGCGCGTCACCGCGCGCACGTCTTTCGGATTGGCCGAAAGCGCGTTCTCGTCCATCAGCTTGGTGAGCAGTTCCTGATCGAGCGAGCCCCAATTGGCGCCGATGCGGACGGCCTTGTTGTTCTTGTTCGCGATCTCGATGATGTCGGCGAACTGGCTGTCGCGCTTGCTCTTGAAACCGACATTGCCGGGATTGATGCGATACTTGTCGAGCGCAGCGGCACAGGCCGGATGTTCGGCGAGCAGCTTGTGGCCGATATAGTGGAAGTCGCCGACGAGGGGGGTAGTGATGCCGCGCTTGTCGAGCTGTTCGCGGATGTGCGGAACGGCGGCAGCGGCTTCGTCGCGATCGACGGTGATGCGGACCATTTCCGAGCCGGCGCGCGACAGCGCTGCGACCTGCTCGACGGTGCCCTGGATGTCGGCGGTGTCGGTGTTGGTCATCGACTGCACGACAATCGGGGCGCCGCCGCCGACGGCGACATTGCCGACCATGACCTGGGTGGTGTGGTGTCGCGGCGCCGGGCCAGCGACATCCTGCGGAATTTCAAGCTTGTTCATGGGGTCTCGAATATCAGGTTTTAGTGACATTCAGCAATGCGTTAGTGGCTGCAGCCTTGGCCGGGCGGTTAACGAGAATGAGCCCGGCGATGACCAATAACGCAGCCAAGCCGAAGGCAGGTGTGAGATGATCGTCCAGAATCAAATAGCCCCCCACGACGCCGAATAAAGGGGTGATGAAGGTGAAAGCCGCCAATTTGCTGGCAGAGTATGTCCTGATCAGACTGAACCAGAGCAAAAAGGTGAGTCCGACCACCCAGAAGGCCTGAAATGCCAGCAGCGAGATGGTCAGGGCGCCGGGAACCGCGGGGATTCGTTCGCCCGCGACCAGCGCGCCGATACCGAGGATCGGGACTGACAGGCCGACCTGGTATCCCAATGCCTTCTCGGGCGGGACCCCAATAAGCCTGGTGCGTTTCACGATCAGCGTGGTGGCCGCCCACATGGCCGCGCCGGCGATCATCAGGAGATCGCCGAGCAGGACGCTTGCGGTGACATTCGGCTGCGGGACGCCGATGGCGACGGCGACGCCGGCAAAGCTGACCGCCAGTCCCGTCCATTGCATGGTGCCAAGTCGTTCGCCGAGGAGCTGATAGGCGCCGAAGGCAACGAAGAACGGCATCGTATAAAGGAAGACGACGGCGCGGCTCGCCGATGTGAGCTCGAGGCCGTGATAGATCAGCAGGAATTCGAAGCCGAAGATTGCGCCGACAAACAGGCCAGCACCCAGCGTGCCGTCGCGCTCGAACAGTTTCACGCCGCGAAACCTGGCGATGGCGAAGATCACCAGTAGTGCGCCGGCGGAGCGGAGCGCGGCCTGTGTGTAGGGCGGGATCTCGCGCAGCACCAGTTTGATGGCGATCTGGTTGAAGCCCCAGGTAAGGCAGAGCATCAGCACCAGAGCAATGGCACCGACGGTCAGCGGGCGACCGCCGGGCGGGATGGGACTTGGCTCTGCGGACATTGAACCTCGGGCCGGCTTGTCGCCGTGTTGTTATGTGACGCTCAGTGCTGGCAGTGAGCGCAGGTGCCTGTGATTTCGACAACAGACAGTTTCGGGGTGAAGCCTGTCAAGCGCGCGGCGTCATTGAGGCTTTGCGCGACTTGTATCGCAGGCACTTCACCGACCGACCCGCATTTGTCGCAGATCAGGAAGGCGACCATCGATGTTGTGCCGTGATCGTGCACGCAGGCGAGGAAGGCATTGCGGCTCTCGATGCGATGCACGAGGTCGTTGGCCATCAGGAAATCGAGCGCGCGATAGATCGTGATCGGTGCCGGCCGGGCGACGGTCTTGGCCAGTTCCTCGATGATCTCATAGGCGCCGAGCGGCCGGTGGCTGGCCAGCAGCGCCTCGAACACCTGGCGACGGATGGGGGTGAGCTTCTGGGATCGTCTGGCACAAACCTGCTCCGCATGACGAAGTGCGTCCGCGGTGCAGCGGTCGTGATCATGGTCCGGAGCGGGGAATGTCGGCCTTGGCGCGTTCATCGCTGCAATGTAGTCGCTTTGCCGCGGTTCGCCCATGGCAGCCACGCGAAGCTCCCCAAGAAGACGTTCAAATCCATGCGTTCAGCGCATGCCTGCGACACTTTCGCACAGGGTGGCCGAAAATATAAGCTAGCTTATTTTATGCCAGCTTAGGGAGCATATCGATGTCTTGCCAGCCCGATACGGGCACAGATTTCCTGTCCGCCCTGTTCGAAACCCAGCGCATGCTGCGGCAGCTTGCCGACAAGGAAGCGCGCCATTTGGGCATGACCCGCGCCCAGTGGGCAGTGTTGGCCAAGGTCGAGCGTAATGAAGGACAGAAACAGACCGAGCTCGCCGACGCCATGGAGATGGCGCCGATCAGCCTGACGCGGCTGATCGACAAGCTGTGCGACAACGGGCTGATCGAACGTCGCAATGACGACACCGACCGCCGCATCAAGCGGCTATATCTCACCGAGGCTGCGCGCCCGCTGATGGCGAAGCTCGCCGTACTGCGCAGCGATCTGATGCAGGTCGCGTTCGCGGGGCTGAGCGAAGCCGAGATGCACCGCCTCGTCGATCGCCTCGAAACCATCAAAGACAACATCCGTGCTGCACTGAATCCCGCGGCCGCCAAGACCAAGGAAAGAGTCTATGAACAAGTCAGCGGCTGACCCCGTACTGAAATTTCCGGACAAGGATCCGTCCGAGGGCGAGCCAGGAGGCACCGCAACGGCGCCGCGCCAGGGCGTGAAAGGCTTTTTGACGCGCTACCGGCGTCCGCTGTTGCTGGTCGTTCTGCCGGCCATCGTTCTCATCGGCGGTTTCACCTTCTATCTCTCCGGCGGCCGTTATGTCGGCACCGACGATGCCTATGTCGGCGCCCAGAAGGTGCTGATCACGCCGGAAATCGCCGGCAAGGTCTCGCGCGTGGTTGTGCGCGAAGGGCAGCATGTGAAGGCCGGCGATACGCTGTTCGAGATCGATCCCGTGCCGTTCGAACTTGCTCTGCAGCAGGCGAAGGCGAAGCTCGACGATGCCAAGGTCTCGTTCGCGACGCTGAAGTCGAACATCACTTCCTATAACGATATGCTTGAACTCGCGCGCCAGGGCGTGGAGCTCAAGCAGCGCGATGTCGAGCGCAAGACGACGTTGGTGAAGTCGAATTCCGGCTCGCAGCTCGATCTCGATACGGCGACGACCAACTATGTGGTGGCGCGGGCGCAGCTCGAATTGCTGCAGCAGCAACTTGCCAATGCCAAAGACAAGCTGCTCGGCAATCCCGATTTGCCCCTCGAGCAGTTCCCTGCCTATGCACAAGCCAAGGCGGCGCTCGGCGATGCGCAGCGCAATCTCGATCACACCGTATTGAAGGCGCCGATCGACGGTGTTGCGACGCAAGTCGACAACATCCAGCTCGGCCGCTTCGTCGCGGCTTCGACACCGATCCTTACGGTGATCGATGACGCACGTCCGTGGGTCGACGCCAATCTGAAGGAATCGGATCTGACCTATGTGGCCGTCGGTCAGAAGGTGGATATCGAGGTCGATGCTTTTCCGAACCACGCTTTTCATGGAACTGTCGGCTCGCTCAGCCCCGGCACCGGCGCGCAGTTTGCGATCCTGCCGCCGCAGAACGCCACCGGCAATTTCGTGAAGGTCGTGCAGCGCGTGCCGGTGCGCGTCTATCTCGACTATGACGATCCTGCCGTGAAGAAACTCAAGGCTGGCATGAGCACCTATACGACCATCGACACCGAGCATCGTCGCACGCTGGCAGGTCTATTCGGTCTGTCATCGGCAAAGGCGGCTCAGGACTGACCGACAGAGGCCGATCCCCATGACGACGTCAGCGCCATACTCGAGCGCGGTCCCCGGCTTCCGCCGCAACATGGTGACGGTATGCGCCATGACCGCGACTATCATGCAGGCGCTCGATACCACGATCGCCAATGTGGCGCTGCCCTATATGCAGGGTTCGCTGTCTGCATCGCAGGATCAGGTCAACTGGGTGCTGACCTCCTATATCGTCGCCGCGGCCATCATGACGGCGCCGGTGGGCTTCATCGCCAACCGGTTCGGCCGCAAGAAGGTGTTCATCATCTGCTCGGCCGGCTTCACCATCGCTTCGGTTCTGTGCGGCCTCGCGCAGGACATCACCCAGATGGTCGGCTTTCGTCTGCTGCAGGGCGTTTTTGGTGCGGCACTGGTGCCGCTCTCGCAGGCCGTGATGCTCGACAGCTACGCGCTGCATGAGCGCGCCAAGGCGATGTCGATCTGGGGCATGGGCGTGATGCTCGGTCCTATCATGGGGCCGTCGCTCGGCGCCTGGCTCACCGAAACCTATTCCTGGCATTGGGTGTTCTTCGTCAATCTGCCTTTCGGCATCGTTACGGTGGCCGGCCTGATCGTCTTCATGGACGAGACCGAGCTAAATCTGAAGATGAAGTTCGACTGGTTCGGCTTCCTCGCGCTCGCCATCGGCATCGGCTCGATGCAGCTTGCCCTTGACCGCGGCGAGCAGCTCGGCTGGCTGGAATCGAACGAGATCATCGTTGAGGCGATCGTTGCCGTGATCGGCTTCTATTACTTCTTCGCGCATTCCTTCACGACTCCCAGGCCGTTCATCCAGTTCGCCATCTTCAAGGACAAGAATTTCGTCGGCGGCTGCATCTTCATGTGCGTGATGGGGCTCGTGCTCTATTCCACCATGTCGCTGTCGTCGCCATTCCTGCAGAATGTGATCGGCTATCCGATCCTCACCGCCGGCCTGTTGCTGGCCACGCGCGGCTCCGGTACCTTTGTCGCGATGATGCTGGTCGGTCGCATGATGAAGTATATCGAGGCGCGGACGTTGATCATGTCCGGCATGACGCTGCTCACGGTGTCGATGTATTTCACCGCCAAATGGACCGATCAGACCGGCGTGCCGGAATTCATCATTGTCAGTGTGGCACAGGGCTTCGGGCTGGGGCTGGTATTCGTGCCGCTCTCGACGGTGGCGTTTCTGACATTGCCCAACCACCTGCGCACGGACGGCACGGCGATGCTGACGCTACTGCGCAACGTCGCGAGTTCGGTGGGCATTTCCATCGTGATCGCGAACCTGACTTCGGGCACGCGAATGGCCCATGCGGTGCTGGTCGAGCATGTGACGCCGTTCAACAATGCGTTGCAGATGCCGAATGTGACAGGCGTCATCAACATGGCGACGGAGAGCGGCCGCGCGATGATGGATGCGATCGTGACGTTGCAGGCGTCGATCATCGCCTTCGGACTGGACTATCAGCTGATCATGTTTGTAACGCTGCTGGCGATCCCGATGGCGTTGATCATCGGATCGTCGAAAGCGCAGCTCCGGGCGCAGGCTGCGAAGCCGGGCGGCGATGAGCATCCGGCGGTGATGGAGTGATATGAGCGAGCAGGTGGCTATGATTTCCCTCCCCCAAGCTGCTCAGCCGCGTCGTTGGGGGGCGTAGCGCCGGGTGGGGTCTCTCCCCACAGCAGGATGGGTTTGGGAAAGCATCTCGAAGCGCGCTGAACGCTCGCTTCGATCCACCCTCCCCAGTCGCTTCGCTCCGGGGAGGGAGAAGCAAGATCACACGTCGAAGAACACCGTCTCGTTATCCCCCTGCAGGTGGATGTCGAACCGATACACGCCTGCAGCCGTTTTCTTCGCGATCAGCGTGCTTCGTCGATCCGCAGGAACCAGCTGCATGACGGCATCGTTCGCTGTTGCCGCTTCGTCGTCGAAATAGATGCGTGTCATCGACTGCATGGTCATGCCGCGGCCGAACACGGCCATCACGATATGCGGCGCCTGCGGTTTGCCGTCGATACCCGGTACGCTGCCCGGCTTCACGGTGTCGAACGAATACTCGCCGGCGTCCGTCGTACCGGAACGGCCGAAACCGCGGAAGCTCGAATTCGGCAGGCCTCGTGTGTCTTGCGGATCGGCGAAGCGGCCCTGGGCGTCGGCCTGCCAGATTTCCAGCACGGCATCGGGCACTACCTTGCCGTCGCCGTCATAGATTACGCCTTCGATGCGGATTTTGTCCCCGGTGACGTCGGGGGTGAGCAGATTGTTGGTGAAGGCGTCGTTCCAGGCGTATTTGCCGTTTGGCGTCAGGCCATAGGCGTAGAACGGGCCAACGGTCTGCGACGGGGTAATTCCAGGCATCAGTGATTCTCCGTCGGGGTCGCGTTGCGGCCACGCAAGACGATGTTGAAGCGATAGGCCAGCGCCCAGCCGGGCTCGGTGGTGTCGAGATCGAACTCCGACACCATGCGCAGGCGTGCCTTTTCGTCCGTCACCGAATTGAAGATCGGATCGAACGGGAACAGCGGATCGTTCGGGAAATACATCTGCGTCACCAGGCGCGAGATGAAGGAATGCCCGAACACCGAGAAGTGGATATGCGCCGGGCGCCACGCATTGTGGTGATTGCCCCACGGATAAGCGCCTGGCTTGATGGTGATGAATTTGTAATTGCCTTGCGCATCGGTCACGGCGCGGCCGGCGCCGGTGAAATTCGGATCGAGCGGGGCGGGATGCTGGTCCCAGACATGGACATAACGCCCGCAGGCATTGGCCTGCCAGAGTTCCACCAGCGTGTTCGGTACGCCGCGGCCATCTTCATCCATCACGGTCCCATGTACGATGATGCGCTCGCCGAGCGGCTCGCCGGCATGCATGGTGGTGAGGTCATGGTCGCCGGGGCGCACGGTTTCATGACCGTAAACCGGACCGGTCAGCTCCGACATCGTGTGCGGCATCAGGATGCGCTGCTTCTGCGGCGCGCGCTTGATGGTGCTCTTGTAGCCGGGTGAGAGGCGCGGCGCGTGCGCCGCATTGCTCTCGACGGGATAGATCAGCGTCATTTGTCTCCTCCAAGGACAAGTCCCCTCATGGTGAGGAGCGCGTCTTCGCGCGTCTCGAACCATGAGGGCATGTGGTACTCATCCTTCGAGACGCGGCCTAAGGCCGCTCCTCAGGATGAGGTCTCAGTTCAGCTTCTCGATCGCCATGGCGACGCCCTGGCCGACGCCGACGCACATGGTGGCGAGCGCGAGCTTGCCACCGCGTTTCTCCATGCCGTGCACAGCGGTCAGCGCGAGGCGGGCGCCGCTCATGCCGAGCGGATGGCCGAGCGCGATGGCGCCGCCATGCGGGTTCACGAAATCAGCATCTTCCTTGACGCCGAGCTGGCGCAGCACCGCGATGCCCTGCGAGGCAAAAGCTTCGTTGAGCTCGATGAGATCGAAGTCGCTGATCTTGAGACCGAGGCGCTCCATCAGCTTCTGCGTCGCCGGCACCGGGCCGATGCCCATGATGCGCGGGGCGACGCCCGCCGAAGCGAGGCCGAGAATGCGGGCACGCGGGGTGAGGCCATATTTCGCGACGGCCTTGGCGGAGGCGAGGATCATCGCGGCGGCTCCGTCATTAACACCCGAAGCATTGCCGGCGGTGACGGTGCCGTCCTTGCGCACGATCGGCTTCAGCTTGGACAGACCTTCCAGCGTGGTTTCCGGGCGCGGATGCTCGTCCTTGTCCACGGTGATCGGACCGGCCTTGCCGCCCGGCGCCTGCACCGCGATGATTTCTTCGGCGAAGTAGCCGGTAGCGATCGCCTTGCCGGCGCGCTGCTGCGAGTTGATGGCGAAGGCGTCCTGGTCGGCGCGCGAGATCTGGAAATCCTGTGCGACATTCTCGCCGGTCTCCGGCATCGCATCGACGCCATACTGCGCCTTCATCAGCGGGTTGATGAAGCGCCAGCCGATGGTGGTGTCGAAAATTTCCGACTGGCGGGAGAAGGCTTCCTGCGCCTTGCCCTGCACGAACGGCGCGCGAGTCATAGATTCGACGCCGCCGGCAATGGCGAAATCGATCTCGCCGGCGCGGATGGCGCGGGCGCCGGCACCGACGGCGTCGAGGCCGGACGCGCAAAGGCGGTTGAGGGTCTGGCCGGGAACGGTTTCCGGCAGGCCGGCGAGCAGCGCGGCCATGCGGGCAACGTTGCGGTTGTCTTCACCGGCCTGGTTGGCGCAGCCGAAGAAAACCTCGTCGATCTCGTCCCATTTGACGTTCGGATTGCGCTCTTTCAGCGCCTTGATCGGAGCGGCAGCGAGGTCGTCGGCGCGGACTTTCGCGAGCGAGCCGCCAAAACGGCCGATCGGGGTGCGCACGGCGTCGCAGATAAACACATCGCTCATAAGTCTTCCTCCTGGGCTGCATCCGCGCGTTTGCCGGATTTTCGCGGTGTTTCTTATGTAGGCCCGCCGACCCGGTCAAATCATGGCTGCCGGCTTGGAATGCACACCCGGATTGTCGAATAGGGGTCTACGGTTGACTTGTCAACCGGGCGCTGCGGTGGGGAAAACGTCGGCTTTCACGCCGCTGCGGATGGGATCAGCCGGGCGAAATTGGTAGCGTCCGCCGCCATGACGATCCAGCAGACCATTGCCGCCCCGGAACCGCCCGCGCCCGCCACGGACGACACCAAGGTGTCGCCGATGATGCAGCAATATCTCGAGATCAAGGCCGCCAATCCGGGTCTCTTGCTGTTCTATCGGATGGGCGATTTCTATGAGATCTTCTTCGAGGACGCCGAACTGGCCTCGCGTTCCCTCGGCATCGTGCTGACCAAGCGCGGCAAGCATCAGGGCATGGATATCCCCATGTGCGGCGTGCCGGTGGTGCGCGCCGACGAGTATCTACACCGGCTGATTGGGCTCGGCATCCGCGTCGCCGTGTGCGAGCAGATGGAGGATCCGGCCGAGGCGAAGAAGCGCGGCAGCAAGAGCGTGGTGCGCCGTGACGTCGTTCGCGTGGTGACGCCGGGCACGCTGACCGAAGAGAACCTGCTGGATGCGCGCGCCAACAATTATCTGATGGCGATCGCGCGGGCGAAGGGATCGAGCGGAGGAGATCGCATCGGCCTCGCCTGGATCGATATTTCCACGGCGGAGTTCATCGTCACCGAATGTGCGACCGGCGAACTCGGTGCGACGCTTGCGCGTATCAATCCCAATGAAGTGATCGTCACGGATGCGCTCTACAGCGATCCCGATCTTAGCCAGCTCCTGCGCGAACTCCCGGCCGTCACGCCGCTGACCCGCGACGTGTTCGACGGCGCCACTGCCGAACGCCGCCTGTGCGACTATTTCGCCGTCGCCACCATGGATGGCCTCAGCGCGATGTCGCGGCTGGAGGCCACGGCGGCCGCGGCTTGCGTTACTTATGTGGAGCGCACCCAGATCGGCAAGCGCATCCCGCTGTCGCCGCCGACGCGGGAAGTGGTCGGTACGACGATGGCGATCGATCCGGCCACCCGCGCCAATCTCGAACTGACGCGCACGCTCGGCGGCGAGCGCAAGGGCTCGCTGCTGGATGCGATCGATTGCACCGTGACGGCGGCCGGCTCCCGCCTGCTGGCGCAGCGGCTTGCCGCGCCGCTGACCGATGTTGCCGGTATTGCGCGCCGCCATGATGCCGTCGCGACTTTCGTCGCTGATAGCGGTCTGCGCGACGATCTGCGTTCGGCATTGAAGATCGCGCCGGACATGTCGCGCGCGCTGGCGCGGCTGTTGGTCGGCCGCGGCGGGCCGCGCGATCTGGCTTGTATCCGCGATGGCGTATTCGCGGCGGATCAGGTGCTGGATCGGCTGAGTGCCGTCGAGAATCCGCCGGCAGAGATCGCCGCGGCGGTGACTGGCCTGCGCCGCCCGTCGCGTGAACTGGCTGCGACCTTTGCCCGCGCGCTCGATGACGACCTGCCATTGATGAAGCGTGACGGCGGCTTCGTCCGCGAGGGTTTCGAGCCCGTGCTCGACGAGACGCGCAATCTGCGTGATGCTTCGCGGCTGGTTGTGGCATCGATGCAGGCCCGCTATGCCGATGACACCGGCGTCAAGGCACTGAAGATCCGGCACAACAATGTGCTCGGCTATTTCGTCGAGGTCACTGCGCAGCATGGCGACAAGCTGATGGCGCCGCCGCTGAATGCGACCTTCATCCATCGCCAGACGCTGGCCGGACAAGTGCGCTTCACGACGTCGGAGCTCGGCGAGATCGAAGCCAAGATCGCCAATGCCGGCGACCGCGCGCTCGGGCTGGAGCTGGAAATCTTCGAGCGACTGGCGGGCATGGTTGCGGAGGATTCCGATGACCTCTATGCGGCGTCGCATGCTTTCGCGCAGCTCGATGTGGCGACGGCGCTGGCGAAGCTCGCGGTCGATGACAATTATGTCCGCCCCGAAGTGGACGACTCCCTGCTCTTCGCCATCGAGGGCGGGCGCCATCCAGTGGTCGAGCAAGCGTTGCGCCGCGATGGCCAGCCTTTTATCGCCAATGCCAGCGATCTGTCGCCGGGGCCGGGTCAGAAGTCCGGGCAGATCTGGCTGATCACTGGTCCGAACATGGCCGGTAAATCGACCTTTCTGCGCCAGAACGCGCTGATTGCACTGCTGGCGCAGATCGGCAGTTTCGTGCCGGCATCGCGAGCGCGGATCGGCATCGTCGATCGCCTGTTCTCGCGCGTCGGCGCAGCCGACGATCTTGCCCGCGGGCGTTCGACCTTCATGGTCGAGATGGTGGAGACCGCCGTCATCCTCAATCAGGCCACCGAGCGCGCGCTGGTGATCCTCGACGAGATCGGCCGCGGTACGGCGACGTTCGACGGCCTGTCGATCGCCTGGGCGGCGATCGAGCATCTGCATGAGAGCAATAAGTGCCGCGCGCTGTTTGCGACCCATTATCACGAGCTCACGCAGCTTGCGACCAAGCTGCCGCGGCTGTTCAATGCCACGGTGCGGGTGAAGGAATGGCACGGCGACGTCGTGTTCCTGCACGAGGTGCTGCCGGGCTCGGCCGACCGCTCCTATGGCATTCAGGTGGCGAAACTCGCCGGTCTGCCACCGGCGGTGATCTCACGCGCGAAAGCAGTGCTGGCAAAACTCGAGGCGCAGGATCGCGGCCAGGGCGCCAAGGTGCTGGTCGACGACCTGCCGCTCTTCGCCATCACCTCGCGCGCGCCGGAAGAAGAGCGGCCGCCGAGCGAGGCCGATCTTCTGATGGAAGCCGTGAAGGCGCTGCATCCCGACGAGATGTCGCCGCGCGAGGCGCTGGATGCGCTCTATGCCCTCAAGGCGAAACTGCCGAAACAATAACAGTCCTCATCCTGAGGAGCGGTCATCTTTGACCCGCGTCTCGAAGCATGGCCGCAAGCTCCTGCGCAAAACAACTCATGGTTCGAGACGCGCGAAGACGCGCTCCTCACCATGAGGGTCTCAGACGTAACGCGCTTTTCTCCGGCCCCATGACCAAAGGCCGAGATTCCACGCCATGCAGATCAGCAGCGCTGTGCTCAAGGCAATTGCCGAACCGTAACGCAACGCCAGCAGATGCATGGCAGCGACAGCAATGCCAAAGCCCATCAGACCCCAGCCGCCATTGGCGATCACGGCGGCAGTGGGCGGGCCGCCGATGCGCGGGTGCAGGATCAGCATCAGGCTGGTGAAGACAATCGGATAGAGCGCGAGAATGCCGCTGCCGGTCGGGCCGATGGTGGCGGAGAGGGTGACGACGGCGCCGACCAGCGTGGCGACAAGGGCGGCGCGCAGTGGGATGTCATACCAGCGGCGGGTGATCAGCGGCATCCCGGCATGGCGAAACCGCGCCATCAGCGGCAGACAGATCGCGAAGGTGGCGACATTGACCGCGATCCCACCGAAAAGCGTCCAGTCGATCATCCTTATCAGCATGGCCAGTGCGAACCAGACGATGACCGCGCAACCGAGGCTGATGACGACATTGTTGCGCTGGGCGAGGAAAATATAGGTGAGACCGAGAAACATGGTCGCCGCGTTGATCGGCAGGCTCGCCAGCGCGCCCTGCGCGATGAAGGCGGCGTCGTGATCCATGGCGAGAAAGACATAGGACGGGCCGGCCGAGATCGGCAGCGTTGCCACCAACGCGCCGATCGCAGGACCTGAGCGTTCGGTAATAATGGAGGCAGAGATCACGAAGGCGGCGGTGATCGCCATGCGCAAGATCAGAACGGCTATGAAGGCGACGTCGGCGGACATTTGTTGTTCTTCTTGTCATGCCCGGCAGCCGGGCATCCACATCATGTCGTGTAACCAGACGTGGATGGCCGGGCAAGCCTTGCGCTCGTGCCGGCGGAGCCGGACCACGGGGCCGGCCATGACGGAACAGGGTTGTCAGACCCGATTGAGCGTCACTGAAACCTTCGGGCCATTCTTGATGGTCTGATAGACGACGCAATAGCGCTCGGTGAGCTTGAGCAGGAGATCGAGCTTGTCCTGTGGTGCTTCGGTCTCGACATCGAAACGCAGGCGGATTTCGGCGAAGCCGACCGGGGCTTCCTTGTCGACGCCGAGCGTGCCGCGAAAATCGAGATCGCCTTCGGCGATAACGTTGCCGGACTTCAGCGGGATCTCGACGGCGGTGGCGACGGATTTCAGGGTGACACCGGCGCAGGCGACCAGCGCTTCCAGCAGCATGTCGCCGGAACAGAGTTCAAGGCCGGAGCCGCCCGTTGCCGGATGCAGGCCGGCGGCCGCGATCTGCCGACCGGTCTCGACCTTGCAGGCGATGCCGTCATTGTCGATCGAGCCCTTGGCCTTCAGCGTGATGAAAGCCGCTTTGGGATCGGTCTTGTAGCGTTCCTTGATCGGTGCCTGGGTGGCGCGAAGCGTGGCGGCGTCCATGATGGCTCTCCCTGAGTTTTGTTAGTTGCAGCTTGTAGTCGCGTGTCGGCGCGATGTCACCACCAGGCGCCGACAGCCTCGGCAGGTGCGTGATCCGGCACGTCGCGATCGAGCGAACGATCGAGCGCGGTGAGCACGCGTTTCTTCACCGCATCGAACAGCGGAGATGCGCGGTCACGCGGGCGGGCGAGGCTGACATCGATCTCGGCGAACAGACGGCCCGGTCGCGGTCGCATCACCAGCACGCGATCGGCCAGCACGACGGCTTCGTCCACGTCATGGGTGACGAGGATCAGCGTCGGCCGCGTGTCAGCCCACAGGTCCAGCAGGTGGTCCTGAAGGTCGCGGCGCGTGAAGGCGTCGAGGGCAGAAAACGGCTCGTCGAGTAGCAGCACTTCGGGCTGCGGCACCAGCGAGCGGGCGATAGCGACGCGTTGCGCTTGCCCGCCGGAGAGTTCGCGTGGCCAGGCCTTGGCCTTATCGGGCAAGCCGACACGTGACAACGCCTGTTCAACCCGTTCCCGCCGTGTGGTGGCGGGAAGATCGGCGAGGCCGAAGCCGATATTGTCAGCGACATTGAGCCAGGGCAGCAGCCGCGGTTCCTGGAAGATGATGCCGATCTTCTCATGCGGCGCGGTGATGTCGATATCGTCGATGCGGATCGTGCCGGACGAGGCCCGATCGAGGCCGGCAATGGCGCGCAGCAGCGTGGACTTGCCGCAGCCGGAGCCACCGATGATGGCGATGATCTCGCCCTGCTGGATGCGGGCGCTGAAGCGCTCCAGGGCATGGACGCCATTGGGATAGGTCTTGTCGACCTTGTCGAGGGTGAGCATCAGGTGTCTCCGCCCGGCCGGAACGCATCCTGCCAGCGCAGCAGCGGCGCGGTGAGGCGTTCGATCAGCCAGTCGGTGGTCTTGCCGAGCAGGGCGAAGATGGTGATGGCGGCGAGGATCTGTGCGGGCTTGCCGAGCTGCTGGCCGTCGATCAAGAGATAGCCAAGTCCTTCGGAAGCGCCCATGAATTCCGCGGCGACCACAAACATCCAGCCGAGACCAAGGCCGACGCGCAGCGCCACCACATAGGCCGGCAGCACGGCAGGCAGCAAGATACGGCGGATCATGGCCGGGCCAGACAGGCGGAAGGTGCGGCCAACCTCGACGATCTTGCGATCGACCGAGAGAATGGCGCCCATCACGCCGAGATAGACAGGGAAGAACACGCCGACTGCGATCAGCGCGACTTTGGATGTCTCGAAGATGCCGAGCCACAGGATGAACAGTGGCACCCAGGCGATCGAAGGAATGGCGCGCAGGGCCTGCACGGTGGGATCGAGCAGCCGGCGTGCGATGCCCCAATAGCCTGAAATGGCGCCGAGCAGTGTGCCCGCGACAACGCCGAAGCCGAAACCGGCTGCAACGCGAATGAGTGTGGTAGTGATGTGTTTCCAGAGTTCGCCGCTTTGCGCGAGTTCGGCGATGGTGGCGATGACACGCGACGGCGGTGGCACCAGCCGGCCGTTCGACCAGCCAGCCCGGACCGCGGCCTCCCATGCGAGCGCGAGGGTGAAGGGCAATACAATGCCGAGCGCCGGCCGCGCGAAGCGCTGCCAGCGTCCGGTCGTCGCCTGCAGTGCCGGGGCTTCTGCCACCGGCGCTGGCGTATCGAGGGCGATGCTCATCAGCTCTTCGGCAGCGGGATCTGGTCGTCGATCAGGGCGTTCACCGTTGCCTTCACGTCGACTTTCGCGTCGATCACGCCCGCCTGCTGCAGAGCGAGGCCCGCCGCGAGGATCGATTCGCGCTGCGGTGCGCCGATGCGGCTATGGGTGAGCTCGGTGCGCTCCTTGAGCTGCTTGTCGACCACGGCCTCGGGCAGCTTGGTGACGCCGATAAAGGCCTTCTTCAGCTCCGGATAATTCTCCAGCGAATACTTTCGCGCGTCTTCATAGACCGCGAGCACGCGGCGGGCGGCATCCGGATAGTCTTTCAAAAACTGTTCGCGAACATTCAGGATACCCCAGGTATTGGCCTCGGGTTTGCGGAAGAACAGCTTTGCGCCGTCCTCGACTTCGGCCTGCGCCATCATCGGATCGAGCCCGGCCCAGGCATCGACATCGCCGCGGATCAACGCAGCCTTGCCATCGGCGTGCTGCAGCAGCACCGGGGTGATGTCCTTGTCGGTGAGTTTGGCATCGAGCAGTGCGCGGACCAGGAAGATGTGCGGGTCGGTGCCACGGGTCACTGCGACGCGCTTGCCCTTGAGATCGGCGACGGAGGCGATCTTGGAGTCCTTTGTCGTCACCAGCGCGGTCCACTCCGGCCGCGAATAGACATAGACAGACTTGATCGGGTTGCCGTTGATTTTGGCGACCAGTGCGGCGGATCCGGCGGTCGAGCCAAAATCGATCGAGCCGGCATTGAGGAATTCGAGCGCCTTGTTGGAGCCGGCCGACTGCACCCAGGTGATCTTGATGCCGTCCTTGGCGAATTCCTTTTCTAGGAGGCCGTTCTGCTTGAGGATGATCGAGACCGGATTATAGGTCGCCCAGTCGAGCCGGATCTCCTTGAGCGGGTCGGCGGCGAAGGCGGTGGCAGGCAGCAACGCTGCGCCGGCAATCAGACCGGCGGCCGCGCGCCGTGATAGGCTGAACATTCGAATCTCCCCATGAAATGACATGCGTTCTTGCGCGCCGACAAGCTTCGTCCAACGCGCCGGAAGCGGCTGGACACCATCGCGTTGCGACGCAAAAACTCTGTTTAATTTCAATTGCTTATGCGGTTTCGTCAACGAGAAGATATCGCGCGCCAAGGCGCTCGCTTTGAGGATGTCGTTTCTTCGATTGCGCAAACGGCAGCATGAACTAACTGTTGGGTCACAATCACCGTGACAGCGCTTGCGCCGTCCGATATCCGGGATGCCTATGGACAGTGCTGTGCTGAAGATCGGGACGGCTCCCGACATCGAATTCGATACCGCGCGGATTGCCGCCGAGATCGATGCGCTTGCTGCGGAGCACCGCGGCAAGAGTGATCTGTTTCGCGCTGCGCTCGCCAGGCTGCTCAAGGCCGAACTGATGACCGCGCGTGAAGCGGCCGAGGCGGCGTTGCTGAAGGACCGTCACGGCAGGCGCTGCGCTGAGCGGCTCTGCGACGTGCAGGACGATATCATCCGCCTGTTGTTCAACGCAGCGACCAAGCATCTCTATTACTCTCCGTTGCCATCGAGCGGAGAGCGCATGTCGGTGGTTTCCACCGGTGGCTACGGCCGCGGCTTGATGGCACCGGAGTCCGATATCGATCTCCTGTTCATCCTTCCCTACAAGCAGACCGCCTGGGGCGAGCAGGTCGCCGAGGTCATTCTCTATTGTCTGTGGGACATGGGGCTCAAGGTCGGCCACGCCACCCGCTCGGTGGATGAATCGATCCGCCAGGCGCGCGGCGACATGACCATCCGTACGGCGATCCTGGAGACGCGCTTCCTCGCCGGAGACAAAGAGCTCTACGAAGAACTGGTCAAGCGTTTCGATGAAGAGGTGGTGCAGGGCACCGCGGCCGAATTCGTTGCAGCGAAGCTCGCCGAGCGCGAGGAACGGCATCGCCGCGGCGGCCAGTCGCGCTATCTGGTCGAGCCGAACGTCAAGGACGGCAAGGGCGGCCTACGCGACCTGCATACGGTGTTCTGGATCGCGAAATATGTCTACCGCGTGCGCGACAGCAAGGAGCTGGTGGCGCGCGGCGTGTTCGATGCGCAGGAATATCGCACCTTCAGGCGATGCGAGGATTTCCTGTGGTCGGTCCGCTGCAACATCCACTTCCTGACCAAGCGGCCGGAAGAGCGGCTGTCGTTCGATTTGCAGCGCGAGATCGCTGTGCGCCTCGGCTATACCTCGCATCCCGGCATGCAGGACGTCGAGCGCTTCATGAAGCACTACTTCCTGATTGCGAAGGAGGTCGGTGACCTCACCGCGATCCTGTGCGCCAAGCTGGAAGACCAGCAGGCCAAGCCGGCGCCGGCGCTGACGCGGATGATGGCCAAGCTGCGGCCCGACAACAAACGCCGTCGTGTTCCCGGCAGCGACGTCTTCATCGTCGACAACAACCGCATCAATCTGGCCGCACCCGATGTCTTCAAGGAAGATCCGGTCAATCTGATGCGGTTCTTTCGTCTGGCGCAGAAGAACAATCTGGCGTTCCATCCCGATGCGATGCGCACCGCGACACGCTCGTTGCGGTTGATCACTCGCGAGATGCGGGAAGACCCCGAGGCTAACAAGATCTTCATGGAGATCCTGACCTCGGACAATGCCGAGACGGTGCTGCGGCGGATGAACGAGACCGGCGTGCTCGGCCACTTCATCCGTGCGTTCGGCCGCATTGTCTCGATGATGCAGTTCAACATGTATCATCACTATACGGTCGATGAGCATCTGATCCGCTGCATCGGCATCCTTCAGGAGATCGAGCGTGGCGGTAACGAGGAGTTTGTGCTCGCCAGCGATCTGATGCGCAAAATCCGGCCCGAACATCGCGCGGTGATCTACATCACCGTGCTGCTGCATGACATCGCCAAGGGGCGGCCGGAGGATCACTCCATTGCGGGCGCCAAAGTGGCGCGGCGGCTGTGTCCTCGGCTCGGTTTCAACGCTGCCGATACGGATCTGGTGGCGTGGCTGATCGAGGAACATCTCACAATGTCCACGGTGGCGCAGTCGCGCGACCTATCGGACGCCAAGACCATCGAGAATTTCGCCGCCGTGGTGCAATCTGTCGAGCAGATGAAGCTGCTGACGATCCTGACCACCGCCGATATTCGCGGCGTCGGGCCGGGTGTATGGAACGGCTGGAAGGCGCAGCTCTTGCGCACGTTGTATTACGAGACCGAACCGGTGCTCACCGGCGGCTTCTCCGAAGTGAATCGCGCCCAGCGTATTGCCGCAGCGCAGGCCGAATTCCGTCGTGCCTTCACCGAATGGCCGGAGCAGCAGCTCAATGCCTATATCGCGCGGCACTATCCGGCTTACTGGCTTAAGGTCGATCTGGAGCGCAAGATACGTCACGCGCGTTTTCTGCAGGCGAGCGAACAGGCCGGCCACAAGCTGGCGATCAATGTCGGCTTCGACGAGGCGCGCGGGGTCACCGAACTTACGATCCTTGCCGTCGACCACCCCTGGCTGCTGTCGATCATCGCCGGCGCCTGTGCTGCAGCCGGAGCGAATATCGTCGATGCGCAAATCTATACGACCACCGACGGGCGTGCGCTCGACACGATTGCGATCTCGCGCGAGTATGACCGGGACGACGACGAAGGCCGCCGCGCGACACGGATTGGCGACATGATCGAGGATGTGCTCGAGGGCAAGTTACGTTTGCCGGAGACGGTAGCGAAACGCGCGTCGTCGAGCTCCTCCAATAAGGCGAAGCTGAAGGCTTTTACTGTCGAGCCGGAAGTGATCGTCAACAATCAGTGGTCGGATCGCTATACGGTGATCGAGGTCTCCGGCCTCGACCGTCCGGGCCTGCTGTATCAGCTCACCACGGCGATCTCGAAACTGAATCTCAACATCGCCTCAGCGCATGTGGCCACCTTCGGCGAGCGCGCGCGTGACGTGTTCTATGTCACCGACCTGCTCGGTGCGCAGATCACGGCACCGACGCGCCAGGCTGCCATCAAGCGGGCGCTGATCCATCTGCTGGCGAATAACGAGGTCGCGGAGAAACCGGCGGCGTAACTCCACCCTCATCCTGAGGAGCCGCGTAGCGGCATCTCGAAGGATGGCGCCAAGCGCCGGAGCTTCGCGATTTCATGGTTCGAGATGGCGCTGTCAGCGGCGCAATTGCGCCGCTAGGCCTCCTCACCTCAGCCTGAACGCAACTGCGTTCAGGCGGGAGGGACTGAGTGTTAGGCGACCTCCACGCCCTCATGCCGCAGCAGCCAACGCTTGCGTTCGATCCCGCCGCCATAGCCGGTCAATGCGCCATTGGCGCCGATCAGGCGATGACAGGGGACAACCACGCTGAGGGGATTCGACCCATTGGCATGACCAACGGCGCGCATCGCTGTGGGTGAGCCCAGCTGTGCGGCGAGGGCGCCATAGCTGAGCGTCGTGCCGGCGGGGATCTTGCGCAGTGCAGTCCACACATTGCTCTGAAATGGCGTACCCGGGATGTGGCAAGGGATCGCGTCGAGCTGATTGAGCTCGCCGCCGAAATAGCGTGTTAACGCCCGACGAATCGATTTGGGAGCTGGTGCATCGACGAGAAGTGCTGCATCGAGATAGCGGCGCAGCGAGGTGTTTAGGCGTTCTTCGTAATCTGTCCAGTCAAGTGCGCACAGCGTGCCATCGGCACTCGTCACCAGCAATGCCGTGCCAATCGGCGTGTCCAGTCGGTCGAGATGAAGTGGTGTCGCGGGCTTTGCCATGGGGGGCGCTCATCACATGAAAACGCCGACCGTAGTGTGCCACGGTCGGCGCTGCATTCCGATTTCCGAGAAAATCTCAGACCCTCATCCTGAGGAGATGCGGAGCCGCGCCTCGAAGGATGGCGGCGAGACGAGAGCCAGGCCATCTCATGGTTCGAGACGGCGCTTCCGCCTTCGCTCTTCGAGCTACGGCGGACAAGTCGCGCCTCTTCACCATGAGGGGCTGAGAATCTTACTCGCTCTTCGGCTCGTGCGACATGCGTTCGAGGCGGTCCTGCATGTCCTTCATCTGGCGGCGCAGGTCTTCGATATTGTCGCTTCCACTCGAAGTCGGCTCAGGGGCCTTGTCCGGCTCTGCGGCGCCGGGACGCGGCGGCACGAACGGTTTGAACATTGAGAAAGTCTGCTGGAACAGCTCCATGTTGCGGCGAACCGTTTCTTCCAGCGGCGCGAAAGGTGTCATGCCGAAGGTGCTCGTCATCTGCTTGCGGAATTTCTCCTGCTCGCGCGTGAGCGAATCAATCGACTGTTCGAGATATTTCGGTACCACCATCTGCATGCTGTCACCGTAGAAGCGGATCAGTTGGCGCAGGAACGTGGTCGGCAGCAGGTTCTGGCCGGCCTTGTTCTCCTGTTCAAAGATGATCTGTGCGAGCACCTGCCGGGTGATGTCGTCACCGGTCTTGGCGTCGTAGACGAGGAAATCCTCGCCATCCTTCACCATCGCGGCGAGGTCTTCCAGCGTCACATATGTACTCGTTCCGGTATTATAGAGCCGGCGGTTCGCATATTTCTTGATGGTGGTCGGTTGATCTGTTTTCGCCATGGCTCACTTACCTACCGGTGACGGGAAACCTTTCGGCAATGCGCCAAAAAGGCCAATCGATGGGGTGGTCGAACAACGCAATGCAATAAAGTAAGCACTTTCAAAGTGGCTCGGCTACCGTTTTGTGCGTCACGGTTAAAATGACGGCATGATTGTGCTATGCAATGCGACATTGGTGCCAATTTTGGTGCGCTGCGGTCGGAAATGGCCGCAGGTCCAATTGACACATCGATGCGAGGTTTAAGAGGATACGTGCCAGGCGGCGTCAGCCGTTTCGGCGCGATGAAAGTCGAACAAGCCCACTTCAAAACAAAAACAGGAGATGTCCATGTCAGACGATGTCGTCATCGTCAGCGCCGCCCGCACACCGGTCGGAAGCTTCAACGGTGCTTTCGCAACCACGCCGGCGCATGATCTCGGCGCTGTCGCCATCAAGGCCGCGCTCGAGCGCGCCAAGCTCGATCCTGCCCGCGTCTCCGAAGTGATCATGGGCCAGATTCTCACTGCGGCGCAGGGCCAGAACCCGGCGCGACAAGCAGCGATCGCGGCCGGTCTTCCGGTCGAGACCTCGGCCTGGGGCGTCAACATGCTGTGCGGCTCGGGCCTGCGTACCGTCGCGCTCGGCTATCAGGCGCTGATGAATGGCGATAGCGACATCGTCGTCGCCGGTGGCCAGGAGTCCATGAGCATGGCCCCGCATGCGCAGTATCTGCGCGGTGGCGTGAAGATGGGCTCGACGGAACTGGTCGACACCATGATCAAGGACGGTCTGTGGGATGCCTTCAACGGCTATCACATGGGTAACACCGCCGAGAACGTGGCGAAGCAGTTCCAGATCACCCGCCAGCAGCAGGACGAGTTCGCCGTTGCGTCGCAACAGAAGGCGGAAGCCGCCCAGAAAGCTGGCAAGTTCAAGGATGAGATCGTTCCGGTGACGATCAAGGGGCGGAAGGGCGACACCGTCGTCGACACCGACGAGTATCCGCGTCACGGCGCTTCATTGGAAGCCATGGCCAAGCTGAAGCCTGCTTTCGACAAGGAAGGCACCGTTACCGCCGGTTCGGCCTCGGGTATCAACGACGGCGCCGCCGCCGTGGTGCTGATGACCGCCAAGCAGGCGGCCAAGGAAGGTCTCACTCCGCTCGCGCGTATCGTGTCGTGGGGGCAGGCTGGCGTCGATCCCAAGATCATGGGCACCGGCCCGATCCCGGCGTCGCGCGCGGCGCTGAAAAAAGCTGGCTGGTCGATCAACGATCTCGACCTGATCGAAGCCAATGAGGCTTTTGCAGCGCAGGCGTGTGCCGTGAACAAGGATCTCGGCTGGGATACCTCGAAGGTCAACGTCAATGGCGGTGCGATCGCCATCGGCCATCCGGTCGGCGCGTCGGGCGCCCGCGTACTCGTGACGCTGCTGCACGAGATGCAGAAGCGTGATTCGAAGAAGGGCCTTGCCACGCTGTGTATCGGCGGGGGCATGGGCATCGCGATGTGTGTGGCACGCGACTAAAACTGCGGCACGCGCGCTGAAAACATCGGCGCGATTGCACTGCACACGGATTGACGCTGTATCGTCGATCAAATCAAAACGCCCGGCGCGACGCGCCGGGCGTTTTTTCTTGATGTTCATCGTAGCGCCAGCTTAACTCGCTACTATAATTTCAGAATTGATTTTGGGAGGACGACATGGCGCGCGTGGCAGTGGTGACCGGTGGAACACGAGGCATTGGCGCGGCCATCAGCAAGGCGTTGAAGGATGCGGGCTACAAGGTTGCCGCGACCTATGCCGGCAACGACGCCGCGGCCGAGAAATTCAAGACCGAAACCGGCATTCCTGTCTACAAATGGGACGTCTCGTCGTTCGAGGCCTGCTCTGAAGGGATCAAGAAGGTCGAAGCCGACCTTGGCCCGGTAGAAGTGCTGATCAACAATGCGGGCATCACCAAAGACGGCGCCTTTCACAAGATGACGCCCGAATCCTGGCATGCAGTCGTGAACACCAATCTCGGCTCGCTGTTCAACATGACCAAGCCTGTCATCGATGGCATGCGGTCGCGCAAGTTCGGCCGGGTCATCAACATTTCATCGATCAACGGCCAGAAAGGCCAGTTCGGCCAGGTCAACTACTCTGCCGCCAAGGCGGGTGATATCGGCTTCACCAAGGCGCTCGCGCTCGAGAACGCCAAGCTCGGCATCACCGTGAACGTGATCTGCCCCGGCTACATCAACACCGAGATGGTGCAAGCGGTGCCGAAGGACGTGCTAGAGAAGAGCATCCTTCCCTTGATTCCCGTTGGCCGTTTGGGCGAACCCGAGGAAATCGCGCGTGCAGTGCTGTTCCTTGCAGCGGATGATGCCGGCTTCATTACCGGTTCGACGCTCACGGTGAATGGTGGACAGTATCACGCGTAACGAATCCTGTAGGTTGGTCAGAGGCGCCCTTGCGCCGTGCCCGCCATGATGCTCGGGAGGGGGGCACGTTACGCTTTGCCCACCCTACAGATGATCACGCTCATATGACCTCCCGTACCGCCACTTTCATCGGCCTCACCGCCATCCTCATGTGGTCGCTGCTGTCGATGTTGACGGTGGCGAGCGGGCGCATGCCGCCATTCCAATTGACCGCCATGACCTTTGCCATCGGCGCGCTGGCGGCAGGATTGAGCTGGATCTGGCGTCCGGATGCCGTGCGTGCTCTCAGGCAATCGCCGCTGACATGGGCGGTCGGTGTTGGCGGCTTGTTCGGCTATCACGCACTGTATTTCATCGCTCTCCGCTTCGCACCGCCGGCCGAGGCGGGGTTGCTGAACTATTTGTGGCCGCTGCTGATCGTGCTGTTCTCGTCGCTTCTGCCTGGTGAGCGGCTGTACCCGCATCATGTAATCGGCGCACTGCTCGGCTTGGTGGGTACGGTGCTGCTGTTATGGGGCAATGCCGCGCTCGGTCTGCAGTCCGGCCACGCTGGTGGGTTGCTCGCGGCTTTCTGCGCGGCTTTCGTCTGGGCGGCCTATTCGGTGATGTCGCGCCAGCTGAAAGCGGTGCCGACCGATGCCGTGGCCGGTTTCTGTCTGATAACGGCGTGTCTGGCTGCCATCGTGCATCTCGCCATCGAGACAACGGTCTGGCCGGAGACGGCGCTGCAATGGCTTTCAGTCATGGCGCTCGGTGTCGGTCCGGTGGGCGCGGCGTTCTATACGTGGGATATCGGCATGAAGCGCGGCGATATCCGCGTGCTCGGTGCCGCATCCTATGCGACGCCGCTGCTGTCCACAGGCTTTCTCATCTTTGCCGGCTTCGCACAGGCGAGCGCAAATATCGCCATCGCTGCGGCACTGATCGCGGGAGGTGGGTTGATTGCGGCGAAGGATATGTTTTCGAAGAAACAATCGTAGCCCTACGGCTACGGCTTCCAGTCTTTTGGTGCGAGTTCAAACGCCGCGAAATCGAAGCCGGGTGCGACCGTACAGCCTACCAGTGTCCACTCTCCCAACGTGGAAGCGGCCTGCCAGGCGTGCGGCAGTACGAGACCTTGCGGCTGCTGTCCGGCGGCGAGGTCCGGGCCGAGCGTGATCGCTCTCTGTCCGCTGTCGTCAGCGATTTCCAGCAGCAGGGGTGCGCCAGCGTAATAGTGCCAGATCTCCACGGCATCGATACGGTGCCAGTGCGAGCGTTCGCCCGCTGCCAGCAGGAAATAGATCGCCGTCGAGGCGGCGCGGCCGTTTGCATCCGTGTGAGTGTCGCGGAACGTTTCGCGATAGTGCCCGCCTTCGGGATGCGGCTGCAGGCCGAGTGCCGCGATGATCTCGGCCGCTGTTGGCATCCTCACGACTTGTTCTTGCGCTCGCGCAGCTCGCCGAACACATCGTCTTCGCTGAAGCCTTTCAGGCGGACGGCGGCGGCGATGGCCGGATCGTCGGCGCGCAGGAAGACGTTGGTCTTTTTCTCGAGACCGAGCAGCACCGGAATCGTCGGCTTGTTGGCGGCGCGCAGCTGCGTCACTTCTTCTGCGCGCTTCTTCAGGGCTTCGTTGTTCGGATCGATACCGAGACAGAATTTCATGTTCGAGGCGGTGTATTCGTGTCCGCAATAGACGCGGTAATCGTCGGGCAACATGCGCAGCTTCTTCAGCGACTGCCACATCATCGGATAGGTGCCTTCGAACACCCGGCCGCAGCCGCCCGAGAACAGCGTATCGGCCGAGAACAGCGCGAGTTCGCTGTCGAACACGTAGCAAATATGGTCGAGCGTATGTCCGGGTGTCTCCAGCACACGGGCCATCAGCGCGCCGACCTGTACGGTGTCACCCTCTGCGACGCGGACATCCACATGCGGAATGGCGGTGCCCTGATCGTGCGGCGCGGTCACCTTGCAGCCATAGGTCTTCTTCAACTCGCCGATGCCGCCTACATGGTCGGCATGGTGATGGGTGACCAGGATATCGGTCAGCTTCCAGCCTTCGCGTTGCAGCACCTTCATGATCGGTGCGGCTTCCGGGGCGTCGATGGCCGCGGTCTTCAGACTCTGGGGATCGTGGATCAGATAGCCGAAATTGTCCGACAGGCAGGGGAACACACGAATTTCAGCGGCCATGATTTCTCCGTGATTCAGAACGACGCAGCCCTCCTGACATATGGCGTTAACGCTTTCCGGGCAATGCGCGATTGGAGGAGCATGCGCCGCATTCGGCATGGTAGAAGACTGGCATGACCATTGATGTTATCGATCTCCGGGATTTCTATTCCCGCCGCCTCGGCATCGTGGCACGGCGCCTGATCAATCGTGGCATCAAGGCGCATTGGCCCGATGCCGAAGGTCAACGGGTGCTGGGGATCGGCTATCCCACGCCCTATCTCGGCCTGTTTCGCGAAAATGCCGAGCGCTGCATCGCCTTCATGCCGGCTGCGCAGGGCGTGCTGAAATGGCCGACGGCGAAGCCGGCGCTGGCGACGCTGGTCGATGAGATGTCGCTACCGCTGCCGGATGCGGCAGTGGACCGTATCATTCTCGTCCATGCGCTGGAAATGTCGGACGATCCCGAAGGGCTTTTGCGCGAGGTCTGGCGTGTTCTGGCCCCGTCGGGGAAAATGATCGCGGTGATCCCGAATCGCCGCGGCGTGTGGACACGCTCGGATTCGACGCCATTCGGCCATGGCCGCCCGTATTCGCGCTCGCAGATCACCCAGCTTCTGCGCAGCACCTGGTTCACGCCGACGGCGTGGAGCGAAGCGCTGTTCATGCCGCCGGTGGGCATGGGCTGGTTCCTGCGTTCGGCGCTGGTTTGGGAACGCGTCGGCGCGGCATTGTCGATGCCGTTCGCCGGTCTGCACATCGTCGAGGCCAGCAAGCAGGTCTATCGTGCTATTCCCGCGAAACGGGAACGGGCCAAGCTCATTCCGGCGCTGCAACCGGTGCTGGTGCCGAGTTCGGGCATGCGGAGAGACTCCGAGCCGTAGGGCGGATGAGGTGACTTGTTCGCCAAAGCTCGAAGAGCGACGGCGGAAGCCGAAATCCGCCGCGGCGTTTCAGCTTGTCTCCGCCAGCGGATGCAGGTCCCGCACCAAGCTTTTCAGCCGCTCTTCCACCACATGGGTGTAGATTTGCGTCGTCGAAATATCGGTGTGGCCTAGCAATGTCTGCACGATGCGCAGGTCGGCGCCGTTATGCAGCAGGTGGCTGGCAAAGGCGTGGCGTAGCACATGCGGCGATACCAGGCGCGGCGCGATGCCGACCGCGCTGGCGAGGTCCTTCAGATCACGCGCGAAGTGCTGGCGGGTGAGATGGCCGCTTTCGCCGAACGACGGGAATAGCCATTTCGATGGGGCGCTCTTCTTCGGCTGGGTTTTCTGCGCCTCCGCCATCACGACGAGATAGTCCGCCATCGCCGTCTTGGCCGTCTCGTTCAATGGCACCATGCGTTCCTTGTTGCCCTTGCCGCGCACGACAATCATGCGCGCATCGCGGCGGGCGGCGGTAACGGGGAGCGAAACGAGTTCGGACACGCGAAGTCCGGTGGCGTAAAGGACTTCGAGCAGGCAATACAGCCGCGCATGACGCAGCCGCTGCGGGAGCGTCATTTCCGCGTTCCGGGCCATGCTGCGGGCCTGCATCAGCATGCGATCGACATCCGCGATCGACAGCACTTTCGGTAGGCTGCGACCGCGCTTGGGGCCGGATAGGATCGCCGCCGGGTCGTCGGTGCGGATGTTCTCGCTCAGGAGGAACCGAAACAGGTGGCGCAGCGCCGACAGTCGGCGCGCAACGGTGGTCGATTTGAAGCCGCGATCGTCGAGATCTTCGAGATAGTCGCGTAGGAGCTGGGTGTCGGCCGTTCCGAAACTGGCCTTGGCGCGGACGGCGAAGGTGGAAAAATCCTCGAGGTCGCGGCGATAGGCGTCGAGCGTGTTCTGGCCGGCGCCCTGTTCGGCGGCGAGCATATCGAGGAACAGGGCGGAAAGGCGGGCGTCGGATGGGGTGCTCATGGGGACACCCTAGCGGCTATTTCTTGAGAAATTTGTCCGGCTGGACGGTAACGGTCATCTCCCGCGGCTTTGGATTGACGAAATTCGCCAAAGCGAAGATCGCGCCATAGATCACACCGCCAACGACCGCGACGACCGTCAGGAAGCGGAACAGGCTGGGCATGGATCTGGAACTCGGCGGATAGGACGATTCGGGCCGCCTGTGGCGGTGACCATGTCCGGATACAGATTGCACGAGGTGCTGGCAACGCTGCCTTCGGGGGTAGTATAGGTGACAGGAATGGGGCAAACCGCTGCGATGCATTGTCGCCCACTGATTTTACGAGTGTTTTTCTGATGTCCGAGACCGCTTTGCCAGCATTGGCCGACACTTCCCAGGAGGCTGCGATTGTCGCGGCGCTGGGGCGTCGCGCCGTCGTGCTGGTTGGCATGATGGGCGCGGGGAAGTCCACCATCGGCCGTCGCATGGCGATGAGGCTGCGGTTGCCCTTTGTCGATGCCGATCACGAGATCGAGGCCGCGGCCGGTATGTCGATCCCGGACATCTTCGAGGTTCATGGCGAACCGCATTTCCGCGATGGCGAGGCGCGGGTGATCGCTCGCCTGCTCGAGGGCGGGCCGATTTTGCTGGCCACCGGGGGCGGTGCCTTCATGCGTGCGGAGACCCGCGAGAGAATCCGCGACAAGGCGATCTCGCTATGGCTCAAGGCCGACGCCGATGTGATCCTGCGCCGGGTCAAGAAACGCGAAAATCGCCCGCTGCTGAAGACACCGGATCCGGCCGGCACCATCGCACGGCTGATCGAGGCGCGCCATCCGTTCTACGAGCAGACCGACATCACCATCGATTCCCGCGACGTGCCGCACGAGAAAATCGTCGATGAGGCGATCGTGGCGCTGCATGAGCACCTGTTCCGCCCGCATGCGGCATCTGCCCTGCCGGCATCGTCCGGCGATCCCCTGAGTTCGATTTTATGACTGCACCTTTGAAGCATTCCGATCCGATCACGGTCAACGTAGGGTTAGGCGATCGCGCCTATGACATCGTCATCGGCCGCAACATCCTGCCGTCCCTCGGCGCGCGCATCGCGGTGCTGCGGCCGGGCGTGCGTACGGCGATCGTCACGGACGGCACGGTGGCCAGGCATTGGCTCAAGGCGACGGAAGATTCGCTGGCTGCAGCAGGCATCCCGACCTCGCACATTGCTGTCGAGGAAGGCGAGGGCTCGAAGAGCTATGCCGGGCTCGAAACCGTTTCCGAAGCGCTGATTGCCGCAAAGATCGAGCGCAACGATCTCGTCATCGCGCTGGGCGGCGGCGTGGTCGGCGATCTCGCCGGTTTCGCGGCGTCGATCCTGCGCCGTGGCGTCGATTTCGTGCAGGTGCCGACATCGCTGCTGGCGCAGGTGGATTCCTCGGTTGGCGGCAAGACCGGCATCAATTCGCCGCAGGGCAAGAACCTGATCGGAGCGTTCCATCAGCCAGTGCTGGTCGTTGCTGACACGGCCGTGCTCGACACGCTTTCGCCGCGCCAGTTTCGTGCCGGTTATGCCGAAGTCGCCAAATATGGCGTGCTCGGCGATGCCGCCTTCTTCGCTTGGCTCGAAACCAATCACGCTGACATCATGCGCGGTGGCTCGGCACGCGAACATGCCGTCGCCACGTCTTGCCGCGCCAAGGCCGGTGTCGTGTCGCGCGACGAGCGCGAGAATGGCGAGCGGGCGCTGCTCAATCTCGGGCACACTTTTGGTCACGCGCTGGAAGCGGTTACCGGCTTCTCCGATCGTCTCTATCACGGCGAAGGCGTCTCCATCGGCATGGTGCTGGCCGCCGAACTTTCGGCGCAGCTAGGCATGCTTGCGGCAGACGATGCTGCGCGTGTCGAACGTCACCTCGCTACTGCCGGATTGCCGACGCGCTTGCAGGATATCGCGGGCTTCCAGCAGGAAGGTCTCTCCGATGCGGATCGGTTGATGGCGTTGATGGCGCAGGACAAAAAGGTGAAGCGCGGGAAGCTGACCTTCATTTTGCTGGAAGCGATTGGTCGGGCTGTCATCGCGAATGACGTCGATCCTGCTACGGTGCGTGACTTCCTACATCGGAAATTATCCGCCTGAAACACAAGCGGCGTCATTGCGAGCGCAGCGAAGCAATCCAGAGCCACGAACGGGAGAACGGGATTGCTTCGTCGCTACGCTTCTCGCAATGACGGCGTACCGATCACGGGAATTCCATGAGTTCGATCGCCGTCAACATCCTGCTCGCCGCATTCCTCCTCGCGGCCAACGCTTTCTACGTGGCGGCTGAATTCGCGCTTGTGAAGAGCCGCGGCTTTCGCGTCAAGGCGATGGCCGAACGCAACAGTTTCGGCGCCCATTTGCTGCAACGGATGATGGCGGATATCGAGCCTTATCTCGCCTGCTGCCAGCTCGGCATCACCATGGCCTCGCTCGGCCTTGGTTGGGTGGGCGAGCCGACGGTGGCGGCACTGCTGAAGCCACTGCTCGATCCGCTTGGTATGTCGGAATCGGCGCTGCACTTTACGTCGTTCCTGACTGGCTTCCTCGTCTTCTCGTCGCTGCATATCGTGGTCGGTGAGCAGGTGCCGAAAACGCTGGCGATCCGCCAGCCGGAGCCGGTGTCGCAATGGATCGCCTATCCGCTATTTGCGTCCTATGTGCTGTTCTACCCGCTGAACTGGTTGCTCAATGCCGCATCGCGCGGCGTGCTGGCGCTGATCGGCGTGAAGGAAGCGTCGCCCCATGAGATTCTCACCGGCGTCGAGATCGAAGGGCTGGTGGGTCAATCGGCCGAGCATGGCGGCATCGAGAGCGGCGAGGCCGAGTATATCCAGAATGTGTTCCGCTTCGGCGATCTAGCCGTTTCCGATGTCATGGTCCACCGCACGGCGATGACCACGCTGAATGCCGATCTTCCTTCGGAAGAACTGGTGCGCGAGGTGCTGTCCACCGAGTACACCCGCATCCCGCTGTGGCGCGAGAAACCGGAGAACATCGTCGGCGTGCTACATGCGAAGGATCTCTTGCGCGCGATCCGCGCCGCCGATGGCGATACGTCGAAGATCGACGTCGCAAGCATCGCCCTGCCGCCATGGTTCGTGCCGGAAATGCGGCCACTCTCCGATCAGCTCAAGGCATTTCGCCGCCGCAAAACGCATTTCGCTCTCGTCGTCGACGAATATGGCGAAGTGGAAGGCATGGTGACGCTTGAGGACTTGCTGGAGGAAATCGTCGGCGACATTTCCGACGAGCATGACGTTGTGGTCGCCGGTGTGCGGGCACAGGCCGACGGCTCAGTGGTGGTGGATGGCTCGGTGCCGATTCGCGATCTGAACCGTGTGATGGACTGGCATCTGCCGGATGATGAAGCCGTCACCGTCGCGGGCCTTGTCATCCACGAAGCGCGCTCGATCCCCGAGCGGGGCCAGAGTTTTACGTTCTACAATTTCCGATTCCGCGTGCTGCGTCGTGAACGCAACCGGATCACGGCGCTGCGCATTGGCCCGGTGCCGGCAGAGTCGGAGCAGATGCCGGGAAAGAAGCGGCGCGCCGGCGCGTCGTTTTAGAAGACAGTCCTGCTGAAAATCGTCCGGTCCGGTTCTTGCTTTAATGTCCTGCGGAGGCGACCATTCCATCGAGTGGCGCAGCAGGAGACAGTAATGAATAAGTTTCTGCGATGGTCGTGCTTTATTGCTGGCGTGCTGTTGTGCACCGCCGTGCAGGCCGAGACCAACTGGCCGACACGGCTGATCAAGGCCATCATTCCGTTTGGTCCGGGCAGTGCCACGGACGTCATGCCACGCACGTTCTTCGAGCGGCTGGGGCCTGAGCTTGGCCAGACCATCGTGGTGGAAAATCGCGTCGGCGGTGGCGGAGCCGTGGGCACGGCTGCGCTCGCCAAGTCGGACCCCGATGGCTACACGATCATCGCGCATTCGTCGGCACTCACCATCACCCCGGCGATCAATGCAAACCTGCCCTATGACACGTCGAAAGATCTGTCCGGTGTGGTCATGATCGGCTCGGTCCCGAACATCATGATCATTCCGAAGGATCGTCCGTGGAAGACTGTCGATGATTTCCTGAAGGATGCGCGCGCCAAGGGCTCGTCGATCAATTTCGGCTCGGTGGGTGTCGGCAGTGCCGTGCATATCAGCTCGGAGAAATTCCGCCGCGCTGGCGGCTTCGAGGCGACGCATGTACCTTATCGCGGCGGGCCTGAAGTCATCACCGATATTCTCGGCGGTCGCATCGATTTCTATTTCTGTCCGGCTGCCACCGCCTTGCCGCTCATCCGCGAAGGGCAGGTGCGGGCGCTGGTTGTCTCGACTGCCGAGCGTAGTGCCGATCTACCGGACGTACCCTCGATGGTCGACGCTGGTCTCAAGGACGGTGTGAGCAATACCTGGGTCGGTGTATTTGTGTCGTCGAAAACGCCGCGCGAGATCGTCAACAAGCTCTACGATGTCAGCACTAAATTGCTAGCCAAACCGGAGATGCAGACGGCGCTGAAGAAAATGGGTGTTGTGCCGATGCCCATGGAGCCGAGAGCGATCGACGACCTCGTCGTGAAGGAAGTCGCCGCCAACATGGCGCTGCTCAAGACGGAAAAGTGACGCAGAAAGCCGGCGGCGGTCGTCGCCGGCTTTCATAGGCCTGTATCAAGCCTCGATATCCATGCGAACGAGAATGCGTTCGGCGCTGTCGTTCCAGACATCCATCTTCACGATCTTGCCGCGGCGGACCACGAAGCGATCGACGTAGCGATTGCCTTCGAACGTGGTGCCGTCGTGCCACTCGCCATAGAGCGTGCCGGTATTGTAGACGACCGTCTCGCCATCTCCGGGTGCGACATCCGTGCGCTCCATCTTCTTCTTCACCCATTTGTAGCGCATCGCATTGAAGGCGGTGGCATCGCGCGGATGCTTGAACTTGCGCCCGCCGGTGAAGGTGATGTCCACATCGGCCGACATCAACGTTCCGGCGGTCTCCGGATCGGGGATCATCGATGCCACAAGAAAGCGTTCGACGAGCGAGGCGGCATCGGCCGTATCGTCGGCGAGGGGCGCGAGTGCAGATGTTTGTGACATCGGGGGCTCCTGGATGAGGTGATGCTCCATTCTAACAGGGAGTCTCCGGAATTGCATTCACAAGGCATCCTAAATTGTATGCACTTTTTTGCTCGAAGGCCTGAAAATTGGGCGATCCGCAAGGGTGAGGTCGGAGATATTCCTTTTATTTTCAATGCATTGTGGCGATGAATAATCGCATACGTACTGGCGCACGTCTTGCTTCCGGTTTGGCTGGTCTGGCTATAAGAACGGCCGACTGCGCGATGCCTTCAGGAGCCCCTATGACGTTCGACCTAGTTCTACGCAATGCCCGTATCGCGGACCGGCCCGGCGGTTCGTTCGATATCGGCATCAGGGATGGCCGCTTCGCTGCCATCGAGGTCGGGCTGCCCCGGGGCGATGCGCCGGATCAGAACCTGCACGGCCGGCTGGTGCTGCCGGGCTTCGTTGAAACCCACCTTCATCTCGATAAGTCCTGCCTGCTCGGTCGCTGCAATTGCGCACGCGGGACGCTGGACGAAGTTGTCGCCGAAGTCGCCAAGGCCAAGCGCGAATTTACCGAAGAGGACGTCTATGCGCGTGCTGCGCGTACGCTGGAGAAGGCGATCACCCATGGCACGAACCGGATGCGCACCCATGTCGAAGTCGACCCGCGCATCGGCCTCACCAGCTTCCGGGCGCTCAAGCAGCTGAAGAAGGATTACGCCTGGGCGATCGACCTGCAGCTTTGTGTGTTTCCGCAGGAAGGCCTGCTCGACGATCCCGGCTGCGATGAGGTGATGCTGCAGGCATTGCGCGACAGCGCCGATGTGGTCGGTGGGGTGCCCTATATGGATAGGGATTCGTACGGCCAGATCGCAAAGATCTTCGCGATGGCGCGGGAGTTCGATGTCGATATCGATTTCCATCTCGATTTCGATCTCGATCCTTCGCGCGCCGATTTCACGGAAGTCTGCCGGCAGACCGAGGCGGCCGGCTGGGGAGGACGTGTCGCCATCGGCCATGCGACGAAGCTCTCAGCCATGCCGCGTGCGGATTTCGAAGCCGCGGCCCAGCGGCTTGCCAATGCCGGTGTTGCAGTTACCGTCCTGCCGGCCACCGATCTGTTCCTCACTGGTCGCGATCACGATCACAACGTTCCGCGCGGCGTCACCCAGGCGCACAAGCTGCGTGCGCTCGGCGTGAATGCGAATGTCTCCACCAACAACGTGCTGAATCCCTTCACGCCTTTTGGTGACGTGTCGCTGATCCGTATGGTCAATCTCTATGCCAATGTGGCGCAGATCGGCCGTGACGACGATCTCGCTGATTGCCTCGATCTGGTGACAGCAGCCTCGGCACAGCTGCTCAATGCAAAGGACTACGGCATCGCCGTCGGCCTTCCCGCCGACCTGGTGGTGCTGGATTGCGAGACCAAGGCACAGGCGGTATGCGAGATTGCCCAGCCGATATTCGGTTTCAAGAAGGGTATCCGCACATTCGTCAGGCCGGCAGCCAGCCTGCTGAAGCCGGTGTGATTCAAGCTGCAAGGAGAATGCGATGCTGATCGACGATACGCTGGGGGCCTTTGTGGATCACGGCCGCATCGAGGTGCAGCCGACGTCCGAAGGTCCGCTGTCGGGGCTGACCTTTGCGCTGAAGGATGTGTTCGATCTCGCCGGCGTGCCGACCGCCGCCGGCAATCCGCAATGGCTGGCGACGCATCCGGTGCCGACGAAGTCCACACCCGCAGTTGATCGTCTGCGTGCGGCAGGGGCCAAGCTCGTGGGCAAGACACATACGGACGAACTCGCCTGGAGCCTGAACGGTGAGAATGCGCATTATGGCACGCCGGTGAATCCCGCCGCGCCCGGTCGCATTCCCGGCGGCTCGTCGAGCGGTTCCGCGGCGGCGACAGCGGGTGGGCTCGTCGATTTCGCAATCGGCTCGGACACCGGCGGCTCCGTGCGTTTGCCCGCGAGCTATTGCGGCATTTATGGCATTCGCACTACCCATGGCCGTATTCCGCTGGCCAATGCCGTGCCGCTGGCGCCGAGCTACGACGTGCTTGGCTGGTTCGCGCGATCGCCGGAATTGATGGTGCGGGTCGGTAACGTGCTGCTCGATGGGGTTCGCACGCCGCGCGCGCCGAAGAAGCTGTTGATCGCACGTGACCTGTTTGCCGCGCTGGATGGGAAAGTGCGCGACGCGCTGCAACCGTCGGTGGATCGCCTGATCGCGCTCGTTGGCAAGAGCGAAGAGATCGATGTGATCGGCGGTGAGCGCGATGCGTGGCGGAATGCGTTTCGCGTGCTGCAATCGGAAGAGGCGTGGACCGTGCAGGGGAAATGGATTTCGGCGGTGAAGCCGACATTCGGGCCTGGTGTCAAAGAGCGCTTTGCGGCTGCGGCCGTGCTGGATCCTGCGGAAATCGCGGCCGCAAAGCCGTTGCGCAAGGTGATCACGGACAAGGTGAACGGGCTACTGGCTGGCGATGCGGTGATGGTGTTGCCGACCGTACCCGGCATCGCGCCGCTGCGTGCTACGCCCGATGCGCTGCTTGACGTGTTCCGTGCCCGCGCCATCGAACTGCTCTGTGTCGCCGGCCATGCCGGCACGCCGCAATTGTCGATGCCGGTGGCGAAGCTCGACGATTGCCCGATCGGCCTGTCGATCATGGCCGCGCGCGATTGCGATGAGGATCTGCTGGCGCTGGCGGTAGAGCTGGGCCAGTAGCTCGTAGAGTGGGCAAAGCGCAACGTGCCCACCATCTTTGTCATCGCGTGTAGCGGTAGGCACGGCGCCGAGGCGCCTTTGCCTACGCTGTGGTTCACCGTCCTTTGCCGGCGCCCTTTTCCGCCGCGCGCCGCATCGCTTCCGCAAATGCACCGCCGCCGGAATCCGGCTTGCCCGGTGCGCGCGAGGTCATGTTGCGCTCGCTGAAGCGCGGACCACGGTCGGCCTTCGGGCGATCGGCCTTGGCGCCGACCGGATCGTCCATGCGCAGCGACAAGGCGATCCGCTTGCGATCGACCTCGACCTCCAGCACCTTGACCTTGACGATGTCGCCAGGCTTCACCACCTCGCGCGGGTCCTTGATGAAGGTTTTTGACATCGCCGAGATGTGCACAAGACCATCCTGATGCACGCCGACATCGACGAAAGCGCCGAAGGCGGCGACGTTAGTAACCGTACCTTCTAGGATCATGCCGGGCTTGAGGTCGGAGACCTTCTCGACACCTTCCATGAACACCGCAGCCTTGAACGCGGGACGCGGATCGCGGCCGGGCTTCTCGAGCTCCTTCAGAATGTCCGTGACCGTCGGCAAACCAAACGTGTCATCGACAAAGCTCTTCGGCTGCACCTTGCGCAGCACCTCGGCATTGCCGATCAGCGCGTGAATATCGCTCTTCGTGGCTTCGAGAATCTTACGCACCAGCGGATAGGCTTCCGGATGCACGCCTGACTTGTCGAGCGGGTCTTCGCCGTCATTGATGCGCAGGAAGCCCGCGCATTGTTCGAACGCCTTCGGACCGAGCCGCGGCACGTCCTTCAGCGCCTTGCGCGACTTGAACGGACCATTGGCGTCGCGGTGCTGCACGATGCTCTGGGCGAGACCCGTACCAATGCCCGACACGCGGGCCAGCAGCGGAGCCGAGGCGGTGTTGAGATCGACCCCAACGCCATTCACGCAATCTTCCACCACGGCATCGAGCGAGCGCGCAAGTTTGCTCTCGCCGAGATCGTGCTGATACTGGCCGACGCCTATTGCCTTGGGATCGATCTTCACCAGCTCTGCCAGCGGGTCCTGCAGGCGGCGCGCGATGGAGACCGCGCCGCGCAGCGTCACATCGAGCTCCGGCAGTTCCTCCGAGGCGAAGGCCGAGGCCGAATAGACCGACGCGCCGGCTTCCGAGACCACGATCTTGGTCATCTTCAGATCGGGCAGCAGCTTGAGGAGATCGCTTGCCAGCTTGTCGGTCTCGCGCGAGGCGGTGCCGTTACCGATGGCGATCAGTTCGACCTTGTGCTGCACGGCGAGCTTGCCGAGGGTTGCGAGCGCGGCGTCCCATGCGCGTTGCGGCTCATGCGGATAGATCGTCGTCGTCGCCACCACCTTGCCGGTGGCATCGATCACGGCGGTCTTCACGCCTGAGCGGTAGCCGGGATCGAGGCCCATGGTGACACGCGCGCCAGCCGGCGCAGCGAGCAGCAGGTCGCGCAGGTTGGAGGCGAACACGCGCACGCCTTCTTCTTCCGCCGCAGTCCACAGGCGCATGCGCAGGTCGATATTGAGATGTACCTGGATCTTGGTGCGCCAGGCCCAGCGTACGGTGTCGGTCAGCCACTTGTCGCCAGGACGACCTTTGTCGGACACACCGACGCGCTGCATGATCTTGAGTTCATACGAGCTCGGCGTCGTGGATGGGACGGGGGTCGGCGGCACCGGCTCGGGCAGCATCGCCAAATCAAGCACCTCTTCCTTCTCGCCACGGAACAGTGCCAGGACGCGATGCGAAGGAAGCTTGTGCAGTGGCTCGGAGAAATCGAAATAGTCCTTGAACTTCTCGCCCTCGGCTTTCTTGCCTTCGCGCACTTTCGAGGCCATCAGGCCGTTCGACCACATTTGCTCGCGCAGCGCGCCGATGAGATCCGCATCTTCGGCGAAGCGCTCGACGAGAATGGCACGGGCGCCGTCGAGCGCGGCGGTGACGTCGGCCACTTGCTTGTCGGCATTAACATAGGCCTCGGCAACCACCTTCGGGTCGTTCTGCGGCTCGGCGAGCAGGATGTCGGCAAGTGGCATGAGGCCGGCTTCCTTGGCGATCTCCGCTTTGGTACGGCGCTTCGGCTTGAACGGCAGGTATATGTCCTCGAGACGGCCCTTGGTGTCGGCGGTCTTGATTGCCAGTTCGAGCGCGGCGTCGAGCTTGCCCTGCTCGCGCACCGATTCCAGAATCACGGCGCGGCGGTCTTCCAGCTCGCGCAGATAGGTCAGGCGCTCTTCCAGCGTACGCAGCTGCGCGTCGTCGAGACCGCCGGTGATTTCCTTGCGATAGCGCGCAACGAACGGCACGGTGGCACCGCCATTGAGCAGTTCCACCGTCGCCGCGACCTGCTGTTCGCGCACGCCAAGTTCTTCAGCGATCTTTAGATTGATATTGGTCACGCCTGCATATTCCTTCGACAGTCCAGGGCGGTCATCCCGCCGTCTTATTCCGCTTATGGACCGGCCCTCGGCGATTCAGCAACCCTGATCGCGGCGGCAGATTGTTCTGTGGATCGCCGGTTCTGCTTTGAAAATGCTCCCGGATTTCCTGATGGCGGCGTGCTTTGCCGCGATGCGGTTGTGCAAAAATATAGTGCTGGATCGAACCGCGCGATCTGTGTAGACGGACCGTCCTTTTGGAGCGGTCATGTCGATTTGCGGTCTGGATTTTGGAACGTCGAACACGACGCTCGGCACCATCGAGAACGATGTCCCGGTGCTCGCCGCGCTGGAAGATGCGCATGTCACCATTCCGAGTGCCATCTTCTATAAGGTCGATACCGGCGTCTTTATCGGGCGCAACGCGATGGAAGCCTATGTGGAAGGCGTCCCTGGCCGGCTGATGCGCAGCCTGAAATCGGTGCTCGGCACCTCGCTGGTCGACGAGACCACGCGCGTCGGCCGCGAGCGCATCGGCTTTCGCAACGTCATCGGCAACTATATCGGCGCCGTGAAGCGTCGTGCGGAAGCCGCGACAGGACAGGAATTGCGCAAGGTCGTGCATGGACGTCCGGTTTTCTTCGTCGACGACAATCCCGCCGGCGACCGCAAGGCCGAGGATGTGCTGCTCGGCATCGCGAAGGATATCGGCTTTGCCGATGTCTCGTTCCAGTTCGAACCGATCGCTGCTGCGCTCGATTACGAACGTCACATCGATGCGGAAGAGATCGCGCTGATTGCCGATATCGGCGGTGGTACGTCGGATTTCTCCATCGTGCGCCTGTCGCCGGAACGGCATCGTCATGCTGATCGCAAGGACGACATTCTGGCCAATGACGGCGTGCGCATCGGCGGTACCGATTTCGATCGCCATCTGAGCCTTGGCGTGGTGATGCCGCTGCTCGGCTATCGCTCGGCCATGAAGCGTGCGGGGCTCGATGTGCCGTCAGGCTATTTCCACGATCTCGCGACCTGGTCGAGCATCAACCGGATGTACGACCCCAAGGTCATCAACGAGATCCGGCAGGTACGCTACGAAGCGCGGCAGCCCGAATTGCTCGGTCGCCTGGTTCGCGTGCTGGAAGAGCAGCGCGGCCATACGCTGGCGATGGAGGTCGAGGGCGCCAAGATCGGTCTATCCGATCAGCCGAAATCGAGCATTGCTCTGGATTGGCTGGAGCCTGGCCTGTCCGCCGGCCTGGCGCGCAAGGAACTCGTGAGCCACACCCGGACGCTGGCCGACCGCATCCACGCGCGGATCGCCATTTGCCTGTCCCAGGCAAAACTGAAGCCAGAAGACATTGATGCGGTGTTTCTCACTGGCGGCTCGGTGCAGCTGGCTCATGTCCGCAAGGCGATCCTCGGTGCGCTGCCGGCAGCCCGCGCTATCGATGGCGACACCTTTGGCGCGGTCGGCAAGGGCCTTACCATCGAAGCGATCAGGCGTTACGGCGACGCCTGATCGACTTTCGTTGCGTTCTACCGGACGCTTCCGGTTGACATATTGCCGCACCCGCGCAGTTTGGCTAAACGGCCAAGTCGCGGCCGTTCGGTTGCGCAAAAGAAGCCATCGGGAGCGAACAGAATGAGTCAGGCCATCATCGGGGCACGCGCGGAGCAGAGTGCGAAGAGCGATCTCGAAACGTCGACGATCCGTGCCATTTCCTGGCGGCTGATTCCGTTTCTGATCCTGGCTTACTTTCTCGCTTATCTCGACCGGGTCAATCTCGGCTTCGCTGCGTTGACCATGAATGCCGATCTGAATTTCTCGCCGACAGTGTTCGCCTGGGGCGCTGGCATTTTCTTCATCGGTTATTTCATCTTTGAAGTTCCCAGCAACATCGCGCTGGAAAAATTCGGCGCCAGCCGCTGGATTGCGCGCATCATGGTGAGCTGGGGCGTGATCTCGGCGCTGATGGCGGTGGTCGGCGGCCCGACCAGCTTCTATGTGTTGCGCTTCCTGCTCGGTGTCGCCGAAGCCGGCTTCTTCCCCGGCATCATCCTTTATCTGACTTACTGGTATCCGGCTGCATATCGCGCACGTTTCCTCGCGGCCTTCGCCATCGCCGTGCCGGTGTCCACCGTAATCGGTGCGCCGATTTCCGGCATGCTGCTCGGCATGGATGGCGTCATGGGGCTGAAGGGCTGGCAGTGGCTGTTCATCATCGAGGGCATTCCCTCGGTGCTGCTGGGCATCGTCACCTGGTTCTATCTCACCGACAAGCCGTCGAAAGCCGACTGGCTGACGCCGGATCAGAAGATGTGGCTGGCCGACAGGCTCGAAAGCGAGCGCACCATGAAGGAAAGCGCCCATGGCATGTCGCTCGGTCAGGCGCTGTCGTCGCCTAAGGTGCTGATGCTGAGCGTAATCTATTTCGGCTTCGTCGCAGCGCTTTACGGTATGCAGTTCTGGCTGCCGCAGATCGTCAAGGCGTTCGGTCTCACGAATACCCAGACCGGTTTCGTCACCGCGATTCCCTATGCGTTCGGCTCCATCGCCATGATTCTCTGGGCCCGACATTCGGACCGCACCCGTGAGCGTGTCTGGCATGTCGGCCTGCCGTTGCTGTTGATCGCCGTGGCGCTGGCTGTCTCGGGCGTGGTCAGCAATCCCACGGTCACCATGGTCGCGCTGACCGTGGCCGCCGTCGGGGTATTCTGTACTTTCGCCCTGTTCTGGACCCTGCCGACCGCCTGGCTCAGCGGCACGGCAGCAGCGGGCGCCATCGCCATGATCAATTCGATCGGCAATCTCGCCGGTTTCGGTGGCCCGTATCTGATCGGTTGGGTCAAGGAAGCTACGGGCAGTACGTCCACTGGCCTCCTGGTACTAGCCGCCATGCCGCTGATCGCGGGCATTCTGGTGCTCGCCGGCAATCACGGCACCGCGACAGAATTCTCCTCCGCCAGCAAGGGGGGCGAGTCGGCAAGGTAATTAATTACCTTTATCGATGTAGCACGAAGCGCCGGGGACATCCGCTCACCGGCGCTTTTCATTGCGCGATCCTTCGGCAACGATGATGAGTTTATGATCAGTGACGAATATTGACAATCGTCATTAGTCACATCTACTCTTCCGGCGACCTCACGAAGGAAGTACGATCATGCCCCGCGGTTCTCTGTTCGCCACCATCCGCAAGCCCGTCATTGCCGCCCTCTTGCTGATTCCGGCCGTCGGTTTGGCCGGTTGCGGGAAAAAGGCGGAGGCGGAGTCGAAGCCATCGCGGCCCGTTCTGGTCACGACGGTGCAATACACGCCGGAATCGCCGTCGCGCAGTTTCGTCGGCACCATCCGCCCGCGTATCGAAACCGATATCGGTTTTCGCGTGGCCGGCAAGGTTGCCAAGCGGCTCGTGGAAGTCGGGCAGACCGTGCAGGTCGGCCAGCCGCTCGGCACGCTGGATGAGGTCGATCTGAAGCTTCAGGCCGAGCAGGCGGCCGCCGAGCTCAGCGCCGCCACCGGCGTGCTGGCCCAGGCTAGCGCTGCCGAGGGGCGGGCCAATGAACTGAAGAGCAAGGGCTGGGCAACCCAGGCGCAACTCGATCAGGCCAAGGCGTCGGGTGACGAAGCGCGCGCGCGTCTCAACCGCGCCGAACGCCAGGTCGAACTCACGAAAAACAGCCTGTCCTACGCGACCCTCGTCGCCGACACCGCCGGCGTCGTCACCGCCACGCTGATCGATCCCGGTCAGGTCGTCGCGTCCGGTCAGGCTGCGATCCGCGTCGCGCGCTTTGCCGAGAAGGAGGCGGTTGTCGCGATCCCGGAAACGCTGATCGGCCGTGCCAAGGATGGTATCGCCAGCGTCAGCCTGTGGTCAGAGCCGGGCAGGACCTATCAGGCCCGGCTGCGTGAGATCGCCCCCAACGCAGACCCTGCCACGCGCACTTATCTCGCCAAATTCTCGCTGCCTGATGCCGACGACAAGGTTGCACTCGGCATGACGGCGACGCTGACGCTGTCAGACCCGAAGACCGAGCGTATCGCCCGCATTCCGCTCTCGGCGCTGTTCAGCCAGGGCAACCAGTCCTCGCTCTATACCGTCAATGACGCCGGCGAAATCACGCTGCGGCCGGTGAAGGTGAAGACCTATGAAAGTACCGACGTGATCATCACCGGGGGCGTCGATGACGGCGCCAAGGTGGTCACGCTCGGCGTGCAAAAGCTCGATCCCGCGCAAAAGGTGCGAGTCGTCTCCGCCCTGTCGTTCTAAGCCCGTACAACCCGTACAATAAGGACGAAGCCGATGCATCGCTTCAATCTCTCGGCCTGGGCCGTGGCGCATCCGACGCTGATCCTTTTCATGATCATCGCGCTCGGTGTCGCCGGTTTCTTCTCCTACGAGCGTCTGGGCCGCGCCGAAGATCCGTTCTTCACCGTGAAGGTCGTGAACGTCACCGCGATCTGGCCCGGCGCCACCGCGAAGGAGATGCAGGAGCAGGTCGCGGACCCCATCGAAAAGAAGATGCAGGAGCTGCCCTATTTCGACAAGGTGCAGACCTATTCGAAGCCGTCTTTTACCGCGCTGCAGGTCTCCTTCAAGGACAACGCGCCCCCGAAGGACGTCCCCTATCTTTTCTATCTGTTGCGCAAGAAGCTCGCCGACGTGCAGGGCAGCCTGCCCACGGGCTTGATCGGGCCGACCGTCAATGACGAGTTCAGTGACGTCGATTCCATCCTCTATATGATGACCGGCGACGGTGCCGATTACGCGCAGCTCAAGAAAGTCGCCGAAGGTTTGCGCCAGCGCCTGCTGAAGGTCGATGGCGTGACCAAGGTCAATCTCTACGGTACGCAGGACGAGCGCATCTACGTTGAGTTCTCGCATGCCAAACTGGCGACTCTCGGCATTACCCCGCAGGCGCTGTTCGACTCCCTTGCCAAGCAGAACGCGATCACCCCGGCCGGCACCGTCGAGACCTCGTCGCAGCGGGTGCCTCTGCGGGTCACCGGTGCCCTCGACGGCGTGCAGGCGGTGGCCTCGACGCCGGTGGAAAGCAACGGTCGCACCTTCCGCCTCGGCGATATTGCCACTGTCACTCACGGTTTCGTCGATCCGCCGGATTTCCAGATCCAGCAGAAAGGTAAGCCGGCGCTCGGCGTCGGTGTCGTCACCGCCAAGGGCGCCAATATTCTCCAGCTCGGCGAGAACGTGAAGAAGGCCGCTGCCGATTTCATGCGCGCCGTGCCGCAGGGGGTCGAAATCGAGCAGATCGCCGATCAGCCGCATGTGGTCGACGAAGCCGTTGGCGAATTCACGCGCTCCTTCGTCGAGGCGCTGGCCATCGTTTTGTTCGTGAGCTTCCTGGCGCTGGGCTGGCGCACCGGTATCGTCGTGGCGCTGTCGGTGCCGCTGGTGCTCGGCATCGTCTTCATGGTGATGAATGCGATCTCGCTCGACCTGCATCGCATCTCACTCGGAGCGCTCATCATCTCCCTCGGCCTCCTGGTCGATGACGCCATCATTGCCGTCGAAATGATGGTGGTGAAGATGGAGCAGGGGTGGGACCGCGTGCGCGCTGCATCCTTCGCCTGGGAGTCCACTGCGTTTCCGATGCTCACCGGAACGCTGGTGACGGCTGCAGGCTTCCTGCCCATCGGCTTCGCCAATTCGGCCGTCGGCGAATATGCCGGCAGTATTTTCTGGGTCGTCGCCATTTCGCTGGTGGCGTCGTGGTTCGTGGCGGTGATCTTCACGCCCTATATCGGCGTCAAGCTGCTGCCGAACATGGCCGCGCACGGCGCCGAGCACCACGATCCGCATGCGATCTACGAGACTCGCATCTATCGGATTCTGCGCAGCGTGGTGCAGTGGTGCGTCAGTCATCGCATCAAGGTGGTGGTCGCCACCGTCGGTATCTTCTTTGCCTCCGTGGTCGGTTTCGGACATGTACAGCAGCAATTCTTCCCGCTGTCAGAGCGCCCGGAGCTGTTCTTCCAACTGCGTCTGCCGGAAGGCACGGCCTTCGAAGTCACCAGAAAGTCGGTGCAGAAAGCCGAGGCCCTACTCAAGGACGACAAGGATATCGCGACCTATACGTCCTATGTCGGCCGCGGTTCGCCGCGCTTCTGGCTCGGTCTGAACCCCCAGCTGCCGAATGAGGCATTTGCGGAGATCGTTATCGTTTCGAAGAATGTCGAGGCCCGCGAGCGTATCAAGACAAAGATCGAAAAGGCTGTCGCTGACGGCGATCTCAGCGAAGCGCGCGTGCGCGTGGATCGCTTCAACTTCGGGCCGCCCGTCGGCTTCCCGGTCCAGTTCCGTGTCATCGGTCCGGACACGGCGAAAGTACGCGACATCGCCTACAAGGTGCGTGACGTCATGCGCGCCAATCCGAACGTCACAGAGGCGCAGCTCGACTGGAACGAGCAGTCGCCTTATCTCAAGCTGGTCGTCGATCAGGATCGTGCCCGAGCGCTTGGTCTTACGCCACAGGACGTTTCGCAGTCGCTGGCGCTGCTGATTTCCGGCACGACGGTCACCACGATCCGCGATGGCATCGAAAAGGTCGGTGTCGTCGCCAGGGCCGTGCCTTCGGAGCGTCTCGACCTTGGCAAGGTCGGAGACCTCACCATCGTCTCGCGCAATGGCGTGGCTGTCCCGCTCACTCAAGTCGCGAATATCGAATATTCGCATGAGGAGCCGATCCTGTGGCGGCGTAACCGCGATATGGCGATCACCGTGCGCAGCGACGTCGTCGATGGCGTGCAACCGCCGGATGTTACCAACCAGATCTGGCCCCAGTTGCAGTCGATCCGTGATGGCCTGGAGCCGGCATATCGCATCGAGATCGGCGGCGCGGTGGAGGAGAGCAACAAGGGCAATGCCTCGATCGCACTGCTGTTCCCGCTGATGATCATCGTCATGCTGACGCTGCTGATGATCCAGCTGCAAAGCTTTTCGCGGCTCGTCCTGGTGTTCCTGACGGCTCCACTCGGCATCATCGGCGCATCACTGGCGCTCAATGTGTCCGGTATGCCGTTCGGCTTCGTGGCGCTGCTTGGTCTGATCGCTCTGGCCGGCATGATCATGCGTAACGCCGTGATCCTGGTCGATCAGATCGAGACGGATGTGCAGCATGGCCTGACCCGCGCCGATGCGATCGTGGAAGCGACGGTCCGTCGTGCCCGCCCGGTGGTTCTCACGGCGCTGGCGGCTATTCTGGCGATGATCCCGCTGTCACGTTCCGCCTTCTGGGGGCCGATGGCGGTGACCATCATGGGGGGGCTGTTCGTTGCCACCTTCCTGACGCTGCTCTATCTGCCAGGCCTCTATGCGTTGTGGTTCCGGAAGAGCCTCGACGAGCGTGGGCCGGGCGAGGACACCGAACATCACGCACCGCAGCATGACGACAAGCAACGCGGTTTCCCCCTTGCTGCGGCAGCCGAATAGGACGATAGCTTGGACAAGATGACTCTCGCTTCCGATCACATTGAAGCTGACGACATGCGCACCCGGATCGTGGTGACGGCTGAAAAGCTGTTTCGCGAGCTTGGCTATCAGAAAACCACCGTCGCCGATATCGCGAAGGTGTTGCGCATGTCACCGGCCAATGTCTATCGCTTCTTCGACTCCAAGAAGTCGATCATCTCGGCCGTCGCCCAGCGTCTGATGGGCGAGGTCGATGAGGCGGTCGCGGTTCTGATCACCGAGCATTCGCCGGCCTCCCAGCGGCTTCGCGTCCTGTTGTCGACGATTCACCTCATGAATGCCGAGCGTTATGTTGGCGACGCTAAATTGCATGAGATGGTTGCCATCGCGATGGAGGAAAGCTGGGACGTCTGCATGGCTCATATGGAGCGGATCGTCGTAGCAATCGGGACTGTCATCGCCGACGGAGTAACCGCCGGGGAATTCGATGCGCCGGATGTGGGCGTGGCCGCGCATTGCGTTTGCACCGCGATGATGCGTTTCTTTCACCCGCAAATGATTGCGCAATGTGCCCAGAAGCCGGGCCCGACCATCGACCAGATGATCGACTTCGTTCTTGCCGGGCTGGCGCCGCGCCGGTAGAGATTTTCGTGATCGCGTCCCGGATGCGGTGCGGCGTTCAGGCGAAGCGAAGCTTCGCCGCCAGTGCCGCTTCGCAAAGCCGGGACCCATTCCAGACGACGGCGCTTGCGACGGTCCCGGCTCTGCGAAGCAGCGCGAAGGGCGTTGCTCGCGTCCGGGACAAGAGGACGTCATCGTGAGCGCTTTCGAATTCCACAGTTACGAGCCCCGCAACGGGCATGGCCTGAAGCACGATCCCTTCAATGCCATCATCGCGCCGCGACCGATCGGCTGGGTATCGACCCGAGGCGCCGATGGCAGCGTTAATCTTGCGCCCTACAGCTTTTTCAACGGCTTCAACTACACACCGCCTTTGATCGGTTTCTCCAGCATCGGCATCAAGCATTCCACCCACAACGCGCAGGAGACAGGAGAATTCGTCTGGAATCTGGCCACCGTCGATCTGGCCCAGCAGATGAATGCCACCGCCGCCCATGTCGGCCGCGATGTGAATGAATTCGAGGTTGCGGGCCTCACTCCGGTGCCCAGCACGCTGGTCAACGTGCCTCGTGTCGCCGAGGCCCGTGTCGCCTTCGAATGCAAGGTCACCGAAATCATCGAGTTGAAGCGCGCCGATGGCGGCTCTGCCAATGCTTTCCTCACCATGGGTGAGGTTGTAGCCGTTCACATCGACAAGAGCCTGATCGTGGACGGCGTCTACCGAACGGCGCTTGCCAGCCCGATCATGCGCGCCGGTCGCAAGGGTGACTACTTCACCGTCAAGCACGAAGACATGTTCGAGATGGTCCGGCCGGATTGATTTTGGCGTCGTCCCGGCGAACGCCGGGACCCATACCCTCCGAAAACGTGACTAAAACACTGCCGTCGCCATCTGAATTTATATCCATGCCGACGGTGCTATGGTCCCAGCGTTCGCCGGGGCGACCGGCTGGCCGGGACGCCGCGTCGCGCGACCTCCTGCCACGCGGACCCTCATCGCCATGATGGAACCGTTGCGGTATCCTTGCCGTTATCGATGGCTCAATGCTGACCATTTTCGCTTAAATTTCAAAGCGAAAGCTAAGGTGAAACGAATACAGTCCCGCTAGAGCGAATGCCCTTGAGCGGCCAGCTTCTGCCCCCGAAGCTGGTTGCTGCGATGAAGAGGAATTCCCCATGAGCTCACCCAGCCTGCGCAAGGACTATCTCTCCAAGCCGATCTTCGGCTGGGCCCGGGGCGTGCTCCCGAAAATGTCGGATACCGAGCGCGAGGCGCTGGAGGCCGGCGACGTCTGGTGGGATGCGGACCTGTTCACGGGCAATCCTGACTGGGGCAAATTGCTCAAGGTCGCGCCCGCGACACTGACAGCGGAAGAGCAGGCATTCATGACCGGGCCGGTCGATCGTCTCTGCGAGATGATCGACGACTGGAAGGTCAACTGGGAGCTGCGCGACCTGCCGCCGGAGGTCTGGGACTTCATCAAGCGCGAGAAATTCTTCGGCATGATCATCCCGAAGGATTATGGCGGCCTCGGCTTCTCGCCCTATGCCCATTCGGAAGTGGTGCGCAAGATTTCGTCGCGCTCGGTGGTTGCCGCCGTCACCGTGATGGTGCCGAATTCGCTTGGCCCCGGCGAGCTGTTGATGAAGTTCGGCACGGACGAACAGCGCCAGCGCTGGCTGCCGCGTCTCGCGGATGGGCGTGACATTCCCTGTTTTGGCCTCACCAGCCCGGAGGCCGGCTCCGACGCTGCGTCGATGATCGACAGCGGCATCATCTGCAAGGGCACGTTTGAAGGCAAGGAAGTGCTCGGCCTGCGACTCAACTGGCATAAGCGCTACATCACCCTCGGTCCCGTTGCCACCCTGATCGGTCTCGCCTTCAAGGCCTATGATCCCGATCATCTCGTAGGCGATCAGGACGAACTCGGCATCACCGTCGCGCTGATTCCGCATGATCTTCCTGGCGTCGAAATCGGCAAGCGCCATCTGCCGTCGATGCAGGTCTTCCAGAACGGCCCGAACTGGGGCCGCGATGTCTTCATCCCGCTCGATTACATTATCGGCGGCCAGGCACGTTTGGGGCAGGGCTGGAAGATGCTGATGTCGGCGCTCGCGGCTGGCCGTGGCATCTCGCTGCCGTCGCTCTCCGCGGCCGGTGCGGCCTATGTCGCCCGCACCACCGGCGCCTATGCGCGCATCCGCGAGCAGTTCAATATCTCGATCAGCAAGTTTGAAGGCATCGAGGAGCCGCTCGCACGTATCGCGGGCACGGCCTATCTGCTCGATGCCTCGAGGCGCCTGACCTCCGCGGCGCTCAATCAGGGCCGTCATCCCGCGGTCATCTCCGGCATCATGAAGCTGCATGCCACCGAGCGCATGCGTGTTGTCATCGACGATGCCATGGATATCCATGGCGGCAAGGCGGTCATCGACGGCCCGCGGAACTATATGGGCAATCTCTATCGTGCAGTGCCGGTAGGTATCACGGTGGAAGGCGCCAATATCCTGACACGCAATCTGATCGTGTTCGGGCAAGGCGCTATCCGTGCGCATCCCTATCTGCTGCAGGAGATGAATGCGCTCAGCGATTCCGACAAGAAGAAGGGCCTCGACGCTTTCGACACTGCCTTCTGGAAGCATGTCGGCCACAGTGTCACAACGCTGTTCCGCGCCTGGGGCCGCAGCTGGACCGGCGGCGCCTTCGCGCCGGCGCCGGATGCCGGTGCCGCCACGCAGTTCTATCGTCAGCTCTCGCGCTATTCCTCGGCCTTTGCGCTCTGCGCCGATATGGCACTCCTCACATTGGGCGGCGCGCTGAAGCGCAAGGAGATGCTGTCGGCGCGTTTCGGCGATATCTTCTCCGAGCTCTATCTGCTCTCGGCGGCACTCAAGCGCTGGGAAGATGAAGGCCGCCAGCAGGACGATCTGCCGGCGCTCGAATGGTGCATGGCCTCGGGCTTCAAGACCATCGAGAACCGCTTTGCCGAAATCCTTGCCAATTTGCCGAACCGCTTTGTCGCGACGATCCTGAAATTCGTCGTGCAGCCATTCGGCGCGTCGGTGCTCGGTCCGTCTGACCGCGTCGTCCATCTCTGCGCCCAGATGATCCTGGAGCCATCGGTGACACGCGATCGCCTCACGCCAGACCTTGCGTTTGTGGATGACGATGGCCCGCTCGCACGCTTGGAAAAGGCCTTCAAACTGGTGACATCCACCGACGATATTGCCAAACGCATCCGAACCGCGAAGCTGAAGGATTGGAAAGGGGCCGTGGCGCAAGGCGTGATCACGCAGGCGGAAGGCGAACGGCTGGAGGCGGCCCGCGAAGCCGTGAAGCTGGTGATCGAGGTCGACGATTTTGCGCCCGGGGATCTCTCGCCGCTCGCAGCCAAGTCCGATAATGTGCATCAGTTCTTTCAGGACCTCGGTGAGCAGCGAGCGGCAAGCTGATTGATGATCCCGTTGAACTCAAACTTGTCCAGGACGCGGTGCAGTGTTTCTTGCGCTGCCCCGCAGAGCCGGGACCGTAACGAATTCTGGCGTTTGGTGTGGTCCCGGCTCTGCGAAGCAATGCATCGCATTGCATCGCGTTCGGGATACAGAGGGGCAGGGCACTAAATGGCAAGACCAGTCTACATCGTCGATGGCAGCCGCACGCCGTTTCTGAAGGCGCGCAGCGGCCCCGGCCCGTTCACGCCCGTCGATCTCGCCGTGCAATGCGGCCGCCCGCTGCTGGCGCGGCAGCCTTTTGTGCCCGACGCCTTCGATCAGGTGATCCTCGGCTGCGTCAATGTCATCGCCGACGAGATGAATCCCGCCCGTGTCGCCGCGCTCCGGCTCGGCATGGGCGAGCGCATGGTGGCCTTCACCGTGCAGATCAATTGCGGCTCCGGCATGCAATCCATCGACACCGGCTATCGCTATATTCGCGATGGCAATGCAGATCTGATCCTGGCAGGTGGCGCAGAGGCGCTCAGCCACGCGCCGCTGGTGTGGCCGCAGAATGGCGTGCGCTGGTTCGCCGGTCTTGCAATGGCGAAAGGTCCGCTCGCCAAGCTCGCGGCGCTCGCTAAGGCCCGGCCGGCTTTCTTCAAACCTGTGATCGGCCTTGAGCGCGGTCTCACCGATCCCATCACCGATCTCAATATGGGCCAGACCGCCGAGAAGGTCGGTCATCTGTTCGGCATCACCCGCCAGCAGGCCGATGCCTATGCTTCGGAAAGCCACAAGCGGCTTGCGCGTGCGCAGGAGAACGGCTGGCTGAAAGGCGAAGTGGAAACTGCCTTCGATCGCAAGGGCCAGTTTTACGATCACGATGACGGCGTACGGCCGGATTCGTCACCGGACAAGCTGGCTATGTTGAAGCCGGTGTTCGAGCGGCCATGGGGCCAGGTCACCGCCGGCAATTCCAGCCAGATCACCGATGGCGCCTCCTGGGTGATTCTTGCTTCGGAAGAAGCCGTGGCAAAACATAAGCTGACGCCGAAGGCCGTCATCATCGACAGCCAGTGGTCGGCGCTCGATCCGTCCATCATGGGCCTCGGCCCGGTGCTTTCGTCGCATGACCTGCTCAAGCGCAACAACATGACCATCCACGATATCGAGACCTGGGAGCTGAACGAGGCCTTCGCCACGCAGGTGCTCGGCTGTCTTGCGGCATGGAAGGATGAGAAGTTCTGTCGCGAGGTGCTTGGCCTCGACGGCGCGGCCGGCGAGATCGACCACGCGAAGCTGAATGTCGATGGCGGCGCCATCAGCCTCGGCCATCCCGTCGGCACGTCCGGCAACCGCATCGTGCTGCATCTCGTCAATGCCATGAAGCGGCTCGGCACCAGGCGCGGCATCGCCACCGAATGTATCGGCGGCGGGCTCGGCGGTGCGATGTTGATCGAGAGGGTGTGAGGCGCGTCATGGAAAGCAGAATCTTGGACGCTCTCAAGGACCGCACCCTCGAACTCGGGCCGACGCCCGATACGTCAGGCAGCTATCGCAATTTCAAGCTCACCCGCGACGGTGATGGCGTCGCATGGCTGCTGTTCGACCGGGCGGACGCCAGCGCCAATACGCTCTCCGAAGAGGTGCTGCTGGAATTCGACATGGTGCTGACGGCGCTGGAGAGCCAGCGCCCGACCGGCATCGTCATCCGTTCGGCAAAAACCTCCGGTTTCATCGCCGGCGCCGATATCAATGAATTTCGCGGCAGCGATCCCGTTGCCATCGAGGCGCAGATCGCCCGTGCCCATGCGGTGGTCGATCGCTTCGAGGCGCTGAAAATCCCGACCGTCGCGGTGATCCACGGCTTCTGCCTTGGTGGCGGCCTCGAAATCGTGCTCGCCTGCCAGATGCGCGTGGCCATCGACGGCGCGCGCTTCGGCTTCCCGGAAGTGATGCTCGGCCTGCATCCCGGCCTTGGCGGTACCGCGCGCTTTACGCATCTGGTCTCGCCGCTGCAGGCGATGCCGATGATGCTGACCGGCAAGACCATCGATGCGCGCAAGGCGAAGGCCATCGGCCTCGTTGACGCCGTCACCGAGGAGCGTCACGTCCGCAATGCGGTGAAGGAAGCGGTGTTCGGTCGCCTCAAGCGGGCGAGGCCGTCGCCCCTGATACCGCTGCTGAACTTTTCCCCTGTGCGCGGCTTTCTCGCCTCGCGCATGGTGGCGGAGGCTGCGAAACAGGCACCACGCGAACACTATCCCGCGCCCTATGCGCTGATCGATCTGTGGGAGAAACATGGCGGCGACCGCGCGGCGATGCTGAAGGCCGAGCAAGGCTCCTTCGCCCGGCTGATGGTCACGACCACGGCGCAGAACCTGATCCGCGTCTTCTTCCTGCGGGAGGCGATGAAAAAGCTCGCAGGTGGCGGCAACACGATCAGGCATGTCCATGTCATTGGCGCCGGCGCCATGGGCGGCGATATCGCCGCATGGTGCGCGCATCAGGGCCTGCGCGTCACGCTCGCCGACATGAAGCCGGGACCATTGGCCGGTGCGATCGGGCGTGCCGCCGATCTCTATGCTAAAATTATCCGCAAACCGACCGACCAGCGCGACACGCTGGACCGGCTCATCCCGGACATCGATGGAGAGGGCGTGCGCAATGCCGATCTCATCATCGAGGCGGTGCCGGAGAAGCTCGATCTCAAGCAGAAGGTCTATGCCGGTTTAGAGCCGCGCATGAAGCCGGATGCGATCCTCGCCACCAACACGTCGAGCATTCCGCTGCAGGACCTGCGCAGCTCTTTGGCGCGGCCGGAGCGGCTGCTCGGCCTGCATTTCTTCAATCCGGTGTCGCGTCTGCAGCTTGTCGAGGTCGTCAGCCATGACGGCGTTGATCAGGACATGCTGAAGCGCGCCACGGCCTTTGTCGGCGCCATCGATCGCCTGCCGCTGCCGGTCAAGTCGTCGCCGGGGTTCCTCGTCAATCGCGCGCTCACGCCTTACATGCTGGAAGCGATGATGCTGCTCGACGAGAAGGTAGACAAGGAAACCATCGACGCCGCCGCCGAGCAGTTCGGCATGCCCATGGGGCCGATCGAGTTGGCCGACCAGGTCGGCCTCGATATCTGCATGGCCGTCGGCGATATGCTGCGCTCCAAATTCGGAGATCTCCTGCCGCCCACGCCGGCTTGGTTGCGGGAAAAAGTCAGTCGCGGCGAGCTCGGCAAGAAGACCGGCAAGGGGTTTTACGTCTGGAAGGACGGCAAGGCTGAGAAGAGTTCCGCAGCCGCCGCCACCGCGCGGCCTTCGCAGGAGATGATCGACCGGCTGGTGTTGCCGATTTCCAATGTCTGCGTCGCCTGCTTGCGTGAAGGTATCGTTAACGATCCCGATGTGGTGGATGGGGCGATGATCTTCGGCACCGGCTATGCGCCGTTCCGCGGCGGTCCGTTGAACTATGCCCGCAGCCGCGGCCCCGACAACGTGGCGGCGACGCTGCGTGCGCTGGCCGACAAGTTTGGCGATCGCTTCGCGCCGGACGCGGGCTGGGAGACATTTACCTAATGACTCAAGTTCAGGCACCGTCTGCTCATGACTGAATCACCGAATCAGCCCGCCACCGGTCTCGACACGGAACCCACCGGCGATCTCACCATTCGCACCGTGGCGATGCCGGCGGACACCAACGCCAATGGTGATATCTTTGGCGGTTGGCTGCTGAGCCAGATGGATCTCGGCGGAGGCATCTTTGCCGCCAAGGTCGCCAGGACCCGCACCGTCACGGTCGCCATCGAGGCGATGACCTTTCGCAAGGCCGTTCACGTCGGTGATGTTGTGTCGGTGCATGCAAATCTGGTGCGGATGGGCCGCACGTCGCTCACCGTGCATATCGAGGCTTGGGTGCTCCGTCGCAACGAAAGCGCGCCGATTTTGGTGACCGATGGCAATTTCACCTTCGTTTCCATTGACGAGAATGGCCGTCCGCAACCGATCAAAAAGCCGGATGCGGCAATCACGGCATAAGGATTCGAGAGCTCGGCGGGAACGATTTACCGCCATCTCCGTTAGTGGCCCGGAATATGCATCGCCTATTGCGAAAGGGGCCGCCATGTCAGACACATACATCATTGAAGTCTCGTCACAGGCAGCCGGCATCGTGGTGCGCGATCCGGAAGGTTTCCGCTTTTTTGCCGCGTCGCATCGTTTCAACGGGATGGATGGCCGGATCTTCCGAAACGCGCGCGAGGCCGAGCGGGCTGCCTTCCAGTTCGCCCAAGGCGCGCAGGAGACTGTCACCGCAGCTTAACCTCGTTCGTGTTCCGACGCGGTGCAGCGCTTTGGCGCTGCTCCGCAGAGCCGGGACACGCAGAGCGTTGACCCATACCGCCAACATCAGCACCATGGAAATCATTCATGAGGTGTTGATGTGACGTCTGGCCTTTCTCATCGCCAATCCGAAATTCTCAATCATGCGCGCGCCTTCGGCCGCGTGATGGTGGATGATCTGGTCCGTCGCTTCGAGGTGTCGGCGCAGACCATTCGCAAGGATCTCAACGATCTCTGCGACCAGCGTCTGCTCACGCGCATCCACGGTGGCGCCATCGTTGCGTCCGGCGTGGAAAATCTGGCTTACGAAGCCCGCCGTTTCGTGGCCGCAGAAGAGAAGAAGGCGATCGGCGCCGCCGCCGCGGCGCAAATACCCAACGGTTCGTCGCTGTTTATCAATATCGGCACGACGACAGAGGAAGTCGCGAATGCGCTGACGGATCACGAGAACCTGCTCGTCATCACCAATAACCTCAATGTTGCGATGATGCTGTATCGACATCCGCATATCGAAGTGATCGTCGCCGGCGGCACGGTCCGCCGGGCCGATGGCGCCGTGACCGGTTCGACGGCGATCAAGCTGATCGGTCAGTTCAAGGTGGATTACGCCATCATCGGCGCCTCGGCGATCGATGAAGAGGGGGCGCTGCTCGATTTCGACTATCGCGAGGTGCAGGCGGCCCAGGCGATCATCGCCAATGCCCGCAGCGTCATGCTGGTTTGCGACAGCACCAAGCTGCGCCGGAGCGCGGCCGTGCGCATCGCCCATCTCAGCCAGATTCATACGTTTGTCACCGATACGACCTTGCCGCCTGCTTTGCAGGAGATCTGCAGGAGCCGCGGGGTGAAGGTGATCGAAGCGCTGCCGGGGGCGGATGACGAGGCGGAGGAGGGGTAGAAGCTCCCTGGTCCTGGCTGTCGTTGCCGGTTCGACCGGGCAACCCAGAAGGCATTGCCGGGTCGGTTCAATCATCCAAGCCTGTGTCTACTGGATCCCCGCTTTCGCGAGGATGACAAGCTGCGCCCGGACCAGCCCGATACCGCTGCAAAATCGCATTTGAAACCCTAAAAACACCCATTGCTTTCGTTTTCTCTTGTGCTTTAATCAAAAGCGAAAGCAAAATCGCTGAAAGCGAAGATGGCGCGACCGTAGTGGCGCCAGATAATTGGCGCGTAAGGGGAAGCCGGGTGGGTCAGGTTTACGACCTTGCAATCATTGGTGGCGGCGTAAATGGCTGCGGGATCGCCCGCGATGCCGTTGGTCGCGGTAATTCCGTATTCCTCTGCGAGATGAAGGATCTGGCGTCAGGGACCTCGTCCTGGTCGACCAAGCTGATCCATGGCGGCCTGCGCTATCTCGAGTATTACGACTTCAAGCTGGTCCGCCATGCGTTGCTCGAGCGCGAGGTGTTGTGGGCGATCGCGCCGCATATCATCAGCCCCCTGCGCTTCGTGCTGCCGCATCATGCCGGACTGCGGCCGGCGTGGCTGTTGCGTCTCGGCCTGTTCCTCTACGATCACATCGGCGGCCGTAAACTGCTGCCAGCCACGCGCACGCTCGATCTGTCGAAGGACGAGACCGGCAAGCCGCTGGCGCCCGGCCGCTTCCATCGCGGTTTCGAATATTCCGACTGCTTCGTTGATGATGCCCGCCTCGTCGTGCTCACCGCGCGCGATGCCGCCGATCGCGGCGCCGAAATCCGCACCCGCAGCCGCGCCGTCGAAATACGTCAAGCCGACGGCATCTGGCGGGTGACGGTCGAGAACGTGCTCACGCGTGAGCGCGAGACAATCAGCGCGCGGACGCTGGTCAATGCCGGCGGGCCATGGGTGGAGAACGTCCTTGCCGTCGGCGCCGGTGTGAATGCCCGAGCGAAGGTACGGCTGGTGCAGGGCTCGCACATCGTCGTGCCGAAGCTGTACGCGCATGATCGCGCCTATATCTTCCAGAATGCCGACGGGCGCATCGTCTTCGCGATTCCCTATCAGAACGATTTCACCCTGATCGGCACCACCGATGTCGACTATCACGGCGATCCCGCCGATGTGAAAATCACGCCGGATGAGATCGCCTATCTCTGCAGTTCCGTCAGCGAGTATTTCGCAAAACCCGTGCTGGCCGACGACGTCGTCTGGACCTATTCCGGCGTCCGTCCGCTTTATGACGACGGCGCCAGCGACGCCAAAGCGGCCACGCGCGATTATGTTTTCGAGCTCGATCTGCTCGGCGGTGCGCCGCTGCTGTCGATCTATGGCGGCAAGATCACCACCTATCGCCGACTTGCCGAAGAAGCGCTGCAGAAGCTGTCGCCCTATCTGAAGGGCGACAAGGCGAAAGAAGGCTGGACCGCGGAGGCGCCGTTGCCCGGCGGCGATGTCGATGTCTCCTCTGTCGATGCGCTGATCGGCGAAATCAGCCGCGACTATCCGTTTCTTGCGGCTGCGCATGCGAGCCGGCTGGTCCATGCCTATGGCACGCGCGCCGCTAAACTTCTCGCGCATGCGAAATCCGCTTCCGATCTCGGTCGCGACTTCGGTGCCACATTGACCGAGCGCGAGGTGCGCTATCTGATGACCCAGGAATGGGCCGTAAGCGCCGAAGACATCGTCTGGCGGCGCTCCAAACTCGGCCTGCGATTGTCAGCGGAGGAAGTCGTGGCGCTCGACGAATGGCTCGTCGCCCATCGGGATACAGCAGCGGACACGGGAGCGCGCGTATGAGCGTGACGCTCGATCATGTCTCGCAGATGGTGGACGGCGTGCCGACCATTCGCGACGTCTCGCTGACCCTTGAGCGCGGTAGCCTCAGCGTGTTGCTCGGGCCGACGCTGGCCGGCAAGACCTCGATCATGCGGCTGCTCGCAGGCCTCGACAAACCGGCGCAAGGCCGCGTGCTGGTGGATGGCAAGGATGTCACCGGCATCGACATCCGCAAGCGTTCGGTGGCGATGGTCTATCAGCAGTTCATCAATTACCCCTCGCTTACGGTTTATGAAAACATCGCGTCGCCGCTGCGCGTGCGGGGCAAACCGAAGGCCGAGATCGAGACGCGCGTGCGCGAGGCGGCGGCGCTGCTCAAGCTCGAGCCGTATCTCAAGCGCACACCGCTGCAGCTCTCCGGTGGCCAGCAGCAACGCACCGCGATCGCGCGCGCGCTGGTCAAGGGTGCCGACCTCGTGCTGCTCGACGAGCCGCTCGCCAATCTCGACTACAAGCTCCGTGAGGAATTACGCACCGAACTGCCCAAAATCTTCGAGGCGTCCGGCGCGATCTTCGTCTATGCGACCACCGAACCGTCCGAGGCGCTGCTGCTCGGCGGCCGCACCGCCTGCTTGTGGGAAGGCGAAGTGCTGCAGTTCGGCGATACGCCGAAGGTCTATCGCCGGCCGGGCACGCTGAAAGTCGCCGAGGTATTTTCCGACCCGCCGCTGAATGCGGTGGATATCGAGAAGAGGGGCGATGGCGTGCAATATGCCGGAGGCGTCAATGCGCCGGCGAGCGGGCTCTATGCGGCGCTCGCTGACGGCCGCTATAGCGTTGGCTTCCGCGCCCATCAACTCGGTGTCGCTCGGGCCGCAACGGGCGCCCACGTCTTCCCCGCCGAAGTGACCGTGACTGAAATCACCGGTTCCGAGAGTTTCATTCATGTGAAGCACGGTCAGTCGGACTGGGTCTCGGTGCTGTCCGGTATCCATGAGTTCGCGCCTGGCGACAAGCTCGACGCCGTGCTCGATCCCGCCAATATCTTCATCTTCGACAGCAGCGACCGTCTGGTCGCCGCGCCCGCGATGTAGGAGCACATTATGGCCCGCATCGATCTTGTCGATCTCGCGCAATCCTACAGCGGCAACGATGCCGATCCGGAATCGTTTGCGTTGAAGCCGATCTCCATGACCTGGCGGCAGGGCGGCGCCTATGCGCTGCTCGGCCCATCCGGTTGCGGCAAGACGACACTGTTGAATCTCATCTCCGGCATCATCTCGCCGACCCGTGGCCAGATCCTGTTCGACGGCAATGACATCACGCCGCTGCCGACCCAGAAGCGCAACATCGCGCAGGTGTTCCAGTTTCCGGTGATCTACGACACCATGACGGTGGGCGAAAATCTTGCCTTCCCGCTCAGGAATCGCGGGATGCCGAAGCCAAAGATCGACGCCCGTGTCGCCGAGATCGGCGAGTTGCTCGATCTCACGCCTTATCTCAATCGCAAGGCGACGCGGCTGACACCTGACGCCAAGCAGAAGATCTCGCTCGGCCGCGGCCTGGTGCGCTCGGACGTTGCCGCCGTGCTGTTCGACGAGCCGCTGACGGTGATCGATCCCGCGCTGAAATGGGAGCTGCGCTCCAAGCTGAAGGCGCTGCACCGTGCGCTGGATCTCACCATGATCTACGTGACTCATGACCAGACCGAGGCGTTGACCTTCGCCGACACTGTGGTCGTGATGCATGACGGCCGCGTCGTGCAGTCCGGTACGCCGCAGGAGCTGTTCGACAAGCCCGCGCATACATTTGTCGGCTACTTCATCGGCTCTCCCGGCATGAATATCGTTCCTGCCGAGGTGAGCGGCCGGCAGGTGCGGATTGGCAGTCATACCATCGGTCTCGACCGCAGCTATGACGCGCTGCCATCCGGCGCGAAGATCGAGATCGGCGTTCGCCCCGAATTCGTTCATGTGGCAACGCCCGCGCCCGATCTTCTCACGGCACAGATCGAACGCATCGATGACCTCGGTCGTATCCGGTTCGCCCGGGTTCGCGTCGGCGGCGTGAGATTCGCGGCCCGTGTGCCGGACGGTTTCTCGGTCTCCGGCGACAATGTCGGGCTAGTGTTCGATTCCGCGCGGGTGCACGTTTATGCGGACAGCCGTCTTGTCGAGGGGGCGCAGTGATGGACAAGACCCTCAACAACAAGGCCTGGTTTCTTGTCCTGCCGGTTTTCCTCATCGTCGCCTTTTCGGCGGTGTTGCCGCTGATGACGGTGGTGAATTACTCGGTCCAGGATACGTTCGGCAACAATCAGTTCTTCTGGAATGGCGTCGGCTGGTTCAAGGAGTTGCTCGATCCCTCCAGCGATCTCGGTGGCCGCTTCCTGGCGTCCCTGGTGCGCAATCTCGCTTTCTCCGCGATCATCCTGGCGATCGAAGTGCCGCTCGGTATCATCGTTGCGTTGTCGATGCCGCGCGAGGGCTGGCGCGTCGCCGCCTGCCTCGTGATTCTCGCGCTGCCGTTGCTCATCCCATGGAATGTGGTCGGCACCATCTGGCAGATCTTCGGTCGTCCCGATATCGGCCTGCTCGGCTATACGCTGAACTCCCTCGGCTTCGACTACAATTACGTCTCGAACGAGTTCGATGCCTGGGCCACGGTCATCGTCATGGATGTCTGGCACTGGACCAGCCTCGTTGCGCTGCTGTGCTATGCCGGCCTGAAATCGATTCCCGACGCCTACTATCAGGCGGCGCAGATCGACGGCGCCTCACGCTGGGCGGTCTTTCGCGCCATCCAGTTGCCGAAGCTTAACCGCGTGCTGCTGATCGGCGTTCTGCTGCGCTTCATGGACAGCTTCATGATCTATACCGAGCCCTTTGTCGTCACCGGCGGTGGGCCCGGCAATTCGACCACCTTCGTCTCCATCGAACTTGTCAAGATCGCGCTCGGTCAGTTCGATCTCGGCAAGGCGGCGGCGCTGTCGCTGGTCTATAATCTGATCGTGCTGATCGTCTGCTGGGTGTTCTACACGGTGATGACCAATGCGGGAGCCGATCGCAGCAAGACGGAGGGCGCGGCATGAATCACTCCATTCCCGGTCGTCGCATCATCTTGACGCTGTTCCTGATCTTCCTGCTGCTGCCGATCTACTGGCTCGTCAATATGAGCTTCAAGGAGAATGGCGAGATTGTCTCGACCATGACCCTGTGGCCGCACAAGCCGACGCTTGAGAATTACATCCGTATCTTTACGGACGAGAGCTGGTACTCCGGCTATATCAATTCGCTGAAATACGTGATCATCAACACGGTGCTGTCGATCTCCTTCGCGCTGCCGGCGGCCTACGCCTTCTCGCGCTATCGCTTTCTTGGCGACAAGCATCTGTTCTTCTGGCTGCTGTCGAACCGCATGGCGCCGCCTGCGGTGTTCGCGCTGCCCTTCTTCAATCTCTATTCGGCCGTCGGCCTGTTCGATACGCCCTGGGCCGTGGCGCTGGCACATTGCCTATTCAATGTGCCGCTTGCTGTCTGGATTCTTGAAGGCTTCGTGTCTGGTGTGCCCCGCGAGATCGATGAGACCGCGTTTCTCGACGGCTATTCGTTTCCAAAATTCTTCGTAAAGATCCTGATGCCGTTGATCGCCTCGGGCATCGGCGTTGCCGCATTTTTCTGTTTCATGTTTTCCTGGGTTGAGCTGCTGCTCGCGCGCACATTGACCTCCGTCAACGCCAAGCCGATCTCGGCGATCATGACGCGCACGGTGTCGGCCTCAGGCATGGATTGGGGGCTCTTAGCAGCGGCGGGCGTCCTCACCATCATCCCTGGGGCTCTCGTCATCTGGTTCGTCCGCAACTACATCGCGCGCGGCTTCGCGCTGGGCCGCGTCTAGGAGGCGATTATGGATCACATTGCATGGATGGCCTGGACGCCGCCGACCGCGATCTTCTTCGTGGCGATAGCGATTATGCTCGGCACCATGACCGTACTCGCCGTGCGTTATCCCGAAGCCGAGCGTATCGGCATTCTGCGCATCCCGACCACACGTGGTGATCGTCTGTTCCTGTCGTTGATCACGGCCGCGGTCATCCACCTGCTGTGGATCGGATTCATCGGCTCGGATGCGATCGCGACGCTGCCGGTCGGCGAGGAAGGCTATGAAATTTCGAATCTCTGGTTCGCAACGCTGATTTCGCTGGTCGCGGCGGTGGGGATTTTCCGCACCGTCTGACCTGTCTGAACTGCAGGTACGGGATAATCCCGGCCTGAACAAACGGGAGGAAGTAATGAGGCACCTGACCACTCAGGCCCGTCGTCCGACGCGCCGCATCATGATGACCAGCGCTTGTGCGCTGATCGCCGCCACCGCGTTGCTTGCAGCGCCGGCCAGGGCGGATGACGCCACCATCCAGAAATGGATCGACAATGAATTCCAGCCCTCGACGCTGTCCAAGGCCGAACAGCTCAAGGAACTGCAGTGGTTCGAGAAGGCCGCTGCGCCGTTCAAGGGCATGGAGATCAATGTCGTCTCTGAAACCATCACCACGCATGAATATGAATCGCGCACGCTCGCGAAGGCTTTTTCGGAAATCACCGGTATCAAGCTGAAGCACGACTTGATCCAGGAAGGTGACGTGGTCGAGAAGCTGCAGACGCAGATGCAGTCCGGCAAGAATGTCTATGACGGCTGGATCAACGATAGCGATCTGATCGGCACGCATTTCCGTTATGGCCAGACCATCGCGCTGTCGGATTATATGACCGGCGAAGGCAAGGACGTCACCAGCCCGACGCTCGATGTCAACGACTTCATCGGCACGTCTTTCACGACTGCGCCGGACAAGAAGATGTACCAGCTGCCCGACCAGCAATTCGCCAACCTTTACTGGTTCCGGTACGACTGGTTCACCAATCCCGAATACAAGGCCAAGTTCAAGGCCAAATATGGTTACGATCTCGGCGTGCCCGTGAACTGGTCGGCCTATGAAGACATCGCTGATTTCTTCACCAACGACATCAAGGAAATCAACGGCGTCAAGGTCTATGGCCATATGGACTATGGCAAGAAGGACCCGTCGCTCGGCTGGCGTTTCACCGACGCCTGGCTGTCGATGGCTGGCAATGGCGACAAGGGCCTTCCGAACGGTCTGCCCGTCGATGAATGGGGCATCCGCATGGAAGGCTGCCGCCCGGTCGGCTCCTCGATCGAGCGTGGCGGCGACACCAACGGGCCGGCCGCCGTCTATTCGATCGTCAAGTATCTCGACTGGATGAAGAAGTACGCACCGCCGCAGGCGCAGGGCATGACCTTCTCTGAGTCCGGCCCGGTACCGGCGCAGGGCAATATCGCCCAGCAGATGTTCTGGTACACCGCTTTCACCGCCGACATGGTGAAGCCGGGTCTGCCGGTGGTGAATGCCGATGGCACGCCGAAGTGGCGCATGGCTCCTTCGCCGAAGGGGGCCTATTGGAAGGAAGGCATGAAGCTCGGCTATCAGGACGTCGGTTCGGGCACGCTGCTCAAGTCGACGCCGCCGGATCGCCGCAAGGCGGCCTGGCTCTATCTGCAGTTCATCACCTCGAAGTCGGTGTCGCTGAAGAAGAGCCATGTCGGTCTCACCTTCATCCGCGAAAGTGATATCTGGGACAAGTCGTTCACCGAGCGCGCGCCGAAGCTTGGCGGTCTGGTCGAGTTCTATCGCTCACCGGCCCGTGTGCAGTGGTCGCCGACCGGCAACAACATCCCGGACTATCCGAAGCTGGCGCAGTTGTGGTGGCAGAACATCGGCGATGCGTCGTCCGGTGCGAAGACCCCGCAGCAGGCCATGGACTCGCTGGCCGCGGCGCAGGATTCGGTGCTCGAACGTCTTGAACGCTCCAAGGTTCAGGGCGAATGCGGACCGAAGCTCAACAAGAAAGAGAGCGCGGAATTCTGGTACAACAAGTCCGCGAAGGACGGCAATATCGCGCCCCAGCGTAAGCTGGCGAACGAGAAGCCGAAAGGCGAGACAGTGGACTACGATACACTGATCAAGTCGTGGCCCGCGACACCTCCGCAAAAGCGCGCCTCGGCGAATTGAGGCGAGCTTCCACGTGGCCCTCATGGTGAGGAGGCGCCTCTTTGGCGCCGTCTCGAACCATGAGGGAGTGTGGGACGCATCCCCAGCGAATGGCTTCGCCATTCGCAAGGAGACGCGGCGAAGATGCCGCTCCTCCGGATGAGGAGAGAGTGTGTTGCTCGAACAAAACAAAAAGGCCGGGAGCAATCCCGGCCTTTTCATTTCGTGGATGTCTTCACGCTACTTTCGTTTGTCATCACCCGCGAAAGCGGGTGATCCAGTAAACGAAAGCAGTAGTGCTTTGACTGAGGAGCCGTGTCGCCTGGATCCCCCGCTTTCGCGGGGGATGACAGTCTGAGCGTATGGAAACGCCGTGGCTTTACTTCGCGGCAGTCAGCTTCGGGTAATCCGTGTAGCTTTCGCGCCGTCGCCATAGAATGTCGGCCTGCCGGTCTTGTTCAGCGGCGGGTTGAGAGTGAAGTATCAGCCGTTCTCCGGAGATTGCCGACGAGCACCGGCAGACATGTCTCGACGATGGCGCAACACGCGCGCGTGTGACATCCGCAGATGTAATTGCATCGCGTTCATACCGAGCAAGCCGTCCCTTGCACGTGCGGCAAATGTAATGTCGCGATGATGATTGAGACTCTGTGTCAACTCGTCTGGCGAATAGAGAAAGAACGACCGTATGACGATGGGCATGTCGATCATCGGCTGAAGGATTGCCCGCAGCCGCGGAGCCCCGGAGAATTCCAGCAATGTCTGATGAAAATCTCGATTTGTTTCCTGAATGACCGCGACGGCGCCGTGCTGTGCGATGGCCTGCTCCATTTTCGCGTTGCAGGCCTCCAGACGTGCGACGAGAGCATCGCCGCCACGCTGGACTGCGAGTTCAGCAGCATGTGGTTCGAGCAGAATGCGAATCTGGAAAGTCTCTTCGATATCCGCTTCGCTCCAGGTCGCGACATGCACGCCCTGACCGGCATCTGCGGTTGCTAGGCCATCCTCGACCAGCCGCTTGAGCGCAGCGCGTATGGGTGTCCGGCTGACATCGAACTCCAGGGCCAGTGCTTCTTCACGCAGATGAAACCCGGGCAAGTAGTGTCCGCCGACCAAGCGTTGCCGCAAGATATCGTACGCTTTGTCTTGGCCTCGTCCCATCCAGGCGTCCTACCCCCGAAAACCATTCACCAAAAACCATTTAGAGCAAAGTCCACAGGAACAGAATTGTTTGTTTTTCGTACTAAAAATCCAATATTATAGACGTTTTCATGGGTGATATTGACTTATTGTATTATTTTTGTACTTTCTCTTCCAAGGGAGAAAACACATGCAGGCCTCAGCCTCCGCAAGGGACATTGCTGCGCTGTTCAGCGCGACGCCGACAGCCTTGATCAGCGACAATCTGGATCGTCTGCCCGGTGCGGTTGGCCTTCGCCATTTTTACCGCGGTGGTGTGATGGCTGGCGTGGCCTTCACGATCAAAACGGCATCCGGTGACAACCGCACGATCCATCAGGCGCTCGATCTGTTTCAGCCGGGCGATGTTCTGGTTGTCGATGGCGGTGGCGACACCAGCCGGGCACTGGTCGGTGAGATCATGGCCTTGATTGCACAGACGCGGGGTGCGGCTGGTCTGGTGATCGACGGTGCCGTGCGCGACGCAGCTATCCTTTCCAGCTCGGACTTTCCCGTTTTCGCACGCGCTGCGATTCATCGCGGCCCCTACAAGAATGGTCCCGGCGCAATGAACGTCCCCGTCGCGATTGGCGGCATGGTCGTCAACCCCGGCGACATCGTCGTCGGTGACGAAGACGGCGTCGTCGCGTTTCCGCCATCCGTTGCCGGCGATCTTCTGAAGGCAGTGCAGGCTCAGGCGGACAAGGAAGAGATGATCCTGCAAAGCGTGCGGGATGGCACCTACAAAGGCGCATACGCCAAGTAACGCCATCGACGAAACGCCACGAATTCAGGGAGGAAATGATGGCGGAAGCTCGTGTTCAGTTCAGGCTGGGTCTCGTCGGTTATGGCGAGATCGGAAGTACGCTCGGGGCGGGGCTTCGCAAGGCCGGGCTCGACGCGATACATTGCTACGATAAATACGCGTTCGATGGCCCTTACAGTGGCCTGATCCAGCAGCGGGCCGAACAAGCAGGGGTGACGCTGGTTCACTCGAATCAGGAACTCGCCGACGCAGCCGATGTGATCGTCAGCGTGACGCCGGGATCGGTGTCGCTCGAAAGCGCCGCAGCTTTCGCACCCTGTCTGACATCGCGCCATACCTTTGTCGACTTCGCTTCAGCGACGCCGAAAATCAAGATGGGTGTCGCGCAGCGCCTGACGGCTACCGGCGCATTGATCGGCGACGCCTCGATCGAGGGCACGCCGAAAAACGGATATGCGATGCCGATCCTGTCGAGCGGCGCGGCCGGCGAGCGCGTGCGCGATCTGCTCAATCCGTGGGGCATGCGGATCGAATTCGTCGGTGACGAGCTCGGCCGGGCTTCGGGAATCAAGATTCTTCGCTCGGTGCTGATCAAGGGCATCGAAGCGCTGACCGATGAAATGCTTCTCGCAGCGCGCCACTATGGCATCGACGAGATCGTTCTCGCCTCCGCATCGAAGACCCTGGCACGACCATGGATGGATACGGTGGAGAGCTTGATTCCATCCGGGATTATCCACGCCAAACGACGGGCGGAAGAACTCGAAATGTCGGCGGAAGCGGTGGCAGACGCTGGTATCGAGCCGGTCATGGCCCGCGCCGTCGCCGCGCGACTGCGGTGGAAGGCCGATCTCGGGCTGAAGGACGATTGCAAGGGAATCGAGCCGTCTGACCACAAGGCAGCGATCGACGCCATCGCAGCCAAGATGAAAGCGGTTTGACCGTTAGACCGGCCGATCTTCGTTAGAACGAGACGGTCAATTCTGTTCCGGGGAGGAAAATCGACATGACCAGACTTACTGATCTTGCACGGCGTCTGATCGGCGTCACAGCCGTTGTGATCGTCGCTCAAACTCCCTTGCAAGCAGCGGACGACTATCCGACGCGCCCGGTGCGGATGATTGTTGCCTTTGCTCCCGGCGGCTCGGCAGACATCAATGCCCGCATCGTCGGTCAAAAGCTTGGTGCCGAACTCGGTGGTTCAATCGTTATCGAGAACAAGGGCGGCGCCGGAGGAAATCTCGGCGCAGTCGAGGCAAAGAAGTCGGCTCCGGACGGATACTCCATTTTCTATGCGACCTCTGCTGTCGCGCTTGCGCCTTCGGTCTATGCGAATCCGGGATTTCAAGCGAAGGACTTCGAACCGATCTCGTTGACCGCAACCATTCCGCTCGTGTTGGTCGTCAGCAAGTCGGTCCCCACGACCAACCCTGCCGAGCTGGTCGCGTGGCTCAAGGAACAGGATGGCAAGGTCAACTACGCGTCGTCGGGGCGCGGTGCGCTGCTTCATCTTGCTGGCGCGCTGTTCCTCAAGGAGACCGGAACGAAGGCAACCCATGTGGCGTATCGTGGCAGCGCGCCGGCAATTACGGATATGCTCGGCGGCTCCGTGCAGTTTATGTTCCTGCCGATCAATGAAATCTCCTCGCATCTGGACAGCGGGTCGTTGAAAGCGGTTGCCGTTACCCACCCGCAGCGCATTCCGCAACTTCCCAATGTCCCTACCATGCGCGAAGCATTCGGCCTGCAAACGATGGACATAGGCGCCTGGCAGGGTCTCCTCGTTCCGGCCGACACACCGAAGGAAGTGAGCAGGAAACTGTCGAGTGCGTTGGAAAGAACATTGCAGTCACCCGAGGTGAAGAGGCGCCTCGTGGAGCTCGGTTCGATCGTACTCGGCGGGACCGACAAAGACTATGCCGACTACATGCAAGCCGAGGCTGTTCGATGGGCCAGAATTGTTCATGAGACCGGAGCCAAGGCTGAGTAAGACGATGCTCTGTCGGTTCCGTCGGCGCATCCATGCTGATGATCGGTTGAAATCGTAAATGAGCTAGCTCGGCGATCTTCTATTCGGGATCGCCGAGCCAGATTCTTGAAGCAATGGCCCGCTCGACGCTTGCATTCTGCTTCTGAGAAGGTGCAGCGAGTCATGCTAGCCGGTCGAGCGTCGCACGTCGGGATGACGACGTGTTGCTCCGCAGCTCTTACTTCGCTGCCGCCAGTGTCGGGTAGTCTGTGTATCCCTTTGCGCCGCCGCCATAGAACGTGTTCTTGTCCCAATCGTTCAGTGGCGCACCCGTCTTGAGCCGTTCCACCAGATCCGGATTCGAGATGAATGGCTTGCCGAAGGCGATCAGGTCCGCTGCGCCGGCTGCCAGCTGTTTCTCAGCGAGCGTGAAGTCGAAGCCGTTATTGGCGATATAGGTGCCCTGGAAGCGCTTGCGCAGGCTGGCATAGTCGAACGGCGCGTTGTCGCGCGGACCGCCGGTGGCACCTTCCACCACATGCAGATAGACCAGTTTCTCGGCGCTCAGCCCGTCGGTGATGTGGTCGAACAGCTTTTGCGCGTCATCGTCGATGGCCGCGTCATTGGCGGGCGTCACCGGCGAGATGCGGATGCCGGTCTTGTCGCTGCCAATCTCTTTGCTCACGGCCTGCGCCACTTCGAGGATCAGCTTCGAACGGTTCTCGATGGAGCCGCCATAGGCATCGGTGCGCTTGTTGGTGCTCGCGCGGGCGAACTGCTCAAGCAGATAGCCGTTGGCCGCGTGAATCTCGACACCGTCGAAGCCGGCCTCGGCTGCATTCCTCGCGGCGCGCTTGTAGTCATCGATCAGGCCGGGAATTTCTGCGAGTTCGAGCGCACGTGGTTCGGAGACGTCGGTAAAAGCATTATTGACAAAGGTCTTGGTCTTCGCGGCGATCGCCGAGGCCGAAACCGGCTTGCCGCCATTCGGCTGCAGGCTGGTATGCGAGATGCGGCCGACATGCCAGAGCTGGATGAAGATGTGGCCGCCTTTGGCATGCACGGCTTCGGTGACCTTCTTCCAACCGGCAACCTGCTCGGGCGTGTAGATGCCGGGAGTGTCCTGATAACCCTGTCCCTGTTGCGAGATCTGGCTGGCTTCGGTGATCAGCAGGCCCGCGCTGGCGCGCTGTGCGTAATACTCAGCAGCAAGTGGACCGGGCACGAAGCCGGGCAGCGCGCGATTGCGCGTCAGCGGTGCCATTGCGGTGCGATTGCTCAGCGTGATGTTGCCGAGTTTATAGGGCTCGAAAAGTTTGGACGTGCTCATCAGGAAGGCTCCGGAAGGGGATCAGTGTGATGGAGTTGCGCACTGCAAACTCACTTGGCAAGGCGATTGAAGCTGCGCATGCGATGAAAGAATTTTAGCGCTGAATGGATGCGGATCGGACAATGCTCGTATCGCTGGAGGAGTGACACACGCAAAACTGTCCTCTCCGCGTCATGGCTCAGTTGGCGCCGAGATAATCACGCTTGCCCACGTCCACGCCGCTCATGCGCAGGATGTCGTGGGCAGTGACCACATGGAAATAGAAGCTCGGCAACGAGAAGCTGGTGAGGAACTGCTGGCCGGTGAGCGTGGTGGTCTTGCCAGGTCCGGTCGGGAAGGTGATCTCTCTGAGCTCACCGCCCTCGAACTGTTCTGGCTTGAAGGTTTTCAGATAGTCCACGGTCCCAGCGATGCGCTGTTGCAGTTCTTCGAACGTCGTTTCGGTGTCAGGCACCGACGGTACCTCGCTTCCTGAAAGCCGCGCGCTGCCTTTGGTGGCAAAATCGCAGGCAAGCTGAACCTGCCGGCTCAGCGGCAGCATGTCCGGGAACAGGCGCGTGCCGAGCAGCACTGCCGGCTCGATTTTCTTCGCCGCCGCATAGGCTTCGGCCTTTCGCAGGCCCGCTGACATGGTGCCCAGCATCTGCAGATAAGCGGGGACGACAGAATCATAGAATGGCATGGACATGCTCTTTTGTGATGCGTTTGACGGTACAGCAGTGGGACCGAGAAAGATGCTGCTGCATGGACTTGGGGCGTGGTCGACCGAATTCAACCGCCCCGGCATCAGAAAAGAGAAGAAATTTATCAGGTGCCAGTCCCACTTGTCGTCACCCGCGAAAGCGGGTGATCCAGTAGACACGGACGGCAGTGATGAACTGCTGCAGCCGGTATTGACTGGATCGCCAGGCCAAGCCGGGCGAGGACAATCGTGCGTCTCACTGCCCCGTCTTCAGCGCCGCCAACAACTCCGCTGTTGGCCAGGAATCCGCGGGCAGGCCGAACTTGACCTGCATGGCCTTCACAGCGCTACGGCTCTGCTGGCCGAGAATGCCGTCCACCTTGCCGACATTGAAGCCGCGCCGGACCAGCTGCTGCTGCAGCTCGCGCAGCTCGTTATGCGAGAGCTGCGCCACTGGCGCCGAAGGCGCCCGCATCCTGGAAGCCCCGGCGATGCGCGTGGCGAGATAGGCGGCGGTGGTCGAATAGATCAGCGAGTTATTCCATTCGGTGTAGGCCGCGAAATTCGCGTAAGCGAGGAAGGCCGGTCCATGTCGTCCCATCGGCAGCAGCAGCGAGGCCGGCATGTCGTCCTTGGGCAGCGGCCGGCCATCGGGATAGCTCACGCCGAACGACGCCCATTTGGCGCGCGATAGTTTGATAGTGAGGTCGGCCTGATCCCATGGAATGTTATCGCCGACGCGAACCTCCTGCAGCCATGGCTCGCCGCGACGCCACTTCAACCCGGCGGAGATGTAATGCGCGGTAGAGCCGATCACGTCGGCCGGGCTACGCAGCAGGTTGCGGTGGCCGTCACCGTCATAGTCCACGGCATAGTTGAAGTAATGTGTCGGCAGAAACTGCGTCTGGCCGAGTTCGCCGGCCCATGAGCCGATCATCTCGGCCGGCGACAGGTCGCCGCGATCGATGATTTTCAGCGCCGCGATGGTCTCGTCCTGAAACATTTTCGAGCGCCGGCAGTCATAGGCCAGCGACACCAGCGAGCGCAGCGTCTGCAGATTGCCCATCTGCACGCCGAAGTCACTCTCCAGCGCCCAGAATGCCGCGATCACGGCGGGCGGCACACCATATTCCTTCTCGGCGCGGGCGAAAGCGGTGGCATGTTGCCTGATCTTCAGTTGCCCGTTCTGCATCCGGTAATCCGCCGCCATACGGCCGGCGAACTGTGTGAACAGTTGCCCGAACACCCGCTGCCCGCGGTCGCGATTGACGATCCCCCGGTCGTAAACGAGATAGGGCGCCGCTTCCGCTATCGCCCGCTGCGAGACACCGGCGGCGACGGCTTGCTGCTTCAGCCCGGCCAGGAATTGATCGAAGCTCTGCCCGCCATGGCAGGAAGCGCCGCGCTGGGCGGAGGCGGGGGAGGCGAGAGACAGCAGCACGGTAGCGGCAAGCAGAAGTCCGGATCGCATAGATCGTCGCACCATCGACCGCACCTCGTTATCGCATGCTCGCGCCGAGCATCTTCGCGTTTCGTCCCGGCCAGCAAGCAAGCCGTCATGGCCGGGTCAAGTCCCGGCCATGACGATACTTCGCTTTGCGGCGATTGCGGCACCGGGCTAGGCCGCCAAAGGTCGCTCATCAAGGGGGAGCAAGCGCGAGTCCTGCAGGGCGGCGGTGCGATGACCGAGGCCGGCGAGATAGGCCTGGTTCTCGGCGAAATCCAGAAAGGCGGCCACGCTCTGCTGGCGGACCAGCATCACGCTGTCCCAATGCTCGTCCTCGGGGCCGATCAGGAACGAGCCGCCGGCACCAAGGAAGATCAGATCGCCGCCGGTCGCGCGCAGGATCGGCAATGTGTGGCGGATATAGCAATCGAAGGCGCTCGATCCGCTGATCGGTGAAGGCGGCGCAAGCTCGGGATGAGCGGTGTAATCGGCAATCTCCCGGAATCTGAGAAGGTTCAGCATGACGAGATTGCCCACAAATTCCCGACGGACAAAGCGTCGGCCATTGGCCTGCGTGGGTTCGAGATAACAAGGCGGAGGGATGGGCACGATGCGTCCTTTCAATCGAGAAGGCGCGATTAATGTCCGGGTATAATTCGGATGTCAATATTACCCGGCTAAAAATAATGAAAAGCCGCTTCCCGCTAGATCTCCCGTGCGTTGCTGAATGCAAAGCTCGACACCCGCCGTGTGTTCTCGTCGAGAAGGAGCGTTCGTGTAATCGGCGGCTCCGCGCGCTGGCTGCAATTTTCGCGTTCGCACAGCCGGCAGTTCACGCCGATCGGCGTCTCCTCGGCTTTTTCCAGATCGAGCCCCGCTGAATAAACCAGTTTGCTAGCATGACGAATCTCGCAGCCGAGGCCGATGGCGAAGCGCGGCTGGAGATGTGGATGCGGTGCGGGCGAGCGGCGCAGCGTCTGCGCGATGGAGAAGTAGCGGTTGCCGTCGGGCAGTTCGATGACCTGCTGCAGCAGGCGGTCCGGCGTATCGAAGGTTGAGTGCACGTTCCACAGCGGGCAGGTGCCGCCGAATTTCGAGAACGGAAATGTGCCCGACGAAAAACGTTTCGAGACATTGCCGGCATTGTCCACGCGCAGCATGAAGAATGGAACGCCGCGCGCATTCGGCCGCTGCAGGGTGGTGAGACGATGGCAGATCTGCTCGAAGCCGACATTGAAGCGCTGACCGAGCACCTGCACGTCATAGCTCAGCGCTTCCGCTGCGGCGTGAAACGCCGCATAAGGCATCAGCACGGCCGCTGCGAAATAATTCGCGAGCGTAATGCGATAGAGCCGGCGCTGCGTATCGGCGAGCGGCCCGGCGCGGCTGATGATGCTCTCGAAATTCGATGAGCACTCGACCAGCCCGATCTGGAGGGCGACCTGAAATGCGCGGCCAGGCGCATCCACCATCTCGGAAATCAGAAGCTGCCGGCGATGCCGGTCGAATCGCCGCAACGTCTCGCGCATGACGTCTACGGGCATGATGCGCGTGACGATCGAATATTTGTCCCGCAGGCGTGCAGCGAGTGCCGCAAACAGATCCTGCGATGGCACATTGATTTCGTCGCGTAGCGCCTCCGCCGCCGTTTCCAGTTCCGGAAAGTAATTGCGGTTGGCCTCGATCAGATCGCGCACGCGCTCGATCGGGTTGCCCTCATAGGACGCGCCGTCGTGACGATCCGCCATTTGCGCCGCCACCATCGTCTCGCCGCGCCGCGCTTCGGTATAGGCGGCATAGAGCCGTTGCAGCGAATGCGTGACGCCGGGGCATAGCTCCGCGAGATCGCGCAGCTCCTGTTTCGGCAGATCGATCTGCCGGAACAGCGGGTCGGAAAAAATCTCGTTCAGCTCCGCGAAGAAGCGGTCCTCATCGGCGGTGGCGAGGTCGCGCAGGTCGAGATCGTAGGTCTCGGCCAGGCGCAGCAATAGCTGCGCTGTCACGGGCCGCTGGTTGCGTTCGATCAGGTTGATGTAGCTCGGCGAAATGCCCAGCCCCTCGGCCATCTGGGTCTGCGACAGGCCCAATTGCTGCCGGATCCGGCGGAAACGGGGGCCGACAAACAGTTTTTTGCTGGTCTCAGCGGCCATGATTTACAATCGTGACATTATGACATTTGTGACAAGTGATGATGTTACATCGCATCACCATTCAAACACAAGCCATCTGGCGATTTCGCTGCGTTTGTCGTTATCTCTTCACACGGTGAATGCGACGCGCATGTCACGAATGTAAGAGAAATCTGAGGAGAACGACATGTCACACGGCAGCAATTTCTGGGTCATCGGCGGCGAATTCGGCTCGATGAACTTCCATAAGCTGGTCGAGGGGTCCGCCCAGGTTCAGGGCCCGTTCAAGACCCGCAAGCAGGCCGAGGAAGCCTGGAAGACCGTGTCGGAGGAAAACCGTCACCGCGCCGGCGTTCGCTTCTCGATCGTGGAAGAGCCGAGCCGCCAAGTCGCTTAAGTTTGAGCTTGCGGCTTGCCCCCAAGAGCGCCGCAGCCCAGCCTCACGGGAAACGCCCAAGTCGCGAGTGGCCCCATCCGGCCCAACCGGGTGGGGCCGTTTCGCGTCTGCGCCAAAGCTCTGGAGCCAGCTCCTTGAAGCCAAGCATCTGAAGCCAAGTCTCTGGAAATGAACGCCCTTTCGGTCACTTACAGTTACTGGTAGGTTAATCCGGTGGGGCGCACAGGCGTGAAGCGGAGTTGCGATGGTGGCAAGCGGCGTGAACAATGCGGCCAACGACGCCCAGCCGAAGCGGCTGCGCGACGCGCTTCGGCAGGCCCGGATCGAGGCCGCAGACCGGACCGGGGTCGTGGTCGATCTCCGCGATGCCGAAATGGCCCGGCTCGACATTCTCAACGAGGCGCTCGATCCGCTGTTCGGTGAAATTCCGCATGATATCGAATTGTTCGATCGCGGCATCAGCCAGGGCGACGCCCCGCGGCTGTGGATCGACATGATCGCGCATGTGGTCATGGGGCGCGACAAGCGGATGTACCGCCTCGTGCAGGACACCCGTTTCGGCCGTAAGGTGCTCGCTGAATCGCATGACGTTCCGACGATGGTGAAGGCGGTGACCGATTACATCGCGCGCCGCATGATCGAGCGTGAACATGTGCTGGCGACGGCCACGCCGCCGCCGGAGGCGAAGCCGGTGCCGGTGGTGCGGCAACGCAGCAGGTTTTGGCCGTTCGTGCTCGGAGTTGTGGTCGGTGCAATCGGGCTGTTCGCCCTGGCGCTGTTCGTCTCGATGCGCGGACACTAGTCCCGTCGTTGCGAACCCTGACGAATTGCAAAGCCGTTTGGGCGAAGCAATCCAGTTTTTGGCTTGTGGATTGCTCCGTCGCTACGCTCCTCTCAATGACGGCGGAGCGTTACACCAGTAACGTCCGCTTCAGCTCATGCACCATATTGCCGTCGCCGAAGCCGCGCACGGTCTGCTCGCAGCGCCAGCGCTCGCCGTCGCGTTCGATGGCGAACATATTATATGCTGCCGCCGGTTTGTGGCCGTGCGCGAGCGATGAGGCCGACGGTACGCCGATGGCCGGGATGCGGCGCTGCGGACCGTCGAACCACATGGTCGAGTGGATGTGGTCGTGACCCTGCAGGATCAGTTCGACGCCGTGGCGCTTGAGCAGCGCCTGCAGCGCATGGGAATCGGTCAGCCGCTTCATCCATTTGTCCGAGCGCAGCGGATGGTGGATCAGCAGCACGCGAAACAGATGGGTATCGGCGAGGCTTGCCAGCAGGCGGTCGAGCGCCTCGAGCTGCGCATTGCCGAGCCAGCCGGTCGCCATGAAAGGCGCGGTCGGAACGCTCGACGACACCCCGATGAGCGCCACCGGTTCGCGAATACGCAGGTAAGGGAAGGTCGGCGTCGTGGCGTCATCGCTGCGCATATAGTCGCCAAAGGTCTCCGCGAATGTCTCCGGCGCACCGCGTACATAGGCGTCGTGATTGCCCGGCACCAGCGAGACAGCATCAGGCTTGCCGACCGCCTCGATCCACCGCCGTGCGCGTGGGAATTCGGCCTTGAGCGCAAGATTGACGAGATCGCCGGTGACGGCGATGTGGTCGGGCGCTTGCGCATGCATGTCCGCGACCAGCACATCGAGCATGTCGCGGCGGTGATATTGATGCCGGTTGCGCTTCCAGTTGATATAGCCGAGCACGCGCTGGCTGAGCAATTCGCGCCATTCCGGGTCGGGCATCGGCGGCACATGCGGGTCGGACAGATGCGCGAGGGTGAATGCGGTCATCGTTTGCTAAGCAGTCGCCGGTCATATGGTTGTGAAGCCCTGTCCGTTTTTGGCAAGGTGGCGGCGATGACGCAAGGACGAAGCCGCGTGGCCCGACGAGGACGACTGCAATGACCAGGCCGACCTTGCGCCAGCGGCTGGAGCCGACCCTCCGCAGAGTCGTGCATCTGTATTTCCGCTTCGCCCGCGGCATGACGCTGGGCGTGCGCGCGGTGGTTGTCGATGCAGACAATCGCGTGTTTCTTGTCCGGCATACCTATGTCGCCGGCTGGTATTTGCCTGGCGGCGGCGTCGAGGTCGGCCAGACCTTTCGCGAGGCGCTGGACATGGAGCTGCGCGAGGAGGGGCGGATCGAAATCACCGGCGAGCCGGTTCTGCATGGCGTGTTCCTCAACAGCCACGTCTCGATCCGCGATCATGTGGTGGTCTATGTGGTCAGGGATTTCCATCAGGACCGGATGCCGGAGCCGAACAACGAGATCGCCGAAACCGGCTTCTTTACGCTGGACGCGTTGCCTGACGACACCACCGAGGGGACGCGCCAGCGGCTGGCAGAGATTTTCGACGGCAAGCCCGTGATCTCGACCTGGCGGGCCAAGGCTTGAAAAGGCTTGAATAGACCGGCGATGGACCGCGCCGCTGTCAGATGCTATCCCGCGGGCCGACATGAGTGACCTCGATCTGATCATCGCGGCGGAAACCGCCAATGACGCCCAGCCGATCGAACGGCTGGTGGCCCGCACTTTCGGCCCCGGCCGTTTCGTGCTGTCTGCTTATCGGCTGCGCGAGCATGTGAGCCATCTGCTCGATCTGTCCTTCACGGCGCGCATCGGCACGCTGCTGGTCGGATCGGTGCGGCAGTTGCCGATCTGCATCGGCGATACGCCGGCGCTGCTGCTCGGGCCGCTGACGGTGGAGCCGCCATTCCGCAGCCGCGGGGTCGGCCGCAAGCTGCTGGACCGTGCGATCCATGATGCGCGCGCCAAGGGACACAGGCTGATCCTGCTGGTCGGCGACGAGCCCTATTACAGTCGCGTCGGCTTCAAGGCGATTCCGAAGGGTGATGTGACCATGCCCGGGCCGGTGGACCAGAAGCGTCTGTTGGTGCTGGAGCTGGTGGATGGCGCAGCGGACGGGATTGCCGGTGCTGTCAGGCCGGATTGGAACGCGGCGAAGTAACTACGCAACAAATTCCGCCCTCATGGTGAGGAGCGCGCATCTTGCGCGCGTCTCGAACCATGGTGTGCTTGGCGCATCCTTCGAGACGCGGTCGAAGACGACCGCTCCTCGGGATAAGGGCAGAGTGGTAGAGCCGTACGAGGCTCCGGATCTGCGCCCGCAGAGCGCAGTCCGGAACGACGCGTGCACGATCTCAGAACTTCACCGTCGCAAAGGCCCGCACATTCATGCCGGGCTGCAGCACGTTATCCTTGTTGTAGGACGTTGCGTAACGGATGTTCTCGTTGAGCAGGTTGTTGCCGACGAGGCCCACCGTCATCTCTTTCGCACCATAAATGCGCGGATCGAGCAGCGTCTTGTAGCTCACCTCGGCCTTCAGAAGGTTGTAGCCATTGGTCGGTGTCTCGGCGACATCGGCAATGTCGTTCTGCGCGAAGGCATGCAGCATGTTGATGCGCGCGAACCAGTTGGCATCGCGCCAGAACAGGCCGCCGCCGGCGCGCACCGGCGGGATGCGCGGCACATTGCTGCCATCGGCAAAGGTCGCACGCACCACGTCCGCCTGGCCTTCGATACCGAAAGTGCCGCTGCCGAGCTGGGTGACGTCGATCTGCGTCTGGAATTCGCCGCCGCGGAAGGTGGCGTCGCGTTGCGAATAGATCGCCTGGTTCAGCTCCAAGGTCGGATCGTCGGCGCAGACGCCGTCGCCGCATTTGTTGCCGGTAAGGCGACGATAGATGAAGCCGGTATACTGGGTGTAGTAGCCGGTGAGCTCGAAGCGCACCGGGCCGGCGGCGCGGCGCAGGCCGAGTTCGATGGACTTCGCGGTCTCGATGCCGAGATTGGGATTGCCGATGTCGAAAGTCTCGGTGGCATCATGCCCGCCGCGCGAAAACAGCTCGGCCGGTTTCGGTGCACGCTCGGTATATTGCGCGGTGATGCTGGCCGAGAGGCCGTACCAAGGCAGGTCCTGGATCAGGCCGATACTGCCACTCTTCGGCGTGAAAGTGAGGTTACGTCCGACCGCCGGACCGATGGCGCCGGGATCGGCATTGAGGTCGAACAATTCGGGGATCAGTGACGGCGTGGTGCCCGACAATTCCACATGTTCGATGCGGCCGGCGATCTGCGCACGCGTGCTGTCGCTGAACTTGAATTCGTTGAAGCTGTAGCCGGCCACGCGGGTATTGCGGTTGGGGTCCCACAGTCCGTTCAGCGGGCTGCCGATATCGTCGGGGCTCGGTGCCGTCAGTTCCTGATGATTGACCTGCAGGCCGACGGCGGAGGTCACAGTGGCGAAGCGGGCATTGAAGGGCATGAACTGTACTTCGAGTCGGCCTTCCTGCTCCTTATTGGTGAAGGTCTGGCGCACACCATCGCTGCTGGCATCGGCGGCATCGGCGAGGCCAATCTCATTGTGCCGGTAATCAGTCGCACCGATCCAGAAGCGCACCGCATCGATCGCAGCGGAGTCGGGGCGATACTCGCCCTTCACGGTCACTTTGGTCTGCTCGCCGCGGATGCGGGTGCCGACTTCGGCACCTTCTACACCGGGGATACGATAGGTCGTGTCGTTATGGGTGATCGCCGCGCCGATATAGCCGCCGGTGAAGAAATACGACGCGCCGACCGATGCGCCGGAGGACTGGTTGGCCGAATTCGGCTGGCGTCCGTTGAAGGCGAGACCGGGATCGGCATAGGGATAGGACGGCACATTGTAGTCGCGCGCCATGCTGCCATAGACGTCGGCATGTACGGCGACATTGCCGCCGCCGGCATCCAGCAGGATGCCGCCATCGATGCCGCGATTGACGGAACTGATCGAGGTGCGAACTTCTGCATTCATGCAGCCCGGTGCGGCGAGACCAGCGGCGGGGGCTTTCGTCGGCAGGCCATAGTTCTGGAATGGTGCCGTGACGGCGCAGTTTGGCAGTGCGTCGGGAATGCGGTTGTTGGAGGCGGAGACCACGCCGCCGATCGACTGTGAGCCATAGCGCAGGGTGGCCGGGCCGCGGATGACTTCCACCTGATTAGCCGCGAACGGATCGACTGGCACAAAGTGATCTTCGCCGAGATCGGAGGCACCATTGCTGCTCATGCCGTTCTCGACAATGCCGACGCGGTTGACGTCGAGGCCGCGGATGATCGGTCGGCTGGCGCCGCCGGGTGCATAGCCTGAAGCGGCGATGCCGGGCTTGTTGGCCAGCAACTCGCCCATCGTATTGGCCCCGGAGCGGCGGATTTCCTCGTTCGGCACCACGGTGACGGTAGCGAACTGATCGGTGACCACCGGCAGCACGCCTTGCGGCGGCGCTGACGCAACAGGCGGCTCGGCTTCCACCGGCACCTGCGTGCGGTTCGGGGCGGTGCGGGTCACGTGGGTGTGGCCCTGCGGATGCGGTGCCGGCTTGCGGCGCACGATCGGGCTCGGCGCAGTCACCTCCACGGCGGGAAGCTGCGTCTGCGCCTGGGCGAATGACGGGAGGGCGCTCCATCCGATGACGGCGGTAGAGCCGAGCAGGAGAGCGCGTTTGAATGAGATGGGCATGGAATGGTCCTGACTTCACCGGCCGCGCGTCGTTGCGCTGAAGCCGGCAATCGCGGTGATGCGAAATTCACGGTGGTGGTGTCGCACGGACGGAATCCGGGCGGCGTTGGTTCACGGGTGAAGTCAGATGTTCGGTGGTCCCCGCGGCTGTGGTGCGCCGCTGATGGAAGCGAGATGGTCGAATTCGGCCTTGATGGCCGCATAGGCGATTTCGGTCGCGTCCGGCAGCAGCAGGATCGGCGGCGCCGAGAACAGCGCCGTGCCGGCCATCGCCATGACCGCGCAGATATCGCAGGGCACACCGACGCGGTGCTGCAGGTGATCGGTGTCCGGCGTGGACGGCGCCTGCACCTGGGTGACGGCAGCGGCGTCGCCCGGCGCGGCATGAACCTCGTCGAGATGGATGTGGCTGAACGACAGGACGATCTGCACCGCCAGCGCAAACAGCGCCAGCTTCGCTCCGTTCCTGATATTTGCTCGAAACCACTTCATGCCGACCGGCCGTCCCCACATCGGATGGCGGAGAGGTCAGCCAGTACCGATGTTATAATGTAACATTGCGCGGCGAGAGGCGGGGTGTCAACGGCGCGCGCGCGCAAGGCAGTGGATGGCGGGCGGCTGTGGGATTTGCGCAACTGCAGCCGGTGCAGGCTCGGAGCTTCGCGCCGTCTACGCCGCGATCTCACTCAGGCTCCGCGCGCCGCGTCATGACAGCGGCATGGGCGTGGGCGAGGACGCGGATGGTCAGCTTTTGAAACCGCTGGGCTGCCGGGGAGAGGCTGCGGCCGGTCTGCTGGATCCAGGATAGTTGTCGCGTAATGGTTGGTCGCACCAACTGGAATGCGATCAACCCGGGATACTGATCGATCGGCATCATGTAAGAGGGCAGGATCGAATAGCCGATGCCCTTGGCCGTCATCGACAGCGCGGTGTTGATGAGGGACACCTCGTGGGTCGGGATCAACTTCTTCCCGTCGCGCGCCAGCCGGCGGTCGATCTGCGCGCGGATCAAGGTGTCGCGATGCATCGCAATCGTCGGCAGCGCCGCAAGGTCGTTCCATGACAAGCTCTGCATCTTTGCGATCGGGCACCCCGGCCAGCCGATGGCGCTGAGCCGTCCTTTGACCAGTGGGGTCAACGAGACGTCGGGGACCGGCCCGTCGACGCTGCCGATGGCAAATTCGGCGTCCGATCCGAGCAGCGCGCTGACGATCTGGTCGGCCGCGACATCACGCATGATGATGTCGATGTCAGGATAGGTCGCGCGGAATTCGGCGAGGACCGTCGGCATCAAGGCCGAAGCGGCGCCGGCCGAAGCGACAAAGGCCACGGTGCCGCTGCGGGCATCGGACAAGCCACGCATCCGATGGGTCAGGCCGCGCAAGTCGCCGAGGATACGTTCGGCGGCCTGCACCGCGTCGCGTCCGGCCACGGTCGGCGTGCAGGATCGTGTGGTGCGGTCGAACATCGTCACGCCCCACTGAAGCTCGAGCTGCCTCAGCAGCAGACTGACCGCTGCCTGGGTGATGCGGAGCTCTTCGGCCGCTCGCGTCATCGAGCCCGTGCGGTTGATGGCGACCAGCGCCTCCAATTGACGAAGGGTGGAATTCATTAGCTAATCTTATCAATCTTAGGTCAAAAATCGACTTCTATTATTAAAACGCAAGAATATCCTTCTGGCAACGCGCGCAGACGCGATTGGGGAGGTTGGAATGCGAAGCTATCAGGCATCGGTCGTCGTCATTGGTGCAGGGCCGGTGGGGCTTACCGCGGCGCTGGATCTCGCCTCACGCGGGGTCGACGTGATTGTGCTGGAGACGCGGCACGCCGGTGAACCGCCCAGCGTCAAATGCAATCATGTCTCGGCGAGGTCGATGGAGATTTTCCGCAGGCTCGGCATAGCTGAGCAGCTGCGCGACGCCGGCTTGCCGGCCGATTTTCCGAATGATTGCTCGTATCGCACCACTGCGACGGGAATCGAACTCACCCGGATTCCGATTCCATCGCGCGCGACGCGTTACACTGCGACTGACGGACCGGACACGTGGTGGCCGACGCCGGAGCCGCCGCATCGGATCAACCAGATCTATCTGGAGCCCGTCCTGTTCGCGCACGCTGCCGCGCATCCGAAGATCAGCATCCTGTCACGCACCGAGATGGTGCATTTCGAACAGGACACAGCGGGCGTCTCGGTCGATATCCGCGATCTCGATACGCAGCGGTCCGCCTTCGTTCGTGCCAAATTCCTGATTGGCTGTGACGGTGGCCGCTCGCTCACGCGTAAGTTGATCGGCAGCTCCTTTGTCGGCACGCCGGTCATCCAGCGGGTGCAGTCGACGCTGATCGATGCCCCCGAACTGAAGACCCTGATGCAGCCGCACAAGCCGGCCTGGATGGTGTTGGCGCTCAATCCGCGCCGAACCGGCACGGTGGTGGCCATCGACGGTCATGACCGCTGGCTGATCCACAATCATCTGCGGCCGGACGAGCCGCATTTCGATGCGGTCGATCGCGATTGGGCGATCCGCACCATTCTCGGCGTCGGGCCCGATTTCGCGTATGACATCGTCAGCAAGGAAGACTGGGTCGGGCGCCGTCTTGTGGCCGACCGCTTTCGCGATCGACGTGCCTTCATCTGCGGCGACGCTGCGCATCTGTGGATGCCTTATGCCGGCTACGGCATGAATGCCGGGATCGCCGACGCCGTCTCGCTGTGCTGGATGCTGGCAGCGTATCTCCACGGCTGGGCGGATATACGCATGCTCGATGCCTATGAAGCCGAACGCCAGCCCATCACCGATCAGGTGTCGCGGTTTGCGATGGAGCACGCAGTCGCCAGCATCAACCAACGCGCCGGCGTGCCTGCGGAGATCGAAGACGACAGCGCGGCTGGTGCAGCGGCGCGCGCTGCGATAGGCCGCGCGGCCTACGATCTGAATGTGCAGCAATATTGCTGCGCGGGACTCAATTTCGGCTACTTCTACGACCAGTCGCCAGTGATCGCCTATGACGGCGAGACACCTCCCGCCTATACAATGGGAAGTTTCACGCCATCGACGGTCCCTGGCGCCCGTATGCCGCATGTCTGGCTTAGCGACGGTCGCTCGGTGTTCGATGCCATGGGGCCCGGCTATACGTTGCTGCGATACGATCCGGCCTGCGAAGTGGCTGCACTGTGTGAGGCAGCACGCCGTCACGCCGTTCCGCTGACGGTGATCGATCTGTCGGCGGAGGAAGCAGGCGAGACGCGGCCGGCCGAAGCCTTGCTCTTGGTGCGACCGGACTTGCACATCGCCTGGCGCGGCGATGGCGTGCCAAGGGACTCCGAAGCGCTGATCGAACGCGTCACCGGCCGCGCATCGTCGTCGGGTACCGAAGAAGCCATACCGAACGCCATTCCGATGGCGCGCGCCAGTGCAGGAGGCAAGTGATGAGCGCTTTCCATCCTACCCGCAGAATGCTGCTTGCGGGCATTGCGGCGTCGGTCGCGACCGGTGCGGCGATGTCGAGCTCCGCATATGCGGAGCAGTTCACCAAGATTATCGTCACTTTCCCGCCGGGCGGCAGCGCCGATATTTTTATTCGCGCGTTGGAGCCGGTGGTGGCTGCCGATCTCAAATCCGGCTTCGTCATCGAGAATCGCGCCGGGGCCGGCGGCAATATCGGCATGCAAGCGGTCGTTCAGGCCAAGCCCGATGGCTACACGCTCGGCGTGGCGCCGGCCGGCGTTTTGACCATCAACCCGCATGTCAACGCATCGATGCCGTTCGATCCGGTCAAGGATCTGGCGCCGATCACGCTGCTTGCGGATATTCCCTTCGTGCTGGTCGCTGCGCCGGGGGCGTCATTCGCCACGTTGAAGGACATGATTGCAGCGGCTGCCGCCAAACCTGGACAATTGTCAGTGGGTCATGGCGGCAATGGCACGGTGATGCAGATGACGGCCGCGTTGCTGTCGCAGATGGCCAATGTCAGGCTGACATTGGTCCCCTATCGCGGCACCGGGCCGGTCGTCACCGACGTGCTTGCGGGACACGTTCCCCTTGCGATCCTCGATATTCCAAGTTCGCTGGAGTTGATCCGAACCGGCCGGCTGACAGCACTCGGTGTCACAAGCAGCAAGCGTGTGGCCTTTCTGCCCGACGTGCCGACGCTCGCCGAGCAGGGGCTTGCCGGTTTTGAATCGACGGGGTGGTTCGGTCTCGTCGCGCCTGCTGCCACGCCGGGCGATGTGATGACGCGCCTGAATGCGATCTTTGTGAAGGCGCTGGCCGATCCGGACGTGATTGAGAAGTTGAGAGTGATCGGTGCGCAGCCGTCACCGACGACGCCGGATGCCTTCGCCGCTTATATCCGCTCCGAGAGTGCCAAATGGGGGCGTCTCACCCGGGAGATGAATCTCGCGGGGCAGTGATCGTGCTGCCCCGTCGCCATTTCTCCGCAACCCGACCGGGGCTCAGCGGCTCTCCCTGAGCCACGTCGCGGCGAACGCACCGAGCAGCAGCAACAGTCCGATCACGCCGGCAAACATCGGCAGCACACCGACGCCACGCACAACGCTGGCGTCGCGCATGTGGACGCCCATCCAGCCGTCGCCGCGGAAGGTGGTGGACGAGCGAACTGGCACCACACGCGGCACCTCGATGCCCGAACCTTCGTTGAGACGCCGCGCATCGCCGCCACTCGCCTGCGCCAGCGGCTTCAGCATGTCGGTCGTGGACGTGACCTCCGAAAATTCTTTCGGATTGACCGGGCCGACATTGATCAGCGCCTTCAGCGTGCCGTCGGTGGCCTGCCAGAGACCGAGTTCATCGGTCGGCGTGGTCGCGCGCCACTGGCCGGGCTCGCCGGCGGAGAGCGTGAGTTCGCGCGTCTTGCCCGAGGGCGAGGTGACGGTGACAGGGCTCACACTGTCACCCATGGTCTGGCGAACCACGGTCAGATCCTTGGCCTGTGTCTGTAGCTTCAGCGATTCCTCTTCGAGGTCAGGCTGTTTCATCAGCCAGTGCGACATGCGCCTGAGCAGATCGAGATGCGGACCGCCGCCTTCATAGCCGCGGGCCCACAGCCAGATGTGATCGGACAGCAGCAGCGCGACGCGACCTTCGCCTGAGCGCGACAAGAGCAGTAGCGGCTTGCCGTCGGCTCCGGTCATCACCGGTGGCGTGGTGGTGTTGCGGGTTTCGACGGTGCGGAAGAAGCGGCTCCATTTGGGTGGCTCACTGTTCGCGCCTTCGAGGCCGCGTGTCACCGGATGGCGTTTGCCGACATCGGACAGATGCGCATAGAACGGCTTCTCGCTGACGCCGACCGGCTCGGCGGGCAACACCGAATCCAGCGGCGTGCGCCAGATCGACGTGTTCGACGCATAATCCGGGCCGGCCGAGACCAGCACCGCGCCGCCATTACGCACATAGCGCGCGATGTTGTCGAAATAGGCGATCGGCAGCACGCCCTGGCGGGCATAGCGATCGAAGATGATCAGCTGGAATTCGTGAATCTTCTGCTGAAACAGTTCGCGGGTCGGGAAGGCGATCAGCGATAGCTCGTTGATCGGCGTGCCGTCCTGTTTTTCCGGCGGACGCAGAATGGTGAAATGCACGAGATCGATGGAGGCGTCGGATTTTAGCAGGTTGCGCCAGGTGCGCTCGCCGGAATGCGGCTCGCCGGAGACGAGCAGCACGCGCAGCTTGTCGCGCACGCCGTCGATGGCGACCACCGCGCGGTTGTTGACCAGAGTGAGCTCGTTGTCGATGGGCGAAGCCTCGATCTCGACGATGTTCGGACCGGCATGTTTGATATCGATATCGACGGTCACTGTCTGGCCGGACACCATCTGGCGCTCGCCGATGGTGTCGCCGTCGCGGCGGATGGTGACGCGTGCGCGCTCATTGGAGACGCCCTGATCGTCGAGGCGGAAGGTGACCTTCTGTGATTGCCCGACGATGCCGAAGCGCGGCGCCGCGGTGATGGCGATGCGGCGGTCGCGTTCGTCCTTGGTGCCGGTGATCAGCGCATGCAGCGGCGCCTTGAAGCCGAGGCCGGTGAGATTGGCGGGAATGTCGTGCACGCGGCCGTCGGTGATCAGGAAGGCACCGGCGACGCGATCGCTGGGAACGTCGGAGAGGGCGGATGACAATGCGCCGAACAGTTTCGTACCGTCGGTCTCGCCATCGGCCTGACCGGCCTCGACGGTGCGGACCTCGAGGCCCTTCACCTGCTTGAGACGATCGACAAGCTGCCTGGTGGCCTCTTCGGTTTGCTGGGTGCGATCGCCGAAGGACTGGCTCGGACTCTTGTCGACGACGACGGCGGCGACCGAGGTCAGCGGCTCGCGCTCCTCGCGCGTAAAGGACGGGTTGGCGAGCGCCAGCAGGATCAGCGCCAGTGCGGCCACACGAATGGCCGCGCCGCGTGCGCGGCCGAGCAGCAGCAGCGCCGCGATGACGACGATGGCCGCAAGGCCGATCCACAGGACCAGCGTCGGGACGAGCGGCGTGAATGCGATGCCGTAATTCAATACGATCTCCCGTAGTGCCGATGGTTCGAAACGCATCGCTGCGCGATGTTCCTCACCATGAGGGGCCCCTCATCCTGAGGAGCGCGCACCTGCGCGCGTCTCGAAGGATGCATCTTCATCACTGCCCCAGTCGTTCGATCAGTGCCGGCGCGTGCACCTGATCGGCCTTGTAGTTGCCGGTCAGTGTGTACATCACGATGTTGACGCCGGCGCGGAAGGCGAATTCACGCTGGCGCGGCTCGCCGGGCACCATGGGCAGCATCGGCTGGCCGTCCGGGCGCATCGCCCAGGCGCCGGCGAAATCGTTCGATGTGATGATGATAGGCGAGACGCCGTCGCCGCCACGGGCGGGCCGCGAGGCGGCTTCGTCGGTGTCCTCGCGCGGCAAAGCTTCCACCCAGGTCGGGCCGGAGTTGAAGCGGCCGGGGAAGTCGTTGAGCAGAAAGAAGGTCTTGGTCAGCACATGCGCCGGTGGCACCGGTTCCAGTTCGGGCACATCGAGCGAGGACAGGATGGCGCGCAGCGTCTGCATGCCGGGCGTCTGCGATTCGCCATTCGGTCCGGCGGGCGCTTCCACGGCATCGCGGGTGTCGAACAGCACCGTGCCGCCCTGCTTCATATAGGCGTCGATGCGGTTGATGGCTTCCTGCGGCGGCTTGGGTGCGCCTGGGATGATGGGCCAGTAGATCAGCGGAAAGAATGAGAGTTCGTCCTTCGCCGGGTCGATACCGACGGGCTCGCCGGCCTCCAGCGCGGTGCGCTGGGCCAGGAACAATGTGAGGCCGGTGAGACCGGCCTTCACGATGTCATCGACATCGGTATTGCCGGTGATGACGTAAGCGAGCCGTGTCTGCGACACTGCCTTGATGGCAAAATCGTCGCTGACCTGATCGGCACGGAGTTGGGTCGGCGCGCCGGTGACGGTGCCAAGCGCGAGCGCGACGGCGAGCATGGTCGAAACTGCACGGCGACGGAACAGCGAGGCGATGGCGCCGCCGAGCAGCGCGACGATGATCGCGTCGATCAGGAACAGCGCGAGCGCGGTGGAGAGCAGGATGCCGCGCAGGTCACGCGGCTCGGCATTGGTGTAGCTGGCGCGATTAGCCTTGAGTGCAGAGAAATCCAGCGGCGCGATCCGATCAGCAGAAGCGAGAGCATTGACGGCGAGCGGGCCGTCAGCGGGGCCGTAGAGGCCGGGCGGATGTTCCGAGGTCGCGCGGTCGCGATAATCGGCCGAAAGCGGCTTTGCGGTCGAAGGCGGCGGCCCGAAGGCGCCAAAACCGTCCAGCGTGCGCAGCGGCGCGACAGTTTCGGTGCCGGTTTCGCCGGCGATACCGGCACCAGGCGTGGAGGTGTAACCGGAGATATCGACGACCCTGCGCAGCATCTCGACGAAAGTGCCGGACAACGGCAGATCCGACCAGCGCATATCGGCGCTGACATGAAACAGCGTAACGAGGCCCTTGCCGCGACGTTCGCCGGTGACCAGCGGCGTGCCGTCTTCCAGCGTCGCCCAGCTCCTGGCGGCCAGCGCCGCATTCGGTTCGGCCAGCACCTGACGATTGACGGTGATGTCCTTCGGGACGGCGAGACCGGCGAATGGGCCGTCTGCCGAGAAGGCGGAGAGATGCTGCGGCTTCTCCCAGGTCAGCGAGCCGCCGAGATTGCGGTCGCCGCGGCGCAGCATCACCGGCACGAGATCGTCCTCCGCCTGTGCGAGGCGCGGGCCGGCGAAGCGGACCAGCACGCCACCATTGTCGATCCAAGCATTCAGACGTTCGCGGATGTCCGGCGACAGCGTGCCGACGTCGGCGAGCACGATCATCGGCAGTTTCTGGTCGAGGAACTGTGTAATGGCCTGCTGCGGCGCGCCGCGGTCGCCCTGCCGCACATCGGCGAACGGCGCGAGCGCGCGCGTGAGATAGAAGGTCGAGGCGAGCAGCGGCTGCGCGGTGTCGCTCGTGGTGCCCGAGACTATGCCGATGGCGCGGCGGCGCCAGCGCTTGTCGAGCAGTTGCACGGCGCCGGCCGAGCGCTCGCCGGAGATTTCCAGACGCGCGATGTCGTTGCGCAATTCGACGGGGAGATCGAATGCGGCTTCGGTCTCGCGGTCATTCGGCGTGAACAGGAACTTGGCTTCGCCGACCGGCGAACCCTTGGCGTCGAGACCGCGTACGATGCCGGCGTCGGGACCGCCGGCGCTGGCGCGCAGCACCTTCACGGTCATCTTCGCGGCTGCATTCTCGGCCGCCACGAGCGCATGCGCAGGCGCCGCGCCGCCGTCATAGATGGTTAGCGCGCGGTCACCGATGGTCTTCGCGAGGGCCTGGGTGAAATCGCTGCCGCGGCCGGTATCGACGCCGTCGGACAGCCAGACGATCTCGCTGTCGCCGGTGGCTTTCAGGAAGCGCTCCAGCGATGGTAGCGTGTCCACGCGGTCGATCGAATGGGGTTTTGGCGACAGCTGGCGCAGCGCGACGCGCGCGGTGCCGCCAGGCAATAGCGTGATGTCGCGCGTCGGCTCCGAAAGCGGCACCAGCGCGACGCCGCGGCGGTTGTTGTCCGCATTGGCGATCAGCTCATCGGCAGCGCGGATGCGGGCATCCCAGCTGGCGGCGGAAGACCAGCCGTCGTCGATCAGGATCGTTAGCGGCGTGGTCGAGGCGCTCGGGCCGGTCTGCGGATTCCAGATCGGGCCGGCGGCGGCGAAGATCACCAGCGCGGCGGCCAGCAGACGTAGCAGCGTCAGCCACCATGGCGAGCGCGACGGCGTCTCTTCCTTTGGCGTGATGTCGAACAGCAGCCGTGTCGGCGGGAAGGCGATGCGCTGTGGGCGCGGCGGCATCACGCGCAGAAGATACCACAAGATGGGCAGGCTGATCAGGCCCAGCAGCATCAGGGGCTGTGCGAATGCGAGCGGGAAGCCACCGATCATGCCGAACGTCCCACCTTGACCATGCTGCCGCCGGGTGCACGGTTGAACGCCATGCCTGCATGCAGGAACAGCAGCAGCTCGGCCGCGGAGCGATCCGTCGTATGCGTCGAGAACAGCCAGCCGAGCTTGCCGGTCTCATTGCGGATTTCATCGCGATGTGCGGCGACGCGGGCGATATAATCCTCGGCCCATGTCTGCGCGCGGCCCGCAGTGATGACGTTGCCGGTTTCCGGCTCGACGAATTCGACGCGGCCGGAATAGGGGAAGGTCTCTTCCGCGGGATCGTTGATCTGCACCAGCGCGCCATGGGCACCGGCGGATGACAGGCCCGCAAGCATCGTCTTGATTTCGGAGATCGGCGACCAGAAGTCGCCGAGCACCACGACCTCGGACAGTGCCGAGGGCACGAAGCTCGGCGGCAGGCTGTCGCGATGGGTCGTGTCATGCAGCATCGCCTGCGCCATCTTGTCGATCACGCTGCGGCTGGCCGTGGGATTCATCAGGCCGGGCACGCCGACGCGCTCACCGCCGGAGACCAGCAGTTCGGCCAGCGCGAATGTCACGATCAGCGCGCGTTCGAGTTTGCTGTCACGCACGCCCTTCGATGCGAAGGCCATCGACAGCGAGCGATCCGGCCACAGCCAGATCGTATGCGCGGCTTCCCATTCCTGCTCGCGCACATAGAGATGATCGTCACGTGCGGATCGGCGCCAGTCCACATTCTGCGATGGTTCGCCGGAGACGAAGCGGCGATACTGCCAGAAACTTTCGCCATGGCCGGCGCGGCGGCGGCCATGCAGTCCGTGGATTACGGTTGCGGCGATACGCCGTGCTTCCAGCACGAGACGCGGCAGCGAGGCCGCGAGCGAACGGCTCTCGCCGTCGGCACGGCGGACTGCCAGAACTTCCTGTGTGGCGTGATCCGGCGCTGCGGCCATCAACCGATCCGCGACTTGAGCTGTGCGATGACATCGGCCACTGTGCGGCCCTCGGCACGCGCCGAGAAGGTCAGCGCCATACGGTGCTTCAGAATCGGCTCGGCGAGATCGAGCACGTCATCGATGGAGGGCGCGAGGCGGCCGTCGAGCAATGCACGTGCACGCACCGCCAGCATCAGCGATTGCGAGGCGCGCGGGCCGGGACCCCAGGCAATCAGTTTGGAGGCATCGCCTGCATCTGGGCCAGGACGCGCGGATCGCACCAGAGTGAGGATGGCTTCGACCACGCTGTCGCCGACCGGCAGGCGGCGCACCAGGCGCTGTGCGGTCAGCAATGTCTCGATGGTCACTGCCGCCTTGGCGGTGGTCTCCTCGGCGCCGGTGGTTTCGAACAGGATACGGCGTTCGGCGTCGCGATCGGGATAATCGACGTCGATTTCCATCAGGAAGCGGTCGAGCTGCGCTTCCGGCAGCGGATAGGTGCCTTCCTGTTCCAGCGGATTCTGCGTGGCGAGCACGTGGAACGGTTTCGGCAGGTCATGCCGCGCGCCGGCCACGGTGATGTGCTGTTCCTGCATCGCCTGCAGCAGGGCTGATTGCGTGCGCGGCGAGGCGCGGTTGATCTCGTCGGCCATCAGAAGCTGGGCGAAGACGGGCCCGGAGATGAAGCGGAACGAACGTTTGCCGGCGACGCTCTCGTCCAGCACTTCGGCGCCGAGAATGTCCGATGGCATCAGGTCCGGCGTGAACTGGATGCGTTTGGCATCGAGGCCGAGCGTGGTGCCGAGGGTTTCCACCAGCTTGGTCTTGGCGAGGCCGGGGACGCCGATCAGCAGTGCATGGCCGCCGGACAGGATGGTGACGAGCGTGTTTTCCACCACACGGTCCTGGCCGAAGATCACGGTCGCGATGGTTTCCTTGGCGGCGCGCATCTGGCCGGCCACCTGTTCCGCGGAACGGACGATCACGTCTTCGAGTTTCTCGACACTGTCGGCGGCCATCAACTGCTCCTTCGGATGCACGGCGCTTGCAACGAACGCCGCCGGATCTCGTCTCAATATTCCACAAGCCTGATGCTAGACTTAAGCGAAGGCCAAGCGAAGGCCATGTATTTGTTGAATTAAACTATCCCCACAATATCGGGATGCGGCTATGAACTGCATCACGTTGTGGCGAGTTGGAAACGGTCCCTGCACGTTTCAAGACGTGCATACCTCGTGCCAGAGCGGTGGTAGGTAAGGTCAGGGCAAACAATGGCGAAGCAAGGGCAGGAAACGGCGCGAGGACCCTCAGAAGGATCCGCAAAGGGGCTGGACGGACTGGCTGCTGCGGCGAAGGACGGCGCCGGAGAGGACAAAGGTCTGCCCCCCGTGCATTTGTGGAATCCGCCCTTTTGCGGCGATCTCGACATGCGAATCGCCGCAGACGGTACGTGGTTCTATACGGGCACGCCGATCGGCCGGCCGGCGCTGGTGCGGCTGTTTTCGACGATTCTGAAGCGGGAAGATGGCAAATACTTCCTTGTCACGCCGGTGGAAAAGGTCGGCATCACCGTCGACGATGCGCCCTTCCTCGCCGTCGAGATGCAGAGGGAGCACGATGCGTCCGGTACCGTGCTCAAATTCCGCACCAATGTGGACGACTGGGTCACCTGCGACGCCGATCATAGGCTGCGTTTCGAGGCAGCCGAGGACGGCGGCCTGACGCCTTATCTACATGTTCGCGCCGATCTGTGGGCCAAGGTGACGCGGGCAATCTATTACGATCTTGTTGACATGGGCGAGGAGCGGATGGTCGATGGCACCGCGATGTTCGGTGTCGCATCGTCCGGTGCGTTTTTTGCGATGGCGGATGCCGAACAAGTCAGGCAAGCTACGTAAGATTGCAGTCGAGGGGCGTGATTGACTAGTTCGATGCTGAAGACGGATGCGCCCGCAGCGGACGCCGGTTCGGGAGAATTGAGTTCGGCCGAATTTTTCGCGCGCGCCGGGGCGCGACTGTCCTTCGACGTACCTGATGGCCTCAACGACGCCAGCATCATCCCGATGACCGGGGACGCCGGCAATGATCGTATGATCCAGATCGTCGCGCAGGAGCGGCCGATCCGCCCCGCTGCTGTGCTGATCGGCATCGTCGCGCATGACCAGCCCACGGTGCTGCTCACCCAGCGCTCCGCGCATCTCAACGACCACGCGGGGCAAATCTCATTTCCGGGCGGCAAGATCGACGCCACCGACGCATCGCCGCTCGAGGCTGCGCTGCGCGAGGCGGAGGAGGAGGTCGGGCTCGATCGCTCCTTCGTCGATCCGATCGGTTATCTCGACCTCTATGCCACCGGCTTCGGTTTTCGCATTTTGCCCACGGTGGCGCGGGTGCGGCCGGGTTTCAATCTGACCATCAACGAGAATGAAGTCGAAAGTGCCTTCGAGGTGCCGCTGTCCTTCCTCATGAACCCCGACAATCATCAGCTCCACAGCAAGGACTTTCGCGGCGTCGAGCGTTCCTATTACGCCATGCCGTTCGCCGAGCGTTATATCTGGGGCGCCACCGCGGGCATCCTGCGCGTGCTGTATGAGCGGATCGTGCAGAAATGATCCGCGCTGTTCTCACCGAGATCGGCATCTTCCTGATCCCGTTCGTCCTCTATGTCCTGTTTCTGCTGGCGACACAGAAGGGCGTGGCGGAATCGACCTCGTGGCCGGCGCGTGTCGTGCTCAAGCTGCTGATTTCGGCCTTCGTGCTGGTGATCGTCAGTCTGCTCCTGCTTGCTCATTTCTCCGGCGCCGCGCCGACCGCGACCTATACGCCGGCGCATATCGAGAACGGCAAACTCGTGCCGGGGCAGAACAAATGACCTCGGCCCGGCGTCTTACGGATGCGCCGTGGTTGACCACGGGTCCGGCCGGGCGTGTGCTCGCCTTGCTTAACGGCGATGGCGAGGAAGCCCGCGCGGTCGGCGGCGCGGTGCGCAACGCATTGATGGGGCGCGAAGTCGGCGAGATCGATATCGCCACCACCGCCGTGCCCGAAGAGGTCGTCCGCCGCGCGAAGGTCGCCGGCTACAAGAGCGTGCCGACGGGCGTCGAGCACGGCACGGTGACGCTGGTGGTCGACGGTACGCCGGTCGAAGTCACCACGCTGCGCGAGGATGTCGAAACGTTCGGCCGCAAGGCCAAGGTGGTGTTCGGCCGTGACTGGCGGCGCGATGCGGAGCGTCGCGATTTCACCATGAACGGACTCTCCGCCTCCGTCGATGGCGTGGTGCACGACCATGTCGGCGGCCTGCCCGACGTGGACGCCCGAAGGGTGCGTTTCATCGGCGATCCCGACCGGCGCATCGCCGAGGATTATCTGCGCATCCTGCGTTTCTTCCGCATTCATGCCGCTTATGGCGCCGGCGCTCCGGACCGCGAAGGCTATCTCGCAGCAATTCGGGGCCGCGATGGCCTTGCCGGCCTTTCTGCCGAACGCATCCGGATGGAGCTGCTCAAGCTATTGGTTGCGCCCGGCGCCTATGCGGCGGTCGAGGCGATGGTCGAGGCCGGGCTGATGCTGCGCATCTGCGGCGGCGTCACCTATCTCGGACCGCTCGGGAAGATGATCGGCATCGAGCGTGAGCTCGGGCTCGCTCCCGACTCTATGCTGCGGCTCGGCGCGCTCTGCGTCGCCGTGACGGAAGATGCCAAGCGTCTGACCCAGCGCCTGCGCCTCACGAACGAGGAGAACAAGGCGCTGGATTCCATGGGGCACCGCTGGTGGCGTCTGAAGGGGATGGATGATGCTCGCGCCCGGCGGCGCCTCTATCGTCTCGGCGAAGCGCGTTATCGCAACCGCATGCTGCTGGCCTGGGCACGCGACGGCGGGGGCGGCGAGGCGGCGGAATGGAAGCAGCTCGTCGCGCTGCCCGAGCGCTGGACGCCGCCGGTCTTTCCGCTGAAGGCGGCCGATTTCATGGCGCGCGGGATCGCCAAAGGCCCTGCGCTCGGCCATGTGCTGGCGCTGGCCGAAGACGCCTGGATGGCGAATGATTTCCCAATGGAAGTCGATGTGATCACGGTCATTGCCGACCAGACGATCGCGCGCTTCAAGCACGATCATCGATTGTGATGCTGTCCCGGACGCGGTGCGGCATTCTTCATGCCGCTCCGCCGAGCCGTGACCGTATCAGTCTCGGAGTTCGTTGCGGTCCCGGCGCGGCGAAGCGGCGTTTCACGCCGCATCGCGTCCGGGACAACGGGAGGTCAAGCCACCTTGGCGTGCGCCTCTTCCTCGTCTTCCTCTTCGTCCTCGTCGTCTTCATGCTCGTTCGGGATGACGAGTGCGATTTCGAGCACGGCGCGGGGCAGCGTCTCGCGGAACAGATCGCCTTCCTCGCCCAGCCACACGCATTCGATATCGTCGCCATCGATGTCGGCAACGGTGAGCGGCATGCCGCCCGATTTCAGCATGACGACATCACCAGCTTTCAATTCCATGGTCGGCTCCTGTGCATGAGTTGAATCGCACGCGGAAGGTAGGCGCGCGTCATGACAATCCGAACACGGCGGGATGGCGTGTCTTTATTTTCGTTGGAGAAGTGCGGCGAGTTCCATGGACAGTCCGATACTCTCCAGCGCGGGCGGTGACGCTCTGTCATCGCATTGTCGCTTTGCCGCAGCGATCGCCGCATGGGTGCCGGTGGCGACGGAACAGAGCACGGGCACCGGCACATCGGGCTGGATACGGTCCGACAGACCGGCCAGCGCGGCGCCGCCAAGGATCACGATGTCGGCGCCATCGTCCGTGACGCATGCGGTGCAGGCTCTGGCGAGCGAGGTGAGTGCGGCGTCCGGGTTCGTTGCAATCTCGCCGCCGGTGGGCGCGATGGTACGCACGCCGGTGAGCTTGTCGGCAAGTCCGATACTGGCGACGAACTCCGTCAGCATCGGCTTCCACAGCGTGCCGCCGGTGACGATGGCGAAACGGCCGCGCTTTGCCGCTGCGATGCAGGACGCTTCGGCCATGCCCACGACAGGGACACCAGCAACTTCGCGCAACGCCATCAGGCCGGGATCGCCGAAACAGGCGAGATAGACGGCATCGCATCCCGCGCCGTGCGTCGCATAGGCATCGAGCGCGGCATGCGCGGCAATCGCGCTCGACGCACGCGTGGAAATGTAGCGCGCGCCGAACCGGCCGGTGACGGGAACGAAGGTCGCGTCATGGCCGGCAACGGACGTCACGTGTTGTGCGACCAGCGCGGTGACGCTTTCGGTGGTGTTGGGATTGATCAGCAGGATGCGCATGATGGCATCCAAGCATCATGCGCGTTCGAATGCCAGTGGCGGCTATTGCCCGCGCAAGCGCGCCAGCTCCGGCAGTACCCGATAGCGCGCGATCTCGTACGGGAATTCGCCGCGATTGGCGAGGACGACGATTCCCATGCGTTGCCGTGGCGCCAGGCCGACATAGGCTGTGGCATTGTTCAGCCCGCCGGGCTTGTCCACCACCTCGATGCCGTTCCTGCGTACATTCTCCCAGGCGACAGCCTGGCCGAACTCATCGCTGACGCGAAACATCTCGCGCTGGGTCATTTTCAACGCCTGCCGCAGTTGCGGGTCGACGACGGTGTCATCGAGGCTGGCGGCAAGGAAGATGCCCAGATCTTTCGGCGAAGAGAACATCTGTCCGGTGCCGGGGAAGTCGTAATAGCCCTGCTGGGTGCCGGGTCGGCCGATGGCCGTGCCGTCATCGTCATAGCCCTGAACGACGCGCGCCAGAATCTCAGGCGGCAGCACGGCCTGATGGTCCGGACCGCGTGCGGGCAGGAACGTCTCCGTCATGCCGAGCGGCTGCAGGATGCGTTCGGAAACCAGCGCGTCGATTGGGTGGCCATAACGACGCTCCAGCACGAGCTGCAGCAGCACATAGCCGGCATGGGTATAGACGCGCTGCTTGCCCGGTTCCTCGCCGGCCTTCGGCACCCAGCCGTTCAGGGCCGCGAAGAAGTGCGGCAGCGAGTAGGAGTCGGTCGGCCACGGCGGATGGTCGGTCGGCAACAGCAGGCCCGACGTATGGGTGGCGAGTTGGCCGATGGTGATGCGCTTCACGTAATCGCCGGTCAGTTCGGGCACGTATTTGCTCGCGGGATCGTCGAGGCTGAATTCGCCGCGGATCGATCCAAGCGACACCAGTGTCGCCTCGAACAGTTTGCGCACCGAGGCGAGATTGAACAGCGTGTCGGACGTGATCTGCCGCTGTGTTGCCTGGTCGGCAAAGCCATAGGTGAAGATCTGCGTTTGCCCGGCTGCATGTACGGCCACGGCAAGCCCGCCGTGATCGCCGACCTTGGACGCAAGCTCGGTACTGACGATGCGTTGGATCTGTTCGTCGACGGCGTTGTCCGCCGCCGCGGGCGACAGATCGGTCAAAATCAGAGAAACCAGCGCGCCGAGCACGCGCAACGGCAGGAATGTCAGCAACCTCATTGCCACTCCATGTCGCCCCCATGATGATGTCAACGCAAAGCGCCGCGTACAGAGTATGCGACTATGACGCGTCATGTGGTTACTTTGTGGTGAGACGTCGCCATCGCATCGTTCTGAGAGCATCAGGTGGACACCACCGGCCAGAAGCGACGATGACGTCGCCGGGATGACGCTGCGCATCGTCCGGGCTACAGTCGGGTATCCTGCCTTCCTGTTATGAGCGATTCATGAGCCGATCTGTCGCCAAGCCGGGCGCCGCCCGCCTGCAAGTTCACGATATCACCCTCAAGAAGCTCGATCCGCTCGATGACGCGCTGGCGCTGATGTATTTCGGCTGGCGCGGCATGACGCGCGCGGCGGATGATTATCTGGCGACGGTCGGCCTGTCGCGGGTGCATCATCGCATTCTCTATACGGTGCTGCGCAGCGATGGCATCACGATGTCGGATCTGCTGGCGATCCTGCAAATCTCGAAACAGGCGCTGCATCGCCCGATGAAGCATTTGCTCGACGAGGGTTATGTGGCCGTGAAGCGCGATCCGGCGCGACATCGCTTCAAGCTGCTCGAACTGACACCGGCCGGCCGCGCCATCGAGCGCATCGCGTCCGGCCATGAGCGCAAGGTCATGGCGCGCGCCTTCAGGAAAGCGGGGGCGGGCAGTGAGGCCGCGTGGTCGGCCGTCATGGCAGAAGCTGCGCGCGACTAGCCTCGCCACCATCCCGGTATGAGGTCAATAATGTTGACTTGATGGGGCCGCTCTGCCATTCCACTCTCAAACGGACATTTGAGAGTGGCGGAGGCGAACATGACCATGGAGACCGGCGACGCGGGGAGCGGCCTCAGGCTTGTACAGCAGGCATTCGCTGCCGGCGGCTTCGCACGCGGCATCGGACGCACCCTGGGCATCAAGGGCGAGTCGGCGGAGCCGGGCAAAGTGGTGCTGGTCGCGTCTCCCAACGAGGACCACTACAATCCGCTCGGCACCGTGCATGGCGGATATGCCGCGACCATGCTGGATGGCGCCATCGCGCTGGCGGTGCAAACCGTCCTGCCGGCCGGCACACTTTATGCGACGATGGATCTCAAGGTGACCTATATCCGCGCCATGACATCGGCATCGGGGCCGATCCGCGCCGAAGGCAGGATCATTCACATGGGGCGCAGGATGGCCGCGACGGAAGGCGTGCTGACCGACAAGGATGGCAAGCTCTGCGCCCATGCCACCGCAACCTGCATGATCACGGCGAAGGAATAAGGCTGTGATGTAGGGCGGATGAGCGAAGCGTCATCCGCCTTACGGTCTAGCGCTATTTCTTCGGTCCGAAATACACGCAGCTCTCGTTGCAGCTGTCGCGGAATACGCCGACGCGGACCACCGGTCCCTTGTCGGCGATGCGCTCCCAGATGAAGCGCGACAGGTTTTCCAGCGTCGGAATGCCGATCGCCTCGATCTTGTTCAGGAACTTGTGATCCAGCGTCTGGCGAAGATCGTCGAGGCTGCGGTCGAGCAGGCCGAGATCCATCACCATGCCGGTGACCGGATCGGGCTCGCCGCGAATGGTGATCTCGGCGCGGAAGGAGTGACCGTGGATCTCCTGGCTGATCTCGCCCAGCGTCGTATGCGACAGCGCATGCGCGGCCTCGAAGCGAAACGATTTCGTCAGTTCCCACATTGTCGAATACCCGAACTACCTGATCCCGAGGGTCTTGTGCGTCTGCACGCTCAGCCGCCATTGCGGGTGGCGCAAACAATAGTCCACCGCCTGCGCGGTATTGCTGATTGCATCCGCGCCGTCCATCGGCTGCAGCGAGAAACGTTCGAAGGCGAGCGCCTCGAACCGCTCCGGCATCGCCGCAGGCTGCGGATAGACCAGCTTCAGTTCATGGCCGGCACGGATGACGAGATCGGCGCCGGCTTTCGGCGAGACGCACATCCAGTCGATGCCGGCTGGTGGCGCCACGGTGCCGTTGGTCTCGACGCCGATCTCAAAACCACGCCCATGCAGCGCGGTGACCAGTTCGTCGTCGACCTGCAGCAAAGGTTCGCCGCCGGTCAGCACCACATAGCGGTTGTCGCCCGGCCCCACCCACTGCGCGGCAATGGTGTCCGCCAGAGCCGCCGCGGTGGCGTAGCGGCCGCCCAGCGTGCCGTCCATGCCGACGAAATCGGTGTCGCAAAACTGGCAGACCGCGGTGGCGCGGTCCTGTTCCCGGCCGGTCCAGAGATTGCAGCCCGCAAAGCGGCAGAACACGGAGGCGCGTCCCGCATGGGCGCCTTCGCCCTGCAGCGTCAGGAAAATCTCTTTGACCGCGTAACTCAATGATTTCGCTCTGCAAAACCCCGCGTGCCAAAGCGGCCGGGGACTGTTCTCGGTTCCATATGGGGTGAGCGCCGGCTCTTAGCACGTGCCGCCGTGGATGTCCCGGTCGATCACCGAGTTGTCAATTGCAGCAAATACCCGCGACAGCCATTGCTCCTTGAATCACGTCAAAATGTCGCACCGGGATACCATGCAGGCCTCCGCCCCATCCGATCCGGCCGCCGCCCCCCGCGCGTGCGGAACCTGCACCATGTGCTGCAAGGTCTACCGCATTGACGAGGTGCCGAAGGCGGCCGGCAAATGGTGCCAGCACTGCGCCATCGGCTCTGGTTGCAAGATCTACGAGACCCGCCCGCAGCAATGCCGCGCCTTCGATTGCGTCTGGGTGCAGGATGTCGAGATGGCCGAGGCCTGGAAGCCGGAGCATTCCAAGGTGGTGTTCTCGGTCTATCCGGCCACCGGCTTCATCTATGGTCAGGTCGATCCCGGCGCACCCTCCGCGTGGCAGAAACAGCCGCTGCTGAACGGCCTGATCGCATGGTCAGCCAAGTTGCTGGAAGAAAGACGTCATCTGCTGATCTTCGTCGGCAGCAACGCCACGCTGATCATGCCGACCGGCCCCGTGCCCATCGGCCCGATGTCGCCGGCGGACGGCTTCATCATCCGCGAGACCTTTACGGCGAAGGGCAAGGATTACATCGCGACAAGGGTGGCGCGATCGTGACTTGTAGCAACCATCCCTCTTAATGGTTGCTACGTCCACGCTTGACCCGGCGACTCCCATCCTCACAATGCCCTCCAACCAACAGGAGGAACATCCGTGAAAAATCCATTCGACCTCACCGGCAAGGTTGCCGTCATCACCGGCTCCAGCCGCGGCATCGGCCGTGCGTCGGCGGAATTGCTGGCCCAGCTCGGTGCCAAGGTCGTCGTCTCCAGCCGCAAGGCCGACGCCTGCGAGGAAGTCGCCGCAGGCATCCGCAAGAATGGCGGCGATGCCCATGTCATTCCCTGCAACATCGCGCGCAAGGCCGAGGTCGATGCGCTGATCGACGGCACCGTGAAGCATTACGGCCCGATCGACATTCTCGTCTGCAACGCCGCCGTGAATCCTTACTATGGTCCGCTGCTCGACATCACCGATGAAGCCTTCGACAAGATCATGGGCTCCAATGTGAAGAGCAATATCTGGCTCTGCGCCAAGGCGATCCCGGCCATGGCCGAGCGCGGCAAGGGCTCGGTGGTGATCATCTCCTCCATCGGCGGCCTGCGCGGCTCCACGGTGATCGGCGCCTACGGCATTTCCAAAGCTGCGGATTTCGCGCTCTGCCGCAGCCTCGCCGGTGAATGGGGCCCGAAGGGCGTGCGCGTGAACTGCATCGCGCCGGGTCTGGTGAAGACCGATTTCGCCAGGGCGCTGTGGGAGGACGAGGCCAATCTCAAGCGCCGCACCGCGACCACGCCGCTGCGCCGGATCGGCGAGCCACATGAGATCGCCGGCGCTGTGGCCTATCTCGGCTCGGATTCATCGACCTTCATGACCGGCCAGACCATCGTCATCGATGGCGGTGTGACGACGGCGTCGGTGTAACGTTTCTTGTCCCGGGCGCGATGCGGCGTCAGGCGAAGCGAAGCTTCGTCGCCGACGCCGCTTCGCAGAACCGGGACCGCGCGAAACGCTGGAGTTCGTAACGGCCCCGGCTCTGCGAAGCGATACTTCGTATCGCATCGCGTCCGGGGCACGGTAGCGTCCGAAACCTCCCGAAACAAAACTGCTGCGGTACCTCTTCACCACCCATCACAATCCTTTCCCGAATTTTAAGATTTCGGGTGCACGGATGTCGCAGGCGGAGATTTCCCCCGTGCGGCGGACGGATATCGCAATCATTGGTGGGGGCCTGGCGGGCTCGGCCGCAGCAGCGATGCTGGGCCGCGCCGGCGTGTCCGCGATTCTCGTCGAGCCGCATCGTCGCCACCCGCCCGAGCTTCGCTGTGAGAAGATCGGCGGCCAGCAGCAGATCGATCGCCTTGCGAGAACCGGCCTGCGCGACGCGGTGCTGAATGCCGCCACCCATGACAGCGAAATCTGGCTCGCGCGCTTCGGCCGGGTCATCGACATCAGGCCGAGCCAGCAGCACGGCTTCCTCTACGACACGCTGGTCAACACCGTGCGCGGGGAGATTCCGTCCTCGGTCGAGATCGTCCATGCCAGGGCGGTGTCGATCCGCACCTCCGACGATCGCCAGACCGTCGGCCTCTCCACGGGCGAGGAGATTTCCGCGCGCCTCGTGGTACTGGCGAATGGTGCCAGTGTCGGTCTGCGCGACCAGCTGAAGATCGGCCGCCCGGTGATCTCGGCCTGCCATTCGATCTCGGTCGGATTCGATATCGCGCCGAAAGGCCGCGGGCGATTCGAGTTCCCTGCGATGACCTATTTTGCCGAAGCCACGCGCCATCGCACCGCCTATCTCACTCTGTTTCCGATCGGCGATACCATGCGCGGCAATCTGTTCGTCTACCGTGAGACGGACGATCCGTGGGTGCGCGCCATGCGCCGCACGCCGGAAGCCGCGCTGGATAGCTGTCTGCCGAAACTGCGCCGCCTGATCGGCGACTACACGATTTCGGGCGATATCAAGATCCGCCCGATCGATCTCTACGAGAGCGACAATGTGGTGCAGCCCGGCGTCGTGCTTGTCGGCGACGCCTTTGCGTCGCCTTGCCCGGGCAGCGGCTGCGGCACCGACAAGGTGTTTACCGATGTCGCCCAGCTCTGCAGCGTGCATATTCCGAACTGGCTCGCGACACCCGGCATGGATGCCGGGAAGATCGCGCAATATTACAGCGATCCGCTGAAGCTCGAATGCGATGCCTGGGCCAAGGGCAAGGCCTTCACGCTGCGTGCAGTGACGCTGGAGAATTCTCTGTATTGGCGGGCTCAGCGCTGGGTCCGTTTCTTCGGCCGGCTCGGCGAAGGCATGGTCCGCCGTTCCCGCGCCACATTGCCAGGCGAACTCGCGCTGGTCGGCTGTGCATTGATCGTGATGAGCGTGCCGGCGATCTGAGCCGAACCGTGTCCCGGGCGCGCTGCAGCGTCAGGCGATGCGTAGCATCGCCGACAACGCTGCTGCGCAGAACCGGGACCGTCACAGGCTCCGGCGTTTACTGCGGTCCCGGCTCTGCGGAGCGGCACTTCGCGCCGCACCGCGTCCGGGACAAGTCATCGGCTTGACGTCCTGCCTCCGATCCGCTTGCTTGCGCGCGTAATGGATCAACCACCCCGGGGAAGAAGCACCCATGTCATTCGTGATGGCCATCGATCAGGGCACCACATCGTCACGTGCGATGATCTTCGCCGCGGACCTCTCGATATCGGCCGTCGCACAGCAGGAATTCCCGCAGCATTTCCCGGCGTCCGGCTGGGTCGAGCACGAGCCCGAGGACATCTGGACATCGACGCTGTCGGTCTGCCGCGATGCCATGGCGAAAGCCAAGGTGAGCGCGAAGGACATCGCCGCCATCGGTATCACCAATCAACGCGAGACCACCGTGGTGTGGGACCGCGTCACCGGCCAGGCGGTGCACCGCGCCATCGTCTGGCAGGATCGCCGCACCGCCGAGATCTGCGCGCAGATGAAGGCCGACGGGCAGGAGCCCTTCATCACCGAGCGGACCGGTCTGATCATCGATCCCTATTTCTCCGGCACCAAGGTGGCGTGGATACTCGATCACGTCCCCGGCGCGCGCGAGCGCGCTGAGCGGGGCGAGCTGATGTTCGGCACGGTGGATTGCTATCTTCTGTGGCGTCTCACCGGCGGAAAGGTCCACGCCACCGACGCCACCAACGCCTCGCGCACGCTGCTGTTCAACATCCATACCGGCGAATGGGATGACGAACTGCTGAAACTGCTTCGCGTGCCGCGTGCGATGCTGCCGAAGGTTCAGGACTCCTCGTCCGAGTTCGGCCACACGGATTTGTTCGGCGGCAGCATCATGGTGTCGGGCATCGCCGGCGATCAGCAGGCCGCGACCATCGGGCAGGCCTGTTTTGCGCCGGGCATGATCAAGTCCACTTACGGCACCGGCTGCTTCGCGCTGCTCAACACCGGCACCACGCCTGTCGTCTCGAAGCACAAGCTGCTCACCACCGTGGCCTATCAGCTGAACGGCGTACGCACCTACGCGCTGGAAGGTTCGATCTTCGTCGCCGGTTCGGCGGTGCAGTGGCTGCGCGATGGTCTCGGTATCATCAAGAACGCATCCGAAAGCGGGCCGCTCGCCGACAAGAACGATTCCGCGCAATCGGTCTATCTGGTGCCGGCTTTTGTCGGCCTCGGCGCTCCCTACTGGAATCCCGATGTGCGCGGTGCGCTGTTCGGCCTCACGCGTAACACAGGTCCGGCCGAACTCGCCCATGCCGCGCTGGAAAGCGTCTGCTATCAGACCCGCGATCTCTATGCGGCCATGCGCGCCGACTGGCCGGATGTCAGCGCCGCCACGGTGGTGCTGCGCGTCGATGGCGGCATGACGGCGTCGGACTGGACCATGCAGCGTCTCGCGGATTTGCTCGATGCGCCCGTGGATCGTCCGATGATCCAGGAAACCACCGCGCTTGGCGCTGCCTATCTCGCCGGCCTCAAGGCGGGCGTGTTTCCGGAGCCTGCCAAATTCGCCGACAACTGGCGCCTGGAACGCCGCTTCAAGCCCGCCATGAGCGAAGCGACGCGGACGCGAAAATTGAAAGGCTGGGCGCAGGCGGTGAAGGGCGTACTGGCGAGCGATCCCGGGCAGGGATAGGTCATATACACGCGTCGTTCGGGGCACCCTGCCGAAGGCAGGCGAACCCGGAACCTCGATCTGGCTTGGCTTCTGCCACGCGCACTCATTCCGGGCGCCGTCCCGCCGCCGGCGGCGCCGGTTCGTCCCCGGAATGACGCAGTATGTCGTTCCTATTTTGTTCTTGACAATATTCCTCTCATTGCCTTATATCCCTCCCGTCTTGTTCGCGAGGGGCGCTCTCATGAGGCGTCTTTGAGCGGGGCGAGATGCGGCGCCTGCGGGCGGGGGAGGACGTATCCCTCGCACTCGGGAGGCCTGGGGTCACCGTCCGGGCCCACTACGGGGCTCTGCCGCTTGCGGCTGGACGGGTGCGGATGACGGCTGGCGAAAGCCGGTCCGATGGCAGGGCACCTGCCAGCTTCCAGTACCCGGAAGCACGGTCCCTCGGCCAAAAACCGTCGCGGTGGCACGCCGTCAGGCGTTGCGCGGCCGGCCAGCACTGGCGATCCAGTGCGCACCGATCGCGTCAGAAACCACCCCTCGCGCCTGGCGGCGTGCCGCCTCCCCTCATGTCTTCGAGGGGAGACCTGCTCACACCTCGGACGCGCAAGCGCCGCGAGAATGCGGGCGCACGTTTTCAGACATCACGGGGCTGTTTGACATGTTGATTAGCAACGACGCGCCGCTGCGTGCGGTCTCGCTCGTCATTCGCGGCGTGTCGACAAAGAGGCGGAGTCGCATCCGACGCGTTTCTCTTTCGCAATTTTTTCTTCACTGCATTCGTCAACACAATCTTCACCACTCTCGTTACGCAGCGGTTTACCGCATCAATTGAATCCCGCGCGCGCATCAAAGCACCGCTTGCCTGTGCTCTCGGCGCATCGCCGATTAACCGCGCGGCAACTTTGATTGCTTACTAACGAAACAGATCGAAATGTACGGAAGTGCTGTTGCAGCCGCACGGTTCGATGCTGGTGTAAGCGTTGCGTGAGCGTATCGATGTCAGTCCTGCGTAACGGGCCGAAGGGCACGCATGGCGTGCTCTTCGGTCTCGGTCTCTGCATCTTTGCGATGGTCCCGACCGAGTCGGGCTATCAGGATATTGCGTCGCTGCTCGCCCGTCAGCCGGGCGTCACCGAGCGCTGGCAGCAGCGCAACTACGCCTCCGCCGTGTCTTCCATTCACGTCGCGACTTTTGCGTTCGGTCGTCCGGTTGGCACCACGTCGCGTCCGACGCTGCAGCTCGCCAGCTTCGATACCAACGACATCACCGGCACGGTGCGGCGCAATCCGCTGATGCTGGCGCCGCGCCGCTATGAAGCCGCGGATTTTCCCAAAGTGGATCGCACCTTGAAGGGCGATCGTCTGGCGATGTTCACGCCGGATGCCGATCCGATCGAGGAGCGACCGAACGACTCCTTCCACGACAATACGTCGGTGAAAGGCGCGAAGACGGCCGAATACACGCCGTCCACGCAGCATGCGCCGCTCGATCCCGAACTCGACGAAGCGCTGCATGCCGCGCCGCTCGCGCAATATTCCAACGGCGCTCCAGTGCAGCCGGCCGAAGACGCGTCGCCCGAAGCCGCCATCATTCCCGTCGAGCCGGCGCCGCCGAAAGACGGCTTCTCGGTGAAGACCGCCAGCCTGTTCTTCGGCGCCTCATCGCTCGGTGAATCCTTCGAGACGATGGAACAGTGGAAGCCCGGCGAAGAGCCGGTGATCGTAGCGCCGGCCGCAGATCCCGACATGAAGAAGGCTGCGGCGCTGTCGCAGCCGGCCGCCAAGCCGAATGCAAGCGAGAGCATTGCAGGGAAGGGCGAGGTCAACACCGACTATCACGGCAAGACGCCGGCCCAGCGCCTGAATCTCACCGGCGCCACGCGCGCCAAGCAGGAAAAATGCCTCGCCGAAGCCGTCTACTTCGAGGCGCGCGGCGAAGCCGTGCGCGGTCAGATCGCGGTGGCGCAAGTGGTGATGAACCGCGTGTTTTCCGGTTTCTATCCGACCACGCCCTGCGGCGTCGTCTATCAGAACAAGCATCGCCGCCTGGCCTGCCAGTTCACCTTCGCCTGCGACGGTATTCCGGACGTGGTGCGCGAGCCCGATATGTGGGAGCGGGCCCGCAAGATCGCGACCGCGACCCTCGATGGCCGGCTGTGGCTGCCGGAAGTCGGCAAGTCCACGCATTATCACGCCTACTGGGTGCATCCGTCCTGGGTGCGCGAGATGAAGAAGATGTACCGCACGGGCGTCCATTCCTTCTATCGCCCGCGCAAATGGGGCGACGGCAGCGAAGCGCCGAGCTGGGGAACGCCGGCGCAGACCGCAGCGATCTCCCGGAAGCTCGCCGAGGACAAGCCGTAAGACAACCAACCTCCAAGCCGGCTGAAAAGCGGTGCCATGCCCGGCGCCGCTTTTTGGTTTTCGTACGCGTTCTCCGACTGTCATCCCCGCCAAGCGCGCCGAAGGCGTGCGCCGAGCGGGGATCCAGTAAACGGGGACCATCCGGTTCGAGCTTCATCGCCGGTGTTTACTGGATCGCCGGGTCAAGCCCGGCGATGACAGCGGAGTTTATCGGCTGTTCTGGCGCCGCATTCCTGACCCGCATGAATATCAACGGTTCGGCCATTGGATTTTCATGCGGATGCATTTATCTCTGTGCCACCTCGAAATGAGGACAGGGGAAACGACATGGCGGCCATCGACAGCATATCTCGACCGAGTCTGGGCTGGCGCACCCCGCTGGTGATCGTGATCTGCGGATCCCTGATCGGCATGCTGACCTTCGGTCCGCGTTCCAGCGTCGGTTTCTTCATGCAGCCCTTCAGCCAGGAATTCGGATGGGGCCGCGATGTCTTCGCGCTGGCTTTCGCCGTGCAGAACCTGCTCTGGGGCATCGGTCAGCCTTTTGCCGGGGCCGTCGCCGACAAGTTCGGCAGTGTCCGCGTGATCTGCGTCGGCGCCTTGCTCTACGCCGCCGGCCTTTTGATGATGCGTTATTCCTCGACCCCGCTCGAGCTGAACATCAGCGCCGGCCTGCTGATCGGTTTCGGCCTGTCGGGCTGTTCGTTCAACCTGGTGCTGTCCGCCTTCGGCAAGCTGATGCCGCCGGAATGGCGTGGCATCGCGCTCGGCGCCGGTACGGCGGCGGGCTCGTTCGGGCAATTCATCTTCGCCCCCTTCACGGTGGCGATGATCGATCACACCGGCTGGCAGGCGACGCTGGTGACTTTCGGCATGCTGATGTTGCTGGTGCTGCCGCTCGCCATGGTGCTGGCGACGCCGAAGGCCGAAACCGGCGCGGCCGCTTCACCCGTGCCGGAACAATCCTTCAAGAGCGCGCTCGTGGAGGCGTTCAACCATCGTTCCTATGTTCTGCTGGTGCTGGGCTTCTTCACCTGCGGCTTTCAGCTCGCTTTCATCACCATGCACCTGCCGGCCTATCTGGTCGATCGCGGTCTGCCGGCGGCGACGGGCGGCTGGGTGATCGCCATCATCGGCCTGTTCAACATCATCGGTTCGCTGCTGGTCGGCTATGTGCAGGGCAAGTGGCCGAAGCGCTATATCCTGTCATTCATCTATTTTACCCGCGCGCTCGCCACGGTGGCTTTCATCACGCTGCCGCTGACCACGACCTCGGCGCTGGTGTTCGGCGCCATCAGCGGTCTCGCCTGGCTCTCCACGGTGCCGCCGACATCGAGTCTGGTGTCGCTGATGTTCGGCACCCGCTGGCTGGCGACGCTCTACGGTTTCGCCTTCTTCAGCCATCAGGTCGGCGGTTTCCTGGGGGCTTGGCTCGGCGGTGTCGTCTTCGACAAGTTCGGGTCCTACACGCCGGTATGGTGGTTCTCCGTGCTGTTCGGCTTGCTGTCGGCGCTGATCAACCTGCCGATTGTGGAAAAGCCGGTCGAACGCGCGGTGGCTCAGCCGGCGTGATGGAGAGGGGCGCTGCGCCCCTCATTTTGCGCGGCGTGTGTCTTCTCGGCACCGATGCTGTGAGGCCCGGACGGCGTTGCGCAAAAGGGCCTGGGTGCGGCTGTCCAGCGCTCCGGATGCGTCAAAACCGGCTGAAATCGCTCAGGAAATTGCACGCGACCGGGTGATCGACGTCGTCGCCAGGGTATCGGCCGGACAGGCCCGCGGTCGAATCGTGGTAAAGATCGGCTCAACCACGTTCAGACTTTACCAACCATCCTGCTCCATTGTTGCCGCAGTTGGTATGGTAAGCAGCGGGTAAAGACATCTGGCGGTCATCCGCGCTCGGTTGTTTCGGAGTATCCCATGGTTGCGCGTTATGTGTTGGGGGCGGTGCTCGCCACGACGGTGGCTGCACCGGCATTGGCTGGCCAGAAGATGAATGCCGACGAGGCACGTAAATTCGTCGCCGGCCGCGTGTTCGCATTCAATTGCAATGATGGCACCCGTGGCGCCGGCCGCGTGTTCGACGATGGCGGTGCCGCCGGCGCCGTGCAGTTCTCGGGCACCGGCGCTGCGCGAAACATGCGCCTGCCCGGCAATACGTTGCAGGTGCGCGGACAGAACATCTGCGCCTCGCTGAAGGGTCTCCCTTTCGAGCCTTGCTTCGATCTCGAAAAGAAGGACGAACGCAGTTTTCGTGGCTCGGTCACCGTGTTGGGGATCACCGGCTATTGCGACTTCCGCCATCAGGGCCGCGGCCAGTTGCTGATGGCCCGGTCACTGTCGCAGCCGCGCACCATGCGCGTCCGCACCCGCTCGGCCGACGCATCGGCCGGCGGCGAGACCGTCACCCGCGTGTCCACCCCGCGCGTCGAGAGCAGCAAGCTCGATCCGGTTTCCACCGGCGCCGTGAAGTCCGAGCCGGCCAAGAACGAGCCCGCCAAGGCTGAAGCGATGGAACTGCGCAAGTCGACCGACTGAGCGCTTTTATCGCCGAGAAATTTTCAACGGCCCCGGATCGCAAGATCCGGGGCCGTTTGCGTTGTGGAACCTCACCACAGCGTGATCGCTGCGGCGCACAAAACTGATTGCAGCCTAATCGATAGCATCCTATCTAATTTCCATGCCCCCCACCACTGCACATGTGCAGGCCGAACTCGGCCTGCTGGTCGCGCGTTTAGCCAGGGTCTGGCGCCGCAAGGCGGACCAGACGCTGGCGGCGCATGGATTGTCCGAAGCGACGGCGCATCCGCTGCTGATCCTGTCGCGCGGCGGGCGCGAGAATGTTCGGCAGGGCGTGCTGGCGGAAGAAATGGGTCTCGAAGGTCCGTCGGTGGTACGGTTGATCGATCTGCTTGCCGCCGAGGGTCTGGTCGAGCGCCGCGAGGATCCGACCGATCGTCGGGCCAAAGTCCTGCATCTCACCGAACTCGGTGCGACCAAGGCCGAGGAGATCAAGCGTGTGATGAAGCGCACCCGCGCCGAACTGATGAAGGGCATCGCAGCCGACGAGCTCGCCATCGCCTTCGACGTGCTCGGCCGCATCGAACAATCCGCGCATCGCCTATATGCGGCGGCGCTGGAGGAGGAGGCTGCGTCATGAGCTCCGCCACCGACCGCCTGCCGTTCCTCGAACGCCACGCGGACATCATCTTCTCCGTGAAGACCTTCATTGCCGCCATGATGGCGCTGCTGATCGGCTTTGCTGCCGATCTGCCGCGGCCCTATTGGGCGCTCGCGACCGTCTATATCACCTCGCAGCCGCTGGCCGGCGCAACGCGTTCCAAGGCGCTTTATCGCGTCATCGGCACGCTGATCGGCGCCACCGCAAGCATCGTCTTTGTGCCAGCGCTGGTCAATTCGCCCGAACTGCTCAGCCTCGCCATCGCGGCATGGGTCGGCCTCTGTCTGTATGTCTCGCTTCTGGACCGCACGCCCCGCAGCTACATGTTCATGCTCGCCGGATACACCTGCGCGCTGATTGCCTTTCCCTCGGTCTCGCAGCCTGATGCCATCTTCGATATCGCCGTGGCGCGCAGCCAGGAAATCATCGTCGGCATTCTCTGCGCGACGGTCGTCTCCACCGTGTTGCTGCCACGCAGCGTCGGTCCGGCGGTCGCCGCGCGTGTCGATGGCTGGCTCGCGGGAGCGCGCAAGCTGAGCCAGAACGTTCTCGCCGGCCGCAGCGCGGATCCGGCAATGCGCGATCTCAGGCTGAAGCTTGCCGCCGATGCGGTCGATCTCGACGGCCTTGCCGATCACCTCGGTTTCGATCACAGCGTCAGTCGCGAGACGGTCCATTGGCTGCGCGCGCTGCGATTGCGCATGCTCACTTTCCTGCCGGTCCTGTCCTCGCTCGGTGACCGCATCGACGCGCTCGGCAAGGATGCGCGCAGCGCGCATCCCCAACTCGTGGCGCTGCTTGACGACGTGGTCCGGTGGATCGGCAAGGACGATCTCGACCGCGAACCTGCCGAACGGTTGCGGGAACGTATTGCGGCGCAGAGTCCGGCGCTGGATGCGGCCTCGCCGTGGAGCGATATCATGATCGCCAGCCTGCTGATGCGTCTGCGCGAACTCGTCGATATCTCCGCCGATTGCCGGATCCTCAATCAGGCGATCGCCAGCGGCGAGCGCCCGGCCGGCGCGAAGCTCGTGTTCCAGCCCGACGGCGGCGTCGCGCCGGCGCGCTATCGCGATCCCGGCATGGCGCTGTGGTCGTCCGCCGGCGCCTTCGTCACCATCCTGGTCTGCTGCGCGTTCTGGATCCTGACTGGCTGGACCGATGGCGCCACCGCGCCGATGATGGCGGCGATCGGCTGCTCGTTCTTCGCGAATATGGACGATCCTTCGACCGGCCTGCGCGATTTCGCGAAATGGACGCTGGTGGCGACGGTGATCATCGCGGCCTATCTGTTCGCCATCCTGCCGGCGATCAGCAATGTGGAAGTGCTGGTCTTTGCGCTTGCGCCGTCGTTCCTGATCTTCGGCTATCTGATCGCGCGGCCCGCGACCTTCTTCATCGGCATGATGCTCGCGGCCAATACGGCGACCATGATGGCCCTGCAGGAAACCTACAGCGCCGATTTCGCCAGTTTCGCCAATTCCAGCGTGGCCTTTTTCGTCGGCATGGAGCTGTCAGCGATTTCGATCCGCTTGATCCGCTCGGTCGGTTCTGAATGGAGCGTGCGCCGCCTGATGCGCCGCGGCTGGATCGCTATCGCCGAAGCCGCCGAACGCCGCGGCAATCGCGATCGTGCAGCCTTCGCCGGCGTCATGCTCAACCGTATCGGCGTGCTGGCACCGCGCCTGCTCGCGCTGAAAGGCTCGGATTTGCGCAAGGTCGACAATCTTCGCGAACTCCGCGTCGGCCTCAATATCGTCGATCTGCGCCGGGCACGTCATCACCTGTCGTCGCGGACGCTGGGCGCAATCGACGCCATGCTGGACGAGCTCGCGCAGGGCTTCCGCAGGCATGATGGCGCGGCGATGCCTCCTGCATTGCTGGCGCGTGTCGATCATGCGATGGCCGCCGCCATCGATGAAAGCGGTGCCGGCCGCACCGATGCGCTGATCGGCCTTGTCGGCATTCGCCGCGGCCTGTTCCCGGATGCGCCGGACTATCGGCCGAAATCAGCTGCACCTGTCGGGAGTGTTGCCGCATGAAATATCAAATCGATCTCTTTGGCGTGCTGTTGCCGTCGCTGATGCTCTGGCTGGTCATCACCTATGCCATTGGCGCGCTGCTGCGCCCGTTGCTCGAACGCGCCGGCGTGTATCGCTTCGTCTGGCATCGCGCGCTGTTCGATCTTGCTCTCTATGTCTGCCTGCTTGGTGGCGTGGTCTATCTATCGTCGGGATTATTATCATGAAGAACATTGCCGCTTTCGTCCGCCGCTTCGCCGTCACCGCGCTGGCGGTGGTCGCCGCGCTCGCCGTCGGGCGTTATCTCTGGGTCTATTACATGGACGCGCCGTGGACCCGCGACGGCCGCGTGCGTGCCGACGTAGTCACAGTGGCGCCGGATGTATCCGGCTTCGCGACGGAGATTCTGGTGAAGGACAATCAGGCGGTCCAGCGCGGCGATGTGCTGATGCGGATCGATCGGGCGCGCTTCGTGCTGGCCTTGCAGCAGGCCGATGCCGTCGTTGCCGGCCGCAAGGCGGCGCTGGAGCAGGCGGACCTCGATCTCAAGCGCTACAACGATCTCACCACGGCCGCCGTGTCGCAGCAGAAAAAGGAACAGGTGGTCGCGACGCAGCAGCTCGCACAGGCGTCCTACGACCAGGCGGTCGCCGATCGCGGCGTCGCCCAGCTCAATCTCGATCGCAGCGAAATTCGCGCGCCGGTTTCAGGCCGGATCTCGAATATGGATCTGCGGCCGGGCACCTATGTCACGGCCGGCAAGGGCGTGATGGCGCTGGTCGATACGTCGAGCATGCATGTGGACGGCTATTTCGAGGAAACGAAACTGTCGCGCATCCATGTCGGCGATCCCGTGCGTATCCATCTGATGGGCGACAGCAAGGAGCTTACCGGCCGCGTCGAGAGCATCGCCGCCGGCATCGAGGACCGCGACCGCGGGCAGGGCAGCAATCTGCTTGCCAATGTGACGCCGACCTTCAGCTGGGTTCGTCTGGCCCAGCGCGTGCCGGTGCGCATTGCGCTGGATGCGGTACCGGACGACGCCACGTTTGTCGCGGGCCGGACGGCGACGGTGGAGATCCTGCCGCGGAAGGATACGGCGGTCGCCAAGGCGAAATGACGATCAAGCGCTCGTGCCCGGCGCGAGCGCTGCCAGCCTGACGACATCGAAGCGCGCACGAATTTCACGCGGTGTCGCGTTAAAGCGCTTCTTGAAGGTGCGATTGAAATAAGAGAGGTCGCCGAAGCCGACCTCGAAAGCGATCGTGCTGACGGTGCGGTCCATCCGGTTGCCGTCGCGCAGCATCTGAAAGGCGCGTTCAAGCCGGCGCTCGAGCAGATAGTCCGAGAAGGTGCGGCCCTCGGCCTCGAACAGTTTCTGGAAATAGCGCGTGGTGACGCCGTAGGAGCTGGCAAGCTGCTCCAGCGACAGCGACGGCTGGCCGAGTCCGGCTTCGATATCGGCCTTGAGCGCAAGCAACGAAATGCCGGCGCGATCCCGCGGCTGTCCATTCGGTCTGGTCGGCGCATCCGCCTCGGCGATCATCGCGTTGACGAGGCCGCTCATGTGATCCACGGCCAGATCCGTGAGGGCTGCGGAATTCATCGGCAACAGGCCCCGCATGATCGCGGCCGCATAGTGGCCGAGCGCAATCAGGCCGCTATTGTCATGGGCGATATGGCGCATGTCGGTGCGGACATCGCGCGTCATCGACAGGCAATCGATCCGTCCCACATCGTGCATGACGAAAGTGGCTGCCGCGCTGGCGTCGAGCACGATGGCCTCGCGCTGCATGCAGGTTCGTCGTTGTCCGTTCTGCTCGACGATAACGACGCCGTCGGACGGGCGCACGATCAGGACATGTTTGCCTGCATCCCTTGCCATCTCTTCGGGAGAGGCGTTCGGCAGCATCCAGCGTTGCGCCGGATCGAAGCACGACATCAGTCCGAGATCTGGTTGCATCTGCAGGATCGCCTTGGACTGGAACGGAGCTGCACGAAAAGATCCGAGGGAATCGCGATGCACCGCCTTCCATGGCAGGCGCGCTTCGAGTGGCTTGCGCGCGTATTCGTCGATGTCGTCGGCAATGAGCCAGAGTGGGACGAGCGGACAGTCCGGTGCAGAATCGCTGCAGGACAGAGCACGCGAGTGATGCCGCTTTGTCACAGCGGAAAATCCAAATCGCGTCGTTCGCTCCAGTCCGACTATCAAGTCCCCGAGTCCAAGTAATTCGATGCCGCCGTGCAGTATCGCTGGCTGCGAAGATAGACGGATTGCGCAAGCGTAAGAAGCGTAAAGCGGCGGTTGGAATTTACATTGATTCCAAATTGCCGGGGCTCTTTGCCCATTGCTTGGCCGCTCGGCGCGCGTGCTTCGTCTTCCCGTTTGAACCGAAGAATTCGAGCATCATGCGCACCAGCAAGTACCTTCTTTTTTCTGCTCTTGGTCTCCTCTCGACGCCGGCCGCAGCCCAGCAGCGCGCACCGGTCGCGCTCGAGGAGATCACCGTGACGGCCGCACGTGCCGAGCGCGCGATTTCGGATATTCCGCAGACAGTGCAGGTGGTGCAGCGACAAGAGATCGAAGAGCAGCTCAAGCAGACCGGCAGCGCTTCGGCGGTGCTGGCGAAGCTGTTGCCGGGCTTCTCGGTATCGAACCAGACTATCTCGGGCGCATCCGAAACCTATCGCGGGCGCGATCTGCTGGTGCTGATGGACGGCGTGCCGCTGACCACGCCGCTCCGCGACGTCTCGCGCCTGCTGTCGCTGATCGATCTGAATTCCGTCGAGCGGATCGAGCTGGTCGCCGGCGCATCCAGCCTGTACGGCGCGGGTGCCACCGGCGGCACGGTGAACTTCATCACCAGGAAGGCGCAGGCCGGCGGTCCGCGCGTCAGTGTCAACACCGCGCTGCGCACGTTCACGGCTGATCCCGGCGGATCGCTGGCGCCGGAACTGTCGGCAACGGTCAGTGGCAAGGGCGCCAACGGTATCGACTATCTGTTCGTCGGCAGTGGCCGCGGCGCGCAGAAGACCTATGATGGCGCCGGCCGCGAATTGCCGTCGGATGCCATGCTCGGCCAGGGCGGCGGCGACCGCTTCGTCAGCGGCAATTTCCTCGGCAAGGTCGGCTACGATTTCGATGGCGGCAAGCGCATCGAGGCGTCGATCGCTCAGTTCTATCTCGACCAGACGCCACGCTATCTGACCAACTATGCCGGCGCCTATGCACGCCCGGATTTCACCAAGCCCTATACGGGCGAGAGCGTGCTGGAAGATACCCGCACGATCCAGCTTCGCTACAGCGACAGCGATTTCGTGCTCGGCAATCTCAGCGTGGTCGGCTTCTATAACGACATTAAGAAGCGCTTCAACTACTCCGAGTTTTCCTATCCCTACAATTCGCTGGTCTATTATTCCGGCAATCCGCTGCGCCCGACCAGCCCCGCGAACCAGACAACCTTGTTCTCCGAGCGCGGCGGCATGAACCTGTCGGTTGATACGCCGCTCGACAGGATCTGGAACGGCGCGCGAGTTACCTGGGGCACCGACGTGGTGCATGACAGGACATGGCAGACGCTGACCGATGGCCGCGACGTATTCACGCCGCTGACCCAGGTCACCACCGCCGGCTTCGCGCTGGCGCAGGTGCCGATCACCGATCGGCTCACCGTGCGCGGCGGCGTCCGCTACGAGCATTCCGATCTCAGCGTTGACAATTTCCTGCGGCCGACAGCTTACGCGCAGACGCCGCTCGGCAACAGCGTGGTGGCCCTGGTGTTGCCGCCGCTCAATGTGATCGGCGGGCAGTATGAATATGCTTCGCCGACCTACAATCTCGGCGCCACTTTCAAGCTGGCGCCGCAGGTCGAGATGTTCGGTGGTTTCTCGCAGGGCTATGCGCTGCCGGATGTCGGTGCCTATACGCGCCGCGCGGGTCTGTCCTCGAGGGCCTATGCCTGTCTGGTCACGAATCCGAATTGCCTGCCGGCAGCGCGCCAGACCATCAGTTTCTCGTCGATCTCGCCGGAACCGCAGATCGTCAACAATTACGAACTCGGCATTCGCGGCGGCAACGGGCCCTACAAGGGCAGCATCACCGGCTTCGTCTCGACCTCGGAAAAGGGCGTGACCTTCGATCCCGTCACCAATCTCATCTCGCAGCAGAAGGAGATGATCTACGGTATCGAATATATCGGCGAGATGGCGGTCACCTCGAACTTCACCTTCGGCACCACGGTCGGCTACCGCGAAGGCCGCTATGACAGCAACAAGGATGGTGTGCTGGATAGCTGGCTGCCCAACAACCGCATTGCCACGCCGGTGCGTGGCCTGGTCTATGGCGACTATCGCTTCGACAACGGCATCAAGCTGCGGGTCGAAGGCGAGGGCTGGTCGGGCCGCAACCGCGGCATCAATCTCGCCAACACGGTCTATCCCATCGAGGGTGGCTTCACGATGAACGCAGCGCTCAGCGGCCCCGTGTATGGCGGCGAAGCCTATGCGGCGGTGAACAACCTGTTCGACACCACCGTGCAGAACCCGACCGCCACGTCGGTGCGTAACCTGCCGGTCTATTCTTGGGGCCGCACGGTCACGGTCGGCTATCGCAAGACGTTTTGATGCTCCGTCATTGCGAGGAGCGTAGCGACGAAGCAATCCAGAAGCCAAGTGAAAAAGGCTGGATTGCTTCGTCGCAAGGACTCCTCGCAGTGACGAGCGGAATGCGCAGACTTCAATTTTTCCCAAGGTTGATTCCCCAGGGAGCTCGAATAGAAGATGGTCGATCTTGAATTAGCAGGCAGCCTGCTGACGCTGCGGTTCTTGCCGCCTTATGCGGGTACGGACGAACGCGACTATCTGGACGCGCTGGTTCGCGTCGGGCGGCATGCGGAGCCGTTCGAATTCCTGATCCTGTTCGGAGGCGGTGGGCGCAAGCTGTCCATGGCCGGCGAGCGCGAGCAGGCGCTGTGGTTCAAGGCGACGCGCAAGCATGTCTCAACGCATTGCCGCGCGATTGCGATCGTGCGCCCGGGAGCCAACGAGAAGATGCAGGAGACGTTTCGCAAATTGTGGCCGATGCCGCTGGTGGCGCTGGAGGACGAGGCGATGGCGCGGAGCTTCCTCGCCAGACATAGCGGGACGCCATGACTGCGCTGGCGATGCCCTCAGTCCAGTCTGCGGTGATGGGGCGCAAGCGGCTGTTCGCCGTGCTTGCCGGGCTTTATCTCGCGCAGGCGATCCCGTCCTATCTGTTCGCCGCCGCGCTGCCGCCGATCATGCGCGAGGCCGGTATGTCGCGCACCTCCATCGGTTATCTCAGCATCTGGTTCCTGCCGCTGCTGTTGAAGTTCTTCTGGGCGCCGGTGGTCGATCGCATCCGCCCCTTCGCGTGGGCGCATCGGGCAGGCTGGGTGATCGTCACCCAGGCCGGTGTCATTCTCAGCCTGCTCTGCCTGATCCCGCTCGGTCCCACCAATATCTGGGGGATCGCCACCGTCGGCCTGATCGGCTCCCTGTTGATCTCCACCCAGGACATCGCCACCGACGGCTATGCAGCCGCGCATCTCGCGCCGGAAGATCGCCCGATCGGCAATGCGATCCAGGGCGGCTCGGTGGCCTTTGGCGTCGTGATCGGCGGCACGCTCGGCCTGATCCTCTATGCCCAGATCGGCTGGACCGGCATGCTACTGACCATCGCCGGTTTCTCGCTGATCCCGCTCGCCGCCGCCTTCGCCATGCGCGAGAGCGAAGCGGCGCAGCCCGATCCCTCCGCGCCGCGACCGTCGATCATGGCATTCCTGCGCCGGCGCGAGGTGCGCAACATTCTCTGGATCGCGCTGATCTACCGGGTCAGCGAGGGTCTCGTGAAGGCCATGGAGGGCAGCTATCTCGTCGATGCCGGCGTGCCGCTGACGCAGATCGGCTATCTTTCCGGTGGCGCGGCCGCAACGGCGGGACTCGCGGGCGCGGGCGTCGCGGCGTGGTTGCTGCATCGCTTCGGCAGCGGCGTGACGCTCGGTCTTCTCGGCATTCTGCGGACCATATGCTTCGCGCTGTTTACGGCGCATGCGCTCGGTCTCGTCACCGGCGTGCTGCCGATCTTCGGCGCCGCCGGTTTCCAGACCCTGATCCGCTATATGGAGATCGTCGCGCTCTACAGCCTGTTCATGGCCGCGTCGTCCAGGGAACAGCCGGGCACGGATTTCACGATCCTGTCCTGTGCCCAGCTCATCGTCTATTTCGTTGGCTCGCTGGTGTCGGGCCGCATCGCCGACTGGCTCGGCTATGGGGCGCTGTTCAGCGCCGCCACGGTCTTGTCGCTGATCGCCACGCTGGCGACCATGCGTATTCTTGCTGCGAGGCCGGTCAGTTCGACACCGCAAGGTCCTTCGTGAAGCTGCGGTCCACTGCCTTGCTGACATCCACCGGCTTGTTCAGGATGCCGTAGCGCGTCGCGCGATCTGATGCCTCCTGGAATTCCTTGATCACGCCATCGTCGATGGCGATCGGTCGCGTGTCCTGCTGCTGATAGGCGCGCAGCAGCACATCCTCCGGCAGCTTGGTCAGCTCCGCCGTGTTCTTGGCATATTCGGGCAGCCGCGAGCGGGACCATTCCCGCGCCTTGTTCAGGCGGTTCAGGAAGTCCGCCACTGCTTCGCGCTTGGTGGCGATGGCCTGATCGGAGGCGATGATGAAAGTGAGCGTCGGCGTCAGCCCGGCGCCGTCGGCGACGACGCGCGCATTGTCCTTCAGCAGCGCATAGGAAATATAAGGTTCCCAAACCGCCCAACCGTCGATCGAGCCGGCGACCAGTGCGATCTTGGCATCGACCGGACCGAGCGGCGCGAAGGTCGCGTCGGTGATCTTGTAGCCCTGTTTCTCCAGCGTGGCGTCGATCAGGAACTGGCCCCAGCCGCCACGCGTGCCGGCGAGGCGTTTGCCCTTGAGATCGGCGGCCGTCTTGATCGGCGAGTCATTGCGCACGAGGATCGCTTGCGTGTCGGCATTGGCGCGCACGCCGCCGATCGCCTTGATCGGCGAGCCGTTGGCGTAGACGGTCAGAAAGGCGAGATCGCCGGTATGGCCGACATCGAGCGCGCCGGCATTGATGGCCTCGAGAATCGGCGCCGCTGCCGGGAATTCCGACCACTGGATCTTGTAGGGCAGGTCTTTGGCGAAGCCGGAAAACTCCAGCAGCGAGCGGTTACCGCCTTTCTGGTCGCCGACGCGGAGCACGATCTGGTCGGCTGCGAAGCTGGAACTTGCGAGAGACACGCTGAAAGCGGCGGCGACGATCGCCGGCAACAGGCGGCGAGAGATGGAAACGTCAGTCATTGTCGATCTTCTCTGATACGGTGAGGCGTATCAAAGCTACGGCCCGCGCGCGTTCAGTCAATGAAATGGCCGCCTGAACTAACGAGGGCTTCGGCAAGGAAAGTATCGCCGGAGGCGCAGCCGGTGGAAGGAATGCGTCTCGTGCCCATTTTGGTGCCCGTGGCGCGTCCGCAGGCGCGCAAGACGTTACGTTCTGCGCGATCGCTTGCCGCCGTCCGAAAGTTTCTCGGTCAAGAAATCGAGCAGCACTTCGACGCGGGCAGGACGCGGACCGCCCGGCGGCGTGACGAGATAGACGCCGCTCAGGGTTTGCGACCAGTCGTTCAGCACCGTTTCGAGATCGCCGCGTGCGATCGCATCGTCGACGATGAAATCCGGCAGGCCGCCGATGCCGAGCCCCGCGATCAGTGCGGGGATCACCGCCTCGCCATTATTGACATGCAGCGGCCCTGAGGGCCGCACGCTCACCATGTCGCCGGCGGCATTGGTGAAGTGCCAGATGCCGGGCGTGGTGAGATAGGTGTAGCCGAAGCATCTGTGCGCGGTGAGATCGGACGGATGGGTCGGCCGGCCGTATTTGGCGAAGTAGGACGGCGCCGCCACCACATAGCGCTTCACCGCGCAGAGCCGCCGCGCGATCAGCGACGAATCCGGCAGCGAGGCGATGCGGACTGCGGCGTCGAAGCCTTCGCCGATCAGGTCCACCGTGGCATCGCTGAGATTGAGATCGATGGAGACTTCGGGATAGCGGGCGAGAAATTCCGGCAGCAGCGGCGCGATGGTGCCGGTGCCATAGGTCATCGGCGCGGCCAGCCGGACCAGTCCGCGCGGTGTCGCGGATTGCGCCAGCGCCTCGTTCTCCAGCGCCTCGCCATCGGCCAGCAGCTGCGCCGCCTTGATTGCCAGCGTCCGGCCGGCATCGGTGAGCGCCAGCCGTCGCGACGTGCGGTTGAACAGCCGCGCGCCCAGCCGGTCCTCCAGCCGACTCACGGCCTTGGAAACCGTAGCCTTGGAGAGCGTTAGCTCGGTTGCTGCCGCCGCGAAGGACTGCAGCTCCACCACCTTGGCGAAGATCGCCAGCGCCTCGAAATCGGGAAGTTTTGACATCAAATCCGGAAACGATGAGTTTCAATCGTTTCTATTTATGCATCAGAGCCTGGGTTTTATCTAGAGGCCATGCCCGCCGCCATTGCGAGGCGCCTGCACGGCCACGGAAGCTTTCCCGCGGCTATGGCGAGGGCGTCTCGCAATGACGGTTTGGGACCACACAGGAGACTGCCCAATGACCAAAGTGCTCGTTCTCTATTATTCCGCCTACGGCCATATCGAAGCGATGGCCAATGCCGTTGCGGAAGGTGCCCGCGAAGCCGGCGCCACCGTCGATATCAAGCGTGTGCCCGAGCTGGTGCCTGACGATGTTGCCAAGGCCTCGTATTACAAGCTCGACCAGGCCGCCCCGATCGCCAAGATCGAGGATCTCGCCAATTACGACGCGATCATCGTCGGCACCGGCACCCGGTTCGGCCGCATGGCCTCGCAGATGGCGAATTTCCTCGATCAGGCCGGCGGCCTGTGGGCCAAGGGCGCGCTGCATGGCAAGGTCGGCGGTGCTTTCACCTCGACCGCGACCCAGCACGGCGGCCAGGAGACCACGCTGTTCTCCATCATCACCAACCTGCTGCATTTCGGCATGACCGTCGTCGGCCTGAACTACGGCTTCCAGGGCCAGATGAAGCTGGATGAAGTCACCGGCGGCTCGCCCTATGGCGCAACCACCATCACCGGCGGTGACGGCAGCCGACAGCCGAGCGCGAACGAACTCGCCGGCGCCCGCTATCAGGGCAAGACGATTGCCGAGACCGCGAAGAAGCTGCACGGCTGATCGGCAGAAGCGATCCGCATGGGGAGGCGCTCATATGAGCGCCGCCCTTTTGCATGAGGGATCGATGGGACTGGATAACCCCACGACCACGACGTAACGTCCCGCCATGTCCAAATCAGCCACGCCTGTGCCAGCCCTCAGCATCCGCATCGACCTCGAACCGGAGGGACGTATCGGTCCGGGCAAGATCCAGCTCCTCGAAAACATCCAGACCACCGGCTCGATCTCCGCCGCCGGCCGCGCGATGGAAATGTCCTACAAACGCGCCTGGGATCTGGTGGACGAACTCAACCGCATTTGCGGCCAGGCCGCGGTGGAACGGCAGACCGGCGGCAAGAATGGCGGCGGCGCCATCCTCACTCCGTTCGGCGAAAACCTGGTCAGCCGCTATCGCACTATCGAGCAGGCTGCGGCGGTGGCCGCGCGCCAGCAACTCCTGGCGTTGAAGAAGGATATCGGCGGCAAGCGCAAGGCGCGATGATCTCGTGTCCCGGACGCGATGTGGCATGTCATGCCGCTTCGCTGAGCCGGGACCGTCGCAGGCACAAGTGTTTGTTGCGGTCCCGGCTCTGCGGAGCAGCGTTTCACGCTGCGCCGCGTCCGGGACACGGCGGGTAGTCCCGCTATATCCTTCCAGATATATCGGCCGCGCGGTGGGATTGGCCTTTTGAAGGCCTCCATTCTGCAATAGGATCGTTCGGTCCCGCCAGGATGTCACGATGTTCGATTCCCAATGCGATCTGGCTGCGCTGGTCTATGAAAAGGACCAGGACCCCGATGCGCTGCTGCATGGCTTCGCGGCCGATCTCGGCGTGCGGGGCATTCGCGCCGTCGGTCTGGTGCAGCTCGGCCACCGCGAATTCGATGTGCCGAAGCTCAATGCCGTGATGTTGCATACCGGCGAGCATGTGCGGCTGTTTCAGGATCTCGGCCCCGGCGCCAGGGGCTGCAAGCTCGATGTCGGCCAGTTGCTCGACGCCGGCACCCGCGTGGCCGACGCCATCGATCAGGGCGCCGACCTCGTCATCATCAATCGCTTCGGCAAGCAGGAACGCGAGGGCAAGGGCCTTGCCTATCTGATCGAACGGGCGCTTTCCGGCGACATTCCCGTGGTAATCGCCGTCCCGTCACACCGTTTTGCCGAGTGGATCGCTTTTGCCGATGGCATGAGCGTGAAGCTGCCATGTTCGCGCGAGGCGCTCGACGCCTGGTGGCTGAAGGTCTCCAGCCGCGGCGGCCCGGCGCCGGAGCCGGTCCAGCAGAGTTTTTGCGCGGCGGTGAAGTAGAGCGTCCATACTCCATTGTCGTCGCCCGGCCGGGTGACGATACAGGGAGTTCTTCTCCTCCCAAATCTTTCCCTTCGCAGCGCACGTGCGTTGAACTTTGGTTCGACTTGCGCTTGCATGTGTAAGCTTGTCGCAGGTCCGTCACGGTGCTAGATGTCTGGTCATCGTACAACTTCGCGCATGCAGGTTGGCGGGCTTTGGCGACCCTGAACACAGGGCGCGGACAAGAATAACGGCGCAAATGCCGGTGGTCGGGAAATCGCAGGGGAAATCGCAGGGAGGATTTCGTCCATGAACAGGAGAGAGGTCGTCACGGGCGGCCTGGCCGCGCTCGCGGCTGGCACCGTGGGGCTCGGCGGCGCCGCGCCGGCGCTGGCCCAGAGCAAGATGGTGCTCAAGGCGTCGGATGTTCACCCGCTCGGCTATCCCACGGTGGAATCCGTCGTCCGCATGGGCAAGAAGCTCGAGGCCGCGACCAATGGCCGGCTCAGCATCCAGATGTTTCCCTCCATGCAGCTCGGCGGCGAGAAGGAAGCCATCGAGCAGGCTCAGGTCGGGGCGTTGCAGATCGCGCGCATCTCGGTCGGCGCCGTCGGCCCGGTCGTCGATGACGTCAATGTCTTCAACATGCCCTTCGTGTTCCGCGACTCCAAGCATATGGAAGCGGTGCTCGATGGCGCAATCGGCGACGAGCTGCTGAACAAGATCACCGCCAACGAGAAGACGAAACTGGTCGCGCTCGGCTGGATGAATGCGGGTTCGCGCAACATCTATAACAGCAAGCATCCGGTGCGGACGCTGGCCGATCTCAAAGGCCTCAAGATCCGCATGATCGGCAATCCGCTGTTCATCGATACGATGAATGCGCTCGGCGGCAACGGGGTCGCCATGGGCTTCGATCAGGTGTTCAGCGCCATGCAGACCGGCGTGGTCGACGGAGCAGAAAACAACCTGCCTTCCTTCGTGGCGCAGAATCACTATCAGGTCGCCAAATATTTCTCGATGACCGAGCATCTGATCATTCCGGAGCTGCTGGTTTTCTCGAAGGCATCGTGGGCGAGGCTCACGCCGGACGACCAGGCGCTGCTGAAGAAATTCGGCCGCGAAGCGCAGCTCGAACAGCGCACGCTTTGGTACGAGGCCGAAGCCAAGGCGCTGGAGAAAATGAAAGAGGTCGGCACCGACATCGTCACCTCCATCGACAAGGCGCCGTTCCGCGAGGCGGTGAAACCGGTGTGGGACAAATACGGTGCGAAATACGCCGAGATGACCAAGCGCATCGCGGCGGTGAGCTAGTGGCTTTTCACTTGTCGTCACCCGACTTGATCGGGTGACCCAGTAAACACCGCAGCTTTCGAGTCTACTGGATCGCCCGGTCCTAGCGCGTAATTGCACGCACTGCCGGGCGATGACAGTCGAGAGTATGGACAGGTCCGTATGTCTGAAGCCATCTCCAAAAGAATGATCGGCGACAATGCCGAAACAACACGCGGCCCCGCTTTCGCTTTCCGCCGTGCGATGAACGTTCTCTACTGGACCGGTGCCATCGTCTCCTGCGTCGCGCTGGTGCTGATCTCGTTCATCATCCCCTGGGCGGTCTATACCCGCTACATTCTCAACAGCGCAGCGTCATGGCCGGAGCCGCTGGCGGTGCTGCTCACCGTCGCCGTCACCTTCATCGGCGCGGCGAACTGCTATCGCCAGCGCATTCATATGAGCATGACCGTGGGCACCAACCTCCTGCCGCCGAAGGCGCGTGCCGGTGCGGCGTTGATCAGCGAACTGCTGATGGCCGCGATGGCGCTGTTCATGCTGATTTGGGGCGGGGCTTTGGTGGACACCACCTGGGGCAATTCGGTCGACGAATTTCCCTGGCTCTCCGTCGGCGTCACCTATCTGCCGATCCCGCTCTCCGGCGCGATGATGCTGCTCTATGTCATCGAACGCCTCACCATCGGCCCGCCGCCGCAGGACGGCAGCGATGCCCATGTGCCGCTGGAGTGAGAGGTGACACATTCTCCGGCGATCATGGCTCAGCCTAACCTCTCCCCGCTCTGCGCGGGGAGAGTTCGACCGGCGGAGCGCAGCGTAGCCGGGCGGGTGAGGGGCAGGCCCCGGTTCCCTCCTTATCTCCTGTGTTTGCGGAGCGAAGAGCCCCTCTCCCTAACCCTCTCCCCGCAAGAGCGGGGCGAGGGGATCTACGTCACGCTCGGTAAACTCTGAGGCCACCATGGACATTGCCGTTCTCCTGCTCAGCATGTGCCTCTTCTTCGCCATCGGCATGCCGATCGCCTTTGCGCTGGCGCTGGCCGCGCTTGTCGGGGCGTTGTGGATCGATCTTCCCGTCGAAGCCGTGATGCAGCAGCTCTCGTCGGGCGTCGGCAAGGTGTCGATGCTCACGGTGCCGTTCTTCGTGCTCGCCGGCGCCATCATGGCGGAAGGCGGCATGGCGAAACGCCTCGTCGATCTCGCCGCCGTGCTTGTCGGCTTCACCCGCATCCGTGGCGGCCTTTCGCAGGTGAACATTCTCGCCACCACCATCATGTCCGGCATCTCCGGCTCGTCGGTGGCGGATACGTCGGCGATCGGTTCGGTGATGATTCCGCAGATGGCGGAGAAAGGTTATCCGCGTGTCTTCGCCACCAATGTCACCATCTCCGCGTCGGTGCAGGCGATCATGGTGCCGCCGAGCCATAACGCGGTGATCTATTCGCTCGCCACCGGCGGCGTGGTGTCGATCACCAGTCTCTTTCTCGCCGGCATCGTGCCGGGCCTGCTGCTTGGCTTCGCCATCATGCTGCTGTGCCTGTATTTCGCCTATCGCGACGGCCATCCGAAGGGCGAACCGGTGCCGTTGAGGCAGGCGCTGAAGATGCTGGGCGACGCCACCTGGGGCATCGTCACGCTGATCATCGTGCTCGGCGGCATTCTCACCGGCATCTTCACGCCCATCGAGGCGGGCGCGGTCGCCTGCGTCTGGGCGTTCTTCGTCACCATGTTCATCTATCGCGACTACAAATGGTCGGAACTGCCGATGCTCACCTATCGCACGCTGCAGACGGTCGCGATGGTGCTGACGCTGGTCGCGACCGCCTCCTGTTTCGGCTATGTGGCGGCGCTGATGCAGATGCCGGCCAAGATGACCGATTTCTTCGTCGCCATTTCGTCGAACAAATATGTGCTGCTGATGTGGCTCAACATCATGCTGCTGATCCTCGGCACTGCGCTCGATCTCGCGCCGCTGCTATTGATCTGCACGCCGATCCTGTTGCCGGTGGTCAAGAGCTTCGGTATCGATCCCGTGCATTTCGGCATCATCATGCTGCTCAATCTCGGCATCGGCCTGCTTACGCCGCCGGTCGGCACCACGCTGTTCGTCGGCTGCGCTATCGGCAAGGTGTCGGTGGACGAGGTGATGCGCGGGATCTGGCCGTTCTACTGGGTGATGTTCGCGGTGCTGATGCTGGTCACCTATGTGCCATGGTTCTCCATGGCCCTGCCGCACGCGTTCGGATTTAGATAGTCCGCGCTCGATCCTTCCCAGGCGGAACGCGACACACCACCCCTCATGGTGAGGAGGCCTAGCGGCGCAATTGCGCCGCTGAGAGCGCCGTCTCGAACCATGAGCTGGCTTGGCTCGGAGCCTTTTCGGCCATCCCTTGCGAATGGCTACGCCATTCGCAGGGAGACGCCGCTGCGCGGCTCCTCAGGATGAGGGATGGAGAAGCGAGATACTGAGTTGAACGCAGCATTGTCCCGAGCAAAAGCAGCCGAAAAGCGCCCTAAGCCGCTTTATAAGTCAGACTCTGAGGAGCGGCCACAGGCCGCGTCTCGAAGGATGGCCGCGGAACTCCGCCCTCATGGTTCGAGACGGCGCTGCGCGCCTCCTCACCATGAGGGCGGCAGTTTTACTGCGCCGCTTTATCCGCGAGTTGCTTGTAGCGCGCCTTGCCGTTCACCAGATGCCGTCGCATCGCCTCGCGCGCTTTGCGCGGCGAGCGCTCGCCGATGGCGTCGACGATCGTCTGATGCTCTTTCTCGACGCTTTCGAGATAACGCGTCTGCAGCTCCGCCTTGCCGTCGAAGGTGCGGATGCTCTGGCGCGGAATGATCAGTCCGCCGAGGAATTCCAGAAATCCCACGAAGCGCGAATTCTGCGTGCCGACGGCGATGGCGTAGTGAAAGTCGAAATCTTCCTTGATCGCGCGGTCACCCTTGGCGATGGCGCGGGTGAAGACATTCGCCGCTTTGGCGATGGCCTTGATCTGGGCCGCGGTGGCACGCTCGCTGGCAATGGCAGCGGCCTCCATTTCCACGGCCGTGCGCAATTCGAGAATTTCGATCACGCTGTCGAGGGAACCGAGGCCCTCCGGATCGATGGCATAAGGCTGCCGGTTGGCATCGTTGTTGACAAAAGCGCCGGCGCCCTGCCTCGTGGTCACGAGGCCGCGGGCGCGCAGCGCCGAGATCGCCTCGCGGACCACGGTGCGGCTGACGCCCATGGCGGTCATCATCGCCTGCTCGGTCGGCAGGCGCGCGCCGGCGGGCAACTGGCCGTCGATGATTTGTGCTGCAATGCGCTCGACCACTTCCTCGGTGCGGCGACGCACTGGATTGAGCGGTCGCAACAAGCCAGGCCGTGTCGAGCCGTTGCCGTTCCTGCGCGCGGAATGTTTAGCTTGTCCGGTCATCGTACAACCGGGCTATCACCGGCCATGATCGGGCGCAAGTTCGATCCCCGCGGCATGGTGTGCTGCCACCGCGTGGCGCCACGCGCAGGCCGTGACGCGGCCGGATGGGGGAATTTAGCTAAATACCTTCAAGGATGGAATGATGCGCTGAGACCTGAGGGCGCATCATGCGGGAGGCTGCGTGATGGTCGGGCGGCTTGCCTTGTATCAGACGCCCGCGGTGCTGAGGCCGGCGGCTGCGGCGGCGATCATCGCACTCAGAATCCGCCATGCCCGGGAGGATTGCGAGGTCGGGGCAGGAGTTTTGCTGCGCATGGGTCGATATCCGTTCGGCGGCATTTTTGCCGCATCGTCCGGAACATCGGGGCCCCCGCGGGCGAAGTCGAGGGGCGCGCAGAAATAGCAATGTGCGGCCTGTCAGGGTCCCAGCAAGCAATTGGTTTGTGCTTCGGAACCGTCAGTCGGCAGTCGATTCGTTCTCGGCGCGTGGCGCGTCTGCGGCGGCCTGATCCGGCACTCCCGGCGCCTGGGAGACGTCCACCCAGGTGGCCCCGGTCAGTTCCGCGATCCGCGCCGGGGTGATGCGGACCGAACTGTTGATCGAGCCTGCCGCCGGCCAGACTTCGGCGTAGTCCTTCAGCGATATGTCGCAATAGACGGCGAGCGGCGTCGCGAGCCCGAACGGGCAGACGCCGCCCACGGGATGGCCGGTGAGCGCGACGACTTCGTCCGCGCCGAGCATGCGCGGCTTGCCGCCCAGCGCCTCGCGCGCTTTCCTGTTGTCCAGCCGTGCGGTGCCTTTGGTGACCACCAGCACGACACGCTCGCCGACCCGCACCGACAGCGTCTTGGCGATCTGCCCGGGCTCGACGCCCAGCGCTTCGGCCGCGAGGGCGACGGTGGCGGAGCTTTGGTCGGTGACGGTGATGGTGAGATCGGGAGCCTTGGCGGCAAGATCGGCGCGGACGGATTCAAGGGACATGGAAGGTCTCTGCGGCAGGACATTTGCCGTCTCATATGTTCGCGTCGATGTGAAGGGGCGCCGACGCAGGGAACGTCCGACGGCAGCGCGGCCCAGCGCGCGCTGCCGACCCACAAGGGCCTGATCGAGGGGCTGTAGCGGCTGCAGGGAAGGCATGCGTCGGACATTCCCACATGGCGGATTTGGCTCTATACGGGCGTTTCCGTGCCTGTTGCTGAGGCGCGGCATCCAGGAATTCCTTCATGCTGCCGGCCTATGTGATCCACGCCAAGTCGTTGCCCGAGCGCAGGGAACATATCCAGCGCGAGCTCGACCGCGCCGGCATCGCGTTCGAATGGGTGCTCGATTTCGACGCGGACGAGATCACCGCGGATGTCGATCGGGCCTATTTCGCCGAGGGTGTCGATCTGACGCTGCGGCAGAAATCCTGCGCGATGAAGCATATCGTCGCCATGCAACGCATTCGCGAGCGGGGCCAGGATCTCGCTCTGATTTTCGAGGACGACGCGATCCTCGTTCCGGATTTCTGCGAGCGGTTGAAGCGGGTGCTCGCCGAGGCTGAGCGCTGGCCGCGCCCGCGCGTGTTGCATCTGGGCGCCGCTACCAATTTCTACACGCCGGCGTCGCAGCTGCGTCCGGGCCAGCTCGTCTATGAGGGCAATCGCGTCCGGAACATGGAGGCCTATGTGCTCGGTGCGCCGGAGGCCGCCGCACGGCTCGACTGGCTGGCGCGCAACCCGATGGATGAACCCATCGACATCGCCTTCAATTTCGGCGATCCCGCCATGGGCATCCCTTTTCTCTGGCCGGAGCCCCCGCTGGCGGAGCAAGGCAGCCTCAATGGCGTGTTCGCCAGCTCGCTGTCGCGCAAGCAGCATCTGCGGCTGCAATTGCGGATTCAGTTCGCGATCCAGAAATTCAAGCGCCGTTACCTGCGGCGGTGGCTCTCCGGCCGCGCTGTGGATTAGAGTAATTCTGCTGTGATGAATTATGTCCCGGACGCGATGCGGCGCGAAGTGCCGCTTCGCAGAGCCGGGACCGCAACGAACGACGGTGCCTGATACGGTCCCGGTTCTGCGCAGCAGCGTTGGCGGCGATGCGACGCATCGCCTGACGCTGCAGCGCGCCCGGGACACGGTTCTATCGAGGTCGTAAATACTCTGGCGCGCGGTCAGTCGCTCAGACGATGTCGCTGGTTATCGGGCGTATGCGGTACGTCCCGTGGAACCGTCATCGTTGCGATGAAGGACCAGCGCGCCGAACAAGCCCACCGCCAGGCAGTACAGCATGCCTTGCGTCACCGACGAAATGTGGCTGTTGAACAGGCCGCCGATCACATTCTGCAGCACGATGGCTTGTCCGAAGATGCTGGCCACGTCGCGGGCGAGAAACAGGCGTGCATGTGTGAGCCACATCGCCCATAGCAGCACCGCGCCGACGAGGCCGACCTGCAGCAGGATGTGCAGCGTCTGGTTATGCGGATCGGCCGTGGCGCTGCCATAAGGGGAGGGCCGGGTCGCTTCGAGGCTTTGATACAGCGGCTGGATGCTGCCCGTGCCATGGCCGGTCAGCGGGGCCTGTTTCACGAATTCGACGGCCTTGGTCCAGAAGTCGATGCGTGCGCCCGTCGAGATCGCCTCGCCGGTGATGGGCTGCTTGCCGCTGTCCGCTTCGATATTGGACGATATCTCCGCGATGCGCCGCTGCGCCTGCGGCGACGCGACGAGTGCGATCCCCATCACCGCGATGGCCGCGGCGGCAATGATCAGGGCGCGTCGCCATCCGCCGGCATGGAGCGCGAACAGCCCGAGCAGCGCCAGCGAGGCGATGACCCCGGTTTTTGACGGATAGATCAGGAAGATGTCGGCAAAGAACAGCAGCGCCAGCGCGATCATCGCGATGGCGCGGCGCCGCTCCGTCGCCCAGGCATGCATGGCGCCGATGGCGAGGCCGAAAGCGCAGAGCGCGAAGCAGCTCGATTGAACCGCGTTGTCCTTGAACGGCACGCCCGGCGATTTGAACCAGGCCCATGGTCCGGTCGGCCACAGGAAGGCGGCCCATGACAGCGCCAATACGAGGATGCAGGCGGCAAGAAAACCATAGGCGATCTGAAGCGCCTCGCGGGAGGATACCGCCGTCGCCATCACCAGCGGAATGAGCAGCAGTTTCGCGTAGGGACCGAGCCATTTGACGGCGCCGCCGAGCGGCTGCAGCGACCACAGCGTGCCGATCGCCAGCAGCACGAACAGCGCCACCGGCAGCCACGCCGCCGGGTGGCGCATGGTGGCGGCGAAACGCCGGCGATCCAGTGTCAGCAGAGCCAGCACCGCGAACACGGAGATCGCGATGGCCTGGCCGCTGGTGGAGAAGGGCAGGAAGAAGGCGGTGGCGATAGCGGCGATCTGCCGGGAGGCAGCGAGTTTTTCAGGCAGATCGGCTTTCGTCATATACCCAGTAGTTTCCGTGCGTTGTCTTTCAGGACCTTCGGCCTGATCTCGTCACGAATGTCGAGTTTGGCGAAGTCGGCCATCCAGCGGTCCGGCATGATCACCGGCCAGTCGGACCCGAACAGCATCTTATCCTGCAGGATGGAATTGATATAGCGCACCAGGATCGGCGGGAAATATTTCGGCGACCAGCCGGAGAGGTCGATATACACGTTGGGCTTGTGGGTCGCGACCGACAGCGCCTCTTCCTGCCAGGGGAACGAAGGGTGCGCGAGGATGATCTTCATGTCGGGGAAATCCACCGCGACATCGTCCATATACATCGGGTTGGAATATTTCAGCCGCATCCCCATGCCGCCCGGCATGCCGGAACCGACGCCGGTCTGCCCGGTATGGAACAGCGCGATGGCGCCGCCTTCCTGGATCGCCTCATAGAGCGGATAGGCCATGCGGTCATTGGCATAGAAACCCTGCATGGTCGGGTGGAATTTGAAGCCTTTGACGCCGTATTCCGAGATCAGCTTCTTCGCCTCGCGCACGCCCAGCTTGCCCTTGTGCGGATCGATCGAGGCGAACGGGATCAGGACGTCGGCGTTCTGCTGGGCGATCTCCAGCATCTCGTAATTGTTGTAGCGGCGGAATCCGGTCTCGCGCTCGGCATCGACGGGGAAAATCACCGCGGCGATGTTCTTGGCGCGGTAATAGGCCGCGGTTTCCTCCACGGTCGGCGGGTGCTTGTGCGGGGATTTGAAATATTCCGCCATCCGCGCCTGGAAATCGTCATAGCCGTCATCCGCATGGCAGCCGCACGGCTCCTCCGCATGGGTGTGGATGTCGATGGCGACCAGATCGTCCGGATTGAGCAGTTTCATGGTGGCACGTTTCCTGGAGCTTTGTCGTTGTGGTTGACTGGTCAATTAGCAAAGCTGCGGGAGCAATGAAAGCCGGGAGCGCAGCCCATCCTTCCGTCGATGCCGCAAGCTCGGCCGACGGATTTTGCAACGGCTCAACCGATCCCGCGATTCCACGCTCAGCCCTCATGCTGAGAGCCTGACTGGAAATGCGGTCCGTAGTTTGGCGCTGCTGGTCGCCCAGGCGGAACGCGACACACCGCCCCTCGCGGAACGCAACCCACTCCGCCCCTCCCGCCTGAACGCAGTTGCGTTCAGGCTGAGGTGAGGAGGCGCGCAGCGCCGTCTCGAACCATGAGATGGCTTGGCTCGGAGCTTTTTCGGCCATCCTTCGAGACGCCGCTGCGCGGCTCCTCAGGATGAGGACGGAGAATCGAGATCCTGAGCTGAACGGGCATTGTTCCGAGCAAAAGCAGCCGAAAACCACCTCGACCGCTTTATGAGTCGGACTCTGAGGAGCGCGCCACGGCGCGCGTCTCGAAGGATGGTGGCGGAACCCCACCATCGCATGGTTCGAGACGGCGCTCTCAGCGGCGCAATTGCGCCGCTAGGCCTCCTCACCTTAGCCGAACGCAACTGCGTTCAGGCGGGAGGGTCGGTGAAGAGGCCGTACATTTTCTCACCCTGCCTGCGAAGCCTGTGTCCGAATATCTTGCGCCGTCCTGCGCAGTGGCACGAGATACTTCTCCTTCGCTTCCGCCTCGCTCAGCGTGCCGGAAATCGTGTTGATGCTGATCGCCGCCACCACGCGGCCGGCATGGTCACGCACCGGCACGGCGATGCCGCAGATCGCGGGGTCGAGTTCGCCGTCGATCCAGCCATAGCCCTCGGCATCGACACGGTCGAGTTCGCGCCCGAGCTCGGCCGGGTCGGTGATGGTGCGCGCGGTGATCGGCTGGAAGTCGGTGGTCGCGAGATAGGCCGCGCGCTTGTCGGGCGGCAGTGCGGCCAGCAGCACGCGGCCGAGCGACACCACATGGGCGGGCAGGCGGCTGCCGATGGCGAGATTGGCGGAAAGGATGCGGCGTGCCGGCAGCCGCAGCGCATAGACGATCTCCGTCTCGTCGAGCACCGCCAGCGCGCAGGACTCGCCGGTCTCGTTGCGTAAATCTTCGAGCGCGCGCTGGGCGTAACCCCAGTAGGGCAGCGCGTTGAGATAGGAGAGGCCGAGACCGAGCGCGCGCGGGCGCAGGCTGAAATAGCGGCCGTCCGCCTCGCAATAGTTCATCGCCACCAGCGTCGCCAGCATGCGGCGGGCGGTGGCGCGGCTGAGGCCTGCGATGACGGCAACTTCCGACAGCGTATGACGGCCGGGTGGCTTGCCGAGTGCTTCCACCGTCGCAAAGCCCCGCGCGATCGCGCGCACAAATCCATCGCTCTCTTTCGCCACTTCAAACCTCTTCGACACGACCGACTTGCAGGCCGGTCAAAATCAGATCAATCTAGTTCGCTCGATGAATAAAAAGTTCGCTAGACGAACTGATATGGGAGTTAACTGAATGCCGCAAGCCCAAGTTTTCGAAACGGATTTCTGGAAGGACGCGAACCTGCGGAAAGTCTGGGACGAGATCGTCCCCGGGGCGCCCCGCAAGACGCTCCCTTATGTTCTGACCAAGGAGGCGATCCAGCTGTATTGCCGCTCGGTCGGCGAAGACCACCCACTGTACTTCGATGAAGCTTACGCGAAGGCATCGCCCTATGGCGGGCTGATCGCGCCGCCGTCGATCCACATCCTGCTGATGTTCGCCTGCACGCCCACCGACGACTGGATGCGCACGCCCGGCACGGTGAATGCCGGTCAGAGCTGGAGCTACAACATCCCGGCGCGGCCTGGCGACACCATCACGCTGCAGGCGCGTGCGCTCGACAAGTTCATCAAGCGCGAGCGCCTGTTCGTGGTGCACGACAACGTGTTCTTCAACCAACATGGCGACGTCATCTGTTCCGGCCGCGGCCAGACCATTCGCCCGATGTAAGCGCAGCGCAGGAGACAGTTCATGAGCACGAATTTCGAGACTCTGAATGCCGGCGACACCATCGACGGACCGAGCTTCGCCGTATCGCGCGAATCCATCCGTCTCTTTTGCGACGGGTCGCTCGACTACAATCCGCTGCATCTGGATGACGACTACATGAAGAACTCGTTCGGCAAGACCAATTTCGGCGGCATCATCATGCATGGCATGAACAATTTCGGACTCATCACCCGCATGCTGACCGACTGGGCCTATCCCGCCGGCGCCATCCATCGCCGCCTGGAAACGCGCTGGGTCAAACCGGTGAAGCCGGGCGATACGATCCGGCCGGTAGGCATCATCAAGGCCAAGCAGGTGACGCAGAAGTCGCGCTGGGTGCTGATCGACGTGCTGGTGAAGAACCAGCACGACGAGAAAGTCGCGACCGGCGAGGCCATGGTCGAATTTCCGACCGCGGCCTGATCGCTCTGCACGTCGTCGGCCTCGCATCATGGTGTGCGGCTAAGGTCGCACACCGTTCAACAATGAAACGAATATTGGGGGACGAAATGAATTTGCTCGCAAGAGCCGTGCTGGCTGTTCTGGCCACGGCTTGCTTCACGGCCGCGCCCGCACAGGCGCAGATCATTCCCGGCAATCAGATCAGGATCGTCGTGCCGTTTCCCGCCGGCGGCACCACCGACATTCTCGCGCGTTTCGTCGCGCAATATCTCGGCGACAAGATCGGCGTCACGACGCTGGTCGAGAACAGGCCGGGCGCATCCGGTACCATTGGCTCGGAAATGGTCGCGAAGTCGCCCCCCGATGGCAGCGTGGTGCTGATCACCGCCACGCATCACGTCATCAATCCGAGCCTGCGCAAGCGCCTGCCTTACGACACGCAGAAGGATTTCTCGCCGATCGCCGTGGTGGCAACGGCGCCGAATGCTCTGTGCGTGTCGAAGGATTTTCCGGCGAGGAATGTCGCCGAACTGATCGCGATGGCGAAGCAGCAGCCTGGTAAATTGTCCTTCGGCTCCTCCGGCATCGGCGGCGCCAATCATCTCTCCGGCGAGTTGTTCAAGCAGATGGCCGGTGTCAGTCTCGAGCACATTCCCTACAAGGGCGCGGCGCCTGCGATGAGCGATCTGATCGGCGGCCATATTCCGATCATGTTCGATACGTTGCCGACGGTGCTTCCCGCCGCGCAGGCCGGCAATATTCGTGTGCTCGCCGTCACCAGCCTGCAGCGCGCCGCCTCGCTGCCCCACGTGCCGACGCTCGACGAGGCGGGCGTGAAGGGTTTTGAGGCGACGTCCTGGTTCGGCATGTATATGCCGCAGGCCAACGGGACCCCGGTCTACAAGAAATTAGTGGAAGCGATGGCGGAGATTCTGGCCGCACCGGCAACCCGCGACAAGTTCGCCACGCAGGGCGTCGAGCCCGGCAGGCGAACGGGAGCCGAATTCGGCACCTTCGTGGATGCGGAAATCGCCAAATGGAGCGCGGTGGTGAAGACCGCAAACGTGCCGCAGGAATGACACGGTGCTGCCGCACGGAATTCAGCGTTTGACGTCACAAACGCCTGCAAATGTCGTCCGTACGGGCCGTGATTTTGCCCGTTCGGATTGACAGTGCGACCGGTGGTGGCTAGAAACCGCGGGTCCCGGGCGGCTCGGCTGCCAGCGGGTTAAAGCCCATATTTCGCTGATTTCGGCCTGCGACGCACGGCATTTGAAGTCACGATCGCAAGCTATCAGGATCGACCGATGAAAGTCCGTAACTCGTTGAAATCGCTGCGTGCCCGTCACCGCGATAATCGCCTGGTCCGCCGCAAGGGCCGCGTCTACGTGATCAACAAGACCCAGCGCCGTTTCAAGGCTCGCCAGGGTTAAGTCGCTGTTCGGTCGGATTTTTCCGGCCGGCATTGCGATATCACAGGTGTTTGACGCGCTGCCGCTTTGCAGCGCGTTTTTTCGTGTCTAGACTTCACCTATGGCATCGCACGTCCGGATCGCAGGTTTTGGCCTCTTGCTGACCGCGCTTTTCGCGACGGGACCTGCTGTCGCGCAGGTCAAAGACCCCAAATCGGTCGAGCCGGGCGCGCGCAAAGAGATCCCTCAAGCCCCTGAAAAACTTCCGAAAATCGGTGCAGACAAGACCCGCGGCCTGGATTTTCTGTTCGGAGCGCTGAAGGCGGCGCCCGATGAGGCCAGCGCCCGGCATGTCGAGGGCCGAATCTGGGCGCAGTGGTCGCAGACCTCCAGCGACACCGCGGCGTTGTTGATGACCCGCGCCAAGACGGCGCTGGATGCCAAGCAGATCGACGTGTCGGTCAAATTGCTGAGCGCCGTCATCAAGTTGAAGCCCGACTACATCGAGGGCTGGAACCGGCGGGCGACGCTGTATTACTTGCAGAACGATTACACCCACGCGCTGGAAGATATCGAGCAGGTGCTGGCGCGCGAGCCGCGGCATTTCGGGGCGCTGGCCGGGCTTGGCATGATCATGCAGGAATTCGGCGACGACAAACGGGCGCTGGAGGCCTATCGCAAGGCGCTCGCGGTCAATCCGCATCTCGAAAAGGTGCCGGAACTGGTGAAGTCCCTGACCGAAAAGGTCGAGGGCCGGGATATCTGACGCGTCCCGTTCAGCGCAACGCTGCCGAGCTTTGGCGGTTTTTCGCGCCATTTTCCTCCCGGAACCAAACTTCCGACACATGAAATAGGCGAAAAGGGCCCTTTCCAGGATTCTTGAAGGGACCTCGTCTTGGCGAAGAAGTCTTTCCCGCTTTTCGCACTTCTGTGTCTTTTGTTCATTCCGCCATTCAGCCCCCCCGCTCTGGCGCAGAAAGCGGACGTGCCGCCTGCCGCTGCGGCGCCTGCGTTGACGCCGGAGCAGGCGAAGGCCGCGCTCGAGACATTGCAGAACGATGCCAAGCGCAAGGAGATGATCGACACGCTGCAGGCGATTGCCCAGGCGAAGCCGGCAGAGCCTGAGAAAAAGCCCGCGATCCCGCTCGATGCCGACAGCCTCGGTGCGCAGCTTCTGGTGACGATTGCAGATCAGCTCGGCGATGTGTCGCGCGAGGTATCCATGGCCGTGGAGCAGATCACGCGCTTTCCAGCGTTGTGGTACTGGCTGCAACGCAGCGCCAACGATCCGGCCACCTATCATTTGCTGTTCGACATTGCCTGGAAGCTGGCCGTCGTATTCGGTGGTGCGCTGGCGGCCGAATGGCTCGTCGTCTGGCTGCTGCGCAGGCCGCAAGCAGCGCTGGAGGCACGTATTCCCTTCGTTGCCCGTGCCCCTTCGGCTCTCATCGTCGATCATGTCGATCCGCCGTCGTCCACGGCCGACATCACCGGGACGCCCGAGCTGAACAAACGTCGCCGCAGTCTGACGCGCGCCTGGCAGTCGTTGCTGCGGTTGCCTTATGTGATCGGTCGCCTGTTGCTCGAGCTGCTTCCGATTCTCGTCTTCACCGGCACGGTCTCGCTGTTACTCGGCACACAAATCGGTGACGCCGGCACCACACGTCTCGCGATCCTCGCCATTGTAAACAGCTATGTGGTGGCGCGCGCGATCATCTGCGTCATGCGCGCATTGTTCGGCCCGCTCGCTCTGTTTCGTGTGAAGGAAGAGACGGCCGCTTATATCGAAATCTGGACGCGCCGCATCGTGACTGTCGGCGCCACCGGTATCGCGATTGCCAATGTCGCGTTGATGATGGGCCTGTATCGCTCTGCCCATCTCGCGCTCATCAAGCTCGTGATGCTCATTGTGCATCTGTTTGTCGTCATCATCATCTTGCAATGCCGCAAGCCTGTGGCCGACGCGTTGCGCGCACCTTTCGGGGCGACTGGCGTTCTGAATGGCATGCGCAATCGCTTTGCCAGCCTTTGGCATGTGTTCGGTATTTTCATCGTGATGGCCGCGTGGGGAGTCTGGGCACTGAATATCCGCAACGGCTACGCGCTGCTGCTGCAATATATCGTCGGCACCGTCATCGTTGCGCTAGTCACACGCCTCGTCTCGATGATGGCGCTGAGCCTGATCGATCGCGGCTTCCGCATTCGGCCGGAAGTTCTGAAGCGCTTCCCGGGACTGGAGGCCCGCGCCAATCGTTATCTGCCGCTGTTGCGCAAAGTGGTCGCGGCGATCATCGCCGTCATCGGTCTTGTCGCATTGCTGGAGGTCTGGGGCGTCAATGCCATCGTCTGGTTTTATGGCGGGCAGATCGGCAGCCGTGTGGTCTCTGCGATTGTCACCGTCGCCATCGCAGCCGTCGCCGCAGCCGCGGTGTGGGAAGGCAGCAATGCGCTGATGGAGCGTCAGCTCACGGCGCTCACACGCGACGGTCACTTCGCGCGGGCGGCGCGTCTGCGCACGTTCCAGCCGATGCTGCGCACGACTTTGCTCGGCGTCATCATTGCAGTGATCGCGCTCACGGTACTGAGCGAGATCGGCGTCAATGTCGCGCCGCTGCTGGCGGGCGCCGGCATTCTCGGTGTCGCTATCGGCTTCGGTTCTCAGAAGCTGGTGCAGGACGTCATCACCGGCCTGTTCCTGTTGCTGGAGAGCACGGTGCAGGTGGGTGACACCGTCGCCGTGTCGGGGCTGACCGGCGTGGTCGAAAACCTGTCGATCCGAACCATCCGTCTCCGCGCCGGTGACGGCTCGGTGCATATCATCCCGTTCAGTGCCGTGACGACCATTACCAATTCGAGCCGCGGTGCCGGCAATGCGGCGGTATCTGTCAGTGTCGATAGCAAGGAAGACACCGATCGCGTCGGTGAAATTCTTAAGGACATCGCCGTGGGGATGCGGAAGGAGGATGCTTATCGTCCTCTCATGCGTAGCGACCTTGAACTGTGGGGCGTCGACAAGGTCGATGGCGCGATGTCCACGTTGGTCGGTCAGATCCGCTGCACGGACACGGGCCGCTGGGGGGTACAGCGCGAATTCAACCGCCGTATGAAGATGCGACTACAGGAGGAGGGCATCGCAATCGCTGCGCCGAACCAGAGGGTGGTCATGCAGTTGCCGCCGCCAGCGAAGGAAGAAGAAGGCGGCCAGGTCACTGAAGAAGGTCAGGCAACAGAAACGAAACAGGAAAAACGCCGGGCGTGATAACGGGCTCCCGGTGCCGCGCGCCATCGAGGGTATGCAGCGCGAACTAATGCAGCGCGCTGGTTCCTGGGCGGATCGCACCACCCCTAATGGATGCCGCATATAGTTGCTGCAATTCAGCTTCGAGCTGTTCGTTGACCAGCAGCAGGGCTTTTACCGCGCCGCGCAGGTCTCCGTTACAGGTCGATATGATTTCGTCGATATCTGTTTCGATCAGATCGGGCGTCATTTTGAATCTCCGCTTTCGATCATTTGCGATCATGACGGCACTTCACCTCGCGATCATGGCAATAACCTGCTCGATCGCGCATCGTCCCTGTGGATAGCGTGGACAGCACTCGGAATTTCCGGCAGCGAGCCATGTAGCGAAATCCCGCGCAAGGTCCATATCCACACCTATATCTTCGCTTTATTCCCGCCTCTGGATCGTTTCGGTGAGAAAAATCATTCTGGTCCTGCTCACATTGTTCGTCGTGCCGATCGGAATCTCGGCGGTGAAATATTGGACAGGCGATCGTTCTGTGAACTGGCAAGGCGCCGATCGCTCAAGTGCCGGTCTGTTGCCGCCGGCGGCAGAACATCCCGGAGCGCTGGTTCGCGTTTTTGCCGCGCGCACCGTTCGCTGGCGTGGCATTTTCGCTGTGCATAGTTGGATTGTGTTCAAGGAAGCGGGCGCAAAGACCTATACCCGCTATGATTATACCGCCTGGGGCGATCCAATCCGCCTTAATGGCTTTGCCGCCGATGGCCGCTGGTTTGGCGAAGAGCCGATGGCGATCGCGTCGGCCGATGGCGCAAGCGCTGAAGAGATGATCCCGAGGATCAAGGCCGCCATCGCCGGCTATTCCTGGCGCAGTTACGGTGATTATCGGGCGTGGCCGGGGCCGAACTCGAATACGTTCGTTGCTGCAGTGCTTGCCGCCGTGCCGGAACTTCAAGTGACTTTGCCGCCAACCGCGATTGGCAAGGATTTTCCCTATGAAGGCGGAGCATTCGGCTGGACTCCGTCTGGAACTGGCGTGCGTGCGACGCTGGGCGGCTACCTCGGTTTGACGGTGGGCTGGATTGAAGGTGTCGAACTCAACGTCCTCGGCATTGTTCTCGGTTTCGATATCCGCCGTCCCGCTATCAAGCTGCCGGCAATCGGTCGGCTCGGTATGAGCGTGTGAAACGGTCGGCGCGCCGAGGCGTGTGAGTGCGACCAATCAACTCAGGCGCTCTGGTGAAGCATAGCCGCCACACATTTGCTCAAGCGTTGCGTCGCATTACCGGACGGCCACGAAAGCGATGGGGCGCTGTCCGCAGGTTTTCGGCCGATGGGGATGAACGATGAAACGAAATGTGCTGCATGGCGCGGTTTCGGCGGGCGTATTGGGTCTGGCACACGTGATTGTGGCGGCGCTCTCGCCTGCAGCCGCGACGCAACTCCGGGCGAGTTACAAGGCCTATTATCTCGGTCTGCCGGTGGCGACGATCGGCCTGACTGTCGATCTCGTGCAAGACCGTTATGAAGCGCGCCTCGGCGGAGACGTCAGTGGCGTGGCGTCCATGGCGTCCGGCCTTTCCTTCGAAATGCAGTCGAGGGGAAAGTATCGGAACGGCGAAGTGTACCCTGAACGATATGTCTATTCATCGCGCGCTGCGAAGGAGACGCACCGACAGGAGGTGAACTTCAAATCGGGCAATGTTGCAACGGTTGCCATCGAGCCGCCGTTGAAGGATCTCGCCGAACGTGTTCCGATTTCAGCGGAACACGGACAGAATGTCGTTGATCCATTGAGCGCCCTCGTGGCGGCGATGACGTCGGGAGATCCGAAGCCCGCAACGACATGCGGCGACGCATTGCGCATTCATGGCGGCAGCGTTCGCGCCGATGTCTCAACCTCCTTCCTGCATATGCAGGCGACGCGAACGGGTAGGTATCGCGGGCAAGCCAGCCTCTGCGCGGTTCGTTACAACCCCGTCGCCGGGCACCTCGCCGACGCTTCCTATGTCAATTTCATGCGCAACAATCAGCAGATCAGGGTGTCGTCGGCGTCGGCCGGACAGGGGCCCTTCGAGATCCTCGTTCATGCCGTGGTACCACTGCAACTGGGAACGGCGAGAATCGAGCTGGTCGAAGCGCGTATCGACGGCGAGGTGGTCAACCTCAAGTGACGAGCGCCGTTCGGTGGGCCAGATGTAACCAATCCCGCTGTCGAGCGTTGGTGATGGCGCCAAACGCCACGCTGGTGCTTGTCATCAATGAGATCGGACGCATCATCCTGGCTGCTGACACAAAACTGGTGGCGGCATTGCGCTAGAGTTCGTTCGACCACTTCAATCCAAATCGAGGAGCTGTGCATGACCACGACATTCGGATCGGCCAAATGGCAGGGCGGCATTAAGGACGGCAAGGGAGAGATCTCCACCAAGAGCGGTGCGCTCGCGAATTATCCCTATGGTTTTGCCAGCCGCTTCGAGGGCAAGCCCGGCTCCAATCCGGAGGAGCTGATCGGCGCGGCGCACGCGGCGTGCTTCACCATGGCGCTGTCGCTGATCCTCGGCGAGGCCGGCATGAAGGCCGAGCATATGGAGACCAAGGCGGATGTGACACTGGAGAAGCAAGGCGAAGGCTTTGCCATCACCAAGGTGCATCTGACGCTGTCGGCGAGAATCCCAGGCGCGGACAAGGCGAAGTTCGACGACTGTACGGCGAAGGCAAAGGCCGGCTGTCCGGTGTCGAAGCTGCTGAAGGCAGAGATTACACTGGACGCCAAGCTGGAAGGCTGAGGCCTCCTAACCTCTCCCCGCAAAGGGCGGGGAGAGGTTAAAATCAACTACTCGCCCGTATCGTTCGGTCCGACATAGGCGATGCGCAGCATGTTCGTCGCGCCCGGTGTACCGAGTGGCACGCCGGCCACCACGATCACGCGCTGGCCCGCCTTCGCAAAGCCATCGCGGAACGCGATGCGGCAGGCGCGGTCGACCATGTCGTCCTGGTCCTTAGCATCCTCCGCCACGACGCAATGTACGCCCCAGGCCACAGAAAGCTTGCGGCCGCCGGCGAGGTTCGGCGTGATGGCGACGATCGGCGGCTTCGGTCGCTCGCGGGCGACGCGCATGGCGGTCGAGCCCGAGCTGGTCCAGCAGATGATCGCCGACAGCTCCAACGTCTCGGCGATCTGCCGGGCGGCGTCGGCAATGGCGTCGCCGACGGTCGATTCCGGGCCGGGCCGCTGCGCCGTGAGCACATTTCGGTAGGTCGGATCGCGTTCGACCTCTTCGCCGATGCGGTTCATGGTCGAGACAGCTTCCACCGGGAATTTGCCGGCTGCGGATTCCGCCGAGAGCATCACAGCATCGGCGCCTTCATAGATCGCTGTGGCGACGTCGGAGACTTCGGCGCGGGTCGGCACCGGGCTCTGGATCATCGATTCCAGCATCTGCGTCGCCACCACCACCGGCTTGCCGGCGCGGCGTGCCATGCGGGTCATGCGCTTCTGCAGGCTGGGGACGCGCTCCAGTGGCAGTTCGACGCCAAGATCGCCGCGCGCCACCATCAGCGCATCGGACGCCTCAAGAATGGCATCGAGGCGATCGATCGCCTGAGGCTTCTCGATCTTCGACATGATGGCGGCACGGCCGCGCACCAGACGCTTGGCCTCATGCACGTCCTCAGCGCGCTGCACAAAGGACAGAGCGACCCAATCGATGCCGGTTTCGAGCGCAGCTTCCAGATCGCTGCGATCCTTTGGCGTCATCGCCGAGACGGGCAGGTCGGTATCGGGCAGGCTGACGCCCTTGCGGTCGGAAATGCGGCCGCCGACGACGACGCGCGTTACCGCGCGATCCGAAGAGGTCTCCTCGGCGATCAGCTTCAGCTTGCCGTCGTCGATCAGCAGCGCGTGGCCGGGGCGGAGCGCTGCAAGGATTTCCGGATGCGGCAGGTGCACGCGGGTGACGTCACCAGGAGCCGGATTGGAATCGAGCGTGAAGGCCTCGCCGTTCTTGAGCTGGACGCCGCCTTCGGCGAAAGCGCCGACGCGCAGCTTCGGGCCTTGCAGGTCAACCAGAATACCGATCGGGCGGCCATAGCTGCTTTCGACATTACGGATGGTCTTCACCAGTTCGCGCATTTTGTCGTGCGGCGTGTGGCTCATATTGATGCGGAACACGTCGGCGCCAGCCTCGAACAGCTTGCGGATCATCGCGCTGTCGGAGGAGGCAGGGCCGAGCGTGGCCAGAATCTTGATGCGGCGCTGTCGTCTCATTGTCTCGGCCCGATCTATTGCTTGGTGCCGGGGGGCGCTGCCGGCGTCATGGCCGGCGGCGATCCCGCAGGTGGATTGCCCGGATTGGTCGGCAGCGCAGGGAAGCCCGCGCCGGGTGCACCCGGAGGCGGTCCGCCAGGACCGGGGCCGGGCATACCCGGCAGTTTGGGTGGTTGTTCGTTGGTTTCGGTCAGTTGCACCGTCCAGGCGCGCTGTTCACCGGTATCGACCTCGAAGAAACCTGTCCGGTCGAAGCCGCGCGCCAGGCAATTCTCTGTCCCCTTGATGGTGAATTCCTTGTCACGCGAGCACATGAAAGCCTGACCCGACCATTCACCGCCACGGTCGTAGTCGATGGCATAGATATAATAATACCGGGCAACCAGGGTTCCACGCAGCAGGGTCTCGCAGGCGCGTGAGGACACGTTCCACCAGCCCTCGGTTGTCCAGCCATCGACATCCTTGTAGCCGAGGGCGATGCCGACCCGGCTCGACGTGTTGTTGCAAAGCCTGAAATCCGCTGCCGCAGGTGTCGCCCAGATGCATGCCAGCGCAACGGCCAGAATTGGCAGCAGGCTGGCCCATGAACGGGCGTGGGATGGGCTGTGGGGATTCGCGATGATCATTCGGCGTCGATATATATCAGTTCCTTGACGGTTTCGCGTGACCGGACTGGCCTGTCAACGGCAGGGCCGATTTGGCAGCACTGGCCATTTGCACCGCGTTATGGCGAAATCTGGTAAAGAACCCATCTTATGCCTTTACTGGACGCTTTGAGTGAGACGAGACATGGCGATTGGCGAAAAGACGCAGACCGAACTCGAAGCCGCGGTTTTTCGTCGGTTGGTGGCGCATCTGCAGGGCCGCACCGATGTGCAGAATATCGATCTGATGAACCTCGCCGGCTTCTGCCGCAATTGCCTGTCCAATTGGTTGAAAGATGCGGCGGACGAGCGCGGCGTGGCGTTGAGCAAGGACGAGAGCCGTGAGGCGGTTTATGGCATGCCCTACGAGACCTGGAAGGCGCTGCACCAGAGCGAAGCGACGCCGGAAAAGCTCGAAGCCATGAAGAAGGTGCACCCAGGACATTGACCGGAATTCACCCCTTTTGCAGCCCTCGCGCGATCAATTCTGTGGGGGCGCTGTGGATGATGCGGCTCGCGGCTTGACCCCATCGGCGATGGTCGCGAGTGTCGAATTAGAGACAAGTTTTTAAGAGACTAGCGCCCATAACCGGCGCCTCTCGCCACCCACATCACACCACATCAGTTCAGGAGTTTCCGATGGCCACCAATGCTGCGTCCGTGCTGGACGATCAGGCGACGCATTCTTTCGCCAAGGAACAGCTGAAAGCCATCGTCGAGCGTATCGAGCGTCTCGAGGAAGAGAAGAAGACCATTTCCGACGACATCAAGGACGTTTATGGCGAAGCCAAAGGCAACGGCTACGACGTGAAGGCGCTGCGCACCATCATCCGCCTCCGCAAGCAGGATGCGAACGAGCGTGCCGAGCAGGAAACGATTCTGGAGACCTATTTGCAGGCGCTCGGAATGCTGTGAGGCGTCCGCTTCATTCGATAACTGTCATCCCCCGCGAAAGCGGGGGATCTAGTAAACAGACAAATTTCGATTTCATCACGAAGGCTGCCGTGTACTGGATCACCCGCTTTCGCAGGTGATGACAGGCAGCACGTATCAGCGCAGCGCCGCGGTCCGCATCGCGAAGCTCGTCGTCATCAGCTTCGCTGTTGCCGAGCCGGTGAACTGATCGCTCACGAGACCGTTCTGAGGATCGTCGGAGAAGCTCATCGCCACGACCCTCTGCGGCTTGGCGAAATGTGCGCGCAGTACGGTCAGATCTCCGTCGCCGATCGCCGAGACCGACATCGTTGTCGTCACGCTCGGCGCCACGATCATCGCGCGGGTCCAGATGTGATTTTCGGGAATGTAGGCTGCAGCGAGGCGTGTCGCCATCGTGACCGGACCGGCCTGACCGAGACTCTTGCCGATCACCGTCGTTACTTCATTCACGACCATCGAATTCCTGTTCGGCGAGGCAGGGCGAATGCTGCGCGGGATCGGGGCGCTGGCGGCGACCACGTGCGAGCGATCCACCGGCGAATTACTCGGTCCGGCATAGGCCAGCGCCTTGGCGAAGGCCGAGACGTTGGTCATGCCCTGTTCCTGCTCGGCGATGCGATCGAGCGCTTGGCGAGCGGTGAGGGCAGCGACCTGCTGCGGCGTGGCCTGCTTCGGTTCGGGGATGTCATCCCAGAAGCCGCGGGCGTTGATGATATCGGCCGGTGTCTGCGGGCGGCCATCGTTCTTTGGCGCCGGCGTGGCAGCAGCCATCTGCTGTTTCGGTCGCGGCAGCGGGATGGTTTCGGTGTCAGCCGATGCGAGCTGGACGTTGGCGGCAGGCGGTTTGGCGCGCGGCATTGGAACCGGTTCGGCGGATTTCTCCGGCGCGGCAGTGGCGACAACGCTGGCCGCGGGCGTCGGCTTGCCAGCTGCGATGGCGGGGGCCGCGGATTCATCCTCGTCGTCAGCCGACTTGCGTCCGAACAGCGAAGCCAGCAGGTTGCCAGGCTTGCTGCTGGCAAGGCTCACGCTATCGCCGGAGCCGCGCTTCTGGATGTCAGCAAGGGCGAGCTGATAGCCGGGCATGGTGCCCCCGCTGGACGGTAGATGCACGGTGCGGCCATTCGGGAAGACGCGCTCGAGCTGTGCATAGGTCATACGCGGCCAGTGACGGATACTGCCGGTGTCGAGATGTACGAAGGGCGAGCCGGAGGTCGGATAGAAACCGACGCCGCCGCGCTGCAGACGCAGGCCGGCGATGCGGATCTTTTCCAGCTGCACGCCGGGAATGAAGAAATCCATCGCATGGCCGAGCATGTGCTGGCTGTGGCGCGCGACGCCGGAAGAGCGACGGCGCAGCATGGCGTTGGTGGCGGGCGAGCGATAGGCAGAGATGATCTGGATCGGCGCCTTGCCATCGACGTCGCGATAGACTTCCCAAACGATATCGAACAGGCGCCTGTCCATCGTGGTCTGGTCGTGATTGCGCCAGTCGCGCAGGAAGTAATTGAGTTTTTTCAGTCCCTCTTCGTCATAGCGCCCGTTGCGCTTGAAGGTGACCGTGAGGTCTTCGCCGGAATGGGTGTGGTGGAAGGAAAGGGTGCGGGTCTCGCCATCGGCAGTCGCATTATGGACCGAACTCGCGCTGGCCATCAGCACCAGCGAGGCCAAACCGGCATTTAAACCGGCGCGCGAAGGACGCCATTTCACTTTGCGTGCGAAACCAGCCGGCACGTCGGAGCCCACCCAAGTTACTCAACTCTCTCGCGACCCCATGTGGCGAAAGAGGGTGAATCCAGAGTTAAAACGGGAGGGTTAACCGAGGTTTACGCCGCTCCCCCCAAGTTGGCATTTCTGCCACTGTCAAGCTTAACGCGTTGACTATGGCGAAAACTAGCCCGCTGCCACCTTGCAGGTGGACAATGGTTAATCTTGCAACCGGATAACACCGCAAAGCGGTCGGGTGTTCTATATATAAGTATCTGAAAATAATTGTCTTTCTCTCTTGCGGGGGGCTGGTGCCGCGCGAGTCGGGCGGTTGCCCTACTACCGATCCGGTTTGCCTCTGTGGGGTACCAGAAAAACAGGATGGCTGCGTCGAGAAGCGCGCGGCCCTTTCGTCCTTGAGAAAGCGCGACCAGCGACCATCCGTCGCCACTTCGTCGCAAGGAGATTCGTCATGAAGCCTATAATCACGGCCTTCCGGGAATCCCCCGATGGCGGTCAGGGGCTGGCGCGGGACATGCAGGTTCGCTGGGCGCTCGAAGAGGTCGGCCAGCCTTACGATGTTCGTCTCGTGACATTCGCCGAGATGAAGGGGGCTACGCATCGCGCGCTGCAGCCCTTCGGGCAAATTCCCAGCTATGAGGACGGCGATCTGACGCTCTTCGAGTCAGGCGCCATCGTGCTGCAGATCGCGGAACACCACGCGGGCCTGTTGCCGGAGGATCCGGCTGCACGGGCTCGTGCGATCATGTGGATGTTCGCGGCACTCAGCACGATTGAGCCGCCGATCGTCGAGCGCGATGCGGCGATCCTTGTCGAAAGCGATCGGCCCTGGTTCGAAGCGCGCCAGCCTTGCCTCGAAGAGCGAATCCGCAATCGCCTGACGGACCTCTCTCGCGCGCTCGGTGAAGCAGAATGGCTAGGGCTGACCTTCAGCGCCGGTGACCTCATGATGATCGGCGTGCTGCGCAGATCGAGCGGCTCAGGACTGCTCGAAGAGCATCCCAATCTCGTCGCTTATGTCGCCCGCGGTGAGGCGCGGCCCGCTTTCAGGCGCGCTTTCGACGATCAATACGCGGTCTTTCTGGCCTCCGCGCGCCGGGCAAAGGAAATCAGCTAAGAAAGCTACAAAAAGGGCTCCATCCGAAGATGGAGCCCTTGATGGTCTTGCGTTCGGATCGTAGCGCTTACCGGATTTCGGTGCGACGTCCTCGCGGTCCGGGTGCAGGTTGCGGCTGGGCGAAGCCGCCACCGAACAGGCGCTCGAAGAAGTTGGGCTCGTTGTTACGAGCGCCGTCGTTGAAAGCGACGCCTTGCGGGATATTGGCGCGCGGGCGCGTATAGCTCGGCTGGGCGCGGGCGACCACCTGCTCCAGATCCTTGCCCTTCGCATTCTTCAGGATGTTCAGCATCTGCGCATCGCGGCCATAAACGTCCTTACGCATCTGCAGCTTGCCGGCATCGTCCACGAAGGCAGTCTGGTAGGTGATGTTGACCGGGATCGGCGTCGGGAATTTCAGATCGATCTCGCTGCGGCCATACATGCCGCGCACCTTCTCCGGTGTGTAACGCTCGTTCGGCATGGTGATGTTGAGCAGTGTCGCAGCGTATTGGTCCGGGTTCTGCACGCGCATGCAGCCGTGGCTGTAGGCGCGCGCCTCATGCGAGAACAGGTTCTTGTCCGGCGTGTCGTGCTGGTAGACGAGGAACTTGTTCGGGAAGTTGAAGCGGATCCGCCCGAGCGCATTGGCTTCGCCCGGCGGCTGCGACACGTGGATGCTGCCGTCGGCATTGCGCGTCAGTTTCAGGCCCATGCGATCAAGCACCGTTGGGTCCTGTTGCAGGGCCGGCAGATATTCGTTGTAGATGATCGATGGCGGCACGTTCCAGGTCGGGTTGACCGTGATGTACTTCATCGTCTCGGTCATCAGCGGCGTCGCATGCTTGCCGGCCTTGCCGACGACGACGCGGGTGGTCCAGACCTGCGCGCCATTCTGCATCACCTTCAGCGTGTAGTCGGGGATGTTCAGCATCACATAGGCATCGCCGAGCGATGCGGCGCCGAGCTGGCGGGGCAGCCAGCGCCAACGCTCCAGGTTCACCAGCAGCGTGTCGATCTGGCGATCGCGTTTCGGCGCATTGATGGCGCGCACGGTGGCGTCATCCAGAACACCGGTGACCTTCATGTTGCTGGTTGCCTGGAATTTGCGAACGGCCTCCGCCACTTCTGCGTCGTATCTGGTGTCGCTGGCGTTGCCGAGGTGGAGACGGGCGCGTATCTGTGGCACCCGATCGTCTTCCACCACAGCCGGATTCGGATTCTTCTTCGTCGCCTTGGTGAACCTCAGCGCCGGCCCTTCTGCGATTGGCTGCGCCGGCATCTCGGCCTCGCCACGCAGCTCAGCGAGCTTGGCCTTCAGCCTCTTGTAACCTTCATGCTGGGGATTGTAGCTGGCGAGCGCAGCCGATGCGTCCTTGGCGGTCGAGACATGGGAGAGCACTTCGGCCGGGTCGGTCGGATGCTCGGGATACATGATGTCGCCGTCGATCTGCGACCAGTGCATGCGGCCACTCTGGGCCTGGCGGGCGTAGTCGAGCATGCTGGCGGTCAGCTTCAGCTCGGCCTCGGCCTGCGCCTCGGGCGTGCTTGCTGCAATGAAATCCGGCACCGGATAATCCGCGGTGTCGAGTCCTTCGCTGCCGGCATCTTTCAGGCGGGCGATCACCCCCTTGGCGGTAGCAGTGGCGAGGCCGCCCTGGGTCCAGAGCGGTGCGAAGTCCCGTGCGGTATAGAACTTCTCGACGGCAGCGCGCTCGCCTTTGCGATCGAACTGACGCGATGCCTTGTTGCCGAGCATCTCGCGCAGCTTGTCAGCGACCGCCTGGTCGGCGACGGCGACGGTCGAGGCAGGCTTCGCAATATCCTTGGCGACGTCCTTCGGTGGCTCCGCAGCGGGCGTCGCCGGAGCAACGGCGGTGGCCGCCGGAGCAGCTGCAGGCGCCGGTGCGGCGGGAGCAATCGCGGTGTCGGCAGGTTCGATGTCTTCTGCCGCCTTCGGTGTCTCGGCAGCCTTAGGCGCGTCAACCGATGTCGTACCGATCGTCTTCTCCGATGCCTTGCTCGCATCGGGGACCGAAGCGGTGGTGTCGACGTTGGTCTCGGCCTTGATATCGCTCGCGGTGGGTGGTGGGACGTTGGCAGGCTCGGGGCGCGGCACGGCCGCATCGATGGCGAGCTCGGAAACGCCGTCGCGCGGCGAGACGCTCGGTTGTGCTGTGGCAGCGCCGGCCGAGACCGTCAGGAACGTAGCAGCCACGGCCATGAGCACGCGGTCGAATCCAGAACAGCTCTTGTTGAAGTCTCGCATTCTCGTTCCTCTCGAGTGAACCTGCTCCGGTTCGCTTGGAACAGTCACAGTCTCACATCAAAGCTTCGATTGAAGCGTTCGTATGTCGCGATTCACTACGCAGACGATACATCGGCCCGATCCAGGTGCCACCACCCAGCGGGCCGTTTCAGAGCAAACTGACGCTAACCCACATGGTTTGCAATGTCGCAGCCTTTGCCGACAGCTGCTTTTCACTTCGTGTGTAACAACACCGCAACGGTTCAAGTTCCCCTGCCACAACAAGGGCATGTTCGTTGCGTGCGGAGCCACAAATCGAGACTTGGCTGGGTCTCGTCGAACCGAGCTATGCCTCATCGGTCGAGGCCGGATTCTTGTCTGCAGCCTCGTCGAGTTTCCGGTAAAGCGTCGAGCGGCCGATTTTCAGGCGGCGCGCGACTTCGGACATCTGGCCGCGGTAATGGGAAATGGCAAAGCGGATGATCTCGGATTCGAGTTCTTCCAGCGGGCGGACTTCATTGTCTGTGGCAAGCATGCTCAGGGTGCCCGCAGCGGTCAGTATGGGTGCCGCATCCGGTACCATGTTCGGCGCGGTGGCGTGATAGGCAGGCTCTACAATCAGCGGTGCACCGGCGGGGAAGGCAATAAACGGCATTTGCGCCGCGGCCAGCGGAAAATCCGCTGGTCCCAGCTGGTCGCCTTCGCTCATGACCACGGCGCGGTATACCGCATTTTCGAGCTGTCGGATGTTGCCAGGCCAGTCCAGCCGGGTCAGTACCGACATGGCCTCGCCGGAAATGCTGGTGATCGGGCGGTTCTCCTCGGCGCAGAACCGGGCGAGGAAATGCCTCAGCAGGTGCGGGATGTCCTCGCGACGCGCCCGCAACGGTGGCACCGTCAGGGGCAGCACATGCAGGCGGTAGAACAGATCCTCACGGAAATGCCCGGCTTTGACGAGATCGAGCAGTGATCGGTTGGTTGCGGAGATGATACGGACATCGACCTTGACCGGGCGACGGCCGCCGACGGCTTCCACGGCCCCTTCCTGCAATGCGCGCAGCAGCTTCACCTGCGCGCTGAGGGGGAGTTCGCCGACTTCATCCAGGAACAACGTGCCACCGGAAGCCTCGACGAATTTGCCGGCATGGCGCTCGGTGGCGCCGGTGAAGGCGCCCTTTTCGTGGCCGAACAGGATCGACTCCACGAGATTGTCGGGAATGGCGCCGCAATTCACGGCGACGAACGGCTTGCTGCTACGCTCGCCGGAGCCGTGGATGGCGCGTGCGATGACTTCCTTGCCGACACCGGACTCGCCTTCGATCAGTACGGGGATGGACGACGATGCTGCCTTGCGCGCGGAGCGCAGGACATTCTCCATCGCAGCGCTGCGCGTGACGATATCGGCGAAAGTGAGCTTGCCTTCGCGGCTATGGCGGATGCGCTGCAATTCGCCCTTCAGCGCGCTGGTGTTGAGCGCGTTGCGCAGCGACACCTGCAGGCGTTCGGCGCTGACGGGCTTGACGACGAAGTCATGGGCACCGGCGCGCATCGCCGAGACGACGTTGTCGATGCCGCCATGGGCGGTCTGGACGATGACGGGAATATTGAGGCCGGCGTCGCGGATGCGCTCGAGCACGCCCATGCCGTCAAGGCCGGGCATCGCCAGATCGAGCAGCAAGGCGTCGATGGCGGGAGCTTCCGGGTCGATCAGGCGTGCCATCGCGGCATCGCCGCTCTCGACCACGATCGCTTCGTAGCCGCAGCGCTGCACCATGTTTTCGACAAGGCGACGCTGGACGGCATCGTCATCGGCGATAAGAATTCGTTCTGCCATGCTCGCTCCGGGCGGGCACTCCAAGAATGGAGTGTCCCGAATTGAACCACGATGGCGAGCAAGATTTAATGTTTTGATAATGCATGACCGTAGGGCGGGTGAGGCGAAGCCGTAACCCGTCCTACGGTCGAACTCTTACTTGAGGTAGGCCGTCGCGTAGGGCCAAACCTCAAGGCCGCCGCGATAGATCATGTCACCGGCTACATAGAGGATGATGGCCAGGCCGACATAGGCGATCCAGCGATGCTTTTGCAGCAGTTTTGCGATGAAGCTGGCGGCGAGACCCATCAGCGCGATCGACAATACCAGCCCGAAGATCAGAATGGTCGGATGCTCGCGGGCAGCGCCGGCCACGGCCAGCACGTTGTCCAGCGACATCGAGACGTCGGCAAGGGTGATCTGCCAGATCGCCTGCCCCATGGTCTTGCGCGGGCCGGTGGGGGCGTCTTCGGCGTTCATCTTCTCGATTTCGTCGAGATCGTGCTCGTGGCCGGCACGCAGTTCGCGCCACATTTTCCAGCAGACCCACAGCAGCAACACGCCGCCAGCCAGGAGCAGGCCGATGATCTGCAGCAACTGGACAGTGATGCTGGCAAAACCGATACGGAGCAGGGTAGCGGCGACAATGCCGATCAGGATCGCCTTGGCGCGCTGCTCTTTTGGCAGGCCGGCAGCGGCGAGGCCGATGACAATAGCGTTGTCACCGGCGAGGACCAGGTCGATCATGATGACCTGGAGCAATGCGGATAGGGCTTCGGGCGTGAACAGTTCCGACATACGGGCCTCTCTGTGTATGAACGTCCAGTCCGACATCACAGCTTTTGGGAGCTGCCAGAGGGGCCCGGTCCAGGACGTTTCTTCAATGCGGGACAATCCCGCGGGTTAATCCAATCTCTTAGTCAGGTTGATCCGACAGCGTGACCAAGCGGACCATCTGGTCCGGGTCGATCACGATCGAAATGCCGACGCCGATAAAGGTCAGAACGCCGGCGACATCGAGCCAGGTTGCGCGGCGTCCGCGGTTGCGCGGAAGCAGCGCGCTGCCGGCGATCGATGCTGCGAGTGCGAATAGCAAAGTCGCGACAATTGGCGCCAGTGCGTCGAGCGAGACAAAAGCGCGCAAGGCGAGGGCAGCGGCCAGGGTTATCAGGAGGCTTGCGGCAAACAGCTCCTTGACCCCGCCAGGCCGCGCGGGCGCATCATTCCGCTCTGTGAAGCTGCTGCGATCGGTAAACGCCATGACCGTTTCACTGAGCCTGCAACGTTTTCGCGCAACCTCAAAGCTGCTACGAATAGTCGTCAGTTCGAGCAATTCATTCTGAATAGTTTCGTAAACATGAAACTTGGAAAAGATCAAGAAGCTTTGGTGCGGGGAGAGCCGGGTAAGGCAGGGCCGGATACGCGTGCGCTGCGAAAGGAAGCCGGCAACTGGCTTAAGGCGCGGCGGACTGAAGCGGGATTATCGCAAGTCGATCTCGCCGCCCAGCTGGGCCTCAAATACTACACGTTCATTTCGCAGGTTGAGAACGGCTTCAGCCGGGTGCCGACCGAAACCCTGGAAGCGTGGGCGCTCGCCCTGAAGCTCGACCCGGCGGATTTCGCCAAACATCTGCTGGTCTATTACGAGCCGGAATTGCACCGGCTGTTGTTCGGAGCATCCAAATGAATGTGATTGCATTTCGGAAGCCGCAGCTTGGCGCCTGGAGCAACACGGAGCTTCGCACCCTCGGCGAAACCCTCGATATCGGCCGCCGCGGGGCGGGCTGGGACACTGGCCTCACCGAGAACGGCGATGCGCAGTTCTACCTGCTCGGACCTGATCAGGCTTGCACATTATGCGTATCGCGGATCGGCGGGCTTTACGTGTTGGAGGATGGTCAGGGCACCCTGCTGTTCGAGCATCGCAGCCTGCCGCTGGTGGCGATCCATGCCCGCAGCGCCTTGCGGAAGACGCGATGGCCGCTTGTCGCACGGATTGTCATGGTGTGGTGTACGATTCGCCATATGATCAACGACAAGATCGAGCCGCTCTTGCTGGAAGGCGAAGAACTGCTCGTCCATCTCGCCCCGCAATTGGCCGCCTATGTGTGACCGCTGCATCTAGCCGAAAGTTTCCATGCCGAAATCCGCATCTGCCAAATCTGTTTCTGCAAAGTCCACTCGCAAGCCCGCCGCTAGGAATACTGCAGTCGTGAAGAAGCCGCTTCGCAAGACCGCGCCGAAGGCGGCAGCTAAGCCGAAAGCTGGTCAACTACCGGAATGGAATTTGGCCGATCTGTACACGTCGATCACGGCTCCCGAGATCGCGCGCGACCTCGACAGGATCGATGCGGACTGCGTAGCCTTCGAGGTGGCATATAAAGGTAAATTGGCGGACGAGACCGCGAAGCCGAATGGCGGTGCCTGGCTCGCGGAGGCCATCCGCAGCTATGAGGCGATCGACGATCTCGCCGGCCGCCTCGGCTCCTATGCCGGGCTGATCCATGCAGGCAATACGGTCGATCCCGCCATCTCGAAATTCTACGGCGATGTCTCCGAACGGATCACGGCCGCGTCGGTGCATCTGCTGTTCTTTGCGCTCGAACTGAATCGCATCGAGGATGAGGTGATCGAGCGCGCGATGCAGACGCCGGAGCTCGGCCATTATCGTCCTTGGATCGAGGACAGCCGCAAGGACAAGCCGTATCAGCTCGAAGATCGCGTCGAGCAGCTGTTTCACGAAAAGTCACAGACCGGCTATGGCGCCTTCAACCGTCTGTTCGACCAGACCATCGCGGGACTGCGTTTCAAGGTCGGTGGCAAGGAGCTGGCGATCGAGCCGACGCTGACCCTCCTGCAGGATCGCGACGCTGCGAAGCGCAAGGCGGCCGGGCAGGCGCTGGCGAATACGTTCAAGGCGAATGAGCGCACCTTCGCGCTGATCACCAACACGCTCGCCAAGGACAAGGAGATTTCCGACCGCTGGCGTGGTTTCCAGGATGTCGCGGATTCGCGCCATCTCAACAACCGTGTCGAGCGGGAGGTTGTCGATGCGCTTGTCACTTCGGTGCGCGCAGCCTATCCAAAACTGTCGCATCGCTATTATCAGCTGAAGGCAAAGTGGTTCGGCAAGAAGAAGCTGCCGCACTGGGATCGCAATGCGCCTTTGCCATTCGCACCGACCGGCACGATCTCGTGGTCCGATGCACAGGACATGGTGCTGACCGCTTACGGCGCCTTCTCGCCGAAAATGGCTGACATCGCCAAGCGTTTCTTCACCGATCGCTGGATCGATGCACCGGTGCGGCCGGGCAAGGCGCCGGGCGCCTTCTCGCATCCGACCACACCGTCGGCGCATCCCTACGTGCTGATGAATTATCAGGGCAAGCCGCGCGATGTGATGACCCTTGCGCATGAACTCGGCCACGGCGTGCATCAGGTGCTCGCGGCCAAGAACGGCGCGCTGATGGCGCCGACGCCGCTGACGCTTGCGGAGACGGCGTCGGTGTTCGGTGAGATGCTGACCTTTAGGCGCCTGCTCGCCCAGACCAAGAGCCCGAAGCAGCGTCAGGCGCTGCTCGCCGGCAAGGTCGAGGACATGATCAACACGGTGGTCCGGCAGATCGCCTTCTATTCATTCGAACGCGCTGTTCATACCGAGCGGCGCAATGGCGAACTCACGGCGGAGCGGATTGGCCAGCTCTGGCTGAGCGTGCAGAATGAGAGCCTGGGCCCGGCGATCGAGATCAAGCCAGGCTACGAGAACTTCTGGATGTACATTCCTCACTTCATCCATTCGCCGTTCTACGTTTACGCCTATGCCTTCGGGGATTGCCTTGTGAACTCGCTCTACGCGGTCTACGAGCACGCGCAGGAAGGTTTTGCCGAGCGCTACCTCGCGATGCTCGCTGCCGGCGGCACAAAGCACTATTCCGAACTGCTCGCGCCCTTCGGCCTCGATGCCAAGGACCCGACCTTCTGGGACGGCGGTCTGTCGGTCATCGCCGGAATGATCGATGAGCTGGAGGCGATGGGGTAATTCTGCGTTCCCCCACGCATATGCCACAGGTTGAAAGTCGCTATTCTCAGTGTTATACATTCTGTACAACGGAGGCAAAATGCGATGAACGAGCGGAGCAAGATCGCCGCCGATCCCCGTCCTCAGCCCATTGCGAAAGTTGAGATCAAGAAGATTGGAAATTCTTCCGGCGTCATCTTGCCGAAGGAAGTCATGACTCGTCTTAACTTGAGCGTAGGCGATCAGCTATATGCGACCATGACGCCGGAAGGTGGTGTCCGTCTAACGCCTTACGATCCGAAGTTCGAAAAGGCGATGGAAGTCGCTCGCCGCGGCATGAAGCGGTATCACAACGCGTTGGCTGAGCTCGCCAAATGAGTGAGCCATTCTGGCTCACCAGCCAGATGGTCATTGCTATCCATGATGAGCAGCTTGCGCTTTATGGAGGGCCCGCCGGTCTTCGCGATGCAGGGATGCTGGAATCGGCGTTGGATCGGCCCAGAAACCGCTGGGCATATGAGCAAGCCGAATTGCCTGAATTAGCCGCTGCTTATGCTTTCGGCATTGCGCGCAATCATCCGTTCGTGGATGGAAACAAGCGAACCTCGCTGCTGGCGCTCTACACATTCGTGGGCGTGAACGATATCGATTTCATAGTGCCGGAGGCGGAGGCCGCGGCAATGATACTTTCGCTCGCCGCTGGCGAGGTGAGCGAACAATCGCTCGCCTGCTGGATCCGCGATAATTGGCCAGCATAATGCACTGCATCATTTAAAGGCATGCACAGCATTCCAACAGCCGTTGCCGTTCAAATCCAATTGCGCTAATTCCGTGGCAACAGATCATAAATATCGCGGGAGACTGGAATGGCTGATCATGGCGAAGTTGCCTACACCACGGCGGATGGCAACGACTACCCGGCGCATGAACAGACCTATGAAGGTTTCCTGATGCTTGTGAAATGGGGCACCATCTCCGTTGTCGCGATCGTGGCGCTGATGGGCATCTTCCTCACCTGACCCTGCCTTCTGCCGCAGCGCCGCGGCTTTTCATCCCTGACCTGATCGTTCACGCGCGGACAAGGCTCCGCCGGAGGACCTATGAAGATTGCCGTTGCCAAGGAGATCGATCCGCTCGAACCGCGCGTTGCGGTGTCGCCGGATACGGTGAAGAAGTTCAAGGCGCTCGGCGCCGAGGTCGTGATCGAGCCGGGCGCGGGTATCAAATCCGGCCTGCCGGATTCCGAATTCACCGCCGTTGGTGCCGCTATTGCCGCCGACGCGGTGAAGGATGCCGACATCGTCATCAAGGTGAAACGGCCGGAAGCCTCTGAACTTGCGAATTACAAGCGCGGCGCGCTGGTGATCGCGATCATGGACCCTTATGGCAATGAAGCTGCACTGAAGACGATGGCCAATGCCGGCATTGCCGCCTTCGCCATGGAGCTGATGCCGCGCATCACCCGCGCACAGGTGATGGATGTGCTGTCCAGCCAAGCCAATCTTGCCGGCTATCGCGCTGTCATCGAGGCCGCCGAATATTTCGGTCGCGCCTTCCCGATGATGATGACCGCGGCCGGCACCGTGCCTGCCGCCAAGGTGTTCGTGATGGGGGTCGGCGTCGCCGGCCTGCAGGCCATCGCCACCGCGCGCCGCCTCGGCGCCGTGGTGACGGCGACCGATGTGCGTCCGGCCACCAAGGAGCAGGTCGAAAGCCTCGGCGCCAAGTTCCTGGCGGTCGAAGACGAGGAATTCAAGAACGCGCAGACCGCCGGCGGTTACGCCAAGGAAATGTCCAAGGAATATCAAGCCAAGCAGGCCGCGCTCACTGCCGAGCACATCAAGAAGCAGGACATCATCATCACCACGGCGCTGATCCCGGGGCGTCCGGCACCGCGTCTGGTCACCGCCGAGATGGTCGCGTCGATGAAGCCCGGTTCGGTGCTGGTCGATCTGGCCGTCGAACGCGGCGGCAATGTCGAGGGCGTCAAGGCCGGAGAGGTCACTGACGTGAACGGCATCAAGATCGTCGGCTTTACCAATGTCGCCGGCCGCGTCGCCGCCTCGGCCTCGAGCCTCTATGCGCGTAACCTGTTCTCCTTCATCGAGACCTTGGTAAACAAGGAGACGAAGGCGCTCGCGGTGAACTGGGACGACGAACTGGTCAAGGCTACGGCCCTGACCAAGGACGGCGCCGTCATCCATCCGAACTTCCAGCCGAAGACTGCCTAAGGAGAGCCGCCATGGAACATGCTTCGCTGGTTTCCCCCTTCGTCTTTCAGCTCTCGATCTTCGTGCTCGCGGTGTTCGTCGGCTATTTCGTGGTGTGGTCGGTGACCCCCGCGCTGCATACGCCGCTGATGTCGGTGACCAATGCGATCTCCTCGGTGATCGTGGTCGGCGCGCTCCTCGCGGTCGGCGTCAAGCTGGCTGGCAGCGGCGGCGTGCTCGCCCGCGGCTTCGGCTTCGTGGCGCTGATCTTTGCCTGCGTGAATATCTTCGGCGGCTTCCTGGTCACCCAGCGCATGCTCGCGATGTACAAGAAGAAATCCAAGTGAACGGCGCATCTCGCGATCACAATGACAACGGGGCACTGAGATGAACGCCAATCTGTCTGCACTTCTGTATCTGGTCGCCGGCGTGCTCTTCATCATGTCGCTGCGCGGCCTGTCGAGCCCGGCTTCGAGCCGCCAGGGCAATTTCTTCGGCATGGTCGGCATGGCCATCGCCGTTGGCACCACTCTGGCCGCGCATCCCCCGGCAGACGCGATCGGTTGGATCCTGGTGATCCTCGGCATTGCCATCGGCGGCGGCATCGGCGCCGTCATCGCCAAGCGCGTGCCGATGACCTCGATGCCGGAACTGGTCGCCGCTTTCCACTCGCTGGTCGGCATGGCCGCGGTGTTGGTCGCTGCCGGCGCCTTCTACGCGCCCGAAGCTTTCGGCATTCTCGATCCGGCCACCAACAAGATCGTGTCGGCGAGCCTCGTCGAAATGTCGCTCGGCGTCGCCATTGGCGCGCTGACCTTCACCGGCTCGGTGATCGCCTTCGCCAAGCTCTCCGGCCGCATGAGCGGTGCGCCGATCATTTTGCCGGCACGCCACATCATCAATATCGTGCTCGGCCTGGCGCTGATCTTCTTCATCTATGGCCTGGTGCATTCCGGCTCGGCGGTGGATTTCTGGGTCATCACCATCCTCGCGCTGGTGCTAGGTGCCCTGCTGATCATCCCGATCGGCGGCGCCGACATGCCGGTCGTGATCTCGATGCTGAACTCCTATTCCGGCTGGGCTGCCGCGGGCATCGGCTTCACGCTGGGCAATTCGGCGCTGATCATCACCGGTGCGCTGGTCGGTTCGTCGGGCGCGATCCTGTCCTACATCATGTGCCACGCGATGAACCGCTCCTTCATTTCGGTCATCCTTGGTGGTTTCGGCGGCGAGACCGCAGCCGGCGGCGGTGGCTCCGCCGAACAGAAACCGGCCAAGCTCGGCTCGGCGGATGATGCGGCCTTCATCATGAAGAACGCGCAGAAGGTCATCATCGTGCCCGGCTACGGCATGGCGGTGGCGCAGGCACAGCACGCGCTGCGCGAAATGGCTGACACGCTGAAGAAGGAAGGCGTCGAGGTGAAATACGCCATTCACCCGGTCGCCGGCCGCATGCCCGGCCACATGAACGTGCTGCTCGCCGAAGCGAACGTGCCCTACGATGAGGTGTTCGAACTCGAGGACATCAATTCGGAATTCGCCCAGGCCGATATCGCCTTTGTCATCGGCGCCAACGACGTCACCAACCCGGCGGCGGAAGAGGACAAGTCCTCGCCGATCTACGGCATGCCGGTGCTGCAGGTCTGGAAGGCGGGCACCGTGATGTTCATCAAGCGCTCGCTGGCCTCGGGCTACGCCGGCATCGACAATCCGCTGTTCTATCGCGACAATACCATGATGCTGCTGGGTGACGCGAAGAAGGTGACCGAAAACATCGTCAAGGCGATGTGATCGTTCGGTGTCCTATCGGCGGCGGTCCATGCAGATACTGATATGGACCGTCGTATTGGTCGCTGTCTGTTACAGCATCAGTCTGTCCTTGCTGTATTTCAGGCAACGAGACTTTATCTTCCCAATCCCGCAGACGACGCGAACCTCACCGGAAGCGGCAGGGTTCGCGCAAGCTGAGGAACATCGGCTGACGACGGCGGACGGCGAGACCATCATCGTCTGGCATGTCCCGGCAAAGCTGTCGCGACCTGTGATCATCTATTTCCACGGCAATGGCGATTTCCTGGCGGCCCAGGTCGGTCGCTTTCAGAAGCTGACGGCGGATGGCAACGGACTGATCGCCGTTTCCTATCGCGGGTATGCCGGTTCAAGCGGCCTACCGAGCGAGCAGGGGCTGCTTCAGGATGCAGCGGCCGCCTATGCTTTCGCCAAGGCGCGATACGATGCCGGTCAGATCGTTCCGTGGGACTTCTCGTTGGGAACCGGCGTTGCCACCGCTCTGGCCGCAGAGAACGCGATCCAGAAGCTGGTTCTGGAAGCGCCTTACTCGTCGATGGTGGACGTTGCTGCGTTTCACTTCAGCTACGTGCCGGTGCGCTGGCTCCTGCGAGATCAGTTTCGCTCTGATCTCCGCGTCGTGCGGATCGGGGCTCCGCTTCTGATCATGCATGGCGATCGCGATCGGACCATTCCTGTTCGCTTCGGCGAACGGCTCTTTGATCTGGCCCTTGAGCCGAAGCAGTTCGTGCGTTTTCCGGAAGGTGGACACGACGATCTCGCATCCTACGGCGCTATCGAAACGGGACTGAAATTCATTCGCTCTGGCGGTGGCTGACTGCCTTCCGAGCTGCTTCCGCCGGTCCTGCGAAAAGCCCGGCTGTGAAGCCGGGCGTTTCTGTTTGGCTGTGGTTCTTCCGTTCTATGACGCCATGCGGTGCATGACGCAGAGCTTGTTGCCGTCGGGATCGCGCAGGTAAGCGAGATAGAGCTTCATGCCGGCCATGTCGCGCACGCCCGGCGGATCCTCGCAAGTGGTGGCGCCATTGGCGACGCCAGTGGCGTGCCATGCGTCGGCTTCATCGGTCGATTTGGCGGTAAAGCCGATGGTGCCGCCATTGGCCGCCGTGGCGGTTTTGCCGTCGATCGGTTTCGACACTGCGAAGGTGCCGGTCTTGGTGCGATAGAAAATGCGGTGCCGGTCGACCACGGCCGGCGGAATACCCAGCGTGCCGAGCAGCTTGTCATAAAACGACTTCGCGGCCTCGAGGTCGTTGGTGCCGATCATGACGTGCGAAAACATCTCGTTTCCTCCTTGTTCTTCTTCGAGCTCACCACACGGTGATAGCGGATTATACCCATTGCATGGGATGATTGGCGAGTGGGGCAGCTTTGCCGCAGCCTTGCAACCTGACACCAGGCAGGTGTTGTCTTATGTTGCCCCTCCCGCTTCTCGAATCCTTCAGGTTATTGCTCGATGTCCGCACACCCCGTGCCCCGCTCGTCATGGATGTTTCCGGCATCGGCCGTCGCATTCGTCGCTGTCACTGCAGGGATGGGGATCGGCTTTACGCCATCTGCCGCGGGCCTCGTCTTCTCGGTGGTCCTGCTGGCGATCCTGTTCGGCACGGTCTTCGCGGCCGTGCACCACGCGGAGGTTATCGCCCACAAGATCGGCGAACCCTATGGCACGCTGCTGCTGACGCTCTCGGTCATCATCATCGAGGTGGCTGTCATCGCCACAATCATGATCGGCGACAAGTCGGCACCAACGCTGGCGCGCGATACGGTCTTCGCGGTGGTCATGATCGTCTGTAACGGCATGGTCGGCCTCTGCATCCTCGCCGGTGGGTTGCGTTATTCCGAACAGGAGTTTCAGGTCTCCGGCGCCAAGATCTATCTCAGCGTGCTGATCGTGCTCTCCACCATCACGCTGATCCTGCCGAATTACACCCTGACCACGCCTGGTCCGCTCTTCTCGGCGCTGCAGCTCGCCTTTGTCAGCGTCGTCACCATGATCCTTTACGGCCTGTTTCTCTACACCCAGACTGTGCTGCACCGGGATTACTTCATCAGCGATGATGAAGACGACGACGGTGCGCCGCCGACCTATCCGATCACCATGAACGCTATTCTGCTTGTGGTGTCGCTGGTCACCGTGGTGCTGTTGGCGAAATCGTTCTCGGTGGTCGTCGATGCCGGCGGCGCCGCCATCGGTGCCCCGCCGGCTTTCACTGGTATCGTCGTGGCCCTGCTGGTCCTGATGCCCGAAGGCCTCGCTGCGTTTTCCGCGGCTCGCCACAACAAGCTGCAGAAGAGCATCAATCTCTCGCTGGGCTCGGCTCTGGCGACCATTAGTCTCACGATCCCGGCCGTTGCGCTGGTTGCGACGCTGCTTGGTCAACCGTTGCTGCTCGGGCTTCAGCCGAGCGAGACGACGCTGCTGATCATGACATTCGCTATCAGCATGCTGACATTCGCCACAGGCGTAACCAACATCCTGTTCGGCATGGTGCACATGCTGGTCTTTGCTGTATTTTTGCTGACGGTATTTGCACCGTAATCAAGGAAGCTTCCGATGCTCGCTGCCCAATCCGACGTCCAGCAGGATACGCCCGAAGTTCGTGTCACCGAATGGCGTCTGGCGCCTGGCGCAGCCACCGGTCATCATACCCATGGCATGGATTATGTGATCGTACCGGTCACCACCTCGGTAATGACCATCGTGGCGCCGGACGGCAGCCGCTCGCAAGCACCGATCACCGCCGGCAAATCCTACTTCCGCAAGGCTGGCGTCGAACATGACGTGCTCAACGAGACCGACAAGGAAATCGTTTTTCTGGAAGTCGAGATCAAACAGAAGTAGGCTTGTCATCCTGTGGGCTGCCCGTATCGGGCGCCCGGAGATTTTGTGAAACATTCGCGCGTGACGGGTGGGAACTTGCCTTTGATCCGTCGCGATTGATCCCTGAATCAGCCTCAAATTTCCAGCATGTAACGGCGGGGAATGAGGCCGGGTTCATGCTGAAGAAGTATCTTTCGAAATTCACCATCGACATCCTGCCGTCGGTTTTTGCGACGGTAATGGGCGCATATATCGTCAATTATTACATCATTCCGAAGGCGCGCGAGGACCGGCCGCTGCCACCGCCTGTCGCCCAGAGCGCGCCGGCTCCGGGCAAGGCGGCCGCCAAGCCGGCAGACGCTGCCGCCGAGGTTGTGGACGCGCCCGAACCTGCGTCCGCACTGGTCAAGAAGGCTCTCGACAAACCGGTCGAGAAGGCTGTTACCGATAAGCCCGAGAAAGTCGACGCCGGCAAGGTCACCGAAACGCGCCGCCATCCGCCCGCACGTGAGAAGGCCGTCGCGAAGGTTGAACCGGCTAGACCCGAGCCTTCCGTCTTAGCGCCAGCGCCAAGCCCGGTGCTTGCCACCGTCGGCACCGCACCGGCGGGCGATGCCAATGATCTCGCCCGTGCCGCCATCGAGCGCCTGAGCCGTGGCGACAAAACGGAGGCGCCGCGTGCGCCGGAAGCCCAGCGTACGGCATCCGTTCAGCCACAGGTCGCGCCTGCACCTCAGCCATTGCAACAGCTGCAACCGATGCAGCAATTGCCGCCGCCGATTGTGGTGTCGAATCCGGATATCGAAAGCTTGCAGCCACTCGAGCGCGCAGAGTGGTCGCGCGGTCCTCGCCCCCCAGGCGATGTGCCGGTTCCGATGCGCGAAATGCAGGCCGATGGGGAAAGCCGCGGCGGCCGCACCAACGTTGTCGAGGACGTCCTCAGCGGCGCCAAGTCGATGTTCGACAAGGTGATCCCGCGGCCATTCGAGCGCTAGGCTTAACCCGCCCGTCCGCCATTTCGGGTCATTCCGTTCCGTGCGGCATCGTCGTTCGGCCGCAGCAGCACAGCGCGGCTGAATGAATCCGCTGCCTTTTCCCGGTTGCCCAGCTTCTCGTAGATATTGCCGCGGGCGATCCAGACCTGTGCATTGCCGGGGGCGACGCTCGATGCCTCGTCGAGATCGGCGGCCGCCTCGTGATTCTTGCCGAGCGCAAGATAGCATTGTGCGCGGCCAAGCAGGGGGGCGGCCTGCTGCGGCGTCAGGCCATTGGCGGATGTGAAATCGGCGATGGCGAATTCGTATTTCTTTTCGGACTGATACAGCAGACCGCGCTGATAGAACGCTTGTGCGCTGGAAGGATCGAGATCGATCGCGGCATTGTAAGCTGCAAGCGCTTCGGTGCTCTGGCCGGCCTGCGCCAGGCTCGCGCCACGGGCAGCCTGCGCCTTTGCCTCCTGCGGATCGGTCTTGGCAGAGAGGCTGCGCGTTGGCGGCGCTGTGGACGTCGTTGCTTTAGGCTCGTCCTTGTCAGCGCCCGGCGTCAGCGATGCGAGGTTGAATGAACAGCCGCTTGCGCACAGGCCCGTCAGCAGGAGTATGACAGTGATACAGCCGCGCTTGCCGATGCAGGATGGCGATGTGGTCGGCCGTCGGTCCATGCAGGGCATCTCTCTCGCGATACTTGCTCCCTTCCTAACGCGCCGGCACTCAAAAAGCATCCGGACAAAGGAGCGCGCTTTTGGACATATCGCAAAAGAGTGGCACAAAAAAATAACGCGGACCGAAGCCCGCGTTATCGAAATTCAATTGTAGATCGCTTAGCGAGCCGGGCGCGGTGCGCCTGCAGCACCAGGACGCGCACCACGCTCGCCGCCGGGGCCAGCGCCGAACACCGGCTTCGGCTTCATCGGCAGCAAGCCTTCACGCTGCAGCTTCTTGCGTGCCAGCTTGCGCGCCCGGCGCACGGCTTCGGCCTTTTCACGGGCTTTCTTCTCAGACGGCTTCTCGTAGTGACCGCGGAGCTTCATCTCGCGGAAAATGCCCTCGCGCTGCATCTTCTTCTTCAGCGCCTTGAGAGCCTGGTCGACATTGTTATCGCGAACGAGAACCTGCACGCGGCATCCTCTTCTCAATTGATCGGATTTGAATTTCGGTAAAGCGAAGGGCCGACAAAGGCCATGCCCTTAACCTCAAGGGCGCCGATGTATCAGATGAAATGGCGAATGTCCACCTCGCGGTGCGGTAATTTCCCCGCTCCGAAGCCCGAAAATCGCGGATTTTTCGAGCTTTTCCGCGGATCCGCCCATCAGTTCCCGTGCTCGACAGGGGGCGGAACCCGGACGCATACTTGTCGCGGGCGACTCGCGAGCGCCACATCCATAGCGGGAGGAATACCATGAACGGTAAGAAATATGCTGCCGAATTCATCGGCACATTCTGGCTGACATTTGCGGGCTGCGGCAGCGCCGTGATTGCTGCGGCTTTCCCTCAGGTCGGCATCGGCCTCGTCGGCGTCTCCTTCGCCTTTGGTCTCAGCGTCGTGACCATGGCCTATGCGATCGGTCACATCTCGGGATGCCATCTCAATCCTGCGGTCACCGTGGGGCTTGCCGCGGGCGGGCGGTTCCCGGCGGGCCAGATTTTGCCCTACATCATCGCGCAGGTGATCGGTGCAATCGCGGCGGCGACGGTGCTCTACATCATCGCCAGCGGGGCGGCCGGATTCGATGTCGCCAAGGGCTTTGCCTCGAACGGCTATGCCGACCACTCGCCCGGCAAATACAGCCTGGTAGCGGGCTTCATCATGGAAGTGGTGATGACCATGATGTTCCTGTTCATCATCATGGGCGCCACCCACGGCAAGGCGCCGGCCGGCTTCGCGCCGTTGGCGATCGGCCTGGCGCTGGTGATGATCCATCTCGTCAGCATTCCCGTCACCAACACTTCGGTGAACCCGGCGCGCAGCACCGGCCCGGCATTGTTTGTCGGCGGCTGGGCACTGGAGCAGTTATGGCTGTTCTGGTTGGCGCCGTTGGTTGGCGGCGTTCTCGGCGGGGCAATCTATCGGTGGCTGAGCGACGAGCCCACCGGTGTGGTGGAAGGTAAAGCGACTGCCTGACACATGATGCGGCGAAGCCGGCACCGTTATGGCGCCGGCTTCACCTCAACCACGTGGCCCATCTTGCGACCGGGCTTTGGCGTACCCTTGCCGTAGAGATGCACGGTAGCGCTGGGGACGGTGAGCCATTTGGCGTAATCGAGAATGTCGTCGCCAATCAGATTGGTCATGGTGACCTCGCCGTGACGAACCGGCTTGCCGAGCGGCCAACCTGCAATGGCGCGGATGTGCTGCTCGAACTGCGAGACCGAAGCGCCATCCAGCGTCCAGTGCCCGGAATTGTGTACGCGCGGCGCGATCTCGTTGACCACCAACGAAGGGCCATTCGCGCCGGGAACGACGAACAGTTCAACCGCGAACGTGCCGACATAGCCGAGCGCCGCGCCGATCTTCTCGGCGATCTCGCGGGCCCTGGCAGCGAGCGCATCTGGAATGCGGGCGGGCGCGGTGGAGAATTTCAGGATGTGATCGCGGTGCTCGTTCTCGGTGACGTCGAAGCATTCGATGCTGCCGTCGGCTCCGCGTGCCGCGATGACGGAGACCTCGCGCTCGAACGGCACGAAGGCTTCAAGAATGGCGTCCTTGGTGCCGAGATCTGTCCAGACCTGATCGAGGTCGTCGCCTTCGCGGATCATCGCCTGGCCCTTGCCGTCATATCCGAAACGGCGGGTCTTGATCACGGCGGGCAGCCCGAGCTTCTTCACCGCATCGCGAAGCTCGCCGACGCTGGAAACGCCGGCATATCCGGCCGTACCGATGCCGAGGCCGGTGACGAAGTCCTTCTCTACAAGGCGATCCTGCGTGGTTTGCAGGATGCTGTGCGCCGGCAGTACCGGACGCCGTGCATCGAGGATCAGCGCCGTCGCCGCGGGGACATTCTCGAATTCGTAGGTGATGACGTCGCAATCATTGGCGAACAGTTCGAGTGCCTCGACATCGGCATATTCCGCGCAGGTCGCATTCTGCACGACATCGAAAGCCGGAGAATCCGGATCTGGCGAAAACACCTGGCACTTCAAGCCAAGCCGCGCAGCCGCGAGCGCGAGCATCCGGCCAAGTTGGCCGCCGCCGAGAATGCCGATCGTATCGCCGGGCTTCAGGGCCTTTATCGTCTGAGCCATTACGCTGCGCCTTCCGGCTTTTCGGCCACGGCATCAGTCTGCGCCTTGCGCCAGGCGGCGAGGCGGGTCGCCAGTTCAGGATCGTGCAGGGCGAGCACCGAGGCTGCGAGCAGCGCCGCGTTGATCGCGCCGGGTTTGCCGATCGCCAGGGTCCCGACGGGAATACCGCCGGGCATCTGCACGATTGAATAGAGAGAATCGACGCCGGACAGCGCTTTGGATTCCACGGGCACGCCGAAGACCGGCAACTCCGTTTGGGCTGCGGTCATGCCAGGCAGATGCGCTGCGCCGCCCGCGCCGGCGATGATGATCTGAAAACCGGCCGCCTTCGCGCCTTTGGCAAATGAAACCAGCCGGTCCGGCGTGCGATGTGCCGAGACGATGCGGGTGTCATGGGCGACGCCGAGAGCCGTCAGGGTTTCGGCGGCGTGACGCATGGTTTCCCAGTCGGACTGGCTTCCCATGATAATGGCGACGGGCGCGGGCATTCCGGTATTTTCTTTCGCGAATCCAGAAGGATAGCTGGAAATACAAGGACCGCCCCCCGCCGGGCGGGGAGCGTCGAACGATAATCTCGTCAATGAAGACGGGACAGCCTTGTAACAAATCCGATGCAAAAGAAAACCGCGATGCGCGGTCGCTGCAAGGCTGAATGAAGCGTACTTTTGCAAGGTTCCGGCGCGACATGCTGTGGCAATCCAGCGGCGGCCTCGAGGCATCCTTGCGGCAGCTGCGGGTGTGGTATCAGCGGCACGCGGGAGCCGGGAACATCAGGGTGCACACGTGCACGTCGCTGTTTGATCCCTGCCGATATGTGACTCGTTGCCTCAGGCAATGATGTCAGGGGTAATCTGGTCGGAAATCACCGAAATGCGATCTCGCAGTTGCAGCTTGCGTTTTTTCAGCCGCTGCAACTGCAGCAGATCTGGTGCGGGGGAGCGCTGCAGGGCATCAATGGCGGCGTCGAGGTCGCGGTGTTCTTGCTGCAATCGGGCTAATTCGGCAGGGAGTTCGCGATCTTCGTCGTCGTTCATGATGTTCGCTGACTTGGCCCGCCAGTCATCTGGCGAGAATCCGTGAGGTAACTATCGCCGGTGGGGGCGCACTGCGCAAGCGGCCCGGTTCCTGCATTTTTGCAGTGCATTGGTTACGATTCGTTTTTCAAGATGTGCGGAGCGCGGCGGTACAATTTTCAAGACCCATCGACAGATGTCCACTGTCATGTAGACTTCATCGTCCAACCGAACCCGACTGTGTGGTTTCTCAACCTACCGAGGAGTTTTCGAATGGCACTTCAGGCGCACCTTGTCGAACTCGAACGCAAGCACAAGGTTCTCGAAAGCGAATTGCACGACGCCTTGCTGCATCTTTCCACCGATGATCTTCGTATCGTGGAACTCAAGCGCCGGAAACTGATGGTCAAGGACGAGATTGAACGCCTTCGACAGACGAGTAGCACCCTCCACTGAGATTTCTCAAAAACATTCCCTGACATAACGCCTCATCGGATGACGTTGTCAGGTCTGCGTGTCCGCATCGTGCAGCCATGATGCCCACACGCTCCCGCTCTTGCGACGAAGCGATCTGCTACGACGGTTGGACCAGATTGCTTCGGACGCAGGTGCGGTTCAAATACGCATCACGGTTGCACTTCGATTCCCGCGACTTTCGCCACATGATCCGCGATCGCCAGCGACGAGGTCAGGCCGGGTGACTCGATGCCGAACAGGTTGATCAGGCCGGGCACGCCATGCATCTGCGGGCCCTGGATCATGAAATCCTGCGTCGCCACTGCGGGCGGCACGATCTTCGGACGCATGCCGGAATAGCTTGGCATGAGGGCGCCGTCGGGCAGCGCCGGCCAGTAACGGCGGATGGCGGGATAGAAACGTTCGCCGCGGGCGGGATCGACTTCGTAGTCGATGTGATCGACCCACTCGACATCGGGGCCGAAGCGCGCCTGGCCGGCGAGGTCGAGCGTGAGATGCACGCCGAGGCCGCCGGGCTCGGGCACCGGATAGATCAGGCGTGAGAATGGCGCCTTGGTGCTGCAGCTGAAATAGCAGCCTTTGGCGAGATAGGCCGGCGGGATCAGATCGAGCGGCATGCCTTCCAGCAGGCGCGCGATCATGGTCGCGGAAAGGCCGGCGGAATTGATCAGCATGTCGCAACCGAGCGTCATCGGCGCATCACCGCCGACCTCCACTTCGAAACCGTCTGCCGTCACCCGGCCGCGTTCGAAGGGCGCAAGGAAGGCGAAGGCGGCACCGGCGGCTTCAGCTTCGCCGCGCAGCGACAGCATGTACGAGTGACTATCGATGATGCCGGTGGAAGGTGACAGCAGGGCGCCTTCGCAGGCCAGGGCGGGCTCGAGTGCACGGGCTTCATGGCCCGACAACACCTGCATGTCCGCAACGCCGTTGGCCTCGGCATGGGCCTTGATGGAGGCGAGCTTCGCCATCTCTTCCGGCCGCGTCGCGACGATCAGCTTGCCGCAATTCTTGTGCGGGATGCCGCGGCTGCGGCAATAGTTATAGAGCTTGAGCTTGCCAGCGACACAGAGCTTCGCCATCAGGCTGCCTGCGGTGTAGTAGATGCCGGCGTGGATCACTTCGCTGTTGCGCGAGGAGGTGACGGTGCCGATGGCGTCGGCGGCTTCCAGCACGATGACTTCGCGCCCTGCTTCCGCCAGCCGGCGGGCGATGGCGAGGCCCACGACACCGGCGCCGACAACGACGCATTCAACCCTGTCCATCCGTTCCCTGTCCCGTTCTGCGGCCGGCGTTGTGCCTGATTAGCAAAGCATTAAGCATCGCAGCTAAATACCGCAATTTTTGCCGATCCAGTCAGGCTGCGTTCAGGTGCATTTACCTGATCAAAATACCTGGAACTGAAGACTTGCGCTCTGCGAATACGCGGGTGCGCAATGACTGGCAAGATCGGGCGAGTAAAGAACAGGGCGGTCGGGCGCATCGGCGCCGTCGTCTGGTTGCTCGCCGTCCCATGCAGTGCGCTGGCCGAACAGCCGGCTGCCGTCGCCGAAAGGGTCGTGGGGTCCCCCTTCATCTGGAACGTCGTGATCGGTGGTCTGGTGGTTGGCGCCTTCACGACGGCAATCGTGTTCTGGGTCGCTTCCGCTCTGAGCAAAGTGCAGCGTCAGCAACAGCAGCGCAACGAATTCGTGGGGTCTGCGCTCAATCATCTCGGTCAGGGCATCGTCATGCTCGATGCGCAAAAGCGCCTCGTGTTCTGCAACGACCGTTATCTGGACATCTACAAACTGACGCGGGCCGAGGTCAGCCGGGGGATGACCGGCCCAGCTCTTCGCGCGTTGCGTCGTCAGCGCGGCACCGCCGATGCCAACGAGGACGCGCATTACGACAAGGCGATGTCGTCAGGCGGCTATATCGCCGAATTGCCGGACGAGCAGTTCGTCCATGTGAAGTTCAGCCGTCTGCCCAATGGCGGCTGGATCGGTATTCACGAGGATTGCACGGAACAACGCCGGATGCAGAACGAGCTGGCGAGTGCCAAGCAGTTCCAGCAGACGGTGCTGGATAACATACCGGTCTCGCTGATGGTGCAGGAAGTGGCGACTGGCCGCTATCTGTTTGCCAATCGTAATGCCGAGGTGATCCTGGGTCGCCGCCGCGAGGATGCGATCGGCAAGACGGTGCTCGAAATGCTGCGGCCCGAGGAAGCCAAAATCATTGTTGCCCGCGATCAGGCCGCTATCAAGAGTCGCACGCCGGTCGCCGAGGAACATCCGATCTCGACGCGTGACGGGTTGCGCCTATTCCTGACCCGCCGCGTCACCGTGCAGGACGAGGATGGTCAGGCACAATATCTGATCAAGACGCATGAGGATGTCACCGACCGTCGCCAGACCGAAGCACGGATGGCGCATATGGCCTATCACGACGGCCTCACCGATCTGCCGAACCGTCCGGCCTTCGTGCAGGCGCTGACACAGATGATAGATGCCTGCACCGAGGCGGAGGAGGTTTTCGCAGTGCTGTCGATCGATCTCGACGGCCTGAAGGAAATCAACGACGTATTCGGCCATGCCATCGGCGACAAGCTGCTCACGGAAGTCTCCCAACGGATCGAGGCGGCAATGGGCGGTGGCGTCGTAGCTCGCCTCGGCGGCGACGAATTCGGCGTCATCATCGATGGCCCGCAGCCACAGACCGGACAGGCGCTGGCGGAGCGTATTGCGGCCGCGCTCGCCGAGCCGTTCCCGATCGATGGCAAGGCGGTGCGTATCGGCGTGACGACCGGCATCTCGCTATTTCCCCGCGACGGCCGCGATGCGGCGGCGCTGCTCGCCAATTCCGGCGCTGCCCTGTTTCGCGCCAAGACGCGCTCCCGCGGTTCGATCAGCGTGTTCGAGCCGGAAATGGATCAGCAACTGCGTGACCGCCGCGTGCTGCACCAGGAACTCTCCGCGGCCATCCGCAACGGCGAATTGTCGCTGCATTATCAGCCTCAGGCCCGGGCCAGCGAGAATGTGCTGGACGCCGATATCACCGGCTTCGAAGCGCTGGCGCGCTGGATTCACCCGACCCGCGGTTTCGTCTCACCGGCCGACTTCATCCCGCTCGCTGAAGAGAGCGGCCTGATCGTCGAGATGGGCGAATGGATTCTGCGTCAGGCCTGCCGTGAGGCGGCCTCATGGACGGTGCCGTTGCAGGTCGCGGTCAACCTGTCGCCGGCGCAATTCGTGCGCGGCGATGTGGTTGGGGTCGTGCATACAATCCTGCTGGAAACCGGCCTGTCGCCGGGCCGGCTGGAGCTGGAAATCACTGAAGGCGTGCTGATCGAGGATTTCGATCGCGGGCTGGCGTTGCTGCGGCGGCTGAAGGCGCTGGGCGTGCGCATCTCGATGGACGATTTCGGCTCGGGCTATTCGTCGCTGACCTATCTGCAGGCATTCCCGTTCGACAAGATCAAGATCGATCGCGCCTTCGTTATGCATCTCGGCCGCAATCCGCAATCGGCTGCCATCGTCAGGGCGGTGATCGGGCTCGGTCACGGCCTCGATGTTTCCATCGTTGCCGAGGGCGTCGAGACGCATGAGCAGCTCAGTTTCCTCGCACGGGAAGGTTGCGACGGCGTGCAGGGTTATTTCATCGGCCGCCCGGCGCCGATCGTGCAATATGCCGCGCTGGTGGGCAAGGCCACCGGCGTCCGCAAGGCCGGGTGAGTGCCGGACTCTGCGATGACCGCGACGTGCGAGCGGCCACAGTCCTCGTCCTGAGAGTCTGACTGGAATGCGGTCCGTAGTTTGGCGTTGCTGGTCGCCCAGGCGGAACGCTACACACTCCGCCCCTCCCGCCTGAACGCAGTTGCGTTCAGGCTGAGGTGAGGAGGCGCGCAGCGCCGTCTCGAACCATGAGCTGACTTGGCTCGGAGCCTTTTCGGCCATCCTTCGAGACGCCGCTACGCGGCTCCTCAGGATGAGGGACGGAGAATCGAGATACTGAGCTGAACGGGCATTATTCGGAGCAAAAGCAGCCGAAAACCACCTCGACCGCTTTATGAGTTAGACTCTGAGGAGCCGCGCAGCGGCGTCTCGAAGGATGGCCGCGCGCTCAGGAGCCAGGGCATCTCATGGTTCGAGACGCGCGCAACGGCGCGCTCCTCACCATGAGGGAGGGAGATGGTCTCCTCCTTTTCCGAGTGTTGAGCCCGCCCGGTTCCGCCGCTAGTTTGCGGCCATGACGAATCCCGCCACCACCGCCGATGTCGCGACCGAGGACGACCTCGCTGTCGCCTATCCCACGCCGCTGCTGCGGATCGACGCTGTGTCGAAGCGTTTCGGTGCGCATGCGGCCGTCGACGGGTTGTCGCTCGATATCCGGAAAGGCGAGTTCTTCGCGCTGCTCGGGCCGTCCGGCTGCGGCAAGACCACGCTGCTGCGCATGCTGGCCGGTTTCGAGACGCCGGACAGCGGCCGCATCGAACTGAACGGCGAGGACATCGCCGCGGTGCCGCCGCATCAGCGGCCGGTCAACATGATGTTCCAGAACTATGCGCTATTTCCGCATCTGAGCGTGCGCGACAATATCGGCTTCGGGCTGAAGAATGCAGGTCTGACCCGCGTCGGCATCGACGCACGCGTGGCCGACATGATTGCGCTGGTGAAGTTGACCGGGCTCGAGCAGCGCAAGCCGCATCAGCTCTCCGGCGGCCAGAAACAGCGCGTGGCGCTGGCTCGCGCACTGGCGCGGCACCCGAAACTGCTGCTGCTCGACGAGCCCCTGGCGGCGCTCGACAAGAAACTGCGCGAGGAAACGCAGACGGAGCTGATGCGGCTGCAGCGCCAGCTCGGCCTCACTTTCGTGATCGTAACTCACGATCAGGACGAGGCCATGTCCATGGCCGACCGGATCGGCGTCATGCATGGCGGCCGCCTGCAACAGGTGGCGACGCCGCGGCAGCTCTATGAAGCACCGGCATCGCGTTGGGTCGCGGAGTTCGTCGGCGACATCAATGCGATCGAGGGCGAGATCCGCGTTCGCGACGGTCATCGCCTGACCATCGAGGGCCACGGCACGGGCACGCTGTTTGCGACCCTGCCGCAGCAGCCGCCCGACGCTCTCGCGGTCTGCGTGGCGATCCGGCCGGAAAAGATCAGGCTGTCGCGCCGCGGGCTGGCCGCCGGGCTCAATCATTCTGGCGGCATGAACAGCATCGAGGGGGTCGTCGACGATGTCGGTTATCTCGGCGGCCGCTCGGTCTACAAGCTGAAGCTCGATCACGGCGCGACCTTGCGCGTAGCATTGGCGAACACCGCCCGGCTCGATGTCGATGCCTATGCGATCGGCGAGCGCGTCACCGCCTGGTTCACGCCGGACGACTGCGTGGTGCTCGCGCGATGAACGCCAGACGCCTGTTCACCGCGCCGGCTCGCCGGATGGCGATCCCGCCCTATGTCTGGATGCTGCTGTTCTTCCTGCTGCCGTTCGGTTTCGTGGTGAAGATCAGCCTGTCGCAGACGACGCTGGCACAGCCGCCTTATCTGCCGGTGTTCGGATTGGCGGATGGTTTTGCGGGACTGAAGGATGCGTTCGCCGCGCTGTCCTTCGACAATTTCCGGTCGCTGCTGGCGGACCAGCTTTACGTCTCGTCCTATCTGCGCAGCATCACGGTGGCCTTCACCGCGACGCTGCTGCTGCTGGTGATCGGTTATCCCGTGGCCTATGGCATGGCGCGGCTGCCGGCGCGTTGGCAGGGCATCGCCATGATGCTGGTGATCGTGCCGTTCTGGACCTCGTTCCTGATCCGCATCTATGCCTGGATCAACATCCTGCAGCATGACGGCCTGCTCAACCAGATCCTAATGGCGCTGCATCTCGTGAGCGCGCCGGTGGTCTGGCTTGCCACCGACAGCGCCATGTATCTCGGCATCGTCTATTCCTATCTGCCCTTCATGATCCTGCCGCTCTATGCGACGCTCGCAAAGGCCGATCCGGCGCTGCTGGAAGCCGCCGCCGATCTCGGCGTGTCGCGTTTCGATGCGTTCTGGATGGTGACGGTGCCGCTGTCCTGGCGCGGCATCTTCGCCGGCGCGCTGCTGTGCTTCATTCCGATCACCGGCGAATTCGTGATCCCGGATCTGCTGGCGGGCTCGGACTCGATGATGATCGGGCAGACGCTGTGGCTGGAATTCTTCACCAACAAGGACTGGCCGCTGGCCTCGGCGCTGGCGGTGGTGCTGCTCGGTGTGCTGCTGGTGCCGCTCCTGGTCTATGATCGGGTGCAGCGCCATCATCTGGAGCGCCGCTGATGAATTCGCATCCGCTCCGCCTGTCGCGCCTCAACATCGCCTCGCTCGCGCTCGGCTTCGCGTTTCTTTATCTGCCAATCGTCATTCTCGTCATCTATTCGTTCAACGCCTCGCGCCTCGTGACCGTGTGGGGTGGCTGGTCGACGCGCTGGTACACGGAATTCTTCAACGACCGCGCGATGCTCGATGCGGCGTGGATGAGCATCCGCGTGGGCGTGGCATCCGCGACCTTGGCGACGCTGCTCGGCACGCTGGCGGCGGTGGCGCTGACCCGCGGCGGCGGTTTTCGCGGGCGGGCCGTGATGTCCGGCATGCTCTATGCGCCGCTGGTGATGCCGGAGGTGATCACCGGCCTGTCGCTGCTCCTGCTGGTCGTCGCCATCGACGCCGGCCGCGGTTTCTGGACCGTCACCATCGCGCATACGACGCTGACCATGTGTTTCGTCACGGTGGTTGTGCAGTCGCGCCTTGCCGCAATCGATCGCAGCCTGGAGGAAGCGGCGATGGATCTCGGCCGCGATCCGCTTCGCGCGTTTGTATCAGTGACGCTGCCGCTGATCTGGCCGGCGATTGCGGCGGGCTGGATGCTGGCCTTCACGCTGTCGTTGGACGACCTCGTGATCGCGAGTTTTACGACGGGGCCGGGTTCGGCAACGCTGCCGATCCGCATCTATTCGGAAGTGCGCCTGGGCGTGAAGCCGGAGATCAACGCGATCTGCACGCTGATCGTCGGCTTCATCACCGTCCTGATCGTCGCGGCATCACTGGCGACGAAGCTGTCGAGCAGCAAGGGCGAGAGCGCGGCGCCGTTGTAGCGGCGTTCAGTTCGCCTTCTCGGGCTCCGCCGGTGCAGCGGCAGCTGGGGTTTCATCCTTCTTCTCCGCATCCGGCTGCAAGGCCTTCGGCGCCGAGGTGAAGCGCTCGATCACCGAACGCACGGCATCCTTGGTCTTGCGGTCCTTGACCGCATCGAGCAGCGGCGCGGCGCCGGGCGAGCGGCGGATCAGGCTTTCGGGGTCCGGGAAGATCAACGGATCGTCCCACGGCCCCTGAATGACGAAAGGCAGTTCGAAGCCGCCGCTGCCATTGGCGGCGGCTTTCAGGCTGGCGGTGCCCTTCATGTCGTATTCGCGGGCGGGGACCGAGGCGGTGCCGGTCAGCGTCAGCTTCGAGGTCGGGCCCTCGATGCGGATGTCCTGGGCGGTGGCGGTGCCGTCGTTGAATTTCAACTGCATGACCAGATTCGAGAACGGCGTCGAGCCGGAGCGGAAATTGCCGGCGCCGGAGAGCGGGCGGCGCTCGAGGCGTTTCAGGAGCTGTTCGACATTGAAGCCGGTAATGGCGCCGTCCTGACCGATCAGGGTGGCCGAGCCGTCGAGCGACTGGGCGAGGCCGAAGGGCGATGAGCCGGAGGCCTCCAGCATCATGTTGAGCGTGCCGCGGCCGGTGAGGCGGGTGACGCCGAACAGGTCGCTGGCGCAGGCGAGCAGATCGACATCGCTGAACTGCACCTGCGCCTTCACATCGGCGATACTGTCCGAACGCGCGATGCTGAACGAGCCGCGGGCGATGCCGCCGTAGACCTGCGCTTCGCCCACCGACAGCGCCAGCGCGCCGCCGCGCAGATTTGCGCCGAGCGCGGTGCGGCCGAGGGTCGAGGAGCCGATGGTCACCTTGGCCGCGGAGAGCCGCATGTCCAGATCGACGGAGGACAGGGCGTCGAGATCGAACAGCTGTCGGCTCCAGTCGCGCTGGCCGGAGGCGAGCAGGCGCACGGTGGAGACATAGGGCGTGAAGTCGAGCGCGCCGGCGGCCAGCGTTGCTTGCAAGGTCTGGCGGCCTGAATTGCTATAGGTCATGACGCCTTCGGCGGTGTTGCCGTCGAGTTCGACATTGACATTGGTGAGCGCGATGGAAGGACCGACCAGGCTGGCGCGCGCCTTCAGGGCGAAGCGGCCGAAGCCGCCGGCGCCGGGCGGGGACTGGCCGACCCAGCGCAGCGCATTGCGCAGCGACAGGCTGTCGGCGGTGAGCGTCCCCTCCATCACCAGACTGGCGCGGTTGGCGATATTGCCGTCGAAAGCGAGCTTGATCGGCGCGCTGGCGAAACGCGCCTTCAGGCCGGAGCGCTCGCCGGACAAGGCGGCGAGGAAGTCGCTGACGCTGAGGCTTGCATCGACGCGCTCGCCGCGCCAGTCGAACTGGCCAGTGGCGGCGAAGGAGCGTGAGATCGAGGGCCACGCCAGCGCGAGGTCGATATCGTTCAGGCGCTCGTGATTATGCGAATCGCGGTAGTCGAGCTGGCCGTCCTGAATGCGGATTTCGGAAAAGGAGAGCTGTTCCGCGCCGGGCTTGGTCTTGCGTGCGATGGACTCGATGAACGGTGCCCAATTGCTGTCGCCATTGGCCTCGCGGATCACGCGAATGCGCGGCCGTAGCATCACCATGTCGGCGATTTCGAAACGCTGCAGCAGCAGCGGCAGCAGGCGCAGATTGGCGGTGAGGACGTCCACCGACAAGGCGGGATCGATGGCGCCGCCGTTCTTCAGCCCGACATCGTGAAACGACACATAGCTGCCGGGGAATACCGAGATATCGACGGCGCCGTTGACCACGAAATCGAGCCCGGTGACGCTGCGGATCTGGGTTTCGACCGCGCTACGCAACGCCTCACGGCTGAGCAGCCACGACATGGCGGACAGCCCGATCACGACGACGCCCAGGAACGCCACGATGGGCATCCCCAGGCGCTTTATTCCTTGGGCTTTCGTCAATGATCTATCCGGGGTTGCTATTCGTTCAAACGCAGCCGGGGCGCAGCCACGTCCGTGCTCGCCCCGCATCCAAGGTCCTCAATTTGATCGGTTTTCTTGACGCTTTCAAGGCCGGACGGGGTGTGAAGGGGTCGCATCCACTGCGATTGACGGGCTCAAAGGTTTCCGCCTAATACTTCGTCGCATTGCGGCACCAGCCGGACCTCCGAGCTCCTTTCATCAGGTCGATTCCCCCATGGTCAACAAGGTCTACCCCGACGCCAAATCGGCACTCGACGGCATCCTCAAGGACGGCATGATGATCATGTCGGGCGGCTTCGGCCTGTGCGGTATCGCCGAGGATCTTTCCGACGCGCTGCGCGACAGCGGCGTCAAGGACCTCACGGTCGTCTCCAACAATGCCGGCGTGGATGGTATCGGCCTGTCGCGTCTGCTGGAGACCCGCCAGATCAAGAAGATGATTTCGTCCTATGTGGGCGAGAACAAGCTTTTCGCGCAGCAGTATCTGGCCGGCGAGCTGGAACTCGAATTTTCTCCGCAGGGCACCCTGGCCGAGCGTATCCGCGCCGGCGGCGCGGGCATTCCCGGCTTCTACACCAAGACCGGCGTCGGCACGCTGATCTCCGAAGGCAAGCCGACCATGGAGTTCAACGGCGAGACCTACATGCTGGAGCGCGGCCTGTTCGCCGACATCGCGATCGTCCATGCCTGGAAGGGCGATACCGCCGGCAACCTCGTCTATCGCAAGACCGCGCGGAACTTTAACCCGATGATGGCGACCGCGGCCAAGATCACCATCGCCGAGGTGGAGCACCTGGTGCAGCCCGGCGAGATCGATCCGGATCATATCCACACGCCCGGCATTTTCGTGCAGCGCATCGTCGAGGTCGGCACCGGCAAGAAGCGCATCGAAAAAGTCACTTCCCGTCAGCGCCCCGCTTAACGCTCAGACATTCAGCAGGAGAGCCACAATGGCCTGGACCCGCGATCAGATGGCAGCCCGCGCTGCGAAGGAACTGCGTGACGGTTACTACGTGAATCTCGGCATCGGTATCCCGACGCTGGTGTCGAACTACATTCCGGAAGGCGTCGACGTTCAGCTGCAGAGCGAGAACGGCATGCTCGGCATGGGCCCGTTCCCCTATGAGGGCGAGGAAGATCCGGACCTCATCAATGCCGGCAAGCAGACCGTCACCGAACTGCCGACCACCAGCTACTTCTCGTCGGCCGACTCGTTCGGCATGGTCCGCGGCGGCCACATCGACCTGTCGATTCTCGGCGCCATGCAGGTGGCTCAGAATGGCGATCTCGCCAACTGGATGATCCCCGGCAAGATGGTGAAGGGCATGGGCGGCGCGATGGATCTCGTCGCCGGCGTCAAGCGCGTCGTCGTCGTGATGGAGCATTCCGCCAAGGACGGCGCGAAGCTACTCAAGAAGTGCGATCTGCCCCTGACCGGCGAGCGCGTGGTCGATATGGTCGTCACCGATCTCGCGGTGTTCACCATCGACAAGCATGGTGATGGCGGGATGGCACTGATCGAACTCGCCGATGGCGTGACGCTGGACGAGGTGAAGGCAAAGACCGAAGCCGATTTTCGGGTGGCGCTGACCAATACGTGAGATCGTAACCCGTAGGATGAGGTGAGCGCAGGCGCATCGCGCCGGAGCGGAACCATCACCTGCGGCACGTGTTATCGATGGGTTTCGCTGCACTTTACCCATCCCACGAGTTCGTGCCCGGCGCCGCCGGGCATTCGCATATTTTAAGGACATTGCATGAGCGCCCGTCTCGAGGACCGCACCTTCATGCTGTTGCTGATTGCGGTGTCGCTCGCTTTCGGCTGGATTCTCTCGTCCTTCTACAGCGCGATCCTGTGGGGCATCGTCATCGCCATCATGTTCGCGCCGATGCATCGACGGCTGCTGGCGCGGATGCCAAAGCATCCGAACTCTGCGGCGCTGCTCACGGTCGGTCTGATCGTTCTGATCGTCATTCTGCCGCTGACCGTGGTCGGCGCCTCGCTGGCGCAGGAAGCGGCTGCGGTGTTCGGAAAGATGAAGTCCGGTGAGTTCAATCCGGTACGCTATGCCCAGCAGATTTTCGATGCGGCACCGGCCTGGATCAAGAGCACGCTCGATCGTTTCGGCATCGAAAGCCTCACCGGTCTGCAGGAAAAACTGTCGAACGGGCTGATGCAGGGCAGCCAGTACTTTGCGTCGCAGGCGCTGAATATCGGCCAGGGCACGTTCGACTTCATCGTCAATCTCGGCATCATGCTCTATTTGCTGTTCTTCCTGCTCAAGGACGGCGATGCGCTGGCGGCGCGTTTCAAGGATGCGATCCCGCTGAAGCCCGGCCTGCGCGACGATCTGATCGAAAAGTTCACAGTGGTGATCCGGGCCACCGTCAAGGGTGGCATTCTCGTCGCGCTGGCGCAGGGCGCGCTTGGCGGGCTGATCTTCTGGATTCTTGGCATCAGTGCCGCACTGCTCTGGGCGGTGCTGATGGCGTTCCTGTCGCTGCTGCCGGCGGTAGGGGCCGGTCTCGTCTGGATGCCAGTGGCGGTCTATCTGCTGGCGACGGGCTCTGTCGTGAAGGGCGTCGTGCTGATTGCCTATGGTTTCCTGGTCATCGGCCTCGTTGACAACATTCTGCGTCCGATGCTGGTGGGCAAGGATACCAAGCTGCCGGATTATCTCGTGCTGCTGTCGACGCTCGGCGGGATCAATGCGCTCGGGCTCAACGGCTTTGTGGTGGGACCCGTGATTGCGGCGATGTTCGTGGCGGGATGGGCGATCTTCGCGCAGTCGCGGAGGGGGGGCGAGGTGATTGTCGCGGATTGATTGCTCCGTACCCCGGACGCGATGCAATACGAAGTATTGCTTCGCAGAACCGGGGCCGTATCAAGCGCCGGAGTTTATGATGATCCCGGCTCTGCGCAGCGGCATGAAGAATGCCGCAGCGCGTCCGGGACACAGATAGCTACGCCGGCCCCTTCGGCACGTCGGCAAAGCGCGTCAACCACATGACCGGCCCGATACTTGCCGCAACGATGAGCAGCGCCGCCAATGCGCCTTCCTCGAAACTGCCGCGGCTCGCATATTGATAGATCGAGGTTGCCAGCGTTTCGACATTCAGCGGGCGCAACAGCAGCGTGGCCGGCAATTCCTTCAGGCAATCGACGAAGACGACGATGACGGCGCCGAGCAGCGCAGGGCGCAGCAGCGGCAGATGGATGGTGTGCAGAGTCGTCATGACGGGCGCACCCGCAGCGCGGGCGCTATCGTCATAGTCGGCCGGGATGTGATCGAACCCGGCCTTGATGAGGCCGGTGGGCACCGCGAGGAAGCGGATCACATAGGCAATCACCACGGCGGCACCGGACCCGATCATCACCAGGCCCGGGAGCGGCATGCCGATCCATCGTGCGACGGTGTTGACGCTGTTGTCGGCGAACAGCACCGGAGTCAGCAGGCCGAGCGCCAGCACGAGGCCGGGCAGCGCGTAACCTGTCTGCGCGATGGCGAATGACGCATCCGTGAGGCGCGATGCACGCCAGCGCTGCGCGATCACCACGACGAGGCCGAGCAGCAACGCGATGCCGGTGGCAATGGCAGCGAGCATGATCGTGTGACCGGCATCGCGCCAGACCGTCGTTTCGCTCGCGAGCAGCCCGCGACGGATGCTCTGATGCAGCAGATAGAGCAACGGTACGGCAAAGCCGAGCAGTGCAGGGAGAAGGCAGGCGACGAAGGCGCAGGCGCCGCGCCAGCCATGGAGCTGCGTCCGCGGCATCAGGCGCGGGTTTTCGGCGGAGAACTCGAAGCTGCTTTCGCGGCGTCCAAATCGTTCGATCGTAATCAGGACGGTGACGATGGCCAGCATGAACAACGAGAGTTGCGCCGCGCCGGCGAGGCTGCCGCGATTGAGCCAGGTGGTAAAGACCGAGACCGTCAGCGTGCGCACGCCGAGATATTCGCTGGCGCCGATATCGTTCAGCGTCTCCAGCGAGACGAGGGCGAGACCGACTGCGAGGGCCGGCCGCGCCATCGGAAGCGAGACGCGGCGAAACGTCGTCCAGCGGCCGGCGCCGAGCACTTTCGCCGCTTCGGCAAAATCTGCGCTGCGATGCTGAAACATGGCGCGGGCGGAGAGATAGACATAGGGATAGAGCACGAGCCCGATGATGAAGACAGCACCCGGAAGCGAGCGCATGGCAGGCAGCAGCCTGATGGCGTCGGGCAACGGCATGGCCGTCGCCAGCGCGCGATGGATGAGACCGAGCGGTTCGAAAAGATCCACATAGACATAGGCGGCGAGATAGGTCGGGATCGCCAGCGGGAGCGGCAGCAGCCAGAGCAGCAGCGCGCGGCCGGTGAAATCATGCGACGAGATCAACCACGCGGTGCCGGCACCGATGGCGAGGGCGACGAGGCCTACGCCGAGCAGCAGCGCAGCGGTGTCGCGCAGGGCCTGCGGCAGGACATAGGCGAGGAGATGTTGCCAGAGTTCGGGCTCGGGCTGCAGCGCAAGAACGGCGATCGATATCACAGGCGCCGCGACGAGGAGCGCGGTAGCGGCTGCGATGAGGATGGCTGCGAGTTCTGTGCGGGAAGGTGTCACGCAGCTACTTCAAACACTGTATGCTCGTAGCCCACACTCCGACCTTATGGTGAGGAGCGCGCTGTTGCGCGCGTCTCGAACCATGAATGTGGAGCGCATCCTTCGAGACGCGGCCAAGTGGCCGCTCCTCAGGATGAGGGAGGACAGAGTTTGCCTCAATTATCAAATCCCACCTTGTCCACCAGCGTGGACGCGGCCTTGCGGTTGCTGGCGATTTTGGCGATGGGCATCGGGTCTGCGCTCAGCTTGCCGTAGCCGGCGATGGTCGGATTGACGGCAACGCCCGCTTTCACCGGATATTCGTAGTTCGTATCCGCGTAGATCTTCTGTGCTTCGTCGCCGGCCAGCCATTCGATCAGCTTGACCGCATTGGCCTTGTTCGGCGCGTGTTTGGCGAGCAGCACGCCGGACAGGTTCACATGGGTGCCGCCGCCGGCAAAGGTCGGCAGGATCACCTTGGTGGCTTCGGCCCACGGCTTCTTGTCGGGATCGCTGTTCATCATCAGCGCCCAGTAATAGGTATTGCCGATGCCGATATCGCATTTGCCGGCCGCGACGTCGCGCGCCTGCTCGCGGTCGCCGCCCGAAGGCTTCTGCGCGAGATTGGCCTTCACGCCGCGCAGCCATTCCTCGGCCTTCGCTTCGCCATGCTTGGTGACGTAGGCGGCGAACAGGCCGTTATTATAGATGTGCTGGCCGGAGCGGATGCAGATCTTGCCCTTCCACTTGGGATCAGCGAGCTCTTCATAGGTGATGGCGTCCTGCTTCACGCGCTCCTTGGAGGCATAGATCACACGGGCGCGCATGGAGATGCCGGCCCAGTGGCCATCGGGATCGCGATACTGCGCAGGTACCGTCTTCTCGATCACCTCGGATTTCATCGGCTGGCTGATGCCGGCCTGCACGGCGTCATCGATGCGGCCGAGATCGACGGTCAGCAGCACGTCGGCCGGGCTGTTCGCACCCTCGGTCTTGATGCGCTGCTCGAGGCCCGACGAGGCGGAAATCACATTGACCTTGATGCCGGTGTCCTTCGTGAAGGCGTCGAACAGCGGCTGTACCAGCTTCGTCTCGCGATAGGTGTAGACATTGACCTCTCCCGCGGCCTGCGCGGCGGGAACGCCGAGCGCGAGAACGAGGGCGGTCCCGAGGGTGGTACGCTTGATCATGGGGGGCTCCGGCAAAGGAAGGTAAGGCCGAAGTCAGTAGCGTAGTCAGTCGCCGGGCGTGAGCGGCGGAATGTCGCTAAACTCAAAGTCTAGACCAATTCTAGATTAGTGTCGGCGGGACGGCGGTCGCGGCCTGTCTTGCACGCGATCCGCGAGGGTCTGGTACGGCCGGCCGTGAGCAGTATTACGCTTTCATCGCGGCATTGCCTGCATTCGAGAACGCCACCTCGATCAGCGTGCCGGAGCTCGGGGCGCTCTTGATCTGGAAGCGGGCATGATTGGCTTCGACCAGCGCCTTGGTCAGCGACAGGCTGACACCGGCGCTTTCGGTGTCGCTCGGACCTGCACTGCGGAACGGCGCCAGCGCTGCCGCCACCTCGGTCTCGTTGAGGCCATGGCCGGTGTCGCGCACGCGCAGCACGACATCACCCTGATCGGACAGTGCGGTGGAGACGATTACCTGCCCGCCGGCATTGGCCAGATGGATCGAGTTGCCGATCAGGTTCAGCGTGATCTGTCGCAGCGCGCGGGCGTCCGCGACGATGGTCGGCAACAGGTGCGACAGCGAGGTGCGAATGATGATGCGGCCGCGATTGGCCTGCGGTTGCATCACCGCGACGCACTGCTCCACCATCTCGTTGAGATTCTGGGTGGAGAAAGCGAGGTCGATCTTTCCGGTCTCGATGCGCGACAGGTCGAGCAGATCGTTGACGATGGCGATGACACGTTCGCCTGAAGCGCGGATATCGCGCAGATATTCGCCGTAACGGTCATTGCCGAGCGGGCCGAAACGCTGGTCGATCATCACATCGGCGAAGCCGATGATGGCATTGAGCGGCGTGCGGACTTCGTGGCTGATGCGCGCGAGTACATCGGCCTTGGCCGTCGCAGAGCGATCAGCCTGCCGGCGAGCGCTGAGGAGTTCGGTTTCGGTCTTCTTGATCTGAGTGAGATCGCGGAACACGGCGAAGAAATTCGGACCGCTGGCGCGGGTGCGGCCGATGATCAGCGACAACGGCACGAGGCCGCCGGCACGCACCTGTCCCAGCGCCTCGCGGCCATGATCGAGCAGGCCGGCGCCTCCCGCCTGCCGCACGCTGGTCAGATAATCGGCGACGATGCGGCGGCTCTCGTGAACGAACAGATCGACGATATTGCGCTGGGTCAGCAGTTCGCCGTCATAGCCGAACAGTGCCTCGGCGCTGCGATTGCAGGAATTGATGTTGCCCTCGGCGTCGAACATCACGACACCCTCGGCCATGGTGTCGAGGATTGCCCCGAGATCTTCCGCATCGATGTGGCCGGGAAGCAGCGGCTCTTCGGCTGCGGGCTCCGGTGCTGGGGCGGGCAAAATCGCCCCGGCCTGTGCGGGCTCGAAAATCAGCACATGCGCGGGTTCATTGTCCCAGCTGATGGTGTGCAGCCGCGCTGCGGCCGGCACGCGCAGGGCGCCGTTGCCGGCCTTGTCATTGGCCGCGATGGTCACCGTGGTGCCGCCATCGGATGCGCTCGACGCGGCCGAGACGTCCGGTTCCACCTGCAGCGTATCGAGGCCGCCAGCGTCTTCGAGCGCTGCGAGCGTCGGATAGTTCATTTGAGCGAGGAAGGCGGGATTGGCATAGACCAGACGGTCCAGGCGATAGATCAGGACGCCCACGGGCATCAGATCGAGAAGCATGCGGTCACGTCCCATCTCGCCGCGCGGGGCGGCGGGCGGCGTGGTCAGCCAGGCGGCGGGCGCTTCCGTTTCGCTCTCCGGAGGGTCGATGGTTTCTTCTGGCGCGATCGAAGGCGTGCTGATCAGGCCTGTCTCAGCTTCCAGCCGCGCCGAGAGCTGGCGTGCGAGTTCGTTGAAGGCGCTGTTCTCGCCCGGCGAAAGCCCCGGCGATTTCGGATCGCCCGGTCGGAACTGAACCACGTTTTCAGGGGGCTGCACGGTGCGGATCGCTTCGTCTGTCTGGATCGGTTCTGTCGGCGGCGGCTCTGCGGTGTGGTTGTCGGGTGGTGCGTTACGGGCATCGATGCGCGTGTCGGCCGGGCCAGCCTGCGCCAGATCGGCGGACGGTGGTCGCGGCGGGGGATCGTTCGGCTTCGGATGCTGCTGCGCGATCAGGCGATTCATGCCGTCGAGATCGCGGCAGATGCCGAAACCGCGATAGCCGGCGAAGCCGCGATCGCGATTTTGCAGCGGTAGCGCCGACAGTTCGATGGCGAGACGCTTCCCATTCCCTACCGGCCAAAACAGCGCAACGCCGCTCCAGGTCTTCTGGGTGGCGAGCGCCTGTGCGAAGCGATGATCGGGATCGAGGGCGAATTCGGCGGAGATGTCGCTCCACTTGCGGCCGGACATTGCTGTCGCGTCCGGCCCGATGAGGCGGAGGAAGTCGCCGGAATCGATGCTGAAGATGTCGTCGGTGTCGAGTTGCCAGACGAAGCGCAGCGGTGTGGTCCGCGGTGCGAGCGGCGGCAGCGCTTCGAGCACGGGCGGGGCGACGATGCCTTGCGCTTCGGGCGGAGCAGGGCTGGTTGCGACCCGCTGGGGCGCTGTGGTTTCCGTCGTGGCGAACAGGTCGTCGAAGGTGTCGTCGGCCTGTTCGGCAGTTGCGAGATCTTCTTCGCGCGGCGCCGGATGCACTGCGCCCGGTGCAATCAGCGCGACAAGGCCGATATCGCTGCCGCTGCCGACGCGCTGCAGCACCATGCGGCCGAAGCCGATCGGCGTTTCCGCCCGGCCGTCCTTCAGCGCGTGATCGCGCGCCGCGTTGAGGCCGGCATCGGCGAGATTGCGGAAGCCGAGCAGTGCGCGTGCCGTGTCGCTGGCGCCGGCGAACAGGCCATCGCGTGCGAAGGCGGCGATCGGCGTATCGATTCCGTCGGTGAGCTTCTCTAGCCGCTCCATCAGCGACATGCCGCGGCCGGGGATTGCGTCGGCGGCGATGATAAGCAGGCCGGCTTCGCCATCGGCAAAGTCCAGGCGCGTGCAGGCGCAGGTCATCAGACCGCCGAGGGAGGCTCCGAAACCGCGCAGCCGCTCCAATCGCGTGGTGTCGCTGGCTTGGATACGACCAGCGAGTTGCGCGATCTGGCGGCGATGTGGATCGGCAGGGCCGAATTCGCGCGTGAACAGATCAGCTGCATTGCGGGCGCCGAACAGCCTTGCACCGACAGGATTGGCCCAGAGCACCCGCGTGCCGTCGAGCGACCACAGCCAGGCCGGCTGGGCGCTGGTGGCATGCATGGCGAGCCGTGCATCGTCCACACCTCGCAACTGTCGTCTCGCACTGCTCATCGGCACTTCATGGCTGAGTCGCCTGGGGTCTGCCTCGTCCGAACGGTATGATCTGCCGGGCAAACGGCAACATGCTTAACACTTCGTTAGTATCGCGCGCGGGCGCGACGAGGTCCATGTCTGCCCGCGCTTCCCACAGGCCTAAGCGAGAACAACGTTAATTTGAGGTCCGGGTTCTTGATGTGCTGAACCAATCGCCGCAGTCCGGCATTGGATGTTGCAAAAGCATGACAAAGGTCCACGATAGTGGGGCCATGACTTCGTCGGGCGTCATAACGGCGATGCCGAGCGAAGCTAGTCTGCAAGTCGATGCACCGAGACGGGACGCCGGATCTCGTCCGCGATCAGGGAGAGGCACATGACCGAGAACAGGTTCGAAATCCCCAAGGAAATGCGCGCGATGGCCGAGGCCAGCTTCGATCAGGCCCGTCAGGCATTCGAAAAGTTTATGGCGAATGCGCACTCGACGGCAGCTTCCCTCGAGAATCGCGGTGAGAGCGTTCGCGCCAGCGCCAAGGACGTGAGCGCCAAGGCAATCAGCTTCGCCGAACAGAACGTTGCGGCCTCGCTCGATCATGCCCAGAAACTGCTGCACGCCAAAGATCTCGGCGATGTCATGCGCTTGCAGAGCGAATATGTTCAGAGCCAGATGAAGTCGCTGGCGGATCAAGCAAGCGAGATGGGCCAGATTGTCAGCCGCGCCGCCATGGATGCCACGCAACCCAAAAGTTGAAGCGAATAAATTCGACGCCCTCCCGGTTGCTGACGTAAAACTGGGCAGTTCGGGTATCTAAATACAATCAATAATGGCAAGCTCTGCCGATTGACCATCGGTGCGCGTCTTTTTTGGACGCGCATGCAATATTGCACCGCAATATTCTATTGCATTGCACAAATCGGACATGATATTGCTGTAACTACGTTCAGACGCCGCCCAGATTTGAGGCGGCAGACGATACTTCCGCGGGGGCGATCTTCGGCAACGAGGCCGTTTGGCGATCCGCGGACTGTCACTTCACCCTATTGTTGTTTGTTAGAAGGATGCACGTTATGGCCGACCAGACCGATCCGTTCTCCTCTTCCGTTATTCCGTTCCAATTGCCGGAGCAGGTGCGCGCTTTCGCCGAAAAGGGCGTCAACCAGGCCCGTGAAGGCTATGCCAAGTTCAAGGACGCGGCAGAAACCCACAACAGCACTGTGGAAGCCGTGATCAGCACCGCCAGCAAGGGCGCTGCCGAAGTTTCGGCGACCCTGATCGATATTGCCAAGACCAACGCCAACGCCGGCTTCGATTTCGCCCATTCGCTGATTGGCGTGAAATCGCCGTCGCAGGCGCTGGAGCTGTGGTCCGGTTTTGCCAAGAGCCAGTTCGAGGCCTTCACCGGCCAGTCGAAGCAGCTCGCCGAGCTCGGCCAGAAGATCGCAGCCGACACCGCCGAACCGATCAAGACCGGCGCCAACAAGCTGTTCCAGCCTGCCGCCTGAGGGCGCGAAGCGATTCGACCATCGGAAGCCCGGGCTTTGGTCCGGGCTTTCGTTTTGGGCTTTTGTTTTACCTGAGAAATCCCGTTTTCGGTGCAATCGCGGCCTTGCCAAAAAGAGGCGTTGCACCTAGTTTCCGCCCCGTTCGCCGCCCCGCTTCGGTCGGGGCCGCCAAGGATGCAGTTGTAGCTCAGTTGGTTAGAGCGCCTGTCTGTGGAACAGGAGGTCGGTGGTTCGAGCCCACCCAACTGTACCAATGAGATTCCCGAAATTCGCACGTTTTCTCCATTCTCCCGCCTGCGGCCGGTCTGCGCTGCCTTGAGCTTCGCGGAACGACGGTCCGTACCCCCGCGTTTTCCTGAAAAAGGGGAGGGTGGTCATGGAAACGATTAAGATCAGCAATGCCGGGATTGCGGTGATGTGCGATATCGCGCGTGCCGCCATATTCGCCCCTGATGCCGACAAACAGGTGGTGATCGATGGGTTGATCGCGCAGGGACTGGTCGTCAAAACCGGCGAGAGCATGCCCGGTGCGAAATATGCGATAACAGACAAGGGGCAGCGCGAGCTCGATGCGCGGGGCGTCGGCGTCAATGAGGCGTAAGCCGGAAAAGAGCCTCAGCCGTTCGGGCAGAGGGTGCCGGTGATGCCGTCGCTGATCGCCTTGTTCCAGATCGCGGCGCCGCTTGCGTTCAGATGCACGCCGTCACTGGTGAAGCCCGCAGGCATCGGCGGCAGGGCGATGACCGACGCGCCGGCCTCGCGAGCGATGTCGGGCAATGCGCCGTTATAGCCGTCGATACTCTGCGGCGTGCGATGGCCTACCTCCGGTTTTCCGATTTCCAGCGGTGTGATCGCAACGAGGGCGAGGCGTGATGTCATCGTCTTCAGCGCCGTCAACAGCGCCGTGTAGTTCTTCCGATAGCTTTCGACGCTATCTGCCGTCTCCGCATCGTTCATGCCGAGCGAAACGACAATCAGGGCGGCCTTTTTGTCGCCGATGGCCTTCTTCAGCATGCCGTCGAGGCCGCTCGATGTGGTCGAGCCGTCGATGCCTGCATTGATCACCGGGCGCTTGCAGAGCGCGCGCGGCAACTGCGCTTGGCGGACGATGCTGTCGCCGAGCACGACGATGGGATCTTTCGCATCCTTCAGCGCCGACTTGATCAGCAGCGGGCGTGGCGGCGTGCTACTCTCCCCTTTCGGCCAGGCGAGCCAGACGCAGAGGAGCAGCGAGGCGACGATACCGACGCGAACGGCATTCATGTGGCAGCTGCCATATTTGTTCGTCGTGCAATCATTGTTCCGGAACCGTTGCTTTGGGGCGGGCTGGTCAGCAGAAACTACAGGACTGCCACGAAGACAAGTCCGGTCGCTCAGGCATTCTTGCCGCAGGTGGATCGCGGCTTGCCAAGTCGGCGCAGGTCATCGACACTCTCCGACATACTCATCAGGGAGAGGGTGATGTCGGGAAGCGTGAAGGCGGCATTGTTCGTGGTGATGTTGATGACGAGCTGCGGAGCAGCGCAGGCGCAGGACTATACGGCCGACCAACAGGCGTTGTGTGCGGGCGATGCTTTCAGGCTGTGTAGTTCGGCCATTCCCGATGTCGATCGCGTCACGGCATGCATGGTGCAGAAGCAGGCGCAACTGAGTCCCGGCTGCGCGCAGTTCTTCGAGCCCGTGCGTGCTAGCACGCGCAAACCGGCGACGAAGCCGCGCAAGGCGAGAGCGGCAAAACGTCAGACCTGACGCTCGGGTGGCGCTACACGTCGCGGCTGCGAATTCGGCCATGAATCCGTGACAAACTGACACGTTGGGACCACGCGCAGGGCGCCACATTTCTCAGGTCCAGGAGATCAATTTGAACGACACGGATATCGACTACAAGGCGGAGATCGATCGGCACTTCATCTGGTTCGAGACCAAGTTGCCGGCGAGACCCGCGCGGTTTGTGAGCTGGCTGCGCAGGCCGTCGTCGCGTTTTGTGCGCTTTCCATTGGCCATTCTGCTCATTATCGGCGGCATTCTCAGCTTTTTGCCCATTCTAGGGCTTTGGATGTTGCCACTCGGACTCATTCTGATCGCACAGGATATCGCGCCACTACAGAAACCGGTCGCCCAGTTGCTTGGTTGGCTCGAGCGCAAATGGCTGGAGCGCCAGGCGAAGAAACCGGAAGATCGTTCGCAAAACGCGCAAGCCTCGCAAAAGCATCCCCGCGCCAAGTAACATCCGGACATCGTGCTGCCGCAACAAATATGACGGCAAGCGTACTAACAATGACTCACTTTCAGCGCTGTTGCGCCGCAACCTGTGACTCAAACCCAACATCCAAGAGAATACAGGCACATATATCCGGGCGATGACGAAAATATGCTTTAACGAATCAGCAGACTGATTCATTTTCGGCGCCGGGGTCAATCTGGAGGCCAACATATGAACGTCATTGTTCTCGCATCGCGTAAGGGCGGGTCAGGCAAGAGCACCCTGGCTGCTCATCTTGCAGCTCAAGTACACAAGCCGACGAGATCATGTTTGCTCATCGACGCCGATCCGCAGGGATCGCTCACTCTCTGGCACAAGCTCCGCGGAACGAATGAACCGCCGTTGAAGGTGGCGAACCGCAGCGTCTCCGAAATCATCGCAGCCGCAAAGCGCGATGGTGTCGAATGGGTGTTTATCGACACACCGCCGAATACGTCGGCTGTCGTCGATGACGCCATCAAGAATGCAACCATGGTGATCATCCCCGCGCGTCCCGGCGTGTTTGACGTCGATGCCGTGCAGGCGACGATTCAGTCCTGCCGTTCGGCACGCAAACCTTATGCGGTGGTCATCAACGGCGCCCCGGCGCGTCGCGATGAATCGGAAAGCCGTATCGTGTCGCTCGCCCGCGAAGCCCTCGCCAAATTCAAGGCGCCGGTCTGGTCCGGGCAGATCACCAACCGTGCGGATCTGCTGCTCGCACTCGGTCAGGGCGAAGGCGCCCGCGAATATTCGGCGGATGGTCGCGCGGCCAGCGAGATCAGCAAGCTGTGGTCGGCGATCGAGCGTTCGATCAAAGCCATTCGCGGTCAGGCATCGGCATCCGGAGCGATGCACAAGCAGGCGGCCTGATCGTTTCCGCTTCCTCCAATTTCGAAAAAAAAACGCGCGATATCCTCGCGCGTTTTTTTGTTTGTGACGGAATCAGGCGACCTGGGCGTCGACTGAGATCGGTGACTGCTGCGGCAGGCCTTCGGTCACATGGGCGAAATGATCGATGCTCGCCGGCTTCCCGAGCAGATAGCCCTGTACCTCGTCGCATTTCTCCTCGTTGAGGAACTTGAGTTCGGCTTCGGTCTCGACACCTTCCGCCAGCACCGGCAGCCCCAATCCCCGGCCAAGACCGACCACGGCGCGGACGATGGTCGCCGCCTGACCGTTATTGTTAACCGATTTGATGAACGAGCCGTCGATCTTGATCTTGTCGAACGGAAAGGCGCGCAGGTTCGACAGCGACGAATAACCGGTTCCAAAGTCGTCCATGGCGATGCGCACGCCGAGCGCCTTGATCCGGCGCAGCGCAGAGAGCGCGCGGTTGAGATCGCGGATCAGCGCGGTTTCTGTAATTTCGAGCTCAAGGCGCGATGGCACAAGACCCGTCTCCAACAGGATCTGGTGGACCATCGGCACGAAATTGTCGTGATAGATTTGCACGGCCGATACGTTCACTGCGATGGTCAGTGGCCGCTTCCATCTCGCGGCTTCCGTACATGCGGTGCGCATGACCCATTCGCCGATTTCGAGAATGGAGCCGGTTTCTTCCGCGATCGGAATAAAGATCGCGGGCGATACCATGCCGCGGGTTGGATGGGTCCATCGCAGCAGCGCCTCGAAGCCGATCACCGCGCCGCGCTGCATGCCTTCCTGAGGTTGATAGACGAGGCTCATCTGATCGCCAGCGACGGCGCCGCGCAGGTCGTGCTCCAGCATGCGGCGGTCACGCACAGCATCGCCCATGCCGGTCTCGTAGAAGCGATAGGTGGCGCGGCCGTCGGACTTGGCGCGGTACAGCGCGGTGTCAGCATGCGCCAGCACGGACTCGCGGTCGTCGGCGTCGTCAGGATAAAGTGCAATGCCGATGCTGCTGGAGACGCTGCCGAGTTCGGAAGCATCGTCGCGCTCGCGCAGTATTTCGAGCACCCGCTGCGCCATTTTCTCTGCGGCAGCGTTGTGCCGGATGTTGGGCATCAGGATCGCGAACTCATCGCCGCCGAGGCGGGCCATCACCTGGCCGTCGTCAAGCAGGCTACCGACATGCGCTGCGACAGTCTGCAGGACATTGTCGCCGGCCGCATGACCGAACAGATCGTTGACTTCCTTGAAACGGTCGAGGTCGAGGCAGAGTATCGCGTGCTTCCGCCCAGGCTGCATGTTTGCGATTTCGGCATCGACGCGATCGTTGAAGTAGCTGCGATTGGACAGGCCCGTGAGCGCGTCGTGATGGGCAAGGAAACGAATATGTTGCTCGGCTTCCTTGCGTGCACGGAGATCGCGCACAGCAATCACCTGATGCGGTCGGCCGGCGAAATCGATCTGCCGCTGGATGAGTTCGACCGGCACGGGGAGGCCGCGGCCTGCACGAAGACTCGCTTCGACGGGTTGATCGGGTCGCGAGATCAGGCCTGCGCGCGGCAGGTCATCGGGGAAGCAGGCATCGAGACGCTTGCCGGCAAAACTTTCCGTCGAAGCGCAGGCCAGCGCGGCAAAGCTGTTGTTGACCGTGACGATGGTGTCGCCATCGCACACGATCAAACCTTCGATCGCCGCATTGGCAAGGCCGAGCATGCGATCGGCTTCGAGATCGGTGCGGCGGCGGTCGCGGATGTCGAGCGCGATTCCGCCCACGGCAAGCCCGATGATGGCGAAACTGATCAGAGCTACGCCGAGCGCGAGCCAGGGGGCGGGGACCGACAGCGGTGAGATCGCTATGCTCGAGTCGGGAATGATGGTGACGGCGCTCATTGCAGTGAAATGATGGCTGCAGATGGCCAGCGTCAGCAACAGCGCACCCCCGATGCGCCACGATGCCCCGTCGCTATGCAGGGCGACCGGCAGCGCGAGAGCGCCGAGCGCACCGCCGACGACGATCGACGAAATCACCAGCGCGACATCCCAATGCATGGTGGCCTGCACTTCGAAGGCGGCCATGCCCGTGTAATGCATCGCAGCGATGCCGCCGGCAACGACGCTGCCGCCAACGGCAGGAGCGATGCGGACATTGGGGATGAGCGCGATGGCGAGACCTGTACCGGTGAGCAGGATCGCCGCGACCAGCGAGACCGCTGTGAGCACAATATTGTAGCCGCTCGGGATGCCGGGGGTGAACGCCAGCATGGCGACGAAATGCGTGGCCCAGATGCCGAATCCGGTCGAGATCGCGGATACGCCGAGCCAGAGATAGCTCATGCCGCCTTCCGCATTTCGCGCGTGGCGCAGCAGGGTGACGGCAGTGACCGATGCGATCGCGCAGATGACGGCCGCAAGCCCGACGAGACGAAGATCGTGGGCATTGGCGATGCAGTTATAAATAGTGAGCATGAAATGCGTACCGCAGATGGAAGCACTGAAACTGCGCGGGACGCTAGATGTAAGTATGTAAAGACACGTAAATACCTATCGGCTCGCCGATCGGAGCGCCCAGGGGCGTGTTGCCGTCCAGCGGTAAAGCGATGTGTTTTTGACGCCGAAGGCTTGTCCTCTTGCGCGTGTTTTATTCAATCAGCAACCAAAAAGAGTGAAACGGGTAACCTCCCGTCAACCGTGCTGATAAAGTCGCGACGCACAGGTGTCCGCGGTCATTTGATCGGCCCGGTTCACTCTTCTCGTCCAGCTCTGCGATTTCGCGTCGTCGACAGGTGGCCTGTCCGACACAGTAGCCGATGCATCCCGTCGGCCAGTTCGTTTTTCGCCGTCGCGGCGTTCGTAATTGCGATCTGCTTAGGCGGTTTGACGGGTGGCCTTGATTTGCCCGCGCGACAGGTCCATATACCCCCGTAGGGTATATGTCTGGAGAGGCGAGGTTACGGTGTCAGGGACAACTCACACGCATACAGGGCACGACGCGCACGCCGGCCACAAGCACGGCGGATGCTGTTCGCACGGCCACCATCACAATGAGGCCGGGCCGGCCAAAGCGATCGATCCGGTCTGTGGCATGAGTGTCGATCCGGCGACGGCCAAGCATCGCCTGACCTATCGGGACCAGGAATACTTCTTCTGCAGCGCGCGCTGCCGCGAACGCTTCAAAGCCGATCCAGAGAGCTTCCTGAAGCCGAAAGAGCCTGCCCCGCCTGTGCCGGCCGGCACCATCTATACTTGTCCGATGCACCCCGAGGTCCGCCAGGAGGGACCTGGCAGTTGTCCGATCTGCGGCATGGCGCTTGAACCGGAGCAAATCTCGCTCGACGACAAGCCGGATCCTGAGCTTGTCGACATGACGCGGCGCTTTTGGATCGCGCTGGCGCTGACATTGCCAGTCTTCGTGCTGGAAATGGGCGCGCATCTCGGTCTGATGCATCTGGTATCGCAGACAACGTCGAACTGGATCTCGCTCGTTCTGGCGACGCCAGTGGTGCTGTGGGCGGGCGCTCCTTTTTTTGAGCGCGGCTGGCGCTCGGTGGTGACGCGCAATCTCAACATGTTCACGCTGATTGCCATGGGCACCGGCGTGGCCTGGGTGTACAGCGTCGTCGCGACTTTGACGCCCGGCGTCTTTCCCGCTGCATTCCGCGATCATCACGGTGCGGTGGCCGTGTATTTCGAAGCGGCTGCGGTCATCACGGTGCTGGTGCTGTTGGGGCAGGTGCTCGAATTGCGTGCGCGCAACCAGACCTCGGGTGCGATCCGCGCGCTGCTCGGGCTTGCCCCGAAGACCGCGCGACGCATCGGCAAGGATGGTGACGAAGACATCGCGATCGATGCGATTGCCATCGGCGACCTGCTGCGCGTGCGGCCGGGCGAGAAAATTCCGGTCGATGGCGTCGTGACTGAGGGGCATTCCTCCGTCGATGAATCCATGGTCACCGGCGAGTCCATGCCGGTGAGCAAGGTCGAAGGCGCCCGTGTGATCGGTGGCACCGTCAATCAAAGCGGCGGGCTGGTGCTGCAGGCAGACAAGATCGGTCGCGATACGATGCTCTCGCGGATCGTCGATATGGTTGCCAAGGCGCAACGCTCGCGCGCGCCGATTCAGCGTCTCGCAGATCGAGTTGCCGGTTGGTTCGTGCCGGCCGTACTCGTGGTGGCCGTGATCGCATTCATTGCCTGGGCAACCCTGGGGCCGGAGCCACGGCTGGCGTTTGCATTGGTTGCGGCCGTTACCGTTCTGATCATCGCGTGCCCATGCGCGCTCGGTCTCGCAACGCCAATGTCCATCATGGTTGGCGTCGGCCGCGGCGCCCATGCCGGCATTCTTGTGCGTGACGCCCAGGCTTTGGAGCGGCTGGAACGCATCGACACCATCGTCATCGACAAGACAGGGACGCTCACGGAAGGCAAGCCGAAGCTGGTCGGCATCACGCCTGCGGACGGGTTCAGCGAAAGTGACCTTCTGCAGCTTGCTGCAAGCATCGAACGTTCCAGCGAGCATCCGCTGGCGCAGGCTATCGTTGACGAAGCAAAGCAACGCAATGTGTTGCTGAGCGATGCCAGCGACTTCGCTTCGCCATCGGGTAAGGGCGCGTGGGGTGTCGTCGATGGCAAGCGCGTCGCGCTGGGCAATGCCATGCTGATGAGCGAATTGAAGGTGGATACCACGCCATGCGATGATGTTGCCGAGCAGGCGCGGCAGAATGGTGCGACCGCCATCTTCGTGGCTGTCGATGACCGCGTTGCGGGTGTCATGGCGATTGCCGATCCAGTGAAACCGTCGGCGCAGGGCGCGCTTGAAAAACTGCGGGCTGACGGACTGCGCGTCGTCATGCTCACCGGCGACAATGCGACAACGGCGAAAGCCGTTGCAAAGACGTTGAAGATCGACGAGGTCGAGGCGGGCGTGTTGCCGGAACGCAAGAGTGATGTTGTCACGCGTTTGCGCGACGAAGGCTTGCGGATTGCGATGGTCGGCGATGGCGTCAACGACGCGCCTGCACTGGCTGCAGCTGATGTCGGCATTGCCATGGGCACGGGAACCGACGTCGCAATCGAGAGCGCGGGTGTGACATTGCTGGCGGGCGACCTGATGGGGCTCGTGCGTGCGCGGGAACTATCGAAAGCCGTGATGAGCAATATCCGGCAGAACCTCGCATTTGCCTTCATCTACAATGTGGCGGGTGTGCCGGTTGCAGCGGGTCTGCTGTATCCGGTTTTCGGCCTCCTGTTGTCGCCAATGGTCGCCGCCGCTGCAATGGCGCTATCGTCGGTCAGCGTGATCGGGAACGCGCTGCGACTGGCGAAGATCAGGCTGGATTGATCGCAATGAAGGCAGGACGTAGCGTTAAGTTCAACGCCGTCCTGCCATCGATCGGCCCGGAGCAAAAAAAAGCCGGTCTCTTTCGAGCCCGGCTTCGAGGTATTGGCCTTCGAGAGGCCGACACAATCACCTTCCAAGAGGGATAACTGAGACCCGCACCACTGGAGGAGGGGGACAAATGCGCGGCACGAGCCTCAGCGTTTGATGAGTATGATCTCCACAGCCGTCCTACAGCAACGCATGACTTGTCATGTCAGACATGCCAGCAGCGTGGGCATGCCTGCCCTGATAAAAAGCGGGCGCTATATTTAGCGGGTTACGACGGCCAGCGCTGTGCCTTGCTGACGATGAAGTCGCGGAATACCTGCACGCGCGCCACGGTTTTCAACTCTTCCGGATAGACAAAATACGTGTCGAGTTGAATCGAATCCGACTCGCTGAAGAGTTGAACCAAGCGGTCGTTCTCTTCGACCAAATAGTCCGGCAACGCTGCGATGCCGAGACCCTGCTGGCAGGCGCGCATCAGGCCCAGGATATTGTTCACCTTGAAATAGGCCTCGCGCGGCCCGTTACCGTTGCGACCGGCATCGATCAGCCAGCTTCGGTTCTGCAGGTGCGGAGACACCTGCGCATCGCTCAGCATGATGATGCGATGTCCATCCAGTTCATCGAGGGTACGCGGTGTACCGAAATGCTTGATGTATTCCGGCGAACAATAAGCGTGGAACCCCATAGCGAACAGCTTGCGCTGGATAAGGTCGGGCTGGGTCGGCTTGCGGGTGCGGATCGCGACATCGGCCTCGCGCATGGAGAGATCGAGTTCCTCGTCGGTGACGATCAGCGAGATGCGGATTTCAGGATAGAGCGCGGTGAATTCGCCCAGACGAGGAATCAACCAGTTGATGCCGACCCCTGGGGTCGTGGTGACCTTGAGGTCGCCGCTGGGGCGCTCGCGGCTGTCGGTGAGCTTGGCGCGGGCCGCCTGCAACTGCATGAACACGTCATGGGCGGTGCGGAACAGCAGGTCGCCCTGCTCGGTCAGGATCAGGCCGCGCGCATGGCGGTGGAACAGCGAGACCGCTAGTTCCTGCTCCAGCGCGGAGACTTGGCGCGATACCGCCGACTGAGACAGCCCAAGCTGCTCCCCTGCATGCGTGAAGCTTCCCGCTTCCGCCGCCGCGTGAAACACCTTCAGCTTATCCCAATCCATATCCGTAGATCCGTTGCGGGTTCGTGGCACAGTTGTGAATTACTCGGCTGCTGCGCGGTCGTGGGCATGTGCAGCGAGGAAACGCTCGGCTTCCAGCGCCGCCATGCAGCCCATGCCGGCCGCAGTGACGGCTTGGCGATAGGTTTCGTCGGCGACATCGCCGGCAGCGAACACGCCAGGCACCGAGGTCGCGGTGGAATTGGCGGCGACCTCGACATAGCCGGAGGGCTTCAGCTTGAGTTGACCCTTCACCAGCTCGGTCGCCGGTGCATGGCCGATGGCGATGAAAACGCCGTCGGCAGGTAGTTCCGTGGTGACGCCGGTCTTGACGTTCTTCAGACGTACATGCGTCACCTTGGCCGGACCCTGGGTGCCGCAGATCTCGTCGATCGCACTGTCCCACACCACCTTGATCTTAGGATGCTTGAACAGGCGCTCCTGCAGGATGCGCTCAGCACGGAAATGGTCACGGCGATGCACGATGGTGACTTGCGAGGCGAAATTGGTCAGGAACAGCGCTTCTTCCACGGCGGTGTTGCCGCCGCCCACCACGACCACTTCCTTGCCACGATAAAAGAAGCCGTCACAGGTCGCGCAGGCCGAGACACCCCCGCCCTGGAAGGCGTCTTCCGAGGGAAGGCCGAGCCAGCGCGCCTGAGCGCCGGTGGCGAGGATCACGGTCTCAGCGATATAGCTGTCGCCGGAATCGCAGGTCAGGCGAAACGGGCGTTGCGAGAGATCCAGGTGAGTGACGAGATCAGTGACAATCTTGGTGCCGACATGGTGCGCCTGCTTCTCCATCTGCTCCATGAGCCACGGACCCTGAACCACATCCGCAAAGCCCGGGTAGTTCTCGACATCGGTTGTGATGGTGAGCTGGCCGCCGGGTTGGATACCCTGGATCAGGATCGGCTCGAGCATGGCGCGCGCAGCGTAAATAGCAGCCGTGTAGCCGGCGGGACCGGAGCCGATGATGACGACTTTGGCATGAATGGCGGCAGCCATGGTCGAGTCCCCTTCCGCAGGGCAATAAAGTCAGCGCTTGGTGCGAAATGTGCCGGCGATCCGATCGCAGCGGCGCGAAGTCGTTGAAAGGAATTCTAGAATATCTGGTGAGCTATGCAAGAATTGCAATTCGCGGCGTCTATTTTTCCCCCGCGAAGGCTTAATTTCTGCAATGCACGCGCAATAAAATTGCGCCAGTTGTGGCGTCTGCGCTAAACAAGTCGCGACTGATTGCTCCGAATACCAGCGGGACCCGGCGTGTCGAAAAGCCTAGACGAGATCGATCTCAAAATCCTCGCCGAGATTCAGGCCGACGGCCGAATCACCAATGTGGAACTGGCGAAAAGGGTCGGCATCTCGCCGCCGCCCTGCTTGCGGCGGGTCCGCGCGCTCGAGGAGGCCGGCTATATCCAGGGCTATCGGGGGTTGCTCGATCCGCGGAAGCTGGGCTTCGATGTCACGGTATTCGCCTCGGTGCATCTCTCCAGCCAAGCCGATGCCGATCTCAAGGCGTTTGAGGATTTCGTCCGCAAGGAGCCGCTGGTGCGCGAATGCTGGATGCTGTCCGGCGAGATCGATTTCATCCTGAAATGCGTGGCGCCCGACATGGCGACGTTTCAGGTCTTTGTCAGCCAGCTGACGGCAGCGCCTCATGTGCGCAATGTCAGGACATCGCTGGTGCTGCACAATTCGAAATATGCTGCAGCCGTGCCGTTGGAATTGAAGGACGCGGAGTAGCTCGGAGCCGTAGGGCGGATGAGCGAAGCGTAATCCGCCGACCTTCGCCACACGGGCTCGGCCGGCGGATTACGCCTTCGGCTAATCCGCCCTACAAGATTATCCTCAGCTCTTCTTGATCGCCGCATCGGCGCTGATCGGACCGCCGCCGGCGGTCGCGATATAGAGGCAGGTGAAGCACAGCGCGATAGCCAGCGTGCCGCCATTCAGCAGCGGCAGGAACACCGGATCAGCGCCCTTGAACATATGGCCGATGAAGTAGGCGCAAGCCATCTGGCCCGAGAGAATGAAGGCGACCGGGCGTGTGAACAGGCCGAGCAGCAGCAATGCGCCGCCGATGAGTTCGATCGCACCGGCCACCGTGATCAATGGCGGGATGTTGGCGAAGTAAGGTACGACCGGAAATTTGAAGATCTTGGCGATGCCATATTGCAGCAGCACGAGGCCGGTGATGAAGCGCAACAGGCTCAATGCGAGTGGCTGAAATTTAGCGAAGGCTTGGTCCATGTCATATGTCCCCCTGTGAATGACGGATCAGTTCTAGCATCGCCTCCAGACAAAGTACTGGTCACTCTCGTGTGAAAACCGCCGTGATCTTAAGAATTTTCCAACCTTGCTGGCATCGTGAAGCCCGATGATTGCAGCCTGTGCCTATCCGGTGAGGCTCCCTGCCGGCTGGTGTTTCGCGGCCGAACTGCATCTTCTGGATGTGCGTTGTGGCCGTTGTTACGGCACCGGGATTGCGCAATTGGCGCCGGCGCCAAACGTGCGCGGTGGCAACAAAAAAGCCGCGCTGTAAGCGCGGCCTGAATTTTGATGTCCTGCAAGTTGCGGACGGGCTGGGTTAGCGCCACTCCACCTTGGCAATCTCATAGGCCTTCGATCCGCCTGGGGCGATTACCTCGACGGAGGTGCCCTTGCTCTTGCCGATCAGTGCGCGCGCCAGAGGCGACGTGATCGAGATGCGTCCATTCTTGGCATCGGCTTCCGGCTCGCCGACGATCTGCCACACCGTCTTCTTCTCGGTGTCCTCATCGATCAGTGTGACGGTAGCGCCGAACTTGATGGTGTCGCCGCTGAGCTTGCTGATGTCGATGATGTCGGCGCGTGCGAGCTTGTCTTCGATCTCGCTGATGCGGCCTTCGTTATGCGACTGCTCTTCCTTCGCCGCGTGATATTCGGCGTTTTCGGAGAGGTCGCCATGAGAGCGCGCTTCGGCGATCTGCTCGATGATGCGCGGACGGTGCACCGTCTGGCGCTCCTTCAGCTCGACTTCGAGGGCAGCGAAACCGTTAGCGGTCATCGGGACCTTCTCAACCATTCTCTTCGTCCTTTAACGTCATGCCGCACGCTTGCGCGTGCGGCGAAACTCTTCAGTCCGTGAAATCGGCCTGCAGGGGATATGCGGGGCTGTCGTTGCAGCCGGCGCAGATGCAGGATTCAGGCGCCAAAACAGAACCGGCTCATGACCGGCTGGTTCCCGTCATGACCTGTTCCTGACCGACCTCAATCCGGATTGCCGCGCCGGTTCGAGGTCAGGCTTCGGAAAAGTAACTCTGCAATGTGCGGACCTCAAGGTCGCCGCCCATATTGGCACGGACCCCCTGGGCAGCCGCCACGGCCCCTGAAAGTGTGGTGTAATATGGTACTTTATGCAAGAGGGCAGCCCGCCGCAGCGAGCGGCTGTCGGCCAGCGCCTGCGGACCGTCGGTGGTGTTGAGCACCAACTGTATCTCGCCATTGGTGATGGCATCCACGATATGCGGGCGACCCTCCAGCACCTTGTTGATCTTTTCGGCGGCAACGCCGTTGTCGACCAGAAAGCGCTGGGTGCCTGACGTGGCGACGACCTTGAAACCGCTCGATGCGAGCAGCTTCACCGCATCGAGAATGCGCGTCTTGTCGTCCTCACGCACGGAGACGAACACCGTGCCCTTGCGCGGCACGCGGGTGCCGCCGCCGAGCTGGCTCTTGGCGAAAGCGATCTCGAACGATGAGTCGATGCCCATCACTTCGCCGGTGGAGCGCATCTCCGGACCGAGCACCGTGTCGACGCCGGGGAAGCGCGCGAACGGGAAGACCGATTCCTTCACCCCGACATGCTGTAGCTTGCGCTTCGTCAATTTGAAGTCGGCGAGCTTCTCGCCGGCCATGATGCGTGCGGCGATCTTGGCGACGGGCATGCCCATCACCTTGGCGACGAAGGGCACAGTGCGAGAGGCACGTGGATTGACTTCGAGCACATAGATGTCGCCGTCTTTGACCGCGAATTGCACGTTCATCAGACCGATCACGTCCAGACCCAGCGCGAGTTCGCGGGTCTGACGTTCGAGCTCTGCGATCATTGCTTCATCGAGCGAATGCGGCGGCAGCGAGCAGGCGGAGTCGCCGGAGTGAATGCCGGCCTCTTCGATATGCTCCATGATGCCGACGACGAATGTGTCCTTGCCGTCCGAGAGGCAGTCCACGTCAACTTCGATGGCGTCGGAGAGATAGCGGTCGAAAAGCAGCGGATTGGTGCCGAGCACTGTGTTGATCTGACCGGTCTTGTCGTTCGGATAGCGCGCCTTGACGTCGGCGGGCACCAGCTCGGGGAGGGTACCGAGCAGATAGTCGCCGAGCTGGCTTTCCTCGCGGATGATCTGCATCGCGCGGCCGCCGAGAACGTAAGAGGGGCGCACAACGAGCGGCAGGCCGAGATCGGCAGCGACGAGACGTGCCTGCTCGACCGAATAGGCGATGCCATTCTTCGGCTGTTTGAGTTTCAGCTTATCGAGGATGCGCTTGAATCGGTCGCGGTCTTCGGCGAGGTCGATGGCCTCCGGCGAGGTGCCGAGGATCGGTACATCGGCGGCTTCCAGCGCGCGCGCGAGCTTCAGCGGAGTCTGGCCGCCGAACTGCACGATCACGCCATGCAGTTTGCCATTTTGCCGCTCGGTATCGATGATTTCGAGCACGTCTTCGGCGGTCAGCGGTTCGAAATAGAGGCGATCCGCGGTGTCGTAGTCGGTCGACACGGTCTCCGGATTGCAGTTGACCATGATCGTCTCATAGCCGGCATCCGCCAGCGCGAAACAGGCATGGCAGCAACAATAATCGAACTCGATGCCCTGGCCGATCCGGTTCGGACCGCCGCCAAGGATGATGACCTTGTTACGATCCGACGGCTGGCTCTCATCGGCGAAATTGCCGGCGAAAGACGACTCATAGGTCGAGTACATGTAAGCGGTCGGCGAGGCGAATTCCGCGGCGCAGGTGTCGATGCGCTTGAACACCGGACGCACATTGAGTGAGCGGCGCAGCGCCTTCACTTCCGCGTCGGTCTTGCCGGCGAGCACCGCGAGGCGGGCATCGGAGAAGCCCATGGCCTTCAGCGAACGCATGCCGAAGGCGTGGGTTGGCAGGCCGTGAGCCTTCACCTTGGCTTCCGCTTCCACGATGCCACGCATCTGAGCGAGGAACCACGGATCGATCTTGCAGGAGTTGAAGATTTCTTCATCGGTCCAGCCGAGGCGCATGGCTTGACCGACCTGCAGAATGCGATCCGGCGTTGGCGTGCCCAGGGCGGCGCGGATGGCGTTCTTGTCGTCGCCCCGGCCAAGATCCTCGATCTCGATCTCGTCGAGGCCGGTAAGGCCGGTCTCGAGACCGCGCAGCGCCTTTTGCAGGGATTCCTGGAAGGTACGGCCGATGGCCATCACTTCGCCAACCGACTTCATCGAGGTGGTCAGCGTACGCGAGGCGCCCGGGAACTTTTCGAAGGCGAAACGCGGAATCTTAGTGACGACATAGTCGATGGTCGGCTCGAACGAAGCCGGGGTTGCGCCGCCGGTGATGTCGTTGGCGATTTCATCAAGGGTGTAGCCGATTGCGAGTTTCGCTGCGACCTTGGCGATCGGGAAGCCGGTGGCCTTCGAGGCCAGTGCCGACGAGCGCGATACGCGCGGATTCATTTCGATCACGACAATGCGGCCGTCGGCAGGATTGACGCCGAACTGCACGTTGGAGCCGCCGGTCTCGACGCCGATCTCGCGCAGCACCGCCAGCGAGGCGTCGCGCATGATCTGATATTCCTTGTCGGTCAGCGTCAGCGCCGGTGCGACGGTAATGGAGTCGCCGGTATGGACGCCCATCGGATCGAGGTTCTCGATCGAGCAGATGATGATGCAGTTGTCCTTTTTATCGCGGACGACTTCCATCTCGTACTCTTTCCAGCCGAGCACAGACTCTTCGATCAGCACTTCGTTGGTCGGAGACGCATCGAGACCGCGCTCGATGATGTCCAAAAACTCTTCACGGTTATAGGCAATACCGCCGCCGGTGCCGCCCATGGTGAAGGACGGGCGGATAATCGCCGGCAGGCCGATCTCGGACAGTGCCATCAACGCCTGACCGAGGGCATGCTCCTGATAGCGCTTGCGGCGGTCAGCTTCGTGGAGATCCCACTGGCGCTCATGCTCGGCAAGGGCTTCGCCGGAGAGCTTTGCCTTTTCGGCAAGATACTGGTCGCGATACTGCTTCTTGAGGTCCGACGCATTGGCCAGGCGGGACTTCGGTGTCTCCAGTCCGATCTTGGTCATGGCCTCGCGGAACAGCTGGCGGTCTTCCGCCTTGTCGATGGCTTCCGCAGTGGCGCCGATCATCTCGACGTCAAATTTATCCAGTGTGCCCTGCTTGCGCAGCGAGAGGGCGCAGTTTAGCGCCGTCTGGCCGCCCATGGTCGGCAACAGCGCGAAGCCGCCCGGAATGACATGGCGCTCCTTCTCGATGATCTTGGCGACAATCTCGGGCGTGATTGGCTCGATATAAGTCGCGTCCGCGAGATCCGGATCGGTCATGATCGTAGCCGGATTGGAATTCACGAGAACGACGCGATAGCCCTCTTCCTTCAAAGCCTTGACAGCTTGCGTGCCGGAGTAATCGAACTCGCAGGCTTGGCCGATCACAATGGGACCGGCGCCGATGATCAGGATGGTGGATATGTCGGTACGTTTTGGCATTACGTCTCGCGGTGGTGACAAATCGGCACAAAAAAAGGGCGCGCAGTCGCGCGTCCCTCGGCCCGGGCGCCTGACTGGGCCTTGATCCCTTAAGGAGCTGGTCAGTCTTCGCGCGCGGCTGTCTTTAGACCACTATAACGGGGCAGGGAAGGCTTTTGAACCCGCCTTCGCGCTCCACGATACGGCGTGGCGAGCCCGCCTGTGGAGAAGCCCGGGCCGATGATAGCTCGCCGAGCCGAAGCCGCCGGAGGCGGCGAAGAGATGGAGGCCCAGCCTGGACTTGAACCAGGATATGAAGCGATGCACTCGCCCCCGCGTAGACATTTCCGCCACCGGGCCACTCTCACTGTGATCGATCACAGACGGCTGATCTACCAGCAGTTTTACAAAGGTTTTCTTAACCTTAACGTTTCAGATCCTAATCAACCGATCCGATGCGCGACAAACGTCATCCGGGCCTGATTGTGGCCGATATTGATCTTGGCGCGCGTCGCTCGGTATCCTGCTGCCTCAAGTTTGGCAATCATGTCCGCCGCGCTGTAGTGCTGCAGACCGAGCGTTGCCCTTAACTGACGGTAGTCGGACAGGGCGGTTTTGACCAGACTGAGGAGCGCGTCCCAGAGGAAGCCGTGTTTGGTGGCGAGCCGCAGCAGCGCCAGTACGTCGGTCATCATCCCTAGCTCCGGCGGCAAGACATCGCCGACCACAAGTTGGCCGTCCGCCTTGAGCAAGCGCTTCACCATGGTGAGGGCCTCTTCCAGCTGGTGCTGGGTCATATACTGGGCGACCGAATTCATGACGGCGAGATCGATCGAGCCGGCGGGCAGATCGCGGAGCTCGTCGAGCGAATGCACGATGATCTTCGGATTGGTCGCAAAGCGCGCTGCCACCCGGCTACGCACCTTCGGTGCCGGTTCGGCCAGGATGAGTTCTGCGCAGGATTCGGCGATCTTGCCGGCCGACAATGCTTCCCCGCAGGCATAGTCGAGGACGGTGGCGTCCTTGGACAGGATGTAACCGGCGATGTCGCGGGCGATCAGTTCGAAATGGACGTCACGGTGGTGTTTGCTGGCGTAAATCGTGTGGGTGGAATCGTAATAATCGATCCAATCTTCCATGCAGCGGCGCGCCTTGTCCTTGTTCCCTCCAGGGGAACCCTTACACTTGTCCTGCGTTGAAACCGTCTAAAGCGTTCCAGGCAACTTGGAAACGCCTTTTACCCGACAAGCCACTTCGACGTTTTGGAGTCATCGAAGACACGGGCATTCAACACGGCGGACCGTTGGTCGCAGACAGTTCCGCGCGATCAATCCCGCCTGGCCACAGTGACCGCGTTCATAGGAAGGTATCGCACGTGAGCACCAAATCGAAAATCGCCGCCGATCTCAACACCCCGACAGACCTTGCCGCGGATGGCGTGGAGAAAGTCACAAAAGCGCTCAATGGTCTCCTGGCCGACGCCTTCGCGCTTTATCTGAAGACGAAGAATTTCCATTGGCACATTTCGGGCCGCCATTTCCGTGACTACCATCTGCTGCTCGACGATCACGCGGACCAGATCTTCGCGACCACCGATCCGCTCGCAGAGCGCGTGCGCAAGATCGGCGGTCGCACGCTGCACTCGATCGGCGAGATCGCCAAGGTGCAGACCATCAAGGATAACAACGAAGACTACGTGCCGCCCATCGAGATGCTGCACGAGCTGATGGAAGACAACAAGAAGATGGCCGCCGCGTTGCGCAAGGCGCATAAGGTCTGCGACGACGCCAACGACGTCGCCAGCGCCAGTCTTCTGGAAAACTACATCGACGACACCGAGCGCCGCACCTGGTTCTTGTTCGAGGCCAGCCGCCAGGAAGGCGCCAACGAGAGATAATTGTCGTCGATCAAAACGCTACCGATAGCCCTCTCCGGAAGGAGGGGGCTTCTTATTGTCAGCTCTTTGGAAGCTCGAACACCAGACAGGTTGTCGTCGCGTGCGCGAGCAGACGTCCTTTGTTATCCGTGATCCTTGCTTCCGCCGTGCCGGCGCGGCGGCCGACATTAAGCACTTTGCCTTCGGTGCGGATGGTGCCTGTGGTTTCACTCATGCCGCGGATGAAGCTGATCTTGAATTCCAGCGTGGTATAGCCGGAGCCGGGCGGCAGCGTCGAATGCACCGCAAGGCCCATCGCGGAGTCCAGCAGGATCGCAGCGTAGCCACCATGCACCGAGCCGATCGGATTGTAGTGCCGAATGCCGGGAACGCTGTGAAACACCACACGGCCATGTTCGGCGCTCGAGTCGAACGGCCCGACGTTCTCCATGATCGGCGGCTGCGGCAGGTCGCCTGCGAACATTTTTCGCACGAAATCGAGGCCGGACATCGAGGCGAGCACGGCAGGGGAGACGACGCCGAAGGAGGAGGGCTGGTCGATCATGGCGTTCCCTGGTTTACGATGATGGGTATCATACAAAAAACGCGACACCTTCGCCAACGGCTTTTCGTCGATCTGTATCTATCGTGGGAGGGGCGCTGCGATACAGAAGCGCAGAAACAAAAAGCGCAGCAAAGCTGGATTGCCTCGCTGCGCTCGCAATGACCGCGGAAGGTTCGGCGTCTTACGACGCCTTCTGCGCCCGCATCAGATCCGCGAACCGCTTGAACAAATAGTGCGAATCTCGAGGGCCGGGCGATGCTTCCGGGTGGTACTGCACTGAGAACACCGGCTTGCCTTCGAGTTCGATGCCGCAATTGGAGCCATCGAACAGCGAGATGTGGGTCTGTTTGGCGCCCTTGGGCAGTGTCGTCTCATCTACCGCGAAGCCATGATTCATCGAGGTGATTTCGACCTTGCCGGTGGTCTCGTCCTTGACGGGGTGGTTTGCACCGTGGTGGCCCTGATGCATCTTTTTGGTCCTGGCGCCGACCGCAAGGCCGAGCATCTGGTGACCGAGGCAGATGCCGAAGGTCGGCAGTCCGGAGTCGATCACCTGCTTGATGACCGGCACGGCATATTTACCGGTTTCGGCAGGATCGCCCGGGCCATTGGACAGGAAAACGCCATCCGGCTTCATCGCCAGGATCTCGTCAGCCGAGGTGGTGGCGGGAACGACCGTCACCTTACATCCTTCGCCGGCGAGCAGGCGCAGGATATTGCGCTTGATGCCATAATCGATGGCGACGACATTAAACTCTGGTTTGTCCTGGCGGCCAAAACCCTTGTTCCATTCCCAAGGCGTCTCGTCCCAGGTGAAGCGCTGGCCGGAGGTGACCATGGGTACCAGGTCCATGCCTTCGAGGCCGGGCCATTCGCGCGCTTCTTCCTTCAGCCCGTGCAGGTCGAACTTTCCGTCCCGGGCATGGGCGATGACGGCATTCGGCATACCCTGGGTCCGGATCAGCGCAGTAAGGGCACGGGTATCGATGCCGGAGATGCCGATAATACCGCGAGCCTTGAGCCAGGCATCGAGATGCCGGGAGGCGCGGAAATTGGACGGATCGGTGATCGCCGAGCGCAGGATCACGCCACGCGCGCCGGGCGTCGCCGCCATGTTTACCGTCTCGATATCCTCGTCGTTGGTGCCGACATTGCCGATATGCGGGAAGGTGAAGGTGATGAGCTGACCGGCATAGGAGGGATCGGTGAGGATCTCTTCATAGCCGGTCATGGCGGTGTTGAAGCAGACTTCGCCGACGGCCTGGCCTTCTGCGCCGAGGCCGAAGCCCTCCAGCACGGTACCATCGGCGAGCACGAGGAGCGCGGTCGGTTTGTGGTCCGGCCAGGCTGGGGATGTTTCTGTGGGGGTCATGAGAGGACTACATAGTCCCGCGGCCCAGCGGCGTCAAAGCCGGATCGGCGGGATTCACACGCGGGAACCCGGCCTGCTCCTTCACGGCGGGCCCGGCGGGGTGTGAGACGTTGGATCAACTTAATTAAAGGTTGAATTAGCCAAATATGTCGAACGTCGCTTGCTGAGCGCCCGATTAGCCGTTAGCACCCCTCCACTGGATATTTCCGGATATTTCCGTGCGGTTCGATTATTTCGCCGCCATGGCCGCACGTTCGGCCGCGGCGCCGGCGCGTTGGCGCCGCCCATTCTTGGCATGGCTCGACGGCATCGAAAGAGGCTGGGCGATCCCTTTTCTGATAGTCAGCTTTGCCGCGGCGTGGTGGTTGTTCCTCGTCATCGCCTATCAGAGCGGCGACCTGCATGCCGACGCGTTGGAAACCTGGACTCTTGGACGGGAATTCGCTTGGGGGAATGCCAAGCATCCCCCGCTGATGGGCTGGGTAGCCTGGCTATGGACACGGGTTTTCCCGCTCACCGACTGGTCGTTCCAGCTGCTGTCCATGACCAATGCGGCAGCAGCGCTGTTTGCAGTCGATCTGATTACGCGGCGCTTCGTGCGCGGCGATGCACGGGCCGTCGTGCTGATGCTGCTGATGCTGACGCCGGTGTATCAATTCTACGCCCAGCGTTTCAATGCCAACAGTGTGCTGCTGACGATCTGGCCGCTCGCGACGTACTGCCATCTGCGCTCGTTCGAGACCCGTAGGATCGGCTGGTCGATCGCCACGGGCGTACTGGCAGCCTTGGCCATGCTCGGCAAATATTATTCGGTATTCCTGATTGCCAGTTTCGCGCTCGCGACGTTCGCGCATCCGCGGCGCGCCGCCTATTTCAAGTCGGCGGCGCCGTGGCTCTCGACGTTGGTGGGGCTGGTTGTACTTGGCCCGCATTTGCACTGGCTGGCCCTGAATGACGGCCAGACTCTCACATATCCACTGCGGCAGCAGGGTGGTTTTGGCTTTCGCCATTCTCTTGGCGAGGCGACCATGTTCCTGCTTGGTATCGCTGCGGCGCTTGCGGTTCCAGCGATCGCCTGGACGCTTTCGGCGGGGCGTCGACTCGGGCGGTTCTTTTCGGACCTTCATGCCCTGCCGTCCGGGCTCGTTTTATTGTTCTGGGTATTTGTCGGCACAATCGTGTTGCCACCCATCACGGCGCTGGCGCTCGGCACCAATATGCCGTCGATCTGGGCTGCACAGGGTCTTTTCCTGCCGGTCATCCTCATCGTCTGCGGAGCCAGCTTCACGCTGGAGCGCTTCTTCGTCGTCAATCTCGCAGCCTGGGTGGCGGGAAGCGCGATCATTGCCATCGTCGTCGCTGCGCCGATCCACGCTATTCAGCGTAACGGGGTTAGCCCCAATGAGCGTACTTACTACCGTCTCGCTGCGCTCGAACTGACCAAGCGCTGGCATCAGGCGACAGATCTTCCGCTGGCTCAGGTGAGTGGCGATGATGGTCTGGCTTTTGCGACCGCCTTCTATAGTCCCGACCATCCACGCTACAGCCGGCCATTCCGCTTTCAATACACTTGGGGCATGCCGCGGCCTGAAACGCTTGGGCGGGGATGGGTCGGGGCCTGTTTCGCATCGGATCCGGTTTGTATGGACTGGCTGGCGAAAGTCTCGGAAATCGACAGTCGGAATCTTCGTGTCGAGTTCGATGTCCAGCCGACGTTGTGGGGCAGGCCGGGCATTCCGACCACGATTGCTGCGCTGATGGTGCTGCCGCGTGGGTCGAAGGGCGGCACGCCGGGTGATCTGCGCAGCGATGCGGCGGAAGATTTCTCCTCCAGCAGTCGCCGCCCGGTGCCCTGACGTCCGGCTCGTGGTCGGCATGTTGTGCCGTCCCGGCAAAGCGCTTAGATCGTCACCGGCACAATTCGGGCGCCGCTGAGCGGCGCCGACAAGGAGACGCATATGCTGCGCGATGACATCAATGCCGCCGTCAAGGAGGCCATGAAGGCCAAGGACGAGCGTAAACTTTCCACCCTGCGTATGGTCAATTCGACCATCAAGAACGCGGATATCGATGCTCGCGGCCAGGGCAAGCCGCCGCTCAGCGATGCCGATCTGCTCAGCTTGCTGCAGAAGATGATCAAGCAGCGCCAGGAATCGGTGGAGCTTTATGACAAGGGCGGCCGCGCCGAACTCGCTGCGCAGGAGCGCGAGGAGATCGCGGTTATCACCGCCTATCTGCCGCAGCAGATGTCGGAAGATGAGACCCAGGCTGCGATTGCCGCCGAGATCTCCGAGCTCGGAGCTGCCGGAATGAAGGACATGGGTAAGGTGATCGCGGCCCTGAAGGCGAAATATGCCGGCCAGATGGATTTCGGTAGGGCGAGCGGCCTGGTGAAGGCCGCGCTGAACGGCTGATTTCTCTAATCTCTCCCCGCTCTTTGCGGGGAGAGATTAGATCAGACTAAGCCGCCGCCGTCGGCAGGCTGTATTCCTTGAACTGATCGCGCAGCGCGGTTTTCAGGATCTTGCCGGTGGCCGTATGCGGGATCGCATCGACGAACACCACATCGTCCGGCATCCACCATTTTGCGATCTTGCCATCCATATATTTCAGGATGTCTTCGCGACTCGCCTGCTGGTCCGGCTTCAGCTGGACGATCAGCAACGGGCGCTCGTCCCATTTGGGATGGAAGACGCCGATCACGGCCGCTTCCGCCACCTGAGGATGTCCGACTGCAAGATTCTCGAGATCGATCGACGATATCCATTCGCCGCCAGACTTGATGACGTCCTTCGAGCGATCAGTGATCCGCATATAGCCGTATTCATCGATCGTCGCGACGTCGCCGGTGTCGAAATAGCCTTCGTCGTCGAGGATGTTCTTGTCGACCCGATAGTAGGCCTTCGCCACAGCCGGGCCGCGTACCAGCAGACGGCCGAAGGTCTTGCCATCGTTCGGGACCAGATTGCCATTGTCATCGACCAGCTTCATCTCGACCATGAACGGCGAGAAGCCCTGGGTTTGCAGGATGTCGAACTTGGCGCTGCCATCGAGTTCCTTGAACTGACCCTGCAAGACGCAAACGGTGCCGAGTGGCGACATTTCCGTCATGCCCCAGGCATGGCGCGGCTCGACGCCCATATTTGCAAACGTTTCGATCATGGCGCGTGGCATCGCCGAACCGCCGCATACCACCACTTTGAGGTCAGGCAGTGTCAGCTTTTCCTTCTGCATGTATTGCAGCAGCATCAGCCATACCGTCGGCACACCTGCGGTGTAGGTCACCTTCTCGGTGCTGAGCAGTTCATAGACTGACGCACCGTCGAGCTTGGCCCCCGGCATCACCAGCTTGGTGCCCATGGACGGTGCGGAGAAGGCGATGCCCCAGCTGTTGGCGTGGAACAGCGGCACCACGGGGAGCATCGTGTCCTTGGAGGTGGTGCCGAGCGAGTCGCCGTTGTTGGCCATCAGCGAATGCAGCACATTGGAACGGTGCGAATACAACACGCCCTTCGGATCGCCGGTGGTGCCCGATGTGTAGCACATGGCCGCAGCGGTGTTCTCGTCGAACTCCTTCCACTGGAAGTTCCCATCAACCTCGTTGATCCACTCTTCATAAGCGACCGCGTTCTTCAGCGTGGTCGCCGGCATATGTGCCTTGTCGGTGAAGACGATGTAGCGCTCGACGCTCGGCAGCTGGTCCGCGATCTTTTCCAGGATCGGGATGAAGGTGAGGTCGGTCATCACCATGCGGTCCTGCGCATGGTTGATGATCCAGGCGATCTGGTCCGGGAACAGGCGTGGGTTGACCGTGTGGCAGATGGCGCCGATGCCCATGATGCCGTACCAGGCCTCGAGATGTCGCCAGGTGTTCCAGGCAATGGTGGCGACGCGGTCGCCGAGCACGATGCCTTCCTTGTCGAGCCGCTGCGCCACTTTCAGCGAGCGCTTGCGGATCTCGGCATAATTGGTGCGATGGATCGGCCCTTCCACGGAGCGGGTGACGACCTCGCGCTCGCCGTGATTCTTCGCTGCGTGATCGATGATCCGATGACACAACAGGGGCCAGTCTTGCATCAAGCCGCGCATTCGATTCCTCCTCCGTATTGCTGTTCTGCCCGCGCCTCCGCTAAGGAACCGCAGCGCCCACGACGGGTTTGCCTATCGTTGGGGAACAAGGTCTTGCCATGAAGTGTAGCGCGGGGAAAGCGGCCCGAAAATCGACTTTTGGTCTATCCCGCTGCGACCAAACGACAATTGGAGCGGTGCTGGTGCTGCTCATGATTTCGGCAATGCCGGCACAGGCCTATCTGACAACCCGCGTCCCGCTGCCGAAGCCACGTCCCGCCGAAATGCAGCAGATCGAGCCGGAAAGCTCCATGAAAGACTCCGGTCAATCCGGTGTCCCGCCTGCGCAGCCTGAGAACGAGGCGGCCGATCAAAAGTCGACGGAGCAGAAATCTCCCAAACCGCCGCCGCCGTCGGCTTGCCGGCTGGCGTTGGGTGAGGACATCGCAATCGCGCCGAGCATTCCGGATATCAACGGCCCGGGCGCCTGTGGCGGTCCCGATTTGGTTCGTCTGGAAGCGATCGTGCTGCTGGACAAGACGAGGGTACCGCTCAAGCCCGCCGCCACCATGCGCTGCAGTATGGCCGCGGCGGTGGCCGACTGGGTGCGCACGGACATGGCGCCGCTGGCCGGCAGCCTCAACACGAAACTGCTCGAAATCGATAATTTCGACTCCTTCAGCTGCCGTGGCCGGAACCGTGTGCAGGGCGCCAAACTGTCCGAGCATGGCCGGGCGAATGCGCTGGACGTTCGCGGGCTGAAGCTCGCCAATGGCCAGACCATCGCGCTGACCGAACGCAATACGCCGCGTGTGTTGCGCGAAAAGGTGCTTCTGTCACTTTGCACGCGCTTTCCTACCGTGCTTGGGCCAGGATCGGACGGCTTTCATGAAGATCACATCCATTTCGATCTTGCCGAACGCCGCGGCGGCTATCGCATCTGCCAATGGGATGTCTGGGATCCGTGGCCGCTGATCGCGCCTTTGATGCCGGCTCCCCGTCCGGCCGAGGCACCGCAACGGGAAACCGCGGAAGGCAGGCAGTCTGCGCCTGAAGACCGGCCCGGCGCGCAGCCTGCGCCGGCGCAGTCGGAAGCTCAGGCCGAGCTGGAGAAGGCGCAGCAGGCCGAAGAGGCAAAATCGGAACAACTGAAAGCCAAACCCGGGCAGCAATCGACGGCCAAAGCCAAAAAGCCGCGCAAGCAACGTGCGCAGGCGCCTTTTCCGCTCGATTTGCATTAGCCCATTACGAAAAAAGCGCCGGGGTCGCCGGCGCTTTTTCTGATCGGAATGTAAGAAGCTTAGTAGGGCGTACCGCCGCCACCCTGCAGGGCCAGCTTCGAATTATACGGCGAGTCGCCGGCCTTCGGCTCCAGCACGACGACCAGGGCACCCGGCTTCACACGGCTGTAGAGATCGATCACGTCCTCATTGGTCATGCGGATGCAGCCGGACGAGATCGACGCGCCGATATACTCCGGCTGATTGGTGCCGTGGATACGGAATAGCGTGTCCTTGTTGCCCTGATAGAGATAAAGCGCTCGCGCGCCGAGCGGGTTGTCCACACCGCCGGGCACCGAGGCCGGCAGCCCCTCGATACGTTTGTGGATGTCGGCCGTCGGGGTCCATTTCGGCCATTCGGCCATGTTGCCGACGCGGGCCACGCCCGAGAACGCGAGAGCTTCTTCGCCCACGGTCACGCCATAGCGGATCGCTTTGCCGCCGTCCTGCACGAAATAGAGATAGTGATTGTCGGAATCGACCACGATCGAGCCAGGTAGCTCTTTGCGATGGAAATCGACGATCGCGCGGCGGAATGGCTCCGGCGGGGTCACCTTGGCATATTTCGCCTTGGCGAGCTGGGCCTTGTCATTCGGCTTCAGGGTCGATTCCGGTGCCGGCTGATACATGGCGGTGGTTTGCATGCAGCCAGACAGCATGATGCCGGCGGCGACGATCAAACCCAGTCGAATCTTGAGAGACATAACCTTGTTCCAGCTGCTAGGCCCGGACGCATGTTACGTCCTCAAAATAGGCCCCTAAACGCCACGATTCCGTTAAGCCCAGTATCGCTGAATTTTCCGGTGATTCCAGCGGCCAGATACGCGCTGCAGCATGCGGTTGCGACCTGTGTCATATTTGCCGCAGAAATTTCTCAGCGTCGGGCAAGGTTTTACATATCTTCACGGCTTCTCCCGAAGCTGTGATTGGCAAATCACATGTTAGGGTGCCCCGGCAGCCGGATGGTTCGTGACTTTCACGCATCTATGGGGTTGGCGCGGTGCAAGAAGGCTGTCATGAGGGCGGCATCCGTCTCGGGCATTTTTGCCCTCCCACCGATTCGGTCCGAGCCGCCCGCGCAGCGGTTCCCTTGATTTTTGCATCTTCAACCATCGCGGAGTTGCCATGCTGGCTGTCTTCACCCCTGTCGATCACGCCCTTCGGAAATCCGTGCCGACCGATCTGTCGAGTTTGCCGGACAATGCCGTGTGGATCGACATGGTGAAGCCATCGCCCGGCGAAGACAAGGCAGTGGAGAAGCTGGCCGGCGTGGAAATACCGACCCGCGAGGACATGCAGGAGATTGAAATCTCCAGCCGTCTTTATATCGAGAACGGTGCCCGCTACATGACCGCCAGCTTGATGTGCGGTTCCGACAGCGAGAACCCGCGTGTCACCGCCGTCACCTTCATCCTCACCCGTCAACGTCTGGTTACGGTGCGCTATGACGCGCCGAAACCGTTCAATTCGGTGGAACTGAAGCTGGGCCGCAACGCCCCGGCCAACGCCAATGGTGAAACGGTGCTGCTCGAATTGCTTGATGCTGTGATCGACCGCTGCGCAGATATTCTGGAACGGGTCGGCGCCGATATCGATCAGGTCAGCCACGATATTTTCGAGCCGGATGAATCGCAGCGCACCGGTCACGCGAAACGCTATTCCGAGATCCTCATCGCCATCGGCCGCAAGGGCGACCTGACCTCGAAAGTGCGTGAAAGCCTGGTCTCCATCGGCCGTCTCGTCACCTTTGTGACCGCCGAGGCGGACGGCGTGAAATGGTCGAAAGACATGCGCGCCCAGCTCAAGACCATGCAGCGCGACGTGGTCTCGCTCACCGACCATGCCTCCTACCTGTCGAGCAAGATCACTTTCACGCTCGACGCCATGCTCGGTGTGGTCAATCTGGAACAAAACAACATCATCAAGCTGTTCTCAGTGATGGCCGTCGTCCTGATGCCGCCGACGCTGATCGCGTCGGTCTATGGCATGAATTTCAAGATCATGCCGGAGCTCAATTGGGACCACGGCTATCCGATGGCGATCCTGATGATGTTCTTCGCAGCGGTGGTGCCGTATTTCTTCTTCAAGTGGAAGAAGTGGCTGTGACGTGCCGTAGGGCGGATGAGCCGGAGGCGTAATCCGCCGGCCGCGTGCGTGTAGCGAAGAAGGGCGGATGACGCGGAATTTATCATCGGGCGCGCTTCGCGCGACCCGGGGGCTCATCCGCCCTTTCGTTTACTTCGCTCCGACAGCCTTGCCGCGATACATCAGGTGCACTGCGCAGTTGCAGCCTGGCGGATGCGTGGCGGGATCGGCGGAAGTTTCGTCATTGGCCGGCGTTTGCGCTGCGAACTTGTCGGCGGCATCTTTTTCCCGTGCGAGGGCGCCGGAGCCTGGAATGTAGTTCAGGATCGGCGCCAGCCAGCGTTCGACGGCGGCGATATCCATGCCCTTGCGCGCGGCGTAATCCTCGACCTGATCGCGCTCGATCTTGCCGACGCCGAAATAATAGCTCTCGGGATGGCTGAAATAGAGGCCTGATACCGACGAGCCAGGCCACATCGCATAGCTCTCTGTCAGCTTCACGCCTGCGGTATTCTCCGCATCGAGTAGCCTGAAGATCGTTGCCTTCTCTGTGTGATCGGGCTGTGCGGGATAGCCGGGGGCAGGACGGATGCCCTGATACTTCTCCAGGATCAGGTCGTCGGTCGAGATGTCCTCGTCCGACGCATAGGCCCAGAACTCCTTGCGCACGCGTTCGTGCATGCGCTCGGCAAAGGCTTCGGCGAGACGGTCGGCCAGCGCCTTGCACAAGATCGAGGAATAGTCGTCATTGGCGTTCTTGAAGCGATCGGCGATGATGTCTTCGCCGATCCCCGCAGTGACGACGAAGGCGCCGATATAGTCGGCAACGCCCGTTTCCTTTGGTGCGATGAAATCGGACAACGCGGCGTTGGAGCGGCCTTCGCGCTTTTCGAGCTGCTGGCGCAGCGTGTGCAGTGTTGCGATCTCGGCGCTACGGCTGTCATCGGCATAAAGACGAATATCGTCGCCGACGGCATTGGCGGGCCAGAAGCCGACGGTCGCCTTGGCGGTGAACCACTTCTCGTCCACGATCTGCTTCAGCATCTTCTGCGCATCGTTATAGAGCGAGGTCGCGACCTCGCCGACGACGCTGTCGGTCAGGATGCCCGGGAAACGTCCGGCCAGTTCCCAGGTCTGGAAGAATGGCGTCCAGTCGATATAGCCCGCGAGTTCTTCCAGCGAGTAATCGCTGAAAGTCTTGATGCCCAGGAAGGTCGGCTTGCGCACGGTTTTGCTGAAATCAGCCACATGCGCATTGCCGCGCGCCGCCGCCAGGGTCAGGCGCTTCTTGTCCTGCTGCGCCTTGAAATGCGCGGCGGAAATCTTCGCATAATCCGCGCGAATGCCCGCCGCATATTCCTCGCCCTTTTCTGCCGACAGCAGTGAGGAGGCGACACCGACTGCACGGCTGGCGTCGTTCACATGCACGACGGCGCCGGCCTTGTAGTTCGGGTCGATCTTCACAGCCGTATGGACGCGGCTCGTTGTCGCGCCGCCGATCAACAGCGGCATTTTCAAGCCCTGCCGCTCCATCTCGCCCGCAAGGAAGGTCATCTCGTCCAGCGACGGCGTGATCAGGCCCGAGAGGCCGATAATGTCGGCGTCTTCGGCCTTGGCAGTCTCGATGATCTTCGATGCCGGAACCATGACGCCGAGATCGACGACCTCGAAATTGTTGCACTGGAGCACGATGCCGACAATGTTCTTGCCGATGTCGTGGACGTCGCCCTTCACGGTGGCGAGCACGATCTTGCCGGCGGACGAACGTCCGCCTTCGCTGCCGACGCCCTTGGCGAGATTGTCGGCCTTTTCTTGCTCCATGAACGGCATCAGATACGCGACGGCCTGTTTCATCACGCGGGCGGACTTCACCACCTGCGGCAGGAACATCTTGCCGTCGCCGAACAGGTCACCAACGATGTTCATGCCATCCATCAGCGGGCCTTCGATGACATGCAGCGGCCGCTCGACAGTGAGCCGCGCGGCTTCGGTGTCCTCGTCGATATACTGCGTGATGCCGTGAACGAGCGCGTGCGACAGCCGCTTCTCCACCGGCCATTCGCGCCAGGAGAGGTCCTGCTCCTTGACCTGCTTGGTCTGGCCGCGGAATTTCTCGGCAAGTTCGAGCAGGCGTTCGGAGGCGCCGGGATCGCGGTTGAGGATTGTGTCCTCGCAGACCTGGCGCAGCTCGGGATCGATGTCGTCATAAACGATCATCTGGCCGGCATTGACGATGCCCATGTCCATGCCCGCCTTGATGGCGTGATACAGGAACACCGAATGCATTGCCTCGCGCACCGGCTCATTGCCGCGAAACGAGAAGGAGAGGTTGGAAACGCCGCCGGAAATATGCGCATGCGGCAGGTTCGTCCGGATCCAGCGCGTCGCCTCGATAAAATCGACGCCGTAATTGTTGTGCTCTTCGAGGCCCGTCGCGATGGCGAAAATATTGGGGTCGAAGATGATGTCTTCCGGCGGGAAGTTCAGCTCGCCGACGAGAATGTCATAGGCGCGCTTGCAGATCTCGATCTTGCGCTCGAAGGTGTCGGCCTGACCGACTTCGTCGAAGGCCATGACGACGACCGCGGCGCCATGGCGCTGCGCGATCTTCGCTTCGTGAATGAACTTCTCGACGCCTTCCTTCATGGAGATTGAATTGACGATCGCCTTGCCCTGGATGCATTTCAGGCCGGCCTCGATCACATTGAACTTCGACGAGTCCACCATGACCGGCACGCGCGCGATGTCGGGCTCGGAGGCGACGAGATTGAGGAACTCGATCATCGCCTTCTCTGAATCGAGCAGGCCCTCGTCCATGTTGATATCGATGACCTGCGCGCCGTTTTCGACCTGATCGCGCGCCACCTGCAGCGCCGAAGCATAATCGCCTTCGGTGATCAGGCGGCGGAATTTCGCCGAACCGGTGACATTGGTGCGCTCGCCCACGTTCACAAACGGGATCGTCGAGGTCAATTCAAATGGTTCGAGGCCGGACAGGCGCAGGCGCGGCTCGATGGTCGGGATTACGCGTGGCCTATGCGGCGCAACCGCCTTGGCGATGGCGGCGATATGTGCCGGCGTGGTGCCGCAGCAGCCGCCGACGATATTGACGAGGCCGCTGGATGCGAACTCGCCGACGAGCTTCGCCATATATTCCGGCGTCTCGTCATACTGGCCGAATTCATTGGGCAGGCCGGCATTGGGATAGGCGCAGACGAGCGTGTCGGCGACACGGCCGATATCGGCGATATGTGCGCGCAGGTCTTCCGCGCCAAGCGCGCAGTTGAAGCCGATGGTGGCGGGTTTGGCATGCTTCACCGAATTCCAGAACGCTTCCGGCATCTGGCCCGACAGCAGACGGCCGGATTTGTCGGTGATGGTGCCGGAGATCATCACAGGCACATCGATGCCGCGCGCCTCGCAGATTTCCGCAATGGCATAAAGCGCGGCCTTGGCATTCAGCGTGTCGAAGATGGTTTCGACCAGCAGGAGGTCGGCGCCGCCGTCGAGCAGGCCGTTGATCTGCTCGCTATAGGCGACGCGCAGATCGTCGAAGGTCACGGCGCGATAGCCGGGATTGGCAACATCAGGTGAGATCGAAGCGGTGCGGTTGGTCGGGCCGATGGCGCCGGCGACGAAGCGCGGCTTGCCGTCCTCGGCAGTCACCTTGATGGCGGCGTTCTTGGCCAGGCGCGCGCCGTCACGGCTCATCTCATAGGCGAGATCGGCCATGTCGTAATCGGCCTGCGCGATGGAGGTCGAGGAGAAGGTGTTGGTGGCGACGATGTCAGCGCCGGCGCGCAGATAGTCCGCGTGAATGTTTTCGATCGCCTCGGGCTGGGTCAGGATCAGCAGGTCATTGTTGCCTTTGACGTCGCGATGAAAGTTCTTGAAGCGCTCGCTGCGGAACGCGGCTTCATCGAACTGAAGACCCTGGATCACGGTGCCCATGGCGCCGTCGAGCACGAGGATACGTTCGCTTGCGGCCTTGAAAAGTTCGATTCGCTTGGAAGAAACGGGCACTGACATGATTAAGCAGCCTTGCGCGCGCCATTCGGACGGAAGCCGAGGAGATGACTGATCGCGAAGACCAGATCGGCGCGGTTCATGGTGTAAAAGTGGAAGTCGTTGACGCCGGCCTTGGCGAGCTTCTGCACCTGGCCGGCCACGACAGTCGCAGCGACCAGCTTGCGGGTTTCGGCATCGTCGTCGAGGCCGTCGAATTTTGCGGCCAGCCAATCCGGCACGGTGGTGCCCGCGCGCGTGACGAAGGATTTCGCCTGCTTGAAATTGTGCATCGGCATGATACCGGGCAGCACCGGAATCCCGATGCCGCGGGCGCGCACCTTGTCGAGATAGCGGAAATACAGGTCGTTATCGAAGAACACCTGGGTAATGGCGCGCGTCGCGCCGGCATCGACCTTGGCCTTCAGGACATCGATATCAGCATCGAAGTCCGCGCTCTCCGGATGTTTCTCGGGATAGGCAGAAACGGTGACGTCGATATCGGGATAGCGCTTGCGGATGCTCGCGACGAGATCGGCAGACGTCTTGTAGCCATCCGGATGGGCCACATATCGGGTGCCGATGCCGGTGGTCGGATCGCCGCGCAGCGCCACGATGTGGCGAACGCCGGCCTCGTGATAGCGGGACACGACATCGTCGATTTCGCTTTTTGGCGCTCCCACGCAGGTCAGATGCGCGGCTGGCGTTAGGTTTGTTTCCCTCAATAGGCGGACAATGGTGGCGTGGGTACGCTCCCGGGTCGAGCCGCCGGCGCCATAGGTCACCGAAACGAAAGACGGGGAGAGGGGGGCGAGCCGTTCGATGGTCTCCCACAAGGTACGGTCCATCTCCTCGGTCTTCGGCGGGAAGAACTCGAAGGAGATGTTCGGAAGGTTGGGGGTGGCCGGGGTCGTCTCGGTCATCTCGAACTCCACCGCCGCATCGGGCGGCACCGGTTGTTGGGCGTCGGGCTGTTTGGTTGCGTTGCACAAAATAAGCGAAGGTCTCCCGACAAAATAGCCCATCAACGCTTGATATTTGGTGGGAATTGGCCCAATTAATCGTATTAAGTCAGACAATTCCCTTTCGATATCAGTCTGGTGGGCAGACTTGAACTCTGAGATGATCGGTAGAATTATAATTATATATTTGATTTTAAAAGATAAATAATAAGAGCGCTGCCGAAGTGTTCGAAAAATTTCCGTGGGCATTTGTGCTAGACAATGAAAATTGTTCAAATTCGGCCCAATAAGCAGGTCCGACCGATGCGATCTTCAGCCGAACTGGCTGTGCTTGCTGTCCCATCCGGAGGCACTAGCCTCTCGGCATGATTCCATTGTCCATTCTCGACCTGTCGGTCGTCACCACAGGCACGCCGCCGTCGCAGGCGCTGCGCAACAGCATCGACCTCGCCAAACATGCGGACGGACTCGGTTATGTCCGCTACTGGCTGGCCGAGCATCACAATCTCGCTTCCGTTGCTAGCCCCGCGCCGGAAATCATGATCGGCCAGATCGCGGCAGCGACGTCGCGGATTCGCGTCGGTTCCGGCGGCGTGATGCTGCCGAACCACGCGCCGCTGATGGTGGCTGAGCGCTTCAGGATGCTGGAGGCGTTGTTTCCCGGCCGCATCGATCTCGGTCTCGGCCGCGCGCCAGGCACCGATGGCGCGACCGCTTATGCGCTGCGTAACCGGATGGCCGGCCGCGAAGGCGATGATTTTCTCGAACGGCTTAGCGAGTTGCTGTTGTGGGAGACGCGGCGGTTTCCGGAAGGGCATCCGTACAACAACGTTGTGGCCATGCCGAATGACGTGTCGCTGCCGCCCATCTGGCTGCTCGGCTCCAGCGATTTCAGCTCCGATCTCGCCGCACAGGTCGGGATGGGCTTCGCCTTTGCCCACCATTTTGCGTCCCACGATGCCGCCGATGCGATGGTGCATTACCGGGCCCGCTTCCAGAGTTCGACCTGGCTGCAGGCCCCGCAGGCGATTCTCGCGGTGGCCGTGATCTGCGCCGAGACCGATGAGGAAGCCGACCGGCTGGCGTCGTCCGCCGATCTCAATCGCCTGCGTCGTGACCGCGGCGAATATGCGCCGTTGCCGAGTGTCGAGGAGGCGCTCGCCTATCCGTATAGCGACGCCGAGAAGGTGAAGATCGCACGCAACCGGTCGCGGCTGTTCGTCGGAAGCCCGGCAACGGTAAGGGAAAAGCTGCAGCCGTTGATCGTGCAGTGTCAGGCGGATGAGCTGATGGTGGTGACCGCCATGTATGATCATGAAGCGCGGAAACGGTCTTACAGCTTGCTGTCCGACGCGTTTCAATTGGGGAAGGCTGCATCCTGAGCGGACATTTTCATAGGATGATGTCGGAATCCCCTGGCAGTAATCGTCCTTGAGGCGGCGCCACCAAAAAAGAGGATAATTCATGCTCTATGCAATTCTGGCCTATCACGTCGAAAATGTCGTCGTGTCCTGGACGGCCGAACAGGACACGGCCGTCATGGCCGATCTGCACGAGATCCACGACAAGCTGACGGGCGACGGCACGATGGGTCCTGCGGCGCGGCTCGGCGGCACCAAGGGGGCGTTCACGCTGCGTGGGCCTGGTGCGGGCGTGGTTATCGATGGGCCATTCGCCGAGACCAAGGAACAGTTGCTTGGCTTTTATGTCGTCGAATGTGCGACGCGCGAAGATGCCATTGCAGTCGCGCGCAATTTGCGTCGGGTGAATCCGACGGCCGTATATGAGATCCGTCCGGTGCAGTTATTCCTGCCGGGCGCACCCAAGGAAGCGACGCACAGCCTGGCAGATCATGTGAGAGGAATCTCGTGAAGGCGGAACGCAGCCCGGATGGCGCATAGCCAAACCGGGCTACGCGCCTCAACTCGTTGGCTCGCCAAAGGTCGCGCGGAACGGATGCGCGGGATAGACGCCCACAATCCGGAATTCGCGTGAGAAAAACTTCAGCTCTTCGAGCGCGTAAGCGAGGTTGCGGTCGTCGGGATGACCATCGACATCCGCATAGAACTGCGTGGCGAAGAACTCGCCATCGACCATGTAGCTTTCCAGCTTGGTCATGTTGACACCGTTGGTCGCGAATCCGCCGAGGGCCTTGTAGAGCGCGGCGGGCAGGTTGCGCACCCGGAACACAAATGAAGTGATCAGCGACGGACCCGAGTCTTGCGCCGCCCACTGCGAGTCCTTCGACAGGATCACGAAGCGCGTGGTGTTGTGGCTCTCGTCCTCGACGTCCTCGGCCAGGATATCGAGGCCGTAGATTTCCGCGGCAAGACGGGGGGCCAGCGAAGCGCAGCTCTTGTCGCCGCGTTCAGCGACGATACGGGCCGAGCCCGCCGTATCGGCGGCGACGACGGATTTCACGCCCAGCTTGCGGATCAGTCGTCGGCACTGGCCGAGCGCATGGACGTGGCTTTCGATGGTCTTTATGTCCTCGATCTTGGCGCCGCGCGGCGCCATCAGCTGGTGATGGATCGGGATAAACCATTCGCCCACGATATGCAGGCCGGATGCCGGCAGCAGATGATGGATGTCGGCGACACGGCCGGCGATCGAATTCTCGATCGGGATCATGCCAAGATCGGCTTCGCCAGAGGCGATGGCGGCCAGCGCATCCTCGAAGGTCGGACACGGTAACGGTTCGGCCTGCGGAAAGGCCTCCACGAGGGCGATGTGGGAATTCGCGCCGGGTTCGCCCTGGAAGGCGACTTTCGTGATCTGTTTCTGGGAAATGGTCATGGCGGACCTTGTATCAGCCGGTCAGTGGTTTGCCAGCAGCTGGCGAGCGGTTTCGAGGTCTTCGGGGGTATCGACGCCGAGCGGGACGGAGTCCACGATGGCCGCATCGATCCGCATGCCGGCCTCAAGGGCACGCAATTGTTCGAGCTTTTCGCGCCGCTCCAGGGTCGAGGGCGCGAGCTTGACGAAGCCTTTCAGCGCCGCGCGGCGATAGGCATAGAGCCCGATGTGATGATAGCGCGGGCCCTCGCCATAAGGCGCGGTGGCGCGGGTGAAATACAGCGCATGCAGCCGGCTCGGACCGATGGGCGAGCCGATCAGCTTCACCACATTGGGATTGGTGTGTTCCCCGTCCTTCCGGATTTCGGCAGCCAGCGTGGCGATATCGACCTTGGGATCGTCCAGCACGCGCACGGCCGCAGCAATGTCGCCAGGTGGAATGGTGGGCAGATCGCCCTGCACATTAACGATGGTCTGTACGGTTCCTGCCGGATCGAGCTTCCCCAGCGCCTCGAAGATCCGGTCCGAGCCCGACGGGTGGTCCGGGGAGGTCATGACAGCTTCGAAGCCGTGCGCCGTCACGGTCGCAGCGATCTCCGGTGTATCCGTGGCGACGGCCACGCGGCCGATGGCAGCCTCGCTGGCGCGGCGCGCGACGTGCACGATCATGGGGAGGCCCGCGATGTCGAGCAGGGGCTTGCCGGGCAGGCGCGTCGCGGCCATCCGGGCGGGAATGAGCACCAGGGTGCGGGCATCGGTCATGGCAGTTCGGTTTGGTAACTGAAGCTTGGCAAAATTGGCTCGAATTCCGTCTGTCGGGCCTGGAAAACCATGATGCAGATCAAAGGCAAGCCCGGCGGCGCGGCGTTTATACGGGTTGCCAGAACCAGGGCAAACCGTTATCTCGACTGGGCAGGCTGACTGGGCCTGTAGACGTGATTCATGGGCGCGTCGAGGCCGTGGGAGCGGCCTTCCAATGACCTAAAACGGGCGTGGGGCTTACCGAATATGGACTCTTTCGAACTTAACAAGATCATGGGAGCCATTCTCGGCACCTGCCTTGTGCTGATGGCGACGAATTTTGCCGCCCAGGCCGTTTTCACGCCGAAGCATTTGGAAAAGCCCGGCTACGATATCGCCGTGAAGGAAGAGGCTGCCGGCGGCGGTGCCAAGGCAGCGGCTGCGCCCTCCGAGCCGATTGAGAAACTGTTGCAGACCGCCTCGGTGGAGAAGGGCCAGACGGCTGCCAAGAAGTGCGCTTCCTGCCACACCTTCGAAAAGGGCGGTCCGAACCGCGTCGGTCCGAACCTCTATGGCGTCATCAACGACCATATCGGCCAGGGCCGTAACGGCTTCAACTTCTCTGCGGCCATGAAGGCCAAGGGCGGCAGCTGGAGCTTTGAGGAGCTGAACAAGTTCATCGCCAATCCGAAGGGCACCGTGCCCGGCACCGCCATGGGCTTTGCCGGTATCCAGAAGGACAGCGAGCGGGCCGACCTGATCGCCTATCTGGCGACGCTGGCCGATACGCCGGTGCCGCTGCCGACGGCGGCGAAATAGCCGCGCATAACGCGTTTTCGTCACATTTTATGTTCGATCGACGGCCGGGCCAAAAGCCCGGCCGTCGTCGTTTCCGCATTACCAAAGCTTAAGCGGGACGTTTGGCCGCAAAGGCTTAGGATGCAACTGGCGCGACGGGTGGTATCTTGCGGAAAAGCCGGCATAATCGGTCGAACCCTCGCCTCATATGACCGTTCTACTTGCTCCCGGTTCACAGGATTCAGCACTTTGACAATCTCCCGACGCCGTCTTCTGAAGACCTCCGCTTTCGCCGCCCTGACGCCTGTGCTTGGCGGGGTCGGCAGTCTCCCGGTGACCGGAGTTGCGCGAGCGCAGCCCGCTGCGGGTGGAGCGGAATGGCGGCACGCACTGTCGTTGTTCGGGGAGATCAAGTATCCGGCAAACTTCAAGCGTTTCGACTACGTCAACCCGGACGCGCCGAAGGGCGGCACCGTGCGTCAGATCGCACTCGGCACCTTCGATAATTTCAACATCGCGGTGGCTGGCGTGAAGGGCAACATTGCCGGCGCGGTCGGCCTGATCTACGAGTCCCTGACGACACCCTCGCTCGACGAAGTCTCGACCGAATATGGTCTGCTCGCCGAAGCCGTCAGTCATCCCGAGGATTATTCGTGGGTGACCTATCGCTTGCGCGCCGAGGCGAAATGGCACGACGGCAAACCCGTCACGCCTGAAGACGTGATCTTCTCGCTCGACTCGTTCAAAAAGTACTCGCCGCAATATTCCGCTTACTACAGCCATGTGGTGAAGGCCGAGAAGGTCGGCGATCGCGACGTGAAATTCACGTTCGACGGGCCCGGCAATCGTGAACTGCCGCAGATCGTCGGTCAGCTCACGGTGCTGCCGAAGCATTGGTGGGAGGGCACCAACGCCTCCGGGCAGAAGCGCGATATCGGCAGCACGACGCTCGAATTGCCGCTTGGAAGCGCAGCCTATCGTATCAAGGACTTCGCGCCGGGACGCAATGTCGTCGTCGAGCGCGTGAAGGACTATTGGGGCGCAAAGCTGGCCGTGAATGTCGGCAAGTACAATTTCGATGAGATCCGCTACGAGTATTTCCGTGACGGTACGGTCGCGCTCGAAGCGTTCAAGGGCGATCAGGTTGACTGGCGCACCGAGAACAGCGCGAAGAACTGGGCAACCGCCTATGATTTCCCGGCCGCCACCGAAAAGCGCGTGATCCTCGAAGAATTCACCAATCGTTCCTCGGGTGTCATGCAGGCCTTTGCGATGAATATCCGTCGCGACAAGTTCAAGGATGCGCGCGTTCGCCGCGCGCTGAACTACGCCTTCGATTTTGAGGAGATGAACAAGCAGATCTTCTTCGGCCAGTACAAGCGCATTGCGAGTTATTTCGAAGGCACCGAACTGGCGTCTTCCGGCCTGCCCGAGGGCAGGGAGCTCGAAATCCTGGAGGCGGTGCGCGCCGAGGTGCCCCCCGAGGTTTTCACCAAGCCTTACACCAATCCGGTCGGCGGCAACGCCGAGAATGTGCGAGCAAATCTGCGCGAAGCGACACAGTTGTTGAAGGCTGCCGGCTACGAGATTCGCGATCGTAGGCTCGTCAATGCCAGCACCGGTGCGCCGTTCGAGATCGAGTTGCTCGGAGACGATCCGAGCTCTGAGCGCATCGCGCTGTTTTTCAAGCCATCGCTGGAACGGCTCGGCATCGGCGTCACCGTGCGCACCATCGATGCGACTCAGTATGAAAACAGGCAGCGAAGCTGGGATTTCGATATCGTTGTGGCTTTGTGGCCGGAATCGCTGTCGCCAGGCAACGAGCAGAGGGATTTCTGGGGCTCGAAGGCTGCAGACGTGCCCGGTTCGCGCAACGTTGTCGGCATCAAGGATCCGGCCGTCGATAAGCTGATCGAACGCGTGATCTTTACCAAGGACCGCGCCGATCTCGTGGCTGCGACCAAGGCGCTGGACCGTGTCCTGCTTTGGAATCACTTCGTCGTTCCGCAGTTCACTTACAACAAGGTTCGCACCGCGCGTTGGGATCGCTTTGGGCGGCCACCCGAACCGCCGAAATATGGTCAGTCCGGCTTTCCTTCGATCTGGTGGTGGGATGCGGAAAAGGCGGCGAAGACCGGCGGGCGCTCTTGAGGAGGCTGTCGCGCATGGCGCAGCTCAATCGTCGGCACGTACTCGGTCTCGGCCTCGGCGCCATCGCAGCATCGCGCTTCAGCCCGGCGCTCGCGCAGGGCAGCAGCGAAGCGCATGGCATGTCTGCTTTCGGCGATCTGAAATATCCCGCCGACTTTCCGCATTTCGACTATGCGAATGTGAAGGCGCCGAAGGGCGGGACGTTTTCGACCATCCCATCGGTGAAGGCTTTCAATCAGTCATTCCAGACCTTCAATTCGCTGAACGCCTATGTGCTGAAGGGGGACGGTGCGCAGGGGATGGGGCTCACATTCACGACGCTCATGGTCCGCGCCGCCGATGAGCCCGATGCGATGTATGGTCTCGCGGTGAAGTCCGTGCAGATTTCTGCGGATGGTCTTGTGTATCGTTTCACCATGCGTCCGGAAGCGCGTTTCCATGATGGCAGCAAGCTCACTGCCCACGACGCAGCCTGGTCGCTGACCACGCTCAAGGCCAAAGGCCATCCCATCATCACCCAGCAGATGCGCGACGTTGTGAAGGCGGAAGCGTCCGACGATGCCACGCTGGTGGTGACATTTGCCGAAAGACGTGGCCGTGACGTACCGCTGTTCGTGGCTGGGCTGCCGATCTTCTCAAAGGCTTATTATGCGAAGCGGGAGTTCGACGAATCGACACTGGATACGCCGCTCGGTAGCGGGCCTTACAAGGTCGGGCGCTTTGAGGTCGGTCGCTTCATCGAATTCAACCGTGTGAAGGACTGGTGGGGCGCGGATCTTCCAGTGTGCCGCGGTCACTATAATTTCGATACTGTCCGGTTTGATTTCTATCGTGACCGCGATGTCGCTTTCGAGGGCTTCACGGGGCGCAACTATCTGTTCCGTGAGGAATTCACCTCGCGCATCTGGAGCACGCGTTACGACTTTCCGGCTATCAAGGAAGGGCGCGTCAAGCAGGAGATTATTCCGGATGACCGGCCATCCGGTGCGCAGGGTTGGTTTATTAATACACGCCGGGCGAAGTTTCAGGATTCGCGCGTGCGCGAGGCGCTGGGCAACGCGTTCGATTTCGAGTGGACCAATAAAACCGTCATGTATGGTTCCTACGAACGCACGGTCTCGCCATTTCAGAACTCCGATCTGATGGCGGTGGGCGCTCCTTCGCCGGAAGAGCTGGCCCTGCTCGAACCGTTCCGCGGCAAGGTGCCGGCCGAGGTGTTCGATCACCCCTATATGCCGCCGGTGTCCGACGGTTCAGGGCAAGATCGTACGCTGCTGCGCAAGGCGATCCAGTTGCTCAACGAAGCTGGCTGCGTGATGAAGAACGGCAAGCGCATGACCGCGCAAGGCGAACCGTTCAAGATTGAGTTCTTGCTCGACGAGCCGAACTTCCAGGCGCATCACATGCCGTATATCAAGAATCTCGGCACTCTCGGCATTGAAGCGAATCTACGTCTCGTCGATCCCGTGCAGGAGCAGGCCCGGCGTAACGATTTCGATTTTGACATGACGATCGAGCGTTTCGGCTTTTCGACCGTACCCGGAGATTCGCTCCGTCCGTTCTTCACATCTCAGGCTGCCGCCACCAAGGGGTCGAAGAATCTGTCAGGCATTGCCGACCCCGTGGTCGATGCGCTGATCGAGCAGGTGATTGCTGCGGAGAGCCGCGCCAAGCTCGTTTTCGCTGCACGTGCGCTCGATCGCGTCATTCGTGCCGGTCGCTACTGGGTGCCGCAATGGTATTCGAACAAACATCGGCTGGCCTATTGGGATGTGTTCGGTCATCCCGCGCAATTGCCGAAATATCTCGATACGGTTGCGCCCGATCTCTGGTGGGCCGCAGCCGACAAGACGGCGACCGAGCAGGCGAAATAAGATGACCGCATATATCGCACGCCGGGTGTTGCTGATGTTTCCCACGCTGCTGGGCATCCTGCTGGTGTCCTTCGTCGTGGTGCAGTTCGCGCCCGGCGGTCCTGTCGAGCGTGTCATTGCGCAGATGAGCGGCGCGGATACAGGAGCGTCGCGCGCATCCGGTTCTTCATCGGGCGGCGATTTCGGCAGCCGTGCCCAACCCGGGGCGGGTGCGGATGCCGTGAATTCGAAGTATCGCGGCGCGCAGGGGCTCGATCCTGCCTTCATCAAGAATCTTGAAAAGCAGTTCGGATTCGACAAGCCGGCGCCGGAACGTTTTCTGCTGATGGTCTGGAATTACGCGCGCTTCGATTTCGGCAAGAGTTATTTTCGCGATACATCGGTAGTGCAACTGATCAAGGAAAAGCTGCCGGTCTCGATGTCGCTCGGCATCTGGATGATGCTGATCAGTTATCTGATCTCGATACCGCTCGGCATCCGCAAGGCTGTTGCGGACGGATCGAGATTCGACACCTGGACCTCGGCTGTGATCATTATCGGCTTTGCGATTCCAGGCTTTCTGTTCGCGATTCTGTTGATCATCCTGTTCGCCGGCGGTTCGTTCTGGAGCCTCTTTCCGCTGCGCGGGCTGACTTCGGACGGCTGGAGCCAGTTTCCGTGGTACTGGAAGATCATTGACTATTTCTGGCACATTACGCTGCCGCTGGTTGCGATGGGGCTCAGCGCTTTCGCCACCACGACATTGCTGACCAAGAACTCGTTCCTTGATGAAATCCGCAAGCAGTATGTAATGACCGCCCGAGCCAAGGGGTGCACCGAGCGGCAGGTGCTCTATGGTCACGTTTTCCGCAACGCCATGCTGATCGTCATCGCCGGCTTTCCAGGCGCCTTCATCGGTGCATTCTTCTCCGGTGCCTTGCTGATCGAGACGATCTTTTCACTCGACGGTCTCGGCTTGCTCGGCTTCGAGAGCGTGCTCAACCGCGACTATCCCGTGGTGTTCGGCACGCTATTCATCTTCTCACTGCTGGGATTGATCGTCGGCCTGATCTCCGATCTGGCCTATATGTGGGTCGATCCGCGGATCGATTTCGAGGTGCGGGAAGTCTGATGACCGTCACAGCTCCCATGCCTGTCGAAACCACTACGCAGACGCCACTCGGCGGGGCCGTGCCACCGTCGCGTCGTTCGCTGGGCCTGTCGCCGCTCAACAGGCGTCGCTGGCAAAATTTCAAAGCCAACCGGCGTGGTTATTGGTCGCTCTGGATCTTCTCGCTTCTGTTCGTCATTTCGCTATTTGCGGAAGTGATCGCCAATGATCGACCGTTCCTGATCAAATTCGATGGCAAACTGTATTTCCCCTCAATCGTCACCTATTCAGAAACCACCTTTGGTGGCGATTTCGAAACCGCCGCGGATTATCGCGATCCATTCCTGCAGAAGCTGATCGCCGAGAAGGGCGGCAGCATATATTGGCCGCCAATCCGCTATTCCTATGACACCCATAATCTCGACCTGCCGACCCCGGCGCCGTCGAAACCGACCTGGATGCTCACCGAAGAGCAATGCAAGCCAGTGGTCGAGAAGAAGGGGCTCAAGGGCTGCCGCGATCTCGAATACAACTGGCTGGGTACTGACGATCAGGGCCGCGATGTCGTTGCGCGCCTGATCTATGGCTTCCGCATCTCCGTGCTGTTCGGACTCACACTGACGATCCTGTCCTCCATCATCGGCGTCGCCGCCGGTGGCGTGCAGGGCTATTTCGGCGGCTGGGTCGATCTCGCTTTCCAACGCTTCATCGAGATCTGGAGTTCGATTCCATCGCTCTATCTGCTGTTGATCCTGTCGGCGGTGCTGGTGCCTGGATTCTTCGTGCTGCTCGGTATTCTCCTGCTTTTCTCGTGGGTCTCGCTGGTCGGTCTGGTTCGCGCCGAATTCCTGCGCGGGCGTAATTTTGAGTATGTCACTGCGGCACGGGCGCTGGGCGTCTCCAATCGCAGTATCATGGTGAGACACCTGCTGCCCAATGCCATGGTCGCCACCATGACATTCCTGCCCTTCATCGTGTCGTCTTCAGTGATGACGCTGACGGCGCTCGATTTCCTCGGCTTCGGTCTGCCGCCTGGCTCGCCGTCGCTCGGGGAGCTGCTGTCGCAGGGCAAGGCCAATGTACAGGCGCCCTGGCTCGGTTTCACCGGCTTCTTTGCGGTGGCGATCATGCTGTCGCTGCTGATCTTCATCGGCGAAGCGGTGCGCGATGCTTTCGATCCGCGTAAGACGTTCAGGTAGGGCTGAGATATGGATGCCATCAACCAGCCCTTGCTCGACGTGCGTGATCTCTCGGTTACCTTCCATCAGGGTGGCGACACATCGGTTGCTGTTAATAAGGTCTCGTTCGACATCAAGCGCGGTGAATGCGTCGCGCTCGTTGGCGAGTCCGGTTCGGGTAAATCGGTCAGCGCGCTGTCGGTGCTGAAGCTGCTGCCCTATCCGATGGCCTCGCATCCATCGGGTGCGATCCGGTTCAAGGGGCACGATCTGCTCGGGATGTCCGAGACCGACATCCGGGCCATCCGCGGCAATGACATCTCGATCATCTTCCAGGAGCCGATGACCTCGCTTAACCCGCTGCACACCATCGGTGCGCAGATCGGCGAGATTTTGCAGCTGCATAACGGCATGCGTGGCACCGCAGCCCGCGCGCGCGTCCTCGAACTGTTGACACAGGTCGGGATTCCCGATCCGGAGACGCGGCTCGGCAGCTATCCGCATCAGCTCTCGGGCGGCCAGCGCCAGCGCGTGATGATCGCAATGGCACTCGCCAACGAACCGGATCTGTTGATCGCCGATGAGCCCACCACGGCGCTTGACGTCACCGTGCAAGCGCAGATTCTTGCGCTGCTCGCCGACATTCGCCGGCGACTCGGCATGAGCCTGCTGTTCATCACTCACGATCTCGGTATCGTCCGGCGTATCGCCGAGCGGGTTTGCGTGATGAAGAACGGCGAGATCGTCGAGCAGGGGCCTGTGGAGCAGGTCTTCACCTCGCCGCAGCATCCCTACACCAAGGCGCTGCTCGCAGCCGAACCGAAGCCCGACCCTGCGCCGCCGCAGCCGGATGCGCCGGTGGTGATATCCACCGATGACCTCAAGGTCTGGTTTCCCATCAAGCGGGGGCTGCTGCGCAAGACTATTGGACATGTGAAGGCCGTCGATGGTGTCAGCGTCAGAATTCGCCAGGGCGAGACGTTAGGCGTCGTCGGCGAATCGGGCTCGGGAAAGACGACGCTCGGACTCGCATTGCTGCGTCTGATCTCGTCGCAGGGGCCGATCGTGTTTCTTGGCAAGGATATCCAGGGCCTGCAGTTCAAGCAGATGCGCCCTTTCCGCCGTGACATGCAGATCGTGTTCCAGGACCCTTTTGGCGCACTCAGCCCACGCATGTCCGTTGGTGACATCGTTGCCGAGGGACTCAGCGTACATCAGCGCGCGCTCTCCGAGGATGAGCGCGAAGCGCGCGTCGTCAAGGCGCTGCAGGATGTCGGTCTCGATCCGGCCACGCGATTCCGCTACCCGCACGAGTTCTCGGGCGGCCAGCGCCAGCGGATCTCGATCGCACGTGCCGTGGTGCTTGAGCCGAGCTTCGTGGTGCTCGACGAGCCGACCAGTGCGCTCGATATGCTGTTCCAGGCGCAGATGGTCGATCTCTTGCGCGAGCTGCAGCGCAAGCGCGATCTCACTTATATGTTCATCTCCCACGATCTCCGCGTGGTCGCCTCGCTGGCGAGCCATCTGATCGTGATGCGTCATGGCAGGGTGGTGGAAGAGGGCCCCGCTGTCGAGCTGTTCAAGAATCCGAAGTCCGACTATACCCGCGCGTTGTTCGCCGCTGCCTTCCGCATCGAGGCGGTGCCGGGCGGTGCAGTGGCGCAATAGCACCATGTCTACCGATAACAAGGATGGTATTGCGGATCGCGTCATGGATGTCGCGGTGTCGCCATCGGTCACGATTGCGAAGGGCTATCTGCCTTACGAGCGCTATGACATTGCGATCATTCGTGACCATGACGAGACTTTGCGTCAGCAACGTGACGTGCTGCGCGCCGGTCGCGTCGCCGCCGTTCTGCCCGTCGATCTCGGTCGTGGCGAAATCGTGCTGCTGCGCCAGTTCCGCCTGCCGGCGCATCTCGCCACCGGGCATGGCGAGATGGTCGAAATCGTCGCGGGGCGTATCGATGGTGACGAGAGGGCCGTCGCGGCAGCCGCGCGGGAATGCCGTGAGGAGATCGGCATCGTGCCGGACCGACTGATCGAACTCTACAGCGTATTGCCGACACCGGGGATCACCGATGAACTCGTGACGTTCTTTCTGGGGTTCATCGATAGCAGCAAAGTGCCACAGCGCGGTGGCCTTGCCGACGAACACGAAGATACGCGCCCGTTTATCGTGACGATCGATGCAGCCATCGCGGCCCTCGAGCAGGCGCAAGTTTTCAACGGTTTGATGATCAGCGCCCTGCAATGGCTGGCGCTGCACCGGGATCGCCTACAGGATTATTTCGAGCAAGCGGCTAATCCAGCCGTTTGATGCTCGTAATCGAGCTACCGGCTGCAGCGATCCGTGCGATGGCACCTCGTGTATCCTCGATCGCCGTCATCATGTGATGCGCGTTGGCGTGCACGATGGTATGGGCATCGCGAACGATAGCGACATGGCCTTGCCAAAAGATGAGATCGCCGCGCTTGAGTGTTTGGCTCTCAGCCGGGGATAAGGCACGGCCGAGACCGCTTTCCTGCATGTCGCTGTCGCGCGGACAGCCGGTGCCAGCGGCGGTCAGCGCCATTTGCACGAGACCCGAGCAGTCGATGCCGAGGCTGGTTTTTCCGCCCCAAAGATATGGCGTTCCGACAAAGCGTTCGGCAACAGCGACGAAATCCGGTTCGATGAAGCCGAGTTCGGCGACATGCTGCTTCGGGATGTGATGACCGTTGCTGGCGATGGCAAAGGCATCAGTCATTCTCGCGATGGAAAGTCGCGCGCCGAGCGGCAGCGTGTCCATCGGCGGGATTTTGATCGATGGACCGGGAAAGGCGAAGGTGCGTAAGGCCGTTACCTTATGGGTGGGTGCCGGACCCGGAGGATAAAGTGCTAGGTCTGAAATCCAGCCGACATAGCCGTCCGAATTGAGCTGGCCCCAGGCCCAGCCTTCGTCGTTGCGGTCGTAGATCGTAACGCGCTCGCCGCGCAGCGCCTGCGTATCGAGCATTGCGCCAGCGAAAGGATCGCGTCGCATCGCAGTTGCGCCGTCGGTGATCTCGAATTCCTCGCCGGTGACGAAGCGTGCGGCTTCAACTTTGCCTTCAAGATACTTGGCGGCAACATCGGGTCGTGCAGGGGTGAGGCGCTTATCCATAGCGCTGAATCAGCAGCGCATAGATTGCGCGGGCCGCCTGGCATTCGCCCCCTTCGGGGCGTGCGGGCTTCGCCGAGGGCGTCCAGCCATAGATGTCCACATGCAGCCAGCTCCTGGCGGATTCAACGAAACGCTGCAGAAACAACGCGCAGGTGATTGAGCCGGCAAAGCCCCCGGATGGCGCGTTGTTGATATTGGCGACCTTCGAATCGAGCCACGCGTCGTACGGGGCCCAAAGCGGCAATCGCCACAACGGATCGTTCTGCTCTTTTGCAGCACGCGCCACCTCGAGAGCAAGCTCTTCGTCATTTGTGTAGAATGGCGGCAGTTCCGGGCCTAATGCAACCCGCGCGGCGCCGGTGAGGGTGCCGAGATCGATAAGCAGCTCCGGCTCTTCCTCGTCGGCCAGTGCAAGCGCGTCGGCGAGCACGAGGCGCCCTTCGGCATCGGTATTGCCGATCTCGACTGTCGGTCCCTTGCGCGATTTAAAGATATCGAGCGGGCGGAAAGCATTGCCGGCGACCGCATTTTCGACCGCAGGAATCAGAACGCGCAGGCGTACCTTGAGCTTGGCGTCCATGATCATCAGTGCGAGCGCGAGCACATTGGCTGCGCCGCCCATGTCCTTCTTCATGATCAACATGCTGGAGGACGGCTTGAGATCGAGCCCGCCGGTGTCGAAGCAGACACCCTTGCCAACCAGCGTCACCTTCGGGTGAGCCGGATTGCCCCAGGAAAAATCGATCAGACGCGGTGCGCGGGGCGAGGCCATGCCGACGGTATGAATCAGTGGAAAATTTCGCGCGGCGAGATCATCGCCGGTGATGCAGTTGAAGCTGGCGCCGAATCGTGTGGCGAGCTCCTCTGCCACCTTTGCTAGTTCTGCTGGCCCCATGTCGTTGGACGGCGTATTGATCAGATCGCGTGCCAGGGCGGCGGCTTCCGCGATGCGACTGACCTCGGCGATGTCGATGCCGCCGGGCGGCACCAGTTTCACCTTCGGCGCTTCATTCGCGCGATAGCGGCCGAAGCGATAGGTGCCCAGCATGAAAGCGAGCACGGCAAGACGCGTGTCGTGGGGGGCGTTGGCAAAACGATAGGTGCCGGGAGGCAAAACGTTTGGTAGCACACCGGCGCGGAACAGGTCGTGATGCTTGGCATCCTTGTCCTCGAGCCCGAACAGCACCTGCGCAATAGCGCCCTCGCTATCGGGGAGCGCCAGCCACACGCCAGGCTTGCTGGAAAAGCCACTGGCCGTGGCGAACGCCCTTGCCGGTGCGGGCAGCGTCGCTGCGATCTCCGGCCAGGTGCTCTTGGTCACGAAGGTGATCGGGATCGCCGGTGTGATAGGGGATAAGTCGAGGGTAGAGTGCATGGCGAGGCTCGCAGCTGAGAAGAGGCCATTATGCGGCCGAACGCGTCAAGAGGTGGTAACCGGGGATATGATAGCGGACGTTCCGATTAACCAGCCATTAGGGTTAACACTCTATTGCTGACCCAATCTGTTCGATCATTCGGATCATTCTTGAGTCAAAGTGCCATGCGTCAGCCCTTCTGTGTTGCGCGGTTTCTCGTGACTGCTGCCACGACGGCAATTCTGGCCGCCGGCCTTGCCGGCTGCAAGACCGCGGGCATGTCCGACATCACCGGTTCCATCGGCACGCGCGCCGAAGCGTCGCCGGCGAGTCCGCCCGTCGATCCTGTGCGCGACATTGGGGTCTATGGCGAGCGGTTCCGCGCCAATCCGCGCGATGCGGACGCTGCGATGCGCTATGGCCAGGCGCTGCGCGCCAACGGGCAACGCGCGCAGGCTGTCTCCGTGTTCGAACAGGCGACACTCAACAATCCCGGCAACAAGGCGCTGATGGCCGGCTATGGCCGTGCCCTCGCCGATGCCGGAAATTTCGAACGCGCTTTCGAAGTGCTCGGTACCGCGCATTCACCGGCCAATCCCGACTGGCGCATTCTGTCGGCGCAGGGCGCTGCGCTCGACCAGATGGGACGACACGACGAAGCACGCCGCTACTATGACAACGCGTTGAAGATCCGGCCCGAAGAACCCTCGGTGTTGTCGAATCTCGGCCTGTCCTACATGCTGTCGAAGGATCTGCCGCTGGCCGAAGCGACGCTCCGCCGGGCACAGCAGGGACGCGGGACTGTGGATCCGCGCGTCAGGCAAAATCTGGGACTCGTCGTCGGCCTGCAGGGCCGCTTCAGCGAGGCTGAGACGATCGTTCGTGCCGATCTGCCGCCAGATGAAGCTGCTGCCAACGTCGCCTATCTCAAGCAGATGCTGAGCAACAAGGCCGGCGCGCGTTTCAGCGGCCAGGACGACGCGAAGCGCTCGTAAGCGCTTCATCGTTCATTGCATCGCGGCGACCTTGATGCCGGTCGGCCCGAGAATGACCACGAATAGCACCGGCAGGAAGAATAGGATCATCGGTACCGTGAGCTTCGGCGGCAGGGCTGCAGCTTTCTTCTCCGCCTCGTTCATGCGCATGTCGCGATTCTCCTGCGCCATCACGCGCAAGCTCTGGCCAAGCGGCGTGCCGTAGCGCTCCGACTGCATCAGCGCGAGACATACAGATTTCACGCCTTCGAGGCCGGTGCGTTTGGCGAGATTCTCATACGCCACCTTGCGATCCTGCAGATAGGACAGCTCGGCTGTGGTCAGAGTGAATTCCTCTGCGAGCGGGATCGATTGCGAGGCAATCTCGATGGAGACGCGGCGGAACGCGACCTCGATAGACATGCCGGATTCGATACAGATTAGCAGCAGGTCGAGAGCGTCGGGAAAGGCGCGGCGGATCGAAAGCTGGCGTTTTGTGATGGCATTCTTGAGAAAGATCATCGGCGCCTGCATACCGAACCAGGTCGCGCCGACGCACATGCCGATCTTGACGGGGAGCGATTGCTCCATCCGGGAGATGACGAATACGTAGAGGATCGCAAGTATCAGAAAGGCAATCGGTGTGACGAGACGGAAGAACAAAAAGGTGACGTAAGGCGCCTGACCGCGGTAACCGGCCATCACCAGCTTGTCGAGGGCCGCTTCCTGGGCCAGCCATTTGGTGAGATTGAAGTCGCTGACGACCTTGGAAACGATTTGTTTCGGCGTCTGTCGCAGCGAGACCTTTCCGGTATTGGCTATACGGTCGCGCTCGCGTTGACGCAGCCGCTCGCGCTCGCTGGCAACGGCCTTCATGCGCTTGGCCAGCCCGTCGCTGGCGAACAGCGGCACCAGCAACGTATAGGCAGTTGCCGTCACGGCGACGGCCGCCATGAGCATCATCATGAAGCGGGTGTCGTGCAGCTTTGCGATCAGCAGATCAACCATGACGCACCATCAGAAATCGAAATTGATCATTTTCTTCATGACCAGGATGCCGCAGCTCATCCACACCACGCAGCCTGCCAGCATCAGACGGCCGGTCGGATGGGTCCAAAGCAGCGAGATATAGTCGGGCGTGCTCAGATAGACGAGCAGCATAACGATTGGCGGCAGCGAACCGATGATGGCGGCCGAAGCCTTGGCCTCCATCGACATCGCCTGGATCTTCTCTTTCATCTTCTTGCGGTCGCGCAGCACCTTGGAAAGATTGCCAAGTGCTTCCGATAGATTGCCGCCCGACTTCTGTTGGATCGAGATCACGATGCCGAAGAAATTGGCCTCCGGCAGCGGCATGCGATCATAGAGGCGTGCACAGGCGTCGCCGAGCGGCATGCCGATGGTTTGGGTTTCGATGATGGCATTGAACTCGCTGCGCAGCGGCTCCGGCGCATCCGCAGCGACGACCTTCAGGGAGTCGAACAGCGGCAGGCCGGCCTTGATGCCGCGGACCACGACGTCGACTGCATCGGGCAGCGCCAGCAGAAAAGCATTTTCGCGGCGCTTCTTGAGAAAGCCGAGCAACCAGCGTGGCAGCCCGAAGCCGGCGGCGAAAGCGAGACCAGCGCCCGCCAACAGGCCGCCGCCGAACAATGCGGTTATCGCGAAGGCGAACAGGCCCATTATGCCGGAGATGACGAGAAATTTCTGCTCGCTCCAGTCGAGCCCGGCCTGCGCGATACGGGTGCCCAGCGGCACCTTGTTCTTTTCCTTGTTGCGTGCCTCGACTTCCTTCAAGGATGTCTCGACCTGATCGCGCCTGGAGCGCTGTGCGCGATCGACCGAACGCGCCTTCGGCTCAGTCCGCGCGATCGAGGAGCGGCGTTCCTCGGCCTTCTTCTCGCCGGACAGTTGGGGATAGAGGAAGACCCAGGCGAGGCCGCCGACCGCGACCGAAGCCATGAAAGCCAGTGCGAGCGCCTGCATGTTCATCGGCTGCTCCCCTTAGATGTTCGCCGCAACTTCGGCTGCGTCCAGCGCTGCGGCAAGTCGCTTCTCTTCGCCGTAATAGCGCGCACGTTCCCAGAATTTGGGGCGGCCGATCCCGGTGGATCGATGACGACCAATGATGCTGCCATTCGCATCCTCACCAACGATGTCGTATAGGAACACGTCCTGGGTGATGATGGTGTCACCTTCCATACCCATCACTTCGGTGATGTGGGTGATGCGTCGCGAACCGTCGCGCAGGCGCGCCGCCTGCACGATGACATCGATGGAGGCGCAGATCATTTCGCGGATGGTGCGCGACGGCAGCGAGAAACCGCCCATGGTGATCATCGACTCACAGCGGGACAAGGCTTCGCGTGGGTTGTTGGCGTGCAGCGTGCCCATCGATCCGTCATGGCCGGTATTCATCGCCTGCAAGAGATCGAATGCTTCCGGCCCGCGGACTTCGCCGACGATGATACGTTCTGGACGCATACGCAGACAGTTGCGTACCAGCTCGCGCATGGTCACCTGACCCTCACCTTCGATATTCGGCGGGCGGGTTTCCAGGCGCACCACATGCGGTTGCTGCAGCTGCAGTTCGGCAGCGTCTTCGCAGGTGATGATGCGTTCGTCATCGTCGATGTAGTTGGTCAGGCAGTTTAGCAGCGTCGTCTTGCCGGAGCCGGTACCGCCGGAGATCAGGACATTACAGCGGACACGGCCAATGATCTGCAGGATCTGCGCGCCCTCCGCGGAGATTGCGCCGAATTTCACGAGCTGATCCAGCGTCAGCTTGTCCTTCTTGAACTTACGAATGGTGAGCGCGGGACCATCGATCGCCAGCGGCGGCACGATGGCGTTGACACGCGAACCGTCGGCGAGACGGGCGTCGCAGATCGGCGAAGACTCGTCGACGCGGCGGCCGACCTGGCTGACGATGCGCTGGCAGATGTTGAGCAGTTGCTGATTGTCACGGAAGCGGATTCCGGTCTTCTGGATACGGCCAGCGACTTCGATAAATACGGTGCCAGCGCCGTTGACCATGATATCGGCAATGTCGTCGCGTGCCAGCAGTGGTTCCAGCGGACCGTAACCGAGTACGTCGTTGCAGATGTCGTCGAGCAGCTCTTCCTGCTCGGCGATAGACATCACGATATTCTTGATCGCGATGATCTCGTTGACGATGTCGCGGATTTCCTCGCGTGCCGATTCGCTGTCGAGCTTGGCGAGCTGGGCGAGGTCGATTGCCTCGATCAGCGCGCCGAAGATCGTTGCTTTGACCTGATAATAGTTGTCCGAGCGGCGCTCGGGGACCGGCGCCGCGGGAGCACGTGCGGGAGAGAGCGGCGGTGCGGAGACGATCGGCGCAGCCGATGCGGATGGCGCAGCCGGCGGAGAGCTGGCGGGCCGAAGGGGACGAAGCTCGGTCTCTATTCCACTACGCTTACCAAACACGACTCAACTCCTTGCGGTACGTCACTTTGACCGCAACTTCTCCAGCAGCGGCGCGAGAAGGGAGCCTCGCGGCTTTTTCGCCTCGCCGCGGCCGGTCAGCCGCTGGGCGATCTGCAGGAACATCTCCGTGGTACGATGATTGGCCGAGACCTCGGCAATCATCTGACCGTTATTTGCGGCGGCGCCAAAGATCTGCGGTTCGAACGGGATGGTCGCGATTGGCGGGGTCTCGATGGCCTTGGCGAATTCGGCGGCGCTGATTTCCGGACGTTTCGGCACGCCGACCTGATTGAGACAATAGAGCGGCGGCCGATCGTTCGGTCGCGAGGCCTTGATCAGGTCGTACATATTCTTGGTGTTGCGCAGATTGGCCAGATCCGGCGAGGCGACGATCAGAATATCATCGGCACCGATCAGCGCGCGCTTGGTCCAGCCGGTCCATTGATGCGGCACGTCGAGCACGATGCAGGGCATCGTCGAGCGCAGCGTATCGAAGATGGAATCGAAGGCTTCGGTGCCGAAATCGTAGACGCGCTCCAGCGTTGCCGGCGCGGCCAGCAAGCTGAGATGATCTGTGCATTTCGACAGCAGGCGGTCGATGAAGGCAGTGTCGATACGGTCCGGCGAGAACACCGCATCCGCGATGCCTTGCGGGGGGTCCTGATTGTAGTCGAGGCCGGCGGTGCCGAAGGCGAGGTCCAGATCGGCGACTACGGAGTCTAGCGCCAGATCGCGGGCGATGGCCCAGGCGACATTGTGTGCGATGGTGGACGCGCCGACACCGCCCTTGGCGCCGACGACGGCGATGATGCGGCCGACAGCCTTGGCTTCCGGTGCGGAGAACAGGCCGCAGATCGAGCGGACGACGTCGATGGTGACGACCGGCGCAATCACATAATCGCTGACGCCGCGGCGGACCAGCTCACGGTACAGCGTGACGTCGTTAACTTTGCCGATCACGATGACGCGGGTGCCTGCGTCGCAGACGGTTGCGAGCTGGTCGAGTCCGCCGAGAATGTCGGTGCGTGGCTCGGCCTCGAGCAGGATAACGTTCGGCGTTGGCGCGGAACGATACGCCTCGATGGCTGCAGCCATACCGCCCATCTGAATCTTCAGATGCGCCTTGGCCATGCGACGATCCTCACCTGCTGCCTGCACGGCCGAAGCGGTCTCGACGGTTTCGCAGAACGCCTGAACTGACACCCGGGGCGCCGGCGCGATATGCTCCTCCGTTGCCGGAACCGGTGCGGTGACGGGCTGCTCGTCGTCTGTCTTTTGCGCGTAGCTGATCATTGGCCCACGTTGCTGATCTTGTTCTTATCCGCATCCGGATAGGTGGTAACTGTCGCTTGACCCTGACGATACTTGTCGAGTGCATAGGTTCGACGAGCCGCATAGACCGGCGTTTCCGGTCGCGGCTGCACAAGGTCGGACGGATTGGAGACCATCGCGGCGAGATTGCGCTGCGACGCGCAACCGAGATTGTAATAGGGACGGTTGGAGATATAGCTCTTGTTCTTGATCGACGCGCTCAAATCCTCAGGCCATGTGCCGCAGGGGCCAGCGGTGGCGGCAACGAGCGGATAGCCAAGGCGGATCGTGGCGAATTGGCGCGGATCGTTTGGAGTGTAAGTGCGAGCCGCGACCGCATTTGCCGGCACCCCGGTGGCGGCCAGCAGTGAACGTATCTCGCGATTGGATTCCTGCGCTGCTCGCGCATTGGGCGTGTGAGCCGGCACTTCTACCGTAATCACACCAGTGCCTTCGCGCAGCCAGCTCTGACCGACGGCGATGACATCGGCGCGTTGAGTCGCAGTGAGACCGCCGCGGAAGCTGCCGACGAACACTTCGGTGCTGCGCAGCCGCTCTTCCACCACGATGGGATGACGCAGGCGATAGTCGCTCGGGACGCTGGTGGCGACGTCATCCTGCGCCACGGTCCTGCAACCGCCGAGCGCGATGGTTGCGCCGACGATTGCGGCGGCGAGGGCGAGGCTGCGCGGGATGTTGCTTGTCTGGGTCATCTGATCTCCCGGCCTCAATCCGTGATGAATCCGAAGGCGCCACGATAGCCGCGGGCGGGCTCGGGCTTGCGGCCCGGTACGCCGTAGATGCGATTGACGGTGCCGAGCAGGTCGGCCTGCGGATCGGACGCGTCGACGAAGCCGTCATCCGGCCGCGACAAATCCTTCTGCGCGACGGCGCGGACGACATAAGGCGTCACGATCACCATCAGCTCGGTGTTATTGTTGACATAGTCGCGGCTCTTGAACAGCGTGCCGAGCACCGGCACCTGCGCCATGCCGGGCAAGCCGCTCATGGCCTGCTTGGTCTGCTGCTTGATCAAGCCGGCCATGGCCATGGAGCCACCCGAGGGAATTTCCAGCGTGGTATCTGCGCGGTTGGTCTTGATGGCGGGGATCTGGGTTCCGCTGATGGAAACCGAGTTTTCCTGCGACAGTTCTGAGACCTCGGTGGCCACGCGCAGGCTGATGCGGCCTTCGCTCAGCACCACCGGCGTGAAGCCGAGCGAGATACCGAATTTCTTGAAGTTGATCTGGGTCGTACAGATCCGCGTCGTGGGATCGCACGTATTGCCGCCGGGGACGGGGAATTCACCACCGGCCAAGAAATTAGCCGTCTCGCCCGAAATGGCGGTCAGGCTCGGCTCAGCCAGCGTGCGGATGACGCCGGCGTTCTCCATCGCCTTGAGCGTGGCCGTAACGGACGGGCCAGCGCCGAACGAAGCCGCGATGGAGTTGCCATCGACCAGGTTCTTGCCGCTCGCGGTGAACGGATTGGCATTGTTGAAGCTGACGACCGAGGTGCCGTAACTCAGCTTGCCCGACAGGTCGACACCGAGCTGCTTGACGATATTGCGCTGAACTTCGGCGACCGTCACCTTCAGCATCACCTGGTCGCGCCCGCGCACCGCGATGTTGTTGACGACCTTATCCAAGCCGCCGGCGAGGCGCGCAGCGAGATCGGCCGCCTGCTGGGCTTCCACCTGGCTGGCAGCAGAGCCCATCAGCATGATGCCATCGCCGAGGCCTTCGACGCGGATATCGGCGGTCGGCAGCGTCTGCTTCAGTGCGGCGCGAATGCCGTTGAGATCGCGTGTCACCGCGATGTCATAGGCGGCAATCTGCTGGCCGGCGCTGTCGAAGAAGATGATATTGGTTTGTCCGACGGTCGCACCGATGATGTAGGCGCGCTGCGCCGAACGGACCACGGCATTGGCGATCTTCGGATCGGCGACGAGCACGTCCTTCACATCGCGCGGAAGATCGATCACTACGGACTTTCCGATGCCGAGCGGCAGGAAGCGCGCATTCAGCTGCCCGGCGCCGATAGCCTTGTTGGCGCCGTAGTCGGCGGCATCTGCGACCGGCAGTACGGAGCCGAGCGTCAGCGCCGCGATGGCTGTCACCGAGAGCGCGCGGGCTATCGTGCTCCGCATCGATCCGCTCGTTGCCTTCAGCTTCATCGTCTGCGTCCTTGTCACTTCGTGATCGTCGCGGTCGACGGAATGCCGTACCGGACGATGTTGACGGTGCTGCCGCGGCGGCGGGTGCCTGGATCTTCACTGGGCGCTTCCGGCGCATTGGCATCGGCCAGTGCACGCAGCGCCAGCGAGAGGGTGCCGCTCTGGCGGGCGCGGGCGAGCAGCTCGGCCTGTTCCGGCTTCAGTTCGAGCGTCGCGGTCTTGCCAACCACGGTGTTTTGCCCGTCCTTCTCCTTCGGCGCCTGATCGATGGCGAGCACGCGGATATTGCTGAGAATGATTTCGGATGTGACGCCGTCGGCGCCGCCGCTATCGGGGCCCTTGTCGCGCTTTGACAGAATCACATCGACGCGATCGTTCGGCAGGATGAAGCCGCCGGCCCCGGTTTCCGGTGAAATTTCGGTGGAGACGGCACGCATGCCCGAGGGCAGCACGGCGGCCATGAAGCCGGCGCCGTTGGCCCGCACGAGTTTGGCCTCACGGATCGGCTCGCCGGCAATGAAAGGGGAACGTGCGATGGCGCCGGCCATCTGCGTCATCGCTTCAGGACGCGTATTACGGCTGATCACATTGGCGCTGGCGGCGCTCGTCGGCCATGACTGCCACTGCATGTCATCTGGGCCGATCGGCTGACCGAGCGCGATGTCACCCTTGGCGACAAGTACATCCGTGGTGGGAAGTTCTGCAACCTGCGGGGGAGGGGGCGGGGCGTCGGAAGAGCTCGCGAGATACAGCGCCACGCTGCCAGCGCCGAGTGCAATGGCGAGGACCACTATACGTGCGGTATTCATACGCTTCACTTTCCACATTACGCCGCGACGCACCTGTCGCTGTGGTGTGGAGTTGAGCAGTTATTCGTCAAAGCATGGTTAATGAGCGGTATCTAAATCGAGTTAACGATTTTGAGCCGGTATCAGCCCAGCGCGAGGCGGCCGAGATCCACCGCCTTGATCCACTGGGTTTCCGGATAGACCAGCAATGCGCCGAGCGCGAGCGCGACGCCATAAGGGATACCGCTTTCCTTGTGATGCAGGCGCAGCAACCATTCCTGCCGGCCCAGCGCGTAGGGCAGCGGCCATTGCCTGAACTGCAGCAGCAGCAGCGTCAGCGCGCCACCGAACAGAGACGCATAAATGAGGTACTGCAACAGATGATCGAAGCCGAACCATAGTCCGGCGCAGGCGGCGAGCTTGGCATCGCCGCCGCCAATCCAGCCGAAAGCGAAACACGCGAAGGCGATCACCAGCACGAGGCCGCCCGCACCAAGATGCAGCAGGGCAGTGGTTGGGCTCATGCCGCTGAGAAGCGCGACGAAAGCGAAGCCGGCGATGAGCAGCATCGAGATTCGATTCGAGATCGTCATAGTGAAAAGGTCGCTGATCGCCGCATAGGCCATCAGACCCGGAAACAGCAGGAGGCGTGTCAAATCGAGGATCATGGCTGTTGGTGGCCCGTGCGGAAACGACGGCGGAGCGTAGCCGGTAGAAATGAACAATCGGAAAACAAGAAACTATTTACCAAACCGCTGCGATCCGTTCGATCACAGCCAGCAACGCGAGCAGCAGCGCCGCGCAGACGAGCCCCGCGGGGTCGCGTAGCGAGATCGCCAGCGTGTGACGGAGGGAGCGCTGGGCTGCACTATGTTTCATGGGTGGACCTGGTCGAACGGATAAAAGCTTTCCAACAAAAAAGGCTCCGGAGCACCGGAGCCTTTCTTGCAACCACGTCGAGAATTTACTTGAGAGAGCTGTTGATCGACGTGAACTTGCCGTTCAGGTTCGAACCGAGGCCATTCACGACCGCGATGATGGCGAGCGAGATGCCGGCGGCGATCAGGCCGTATTCGATTGCGGTGGCGCCGGACTCATCCTTGAGGAAACGCGAAACGATATTCTTCATAATCGAAAACTCCATATGTGCACGTGGCTGTCGATCTAGATGCCTGGTCTCCCCGGCGTTCTCAGCACCGTGACCATGCGCAGACCCTAGGAGTTTGGGATTGCAGTGCGGTTAATTCGATTGATGAAAGTCGATAGCATTTGTCTCTTCTTGTGCACGGTAAATGCCTACTTAAGGCGAAGACAGAACGGCTTAGGTGCCATCACACCGCGCTTTTACGGGTTGGTTTAGTGCTCTTTAAGTATGCCGCGGTAACTCTGAGATAGGAAAACCGCGAGCTTCGAGATGTCCACATTGCCCATGGAAGTGCTGCACATGTTCGGCGATACCATCATGAAGGTGGTCCCGATCACGATCGTTCTCGCCGTTGTATTCACGGTGCTTACGCATTTCTGGGCGTGCAATCCGGGCAAGCCGTGGTGGCGCAAGAGCGAGATCGTCACCGACATCTGTTATTGGTTCTTCGTGCCGCTGATCACGCGCGTGGTGCGCATCGGGCTTCTGGTGCTCGGCGCAGCGGTCGTCTTCAATATCCATGGTGCGGACGATCTGATCGCCTTCTACGACAACGGCCACGGTCCGCTGGCTCAGCTGCCGCTCTGGGTGCAGGCTATTCTCTTTCTGGTGGCCTCGGACTTCCTGCTGTACTGGTTTCACCGGATGTATCATGGCGGTGAATTCTGGAAGTACCATGCTATCCATCATTCCTCCGAGGAGGTGGAATGGATTTCGGCCGCGCGCTTCCACCCCGTCAATCTATTCCTCGGCACGGTCGCCGTGGATGTGATGCTGTTGATGGCCGGTATCTCGCCGAATATCATGCTGTGGGTCGGCCCCTTCACGACCTTCCACTCGGCCTTCGTCCACGCCAATCTGAACTGGACCCTTGGCCCGTTCAAATATGTCATCGCTACGCCGGTTTTCCATCGTTGGCATCACACCTCGCTGGAGCAAGGCGGTAACACCAATTTCGCCGGCACCTTCCCGCTCTGGGATATCCTGTTCGGCACCTTCCGAATGCCGGAGGGCGAGCTGCCCGACAACTACGGCGTCGATGGCGAGCCGTTGCCGAAGGAGATCGGCGGACAACTGGCCTATCCGTTCCGGCAATTGAGCGCGGCGGCCAAGCAATGACGTGATCGAGCCCGGCCTATCGCCGGGCTTCATCGTTTCCGGATCGTCCGATCGATATCGCCGTTTGCTGTTCCTTCACCAATTAACGGCAGATTCGCCATGTCGGGCGCCGGCACCGCTGCGTATTTGCTTAGGCCGGCTCGTATCGTCCCGGAGTACAGGATGTCATTTCTATTGTCGCGTTGCCGCGCCTCGGCGGCCCTGATCATCCGGGCACTTGCCGTCGGTTTCGTTCTCTTTCCCGCTGCGGGCCTCCCGGCCGCTGCCGACGACATGATCTCGGTCCGTGTCGATCAGGCCAGGCTCGTCAAGTTTCCAGAGAAGATCGCCACCATCGTCATCGGCAACCCGTTGATCGCCGATGTCACGCTGCAACCGGGTGGCATGGTCGTGGTCACGGGCAAGGGTTACGGCGCCACCAACGTGATCGCACTGGATCGTAGCGGTGCTGTGCTGATGGATCGCGTCGTCCAGGTCGAAGGCCCGGCGGACAAGGTCGTCACTGTTTATCGTGGTATGGCGCGGGAATCCTATAGTTGCACGCCGGAATGCGCGCGACGCGTCACGCTTGGGGATGCCGAGACCTATTTCAAGTCGGCGATGGATCAGGCGGGCGCCATCGGTGGGCAGGCGGCGAGCAGCGGCTCCGCGACGGGAACGACCGGCAGGGTCAACTGATCGTCGATCCGGGCCGCGATTCGCGGCTCCGTATTGGCGATAGTTAACAACGTGTTAACCGATCCGCCTGGTTTGTTGCGATCCGGCGAAACACTTCTACAATCAGTTTTCGGTACAGCCTGACGGTAGATATTTCCATCCCGTCCGGATTTTGCAGATGCTGATACCGATCATCTCGATTGCCGTTGTCGCAAAGCGGCTACGATCCTTCCGCCGCAGCCAGGATGGCTCGGCTGCGGTCGAGTTCGCGATGATAGCCCCCATCTTCTTCGCGCTGATTTTCGCTGTCATTGAAACCGGCCTGGTCTTCATGGCTGGGCAGGTGCTGGAGACCGGGGTGGAGGATGGTGCACGGCTCGTCTACACGAGCCAGACCACCAGCGCGACCGATTTCAAATCGGCGATCTGCTCCCGCGTCTCCGTGCTGATGGATTGTACGAAGCTCGACATCGACGTCCGCTCATACGATCCCGGCACAAGTATCACGATTAACGATCCGATCGATGCCAGCGGCAAGTACGTTTCGAACGGTTTCGTCTATCAGCCGCCCGCCTATTCTTCGAACACTCCGACCAGCAAAACGGTGGTCGTGCGCGCCTTCTACCAGTGGCCGCTCTATGTGACGGGGCTCGGGTACAACATCGCCAATATCGATCGTGGGACTTCGACCAACAAGCGGCTTCTCGCGGCAACGGCCGCACTTGGTCCTCAGTAACGGCAGGGATCGAGAAATGCGCAAGCGTGCAACTCTGCGAAATGTCCGTCGCGTGATGAGATCCTTGCGGCATGACGATAGCGGCATTGTCGCGATTGAGTTTGCGATGATCGCCCCGCTGCTGCTTTTGATGCTGTTCGGCATCACCGACGTTGCGAATTATTTCGCGGTCGATCGCAAGGTGAGTCAGATCGCTCAGTCGATGTCGGATCTGACGTCGCGCTACACGGCGGTGCAGGAAAGCGATGTCACGAACTTCTTCACCATCGCAGGTGCGATGCTGACGCCCTACGACAAGAATCAGATGAAGGCGACCATCCATCAGGTCTATCTCGATCCGAACAGCAAGACTGCGAAGGTGGTGTGGAGCCGCGGCAGCACGCCATTATCGAAGAACACCGTCTACTCCGTGCCTGCTGGCCTGGTCGGTAAGGATTCGTCGGGCAACTGGCTTGCGAACCAGTATCTGATTGTGGGCGATATTAAATATAACTATGTGCCGACCATCGGATGGGTTCTTAACAAGGCGGGCGTTACTGCGTCGGAAATTGCGTTCACCAAGCCCCGCCAGATGACCTGTGTCATGCTTGGATCGACCTGCACACCGAGCGGAGGCTGATCGCAACCTTTGCGTACAAGCGTGTACAAACGAGAAAGGCCGCGCATGAAGCGCGGCCTTCCGAATTATGGACGATCGTCCGCAAGCGCAGTGCTTGCAGAAAATCGTTAGCCGGCAGCGCGGAGATTATCCGCCGACGACTTGCCCGAACGGCGATCGGCCACGATTTCGTAGCTGATCTTCTGGCCTTCACGCAGCGTGCCGAGGCCAGCGCGCTCGACGGCGCTGATGTGCACGAACACGTCGTTCCCGCCTTCGTCCGGCTGAATAAAGCCATAACCCTTGGTGGCGTTAAACCACTTCACGGTTCCCATGCTCACGAGGTAGTCCCTTCTCAAGATAGTAGTCGAAACCCACGTATTGGACGCAGGTTGGTTGGCATCGAATTTTTGGAAGGGTCGTCAGTCTAGACCGGCTGCACCGGGGTATAGAGAAGTCGTCCGGCCGAAAATCGATAGGATCACATTAAGGGAAGCTATTCCCCAAGACAATCCAGCCGCGCACGATTTTTTGATTGCATACGAATAAGCGAATTCGCCCCGGTTCCGCGCATGACGGGTGCTGTCATGCGCGGCGGGGTTGATGCTGCGAAGTAAACTGTCGACAGAAATAAACGTCCGATGCTCAGCGGCGGCGGAAATTGCCGCGCGGCGGGCCTGATCGAGGCGGGCCGCCACCCGGACGTTCGTCCTTGTGGCGGAAGATCAGGCGGCCCTTTTCCAGATCGTAGGGCGACATCTCGATCGTCACGCGGTCACCCGCGAGGGTTTTGATGCGGTTCTTTTTCATCTTGCCCGCGGTGTAGGCAATGATCTCGTGTCCGGCATCGAGCTGCACGCGATAGCGTGCGTCGGGAAGGATTTCGGTCACCAGTCCTTCGAACTGGATCAGCTCTTCTTTGGCCATTCAATAGCTCCAGATCGGTCGACGGTTAACGCTGACGCTGGCTGCGGTTGGGGGTGGAAGCGGGTGAATTCGGGCGGCTTGGCCGGTGAAGGAAGGCCACGCCCTGCATGGTCCCTTCCTTTGCAGATGCGCCACCGTGCTGGGTGGGACGCGGTTTCGGCTCGTGCCGTGCATGTTCATGCCGTGAATTCTCATTCCGCGCATGATCGCGGTTCGGTTGCGAGGCGCCGCCATTGCCGCCATGGGAGCGGCGCCGGCTGCGCTGGTTCTTGTTGCCGGGGGCTCCGTCCTGGCTGCGATGAGCGTGCTGGGCGGAGCGACCGTTGCGCTGGCCGCCGCGGTTCTGGGAAGGCGACGGCCCCACGTCGTTCTTGCCGGGGGTGCGACGGTCTTCCTTTGGAAGCGCGATGCGGATCAGCTTTTCGATATCGCGCAGATACGCCATTTCCTCTCCGGCGCAAAGCGAGATTGCCACACCTTCCCGCCCGGCGCGCGCGGTGCGGCCGATGCGGTGCACATAGGTCTCGGGCACGTTGGGCAAGTCGAAATTCACGACATGGGTGATGCCGTCCACGTCAATGCCGCGGGCAGCGATGTCGGTGGCGATCAAGGTGCGGATTTCACCGGTACGGAATGCCGCCAGCGTGCGCTCGCGGTGGTTCTGCGACTTGTTGCCGTGGATGGCGGCGGCCGGGATGCCCGACTTTTCGAGGATTTTCACGACCTTGTCGGCGCCGTGCTTGGTGCGGGTGAACACCAGCGCGCGGTTGATCGGCTCGGCCTTGAGGATGCCGGCGAGGGTGGAAGCCTTGGCGGAGTGATCCACCAGCAGGATGCGCTGGGAAATCCGCTCTGCGGTGGACGATACCGGGGTCACGGCGACGCGGGCCGGGTCCTTGAGCATGTGCTCGGCGAGATCGGCGATGTCCTTCGGCATGGTGGCCGAGAAGAACAGCGTCTGGCGTTTGATCGGCAGCTTTGCGACGACTTTGCGGATATCGTTGATGAAGCCCATGTCGAGCATTCGGTCGGCCTCGTCGAGGACGAGGAATTCCACCATGTTGAGCTTCAGGGCGTTGCCCTGCACGAGGTCGAGCAGGCGGCCCGGCGTGGCGACCAGCACGTCGACGCCCGGCATCACGGCGCGGACCTGGCGGCCCATCGGCACGCCGCCGATCGCCAGGGCGGACGTCAGGTTCATGTGGCGGCCATAGGCGTTGAAGCTGTCGAGGATCTGGCCGGACAGCTCGCGGGTCGGGCTCAGCACCAGCACGCGGCAGGTCTTGGGCTGCGGCTTGGCGCGGTGTTCGAGCAGGCGATGCAGGATCGGGAGTGCGAAGGAAGCGGTCTTGCCGGTACCGGTCTGGGCGATGCCGATCACGTCCCTGCCGGTGATGGCAATCGGGATGGTCTGGGCCTGGATCGGGGTCGGGGTGACGTAATTCTCTTCCTTGAGCGCACGGGTGATGGGATCGGCGAGGCCGAATTCCTGGAAGGTGGTCAAAAGATTGGTCTTTCCATAAAGGCGTATCACGCCCGGCAGATGTGCCAGCGGCGCACGCGGTGTGTCTTGGAGACACCCGCGTGTTTGGGGCGTCGTTCTGGTTAGCTGAAGAGGCAAGCCAGAAACCGCTGGTGCTCTGCAATCAGAGGAAGGCGGGATCAGAACACGCGGCTCGCAAGGACCCGATGATTCTCAAGGTCGTGTCAGTCATATGGAACACCATCTGGGAGGATTCAAGATAAACCTGCGTGCATCCTGGCAATGACATGATGTCGCTGCGAGAAAATTAGACATGAAGGGATTTATGCACTTGTTTTGAGCATTTTGCCGCAGTCGCGATCAAAAAGATTGCATATAAAATAATCAAGATGATTTTGTGGTCATGACAGCGATCCAAAACTATGCAGGCTTACCAATAACTTAACGAGTAAAGGGGTGCTGGCACACTTCTTGCGATTCCTTGGGTGTCCGGCCGTGGGGCCGTTCGCAGTGAATTCGTCTGCGTCCAGGGAGAGACCGCATATGATCCGCCACTTCACTCATTCATTTTCCAAGCCGCTATCCCGGCGCAGCCTGATGGCCGCCGCCACGGGTCTGGCGCTCGGCCTGTCGGCTGTGTCCGGCGCGAAGGCGGCCGACGACACCATCAAGGTCGGCGTGCTGCATTCGCTGTCCGGCACCATGGCGATTTCCGAAACCACGCTGAAGGACACCGTCCTGTTCATGATCGATGAGCAGAACAAAAAGGGTGGCGTGCTCGGCAAGAAGCTGGAAGCCGTCGTGGTCGATCCCGCCTCGAACTGGCCGCTGTTCGCCGAAAAGGCCCGCGAACTGATCACCAAGGACAAGGTTGCCGTCGTGTTCGGCTGCTGGACCTCGGTGTCGCGCAAGTCGGTGCTCCCGGTGTTCAAGGAGCTCAACAGCATTCTGTTCTACCCCGTGCAATATGAGGGCGAAGAGTCCGAGCGCAACGTGTTCTACACTGGCGCTGCTCCGAACCAGCAGGCCATCCCGGCCGTCGATTACTTGATGAAGGACGAGAAGGTGAAGCGCTGGGTGCTGGCCGGCACCGACTATGTCTATCCGCGCACCACCAACAAGATCCTCGAAGCCTACTTGAAGTCGAAGGGCGTCAAGCAGGAAGACATCATGATCAACTACACGCCGTTCGGTCATTCGGACTGGCAGACGATCGTGGCCGACATCAAGAAGTTCGGCTCGGCCGGCAAGAAGACCGCCGTGGTCTCCACCATCAATGGCGACGCCAATGTCCCGTTCTACAAGGAGCTCGGCAACCAGGGCATCAAGGCGACCGACATTCCGGTGGTCGCGTTCTCGGTGGGTGAAGAAGAGCTCGCCGGCATCGACACCAAGCCGCTGCTCGGCCATCTCGCCGCCTGGAACTACTTCCAGTCGATCAAGGATCCGGAGAACGAGAAGTTCATCAAGGCCTGGCAGGCCTATACCAAGAACCCGAAGCGCGTGACCAACGACCCGATGGAAGCCACCGTGATCGGCTTCAACATGTGGGTGAAGGCGGTGGAGAAGGCCAAGTCCATCGAAGCCGACAAGGTCATCGACACCCTGCCGGGCATCGAGGCCAAGAACCTTACCGGTGGCACCTCGAAGATGCTGCCGAACCACCATATCACCAAGCCGGTCTTCATCGGCGAGATCAAGGGCAACGGCCAGTTCGACGTGGTCTGGAAGACCCCGTCGCTGGTGGCCGGCGATGCCTGGTCGAAGGAGCTCGATGGCTCCAAGGACCTGATCGGCGACTGGGTCGGCAAGAAGTGCGGCAACTACAACACCAAGACCAACAAGTGTGGCGGTCAGGGGTCGTAGGTTCTCTCGCTACCCGCCCGTCATTGCGAGAAGCGTAGCGACGAAGCAATCCAGTTCCAGACTTTCTGGATTGCTTTGCTGCGCTCGCAATGACGGAGATGATGTTTCCTCCCGAGACTTGAAGAAGGCGGTTCAACCGCCGCCTTCTTCCCTTTCTTCTGCCGGGGTTCTACTCGTGACTCAGTTCTTCGAACGCTGCCGTGCGATTGCGCTCGCCTGCCTGCTGCTGGCCGTATTCGCCATTCCGGCACTGGCCGATCCTTTCGAGGACGCCGTCGCCAAATTCGCCAATGACGATTTCTCCGATACGGATGAAGCCGTCGGCATCATCGCAACATCGGGCAATCCGCAGGCCTTCGCCATCATCAGCGCCCTGCAGGATGGCCGTCTGTTCGCCGATCCGGACAGCAAGAAAGTCTACATCACCGGCACCGATGGCAAGAGCATCGATGCCGCCAGCGGCGCTGCCGTCACTGAAGTGCCCGCCGGCGCCAGCGCGGTGCGCCTCAACAACCGCCTCCGCCGCAATATCGAATCCGCCCTCGGCGGTCTGACGCTGATGTCGCCTGATCCCGCCAAGCGGATCGCCTCGGCGCAGTCGGTGTTCAAGAGCCACGAAGCGTCCATGCTGCCGGTGATCGACACTGCGCTGGAGAAGGAAACCAATAAGGCTGCCAAGCAGGCCTTCACCGAAGCCCGCGCCGCCATCGTCCTCTACAAGGAAGATGCGAGCGAGGCCGAGAAGATCGCCGCCATCGCCGTCATCAAGGCCCGCGCCGATCAGGACGCGCTCGCCGTGCTCACCGGACTGCCGGCGGACCAGAGCGTCGGCGTGGCCCGCACCGTCGCCAGCGCCATCACCGCCATCAACAGCCGGCAGACCTTGTGGTCCATCGGCCAGAACGCATGGTACGGCCTTTCGCTCGGCTCGGTGTTGCTGCTCGCCGCTATCGGCCTTGCCATCACCTTCGGCGTCATGGGCGTCATCAACATGGCCCATGGCGAGATGGTGATGATCGGCGCTTATGTCACCTTCGTGGTGCAGGACATCATCCGCACCTCCTACCCCGGCCTGTTCGACTATTCGCTGTTGATCGCCGTGCCGCTGGCATTCCTCGTCGCCGGCATTCTCGGCATCGTCATCGAGCGCACCGTCATCCGTTTCCTCTACGGGCGTCCGCTGGAGACGCTGCTCGCCACCTGGGGCCTGTCGCTGGTGCTGCAGCAGGCGGTCCGCACCATGTTCGGCCCGACCAATCGCGAGGTCGGTAATCCCTCCTGGATGTCCGGCGCTTTCGAGCTGGGCCAGATCACCATCACCTATAACCGGCTGTGGATACTCTGCTTCACGCTTGCCGTATTCCTGATCCTGCTGGCGATGCTGCGTTATACGGCCATGGGTCTTGAAATGCGTGCGGTGACGCAGAACCGTCGCATGGCGGCCTCCATGGGCATCGCCACGTCGCGTGTCGATGCGCTCACCTTCGGACTTGGCTCCGGCATTGCGGGCATTGCCGGCGTGGCGCTGTCGCAGATCGACAATGTCTCGCCCAATCTCGGCCAGAGCTACATTATCGATAGTTTCATGGTCGTGGTGTTCGGCGGCGTCGGCAATCTGTGGGGCACGCTGGTCGGCGCGCTGTCGCTTGGCATCGCCAACAAGTTCCTCGAACCTGTCGCCGGTGCCGTGCTCGGAAAGATCGCCATTCTGGTATTGATCATCCTGTTCATCCAGAAACGCCCGCGCGGGTTGTTTGCGCTTAAGGGCAGGGCCATCGAAGCATGATGATGGCTCTCAACGACATGCGCTTCGACGCCGCCCCAAACTCTATCTTCATCCTGAGGAGCCGCGCAGCGGCGTCTCCTTGCGAATGGCAAAGCCATTGGCAAGGGATGACCCCACACTCCTCCATGGTTCGAGACGGCGCTGAACGAGCGCCTCCTCACCATGAGGGTGTCGGTGCATGTGGCTCGACCAAGGGGGCCTTCGCATGACCCCGCATTTCCTCACCCGTACCCTCGATCGCAGCGCGACGATCTTCATCCTGATCGTCGCCGCCGTCGGCATCGTGCTGCCGCTGCTCAATCTGCTGCTGCCTGCGAATTCGCCGCTGCAGGTGCCGACCTATCTGATTTCGCTGTTCGGCAAATATGTCTGCTACGCCATCCTCGCCCTCTCCATCGATCTGATCTGGGGGTATTGCGGCATCCTCTCGCTCGGTCACGGCGCTTTCTTCGCGCTCGGCGGTTATGCGATGGGCATGTATCTGATGCGTCAGATCGGCGCGCGAGGTGTCTACGGAAATCCGGTGCTGCCGGATTTCATGGTGTTCCTGAACTACAAGGCGCTGCCTTGGTACTGGTACGGTTTCGACATGTTCTGGTTCGCCGCATTGATGGTGCTGGTGGTGCCGGGCCTACTCGCTTTCGGCTTCGGTTGGCTTGCCTTCCGTTCGCGCGTCACCGGCGTGTATCTCTCGATCATCACCCAGGCGATGACCTATGCGCTGCTGCTCGCCTTCTTCCGCAACGATTTCGGTTTCGGCGGCAATAACGGCCTGACCGATTTCAAGGACATTTTGGGTTTCAATATCCAGAGCGACGGCACCCGCGCTGCTTTGTTCGTGGCGAGTTGCCTGGCTCTGATCCTCGCATTCGTCGTGTGCCGCGCCATTGTCACCTCAAAACTCGGCAAGGTGTTGATTGCGGTGCGCGATGCGGAGTCGCGCACACGTTTCCTCGGCTATCGCGTCGAATCTTACAAGCTGTTCGTGTTCACACTGTCGGCTTGCATGGCCGGAGTCGCGGGTGCGCTCTATGTGCCGCAGGTTGGTATCATCAATCCCGGTGAGTTCGCGCCGGGCAACTCCATCGAAGCCGTCATCTGGGTCGCCGTCGGTGGTCGCGGCACGCTGGTTGGCGCCGCGCTTGGTGCCGTTGTGGTGAACTATGCCAAGACGTTCTTCACGTCGGGCGCGCTGGCGCCGTATTGGCTGTTCATGTTGGGTGCACTGTTCATCCTGGTGACGCTGCTGCTGCCCAAAGGCATCATCGGCACCGTCAATGCCTGGCAGGAGGGCCGCAAGGCCCGCGACGCCGCCGATGCCGACAGCGCTTCTGCGGAAGATGGCGTCGTCAAACCCGATCTGGAGAAGGCGTGATGGTGACAGCCGAACTCATCGCGGTCGATCCGCAGGTCGCCGCCCGCGAGGCCGAAGCGCGTCAGAAGCGCATCACTTCGGCTCAGCTTTATCTCGATGGCGTGCACGTCTCCTTCGATGGCTTCCATGCCATCAATAATCTCTCGATGGTGCTCGCCCCCGGCGAGATGCGCGCCATCATCGGCCCCAACGGCGCCGGCAAGACCACCATGATGGATATCATCACCGGCAAGACCAAGCCGGACGAGGGCGACGTCTATTTCGATGGCACCCATGATCTCACGCTGCTCGACGAGACTGAAATCGCAAAACTCGGCATCGGCCGCAAATTCCAGAAACCCACGGTGTTCGAGAGCCAGACCATCCAGGATAATTTGCTGCTGGCGTTGAATGTCGATCACAGCGTTCGTGGCACGCTGTTCTGGCGCGGCAGCCGCAACGAAGCCGAGCGCATCGACAAGGTGCTGGAGACCATCCGTCTCACCGACGCGCGCGATCGTCTCGCCGGGAATCTTTCGCACGGCCAGAAGCAGTGGCTCGAGATAGGCATGCTGCTGGCGCAGGACCCGAAGGTGCTGCTGGTGGACGAGCCGGTGGCCGGGATGACCGATGTGGAGACGCACCAGACCGCCGAACTCCTGAAGGCGATCAATCGCGACAACAAAACCGTGATGGTGGTCGAGCACGACATGACCTTCGTCCGCGAACTCGGCGTCAAGGTGACGTGTCTGCACGAAGGCACGGTACTGGCCGAAGGCACCATCGACGATGTCTCGACCAACGAACGCGTGGTCGAAGTGTATTTGGGACGCTGAGCATGCTGAACGTCGACAATATCAGCCTTCACTACGGCGCCGCCCAGGCACTCCGCGGCGTCACCGTTTCGGCGGAGCCCGGAAAGGTCACCTGCGTGCTGGGCCGCAATGGCGTCGGCAAGACCTCGCTACTCCGCGCCATGGTCGGTCAGCAGGCGATCTCCGGTGGCTCTATCTCCTTTGATGGGCAGGATATCTCGAAGCTGAAGCCGTTCGAGCGCGCCCGCCGCGGCATTGGCTTTGTCCCGCAAGGCCGCGAGATCTTTCCGCTGCTCACCGTGGAGGAAAACCTCAAGACCGGCTACGCGCCGCTGAAGCGCGCCGACCGTACCATTCCGGATGACGTGTTTTCGCTCTTCCCGGTGTTGCAATCCATGCTCGGTCGTCGCGGCGGCGATCTTTCCGGCGGCCAGCAGCAGCAACTCGCCATCGGCCGCGCGCTGGTGATGCGGCCGAAACTCCTGTTGCTCGACGAGCCCACCGAAGGCATCCAGCCCTCGATCATCAAGGATATCGGCCGCGCGATCTCCTATCTGCGCTCGCTTGGCACCATCGCGATCGTTCTGGTGGAGCAATATCTCGACTTCGCCTGCGAACTCGGCGACAATTTCGCGGTGATGGATCGCGGCGCGGTGAAATATAGCTGCGATCGTGCGAATCTCGATCCCGCCGAAATCAGCCGCCAGATGGCTTTGTAGTCGGAGTGCAAATGCAGGACGCTCTCGCCTCATCCGCGAGCTTTGCCGCCAATCGCGCCCGTGGCGCTGTCGTGTTCGATGTGAATCTGGTCGAGGGGCGTACCCGCCGCCGCCAGCTCCACGAATCCGGCTCGCTCCGCGTCCGCTTTCCCTCGCCGGAGGATGACGGACTCACTGCGATGTTCGTCAACACCGCCGGCGGTGCCGCAGGCGGTGATCGCTTTGACATCGACATCACGGCTGGCGAAGGCGCGCGTCTCACCCTGTCCACGGCCGCTGCTGAGAAGGTCTATCGTTCCCATGGTCCTGCTGCCGAGATCAATATCTCGCTACGCGCCGAAGCCGGTGCGCATCTGAGCTGGCTGCCGCAGGAGACCATCCTGTTCGATCAGGCGCGCACCGCACGCAGCATCGATATCGATCTGGCCGAAACCGCCTCACTGGTTTTGTGCGAGATCGTCGTGTTCGGCCGCACCGCCATGGGCGAGGCCATGCGGTCGGGCTCGTTCATTGACCGCTGGCGCTTGCGCCGCGGCGGCCGGCTGGTCTTCGCCGAGAATGTGCGTCTCGATGGCGACATCGGCGCGAAGCTGGCGAAGCCGGCCATCGCCAATGGCGGGCTTGCGATCGCGACGGCACTGATCGTGCCCGGCGATGAGGTATTGCTGGAGCGTCTGCGTGCTGTCGCCGAGCAGGCCGGTTGCGAGGTTGGCATCTCCTGCTGGAACGGATTTGCAATGGCCCGCATCTGTGCGCAAGATGCCGCGCAGTTGCGGACCGACATGATGGCGCTGTTGTCGCAATCGGGTGCGATGCTGCCGCGCATGTGGCTGAACTAAACAACCAGGAATTGGCCAGAGAATTTCGATGAACCTGTCCCCTCGCGAGAAAGACAAGCTGCTGATCTCCATGGCCGCCATGGTCGCGCGCCGCCGGCTAGAGCGCGGCGTCAAGCTGAACCATCCCGAAGCGGTGGCGATCATTTCCGACTTCATCGTCGAGGGGGCGCGTGACGGTCGCACGGTGGCCGAACTGATGAAGCTCGGCGCCGAAGTCATCACCCGCGATCAGTGCATGGCCGGTATCCCCGAGATGATCCACGACATTCAGGTGGAAGCGACGTTCCCCGATGGGACGAAGCTCGTCACCGTCCACGAACCCATTCGGTGAGGCCCGCATGATCCCCGGCGAAATGTTCATTCAGGATGGCGAGATCGAGCTCAACGCCGGCCGCAAGGCGATTACGCTGTCGGTGTCCAACACCGGCGACCGTCCGATCCAGGTCGGCTCGCATTATCATTTCTTCGAGACGAATCCGGCGTTGAAGTTCGACCGCAAGAAGGCGCGCGGCATGCGCCTCGATATTGCCGCCGGCACGGCGGTGCGTTTCGAGCCCGGCCAGACCCGCGACATCAAGCTCGTCGAACTCGCCGGCAAGCGCACCGTCTATGGTTTTCGCGGTGACGTGATGGGGAAGCTCTGAGATGCCCGTAAAGATCAAGCGCTCCGTCTATGCCGACATGTTCGGCCCCACTACCGGCGATCGAGTGCGGCTCGCCGATACGGATCTGATCATCGAGGTTGAGAAGGACTTCACCATCTACGGCGAGGAGGTGAAGTTCGGCGGCGGCAAGGTGATCCGTGACGGCATGGGTCAGTCGCAGGCGACGCGCGCGCAGGGCGCGGTCGATACCGTGATCACAAACGTGCTGGTCGTCGATCACTGGGGCATCGTGAAGGCCGACGTCGCGATCAGGGACGGTTTGGTTCATGCCATCGGCAAGGCCGGTAATCCCGATATCCAGCCAGGCGTCACCATCAATGTCGGTCCCGGCACCGATGTGATCGGCGGCGAGGGCAAGATCCTCACCGCCGGCGGTTTCGACAGCCATATCCATTTCATCTGTCCGCAACAGATCGAGCATGCGCTGATGGCGGGCGTCACCTCGATGCTCGGCGGCGGCACCGGCCCGTCGCACGGCACTTTTGCGACCACCTGCACGCCCGGGCCGTGGCACATCGCGCGGATGATCCAGTCCTTCGACGCGTTTCCGGTCAATCTCGGCATTTCCGGCAAGGGCAATGCAGCCAAACCCGCAGCGCTGGTGGAAATGATCAAGGCTGGCGCCTGCGCGCTGAAACTGCACGAGGATTGGGGCACGACGCCCGCCGCCATCGACAACTGCCTCAGCGTCGCCGACGATTACGACGTGCAAGTGATGTTGCATTCCGACACGCTGAATGAATCCGGCTTTGTCGAGGACACGATCAAGGCCTTCAAGGGCCGCACCATCCATGCCTTCCACACCGAAGGCGCCGGCGGCGGCCACGCGCCCGACATCATCAAGGTTGCCGGCCTGAAGAACGTGCTGCCGTCCTCGACCAATCCGACGCGCCCGTTCACGCGCAACACCATCGACGAGCATCTCGACATGCTGATGGTGTGCCATCATCTCGATCCATCCATTGCGGAGGATCTTGCGTTCGCCGAAAGCCGCATCCGCAAGGAGACGATCGCCGCGGAGGACATTCTGCACGATCTTGGCGCGCTCTCGATGATGTCGTCGGATTCGCAGGCCATGGGCCGGCTCGGCGAGGTCATCATCCGCACCTGGCAGACTGCGGACAAGATGAAGAAGCAGCGCGGCGCCCTGAAAGAGGAAAAGGGCAACAACGACAACTTTCGCGTCAAGCGCTATATCGCCAAATACACCATCAACCCCGCCATCGCCCATGGCGTATCGAAGCTGATCGGCTCGGTGGAGAAGGGCAAGATGGCGGATCTCGTGCTGTGGTCGCCGGCCTTCTTCGGCGTGAATCCGGATCTCGTCATCAAGGGCGGCAGCATCATCGCTGCACCGATGGGCGATCCGAATGCATCGATCCCGACGCCGCAGCCGGTGCATTATCAACCGATGTTCGGCGCCTTCGGCCGCGCCCGGACGGCCTCGTCGGTGGTGTTCACCTCAGGCGCGGCGGCGTCTTCCGGTCTCGGAAAGAAGCTCGGCGTGCAAAAATCTTTCTACGCGGTGGAAAATGTCCGCAGCGGCATCTCGAAGAAGAGCATGATCCACAACAGCGCGACACCGAAGATCGAGGTGGATCCCGAGACGTATGAAGTGCGCGCGGACGGCGAACTGCTGACCTGCGAGCCGGCCGAGGTGCTGCCAATGGCGCAGCGCTATTTTATGTATTGAAGCCAGTGGCCTCCCTCCCTCAAGCGGCGAAGCTGCGCAGTGGGGCGCGGGTCCGCCGACAGGCGGGGTGGGGCGCCGACGTGACATCGAGCTTATGGCGCTACCCCACCCGTCACGATGCTCACTGAACGCTCGCAATCGTGCCACCCTCCCCATTCGCTTCGCTCCGGGGAGGGAGAAGAAGCAGCCCCTTCCTCCGCTCCGGATAACCCCCTAATGTCCCGCCCGGCATGTTCAGCCACAACAACAAACCGGGAGGACTCCCCTTGATCTACGTCGTTGCCACTCTGTCCGTGAAACCCGAAGCCCGCGCCGAACTGATCGAAGCAGCCAAGGCTTGTATCGCCGAAACCCGCAAGGAGCCCGGCAACATCGCCTATGATCTTCATGAGAGCGTCACCGATCCGACCCGCATGGTGTTTGTCGAGCAGTGGGAGAATGCCGAGGCGCTGGTGCCGCACCGGACGCAGGAGCATATGAAGGCATTCGGCCGTGTCGCGGTGAAATGCTTCGCCGCGCCGCCGAAGATCGAAATCATCACCCCGGCCGATGTCGTGGTGCGCTAATGTCCTCGTCATTGCGAGCGCCGGTAAAGCTCGCAATGACGACTTACTTTGCTGACGAGAGAGCAACATGATCCGCGCGACTGCCGTCATCGGCCAATACAACTGGATTGAAGCGGCCATCGACACCGTCGTTCTCGACTTCGACGATCGCCATCGCCGCCGCATGGTGATGACGGGAACGCGCGGACTGGAATTCCTGCTCGATCTGGAAAACGCCGTCGCCTTGCGCGGCGGCGATGCCCTGGTGCTGGAAGACGGTCGCCGTGTGGAGGTGGTGGCTGCACCCGAGCCGCTGATCGAGATTCGCGGCACCGATCCCGGTCATCTCGTGCGTCTCGCCTGGCATCTCGGCAATCGCCATCTGCCGACACAGATCATGGCGAAAGGTCTGCGCATCCGCCGCGATCATGTGATCGAGGAGATGGTGAAGGGTCTCGGCGCCCGTGTCATCGAGATCGAGGCGCCGTTCGATCCCGAAGGTGGCGCCTATGCGCCCGCGCATCAGTCGCACGCCCATCATGATCATGCCCATCATGATCACGGCCATCGGAGTTGCAGCCACGATCACGATCATCACGGTCATGCGCATGGCAAGCATGATCATGGTCACGTCCATGACGAACATTGCGGCCACGATCATGACCACGGTCATCATCACCACGGGCATTCCCATGCTCATGGCCACAAGTAAACCGGCGGACACAGCGCGGTTGGCCGAACCCACGACGTTGTCCGCCGATGAAGGCGCGGCTTTGTATCGGCTGATGACATGGCTGTCGCCGTCATTTCCGGTCGGCGCGTTCTCTTATTCCAGCGGTATCGAATGGGCGGTGGAAGCCGGTGACATCGCCGATGCGGCCTCGCTGCGGGATTGGTTGTCGGCCATGCTGTCGGATGGCGCCGGTTTCTGCGATGGCGTCTTTCTCGCGCACATCCATCGCGCCGCCGCTACGGGCGACGACAAGGCGCTGCGCGACATCGCTGAACTTGCCAGCGCCTTTGCGCCATCGAAAGAACGCCTGCTTGAGACGTCGACACAGGGCAGGGCCTTCATCGACATCTCGCTCAACGCCTGGCCGCACGAAGCGATGCGACAGCTCATTGCCGCTTGCGATGGTCCCATCGTCTATCCCGTCGCCGTCGGCCTTGTCAGCGCCGCCCATGGCGTTCCGCTGGCGCCGACCATGCATGCGTTCTTCCACGCCGTCGTCTCGAACTGGATTTCCGCTGGCGCGCGCCTCGTGCCGCTCGGCCAGACCGACAGCCAGCGTGTGCTGGCGGCGCTGGAGCCCATCGTCGTCGAAACCGGCCATTGCGCGATGACCGCCTCGCTCGACGATCTCGGCGGCGCGACGTTCCGTTCGGATATCGCCAGCATGCGTCACGAGACGCAATATACGCGGCTGTTCCGGTCATGAGTGCAGGCGACTTGCACCCGGACCTGATGGTGAGGAGCGCCCCTTGGCGCGCGTCTCGAACCATGATGAGATTGTGGTCATCCCCAGCGAATGGCTTTGCCATTTGCAAGGAGACGCGCTCGAAGTCGCGCGCTCCTCAAAGTCTGACCCATAAAGCGGTCGAGGTGGTTTTCGATTGCTTTTGCTCGGAACAATGCCCGTTCAGCTCAGGATCAAGATTCTCCGCCCCTCATTCTGAGGAGCCGCGTAGCGGCGTCTCGAAGGATGGCCGAAAAGACTCCGAGCCAAGCCATCTCATGGTTCGAGACGGCGCTGTCAGCGGCGCAATTGCGCCGCTAGGCCTCCTCACCATGAGGGGCGGATTGCGTTGCCTTCCGCCTGGGCGGCCAGCAGCGCCAAACTACCGACCGCATTTCCAGTCAGGCTCTCAGGATGAGGGCCGTCATTTTATTCCAAACCCAGCGAGCAACTGACATGTCCATCTCTCACGGTCCTCTCCGCGTCGGCATCGGTGGTCCGGTCGGCTCCGGCAAGACGGCGCTGATGGATCTGCTCTGCAAGACCATGCGCGAGCGCTACGACATCGCGGCCATCACCAATGATATCTACACCAAATGGGATGCCGAATATCTCGTGCGCTCCGGCTCGCTGACGCCGGATCGCATTGCGGGCGTCGAAACCGGCGGTTGCCCGCACACGGCGATCCGGGAAGATGCTTCGATGAATCTCGCCGCCGTCGCCGACATGCGGGCGAAGTTTCCCGATCTCGATCTGGTGCTGATCGAATCCGGCGGCGACAATCTCGCCGCAACGTTTTCGCCTGAGCTTGCCGACATCACCATCTATGTCATCGATGTCTCCGCCGGCGACAAGATTCCGTCCAAAGGTGGCCCCGGTATCACGCGCTCCGATCTGCTCGTCATCAACAAGGTCGATCTTGCGCCCCATGTCGGAGCGTCGCTCGAGAAGATGGATACCGACGCCAGGCGTATGCGCGGCACCCGGCCCTTTGTCATGACGAATATGAAGATCCGGTCCGGGCTCGACACCATCATTGCCTTCATCGAAGCCAAGGGCGGCCTCAAGGCAAAAGCCCCTGCTTAGACGACTGTATCCCGGGCGCGATGCAGCGCTCTGGCGCTGCTGCGCAGAACCGGGATCGTACGAGGCGCCCGGAGTCCATTATGGCCGGCTCTGCGATGCGGCATGCCTGCGAAGCTTCCCTTGGAACGCCGCATCGCGTCCGAGACACGATTTCATGTTCTCTCAGGGATCGACTACGCGCATAAGTTGGTGTGGAGACACGCGGGGATTGCGCTGTGAGCAATCTCTTAAGCCTGTTTGCGCGCGCCGTGCACCGGTATAAGAAAGTTCCATGTTTCTGGAACTATTTTGTCCTGACGTGATTTGCATACTCCTAGGCCGCTGAACCGGCAGTATTTCTCACATTCCGAGTGGGCGCGTGGTCCGGCTGGGTTTCATCATCGCTTTATTGGCACTGATCGGGATCGGCCTCTCCGGCTTCGCGGCTTATCGTGTCCACGATCAGGAGCTGGCGATCGAGAATATCGCGCTGGCGCGGGGCGTGGATATTCATGCCAGCCTGGTCCAGGAGCGTCTGACGGAGCGCGAACTGCTCGCGCGGGTCGCCGCCGGTCTGTTCCGGTCTCCGACGGTGATGAAGGCGGACATGCTGAAGCCGCTCCGCGCCTCGATCTACGCTTTCAAAACCGATTTCGTGATGGCGGGCTGGATCGCGCGCCTGCAGCCGCGCGAAATTGCGGGTGCTGCCGCCGATCTCGCGACTGCCGGCTATCGCAACCCCACCATCCGCAATTTCGACGATACGCCGCTGGATGCGCAACTGCGCAGCCAGACGCTCGACGTGCTGATGGATCTCGAGCCGCGCAATTCCGTGACGGAAGGTTTCGCCGGCCGCGCGCTCAACAGTTCGCGGGTGATGGGGCCGACCATCGTTCGCGCGAATGAAGAAGGTCGTCCGGTCGCCTCCGATCCGACGCCGTTGCAACGGGAGAACGGCCCGCTCGGCGTGGTGTTGGTGACACCTGTGCTGCCCGAGGGCAGTTCGATTGCGGCGGGCTTCGTCTCGTTCTCCTATGAGCTTGGTTCGCTGATGCTGGCCAATGATGAGATGTCCCTGTTTTCGGTGGCGCTGAAGGACCCTCGTGTACCCGATGGTGAGATCGTCGCCGATGACGACGGCAATGTGCGTGCGCGCGCACTGATCGCGAATGGCCCCTCGCTGGCGATCTTGCGTACCGTTACTTTCGGTGGCCGAGACTGGTCGCTGGGCTACTATCCGAAGATGGATACCGATCTGCGCGCGCGCCGCACGGCGACATTCGTCGGCGGCCTCGGCCTCGCGCTCACCGCTGTTATTTGCGGCATGTTCGGCTACGTCTCTTATAGCAACATCAGGCTGCGCCGCGAGGTGGAGATGCGGATCGGCTTCGAGCGCCGGCTTACCGCTGTCATCGACGAACTCAATCATCGCGTGAAGAACATCCTGGCGGTGATCCAGTCCATCGTCACGCGTACGCTGCGCCATGGCTCTGATATGGACAGCGCGCGCGATCTCCTCATCGGCCGGATTCACGCGATGTCGCATGTGGTCTCGCTGCTCAGCGAGAGCCAGTGGCAGGGCGTGCCGCTGAAGGGCCTGTTCGAGGCGCGTGCCATTCCGCATGCGGATCGCATCGCGGTGCAGGGGCCGGATATCAGTATCAGCTCGCGCGCGGCACAAAGTCTGGCGCTGTTGTTTTTCGAACTCGCCTCCCATTCGGATGAAGGCCTGTCGCTCGTCGGCAAGCACCCGAACATCGTCGCGCATTGGGAGATCGTTGGCGGCGAGAAGGGCGATCAGTTTCACTTCCGATGGGAGGAGTTCAATACCAGCAAAGCGACACGCCGCGTCGATTCCGATTTCGGTGTCGTGTTGCTGGATCGTGTCGCGCCGGAGGCACTGGGCGGAACGGCGAAGCGCTATTTCACCGAAGTCTCCTATGTCTATGAACTCACTGCGCCGATGGAGACGGTGGTCGACATGACCGAGCGTGGCCGCACCGAAGCATTGGCGCGGCCCGTGCGGTGATTGCTCGCTCCAGAAGCGGGGAGAAGACAAAAAACGGCCGCCGAAGCGACCGCCTTTGAGTTGATCGGACTGCCTCCAGGTCTAGCCTCCGGAGCCGCCGATGACGGCACGGACCGTATCGTCCGGGCCGAAGTCCTCCGCGCCATCCACATAGAGCAGAGCGCTGAGTTTCGAGCGCGCGCGGTTGACGCGGCTCTTGATCGTGCCCACCGCGCAGCCGCAGATCGTGGCGGCGTCCTCGTAGGAGAAGCCTGAGGCGCCAACGAGGATAAGCGCCTCGCGCTGGTCCTGAGGAAGCTTGTCGAGTGCCGCGCGAAACTCCTCGAATTCCAGATGCGCGTTCTGCGCCGGTTGGGTCTTCAGTGTTTTGGCATAGCTGCCATCGGCATCTTCCACCTCGCGGCGCCGCTTGCGATAGTCGGAACGGAACAGGTTGCGCAGGATCGTGAACAACCATGCGGGCAGGTTGGAGCCAACCTGAAAACTGTCGATATTCGCCAGTGCGCGTAGCAGTGTCTCCTGCACGAGATCGTCGGCGCGATCGCCGTTACCCGAGAGTGAAATGGCGAAAGCGCGCAGGCTTGGGACCGACGCCAGGATGTCGTCGCGGAGAGAGTCTGTGAGAGGCATTATTCCCCTCCTTCGGTTTTGGCCGTACCGCCGCCGATCCGGGCTTCGCTCGCAAGCTGAGCCTGGGCCTCCGCCCCATCAAGTTTGCGGATCATATCGGCGAACCGGTCCGGGACACCTTGCCTCACGACATCGTCATACATCGCACGAAGCTGATGCCCGATCCGGGACTGGATTTCGGCGTTCAATCCGCCCTTAGGCTTCACATCTTTCATGACCCGTTCCACATTCCCCAGAAGATCTGGTCCCTGGTTTTTGAGAAATTTTCTTGATTTTTGAAGCCTTTGCGGCGTTTCTTGCTGTTCTAATGCGGAGCGCAGCCGAAAGTTCCGGCGACGTGGAACTTTTCGTAGGGGACAAGCGTAGTCTGTCATATCAGGCGCCGGGGCGCGCGTGCCGGTGCCTTCTGCCGTGACAGGGCAGGAACCGCGCAAAAGAACAGATTGGAGTGGGGATGTCCCGATCACAGCTCGTTGCTGAACATTTGCCGCTGTTGCGGCGCTACGCCCGTGCGCTCACGGGTAATCAGGCCTCGGGCGATGCTTATGTCGGCGCCATGCTGGAAGCGCTGCTACAGGATGCGTCGCTGCTCGATGAACGCCATGGTCCGCGTGCCGGCCTGTTTCGTTTGTTTACGCAGATCTGGAACTCGGTGTCGATGAACGATGCCGCCGAGGTGGTGCCGGTGCAGGCGTCGGAGAAGCGAATCTCCAACATCACGCCGCTGCCGCGCCAGGCCTTTCTGCTGTTGTCGCTCGAAGGTTTCTCGGAAGAGGAGGTTGCCTTCATTCTCGACGCCGATGTCGCCGAGGTGCGCGGGTTGGCCGACACCGCGGGCCGCGAAATGGCCGCGGAGATCGCCACCGACGTTCTCATTATCGAGGACGAGACCTTCATTGCGATGGATCTCGAGAGTCTCGTGAAGAATCTCGGCCACAATGTCATCGGCGTGGCCCGTACCCACGCGGATGCGATCGCGCTGGCGCAGAACAAAAAGCCGGGTCTGATTCTCGCCGACATCCAGCTCGCCGATGGTTCGTCGGGCCTCGATGCGGTGAACGAGCTGCTGCGCACCTTCCAGGTGCCGGTTGTGTTCATTACGGCCTATCCCGAGCGCTTCCTCACCGGCGAGCGCCCTGAGCCGGCCTTCCTGATCTCGAAGCCGTTCCAGCCTGCAATGGTGTCGGCGGTGGCGAGCCAGGCGCTGTTCTTCCAGCGCAACTCGAAGAACAGAAACGCCAAGGCGTCGTAAAAGCCGAAACAAAACACGAAAGGCCGGGGCGGTGCCCTGGCCTTTCATATGTCCAGAACCGTAGGGCGGATGAGCCGAAGACGGAATCCGCGAGCTCAACTCCGCCGTGGATGACGCGGAGTTTGTCATCGGGCGTTTCGCGCGACCGAGGGTTCATTCACCCTCTGCCCTCGCATCACGTCGGCTTATATCCCACCGCATCCATCACTTTCTGCCACTGCACCATGTCGCTATTCAGACGCTCGGTGAATTGCTTCGGCGTGGATGTCTCGACCTCGAGCCCAAGCTCGGCGAGCCGCTTCTTGATTTCCGGGAGCTCCAGTACTGGTCGCAATTCGTTGCCCCAGGCTTCGACGATATGCGGCGGCGTCCCCGCCGGGGCGAAGAAGGCGTACCAGCCGGACAGCTGAAGATTGGGAAAGCCGAGGCTTGCACCGGTCGGCAGGTCCGGCGCCGAGGCCGTCGGTCGCGCACCCGACGTCACCAGGATCTTCACCACGCCCTGGCGATGGTGATCGATGAAATCGGTGATCGATCCGCAGCCGCCGGTGATGTGACCGCCCTGCAGGTCCGACACCAGCGGCGCCGCGCCGCGATAGGCGACGGCCTCGAGCGGGCGGCCGAGCGCCTGGCCGATCATTAGCCCGAAGAAATGCGTGCTCGATCCCATCGCGGTGGAGCCGAACGACGCGCGTGTCGGATTCTTCTTCAGCCATTCCACATACTCCGCCAGCGTGCTGACGCCGATGGTGGGGGATACGCAATAGACGGTCTGTAGTGTGCCGGCCATGGTGATCGGCACCATGTCGGCCTGCGGATCGAACGGCACGGCAACCATCGAGAGTTTCTGCATCACAGTGGCGGAGGGCATGTAGCAGATCACGCTGCCATCGGTCGGGCTGGATTTAAGCGTTGCGCCGGCCACGGTGCCGGATGCGCCCACCTTGTTCTCGATGACGATATTGCGGCCGGTGCGCTGCCGCAGTGGCTCGGCGATCAATCGCGCCATCACGTCGGTGCCGCCGCCGGCGGGGAAGCCGACCAGGAGGCGAATGGGTTTGTCGGGTAATGTCGTTTGAGCGCGCAGCCCTTGCGGAGCGAAGAGTGCGGATGCACCGAGGATCAGAGACGTTCGACGCGTGATCGCCTTGTTCATCGTAGTCCTCCCTATTGTTTTTATTGATTGCCTCCTTCTGCACCGCAGCGAAGGCATGCCGTCGCAGTCTGTGCTGCGATCCACACGGTGTGAGGCTAGCGAGCGCGGGACAAGCGAACAAGCGCTGCCGCTGAGCGGATTTGCCGCGGGCGTCGTTCGTGCTGCGAAAAGCGCGTGGCGTTCCTGGAAGGCGTCAAGCTCGCTGCCCTGGTCCAGCTCGTAGTGCTGATCGCCGCGCGCGCCATTCCGTGTACCGGCTTGTTGCGGGCGGCTGGTCCGAAGTCCTATTGGCGGGGAAGGGCGATACGGAATTTGATCCGAACAAACAGCGCTTCGGAATAATGCCCAAAAGAATGCGAGGCAAAGCCGGCATCACCACGGCTACGCCCCGCGTCGCCGGTCTTTGGGGCAGGGGGACGACCGGCTGCCATAATGACTCCGGCGCGGGAAAAGCGTTCCGCGGAACGTCAAATATTTAAAGCACGGTTAAGTGAATGAATCCCATGAACCTGCGGGCTTGACCGACGTTCTAATACAACGACGCCACGCGCAGACGTGGGCAGGGTAGCGTTTCAGAGCGTTCATGCGAGGCTCACATGTCAAAGGTGTCCAGTCTTGTGGTGGGGTTGGTCAGCGGCGCGGCCATGTTCGGCGCCATTCAATACGCCTCCGGTAATGATCTCTCTGGCAGCAGTCTTCGCGGCACATTGACGGAACGCGATACCGCCATTCCATCCGCGTTTAATTCCATGGTGAATCGCACAGCGAAGGGCGATCGCGATAGCGTGCCGGCGAGTCTCGATCGAGGGCGGACGCTGTCGTTTCAGGTCTATGATTTGACGGGTACGTCGGTGTTGCTGCGTCTGGCCGATCCGGCTCCGAAGGTCGGTCTCGAAAAGGTTCAACCGGACAAGTCGGCCAGCACCAAGGCGGTCCCCGTCGATGGCAAGCCGCGCAAGGCGACGGTGGCCTGCGAGCCGCCGGTCAGCATGCTCACCGAGGTGGCTCGATCACTGCAGCCGGCCCGTTGCGTGACATAATTCTTGCGGCAGTGATTGCCGCTGGGCTGCCACACGGTTGCCGCAAGAGATTTCGGGAAATCAGTCGCCGGCAGCCTCATCGGGGCTGCCGTTTTCGTTGTCATCGCTCTCGGCGGAATTGGCGTTCCGGTTGGCCATATAGCCCACCGCGACGCCCACCAAGGCGAGCAATGGCACCAGCTTCTTCAAGCCGACCGTACGGGCGATCTGGATGCCGGTGGCGATCACCATGGGATCGATCAGAGGCGCGTTCGCGGCAGCGCGTGCTGCCGCGCGGGCCGCAGCTGCAGCCCGCTCGCGCGCGCGTTTTTGCCTTTGAGCATAGACCAGACCGAAAATGCCGGAGACAACCGCGAAAGTGCCGGCGACTGTCAGGCAGGCGGCGATGGCGCCATGATGCTGCAGCATTGCGATAAAAATCGCGGCGCAGGCAAAACACAGCGCAATGAAGCCGGCAAAGCCTGCGATCATGACCAGAGAGGTCATGCGCAGGCTGGCGCCGGTGCTGTGTTTAAGATCGTCGATATAACGCTGTAGCATCGCAAGCCCCGTCTTCGCCCTGTCATCATAAGAAAACCGGCGGTGCCTTGCGGCGCCGCCAGCCCGATGTTTCCCGATTGTCGCCGTTGCAGTTAACGGCGCCAGGCCATGCCGATCAGCACGCCAAGGCCCAGTGCGAGGCCGACGCTGGCCAGCGGACGCTGGGTGATTGCATCTTCCAGTGACTCTTCCATGGAGGAGGCGGCGTCGTAGGCGGCGTTTCCGCGCTCGCGCAGATCGTCATAGACGGCGCTCCCGCGATCTTGCAGATCAGACATCATATCGTCGGCGCGATCGCGGGCCTGCTTGACACCTCGGCGTGCCTGCTTGCTCGCTTGGCCCGTGAAAGCATTGAGGGCGTCGGTGATCTGTTCGGTAAGGGCGGTGACATCGTTTTTCACGGCGGCAAGATCCTTCTGCAGGCGGCTATAGGTGGTTTTGTCCGTCAGCTTCTTCAACTCGCTCAAGGCATCGTCGTCGGACATCCGAAGCTCCTCTCGGAAACAAGAACCGGAATTTGCAGCAAAAACGATCTGTCACGTCGTAAGTTCCATGGATCGCGCGAGTTTACTCTTGGGGCAACTGGGGCGCATTGAGCGGCATCAAATGCTCCTTCAGGATCAGGCCGACGATGAGGATCGGTGCCGCCAGGAAGCCGCCCATCGGCCCCCACAGCCAGGTCCAGAAGGCGAGGCCTACGAACACTGCCAGCGCGTTGAGTTGTAGTCGGCGGCCGATGATGGTGGGCGTGATGAAATGACCTTCCATGAATGTCAGGCCGACGAACAGAGCTGCTGCGATCAAGCCGGCGCCCAGCGTTGAGGCAGTGATGATGCCGACCACCACCAGGATGAAGAACATCACCACCGGTCCGATGATCGGGAAGAAATTCAGCGTCGCGGCCAGTGCGCCAAGTCCGGCAGGATTTGGCATGTCGGTGACGGCACAAATGATACCGGTGCCGATGCCGACGCCGAAATTGATCATGGTGACCATGAGCAGATAGTCGCCAAGTCTCGTTTCGATAGCGTTGAGAATGCGCAGCGTACGCAGCCGCCCCTCGTGATTGCTGAAGTTCATGATCGTCGCGCGGCGCAGATCCTTCCAGCTCGCGATGAAAAGAACCAGGGTAGCGAAGAACAGCAGAAATTCGGTGAAGGTCGGGGTCAGAAATTCGACGGTCGGCTGCATCCAGTCGATCTTCGGAAGCTTGAACTGGGCGGCGGAAAGTGTCTCGTTATCGCCGAACAGGCCCTGAAATTGATGCCACAGCGCCAAAGGCCGATCGAAGATTTGCATCTTCTCTCTCAGTCGCGCGCCGAGCTCCGGCATGCGATTGGTCCATTCAATCAACGGCGCCGAGATCAGGCCGATAATAAAGACTGCCGTGGCGCCGACACCGGCAACGATCAATACTGCCGACACAGCGCGCGGAATACGGCGCTTCTCGAGGAAGTTTGCTGCCGGAGAGAGCATCGTACCGACAATGAACGCGGTCGCGACCGGCAGGAAGAAAGCCTTGGCGACGTACAGCACCGTCATTACCGAGATTGCCAGCAAAGATACCAGCGCAAAGGCAATGACGTCTGTGCCGGGAACGACCGGAAGCTGCCCGATATCGCTTTTCAGATCTGGGACTTCGGTTGTCTGGTCGGGAGAAGAGCGGACCTTGCTCACGAATGTAACCACGGGACGCCACCTCCGCTGGCGGAGCCAAGGCAAGGCTTCGCGGGGATGGCGCTACAACAAGGCGCTATCGCGCAAGTTCCGTCGCGAAACCGTGATGGCGGCTTGATTGACAAATCGCCTTTTCAATGAACCCGCGGCGGAACCGGCGCGACTGACACGGTGTTATCCGCGCGTCATTCACACGGGGCAGTCCTATGTCACACGCATCTTCCCGCACGGTTGCGCTGCGCGGCGCGAGCGCGTTTGCGCTTGCTGCAGCACTGCTGGTCGCGCCCTCCTTTACCTCCGGTGCGTCGGCTCAGATGATGAGCTACGCGCCGACCGCGCAGGATGGCTTTCTCGAAGACAACATCATGGTCACGCCGGAGCAGCAGCGGGATGCCGCGGCTTATGTGATGCCCGAACGCCTGCGCCGTGCTGAGGTTTCCTATGTGAGCAATCAGGTACCGGGCACGATCGTGATCGATACCGGCAACACCCAACTCTACTACATCCTCGGCAACAACCGCGCGATCCGCTACGGCGTAGGGGTCGGCCGTGAGGGCTTCACCTGGGCGGGCACCGAAACGGTGACGCGCAAGGCGGAATGGCCGGATTGGCATCCGCCGGCAGAGATGATCCGTCGCCAGCCTTATCTGCCGCGCTTCATGGCGGGCGGACCCGGCAATCCGCTCGGTGCGCGTGCAATGTATCTCGGCTCCAGTGCCTATCGTATTCACGGCACCAACGACCCGACCACCATCGGCAAATTCGTTTCGTCGGGCTGTATCCGATTGACCAACGAAGACGTGCAGGACCTCTTCAGCCGCGTGAGCGTTGGCACCAAAGTTGTCGTGCTACCGAAATCCGGCACGTCGCGCCACGCATCGGCTTCGAACACGACGGCCTCGCGAACGGTCATTTCGGTGCGTCCGGCATCTGCACAGGGGGGCATGGGCCGCGAGGCCATGAATCTCTCGGCGTCGTCGTTGTACTGAGCAGAAAAATCCTTCTGTCGTGTGTGGGGATGCTCCATGACCCGGATATCATTCAGGCTGGCCTTGGGCACTGGTGTGGCGATATGGATGCTGGGCGCTGTGCCAGCCGTACAGGCTCAGGATTTCTTCGCGGCACTGTTTGGCGGAGCTTTTCATGCTCCTGCGCCGGACATCTCATTACCTTACGCGCATGAGGGGGCACCGGTTCGGATACGGCAGTCTCCACGCTCTGTCGCTGTTGAGCGTCAAGCCTATTGCGTACGGACCTGTGACGGTCGTTATTTCCCGATTACGGCGAGCGATAACCAAAGCCGTGCGGCGTCATGCAACAGTTTCTGTCCGGCGAGCGATACTAAAGTTGTTTACGGCAGCAGTATCGACTCTGCGACCACAGAGGGCGGCAAGTCGTATTCCGAACTGCCAAATGCGTTCAGGTATCGTACCGAGCTGGTTGCGGGGTGTACCTGTAATGGCAAGGATCAAATCGGTCTTGCTTCCGTCAAACTGGAGAACGATCCGACTCTGCGCAAAGGCGATATCGTCGCCAGCGCGGACGGGCTGATGGTCACCGGCCGCGGTGCAGACAAGAGCGGTGCATCGCTGAATATGTCGCCGGCATCGCGATCGGTGCGCGCCAAGTATGAGCGTGTACCGGTGGTGGCGCAAAATTGATGTTGGTTTGTAGTTGATCTGCATAGCCGAAGATGATCCGACCCTTCGCAAGGGCGACATCGTATCGGTGGACGGCGGCCTGATGGTCGCGAGCCCCGGTAAAAAGCGAAGCGGTGCGGCGCTGAACTTTACACCGGCGCCGAAGTCGCTACGTGCGCAGTTCGAGCGGCCGCCGGTGGTTGTATCCCGATAATGTGGGGCTTGGAGCCAGGCGATGGTCGGGTCAGACCCGGCCATCGCTGCGAGCTGCGGTCAGGCCATGGCCTTGGCTTCGCGGCGGCGCGCGGTGAGGATGTATTCGGTGTAGCCGTTCGGCTGCGTGCGGCCCTCGAAGATGAGATCGCAGGCAGCCTTGAATGCAACGCCATCGAATGACGGCGCCATGTTCTTGTAGACAGCGTCACCCTTGTTCTGCTCGTCGACCACCACCGCCATGCGCTTCAGCGACTCCATCACCTGATCCTTGGTGATCACGCCCTGATGCAGCCAGTTGGCGAGATGCTGGGCCGAGATGCGCAGGGTGGCACGATCTTCCATCAGGCCGACGCCATGGATGTCCGGCACTTTGGAACAGCCGACGCCCTGGTCGATCCAGCGCACGACATAGCCGAGGATGCCCTGGCAGTTGTTGTCGATCTCCTGCTTCACATCGTCCGGCGCCCAGTTCGACTGCGATACCGGGATGGAGAGGATGTCGCTGAGCTTGCCGCGCGCGCCGCCCTTGGCGAGTTCCTGCTGGCGGGCGATGACATTGACCTGATGATAGTGCAGCGCATGCAGCGTTGCCGCGGTGGGCGAGGGCACCCATGCGGTGGTGGCGCCGGCCTGCGGGTGGCCGATTTTCTGTGTCAGCATGTCAGCCATTTTGTCCGGCGCGGCCCACATGCCCTTGCCGATCTGCGCATGGCCGGGAAGACCGTCGAGCAGGCCGGTATCCACGTTCCACTCTTCATAGGCCTTGATCCACGGCGTCGCCTTCATGTCGTTCTTGCGGATCATTGGGCCTGCTTCCATCGACGTATGGATTTCGTCGCCGGTGCGGTCGAGGAAGCCGGTATTGATGAACATGATGCGCTGGGAGGCCTGCTGGATACAGGCCTTGAGGTTCACCGTGGTGCGGCGCTCCTCGTCCATGATGCCGATCTTCATGGTGTTTTCGGGCAGCGACAACATTTTCTCGACCCGGCCGAACACTTCGCAGGTGAGTGCGACTTCGTCCGGGCCGTGCATCTTCGGCTTCACGATGTAGATGGAGCCGGTGCGGCTGTTGCGCAGCTTGCCGGTGCCTTTGAGGTCGTGAATGCCGATCAGACCGGACACGGCGGCGTCGAGGAGACCTTCGGGGATTTCCTCGCCGCGGCTGTCGAGCACGGCATCGGTGAACATGTGGTGGCCGACATTGCGCATCAGCAGGAGGCTGCGGCCGTGTAGCGTGAGGTCCTTGCCTGACGGCGTCTTGTAAGTACGGTCGGCATTGAGCGCGCGGGTCAGCGTCTTGCCGCCCTTTTCGAAGTCGGCGGACAGCGTGCCGTTCATCAGGCCGAGGGTGTTGCGATAGACCAGAACCTTGTCGTCGGCATCGACGGTGGCGACGCTGTCTTCCATGTCAAGAATGGTGGAGACCGCGGCTTCCATCAGCATGTCGGACACGCCGGCAGGATCGTCCTTGCCGATCGGGCTGGTCCGGTCGATCTGCACTTCGACGTGCAGGCCATTGTTGACGAGCAGGATGGCATTCGGTGCGGCGTGATCGCCGAGATAGCCGGCGAGCTGGGATTCGTTCTTCAGCGCGGTGATGTTGCCGCTCTTGAGCTTGGCCGAGAGCTGCCCAGACACGATGCTGTAGCCGGTGACATCGGTGTGGCTGCCGGCGGCGAGCGGCACGGCCTGATCAAGGAAAGCCTTTGCTTTTGCGATCACCTTGTCGCCGCGGGCCTTGTTATAGCCCTTGCCGGATTCCGAGGGATCGTGCGGGATCGCATCGGTGCCGTAGAAGGCGTCGTAGAGGCTGCCCCAGCGCGCATTGGCAGCGTTGAGGGCGTAGCGGGCATTGGTCAGCGGCACAACGAGCTGCGGGCCGCAAATCTTGCCGATTTCTTCGTCGACATTGGCGGTCTCGACCGGCTTGGTCGCGGGCTCGGGGAGCAGATAGCCGATCTCTTTGAGGAACGCTGTATAGGCATTGAGGTCGAATGCCTTGCCCTTGTTGGCGCGGTGCCAGTCGTCGATCCTGGCCTGCAGCGTGTCGCGCACCTTCAGCAGTTCGCGGTTTTTCGGGCCGAGATCTTTGATGATGCCGGCTACGCCGGCCCAGAACGCATCGGGCGCGATCCCGGTCTTCGGGGTGGCCTCGTTGGCGATGAAGTCGTACAGGACGGGCGCGATCTGCAGACCGTGGGCGTCGATGCGTTTCATGATGCGTTTCTCTCGGAAAGGCGGCAATTAAGCTCTGATTTTGGGAAGTGCAGGCGAAAACTGCCGAAAGAGCGGCAGCCTTGGGACGTTTTAACGCCAAAGGAGGGGGGCGGGAAAGCCCCGGGATCAATGACCGGGAGCGTGGCCGTGATGTTCCGGCGAGAAACGCTCCAGAACCACCTTGATCAGAATGGTGAACAGTGCCACCGCGGTCAGCACCGTCGCGGCAGCAAAGGCGCCGGCGACATTGTAGTCCTGATACAAAAGTTCAATCTGCAGCGGCAAGGTCGTGGTCTGGCCGCGGACATTGCCGGAAACCACCGACACTGCACCGAATTCGCCCATCACCCGCGCGTTGCACAGGATCGCGCCATAGAGCACGGCCCAGCGGACATTGGGCAGTGTCACCTTGATGAAGGTCGCAAAGCCGGAGGCGCCAAGTGTTGCTGCGGCCTCTTCCTCGTCCGTGCCTTGCACCTGCATCAGCGGGATCAGTTCGCGCGCGACGAAAGGCGCGGTGACGAACATCGAGGCCAGCACGATGGCCGGCAGCGCGAACATGATCTTGATGCCGAGAATTTCGATGATCGGTCCGAACAGGCCGGTGGTGCCATAGACGAAGAGATAGGCCACGCCGGCGACGATGGGCGAGATGGAGTAGGGCAGCTCGATCAGCGCGATCAGCAACGTGCGGCCGGGGAATGTAAATTTCGTAACACACCATGCGGCGGCAAGACCGAACAGGATGTTCACGGGCACGGCGATCAATGCGGTGACGACGGTGAGCAGGATGGCGTGCTGGGTGCCGGGCTCGGTGAGATTGCGGAAGAAGACCTCGAAGCCTTGCGACAGCGCCGACGAGAAGATCAGGGCCAGCGGCGCGATCAGCACCAGCAGCGTCAGCACGAAGACGACGCCAAGCACGACACGGCGCGTGACAGGGCCGGCGCCGACGGGCGTCACCATCCATGCGCCATGGGGACGATCGTTCATCATGCTTCTCCCTTGCCGAGATAGCGCAGGTTCCACGCCTGCACGGCATTGGTGACGATCAGCATCGTGAACGCCATCGCCAGCATCACCACGGCAATCGCTGCGGCAGCCTCGTAATTGTACTCCTCGAGGCGAATGTAAGTGAGCAGCGCCACGATCTCGGTCTTCATCGGCTGGTTGCCGGCGATGAAGATGACCGCGCCGAATTCGCCGAGGCTGCGCGCGAAGGAGAGCGAGCAGCCGGCAAGAAAGGCCGGGAAGATAGCGGGAAAGATGACGCGCCACAGGATCTGGAAATCGCTGGCGCCGAGCGAACGGCCGGCTTCTTCGACATCCGTGCCAAGGTCTTCGATCACCGGCTGCACCGTGCGTACCACAAAGGGGATACTGGTGAAGGCCATGGCAATCGCAATGCCGAGCGGGGTATAGGCGACCTGAATGCCGAGGCTCTCGAGTGGTGCGCCGAACCAGCCATTCTTCGACAGCAGCGCGGTGAGTGCGAGGCCTGCGACCGCCGTCGGAAGCGCGAAGGGAACATCGACCAGCGCATCGAGAATGCGTTTGCCGGGAAACTGGTAGCGCGCCAGCACCCAGGCGAGCAGCAGGCCATAGATTGCGTTGAAGGCGGTGGCGGCAAGCGCCATGGTGACGGTCACGCGGATCGCGGACAATGTACGCGGTGACGACAGGATGCCCCAGAGCTGCACCAGGCCGACATCGGACGCCTTCAGGATCAGCGCGCAGAGCGGCAGCAGCACGATCACCCCGAGATAGAGCAGGGTGATGCCGAGCGAGAGCCGGAAGCCGGGGATGACGGTGCGTCGCAAGTGGATGAGAACCCGATTGTGAAAAGGCCCTGGAACGTTCTGGCGTTCCCGGGCCTCTCTTAAAGTATTCAGGTGAAAATGGAATAAGCCGAACCCAACTCAGTCCCTCATGGTGAGGGGGCGCCTCTTGGCGCCATCTCGAACCATGAGCTGGTCGGGCTCTGGAGCTCGCGGCCATCCTTCGAGACGCCGCTTCGCGGCTCCTCAGGATGAGGGCGGAGTGTGAGGCTTGCGTCTCACTTCCCGCCGAACAAGGTGTCCAGCTTGGCGCCCGCGTTCAGGTGTTCGGCATTGACCTTGTCCCAGCCGCCGAATTCATCCTCGATGCGATACAGCTTCACATCCGGGAACTTGTCCTTGTTCTTCGCCATCACGTCCTTGTCGACGACGCGGTTGTAGCCCTTGACCTCGATGGCCTGGCCTTCCGGCGAATACAGGAATTCGAGATAGGCTGTCGCGAGCGCCTTGGTGCCGTGCTTCTCTGCATATTTATCGACAACGGTGACCGGGAATTCGGCGAGTACGCTGGTCGGTGGCACCACCGATTCAAATTTATCCTTGCCGCCGGCATCCTTGCCCGCGAGATCGCGGATCGACGCCGTTTCGGCCTCGAAGGTGATCAGCACGTCGCCGGTGCCGCGCTCGACGAAAGTCGTCGTGGCCGCGCGACCGCCGGTGTCGAACACCGGGACGTTGGCAAAGAGCTTCTTAATGAACTCATCGGCCTTATCGGCACCGTACTTGTTCTTCGCGAAAGCATAGGCGGCGAGATAGGTGTAGCGCGCATTGCCGGAGGTCTTCGGATTCGGGAAGATCACTTGCACGCCGGGCTTCACGAGATCGTCCCAGTCCTTGATCCCCTTCGGATTGCCGGCGCGCACCAGGAAAGCGGGCAGCGAGTAATAAGGCGAGGAATTGTTAGGCAGCCGCGATGCCCAGTCTTGCGGGATCAGCTTGCCGCGATCGTAGAGCACCTGCACGTCGGTGACCTGGTTAAAGGTGACGACGTCGGCCTCGAGGCCTTCGAGGATCGAGCGGGCCTGCCGCGACGAGCCGTTGTGCGACTGATTGATCGTGATGTCCTGGCCGGTCTTGGCCTTCCACTGCTTGATGAAGGCGGCGTTGATCTCGGCATAGAGTTCGCGCGCGATGTCGTAGGAGACGTTGAGCAGCGTGGTCGGCGTCTGCGCCTGGGCCGGTGTGGTGGCGCCGATGGCGAGAAGGCCGAGGCCGGCTGTGAAGGTGGTCAAAAGGCGGTTCACGAAAAGTCCCCTGCGTTGAGCGGATCGGTCATGGATAGCTGCGGCATTTTGCCCTTCGAGCGGTCCGAAATTTGCTCCGCCGCGACCGTGCCCCGTTTGCGTTTTCCTGCAACGGGGGGAGCGGCGGCGCGGTTGAGGAGAAGAACCGTCTCTGGCGCGTGGTGTTCGAAGATAAAAAGTTCTATAATTAGAACGGCTCGAAGAAGAAATAATCTTCTCTTTACGCCGCGCAATCGAGAGATATATAGAAAATAATTTCAGTCAACCCCGAAGTTTCGGGGCAGCGGAGTGCGTATGCGCTATCTGCCTGTCTTTCTCGACTTGCAGGCCGGACCGATCCTCCTGATCGGCGCCGGGGAGTTCGTGCGCGCCAAGCTGCGGTTGTTGCTGGCGGCCAATGCGCGGGTCCGCTGGTATGCGATCGACGGCGATCGCGATCTCGCCGGGCTCGATGCCGTGGCCGTCGATGCGATCGAATTCGCCGAGGGCAATCCGCTCGCAGCCGATCTCTCGGGGGTCATCGCGGTCATGTGCGCGGGCGCGGGCGATCTCGGCCCGATGATGGCGCTGCGTGCGAAGGCGGTCGGGCTGCCCGTCAATGTGATGGATGACCTCGCCAATTCCACTTTCATCTTCCCGGCCATCGTCGATCGCGGCGATGTCGTCGTTGCTGTCGGCACCGGCGGCACGTCGCCGGTGGTGGCGCGGCGCGTGCGCGAAATGATCGAGAGCGTGCTGCCGGCGCGGATCGGCGATCTCGCAACATTCATCGGGCGCTGGCGCAAGACGATCAATGAGCGGATCACGGAGGCGCCGCTGCGCCGCCGGTTCTGGGAGCGCATCGTCGACGGCGAGATCGGCGCGAAAGTACTTGCCGGCCGCCGCCCCGATGCCGACCGGGCGCTGGGCGCGATCGATGATCTCCCGGCTTTTGCCGGTGCGTTGCATGAAGGGCGCGCAGAAGGTCATGTCACGCTGGTCGGTGCAGGCCCCGGCGATCCCGATCTGCTCACCGTCAAGGCGCTGCGCGCGCTGCAGGATGCCGATATCGTATTCTACGACGAGCTGGTGTCGCCGGAAATTCTTGACCGTATCCGCCGCGATGCCTCGCGCGTGCCGGTCGGTCGCCGCATCGGCAAGCCTGGCATCGGGCAGGATGCTACGAACCAGTTGCTCGTCGAGGCCGCGCGCGCCGGCCAGCGCGCCGTACGCCTCAAGGGCGGCGATCCCTTCATCTTCGGTCGCGGCGGCGAGGAGATCGAACATTTGCGCGAGGCCGGTGTGGCCTATTCCGTCATCCCCGGCATCACGGCGGGTCTTGGCGCCGCTGCGATGTTCGAAGCTCCGTTGACCTATCGAGGTGAGGCGTTGCGCATCACCTTCCTCACGGCGCATAAGGAACGAGATGCCGGTGCAGTCGATTGGTCCGTCCTTACGGACGCGAAAATGACCATCGTCGTCTATATGGGCATGACCGCCGCGCCTGCGATCCGTGAAGGTCTCATGGCGGCAGGCCGCTCGCCGCAAACGCCGGTCGGCGTGTTCGCGCGGGTGACCCGGCCCGACGCCCAGGCGGCGGTCGGTACGCTCGACGATCTTCCGGCACTGGTCGGGCAGATCGATAGCGGCCCGGCGATCCTCATCATCGGCGATGTCGTGGCGCATTCCGCGCCCTGGCGTGCCGCTCACGTCAAAAAGTTTGTCTCCAGCATTTTGGTAGCTGCCGAATGACCTCTCCACTGCAACAGAAAATCAAGATCACCGGCCCATCGGTGGTGACTGCCAATCGAACCTGGGATGGCGTTGTGATCTATCGCGACACCAGCAAAGGCTGGACGCCTGATCTTGCTCTGGCGGCCATCGTGCGCACCGCCGATGATGCACGTGCGTTGCTCGCCGAGTCCGCGGCCGATGATCTCGGTGCCATCGGCGCCTATATCGCCCCGGTGATCGTCAAGGCAGACGGCGCCGTCGAGCCCGGCAATCTGCGCGAGCGCATTCGCCGCAAGGGCGTCACCATCGATCTGCCGGTTCCGGCCTGAAGGTTTTCGACATGTATGCTTATGATGAAATCGATCGTACGCTCGTCAACGAGCGGGTCGCCGAATTCCGCGATCAGGTGAAGCGCCGTCTGTCCGGTGAACTGACCGAAGACGAATTCAAGATGCTGCGGTTGATGAACGGCGTGTATCTTCAGCTGCACGCCTATATGCTCCGCGTCGCCATTCCCTATGGCACGCTGTCGTCGCCGCAGATGCGCAAGCTTGCGCATGTGGCGCGGCGCTATGACCGCGGCTATGGTCACTTCACTACGCGGCAGAACATCCAGTTCAACTGGATCAAGCTCGCCGATCTGCCCGATGCGCTGGAAGAACTCGCGTCGGTCGGCATCCATGCGATGCAGACGTCGGGCAATTGTGTGCGCAACGTCACCACCGATCAATGGGCGGGTGTGGCGCCGGGCGAGGTCGAGGATCCCCGCATCTGGGCCGAGACGCTGCGGCAATACTCGACCATGCATCCGGAATTCACCTATCTTCCGCGCAAGTTCAAAATCGCCATCACAGCGGCGGATCATGATCGCGCAGCGATCAGGGTGCATGACATCGGCTTGCGTATCCATCGCAATGAGGCCGGCGAGACCGGGTTCGAAGTGCTGGTCGGTGGCGGACTCGGCCGTACGCCGTTCATCGGCAAGGTGATCAAGCCGTTCGTGGCAGGCCGCGACATCCTCAGCTATGTCGAGGCGATCCTGCGCGTCTACAATCAGTATGGCCGCCGCGACAATATCTACAAGGCGCGCATCAAGATCCTCGTGCATGAACTCGGCATCGAGAAGTTTTCTGCGGAGGTCGAAGAGGAATGGCAGGCGATGCGCCATAGCGCGCTGGAGCTCGACGACGAAGTGGTTGCCGATATCCGCTCGCGCTTCAGCTATCCGGATTACGAGAAACTCCCGGATGCGCCTGACGAATTGCTGGCGGCTTCAGCCGATCCGCATTTCGAGCGCTGGCTGAAGAACTCCGTCGCGCCGCACCAGCGGCCCGGCTATGCCATCGTCACGCTTTCCCTGAAGCCCGTGGGCGCCCCCCCTGGCGACGCCACCGCGGATCAGCTCGACGCCGTCGCCGATCTTGCGGAAAAATATTCCTTCGGCGAAATCCGCGTCGGCCATGAGCAGAACCTTGCGCTGCCGAATGTCGCCAAGCGCGATTTGCCGGCATTGTGGCGACAGCTCGACAAGCTCGGCCTGGCGACTCCGAATGTGAACCTGATCACCGATATCATCGCGTGTCCCGGCCTCGACTATTGCTCGCTTGCCAATGCGCGCGCGATCCCGATCGCGCAGGAACTCACGCGCCGTTTCGCCAATCACGACATTGCGGAAATGATCGGCCGGCTGCACATCAATATCTCCGGCTGCATCAATGCGTGCGGCCATCACCATGTCGGCCACATCGGCATTCTCGGCGTGGAGAAAAACAACGAGGAATTCTACCAGATCACCATCGGCGGCCGCGCGGATGAGGGGGCGGTGGTCGGCACGTTGATCGGACCGGCGGTGCCCTACGATGATGTGGCGAACGTCATCGAGGACATCGTCGAAGCCTATCTGGCGCTGCGAGCCCGGCCGGATGAATTGTTCTATCAGACCGTCGAACGTCTCGGCGTCGAGCCGTTCAAGGAGCGTGTTTATGCCACTCGTTAAGAAAGGCGCCATCGTTGCCGACAGCTTCGTCCACGTGGCCGATGACAGCGCGCTTCCGGTGGAGGGTGCAGCGCTGATTCCGGCGACGCGGTTTCTCGAAGATCCGGGCGGGCTGGCCGCGCGCAACGCGCCGACCGGCGTCATCTGGCCGAACAATCGCGATCTCGACGAACTCGTGCCTTACCTTGAGAAGCTTGCTGTCGTCGCGCTGGTGTTTCCAACCTTTCGCGATGGGCGTGCCTATAGCCAGGCACGGCTCCTGCGCGAGCGTTACGGCTACAAGGGCGAGTTGCGGGCCATCGGCCAGGTATTGCGCGACCAGTTCGTGCTGATGCTGCGTGCCGGCTTCGATGCGTTCGAAGTGAAGAAGGAGGCCGATGCTGAAGCCTTTGCAGCGACAGTGAAGCGTTACACGGTGTTCTATCAACCGACCGGCGATGGCCGCGTCACGGCGCTGCACCGGCGCATGCAGGCGCGTCACGCGGCGAATGTTCAGTAATCGTCATTGCAGGGAGACCTTGCGACGAAGCGATCCGGGTCTTCCGTCGAGCGACGTCCGGATTGCTTCGCCGCTCCGCTACTTGCAGTGACGGATCGGCAGATTGCCGCATTCTCGTGAGTGGCGGTTTTGTGGCAGATTGCCGTCGTCATCGGCGGATCATTGAAATCTGCTTTCGTTGACTTCGCGCTCCAACTTTTCGAACCTTGCTGCGTTGCCGGGGTGGTGCTGTTGCCATCCGGTCCATGGAGGTCTCGCATGATCCGTCGCTTCGCCATCGCCGCTGCATCGCTGCTATGGGCCAGCTCAGCTTTTGCCGCCGATGTCACGCTGCTGAACGTGTCCTACGATCCGACGCGCGAACTCTATGTCGATTTCAACAAGGCTTTTGCTGCGGTGTATCAGAAGGAAACCGGCAAGAGCATCGAGATCAAGCAATCGCATGGCGGCTCGGGCGCACAGGCCCGCTCGGTCATCGATGGCCTTCAGGCCGATGTCGTGACGCTGGCGCTTGCCTATGATATCGATGCGGTAGCCAACAAGGGGTTGACGGCGAAGGACTGGCAGAAGCGATTGCCGCAGAATGCCTCGCCCTATACCTCGACCATCGTGTTCCTGGTGCGCAAGGGCAACCCGAAGGCAATCAAGGACTGGGACGACCTGATCAAGAGCGGCGTCAGCGTCATCACGCCGAATCCCAAGACCTCGGGCGGTGCCCGCTGGAATTATCTCGGCGCTTGGGGGTATGCGCTGAAGAAATACGGTTCGCAGGACAAGGCGAGGGAATTCGTCGGCAATATCTTCAAGAATGTGCCCGTGCTCGACACTGGCGCGCGCGGCTCGACCATTACGTTCGTTCAGCGCGGCGTCGGTGACGTGCTGCTGGCCTGGGAGAACGAGGCCTATCTGGCGCTGGCCGAATTCGGCAAGGACAAGTTCGAAATCGTTACGCCGTCGATCTCGATTCTCGCCGAGCCGCCGGTCGCGGTGGTCGATACGGTGGTCGACAAGAAGGGAACCAAAGCGGCCGCCGAGGCCTATCTGAAATACTGGTACACGAAGGAAGGCCAGGAAATCGCCGGCCGCAATTTCTATCGCCCGCGCGACGCGGAAATTGCGAAGAAGTTCGAAGCAAATTTTGCTAAGGTAGATCTGTTCACCATCGATGATGTGTTCGGCGGCTGGACCAAGGCGCAAAGCGAGCACTTCGCCGAAGGCGGCGTGTTCGACAAGATCTACAAGAACTGATTGGCCGCGACGGGCACCCAGGCCGTCGACCGGCCTGGGTGCTTCGCATTTTCCAGAGGGCTTGCTGTGAGTGCGGTATCGAAACGAAGTGCCTTGCCGGGGTTTGGCCTGAGCATGGGGTTGACCCTGACGTGGCTTTCGCTGCTGATCCTGATTCCGCTGGCCGGTCTGTTCGTGAAGACGAGCGAGCTCGGCTTCTCGCAGTTCATTGACACCGTCACCAGTCGCCGCACCTTGCATGCGCTGCAGATTTCGTTCGGCCTCGCGTTCGCCGCTGCGTTGGTTAATCTTGTCGCCGGCCTCGTCGTCGTCTGGGCGCTGGTACGCTACCGTTTTCCGGGCCGCCGGATCTTCGATGCTATCGTCGATATCCCCTTTGCATTGCCAACGGCGGTGGCGGGCATCGCACTGACCACGCTGTTTGCACAGAATGGATGGCTCGGCGCGCCGTTGGCCTCGCTCGGCATCAAGGTGGCCTTTACGCCGATCGGCATCTTTCTCGCCATGGTGTTCATCGGCATTCCGTTCGTCGTGCGCACGGTGCAACCGGTGCTGATCGATCTCGATACAGAGATCGAGGAGGCGGCCGCCTGCCTGGGGGCAACGCGCTGGCAGACCGTGACGCGTGTCATCATCCCGAGTCTGACGCCGGCGATCTTGACCGGCTTTGCCCTCGCCTTCGCCCGTGCGGTCGGAGAATATGGCTCCGTCATCTTCATCGCAGGCAATCTGCCGAATGTCTCGGAAATCGCGCCGCTGCTGATCGTGATCCGGTTATCCGAATTCCGCTATGCCGACGCCACCGCGATCGCGGTCGTGATGCTGGTGGCGTCGTTTATCATCATTTTCCTGCTCAACCGGCTGCAGCGTTGGGCACAAACACGCGCGCTCGCAGCGAGTTGATCTGATATGACCGTAGCAACGATAGACACAGCCGAGATCGGAGAACGGCGCGTGAGCGCGGTTAAGAAAGATTTCCGAACCGAACCCTTGTGGGTTCGCAGCGTCGTCATCGGTTTTGCCGTGACGTTTCTCTCCGTCTTTGTCGTGCTGCCGCTGATACTGGTATTCTCGGAAGCGTTTTCGCGCGGCGCCAGCTTCTATTTCAGTGCGCTCGGTGAGGCCGAGGCGTGGTCGGCGATCAAGCTGACGCTATTCACTGCGCTGATTTCGGTCAGCCTAAATGTGGTCTTCGGGGTTACAGCAGCCTGGGCAGTTGCGAAATTCGAGTTCCGCGGCAAGACGCTGTTGGTCACCCTGATCGATCTACCGTTCTCGGTCAGTCCGGTTATTTCCGGCCTCGTCTTTGTGCTGCTGTTCGGTGCCCAGGGTTATTTCGGTCCGTGGTTGATCGCCCACGGCATCACGATCCTGTTTGCGCCGCCGGCCATTGTGCTGGCAACCACCTTCGTTACCTTCCCCTTCGTCGCCCGCGAACTCATCCCGTTGATGCAAGAGCAGGGCTCGCAGGAGGAGGAAGCCGCGATCTCGCTCGGCGCCAGCGGCTGGCGAACCTTCCTCATCGTGACGCTGCCCAACATCAAATGGGGATTGCTCTACGGCGTCCTGCTCTGCAATGCGCGGGCGATGGGCGAGTTCGGCGCGGTTTCTGTGGTTTCGGGCCATATCCGCGGCGAAACCAACACCATGCCGCTGCTGGTGGAAATCCTCTATAACGAGTATCAACTGGTGGCGTCATTCGCGATCGCGTCGCTGCTTGCCATGCTGGCGCTGGTGACGCTGGTCGCGAAGATCATTCTCGAAGGCCGGATCGAACAAGGACATTCGCACCGTGACGATTGAAGTACGGAATATCGTGAAGCAGTACGGTGCCTTCAAGGCGCTCGATAATGTCGATCTCAAGGTCGCGAAGGGTGAGCTGCTGGCTCTGCTCGGCCCGTCGGGTTCGGGCAAGACGACACTGCTGCGGATCATCGCAGGGCTCGATTGGCCTGATTCCGGCGAAGTGAAATTCGATGGCGAGAACGCTTTGGAGCGTGGCGCCGGCGAACGTCACGTGGGCTTCGTCTTCCAGCATTACGCGCTGTTCCGCCATATGAGCGTATTCGAGAATGTCGCCTTCGGCCTGCGCGTGCAGCCGCGCTCCATCCGCAAGACCGAGGCGCAGATCCGCGCGCGGGTGAAGGAACTGCTCGATCTCGTGCAACTCGACTGGCTCGCCGATCGCTATCCGAGCCAGCTCTCCGGCGGCCAGCGGCAGCGTATCGCGCTCGCCCGCGCGCTTGCCATCGAACCGCGTATCCTGCTGCTCGACGAGCCCTTCGGCGCGCTCGATGCGAAAGTGCGCAAGGAATTGCGGCAATGGCTGCGCACGCTGCACGAGGAGATTCACGTCACCTCGATCTTTGTCACGCATGACCAGGAAGAAGCGCTCGAGGTCGCCAACCGCATCGTCGTGATGGACAAAGGCAAGATCGAACAGATCGGCACGCCCGGCGATGTCTATGACAATCCGGCCTCGGCTTTCGTGCATAGCTTCATCGGCGAATCCATCGTGCTGCCGGTGGATGTGCAGGGCGGACAAGTAAAGCTTGGGGCGCGTGCGCTCAATATCGAAGCGGGCGGCGCTGCGGGGCCCTCACAGCTGTTCGTGCGCCGGCATGATATGGCCATTGGAGCTGTGGGGGAGGGCGCTCTCGAGGGCACGGTGCGCCGGGTCCGAACCTTCGGCCCGATCCAGCGCGCCGATATCGCGCTGGACGGCGGCGACACGCTGGTCGAAATCGATGCACCGCGCGATCGACCGCTCGCCACCGGCGATTCCGTCAGCCTGCAGCCTCGGCGCTACCGGATTTTCGCGGGGCAGTGAGAGAGCGGGGTCCGCTATGCACTCGGCCTGTCATCCTCCGCGAAAGCGAAGGATCCTGTAGACACCGGCCTTCGAGAAGCACACTGGCGCTGCCGTATACTGGGGCACCCGATCAAGTCGGGTGACGACATCAGGAGGATTAGCGCTCCGCAATTTCCTTTCCGTTCACCATTCGGCCACGGTTGGTGTGCAACAACGGCTCCTCGATTTTGGGGGATTGTCGATGAAGCGGGTGGCTCTGGCCAGTCTAGGAATGGCGTTGCTGGCGGGGTGCGGAACCGCAGTGGATCAGGTCCCTGATCAACCGACCATGTATCTCAGCATGGCGAATGGCGGCGCCAAGCTAGATCCGCAGGCGGCAGCACAGATGATCTCGCTCTACCGACAGAACAACGGCCTCGGGCCGGTGACGGTCGATCCAGGCCTGATGGCGCTGGCGGAGGATCAGTCCACCGCCATGGCCAAGAAGAACAAGCTCGATCATGATGTGAAGGCGCCGCTTGCGAAGCGCCTGAATTCCGGCGGCTATCCGGCCACGGTCGCGGTAGAGAACGTCTCCGCCGGTTATCACACCCTTGCGGAAGCCTTTTCGGGTTGGCGCGATTCGCCGCCGCACCGGGCCAATATGCTGAAATCCGGCGTCTCCAAGCTGGGAATCGCTGCGATTTATGCGCCGAACACCAAATACAAGGTGTTCTGGACCATGATCCTGGCCGAAACCGAAAAGCCGCGCTGAGCTGAAGGCTTTGTGATGCTGCCACCGCGGCCTCGGCAATTGACGCCGCGGGATCGCGGGGCCACGGTGCGGTTCCTCGAAGCGACCGTCGGTTCCCACCATGGACATGTCCGCTCCCATCCCAGATGCAGCCACTTCCAAACCGTCACAAGCCAAGCGTGTGCTGGTCCTGCAGGGTGGCGGCGCGCTCGGCTCCTATCAGGCTGGTGCCTACGAGACGCTCTGCCACCACGATTTCGAGCCGGCCTGGATTGCCGGCATTTCCATCGGGGCTATCAACGCCGCGATCATCGCCGGCAATGAGCGCGACAAGCGGATCGGCAAACTGCGCGAATTCTGGGAGATGGCGTCGTCGCCGGTGCCCTGGAGCCCGGTGATCCCGGACGAGCATACACGCTCGGCCTTTAACGAAGGCAGCGCCGCGATGATCGCGGCTTTCGGCGTGCCGGGCTTTTTTATGCCGCGGATTCCACCGGCTCCGTTCTGGCCGCCGGGCAGCCCGCAATCGCAAAGCTTTTACGACACCGCGCCGCTCAAGGCGACGCTGGAACGGCTGGTCGATTTTGATCGCATCAATGACTGCAAGACGCGTCTCAGCGTCGGTGCGGTCAGCGTCACCACCGGCAACTTCACCTATTTCGACAACGAGATCTTTCGCACGCTCGGCAAAAAGATCGGCCCCGAGCACATCATGGCCTCCGGCGCGCTTCCGCCGGGCTTCCCCTCCATCGAAATCGAGGGAGAGCATTTCTGGGACGGCGGCATCGCGTCCAACACCCCCCTCGACTTCGTGCTCGACGACGTCGCCAGCGACCTTCTGATCTTCCAGGTCGATCTGTTCAGCGCGCGGGGGCCGCTGCCGCAATCCATGTTCGAGGCGCAGGAGCGGGAGAAGGATATCCGCTATTCCAGCCGCACGCGCATGACCACCGACAAGAACAAGCGCATTCACAATATTCGGAAGGCGTTGCGCGATCTCATCGGCAAGCTGCCCGAGGACTTGAAGCAGGACCCCAATGTCGCGCTGTTGTCGGAAGCGGCGAAGGAAAACACCGTCACGGTGGTGCATCTGATCTATCGTAGCAAGACGCACGAGTCGTCGTCCAAGGACTACAATTTCTCGCGCCTCGGCATGACGGAACACTGGAAGGCCGGCAGCCGCGATGTGGAGCGCTCGATGCGCCACAAGGAATGGTTCGAGCGCCCACAGGCGGATCAGTCGATGGTCACCTACGATCTCTGCGCCGACGACAAACCATAATCGACCTCACCCAGCAGGAGACTTTGCATGACCAATCTCACGGGCAAGACCGCCGTTGTCACCGGCTCGACCAGCGGCATCGGCCTCGCTTATGCGCGCGCTTTCGCCAGCGCCGGTGCCAATATCGTCCTGAACGGCATGGGCGCCCCGGCCGATATCGAGAAGGAACGCGCGGCGATCGAGAGCGACTACAAGGTCAAGGCGATCCATTCGCCGGCCGATATGACCAAGCCGGTGGAGATCGCTGGGATGATCGAGCTCGGCGAGAAGACTTTTGGCGCGGTGGACATCCTCGTCAACAATGCCGGCATCCAGTTTGTTTCGCCGATCGAGGAATTCCCGATCGAGAAATGGGACGCCATCATTGCGATCAATCTGTCTTCCGCCTTCCATGGCATCCGCGCCGTGGTGCCGGGTATGAAGAAGCGCGGCTGGGGCCGCATCATCAATACGGCCTCGGCCCATTCGCTGGTCGCATCGCCCTTCAAGTCGGCCTATGTCTCGGCCAAGCACGGTATCGCCGGTCTCACCAAGACCGTGGCGCTGGAAGTCGCGACCCACAAGATCACCTGCAATTGCATCTCGCCCGGTTACGTCTGGACACCGCTGGTGGAAAAGCAGATCCCGGACACGATGAAGGCGCGTGGCTTGACCAAGGAACAGGTCATCAACGACGTGCTGTTGGAAGCGCAGCCGACGAAGGAATTCGTGACGTCGGAGCAGGTGGCGGCGCTGGCGCTGTTCCTATGCGGGGATGAAGCGGCGCAGATCACAGGTACGAACCTGTCCATCGACGGCGGCTGGACGGCGGCGTAAGCAGTGACGTGCAGGCCTTAACCTCTCCCCGTAGAGAACGGGGAGAGGTTAAGAAGAGCGCTTCCCGAATGCCAGCACATGCAGCCCCAGCCGCTGGCGCACGATCCAGAACAGCAGCACCGTCTCGAACGTCAGCGCGATCGATGTCGCCGCCGCTGCGCCATGGCCACCGAAATACGGGATCAGCAGCAGGCACAGTACCAAATTCATCACGAAGGCCGAGGCGTAAGCCATTGCGCAGGCATTCTGATGACCGAGCATGTTGAGCAATCGTTCCATCGGCCCGATGGCTGCGCGGACCACAAGTCCGATGGCGGCGATGAACATGATGTCATAACCGCCGGTGAATTGCGGGCCGAACAGCCACAGCAACGGCTTGCCGAATGCGAGCAAAACCAGCGTCGCGGCGAGCGACGGCCAGAATGTCCATTTGATGGAATGCATCACATAGGCGGCAAGCCGTTCCTTGTCCCCCGACGTGTGATACTCGGTGAAGCGATGCGCCGTGGTCGCCGACATCGCGTAATGAATGAACGACACCAGCGCGAGCGTTTTCACGACTGCGAAATAGACGCCGACTTCCTCGGAGGATACGAAGCGTTCGAGCACAAGCACGTCGGTGTAGGACAGCAGCAGATAGAAGCTCTCCACCAGCAGGATCGGCAGCGAAACCTTCAGCCAGCCGCGATAGTCGTGCGCCTTCGGTCCGGTCTCGACATGCGCACCAAGCCGGCGATTCAGCACGATCATCTGTCCGATCATCGCGAGCCACACGGCGGCGGCGCTCGCGCCCATCGCGACGACGGCGCCAAGCTGCAGGCCGAGCGCGAAGGCGCCGGCAGTGAAGCCGATGATGAGGCCCTGCCGCACGATGAATTGCGGCATCAGGCCGAGCCGCATCCAGTCATGCGAGCGGGCGATGCCGTCCTGGGTGTTGGCGACGACGAAAGCTGGCAGCGTCAGGCAGCCGAGATAGAGCGGCACGATGGTGTTGGCGTCGATCCAGGGCGACAGCAGTTTGACCAGACCGGCGAGCAGAAGTGCAATGACGCCGGACACGACGCCGGTCATCCAGCGGCTGCCGGACAAGAAGCCGCGCAGCAGCGCGTAATCACCGTTCAGGCGATATTCCGGAATGATCTTTTGCGCTGACGCCGCGATGCCGAAGTCGAGCATCGAGCCGAGCAGCAGAACCCAGGTCCAGACATAGACGTAGATGCCGTAGTCGCCCGAGCCCATCCAGCGCGCCAGCAATATCTGCGAGAAGTAAGCGAGGCCGGCGGAGATAACGCGAATCAGGAAGATCGTGCCGGCCAGCCGGCGCGTCAGCGAGGCTTCGCCGGAGCCCGAGAACAGGCCGCGGAGGCGGGCCTTGAGCCCGGCAGGCGGCGTCGGTTGGGCGGGATCGGTCTCCATCACGGCCACGACGGGCTCCTCGGCCGCAGAACAGCAAATGCGCGGCAGGAGCCCCGCATAACAAGGAGACGTTAATTTCGGGTGGCAGCCCGGCCCGCAGCTTGCTCGTCGGCCGTTCCGGCTGAGGCGATGCCGGCCATCAGGGAGCCGGTGGCACTGTCACATTGTACTCGTAGGATCGGTCGGTGCCGACCAGTGTCAGCTTCAGCGCTGCTCCGTCTGCCGTAGCTCCCGAAGGCAGGCCGTCGAGCTCGAAACTGAAGCGCTTCATGCCCGGTGCGCTGTGTTTGTCGAGCTTCGGGATCGGGAGCGCCCAATCAGGTGTCGGCCCTTCGACATAGAGCTGGACTGCCTTGCTGTCAGGGGCGGTCACATCGACCAATACATTTTTACCGTCACGTTTTACATCCCGCACGGTGAACGGATTATTGTCGCCGATATTCGCCGGTTTCGGGACGGTATCGAGAGCTGCCATCAATGCGCCGTCCTCGGTCGAAGCAACGCTGGTGAAGGCCAATTCGGCGTTCGCCTCCACCGGAATGCAGATCTTCTCGCATACCGCATAGGATATGGCCGCGCGCACGACCACCGGCTTGCCGGGATCCTTGGCCACTACGCGCATGGGCAGCAACACGTGTTTTTCGTAACCGAGCGATTCGCCGCCGGCGCCGTCGTCGAATTTCACCGGCGCGGGCCAGAGGATCGTGACGCTGTCGAGATTGTCGGATTTCGAGAAGTCGAAGCGCGGCGGCACGCCGGAATCGCCGGGGTTGCGCCAATAGGTGTGCCAGCCCGGCTGCAGCTGGATTGCGATTCCGCCAAGCATGACAGGGCCGGTCCGCGAGCCTGCCACAAGCCTGATTTGCGAATGACTGTCCGTCTGCCACGGCGACGCGTCTTCCGCATGTGCCGCAGAGGCCAGCAAGAGCCCGGCGGCGCAGGCAGCGACAATGTGATGCGGAACCGAAACGATCATCGAACGTCCTTACAGGGGTAGCCTGTCATAACTTCAAACCTAACTTAAGCTATTGAACTGCTTGTGATGCCGTTCTGTTGCGCGTTTCCCAAAGTGATTGATCCAAAGCGATTGACCCGAGGCCGATTGACACCGAATGGCCTCAAGATCAGGATAAACCGATAACATGAGAGCGCCTTGCTGATGGAACCCACTCGCAAGCGAAGCCGCAAGAGCCCCGCCAAGCCGCGTGCAGCCGGGTTCGGCGCTTCGGATGACGCCGGCAGATATCTCGATGGCCAGCTCCTGATCGCGATGCCGGTGATGGATGACGAGCGTTTCGCGCGCTCGGTGATCTATGTGTGTGCTCATTCTTCCGAAGGCGCCATGGGCATCATCGTCAATCGTCCGGCCGGAAGCATCGATTTTCCCGAACTGCTGGCGCAGCTCGACATCATCGACGATGCCGACAACATCAAACTTCCGGAAAGCGCCGAAAGCATGAAGGTGCTGAAGGGGGGGCCGGTGGAAACCGGCCGCGGCTTCGTCCTCCATTCCAGCGATTTCTTCATCCAGGATGCGACGCTCCCCATCGATGACGGCATCTGCCTGACGGCGACCGTGGACATCCTGCGGGCAATCGCCAATGGTGGCGGGCCCAAGCACGCCATTCTGGCGCTCGGCTATGCCGGCTGGGCGCCGGGCCAGCTTGAAAACGAGATCCAGTGCAACGGCTGGCTGCATTGCGCGGCCGACGACGATCTGATCTTCGGCGCCGATATCGACGAAAAATACATGCGCGCATTGCGGAAGATTGGCGTGGCGCCGGGAACATTGTCGGCCGAAGCCGGCCACGCCTGACGTCAGCGTGTGGCCGGGACCAACGGGCAGACGACAATCATCGTCATCAGTTGCGGGCCTTCGATCTCCACGCATGACCGCTTGTCATCGACCGTTAGCCCGTAGGTTGCGAGCGCCTCACTGCGTGGCGACCTCCCCTTGATATGCATCTGCCACACGCCGCCCGGCAGCGATTCCGTCATCGCGGCGCGCATGCGCCGGTCGAATTTGCCGCCGGGCAGGATTGGTAGTGCGATATCGGCCACCTGATAGAAGCGCGAGCCGGCGGGCAGGAACGGCGCCATGAAGGCGAGCGGTTTGTCGAGCAGCAGATAGGCCGCGGGCTGCGACAGCTCCGCCGGAATGGCCGGCCGATACGGCATCGACCAAGGACGTCGCCACCAGTCGGCGGGCTGCAGCCAGAGCGCTGCCGCCGCGGCGATGGCGACGCTCGCGAGCTGCGCGAATCGGCCGGCGGGTGACGTGCCCAGCGCATCCAGGCAGCGCAGCAATACGATCACGATGAGCGGCGCCGTGAGCAGTTCGAGCGCGACGATGTAGCGGTGGATCGCGAACAGGGCGAGCCACACCGCATAGGATACGATGAAGAAGATGGTCAGCTGCCACTCGCGCCGCGAGAACAATGGGCGCCTGGCCTTGATGCGCGCGGCGATCGCTATCGGGATCAGCAGTATCAGGATCGCGAAGCGCGCATCGCGGAAGGGAAATTCGGAGCTGCGATAGTCGCCCGCCAGCCAGTAGAACGGATAGGCCAGCGCATCGAGAATGCCGTGCGGGATGAACTGGCGATCGAGGATCGTCGTTGCCGGCATTTCCGGCGACGGGAACAGGCTATTGAGCAGCGGGAAGAACGGATTGCCGAATTCGCGCCACAGCATCAGCCCCCATGCACCGCCGCCAATCGTGCTGCCGATCGCCCCGCCGATGGCGAGATAGATCATCGCCAGGGTCGGACGCACCGTCGCCAGCGCCGCTGCGCCGAGGCCGAGCGCGAAGACGATATTGGTGAGCTTGAGGCCGAGTGCGAGGCCGACAAGAAGGCCGGCGCCGATATAGTGCCGTGGCTCGACATCGTCGCGCGCGAGCATCAGCAGCAGGCCTGCGATGATCGGAATTGAGGTGAGAATATCGGCGAAGCTGGTGCCGGTTTCCGAGAGCGTCATCGGGCCGCACGCCGCCAGTAGCAGGATCGCAGCGATCGCGAGCGTGCTCATGGCATTGCCGAGCAGGCGACGTGCCAGCCAGTAGATCAGTGCCAGATTGAGCCCGTGCACCGCGCCCATGATCATGCCGGCGGCGATCGGCGGCAATGTTTCGCGCAGATAGTACCAGGGAAAATAGATGTAGGAGTTGAAGTAGGTCTGGAAACCCGGGGGCACTACATCGTAGTCGTAGCGGCCGTTCAGCAGCGCCCAGACATTGTAGTGGTGATAGTTCTGCCAATCCCAGTTGACGTCCTCGCCGGCATAACCGGCATAGGCCGCGCCGAGCGCCATGCTGCCGGCGATGACGAGCGCCGGATGCAGCCGGGTCGTCTGCGACGACAGAGCGATGGGGCGTTGTTCATCGACGGCGATGGTTGTCACCAAATCCCCCCGCAGCCATGGGATGCGACGACAGGCTAACTACGCGCGGGTCATTAAGGATCTGCTAAGGGGGGACGGAGACCGCGATGGTGCGTTGACGTATGCCGGCGATTCTCAGCTCGCCGCTTCCAGCCGTTCTTCCGTCAGCAGGCGCATCGCGGCATCGGCATCCATCGGCTCGCCGAAGGCGAAGCCCTGGGCGTATTCGCAACCGAGCTGATACAGCTCCACGGCGTCCGAGTCTGTCTCGACCCCTTCGGCCACCACTTGCATGCCGAGGTCATGCGCCATGGCGATGATCGATTTCAGAATGACGGGGCGTGCGCCGCGGCCATTGGTGCGGACGAAGGACTGGTCGATCTTCAGCGTGTCGAACGGGAAGCGCTGCAGATAGGACAGCGAGGAATGGCCGGTGCCGAAGTCATCCAGCGACAGCCCGGTTCCGAGCTCGCGGATACGCTGCAGCATCTGGGCCGCGTGTTCCGGATTCTCCATCACCAGTGATTCCGTGAGTTCCAGTTTCAGCGTTCCGCGCGCCACTGAGGAGCGCGACAGTACGGTGCGGATATCGTGCAGCAGATCGTGACGCAGCAACTGGCGGGACGAGACGTTGACGCTTGCGAAGATCGGATCGCGGGCGCGCATGGCGCGCTGCCAGATGGCGAGCTGGCGCGCGGTCTGGTCGAGCACGAACATGCCGAGATCGATGATCAGGCCGATCTCTTCCGCGATCGCAATGAATTCCACCGGAGACATGCGGCCGAGCTTGGGATGATCCCAGCGCGCCAGCGCCTCGAAGCCGGCGATCGAGCGGTCCTCGAGGCGGACGATCGGCTGATAGAGGATGGTGATTTCCTGCCGTTCGATGGCGCGGCGCAGTTCGGATTCCAGCGTCAGGCGGTCGGTCTTGCGGGCGCGCATGGCCGGCTTGTAGACGTCGATGCGGTCGCCGCCGATGCGTTTGGAATGATACATCGCAAGCTCGGCATCCTTGATCAGCTCGTCCGTCAGTGGCGTGGCCGGATCGGACAGCGCAAGGCCGATCGATGCGGTAAGGAAGATCTCGCGGTCGTTGAATGCGATCGGCGCGCGGATGGTCTTGCGGATGGTTTCGGCGAAGGCCGTGATCTTGGCGCTGTCCTGTTCGGACATCAGGATCAGGCCGAACTGGTCGCCGGCGATACGAGCCAGCGTATCCTGCGGCTTCAGGATGCGAGTCAGGCGGCGTGCCAGCGTCAGCAGGATGGAGTCGCCGACGGCGATGCCGACCGAGTCGTTCACCTGTTTGAAGCGGTCGAGGTCGATCACCATGACCGTCGGCCGTAGCGGTGTCGGCAAGGTCTTTGAGAAATTCGCCAGCGCAGTCAGGCGGTCGATGAACAGTTTCCGGTTCGGCAGCCCGGTGAGATTGTCATGCACGCTATCGTGCAGCATGCGTTCTTCGGCATTCTTGATTTCGGTCACGTCGGTGAGTGTGCCGACCACCCGGGTCACTTCGCCGTCGGAGCCGACCACCGGGCGTGCCTTCAGCGCGAACCACATGAAATGACCGTCAGGCGTACGCAGGCGGAAATCCTGCACCAGACGGCCGCGGCGCTGGTCGAGCACACTGTCCAAGGCCGCGCGAAAACGGTCCTGATCGAGCGGGTGGAGAATTTCCAGCCAATCGGAGGCCGGGCCTTCCAGTGTGCCGCGCTTGAGGCCGAGCAGAGCCTCGGTCTCGGCGCTGGTGAACACCTTGTCGGCGGAGACGTCCCAGTCCCAGATCAGGTCGCCCGAGCCGGTGAGCGCGAGCGCGCGGCGTTCGACGTCCGAGACGATGCCATTGGTGGCGCCGCCGCCGGCGAAAGCGTGTTGCATCACCGTGAAGCCGATCAGCATCACGATCAGTACAAGGCCGCCGAGCAGGGCAGGGCCGACGATGTCATTGGTCACGGCACCGCCCACCGCCATGCCCGATGCGATCACCCACACGACCAGCAGGAACCAGGTCGGGATCAGCAAGACGGCACGGTCGAAGCCGTGGGTCGAGAGATAGACGATCAGGCCGAAACCGGCGAAGGCGATCAGCACCAGCGAGATGCGCGCAATGCCCGATGCGACGGCCGGATCGAACAGCGCGAGACCGACGAGCGAGCCGAGGAACACCAGCCAGGCCAGCGTGATATGCGAATAGCGCACGTGCCAGCGGTTGAGATTGAGATAGGCGAACAGGAACACCAGCAGCGTCGCCGCCAGGATCGCTTCGCCCGATGCGCGCCACACGCGCTCCGCGCCCGACGACATGTCGAGCACCTTGCCCCAGAAACCGAAATCGACGCCGATATAGACCAGCACGGCCCAGGCGAGCGCTGCCGCGGCCGGGAACATGATGCTGCCCTTCACCACGAACAGGATCGTCAGCACCAGCGCCAACAGCCCGGAAATGCCGATGACGATGCCCTGGTACAGCGTGAAGGAGTTGACCTTGTCCTTGTAGGCTTCGGGGTCCCACAGATAGAGCTGCGGCAGCTTGTCGGTGCGCAGTTCGGCGACGAAGGTGATGACGGAGCCGGGATCGAGCGTAACGCGGAAGACGTCCGCGGTGGCTGAGTCCTGTCGCTCGGGGCGATCGCCGGTCGATGGCGTGATGGTGGCGATGCGCGAGAGGCCGAGATCGGGCCACAGCAGGCCCGAATTCACCATGCGGTAATGCGGCGCGACGATCAGGCGGTCGAGCTGATCGTCGGTGTTGTTAGCCAGCGCGAACACCACCCAGTTCTGGCCGCCCTCGCGACCGCGCACCTCGATGCGGCGGACGATGCCGTCAGTGCCGGGCGCGGTGGACACCTGGATGCGGTCGGTCTCGCTGTGCTGGAAGTCGAGAACGCCGGTGAGATCGATGGCGGGCGCATCGCCGCGGACACTCACGGCATCAACGGCGCGCGCAGGACCCGCGGCAACAATCATCATGAGGCCGAGCGCAACGGGCGCAAGCCACCTGACCAAACGCAAAGTCATGTTCCGCGATCACCAATCCGTGGACCGCGCCGAAGCCCGGAGGCAAGTCATCTGCGGGTCGATTGTCGAAGACAGGATCAATGACACGAAAATGGAACAAATCCAAGGCTTTGGCGCGGTTCTCCCGTGCTAAACCGCCAACACAATTTTGCCAATATGTGCGCTGGTTTCCATGCGCTTGTGCGCTTCGGCGGCCTTCTCGAGCGGGAAAGTGCTGTCCATCAAGGGCTTGACCTTGCCGCTCTTCAGCAGCGGCAGCACCTTGGCCTCGATATTGGCGACCATGGCGGCCTTGGCCTCGTTGGTCCGCGGGCGCAGGGTCGAGCCGGTATAATGCAGCCGTTTCACCATGATCTTGGCGGCGTTGATGGTGGCCTTGGGGCCGTTCAGCACGGCGATCTGAACGATGCGGCCATCGACGGCTGCCGCGTCGAAGTTCTTTTCCACATAGTCGCCGCCGACCATGTCGAGGATCAGCTCGGCGCCGGTCTTGGTGATCTCCTTGACCCGTTCAACGAAATCCTCGGTCTTGTAGTTGATCGCATGGTCTGCACCGAGCTTGATGCAGGCATCCGCCTTGTCCTGTGAGCCAACGGTGACGATCACCTTGGCGCCGAAGGCCTTGGCGAGCTGGATCGCCATGGTGCCTATGCCTGAGGAGCCGCCATGGATCAGCAGCGTCTCGCCGGCGACGAGGCCGCCGCGCTCGAACACATTGTGCCAGACGGTCATCAGCGTTTCGGCGGTGGCGCCGGCTTCCAGCATGGAGAAGCCTTCCGGCACGGGCATCGCCTGCGCGTCCTGCGCGATGCAATATTGCGCATAGCCGCCGCCGGCGACCAGCGACATCACCTTGTCGCCGAGCTTGTGCTTCGTGGCGCCGTCACCGAGCGCAACCACTTCACCGGCGATTTCGAGGCCGGGCAGGTCGCTGGCGCCGGGCGGCGGCGGATAGCTGCCGGACCGCTGCGCCACATCCGGGCGATTGACGCCGGCGGCGGCGACTTTCACCAGAATCTCGCCCGGGCCGGGCTTCGGCAAGTCGCGCGTTTCCGGAATCAGCACCTCGGGTCCACCCGGCTTGCTGATGGCGACGACGGTCATTTGCGCGGGCAGCTTTTCCATGATTTGTCCTTGCGGCGAGATGAGGTGCTCTCACTTGCTTAGTGAGCCTGCCGGGCGCTGGCAACCGTCAGTGGCACGTCGGGCGTCGAGCTTTCTACCGGAGATGACCATGGCGATCGATGATGGCGAGCGGCCGAAGAAGCAGGTCGGTCACGAGATCGGACAGGACCTCTCGCAATTGTCTGTGGAAGAATTGGCAGCCCGGATCGAGTTGCTGACCGGCGAGATCCAGCGTCTGCAGTCAAGCATGAACCTCAAACGCGCGACGCGCGATGCGGCGGACCGGTTCTTCAAGTCGTGATGGTTGTGTGACGGGGAATCTGTCCTCCGCCTTCATCCTGAGAAGCGGGCAAAGCGCGCGTCTCGAAGGATGACGATGGAGCTCCAGCATCTCACGGTTCGAGATGGCGCTCAGCGGCACAATTGCGCTGCTGAGCCTCAATGAGGGACGGAGAATTTCGCGCCAACTATCAATCACACATCCGCGAGCGTCCCATTTCGGTACATATGCACACGCTGCGATAGTCAACAAATCCCCACAGATTTACATGCAATTAAGCTTTCTCGCTTATTACTCAAATTGTCCTTGTTTGGACACCGAGTGGCTCCTGTCCACTCTGTTTGACGCCTCCCTGTTATCAACTTCAAAGCCGCCGGCAACGGCGGCTCTTTTTTTGTTGAGTTGGCGTCACCGTGCTTCCCACGATTTAAACCATAAACTTTTCTTTAATTTTCGCCCCGCTGGACTCTCGGCATTCCCCGCGCAATGATTTGTTCATCATAAAAAGGCCGCGAACTGGCGGCCGCAATCCATTGCTGAGGCGTTAACCATGACGGATCGTTTGCAGAGTGAGCCTGCGCTCGTCCAGTTCAGCGAGCGGCTGACCAATTCTGCCGCCTTCGGTGCTTTGTTCCGCGAGGGCATGGATCTCGTGGAAGAGACGGCCGCCTATCTCGATGGCGTCGGTCGCACCGAAGCCAAGGCGCTCGATCGCTCGGTCAGCCTGACCTATGCGACCGAGAGCATGCGCCTCACCACGCGTCTCATGCAGCTTGCCTCCTGGCTGTTGCTGCATCGTGCGGTGAAGGAAGGCGAGATGACGCTGTCGCAGGCCAATCGCGAAAAGACCAAGGTCAAGCTCAGCGCTGCCGATCCAAGCCCGGATGACATGCTGATCAAGTTGCCGGAGCAGCTGCAGGTTCTGATCGCGCGCTCGATGGCGCTGCAGACCAAGGTGCGCCGTCTCGACGCCAATATTCACACGGCCGCCGAACCGACGCCGATAGGCAATCCGCTGATGCCGCAACTCAATCGTTTGCGGGCTGCGTTCGAACGCTGAAGCGTTGTCCACTCTCCGGCCCTCATGGTGAGGAGGCGCGCAGCGCCGTCTCGAACCATGACGTGAGACGCGCTGACAGCTCATGGTTCGAGACGCGGCCTTGAGGCCGCTCCTCACCATGAGGGCTGAGCCAAGCCCATGTCTTTTAAATTTTAGCCCCGGCCTGCCGCTCATGCGCTACAGATGAGCGAGCAAAGCAGGGGCATTTTCATGGCTGACGATATCAGGGCCTTGACCGGCGTGCGCGGTGTCGCCGCTGCCGTCATCGTCGTCTATCATTTCGGCGACGTGCAGCTCGCCACCGGCGGCACCGGCTCGTTCTTCCGTATCCCTTACGGCTATCTGCTGGTCGACATGTTCTTCATGCTGTCCGGCTATGTGATGGCGCTGAACTACCGCGAGACGTTCCAGCACCTCACCGGCAAGGTGTTCGCCAATTTCATGCTGAAGCGCGTGGCGCGGCTGTATCCGGCCTATTTCATCATCGGCCTGCTCTACATCGCCAAGATCGCTGCCGGTCTGTCCGGCGAGAAGCTGGAGATGTATTCGGCGTGGGATTGGTTCGGCAATCTGTTCATGCTGTCGGGCTGGGGGCTCTATATCTTTCCGATCATCGGCGTGGCCTGGGCCGCGAGTGCGGAAATGGGCTCCTATCTGCTGCTGCCGCTGCTGATGCCGTGGACGCAGAACAGGCATAGATGGATTGCGCTCCTCGCGGTCATCGCTGCGCTCGTCGGCATCTATGCGGTCAGCATCACCAGCCGCGGTTCGGGCGGGCCGCTCGATGTGGTCAACGGCAATTCGCTGTATCCGATGCTGCGTGCAGTCTGCGGCTTCACGCTCGGTCTCGTCATCTTCCGCTTCGGCGATATCGTCGATCGCTTGTCGGCCACGACACAGGATATCCTCGTCGTCGTGCTGCCGCTTGCCATCGTTGCGGTCGGCGCTGCGGATGCCAGCGACCGCTTGATGTATTTGCTCTACATTCCGTTGGTTGCGGTACTGTCGCGGGACGGGCGGATGGCGCAGCTGCTGTTTGGCAACGCGCTGGTCTACCGGCTGGGGATCATCTCCTATTCGATCTACCTGATCCACCCGCTCTTCGTGAGCTTCGCCATCCGCACCTGGCGCCATTTCGGCCAGACCGGCTGGGTCTATGTGGCCGCCTCGCTGGCGGCCTTCGCCATCATCTGGGTGCTGGCGGAGGTGAGTTACCGGCTGGTGGAAATGCCCGGCCGCCGGGCAATCGTGAACTGGTTTGCGCCGAAGCGGCCGACAGCCTCCGCTACCTGACGCCCAAAACAAACGCCCCGCCTGAGCGGGGCGTTTGAAAGGCTGGAAGCTGGGCAGACGGAAGAACTTAGTCCTTCTTGAGGAAGCCCGAAAACTTCTTCTGGAAGCGCGAGACACGGCCGCCGCGATCGAGGATCTGGGTGGTGCCGCCGGTCCAGGCCGGGTGCGACTTCGGGTCGATATCGAGGTTCAGCTTGTCGCCTTCCTTACCCCAGGTCGAACGGGTCTGATACTCGGTGCCGTCGGTCATCACGACGGTAATGTTATGATAATCCGGGTGAATTTCGGCTTTCATGACGGTTCCTTCGGCGCGGATGCGCCTGAATCTTACGGTTTTCGATGGCGGATTTGGCGCGTCTATATCGCAGGAAGCCCCATTCGACAAGGACCTGTCGTCATGGACCCAAATCCCTCGACCTAAGTCATTTGCCACGCCGGCTGCATGGGCCTATGAGGCCGTAACGACAAGAACGGTTATAGATCATGAGTGCAGTCGAACGGCTCGACCAATCCCGCGGCACCCCGGCACCGGTTCCACGGCCCGAGCCCGTGTTGGAAGAGTCCACAGTGGCCGATGCCGTGGTCGCCCCACCGGCGCCGAGCCGCGCGAAGCTGCGACCGCTGCTGATGCTGGCGCCCTATGTGGCGCGCTATCGCGGCCGCGCGCTGTTCGCGCTGGTGTCGCTGCTGATCGCCGCCGTCACCACCTTGATCGTGCCCATCGCCGCGCGCCGGATGATCGACTTCGGTTTCAGCCCCGAAGGCATCGCCATGATCAACAGCTATTTCAGCGTGATGATCGCGGTCGTCGTGGTGCTCGCCGTCGCCAGCGCTGCCCGCTACTATCTGGTGATGACCATCGGCGAACGCATCGTCGCCGATATCCGCCGCGATGTGTTTGCGCATCTCACCGCGCTGTCGCCGTCCTTCTTCGATACGTCGCGCTCCGGCGAGCTGGTGTCGCGTCTCACTGCCGACACCACGCAGATCAAGTCTGCCGTCGGTGCCTCGGTGTCGATCGCGCTGCGCAACATCGTGCTGTTTCTCGGCGCCGCCACCATGATGGTGGTGTCGAGTCCGAAACTCTCGGGCTTCGTGCTGGCTGCCATCCCGCTGATCGTGATCCCGCTGGTCGCTTTCGGCCGCTGGGTGCGCCGTCTGTCGCGTAATGCGCAGGACACGCTGGCCAGCGCCTCGGCCTATGCCAGCGAGCTGGTCGGCGCCATCCGCACCGTGCAGGCCTATACCAATGAACGTCTCGCCAACAGCCGGTTCGGCGGCGAGGTCGAGCAGGCCTATGGCGCGGCGCGCGGCGCCACACGCGCCCGTGCCGTGCTGACGGCGATCATCATCTTCATCGTGTTTTCGAGCGTGGTCGGCATTCTGTGGGTCGGATCGCATGACGTCTCCGTAGGGGAAATGACGCCGGGCCGGCTCGGTCAATTCGTGCTCTACGCGGCCTTCGCGGCATCCAGCCTCGGCCAGCTCAGCGAAGTCTGGGGCGAGATTTCCGCGGCTTCGGGCGCCGCCGAGCGTCTGTTCGAAATCCTGCATGTGAAGTCGGACGTCACGGCGCCCGCAAAACCGCGCGCGCTGCCGGCGCCGGCGCGAGGCGATGTCGTATTCGACAATGTCTCCTTCGCGTACCCGACACGGCCGGGCGTTCTCTCTGCCGCTGGGGTCTCGTTGTCAGTGAAGGCCGGCGAAAAGGTTGCCATTGTCGGCCCGTCCGGTGCCGGCAAGAGTACGCTGTTTCACCTCCTGCTGCGCTTCTACGATCCGAAGACCGGTGCCATCTTCGTCGATGGCGTGCCGATCCGCGACACCGATCCGCAGGAGCTGCGCGCCCGCATTGCGCTGGTGCCGCAGGACTCCGTCGTCTTCGCCGCAACCGCACGCGAAAATATCCGCTTCGGCCGTCCGGATGCGACGGATGCTGAAGTCGAGCGTGCCGCCGATCTCGCTCATGCCACCGAATTCATCCGTCGCCTGCCAGGTGGTTTCGAGGCGCCGCTCGGCGAGCGCGGCGTGACACTGTCCGGCGGCCAGCGCCAGCGCATTGCGATCGCCCGCGCCATCCTGCGTGATGCGCCGCTGCTGCTGCTGGACGAGGCGACCTCGGCGCTCGATGCGGAATCCGAGACGCTGGTGCAGACCGCGCTGGAGGAGCTGATGAAGCACCGCACTACGCTGGTGATCGCCCATCGCCTCGCCACCGTGCTGTCCTGCGACCGTATTCTCGTGATGGACCAGGGCCGTATCGTCGAGCAGGGCACGCATGCGTCGCTGGTCGCCGCCAACGGGCTGTATGCGCGGCTGGCGCGCTTGCAGTTCGGGGTGTGAGCGTCCTGCTCAGAACTCCGACATGTCGCGCGACGAACGCCGTATCGCGTGGACAATGATTCGCGCTCTACGACTTCGTAAAAAACGAGACACGGATAAGGCAGTACCGTGAGGCGACAAATGGTTGGCGATATAGGCGAGTATGAAAGCTAGGATGCGTACTCATAAAACTTCCTGCTAGGAGCGGGCGCACCTGATGTCCGCTTGTTCCCCAACGGCGACGGGAAAGCCCGACGTTATCGAACTTCCGAGAAAGACCATAAGCGGAAGTGCGCTGGGTCTCAGGCTCATGCGCCGAGCCGGCCATGCATCCGGCAGTCGAGCGTTCAAAGCCGGCGCCCTCTCCGCTCGTCTCAATCCCCGTCTTGCCACCTCCGTAAGTCCGTCTGATTGTGGTAGGGCATGCGATCTGGTGTGGTGATGAATTCCATCGTTGTGCCCCAAGGCATCTGGCAGTAGCAGACCTTGTTGCCCGGGCCTTTTTCGGTCGCATAGGGGATTGCCCGCGGTGCCGTGAGCGGCTTTCCGCCCGCCTTCTCGAAGCGCGCGACTGACGCGTCGATATCCTCGGTGTAAAGCGCGAAATGCGTGATGCCGAAGTCGCTCGCCCGGATGGGCTGAGCCTGGTCCGGTCCGTGCATCTCGAACAATTCGATGTCGGGGCCGGTCCCGATCTTCACCATAGCTTGCGCGCGCACGACCGTCCCAGGGTAAGCCCCCACTGCACGCTCGAATTCCGGTCCCTGCCGCGGCGGATCCTGCGGCCCGAAGGACTGGTAGATCACCTGACCGCCGAAAGCTTCCACCAGGAACGACTTTGCTGCTTCGATGTCGGGCACCGTGATGCCGATATGATTGACGCCGCGAATGACGGGTGCGGTCATGATAGTCTCCTTTCTTAGTTAGTCGATCCGCTCGGCCCACGATGGCGCCGGCGCTGAGTTCAATTGGTTCTGAGGAAACCGATCAGAGCGGCTGCTACTTCATCCGGCCGCTCATCCGCGACATAGTGGCTGCACCGCGCGATCGAGCCGCCTGTCACATTGGTGGCGAACTCCTTGAGCATAGGCACCATCTGCGCACCGAACCGCTGGTCCCCACCCAGGCCAAGTACCGGTACCTCCAGCGGTTGCTTCTTGTACGCGAGCGCAGCCGCATGATCGGCAGCGAAGGCGCGGTACCATTCCATGCCGCCACGGGTGCGGCCAGGAAGCGCCATCGCCCTGGCGTAGATCTCGATATCAGCCGGATCGAAGGTGCTGTGATCGTAGAACCGCTCTGCCATGAAGGTCGAAACATAGTCGTATTCGCAGCCATGAATCAGGCGCTCGGGCAGGTCCCGGTTCATATGAAAGCTGAAGTGCCAGAGCCTTGCGGTCGTCGCCTCCCATCCGGTCCAGCCGGGAAGCGGAACGTCGAGGACGGCCAACTGGGTAACTGCCTCCCGATAGAGGACGGCCTGGGCTAGGGCGACCATTCCGCCGATGTCATGGCCGCACACGGCGTAGCGCTCATGCCCAAGCGCAACCATGACTTCGTGCGCGTCGCGCGCCATCGTCGCCTTGTCATAGCCGTCCAGCGGGCAGTCGGAAAAGCCCGCGCCGCGCAGATCGATCGCCACGACGCTGAAGTGCTCGGCCAGCAGCGGCATCACAGCGTGCCATTCCCACCACGTCTCCGGCCAACCGTGAAGCAGAAGGATCGGCGGACCGGAGCCCCCAGTGACGGCGTTGATCTTGATGCCATTCGCCGGCACCAACTGCTGGGTAAACCCCTTTAAAGCTGCGATCATGATTGCACTCTAGTCAAATGTTGACGTTCAGGCCGATGTCGAGCGCTCAGCGCTGATCGAAATCCGTGGCGATCGAGACATCGCGCCAAGCGTCGATGTCGCTGCGGAAGGCAGCCAGCTTTCGCTCGGCGATCGCGTGCGCGATGGGGCCTAGTGGCAGGTGAAGCGGGGCGTCATCGGCGTCGACTGCCTGCAGGATTACCGCGATCGCCTTGTCGGGATCGCCCGCCTGATTCCCGTTGTTGGTTTCGCGATAGTGCTTGCGCGAGCTCGCGGCGTATTCGGGCATCTCTTTGGCCGCCATCGTAATCGAACGGCCAAGGAAATCAGTGCGAAACGGCCCAGGTTCGACGATCAGCACGCGTATGCCGAAGGGCCGCAGCTCGCCGGCGAGCGCTTCGGAAATCCCTTCCACGGCAAACTTGGCGGCATTGTAATATCCACCGCCGCCGCCGCCCGCGATGCCGGCGCCGGACGACATGTTGACGATCGTTCCGCCCGAGCGTCGCAGGACGGGCAGGGCGGCTCTGGTGGTTTCGATCAGACCAAAGACGTTCACCTCGAACATCGGCCGATATTCTTCGGGCGTGCCTTCCTCGATTGCGCCGAACAGTCCGTAGCCGGCATTGTTTACGAGCACGTCGAACCCGCCAAAGATCTCGACCGTCTTTGCGACCGCTGCCTTGGCGGCCGCTGCATCCGTCACATCGAGCGGCAAGGTGATCATGCTGCTACCAAAAGGTTCGGCCATTTCCTCGATCGTCGTGACATTGCGGGCCGTCGCGATAACCCGATCGCCGCGCTGTGCCGCAGCGAGCGCGAGCCGCTGGCCGAAACCGCTTGAGCAGCCTGTGATGAGCCAAGTTTTCATGACTTCTTCTCCGAGTTGTTTTCAGGCGACGCCACACTGTCGCCGCCGCGAACCGTCATATCGGCCATCATCGACCAGTGCGTTTCCCCGAGGCCGGCGGAGACAGCTTTACTGAGCCCCTCGCGGGCAGCTTCAAGGTGGCGGCAAAAGCGCGCCCGGCAAAAGCACGATCAGCTCAAGCCATCGCCGCGGTCGGGCCGGCGATTTTCTTGCGAGATCTTCGAACATTGAGCCTCCTAGGATCGCAAAGCGCACCTTCGACACAACCTTATTAGGAACCAATCGGTTCCTAATTGAACTTTAAAAAACAATCTCCATCACGAGATCGACATTTTTCAGCATTTCGTCGCGACGTGATCCAACTTTTCCAAGGACCCTCATGCCCTGGGCGTGAGAGACGATAAAGTGCGCTATGACACGAGGGTCGCAACTATTCTTAATTTCGCCGGCAGCTTGCCCTTTCGCGACCGTGGCGGCGAATAGATCTTGAAGCCTGGTGAAAAGACGCTTGATCAGGTCTGCGATGTCTGGATCTGCCGGCAACATCTCAGCAGCGGTCAATACACCGAAACATCCACGAACACCTTTGCTTCCGGAAGACAAATCCGCATACCGTACCAAAGCGTTGCGGATTGCCGCCTTCGGCGAAGGATCCGATCGAAGAACCTCTTGGACGTTTCGCACGCCGTCGTCCGTATAGAGTTTGAGCGCGCGCAGGAAGACAGATTTCTTATCGCCGAACGCCTTATAGAAGCTGCCCTTCGAAAGCTCCATTCCGGCAAGGAGGTCGGGCAACGACGTATCGTGATAGCCGCGATCCCAGAAGACCTGCATGGCGCGCCTTATCGCCTCATCGAGATCGAACTCGCGGGGGCGGCCTACGGGGAGCTGAGAATTGGTAGCCATCATCCAAGCAATATGGACCGAATGGTTCCTAATTGCAAGCAGAAAGATTGAATTGGGCGAGAGGGCTTGCGTTGAGTCTGCGAGGCGCACGACGTTCGACTTGCCGGGGAACTGCTGTCTCGTCTCAAATCCGGATCAATGCTGCTTGCGAACCGTGGTTATGACGCGGACTTGATCGGGGAGTTTGCCGTGAAGAAAGCGCTTGGGCCAATATCCCGCCGAAAAGCAACCCAAGCGATCCGATCTGCTTCAGCCTTACCTCTATCGCGCGCGCAACCGCGTCGAACGATTCTTCAACAGGATCGAGCAGTACCGTCGGGTGGCGACGCGCTACGACAGGCTCGCGGGAAACTACCTTGCCTTCGTCCGACTGGCATCCACGGCTGGCCGCACGTTATGAGTCCGCGCCCTGAGTCGTTGCGGGCGGGCTGTGTGTAACGCCGCCTCGATACGGCCGTTCATGGCCGCCACGCCATGATATCGACGGCTCGGCCCGATGCGTTCATTTCGTCACCGGTTTTTGCAAACCCGTTGCGCACGTAAAACCTGATCGCGCGGGCATTGTCGGCGTTCACCTTCAGCGTCACACCGCTTGGCGAGAGGCGCTTGGCTTCGTCCATCAGCAGCCGCGCTGTTTCGCTGCCCCAATATGCAGGGCCGACCACGAGCTGGTCGAGGTAGCCTGCTGCATCGATGGTGACGAAACCGGCCATCGCACCGTCCTGCTCGGCCACCACGATCCGTGCCGCCGGCACCAGTTCGTCGCGCCAGCGTGCGCGCCACCAGTCGACCCGCTTGTCGAAATCGATCGAGGGATAGGCAAGCTTCCATGTCTCCAGCCAAAGCGCGATGGAGGCATTCTCGTCTTCTTGGCGATAGGAGCGCAGCGTCACCATCTCAGCGTTCGGTCAACTTCAGTTCGATGCGGCGGTTGCGCCTGTAGGCATCCTCCGTCTGTGCTGCATCCAGTGGCTGGAACTCGGCAAAGCCCGCAGCGAGCAGACGCTGCGGCGGTACGCCAAGCGAAACGAGATATTGCACCACCGAGATCGCGCGCGCAGCGGATAGCTCCCAGTTGGTCTTGAACAGCGGATTGTTCAGGATCGGGCGCGAGTCGGTATGGCCATCGACGCGCATCACCCAGTTGATTTCCTGCGGGATCTGCTTGTCGAGCTCGGTCAGTGCGCTCGCCACCTTGTCGAGCTCGGCGCGGCCTTCGGGCAGCAGGTCGGCCTTGCCGGCATCGAAGAACACTTCCGACTGGAATACGAAACGATCGCCGACCACGCGGATATCCGGGCGGTTGCCGAGAATGGCGCGCAGGCGGCCGAAGAATTCCGAGCGATAGCGCGACAGTTCCTGCACGCGCTGTGCCAGCGCCACATTCAGGCGCTGGCCGAGATCGGCGATGCGCCCCTGGGATTCCCTGTCGCGTTTCTCCGAGGCATCGAGCGCTTCTTCCAGCGCGGCGAGCTGGCGGCGTAACGCGGAGATCTGCTGGTTCAACACCTCGATCTGCGCCAGCGCACGCGACGAAACCTGTTTCTCGGAGTCGAGCGCCTTGTTGAGCTCGGCGTTGCGGCCTTGTGCATCGGCGCCTGCGCCGGCAAGCCCGTCATACAGGCCCTTGATACGGTCGCGGTCGGACTGCGCTGCGGCGAGGCCGGCACGCAGCGAGCTCAGTTGCTCATCGAGATTGATCTTGTCGAGCTTTTCCAGCGACAGCATGTCGCTGAGCTGTGCCAGCTTGGCGTTCAGCTCGTCGATCGCCTTGTCCTTTCCTGTCACTTCCTGCGACAGGAAGAACTGCACGACGAGAAAGACCGACAGCAGGAAGACGATGGACAGCACCAGCGTGGACAGGGCATCAACGAAACCCGGCCAATAGTTCATTTCAGACGAATTGCGTCGACCGCGTGCGAGTGCCATGGTCTGTGTCTTTTCCTAACGGCGCGAAGACGAGGGCGGTTAATTCTTCTCCGGTTGGCGCGCGATGCGTTCCAGCAGCTTTCTGATCTCTTTGCTCTGCTCGCCCTGGCCATCGGCCCATTCGCGGATCATCTCCTGTTCGCTGCGCATATGCGCGACGAGGCCCTGGATGGCATCGGCAAGATTCGCCATGGCGGTGGAAGTGTTGCGATTGCCGCTGTCCTCGACAGAGCGGCGCAGCCGCTCGATGGCCTCCAGCAGCTCCGGAGGGGCGCCGGACGGCAGCGTGGCGGCAGCGGCGACGGGAGAGCTGGAATATTCCGACACGGTAGAGGCGAGCCAGTCTTCGAGGTCGGTGTAGAAGCGGTTCTGCGCCTGGCTCGATTGAAGGTCGAGGAAGCCGAGGATCAGCGAGCCGGCGAGACCGAACAGCGAGGACGAGAATGAAATGCCCATGCCGCCGAGCGGTGCGGCAAGCCCTTCCTTCAGCGTGTCGAACAGCGAGCCCGAATCGCCGCCGACCTTCAATCCCTCGATGACCTTGCCCACCGAGCCTACGGTCTCGATCAGGCCCCAGAAGGTGCCGAGCAGGCCGAGAAAGACCAAGAGGCCCGTCATGTAGCGCGAAATGTCGCGGGCCTCGTCGAGGCGCGTGGCGATGGAATCGAGCAGATGCCGCATGGTCTGCTGGGAGATCGACATGCGGCCGGAGCGCTCGCCGCCGAGGATTGCGGCCATCGGCGCCAGCAGCGTCGGCCGCCGGTCCATGGCGAGGCCGGGATCGGAGATGCGGAAATTGTTGACCCAGCGCACCTCGGGATAGAGCCGGATCACCTGGCGAAACGACAGGATGATGCCGATCAACAAGACGCCGCCGATCAGGGCGTTGAGCCCGGGATTGGCGAAGAACGCCGTGACGATCTGCTTGTAGAGCACGGTGCCGATCAGTCCGCACAGCACCAGAAACACCAGCATGCGGACCAGGAAGATCCGCGGCGACGACAGCTTGGTCAGTTCGATCTCTATCGCGGAGCGGGAAGAGGGGGTGGTCGCCATGGGTGCTTCATCTGCTTGGGAGGATCAAGGTCAGGCGAGCAATATGGCACAGCCGGGCGACAAGAAAAGCTCGGATACTGCGGAATTGACGACGCTGTTCGGAACTTTCGGGTGAAATCGCGTTTGATGACTCGATGATTGCAAGACCTTTGCGGTGAGCCCTTTACGAACGCCCGGTTGCGATCAGCCGTTCGATGCACGGCATGGGTTGATGACGTCACTGGTCGTCATCTTGTCCGCGCGTTTGGACTCGAAGGGGGCGTATCGTTGAGTCGTATCGCTTCGGTGGAGATGTTCGAACGCATGATGAGCGGGCGAGAGTGGACGACGCGCGGATGCCCGTTGGCTGGCGCCGACGGCCGCGTCCTCATGCATTCTCATGCGTCGCGCCGGAGCCTGTTTGTTCGATCGGATGTCCTATCGCGTTGGGGAGGTGGTGCTGGCGTTGGTTTCTTCGCGCGGCGTGGCACCGGTTCGAATGCATCGATGGCAGCGATGGGCGTCGATCACTACCGCATCACCGCGGTTAACCGGACGGTAAGGGTTCCATCGGCGTCACGTTCGCGTGAAGCCGGAATGTTGTTTTGTTTTCAATGCGATACTCCGTGTGGCAATGCGCCGCCTCGATATACGTTGCGGCGCAACAGGGCGGTTTTTATTTTGCCCCCATCACGTTCGATAAATCCGGCTGCACGTGAGATGCGTTGATGACCCTCGCAGCCGTCGATGCTTGTTCGAATTGCAAATTGGGAAATCGAAATCGATGACGATCATCAATGCACGTGCTGCAGGCTTCGCGCTTCTGCTGGCAGGGCTGGCGCCTGTGCTGGCGGGATGCAACGAACCGAAGGATGCAGTCGCGGCGGCGCCGGCAGAAGATCCGGCGCCTGAGGTGAGCGTCGTCACTGTCAGGCAGCAGGCCCGCGCCATCGTCCGCGAACTGCCGGGCCGTATCGCGCCCACGCGCGTCGCCGATGTGCGTTCGCGCGTGTCCGGCATCATCATCGAGCGCGCCTTTCATCAGGGCACCGAGGTGAAGGCCGGCGACACGCTTTACCGGATCGATCCCAAGCCGTTCGAAGTGGAATTGCAGGCGGCCAAGGCGTCGCTGCACAAGGCCGAAGCGGCCCATGACCTCGCGACGCTGCAGGCGAAGCGTATCTCCGGCCTCGCGCAGCAGAAGGCCGTGTCCGAGGCCGAAGGCGAGCGCGCCATCGGCGCCCAGCGCCAGGCTGAAGCTGAGATCGCCGCGCGCAAGGCTGACGTCGCCCGCGCCCGTCTCAATCTCGACTATGCGACGATTCGCGCGCCCATCGACGGCATTGTCGGCGCCGCGCTGGTGACCGAAGGCACGCTGATCGCCCAGAACGACACCACCAACCTCGCCACCATCCAGCAGCTCGACCCGATTTATGCCGACTTCACCCAGTCGGTGTCGGAGCTGAACTCGCTGCGCCGTGCTTTCGAGACCGGCGATCTCGAGCGCATCGCGCCGGATGCCGCCAAGGTGCGTCTCGTGTTCGACGATGGCTCGATCTATCCGCTGGTCGGCAAGCTGCTGTTCTCGGAGGCCAAGGTCGATACCTTCACCGGGCAGGTGACGCTGCGCGGCGAGTTCCCGAATCCGAACCGTGAGCTGCTGCCGGGCATGTATGTCCGCGTGCAGATCGAGCAGGGCATTGACACCGACGCCATCGCAGTTCCGCAGCAGGCGGTCCAGCGCAATGGCGGCGGTGGCGCCGAGGTGTTCGTGGTGAAGAGCGACGGCCATGTCGCCGTGCAGGCGGTGAAGACCGGTGCCGTGCAGGACGGTCTGTGGCTGGTGATGGAAGGTCTCAAGGGCGGCGAGCAGATCGTCGTCGAAGGTTTCCAGAAGTTCTCCGCCGGCGACAAGGTGAAGACCGTGAAGTGGACCGATCCGAGCCTTGCGGCGCAGTTTTCAGGCGATGGCCAGAAGACGACGCAAGCGCGGCCCTGAGTAGAGCAACATGCCCCGTTTTTTCATCGACAGGCCGATCTTCGCCTGGGTCGTCGCGCTTTTTATCTGTCTGTTCGGCGCGATCTCGGTTCCGCTGCTGCCGGTCGCGCAATATCCGATCATCGCGCCGCCGCTGATCTCGATCAGCGCGACCTATCCCGGCTCGTCGCCCGAAAATCTCTATAACAGCGTCACCCGGCTGATCGAGGAAGAGCTCAACGGCACACCGGGGCTGCTGTTCTACGAATCCACCAGCGACTCGCTGGGCTCGGTGGAAATCCTTGCCAGCTTCGAGCCGGGTACCGAGATCAGCGCCGCGTCGGTGGAAGCGCAGAACCGCATCAAGCGCGTCGAGCCACGATTGCCGCGTGCGGTGATCCAGCAGGGCATCCGCATTCAGGAAGCTTCGGCGCAGGTGCTGCAGATCATCACCATCAACTCGACCGACGGGAGCCTCGATGAAATCGCGCTCGGCGATTTCATGACGCGCAGTGTGGTCGGCGAAATCCGCCGCATCCCCGGCGTCGGCCGCGTGCAACTGTTCTCCACGGAACGCGCGCTGCGGGTCTGGCTCGATCCGGCAAAGCTCGTCGGCTACAATCTCACCGCCGATGACGTCAACAAGGCTGTCACCGCGCAGAACGCCCAGGTCGCGTCCGGCGCCATCGGTTCCGAGCCGAGCCCTGCGGAGCAGCGGACCTCCGCGCTGGTGCTGGTCAAGGGGCAGCTCACCACGCCCGAGGAGTTCGGCGCCATCGTGCTGCGTGCCAATCCCGACGGTTCGGCGGTGCGCCTGCGCGATGTCGCGCGGATCGAGATCGCCGGCTTCAACTATCAGTTCAAGACGCGTCTCAACGGCAAGCCCGTTGCGGGCCTCGCTGTGCTGATGTCGCCGGCCGGCAACGCGCTGGCGACCGCGGATGCGATCGACAAGAAGATGAAGGAGCTGTCGAACTTCTTTCCCGCCAACATCACCTACGAGATTCCCTATAACGTCACCCCGGTGATCAGTGCGGCCATCAACAAGGTGCTGATGACGCTGATCGAGGCCGTCGTTCTCGTCTTCGTCGTGATGTTTCTGTTCCTGCAGAATTTCCGTTACACGATCATTCCGACGATCGTGGTGCCGGTGGCGCTGGCGGGTACGTGCGCCGTGCTGCTGACGGTCGGCTATTCCATCAACATGCTCACCATGTTCGGCATGGTGCTCGCGATCGGCATTCTCGTCGACGACGCCATCGTCGTGGTCGAAAATGTCGAACGCATCATGAGCGAAGAGGGGCTGCCGCCGAAGGAAGCCACCAAGAAGGCGATGGACCAGATCACCAACGCCATCGTCGGCATCACGCTGGTGCTGATGGGGGTGTTCGTTCCGATGGCCTTCTTCCCCGGCTCGGTCGGGATCGTCTACAAGCAGTTCTCCGTCACCATGATTTCGGCCATCGGCTTCTCGGCGTTGCTGGCGCTGACGCTGACGCCGGCCCTCTGCGCCACGATGCTGAAACCCGTCGAAAAGGGCCACGGCCATTCGCATACCGGCCTGTTCGGCTGGTTCAATCGCGGCCTCGATGGCGTGCGCGACCGCTATACCGGCACCGTGGCGTGGTCGCTGAAAAAGGCCGGCCGAGTGATGCTTGTCTATGTGGCGCTGCTGGTCGGTCTCGGCTGGGCCTTCGTCCGCATGCCCGGCGGCTTCCTGCCGGTCGATGACCAGGGCTTCATCACCACCGACGTGCAGACGCCGTCGGATTCGTCCTATGCCCGCACCGAGAATGCGATCAAGCAGGTCGAGGAGTATCTGAGCAAGAAGGAAGGCATCGCCAATGTGGTGTTCCTCACCGGCTTCAGTTTTCTCGGCCAGGGTCTCAACACGGCGCAGGCCTTCATCTCGCTGAAGGACTGGTCGCAGCGCACCGAGCAGCAGTCCGCCGCGAAGATCGTGGAAGACATCAACAGGGATCTCGCCAAGATCCGCGACGCCGATATTTCCGGCCAGCAGCCGCCGCCGGTGGATAATCTCGGCGTTTCCGCAGGCTTCAGCTTCCGTCTGCAGGATCGTGCGTCGAAGGGGTATGAAGCCCTGCTGGCTGCGGCCAACCAGATCGTCACCGAAGCCAATGCGGGCAGCATCATCCAGAATGCCTATATCGAGGGCCTGCCGCAGGCGCCGATCGTCAATCTGATGATCGACCGCGAGAAGGCCGGCGCTTTCGGCGTCACCTTCGAGGATATCAACAACACCATCTCGACCAATCTCGGCTCGAACTACACCAACGATTTTCCCAATCGGGGGCGCATGCAGCGCGTGCTGGTGCAGGCCGACGCGAACAACCGCATGAATGCGTCGGACATCCTGAACTACACCGTGAAGAACAGCCGCGGTCAGTCGGTGCCGTTTTCCTCCTTCGCGACGGTGGAGTGGGCGCGGGGGCCGAGCCAGATCATCGGCTTCAATTACTATCCGGCGATGCGCATCTCCGGAGAGGCCAAGCCGGGCTTCACTTCTGGCGATACGATCGCGGAGATGGAGCGGCTGGCGGCGAAGCTGCCGCGCGGCTTCGGCTATGAATGGGCAGGCCAGTCGCTGCAGGAGAAGCAGTCGGGCTCGACCGCGCCGTTTCTGCTGGCACTGTCGGCGCTGGTCGTGTTCCTGATCCTCGCGGCTCTCTATGAAAGCTGGACGATTCCGATCGCGGTGCTGATGACCGTTCCGCTCGGCATCATCGGCGCGGTGCTGGCCTCGACGTTGCGCGACCAGCCGAATGGCGTCTATTTCACCGTGGGCCTGATCACGATCATCGGTCTGGCGGCGAAGGACGCCATTCTGATCATCGAATTCGCCAAGGATCTGCGTGCGCAGGGCAAATCGCTCTACGATTCGACCATGGAAGCCTGTCAGCTGCGTTTCCGACCGATCGTGATGACCGGCATGGCCTTCATTTGCGGCGTGCTGCCGATGGCGATCTCGTCAGGCGCCGGCGCGCTCAGCCAGCAGGCGCTCGGCACGGCCGTCGCCGGCGGCATGCTGGCGGTGGTGATCCTGGCGCTGCTGTTCGTGCCGGTGTTTTTCGTCTGGGTGCAGAATCTGTTCTCGGGGGACAAGCCGAAGAAGGACAAGACCCGGCAGACGGAGGAGGCCGGCGAGCCGGCGGCATCGCATTGACAGAAGGCTCGGCCGTAGGGCGGATGAGCGAAGCGTCATCCGCCGGCCGAGTGTATGTGACGAAGAGACGGCGGGTTACGCCTTCGGCTAACCCGCCCTACGGCATCGTCTTACTTCTTCGATAGCGGCCGCAGGATCTTCACCAGCGAATTGTGCACGACTTCATTGCCGCACACCACGTCGCCGGTCTTCAGCAGATCGCCGCCGTCGATGTCGCTGACCAGACCGCCGGCTTCCTTGATCATGATGATGCCGGCCGCGACATCCCATGGCTGCAGGTTGCGCTCCCAATAGCCGTCGAGACGGCCGGCCGCCACGAAGGCCATATCCAGCGAGGCCGCGCCAAAGCGGCGCAGACCGGCGACCTTCGGCTGCAGCGCCGCCATTTCGTTGCGCGACTGTTCGAAGTCACCGCGGCCGATATGCGGCAGGCCGCAGGCAATCACGCAGTCATGCAGTTGCAGGCGCCCGGAGACACGCAGGCGGGTGTCGTTGAGAAACGCGCCAGCACCCTTCTCGGCCATGTAGAGTTCGTCATTGCCGGGATTGTAGATCACGCCGGCGATCACCTGGCCCTCGCGGGCGAGGCCGATCGAGATGGCGAATTGCGGGATGCCGTGCAGGAAATTGGTGGTGCCGTCGAGCGGATCGACGATCCAGGTATGGCTCTTGTCGGTCCCCTCGCGGGTGCCGCCTTCCTCGCCGAGGAAGCCGTAGCCGGGGCGGGCCTTGTTGAGGTCCGTATAGAGCATTTCCTCGGCGCGTTTGTCGGCGAGCGAAACGAAGTTCGCAGGTCCTTTGGTCGATACCTGCAGGTTCTCGATCTCGCCGAGGTCGCGCTTGAGGCTGCGGCCGGCGCGGCGCGCGGCCTTCACCATCACATTCATCAGGGCCGAATTGATCATGGTCTCGTCTCGCGACGACCTGGCGTCAGGTCTTCAGGATTGGGTTGCTGGGGGCGATGGGTGCCCTTTGGGGGCCATGGCGTCAAGGCAAGATCGCCTTGGCCAAATCATTTCAGGGTGGAGCCGAGCCATTTGTTGGCCGCCTGCTGGGCCTGGGCGCGCTCCTGCGGGCTGGCCTGGGCCAGCAATTCGTCCAGCATCAGGTCGCCCTTCCCGGCGGTCTTGGCCACGATATGCCATCGAAAGCCCTCCAGTCGATCGTCGGTATTCGTGCGTAGGGCGAGCACCCGGGCGAGGCGGTTTTGCGCGATCGGACTGTTCTGCCGCGCCGCCTTGCGAAGCAGGGTCACGGCTGCAGCCTCGTTCTTCGGGGTTCCGGTGCCGTTATAGAGCGCGATGGCGTATTCGACTTCGGCATCCACATTGTCGGCCAATGAGGCCGCTTGCAGCAGACGCACGGCCTTGTCGATATTCTTCTCGACGCCGGTGCCCTCCTTGTAGAAGGTCGCCAGCGCATATTGCGCTTCGGGATTGCCGGCATCGGCGGCCTGCCGCAGCAGTTCGGCGGAGCGCTTGACGTCCTGCGGCAGGGTCTGGCCGTCGAGATAGAGCAGTGCGAGATTGTAGGCCGCCTTGGGATTGCCGAGCTTGGCGGAGGAGGCCAGCAGCTTCACCGCCTCGTCACGCCCGCCGGGATTGGTGCGCTCGGAAATGCGCAGCATGGCGAGCGCGAACATCGCCTCGCGGTCGCCGCGGTCGGCGGCGCGCTTGTACCAGTCGGCGGCCAGCTGATAGTTGCGCTTGATGCCGAGCCCATTGGAATAGAGCTCGCCGAGCATGGTCATCGCCTTCGGATCGTTGTTCTCCGTGGCGCGCTTGGTGGCGAGTTCGAGGGCGGTCTTGTACATGCCGCGCTGATAGGCGCCGTAGACGAGATCGGCGCGGGGATCGACCGGTTCTTCGGCTTTTTCCGGCTGCTTCGCGGGCGGCGATTTCTTGGCGGCTTCGGGAGCCTTCTTCGCAGCCTCCGGTGCTTTCGCCGGTGCCTGCTTGGCTGGCGCCTTCGCAGGGGACTGCTTGGCGGGGGACTGCTTGGCTGGCGCCTGCGCGGCGGGCGGCGTCAGCGATATCTGTGCGGCCGCCGCTGTTGCGTACAGGCAGGTCGTGGTCAGCAGCAATGCGCGCAGCGTCGTCACTGCGATCAGCCCTGTGCCGCTTTGAAGCGTTCGAGCACGGCCGCATGGCCGCGCTGGATGGCGGCGCCGGCATCGACAAGCGCTGCCGAAGCGCCGCGCGCATCGTTCCAGACGAGATCGTCCACCAGCACGAAGTCAGCTCCGGCCGCGGCAAACCGTTCGGCCTCGTCGAGCGACGCTGCGTAACCGACGCAGGGAGGCTCGAACAGTTCGGCCCACCACTCGATGCGTTCCGCAATAGCGTCCGCCGAGGGGCGCTGGCCTTTCGAATCGGGTTCGCCGAACAGCACATAATCGGCGCCGGCCTCGCCGGCCGACATGGCGTTGTGACGCGTCGTCAGGCCGCCGCAGCCGGCGATGCGATCGGGCTTGAGCGCGGGCAGCGCTTCCTGCAGCGGTGCGAGGCCTGGCAGGTGAGCGCCATCGGCACCGCCGCGGGCGATCAGATCCACATGGCCTTCCACCAGCAGCGCGGCATCGGCCTTCTGGACCGGCGCCGCCACTGCCTTGATACGCGAGGTGAGGGTGCGCGGATCCGATGGCGCAAGGCGCAGCAGCACGGCGGCCACGTCGGCCTTGCGGATCAGGTCCGGCAGCCCGGCAAGCAGCGCGGCGGGGTCATCGACCACGGGCGTCGAAAGATAGAGACGGGGGGCGGGCGGCGCGGTTGGTTTGGCAGCCAAGATTATACAGCTTTCTCTAGTTCGGTAGTCCATGTGCCGGACGCGGCGAGCGAGTTCATGCGCGCGCGATGGGTGAACGCCTTCTGGCCGGCCGTCACATTCTCGGCCTTGCCGGACCATGCCTTCTGCGGCGCAGCCTGCAGCGCGCGTCCATAGGAGAAGGTGAGCGGCCAGGGCAGGCCGCCGATCCTGTTCATGGCATCGAGATGCGCGGTGGCTTCTTCATCCGACTGACCGCCGGACAAAAAGGCGATACCGGGCACGGAGGCCGGCACGCAGTTCCTGAGCATGCGCACTGTCTTCTCGGCCACTTCGCTGACGCTGGCTTGTGTCTTCGATGCCTTGCCGGAGATCGCCATGTTCGGCTTGAGGATCATGCCTTCGAGGGCGACGCGTTGCACGCGCAATTCCTGGAACGTCTTGTTTAGGACGCGCGTCGTCACCTCGACGCAGCGGTCGATGTCGTGATCGCCGTCCATCAACACTTCCGGTTCGACGATAGGCACGATCTGAGCCTGCTGGCACAGCGCCGCATAGCGCGCGAGGGCATGGGCGTTCACCGAGATTGCGGTCATGCTCGGAATGCCGGCGCCGATATCGATCACCGCCCGCCACTTCGCGAAGCGCGCGCCGCGCGCGTAATATTTCGGCAGTCGTTCGGCGAGCTTGTCGAGACCGACGGTGACGAGTTCGCCCGGGCAGTTCGGCAGCGGCTGCGTGCCTTCATCCACCTTGATGCCGGGGATCGCACCGGCTTCCTCGATCAGGCGGACCAGCGGTGTGCCATCCTTCGCATTCTGCCAGATTGTCTCATCATACAGGATGACGCCGGAGATGGACTGGCTCATCGCCTCGCGCGAACGAAACAGCATCTCGCGATAGTCGCGGCGGCTGTCCTCGGTGGAGGCGACGCCGATGGCGTCAAAACGCTTCTTGATGGTGCCTGACGACTCGTCCGCAGCCAGCAGTCCCTTGCCCGGCGCAACCATGGCGCGGGCGATTGTGTTGAGATCGGCGAGGTTCATCGGAGCGGTCCTGAAAGATGGAATGCTTCTTACGGACAATAACGACAGATGTCAGGCAAATCCGAGGAAAACGGCGAGGGCGCGGTTAACGCGATCCATATCGGCGTCGTCGAGGCGACCAAATACTTTGCCGATTTTGGACCTCGGCAAAGTTGTGCATTTGTCTGCCATCACCTGTGATTTCGCCTCAAGACCATTGTCGGCACTAGGCTCGACCAAAACCCTGATAATTTCGGCAGCTGTCACTTCGGTGGTCAGCGGTAAGAAGGTCACGGAGGTCAAGCCTTCGTGCCCGAGAGCTTGCACCACGACAGCGGGGCGCGGTTTTCCATAAGCGCCCTGCATGACCACGGTCACCAGGTCGCCCCGTCTCATTTCCAGCCATCGATTTCAACGCCGGAAAGCTCTTCCAGAATTTGCTTTTCGTCTGCGCTAGCGTTGATTGCTGCGATATCGCGAGCGAGAGCTTCTCGATATTCCGGCGAATTCACATCTGGAACCCAGATGGTCACCGGCTTGAGACCGGCGGCCTTCATCTTTTCGCGGTGCTTGCGGACCCGTTCGGCACCTGTCGCCATGACGACCTCCACTCCGTTACATGTAACATAGCGAGGGTCGCCTTGGCCCGCAAGGCATGCGTGCATCCCGGCGGGATGCGCACGATCAGGCGATCTTGGCGTTCAGTTCGCCGGACGCGTAGCGCTTGGCCATTTCGGCGGTGGTCAGCACGCGCTTGATCTTGCTGGCCTGACCGGCGGTGTTGAACTCCTGCAGGCGCTGCTTGCACAGCTTGGTCATCGCTTCCATTGCCGGCTTCAGATATTTGCGCGGATCGAATTCGCTGGGGTTCTCGGACAGGATCTTGCGGATCTGGCCGGTCATCGCCATCCGGTTGTCGGTGTCGATATTGATCTTGCGCACGCCATGCTTGATGCCGCGCTGGATTTCCGCAACCGGCACGCCCCAGGTCGGCTTCATCTGGCCGCCGAAGGTGTTGATGATGTCCTGCAGGTCCTGCGGCACCGAGGACGAACCGTGCATGACCAGATGCGTGTTCGGCAGCTTGCGGTGGATTTCCTCGATCACGTTCATGGCGAGGATGTCGCCATCCGGCTTGCGGGTGAACTTGTAGGCGCCATGCGAGGTGCCCATGGCGATCGCCAGCGCGTCGACCTGGGTCTCCTTGACGAATTTCACGGCCTCGTCGGGATTGGTCAGCAGCTGGTCGTGCGACAGCTTGCCCTCGGCGCCGTGGCCGTCTTCGGCCTCGCCCTCGCCGGTTTCCAGCGAGCCGAGCACGCCGAGTTCGCCTTCCACCGAGATGCCGCCGAGATGCGCCATCGTGGTTACGGTCTTGGTGACGCCGACATTGTAGTCCCAGTCGCCCGGGGTCTTGCCGTCGGCCTTCAGCGAGCCGTCCATCATCACCGAGGTGAAACCGGCCTGGATTGCGGTCATGCAGGTGGCGGCCTCGTTGCCGTGGTCGAGATGCACACAGACCGGAATATGCGGATAGATTTCGGTGACGGCGTCCATCATGTGCTTGAGCATGATGTCGTTGGCATAGGAGCGGGCGCCGCGGGAGGCCTGGATGATCACCGGCGCGTCCACCGCATTGGCCGCTTCCATGATGGCGAGGGCCTGCTCCATGTTGTTGATATTGAAGGCCGGTACGCCGTAGTCGTTTTCCGCCGCATGATCGAGCAGTTGACGCAACGTGATACGGGCCATGCGGGAAACTCCTTTTTATGGGGGCAGCATTTTTATGAGGCGGCGCGGTTTCGTGCCGGGGATGATCGCTCTTAGCGCGAGCCCACGGCGAATCCAAGACGCCATAAGTCGCGCGAGGGACAACCGTTAATGGCGAAAGCGGCTGGCTGTTCCAACGAGCGGAAAATCAGGGCTGCTAGTGGTCGCGAGCCTCGAGCGCCGCAATCTGTTGTTCGACGGCAGTGAGGCGTTCCTCGAAGTCACCGGCCGCCGCGCGCATCATGACGAGCATCGCAGCGCCATCCCGGCGTTGTTTCCGGACAAGCGTTTCCAAGCGTTCAAAGCGCGTCTCGGTGTCTTGCTTGAACGTCTTCAATTCAGAACGACCCAAAGTGATGTCGCTCTGAATTTTCTTCAGGATGTCGAGCACCGCATTTTCCACGTTGCCACTCATGGCCGATACGTCCTCGCTATTAGCGAGAACGTATCATAAACACATTAATGCGCAACGGCAATCTTAAGTTGCTGAAGCTTACTTCTTCAGCACTTCGACGCCCGGCAGCGGCTTGCCTTCCATCCATTCGAGGAAGGCGCCGCCAGCGGTGGAGATATAGGTGAAATCGTCGGCCACGCCGGCATGGTTCAGCGCGGCCACGGTGTCGCCGCCGCCGGCCACCGAGATCAGCTTGCCTTCCTTGGTGCGCTTGGCCGCATGCTTCGCCGCGACCACGGTGCCGCGGTCGAACGGTGCGATCTCGAACGCACCCACCGGGCCGTTCCACACCAGCGTCGCGGCGTCGTCGATCGCCGCGTGAATGCGCTCGATCGATTGCGGGCCGACATCGAGGATCATGCCGTCCTCGGGGATTGCATCGAGCCCGTAGGCCTGCGACGGCGTATTGGCTTCGAACTTGAAAGCCACGGTGGCATCCACCGGCAGGATGATCGCGCAGCCGGCGGCTTCCGCCTTCTCCAGGATGCGCAGCGCCGTCGGCGCAAGATCCTTCTCGCACAGCGACTTGCCGACGCCGACGCCCTGCGCATGCAGGAAGGTGTTGGCCATGCTGCCGCCGATCACCAGTGCCTGCACCTTGCTGACGAGGTTCTCCAAGAGGTCGATCTTGGTCGAAACCTTTGCGCCGCCGACCACGGCGATCACCGGCCGCTTCGGCGCTTCCAGCGCCTTGGAGAGTGCGTCGAGTTCGGCCTGCATGGTCCGTCCGGCATAGGCCGGCAACTTGCGGCCGAGGCCTTCGGTGGTCGCATGCGCGCGATGCGCGGCGGAGAACGCGTCGTTGACCCAGATGTCGCCGAGCTTCGCGAGTTCGTCCACGAAAGTCGGATCGTTCTTTTCCTCACCGGCATGGAAGCGGGTGTTTTCCAGGCAGAGGATATCGCCGTCCTTCATCGCGGCCACCGCCTTCTGGGCGGGCTCGCCGATGCAACCGTCGGCGAAGGCGATCTGCCTGTTGATGACATTGGCGAGCGCGGCCGCCACCGGCTTCAGCGAATTCTTGTCGTCGCGGCCCTTGGGGCGGCCGAAATGCGCGAGCAGAATGACCTTGCCGCCCTTGTCGGAAATGCCGGTGATGGTCGGCGCAATGCGCTCGAGCCGGGTCGCGTCGGTGACCTTGCCGCTGTCCATCGGGACATTGAGGTCGACGCGCACGAGAACGCGCTTCCCCTTCACATCGACATCATCGAGGGTGCGGAAAGAATTGGTCATGGCTGGCTCGGTCGGTTAGCTCCCATCCTTCGAGACGCCGCGCCGAGGCGCGGCTCCTCAGGATGAGGCGGAGTCCTAGGGGAGAACCCTCATGGTGAGGAGCGCGCCAACAGGCGCGCGTCTCGAACCATGAGTTAGTTGGTCTGCTTACAGCAGCTTGCCCATCGCCACGGCGGTGTCGGCCATGCGGTTGGAGAAGCCCCACTCGTTGTCGTACCAGGAAAGCACGCGCACCAGCGTGCCGTTCTGAACCTTGGTCTGGTCGAAGGCGAAGGTCGACGAATGCGGATCGTGGTTGAAGTCGATCGACACATTCGGATGCACGGTGGTGCCGAGCACGCCCTTCAGCGGGCCGGCGGCCGCCTTCTTCACCGCTTCGTTGATCTCTTCCTTGGTGGTGGCCTTCTTGGCGACGATCTTGAGGTCGATCACCGAGACGTTCGGGGTCGGCACGCGGATCGACACGCCGTCGAGCTTGCCGGAGAGTTCGGGCATCACCAGGCCGATCGCCTTGGCGGCGCCGGTGGAGGTCGGGATCATCGACATCGCAGCTGCGCGGCCGCGATAGAGATCCTTGTGCAGCGTGTCCAGCGTCGGCTGGTCGCCGGTATAGGCGTGGATCGTGGTCATGAAGCCGGTCTCGATGCCGACGGTGTCGTTCAGCACCTTGGCGACCGGCGCGAGGCAGTTGGTGGTGCACGAGCCGTTCGAGACGACCAGATGATCCCTGGTCAGCTTGTCATGGTTGACGCCGTAGACGACGGTGAGGTCGGCATTGTCGGCCGGGGCCGAGACCAGCACGCGCTTGGCGCCGGCGGTGAGATGGGCCGAGGCCTTGTCCTTGGCGGTGAAGATGCCGGTGCATTCCAGCGCGATGTCGACGCCGAGATCCTTCCACGGCAGCGCCGAGGGATCGCGGCCTGCGGTGACCTTGATCTTGTTGCCCTTGCCGAGCTGGATCGTGTCACCCTCGACGGTGACTTCGCCGGGGAAGCGGCCATGCACGCTGTCGAAACGCAGCAGATGCGCGTTGGTCTCAACCGGTCCGAGATCGTTGATGGCGACGACTTCGATGTCGGTGCGGCCCGACTCGTAGATCGCCCGCAGCACGTTGCGGCCGATGCGGCCAAAACCGTTGATCGAAACCCGGATCGCCATTCACTTTCTCCTTGTTGGGGCCCTGCCTTGGATGAGGGCTCTATATAGTCCCGTTTGCGGGCATTTCATGCCCGGATTGGAGCGCTGGTGCAACGTGTCAATTTCACCAGCGCTTTAATGGAGTTAAGCCGCGTTGTGCTTGCGCGTCGCGGCCTCGACCACGGCGTCCGGCGTAATGCCGAACAGCTTGTACAGCTCCTTCGCCGGCGCGCTCGAGCCGAAGCCCTTCATGCCGATGAAGATGCCGTCGTGGCCGATCACGGCATCCCAGCCGAAGCGCACGGCGGCTTCCACCGCGATCTTGACCGGCGCGTCGCCGATGATCGCCTTCTGCTTCTCGTCCGGTTGCTCCAGCAGCAGTTCGAGCGAGGGCACGGAGACCACGCGGGTCGGGATGCCCTTCTCGGCGAGCGTCTTCTGCGCAGCCACGGCGATCTCGACTTCCGAACCCGAGGCGAAGATCGACACGGCCGCCTTGCCGTTCGCCGCGATCAACTCATAGCCGCCGCTGGCGGAGAGGTTGTCGTCGTGATGCGTGGTGCGCACCGGCGAGAGATTCTGGCGCGACAGCGCCAGCATGGTCGGGCCGGTGGTGTTCTCCAGCGCGAGCTGCCAGCATTCGGCGGTCTCCACCGTATCCGCCGGGCGGAAGGTGCGCATGTTCGGCATCGCGCGCATGGCGGCCAGATGCTCCACCGGCTGGTGGGTCGGGCCGTCTTCGCCGAGGCCGATCGAGTCGTGAGTCATGATGTAGACGACCGGGATCTGCGCCAGCGCCGAGATGCGCATCGCCGGGCGCGCATAGTCGGTGAAACACATGAAGGTCGCACCCGCCGGGATGAAGCCGCCATGCAGGGCGATGCCGTTCATGGCCGCCGCCATGCCCATCTCGCGGATTCCGTAATGGATGTAGCGGCCCGCGAAGTCGCCGGGCTTCACTTCCACGGCCTGCTTGGTGCGAGTGTTGTTCGACGGGGTGAGGTCGGCCGAGCCGATCACCATTTCCGGCACCGCCTGCACGATCACCTCGAGCGCGATCTCGCTGGCCTTGCGGGTCGCGACGGTCTGCGGCTCGTCGACCAGCTTCTTCTTCAAGTGGCGGAACGCATCGGCCATGGCGGCGGGGCGCTTGTGGTCGTTGCGGCGGGTGAACTCGCTGCGGATCTCCGCCGGCAGCGCATCGAAACGCTTCTGCCAGTCGGCATGGGCGGCGGCGCCCTTGCTGCCCACGTCGCGCCAGGCGTTCAGCACGTCATCAGGTACTTCGAACGGGCCGTAATCCCAGCCCAGCGCCTTCTTGGTGGCAAGCAGTTCTTCCGCGCCGAGCGGTTCGCCATGCGCCTTGGAAGTGCCGGCCTTCTTCGGCGAACCGAAACCGATGGTGGTCTTGCAGGCGATCAGCGTCGGACGATCGGAGCTCTGCGCGGTCTTGATCGCGGCGGCGATGGCAGCCTGATCGTGGCCGTCGATCTGTACCGCGTTCCAGCCATGGGCCTTGAAGCGCGCCACCTGATCGACGCTGTCGGCGAGCGTCAGCGGGCCGTCGATGGAAATGCCATTGTCGTCATAGAGGAAGATCAGCTTCGACAGCTTCAGATGGCCGGCGAGCGCGATGGCTTCATGGCTGACGCCTTCCATCAGATCGCCGTCGGAGCACAGCACGTAAGTGTAGTGATCGACCACGTCGCCATACTCGGCCGCGAGCATGCGTTCGGCGAGCGCGAAACCGACGGAGGTGGCAACACCCTGGCCGAGCGGGCCCGTGGTGGTCTCGACGCCGGAGGTGTGGAAATTCTCCGGATGGCCCGGCGTCTTCGAATGCAGCTGACGGAAGTTCTTCAGCTGGTCGAGCGTCATCTCCTTGTTGCCCGTGAGATAGAGCAGGGCATAGAGCAGCATCGAGCCGTGGCCGGCGGAGAGGATGAAGCGGTCGCGGTCCGGCCACTTCGGATCGGCGGCGTCGAATTTCAGGAACTGGGTGAACAGCACGGTGGCGATGTCGGCGGCGCCCAGGGGCAGGCCGGGATGGCCGGATTTGGCCTTTTCGACGCCATCCATGGCCAAGGCGCGAATGGCGTTGGCCATTTTCGAGTGATCAACCTGCGTCATATCGTGTTCCGTGTGACTTGAAGGGTATGAACCGGCCTGCCTCCGCTGGAACAGCGGCCTCGCAGCACGTGCGGCATCGCAATGGAGAACCGGGGAATAGCACCTAGGTTCCTGAGAGTCCAAGGCGGTGCCGGGTGTCGCGTCACGATCGAAGCTACCGCCGGTTTTTGACCGCTTTACGGTGCATAGCTTTTGAGCGGCGTTGCGTCCGGGACGCTCCCCGCTTAAATTTCGAGCCTTAAAACCTTGTCGCGGCGTGCTTTTTGGCGTCGCGCCCGCAATCAGGTTCTGCATCGTCCGGTATGATCGAACGTCCCGCCCATCTATCGGCCTCCGATCCCGCCCAAGTCGGCGTGCAGGAGATCGAGTCCGCGACCCGGCGGCTGATGAGCGCGCTGGACGCGCTGGAGAGCGCCGTGGAGCGCCGCCGCGAGGCCGACCGCGACGAGGACGAGCTTGCCGCCCGCATTCAGGCCCTCGGCGCGGATCGCTCGCGCCTGGCTGACGAACTCGACGGTTCGCTGGTGAAGACGCGCAAACTCGAACGTACCAATCGCGAGATCGCGGGCACGCTCGATGCGGCCATCGGCACCATTCGCACGGTATTGGCGGAGCAGGGCCGTGAGTGAGCACGACATGACCCACGTCAACGTCACCATCAATGGCCGGCAATATCGCATGGCCTGCGAGGAAGGGCAGGAGACACGCCTGCTGCGGCTCGCGGAAAGCCTCGAATCCCGCGTGACGAATCTGCGCGGAAAGTTCGGCGAGATCGGCGATGCGCGCCTCACGGTGATGGCGGCGCTGATGGTGGCCGACGAACTCGTCGATGCCAACCAGCAGATCCGGGCGCTGCAGGAGGAGCTGATGGCGCTGCGCGATGTTCGCGTGGTTGCCGCCGATCGCGCGCGCGCGACACAGACCGCGGTCGCCGCGGCGCTGAATGCCGCAGCCGAGCGCATCGAGAAGACCACGCAGGTGCTGAACCGCACCATCGGCGGCGGCGTGGCGATCGGGTGACTGTCATCCCGGCGTGCGCCGGAACGACATCCCCACTGGCGTATCCCGCCCATAACCCTTACATTGCCCGTGCGAGGCTGCGTCGCGCGTCAGGAGCCATATATCCCCGGGGCCTTATCGATCCTTAAGGGAGCTGTCCCTGGCCAGGTCTGTGGACCTGGACACACGGCGCCCACCTACTTTCGTAGGCGTCCCGGGATCGACCGCTTCAACGGCCACCGCGGCTTCGCGCTTTTCTTTTTGAGTTTTCGGACCGGAGCGAGAGATGGTTCTGGAAATCTCATTACCCGATGACCTCGTGTCCTTTGTGAACGCGCAAGTCGCGAGCGGGCACTACGCAACGCCAAGCGATGTCGTGTGCAAAGCGCTGCGGCTGCTGAACGATCGGCAGGAACGGCTTGAATGGCTACGGCAAGCCTATCAGGAAGGGCTCGATAGCGGGTTTGTTGACGAACCGCTCGATGTAGAAACACTAATCGCGGAAGCTAACGCAAAGTGGAACGAACGCCAATCGCGCCTGACCTCGCCCCGCTTGCGGGGAGAGGTCGCCTTGCACATGCGGAGCATGTGGAAGGCGGGTGAGGGGGACTCTCCACGAACGTTAAAGTCCGCGAGAGTCCCCTCATCCGTCCCGGCTGCGCTTCGCTTCGCCGGGCCACCTTCTCCCCGCGTGCGGGGAGAAGGCAGAAGCGCTACTAGTCGGCCATGAGCCTACCCATCCCCACCAAGCCCGACCTTCGCACCGCCGCCCTCGCGCGGCGCTCGGCATTGAGCGAGGCCTATCGCGATGAGGCTGCGCGCGCGCTCGCGACACACCCTTTTCCGCTGACCGTCACGCCCGGCGCCATCGTCGCCGGCTATTCCCCGATCCGCAGCGAGATCGATCCCGTGCGGCTGATGCAGTCGCTCGCGGCGCGGGGGGCGGAGCTGGCATTGCCTGTCGTCGTCGCCCGCGATGAACCCCTGTTGTTCCGCGCCTGGGACACGGCCAATGTCCTGGTCGCCGGATCGCTCGGCATTCTCGAACCGTCACCGGACGCGCCGCCGGTAGCACCCGACATCCTGCTGGTCCCTCTCGCGGCCTTCGACCGCGCCGGCCACCGCATCGGCTATGGCGCCGGTCACTACGACCGCACCTTCGCGCAGTTGCGCGCCGTCAAATCCTTCACCGCCATCGGCGTTGCCTTCGACACCCAGGAGATCGCAGCCATTCCGATGCAGCCGCACGACGTCGCGCTCGATTTTGTGCTAACCGAGACCCGTGTGATCGACTTCCGGAGCAAATGACGTTGCGTATTCTCTTCATCGGCGATGTGGTCGGCAAAACCGGCCGCGTGGTGATCCAGGACAAGCTTCCCGGCCTCGTCAAGGACTGGAAGCTCGATCTCGTCGTGATCAATGGCGAGAACGCCGCCGGCGGCTTCGGCATCACCGAGGCCATCTACAACGATCTCATCGATGCCGGCGCCGATGCGGTGACGCTCGGCAATCACGCCTGGAACCAGAAGGAGGCGCTGGTCTTCATCGAGCGCGCGCCGCGCCTGATCCGTCCGCTGAACTTCCCGCGCCACACGCCCGGCCGCGGCGCGGCGCTGATCGACGCCAAGAACGGCGCGCGTGCTCTCGTCATCAATGCGATGGGCCGCATCTTCATGGAGCCGCTGAACGATCCCTTCGCGGCGGTGACGAAAGAGATCGAAGCCTGCCCGCTGGTCGAGGCCGCCGATGCCATCGTGGTGGATTTCCATTGCGAGGCGACCAGCGAGAAACAGGGCATGGGCCATTTCTGCGACGGCCGCGTCAGTCTGGTGGTCGGCACCCACACGCATATCCCGACCGCGGATCACCAGATACTGCCCGGCGGCACCGCTTACATGACCGATGCCGGCATGACCGGCGACTATGATTCCGTCATCGGCATGCAGAAGGAAGAACCGGTGCGCCGCTTCGTCACCGGCATCCCCTCCGGCCGCTTCGAGCCGGCCTTCGGTCCTGCCACCCTGTCGGGCGTCGCGGTGGAGACGGACGACAAGACCGGTCTCGCAGTCCGGATCGCGCCGGTTCGGATTGGCGGACGGCTGTCGCAGACGATGCCGGAATTCTGGTGAGCGAGAGTAGTTTCTGCTTCGATGGTATCGTGTCCCGGACGCGATGCGGCATTCCAGGCGAAGCGAAGCTTCGCAGGCATGCCGCTTCGCAGAGCCGGGACCGCAACAAACGCCGAGCTTGGTACGGTCCCGGTTCTGCGCAGCAGCGTTGTCGGCGACGCGCCGCGTCGCCTGCGCTGCAGCGGGCCCGGGACACGGTGCTATAAGGTCATAACCACTCTAATTTCAAACGCGCGCCGGTGCTTGCTTCCTGCTGTGCAAGCCCAGCGCCGTCGTCGTCGTGGTCATCATGCGCATATCGCATCCGACCAAAGCCCAATAGCTCGTTCACCCGCTTTGGATGATGATGAGGAGGCAATGCAATCATAAGGAATGCTCGGGGAAGAAAACAAAAGGATGTGCAAATGGTCCCAGATCATGTGGCCGTATTCGCGACAACCATTCTTCTGCTTCCGATGTTCTACCTGCTGTTGGCGGCGCCGGCTTTCCTGCTGGTGAGTCTGGATATTCGCCAGGTCGCTCAATTGCTCCGCATCATGTTCAACGGCTATTTCCTGACGCTGCTTGCCACCAGCGCCGTTGGAATGCTGGCGGTTGCCGCGGAAGGCCGCTTCGCGATTGCGACGGGCATCGGTCTCGTCGTTGCTATGACGGCGGTATGGCGCCGCTGGTTCCTGCAGCACATGGATGCGCGGCTTCGTGACGGCGCCGCCGGCGATCCCAATGCGGCGCGCGAACTGCGGCGATTGCATTGGGGTGGCATGCTGGGCAACGCGGTCCAGATGGCCGTCATTGTCGCCTGTATCCCCTACATTGCCATCGTCCCGGCTTGAGGGGCAGCGCGGAGCATTCCAGTCACGATCACGAAACAACCGAGCAGAAGGAACCGTCGATGAACAAGCTCTTTCAACGCCGGCGGCCGGGATGCACCATCGGGCCGCACGCCGATTCGTGTCCCGATGCCGTCACGGGCGTCAGCTGTTGCAGGTGTTGTCCGCGCTGTTCGTCGGCAGTTCCATGATGGGGACATCGCCATCCACACAGGCGAAAGGAGCGGGCAATCCGGCGCCCAGGCGCGTCGTGACGGGCCGCGACGAGAATGGCAAGTCGGTGCTCAAGTCGTTCGATGGCGCGCAGGTGGTGGAGATCGATGCCAATCCCGGCCTGACATTCTACGAGCTCTATATGACCGAGGGCGTGCCGCAACTGACCGGCCGCGAGCCGGACCCGATGCTGGCGGGGACCAAGGCCTTTCCCGGCCCGGGCGGCACGTTGTTTCGCCTGATCTCCTATCCGCCGAAACGGCCCGAAGGCTGGAAGCCGCCGCCGGGCGTCACCATGGAAAGCGGATTGCGCGAATTGTCGGAGAAGGTTCCGGGGATGGGCGATCATTTCGAACGCGACGTCCCGGGCATGCACACGTCGGATACGATCGATTACGGGATCGTGGTGCGTGGCGAGATGACGCTGGAGCTGGACGATGGACAGAAAGTCCATCTGCGTCAGGGCGACTGTGTCGTGCAGAACGGCACCCGCCATCGCTGGCGTAATCCGTTGGAAGAGCCTTGCCTCATGGCTTTCATATCGCTGGGGGGAAAGCGCGCTTGACGTAAGAGCCTGACTGGAAATGTGGTCCGTAGTTTGGCCCTGTTGGTCGCCCAGGCGGAACGCAACAAACTCTGTCCCTCCCGCCTGAACGCAGCTGCGTTCAGGCTGAGGTGAGGAGGCCTAGCGGCGCAATTGCGCCGCTGACAGCGCCGTCTCGAACCATGAGATGGCTTGGCTCGGAGCCTTTCGGCCATCCCTTGCGAATGGCTACGCCATTCGCTGGGAGACGCCGCTACGCGGCTCCTCAGGATGAGGGGTGGAAAAGCGAGATACTGAGCTGAACGGGCATTATTCCGAACCAAAGCAGCCGAAAACCACCTCGACCGCTTTATGAGACAGACTCTAAAGAGCGGATGGGCGAAGCATCGTCCGCGTTGCCATCAAGCCCTGCTGTTTCTGCTGTCCAAATATCTCTGCGGCGGCGGTCGCCGGTCGTGCCCTCCGCACATCGGAATATTCCGTCGTGCCTGCGCTCGATCGCATTTCGCGCCTTTCGGCTCGCGATCGTCACGCATGCTCACCCAATTGGGGGACGAAACCGGCGTCGTCCCGTGCCTTCCTGTGCGTGTCAGTGGGCGGCGTCACCGATGGTCCGGTGCGCAACGCCGCCCCTGATCGGAGCATAGAGAGGGAACCATGATGTCACTGAAAACGGCCATACTTGTTGCGACGCTGATGGCGAGCATGGCTTCGCATACGGCGTCGGCGCAGGTCGTCGCGCTCGGCGCCAGCAATACCGAAGGCCTGGGTGTCGGATCGTCGGCGGCCTATCCGGCTCAGTTGCAGGGAATCCTGCAAGCGAAGGGCTCGCGCACCACGGTCAGCAATGCCGGCGTGTCCGGCGATACCACGGCCGGCATGCTGTCGCGGCTGTCGAGCGCCGTGCCGGAAGGCACCAAGGTCGTGATCCTGCAGTTCGGCGGCAATGACAACCGCCGCGGGATCTCGCCGGCGCAGCGGCAGGCCAACATCGCCAGCATTCAACAGCAATTGCGGGCGCGCGGCATCAAGACGATTCAGGCCGATGGCTACGTGAAGGCGGCGCTGCAGTCGGGCATGGCCCAGAGCGACCACATCCACCTCAGCGTTGCCGGTCATCAAAGGGTCGCGGCGCAGCTCGCCAGTTCGGTCCGGTAATTCGGACGGGCGGCGATCTTGCCCGCGCATTTCTCGCTGCAATTTTTCAGAGGGGGCCCGCCCCGGCTTGTGTTACGGCGGGCCCTGCATGCCTATCGTTGCTGTCCGCTTGGGATGTCCGGGATGTCGTCAGAACCGGTTCAATACGCGCAGCCCCGTGCGACCGGCGCTGTCTCGGGTAATGTCTCGGGCGCGGTCGCGAAGCGCCGTCTTCATGTGCGCACCCGGGATTATCTGGCCGCACAGATCCGGGATCGGACGGTTGCCGAGCTTGCGATGTTTGCCAAGGGGCTGGCCGTCGTCCTCGTCACCGTCGTGCCGATCGTCCTGACGGTGATCGTCGTTTCCAAGGCGATGATCGAGAACGGCATCGTGATGACCGCGCTGCGGGTGCCGCAATCGCTCGAAGCGGCGGGTTATACGGCGGAAACCGCAACGCAGCGGCTGCTCGACGAAATCGCCACGCTGAACCGGAACTCCAACGCCGCGAAACCCAAAACCGCGCTTGGCGACACGCAATTGATCGATGCGCTGTCGTCCATCGAAACGCCGGCTGGAAACATCGACCTGAAGTCGTTTCAGTCGCTGATCCAGAAGGTGTTGGGAAAGAAGATCGTTCAGATCTCCGGCGAGATCACCACCCGCAACGAGGATGGCAAGGAGCTGCTGAGACTCCGTCTGCGCCAGACGCCCGGCCGTGAAGGTCTGATCGATGTTGAAACGGCGGCGGGGGCCGAAAACCTGTTCAGGAAAGCCGCGCTCAATCTGCTGGAGCATATCGATCCCGAGATCGCAGCGGGCATCTATTTTCGTGAATATGGCGACGAGGAAAGCGCCATGCGTCTGACCGCCGTCGCCCTGGCCGGCGGCCACAAGGATGCGGAAAAATATGCACTGAACCTGCGGACCTATATTTATCTCAGCCGCGGCCAGGTCGCCGAAGCGATGCAGGCGACGGAGAGCGCGCGGGCCATGGACCCGGACTTCGTCGCCGCCGAATACACCAGAGCATTTGTGCTGCTGGCGCAGAAGAAGCCGGAGGACGCGCTCGAGGCGGTGCGGCGCGGCGTCGAGCGCGCGCCGCAGTCCGACAACAGCTACAATTCCCTCGGCATCGTGCTGAATGCGATGGGCCGCAAGGATGAAGCGATCGATGCTCACCGGACCGCGCTGAGCAAGAACGCGCGAAGCATCGTCGCCTATCGCCGCTTGGCGGCGGTCTTCCGCGAAGCCAGGCGGGACAAGGAAGCGAGCGAGGCGCTGCTGACCGGCGTCGCCGTCGTTCCGAGCAGCGCCATGCTGCAGCTCGATTATGGCGAAGACCTGCAGCGTCAGGGCCGCAACTATGAAGCCATCGGGCCGCTGCGGAAGGCGTTCGAGGCACAGCCCGACAATATCAGGTTTCAGATCGCGCTGGCCGAGACCGAACATGCGCTCGGTCATGCGGCTGAGGCGGTCAAGCTGGCTGCGAGCGTGAAAAGCCGGCTCGGCAGCGGCGAAAAATTTTCCGGCAATATCAGACAGCGCGCCGATGCTCTTGTTGCGCGCGTCGGCTCGGGAACGGAGGCAGTCGCAAAATAGCTGTTTCCGAAGGCACGTTCTCCGACGCCATCACCAGCTATGCCGGCAAGGGCGTCGTGCGCTACGTGTGGTGAGACGGTGTCACGAGAGCGGATGAGAGCAGTTTCGAGCTGAACAGTGCGGATTACTGGTTTTCTCCGACGACGCTTGCCGGTTTTGCCCTCGCCGGCGGCGGCACGAATTTCAGCGTCGCGAATGGCGGCCGCGGACGATCCGACCTGTTCCAGGCCGGCGTGTTTGTTCGCCATACCGTGGGCTCGACCTACATCACGGCCGCCGCCGCCTATGGCTGGCAGGATATCACCACCGATCGCACGGTCACCATCGCCGGCATCGACCAGCTTCGCGCCCAGTTCAACGCCAACGCCTATTCCGGCCGTGTCGAGGTCGGCAATCGCTGGGTGATGCCGTGGGTCGATGGTGTCGGCATCACGCCCTATGCCGCCGCCCAGGTCGTAGCCTTCGATCTGCCGTCCTATGCGGAAACCGCCAATGCCGGCGGCAATATGTTTGCGCTGGCCTACGCCGCCAGGACCGCCACATCGACGCGATCGGAGCTCGGCATCCGCAGCGACAAGTCCTTTGCTGTCGGTGATGCGATCCTGACCCTGCGCGGCCGTGCCGCCTGGGCGCATGACTACAACAGCGACCGCAGCGTCGCCGCCACGTTCCAGTCGTTGCCCGGCGCGAGCTTTGTGGTGAACGGCGCCGCGCCCGCGCGCAACGCGGCGCTCACCACCGCATCGGCGGAGATGACGTTCAGCAGCGGCCTCTCGCTGGCCGCGAGTTTCGAAGGCGAATTCTCCGACGTCACCACCAGCACCACCGGCCGCGGCACCATCCGCTATCGCTGGTGAACCGAAGGCGGCGCAGGCGGATTTGTCGGCAATTCCGCTACACGGACCATCCGCAATCGCGGCGCGGTGAGCAGCAACAATCGACACGCAGTTGGTGATGCAGTGATACATTTTGACGCATGAGCGAGCGCCGTCACGGAACATGGGATGCGACACGCATAGCCAGCAATCTATGGTACAGTATTTGCGGCAGGTTTTGACCGGGACTGCGCAGGGACGGATGCGGGATTTTCACAGGGCATGCATGATCGCCATGGGGCTCGGATGGCGGCTGGCCTCGGGGCGGGCAGCTCTGGGACTGGCCGGGCTGCTGCTGCCCCTGGGCCAAGCGGGCGCGCAGACCTTGCCGGCGGGCAACACGATCATCAGGGGATCGGGCACGATCACTCTGCCGACGATAAATCAGACCAGCACTATCTTGGAGGTGAACTGGAACAGCTTCGACGTGGGCCCACCGGTAACGCTTGCATTCAATCAACTAGGTGTGACGTCGCTGGCCGTCAGCCGTGTGACTGGTAACGCACCGAGCACGATTGCTGGGATTCTCGCCGCCAACGGCAGCGTGCTGCTATCCAACCCCAACGGGGTGCTCTTCTCAGCGACGAGCTTGGTGGACGTCGGGTCGCTGATCGCCACCACGCTCGATCCCGGATACGTCGACCAAGACCAGTATCGGCTCAACACTCTAGCCACGACAGGACAAGTCAGGGCCATCGCAGGCAGCTCGCTGACCGCCGCCACTGGCGGCATGGTGACCCTGGTCGGGACTGGCGTTGATAACGGTGGACGCATCGCCGCGCAGTCCGGCAGCATCAATCTGATGGCGGCCGGTTCTGCGACCTTGAGCCGATCGAGCACGACGACTCCCTTCGACACCGTCGTGATCGACAGCCCTCTCGTGACGGCGTTCAACGCCAATCCCGCGGTGCTCAACACCGGAACGTTGGAGGCCAACGACGGCGGCCGCGTCAATCTCACCGCCCTGGCAACGTCCGGTCTTTTCACCAGCGATATCGTTCGCAACAGCGGCTTCATTTCTGCATTGGGTGTCGGCGCGGTTGCCGGCGGCACGGTGACCTTGAATGGCACCGGCGGCGATGTCACCAACAGCGGTACCATCAACGTGACCGGGCAGGGCGGCGGCGGCGTCACGCTTGTCTCGGACAGGATCGCGACCAATGCCGGTAACATCTACGCCTACGGGTCGAGCGGAAGCAGCGGCGGCACGATCTCGCTGACCGGCGCATCGGTGCAGCTCACGGGCGCCGGCCGCACCGATGCCGGCTCCGGCACGGTGACGCTGACCGCGACCGGCGGCGGGATCACGCAATCGAACGGATCGATGCTCGCCGCTGGAACGCTGACGGGAAGTGCGACCGGCGCGGTCTCGTTGACGTCAACCAGCAACCAGATCGCCAGCCTCGGCGCCTTCACCGCGACCGGCTTCAGCCTGACGAACGCGGGCAGCCTCAATGTGACCGGCGCGGTGGATGCGGGCACCGGCGCCATGACGCTTGGCACCGGCGGCGGGCTCACCGTCAACGGCAGCCTGACTGGGAACAGCGTCTCGTTGACCTCGTCCGCGGGCATGGATATGGCCGCAACCAGTTCGGTGACGGCAAGCGGCGCCCTGACGCTGAGCGCGCGCAATACGATGAGGGCCAACGGCATCATCACCGCCACGGAAACGACGGTCTCGTCGGGAATCTTGCGGGTCGGCAACACCGCCAGCGACAGCGCCGCACGGATCGATGGCGCCGTGGTGGTGCAAAACGGCGTACTCTTCGGCGGCTATGGCACCGTCGGCAGCACGACGATCCAGGCCGGGGGAGGCCTGTTCGGCGGTGATAGCGGCTCCGGCGCGCTGCGGATCAACGGCGACCTGACGCTCGCCAGCGGCGCGCATCTCAGCTATCTGCTCGGCGCGCCGGGATCGTCCGCCGTGCCCGGAAGCACCGGCCTGGTCGCAGTCACCGGTAATCTCGCGCTGAACGGCACGCTGGATCTGGTGGCCTTCGGCGCGCAGGGTATCGGCTATTACCGGCTGATGACCTATGGCGGCACACTCACCGGCAACGGCCTCACCTTCGGTGCGCCGCCGGTCGGATGGAATGCCGCCGATATCGGCGTCGACACCTCCCGCGCCGGGGTCGTCGATCTGCTGGTGGCCGACGGCACCAGCACCTTGCAGTCCTGGCAGGGTGGCAACGGCGCCTGGAACAGCAGCAACCCGAACTGGCTCAATGTCGGCGGCACAGTGCCGGCGCGGTGGGCGGCTATGAACGCCGCGTTCGAGGGCGGCGGCGGCACGGTGACAGTCGCTGGACCGCAGACCTTCGACAGCCTGCAATTCGTGACCAACGGCTACACGCTGATCGGTGGCGCCGGCGGCGAGCTGGTGCTCGGCGCGAACGGCGGCGAGCTGCGGGTGCTGGCGGGGGTGACGGCGAGCATCGCCGCGCCGATCACCGGCGCTGGCGGCGTCAGCAAGACCCAGGACGGCACGCTGATCCTGTCCGGCCTCAACACCTATACCGGCGGCACCACCATCAATGCCGGTGTGCTGGCGCTGGCCGGCGGCGGCACGCTCGGTGATGCGGCGAACGCCACCACGATCAACGGCGCAACCGCGGTGCTCGATCTCGGCGGCACGGCGCAAATCCAGAACGGCGGCGTCTCCTTGCAGAACGGCGGCACGATCCGCAACGGGTCGTTGACCGGGGCGCTGACGTCGAGCGGCGGCACGATCGACCGGCTCGGCGGCAGTGCAAGCCTTGCCGTTAGCGGCGGCACGACCCAGATGCTCGGCGCGAACGGCTATACCGGCGCGACCACGGTGAGCAGCGGCGTGCTGGAGATCGCCGCGGGCGGCAGCATCGCCTCGGACGTGACGGTGAACGCCGGTCGCTTCATCAGCAACGGCATGTCGTCCGGGACGATGACGGTGAACGCGGGCGGCATCCTTGGCGGCAACGGCATCGTCGGGGACACGGCGATCAACGGCGGCACGCTGTCGCCGGGCAACTCGATCGGCACTCTGACGGTGCGGGGCAATCTCGTGTTCACGGCGGCATCGACCTATATGGTGGAGGTCGATCCGACTCATGCCGATCGCACCAATGTGACGGGCACGGCGACGCTCGGCGGAGCAACGGTGCAGGCGACCTATGCCAGCGGTGCCTATGTGACGCGGCAATACACCATCCTCAATGCGGCGGGTGGTGTCAGCGGCACGTTCGCGTCGCTGGTCAACACCAATCTGCCGGCGAACTTCACGCCGTCGCTGAGTTATGACGCCAACAACGCCTACCTCAACCTGACGCTGAACTTCACGCCGCCCGATCCGCCGGGTGCGCCAAGCTTCGGCAGCGGGCTCAGCAGCAACCAGAGCAACGTCGCCAATGCGCTGATCAACTCGTTCAACACGGCAGGCGGCATTCCGCTGGTGTTCGGCGCGCTGACGCCGCAGGGCTTGACGCAGGTCTCCGGCGAAACTGCCGCCGGTAGCCAGCAGGCGACGTTCGATGCGATGACCCAGTTCATGGGCGTGATCACCGATCCGTTCAGCGCCGGGCGCGGCGGTAGCGGCACCGGCGCGACCGGCTTTGCTGCGGAAGATGATGCGTTCAACGCTTATGCATCTTCCGGCCGCAAGCGCACGGGCGCCGACGCCTATGCGATGTTTGCCAAGGCACCGCCCCGCGCGCCTGCATTCGAAGCTCGCTGGAACGTGTGGGCCGCCGGCTTCGGCGGATCGCAGACCACCGACGGCAATGGCGCGACCGGATCGAACACCACCACCAGCCGGCTCGGTGGGGTCGCGGTCGGTGCGGATTACTGGTTTTCGCCGAACACGCTTGCCGGTTTTGCCCTCGCCGGCGGCGGCACGAATTTCAGCGTGGCGAATGGCGGCCGCGGGCGATCCGATCTGTTCCAGGCCGGCGCGTTTGTTCGCCATACCGTGGGCTCGACCTACATCACGGCCGCCGCCGCCTATGGCTGGCAGGATATCACCACCGATCGCACGGTCACCGTTGCCGGCATCGACCAGCTTCGCGCCCAGTTCAACGCCAACGCCTATTCCGGCCGTGTCGAGGTCGGCAATCGCTGGGTGATGCCGTGGGTCGATGGCGTCGGCGTCACGCCCTATGCCGCCGCCCAGGTCATAGCCTTCGATCTGCCGTCCTATGCGGAAACCGCCAATGCCGGCGGCAATATGTTTGCGCTGGCCTACGCCGCCAGGACCGCCACATCGACGCGATCGGAACTCGGCATCCGCACCGACAAATCCTTCGCTGTCGGTGATGCGATCCTGACCCTGCGCGGCCGTGCCGCCTGGGCGCATGACTACACCAGCGACCGCAGCGTCGCCGCCACGTTCCAGTCGCTGCCCGGCGCGAGCTTTGTGGTGAACGGCGCCGCGCCCGCGCGCAACGCGGCGCTCACCACCGCATCGGCGGAGATGACGTTCAGCAGCGGCCTCTCGCTGGCCGCGAGTTTCGAAGGCGAATTCTCCGACGTCACCACCAGCTATGCCGGCAAGGGCGTCGTGCGCTACGTGTGGTGAGACGGTGTCACGAGAGCGGATGAGAGCAGTTTCGAGCTGAACCGTGTCCCGGACGCGATGCGGCGCTCAGGCGAAGCGAAGCTTCGCCGCAAGTGCCGCCTCGCAGAGCCGGGACCGTACCAAGCGCCGGAGCCTGTGACGGTCCCGGTTCTGCGCAGCAGCCTTGTCGGCGATGCCTTGCATCGCCTGCGCCGCAGCGCGCCCGGGACACGATGTCGTCGAAACAGAATTGCTTTGCGAACGGCGGACGACGCCTTCCGTCGCTCTTCGCGCGTTGGCGGACGAGTCGGCTCATGCGCCCTTTAATACTTCTCAGGCACATACATCTCCGCAGGCACGGGGGCGCGGAAATAGTCGGGGTTGCGCACGCGTTCCGGCAGCGCCACCGGCTCATAGGGCAGATCCTTGTACGGGATTTGCGCGAGCAGGTGCGCGATGCAGTTCAGGCGGGCCTTCTTCTTGTCGACGGCCTGCACCACATGCCACGGCGCTTCCGGAATATGCGTATGTTCGAGCATCGCTTCCTTGGCCTTGGTATAGGCCTCCCAGCGCGCGCGGGCCTGCACGTCCATCGGGGAGAGCTTCCACTGCTTCAGGGGATCGGCGATGCGCATGGCAAAGCGCAGATGCTGCGCCTCGTCGGTGATCGAGAACCAGTATTTGATCAGGATGATGCCCGAGCGCACCAGCATGCGTTCGAATTCGGGCACCGAGCGGAAGAATTCCTGCACGTCGTCCTCGGTGCAGAAGCCCATCACGCGCTCGACGCCGGCGCGGTTGTACCAGGAGCGGTCGAACAGCACCATTTCGCCGCCGGCCGGCAGATGCGACACGTAACGCTGGAAGTACCATTGGGTGCGCTCGCGCTCGTTCGGCGCGGGCAGGGCGGCGACGCGGCAGATGCGCGGATTGAGCCGCTGGGTGATGCGCTTGATGACGCCGCCCTTGCCGGCGCTGTCGCGGCCCTCGAAGATCACCACGACCTTCAGCTTCTCGTGCTGCACCCAGCTCTGCAGCTTCACCAGCTCGCCCTGCAGGCGGAACAGTTCCTTGAAATAGGTGCGGCGGTCGACCGATGAGGTCAGCTTCTGGCCGGCCAGCTCATCGGCCATCTGGTCGATGCGGTCTTCGTCGAGTTCGAGTTCCATTTCCTCGTCGTAGCTGTCGAGCATCTCCTCACGCACGCGGTCATGCATGGCTTTTGCATTGTCGGGGGAGAGTTCGTTCATGGTCGCCTCGGGAAACGAGTGGGTGATCGATGTCGGTCCAACCGGGTTGAACCAACATCGAATGTCATTGGTGTGACATGCGTTCCACCAACTCCATCTCGAACCATGAGTTGGCTTGGCTCGGAGCTTTCCAGTCATCCTTCGAGATGCGGCCTGCGCGGCCCCTCAGAGTCTGACTCATAAAGCGGTCTGGGCGCGAGCTCATGGTTCGAGACGCGGCCAAGTGGACGCTCCTCACCATGAGGGTTCTTCTATACTCCGCCCTCATCCTGAGGAGCCGCGCAGCGGCGTCTCCCAGCGAATGGCGTAGCCATTCGCAAGGGATGGCCGAAAAGGCTCCGAGCCAAGCCATCTCATGGTTCGAGACGGCGCTGTCAGCGGCGCAATTGCGCCGCTAGGCCTCCTCACCATGAGGGACTGTTGCGCTCCGTCTAGGCGACCAGCAGCGCCAAACTACAGACCGCCTTTCCAGTCAAGCTCTCAGGATGAGGGCAGAGACGTAGGGCGGATGAGCGAAGCGTCATCCGCCGGCCGATTGCATGGCGGAAACTCCGCGGCGGATGACGGCTGCGCCTTATCCGCCCTACGACCCGGCGTCACAGCTTATACGCCGTCCGGAATCCGCCCCAATGCCGTCCCTGCACGCGCACGGGGACGTCGATCTCGCGCATCATCACGGTGGTGCCATTGCCCATGTCGCGGGCATAGCTCTGGATCAGATAGGCGCGGGTGTTGCGTCCGGCGGCGAGGCCCGCCGTATCGTTGAAAATGCGGCGGTTGCGGCAATTGGCGGTGTTCCAGGCGACGTCGCCGGGGCGCTGCGGCTTCGAATAGATGCCGTTATGCACCGGCAGATAGCCGTTGCGGTCGATCATGACGCAGAATGCCATGCGCGAATCCCGGGCGAGAAACGCGTCCTGGAATTCCGGCAGCGCGCGCTCAGCCCAGGGCAGCATCCGCGTGCGGTACTGCACGGGATTGCTGCCGGCGATCTCCACATAGGTCTCGTCGAACATGTCGTCGATGGTGATCGCGCCCGATGCGACGCCGTCGGCGAAGATCTTGTTGAGCGCCGCGCCTGCGTCGAGCGCCCGCGTCACGAATTCGGTGTTCTCGTCGTGGATCGCCCAGAGCCGGTCCTCGATGCGGCTGACAAGATGTGCATCCGGCGCTACGAAGCGGGCCTGTGCGCCGCTGTTGCCACGCGCGTCGATGCGCAGCCGGCATGCGCCGATCTCGCCGAGCTCCGCGGACAGCACCGCGTGCAGCGGCAGCCGCGCCGCATCCGGCCCGCCGATCAGCACGCCATCCATGGCGATCTCATAGACCGGCGCGCGCAGCTGTCCGCCGCCCGTGTCCAGCACGATATCCAGATGGCAGGGCAGGCGTTCGCGCTTGCGCTGTTCCTCGCTCGCGGCGTCCTGCTTCAGCAGCACCGCGCAGCGCGATTTCAGTTTCGAGGCAAACAGCGTCACCGCGGCGCCGGCCTGCGCGACGTCCGCGCCATGTTCCGTCGCCGTCCTGGCCGCGGCATCGATTTTCTGCGCGCTGTCGCCGACCGCGGCGATGAATTGCGACGCGGCGGCTGCGTTGCTCGCCATCTCGCCGGTGGTCGTATTCTGCTCGGCCACGGCCTCATTCACATGGGAGAACACCGGGCGGATCGCCGCGATCGCCGCGGAGATCCGCTGCACCGCCTCGACTGAATTCGCGGCGTCGCGCTGCAGCGTGTCGACCTTGCGCTTGATCTCTTCGGTGGCCCCCTGGGTCTGCACCGCCAGCGCCTTCACTTCCGTCGCGACCACGGCAAAGCCGCGCCCTGCGGCGCCGGCCCGTGCGGCCTCGATGGTCGCGTTCAGGGCCAGCATGGTGGTCTGCCGCGCGATCTGGGCGATCAGGTCCAGCACCTGGCCGATGGCCGCGGAGGATTCCCGCAGCCGGTCCACATTCAGGCTGGCCTCATGGGCGGCAGCGCCGGCCGCGTCCGCCAGCTGGCCGGCATCGCGCACCTGTGCGCCGATGGCCTGGGCCGAATGGGTGAACTTGTCGGCGGCATGGGAGAAGGTTGCGGCGGTCGCCAGCGCGCCGGTGCTGCGGTCTGTCAACGCATCGGTGCGGGTGCGGATCGCGGCGAGGGTTGCCGCGGTCGATTCGGCGCCTCCCGCCACCGCGCCTGCGGCCTTCTCCAGCTGGCGGACGAGGCCGCCGAGTTCGAGCTCCAGCAACTCCAGGATGTCGCGGGCAGGGTCGGGTTCGGGAAGCGGCGGCTGGGCATGAGGGGCAGGTTTTTCAGCGTCGATCACCGGCACGGCCGTCTCGGCCAGCCGCTTGCGAAACAGTTGGATCGCCATGCCTCCCCCGCTATGCAATTTATGCGAGTAGTCTTGCACCTACCGGTGAAACGATCGTTAAGCGGCATTTGGCCGGGGCGGCCGATTTTCGCTATTCCGCCGTTTTTTTGATTTTGCCAATTTCGCCCCCTATAACCCCCCGCCACAGCCCTCATATTCAATCAGTCGGACGATCGAGAGACCTGCATGGCCGGACATTCCCAATTCAAGAACATCATGCACCGCAAGGGCCGTCAGGACGCCCAGAGGTCCAAGCTGTTCTCCAAGCTGGCCCGCGAAATTACCGTGGCGGCCAAGCTGGGAACGCCGGATCCGGCAATGAATCCGCGCCTGCGCTCCGCGGTGCTGGCGGCGCGCGCGGAGAACATGCCAAAGGACAATATCGAGCGCGCCATCAAGAAGGCCGCGGGCAACGATGGCGAGAACTACGATGAAATCCGTTACGAGGGGTACGGCCCCGGTGGCGTCGCCGTCATCGTCCAGGCGCTGACCGACAATCGCAACCGCGCCGCCTCGGACATCCGCTCCTATTTCACCAAGTCGGGCGGCAATATGGGGGAAACCGGTTCGGTGTCCTTCATGTTCGATCGGGTCGGCATCATCGAATATCCCGCCGACAAGGCATCGGCCGATGACATGCTCGAAGCGGCCATCGAGGCCGGCGCTGACGATGTGGTGTCGAGCGAGAGCGGCCACGAAATCTATGCCTCGGCCGACGGTTTCCACGAAGTCTCGAAGGCGCTGGAAGCGAAGTTCGGCGAAGCCAGCAAGGCGGAACTGACCTGGAAGCCTCAGAACACCATCGCCGTCGATGACGAGACCGGCGAAAAGCTGCTCAAGCTCGTCGACCTGCTCAACGATCACGACGACGTGCAGCAGGTCTATTCGAACTTCGAAATCTCCGAAGCCCTGATGGCGAAGCTGGGCGGCTGACGCTCCGCCGCGCTTTCCCCATTGTTGCGTAGCTTGGCCAAACCTCTGCCGTCGCCGCTTGGCGTAGCGGCCTCTGACATGTCATTGCCCGGCTCGACCGGGCAATCCAGTAGACACCCATGGATCGGATCAAGCTGCTCAGTCGGCGTGTACCGGATCCCCGCTTTCGCGGGGATGACAAGCAGAGTCTAAATGTTCTTATTTTGTTCTTGACAAAATTCCCATCCCGTCCATTATCGCTGCCGTCTTGTTCGCGGGGGGCGCTCTCATGAGGCGTTCTTTGAGCGGGACAGGATGCGGAGCCCGCGGCCTGCCTCGCAAGCAGGACTCGGGAGGCCGGGGGTCACCGTCCCTCCCCAATACGAGGGGGAGCCGATAGGTCGGCTGCGACGGCACAGGCGAACGGCGGAGAAATCCGTCGGGATCAGCGGCTCGGAAACTTGCTGCGGCAAGGAGTAAGGGACGTGCCGGTGTGCGACAGAGCGGTCCTCCAGCCAAAAGTCCCGCGGTGGCACGCCGTCAGGCGTTGCGCGGCCGGCCAGCACTGGCGATCCAGTGCAAACCGATCGCGTCAGTCCCACCCCCACGCGCCTTGCGGCGTGCCGCCTCCCCTCATGTCTTCGAGGGGAGACCTGCTCACACCTCGGACGCGCAAGCGCCGCGAGAATGAGGACTCATGATCTCGGGAAGGACGTGGCTGTTTGACAGGTTGATCAGGCAACGACGCGCAGGGCGTAGGGCGGATGAGCGCAGCGTAATCCGCCGGCCGAGGGCGTAACCGAAACTCCGCGGCGGATTACGCCTTCGGCTCATCCGCCCTACGAAGTAGGTGCTCTCTTCCGCCACAATATTTCAGGTAAAATTCGAGCATTCCGCTGAACGGTTGCGCTAAGTCTTGCTGTCATAACCGCTGTCACTAGCGATGAGGACAGCAATGGTTGATAAAACAGAAATGCCCGGGCGGAACGTCGTCGATCTGCGCTCCTACAAGCAAGCGCGTATCGCCGTCGGCAGGGCGCAGGCGATATCGGCGCGGACGTGCCGGCATTGCGGCGCGGCCCTGCTCGAAGGCGAGTCCGATGATGATTGTTCCAGCGCCGGCATCAGCGCCGCGGCGCCGATGCTGCGAAAGTTTTACGCGGACTGATTGTTCCGCCTTCCCTGCGAGGAGCGCCAGAAAGGCGCCAGCCTCACTTCATGTTCCCACACATTCCGAAAACAAAAACTCCGCGCCCATCCTGAGGAGCCGCGCAGCGGCGTCTCGAAGGATGGCCGCATGCTCGAGCCCGGCCAGCTCATGGTTCGAGACGCGCGCAAGAGCGCGCTCCTCACCATGAGGTGCGAAGAGTGTGGTCAGACGTGCTGGCCGCCATTGATGTGGATTTCGGCGCCGTTCACGTATGAGCTCGTCTCCGTGCACAGCACATAGATGATCTTGGCGACTTCGTCCGGCGTGCCCAGGCGATGCATCGGAATCTGGTGATCGACGATGGCCTGCGTTCCCGGCGACAGGATCGAGGTGTCGATCTCGCCCGGCGCGATCGCATTGACGCGCACCCCGAGTGGGCCGAAATCCGATGCCATCTCGCGCGTCAGCGCCGCGAGCGCGGCCTTCGATGTGGCATAGGCGGCGCCGGCAAAGGGATGCACGCGCGAGCCGGCGATGGAGGTGACGTTCACTACCGAGCCTTTGGCGGCCTTGAGCTGTTCGATCAGCCCGCGCGCCATCATGATCGGTGCGAAGAAGTTCACGTTGAACACATGGGTCCAGGTATCGACATCGGTGTCGATCGAGCCCATGCGCTTGCCGCCTTCGGCCTTCGGCGAGATCGCAGCATTGTTCACCAGCGCGTGCAGCGTGCCGCCGTTCAGGCGCTCCTTGATGTCGTCGATGGCGCGGGCGGTGTCGTCATGGTCGGCGAGATCGACCTGGATGTGGTCTTCGGGACCTGCGTCCCATGGACAGACTTCAGGAAATGGATGCCGCGAACAGGTGAGCACGCGCCAGCCGGCGCTGGAAAAGCGCATCACGGTAGCATGGCCGATGCCGCGGCTTGCGCCGGTCAGGAGCATCGTGCGCTTGGGCGCATTCGATCCGGAATGGATCGCGGCTTTGGGCCTCGCGGCCGGGTCAGCGTTCACGGATACATCCTCACTTTGCTCCAGGCGCTGCCGGCGGCATCGCGGCGGAATTCGATACGGTCATGCAGGCGGAACGGGCGGTCGTGCCAGAACTCGATCCTCTGCGGAATGATGCGCCAGCCGCTCCAGCCTGGCGGGCGCGGAACATTGCCGATCAGATATTTCGCGCCCTCTTTGGCGATGGCCTGCTCGAAGGCGAAGCGGCTCTCCAGCGGCTGCGACTGCTTGCTGGCCCACGCACCGATCTGCGCCTGTTTCGGACGGGTGGCGAAATATTCGTCGGCTTCGGCATCGGTCACAGGCGTCACCGGCCCGCGAACACGAATCTGCCGGCGCAGCGATTTCCAGTGAAACAGCAGCGCGGCCTTGGGATTGCCGGCGAGTTCCTGGCCCTTCTGGCTGGCGATATGGCTGTAGAAGACGAAACCGTCGGCGTCATAGCCCTTCATCAGCACCATGCGCACATCGGGCAGGCCGTCGGCATCGACGGTCGCCAGCGCCATGGCGTTGGGATCGTTCGGCTCGGACGTCTTGGCTTCGTTAAACCATTCGGAAAACAGCGCAAACGGTTCCTCTGCCGCCGTAAAATCACCGGACGTTAACGGAGTTGGGTGTTTCATGGAGGGGGTCGTGTCGGTCATGTCCGGAGTTCCGTATTGCGTTGGCCTGTCAGCGATAGCGCGCCAGGATCCCTCTATAGGCGAGACCTATATAGGGCACGCGGACGCATTGGCCTATCGGGTCTGTGGCCGCTCAAGGCAGCTTTGACAGCTATTCTCATCGGTACGGGCCTTGGCGGTTGCAGCGTCATGCGGGACAATGACGGCCCGTTCGCCAGGATGGACGGCGGCGACGTGACCGGCTCGATCACGCCCGGTTCTATGTCACCCACGGCGCAGTCGGCGAGTTACGACCCGACCGAGGCCGATCTGGCGCTCGCCCGCAACGCCGCCAGTGATGTGCTCACGCGCGGCAGCAAGGATTCCAGCCAGCCATGGGAAAATCCGGTGACCGGTGCCCGCGGCTCGGTCACGCCGCTGTCCAATGCCTATGTCGCCGAGGGCAAGACCTGCCGTGACTTTCTCGCCTCCTATGTCAACGGCACCACCGAAAGCTGGATGCAAGGTGCGGCGTGTAAAGGCGAGCGCGGACGCTGGGACGTGCGGACTCTGGTGCCGTGGAAGCGAAGCTGAGTTTCGCTTCACCGCTTGCGGCCCCGTTGCAAAAATGACACGAACACACCAGATGAAGGGGCAAGCGGGTTTGTCCCGCATGCCATTCACGCGGGTCCGGGCCTAGCCGTCCGAAGCCCGTATTTCGCATATGTGAGGAGAGACGACGGATGCGCGACCCCTATGAGGTCTTGGGGGTGCAGCGGGGCGCCAGTGCTGCGGCGATCAAGAGTGCGTTTCGCAAGCTCGCCAAGAAGCATCATCCCGACGCCAACAAGAACGATCCGAAAGCCGCCGAGCGGTTTTCGGAAGTGAACGCGGCCAATGAAATCCTTGGCGACGAGGACAAGCGCAAGCAGTTTGACCGCGGTGAGATCGACGCCGAAGGCAAGCCGCGTTTCCAGGGCTTCCCGGGCGGCGGACGTGGCGGCGCGCGCGGTGCCGGTTTCGAGCACGCCTTCCGCGGCGGCCAGCAGGGCTTTGGCGCCGGCGGCGCCGCCGGCTTCGAGGATATCCTGAACAGCATGTTCGGCGGCGCGGCCGCTCGCGGCGCCCGTGCCGGTGCGCAGTCGTTCGAATTCGAGAGCGGTGGCTTCGGCGGCGGCAGCGCCTATGGTGGCGGCATCCCCGATCTCGACATCAATGTCGCCATGACCGTGACTCTCGAGGAGTCCGTCAAGGGTGCCGAAAAGCGCGTGCGCCTGCCATCCGGCAAGGAGCTGAACGTCAAGGTGCCGGCCGGCGTCACCAACGGCCAGCAGATCCGCCTGCGCGGGCAGGGCGAGACCGCCCCCGGCCACCGCCCCGGCGATCTGATGATCACCGTGACCATCGCTCCTCATTCGACCTTCAAGATCGACGGCAGCGACCTGCGCGTCGACCTGCCGATCACGCTCTATGAAGCCGTGCTCGGCGCGAAAGTGCGTGCGCCGACGCTGACAGGCGCGGTCGAATTGTCGATCCCGAAGAATACGTCGAGCGGCCGCACGTTTCGCCTGAAGGGCAAGGGCTTGCCGAAAGCCGACGGTGCCGGCGATCTCTATTTCACCACCCGCATCATGCTTCCCGACGGCAACGACGCGGAGCTGGAAGCGCTGATGGAGAAGTGGCAGAGCGGACACCCGTATAATCCGCGGAGTGAGATGTAACACTGCGCGGTCTTAGGATGGGTTTCGCTACGCTCTACCCATCCTAAGATCCGAGCTATCCGCCCAGCTTCTCCGTCTGATCGTAGATCGCCCGCGCTACGGTGTTCAGGCGCTCCTTGTCGGACGTGCCTGACACCACATAACCGACGCCCTTGTCGGCCCAGAACATGGCGCCGTCCTTGTCCTGCGAGGCGTAGCGCATCGAGGTCGTGTCGGTTTTGGCGCGCGACGTATAAAGTGTGAAGCGCTCGCCGCTGGCGGTCTCGTACATGAAGAACGCCGCCGGGGCGTCGGGACCAGGCAGCAAGCGTCCGCCGACCAGCTTCAAGCCGCTGCTCTCCAGATCCGGTGCCTTGACGGCGTAGCCGACGCGCTTGGACAGCCACTGCTGCAGATGCGCGCGCTCGTCGCCCGCGACCTCGACGGGATGGCGGACTTCCACCACATAGGTGCGATGGGCATCGAGCGCATCGAGCGCGAAGGTCCGAAAGCTCGGCGACGAGGCGGATGTGCCGCGCGCCAGCCAGCCGACGCTGCCGCCGGCGACGAAGGCGACCAGCGCTGCAGCGACGGCGCTATAGAGCCATGGCCGTGTTTGCGACTGCCGGGTCAGGCGCTCGAGCTCGAGTCGCTGCGGCACCGGCTCGTCGGCTACCGCATCGTAACGTGCGTGCAGGAGATCGGCCATGCTGCGCCAGGAGCGCACGCGCTCGGCATCGTCGGGGTGTGCCGCGAGCCAGGCTTCCACATCGGCGCGACGTTCGGCCGGCAATTCGTCGTCGATGAAAGCGTGCAGTTCATCTTCGGTGACGGGAATGTTCGGGGTCGTCATCGTCGGGTCCTCGGAAGATCACTTGACCGCGCGGAGCGCCGGGCGCTCGCCGTCGAGATAGGCTTTGACATGGGCACGGGCACGGGCGAGGCGCGACATCACGGTGCCGATCGGCACACCCTGGATGTCGGCGACCTCACGATAGCTCAGTCCCTCCAGCATCACGAGCAGCAGCACCGAGCGCTGCTCCTCGACCAAGGCAGCAAGAGCGCGCGAAATATCGCGCCCCTCGGCTTCGGTGCCTGACGCATCCGCATTGGTGTCGAACAGCTCGGTGAACACAGGCTTGCGCGCCAGCGAGCGGCGGCGGTTGCGGTTCAGATTGGTCAGGATCGTATAGAGCCAGCTGCGCAGGTCGCCGCCGATGAACAGCTTTTCGGAGCGCAGCGCGCGCACAAGCGTGTCCTGCACGAGGTCGTCGGCAATGTCTGTGTCGCGTGCCAGCGCGCGGGCATAACGCCGCAGCGCCGGAATCATGCTCTCCACGCCGTCGCGGAACGCGTTCATGAGGCTGTCGCCATCGGCTGGGTCCATCGGTATTTCGAGGCGGCCACAATTGCCGCATCCATCATAACACCTTGGTAGGGCATCTATTCCGACGCTGGCGCACAGGGTAAACGGCCGCCAAGCGGCCACTTTGGGGCTATACCCTGCGGCAGTGCTGGTGTACCCCAAGGGCCAGATTTGAGGCCGGCCCAAAGCCGGTCAGCGCAAAACGGAGGCGATATGAGCGAAGTGTCGGGCCTGATGAAGGGCAAGCGTGGTGTCATTCTGGGCGTCGCCAACAACCGCTCCATCGCCTGGGGCATCGCCAAGGCGTGTCAGGCTCAAGGCGCCGAAATCGCGCTGACCTATCAGGGCGATGCACTGAAGAAGCGCGTCGAGCCGCTGGCTGCCGAACTCGGCGCGACACTGCTCGGCCATTGCGATGTCACCGATCCCGCTACCATCGACGCGGTGTTCGACGCCGCCAAGGCCAAGTGGGGTAAGATCGATTTCGTGGTCCACGCCATCGCTTTCTCGGACAAGAATGAGCTCGAAGGCCGCTATGTGGACACGACCGCGGAGAATTTCAGCAAGAGCATGCTGATCTCCTGCTATTCGCTGACGGCGATCGCCCAGCGCGCCGAGAAGCTGATGACGGAAGGCGGTTCGATCGTCACGCTGTCCTATTACGGCGCCGAGAAGTGGATGCCGAACTACAATGTCATGGGCGTCGCCAAGGCCGCGCTGGAAGCCAGTGTGCGCTATCTCGCGGCAGACCTCGGCGAGAAGGGCATCCGCGTCAATGCGATCTCGGCCGGCCCGATCAAGACGCTGGCCTTCGCGGGCATCGCGGACTCGCGTTATCTGCTGAAATACAACGAAGTGAACGCGCCGCTGCGCAAGAACGTCTCCATCGACGAAGTTGGCCAGAGCTCGATGTATTTCCTCTCCGATCTCTCCAGCGGCGTCACCGGCGAGGTGCACCATGTCGATGCCGGCTATCACGTACTCGGCACCAAGGTGCCGGACGCGCCGGATATTCGCATGGGCAGCGGGGAATAATATGCCGTCATTGCGAGGAACGTAGCGACGAAGCAATCCAGCCTTCGTTCTTGGCCTCTGGATTGCTTCGCTACGCTCGCAATGACGACTGGAAACATCGAGCCTCACCTCATGCCAACCATCTATTACATCCGCCACGGCCAGACCGAGTGGAATGCCTTGGGTCGTTTTCAGGGCTCCAAGGACATTCCGCTTAATGATCTCGGCCGCGAACAGGCGACGCATGCCGGTACGGTGCTGAAGGATCTGCTGGCGCGTCACAATCGCACTCATCGCGATGTGTCTTTTGTCGCCAGCCCGCTTGGCCGCGCGCGCAACACCATGGAATTGGTGCGCGCGGAGCTTGCTATTCCTGTGGGCGACTATGCACTTGACGATCGCCTGCGCGAGATCGGCTATGGCGACTGGGAAGGCTTTACGCTGGCCGAGCAGCGGGCCGACAAGCCCGATCTTTATGCCGCGCGCCTGACCCAGAAATGGACGCTGCCGGCGCCAGGTGGTGAGAGCTATGTTGAGGTTCAGGAACGCGTCCGCGCCTGGGCAGCAGATTTGACCGGCGACGTGGTCGCGGTCGCCCATGGCGGCACCTGCCGCGCGCTGATGGTGGCGCTCGGGCTCGACACGCCGGAGGGCGTCGCGGAACTGCCGATCCAGCAGGGCGCGGTCTATGTGTTTGGCGAAAGCGGGCTGGAGAAGTTCGCTTAATCACCGTGAAGGGGGCGTTTGTTGCGATTCTCGCGACATGTCGCTACGACATGTGTCGACTTTTGCGATCTTCGGAAACCCCATGTCCCACAATACCTTCGGCCATATGTTCCGCGTCACCACCTTCGGCGAGAGCCACGGTGTCGCGATCGGCTGCGTGGTCGACGGGTGCCCGCCGATGATTCCGCTGGAAGCGGCCGAGATCCAGCACGACCTCGATCGCCGTCGTCCCGGCCAGTCGCGCTTCACCACCCAGCGGCAGGAGCCCGACGCGGTGAAGATTCTGTCCGGTGTGATGGCGCATCCGCAGACCGGCATGCAGGTGACAACGGGAACGCCGATCGCGCTCTTGATCGAGAACACCGATCAGCGCTCCAAGGACTATTCGGACATCAAGGACAAATTCCGCCCCGGCCATGCCGATTTCACCTATGAGGCGAAATACGGATTGCGCGACTATCGCGGCGGCGGTCGTTCCTCGGCGCGCGAAACCGCGACCCGTGTGGCGGCTGGCGCTATTGCGCGAAAAGTCGTGCCGGGTGTGAATGTCCGCGCCGCTCTGGTGCAGATGGGGCCGCACAAGATCGATCGTGCGAACTGGAATTGGGACGAGGTCGGGAACAATCCGTTCTTCTGCCCTGATGCTGACAAGGCGGCATTCTATGCCGACTATCTCGACGGCATCCGCAAGTCCGGCTCCTCCATCGGCGCAGTGATCGAGGTGGTGGCCGATGGCGTGCCCGCCGGCCTCGGTGCACCGATTTATGGCAAGCTCGACAGCGACATCGCGTCGGCGCTGATGAGTATCAATGCCGTGAAAGGCGTCGAGATCGGCGACGGTTTCGATGCTGCCGCGCTGACTGGCGAGGAAAACGCGGACGAGATGCGGATGGGCAATAACGGCCCGACCTTCATGTCCAACCATGCAGGCGGCATTCTCGGCGGCATTTCCACCGGCCAGTTCATCGTCGCGCGTTTTGCGGTCAAGCCGACATCGTCGATCCTGTCGCCGCGCAAGACCGTGGATCGCAGCGGCACCGACACGAACATTCTCACCAAGGGACGTCACGATCCCTGCGTCGGCATCCGCGCCGTGCCAGTGGCCGAAGCCATGGTCGCCTGCGTGATCGCCGACCATTTTATCCGTCATCGCGGGCAGGTGGGATAAGAGCTCGGCCGTAGGGCGGATGAGGCGAAGCCGTAATCCGCCGCGGAGCATAATTAAGGAATCGGCCGGCGGATTACGCTTCGCTAATCCGCCCTACGGCAGCGCGGTTGTGTTACGCTCACCCCGCAATGGATACGACACAACTCAACGATCTCATCACCTGGCTTGCCGAGGGCGCGCGTTCGGCCGTTCGCACCGATCTCTTTATGTCAGAGACCTGCGAGCGCATGGTCGCCTGCGGCATCCCGCTGTTCCGTGTCGGCGTGTTCGTGCGGACGCTTCATCCGAGCATGATGGGGCGTGGCTTCATCTGGCGGGCTGGTACTGGCGTGACATTGGGCTCCATGGCCCATGGCGAGGAGGACGGCGAGGAATTCCAGATCAGTCCGCTGCACCGCGTTTTCAACGAGGGGGTGGAAGTCCGTCATTCGCTCCGCGATGACATGGTGAGCAACAGGCCGTTTCTCACCGAAATGCGCGCCGAGGGCTGCACCGATTACATCGCGCTGCCGCTCGTGATGTCGGACGGCGAGTTTTATGCATCCAGCTGGATCACGCGCGATCCCGAAGGTTTCACCGAGGCCCAGCTGGTTGGCCTCCGCCGGATCATGCCGTCACTGACGCGCATGATCGAAATCCATCTGCTCCGCCGCACGGCTGCCGGCCTGCTCGATAATTATGTCGGCGCCCGTGCGGGTGCGCGCATTCTCGCCGGGCAGATCCGGCGCGGCCATACCGAGACCATGCAGGCTGTGATCTGGCTGTCCGATCTGCGCGGATTCACCGCGCTGTCGGACCGGCTGCAGCCGGAAAATGTAGTCGATATTCTCAACCGCTATTTCGATTGTCAGGTGCCGGCGATCCTGGAGCAGGGCGGCGAGGTGCTGAAATTCATGGGCGACGGGTTGCTTGCCGTATTTCCCGTGGCCGAAGATGAGGACGACTTGACGGCTGTGTGCGGCCGCGTGCTGGAAGCTGCGCGCCTGTCTCGTGCAGCCGTCGAGCAGCTCCGCTGGGCAGGAGCCAGCCTGACCGAGGAGCAATTCCGCTTCGGCCTCGCTTTGCATGTGGGCAAGGTGCTGTATGGCAATATCGGCGGTGGTGATCGCGTGGATTTCACCTGCATCGGTCCCGCGGTGAATCTCGCCGCGCGACTGGAGAAGATCGCCGGCAAGCTGTCCCGCACGGTGGTGGCATCGTCCGCTTTCGTCGATGCGAGCGGAGTCGAGTGGACCGATCTCGGTGAGTTTCCGATTGCGGGATTTGCAAGGGCGGAGCGGGTGTACGGGCTGGCCGATGAAGACGCGTTGCCATAACTTCCATCCTCATCCTGAGGAGCCGCCTAGCGGCGTCTCGAAGGATGGCCGGACGCTCGGAGCTCCGACATCTCATGGTTCGAGACGGCGCTTCGCGCCTCCTCACCATGAGGGGGCCGGAGCTATTCCTCCGGCTCTATCGTGAACAGCAACGGATAGCCCTTGGCGCGTCCGGCATCTGTTGCCCGCGTCGCCTTTGTCTCGGCGACGTCCCGCGTAAATACGGCGACCACGCAGACGCCGCGCTGGTGGGCGGTCAGCATCACCTTGGCCGCCTGCTCCTCGGCCATGCGGAATTCCGCCTTCAGCACGCGGACGACAAATTCCCGCGGCGTGTAGTCGTCATTGACCAGGATGACCTTGTATAATTTGGGTCGCTCGACCTTCGGCTTCGCCTTGGTCTGCGGCTGAACAACGCTTTGGGGCATGACGATTCACGCGGTCGGTCGGCGGGACGCGCTCTGAGGCGTCCACATATAATCGCACCGCCGGTCTCTGTCGATGAGCAGCGACCACCGGCATTGCTGACTTGATTGTGAAGCGACCACGCGGTTCCCGCTTTGCGGCTCGTCATTTGCATGTCACCATCTGATTCACAAACGGGAGGACCGCAATGCGCTGGTGTGTCTCGATTGGAGCGGTGCTGGTCGCCGGAGCGATGCTCGGCGGCGATGCGACGAGTGTGGCTGCCACCGGTTTGCGCGGGCAACTGGCCCAGAGCAAGGCCGAGCCCGTGGTCGATGTCGAACTGGTGCTGGCGGTGGACGTGTCCTACTCGATGGATATGGACGAGCTGGCGATACAGCGCGAGGGTTATGCCCAGGCGATCATCTCGAAGGAATTCCTCGCTGCGCTGAAGACCGGGCCGAATGGCAAGATCGCCGTTACCTATTTCGAATGGGCGGCCGCCAATGATCAGAAAGTCGTCATCCCCTGGCGCGTGATCGACGGGCCGGAGTCGGCCGACGCGGTCGCCGCCGAAATCATGAAAGCACCGATCCGCCGGGCGTCGCGGACGTCGATTTCGGGAGCCATCAACTTTGCCGTTCCGCTGTTCGAGGAGAACGCGCTGCATGGCATGCGCCGTGTCGTCGACATCTCGGGCGACGGGCCGAACAACAATGGCGGCCCTGTCACCATCGCGCGCGATGCGGCGGTGGAGAAAGGCATCATCATCAATGGCCTGCCGATCATGGCGAAGGAGTTGTCTTACTCGACCATGGATATCGAGAACCTCGATTGGTACTATGAAGATTGCGTGATCGGCGGTCCCGGCTCTTTCGTGGTGCCGATCAAGGAGCGTGACAAGTTCAAGGAAGCCATCCGTACCAAGCTGGTGATGGAAGTGGCGGGCATTCAGCTGCCTTATGCGAAGGTCATTCCGGCAGCTGCGCGCGAACCGCGGGTGAATTGCATGGTGGGCGAGAAGATCTGGCAGGATCGCTGGGGAAGGTAGCGGATCCGTAGGGCGGATGAGGCGAAGCCGTCATCCGCCACGGAGTCTCCACCATGCATTCGGCCGGCGGATTACGCTTCGCCCATCCGCCCTACGGCAAAGCGCTCATGTTCGCGCTATGGCGTGAAAGAACGTCCCGGTGACATGGCCGCGCCGTCCGCCGCGTTCGGGCAGGGGCTGACCATCGGCATTGATCATATCGACCAGTGGTTGGTCGCGGCCGATATCGGTGAGCGACGCGTAATGGAACTCATGGCCGCGGATGAGCGCGCCCTGGGATCCGATCGCACTGTCCGCCAGCAGCTTCGCCTCGCGATAGCCGAGATGCAGCTTGCGTTTCGCAAAGCTCGTCGTGTGGCTAAGCAGGCCAGTCATCGCATGACGATGACCGTCCGCGTCTTCCAGCCCTTCGCCGAGCACCATGTAGCCGCCGCATTCGCCGTGAACGGGGCGGGTCTGCGCGAAGCCTGCGAGGCCGTCACGGAATGCGGTCGCAGCCGCCAGTGTGCCAGCATGCAGTTCGGGATAGCCGCCCGGCAGCCAGCAATTGTCGCAATCCGCGGGTGGCGCTTCGTTTGCCAGCGGTGAGAAACGGACGATCTCGGCGCCGGCATCGCGCCAGCCATCGATGAGATGCGGATAGATGAAGCTGAACGCCGCATCGGAAGCGAGCGCGATCCGTTGGCCCGGTGGCGCCAACGCTGGCGTATTGGAACGGGCCGGTGACGTTTCGATGGGCGCAGCCAAAGCGAGAATTGCATCGAGATCGAGATGCGTCTCGGCCATGTCGGCGAGCGCCGCGATGCGCTTTGCAAGATCGCCATGTTCGCCGGCCTGAACCAGGCCGAGATGCCGCTCCGGCAAAGCGAGTGCCGCATCGCGCGGGATGGCGCCGACGACGGGAACGTTCAGCGCCGCGATGGCATCGGTGATCAATCGTCGATGGCGCTCGCTGCCGACGCGATTAAGCACGACGCCAGCGACGCGAACACTTGGATCATGAGTAGCGAAGCCGCGTATGACGGCTGCGGCCGACTGCGATTGGGCGGTGACGTCGAGCACGAGGATCACCGGCAGACCAAATTGCGCGGCAATGCTGGCGCTGGAGCCGCTGCGGGAATCTATTGCCGGCACGCCGTCGAACAGCCCCATCACGCCTTCGATGGCGATGAGATCGGCGCTTGCCGCTGCGCGCGCCATCAGCGTCTGCAGCAGAGGTGGCGGCATGGTCCAGCTGTCGAGATTGATGCAAGGCGCGCTGGTGGCGGCGGCGTGAAATGCGGGATCGATATAGTCTGGTCCGGCCTTGGCCGCGCGCAGCCTGATGCCACGCCGCGCCAGCGCGGCCAGCAGACCAAGCGTTACCGTCGTCTTGCCGGCACCGGAACGGATGGCAGAAATCAGGAGGCCGGTGGTCATGGAAATGGGGCTCGCAGCATGGCGGTGGATTACTGCGAGTGAGGTGAGGCGGCAAGTCGATACATACGGTCTGTCGTCGCCCGGCTTGACCGGGCGATCCAGTAAACTCAGGCCGGCCTGTACTGGGTCACCCGGTCAAGCCGGGTGACGACAAGTGGGGTGAGGCGGCGGTGAAATAACTCACGCCGTCGCCGCTTCCTTTTTCGGCCAATATTTGTCGCGCAGATGCCGCTTCACCAGTTTTCCTGTCGGGGTGCGCGGCAGTTCGGGTTCGAAATCGACGCTCTTCGGGCATTTGATCGGCGACAGATGCTTGCGGCAGAACGCGATCAGGTCGGATTCCAGTGTCTTGCCGGCGCGGTCCATGCTGTGCGGTTGCACCACCGCTTTCACCTCTTCGCCCATCTCGTCATTGGGCACGCCGAACACGGCGACATCGGCGACTTCGGGATGCGTGATCAATACATCCTCGGTCTCCTGCGGATAGATATTCACCCCGCCGGAGATGATCATGTAGGATTTGCGGTCGGTGAGATAGAGGAAGCCTTCCTCGTCGACATAGCCGACATCGCCGAGCGTCGACCAGCCGCGCGCATTATAGGCGCGTTTCGTCTTCTCGGGATCGTTATGATAGCTGAATTGCGGCGTGTCGGCGAAATAGACGGTGCCGATCTCGCCGGTCGGCCGTTCCTGGTCTTCCTCGTCGAGGATCTTTACGCTGCCGACCACGGCCTTGCCGACGGTGCCGCGATGGCTCAACCATTGCTGCGAATTGGAGACGGTGACGCCGTTGCCTTCGCTGCCGGCGTAATATTCGATCAGGATCGGGCCCCACCACTCGATCATCTTCGCCTTCACGTCGATCGGGCAGGGCGCCGCCGCATGGATCGCGCCCTTCAGCGACGACACGTCGTAGCGCTGGCGGATTTCGTCCGGCAGTTTCAGCATGCGTACGAACATGGTCGGTACCAGCTGCGACTGGGTGATCTTGTGCTTCTCGACCAGCTCCAGGAATTTTTCGGGGTCGAATTTCTCCATGATCACCGACGTGCCGCCGAGCGTGATCGCCATCATGTTGAAGCGCAGCGGTGCCGCATGATAGAGCGGCGCCGGTGACAGATAGACGCTGTCCTCGGTCATGCCGCACATGGTGGAGCACAAGAGCTTCAGGAATGGGTTGGGCACGTCGATCGGCGAATTCTCCGAGGCCCGCTTGATGCCTTTCGGCCGGCCTGTGGTGCCGGACGAATACAGCATGTCATAACCGGCGATCTCGTCGGCGATCGGAGTGGTCGGCTGGGCCGCTAGCGCCGCATTCCAGTCGCGAAAACCGTCGCGCGAGCCATCGACGATGTAGAAGATCGGCTCGGCCGCGCTGGTGATAACAGGTGCGATCACATCGGCGCACTGTTCGGACGTGATGACGACGCGGGCGCCGCAATCCTGCACGATATAGGCGATCTCGTCGGCGGTGAGATAGCGGCTGATAGCGGTGTAGTAGAGCCCGCTGCGCTGTGCGGCCCAGCAGATCTCCATGAATTCGAGCCGGTTCTCCATCAAGAGCGCGATGTGGTCGCCGGCCTTGAGACCCAGCGAGCGGAACAGATGCGCGCCGCGATTGGAGCGCTCGTCGAGCTCGCGATAGGTGAGGGTCTTGCCCGAGCCGGCCATGCGATAGGCGATCTTGTCGGGATGGGTCTTCGCGTGGATCGACGGATGCGTCATGGATGTTTCCTCTGGAAGGCCGGCGGATTTTTCCGCTCGTTTGGTTCTTTCCCTCTCCCGCGCAGCGGGAGAGGGTGGATCGAGCCGCGGATGCGAAGCTGAGGTTCGCGTTGGCGGTTCGAGACGGGAGAGGGCCTTTTGTTCTTGTTCGTCTCAGACCCTCTCCCGCAAGCGAGAGAGGAAGTGGAGTTACAGCCGCTCGACGATCGTCACATTGGCCATGCCGCCGCCTTCGCACATGGTCTGCAATCCATAGCGCTTGTTCTGCTGCTTGAGCGCGTGCACCAGCGTGGTCATCAGTTTGGTGCCGGAGCCGCCGAGCGGATGGCCGAGCGCGATGGCGCCGCCATTCACGTTCAGCCGCGAAGGATCCGCGCCCGTCGCTTTCAGCCATGCCGTCGGGATCGATGCGAATGCTTCGTTGACCTCGAACAGATCGATGTCGTCGATCTTCATCCCTGCCTTTTCCAGCGCACGCTTGGTGGCCGGCAGCGGGGCTTCCAGCATGATGACGGGATCGCCGCCCATCACGCTCATATGGTGGATCCGCGCCAGCGGCTTCACGCCGAGCTGCTTCAGGCCCTTCTCGTTGACCACCAGCACGCCTGAGGCGCCGTCGCAGATCTGGCTCGCGCTCGCCGCCGAGAGCCGGCCGCCGTTCTCGTTGATCAGCTTGACGCCCTTGATGCCGTCCAGCGTGGCGTCGAAGCGGATGCCTTCGTCGATATGATGGGTGTCGGTCGAGCCATCGGCGCGGGTGATCTGCACCGGCACGATTTCGTCCTTGAACCGGCCGGCTTCGGTGGCCGCGATCGCGCGCTTGTGGCTCTCGTAGGAGTAGGCGTCGAGCTGGTCCTTCGACAGATCGTATTTCTGCGCCACCATCTCGGCGCCGGTGAACTGACTGAACTGGATGTTCGGATAGCGCGCTTCCATCTGCGGGCTCTTGTAATGGCCCATGCCGGCCTTGGCGGCGAGGATGCTCGGCGATCCCATCGGCACGCGGGTCATGCTCTCGACGCCCGAGGCGATCACGATATCCATGGCGCCGGACATCACCGCCTGCGCCGCAAAATGCAATGCCTGCTGCGACGAGCCGCACTGCCGGTCGATCGACGTGCCCGGCACGCTTTCCGGCAGTTTCGAGGCCAGCACGGCATTGCGCGCGACGTTGACGGCCTGTTCGCCGCCCTGGCCGACACAGCCCATGATCACGTCATCCACCAGTGCGGGATCGACACCGGAGCGATCGACCAGCGCATTCAGCACGGAAGCGGCGAGATCCGCCGGGTGCCATCCGGCCAGCCGGCCACCCTTGCGGCCACCTGCGGTGCGTGCGGCGGCGACGATATAGGCCTCGGCCATGAGCGTTCTCCCTTGAATTTTGTTGTTTGGTGGGCGTGAAACCGGGCGGATTTAACGGGGCGCATCCATTTTAGTCAATCAGTCAATTAACTCTTGAGTGCGGCCTAATGTTCGTATTATCTGCGGCTCCCATGGCAGCGACTCCCAGCCCGTCTCAAGCACCAGTCCGTCACGCAGTCGGCAAAAATCCGACCGCGGAGAAGCTGTTGCTCGCGGCAAGCGAGCTGATGATCTCCAGCAACTCCATCGAGGTGTCACTGAGCGAGATTGCGCAGCAGTCCGGCGTCAATGCCGCCCTTGTGAAATATCATTTCGGCAACAAGGATGGACTCCTGCTGGCGTTGCTCGAGCGCGACGCCGCCAATGAAATGACCAATCTGGAATATCTGCTGGCGCAGCCGATCTCGGCCACCGCAAAGCTGCGGCTGCACATCGCCGGGATTATCAAGGCCTACAACCAGTTCCCCTATATGAACCGGTTGATCCACTATCTGCTGCATGAAAGCAGCGACAAGTCGGCCAACGAGGTTTCAAAATTCTTCGTTGGGCCGCTGCTGAATTTCCATCGCCGCCTGCTGGCTGAAGGCCACAAGACCGGCGAATTCCGCGTCGTCGATCCCGTGCTGTTCTACACCACCCTGATCGGCGCCTGCGACAATCTCTTTTTCAGCCGTCACGCCATGTCGCGCGCCATCGGCGTCGGCCCGGTGACGGACGATGTGTGCCGCGCCTATGTGGCGCATCTCGAAATGCTGCTGCTCGACGGCATGCTCACGAACAAGAAAGCGGGCGCGAAAGCCCGCTAATCACAGCTCAAGAAGAAACGGCCCAAGGACAGACTGCAAAAATAAGAAACTTGAGGAAACGCCCAAGGAACCTAACAAAAACAACAATAAGAAGAACAAGAAAACAAAAGCTTCCATCAAGCTCGCAGTTCAAGACCAATAAGAAACGCCCAAGGACCATTTCTTCTTTTTCTCTTTGCGACCAACGATTCAAGAAACGACCAGAAACGCCCAAGGAAAGGCTCTCGACATGCAGCTCAAAGACGTAGCCGTATTCATCACCGGTGGTGGCTCGGGCCTCGGTGCCGCGACCGCACGCGCGATGGCTGCCAAGGGCGCCAAGGTCGCGGTGTTCGATCGTGCTGCGGAGAATGCCGAGAAGGTGGCCGCCGAAGTGAAGGGCGTGGCCTGCGTGGGCGATGTCACTAGCGAAAACGATGTCAAGGCAGCGCTCGCCAAAGCCTCGGCCGCCCACGGCACCGCGCGTGTGCTGATGAATTGCGCCGGCATCGGCGGTTCGCAGCGCATCGTCGGCAAGCAGGGCGTCTACCCGCTGGAGAAGTTCACCAATGTGATCATGGTGAACCTGATCGGTACCTTCAACTGCCTGCGTCTGTTCGCCGAACAACTGGCGACGGCCGAGCCGATCGGCGAGGAACGCGGCGTCATCATCAACACCGCCAGCGTTGCCGCCTATGAAGGCCAGATCGGCCAGATCGCCTATTCCGCCTCGAAGGGCGGTGTCGTCGGCCTCACGCTGCCGGCCGCACGCGACCTCGCCTCGCAGAAGATTCGCGTCAATACCATCGCGCCCGGCCTGTTCCTGACGCCGTTGCTGATGGGCCTGAATGAAGAAGCCCGTGCCAGCCTCGGCGCCCAAGTCCCGCATCCAGCCCGTCTCGGCGATGCGTCGGAATACGGCAATCTCGCGGTTCATATCGTTGAGAACCCGATGCTGAATGGCGAAACCATCCGTCTCGATGGCGCCATCCGTATGGCGCCGCGGTAAGGCGGACGTTTCTTCCTCTCTCCCCCAAGCACAGCGAAGCTGTGCAGGGTGGGAGAGGGTAGCCGCGCGAAGCGCGGACGGGTTTGGGATAGCCACAAGGCTCCTGAGTTTGTGGCTACCGCTCATCCAACTGGGTTTCTTTCTACTGCCACTGCATGCCTCTCCCACAAAGGGAGAGGGCGCAGAAATAAGCGCCTCGAATGCGCAACATGATGGGTAGGAGTAACACGTGGCATCACCACTGCTGATCGAATATGACGACGGCGTGGACCGGGTGACGCTCAATCGCCCGGAGAGCCTTAACGCGCTCGATCCTTCCCTCATCGATGCTCTCAACAATTATTTCCAGAGCCTGCAGCGCAATCGCAAGACGCGTGTCGTCATCCTCAAAGGCGCCGGCGCAAATTTCTGTGCGGGGCTCGATCTCAAGCATGCGATGGCCTCGCGCGGCCAGAATGCGCCGCGCACTGTCACCGAGTCGCTGGACTCCCAGCGCCGCATCGCTGATATCGTGATGTTGATGCGCCGCTGCCCGCAGCCGATCGTCGCGCTGGTGCAGGGTGCCGCCGCTGGTGGTGGTTTCGCGCTGGCGCTTGCCGCCGATATCCGCATTGCGTCGAAATCGGCGCGCATGAACTGTGCTTTCATCAAACTCGGCCTTGGTGGTTGCGACATCGGCACCAGCTATTTTCTGCCGCGCCTCGTTGGCGTCTCCGTCGCTTCCGAGCTCATTCTCACCGGCCGCTTCATTCATGCCGATCGTGCGCTCGCCGTCGGCCTGGTGTCCGAAGTCGTCGAGGAGGCGGAGCTCGACAAAGCCGCCGCGCCTTACATCGATGCCATGATCGCGGCATCGCCGGTCGGTCTGCGGCTGTCGAAGGAATGCATCAACATGGCGGTGGATGCCGGCTCGATCGAAGCCGTCATCGCCATGGAAGATCGCAATCAGGTGCTGTGCAGCCGGTCCGAAGATTTCGAAGAGGGCATTCGCGCCTTCATTGAGAAACGCAAGCCGATCTATGTCACACGCTGAGGCTACAATGATGCCGACACAAAATCCGGACAAGGAACTGGGAGTCGGTCAAGCCGTTCTGGGAGGAACGCAATGAACGTGCAGGCTGCGGCGCAGACAAAACCCGCCTTCCGCAAGGTACATTGGATGGAGCGCGATATCGCTGTCGAGCGCCGACCGGATGGCGTGATCATCATGAAGTCGCGCATTCCGCTGATGGAGCGTGAGCCTCATCTTGCCGCCCCCTTGGCCAAATGGGCGAAGCTGCGCCCCGATCTCACCTGGCTCGCCCAGCGTGCTGGCGACGATCGGCAGTGGCGCCGCATCTCCTATGCGGAAGCCAAGCGCACCGTCGATAGCCTGACCCAGGCGTTGCTTGACATGAAGCTGCCGGCGGAAGGCCCGGTCGCCATTCTGTCGGGCAATTCCATCGAGCATGCCCTGATGACCCTGGCGGCGATGCAGGCGCGGCATCCGGCAGCACCGGTGTCGCCGGCTTATTCGCTGATGAGCCAGGATCACGCAAAACTCAAATATCTGTTCGACCTCGTGAAGCCCGTCGCCATCATGGTGCAGGACGGCCCGGCTTTTCAGAAGGCGCTGGATGCGCTCGATCTGACCGGCATCAAGGTCATCCATGTCGCCCGGCCGCCAGAAGGGATTGCCAGTGCGTCGTTTACCGAAATGGCCGCGACGAAGGTCACCGCCGATGTCGAAGCCTCGATTGCGAGGATTACGTCTAAGACGGTCGGTAAACTGCTATTTACCTCCGGCTCCACCGGCATGCCTAAGGCCGTCATCAATACGCAGGAAATGATGACCGCCAATGCCGCGCAAATGATGCAGACGCGTCCGCGCGATCACGATGCCGCCCCGCCGGTCTATCTCGACTGGATGCCGTGGAACCACACCATGGGCGGCAATGCGCTGTTCAATCCGCTGCTGATCGACGGTGGCACGCTCTATATCGACGACGGCCGCCCGATGCCGGGTATGATTGATGAAACGCTGCGCAATCTGCGTGAGATTTCGCCGACCTACTACGCCAATGTCCCTGCCGGTTATGCTGCGATCGCCAGTGCGATGGAGAGGGATGATGAGCTGGCGCGGTCGTTCTTCAAGAAACTCGGCCTGATGGGCTATGGCGGCGCGCGCCTGCCGGACGATCTGTTTGACCGCATGCAGGCGCTCGCCGTGCGCGCAACCGGCGAACGCATCGTATTCTACACCGGCTGGGGCTGCACCGAGACCTCTCCGACCTCGACCGGCACCTATTGGGACACTGAACGCGTCGGCCTCATCGGCCTGCCGTTTCCCGGCGTCGAGTTGAAGATGGTGCCGGTGGATGCGAAATATGAGCTGCGCCTGCGGGGTATCAATGTGATGCCCGGTTACTACCGCCAGCCTGAGCTGACGAAAGCTGCTTTCGATGAGGAGGGATTCTACAAGATCGGCGATGCCGGCGTGTTCGTCGATGATAACGACCCGGTGAAGGGTCTGATCTTCTCCGGCCGCGTGGTGGAGGATTTCAAGCTCACCACGGGCACTTTCGTACATGTGGGTTCGCTGCGCACCGATATCATCGCGGCGTGTACACCCGTCGTCCAGGATGCGCTGATCACGGGGCAGGACCGCGAGTTCATCGGCGTCCTCGCTTGGCCGAACCTGCCGGCGTGCCGTCTCCTGATCGGTGAACCGGAAGCGACATTCGCCGATGTGGTGAAGCATCCAAAAGTGCTCGCCTGTTTCAAGGACGGTCTGCGCGCGCACAACGCGACATCCGTTGGCGCGAGCAGCCGTCGTATCGCGCGGGCGATGTTCCTGGTGGAGCCGCCTTCCATCGACGGCAACGAACTCACCGACAAGGGCTACATCAACCAGCGCGCCGGCCTCGAGCGCCGCGCGGTGCAGGTGGAGCAGCTCTATGCGCAGCATCCGGGCGAGGATGTGATCGTGCTGAAATGAAGAACAAGGCCGCCATGAACTCCTCCCTCATCCTGAGGGGCCGCGCAGAGCGCGGCGTCTCGAAGGATGGCGGCAAACTCCGAGCCCTCCAACTCATGGTTCGAGACGGCGCGTCGCGCCTCCTCACCTTGAGGGACTGAGATACAGCTAACACTCCGCAAGAGAGACACCGCCATGAATTTCGATTTCTCCGACGACCAGAAACAGCTCCGCGACGAAGCCCGCCGCTTCCTCACCGAGAAGAGCCCGCCCAAGGCTGTGCGTGCGGTCATCGACGGCAAGGAGCCTTACGATCGCGAACTGTGGAAGGGCCTTGCCGATATGGGTTTCCTGGGCGTCGCGATCCCAGAGGCTTACGGCGGTTCGGGCGCCGGCCATCTGGAGCTGTGCGTGATCGCCGAGGAAATGGGCCGTGCGCTGGCGCCGGTGCCGTTCTCCTCCACCGTTTATCTTGCCGCCGAAGCGCTGCTGCTCGCCGGCTCCGAGGCGCAGAAGCAGAAGTGGCTGCCAGCCATCGCGCAGGGCCATGCCGTCGGCACGCTGGCGCTGTTCGAAGGTGCCGGCAACCCGTCGCCGAAAGCGATCAAGCTCACCGCGTCCAACGGTGTGCTGAATGGCACCAAGAAGCCGGTCGCCGACGGCGCCATTGCCGATTTCGCCATCGTCGCTGCGCGCACGGCGTCCACTGGCCGTGATACCGATATCGCGCTCTTTCTCGTCGACCTCACCAGCGAAGGCGTCGAAGCCAAGGCGCTGACCTCCATCGATCCGTCGCGCAACCAGGCCGAGATCTCGTTCAAGAACGTCAAGGCCGAGCTGCTCGGCGCACCGAATGAAGGCTGGAGTATTCTCTCGCAGGTGCTCGACCGTGCGGCCGTGTTGGTCGGATTCGAACAGGTCGGCGGCTCCGATCGCGCGCTGGAAATGGGACGTGACTACGCGCTGGACCGCATCGCCTTCGGCCGTCAGATCGGCTCGTTCCAGGCGATCAAGCATATGCTTGCCGACATGTATGTCTCAGCCACGCTGGCGCGCTCGAACTGCTATTACGGCGCCTGGGCGCTTTCGACCGATGCTGCTGAATTGCCGGAAGCCGCCGCAGCCGCGCGCATCAGCGCCACCCAGGCGTTCCAGCATTGCTCCAAGAACAATATCCAGGTCCATGGCGGCATGGGTTTCACCTGGGAGTTCGACTGCCATCTCTACTACCGCCGCTCCAATGCGCTGGCGGTGGGTCTGGGATCGCTGAGCTATTGGGAAGACCAGCTGATCGAACGCATGCGGAAGAAGAACGCGGCCTAACTCCGCCCCTCACCCCGAGGAGCGCGCCTTGGCGCGCGTCTCGAAGGGTGAGTGTCACAGCTCATGGTTCGAGACGGCGCTGTGCGCCTCCTCACCATGAGGGTCAGAGGATGTGAATATGAATTTCGATGATACCCCGCAGGAAGCCGAATTCCGCGCCAAGGCCCGTGCCTGGATCGCCGCCAATGCGCCACGCGAGTACGAAGACGAGTTGAAGAAGGCAGCGCTCGGCCGCATCCAGCTCAAGAGCGCGAATATTCTCGAGGTTGCAAAAGCCTGGCAGAAGAAGAAAGCCGATGCCGGCTGGGCCGTGCCGCACTGGCCCAAGGAATATGGCGGCCGCGGTGCATCGCCCATCGAGCGCGTGATCTGGCAACAGGAAGAGGGCGTATTCGGCAAGTTAGGGGCGCTCTTCATCATCGGCCATGGTATGTGCGGACCGACCATGATGGCCTTCGCGCGGGAAGAGCATAAGCTCCGCTATCTGCCGCCGCTGGCCTCCGGCGAACATATTTGGTGCCAGCTGTTCTCCGAGCCTGCCGGCGGCTCCGACGTCGCCGGTTTGCGCACGCGTGCGGAAAAGGACGGTGACGACTGGGTCATCAACGGCCAGAAGATCTGGACCTCCGGCGCGCATCATTCCGATTATGGCATCCTGATCACGCGCACAGATCCCACCGTGCCCAAGCACAAGGGCCTCACCATGTTCTTCCTGGACATGAAGAGCCCGGGCGTCGAGGTGAAGCCGATCAAGCAGGCTAACGGCCAGGCTGAGTTCAACGAAGTTTATTTCACCGATGTCCGCATTCCCGATCACCAGCGCCTCGGCGCTGTCGGCGATGGCTGGAACGTGTCGCTCACCACGCTGATGAACGAGCGCATGGCGATCGGCGCAGGTGTCGCCACCGGCTTCCCGGAATTGTTCGACTTCGTCAACAACCTCACGCTCGAGGATGGCCCTGCGATCGAGAATCCGGCCGTACGCTCCAAGCTTGCCAATTGGGCCGTGCGTGCCTCCGGTCTGCGCTATACGAGTTTCCGGTCGATCTCCGCACTCTCGAAAGGCGAGCGGCCGGGGCCGGAGAATTCGATCGGCAAACTGGTTGCGGGTGCCATGACGCAGGAGGTCGCGACCTACGCGCTCGACCTGCAGGGCGCCTCCGGCGTGCTGAACAGCCCGGAGGATGCGGAGGTCGCCGGAAAATTTCAGGCCATGCTGCTGCGCTCGCCCGCCACGCGTGTGGAAGGCGGCACAGACGAGATCCTACGCAACATCATCGCCGAACGTGTGCTGGGCCTTCCCGGCGACATCCGCGTCGACAAGGACGTGCCATTCAACAAGATACCGACCAGGGGACGCGCATAAACTCTGCCCTCATCCTGAGGAGCCGCGTAGCGGCGTCTCGAAGGATGGCGGCAAACTCAGAGCCCGGCCAACTCATGGTTCGAGACGGCGCCAAGCGGTGCCTCCCCACCATGAGGGACAGAGAGAAAGACGAGACCGATGAATTTCGATGACACGCCGCAGGAAGCCGAATTTCGCGCCGAAGCGCGCAAGTGGATCGACGCCAATGCGCCGAAGGAGCTCCATGCAGCTCTGTCCGATCCGAACGCCAAGCGCGACTCCATGTTGTCAGCTTCCAAGGCGTGGCAAAAGAAAAAGGCCGAAGCCGGCTGGGCCTGCCTACACTGGCCGAAGGAATATGGCGGCCGCGGATCGACACCCATCGAGCGCGTGATCTGGCAGCAGGAAGAGGGCGTCTACGACAAGCTCTCGCGCCCCTTTGCCATTGGCCAGGGCATGTGTGGTCCCACGGTGATGGCCTATGCCACCGAGGAGCAGAAGCGCCAATATCTGCCACCGCTAGCCTCCGGAGAGAAAGTCTGGTGCCAGCTGTTCTCCGAGCCCGCCGGTGGCTCCGACGTTGCCGGCCTGCGTACCCGCGCGGAGAGAGACGGCAACGACTGGATCGTCAACGGGCAGAAGATCTGGACTTCGGGCGCGCATTATTCCGACTACGGCATTCTGATCACGCGCACCGACCCGAATGTGCCGAAGCACAAGGGCCTCACCATGTTCTTCCTGGACATGAAGAGCCCCGGCATCGAGGTGAAGCCGATCAAGCAGGCCAATGGCATGCAGGAATTCAACGAGGTGTTCTTCACCAACGTACGCATCCCTGACGCGCAGCGCCTCGGCGCGGTGGGCGACGGCTGGAACGTGTCGCTGACCACGCTGATGAACGAACGTATGTCGATCGGTGCTCGGGTCCACACCGGCTTTCCGGAACTGTTCGACTATTGCAGCAAGCTGATGCTGGAAGACGGTCTCGCGATCGACGATCCCAATGTGCGCTCGAAACTTGCAGGTTGGGCCGTAAAGAATTCCGGCCTCACTTACACGAGCTATCGCTCGATCTCGGCGCTCTCGAAGGGCGAGCGCCCAGGACCTGAGAATTCCATCGGCAAGCTGGTGTCGGGCATGATGATGCAGGATATCGCCATGTTTGCCGCCGATCTGCAGGGTGCAGCCGGCGCGTTGGCGGGCACGGACGCGGAAGCGGCGGGCGAATTCCAGGCCACGATCCTGTCATCGCCCTCGATGCGCATCGCGGGCGGCACCGACGAGATCCTGCGCAACATCATCGCCGAGCGTGTGCTGGGCTTGCCCGGCGACATCCGCGTCGATAAGGATGTGCCGTTCAACAAGGTGCCGACCAAGGGGCGGTGATACCTCCCTTCAACTCTCCGCCCTCATCCTGAGGAGCCGCGCAACGCGCGTCGTCTCGAAGGATGGCGGCAAACTCAAGAGCCAGGCCAACTCATTGTTCGAGACGGCGCCAAGGCGCCTCCTCACCATGAGGGGCTGAGTCAGTAAGGGGCCTTCATGACCGACGCCATTGCCACCCTCGAAGCCCTTCTCGCCGACCGCTATTCCTGCCGCGCCTATAAACCTGAGGCAGTACCGCGCGAGATCATCGATCGCATCCTCACCGCTGCGCAGCGTACGGCATCGTGGTGCAACAGCCAGCCCTGGGAGGTGACGATCACCTCAGGGGAGGCGACGAAGCGCTTCCGCGATGCTCTTTACCCAGTTGCTGCGTCAGGTGCGCCGAGCACCGGTGATTTCGAATTTCCGCGCGAGTATCGCGGCGTCTATCTCGACCGTCGCCGCGAGAGCGGGTTCCAGCTCTACAACACGCTGGGCATCGCGCGTGGCGACAAGGCGGCCTATGCCGAGCAGGCGCTGCAGAATTTCAACTTCTTCGGTGCGCCCCATGTGGCGATCATCACCTCGGATGAGGCGCTCGGCGTCTATGGCGCGGTGGATTGTGGCGGCTACGTCAACAATTTCATGCTGGCTGCACAGGCGCTGGGCGTTGCCACCGTGCCGCAGGCTGCGCTGGCCTTCCATTCCGCGGTCGTGCGCAAGCATTTCGATATGTCCGATGACCGTCGGGTCGTTTGCGGAATCTCGTTCGGCTACGCGGATAGCGAGCACAAGGTGAATAGCTATCGCACCAGCCGCGCACAACTCGGGGATGTCGCGACGTTTGTGGAGTGACGCTCTTTCTTCACCTTTCCCCGGTGGGGAGAGGTGAACGGAGCGCCGCTGCGTATTCTGAGCTAAAATCTCGGTGCCCGCTTCTCGGCAAACGCCTTCGTGCCTTCCTTGATTTCATCGCCGCGCATGCTGTCCCGCGCGCGCTGATCGGCGGCTTCCTCGTTCAGTTCGCCGCGGGCGAACTCGTTGATCGCCTGCTTCATGCCGCGCATCGCCTTCGGCGCGTTCCCCGCCAGCATTGTCGCCAGCCTGTCCACTTCGCCATCCAGCGTCTGTGCGCTGACGATTGAGGTCAGATAGCCGATCCGCAGCATTTCGTGTGCGTCAATCTTTTCCGCCGTCAGGAACAGCCGCTTGGCATTGTCCGCGCCGAGCCGGCTGACATAACGTTTGATGCCTCCCTTGTAGTAATGCAGCCCGAGCCGTGCCGCGGGCATGAACATCTCGGCCGTATCCAGGCCAATACGGAAGTCGCAGGCAAGGGCCAGATCCGTTGAGCCGCCATAAACGCCGCCATTCAGCCGGCAGATGGTCGGGACACCCAAATCCTCCAGCCGGTTGGCGACTGCCTCGAAAGCTGAGCCGGATGAATTGTCCGATGGCGTGCTCGTGGCGCGCGCGGCGATGGCCGTCAGATCGAACCCGGCGCTGAAGGCGCGTCCGGTCCCGGTCAGCACCAGCACGCGAACGGCAGGATCCGCTTCCACCCGGTCGAAATGCACCATCAGAGCGTCCAGATCGGCCTGCGACAGCCGATTGAGCTTGGTCGGCCGGTTGAGGCGAATGGTGGCGCGCGGGCCGTCGATGGTAAGGATCGGGGCGGAATTATCGGCGGTGTCTGTCGTTTCCGACATGTTGTTCTCCTTCTCAGCGCGCGTACGGTGCCCGCGCCACCCGGGCACGTCAATTGTCATGCCGATCGTCTCATTTTCATAAGCCGCGGGGCGGGATATGATGACTACATAGGTTCTATGCGGCTCGCGCTCCCCGGTCTTCCGCATTTCGCACGGACGGGAGACATCGCGGTCGCTTTCTCGAACACCGGTTCGCGCCCATGGACATGTCTTACCTTCACCACTTCGGCAGCGCCGCAGCCACGATTTTCGTGGTGGCGACGGCCACCATGCGGACGATGATTCCGCTGCGCGTGTTCGGCATCATGGCCAATCTGCTGCTGATCGCGATCTCGATTCCGACGCACAATTATCCGACACTGGTGCTCCATGCGGTGCTGCTGCCAGTGAATGTCTTTCGCCTGCGTCAGATGCTGCAGTTGGTGCGCGAAGTGAAGAAATCGGTGAATTCGGACCTATCGATGGAATGGCTGAAGCCGTTCATGACCAAGCAGAAATGCAAGGCAGGCGAGATTCTGTTCTATAAGGACGAGAAGGCCGACCGGATGTTCTATATTGTGTCTGGTCGCTATCGCCTCGTCGAGTCCGGTATCGAACTTCCGGTCGGTGCGATCGTCGGCGAGCTCGGCATGCTGTCGCCGCTCGGTGAACGCACGCAAACCCTGGAATGTATCGAGGCGGGGCTCGTGCTGAGCGTCACTTATGCCCAGGTTGAAGAACTCTATGTTCAGAATCCGGAATTCGGCTTCTTCTTCCTGCGTCTCGCAAGCGCCCGACTGTTCGAGAATATCGGTACGCTGGAGGCGCGGCTGTCGCAGCGGGATGTGTCGATGCTCGCGCCAACGGCAGCGCAGCCGGCCTAACGTTCAGAGATCGTCGTGCCCGGCTTCACCAATATCATTCGCTCGACCATTCGCGAAATTGCCGGCATCAATGATGTCGCGACGGTGGAGTATCCGGCCGGGCTGCCAGCCGCCATGCGTCCGATCGCGCAGGATGGCGTTGCGCTCCTGATCGACTATCAGAGTCCGGCCTATGCGCAGCTCTATTGCGATCGCCTGCGCCGCTTCATCGGCAAGCGGGGCGTCGACGATGCATTGTTCGTGGAGATCGCGCGCCTGCTCGCTGCGCGCATGAGCTATCTCGATCCTATTCGGATTGCGCAATTGAAGTTGCATGAGCCTGTGACTCCCGGCCGCAAACCCGCCGTGGACAAACGCCGTTTCCGCCTCGACGAGTTGGTGTCTTCGCTTCCGGATATTGTCGGCAAGCCCGCCATGCGGCTGCTGGAGCGCATTTATTGCGCGCATCGCACCGTCCAGATCAGCTTCAGCAAGGCCAGTATCCTAGGCATCAAGCGCCTGGAATTCGAAGCCTGGATGCGGCACTGGCGTCGGCTCTCAACGCGCTACGAGATGGAGCGCGTCTGGGTCGAGCGCTGGCTACATATGATCGACCGGGCGTTGACCAAACGACCCGATGCGGTCATTGCCGTGGTGCGTTCGGCCACCATGATCGAGGGCTACGGCACCGGCTATCGCCATGGCATGGCGGCTTGGCATCAGATTATCGACGGACTTGTCAAACCCAGTTTCGATGGCGCACTCGATATTGCGGATCTGAGCGGAGCCATTGAACGCGCCCGTGCGGTGCCGCGCGATCCCAAGGGAGAGCTTTTGCGCAAGACGATCGGTGACATTCGTGGTCATGCGCTGGCGCATTGATATGCGGGAGCGCATTGACGGCGTGGCAAAAGGCGTAACACGATATGGTGAGTTTTCGGGGGCTGCAGCGTGCATTCCTGCCGTCGTGATGTCATAAATGAAACGGGCGACGGTCTGCTGGCCAGCCCGTCGTGACTGCAAAGAGGGGCCACCGTGTTTCCTGACATGTCGTCGTCGATTGCTCTGGGCGGGCTGGTCGGCTGGATGCTCGCGCTCACCGTGAAGCATGTCATTGCGGATTTCATCCTGCAAAATGCCTGGCTGGCGATGGGCAAGGATCAGAAGATCGGCTGGGCCTTGCCGCTGCTGATCCATTGTATGATTCACGGTGTGCTTACGACTGTGATCGTCGCTGCGGTTCAGCCAAAGCTCTGGTTTCTCGGGCTGGTCGATTTCGCGATCCACATCGTGATCGATCGCTGTAAGGGCTGGCTGGTGGCGCATTTCGACATCACGCTGAACACCCGCTGGTTCTGGTGGTTGATCGGAATCGATCAGGCTCTGCACCATCTGACCGACTTCTTTCTCGCCATTTACATCGTCGCCAACAGCTGAACCGGCGAAACTCTTGCGGCAATCTTGCGTCAGGCTTGTGGCGGCGGCTGCCATATTTACCACTGTTGCGCAAGAGTCGCACAGGGCCGTTAAGCCTATTGGTTAACCGCACGTTAGCAAATTGGATCGCATCCTCGGTATCGAGGAGAACAACCCATGTGGTCCAGCCGTCAAGCTTTTGAGAATGATCGTTGCCCGGTCAGCGACGACCTGCTCGGCGCGATGTATCGTGCGAATGAAAATGGCCTGCCCCATCTCGTTGCCAGCGTGCCGTCGGATGTCCGCGCGATGCTGGCGCTGTTCTGCTATCGCCGCAATCACATGCATGCGCTTGCGATCTCCATCGCATCGAGCTGCAGCGAGCGCGAGCTGATCGAGCATGGCGGGCGCGTCGGTTCCACGCTCTATGCACTGGCGCATCATGCACCGGCAGCGCGCAGCGTGTCGGTGTCTGCCTACAGCAGCCGCAAGGCGATTACGCTGTCGACCAAGCCGCTATCGACCCTGGCGCCGCTGGACGAAGATCTCGACGATCCGATCGAGGCCGAGCGCGATCGCGTCATCGCTTGAGCCAAGGCGCTACCGGTCCGCAGCTGCCAGCACGGGCAGTCCGTGGCGGCGTCGTGCCATGGCGCATTCAGGATCGCCGGGCATGCAGGTCCGGCACACGTCGGGCCTGATCGCATAGATGCCGCAGGCAACGGATTCCCCCACTTTGCCGTTCAGTGCGCTGCAGCGATCGCCATCGCAGCGCATACCTGACTGACGCTCGTTTACAAATTTCGCAGGGATCAGGTCGAGTTCCGCATCGTCCTCGATGGTGAAGCGCGGCCAGTTGCTTGAATAGGAGCAGCAGGCGCCGCAGGCCTGGCACGGGCTGTCGTCATTGCGTGTGGAGGTTGTGGTCATGCCGTGCGATGTAGCGCGATCCGCCACAGGCCGCCACCCGGTCATGTGTCCGTCGGTGGTTCCCAGGCGAGCGTCTTGCGCCAGCGGCTGCGCAATACCTCCCGACGCTCGGGATACTTTTCGTCGAGATAGTCGGCGGCGACGGCCCGGTCGGTGCGGAAGCTGCGAAAATCGTTGCGCAGCTCGCACCAGGCCGCGAGCAGGCGCACGGCTTCGAGATAGCCGACTGCCACCGGCCAGATGATGCGCTCGCTGTCGCGACCGGATTCGTCGCGATACCGGAGCCGGACTTTCTTGCCAGCATGAATATGCGCGCGCATCTGCACCATATCGAGCGCGTCCACGGCGCCATCGACAACCGGCCGGGCGCGGCTGGCCGGCTCCAGCACGAAGGGTCGCAATTTTTCCGGTACGGTGTCCGCGATCTTGGCGATCAGGTCCTTTGCTGCCGTCGCCAGCGCCGGATCGGCGTGGCCCATCACCCACTGTGCGCCGAGCACCGCCGCTTCTATCTCGTCGGGCGTCAGCATCAATGGCGGCATGTCGAAGCCGCTTTCGAGGATGTAGCCCATGCCGGCCTCGCCGCGAATCGGTATGCGCTGGCCCATCAGCGTCGCGATATCCCGATAGATCGTGCGCTTGGACGTCTCCAGCTCGGCGGCGATGGCATCCGCCGTCAGCGGCTTTCGGGTTCGCCGCAGCACCTGGATGATCTGGAACAGGCGATCGGCACGTCTCATGGCGTCCTCGTCGAATGATGCTGACAGCATGTTGGCAGCAGGGGTCCGTCATACAGGAGCCAACCCCGAACACGGAAGGATTCCTGCGATGACGGTATTCCAAAGCCCCGACTTTTTCAGCGACGACCGGTTCTGGCGTATCCGCGCCTGGCTGCTGGAGCGCGTGATTACGGTCATGAGTGGCGATCTGCGCTGGGCGCTTCTGGCGTTCGGCTGCCGCCTGATGTCGGCGTCATTGACGCAAGCGCGTCTCCGCCTCGCGGCTGCGATCCGCTGCTGACACCACGGTGGCAGCAGCGCCCTTCTAGAACGCCGTCATCAATCACCAACGGGAGAACGACATGATCACGCTGCACGGCGCAGGTGCGGGCTTTGGCCTGCCGGAAATCAGCCCTTTCGTCACCAAGACCGAGGTCCAGCTCAAGATGGCGGGGCTTGCCTATCGCAAGCAAGCGTCGCGGCCGATGGCATCGCCGAAAGGCCAGATCCCGTTCATCGAGGACAATGCGGAAACCATCGCCGATTCCAGCTTCATCCGCGCGCATATCGAGCGCAAACACGGGGTCGATTTCGACGAGGGCCTCGATCTGGCGCAGCGTGCGCAGGCCTGGGCCATCGAGCGGATGCTCGAGCATCACATCTATTTCGCAATGGTTGGTGCGCGCTGGGTCGATGCAGAGAACTTCGCCAAGGGACCCGCGCGTTTCTTCGACGATCTGCCTGATGTACAGCGCGAGGGCGTCCGCAACGCGGTACGCGAACAGGTCGCGCACAACTATCTGCTGAGCGGTCTCGGCCGCCATTCGCCCGAGGAAGCGCTGGAGCTTGCCGGGCGTTCGTTGATGGCACTGTCACTGCTATTGGCCGACAAGCCCTATCTGATGGGGGAACGTCCCTGCGGTGCGGACGCAACGGCCTTTGCGATGCTCGCCGGCATCATGACGCCGTATTTCGAATCGTCGCTGCGACGGCGGTTGCTGCAGTTCGGCAATCTCACAGCCTATGTGAATCGCATGATGGCTCGGTTTTATCCGGAGCACGAATGGGAGCGTCAGGCCAAAGCGGCATAGTTGCTCTCCCAACTGTCGTTGTCCGGTTCGACCGGGCAACCCAGTAAACTCGGAAGCTGCGGTGTGTACGGGGTCACCTGGTCAAGCCGGGTGACGACAACGTTTTCCTAAGGTCTGCTAGTTCGGCTTCCAACTCGGCAATCTTCACGTTCTGCTCCGCCAGCGCCGCCGCCACGTCGGCCGCGTCGAATTTCTGCGGGATGTGCTGCGGGCAGTTGGTGTCCCATGCGGCGATGGCGAACAGGATTACCTGTTCGGGTCGCGCGCGATAGCCTTTCGGCATCATTGAGGCGAGCAGCGCCGGATCGTCCTCTACCACCTTCGCCGTGCCCCAGATCTTCACACGCCGGCGATGCACGTAGTCCATGATGAAGATGTTGGCCTTCGGATTCTCCGTCAGGTTTCCCTGGGTGATATACTGCCGGTTGCCGCTGAAATCGGCGAAGGCGATCGTATGCTTGTCGAGCACCTTGATAAATCCCTTCGGGCCGCCACGGTGCTGAATGTAGGGCTGGCCGTCCGTGCTGGCCGTGGCCAGATAGAAACTGTTGGTGTGTGCGAGGAATTCGGCGAGGTTATCGTCAATCTCGGTGCGCCAGCCGCCGTTCTCTTCCACATGCGCATAGGACTGGCGCGACCCCTTGCGGGTCTGGATCGCCTTGACCGCAGGCGTGAAAGCGACATCGCTCGAATAGACGTGGGTGCCGGACATCTGAGCCACCTTTCGTTGCGTCGCTTGAAGATGGGCCCTGTTGACCTCCGCAACAATTATCGCGATTGACACGTCATTATTGCGGATATTGAAATGATCGAATGGATCGGATCGAAGCCATGACCGCGTTCGTTGCGGTGGCGGACCTGCAGGGCTTTGCGCCTGCCGCGCGCCGCCTGGGGATTTCCGCATCGGCGGTGACGCGGCTGGTGGCGGCGCTGGAGGAGCGGCTAGGCGCCCGGCTGCTGCAGCGGACCACGCGCTCGGTGACGCTGACGGATGTCGGCGCGCGTTATCTGGAGCGGGCGCGGCGTATCATCGCCGATATCGAGGAAGCAGATGGCGCGGCCCAGGCCGAGCAGGTGCAGCCGGGCGGGCGGCTGACAGTGACTGCTCCTGTCGGCTTCGGGCGTCTGCACGTGACGCCGTTGATGTCGGCCTATCTGCAGCGCTATCCGGACGTGTCGGGCGAGCTGCGCCTGAACGATCGCATGGTCAATCTGGTGGAAGAGGGCGTCGATGTCGCCGTTCGTATCGGCCATCTCTCCGACTCTAGCCTGGTGGCGCGGCAGGTCGGCGACCTCAGGCGGATCGTTGTGGCGTCGCCTGACTATCTCAAGCGCCGCGGTGAGCCGAAAGAGCCGGAGGCGATTGCCGGGCATGACACGATCCAGTTCGGTGCCGCCGTGGCTTCGCCGGAATGGCGGTTCGTGCGGGACGGCGATGATCTGCGCATCCCGCACGCGCCGCGCTTCACCTGCAATGTAGCGGATGCTGCGATCTGGCATGCGGCGCAAGGCGGCGGACTCACGCGCGTGCTGGCCTATCAGGCGGCAGAAGCGCTCGCCGCCGGGAAGCTGAAAATCGTGCTGGCTGCCTTCGAGCAGCCGGCCATTCCGATCCACATCGTCTATCCGACGTCGCGCCTGCTATCGGCGAAGGTACGCGCGTTCATCGATCTGGCGGTCGAGACGACGGATTGGCGGTTTGGCGAGAAGGCGAAGCGCCGTTAAATTTGTGTCCCGGACGCGGTGCATCGCGTAGCGATGCGCCGCAGAGCCGGGACCGTTACGAACTCCGGCGTTCGCGTCCGGGACAAGGTTTCAATCTTTCCGAACAGCCACGCTGAACGTGCCATTGGCGCGAGCGCAGGGAATACCGTCGGCGGTGATGAGCGCTTGCGCGAAACACAGCCGGCTGCCGGTCTTCACCACATCGGTTACGATCTCCAGCCATTGACCGATCTCTGCGGGACCGAGAAAATCAGTGGAGAGATTCACTGTCACCAGCCGTGTGCCGCCGCCGGCAACATGGCCGCAGCTCAGACCCATGGCATTGTCGGCGAGGGCGGTGATCAAGCCGCCATGCGCCATGCCGCGCGAATTGGTGTGGGCATCGGCGATGCGCAGCCCAAGGATCACGGCTTTGTCGGTGATCTTCGAATAGATCGGCTCCCACGGCGTGGTGAGCGGACTCTTGCGAAAATGCGGGGCAAAGCCGTTGGGGACGGTGTCGGTCATGCCGCCATTAAAGGTGAAAGAGACTTATCGTGACAGACCAACAAAGTTTCAAACGGGGAGGATCGGGTGTTTAAAACAGGCGAGTGTTGTTCTCAGCCTGTCATCACCCGCCCTGGCGCGCCATTGCGTGCCTGGGGCGGGCGATCCATTAGACGCAGGCAGTTCGGATCATCACTTCCGTCGGAGGCTGCTGGGTCACCTGGCCAAGCCGGGTGACGATAGGAGAGTCAATACGGTAGCCCCACATAATTCTCCGCCAGAGATGCGCGCGCGACGTCCGAATGGACGACATAGTCGAGTTCGGCCTGTTGCAGCTTGGTGCCAAAACCGTCGGCATCGGGAAAGCGGTGCATCATCGAGGTCATCCACCAAGAGAAGCGCACGGCCTTCCAGACACGCTTGAGCGCGATGGCTGAATAATTATCGAGACCGGCCGATGACTTCTCGTCGTAATATTCGCGCAGGGCCATCGACAGGTAATGCACGTCCGAGGCTGCGAGATTGAGGCCCTTGGCGCCGGTGGGCGGCACGATATGGGCGGCGTCGCCGGCCAGGAAGAGCTTGCCGAAACGCATCGGCTCCGCGACAAAACTACGCAGCGGCGCGATGCTCTTCTCCAGCGACGGTCCGGTGATCAGGCTTTCGGCCGCCTCCTTGTCGAGGCGGCGGCGCAGCTCATCCCAGAACATGTCGTCGGTCCAGTCTTCGACCTTCTCATCGAGCGAGCACTGCACATAATAGCGGCTGCGGGTCGGCGAGCGCATCGAGCACAGCGCAAAGCCGCGCGCATGATTGGTGTAGATCAGCTCCGGCGAGACCGGCGGCGTATCCGACAGCAGGCCGAGCCAGCCGAACGGATAAACGCGTTCATAGGTGTGCACCGCGGAGGCAGGAATCGCCTGCCGGCTGGCGCCGTGAAAACCGTCGCAGCCGGCGATGAAATCGCACAGCAGCTCGTGGGTGACGCCGTTCTTCTCATAGCTCACGCGAGGCTTGTCGCTGTCGAAGTCGTGCAGGCGCACATTGTCAGCGTCATAGACGGTCTCAAGCCCGGCCTTGGCGCGGGCATCCATCAGGTCGCGCGTCACTTCGGTCTGTCCATAGACGGTGACGACCTTGCCGCCGGAGGCCGCTTTCAGATCGATGCGGTGACGCGTGCCACCGAACAGCAGCTCGATGCCGTCATGGATCAGACCCTCGTGGTGCAGGCGTTCCGTGATCCCCAGATTTTCCAGCAGGCCGACCGTACCTTGCTCGAGCACGCCGGCACGGATCCGCCCCAGCACATAATCGCGATCCTTGCGCTCGAGAATGACGTTATCGATGCCATAGGAATGCAGCAGTTGTCCGAGCAGCATGCCCGCCGGACCGGCACCGATGATCGCAACTTTCGTTCGCACCACTTGCTCCCGTCATTCCGTTTGTCGGAGCATGATCCAGTCCGAAAGCCGGTATCCACTTTTCGGGATCATGCGCTGTGTCTCAGTCTCAAGGCTGAGTTGACAAGTCAAGCGGTCTGGCGAGACTGGTCTCCGCCAGACTGGCAGAGATGGTTATAAAATATAACAATCTTTGCCAAGAGCCATTCAAGGTTCGGTGAATATGTCCGGAAGGACAGGTCCAGTGGGAAAATCCACGGACGCACAGAGGGAGAGATGTCGATGAGGAAGACGCTGATGGCGTTGCTCGCGGCCGGCTGCTTGTTGCCCGGTTTCGCGCAAGCGCAGGACAAGACCGTCAATCTGAAAGTATCGCTGTGGGTGCCGCCCGCGCATCCGCTGGTGCCGGCCACGCAGGCCTGGGCGGCGGATATCGAGAAGGTCTCAGGTGGCAGCATCAAACTGTCGGTGTTTCCCTCGGAGCAGCTCGGCAAGGCGTTCGACCACTACGATATGGCGCGCGACGGCATTGCCGACGTCACTTACGTGAATCCGGGTTATCAGCCGGGCCGCTTCCCGATCGCGGCCGCGGGCCAGCTGCCCTTCGTGTTCAACGAAGGCAAGAAGGGCACGCAGGCCTTCAACGAATGGTACCAGAAATACGCCAAGACGGAGATGAAGGACACGAAACTGTGCTTCGCCTTCATCCACGCGCCCGGCACGCTGCACGGCAAGAAGAAGATTCTGGTGCCCGACGATCTCAAGGGCGTGAAGGTGCGCCCGGCGCAGAGCACCATCGGCGAAATGGTAAAACTTTTCGGCGGCACCAATGTGCAGGCTTCCGCGCCTGAATCGCGCGATGCACTGGAACGCGGCGTGGCCGACGAGATCGCTTTCCCCTGGGGATCGATCTTCCTGTTCGGCATCGACAAGGTGGTGAAGTATCACATCGACGTGCCGCTCTATTCGACGGTGTTCACTTACAACATCAATCTCGCCAAATATAATTCGATGTCGCCGGCGCAGAAGAAGATCATCGACGATCACTGCTCGCCGGAATGGGCGGCGAAGGTGACCGATCCCTGGGTGGATTACGAATTCGCCGGTGTCGCCAAGATGAAGGCGTTGCCGGATCACGAAGTCTATCCGCTGACGCCGGAGCAGCTCGCTCTGTGGAAGAAGGGCGTCGAGCCTCTGCATGCCGCCTGGGCTGCAGCGGTGAAAAAGGCCGGCGGCGATGCGGACACCATCGATTCCGAGCTGAAGGCCGCGCTGAAGAAGCACAATGCGGGGCTGTGACGTTCTAACCTCTTCCCGCCTGCGGGGAGAGGTCGTCACTCGCATGCGAAGCATGTGCGTGACGGGTGAGGGGATTCTCCACTAGCTCCGCAGCAAATGGAGAGCCCCTCATCCGACCCGGCTCCGCTTCGCCGGGCCACCTTCTCCCCACAAGCGGGGAGAAGGCACCATGACTGCCTCAGGAAACCATCATGACCGCTAATCCCCAAGTTACCGCCGACGGCGCGCTCACCGGCCCGCCGGAGCCGCGCAAGAAGAACGTGATGGATCGCTTCATCGATTCCATCGAATGGATCGCAGCTTTCTTCGTCGGCATCGTTGCGTTGAACACTTTCCTCGCGGTGTTCATGCGCAAGTTCTTCGCGGTGACGATTCCCGATTACTACAATGTCGGCCAGTTCATGCTGGGCGTGCTGATCTTCTGGGGCATCGCCGCGACCAGCTATCGCGGCTCGCACATCACTGTCGATCTCGTCTGGGCCAACAGCAAACCGAAATATCAGCGCTGGATCGACGTGTTCGCGACGCTGGTGCTGTTGTTCGTGGTCACAGTGCAGACCTACACGCTGTTCGACAAGGTGGTGGACACCTACAACAGCGGTCTCGTCACCATGGATCTGCAACTGCCGGTGTGGCCGTTCTTCCTGCTGTCCTGGATCGGTGATGGCGCCGCCGTGCTGCTGATCGCCATCCGCACCTATCGGCTCGTCTTCCATCCGGAAGAGATGCAAGAACCCAAACTCAAGACGGCCGAGTAAATCCCATGGAATTGAGCAATGAAGCGGTCGCTGTCATCGGCTTTGTGAGCCTGTTCGTGCTGATGCTGCTGCGCGTGCCGGTGGGCATGGCCATGGGGCTCGTCGGCATCACCGGATTCGGCTACATCACCGGCTTCGCGCCGGCGCTGAAGCTGGTCGGCCAGACCACCATGCGCACGGTGACGGATTATTCCTTCGGCGTGATCCCGATGTTCCTCTTGATGGGCGCCTTCGTCTCGGTGTCCGGTATCAGCCGCGAACTGTTTCGCGCGGCGAACACGTTCGTGGGGCACTGGAAGGGCGGCCTCGGCATCGCCACCATCGCCGCCTGCGGCGGCTTTGCGGCGATCTCCGGCTCCTCGGTGGCGACGGCCGCGACGTTCTCCGCGGTGGCCTATCCGGAGATGCGGCGGTTCAACTATCCGCAGAGCTTTGCCACCGGGGTCATCGCCGTCGGCGGCACCCTCGGCGCCATGCTGCCGCCGTCCACGGTGCTCGCCGTCTACGGCATCATCACCCAGCAGGATATCGGCAAACTGTTCATTGCCGGCGTCATTCCAGGCCTGCTTGCCATCGTGATGCATATGATCACCATCGCCATCATCGGCGTGGTGAAGCCGGGCTTCCTGCCTGCCGGACCGAAGGCGTCATGGCGCGAGCGCGCATCGGCGATCCGTGACGTGTGGTCGCCGTTGTTGCTGTTCGTGTTCGTGATCGGTGGACTCTATGGGGGTTTCTTCATCCCGACCGAAGCCGGTGCAGTGGGGGCGGTCGGCGCCTTCCTGATCGGCATCCTGCGCGGCAAGCTGAGCAAGGACGGCATCCTGCAATCGCTGCTGCAGGCGACGCGTACGGCCGCGGCCGTCTTCACCGTCCTGATCGGCGCGCTGTGCTTCGGCTATTTCCTCACGGTGACGCAGACGCCGCAGCATGTGACGGAGTTTCTCACCGGCCTCGGCATCGGCCCCTATGGTGTGCTGGCGCTGATCCTGCTGATGTATCTCGTGCTCGGTTGCCTGATGGACGCCATGGCCATGGTGATCCTCACGGTGCCGATCGTCTTCCCGGTCATCATGGCGCTTGGCTTCGATCCGATCTGGTTCGGCATCATCATCGTCATGACCGTGGAACTCGGCCTGATCCATCCGCCGGTCGGCATGAACGTCTTCGTCATCAAGAGCGTGATCAAGGATGTCACCATGTCCACGATCTTCAAGGGCGTGCTGCCGTTTGTGGCGACGGATCTGGTGCGGCTGGTGCTGTTGATCCTGTTCCCGATCATCGCCACATGGCTGCCGATGCGCATGCTGGGATGAGGCGATGAACGTGCCGGAACTGAAAACGAAATATGTGTTCAGCCTCGCCATCCAGGTCGGTACGCCCGTGGTGGCCGGCGATCTCGGCTATGGGACGCGGCGTGTAATCCCTGTACTCGGAGGCATCGTGAAGGGCGACAGGATCAGTGGCACGATCCATCGCGGCGGCGCCGATTTCCAGATCATCCGCCCGGATGGATTTACCGAGCTCGAAGCGAAATACACATTCGAGCTCGACGATGGCGCGGTGATCTATATCGCCAATTACGGCATCCGCTTCGGGCCGAAGGAGGCGCTGGATCGCATCGCACGCGGCGAGATCGTCGATCCCAGCCTGATCTATTTCCGTTCGGTGCCGAAATTCGAGACGGCACATCCGGATTATCGCTGGCTGATGCAGAACCTGTTTATCGGCGTCGGTGCGCGGCACCCGGATCGCGTCGAGCTTGCGGTACATCAAGTGCTGTGACGTTCACCTGTCCGCCGTCGTTGCGAGCGCAGCGAAGCAATCCGGAAGGCCACGTGAAGAAAGACTGGATTGCTTCGTCGCTGCGCTCCTCACTATGACGAAGATACTTACTTTCACCCTAATTGCTGTAGTTTACTCCCGATCGACCGGCAAAAGCCGGCGAACACAGGGAGGCGACGAATGTTAAGAGCAGCTTTGCTTGGATGTGCCGTATCGCTTGTCATGGCTGTGCCTGCACTGGCGCAGGATTGGACGAAATCGAAATGGGGCCCGAATGACGAGATTGGCGCCGCCAATTATATCACCCCCGAACGCGTGAAGGCGGCCGCACAACTGGTGAAAACCGGCAAGACCTACGCACTCGGCATTCCCGTCGGTGCGGATACGCCCGCTTATCCGCCGCGCTCGGTGAAGGTCACGATCGTGCAGCCGGGGCAGGCCGGCAATCATGGCATCGGGCCCAATCAGGCGACTTATAACGACGACATGATCACCGGCTGGGTGGGGGTCGGCAGCCAGATGGATGGGCTTGGCCACCTTGGTGTGGACCACGTCTATTATAACGGCAACAAGATCGCCGATTTCGGCGATGTTAGCGGCTTGAAGAAGCTCGGCATCGACAAGGTGCCGCCGCTCGTGGCGCGCGGCGTGCTGCTCGATATGGCGGCTTACTACAAGACCGACGTGGTGAAGGAAGGCACCGCGTTCAACACCAAGGAGATCGAGGAAGCCGCGAAAGCGCAGGGCGTCGAGATCAGGGAAGGCGACGTGGTGCTGTTCCACACCGGCTGGCTCGGTCTGCTCGGCAAGGATGACAAGCGCTACAATGGCGGCGAGCCCGGCCTCGGTGTCGAGGGTGCGAAATACCTGACCAGCAAGGGGGTGGTGGCTGTCGGCGCCGATACCTGGGGCGTCGAGGTGGTGCCGTTCGAGAAGAACACCGTGTTCGAGGTGCATCAGATCCTGCTGGCGATGAACGGGACCTATATCTTGGAAAACATGGACACGGCCGAGCTCGCCAAAGACAAAGGCTATGAGTTCATGTTCGTGCTCGGCCAGCCGCGTTTCAAAGGCGGCGTGCAGAGCATGATCAATCCGGTGGCGATCCGGTAGCGTCATTGCGAGCCCAAACGAATTGGCAGCGCCAATTTGTTTGGGCAAAGCAATCCAGATGGCGCCAAGAAGGACTGGATTGCTTCGTCGCTGCGCTCCTCGCAATGACAGTGGGAGACCCGTGCAAGAAGATGGCGGATTGACTCGCGCCCAATCCGTTATAATATATAATTATTCTTCCAGAGACTTATTCGGTGCCGATGACCCAAGCTGCTTCCTTGCTCCAGATCGAAACCCGTGGCCGGGTGCTGCTTGTGGGCCTCAATCGCCCGACCAAGCGCAATGCGCTCAATGACGCGATCATCCTGGAGATCGAGCAAACGTTTTTGGCGCTGCCGGACGATATCGGCGCAGTTGTCATCCATGGCGTCGGCGAACACTTTTCCGCTGGCCTTGATCTGTCCGAATTGCAGGAGCGCGACGCCACCGCCGGGCTGTACCATTCACGCATGTGGCATCGGGTGTTCGATCTGGTCCAGCACGCCCGTGTCCCCGTCATGGCCGCGCTCCAAGGCGCGGTGATCGGCGGCGGGCTCGAACTTGCCTGCTCGGCGCATATCCGCGTCGCCGATACCAGCGTCTATTACGCGCTGCCCGAGGGCAGCCGCGGCATCTTCGTCGGCGGCGGCGCCTCGATGCGGTTGCCGCGCCTGATCGGCGTGCACCGGATGGCGGACATGATGCTCACCGGCCGCGTCTACAAGGCGGAAGAGGGTGTGACGCTCGGCTTCGCGCAATATCTCACCGAGGCGGATGGCGCGCTCGCCAAGGCGATCGAACTCGCCGAACGCGTTGCGCAGAATGCGCCGCTGACGAATTTCGCGGTGCTGCAGGCGCTGCCGCTGATCGCAGAGGCGAGCCCGCAGACCGGCCTGATGCTGGAATCGCTGATGGCCTCGGTGGCGCAGAGCGACCAGGAGGCGAAGAACCGCATCCGGGATTTTCTGGAGAAAAAGGCCGGCAAGGTGAAATCCGGCTGACCGTCGCGACAGCAAGACGACAAGAACAAAAACATGGGACGGAAAGATACAGAGGACGGGACAACCATGTCTGCAGCGGCAAAGACGAGCGACCGGGCAGGAGGCGCGACCAAGCATCCGCTGCGGCCGATTTCCTACAGCGATCCCGCGATCAGCGTGGAGCGCCGTGACGACGGCACCATCTATCTGCGCCCGGTCAATGCCATCGGCGATTATCCCGTACGGGTCACCGATTATCTGCATCATTGGGCGAAGGAGACGCCGGATCGCGTTTTCATGGCCGAGCGTCGCGGTGATGACGGCTGGCGCGAGGTCACCTATGCGCAGATGCTCGATGCGGCACGTCGTATCGCGTCAGCTTTGCTGGCCCGCAACCTGTCGCCCGAACGGCCGATCGTCATTCTGTCGGGTAATTCCGTCGATCATGCGTTGATAACCTTCGGTGCGCTCTATGCGGGCATTCCCTTTGCGCCGGTGTCACCGGCCTATTCGCTGGTGTCGAAAGATTACGGCAAGCTCAACTATCTGATGAAGCTGTTGACGCCCGGTCTTGTCTTCGTCGACGACGGCGAGGCCTTCGCCGACGCAATCCGTCTCAATGTGCCCGCCGATGTCGAGGTCGTCGTCTCCAGAGGAACGCTCGCAGATCGCCGCGTAACGACGTTGTCGGGGTTGCTTGCGACGCCGGAAGCGGCCGGTCTCGATGCGGCCAATCAGGCGATCGGCCCCGATACGATTGCGAAATTTCTGCTCACGTCGGGCTCAACCGGCAATCCGAAAGCGGTGATCAACACCCAGCGCATGATGTGCGCGAACCAGATCATGCTGCGCGATACGCTGGCGTTCCTGAAGGATGAGCCGCCGGTCATCATCGACTGGCTGCCATGGAATCACACCTTCGGCGGCAATCACAATATCGGGCTGACGCTGTTCAATGGCGGTTCGATGTATCTCGATGAGGGCAAGCCGACGCCGGCCGGCATCGCCGAGACGATCCGGAATCTCCGTGAAATCTCGCCGACGGTCTATTTCAACGTCCCCAAAGGCTACGAGTCGCTGTTGCCTTACCTGCGCGAAGATGCGCAGCTGCGTGAAAAGTTTTTCTCGCGCCTGCATGCGATGTTCTTCTCGGGAGCGGCGCTTTCCAGCTACGTCTGGAACAGTCTCGACGAACTCTCCGTGCAGGCCACGGGCAAGCGGGTGCCGATGCTCACCGGCCTGGGTGCCACCGAGACATCGCCGTTTTTCATGTGCGTGACGCCGCTCACCAGCCGGTCCGGCCATGTCGGCCTTCCCGTATCGGGCAATGACGCCAAGCTGGTGCCGAACAATGGCAAGATGGAAGTGCGCGCCAAAGGCCCGAACGTCACGCCCGGGTACTGGCGCCAGCCCGATCTCACGGCGAAAGCGTTCGACGAGGAAGGGTATTATATTTTCGGAGATGCGCTGAAGGCCGTCGATCCCGCAGATTTTTCGGCGGGCTTCGATTTCGATGGCCGCATTTCCGAGGATTTCAAGCTGGCCAGCGGCACCTGGGTCAGCGTCGGCCCGCTCCGCGCGCGCTTTGTCGGCACCTGCGCGCCGCTGGTGCGGGATGTCGTTGTCGCCGGCATCAATCGCGATGAACTCGCAGCGCTGGTGATCCTCGATCTCGACGGCTGCCGAGTCATCAATCCCGATCTGCCGCCCGGCGACCTTGTCGCGGCAGCGCATGATCCTATGGTCCGCGATGCCTTTCGCAAGCGGCTCGCCGATTTTGTGTCCGGGGCCACCGGATCGTCGACCCGCATCGCCAAGGCCGTGCTGCTGGATACCCCGCTGTCCATCGATAAAGGAGAGGTGACGGACAAGGGGTCGCTGAACCAGCGCGCGGTGCTGGAGCATCGGGCGACGTTGATCGACGATATTTACACGAGGCCGGAGGCCGCAAAGGTGATTGCGATCTGACCACTCACTGTCATTCCGGGGCGCGGGCAGCGCCTCCGGGGTCCCGAGAGGCTGAACACTTCGGAGCTCCGGGTTCACATGCCGCCGTCATGTGCCCCGGAGTGGCGACCTAGAAATCGAAAAAGGGAGGACACCATGCAGCTCAAGAACCAGGCCGCCATCGTCACCGGTGGTGCGTCCGGCCTCGGCGCCGCCACCGCGCGAAAACTCGCGGCACAGGGCGCCAAGGTCGCATTGCTTGATCTCAACACCAAACTCGCTGAAACCGTCGCCCGGGAGATCGGCGGCGTTGCCATCTCCTGCGATGTCTCGGATGCTGCTTCCGGTGAAGCTGCCATTGCTGCAGCCGCCAAGGCGCATGGTCCCGCGCGCGTGCTGGTGAACTGCGCAGGCATCGGCGTCGCCAAGCGCGTGATCGGTCGCGATGGCCCGATGGGGCTGGGCGATTTCGACAAGGTGATCCGGGTCAACCTGATCGGCTCATTCAACATGATCCGGCTGGCGACCGACCCGATGTCCAAACTTGAGCCGCTCGAAGATGGCGAGCGCGGCGTGGTGATTTCCACCGCGTCTGTCGCGGCCTATGACGGACAGATCGGGCAATCCGCCTATTCTGCCTCCAAGGGCGGTATCGTCGGCATGACGCTTCCTATCGCCCGCGAGATGGCCCAGTTCGGCATTCGCGTGCTGACCATCGCGCCCGGCCTGTTCATGACGCCGCTGTTGGCTGGCCTTCCGCAGGAAGCTCAGGATAGTCTCGCCGCCGCGATCCCGTTTCCGCGCCGGCTCGGCCACGCCGAGGAGTTCGCGTCTTTGGCGCTGCACATGATCGACAATCCGTATCTGAACGGCGAGGTGGTCCGGCTCGACGCCTCGTTGCGGATGGCGCCGCGTTAAGGCTGCGGCGAAGCGCCATTGGGCCGGGTCTTTACCGGTGCCGGCCCACTGACCTAAAGAAGGGGCTGAATGATCGGCCAAACTTTGATTTAGCTGACACGAGAAAAAAATAACCCAGAGGGAGAGAGCAATGATCAAGTATCACTTGGCGATTGCGGCCGTTGCCGCCTCGCTGGCTATCGCCGGACCTGCATGCGCGCAGACGGCAGAAGTCACCATCGGGATCACCACCAGCACGACCGGGCCAGCGGCAGCATTGGGTATTCCGGAACGTAACGCGCTGGAATTCGTGCCAAAGGAAATCGGCGGCGTGCCGCTGAAGCTGATCGTGCTCGACGATGGCGGCGACCCGACCGCTGCCACCACCAATGCCCGCCGTTTCGTGACCGAGTCCAAGGCTGACGTGATCATGGGCTCGGCGGTGACGCCGACCAGCATCGCGGTGTCCAATGTGGCCAACGAAGCTGGTATCCCGCATTTCGCTCTGTCGCCGCTGCCAGTCACGCCGGAACGCGCCAAGTGGTCGGTGGTCATGCCGCAGCCGGTGCCGATCGTCGGCAAGGTGATGTACGACCACATGAAGGCGAAGGGCATCAAGACCATCGGCTATATCGGCTATTCCGACAGCTATGGCGACCTGTGGTTCAACGACCTCAAGACCCAGGCGGTGCCGATGGGCATCAATATCGTTGCGGAGGAGCGTTTTGCCCGTCCGGATACGTCGGTTACCGGCCAGGTGCTGAAACTGATCGCCGCCAATCCTGACGCGATCCTGGTCGGTGCCTCCGGCACCGCCGCCGCGCTGCCGCAGACCGAACTGCGCGACAAGGGCTACAAGGGCCTGATCTACCAGACCCACGGCGCCGCCTCGATGGACTTCATCCGTATCGCCGGCAAGGCTGCGGAAGGCGTGCTGATGGCTTCGGGACCGGTGATGTATCCGGAAGGCCAGCCGGACTCGGCGCTGACCAAGAAGCCGGGCCTGGCGCTCAACACGGCCTATGAGACCAAATATGGCCCCAACAGCCGCAGCCAGTTCGCCGGTCACTCTTATGACGCCTTCGAGATACTCAAGCGGGTGATCCCGACGGCGCTGAAGACTGCGAAGCCGGGGACGCCGGAATTCCGCGAGGCAGTCCGTCAGGCGCTGCTCTCCGAGCGTGAGATCGCGGCGAGCCAGGGGGTCTACAACTTCACGGAGAAGGATCGCTACGGCCTCGACGACCGCTCCCGCATCCTGCTCACGGTCAAGGATGGGAAGTACGTCCTCGCACAGTAATACCTTCGGGTGACAGGGCGCGGCGCAAGCCGCTTTCCATCCTCCGCGATATTGGCTAACCAAAGCCGGCCTTCACCCGAAGGTCGGCTTTTTGCCGTGCGCGCGCCGCCGCGCAAATCGCCATCCGCATGCCGTCGGCCGGTGATCGGCCGCCGCCGCTGCGTTCCCTTCCATCCAAGAAAGTCCCAAAATGTCCAAGCTTCATCTGGCGATCGCGGCCGTTGCCGCCGCGCTGGCGGTTGCTTCCCCGGCGGAAGCCCAGAGCCCTGAAATCACCATCGGCGTCAGCCTGTCGACCACCGGCCCGGCTGCGGCGCTCGGCGTGCCCGCGCGCAATGCGCTGGACTTCGTGCCGAAGGAGATCGGCGGCGTGCCGTTGAAGCTGATTGTGCTCGACGACGGCGGCGATCCGACCGCCGCGACCACCAATGCCCGTCGTTTCGTCTCGGAATCCAAGGCCGATATCATCATCGGCTCGTCCATCGTGCCGCCATCCATCGCCATTTCGGCGGTCGCCAACGAAGTCGGTGTGCCGCATTTCAGCCTGTCGCCGATGCCGTTCACGCCGGCGCGTGAAAAGTGGTCGGTGGACATGCCGCAGCCGGTCGAGATCGTCGGCAAGATCATGTACGATCACATGAAGGCCAATGGCGTGAAGACCATCGGTTATATCGGCTATTCCGATAGCTATGGCGACCTGTGGTTCAACGACCTGAAGAACCAGACCGGTCCGATGGGCATGAAGATCGTCACCGACGAGCGTTTCGCTCGCCCGGACACCTCGATCACCGGCCAGGCCCTGAAGCTGATCGCCAGTAATCCGGATGCGATCCTGATCGGCGCCGCCGGAACCGGCGCGGGCATGCCGCAGTCGGAATTGCGCGACCGCGGCTACAAGGGCCTGATCTATCAGACTCACGGCGCGGCCTCGAGTGACTTCATCCGGATCGCCGGCAAATCGGCCGAAGGCGTGCTGATGGCCGCCGGCCCGGTGATGAACCCGGAAGGTCAGCCGGATTCGGCGCTGACCAAAAAGCCGGGTCTCGAACTCAACACCGCTTATGAAGCGAAGTACGGCGCCAACAGCCGCAGCCAGTTCGCCGGCCACTCCTACGACGTGTTCGAAGTGCTGAAGCGCGTCGTGCCTGTGGCGCTGAAGACCGCGAAGCCCGGCACGCCGGAATTTCGCGACGCTATCCGCCAGGCGCTGCTCACCGAGCGCGAGATCCCGGCGAGCCAGGGCGTCTACAACTACACCGAAAAGGACCGCAACGGCGTCGACGACCGCTCGCGCATCCTGCTGACGGTGAAGGACGGGAAATACGTTCCGGCGAAGTAAGCTGGGACCATGCGAGAAACGAAAGCCGGCGATCGTGAGGTCGCCGGCTTTTCTGTTGGTGCAAGTGGAGAGAGCGGAGCACGTATTAAATCGCGCTCGCGCCATGCTGGAAGCCGAGATAGCTCGCCACCACGCGCTGGTTGCTGGCGATCTCGCTGGCATTGCCGTCGAGCACGAATTCGCCGAGCTCCATGACATAGGCACGGTCCGCAATCTTCAATGCGGCCTGCGCATTCTGTTCGACCAGCAGCACGGCAACGCCGGCGGCTTTGAGCTCGCCGACGATGCGGAAAATATCGGCGACGATGATCGGCGCGAGACCGAGGCTGGGTTCGTCCAGCATCAGCAGCTTCGGTGCGCCCATCAGCGCACGGCCCATGGCCAGCATCTGCTGCTCGCCGCCGGAGAGTGTGCCGGCGAGTTGCTTGCGGCGCTCCTTCAGGCGCGGGAACAGGGTGTAGACGCGCTCGAAGGAACGTGCAGCGGTGGTCTTATCGATGCGGAAGGCGCCGAGAAGAAGGTTGTCCTCGACATTCATCGTGGCGAAGAGTTCGCGATGCTCGGGTACAAGGCTGAGGCCGGCGGCAACGCGATCCTCGATGTCGAGCTTGGAAATCTCCTTGCCGGCAAACCGTACGCCGCCTTTCAGCGGCAGGATGCCCATAGTGGCGTTCAGCAGCGTCGTCTTGCCGGCGCCATTGGCGCCAATGATGGTGACGATCTCGCCATCGCGGACTTCGAGATTGACGGCGCGCACGGCCTCGACCTTCCCGTAGGATACATGCGCGTCGGTAACAGTCAGCAGCGCGCTCATGCGACGGCTCCGAGATAGGCCTTGATCACGTCGGGATTGGTTTTGATCTCGGCGGGCGTGCCTTCCGCGATCTTGGTGCCGAAATCGAGCACGACGATGCGGTCGGCGAGATTCATCACGAAGCCCATGTCGTGCTCGACCAGGAGCACGGACATGCCGCCTTCGCGGAGCTGGCGAAGGAGAGCGGCGAGTTGTTGCTTCTCCATGTGGCGCAGACCGGCGGCAGGCTCGTCGAGCAGCAGCAGCATCGGATCGACGCAGAGTGCGCGCGCGATCTCGACAATGCGCTGCTGGCCGAGCGAGAGGGAGCCCGCGAGCTGGTTCATCTGGTCGCCAAGGCCGACGCGCTCGATCTGCCTGGCGGCTTCCGCCAGGAGCTTTGCTTCATCGGCGCGGTCGAGGCGGAGCATGCTGGCGATGGCGCCCGAGCTTCCGCGCAGATGCGCGCCAAGGGCGACGTTTTCCAGCACCGTCATGTCGGGCACCAGCTTCACATGCTGGAAGGTGCGGGCGACCCCGAGTTTCACCACTTCCTGAGGAGGTGCGCCGGAAACGCTCTCGCCGCGTACGGTGACCTTGCCCGCCGTCGCCGGCAGCACGCCGGTGATGAGATTGAAGGTCGTGCTCTTGCCGGCGCCGTTGGGGCCGATCAGGGCGACGATCTCGCGGGACTTCACCTGGAACGACACGTCATTGACGGCGACCACCCCGCCGAACTGCTTGCGTGCCTTCTCCACCAGCAACAGCACGCCATCGGCCGGCGGGCTTTCGGCGCGACCGGGCAGGGCCTCGGCCGGAGCCGGGCGTCGGCGGCTGTTCTTCGCGGGCAACAGCGATATCACCCATGGCCACATGCCGGTGGGGGCGAGCTGCAGCAACGCTACCAGCAGGATGCCGAAGACGATGGCTTCGAGTTGTCCGCTTCCGCCGAACAAGATCGGCAGATAGCTCTGCAACGCTTCTTTGAGGATGATCACCACGGCCGCGCCGAGCACCCCGCCCCAGACATAGCCGGCGCCGCCGACCACGGCGATGAACAGATATTCGATGCCGAGGTGGACGCCGAATGGGGTTGGGTTGGCGGCACGCTGGAAATGCGCATAGAGCCATCCAGACAGGCCGGCCAGTACCGCAGCATAGACGAAAACCAGCAACTTGGCGCGTGGGGTCTGCACGCCGAAGGCTTCTGCGGCGACATGGCCACGACGCAGCGCGCGGATAGCGCGGCCGGTACGGGAGTCGAGCAGGTTCATCGAGAGGATCGCGCAAAGGATGACCGCGATCCAGATCGGGAAATAGATCGTGTCGGGATCGAGCATCTTCCAGGTGCCGATGGATAGCGGCGGGATGCCGGAGATGCCGTCATTGCGGCCGAGAAATTCCAGCTTGCTGAACAGGTAGTACAGGCTAATGCCCCAGGCGATGGTGCCGAGCGGCAGATAGTGGCCCGACAGGCGCATGGTGATGATGCCGAGCAGAACCGCCGCGAAACCGGCGACCAGCAGCGACAGCGGCAGTGTGAGCCAGGGCGACACGCCATAGGCGGTTGTGAGGACGGCCGTGGTGTAAGCGCCGAAGCCGCAGAATGCCGCCTGGCCGAAGGAGGTGAGGCCGCCGACGCCGGTGAGCAGCACGAGGCCCATGGCGACCAGCGAGGCGAGGCCGATATTGTCGAGCAGCACGATCCAGAAGGGCGGGACACCCGGTACGAACGGGATCGCGGCCATCAGAGCAGCGAAGGCGAGAATGGGAAGGAGACGCGATTGCATGGCGCTTAATCCTTCTCTTCTTCGACCGCAGGTGCGGCAAGCGAGCGAAGGATCAGCACAGGGAGGATCAGCGTGAAGACGATGACCTCCTTGAAATTACTGGCATAGAATGAGGAAAACGCCTCGACGCACCCGACCAGGATCGCAGCGGCGGCGGTGAGGGGATAGCTGACGAGACCTCCGATGATCGCGGCGACGAAGCCCTTCAGGCCGATCAGGAAGCCGGTGTCGTAATAGAGTGTGGTGATCGGTACGATCAGGATGCCGGAAATGGCGCCGATGATCGAGGCGAGCAGGAAGGCGAGCTGACCGGACAGCGTGGTGCGAATGCCTGACAGGCGGGCGCCGAGCCGGTTCACCGCAGTGGCGCGCAACGCCTTGCCGTAGAGCGTGTAGCCGAAGAACAGCCACAGGCCGACGATCAGCGCGGCGGTGATGGCATAGACTGCGATGCTCTGACCGGTGAAACGCAGCGTGCCGATGGTGATGGCATCGGTGGAAAGAGCCGGCCCGCGCTGACCTTCTGCGCCGAAAAAGACGAGGCCAAACCCCTGCAGCGCCAGGTGGCAGCCCACAGAGGCGATCAGCAGCACGAGCACCGAGGTGTGGGCGATCGGCTGATAGGCGATGCGGTAGAGATAGAGACCGATAGCGGCGACGATCAGCAGCGACAGCGCGATGTTGACGGCGATGTTGGAAGGCTTGCCGGCGAGTGCCAGCATCACGCCCCAGATAGCGAGCGGAAATACGATGTTCACCGCCAGCGAGCGCAGCACGCGCGTGGCGCGCAGGGCCTTGCGGAAAGTGAACAGGTCGAAGGCGAAGGCCACGACGCCCATCGCCACCGCGAGCTTGATGGTCCCCGGCATCTGTCCGGCCGAGAGGCTGGCATAGGTCAGCGCACCGAAGGTGATGAACTCGCCCTGGGGGATCAGGATCACGCGTGTCACTGCGAAGACCAGCACCAGCGCCAGTCCCAGCAGCGCATAGACCGCGCCATTGGTGATGCCGTCCTGAAGCAGGAACAGCAAGATCGTCGTATTCAAGGCAGAACGCTCCCCCATATTGCCTGCCGCGGCGGATACCACAGGGGCAGGACAATCAACAATGGCGGTTGAACCCGCTCTCAGATTGAGTATATTTGATAACGATTATTGAGCATAACTCAAGCCCAGCCGCAACTCGACCGGGTGTGACATCAAACCACCGGGATTCGCGGAAGGCGAGCAATGACGACGTCGAAAAACCCCCTTCAGCAATCTGCCAAGGTTGTCGAGCCGGTCGGCTTCGATGAGGAGAGCCCCGCGCTGCAGATGGGGGAACTCAGCGAGTTGCTGGGTTATGTGATCAAGCGCGCGCAGTTGAAGGTGTTCGACGATTTCCACCGCACCATGGCGCCGCTGCAGCTTTCGCCGGCGCAATTTTCGGTGCTGCTGCTGCTGGACAAGAACCCCGGCCGCAATCAGACCGAGATCGCCAACACGCTGGGTATTCTACGTCCGAATTTTGTGTCGATGCTTGATGGGCTGGAGAGCCGCGATTTGCTGACGCGCATGCGCTCGCCGAGCGATCGGCGCTCCCATGTGCTGATGCTGACGGACAAGGGCCGCGCTACGCTGGCGCGCGCCAAGAAGCTGGTGGCGACGCGGCATGAAGCGCGTCTGATCGAACTGTTGGGGCCCGGAGAGCACAAAGCGCTGCTCGGGATGATGGCGAAGATCGCGCACGAGTTTTAGTCTGTATTTCGTCGTTCCGGGGTGCTCGCCGCCAGCGGCGTCGATTCGTCTTCGGAATAACGAGGGGGAGATTCACCCCACCAAAATCACCCGAACATCATTCACATTCGTCAGCGTCGGCCCGGTCTGCAGCAGATCGCCCGTGGCCGTGAAAAATGTCGTGGCATCGTTGTTCTTCAGTGATGCGATCGGATCCAGGTTTTGCACCCGCATGGCCTCGAACGTCCTTGCATCGAGCAGCGCGCCGGCCGGATCGCTTGCGCTGCCGGCACCGCCGTCAGCGCCGTCGGTATCGCCAGCCAATGCCACGATGCCTGATGTGTCCTTGAAGGCCTCCACCAGGGCCAACGCGTATTCCTGATTGGGGCCGCCACGGCCATTGCCGGTGACCGTGACGGTGAGTTCGCCGCCGGACAGGATTGCGAGCCTTCGGCCTTCGGCCTTTGCCTTCAGCGCCATCCTCGCGTGCTCGGCCGCGACCTCGCGGGCTTCACCCTCGAGATCGGCGCCGAGATCGATGATTTCATAGCCGGCATCGCGCGCCACTTTGATCGCGGCATCGAGCGATTCTTTCGGCCGGGCGATCAGCTTGAAGGCCGCGCGGGCGAAGGCCCGGTCATTTGGCTTCACGCTTTCGTTGTCGGGATTGTCCAGAGCGGCGCGCACGGCGTCGTCTACCGCCAGCCTGTATTTGGCGATGATCGCGCGAGCGTCGGCCAGCGTCGTCGTATCCGGTACGGTAGGGCCGGAGGCAATCACAGCGGGATCGTCATGCGGCACGTCGGAGATCGCGAGCGAGAGGATCTCGGCCTTCTGCCCGGCACGGGCGAGGCGCCCGCCCTTGATGCGCGACAGGTGTTTGCGGACGGTGTTGATCTCGCCGATCACCGCTCCGGAGCGCAGCAGCGCACGCGTCACCTGTTGCTTCTGCTGGAAAGTGATGCCGGCGACAGGGGCGATCCAGTTCGCCGAGCCGCCGCCGGTGATCAGCACCAGCAGCAGATCGTCGACGGTCGCAGTGGCGGCCAGGGCCAGCGTATCTTCAGCCCCCTTGAGGCCGGCTTCATCGGGGACGGGGTGACCGGCTTCGACCACGCGGATACGGCGAGTCGGCACGCCATGACCGTGGCGCGTGGTGGCGATACCGGTCAGGCGCTCCGGGTCGAGCTTGAGATCGTCGAGATAGTGTTTCTCCGCCGCGGCGGCCATGGCGGCCGCGCCCTTGCCGGCGGCGAGGCAGATGATGCGGCCTTTCGGTGGCGCGGGCAGGTGGGAACCGAGAATGACGTCAGGATGCGCTGCAGCGACAGCGGCATCGAAAATGGCGCGGAGCAGGGGGCGTTTGTCGATCATGGCAGGGGTTATGCCGGGCAATGAGGGAGGCGGCAAGCGCTTCCCTCTCCCGCAAGCGGGAGAGGGACAGAACGAACCTCAGTTCGTCCCGACCTCGCCCTTCATCACCTCTCCGAATAGCTTCCAGGCCTCTCCCTCGAACCTCATCATCTGCATCTGGTCGATGGGCGCGAAATCGGTCGGCGATGTATTAACCTTGACGCCGGGCAGCAATGTCGACTGCTGGACGTCCTTCAGGTTGGCCGCCTGTTTCATCACATTGGCGCGGGTGAGGTCGTCGCCGCACTGCTTGAGCAGGACCGCCATGGTTTCGGCGATGTTGTAGCCGGTCATCAGCGAGGAATCGGCCGGATTGCCATCTGGCACGTATTTGGCGAGGAATTCCTTATACGCCTTCATGCCGGGATCGTCCTTCCATTGCGGGTCGGTGGCGTCCTTGGCGTAGTGCGCCGAGATGAGGCCCTGCGCATTCTCGAAGCCGGCTGGCCTCAGCACCTGGCCCACCGAGACGCTGACGCCGGGGACGATCATGGTCGGCTTCCAGCCGAGTTCGGCGATCTTCTTGATGGTCTGCGCTGCGAATTTCGGCGTCGCGAAGATGACGACCACATCCGGACTGGCCGCCTTGATCTTCACGATATGCGAATCGACCGTCGGTTCGGTCAACTCATAGCTGTCCTCGATCACGACCGCTGAGGCCTTGTCGCCGAAACCGTCCTTCAGGCCCTTCAGGTAGTCCTTGCCGAAGTCGTCGTTCTGATAGAGCACGCCGACTTTCGCGCCCGGCTTCTCCTTGAGAAGATACTGCGCATAGATGCGACCTTCGCTCTGGTAGCTCGGCAGGTAGCCCATGGTCCACGGGAAGTTCTTCGGATCGTTCCACTTGGTGGCGCCGGTGGCGAGGAACAGCTGCGGCACCTTCTTGGCATTGAGATATTTTTGGATCGCGGTGTTGGACGGCGTGCCGAGCGCCGAGAAGATCAACAGCACCTCATCGGACTCGACCAGCTTACGGGTTTGCTCGACGGCCTTCGGCGGCGAATAGGCGTCGTCGTAGGAGATGTAATTGATCTTGCGGCCGTTGATGCCGCCCTGGTCGTTGATCATCTTGAAATACGCGGCCTGCGCCTTGCCGACGGCGCCATAGGCGGAAGCCGGTCCGCTATACGGCACGATATTGCCAAGCTTGATTTCGGTGTCGCTGGCGCCGGTGTCGTATTTTTTCTGCGCCAGCGACGGACTGGCGGAGGCGGCGAACAGCATGGCGGCGGCCGAAAGCGTAACCAGCCGCGCGGTCGTGGCAGACATTGAAATTCCTTCCCTTGCTTGCAAGGCGAGATCTTGTTCTTGCGCAGCGCGATCCTTCGCGCTTGCGATATGGTCATACCGCGAATGCACAGTGGCTCAAACGGAAAGCGTCCAGAAACGCAGAAGGGCTCGCGAGATTTCGGTCGCAAGCCCTTCGTTTTCCGTCAAATGGAATGAAGCGTCAGCCGCCGATTTCGGCGCCGATGACATCGCCGAAGAATTCCCACTGACCGTTCTTGAAGCGCATCATCTTGGACTGTTCGATCGGGGCGAAGTCCGTGGCCGACGTGTTGATTTTGATGCCGGGGAGTAACGTATCGGGCGCGAAGTCCTTGAGGCTTGCGGCCTGCTTCATGACGTTCTCGCGGGTGAGATCGTCGCCGCATTGCTTCAGTACCTGCACCATGGTCTGCGCGGCGGCATAGCCGTAGGGCAAATTGCTGTCGGCGACATTGGCACCCGGCATATATTTGTCCACAAAGGCCATGAACTTCTTCATGCCGGCATCGTCTTTCCATTGCGGGTCGGACGCGTCCTTCAAATAACCGGCCGATAACACGCCTTCGGAGGCTTCGAGCCCGGCGGGCTTCATGACAGCGCCGATGGAGATGCTGACGTCGGTCATCAGATGCATGGGCTTCCAGCCGAGTTCGGCGCTCTTCTTGATTGCCTGCGCCGCGAATTTCGGCGTCGAGATGTTGACGAGCACATCCGCGCCGGCGTCCTTCATCTTGACAATGTGGTTGTCGATGGAGGGTTCGGATGTCTCGTAACTTTCCTCGATGATGATCATCTTCGACGCCTTGTCGCCGAATACATCCTTGAGGCCGGTAAGATAGTCCTTACCGAAGTCGTCATTGGCATAGAACACGGCGACCTTGCCGTCCGGTTTGTTCTTCAGGATGTATTTGGCAAAGATCCGCGCCTCGGCCCGGTAGCTCGGCTGGAAGCCCATGGTCCACGGGAAGTTCTTCGGATCGTTCCATTTGCTGGCGCCGGTGGCGACGAAGAGTTGAGGCACCTTTTTGCTATTTTGATACTTCTGTACCGCCGTCTGCGTCGGCGTCCCAAGCGCGTTGAACACCAGAAGCACCTCGTCGCTCTCGATCAGCTTGCGGGTCTGTTCGACTGTCTTGGGCGGCGAATAGGCGTCGTCGTAGCTGATCCAATTGATCTTGCGACCATTGATGCCGCCCTGATCGTTGATCATCTTGAAATAGGCCTCCTCGGTCTTGCCGATGACGCCATAGGCCGAGGCGGGGCCGCTATAGGCTTCGACATTGCCGATCTTGATTTCGGTGTCGGTGGCGCCGGTATCGTATTTCTTCTGGGCGGTCGCAGCGGAAACGCTGGCAGCAAGTAGCGCCACAGCTAGCGAGAAGGCAGCCGGACGCGCGGCCAAACGCGGATACATGACGGGCATTTCGGGTCTCCCTGATGACGTGTCTTGCCGTGTGCCGGCACGGAACTCTGCGGTTCCTGGTCGCATTCAACACCCGAGTAAATCGGGCAGCAAGAAAAAGCCTCCGTGTCGGCGTCACGGAGGCGTTATCTGGCTCGTGCTGATGGTATCTGCTGCGGCGGCTTACTGTGTGGCGGCGACATCCCCGCTGAACACCTCGCCAAAGCGCTCCCAGGCGTTGCCCTTGAAACGCTGCATCTGCAGCTGCGAGATCGGCGCAAAATCGGTAGGCGAGGTGTTGATCTTGATACCGGGCAGCAGCGTATCGACCTCGAAGTCTTTCAAGCTCGCAGCCTGCTTCATCACATTAGCCCGGGTGAGGTCGTCGCCGCACATTTCCAGCACCTTCACCAAGGTCTGTGCCGCACCGTAGCCGTAGATCGTGCTGGAGTCCGCCCTGTTGGCGTCCGGCATGTATTTGTCGAGGAAAGCGCTCCACTTCTTGATACCCGGATCATCCTTCCATTGCGGATCAGTGCCGTCCTTGCTGTAGGATGCCGACAACACGCCCTGCGCGTTTTCGAAACCCGCCGGCTGCATCACCGCGCCGACCGAGATGCTGACATTGGCGAGAATCTGCAGAGGCTTCCAGCCGAGTTCGGCGGTCTTTTTGATGGTCTGCGCTGCAAACTTTGGTGTGGTGAAGATCATCAATACGTCGGGATTGGCCGCTTTCAGCTTCACCACATGGGTGTCGATTGTCGGTTCCGCGATCTCATAACTGTCCTCAATGATGATCATCGATGCGGCCTTGGCACCGAGGCCGTCCTTGAAGCCCTTCAGATAGTCTTTACCGAAGTCATCGTTCTGGTAGAGGATGCCAATCTTGGCGTTCGGCTTTTCCTTAAGCAAATACTTCGCATAGATCTGCGCTTCGCTTTGATAAGAGGGCTGCCAGCCGATAGTCCAGGGAAAGTTCTTCGGATCATTCCACTTCGTTGCACCCGTCGCGACGAACAGTTGCGGCACCTTCTTGGCGTTCAGGTATTTTTGAATCGCAGTATTGGATGGGGTACCAAGCGGATTGAAGACGACGAGCACCTCGTCCGATTCGACCAGCTTGCGAACCTGCTCGACGGCCTTTGGTGGCGAGTAGGCGTCGTCATAGCTGATGAAATTGATCTTGCGTCCATTGATGCCGCCATTGGCGTTGACCATGTTGAAATAGGCAGCCTCGGTCTTGCCGATCAGCCCATAGGCGGAGGCGGGGCCGCTATAGGGAATGATGTTGCCGATCTTGATCTCGGTATCGGTGGCGCCGGTGTCGTATTTTTTCTGCGCGAATGCGCCGGTCGTGGCCAGCATCAAGGCGAGCGCAGCAGGGATGGCACCCAGCCGCATGGATCGTGCGAGCATTCATCGTCTCCGTGGTCGTTTCGTCCCAGGTTCTTTGCGGAGCTCTGCGGCTCCTGCGACATATTGAATGCCTCTTGATGCAAGGTCACAAGAAAAAGCCCCTGCGACAAAATCGCAGGGGTTCCCCGTATTCGATGTTGCAAGGCGTGCCAGAAACTAATCTGGTGCGGTTACGTCGGCATTGATGATGTCGCCGTACAGTTCCCACTTCTCGCCCTTGAAGCGCATCATGCGGAGCTGGGAGATCGGGGCATAGTCGGTGGCCGAGGTGGTGATGGTGATGCCGGGCAGCAGCGTGTCCGGTGCAAAGTCCTTCAGGCTTGCTGCCTGTTTCATAACGTTCTCACGGGTGAGGTTATCGCCGGCCATTTCCAGCACCTTCACCATGGTTTGCGCAGCGCCGTAGCCGAAGACGAGGCTGTTGTCGGTGCGGTCGGCTCCCGGCATGTATTTGTCGATGAAGGCTGACCATTTCTTCATGCCTGGATCGTCTTTCCACTGCGGATCGGCACCGTCCTTGCGGTAGTCGGCCGAGAGCACGCCCTGCGCATTGTCGAAGCCGGCCGGTTGCATCACCGCGCCGACCGAGACGCTGACATTGGTGACGATCTGCAGCGGCTTCCAGCCGAGTTCGCCGATTTTCTTGATACCTTGTGCGGCGAATTTCGGCGTGACGAAATGCACGACCACGTCAGGATTGAGGGACTTGATCTTCACTATATGGGAATCGATGGTCGGTTCGGAGATTTCATAGCTCTCCTCGGTCACGAGCATCGTAGCCGCCTTGGCGCCCAATGCTTCCTTGAAGGCCTTCTGATAGTCCTTGCCGAAATCGTCGTTCTGATAGATCACCGCGACCTTGGCGTCCGGCTTTTCCTTCATCAGATACTTGGCATAGATCTGCGCCTCGACGGCGTAGCTCGGCTGCCAGCCCATGGTCCAGGGGAAGTGCTTCGGATCGTTCCACTTGCTGGCGCCGGTAGCGACGAACAGCTGCGGCACCTTCTTGGCGTTCATGTATTTCTGAAAAGCAGTGTTCGACGGCGTGCCGAGTGAGTTGAAGATCAGCAGGGCTTCGTCGGACTCGACAAGCTTGCGTGCCTGCTCGACAGCCTTCGGCGGCGAATAGGCGTCGTCATAGCTGATAAAGTTGATCTTGCGACCGTTCACGCCGCCATTGTCGTTGACCATCTTGAAGTAGGCTGCCTCGGTCTTGCCGATCAGTCCATAGGACGAGGCAGGGCCGCTATACGGCATGATATTGCCAATCTTGATCTCGGTATCTGTTGCGCCGGTGTCGTATTTCTTCTGGGCGAGCGCGTTGCCAGATGCGGCAACGCTGAGGGTCGCGGCGATGGACAGCACCATGGCGCGCGAACGGATCGACGGCATTTCTAACTCCCGAATTCTGTTTGTCTTTCAGGGCCTTTGTGGCTCCCATCGGATTGAACACCGTTCGCGCTTGTGCGGCAACAAAAAGCCCCTCGCGACGAGATCGCGCGGAGCTTCTTTCTTAGGCAGAGCGAATACCGTGTGGCGGCAAATCTCAGCGTTCGATCTCGCCTGTGATGACCGGGCCGAACAGTTCCCATTTCTCGCCGTTGAAGCGCATCATCTGCAACTGTTCGATGGGGTAGTGATCGTTTGCTGACGTGTTGAGTTTTACGCCGGGAAGCACGATGTCTGGCACGAAGTCCTTCAGATTTTCCGCCTGCTTCATCACATTCACGCGGGTGAGATCGTCCCCGGCCTGCCTCAGGACCTGCACCATGGCCTGTGCCACGCCGTAGCCATAGATCACCGAGATGTCGTTGCGGCTGTAGTCGGGTGCATATTTGGCGAGGAAGGCGGTAAAACGCTTCATGCCCTCGTCGTTGTCCCATTGCGGATCCGACCCGTCCTTGGCGTAATACGCGGACACGATGCCTTGCGAGATGTCGAGGCCCGCTGGCTTCAGCACGGAACCGACCGATGCGCTGGCATAACCCTGGATGTAAAGTGGCTTCCAATCCATCGCGGCGACCTTGCGGATCGCCTGCACAGCCGGTTTCGGCGTGGTCACGCTGACGAACACGTCGGCACCCGATGCTTTTAGATTGATAATGCGGCTATCGATGGTCGGCTCGGTCACCTCATAGGCTTCGGTCGCGACGATCATCAACGACTTGTCGCCGAGACCGTCCTTGAAGCCCTTGAGCACGTCCTTGCCAAAATCGTCGTTCTGATAGAGCACGGCGATCTTCGCGTTCGGCTTCTCGGTCAGGATATATTTGGCATAGATGCGCCCTTCGCTCTGATAGGGCGGCTGCCAGGCCATCGTCCATGGATAGGCCTTGTGATCGCCGAATGAAGTGCCGCCGGCGCCGACGAACAGTTGCGGCACTTTCTTCATGTTCAGGTATTTCAGGATCGCGGTATTCGACGGCGTTCCCAGAGGATTGAACACCACGAGCACCTCGTCGCTTTCCACCAGCTTGCGCGCCTGCTCGACCGCCTTTGCGGGATTGTAGGCGTCGTCATAGCTGATGAAATTGATCTGCCGCCCGTTGATGCCGCCCTGATCGTTGATCATGCGAAAATAGGCGGCCTCAATAATTCCTGCGACGCCATAAGCGGAAGCCGGCCCGCTATAGGGCATGATATTGCCGATCTTGATCTCGGTGTCGGACGCGCCGGCGTCGTATCGCTTTTGTGCCGCAGCCGGACCTGCGAGCAGAACGGACAGTGCGGCGATCGACGCGGGCGACAACAGGCGGAGCAGCATCCAGATATCCTCGCGGGGCGAGGGAGCGCTGACGTCAGCACCCGAATGAAAAACCCCTCGCGACGCAGTCGCGAGGGGCACTCAGTGTGTGGCAGAAAGATGGTGGCGTTAGCCACGCCGCATTTTGCTGAACACGGACTGCACGCCAAAGGCGAGCTGGCGCGCGCCGTTCGGCAACAGGAAGATGATGAAGATCAGGATCACGCCGAATACGGCGCCTGACAAGCCCTTCGACACGTGCTCGGCGATGTTCGGCACGAATACGATGAACAGCGCGCCCGCGAGCGAACCGGGAAGCCAGCCGACACCACCGACCACCATGCCGAGGAACAACGCGATGGCGAGCTGGATGGTGTAGCCATCCGGCGCCACGAACTGCACGGCGATGGCGCCTAGGCCGCCGGCGATACCGGTGATGCCGGCGGAAACACCGAAAGCAAGCGTCTTATAGAGCGCCACGTCCACACCCATCGCCGATGCGGCGATTTCGTTGTCGCGGATCGACATCATGGCGCGGCCGGAGCGCGATTTCAGCAGATTGACCGACAGCATGTAGATGACGATGGTCACGACGAGGGTGAAGAAGTACAGCCACATGTCCTGCGACACCTTCAGCCCCATGGAAGCGAAGATTTCCGGCGCGTCCGGCTTGGTCACGACGAGACCCTGCACGCCGCCGGTCCAGTGCTCGAACACGCCGAGCTTCAGCAGTTGCGGCATCGCTACTGCGAGGGCGAAGGTCGCCAGCGCGAGATAGATGCCGGACAGCCGCAGCGCCGGAAGACCGAACAGGAAGCCGGCGATGAAGCAGACAAGGCCGGCGAAGGGCAGTGTGAGCGCGTAGTTCATGCCCGCATGCTCGATCAGGATCGCCGACGTATAGGCGCCAAGCGCGTAGAACGCGCTCTGGCCGAGCGAGAACTGGCCGCTCGCACCCGTCAGGATGTTCAGCGCCAGCACCGCGATCGCATAGATCAGCACCATCGTCATCTGGAAGATGATAAAGTTCTTTACGAAGAACGGCGTGACCACCAGCAGGCCAAGCAGCAACAGCGACGCGGCAGGGCCGAGCGACATCGCCTTCTTGGGGACCGCAGCGACCATCGGAGCAGAGGAGACTTCTTGCACGGTGCTCATGATCAGACTCGCTTGACGATGGTGCGGCCGAACAGGCCGTGGGGTTTGACGACCAGCACGGTGATGATCAGCGCCAGCGCGATGGGCAGCTTGAGTTCGTTGCCGACACCCGGAATGTAGGTGCCGACGAGGTTCTCGAAGATGCCGACCAGGAAGCCACCGGTCACAGCGCCGAGCGGGCTCGACAGGCCGCCCACGACTGCGGCCGCAAAGCCGTAGATCAGCACGCCGCCCATCATGTTGGGCTCGAGGAAGACCACGGGCGCGATCAACATGCCTGCGATCGAGCCGATCGCCGCAGCCATGCCCCAGCCGAGTGCGATCATCCACGACGTGTTGATGCCGACCAGACGTGCCGATTCAGGCATGACGGCTGCGGCGCGCATCGCCAGTCCCACGCGGGTGTAACGAAAGAACAGGAACAGCAGGATCAGCAGCACCAGTGTGACGCCGATCATGCCGGCCTGGTGGGTCGAGATCAGCTGGCTGCCGAGAAACGGAGCCGAGCCGAATGGCGAGGGAAACTGCTTGATGGTGAAGTCCCAGGTCAGGCCGGCGACGCTGTTCACGATGGCGAACAGTGCAATGAAGCCAGCCACGTGGGTCAGCACCGGAGCCTTAGCGAGCGGCTTGAACAAAGCCCGCTCGATGACGACACCGCCGATGAATGAGAAGATCAGCACCAACACGAAGGCGACCCAGTAGGGTGTGCCCCACTGCATCAGTTGCCATGCGACGAAGGTCGAGAACATCGCCATCTCGCCTTGCGCGAAGTTCAGATGGTCGATGGCCTGGTAGATCATCACCACCGCGAGCGCCATACAGGCATAGATCGCGCCGGTGGCGATGCCAGCCAGGACTTGATTGGTAAACAGCTCCATGGCTTTCCCCCTCAATATCCCAGATAGGATTTACGGACGTCTTCGTTGTTCGCGATTTCGTCGGCTGTGCCTGACATCACGATGCGTCCTGTTTCGATCACATAGGCCTTGTCGGCGAGTTCGAGCGCGAGCTGTGCGTTCTGTTCGACGACCAGGATCGAGACCTTGTCCTCGCGATTGATCTTGCCGAGGATCTTGAACAGATCCCGCACGATCAGCGGCGCGAGGCCGAAGGAGGGCTCGTCCAGCAACATCAGGCGAGGACGCAGCATCAGCGCGCGGGCGACCGCTAGCATCTGTTGTTCGCCGCCGGACAGCGTGCCGGCCTGCTGGGTGTGGCGCTGCTTGAGCACGGGGAAGTGATCGTACATGCGCTCGATATCGCTATCGATCGCCTTGGTATCCTTGCGGCTGATCGCGCCGAGCTGCAGATTCTCCTCCACCGTCATCGTGGTGAAGGTCCCGCGGCCCTGCGGCACATGGGCGATACCGAGACGCACGATGCTCTCGGTGGATTTGTTGTCGAGCTTCTTGCCCTCGAACTCGATCGAGCCGGTGGAGCGCACCATGTTGCAGATCGCCCGTAACGTGGTGGTCTTGCCGGCGCCGTTGGCTCCGAGGAGAGTGGTAAGGCTGCCTTCCTTGAGGTCGAATTCGAGCCCGTGCAGCGCCTGAACCTGTCCGTAATAGGCACGCAGGTCCTTTACGTGGAGCATTGCGGTCATGAATCTTTATCCCCCAGATAGGCCTTGATGACAGCCGGGTCCTTCTGGACGGCAGACGGTGTACCTTCCGCGAGTTTCTTGCCAAAGTTCAGCGCGACAACGTGATCGGCGATCGACATCACGAGGCCCATGTGATGTTCGACGAGCAGCACGGTGACGTCGCGTTCGTCGCGGATGCGGCGGATCAAATCGCCGAGGATGTAGACCTCTTCGTGATTGAGGCCACCGGCAGGCTCGTCGAGAAGCAGGATCTTCGGCTCCGCCGCGAGCGCGCGTGCGAGCTCGACGCGCTTCTGGGTGCCGAAAGGCAGACCACTGACAACAGTGTCGGCGACATCATGCAGGTTGAGGTAACCGAGGATGTCGTTGACGTCCTTGTTAATCGCCGCTTCGCCCGCGCGCACCCATGGCAGCTTCAGGCTGTCGCTGATGATGTCGCTGTTGGTGCGGGCATGCTTGCCAACGCGGACATTGTCCCGAACCGTGAGGTTCGGAAACAGCGCGACGTTCTGGAAGGTGCGGCCGATGCCAATCTCTGAGATCTTGTGGGCGGGCCGCGACAGGATCGACTGGCCTTCCATCAGGATGTCGCCCTTGCTCGGCTGATAGAGCCGGGAGAGGCAGTTGAACAGCGTGGTCTTGCCGGCACCGTTCGGTCCGATCAGGCCGAGGATATGGCCTTTCTGCATGTCGAACGTGATTCCGTTCAATGCGATGATGCCGCCGAACACAACGCTGACGTCGCGGACCTGCAGCAGCGGAGCGCTTGATGTGACGGGCGCTCGCTCTGCGAGTTGTGCCTGTGTCATGTGTGGCATCCTTCGCGGCAGCGAAGGCTATCCGAGCCCTTCAACGATACCAGCAACTTTCCCTCCTGATTTATTTTTTTTTGGTTCTGTTTTTTTTTGGTGCGGCGCTGCAAGTCCCCCGAGCGCCGCTTCGATATTTCTTACCATCGCGAGCAAGCGAGGTCCAATATCGTTGAGGAGACGTTCTTCCGTGAAGCGAAATGCAGGTGCGCCGCAATTGAATGCGTAAGGCCCTGTGCCATCGTTCAAAGTGAGCGCAACGCCGGCAGCATGTACATCGTCCTGCCATTCACCGGCGGAAATCACGAATCCATATTTGGAAACCATCTCGCCGGCCTGTTCGAGGCCGTCGCGCATCTTCGCCCAGCGGCTTCCGTAATGTTCGCGGAACTCGCGCAATAATTGGGCACGCTCTTCCGTGGGCAATGCCCAGAAATAGGCACGCCCCATCGCTGTGGTGGCGATCGGGATGCGCGAGCCGACATCGAGCTGAACGCCGACGGTCATCGATGAACGCGATTGCCCGAAATAAATCATGCTGAGCCGATCGCGTGCACCAACGGCACATGCGCCGCCGGTTTGCCGCATCAATTCATCGCGAAACGGTTCAGAGAGATGCTTTACGCCTAAATTCGCAAGTGCGGCATACCCAAGGGCCATAGCTGCCGGCGCGAGCTGATACTTCTCAAAGCGCGGAACGGGCGTAAGGTAGCCGAGCTTTGTCAGCGTATAGGTGAGACGTGAAATCGTCGGCTTCGGAAGATTGGTGCGTGCCGCGATTTCCTGGTTGCCCAGCAATCCGTCATTCGGCCGGAACGCGCGCAGGACATCGAGGCCGCGCGCTAGAGCGACGACGAAATTGCGATCGGTCGCCGCTGGTTTTCCTGAACGCTTCACGCTTCCCCGATAATCGTCTCACGTCATCTTGTGCGACGACGCCTTGGCTTTCGCGAGAGGTCGCGCCCAGATTGGTTTTCTGTGGTGCGTCCTCGTTGACAACGGACGCTCTTCAAAATAACCCTGCCTGTCAAGATGTGGAATTAAATTTCGCACTGCGAAACAACAAAAACCAGTCCTGAATTTTCGACCCAAGGAGAATGCCGTGAGCGATGTCGTGAAGCTTGAACGTCATGATGAAGTGGCCGTCGTGATGGTCAATTCGCCGCCGGTGAATGCACTGAGTGCGGCGGTTCGCCGCGGCATCTTCGAAAACGTCAAGGCGGCGAATGCCGATGCGGCTGTGAAGGCAATCGTGATCGCCTGTGCCGGACGTACCTTCGTCGCCGGTGCTGATATCACCGAATTTGGCAAGCCGCCGCAGTCGCCTGGCCTCAATGAGGTCATCGCCGAAATCGAGAAGTGCTCTAAACCGGTCATTGCTGCGATTCACGGCACTGCACTTGGCGGCGGTCTCGAGCTCACGCTCGGTTGTCACTTTCGCGTCGCTGTGAAGGAGGCCAAGCTTGGCCTTCCGGAAGTGAAGCTCGGCCTGCTGCCAGGCGCCGGCGGTACCCAACGCCTGCCGCGCGCGGTCGGCCCCGAGCTTGCTGTGCAGATGATCGTGACCGGCAACCCGATCAGTGCGACGGAAGCGCTAAAGAACGGCCTGATCGAAGAGATCGTCGAAGGTCCGACGGAGGGGGCTATCGCTTTCGCGAAGAAGGTTATTGCCGAGAAGCGCCCGTTGCGTGTGCTCAAGAATGATGATTCGAAGCTCGCCGCCGCCAGGGCCGACCGTTCGATCTTCACCAATGCCGCTGCCGCCGCTAACAAAAAGAACCGCGGCATGAATGCACCGCTTGCCTGCGCCGAAGCGGTGAGCTGGACCCTCGATACGCCGTTCGACGAAGCGCTCAAGAAGGAGCGCGAGATGTTCCTGAAGCTGGTCAATGACGATCAGTCAAAGGCGCAGCGCTATGCCTTCTTCGCCGAGCGCGAAGCCGCCAAGGTTGCCGGCGTGCCGGAAGCGGTCAAGCCGCGACCGGTCGAACGCGTCGCCATCATTGGCGCCGGCACGATGGGCGGCGGCATCGCCATGTCATTCGCCAATGCCGGCATTCCGGTGACGTTGATTGAGACCGGCGAAGAGCAGCTCAAGCGCGGCATGGGCATCATGCAGAAGAACTGGGAGAACACTGCGGCCCGCGGCGGTATCCCGGCGGATGCCCCGGCGAAGCGCATGGCGCTGATCGACGGCAAGGTCGGCCTCGACAATGTCAAAGGCGCCGACCTCATCATCGAAGCCGTGTTCGAAACCATGGCGATCAAGAAAGACGTCTTCACGGCCATCGATGCGCACGCCAAGCCGGGCGCGGTGTTGGCCTCCAACACATCCTATCTCGACATTAACCAGATCGCCGCCGTCACCAAGCGTCCGCAGGACGTGCTCGGCATGCACTTCTTCTCGCCCGCCAACGTGATGAAGCTGTGTGAAATCGTGCGCGCAGAGAAGACTGCGCCCGACGCGCTGCTCACCGCCGTAGCGATCGCCCGTAAGATCGCAAAGGTGCCGGCCGTGGTCGGCGTCTGCGACGGCTTCGTTGGCAACCGCATGCTGGCTGCTCGCTCCAAGCAGTCTGAAAAGCTGCTGTTCGAAGGCGCGCTGCCGCAGCAGGTGGACGCCGTTGTGACCAAGTTCGGCCTGCCGATGGGCCCCTTCGCCATGGGCGATCTTGCCGGTCTCGATATCGGCTGGCGCTCGCGCCAGGACCGCGGCATCAAGTCTGAAATCGCCGACGCGCTGTGCGAAGCCGGCCGCTTCGGACAGAAGACCGGCAAGGGCTACTACAAGTATGAAGCCGGTTCGCGTGCGCCGATCCCGGATCCGGAAGTCGAGAAGCTGATTGACGATACCTGCAAGCGTCTCGGTCTCACCCGCCGGCTCATCAGCGATCAGGAGATCCTGGAGCGCATGGTCTATCCGATGATCAACGAGGGCGCCCGCATCCTCGAGGAGAAAATCGCCTCGCGCCCGAGCGATATCGACGTGATCTGGCTCTATGGCTATGGCTGGCCGATCTATCGTGGCGGCCCGATGTTCTATGCCGATCAGGTCGGTCTCAAGGAGATTGCCGACCGCCTGTCGTTCTACGCAAAGCAGATCAACGATCCGTCGCTCGAGCCGGCCCCGCTGCTGAAGAAACTGGCAGACGAAGGCAAGACCTTCGCCTCGCTGGGCAAGTAGACCTCTAACCGCTCCCCGCTTGCGGGGAGAGGCGCCACTCGCATGCGAAGATGCCAGTGGCAGGCGAGGGAGGCTTTCCACACGCTCCGAACCCGCGGAGAGATCCCTCATCCGACCGCGCTTTGCGCGGTCCTCTTCTCCCCGCAAGCGGGGAGGAGGCATCGCCGCCACTCTTTCACAACGTGCGGACCCAACGCGCATGACGTATTCTTACCCAGGCGAGAAATACTACCCCAAAGGCCTGCGCTGGGATGCACCGATTGCGCGCGGCACCTTGCCGGGCCTGCTAGCCGATGCCGCTCGTGACTACGGTGCCCGCACAGCGATCGAATTCCGCGGCAAACCGATCTCCTTCATCGAGCTGCAAGGTCGTGCAGATGCCGCCGCAGCCAGTTTTATGCGTGCGGGCTATGGCCGCGATGCGACCATCGCGCTGTTCCTCGGCAACACGCCGGATCATCCCGTCAATTTCTTCGGCGCACTGAAAGCCGGTGCTCGCCTCGTGCATCTTTCGCCGCTCGATGGCGAGATCGCGCTGTCGCACAAGCTGAAGGACTCCGGCGCGCGCGTGCTTGTGACAAGCAATCTTGCCGCATTGCTGCCGATGGCACTCAAATTTTTTGACAAGGGCCTGCTCGACAAGCTCATTGTCTGCGAGGACGACGACTGGGGAGCGATCGGCACCCAGCAACTGCCTCTGCCGGATAATTCAAAGATTGTCACCTTCCGCAATTTCACTGCCGACGCCAAGCCGCTTTCCGAGTGGCCGAACATCTCGCCGGACGACGTAGCGCTGCTGCAATATACCGGCGGGACTACCGGTCTGCCGAAAGGCGCGATGCTCAGCCACGGCAATCTGACTTCGGCTGTTTCGATCTACAATGTGTGGGCGGAGCCATCCCGCGCCGAACGCAACCGCATTGAACGTGTCATCTGCACACTGCCGTTGTTTCACATCTATGCGCTGACGGTGATCCTGCTCGGCCGCATCAGTGTCGGCGACACCATCTCGCTGCACCAGCGTTTCGATGTCACCAGCGTGCTCGATGACATCGAGGAGAAGAAGGCGACGGTATTCCCTGGCGTTCCCACCATGTGGATTGCCATCGCCGCCGATCCCTCGCTGGAGACACGCGATCTGTCATCTCTCGCTGTCGCAGGCTCCGGCGGTGCGCCGTTGCCGGTGGAAGTCGCGCGGTTGTTCGAGCGTAAGACCGGCCTCAAGCTCAAGAGCGGATGGGGCATGACCGAGACCTGCTCACCCGGTACCGGTCATCCCGCCGAAGGCCCCGACAAGCCCGGCTCCATCGGCCTTGCATTGCCCGGTATCGAGCTCGATGTCGTCTCGCTGGAAGATCCCTCGCAAGTGCTTGGCATCGGCGAGACCGGCGAGATTCGCATCAAGGGGCCGAACGTCACGAAGGGATACTGGAATCGCCAGCAGGAAACCGCGGAAGCCTTTGTCGGCGATCGCTTTCTTACCGGCGATATCGGCTACATGGACGAAGACGGCTATTTCTATCTGGTCGATCGCAAGAAGGACATGATCATCTCCGGCGGTTTCAATGTCTATCCGCAGATGATCGAGCAGGCGATCTACACCCATCCGTCCGTGCAGGAAGTCATCGTCATCGGTGTGAAGGACGCCTATCGCGGCGAAGCCGCGAAGGCGTTCATCACTCTGCGCAAGGGCGCCGAACCTTTCACCATCGACGATCTGCGTGCATTCCTCACAGGCAAGCTCGGCAAGCATGAATTGCCGGCTGCCGTGGAGTTCCTGAGCGAATTGCCGCGCACGCCGGTCGGAAAACTGTCGCGCCATGCCTTGCGTGATCAGCTCGCCATGCCCACACTCGATCAACAACAAACCGCATCCGGAGGACGCCCATGACCGAAGCCGTCATCGTTTCAACTGCCCGTACCCCCATTGGCAAGGCCTATCGTGGTGCCTTGAATGCCACCGAAGGTGCAACGCTGCTCGGCCATGCCATCGAGCATGCCGTCAAGCGCGCCGGTATTGATCCGAAGGAAGTTGAGGATGTGGTGATGGGCGCGGCCCTGCAGCAGGGCGCTACCGGCGGCAATATCGCGCGCAAGGCGCTGCTCCGCGCCGGCCTGCCGGTTACTGTCGGCGGCACCACCATCGACCGCCAGTGCGCCTCGGGCCTGCAGGCCATGGCGTTGGCCGCGCGCTCGGTGATCTTCGACGGCGTCGAGATTGCTGTCGGCGGCGGCGGCGAGTCGATCTCGCTCGTGCAGAACGATCATGCCAACAAATTCCACACCCAGGACCCCGCGCTGCTGAAGATCAAGGGCGACGTCTACATGCCCATGATCGACACTGCCGAAGTGGTCGCCAAGCGTTACAACATCTCGCGCGAGCGCCAGGACGAATATAGCCTCGAAAGCCAGCGCCGCACCGCTGCCGCGCAGCAGGCAGGGAAGTTCAAGGATGAGCTCGCGCCGATCTCGACGCAGATGGCCGTCACCGACAAGGCCACCGGCGCCGTGTCGATGAAGGATATCACCCTGTCGCAGGACGAGGGGCCGCGCCCGGAAACAACCGCCGAAGGTCTCGCCGGCCTCAAGGCTGTGCGCGGCGAGGGCTTCACCGTCACCGCCGGCAATGCCTCGCAGCTCTCGGACGGCGCGAGCGCCACTGTGATCATGAGCGACAAGCTTGCCGCGCAGAAAGGCCTCAAGCCGCTCGGCATTTTCCGTGGCTTCGTTTCGGCCGGCTGCGAGCCGGATGAAATGGGTATCGGCCCCGTCTTCGCTGTGCCGCGCCTGCTCAAGCGCCATGGCCTCAAGGTTGATGACATCGATCTCTGGGAGCTTAACGAAGCTTTCGCCGTGCAGGTTCTGTATTGCCGCGACAAGCTCGGCATCGATCCGGAAAAACTCAACGTCAATGGCGGTGCCATTTCGGTCGGTCATCCCTATGGGATGTCGGGCGCGCGCCTCGCTGGCCATGCATTGATCGAAGGTCGTCGCCGCAAGGCGAAATATGCCGTGGTCACCATGTGCGTCGGCGGCGGCATGGGCGCAGCCGGCCTTCTCGAAATCGTTCAGTAATCAAGACGCCAAGGAGGATCCGATGGATCTGAGTTTCAGCAAGGAAGAACTCGCGTTTCGCGAAGAAGTACGCGCCTTCTTCAAGGACAATCTCGACCCGGCCGTGCGCAGGAAGCTGCAGGAAGGCCACCACACGACCAAGGAAGACCTGGTCAACTGGCAGCGCACGCTCAACAAGAAGGGGTGGGCTGTTCCGCACTGGCCGACCGAGTATGGCGGCACCGGCTGGAGCGCGGCAAAGCAATACATCTTCCTCGAAGAGTTGCAGAAGTGCCCGGCGCCGCCACCACTGCCGTTCGGCGTCAACATGGTCGGCCCGGTCATCTATACCTTCGGCAATGAACAGCAGAAGAAGCACTTCCTGCCGCGCATCGCCAACATGGACGACTGGTGGTGCCAGGGCTTTTCGGAGCCAGGCTCTGGGTCGGACCTTGCCTCGCTGAAGACCACGGCGAAGAGGAAGGGCGACACCTATATCGTCAACGGCCAGAAGACCTGGACTACGCTCGCGCAACATGCCGACTGGATCTTCTGCCTCTGCCGCACCGATCCCGATGCGAAGAAGCAGTCGGGTATTTCTTTCATCCTCATCGACATGAAGTCGAAGGGGATCACGCGCCGTCCGATCCAAACCATCGATGGCGGGGTCGAAGTCAATGAAGTGTTCTTCGATGACGTCGTGGTACCGGCCGAGAACCTTGTCGGTGAGGAGAACAAGGGGTGGGATTACGCCAAGTTCCTGCTCGGCAATGAGCGCGTCAACATCGCCCGCGTCGGCATGTCGAAGGAGCGCATTCGCCGCATCAAGGAGCTGGCTTCCAGCGTGAAGTCCGGCGACAAGCCGTTGATCGAGGACCCGCAGTTCCGTCAGAAGCTGGCGGCCACCGAGATCGAGTTGAAGGCGCTCGAGCTGACGCAGATGCGCGTCGTCGCGGCCGAAGGCAAGCATGGCAAGGGCAAACCGGACCCGGCCTCATCGATCCTCAAGATCAAGGGCTCTGAGATCCAGCAGACGCTCACCGAACTGTTGCTCGAAGTCACCGGCCCGTTCGCGCTGCCTTTCATGCCGGAAGGTGAAGGCCAGAACGAGGAGACCGATTGGGCTTCGCCGATCGCGCCGACTTATTTCAACTACCGCAAGGTGTCGATCTATGGCGGCTCCAACGAGATCCAGCGCAACATCATCGCCAAGGCGGTGTTGGGGCTTTGATCGAGACAAACACGTCATTGCGAGGTCAGGAAAGGCCAATTGGCTTTTCCCCTTGCGCAGCACAGAAGCAATTCAGAAGCCAAAAGCGAAGAACTGGATTGCTTGGGCGCAGCAAGCGCGTCGCAACGACGGGAATGCAGATATTCACCACGCGCGTCGCGCGCGATCCGAGAGAAAAGAAAATGGATTTTGATCTTTCCGAGGAGCAGCGGCTTCTCAAAGACAGCGTGGACGGCCTGCTGAAGGCGTCCTACGATTTCGAGAACCGCAAGAAGTATCGCGCCGAACAGGGCGGTTACAGCAAGGCGATCTGGGGCAAGTTCGCCGAGCAGGGCCTGCTCGGCCTGCCGTTCAGCGAAGACGATGGCGGCTTCGGCGCCGGGCCGATCGAAACCATGATCGTGATGGAGGCGCTCGGTCGCAATCTCGTGGTCGAGCCCTACCTTGACACGGTCGTACTCGGCGGCGGCTTCTTGCGCCACGGCTCGGCAGAGCAGCGCGCCGCGTATCTGCCGGGCATCATCGACGGCTCCAAGACTTTCGCCTTCGCCCAGGTCGAGCGCGACTCCCGCTATGAGCTCGGCAATGTCACGACCTCTGCGAAGAAGGGCGGCACCGGCTATGTGCTGAACGGAGAGAAATTCGTCGTTGGCCATGGCGACACGGCGGATACGCTCGTTGTCACCGCGCGCACCGCCGGCGGTCAGCGCGATGCCAAGGGCGTCGGCGTGTTCCTCGTCCCGGCCAATGCCAAGGGTGTCGATATCCGCGGTTACGAGACCCAGGACGGCAACCGTGCTGCGGACATCAAGCTGAGCAATGTCGAAGTCGGAGCCGAAGCCGTGATCGGCGATGCCGAGAATGGGCTGTCGATTGTCGATCAGGTCGTCGACGATGCTCGCATCGCGCTCTGCGCCGAAGCCGTGGGTGCGATGGAAGAAGCGCTGAAGATCTCCGTGGAGTATATCAAGGAGCGCAAGCAGTTCGGTGTCGCCATCGGCTCGTTCCAGGCGCTGCAGCACCGCGCGGCCGACATGTTCACCGCGCTGGAGACCGCGCGCAGCATGTCCTATCTCGCTTCGATGGCCTCCGCCTTCACTGACCTCGACGAACGCGCAAAGACCGTTGCCGCTGCCAAGGTGCAGATCGGCCGTTCCGCGCGTTTCGTTGGACAGGGGGGCGTGCAGCTCCATGGCGGTGTCGGCGTGACCATGGAGTACAAGATCGGTCACTACTTCAAGCGGCTCACCATGATCGAGCAGCAGTTCGGCGACGCCGATTTCCATCTCCGCCGCGTTGCTGCGGCCGGTGGCATCACCGAGTAAGCGTGACACACTTAAAATGCCCGGTCTTCAGCCGGGCATTTTTCGTTACGGAGGAGCGTTTGAGGTGCCGTAGGGCGGATGAGTCAAAAGCTTAATCCGTCGGCCGTATTCATGATGGAAGCGCCGTGGCGGATGACGCTTCTCTCATCCGCCTACGGCTAAGGGCCCAGCCCGCGTGTCTGTCGCAGCGCTTCGCCGAGCGCCATCGCCACTGTCATCGCCAGATTGATCGAACGCAGACTCGCGCGCATCGGGATGACGACGCGGCTGTCGGCAGCGGCGGCGACCTCCTCCGGTACGCCGGCGCTCTCGCGACCGAACAGCAGGACCTCATTGTCCGAGTAGCTGTGCGCCAGATAGGGCTCCGCACCCTTGGTTGTGAACAGCGCGAGCCTGTAGCCGGCCTCTCGCCGCCACCCGTCAAAATGCCGCCACGAGATGTGCCGGACGATTGAGACCTGGTCGAGATAGTCCATCCCTGCACGGCGGAAGTGACGATCGGAGATCGGAAAACCCGCCGGCTCGATGATATGCGCCTCGATATCGAGGCAGGCACATAGACGCAGGATAGTGCCGGTATTCTGCGGGATGTCGGGTTGATAAAGGGCGATGCGCATATAATGCCGATAGCGCGCTTGTAACCAGGCAGCAAGCCGGCGGACATCTATGTCCGTCCGCCGAGTTGGATGCTTACTGTGCAATTGGTGGCGGTCGCACTCACTCTGCCGGCGCGAGTTGCGTGCTCGCCCGCGTCGCCGTGTCTCTGCGCACCCGCAGTCGAGCCCGTCGCTTCTTCCACCAGATTACCACGCCGGTCACCGACAGGGCCGCCACCACGAGACCCATCAGCGAGATCAGGATGCGGCCGGGCAGACCCAGAATTCTTCCCGAATGCAAGGGAAACTGCATCTGCACGAAGATGTCGGCGGCGGTGCCGACCCAGGGCAGCTTCTCACCGAGCGGCCGGCCATCCTCGCTATCGTAGTAGAGCTGAGCAGGGCCGACGCCGGCAGCACCGTGGTCGTCGCCGGGATGGAAGAAACCGGCCTGATAGATCCCGTGTGCCGGGCCGTAGAACAGCGAGCCGACCGGGGTATCCCAGCCGCGTGCCTTGCCGTCGGCCTGCGCGCGCTCGTAGATCTGTGCCCAGGTCATCTTCGGTTCGATCGGATGGTCGAGGTGGCGGTACTCGCGTTGCTCGTAAGGCGTGGGCGTGTAGTTCGAGACCGTCTTCATCAGCGGCGAGAACACTTCAAAATAGAGATTCAGCGAGAACGCTGTGAAAGCGACGATGAACAGGAGCCCCCAGGTCCAGAGGCTGAAGGCTCGGTGAATGTCGAAATTAATGCGATAGGCGCTGCCTGAAGTTTTGATCATCCAGGCGGGTTTCCAGCGGGCCCAGAATCCCTTCCCGAGTTCACGTGCGACCGAGGGATCGCGATCGGGTTTGGCACGCTTGCGCGAAGGCAGTGTCAGATAGAAACCGACGAAGCAGTCGATGGTCCAGATGATGGCGATGACGCCGAGGATGCGCATGCCCCAGCGATCGCTGCCCCAGAATTCGGGGATGTGCATCGTGTAATGCAGTTTGTAGAGAAACGAGACGAAGTTCTCACGGGTGATCGGCCACACTGCGCCCCAATAACGTCGCCCCAGTTCCTCTCCGGTATTGGGGTCGAGGAATATCTGGTTGTAGTCGAGCGTGTAGCGCTTCTTCGTCTCCGGATCGATGCGTGGCAGCACGAAGAAGGACAGCGATTCGTTCTTCTCCGGCGTCATGTTCATGTGAATGACACGCGCGCGCGGATCACGCTGCTCGATCAGATTGGCGAGCTCGATCGATGACTTCGCTGGTCCTTGAGTGGTGACGTCCTTCAGCTTGCTGTTGAGCAAGTCGTCGAGCTCGTGATCCCACGAGATGACCGCGCCAGTGACACCGGAGAAGAACAGGAAGGCAGCAGTCAACAGCCCAGCCCAGCGATGCAGGCGCCCGAAGATCGATCTCATGGCGTTCCGCCCCTCTCTAATGACGGAATGTGACTAGCAAAAACGCACACCACCGGTCGAGAGACCGGCGGTGGCAGAATGTCGCTATTTAGGGGGCTTCTAAACTGTCACCAGCGATATGTCAGCTTGGCGATCGCCTTGCGGCCTTCTGCATAGAAGCAGCTCGTGACGCCGTAGCATGCAGCGACAAAGCGGGTGTCCGCGACGTTGGTGACGTTGAACGCCAGCCGCCAGTTGTTTTTGGTATAGGCGACGAGAGTGTCGATGGCGGTCGAGGCAGGAACCGCAAATGTGTTTGCCGCGTCGCCAGCAGTCGAGCCGACATAGCGGACGCCGCCGCCGACCTGCACGCCGGCGAGCGGGCCGCCCTGGAACGTGTAGTCGCTCCACACCGAGAATCGGTTGAGCGGCACGGTGGTGGGGGCTTTGCCGGCATTCACCGGGTCGGAGGTGACGATAGCATCGATATACGCATAGCCACCGCGAACATTGAAGCCTTCGGTCAGCGTTGCTGTGCCTTCGAGTTCGATGCCGCGCGAATTCACTTCGCCGGTCTGGGTCGGGAAGGTCGCACCCGGCGCCCAGACCACGACGTTGGAGCGCGTCAGATCGAAGGCCGCGAGGGTGATCAGCGCATTGATGCCGACCGGCTGATACTTAATGCCGACTTCATACTGCTTGCCGGTTTCCGGCTTCAGCAGGTTGCCGGCGGCATCGATATTGAGCACCGGGAGGAAGGATTCCGAATAGCTGAAATAGGGCGCCACACCGTTATCGAAATTGTACATCACCGCTGCGCGGCCAGTGAAGGCCGATGCGTCGGTGGTGGTCGCGCTCCCCGCGAGATGGTTGTCGAGATCGGTGGTCACGAAGTCCTGACGCCCGCCGAGCTGGAACGACAGCCGTCCGAGCTTGATCTGGTCCTGCAGATAGATTCCGACCTGCGACTGTTTGATGGTGTTGTCGTCATATCGGCCCCAATTGGTCCAGTTGTTCGCATAGACCGGTGCGAAGATATTCAGCGTCGTCGTCGTGTAGTAGTCGGCATAGTCGCGGAACGTGGTGTTGCGATAGTCGATGCCGAACAGCACCGTGTGGCGCAGGATGCCTGTGTCGAACTTGGCCTGCAGCTGGTTGTCGACGGCGAAGTTGTTGATGGTCGACTCGCCGGCGCTGCCGCCGCGGCCGACCAGGCCGGCGGCTTCATCCACATAACCCGTGCCGTAGAAACTCTTCTGCACGTTGTGCATCCACGAATAGCGCAGGTTCTGCCGGAAGGTCAGGCTGTCATTGATGTTGTGCGAGAACAGGTAGCCGACCGATGCCTGCTCGGTGTTGAACACGTTCATGCCGGGCTCGCCGATGAAGCGGTTGACCGGAATGGTGCGGCCGTTGTTCGGAAACACCGTGCCCGAGGGCGGTAGGAATTGCAGGCCCCAGCCGGCTTCGTCCTTCTGATAGTTGGAGAGGAAGGTGATCGACGTGTCTTCGTTCGGTTTGAAGGTCACGGCAGGCGCGACGAAGACGCGGTTGTCCTTGGAGAAGTCCACCTGCGTATTGCCATCGCGCACCACTCCGGTCAGGCGATACAACACCGTACCCTCCTTGTTGGCGGGGCCGCCGATGTCGAATTCTCCCTGATAGCGGTTGAAGCTGCCACCGGAGACCGAGATTTCTCCGAACTGCTGTGCGGTCGGCAGCTTGCTGACATAGTTGAGCAGGCCGCCGGTGCCGCTGCCGCCATACATGGCGGAGGAAGGGCCTTTCAAAACTTCGAGACGTTCGGCGCCATATGGGTCGAGTCCGAGGAAGTGCACATATTGGCTGCTCGGCAACCGCAGGCCGTCGAGATAGAGGCCGGGCATGGTCATGTCGAAGCCGCGAATCTGCAGGCCGCCGAAACGTGTGTCGGAGCCGCCATTGACGTCGCCGCTGACGCCCGCGGTGTAGTGCAGGGCGGCGCCCATCGACTCCGCGCCCTGGTTGCGGACTTGGTCGGTGGTTACCACGGAGATCGACTGCGGTGTTTCGATCAGCGGCGTGTCGGTCTTGGTACCGGTGCCGCTGCGGGTAGCGACGAAGCCGACCACAGGACCACCGGCACGCTCGCCGGCGTTTGGACGGACGGCGGCGACCGGCGCTGTCTGCGGTGCGCGGAGGGCGCGGTTGCTGCGCGCGGTACGGCTGCTAGAGACGCGCTGTGCTGGCCGCGATACAGCGGAGCGTGCGCGCTGCTGCGGCGCGTCCACGGTTACGGCGGGGAGTGTCGATTGCGCCTGGGCGCTCTCCGTGGGGAGGCACAGAGCGAACCCGCTTACGGCGCACAGGCCGAGGCTGCGGATGGCTGGAAGGAGTGCGATACGTTGCGGGTAATGTGCTGTCGTCATGCCAAGATGTGCCCGGAATTGGAGCCGGCTTCTGCCGGTATGATTTGGTGTGTCATCTGGCTCTATCGGAGGCAGCGCCCGAGTACAGACCTTGGCCGTTAGAATAGCTACAGGGGTGGGCTTCCAGCTTCGGGTGTTGTCGAGACCGCGCACAAATCGTCACATCCGGAAACGTTTTCAGCGCCATGGTTGCAGCCTGAGCTTGCTGCACGGAGTGATCATCGGGCGGACGCAGGCAAGGCTGGTGAATCGGCCATTGACGCAGAGGCCAGAGGAGATTTGTCCAATCATCAGGCAGGCATTGTGACCCGCGACCGAGGCCAAATTCTCCGCCCGGCGGAACGGCTGCGAATCTTGCGTGCATCGCATCCTGTTACCCCGTTCGTAGGCTTGCGCTGCTGCGTTCGGGATGCCAATAGAACGATTCTGGATTGCAAGTTTTGCTGCGAGGCAAGGACGGGCAGCCACGCCGCCGTGGGGAGGAACCGCGGGCACCGGTGATTGCTCTAGGCCAACGCGTATGCGTTGCGGGGAGGGCAATGACGGGGAGCAGATAAGAAAGGGTTGGGATCGTGACGACAACGTCTTCGGCGCAGCATACGCGCCGTGATTTCCTGTACGTAGCCACTGGGGCCGTGGCTGCCGTTGGTGCTGCGGCTGCCGCCTGGCCGCTGATTTCTCAAATGAATCCAGATGCTTCGACCATCGCGGCGGGTGCGCCGATCGAAGTCGATCTCACCCCGATTGCCGAGGGGCAGGACATCAAGGTGTTCTGGCGGGGCAAGCCGATCTATATCAGCCACCGCACCAAGAAGCAGATCGACGACGCGCGTGCAGTTCCCGTTTCCAGCCTGCCCGATCCGCAGACCGATCAAGCCCGCGTCAAGGAAGGCCACGACCAGTGGTTGGTCGTGATCGGCATCTGCACCCATCTCGGCTGTATCCCGATTGCGCATGAAGGCGCCTATGACGGCTTCTTCTGCCCCTGCCATGGTTCGGTCTACGACACCTCCGGCCGTATTCGTCAGGGACCGGCTCCCGCCAATCTGCCGATTCCCCCTTACGCCTTCGTCTCCGACAGCAAGATCAAGATCGGCTGAGCTTCCCGGCTCGCCATCCAAGACCTTGCGCCGATAGTGTCGTTTCTTTCTTCAGGATCGCATCATGAGCGGACCATCCACCTACCAGCCCTCCCATCCTGCCTTGCAATGGTTTGAGAAGCGCCTGCCGCTGATCGGGCTGATTCATTCGTCTTTCATCGCCTATCCAACGCCGCGTAACCTGAATTACTGGTGGACGTTCGGCGGTATCCTCTCCTTCATGCTTGGTGTGCAGATCGTCACCGGCGTGATCCTGGCGATGCACTACACGCCGCATGTCGATCACGCTTTCAACTCGGTCGAGGCGATCGTCCGTGACGTGAACTACGGCTGGCTGCTGCGCTACCTGCATTCCAACGGCGCTTCGATGTTCTTTATCGCCGTCTATATCCACATGCTCCGCGGCCTCTATTACGGTTCCTACAAGGCCCCGCGCGAAGTACTCTGGATCCTCGGCGTTATCATCTATCTCTTGATGATGGCCACCGGCTTCATGGGCTATGTGCTGCCTTGGGGCCAGATGAGCTTCTGGGGTGCCACCGTCATCACCAACCTGTTCTCGGCCATTCCCTATGTCGGCGAGAGCATCGTGACTTTGCTCTGGGGTGGTTATGCCGTCGGCAATCCGACGCTGAACCGCTTCTTCTCACTGCACTATCTGTTGCCCTTCGTGATCGCAGGCGTCGTCGTCCTGCACGTCTGGGCGTTGCACGTGGTCGGTCAGAACAATCCGGCCGGCGTCGAGCCGAAGACCGAAAAGGACATGGTGCCGTTCACGCCCTATGCGACCATCAAGGACGGTTTCGGCATCGTCTGCTTCATGATCTTTTACGCCTGGTTCGTGTTCTACATCCCGAACTATCTCGGCGACCCCGACAACTACATCCAGGCCAATCCGGGTGTGACCCCGGCGCATATCGTGCCGGAATGGTACTACCTGCCGTTCTACGCCATCCTGCGCTCGATTCCGTCCAAGCTCGGCGGCGTTATCGCCATGTTCTCGGCGATCATCGTGCTGGCATTCCTGCCCTGGCTGGATAGTGCCAAGACGCGGTCCTCGAAGTATCGTCCGCTGGCCAAGCAGTTCTTCTGGATCTTCGTCGCGGTTTGCGTGCTGCTCGGTTGGCTCGGCGGCAAGCCTGCGGAAGGTGTCTATATCATCGCCGGCCGCGTGCTGACTTTCTGCTACTTCGCCTACTTCCTTATCGTGCTGCCCATCCTGAGCCGCATCGAGACACCACGCGCGGTGCCCAACTCGATCGCCGATGACGTGCTGGCGAAATACGGCAAGAAGGCCGGACCGATGGCGCCAGTGATCCTCGCGCTGGTGCTGGCTGGTGGCCTCGTGATGGGCGGTGCCCAGAACGCCAGGGCTGCCGAAGGCGGCCCCACCCCGCCGTCGCTGTCGTGGAGCTTTGCCGGTCCTTTCGGCACATTTGATCGTGGTGCTCTGCAGCGCGGTTACAAGGTCTACAAGGAAGTCTGCGCGACCTGCCATTCGATGAATCTCGTCCACTTCCGCAATCTCGCGGACCCCGGCGGTCCCGGCTTCTCGGCGGCACAGGCGCTGGCGGTGGCGTCCGACATCAAAGTGCAGGACGGCCCTAACGATGCCGGCGACATGTTCGAGCGTCCGGGCCGGCTCGCCGACAAGTTTCCGGCGCCGTTCCCGAACGAGAACGCGGCTCGCGCAGCCAATGGTGGCGCCTATCCGCCGGACTTGTCGCTGATGGCCAAGGCTCGCAACTATGATCGCGGCTTCCCGCAGTTCATCTTCGACTTCTTCTGGCAGTTCCAGGAAAAGGGGCCGAACTATATCGATGCCCTACTGCAGGGGTATACCGACCCGCCGAAGGACTTCCAGTTGCCGCAGGGAGCCTACTATAACAAGTACTTCCCAGGCCACGCCATCAAGATGCCGAAGCCGATCTCGGACGATCAGGTGACCTATGATGATGGCACCCCGCAGAAGGTCGAAAACTACGCCAAGGACGTGGCGACCTTCCTGATGTGGACGGCTGAGCCGCATCTCGAGGCCCGCAAGAAGCTCGGTCTGCAGGTGATGATTTTTCTGATCATCTTTGCCTTCCTGATGTATTTTACCAAGAAGAAGGTCTGGGCCAACGCGCACTGAGCGCGTTCTGGCCTGGGAAAGGAAAAAGCCCCTTCGGGGGCTTTTTTGTTGCCTGTTGTCGCACGCGACATTTAACGGCATTCCAGATGGCACGCGATGCGCGCATTTGCGTTGTCATCGTCTCGACGCCAAAATGCGTTCAACCAGCTGGATCACAAACTCCCCGGAGGACATCATGGGCTCATCCATCACTTTCAAGCGCCCCGACGGCAAGGAAGCCAAGGGCTATCTCGCCAAGGCGTCTGATGCAAAGGCCGGCAGCGCCCATGCACCGGGCGTGGTCATGATCCAGGAATGGTGGGGTCTGTCCGACCAGATCAAGGGCCTTGCCGATCGTCTTGCCCAAGAGGGCTTCGATGTGCTGGCGCCTGACCTCTATAACGGCGTGGTCGTGCCCTATCACGACACGGACGCTGCCAACAAAGAGATGAACTCGCTCGATTTCATGGATGCGACCACCCAGACCGTGCGCGGCGCCGTACAATATCTGTCTAAAGACGGTGCCAAGGTGGGCCTGACCGGCTTCTGTCTCGGTGGCGCAGTAACTGTCATCGGCGCCACCAAGATTCCAGAGCTCAGCGCTGCGGTGGCGTTCTATGGCATCCCGCCGGAGCAGGCCGCAAAGCCCGCCGATGTGCAGGTGCCGTTGCAGGGCCATTTCGCCAATCGTGACGACTGGTGTACGCCGGCAGTCGTCGATGCCTTCGCGCAGGGCCTGAAGGCGGCCGGCAAGAGCGCAGAGTTTTTCCGCTATGACGCCGACCACGCCTTCGTCAACGAGCAGCGGGCCGAGGTACACGATCTCGAAGCCGCCAAGCTGGCCTGGAGCCGAGCGACGGCGTTCTTCAAGAAGCATCTGGGGTAAGGCTCTTTGATCGGATGCTGATCCGCAAAGCGCATATCGATGAGGCGGCCAAGGCATGCGATGTCTTGCGCCGTTCCATCCTTGAGCTTTGCGGTGCCGATCACCATGACAATCCGGCGATCATCAGGCGCTGGCTAGCCAACAAGACGCCGGCGGTGGTCGGGAGCTGGATTGCCCATCCGGACAATGTCGTTCTCGTCGCAGTCGAGGGAGAAACAGTGCTCGGCATCGGCATTGTCAGAAACGATGGCGAGATTACGTGCAACTATGTCTCGCCGGATGCTCGGTTCCGGGGCGTCAGCAAGGCGATGCTGGCACTGCTCGAGACTGCCGCGCGGAGCCATGGTAATGATGTCTGCCATCTGATCAGCACCGAGACAGCCCATCGCCTTTATCTGTCTGCGGGTTATGAAGATTGCGGCGTACCGCAGGGCAAATTCGGCACGACGTCATCCTTCCCCATGCTGAAACAGCTTGCCGCCGAGTCCTCCAAACCATGATGTGTGGTCCCGTGTCGGCTTGCTGCTGCGTGGATCGCGCTTTAGGTCGGATCCCATGACAACCGATTTCACCATCTCCGATCTGCGCCGGCGGCCCGATTTTTTCGACATCGTGGCCGATCGCATCTGGCGGGCGTGGTGGAAGCGCCATGGCGTGCCGGAGGCCTATATCGTCGAGCGGCTGCGTGAAAACATGGTCGGAGCGGGGTTGCCGGTCGCACTGGTGGCGCATCGTGAGGGTGACTTTCTCGGCACTGCTTCACTGCTGGTCTCCGATCTCGACGAACGCCCCGAATATACGCCCTGGGTGGCTGCGGTCTGGACCGAGCCGGAAGCCCGCCGGCAGGGTGTAGCTCCCGGGCTGATCGAGCGGGCTTGCCGGGAGGCGCTTGAGCGAGGGCATTCGCGCGTCTACCTCTGTGCCGCCCCACCACGCCGGGCCTATTACGAGTATCTCGGCTGGACTCCTGTTGAGGATGAGGTCGGGCCGCTGAAACTGACGGTATTCATGCGGGAATGGCCGCAAATCTCTTGACCCCTTGACGTTCCCGTCCAGCCATGGCTCATTACCGCTATGAGCACCCCTGTCCGCAACTCCCGTCGTTGGTGGCGCACCTCCTAACAGAGGTGGTCGGTGCGATTTGCTCTTTTTCCAATCGTCGAAGGCCGCCATCGCAGTGCGACGGCCTTTCTCGTTTGTCCTGTGTGGCGCCTCCGGCCTGCTCCCCTAAGAGGACACGATGAACAGGACGATTTTTTCTCTCCCCACTGAGAGCGCATACAAGACTTCGGGCGGTCTGACCGTCACGCGCCACGCCGAGTTCTTCACCGGCGGCACGGCGTTGGACGATCTCATCACCCGGCTCGACCATTATCGTGGCGTGGTGCTGTCCTCGGGCACCACGGTGCCGGGCCGCTATGAGAGTTTCGATCTCGGCTTCTCCGATCCGCCGCTGCTGCTGGAAACGACGGGTTCCGAATTCACCATCACCGCGTTGAACAAGCGCGGGCAGGTGCTGATCGCCTTCCTCGCTGAAAAGCTGAACGATCCCTGCGTGGTACTCGATGGCCGCACCATGGCAAAGCTGAAGGGGCACATCGTCCGCGGCGAGGCGCCGGTGGAGGAAGATCAACGCACCCGCCGCGCCAGCGTGATGTCGCTGATCCGCGATCTCGTCGCGCAGTTGTTCTCGTCCGCCGATCCTATGCTCGGCCTCTATGGTGCCTTTGCCTATGATCTCGTCTTCCAGGTCGAGGATCTCAAGCAGAAGCGTGCGCGCGAGGCGGATCAACGCGACATCGTGCTCTACATCCCCGATCGCCTGCTCGCCTATGACCGCGCCACCGGCCGCGGCGTCGTGCTGACTTATGACTTTGCCTTCAAGGAGCGCTCCACCGAGGGCCTGCCGCGCGAGACGCCCGAGAGCGGCTATAACAAGGCGCCGCGCGAAGGCTTTGCCGATCATGCGCCCGGCCAATATCAAGAGACCGTCGAGAAAGCGCGTGCCGCCTTCGCGCGTGGCGACCTGTTCGAGGCGGTGCCGGGCCAGCTCTTCGCCGAGCCCTGCGATCGCTCCCCCGCTGAAGTATTTCAGCGCCTCTGCATCATCAATCCATCGCCTTATGGGGCGCTGATGAATCTCGGTGATGGCGAATTCCTGGTGTCCGCCTCGCCGGAAATGTTCGTGCGCTCCGATGGCCGTCGCGTCGAGACCTGTCCGATCTCCGGCACCATCGCCCGCGGCAGCGACGCTATCGGCGACGCCGAGCAGATTCGTCAGCTCCTGAATTCGGAGAAAGATGAGTTCGAGCTCAATATGTGCACCGATGTCGATCGCAACGACAAGGCGCGCGTTTGCGTGCCCGGGACGATCAAAGTGCTTGCGCGCCGGCAGATCGAAACCTACTCAAAGCTCTTCCATACTGTCGATCACGTTGAGGGCATGTTGCGCCCGGGCTTCGATGCGCTGGACGCGTTCCTCACCCATGCATGGGCCGTCACAGTCACCGGTGCGCCAAAACTGTGGGCAATGCAGTTCGTCGAGGACAACGAGCGTTCGTCGCGGCGCTGGTACGCTGGCGCCATCGGCGTGGTCGGCTTCGACGGCACGATCAATACCGGCATCACTATCCGCACCATCCGCATGAAGGACGGTCTCGCTGAAGTCCGCGTTGGCGCCACGCTGCTGTTCGACAGTGATCCGGTGGCGGAAGAGAAGGAATGCCAGACCAAGGCCGCGGCGCTGTTCCAGGCGCTGCGCGGCGATCCACCAAAGAAGCTGTCCGCCTTTGCGCCCGATGCCAGCGGCTCCGGCAAGAAGGTGCTGCTGATCGATCACGAGGACAGTTTTGTCCATATGCTGGCGGATTATTTCCGCCAGGTGGGTGCTGATGTCAGCGTGGTCAGGCATGTCCATGCGCAGACCGTGCTGAAACGCGACGAGTTCGATCTGCTGGTGCTGTCACCCGGTCCCGGCCGTCCCGCCGATTTCGGCATCTCGAAGACGCTCGATACGGCACTTGCCAAAAAACTCCCGGTGTTCGGTGTCTGCCTCGGCGTCCAGGCCATCGGGGAATATTTCGGTGGTCAGCTCGGCCAGCTCACGCAGCCCGCCCATGGCCGGCCGTCGCGAGTGCAGGTCAAAGGCGGGCAACTGATGCAGGGTCTGCCCAACGAGGTCACCATCGGCCGCTATCACTCGCTGTTCATCGAGATGCACGACATGCCCGAGGTGCTGACGGTGACCGCCACCACCGAGGATGGCGTCGCGATGGCGATCGAGCACAAGACCCTCCCGATCGGCGGCGTCCAGTTCCACCCGGAATCGCTGATGTCGCTGGGCGGGGAGGTGGGTCTGCGCATTGTTGAAAATGCGTTTCGGCTAGGCCAAAAGGCGGCCTGAACCGGTGGGCGAGGTAATCCGGAGTGTTTGTGGCATCCGGATTGCTTCGCCCCGGCCAAATTGGCTATGCCAGCTGGGCGGGACGCTCACCGCCGCCCGAATTTGACCGAAACAGAGATCATGATGACCCCTGAACTCGCTCACGACCTCAAGGCTTCCGTCCGCACGATTCGGGATTATCCGAAGCCGGGCATCCTGTTTCGTGACATCACCACACTGCTCGGCGATGCCCGCTCCTTCCGCCGCGCGGTGGATGAGCTGGTACATCCCTGGGCCGGTTCGAAGATCGACAAGGTCGCCGGCATGGAGGCCCGTGGCTTCATTATCGGCGGCGCCGTGGCGCATCAGGTATCGGCCGGCTTTGTGCCGATCCGCAAGAAGGGCAAGCTGCCGCACACCACCGTGCGCATCGCTTACTCCCTCGAATATGGCATCGACGAGATGGAAGTGCATGCGGATGCCATCAAGCCCGGCGAACGCGTGATCCTGGTTGACGACCTCATCGCCACCGGCGGCACGGCCGAAGGCGCGGTGAGGCTGATGCGCCAGATCGGCGCCGATGTGGTGGCGGCCTGCTTCATCATCGATCTGCCGGACCTCGGCGGCGCCGCGAAGCTCCGCGCCATGGATGTGCCGGTGCGGACTCTGATGACGTTCGAGGGGCACTAGGCTCCAACTGTCGTCACCCGGCTTGACCGGGTGGCCAGTAGACACGGGCTGTGAGAGGCACATTAGTGCCACCGCATACTGGATTGCCCGCTTTAGCGGGCAATGATAGCGGATGGTCTGCCCATCCTCACATCAGCAGCAGCCCCAGCTCGATCTCCCGAAACGCAAAGTAATTGCGCCGGATCCACTGATGCAGCTCCGTGGACGAATCGTGCTCCGACCGCAGATAGCCGGTGAAGGAAAAATTCAGCCGGTCGATATAGGTCTTCAGAAATGGCGGCAGTGCAGCGACGTGCAGCATCTTTCCTTGCGCGAGCACTGGCGGAATCTCCCCGCGCAGGACTTGCTCATTGTCGATCACATAGAGCGCGCGCTGCGGATATTGCTGTTGCAGCATCGTATAGGCGCGCAGCGATGCGCGGTCGCTGTCGCCCATGAACAGCACGATCGGCGCCACGCCGCGGCGGGCGGCTTCCTTCGCAAAGCCGATTTCCGCCGTCATTCTGAAGAATTCGTCGAAGGCGTGGTAGCCGAGGTCGATCACCTTCGCCATGTCGTCATGGACGATCAGCCGATCCATCAGCGCCATCTTGCCGAAGGTGTCGTCGATATCGGCCGTTTCGGTCAGCCGGGGCAGGAAGTCGAGTAGCGACGGTTCCTTCAAGCTGACATCAAAGGCGGTGACGCCGCCACGCTGCAGCTTGAGAAACTCCGTCAGCAAACGCGCCATCAGGGTCTTGCCGACCTGTGGGCGTGTCGAACAGATGATGTAGACGGGTGTGCGCGGCATGGGGCGAGTATATCGGGGGAATGCGCGCGAGGCTCAAGCCTCTGTCTTCACCTCTCCCCGCCGGGGAGAGGTCGATCCGGCGAAGCCGGAGCGGGTGAGGGGGCACGGGCAGAGTTTGTGGCACCCTCTCACCCGAAACCTTCGCTTCGCCATGGTTTCGACCTCTCCCCGGTAGGGAGAGGTGTGGAGAGAGAGGGGCTTGTGAAGTTCTTACTGCTCGCCCGGCGTGCGCGCACCCGGCTTGTCGTGCACGATATCCGTCAGCTTGATGCGATCGAACTCGCTCCAGACATTGGCGAGCCAATGGCGGACATAGCCGCGCAGCACGAAGGAGTAATTCGCGCTCTCGTCCTGCGGGCCCTTGTTGGCGACGAATTTCAGGAATGGCACGCTGGAGACTTCCACCTGCTCATAGGCCATCTCGTTCAGCTTCGGGATGGTGATCTCGGTCGCACCCTTGATCTTGTGGAAATAGGAGTTGTAGGTCGCCTGGTCCCACTCGAAGAAGCTGGTGTTGTTGATGAAGTTCTTCACCAAAAAATACTTTGCGCCGTCCATGAAGCCGGCGGTCTCGGCGATTTCGTCCAGCGAGGCGATCGAGGGGCCCAGTATATGGAACACCGCGAAGGTGATCTGGCCGGATTTCGCGGCGTCAAGAAAGCCGATATCGCGCAGCGAGGCGAGGGCGGGCGAGAGCAGGCCTGCGCGGACGTCGATCACGGTGACCGATGGAGCCACGGTGTTGAGCGTATCGAAAATCTTCATCTGGTCCGAGGTGGTCGTCATGTCGACGATCTCGGTGATGTCCGGGTGGAAGCGCTTCAACGTGCCGCGCGGCGATTCGGTATCGAAGGCGCGCGTTGCGACATTGTTGGCGCTGAAATAGTCCAGAACGGTCCGCGATACCGTGGTCTTGCCGACCCCGCCCTTGTCCGCGCCGACGACGATGACTGCTGGCTTCGCCATGAAATTCCCTTAACTGCTCTGGATCCCAAAGACACGAGCGAGACTCGCGCGATGCGCAGTGTACCCCATGCCTGCTTTGGGCGCGAACATGGCAGAAAGATGGGGGAATTCAATCGGCGGTTGGCGGCGGATGCCGGAAATCATTGGGGAATTCGTCGGGGGGCTCAGGCGCTTCAGGCGTGTTTGCCCCACGGGCCCTGCGTCGGGGCCGGCGGCGTGCCTCCGGCCTGACCAGCGTCGGTCCAAGGCCCCCGAGGGGATGCCTCGCTTTCCGGCAGGACCGGCGCCTCTTCCTCTGCCGCCTCGCCGGGCAGCGCGAGCGGGCCGGGATCATGCCCGCCGGCATATTTGATCAGGGCGGCGACCCGCGCATCCACCGACGGATGTGTCGCGAAAATATCCGCAAAACCCGAGCGCGGATTGTCCACGCACATCTCCATCACGGCGGAGGTCGCGCCCGGCAGCTCGCCGCGATTCTCGATCTTGCGCAGGGCCGAGATCATGGCATCAGGGTTCTTGGTCAGCTCGACCGCGCCGGCGTCGGCCATGAACTCGCGCGAGCGCGACAGTGCCGTCTTGATCACCTGCGACAGCAGCCAGGCGACCGCCAGCAGCACCACCGCGATGATGATGGCGAAGAAAGCTCCACCGCCGCCTTTGCTGTCGCCCGACGATGACGACGATTGCGACGATGAGCGGTTGGACGAGAACCGGAAGTTGCCATTTGAAAACGACCGGAACAACAGTTCGGCGAACAGGCCGACCACGCCAGCGATGATGCCGGCGATCACCATCAGTTGCACGTCGCCATTGCGGATATGGGTCAGCTCATGGCCGAGCACGGCCTCGATCTCGTCGTCGTCGAGATTGCGCAGCAGCCCGGTGGTGACCGTCACCGAATATTGCCGGGCGTTGAGGCCGGTGGCGAAGGCGTTCAGCGCATCGTCCGGTATGATCTTCAGCTTCGGCGTCGGGATGCCGCGTGAGATGCACAGATTCTCCAGCAGGTTGTACAGCCGCGGCTGCTCTTGCCGTGTCACACTTTCGCTGCCGGTAATGACGTCGATCATCTTCTGATGACCGAAGTAGGAGATGACGATCCAGCCGATGGCACCCGCGGTAGCGAAAGGCATCGCCCACAACAGATCCCGCCACGCATGGCTCAAATAATAAGCCAGCGTGCCGCGGCTGTTGCTCCACACTTCCAGCACCAGCGCGGCGGCGAACACGACCACATAGACCAGGACGAACAGGCCCGCGAGCAGCAGCATCGAACGCGTCTTGTTCGATGCGATATGCGTATAGAGACCATAAGCGGCCATGATGCGCTGCCGGTTAAGACCGCGGTCAGAACTTGACCGACGGCACCGCCTCGACCTGAGTGCGCGCCTCGCCGAGATCGAAGAACTGTTTTGCGTGGAAGCCCAGCGCGCCGGCGAACAGGGCGGCGGGCAATTGCTGGATTCCGGTGTTGTATTCGGACACGGCATTGTTGAAGAAGCGGCGCGACGCTGCGATCTTGTTCTCAATGTCCGAGAGCTCGCTCTGCAGCTGCTGGAAATTCGTATTGGCCTTGAGGTCCGGATAGGCCTCCGACAGGGCGATAAGCCGGCCCAGTGCGCCGGAGAGTTGCTGCTCGGCAGCGGAGACTTGGCCTGGCCCCTGTGCCTGCATCGCCGAATTGCGCGCCTTGATGACGTCGTCGAGCGTGCCGCGCTCATGCGAGGCATAGCCCTTCACGGTCTCGACGAGGTTCGGGATCAGGTCGTGGCGCATCTTCAGCTGCACGTCGATGTCGGCGAAGGCCTGATCGACCCGTTGCCGCAGGGCGACGAGCTGGTTGTAGGTCATGAACAGAAAGACGGCGATGACCACGATCACGCCGAGAACGATCCAGCCGGTCGACATTGAGTGAAGCTCCCCAGAGAAATCACAGGTGCCGCAGCGTAGCCGATTGCGCTGCCCTGCGGCAGCCATTGGTCGCCGGAAGGGGCAAATACGTTCAATGGAGCGAATGCCCTGGGCAGTCATTCCGGGGTGAGAGATAGCCAGCGACGGCGCGCATCCACCCCTGTATGCACGCGACGATAAATGTGCGATTCCGCGCACCGTTGCATCTATGCATCAGCCGCCATGTGTCCGCAGCAAATGGCTTGCGGGTTGGCGCTGGTGCGGGATTTGTCACCTGACTGTCATCCCCGAAACCTAATGAGCCTTAACTTTCCTTTGGGCTGAGGTTGGGACTGATGTGGGAATGGCGTAACGGCGCGAGCCGGCTTGCGATGGGTGTGGTTGTAGCGGCGCTGTTCGCGCCGATGACGGTGGAGGCTGCATCCTTCACGGTGACGATCGGCACCACGGATACGGCGGCAAAAACGCTGACGACGACCGACACCGGCACCGTGCAGAGCGGCGCCACCCTTGCGGTGACGGGCGTTGCGATCACCACGTCGGGCGTGTCGAGTGCCCCCGGTACCACGATCAACAATGCCGGTACGATCACGGCGACGGGCCGCGGTATCGATCTGACGGGCGCTGCGACACCGCGCAATATCACCCTGAACAATTTCACCGGCGCGCTGATTTCGACTGTCGATGATGCGTTCCGCCTTAACACGTCGATTGGCAACGGTACCGTCGCCATCAACAATTCCGGTACGATCGTGTCGAGTACGGGCCGGGTGTTCAGCTTTGCCAACAATACCTCGCCCACCGGAACGGTCCTGATCAACAACGATTCGACTGGCATCCTGCGTGCGCTTGTCGGCGATGTGATCCGGCCGGGTTCCGGCACGACGGTGATCACCAATAGCGGGTTGATCGATTCCACAGCATCGGCCAATCGCGCCATCAATATGAACGTGGCCGATCTGGCGACGGTCGCGTCGTTTCAGGTGATCAACAAATCCGGCGGCATCATTCAATCTCTCGACGATGCGATCCGCATCACCGGTACCGCGGGCACGACGACAACGAGCGGAACTTTCGTGATCGACAATGCCGGCACGATCCAGACGCTTGGTACAGGATCGGGGCAAGCGATCGACTGGCGCGATCTCAACTCAGCCAATGCGACGGTCAGGATCATCAACAGGGCCACGGGCATCATCAGTGCCGCGGACAATGATGCGATCCGGCCCGGCCTCAATACGGTCATCGAGAACTACGGACAGATCATCGCGTATGGGGTGACATACAGCACCAGCGTCGGCGGCGTACGGCCATCGGCAGACGCGATTGACTTCGGGGCGCGTAGCGGCACCGTCTACAACTATGCCGGCGGTCTGATCTCGGGTGCCAAGAACGGCACAGCATCCGATCTCGGCGGCGACATCACGGTCTACAACTATGCCGGCGCGACCATCATCGGTCGGAACGGCGCAGGTGTCGGGTCTGGCGGCAATGCAACGATCTTCAATTACGGGACCATCACCGGCGCCATCGACGGTGTTTCGACCCGCAGCGACGGCGATGGCATCGATGTCGATTTCCGGGCGGATATTGTCAATTACGGCCTGATTCAGGGCACCGGCGCGCGCGGCTACGATTCGGGCAATCGCCTCAACAACAGCGAAGGCATCGCTTTCGGCGGTGGCACGGTTCAGAATTACGGAATGATCAGCGGCGCAGGGGCCGGCATCGTCGCCAACAACGATTCCAACACGGACAATACGCGCAGCGGTGTCGCCGCCACGACCATCACCAACTACGCGTCGGGCACCATCGTTGGCCAGTCCAGCTATGCGATTCGGTTCGAGAACAAGACCGGCACGTCAGCCGACAACGACACCATCGTCAATTACGGCACCATCATCGGAAACGGCGTGATTCCCAATCCGAATGGCGTTGTACTGCTCGGCGACGGAACGGTCGATCCGGCCAATGGCACGCTCAACGGCGTGACCTATGGGGCCGGCTCGGCCCGTTTCATCCGCGGCGACGGCTCGGCGATCCAGATGGGTGAGGGCAACGACGTCCTCACCAATTACGGCACCATCATCGGCAATACCGGCCGTGCCGTGAACATGGAAGGTGGTAACGACACCGTCAACATCATGAAGGGCTCGCGCATCGTCGGCCTGGTCGATGGCGGTGCCGGCACCAATACGCTGAACTACAACAAGGTCGGTCTCGGTGAAGCCAACCGTGCCGCGCTGATGGCAGGACAGACCGTCAATATCGGCGGCACGCTCTATACGTCGTTCCAGATCGTCAACGCCAATGCGCCGTCATTCTCTGCGCTCGCCGGCGCCAGCGCGGCGGGAATCGCCAATCTGTTCGACAATCTGCCGCTTAACGCGACCGGTCTGGGTGTGGTCGACATGCTCGACAAGGTCGCCAGCTCGGGCGATGTCAGCGCGGCGCTGAGCCAGCTGACACCGTCGAGCTATCAGAGCCTCGGCCGTATCGGCATGAACAATGTGCAGCAGACCACCTCGCTGGTCGGTCAGCACTTGACGCAGAACCGCATCAACGGTCTCGGCACCGATGTGTCCGGCCTCGGCAACGCGCTGGCGATGTTCGACGGCGGCATGTTCGATCGCAGCTTTGGCGGCGATCGTGCACTGGCGGCCGTGATGGCGTTCCCTGGCAGCGCGGGCTCCTCGCTCGCTGAAGCCGGCTGGGGCGCCGGCGTGGCTGACGCCATGGCCTATGCGCCCATCAACAAGGCTCCGGCGCTGCGCCCGATTGCGGTCACTGCGGATCACGGCTTCTTCGTCACGTCGGGGGCCAGCTTTGCTCGGGAAGGCGCTCGCGCGGATGCGCCGGGCTTCAAGGCGAATACCGTGAATGTGCTGGCCGGCTACGACCAGCGCCTCAGCGACAGCATCGTCGCCGGCGTGTTCGGCGGCTATGCCTTCACCCGCGGCAACACCGACGGCAATGGCAGCAATGCCCGCATCTCCACCGGCACCATCGGCGGCTACGGCACCTATCAGGCGCCGACCTGGTTCGCGACCCTGATGGGTCTGTACGGCTTCAGCGACTACACTACCTCGCGTGTTGCGCTCGGCTCCTTCAACGATGCGAAGTTCAGTGGCGATCACTATGCGATCCGCGGCACTGTCGGCACCGACATCCGCGTCTCGGGCTGGGTGGTGACGCCGGAGATCGGCCTGCAATATATGCGGGTGATGACCGACGGCTTCACCGAACGCGGCGGCGCGGCTGCGTTGATTGTCGGCAGCGACAGCGCGGAATCGCTGCGCTCCAGCGTCGGCGCGCGTTTTGCTTATGATTATGCGTATAACGGCGGCGTGCTGACGCCGGAGCTGCGCTTGGCCTGGCTGCACGAATTCAGCGACGGCGTCCGTGGCATCAATGCGAGCTTCGCGGATACGACGTTGCCGGGCTCGTTCGTCACGGCGACGGCGTCAGGCATCCGCGATCGCGGCGTGCTCGGCGCAGGTCTCTCCGGCAAGCTGGCGCCGCTCACAGTGCTGTCGGTGAACTATGACGCCATCATCGGCGGCAGCGATGCGGTGACGCATCAGGTGATGGGCCGCATCAAGCACGCGTTTTAAAAGTATCGATCGTGTCCCGGACGCGGTGCGGCATTCTTATGGCGCTCCGCAGAGCCGGGACCGTATCAAGCTCCGGCATTTGCAACGGCCCCGGCTCGGCAGAGCAGCGCAAGAGCGCTGCACCGCGTCCGGGGCACGTGCTCGTGAGCCCTACGGCGTCGCTAGATGCCAGGCGCCGTTCAGGAAGCCGTCGCCATTGATCTGGCCCGGTGCCGTGTCCTTCTTGAAGGTGTAGAGCGGCTTGCCTTTATAGGCCCACATCTTCTTGCCGTCGTCGCGCACCACGATGGTCATGTCGGCGGTGGGTTTGGCGCTGTCGGCGGCGAATAGCGGCGGCCAGTTTTCGGCGCAGGGGCCGTTGCACATGGACTTGCCGCCGGCATCCTTGTCGAAGGTGTAGAGCGTCATGCCCTTGTCGTCGACGAAGGTCTTTCCCTTCGGCGTATCGGCGGTCTTCAGCATCTGCGCCGATGCGGCAGAGGCAGTGAACAGCACGGCGAGCGCAGCAAGCGCTGTGAATGGTTTGATCATGAGCGGTACTCCCTGATGAACGATGCAACGCAGTCGCGTCAGGAGTAGGAACGCTCGCAAGAGAGGATTATTCCGATAACGGTTGTTCGAAAACCGCATCGCCCCAGTCGAGTTTGCGGAACTTACCGTAGAGTGGCTTGTCACGCTTCGGCGCAACGGCGGCGATGACCCCGCTCTCTGTGCAGAGCTTTGCCGTGATTGCGATCTTTGTCGTCACCGGTTGTGCCAGTACGCGCGAGGGGCGCAGGGTGACTGGCGCGCGTGAGACTGCGAGATAGATAAATTTCTCGTCCTCATAGGGAAGTTCTGCGGATTTAAGTTGTTTATGCACGCGGGAGCGCTGCAGCCGCTGGCTGAAATGGCACCAGTCCGGCTTCACCAGCGGACATGGCTCGTCATGCGGACACGGCGCGATCACATGTGCGCCCGCTCGGATGAGCTGCACGCGCGCTTCGAGGACGCGTTGATATCCGGATGGCGTGCCCGGCTCGACGATGAGCAGCGTGTCATTCGCCTTTGCCCACATCGCTTTAACAAGCCGTTCGCGCGCGGCGTCGGTGAGTTCATTGATGACATAGCTGGCGATGACGAGATCTGCAGGGAGCGCTTCTGCGATCTTCACAGTGGCATCGCCGAGTGTGTAGTCGATGCTGCGGTCGTTCTCGCGTGCCAGCTCCATTGCGAGCGCGCGCAGCGCCGGATTGGCATCGAGCAGAACGAATGATGCCAGAGACTCGAACGCTTCAGCGCAGGCCCATGTCGCCGTCCCCGGGCCAGCGCCGCAATCAAGCAATGAGGTCGGTGCGAAGTCAGGCCTGATCCACTGCAGAGCATTGAGGCTCGCGATTACAGCCGCATAGGTCGCCGGCATGCGTGCCAGCGCGTAGGCCAGCGCATCGCTCTCGTTACGGATCGTCGCGGAGCCGCCGCCGGCGCGATAGGTTTTGGAGATGGTGTCGGAGCGTTGCGCCGCGTCCGCACGCGAGACGCCTTGCAGGCGGGCGGCGAGCGTTGCCGTGAGATAGGCGGGAACATCGGGTGAGGTCATCTAAGCCGCGACGCTCCTCTGATCCCTCCCTCAAGCGGCGAAGCCGCGCCGTGGGGAGGGTGGATCGAAGCGAGCGTTCAGCGAGCTTCGAGACGGGTGGGGTGCTTCCACAAATGCCGTACCGTGGGGCTCCCCACCCGGCGCTACGCGCCACCCTCCCGGCTGCGCCGCTGCGCGGCTGGGGGGAGGGAGACCATCAGCATCGCGTATTAATTACGCCACTTCCTGATCGAGGATCTTCACCGCGTTCTCCAGATCCACCGACACCAGTTGCGACACGCCGCGTTCCGCCATGGTCACGCCGTAGAGGCGATGCATGCGGGCCATGGTGATCGGGTTATGCGTGATGGTGATGAAGCGCGTATCCGTGGTGTTGATCATCTCGTGCAGCAGGCTGCAGAATCGCTCGACGTTGTGATCGTCCAGCGGCGCGTCGACTTCGTCCAGCACGCAGATCGGCGACGGGTTGGTGAGGAACACCGCGAAGATCAGCGCCAGCGCGGTCAGTGCCTGCTCGCCGCCCGACAGCAGCGACAGCGACTGAGGCTTCTTGCCCGGCGGTTTGGCGATGATGTCGAGGCCGGCTTCGAGCGGATCGTCGCTCTCGATCAACTTCAATTCCGCTTCGCCGCCGCCGAACAGTTCGACGAACATGCGCTTGAAGTGGGTGTTGACGCTGTCGAACGAGGTCATCAGGCGCTCGCGCGCTTCCTTGTTCAGGCTCTGGATGCCGGTGCGCAGCTTCTTGATGGCTTCGACGAGATCGTCGCGCTCGGTGGTCAGCGTGCCGTGTGTGCCCTCGATCTCGTTGAGCTCTTCCTCGGCGCGCAGGTTGACGGCGCCGAGACGTTCGCGGTCGCGGCGCATCTTTTCGAGCTCGGTCTCGACCTCGTGCAGATCCGGCAGCTTGTCCTCGGCGCGCACTTCGGCGAGCGCCGCGACGCCTTCCGGCTCCACTTCCAGCATGTCGCGGATTTCGCGTTCGATGTCCTCGAGGCGGCGCTTGCCGCTTTCCATGCGCTCTTCCGAACGCGCACAGGCCTCGCGCGCCTGCGACAGGAACTCGATGGAGGTGCGGGCCTCGCGGTCGGTCTCGCGCATCATGTTCTCGGCGGACTGCAGTGCGTTGGCCGCGAGCTGGCGGGCCTGCTCGGCATTCTCGACTTCCGAGATCAGCGCGCGGCGTTTCTGCAGGAACAGGGCGGGAGCGTCTTCCAGCTCGGCGCGCTCGCGTACCAGTTCGGCCTGGCGCGCCGCCACGGTCTCGATCTGCGACGCAGCCGAGGTCTTGCGGTTCTGCCAGTCATTGCGCTCGGCGATGATCGCCTGCACGCGGCGATCGGCCAGTTCGGCCTCGCGGGCCAGCGCCTGCGCCTCGGCGCGCACCTGCGCCGCCGCGCGGCGATGGCCCTCGATCTCGTTGCGGACGTCGGTGAGCCTGGCTTCGGCATCCGCCGTCTCCGGCAGCTCTTCCAGCGCCATATGCGCGCTTTCCAGCCCAGCTTCGGCCTCCATCCTGTCGTTCGACAAGCGAGACTGCGCTTCGGTCAGCGTTGCGCGCCGCGCCGCATGTCGGTTGATCTCGCGCTCGGCATTGGCATGGCGTTCACGGGCCTGATCGACCTCGCGGCGGGCATTGCGCAGCGCCTCGCGCGATGCGCCCTCAGCCGCGGCCGCAGACTTCAGCGCCTGTTCGGCCGCTTCCAGCGCCTCGCGCTTGGCGATGGCATCCAGCTTGGCGTTTTCAAGATCGGCTTCGATATCCGTCAGGCGCGCACGCTCGGCAAGGCGGCGGGCTGCGCCGGTCGGCGCGTGCGCGCCGGCGACAAAGCCGTCCCAGCGCCAGACGTCGCCTTCCAGCGTCACGAGGCGCTGGCCGGTCTTGAGCTGCGCGACGAGCGCGGCGCCCTGATCCTTGGTGACGATGCCGATCTGCTTCAGACGGCGCTGCAGTTCCGGTGGCGCGGTGACATGCTGTGCCAGCGACTCCACACCTTCGGGGAGGACGGGATCGTCAGCCGGCATGCCGGCGTCGGTCCAGCGCATCGGCGCGGAGGGATCGACGGGCGCATCGAGATCGTCGCCGAGCACGGCGCCGATGGCTTTTTCATAGCCCTTGGTGACGCTGACGCCGTCGATGATCGGCGGCCACAGATTCTTGGTCTCGCCGTTGAGGATTTTCGAAATCGTGCGCGCTTCGGTCTCGAGGCGCTGCACCTTCTTGTCGGCTTCCACCAGCGGCGCACGCGAGGCTTCCAGCGTCTGCCGGGCGGCCACATGCGCAGCCTCGTTCTCGGCCACGGAGGTTTCCGCCTGCAGCAGGATCTCCTGCGCGGTCTCCATCAGCATGGCGAGTTCGTCGAGATCGCCGAAGCCCGAGGTCTGCGCTGTCAGCGCGTCGATCTCGCTTTCGACGCGAGCAATTTCCTCGGACAGCCGCGTCAGCCGGTCGGCCTGGCTGCGCACATTCGACTGCAGCTGGTTGCGCTTCGCCGTCATGTCGGCATGGGCAGTGGTCAGTTCGGTGAAGGTGCGCTCGGCCGCGGCCAGCACGGCCTCGGCCTCGGAGACGCGCTCGTCGACGCCGCCACGCAGCTCGACTCGCTGCATGATCTCTTCCTTGATCATGGCGTCTTCTTCTTCGAGCCGCAGCAACGCGAAGTCGGCGTCTTCCGCCTGCTTCATTTCGCGGGCGACGTCGGCCTCGAACTGGTTGAGGCGACGATCGAGCTCGGCGGCGCGCTCCTTGGCGCGCTCTTCCTCGCGGTCAAGCAGGTCACGGGCGTTGGTCAGGCGTTGCAGGCCGGCGGCCGCGGCGGCTTCAGCCTCGCGCAGCGCCGGCAGCTCGGAGGCGCGGATCGCCTGGATGCGCGCCGATTCGCCCTGAATCCGTGTCGCTTCGGCGAGCTCCAGCGTGTTGCGGTCATGGGTCGATGCGGCATCGGCATTGTCCGCATGCGCCTGCACCCAGCGCAGGTGATACAGCATGGCCTCGGCCTTGCGCACCTTGGCGGCCACTTCGCGGAAACGCGTGGCCTGGCGGGCCTGCTTCTTCAGGCCTTCCATCTGGCCCGAGAGCTGCCCGATCACGTCCTCGACGCGGGTAAGGTTGGTCTCGGCGGCCTTGAGGCGCAGCTCGGCCTCGTGGCGGCGGGCATGCAGGCCGGCGACGCCGGCGGCGTCTTCCAGCACGCGGCGGCGCTGTTCAGGCTTGGCCTGGATGATTTCGCCGATCTTGCCCTGGTGTACGAGGGCCGGCGAGCGCGCGCCGGTCGCGGCGTCTGCAAACAGGATCTGCACGTCGCGGGCGCGCACGTCGCGGCCGTTGATGCGGTAGTTCGAGCCATTGTCGCGCTCGATGCGGCGGGTGATTTCGAGGATTTCGGCGTCATTGACCATGGCCGGCGCGGTGCGGTCGGCATTGTCGATGGTCATGGTGACTTCGGCATGGTTGCGCGAGGCGCGGTTGCCGGAGCCGGCAAAGATCACCGCTTCCATGTCGGTGGCGCGCAGCGATTTGTGCGAGGTTTCGCCCATCGCCCAGCGCAGCGCTTCCACGAGATTGGACTTGCCGCAGCCATTGGGGCCGACGACGCCGGTCAGGCCGGGTTCGATCATGAAATCGGTCGGTTCGACGAACGACTTGAATCCGTTCAGGCGCAGGCGCGTGAGTTTCATGTAAGCGGTACTCTGAAATTAGCCCAATCTGGCTAGTCTTCGGCCACAAACCGCGAATCCCTCAGCGCAAACAATAGCATGGAAGCCATCCCCGCGCCGCCCCGGGACTCACGGGCACGGCTCTCAATTGGGCCCGACAATGGCGAGACGAGGGCGGGGGGGCAACCGCGGAACCTGGGTTGTCCCAAGGGTTTTGCGGGGGATAAGGGGCGGGGAGATTGGGAAAAGGGCTTGTTTTGTAGGGTGGGGCCCTGCCGATAACAGGCAAATTCAGCCAGCCACTTCGATGGCAACCCGCTGACGCATCTACGTCGGTTAAGGGCTCGTCTAGAAAAGACGTTGTATCTGGTTTTGATGCTCTAGATCATCGAGTCGCACAGGACCCATCAATTCGTAACCCCTTGAATGGAGTCTCGTTTTCCGAATCCTTGCGTTTTTCCAAGGATTTAGCTATGTAACACGTATGGCGTGCCGTCGGAGGCAACCGACGACACGCCACGTTTCATGCATCAATTACTTTGTTGCATGTTACTTCTCCTTGGCAGGGCTTACCGTGACCGCCTTGTTTAGCGCCTCAAGATTGCTACTCGGGTCCTCACCCTTTCGCTGCCCACTGCTTCAGTGCCACGGCCTCAAGCAGTCGGTATTTCATGGCGGGCCTTTGGCCCGCCAATTAGTTTAAGGCTCCCGTTCGTCTCTCGACGATCAGGCGAGGCTCATTCGGAGCTTCTACGGTAGCTTCGCTGTGCAAGCTATCGGTGTTGCGAACGTGCTTGGGCACGCCGGCTTTCGTCGCGACTATCCGCCACTTGCGACGGAATTCGGAAGTCACATAGGGCACGCCGGTTGGCTCGCAAACAATCATAGGGCCGTGAGTCGGAATCTTTCCGACCCACTCCAGTTCTTCCATGATTGCCGGAAACTTTTTCAAGTCGAACAGGAATTCCTGCTGCTTCTGCAGGCGGTTACTTGTGGAGTGGTGAAGGATCATGTCCTTGTCCAGTTGCTCCCAACGAAGACCACGCCACCAGCTATCTTCGCCAAAAATAATATCGGAAGCGCCTGCCTCGGCAATCGGAAGCCATTCGCCGATGACGTCGAACTGCCGTAACTTCAACTCAAACTGCAAGACCTGAGCTAGTGCCATCGAATGCCAGCCAGCATTGTGAGCTTCTTCTCGAATTGCTCTCACATGGTCGTCTGTTAGATGTTCGGTGCTCTGCTTTGTAGGTGCTCTGAATCTCATCGTCTTGAGCGTGCCGCTAATCAAAGCGCAGTCGGCATTGTCCAATTCGGCCATGCCGAAGTTATTGAGCTGCCGGACCATCCCAACGAGGGCGTGCGCCATGTACAGCTTCCCGGTAGCGGTCCAGCTATCATAGGTCCGCTGAAAGCGGTCTTTCGTGAATTCGCGGAGTTTCCAGTCACCAATATCTTTGGCGATGCGCCTAAGGAGGCCGTCGTAACTCGCGCGAACTTTGAATGTCAGAAAATGGAAGGGGGACTTGGCGTGGCTGCGGTAGACCTGAATAAGATCATCGATAGTAACGATGGGTGTGGAGGTCGCCGGATTTTCAGGTGAAATAGGCAGCAGCAGCGTTCTTGGTTCGTCAATACTTTTCGCTCGAGGCGCCTTAACCGGGGGATTGTTGTCCTGGTTGGTTGTGGGGTCTGCCCCGCGGCCCGGCATGTTGAGCGAGATATTGTACTTCGCGGCGATGTCCTGGTTCTGCTCAATCCAGCGCTCCAGTTCCGCGACAGCGGCGATCTCGCGCTCAAGCTCCGCCATCTTGGCGGCCATGAGGGCCTTCATGTCCCCTAAGGCTTTGTTTGGCGATTCTGACATACGAGAGCTATGGCATAGTAGCCCTCATTATTCAAGAGTGCGGACATGGTTCTTAGATTTTATCCCCAATAGCCACGGCCTGTAGTTGCTGTGATGACGTCGTTGGCTTTACAAAATCTCGAATGATATGGTTTATATATGAATCATATAAGGAGCCGATTGTGGGAATTGTAAGCATTGACGATGAGCTGCATGAGCAGCTCCGTAGAGCTACCAAGGTGTCATGTCGGTCGATCAATGCGCAGGCCGCTTACTGGATCAAGATCGGTATGCTCTGCGAGGCCGACCCCTCTCTAAGCTTTATTGAAATTCTGGCGCGTGAGATGAGTGCGGCGGGGGTGGAGACGCCGTCGCTCGCCGCGAGCGCGGCATGACAAAGACGTCGCAGGAACTCGCGCTGATGGCGGAATCCGGCCGGCTCTTGGCCGCCGTCTTCGCGCTGCTGGATCGCACAACACTGGTCGGCCGCTCGACGCTCGCCATCAACGACATGGTCGAGCGCTTCATCACGGATGACCTCGCCGCGCGACCGGCGAGCAAGGGGCAATATGGCTTTGCCTTCGTGCTGAATTCATCGATCAACGAGGTGGTCTGCCACGGCATTCCCTCCGCGCGTGACGTGCTGAAGGAGGGTGACATCGTCAATTTCGACATCACGCTGGAGAAGAACGGCTATCTCGTCGACAGCAGCAAGACCTATTGCGTGGGCGCGGTGAACACGGCGGCGAAGCGGCTGGTCGAGGCCACTTATGACGCGATGTGGCAGGGCATCCGCGCTGTCAGGCCGGGCGCGCGGCTCGGCGATATCGGCTTTGCCATCGAGCGCCACGCCAAACGCTGCGGCTATGCGGTGGTGCGCGATTATTGCGGCCACGGCATCGGCCGCGAGATGCATGAAGCGCCGCAGGTGATGCATTTCGGCAAGCCGAATACCGGCCTCGTGCTGCGTGAGGGCATGGTGTTCACCATCGAGCCGATGCTCAATCGCGGCAAGCGCCATGTGCGCACCGAGGATGACGGCTGGACTGTCGTGACCGAGGACGGCTCGCTGTCGGCGCAGTTCGAGCACACGGTGGCGGTGACGGCGAAGGGCGTGAAGGTGCTGACATTGCGGGCGGATGAGAAGCGGTGATTGAACTCCGTCCCTCATCCCAACTCCGTTCCTCATCCTGAGGAGCGCGCAACGCGCGCGTCTCGAAGGGTGGCCAAGAACTCCGAGCCCGGCCAGCTCATGGTTCGAGACGGCGCTGCGCGCCTCCTCACCATGAGGGACGGAGTTAGTCTTCCGCAACAAACCTCAGCACCCCCGCCATGCGCTGCGGCTTCCCCGTATCGTTCGGATGATGGACGCTGTCATTCACCGGCACCTCGGCAAAATCGAACAGGCTCACGCCATCGAGACAGGCGACATTCACCGCGAACGAGGTCTGGTCCGAGCGCCGCTGATGATGCGTGTAGACGCCGCAGCGCGCGCAGAAGAAATGCTCGGCGCCCCTGGTGTTGAAGCGATAGCTGGTCAGCGCATCCGCGCCCTGCAGCACCTTCACGCCGCCAGCGGCCGTCATCACCATCACGGCGCCGCGCATGCGGCACATGGAGCGGGTGCAGCGGCGGACGGTGGAGAAACCGTCGCTCAGCACTGCCTCGAAACGCACGGCGCCGCAATGGCGCTGGCCGGCATGCATCGTCGACCACTCGCCATATGCGCGCTTCTCCTGTGGGGATCACCGAGCCCGATCGTCATGGGCCGCACAAATGTCTTAGCGAGAGCTATGCCGCGTGTGAACCTGTCGCCGCAAGATCTGGTCGAAACAGAAAACCTTCTTTGGTTATGCGTCCGGCACAAAGCTGCTGAACATGTCCACCACGCCCTGCGGTGAGGTGTCGTTGAAGAACAATTTGAGGTTCCTGTCAGCCTCTTCGGCGACGGCTGCGCTGCGCGGAAACAGGTCTCTCTCGTAGGCTGCAAGTGCAGCTTCGGTATTGTCGGGATGAGCTGCGAGAGCCCTGGCAAGTTCGGCACCATCAAACATCGCAAGATTGGCGCCTTCGCCAGCGAAAGGTGACATCAGATGCGCGGCGTCGCCGACCAGTGTGACGCCCGGCACGCGTGTCCACTGGTGAGTGATTGGCAATGCGTAGATCGGACGAAGGACAGGCGCCACATCGCATTCGGTGATCAATGCCGTCAGTTCCGGCGCCCAGCCTTCGAATTCTGCGGCGATTGAGGCAAGGGCAGCGGCTCGATCGGAGGGATTAATGCGCGCGATCCAGTCTTCGGGCCGGTTCAGCGATATGTAGCCCTGCAGCGTCCCGTCGCCATGGCGATGCGCCATGATGCCCTGGCCTGGCGCCAGCGCCATCAGCGTGCCGTCGCCGATGGCCTGTGCGCTGGCAGGGTGGCGCGTCGCGGTGTCGAACAGGAACGTCTCGATGAAACAGGTGCCGACATAGGCCGGCCGGTGATCGGTCAGCAGCGGGCGCACGCGCGACCACGCGCCATCCGCGCCGACAAGCAGATCGGCCGTCACCTGCGCGCCATTGGTGAAAGCGAGTTCATGCCGCCCGTCGCCGTGCGACGATACCGATGCGAGCTTGTGCCCCCAGCGGATCGCATCTGCGGGCAATGACTCCAGCAGGATGCGGCGTAGCTCGCCGCGATCGACTTCGGGACGGATGCCGAGGCCCTGTTGCCGATCGAACAGCAGTCGGCCGTGCTTGTCGCGAATGCGCTTGGCATCGGCGCCGGGAATGATGATGGCATGGAACTGCTCGGTGAGTCCGGCAGCCGCAAGCGCAAGCTGTCCATTATAATCGTGGATGTCGAGCAGGCCGCCCTGCGCGCGCGCATCCGCCGAGGCCTCGGCTTCATAGATCGTCGCCGCGATGCCGTGGACATGCAGCACGCCGGCCAGCACCAGGCCGCCAAGCCCGGCGCCGACGATGGTGACATGGAGGCTCATGCTGAATTCCTTCGTGGATCGGCGGTGTCTATAAGGCCGATGAATGAAATGGAACGACGTTCCAATCTATTGGAATGTTGTTCCAATTATGTCAGGATGGGCCATGGCCAAGAAATCTGCGACCAGGAAATCCGCGACCGGGAAACCAGTCAGAAGTCCAAGGCGGGAAGAGTCGCTCTCGCGCGATCGCATCGTCGAAGCCTCGATTGCACTGCTCGATGATGGGGGTGAGGACGGTCTGACATTCCGTGCGCTCTCGGAACGGCTCGCGACGGGTGCGGGCGCGATCTACTGGCACGTGCCCAGCAAGGGTGAATTGCTGACGGCGGCATGCGACGCCGTCGTCTCACGCACGATGAAGGCCGTGGCGGCGGCCGCCGCGCCGGAAGCGACGTTGCGGGATGTGGGGCTGGCGTTGTTCGATGCGATCGACGCGCATCCATGGGTTGGTTCGGCGCTGATGCGAAGTCCCGGTCAACTGCCGATGGTCCGCATCATCGAGCGCATCGGCCAGCAGGTTCGCGGGCTCGGTGTGCACGAGGACGCGCAATGGGCCGCAGTCGGCACGTTGCTGAACTACATTCTCGGCGTCGGCGGCCAGAACGCCGCCAATGGCCAGCTGGCCCGCGCGCAACAGATCGATCGATCGGATTTTCTCGACAGCGTTGCGACGGCCTGGTCAGAACTCGACGCCGGCGACTATCCGTTCACGCGCAGCCTTGCGGACAAGCTGCGGAGGCATGACGACCGAGAGGATTTCCTCGCCGGGCTCGATCTCATCCTCAGCGGCATCAAGAGCGCATTGCCGAACTGATCAGATGTCGCGCGCCAGCTCATCCGGCCGCCGCTGCTGCGGCATGCCGAGCACGGCGATGCAGAGGGCCAAAAAGGCCAGCCCGATGAAATCGACGACGATGTTTCCAAACATGACGCACCCCCAAAATATTTCGGGAGAATGCGAAGGTCGCGCTTAAGCACTTCTTAATGCGCGTTACCGGGCCGTTAACATGGTTAATTCTGCCGGCCCTCGCGGCGCGCGTCAGCGCGTGCGTGTCTGGGTGCTGCGCGGCATCGGGATTTCTGCTTTCAGTGCGGTCTCGCCCTCGGGCGTGATGCGATAGCGCGGCATGCTGCCGGCGGAAGACTCGATCCAGCCTTTCTGCAGCATGTTGGCCAGCGTCTTCTGACCGGCCGGGAGAAGATGCGTTGCCGGCAGATCGGGGGCGGCGCGCAATTTCTGCAACGCGGTACGCTCGACATAGTGCGGGAGGTGGGGAGCGCGTGAGGGCATGTCGGGGTGATGCAGTGCGAGGGGAACGATGGCCGCAAAGCGCAGCTACGGGGGCGCAGCGCCGGCAGTTTCAATCGAGGTCAACGCAACCGAGTCCGGTCCGTTCCCCGGAAAAGTGCCCTCGCAGCGTTGCCCCAGGGTTGCCACAAGAATTTCGCCGCGGACGTCGTTTCGGGTGTGTTTGGAGCACCATTTCCTTGCGGCAAACCTGCGGCGGCTGCGGCCAGCTTGCGGCATCCCGGCGGCTGCTGTGGCAAACGAAAATGGCCGGGACGACACCGGCCATGGTCCGATCGATGATGGCAGGCTGGCTCAGCCCTTCAGCAGCGGCGTGATCTTCTTGGAAAATTCCTCAAAGGTCTGCTCGCCGCGCAGCATCTCGCCATTGATGAAGAAGGTCGGGGTCGAATTGACCTTGAGGACTTCGTTGGCGAATTTCTGGTCGGCCGCGATCTTGTCCAGAAGCGCCTGATCCTTCAGGCATTCCTCGACCTGCTGCTGGCTGAGGCCGGCTTGCTTGCCGATCCGGGTGAGGGTTTCGGCGGTGTTTTTCATCACCCATTCGTTCTGCTGCTTGAACAGCATGTCGACCACGGCAAAATACTTGCCGGCATCGTCCTTGGCGATGCAGCGCGACAGCATGGAGCCCGCGGCGGCCTTGATGTCGAGCGGAAATTCCCGGAACACGTAGCGGATCTTGCCGGTGTCGATGAATTCGGTCTTGATCTTCGGGAATACGGTCTCGTTGAAATTGGCGCAGTGGCCGCAGGTCATCGAGGCAAATTCGACCACGGTGACGGCTGCATCTTTCGGACCGAGCGCCATGTCCGGCAGCGACACCGGCTTGGCGACGTCGGCCGCGGTCTGTGCGGAGGCCTCCGAGATCAGCCGCAGCGGCGACAGGCCGATGGCTACGGCGGCGCCGGTCAAAGCGAGGGCGGCGGTGAATTCGCGGCGCGTAATGATCAAGGGTTTGCTCCGAAGTGGCGATTTGCCGTGAAAGTTCGCTTCGCTAACTTGAAACGGCAAATGTGGCAAGCGGATGCCGGAACCAGAAGCCGCTCAACTTCGCTTGATTGCCGCCCCGAGCCGGGCCAGAGCGTCCTTCAGGGCCTCGTCTTCGACATCCGGCAGGGTCGCAGCGACCCTCGACACGGCATTCGGGTCGACTGGCTTGATTTTCCGCTTGGCCGTTGGCCGCGACAGCGGGGCCTGGCGGAGAGCGAGTTTGCCGACGGCATTCCAGCCGAAAAAGCGGTTCACCTTTTCCAGGATGATGTCCGACATGTGCTGGATCTCCAGCGCCATCGGTCCTTCCACGCGCAGGATCAGCGTTGCCGGTTCCTGCAGCTGCCCCTCGACCGGCCGCGGCCACTGGATCTTCAGTGGTTCGGAGAAATGCGCCACCTGGGTCCCGGCGATCTCGGCCCAGCGCGTCACCAGTTCGCGCGAGGCAAAGCCTTGTTTGGCATAGGCATCCGCAAACACGCCGCCGAGCAAAGCGGAGAGCGGTTTTGCGGAAGTGGGGCCGGGCTTGTTCATGAACGAGCGATTTGGGTACATGTCTTCCATGAGTCTATCAGCCCCCGCCAGCAGACGGAAGAAAGCCGCGAGCCCTGCTCCAGCGATATTGAATAGCGGGGAAGCCGTGCCTGAACGGCCGGGACAGATTCTCGCCTGGTATGACCGTCATCGTCGCCGGCTGCCGTGGCGGGCCCTGCCCGGGGAGAGCGTCGATCCCTATCGGGTCTGGCTGTCTGAAATCATGCTGCAGCAGACCACCGTGCAGGCGGTGGGGCCGTATTTCATGAAGTTCCTGGATCGCTGGCCGACGGTGAGCGATCTCGGCCGTGCATCGCAGGATGACGTGCTGCGGATGTGGGCCGGGCTCGGCTACTACTCGCGCGCTCGCAATCTGCATGCCTGCGCCGTCGCCGTTCTGCGCGACCATGGCGGCGTGTTTCCGGATACGGAGGAGGGGCTGCGCGCTCTGCCGGGCATCGGGCCCTATACCGCGTCGGCGATTGCAGCGATCGCTTTCGACCGACACTGCATGCCGGTGGACGGCAATATCGAGCGCGTCACGTCGCGCCTCTATGCCGTCGAGGAGCCGCTGCCGAAATCGAAGCCGACGATCGTCACATTGGCCGCGACACTGCTGGGGGCGGCGCGTGCCGGGGACAGCGCGCAGGCGCTGATGGATCTCGGCGCTACCATCTGCACGCCGAAGAAACCCGCCTGTTCGCTTTGCCCGGTCAACGACAATTGCGCAGCAAAGGCGCGCGGCGATCAGGAGACGTTTCCGCGCAAGGCGCCGAAAAAGAGCGGAATGCTGCGGCGTGGCGCTGCCTTCGTGGTTACGCGCAACGCCGAACTGCTGGTGCGTACCCGTGCCGAGAAAGGTCTTCTCGGTGGCATGACGGAGGTGCCGACGTCGGTCTGGCTCACGGATCATGACGATGCGGATGCACTGGCTCAGGCGCCGGTGTTGAAAGACGCAACGCCCTGGCATCGCCGGGTCGGTGTCGTCAGTCACGTCTTCACGCATTTTCCGCTGGAGCTCGCCGTTTACACGGCGCAGGTTCCAGCCCGCGCCAAAGCGCCGGCGGGTATGCGCTGGGTACCGATCGCAACGCTTGACGGCGAGGCCCTGCCGAATGTCATGCGCAAGGTCATTGCGCATGGGTTGGGCTGATCGGGCCGGGCTGAGCACGCTGCGTGGATGTCGAGTTCGCCGCTTGCAGACCGTTCTATCCACCGCGGGATAATTGCGACACCGGTGGCACTGGCACGATCGGCGGCTTCGCATTGAGGCCGTCGACCTGAAAGCCGGCGACGCGCTTGTAGTTGGCGGCGATGTCTTCCAGCTCCTGCTGCGACAACACGTCGGTGACCACGTTGAATCCGTCCGGCGCACGTTCCTCGACGATCTGCATGACCTGTTCCGGTCCGTTGCGGCGGTTCAGCATCACGAGCTCGGTAGTTGCGGGCCGTCGTTCCGCCTCATAGGCTTGCAGTGCTTCCGTTGCTTCGCCATGGGCAAGAATTTCACGAGTCAGCACGCGGGCATCGAGGATCGCTTGTGACGCGCCGTTGGAGCCGATCGGATACATCGGATGCGCCGCGTCACCCATCAGCGTGACGCGGCCGAAGGTCCAGCGGTCGACGGGATCGCGATCCACCAGCGGATATTCATAGGCGTGCGGGCAATGGCGGATCAGGCCGGGCACGTCGAGCCAGTCGAAGCGCCAGTCCTCGAACCAGGGCAGGAATTCTTCGAGCCGTGCCGTGCGGTTGTAGTCCTCGCGGCGCCATTGATAGGTCGGCGGCATATGCCGTTCGGCAACCCAGTTGATCTGGTACTTGCCGTTGGCATCGGGCGCCTGCGAGATCGGGTAGCAGACGAATTTCAGGATCTCGTGGCCGGCCATGATCATGGTGCGGCCGGTGAGGAAAGCATCGCTCGCGGTGATGCCGCGCCACAGGATGCGGCCGTTCCAGAGTGGTGCGCCTTCCTGCGGATAGAGCTTCTCGCGAATAGCCGAATGGATGCCGTCGGCGGCGATCAAGAGCGTGCCATCGTAGCTGCCAGCGGATTTGCCGGTGGCCTTGTCGATGAAGTCGGCGCGAATGCCGTCCGGCGTCTCCGACCAGCCGGTGAGATGATGGCTGGTGAGGATGTTTTCGGCGCCGAGGCGTTCCTTAACGGCATCGAGCAGGATCTGTTGCAGCTTGCCGCGGTGGATCGAGAATTGTGGCCACTTGTATCCGGCCTCGATGCCGCGCGGTTCGCTCCAGATCGGTTTGCCGTGCTTGGAGAAGAAGGCGAGTTCGCAGGTGCGTACGCCGATGGCATCGAGCTGGTCATGCAGACCGAGTTCGACCAGCTCACGCACGGCATGAGGCAGCACATTGATGCCGACGCCGAGCGGCTTCAGCGCGAAGACGCTTTCAAACACGCGGCAAGGAATGCCGATCTGATGCAGGCTGAGCGCGAGCGTCAGGCCTCCGATGCCGCCGCCGGCGATGAGAACGGTCATGATATTTGCTTCCCCCCTTGAATTGGATCGAGGTCATGGCACGGGACGGGCAATGGCGGCAACCGGAACGATCGCCGCGGAAACCTCAATCGGCCCCGCATATGGACGGCGGATTCTTGGTGGACGAAGCCTTAACGCAAAATTCAGGGTGCGTTCCCTAATACCGTCATCACTGCATTTTGGGTGAATCGGTCACCGACAGGTCAATGATGTCCCACCAGATTAAACCGAGCGGCCGCGAGACGTTTTTTCCCGAATCCGAACTCATCGTATCCAAGACGGATCTCAAAGGTCGTATGATCTATGTGAATCGACTGTTTTGCGCCATGGCCGGTTACACCGAAGCCCAGTTGCTCGGCCAGCAGCACAGCATGATCCGCCATCCCGATATGCCACGCAGCGTGTTTCGCCTGTTGTGGGACACCATCGAGGAGCGTCGCGAGATCTTCGCCTACATCAAAAACATGGCGAGCAATGGCGATCACTACTGGGTCTTCGCTCATGTCACGCCGTCCTACGGCACCGATGGCAAGGTTGCCGGCTATCATTCCAACCGCCGCATGCCGCCGCCGGATCTGATCAAGGACACCATCGCTCCGCTTTATGCGGAAGTGCTGGCCATCGAGAAACGGCATGCCAACGGCAAGGAAGCCGTCGCTGCCGGCTACAAGGCTCTCACCGATTTCGTTGCATCCCGGAAGGTCAGCTATGACGAACTCATGTTTTCTCTCCCGCGCGCGGCTTAGCGCGCTGGTCGTCATTGCCGGTCTGGCGCTCGGGCTGGTGCTGCAGTTCGCGAGCTTATCCACCGCTGCCATGATCGCGCAGGGCGTGGCGCTTGCAGCGTCAGTGCTCGCGCTGGTGTTGATGAGCAAGGTCGCGAAGCTGATCGAGCATGCGCGGAGCGTCTGCCAGCGCATCGCGAAGGGCGACTTCGAGGCACGTATCCTCAACATCCCGGCGCAAGGCAGCACGGGTGGGCTGCTGCACAGCATCAACGACATGATCGACGGCTGCGACGCATTCGTGCGGGAGTCGACAGCGGCGATGAGCGCAGTGCACGACAACAAATACTACCGTCGTATCATGCTTGGCGGTTTGCATGGTAGCCTGTTGCATGGTGCCAAGGCGATCAATGCGGCGACGGGCAAGATCGCCGAACGCATCGTGCATTTCGAGAAACAGACCAGTGAGCTGGAAGCTGCCGTAGGCGGTATCGTCTCCGCGCTCGACAGCGGCGCGGCGGAGATGAGCGGCACCGCCGGCAATCTGCGCACCGGTGCGTCTTCGACGCTGTCGCGCGTAACCTCGGTGGCGGCGGCTTCGGAACAGGCGGCGGCAAACATGCAATCGGTGGCGTCCGCGACAGCGCGCCTGTCGTCGAGCGCCAGCGAAGTCGGCGCCGATGTCAATCGCTCGGCTGCGATTGCCGGCCGCGCGGTGGAACGCGTGGCGGACGCGGCGGGCAATGTCGACACACTGCGCCATGTCGCGACGCGCATCAGCGAGGTCGTCACCTCGATCAACGCGATTGCCAGCCAGACCAATCTGCTCGCGCTCAACGCGACCATCGAGGCGGCGCGTGCTGGCGATGCCGGTCGCGGCTTTGCCGTGGTGGCGCATGAAGTCAAGGCGCTGGCGACGCAGACCGCGAATTTCACCGCCGAGATCGAAAAGGAAATCGGTCAGGTGCAATCGGCGACCGACAAGGTCAGTGCGTCGATCAGCGAGATCGGCACCGTGATCGCCGAGGTCAACGAGATCACCGGCAAGGTTGCCGGAGCTTCGGAGGCGCAATCCTCAGCGACGGCGGATATCGCTCGCAATATCGATGAAGCCTTTGTCGTGGTGCGTGAAATTTCCACGAACATCCAGTCGCTGGCAGAGACCGCCAGGGATACCGAGCAACTTGCGACATCGACCATGGAGGCTTCGGACGACTTGTCTTCGCAGTCGGGGTTGTTGACGCGGAAAATCCGCAGCTATCTCGGTGAAGCCCGCGAGAGTCTGGTGCGTCAGGCAGCCGTTGCCTAGCGGCAGCAGCTAACGGAGCAATCACAAGCCGACGTCTATGGGCGCCGGCTTTTTGCTGAAAGAGTGCTTTCAGGCTCTGACATCGGTGAAGAAGCCGCTGGTGCTCTCGCCTTTGTCGGTCTGCTTCTGCAGCGCTTCCTTGATCTTGTCGGCGATCTTCTGCTCGACCTCCCTGCGCTGCTCCGGCGTCATGTTCTTCAGCTGCTCCTCGGTTACCCCCACACTTTTGAGCAGCGCGTCGCGAATTTTCTCCGCCGGAGATTTCTTGGCGTAGTCGAGAAACTTTTGTTCGACCGTCTTTTCGGTCTGTTGAGTTGCAGCAAGCGCGGTCGATGTCTTGTTCGCCTGCAGCTTGTTCGGCAAACCGAAGGACTGCATGCCGGCGAGGATCGAGCTGGACATTTAAATTTCCCTGCGCGTGACTTTTGATGATCACAACGCAAGATCCGCGCCATTGGAAATATTCAGATGTATGAGCAGCTTAAGCCCGCAATGCATTCGCGCGCCACTGCCGGTGGGCAAGCTTTGCCGGCAGATCTGGCCGTGCAAGATCTCAGCGACGCTTCAACGGGCCGAGCTCGCGTGCGGTTTCCAGCATGATCTTGCGCAGCCAGATCGATCCTGAATCGAATTGCGCCCGTGTCGGCGTGAACATGAATTGCTCGTCGAGGCCGGGATCGAGCGGCGGCGCCACCGCAGCAAGGGACAGCGGTTTGGCCAGCGCCGCGATCAGGCGGCTAGGTACGAAGGCAACGAGATCGGTGCGCGCGGCCACATGCAGCGCCTCGATATAGCTGGGAACGATCAACGCGATCTGCCGATCCACGTCTTTGCTGCGCAACCAGTCGTCGATCAGGTCGTCGCTCTGGCCGCGCAGGATGACGGCGACATGGCGTGCATTGCGAAAGCCGTCGATCGACCTGAGGCGCGTCCGCTGGGGATGATCGTGCCGGACCGCGAGTGCGTCGGAGTCGGTGTAGAGCAGCTGGCGATGAAAGCCCTTGAAGGCATTGCCAATGCTGATCACCATATCGAGGCTGCGGGCGAATTCCGCTGTCAGGATGGCCGGACCGCGCCAGGGCACCACATTGATGCGGATGCCCGGCGCCGCGCCGTCGAGCTTCTTCATCAGCGGCGGCATCAGGAGCTCCACCGCGAGATCTGGCATCATCAGGCGGAAATGACGATCACTCGCGCCGGCATCGAACACGTCAGGCACGAACAGGCCACGCACCTGTTCGAGCGTCTGAGCCAGTGGGGCCCGCATCGCCTGCGCCCGCGGTGTCAGCTCCATACGTGGTCCGACACGGACGAGCAGGGGATCGCCGAGCAATTCGCGCAGGCGCCGCAAAGCATGGCTGGTCGCCGGCTGCGACAGGCCGATCCGCATGGCGGCACGACTGACGCCGGCCTCACGAAGCAGGGCGTCGAGCGCGACCAGGAGGTTGAGATCGAGGGCGGCCAAATTCATCAGGTGAATATATGTTATATCAAGCATCGATTGGAAGAATGACGTTATCTGGTCGATGCTCATCGTGCCTGCCAACCGATGGAGTGATGGCGATGAGCACGAACGACAACAAGAAGCTGATCCAGCAGATCTATAGCGATTCAACCAATCGCAGCGGCACGACCTTCATGGACGTGCTGGCCGAGGACGCGACCTGGACGGTCACCGGCCAATACTCATGGTCGCGCACCTTTCGCGGTCGGGATGCAATTCTCAATGGTCTGATGGGCCATGTGCGGAGCCTGCTGACCGATCGCACGCGGACTGTGCCGCACACGTTTGTCGCCGAGGGCGATCTCGTGGTGGTCGAAGCCAGAGGCGACAACCTTACCAAGACCGGTGCACGTTATGACAATGAGTACTGCATTGTCTGGACGGTGCGCGACGGCAAGGTTACGGCCGTGCGCGAATATTGTGATTCTGCCTTGACCGAACGCGCGCTGGGACCGTTTCCGCAGGATCGGGTCACCGCTGTCGCCTGAAACGCAGAAGAGCCGGGCAGCTGCCCGGCTCGTCATGAATGTTTATGCGGTCGATCGTGCGCAATCTCAGCCCGCGCCCATCTCGCTGCGGATTTCTGCACGCAATTCGTCGATCAGGCGCAGGCCCTTCTTCGTCTCGACATGCCAGAACGTCCAGCCGTTGCAGGCGGCCGCGCCCTGGGCCATGGCGCCCATGCGGTGGATCGAGCCGACCTTGTCGCCGAACATGATGGCACCGTCGGCGCGCACCAGAGCGCCGTGACGCTTCTTGGCGTCGACCAGCTTGGTGCCGGGCGAAATGAGACCGCGTTCGACCAGTTCGGCGAAGGCCACGCGCGGGGCGCTGCGGGCGGTCATGAACGGGGCGAGCGTGGCTTCCGGCAAGGGCTCGATGGCGGCGATGCGGGCCCTGGCGGCTTTCGCATACTCCCTATCGCGCTCGAAGCCGATATAGGAGCGGCCAAGCCGCTTGGCGACGGCGCCCGTGGTGCCGGTGCCGTTGAACGGATCGATCACGAGATCGCCGGGCTTCGACGAGGACAGGAGCACGCGGGCGAGCAGGCCTTCGGGCTTCTGCGTCGGATGCACTTTCTTGCCGTCGTCGCCCTTCAGGCGCTCGTCGCCGGTGCAGAGCGGGATCAGCCAGTCGGAGCGGGCCTGCACGTCGTCGTTGGCGGCCTTTAGCGCTTCGTAATTGAAGGTGTAACCCTTCGCCTTTTCGTCGCGGGCGGCCCAGATCATGGTTTCATGCGCATTGGTGAACCGTCGGCCGCGGAAATTCGGCATCGGATTCGACTTGCGCCAGACGATGTCGTTGAGAACCCAGAAACCGAGGTCCTGCATGATCGCGCCGACGCGGAAAATGTTGTGATAGGAGCCGATCACCCACAGGGTCGCCGACGGCTTCATGGCGCGCCGCGCGGCCAGCAGCCATGCGCGCGTGAAGTCGTCATATGCCGCGAATGACGAGAACTTGTCCCAGTCATCGGTGACGGCATCCACATGGGAATCGTCGGGGCGTTTCAGGTCGCCCTTCAGCTGCAGGTTATAGGGCGGATCTGCAAAGACCAGATCGACCGAACCTGCCGGGAGTTTCGACATCTCGGCGACGCAATCGCCGACGATGATATCGTGGGTAAGACGTGACTCGAGTTGTGTGCGGGACGCCCTCAAGGACGCCCCGCTACGCGAACCAACCATGACTCAATTACTCTGACTCAGGCGACGCTGTCGGCGACGCGGGACTAAACAACCGACTGACCGGTAATGTGAACGGGCAAAGTAAAAATCGACTTAATTGGTAATGGAATCGCGCTAGGCAAGTTTTGCCGGGCAGGCTAATGCTTATGCTTAACGCGATGCGGAAATTTTGCGTTGTTTGCGCGTTATGTTCGGCCGATGCCTCTGGTTGGTCGTCTCGCAACTGGTCCGACAGCCGCGCGTTGAAATGAAGGAATTGCCCGATGCGTTACGATGATTTCCGTCGCAGCGATAATATCGATGACCGTCGCGACGACGATGGCGGTGGTTACGGCGGCGGAGGCGGTTTTGGCATTCCCGGCGGAGGCGGCGGTCTCGGCATCGGCACAGTGATCGTGCTCGGACTTGTCGGCTGGGCGCTCGGCATCGATCCGCGTTTGCTCATCAGCGGCGCGGAGATTTTCACCGGCGGCCAGCAGGCGCCGACCTACCAGACCGATCGCCGTTCGGCGCCGAGCAAGTCGGGTGCACCGACGGACGAAATGGGCAGCATGATTTCCGGCGTGCTCGGCGAGATCGACGATCGCTGGAGCGAGATTTTCCGCGAGAGCGGGCAAACCTACAAGGGTCCGCAGATCGTACTGTTTCGCAATGCCACCAATGGCGGCCGCTGCGGCATGGCGCAGTCGGCGATGGGGCCGTTCTATTGCCCTCCGGACCAGAAGATCTATCTCGACACCAGCTTCTTCCGGCAGGTCGAGACCAAGTTTCGCGGCTGCTCGGGAAATGCGTGCAAGTTCACCGCCGCCTATATCATCGCGCATGAAGCCGGCCATCACGTCCAGAACCTGCTCGGCATCATCCCGCGCGTGACGCGCGCGCAACAGCAAGCATCCAGTAAGGCGGAAGCGAATAACCTGCAGGTGCGCGTGGAGCTGCAGGCGGACTGCCTGTCCGGCGTCTGGGTCAATCGCGAGGAGAAGAAGCGTCCCGGCTTCCTTGAGCAGGGCGATATCGATGCGGCGCTGCAGACCGCGGCGGCGATCGGCGACGATACGCTGCAGCGCCAGGCGCAGGGCCGCGTCGTGCCGGACTCCTTCACCCACGGCTCGGCCGCGCAGCGCAAGCGCTGGTTTATGGTAGGTTACCAACAGGGGACCATCCAGGCCTGCAATACGTTCGGTACGGATCGACTTTGACGCGCTGTGCCCCGGACGCGGCGCGGCGCGAAGTGCCGCTCCGCAGAGCCGGGGCCGTCACGAATTCCGATTTTTGCTACGGTCCCGGTTCTGCGAAGCGGCGCAAAGGACGCCGCATCGCGCCCGGGACGTGAAAGGACCGAGTTCATGTCCATCGACGAATCCAAAACCTTCGTGCCGCTCAACATCGCGGTGCTGACGATTTCCGACACGCGCTCGCTCGATGATGACAAATCCGGCGCGACGCTGGCGGATCGGCTGACCTCTGCAGGTCATGTCCTGGCGAAGCGTGAGATCGTCACCGACGATGTCGAGGCGATCCGCGCAGTAGTGAAATCATGGATCGCCGATCCCGGTATCGATGCGATTATCACGACGGGTGGGACCGGCTTCACTGGCCGCGATGTGACGCCGGAGGCGATCGAGCCTCTGTTCGAAAAGCGGATGGATGGTTTCTCCATCGCGTTTCATATGCTGAGCCATGCCAAAATCGGTGCCTCGACCATTCAGAGCCGCGCCACGGCGGGCACGGCAGGTGCGACCTTCATCTTCTGCCTGCCGGGGTCACCGGGGGCATGCCGCGATGGCTGGGACGGTATCCTGAAAGCCCAGCTCGATTACCGCACACGCCCGTGCAATTTCGTTGAGATCATGCCGCGGCTGGATGAGCATCTGCTGCGGCCGAAGGCGAAAGGTGGGTCGGCCTGATTTCGTAGCGGGTATCGCTGCGGCGCTTTGTGCCTCCGCTCAACCGATCCTACAGGACGAGTTCCCAGGTCTCGCCCACGAGGTTCTGCCCGAAGCTGCGATGCGGCTCGCTGGCGACGAGCTTGAAGCCGGCGCGTTCGTAAATCTTGCGCGCCGCGAACAGGTTGCTCTGCGTCCACAGCGTGATTTTCCGATAGCCGCATTGCCGCGCGAAACCGATGGCTTCAGCGACCAGCCGATGCCCGAGCCCCTGGCCGCGGCCGGCGGGATCGATGATCAGCAGGCGGATTTTCGCGATGTCGTCCGATCCCTTGACGAGAAAGATCGAGCCGACCTGCCGGCCATCCATATCCGCGATCCAGCAGCGCTCGCGCGAAGGATCGAAGGCGGCGAGATATTTGGCGACGATGTCGGCAACGAGTCCTTCGAAGGAGGCATCGAAACCGTATTCGGATGCATAGAGTGCACCGTGGCTCTGTACCACCCAACCCATATCGCCAGGCCGCGGGTCGCGTAGCATCGCGAGAGGCCTGTGGCCTTCATCCGTGCCGAGCAGCTTCTCGATAATGGTCATCGCCTGCACGACGCGCGGAGCGTCGGTGCCGAGCTTGTTCAGCATGGCTTCGACATGATCGTGTGATCCGCGGTTGAGACGGCCAAAGGCGAGACGGCCCTTGGCCGTGAGGCTCAATTGGTGAAGACGCCGATCCTTGGCCGAGGGCTTGCGCGAGATCAGGCCTTTTTCCGTGAAGCCTTTCAGAATGCGGCTAAGATAACCGGCGTCAAGGCCGAGAGCATCGCCGATCGTGCGTGCCGACAGGCTGTCTTCATGCGCGAGTTCGTACAACACGCGCGCCTCCGTGAGAGAATACGGGCTCGCCAGCAATTGCTGGTCCAGCACGCCAAGTTTGCGCGTGTAGAAGCGATTGAAAGCACGAACGGCGGCAACGGGATCGGTGGCGGGCGAGCAGGACATTGTGGCAACCTCAATGATTGCTAATGTCAATCAATTTGTTGCTTTTGGCAATCATTTAATTGTCTCGGATCGGCCGTAGGATGGGTAGAGCGGAGCGAAACCCATCATTCCTTCGATGCGGCAGGCTCCGCCGATGGGTTTCGCTCCGGCGCTGTGCGCCTGCGCTCTACCCATCCTACAGGTCAGGCCACCATAATGATCCGGCTGCGCAGCATGGTGCGCGAGGAACCGAGCTGGCGCAGCAGCCGGGCCTCGGAGCGGGGCGCGTCGGCATGGCCGCCGAGGCGCTCATAGTGATCGCGTGCGATCAGAAGACCTTGATCGGCCTTGGGGCCGCTGATGGACCGGAGCAGATGCTTCACTCCGTCGCCAAAACCCGTTTCAGCATAGGGCGAACGGGCATAGCGAAAGATGCCGGCGCGCGGGCGGTCGCTGGCGCTGACGCGCTGAATGAATTGCTGTGTTTCTTCGATCCAGCCATGGTCCAGCACCGCGCCGGCATGAAGAAACATCAGCCAGGGCGAGCGCGCGGCTTTTGCACCCGCAGCCATTGCCGCAGCCCGTGAGCCGGTGGAGGTCAGAAAATCGCAGCCGGCGACATCGGCGACGTGCTCGATCACATTGGTTCCGGCACGATCGACCAGCAGCACCTCGCGGATCACGCCCGCAGCTGCGCCAGGCACCAGCGCCGCCAACGTGGCGACTGCGGGCTGTTCTACTCCGTCGGTGGGGATGATCACGCTCAGCATGGGTGTGGATAATACCTCAAGGGCCGCGTGCTTGCGTTATCATTTCGTCATAGTGAAAGCAGCGACAGAAGCTGTCCTTGCTTAATGCACGGCTGTGGGCGCGGTGGCGTCGGCTTTTCTTTTGTTCTTGATATGTTCTATGAAGCTGATAGCGTGGCTTCATGAATCAGAACGCCGCAGCCCTCCAGATGCCGACCGCTCCCGCGCCGTCCGATATCGCGGGACTATCATCGCCATTCCCGGCGATCGAGGTCGCGATCGACCGCCAGCGGCGGCGCGGTCGCGGCGCCCAATCCAATGACAGCGGCCGTTACGAGAAGGAGGCGCGGGTCGCCTTCGACGATGGCTGGCAGAGCCTGGACGATCTGCCGCCATTCAAGACGACTGTCGCGACGGATACGGCGCGAAAGGTCATTACGCGCAACGAGTCACCGGATATCGGTTTCGACCGTTCGATCAATCCTTATCGCGGCTGCGAGCATGGCTGCGTCTATTGCTTCGCACGGCCGACCCATGCCTATCTCGGTCTCTCGCCGGGGCTCGACTTCGAATCCAAACTGTTCGTGAAGCCGGATGCGCCGGCTCTCCTCGAAAAGGAGCTGTCGGCCGCGGAATACGAGCCGAAGATGATTGCGATCGGCACCAATACCGATCCGTATCAGCCGATCGAGCGCGAGCGCAAAGTGATGCGCGGCATTCTCGAAGTGCTGGAGAAGACCGGCCATCCCGTGGGGATCGTGACGAAATCGGCGCTGGTGGTGCGCGACATCGATATTCTCGCCCGCATGGCGAAGCGTAATCTCGTCAAGGTGGCATTGTCGGTCACCTCGCTCGATCCGAAGCTGGCGCGCGCCATGGAGCCTCGCGCTTCGACGCCGCCGAAGCGGCTGGAAGCGCTAAGGCTGCTGTCCGAAGCCGGTGTTCCGACCACGGTGATGGTCGCGCCGGTGATTCCAGCGCTGAACGACAGCGAGATCGAACGCATTCTCGATGCCGCCGCGCATGCCGGGGTGAAGGAAGCGAGCTATGTGCTGCTGCGTCTGCCGCTGGAGGTGCGCGATCTCTTCCGGGAATGGCTGATGGCGAATTACCCGGATCGCTATCGCCATGTCTTCACGCTGATCCGCGAGATGCGCGATGGCCGCGATTACGATTCGCAGTGGGGCACGCGCATGAAGGGCACCGGGCCGATGGCCTGGATGATCGGCCGCCGTTTCGAGGTCGCCTGCGCCAAGCTCGGCCTCAACAAGAAGCGATCGAAGCTGACGCTCGATCATTTCGAGAAGCCCGCCGGCGCGGGGCAGCAACTGAGTTTGTTTTAGGTGCTTTGTCCCGGACGCGATGCGGCGCGAAGTGCCGCTCCGCAGAGCCGGGACCGCCACGAACTCCGGGCTTGATGCGGTCCCGGCTCTGCGGACTAGCGCAAGCGCTGCACCGCGTCCGGGACAACATAAGAGTTTACTCCTGAAGGTCTCGCAATCTTGGGAGCAACTCGGGGAAGGGGCGTCGGCCGGAAACCAGAGCCGGCCGGCGACCCCTTCTCCGCTTTTTATTTCGCGTAGAATGAAGGACTGTAAAGTGACGAGCAGCGATCGACCCAAACCGGTGCCGCGCCTGACCGCGGTAACCCTTGGCACCCACGATATCCGCCGCAGCATCGCCTTTTACGAGGCGCTCGGTTTCCAGCGAAAAGCCAAGGAGACCGGGGAAGCCATCGCCTTCTTCGACACCGGCGCCAGCCTGCTGGCACTTTTCCCATGGGATCGACTGGCCGACGATGCCCAGCTGCCCGACCAGCCGCGGCCTCAGGCCTTTCGCGGGACCACGATGGGCTGGAACTGCCACTCGCGCGAGGAGGTCGATGCTGTGCTGACGCTTGCCGTCGCTTGCGGCGCAACGCTGATCAAGCCGGCGCATGAAACCTTTTACGGCGGCTATTCCGGCTATTTCGCCGATCCCGACGGTCATGCCTGGGACGTGGTAACGGCGCCAGGCATCGAGGTTGGCGACGACCGGCGGGTGCATCTGGCCGATTAGGTGGCTGGGATAGTGGGCATGATTTCGGGTTCCAGGTTGCGCCCCTAGGGCAGGATGCGCACCATCCGCCCATGATTCGGGAAACCAGAAACAAACCGGCCAAGACAGCGGAGCTCAAGAGGGCGGAGCCCAAAGCTGCGGCTACAACGCCGCGCAAGCCGATCGTCGGCGCCGGGCATCCGAGCTTCAGGCGCGAGCGGGCGCTGCTGAAGCAGGGGATCTGGCCGGTTGCGGGCTGCGACGAAGCCGGCCGCGGGCCGCTCGCCGGGCCGGTGGTGGCTGCCGCTGTGATCCTGAATCCCAAGCGCATTCCCAAGGGCCTCGACGACTCCAAGAAGCTGACCGAAGCCAGGCGGGAGGCGCTATTCGAGGAGATCTGCGCGACATCGTCCTTCGCCGTCGCCTATGCTTCGCCGGCGCGGATCGACCGCGACAACATTTTGCGTGCCTCCCTTTGGGCGCTGGCGCGTGCCGTCGCCTCGCTGCCGGAAGCGCCGCAGCATGTCTTTGTCGACGGCCGCGACAGGATCGAAACCGATGCGACCTGTGAGGCCGTGATCGGCGGCGATGCACTGGTGCTGTCCATCGCAGCCGCGTCCATTATCGCCAAAGTCTCGCGTGACCGGCTGATGTGCAGACTCGCGGAGGAATGTCCTGGCTACGGTTTCGAGGTCCACAAGGGTTATGGCGTGCCGCAGCATCTCGCGGCACTGAACGAACTTGGCCCCAGCGTCCATCATCGTAGCCTGTTCGCACCGGTGGTTGCCGCGCGCGTCCGGCGCGAGGCCATTGTGATCAAGACCGAGATCGTTGACGTGCAGGCCACTCTCGACCTGTCCGCCTGACCGGCTGCAGTTGCCTCGAGCGGCTGCCCGCCGTATCACCTGTGGGCTTCTGTCATTCGCGGGCCGGTCCGGACGTTCATGCGCTTCACTTCCCTGATCGTCGAACTGATCCGCGCCCGGCCGCGACTGGTATTCTGGATCGCGGTGTTATCCCAGGCGCTGCTCTGGCTCATGGTGCCGCTGCTGCTCTATCGCGGTCCGCCCGGCGATCTCGCCACCGTGCTGGCTTATGGTCGGGAGTATCAGGTCGGGACCGAATTCGGCCCGCCGCTGGCTTATTGGCTTGCTGACATCGCCTTCCGCGCTGCCGGCAATCACATCTTCGGTGTCTATTTGCTGGCGCAGATTTGCGCCGTACTGATGTTTCGTGCGGTCTACCAGCTTGGCCGCCACATCGTCGGTGGACCACAGGCAGTGATCGCGGTGTTGCTGACCATGACGGTGACAGCTTTCAGCTCGCCCGGCATCGAATTCGGCCCGTTGGTGCTGGCGCGTCCGCTGTGGGCGATGTTCCTGCTCCATGCCTGGCTGGCGATCGAACAGGGGCGCCGCAGCGCCTGGTTCGCGCTGTCCATCGAGGCCGGTCTGCTGCTGCTGACCACGCCGCAGGCGATGTGGCTTTTGCCGTTGCCTCTATTGTTCGGCCTCGCCACCGCGCGCGGGCGACGCTATCTCGCCTCGCTTGATCCGTTCTTCGCGCTGATCGTCATCGCCGTGCTGGCATTGCCCTATGCGGTCTGGGTGATCCGGTCCGGCGTGAGCGTTCTGCCGCCGCCGCCGGTGATGACCGAGCTCGCTGGCAAGGCGGGGCAATGGGGCATCCTACAGGCCTGGCTCATCGCAGCCACGGCCGGCGTATTTGTGCTGACCGCGATGAACTGGCGCCGCCTCGTGCCTGACGGCGAGGATGCTCCTGTGATCTTCCGTCCCCCGGTCGATGCCACAGCACGCGCCTATGTTTATTTTTTCGCGCTCGTGCCGGCGTTGCTCGGCAGCCTGTTTGCCGCGCTCTACGACCGTAACACTGTCGTCGGCGGGAGCGGGATTGCGCTGGTGATGTCCGGCCTCGCGGTGGTGATCGCTGCCGGCAACCTCATTGCGCTCCGACGCCAGCGGGTGCTTCGCAAGGTGTGGGCTACGGCGATCGCCCTGCCGGCTCTCGCCGTGCTGGTCAATGTCGTGGTTTTTCCGTGGATCGATGGGCCGGAGGATCGCACGGCGTTGCCGTCGCGCGAGATCGGCAAATTCTTCGGCGAGAGTTTCGAGCGTCGCACCGGACAGAAACTCGCCGCTGTCGCCGGCGATCCGCAGCTTGCGGCGCTCATCGGCATGAGCGCCTCGCGTCCGCATGTGCTGAACGATGCGCAACCGCAGCGCACTCCATGGATAACGCCGGCGAAGTTTATGGAGACCGGCGGCGTCGTGATCTGGCGTGCCACCGATACGATCGGCACGCCGCCTGCCGATCTCGCCCAGCGCTTTCCGGGCCTCGTCCCGGAAGTGCCACGGGCATTCGACCGGCTGATCAATGGCAGCCGGCCATTGTTGCGGGTGGGCTGGGCGATTGTGCGACCGAAATAGCTCGGCCCTCATGGTGAGGAGGCGCTCTTGCGCCGTCTCGAATCATGAGATTGCCGGGCTCCGAGATCGCAGCCATCCTTCGAGACGCGGCCAAGTGGCCGCTCCTCAGGATGAGGGCGGAGATTTACTTCACTGCTTCCAGCGCCTTGGCGATCGCGCGCAGGTCTATCCAGGTCAGCCGCTTGTAGGACGGCGAGCGCAGCAGATAGGCTGGGTGGAAGGTCGCCAGCGCTTTGATCTTGCGGGTGCCGGTGTCGTAGTCGACCCAGCGTCCGCGCGATTTCATGATGCCGTCGCGGGTCTGCAGCAGCGTCTGGGTCGACGGATTGCCCAGCGTAACGAGAATATCCGGGTTCACCAGCTCGATCTGGCGCTGGATGAAGGGGAGGCAGATCTGCGTCTCCTGCGGCGTCGGCGTGCGATTGCCCGGCGGGCGCCACGGAATGACATTGGCGATATAAGCGGTCGTCCGATCGAGCCCGATCGCCTTCAGCATCAGGTTGAGCAGCTTGCCGGAGCGGCCGACGAACGGCAGGCCCTCGATGTCCTCGTCGCGGCCGGGAGCTTCGCCGACAAACATGATGCGCGCCTGCGGATTGCCGTCGGCGAACACCAGCCGGGTCGCGGTGTTCTTCAGCGCGCAGCCATCAAAGCTCTCCAGCATGCCGCGCAGCGCCTCGAGGGTCGGCGCGGTGCGAGCGGCTTCCCGGGCGGCGGCGACAGCGACGTCGGGAGGCACCTCGGTCTTGGTAGGCGCTGGCCGCGGTGCCGTCGTTGGCATGCCAGTCAGCGGCGCGCGCTTTGGCGCCTCCTGGGCCGGTACGTGCAGGCCGATTTCCTCGTCCAGCAGTCGGTTGGCAGGCTCGTCCATGAGCGCGCAATCGACCCCGGCCTCCAGATAGAAGGCGAGCAGCTGAGCGACGGTAGGGGCGGGTTCGAGCATCATGGCCACCTGACAGATATGCCAGCATCCGGCTGGGATCGCCACCCGTGGAAGTGGCCCCTGTGCATTTCGGTGGTTGTTCTTCCGCCAAAAATCGGAAACAAGAACCCTTAGAAGCGTTCTGAACGGGTTGGAAACGGGTCTGAGATCAAGATTATGAGCACTGAAGAACTTCCGCCGCGCGAGAGTATGGAATTCGACGTCGTGATCGTCGGCGCCGGCCCATCCGGCCTGTCGGCCGCGATCCGGCTGAAGCAGCTCAATGCGGACCTGTCCATCGTCGTCGTGGAAAAGGGTTCCGAAGTCGGCGCCCACATCCTGTCGGGCGCCGTGATCGACCCCGTCAATCTCGACAAGCTGATCCCCGATTGGCGCGAGGATGCGGATTGCCCGCTCAAGACCCAGGTCAAGGACGACCAGTTTTACTTCATGACCAAGACCGGCGGTTTCAAGCTGCCGAACTTCCTGATGCCGCCGCTGATGAACAATCATCACTGCTACATCACCTCGCTTGGCATGGTGACGCGCTGGCTCGGTGCCAAAGCCGAAGCACTCGGCGTCGAAATCTATCCGGGCTTCGCGGCCGCCGAGACGCTTTACGACGAGAATGGTGCGGTGCGCGGCATTGCCACTGGCGACATGGGCATCGGTCGCGATGGCAAGCCGAAGGATTCATTCACGCGCGGCATGGAACTGCTCGGCAAATACACGCTGTTCGCCGAAGGCGCGCGCGGTTCGCTGACCAAGCAGTTGATCGCCAAATTCGCGCTCGACAGGGATTGCGAGCCGCCGAAATTCGGTATCGGCCTCAAGGAAGTCTGGCAGATCGATCCGGCCAAGCACAAAAAGGGCACCGTCAAGCACTCGTTCGGCTGGCCGCTGGACAACGATGTCGGCGGCGGCACCTTCCTGTATCACTACGACGACAACCTTGTGGCCGTCGGTTTCGTGCTGCATCTGAACTACGAGAATCCCTATCTCTATCCGTTTGAGGAATTCCAGCGTTTCAAGACGCATCCGCTGATCCGGGACACGTTCGAAGGTGGTAAGCGACTCGCCTACGGTTCGCGCGCGATCACCGAGGGCGGCTATCAGTCGGTGCCGAAGCTGTCCTTCCCCGGTGGTGTGCTGATCGGCTGCGCGGCAGGCTTCGTCAACGTGCCTCGCATCAAGGGCGTCCATAACGCCATGGGCTCTGGCATGCTCGCTGCCGAACATCTGGCTGCCGCGCTCGAAGCCGGCCGTGCCAATGACGAATTGATCGAATACGAAAATGCCTGGCGTTCGTCCTCGATCGGCAAGGATCTCTACCCGGTCCGTAACGCCAAGCCGTTGTGGTCTAAATTCGGAACCATTGTCGGCAATGCGCTCGGTGGTTTCGACATGTGGTGCAACACCTTCGGCTTCTCGCTGTTCGGCACGCAGAAGCACGAGAAGCCGGATCGCAAGACTCTGAAGCCGGCGAAGCAGTACAAGCCGATTCCGTATCCGAAGCCGGATGGCAAGATCACCTTCGACCGTTTGTCCTCGGTGTTCCTGTCCAACACCAATCACGAGGAAGACCAGCCGATCCATCTGAAGGTCGCCGACATGGCGCTGCAGAAGTCGTCGGAACACGACGTCTTCGCGGGCCCGTCAAACCGGTATTGCCCGGCGGGTGTGTATGAGTGGGTAGGCGAGGGTCAGGAGCCGCGATTCCAGATCAACGCGCAGAACTGCGTCCACTGCAAAACCTGCGACATCAAGGACCCGAACGGCAACATCACCTGGGTGCCGCCGGAGGGCGGCGGCGGCCCGAATTACGAGGCGATGTAAAGTCAGATTCGCTTCAGGGCACAAAGTCGTGAGCGGGGCACCGGCCAACGGTGCCCCGTATTGCGTTGGATGTCACGATCCCGCCACACTAAGCGCGTTTGCAGGCATATACGGCGCAATCCGGTCGCCCGAACCTGACAGGCTCTCTTGGTGCATCTGCGCCCCCGATCCTTGCGAACGCTGGCCAAAAGCGGCATTGTCGCGCTGCGCTATGTTGCCGGGTCGGCAGCGCATTCGGGCTTGTCGCGCAATCCAGATCGCGTTTGTGCTCGAACTTCCGCCCATGACTGCCCAAATGATTCTCGGAGCTAGGCGAACTTGATGTTGTCCTCCCGTTTCAACCGCTTGACGCTCGCTGCCGCCACGCTCGCCGTTCTGGCGATGCCCGCGCAGCCCTTCGCTCAGACCCCGGATCATCTCGCCGATAATTCGGCGACGTTCCCGACGGCGAAGGACCTGAAGCAGATGACGACCGCGGGCAGCTATCTGGCCGCGCGTCACGCCAGCGTCGAACGCGATGCAACTTCGGCTGCGGCGTTTTACCGCTCTGCTTTGCGCACCGATCCCAAGAACAACGAATTGCTCGACCGCGCCTTCATCTCGTCGCTTGCTGATGGCGATATCGACGAGGCCGTAAAGCTCGCCGAACGCATCCTCGTCATCGACAAGTCGAATCGCGTGGCCCGCCTCGTGGTCGGCGTGCGCGATCTCAAGGCGAAGAAATATGTGGCCGCGCAGACCAACATCAACCAGTCGGTGCGCGGTCCGATCACCGATCTGGTCGCCACGCTGCTTGGCGCATGGGCTAGCTACGGCGCCGGCGATACCAAGGCCGCCATTGCCAATATCGACAAGCTGGCTGGGCCGGAATGGTATCCGATCTTCAAGGACCTGCATGCCGGCCTGATCTACGATCTCGCCAACAGGCAGAAGGACGCCGGCGCGCGCTATGAGCGTGCCTTCAGGCTCGATGACTCCGCGCTGCGCGTGGTCGACGCCTATGGCCGCTGGACATCGCGCAACAAGGACGACGCCGCGGCGCTCGCCATCTATGAGAACTTCAACAAAAAGCTCGCTCGCCATCCGCTGGTGCTGGAAGGTATCCGCGAGACCAAGGCGGGCAAGAAATTGCCGACGCTGGTCGACAGCCCGCAGGCCGGTGCCGCCGAAGCACTCTACGGCATCGGCGCATCGCTGACCCGCCGCGGCGGTGAAGACCTTGCGCTCGTCTATCTGCAGCTCGCGCTCTATCTGAAGCCGGATCACGCGCTGGCGCTGCTTTCGCTCGCCGATCTTTATGAGTCCGTGAAGAAGCCGGCGATGGCCATCAAGGTCTATGAGCGCATGCCGGCGAATTCGGCGCTCAAGCGCAACGCGATGATTCAGGAGGCGACGAATCTCGACGCTGCCGATCGCAGCGACGAGGGCATCAAACTCCTGAAGGACGTCACCGCCAGCGATCCGAAGGATCTCGAAGCTATCATGGCGCTCGGTAATATCGAGCGCGGCAGGAAGAAGTTCACCGATTGCGCCGAGACCTACACCAAGGGCATCGACGTTGTCGCCGCCAACCAGGACAAGCCGAACTGGGTCTATTACTATTTCCGCGGCATTTGCCTCGAGCGTTCCAAGCAGTGGGCCAAGGCTGAAGTCGATATGAAAAAGGCGCTCGAACTGCAGCCGGAGCAGCCGCATGTACTGAACTATCTCGGCTATTCCTGGATCGACCAGGGCATCAATCTCGATGATGCCATGAAGATGATCAAGCGCGCGGTCGAACAACGTCCGGACGATGGTTACATCGTCGACTCGCTCGGTTGGGCTTATTACCGCATCGGCAATTACGAGGATGCGGTCAAAAATCTCGAACGCGCCATCGATCTCAAGCCGGAAGATCCGACGATCAACGATCACCTGGGCGATGCTTATTGGCGCGTCGGCCGCAAGCTGGAAGCCCGCTTCCAGTGGCAGCATGCCAAGGATCTGAAGCCGGAAGCGGAAGAGCTGCCGAAGATCGAGGCCAAGATGCAGAAATGCGTGCCGGACGGTGGCGAAAAGCCGGAAGGCTGCAGTTTGAATGAAACGGCTCCGGCGGCGGCTTCGGCCGACAAGCCGGAGGCGAAGAAAGACAACGACAAAGGCGGCTGATCGTATGACGGGGGCATCGGCGGGCACTGGGCTGCCTGCTCGGGAAGGCGGGGCTTCTCTGGAGGAGCAGGCGCGGGCCAAGGTCAATCTGACCCTGCGTGTCATCGGACGGCGTGCAGACGGCTATCATGACCTCGAAAGCGTCGTGGTCTTCGCTGATTGCGCCGACCGGCTGACGCTGTCGCCGGGTGGCGATCTTGCACTGATGGCCGCGGGCCCGCGCGCCGCCGAATGCGGTGACAACGCCGATAATCTCGTGATCAAGGCGGCGCGGCTGCTCGGCGAGCATATCGAGGGTCTGACCTTCGGCACCTTCGCGCTCGACAAGCACCTGCCGGTAGCCGCCGGCATCGGCGGCGGTTCGGCGGATGCCGCCGCGGCTCTGCGCCTTCTTGTGCGGGCCAATAATCTCGAGTTTGACGATCCCCGCGTGATGGATGTCGCCCGTCTGACTGGCGCCGATGTGCCGGTCTGCGTGCAGTCGCATGCCTGCGTGATGACGGGGGTCGGTGAAAACCTTCTCCAGCTCAACATGCCGCGTTTGCCTTGTGTGATGGTCAATCCGCGCGTGCCGGTGGCGACCAAGGATGTGTTTCAGGAACTCGGCCTGAAGAATGGTCAGCTCCGTGTCGGCCCCGGCGATGTGTTGCGCGCTCCGTCATGGCCGAGCGAAGGTGCATCGGTCGATGACTGGATCGCTGCCGTCAGCGCCGGCACCAACGATCTCGAAGCGCCTGCGCTGAAGGTGGAGCCGATCATCGGCGACGTGCTGGCCGCGCTTGGCGCCGCCGAAGGCGTGCGCCTGGCTCGCATGTCGGGTTCCGGGGCGACATGTTTTGCGCTGTTCGACAACGACACGGATGCACAGCGCGCCGCGCATGCGATCCAGCTCACGCATCCGCTGTGGTGGGTGCATGCGGGCGCGCTGAGCTGATCTTCCTTCTCCCGCTCGCGGGAAGAGGTTAGCGAGAGCGCTTACCACCCGGCGCTCCATCCGCCATCCACCGTATAGATGACCCCCGAGGTGTATCCCGCCCGGTCCGAGGCCAGAAACGCCATCAGGTCGGCGATCTCGCGCGGCTTGGCGGCGCGGCCGAGCGGAAGATTCTGCTCCAGTTCAGGGTACCGGCTTTCATCGCCCAGTTGTGCCTTCGCCTGCGCCTGCATGCGCGTGATGTAGCGGTCGGTCGCCACCGGGCCAGGGTTGATGCCGACGACGCGGATATTGTCCTGCAGGCTCTTGCCGCCGAGCGCGCGAGTGAAGGCCATCAGCGCCGCGTTGCCGGCGCTGCCGCAGATGTAATTTGCGTCGAATTTCTCGCCGGCCGCACCGATATCATTGACGATCACGCCGCCGCCACGCGCTTTCATCTGCGCATAGATCAGCCGTGTCAGATTGATGAAGCCGAACACTTTCAGCTCCCAGGCATACCGCCAGGTCGGATCGTCCACCTTGTCCAGCGTGCCGCCAGGAATGTCGCCGGCATTGTTGACGAGGATGTCGATGTCAGCGGAAGCGGTCGCCAGCGCGGCCAGATCCTCGGCATTTCGCAGATCGGCGCCGTGGACGGTGACGTCGATTTGATGGCGTGACCTCAGGCTTTCGGCCAGCGCCTGCATTTTCCCGACATTACGGGCGGCGAGGCTGACATGGGCGCCTTCCTCGGCAAAGGCTTCGGCCGCCGCCGCGCCGATGCCCTTGGAGGCGCCGGTGATCAGGACGCGCTTGCCGCGCAGATGAAGATCCATCGAATGCCTCCGCTCGTAATGACAGCCGAGTTATGCCGCCGCGCCAAATGACGTCAACATTGCACTGCACCGTTGATCGCGCGCCGGCTTTGGTCCAAACCTGCCGGCAATCCAACTGGCGAAGGAAACCTCACGTGAGCAAGGAATATCGGATTGCAGTCATCCCCGGCGACGGCATCGGCAAGGAAGTGATGCCGGAAGGTCTGCGCGTGCTCGAGGCCGTCGCCAAGAAGCACCGCGTGAAGGTGAAATTCGACCATTACGACTTCTCGTCCTACGACTATTACGAGAAGCACGGCCAGATGATGCCGGACGACTGGAAAGCCCAGATCGGCAAGCACGATGCGATCTATTTCGGCGCTGTCGGGTTGCCGGCGAAGATTCCCGATCACATTTCGCTATGGGGCTCGCTGATCAAGTTCCGCCGCGAATTCGATCAATACGTCAACCTGCGCCCCGTGCGCCTGATGCCGGGCGTGCCGTGCCCGCTGGTCGGCCGCAAGCCCGGTGACATCGACTTCTGGGTGGTTCGTGAAAACACCGAAGGTGAATATTCGGCGGTCGGCGGCCGCAGCTTCCCCGACACGGATCGCGAATTCGTCACCCAGCAGACGGTGATGACCCGCACCGGCGTCGATCGCATCCTGAAATTCGCGTTCGATCTCGCCCAGTCGCGGCCGAAGAAGCACCTGACCTCGGCGACCAAGTCGAACGGCATTGCGATCACCATGCCGTATTGGGACGAGCGCGTGAAGGCGATGGGAGAGAACTACCCCGACGTGAAGTGGGACCAGTATCACATCGACATTCTCACCGCGCATTTCGTCATGAACCCCGACCGGTTCGACGTGGTGGTGGCCTCGAACCTGTTCGGCGACATCCTGTCGGATCTCGGTCCGGCCTGCACCGGCACCATCGGCATCGCGCCGTCGGGCAATATCAATCCGGCCGGTGATTTCCCGTCGGTGTTCGAGCCCGTGCACGGATCGGCGCCGGATATCGCAGGGCAGGGCATCGCCAACCCGATCGGCATGATCTGGTCCGGTGCGATGATGCTGGAGCATCTCGGCGAGAAGGAAGCTGCCGATTCCATCGTCAAGGCGATCGAGCGCACACTCGCCGAACGCACGCTGCGCACGCGTGACCTCGGGGGGCAGGCCGATACGACCGCGTGCGGCAAGGCCGTTGCAGAGATGGTGGAGTAACAGCACTCCGTAGAGCCCTCATGGTGAGGAGGCGCTCTTGCGCCGTCTCGAACCACGGGGGCGCGCGGCCATCCTTCGAGACGCCGCGCAAGTGCGTGGCTCCTCAGGGTGAGGTCGGAGGTTGCGGTCTACCCAGCAATTCGCCGGCAGTGCTTCCACGCTGCATCGATCAGATTGATGCTCGCTTCCGGCGTTCGGAAGGCCGAGTGCGACGATAGCGTCACGTTCGGGATCGTTGTCAGCACGTGGCCGGCCGGGAGCGGCTCGATCTCGAAGACGTCGAGGCCGGCATGGCGCAGATGGCCAGACCGCAGGGCGTCGATCATCGCGGCTTGATCCACGATCGCGCCGCGTGCGGTGTTGACCAGGATCGCGCCCTTCTTCATCTGGCCGATGCGCTCGCGGGTGATCATGCCACGGGTCTCGTCATTGAGCAGCAGATGGATCGACACCACGTCGCTCCTGGCCAGCACCGTCTCCATGTCCGTGAATTCGACACCGGAATGGCTCTTCGGCGACCGGTTCCAGGCCAGCACCTTCATGCCCGAGCCGAGCGCAATGCGCGCGACTTCAGCGGCGATCCCGCCGAAACCGATCAGGCCGATGGTTTTGCCGGTCAGTTCCATGCCTTCATCGCGCAACCAGTTGCCCGCCCGCATTTCGCGATCCTGCTCGGCAAGGCCGCGTGCGGCCGCCCACATATGCGCGATGGCGCATTCGGCGACGGCCGTGTCACCATAGCCGCGGATCAGATGCACCTCGATACCGAGCGCAGCGAGCTCCTCGATGTTCATGTAGCTGCGCGCGCCGGTGCCGAGAAACACGATATGCTTCAGGCCGGTGCACTGCTCTGCGACATCGGTCGGCACATAGGTGTGGTCGACGATGGCGATCTCGGCGCCATCCAGCACTTTCGGCAGATCGGTGGACTTGATGTCCTCGTCGCGATTGATTCTGACCGCGATGTCGCCTGGCTGCGTCAGCCGTTCCAGAATAGCTGCCAGTTCTTCGCTGGCATCGACAAATACGCCGCGCATTGATAGCCCCCCGATCACTTGGAAGAAACGCCGGCCAGCGCCAGCACCGTGTGCATCAGGACATTGGCGCCGGCGGCGCAATCGTCCTGGGTCGAGCTTTCCAGCTCGTTATGGCTGATGCCATCCTTGCTCGGAATGAAGACCATCGCTGTCGGTATGACATTGTTGAGATTGCAGGCATCGTGCCCGGCGCCCGACGTGATGCGGCGATGCGAATAGCCGAGGGATTCCGCCGCGCTCTCGACAGCGTCGACGAGCTCCTTGTTGAAGTGCGTCGGCGGCTTATGCCAGACCTTGTCGAAGACGACCTCGACCTTGCGCTTCGCAGCGATGGCCGCGATCGCCTCGCGCACGCCTTTCTCGATGGCCTCCAGCTTGCCTTCATCGGCACTGCGCAGGTCCATGGTGAAAGCGATCTCGCCCGGGATGACGTTGCGTGACGGATTGGCGATCACGGCTTCGCCGATGGTGCCCAGCGCGCCGATCTCGGTCACCACGCGTTCGGTGGCCAGCACGATCTCAGACAGCGTGCCCAGCGCATCCTTGCGCAGCGGCATCGGGGTCGAGCCGGCATGGCTCTCGAAGCCGGTGATCTTGCCGTCGAACCACAGCACGCCCTGGCCGGCTTCGACCACGCCGATGGTCTTGCCTTCGGCTTCGAGGATCGGACCTTGTTCGATATGTAGCTCGACGAAGCCAGAGAATTTCTGCGTGCCGACGGCGACATCGCCGCGGTAACCGATGGAATCGAGCGCCTCGCCGACGGTGACGCCGTCATGATCCTTGCGGGACAGGATGTCGTCGGTGGTGAAGTCGCCGACATAGGCAGCCGACGCCATCATGGCCGGAGCAAACCGCGAACCTTCCTCGTTGGTCCAGTTGGCGATGCAGATCGGCGCGTCGGTCTCGATGCCGGCGTCGTTCAGCGTGCGCACCACTTCGAGCGCGCCGAGCACACCGAGAATGCCATCGAACTTACCGCCGGTTGGTTGGGTGTCGAGATGCGAACCGATGCCGATCGGAGCCTTCGACATGTCGCGGCCTTTGCGCAGCGCGAACATCGAGCCGAGGGCATCGATCTTCACGTCGAGGCCGGCGTCTTCGCAAGCCTTGCGAAACCAGTCGCGCACCTGCTTGTCCTCGGGCCCGAGCGTCAGGCGACGAACGCCGCCTTTCGAAGTACCGCCGAATTTCGCCGTCTCATTGATCGCGTCCCATAGCCGTGCGGAATTGATCTTGAGATTGTCGCCGAGCTTGGTCATGCGGTCTGTCCTGGGAGTTTCGCGTGGTGGAATGTGGTGTGTTTCAATGACGCGCCGGCGTCAGCGCGTCAACCAAGGGGCTGATATGCGGCGACGTACATGATGCCGCGCTCTCCTGAGCGAGCTGAGCGGCGAGGCTGGCGACAAGCTCGATGGCGACGGTGTCGGGAGATGCGAGCCAGCTCGCTGCGAAGGTCAGCGGCTGGATCGGCACATTGGTATTGAGCAATTGCAGTCGGCCGTCGGCAAGCTCGTTCTGCACGATCGCGGCCGGGATCACGGCAATGCCGAGCCCTTCGATCGCCATGTGGATCACGGTGGCGAGGGATGCACTGGCATGCAGCCTGATTGGCGGCAATGAGGGCCGGTTGAAGATCGAACGCACGATCTCATAGGGGCGCGTCTTGCGCGGGAAGGTAATGATCGGATGCTTGGCCAGGTCTTCGACGGAGAGCGTTTCATTGCCGAGCCCGAGCGATCGACTGGCCAGAAATCCGATCTGATAGTCGCAAAGGACTTTGCTCTGGACGTCCGATGCCGCGAGCGGGCCGACAACGAATGCAAGCTCGATCTCCTGCGCCAGCAACCTCGCACGCAGATTTGGCGTGATGTCGACCTCGATCTCCAGCGACAGATTCGGATAGGCCTCGTTGACCTGCTTGATCAGCTTCGAGAGCCAGGTGTGCACGATGGTCTCGGCAACGCCGAGCCGAAGCACGCCGCGCATGGCGGAGCGGTCGCCGACCGCGGCCATCATCTCCGAACGAAGCCCGATCAGCTTTTCGGCATAAACCAGCATCTGCCGGCCGGCAGGGGTCGGGGAGGCAATGCGGCGATCACGTTGCAGCAGGCGGACGCCGACCTCGTGTTCAAGCTGCGCGATGCGCTGGGATATTGCCGGCTGGGTCGTATTCAGCTTCTGCGCGGCGCCACGAAAGCTGCCGAGATTGACCACCCACAGGAACGTCTCCAGGGCCTTGAAGTCCGCCATAGGGTAGGATCTTCTCTTTAGATAATTTCGATTTATCGGATACGATCAAAAAACACGATTAGACATTATATTATCCCTATGCCCCACTAAGTCGAGGTCAAAACTCAGGCACGGCGATAATTGAGGCAGGTAGCTATGGGCAATCTGGCGACGCTTGATCATGATGGAGTCGGCACCGGCGATCTGCCGAGTGCGGTTGCCCGCCGGGAATATCGTGCCGGCAAATATGGCAGCACCGCCGGCGTCGCCCCCGGCTACGTCCAGGGCAATCTCGTGATCTTGCCGGAGGCGCAGGCTGCGGCCTTCCACCGCTTCTGCCAGCTTAATCCAAAACCGTGTCCGATCATTGGTATGTCCGATCCCGGCGATCCCCGCATTCCCGCGCTCGGCCTCGATCTCGATATCCGCACGGACATTCCGCAATACGTCGTTTGGAAGGATGGTGAGGCGATCGATCGTCCCGCCGAGGTGACGAAATACTGGCGCGACGACCTCGTGTCATTCGTGATCGGCTGTTCCTACTCGTTCGAGGAGCCGATGATGGCGGAAGATTTGCCGATCCGTCACATCCAACAGGATACATTGGTGCCGATGTATCGCACCAACATCGCCTGCAAGTCTGCGGGCCCTTTCGCCGGCCCGATGGTCGTGTCTATGCGTCCGCTGAAGCCGGCTGATGCGATCCGCGCGGTGCAGATCACTTCACGCTTTCCCTCCGTGCACGGCGCGCCGGTGCATCTCGGCCTGCCGCAGTCGATCGGTATCAAGGATATCAGCAAGCCCGATTACGGTGATGCAGTGCACATCAATGATGACGAGATCCCGGTGTTCTGGGCCTGTGGTGTCACACCGCAAGCCGTCATCGCAGCTGCGAAAGTGCCGTTCGCCATTACGCATGCGCCGGGTGTCATGCTCATCACCGACCTCAAGAATAAGCAATTGGCTGTTTTATAAGAAGCAGCTTGCCGATCTTTCGAGCTTTACCGTAACCTCGATTAGTTCCTATCGATAGCTGCCGATCACAAAGGACACCCATATGACGATTTCTCGCCGAGATGTTCTGCTTGGAGGCGCTGCCTCTGCCGCGCTGCTTCCGCTTGCCACGCCAGTCCGCGCACAAGTCAAGGAAGTCGTGATCGGCGTGATCTATCCGCTCTCCGGCGCTAGCGCGCAGATTGGCGTCGACGCACAACGCGCTTTCGAGACTGCCGCGGACATCGTCAACAAGAACTACGATTTCGATCTGCCGATGGCGAAGGGAGAGGGCTTCTCCGGTCTCGGCGGTGCCAAGCTGCGCCTCGTCTTTGCCGACCATCAGGCCGATCCGCAGAAGGGCCGCGCCGAGGCCGAACGCCTCATCACGCAGGAAAAGGTTTCGGCCATTGTCGGTACCTACCAGAGCGCGGTCGCGGTCACCGTCAGCCAGATCTGCGAGCGCTACCAAATTCCGTTCCTATCGGCCGATAACTCGTCGCCCAGCCTGCATCGCCGTGGTCTGAAGTATTACTTCCGCGCCGCGCCGCATGACGAGATGTTCTCGACCGCGATGTTCGACTTCTTCGACGCGATGAAGAAGAAGGGCCAGAAGATCGAGACGCTGGCGCTGTTCCACGAAGATACGATCTTCGGCACCGACTCGGCGAACGCACAGCTGAAGCTCGCGGCGGATCGCGGCTACAAGATCGTCGCTGACATCAAGTACCGCGCCAACTCGCCGTCGCTCACTGCCGAAGTGCAGCAGCTCAAGGCGGCCAATGCCGATGTACTGATGCCGTCCAGCTACACCACCGATGGCATCCTGCTGATCAAGACCATGGGCGAGCTCGGCTACAAGGCCAAGAACATCGTCGCGCAGGACGCCGGTTTCTCCGAGAAGGCGCTATATGATGCGGTCGGCGACAAGATTCCGGGCGTCATCTCGCGCGGTTCGTTCTCGCTCGATCTCGCCGCCAAGCGCCCTATGGTCGGCAAGATCAACGACATGTTCAAGGAGAAGTCCGGCAAGGACTTCAACGACTATTCGTCGCGCCAGTTCATGGGCCTGATCGTGATGGCCGATGCCATCAACCGCGCCAAGTCCACCGATGGCGAGAAGATTCGCGAAGCATTGGTCGCCACCGACATGCCGGGAGAGCAGACGATCATGCCGTGGAAGCGGGTGAAGTTCGACGAGATGGGTCAGAACAACGACGCCGACCCTGTGCTGCTGCAGTACAACGGCGGCAAGTTCGTTACCGTATTTCCGCCGCAGGCTGCGGTGGCAGATGCGGTCTGGCCGATGCCGTAAGGGCGCTTTCTAACCCTCCCCTCGCGCGAAGCGAAGCTTCGCTAGGTGGGGAGGGTGGACGGCCGAAGGCCGGCCGGGTGGGGGTGCCACAAGCTCCGTCACTCGTGGAGGCATCCCACCCCGGCCTATCGGCCGCCCCTCCCCGCTGCGCGGCTTCGCCGCTTGGGGAAGGGAGGCCACTCCTATCATCGCTTCAAGACGACCGAGAGGATTCCCTTTGACCGCCGCGACCATCATCCAGAGTCTTGCCAGCGGATTGCTGATGGGGCTGCTCTATGGCCTGCTGGCCGTCGGCCTTGCGCTGATTTTCGGCCTGATGGACGTCACCAACTTTGCCCATGGCGAATTTCTGATGTTGGCGATGTATCTCACTTTCTTCCTCTTCATGTTCTGGGCGGTCGACCCCTTGCTGTCGATTCCCATCGTCGCCGCTGGCATGTTCGTATTCGGCGCGGTGATCTATCTGATCATCATACGCTTCGCGATGCGGGCCAAGGCCAACATCGGCATGGTGCAGATTTTTGCGACCTTCGGCCTCGCGATCCTGATGCGCGGTCTCGCGCAGTTCTTCTTCACCCCGGATTATCGCAGCATCCCGGCCTCGATGTTGGGTGGCAAGACGATCTCGGTGTTCGGCGTGTTCCTGCCGGTGCCGCAGCTCGTCGGTGCGCTGATCTCCATCGCCGCCTTCGGCGCGCTCTACTTCTTCATGAAGAAAACGGATTTCGGCCGCGCGCTGGAGGCGACGCGTGAGGATGCTGGCGCGGTGGCGCTGGTCGGCATCGACAAGAACAAGGTGTTCGCGCTCGGCTGGGGCCTCGGCTCCGCGCTGATCGGCCTCGCCGGCGGCGTGATGGCGATCTTCTTCTACATCTATCCCGATGTCGGCGCGTCATTCGCGTTGATCGCCTACGTCACCGTCGCGCTCGGTGGGTTCGGCAGCGTGTTCGGCGCCTTTGCCGGCGGCATCATCGTCGGCCTTGTCGAGGCGACCACGGCGATGATCCTGCCGCCCTCGCTGAAATCGGTCGGCATCTATGCCGTCTATCTTCTCGTCGTCTTCATTCGGCCGCGCGGCCTGTTCGGATCGATCTGATGGACAGCTTCACCCAGCGTCGCCGTCGCGACCTCATCCTCGCCGCCGTGCTTGCCGCCATCGCCGCCTGCGTGCCGTTCTTCGTCAAGGACGTCTATGTGCAAAACATCATGGTGCTGACCTTGATGTATGCGGCGCTCTCGCAGGCCTGGAACATCCTCAGCGGTTATTGCGGCCAGATTTCGCTCGGCCATGCGCTGTATTTCGGCCTAGGCGCCTATACGACGGCGCTGTTGTTCACCAAGTTCGGTGTGCTGCCCTGGTTCGGCATGCTCGGCGGCGGCATTCTGTCGGCGCTGATCGCGCTCGGCCTCGGCTATCCCACCTTCCGCCTGCGCGGCCATTACTTCGTGATCGCCACCATCGTCATCGCCGAAATCGGCTTCCTGCTGTTCCACAATTGGGAATGGGCCGGAGCCGCGCTCGGCATCGATATTCCCGTGCGCGGTGATAGCTGGGCGAAATTCCAGTTCACCCGCAGCAAGCTTCCCTTCTACTACTTCGCGCTGGTGTTCTGCTGTGTCGCCTGGCTGATTACCTGGTGGCTGGAAGATTCCAAATGGGGCTTCTGGTGGCGCGCGGTGAAGGACAATCCCGATGCGGCCGAGAGCCTTGGCGTCGTGGTCTTCAATTCCAAGATGGGCGCGGCGGCCGTCTCCGCTTTCCTCACTGCCATCGGCGGCAGCTTCTATGCCCAGTTCGTCTCCTATATCGATCCTGAAAGCGTGATGACCTTCCAGTTCTCGCTGCTGATGGCGCTGCCTGCCGTGCTCGGCGGCATCGGCACGCTGTGGGGGCCGGTGTTGGGTGCCGTCATCCTGATCCCCATGACCGAACTCACGCGCTCCTTCATCGGCGGCTCCGGCCGCGGCGTCGATCTCATTCTCTATGGCGCCGTCATCGTGCTGATCTCGCTGGCGCGGCCGGATGGCCTGCTCGGTCTGTTCGCACGACGACCGGCTTCGAAAGGAGTGCCGCAATGAGCGCGCCTCTGCTTGAAACACGCGGCGTCTGGCAGCGCTTCGGCGGCCTGATTGCCAATAGTGATGTCTCGATCTCGGTCGATGCCGGCGAAATCGTCGGTCTGATCGGCCCGAACGGCGCCGGCAAGTCGACGCTGTTCAACCTGATCGCCGGCGTGCTGCCGCCGACCCAGGGATCGATCTGGTTTGACGGCAAGGACGTCACCCGCATGCCTGCCGCCGAGCGCTGTGCCCTCGGTATCGCGCGCACCTTCCAGGTGGTGAAGAGTTTTGAGACGATGACCGTCATCGACAATGTCATCGTCGGCGCGCTGATCCGCAACGACAAGATGAAGGACGCCCGTCGCAAGGCGCATGAAGTTCTGGAATTCTGCGGCCTCGGCCCTCGCGCGGACAAGCTTGCGCGCGAGCTGATTCCATCCGAGAAGCGCCGTCTTGAAGTTGCCCGTGCGCTCGCCACTGAGCCAAAACTCCTGATGCTCGACGAATGCCTCACCGGCCTCACGCCGCTGGAAGCGCAGTCCGGCGTCGCACTGGTGCGCAAGGTGCGTGAGACCGGCGTTACGGTGCTGATGGTCGAGCATGTGATGGAAATCGTGATGCCGCTGGTCGATCGCGCCATCGTGCTCAATCTCGGCAAGAAGCTCGTCGAGGGCAAACCCGCGGATGTCGTCCGGCATCCAGAAGTCATCAGTGCATATCTCGGGGATCGCCATGCTGTCGGTGCGTGACGTCACCACCGCCTATCAGGGGCTGGTCGCCATTTCGGACGTCACCATCGACGTCGCCAAGGGCGAGGTCGTCGCCGTCTGCGGCGCCAATGGCGCCGGCAAGTCGACGCTGATCAAATCCATCGCCGGCGCCGAGCGCCCGCGCTCCGGCACGGTTACCTTCGACGGCCAGCAGATCAACGGCATGGCGCAGCATTTGATCACCGCGCGCGGCATCGCCTATGTGCCAGAGAACCGCCGGCTGTTTCCGCGGCTGTCGGTGCACGACAATCTCAAGCTCGGCAGCTATATGTATCGCAACCAGACCGACCGCGAGGAGCCGCTGAAACTCGTGTTCGAATTGTTTCCGCGCCTGTCCGAACGCCTTGAACAGCGCGCCGAAACCCTGTCCGGCGGCGAACAGCAGATGCTGGCCATCGGCCGCGCGCTGATGACGCGTCCGCGGTTGCTGATGCTGGACGAGCCGTCGCAGGGCATCATGCCGAAACTGGTGGACGAGATATTCCAGGCTGTGAAGAAGATCCGCGACACCGGCATGACCGTGCTGATCGTCGAGCAGCGGATGGCCGAAGTCCTGGAGATCGCCGACCGCGCCTATATCCTGCAGACCGGCCGCGTGCTGATGCAGGGCAAGGCCTCGGAAATCGCTACCAATCCAGATGTCAGGAAGGCGTATTTGGGGTTGTGAGTTAGGGGCACGATCAGTGATCGTGCCCGTGCTCCGGCACCGTCAGCCCGAACACCTTCACCAGATCATTCACCTGCTCCGGGGACAGATGCCGCGGGTTCAGCCCGCGCAGCAGGAGATACAGTTTGGCCGTCTCCTCCAACTCCTCCATCGCATAGACCGCTGCCTCGAGGCTGTCGCCGGCAACCACCGGGCCGTGATTGGCGAGCAGCACCGATGAATACTTCCCGGCCAGCCCTTTGATCGCATCCGCCACCGCCGGATCGCCCGGCCGATAGTACGGCACCAGCGCCGTGGCGCCGCACTTCATCATGTAATAGGGCGTCATCGGCGGCAGCACCGCGCGCGGGTTTACCTCAGGCAGCATCGATACTGCCACCGAGTGAGTCGAATGCAGATGCACGATGGCCTGCGCGCTGCTGCGGGTGTCATACAGCGCCGTATGCAGCGGCACTTCCTTGGTCGGCTTGTCGCCGGACACCAGCCGACCGTCCTTATCCAGCCGCGACAGCCTGGCGGGATCGAGCCTGCCGAGCGAGGCATTGGTCGGGGTCACCAGCCAGCCGCCGTCCTCGCAGCGTACGCTGATATTGCCGGACGAGCCCGGCGTCAGGCCGCGCTCGAACAGGGAACGGCCGAACCGGCAGATGTCGTCACGCAGCTGTGTGTCAGTCATGGCATTTCCTCGTGCCGGCGTTGTCCCATGCTTTGGCAGGAAGGCCAAGCCGTGTTACCGAGGAGCCAAGGCCCGATCAGCGGCCGGCTGGAAAGTCCGAGGAACTGCTGCATGTCATCTGCATCCGACAAACCGCGCGTGGCCGTCATCGGTCTGGGCTCCATGGGTTATGGCATGGCGCTGTCGCTCCTGCGTGCGGGCTTTACCGTTACGGGATGTGATGTGTCCGCTGCGGCCGTGAAGCGCTTCGTGGGAGAGGGCGGGCAAGGCGCGGCCACCCCGGCGGAGGCTGCCAAGGCGGCCGATATCGTTGTCAGCGTGGTGGTCAATGCGGCGCAGACCGAGGCGATCCTGTTCGGCACGGGCGGTGCGGCTGAAACCCTTGCCCGGGATGCCGTCTTCATCTCTTCCGCGACCATGGATCCCGAGGTGGCTCGTCGCCTTGCCAAGCAGCTCGAAGCCACCGGTCGCCATTATCTTGATGCGCCCATCTCCGGTGGAGCCCAGCGTGCGGCGCAGGGCGAATTGACCATCCTCGCCTCCGGTAGCGCTGCCGCCTTCGCCAGAGCCCGTCCCGCGCTCGATGCGATGTCAGCAAAGCTCTATGAGCTCGGCGATGCGGCCGGGCAGGGGGCGGCCTTCAAGATGATCAATCAGCTTCTGGCCGGCGTGCATATCGCCGCAGCTTCCGAGGCGATCGCATTTGCCGCCAGGCAGGGCCTCGACATCCGCAAGGTCTACGAGGTGATCACCGCCTCCGCCGGCAATTCGTGGATGTTCGAGAATCGCGTGCCGCATGTGCTCGACGGCGATTATACGCCGCGCAGCGCGGTCGATATCTTCGTCAAGGATCTCGGCATCATCCAGGACATGGCGCGGACCGCGAAATTCCCGGTGCCGGTATCGGCGGCGGCTTTGCAGATGTTCCTGATGACATCCGCCGCCGGCATGGGCCGCGACGACGATGCATCGGTGGCGCGCATGTATGCGCAGGTGACCGGGACAGCGCTTCCGGGCGAGACAAAATAGTTCGGAGACCGCCGATGCCCCGTTTCGCTGCCAATCTCAGCATGATGTTCAACGAGCATCCGTTCCTCGATCGCTTCGATGCCGCCGCCAAGGCAGGCTTCACGGCCGTCGAATTTCTCTTCCCGTACGAATACAAACCTGAAGACGTCGCCCTGCGCCTGAAGCGCAATGGTCTGAAGCAGGTGCTCTTCAATCTTCCGCCCGGGGACTGGAATGCCGGGGAGAAGGGCTTTGCTGCGCGCCCGGACAAGTTCGACGAGCTGCGCCAGAGCCTGCATACGGCATTGCCTTATGCCGAGGCCACCGGCGTGCGCCGTCTGCACATGATGGCTGGCCTCGCGGATCGCCACGATCCCAAGGCGGTCGATGCATTCAAGAAATCGCTCGAGTGGACCGCGGATTTCCTCGGCGATCACGGCATCGATGTCGTCATCGAGCCGATCAACGGCCGCGATGTGCCCGGCTATTTCCTCAACGACTTCATGTTCGCGCGCGATATCATCGTCGAGCTCGGCATTCCCAATGTCGGGCTGCAATTCGATATCTATCACTGCCAGATCCTGCATGGTGATGTTACCATGCGCCTGCGCGAGATGATGCCGCTGATCGGCCATATCCAGATCGCAAGCGTGCCTTCGCGCAATGAGCCGGCGGGTGAGGAGCTGAACTATCCATTCCTGTTCGCGGAACTCGACCGTCTCGGCTATGACAATTATGTCGGCTGCGAGTATCGCCCCGCGGGAGAGACGGTCGCAGGTCTCGGCTGGTTCAAGCCCTATGCGGGAGTGAAGGTATGAGTCTCGCGCTGGGTTGCATTGCCGATGACTATACCGGCGCCTCCGATCTCGCCAATACGCTCACACGCAACGGGCTGCGCACTGTACAGACCATTGGCATCCCTGCCGATGACCTGAAGCTGCCCGAGGTCGATGCCGTCGTCGTGTCGCTGAAGAGTCGTTCGATCGAGGCGAGCGCCGCTGTGCAGAAATCGCGTGTGGCCGACAGGTGGCTGCGCAGCCGCGGCGCGTCGCATGTGCTGTTCAAGATCTGCTCGACCTTCGATTCCACCGACAAGGGCAATATCGGCCCGGTGATGGATGCGCTGCGGATCGATGCCGGCGACAATATCGTGCTCGTGACACCGGCTTTTCCGGATACCGGGCGCACCGTGTATCAGGGCAATCTGTTTGTCGGTCCGGTGCCGTTGAACGAGAGCCCGCTGAAGGATCACCCGCTCAATCCGATGCATGATTCAAATCTCGTCCGCGTGCTGGCGCGGCAGAGCGGGACCAATATTGGTCTGGTCGATCTTGGCATCGTTGCAAGCGGTGCCGATGTGATGCGCTCGCATCTCGATGGATTGTCTGAGAACGGATTTGGCGCCGCCATCGTCGATGCGGTGTTTGCGAAGGATCTCGAAACCATCGGTGCGGTCGCGCTCGATCACCGCTTATCGGTCGGCGCCTCCGGCCTTGGCCTTGGTCTCGCGCGTGGGCTCGTCACGTTGGGTCGCGTGAAGGTCGCGAGCGCAGCGTCCACAGCGGAAAAGCCCGTCGGCGGTGCCGCCGCGTGTCTCGCCGGCAGCTGTTCGCAAGCGACATTGCAACAGATTGCCCGGGCCGGGCAGGCGATGCCGGTGCTGCATCTCGATCCGGACAAGGTCGTCGTCGGCGAGGATGAGGTCCGGCGCGCGATCGCCTGGGCGAAGGAGCGTCTGAGCGAGGGGCCCGTCTTGATCGCAAGCAGCTCGTCGCCCGATCAGGTCGCGCAATTGCAGAAGCGCCATGGTCATGAGGCTGCCGGCCACGCCATCGAGCAGGCCATGGCCGATCTTGCAGAGGCGCTGGTCGGTGCCGGCGTTCGGCGGCTGGTCGTGGCCGGCGGTGAGACGTCGGGCGCGGTGGTCGATCGGCTGGGTATTCCGGGCTTCCTTGTGGGGGCCGAAATCGCGGCTGGCGTTCCCGTGCTCCGCGCTGTAGGCGCGGGACAGGGCGACATGTGGCTCGCACTGAAGTCCGGAAATTTCGGAGGGCCGGACTTCTTTGCCGATGCGCTCAGGCTGATGCCGTAATGCTTTCAGCCTGATCGGCGGGCGGCAAGGTGCCCAGATAGGCAAGTCATTGCCGCTATCATGCGCATTACAGATTTTTCATCTTCGGGCGTGCCGCTCACCGCCTGAAATATGTTTGTTGAAGCCTCAAACTGTTGTCGGGCTGCCACGGCAGCGCTGAATTGTTAACACTATCGGTGAAGTGAACTGCCGCGAGCCTTGGTTACATAGCCAATTTCATACCGTTGAGGTAAATCAGGCTTCTTCAGCCAGTACTCCACGGCTGCGCCGGTGCCCCGCGATTGATGAGCCTTTGTCATAAGTCCATCCCGATGCGACGGGCTAATCGGACAAGGCTCGTCAGGTTAGACGGGGCGTTTCGAGCGGAACAGCAGAGGCTCGCCTGTGAGAATGATCGCTGAGAGATTGTCGGGGACCGTTACTTCATGATTTCGTTGGTACGCATCGCCCTGACTAGGCCCTACACCTTCGTCGTGTTGGCCTTGCTGCTTCTGATCGTTGGGCCGCTCGCCGCACTTCGGACGCCCACGGACATTTTCCCGGAAATTCGCATCCCCGTCATCGGTGTGGTCTGGAGCTATACCGGCCTGCCGCCGGACCAGATGGCCGGTCGCATCACCACGCCGTTCCAGCGTGCGCTGACGACGACGGTGAACGACATCGAGCACATCGTCGCCAATTCCTATAACGGCTTCGGCATCGTCAAAATCTTCTTCCAGCCGAATGTCGATATCCGCACGGCCAATGCGCAGGTCACCGCGATCTCGCAGACGCTGCTGCGACAGCTGCCGCCCGGCGCGACGCCGCCGCTGATCATGAACTATTCGGCCTCCACGGTGCCGATCATCAATGTGGCGCTGTCCGGTGACGGCCTCAATGAGCAGCAACTGCAGGACCTCGGCTTTAACCAGCTTCGCACATCGCTCGTCACCGTGCCCGGCGCAGCGATTCCGTTTCCGTTCGGTGGCAAGCAGCGGCAGGTGACCATCGATCTCAACCCCGGCGCCCTGCAGGCGCGCGGTCTGTCGGGGCAGGATGTCGCCAATGCGCTGGCCGCACAGAACCTGATCACGCCAGTCGGCACACAGAAGATCGGCCAGTTCGAATACACCATCAATCTCAACAATGCGCCGTTGAAGATCGAGGAGCTGGCCTTGCTGCCGATCCGGCAGGTCAACGGTGCCATGGTCTATGTCGGTGACGTCGCCACCGTGCGCGACGGCAACTCACCGCAGACCAACATCGTCCATGTCGACGGCAATCGCTCGGTGCTGATGCAGGTGCTGAAAGCAGGCTCGGTGTCCACGCTCGATATCATCTCCGGCCTGAAGAAGAAGGTGGAGGAGGTGCGCGGAGCGCTGCCGGATGCGCTGAGGATCAATTATATCGGCGACCAGTCGATGTTCGTCGCCGGGGCCATTTCCGGTGTGGCCCATGAAGGCGTCATCGCCGCGGCGTTGACCTCGATCATGATCCTGCTGTTTCTCGGCAGCTGGCGCTCTACCGTGATCATTGCGGTGTCGATCCCGCTCGCGGTGCTCGGCGCGATCATCATGCTGTCGGCGATGGGCGAGACGCTGAACATCATGACATTGGGTGGCCTCGCGCTCGCGGTGGGTATCCTGGTCGACGACGCCACCGTGACCATCGAGAACATCAATTATCATCTCGAACAGGGCAAGGACGTAGAAACCTCCATCATGGACGGCGCGGCGCAAATCGTGACGCCGGCTTTCGTCTCGCTGCTCTGTATCTGCATCGTCTTCGTGCCGATGTTCTTCCTGAACGGCATCGCCAAGTTCCTGTTCGTGCCGATGGCGCTGGCGGTAATGTTCGCCATGGTGTGGTCGTTCATCCTGTCGCGCACGCTGGTGCCGACCATGGCGAAATATCTGCTCAAACCGCATGTGCACCACGAAGACGGAAAACCTCCGACGCGCAATCCGCTGGTCAAATTCCAGCGCGGCTTCGAGGGCCGGTTCGAGAAGTTCCGCGCTGGCTATCGCGGGCTGCTTGACCTCGCCTTGGCGCATCGTCCCGTTTTCGTGACCGGATTCCTGCTGTTTGTCGGCGCATCCTTTCTGCTGGTGCCGTTCCTGGGCCGCAACTTCTTCCCGCAGGTGGATGCCGGCAGCATCCTGATGCATGTGCGCGTGCAGGTCGGCACCCGCGTCGAGGAAACCGCCAATCAGTTCGCCGACATTCAGAAGGCGGTGCGGGGCATCATCCCGCCGCATGAGATCGAAACAATGACCGATAATATCGGCTTGCCGGTCTCGGGCATCAATCTCACCTATAACAACACCGGCGTGCTCGGCAGTGCGGATGGCGACATCCAGATCAAGCTGCGCGACGGCCACAGGCCGACCGAGGAATACGTCAAGCAGTTGCGTGAAAGGCTGCCGCGCGAATTCCCCGGCGTCAGCTTCGCCTTCCTGCCGGCCGACATCGTCAGCCAGATCCTGAATTTCGGTGCGCCGGCGCCGATCGATCTGCAAATCCGCGGCAACCGCACGGCGGAGAACTTCGTCTATGCCAACAAGCTGCTCGCAAAGGTGAAACAGATTCCGGGCATTGCCGATGCGCGTATCCAGCAGTCGCCCAACAATCCCGGCTTCAATATCGATGTCGATCGCACCCGTGCGCAGTATGTCGGGCTCACCGAACGCGACGTCACCAACAGTCTCGTCGTGAATCTTGCCGGCTCCTCGCAGGTGGCGCCGACCTACTACCTCAATCCCGACAATGGCATCTCTTATTCCATCGTGATGCAGACGCCGCAGTACAAGATGGATTCGCTGAACGCGCTGCAGACGCTGCCGATTACATCGGCCAGTGCCCAGGGTTCGCCGATCCTCGGCGGCATCGCCGATATCAAACGCACCGCCACCAACGCCGTAGTGTCGCAATATGACATCCAGACCATGGTGCAGATCTATGCCACCACCCAGGGCCGCGATCTCGGCTCGGTCTCGAATGACATCTACAAGGCGATCGAGGAAACCAAGGCCGAACTGCCGCGCGGTTCGACCGTCGCGTTGCTCGGTCAGGTCGAGACCATGAACTCGTCCTTCGCCGGCCTGCTGTTCGGCCTGCTCGGTGCGGTGGTGCTGATCTATCTGCTGATCGTCGTGAACTTCCAGTCATGGTCCGATCCGTTCGTGATCATCACGGCGCTGCCGGCCGCGCTGGCCGGTATCGTCTGGATGCTGTTCACCACCCAGACCACGCTCTCGGTTCCCGCGCTGACCGGCGCCATCATGTGTATGGGCGTCGCCACCGCGAACTCCGTGCTCGTGATCTCCTTTGCCCGCGAGCGCTATGGCATGCATGGCGATCCCGTCCAAGCGGCGCTGGAAGCCGGTTTCACCCGGTTCCGTCCGGTGCTAATGACGGCGCTGGCCATGATCATCGGCATGGCGCCGATGGCCTTCGGCCTCGGCGAAGGCGGCGAGCAGAATGCGCCGCTTGGTCGCGCGGTTATTGGCGGCTTGATTTTTGCAACCGTGGCCACATTGATGTTCGTGCCGGTCGTGTTCAGCCTCGTGCACAAGAAGCAGCAATCGGACCACCAGACTTCGGCCCATCCGGCCGCTTCGGAGCCTTCCCATGTCCACTGAGAAGACGCCCGCTGGGCAGCCCCAGCAGGTTTCCCGCCGCAAGCTCGGCATTGCCGGCGTCGTCGGCGTCGTGGTCGCCGGCAGCGTCGTCGTCACCGGGATCATGGCGCGTGCCAAGACGGATACGGAACTCAGGACCTGGACGGCAGAACAGGCGGTCCCCTCGGTTGCCGTCGCCTTGCCCGGCAGCCGGCCGCTGAAGCCGACCCTGGACCTTCCGGGCCGCCTGGAGGCCTATTACCGCGCGCCGATCTTCGCCCGCGTCTCCGGCTATCTGAAGAGCTGGCATGCGGATATGGGCGCCCAGGTCAAGGCGGGGCAGGTGATCGCTGAAATCGATGCGCCCGATCTCGACCAGCAGCTGTTGCAGGCCCGCGCCGATCTCGTCAGCCAGCAGTCGAGCGCCAGACTCTCCGAAGCCACGCTGAACCGCCGCAAGACGCTGGTGGCGTCCAACTTCGTTTCCGCTCAGGAGATCGACGAGCGCACCGCCGATCTCAACAACCGGCTGGCGGCGGTGAAATCCGGCGAGGCCAATGTGCAGCGCCTTGAAGCGCTCGCCGACTACAAGAAGATCACGGCGCCGTTCGACGGCATCGTCACCCAGCGCAACACCGATGTCGGCGCGCTGATCTCCGGCGGCACCGGCACCGGTGCCGCGATGTTCGTGATCTCCGACGTCAGCAAGCTACGCGTCTATGTGGACGTGCCGCAGAACTTTGCGCCTTCGGTCCAGATTGGCACCAGGGCCACCATCACCGTGCCGGATCACCCGAACGAGACGTTCCAGGCCACGGTGGAGGCCGCTTCGCGCGCCGTCGACGTCGGTTCGGGCACCACGCGCATGCAACTCCGTCTCGACAATTCCGAAGGCAAGCTGATGCCTGGCGGTTTCGCGAATGTGAAGCTCGAGCTCACCGGCAACGCGGCACCGCTGCACATTCCAGCCAGTGCGCTGATCTTTGGCGCGCAGGGGCTGCGCGTTGCCACCGTCACGCCGGACGACAAGATCGCCTTCAAGACGGTGACGATCGCCCGCGATCTGGGCCGCGAGATCGAAATCGGCAGCGGTCTTGCGTCGGATGACCGGATCGTTACGGCCCCGCCGGATGGTCTGAGCGAAGGCGACAAGGTTCGCGTCACTGGCGGCCCCGCCGCGAAGGGCGGCAAGCCGACGGCGGAGACGGACAAGAAGGAAGTGAAGGGGTAGGCGTATCGCTGCGCTGTCTGCGTGTGTGGCGGCCCCCACCCCGACCCTCCCCGCAAGCGGGAGAGGGCCGGGGTGGGGGAGCCACAAGCCTCATCCCGCCGCCTTCCACTCCAGCACCCCGTCACCTGCGGTGCTGATTCTCCCTTTCGCGCCCACTGGCGTCCGGTCCTGATCCATCAGCATCTTGAGTGTCGCGCCATCCCCCGCCGGCACCCGCGCCAGCGCCCGCTCATTCGCAGCCGTGCGCAGGATCACCACGCCGTGCTCGATCTCGCCGCCGCGGCCATAGATCACCGTGAAGCTCTCCACCGTGCCATCACCCGAGGCCTCGGTGACATAGGTCGGCACCGGCCCCCGCTGGCGATCGGCTTCCGCCTGCACGCTGATGTTCTGCGCGATCGGTTCGGCCGGCGCATCCTTCGACACCACCAGCGCATGATGCTTGGTCACGAAGCCGCCCTGCGCATAGAGCAGTCCTGTCCTCGTGCCCGCGCGAATCTTGCGCACCATGGCGCAAGCCGCATGGGCCATGTAGTCGTTCAGCGGTGCGCCGAAAAATGTCAGTCCGCCAGTCACCGTCGGCATCACGTCGGCGCCGAGCCCAAGTGTGCGCCGTGCCATCTTCGGCACGCAGGGGAAACAGCTATAGAGCTCGATCGCGTCGAATGCCGTGCCTGAGCCGCCCACCAGCGCCATCACGGATTTCAGCACGGCATTCTGCGCGTGGCTCTCCACATACTGGTCGCGGTCGAGATAGTCGCGCGGTTCCTCCGCCGAGGCACCGCCGACGATATGCACCATGCGATCCTCCGGCACGCCCGCGGCGCGCGCCTTGGCAAGGCTGGTGACAAGGATCGCTGCCGATTGGTTCACCATCGGATTGGCGACCATCAGTTTCGTATAGGGCCAGGCGATCAGCCGGTTGTCCGCCGTCGGTGTGGTGATCTCGTCCGGCGTGAAGGCCTTCTTGTTCCATGCTTCCGGATTGGTCGCCGCCACGCTTGCATAGCGCGACCATAATTCGCCGGATTCGCGATGCGCCTCGCGCGGCGTCTGTCCCCAATGCGCGGCGGAAGCAGCTTCATAGAACGGATAGACCGTGACCGGCTTGTTGACGCCGAGCTGCACCGCCATTGGCTTCTGATAGGCGGCGCCGCGCAGCGGCTCCGGGGCATCGTGGGCGAACGGGGTCCATGGCAGCTCGACCTTGGCTCGCTCCGCCTTCGTCGCGGTGCCTTGCGATTCCGCGCCGGTGATCGCCGCGACCTGCGCTTCGCCGCGCGCGATGCGCTGCGCTGCTTCGTGGATGTAGCGGATCGGGCTCTCACCGCCCACGGGGCCGTAGTAAGCATGCTTCGGTGCGATCCCGAGCTTCTTGCTGAGCTGTTTTTCCGGCGCGGTGTAACGCCAGCTCAGGAAATTCACGATGTCGAGCGAGTCGATATCCTTGAGCAGCTTGCCGCCGGAGTCTTGCTCGGCACGCCTCAGCGCTTCCTCCATCAGTGCAAGCGGCTCAAGCCCTTGCGTGAGTTCCTTCGGATGGTCGGAGAATTCACCGACACCAACGATGACGGGGATGCGATCTTCAGGTTGCCTTGTCATTTTCTTGTTCTCTCTCATTCCAACTCGGTCCCTCATTCTGAGGAGCCGCGAACGCGGTACCAAGCCAATCATGGTTCGAGACGCGCGCGAGGTGCGCGCTCCTCACCATGAGGGCGGAGCTATTCGCTCACCAGCATGTTCAGACACTCCGCCGCTTCGGCAAAGTCCTCCTTGAATTCCTGCACAACTGCCCCCGCGGACTTCACGCTGTCAATCAGCCCGACGCCTTGCCCGACGAAATAGCTGACCAGATCCCGCGCCTGCGCATTGCCGGCGGCAGCGGAACGATCGATCGACGCAAAGGCATCGCGACTGATCAGGCTCTGCAGCGGCATCGGCAGCGCGCCAGGGCTGTCCGGCCCGCGGTCCCATGCATCGGTCCATACCGAGCGCAGCTGCCGCGCCGGCTTGCCGGTGCGGCCCTTCGAGCGGATCGCATCGCGCGACGATGCAGCGATCATCTTTTCACGGAAAATCTCGGATGTTTCCGACTCCGTCGTCGCCAGCCACACCGAGCCGGTCCATACACCGGCCGCGCCCATCGCCATGCAGGCTGCCATCTGCTTACCCGTCATGATGCCACCGGCGGCGAGCACCGGTACGTCGCGGATCGGCTTGATGGCCTTGATCACCTCCGGCACCAGCACCATGGTCGAGACCTCACCGCAATGGCCGCCGGCTTCGGTGCCCTGCGCCACGAGGATATCGACGCCAGCTGCCACCTGCCGGATCGCATGTTCCTTGGCGCCCACCAGCGCAGCCACCGGCACGCCGTGCGCCTTGCCCATCTCGATCATCGCCTTCGGCGGTACGCCGAGCGCATTGGCGATCAGGCGGATCGGGTGCCGGAAGGATATATCGAGCAGCCGCAGCGCCGTCTCGCCATCGAAAGGCTGCGGTTGATCTGCGGAGACTTCAGTGACCCGGAGATCGACGCCATATTTATTCAGCAGACTCTTGGTGAAATCGCGATGCTCCGGCGTGATGCGGCTCTCCAGCGATTTCCAGGTGACGTGTTTCTCACCGGCTGTGGAAATATTTTCCGGGATCAGCACATCGATGCCGTAGGGCTTGCCGTCGACATGATCGTCGATCCATTTCAATTCCTGCTCCAGCGTTTCCGGCGAATGCGCTGTCGCGCCAAGTACGCCGAAGCCGCCGGCGCGGCTGACGGCAGCGACAACATCGCGGCAATGGCTGAAAGCGAGCAGGGGAAAATCGATTCCCAGCATGTCGCAGATCGGAGATTTCATGCGCGTCTCCCGATTGGCCGCTTCATGTGGCGGCATTGGTTGGGAGGCTAGCGGAAGGTGAGGGAGACGCAAGCGTTCTTCCTTCTCCCCGCTCTGCGCGGGGAGAAGGTGCCTCCGCGCAGCGGAGGTGGATGAGGGGCGGGGCACGATGCCTGCCAACATCAGAAATCTAACGGATCACATTGTCGTCGAGGCGATCCGTTAGTTCTCATTTTTCGGCGATGTCAGTGCCATGCCCCTCACCCGCCGCGAAGACGCGGCGACCTCTCCCCGCGCAAGATGCGGGGAGAGGTTAGAGAGTTCATTCCGCCCCGCAAAATTCCGCGCGCCGGCCTTCCCGATTTCGTGCTTGCGCTTTCGCGCTCTACGGGAAATGCTGTGCCCAACAAGGCAAAAAAATCCGGGAGTGAAATGATGGCCGCAGCGCAGCCGCAATCCGTCCAAACCCGAAGAGCCAGCACGGTGCAGACCGACGTCGTGATCGTCGGCGCCGGTTTCTCCGGCCTCTATCTCCTGCACAAGCTCCGGGGCCTCGGCCTGTCGGTAAAAGTCTTCGAGCAAGGCGGCGATGTCGGCGGCACCTGGTACTGGAACCGCTATCCCGGCGCCCGCTGCGATGTCGAGAGCATGCAGTATTCGTTCTCCTTCGATAACGAGTTGCAGCAGACCTGGGACTGGAGCGAACGTTACGCACCGCAGCCGGAAATCCTGCGTTATGCCAGCCATGTCGCCGACCGCTACGATCTGCGCCGCGATATCGCATTCAATACCCGGGTCGAATCCGCTGTATTCGATGAAATCGGAAACCGCTGGACGGTGACAACGTCGGGCGGCGTCAGCACGAGCGCGCAATATGTCGTGCTCGCCACCGGCTGCCTCTCCAACGCGCGCTCGCCGGATTTCAAGGGGCTGAAGGATTTCAAGGGCAAGGTCTATCACACCGGCAGTTGGCCGCATGACAATGTGGATTTCACCGGACTGCGCGTCGGTGTGATCGGCACAGGCTCGTCGGCGATCCAGTCGATCCCGATCATCGCCGAGCAGGCCAGCCAGCTTTATGTGTTTCAGCGTACCGCGAATTTCAGCGTGCCCGCGCGCAACGCAAAGCTCACCGATGCGGAGCGCAAGACGTTTCGTGACAACTATGCGGAGATCCGCCGCATCGCGCGCGAGGAGATGAAGAACGGCATCTATCAGCCGGTGCCGGATCGCGGCGCGCTGGACGATCCCGAGGAGACGCGCCAGGAGAAATACGAAGCGCGCTGGACTTCCGGTGGCCTCACTTTCATGGGCGTCTACAACAATCTCGGTCTCGATCTCGCGGCCAACGACACGGCTGCGAACTTCATCCGCAACAAAATCGCGGATATCGTGAAAGATCCGGAAACGGCAAGGTTGCTGCAGCCCAACAGCCATCCCGTCGGCACCAAGCGCATCTGTGTCGATACCGACTACTACAAGACGTTCAACCGGCCGAATGTGAAGCTGGTCGATATCAAGACGAATCCGATCGAGGAAATCCTGCCCCATGCGGTGCGTACCGGCGGCAGCGATTATGAGGTCGATGCCCTCGTGCTCGCCACCGGCTTCGATGCGATGACGGGCTCCGTCGCCAAGATCGAGATCCGCGGCCGCCATGGCCGGACGCTGAACGACAAATGGGCGGAAGGTCCGCGCACTTATCTCGGCCTGATGAGCGCGGGCTTTCCGAACCTGTTCATCATCACCGGCCCCGGCTCGCCATCGGTGCTGTCCAACATGCTGGTTTCCATCGAGCAGCACGTGGACTGGATCACCGATTGCCTCAGCGCCATGCGCAAGCGCGGCGCCGAAACCATCGAGGCCACGCGCGCAGCCGAGGATAAATGGGTCGATCACGTCAACGAAGTGGCGGCGGCGACGCTCTACCCGCAGGCCAATTCCTGGTACATGGGCGCCAACATTCCCGGCAAGCCCCGCATCTTCATGCCCTATATCGGCGGCGTCGGCGTGTATCGCAAGATTTGCGACGAGGTCGCGGCGAAAGGATATGAGGGCTTTGAGATGGGGATGGCGGCGGATCGACGGGAAGCGGCGACGGCCTGACGATCGTCATTGCGAGGAGCGAAGCGCGAAGCAATCCAGCAAGCCAACCAAGAAGAAACTGTATTGCTTCGCCCAAACGAATTGGCGCGGCCAATTCGTCAAGGCTCGCAATGACGGTTGCTAAAACGCCGTATATCCACCATCGATCACGAACGTATCCGCGGTGTGATAGGACGACGCCTTGCTCATCAGATAAACCGCGATGCCGCCGAAGTCCTCAGGCTCGCCGAAGCGCCGCACCGGGATGCGCGGCATCACATTGGCGACGAACTTGTCGTTGCCCATGATGCCCGCCGTCATGTCGCTCTTGATCCAGCCCGGCAGGATCGCATTGGCCGTCACGCCATGCCGCGCCAGTTCCACCGCCAGCGCGCGCACCAGCGCATTGATGGCCGCTTTCGTCGCCGCATAGTGCTCGTTGCGCGCGGTGCCGAAGATCGAGGCGAGGCTGGAGGTTGCCACCAGCCGGCCGAACCTGTCGCCGCCTTCGGCGCGCTCGGTCATGTGCCGCGCTGCCACCTGGAAAGCATGGAAGACGCCATCCAGATTGGTCGCGAACATCGTCCGCCACTGTTCCTCGGTGCGATCGATGAAATTGTGCCGGCCGCCGCCGCCGATGCCGGCATTGGCGAAACAGCCATCGACGCGGCCGAAGGTCTTCAGCGTCGCGGCCATCGCGGCTTTCACCGAAGCGGTATCGGTGACGTCGCAGATCTGCGTGTCCACCTTGCCGTTCAGGCTTGCCATGCTCGCCGCCGCGGCCTTGTTCTTCTCTGCATTGCGGCTCCAGATCGAAACATTGCAGCCGGCGGCAGCCAGTGCCTGCGCGATGCCGAGGCCGATGCCGCCATTGCCGCCGGTAACCACGGCCACGCGGCCGGTGAGATCGAAAATATTGCTCATCGGTGTTTCCTCGTCCTGGCGCAGGTTAAGCCTGCGTCCCTTGATGATCAGCTGTTCCATCGGAAGCATGGACAAGCGCGTGCGAAAAATCAAATATGCTGGTCGAAATCCAGGTGCATGATCCCGAAAAGGGGATGCCGGTTTTCGGATCAGATCATGCACAAACATGAGTCCCACACCGCGGAATAAGACGCGGGTCCATCGCGAGGAAACCATGCAGTTCAAACACGTCACGCTCGATTTCGACGGCCAGGTCGCCATCCTGAAGCTCGATCATCAGGAAGTGATGAATGCGGTGTCGGTCGATATGCTCGGCGGCCTCGCCGAAGCGCTCGACGAGATCGCGGATCGCCGCGACGATGTGCGCTGTCTCGTTATCACCGGCGCGGGCCGCGCGTTCTGCACCGGCGCCAATCTGCAGGGCCGCAACAATCAGATCACCGGCAAGCGCAGCAATGCCGGCGCAACGCTGGAGACGGCCTTCCATCCGTTCCTCCGCCGTTTGCAGAACCTGCATTGCCCGATCGTCACTGCCGTGAACGGCCCCGCTGCCGGCGCCGGCATGAGCTTCGCGCTGATGGGTGACCTTATTCTTTGTGCGAAGTCATCCTACTTCCTGCAGGCCTTCCGCCGCATCGGTCTCGTACCGGATTGCGGCTCCACCTGGATTCTGCCGCGCCTGATCGGCAAGGCACGCTCGGTCGAGCTCTCGCTGCTCGGCGAAAAACTTCCTGCCGAGAAGGCGCTGGAATGGGGGCTCGTCAATCGCGTCTATGAGGATGCGGCGCTGATGGACGAAGCGATGAAGCTTGCCCACGATCTCGCCAACGGGCCGACGGTGGCGCTGTCGCTGATCCGCAAGCTCTATTGGGACAGCCCGGAAAATTCCTTCGAGGACCAGATCAATCTCGAAGTGCAGTCGCAGCGCATCGCCGGCGCTTCGCCGGATTTCAGGGAAGGCGTGTCGGCCTTCCTCGAAAAGCGTCCCGCAAAATTCACGGGCAAGTAAAGCCTTGAGCTCAGCGCCCATTGCTGAGCTGCTGTCGCGCAGCGTTCCATCGTGGTGCCCCGGCGCCACGGGCGTTGTGGATGCGAAGCGTTTGTCCGGCGGCGCCAGCCAGGAGACGTGGTCGTTTGATATCGCGCATCCCGATGGCGTCATCGGTGCCATTTTGCGCCGGGCGCCGCCGGGCTATGGCGCCGCACCCGGCCGCGCGGCGGGACTGGATGCCGAAGCGGTGCTGATGCAACTCGCTTATGACGCAGGCGTCCCGTCGCCGAAGGTGCTGCATGTTTTGCGGGCAGCCGATGAGCTTGGCACGGGTTTCATCATGCAGCGAGTCGCTGGTGAGACGATCCCGCGCAAGATTCTCCGCGACGATGAATTCGCCGCGATCAGACCGAAACTGGCGCGGCAGTGCGGAGAAATTCTCGCGGGCATTCATGGATTGCCTGCCTCTGTGTTGCCGCAACTTCGCCGCATGGACGCCGCAGCGGAAGTCGCCGAATTGCAACGAGAGCTCGATAATTTCGGCTGGCCGCGGCCGGTTTTCGAGCTGGCTTTACGCTGGCTGCGTGATCACGATCCCGGCCCGTCCGAACGTGTCACGTTGGTGCATGGCGATTTTCGACACGGCAATCTGATGATCGGCGCCGATGGCGTGCGCGCCGTGCTTGACTGGGAGCTCGCGCATCTCGGCGATCCCATGGAAGATCTCGGCTGGATCTGCGTCAACTCCTGGCGTTTCGGCGGCATCGACAAACCGGTTGGTGGCTTCGGTGCATATGAGGATCTGTTTGCAGGCTATGAAGCCGCAAGCGGCATTAAAGTCGATGCTGCACGTGTGAAGTTTTGGGAAGTCATGGGCACATTGCGCTGGGGTGTGATGTGTGTGGGCATGATGCAGCGATTTCGGATTGGGCCGGATCATTCGATGGAGCGCGCGATGATCGGACGGCGTGCATCGGAGACCGAGATCGATCTGCTCAGGCTGCTGGCGCCGCGGAGGTCATGACATGCAGGATGAACCGAGGCCGGACGAACTGGTGAAGGCGGTCGCGGATTTTCTCCGTAACGATATCGCGCCCGATATATCAGGACACGCAGGCTTCAAGCTGCGCGTGGCGATCAATGCACTCGATCTGGTGACGCGGCAGTTGCAGGACGGAAGCGAGAATGAGGAGCATCAGCGCCTGACGGCGCTGCTCGGTGAGGGCGAATTGAAGGCACTCAATCAGCTCCTTGCCGCTCGCATCCGGAGCGGCGAGATCGATCTCGCCACGCCTAGTGTCAAAGAGCATCTCTGGCAGACGACCCTGGCGAAGCTCAAGGTCGATCAGCCGAATTATGCCGCGTACAAACGTGAGACACAAAAGTAGCGGGAGCTACTTTCCTTTCCAGTTCGGCTTGCGCTTCTCGGAGAATGCCTTCGGACCTTCGACATAATCCTCCGAAGCCGCCATTGCCTTCACTGCGGGATAATCGCGCTGTTCGGTAATCGCCTGTTCGAGCGACACCTGCATGCCTTTTTGGATCGCCTGCTTCGATGCACGGATTGACATCGGCGAATTCTGGCAGATCGTCTCGGCCCAACGCAAAGCTGCATTCAGCGCCTCGCCCTGTGGCACGACTTCGTTGACGAAGCCCAGTTCATAACCTTCCTGCGCTTTGACATGACGTGCCGTCAAAATCATGCCCATCGCGCGCTTCATGCCGATCTGGCGCGGCAGGCGCTGCAGGCCGCCGGCGAGAGCGGCAAGGCCGACGCGCGGTTCGGGCAGCGCGAAGGTCGCGTTCTCCGCAGCGATGATGAGGTCGCAGGCGAGCGCGATTTCGAAACCACCACCCATGGCGACACCGTTCACCGCAGCGATGATCGGCTTGTCGCAATCGAAGCGCGCGGTGAGGCCGGCGAATCCCGACGTGTTCCAGCCGCGCTTGCCGCCGGCGGCCTGCCATTTCAGATCATTACCCGCGCAGAACGCCTTGTCCCCGGCACCGGTGACGACCGCCACCCACTGTTCGGGATCATTCGCAAAGTCGTTGAACACCTCGTGCAGCTCGTTATGCGCGTCGGTGTGCAGCGCGTTGTAAACTTCCGGACGCGACAGCGTGACGATGGTGATCGGGCCGTTGCGGGTCACGGTAGAGAATTGCAGGGCCATGGTGGCCTCCCATTAATGGCGGTGTTTTTCGTCGGGCAGAATAAGCGGTGCCGTGCTTGACTTGATCGGACGATGCCATCTTAATCGTGCGATTAACAAGAGCAACAAAGCTCACACAAAACATCGGGAGCAGCGCCGTGGATTTTTCCTTGCCGGCCGATCTGGTTGTCTACCTCGCCGAGCTCGACGCCTTCATTCTCCGCGAGATCAAGCCGCTCGAAGAGCAGGATGACAATATCCGCTTCTTCGATCACCGACGAGAATGGGCGCGCACCGATTTCGATAATGGCGGCCTGCCACGCCATGAATGGGAGAAACTGCTGCGCGAGGCGAAGAATCGCGCCGACGCCGCCGGCCATCTGCGCTTTGCGATTCCCAAGCGCTATGGCGGGAAGGACGGCAACAATCTCTGGATGGCCGTCATTCGCGAGCACTTTGCAACCAAGGGCCTCGGCCTTCACAACGATCTGCAGAACGAGCATTCCATCGTTGGCAATCTGCCGCTGGTGACGATGCTGGATCGCTACGGGCGTGACGATCAGAAGGAGATGATCGAGGGCTCGATCACTGGCAAATATCGCATCACCTTCGGTCTCACAGAGCCTGATCACGGCTCCGATGCCACGCATATGGAGACCACGGCGGTCGAAACGACCCGCGATGGCGTCAAGGGTTGGCTCATCAATGGCGAGAAGATGTGGACGACGGGCATGCATGTGGCCACGCATTGCGCGCTGTTTGCGCGCACATCCGGCAAGGACGGCGATGCGCACGGAATCACATGCTTCCTTGTGCCGGCTAAGACCGATGGCGTGAAGGTCGAAGAGTATATGTGGACGTTCAACATGCCGACCGATCATCCGCGCGTGTCGTTTACTGACGTGTTCGTGCCGGATGATGCGCTGTTCGGCGAGATCGGCCGCGGCCTCTCATTGGCACAATGTTTCGTTCATGAAAATCGCATTCGGCAGGCCGCAAGCTCGCTCGGCGCAGCGGTCTATTGCATCAATGAAAGCGTGAAATATGCACGCGAGCGAAAACCCTTTGGCGAGGAGCTGGCGCGGAATCAAGGCATCCAGTTTCCGCTGGTGGAACTGGCGACGCAGGCGGAGATGCTGCGTCTCCTGATCCGCAAGACGGCCTGGGAGATGGACCAGCTCACCCAGGCGCAGGTCGAGCACACGCTGTCCGACAAGGTCTCTATGTGTAACTACTGGGCCAACCGGCTGTGCTGCGAGGCCGCCGACCGGGCCATGCAGGTGCATGGCGGCATGGGCTATTCACGCCACAAACCATTCGAGCACATCTATCGTCACCATCGCCGTTATCGCATCACTGAAGGCAGCGAGGAGATCCAGAAGCGCAAGGTGGCGGGATTCCTGTTCGGCTATATGGGCGTCAACAAGCACTGAAGCTGTCTCCTGCCCTCATGGTGAGGAGGCGCGTAGCGCCGTCTCGAACCATGAGTTGGCCGGGCCCCAAGCCGGCGGCCATCCTTCGAGACGCGCGCGATGCGCGCTCCTCAGGATGAGGGCGGAGTACGGTAGGGGCGCTTAATCGATCAGCCCCGTAATCTCCGCCGGCGCTGTCACCAGATGCTTCGCGCCAGCTTCGGTCAGCTCCGTCCGCCCACCATAACCATACACGGCGCCGATCGCCGCCATGCCGTTGTTCGCGGCGCCGATCACATCGTGCTTGCGATCGCCGATCATGATCGTGCGGGTAGGATCGGCGGCCGTTTCATTCAGCGCGTAGCGGAGCAGGTCGCTCTTGTCGACGCGGGTGCCGTCCAGCTCCGAGCCGAATACGCGCGCGAAATACTTGCGCAGATCGAAATGATCGATGATGCGGTCGGCAAACACATGCGGTTTGCTGGTGGCGACATAGAGCGTCCGCCCGGAGGATTGCAACGCAGCCAGAACGGGGACGATGCCGTCATACAGCGTGTTCTCGAACAGGCCGATGGTGCCGAAGCGCTCGCGATAGAGTTCGACGCCGCGATCGGCATGTTCCTCGCCGCCCAGCAGCGACACGAAACTTGCGCGCAGCGGCGGGCCGATGCACCAGGTCAATTCGTCCTGTGTCGGAACGGGAATATTCAGTTTCTCGAGCGCATATTGAATTGAGCTGGTGATGCCGATCTTTGGATCGGTCAGCGTCCCGTCGAGGTCGAAGAAGATGGTGTCGATGTTGCGCATCAGTTGGCGTATCTCGCAGTAAGATCGCGAGAAATCCGCGCGCCTTCCTCGACATGGCGACGGATCGCCGTATTGGCTGCCGGCGTGCAGGTGCGATAGGTTTGCTGGAAGCCGTTATAGCCACGATTGAAGGCTGCAATCATGCGGGAGCGACGCTCGCCCGACGGTGTTTCCGCATCAACCAGCGCCTGCATCTCGCTACGCCATTTGTTGCCTTCATTGTTGCCGCAGATACCGCGTAGATAGTGCAAGGCGCCGAGGATTTCCGACATGCGCTGCAGGTCGCCGTCGAATGGCGCAGCACCGTCCTGCGCGCGGGCCTGCGCAAAACCAAGGGATGCTGCGGTAATCAGGATAGCGAGGAACGGCTTGCGCATGATGGGTCCGGGAACCCGGCAGATATGCCTGTTTGAAGCGGCTGAAGCAAGGCGAAGCGCCGGAGATGGGAAAGCGGCTCAGCCGGCGAGATCCTGTGCCATGGCCAGGATCGCGGCCAGTCCCTCGGTGGTCTTGTACTGGCCGAGATCGGCAGGGGCGACCCACTGGAAGTCGTCCAGCTCGTCATTGAGCTCGGGGGAGCCTTCCACCCAGCGGGCGGCGAAGGACATGATAAGATAGTGGCCTCCTACACCGTCCTTCGGCAGCACCTCGCGGAAGCCGGACAGGCCGACGATGTCGATGACAAGGCCGGTCTCTTCCATCACCTCGCGCGCCAGCGCTTCAGCCAGCGACTCGCCGAATTCCACCCGGCCACCGGGCAGCGAATAGAATCCCTTGCCGGGTGACCGGGCGCGGCGGACGAGCAGCACCTTGCCGTCGCGAAAAATGGCGGCGCTGGTGGCTAGCTGCGGGTGCGTGGGCTGGGACAATGAAACGGCCTTACTGCGCCATGATGCTGTCGATGTCGGATTGTTCGTCACGGCCGTTGATGATGCCGCCAGCGGTGCCGATCATCGGCTTGACCCAGCGGGCGGCCTGTTCGGCCAGCCTGGCGCGTGTCGCGTCATGTTGCACCGTGCGCATGGCATCGCCGACGGTTGAGAGAATCTGCATCATCTTGGCGACGATCGCATCGAATTCGGTACGCACGGCAGATGGCGCTGCTTCGTAGGCTGCGACGGCGAGATCGCGGCCCTTGAAATTCGACCGAATGAAATGCTCGGCATAGCTGAGCGGCTGCCATTCCAAGAACAGTTCGTAACAGTCTGGCATGTCCGGAATCAGTTCGAGCAGCATGATCGCTTCGTTGAAGTGATTCAGGTAGTCGGTGGCGAGGCCCGTGCGCGGATTGATATTGGCGGCAGCCAGCGTATCGGCTGATGCAGGAAAGCCCGTGCTCGCGCTCTTCCAATCGAGGAGATTGTCTTGCACCGGTTGCAGGGCCGTCATGCTCATATTCGCCACTGTTGGCGTTTCGGGTTAAAACGACCTGAAGACTCAAGGTTTGACCATCGGAATGTGCGGACGGTTCGTCATTACATCCACGCCGGAGGCGATGCGACAGGTATTTGGCTACAACGAACAGCCAAATCTCCCATCGCGCTATAATATTGCTCCAACCCAGCCTGTGCCTGTCGTCATCAATGAGAATGGCAATCGTCATTTCCGGCTGATGCGCTGGGGCTTTGTCCCGTCCTGGGTAAAGGACCCACGCAAGTTCACGCTGTTGATTAATGCACGCGCCGAAACCGTGCAAGAAAAGCCCGCTTTCAAGAACGCAATCCGCCGGCGTCGCTGCCTGATCCCGGCGGATGGCTATTACGAATGGCAAAGTAACGGTGGCCGCAAACAGCCGTATTTTATCTATCCCCGGGCCGGCGGTCCGATCGGTTTCGCCGGGCTTGCTGAGACCTGGATGGGGCCGAACGGCGAGGAGATGGACAGTGTGGCCATCATCACGGCTGAAGCGACCACGGGCATGTCGGTGCTGCATCACCGGGTACCCGTGACGATTGCGGCGGGCCAGTTCGGTCACTGGCTGGATTGCAGCACTGACAGTGCTGCTGACGTGATCGAGCTGTTGGCGGCGCCGGCGGATGGCGCCTTTGCGTGGCATCCGGTCTCGCCTGCGGTGGGCAGAGTCGCGATCGATGAGCCGCAACTGATCCTGCCGATCTCGGAGGAGGAGATGGCAGCGGCAGCGCGGCCCGTGCGGAAAGTTCAGCGTAAGGTGGCCACGGCGCCTGAGGACGACGGGCAGGGATCGTTGTTTTGAAGAGCGATCCTTGCACTGCGCCTCATCCTGAGGAGCGGCCGACGGCCGCGTCTCGGAGGATGGCCATGCACTCGGAGCCGGGTGATCTCATGGTTCGAGACGCGCTCTCAGCGGCGCAATTGCGCCGCCAGGCCTCCTCACCATGAGGGAGCGAGTGACCTACGGCGTCATCGGCCGGCCATCGAGCCACTTCGCGTAGAGCACCCGGTCCTGCTCGACGTAATCGAGCTTCTCATAGAACTTCTGCACTTTGGTATTGTCGGAGCGCACCAGCAGCATCAGTTTTTCGATGCCGCGCGTACGCAGCCAGTCTTCGGCTGCCGCCATGATGGCGCGGCCGAAGTCCTTGCCCTGATGATCGGGATCGACGGCGACATAATAGACCCAGCCGCGATGGCCGTCATGGCCGACCAGCACCGACGCGACGATGCTGTCGTCATCGCGCCCGATCAGGATGTCGGAGTTCTCGTCACGGCGCGCGAGGGCGATGTCGGCGGCGCTGTCGTTCCACGGCCGTGCGAGATTGCAGCGCTGCCAGAGATCGATGACGACAGGGATGTCGGCGTCGGCGATGGGGGTGATCTTCATGGCTGTACCGGCAGCAGTACCTTGCCGGGATTGAGAATGTTCAGCGGATCGAGCATGGCCTTGAAGCTGCGCATCAGCTCCATGGCAACGGGATCCTTCACGCCCGGCAGATCGGCGGCCTTGAGCTGACCGATGCCATGCTCGGCCGAGATCGAACCGCCCATGCGCAGCACCACTTCGAACACGACATCGCTGACGTCGTGCCAGCGCGACAGGAAGGCTTCGCGGCCGGCCTTGTCGCCGAGCGTCTCGCTGGGCTGGCTGACATTGTAGTGGATGTTGCCGTCGCCGAGATGTCCGAACGGCACGGGGCGAGCACCCGGCATCACCTTCGCCACGGCAGCATTGGCCTCAGCGATGAAGGCGGGCACGGCGGCGACAGGGACCGAGATATCGTGCTTGATCGAGCCGCCTTCCGGCTTCTGCGCCGGCGAAATTTCCTCGCGCAGTTTCCAGAACGCCTGACGCTGGCTCATGTTCTCGGCGATGACGGCGTCATCGACGATACCGTCTTCGAAGCCGCTTTCGAGGATCGATTCCAGCGTGGCGCGCGCGTCGTCGCGGCCGGACGACAATTCCATCAGCACGTACCAGTCATGCTTGCTGGTGAGCGGATCGCGAATGCCGATGCCGTGGCGGACGCTGAAATCCACGGCGATATGCGCGATCAGTTCGAAGCTGGTGAGATTGCCGCCGGCGGCGCCGCGCGAGATGTCGAGAAGCTTCAGGGCGTCGTCGGGCGATTTCAGGCCGACAAAGGCGGTCTCGACCGCCCGCGGCTTGGGAAGGAGCTTCAGCGTCGCTGCCGTGATGATGCCGAGTGTGCCTTCGGCGCCGATGAAGATGTTGCGCAGGTCATAGCCGGTATTGTCCTTTTTCAGCTTCGACAGGCCGTTGAGGATGCGGCCGTCGGCGAGCACGACTTCGAGGCCGAGCGCCATTTCGCGCGCAACGCCATAAGCCAGTGCGGTCGTCCCGCCGGCATTGCTGGAGAGATTGCCACCGATGGTGCAGCTGCCTTCGGAGCCGAGCGAGAGAGGGAACAGGCGATCGACATCGGCCGCGCGCTGCTGCGCGATCTGCAGCACGAGGCCGGCTTCGGCGGTCATGGTGTTCGAAGAGGTGTCGAGATCGCGGATCTTGTCCATGCGCTTCAGCGACAGCACGACTTCGCCGCCATAGGGCGTCTGGCCGCCGACGAGGCCGGTATTGCCACCTTGCGGCACGATGGCGGTGCGGGTCTCGGTGGCGAGCTTGCAGATGGCGGCGACTTCCGCGGTCGAGCCCGGCCGCAGCACCAGCGGCGAAGTGCCGGTGAACAGGTTACGTTCCTCGGTGACATAGGCATGCACATCGGTGGGATCGGTCAGCGCCTGCTTGTCACCGACGATGGCAGCGAAGCGGGCGATGGTGTCGGACGAGAGCGGCGCCGGCTTCGGGAATACGAAATTCATGGAAAGTCCCTAACGTTTCTTGGTCTTGAATCCGGTTACACGGCGGCGCGGCGCAGCCGGTCATTGATGGCTTCGCCGAGGCCGTGCCCAGGCACCGGCATCACGGCAATGCCGATGGCGCCTGAGTCCACAGCGATGGCATCGAGCGCACGAAGATAGCCGAAAAGATTGGCGGCGGCTTCCCCGAGATCGCTGCTTTCGGAGAGGTTCATCACAGCCCTGGCATGAGCGATTCCCGGCAGCGCAGCCGGACCGAAGGCGAGCAGGGTCTCGCCGGGCTTCACGTCCTCGACCATCAGCCGTACCCGCGTACGCGGAGCATAATGCGAGGCCAGCATGCCGGGTGCCAGCGGCTGGCTGGCGTCGCTCTCCGGTTCCTCCGGCGGCCTCGTCAGCGCCATGCCGAGCACCTGCTCGATCGCTTCACGTGGCAGGCCGCCCGGCCGCAGCAGCATGGGGTGCTCGAAGCAGCCGACGATGGTGGATTCGACCCCGACCTCCACAGGCCCACCATCGAGGATCATGTCGATGCGGCCGTCGAGGTCGGCCTTCACATGGGCGGCGGTGGTCGGGGACACATGGCCGGAGATATTGGCGGAGGGCGCCACCACGGCACCGCCGAAGGCTGCGAGCAGGGCATGCGCAACCGGATGATCCGGCACCCGGATCGCCACCGTATCGAGCCCGGCGGTGGCGAGGTCAGACACCGGGCAGTTGGTCTCTTTGGGCAACACCAGCGTCAGCGGGCCTGGCCAGAACGCTTCGGCCAGCGTCAGGGCGCGGGAATCGAACCGCGCGATCCGTCTGGCGGCCGCGAGGTCCGCCACATGAGCGATCAGCGGATTAAAGGACGGCCGGCCCTTGGCCTCGTAAATGCCTGCCACGGCCCGCGGATTGGCCGCATCCGCGCCGAGCCCGTAGACGGTCTCGGTCGGAAAGGCCACCAATCCTCCCGCGCGCAGGCGTTCGGCCGCCTCTTCGATGGCGGTGGGGTCGACGATCCGGGTGGTGAGGGCCGTTTGCATGGCAGGTTCATAATAAAAATGTCGTCTGCTTCATACAGGGGTTCTTGCGGTCTGCGAAACCCGTCGCTATACAGCCGGCTCTTGTCGGAGTGTGGCTCAGCCCGGTAGAGCACTGCGTTCGGGACGCAGGGGTCGCAGGTTCGAATCCTGCCACTCCGACCATGAAATCAAGGACTTAACGAATTCGTTGGATGACCGGACAACGAGTTTGCGACGGATTAACGCCCGCCCTACATCAATCCTCGGCTTCCGCCGGTACCCCTCATATCGATCAGTTTCAGACCGGATTGCAGTAACTCGCTGACAGCGATTTGGTCGATCACCGATGCAGAGCTTGAATTTAGACTTCAAGCTGGGGGCAGCTTCCGCGTTGTCGCAGAGCCATTAACCTCCTGTTAACCACGTCGGCCGAGCTTCGATCTCATGCGGTGGCACCGGAGCCTTCCCGGCCGGTATCCGACAGAGAGGTCGCTTGTGGAAACCGGGCGGCCTCTTGCCAATTTTGAGGCTGGCCCAGGCAAGATAAAAGCCCGCCAGATGCTTCGAGCGGGCTTTTGCCAGGCAATCTTCAGGTGATGCGCGTCGCGCTAATGCCGAAATCCAAGATACAAGCCGACCATGGTAACGGCCGATATCAACGTGAAACAGAACAGGCCCCAGCCGATAATCGTCGCTTCGTCCGGGCCCTTACGCGCGCTTTTTCCTTGTACGGTCAATCATCTCTCCCAATCGTTCGTTGCAGCCGCATCTGGAGACGGTGCTTAAGCAAATCGTAACGATGGAAGATCGCGTGTCTAGATAGTAATGATGTTGCGGTGCAACGTGGCGTCCCTTTCAATTGTTCAGTCGCTTGCGATAGGCGATCGGGTCCATGTCGCGGATGTCGACGCTTAAACTTTTGGTTTGCGGCAGCAACACTGTCAGGGTCTCGCGTAACGACTCGCTTAAGGCGATCTTCTGCGCCGGCGTTCGGCCCTCCAGCAGGTAGACCGAGAGGTGGCAGAAGCCATCCTCCCGTCCCGCGACCAGATAGTTTTCAAATGCGGTCGCGCGGACCTTGATGTCAGCAGCCTTCATAACGCCGGTGTCGGCGGCGGTGTCGTGCAGGGCCTTCATCAGTTTAGTGACATCGAGCAGGCCGCCATGGCCGTCATTCGAATGTTCGATCACGAGATGCGGCATGGTCGGCTGTCCTTCGATGTCCTTCATGGTGAGGAGGCGCGTAGCGCCGTCGCGAACCATGAGTTGTTGAGCATATCTTTCGAGACGTGGCCTTCGGCCATTCCTCCCGTCCCAACGCAACTGCGTTCGGACTGGGATGAAGGTTGAGTCTAGAGCAATAATGGCTTCACCGTTGTCGCGGCGTCGCGCAGCAGCGGCAGGAAACGATCGATCATTTCGCCGGTGGACACCCGGTCCACATGGGCTCCCATATTGATTGCTGCAACGATGGCGTCATCATAGCGCCGCACTGGCACCGAGATCGAGCGGAAACCCGGCTCGGCCTCACGGTCCACCAGCGAGTATCCTTTCTCGCGATCGGTGATGATGGCGGCCTTGAGCAATTCCTTGTCGGTTACCGTGAATGGCGTCATCGCTGTCAGCGTCATCGCATCGAGAACCTCTGTCAGGTCTTCATTCGAATATTTTCCGAGCATCGCGCGACCGACCGACGAACAATAGGCGGGCAACCGGTAACCAAGATCGATGCCGGCGGAGAACACCCGCGCCGGACTCGCGCGTGCGACGAAGATCACGTCGTTGCCTTGCAGCACGGCGAGCGAAGAGATTTCCTGCGCCGCGCTGGAGATACGGTCGAGCACCGGCTGCAGGATCGTGACGATCTGGTTCGATGTCATATAGGAGCCGGCCAGCGTCAGCACCTGCGGTGTCAGCGCGAACAGTTTTCCATCGCTGACCACATAACCGCGATGCTCGAGCGTGAACAGGATGCGCCGGGCGGTCGCGCGCGGCAGATCCGCGGCCTTGGCGACGTCGCTCAGCGTCATCGGCCGCGCATGGCGGCCGAACAGCTCGAACACGCGCAGCCCGCGATCGAGGCTTTCGATGAAGTCGGTGTTGCCGCGCTCGTCGTCGGGGCGCTTGATCTTGGGCATGCGGTGTCGGCCTATTTGCCCGCTTCGAATTTCTTCAGGTCGAAGGCGAGATCGGCGGCTTGCTCCGGCGTTGGCGACAGCGACGTGGTGATCAGGCGACGCGCGATCATCTGATCGCCGGGCTTGTTGATGCTGTCCACCGCGGTGAGTTTGCCGTCGCGATAGTAGAAGACCGAGAACTTGCCGTCCTGCATGTCGCCGCGCACCACGGCCATATCGGTCGGTGCGGAGAGGCCGACGATCTGCAGCTTGGCGTCGTATTGATCGGACCAGAAGCGCGGAACCGCGTTATAGGCTTCCGGCTTGCCGGCGATCATCGAACCCACGGCTTTGCCCTGATCGGTCGCGTTCTGCACGGCTTCGAGGCGCACGCGGCGACCCGCAAAGCTGTTGTGATGATTGCTGACGTCGCCGGCCGCGTAGATGTTGTCAGCTGAGGTGCGGCCGTGCTCATCCACATCGATGCCGTTGGCACTGATGATACCGGCCTGTACAGCAAGCTCGTCATTGGCGATGCCGCCGATGCCGGCCACGATGAGATCGGCACGCACGCGCAAGCCGCTCGAGGTGACGACCTCATGTGCGGCGCCGTTGCCTTCGATGGCCACGACGGATTCGTTGAAGCGGATATCGACGCCGTGCGCACGATGGATATCCAGCAGAAATTGCGAGATCAGCGGTGACACCGCACGCTCCAACAGGCGCGATTGCGCCTCGATCAGCGTCACCTTCTTGCCGGTTTTTGCCGCGGTTGACGCGACTTCGAGACCGATAAAGCCGCCTCCGACGATGACGACATCTTTCGCGGCTTCGAGGCGTGGCTTCAGCGTCAGCGCGTCATCGAGTGTGCGTAGATAGACGATGCCATCCCGCTCATGGCCGGGCACGGTGAGGCGTCGTGCGCGCGAGCCGGTGGCGATGACGAGCGAGTCGAATGGCAGGTTGTCGCCGCCTTCGAGCGTGACGCGGCTCGCTGCGCGATCGAGTTCGATGGCACGATGGCCGAGCACCATCTCGATACCCTGACCCTTGAAGTAGTCCTCGCCACGCAGGAACAAGCTGTTGTGGGCGAGGTCGCCGGACAGGAAGGCCTTGGACAGCGGTGGTCGCTGATAGGGCAGGTGGATTTCATCGGCGACAATGCGGATCGGTTCCTGATAGCCTTTCTCGCGCGCGCTGATGCCAGCCTGGACGCCGGCATAAGAGGCGCCGACGATGACGAGACCGTTGCTCATGGACGTACTCCCGCCGTCCGATTGGCTCGCTTTTTCAAAGTCTTTGTCATTACTTGCTCCTGGTCTTCGTCCGTATATTGAACAACTGTTCGCTCCTCGCAAGTCGATGTAATGAGCGAGTATTGCTGCACTTGCTCAGCAACGCAGCAACTCCTGCTGCAAAATTCTGCTTGCTTAGAATTAGTCAAACGATAAAATTCGTACATAAGTTCAATAGACGAACAAAAGCTGTTCAAAGCTGACTTCGCTCACAAGGTCGAAGCGCTTCGGTCAAGTCGAGCAAAACGAGGAAAGGTCCAGCGCCATGATGAGCCAAGAGCAGAACGACCTGATCACCCGCATCGGGCCCAAAGCGCCAGCCGGCAAGCTGATGCGCATGTATTGGCAGCCCGCTGCGCTCACGGCGGAGCTCGAAGGCGAACGGCCGATCCGCCCGGTACGTCTCCTCGGCGAGGATTTTGTCGTTTTCCGCGATGAGCAGGGTCGCTATGGGCTGCTGGATCGCGATTGCCCGCATCGCGGCGCCGATCTCGCTTTCGGTCGCCTCGAAGGCGGCGGCGTGCGTTGCGCGTTCCATGGCTGGCTATTCGATGTCGAGGGCAAGTGCCTGGAGACACCGGCCGAGCCGAAGAATTCGCGCCTGTGCCAGGGCATCAAGCAGCGCGCTTATCCCGTCGTCGAAAAGGGGGGCATCCTGTGGGCCTATCTTGGCGAAGGCGAGCCGCCGGCTTTCCCGGAAATCGACTGCTTTGCGGCGCCTGAGCAGTACACTTTCGCCTTCAAGGGCCTGTTCGAATGCAATTGGCTGCAGGCGCTGGAGGTCGGCATCGATCCGGCGCACGCGTCCTTCCTGCATCGTTTTTTCGAGGATGAAGACGTCAAGGCATCCTATGGCAAGCAATTCCGCGGCGCGTCGGCCGGCACGGAAGTGCCGATGACCAAGATCCTGCGCGAATATGATCGCCCGATCATCAATGTGGAATCGACTGAATACGGCCTGCGTCTCATTGCGCTGCGCGAGCTCGATGAAGAGCGAACCCACGTGCGCGTCACCAACCAGCTGTTCCCGCATGGCTTCGTCATTCCCATGAGCTCGGAAATGACCATCACCCAGTGGCATGTGCCGGTGGATGATGAGAATTGCTACTGGTATGCGATCTTCACCAGCTACACCAAGCCGGTGGACAAGAAGAAGATGACCGATCAGCGGCTCGAGCTCTATGAGCTACCGAACTATACCTCGCGCAAGAACAAGCGGAACGACTATGGCTTCGATCCGCACGAGCAGAAGCACGAGACCTATACAGGCATGGGCGCCGACATCAATGTCCACGACCAGTGGGCAGTGGAATCCATGGGCAAGATTCAGGATCGCACCCGCGAGCATCTTGGCTCCAGCGACAAGGCGATCATTGCCTATCGCAAGTTGTTACGTGCGGAGATCGAGAAGGTCGCCGGTGGCCAGAAGCCGATGCTGTTCCTCGATGCGGACAACGCGCGCAGCATCCAGGGGCCGGGGACGATGGACGGTATCGGGCCAAGCAAGGGCTGGGAAACCTACTGGATGGAGGTCGACGTCGCCCGTCGCCGCGGCGCGCCGTGGATGGCGCCGGTACCGGCGGATCAGACCGAGCCAGGCTCCAACGTTGTGCATTTGCCGGCGGCAGAGTGAGTTCTAACCTCTCCCCGCAAGCGGGGAGAGGTTATTAGCGCCGCGGTTGAGCTGAGGAGAGTGCGTTGAGTTTCGTTGAACGTCACGGTTTGTGGTCCGCGGAGCAGAAGGAAGCAGCGCTGCGGCTGCGCGCCATCGTCGAGGAAAAGCAGCTGGAAGTGATCCGGTTGTCGTTTCCAGATCAGCACGGCATTCTGCGTGGCAAGACGCTGATCGCGGGCGAGGCATTGCGTTGCCTCGAAAGTGGCTGCTCCATCACCACGACGATGTTTGCCAAGGACACCTCGCACAAGACGGTGTTTCCGGTGTTCACCGCCGGTGGCGGTTTCGGCATCCCGGAGATGCAGGGCGCTGCCGACGTGCTGATGATCCCCGACCCCAGTACGTTCCGCGTGCTGCCATGGGCGCCTGAAACGGGTTGGATTCTCTGCGATGTGCATTTCACCGACGGCCGCCCGGTCCCGTTCGCGACACGAAACCTGTTCAAGAAGGTGCTCGGCGATCTCGAGACGCGCGGCTACGATTTCATCGCCGGCCTCGAAGTCGAGTTTCATATTTTCCGCGTCGAGAACGAGCACATGAAGCCAGAGGATGCCGGGCAGCCCGGCAATCCGCCGGAAGTGAGCCTGCTCTCGCACGGCTATAATTATCTCACCGAGCAGCGCTACGATCAGATGGAGCCGGTGCTGGAGATCATCCGGCGCGATGTGCTCGCACTTAACCTGCCGCTGCGCTCGGTGGAGGTCGAATATGGCCCGAGTCAGTGCGAATTCACGTTCCAGCCGACAGTCGGTCTGACGCCGGCGGATAGCATGATCCTGTTCCGTAGTGCTGTGAAGCAGATCGCGCATCGCCACGGTTATCACGCGACTTTCATGTGCCGGCCGAAGATCCCGAATGTGGTGTCGTCAGGCTGGCATCTGCACCAATCGTTGGTCTCACGATCGACGGGTACGAATGCATTCATGGCGAGCGAGGGGACGGAGCCTTTGTCCCCGTTCGGTCGCGGCTATCTCGCGGGCTTGCTCGCGCATGCGCGTGCAGCGACCGTGTTCACCACGCCGACGATCAACGGCTACAAACGCTACCGTTCCTATTCGCTGGCGCCGGATCGCGCCATCTGGGGCCGTGACAATCGTGGCGCGATGCTGCGGGTGCTTGGCGGGCCCAATGATCCCGCGACACGTATCGAGAACCGGGTCGGCGAGCCCGCGGCGAATCCCTATCTCTATATGTCGTCTCAGATTCTCTCGGGTCTCGATGGCGTCGATCGCAAGCTCGATCCCGGCCCGTCTGCCGACACACCTTACGAGACCAATGCCGATCTTCTGCCGAAGTCGCTGCGCGAGGCGACCTTCGCGCTGAAGGAAGACCCGTTCTTCCGCGAGAAGATGGGGGCGACGATGGTCGACTATTATACGCATATCAAGAATGCTGAAATCGATCGCTTCCAAGCAGAGGTTTCCGACTGGGAGCAGCGCGAATACTTCGAAATGTTCTGAGCCGCGACGATGGCACGCACCCGCCGTCGTTGCAGCGATATCCGGCACGTTTATTGAATGCGAAACCGTAGCATCACAGTTTCGGTCACACAGGGGGACAACTAGAATGACAAGAATGAGCCGTTCGATACTTGCACTGGCAATCATGGGCGCGATGACCGGCCCGGCATCCGCCGACGTCATCAAGGTCGGCATCATCGGCACCATGTCGGGGCCGCATTCGCTGTTCGGCAAGAACTTCAAGATGGGCATCGATGCCTGGGTCGCCGAGAATGGCAACAAGGTCGGCAATCATACCGTCGAATTCGTCTACCGCGACGAGGAAGCGCCGAATCCTGCGAAATCCAAGGCGCTCGCCCAGGAGCTGCTGGTCAAGGACAAGGTGCAATATCTCGCGGGCGTCTATTTTACGCCGAATGCGATGGCTATCGCGCCGCTGCTGGAGGAGTCCAAGACTCCGCTGATCGTGATGAACGCAGCGACCTCGGCTATCGTCGAAAAGAGCCCCTATATCGTGCGCACCTCTTTCACCATGTGGCAGAACACGGTGCCGGCGGCGAAGGTCGCGTTCAAGAATGGTGCGAAGAAAGTCGCAATCGCGGTCAGCGATTACGGTCCGGGCATCGATGCCGAGGCGGCATTCAAGAAGACCTTTGAAGGCGAGGGCGGCACTGTGGTCGAAGCGATTCGCATTCCACTCGCCACCACCGATTTCAGCCCGATTATGCAGCGTATCAAGGACGCTGGCGCTGACATGATCTTTACCTTTTTGCCTGCGGGGCCGCCTACCCTGGGATTCGTGAGGGCCTATATCGACAACGGCCTCAAGGCGAGCGGCGTCAAACTGATGTCGACCGGCGACGTGGTTACCGAGCCGGACCTGCCGAACATCGGCGATTCCGGCATCGGCATCCTTTCGACCTATCACTATGCGGTCTCGCATGACTCCAAGGAAAATGCTGCGTTCCTTGCCCAGCTCAAAAAGGGCGGCGCCAGCATGGACGAGGTGACCATGACCGCCGTCGCTGCCTATGACGGTGCGCGCCTGATCTACAAGATGATCGAGGCCACCGATGGCAAGCGTGATCCGGTCAAGGCCGTCGATGCTGTGAAGGACATGAAATGGGTGAGCCCGCGCGGTCCGGTGTCGATCGATCCGACGACCCGCCACATCCGTCAGAACGTCTATCTGCGCAGCGTTGAGAAGGTGGATGGCAAGCTGATCAACAAGGAAAGCCAGACTTTTGCCGACCAGCCCGATTGGGCACTCAGCAAGCAGTAAGGGCCAGCACGTCCGGGGCGCGTGTCGCATCGACGGCACGCGCTCCGGAATCTCGAGATGTTAAATTCCAATATGAAGCGCGTCGTGTCTTCCATCTTGCTCACCAATGGCCGCATCTATCGTTCCGCCTGGGACGAAGCCCCCGCGGACAGCATCGCCGTCAGCGATGGCAAGGTGATCTGGACGGGTGCCGCGGACGCCGCTCCGGCCGCCGACGAGACCATCGATCTCCATGGCGCGACGGTCATTCCGGGGCTGACCGACGCGCATATCCATCTGTTCGCCATCGCCCATGCCCGTCTGCAGGTGCCGGTGACGCCGCGTGACGCCTCGACTGTCGATGCTGTGCTGGCGCTGCTTGCAAAGCGTGCAGGCGATATCTCAACCGACAAATGGGTGCTCGGTGCGGGCCTCGACGAGAACGGCCTCGCCGAGCGCCGGTTGCCGACCCGCGCCGAGATCGACGTCGTCATTCCCGATCATCCCGTGCTGATCCGTCGCTTTTGCGGCCATGTCGCCGTCGTCAACAGCATGGCGTTGAAGTTGCTCGGTGTTGATGAGGGGATCGCCGATCCTGAAGGCGGCACTTTCGGCCGTACCGCCGAGGGCGTCCTCGATGGCTGTGCCAAGGAGAGCGCGGCCGAACTGATCTTTCGCGCAGCGCCGCCGATGGATCGTGATGAACTGATTGCCGCCTTGCGTGCGACCATTGCAGACAGCACGCGCATGGGTCTCGTGGCGGCCGTGGAAGCCGCAGTGGGCTTCACGGTCGGATTCGACGATGAGTTCACGATCTGGAATGAATTGCGTGGCCGCGGGCCCGTGCCGATGCGCCTTGGATTCATGAACCAGCTTGATCCCGATGAAGCAGCCGAGCGCGGGCTGAAGCCCGTGCAGGATGCCGACTGGCAGTCCATCAGCCTGAAATATTTCGCCGACGGCATTGTCGGCGCGCGCACCGCCGCCGTCAGCGAGGATTATGCGGATACGCCGGGGCGCGGTTTCTTCATGCGCGACGCGGCGGAGCTGCAGCGCGTGATCGGAGAAGCTCACGCCGCCGGCTGGCAGGTGGCCGTGCATTGCTGTGGTGATCGCGCGACGGACTGCATCATCGCAGCCTATGAAAAGGCGCAGGCCGCGCATCCGCGCGAAAATATGCGCCACCGCATCGAGCATTATTTCGTGCCGCCTAAGGGTGGCCTGGCCCGGATGAAGGCGCTGGGCGCACTGGTCGTGACCCAGCCGAGTTTTCTCACCCGCATGCGCCGCTCCATAGCCGGTGCTTTTGGCGCGCGGGCCGATCGCTGTTATCCCGGCCGCTCGGTTATCGATGCCGGCGTGACCTATATCGCCAGTTCGGATGCGCCGACAGGATCGTGGTCGCCTTGGGACGGCATCGGCGATGCCGTCGGCCGTGCATCCGATGGTGGTCCGGCGATCGGACCAAAGGAAGCGATAACCGTGCGTGAGGCGATCCATAGCTATACCGTGGGCAGTGCCATCGCGATGAAACAGGAACATTGGCGCGGCACGCTGATGCCCGGCATGGCCGCTGACCTGATTGCGCTCGATCGCGACCCGTTCAATTCAGATGCCGCTTCGTTGAAATCGATACAGGTGCTACTCACCATGGTGGGCGGTGTCGTTGTCCATGACGCCATGTCGCATCGCGGCGAATGGCGCCTGGCTGCGCATTCGGCATAGGATCAATCATGCGCACTATTTTCAGCATCATGACCGACGCCGTCGCCTACGGGATGGTGCTGTTCATCATTTCCATCGGCCTGTCGATCATGATGGGCCTCATGCGCGTGGTGAATCTCGCTCATGGCGCCTTCGCGATGATCGGCGGCTATCTCGCCTCCTATGCCCTTCGCGATCTCGGCGTGCATTACGGCGTCGCCATTCTGATTGCGGTGGTGGGCGCCATCGTCGCCTCGATCCCGTTCGAGCTGCTGCTGTATCGCCGCATCTATCGCAAGGCCGATCCCTTGATTCAGGTGCTGATGACCATCGGCATCACATTCTTCATCATTGGCATCGTCAATTTTATTTTCGGTCCGTCGTTGAAGCCGATTCCGTTGCCGCAAACGTTGAGTGGCCCGCTCGATATCGGTTTCCGCATGCTGCCGACGCACCGCGTCTTCGTCATCGTCTGCGGCCTCGTCGTGGCATTGGCGCTCTGGCTGCTCATCGAAAAGACCGAGTTCGGCATCAAGCTCCGTGCCTCCGTCGATCACAGCGGGATGGCCGATGCGCTGGGCATCCGTACCGAGATCATCTATGCCGCGACCTTTGCACTCGCCATCGGTCTTGGCGCTTTCGGCGGCGTGGTCGGTGCGGAAATCCTGCCGATCGAGCCCTTCTATGCCCTCCGCTACATGGTGACCTTCCTCGTGGTGGTCTCCGTGGGCGGTGCAGGCTCGATCCTCGGGGCCCTGTCAGCATCGCTGCTGCTTGGCCTCGCCGATACGACCGGGAAATATCTCGCGCCAGAGTTTGGCGATTTCTTCTTCTATCTATCGGTGATCGTCATCGTATTTCTGTTTCCGCACGGCCTGTTCGGTAAGGCACACACATGAGCGACATGGCCGTGACCCACGTTCCCCACAAGCGCAATCTGCCGTTCGTTCAGGATGCGGCCGGTGCGCTGGCCATCCTGGCGCTCGGTGCCGTCGGCTATTTCCTCTATCCGGATGATCTCGCCTTTCTGACCCGGCTGATCGGCATCGCCTTCCTGGTGCTGTCGCTCGATCTCGTCACCGGCTATTGCGGCGTCGCGACGCTCGGCCATGCTGCGCAGTTCGGCGTGGGCGCCTATGCCGCCGGAATCGCCTGCGTCCGTGGCGTCACGGATCCGGTTGCATTGCTCGTGGTCGGCCTGTTCGCGGGCACTGTGATGGGTCTCATCTCCGGCGCCCTGATCACGCGTTTCCGCGGCTTGCCCCAGCTCGTCCTGTCGATTGCCATCGGCCAGCTCGTTGCCGGCCTTGCCAACAAACTGTCCTGGCTCACTGGCGGCAGCGACGGCCTCTCGGGCATCGAACCCAGCAAGGTGTTTGGCATCTATGGCTTCGACATGTACAGCCGCACGGCTTTTCTGTTCTCGCTCGGCGTGCTGGTCATCACTTTCATCGTGCTGAAGCGTTTCGTTCGTTCGCCCTTCGGTCTGATGTGCCGAGGTATCAAGGATGACGATCTGCGAGCCAGGATGATTGGCGTCTCCATCTATCCGCGTCTCGTGGCGATGTATGGCGTTGCGGGTGCCGTCGCCGGCATCGGGGGCGCGCTGACCGCGATCTCGACCGGTGTTGTGGGCCTCGACAGCGTCAGCTTCGAACGCTCGGCCGAAGTGCTGGTGATGCTGGTGCTCGGTGGCGCCGGTCATCTTTGGGGCGCGCTGGCCGGCACGGTGATCTTCATGATCTTCGAGCATATTGTGGCGGCCGCCAACCCGTTCCACTGGATGACCCTTGTCGGCCTTCTGCTCATTCTCATCGTGGTGTTCGCGCCGCGCGGTCTGATCGAGCCGGTGCTGTCGTTCTGGACGAAATTCAGGCGCAAGGGAGAGGCGGCATGACCGATCTCCTCGAGGCCCGCGCCGTCTCCCGCTCTTTTGGTGGCCTGCACGTGACGCGGGACGTCAATTTCAAGCTCACTTCCGGCGACCGCGTGGCTCTGATTGGTCCGAATGGCGCGGGTAAGACAACGCTGGTGAATCTGATCACCGGCGACATCGCGCCCAGTGAAGGCCAGTTCTTCATGGGTGGCGACGATATCACCCGCCTCAGCATTCCCGATCGCGTGCGGCGCGGTCTCGTGCGCACGTTCCAGGTGACACGGTTGTTTATGAATCTCACGGTCGCCGACAATGTTGCGTTGGCGATCATGCAGCGAAAGCGCACCAGCCGCCGCTTCTTCTCCAGCTCGACGGAAATGCCCGAAGTGAAAGCCGAATGGAGCGAGATCCTCGCGCATCTCGGCCTCGACCATCTCGCTTATCGCAAGGTGATCGAACTCGCCTATGGCCAGCAGCGCCTGATCGAGCTCGCCATCGGTCTCGCGCTGCATCCGAAGGTGCTGTTGCTCGACGAGCCCGCCGCCGGTGTGCCACATGACGAGGCGCCAAAGATTCTCGAGGCCATCAATCGCCTGCCGCCCGACATTGCGGTGCTGATGATTGAGCACGACATGGATCTGGTCTTCAAATTCGCGAAGCGCGTACTGGTGCTCGCGGCCGGGCGGCTGATCTTCGAAGGATCGCCTCAGGACGTCACAGCCGATCACGAAGTGCGCCGCGCCTATCTCGGGAGTTATGCCGATGCCCGCCGCAGCGCTTGAGATCCGTGACCTCTGCGCCGGCTATGGGCAGACCCGCATCATCGAGGGTGTCTCTTTCGACGTGCATCCCGGCGATCGCCTGGCCGTGCTCGGCCGTAACGGCATGGGCAAGACGACACTGCTGGCAACGCTGATGGGGCTGACCACGCGCCATGGCGGTGAGATCAGGCTCGGCGCAGACAACATCGCCGGCCGCCGCACATCGACGCGGGCCGAACTCGGCATCGGCTATGTGCCGCAAACGCGCGATATCTTCGCCTCGCTGACGGTCGAGGAGAATTTGCGCGCCGGCCTCAAGGGCCGCCCGCTGTCGGCCTTGGACGAAGCCTATGCAATGTTCCCGCGTCTGCGTGAGCGCCGCGGAAATTTCGGCAAGCAGCTCTCCGGCGGGGAGCAGCAGATGCTGTCCATGGCCCGCACACTGCTCGGCAAACCGTCAATCCTGTTGCTTGACGAACCGCTCGAGGGCCTTGCACCTGTGATCTGCGACGAATTGATGGCCATGCTGGTGCAGCTCGCCGCCACCGGCGAGATGACCATCATTCTGGTGGAACAGCAGATCGAACGCGCGCTCGATTTCGCCAACAGCGTCATGGTGATGGAGCGCGGACGTACGAGTTGGAGCGGAACGCCGGAGACCTTGAAGAGCGATCACGGACTGATCGATCGCCTGGTCGGCGTCGGTATCCACTGAGCGAGGCCGCATAACGGCCGGCGATGTGGCTCAGGCCGCGAGATCCCACAATCGAGGGCAACCACGCAGCACGACGGCGCGGCCGGTGGCGGTCAAAGCCGGGACGTCATCCACCAGCGCAACCAGGCCCAGCTCGGCCAGTTGGTCGAGCACATAGCGGTTCAGCTTGCCGATGGGGGCGTCGGTGGGGCGGAGTGCCCGCAGCATATCCCATTGGTTGGTGGTGAGCTGAAAATCCGTCTCGGTCGACATGAGGCCCTGCTTTTGGTCGTAGTTCGCGCATCGCGTTGGCGTGTATGCGAACGCCACTTACGGAGTTCGCATGAATCTCTTGCGACAGCCTTGCGGCTGAATTTGGAGTGCACCGGTTTATTTATCGGGTGACGCTCTCGCGCTCGTTTTGCGCGGCTGTCATATCGACGTGTCACATAAGCGCGCTTACTGCGGGCGCGAATCACGTCGCGTTCACTTCTAGAGAAAAGTGGAGCGGCGTGCCACCTGTGTTACGAAATATCATCGAGGTGATGCGCCATCGTCTCACTTTGCGGCTGTTCGGTATCGCGGTCAGCCTCACGATTGCCATTATTGCCTTTCTGGCGCTGAGCAAGGCGTTGAAGGGCGTCGATCTGGACAAGGTCCTGGTCGCGATGCGCATGGTGGACCCCATGGCGATCGCATTGTCGCTGGCTTTTGTCGCGATCTCGTATGGCAGCCTCACGCTTTACGATTGGCTGGCGCTCAAGATGATCGGGCGTGGGGATCTGCCATACCGCATCGCCGCGCTGGCGAATTTCACCAGCTATCCGATCGCGCACGGGACCGGAGCCGTGCTGTTGGTTTCGTCGGCCGTGCGCTATCGGATCTATGCCCCGCACGGCATCGGCCCCGGTGGTGTCGCTCGCATCTGCTTTCTCACCGGATTGACGTTCTGGCTCGGCAATCTCACGGCGCTCGCGCTGAGCACAATCTATGCGCCGGAAGCAATCAGCAAGATCGACCAGCTCGCTCCACAAGTGAATCGCGGCATTGCCGCCGCTATCTTGCTCGGCATCGTCGGCTATGTGTTCTGGACATGGAATGGCACCCGCGCAATCGGCGGCGGCCAGTGGTCGGTTCCTGTGCCGAGCGGCCGCAATGTGTTCCTGCAGATCGGCATCGGACTCGTCGACCTCGCAGCGGCCGCGCTCTCTATGTATGTGCTGATCCCGGAAACGATGAATGTCGGCGTCGCTCAGGTGATCGTGGTGTTCATCGCTGCAACGCTGCTCGGCTTTGCCAGCCACGCACCGGCCGGCATCGGCGTGTTCGACGCGACGATTTTGATCGGGCTAGGCGGCGAGCATACCGAGCAGCTGCTTGCGGTGCTGCTGCTGTTCCGCCTGTTCTATCACCTGATTCCGTTCATCCTCTCTATCGCGCTGTTCGGCGGGGTGGAGGCGTATCGGAATGTGGTGAAACGGAAGGAGCTGGCCTGACGCTCGCATTCGTAGGGCGGATGGGCGAAGCGTAATCCGCCGGTCGAATCCAAAATTGGAACTCGGCGGCGGATTACGCCTTCGGCTCATCCGCGCTACGGCTCTGAGCTACTTCTTCAATGTCAGCACGGCCGATTGCGCGTACCCACGAAACGGCCGCTTGAAATCGAGCTGGGCTTGATGGCGCTCGGCGAGAGAGGCGAGCGCATTCTGTAGTTCACGCCGCGGCGTTACATCGAACAGCGACAGCCAGTGTTGCAGCACGCGGCGTACGCTGGCGGGCAGGCGCTCCTGATCGCCGAAATCGACGATATGGAGCTTGCCGCCTGGCTTCAGCCGCGTTACCGCCTCGTCGAGGACGCCTTGCCAGTCGGGGATCATCGAGAGCGCATAGGAGGCCACGATGTGATCCGGTGCGATGCCAAAAATCTTCATCGGATCGAAATCGGTGGCATCGCCATGGGCGACGCGGATGCGGCCGTCGAGACCGTGGCGCCTAATCGAACCGAGGGCGGTGGTCAACATTTCCGTCGAGACATCGATGCCGGTGAACTGCGCTTCGGGATAACGCCACGCAGCCTGTATAAGGTTACGGCCGGTGCCGCAGCCGATTTCCAGAACCTGTGCGCCTGCCGCCGGCTTCAGTTCGGCAATGAGCTGATCGCGGCCGAGCAGATAGTAGCGGCGGGTGGCGTCATAGATGAAGCGCTGCCAGCGATACATCCGGTTCATGCGATGGGTGGCGTCGTTCGACCGGGAGGCTTGCGAAGTCGCGCCGGCGGTGGTTTCGGCTTCGGATACGATCGTCACGATGCACCTCGTCGGATGTCGGAATGAATCGCACCCATGTCAGGCGAACACGACGGCACTGTGACAGTGGGATTGTCATGCCGATCCGGCGTTAAGGAGAAGATCTGTCGCAAAACTGCAGTCTGCGGTTGATAAAAATTTCAGATTGTCGATTTGGGCCGTCAAAAGGACCGATATGAATACCCAACTGATCGCCGATGCCGTCCGCAACAGCCGTTCCAGCGATGAAGCGACGGTGTGGGATTCCCTGTTTGCCTTCTGGTTCCGCCGGCTCGTCTATACCCAGATCTGGGAAGATCCGGAGGCCGATATGGCGGCGCTTCAGTTGAAGCCGGGGTCATCGATCGTGACCATCTCCAGCGGCGGCTGCAACGCGCTGTCCTATCTCGCGGCGAAGCCGGCGCACGTCTATGCGGTGGATCTCAACGAAGCGCATCTGTCGTTGCTCAAGCTCAAGCTCGCCGGATTGCGTGCGCTGCCGAACTATCAGGATTTCTGGACCTTCTTTGGCGAGGGAAATTCCAAAGCCAATGCCGCGATCTATCGTGATCGCCTGCGCCCGCTACTGGATGAGGAGGCGCGTGGCTACTGGGATGAACGCACCTTCTTCGGCATCGGCCGTCCTCGCTACTGTTACTTTACCGACGGTTTCTATCGTCATGGCGCACTCGGCCGCTTCATCGGCTTCGGCCACATGATCGCGAAAGTCGCCGGCGTCGATCTGAATGCGTTGCTGAAAGGAGAGGTCGGATCGCTCGAGCGCGAGCAGGCGCTGGCGAAACTGCATAGCGTATTCCATTCCTGGTTCGCACGTATGCTGACGCGCACGCCGGCGCTGGTCTTCAGCCTCGGCATCCCGCCGCAGCAGCGCACGCTGCTCGCCGGGAATCAGCCGCTCAACGAGGTGCTTTATCAGCGCACCATGGCGCTGATCGACGTGCATCCGAATGCCAGCAACTACTTCGCCTGGCAGGCGCTGAGCCGCAGCTATGTCGGCCCTGGGGACATCTGCCTGCCGCCCTATCTGCAGCGGAGCCGTTATGCCGATACGTCGAGTCGCGCTGCGCTGGTGACGCCGGTGCATGCCAATCTGCGCGTATTCATCGAAAGCCTGCCGGCGCGCGAGATCGACGCCGTGGTGTTGCTCGATTCGCAGGACTGGATGGCGCCGGACGAAATTCGCGCGCTGTGGGATGCGATCGACCGCGCTGGCAATGACGGCGTCCGCGTGATTTTCCGCACTGCCGGCTCCGAATCGCCGCTGGAGGAAGAGGTGCACGCTCCGCTGCGTCACACCTGGCAGCGCGATGCCGAGCGCAGCGCGCTGGGGCATGCGCAGGATCGCTCGGGTATCTATGGCGGTTTCCACCTCTATACGCGGAAGTCGTAACTTTCCAACCTCTCCCCGGAAGCGGGGAGAAGGTAAAACTACACGCCCAGATAAATCTGCTGGATATATTTGTCTCCAGCGATGTTCTGCGCCGTGCCTTCACGCACTGTGCGGCCGTGCTCCAGCACATAGATCCGGTCCGCGATGCGCAAGGTCGAGGTCGCATCCTGTTCGACGATCAGGATCGCCGTGCCGTCACGCCTGATCTGCGTGATCGAATCGAAGATCAGACCTTTCAGGCGCGGCGCGATGCCCACCGAGGGTTCGTCGAGCAACAGGAGCTCCGGACGCCCCATCAGCGCGCGGCCGATGGCGACCATCTGCTGCTCGCCGCCGGAGAGTGTGCTCGATTGCTGCCACTGCCGCTCGCGTAGCACCGGGAAGAGGGTGAAGACGCGCTCGAGATCGGAATCGATCTCCGACTTGTTCTTGCGCAGATAGGCGCCGAGCTGTAGATTCTTTAAAACCGACAGCTCGGAAAACAGCTTTCGCCCTTCCGGGCAATGGCAGATGCCCTTGGCCACCACGTTGTAGGGTTCGACGGGATGCAGTGAAGCATCCTTGAAGTTCAGCGTGCCCTGCGCGGCGATGGAGCGCGAGATCGCCTTGAGCAGCGTGGTCTTGCCGGCACCATTAGGGCCAAGCACGCCGATCAATTCGCCTTTTTCGACAGTGATCGAAACGGATTCAATCGCCAGCGCCTTGCCGTAGCTGACCGTGAGATTCTTTACTTCAAGCAGAGGCATGTGCTTCCTCCGTCTTGCCGATATAGGCCTCGATGACCTTCTCGTTCTTCACAATGTCCTCGGGTGATCCTATGGCGATGATCTCGCCGAAATTCATCGCAATCACGCGCGATACCAGCGCCATGAATTCGCGCAGTTTGTGCTCGATCAGCAGAATCGTGAGATTCTCCTCGCGGTGCAGCCGACGGATCAGTTGGGCCAGCTGTTCGATCTCGCTGCTGCCGAGGCCGGCGAAAGGTTCGTCGAGCAGCAACAGGTCCGGTCGCGTGGCCAGCGCGCGGGCGATTTCAAGGCGGCGGAGGTCGCCATAAGGCAAGGTCTCCACCGGTTCCTTGTCGCGACCGCCGAGGCCCACCTGGACGAGCAGGTGACGCGCACGCTCCTCCTTGTCCTTGTCCAGACTTGCGCGTGGCGACATGCAGGCCACCAGCACGTTCTCAAGCAGATTCATGCCGATAAAGGGGCGCGTCAGCTGGAAGGTGCGGGCCATGCCGCGATTCACCACTTTGTAGGGAGCCAGCTCGCGGACCAGTTCGCCGTTAAAGTGAATGGTGCCCGAGGTCGGCTGCATGAAGCCGGTCAGGATGTTGAACAGCGTCGTCTTGCCGGCGCCGTTGGGACCGAGAATCCCAGTAAAGTCGCCCTTCTTGAGGTTGAAGCTGACATTCTTCACAGCGGTCAGGCCGCCGAAGCGCTTGGTGACGTCCTTGACTTCGAGAAGGTCGCTCATCGCAGGCGCTCCGTCATCCGGCGCCAGAGCGGCGCGATCAAGCCGTTGGGCAGGAAGAACAGGATCAGCATCAGCGTCAGCGTATAGATCCACAGGCGGTATTCACCGAAGCCGCGCAACATCTCGGTCAGCAGGGTCAGCAGGATCGCGGCGATCGCGGCACCGTAGATCGAACCGATGCCGCCCACATAGACCATGATGATCACGGTGATAGAGACGACAACGGAGAATAGCGGCGGTGAGACCTGCAATTGGTAATGCGCATAGAGCGCGCCGCCGAGCCCGGCAAAGGCGGCGGAGATCATCAGCGATACAATTTTATAGAAGGTGACGTTGATGCCGGCCGCCTGACATGTCGCCTCGTCGCCACGGATCGCGCGCAACAACAGGCCCCAATGCGACTGCGCGAGCAGCGTCAATACGATGACGGTGACAACCAGAATGCCGAGGGCGAACCAGTAGTAATGCAGCGGCGTCTTCATCAGCGGATCGAGGCCGTAGATGCCTTCTTCGCCACCCGTATATTCCCAAAAGATCAGACAGAGGCGTTGCAGGATCGCCGATGTGGAGAGCATGGCGAGCGCGAAATAGGGGCCGCGCAAGCGGAGCGTCGGGAAGCCGACCAGAATGGCGAAGACAACGGCAACGATGACGCCGAGCGGCAGGCTGTACCAGGGATTGGCCGCCCAGATCGACGACAGGAAGCCGGCGGTATAGGCGCCGGTGCCGATGAACAGCGAGTGTCCGAAATTCTCGCGGCCGGTGAGGCCGGACATGAAGTCCCAGCTCGAGGCCCAGATGCCGTAAATCACGCACACCGTGAGCACTCCAGTGAGGTAGTTGCTGCCGGTGATGGCCGGAATAGCGGCGAGGATGGCGACGACGAGGATGCCGCCGAGAATGTCGATGGGGGCGATGCGCTTCATGTCAGAATGCCGCCCGTCGTCCGAGGATGCCTGCCGGCCGGATCATCAGTGTGATGACGACGGCGACCAGTGACACCAGCTCCGTCCATGACGTGGAGATGAGATAGGCGACGATCGTCTCGGAATAACCGAGGATCAGCGAGGCGATAATGCTGCCCGGGATCGAGCCGAGCCCGCCGACGATGACAATGGCGAAGGCCTTGACCATCGGTAGCAGGCCCATGGTCGGTTGCACGGTAAGGAAAGGCGACACCAGGATGCCGGCCAGCGCCGCAGTGCCGGCCGAGATCGCCATCACGATGGAGAAGATGCGGTTGGTCGGGATGCCCATATATTGCGCGGCTTCCGGATCCTGTGACACCGCGAGGATCGCAGCGCCGAGCCGGGTGCGCTGGATGAACAGCCAGAGCAGCAGCAGCACGAGTACGCCCATCACGAGTGCCAACAGGCGCTGGCCGCCGATATCGACGCCGCCAATCGACAGCTTGTCTGCCACGAAGGAGGGAACATTGCGGTATTCCGACCCGAAGGTGATGAACAGCGCCTGTTCCACGGCCAGCGAGACGGCAAGTGTGATCATCAGAACCGCGAGCTGTGAGGAGCGTAGCGGGCGTACCAGGAAACGTTCCATCAGCACGCCAAAACCGGCGACCAGCAGCACCGCAAGCGGCGCTGCGATCAGCAGCGGAAAGCCCAGCAGCGAGGTGAAGACATAGGCCGAATAGGCGCCGAGCGCATAAAACGAGCCATGGGCGAGATTGAGGATGCGGGCGACGCCGAAGATCAGCGTGAAGCCGACAGCCAGCATGGCGTAGATGGCGCTCGAGACGGCGCCGTAGATGAGAATCTGGAGCATGACATTCCGGAAGTGGAGGGCAGGACGGTCGAAGCTGCCCCCGCTTGTCATCACCCGCGAAAGCGTGTGATCCAGTAAACCGAAGTGCCAAGGTTCAATCTGAGACGTCGGCGCTTACTGGATCCCCCGCTTTCGCGGGATGACAGGCGGAGTGGGCGAGGCGTTTGCCTCAGTTGCTCATCCACGGCGGCGGGATCATCGGGCCCTTGGCCGCTTCCTTCGGCCAGACGACGACGCGGGCGCCGTCCTTCTGCCACTGCGCGAACAGGAGGTTCTGAAGGCCCGGTCCCTGCTTCACGTCGTGCACTTCGTCGAACTGGATCTTGCCCGCAATGCCGACATAGTCGGTCTTCTCCAGCTCCTTGATGACGGCAGCAGGCTCAACCGAATTGGCGCGCTTCACCGCTTCGGCATAGACATGAACGGCATCGTAGGTGCCGACACCGGTATAGACGGGAGCCGTACCGAAACGCTTCACGAATTCATCCCAGAACGGAATGGTTTTCGGCGTCAATTCGGCGCGGGTTGCAAACAATCCGACGGTTTCGGCGAGCGCCTTGCCGCTGACGCGGGTGAAGAAGTCGGCATCCTGGCTCTTCACGTCGATGCCGCCGATCGGGATCGGCACCTGGGCGTCATGCCATTGCTTGACGAAGATGTCGGAGGAGGCGTGCGACAGGATCACGATGAGGTATTGCGCACCGGAATTCTTCACCTTGGCGAACAGCGGAGAGAAGTCCGAGGTCGAGGTGTCGAAGAATTCCGACATCGGCACTTCGGTGCCGCCATCCACGGCTCCCTTCTTCAGGATCGGTACGAGGTCTTGCACCCATTTGGCGTTCTCGCCGACGATGGCGACCTTCTTCAGACCCATCTCGCCCTTGAGCTTGCCGTTGATGAAGTCCACCAGCGCGCGAGCCTGATGGCCGGCATGGATCGGCGAGACGCGGAAGATGTATTTGTAGTTCTCATAGTCCGTTTTCACCTTGGCGGTGATGGCGGGAGACGCAGCGCCGACGCCGAGATAGATCGTCTTGGCGTTGGAAATATGCGGCAGCTGCGCGAGCGTGACGCCTGACGTGTAGCCGCCGATCAGCACATCCACCTTCTCGTCAGCGGTCAGCTTCTTGATGGCGGCTATACCCTGTTCGGGATTCTCGGTCTCGTCGGCAACGACGATTTCCAGCTTTCGGCCGAGCAATCCGCCCTTGGCGTTGATCTCCTCGATCGCCATCTTGGCTGCGTTTTGCGTATCGCGGCCGACCTGCAATTGGATGGATGTGGGAAGGCCGATCTTGATCGGCTGCTGCGCGGTCGCTGGCATAGTTGAAGCAAGGGCGCCAGCAACAATCACACTGGCAGCCGCAAGCGGCCTCAGAAATGAGCTCATGGTATCTCTCCCTAGACTTACATCTGGGTCATTGCCCGATGTTTTTTATGTCAAGCAGACTGCCAAGCGCGCGGAGCGCAAGTCAAGGACGATTGCGCACGAAGGCACGTCGTCGTGGCGTGTCAGGTGCTCGTTTGTCAGGCAAGTTCTGTTGCAATGCGAGCCTGGCGTTGTCGATCGATGTCATGGCGTTCGCAAAAACTGCGAGCGATTGCGTCGTGTGCGGCCGGAAAGGTCGCATGCAAACATAGTTTGAATTGATGTTTGAAACGGCGGCATCACTGTGCGAAGGGGTGGGACCGCCGACGCAGGTGAAAACGGCGGTCCCGTGCCGCGCATTGAAATTCGGGAAGGGAAAGCGACTTCCGCATCCGCGCTGCACGGCACGGGATCGACGGTATATTAAGCCGCGTTTGCCGCAACTTGCTTCAAATTTTAACCTAACTGATTAGGCTTACCCGACCCACTTTTCGAACAACTCCGCCAAGGTCGGAGAATAATTTGCTACGCGATCCCGCTTTGTAGGCATCGGCGGGGTCTCGTTGCCGTCGGTGCGGTTTTCCTGCCGCCGCTGAGCATGTCGTGCCCACAGGAGATCCGATGGCGCCGTCGCCATATCGCCTGGATCAGGCGGCAGTTGCGGCCGAGCTGTTAGGCTTATCAGCGGAAATCCCTGTCCGGGTGCTGTTTTCGGGGAACAGCCGGATGGATTCCCGGTTGTTCGTCCATAAATTGAAGCCATTGTAATATCCAGAAAGCCGGAACGTGGCCTCGGGAGGCCTAGATGACGTTCAGATTTTCGAGTTCAGTCGCCGTCGTGATCGCATTGCTGACGGGAGTGTCGGTTGCGCGGGCGGAGCCGGCTGCAACGACTTACAAGGCCGGTGAATTCCTGACGCTTGATCTGTCGACGGCATTGCTGTCGCCGAAGTTGCTAGGGCCCCGCGCGCAGTTCGAGCCCTATCCGATCGAAGCCCGCGCCGATGCCAAGAATGCAATCGATGCGGCGGCGGACAAGCCGGTAGCGCAGAAGGCCGTGCAGGCGGCCAAGCGGCCGCGCAATGTTGCCACGCGCCCGCAGCCAACCGCACGCACCCGCGTTGCCCGTCCGCGCGGCAACCCCATGGACGCCAACGCGGCGGATACACGGGTTCAAACCTGGCCGTGCCGGTCGGGCGGGATCTGTAACTGGCGGTGAGCTGGCTTTCTCCTTTGCAAATGTAAACGGCGACGCAATGCGTCGCCGTTGTTCGTTCAGAAGAGACGCAAGGGTTTAGCCCTTGACCTCTTCCACACCGCACCATTCGGCGATGAACAGCGCCAGCGCCGTCGTCGTCTTCTTCAGCGAAGGCAGGTTGACGCCCTCGTCGAAGCCGTGGACGCCGCGCGAGATACAGCCATAGTTCAGCGTCGGCACCTTGTCGAACAGCGCATAGACGCGGCTGTCGAGATAGGCCAGCGACGTTTCCGGCTTGGGCTTCTGGCCGAACACCGCTTCATGCGCGGCCGCCAGCGTGTTCTCGGCATCCGAGCCGGGCTTCAGCTCATAGCCTTCGGCCTGGAAGCCGTTGAAGGTCACGGTCGGCGGGATGTTCGACAGGAACGGATCCTGACGCGCGAAGGCGGAGACGCGGTCGACGATCTCCTTCTTCGCGGCGTCGGCGGTCTTGCCGGGCAGCAGCGAGATGCGGAAGTCGATCTTGCACCAGGCCGGGACCGACGAGGCCCAGTCGCCGCCGGCGATCTTGCCGATGTTGAGGTTGACCGGCTTCTCGATGTGCTTGAAGTGCTCGTGCTGGTCCTTGGTCGCGTTCCACTCGGTCTCGAGCTTGCGCAGTTCGCCGACGACGCGATAGGCGCCGTCGATGGCGTTGGCGCCGGTGCCCATGCGCTGCACATGCACAGGGACGCCGCGCACTTCCACCTGGAACCAGACCACGCCGACATTGGCGCGGGTGATGGTCTCATGCGATGGCTCCGAGATCACCACGGCATCGGCCTTGTAGCCGCGCAGATGCGTCATCAACGCGCCGTCGCCTGTCGACTCTTCCTCGACCACCGACTGGATGTAGACAGTGGCTGCTGGCTGCAGGCCGATGCTCTTGAGCGCATCGAGCGCGAAGATGTTGGAGGCACAGCCCGCCTTCATGTCGCCGGCTCCGCGGCCCTGCATCCACTCGCCCTGGATCACGGGATCGTAGGGCGGGGTGCTCCACATGTCGTGCGGGCCTTCCGGCACCACGTCCACATGGCCCTGCAGGATCAGCGAGCGGCCTGTCTCATTGCGCGGGCGATGCGTGCCCACAACGATCGGAGCCTGCGAATGCAGCGCATCCCATGCGCCCGCGCCGGGATGGCGCTTCAGCGCTTCGGTGTCCATGTTGAAGCGCTCCATGCTGTAGCCGCGCTCCTTCATGGCGCGGAACATGAAGTCCTGCATGGTGTGTTCGTTGCCACGGGTGGACTCGTGGCGAACCATGTCCTGGGTGAACTTGACCTGGGCATCGAAACCCTTGTCGACGGCGGCGATGATCTTGTCGCGGAGGGCGGGATCGAGAGGCATTCGAGTGTTTTCCTTTTTATTGATTTGCTTTGGTCGTCGAAAGTAACGGTGGCGCGGGATCACCTCTCCCCCCCCCCCTAACGAAGCTTCGCTTCGCGGGGGAGAGGTAAAACAAGATCAAGCCGTCAATGCGCGTTCGAGCTTTTCCATGCCTTCATCCAGGACCTCGTCCTGGGCCGTCAGCGGCACCAGCACGCGAATGGTGTTGAAATTGACGCCGCAGGACAGCAGCACGAGACCTTCCTCGACCGCCTTTTGCGTCACCTTCTTGGTCACTTCGGCATCCGGCATGTCGCTGCCGCGCTCTTTGACGATATCGAAGGCGATCATGGCGCCGACATTGCGAATCGAGGCGATCGGCACGAGGTCGTTGCGCTGCTGCATTTTCTTGAGACGCGTGGTGATGCGCTCGCCGATATGGTTGGCGCGCTCGACCAGCTTTTCCTTCTCGAACACGTCGAGCACGGCCATGGCGGCGGCGATCGCCAGCGGGTTGCCGGCATAGGTGCCGCCCAGGCCGCCCGGATCGGCAGCGTCCATGATCTTCGCCTTGCCGATCACGCCCGACAGCGGGAAACCGCCGGCGAGGCTCTTTGCCACGGTGATGAGGTCGGGCTTCACGTCGTAATGTTCCATCGCGAACATCTTGCCGGTGCGACCGTAGCCGGTCTGCACTTCGTCGGCGATGAAGACGATGCCGTTCTCGTCGCAAATCTTGCGCAGCGCCCGCATTAGCTCCGGCGGCGCCTGATGGAAGCCTCCTTCGCCCTGCACGGGCTCGATGATGATGGCAGCGACGCGGGCCGGATCGATGTCGGCCTTGAACAGGAAGTTCAGATACTTCAGCGATTCCTCGACCGTGACATCGAGCTGCGGCGCCGGGAAGGGCACGTGCCAGACTTCCGGCATGGAGGCGCCGAAGCCCTTCTTGTAGGGGAACACCTTGCCGGTCATGGTCATGGTCATGTGGGTGCGGCCATGGAAGCCGCCGGTGAAGGCGATCACGCCGGCGCGGCCGGTGGCGGCACGTGCCATTTTGATGGCGTTTTCGGTGGCTTCCGCGCCGGTGGTGAAGAAGGCAGTCTTCACGGGCCCGTCGATCGGAACAAGCTTGTTGAGGCGCTCGGCAAGAGCGACATAGGATTCATACAGCAGCACCTGGAAGCAGGTGTGCGTGAAGTTCTCCATCTGAGCCTTGACGGCGGCCATGACGTGCGGATGGCAATGGCCGGTGTTCAGCACGGCGATGCCGCCGGCGAAATCCACGTAGCGCTTGCCTTCGACATCCCAAACCTCGGCGTTCAGCGCGCGCTGCGCCGAGATCGGGGTGGAGTGGCCGATGCCGCGGGGAACCGCGGCTTCGCGGCGCGCGAAGATTTCTGCATTGGTGGCCATGGAAAGGAGTCCTTCGAGTTTAATGGAGTTTCGTGTTGTTGGTGTTGGTGCAGGTGGGTTGTCCGTAGGATGGGTAGAGCGGAGCGAAACCCATCACTTCGGTGGTTGCGTATGATGGGTTTCGCGAAAACGCTCAACCCATCCTACGAGCAGCGTCGATGTCAGCGCGCTGATTCAAATCCGGCGAGCGTGGAGGTGAGGTTGGCGCCCAGGATGTCGGAGAGATATCCGCCTTCCTGAACGATGACGGTGGGCAGGCCCATGCGCGCGATGGCGGCGCCGATACGGTTGAAGCCCGGCGTGGTGACCTTCAGCGCCGCGAGCGGATCGTGCTCCGATGCGTCGAGACCGAGAGCAACGACAAGCGCGCCCGGTGCGAACGACTTGATCGTTTTCTCGGCGACAGCGAGCGCATCGATGAAACCGTCGTCGCTGGTGCCGAGCGCGAGCGGGATGTTGAGATTGGTGCCAAGGCCGTTGCCTTCGCCCTTCTCGTCGGCGTAGCCCCAGACGAACGGATAGTAGCCGGTGGGATCGGCATGGATGGAGACGGTCAGCACGTCCGGGCGTGCATAGAAGATGCCCTGGGTGCCGTTGCCGTGATGCACGTCGACGTCGAGGATGGCGACGCGCTCGTGCTTGGTGCGCAGATGCTCGGCGGCGATCGCCGAGTTGTTCATGAAACAGAAGCCGCCGGCCATGTCCCTATAGGCATGATGGCCGGGCGGGCGGCACAGGGCGTAGACGGCGTCTTCGCCATCCATCACCATATGCGTGGCGGTGACGGCGACGTCGGTCGAGGCGCAGGCGCCGGCCCAGGTGCCAGGGCCGATCGGCGCTGCGGTATCGGCGGTGTGCCAGCCCAGCTTGCCGATAATGTGGGTCGGATAGCTGCCCGGCACGCGATTGGGGTGGATGTTGGCGATCATTTCCGTGCCGTAGTCCGGCAGCTTGATCCATTCCTCCCAGGCGCTTTCGAGGAAGCGCAGATATTCCGGCGAATGCACGCGGGCACGCGGACCCTGGCCGAATTCAGTGGGCGCGACCAGCGTGTGCTTGCCGTCGGCGAGTCCCTTGAGCAGGCGCTCGGCACGCTCCGGCTGTTCGGTGGTCTTGCGCACCTGGCCGCGCACCAGGAAGAATTGCGGGTCATGACTCTTGTGTTTGTCCGAATAGACTGCCTTCACGTGGCGGCTCCATTGGTTGATGCGGGAATTTCGCGAACGAGTTTGCCGACTTCGCGCCAGGCCGACGCGATGTGATAGTCGAAGCGTGCGGTAATGATGTCGGCGTGCCCTTGGTCCAGCACCTCGAGCAGTACGTCATGCGTTTGAGCGATACGATGCGGATCGTCATAGAGCCGCCCGATCAGGCCGATCACCATGCGCATTTCCGACGACAGGTCGTCGAACACTTTCAGCAAGCGCTTGCTACCGGCGATCTCGACGATCATGCGGTGGAATTTGTAGTCTTCCTCGACCTGCCTCGCATGGTCTTCCAGGTCGGCCGTCTCGTGCAGGACGTCGATCTGCCGGCGCAGCGCGTCGCGATTGGCCGGGGTGAGGTTTTTCGACGCAAGCACGGCAGCGTGGCATTCCACGCAAATCCGAAGATCGTAGATTTCATCGATATCGGCTGTTTCCAGTTTGCGTACGAAGAAACCGCGGCGGGGATGCGAGACGAGCAGGCCCTGTTGCTCCAGCAAACGGGCGGCTTCGCGGACGGGCGCACGGCTGATGCCGAGTTCGCGCGCGATGCCTGCCTCGACCACCTTTGCGCCGGGGGCGAGCTGCCCGCTCACCACCGCTTGGGTCAGCACACGCGCCACCTGACCGACGAGATCGATATCGGTGAGGGCGGCCAGACCAACAGGAGGAGACATCAAGCGCATGGGAAAAGCCCGTTTCATGCCGTGTACAAGAATTAAGCGTCGATTGTCGACAGTTTAATCTTGCGGCCTGCCATGCGATTGTGTTTGCTCACTCCACCTTAAAAGCCGGGAAGTATGCCTGTGAATATGCACGCCAATTTGACGCCGACCCTCGATGCTGCCAAGCAAGTTCGTGTCGATCTCGCCGCTGCCTATCGCTTGATCCATCGCCACGGCCTCGATGACAGCATTTACACGCATATCTCCGTGCGCGTTCCCGGCACGCAGGACCGCTTCCTTATCAATCCTTACGGCATGCGCTTCGAGGAAGTGACGGCGTCGAACCTCGTCACCGTCGATGTCGACGGCAAGGTCGTGGATGATCCGCTCGGCCTCGGCATCAATCCGGCCGGCTTCACCATCCACAGCGCGGTGCATATGGCACGCCACGATGCGCAGTGCGTTTTGCATACGCACACTGTCGCCGGCGTCGCGGTGTCGTGCCTGAAGGAAGGTTTGATGCCGCTGAACCAGTGGTCGATGCAGTTCACCGACCGCATCGCCTATCATGATTTCGAAGGCATCGCGCTCGACCTCTCCGAACGTGAGCGCCTCGTGGCCGACCTAGGCGACAAGATGGTGCTCATCCTGCGCAACCATGGCTTGCTCACCTGCGGTCGTTCGGTCGGCGAGGCGTTCAAGCTGATGTTCAACATGGAGCGTTCCTGCCGCGCGCAGCTCGCGATCCTTGCAACCGGTGCCGAAGTCATTCGCCCTTCGCATGCCATTGCCGCACACACCGCCGGCCAGTATGACCGTGGCTACGAGAAGGTGCACGCAGAGGGCAAGCCGGACAGCGAGTGGGAAGCGTTCAAGCGCATGCTCGATCGGACGGACGCCGACTATAAAAATTGATTCTGTTTGCACCAATCATCGTCAACGAATCCGGGTGACGTGCCGTGAGGCACTAAGGGGGAAAGAGATGTTGAAGAAACTGGTACTGGCTCTGGCGCTCGGCAGCGTGAGCACATTCGCCCTGGCGCAGGAGCCGAAACTCGGCGGCACCATCAATGCCGTGATTCAGCCCGAACCGCCGGGCCTGATGCTGGCGCTGGTGCAGAACGGTCCGACCCAAATGGTGTCGGGCAACATCTATGAAGGCCTGCTGCGCTATAACAAGAAGCTGGAGCCGGAGCCGGGCCTCGCTGAAAGCTGGACCATCAGCCCCGATGCCAAGACCTACACGTTCAAGCTCAAGCAGGGCGTGACCTGGCACGACGGTAAGCCCTTCACCTCGGCTGACGTGCTGTTCTCCATTGAGACGCTGAAGGTTACCCATGCCCGTGCCCGCGGCAATCTGGTGCAGCTCGAGAAGGTCGAGGCGCCGGACGACTACACGGTGGTGTTCACGCTGAAGCAGCCCTTCGGTCCGTTCATCGGCATTTTCGAAGTCGGCTCGATGCCGATGATCCCGAAGCACATCTATGAAGGCACCGACATCAAGACCAATCCGGCGAACAACACGCCGATCGGCACCGGCCCCTTCATGTTCAAGGAATGGAAGAAGGGCTCGTTCATCCAGCTGGTGAAGAACCCGAACTATCACGTCAAGGGCAAGCCCTATATCGACGGCATCTACTGGCAGATCATTCCGGATGCCGCCGCGCGCTCGGTGGCTTACGAAACCGGCAAGGTGGACGTGCTGCCGGGCGGTTCGATCGAAAATTTCGACGTGCCGCGCGTCAGCAAGCTGCCGAACACCTGCGTCACCGGTGAAGGTTGGGAATTCTTCTCGCCGCTCGCCTGGATGTGGCTGAACAATCGCAATCCGATCCTCGCCAACAAGAAGGTCCGTCAGGCCATCATGTATGCGGTGGACCGCGAATTCGCCAAGGATGTGATCTGGAACGGGCTCGGCAAGGTAGCGACCGGCCCGTCGGCATCGACCATCAAGTTCTACACCGATGACGTGCCGAAATATCCCTACGATCCGGCCAAGGCCAAGGCTCTGCTGAAGGAGGCCGGCTACAAAGGCGAGAAGATCCGCATCATGCCGCTGCCCTATGGCGAGACCTGGCAGCGCTGGGGTGAAGCCGTGAAGCAGAACCTCGTCGATGTCGGATTCAATATCGAAACCATCGCGACGGACGTGCCGGGCTCGAACCAGCGCAACATGGAGTGGGATTTCGATATCTCCTTCACCTATCTCTATCAGTACGGCGATCCGGCTCTCGGTGTGGCGCGTAACTATATTACGAGCCAGATCGTGAAGGGGCAGCTCTTCAACAATCTCGAAGGCTATTCGAATCCCGAGGTCGACAAGCTGTTCGAAGAAGGCGCGGTGGCGACACCGGATTCGAAGCGCAAGGAGATCTACGACAAAGTGCAGAAGATCCTTGTTGAAGACGTTCCGGTGGCCTGGCTGCTCGAATTGCAGTTCCCGACCATCATGAACTGCAAGGTCAAGAACCTCATCACCACGGGTATCGGCGTGAATGACGGTTTCCGCGATGCCTGGATCGACAAATAAGTAACGCTGCCCAGTGCCCGTGACGATCATCATGATCGTCACGGGTTTTCTTTTGCTTTCTCACCTGACCGCGGTGGATCTCTGATGCTGTCATTCGTTGCCCAGAGGATCGTGAAGGGCATTTTCGTGCTGCTAGCGATCATCGTGATGAACTTCTTTCTGATCCGCCTCGCGCCGGGCGATCCCGCCTCGGTGATGGCCGGCGAGGCCGGAGCCAGCGACGCGCAATTCGTGCAGCAGCTCCGCGAAAAGTTCTCGCTCGACAGGCCGGTTCCCGAGCAGCTCTTCACCTATGTGAAGGGTGTCGTGACGCTGGATCTCGGCTACTCCTTCCGTCAGCAGATGCCGGTATCGGCACTGATCGCCGAGCGCCTGCCGGCAACGTTGCTGCTGACGCTCACGGCTTTCGCGATATCACTGATATTGGGCATCACCTTCGGTACGCTGGCGGCGAGATTTGCGGGGACATGGGCGGATACCGCCATCACGGTCTCGGCGCTGCTGTTCTACGCGACGCCGATCTTCTGGGTCGCGCTGATGTCGATCCTGCTGTTCTCCGTCTATCTCGGCTGGCTGCCCAGTTTCGGCTATGAGACCGTCGGCGCCAATTACACCGGATGGGCCCATGTCAAGGATGTCGCGCTGCATCTGGTCATGCCGGCGATGACCATCGGCCTGTTCTTCATGGCGACCTATACGCGCATGACCCGCGCGTCGATGCTCGAGGTGAAGCGGCTCGATTTCGTCAAGACCGCGCGCGCCAAGGGGCTGCGCAACAACATCATCCAGCGTCGCCACGTGTTGCGCAATGCGCTGTTGCCGGTGGTGACGCTGGCGGGCGTGCATTCGGGCACGCTGGTCGGCGGCGCCGTGCTCACCGAGACGGTGTTCGCGTGGCCGGGCATCGGACGTCTGCTCTATGAGGCGCTGCTGCAGCGCGACTACAACCTCCTGCTCGGCGTCTTCGTGGTCTGCTCGGCCATGGTGCTGATCTTCAACCTCGTCACCGACCTCGTTTACCGTCTGGTCGACCCGCGCATCGAGTTTGCCAAATGAAGAAGTTCTGGAAATTGATGCTGCGCAATCCCGGCGGCGTCATCGGTCTCGTGCTTTTGACCGTCGCCGTCTTCATCGCCATTTTCGGGCCGATGATCTTCCCGACCTCGCCGTGGCGTATGGTGCAGCGGCCGTTTCTGCCGCCCTTCACCAACCCGATGGTGACGCTGGGCACCGACGCGCTCGGCCGCGATGTGTTCGCCGGCCTGATCTACGGCGCGCGGGTGTCGCTGCTGGTCGGTCTCGTCTCCACCACGGTGGCGCTGACCATCGGTGTGCCGGTCGGCGCCATCGCCGGCTATTTCGGCGGCAAGGTCGACGACCTGATGATGCGTGGCACCGAGTTCTTCCAGACCATTCCGAGCTTCGCGCTGGCCATCGTGCTGGTGGCGATCCTGCAGCCCTCGATCTATTCCATTGTCGGCGCCATCGCCATCGTGTCCTGGCCGCCAGTGGCGCGTCTGGTCCGTGGTGAGGTGCTGTCGCTGCGCACGCGCGAATATGTCCAGGCCGCCGTGGTCACGGGGCAGAGCAACAGCTGGATCATCTGGCGCGAGATCTTGCCGAATGCACTATCGCCGGTGATCGTGCTGGCCTCGCTGATGGTCGCCAATGCGATCCTGCTGGAATCCTCGCTGTCGTTCCTCGGTCTCGGCGATCCCAATCTGATGTCCTGGGGCTACATGGTCGGCGCCGGCCGCACCGTCATTCGTCAGGCCTGGTGGATCACGGTGTTCCCCGGCATCGCCATTCTTCTTTCGGTACTCGCCATGAACCTGATCGGCGAAGGGCTCAACGATGCGCTCAATCCGCGCCTGGCAAAGGATAGCCGCTGATGACCAAAGCGCCCGCTGTTGCCATTAAAAATCTGAAGATCGCGCTGCCGAAGAGCGCGGAACGTCCTTACGCCGTCGATGGTGTGTCCATCGATCTTATTCCGGGCGAAATCGTTTGCGTCGTCGGCGAGTCCGGCTCCGGCAAGTCCATGTGCGCGCATGCGCTGATGGGCCTGTTGCCGGACACCGTGAAGACCGAGGCCGGCGAGATTTCCTTCGAGGGCAAGGATCTTCTGAAGTTCGGTGAGGACCAGTGGCGTGACGTGCGAGGCCGCGGCATCGCCATGGTGTTTCAGGAGCCGATGACGGCGCTCAATCCACTGATGCGGATCGGCGACCAGATGATGGAGATGTTCGAGGCCCATGGCCTGCTGACGCCGAAGGAGCGCCGCGCCAAGGCACTCAATCTGGCGAAGGAGGTCGGTCTGCCCGATCCCGAGCGCATCATCCGCGCCTATCCGCACCAGCTCTCCGGTGGCCAGCGCCAGCGCGCCATGATCGCCATGGCGCTTGCCCTGGAGCCCTCGGTGCTGGTGGCGGACGAGCCCACCACTGCTCTGGACGTCACCACGCAGGCGCAAATTCTCAAACTGATCCGCAACCTGCAGCGCAGCCGTAACATGGCGGTGATGTTCATCACCCACGATTTCGGTGTCGTCGCCGATATCGCCGACCGCGTCGTCGTGCTCCGTCATGGCAAAATCGTGGAGGAAGGCTCGATCGATGCCGTGTTCAGGAATCCGCAGCACGATTACACCAAGGCGCTGCTCGCCGCCGTGCCGTCGATGGACCCTCCTGCGCGCGCACCGCTCGACGAGACCAACAAGGCTGTCGATGTCATCGGCCTCGACAAGACCTATGTGACCCCGCAGGGCTGGTTCAAGCCGGATCGTCGCGTGCAGGCCGCGAATGAGGTGACGTTCTCGGTCCTCAAGGGTGAGACTGTCGGTCTTGTCGGTGAGTCCGGTTCCGGCAAGTCCTCGGTCGCTCGTCTGGTGATGCGCCTGATCGAGGCCGATCGCGGCACAGTCCGCATCGGCGATATCGATCTCACCGCGCTGGAAGGCCGTGCGCTGCGCGACCAGAGGCATCGTATCCAGATGATCTTCCAGGATCCGTTCGCCTCGCTCAATCCGCGCCGCAAGGTCGGCCAGATCATCAGCGACGGCCCGATTGCCCGCGGCACCAGTCCGAAGGTCGCGATGGACCGTGCGCGTGACATTCTCGGCATGGTCGGCCTCGATGCCGGCGCGCTCGAACGCTATCCGCACGAATTCTCCGGCGGCCAGCGTCAGCGCATCGGCATTGCCCGCGCGCTCGCCATGGACCCGGAGATCATCGTTGCCGACGAGGCGGTGTCCGCGCTCGACGTGTCGGTGCAAGCGCAGGTGCTGAAGCTGCTCGAGGACCTCAAGGCACGTCTCGGCCTGTCCATGCTGTTCATCACCCACGATCTCCGCGTCGCCGCCCAGATCTGCGACCGGATCGCGGTCATGCAGCGGGGCGAGATCGTCGAACTGAAGCCGACGGCGCAGCTGTTTGCCGCGCCAGAACATCCCTATACCCGCGAACTGCTCGGTGCCGTCCCCGGCCAGAGCTCGCCATCGCAGGCAGCCTGATCTTTTATGTCGTCGACACCTCTTCGCTGCGTTCTTCTCAGCACCACCCTCGGCCTGCGCGGATATCTCGCGCAGGAACTCGCCAAGCTCGATGGCAAGGTGACATTCGTCGATCATCCGGATGGCATTGATCCCGCCGATGTGCAGATGGCCATCGGCTGGCATCCGCCCCCGGATGCGTTCGACCATTATCCGAACCTCAAGGCTGTGTGCTCGATCGCAGCCGGCGCCGATAGTCTGCTGCATTGCCCGAGCATGCGCGACGGGATCGATATCGTGCGTGTGGTCGAGCCGGCGCAGGCCGAGATGATGTCGGGCTTCGTCGCCTGGCATGCGATCTCTCACCAGCGTCAGATGGGCGTCTATCGGCAGCAGCAGCGCGACAAGATCTGGCAACGGCAGCCGCAGCGCCGCGCAGCGGATGTGCCGGTCGGTATTCTCGGCTACGGCGCCATCGGTGCCCGCGTGGCGTCGGATCTCGCGATGCTCGGCTTTCCGGTCAAGGTCTGGAGCCGAACGGCGAAGCCAACGACGGCCGGCGTGCTCGGCTTCAGCGGTAACGACGGTCTCGACCGGATGCTCGACGATAGCGAAATACTGGTCAATCTGCTGCCGCTGACATCGGAGACGCGGGGTATCCTGAATGCATCGCTGTTCGCGAAGCTGCGTCGCGGCGCCTATCTCATCCATGTCGGCCGCGGCCCGCATCTGGTCGATGCGGATCTGTTCGCGGCTCTTGGCAATGGCCAACTGTCCGGCGCGGCCATCGACGTGTTTCACGTCGAGCCGCTACCGGTCGACAGCCCGTTCTGGACTCATCCGAACATCGTGCTCACGCCGCATGACGCGTGCGATGCCAGCTTGGCCGCCATCGGCAAGACCATTCGCGCGACAGCGGAAGCGGTGCAGGCCGGCGTGAAGCCGAAGGACACGGTGGACCGGGGACGGGGATATTGAAGGCCCCGTAGGATGGGTGGAGCGCCGCGAAACTCATCGGCCGAACGGTGATGGGTTTCGCGGCGCTCCACCCACCCTACGAGAGGTGCCTAGCGTGCCAGCCAGAAGCCGCCGACAACAAGCACAACGGCGAGCGTGACGATCACACCGAGCACGGCAAAAATGATGGCCCAGAGTCCGTGGGAATCCAGCCATGCACGAAGCGCTTTCTCCACCTTGAACATCTCCCCGTGATGTGAGTTCCTGTTTTGGTGCGGGCAGCGTATCAGATCGCGCGGGCGGCGTCTTGTGGCGGGCTGCCTCAGAGCATGATCCCGAAAAGCGAACACCGGTTTTCGGATCGCATCACGCTCTGGAAATGGAATCAGGAGGTCTCATGCAGTCCATCGGTATGCAGTCTATCGAAACCCAGGGCATCGCCGTGCCGAAGCTCGGCCTTGGCACCTTCAAACTGACGGGCGATGCCTGTATCGCCGGTGTCGAAAGCGCGCTCCGGCTTGGCTATCGCCACATCGACACCGCCGAGATGTATGGCAACGAGGCGGAAGTCGGTGCCGGCATCAAGGCCGCCGGGCTGCCGCGCAAGGATCTGCATGTCACGACCAAGGTCTGGCATGAGAACCTCGCGCCCGACGCCATCAAGCGCGCCTTCGACGCCAGCCAGACCAAACTCGGTCTCGACGTCATCGATCTTTATCTGGTGCACTGGCCGTCGAAGGGCATGAACCTGCCGGCCATCTTCGAGACGCTGTTGAAATTCAAGGACGAGGGTCGCATTCGCGCGCTTGGCGTCGCCAATTTTCCGGTGGCGCTGATGAAACAGGCGGTGGAGGAGATCGGTGCGCCCGTCGCCTGCAACCAGGTCGAATATCATGCGCTGCTGGACCAGACCAGGCTGCTGACCTATCTGCGCGCGAAATCGATTCCGCTCGTCGCCTACTGCCCGCTGGGACAGGGCCGTCTCGCCGACAATGACGCGATGAAGAAGATTGGCGCCAAGCATGGCGTGTCGGCAGCGCAGGTTGCTTTGAAGTGGCTGCTCGATCAGGATGGCGTTGCTGCAATCCCGAAGGCATCGCGCAAGGAAAGTCAGCAGGCCAATCTCGACGCGCTGAAGGTCACCCTCGACGACGAGGACCGTAAGACGATCGCCAGCCTACCGAAGGACGAGCGTTTCGTGAAGCCAGCCTTCGCGCCGGACTGGGACTGAGGAAGATTTCGATCTGAATGAATCGCTTCTTCGAGGCATCATGCGCAATGGGCGAATGCCGCAAGCAAGTCCGCCTCATGTGACTGTGCAGACGCTGGATGCGCGATCATGCCACGCAGCATGCACCCTCCGACGAGGCCATCAAGAATTGCGTTTGACGGGGCGTCTTGGCGATCGATCCGGTCAGAAGCAGCTTGGCGTGGCTGCTTCATGGTGAGATATATCGGTCCATGACCCTTAAGCAGCTCGAAGCATTCTATTTCGCGGCGACCCTCGGTAGTTTCGTTCTGGCGGCGCAGCGCGTTCATGTGACGCAATCCTCGCTGTCGAAACGGATTGCAGAGCTTGAGGAATGGGTAGGTGTTGAGCTTTTCGTGCGGACTGGAAAGCGTGCTCATCTGACGGAAGCGGGGCACCGGGTTCTGAAAGTCGCAGGCCAAATGCTCGAGCTCAAGGAGTATGTGCGCGACGCTCTGGATGGACCGGTCGAACTGAGCGGAACCTGCAGCTTCGGAATTAGTGAACTCGGCGCCCTGACATGGCTTCCCCGTTTCGTCGCCAAGGTGCGGGAGAAGCATCCCCAACTGATCCTGCGACCGCATGTCGATCTCGGGCGACGGCTGGAGCGGCAGGTGGTTCGCGGAGAACTCGACTTCGCGATTGTACCAGGTCCTGCCGAGGATCCCAGTATTTCCCAGCAACGGATCGGCGATGTGAAATTCGTTTGGACCGCGGCACCGGGACGTCTCCGGCCGGGGCGTATCCTCAAGCCGGCGGATCTGGCCAAGCACCCTGTCATCACGATGACCGAGGGGTCCGGCCTGACGCAGGCGTTCGATAATTGGGCGGCCAGCCAAGGTCTCCGTATGCAGCGAATTGTCGCAAGCAACAGCCTGATGGCTATTATCGGACTGACGATCGCAGATGTCGGGGTGAGCTTTCTTCCGCAAGCGTTCATGCGCCCGTGGGTGGACGGTGGAGCACTCACGACGTTCCGCAGCAATCCGCCTTTGCCTGGCCTTGCCTATTGCTTCATCCATCGCGAAGACGACCGCCGCTCCCTGCTGCCGATCCTTCTGCAGTGCGTTCTCGACGTCGCCGAATATGCGACGATGACTGAATACAGTCGAAAAACGACTAGGCGATTACGCAAATAATTCGCTTGTTGGTATTGCCATGATCGCGGACGGTCCCTGCCGGGAGGATCGCGTTCGCTGATGCAAAATCGGTCCCCCTCACAAATGAACCGAGGAAACATAGAGGGCCGACATGAAGATCGTGGCACTGTGCGCGTTCGCCACTGCGATCGGTTTTACAATCGTCCCGCCTGCCATGGCGGGCTGGCCAGACGATAAACCGACCGAGGTGATCGTCGGCTTTTCCGCCGGCGGCGGAACCGACGTGATGGCGCGCAAACTTCTTCCATACGTGGAGAAAAAGTTTGGCGATTCCGCCAAATTCATCGTGGTGAACCGACCCGGTGCCGCCGGCGAGATTGCTGTGACCTCGGTCGCGCGTGCGGCGCCTGACGGGTTTACGATCGGTCTCGTGAATGTGCCGGGCTACAATTTCATTCCGATGACCCGCGCCGCCCAGTACAGCACCGACAGCCTGCGTCTGATCGCACGTGTGGTCGATGATCCATCGGTCATCGTCGTGAGCAAGGATAGCAAGTTCAATGGTCTCAAGGACATTATCGATGCCCTGAGGAGCAGACCGGGCTCGATCACCTTTGGTCACAATGGCGCAGGCACCAACGGTCATTTGGCAGTTCGCATGCTGGCCAAGACGGCCGGTGTCCACACCAACGATATCTCCTACAAGGGGACGGCCGCACAGCGCACCGATCTCCTCGGTGGTCACCTTGACGTGGGTTTGCTGAGCGTGAGCGAAGTCCCGGAACTGCACGGTGGTGTCAAAGGTGAGCTGAAGGTGATCGCATTGCTTGCGAAAACGCGGTCCTCAGTGCTCCCCGATGTTCCGACCGCGGAGGAAGTCGGTGTGCCGGTCATCATGTCGGCCGAACGTGGTTTTGCCGTACCGAAGGCTCTTCCCGACATCATCGTCAAGAAGCTCGAGACGGCCATCCGGGAAAGCCTGAAAGATCCAGAATATATCAAGAGTTCTCCGGGCGATGCGCCCGTGCTCGCATTCATGCCCGGCGCAGAGTGGCAGGCGCATCTGGACCGGATGACGGAAGATTTGCGGCCGTTGGCTGAGGAAGTCAAAAAGTCAGAACGAAAGTGAAATTCGCTGCCGCCGGCTTTCGGATCAAGTCGAAAAACGACACGGTTGTGATGAAAATTAATCGTTTTTCTTCCGAAAGGATGCCGTTCAGAGTGCACCAAATTGTCATTGGGAGGTAACAATGCGGGACACTAACGGCGTAGACGAGCGCGCACTCGTAGAGGCATTTCGGAACGCGCCGACCGCCGTCATCAGCGACAACTTGCAGAGGCTGCCGGGTCTCGTGGGCTTGAACCGCTATCACCGGTCAGGTCAGTTGCTGGGACGCGCACGAACTGTGCGTACGCGGGCTGGCGATAATCTCACGATCCACAAAATGCTCGATCTGGTTCGCCCCGGCGAAGTAATTGTCGTCGCGGGCGAGGGCGATCTGTCGCGCGCATTGGTTGGCGATATCATGAAGACAATCGCCGAAGTGCGCGGCGTCGCAGGTTTCGTCATCGATGGTGCGATCCGTGACAGCGCCGCTTTCGCCGCCTCGGACTTTCCGTGCTTCGCGCGCGGCGTGACCCATCGCGGACCTTACAAGGACGGTCCGGGGGAACTCGATGTTCCCGTTCCGATCGCCGGCACAGTCGTGTCGCCGGGTGATATCGTCGTCGGTGATGAAGACGGCGTGGTGACGTTCCCGATATCGGTCGCCGAGGAGCTCAGCGCGGCGGTGCGGGCCCACATCAGCCGGGAAGAAAGTATCATCAAGTCAATTCATGCGGGCACCTATACGGGTGCATATGCCAAGAAGTGAAGCTGTGTCAGCGAGGCTCGCCAACGCGCGACTTCGCTGACTGCTCCCTCAGATTCGACGGTCGAGATCGCGGTCATTCGCATCTTTCGGGCAGCCTTTGGCTGCGCGAACAGATTTCCGCGTTTACGTCCGTTCTCCCAATGAAGGGCCATCCATGACGACCATATCGCCTTCGAGCGCGAATACTGCGCACAAAGCGAAATACAAGCGAGCGACTGCTGTCGCGGTATTCGGTACCTTTATCGAATATTACGACTTCAGCATCTACGGCTACGTTGCCGCAACGATCGCGATCGTGTTCTTTCCGGCCGGCGACGGTGTGGCCAATCTGCTGAACACGCTCGCGATCTTCGGTCTCGCCTTCGTGGTGCGTCCGATCGGCGCGTGGTATTTCGGTCGGCTGGGTGATCTCAGCGGGCGGCGAAAAAGCCTGATCGCCAGTATTACGCTGATGGGCGTCGCCGCGACCCTGACCGGTCTGCTGCCGAGCTATGAGACCATCGGAATCGCCGCGCCGATCCTCCTGATCATCATGCGAATGCTGCAAGGCTTTTCGACCGGAGGCGAAATCGGCGGCGCAGCATCCTATATTCGGGAATGGGCCCCCGCCCATCGCAGAGCGCTCTATATTTCCTTCATCCCTTCGATCGCCCAACTCGGCAAGGGGCTGGCTGCCGGTCTGGCAGGTTTGATAGCGGTCATGATCTCGAAGGAGAGTATGATGGAATGGGGATGGCGCATTCCGTTCCTTCTCGCTGCGCCTCTTGCACTCTTGACGATCTGGATGCGTCTACAGGTCGAGGATAGCCCGGAGTTTCAGGCTCTTGCTGCGAAGCAGAAGCCGAAGCGCGCGCCGCTGGCGGAAGTGTTCGCGGTCCATAGGTCGGCTCTGGCGAAAGTCACTCTCATCTCGGCCGTCCAGAACATCGGCACCTATATTGGTACGGTCTTCGTTGCCGTTTATTTCAGCGAGGTGCTGGGCTTCACCAAGGGGCAGGCTTCAACGATCGTCCTCCTGGCCGTCCTGTTCGCTTCCGTCTTGATCCCCGTCGCGGGAATGATTGGCACCCGGATCGGCGGGAAGCCGCTCCTTCTCTGGTCATACGCCGCCTACATCGTTCTGACCCTTCCTGAATTCTTGCTCATGAACCAGCAGTCATTCGGCTTGGCGTTGCTTGGTCTATTCGTCGGTATCATTCCCTATGCGCTGTGCCAGGCGGGCACTTACTCGACGATGCCGGAGCTGTTTCCAACGGAGGTACGCCACACTGGCGTGGCATTCGGTCACAGCGTTGGCGCAGTGATCGGTGGAGGCGCGGGGCCCTACCTCGCCACTTGGCTCATCGCGATCACCGGCAACAACTACATGCCGGCCTACATCCTGATGGTTTCAGGTGCCGTTGGTCTTGCCGTCATAAGCACGACGGTTCGACGGAATTCACAGGGCGCTCATTTGTACGCCTGACCACGTCGCCGTGTCGATTATCACTCCAACTGGGTTCAACGATGGCTTTCCAAATTCTGGCATCGACGCGCTTCTTCGATGCAGAAGCTGAGCAGCTTCTTGTCGATCATGGCTGCGAGGTGCGCCGGACTGGACTCTCGCAGGACGTGCAGGACGATACGATCGCTCCAGGTGAATTGGATCGGCTTCTCACCGGGATCGATGGCTGGATTGTCGGCACCGCTCTCGTCACGCGGGATTTGTTGACTAAACACCCCCAACTCAAGGTCATCGCGCGCCGCGGGGTAGGCTATGACACAGTCGATGTAACAGCGGCGCGTGAACTCGGCCGCCGGGTGATAATCTCCCCGGGCGGCAACGAGCCTGCCGTGGCCGATCATGCTGTCGGAATGATGCTTGCTCTGGCAAAGCGGCTGCGAGAAGGGCATCTAGCGATGCAGGCGGACCGCTGGTCGCCATTGGTGGGGACCGAACTTTGCGAGAAGACGGTAGGACTTGTTGGATTTGGTAGGATTGCGCAGGCTGTGGGACGGCGCGTGCGTGGGTTCGATGCCAATGTTCTCGCTTACGATCCCCATCCGAACAATGAGGCCGCGAACGCCATCGGGGCGCGCTTTGTCGAGATGCCCGAATTGCTCGGCAAGTCTGACTACATAAGCCTGCATCTTCCGCTCACCGAGCAGACGCGCCATCTCTTCGATCGCAACAGGATGCTCCAATTGAAACGCGGCGCGATCCTCGTGAATACGGCACGAGGCGGTTTGATCGACGAGGCCGCGCTGGTCGAGCTTCTGAGGTCGAACCACCTCATGGGCGCAGGCCTCGATGTGTTCGAGGGCGAGGCCGACCCATCGAAGCGGGAGCACATCAAGGAACTGATTGCCTTGCCGAACGTGATTGCTTCGGCACATTCGGCAGGCTCCAGCCGCGAAGGACTTATGCGGACCAACAGGCTGGCGGCGAAGTCAGTGCTTGATGTTCTCAACGGACGGGAGCCGTCGCCTCAATGCGTGGTCGTCTAGGCTGATTGATAGCCCGGATGGAGCGCAGCGTAGCCCGAGCTACGGGAGCTCACCGGTGCGCGTGCTCCTTCTTCTTTCCGACCGTTTTCTTCCCCGTCGGCATCATCACCACGCGTCCATGCTTCACCCCGCGCTCGGCGATGATGTGATCCGCAAAATGCTGCACCTCCTTGCCCGGACCGCGCAGCGCCGTCACCTCCATGCAATTGTCATCGTCGAGATGCACATGCAGCGTCGCCAGCGCGAGGTCGTGGTGATGGTGGTAGGTGTCCACCAGCCGGCGTGACAGGTCGCGCTGAGCGTGATCGTAGACATAGACGAGGGCGGCGACGCAGTCGCCGGATTTGCCTTGCTCTTGTGCAGTTTGCTGCATTCCTGCCCGGGTCAGGTCACGGATCGCTTCGGAGCGGTTCTGATAACCGCGTTCGGCGATCAGCGTGTCGAGATCTTCCATCAATTCATCATCGAGCGTGATCGTAATGCGCTGCATCTTTCGTCTCCGAAAGTATGATGATTGATTGACTTCATCATACTCGCCTGCCAGTTCTCAAACCATGTTCGGTGCAACATAACCCGTCAGCGGCCGCGCCGGGATTGTTGTTTCGCATCTGCTGGATATCCGCTGGGGGCGGTTTGCGATGAAGTGTATGTCGGGTGGTCTGTCGCTGGTTGCGGCCGTCATGCTGGTGTCGGGAGACGTCATGGCACAGGGCGTTACGACACTGGCGCCGGTTGAAGTCGATGCGCCGCAGCCGCGCGTGGGGGCGCCTGCCAAGCGCTCCGGATCGGCTGCGAAAGGCCACTATACGGGGCGTCGTCCCGCGCCATCTGTCGCTGTGGCAAGCGGTGCCGGCACGACCAATCCCGGTGCCGAGGTGGCGCAGCTTCCGGTCGGCGCAGCCAGCGAAAAGAATATCGGTGGCACCGAGGTCAATGCGCGTCCGTTGTCGCGTCCTGCAGAGGCCTTGGAGGTCGCTCCGGGCTTGATCGTCACCCAGCATTCGGGCGACGGCAAAGCCAATCAGTATTTTCTGCGCGGCGTCAATCTCGATCACGGCACCGATCTCGCGATCACCATCGACGGCATGCCCGTGAACATGCGCACCCATGGTCACGGCCAGGGCTATGCCGACATGAATTTCCTGATCCCGGAACTGATCGGTGTCGTCAATGTCCGCAAGGGTCCGTATTTCGCCGATGAGGGCGACTTCTCGTCGGTCGGCGCGATCCATGTCAGCCTGATCGACAGCGTGGAAAAGACCATGGCGTCGATCACCACGGGCAGCTTTGGCTACAACCGCGCCTTCGGTGTCACCTCGGGCAAGGCGGGCGAAGGTAACCTGCTCGTGGCCGCGGAAGCCAATATCTACAACGGCCCGTGGGACGATCCCGACAAGCTCAAGAAGATCAACGCCGTGGTCCGCTACAGCCAGGGCACGTCGGAGAATGGGTTCTCGCTCACCGGCATGGCCTATGCCAATCGCTGGAATTCCACCGATCAGGTGCCGCTGCGTGCCATCACCTCCGGCCAGATCGGCCTCTATGGCGCACTCGATCCGACCGATGGCGGCAATGCCGAGCGCTTTTCCATTTCGGGCCGCTATCGCGACAATGACAGCGCAAGCGCGACCAAGGTCGATTTCTATGCCATCAAGAGCAAGCTCAACCTCTGGAACAATTTTACGTTCTTCCTGAGCGACCCCGAGAACGGCGATCAGTTTCACCAGAAAGATGACCGCATGCTCGGCGGCATCAACGCCTCGCGGACATTCAAGGGATATCTCGGCAGCTTCCGTACCGAGACCGAGATCGGTGTGCAAAGTCGTTACGACAATATCAATGTCAGCCTCGGCAACACCGTTCGCCGGCAATATCTCTCCACCACGCGCAGCGATCTCGTGAAGGAGGCCAGCGCCGGCATCTTCGTGCAGAATACGACCTGGTGGACCGACTGGCTGCGCAGCAATGTCGGCTGGCGCGGCGATTACTACAATGCATCAGTCAATTCGCTGTTCAATGCCGCCAATTCCGGCACGGCGAATGCGACTATCGGCAGCCCCAAGGCCGGCCTCGTGTTTGGACCTTTTGCCAAGACCGAGCTTTTCCTCAACGCGGGTGAAGGCTTCCATAGCAATGACGCGCGTGGCGTGACCATCAGGGAATCGCCCTCGGATGGCTCATCGGTGGATTCATCGCCGTTTCTCGTGAAGACGCGTGGCGCCGAGGTTGGACTGCGTACAAAACTCATCCCGGGCCTCACCAGCTCCATTGCGTTGTTCACGCTGGAGTCTGCTTCGGAAATCCTGTTCGTCGGTGATGCCGGCGACACCGAGGCGAGCCGCCCGAGCCGCCGTGTGGGCTTCGAATGGACCAACGACTATCGCCCCGTCTCGTGGCTCAGCCTCGAAGCCGATCTCGCCATGACACGCGCGCGCTTCCGTGGCAGCAATGCCGATCAGGCGGCTGCCCATGCCGAACTCGACGGCTATCCGACGTCGCAGATCGGCAACGCGCCCGGCAATTACATTCCCGGTGCGCCCAACATGATCGCCTCGGCGGGTATTCGGCTCGGCGAGGCCAGAGGCTGGTTCGGCGCGCTGCGCTACCGCTATTTCGGCCCGCGCCCGCTCACCGAGGACGCCGCCTTCGTTTCGCCGGCCACGGGGGTGCTCAACGGCCAGATCGGCTATCGCTTCGACAATGGCTGGCGCATTCAGCTCGACGCCTTCAACATCCTCGATAGCAAGTCCGACCAGATCACCTATGCCTATGGTTCGCTGCTGAAGACGGACGCGCTGTTCGCCGCCTGCTTCCCCGCAGGAGGCGGTGCGCCGACAGCGCCTGCCGCCGTCTGCCAGACCGGCATCATGGATCGCATTCTTCACCCGGTCGAACCGCTGGCCCTGCGCGTGACCCTGGCCGGGACGTTCTGACTTTGCCGCAGCGCAGCTTGCGGTCATGCGTGCCGCGTATCATCATCGCTCCCAACCATAAAATCGGCGGGAGGATGAGATGCATGCGCGCAGGGCACTTCATCGGATCGGGATGGCCGTTGCCATGTTTGCGGGTGCCGCAATGAGCCAGGCGATGGCCGCCACCTTCGTCTATGTGGGGAATGCCGACAGTCAGGATATCACGATCCTCGAACTGAAACCGAACGGCGATCTGTCCGCCGTCGACACCGTCAAGGTGCCGGGGCCGGCGAAACCGGGCGGCTCGCTGCCGCTGGCGATCAGTCCCGAGAAGCACCGGCTCTATGCCGCCCTGCGCAACGAGCCATATACGGCCGTCACCTTCGATATCGATGCCAAGACCGGGAAGCTCAAACTGGTCGGCCCGGGACCGCTGGCGGATTCGATGGCCTATATCGCCATCGACCGCACGGGCCGTTTTCTGCTCGCTGCCAGCTATGGCGGCAACAAGGTGACGGTGAGCGCGATCGGCCCCAATGGTGTGATCGCTCCGGCGGAGCAGGTGGTGAATACCTTGCCCAGTGCGCATGCGATCATTGTCGATCCCACCAATCGCTATGTACTGCATACCAGCCTCGGCGGCGATGTCATCTATCAGCAGAAATTCGATGCCATAACCGGCAAGCTCACGCCTAACGATCCACCGAGCGTGAGCGTGAAAGCCAATGGCGGCCCGCGCCACCTCGTATTCTCGCCGGACAGGAAGTTCGTCTATCTGCTCAACGAGCTCGATGCCGCGATCTATGTGTTCCCGTGGGATGCGAAGACCGGAACGCTGATGAGAGAGGTCCAGATCGCGAGCGCATTGCCGAAGGGCTTCGGCGGCAAGCCCTGGGCGGCGGATATTCATCTGACGCCGGACGGCAAATATCTCTATGCCTCGGAGCGCACCAGCAGCACACTGGCTGCGTTCGTCGTTGATCGGAAGGCCGGCACGCTGAGCGCGATCGGCTCATATGTGACGGCAAAGCAGCCGCGCGGCTTCGCCATCGATCCGTCGGGCCGCTATCTGCTTGCGGTCGGACAACTGTCCAACAGCATGACCAGCCACGCCATCGACAAGAAGACCGGCACGCTGACCGTGCTGGCGGAAACGCCGGTAGGGAAGAATCCGAACTGGGTGGAGATCGTCACGCTGCCATAGCATTTGCGGTCGCGCTGCAGACGCGGGGGCCCAGCCATTTCATGGTTCGAGACGGCGCCGAAGAGGCGCTTCCTCACCATGAGGGTGGAGTAAACAACGCTGCGCGTTAAGCACGTTTTCCCGCGTTTCGCGGTCCGCTCGGATACGTCAAATTCCTTCTGGCACATATCGGCTTGGATTTACCGGTGATGCCATTTCAGACAACGGGATTTACCCCTTTGCCCCTACGCGCTGCACCATTAGAGTGCGGCCGCGAAAGCTACGTTTTGGCAGGGGCATGCACGACCTTATCCGCGATATCACCCTATGTATCCTGTTTGCATGGGCCATCGGGCTGGCTGCGCACTTCTTCCGGCAACCGCTGATACTTGCTTACCTGGTCGCGGGCTTCGTGATCGGGCCCTACGGCAGCGGATGGGTCAAGTCGGACGAGTCGGTCTCGACCATCTCGGAACTCGGCCTGATCTTCATGCTGTTCATGATCGGCCTCGAGATCGATCTGAAGAAAATCATCCGGGCCGGCAGGGTCATTCTGATCGCGGCCGGGGTGCAGCTCGTCGGTGGTTGTGTGCTCGGTGCCGCCTTCTTCATGGCGATAGGTTTGAAGCTCGGCGGCGGCGGTTTCGATGCGCTGTACCTCGCGGTCGCCTGCGCGTTGTCCTCGACGGTGGTCATCGTCAAGGTTCTCTATGAGAAGCGCGAGCTCGATACGCTGCCCGGCCGCATTACTCTCGGCATTCTGGTGCTGCAGGACATCTTCGCCATCCTGTTCCTGGCGGTACAGCCGAGCCTCGACGATCTGCAGATCGGGGTCGTGCTGCTCTCGTTCCTGCGGGTCGGAGCGCTGGTGGCGACCGCGCTGGTGCTGAGCCGCTATGTGCTGCCGCCGCTGTTCCACCAGATCGCACGGCAGCCGGAGCTGGTGATGCTCGGCGCGCTCGCCTGGTGCTTCCTGATCGGCGAGATCGCCGAGCGCCTGCATCTGTCGCGCGAGATGGGGTCGCTGGTCGCCGGCGTTGCGCTCTCGACCTTTCCCTACGCGCTCGATGTCACCGCCAAGGTGACGACGCTGCGGGACTTCTTCATCACGCTGTTCTTCGTCGGCGTCGGCATGACGATCCCGGTGCCCGATCTCGCCACGGTCAAGCTCGCGCTGGTGATTGCCATCTTTGCCGTGGTCAGCCGGCTCGTCACCACCTTCACGCCGCTTTACATGATGAGGCAGGGCCTGCGCGCCAGCCTGTTGCCGGCGCTCAATCTGGCGCAGATCAGCGAATTCTCGCTGGTGGTGCTGCAGACAGGCATCGCCGCCAATCACATCACCAAGGAAACGTCGAGTGCCGCGTCATTCGCGTTCGTCATCCTCGCGGTGCTCTCCACCTTCGCCATGGTCCAGAGCGACTGGCTCACCCGCTGGGCCATTCCGCTGCTCAAGCGCTTCGGCCTGCGCGATCTCGATCACGGGCAGGGCGGCGAGGCCGGGCATGACGCCGGTCACGGCGCCGCCCGCCGCATCGTCATTCTCGGCTTCTTCCGCACCGCCTCGGCGTTGCTCAGCCAGATCGAGCAACAGAACAAGGAACTGCTCGATCAGATCAGCGTGGTCGATTTCAATCCGAACGTCTACCGCACGCTCGCCGCGCGCGGCCAGCATGTGGTCTATGGCGATATCAGCAATGTCGACACGCTGGTCCATGCCGGCGTCGGCAATGCCGAGATCATCATCCTGAGTGTGCCGGATTCCCTGCTGAAGGGCGCCAACAACGAGAAACTGGTGCGCCACGTCCGCTCGATCAACCCGACCGCCAAGATCATCTCCACGGCGGATCTGCTCCGCGACGTCGAGGATATCTACGCCGCCGGCGCGGACTATGTCACCGTCACCCGCATCAGCGACGCGCATGCGCTTTACGAGGTTATCGAGGCGGTGGATCAGGGCCTGCTGGAGGCGAAACGGGCGGAAATGGACATGCGGCTGGCGGAGCGCCGGGAAGTGCTGCCTTAGCTTAACCTCTCCCCGCAAGAGCGGGGCGAGGGAGCGATAGGCCTGCGCCAAGCCCCCCATTCCGCACAGCGAACCCGCATGGCGCCCCCCGTTTCCGCGCCTTGCACCGCTCCCCGCTCTGCGCCATATCACTGACCACAACGAATGAGAGCATTCCGATGGCCGATCCGATTTCCGACGTTCTGAAGGCATTCGCCGCTGGCGAGATGGTCGTGGTCACCGATGACGACGATCGCGAGGGCGAAGGCGATCTGATCGTCGCGGCGTCGTTCTGCACGCCGGAGAAGATGGCCTTCATCATTCGCCATACCTCCGGCATCGTCTGCGCCCCCATTACCACTGAGGATGCTCGCCGCCTGCGGCTCGATCCGATGGTCGTCAACAACGACAGCAACCACACCACCGCCTTCACGGTGTCCATCGACTACAAGCCCGATAACGGCACCGGCATTTCGGCCGAAGAGCGTGCTTCCTGCTGTCGTGCGCTGACCAATCCCAATGCCGGCGCCAATGATTTTGCCCGCCCCGGCCACATCTTCCCGCTGATCGCCAAGGATGGCGGCGTGCTGATGCGCTCGGGCCATACGGAAGCGGCCGTCGATCTCTGCAAGATGTCCAATCTCCCGCCGGTCGGCGTCATCAGCGAATTGATGAATGACGATGGCTCCGTGATGAAGGGCCAGCAGGTCGTCGACTTCGCGGCCAAGCACAAGCTCAAGCATGTCACCATTGCCGACATGATCGCCTATCGTCAGGCGCGCGAGAAGTTGATCGAACGTGTGTCGACCTTCACGACCGAAAGCCCGATCGGCACCCTGCAGGGCTATTCCTACCGCTCGCCCTTCGATCCGATTCACCACGTCGCCTTCGTCTATGGCAGCGTTGGTGACGGCAAGAATGTGCTGACCCGCTTCCACAAGCCGAACATCGTCCGCGACATGTTCGCCGGTCCGGCCAAGATGCATGTCATCCTGGAGCGCTTCAAGGCGAACGGTAGCGGTGTGCTGGTATATCTGCGCGACGGTGCCGCAGGTGTTCCCGTCGAGCCGCTCGACACGCCGAAGTCGGCCGAGGCAGATCGCAACCGTCAGTGGCGCGAAATCGGTGTCGGTGCGCAAATCTTGCGCGATCTCGGCGTCACCTCGATCCGCCATCTCACCTCCTCGACCCATGATTATAAGGGCCTGTCGGGTTTCGGTATCGAGATCGCCTGCAACGAACAGCTTGAAGGCTAAAGGTCCAAGACCTAAAATACCGCATTCTGCAATCGTCAAGGTCGCCTCGCGCGGCCCGCGATGATGCGAGCAGACACGCGCAGGCAAGGAAACCAAAAAGCCTGCGCGCCACTCAGCCACGATATGAAAGGGACTTCGATGAGCGTTGCCGCCAAGGGTAAGGACAAGCCCGCTGCGAATTTTCAGTGGGACGATGCGTTCCTGCTCGATAGCCAGCTCACCGAAGACGAGCGCATGATCCGCGACACCGCGCGCGCCTACGCTCAGGACAAGCTGCTGCCGCGCGTGACCGACGCCTATCTCAACGAGCATACCGATCGCGAGATCTTCAACGAGATGGGCGAGCTTGGTCTGATCGGCGTGACGCTGCCGGAGGATTATGGCTGCGCCAATGCCAGCTATGTCGCTTACGGCCTCGTCAATCGCGAGATCGAGCGCGTCGACTCGGGCTACCGCTCGATGAACTCGGTGCAGTCCTCCCTGGTGATGTATCCGATCTATGCCTATGGCAGCGAGGATCAGCGCAAGAAGTATCTGCCCAAGCTCGCCACCGGCGAGTGGGTCGGCTGCTTCGGCCTGACCGAGCCCGATGCCGGTTCCGATCCCGGCGGCATGAAGACCCGCGCCGAGAAGGTGTCGGACGGTTATAAGCTGACCGGCTCGAAGATGTGGATCTCGAACGCACCGATCGCCGACGTGTTCGTGGTGTGGGCCAAGTCCGCCGCGCATGACAACCAGATCCGCGGCTTCATCCTCGAGAAGGGCATGAAGGGCCTCACCGCGCCGAAGGTTGGCGGCAAGCTGTCGCTGCGCGCTTCGATCACCGGCGAAGTCGTCATGGATGGCGTGATCGTGCCGGAAGAGAACCTGCTGCCCAACGTGTCCGGCCTCAAGGGACCGTTCGGCTGTCTCAATCGCGCCCGCTATGGCATTTCCTGGGGCGTGCTTGGCGCTGCCGAGGACTGCATGGCCCGCGCCCGCCAGTACACGCTGGACCGCAAGCAGTTCAATCGCCCGCTCGCTGCGACCCAGCTGGTGCAGAAGAAGCTCGCCGACATGCTGACCGAGATCAGCCTGGGCTTGCAGGGCTCGCTGCGCGTCGGCCGCCTGATGGACGAGGGCAATTTCCATCCGGACATGATTTCGGTGGTGAAGCGCAACAATTGCGGCAAGGCCCTCGATATCGCCCGCATGGCCCGCGACATGCACGGCGGCAATGGCATCCAGATCGAGTACCAGGTGATGCGCCATGCGCAGAATCTGGAAACCGTGAACACCTATGAAGGGACGCACGACGTCCACGCGCTGATCCTCGGCCGTGCGATTACGGGCATCCAGGCGTTCGGCTAAGCGGTTACGCTGTCAGTGTTGCGAAGTGCCCGGCCCTGTGCCGGGCATTTTTGTTTTGCGTGCCCGTAACTTTGCGCAGGTGCCAGTGGATTCCCTCCCCCTTGCGGGGAGGGTGGCGCGTAGCGCCGGGTGGGGGTGCCCCACGGTAGGACCTCACATGGGGCGCCCCCACCCGACCGGTCCAAAAGGGCCGGCCACCTACGGCGGACAAATGCGTCCGCCAGACCCCGCAAGGGGGAGGGAAGGGCGAGCGCCGCGGCGATGCGTTGCGCATGGCAGGCGCGTTTCTGCGCCGTTTGCTTTCGCGCATTGTCTTGCTAGTCATCAAACAACAACACGCCGGGAAGGACCGACCATGAGCGACAACGACGATATTCCGTTCAATCGCGATTACCCGCTCAAGCCGGGCGTGGTCGATCACGTTCGTCCCGGCGTGCGCCGCGTTCTCTGCAATAACCCGTCGCCTTTCACCTTCACGGGCACCAACAGCTACATCGTCGGCGAGGGCAAGGTCGCGATTATCGATCCCGGCCCGGATAACGAAGCTCATGCCGACGCCCTGCTTGAGGCCGTGAAGGGCGAAACGGTGACGCATATCATCGTCACCCACACCCACAGCGATCATTCTCCGAACACGGGCCGCATCAAGGCCGCGACCGGCGCCACCGTTTATGCCGAAGGCCCGCACCGCGCCTCGCGCCCGCGTTTCGAGAGCGAGAAGCACTCGCCGGAATCCGGGGCCGATCGCGATTTCAAGCCCGATGTTGTCGTGCGTGACGGCGACGTCATCGAGGGGGATGGCTGGGCGCTGGAAGGCGTGGCAACGCCGGGCCACACCGCCAATCACATGGCGTTTTCCTGGCGCGAGAAGAACTGGCTGTTCGTCGCCGACCACGTGATGGGGTGGTCGACCTCGATCGTCGCGCCGCCGGACGGTTCGATGATCGATTATATGGCTTCATTGGAAAAGCTCGCCGCCCGTCCGGAGGATCTGTATTTCTCCGGCCATGGGCCTGACATTCCCGACGCCCAGCGCTTCGTCCGCTTCCTGATCCGCCACCGAAAGGCTCGCGAAGCCTCCATCCTGCATCGGCTCGGCAAAGGCGAGGCGGATATTCCGACCATCGTGCGTGCGATCTATATCGGCCTCGACCCACGACTCTCGGGCGCGGCAGGCTATTCGGTGCTGGCCCACCTGGAAGACCTCGTCGCGCGCGGAGTGGTGGCGACGGATGGCGATCCGGTGATCGGCGGAAGTTATCGGGTGGCGTGAGGCACCTTACACCGCCCCTCATGGTGAGGAAGCGCGCGGCGCCGTCTCGAACCATGAGTTCGCCTGGCTCAGAGTGTGCGGCCATCCTTCGAGACGCCGCTGCGCGGCTCCTGAGAGTCTGACTCATAAAGCGGTCGAGGTGGTTTTCGACTGCTTTTGCTCGGAATAATGCCCGTTCAGCTCAGTATCTCGCTTCTCCGCCCCTCATCCTGAGGAGCCGCGTAGCGGCGTCTCGAAGGATGGCCGAAGAGCGCCGAGTCAAGCTATCTCATGGTTCGAGACGGCGCTACGCGCCTCCTCACCATGAGGGACAGAGCTTGTTGCGTTCCGCCTGGGCGACCAACAGGGCCAAACTACGGACCACATTTCCAGTCAGGCTCTCAGGATGAGGGACGGAGAATCGAGATCCTGAGCTGAACGGGCATTATTCCGAGCAAAAGCAGTCGAAAACCACCTCGACCGCTTTATGAGTCAGACTCTCAGGATGAGGTCGGAGCTACTTCTTCCCCTTCACCGCCGCCTTCGCGGCCGGTGTGGCCTTCGCCGCCGGGGCGTTGTCCGCGGCCGTATTGATGTCCTCGATCAGCTTGGTCACCCGCGCGGCGTTGCTGCCGAGATCGCCCTCGAAGTAGCGCGACGACGAGCGGATATCGACCCGCGAGCCTTCGCCGTCCGGTATGAAGCGGATCGAAACGTCCTCGCGAAATCCCATGATCGGTGTACGCGCCACCGCCTCGATACGGCCGATACGGCGCGGCGGCTGTGGCGGACGTTCGTCGATGACGAGCCATTTGCGCTTGTTCACCAGCGCCAGCGTCAGCTCATAGGCGCGCTGGACCGGTACGTCCAGTTCGACCGGCTCGATATCCGGATAGGCCGCGCGTTGCTGCTCGGCGGAATAAAGGCCGGCATAGACGGCGGAATTGGTGTCCTCGCCGGTGCGCAGCCGCGCCAACGCTTCGAACCGCGGCGGATCGATCGGGTCGGTGGTGATGTCGTGAATCTTCGGCAGCTTGCGATATTGATAGGCGAGGTAGCCGGGATAAGCGAGGATCGACGCGTCCAGCAGCAGCGCGATCAGGATCACGCTCATGCCGCGGGAGCCGTTTTGCCAGATCGCCGCAAAGCCGGCGAGTGCGACCAGAATCGACAGGCCGGCGAGCCCGAGCGCGCCGAAAAAGGTCATCAGCGCCGGTTTCACTTCGAGGAAGCCGAACCTGACGACGACGATCGAGACCACCGCGGCGATCGCCGAGAACACCGCCAGCCGCCGGGCCCAGAGTGCCAGGCTGGACATCGGCTCCGGCTGGTAGGCGGACGAAAACCTGCGGGCCATGGATTTCTTCTGCCAGAGGAAGGAGGCAAGGCGCGGGGGGCGCGCCGGTTCCGGATTGGCTGCCTGAAGACCATGCCGGGACGCGAAATTCAAGGCACTTTGGCGTCAGGCCAGGTCGTTTGCAGTGTTGATCGATTGAATCCTACAATCGCCGCAACAAACGATCCCTCACCCCAGCCTGGACGCAATTGCGTCCAGGCGAGAGGAGCGGTCGCCTTAGACCGCGTCTCGAAGGGTGGGCAACAAGCTCATGGTTCGAGACGCCATGAGGGCTGGGAGTGAAACCGTGCTCAAGGAAACCACCGATTACGACGCGCTTTATCGCGACTTCCACTGGGATGTCCCGGAACGGTTCAATATCGCGACGGTGGCCTGCGACCGCTATGCGGATGGCGCCGAACTGCTGGCGCTGATTTATGTGGATGAGGATCGCGGCACGCGAAAACTCTCCTTCGATGAGGTCGCCGCGTACTCACGTCGCTTCGCCAATGCGCTCAAGGCGGATGGTCTGCGGCGCGGCGACCGCGTGGCCGTCTTTCTGTCGCAGTCGATCGAACTTCCCGTCGCGCATCTGGCGGCTTTTCGCTCCGGTATGGTGTCGGTGCCGCTGTTCACGCTGTTCGGCGAAGACGCGCTGGAATTCCGCCTGAACAATTCCGGCGCGCGCGCCATCGTCACCGATCTCGGCGGCTGGGAGAAGCTGAAGAAAATTCGCGACAGGCTGCCGGCGCTCGAAGTGATCTATGTGATCGCCGCCACCGCGCCCGTCGGAACGACATCGTTCTGGGCAGCGCTCGAAAGGGCCTCTGACGATTTCGCCATCGTCGATACATCCTGCGACGATCCCGCCATCATCATCTACACATCGGGCACAACCGGCAATCCGAAGGGCGCGCTGCATGCGCATCGCGTGCTGCTCGGTCATCTGCCCAATGTGGAGATGGTGCACGGCTTTTTTCCCAAGCCCGGCGATGTCTACTGGACACCGGCGGACTGGGCGTGGATCGGCGGCTTGTTCGATGCGCTGTTTCCAGCCTGGTATCACGGCGTGCCCGTGGTCGGCTATCGCGCGAAGAAGTTCGAACCCGAGGCCGCGATGCAACTGATGGCCGATCACGGCGTGCGCAACGTGTTCCTGCCTCCCACCGCACTGAAATTGATGCGGCAGGCCAATGTGAAGCATCCCGGTGTGAAGCTGCGCAGCATCCTTACCGGCGGTGAGTCGCTCGGCGCCGAATTGCTGGACTGGGTGCGCAAGACATTCGGCATCGATGCCCATGAGATTTACGGCCAGACCGAATGCAATCTCGTGGTCGGCAACAATGCCGCGCTGTTCCCGATCAGGCCCGGCTCCATGGGCAAGCCGACGCCGGGTTTCGATGTGCGCATCGTCAATGAGCAGGGCGAGGAACTGCCGCGCGGGCAGCGGGGCATCGTCGGCGTGCGCCAGCCCAATCCCTGCACCATGCTGGGCTACTGGCAGAACGAGGAGGGGACCGCGAAGAAGTATGCCGGAGACTTCCTGCTCACCGGCGATCTCGGCATCCAGGATGACGACGGCTATTTCTGGTATGTCGCGCGCGAGGACGATGTCATCACTTCCGCCGGCTATCGCATCGGCCCGTCGGAGATCGAGCATACGCTGCTCAAGCATCCCGCTGTCGCTTTGTCCGCTGTGATCGGCATCCCCGATCCCATCCGCACCGAAGCGGTGAAAGCCTGGATCGTGCTGCGGCCGGGCTTCGCGCCGAGCGACGCGCTCGCCCGCGAGTTGCAGGATTTCGTCAAGTCGCAGCTCGCCGCCCACGAATATCCACGGCATGTGGCATTTGCGGAGTCGCTGCCGATGACCGCCACGGGTAAAGTGCTGCGGCGCGAATTGCGTGCGCGCGGATAAAGGAAGCGCCGATGTCCCTGCAGATCTATCTCACTTTCGTTGCCGCCTGCATCGCGTTGGCGCTGTTGCCCGGCCCCAATGTCACGCTGGTGATCGCCAACGGCTTGCGTTACGGCACGCGATCGGCACTGGTGACGATTGCTGGCACGCAGGCGGGGCTGGCGGTCGTCATCGCCATTGTCGCCTTCGGCCTCACCACCATGATGGCCACCATGGGCTACTGGTTCGACTGGGTGCGCTTCATCGGCGCCGCCTATCTGGTCTGGCTCGGCATCAAGCTGGTGCGCGCGCCCATCGAGGGGATCGATACCGATACGGCGCCGGCGCCGCCGCGCGGCGGTTTCTTTCTGCAAGGTCTCGCCGTGCTGCTCAGCAATCCGAAGGTGCTGGTGTTCTTCGGCGCCTTCATTCCGCAATTCGTCGATCTCGAACGCAACAACTTTTTACAGGTCGGCATTCTCGGCGCCACGTTCATGGTCGCCGCAGGAGTTACCGATATCATTTATGCGGTCGCCGCCCGCCGTGCGCGAAAATTCTTCTCGGCGCGGCGCACGCGGCTGCTGTCGCGGATCTCAGGTGGTTTCATGATCGGCGGCGGCTTGTGGCTGGCGCTGACCAGATCTCGTTGAGAACAAGGCGCGGCGATCAAAGATGCGACGCGCGCGGCGTCAGCAGCGTCGCCTCGATCTCGGTGAAGATGCGCGCCAGCCGTTCGGCCCATGCGATCTGGCCGCTTTCTTCCGCGATCAGGTCCTGCCGGATCTCGATCCCGGTATTCATGAGCCCGCGCTTCTCGCCATGGACAGGGATCGTGTAGTCGGTGGCATCCGACACCGCATAGGGCTCGTTGTCGCCCACCACCAGATCGCCTTCGGCTCGCAGGTGCCGCAACAGCAGCGGCGGCAGCGTGTGATCGTGCTGATACAGGGTTCCGATATGCCAGGGCCGTTTGATGCCCGCATAGACGGGGGTGAAACTGTGCAGCGACACCAGCACCGTCGGCTGCCCCGCCTTGAGCCTGTGATCGATCACCGCATCAATGCGGCGGTGATAGGGGTCGAACAGCAATTCGCGCCGGCGTGCCTTGGCCTCCTGCGTCAGGCCGTCATTGCCGGGGATCGTCGTCGCCTCGCTGATCAGCGGAATCGAGCTGACGGCTTCCGGCGGCCGGTTGCAGTCGATGACCAGACGCGAATAGCGCTGCGCGATCAGGTGCCCGTCCAGCGCATGGGCCACGCGATCGGCGACGCCGGCAATGCCGATGTCCCAGGCGATGTGGCGGGCCAGTTCACTCTCGGGCAGGCCAAGATCGCCGAGCATGCGCGGGATCGCACGGCCATAATGGTCGCTGGTGAAAAGAAACGGCGATGCGCCATCGACGTTCAGTTCGAGAACGGGATCGATCTCATCGGGCGCGAGGCGCAGGTCGGATTGGGGCAGATGGTCCAACGGCGTATCTCTGTATCGCCGGCATGGATGCGCCGGCCCTGATTCCCGGGATAATATAGCGCGAAGCAAGGCAATTGAATGCCGGAACGGGGCAAGTCGCCGCGAGGCTGCCGTGATGCGTCGGCCCGCCGGTCAAGCAAACGCAATGAAGGGTCATATGTCGGATCGTATTTTCGTCTACGGAACGCTGATGCGTGGCTTCGATCATCCGATGTCGAAGCTGCTGGCGTCGGGCGCGGATTTTCTCGGCGAGGCGTCGTGCCAGGGCCGGCTCTATATGATCGCGCACTATCCGGGCCTGCTGCATTCGACGGTCGGGGACGACATCGTCCATGGCGAGCTGTTCCGGATGCGCGATCCCGCCAGACTGCTCGCCGTGCTCGACGACTATGAGAGCATCGGGCCGGAGCATGAGCAGCCGACGCTCTATCTGCGCGAGATGCTGCCGGTGACGCTCACAGACGGCAGCAACGTTCAGGCCTGGACCTATATCTACAACCGTCCGGTGAACGAAACGGCGCGCATCAAGTCGGGCCGCTTCCTGTAGGGCGGATGAGCGAAGCGTAATCCGCCGGCGGAGCGCATATGGTGAAGTACGGCGGATGACGGCGTCGCTTAATCCGTCTTGCGGCGACGTTCGGACACTTCCAGCCCGAGCAGCACCAGCGCCAGAGCTGCCGCGCCCATGCCGATCAGCCCGATCGCGGTGGTGCCGCCATGCGCGACGGCAAAGCCGCTGACGGCTGCGCCGATGGTGCCGCCGAAGAAGGCGGATGCCAGATACAGCGCATTGAGCCGGCTACGGGTCTGCGCGGGCAGTGCATAGATCGAGCGCTGTCCGGTGACGAAATTCGCCTGGGTGCCGGCATCGATCAGGATGCCCGCGATCACGAAGATCGCGATCGCCGTCGCGCCGCTCATATGTCCGCCAAGCCAGGTCAGCGCGAAGCTGAACAGAACCAGCGCCATGGCGATCATGGTCGTGGTGTTGCCGCGGCCGTGATCGGCCATGCGTCCGGCCAGGGGCGCCACGAAGGCGCCGCTCGCACCCGACAGCAGGAAGGCGGACATCGCCACATAGCCGAGCGAGAAGGGCGGTTCTTCCAGCACCAGCGGCATCGACGTCCAGAACATGCTGAACGTCCCGAACATCAGAAACTGGTAGGCGCCGCGCCGGTGCAGCACCTTGGTGGTCAGCGCGAGATGGCCGAGCGAGTGGATCAGCTTGACGTAGTTGAGGCTGTGCTCGGGCTTGCGCCGCGGCAGCGCGATCGCCATCAGCACCAGCACGCCGCCCATCAAGACCGCCGAAATGGCGAACACCGCGCGCCATCCGAATGTGCCGGCCACCATGGTCGCCACCGGTCGCGACAGCAGAATGCCGAACAGCAGCCCGCTCATGACGGTGCCGACAATCTGCCCGCGTCGGCGTTCAGGCGCGAGATGGGCGACCACCGGCAGGATCATCTGCGTGGCGACGGCGCTGATGCCGACCAGCAGCGAGGCGATGACGAACACGGTCGCCGTGGGGGATACGGCGGCGATTAGCAGGCTCGCGATCAGTGCGCCCAGCGTGATCAGGATCAGGGATTTGTTTTCGACGAGATCGCCGAGCGGCGCGAGAAACAGCAGGCCGAGCACATAGCCGAACATCACCATGGTCATCATCACGCCGGCGTTCGACAGATCGAGGCCGAAACTCTCGGCAATCGATCCGACCAGCGGCTGCGCGTAATACAGATTGGCGACGGTGACGCCGCAGGCGATGGCGAATGCGAGGATCAGCCAGCCGCCGGGACCGCGGTCATGGGCGGGGTGTTCGACAGAAGTGGACATGGGGGCTTTCGGGCGGGCGGGAGGGCTTGAGCCGATATGGCCCATGCCTGGCCCGCCCGTAAGGCGCCGTCTCGGATGGGAGCCATGCAGTTGGACGGTGGGGTCGCGACGAGGCCGTCAGGCGCGTTTCTTGGGCTTGGTCATCTGGTTCATATAAGAGCGCAATACCGCATTCATGCGACGTTGATAGCCATCGCCCTCGCGCTTGAAGAAGTCGAGCACGTCTTCGTCGATGCGGATGGAGATGGGGATCTTCTTCATCGGCACGACGACAACGCCGTCGGACCAATCGATGTCGAGTGGCACGGCGTCGGGATCGTTGCGAACGGCTTCTTCGATCTGCTCGTCGGTCAAGGCATCGAGGGCTGCCCAGTCGGTTTTCCCTTTTCTCGGTGAGTACCTAGAGACGCGTGTAGTATTTCTGTCTTTCGTCTCGTCGCGCGCGTCGGGCCGAAATGATCCAGCAGAGCGATCCGCGGATTGCGCAGGCGACTGCGACTTCGCGCTTTTCAAGATAACCGAAGACTTGGTACCTGACTTCGCCATGACGATCCGACCTCCGGGTGAATGTGTAACCGTCGAAAATCTGCCACACGTCATCAAAGTCGATCTTGTGATCGCGTAGGTTTGTTTCGCGCTTGTTCGGATCCCAATCGAAATCGCGAATATCCGCAAACAAACGCGTCAGGCTCTCCGTCATCGCAAAGCCCCAATCCACCCCGCGCAACTATAAGGTGAAATCGAGAATCTTTGCTACATAAGAGGAGACAGATGGCTGTATATACACTTGTATCTACATTCCGTCAATCCTCCTTCGCCAGCCGCACATCCACCTCCCGCTCCACGAACTGCCATTCCTCGCTCTCGCGCAGCATCGCCACCAATTCCTCGAACACCTCCGCATGCTCGGGCGCATATTCGAACCAGGTGAGGAAATCGAACGGGCCGCCGAGATCGCGCGAATGGTAGAGCTGGCGTGCGATCGCCGGCAGGTATTTCAGGCTGTCGGCGATGTGGCGGGACTTGTCCTCGAAGATGCGGCGGCGTTCGTTCTGGGTCATCAGCCACCACGCGTTGTTCTTGCGGATCGGGATCAGCGCGGCGCGGGTCGCCTCCGCGCGCCCGAGCCCGGCCTGCGCCTTGGTCAGCGCGATCTTCTCCAGCCGCTCGGTGTAGCGCAGATGGCTGGCGACGCCGATCAGCCGCCAGGAATGGGCCGACGGAGCCGGCGGCAGCGCAATGGAATCGGCATGGGTGACGGACAAAGCGGGCATGATCGGCAGCGTGTCGCCGCGTGCGGGCGCGATGGAGAGCACCCGCCACGTGCCGGTCTGGCCACCTCGAAAAGTCGTGAACATCGCTCTTGTTAAAAACGGAACTTGGAAGAATTCAAGGGCGATGTTCAACGACAAACACCGCCCCTCATGGTGAGGAGGCGCGACTTGTCCGCCGTAGCTCGAAGAGCGAAGGCGGAAGCGCCGTCTCGAACCATGAGCTGGCTTGGCTCCTGAGCACGCGACCATCCTTCGAGACGCGGCCTTCGGCCGCTCCTCAGGATGAGGGCGGAGTAGGGGGCTGAGGCCGGTTCCCCTGTGAATAATGGTTGCCATTCGGCAATAGATGCCAATTTGGCAACTATCCCCTATATGCCTAGGCGACCATGCGTTTCACGCCCCAATTCCTCGAAGAGCTGCGCGCCCGGCTTCCGGTTTCGGAAGTCGTGGGCAAGCGCGTCAAGCTGAAGAAGGCGGGGCGTGAGTGGAAGGGGCTGTCGCCGTTCCAGCAGGAGAAGACGCCGTCCTTCACGGTGAACGACCAGAAGCAGTTTTACCACGACTTCTCCACCGGCAAGCACGGCAACATTTTCGACTTCGTGATGGAAACCGAGGGCGTCGGCTTCGTCGAGGCCGTCGAGCGTCTGGCATCCATGGCGGGTCTCGCCGTGCCCGCCGCGACCCCGGATGCCGCGCGGCAGGAGCAGCGCCGCAGGACGCTGCACGACGTCATGGAGATCGCCGCAAAATTCTTTCAGGACACGCTGACCTCGCGGCACGGCGCGCAGGCGCGCGGCTATCTCGCCGATCGCGGCATCGGCCCGCAGACCCAGCTGCAGTTCCGCATGGGCTACGCGCCGGAGGATCGGTTCGCGCTGAAGGAGCATCTCGGCGCGGCCGGCATCCCCGTTTCCGACATGGTCGAGACCGGCATGCTGATCGGCGGCGACGATATCCCGGTGCCCTATGATCGCTTCCGCGACCGCGTGATGTTTCCCATCGCCGACGCCCGCGGCCGCATCATCGCGTTCGGCGGCCGTGCGCTGAAGAAGGATGTGCCGGCGAAATATCTGAACTCGCCGGAAACGCCGCTCTTCCACAAGGGCGACAACCTCTACAATTTCCCCATGGCCCGCAAAGCCGCCCATGACGGTGCGCCCATCGTGGTGGTCGAGGGCTATGTGGATGTCATCGCCATGGTCGGCGTCGGTTTCCCCGGCGCCGTCGCGCCGCTCGGCACCGCGCTCACCGAGAACCAGCTGCAGCTGCTGTGGAAGATGGTGGACGAGCCCATCCTCTGCTTCGACGGCGATCGTGCCGGCCAGAAGGCGGCATGGCGCGCGGCGGAGCTGGCGCTGCCGCATCTCAAGCCCGGCAAGAGCCTGCGCTTCGCGCTGCTGCCCGAAGGGCAGGACCCCGACGATCTCGCGCGCTCGGGCGGGCGCGGCGCCGTCGAGGATGTCATTGCGGCCGCGGGCACGCTGTCGGACCTGATCTGGGCGCGCGAGATCGCCGCCGGCGATTTCTCCACCCCCGAGCGCCGCGCCGCGCTGGAGGCGCGGATCAATGAGATCTCCACCGTCATCCGCGACGATGTGGTGAAGAAATATTATCGCCAGGATCTGGCCGACCGGCTGTACCGCCAGTTCGGCGGCGGCGCCAAAAGCGGCGGCTATCGTGGCGGGCCGGGCCAGTTTCAGCGCGCGCCGCAGCGCCCGTTCACGCCGCGAATCAGCGGTGGCAATCGCGGCGTGCCGCCCACGGCGAGCCAGATGCTCGGTCGCGGGCCCTATCAGGCCATCAGTCCACAGCTTGCGACATCGTCCATCATGCGCGGCCAGCGCAGCGCCGTCTCGCGGCGCGAGGCGCTGATCCTGCAGAGCCTGATCAACCATCCCTGGCTGCTGCATGATCGGCTCGAGGAGGTTGCAGCGCTCGAGCTGGCACATCCGGAGATGCACCGGCTGCGCGCCGGCATCATCGCCGCCTTCGCCCACGAGCATCATCATGGCGACGAGGCCGAGCAAAGCGCGGAAATGCGTGAAGACCTGGTAAAGGCCGGATTATCCGAGCAATTACAGATGGTTGAGCGGGCGAATTCGGTTCAGGCGGTGTGGGCGGCGCAGCCCGGAGCGGCGCAGGAGGACGTTTTGGCGACCTGGATGCAGCTGGTCGCCTTGCATCGCCAGTACCACTCATTACTTAGGGAATTGAAGGATGCCGAGCTCGCATTGGGCGCGGAGGCCAGTGAAACCAATTACGGTTGGCTCCGCGACGTCAAGGCCCGGCTTGCCGAGGTGGACGGGACCGAGGCGCTGATCGAAGGGTTTGGCGAGTTGTCGGGGCGGTTCCAGCGCAGCCAGTGATCAAACTTTGCTGCGGACGGAACCGTTGCCATGGGCAAAAAGACTCGCCAAAACCATGGTTTGGCGGCACAAACAGGGTTAATCCGGGCTTAAGCCCTTCACGGGTAAAGCCTTGAGCAGAGATTGAATAGCCGAGACCGACGGATCGGGTATGACGACAGGGTGGCGAAAGGCAAGCGCCGCCCTTTGCGCGTCACCCCGTCACGCAAGTGACGAGCAAGTCGATCGGTACGAGATGAGATGGCGGGGCGCGGCCGATATACAGGACACGCTCTCGGCGTGAGCGCGTTTCAGGAGCATTGAATGGCCACCAAGGCAAAGACGCTGCAGACCAAGGACAAGGAAAAAGACGCGGCAGCGGATACGCCCGAAAAGGATGCCGCCGAAGCGCCGTCGCCTTTGCTCGATCTGTCCGATGCGGCCGTCAAGAAGATGATCAAGCAGGCCAAGAAGCGCGGCTTCGTGACCTTCGATCAGCTCAATGAAGTGCTGCCCTCCGACCAGACCTCGCCCGAACAGATCGAAGACATCATGTCGATGTTGTCGGACATGGGCATCAACGTCTCCGAGAACGAGGACACCGACGAGGAAGAGAAGCAGGAGGACGACGACGAGACCGACAACGAACTCGTCGAGGTGACGTCGAAGGCCGTCACCGAAGTCAAGAAGTCCGAACCGGGCGAGCGCACCGACGACCCCGTGCGCATGTATCTGCGCGAGATGGGCACCGTCGAGCTGCTGTCGCGCGAAGGCGAAATCGCCATCGCCAAGCGCATCGAGGCCGGCCGCGAGGCGATGATCGCCGGTCTCTGCGAAAGCCCGCTGACCTTCCAGGCCATCATCATCTGGCGCGACGAACTCAACGAAGGCAAGATCTTCCTCCGCGACATCATCGATCTCGAAGCGACCTATGCCGGCCCCGAAGGCAAGGGTGGCGTCAATCCCGCTCTGATCGCCGGCCCCGCCGAGGGTGAAGGCGAGGGCGGTGAGAGCGCCGTGGCCGCGCCGCCGTCGGCGCCCGCGCAGGCGACGCCGTTCCGTCCGGCGCCCGGCCGTGCGCAGCCCGCAGCCGCGCCCGGCGGCGAAGCCGTGAGCGAGGGCGCCGCCGAAGGCGAGATGGACGACGACGAGTTCGAGAACCAGATGTCGCTTGCCGCCATCGAGGCCGAACTGAAGCCGAAGGTGGTGGAGACCTTCGACAAGATCGCGTCCGAGTACAAGAAGCTGCGCAAGCTGCAGGAACAGGACATCGCGAACCAGCTGGAAAGCTCGTCGCAGGGTCCGTCGCTGTCGCCGTCGCAGGAGCGCAAGTACAAGAAGCTCAAGGACGAAATCGTCGTCGAGGTGAAGTCGCTGCGCCTCAACCAGGCGCGTATCGACTCGCTCGTCGAGCAGCTCTACGACATCAACAAGCGCCTCGTCTCGTTCGAAGGTCGCCTGATGCGCCTCGGCGACAGCCACGGCGTCGGCCGCGAGGATTTTCTGCGCAACTATCAGGGCTCGGAGCTCGATCCGCGCTGGCTCAATCGCGTGTCGAAATTGTCGGCCAAGGGCTGGAAGAATTTCGTCGCCATCGAGAAGGACCGCATCAAGGAGCTGCGCGGCGAGATCCAGCAGCTCGCGGCGCTCACCGGCCTCGAGATCGGCGAATTCCGCAAGATCGTGCATGGCGTGCAGAAGGGCGAGCGCGAAGCGCGCCAGGCCAAGAAGGAAATGGTCGAGGCCAATCTCCGCCTCGTGATCTCCATCGCCAAGAAGTACACCAATCGCGGCCTGCAGTTCCTCGATCTGATCCAGGAAGGCAATATCGGCCTCATGAAGGCCGTCGATAAGTTCGAATATCGCCGCGGCTACAAGTTCTCGACCTACGCCACCTGGTGGATCCGGCAGGCGATCACCCGCTCGATCGCCGACCAGGCGCGCACCATTCGTATTCCGGTGCACATGATCGAGACGATCAACAAGATCGTCCGTACCTCGCGCCAGATGCTGAACGAGATCGGCCGCGAGCCGACCCCGGAAGAGCTTGCCGAAAAGCTCGGCATGCCGCTGGAGAAAGTGCGCAAGGTTCTGAAGATCGCCAAGGAGCCGCTGTCGCTCGAAACCCCGGTGGGTGACGAGGAAGACTCGCATCTCGGCGATTTCATCGAGGACAAGAACGCGGTGTTGCCGATCGACGCGGCGATCCAGTCGAACCTGCGCGAGACCACGACGCGCGTGCTGGCGTCGCTGACGCCGCGCGAAGAGCGCGTGCTGCGCATGCGCTTCGGCATCGGCATGAACACCGACCACACGCTGGAAGAAGTCGGCCAGCAGTTCTCGGTGACGCGCGAACGCATCCGCCAGATCGAAGCCAAGGCGCTGCGCAAGCTGAAGCACCCGAGCCGGTCAAGGAAGCTGCGCTCGTTCCTGGATAATTAACGCCGCGCCTCATGCTGAGTGTCTGACTGGAAATGCAGTCCGTAGTTTGGCGCTGCTGGCCGCCCAGGCGGAACGCAACGCACTCTGTCCCTCCCGCCTGAACGCAGTTGCGTTCAGGCTGAGGTGAGGAGGCGGGCAGCGTCGTCTCGAACCATGAGATGGCCTGGCTCAGAGTGTGCAGCCATCCTTCGAGACGCCGCTGCGCGGCTCCTCAGGATGAGGGCGGAGAATCGAGATCCTGAGCTGAACGGGCATTATTCCGGGCAGAAGCAGTCGAAAACCACCTCGACCGCTTTATGAGTCAGACTCTGAGGAGCCGCGCAACGCGCGGCGTCTCGAAGGATGGCGGCACGCTCTGGAACCACAACGGCGGCCTCATGGTCCGCCGTTTCCGTTGATGGAACCCATTGGCGTCCCACGCGTTATCTCCCCATGACAGATCAGCAAACCGAACCGCACAGGCTCACTCCCGAAGAGCGGGCCGAACGTAACCTGATGCGTCAGAAGGACGCCGAACAGGCCATGGCCGAGCACGCGCGTGCGCAGGAGCACATGTATTCGAACATGGAGCGCCTCCGCGCCGAACGTCTCGCCCGCGAGGCGGCCGGTGATAGCGCAGCGTCGCCTGCACGCCGCGCAGCCAGGCGCACGGCTGGCGCGCGGGCTTAAACCCGAGACAACGTCCCGTTCCAAAAACGGCGGATCGCAAGATCCGCCGTTTTTCATGGCGCTCCGGACATCGCCGCATGCCTTCGTCCGCCACGAAGGCTGACTCCGTCACTTCCGCATTGTGCCGTCGCCGCTGCGGCGCGAGGCTGCTGCCGTCTCGTGACGGAAGGCATCGCGGTGATGTCGGATCTCCTTCTCCAGATCGTCGCCATCAGGCTTGCCGCGCTCGTGCTCGCAAGCCTCGTGCTGCGCGCGCTGCCGGAGCAGCCCAGCGCGCCGTCTTCCGTGCCGCCCATGTCGCTGCAGCGCCGGGTCTCCATGCCGCAGTCCGCCATGCCGCAGTCCGCCCGCGCCGATCCCGCTGTCGCCCTCGCGCTGCGCGACATGCGCCTGCACGACTGATCCGTCGCATCTGCGCCCACCGTCGCCCGCGACATCCTCCCACGCGGGCCCCCACCCGGGGCCGCGCCCGGCGTAGCGCGTAGCGCGAAGCCGGGAACGCTTCTCACCCCTCATCATTGCCCCCGCATCACGCCAGACAATGGAGGCCCCGATGGCGGCGAAACTCAATGGCAAGCGCGTCTGCATTCTCGCCACCAATGGTTTTGAGCAGTCGGAACTGGAGGTGCCGCGCGATCGGCTCGCCGAAGCCGGCGCCGAGGTGCATGTGGTTTCGCCCGAGGCCGGCGTCATCCGCGGCTGGGACGGCGACGACTGGGGCCGGTCGGTGAAGGTCGACGTGGCGCTCGCCGGCGCCAATGACAACGACTACGACGCGCTGGTCCTGCCGGGCGGCCAGATCAATCCGGATCTGCTGCGCGTCAACGATGATGCGCTGGCGCTGATCAAGGCCTTCTATGCCGCCGGCAAGCCGATCGCCGCGGTCTGCCACGCGCCGTGGCTGCTGATCGAAACCGGCATCGCCGCCGGCCGCAAGATGACGTCCTATCATTCCATCAGGCAGGACGTGATCAATGCCGGCGCCAAGTGGCAGGACCAGGAGGTGGTCAGCGACGGCGGCATCGTCACCTCGCGCAATCCCGGTGATCTCGAAGCGTTTTCGAAGCAGATCATCGAGGAGATCAGGGAAGCCGGGGAGAGCGCGGCGGTGTAGCGACGTCGTTCGATGGCTGCCTGAGGGCTTTGAGCCGACCGACGCTGAAGAACCACGTACGGCTCGCCTTGTTGCCAGGGCGGGCCAAAAAGCATGTCGTGGGGTTATACTGGGGCTATACAGGATGATCCATGTAATTCTATTATAAGTAGTATTTGATGGGCGGGGGCTCCATGCGTTTGTCAGGGCGTTTGTCAGGTCATCTGACGGCTGTGGTGTGCGCGGGCGCTGTCCTGCTTGAACCGACAGCGGGAGTTGCAGCCAAATCCTGCGTCACGGCGACGGAGTGGCGGACGCGCGCCGATGCGGAAAAGGAGCGGGTCTACGTCAACAGGACGGATGGGGTCTTTCTGTTCGAATACACGCCGGATAGCGACGGCGGCAGCAAGCTGGAGGGCAATCCGTTTTACATTCCCTTGCAGGCCAAGCCGAACAAGACGTACCGGTTTGAAACGCTGATCAGAACCGGCAATGGCACCGGTTTCACGGTCAGAGTGAATGGCGCGGTGGACGCCAAAACCTCCAAACCGCTCGATTTCAAGCTGGGCCAAAATGTATCGCGAGCGATCAACACCGCGATACGCACGAAGACCGCGAATATCGAGCTGTATGTGCGCGGCGAACACGATGTCAAATTCTGGAGCTTCGTCGGTCCGACGCGGCTTTGCGAACTGTAAGGGGCGGGGGGCATGTCGATGGTCATCCATGCGGTGGCGCGGCTGTTCTGTGTGGTGCTTGTTGTGTCGATCGCGGCGGTGGCCGCTCAAGCCGTCACGTCGCCATTCGAGATCAGGCCCGGCGGCTGCGCCAAGGAAAAAGCCTATGCCGACGAAGTCGGCAGCCGGTTGCAGGATCCGGTCCTCAAAGTCTTCCACCGCATCTTGATGGACAACGAGCTCAGTGCCGGTTGCGGCGCCTTGCAGTTCACCGATGCGAGGATGGCCAGCAACGAAAATGGTTTCAGCTTCGGCCTCTCGCAGTTCGATCTCGCCACGCGACCCGGTCCAAGCATGAAAGCGTTGCTTCAGGTGATGTCCTGCGCCGAGGCCGAGTTGGGAAAGCCGGTGCTCACCGCGGACGATCTGGATTTTCTGAAGACCTATGGCAAGCAACCCACCGCCCAGCTCAGGTCAAATCCGGCGGTTTGGGACCGTTTTGCCGCTTTGCGAAATCCAATTGAGCTGGCGCTGGGCACGGCATGCGGGCGCGATCTTCTCGCGACCGCCTATGAGCAGGAGCTGAAATCGTTTCTCCCGAAGGCGAATGCGCTGGTGTCGACGTCGCTGGCCCGCAATGCCGGCCTCGCGCCCGCGACGGATTTCTTCCGGCTCTATGCCTTGGATCTGGAGAATGTGTTGGGCGGTGTCGAGAACTTCCGGGCCTATCTTGCCGGCACCGGTCCGGAGCCGTGCAACGGGCCGTGCAAGGGCGGTCTGGTCCCGCGCTTCACGGTCAAGGACAAGCTCGGCGTCACCGATGTCGTCCGCTACGTTCTGACGGCCACGTGCTATGGCTATATACCCGAAGGCACCCGGCGCTTCGACGCTGTTCGCCGGCTTGATCGTGTTCTGGCGGAAGTCGACATTCAGGCATTGCCGTTGTCGGATCGCGACAAGGTCTTCCTCGCCAGCGAAATGGGGGACATGCTCGCAACGACGAAGGCCGCCAAGACGACCGCCAGTTTTACGCATCTCGAAAAGCTGGTGCGGCGAGCGGGTACGGATGGATCGCTGCCCGGGAAAGCCGTTCCGATCGTCGCCAGGCAGCTGCAGGACGCTCAGCGGGTTTGCACGAAACGATAGGCGCAGGCGTTTTGCTCCTGCCGGGTAGGCGAGGGGCCGAGCGCATCGATCGAACGCGGTGCCGGCTCCTGCAGGGACGGTTGATGGAAACCGGCATCGCCGCGGGCCGCAGGACGACGTCCTGGCATTGCATCAAGCGGGACGTGATCAATGCCGGCGCGAAGTGGCAGGGATCAGGATGTCGTCAGCGACGGCGGCGTCGTAACCTCGCGCAATTCCGGCGATCTCGAAGCATTTGCGAAGCAAATATTTACGGAAGTCAGAGAATCCGCAGAGAGCGCAACAGGTTAATGTTCAGAGCTTCTTCGATAAGCGAGAATGTTGATCAATGCAGAGAACAATGGAATTAGTTGCCGTCTGTCCGAAGTAGCATTCTCACTTCGTCTATTTGAATATCTGAGAGCTTCAAAGAATGTAGTTGAGAAGCGATCGAGTGTAGCCAAGCTAGCGCATCTTGCACGTTCAGATCTGGATCCTCTTTCGCGCGTGCCCCATTGAGCTTTATGGCGACCGCTCGAGACAGTCCCAATGACATCAAGCTGACCATGGTTTCAGTTGATGCCCCTAGCTCCAGGAAAAGCTCAACATCGGGAATGTTCGGCCTTGGAGCAATGGCACTCTCAGACAAGGCGTGCTCCAATAAGGTGCGATAACATCCAAACAACCGAATGGTTTGAAAGCGGATTGCATCCTCAATCACGTCAAGCATATTGCGTATATAACTGCGCTTGTCGGGATTCCGACCTTGTTCCTTCTGCTTTCTCAGGCCTTCATTGATTATCCGGGGTAGTGAGTAGCCAAGCATCCATTTCCTCGCTAGGACTGCGTGGAAGCGATGTAGTCCCTTGGATGTGTCTATGTCCAAGACGATACTGTGACACATTTCTAAAATTGCAGCGTAGGAGCGATAAGACTGTGAGTCGCTGGGCGGGAGCGGAGCTAAAATCTCGCCTTTCGCCAAATCTTCTCTGATGCGCGCAAGCAATTTTTGTTGCTTGTGTGCCGAAATGTTATGGTTGCGCTTGAGTATGTCGATAGGAATCGTAATTCGCGTTTCTGCTTCACGAACACTATTAAGTATCTCGCTTTTCTCGCTTTGCGTCAGATTGAGCCGAGATAGCGTCTCGTTGATCCTGCCGTATTTGTAGTCTGCGAAAAGGCGAATAGATGCGCTTTCAAGCTCTATTTTCTTTGCCTTCCGAGTGCGTGTTGGTGTTCCTCGAATAATTTCATTCAGCGACGAAGCGGAGAGTTTTATGCTCGTTTCTATCGCGGATAGTATGTCGATCTCTTTCGAAGCTCCAATGGGCTTCTGCACCCAGTCTTCGTAGTCAACGAGGAATATATTTCCTTGGAATTCTCGACGAAGTCTGCCTGCTCGACCGGCCAAATTCCAAAAATCGGGAGACTTTAACGGGGCATTCTGCCCCCGTGTCGGCTTGAACATAAAGATGTTTTTGGCAGGCAAATTTATGCCCTGCAATAGCGTGCTTGTACAAACTAGATACTTTAATTCGCCGTCGGCAAAAGCCGCTTCGATAGCCTGTCTTAGGTTCGTTGGGATATTGGCGTAATGAAAGCCGATGCCCTTTAAGGCGCATTCCGCAAGTATATATTCGGGGTGAACGGTTTCTCGCGCAATTCTTGCCAGCTCAATTCTTCTTGGTGTCGGCTCCTGTGCTCTGGTGCGTTTAGTAAGAGTCAGAGCTATGTCTTCTGCTTCGTCGGCGCCATTCGCGTAGATGAGGTTCGCTTGACCATTGCAGAGCGAGTAAGAGATGTTTGCCAACTTCTCATGACGATTTCGGAGAGGGAGCTTTATCTCGCGTTCTCCTAATGTAGTCGATCTGCCGGTCTCGCGAATGAGCCTCAATGAAATTTGATTTTTGCCAGAGCGTTCAACAATCACAAAATTCTGGGATACAGTTGGTTCTTTAGTTGATTGTGGCGTGATGTCTGGTCGGCTGAAGATTCGGCCAAACGCGTCTAAATTTCTCGTGGTCGGGCTGGCGAACAATAGCTGTGCTTTTTGATTTTGTCGTACGACATCATCGATCACGGTCTGTAAAAGAATTCCGCGTGCTCCTTCCGAGATCGAGTGGGCTTCATCAATAACGAGCAGGTCGACGTGCAGTTTTTTAAGGGCATGTAGAGTTATGTGAAGCCGCTCTTGCGTCATCACATAAATTACGTTTTCGCTTTCTTCTGCGGAACGTGGCGGAACGGTGATGATGCGAGGGGGAGGATGCGCTGTGTCTTTGAAAAGATTTGTAAGCTCTCGCGACACTTGCGCGATAAGAGCTCTGCTGGGCACAAGATAAACAACTGTTCTAATTTCATTCTCGAAAAGCGAAGTTAGATACAGTTCTAGAACGAATGATTTTCCAACTGAGGTTGGAGCCGAAAGCGCAATTGATCTCCCTGAATTCAGATTCGTCCAAAGGTTGCGTTGGAAACCTGTGAGCAGGCGTTTCTGCTTTCCAAGCAAGATTGTATGAGCGTTTGCTTCGGAGATCTCTTCCAGCGCCAACGATAGAGGAAGTGTGGGGAGCGCTTTTGCGATTGGATCTCTGGTTTCAAGAGCAGGAAAATTTTTGAGTCTCGACAATACAACTCTCAAAGCTGAATCGAAAGGAAGCTTACTCCTTCCAAAGGTCTCGTAGACGTATGTTGAGAGGCGCAGCGCTCCTATTCGATGCTCCAGGGTTTCTGAGCAGGCCAAAATGGCGGATGCTGACATTGCTCGGGCGGCTGAATCTTCTGAAACCGAGCTTTTAGAAGCGATCTTTAATTCCTGAGACAGCCAATTTCTTTCAATGGCTTTCGCTAGTCTATGAAACCGAGAGTCTGCCCAAATCGTATCAGCTAGATCTTGTATCATCGTTCCAGCCGATCTTCATTTGAAACTGATCTCTGAAGTCTTGCACGGATGGAACGGGAAAGAGAAAAAGCTCGATATGGCGATTTTTGATGCCTGCTGCGCTTAGTGCGGTAGACAATTTCGGGGCGAGCTTCTGCAAATGTTGCAAGGCTAGTGATCTGAAGTGATTTTCGCCGTTCTCGCTATTTAACTTGCTGTAAGCATCGAAATCAAAAGAGATAAGGCACGTCGTTATATCAATTCGCGAATTGTAGTTTTCGTTATTCAGGGGATTAAGAAAGCTTAGCAGAGCGGCCTTTGCCTGTTTGTCTAGTCCGGTTGTATCAAGGTTGCGACGAACGAGTGCTAGCTCGAATTCGGAACTCTGTGGCCTTAGAGAGTTCTTGATGGAATCTATGGCGGAGTTGATTGCTTTTCCAAGATCCGCATGAAGTTTTGCTTCGCCCCAGTAAGTGCAAAGCACGTTCTTCTCTCGCCAAAAGCCGACGTGGATTCCATCGCTTCCAAAAATAGGGACGTTTCTGTTGGTTTTTAGCGGTAGCTTGGCGAGTAGTTGAGGTGCCTTCAGTATCCACTCGGTCAGTATGAATAGTAAAAGCTCGCCAGCTTCGCCGTTTTTATTCGCCGCTCTCTGAGCTTGTATAAAGGTGCTGCATGCTTCCCGCTGTAATCTTTCGCATTCTATGCGGTACTGTTCGGCTGAGATTTTGCCATACTGGTCCAAAACCTCTTGAATCTGGCTTCTATGGAGAGCGAAAGGTGTGAGGTAGTCTAGGAGAACGTTCACCGCCTCCCAAATTGTTGCTCTCCCTTGTGCAATCGCTGGAAAATGCAGGTGTAGCGTTATCTCTTCGCAATCGCACGTGACTGAATGCATTAGCTCTCTAATACGTATCGAGAGCTTATCGTAGTCTCGTCGTAAGGCTGCGACGAAACCTTCGATGTCATTTGGAGTAATCGCGTCCATTCTCGTTCGACTCGCAAGAACGAACTATTGTATCTGAAAGTTGTAAAATCGCACGCGGCGAATTGCCCTATCAATGGGCATTCTCATCAGATTAGCTTAAGCTTCTATTTCTTCTTCGCCCCAACCCGCTCCACGCTAGCAATCTCCAGCGGCGGTTTGCCGCTCTTTTCGGCGATCTCGCGGTCCTGCTCGGCGATGGCTTCCTTGGCCGGGGCGTCGCCGTCGAGGCCGCCGAGGAGGTCGGCGGGGACGCGGCGGTTGGAGCGCTGCGAGCCGTCCACATAAGTGACGTTGAAAAAGGCGAATTCGCCTTTGGGATTGGTACCGGGTTTCTTGGCCATGCGCGGCTTGTGGACGCAGCCGCGCAGGGAGTCAAAGACATTGCGTGCAGGGCATCCATGTCATCAACAGCGCCGTGCCCGACGCTCCCTTGCACGCCGTCCGCGTGTACATAGTTCCTGTTTTGTTCTTGACAAAATTCCCATCCTGCGCCATATCCCCTTTTGTCTTGTTCGCGAGGGGCGCTCTCATGAGGCGTCTTTGAGCGGGACAGGATGCGGCGCCTGCGGGCGAAGGGAGACGTACCCTTCGCACTCGGGAGGCCCGGGGTCACCGTCCGGGCCCACTACGGGGCTCTGCCGCTTGCGGCTGGACGGGTGCGGGTGAAGGCAGGCGAAAGCCGGCCGGATGACGGGCGATGTGTCCCGTGCCCAGTACCCGGAAGCACGGTCCCTCGGCCAAAAATCGTCGCGGTGGCACGCCGTCAGGCGTTGCGCGGCTCAGGTTTGCCGGCGATCCGGCAGGCAGGAGCAGCGTCAGTCCCACCCCTCGCGCCTGGCGGCGTGCCGCCGCCCCTCATGTCTTCGAGGGGAGACCTGCTCACACCTCGGACGCGCAAGCGCCGCGAGAACGGGATCGCATGGGTGAAGGGCCCAGCCCTCAGCTTGAATGTGGAATCGCAAGACCTGCGGTTCCAGATCTTTTGGTCTGTCGTTCGTCCGAGCATGGCTGGCGATCGCCCATACGCACATATCGCGGGCGTCTTCCCTTCAGCGCAAGTCGCGACGAAATGGAGATATGTACGGCAAGTCGTGCGCGCCTTACTGCGCTTGGTTCGGCGACGTCTTCACAAACGATGCGATAGCCCGCGCGACGTAGGGGGCAAGAGGCAGTGTGGCGTTGGCATAGGTCATGAGGTTCGCGCTCACGTCGTCTGTATCTACCTGCTTCAGAACGTGGTTCGTATCGGACAGCAGAACCAGATGCGAGGAAGCATTTGCATCATGGAGTGCCTGTGCATCTTTGACGCCAACCTGTATGTCCCGACGCCCTTGCAGAATGAGGACGGGCTTCTTCACGGCTGCGACGAGTTGCCGAGGGTCCAGTCGAAAAGCGCTGATCAGGAACCCCTGAACTTGTTCTGGAAGCAGCGCGGCAAGAGCCGGCGGCATATGTTCGGCCGCAACCCGACGTCCTGCGCTCAACTCGTCGATCGCCGTCATTGCTCGCGGCAGCAACTCGGCATTTGCCGGGTTGGATCTCAATTGATCTTTCAGCACCTCTCCCATGTTACGTCCCGCTGTAGCCACCAACACCAGTCCACAGATGTCAGGGACCCGGTCTGAAGCTGCCAAAGCGACGAGGCCGCCCTCGCTGTGACCGAGAAGCCAGACACATTTAGCGCCCGTTTCACGCTGCGCGACATCGACCCATGAGCGTACGTCGTCGACGTAGTCTTCGATCGTGACGGCGTTGGCATCCTTGACAGCGCTTGCGCTGCCAAACATGCCGCGCTTGTCGATCCTGATCGATGTCACGCCTTCGGCAGCGAGATCGTCGGACAGGTGGCGATATGTGGCAGCCTGGATGCCGAAAGGGTTGTTGCCGTCGCGATCGGTCGGGCCGGAACCAGGAAGGATCAGCACGACGGGAGCAGATGCTTCAGCGACACGCGTGAGTGTGCCGCGCAGTGCGCCAAGTGGACCGGGAGCCAAGATCTCGCTCACGACGATCGCGCCGACAACAGAACCGATGAGGGAAGCCTGCGTGATCATCGGTTACTCCTCTGTTCGCCTGTGCCGGATCGGGAACCGACGTGTGCCGAGATGTCCGCACTTGCCGGCAGGAAGACTAACCCTTTTGGTGGCTCTCGAAACAATCTCCGGCGATGTCGGCGCCTTGGTGCCTTATGGGATGCCGTTAAAAATGCAGTTAAAAGTCCACACTTAAGCCAGGGGCAGGGGTGAAGGGCAGGGGCTGTTTGCCATGCGCATGGGAAGCGACGCGCCGCCAGATATGCTCCCTCTCCCGTCTTCACTGCGCTCGTCAGAGGAGGGGACACTGTGGCGGGTGCTTACCCTCGCCAATCCCGCACGCGCTTCACCATCTGCTCCACATGGGCCACCGGCGTTTCCGGCTGGATGCCATGGCCGAGATTGAAGATGAAACGTCCGCCGGCGTAGTTCGCCAGCACGTCGTCCACCGCGCGGTCGAGCGCGGCGCCGCCGGCGATCAGCACCAGCGGATCGAGATTGCCCTGCACGGCGACGCGGCTCTGCACGCGCTCGCGCACGAAGCCGGGCTCGGCGGCCCAGTCGATGCTCACGGCATCGACGGACGTGGCCTCCACATAGGACGGCAGCAGCGCGCCGGCGCCGCGCGGAAAGCCGATGATTTTTGCATCTGGCACCTTTGCTCTGATACCGGCGACGATGCGCCTGGTCGGCTCCACCGACCAGCGCTGGAATTCCGCCGCAGGCAGCACGCCGGCCCAGGTATCGAAAATCTGCAGCACCTCGGCGCCGGCCTCCAGCTGGCGCAAGAGATACTGGATCGAATTCTCCACGATCACGTCGATGATCGCGGCGAAGGCGTCGGGATGCCGATAGGCCATCATCCGCGCCGGGCCCTGATCGGGCGTGCCGCGCCCGGCGACCATATAGGTCGCCACCGTCCACGGGGCGCCGCAGAAGCCGATCAGTGTCACCTGGGGATCGAGGGCGGCGCGCACGCGGCGCAGCGCCTCGAACACCGGTTCGAGCTTTGTGAAATCCGCCGCGCGCGCCAGTGTCGCCACCTGATCGGGCGTGTCGAGCGGATCGAGCCGCGGCCCTTCGCCGGCCTCGAAGCGCACGCTGCGGCCGAGCGCATAGGGGATCACCAGAATGTCCGAAAAGATGATCGCGGCGTCGAAGCCGAAGCGGCGGATCGGCTGCAGCGTCACCTCGGTCGCGAAGTCCGGATTGAAGCAGAGATCGAGGAAGCCGCCGGCCTGTTCGCGCACCTTGCGGTATTCCGGCAGATAGCGCCCGGCCTGCCGCATCATCCACAGCGGCGGTGAGCTCTGGCGCTGGCCGCGCAGGACATCGAGAAAGGGCTTTGCTGGCAGTGCCTTGTCAGACGAGGTCAAAATCGTGTTCCGCAACTGGCCGGGTGAGGGATCTGCGGCCCCTGATACACGCTCGCATCCGGCTTGGCGAGGCGCGGACCACCGGGCCGCGCGCATTCTTGATCCATCGCAAGGTGTCATCGCCTGGAAAGCCGCATATAACGCCCATGAGCAACACGATCCCTCGTCTCAGGACGCCAATGACATCAGAGATTTCACCCGCCATCGAACAGCAGCGCGCCCGCGCGAAGGTCTGGTTCGAATCCCTGCGCGACCGCATCTGCGCCGAGATCGAGACGCTGGAGCGCGAGGCGCCGGCGGCGTTGTTTCCGGGCAGCCCGGCACGGTTCGATTACCGGCCCTGGACGCGCAAGACCGGCAGCGGCGGCGGGGTCGGCGGCTTTCTCTCCGGCGGCCGGCTGTTCGAGAAGATCGGCATCCACACCTCATCGGCGAATGGAAAACTGTCGCCGGAGATGGCGCGCGCGATGCCGGGCGGGGGCAGCCAGCTCGATTACGTTTCCACCAGCATCAGCCTGATCATGCATCCGCGCTCGCCGCGCGTGCCCACGGTGCATATGAACACGCGCTTCCTCGCCACATCGGTGGGCTGGTTCGGCGGCGGTGCCGATCTCACGCCGATGCTGCCCGCGCAGCGCCGTGACGACGCGCCGGACACGATCACCTTTCACGCCGCCATGCGCGCCGCCTGCGATGCGCACGATCCCGGCTACTACGCAAAGTTCAAGGCCTGGGCCGACGATTACTTCTTCCTGCCGCATCGCGGCGTCGCGCGCGGCGTCGGCGGCATTTTCTACGATCAGCTCAGCCATGACTTCGAAAAGGATTTTGCCTTCACGCGCGATGTCGGCGAAGCCTTCCTCGGCGTCTATCCGCGCATCGTGCGGACCCGCATGCAGGAGGCCTGGACCGAGGAGGAGCGCGCGCAACAGCTCGAAACGCGCGGTCTCTATGTCGAGTTCAATCTGCTCTACGACAAAGGCACGATGTTCGGCCTGCAGACCGGCGGCAACACCGAGACGATTTTAAGCTCGATGCCGCCGCTGGTGAGCTGGACGTGATTTCCTTCTCCCCGCTTGCGGGGAGGGCTATCGCATATGATTGCCGAAGCAGCCTGCGGCCATCCTTCGAGACGCTGCCTAAGAAGGCCGCTGCTCTCGCCTGAACGCAATTGCGTTCAGGCTGGGATGAGGGCTGAGGATGGCTCTGTAGAAGACCCTCATGGTGAGGAGCCCGCGAAGCGGGCGTCTCGAACCATGCAGGCCAAGCACTGTCCCCATCCGTGCTTCGCTATACGCGATAGCCCCGCCGCTTGCGGGGCGAGGTTCAGGAAGAAGCTCACCCGACCTTCACACCTTCCATCGCCGCCTGCACCGCCCAGGAAATATCGGTGTTGAGCTGGAACGCCACCGAGCCCTCATCGACGATCGCCTGCGGCTGCGCCGCGCGCTTGCCGGCGTCATCGAGCGCGTTGCGATAGTCGCTCTTCAGCGCGGCGAGGTCGGCATAGGCCGGGAAATCGTAGAAGGTGAGCTCGTTCGGCGCGAGGCCCGGTTTCTTGGCGAGCAGCTTCTTGAGGATCTGGCCGCCGGAGAGGTCGCCGAGATAGCGCGTATAGGCATGGGCGATCAGCCGTTCGCCATCGCCTGTCGCGGCCTCCGCGATCCGCTGCGCATAGGCATTGCCTTCGGGCAGCACCGGCACCTGCGAGACGTCGCCGCCGCACAGCGCGTCGAGATCGGCCTCCAGCGCGGCGGCGCGGTCGAGCCGATAGGCCGCCAGCGCCCCCAGCAGCGGCGTGTCGCGATGCGACGCGAGCCCGGCTTCGAGCGCCTGATAGGCCGGCAGCAGATTGCGCTGCAGCAGGATGTAGCCGTCGCGGCTGGCCTCGCCGCGCAGCATGTCGCGGATAATGCCCGAGCGCTCGGCCTCGGTGTGCAGGGTCTTGGTCGCGCGGTAGAGGTCGGTCACGACGCTGGCTGGCGAAGTGGGCGGGGGCGTCGTCATCGAAGTCTCCGGGATGGGCATGGGCAGAAGGTGGTCGCACCATACCAGCCGCGGGAAATGTCACAAGTTTCCGTGGGTTAGAACGGTTCCAGCCTTGTCGGGCGGTCGCCGGGCGTGTCAGAACCGCCGGCGTAACCTGCCTTCCGGAGACGCAATGACCGCGCCGATCGACCTATTTCGCCATTCTGCCAATTTCGCCGGCACCGACCCTCTCCGCCACGCAGTCGCGGCTGCGGTCGATGCTATCGCGGGGGCGTCCATCGCGATTTCGGATCTGATCGGTCGCGGCGCGCTGGCGGGCATCACCGGCGCCGCGCAGGGCAGCGAGAACGCCGATGGCGACGTGCAGAAGGATCTCGACGTCCGGGCCGACGATATGATCCGCGCTGCGCTGAAGGACGTTGCATGGGGCGCGCTGGCTTCCGAGGAAGCGGAGACGGCGGATGTGCGCGACGGCGGCCTCATCGACATCGCCTATGATCCGCTCGATGGTTCCTCGAATATCGAGACCAATATGACGGTCGGCACGATCTTCTCGATCATGCCGCGCGTTGCCGGCGTGACACCGTTCACTCAACCGGGGAGTGCGCAGATCGCTGCCGGCTTCGTGGTTTACGGCCCGCAGACATCGCTTGTGCTGACGCTTGGCGACGGCGTTCATATCTTCACGCTCGATCGCGATACACGCAGCTACAAGCGCATCCGCGCGAATGTTCAGATCGCAGCCGATTGCGCAGAATATGCCATTAACGCCTCGAACCATCGTCACTGGGAAGCGCCGGTGCGCGCTTTCGTCGATCAGTGCCTTGCCGGCAAGGAAGGCGTGAAGGACAAGAACTACAACATGCGCTGGATCGCGGCTCTGGTCGCTGAGGTCTACCGCATCCTCGTGCGCGGCGGCGTGTTTCTGTATCCGGGTGATGCGCGCAAGGGGTATGGCGACGGTCGGCTGCGTCTCGTCTATGAAGCGCACCCGATGGCCTTCATCGTGGAGCAGGCCGGTGGTGCAGCCACGACTGGTCGTCAGCGCATTCTTGATGTGGCGCCCACGGCAATCCATCAGCGCATTCCGTTGATCATGGGCTCGAAGAATGAAGTCGCATGTATCGAAGCGCTACACCGTGAGGCCGATGGTGTTGCCGTGCAGGCCGCTGAATAACGCAACTACACTTGGGGATATCGGATGGCGGATGACTCGAAGGCTTAGTCCTCCGGCCGACGTATGTGGCGAAGGACGGCGAAGTGCGCTTCGCTCATGCGCCCTACGTATTTCGAGCCATTCAAAGCTACAGGGCTTCTAAGCGCATCGGTCTGGAAAGCAGTTGAGCGACGCTACCTCGCAGCTTAGATAGGCACGGGGTGCAAAGGAAAAGCTCATGCTGCCACAGCCGGTCAAAGCCTCCGATATCACCGACGAAAATTCGGCTCAGGCCTATCTCAACCAGACGATCATGACGACGTTCTGCCGTGTGCTGGACAGTTCGCGCCTGCCACCCGACGTGGTGATGAAGCTGCTGGCCTCCGCGCTCGGGCAGACCTATCGCGAGGTCGCCGCGGCCCATCGTGATGGCGGCTGCCCCTGCGGCTGGCGGCCGCAGCCAGGAATGGATATCGAGGCCCTGCGCGCCTCGCTCGAAGATGCAGCCGTACCGCGCCGCATCGATGATCTGCTCAGCATGACGGCACTTGGCCGCGCCTGATCTGCCCTTATCCTCGGCTGTTGCATCGCAAACCGTCATCGCCGTGACAGGCGAGGGCGGTTTTTTGTCGTCTCACGATCGTCTGATGACACGATCGCGCGGAGTTTGCTAAATTCCTTTAGGCCTAAACTTTTGGCCCGATCCTTGAATGAATGCTGCGACCATCGTTGCCTCCAGCAGAGTGACCGCATGACATCTTCATCCGTCGCGAAATCTGTCCCGGTTCGGATTGCAAACGCTCCTGATTCAAGTCCAGTCTGGCGCATTGTCGCGCGCGCGATCGCCGATATCGGTGCCAAACGCTGTTTCGGTCTCGTGGGCGGTGCCAATTTCAAAGTGACGCTGGCGCTTACCGATCTGGGCGTCGAATTCATCGCCGCACGCCATGAAGGCGGCGCGATGAGCATGGCCGATGTCGCGGCACGGCTGACGCGCGAGCTCGTCGTGGTGAGCTTCACGGCTGGCCCTGGTCTCACCAACGCAATTACGGGAATCGGCGAAGCCGCCAAGAGCGACACGCCGCTGCTTGTGCTCGCCGGCGATGTCGTTACCGGAGACAGACAATCGGCTTTTGCCTTCAATCAGTCCGAACTTGTGCGTGCTGTCGGAGGCGAATGGCGGCAGATTGCCGATCCGCAAACCGCCTATCTCGAAACCTGGAACGCCGCCGCACGCGCGATTAGGGAGCGCAAACCGGTGGTGCTCAGCCTGCCCATCGATGTGCAGGAGATGCCGGTGATGGCGACCATGGGAAAGCGGCATCCGCCGCTGATGCCGCGCCGTTCGCTGAATTCGGATAAACTTGCGGAACTTGTTGCCACCATCCGCTCATCGCGCCGGCCTTTGATCCTCGCCGGTCATGGTGCGGTGGTGGCTGATGCGCAGCCGTTGTTGGTCGAGCTGGGCGACAAGCTCGGTGCGCTACTCGCGACATCGGTTCAGGCGCATGGCATGTTCTCCGGTCATCCATGGAATCTCGGCATCGCAGGCGGCTTCTCGTCTCCTGCTGCGGCTGAACTGATCGCACAGAGTGATGTGATCCTCGCTTTCGGCATGTCGCTGAATATGTGGACGACCAAGAAGGGGCGATTGATCGACGATCACGCTCAACTGGTGCAGATCGATGTGGAGAAAGGGCGCATCGGCAAGCATCGTCCGGTCGATCTCGAGCTCGAAGGCGATGCATCGCAGGTGGCGACGGCGCTGCTCGAGGCACTGGCCGCGGAAGATGTTTCAGGTATTGGCTGGCGCACGCCGGAGATTTCCGCGATCATCGACGGCAAGAGCAATCGCAATGCACCTTACGACGACACCAGTACGCAAGAGCACATCGATCCGCGCACGCTGAGCAAGGCGATGGATGATGTGCTGCCGAACGATCGCACGGTCGTCGTCGACGGTGGCCATTTCGTCGGCTGGGTGGCGCGCTATCTGTCGGTGCCGGATCATCGCGGCTGGTGCATCCCCATCGCGTTTCAATCCATTGGTCTCGGTCTCGCCGGCGCCATCGGCGCCGCGGTGACGCAGCCGGAGCGGCTGACAGTGCTTGCAGTCGGTGATGGTGGCTTCCTGATGTCGATTGCGGAGCTGGAAACGGCGGTGCGACTGAAGAGACGCCTCTGTATCTTCGTTTACAACGACAGTGCCTATAGCGCCGAGGTGCATCACTTCGTGCCGGAAGGTTATTCGGCGGCGATGGCGCAGTTCCCCGTCACCGATTTCGCAGCAATCGCACGAGGCTATGGGGCTGACGGGTGTGTGGTGAAGACGCTGGCTGACCTCGATGCGGTGAAAAGCTGGGTCGCGCAGGGGGCGCAGGGCGTCTTCATCGTGGATGGCCGTATCAATCCGAAGCTGATCGCTGACTGGTATCGGGAGATTTTCGGCTCGGCGAACTTGTAGTCTTATTTAACCTCTCCCCGCATCGTGGAGAGGTTAGGCAGCTGTGTCTCTTGCACGGTTCGTGCTCCGCAACCACTCCTGCGCCACAGTCAGATCCGCCTGCGACAACTGGTGTCCGATTGGCAGAATACGATGCAGCACATCAGCACCGGCGTCTGCTAACGTGGCTGCCAGTCGCTGCGCGTTGCTGGCGGGAATGATCGGATCGAATTTCCCCGAGACGATCAGCACCTGCTTGCCTGCAAGGTTGACCGCAGGCGGACTGCTCAGCGGCACCATCGCACGAAGCAGGATCGCACCAGCCAGAATCTCCGGTCGCAGCAGCAACATGGCCGCAGCGATGTTCGCGCCATTGGAATAGCCGAGCGCAATGGGCGCAGGCAGGCCGTAACGCTTGCGAGCATCGTTGACGAAATCTGCCAGTTCATCGGCGCGGCCACGCACGTCGTCCTCGTCGAACACACCTTCCGCCAACCGGCGGAAGAAGCGTGGCATGCCGTGCTCCAAAACCTGGCCGCGCGGTGATAGCAGCGACGCGCCCGGTGCGACAGCCTGACCTAGCGGAAGGAGATCGTTCTCGTCGCCGCCCGTCCCATGCAGCAGCAGGAGCGGTGTGGCTTCGTGCCGGTTGCCCGGCACAAAGCGATGGATGTGAGACAGATCGGTCATGCCGTCACCTCGTTCGTTGTGAGCGGCGGCAACACGCGCTCGATGTCGCCGCGATGCTTTTCCAGAAAAGCCGGCAGCTTCAGGTGTTCGCCGAGGGACTCGACGGGCTCGTCCACGGCAAAGCCGGGAACATCGGTGGCGATCTCGAACAGCACGCCGCCGGGCTCGCGGAAATAGACCGAGCGGAAGTAGTTGCGGTCCTTTTGCTCCGTCACGTGCTGGCCGTGGACTTCGACGAGCTTGCGGCTCATCTCGGCTTGCTCGGCGTCATCCTTTGCGCGGAAGGCGACATGATGCACCGAACCGCGGCCCTGCCGCCCCGGCAGGAAACCGCCAGCCTCATAGATATCGACCACAGCGCCTTCGCGCGCATCGCCGGCGAGGCGGATGATCGAGCCTTCGCGGGCGACTTCCTTGAAGCCGAACACGTCGGTGAGGATTGCGCTCGTCTTCTCGGCTTTCTCCAGCAGTAGCGTCACGCCATGGAAGCCGCGGATCGCATGTTCTGCCGGGATGTCGCCATTGCTCCAGCCGGCTTCGCTCGCCGCATCGGCTACGCCGACGAGCGCGAGGCTCATGCCGTCCGGATCGGCGAAAGGCAGCACGCTCTCACCAAAACGCTTTTCGAGCGCCTCATGGGCGATGCCCTGTTCGATGAAGCGATGCGTCCAGTAACCAAGTGAACTGGCCGGCACGCGGAACGCGGTCTGTTGGGTCTGGCCGACACCGCCGCGACCGGGCGCGGCATGCTCCCACGGGAAGAACGTCAGGATCGTGCCCGGCCGGCCGGTCTCGTCGCCGTAATAGAAGTGATAGGTGCCGGGATCGTCGAAATTAACGGTCTTCTTGACGAAGCGCAGGCCTAGGGCGCGCGTATAGAAGTCGAAATTGCGCAGTGCGGGCCCGGCGATGGCGGTGACGTGATGGATTCCTGACATGGTTTTGTCTCCGGTGTGGGAGGGCGTTCGTCCTCCGTTGCGGGGATAATTGGGGCGTTCCATTTCAAAGACAATCTGGCTTCTTGTGACATAACTGTCTATGATTTGAGGACAATTGGGAAATAACACATGGATAAACTCGACAGCCTGCGCGCCTTCGTGAAGGTGGTCGAACTCGGAAGCTTCTCGGAAGCGGGGCGGCAGTTGCGTTTGTCGCGGTCGGCCATCTCGAAATATGTCGGCGAGCTTGAGGAGAGCCTTGGCGTTCAGTTGCTGAACCGCACCACGCGCCACGCCAGTCCGACCGAGAGCGGCCAGGCCTATTTCGAGCGCACGCTGACCATTCTCGCCGATCTCGATGCTGCAGATCAGGCGGTGGCGCAGGCGCAGTCGTCGCCGCGCGGGCTGCTGCGAGTCAACGCGCCGATGTCGTTCGGCACGCTCCAGCTCGGACCCGCGGTTGCGGACTTCATGGGGGCGTGCCCGGAGCTACAAATTCAGCTTGTGCTGTCGGACGATCAGGTCGATCCGATGCAGGGTGGCTTCGACGTTACCCTGCGCATCGCCGATCTGGAATCGTCGAGCCTGATTGCACGGAAAATCGTCGCCATCGATCGCGCGGTCTGCGCTTCGCCGGACTATCTACAGAAGCACGGCACGCCCAAGGTTCCCGAGGAGCTGCGCCGGCACGTCTTGCTCACCTACGGCTTTCTGCTCACCGGCAACCAGTGGAAATTCACCGGCAAGGATGGTGATCACTGGATTCAGCCGAGCTGGTCGCTATGCGTCAACAATGCCGAGGTGTTGCGCGATGCCGCAGTGAGAAGCAGGGGCATTGCGCTGTTGCCGACGTTCATCGCGGGCGATGCCCTGCGTGAAGGTTCGTTGAAGCGGATTCTCAAAGGATACAAGGCGCCGCCACTGACGCTTTATGCGATCTATCCGCCGACGCGTCACCTTGCGGTGAAAGTGCGGTTGTTTATCGATTTTCTCGTCGCACGCTTCAGCGGCACCCCGAGCTGGGATGCGGGTCTCTAGGTAGCCTGCTGGGCCAAAACATTGTCGCTGGACATCGCATCGAGCAGCGATTCATGCACCTGAATTTTGGCATCATAGCTGATGAAGCCAAGGCGCCGGAACTTGTTCATGAAGTAGCTGACGCGCGAACGCGTGGTGCCGATCATTTCGGCGAGCGTTTCTTGACTGATATCGATGTCGATGGGCCGACTTCCGTGCTCGCCAAAGCGAGCGAGAATCAACAACAATCGCGCAAGACGCTTTTCGCTCGAGTTGAAAAGTTGATCGACGAGGTCTTCCTCGATGCGGCTGTTGCGCGCCAAAAGGTAAGCCATGAAGAATTCGGCCATGGCCGGTTCGTCGCGCAAGGTTGCCAGCATCGTTGCCTTGTTGATCACTGTGATGGTGCTGTCTTCCATCGCGGTCGCCGTCGACGTCCGCATCGGAATGCCGTTCAGGCAGCACTCGCCGAAGAACTGACCGGGCTCGAGCAGGCCGACCACAGCTTCCTTGCCCTGTTCGGAAATGACCGTGAGTTTGATCCGCCCCTGCAGGATGAAGAACACGGTATTGGCATTATCGCCTTGTCCGAAGATGGTCTGATTCTTGCGATGATCGACGATGGTCTTGCCGGCGCCCGGCGTCGAGAGGAAGCTAGACGCGTCGAAATCGGAAATGGTCGGCATTTTCAGGACGGCGTGCCGTGTCATCATCACGCTCCGGATCCAATCAGGATTGAATCTATTCGAGGTTGCGTTGTTTAGATTGTGTTTTAGGTAATTGTATTTCGATTGTGAAGAGACACCGATGAACAACCGTTTGGCATGATGAATCGATTTGTTTTGATCGGTACATAACTACGCAAACAAGTTCGCTCGGGTCGCAGTTCTGGCGATCGCATTCACCGCGGCGAAACGTCTGCGTTGCATGCTGGTTACGTCAACGCTTGGAGCCAGACGATGATCGCGCGGACGACAGCTCTCGAACTGCGAGGGTTAACGAAACGTTTCGATCGGCTCGCGGTCGATGCGCTCGATCTCACGGTCTATGCTGGCGAGCTCTATGCGTTGCTCGGTGCCAATGGCGCCGGGAAGACGACGACATTGCGCATGGTCGCTGGATTGTTGCCGCCCGATGCCGGCGCGATCCGGATCTCCACGATCGACGCGCTGAAGAATCCCGTCGCCGCCAAGCAGATCACGGCATGGGTCTCTGACGAGCCGATGATCTATGACAAACTGACACCACTTGAATACCTCGAATTCATCGCCGGCCTGTGGGGCTGCGATGCCGCCTCGGCGGACGCTGCGGCACATGAGCTACTAACCTCGCTCGGTCTCGCCGCGCATATGCACGAGCGCTGCGAAGGATTTTCCAAGGGTATGCGCCAGAAGGTGGCGCTGGCCGGGGCGCTGGTGCACGATCCCAGACTCATCATCCTCGACGAACCGCTCACTGGCCTCGATGCGGTCTCCGCACGACATGTCAAGGGCCTGCTTCAAGCACGCGTGCGTAGCGGTTGCACCGTCATCATGACGACGCACATTCTTGAGGTCGCCGAGCGTATGGCGGATCGTATCGGTGTGATTGCGGCGGGGCGGTTGATCGCAGAAGGCACGCTCACCGAATTACGCCAGCAGGTGGGACAAAGCGACACCAGTCTCGAAGAGATGTTCGTCGCGCTGGTTGAAAACGCTCCGGCTGCTGCATGAGCGCGGCGGTCAGCGCCCTATGGTTCGCACGGCATGAGCTTCGGCTCGGCTGGCGCGAGACGGTGAGCATGCTGACAGGCGGCCGCCGGCGTCGGACACGCAGTATGGCGTTCTGGCTGATCGTTCTCGCGATCTTCCTGCACCTGCCAGCCTATGGGGTGGTAGGCCGCTTCGCCGATGTGCAGACACCGCTGGATCAGCAAAGTGCCATCGTCATCACGGCGAGCGTCTTTCTGGCCTGGGCGTTGATCCTGTCACAGGCCATCGAGTCGGTGACCCGTGTGTTCTATGCGCGCGCAGATCTCGATCTTATCGTGTCGTCTCCGGCGCCGCTCACCAATGTATTTTCCGTGCGGATCGCGGCCATTGCGCTGTCAGTCACCGTCATGGCGATAATGCTGGCGACGCCGTTCATCAACGTCCTGGTGATCGGCGGCGGCGCGCGATGGTTTGCTGCATATGGCGTCGTCGTCACCATGGGCCTGTCGGCCTCGGCTGTCGCGATTGCTGTTGCCGTGGGGCTGTTCGAACTCTGCGGTCCGTCGCGCACGCGCATGGTCGCGCAAATCATCTCGGCCGTCACCGGCGCCGGTTTCGTCATCGCGCTGCAAGTGGCGGCGATCCTGTCCTATGGCACGTTGTCACGTTTCGCCGTGCTGACATCGGACGCGGCGGCAGCCATCGCGCCGGATGCGGGAAGTGTGGTCTGGTGGCCGGCGCGAGCGATGCTCGGGGATGTCGCCCTCCTGCTGCCGTTGCTGGCCTCGGGGCTGCTTCTGCTCGGGGTAACCATGGCGTTGTTCTCGCCGCACTTCAGCCGCTACGTCGCGAGCGCGTCGCCGCAGCTGGCGTCGCGAAACAGGGGAGCTTTGCGTCCGTTCCGTACGATGTCGCGCCGACATGCGTTACGCCGCAAGGAATTCAAGCTGCTGTGGCGGGATCCCTGGCTGATGTCGCAAACCCTGATGCAGCTGCTCTATCTGTTGCCTCCGGCCCTGATGTTGTGGCGGAGCTTCGGAGAGGGCGCCGGCGCTTTCGTCGTTCTGGTGCCGGTGATCGTCATGGCGGCCGGACAGCTTGCCGGCGGCCTTGCCTGGCTGACGATTTCCGGCGAGGACGCTGCCGATCTGGTCGCCACCGCGCCGCTGCCGGCGGCGAAACTGCTGGGCGCCAAGATCGAGGTTGTGCTGATCTGCATTGCCGCGATCTTCACGCCGCTGATTGCGGCGCTTGCGCTGGTCTCTTGGCATATGGCGCTCGTTGCCGCTCTTGCGACAGTCGTCGCTGCGGCATCGGCGACGTCGATCCAGCTATGGTTTCGTGTGCAGGCGAAGCGAAGCCAGTTCCGGCGAAGGCAGACATCGTCGCGCATTGCCACCTTCGCCGAGGCATTCTCGTCGATCGGCTGGGCGGCCACGGCGGTGCTCACGCTGCTTGTGCCGATTGCGGGGGCCATCTCCGGCTTGCTCACGGTCGGCATTGTCGCGCTGGCGTGGAAGCTCAGTCCATCGCGCGCGTAATCACTTCTGCAGCGACATCAGCAGTAACGAGCGTCCCGTGACCTGATACATGTTGCCGAACGGGAAAGTCTGGCCGCCCGGCGCATCAGGGATGTTGGTGTCGACCAGAAGTTCCCAGCCCTTGCCGCCAAAAGCTTCCGGCATGGTGAAATCCACCAGCCCCTCGAAGCCGTTGAGAATGAGCAGCATGGTCTGGTCGTCCGCCTGCTTGCGGATGCCGGTCTTCTGTGCGCGGCCGTCGAGCAGCATGCCGAAGCATTTCACATTGCCGTCTTCCCAATGCTCTTGCTGCATCGGCCCGCCATTGGCATTGATCCAGGTGACGTCGCAAACGTCGAGATGCGGATCGTGCTCGCCGGTCAGGAAACGCGAACGGCGCAGCACCGAGCAATCGCCGAGTAGGCCGATCAGGCGCTTGGTGAAAGCGTGCAGGTCTTTGCCGTCCTCGGTCCATGTCCAGTCGAACCAGGAAATCTCGTTGTCCTGGCAATAGGCGTTGTTATTGCCCTTCTGCGTGCGGCCGAATTCGTCGCCGCCAAGCAGCATCGGCGTGCCCTGCGCGAAGAGCAGTGTTGCGAGCATGTTGCGCTTCTGGCGCTCACGCAGCGCGACGATGTCCTTGTTGTCGGTCGGCCCTTCCGCTCCGCAATTCCACGAGCGGTTATCCGACTGACCGTCCTTGTTGTTCTCGCCATTGGCTTCGTTGTGCTTCTCGTTGTAGCTGACGCAGTCGTTCAGCGTGAAGCCGTCATGGGCGGTGACGAAATTGACGCTGGCCCAGGCGCGGCGGCCCTGATGGTTGAACAGGTCGGCCGATGCCGAGAGCCGTGGTGCGAGCGCTGAAACCGGCGCCTCTCCGCGCCAGAAATCCCGGATCGTGTCGCGAAACTTGTCATTCCATTCCGCCCAGCCGGGCGGGAAGCCGCCGACCTGATAGCCGCCGGGGCCGATATCCCACGGCTCCGCGATCAGCTTGACGGTGGTGAGCAGCGGATCCTGATTGACCGCTTTCAAGAAACCGCTCTGTTCGGTGAAGCCATAGACTTCACGAGCGAGAATGGTGCCGAGATCGAAGCGGAAACCGTCGATATGCATCTCGCGGACCCAGTATCGCAGGCTGTCCGTCACCATGCGAATGACATTCGCATGGGAGAGATTGACGGTGTTACCCGTGCCGGTGTCGTTGATGTAGTAGCGCGGTTTGTCCGGCATCAGCCGGTAATAGCTGGCATTGTCGATCCCCTTGAAGGAGAGTGTCGGGCCGAGCTCATTGCCTTCGGCAGTGTGGTTATAGACCACGTCGAGGATCACCTCGAGGCCGCCGGCATGCAGCGCCGCCACCATTTCCTTGAATTCGCGCAACGAATTCGGCACATCCGCGGCGTAACGCGGATCTGGCGCGAAGAAGCCGATGGTGTTGTAACCCCAGTAGTTGACCAGCTTCTTTTTCAGCAGATAGTCGTCGTTGATGAAGGTGTGGACCGGCAGAAGCTCGACCGAGGTGATGCCGAGATCGCAGAGATAATCGACGACGGCCTTGCTGCCGAATCCGGCATAGGTTCCACGCAGCGTCTCCGGCACGTTCGGGTTAAGTTTGGTGAAGCCCTTCACATGCGTCTCGTAGACGATGGTGCGATCCCATGGCACAGGCTGGCGGCCAGCTTCACCGGTCCAGTCGAAATCGCGATCGACCACCACGCATTTCGGCATGAAGGGCGCGGAGTCACGCTCGTCGAAAGTGAGATCGTTACCGGTCTCCATCTTGTATCCGAACACGGCGGGGTCCCATGTCAGCGTGCCCGCATGGGCACGCGCGTAGGGATCGAGCAGCAGCTTGTTCGGATTGAAGCGGTGGCCTTTCTCCGGCTCGTAGGGACCGTGAACGCGGTAACCGTAGAATTGACCCGGGCCGACTTCGGGCAGATAGCCGTGGAAGATTTCGTCGGTATATTCCGGCAGTTCGATTCGGGTTTCCTTGTCGCCGTCGAACAGGCAGACTTCGACCCTGGTAGCGTTGGCCGAGAACAGTGCAAAATTGGTCCCGTTGCCATCCCAATGCGCGCCCAGCGGATAGGGGAGGCCTTCCTCGACAGCTTTGCTCACGATTGCCCCATTCGGTTAAAATGATGAAATGAAACGCGCATTATAACGGCGGGCGTTCGATTGCGTTGCGCTGCGGCACGCGCATTTCGGAGATTATTTTCACGATCCTGCCGCGCCGCGATGACGGGCGCGTGGCGTTTCAGGAGCTGATGCATGAGCCGTTTTCGTTCGAATCGTATTGCCTTGCTCGGGGCGCCGGTGGAGATTGGCGCATCGCAACTCGGCACGCTGATGGGGCCGGATGCGATGCGGACGGCCGGGCTCAAACCGCTTCTGGAAGAGTTGGGCTTCGTCGTCGAGGACCACGGCAATCTCGCCCCGCCGAAGCCGGTGAGCGAGGATCCGCCGCCGGACAATGCGAAACATTATCGTGACATCCAGGCCTATGTTCAGGCGCTCAGTGCACGCGCCTATGGGCTGTCCGCGTCCGGCGCGCTTCCGATCTTCATCGGCGGCGACCATAGTCTGTCGATGGGGTCCGTGAACGGTGTCGCCCGCCACTGGCACGCGCAAGGGCGTGAGCTGTTCGTGCTGTGGCTCGATGCCCATGCCGACTACAACACGCCGCACACCACCATTACCGGCAACATGCACGGCATGTCCGCCGCCTTCCTGTGCGGCGAGCCGGGCCTCGACGGACTGCTCGACAGCGAGCCGCGCGCGGCGATCACGCCCGATCATCTCGACCTGTTCGGTATCCGCTCGATCGATAAGCTTGAAAAGGAGCTGGTGAGACAACGCAAGGTCTCGCTGATCGATATGCGCCAGATCGATGAATTCGGCGTCGGTGTGCTGATCCGCCGGGTTATTGATCGCGTCAAGGCTCGTAACGGCGTACTGCATGTCTCGCTGGATGTGGATTTCCTCGATCCGATTACCGCACCCGGTGTCGGTACTACGGTGCAGGGCGGTGCGACCTATCGCGAAGCTCATCTCATCATGGAGCTGCTCCACGATTCCGGTCTGCTGTGCTCGCTCGATGTGGTCGAACTCAATCCCTTCCTCGACGAGCGCGGCCGCACCGCGCGGGTGATGGTGGAGCTGGTCGGCAGCCTGTTCGGCCAACAGATCACCGATCGGCCGACGCCGACCAATGCCATCACGCCTGCCGAATAGTTGTCTCCGCGCAACGAGCACGCATTTGGTTCCTTTGCGATCGCGGTTTATCGCGTGATTTAGCCACAAAGTGCCGGAACGAACACCGGGACGCCGGATTGCTTCTTCATCGTTACGCAACTGAGGAGCAGGTCATGATCAAACATGTTGCCATTATCGCCGTTGCGGCGGCGGCTATCGGTACGGCACTTCCGGTTACCTCCGCAAGTGCGCAGGAAATCGGCGTGGGCGTGGGGCCGGGCGGTGTCACCGTAGGCGCGGTGGGTCGCGATCGTTACTATCGCGACTATGACCGCGATTACTATCGCGATCGCCGCGACCGCGACGAGACGGTCATCATCAAGCGCAACCGTGACCGCGATCGCGGGTACTATGACGGCGGCGTCGAGCGTCGAACTGTCATCGAACGCTACTAGAATCCGGAGCGTGCGATTCGGCGGCTCTTCCTTGGAAGGGCCGCTTTTTCGTGCCGATTTTAGCTCATTCCGTCGGGTTCAATCCGCCTCATGACCTTTTCAAGCAACGCGCCTGCAGCATCGATCTGGTGGCAGGCTGGGACGATCTATCAGATCTATCCCCGCTCATTTCAGGATTCAAACGGAGATGGTGTTGGCGATCTTGCCGGTATCGTTCAGCGTCTGCCCTATCTGCGTCAGCTCGGCATCGATGCCGTCTGGATTTCGCCGATCTTCCCATCGCCGATGGCTGATTTCGGTTACGACATCTCGAATTACGTGGACATCCATCCGCTGTTCGGCTCGCTCACGGATTTCGACAGGCTGGTGGAAGCGGCGCATGCCAACGGATTGCGGGTCATCCTCGATCTTGTGCCGAACCATACCTCCGACGAGCATCCTTGGTTCGTCGAGAGCCGGTCGTCGCGCGACAATCCGAAACGCGACTGGTACATCTGGCGCGATCCTAAGTCGGACGGCAGTGCGCCGACCAACTGGCTATCCGAATTCGGCGGCAGTTCGTGGCAGTATGACGAGGCCACGGGGCAGTGCTACTATCACGCCTTCCTCGACCGGCAGCCCGATCTCAACTGGCGCAATCCCGATGTACGCGATGCCATCTATGAGGCGATGCGCTTCTGGATGCGCCGCGGGGTTGATGGCTTTCGCGTCGACGTGATCTGGCACCTGATCAAGGATGACCAGTATCGCGATAACCCGGTTAATCCCAACTATATTGCAGGCCGCCCGCCGCATGAGAAGCTGGTCTCCCTCTACTCCGCCGATCGCCCGGAGACGCAGGAGATCGTCGCGGAGATGCGCCAGGTCGTCGATCAATTCGAGGATCGCGTGCTGATCGGCGAGATCTATCTGCCGATCGACCGGCTCGTGGCCTATTACGGCAAGGACCTTTCCGGCGCCCATCTGCCGTTCAATTTCGCGCTGCTGTCGGCGCCGTGGCATGCGCCTGACATCGCCGATCTGATTGCGCGCTATGAGGCCGCGTTGCCGCTCGGCGCTTGGCCGAATTGGGTGCTCGGCAACCACGACCGGCCGCGGGTCGCGACGCGCTTAGGCGAAGCGCAGGCGCGTGTCGCGGCGGTGCTGCTGCTGACGCTGCGGGGCACGCCGACGCTCTACTACGGTGACGAAATCGGCATGAAGCAGGTGCCGATTGCGCCGGATCAGGTGCAGGATCCGTTCGAGAAGAATGTGCCGGGGATCGGTGTTGGCCGCGACGGCTGCCGCACGCCGATGCAGTGGTCGGCAGGCGAGAATGCCGGCTTCACCACGGGCATGCCGTGGCTGCCGCTCGATGACGATTACCATGAGAAAAATGCGGCTGCGCTGGCCGCTGATCCGTATTCCATCCTCAGCCTCTATGTGAAGCTGATTGCCTTGCGGAAGCGCACACCGGAATTGGTATTCGGCACCTACGATCAGGTGGAGACGCAGGATGCGATTCTCGCTTATCGGCGGACCTATGACGAGCAGTCGATTCTGGTCGCGCTGAATTTCACGGGCGAGCCCGCATCACTTCATGTCAGGGCCGGGGAGGTGCTGATCTCGACGAAGCTCGATCGCCAAGGAGAGAATGTCGCCGGACCGCTGGAGTTGAGTGGCAACGAAGGCGTGATCGTGCGGTTGCGGTAGTTTGACGGCGCATTTGTCGTCCCCCGCAAAAGCGGGGAATCCAGCAGACACCGACGTCGGCGAACAACCACCGGCAGCGCGTATATTGGGCCACCCGGTCAAGCCGGGTGGCGACAGTTGTGAGTATCGGATCAGTCCAGGCCGATCGTCGTCAGATCCTGGAACCAGTGCTGCGCCTGCACGAACTTCTTGACCTTCGGCGACAACGCATGCGGGTTGGTGTCGTGCACCACCCAGACCAGAACGGCATCGTCGACAATCTGCGCATGAGCTTCGGCCAGGAGTTCGTCCTGCTTCTTCTGATCGAAATTGTTCTTGGCCTCGTCGATCAGGGCATCGACCTTCGGATTCTTGTAGCCGCCCCAGTTCACACCGACTGGCGCGATCTGGCCGGAATGGAAGAAGCGAACGATGGCGTAGAGTGGGTCCGAGGTGACGTAGGCAATATTGTTCGACGTGATGCCCTTCATGCTGTCGTCGGCGGCGCCCTTGCGCCACGCGGTGTAGAGCACTTCGAGCTCGACCACCTTGAACTCGATCTCGATGCCAATTTCCTTGAAGCTCTGCTGCAAGAATTCATTGATCGGCAGCGAGAGCATCTGGCCGGTGCCGCCATTGGCGATGATGAAAGTCGCCTTCAGCGGCTTGTCCGGGCCATAGCCCGCCTCTTTCACCAGCTTCTTGGCTTCGGCGAGATCGTATTTGATCTTGAAGCTCGGCTTGCCGAACCACGGGCTCGACGGATCGACCTGACCGATCGCCGGCTTGGCGAGACCGTTCATGAGTGCAACGACGCCATCGCGGTCGATGGCGAGGTTAAGTGCCTTGCGCAGGCGGACGTCAGTCCAGGGCGAACCCGGAAGCACGCTGAGATGATAGTTCCAGACATGCGGCGTAACGTTGTCCACGATCTTCATGCCGGCGCCCTTGAGTTGTGGCACGGCATCGGGAGCAGGGGTTTCGATCAGATCCACCTGGCCGGCGAGCAGCGCGTTGGTGCGGGTGAGCGCTTCCGGCATCGGGATCAGCACCAGCTTGTCGGTTTTCGGCAAACGCTTCTTGTCCCAGTAATCAGCGTTCTTGCTGAGCTCGGCGAGTTCGCGCGGCACCAGCCTGGTCAGCTTGAACGGGCCGGTGCCCGAAGGTTGCGACGCGAATTTGTCCCAGTCCTTGCCGACTTTTTCATATTGCGCCGGGCTGGAGACGAGGAACCAGAGCATCTGATAGGGGAAAAATGAATCGACTGTCTTGGTGGTGATCTCCACCGTGCCGTCGTCGATCTTGGCGTAACTCGCGACCGACGGCAGGCGGGTCTTCACCTGCGCACTCTGGCGCTTGTCGAACTGCGGTGCCTTTTCATTCAGCACCTTGTCCAGATTCCAGATCACCGCATCGGCATTGAAGTCGCTGCCGTCGTGAAACTTGACGCCCTTGCGCAGGGTGAAACGCCATTTGGTCTTGTCCGTGTCGTCGACCTTCCATTCTGTGGCAAGGCCGGGGATCAGTTTGCCGGGACGATCGGCCACGTCCATTTCCCATGCGACCAGCGGGTCGTAGATGGTGTAACCGGTAAATTGATAGCCGCCGGCGCCGCGATCGGGTTGGCCGGTCGTTAGCGGAATGTCCGCCATTGAAATGCCGTAACGCACAACGCTCTCGGCTTTCGCGGGTGCAGCGAGGCCGACAACGGCCGCAAGTGCCGCACCAACGAAAGAAAACTTCAAACTCATCCCCAGCTCCTGACGTGAACAACAGTCGCTGGCATGCAAGCAAGCTTAATGCCACACTCATACCGCTTGCGTGGCATGTGCCAGTCGGTCGCGGGTGAAAGGGGTGTACACCACAAGCGCACGTTGCTCTGATTTGTGGCACAGGCGTTGCATTGCTCTGCATCAGAATTAGCCAACTGAATTCGTTTAGGAAGAAGGGGACTAGTTAGAATGCGTATCAACAAACCGGCCGCCGGCCGTCTGAAGACGGCTCTTGCCATGCTCACCGTCGCGACGACGCTGACGCTGCCGCAATTCGCGCAAGCCGAAATCGTGGTGAAGATCGGCATGACTGCCGCGGATATTCCGCGCACGCTCGGTCAACCCGATCAGGGCTTTGAAGGCAATCGCTTCACCGGCAATACAATGTATGAGGGTCTCACCCTGTGGGATCTTTCCTCTGCCACCAAGCCGAGCGTTGTGATCCCTGGATTGGCTACGGAATGGGCAGTTAACGACAGCGACAAGACCAAGTGGATCTTCAAGCTGCGTCCTGGCGTCAAATTTCACGACGGTAGCGATTTCAATGCCGACGCCGTGGTATGGAACGTCGAGAAGGTGCTGAAGCAGGATGCGCCGCAATTCGATGCAAGCCAGGTCGGTGTCACCGCCTCGCGCATGCCAACGCTGGTCTCGGCAAAGAAGATCGACGACATGACCGTCGAGCTGACGACGAAAGAGCCGGATTCCTTCCTGCCGATCAATCTGACTAACCTCTTCATGGCAAGTCCGACCAAGTGGCAGTCTTTCTATGACAAGGCGCAAGGCGCCGACGCCAAGGCAAAGTCGGCTGCCGCGTGGGATGCGTTTTCCAAGGACGCATCGGGCACCGGTGCATGGAAGATGTCCAAATTCACGCCGCGCGAGCGTCTCGAACTGGTGAAGAACGAAGCCTACTGGGACAAGGCGCGTGTGCCGAAGGTCGATCGTCTGGTGTTGCTACCCATGCCGGAAGCCAATGCACGCACCGCGGCGCTGCTGTCCGGCCAGATCGACTGGGCCGAAGCGCCGGCGCCGGATGCGGTGAAGGAGATCACCGCGCGGGGTTTCAAGATCGAGAAGAACGAGCAGCCGCATGTATGGCCTTGGCAGTTTTCGCGTATCGAGGGCTCGCCATGGAACGACATTCGTGTTCGTAAGGCCGCCAATCTCTGCATCGATCGCGAAGGTCTGCGCGACGGTCTGCTTGCCGGTCTGATGGTTCCTGCCACCGGCACCTTCGAGCCCGGCCATCCCTGGTATGGCAATCCGTCCTTCAAGATCAAATACGATCTGAAGGAAGCGCAGAAGCTGATGGCGGAAGCCGGCTACGGCCCCAACAAGAAGCTCACCGTGAAGACGCAGACCTCTGCTTCTGGCTCCGGCCAGATGCAGCCGCTGCCAATGAACGAATACCTGCAGCAGGCGCTGGCGGAATGCTATTTTGACGTCAAGCTCGACGTCATCGAGTGGAACACGTTGTTCACCAACTGGCGCCGCGGCGCCAAGGATCCGACCGCCAACGGTTCGCATGCCACCAACGTCACTTATGCGGCAATGGATCCGTTCTTCGCTCTGGTCCGCTTCCTGCAATCGGGTATGGCGCCGCCGCTATCGAACAATTGGGGCTTCATCAACAATCCCAAGTTCGACGAACTGGTGAAGAAGGCACGCACCACGTTCGACGCGGCCGAGCGCGACAAGGCCCTTGCCGAGTTGCACGCAGCGTCGGTGGATGATGCGGCGTTCCTCTATGTGGCGCATGACGTGGGTCCTCGCGCGCTCAGCCCGAAGATCAAGAACTTCGTGCAGCCGAAGAGCTGGTTCGTCGATTTCTCGACCATGACCATGACGCCGTAAGGCGCTTCTCTACCCCTCTCCCGTCAGGCGAAGCTTCGCTAGAGCGGGAGAGGGGACCTGAGCGAAGCGAAGGCGGGAGAGGGCCTGTTAGCAGGCGACCAGCCGAACCATCCCCTCCTGTCTCGATCTCGCTCTGCTCGATCGATCCACCCTCTCCCCGTCCGGAGCTCCGCTCCGGCCAAGGGCGCGGGGAAGAAAGTAAAGGTGCCCCTTGTTCGCTTATGTTGCCCGTCGCATCGTCTATGCGATCCCCATCATTCTCAGCGTCGCGCTGGTGTGCTTCCTGCTCGTGCACATCACGCCGGGCGATCCGCTGGTGGCCGTTCTCCCCGCCGATGCTTCTCAGGAGTTGGCGCAACAGCTGCGCGTGGCCTATGGATTCGACAAGCCGCTGCCGGTGCAGTTCGGCCTCTGGGTTTGGCGTGCGCTGCATGGTGATCTCGGCGCCTCCATCGCGACGGGCCGTCCGGTGCTCGCCGAAGTCATGAATGCCGTCCGCAACACCGTGATGCTCGCGATCTTCGCCGCAGCCATCGGCTTCACGCTCGGCCTGTTCTTCGGTCTGGTCGCCGGTTATTTCCGCGATACCTGGGTCGACAAGGTCGCAACCTCTATCGCCATCGCCGGCGTCTCCGTGCCGCATTACTGGCTTGGCATGGTGCTGGTCATCATCTTTTCGGTCCAGCTCAACTGGCTGCCCGCAGTCGGTGCCGGCCCCGGCGGTTCCGGTGCCTGGGCGTGGGACTGGGAGCACATCAAGTATCTGATCCTGCCTGCGGTCACGACGTCGGTTATCCCCATGGGTATCGTCACCCGCACCGTGCGTGCGCTCACCGGCGACATTCTCTCGCAGGACTTTGTCGAGGCGCTGCGCGCAAAGGGTTTGCAGGAATTCAAGGTGTTCAAGCATGTCATCAAGAACGCCGCACCCACGGCCCTCGCGGTGATGGGCCTGCAACTCGGCTACATGCTCGGCGGTTCGATCCTGATCGAGACCGTATTTTCCTGGCCCGGTTCGGGCCTGTTGCTGAACTCGGCAATTTTCCAGCGCGACCTGCCGCTGTTGCAGGGCACGATTCTGGTGCTGGCGTTGTTCTTCGTTTTCCTCAATCTTCTGGTCGATATCGCGCAGGCGTCCATCGATCCGCGCATCAAGCGGGCCTGACGCCATGACTGTGATCACAGATACTGCCCTCCAGGCAGCACCCGCCACCAAAGCCCGCGGCTATTGGGCGACGGTCGGCCGCCGCATCGTCCGTGACAAGGTCTCCATGGCCTGCGCCGCGATCCTGCTGCTGATCCTGCTCGCTGCGATCTTCGCACCCTATCTCGGTCTTGCCGATCCCTATCAGGGCTCGATGATCCGCCGCCTGCGGGCCGTCGGTACGCCCAACTATCCGCTCGGTACCGACGAGCTCGGTCGCGACATGCTGGCACGCCTGATCTATGGCGGCCGGCTGTCGCTGCTCATCGGCATCCTGCCGGTGATCTTCGCTTTCATCATCGGCACCGGACTTGGTCTCGTGGCAGGCTATGTCGGCGGCAAGCTCAACACCGCCATCATGCGGACGGTGGACGTGTTCTATGCCTTTCCTTCGGTGTTGCTGGCGATCGCGATCTCCGGCGCGCTCGGTGCGGGCATCGTTAACTCCATCGTCTCACTCACGATCGTCTTCGTTCCACAGATCACCCGCGTGGCGGAGAGCGTCACCACCGGCGTACGCAATATGGATTATGTGGAAGCGGCCCGTGCTTCGGGCGCCGATGCCTTCACCATCATGCGCGTTCACATGCTCGGCAATGTGCTGGGTTCCATCTTCGTCTATGCGACGGGCCTGATCTCGGTGTCGATGATCCTCGCCGCCGGTCTCTCCTTTCTCGGCCTCGGCACCAAGCCGCCGGAGCCGGAATGGGGTCTGATGCTCAACACGTTGCGCACCGCGATCTATGTCAATCCGTGGGTGGCCGCGCTGCCCGGCGTGATGATCTTCGCCGTGTCGATCTGCTTCAACCTGCTGAGCGACGGCATGCGCAGCGCCATGGATATCCGGAACTGACGCCATGACAGATACGCTCGAAATCACCGACAAGATGCTCGATCCCATCGAGGACCTCGGTGGCGAAATGCAGCCGCTGCTGCATGTGAGGGGCCTGACAAAGCACTTCCCGGTGCGCGGCGGCCTGTTCTCTCCCGGCAAGACCGTCCGCGCGGTCGACGACGTCACCTTCGCCATCGGCAAGGGCGAGACGGTCGGCATCGTCGGCGAGTCCGGTTGCGGCAAGTCCACCACGGCGCGTCTTCTGATGCATCTGATGCCGCGCAATTCCGGCGACATCATTTTCGACGGCCGCATGGTTGGTCGTGAGCTGACGCTGCGCGAGTTGCGCCGCGGCATGCAGATGGTGTTTCAGGACAGTTACGCCTCGCTGAATCCGCGCCTCACCGTCGAGGAATCCATCGCCTTTGGCCCGAAGGTTCATGGCATGGCCGACAAGGCCGCCCGCGCGCTGGCCCGCGATCTGCTCGGCAAAGTCGGGCTGCGACCGGAAATATTCGCCAATCGCTATCCCCACGAAGTCTCCGGTGGCCAGCGTCAGCGCGTCAACATCGCGCGCGCGCTCGCCTTGTCGCCGCGCCTCGTCATTCTCGACGAGGCCGTGTCGGCGCTCGACAAGTCGGTCGAGGCGCAGGTGCTCAATCTGCTCGTCGATCTCAAGCGCGAATTCGGCTTGACCTATCTCTTCATCAGCCACGATCTCAATGTTGTCCGCTACATCTCCGACCGCGTGCTGGTCATGTATCTTGGCGAGGTGGTCGAACTCGGTCCCGTCGATGAGGTCTGGGATGCGCCGGCGCATCCCTACACGCGTGCGCTGCTCGCAGCCATGCCGTCCACCGATCCTGACAACCGTACCCAGACCCCGCCGATCACCGGCGATCCGCCGAATCCGATCGATCCGCCGTCCGGCTGCCGCTTCCATACCCGCTGCGCCTTTGCGGAAGCCATGTGCGGCGAGAGCAAGCCGGCGCTGACGGAGATCACTGCCGGTGGTCATCAGGCGGCATGTTTCATGGCGATTCCCGGCTCCGGTCACAGCAAGGCGCCAGCCGCAGGAGTACAGTAAGATGGCGAAACCCAATGCGAAGCAGATCAAGGTTCTGTCCGAAGTGACGGGATTGCCAGCCTCCGATGAAGTGGCCGAGCGTATCGCCGTCTCCATGGGCCCGGCCTTCGACAACTTCGCCGCCATTGCCGGTACGTTGCCGCTCGATCTCGAGCCTGCGACCTATGTCGCGGTCCAGAACGGAAAGGTCGGCAAATGAGCGGTACCGAACCTGCATTGCTCTCGGTGACCGAGGTTGCGGGCGCAATCGCGGCGAGGAAGCTGTCCTCGCGCGAGGCGACGCAATCCTGCCTCGACCGTGTTGCCAAATGGCAGCCGCATCTCAACGCCTACATGTCCATCGAGGCCGAGACCGCGCTTGCGGCGGCTGAAGCAGCCGATGCGGCTCTTGCCAAGGGCGAGAGCTGCGGTCCACTGCATGGCGTGCCGATGGCGCATAAGGATATGTATTACGACGAAGGTCACGTAGTGACCTGTGGCTCCAAAATCCGCAAGGACTGGGTCGCCAAGAGCACTGCCACCTCGCTACAACGCCTGAAGGACGCCGGCACGGTCAGACTGGGTTCGCTGCAGATGGTCGAATTTGCCTTCGGCCCCCTCGGTCACAACACGCACTACGGGCCGGTCCGCAATCCCTGGAACGTCGCTCATGCGACCGGCGGTTCGTCTTCGGGCTCCGGCTCGGCGGTGGCCGCGCGCTTGACCTTCGCTGCGCTTGGTTCCGACACCGGCGGCTCGATCCGTATGCCCGCGCATTTCTGCGGCGTCTCCGGCCTGAAGACGACCGTTGGCCTTATCAGCCGTGCGGGTGCGATGCCATTGTCGCAGTCGCTCGACACGGTCGGCCCGCTGGCGCGCACGGTCGAGGACTGTGCACTGGTCACCGGCCTGATGGCGGGTGCCGATCCGCTCGATCCGACCGCCAGCTCTCGCGAGGTGCCGGACTACATGGCGGCCACCAGGGCGTCCGCCAGGGGCATGACCGTCGGCGTCCCGAAGGCCTTCTACGTGGACGATCTCGATCCCGAGGTCGCCGCGATCCTGCAGAACACCATCGCGGCGTTGAGGGACGAGGGGATTGCGATCGTCGAAGTCGATCTTCCGAACCAGCTTCAGCTGAGCGGTGCGTCGCAGCTCGTGCTCGCCACGGAAGCCGCGGCCCTGCACAAGCGCTGGATGATCGAGCGCCCGCAGGATTACGGCCCGCAGGTCCTGATGCGCCTCGAGAACGGCCTCGCTGTTACCGGCGTTGCCTATCTCGAAGCTCTGCGATGGCGCGGTCCGGCGCTTGCCGCACATTTGGCCGCTGTTACGGGTGTCGACGCCATTCTGGCGCCGGTCTCGCCGATGGCAGCGCCGCGCATCGATGAGACCGACATCGGCAACGGTCCGGGTGCCGAGGCGCTGATCCAGCGTGTCACGCGCTTTACGCGTCCGATCAATTATCTCGGTCTGCCCGCGCTTTCGATTCCGGCCGGTTTCACCAAAGCGAACCTGCCGGTCGGCATGCAGCTCGTCGGCCGCCCGTTCGAAGAGACGACGATCCTGACGATCGGTGCGGCGTTCCAGCGCGCGACCGATCACCATACGAAATGCCCGGACCTGCCATGACCAATCTGATCGACGTTCGCAATCTCAATGTCCGCTTCGGCGGCGAGCGCACCGTTTATGCGGTCAACGATCTCAGTCTGTCCGTGAAAGAGGGAGAGGTGCTCGGCCTGCTCGGCGAGTCCGGCTCCGGCAAGAGTGTCACCTTGCGTGCGCTGATGCGTCTGTTGCCGAAGAAGCGCACGCAGATCACCGGCACCATCAACGTGCTCGGTAAGGACGTGCTCGCGCTGGATGACGAGGAGCTGTCGAAGTTTCGCGGCCAGAGCGTGTCCATGATCTTTCAGGAACCGGCGCTGGCGCTCGATCCCGTCTACACCATCGGTCAGCAGATAGCCGAGAGTGTGGTGCGACATGAGGGCAAGACCTATGCGGAAGGGATGAAGCGCGCACTCGACATGCTCGAAGTCGTGCGCATTCCCTCGGCCAAGCGCCGTCTCGACGCCTATCCGCACGAGATGTCGGGCGGCATGCGCCAGCGCGCCATGATTGCGCTTGCGCTCGCCTGCAAGCCAAAAATCCTGCTGGCGGATGAGCCGACCACCGCACTGGACGCCACCGTGCAGATCCAGGTTCTCCTGCTGCTGCGTGAGCTGCAGCGCGAGTTCGGTATGTCGATCATTTTCGTCACCCACGATATCGGCGTTGCCATCGAAATTTGCGACCGTGTCGCGGTCATGTATGCCGGCCAGATCGTGGAGCAGGGCACGCTGAGTCAGATCGTCCGTTCGGCCGTGCATCCTTATCCGAAGGGGTTGCTGTCCTCGACCGTCCACGGTGCCAGGCGCGGTAAGCGGCTGGAGACCATCCCTGGTACGCCGCCCTCGCTCGACAAGCCGCCAACGAGCTGTTCCTTCGCTCCGCGTTGCAAGTTCGCCGAGCCACGCTGCGTCGAAGGTCCGCCGCCGAATGTGGAGCTCGCGGGTGATCGCGTGGTGCGCTGTATCAGGGCGGAAGCGGTGATGGCATAGTCCCGGCATGCGCAGTCGCGCTTCCTTCACCTCTCCCCGGTGGGGAGAGGTGAAAAGAGTGGCGCTGTTAATTTTTCAAATTCTTCAGCAAGAACGTCAGTGCCGTCTGCGCGAACACCTGCATGTTCTCTTGTCGGTCGCTGCTGCCGGTTTCCAGCGTCATGACGTCATTGGCCGGCCCCGCTACAGCGATACAGCTATGCCCGGCGGCATCGCCATAGCGATTGCCTGAGGGCCCGGCAGCGCCCGTTTCCGACAATCCCCAGTCGCAGCCCAGCCGCTCGCGGATCTGCGATGCAAGCAGTTGCGCATAGGGCTCGGATGACGAACGCATGCCCGGCACCCGAAACGCGTCGTCGGGAATCTCCATCAGCGCACGTCGCGCATCGCGCGTATAGATCACGCCGCCACCGATGAAATAGGCGGATGCGCCGGGCACTGCGAGCAGAGCCGCAGAGAGCAGCCCGCCTGTCGAGGATTCCGCGACACCGATCGTCTGCTTGCGTGCGATGAGCTCGACCGCGACTTTCTCGGCCAGGGGAAGCAGGTCCTTCACGACTTGACTCCCACCTTCTTCGGCACCAATGAACCATAGACGGCGCGGATGAAGTTCTTGCTCGCCGTCTCGTTCGGTGCCCATTTTGCATCGAAATCGGCGAACGGCTTCGCCGCCATCACCTCGTCCTCGGTCTTGCCTTCCTTGACCAGTTTCGCCATTCGGTCGCGTGCGGTGACCAGCATGTCGCGATAGGCGGTGAGTGCAGTCCTGTCGCCGAGTGGGCCGTGGCCGGGGACGATTTTGGTCCTGTCGTTGGTCATCTTCAGATAGGTGTCTGCCGCGGCGATCATGCCTTTGATGTTCCCGCCGTTGAGGACGTCGATATTCGGATAGCGGCCGTTGGTGAAGGTATCGCCGGTTGCGAGCACATTGGCGCTCTTGAAATAGACATAGGTGTCGCCGTCGGTATGCGCATTCTTGATGTGGTGCAGTTCGGCGATGCGGCCCCGCAGGCTGAGCGATAGACGGTTCGGATAAGTGCGTGTCGGCAGTGCCGCCTTCGGCGCGGGCGGGTTCTGTCCGCCAGTCAGGAAGTTCGCCGTTCCCTTGGCGAGGCGCGTCCGCACCTTGATATTCGCAACGATGGTCGCGCCTTCATTGGCAAATGCTTCGTTGCCGCCGGTATGGTCGCCATGGAAATGCGTGTTGACGACGTATTTCACCGGCTGCGGGGTCAGCTTGGCGATCGCGGCTTTGATCTTGTCGTGCAGCGGCGCGAATTGGCTGTCGACAAGGATGGCTCCGGATTTGGCGGTTGCGAGGGTCATGTTGCCGCCCATGCCTTCCAGCATGTAGACGCCGTCGCCGAGATCGGTGGTCTTGATCTCCACTTTGGAGAAATCCGGCGGCGCTGGCGTTTGGGGCGTCTGTTGTGCGAACGCATGCGTGGTAAAGGCCAGAAGTGAGCCGGCAAGAAGGATCGCGAGACGACGCATGAGGCACTCCAGGAAGTCGAACGCCGATGTCTTAGCACATCGGCGTTCCCGTCAATCCTTCGATATGTTCACTTCAGCGTGCCTCATGCGGCCACAGGTTTTTGCGCGGTGACCTCACCGCGGTTGCGATAGATCGCAAGTGCAGCAATTGCGCCGCTGGCGGCGGCCGCCATCAGCCAGAAGCCGGGTGAGGCGCGGTTGCCCGTGTTTTCGATCAGCCAGGTTGAAGCGAATGGCGTGAAAGTGCCGAGCAGGCCGGCAGCGAGCGCGAATGCGAGCGAGAAGCAGGTCGTTCGCACATGAGGCGGAACCACCTCGACCAGCGCGCCCAGCATCGTGCCGCTGTAGATGCCGAAGTAGAACGAGAACAGCATCTCGACCGCGAGCATTTTGCCGAATGTCGGCGCGCTCACCAGCCAGCTCAGCGCGGGATAGGCGGTGAGGAAAGCGAGACAGGTGATCGTGAGCAGCACGGGCTTGCGGCCGATACGATCCGATAGGGCGCCGCCCACCGGGTTCCAGAAGAAGTTCGTTATCGCGATGAGACAGGTCACGATCAGGCTGTCCTGCGTCGTCAGTTTCAACACGTTCTTGCCAAAGGTCGGCGTGTAGACTGTGACGAAATAGAAGGTCACGGTGGTCATCGTGGCGAGCATCATGCCGAGCAGCACGATGCGCCAGTTGGCGGCCGCGGAAGCAAACACTTCACCGGCCGTCGGATGCTTTTTCATCTTCAGGAATTCCGGCGTCTCTTCCAGCGTACGGCGCAGGAAGAACAGGAATGGAATGATGATGCAGCCGATAAAGAACGGAATACGCCAGCCCCATGCGTCGACGACATCCTTCGGCATCATCTCGCTGAGCACGAAGCCGATGATCGCCGCGACCAGGATCGCAACCTGCTGGCTCGATGACTGGAACGACGTATAGAAGCCGCGATTGCCGGGGGTCGAAATCTCCGACAGATAAACCGATACGCCGCCAAGCTCGACGCCGGCGGAGAAGCCCTGCAGCAGCCGCCCGATCAGCACGATGATCGGCGCCGCAACGCCGATGCTCGCATAGGTCGGGCAGACCGCGATAGTCACGGTACCCACCGCCATGATTGCGAGGGTGACGATCAGTCCCTTCCGGCGGCCGATCTGATCGATATACGCGCCGAGCACGATGGCCCCGACCGGGCGCATCAGGGCGCCGAGCCAGAAAACGCCGAAGGTGTTGAGCAGCGAGGCGGTCTCGTTGTCGGATGGAAAAAAGGCCTTTGCGATGGCGCTGGCGTAGAATCCGAACAGGAAGAAGTCGAATTGCTCCAGAAAATTGCCGCTGGTTGCCCGCAGAATTGCCGCAAGGCGAGACTTGATCTGGGGTGTCGAAACCGCGTCCGGCGCGGCATTTCGTGTGGCATCCATGTGGCGTTCTCCCGGCATCCTTGCGACCGGCGAGATGCGCGGCCGGGCAGCTCGAGGCTACCAATATGCGGCAATCTGCCACAGTTGGTCGGGGTGGGCCAAGCCGAAACGGATCAGGCTTTAGACGGAACTTGCGTCAGCAGCCACATTCGGAAGGCGCGGAGATTGGGGGTATCCGCACTCGCTTCAGGCGAGACGAGATAGAAGCCGGCATCGGCCGGCAACGTGATGTCGAACGGCATCACAAGGCGGCCGGAGGCGAGGTCGCCTTCCACATAGGTCGTACGGCCGACCGCAACGCCGAGGCCGTCAATGGCGGCTTGCAGGGTCATGAAGATCAGATCGAAGCCGAGTGCGGGCTGCCTCGAAATCGTGAGGGGCAATCCTGCGGCGGTCAGCCAGAGACGCCAATCGTCGTCGTGGCTGGCATTGGTGTGGAGCAATGTGTAGCGCGCGAGATCTTCGGGTTTGCGAAGGGGACGATCGCCCATCAGCAGTTTGGGGCTGCACACCGGAAACAGTTGATCCGCCGTCAGCCAGTCGGCGCGCAGGCCGGCCCACTGGCCGCGGCCGTAGCGGATCGCGGCATCCACGTCGCCGCTCTTGAAGTCCACCAATGTCGACGACGTCGTGATGCGTACGTCGATATGCGGATGTGCCTGCTGGAATGTGGAAAGCCGCGGCAGCAGCCATTTCGAGGCGAAGGATGCGAGCGTGCTGACCGTCAGGACATGATCACGGTCGCGATGCAGTAGACGATCCGTTGCCAATCGCAGGTCGTTAAATGCCGCGCGTATACCCGGCAGGTAATCGCGGCCCTGTTCGGTGAGTGTCAGAGTGCGGTTCTGGCGAACGAAGAGTTTGACGCCGAGTTCTTCCTCCAGCCGCTTGATCTGATGACTGATGGCGGTTTGCGTGACGTTGAGCTCGTCCGCCGCAAGGGTGAAGCTGAGATGCCGCGCTGCGGCCTCGAAGGCGCGCAGGCCGTTCAGGGACGGCAGTCTGGGACTCATCGCTGCTCTCCGTCAGCCAGCTCAACGCATGAGTTTATCTCATATATTGCGATGCACAATGTCGTTTGTCGCCGCCGCCGTTCGGGTCGATATCTGTATCCCCAAATCTGGTCGCAGGAGAGCGAAATGTCCATTTGCACTCAGGAATCGATGACAAATCATCATGTTTCCACCCGCCCGTCCAGCACGGCCGATACGCTCAGGATGTGGTGGCAGCGCCATCAGCAGCGCCGCGAATTGGCGCAATGGACCGAACGCGATCTGCACGATCTCGGCCTCAGCTGGTCGGAGATGCAGGCGGAAGTCGACAAGCCGTTCTGGCGGGCCTGAGGCCCGTCAGCCAGCGCGGGAGGTTGTCATGAAACACATCGATCTGCACGATCTCGAGCGATATTCCGATGTCCTGCTGTCGCGCTCCGGTGAGGTGGTCGCCCTCCGCTTCGCCGAAGTCGCCGACGCCGGCGCGCTGCAATGCTATTTTCGCGGACTGTCGCCGGGCTCCCGCTACAACCGGCTGATGGGTGCGGCGAGTGAGCTGCCGGAGAGCCAACTCGATCGCTTCACCCATATCGGCGAGGACAACGGCTTTTCGCTGGTCGCCACGACAAAGCGCAACGGCGCCGAAGTGATCATCGGCGAGGCGCGTTACGCGATTGACGATGAGACCAACAGCCTCGAGATTGGTCTGTCGGTGGATGATAAGATGCAGGGGCAGGGCATCGGCGCGGCGCTATTGGGTAATCTCGCATGTCTGGCTACGGCGCTCGGTGCAGGTCGTCTGTTCGGCGACACGCTGCGATCCAATGATGCGATGCTGGCGCTGGCACGGAAGGCGGGCTTTGCCCTCTCGCCCACGCCGGACGACTGGAAGCAGATCCGTTTCGAAAAGAGGGTTGCGTTCGCGCCCGTGGATATTCCGTGTGCGAGCTGGCGATTGGCGGCGATCGCCGCCAATGTACATGCTGCGTAGCCGTCGCGCTTGACCCATTCTGCGGCTTGCTAGCTCCCCGTGAAATTCGGCTTGCGCTTCTCGATGAATGCCTGCACGGCTTCGCGATGATCGGCGGTCATGGTGCCGCGGATCAGGCGCTCGGCTTCGTGATCGCGCGCGGTGGCGAAATCGAAAGCGAGGGCTTCGTCGAGATTGTCCTTCATGTAGCGCAGCGCCAGCGTCGGGCCTTGCGCCATGTCGCGGGCAAGAGCGAAAGCGGCGCCGCGCAGTTCGGCGTCCGGCACCACGCGATTGAACAGGCCGATGCGTTCGGCACGTTCCGCATCGACCTTCTCCGCGGTAAACATCAGTTCGCGGGCGCGTGCGGTTCCGACCAGGCGAGTCAGCAACCACGCAATGCCATAGTCGCCGCTGAGGCCGACGCGCAGATAGCCGGTGGAAATGAAAGCGGATTGCGCGGCGATGCGGATGTCGCAAGCCATGGCGATCGCAAGGCCAGCACCAGCGGCAGGGCCGGGCAGCGCTGCAATGGTCGGCTTGCGCACGGCCACCAGCGCGCCGGTGAGCAGGCGCTGGCGCTCCTGCAGATCGGCCACACGCTCGTCGAATGACATGTCGAGGGTGGACTGCTTGCGATGGGCACCCATGCCCTTGACGTCGCCGCCGGAACAGAAGGCGGTGCCGGCGCCGGTGATCAGCAGGGCGCCGACCTCCGGATTCTCGCCGCACACGCGGATCATGGTGCGCAGCGCGGGGGTTAGATGATCCGACAGCGCGTTGCGGGCTTCCGGCCGGTTGAGCGTAATGACGGCGACGCGCTCGCGGATCTCGCAAAGCAGTTCGTTGGTGCCGGTGTCGACGGTCACGCCGCTATCGCTCATCTTTCGTCTCCTGTTGTCGGCTCAGAATTTCTCGACCCATGGCCGGATTTCGAGTTCCGAGCTCCAAGCCGTACGCGGTTGCTGCAGGACATGCCAGTAATTTGCCGCGATGGCATCGGGATCGAGCAACGAATCCGGCTTGTCCGCGGGCTCGGTGCGGATCGAGCTGCGGATGCCGCCGTCGATCACGAAATGCGCGACATGGATTCCTTGCGGCGCGAATTCGCGAGCCAGCGATTGCGCGAGGCCGCGCAGCGCGAATTTTCCCATGGCGAAGGGCGCCGACTGTGCAAAACCCTTGATGCTGGCGGAGGCGCCGGTGAACAGGATGGCGCCGCGCTTGTGCGGCAACATGCGTTGCAACGCCTGCTGCGCAACAAGGAAACCGCCAAAGGCGCTGACCGCGATGGATTGCGCGACGTCATTCGGTGCAAGTTCAATGAAAGGACCGCGGGCACGCTGGCTGGCGTTGTAGACGACGATATCGGGTGCGCCGATCTGCGCTTCGACATCCTTGAACAGCTTGGCCACGTCGTGCGCTTGCGTGGCGTCGCTTGTGAAGGCTTTTGCGCCGGTCTCGCGGCAGAGCGCATCGAGCTTGCCGGTATTGCGCGCGGCGAGGGCGATACGAATGCCTTGCTGGGACAACAGGCGCGCGAGCGATGCGCTGATGCCTTCACCGGCGCCGACGATCAGGGCCGTTTCGTAGTGCGGGATATCCATGGAAAGAACCTCCGGCTCGGCACTTTATCCGCATGGGTTACGGGTGCATGATGCAGATGGAAACGCCGTCAGCCCATCACAAGAGGCCGCCATGAACGCCCATGCGCAAATAGAAAATCTGATCGCGCCGGATACGTCCGGGATGAATTTCTACCACGCCGATCCGGCGCTGCGTGATTTGCTCCGCATTCACCTGCCAGCCGATCTGTTCAAGCATATCGAGCCGCATCTCGAAAAGCTGGGCGAACTCGTTGGTGGTCCGCTCGATGAAGCCGGGCGCATGGCCGATCGGCATGGGCCGGTGCTCCATCAACGCGACAAGTTCGGTCAGGACGTGCAGTGGGTGGAATACCATCCCGCCTATCGCGAGCTCGAGAATGCGGCTTTCGGCCAGTTCGGCATCCACGCGCTGTCGCATCGCAAGGGCATCATGGGCTGGCCGTCAACCTATCCGGTAGCTGCGAAGCACGCGTTCACGTTTCTGTTCAATCAGTCCGAATTCGGCATGGGCTGCCCGATCAATGTCACCGATGGCGCGGCGAAGCTGCTGTCGAAATTCGGTGACGACGCGCTGCAGGCGAAATATCTGGACGGGCTGACGCAGACCGACATGAGCAAACTGACCCAGGGGGGGCAGTTCATGACCGAGAAGGAAGGCGGCTCGGACGTGGGTAAATTGACCGCGCGCGCGGTGCGGGAGGGCGATCACTGGCGCCTCTATGGCGAGAAGTGGTTCTGCTCCAATGCGGATGCGAAAGTCGTAATGCTGCTGGCGCGGCCGGAAGGCGCGGTGGGCGGCACCAAGGGCGTCGGCCTGTTCCTGATGCCGCGCTTCCTCGACGATGGCACGCAGAACCGCTACCGGATCGTGCGCCTGAAGGACAAGCTCGGCACGCGCTCGATGGCATCGGGCGAGATCAAGCTGGAAGGTGCCATCGCTTACTCCGTCGGCAAGCTCGACCGCGGCTTCGTGCAGATGGCGGAGATGGTGAATTCGTCGCGCCTCTCCAACGGCGTGAAGTCCACCGCGCTGATGCGCCGGGCGTGGCACGATGCGATCACGGTGGCGCGCAATCGCGTGGTGTTCGGCCAACGCATCATCGACATGCCGCTGGCGCGGCGGCAGCTGATGAAGATCCTGCTGGCGACGGAGCAGGGGCTTTCCATGAGCTTCCTCACCGCCGATGCGCTTGACCGTGCGGAAGCGGGCAGCCAGGACGCGGCGGCGTTGCTGCGTATTCTGACGCCGACATTGAAGTTCCGCGCCACGCGCGATGCTCGCAAGGTCTGCGGCGATGCGATGGAGATGCGCGGCGGCGTCGGCTATATCGAGGAATTCGCCACGGCGCGGTTGTTACGCGATGCGCATCTCGGTTCGATCTGGGAAGGCACCGGCAACATCGTCGCCCTCGACGCGCTGATGCGCGCGGTCGGGCGGCATGGCGCGGAAGCGGCACTCGCTGCCGATCTGCACAACCGGCTCAACGAATCGCAGAGCGTGCCGCAAGCGTGGCGCGATCGGCTGCATGCGTTGTCCGATCGGGCAATTTCATTTGCACGCGAGGTTGCCGCGAGCACGGATCGTGAAGGCGATGCGCGGCGTGCCACCAGCGCGCTGTATCATGTGGCCAGTGCCGTCGCGATGGCGTGGGAAGCGCATCGCATCCACTTCCAGCGCGGCGATGCGCGCCGCCTGCTGATGTCACGCCTCGTCATCGAGCATCGGCTGCTGGCGCCGGATCCTTTTGCAGTGGTGGAGAGCGACACACAGAAGGCCATCGTCACGCATCTGCTCGGCGAGCGCGATGTGAGCATGGCGGAAGCGGGGAGGCTGGTGACGGCGTAAGCCGTTGCCGGGCGGAGCCGGCGTGGTCGCGCAGCTATATGAGCTTCAGGGCGAGCCAGGCGGCGCTAATCGGTGTGGACGCACTGAGCATGGTGAGACTCAGGAGCGACAGGAGCAAATAGGCGCTCCAGGCGCGGAATCCCTCAGGTCGATCGTGCCGTCCAGTACATGCGCCTGCCGTGATCTCCAAAGGAAATGATCGCTCTAAAACACATCACTGTTTGGCATCGAGCCCACTAGGGATCTCATCACTTCGAAGATTGTCCAGCATGAGTGCATAGACAGTTTCGGAGGGGAATGCCGCCAGGATGCGAGGTCTGACGTATAGGCCGATTGAAGCAGCGAGCTCTCGGACGAAGGTTGTGCAATCGTGATACAATAGCTGATAGGGACGAGGGTCTTTTATCTGTTTGTCGACCAGGAACTGGATGTTGTTGAACTGTTCTTTATTGATAGCAACGGCCAGCAGAACTTCTGGTTTGTTCACGCCAAGCATCTTGTTAACTTCCGCAGGCGTAGAGACCTTTGGAAGAGGCTGTCCTGCCGGAACTTCAATTTGAGGGCCCTCTGCTCCGATAACCGGGGCGTTGCAATACCAGGCGCTAAGTAGCTGGTGGACAGACGTCGGCACGAAAGGCTGAATGATTGAGTAAGGTCCTTCAATCCATCGCTGGCAGCTTGCACCGCCGATAATTCGATATCCATATCCTGTTATTTTGTACTCGGTTAGCAAGTAGCTTGATTCCACTTTTCGCAGTGCTAGGCGACCAAACCACGCATGCCCCGTCCTTCGCGCCGCTGCGTCTGGATATCTCTCGCTTGCAATGAAAAAGGCAAAGAAACGCTCGGGTTCATCAGCTTGAGTGCCTGAAGCGTCTATGCACTGATAGAAGAAGTCGAACTGAACAGCCGAGAAGATTTCGTTTCGAAGATCACAGCTCTGCGATCGAGAAAATAGGTGTGAGCGGAGCGCGTACTCTACGCCAAACCAAGTTCCCACCAGAGCCGTAACGGCGAAGACGAATATTAAGATCGAAGAGACGATGTATCGGACAGTTTTCAGCGTGTCGGTGAAGATGGAGGTGGCAATCCGATAGGGAAACAGTGCAATCGAAGTAATAAAGGCGCGCCACGTCAATGTTGGAGGCTTGCCAAAAGCGGTGTAGATGGCGAGACCAGAAAGCCCGATCACTGCGGCGACGGAAGATGAGCCTACATAGGCGTAAACGGCTTGTAGCCAGAGCCACGGAGGCTGCGGTGGTACGAGATGTAACGCCGCTAGCACGCCACCCAACGGGAGTGGGGACCAGACCTTTCCAACTCGGAATGCAATCAAATCGAAAAGAAAAAATCCGAACCCTACGGCCATCATTGAACGGCCGACACGGGCGACTATAAGGCGCGGGTTCATCGATAAAGTTCCAAAGAAAAATGCAACTTTAGCGCGCGTATGATGGGTGGCAAGACGCTCTGGTACAATTTTTACCTGTGGACTGCCAATATCGCTACCTTGGGGCAGATCATTGAAATGGTGCGGACCATCCAAAATTCGACGAATGAGTAACCCGTCCGGCGCGCCACGGCGGGTTTTCCCATCTATGGGCACAGCTATGTCATGTCGCTGCACACCCACTATCCAACCTGAGCAATCGGTCGTTCTGTCGATCATCACGCCATCAAAGCTCATGCTTTCAAGGATCAGAGGATCGTTGTGGCAAGCGTTGATGATCCGCGCCTTGATGCGTTCGAGCGTCAATTCTTGAAGAACGTGGGCTCCAAGCTCTAAGGTCCCCAGGCATCCTAACCCGTCACACTCAAGACCTCATTGTTTGGTGTCTGGACACGGATACCCGGCTCGGCTGTCAGAGTTTCATCGAGCTTTATCTGAAGTTGGCGGGAGTCGAGATCAGCGCCACTGTGCCGGCCGTCGAATTGCTCGCCGTCGACAGGGCACGCAGGTTCAGCCGTGCTCGGTCACAAGCCCCTCACGGCCGCCTTGATGGGACGTCATCGCGAGTTTCCTCGGCGGTAGCCGCGGCGGCGGTCGCGCATCTGGGAGGTCAGGATATTGCGCCGCTTCTTCATCCCTGGGCCGTAACTGGACCGGGCTTGGAGATGCAATAGGGGCGGGAGAGGCGGCTGGATCGGAAAATTTGATGAGAGCTCGTGCCCCGACTCAGCTGCGGCTACCTAGAGCAGAGCAATCCAAACTAAAGGGTGCAATCTGTCGGGGGATAGGTGGTAGCGGGAGAGGGACTCGAACCCCCGACCCCAGGATTATGATTCCCGTGCTCTAACCAGCTGAGCTACCCCGCCACAGGGCCGCGGCGGCCAAGATGCCGCATCGCGAACGGGCCGCTTATAAGGACGCAGAGGACTCCCTGTCAAGCAAGCCGTTGCCGGAAATCCGCTTTTCCGCCATTCGGTTAGTGGAGCTCCGGCAGAGCGCCGATTGCGGCGCTCCGCCAAGGGCTTGGAGGCAAGGACTCAGGAGCCAAGGACTTGGCAGCCCAGAAACGGGCGCTAGCCGCCGTCGAAGGCCTTCTTCAGCGCGGCCAGGTCGAGCTTCACCATGCCCATCATCGCGGTCATGGCCCGCTTGGCGCCTTCGCCATTCTCACTGGCGAGCATTTCCGTGAATCCGTTCGGGACGATCTGCCAGGGCACGCCCCAGCGATCGTTGATCCAGCCGCAGGCGTTCGCCTTGCCGCCATTCGCCAGAATGGCGTCCCACACGCGATCGACCTCGGCCTGGTCCTCGCAATGGATGGTGAAGGATACGGCGGTGCTGAATGTGGCGGGGCTGCCGCCGTTGAGGCCGATGAAGCTCTGCCCGGCCAGCGTGAAGCCGACCACCAGTACGTTGCCGGCTTTGCCGCCGGGATAATCGATCGGCGCGCGCTGCACGCGGTCGATGGAGGAGTTGGGCACCAGCGAGCAGTAGAACCGGGCGGCGTCTTCGGCCTCGGTCTCGTACCAGATGCAGGGGGAAATCTTCGACATCGCGCGATCTCCGGCTCAGGATGCCATCGCGGCCTGGGCGGCGGCCATGTCCATCCACATCACTTCCCAGATGTGACCGTCGGGATCCTCGTAGCTGCGGCCATACATGAAACCGAAGTCCTGCGTGGGTGTCGGATCGGCATTGCCGCCGGCGCCGACGGCCTTTTTCACGAGGTTATCGACCTCATCGCGGCTGTCGGCCGAGAGGCAGATCAGCACTTCGCTGGATGTCTTCGCATCGACGATCGTTTTCGAGGTGAACTGCTTGTACTTGTCATGCGTCAGCAGCATCGCGTGGATGGTGTCGGAAAACACCATGCAGGCGGCGGTGTCGTCGGAGAACTGCGGGTTCTTGCTTGCGCCGACCGCTTCATAGAATGCGACGGCGCGTGGCAGGTCGCGGACCGGCAGGTTTACGAAAATCATCTTGCTCATGGATATTCCCTCTCGATTGGCAGTGGTTCTGCACCAAGGACGATGCCGGTGCCGGCGATCCGACACGCGTCTCCTGGAAAATTTCATCCACCTGTCGTTGTCGCGATGCCCGCCATGATGCCGTGGCGTGCGGACGGTTTGTCGCATGCGCGGTTGTCCATCGGAATTGCGACGGCGCGCAAATCATCGTTCATTGTCAAGCTGGCAGCGTTACGACGGAAGACGCACTTTGCGGCGACGATTTCCGCGTTACACTGCCCATAACAAAAAGGTCCGGACAAGCGCCGCGGCCCAAAGAATGAAATTGGGGGAGAATCCAGATGCTGCAGCGCAATTGTTTCGCGTTTTCATTCGCCTTTTCATGCGCCTTGGGGGCTGCCGCGATTGCCACGCTTGGCACGACGACCATTGTCCGCGCGCAGGAATATCCGACAAAGCCGATCACCTTGATCGTGCCCTGGCCGGCGGGCGGCTCCACCGATATCTCGATGCGCGCGATTGCCGATGCGGCCTCGAAGCATCTTGGCCAGCCCATCGCCATCGACAACAAGGCCGGGGGCGGCGGTACGGTCGGCCCTGCGACCATGGCGGCGGCCGCGAAGCCGGACGGCTATACGATCTCGCAGATTCCGATCACGGTATTCCGTCTGCCCCTGATGCAGGAGGTGTCGTGGAATCCGGACAAGGATTTCTCCTATATCATTCACCTCACCGGCTATACTTTCGGCATCACCACCAATGCGGAATCGCAGTTCAAAACCTGGAAGGACGTGGTGGATTTCGCCAAGGCCAATCCCGGCAAGGTGACCTATGCGACGCCTGGCACCGGCACTTCGCTGCATGTGGGTATGGAGCAGATCGCGGCCATGGCCGGCATCAAGCTGACGCAGGTGCCGTTCAAGGGCGGTGCCGAGACGAACGCCGCCGTGCTCGGCAATCACACCATGCTGCAGGCCGATTCCACTGGCTGGCGGCCGCTGGTCGATGCCGGCAAGCTGCGGCTCCTGATGGTGTGGACCGACAAGCGCTCGCCGAATTTCCCGGATGCGCCGACACTGAAGGAGAGCGGCTACCCGATGGTGTATGACTCACCATTCGGTATCGCCGGCCCGAAGGGGATGGATCCGAAGATCGTCGCCAAGCTGCACGACGCCTTCAAGAAGGCCATCGAGGATCCGGCAGTGGTCGCGACGCTGGCGAAATATGACATGGTGCCGAACTACAAGAACACCGAAGACTACAAGAAGTTTGTGGTGGAGGTGACCAATTCGGAGCGCAAGGTGATCGAGAGCATCGGGCTCGGGAAGAAATAGTCCTCCTTGTCCCGGATGCGGTGCCGCGTTCTTGCGCTGCTCCGCAGAGCCAGGACCGTCACGAACTCTGCAGTCCGCTACGGTTCCGGATCAGCAGCGCATCACGTCGCAAGTGCGACGCGCTGCATCCGGGACACGACTTCCTGATGCGACCGAAAGCTTTCGATGTCCGCCACCCGTCCTCCTTTTCGTCTCAACAATTCTGAATTCTGGACCGGCGTGATTGGACTCGCGCTCGGGGCCTTCGTGATCAATGCCGGGCTCAAGCTGAAGCTCGGTACCATCAACGATCCCGGCTCAGGCTTCATGCTGTTCTATATCGGCATCCTGATGTGCGCCTTCGCCGTCACCATCGTGCTGGCCTCCGTCACCGAGGGGGGACCGACTTTCGGCTCGCGCTGGGAAGACGCGCGCTGGAGCAAGCCGGTGCTGATCATCGCCTGCCTGATCGCCTATGCCTTCGCGCTCGAGCCGCTCGGCTTCCTGATCGCAACGATACCCCTGATGTTGCTGCTGCTGCGCATCGTCGATCCCGTGCGCTGGACGCTGGCGATTCCGCTCGCCATCGCCGCGCCATTCGGGGTGTGGTGGGTCTTGAAGCACGGCCTCGCGATCATGCTGCCGTCCGGCGTATTCGAGATCGGTTGAGGGGGACGACATCATGGACGTTCTCGCCAACGTGTTTCATGGCTTCGGCGTCGCGCTGCAGCCGGTCAATCTGATCTACTGCTTTATCGGTGTATTCATCGGCACGCTGGTCGGTGTGCTGCCCGGTATCGGCCCGATCTCGGCGATGTCGCTGCTGCTGCCGGTGACGTTGTCCGGCACGCCGGAGAGCGGCATCATCATGATGGCCGGCATTTACTACGGCTCCATGTATGGTGGTTCGACCACTTCGATTCTCGTCAACATTCCCGGCGAAGCGGCGTCGGTCGTCACCTGTATCGATGGTCACCAGATGGCGAAGAAAGGCCGCGCCGGTCCGGCGCTCGGCATTTCCGCACTCGGTTCCTTCATCGCCGGCACCTTCGCGCTCGTTGCGCTGATGCTCGTCGCGCCGTCGCTGGCAGCGGTCGCCATCGCCTTCGGGCCGGCTGAATATGCCAGTCTGATGGTGCTCGGCCTCGTCGTGCTCACCTTCCTGACGCAAGGTTCGATGGCCAAGGCGCTGTTGATGGCCTGTATCGGCATCGTGCTCGGCCTTGTCGGTCTCGACAGCATCACCGCGCAGCCGCGACTTACTTTCGGCCGCATCGAACTGATCGACGGCATCGGTCTCGTACCCGTGGTGATGGGGCTGTTCGGCCTTGCCGAAGTGCTGCTCAACACCGAGCAGGCCATCAAGCGCGACATCATCAATGCGAAAATCACGCAGCTGTTGCCGAACAAGGAGGACTGGAAGCGGAGTGCCGGACCGATCGGCCGCGGAACCATTCTCGGTTTCTTCCTCGGTATCCTGCCAGGCGGCGGTGCGGTGGTGGCGTCATTCGCGTCCTATGCGCTGGAAAAACGATTGTCGAAGAGGCCGCAGGAATTCGGCCATGGCGCCATCGAGGGCGTGGCAGGGCCGGAAGCCGCGAACAACTCAGCGGCCGGCGGCGCCTTCATTCCGCTGATGACGCTCGGCATTCCGCCGAATGTCGTGATGGCGCTGTTGCTCGGTGCCTTTGTGATTCACGGTTTGCAGCCGGGGCCGCTCCTGATCACCCAGAATGCGGGTCTGTTCTGGGGCATCGTGGCCAGCATGTATATCGGCAATGCGATGCTGCTGGTGCTGAACCTGCCGTTGATCGGCATGTGGGTGCGGCTGCTCAAGCTGCCTTACAACGTGCTGTTTCCGTTGATCGTGCTGTTCACCATCATCGGCGTCTATTGCAGCAGCAACAATGTGTTCGACGTGCATGTGATGATCGCCTTCGGCATCATCGGCTATTTCATGCGCAAGTTCGGCTACGAGCCGGCGCCGCTTGTGTTGGCTTTCGTGCTGGGTCCGCTGCTGGAGAACAACCTGCGCAAGTCGCTGATCCTGTCGCAGGGGAGCCTGACGACGTTCATCGAGCGCCCGATCTCGGCAGCCTGCCTCGCACTCGCTGTGGTCCTCCTGATTGCACCGTTGTTGCCGGTATTGCGGCGAAAGCGTGAGATGGTGGCGCTGGACGAGGGGGCATAGCCGACCGGCTTGCCTTGGGCACGGAACCAGTTAGAACAGCCCAAGCTCGCTCTTCCACGAGCTGCGCCGCCCGCGATGTCGCAGGCGGGTCCATCGTGGTCAACGGTGATCGCGCTTTCATTCTCCCCCGCGCATTTCCGGTCCACATCGATGTCGAAATCCGAAAGTCCCCGTCGGGCCTTGGCGCAGCCGCGCCGTGGCTTCCGGCTGTTTGCTCCGATCCTCGCCGGCGCCAGTCTGCGTGAGCGTATGGTCGCCTGTGTCGGCGCGCTGGTCGGCATTGCGCTGACAGGGGTGATCTGCCGCTTCGTGCTCGGCGGTCACACCAGCCTGCCACTGATCGTTGCGCCGCTGGGGGCCTCTGCGGTGCTGCTATTCGCCGTGCCGGCAAGCCCGCTGGCGCAGCCATGGTCGATCATCGGCGGCAATACGATCTCGGCCTTGATCGGTGTCATCGTTGCGCATCTCGTGAGCGACCAGATCCTGGCGATCGGCTTTGGCGTTTCCACCGCCATCGCTGCCATGTCTTTTACGCGTTGCCTGCATCCTCCCGGTGGCGCGACGGCGCTCACGGCCATCATCGGCGGTCCAGCTGTGACGTCGGCCGGCTTTCTGTTTCCCTTCGTGCCTGTCGGTCTGAACTCGCTGTTGCTGGTGGCGCTCGGTCTGTTGTTTCACAAGGTGTCACGGCACACCTATCCGTATCGGGCGGCCACGCCTGCGCCGAATACGCATCAGACCTCCGATATCAGTTCCGCGCTGCGCGGCGGCTTCACACCGGGAGATATCGACAGGGCGCTGGAGAGTCTGAAAGAGACGTTCGACATCAGCCCTTCGGATATCGAAAGCTTGGTCAGGCAGGTCGAATTGCAGGCGATGCTGCGAACCCATGGCGACATTCTCTGCGAAGACATCATGTCGCGCGACGTGGTGACTGTAGGTGCATGGGACGATGTCGAGCTCGCGCGCATGCGGCTGTTGAAGCACAATGTGCGTGCGTTGCCGGTGATCGACCGGCAGGGACATCTCGTCGGCACGATCGGCCTGCGCGAGATTCTGAGCAAGACGGGCGACATCAGTATCCGGATGTCGCCGGCTTCTGCCGTGTCGAAGCATACCCAAGCCGTGGCCCTGCTGCCGACATTGACCGATGGGCGAACCCATGCGGTCATCGTCGTCGATCACGACCGGACCATTGCTGGCCTGATCACGCAGACCGATCTTCTCAATGCAATCGCGAAACTGGTGCCAACCGCGGCGTGAGCGCCGTCAGATCCCGGTGCTTGATTCCAGCCGCTCGTTGAGCTTCTGATCCACCACATCGACCGTGCGGTCGATATTGGGATTGGTCATGCCGAGCTGATGCGAGATCAGCTTCACCAGCAAATCGACGCGTTCGATGAACGGGGCACCCGCGGCGACGGCGCGCGCCGCAGATGACGGCTTCAGCAGGCTTTCCGCCGCCTTGGCATATTTCGCGAACGGCACCTGATCTCCGGGATCGGCACCCAGTTTTCGCGCGATGGCATCGACGTGATCGTAAATCGATTGCGACACCGCGATATCGCCATGCACGGCCTCGCGGATCGATTGCGGTTCTTCCGGCGTGATGCAGCGATAGTTGCCGGTGAGCAGCATCGACCATTTCGCCAGCGGCACGAACAGCGAGTCGAACACCTTGAGTTTCACCGGCACGTCCTGGCCGTCGAGCCTTACGGCGTCGATATCCGCTTCCAGCTCGCGCAGAATCTTGTTGTGGGCTGCGTCCGCGAACGCAGCAGCCTTGAAATTGGTGGGCAGGCCGACATGCAGCACATTGGCCGCTTCCTCCGGCGGACGGAACGCTTGCGGGTCGGGCGAGCAAAGCGTCACCAGGCCGGGCTCGAAGCGCTCCCATACGGAGGCGTTCGTATAGGCCTCTTCGAGATCCATGCCCTGCAGCGCCGGGATGCGCTTCAGATAGGGCAGCGGCGGCATGTTCATGATCGACAGGCACGGCAGCCTGGCCGTGGCGATCTTGATCATCAGCACGCGGATGGTGTGATTGGTGTATTGCGGCTCCTGCATCGCCAGGCCGACGAGGTCGTAGCGCTTGAGGTCCACCTGATCGGGCGACGTCGCGTCCAGCCTGCCCGGAAGATCGCGGGAAAGAATCGAACGATGGTCCTTTTCATCGCGCAGCTTGATGCGGACTTCGGTGCCGTCGCGGTTGATCAGTTCGGCGGTCTTCTTGCGGCAGACCAGAGTCACGTTGTGACCGGCCATCAGCAGCTTGGTTGCCAGCAGCGAGCCGTAGGAAGCTCCGAGAATGAGGATATTACGCGCCACGATGTTTCCGTCCCATGGAATTGCGGTGCGTCGGTTCCAAGCGGTCCGGCGCCCTTGTGGATACTGTATACCACACTATCGTATCGGAGCCTGCTGTCCAGCCACGTTAGGCCGGCAATGGGGCGGGCGAGCTCTCTCAAGCGGTGGTGGGCTCCTTCGCTAGCGGCGCGTTCGGCGCAGTTCGAGCCGCTGTTCGATTGTGTGGGGAGGCGCGCAATCGAATTGCTTGCGACGTGTTCGGAACGTCTTCCCGCAAGGGGAAGAAAACGGGACCGGGCTGCTTTGTCTCCCGAAACGTGCCATGACTCTCGTCCGTTGTATCGAAGGAGAATTCATGGCTGCTCACGTCCATCCGCTGGCCGGTAAACTGATCGATCCCTCCCAGCTCGTGAACGTGCCTCGGCTCGTCTCCGCCTATTTCGCCGGCAAGCCCGATCCCTCCATCGCTGCCCAGCGCGTCGCCTTCGGAACTTCCGGCCATCGTGGTTCGGCGCTGCATAATTCGTTCAACGAGAACCACATTCTGGCCGTGAGTCAGGCGATCTGCGATTACCGCAAGAGCACCGGCATCGACGGGCCGCTGTTTATCGGCATCGATACCCATGCGCTGGCCGAGCCGGCGATGGTGTCGGCGCTCGAAGTGTTCGCCGCCAATGGCGTTCATGTGATGGTCGACAAGGACGGCGGCTATACGCCGACGCCGGTGATCTCCCACGCCATCCTCACCTATAACAAGGGCCGCAGTTCGGGCCTTGCGGACGGCGTGGTGGTCACGCCCTCGCACAATCCTCCGGAAGACGGCGGCTTCAAATACAATCCGCCGAATGGCGGCCCGGCCGATACCGACATCACCGGCCTGATGGAGAAGGCGGCCAACGGCTATCTCGAAACCGGTATGGCCGGCGTGAAGCGCATCCCGCTCGCGCGTGCCCGCGCGTCCGAATTCGTCAAGCCCTACGACTACATCACCCCCTATGTGAGCGACCTCGCCAATGTCGTGGACATGGATGCGATCCGCAACTCGGGCGTGAAGATCGGCATTGATCCGCTCGGCGGCGCCGGCGTGCATTACTGGGAGCCGGTGATCGAGCGCTACAAGTTGGATGCGACCATCGTGAACACGGCGATCGATCCGACCTTCCGCTTCATGACGCTGGATTGGGACGGCAAGATCCGCATGGACTGCTCATCGCCCTATGCGATGGCGCCGCTGATCCATATGCGCGACAGGTTCGACGTCGCCTTCGCCAATGACACCGACGCCGACCGCCATGGCATCGTCACCCGTACCGGCGGGCTGATGAATCCGAACCACTATCTGGCGACATCGATCGACTATCTGTTCGCGCATCGTTCGAACTGGCGCAAGGATGCTGCGGTCGGCAAGACTATCGTCTCCAGCGCCATCATCGACCGCGTGGTGAAGAAGCTCGGCCGCAAGCTGGTCGAGACGCCGGTGGGCTTCAAGTGGTTCGTGAACGGCCTCGTCGATGGCTCCTTCGGCTTCGGTGGCGAGGAGAGTGCCGGCGCCTCGTTCCTGCGCAAGGACGGCACGGTGTGGACCACCGACAAGGACGGCCTCATCCTCGGTTTGCTCGCAGCGGAAATCACCGCGGTGACCAAGGAGGATCCGAGCCAGCGCTTCGAGCGGCTGACGGCCGAATTCGGCACGCCCTATTACGAGCGCATCGATGCCGCGGCGACGCCGGAGCAGAAGAATGTGCTCAAGAAGGTGACGCCGGAGCAGATCGGCATGACCGAACTGGCCGGTGATCCCGTCACGGTGACCGAGAGCAAGGCAGCCGGGAACGGCCAGAGTTTCGGCGGCATCAAGGTCAGCACCGCCAATGGCTGGTTCGCGGCGCGACCGTCGGGCACCGAGGATGTCTACAAGATCTATGCGGAAAGCTTCCGCAGCGAGGCGCATCTGAAGCAGATCCAGAGCGAAGCGCAGGCGGCCATCGGCAAGGTGTTCGGAGCCAGATAAGGCTGAAACGGCGGCTCGCTCACGATGCGCTGAAGCCGCCATCGGCGGCCAGCACGTGGCCGACGATATAGCCGGCGTCGTCCGAGGCGAGCCATACCACCGCCTCGGCGACTTCCTCCGGCTGGCCCATCCGGCGGATCGGCAGGCCGGCGGCCACCGCCGACATGTCCGCGATGCCCGAGGCCAGCATCATGTCGGTGACGACGCGGCCCGGCGCCACCGCATTGATGCGAATGCCGCGCGGTCCACATTCCATCGCCGCCGAGCGCATCAGCGAAATCACCGCGGCTTTCGAGGCCGAATAGAGCGAAAGGCCAGGATTCGGATTGCGCATGCCGCTGACCGAGGCGTTGACGACGATGCGCCCGCCTCCGTTCTGCTCCATGGCCTGGATCTGATGCTTCAGGCCAAGAAACACCGAGCGGACATTGGCGTCGAACACGGTGTCGTAGACCGTGCTGGTCTGCTGCTCGATCGGCGCGCGCCGTTCCTGATAGCCGGCATTGTTGAAGGCCACGTCGAGCCGCCCGAAACGGGACATCACGGCCTGAACCAGACTGGCGACCTCGGCTTCTTCGGTCACATCGGTGCGCACGAACAGCGCCTTGGCGCCGAGCCGGCCGCAGTCTTCGGCGGCGGCCTGTCCCTCGGCTTCGCGACGGCCTGCGATCACCACCGCCGCCGCGCCTTCCTGCGCCATCAGCAACGCAGCCGCCCGGCCGATACCGGTGCCGCCGCCGGTCACGAGGCAGATGCGTCCGGCCATGCGGTCGCGCGCGCGGAACTGGGCTGCGCTGGTTGTCATGGTCATTCCTTGCATGGATCGTGCTAACACGGTCTTTGTTCGTTGCCAGCAATATAGTTGTATCGTGCAACTATCGTCAAGGAGCCCGCGATTGTCCGATATTGACGCCGATTTGATCGATCACATCCGCGCCGCGTCGCGTCTGATGGTGCGCGAACTCGGCTTCATGCAGGCAACGGTTGCAGCGACCGACTATCCGCCATCGGCGGTGCATGCGCTGCTGGAAATTGGTGCCCGCGAGGCGATGACTGCGGTCGAGCTGTCGGCATTTCTCGGTCTGGAAAAATCCAGTGTCAGCCGGATGATCCGCAAGCTGATCGACGCCGGCGAGCTGAAGGAAGCCGCCAGCGCCGGCGACGGCCGCGTCAAGCGACTGCTGCTCACGGCCAAGGGGCGGCGCACGCGCGACGCGATCGCGGCCTACGGGCAGCGGCAGGTCGTCAACGCCCTGCAACAACTTACGCCGGCCCAGCGTCAGAAGGTGGCCGAAGGTCTCGGGCTCTATGCCAAGGCACTGGAAGCGCATCGGTTGGCGGACACGCAGACGCTGGATCGAACATTGGCCAGGCGGTCTTGAACCGCTACAGTCGAATGCTGCATATGTAACAAGCTTGTCCGGTTCGCACTGAGCAAAAACAAGTCGTGCCAAAGCAAAAAGAAACAGGGATGGAATGATGCCGGACCACAAGAAGACCCCCGACCAACTCCGCAGCGCCCGTTGGTTTGCGCCGGACGATCTGCGCTCCTTCGGTCATCGCTCGCGCGCGATGCAGCAGGGCTATGCGCCCGAGGAGTGGAAGGGACGGCCGGTCATCGCGATCCTGAACACCTGGTCGGAAGCCCAGCCGTGCCACATGCATTTCAAGACGCGCGTGGACGATGTGAAGCGCGGCATCCTGATGGCCGGTGGTTTTCCGATGGAGCTGCCGGCGCTGTCGCTGTCGGAGAGTTTCCTCAAGCCGACGACCATGCTCTATCGCAACATGCTGGCGATGGACGCGGAGGAGCTGCTGCGTGGTCATCCCGTCGACGGTGTCGTGCTGATGGGCGGATGCGACAAGACTACGCCGGGCCTGTTGCTGGGTGCCACGTCCGCCGGCTATCCCGCGATCTATTTGCCCGCCGGGCCGATGTTGCGTGGCAACTGGAAGGGCAAGACGCTCGGTTCCGGCTCCGACGGCTGGAAATACTGGGATGAGCGCCGCGCCGGCAACATCTCCGAAAAGGAATGGCTGGAAGTCGAAGGTGGCATCGCCCGCAGCTATGGCACGTGCATGACCATGGGGACGGCCTCAACGATGACCGCAATCGCGGAAAGTATCGGCATGTCGCTGCCCGGCGCATCGTCGATCCCCGCGGCTGATGCAGGCCATATCCGCATGGCATCCGCCTGCGGGCGCCGTATCGTCGAGATGGTGTGGGAGGATCTCACGCCCGCCAAGATCCAAACGCGAAAGGCGTTCGAAAACGCCATCACCGTGGCAATGGCGATGGGCTGCTCCACCAATGCGATCATTCACCTGATCGCGCAGGCGCGTCGCGCCGGGCAGGATATCAGCCTCGACGATTTCGAGCGCGCCAGCCGCAAGGTGCCCGTCATTGCCAATGTACGACCATCCGGCGACACCTATCTGATGGAGGATTTCTTCTATGCCGGCGGCCTCCCGGCTCTGATGAACCGCATCAAGGATCATCTGCATCTCGACCAGATCACCGTGACGGGAAAGACGCTTGGCGAAAATATCGCGGGTGCTGAAGTGCATAACGACGACGTCATCCGTACCGTGGAGAAAGCGATCTATGCCGAAGGCGCGCTGGCCGTGCTGAAGGGGAATCTCGCGCCCGATGGCTGTGTGATCAAACCATCCGCCTGCGATCCGCGTTTTCTCAAACATACCGGTCCGGCGCTGGTGTTCGACGACTATCCCAGCATGAAGAAAGCGATCGACGACGAAAGCCTCGATGTGTCGGCCGATCATGTGCTGATCCTGCGCAATGCCGGCCCGCAGGGCGGTCCGGGCATGCCGGAATGGGGGATGCTGCCGATCCCGAAGAAGCTGGTGAAGCAGGGTGTGCGCGACATGGTGCGAATTTCCGATGCACGCATGAGCGGCACCAGCTATGGTGCCTGCATTCTGCATGTGGCGCCGGAATCCTTCATCGGCGGGCCGTTGGCGCTGGTGCAGAACGGCGACATGATTACGCTCGATGTGAACGCGCGTACCATCAATCTCGATATTTCCGACGAGGAGATGGCGAAGCGCCGTGCCGCCTGGAAAGCGCCGGAGAAAAATTACGAGCGCGGCTATGGCTGGATGTTCTCAAAACATATCCAGCAAGCCAATGAAGGCTGCGATTTCGATTTCCTGCGCAGCGATTTTGGCGGGCCGGTGAAGGAGCCGTCGATCTATTAGTAAGGCGGATTAGCCGAAGGCGTAATCCGCCGTTCTTCGGAACGCAGCTTCGGCCGGCGGATTACGCTACGCTAATCCACCTTACGGCAAGGTCGTGCGAATAGTCGGACGCTTCAGTTCACCCGTGAAATCCGATCCACAGGTCCGGGTGATACTGGGCTGTTGCTACGCAGATAGCCGCTGAGCGCATCGACGTCATAGACACCGATCACCGGGTCCTTGCCATCCTTCAGCACGGTGAAGCCATCGCCGCCGACGGCGAGGAAGTTGTTGACCGTGATGCGATAGGGGCTGGCAAGATCGATCGGCACGCTGCCGAGCTTCATACTGTCGGCGACGACCCGGTTTCCATCGCCGGCGGCATTGTCCCATGTATAGCTGAAGCCCCTGGAGACCTGCAGGATGCGCGGGCGCTTCGGATCGCGCCATTGCTGCTCCAGCATGGTTCTGATCTGCGCTCCTGTCAGCGTCAATGTCACGAGCTGGTTGCGGAAAGGCTGCGCCGCGAAAACATCCCCGTAGGAGACGTCGGCGTCCGGTTTCTTGATGATGTCGCTGCGAATGCCACCGGGATTGGTGAAGGCGATGACGGCTCCTCCACGATCCCTCGCAGAGGTGGCGGCTAGATGGGAATCGGCAATGACATCGCCGAGCGGGCTTTCGCCGGTCTCCGTATTCGGCATCCGCGACAGCGTCGCAGTGATGCCACCCGCGGGCTGTGCGGCGATCGGGCCCGCGACCTTGTCATAGGCGGTGAGCAGCGCCGTCTGCGCGGGATCCGCGGGCAGGGACGTGTGTACGATGACGTTGTTTGCCTTGGCGCTGACGATGTCGCGCGTGCTGCGGTCGAGCTTGAGATCGATGTTGGTGATGAGAGTGCCGTACTTGTCGCCGGAAGTGACGAGGCGGCCGTCGATCTCGCATGTATAGGCGCGGTGTGTATGGCCGCTCACGACGACATCCACCGCCTTGTCGAACTTCTTGACGATATCGACGATGGGGCCAGAAATGCCCGGACATTCGTTGTAGTCGCCGGCGGGGAAACCACCTTCGTGGATCAAAGCCACGATGGCCTCGACGCCCTTGCTCCTGAGTTCTGGCACCAGCGCGTTCACCGTATCCGCTTCGTCGCGGAATTCGAGGCCGACAATGCCGGGAGGCGCGACGAGGCCGGGCGTGCCTTTCAGCGTCAGGCCGATGAAAGCAATCGGGACGCCTTCGAAATCCCGAATCTCGTATGGCGGCAGCAGTGGCTTGCCGGTCTGCGTATCGATGGTGCTGGCGGCGAGATACCGGAATGTTGCGCCCTTGAACGGATGTGGTCCCTTGCAACCATCGATGGGATGACAGCCGCCGTTCTGCATGCGCAGAAGTTCGTCGCGGCCTTCGTCGAATTCGTGGTTGCCAACGGATGCGATGTCCAGCCCCATCATGGACAGTGCCTCGATGGTCGGTTCGTCGTGAAACAGCGCGGAGAGAAACGGGCTCGCGCCGATCAGATCGCCGGCAGCGACGAAGGCGGTGTTCTTTTTTCCAGCACGCAGCTGCTTCACCAGCGTTGCCAGATGCTCGGCGCCGCCCGCAGGCACGGTGATCTTTTTCGTCCGGTCGGCGGGATCGTCTATGGTGATGCCACCGGGGGCAGGACGCAGATAGCCATGAAAGTCGTTGATCGCGAGTAGCGTGACATCGACCGGTTCGGCCGATGTCTGGGCATGGGCGAGCGGGGCGCAGAGCAGAGAGGCAGCAGCGAGGATGGCGTGAAGTCGGGGCATGCCGTCTCGTTTAACGCAGGAATGTTACGCCTTCTTGCGCGCGAAAAATGCCTGGAACGCGGCGATTGCCTCCTGCGATTTCATGCGTTCGCCGAACAGGTGGCTTTCCTGATCGATGCGGCGGGTGAGATCCTCCGGCGGCAGCTTCAACAGCTTGCGCGAAATGGCAACGGCCTCCGGCGGCAGGGCGCAGATGTCGCGCGCGACCTTGCGCGCCTCGACTTCCGTATGGCCGGGCGCGACGACCTCATTGACGAAGCCGGCCGTACGGGCGTCTTCCGCATGCATGGTGCGGCCCATCACCAGCGTGGCGAAAGCACGCTGGTGGCCCATGGTGCGCGGGAACAACAGGCTTGAGGCGCCCTCCGGCACCAGACCGAGATGGATGAAGGGCGTTGTGAAGGTAGCGGTGGTAGAGGCCAGCACGTAATCGCAGTGGAACAACATGGTCGTGCCGATGCCGATGGCGATGCCGTCCACGGCGGCGATGATCGGTTTGGTGTTGTGGGCCAGCGAATAAAGGAACTTGATCGCGTTCGACGAGCGGAATTCCGCCGAGCGCGTGTCGGTGCCGTCCTTCAGAAAGTCCTGCAGGTCGTTGCCTGCCGTGAAGACGCCGGAGCCGCCGGTGATGATGAAGCAGCGGATGTCCGGATTGTTCTGCGCCGTGTCGATGGCGTCCGACATGGCGCGATACATGTCCTGCGTGAGCGCATTCTTCTTTTCCGGCCGTCGCAGCGTAATCACGCGCGTCGCCTCTTCATCGGTCACGATGAGGTGTTCGGTCATGCGGCCCCCTTGGCTCCTCGCGTTGTCACGATGCGCGCGGCACTGCGTGCATCAACGTCTTACGGTCGGATGTTACATCAATCCGAACCGGCGGATAGCTGGAAATGAATACCGATCAATCGAGCAGAGCAGCGTCGGCGGCCATCACGGCTTCGGCGGAATCCATCACCGTGCGTTCCAGTGCACCGGCCTGGACAGCGACATTCTCGGCGAAGAAGCGGGCAACGGAGACATAGCGTGTGGAATTGCCTTCGCTCTCACGGGCCGCCAGAGCTTCTTGGGCCAGCATGCAGCCGCCCAGCGCCGAGCCGAACAGGCGCAGATAAGGCGTGGCGCCAGCCAATGCGTCGTTCGGCGCCGAAGCCATTTTCTCCAGCAGCCATTTGCTCGAACGTTCCAGGCTGCCCAGCGCGTCGCGCAGTTTGGCGCCGGTGGTGCCGAATGCAGGGTCGTTCGATGCTTCGATCCTTGCGACGATGCCGTTCAGTTCGTCGAGCAGGACCCAGACAGCCGCACCGCCGCCGGCGGCCAGTTTGCGCGTCACGAGGTCGATGGACTGGATGCCGTTGGTGCCTTCGTAGATCGAGGCGATGCGCGCATCGCGATAATGCTGCGCAGCGCCAGTTTCCTCGATAAAGCCCATGCCGCCATGGATCTGCACGCCGAGCGATGTCACCTCGTTACCGATATCGGTGGAGAAGGCCTTGGCGATCGGTGTCAGCAACGCGCCGCGGGCGGCGGCCTTGGTGCGTGTCTCTGCATCGGGCGCGCGTGCGGCGATATCCAGCGCGACCGCGGTGGCATAGCAGATGGTGCGCGCGGCAGCCGTGAGCGAGCGCATCTGCATCAGCATGCGCTTGACGTCGGGATGCACCATGATCGGGTCCATGCCCTGCGTTTTGCTGCCGATGCCGCGGCCCTGCTTGCGCTCCTGCGCAAAAGCGAGGGCCTGCTGATAGGCACGATCGGCGATGCCGACGCCCTCGAGGCCGACGCCGAGGCGGGCCTGATTCATCATCGTGAACATGCAGAGCATGCCGCGATTTTCCTCGCCGATCAAATAGCCGATAGCGCCGCCGGCATCGCCCATGGTCATGGTGCAGGTCGGCGAGGCATGCATGCCGAGCTTGTGTTCGACGCCGGACGGATAGATGTCGTTGCGCGCGCCCAGCGAGCCGTCGGCATTGACGAGGAATTTGGGGATCAGGAACAGGGAGAGGCCCTTGGTGCCGGCGGGCGCATCGGGCAGTCGCGCGAGCACGAAATGCACGATGTTGTCGGTCATGTCGTGATCGCCATAGGTGATGAAGATCTTGGTGCCGAACACGCGATAGGTGCCGTCCGCATGCCGTTCCGTGCGGGAGCGCAGGGCGCCTACGTCAGAGCCCGCTTGCGGCTCGGTGAGTTGCATGGTGCCGGTCCATTCGCCGGTCACAAGCTTTTCGAGATAGATCTTCTTGAGCTCCTCGCTGCCATGGGCGTCGAGCGCCTCGATGGCGGAGAGGGTGAGCAGCGGGCAGAGCCCGAATGCCATGTTCGAGGCGCTCCAGATCTCGGTGCAGGCGGCGTTCACGGCCAGCGGCAGGCCCTGGCCGCCAAAGGCTTCGGGGCCGGAGACCGCGTTCCAGCCCGCTTCGGTCCAGCGCTTATAGGCCTCCGGCCAGCCCGGCGCGGTGGTGACCTTGTTGTCCTTGAGCTTGATTCCGTTCTGGTCGCCGATGCGGTTCAGGGGGGCGAGCACGTCGGTGGCGAAGCGGCCGGCCTCTTCCAGCACCTGGGCGGTCATCTCGGCGTCGAAATCGCCATAATGGCCGGCTTTGAGCGCGGCCTGGAGCCCGGCACCGTGGTTCAGGGCGAGCAGAATGTCGTTGATTGGCGCACGGTAGGTCATGGCATCTCGCTCCCGGGTCTTCTTTGGGTACACTCTTCAGCTTTCTGCCGTCTTCCCATGATTTGAGATGGCTCTCAACACGCCAAAGGGCGCATTTCGGCCGGACGTGCTCTGCGGCTCCCCGAAAGACCGGAGGAGCCGTGGAACATTGGCCTCAGGTGGTTGAAATCGTGAACGTCTCTCTATAGACCGGCGGAGCCGGCGCGCGCTGCAGGTTCCGATCGTCTCGCGCCGCTGCTGTTGGGGCGTAGCCAAGTGGTAAGGCAGGGGATTTTGATTCCCCCATGCGGAGGTTCGACCCCTCCCGCCCCAGCCACGCAGTACGGGCATTCGACCAAGCTGCCCGATTTGCCGAGAAAGGCCCGCATTCGGCGGGCTTTCGCGCACTCTGGAAAGTCTCCGGCTGGCGCAACCGACCCCGTACACCGCCAAAATCCCGAAAGTCTCTGGCCGACAGTTTGGAAATTACCATTTTTGGGAGTTTGCGGTTGGAGACCCGGTTCGATCACCAATGCGGCCTAATCCTGGCACTCGGTCGCCGACTATTTTCTGGGTCTGAATGCGAGGGGTTGGGAATCTCGCTTCCCGGACTGCCGCCCGATCAAGGTGCTTGGCTTTGGCGCACTCCAGGGAGGAGGCGCGACGGCACCAATTGGGAGCAATTCGCGTATCCACGGTCACAATCGAGAAGCACCCGAAGCGCTTGGCTCTCTCTATAGATGCGACCCGCGAGCAGGCCGTTATGAGCGGGGAAAGGACGCCTCGAATTCGGGTAAAAGCGTATAAAATCAACGATCCGGGTTAATTTTGGAAACGTTTGCGAAGCGTTGGTTTGCCTATATCGTTGGTTATTTGTTGGTTGTTCGCTTCGCCGTGGCACCGCCTTTGATTGGCAACGAGCCGTTATTTCGACAAGCGTAGTCCAGCCTTCTTTGATGCCGCCTTCGATGTTTTCGAATTCACCGGATCGACAAACAAACTCTGGAGCTCGACTATCGCGTTTTGGATAGATGCTTCCGAGAGCTTTAGCTTTTCCACTTTCGGACGCCACTCGTTGTCGTTGCTGATGAAAGACAAGACGTTCGTGGCTGTTGCGGCTTTTCCGCTACGCACAAGCGCAAGCATTGCGTAATCAACTGTCGCCAAAAGCTCCCAAATATCGTTGTGCTTGAACTTAAATCTGTCGCGCACCCATGAAGCAGCTCTACAAAAATCGAGCTTCTTAATCCATGCGTTTGCATCATCGCGAGCTGTACCGGGCGAATGCCCGGGACCGAACTTGCCAGTAGCAGTCTTGATCCAATTTCTCTCCAAAGCGACCTTCATTCCACCAGAGTAACGCAGCGACGGATTGTAAGGTCCGGCAGCTTTCCGTAGGTACTGCCTGTCAAGTTCGCGATCACCCAAAAAGCGGCGTGCGAAGTACACAGCCTTTTGGAGTCGGAAATTTCCCAAGGGCTGACCACCATCTTCATGGAAAGCTTGAATCACGGCCGCCACGAGCACAGCCTCTTCGTGGGGGACACCGATAGCGGCGGACTGTTTTTCTCGAAGTAGAGTGACGTTGATACCGTTGTCTGCACGAACGGTTTTGGCATTGCGCTCGAATATGTCGTGAAGCATCGCCGGGATCAGCGCTTCCGCATCTTTTGCCGTTGCAGCGCGGATTTCGCGAATCTCACGAATATACTCACAAAGTTGGTCAAACTTCCTCTGTTCGTGAATCTTTGGGACTGGAACTGTGATTGCCTCTGCCTTCGCGATGCCCAAAGTTCGGTTTCGGCCCGCGCCGCCCGGAGAGGCATTGCCGACCTTCTCTAACCCCTCAGCACTTAAAAGATAAAAGCGAAGGAATTTCGCAGTTGCTTGCTCCACTTCTGGAACAAATGTCAAAAAGCGGTGTGATCCGACGCGCAGATGATCCTTCTCACCCGGAACGGCAATCGCACCTTCCCAAGCAAAAACTATGTTGAACAGAAGATCCCCATTGTGAATCTCAAAAAGGCGCTTGCTGCCGACATCTAGCCCCGAGAGGGTATGACGACCATCAAATCCGTTGGCTCCTGCATACTCCCACACGTTGGTGCGGTTACGCCCGTGTTTACCGAGCTCGACATTATTGCGTTGCTTGCTCTTGCCCTTCTTGTAGACGAATACGAACTCGTGCCGTGACCTGTAGAATGAGCCCATGCCTCCGTTGGCCTTTACCCAGACCACGACATTCTTGAGCTCACTATAGATGGAGCTACCGGCCGCGAGAAGTTCCTGCGCGTGACGCCAGTCCATGAAGATGTAATGGATCGACCCGTCAGCACTAGCAGCTGCCAACTGCCTAAATGCACCGAGTAAGAACTCAGTAAATTGAGCTCCTTTCATCTCCCCGGATGCCATCGCGAATTCGCGGTGCTTTAGCTTTCCTTTTCCTCCAACGTGGCCTTGAACTGCGACGTTGTAAGGAGGATCGGTTCTGACGACGGATGCCGTCTCGCTGCCGAGAAGTATCTTAAACGAGTCGCTCTCTAAGGAGTTGCCGCAGAGGATACGGTGGTCACCCGCAAGCCAGAGGTCACCCAATCGTGAGATGCGGGCGCCGGCATCGGCTGTCGTGATGTCTGTCGTTGTCGGAGCTTTGACCTTGGCGTCGCTGGTTTCGATCAGTATGTCAATCTCAGCGGCCGAAAAGCCGGTCAACTCGATATCAAAGGTAATATCTTCGACGGTCCAGTGCTTGAAGACGTCGGCAAGAGCCGCGTCGTCCCACTGGGCGGATTGCGGGATACGCTGAATGCCGATGCGATAGGCATTTAATTGATGAGGCGTGAGGCCGCCAACCCGAACAATCGGGACGTCGGTCAATTCCAGGTGTTTGGCTGCGTGAAACCAGATCTCACCCTCCACGATCTCATCCTTGGCATCCAAAACAATGGGCAGGCGAAGACCGAACTCCTCAAGGAATCGGGCTGCTTTGCGTACGGTTTCCTTCCTAAAAATCCGAAACGATCGACTCGTTTTAATGCTGCCGATGGGCAGTCGCTCGATTGCCTCTATGTCGGTGACAATGTGATTTAGCCGCTCTGTTTGCATGTGAACTCCATTGAACGACTGCCGTGGGGCAGCCAAGAGTTCGGAGCGTAAAAGCAGCCATTCAAATTGCCGGGCTATCTGCGCGCCGCCTTGCGAGCGATAAGCAAGTAGCGTTTGAAAGTCGCAAACTTAAGCACTGCGCGATCATCTAAACTTGCAAAGTATTCATAATGTCCATCTACTTCTTTGGGGTCCAGATCTTTCGTTTCGAGATACGCATAAAAGCGGACCCAAGCGTCTGCGTATGACAGCTGAGGAACTTCGATTTCTCGCGAGAACCGATCCACAAATTGGGCCATCGTCATCTTAAGAGATGAGATATAATGGCGTTTGCGCGATCTTCTGCTGTTTTTCTGCTGAGCTGATCTCCATCGGAGGCCCATTTGAATGGTGGACTCCGCCGCAAGCTGCGAGAGTTCTTCCCATGCATCGGCAATGCTATGATGCTCTGGCGGAGCATCTTGCGTGACCCACCGATAAGTCAAATAAGGCTTTAGAAAAGGAATAGCATTTTGCTCTATAGCGCTAGGCAGGTTGGCGGCCCAAGTAAATGCCCAGCGGTCAAATCGCGTATCCATATGCTTGGGCAGAAAGCGGCACTGTGAAAGCTGGTCGTCTGTCATACCCAGCGCTTTCAGGATTTTTGTTGCGTAGTATTCCTCGATGGAATCCGTGAATTGCTTGGAAGGTGATTGGTTTCGGCGCTTCATATGTACGACTCCTTCCGAAGTCGGGAAGGTTGTGCAGGACGCACGAATCCCACCCGATCAAGGTGAAAAGGGTGCGTTGTGCTGAGCGAGAACCGCTATCGCTTGCCGCCAGACGCTGTGATTGGCCTTGAGAGATTAGTCTTCGGGGCTCATTTGCGATTCCATGGGAATCTTGCCCAAAGAGGCGGGCCGGGGGTGCGAACGAAAATAGTTTCCGCTCAAAGTCCGGCAGGCGTCAACCACAGACTGAGAATAGGCACGAACGAGTTTACGTCAATGCATGACAGCCGTTGGCCACAATGAAGTCACCGTTAGCACTGCAGCGCGCCTTATTCGCGTAATGGGCGATATGGAATGGCCGCTCATGGCGGATTGTGTTGAAAAAGTCCCCTGTTGAAGCGGCGCGCCATCGCTGATTCAATCTCGATATCGGCGGAGGCTGAATCGATGATGGGTCCACAGCAGACTGATCAGGCGGCTCTGTTCTACGAATTCTCGCTGGAGCGACACGTACCAGCGGCTCACATGCTGCGGAACATCGACCGGTTCGTCGATCTGTCAGTCATTCGGCGTGATTTGGCGCCCTTCTACAGTTCGACTGGACGGCCATGGATTGATCCTGAGCTGCTCGTCCGGATGCTGCTGGTCGGCTACTGTTACGGCATCCGGTCGGAGCGCCGGTTGTGCGAGGAGGTTCACTTGAACCTCGCTTATCGCTGGTTTTGCCGTCTGGGGCTGGATGGCGAGGTGCCGGATCACTCGACTTTCTCAAAAAACAGACACGGCCGCTTCCGCGACTGCGATCTTCTGCGCAAGTTGTTCGAGACGGTTGTGCGGCGTTGCATGGCGGAGGGGCTGGTCGATGGAACGGCCTTCGCTGTCGATGCCAGCCTGATCGCTGCCGACGCCAATAAGCAGCGTTCTGCTGCGGGCACCGACAGCCATGACTGGGAAGTGCTTGCCCGGACGCAGCGGTCTGTCCGCGAATACCTTGAGACGCTGGACGAAGCGGCCTGGGGCGCGGCAAGCGAGACGGTACCGAAGTTCGTCTCCCGATCCGATCCGGCTGCGCAATGGACCGGAGCTCACAAAGGCCACGCCTTTTTTGCCTACGCCGATAACTACCTGATCGATCTGAAGGCTGCGGTGATCGTCGATGTCGAGGCGACGCGCGCCATCAGGCAAGTTGAAGTCGGTGCGGCCCGGACGATGATCGCGCGAACGGAGGAGCGCTTTGGCATTCATCCCGAGCGCCTCGCTGCCGACAGCGCGTATGGATCAGCCGACATGCTGGGTTGGTTGGTCAACCAGCGTGGAATCGAGCCGCATATACCTGTGTTCGACAAGTCGGCTCGCGAGGATGAGACATTCGCCCGCGACGACTTTGCCTACGATCCGAGGACGGACATCTATCGCTGTCCGGCAGGCAAGGTGCTGACTTCAACCGGGACACTGGTGAATGACGGAGCGACGCTTCTCTACCGCGCCAGCAAACGCGACTGCGAGACATCTGCGACCTCAAACAGCGGTGTTGCCCGAAGATGCCAGCCCGCAAGGTGCCGCGCTCGATCTACGAGAGCGCCAGGGACGTAGCGCGTGGGATTGCCAAGACAGAGGCGTATGTAACCTAGCGGCGCGAACGCAAGAAGATCGAGATGTTGTTCGCGCATCTGAAGCGCATTCTGCGCCTCGATCGGCTTCGTCTGAGAGGTCCATGCGGCGCTCGCGACGAGTTCTTGCTCGCCGCCACTGCTCAGAACCTTCGGAAGCTGGCAAAACTGATCTCGGCACCGGCTCCAATGCCCATCTGAAACGGGATAGACACTTGCGCCCTCGATCCCTTTCCGCGGGCCAAAAGCCAACTCGCCGACTTCGTCAACACAATCGGCGCAAAGCGGACCTCCGTGACGCATTTAAGCCGAGCGGTTGACCAGCTGTTGATCAAAATTTCTTCCGATCTTTGTCGTTTCAACTTCCAAATACGCGCGCGGGAGGAGCAAACGAAAACCCGCGCCGCCCTGATGCGCGCTGAACTGCGCAAGCACCAAATCGTTGCAACATCGGGGGTAACGTCGTTATGCCCTGACGGCCGCACGATGCTCCTCCATTCCGGACGAGCGAATGACCAATTCGACCTCTTTGTCGAGCGATGTCGCGAGCCGAACGCGGTTACTCGGTCGAGATTATCCTTGATGGCTCCGTGAGTGTAGATGGTCTGTAGGCAAGCTTGAGCGCCTCTACAGGAGGACGCTATCGTGCGGTTCGATATGTTCCGGGAGCTCGTTCTTGCCGAGTAGCGAAAGCAACTCGCGCTCGATGGTGCGCTGGATCGCGCCGAGCGGAAGGCCGTTGGGCTCCAAACTGAATGGATCTTCGAGTTCGTGACCCAAGGCATCCAGCCCGAAGAACGTGTAGGCGACGAGCAGTACTGGAAGAAAAGTCCACCAATCCAGGGAGCCCGCTAGGGAGAACGGAAGAGTAAGACAGAAGATGAGCGCAGTTCTGTGCAAGAGAAGCGAATAGGCGAAGGGGACTGGCGTCTTTACAATCCGTTCGCAGCCCGCTTGGACGCGGGAGAGCGAAGTGAGCTGCCCTTCGATGACAGAATAGTGGATCGGAGTGATAGTGCCCTGCTGCATCAGTGCGAGACATCGTAATCCGATCTGATTCAATACTTCGTTGCAGTCATCGCAGTTGGTCAAGTTGTCTTCGTCAAGCCAGTGTTTGATCGCAGCCCGTTCGTCCCTGTTGCGCAAGCGGGCGACGAGCCCTCCGGAAAATGCACAGAGACAGCGTATTATGAAATCTCTGTCGACTTGATCTAGAAGCGAAATCTGGCGGCCAATCGATCTGCACGCGACGATCATATGGCCCCAGAGCTTCCGCCCCTCCCACTGTTCGTCGTCAGATAATTTGAGACCGCTCAGGCATTTCGAGAAGGGAGGATCTGGCTCATCTAGGGTTAAAGTTTAAGCGGCTTGCAATCGATGCTGCAAGCGGCGGTTTGCAATGGTTTCACGTTTGATGCGCGCACGCTCAGTCAGGATGGTTTCGGCTCGGCCGAAGTAAACATCCGCAGGCGTGAGGTTGTCGATGCTCTCATGATAGCGGTGATGGTTGTAGTGTTCGACGAAGCCGCTGACCTGACGTTCGAGGTCCCTCGGTAAATGGTAATTCTCGAGCAGGATGCGGTTCTTCAAGGTCTGATGCCAGCGCTCGATCTTGCCTTGGGTCTGGGGATGATACGGCGCACCGCGCACATGCTGCATATCCTTGCCCTTGAGCCAGGTGGCCAGATCTTCCGCGACGTAACTTGATCCGTTGTCGCTCAGAAGCCGTGGCCGCTGCTTTATATTGACGTGGTCCAGGCCTGAGGCGGCAAGCGCCTGATCGAGCGTGGCCGTGACGTCGGAGGCGCACATGGTGGGACCAAGCCTCCAGGCCACAATGTAACGAGAGAAGTCGTCGAGCACCGTCGATAGATAGTACCAGCCCCAGCCAGTGATCTTGAGGTAGGTGAAGTCGGTCTGCCAAAGCTGGTTGATCGCCGTGGTCTTGTCCTTGAACTCATTAGCCGCCTTGATCACCACATAGGCGGGGCTGGTGATCAGGTCGTGCGCCTTCAGCAGCCGATAGACCGAAGCCTCGGAGACAAAGTATTTTCTCTCGTCGGTGAAGCGCACCGCCAGCTCTCGCGGCGACAGCTCGGGGTGTTCCAGTGCCAGATCGACGATCTGACCGCGGACATCGTCCGGGATGCGATTCCAGACCCGGTCCGGCTTGGAGCGGTGATCGGCCAGCGCCTCGATGCCACCCTCGCGATAGCGATCGTACCATCTATAAAAGGTGGCTCGCGGGATGCCGAGCTTTTCCAACGTGCGCCTGGCAGGCAGATGCGATTGCTCGACCAGCGCGATTATTTCGGATTTCTCGGATGCTGGATACCTCATGCCTCGTTTTCCCCAGCCCCGTTCATGCTTTTTTTGAGCAGGCGGTTCTCCAGGGTCAGGTCGGCCACCACCTCCTTCAATTCGGAGGCTTCGCGGCGAAGGTCTTTCACCTCACCGGACGTGGCGGAACGGGCCGTGTCACCCGCCAGGCGGCGTTTGCCGGCCTCCAGAAACTCCTTCGACCAACCGTAATACATCGAGGCGGCAATGCCTTCGCGGCGGCACAGCTCGGAGATGTTCTCCTCGCCGCGCAGTCCTTCCAGCACGATACGGATCTTCTCTTCCGCCGAATACTGCCGACGCGTCTGCCGCCGGATATCTTTTAGCACTTGTTCTGCGGGCGCTTTGCCCAGTTCGGATTTCTGCTTCATCTTCGCTCCTGACGGCTACGATGAACCAGAAATCCTCCTTTCGTGAAGTCCCTCATTTGGTCTCAGAGGCGATGACGCCGAACAATTACGAATTGCACCTGGGGCAGGATCTCTCGATCGGTTACACTGCCCATTCGGCCACTGATATCGATCTCTACTTCCAGGAGACGTTCACTTTCCGAATGTTGACCGCGGAAGCTTCGGTCGCATTGCGATCAGGCGAGTAGATACGGTGGCGATGTCTCGGGCTCACGGTCGCTCTTTAAGCTGTGGTCTGGAGGTTTGCCGATACCGATGCGATGCCGTCGATGCGGCGAGACTCGCAGTCCATGGATACGTCGGTGGTCGATCATGACTGCCTCGGCAATTAAGCGGATTGTGGTGGTCGGAGCAGGTTTCGGAGGGCTTGAGGCCGTCCGAAATCTGGCGGAGACGATGATACCGATCGTAGTGATAGATCAGCGCAACCATCACTTGTTTCAACCGCTTCTCTACCAGGTTGCCACGGCGTCGCTCGGGACTTCGGAAATAGCTTGGCCGATCCGGTCGCTGCTGAGCCGATATAAAAACGTGACGACGCTACTCGGACACGTGACTGGCGTCGATCTCGTCGAGAGGAAGGTCCGGCTCGAAGACGGGGGAAGCATTGACTACGACGTGCTCATTCTTGCCACTGGAGCGCGTCATTCGTATTTCGGGCATGACGAATGGGAAAAGTTCGCTCCTGGCCTGAAGACCTTGGAGGATGCGACTTACATCCGCAGGAAGATCCTGACGGCATTCGAGGCCGCTGAGCGGGCACGCGACGAGAAGGAGCGGGCGAAGTGGCTCACATTTGTCGTCATAGGTGCGGGACCGACGGGTGTCGAACTTGCCGGGACGATCGCCGAGCTCGCGAAGGAGACGTTAAAGGACGATTTTCGCAACTACGATACGCAGAAGGCCGTTGTGATTTTGATCGAAGCTGGTGCACGCATCTTGCCGGGTTTTGTCGAAGAGCTCTCAGCCTATGCTCAACGAGCGCTGGAAGCTCTCGGTGTTGAGATCCGGCTTGGACATGCGGTGACCGACTGTAGGAACGGCGGTGTAGAGACTGACGGCGAGCTACTTCCTGCGGGGACGATCATCTGGGCGGCGGGAGTTGCGGCGTCGCCTGCCGCGGAATGGTTAGGAGTGACTTCCGATCGTGCTGGGCGCGTAATGGTCGAACCCGATTTATCTGTGCCGGGTCATCCGGAAGTTTTCGTAATCGGAGATACCGCTCATGTCGAAACACGCGACGGAAAGTTACTCCCCGGCATCGCACCTGTGGCGAAGCAAGAGGGGTGCTACGTTGCTAAGCTCGTGTCGGCTAGGCTCGCTGGCGGCACGATAGGAGCATTTAGCTATAGTAATGTCGGTAGTTTGGCGACCATCGGCAAGCGGGCGGCTGTGATCGATTTCGGATGGACCCGACTTAAGGGGCGCTTGGCATGGTGGATCTGGGGCGTCGCTCACATTTACTTTTTGATCGGACTGAAGCATCGCCTCGCGGTCGCGCTAAGCTGGCTGTGGATCCACAGCACCGGTCAACGCAGTGCTCGCCTGATCACGCAAGGTGAGGCGAAAGACGGTACGATCTTGCGGTAATTGATCACATTGTGACGAGCCTTTGGTGTTGATCGAACAATCCGATCATCAAATTAGTCAGTGCTATCGGAATTAATTGAGCGAAGGGAGATCGAGAATGTCGCGTCATAACGAAATGCCTCCGATTCCACCTGCCAGTCGCAGCACGAAGGGACCGGGAGGATCCGCGAACGAGGAAGCGAGAAATGCTTCTCGACAGGAAAGAGTCGACAATGCGGCAGAGCAAGGTGAGACAGCTAACATTAAGCAGAACACCACCAATGAAGGCTTTTACAGGGGCCGCAGAGTGAAGTAATAGCTCTGCTGGGGCGCTCGATATCGGACTTGAAGGTCTTCATGTCCGCAGCTAACGGGCATCGCCTAATCGTCGTCTGCATTGCGGATAGGATAAACGCAGTAGCCGCTCGGGTACTGCGCAATCTGTCTTGATGACATAGGCGAACATCACCCCCGAGAATTCGTTGCTCGTTAGAGCTGCGGGCAGGTCGCAAATATGAATCTTAAAGAAACTAGTCTAGATCTACTTCGTCGAGATTTGGTCATGGCACGGGCCAAAGCACTTCGATTCGGCTTTTCTGACGCTGTCGAAGCTCTCGAATGCGCGATTACGCGTCTCGTCTTGGCGATCAGTCGTGGCGGTAAACCCGATCAAGACGATCAGTTATGCTTACCCATTTGGCGTGGACCGCCCCAGCTACCGCCGAAGTGAGGCGGCTCAGCCTAACCCGTCGAACACGATGTTCAAGGTGAGCTGTGGTACGGGGCGCGGTCGAATGCTTCCCACTGCGATCGTTCCTCGTAAGCAAGGACGGTCGCGCGCAGGGCTTCCGCATCGCGAAGCGCATTATGCTGCATGTCCGATGCAACGTAGGGCGTGATGATCGCCGAATCGACCAATTCGAACCTGAGGCGCCGTATCGGCAGCATCTTTCCCGGGCCAGTGATGAGAAGTCACGCGACATTGGCGATATCCTCGGGCCAATCTGAGATCAACGTCGGGTTCTCGTCATTGTGAAGGTAGAGAAAGAAGAGTTCGGCGACTCGCTCCCGCGCAATCGGCACGGTAGCGAGAGCCGGGATGACGTGCTCGCGTACCCACGGCGTCGGACTTGCGCAAGTGATCGCCTGATAGAAGGCCGGCAACGACTGATCCTCGGGTGCCAGCGCAAGCGCGAGAAGTTCACCCCCGAATCCGTTGAACTCCGCATCCAGATAGTACCGCATGGCTATTCAATGCTGCCGATATACGCACGGGTTGCGATGCGCAGCAGCGGACGTCGACTTCAATATCTTGAGGGCTTGGGCTGCGTCTCGCTGACGGGGTCTGAAGCCGGAAAAGTCTCTTCCAGACCTTTTTCAAGCTGGCTAAATTTTTCGTCCAATTCCATGGCCTTCTTCGGATCGACGGCAAGCTTGTCTCTCGGAGCGGGATCGAACTTCTTCGTCATGATCATATTCTCGCGAATTGTGGATGGAAGAACTGTGAAGTGGCAATATCCCGACCAGCACAATCAGTTTCATGCGTATCACTGAAGGGGTTTGTCTCGGGTGACTGCGACTTTTGCGGGTCGAAGAGGCCGGGAGCCGATCGAGTAACCGGGTTCCAGCACGTCGGCGACCGTGCCATTCGGCTTCGACGGATCGACCACCTCGAACATCGCCTCGTGAAAGTTCGGATCGAAGCGATGTCCCACAGGTTCGAGTTTCTCGATCCCGTTGCGCGCAAGAGCGTCTCGCATCGCCTTGGCGGTCAATTCGATGCCATGCAGGACAGCCGTCGCATTTGCGTCCCGTTCTCGTTCGGCCTGCGGAACGCTGGCCACGGCGCGTTCCATGTTGTCCGCGACTGCGATCATGTCTTTCGCAAACTTGCTGATCGCGTATTTGCTCGCATCCGCAACGTCACGCTCGCTGCGGCGTCGCATGTTCTCGACCTCGGCCAAAGCCCGCAGCAGTCTGTCTTTCAAGTCAGCGTTGTCCATCTGCAATTGCTCCGTTGAAGGGAGCGCTGCAGCCTCAGTTTCTGTAATTTCCGCAGCGGGCTCGCTTGGTACGACTCGTCCGGAATCGGAGGGCTGCTGCTGCGACGGGAACCGACGGTCGCTCGGATAGCCATGTCTATTGTTCATTGTGCGAAGGTCCTCTTCCAAAGATCGACCGGAGCCCGCGCGTCAATTATGACGCGCGCGCGACCGGTTGGCAAACCATTCGGGTTGGGGTGCTTACGTCGCTCCTGGGGGAAAAGCGGAATGCGGCGGCAATTTAAGGCGCATGCCGAAGGCGAGGCACATGCAGCCCTGGAACAAGAGGTCTACCGACAAAAGCAGACCCAATAGCCACAGACTATTTACCGGCCAGCCGAGCAGGAAGATGAAACCGACCACGGTGGTGATCAGTCCCGACGCCGCGTGAATTGTCCACCCGTCGTTTGGCTTCGTTCGCAGACCGACGATTATTCGAGAGATGCCGGCGGCGAGAGTGAAGGCTGCAAGAATGAGGGTGAGGATGTAGGAGGCAAGCAATGGATTAGCGACTGTGGTAATGCCGGCAGTTCCATATAGGGCACCGCTTAAGAGCCACCATCCGAAACCGGACCATGTCTTGATCTTGAAAGCCTGTGCGCACTGGAATGCGCCGCCAATCAGCATGAGGACACCGATATAGATTACGGTCGCGATTGTGGTCACGGCTAAATTTATCATTGCTACGGCACCTAGTAGAACCATTAGCGCTCCTAGTGCTACGAACCACGCCCACTTCTCGCGAGCATTCTTTGTGACGTCGCCTACGGAGCGGGATCCGTTTGAATTGGCATCGGCAGAATGGGCCTTACCGGCGTCAGTCATGAAAAACTCCCGCGTTCGGTGACGACGATTTGTCGAGGAACCGGCTACGCAATCGTCATGCCAAATTGCGGGGCGAGCAAATTCAAGTAGTTGCGAGACGAAGTATCTCCTCACGAGACAATCTGTCGATCCGAAGCCGACAGTTTGTCTCGCGGTCTGGCGCGCTATTTGGAGAGGATCGTGAAACGTCGTTCGCTCGCAGCGCGAGAATCAACGATTTTCTCCGGCTTAACGAATAGGGCGATGACTTCGGGATGTGAAGCGCGGACGGCCCTCTCGATAGATGCGACGCATCGCTCTATGTCGTCGGTCCGCAGGTCACGCTCGAACTCGATGCTGAGCGCGACGACGGCCTGGTCGGGCGACAGCTGTGCGGTGAGGGCGCTATTTGCGTGAACAACCCCGGCTTCCCTCTCGGCGATGGCGCAGATGGTCTCGACAAGCGCCGGGGACGCCCGTTCTCCGATAAGCAGGCTCTTGCTTTCGATGGCGAGAAGGACGGCGATGACGGCGAGGACAAGGCCAATTAGTATTGATGCGACGCCATCGAGTACGGGCATCTCCAGCTCAATTGCCACGAAGATTCCCAGAATGGCGATGAGAATTCCGATAAGCGCCGCGCTATCTTCGAACAGCACCACGAAAGTTGGCGGGTCCTTGCTGCGGCGAAACGCGGTCCAGAAACTTAGCTCGCCTCGTGCCCGTTTCACCGCTCGCCACGCGACGATCCAGGAGGAACCTTCGAACACGAAGGAGAAACCGAGAACGACGTAGCTCACTAACGGGTTTTCGATAGGTTGCGGCGCGATAACGTGAGCGATGCCCTGATAGATAGAAACCCCAGCGCCCAAACCAAAAAGAAGAAGCGCGACGATGAAGCTCCAGAAGTAGAGCTCCCTTCCGTAACCGAATGGATGGACGAGATCCGGCCGACGTGCCGCCCGATGATATCCGTACAGCAGAAGGCCTTCGTTGCCGCAATCGACGGCCGAATGGACGGCCTCGCTGAACATGGCCGCACTTCCGGTGACGACGGCGGCGATCAGTTTCACGATGGCGACGGCGATATTGCCGGCCAGAGCCACATAGACGACGAGGCGGCGCTGCGAGGGGCTATGTCGCGCGTCTGGGGTGGTTATCGCAGCTACCAAGACGACGCCTTCCGGTTCATGATCACGGCGGAAACGACACCCTTCCGGTTAGGGTTTGCCTTCCCGGTATCGCGATGGCTTATCCGCTCAGGCGCCGTTGACGGATGCATCGACAGTCACCTCTGTAACGGACAATTCTCGCGACAGAATGGCATCTTTCAATTCTCCGCACGAGGTCGCGACGCAAGAGGTCATTGAAGTCGAATAGATAATCGGTTGGTGCCTACTGGATGTAGTTCAATGATTGGTAAAGAAAGAGGCTGATGTTGCCGAGGCACGCGATCCAGCAAGGAGGGTTCATTCGGGACAAATTGTCCAGCGTCATTCCGACATTTTGTCCGATGGTAGTCGGTTGCGAGCCATAATCTGTTGAATCTAATGGATCGGACTTCTGGCACGTAGGTTGCTGCTCGTGGGACGATCCAGATGTTATCAGTTCGCCAGGGCCAAGGAGAGACCGCTGGCATGACGAGAGGAACCGTCGCGACCGCCCCGAGGAATGGAGGGAAAGATGACATTTTCGCTGCCCGATCTCCCATACGCCTATGACGCACTTGCTCCGCTCATGTCGGCGAAGACGCTCGAATATCACCACGACAAGCATCATGCGGGTTACGTTGCGACGCTGAACAAGCTCATCGCTGGAACGGAATGGGAAGGTAAGAGCCTAGAAGACATCGTGACAGCATCTTTCGGCAAGGATGCGTCAGTGTTCAACAATGCCGCTCAGGACTACAACCACACTCTCTTCTGGGAATGGATGAAGCCCGGCGGCGGAGGTCTCATGCCGACGAGACTAGAGGAGAGGATTGTGGAGGACTTGGGTCTGTAGAACGGATGAAAGAGAGTTTTACGAACGCGGGTATCGGGCAGTTCGGCTCTGGGTGGTGTTGGCTTGCGGTGCGAGACCGGAAGATAGAGGTGATGAAGACACCAAACGGGGAAAATCCGCTGGTAAGGGGGAGCGTCCCGATCCTCGGTTGCGATGTCTGGGAGCACTCCTACTATATCGACTATCGGAATCGCCGCTCCGACTACATCAAAGCCTTCCTGGACCATCTCGTGAACTGGGATTATGTGGCGGACTTATACGAGGCGGCGGTCTGATCGGCGAAGTGCGCGTTTGGACGACTACAATCTTCGGCGATGCCTGATCGAAATCGTAAGGAGAGCGGATGATGGTTTCTGACACCCGCACGCTAGGCCAGGACGACAATATCTCGGTCATGGAAGGCTTCGATGCGGCGAGGCTCTTTCTAAGATCGGTACTGAAGCGCCACGGGAAACAAGATGGCGAAGTCGAGTTCATTCTGGGAGGAATGATGTGGGCGGATGGCGCTCCCAACGATCCGATCATGTGGGACGATTGGTTGGCAGCTATCCAGTCGTTGCGTAGTGGGCAAGCCGATTAGTGTCGGGCGAGTCGCATGATCGTCAAGATCGAGATGCGGGAGGAGCGTCGTGACGAAGATCGCAATCGTCTACTTCAGCGGATACGGCCACACAGCCAAACTGGCGGACTCGGTGCAGCGCGGTATCGCGTCTGTTGCAGGGGTGGAAGCGGTGATGTGTCGAATAGATGCCAACGGCGAATTAGACGAGGACGCCCTCAAAGTTTTTGCGAGTGCGGACGGGATTGTCTTCGGATCACCGACCCACGCGGGAGGGCCTGCGTGGCAGTTCAAGAAATTTTCTGACGCTTTTGCGACGCACCGTGCCGATCGAAAGAAGGTCCGAACGGTTTCCGCCGGCTTCACGACGTCAACCTCTGCCAAGGGCGATGGTCTGGCGACCCTTACCTACCTATTCCTGCTATCGCAGCAACACGCCTACATCTGGATAGGTACCGTGGGCGAGAGCGCGTTTGGTGGAGGATGGGCTGCTGGAGGCGTTGGAGTGTCGGCAATCTGTTTACCGGATGAGGCCTTCAATGCCACTGATCTGGATGCGGCGGCTTCACTTGGCAAGCGGGTCGCGAATATCGTCTTGAAGCTTGCGGGTTGAAACCAGCGAGGAAGCCGTGTCGTGAAACCTGAAGCTCCAGCTCATGCAGTAGCCGCGTCACCAGAAGTAGGCGCTTTGCTGGCCCAGGGTGGCGATGCCAGAGCCTTCGAACTGATCGCTGATCGGGCGTCAAAAATCCCTGCAAGGCAGAAATAATTCCCTGCTCAGTTCACAGGGAATAAAGCGCACATGGGGCAAATCCAAGCGGAAAAGAAGCCGCATCTAGACCTTTTCGGGAGCTGAAAAGCTATTTTCCCTGTAAAATTCCCTGTTTGCAGGGAAAGGTATGAGAGACGGGTACGAGTACTACTGTCGCCCCAGCCAGGCAGTCGGGGCATTAGTCGAGGCCGCCCTGCCAGCCGAGAAGGGCCCCCGATTTGGCGGCCTTTCGTAGATTCCGGAAAGTCTTTGGCCGAAGATCGGGTGTCGAAAGCCGAGAGTTCCCCGAAATTCAGATCCAGATTTCCGGTACCGTCGATGCGGTCGTAATGGGAAGTCGTGTTGCGCTAAAACGGGCACTTCGAAATTTGCTCATCGACGCAGCGACGCGCAGGGGGATTCGGTACGGTCCGCGTAACCGGAGGCAAAACTGCAAAGATCACGATCAGTGACGAAGGTCCTCGCGTAGCGCCCGACTTGTTGGATCAGGTATTGGAACCGTTTGTCCGAGCCGATCCTGCTCGTGCGCAGAACGTTCCCTGAGCTGGGCTTGGTCTCACAATTTCGCGGAAATCATTCGCGAGGCGGCCGGCGATATCGCGATAAGAAATGGCCCGGATGGCGGTCTCATTCAGATTGTCGATCTGCCGTCGTTAATGACAATGTGATCGGCCGAGATAGATCAGAAGTCGCGTAACCTGGGTGCGATGCTTTGGTATCATCGGTACTAACTTTGATTGTCTTGGAAATGTTCGGAAAGATCGATTCCAACTTACGCCCGCTCCGGAGCTGAAGCTTGCTGTTGTGAAACAGCCGGGTACGTTTCAGTTTGAGGGGGGGAAGGGGAATATGACCCGATGCGGAAAGCTTCTGCCGAAGCTGTGGGTAGGCATTGTCTTATCGTTCTCTTTGCTATCGGAAACGTTCATACTGAACGCCGACGGCCATGTGCTTGCGGCAAAGATGGCCTCGACGAAAAGTGACAAAGGTACGCGGCACATCCTCCACCAAAGACCGGATGCTGCGGAATTATCATTGGTAGACTGAAAGCTACTCGCTTTCAGGAGCTGCCATCAGAGAGTTCCTCTTGGCGCAAAGCGGACGTTGCGCTGTCTACGGACGGACCAAATCTCTGACATCCAATTGTTACAATTGTGCCATAGCTACGTAGTTCCAGTTGCGGTGTCGCCTAACGCAAGGGTGAGAGATCTATGCCCGCGCCGTATCTTGCGCGTCAGGGCATTGTTAGTCGTCTTGCGGCAATGCTTTTAGTTCTGATGTTTGGCGGGGCTGTGTCGGCTTCGAACGATATGCGGCGTTTCGATATTCCGGTGCAGCCCCTTGCGGTGGCGCTCGCCGTTTTCGCTCACCAGACCGGTATGTCCGCGCTCATCGACGCCGAGGTCGCAAGCGGCAAGACGTCCTCAATGGTGAAGGGACGGCTCGCGCCGCATGACGCCTTGCGCATTCTTTTGGCCGGCACGGGCCTTTCGTTCCGCCGCGTCAACGATTCCGCCTTCGCGGTCGGCCCGAACACATCGGGTCAAGCGATCGGAAGTTCTTCCGATCATCGCCGCCGTGGTGAGTACGAGACTTATTTCGCGCGCATTCAGAATTCGTCTGAACGATCATTTTGCAGTGACCCGCGAATTGACCTCGGCCCAAAGCGAGCGGTGGTTCAGGTTTGGATTAGCGCGGCTGGTGAGGTCGATGCGGTCCACGCCGTCAGTGTTCATATCGATGAACAAGCTGCCGCCCTGACCGAGCGGTTGCTGCGGACCCGGTTGGCGCCACCGCCGGTCGGGTTGCCGCAGCCGGTGACCATGATCCTGAGCGGCGACCGAGCCGCGCGGCGTTGCGCCAATGGACGATCGGCGGCGCCATGACGGAGAACTCGACCGCCCGCATGCGGGCGATTTTCGAGGACAAGTATCAACGCTTTCGCGAGCGCCTGCGCCGCCGGTTGGGTTCCGACGCGCTGGCGATCGAGGTGCTGCACGAGACTTGGCTGCGGCTGGAGCGGATTGGCGACGCCAGCGCCATCCAGAAACCGGAATCCTATTTGTTCCGGATGGCGCTCAACGAGGCTGCTGACCGCAAGGAAGCCGACAATCGCAAACTGTCCGCGGCCGAGGTCGAAGTCCTGCGCCACATGATGGACCATACGCTCGATCCGGAACGGATCGCCGAGGCACGGCGTGAGATGGACGCGCTCGCCGCGGCGCTGAACGAACTGACGCCGCGGCGCAAGGCGATCTTCCTGCTCGCGCGGATCGACGAAATGAAACATGCCGATATCGCCGCGCGTTTCGGCATCTCCCCCCGCATGGTCGAGAAGGAGCTTGTGCAGGCCTTGCAGCATTGCGCGCAGCGGCTCGGAAGAAAAGTCGTTCGCCGGTTCGGTCCCGGCATCGCAAAAGAGTCATGGGGGGGATAGTGGCTGAGAAAGATACCCCAATGACGGACGCAAGCGCGGCGGACACGCTGGACGGCGAGGCGCGGGCCTGGCTCATGCGCCTGACCTCAGGCGACGCGACCGCCGGGGATGCGCGGGCGCTAAGGGCGTGGTGCGAGCGCAGCCCCGCCCATGCCAGGGCTTTTGCCGAGGCGAATTTGCTGTGGGACCGTCTCGATGACGTAGCCCGGCGACCGACTGCGGCGCCGGCTTTGCCAAGCGGTGCGTCGCCACAAAGCCGGCCATCGCGGCGTTGGTTCCTCGGCGGAGCGATCGCCGCCTCGGTCGCCGGTGCCGGCTATCTGGTGGCGCGCCCGCCCATGGAGCTCTGGCCGTCGCCGCGCGAATTCGCGGCCGACTATCGAACCCGTACGGCCGAACGCCGCGAAATCGCAGTGGGCGAGGGCGTCAGCATCGAGCTGAACACACGCAGCAGCCTCAATGTGAGCCAGACGACAGGCGAGCGCCAAGTCGAACTCATCGCGGGGGAGGCAGCCATATCGGTGTGGCCACGGCACACGGGAGCGCTGACGGTGCGGGCGGCGGGTGGCCTCGTTCATGCCGCCGACGCGCAGTTCAATCTGCGATGCGATGCCGGCCGTTCGGTGGTGACCTGTCATTGCGGAACCCTTGCGATCGACTATGCGGGACTATCGATCGAACTGGATGCTGGCCGGCAGCTTGCCTATGCCGATGGTGCGGTTGGCGCGCCCGTGACGGTCGATCCGGCCGTCGTGATGGCGTGGCGAGACGGACAACTGGTATTCCGGCAGATGCCGCTTGCCGAGGTCGTGGATGAGGTCAACCGCTATCGGACCGGACGCATCGTGCTGATGAATGAGGCGCTGGGCCGGCGTCCGGTCGATGCACGGATTCCGATCGATCGCGTGGACGATCTGATCGCGCTGGTCCGGGAAGCCTATGGCGCTAAAGTCACGGCATTGCCCGGCATCGTTGTGCTGTCCTGAGCCAAATTTCGTACGAAATATTTGTGACACGGTTCAGTCCCGCCCTGCCTCCAACCGTCTTACGGGCAATCACGAGAAGAGACGGAAAGCAGGGGCGTGTGTGTCATCCGCGAGTGACGGTTCGGCAATAGGAATTGCCGGCGGCAGTCGTGGATGTTCGATGTGTTCTGCCTCGGTCCCTTCGCTGGAACGGTCTCGGTGCGTTTCTGTCGCACCGTTTGAGGGGCAATCATGGCGTCGAACTTCAACAAGCTTCAGGTGTTCTCGCGTTCCGGCGCTCTGCTGACGACGGTCAGCACCGTTGCGCTCCTGATGTCGTCGCCACTGGTTTATGCCCGCGCATTGAATGGCGGCGGCAGCGCCGGCTCCGTCTCAGCGCCGAACATTGCGTCGGAAGCCGCTGCGCAGGCGGCGCAGCAGGCCGCTGCGGCGGCGCGGCAGTCGCAGGATTCGTTGGCGCGCGCGGCACGTGCCGTCCAGGACATCCAGGCGGTGCAAGCCGCAGCGCGTGCGGCGGCCGCAGCTGCGCAGGTCTCGGCCACGGCACCAGTCTTGGTGCCGAACGGTCTCGGTGCCGGCGGTCTGCTGCCGAACATGCCGGCGGGCTGGAGCGGCGCCAATGCGCCGACGCAGAACGTCGATGGCTCCGGGCAGACCCAGGTCAATATTCGCCAGACCACCCAGCAGGCGATCCTGAACTGGCAGAGCTTCAATGTCGGGGCGCGCACGACGCTGACCTTCGACCAGCAAGGCAATAGCAACTGGACTGCGCTCAACCGCGTCACTGCGGTAACCGGGCCGAGCCAGATCCTTGGCAATATCAAGGCCGACGGTCAGGTCTATGTGATCAACCAGAGCGGCATCATTTTCGGCGGCAACAGCCAGGTGAATGTCGGCGCCTTGATCGCATCGACCGCCGGCATCACCGATCAGCAATTCCGGACTAACGGCATCTATTCGACCCAGACCGGCGCGACCTATCTGCCGAGCTTCACTGCGTCGGGCGGCAAGGTCGTCGTCGAGGCCGGTGCGTCGATATCAACGCATGCGCCGTCCTCTGTGACGGTGGGCGGCGGCGCCGTGCTGATGATTGGCAGCGAGGTGGTCAATGCCGGCGCCATCGCGACGCCGAAGGGGCAGACGATCCTGGCGGGGGGCGACGACTTCATCCTGCGCAGCGGTTATAGCACCGATGCCAACCAGCTCTCGACCACCAATGGCAGCGAGATCGCGCCGGTGATCCGTGCCGGTAGTTCTGCGGGCAAAGTGACCAATATGGGCATCGTGCTGGCGCAGCGCGGCGATATCACGCTGGCCGGCCGCAGCGTGATGCAGGACGGCATTCTGCTCGCCACCACCTCGGTCCATCAGCGCGGCACGATCCATTTGCTGAACGCAGCGAGCGACAGCAGTGGTGGCGTCACCATGACGGGCAGGAGCGTCAGTGCGATCACGCCGGAACTGGATTCCAAGGATACTGCGCTCAACGCGCAGCGCGATGTGCTGATCGCCGCGTCGGGGCTGAACCTGCTGGCCCTTGCGCAGTTCGACAATCTGTCGGTGCTGACGGATCGCCGCGACCAGTCACGCATCGAGATCGTCACCGGCGGTCTGGTCGACTTCAGGAGCGGTTCCTACACCGCGGCGCAAGGCGGCCAGATCGCGGTCAGCGCCGGCACGCGCGTGTTCGCCGGGGCCGGCTCCGTCATCGATGTCTCCGGCGTGCAGGGCGCGGTGCGGCCGATGTCGGCCAATCAGGTGCAGGTCAATGTCCAGGGCAACGAGCTGCGCGACAGTCCGGTCAATCGCGACAGCGGCGCGCTGATCAGCAAGAATGTGTGGATCGACATCCGCGATCTCGTCTTCGTCGCCGCCGGCACCGGCGGCTATCCCGGTGACCGCTACTACACCAAAGGCGGGCTTCTGGAAGTCGGCGGCTATCTCGCCAATGCCGCGCACACCATCGGCGAATGGGCCGCGGTCGGCGGCACCATCACGCTGGCGGGGCCGGAGGTCGTCGCGCAGCAAGGTGCGAAATTCAACATCGCCGGCGGCTCGGTGAACTACGATGGCGGCTGGATCTATTCCAGCAAGCTGATCGGCACCGACGGTCGCATCTACAGCTTCGATACCGCCCCGGCCGACATGAAGCTTATTGCCGCAGCCGGCGGCTTCGTGCGCACGCACAACATCCAGGGCAAGGTCTCCGACCAGCTCACCGAAGTGTGGACCTCGATCTTCGACCGCACCACGTCGCGGCGCTGGGAGGACGGCTACACGGTCGGCCGCGATGCCGGCCGCCTCAACCTGTCGACGCCGACCGCGCTCATGGAAGCCGACATCATCGCCGATGTCGTCAAGGGCGCGCGCCAGACCTCGGTGCGCGCCGCCAATGTCGCCGATGGCTACAAGCAGGTGCAGAATGCCGCGCCGCTGGAAGGCACGCTCGGCCTCGGCCGTTATGGCGCTGTGGTCGGCGGCGCCGGCCTGCACGCATCGGATGTCCGATTCGGCGATATTGCCGATATCACCGCCGGGATGTCCGCCACAGATGCGCTGCCGTTGGCCCGTAAGGACACCGCCTGGTTCGACGTCCCCCACATCAATAAGCTGCATCTGGGCGGGCTCGATATCGGCACGACCGAGACGATCACCATCGAACGTGCGCTGACCGTGGCCGAGGGCGGCCGGATCAATCTCAACGCGGCGGTGGTCGATATCAAGGCCGATGTGACCGCGCGCGGCGGCTCGCTCACCGTGGACAACTACTTCAAGGGCGGTGGCGATCGTGGCGCTTCGCAGACATTGCTCAAGAACGGCGCGTCGTCGATCGCCCTGCATGACGGTGTGACGCTCGATCTGCGCGGATTGTGGGTCAACGCACTGCTGAACAGGGATGACAGCAACAAGCTGGCTTATCTGAACGGCGGCACGGTCACCCTGAAATCGACCCATGACGTGACGCTGAAGACCGGCAGTGTGATCGATGTCTCGTCGGGCGGCGCGATCCTCGCCAACGGCAAGACCAGGGGCGGTAAGGGTGGTGATGTCACCCTGATCGCGGACCAGGAGATCTCCCAGGTCCAGGTCAACGGCCTCCTGACCCTCGATGGCAACATCCGCGGCTACGGCGTGACCGGTGGAGGCACGCTCCGGATCGAATCCGGAACGGCGATCGGGATCGGCGGCAAACTACTCGCCAATGACGGTGTTCTCGGCGCGGGTGAGAAGGCACCGACCGATCTGGTGCTGTTGCAGGATTATCAGGTCAAGGCTGGCGATGTCCTGCCGGTCGATTACAGCTACGTCACCACTGTTGCGAAGCCCGGCGAGACGATCGGCACGAGCAACGTAGCCCTCCGCGACGAAACGCTCGCTGCCGATTGGATTCCGTCGCGTCCGGCAACAGGGAAAATCGATTACACCATTTTTGTGCCGGGCGGCTATTATAGGATCAACCAGAATGACTATAGCATTCACAGGACTGGTGATCCCAACATCATCAGAGGGAATGGCCTTCCGGTGATTCCGGCGGGAACTGTAGTTTCTATTTCACAGGGCGCGTTTGCGTCATCCTATATCGTGCCTGGCGACGCATTCCCGAGCGGCATCCCGATCTATAACAAAACCGTTACGGTGGCGGCAGGTAACGCATCGCCGGTCGACTTCATGGTTTCATCCGGGACGCGGCTGGCAGCCGGAACGACCTTCAATTCGTCGGTGGCTGTCGCGCCGACGCTGAAAGTTGATACATCGCTTTTCCAATCCGGCTTCTCCAATTACGACGTCAACGGCCGTCATGGTCTAGTGGTGATAGAAGGCGCCGGGCTCGACGTGACGATGCCTGTCTATCGGTTCACGGAGACAGCCTTCACGACAGTCACTGGTGCGGATCCCGCGCGCGGCTTGAGCGTATGGACGCCGCCGCAGTGGATGGAAGATGCGGCTAATAACCGTCTGATCCAGCGCGGTGGCGCGAGCCTGATCTTGCGCTCTGCGGTCGGTGAAGCCGCGTTGATGTCGGCAAACGGGCCGATCGATATTCGTGCGAGCGCTGCGATCAAAGTCGATGCCGGTCAATCGATCAGTCTGCAAGGAACGGATTTCACCATCGATGGCACGCTGACCGCCCCAGGCGGCACCATTACCCTGACGGGGAGAAGTGGTGCGACAAACACAGCCGGTCTGATCTGGATTGGCGAACGCGCCGTGCTCGATGTCGCGGCGCTTGCCGTGACGGCGACCAATACACGCGGCCAGATCTATGGCGTTGTCGGCAAGGGCGGCTCGATCCTGATCGGTGGCGCGATGGATTGGGAAGAAAAGGGCGAAGCCGACGCGCCGCACGCCTTTGTCGTGATCCGCCCCGGTGCGGTGCTCGATGCGTCGGGCACGAGTGCCGTGCTCGATATTCCACTATCCGACCTTGCGAAAAACAGCGCGCCGCTCAACGTCACCAGCGATGGCGGCACCATCGTGATCAAGTCCAGCGTCGGGCTTTATCTCGACGGCACGCTGCGGGCAGCGGCCGGCGGCGCAAACGCGGCCGGCGGAACGCTGGGGCTGGCGCTGGAAACGGCGGCGTATCCAACGCTGACAACATCCGGGGATGTGTTGCGGCATCGTGAGTTCGTTATCGCTAATGTCCAGGGTGATAGCCCAATCGCAGGTGCGGCATCGATGGCGGAGGCCAAGGCCGGTCTTGTAGTCGGTACCGCACGGCTCGGCACCGATCGCGTCCAGCGGGGCGGTTTCGGTAATCTCTCGCTGCTGGCTGATGGGCCGCTATCCTTCGATGGCAACGTCATGCTTGCTCTGAACCAGAGTCTGCGTCTTTATGCCGGCACATTTGCTCTCAGTGAGAGCGCAGCGGTGAACTCGCAAGTGTCGCTAGCCGCACCCTATGTGCGGCTAGCTGGCACCATTCGCCTCGGCGAAGCTGGGGTCATCTTTCCCGCGGTGACTTGGAGGGACGGTCCGTCGCAGCAGGAAAGCGACGGCGTCTTCTCCATCACCGCCGATCTGATCGACCTCCGCGATCGCGTTGGCTTTGGTGCGCGCAAGGACATCGACACCAAGACGTCATTCTACACTGTGGATCGCCGCGGCTTCGCGCTGCTCGATCTCACCAGCCACGGTGATGTCCGTCTGCTGTCCGGCACGCCGGGGCGCGGCTTGTCAGGCGCTGTCACCACCGAACTCGCTACGCTCCGGGATATTAGGTTGACCGCCGCACAAATCTATCCGGCAACCGGGGTTAGCGCGCAGATCGTCGCCGGACACACCGATGGCGGCAATTTCCTGTCCGGCAGTGTGCTCACCATCCGAAGATATGGCGACGCGATCCCCGACATGCCGTATTCGGCCTTTGGATTGCTTTATCTCGGCGCGGAAACGGTCAATCAGGGCGGCGTCGTGCGCGCGCCGTTTGGCGCGCTGCAACTCGGCACGATAGATCGTGGCGGTCAGGCGCAGGCCGATGCGGTCAATCTCCTGCCGGGCAGCATCACCTCTGTGAGCGGTGCCGGACTTGTGATGCCCTATGGCGGCACAGTCGATGGTCTTGTTTATCGCTACAATGGGGCCGCCATCGTGCTCAACGGCGTCGGCGGTATGGCCGGCGATCAAGTCAGGCGCGGGATTCGGCTTTCGACCACCCATCTGAACGTTGAGGCCGGCGCGGTTCTCGATCTGTCTGGTGGCGGCGAACTCGCCGGTGCGGGCTTCGTGTCGGGCCGCGGCGGTTCAGTCGATATCCTGGCCACACCTTTGGTCAACGCCAATCCCGGTTACGGCTACAGCAGCAAGGGCAATGCGGTCTATGCGATCGTGCCGAGCCGCGCGGGGGCCTATGCGCCGGTAGTGCAGGACACGGGCTTTGGTGCGCCGCCGATCGGTCAGCAAATCACTGTTCCCGATGGTGTGCCGGGTCTGCCGGCCGGCACCTATATGCTGATGCCGTCGAGCTACGCGCTATTGCCCGGTGCATTCCGTGTGGAGATCGGTGCAGGGAGCCAGACGAGCCTTGCGAGCGCTACGTCCCTGACGAGCGCGATGGCGATCGGCAACGGCTCCTATGTGACGATAGGCACCCTCGGCATCGCCAACACATCCGTTCGTGCGTCGCTGCCCAATCGGGTGACGATCACGCCGGCCGATACCGTGCGCGCGCATTCGTCCTACAACGAGATGGACTACAATGCCTTCGTGCTTGCGGACGCCGCCCGCGTCGGCGTGCCGCGCGCCATGCTGACAATCGATGCGCAAACATTGGATATTCTGATGGCGAAACCGGCCGTTGCCGACGGCCGCTCGCAATTGCGCTTCAACGGTGATCTGCGCATGGATCCTGTTTCCGGCAGCGATGGCTTCAACGGGACCGTCAATGTGCGCGATGTCGGCGAAATCCTTGCTCCCGGCCAGAGTGCCGATCCTGCCATACGATTTTACGCATCCGTCTATGCCGACGAACTCAGCAAGCTCAATGCGCCGCGTTTGGTGCTGAACGGCTTAATCTCCACGAACTACGGTGTAGCGGGCCGCTTTGCCATGATTCAGGGCGGCTACAACAGGAGCCTCATCCTGCGTAGTGGCGCTCACCTGGCAGCGGCGGAGGTGGTCCTGGCCGGCAGTGTCACGATCGAGGAGGGGGCGTCGATCAGCACGATTGGCCGCGGCCGCGCCAGCTATGATTCCAGCGACGGGTTTGTCTTCGTTGCCGAGAACGGCGTTCTTGCGCTTTCCAACGGCTGGATCAACCTGCTGCAAACATCGACGACCACCAATAATGCCAATATCACGGTCGGCGCCTGCATCACCGTGGACTGCAATCGCACCACGACGCTGGTGTCGGAAGGCACCATCGCCGCTTCGACATCCGGCGCGCTCACCATCGCCAGCAACGTGTCCTACGGCACGCGGAACCTCGTGCTCGCGATGTCGGCGGTCAATCTCGGCGAGGAGGCGAGTCTCTCAGCCGCCGCGGCCGCGGGTCATCTGCCCACGGGCCTCGCGCTCAATCAGGGCCTGCTGGCGCAACTGCTCGCGGGCAATACCGCGACCGGCGCGCCGGCACTGGAAACGCTGGTGCTCAATGCGCGCGATGCGGTGAACATCTTTGGCTCGGTAACCCTCGACGCGTCGAAGGTCGGACGTCTGGTGCTCGGCACGCCCGCGATTTACGGCTATGGCGCATCGGGCGACGTGGCGAGGATCCGGGCTGGCGAATTCATCTGGACCGGTTCGGAGGCCGCGCCCGGCGCGGCGATGGCGAACATTCTTGGAGATGGCAAGCTCGACATCGCGGCGCAGCGCCTTGTGTTCGGTTCCGCGCCGAATTCCCGGCCGAGCAGCACCGTCACCGACAACCGTCTCGCGCTTGGCTTCACGGAAGTCAGCATCGCCGCCGGCGAACGCATCACCGCAACCGGCAAGAGCACGCTCGGTGTTTATCACGCGCAGGGCGCCTATACGCCAGCGACCGGCTATCAATACACCGGCGGCAATCTGACCTTCACGACGCCGCTGTTCACCGGCGAGTCCGGATCGATCAACACGATCACGGCCGGCGGCGATGTCGTCGTTGCCGGAGGGAATGGCGCGGCAGCGCCGAGGATCGATGCGCTCGGCGCCCAGCTCAAATTGACGGGCGCCAATGTCACGGTCGATACCCATGTGGTGCTGCCGTCGGGCAAGCTCGTTCTGACTGCAACCGGCGACATCGCGCTCGGCAATAGTTCGAACATCGATCTGTCGGGTCGTGCGGTGCAGATGTTTGATGTCACCAAATATAGCTGGGGCGGCGATCTGGTACTCACCAGCAGCGCGGGCAGTATCACACAGGCGGCGGGATCGGTCATCGACCTCAGCGCACAGTACAATCGCGGTGGTACGATGGTTGCGACGGCGCTTGGTGCCGGTGCCGGTCATGTCGCGCTTGGCGGCGTAATCCTGGGCAGCGCAACGGGCCTCTACGACGCCGGCGGGACGATGGTGCCTTACGATGCGGCCGAGCTGACGGTGCGCGGGCAGACGCTCGCCGACTTTGCGGGATTGAACGCGCGTCTCACCGCCGGCGGTGTGTTCGGCGCACGCAAATTCCAGATCAAGCAGGGCGATCTGGTCGTCGGCGATGAGGTCAAGGCTCGCAATGTCGAGATCACGCTGGATGGTGGCAATCTGATCGTCAACGGCATGATTGACGCCAGCGGCTTCCAGGTCGGCAGCATCCGCCTTGCGGCGATGGGTGATCTCACCGTCAATGGCACGCTCGATGCGCACGGCACCGGCATGCGCTTCGACAGCTACGGCAAGATCATCGATGCACCGAATCGGGCCATCATCGACCTGACGACGCGTCAGGGCACGCTGACGCTCGGCAGCAATGCGGCGTTCGACCTGCGCTCAGGCACAGGTGTCGCCATGGGAAGCGGTCCCGGCCAGAACGATGGCGTTGCCCGCGGCACGCTCGATCTCAACGCACGGCGTCTCGGCGGCAGCGGCGGCCAGGGCGGTGTCGACAGCGCAGGCAACGGCGCCAACGATGTCGCCGTCAACGTGATCGGTTCACCACGCGTTGCTGGTGCGAAGACGATCGCAGTCAATGCTTTCCGCATCTATGACGATGCACCGCTGGCCGGCGCGCCGGATGTGACAGGGCATAAGCCGCAGGAAATCACGCAGGCCTATCTCGATGGTATCGACGGCGACAGCAGCGCCTTTATCGGTGCGGCGCTTGCCAATACGTCCCTGAGCAACAGGCTTGCCGGTCTCGGCAGCTATCGCCTGCGGCCGGGCGTCGAGGTCGTCAGCAAGATCAGCGCCGACAACCCGAACGGCGATCTCACCGTCGCCGGCGATCTCGATTTGTCCAACTATCGTTATGGCCTCGGCTCGAACCGGAACGATCCGGCATTGCGCGGCTATGGCGAACCCGGCGTGCTGAGCATCCGCGCGGCCGGCGATCTCAATATCCGCGGCTCCATCAATGACGGCTTTGCGCCGCCGCCGGCCACGCCAGACGACAATGGCTGGGTGCTTACCAACGGCGTGGTGCTTTACGGCGGCGATCTCGTGCTTCCGATCGCCGTCACGCTCGACGCCGGGACGGTGTTCAAGAAAGGTGTGACACTCAATTATGATCTGCCGGCGGCGTTCGTCCCGCTTGTGGCAGATCCATTCAACAACAACGTCTCGGCCGGCACGGTGCTGCCGGTGAGGGCGACCCTGGCAGGCCCTCTCGGCCTGTCCGCCGGCAGCGTCGTTGGCGCGACCATCTATTATGCCGATGGCAGCGTAGCCTATGCCGCCGGCACGATCCTGCCGAATGCGGTGACGCTCACCGCCGGCATGCAACTTGGCGCTGGCACGGTGCTACGTAGCGCCGCCAATATCGCGGCGCTGATCTGGCCGAAGGGTGTTCCACTGCCGTCGGACATGACATCGACTGCAGCGTTGGCGCTGGCGGCCGGGTCGATGATTCCGTCGATGACGGACGTGAAGTTGCCCGGCGGTCAATCGATCGATCTGCGCAGCCGGACAGGCGGCAGGCAGGGACAGAACTGGGCGGTGGCGCCGATGCTGGGCGCTGGTGCGACGTCATGGTCGATGCGGCTCGTCGCTGGCGCCGATCTTGGTTCCGCGGACCGGCGTGCGCTCAATCCCGCGTCCAGCGGTGCGATCAAGCTCGCTGATACGCATCACACGATCGATTTTACCACCGGGATTATTGGAGGTTCCATCATTTGGGTGGATGGCAACTACATGGGTTATCCAGGGGGCGAAACGGTGTCTCCCGACGATCTGTTTTGGTGCGATATCGATCCCTCGTTATGCACCGTCGGTGGTGGTCAGATGGCTATCACCGGGAACCAGCCTGCCGCTTCCGCCTTCAGCGTGGTCCGCACAGGCACCGGTGACCTTGATCTGGTCGCCGCCGGTGATATCCGGATGGGGTCACTCTACGGTATCTACACTGCGGGCACGGCGACGCCGGTCGATCCGGCGTATAACCGCGCGCGCGGACTTCTCGCAGACGACACACCGCTCGGCTTCAAGATCGCCCAATATGCCGCGGCGCTTTCGACCTATCAAGCATGGTACCCGGACCGGGGCGGCAACGTGCTGATCGCGGCTGGCGGTGATCTCGTTGGCGATATCACTCAAGGCGTCGGCCCAACGAGTGTCATCACCGGCAACTGGCTATGGCGGCAGGGCACGGGTACGACCGCGGTTGACGCAACGATCCCGACCTCCTGGTGGATCAATTTCGGTACCTATACGGCCAATACAGCCGCTGACCGCCCCGATCTGCTCGGCTTCACCGGCATCGGTGCGCTGGGTGGCGGCAATGTCGCGATCCGCGTCGGCGGCGAAGCCGGTACGATCAACCTTCGTGGTGGACAAGGATTGTTGGGTGCGCACAGAAGTCAGGGACTGGTGGTCGCTGTCGGAAGCAGCGGCCGCGTAGGCGCCGACGGATCGCTGACACTGACCGGCGGCGGCGACATCGATATGCGGATCGCCGGCGCGCTCAACCCGAATCTGGCGCTCACCAACAGCACCGAAATCCATGCACTTCCCGGCGCTCTCGTGAATCTTCGCGGTGGCTTGCATGTGGCCGCGGAGTCGATCGGCGGCATCAAACTCATCTATCGGTCGGGGGGCGGTCTGAACGATGCGTTCGATCCGCGCGGCATCGATCCGTTTACCGCCTCATCTTCGGATGCTCGGTCCGGCGTCACGCTGGTGCCCGGAGACTCCGCAGTTTATCTCGAAACGCTGGGCGATCTCGTGCTCGGCGGTGCCGGCGACCCCGGTCGCTCGCAATCGCCAAACCGATCTGCGTTCTCGTCCGGTGGAGCGAATGATCGCGGGCAGAGCTGGTTCACGCTCTGGACCGATCACACCGCGATCAATCTGATCTCGGCCGGCGGTAACCTCACGCCGACGACGTCGTCATCTGAAGATCCGTTCCGAAACAGCGATCAGAATGCGGCGGACGGATCGTTCACTTATCCATCCATTTTGCGGGCGGCAACGTTTGGTGGCAGCATCTACTATGGCGTGAACGCCCTGTCGTATATGCGGAGCAATCCTCCCGATCCGCTATTCTTCGTCACCCTTGCGCCATCCGCTCACGGTTCTCTGGAGATGCTGGCTCGGGATTCGATCTATGGCGGGCAGTATTCGTTCAGCCTGTCCGGTTCCGGCATCGCTCTGCCGACGCCCTTCAATCCCGCCTTCATGGGAGAAAATGTGGACGGCTTGGGGCGCGTCAAGGTCACTAACGGTTCACCCAGTGGTGTTATTGACCTTAGCGACAACAACGCCGCGCTATCGCTGTTTTTCTTCGGTCCGAACAGCGCCGCGTTCAATCTAGCTCGTGCGCTGGACGCCGCCCCGATCAGATTCTACGCCCGAGAAGGCGATGTTGTCGGGCTGCGCACGGGTGAGACGCTGACATTCGGAAACAACATCTCCACCTGGTACAATGCTGCGGCTCCTGTCGTCGTGCGCGCGGGCCGCGACATCGTGGGCGCAGGCCTTGCGCCCGGAGTAACGACAACAAGTGCCATCCTGGGATGGCGTTCGCGCGGCAATCTGATCGTGCATAGCAATCCGGACGATGTCTCGATCATCTCCGCGGGCCGCGACATCGTCTACGCCAATTTCGATGTTGCCGGTCCGGGTGTGCTGGAAGTTTCCGCCGGCCGCAACTTGTATCAGGCCGACAAGGGGGCGATTACGAGCGTCGGTCCAGTTGCCAACGATGATAAACGCCGCGGTGCCGATGTCGTAATGCTCGCGGGCGTCGGGACCGCAGGACCGGATTACGACGCGTTTGCGGCGCGCTATCTCGATCCGGCCAATCTCGCGGTCAGCGGCACGCCGCTGGCCGAGCAGTCCGGCAAGGTCGCCAAGACCTATGAGAAGGACCTTATGTCCTGGCTCAAGGAACGTTACGGCTTCTCCGGCTCCGAAGTGGCGGCGCGTGCTTATTTCGATTCGTTGACACCAGAGCAGCGAAACATCTTCTTACGCGAAGTTTATTTCGCGGAGCTCACTGCCGGTGGACGCGAATATAATGATCAGAACAGTTCACGTCACGGCAGCTATCTGCGCGGCCGCAATGCGATCGCGGCGCTGTTCCCGAATGACGCGGCCTATGGCGGTGATATCACCATGTTCGGTGGCTCCGGCGTTCGCACCCAGTCGGGCGGCGACATCCAGATGTTCACGCCGGGCGGTCGCACCGTCATCGGCGTGGAAGGGCAGGTGCCGCCGGCCTCCGCGGGTCTGGTCACGCAAGGCAGCGGCGACATTCAACTGTACTCCAAGGGCAGCATCCTGCTCGGCCTGTCCCGCATCATGACGACCTTTGGCGGCAATATCATCGCTTGGTCCGCGGAAGGCGACATCAATGCCGGGCGCGGCTCCAAGACGACGGTGATCTATACGCCACCGAAACGTGTCTACGACAACTATGGCGGCGTGATTCTGTCCTCGCAGGTGCCGTCGTCCGGCGCCGGCATCGCGACCTTGAACCCGATCGCGGAAGTCGCCGCTGGCGACGTCGATCTGATCGCACCGCTCGGCACCATCGACGCCGGCGAAGCCGGCATCCGCGTCTCCGGCAACGTCAATCTGGCGGCGCTTCAGATCATCAACGCCGCAAACATTCAGGTGCAGGGCACGTCAGCGGGCATTCCAACCGTGCAGGCACCGAGCATCAGCGCTGCATTATCGACCTCGAACGCCGCCGCAGCATCACAGCAGACTGCGACGCCGACCCAGGGCAGCGGCAACGCGCAGCCATCGGTGATTATCGTCGAAGTGCTGGGGTATGGCGGCGGATCGGGCGAGGAGGATGACCGGAAGCGCGAGCAATTACGCACTGAACCGCGTGACGAGCGTCGCACGCAGAATCCGAACAGCCCGGTTCAGATTCTCGGTGCGGGAAAGCTCGATCAAGCAGCGATGGATCAATTCACCGCGGAGGAGCGGCAGCGCTTGGTTCAGTGACTGAAGCGCGAAGCGGTACGTGCGGGGTGAGGCGACGCCAATATGAATGTACGCACTTTGTGCAACGCGGTCATTTATATTGACGGAGATCGTTGATCTTACTTTTCTGAGTTCCTGCAAAACAACATGAACTCCCTGTTCAAGTGTGCGGGAAATGTGTGAACTGGGCTTGAAAACAGCGGGAATAGCCGCATCTCGCTCGCTGTTTAGAATGGAATGTCGCGTGTTCCCTGTAAAATTCCCCGTTTGCAGGGAAAATCACTGGAGCTTGGTGCGAATGGCACTCCCGCCCCAGCCAGGACTCAGCGAGCGAGCTTGAACCTTTCGTGCGCTGCAGTGTCCTTTCGCAAGGGAGTAGAATTTTCTCGCAAGGGAGCAGAATTTCCGCCCTTTCCGAATAAGGATCGGGCTCATTCGTTGGCGTCATGCAAATCCTCTTTCATGCGGCACCTCCGGTTCGTCATCGCCGGAAGAAGCAAAAAGGAAGCAGCATCGTTTCATCGAAGGCCCGATCACGCAGGGTGGAGTCGTCTTCACCTGCCGGAGAGACTGGCGATGTAGTTTCGCCACCCGCCGAATTCGGACACGTCCTTGGCGCCTGCCAGGCCTTCGGCTTCGACAATGAAGCCCTTCGGCGATGTGCCGTCCGCAAGCCTGGTCGTTCCGATGCCCAGTGGTGCGGGGACGCCGACCATGAGTGCGCCTAGTCCTTCAGCCGAAATGGCCCAGACTTCCGTTGCGATCCGGGAGCCCGTGCCTGCGGGGACGCGCAGCAGGCCGGGCCGGGCGGGTGGTCCTCCGGCCAGCGCATAGAGCTTGTAGTCCGGTCCTGTGTCGCTGGCGCGCAGAAAACGTGCGCCGCGGCCGGTCAATTCGTGATTGAGGGGCATGCCCGACAAATGGGCCCCGACCACGGCAAGCTCGATTTCGCCGGGCAGAGCGGCCGGCTGGCCATCACCGGCTGTGGGGACCGGTGTTCGGCTTGCCCCAAGCCTGTCCTGGGTCAACGGGTGCAGTCTTGCGCCGATCGCTGCAAGGAGGCCGTCGGCGCCGCGCGGCGCAATCAGTGTCACGCCGGAGGGAAAGCCGTCGGCGCGCGACGTGCCGGGCACGGCGAGGGCGCAGAGGTCGAGCAGGTTGACGAAGTTGGTATAAGTGCCGAGTTCGCTGTTCGGCGCGATGGGATCGGCCTCGAGATCGGCTACCGTACGCGGGCGCGGATATGTCGGTACGACCAGCACATCGATCTGCGACCAGATGGCATCGGCCGCGCGGCGGAGTTCGGCGAGCTTGTAGATTCCTGCAAAGGCATCGGCCGCGCTCATTCGGGTGGCGCCGCTGATGATCGTTCGCGTGGTCGGATGCATCTGCTCGGGCGTTGTTTCGATAAACGAACGGATCGCCTGATAGCGCTCGGCCACCCACGGGCCGGTATAGAGCAGGGTCGCCACATCGAACATCGGCGTCATGTCGATGGTCGCAGGCGTGCTGCCTTTCGTGACCGATGCGAGTATCCCAAGCGTCGCATCGAATGCATTTTCGCAGAGCGCGTCACCGCCGAAGCGTCGGCTGGCATCATCGGGCACGCCGATGCGCAGGCCGGTCGGCAGCGCCGAGGGCTGGGCCGTGACGGGAAGCGATCGCGAATAGGCGTCCTTCGCATCATGGCCAGCCATGACGCGGAAAGCGCAGTCCGCATCGGCCACCGTGCCGGCAAAGACGGAGATCGTGTCGAGCGTGCGGCACGCCGGTGCGACGCCGGAGGTTGAGACACTGCCGAGCGAAGGCTTGAGTCCGACGATGTTGTTGAGGCCCGCCGGCACCCGGCCGGAGCCGGCGGTGTCGGTGCCGAGCGCAAAGGTGACGAGGCCGTGCCCGACAGCGACGGCGGATCCCGAACTCGAACCGCCCGGCACATAGCGCGCATCGATGGGATTGCGGGGGATCGGATAGGGGCTTCGCACGCCGACAAGGCCGGTGGCAAATTGATCGAGATTGGTCTTGCCAATCAGGATCGCGCCGGCGTCGAGCAGTTTGCGAACCGCGAAGGCCGTTTCCGACGGCGTATAGGCGAATGCGGGGCAGGCCGCGGTGGTCGGAATGCCGGCGACGTCGATGTTGTCCTTGACCGCGAAAGGAATGCCCCAGAGCGGGTAGGTCGCCGGATCGAATGCCGGCAGGGTCTGCGCAGCGGCGCGTGCGGCATCCTCCGGCACCAGGGCAATGAAAATGCCGGGGTCGTCGACATCAGCGATGCGGCGATACACGTCGGCGACGGTTTGTTCGGGGGGGAGCCCGCCGGCATAGGCCGCGTGCAGCTGCGCGATTGTGGGGAAGGGATCCGACATCTTCATTCCTTGCATCTTCTGATCGGAGTCCGTCTCCGATTAGTCTCTGAGCGCGAGATTTATCTGCCAATAAAATAGGCTAATAGCGCCTATTTGTATGCAATGTGTCGACGCCCTTTTAGGCCGCATGTCATCGATTTCAATGAAAACAATCACTTGGGCCGCCTGACGCTGGTCCGTTGCTTGGCACAAACCTTGCGAGTTCTCGCAAATCAAAATTCGTGCCTCGGAGCGTAGAGAATGAAGCGTCGTGATTTTCTGAAGGCCGCCACCGGCGCCGCTGCAGGGACCATGGTGTCGGGCCCGGCGATCTGGTCGTCCGCCAAGGCGGATGCCCGGTCGGAGACCTTGCTGGTGGTATCCGAAAGCGGACCCAACAATCTCGACATCATGGGCGTCGGCACCAATGTGCCCAGCTATGAGGTCGCGTGGAATTGCTACGACCGCCTGATCACGCACGAGATGAAAGAGGGGCCGGGCGGCGTCACCTATTACGACAAGGACAAGTTCAAGGGCGAGCTCGCCGAAGACATGAAGATCGGCGACATGTCGGTGACGTTCAAGCTGAAGAAGAACGCCAAATTCCAGGACGGCACGCCGGTGACGGCGAAGGACGTGAAGTGGTCGCTGGATCGCTCCGTGAGCGTCGGTGGCTTCCCGACCTTCCAGATGAGTGCAGGTTCGCTCACCAAGCCCGAACAGTTCGTCGTCGTCGACGACAACACCGTGCGCGTCGATTTTCTGACCAAGGACAAGCTGACTATTCCCGATCTTGCTGTCATCGTGCCGAGCATCATCAATTCGGAGCTGGTGAAGAAGAACGCCACGGAGAAGGATCCGTGGGGGCTCGAATACACCAAGATGAACACGGTCGGCTCCGGCGCCTACAAGGTGACCAAGTGGACCGCCGGCACCGAAGTGATCATGGAACGCAACGACTCCTGGGTCGGCGGTCCCCTGCCCAAGATCAAGCGCGTGATCTGGCGCATGGTGCCGCAGGCGGGCAACCGGCGTGCGCTGCTGGAGCGCGGCGATGCCGACATTTCGTATGAACTGCCGAACCAGGATTTCGCCGAGCTGAAGAAGGCGGGCAAACTCAACGTCACCTCGGTGCCGATCAGCAATGGCATCCAGTATCTCGGCATGAATGTCACGCAGCCGCCCTTCAACAATCCGAAGGTACGTGAGGCCATCGCCTTGGCGGTCCCGTATCAGAAGATCATCGACGCGGTGATGTTCGGTCTCGCCAATCCGATGTTCGGCGCCGCTGCCAACACGCCGACCGAAGTGAAGTGGCCGCAAGCGACGAAGTACAACACCGACATGGCCAAGGCGAAGGCGCTGATGGTGGAGGCCGGCTATCCCAATGGTTTCGAGACCACGCTGTCCTTCGATCTCGGCTTCGCCGGTGTCAACGAGCCGCAATGCATCCTGATCCAGGAGGCGCTCGCGCAGATCGGCATCAAGACCACGATCAACAAGATTCCGGGCGCTAACTGGCGCACCGAACTGAACAAGAAGGTGCTGCCGCTTTACGTCAACATCTTCTCTGGCTGGCTCGATTATCCCGAATACTTCTTCTATTGGTGCTACCGCTCTGGCAATTCGATCTTCAACACGATGAATTACTCATCGCCCGAGATGGACAAGCTGATCGCGGGCGCCCGCACCGCGGCAGCCACGGGTGATATCGCGGCCTACGACAAGGACGTGAAGGGGTTTGTCGATCTCGCTTTCAGCGATATCCCGCGTATCCCGCTGTATCAGCCTTATCTGAATGTCGCGATGCAGAAGAACGTGTCGGGCTTCCAGTACTGGTTCCACCGCCGGCTCGACTATCGCGCGATGGTCAAGGCGTAGACGTCGGGGATCGTCATGCTCGCATTGATCGGCAAGCGCCTGCTGTTAGCTATTCCGAGTTTGATCGGCGTGGTGATCGTCACGTTCCTGCTGACGCGCGCACTGCCCGGCGATCCCGCGGCCTACTTCGCCGGACCTGCGGCGGACAAACAGGTCATCGAGGACATCCGAAGGAAACTCGGTCTCGACAAACCGCTGGTCGAACAGTTCCTGCGCTATACGTCGGATCTCGCACAGGGGGATTTCGGAAACTCGCTAACCACCGGACAGCCGGTTGCGACCGAACTTCGCAACCGTCTGCCGGCTTCGGCGGAACTGACTTTGTTCGGGCTTTTCGTTTCCGTCGTCATCGCCATCCCGCTCGGTATTCTTGCGGCGACAAAGCCAGGATCGTGGATCGATCATCTATGCCGGGTGACCACGACAGCCGGTGTGTCGTTGCCCGTCTTCTTCACCGGGCTTGTGTTGGTCTATGTCTTCTATTTCAAGCTCGGCTGGTCGCCGGCGCCGCTGGGACGACTCGATGTCTTCGCGAGCGCGCCGCCGACAGTGACTGGGTTCTATGTTATCGACAGCATCGTTGCCCGCGATTGGGAGGCGTTTCGGTCGGCGCTGAGTCAGTTGATCCTGCCGGCGGCCACGCTCGCAATTTTCTCGCTGGCGCCGATCGCACGCATGACGCGTGCGTCGATGCTGGCAATCCTCGCCTCGGATTTCGTGCGCACTGCGCGGGCCAGCGGTTTGTCTCCGCGCGCGGTCATCGTCACTTACGCGTTCCGGAATGCCATGCTGCCGGTCATAACCACGTTGTCGATGACCTTTTCCTTCCTGCTCGGTGCCAATGTGCTGGTGGAGAAGGTCTTCGCCTGGCCGGGCATCGGCTCCTATGCGGTGGAAGCTCTGATCGCGTCGGACTTCGCGCCGGTGCAGGGCTTCGTGCTGACCATGGCGATCATGTATGTGTTGATCAATCTCCTGATCGACATTCTTTACGGGGTGATCGACCCGCGCATGCGGCTGGAAGGCTGAGGTGAGACCATGAATGCAATCACGCCCATTGCAGCCGATACACCGGCAGCATCGCGCAGGACGTCGAGCTTTGTCGCTACTCTCCAGCACACCCGCTATATTCTCAGCGAGAACCGCGTCACGGCATTCGCCTTCGGTCTGCTAGTCGTGATCGTGTTTGCGGCGGTGTTCGGCCCCTATGTGGTGCCGCACGATCCGCTCGCCAGCAACACCATGCAAGCACTGAAGCCACCATCGGCCGCCAACTGGTTCGGCACCGATCAACTCGGCCGCGATATCTTCAGCCGCGTGGTGGTGGCGACGCGGCTCGATTTGTTCATTGCGGTGGCATCGGTCGCGCTGGTGTTCGCCATGGGGGGACTCGCGGGCATCGCTTCCGGTTATTTCGGCGGCTGGACCGACCGCATCGTCGGTCGCATCGCCGATACCATCATGGCCTTTCCGCTGTTTGTGCTGGCAATGGGTATCGTCGCTGCACTCGGCAACTCCGTACAGAATATCATCATCGCCACTGCTATCGTGAATTTCCCGCTCTATGCCCGGGTCGCCCGCGCCGAAGCGAATGTGCGCCGCGAGGCCGGTTTCGTGCAGGCCGCGCGGCTGTCCGGCAACAGCGAGATGCGGATTCTGTTGGTGCATATCTTGCCCAACATCATGCCGATCATGATCGTGCAGATGTCGCTCACCATGGGTTATGCGATCCTCAACGCCGCAGGTCTGTCGTTCATCGGTCTCGGCGTGCGGCCGCCGACGCCTGAATGGGGTATCATGGTCGCCGAAGGTGCGGCTTTCATGGTGTCGGGCGAATGGTGGATCGCGCTGTTTCCCGGCCTTGCGCTGATGATTGCGGTGTTCTGTTTCAACCTGCTCGGCGATGGTCTGCGCGACATCGTCGATCCGCAGCGGCGCACGTGAGGAAGTTATGACGGCTCAGCCCCTTCTCGACGTCCGGAACCTCACCGTCGAATTCGCCACCCGCCGCGGCATCGTCAAGGCGGTGCAGCAGGTCGATATCTCCGTCGCCAAGGGCGAGACGCTTGGCATCGTCGGTGAAAGCGGCTCGGGCAAATCGGTGACGTCCTATGCTGTGATGCGCATCCTCGATCGCGCCGGCAAGATCGCCGAGGGCTCGGTGATGTTTTCCGGCGTGGATGTGAAGGCCGCGACCGAGACGCAGATGCGCGACCTGCGTGGTCGCGAAGTCTCGATGATCTTCCAGAACCCGCGTGCGGCGCTCAATCCGATCCGCAAGGTGGGGCACCAGATCGAGGATGTGCTGCGCCAGCATGCGCAGGCCGGCAGCAATGACCGCGCAGAAAAGGCCATCGAGGCGCTGGAGCAGGTCAAGATCGCGCGCGCCCGCGAACGTTACCATGCCTATCCGTTCGAACTCTCGGGCGGCATGTGTCAGCGTGTGGTGATCGCGCTCGCGCTTGCCTGCAATCCACAGCTCCTGATCGCGGATGAGCCGACCACCGGTCTCGACGTCACCACGCAAAAGGCGGTGATGGATCTTGTGACGGAGCTCACCAAGAGCCGCGGCATGTCGACAATCCTGATCACGCATGATTTGGGCCTCGCGGCTGCCTATTGTGACCGCGTGGTGGTGATGGAGAAGGGGAGGGTCGTCGAGACGGCACTATCAGCCGATATCTTCGCCAATCCACAGCATCCCTATACGAGAAAGCTGATGCAGGCGACACCGCGGCTTGGCATCTCGCTGCGGGACCTGCTGCCGGCGGAAGAACGGGCGGCGACGCCTGTGACCGTTACCCCTCATCCCGACCTTCTTCCCGCAAGCGGGGAGAAGGAGAAGAAGTCACCGCTCCTTACGATCGAAAACCTGGTCAAGGAATATCCCCGTCAGGGCGCGACCGCGACGTTATCAAAGCTCTTCGGCCGCAAGCCTGCTTTGGAGCCTGACGTCTTCCGAGCTGTGGATGGCATCAGCTTCAGTGTCGGTTGCGGAGAAAGCGTCGGCCTTGTCGGCGAGTCCGGCTGCGGCAAATCCACCACCTCGATGATGGTGATGCGGCTGATCGACAAGACCTCCGGCCGCATCGCCTTCGATGGCGATGAGATCGGCGAGATCGCACCGAATGCCTTTGCGCGCTTGCCGCTGCGCAAAAGCATCCAGATGGTGTTTCAGGACCCGACGGACAGCCTCAATCCGCGCTTCACTGCCGCGCGGGCCATCGCCGATCCGATCATGCAGCTCGGCGATGTCAAGGGCAGGGACGCGCTGCGCGCGAGATGCGAGGAGCTGGCGCGGCAGGTCGGGTTGCCCGTCGAATTACTGGACCGCTTTCCGCACCAGATGTCCGGCGGTCAGAAGGCGCGCGTCGGCATCGCCCGCGCCATCGCGCTGCGGCCGAAGCTGATTATTCTGGATGAGCCGACTGCGGCGCTCGACGTCTCCGTGCAGGCGGTGGTGCTCAACCTGCTGCAGGACCTCAAGCAGTCCATGGGCATGAGCTATCTGTTCGTCTCGCACGATCTGAACGTGGTGCGCTTGCTGTGCGATCGTGTCATCGTGATGCGCGCCGGGTGTATCGTGGAGCAAGGCGTGACGGACGCGGTGATGGACGATCCGCAGGACGACTATACGAAGCAGCTGCTGACGGCGATTCCGCACCCGCCGCTGCCGGTTCATTGACGAGAAGGATGGCCATGAGCGACAAGCTGGACGATTATATCCATGCCTTATCTGCCGCTTTATCGTTGCCGATCGATCCGGCATGGCAACCGGCAGTGAAAATGAATCTCGAAGTGTCGCTGCGCATGGCGCGGCTCGTGGACGAATTTTCGCTTCCCGACGAATCCGAACCGGCCCCGATCTATGTCGCTTGATCCCGTTCTCACGCCGGATGGCGACTGGCGCCCGGCTGCCGATATCGCCAAAGCGGTCGCGGCCAAGAAGACCTATGCGCTCGATGTCATCGAGGTCGCGCTGGCGCGGATCGAGCGGCACAATCCGACGCTCAACGCATTTACCGACGTCACGGCGGATCGTGCTCTTACTCGTGCGCGCGCGCTCGATGCAGCAATCGCCCGGGGCGAGGCTGTCGGTCCGATGGCCGGCGTGCCATTCGCAGCCAAGAATCTGTTCGATATCAAGGGGCTGCCGACGCGCGCCGGCTCGAAGATCAATCGCGACCGGCCGCCAGCGCCACGCGATGCCACGCTGATCGAGCGCATGGAAGCTGCCGGCGCCATATTGGTCGGCGGATTGAACATGGGCGAATACGCCTACGACTTTACTGGCGAGAACGTTCATGACGGACCCTCGCGCAATCCGCACGACGTTACGCGGATGACCGGCGGCTCATCGGGGGGCTCGGGCGGCGCGGTGGGGGGTAGCCTCGTGCCGATCGCGCTTGGCTCCGACACCAACGGTTCGATCCGTGTGCCATCATCCTTCTGCGGCATTTTCGGATTGAAGCCGACCTATGGACGGCTCTCACGGGCGCGTTCGTTCCCGTTCGTGACGAGTCTCGATCATCTCGGTCCCTTCGCCCGCAATGTCGCCGATCTCGCGCTGTCCTACGACATCATGCAGGGACCGGATTCCGACGATGCCGCCTGTACGACGCGGCAGGCCGAGCCAGTGTCGGAGCTGATCGGGCAGGGCGTTGGGAACCTCCGCATCGCCGTCGCGGGCGGTTATTTCCAGAAGAATCTGATGCCCGAGGCCCTCGAGGCGGTCGCGACCGTCGCGAAAGCGCTCGGCATCACGGCCACCGTGGAGTTGCCCGAAGTCGGAAAGGCGCGCGCGGCGGCCTATCTGATTTCCACCACCGAGGGCGCATCGCTACATCTCGATCGCCTGCGCAGGCGCGCTGCCGACTTCGATCCGGCAGTACGCGACCGGCTGATCGCGGGCGCCATGGTGCCGTCGGCGCTGGTCGATCGCGCGCAGAAACTGCGCCGCTGGTACCGGGCCAAGGTGCTGGAGATCTTCGAAGCGGTGGATGTCATCGTCGCGCCGGCGACGCCGTGCATCGCGCCAAAAATCGGGCAGGCGACCTTTGAGCTCGACGGCGTCGAATTGCCGGTGCGTGCCAATATCGGCATTCACACCCAGCCGATCTCCTTCATCGGCTTACCCGTGGTCGCTGTCCCTGTACCGCTCGATCCGATGCCGATCGGCGTCCAGATCATCGCGGCGCCGTGGCGAGAAGACGTGGCGTTGCGTGTCGCTTATCATCTGCAGCAAGCCGGTGTGACCGTTGCGCCACATGCAAAAGCGTTTCAATAAACAGGTATGGACATGGATATCGATCTGCCGGACGTGATCGCGGAAGTGAGCGAAGCCTTTGCGCGTTATGAGAACGCGCTGACCACCAACGACACCGCCGTGCTCGGCGAACTGTTTCGCAACGATCCTCGCACCATCCGCTATGGCATGGGCGAAAATCTCTATGGTTACGACGAGATCCAGGCCTTTCGTGGTGCACGTTCGCCGGTCGGCCTTATGCGCCGGATCGAGCGGACGGTGATCACGGCGTATGGTCGCGATACGGCGGTCGCGTCAACCTTGTTCTATCGCGACAATGCGCCCGGCAAGGTCGGACGGCAGATGCAGACATGGGTCCGCTTTCCCGAAGGCTGGCGAATCGTGGCAGCCTCTGTCAGCCTGATCGACGAGCCGCAGGCGTCCAAGTAAAGACGTAAGCCGCAATGAGCGTCGACGACATGCTGATCCAGCAGGGCAAACCGCGCGGTGCCGCGCGCGGATCTGCTGATACGACAAAAGGCAAGCTGACGCGGGCCGAGGAACTGCGTCAGCAACTGTCGGACGAGATCGTGCGCGGTGCACTCGCGCCGGGCTCTCCACTGGATGAGACTGAGCTTGCGCAGCGCTTCAGAGTTTCGCGGACCCCGGTGCGTGAAGCGCTACGTCAGCTCACCGCCAGCGGTCTGATCGAATCGCGCCCGCATCGCGGGGCTGTGGTGGCGCAGCCGTCCATCGAACGCCTGACCGGCATGTTCGAGGCGATGGCTGAGCTGGAGGCGCTATGTGCAGGGCTTGCGGCCGAGCGGATGTCGGCCATGCAGCGCCATGCGCTTGAGGCGATCCACGAGGAGCTGCGGGTCCTCAGCTATGACGGAAATCCCGAGCGCTTTCACGAAGTCAACGAGCGTTTTCACAACGCGATCTACAAGGGATCGCAGAACGACTACATCGCCGAGATTACTTTGGCGACGCGGGTTCGCGTGCAGCCGTTCCGGCGTGCTCAGTTCCGCAATCTCGGACGTCTTGCGAAGTCACAGGCCGAGCACGACCGTGTCGTCGTCGCCATCATGCGTGGTGACCGGACCGGCGCTGCGACCGCCATGCGTGATCATATCGTGCTGGTGCGCGATGAATATGAACACTATGCGGTGTCGCTCTAGATACTGTGGGATCAAGCGCGAAGTGGTGGCAGGACAATCTTGTTTGTGGTGGACGAGTTCGGCTCGTCGTCATAGGACAGCGCGTGCAGATCCAGCGTCTCGCCGCGGAGGCGGGAGAGTGTCGTCAGGGCGCGGTCGCGATCGCCTTCCAGCAGCTGGGCGAGGTGCACTGCGGCAGCGTTGGGCTTTCGCTGCCGGATCGCCTTGAGGGTTGATGTGATCAGGCCGGCGCTCATGTGACGGAGATCGCGCGTCTGGTAGTCTAGGGGCGTCTTCCAGATCGTGGTCCAGACGGTGTGATTGGCTAGATCAGTCAGCAGCTCGACGAGCAATTCGTTGCCGGAGCCGCGCGCGATCGTCTTGACGGCACGCGTCATCGTGCGCGCGAATGAGATGGGATCGTCGATCTCGATCAGGGCATTCATTTCATCGCAGCGCCGCGCCAAAGTGTCGATATAGCTCTCGATCGGCGCCGTTGCCATGGTGCGTGCGGCGAGCGTCGATAGAGCCGTACGCACATTGAAAAGATCTGCCACTGATTTCAGCGATAGCGGCTTGATATACGCGCCGCGGCGTGGGCGCAGTTCGACGAGGCGCCGCCGCTCGAGGATGCGAATGGCTTCGCGAATGGGGCCGCGGCTGACGCCGAAGTCCCGAGCGAGATCCAGTTCGACAAGGCGTTCCCCGGCTTTGCGCCGACCGGATACGATCTCGGCGCCGAGTTCCTCGGCGACTTGATCGGGCAGGGTGCGCGGCGCGAATCTGCGTTCGCTCTCCTTGTCTCTTCCTCTGTCGTCGGTCGATGGCTTGCGAAGCGGCGCTGCCATGACGGTCTCCCTCGAAGCTGTAGCGGTCTCGATCTGCACGCGGTGCGCATGCCCGCAGCCTTGCTACTGCGAAAGTCAATTGTTGACAATCGACAATCAGTCACCTTTCATGGGTGGACCATCGCGCGGTCGATACCGGCATCAAGCCGGACGTGCGTTGCAAAGTCCCGGCGTCAGACCGGGACGCAGGGAGGTGCACATGGCGAAAACATCCGCGCCGATGGCTGGCCGGCTGACCGTGATCCAAGGGGCCACTGCATTTCGGGCGGTGCCGATCCCGAGAAGGCTTGCAGTATCTGCGACGCCTGTTGTCACATCTTTTTGCGCGCGCATGTCGTGAGCGCTTCGATGCAGCGTGTAGAGCAGACACCCATCGATTCCGGTATGCGCGGATATGGACACTCGGGCGTGACAGCGCCGGTTCAGCCATTGCTGGAGGTGCGCGATCTGTCGCTGTCCTTCACGACCGGACGCGGCGCGTTGTCGATCACGCGGAACGTCAGTTTCTCCATCGCGCCCGGCGAGCGCGTCGGCCTCGTTGGCGAAAGCGGCTGTGGCAAGACCGTGACCGGCCTGTCACTGCTTCGCCTGCTGCCGCCGCAATCGGCTCGGATCGACGGTGAAATCCTGTTCAACGGCACCAATCTCGCAACGCTCTCGGCGCGGCGAATGCGCGCAGTGCGCGGGCGCGACATCGCGATGATTTTCCAGGAACCGATGAGCGCGCTCGATCCGGTCTTCACCGTCGGCGACCAGATCAGCGAGGCTTACCGTATTCACTTTCCGGTCAGTCGCGCGGAGGGGCGCGAGCGCGCCATCAAGGCATTGCGAGACGTCGGCATCCCCGCGCCCGAGCGTCGCTGCGATGAGTATCCGCATCAATTGTCTGGTGGTATGCGGCAGCGCGTCATGATCGCGATGGCGCTGATCTGTGAACCGAAGCTGTTGATTGCAGATGAGCCGACGACAGCGCTCGATGTCACCGTGCAGGCTCAGATCACCGATCTCCTGCGCTCCCTGAGCGAGCGCACCGGCACTGCGCTGGTCTTCATCACCCATGATCTCGGCGTCGTCGCCGAAACCTGCACGCGCATGATCACCATGTATGCGGGCGAGGTGGTTGAGGATGCGCCGGTGGACGACGCGCTGATGCGGCCGCGCCATCCCTATACGTCCGGTCTGCTGCGATCCTTGCCTGGCTTGAGCGAGCGGCGCGGCGCGCTTCCTTCGATTCCCGGCCGCGTGCCGTCGCCGAATGCCATGCCTGCCGGTTGCCGCTTCCGCTCGCGTTGCAAATACGCGGCGCCGGGTTGCGAGCGCGAACAGCCGATGGTCGCGACTGATGCCGGCCGCGCAGCGCGCTGCTGGCGTGCGCCGGCGCTCGAATTGCCGGGAGCGGTCAACTGATGTCGGCTATCGAAGACAATGACAGCGGCGTCCTCGCTGTGCGCGACTTGCGCATCCTGTTTCCGACACGCGACGGTCGCGACACGGTCAAGGCGATCGACGGCATGGACTTCGATGTCCGTCGGGGCGAGACGTTCGGCGTCATAGGCGAGTCCGGCTCTGGGAAGACCACGCTTGGCCGCGCGCTGGTATCCCTGTTGCCGCCGACCGACGGCAAGATCCTGCATGACGGGACCGATCCGGCGACCCTCACTACCGAGCGATTTCGCGCGCATCGCCGCGATTACCAGATCATCTTTCAGGACCCGAATGCCGCGCTGAATCCGCGCATGACCATCATCGACAGCATCGTCGAACCCATGGAGATCATGGGCGAAGGCGATGCGGCGTCGCGCCGCCGGCGCGGGATCGCGATGCTGGATCGCGTCGGACTGTCGGCGGAAGCCGCCGATCGTTATCCGCATCAATTGTCGGGCGGGCAGAAGCAGCGCGTCAATATCGCGCGCGTGCTGACGCTACGCCCGAAAGTGATCGTCTGCGATGAGGTCGTCGCGGCGCTCGACGTCTCTATTCGCGGCGATGTGCTCAATCTGTTCGCCGATCTGCAGCGCGAGTTTGGTCTGACCTATGTGTTTATCACCCACGATATTTCCGTGGTGTCGCATATTTCCGATCGGATCGCGGTCACCTATCTGGGCAAACTGATGGAGCTCGGCTGCGCCGAGGATGTCGTGGAACGGCCACTGCATCCCTATACGCGGGCGCTGCTGTCGGCGGAGCCGGTCCCGCTGCCGTCGCATCTGCGGGTCGATCGCCGCATCATTCTTGAAGGTGAGATACCGAGCCCCGTTTCGCCGCCATCGGGCTGCCGCTTCCGCACGCGCTGCCCGTCGGCACAGCCGCGCTGCGCAGAGGAAGTTCCGGCGTGGCGCGAGGTCAAGCCGGGTCATCGCGTTGCCTGTCATTTCGCGACGGCCGATGGCTCGCCAGCAGATAATCAGAAGGCGCCAAAGGCGTCATAATCATCGGGAGGAGAACAAGATGCGTGTGATCGATCTCGGACAGCGGCAATTGCGCCGCCGCGATATCCTGGCGCTGATGGGCGGCGCTGCGGCGGCAGGCACATTGGGGCTGCCGGCATTTGCCGAGGAAGCGAAGAAGGGCGGTGTGCTGAAAGTTGCTGCGCCAGCCAATCCGTCGTCGCTCGATCCCGCGACCGGTGGCGCCGGCTCCGATCACAGCATTCTCTGGACCATGTATGACACGCTGGTCGAATGGGACTACGAGACGTTGAAGCCCAAGCCGGGCATGGCGAAGTGGACGTTCCCCGATCCGAAGACAATGGTGCTGGACATCACGGGTGGCATCAAGTTCCACGATGGCACCACGCTCGATGCCGAGGCCGTGAAGTTCAATCTCGAACGGAACCGCTCGGATCAGCGCTCCAACGTCAAGCCCGATCTGTCCAGCGTCGAGAGCATCGAGGTCACCGGCCCGCTGCAAGTCACGCTGAAGCTCAAGAATCCCGACTCCGCGCTGCCGGCAATTCTCTCCGATCGCGCCGGCATGATGGTTTCCCCCACCAATATCAAGGCGCTCGGCAACGACACGGATCGCAAGCCCATCGGCGCCGGACCGTGGAAGTTCGTGCGCTGGAATGACAACGAGATTATCGTCGTCACCCGTCACGAGGATTATTGGCGTAAGGGCCGCCCCTATCTCGACGGCATCGAATTCAACATCATCACGGAAAATGCGACGGCGCTGCGCTCGGTGGTGGCGGGTCAGAACGACATGGCATTCCAGTTGCCCGCCCGCCTGAAGCCGGTGATCGAGCGCGCCAAGAATCTGACGACGGTGACCTCGCCAACACTGTACTGCATCCAGCTCTACTTCAATTATGCCCGCGCGCCTTTGGACAACGTGAAGGTCCGCCAGGCAATCAACTTTGCTCTCGACCGCGACGTGTTCGTCAAGGCGGCGCTCAGCGGCCTTGGCGAGCCCGCCCGGATGACGCTGCCGAGTTCGCACTGGGCCTATAACAAGGATGTCGCCAATACCTATCCGCACGATCCGGAGCGTGCGAAGAAACTGCTTGCCGAGGCCGGGTACAAAGACGGTCTCGAACTCACCATCGGCGGTTATACCGACCAGGACTCGGTGCGCCGTGGCGAGGTGATTCAGGATCAGCTCGGCAAGGCCGGCATCCGTTTGAAGTTCACCCGCGGCACCATCGCCGAAATCAGCGCACAGTTCTTTGCGACCGAGAAGAAGTTCGATCTTCTGGTGTCGGCCTGGACCGGGCGTCCCGATCCGAGCATGACCTATGGGCTCGGCTTCGACAAAGACGCCTACTACAACGCCGGCCGCACGGCCGATCCGGAGCTGTCCAGGTTGATCAAGGAGAGCCGGGCCAGCGAGGATCTCAGCAAGCGGGCCGAAATCTTTGCCAAGATTCAGAAGATCACCGTCGAAACCGCACTGTCGGCGCCACTCGCGTTCCAGTTCGAGCTCGACGCCTTGTCGGCCAAGGTGAAGGGCTTCAAGCCGAACCTGCTCGGCAAGCCGAAATTCGAGAATATCTCCCTCGGATAATGCCAACGGCGCCGTGCGCGATGCGCGGCGCCGCCTTTCAGGTGAAATGGCACATGAGAAAATCTGCTCGTCTCCGCATCGTCGGCCGCCGCTTGCTCCAGGCGCTTCCGGTCGTGATCTTGTCCACCTTTATCGTGTTCGGCCTGCTCAAGCTGGTGCCGGGCGATGTCGCCGTGACACTTGCGGGCGACAATGCCTCCGAACAGCGCATCGCCGAGATTCGCGAGATCTACGGCCTCAATCAACCGTTGCTCGTTCAGTATGGCTCCTGGCTCTTCAAGGCGTTGCACGGTGATCTGTCGAAATCGCTGATCTCGAACGAGGCAGTGCTGACGGCGATCCAGCGTTGCCTGCCGCACACGATCTTGATCGTGGTTCTGGCATTGTTGACGGCGCTCGTCATCGGCATTCCGCTGGGCATCGCTGCGGCGACGAAGCCCGGCTCGTGGATCGACGGCTTCGTGATGGCGATCGCCTCGCTCGGCGTTGCCGTGCCGAATTTCTGGCTCGGCATGTTGCTCGTTGCCTTCTTCTCGCTGCAGCTCAACTGGCTGCCTGCGACCGGTGCGGCGTCGTTGATGAAGGATCCATGGGTCGCCCTCAGTCACGCCATCCTTCCGGCAGTTGCCCTTGCATCCGGCGGTATCGCCGAAGTCGCGCGGCAATTGCGCTCGTCCCTGGTGGAAATCCTGTCGTCGCAGCAGGTGCGAACGCTGCATGCAAAGGGCCTGCCGCCGTCATCGATCCTGTGGCGGCATGGCCTCAAGAATGTCAGCGTGAACCTGCTTACGGTGGTGAGCCTGCTCGCCAATCGCATGCTGGCGGCGACGGTGGTCGTCGAAGCGGTGTTCGCCATTCCCGGCATGGGCGGATTGATCGTCAATGCGGCCATGAACCGCGACTTTCCTGTGGTGCAGGGCGTCGTCTTCGCCATGGTGCTGATCGTCGTCTGCATCAATCTTCTGACGGACATTCTCTACAGCGTTCTCGATCCGAGGATCTCATCATGACCGATGCCATGATGACAGCACCGCGCCAGCCCAGCCGACTCTCGGGTTTCGGTCGCTGGCTGGTCACCGATATTCGCGGCGCGATCAGCCTCGGCTTTTTGCTGGCGCTGCTGCTGATCTCGGTTCTCGCGCCGTGGATCTCGCCCTACAACCCCGTGGCGCAAAACATCGATGCGTCACTGGCGACGATGTCGGCGCAACACTGGCTCGGCGCCGACGATCTTGGCCGCGACACGCTGAGCCGGTTGATCTATGGCGGTGTCGCGTCGCTCTACGCCAGTTTCCTCGCCGTTGCGATTGCGGTGCTGATCGGGGTACCCGTCGGTGTGCTTGCCGGCTATCTCGGTGGCTGGGTTGATACGGTGATCAGCCGCATCATCGACAGTTTTCTGTCCTTTCCGGCCATCGTGCTGGCGATCGCGGTCACGGGCGCCCTCGGCATCGGTCTCACCAATGGCATGATCTCGGTGGGCATCGTGTTCTCGCCGCAGCTGGCACGTCTTGTTCGTGCCCGTACGCTTGTGGTGCGCAGCGAACTCTATGTGGATGCCGCGCGCTGCTTCGGAGGCTCGACTGTCCGCATTCTCTGGCGGCATGTGCTGCCGAATGCGATCCAGCCAGTGATCGTCCAGGTCACGCTGCTGCTCGCCGCAGCATTGCTTGCCGAAGCCAGCCTCAGCTTTCTCGGCCTTGGCATTCAGCCGCCGGAACCGAGCTGGGGCGCGATGCTCGCGCGCGCCTATCAGAACATGGAGATCGCGCCCGAGCAGATGTATCCGCCCGGCCTCGCGATTCTGTTCACCGCGCTGGCCTTCAACACGTTGGGTGAGTCGCTGCGCGTCGCCCTCGATCCCACAATGAAACGCAACTGACCAGAACAAGGAAGACGGTGATGACCGCAGATACCAAGGAAGCCCAAAAGGAAACCGACTATCTGGCCCGACTGCACGAGCTCTGGGCCAAGGCCTGGCCGAAAGGGACACCGAACACGCCGCAATATCCCCACGGCGAAGTGGCGTTGACCGAATATCTTCGCATCTGGGCACGGCTGCAGCCGCAGAAGCCGGCAGTAATCTTCTATGGCCACGTCACCAGCTATGCCGATCTTGACCGGCAGAGCGATCGCTTTGCTGCCTTGTTGATGGCGAAGGGTGTTCGCAAGGGCGACCGCGTCGCCGTCTTCATGCCGAACTGCCCGCAATTCCATATCGCGTTCTTCGGCATCCTCAAGCTTGGTGCCATCCACGTTCCGGTAAGCCCGTTGTCGCGCGCGTTCGAGCTCGCCTATGAGCTCAACGACACCGACGCTGAAGTCATTGTCGCGCTCGACCAGTTGGCTCAGGTGGTTGATCAGGTCCGCGGCGAGACCAAGCTACGGGAAGTGATTGTCACTTCCTTCGCCGATGTCATTCCGTCCGAGCCAACCATTCCGGTTCCGGACTCCATTCGCGGCCCGCGCATCGCGGTTCCAGGAACGACAGATCTGCTGCCTGCGCTTGCGGCCTTGCCTGCGCCGAAGCCGCTGCCGCCCGCCGCGCTCGATGATATCGCGGCGCTGAATTACACCGGGGGCACCACGGGCATGCCTAAAGGCTGCGTCCATACCCAGCGCGATATGGTCTATACGGCCGCGGCCAATCACGGCATTTCGGTCGTTTCCAACCAGAACAGCATCTATCTGTCGTTCTTCCCGGAATTCTGGATTGCGGGCGAGAATTTCGGCCTGATCTTTCCGCTGTTCGCCGGTGCGACGCTGGTGCTGCTGGCGCGCTGGGACGCGGTGGGCGCGCTGGCGGCCATTGACCGCTACAAGGTCAACATCACTGCGATGCCCGTGGATGGTGCCGTCGAGCTGATGGATCATCCGCGCTTCAAGGAGTTTGACCTGTCTTCGCTCAGCCAGGTCCGCGTCGTTTCCTTCGTGAAGAAACTCAATCCCGACTATCGCAAACGCTGGAAGCAGCTCACCGGCATCGTCCTCACGGAAGCCTCGTGGGGCATGACGGAAACGCACACGTCGAACACGTTCGTATCCGGCTTCCAGGAGAACGATTTCGATCTGCTGTCGCAGCCGATCTTCGTCGGCCTCCCCGTGCCGGGAGCCGAATTCAAGATCACCGATTTCGAGACCGGCGAACTGGTGCCGCTCGGTGGCGAGGGCGAGATCCGCGTCCGTACGCCATCGTTGCTCAAGAGCTACTGGAACAAGCCCGAGGCCACCGCTCAGTCGCTCGTCGATGGCTGGCTGCGCACCGGCGATATCGGCACCATCGATACGCAGGGATTCCTGCACTTCCTCGGCCGCCGCAAGGAGATGCTGAAAGTGAAGGGCATGAGCGTGTTTCCGCCGGAAATCGAGGCGCTGCTCGGTCAGCACCCGAAAGTGCTGGGATCAGGCGTGGTCGGCCGCGACGATGCCGACAAGGGGCAGGTGCCCGTTGCCTTCATCCAGCTCAAGCCGGAGGCCTATGGCAGCGTGACGCCGGCCGAGATCCAGGCGTGGTGCGCCGAGCGGATGGCCGTCTACAAGGTGCCGGAAGTGCGCATCATCGATGCGCTGCCGATGACCGCCACCGGCAAGGTGAAGAAGCAGGAACTGAACGCCAACGCGCCGCTCTGATCGGTGTGCGCCGCAGTCCGCGCCTCGCGAAGGTCGCGCCGGATCGTGTCTGTTGTCTACGGAGAGTTTGATGTCCTTTCGTAAATTGCTGATCGCCAATCGCGGCGAGATCGCCATTCGCATCGCGCGTTCCGCCGCCGACGCCGGCCTCGCCACGGTCGCGATTTACCCGGCCGACGATGCGAATTCGCTGCATGTGCGCATTGCCGATGAGGCGCGAGAAATTCCCGGCCGTGGTGCGCGCGCCTATCTGGATATCGAGGGCGTGATCGGTGCGGCCAAGGCCAGCGGCTGCGATGCTCTGCATCCCGGTTATGGTTTTCTCAGCGAGAACGCGGAGCTTGCACAGCGTTGTGCCGACGAGAGCATCGTCTTTGTCGGTCCATCCCCCGCAGCGCTCAAGCTGTTCGGCGACAAGGTCGCGGCAAAACAGCTCGCCAAGCGCTGCGGCGTCCCGATTATCGCCGGCACCACGGGACCGTCGACTCTGGAAGAGATCAAGGCGTTCTTCACCTCGCTCGGCGACAATGCGGCGATCATGATCAAGGCCATGGCCGGCGGCGGCGGTCGCGGCATGCGCGTGGTCGAGCGTGCAGCCGATATCGACGACGCCTATGCACGCTGCCAGTCCGAGGCCAAGGCCGGCTTCGGCTATGATGGCGTCTATGCGGAGCGTTTGATCCGTAATGCCCGGCATATCGAGGTGCAGATCATCGGTGACCGCCACGGCAATGTCAGTCATCTGTGGGAGCGCGAATGCACCATTCAACGCCGCAATCAGAAACTGGTCGAGATCGCGCCGAGCCCGTCGCTCACGGAGGGGCTGCGTCAGCGGATCGTCGAAGCCGCGCGGCAGCTCGCGTCGGAAGCCAGGTATGACAGCCTTGGCACCTTCGAGTTTCTGGTCGACGGCGAGGCCGGTGAGAGTGATGGCGCTTTTGCCTTCATCGAGGCCAATCCCCGGCTACAGGTGGAGCATACGGTAACGGAAGAGGTGCTGTCCGTCGATCTCGTCGGCGCGCAGCTTGCCGTGGCCGCTGGCGCCACGCTCGCCTCGCTCGGGCTCGACCAGGCGTCGGTGCCGAAGCCGCGCGGTTTTGCGATGCAGTTGCGCATCAATATGGAGACGATGGATGCCACCGGCGGCACGCAGCCGACCGGCGGCACGCTTGCCGTCTTCGAACCGCCGTCGGGTCCGGGTGTGCGTGTCGATACGTTCGGTTATGCCGGCTACAGGACCAGCGCGGCTTTCGACTCGCTGCTCGCCAAGGTCATCGTCCATACGCCGATGCAATGGGCCGATGTCGTCGCTAAAAGTGCGCGGGCCCTGCGCGAGTTTCGCATCGAGGGAGTCGCGACGAATATTCCGTTTATCCAGGCCATCCTCGCCCACGGGGATTTCCAGGCCAATCGTGTCAGCACCAGCTTCATCGATCGGAATGTTGCGGATCTCGTGAAGGCCGCACAAGCCGTCGCACCGCCTCTGTTCGCTACGAGTGGAACGGCTGGGCATGGCCCGGCATCGCCCGCCAGGGCCGAAGCAGCGCCAGAAGGTGCTGTTGCCGTGACCGCGCCGCTGCAGGGAACGATCGTGTCGATCCCGGTCGCCGAAGGCGACATGGTTCTGCCCGGACAGCAGCTCGCCATCATCGAATCCATGAAGATGGAGCATCTCGTCACCGCGTCACAGGGGGGCCGCGTGATGCGCGTCGTCGCGGCCGACGGCGCCACGCTGATGCAGAACGAGGCCATCCTCTATCTCGAGCCGCAGGACGTCGAGGGCGGTCTCGTCGTTGAACAGGCGGAGGTCGATCTCGATCACATCCGGCCCGATCTTGCGGAATTGCTCGCGCGGCAGGCGATCACATTCGACGAAAATCGCCCGTCTTCGGTCGAGCGCCGACGCAAGACCAATCAGCGCACGGCGCGCGAAAACATCGCGCAGCTCGTCGATGACGGCTCCTTCATGGAATATGGCAGCCTGGCCATCGCCGGCCAGCGCCGCCGCCGTTCCGTTGCCGATCTTATCCAGAACACGCCCGCGGACGGATTGATTTCGGGTGTCGCCACGGTCAATGCGAAAACGTTCGGGGAGCATGCGGCGCGCTGCATGGTCATCTCCTACGACTATACGGTTCTTGCCGGCACGCAGGGGCATATGAACCACAAGAAGATCGACCGCATGCTGTCGCTGGTCGAGCAGTGGCGGATGCCGCTGGTGTTCTATGCCGAAGGCGGCGGCGGCCGTCCCGGTGATACGGATCGGCTCGGTCTCACCGGTCTCGACGGGCCGTCCTTCGTCCAGTTTGCCAAGCTCTCGGGCCTCGTGCCGGTAATCGGCGTCGTGTCCGGTTACTGCTTCGCCGGCAATGCCGCGATGCTCGGTTGCTGCGATGTCATCATTGCCACGAAGAATGCGTCGATTGGCATGGGCGGCCCTGCGATGATCGAAGGCGGCGGGCTCGGCGTCTATCATCCGGGCGAAGTCGGTCCCGTCTCCTTCCAGTCGCCGAACGGCGTCGTGGACATCCTCGTCGAGGACGAGGAAGAAGCAACGCGCGTTGCGCAGAAATATCTGTCCTATTTCCAGGGAGCTGTTCCGGAATGGCGTGCACTGGACCAGCGTCTGTTGCGCCGCGCGATCCCGGAGAATCGGCTGCGCGTCTACGACATCCGCAATGTGATCGATCTGATGGCGGATGAAGACTCGGTGCTCGAGATCCGGCGCGATTTCGGCGTCGGCATGATCACTGCCTTCATCCGTATCGAGGGCAAGCCGTTCGGCCTCATCGCCAACAATCCAAAACATCTCGGCGGTGCGATCGATGCAGAAGCCGGCGACAAGGCGGCGCGTTTCATCCAGCTCTGCGACGCCTTTGATATTCCCATCGTCTCGCTCTGCGACACGCCGGGCTTCATGGTTGGCCCCGAGGCGGAGAAGACCGCCATCGTCCGCCATGTGGCCCGCATGTTCGTCACCGGCGCCAGCATCACGGTGCCGCTCTTCGGCATCGTCTTGCGTAAGGGCTACGGGCTCGGCGCACAGTCGATGATCGGCGGCGGTTTCCATGCCTCGTTCTTCACGGCGGCGTGGCCGACGGGCGAGTTCGGCGGCATGGGGCTGGAGGGGTATGTCCGTCTCGGTTTCCGCAAGGAAATGGAGGCCATCGCCGATCCCGTCGAGCGCGAGACCTATTACAAGAACAAGGTGGCCGAGCTCTATGCCAATGGCAAGGCGACCTCGATCGCCTCGGTCTTCGAGATCGACAATGTGATCGATCCCGCGGAAACGCGGCGATGGATCATGGCCGGTCTGCGTTCGGTTCCGGTGCCGCCCGAGCGTATCACGCGCAAGCGACCTTGCGTCGATACCTGGTAAGTCGGAGATTTCAGATGACGATTGCTGCGTTCGAGACCGCCATCGAAGACACGGGCGCCACGCTGATCGGCCCGTGGCGCCAGCCGCGCCAGATGCTGCATGCGCAGACCTACGACTCCCATGCATCCATCCACGACGATGCGACCGCGCAGAAGCTCGGCTTCAAGGGCGGCACCATCGAAGGGCCCACGCATTTCAGTCAGTTTGCGCCGCTCTGCGCGAAGCTGTGGGGGCAAACGTGGTTTGAAGCCGGTTGCCTGTCCGCGCATTATCGCAACGCCGTCTTCGAGGGCGAGGAGGTGCAGGCCATTCTCGAGGAGCCTGCCAATGACGCGCGCCATGCGGCGATCCGCATGGTCAAGCGTGACGGCACGGAAGTGTTGCGCGGCACGGCATCGGTGGGGCCGGATGTGCCGCCATCGGCACTCGATGTCAGGCTCACCGAACTGAAGCCGCTGACCGATGCGGTGATCCTGCGTGACATCCGGATCGGCATGACGACCGCGCCGCAGGACGTGCGGATGGATTTCGACCAGCATATGGGCGATCTCTATCCTTTCTCCCTCGCGCAGAAGCTGAAGGTCATCACCGAGCCGTCGTCCTACTACACGGCGGAAGCGGGCAAGGGATCGCCCTGGGCACGTCCGATCATTCCGATGGAAATGCTGAGCGTCCTGTTCCAGCACGGCAGCAAGAAGGATGGTCTGCCGGTGAAGGGACCGGCCGTGGGCCTGTTTGCCGATCAGGAAATCCGCGTCATCAAGGGACCGCTGTTCGTCGGTGAGGATTACCGGATCCGGCGCGAAGTCGTTGCGATGTCGGGCAGCAAGCGCACCGAGAGTTTGTGGGTGCGAACCGAAGTTCGTGACCGCAATCAGGTCCTTGTGGCAACCATGTTGCTCAACCTGGCAACGCTCAAGGAGTCGTATGCTCCGTATCAGGCGGAATATACCGGCCTTTTCCACAAACAGGATTGAGGCTGCCTCGCGCTAGCGTGCGGCGGCGATCTCCCGCATCAACGGCTTCGATCCATCGAGAAACACGCGGACGGCATCGCGCACGATGTCGTCCAGTTGCTCGGGTGTCGGCGTTTCATAGACGAAGCGCCGGATCGCCATATAGAAGATGCGGCCGTGAAGTCCCCAGAACATCTCGATTTCGCGCTCTGACAAAGGCATTGCGTCTCTGGATGGAAGCTTCAGGTCGTGCCGCAACTCGCAACAGGCCGGCTCGATGATCTGTTCGCGCACGATTTGAAGATAGCGCTTGGTAATGTCGAACGATTTCAACCCCGAGAACACGAAGATGCGAACCCAGTTATACTCGAAAACCTGGCCGACATATTCGAGATAGAACTGCGACAGCCGTGTCTGGAGTGGTATCGACCGATCCCGGATCAGTCCGGCCCAGGCAGGTGACCAGCGGCTGAGATAGATTTCTTCATAGACACGCTCGATCAACGCTTCCTTGCTCGGGAAGTGGCGATAGATGGCCGAATGGGTCATTCCCATGCGCTTGGCCAGCTCGCGCGTCTGCCCGCTAAATCCTTGTTCCGCAAAGAACTTGATTGCTTCGTCGAGGATGAAACGCTCGCGCTCGGCGGCGCGCATGTTGCGACGCGGCGGTTTTTCCGCGGTTTTGGCAGGCTTTTTGACCATATTCTCTTCGATTTGCTTGTGACTGAATATCGCAATCCGAAAAAGAGACCAAATGGTCATTTTGCTTGACCGCCAAAGTTTGGCGTGTTCTAGATTTCAGACCAAATGGTCACAAAGCTCGGCGTCCGCGAGACGCCCTGGGGGACGAGTTGAAGGCGAGGGCATTCAACTATGTGAGGGCCGCCACGATCGTGGAGGCGCTGGAAGCGTTCGAGGGGGCTGGCGGCGATGCGAGCTATATCGCAGGCGGCCAGAGTCTCGTGCCGGCGCTTGCCCTGCGTTTGCAGGCGCCTGAAGTGGTCATCGACATCGCGCATATTCCCGATCTCTGCGGCATCGAACGAAGAGGCAGTTGGCTTCGCATCGGTGCCCTCACGCGCCACGCCGAGCTGCTTGCCGATCCGCTGATCCGCAAGTATGCGCCGCTCTACAGCGAAGCGGCGCCGCATGTCGCTCATCCGGCCATACGTAACAAGGGGACGCTCGGCGGGAGTGTCTCCCACGCAGATCCTGCGTCGGAATTTCCTGCAATGACGCTGGCGCTCGGCGCTGAGCTCGAGATTGCCAATCGCGACGGCACGCGCCGCGTGCCCGCCGACGAGTTCTTCGTCGATCTGTTCCAGACCGCCATCGCGCCGGGGGAATTGCTGGTCGCCATTCATGTGCCGGTGATGCGGCCCGGCCATCGCTGGGCCTTCCAGGAGTTTGCGCGCCGTCGCGGCGATTTCGCGTTGGTCGGTTGCGGCATTCTGGCGGAATTCGTCGATGGCGCGATCGCACAAATCCGGATCGTCTTCTTTTCGGTCGGCAACACACCGTTGCGTGCTTGGAAGGCGGAAGACGCCCTGCTGGGGCGCATTCTGAACCCGGGAGCGATCGCTGCTGCGCAGGCCGCCGTCATATTCGACATCGATCCGCCCGAGGATGAAAATGTGCCGCCTGCCATGCGGCGTCATCTGGCGCGCGTGCTGCTTGGCCGCATGCTCGGCGAGATTGCGAGGCAGGCGCCATGAGTGATCTCGTCGATGTGGCTATGATCGTGAACGGCAGCCAGGTAGCGCATCGCGTTCCGGCGCGTATGACGCTCGCCGACTTTCTACGGCAGACGCTGGAGCTCACCGGTACCCATACAGGCTGCGAGATGGGTGTCTGCGGTGCCTGCCTCGTGCTGCTCGATGACCGCGTCGTGCATTCGTGCCTGACTTTTGCCGTGCAGGCGAGCGGCTCGTCCGTCGAGACGGTGGAGGGGCTGACCGAACGCGCTGTCATTGCCGATCTTCAGGAAGCTTTCCATCAGCGCAACGCGTTGCAATGCGGTTTCTGCACGCCGGGCATGCTGATGACGGCCCATGGTCTGCTGTCGCAGCCGGGCGTGCCGACACGCGAAGAAATTCGCGATGCGCTCTCGGGCAACTATTGCCGCTGCACCGGCTACGAGGCCATTGTCGACGCCATCGAGACCGCGGCGCGTGCTCGCGCCGAGGGTGGCAGCGCGTCCGAACGAGAGGTCGACGCATGAGCGCGATGACTTCGCTCGATCGTCCGAATTCCTATATCGGCCGCTCGGTCCCGCGTCCGAATGCCAAGCGTTTGCTCGCCGGGCGTGGTCGTTACGTCACGGACATCACGCTGCCGCGCATGCTGCATGTCGCTTACGTCCGCAGCCCCTATGCGCATGCGAGAATCGTGTCGATCGATGCGCAGGCGGCGCGTGAGGCGCCAGGTGTGCGGCTGGTCGCCACCGGTGAGGATCTGGCAAAGCTCTGCATGCCATGGGTCGGCACCATGGATCATTTCAAGGGCATGAAGTCGCCGCCGCAGTTGCCGCTGCCGATCGACAAGGTGGTCTGGGCAGGGCAGGCGGTGGTTGCCGTGGTCGCCGATACACGCGCATTGGCGGAGGACGCGGCCGAACTGGTGTCCATCGAGTTCGATGAACTGCCTGCCGTCGTCGATATCGACACGGCGCGCGATCCCGACGCTCCGGTGATTTCGCCCGAGCTCGGCAGTAATCTGTGCTTCCAGGGTAAGCTCGATACCGGTGGCATCGAGGATATTTTCGCCAGCGCCGCCCATGTGGTGGAGGAGGAATTCCTGTTCGGCCGGCACACCGCCGTCACCATGGAGCCGCGGGCGATCATCGCCGACTACGATGCCAGCGAGCCGAAGCTGACGGTGCATCATGCCACGCAGACGCCATATCAGTTCCAGGATATCTATGCGCGTCACTACGGTATTCCCGAAGCCTGCGTGCGCGTCATCGCGCCGGATATCGGCGGCTCCTTCGGCATGAAGCTGCATATGTATCATGAGGACATGGCGGTGGTCGGCCTCAGCATCATGCTGGGACGTCCGGTGAAATATGTCGCCGACCGCATGGAGTCCTTCGTGTCCGACATCCACGCCCGCGATCATCGCGTCCGTGCGCGGATGGCGTCGGATGCCGATGGCAACATCTTGGCGATGGATGTCGAGGACGTCACCGGCATTGGCGCCTTCTCGGCTTATCCGCGCACCAGCGTGGTCGAGGGCAATCAGGTTTATCGCCTGATGGGGGCGCCGTACACGTTCAGGAATTATCGCGCCGATCTGCAGGTCGTGTTCCAGAACAAGGTGCAGATGAGCCAGTATCGCGCCGTCGGCCATCCCGTGGCTTGCACGGTGACCGAGCGGCTGGTGGACATGATCGCGGCGAAGACCTCACGTGACGTGTTCGATATCCGCGGCGGCAATCTCATTCCGGATGACGCCTATCCCTGCACGTCGCCCACAGGCTACAAGTTCGAGTCGCTGTCGCATCACGCTTGTCTCGCGAAGATCCGCGAGATGATGGATTACGACCGTCTGCGCGCCGAGCAGGCCGAGCTGCGCAAGCAGGGCGTTTACCGCGGCATCGGCATCGCCACCTTCGTCGAAATCACCAATCCGAGCCCGGCCTTCTATGGCGTCGGCGGCGTGCGTATCTCGTCGCAGGACGGTGCCATTCTCAAGATCACGCCGTCCGGCGACGTGCGCTGCCTGATCTCGATCACCGAACTCGGGCAGGGGACTGAGACGATCGTCGGTCAGATCGTTGCCGAACATCTCGGCGTCGATCGCGAGCGGATCAAGGTCGTCACCGGCGATACCGAGACGACGCCTCATGGCGGCGCCACCTATGCCTGTCGCGGCGCTGGCATCGGCGGCGAGACGGCGTTGCAGGCGGCGCAGAAGCTCAAGGCCAATGTGCTCTCCGTTGCTGCGGCCATCCTGCAGGAAGACGCCGGCAAGCTCGACATGCGGGCCGGCTGGATCATCGACAAGGCCTCCGGCCAGCAGCGCATCGAGCTCGCCGAGATCGCGCGGATCGCCTATTTCCGTTCGGATACCCTGCCACCCGGCACGCAGGCGCAGCTCTCGGTCGCGCATCACTATGCGCCGGAGGGCTATCCCTTCGCTTTCACCAACGGCGTGCAGGCCTGCCATCTCGAGCTGGATGTCGAAACCGGCTTCGTCAAGATCCTGAAGATGTGGGTGGTCGAGGATTGCGGCCGCGTCATCAATCCGTTGCTGGTGGATGAACAGATCCGCGGTGGTGTGGTGCAGGGGTTGGGTGCGGCCTTCTTCGAGGAGTGCGTCTATGGGGAGAATGGTCAGCTCACCAACGGATCGTTGGCCGATTATCTCGTCCCCATGGCGGTGGAGATGCCCGACATCGTCGTCGCCCATGTGGAGACGCCGACGCTGGATACCCAGCTCGGCGCCAAGGGAGTCGGTGAAGCCGGGACGGCCGCGGCATCGGCTGCTGCGATGAATGCCATCAACGATGCGATGTCGCCGTTCGGCGGCACGATCGCGCAGGTGCCGATGACGCCCGCGCGCATACTCAAGGCACTTGGACACATCTGATCGACAAGACTGACAACAGGGAGGGAGCACATGACCAAAGACAACCGAAACTCGAACCGTTTCCATATTTCCCGTCGCCATATGCTGGCCGCGATCGGCACCGGCGCCGGCGTGATGGCCATGCCGTGGATCGCCCGCGCGGCCGACGACAACATCCGCATCGGCTTCCCGACACCGCTGACTGGGCCGTTCGCAGCCGAAGCGAAGGATCAGGTCAAGAGCGCCGAACTCGCCGTCAAGCAGGTCAACGACAAGGGCGGCGTCGATGGCCGCAAGGTCGAGCTGCTGGTGCGTGACGACAAGCTGAACGGCGGCGAAGCCGCGACGCGCACGCTCGAGCTGATCGAGAAGGATAAGGTGCACGCGATCGTCGGATCGCTGTCCAGTGCCGTGCAGCTCGCGGTGAACGAAGTCACCCGCGCCCGCGGCGTGCTCTATGTGTCGATCAGCCAGTCCGACACCATCAACGAGATCAAGGACTTCAGCAAATACACCTTCCATGAAGCGCTGAACCCGACCATGACGACGGCCGCCGTGGCGCGTCACAGTTTCAAGAAGGGCACCAAGGTCGCCCATCTCGTTGCCGACTATGCCTACGGCCACGAAATGCTGCGCGGATTCAAGCGCGCGCAGGCGGCGATCGGCGCAGAGACGGTGGGCGAGATCATGCACCCGTTCGGCGCCGCCGATTACTCCACCTTCATGCCGCGCCTGCGCTCGATGCGTCCGGACATTCTGTGCATCAGCAATTTCGGCCGCGACCAGGCGAACTCGATCAAGCAGGCTGTGGATTTCGGCTTGAAGCAGAGCGCGAAGATCGTGGTGCCGGTGCTGCTGCACAACCAGCGCCTCGCTGTCAGTCCCGAAGTGTTCGAGGGCGTCGTCGGCGGCTCGAATTTCTATTGGGGTCTGGAAAGCACGGTGCCGTCGGCCAAGGCGTTCAACGATGCCTATCGTGCGGCCAATGGCGGTGCGATCCCCACCGATTACGGCGCCTATGGCTATACCGGCGTGATGTCGCTGCTGCAGGCGATGCAGGCCGCGGGCGGCACCGACACCGACAAGGTGATCGCAGCGCTCGAAGCGCTGAAATACGACGTCGCCAAGGGTCCGCAATACTATCGCAAGTGCGACCATCAGTCGGTGCAGTCGGTGCTCGTCTTGGAGTCCAAGAAGAAGGCGGACATGAAGGGCGACAGCGATCTGTTCAGTATCGTCGCCAATGAAGCGCCGTCGGAACAGGTGCTGCGCACCTGCGCCGAACTCGGCTTCCCCACCTAAGCGAAGGCCCGCGCCGTCCCATGGATACAGAACTCATTCTGATGCAGCTCTTCTCCGGAGTTGCCCTCGGTGCCATCCTCGTGATCACCGCGCTCGGTCTGTCGATCATCTTCGGCATGATGGGCGTCGTGAATTTCGCGCATGGCGCCCTGTTCATGGTCGGCGCCTATGCCGGGCTGTGGGTGGCCTCATTGACCGGCAGTTTCTGGTGGGGGCTGCTGGTTGCCCCCGTCATGATCGGCGTGTTCGGGATGCTGATCGAATTCGTCTTGATCCGGCGACTCTATGGCCGCTCCATCGACGATCCCCTGCTGCTCACCTTCGGCCTCAGCTATGTGCTGGTCGAAGGCGTGCGCATCGTGTTCGGCAGCGACGGCATCCCGTTCCCGACGCCGTCACTGCTCACCGGCGTCGTCGATCTCGGCGTCGGCTTCTTCCCGATCTATCGCATCTTTGTCGTGGCGTTGGTTTTCGCCATCGTCGTGCTGCTCTGGCTCGGGTTGGAAAAGACCAAGTTCGGGCTCATCGTCCGCGCCGGCTCGCGCGATCCCATGATGATGCGCGTGCTCGGGGTCGATATCAGTAAGGTCTGGCTTGCGGTGTTCGGCCTCGGCGTCGGTCTCGCCGCACTGGGCGGCGTGCTCGCCGGGCCGATGCGGTCGGTCAATCCGGAGATGGGCGCGCTGGTGCTCGCCGAAGCCTTCGTGGTGACGGTTATCGGCGGCCTCGGCTCGCTGGTCGGCGCCATCATCGCCGGTCTTCTGGTCGGCGTCGTCATCAGCATGACCGCGCTGTTCGCACCGGAGATGGCGACCATCGTGATGTTCGCGCTGATGGCCATCGTGCTTCTGATCCGGCCGCAAGGCCTGTTCGGCAAACTCGCGTAACGGAGAGACGATCATGAATGCCCCATCCGTTGCCGCGCCACTGCCCGTCGATGCGTCGAAGCCCGCGCGTCTCAAGGCCATGATGACGACCTATCGCGTTCCGCTGTCCATCCTCGCGCTCTGCATCCTGCCATGGCTGCTGCCGTCCAAGGCGCTCGCAGTGAACGTGCTGATCTATGGCGTCGTCTGCGTCGGCTATAACCTTTTGTTCGGCTACACGGGGCTTTTGTCCTTCGGGCACGCTGCGTTCTTCGGCGCCGGCGCCTATATCACCGGCATCGCCATCGGCCAGTTCGGGGTGCCCTGGTATCTCGCGGTGCTGATGGGCGTTGCCGGCGGCGCCGTGCTCGCTTTCATCATCGGTGGCATGTCGACGCGCACGCGCGGCATCTATTTCTCGATGGTCACGCTCGCGCTGGCGCAGCTCGTCTATTACGTCGCGCTGCAGGCTTCCGGCTGGACCGGCGGCGAAAACGGTCTGCGGGGCTTCACCGTGAACAAGATCAACCTGTTCGGCTTCGACATCAACTTTCTCGACCCCGTGAACAAGTATTACGTGCTGATGGTGTTCGCCGCCGCGGCACTCTGGCTGGTTTCGCGCATTCTCAATTCGCCCTTCGGCGCCGCCATCGAGGCGATCCGCGAGAACGAGCGCCGCGCGCGCACCTGCGGCTACGATGTCGAGCGCACCAAGCTCCTCTCTTTCACGCTATCCGGTACCATCTGTGCGCTCGGCGGCACCATGTCGGCCCTGCATCTCGCTTTCGTGCCACTGGAATCGCTGCATTATCTGACATCTGGCATGATCGTGATGATGACGCTGCTCGGCGGCGCCTCGAGCTTCTTTGGTCCGTTCGTCGGTGCGCTGGTGTTCCTGCTGATGGAAGACGTATTCTCGCTGTGGACGTCGCACTGGCAGATCATCGTTGGCTCCATCTTCGTGCTGTTCGTCCTGTTCCTGCCCAAGGGCATCTGGGGCACATTCCTGTCGAGGGTCGTCCGATGACCGCGCCGCTGCTCGCTGTCGAGAATGTCGGCATGAAATTCGGCGGCTTCACCGCGCTGCAGGGCGTGACCACCGAATTCCGTCCTGGCCGCGTCACATCCATCATCGGGCCGAACGGCGCCGGCAAGAGCACGTTCTTCAACGTGCTGTCCGGGGTGCTGACGCCGTCCACCGGAACGGTTCGCTTCAAAGGCGACGATCTCAAGGGCACGCGCCAGCATGAATTCGTCCATCGCGGCATCGCGCGCTCGTATCAGATCACGAACATCTTTCCCGATCTGAGTGTCCACGAAAATGTCCGCGTCGCCGCCCAGGCCGGCCGCGCGCGCTACAATATCTGGACCAACCGCAACAAGTTTCCGGAGCTCGATGCCCGCGCCGACAAGGCGCTGGAATCCGTCGGCCTCATCGCCAAGCGTGGTGAAACCGCAAAATTCCTCGCCCATGGTCAGCAGCGTGCGCTGGAGATCGCGATTGCGCTCATCTCCGGCCCGGAAGTGCTACTGCTCGACGAGCCGACTGCCGGCATGGGCCCGGAGGAAACCAAGGAGATGGTTGCGCTGCTGGAGAAGCTCGCGGCGGAGCGCACCATCCTTCTGGTCGAGCACAAGATGAAGATGATCCTCGGCCTCAGCGACCGCATCCTTGTGCTGCATCACGGCCAGCTGATCGCCGATGGCACGCCGCACGAGATCCAGACGGACCCCGAAGTTCGTCGCGTCTATCTGGGACAGAACCATGGCTATGCTTGAGATCAAGGACCTGAACGCCTGGTACGGCTCTAGCCACACGCTGCACGGCGTCTCGCTCAACGTGAGGCAGGGCGAAGTCGTTGCCTTGGTCGGTCGTAACGGCGCCGGCAAGACCACCACCATCCGCTCCATCATGGGCCTGATGCCGAAAATCGCCGGCAGCATGCAGTTCGACGGCAAGGATCTCGTCGCGCTAAAGGCTCATGACCGCTATCGCCTCGGCCTTGCTTACGTACCGGAAGAGCGCCGCATCGTGCCCGGTCTCACCGTGCGGGAGAACCTGCAGCTCGGTCTCGTTGCCTACCGCGGCCAGATCGACGAGCGCGAGGCTATCGACGAAATCGCCGAGAGCTTTCCGCGCTTGAAGGAGCGTCTCGATCAGGAAGGCGTGACCATGTCCGGCGGCGAGCAGCAGATGCTGGCCATCGCCCGCGCCACCATCGCCAAGCCGAAGATGATCCTGCTGGATGAGCCCTCTGAAGGCATCATGCCGGTGCTGGTGGAGGAGATGGGCGTGCTGTTCCGCAAGCTGCGCGATCAGGGTGTGACGCTATTGCTCGTCGAACAGAATGTCGAATGGGCGCTGCGCCTCGCCGATCGCGCGGTCATCCTCGATCAGGGCGAGGTGGTCTATGAGAGCAGTTCGGAAACGCTGCTCGCCGACAAGGAAATCCAGGAACGCTATTGCGCCGTATGAGGCGCTGGCAGGTGAGGATACGATCCCATGCAGATGAATGACAGCCAGACCATCCCGGCCTCGCGCGAGACGGTGTGGGCTGCGCTCAACAATCCCGACGTGCTGAAGCAGTGCATTCCTGGCTGCCAGGAGCTCGAGATGACATCGCCGACGGAAATGACGGCGAAAGTCGTCATCAAGGTCGGCCCGGTGAAGGCGAGCTTCGGTGGCAAGGTCACGTTGAGCGATCTCGATCCGCCGAACGGTTACAAGATCACCGGCGAAGGTTCTGGCGGTGTGGCCGGTTTCGCCAAGGGCGGCGCAGCGATCCAGCTGGAAGCGGCCGGGGATAACGAGACGATCCTGCACTATCAGGTCGACTCGCAGATCGGCGGCAAGCTGGCCCAGCTCGGCGGCCGCCTGATCGATGCCACAGCCAAGAAGCTGGCCGGCGAGTTTTTCACGAAGTTTGGCGCGGTGGTCTCGAGCTCCAATTGATGGAGCAGCCGTGAAGCTCCACTTCACCTCTCCTCGGTGGGGAGAAGTGGAGGAAGAGTTTCACCCCGCGATGAATTGCTTCCGCGCTTCCTTCACCTTGCTGACCACGTAACGCCGAATCTCCCGCACCCGGCGCGTATCATGGGTGTCGGGATGCGAGACCAGCCAATAGGTGCGGGTAAAGCTGTTGGCCGGGAGGATGCGCCGCAGCTCCGGATAACGCTGCGCGGCATAGTCGTGCAGAATGCCGACGCCATGGCCGGCGCGTACCGCTTCCAGCTGGCCGATCACGCTGCCGCATTCGAAGCGTCGGGTGATGAGTTCGCTCAGCGTTGATGCATAATCCAGCGCGCGGCTGAAGATGATGTCGTGGATATAGGTGATGAGCAGATGATCGGCGAGATCGGCGATCTTCTGGATTGCCGGTGATCGCGCGAGATAGTCATCCGATGCGTAGAAGCTGAGCGTGTAGTCGGTCAGCTTGGTGCAGATCAGCTTGCCTTCGTCGGGCCGCTCGACGGTGACCACGATGTCGGCCTCACGCTTGGCGAGCGAGAAGGTGCGCGGCATCGCGACGAGCTGGATGATCAGATCGGGATTGTCGGCGGCGAAGGCGCCGAGCTTGTCCGCCAGAAAGTAGTTGCCCAGTCCGTCCGGTGCGCCGATGCGCACGGTGCCGGCGATTTTGTCCGCGGCCGTGGAGAGTTGCGAGCCGACCCGTAACAACTCGGACTCGGCCCGCTCGGCCGCGGCCAGAAGGGCGACGCCGGCGGGGGTTAGCGACGATCCCGTCGTCTGGCGGTTCAGCAGTTTCGTCTTGAGGTCTTTTTCCAGGGCGGTGAGCTGGCGGGCGACGGTGGCATGGTTGAGCTTAAGTCGCTTCGCCGCGCCGAGAATCTGGCCCGTGCGGGCGACCTCGAGAAAAATCCGAACCTTGTCCCAATCCATTTCCGGACTTTATTGGTTCCGTATCGGCACCGCAACATACCGGCGGGCAGCGCCGCGACCTTTCGCCGGCTCTCGAACACGCGAATGTCACTGGGCAAACTTGAAAGCCGGCGTAGCCTGTCCAGATAAAGAACAAATATGCGGGAGGCTCCTATGTCGGCATCTTATGATCCCGTCACTGTTGCCCTGATGCGCGACGTCCTCAGCAAGGTCGTTGCAAAGGTTCCTGAGCAGCATCGTACCTCGGCCAATCAGGCAGCGATCGCAAGTCGTATTCTTGCGACGGCCGCGCAGGGAATGCGGTCCGAAGAAGCGTTGACCAACGAGGCGCTGGCGGAAGTGAAGGACATCTTCACCGGTCCGGCCGGAATGAGGCGCCTGCACAGCGAACTGTCCAAAGTGTTTGGGTGAGAGGGCGTAGGGCGGATGAGGCATAGCCGTAATCCGCCGGCCGAGTTCGCGATAGAAACTCCGCGGCGGATGACGCTTCGCTCATCCGCCCTACGTTCATCACCTCAGCCGAATTTGTGCGAGACGTTTTTCGTCACGGTGTAGCAGCCGAGACCTTCGATGCCGCCTTCGCGGCCATAACCGCTATCCTTCACGCCGCCGAATGGTGTCTCCGCCGTCGATGCCACGAAGTGATTGATGGTGAGATTGCCTGTCTCCACGTCGTTCGAGATTCGCTGCACATTGTCGGCGGAATTCGTGAAGGCATAGGCGGCGAGGCCGAAGGGGAGGGCGTTTGCCTTGGCGATCGCCTCGTCCAGGTCACGTACCGGATTGACCAGCGCCAGCGGCCCGAACGGCTCCTCATTCATCGCCAGCGCATCGTCGGGCACATTCGCTAGCACCGTGAGCGGATAGAAATAACCGCGATTGCCGACACGTTCGCCGCCGGCCAATACGCGTGCGCCGCGCTGTTTGGCATCGCCGACGAGACGCTCCATCGCATCCACACGGCGCGGATTGGCCAATGGGCCGAGCTGCGTCGCCGGATCCATGCCGTTGCCGATCTTCAGTGCCGCAGCGCCTTCGGCAAAGGTTTTTGCGAAGATTTCAAAATTCTTCTCCTGCACGAAGAAGCGCGTCGGCGCGACGCAAACCTGGCCGGCATTGCGCGACTTGGTCACGACAGAGGCCTTGGCGGTCGCGACCGGATCGACATCGTCGCATACGATCACCGGGCCATGGCCGCCGAGCTCCATGATGGCCGGCTTCATCGCCTGGCCCGCCATCGCAGCGAGATGCTTGCCGACCGGAACCGAGCCGGTGAAGGTGATCAGCCGGATCGCATCGTGCGGCACGAGATAGCTGGAGATTTCGGCGGGATCGCCGAACACCAGATTGAGCACGCCCTTCGGCAAACCGGCATCATGGAACGCCCGCACCAGCTGCAATGCGCCGGCCGGGGTTTCTTCCGACGCTTTCAGGATGATCGAGCAGCCCGACGACAGCGCGCCGGCCACTTTGCGGCCCGGTGAACTCATCGGAAAATTCCAGGGCGAGAAGGCCGCCACAGGTCCGATCGGCTGGCGATACACCGTGTGCTGCAGGCCGGGGCCGGCCGGGATCACGCGGCCATACATGCGCATGCCCTCGGTGGCATCCCACTCGATGATCTCGGCGCCGCGCAGGATTTCGAGCCGTGCCTGCTCCAGCGGCTTGCCCTGTTCGAGTGTCATCGCTGTCGCCATCTCGTCCACTCGCGAACGGATCAGCGCGGCGGCCTTGAGGATGATCTGCGCGCGCGCGTTCGGGGCCGTCTTGCGCCAGACATGGAAGCCGCGCTGCGCTGCATCCAGCGCATCGTCGAGATCGGCGCGGGTTGCATGTGGCACGGTGCCGATCACGCTCTCATCCGCGGGATTGACGATCGGTGCGCCGGAGGCCCGGCGCCACTGTCCGTCTACGTAAAGCTCGATCTCTGGATAGGCCATGTCGCAAGTCCACTTTCTCGGTCGCAGGAGACGGTTGACTCCGCCTCGCTTGCGCGGCAATCAATCATATGTTCACATAATAGAACAAGAGTTCTGTCCAACAGAACAATCTGGAATTGGATCAGACCGAAGATGCCGATGATCGGGCGAGACGACATGGCGATGACCGCAGCGATCGATGCTGCGACGCGCGCCGTTTGCGTGCCGGTGATCGCGCATCGGATGCGCTGAACAAAAAAGCTTCAGGAACAAGGGTTGGGAGTAGAGACATGAGAGGGCACAAGGCCGCGTGGTCGTTCACACGCCGGGCAGCGATCGCAGGTGCATTTGCGGTTGGCGTACTGATGCTGATGCCGGCGCAGGCGCAGGACGCCTATCCGAGCAAGATGATCCGCTTGCTGGTGCCGTTCCCCGCCGGCAGCGCCACCGATGTGGAAGCGCGCTTCCTCGCTGAGAAGGTCGGCGCCGTGCTCGGTCAGAAGATCCTTGTCGACAACAAGCCGGGCGCCAATGCCAATATCGGCGCCGCCGAAGTCGCGCGCAGCGCGGGCGATGGCTATACGCTCTATCTCGCCACCAACTCCACCCATTCGGCCAATGTGCATCTCTACAACAAGATGCCGTTCGATCCCGTCGCCGACTTCACGCCGATCGCCCGCCTCACGCGCAATCCGCTTGTCATGGTGGTCAACAAGGATTTTCCGGCGAAGAACCTGAAAGAGTTCATCGCTTACGGCAAGGCTAATCCCGGCAAGCTCAGCTACGGCTCGGGCAACACCGGCAGCATGGCCGCCGCGCAGCTGGTGCGCTCGCTCGCCAGCATCGATGCCGTGCGCATCTCCTATCCCGGCACGCCGCAGGCCATCACCGATCTGCTCGGCGGCCGCATCGAATTCGTCATCACCGACGTCGCGGTGACACGCGAATTCATCAACAATGGCAGCCTGCACGCCCTCGGCGTCACCACGGCGCAGCGGGTGTCGTCGCTGCCTGATGTGCCGCCGATGGCCGAGGTCGGTCTGCCCGGCTACGACTTCGCCGCCTGGAGCGGTCTGTTCGGTCCCAAGAATGTGCCGGCCGATGTGGTGGAGAAGCTCAACAAGGCGTTCCTGCAGGTGATGGCGACGGACGAGGCGAAAAAGTTCTTCGCCGATATCGGCCTCGAGCCGGATGTCTCGTCGCCGGCCGGCCTCGCCGAGCACGTCGCCAGGCAGACGGAGCTGTGGGGCAAGATCATCAAGGAGTCGGGCCTTGAAAAAATCTGATCCCGTCAGCGCCACGTTCGAGCAACTGCCCGCGCTGCTGGAGCGCGACGCCGCGTTGATCCAGCGCGGCCGCTTCCTCGATGTCGACTGCCTGCTCGGCTCCACCGAGCAGGGCTGGCACGTCGCCATCCGTGCCGGCCGCATCACAGGCATGGTGCCGGCGCCGGTGCTGATGCGCTCATGGACTTTCGGCTATCGCGCCACGCCGGAGGCATGGACTGCGTTCTGGCAGCCGATGCCGAAGGCCGGCTGGCATGATCTGCTCTCACTCACCAAGCGCGGCGCCGCCACGCTCGAAGGCGACATCAAGCCGTTCATGACCCATCTGCAGTATTTCAAGGATCTGCTGGCCCTGCCGCGCAACGCAGGAGGCATCGCATGACCGCTTACATCGAGCCGATGATCGGCCGCTACGCGCATGTCGATATCGACGGCACCACCCACCGGATCTATTTCGAGGAAGCGGGGCAGGGCATTCCGCTGGTCTGCCTGCACACCGCCGGCTCCGACAATCGCCAGTGGCGCTATCTGCTGGCGGACGAAGAGTTCACCAGGCACTACCGCATCATCGCTTTCGATCTGCCCTGGCACGGCAAGTCGAATCCACCTGCCAACTGGGACGGGTCGGAATATCAGCTCACCACCAAGCGCTATACGCAGACGATCCGCGCCTTTTGTGCGGCGCTCGATCTCGACAAGCCGGTGGTGATGGGCTGTTCCATCGGCGGTCGCATCGTGCTCAATCTCGCCATCGATCACGCCAGCGAATTCCGCGCGCTGATCGGCCTCGAGGCCGCCGACTTCCAGGCGCCGTGGTACGACACCGCCTGGCTCAATCGCCCCGACGTGCATGGCGGCGAAGTCTGCGCCGCGCTGGTCTCCGGCCTCGTGGCGCCGCAGTCACCGCCGGAAGCGCGGATGGAAACGCTATGGGCCTACAAGCAGGGCGGCCCCGGCGTGTTCAAGGGCGATCTCTATTTCTATCGCGTCGATGGTGACCTGCGTGGTCGCACAGCTGCGATCGATACCACGACCTGTCCGCTCTATCTGCTCACCGGCGAATACGATTTCTCGTGCTCGCCCGAGGACACCGTGCGCACGGCGTCTGGCATCACAGGAGCAGAAGTCACGGTCATGGAAGCGCTCGGTCATTTTCCGATGAGCGAGAATCCTGCGCAGTTCCGGCGTTACATCGCGCCGGTGCTTGAGACGATCAAACAAAAACACAGTTCCTGAGGAGGGGCATCCGATGACATTCTTGAAACACGCATTTTATCTATCCGCGGCGCTCATGCTCTCGGCCCATGCCGCGAGTGCCAACGAAACGATCAAGATTGGTGTGCTGAACGACCAGTCCGGCGTGTTCGCCGACAATGGCGGCACCGGCTCCGTCGCTGCGGCCAAGCTCGCGGCTGAAGAGTTCGGCGGCGAGATCAACGGCCAGAAGATCGAGATCATCACCGCCGATCACCAGAACAAACCGGACGTCGCGGCAGCTACCGCGCGCCGCTGGTTCGACAATGAGAAGGTCGACATGATCGCCGACGGCGCGGCCTCGTCGGCCGGCTTCGCGATCCTCGAAGTCGCGAAGCAGAAGAACAGGATTTTCGTCGTCAGCGGCCCCGGCTCGTCGGATTTCACCGGCAAGGCCTGCTCGCCGATCTCGTTCCACTTCAACTACGACACCTATGCGCTGTCGAAGCTGACCTCCGAAGCCATCACCAAGGCCGGCGGCAATACCTGGTATTTCATCTCGGCCGACTATGCCTTCGGCCATGCGCTGCAGCGTGACGCCACCAAATTCATCGAAGGCGCCGGCGGCAAGGTGATCGGCTCGTCCGCGCATCCGCTGGGGACCGCCGACATGGCGTCGTTCCTGCTGCAGGCGCAGGGCTCCAAGGCGAAGGTCGTCGGTCTCGCCACCTCGGGCGCCGACGTGCAGACCGCCATCAAGCAGGCCGGCGAATTCGGCATTGTCGAGAGCGGCCAGCAGCTCGCCGGTCTTCTCGTCTTCATCACCGACGTCAATGCGCTCGGCCTCAAGGCCACGCAGGGACTGCAGGTGACGACGTCTTTCTACTGGGATCTCAACGAGCAGACCCGCGCCTGGGCCAAGCGCTATTTCGCGCTGACCAATAACAAGGTCCCAAGCATGGTGCAGGCCGGCGTCTATAGCGGCGTGCATCATTATCTTGCCGCGGTGAAGGCCGCCGGCACCAAGGACCCGGAGACCGTCGCCAAGAAGATGCACGAGCTCAAGGTCAACGACGCCTATAACAAGGATGTCACCGTGCGTCCGGACGGCCGCGTGCTGCACACCATGTATCTGGTGCAGGTGAAGAAGCCGGAAGAATCGAAGTACAAGTATGACTATTACAAGGTCATCACCACCTCGCCCGGCGAACAGGCCTTCCGTCCGATGAGCGAAGGCGGCTGCCCGCTGGTCAAGGGCTAGAGCTATCGTTGTTTTGATGGAACTGTGTCCCGGACGCGATGCGGCATTCCAGGCGAAGCGAAGCTTCGCAGGTATGCCGCTTCGCAGAGCCGGGACCGTAGCAAACTCCGAGCTTGGTACGGTCCCGGTTCTGCGCGGCAGCGTTGTAGGCGATGCTCCGCATCGCCTGCGCTGCAGCGCGCCCGGGACACGTTCTAAAAAACATTTCCGACGTATCAACCATGTGGACGCGGTATCACGCGTTCGCTCAACGATCTCGATCTTGGAATGAAAAGGAAAGCGGCATGACGACTGCCATAGGATTCATCGGTCTTGGTGTGATGGGCGAGCCGATGTGCCGCAATCTTGCGAGGAAGTCGGGCGTGCCCGTCTATGGTTTCGACCGAGCAGATGCGCCGCTCGAACGCCTCGCCGAGGTCGGCGTCAAGCGCGCCGGGACGCTGGCCGAACTCGCAAAACTCTGCGACGTGATTTTCATGGCGCTGCCGAGCGGCAAGCATGTTCAGGCCGTGAGCGAGGGCGATGACGGCCTGCTGGCTCACGCCGATGCACGCCACACCATCGTCGATCTCGGCACTTCGCCGGTGGAAGCGAGCCGTGAACTCGCCAAGAAATTCGCCGCCAGGGGCGCACAGTTTGCCGATGCTCCGATCGCGCGCACGCGTCAGGCTGCGGAAGAAGGTACGCTCAGCGTCATGGTCGGCGCTTCTGCCGCCAATTTCGCCAAGCTGCAGCCGCTGATCGCCACTTTCGCCACCGACATCACCCATTGCGGCGATATCGGCGCCGGGCAGGTCGTCAAGATCCTCAACAATATGGTGCTGATGGAGACGGTGGTCGCGCTCAGCGAAGCCTTGGAGACGGCAAAGCGCGCCGGCCTCGATCCGAAGGTCGTGTTCGAGACGCTGGCCAAAGGCTCGGCGGATAGTTTTGCTTTGCGTAATCACGGCATGAAGGCGATGTTGCCCGGCACCTTCCCGGAGCGTGCCTTCTCCACCGAATATGCCCGCAAGGATATCTCCTACGCGCTCGATCTCGCCAGGTCGGTCAACGTCCAGCTGCAGGGCGCGGAACTTGCCGATAAGATCCTCGGCCAGGCGATTGACGCCGGTGACGGCGATCTCTACTGGCCGGTAATTGCCCGCGTCCTCGAGAAATCGCGCATCTGATCGGACCCCGATGAACAAGCCCGCCACCAAAGCCAAGACCGATGCGCCGGTGCGTGAAGCCGGCGAGGGCGTTGCCGCCGTCGAGCGGGCATTGTCCATTGTGTCAGCGCTGGAACATGCCGACAAGCCGATGACGCTGGCCGAAATCGCCGTGCGCACCGGCTTCTATAAGAGCACGATCCTGCGTCTGCTCTCGTCGCTGATCCCGACCGGTTATGTCACCCGCCTGCCGGACGGGACCTATGATCTCGGTCCCACCGCCTTCCGTCTCGGCGTCGCCTTCACCCGCAAGAATGCGCTCGGCCATCACGTGCTGCCGGCGTTGCAGGAGCTGGTGGATCGCGGCACCGAAAGCGCGTCCTTCCACGTGCGGCAGGACAATGACAACCGCGTCTGCCTCTATCGCGTCAATTCGCGTCACGCGACCCTGGATCGCGTCGAGGCCGGCCACAGCTACGCATTGCTGCGCGGCGCCGCCGGCCACATCATCCTCGCTTATGATGGCGCCAAGGGCGAGCGCTACGATGCCATCCGCGCCTATGGCAACGACGTCTCGCTCGGCGAGCGCGATCCGAGCTGCGCTGCGGTGGCGGCGCCGGTGTTCGGCCCGCGCGGCATGCTGGTCGGCGTCATTTCGCTGTCCGGCCCGCGCGAACGTTTTGGCGCAGCGGAGATCGCGCAGATGAAGAGCACGCTCGGACCCATCGCGGAAAAGCTCACCATCAATCTCGGCGGCGAGTGGCCGGCATTCCAATCTTGAGAAAGACGGTCTGATCGATGGCCACGTCCTCATCCATGCCTGACGTTCTCGTCATCGGCGGCGGCAATGCGGCCCTTTGCTCGGCGCTGATGGCGCGCGAGGCGGGGGCTTCTGTGCTGATGCTGGAAGCGGCGCCGAGGGAATGGCGCGGCGGCAACAGCATGCATGTGCGCAACCTCCGCTGCATGCACGATGCCCCGCAGGACGTGCTGGTCGAGGCCTATCCGGAAGAAGAATTCTGGCAGGACTTGCTCAAGGTTACCGGCGGCCTCACCGACGAGCCGCTGGCGCGGATGGTGATCCGGCATTCCTCGCGCTGCCGGCCATGGATGCGGAAACATGGCGTGCATTTCCAGCCGCCGCTCTCTGGTGCGCTGCATGTGGCGCGCACCAACGCTTTCTTCATGGGGGGCGGTAAGGCGCTGGTGAACGCGTATTACCGCAGTGCTGAAGCGCTCGGCGTCAAAATTCGGTATAGCACGCCGGTGAAAAGCCTCGAGCTCGAGGACGGCCGGTTCGTCGCTGCCATCACCGAGAGCGGGGAACGTATCACCGCCAAGAGCTGCGTGCTCGGCTGCGGCGGTTTCGAATCCAATCTCGAATGGCAGCGCGAAGCCTGGGGCCAGAACGAGCGCGGTGAATGGACCGCAGAGAACTTCCTGATCCGCGGCACCCGCTTCAATCAGGGCGTCCTGCTCAAATTCATGATCGATGCCGGCGCCGATACGATCGGCGATCCCACGCAGGCGCATTGCGTCGCCATCGACGCCCGCGCGCCGCTCTATGACGGCGGCATCTGCACGCGCATCGATTGCGTCTCGCTCGGCGTTGTCGTCAATCGCGAAGCCAAGCGTTTCTATGATGAAGGCGAAGACTTCTGGCCGAAGCGCTATGCCATCTGGGGCCGTCTCGTCGCTCAGCAGCCGGGCCAGACGGCATGGTCGATTATCGACCAGAAAGCCATCGGCCGCTTCATGCCGCCGGTGTTCGATGGCACCAAAGCCGATACGCTGGAAGAACTCGCCGTGAAGATCGGCGTCGATCCCGCGACCTTCATGGACACGCTGAACGCCTATAACGCGGCGTGCCAGCCCGGCACTTTCGATCACACGGCGCTCGACGATTGCCGCACCGAAGGCCTCACGCCGGCGAAGACCCATTGGGCGCGCGTGATCGACACGCCTCCCTTCACCGCCTATCCGCTCGCGCCCGGCATCACCTTCACCTACCTCGGCATGAAGACCGACGAGACCGCCGCGGTGCGGTTCGGCAATGTGGTCAGCAGCAATCTGTTCGCCGCCGGTGAGATGGTGGCCGGCAATGTGCTCGGCAAGGGCTACACCGCCGGCGTCGGCATGAGCATCGGCACGGCGTTCGGCCGCATCGCCGGCGTCAATGCCGCGGCTTCGACCGGCCATCACCACCCGACATTCAGAGAGGAATTCGCCTATGCAGCCGGTCGCTGACTTGGCCCCGCCGCAAGACGGCGCCTGCAAGGGCGGCGTCAGTCTCGCCGCGGCGATGACCGCGGGCGAGGCCGAGATCGCCCGCGTGATGCAGATCTGCAACGCCTGCCGGTATTGCGAAGGTTTTTGCGCCGTGTTCCCGGCGATGACGCGCCGGCTCGAATTCAACGCCGCCGATACGCATTACCTCGCCAACCTGTGCCACAATTGCGGTTCGTGCCTCTACGCCTGCCAATACGCGCCGCCGCATGAATTCGCGGTCAATATTCCGCAGGCCATGGCCAAAGTGCGCGTGCGCACCTATCAGGACTATGCGTGGCCGCGTGCCTTCGGCAAGCTCTATGAGAAGGCCGGGCTCACCGTGGCCTTCGCGCTGTCCGGCGGTCTTGCGCTGTTCATGATCCTCGCTATTGCCATGAACGGCCGGCTGATCCACGAGCCGCTGGCGGGGAATTTCTACGCGATCTTCCCGCATAATTTTTTGGCGCTGCTGTTCGGCTCGGTCTTCGGCTTCGCGATGCTGGCGCTCGCCATCGGCGTCGTGAAATTCTGGCGCGAGGTGTCACCCACGAAGGATGGCAATCCCGCTGACATCAAGGCCGTCGCGCAGGCGCGCATGCCCGCTGTCGCCGAAGCCGTCCACGATGTCGCGCGTCTCAAGTATCTCGGCGGCGGGCATGGCGACGGCTGCAACGAGGGCGACGACGCCTTCACGCTGTGGCGCCGGCGCTTCCACCAGTTCACGCTCTACGGCTTCCTGCTGTGCTTCGCCTCGACCTGCGTGGCGACGCTGTATCACTATCTGTGGAACCTGCACGCGCCCTATGCGCTCACCAGCGCGCCGGTGATTCTCGGCACGCTCGGGGGCATCGGCCTGATCGTCGGGCCCGTCGGCCTGCTCTGGCTCAACTTCAAGCGCGACGCGTTGCGTGCTGACGTAAAACAGAATGCCATGGATCGCGGCTTCATCATGCTGCTGCTCTTGGTGTCCGTCACCGGCCTGCTGCTGCTGGTGCTGCGCGACACCCGCTTCATGGCGCTGTGGCTCGCGATCCATCTCGGCACCGTGATGGCGCTGTTCGTCACGCTGCCCTATGGCAAATTCGCTCACGGCATCTTCCGCTCCGCCGCGCTGGTCAAGTTCAATATCGAGAAGCGGATGCCGAACAGGCTCGGATTGGGTGGGGAGTAAGTTAGCACCTTACAGCGTTCGACGGGGACCACCGGGATGGGGTCTTTGTAGTGCAGATTGTTAACCGGTGTCTCGGTATTGGTAGTAGCAGCCATCGCTGTTATTGACCGGGAGCTCGGACATGAACCGCCACATCGCTCTAGCCGTTGTGGGTTTGTTGTTGGGTGGAGTCGAAGCTGCGCACTCCCAGGCGCTGCCATCCTATATGGCGCCGATTTCCGGGCAAGTCACGTCGTCACCTACCGACACCGCGACCAAGGACATGTTGGCGCTCAACACCGGCATGTTCGAACTCTATGGCGATGCCGCCAAGGTTTTCCGTGCGAATATACTCGCAAAACACCCGGTGATCCTCGGCCTGTTCTCGGGCGCCGGCGGCAAGTTCACGCTGTACCAGCCCGGCAAGCCGCCGGTGGACGCTCCTTCGGTGCCGATCGTCTATCAATTGCTGAAATCGGTCGGCCACAGCACCATGGCGCTGGCGCAGGTCGCAGGCCCCTATGTCAACAATCCAGACAACAAATCCTGGCTCGGCGCGATGAAGGCCTATCGCAGCCGCATGCAGTCGGCGCTCGATGGCCTCGACCTCACGCCCATGCAGGCCGACTGGCGCGACAACAACCGCACCATCCTGCAGAACAATATCGCCTTCATGGACGAGTGCATCGCCAAGGGCGTGATTCCGTTTGAGACGATGGAGGCGTTCGGCAAGAAACAGGCGCCGTATCTCGCCAGGAACGTCGCATGGGCGGCGCAGACTCAGGTCAATCACTGGATGACGGTGCTGGCCGACTGGAAGAAGACGCTCGGGGCCGATTGGGACAAGACCTATGCGGCCAGCAACACGATCTATGTGGCCCGTCAGAATAATGTGCTGTTCAGCGTGCTCGCGCAGTTCTTCCCGCCGGAGGCGATCAATGACCGGTTGCTGCTGATCGAGACCGTATCGTTCACGACCACGCAGGCCGACATGCTGGAGTCGCTGACACGCATCATCGCGGATCGTTCGGTGGGTTCGTTGTTCTTCGGCAACTACCATCTGATGGACTACGAATTGATGGGGGGCGATGCCCGTGCGGCGATCATCGCGGAAAGCGCCAAGCGCGGTATAGCGCCGTTCCTGCCGCCGCTGGTACCGTTCGGCTCCAATCAGTGGCCGACGCTCGTTACACCCGGTCCCGGACCGGCCACCATCGCCGATCTCAAATAGCTTTCGCCTTGCGGCAGGCAGCAGTCGATCACGGGTGAAGGCATGACGACCTCACGGCGCGAATTCATGAAGTGGGTGTCGGCGGGCGGCATCACGCTCAGCCTGTCGCGCCTTGCGGCGGCGGAGCAGATGGCGTTTCCGGCGAGGGAGACATTGCCGGGGCGGGGCAAGCCCAATCCCGCCATTGGCGGTGCCGGCCGTGTCGATGGCATCGCCAAAGTCACCGGTTCGAAACTCTATGCGTCGGATTTTCGCGCCAACGATCTACCGGGCTGGCCGTCGAAGACGTCGCATGCCATTCTCGTGCGCGCCCCCGATGCGACCCACGTCTATCTCGGGATGGATCTCGCGCGGCTCGGCGGCGCGCTGAAGCCCACGGTGGTCGTCACCGCGGAGGATCTCGTCGCGATCAATACCCGCGTCCCGGCTTTCTATGAGGGCGATCTGTTCTGCCCCGTTGGCAAGACGCCGCTTTATCTCGGCCAGCCCGTCGCGCTGCTGATCTTCGAGCAGTTCGACGCCTATGATCGCGCGCGGATGGCGCTGCGCGACGGCAGCTTCGTCCGGTTCGGCGAGGAGACCGGTCCGATCGAGATGCCGAACTACGCGGCCTATCGCTTCACGCGCGTCGCCGGCGCCACGCCCGATGCGCCGGATGTGTATTCGCCGGTGCTCGCCGGCTGGGTCAGTCCCGGCCGCGTGCAGTCATCCAGCCTGCCGGTGTGGTCGTCGCTCGCGCACAAGAACGAGGCGGTTTACGAGAAGGCGGCCATCCACGGCGATCAGATCCGCGCCGAGATCGCGGCGAGCGAAACATCGGCACTGGTGCTGGACCGCACCTTCGATACGCAGTCCGTCGATCCGATGTTTCTGGAGCCGGAATGCGGCCTCGGCTGGTTCAGTGCCAGGGACAAGACGCTCGAACTGGTTCTCGGGGTGCAATCGCCCTATGAGGCTGCGGATTCGATCGCATTTCTGCTCGGCGAAGCAAAGGCGCCGTTCAAGCCCGGCAAGATCAATGCGCAATTCGCCTATGTCGGCGGTGGCTTCGGTGGCCGCGACCATACGCCCTTCGTGCTGTATGTGGCGCTGGCGGCGATGTTCTTCCCGGATCGCCCGGTGCGGCTGGCGCATGATCGCTATCAGCAGTTTCAGGGCGGCATCAAGCGCCACGCTATCAAGATGCGCTCGCGCATGTCGGTGGATCGCGCCAGCGGCAAGATCACGGCGTTCGCCGCCGATCATATCCTCGATGGCGGCGGTCTCGTGAACTTCTCGCCGAACGTTGCGACCTGCGCGGCGACCGCGGCGATCGGAATCTACGACGTGCCGAAAGTGGACGTCACCACGGTGGCGCAGCATACCCGCGGCGTCACCGCAGGCTCGATGCGCGGTTATGGATCGCTGCAGACCATGACCGCATTGGAAGTGCTGATCGACGAGGCCGCTGCGGCGCTGCCGCTCGATCCCATCGATTTCCGGCGCCGCAATGCGCTGAAGCCCGACGGCCGCACGATGACGGGCAATCCCTATATCGTTTCGGTGCGCACCACGGAGGTGCTGGACAAGCTCGAGCAGCATCCGATCTGGCAGCAGCGCAATGCCGAGAAGGCGCGCGCGGCGAACGGCGTGCTGGTCGGCACTGGCGTCGCCTGCGTAACCAAGGATTACGGCACCGGCGGCGACTGTTCGAACGGCCGCGTCGAGCTGAGCCCTGACGGCCGGATTGCGATCTATTGCGATCACGTCGAGATGGGCAACGGCATCGGCACCGCACTCGCCAATCGCGTTGCGCGCCATCTCGGCGGCATGGCCGATGAAGTAGCGGTGTCGCAGGTCGGTGTGTTCGATGCGCTGGATCTGGTGACTTCCGGCGACTCCTACACGATGGATCAGAAGACCCAGGACAAGGCCGAGAAGGATCCGCGCTGGGTGCCGGCGATCAGCTCGGCCACCTCGGCATCGATCGGCGCGCATGTCGGCACCCATGCGTCAGCGGAAGCGGCGCGCGTGATCTTTCGCTTTGGTCTCTGGCCGGCGGCGCTGGCGCTGTGGAAGATCGATCGCCGCGATCCGCGCGCGAAGGATTGGAACAAGGCGGTGTGGAAGGATGGCCTGCTGACATTGGCCGGCCAACCGTCGCTGCCGCTGGCGATCCTCGCGGCGACGGCGCATGCACGCAATCTCGTGACCGGCGCCGTTGCGCACGGCTTCTCGCGCTGGGCATGGTCACGTGCGCGCTTCCCGATCGATGGCGAACAATATCGTGCCGAGATCGATGCGCTCGCGATTCGGCGCGGCGCCGGCAAGTTCACGCGCATCGCCCGGTCAAGCGTGCTGTTTCCGCCGACCAACAACAACCGTATGGGCACGGCCTACACATCGATGTGCGGCACGGCCGTGCGCGTCGAGATCGAGAAGGCGAGCGGCGCGCTGCGTATCGCGAAGGCCTATAGCGTGTTCGAATGCGGGGAGGCGCTGGTCCCGGAGGTCGTGCTCGGTCAGGCGCAGGGTGGCTTCGCCATGGGAGTCGGTTACGCACTGCTGGAGACGCTGCCGCCATTCGAAGGCGGTCCCGGCAACGGCCAGTGGAATCTCGGCGACTATCTGGTGGCACGCGGATCGGATCTGCCGCTGCGCGATATGGAGATCGAGATGCTGCCGCCGCTCACGCCGGACGAACCGCCGAAGGGCATGGCCGAAGTGGTGATGATCCCCATCGTGCCGGCTTTGCTCAACGCCATTCATGACGCCACGGGCAAACGCTTCGATGCGCTGCCGGTGACACAGGCCATGCTCAAGGGAGCGCTCGCGTGACGACACTGGGCATCACCATCAACGGACAGGTTCAAGCGCCCACCGAAGTGCGCGACGACCTCTCCATGAACGACTTCCTGCGCGAATATCTCGGGATGACCGGCACCAAATTCGGCTGCGGCGCTGCGCAGTGCCTGAGCTGCGCCGTCATCGTCGATGAGCCCGATGGCAGCAGCCACACCAGCCCGACCTGCGTTGTGCCGGCTGCCAGCTTTCACGGCAAGACCATTCGCACGGTGGAAGGCCACGCGAAGAACGGCGAGTTGTCGCCGCTGCAGAAGGCCTTCATCGCGCATTTCGCATTCCAGTGCGGCTATTGCACCGCCGGCTTCCTCAATGAAGGTCAGGTGTTTCTGGAGCGCCTTGAGAAGACGCCGGTGCCGCGCGCCGGACTCGAGGCGCTGATCGCCGAAGCGCTGGACGGGCATCTGTGTCGTTGCACCGGCTATGTCAAATATCACGAAGCCGTCCGCGATGTGATCCTTGCGGAGCCGAAGCGCTACATCCGTCAGGAGGCGCGCGGATGATGACGGAGATGCGCGTCAAGGCCCTGGTCGTCATTGCAACGCTCGGCATGAGCATGCTCACCGCCTATGCGGCGGGGCAAGGCGGAGCAAAGGGACTGGCGTCGCCCGAGAGCTTCGACGGCATTGCCGATGTTAATGCGCGCTCCGCCGCGATCTTCACCGAGCTCGGCAAGGTGCTGACGCATCCGCGCTGCACGAATTGTCATCCCGCCGGCGACATGCCGCGGCAGGGCGATATGCGTCGCCTGCATCAGCCACCCGTAACGCGTGGCGCGGACGGCCACGGCACCGCCGCGATGCGCTGCAATTCCTGTCATGGCAATGCGAATTTCGAGCCTGGCCGCATTCCGGGCCATCACGAGTGGCATCTCGCGCCGATCGAGATGGCGTGGGAAGGCAAGACGATCGCCGAGATCTGCGCGCAGATGAAAGATCCCGCGCGCAACGGCGGCCGCAAGGTCGAGGATCTCATCGATCATATCGGCAAGGATACGCTGGTCGGCTGGGCCTGGGCGCCTGGCTATGGCCGCGCGCCTGCGCCGGGGACTCAAGCGATGGCTGGTGCTCTCGTCGAAGCCTGGGCGAGGAGCGGAGCGGCTTGTCCCGTCAGATAGAGTCGATCTACCGGAGTTGAATACTTGATCTTGTCTCGGTTCTGCGAAGCGGCACTTCGCGCGGCATCGCGTCCGGGACAAGATTTTAGCCGCTTGAAGTAGAATCCCGAGCGACGGAAACCGAGCTGCATCCGGCGATCATCGAGTCAGGCGATCTTGATGATTTCGAGCTCGCGCCCTGACATGACGGCGACATCGCCGACGGCCTTGCCCATCAGCAACTGCGCCACCGGCGCAACGAACGAAATCGTTCCCGCCTTGGGATCGGCTTCGTCTTCGCCGACGATGCGATAGGTCTGCACGCGTCCGTCGTCGCGCTCGAACGTCACCGTGCTGCCGAAGGCAACCACGTCATGCGATGTCGGTGGATCGATTACCTGCGCGGTGCGCACACGCTCTGTAAGATAGCGCGCGTCGCGCAGTGGCAGCGCCGACTGTCGCCGTTTCTCATTCACGTCGTCGATCCCCGCCGCAGCTTCGAGCGCGGCCTGCGCCTCCGCGAGCTGTCGTTCGAGCGCCTTCAGCCCGTCTGCCGTGACGAGATTCGGATGTTCCGAAATCGGGCGATCGGGTAGCTGGGTCTCCGATGCGGTTTCGGCGCTCTCTTCCTTGGTGAAGGCGACGCTCATGCGTGCTCCTTCTAAACTGTGCCCCGGACGCAGTGCATCACGAAGTGGTGCACTGCTGAGCCGGGACCGTGCAAAGCGACGGCGTTTGTGACGGTCCCGGCTCTGCGGAGCAGCGCAAGGGCGCCGCACCGCGTCCGGGACACGGTCAAAGATCAGAAGGCCTTGTCGGCCTCGGGGCGGTGCTTGTTCTTCGGCGTGAAACCGGAACGCTTGGCCTCGCGGGCATTGCGCACCCAGACCTCGCGGTTCGGGTGCAGGCCGGCGCCGCGGGTGGCGGGCACCGCGGTCTGGCGCGCGCGATGCAGCAGGCGCGTATCGGCGTCGCCGCAGCTCGGATGGATGCCGCCATTGTCGGCGACCACCTTGTCCCAGGCTGCCTTGCGCTTGCTGTAGGTGGCAGCGTCCTGAAGCTGCGTGCAGTTCAGTTCGTTGGCGTTGAGATCGGCGATGATCTCGTCGCCGTCTTCCACCAGCGCGATGGCACCGCCGAGCGCGGCTTCCGGGCCGACATGGCCGATGACGAGACCCACCGAGCCGCCGGAGAAGCGTGCATCGGTCATCAGGCCGACGACGATGTTGCGCTCGCGGCACAGCGTGGTGATGCGCGAGGTCGGGTCGAGCATTTCCGGCATGCCGGGTGCGCCCACCGGACCATCGTAACGCACGATGACCATGTCGTGGTTCTGGAATTTCTCCGGATGCTGGTCGAGCGCCGCGATCAGGCCGCGTTCGCCCTCGAACACGCGCGCGGTGCCGCGGAAGCGGTTGTTTTCCAGGCCGCCTTCGACGCCGGCGAGCTTGAGGATCGCGGAGAATTCCGGCGACAGGTTGCCGCCGAGCACGCGCAGGCCGCCGGTCGGCTTGTAGGGTTTTGCCACCGTGTAGATGACCTTGCCGTCCGCCGGCTTGGTCTCGAGGCGCTTGATCTGCTCGGCCAGAGTCTCGCCGGTGCAGGTCAGCACGTCGCCATTGATCAGGCCTGCTTCCATCAGCTCGCGCACGATCACCTGCACGCCGCCGACATTGTCGATGTCCACCATCGAATATTTGCCGTAAGGCCGCGCGTCGGTAAGCACAGGCACGACATATTGCGAGAGATAGTTGAACTCCTGCGGCGTCATGACGTCCTTCCAGAAGTCGCTGAAGCCGGCGGCACGCGCGATCTCCGGCGCATGCAGCGTCACATTGGTCGAGCCGCCGATCGCCAGCGACACGATGACCGCGTTGCGGATCGAGTCGCGGCTCACGATGTCGCGCGGCTTGATGCCCTTGGCGATCATGTTCGAGAGATAGCCGACCAGCTGCTCCGGGAATTCCTTCAGGCGGCGCGGATCGTCGGACGGCGGCGCCACCATGTGCAGCGGCTGCATGCCGACCACGCCGATGAAGGTCTGCATGGTGTTGTAGGTGAAGATGCCGCCGCACGAGCCGATGCCCGGACAGGCGTGGCAGGCGATGTGGTGGCGATATTCGGCGTCCGGATTGCCGGCGACCTGATAGGCGCTGACGATGTCGAGCTTCTCACCGGTCTTCGGATCTTCGCCGGGATGGATCGATCCGTCCGACATGATGATCGCCGGCTCGTTATGTTCGAGCAATGCGGCCAGCGTGCCGACCGGCGGCTTGTCGCAGGCGACCACGGCGATGGTGCCGAGCAGGCCGGTGGCGCTCAGATGCTCCGACAGCGCATCGTTGGTGACCTCGCGGCCGATCAGCGAGTAGCGCATTTCGCGCGTGCCGTTGCGGATGCCGTCCGAGGTGGCGATGGTGTATTCCGGCTGCACGAGGCGATAGGGCAGCTGGCCCGCGCCGCGGCCGATCCGCTTCTTCAGGCTGTCGTGGATCGCGTCCACCTTGGACATCACGCCCATATAGCACTGGCTGTCGCCCTTGGTGCCCACCACGCCCACCGACGGCTCATGAATGAGCGTCTCATCCGTACCGAGCACGCGCGCGATCCCGATGGTCTGCGCGGTACGGCCGGGGTGGTTGTCGATGGTGACGACGGGGGACTTGGACACGACGAATTCCTTCCTAGCGGCGGGTATTCTTGGGAAAAGACGACCGGCAGGCTCGAGCCCGTTCCGGTCCGCCGGGTTTGTGAATAAACCCCAGGGCGCGCAAAGACAATTGCTTAGAACGCTTGCAATCTGCCCGCTTTTGCAGCCCTGCCGTAGGGCGGATGAGCGAAGCGTAATCCGCTGGCCGAGTTTAAAGTTGAAGCTCCGCGGCGGATGACGGCTACGCCTCATCCGCCCTACGGGATAGCGCTTATGCTCTTGTCGAAAACCGGTTCATGGCCCCGAACGCCTGCACGCGCGGATCGACCTCGCGGAGATAGATGGTGCTGCGCAAAAATTCGATTTCTGCGGTCTCCTGGCCCTCGTCGACATCGATGTACCAGGATTTCGGCCGCCCGTCGGTGCCGTCGCTCCAGCGATAGCCGCGGCGCTTCAGTTCGTCCTTGAGATCGAAAGGCGATTGCTCGGCCCATACCCGCATGGTTTTGCGTCGCGCGCGGTCGAGCAGGGCGGCGAGGGCGGATTTGCCGGTCTCCGGCAGTTCGAAAGCGAGGACTTCCAGCAGCGCGTGGCAATCGTCGATGGCCCGGTGCGCCTGATGAAAGAAGCCCGCGCCGGCGAGGAGATAGCCGAGCCGCGTGCCGTCGAAGCCGTGTTTGCGCCAGTCGATCTCGCTCTGCGAGCAGCCCCAGGCCTTTTTTGCGAACAGCGGCCAGTAGCGCTCGGCGAATTTGCGGTCGAAGCCGGCATTGTGCGCGATGACGATGACAGCGCCTTCGGCGAAAGCCGCCACCGCATCGGCATCGATGCGGTGCCCGGCCACGATGTCGTCGGTGATCCCCGTGAGTTCGACGATCTCGGGCGGGATCGGCCGCGACGGCTCGTTGAAGGCGTTGAAGGTTGCGCCGGCGCGGACGACGGTGCCGTCGGGCAGATAGTCGAACTTCACCATCGCAAGTTCGATGATCTCGTCGCGCGTGTGGTCGAGGCCGGTGGTCTCCACATCGAGCAGGATGCCGGTCTTCACGGCGGCGCCCTGGCTGTCGGCGAATTCGCTGCGCGGCACGAGCCGGCGAAGAATGCGATACTCGCCCGAGGAAGCGAGCGTCTCCGCCATGGCGGCAAGGCTGTGAGGGTCGTGCAGCATGCGAAGGAGGCGCAGTCCGAATCAGAAGCGTTGGATGAAAGCTATCACGGTTAGAGGTCGTGTCCCGGACGCGGTGCAATGCGCAGCGTTGCTCCGCAGAGCCGGGACAAGGTCACTCCGCCGCGGCGGCTTCATCCGCATTCGGATCGCCCGGCGCGGTCGCCCAGGCGAGTTCCACCAGCGTCACGATGCGCTTGCCGGTGCCGTCCACCTGGCACACGATCAGCCCCTGTTCCTCGATATAGCTGAGCAGCCGCCGCGCCCGGCGCAGCGAATGCGAGCCATAGGCGCGGGCGATGGCCGCGTCGCCGGGGCAGGGCCAGCCTTCCCGGGCCGCACGCGCGATCATCATGAACACGCCCTGCATGTCGTCAGGCAGCACGCTCGCGCGCAGCGCCACATCCTGCCAGCCGCTGTCGTCGCCGAGATCGGAGCCGAGGCCGGCGCGCGCATGCGTCAGCATGCGGCGGAACTCGTTCATGTCGGGCACCGCGGTCCCCAGCCCTTCGATGCGGCAGCGGACCACGAATTCCTGATACAGCACGCCGATCGCGCGAAAGCCCGCATCGGGCTCCGAGAGCAGCGCCTGCAGCACGCGATCGACGCGCGCGCGCCGCTCGGCGATTTCCTCGGCGCTCATCGGCGGCGCCTCCGGCTCGGCGCGCAGATCCGGCCCGGCCGCGCGCGCGGCCATCAATTGCCCGAGCAGATCCGGCGAGCTTGGTGCGCGCCGTGCCGGGCGCAGGGTCGTCTCCGGCGGCGGCGCGGCCAAGATCACCGCGCGCATCTCTTCGGAAGCCGCCTCCGGCAGTGGCATCAGTTTTGGCGTCGCATTGCGCGGCGAGGTTTCGGTGGGCCCGATGCGCAGGCCGAGCGGCCGGCGGGACAGTGCCGGCCCCAGCGCCATGAACTGCCCGCGTTCGAGATCGCGAAACGCTTCCGCCTGCTTGCGCTCCATGCCGAGCAGATCGGCGGCGCGCGCCATGTCGATATCGAGAAAGGTGCGGCCCATCAGGAAGTTCGACGCTTCCGCCGCGACGTTCTTGGCGAGTTTCGCCAGCCGCTGCGTGGCGATGATGCCGGCGAGGCCGCGTTTGCGGCCGCGGCACATCAGATTGGTCATCGCGCCGAGCGACAGTTTTCGTGCGTCGTCGGAGACTTCGCCGGCCACCGCCGGCGCGAACAGTTGCGCCTCGTCGACGACCACGAGCATCGGATACCAGTGGTCCCTGGGCGCGTCGAACAGGCCGTTGAGGAAGGCCGCGGCGCGGCGCATCTGGTTCTCGGCGTCCAGTCCTTCGAGATTGAGCACCGTGGAGACGCGATGCTCGCGCGCGCGTTCGCCGGCCGCCTGCAGTCCGCGTTCCGTATGATCCTCGGCGTCGATGACAAGGTGGCCGAAGCGCTCCGCCAGCGAGACGAAATCGCCCTCGGGATCGACGATGGTCTGCTGCACCCACGGCGCGCTCTGTTCGAGCAGACGGCGCAGGAGATGCGATTTTCCGGAACCGGAATTGCCTTGGACGAGCAGGCGGGTCGCCAGCAGTTCCTCGAGGTCGAGAGACGCCGGCGCACCCGCCGTCGTGTTTCCCATCTCGATTGCGATAGTCATTCCGGTTCAACGCTCCTGCGCGGAGGCTTATCAATGCGGGAGCGGGGCGTCGAGGGAAGCGAAGACGTTCCACACAGGCAAGTGTGCCACAGCTGTAGGGCGGATGAGCGAAGCGTCATCCGCCGGCCGAGCTTTTGTGGCGAAGAACGGCGGATGACGCCTTCGGCTCATCCGCCCTACGGCCTCTCACTGCAGTGAAATCGCCAGTCCCGAGAAATCCGCATTCACCATCAATCCGGTCTGCCGGCCCGACAGCTCCAGCACCGCGCCTTTTTCATTGGTGAGTACGATCGCGCTGACGCCGCGGCCGAGCGCTGCTCCGGCGCCGCCGGCGCCATAGACACCCGCCACGTCCGACGGCCGGTTGATGTTGCTGACGCGCCCGGCCAGCCGTGTCTCCGATGCGCCGAACACGAGGCCTGCGCTCACGCCGCCGATCGATAGCGGATATTGCCGCCCGCGAAAGGTCAGCACGCCCGAGCCGCCGGATGCGCCGATGAACCAGCCGCCCTTGAGCACCTTGAAGCGGATGGTGCCGCTGTCGGCATGGGCCATCGTGGCCGTGGCGGCGAGGGCAGCGAGTGCGATAAGGGCAGTGCGGAGACGTGCGCGCATGGGTTTCCTCGAGGGATGATTCGTGATGCCGGCATTGTAGGGCGGATGAGGCGGAGCCGTAATCCGCCGGCCGACTTCATGTGGCGAAGAACGGCGGATTACGCTGCGCTCATCCGCCCTACGGATCAGCGCTCTCCAAACGATCCGGTGATTGAAGCATCGCCCGCCCAATCCATCGGAAATATCCCCGCACGCACGTCGCGGTGAAACGACGAATACGGCCAATCCACCACGCGCGTTACCAGCCCGTGCTTCACCGGATTGATATAGCAGTAGTTCACATGGTTCTCGTAGTCGCGCTCGTCGCGGATCATGTGCTCCCAGAAACGTGGCTGCCAGATGCGTCGCTCACCGCGAGCGGTCGTGCCGTTTCGGGTTGTCAGCGTTGGCATAGACTTCGTGAAATGGGTTTTGATTGATCGCCAGCGGCCTGAAAAATCACTGTCATCGTCAGGCAGGGTCCAGATCGCGTGAAGATGATCGGGAAGAACGATGAACGCATCGATGACGAACGGTCTTGTTCGCCATGTATTCGTCACTGCATCGCGTAGTGCTTCAACATGATCGACGAGCAATGTCTGCCGCCGGTCGTGCAGATTGACCGTGAAGAACCAGCTCCCACCATCGACGCGCAGGCGACGGTAATTCGGCATGATCGATCCTTGCGGCCGTAGGGCGGATGAGCGCAGCGTCATCCGCCGTTCTTTGCAAAGCAAGCGCCGGCGGCGGATGGCGGCTTCGCCTCATCCGCCCTACAGCTGAAAATAATCCTTGACGAAATCTCCGACCTAGACAATATTCCCATCCGTCCCCTCCCTCTGTGAGGGGCGTTGTCGGGACGCCGGCGACGCGGTTGGGGATGTGGCGCCTGCGGGCGGGAGGGAGACGTTCCCTCACGCACTCGGGAGGCCTTGGGTCACCGTCCGGCCCCACTACGGGGGTCTGCCGCTTGCCGGCTGGACGGGTGCGGATGACGATCGGCGAAAGCCGGTCCGATGGTGGGAAACCACCAGCTTCCAGTACCCGGAAGTACGGTCCCGAGGACAGAAATCGCCACGGTGGAGCGTCGGAAGGCGTTTCCGCGGCCGCTACGGGCAGACGTTTCTGCCTGCAAGCTGCGGCCCTGTTACCAAGGCGCGCCTTCCGGCGCTCCGCCTCCCTCATGGAGGGAGGTTTCCCGGCCCGCCACGCACGCGTCACCGGCGCGGGCACAGCAGAGGCGTGACCGGTTCAATTCACCTTGACAGCGACGGAGAGTGAAGGATGGGACGTGCCGAATTTCTGGACAAGAACGCCGACGATATCGAGTTGCGCCGGCAGGCCTGGCACGAAGCGCAGGCGCAGGTGGCGGGCCAGTGCTGGCGCGGCATTCTGCAAAAACTCAGCAACGTCACGCAGGAATGGCGGTATTGCCGATTGCCGATCTGCCAGCGGGCGCGTGGCTGCAGCGACGATCCCGAAGTGTGTCTCGCGGCGAAGCGCGAGCGGTGTCCGCTGCCCGAGTTGACGCCGCACGAACGCGCGCGGGCGGCGGCGAAGCTGAAGCGGTCGCTCGACCATGAGCGGGCCAAACGTCGCGCGCGCGGCGAAACGGACGCGCTCGGGCAGTTGATCGAGCAGGCCGCGCAACGGCGCTTGCAGGAATTGCGTGCCGCGGCCCGGAGCAATTGAGCGATGGGCGGGCATCGGTCTCAGTCTGCCGTTCTCGCTCGCCCACGTCTTCGGCATGGAAGGTCGGGGCGGCGGAGCAAACGGCTAGGCGTCTCCCAACAAAAAAGCCGGCGTTTCCGCCGGCTTTCGTATTCGTGGTGTCCGCGACCGCGCTTGTCAGTGCGCGGCTTCCAGGGCGGCCGCTTCCTGCTTGGCGATCGTGCCCTTGACCGCGCTCTGCACCTTCTCGAAGGCGCGGACCTCGATCTGACGAACACGCTCGCGCGAGACGCCGAACTCCGAAGCAAGATCTTCCAGCGTCATCGGCTCGTCCGCGAGGCGACGCGCCTCGAAGATGCGCCGTTCGCGCGGGTTGAGCACCTGGATCGCGCCGGTCAGCGCCTGACGGCGATGATCGAGCTCCTCGTGCTCCGCCATGATGGCTTCCTGGTTGGGCGAGTTGTCGACCAGCCAGTCCTGCCATTCGCCGGCTTCGCCGTCGTCACGGATCGGAGCGTTGAGCGACGCGTCGCCGCCAAGGCGGCGGTTCATGTCGATGACGTCCTGTTCCGTCACGCCGAGACGCGTGGCGATAACCTTGACCTGGTCTGGGCGGAGATCGCCTTCGTCCAGGGCGGAAATCTTGCTCTTCGCCTTACGCAGGTTGAAGAACAGCTTCTTCTGGTTCGCGGTCGTGCCCATTTTCACGAGCGACCACGAGCGCAGGATGTACTCTTGAATCGACGCCTTGATCCACCACATGGCGTAGGTGGCCAGACGGAAGCCCTTTTCGGGCTCGAAGCGTTTCACCGCCTGCATCAGGCCGACGTTGCCTTCGGAGACAACCTCGGAAATCGGCAGGCCGTAGCCGCGATAGCCCATGGCGATCTTGGCAACGAGCCGAAGATGGCTGGTCACGAGATGATGTGCCGCGTCGCGATCCTCATGTTCACGCCAACGCTTGGCGTACATGTATTCCTCTTGCGGTTCCAGCATCGGGAACTTGCGGATCTCGGCGAGGTAACGAGACAGACCCGATTCTCCGTTGAGAACCGGCAGTGTAGCTGTGCGGGCCATTGCGATGCCCTCCAGGTGTTCAGGCCCCCGATAGCGGCGGGCCAGGCAGCGGACGCTCTGTTAAAGCCGTCCTGGCTGCGATGTTCCGCGTCTCACTTGACGCAGGTGCAACATACACCCTTTACCAATCGGTATGGAAGTGAATTTTCTGTCACGTTGCCGTGTTGGCAGAATAAGAAATTGAAAAACATACCATTTTTGTATGCATCTGCGTCATTCTGTCAATGCCAGGTGGTTGCGAAGGACGGCCAGATCGCCCGGAAGCTCGGCCGTCCATTCCAGAATCTCGCCGCTGCGGGGGTGCTCCAGCGCCAGCAAGTAAGCATGGAGCGCCTGCCGGTCGAGGGCCTCCAGCGCGGTCTTGCTGAGCGGTCCCAGCGACGAGGCCTTGGTCTTGAAATGCGGGCCATAGACGGCATCGCCCATCAGCGGATGCTGGATATGGGCGAGATGGACGCGGATCTGATGGGTGCGTCCGGTCTCGAGTTGGCATTCGAGCAGGGAAGCAACGGGCCGGCCCATGCGATCGGCGAACTCCTCCAGCACGGTCCAGTGCGTCACCGCCTCGCGGCCGCTCTCGCGCACCGCCATTTTCTCGCGCGCATGGGGATGGCGGTCGATCGGCGCCTCGATGGTGCCGCGCGGCCGGTTCGGCACGCCCCAGGCGAAGGCCTTGTAGCCGCGCCGCATCTCGTTGGTGCGGCCGTGATCGGCGAATTGAGCGGTCAGCGAGGCATGCGCGGCGTCGTTCTTGGCGACGACCATGAGCCCCGTGGTGTCCTTGTCCAGCCGGTGCACGATGCCCGGCCGCCGCACGCCGCCGATGCCCGACAGCGACGCCCCGCAATGGGCGATCAGGGCATTCACCAGCGTGCCGGTCTCGTGGCCGGCGGCGGGATGCACGACCAGGCCCTTGGGCTTGTTGATGACGATGATGTCCTCGTCCTCGAACACGATGTCGAGGGCGATATCCTCGCCTTCCGGCTCGGCAGGTGCGGCAGGAGGGACGTCGATTGTGATCGTATCGCCGGCATTGACGTGATAAGCGGGGTCGCGCACGGCGGCGGCATTCTGGTTGGCGCGGGCGATCGTGACTTGCCCGGCCAGGATCAAGGCTTTCAGCCGCGAGCGCGACAGCGCAGGGGTCCGCACCGCCAGCACGCGATCGAGCCGGTTGGAGCCTTCGTCGCCCTGGACGGTGACGTCTACGCGCTGATCGTTCATTCCGAAAACCTTACTCTTCGACGAGCCTTCAATGACCCAGCCTGCCGCGACAAATACAGACGCGTTGCCCGAACCCACAGCCGAACAGGCCGCGATGATCGCCCGCGTTCGCCGCATGATGCTGATCGCCGGGCTCACCACGGCGCTCGGCGTCGGCGCCTTGCTGGTCGTGATCGGCTACCGCCTTTTCCGCAGCGAGGGAAGCGTCGTGACCACGGCTGCGACAGCGACCCTGCCCAAGGGGGCGAGGATCGTTGCGACCGGCGCCGCCGGAGATCGCATCATGGTCACCCTGGACATCGGTGGTCGCACGGAAATCCGCACTTTCGACGCCAAGACCTTGAAGCCGGCGGGCGTGCTAAGCTTTGCCAGCGAGCCGTAAGCGAAATAAATTTAAGTATTATCAATGGCTTAAATGGATTCGTCTGGTTCGGGTGCAGGATTTCGCATGGACCGGGTCGTTTCGCTGGCGATCTGCATGAAGGCGCGCGCAGCCGCTGTCTGATAGCGATGCGCATCCCACAGAATTGCTCCCGAACGTCGGATCCAGGGCGGTCCGATCGGCAGCATTTCGAGATCGCGCCTGCCTGTCAGGCTGCGGTCGGCCAGGATCGTCGGCAGTCCGCCGGATCTGGCCAGTTCGATCAGAGCCTCGACCGCATCCATCTCGACCCGGATGTCCAGCGTCATCCCCACGGGCAGCGATGCATCGAGGATGCGACGGGTGGCGAAAGTCGTCTTCAAAAGAGCCAGCGGTTGTCCGCGCAAGGATGCGAGCGGGATAGACTGCTGGGCGCACCGGTCGCGCGTTCTTGCGCGCACAAGGACGAGACGCTCTTCGAACAGGCGGCCGACTCCCAGTTCGGGATGTTGTGGCGGATCAAACGCGATCGCCAGATCGAGGTGTCCCGACAAGATCCGTCGTTCGACATCGAATGCATTGCCGACTTCCACGTTGAGCCTGACGCCGGGATATTTCTGGCCGAAGGCGGCGATCATCTTTGGCAGAAAGGCGGTGCTGTATGTGTGGATGATCCCGACGCGGAGGGTTCCCGACATGCCGCCTTCGAGTTCGGCGATCGCGGTCCGGGCCGCTTCCGCCTGCACCATAAGGCGTTGCGCATGCTCACGCAGAGCGTGCCCGGTTTCGGTCAGCTGCATGCCCTGGGGCGTTCGGTTGAAGAGAACCGTTCCCAGGTCCTGCTCCAAAGCCCGGATTTGTTGCGACAGCGTGGGCTGGGCCACGCCGAGGGTGTCCGCAGCCTTCGCCATGCGGCCATGCGCGGCTACGGCCAGAAAGTAATTGAGGCGTCGGGGGTCCATCGCGCGATTATAATTTACGATAGGATCGATAGTTTCAAGTGTGTTGGCCTATCAGGCCGTTCATGGCAACGTCCGGCCCGATCGATCGGGAGCGGCGGCGATGGTCGCTGCTTGAATAACCGCAGGGGGGAAGGCCTAACCCATGATTTCTCGACGCTTTTTTGTATCTGGCGCAGCCTCGGCGGCACTTGCCGGCTCGTGTGTTTTCGCCGGCGCGACAGCGGGGATGGCGCAGGACTTCCCCAACAAGCCGATCCAGCTGATCGTGCCCTTTGCCGCAGGCGGCGCTGCCGACATCATTGGCCGGACCATCGCCGAGAAGCTCGGCCAGCTCTACGGTCAGCAGGTGGTGGTCGATAACCGCGGAGGAGCAGGCTCGAACATCGGCGTCGCCGCGGCGGCAAAGAGCGCGCCGGACGGTTACACACTGGTCCTCGGCTCGATCGCCGTCGCCGTGAATCCGTGGCTCTTCAAATCCATGCCATACGATCCGATGAAGGATCTGACGCCGCTGACGCTCGCGCTGGAGACGCCGAACGTCGTGCTGGTCGCGCCGCAATCGCCGATCAAGAACATCCGTGATCTCATTGCCTTCGCCAAGGAGAAGGCCAAGTCGGGCGGGGCGACTTATGGATCGGCCGGCATCGGTTCGTCCCTGCATCTGGCGGCGGAATTGTTCCGGCAGCAGGCGGGCGTAGAGCTCACCCATGTGCCGTATCGCGGTTCGTCGCCCGCGCTGACCGATCTGATGTCCGGTCGTATCGATCTGATGTTCGACAATGCCTCGACGGCTCTGCCTCAGGTGCAAGGCGGCAGCCTCCGTGCGATCGCGGTGACGACGAAGCAGCGCATCGCGGCCTTGCCGGACGTGCCGACCATCGACGAGTCCGGTGTGCCCGGCTACGAGCTCGGCAACTGGTGGGCCGTTTTCGGTCCAGGTGGAATGCCCCCCGCGCTGGCGGATCGCATAAGTGCGGATCTCCGCAAGGTCCTGGCCGATCCGGATGTCCAGCGCCGCTTTGCAGAAGTGAGTGGCCGCACGATCGCGTCGTCGCGTCAGGAAATGGCGGATCATCTGGCGAAGGAAAACGCCAAATGGAAGCAGATCGTCGACGCTGCCGGCGTTCGTGGCAGCCAATAATGCGATGGCGGCATGATGCCGTCATTCGGGGGAAACGTTGATTGATTCAGCCCGACAACTGGGCTCAAGGAGAAGAATGTGAAGAAAGTCGTTTCCGGTCTTGTCGCCGCCACGCTGGCCATTGCTGCCTCTGCCGCTTCGGCCGAGAGCAGCGGGCCTCTGAAGATCGGCGCAGTTCTCGACATGTCCGGGCTGTTTGCGGACATCACAGGGCCGGGGAGTGAAGCCGCCGCAAAGATGGCGATCGAGGATTTCGGCGGTGAGGTGCTTGGCCGCAAGGTCCAGATCGTCGTCACGGATCATCTCAACAAAGCGGATCTTGCCGCGAATCTGACGCGCGAACTGATCGATAATCAGGGTGTCGAAGCCATCGTCGATGTGGCCGGCTCGGCCACGGCGCTTGCCGCCGCGGAGATGGCCAAGGCACGCAACAAGATCATCATGTTCAATGGTCCAGGCGCCGTTCGCCTGACAAACGAAGCATGTGGTCCCTACATCGTTCACTATACCTACGACACCTACGCGCTCGCCAGCGTGACCGGTCTTGCAACGGTCAAGCGTGGCCTCGACACTTGGTTCTTCCTTACGGCCGATTACGCCTTCGGACAGGAACTGGAGCGCGATACGTCGGGCATCGTCACCAAGGCTGGCGGCAAGGTGGTCGGCAATGTTCGGCATCCGATCAACACGTCGGATTTCTCGTCCTTCCTGCTTCAGGCGCAGAGCTCCAAAGCCAAGGTGATCGGCCTCGCCAATGCCGGCGGCGACACGATCAACGCGATCAAGCAGGCGTCGGAATTCGGGCTGACCCAGTCCGGGCAGAGGCTGTCGCCGTTGCTGGCCTTCATCTCCGATATCGACAGCGTTGGCCTGGAGACGGCACAGGGTCTGCTTCTCGCCGAGGCGTTCTACTGGGATCTGAACGACGAAACGCGCGCCTTCTCCAAGCGGTTCATGGAGCGCACCAAACGCGCGCCGACATCGGCGCAAGCCGGCGTCTATTCCTCGGTGCTGACCTATCTGAATGCGGTCAAGAAGGCCGGCACGACTGAGTCTGCCGCCGTCATGAAGGTGATGAAGGAAACTCCGATCAACGACATGTTCGCGAAGAACGGGCGTATCCGCGAAGACGGTCGCATGATCCACGACATGTATCTCTTCGAAGTGAAGAAGCCGTCGGAGTCAAAGGCGCGCTGGGATGATTACAAGCTGCTGGCGACTGTCAGCGGTGACGACGCATTCCAGCCGTTGTCGGCTTCGCGCTGCCCGCTCATCAAGAAGTAAGCCGTATACGTCGCGGCAAGGCGGATCGCAGGAATCTTCCTGCGGTCCGGCGACCGGACAACAATAGGATGTGCTCATGGACGCGCCAATCGAAGTCCGGGTCGATACCGTCGAAACGATCTTGGTCGATGTCCCGACGATCCGTCCGCATAAGCTGTCGATGCACACGATGAACAGCCAGACCCTGGTTCTGGTCATGATCCGTTGCTCGGACGGCACGATCGGGATCGGCGAAGGGACGACGATCGGTGGCCTCAGCTATGGCGAAGAGAGCCCCGAAGGTATCAAACTTGCCATTGATACATATATCGCGCCGGCGATCGTCGGGGCCGATGCGTCGCGTGTCGCAGCGCTGATGGGGCAAGTGAAGCAACGTGTGAAGGGTAATCGGTTTGCCACCTGCGCCGTGGAAACGGCGTTGCTCGATGCCCTCGGCAAACGTCTCGGCTTGCCTGTCTCCGAACTGCTGGGTGGGCGACAGCACCGGAAACTGGCTGTTGCCTGGACGCTGGCGAGCGGGGATACGACGCGCGACATCGAAGAGGCCGAACGTATGCTCGATGCGCGTCGGCATAATATTTTCAAGCTCAAAATCGGCCTGCGTTCGGTGAAGGACGATGTGGCGCATGTCGCGGCGATCAAGCGATCGCTTGGCGATCGCGCCAGCGTGCGGGTTGACGTGAACCAGGCGTGGAGCGAAGTCGATGCCCGGCATGGGATTCCGGCACTGGAAGCCGCCGGTGTGGATCTGATCGAGCAGCCGCTTTCGCGCGATGACCGCGGCGCTCAAGCACGCCTCAGCGGACGCTTTGCCGTGGCCATCATGGCTGACGAAGCCCTGCATGGTGTCAGGGACGCGTTCGACCTTGCCGCCCGAGGCGCAGCGGACGTGTTTGCGCTGAAGATCAACCAGGCTGGTGGCCTCTATGACGCGGTCAAGATGGCGGCCATCGGCGAAGCTGCCGGTATCGGCCTCTACGGCGGAACGATGCTCGAAGGGGGCGTTGGGACGGCCGCATCGGCACAGGTTTTCTCGGCGCTTCCCAAACTGGCGTGGGGGACCGAATTGTTCGGACCGCTTCTCCTGACGGAGGAAATCCTGGCCACACCGCTACGCTATAGCGACTTCACGCTCGAAGTTCCGACAGCCCCAGGCATCGGTGTCGAGCTCGATATGGACCGCGTCGCCTTCTTTCAGCGCGATGGCTTCGCTCCGCGCAGCAGGGCAGTAGCGTCGGGAGCGTGATATACGTCCGCTCGCCGGGCCAGCGGAACTGCACGTCGATCATCGTCTTCGACAGCAACCATCGACCATGACGTTTCGAGATTGCTGGTTTGACTTCGCCGTGCGTTGAGGGAAGTGTACCCGTTCGTCACTAACCTCTCCTCGATCGCCGAAAGCAATCCCGTGCCCGGTGCCAAAAGAGCAAAAACACCTACCCGCAAGCGGGCGGCACGCCCGAATGGCAATGTAACGGACGCCACCTACGCGCGGCTGCACGACCTGATCGAGTCGCGGCAGCTCAAGCCGGGCGAAGTGATCGAGGAACGCCGGCTTGCGCTTCGGTTGAAGGTCTCGCGCACGCCGTTACGAGCCGGAATTAGCCGATTACTCGGCGAGGGCAAGTTGGAGCAACTGTCCAATGGTGCCGTGGTGGTCCGTACTATCGAAATGGGCGAACTGCTCGAACTCGTTCATCTTCGCATGGTGCTGGAGGGCGAGGCGACGTTCATTTCATCGACGCGTATTGCGCTCGATATCCTTGCGCCCATCAGAGCCAGGCTCGAAGACATCATCGCCGCCTCGACGACTTCGAAGGATATGCACTGGTCCCTTGACGATGAAATTCACGACCAGATCGCCCGGCATTGCGGCAATCGCTCGCTGGAAAAACTAATCGGCGAGGTTCGACAGAAGATCCGCATGTGTAATGTGGAGCGCCACCCCGGCCGGCTGCTTCCTGCCACCCGCGAGCATCTGGCGATCATCGACGCCATCATCGATCGCGACGCCGCAGCTGCCCGTCAGGCGATGATCGTGCATTTGACCAACGTGCGGCAGGGGCTGTTGGAACGGTTCGGCATCTTTCTGCCCGAGCCGCACGCCTAGGCCGCATGACCGGCCTGTCTGAATTTTCTGCAACTGCCTGCAATTCTACCGGATAGCGTCCAAAATTCACGCAGCCGCCGCCGCATCGCGCCTTGACGACGCGAGGCGATCACGCTTGATTGGTATACCATTGGAATATCGTCGCTGTCCCAGCGGCCTACAGAGCAGATGTGCCGCCTGAATGTCGCCCGCCCAGAATGCCTCCAGAGCTATCGAAGCCGAGCCGCTCAGCCCGGCCGCCTTCGCCGCTTTTGGTGATGTCGCCGAGCGGCCGATCGACATGCGTCGGCGCTACCTGCCGACATCGGACGACCGCGCGGCGGACGCCGCGACCTTTTCATTCTGGATCAGCGGCGCGGCCAAGATCGGCAGCCTGCCGCTGCCGATCGTCACGCTGGAGCGACATCCCTATTCCGCCCAGACCTTCGTGCCGCTCGGAAGCAGCGACTATCTGGCGATCGTATGCGGTACCGCTCCCGACGGGCAGCCTGATCTTGCCACCCTGCGCTGTTTCATCGCCGGACCGCATCAGAGCGTCACATTCGCACGCAATGTCTGGCATCACCCTTCGACCGTACTCGGCGAGAAAATGGAATTCGCCGTCGCCATGGGGATGACCGGCAGGAACGACGATGACGTGTTCGTCGATATCGCAGCCGGCATTCATGCCATAATGCCACAGAGTGCATAGGGAGACGCGATCGTGCCGCACGATGATCATCTCGCCCGCGACTTCGTCGGCTACGGCCGCACCCCGCCGCATCCGCAATGGCCAGGCGGAGCTCGGATCGCGCTGAATTTCTGCATCAATTACGAGGAAGGTTCCGAACCATCCTTCGCCGATGGCGACGGATTCACCGAAGCTGCGCTCACCGAAGGCGGGGGCGGCGGCTTCGAGGGGCGCGACCTTGCCGCAGAATCCATGTTCGAATATGGCAGCCGCATCGGCTTTTGGCGCGTGCTGCGCATGCTGTCTGAGCGCAACATGATCGCCACCGTCATGGGCTGCGCGCTGGCGCTGGAGCGCAATGACGAGGCCTGTGCCGCCATTCGCGAGCATGGCTATGACGTCTGCGCCCACGGCTGGCGCTGGGAGCGGCACCCGCTGCTGACGGAGGGGGAGGAACGCGAGCGTATACGCAAGGCCGTCGAGAGTCTCACGCGCACCATCGGCGCGCGTCCGCTCGGTTGGTATTGCCGCTACGGGCCGAGCGTCAATACGCGCCGGCTAGTGGTGGAGGAAGGCGGCTTCCTCTACGATTCCGACGCCTATAACGACGAGCTGCCTTACTGGACCACGGTGCTCGGTAAGCCGCATCTGGTTGTGCCTTACGGCCTCGCCAACAACGATGCCAAGTTCAGCCGCGGCGCCATGGCAACGGCCGACGACTTCTTCGTCTATCTGCGCGACGCCTTCGATCTGCTTTACGCCGAAGGCGCCACTGCGCCAAAGATGATGTCGGTTGGCTTGCATACGCGGATCATCGGTCATCCCGGCCGCGCTGCAGGCCTGCAGCGCTTCCTCGATCATGTCGCCAAGCATGCCGACGTCTGGGTCTGCCGGCGCGGTGATATCGCCCGTCACTGGCAGGCCGCCCATCCGCCCAAGCTCTGACCTCCGCAACATCCGCACAAGGACGCATCCATGACCATCAGACTCACCCATTGGCTGTTCGCGCTGATGCTCTCGACGACCGCGATCGCTGGCGGCATTGCCGACGCGCAGGAGGCCGATCATCCCTCCGACAAACCCATGGTGGTCGCATCGGACTTCGGCGTGGCGCCGTGGATGGTGCGCGGTCCCAACGGGCCTGAAGGTTTTGGCGCGGACCTGATCAACGAGATCGGCAACGACCTTGGCCGTCCGAAAGTCGAGATCGTCGATATCAACTTTTCCGGCCTGTTCGCGGCGCTTTTCGCCAAGCGCGCGGAATTTCTCGTCAACCCGCTGAACCTTACGGCCGAGCGTTCGGAACGCATGCTTTTTACTGAACCGCTGTTCTCTACCGGCAACGGCTTCATCATCCGCGCCGCTGACGAGATGAAGGGGTTTGACGACCTCAAGGGCAAGGCCGTGGCCGTCAATCGTGGCACCATTTCCGACACCTGGGCTACCGCCAATGCGGAGAAATACGGTTTCGAAGTACAACGCTATGACGTCTTTCCGGACACCGTGCAGGCCGTGCTGACACGCCGCGCCTTCACCGCGCTCAACGAAATCCCCACGACGGTCTATGCCGCCAGCCAGAATAAGGCGATCAAGGTCGGCTTCAAGGATTTCAACGGCCGCAACTTCGCCTATGCGTTCCGCCTCGAAGACAGCGAATATCGCAACAAGGTCGAAGAGGTGATCGAATGCATGAAGCTCGATGGACGCCTGCGCAAGCTGCACGAGAAGTGGTACGGCGCCGCGCCCGACGCCGGCTCGGCTATCGACACCGTGTATTTCGGCTATGGCCCTCCCGGCTTCAAGGGCTTCGAGCCGACGTCGCATGTTCCGAAGTGCAAGTAATCCGCTCGCTTTGATGAAATAATTGCCAGAACTGGATCGGCACCGCGCCGATCCGGTTCTCCTTCGGAGACCCGATGGACCGGATCGTCGAATACTACTTCAATGCCCAGGTCATGGCCGCCGCATTCCCCCAGGTGCTGGCAGGCTTCCGCACGACGGTCATCGTCTCGCTGCTGATCATCGCGTTCGGCGTCCTATTCGGCCTGTCGCTGGCGCTCTTGCGTTGTGCGAATCTGCGTCCGATCAATCTCGTGATCACTGCTTATGTGGACGTGCTGCGCACGCTGCCGCAGCTCGTTGTGATCGTCTTCATTTATTTCGGCCTGCCTTATCTCGGTCCGGCGCTGTCGCCCTTCGCGACGACGGTGCTGGCGCTCGGCATGGTGCTGTCGGCCTTCAGCACGGAAATTTTCTGGTCCGCGATCATGGCGCTACCGCGCGGGCAATGGGACGCGGCCGCTGCCCTCGGTTTCAGCCGGCTGCGGACATTGATTACTATTGTCCTGCCGCAGGCCGTCCGTCTCGCCGTGCCGCTGCTGACCAACCGCGCCATCTCAATCAGCAAGGGCACCGCGCTGGGCACTGCCGTCTCGCTACCGGAAACGCTGGGACAGGCGCAGAGTGTCATGGCTGTCGTGGCCAATCCTTCGCCGCTGACGCTGGCTGCCGCCTTCTATCTCACCTTCTTCCTGCCGCTGGTGATTGCCAGCCGGTGGATCGAATATCGCACCAGCACGGGACGGTGAGCTGATCGTATGCAGGATTTTCTCGACAATTTTGCCAATTGGGAATCGCTGCTGCGGGTCTATCCGCTGTTGCTGCAGGGCTTGATCTATACGATCTGGCTGGCGGTGGTGGCGCTCCCGCTCGGCATTCTCGCCGGTCTTGCTATTGCTGTGCTCTACAGCTTCCGGAACAGATGGATCAATATCGGGCTGCTGATCTATATCGACCTGTTCAGGTCATTCCCGGTGGTCGTACTGCTGATCCTGATCTTCTACGGCATGCCGTTTCTCGGCCTGACGCTGGGCGGCTTCACCGCCGCCGTGCTCGCCATCGTGCTCAACAATTCCGGGTATTTCGGCGAGATTTTCCGCGCCGGCATCCTGTCCGTCCCTTCAGGGCAGACCGAAGCTGCCCGTGCGCTCGGCTTCAAGCCGATGCACGTGGTGTTCTACATCGTGCTGCCGCAGGCGATCCGCAACGTGCTGGCGCCGCTGGCCAGCAACTCGCTCGAACTCGTCAAGGCGACGCCGATCGCCGCTCTCGTCGCACTGCCGGAATTGCTGCGCTCCGCGCGCGTGGCACAGGAGCAAACCTATAATCCCACTCCTCTGATGGCGGCGGCCATCATCTTCTTCGTCATCCTGTATCCGTTCGCACGCTGGGTTGCGCGGCTGGAACGGCAAGCATTGAAGGCCCGCTGACATGACCACCTTGATCACCGGCGGGAGCGGCTTCATCGGCCTCGCCATCGCCGAGCGGCTGATTGCCGAGGGGGAGCAGGTTATCCTTTTCGATCTCACGGCTCCGAGCCAGGATATGCTGGCGCGTCCAGAACTCGCCGGCGCCATGTTGATCACCGGCGACGTCCGCAATGCTGACGATATTGATCGCGCCCTCGCCAGCGCCCGCATCGACCGTGTGATTCATACCGCAGCCATGACGCCCAATGCCCAGCGCGAACACGACGCCGCGCGGCAGATCGTCGATGTGAATATCGGAGGTACTGTCAATCTACTCGAGCGCATCATCCGGCAACGCACGGTTACACGGGTCACCGTGCTCAGCTCGGTGGCCGTCTATGGATTCTCTCAGCCGGCGCCTTCGGGCCTGTTCGAGGAAGATCTGTCGCCGCCTGCGCCGGCTGCGCTTTACGGAATCACTAAACTCGCATCGGAACAGGCGGCGTTGCGTGTTGCCGATCTGCACAAGCTCGATGTTCGCGTGATCCGCCTCGGCCCGGTCTTCGGTCCGTGGGAGCTTCGCACCGGCGTGCGCGATGCGCTTAGCCCGCATCACCAGATCGTGGCGCTCGCCCGCGTAGGCCGCGAGATCGTGCTGCCTCGCACCATGGCCAGCGACTGGATCTACTCGCGCGACGCCGCCTGCGGGATCGTCGCCGTCAGCCAGTCCGGTGATCTCGCCCATCGCATCTATCACGTGAGCGGCGGGGGCATTACCGATCTGCCGCAGTGGTGCGCCGTCATGGCGCAGCACTTTCCCGATCTCCGCTGGCGGTTGGCCGCATCGGAGGCCGGGGGCAACATCGTGTACGGACTTTCAAAGGATCGGGCGGCCCTGAACGTCGCCCGTCTCGCAGCAGACACAGCCTGGCAGCCGCGCTTTGGCCTAGATCAAGCGGCGCACGACTATCTTGCCTGGATGCATAACGACGGGGCTGCGGCATGAGCGGACGTCTCGCTGGAAAATCGATCCTGATTACGGGCGCATCGTCGGGTATCGGCCGCGCCATCGCCCGGCGCTTCGCCGTCGAGGGGGCAAAACTGCTGCTCGCCGATCAAACCATTGATGTGCGCGAGGGTGGCATTCCGACCATCGAGCTATTGCGCGGCGAAGGCCATGAGGTCGATTTCATCCAGATTGATGTCGCCTCCGAGGCGGATGCAGCACATGCCGTGGCACAGGCCGTCAGTCGGTTCGGCCGGCTCGATGTGCTCGTCAACGACGCCGCTATCGGTACTGGCAAACGGCTGACCGATACCCAGCCTTGCCGAATGGGACCGGACGCTCGCGGTCAATCTCACCGGCGTATTCCTGATGTCCCGCGCCGCCGTGCGGCAGATGCTAACCCAGGACATCCGCAACGAAGCGCGCGGGCGCATCGTGAATATTTCCTCCCAGCACGGAATGATCGCCTGCCCGGAGGACGTTGCCTACGGCACTTCGAAGTCCGGCGTGGTCTACATGACCCGGCAGATCGCAGCGGATTATGCTGCGGATCATATCATCTGCAACGCAGTTGCGCCCGGCAAGATCATCACCGGCAAGCCCGGCCGCGCCGCGGAGCCGCGTTGGATGGACTATTCGACAGCCCGCACGCCGATGCCGCGGCTAGGGCGTCCGGACGATGTCGCCAACGCCGCGCTATTCCTCGCTTCAGACGAGGCAACGTTCATCACCGGCGAGAACATTCTCGTCGATGGCGGGTGGATGGCGTCATGACCGGTGGATTGGAGAACAGCACAATGCAGTCACCCACGGATTCCGCTGCACCGATCATCCAGATGTCTGGTGTCACCAAATGGTATGGTGACGTCCAGGTGCTCAAGGAAATCAACTTCACGGTGGCGCGCGGCGAACGCGTGGTTATCTGCGGTCCTTCGGGCTCCGGAAAATCCACCATGATCCGCTGCATCAACCGGCTGGAAGAACATCGCAACGGCCGCATCATCGTCAACGGCGTCGAACTCGATCACTCGACCCGCAATGTCGATACGGTGCGCCGCGATGTCGGTATGGTGTTCCAGCAGTTCAATCTGTTTCCGCACCTGACGGTCTTGCAGAATCTCACCATCGCGCCCCGAAAAATCCGCGGTATCGCAAAACAGGAGGCCGAGGAGACGGCACGCTATTTCCTGCAACGTGTGCGCATCTCGGAACACGCCGACAAATATCCGAACCAGCTTTCCGGTGGTCAGCAGCAGCGCGTCGCCATCGCGCGGGCACTATGCATGAAGCCGCAGGTCATGCTGTTCGATGAGCCCACCTCGGCACTCGATCCTGAAATGATCCAGGAAGTCCTCGACGTCATGGTTGATTTGGCCCGCGAAGGAATGACCATGGTCTGCGTCACCCACGAGATGGGCTTCGCTCGTTCGGTCGCCGACCGTGTCGTTTTCATTGATGTCGGGCAGATCCTCGAAGAAGGAACACCAGATGCGTTTTTCTCGAATCCGAAGCGGGATCGCACGCGCGCATTTCTCAAACAGATCATGCATCGTTGATGGGGTATTAGGGAGTGCGTGAAATGCAATCAAAGATTGTAAGAAGCGCCAGGATCAAGGGCGCCTGTGTCTAAGCGGGAACATGTTTGAAGCGCTCACCGCCGCCCGCGGAACGCTTATCCGGCGGCTTTGATCGAATTCAGCTAAGTTTTTGATTTTGCTGGCGCTCCCTAGGGGAATCGAACCCCTGTTTCAGCCTTGAGAGGGCCGCGTCCTAACCGCTAGACGAAGGGAGCGTAGACCTGTGCAATTAGCCGGGAATGATCCCGGCTGCAAGTGGTCTCGCGTGTGTTTGAGTGCATCTCTGAGCTATATGTCCTCTGTATGCGCGCGACAGGCATGGTGGTAGGCGTGAGCATCGAGGAAATCGAGGAAGGGCTTGCTGAACGCCATGGCCTATTGCGGCATTCCCGCCCGCCTTGATGTGTTCAAGGCCGCGAACGAAGTGCTCAAGGAAACGGGCAGGGTTCGTAACGCGTTTTGTCTGCCATTACGGAGGAAGTCATGGTGCTTGCGATTAGACCGAATTGCGAATGCTGCGATCGCGATCTTCCCAATGGCGATCCGCAGGCGCGAATCTGCACCTTCGAGTGTACATTTTGCGCCGATTGTGCGGATATGCGGCTTGGCGGTTGCTGCCCGAATTGTGGCGGCGATCTCGTGCTGCGGCCGACGCGACCAGCCGGGAAGCTGGCACGCTTTCCGGTCTCGACAGAACGTATAACCAAGCTGCATGCGGCCTGCGTCGACAACTAATCCAGTGCCGGTAGCGCTGACCCGTATGGTATGGCCAAGGCGGCGCTGAATGCAATTGCCCGTCGCGCAATGAGTTGCCAAACTGCGGAGCAGGGAAACGCTCACGCAGAGATCAAGCACACATGCCGTTGATTGCACCGGATGCCGTTCGTCGCATTGCAGTGGTTGGGTCGGGCACCATTGGCGCCAGCTGGGCCGCGCTGTTCCTGGCTCATGGCTACGATGTCACGATCTACGATCCGCAGCCGTCCGCCGAAGCGGCGACGCGCGATCTGATCGCCGATGCCTGGCGAGGCCTGGCCGCGCTCGGCGTTATCGGCGACACGGCCCCGAAGCCATGGCGCTTCTCCACCGATCTGGCAGAGGCCGTGCGCGATGCGGACTTCGTGCAGGAGAGCGGGCCCGAGCGCGCCGAGATCAAGCGGCAGCTTTATGCTGACCTCGAAGCGAGGCTGAACCCGGATGTCATCGTGGCGTCGAGTACGTCCGGCCTCGTCATGAGTGAATTGCAGGAAGGGCTCAGGTCGCCCGAGCGCTTTGCCGTCGGTCATCCCTTCAATCCGCCGCATCTCGTGCCGCTGGTGGAGGTCGTCGGTGGCAGGAAGACGTCGTCGGACGTGCTGGTCTGGCTCGAGGCTTTCTATCGTTGCGCCGGCAAGGCGCCGATCCGGCTTAACAAGGAGGTGCCCGGTCATCTCGCCAATCGCCTTCAGGCCGCGCTGTGGCGCGAAGCCGTGCACGCGGTAGCGAGCGGCATTGCAAGTGTCGAGGATGTCGATACGGCGATCGTGCAAGGACCGGGGCTACGCTGGGCGATCATGGGACCACATATGATCTTCAATCTCGCCGGCGGCGAGGGTGGCATGAAACATTTTCTCGATCACATTGGCCCGGCGATGGAAGACTGGTGGCGCGATCTCGGTACGCCGCAGCTCGGGCCTGAAGTCAACGCGGCGTTGATTGACGGCGTGAAGCAGGAGGCGGCCGGCCGCTCGCGGACCGATCTCGTCAAGCAGCGCGATGCCGCGCTGATAGCGCTCATCAAGCAGAAGAATGGATGAGGACACGTCATGCGGCGAAACAACAAGGTCATTATCAGCTGCGCCATCACCGGTTCGATCCACACGCCTTCGATGTCGCCGCATCTGCCGGTGACGCCGCAGCAGATCGCAGATCAGGCGGTCGGGGCGGTGGAGGCGGGGGCCGCGATCGTGCATTTGCATGCGCGCGTACCGGAAACGGGACGACCGACGCAGGACAGGAATATCTACGCAAAATTCCTGCCGGAGATCCGCGATCGTTGCGACGGTATCGTCAACATCACGACTGGCGCCGGTCTCGGCATGACCATGGACGAGCGCCTTGCCGCGGCGAATTGGGCCAAGCCGGAAATAGCCTCCATGAATATGGGCTCGTTCAATTTCAACATTTCGGGAGCGGCGAGCCGTTTCAAGGAATTCCAGCACGACTGGGAGCGTCCATATCTCGAGGGCACGACCGATTTCATCCTGTCGAACACCTTCGCTCAGATCGAGCGGGGCATGCGGGAACTCGGCGATCACGGCACACGGTTCGAATTCGAATGCTATGACGTCGGCCATCTCTACAATCTCGCGCATTTCGTCGGTCGCGGATTGGTAAAGCCGCCTTTCTTCGTCCAGTGCATTTTCGGCATTCTTGGCGGCATCGGAGCCGATCCGGAAAACCTTATGCATATGAAGGCAACCGCCGACCGGCTGTTCGGTAACGATTATTATCTCTCGGTGCTTGGCGCAGGGCGCCATCAGTTCCCGCTGGTCACCATGTCGGCAATTCTCGGCGGCAACGTACGCGTTGGCCTGGAAGACAATCTCTATCTCGGTCGCGGGGAACTTGCGATGTCGAACGCCGCTCAGGTCGCAAAGATTCGCGGGATCCTCGAGCACCTGTCGCTGGAAATCGCAACGCCTGATGAAGCGCGGCAGATGCTTCAGACAAAGGGAAAGCGCGCCGTCGGATTCTGAATGGGGGATCTGCGCGATCGTATGGCGCGCTGTTCCTCGCGGAAATGATGCGATCCGTTATTGTCGAGAACATACAACGACGCGGCTTGATGGTCGCCATTTGAGCTTTTGCTTTCGTAAAAGTTTGGATGGGTCTCTTAAGATCGCTGTTAAGGGATTGCGCTAAGCCTCCGCCAACAGCGGAGGTCATTCAGTGGCAGCTCTTTTTGAAGTACAGGGCTTCGGCGCATTATCGGAGTGGAACGGACAATTCGCCAGCGCGTCGGCAACGCAGTCGTTTCAACAGATTGCAGCGCTCGGTTCCAATTCGGTGAGCCTCACGACACGCATCTGGACGACGAACAAGTCCACCAGTGACGTATTCGCGCATCCCGGCAAGACCGAGAGCGACGAGAGCCTGCTTGCAGGATTCAAGGCTGCGGATGCCGCGGGTCTGTCGGTCATGTTCAAGGCTGCGATTTCGCCACTCGACGGGGCCGGTTCCATGAACCTTTCGCCGACCGATATCAGCGCGTTCTTTGCTTCCTACAAGGCGGAGATCGTGCATCTCGCGGAAATCGCGCAACAGGGGGGAGTCGATACATTCGTCATCGGCAATGAGATGAGCAGTCTGACGGGGAACAGTTATCGCGCATACTGGACGGACATCATCTCGTCGGTGCGTCAGGTCTATCACGGAGAACTGACCTACTCGGCTGCAACCGATGAAGCAGTGCATGTCAGCTTCTGGGATCAGCTCGACATCATCGGTGTCAACACCTATCCGCCCTTGACCTCGAGCACGACGCCAACCGTGCAGGAGATGGTCCATGCCTGGACCGAGGTGCCGTACAATCCGTATTATGTGGCGGCGTTCGACTACAAGTCGCCGGTGGATTTTCTGGCTTCGCTGTCGAAGACCTATGGCAAACAGGTGCTGATGACCGAAGCCGGCTTTCGTAGCATGGATGGCACGGCGATGCAGCCGGGTTCCTGGACCGCAGATGCGCCGGCCGATGTTGCGGAACAGGCCGATGCCTATAACGCCTTCTTCCAGGTCTGGAGTGCTCATGGCGGCAGCTGGATGAAGGGTGTCGAACTTTGGCAGTGGGATCTGAGCGGCAAATACAACGACATCGGCTATTCGCCCATGGGTAAGCCGGCCGAGGCGATCGTCTCACAATACTTTCACGGCAACGGTGCATCGCTCGATCTCACCGTTACCGGATCGGCCATCGATGATGTGATCGATCTCGGTCGCGGCAATCACACAATCAATGCCGGACTCGGCAATGATGTGATCCGTGGCGGCGATGGTGACGACGTAATCGTAGGTGGCCCATCGGCCCAGGGCAAGCTGACGACGACCACAGTCACGTTGACCGGTTATGGTACCGCCGCTGCGGGGGGCAACGCACAGGCGCAGGTGCTGGTCAACGGTCAGCCGGTTTCGGCGCCGCTCGAATTCAAGCCGGCGACCGATCCGGCCGGATACACGACCTATACGTTGACCTTTGCCAATCCCGATCAGCTTGCCAGTCTAGGCATCGAGCTGGTCAATTCGGCGCCGGGCCGCGCTTTGCATTTCAAGGACATCGTCATCAACGGCGTCTCGGTGACGCCGAGCGAGGTGATCAATGCCAGCGCACCGGGATCGTTCGATCTCTATGTCCGCAGCATCCATCTGGATGCGACCGCACATCAGGACTGGTTTTTTGGGGCCAATAGCGACAACGATGTCATCTATGGCGGCGACGGAAACGACATCATCACCGGCGGCATCGGCAACGATGTGATCGATGGCGGTGAGGGCATCGATACGGCGGTATTTTCCGGAAAGGTGGCGGACTATACGATCTCTTTCGTCGACGGCCGGCTCGTGGTCACGGATGGAGTCGCGGCGCGCGATGGCACCGACCGCATTACAAATGTGGAGCACCTGAAATTCGCGGATGCAACCATAAGTACGCCCGGACTCATGACTGGCCTCTCGGTCCTCGCAAAGGGGAGCGCGTATCAGGCGTCGATCGCCAATGGTGCAGCTGTTACCAGCGAAACCATCCGCAACGCAGACGGAACTCGCGATGTCTATATCCGTGACATCGTCGGACAAAGCTATACGTCGGAACATAGCGTGATCGGCGCCGGCGGCAAGACGACGCTCGTCGATCGCTTTCATGGCGACAACGACCTTGTCTTCCGTCAAGTCGTGAATGGTGACGGATCAGTGTCGCGCAGCGAGTATGATGATAGCCACCTGACGAGCCTGCTGAACAGTTTTGTCGATAGATCGTTCCAACACTTCGTCTTCGATGCCGCTGGATTCCAGGCCAGCACCACACTTCGCGATGCCGATGGTACCCGCGACATCCGCGACTACGGTATCACCGGGCAAGATTACACGTCACGCCACACGGTCACGGACGACTCCGGCAGAAGTGTCATGATCGAAGGTCTTCATGACGATGGCACGCTTGCCTTCAGACAAACGGTGGATGCAGCTGGAACCAGGACTTTCAATCAGTATGATGGAGCAGGTCATTTGTCGCAGCAGACGGTGGGCAGGAGCGACGGCTCTTTCGTGCAGACCGCATACAAGCTTGACGGCGGCATTTCCAGTCAAACCATCCGGAGTGCCGACGGCAGGCGCGATACCATGACCTATGATATTGCCGGCAAGACCTATACGACCGAGCATGTGGTGCGGGATGCTGCCGGCAAGAGCGTGCTCATCGAGCAGTTTCGCGATGACGGATCGATGGCGCTGAAACAGATCGATGATGCCGGCGTCAAGACGCTGGCGCAATACAACGATGCCGGCCAACTGAAGAATCAGACTGTGATCCAGGCTGATGGTTCTTACGTGCAATCGAGCTTGGCGGCGGGTGGGCATCTCGCTAGCGTCATCGCCCGCAATGTGGACGGCAGTAAAAGCGTCGATCCATCCGATATCGCCAATCAGGCCCACGTTGCCAGGCATGACATGTTCGACGCTACAGGCCAGCATCTTGCCACGGTGTTCGACAACGAGGACGGCTCGTACACGGTAACAGCCTACAAAGCCGGTGTCACACTGGCCTCAACCGGCGGCAATGACATCATGACCAGCGCCGGTGGCGATACATTTGTGTTCAAGGAGGCTGCCGGCCACGATGTGATCAACAACTTCCATGCCGGGCAGAGTGTCGATCACGACGTCATCCAGATCGCGTTCTCGATCGCCAAGGAGTTATCGCAACCGGTCACCCATGTAGTCGGCAATGATACGGTGATCGATCTCGGCCATGATGTGTCGATCACGCTGAAAGATATGACAGCCCCGCTGACTTCGCATGATGTACTGATCGTCTGATAGCAGGTTGTCGGGACCTGCAGACTTTTACATCAGACCCTTGATCTTCTTGCAGGACGTTATGCCGGTCGATGACAGGCCGACGATCTGAGACGTCGATTTCGCCAGTGTCAGATCCTTCTTAGAGATGAAGCGAAGCGTGGCGCGGGGATTGGCGTCGCAAAAGCGCGACAGCGTGGCGGCAGTGGCTGGGATGGTGTCCTGCTTCGGAATAACGCCGATGCCGCCATCCTTCAGGATGAAAGCGTCCTGCACATTAGGCATCAGCGCCGTGATCTCGCACACCTTGAACAACGAGTCGTAGGTCTGCGGAGTCATCTGCAAATCGCCGGCGAGGCCGCCAAGCAGATATTCGCGACTTTTGTTGCAGCTGCTCGCCTGCGCGATTGTCGAGATGGTCAACAGAAGGAGAGTAACACCGAGTGTCCTCATGCCGACAGCGCCTCGAGGGGGGATGCGGCTTGCGGGCGGGGCAGGCGATAGGTTTCGGCGGCGCAACGCTCCCATGACAGATCGCGTGCATGTGCGCGGGCGCCAGCGGCGAGGCGGACACGCAGATCGCTGTTTTCGGCAATCTGCTGAATCAGACTGGCGACCATCTCGGCTTGTGGTTGCGCCAGCAGGCCGGACTCGCCGGCAAGAACCGCATCAGGTACGCCGCCGATATCGCTGGCAATGCTGGGCAAGCCACTGGCTCCGGCTTCGAGATAGACCAGACCGAAGCCTTCGACACGGCCGGAGGATTCAGGCAATCCGGTCAGGCAGAAGAAATCCGCTGCGCCATAGAGATCCCGGATTTCCTCGTCGGATATTGCGCCGAGCAGACGCACGTCGCATTGAGAGGTGTTGATCAGGCTTCGTAGCTCGTTCACATACTGAGCCTCGCCCTCGGGTCCAACGATCAACCAGGTGATGCGCTGACGCAGTTCGGCGGGAAGTCGCGCCAATGCCTCCAAGGTGAGATGGTGGCCCTTGCGGCGCGTGATTCGCGCGACCGTGACCATCACGATGCGATCTGGCCCGATCTCGTGGCGGGCGCGTACGGCAGCTCGATCGTTGCGAGCGCCGCCGGACCAGAAAGCCGACACGCCGAGACGGATCGCGTGAATACGGCGCTCATCGATATCGAATTTCGTGCGAAACAGATCGCGGGTAAAGCGGCTGTTGGCGGCGATCTCGGTCCGTGGACCGAATGCGCCGCTGAAGCGAATCGCAAGGCGCTTGGAGGCTGTCTGTGTTTCGTTGATCTCGGTGCCGTGTACGGTCATCAGCAAGCGTGCCGGCGTCCGGCTACGAGCGAGCGCGACGGGAATGAAGAACGGCCAGTCGGCGGCATGCACCACATCGAAAGGCGCAGCGCCGACGTGGCTGCGCGTCAGAAGGACCTTGGCAGGCAGATCGCGCGCCGAATGGAGCCCGCCGTTGAAGCGGTGGACGGGGAAGGGCGATGCGCGATCGGCCTCCGATGTATCCTTGCCATAGTTCGGCGCAACCATTGTGACCCTGGCGCCGAGTTGAGTTGCCGCGACAGCGATCTCCCGTGCATAGGTGCCGATGCCGCCACGCATCGGGGCGTATTCGCTGGAGAGCAACAGGATGTTCACGCTTACCGTCCCGAACTTCAGTGCGCTGGCGATGGTGTCAGCCCACGGGCATCCTGGATTCTCTGATGATACGTGTAGACACGTGCCAGCTGTGTTGCTGGCGTGAAGTTCGCGATGGCACCGGCCACATCCAGCGGATCGAGCGAGCCGGCATCGATGGCGTCGCGAATATCGACGAAACGATTGGTCAGCGCTTCCACCATCTCGTCGCGGGAGCGACCGCGGGGGATCAGATAGCCGCTTTTTCCGTCATGAATTACGGATTCCAGTTGCGGCAGATGAACGGCGACGGTGGGGCGCCCGACAGCAAGCGTTTCGAGCACGCAACGCGGCATGCCTTCGAACTCGGATGTCAGGATGCCCGCATGCGCGCTGGCCAATGTTGAAGCCATGCCGAGTGCATCCTTGAAACCGTGACGCACAGTGATGTCCTCGATGGCGGCGAACTCCGGGAAGCGATGTGGATCGCTCGTGCCGATATAGTGGAATTCGAGCTTGCCGTTGTGTTTTTCCTGCAATTTCTCGCGCAGGCGCGCGATGGTGCGGAACATGAGCGGCGGATCCTTGAATTCATCGAGACGCCCGGCAAAGATCACGCGGAACGGATCGGTGCTGGCGGGGAAGGGCTGTGGCTTGAAGATATCGGTGTTCACCCAGGTCCAAAGTGTATCGATCTTGTCCTTCTGCGTCGGGTACGAGTTTTTCAGCCGTTCGGTAATGAACGGATTGACGCAAAGAAAATGCGCGCTGGTGGAGACGGCGAAGCGTTCGCCGAGATTGTGCACGAAGGAATACTTCTTCAGCAACGAATCCATCTGCAATTTGGGTGCACCCTCGCCGTGCAGCATCTGCACATAGGGGCGCCGCAGCAGTGTCGGCAACCAGGAGAATTCGACGCGACGCAGATCGACCGTGCAGCCACGCTGGCGGATCAACCGTGACACCGGAATGAAATAGCGCAGCAGGGCAGTAAAAAATTGTCCCGTCAACGAGGAGCGAATCGTCTTCGCGGCTTCGCGCGCCTGCTGGTCGGTGTAGCGCAGAATCGGCAGAAAATCGAAATCGCGGCCGCGGAAGGTGAGGCGACGTATCTCACCGAGCTTGAGATCCCCGATGGAATCTACACCGACGAAAAGGAGGTCGGTATCCGCCGGATGAAATGTGATGAAGTCGCGGATATAGGTCTCGAGGCCGCCGACCTTCTCCCCGCGTGGATCGAACGGGTGGATCAGGCAAATCTGATAACGACGCCTGGTGGGAGCAGCATTGCGGGCGCGCAGGCCTAGGGTCAGCGTGGACGTCATGCGGCTTTCCTTGTGCGAGACGTAGTGAGGAAGCGGGTACGGGCTGAGAGGATTTGAGGCAGTGTGCCCGCCAGCAGGCGCGGTACTGCAGCGGCGCAGCGCGCATAGCGCGGAGCCAGCCGACCGGGATCGTTGATCATCCGCCAAGCCCATTCAAGCCCGGTCCTCTGGGCGAACATCGGTGCGCGGACTTGGGTGCCGGCGATGAAATCGAGCGATGCGCCGATGCACAGGAAGCCGGTGCCATTCAATTCGTCGAGGCAACGGGAGGCAAAAACTTCCTGTTTGGGAGCGCCGAGCGCGAGGAAGCAAAGCTTCGCGCCGGACATGCGAATACGTTCGATCGCTTCGTCGGCTTCGGCAGAATAAGCGCTGAAGTTGCGGCCCGGGGCAAAAAAGCCCGCGACTTCGAGCCCGGGATAGCGACGCTTCAACTCCGTTGCGGATTTCTCCAGTGTGGGCGTATCGGAACCGAACAGGAAGATCGGCAAACCCTTCTGGCTCGCGGCGGCGCATAGCGGCTCCACGAGATCGGCGCCGGTCGTGCGAGAGATGGGAACTCCGAGCAGACGGCTCAGAACGACGATCGGAAAGCCATCGGCGGTCACAAAACGCGCGCGGCGATAAGCGGCGCGGAAATCGGGTTTCTTCTGCAGTTGAACGACATGATCGAGGTTCAATGTGCAGACGCTGAAGTTCTCACCCTGTTCGGCGGCATCGACGATCGATGTGATCGCCTCCGACAGCGACGACACATTGACGGTCACACCATCGACGGTGAGATTTTCGGAGGTCTGCATTCTAGCAGTATCGGCCTTTAGCGTAGGCTGTGTGTCGACCATGTCAGTGTCCCCTGATGACGATGTAGTCGAGTTACGCTTGCATGCACACACTACCTGCTCATCGATGAAGCAGCGCCTGCACACAGAGTCGAAAGACACTCTCCTCGACGTGACGGACATCAAAACGAACTATTGCGACGCAACGATGGCGATGTGGTCGTGTGATATCGGAACGCGCGCGACATCGTTTGGAATCGATGGAGAGTGAATATGTTTGAATGCTCAAGGAGAAAGTCGCTCGCGATTCTTGCCGGCGCGACGGTCGCTATGCATCGCGATGCGATCGCTGCTCCTCAAACGCAGAGCCAGGTCGGAAGCCTCGGGGCGATTGCGGCGAAAAATGGATTGACGTTCGGTGCTGCTGCGGGGCCGGTCATTGATAAAGACGTCGGCTATCGCGAACTTTACATGAGTCAGACCAGAATCATCACGACCGATGTTGCACTGAAGATGGGCACTGTTGCGCCACAGGCGGGCGCGTTGCGCTTCGAAGCCGGCGATCGTTTGCTACAGTTTTGTACAGCCAACAAAATTCCCATGAGGGGCCACTGTCTGATCTGGAACGACTGGGTGCCGCAGTGGATAAAGGCCATGAGCGTCGACGAACGTAGAAAATTCTTCGATAGTTATATCGACCAGGTGGTTGGGCGTTACGCAGGCAAGCTGCATTCCTGGGATATCGTCAATGAGCCGTTCTGGCCGGGTCACAAGGCGCCGGGGGGCTACCGGCTCGGGCCGTGGTACGATGCGTTCGGGACCGATTATATTCGCCGCGCCTTTGAGCGCGCCGGGCAGGTCGACAAGACCACGAAATTCGTGCTCAATGAGGCGCAGACCGAGCGAGACGACGATGTCGGCCACACGTCGCGCGCAGGTATGCTCCGTCTCGTTGATGAGTTGCAGCATGCAGGCGTCCGGTTGCACGCGATCGGCCTCCAGGGCCATCTCCAGCCGCGCTATCCGCACGACCCACAACGTTTCCTCGAATTCGTGCACGCGCTCGCGGAGCGGAAGGTGGATATCTACATCACCGAGTTCGATGTGCGCGATGACACGTTTCCCGACGATGTCGCTGCGCGGGACAAGGCAATCGCCGAGACCGGCGAGAAATTCCTCAATACCGTCTTGCAGGTTCCCGCGGTGAAGGCAGTCATCACGTGGCAACTGTCGGATCATTACTCGTTCTACAAGGGGATCGCGCTGCAGAAGGATCCGCTGACCCAGCGTCTGCCGCGGCCTCTGCCCTATGACGAGAACATGCAGAGAAAGCCGTTATGGTTTGCTATGGCCCGCGCCTTCGAGAACTCCAAGCGCGGCTGAGTTCAGGAAAAGCGGGGCTGACGCTTGACCATCCGCAGCAGCGTCGGCCCATACAGGATCGCGAGAACAGCGACATAGAGTGCAGCACCGGTGGCAATATGGGCGGCGAGCGCTGCATATGATGTCGCCTCGGGTAGCCGCGTGAGCAGCGTCGCCATGGCAAAGGTTGCGGTGGCGATGCGGGCAAGATGAGTCCAGGGGAGCGTGAGGCCGAAGCGCGTGAAGCCGAGTGCGAAGCTGACCAATGCGGCGGCGACTGCCGAGATCACCGTCGCGGCGGCTGCGCCCACCAGTCCCCACAGATGAATGCAGATCAGGCTGGCGACGATGGTCACGGTCGCATCAATGGCGGAGACCACGACCATCAGGCGTGTCTTGCTGTGAAGTAGGAAGACCTGATCGCCGAAATGGGCGCGGATATTGCGGATCGACCCCGCCAGCGCCGAGAGCGGAAGCACCGCCAGCGTCACGGCCTGAAACGGTGCGGCAATGAGAAGATGCACGATCTCGGCGCGCAGCAGGAAGATGCCGGCGATGCTGGGAGCGAGAATGCCGAGCAGCAAGGCGCCATTGTCCGAAAGCTGACGCATCGCGGCGCGGCTGCCGTTCTGCTCCATGCTTCTGACGGCGAGCGGGAAAGCGGCGGCGGTCACCAGCATGGCGGCGACGGCGGCGGCGCGCTGGCCAAGACCATAGCCAACCGCGAACAGGCCGGCGGCAGCGACACCAAGCATGTCATTGATGACGAAACGTGACGCGTTCAGACCGACCCAGCCAAGCGCGCCGCCGAAAATCAGGGGAATGCCATAGTTCAGGGCATGGCGGATGATCTCACGGTCGATCGGCCAAAAGCGGCGGCTGTAGCCTATCCTGGGCAAAACGATCAGCGCGGCGAACAATTGAGCGGCGGCATAACCGAGCAGGGGCCATTCGGGCGCCGGGCTGATCAGTTTGATCAGCAGCAGGCCGAGCAGGAAACCAGCGGCCGGGCCGACGATCTGCTGGATCGAATAGACGCCGATCTGATGGCGCACGCGCGCACGCTCGGCGATATAGAGGTTGAGTGAGCGGCTGATCACATAGGCCACGGTAGCGCAAAGCAGCATCGGACTGGTGTCGGCGGCGATCACCATGTAGAGCACGACGATCACGGCGATGCTCTGCAGCACCAACGAGAGCAGGATGACGACATTCTCGGTGCGATAGAATCGTTCGGCCCCGTCATTATCCTGATAACGTCCGAAGAATCGCAATGCATATTGCGACCACCAGGCCAGAAAGCCGATCTGCAATAGCTCATGCGTTGCGGTGATCAGCGTGATCACACCCAACGTGTGCTCGTTGACCACATGGGTCCACACGATCATTGCGACCAGCTGGAATAGCGGGCCGACGATCTGAGCAGGAAGATAGAGAATAGTGCGTTTCAGCAGCATGTGTTACGCCCCGAGATAGCGCAGCAGGCGCGGCGGTGCCCACTGGCGCAAGGCCAGCAGCGCAGCTCCGGTGACAACGAGGGCGATGATATACATGAGCAATGTCGCGGCGACGCTCCCGAGTGCGCGGAACCCGCCCAGATCGCGTAGCGCCATGATCACGAAGATATGCCAAAGATAAACGAAGTAGCTGCTTGCGCCCAGTGTGGCGAGAAGAGGAACGTCGATGCGTGAGGCGAGCATAAGCGTGCTGAGGGCCGCGGCATAACCGAAGAAAGCCGTTGAATCATAGGCGGCTGCGTCACCGATCACGGCCATGCGCACCGCCGTATAGATCGCATAAGCGAGGATCGTGACCACGCCGAGGGTCGGCATCATGTCGAGCAGAGCCGCCCGGATTGACGCTCGCGCAATCAACATGCCGAGCGCCGCAAAAGCGAACCAGAAGGGGATGTCGCGCATACGGAATTCCTCGATCACGCCGTCGCCGAAGCCGAAGCGCGCCAGAACGGGATCGAGATAGCTGCCGATGACGAGACCGAGGATGATGGTCATCAGCAGCAGGACTTGTAGCCGCTGTTCCGCTTGTTCGGGCACGCGGGTGGCGACCCATAGCACCAGCCACAGCATCAGCGTGCAACCGATATAAACGAACACGTAATAGTAGACGAAGACGTAAGCCAGCGAGAAGCGGGCGACCGTCGTGGTGATGCGGTGATCCATCGCCGGATTCATCAGAGCCATATAGAGATAGGCGGCGACAAAGGCGATCGTATAGGGGATTACCGTGGAAACGAGCCGTTTCATCACGGGCACGCGGCCGGATAGGCCGGTGAGATAACCTGAAGCGAACAAGAAGATCGGCACGCAGGGCCGCATCAAGGCATCAAGCGCGATCTTCCAGGACGCGTCGAGCGGCTGTTGCAAGGCATGAATACCGATCACCATCAGAATCGCGATGCCGCGCATGCTGTCGATCGCGCCGTCGCGGGTGACGGCCGATGTGTAGGCCGGCTGGGTCACGGCTCCCGAGTTTGCATGTGCAATACTGGTCATCGGTCAGGTCTGCCCTGAAAGCGGCGCCGCAGCCCCACGCGTGCGGAACTGCCGGTCGTAGAACTCGTTGAGCGCACGCCGCAACGGCGTCTCGAAGTGGCGCAGTGACAACACGCTAAGCGCGGCCAGGACCACGACGGCCACAGGCAGCAGGATGAGCTTACCGCCAGGCAGGACCGGAGTAAGATAGCGTGCGGCCAAGGTCAGCACGAGGGTCGCGACCGGAATATGTAGCATGTAAGACGAGTAAGTGAGATCAGACCAGCGTTCGAACCCGAGCTTCGAAAACAGAGTGGTCTGACGGATGCAGTCGTGATGGATGGCGAGCAATGCTATTGCATAGACTATGAGCAGCGCTACGAAGATGTTCAGGTAGGCACCGATTGCGATGAAGAGGACGAGCGATCCGCTGAGCAAGCCGGGAAGCGCAGGCAGCGCGGTGATGCGATCGCGATAGAGATAGCAGGCGATGCCGAGATTGAAGGCCGGCAGAGCGCGGAGGGCGCCGCCTTTGTTGATCCAGTCCGGCCACGGCTCCGTGCCGGCTATGACAGTGAACAGCGTATTAGAAATGAAAGGCACTGCAATCAGCAACAGAACAAAAGGCTTCCGCCGGCTTACCAGGATCGCCATCAGCGGGAATAGCACGTAGCAGAAGAACTCAGCCGAGAGCGACCAGCTCGGAAAGTTGAATGTCAGCCTTGCGCCATCGATGGCATGTAAGAGAAGAAGTTGCGCCGGGATGTCCGAAAAGGGATAGCGCGCAGGATTCTCGCCGCGCGCGATGCCGAAATGCAGTGCTAGTGCGATCGCGACATAGAAGGCGAGCGTGGCGAGGTGCAGTGGATAGATACGGGCGAAACGCCGCCACAGGAAGCGGCCGACAGCGGCAGGAGATGCCACCTTGGTGAGGTACTGGCTTGCAATTACATAACCGGAGATGACGAAGAACAGATCGACGAACAGATTGAAATGCCAGGTGTGATCGACCAGGAAATGACCGACTGGCTGATCTTTCACATAGTCCGAATAATGCAGGATCACGACGGCGCTGGCCGCAACGATCCGCAGCCCGTCCAGATGCCGTGTCTCCGTTTTGATGTCCTGCAAGCGTGCGTCCCCGGTTCGATGCATGATCGTCGATGACGTGATCAGCGGGCGATCATGTTGTCTTTCGGTGCGGTGCGCCGATTGACTGCGTCGATAGCAAGTTCGGCGATCAGATCGATGACGGTGTTGTGGTCGCTGGCGGCGAGCGCATTCCAGCGGGCCAGATTCTGAGTCGCCGCTGACGCGTATTGCGGACGCCACTTTGGCGTAGCGATGGCGGCACCGATCTGCGCGGCGGCGTTACCGTGGTCGGATGTGTCGATGAAGATACCGGAATTGCCAAGCACTTCATGGAACACCGGGGCATTGGGGGCGACGACGGGCAAGCCGGCATATTGCGCCTCCAGCAGCGGCAGGCCGAGGCCCTCGTCATGTGACGTGCATAGAAAGATATCGGCCTGATCGAGCAGGCGCGTGACATTCTCCGCGGATTGATAGCCATGCAGCGTGACGCCGGGCATGCGCTCCAGCGTGGTCCAGTCGTCGCCCCAGCCCCTGCGTCCGACGATATCCAGCGTTGCGCCGGGAAAGCCATGCTGGCGCAGCGCGCCGACGATGTGGCCGGCAGCGACGAAATTTTTGCGCGGCTCGACGGTGCCGAGCGCCACCGCGCGCAGCGGGGCCGCGTTGACACCGCGTGCATCGCGTCCCGTCGATTGCAGATTGAAGACGTTGCGCACCGGGGGGCGGTACAGTGTGATGTTCGCATCGGCGCGCGTGTAGGCGCTGATCTTGCGAAGTGTATCGCGTGAATTGGTCAGAAAGCGCGGATAATGCTTGAGCGCGATCCTGAAAGGAGCAGCCATATAGAGCTTGGCGCGGATGTTCAGATCGTCGCTGCGCGTGATCAGGAAGTCGTCGTGGATATAGGGTAGTACGCGTTGCGCAAAAGGGCGTAGCAGCGGGCTCGGCGGAAAGCCCGGGCAGAGCAGCAGCGCATTGGAGGTTGCGAGGCGTGCAGGCAGTCCGAATGTCTGCGTCGTGATCATCTGGCGCGTGCCGCTCGATGTGATGGGAACGATATCGAGCGGTTTTAGCGCCGCTTCGGAGAATAGTTCCTGGGTGATGCGCTCGAGACCGGTGACGTGACGGCCGAGATGGGTATGGTCGACATAGATGGTCATGCGATCTCCTGATGCCGAACTTGCGGACGCCGGGCTCTGAGCTGTGGCGATGGCGCAGCCGGCCGCGGGTCATGTGGCAGCAGCAGTGCGGTCAACAGCACCAATTGTGCCAGTTGAATATTCTTCGAGGAAAAGCTGACCGAGCTTGCTGCGATCATCAAAATCAGGAGGAGAACCGCCCAAGCTGCTGGGCTGGAGCGCCGCATCAGCTCTATCGTGAAGCAGGTTAGCCCCAGGGTGATCAGAATTGTGTGGACAAGGCCGAACTGAACGATGCAGGACACCCAGAAGTTCTCGATGCCATAGTTGAGGCCGAGTTGCGATTGCAGCGCATTCACACGAACCGGATTGGGGCCAAGCACCAGTTCGCTCCATTGGAAATGCGACAGCATGTCGAAGGTTGCGACACGCGCCAGAGCGCTACCTTTGTCAGACGAGAAGCGGAGCAGCATCTTGTCGAAGATGCCAAGCGAATAGGCGGCGAAGATGAGGCCGACGGCAGCGAAAATGAGGCAGATGGCACCGGCCGCCACCAGCAGCGGAATTCGTTTGCCGCGAATGAGGTTGAACGCCTCGATCAACCCCGTCAGCGCAAGCACGGCGAGCACTGTCATTAGCGCCGTGCGGCCACCAAAGGCCATCAGCGAGCCGAGCGCAAAGGCGATCAATGGAATGCGGATGAGCAGCGGCGGACATACGGCCGGCCGCAGCACCAGCGCCATGATATAGGCGGCGACGATGCCCGAGGCTGTAAGCGGATGACCGAGCAATGCCGCTGAGCGCCATTCACCCATCACGACGACGCTGCCGAGGGTGAGTGGCACGATGCGATGGCCCGATACGAATTCATAGTAGCCGATCAGAATATTGAGCAGCATCGTGGCGTGCAGCGCCCAGATCAGCGGGCGGCGCTGCTGCGGCGTCAGGCGCCAGATCAGCAGGCACAGCAAAACTGGCAGCAGGAATGTATCGATGATCACCGTGAAAGGGCGGTCGAGCACGAACATCTGGATCAGCAGGCAAAACCAGCAGAACAGATGGATCAGCAGAAGCTTGGCTTCGGAGAACGTGCGGTTGATCTCCTCGATCGGATCGCCGCGTCTCATCAGCAGTAACAGTGTCGCCACGAAGGTCAGATAAGTCGTCGGATGCAGCTTCTCGAGGAAATTTCCGCCGGCGGTGAGATAGTGGATCTTCAGATTGGTCAGAACGCTGCCCGACAGTGTGAAGATTGCAATCGTGGCAATGGTGAGAAGACCGACCACGACGGCCGTGACGAGCTGCCCAATGTCCGGAAGCGGACGGCGCTGCGGCACACGCACGCCGCGAGCCGCAGCGAAGGCACCGTGACGTTGCAGCTGCTGCGGTGATGCGGTCTGGATCGCCGTCACCGGGCTGCTCCCGTGTTTACGGGGACACCATAAGGTTTGAGGTAGGCGGAGCTGCGATAATAGTCGTAGAAGCGGATCTTGGAGAGATCGACCTGGGTCAGCACCGTGCCGAGGATGCGATCATGCACGGGTACCAGAAGTTCCATCGTATGCTGGACCACTTCGCGCGGGGTGCGGTCCCAGGCGGTAGCGAGCAGGATCCTGTCGGCGAGTTCGGCCAGCGCACGGCCATCGACCAGCGGAATAAGCGGTGGCGAGTCGATAATGATCAGCTCGTAATGCGACTTTAGGCGCTCGAGAGTTTCGATCATCTGTTCCGAAAACATCAATTCGGTGATGACATCGACGTCTCTCACTGCAGGCGAAGGCAGGATCGACAGGCCGCTGGAGCGATCGAACAGCAGCGCATGTTCGAGCGGCACTTCACCCGTGGCGACCTGGAACAGGCCTGCATCGGCATTGGGGCATAGCGCGCGGGTCATGCCGGGATTGCGCAGGTCGGCGTCGACCAGAAGAGTCTTGATACCGAGCGTGGCGATCGAAAGCGCGAGATTGCCGGCAAAAGTCGTCTTGCCTTCGCTCTCGAGACCGGACGTCACCAGCACTACCTTGACCGGGGCGACCTTGCGTGCGCGCTGGATCGACAGGCGCACGGCGCGGATCGCTTCGGCGAAGAAAGTTCCGGGCTCCTCGACAGCATATCGCATCAGTGGCGGCTGCAGCGATGGCGGCAACAGGCGCATGGTGCGTGGATCGTAATTGGCGAGTTCGGCGCGACCCCGCCTGGCGCGGGTGGCGAGTTCGCGCGCGCCGATCGTCGGCAGTGCGGCCAAAGCCGGAACCCCGGTGATCGTCTCGGCCTGCTCCAGCGTCTTGATCTTGCCGTCGAGATAATCGATCAGGAACGCCAGCACGGTGCCGGCGCCGAGGCCGAGCAGAACGGCGAGACCCAGAATGAGCTTGGATTTCGGCGCCGACGGGAATAGTGGCACATTCGCCATGGAGACGATGCGGGAATCCGGCAGTTCCAAGCTTTCCTGCGCCGTCGTCTCCTTGGAGCGCGCGAGATAAGACTCGTAAAGAGTGCGATTGGCCTCGGCCTCGCGCTGCAGCTCGTGTAGGCGCACCAGGGCCTGGCCAGATGTCGTCGAAACGCCCTGCAGCTTGTCGAAACTGTCCTGCAGCGAGGCCTCGCGCGATTGCGCGACGTCGTAGTCGTGCTTTGTGCTTTCGACGATGCGCCGAAGCTCTTCATCGATGAGCTTCTGGGTATCCTTCAGCTGCGCGCGCACATTGGCGACCAGAGGGTGGCGCGGGCCGTATTTGCTGGTCAGATCGGCGTCGTTCTTGGCGATATCGGCATATTGTGCACGCAGCTTGCTGACCATATCCGAGGAGACAGCAGCATTCAGCCCGCCCGCATCGGCACCGGATTTGGCGAGTTGCTGCACCTGGTCATATTTGGCGCGTGCTTCGGCGGTCTGCACGCGGGCGGCGATCAGCTTGTTATTGAGATCGGTGATCTGCTGGTCGTTGACAGTGACGCCTTGGGCCACCGACAGATTGTTGACGGCACGATAATCGGCGACGGCTTTCTCCGAGACCACCACGCGATTCTTGAGGTCATCGATCTGGCCGCCGAGCCATTTGGCGGCGATCTTGTTGGCGTCGGTTTTGGCGCGAACCTGCTCATCGAAATAGGCGGACGCGACGGCATTGGCTATGGTCGCTGCCTTGCCCGGCGATTCCGAACTCACGGCGATATCGACCAGGAATGTCGTGCCCTGGCGTGTCACTTTCATGCGCTGCTGCAGCATATCCACGGCATTGGCGCGGGCGATTTCTTCCGGGCTGAGACCACCGGATCCACTAGAGCTCCTGAACAGGCTCTTGATGGGATCGAGCAGGCCGGGTTTCGGGATGAACTCGTCGTCCTGCGTTAGCTTCAGCCTGTCCACCACGCGCTGTACCGTCGCCACGGACTGGATCAGCAGGGCTTGGCTCTCGATCGTGGCATCGTCGGTGCCGATATTGGTCGGCGTCGTCTGATTGGTCTCGATCATGGTGGCGCGGCGGGGATCGACCAGTACCGTCGAGGTCGCCGTATAGAGTGTCGTTGCCGACAGGATATAGGCTATGGCAATGGCACCCAGCACCGCTGCTGGCGCTACGACCGCGCGCCAGCGTCGACGAAGGATGCGGGCCATTTCGCGCAAGTCGACGGTCGGCGTCTTCCATCCCTCGACAGATGTCGGAACGGGATCCGTCGCAGGATAGGCTTGATCAAAATTGCGCTGTAACATTGATCCCCACCTGGTGCTTGTCGTAGCTGAATAGCGGCGTGTTGCTCTGGCGCGATGTGTAGCGGTGATAGGCGGAAATCGCGCTGAACCGGTTCATCAGGTATTTGACGCTGGCGTTGGTCGAAGTGACCGTGTCGCGGCGGTCTTGGCCGAAGAAGTTGTCGACCTCGTAACCGGCAGAGGCGGATAGGACGACATTGCGCAGCAATTCGTAGTCGGCTCCGACCTGCACTGCATTGGCGAGCACGCCCGTGGAGCTGGTGTCGGAAGTCTGTGTCACGAGCTGCTCGGCCTTCACGTGGATGTCGAGCATCCGCGTCGGGCTCCAGGTCAGCTTGGCCCGATAGGATGGACCGGATACGGTACCGATCAGTGGGTTGTCGAAACGCTGCTCCACATATCCGCCGCCGAATTCGCCTTTTACCAGACGGCCGAGACCGACGGTGAAACCGGACAGGACGCGATAGCCGGTGGAGTCGATGGAAGAGCCCGGAGTGCCCCGCAGATCGCGCTCATTCCCCTCCGCGCCGGCGAACCAGCCGAGCGATGGCGAGAAAGCGTAATCGATACGGCCGTGCACCGCATAGATCTGTCCGTCTCGGCCGCTCTGGTCGATGATGCTGCCGTCCTGGGCGCGCGCGGTGCCAAATTCATAGGAATCGACACGGGCGCCTACCGAAGCAGTTAATCGGCCCCATTCCTTGCGGACAGTGAGATCACCCGAGAACAGATTATAAGGTGTTGGCGTAATCGCATTGGTCGGCGAACTCAATGATCCTACGCCTTCGTTTAGATGCGCGATCTGGAAACTGCCGAGCACCACCATGTCATGGGCAACATCGAACCAGCCCGAGCCCTTGAGACTCACATTGGTCTGATCGAGGCTCGAATATTGATTATAGATCGTGGTCTGCGAATTCAGCTTCAGATCGATGCCGTGGCGCTCCCACAGCGTATACGCCCGCAAGCTCGGTTCGATCGTGGCAGCAACGTCCGCATTCTTCTGTGTGTTCGACGCAAAGACATTGCTGTCATAGAGTGCGCCAGTCATCAGCGACGGATTGAACATCCACGAGCCCGAACGAATGCCGACCGGCTCATAACCCGGATGCTGCCGGCCCTTAACAGGGGTGTCTTCGGGAGCCACCGGCTCGTTGTCATTGTCGCGGGTATCGCGATGCTCGAGCTCCGGCAAGGCGGACGGTTCGAAGATGCGCTGTGCATTCCATGGCGCCCCCAAGGGGTCCATGGTGTTCTGGATAGCCTGTGCATTGGCGGAGGAGGCGAAGCCGAGCATCAGCGCGGTTGCGGACCATGGCGCGAAACGCCGTGCATGACGCATGGCGGCCACCGATCGGAGCGCGCTCTTGCGCGCGACGACCGCATCAGCTGCCAATGATGCCGGCGAACATTTCATCATGCATCCCTTGCGAAAGGCATTTTTCGTCCTTCGCGATCGAATAGTCGTTGTCGAGTCTCGATTGCCGCTTAGAAATTCACCGCGAAGCCCGCAAAACCGGCAAGATTCCGATGAATGAAGCGCCCCCGCTAGCACACACGCTCAACTCACGTTTGATGAAACGTCCCCCCAAGCTCGCGACAACGTGGCGTACGAAACTAAAGTTCGTCGCACTGCACAACATTACACAGCGCAAAGAGACGAGACTAAGGCAGCGCAACGCGGAAGCAGTATCGCTGCTCGTCGGACTGAATCAGAGTGTTGAGAATGAGAAGAGATTTAAAAGTATCGCTCGGGAACACGCACATTGTCTCCGGGATAAAGGAGAATTGGCGCGTCCATGGGATAGATCTCTTCTACCGTCGAGCCGGCACGTCGCAGATATACTTTGTTCTCGTTGGCCCGATAGGTGTATCCGCCTGCGGTGGCAACTGCGTCAAGAACGGTGAGGCCGACCCGATACGGATATTCTCCGCTCTTCTTGACCTCGCCAAGAATATAGAATGGTCGATAAGCGACCATTTCCACGTTCACACGTGGATCTCTCACGATGCCCTTGGCTAGAGCTGATGTGATGCTGCGTTCGAGTTGCTTGGTGGTCAGGCCTGCGGCCTTCACCTGGCCTGCCAATGGTATCGAGACATTTCCGTTGGCGTCGACTTCATATTCGCCGGTGATATCAGGTTCGCCATAGACCTTGAGGCGAATGCGATCGGTCGGACCGAGGATGTAGGAGCCCGAAGGCGAAGCGGCGGAGAGGCGTTGCTGTGCGGAACCGCTCGGCGTATTGGCGACGATCGCGCCGAGGATAAGCAAGGACAGGACGGGCAGACCGGAAAGCCGGCGAAGCGATGGCATGACAGATCCCCAACAAGATATGAACTCGGTCATCTGCATGAGTGCGATGACATTTGATCGCGAACTGTCCGGTTAAAAGCGGCGAAAGAAAGTTGGGCGTCCCTACAGCACCTGCAATCGTGTGCCTCACGATCTCATCGCTAGGTTCTGCTACAGAATTATGATGTCGGTGCCTTCGATCGCGATACATGTGAGCACGCCACTGCGCCACGCGCCGGTGTCGATATTGATTCGGTTGTCGCGAATATCCGCGTGCGGAACCGGTGTGTGACCATGCACGACATAAAGTCCATGATCGGCCGCAGAGTTCAGAAATTCGTCCCGAATCCACATCAAGTCGTTTGGATTCTGGGCATTGAGGCTCACGCCCGGGCGTACACCGGCGTGAACGAACAGAAAGTCGCCACAGCGAACATTGTTCCGCAGGCATCGCAAAAAAAGCTGGTGGGCGGTGGGAAAAGCAGCGCAGAAAGCGTGCTGCACCTGTTCGGCAGTCTCCCCGCGTGTCGGTGCGACACCATACGACATCAATGTGGCAAGACCGCCGAGCTGACGCCAGCCATCGAGTGCAGCAGGATTGTCGTAAAGGAACTCTTCCATCAGCGCTTCATGATTCCCACGCAGGCAGATTGCATGGTTTTGCACCAGGCGCGCTGCCAACAGATCGATCACGCCCTTCGAATCTGCGCCACGATCGATGTAATCGCCGACATAGACTTCGCCGGCGAAAGCAATTGGCCGACGGTGAATGTCTTCATCGATCCGGGCAATGACGTCTTGAAGAAGGTCCGCTCGGCCATGGATGTCACCGATGGCATAGATGCGCGTGTCAGGCGGCAGCGTCGCCTTGTTCCGGCGCTGATGAGAAGGGTGGCGTGGCATGGTCGTCAAACTATGACGGGGAACTTGTTGCGGTCAAACCTAATCGCCCACACATCATCTTGTAGCGCGTCGGCGATGTCGTCGCAGAGGGACAGCGAGAGCTTGCAGTCCGGTAGTCTAGAAGAAAAAGAACCGGATAGCGGCAATCGTGGCGAGCCACGCAATTATATTCGCGACGATAATAAGGTAGCGTAGCGTGCGGCCGGTCGCCTGTGTGCGATCGGAAGGTGAATGGCCCATGACCGCTTCGTCCGTTTGTGCAGCGGGGCCCGGCATGGAGTCGGAACGCAGCGTGTCGGTGCAATCAGGCAGCACGAGAATCCGTGCTTCCGTCGTGTGGGTCTGTGTGGTCCGCCTTGGCGCCATGGTCTTAGCGACGATGTCTGAATGAAAAACTGTTTCTGCGTGGCACGTAATGCCAGGCCGTTTAGTATTCGATGAAAAATCCAACTCGAATCGCAACCATCACGTTTTGGCTTTGAACGTGATGAACGAAATCATGCACCGCTTTCCCCGGCTGCGCGATGATAATCTCGGGGCGTGTTGTACTTGCGGTTTTTTGCATGGCTGACCCAAGCTGAGCGCAGCGCAAGGCAGTCATAAAGCAGCTAAGCGCTTTTTCCCACACAGAATTTTTCGCGTTGCACAATCATCGTTACGGCTCGTGCTGCAAACTCGTCCACGTCAATACCGCTTTGCGGCCCCAATTCGCGCAAAGAGTTAAAGAAACTTCATCGACGAAAGCTATTCGAAGTGTGGGGCAAAAGGGTTCGTGAGTATTCGCATCTGCGAATGCCACGACGCTGACGACCAAGTGGCGTACCACGTCGCCCGCGCTGAGGAGAGGGATGTCCACCACGGTTCCAGCAGGGAGCGTCAATCAAATGGTCTCTACTGTTTCAGTCGGTCTTGAACGAAGCAAGGTGACTCCACTCTGGAAAGGGCAACAGTTTATCTCGACGCGGCCGGTGGAGCTTGCCGGTGGTTACGGAATCTATGGAAAAGGCGCTTATCGCGGTCGTCGCAACAAGGCGCTTATCAGGCGGGAACCCTCAGCGTCCCTCACCAAACGATTGTTCGATGTCACAGCGTCGGGGGCGGCGCTGGTGTTTTTCCTGCCCTTTTTCCTGATTGTTGCCGCGATCATCAAGTTGACATCACCCGGGCCGGTGTTCTTCACGCAGTATCGCTACGGCTATCGCAACCGCGTCTTCAAGATCTACAAGTTCCGCTCAATGCGGAACGATCTCGGGGACAAGTTTGGCGTTCGACAGACGGTGCAGGGAGATGCGCGCGTAACCTGGATTGGCAGGATTCTGCGCAAGACGAGTTTCGATGAACTGCCCCAGCTTATTAATGTGCTGAAGGGTGACATGTCGCTGGTCGGGCCGCGTCCTCATGTGCCGGGAATGCTGGCTGCCAACATGCTCTATGAAGATCTCGTACCCTACTACTTCCAGCGCCATAGCGCGCGTCCCGGGATTACGGGTCTTGCTCAGATCAGCGGCTGCCGGGGAAGCACCGTTGACCCTAAGCTGGCGATCGCCCGCATTGATTATGATCTCGATTATATCGAGAGCTGGTCCATGGCCCAGGATATCCGGATCATCGTTCGGACGGTACGCAAGGAATTCATTTCCGGCAACGCATTCTGACTTCAGTGACTGCTCGTCCGGAAGGATGCGAGCGGCAGGGACGTATCCGGCTGCCTGATGCGAGATGCCGCGCATCCAGACGTTCTTCAGATCGAAACTGCCTCGAACAAAGAGGACTGCGATGACCGCCATACAACGGACCAAGCAGATTTTGAAGGACGCGTTCCCTTCCATGTGGCTGCGCTGGCGCTTTATGAAGCGGCCGAAATCGGCGGAGCGCGAACTGAATTATCTCGACAAGATCGTGCCGGCCGGCGCCGTCACCGTCGATGTCGGCGCCAATGTCGGGCTCTACACGCAAAAGCTGGCCAGGCTGTCGGGCAAGGTACATGCTTTTGAGCCGTCTCACGACATGGCGACACTGCTGCGCCGGACTTCGGCATCGAATGTCAGCATTCACGAGATCGCGCTATCGGACCATGAGGGCGATGCCGACCTTTACATTCCGCAGAGCGATGACGGGCTCGTCCATGGTCTCGCCTCGCTCGAACAGTCGCACGCGCCAAATGTCACCAATGTCGTCGCCGCTCATGTGCCGCTGGCGCGGCTCGATGGCGTCATGAAGGACGAGGTGGCTTTCGTAAAGGTCGATGTGGAAGGGCACGAACTCAACGTTCTGAAGGGAGCGACCGGCCTGATCGACCGCTGCCAGCCGATCTTTCTTGTCGAGGCGGAGGACCGACATCGCACGGATGCCACGAAATCGATCTTCGAATTCTTCGAGAGCAAGGACTATCGCGGCTATTTCCTTGCCGATGACGATATCGTCCCCGTTGAATTCTTCGATATCGGGACGATGCAGGATTCCGATGCGCTGCTGCCCAACGGTGGCCGCAAACCCGGGCAATCCTACGTGAACAACTTCTTCTTCTTTCCGCGACACCTCGACGGCGAGTTGCTGCTCAGCAGCTGAGGGGTGACGGCATCAAGGCATGATCCCGAAAAGTGGCTGCCGGTTTTCGGATCAGATCATGCCCCTACAAACTGGGGGCGTCCGGGTCGTTCTGACTGCGGACTTATAAAAAGACAGGACATGCAATGCGAATTGCCATGATTGGCGCCGGCTATGTCGGGCTGGTGTCGGGTGCGTGCTTTTCGGACTTCGGTCACCACGTCACCTGCGTCGATACCGACGAGGGCAAGATCGACGCGCTCAATCGCGGCGAGATCCCGATCCACGAGCCGGGTCTCGACGCGCTGGTCGCCAGCAATGTCAAACAGAAGCATCTCAGCTTCGCCACCGACGTCACCAAGGCGGTGAGCGATTCCGAGGTCGTTTTCATTGCGGTGGGCACGCCGTCGCGGCGTGGCGACGGCCATGCCGATCTGACCTATGTCTATGCAGCAGCCCGCGAGATCGCCAAATCGATCACCAAATTCACGGTGATCGTGAACAAGTCTACCGTGCCGGTTGGTACCGGCGACGAGGTTGAGCGCATCATTCGCGAGGAGAATCCCGATGCCGAATTCGCGGTTGTCTCCAATCCGGAATTTTTGCGTGAGGGCGCGGCAATTCGCGACTTCAAGCATCCGGATCGCATCGTCATCGGCTCGAGCGATACGCGCGCCAAGCAGGTCATGGCCGAAGTTTATCGCCCGCTGCACCTGAATGCGTCGCCTATCCTCTACACCGACCGTCGCACGGCGGAACTCACCAAATACGCGGCCAATTCCTTTCTTGCTACCAAGGTGGCCTTTATCAACGAGATTGCGGATCTGGCTGAAAAGGTCGGCGCCAATGTGCAGGAAGTGGCGCGCGGCATAGGCCTTGACAACCGCATCGGAAGCAAATTCCTGCATGCCGGTCCCGGCTATGGGGGTTCATGCTTTCCGAAGGATACATTGGCGCTGATCAAGACCGGTCAGGATCATGAAGCGCCGCTGCGCATCGTCGAGACGGTTGTCGCGGTGAACGACCAGCGTAAGCGCGCGATGGCCCGCAAGGTGGCGCATGCGTTCGGCGGCAATCTGCGCGGCAAGACCATCGCGATCCTGGGCGTTACCTTCAAGCCGAACACCGACGACATGCGCGATGCGCCGTCGATCCCGTTGATCACCGCATTGCAGGACATGGGTGCCGAGATTCGCATCTACGATCCCGTCGGGATGGAGCAGGCGAAGAAGGTGTTCGAGAACGTCATCTTCTGCGACAGCGCCTATGATTGCGCACGCGGCAGCCATGCGGTGACCATCGTCACCGAGTGGGAGCAGTTCCGCGCACTTGATCTGAAGGAAATGGCGTCGATCATGGCTTGTCCGGTGATCGTCGATCTCCGCAACATCTATTCGCCTGACGAAGTGATCCGCAACGGCTTCCTTTACAGCGGTGTCGGCCGTCCGCAATCCGTCGCGTATTGAATTTGCGATGAGACCGAAGCTGCGTTACTGCGTGGCTTCGGTTTTCGGTGTCATCGAGCTTTCGACTGAAGCTGCGATGTGGTCATCCGCGCCGTGGAACAGTGCTTCCAGGCCTTCGCCGCCAAGATACCAGCTGCCGAAATAATACGTCGCTCCAACAATCGCGGCGGCCATGATGAGGCCGCGGCCCACGGAAATGACGATATCGGCCTTGGTGATCTGATGCATCAAGCTTTCCCGTTGAGGGCCGTCGTCTTGTGACGCGGCGGCGGTCCTGAACGTGCCGAGGAACTCGACAACAAGTAACAAGGCGATAAAACCTGCGGACAATAGCGAAATTGAGACGAGCTGCCGGCTGCCAAGGCCGAATTCGTCCATCGCGAGCGAGCCCATCGAATAGGCAAACAGCGCCGCGCTCCCGCCGCCGATCACGATGATCGCGATCAATTCCAGGATTCGTCCCATGCGCGACCATCTCCGCTGGGGATGACGGATTCAACCGTCGCATTTGCGACAATTCATCCCAGTTTAAGGCGCGGCCCGAACGGGGATGAATACAAAGCGTCATAAATGCGCGAAACCAAGGTATAGTATGACAGTTGCATGTGAATTTGGGATCGGAACCTTGGCGCGAAACGGTAGGATGCGGTCTAGAGGCGTAGCAATCGCGTTGGCGCTCGCCTGCGCATCCCTTGCGTCGGCCAATGAAATCGACCAGATGGCATCCAACCTGGAAAAGAGCTGTTCAAATCATTTCCGCAAGCGCCCGAACCGTCCTTCGAACGATTCAAGAAAGTTTTGCAGATGCTTCGCGGCCGAATTCACCTCGACAATTTCTCTGCGCGAGATCGACAGTGCAGGTGGAGCGGTGACGCCTGAAATTCAGGAGCAATTCGAACGCGCTGCAGAGAATTGCGGGCGCGATGTCGCACCGGGTGTCGCACAAGCCGGCAGGGCATGGGCGACGCAGGATAACTAGAGCATGATCCCGGAGGCGCCGGCGGTCAATCGTCTCATGTCATGTTCATGACTCACTCTCGCCTCATTTGATGCGGAGTTTGTGGCCGTTGGCGCATAGGGACGTTGTCGCGCCGGCATCGGGGACTGTTCAATTGACGATATCTCGCTCCAAGGCGCAGCCCGCGTCGCGCATGCCCGTATCCGGGCTGAAGCAAAAAGCAGGGCCCGCGGTCGAAGCTGTATCGGTCGCTTGTGCCCACTTGTTTGCGGTGGCGGCCATGGTCGTCATCGCGGGTCTGGTTATTTACGCGAGATAGGATTGATGCGTTCAGTTTGGCTTGGGCTTGTCGCTGCAGCCCTCACATTGTCCATGGTTCACCCGTCGGCAGCGCAGAGAGTTCTGTCTTTCGAACCTCTCGCGATGGATCCTTATTCCACCGTCTATGTCGATAACGGCTCTTGCTCCGCGGGCAAGGTGCTGAAGGTGCAGGGGGCGCCGAACAACCAGCGCCGCAAGAAGAGCTGCGTGCCGCTGTCCGATCTGCGCGGACCCACCGGGACCGTCCGCACCAGGTAAGTGCTCGATATGAGCTTGCTGGGGGGTATCCATCCGGCGATTGGCGGCCGGGTGCCGCGGATATCCTGACAACTGGCATCGAGATTGCTAGAATGGACATCGGCGTTGCCAATGTCGATCAGACCGGCTTGCATGCCAGCGCCGGTTCCGAATCGAGATTGGATCAACCAAGTGGATGCCCAAGTGAAACGCGAGACTTCCGCTCCGATTGCAATGCAGAGCGGCCTCGCGGCATCGTATATAAACATGAGCGAGGCGGAGGCCGTGGATCTGGCCCGCGCCCATTTTGGCATTGACGGCAAGCCGACCCGTTTTGCCACCGAAAAGGACGATACCTTCCGGATCGCGCCGGCCAGCGGCCGACGTTATGTGCTCAAGGTTGCCAATCCGGCCGAGGATGTCGCCGAAATCGATCTGCAGATCCGCGTGCTCGAACATGTCGCGGTCCGTGCGCCCGAATTGCCGATCCCGCGTGTGATCCCCAATGCAGCGGGCGAGGGGCACTTTCTCTACACCGACCGCGCCGGTCAGCGTCGCCAGGTCCGGATGATGTCTTTCGTCGAGGGCCAGCCGCTCGGCGAAGTGTCCATCGATGTACGTGGCCGGGAAGAAATCGGTCGGCTGCTGGCGACGCTGCGCCTCGCGCTCGCGGATTTCAGCCATCCTGCCGATGGGCGGGTGGTGCCGTGGGACGTCAAGAACCTGCCGACCCTAGCGCCGCTGCTGTCCGAAATTACCGATACCGGCTGGCGCGGAAGGCTGGAGACCGTGTTTGCGCGTTTTGCGACCATCGAATCGCGGCTTTCGCGCTGCCGCACCCAGGTGCTGCATAACGACTTCACGCTCTCGAACGTCGTTGTCGATCCCACGCTTCCGACTTTCATCAGCGGTATCATCGATTTTGGCGACACCGTACGTACCGCCATCGCCATCGATGTCTCGACGGCGATGCTCAACCAGCTGCCGGAGAAGATGGAAGGCGAGATTTTCGCCCATGGCCGCGATCTCCTGCGTGGTTATCTCGCCATCGCCGATCTCACCGAGGAGGAGCTTGCGCTGATCCCGCCGCTGATCATGTCGCGCCTCACCACGCGCATTTTGCTGTCCACCGCAATGGCGAACCGCGTGCCGTCGGTGGCGGACTACGTCTTGCGCAACAACCACATGACCTGGGGCCAGATCGACTGGTTCCTCACTCGCTCGATGGACGATCTCGGCAACCAGCTGATCGATCTCGCGTGTTAGCCAAGAACGCATCACAGGAGCATTCCATGTCAGTCACGTCAGCGCCGCGCGGCAAGATGGTCAACGGTTTCGATCCCGCCACGGCCTCCAGCCTCACGCCTGAAAGCCGCGAGCTCGTCGAACGCCGCATCGCGCTGCTCGGCCCGGCCTATCGCCTGTTCTACAAGGATCCTGTCGAGGTTGCGCGCGCCAACGGCGTGTTGCTCTACGACTCGCAAGGTAATGAATATCTCGACGCCTATAACAACGTCGCTTCCATCGGCCATTGTCATCCGCGCGTGGTCGAGGCGATCACCAGGCAGGCGCAGACCGTCTGTACTCATACGCGCTATATTCAGAAGGGCATCCTCGATTACGCCGAGCAATTGCTCGCGACCTTCGATGGTCCGGCACGCCACGCAATGTTCACCTGCACCGGTTCGGAAGCCAATGATCTGGCCGTGCGTATGGCCAGGCATCACACCGGCAATCAGGGTATCATCATCACCGATGAGGCCTATCACGGTAATTCCGAGCTAACCGCTGGCTTCTCGCCGTCGCTCGGCCCGTACTCGCCGCTCGGTACTTTCGTGCGCCGCGTGCCGGCGCCAGACAGCTATCGCATCGCGCCGGAAAATATGGGCCGCTGGATGGCCGACAAGGTCTCCGAACAGATCGTCGATCTGCAGCGCCGAGGCGCCGGCGTTGCCTGCTTCATCGCCGACTCCATGTTCTCGTCGGATGGCATCTTCTCGCATCCGACCGATCTCTTGCAGCCGGTGGTCGATGTCATCCACAAGGCTGGTGGCGTGTTCATCGCGGACGAAGTGCAGTCGGGCTTCGGCCGCAGCGGTGAGAAGCTGTGGGGCTATCAGCGCCACGGCATCACGCCCGACATCATCACCATGGGCAAGCCGATGGGGAACGGCTATCCCGTCGCCGCCGCGGTGATGCTGCCGGAAATCGTCGAGAGGTTCGGTCGTGACAATCGCTACTTCAATACATTCGGCGGCAATACGGTGGCCATGGCTGCTGCGCAGGCCGTGCTCAACGTCATCCATGACGAGAAGCTGGTGGAGAACTCCCTGAAGGTCGGCAAGATCCTGCGCGAAGGTTTCGAAGCGCTGGCGAAGAAGTATCAGGGCATCGGCGATGTCCGCGGCTCCGGCCTTTATATTGGCGTCGAAATGGTCAAGGACCGCAGCACCAAGGAGCCCGATGCGGCTGCTGCTGCCGCAATCGTCAACGGCCTGCGCGCTCGCCGTGTGCTGATCTCGGCCACCGGCGCCGCCGCCAACACGCTGAAGATTCGCCCGCCGCTGGTCTTTACGGCCGCGCATGCCGATCGCCTCCTCACCGAGGCCGACGCCGTGTTCGCGACGCTCTGATGTCGCGCGAACGAGTGATCGCGCACATCGATGCGCACTTCGAGTCCGGCGAGTTTCTCGCCGTGCTCGACCGTATGGTCGGCTACAGGACCGAGAGCCAGAGCGACAAGCATGGCGAGGAGCTGCGGGCCTATCTCGACAAGGAGCTGGTGCCGCAATTCAACGCACTCGGCTTTGCGACGAAGATCGTTCCGTCGCCTTCGGGTCGGGGGCCAAGCCTGCTCGCGACCTATTACGAAAGCGCCGAGCTGCCGACCGTGCTGATGTACGGTCACGGCGATGTCGTGCCCGGCATGGAGGGCGAGTGGCGCGACGGCCTCGATCCCTGGCGCTGCACGACGGTGGGCGAACGCGTCTATGGCCGCGGCACCGCCGACAACAAGGGCCAGCACGCCATCAATATCGCTGCGCTCCGCGCCGTGCATGTGGTGCGCGGCGGCAGGCTCGGCTTCAATGTGAAGTTCATCGTCGAGATGGGCGAGGAGATCGGCTCACCCGATCTGCCCAAGGTTTGCGAAAGCCTGCGCGATGAATTGAAGGCCGATCTATTCCTCGCCTCGGACGGTCCGCGGCTCTCCGCCGAACGCCCGACCATTTTTCTTGGCTGCCGTGGCGGTCGCCGCATCCATCTCGATCTCAAGCTGCGCGACGGAGCGCATCATTCCGGCAATTGGGGTGGCTTGCTCGCCAACGCTGCCACCATCCTCGCATCTGCTATATCGACGCTGGTCGATCGTGACGGCCGCATTTTGCTCGACGCCTTGAAGCCGCCGCGCATCACCAACCAGATCCGCGCGGCGCTTGCCGATGTGGTGGTGTCGCCGACGCCGGATGAGCCATCGCTCTCGCATGGCTGGGGCGAGGAGGGGTTGTCGCCCGCCGAGCGCCTCTATGCGTGGAATACGCTGGAAGTGCTGGCGATCAATGCCGGCAATGTCGCGAACCCTGCGAACGCCATTCCCGGTGAAGCGCATGCAGTGTTGCAGCTCCGCTTCGTCGTTGGCACCGACATCGAGAATGTCGTGCCGGCCATCGAGAAGCATCTCTCTGCGATGGGCTATGGCGACGTCAAAGTGAGCCAGTCGCAGTATTTCAACGCCTCGCGCACCGATGTCGACAATCCATGGGTCGGCTGGGCCGTGGAGTCGGTGCGCAAGACGACGGGCAAGCCGCCAGCGCTCTTGCCGAATTTCGGCGGCTCGCTGCCGAACGATGTGTTCACGGATATTCTCGGGCTGCCCACCGTGTGGGTGCCGCATTCCTATCCCGGCTGCTCGCAGCACGCGCCCGACGAGCACATCCTCAAGCCGGTGACGGCCGAAGCACTGCGCATCATGGCGGGCCTTTTCTGGGATTTGGGGGAAGTTAAAAGCAGAGTGCCGTAGTGCCTTCTCCCGTTTGCTGGGAGAAGATGGCCCGGCATAGCGAAGCCGGGACGGATGAGGGGCTATCAGCGCGTTCGGAGCCTGTGGAGGCTCCCCCTCACCCGACTTCCACGCGCTGTGGCGCGTTACAGTCGACCTCTCCCCGCAGGCGGGGAGAGGTTAATAACTTACCCCTTCACAAAGGCCAGCAGCACGCCATTCGCATTGGCTGGCGGCACGACGACACCGACTTCCGTCTTCGCGCCAGCCGACCCCACCGCCTTCTCCGCCGCGACCAGATCGCCGGCGGTGAATACCAGCGCCACGCCGCCACGTTCCGGTGCGCCGGCGAGCGAGGTGTCTGGGAAACGCTTCGCCAGTACATCCTTCGTCACGAACACGAAGTCCGCACGATCACCGCCCGATGGCACGGTAATGGCGCCGTCGCTTTCGTTGCGCGTTGCGCCGTCGATCATTTTGGCGAGATGAGCAGCGTCCTTCGCCGGCTCCGTGGTCACGATCAGCACCTGCTTCAGCCGCTTCGCGCTGTTCGCGTGCACCATCAGCTCGGGAATCCACACCGTCTCGCGCGTCTTGTGCTGGCAGGCGAAGATGCGCAGCCCGCCCGGCGCTTCCTCGATCGGCCACTGGAAGACGCGGAATTTCGCGGCGCTCACGCTGCCATCGGGCAGCGTCACCGGTCGCTCGAAATCGGTGGGGCCGAGTGCCTTGTAGCCGCGCGCGGTGATCTCCTCGGCGCCGGCCGCGGAGTCAACGGCGGTAAAGGCAATCCGCTCCACACCTTCGCCGCGCTTGGCGATGAAGGCGCGGAGCGGCGCATTGTGCTCGGTCTCGGCGATCACGCCGAGCAGCTCGACATAGTCGGGATCAAGCATGATCGTGTAGTTGCCCGAGCCCATCTTGGCGCTGTGGGTGCCGCGCGGTGATAGCGTGAAGCCGAGCTTTCTCCAGATTGTCGCTGCGCTATCGAGGTCTTTGACGGCGACCACGGCATGGTCAATTCCGATGATGTTCTTGAGGGTCATGCGAGCACCGCCTTGCATTGGATTGGGTGCGTAAACTATGCAGAATGCAGATGTGCCGCAAGGGAAGGGATCATGTGATCGGCCCTGCGTTTCGCTATGATTGTGCCATGAAGATTGGGACTGGAAGAGGCTGACGATGGAAACAGCGAATGCGCCCTGGCCGAAGTCGCTTTGGGCCGCCGTCACGCCTCCGGGACCGGAATTGCCCGAACTCAAGGGCGCGGTCGAGGCCGATGTCGTTGTCATCGGTGCCGGCTTCACGGGCCTTTCTACGGCGCTGCATTTGCGCGAGCAGGGGATCGATGTCGCCGTGGTGGAAGCCGTCGAGCCCGGCTGGGGCGCTTCCGGCCGCAACAACGGGCAGGTGATCCCGACGCTGTCGCGCCCCGATCCCGAGGATATCGTCAAGCGCTATGGCGCCGCTGGCGAGCGTCTTGTCGGCCTCATCCGCGACAGTGCCTCCATCTTGTTCGATCTAGTCCGTCGCTATCAGATCCAGGCCGAAGGCGAGCAGGATGGTTGGATCCAGCCGGTGCACTCACCAGGCCGTATCAAGATCGCCGAGCGTCGCGTGCGGCAGTGGTCGAAGTACGGCGCGCCGGTGGAGCTGTTGTCGAATGACGACATGCGGAAGATGCTTGGCTCTTCCGCATGGTTTGGCGGTTTCTGGAACAAGACCGGTGGCCACATCAATCCGCTGGCGCTGGCCCGCGGCCTCGCCCGTGTGGTGCTGGAACAGGGCGGGCGTATCTATGCGCGCTCGCCGGTGGAGAGCTTTGCGCGGAACGGCGATCGCTGGACCGTCAAGACGGCGCAAGGACACGTCAACGCGCGCGCACTGGTGGTCGCGAGCAATGCCTATACCGGCGAATTCTCGAAACAGCTTTCGCCCGGTATCGCCAGCGAAGTGATGCCCGTGCTGTCCTGGCAGATGGCGACGCAGCCGCTGTCCGAACAGGTCCGCAAGACGATCATTCCAGGCCGTCAGGCGGTGTCGGATACCCATGGCGAACTTTATTTCATGCGCTATGACGCGCGCAATCGCCTGGTCACCGGCGGCAACGTCATCGGCTTCGGTGACAAGACGGGGCGCCTGAAAGAGATGGTCGGCGCCCGCCTGCAGCGGCTGTGGCCGGAGATCGGCGAGGTCAAGTTTGATTATGTCTGGAACGGCTATGTCGGCATGACCACCGATTTCCTGCCGCGCATGCACAAGCTCGGCCCGAATGCCTTCGGCTGGACAGGGTGCAACGGCCGTGCCGTGGCGCTGTCCATTGCGCTCGGCAATGAGTTTGCAAAGGCGGTGAGCGGCGTGCCGGATGATGAGCTGGCGCTGCCCTTCTCGGAGCCGGTGCCGATTGCGGCGCACGGGCTGATGCGATTGCTCGCGCCGTTTATGCTGCTGGTCTATCGGTGCAGGGATAAGAAGGAGATGGCGTAACACGCGCCATAAACTCCGCCCTCATCCTGAGGAGCGGCGCATCGCGCCGCGTCTCGAAGGATGGCCACGCACTCCGGAGCCCGGTCAGCTCATGGTTCGAGACGGCGCTACGCGCCTCCTCACCATGAGGGGCCGAGTTAAGCCGTGATCGGCTCCTTCTTCCTTGTAAAATCCCCGCCGGGAATCGACGCCAGCAGCGCCCGTGTATAGGGATGCTGCGGCTTGCCGAACACCTCGCCGGCAAGCCCGTGCTCGACCACTTCACCGTCCTTCATCACGGCCACGAGATCGCAGATCTGTGCGGCGACACGCAGGTCATGCGTAATGAACACGATCGACAAGCCCAGCCGCGCCCGCAGGTCGTGCAGCATCTTCAGCACCTGCGCCTGCACGGAGACATCGAGGGCCGACACCGCTTCGTCCGCCACCAGCACATCCGGCTTCAGCGCGAGCGCGCGGGCGAGGCCGATGCGCTGGCGCTGACCGCCGGAGAATTCATGCGGTAGGCGGTCCATGGCCGAGGGATCGAGGCCGACGAGCCGAAACAATTCCTTCGCCTCCGCAAGCGCCTGCGCACGCCGCACGCCATGCACGATCGGTCCCTGCGCCACGAGATCGCCGGCTTTGCGGCGCGGATTGAGCGAGGCGAACGGATCCTGAAACACCATCTGAATGTGCTTCGTCTCGCGCCGGACCTCGTCGCGCGACAGTTTTGCCCAGTCCTTGCCTTCCAGCACGATGGCGCCGCCATCGGGATCGATCAGGCGGATGATGCAGCGTGCGAGCGTCGATTTGCCCGAGCCGGATTCGCCGACAATGCCCAGCGTCGCGCCGCGCGGCAAGCTCAAGGATACCGACTTCACAGCATGCGTGACGCGCGCGCCGCGACCGAGGAAGCCACCATTGCGATAGGTTTTTGAGACATTCTCCAGCGTGAGGATGTTCTCTTCATTCAGTTTGCGTGCTGGCGGCGCTGTCAGCGGGGGCACGGCAGCGATGAGTTGCTGCGTATAAGGATGTTGCGGATTGCGCAGCACATCATTGACGGGACCGTGCTCCACCACCTTGCCATGTTGCATCACCGCGACGCGATCCGCGACCTCGGCGACCACGCCGAAATCATGGGTGATGAACAGCACCGCCGTCTTACGGCGGCTCTGCAGCTCGCGGATCAGCTTCAGGATCTGGGCCTGCGTCGTGACATCGAGCGCCGTCGTCGGTTCGTCCGCAATCAGCAGTCGCGGATCGAGCGCGAGCGCCATGGCGATCATGGCGCGCTGGCGCTGGCCACCGGAGAGCTCGTGCGGATAGGTGCGTGCTGCCTGTGCGGGATCGGGAATGCGGACGTCCTGCAGGAGCGCCAGCACGCGCGCCTTGATGTCCTTCTTCGAGAGGTCCGTATGAATCTCGAACATCTCGCCAATCTGGTCACCGATGGTGCGCAGCGGGTTCAGCGCGGTCATCGGCTCCTGGAAGATCATGGCGATGCCGGCACCGCGTACCGTGCGCATCTCGGCATAAGATGCGCTGGCGAGGTCCTTGCCTTCGAACAGCACGCGACCGCCATCGATGGCGACTTCCGGCGGCAGCAGCCGCATCACGGCATTGGCCATCACCGATTTGCCGGACCCGCTTTCGCCAACCACGCAGACGATCTCGTCGGCGGCGATCGACAGCGACACGCCGCCGAGCGCGTGGGTGCGATCCGCGCCTTTCGGCAGCCGCACGCTGAGATTTTCGATGGTGAGGATGGTCTCGCTCATCGGCTCTTCAGTCTCGGATTGAGCGCATCATTGAGTCCCTGGCCGACCAGGGATACAGCGAGCACGGTCAGCAGGATGGCGATTCCGGGAATCGCGGAGACATACCACTGCACGCGCAGCACGTCGCGGCCGAGGCCGATCAGGTTCCCCCAGGACGCGACATTGGGATCGGACAGGCGCAGGAAGGCGAGGGCGCTTTCAAGCAGGATCGAGACGGCCATCACCACGCTTGCATAGACGATGACCGGTGGCAGCGCGTTCGGGAGAATTTCGCCGAGGATGAGCTGCAGGTCCCTCATGCCGAGCGTGCGCCCGGCCTGCACGAATTCGCGGTTGCGCAGCGACATGAACTCCGCACGCGTCAACCGCGCCGGTGCCGGCCATGATACGATGCCGACAGCGACGGTCACGGTGGTGAGCGTCGAGCCGAACACGGCGACCAGCACCAGCAGCAACACGAAATTCGGCAGTGTCTGGAATGCCTCGGTGATGCGCATCAGGATCGTATCGATTTTGCCGCCGTAGAAGCCGGCAAAGGCGCCGATCAGCACGCCGATGATCACGGCAATCAATGTCGCGACGCCGCCGATCAGGAGCGAAATACGGGCGCCGTAAAAAATCTGCGCGGCGATGTCGCGGCCGGAATTGTCGGTGCCGAGCGGAAAGCGCGGATTGGCGAAAGGCCACACCAGCGGGCGTCCGGCCAGCGACAGCGGATCGTTCGGATAAATCCAGCCCGCGCTCACGGCCATGGCGATGACGATGAGCAGCAACAACAGGCCGACCACAGCGGCGGGGCTGCGGAAATAGCGTTTCACGGCGTCCATCCTCAGCCCTCTGCTTGGATGCGCGGATCGAGCCGCGCGTAGAGAAGATCGACGAGGAAGTTCACCAGGATCACAAGGAGAGCCGAGACGAATACGATGCCGAGCAACGTGTTGAGATCGCGCTGGATGACCGATTCATAAGCGAGGCGACCGAGGCCGGGCAGCGAGAACACGCTCTCGACGACGACCGAGCCGCCGAGCATGGTCCCAGCCTGCAGACCGATCAAAGTCACCATCGGCAGCAATGCGTTGCGGAGCACATGCTTGGCGATGATGCGCGTTTCATCGAGCCCCTTCGCACGTGCGGTGCGCACATAGTCCAGATTGAGCACTTCCAGCATCGAGGCGCGCATGATGCGGAGATAAATGGCGAGGAAGATCAGTGCCAGCGTTAGTGTCGGCAGCACCAGATGCGCGGCGATGTCGAGCGTGCGTTCGAAGCCGGTCTGTACCGCCCCGATATCCTCGAAGCCGCCGGCGGGCAGCCATTGCAGATAGATCGAGAACACCACGATGGCCATGAGGCCGAACCAGAAGGACGGCGTGGCGTAGAAGATCAGGCCGAGCGTCGAGATCAGCGTGTCCGGCCAGCGATTGACACCGCGCGCGGCGACAACGCCGAGCACCAGGCCAAAGAAGAAGGCGAAGGAGAGCGACGCGGTCATCAGCAGCAGCGTCGCCGGCAGGCGTTCGAAGATCACGGTGGCGACGGGCTTGCCATAGATCGAGGAGAAGCCGAGATCGAACTGCACCAGCCGCCACAGATAGTTGGCGAGCTGCATCGGCACCGAGAGATCGAGCCCGTAAAACTTGCGTAGCTCGCGCGCGGTCGCGGCATCGCCTCCGCCCATCTGCGCCATCATGGCGTCGACCGTGTCGCCCGGTGCCAGTTGCAGCAGCAGGAACACGCCGATCAGGATCAGGAAGAGCGTCGGAAGCGATGCGGCGAGCCGCCGACCCGCGAGAGTTAAGATGCGCATGTGGCTAGTGTAGTTTTCATTTGCAATGACGCCAAGCTCTCTCCGTCATTGCGAGGAACGTAGCGACGACGCAATCCAGAGCTACCCGAAGAAGACTGGATTGCTTCGCTGCGCTCGCAATGACAGAAGTTACGCGGAAAGCCAAAGATCGTGCCAGCTCGACGAACCCCAACGCGGATTGTTGGAATGGTTACGCGCCTTGGCGGTGATGACAGTGACGAAGATCTGTTCGATCGGCATCCAAACCGGCAGTTCGGTGTTGGCTTCCTTGACGAACTCCGCATAGAGCGCCTTGCGCTTCACCGGATCGATCTCGGTGGCGGCGTCGTCGATCACTTTGTCGATCTGGTCGTTCTTCCAGTCCCACTGATTGGTCCAGGGCGCTCCGACAGGCTGGCCGGAGCGATACCAGACGGTGGTCGAGACGGCTGGATCGTTGCGATACTGGTGCCAGCCGGTGGAGAGATCGAAGGCGTGGTCGGCATAGACCTGCTTCAGGAAGCCGCCACCATCGTTGCGCACGATCTCGACGGGGATACCGACTTCCTTCAGTGACTGCTGGATGAAGGTCGCCCACAATGAAATGTCCTCGCCCCATGGTGCGGGCAGAAGGCGCAGCGAGAAGCGGGTGCCACCGGCGCCGGGCTTGAAGCCGGCCTCATCCAGCAGCTTGATCGCTCTGGCCTTGTCATAGGGATATTGCGGCGTGTCGGGGCCGGGATAGAAGTCGGTGGAGACCGAGGGGATCGGGCCGGTGCCGGGCTTGGCAAAATCGCCAAGAAAATTCTCGATGAAGAACGGCACGTTGATCGCATGGGCGATGGCGCGGCGGACGCGGATATCTGCCAGCTCCTTGCGACGGAAATTGAATTCGATCGTGTTGGTGCGTGCGTTGCCCTCATTGCCCTTGGTGGAAACGATGAAACGCTTGTCCTTGCCGAGCCGCGCCATGTCGGAAATCGTCAGGCCGGAGAACGGCGAATACTGGATATCGCCGGCTTCCATCTGCGCCGCGGCGGCGGCGCGGTCGGTGACGACCTTCCAGACGATGCGATCGAGATAGGGCGCATTCGGGCGCCAGTAATTCTCGTTGCGCTCGGCAATGATGTATTGGCCGCGCTCATATTTGTTGAACTTGAACGGACCGGTGCCAACCGGCGCGAGATTGGCCGGGTTCTGCCGGATGTCGCTCGAGCCTTCATAGATGTGCTTGGCCGAGACATAGCCGAGATCGGGAAGGGCGCGCAGCAGCAGGCCGAGAGGCATTGGGCGCTCATATTTGAACACGGCGGTCTGGGCGTCGGGCGTTTCCACTGCCGTGAGGAAGAGCTGTAGCGTCGATCCGTAATTGAGGATCTTCTTCCACATGTTCATGGCGGTGAATGCGACGTCGGCGGAGGTGAAAGGCTTGCCGTCGTGCCAGGTCACACCCTTGCGCAGCTTGAAGGTGATGGTCTTGCCGTCCGGTGAAGACTCCCAGCTCTCGGCCAGTACGCCAACCGGCTGGCCTTTCTCGTCGAGATCGACGAGGGCTTCCTGAATTTTGCCGCCAATAATGTAGACTCCGGTGGAGGCCTGCAGGCTGGGGTTGAGCTGGCGCTGTTCTGCACCATAATGCACATTGAACACGCCGCCCTTGCGGGGCGCCTCCTGGGCGAAGGCGCGAAAGGGGTTGGCCACGTTGGCTGCAATGGCGGCTGAGGTCAGCAGCGCGGCGCGGCGTGTCATTTCAAGGCGGTTCATCTGTCAAATTCTCCTGCGTCTGCCTGCGCATAGCGGAAGGGTTCGGTTCCACGCAAGCTACGGCAGAAACTTGGATGGAGTCATGCGTAAATCCCGGGCGAAGGGACAATTCTTGCGTCATGGCCACGTTCCTTGGCAATAATTTCTCCGCGTCGGTTTGCCGGTTAGCTTGATCGCCAAGCCATTTTCCGCCGGACGGCCGCGACTTTCGTGTGTCTTCAACTCGCTGTCGCCCGTTGCTAGACATCTTTTCAAGTCGTCATTCCGGAGTTCGCCAGCGCCATGACCGTTCTCGATCCGACCATGCCGGCCCTGCAGGACATTGCGACGCCGGCGCTGGTGGTCGATGGCATGGTCCTTCAGAACAACATCGCGGCCATGGCGGATTTCGCAAAAGCGAACGGCATTGCACTCCGCCCGCATGCCAAGACGCACAAATCGCCGCGCCTCGCGCAGTTACAGATCGAGGCCGGTGCGGTCGGGATTTCCTGCGCCACGGTGGCTGAGATGGAGGCGATGGCGGAGGCCGGCATGCCGGGCTTGCTGCTGACGACGCCGGTGGCGGATCGGGTCAAGCTCGCACGCATCGCTGCGCTCGCTGATGGCACCGACATATCACTCGTCGTCGATCACCCCGACCAGATCCATGTGCTTCACACGTTGCTCGACACCGGCAGCCGGCCGGTTCAGGTGCTGATCGATATCGATGTCGGCCAGCGCCGCACCGGCGTTGTCGAGCCGGCAGCGACACTGGCTCTGGCGCAACTGATCGAAGCGACACCCGGCATGACATTCGGTGGCATCCAGGGCTTTGCCGGCCATGTCCAACACATGATCGATGACCACGAGCGCAAGGCGGGGGCGGCGCAGGTTCGCGGTATTCTCGATGGTCACCTGCGTGTGCTGAATGATGCGGGCATCAAGGCTCCCATCGTCACCGGCAGTGGTACCGGCGCCTATGCCTTCGACATCGCCGGCACGTTTACGGAGCTGCAGGTAGGTTCTTACTTGTTCATGGATGCCGATTACGGCCGCCTGCGGGTTGAGGGCGGCGGAACGCTGCCGTTCGAGCCGAGTCTGTTCGTGCTGGCGACGGTCACCTCGGTGAACCGTGCCGGTGAATTCACCGTCGATGCCGGCGTGAAGGCGATGGCCTTCAACGGTCCGGTGCCGTCAGTGATGCTCGGTGTGCCGGAGGGCTCGACCTATCGCTTCGGCGGCGACGAGCACGGCATGATCACGCTTCCCGAAGGCGCCGAGAAGCCAAAACTGGGCAGCCGCGTGCTGCTCATCGCGACGCATTGCGACCCCACCGTGAACCTGCATGCGAGCTATCATGTCGTGGGGCACAATGGCAGCGTCAAGACGTGGCCGGTGATGGCGAGATACGGGGCGTAGTCCCAAGCTGCCCCACACTGTCGTTCCGGGCGCCTGCAGCGCGAACCCGGAAGCTCGAAATAGTTGAGATTCCGGGAAGCCAAACACTCCGAGGTTTCGGATTCGCGCGGCGCGCGCCCCGGAACGACAGAGTTAATGTCCCCCGCCCAAAAACGCCTCCGACAGCGTCGGATCGTTGATCAGCGCCTCCGCTGAGCCCGACGTCACCACGCGCCCGGTCTCCAGCAGATACGCCCGGTCCACGATCTTCAGGGTCTGCCTTGCTTTCTGCTCCACCAGCAGCACTGTCAGGCCTTCATCGCGGAATTGGGCGATCATGCCGAACAGGCTCGCCGTCATCAGCGGCGCCAGACCCAGCGACGGCTCGTCCAGCAGCAGCAGCTTCGGTCTCGATAGCAGCGCGCGGCCGATGGCCAGCATCTGCTGCTCGCCGCCCGAGAGCAGGCTGGCGAGCCCGTCGCGGCGTTTGCCGAGGATGGGGAAGCGCTCCAGCATCTTCTCCATATCAGCCATCGCCGCCGATTTGTCGCTGCGGGTGTAGATGCCCATCAGCAGATTCTCATACACGGTCATGCGCGCCAGAATGCCGCGGCCTTCCGGCACCAGGGCAATGCCGCGACGCAGATTCTTCTCGGCAGCGTTCGGTGTGAGCTTCTCGCCCTCGAATGAAATCTCGCCCTGGAACGGCAGCAGTCCAGCGATAGAGCGGGCGATCGTGCTCTTGCCGGCGCCATTGGCGCCCAGCAGTGCGACGATCTCTCCTGCCTTGATCTCCAGATCGACGCCACGGACGGCGGTGATGGCGCCGTAGCGGACCTCCAAGCCCTTGATCGTGAGCATCAGTTGTCCTTTCCGAGATAGGCGTCGAGGACGACCGGATTGGCGCGCACGTCCTCCGGCGTTCCTTCGGCGATGGGCACGCCGAAATCCAGCACATAGAGATAGTCGCACAGGCGCATCACGAAATTCATGTCGTGTTCGATCAGGAGAATGGAGAGGCCGGTGTCACGCAGCCGCAGCATCAGAGTGCGGATCTCTTCGGCCTCGTCATGGTTCATGCCAGCGACGGGTTCGTCGAGCAGCAGCAGTTTTGGCTTGGCGGTGACAGCACGCGCCATCTCCACCTTGCGCTGGATGCCGTAGGGCAGGGACTTTGCCGACCGGTCGCGATATTCGGTGAGGCCGAAAAACTCCAGCACTTCTTCCGCACGCGCGAGTGCGGCCGGATTGGCCCAAGAGATCGGCAGCAGTCGGCGCCATGCAGCCTCACTGTGCGGCTGGGCGACGAGCAGATGCTCCCACACGGACATCGAGCTGAACAGGCGGATGTTCTGGAACGTGCGTGCCACGCCCTCGCGGACGATCTGGTAGGATGGCCACTGGGTGACATCGACGCCCTTGAGTTTCACCTCGCCGGCATCGGCGCGATAGGCGCCGGTGATGGTGTTGAACAGCGTCGTCTTGCCGGCGCCATTGGGGCCGATCACGCCGACGATCTTTCCTTCCGGCACCTCGCAGACCATGTTGGACAAGGCATGAATGCCGCCGAACGTCTTGGTGACGCCGGTGAGTTGAAGCAGCGCGGCGCTCATGCTGAAGCCCTCCGGAAAGTAAGCATTCGGATCAGCGAACGGTCGAGAATGCCCTGGCGCCGCACCAGCAGCACCAGCACCAGCAGCGAGCCGAAGGCGGCGAGCCGCCAGTCGGCGATCGGCCGCAGGAATTCCGGCAGGAAGATCAGCAGCAGCGAACCAACCAGAGAGCCCGGAGCGACGGTCGAGCCGCCGAGAATGACGGCGAGCACGAATTCCACCGACCGTTCGAAGCCGAAATTGGCCGGCTCGATATAGACATTGTGATGCGCGAACAGGCCGCCTGAAATCGCCGCCACCGCCGCACCGGCGGCGAAGGCGCCGATCTTGGTGACGACAGTGTTGAGGCCGATCAGGCCGGCAGCGGTCTCGTCATCATGCACCGCCTGCATTTCCAACCAGACGCGCGAACGCTCCAGTAGCATTACGGCGATCAGGATGCCGCCAGCCCACAGCCAGATATAACCGACGCCGACATGCTGCATGCCGCGGAAGCCGCCCGATCCGCCCATGGTGTCGAAATTTAGGAAGAAGCTGCGCACCATTTCGCCGAAGCCGACGGTGGCCATGGCGAGATAAATGCCTTTCAGCCGCAGCGCCGGGAAGGCCACGATGGCGCCCATGATGCCTGCGGCAATCGCCGAGATCACCAGCGCCAAAGTCAGCGGCACATTCATCGTGACTGTCAGCCACGATGACAGATACGCGCCAATGCCCATGAAGGCGCCGTTGCCGAGCGAGAGCTGGCCGGTAGCTAAAATAATATAGACGCTCAGCGCACCGAGCAGGAGAACGCCCGATTCCGCGAGCAGGCTTGCGTAATAAGTCGACATCAGACGCGCTGCCCCTGATCGGACCGCGCACCGCCAAGCAGGCCCTGCGGACGCAGCAGAAGAATGAGAATCATGAAACCGTAGACCACGAAGTCGCGCACCTGCGAGCCGCCATAGGCCACCGTGAGCACTTCGGCGATGCCGATCAGCGGGCCGGCAACGAGCGCACCCCAGATCCGTGTGGTGCCGCCGATCACCATAACGGCGATGGCCTTGAGGCCGATCTCGACGCCGAGATAGGGGGTGATGGCGCCGTAATGCAGCGCGATCAGCACGCCGGCGACGCCGGCGAGGGCGCCGGAGAGAATGAAGGCCATCATCATCAGTCGGTCGGCGGAAACGCCAAGTATGCGGGCGACGTCACGGTTTTCAGCGACGGCGCGGAGCGCGCGGCCCATCGGCGTCTTCTGCACGATGTAGGCCGTGAGCGCGACCAGTACCACGGTGGCGCCGAGGACGAGCAGCTGCATTGAGCCGATGCTGATCGGGCCGATCTGATACTGGTCGCCGAAGATCGAAAGCTGCAGCGGATCGGAGCCCCAGATATTGGTTGCGATGTTCTGCAGTATGATGGAGAAGCCCAGGGTGGACAGCATCGGTGTCACCAGCGGCGCATCGCGCAGCGGCTGGTAACCGATCTTTTCGACGATGATGGCGATAAGGGCTGCGCCGGTCATGCCGCCGAGCACGGCGACGGGCAGCGGATAACCGGCATCGATCAGCGTGAAGCCGATGAAGCCACCGATCATGAACAGTTCAGCAATCGCGAGATTGAGAATGCCGAGAATGCCCATCACGAGCGAGTAGGACAACGCGAGAAGCGTATAGACCGCTCCCAGCGTAAGTCCGTTGACGAGTTGCTGTATCAGCATGGGAATCGCATTCGTTAGTAGTGAGATCGTCGGTGATTGTCGTTACGACAACGGCCGGGAAACTGTCCCGGCCGTTGCCGTAGGGCGGATTAGCGAAGCGTCATCCGCCGCGGAGTTTCAGCTTTCTCCGGCTGGCGGATTATGGCTTCGCCTCATCCGCCGTACGGTTCGGTGATCAGCAGGCCGGGTGGTTCGGTGCCGAGCTGCAGCCGCGGACCTTGGTGTCCCAGGTGCCGTTCTGGCCCTGCAGCACATAGAAGGCCTTGATGGCATCGCCGTCGTCATTGAAGCCGATCGGACCGCCGAGCCCCTTGAAGCCTTCGAGCTTGGTCATGTAGTCGCGGATCTTGGTGCGGTCGGCTTCGAGATCTTCCGGCTTGCCGGTGACGCCTGCGGTCTTGATCGCATCGATATACATCGAGACCACCTCATAGATGTTGGCATCGAACATGTTCGGCTCGATGTCCTTCGGTAGGCCCGATTCCTTGCGCAGCAGCGGGGTCAGCGCGGCGGTGAACTTCTCCGGCGCCTCGCCCTTCATGGTGGAATAGAAGGTCGCCGGCGCGATCACCGGAATTTCCGGAGCGGCCTTGAGGATCGCCGAGGAGATCAGCTGGCTGGCGCCGACCACGGGCTTGATCAGGCCCTGACGCTTCATTTCACGCAGCACGGTGATGGCCTGGCTGTAGTCGGCGCTAATCACGACGCCGTCAGGATTGAGCGACTTTAGCTTGGTCACCTGGGCCGAAACGTCGAGGTCGCCGGTGTTGAACGACAGCAGGTCGTTCTCGTTGGCGATGGCGATCTCGTTGGCCTTCAGCACCGACGGCATGATCACCTTGCCCACGGTCGCGGCGGTCGCGTCCTTGGCGTCGAAGATGACAGCGACGGTCTTCACATTGAAGGCCTTCTTGAAATACGGCACCGCGGTCTTGGCGAGCACGCCTTCGTCGATAGTGTTGCGGAATGCCCACGGACGATTCTGCTTGGCGGTGCCGGGCTTCGACGAGGCCTGCGAGGTCGAGACCAGCTTCAGCTCATTGGCGACAGGGAAGGTGACTTCAGCCGCGCTGGAGGTGAGGGGGCCTGCGACCGCCAGCACCTTGTCGTCGCTGGCGAGCTTGCGCAGCGAGGTCGCAGCCTGCGCCGGCTTGGCGGCGTCGTCGAGGATGGTGATCTTCAGCTTGGCGCCATTGATACCGCCGGCATCGTTGGTTTGCTTTTCCAGCATCTTCAAGGTGACGGAGTTGCTGCGCCCCCATTCGGCGAATGGGCCGGAGCTTGGTACGATCGCGCCCAGATTGATTTCGCGGGTCTGCGCTTGGGCCTGGCCGGCCAACAGGGCCGAGAGCGTCACCGCTGCGACGGTGCCGAGCACGCGCGATGCGCAGAGCAGGTTTGGCAAAGTCGATTTAATCCGCGACATCGAAATGGTCCTCTGTTGCTGTGATGCTTGGTCGCAAACGGGTTGCGGCCGTTTCCCGATGGTTAGTCCATCTATCTCATAACTGTGCGTTCCGTGTGCCACTGCCGGATGTGTCGGCGGTGTGACATCCGTGGGACCGATGGTCCGATAATTTTGCGGCTTTGACAATCCGCAACTCGAGTATCTTTATAAAATAGTTCTCTTAGGAAGCTAATTTATGCGGCATATCGGGCCCAGGAATGCGGCATGCTGCGGTCATCGGGGACGGGTCGTCGCTCGTCGCCGGGCTGACGGAACAAGGACTTGAGGCGAATGGTCGGGGTAGCCGATGTCGGCACGTTCCGCGGCGTTGAGCAAAAATGTCGCAGTTGCGCCGGTGTGCAATGCGGCAACGGCCCGCAGCGTCGTGTCAGCCCCGGCGCGTCTTTGCCGGCCTGGCTGCGACCATCTGCCGAGCTTCCGGCGATAGCGTCTTCACTTTGGCCTCGGAGATATAGCGCTGCAACGCGATGGCCCGGTCGCTCGATTCCACCAGGCGCTGAACCATGTCGAGCAACTGGTGGAATTCCTTGGCGCTGAGCACGCCGAATTGCATATCGTTGATCTGCAATTGGGTCGGCGCCAGCCGTTCCAGCAGTTCTGCGCCATGCGGCGTCACCGCCAGACTGATGCGGCGACGATCTTCCGGGTGCGACGTCTTGGTGATCAGTCCCTTTATCTCCAGCTTGTTGGTCACCGTTGTAACGAAGGCGCCGCTAAGATGGAGATGATCGGCAACGGCGCGCACATGCACGTCGCCCTGTGCAGACAGGTGTCGGATCGAGATCAGCGTCGTGTATTCGATGCCGGCGAGGCCGATCACTGCTGCGTGGCCCTCGCGCAATGTCTGGTGCCGGACCAGAAAGCCGAACAGGCTGTGCACCAGCCGGCGGAACTGCGCGTCCGATCCATCGACCAACAGTTCGGGGCGCGACGTCGTCAGCGCTGCGCGTTGCGTTGGCTTGCTCGCTGCCTTCCTGTTCGCTTCACTCCTGGGAGAAGACGTCTTGGTCGTGGACGAGCTGCGTCGGTCGGCGGACTTTGCCACGTTTCGATTCCATGCCTGAATGAATGTCGAGCTTGGCGTCTCCGCACTACAATTGCAATTGCGACAAAGGATACAGGACTGTCGCATCTGCGGCTTCCATGATTGCGATGCGGCTGGCACGGGATGCTATGCGTCTGTCGCGAATGCCTGTTGTGAAATAGCTTGTTGAGAAAGATAGATGCTTGACGTTCGTTCGGCGTCGGCGCACGATCCTGTTCGTCAAGCCATTCGGGAAGCACATGCCACGTTCCAGAGCGGTGCCGCCGGCCTCCGCGGTTCCGCGTCGATCGAAATCGAAGCTCCCCGTGCCTCCACTGACGACATCATGCGATGCGTTGCTGGTGGATGGATCGGATCACGCATTCCGCCAGTTGGTGCACACACTGCTTGCCTTCGTTGCGCGGCACGACACGGTGCTTGAAGGGCACGCTGCGGCGGTGGGGCTCTCTGCAGTCGAATACACGGTACTCACTTCACTGAATCTGCTCGGTGCCGAAGGGCAAGTGAGCGTGCGTGAATTGGCTGCGCACCTCCATCTGAGCGGTGCCTTCGTCACCACCGTCTCCAACAAGTTGCAGGAGATGGGTCTTCTCGAGAAGCTCACCGATCCCGAAGATCGGCGGCGGCTGCGTCTTGTCGTGACGGAGCAGGGCGAGGCGCTGCTCGCGCGTCTCGCGCCGATCCAGCGGCAGGTCAACGACGTTCAGTTCGACTGTCTCGGGGCCGGCGATTTCGCACGTCTGCTCGCTAGTGTCGAAAAGCTGGTGGAATCGAGCGACAAAGCCATCGCTTTGCAGAAGTATCTGCAGCCCCGGAAGTCGTAAGTGGGGCGGGCGCAGGCGATTCAACAATCGCACCGCGGGAGCGGGCTCTTTTGGATTGTGGGCAATTCAGAAGATGTCTGACAGTTGAACCAGGAGCGACGCGCCTAGCGCCATGCTCCTGCCGCAAGCCGCAGTGAGGGACGTCTCACGTGGCGTCCAGCATAAGAAGATACTTTACCCGTCTTGATTGCTGCTGGGTCGATTCTCCCTCCCCAGTCGCTGTGTTCCGGGGAGGGAGTAGAACCGCCTCAATATCCGATCAGGCTTCGATTCCAGGTTGGGCTGATCAGCACCTCGTTCATGCAGACATGCGGTGGCATTCCGGCAATGAATGCGATCGTCTTGCCGAGATCCTCCGGCTGTAGCATCCGCGCCATGACTTCTTCGCTTGGCGGCACCGGCCGGTTCTTCATGATGTCGGTGGCGACCTCGCCTGGCGACAGACAGCAGGCGCGCAGCCCGTTTACACATTCGTCCATGTTGAACGAATGCGTCAGCGCCAGCACCGCATGTTTGGTCGAGGTATAGGCAGGTCCCGTCATTTTGGAGACGATGCGGCCAGCCCAGGACGCCACATTGATGATGCAGCCATCCTTCTGCGCGCGCATCGCCGGCAGCACGGCGCGGATGCAATACATCAGGCCCTTGAGATTGATGTCGACGATCTGGTCGAAACCCTCTTCGGTGACGTCCTGCCAGCTGCGCTTCGGCAGATTGATGCCGGCGCTGTTGACGAGGAGATCGATGCGGCCGTGTTTGGCGAGAATGGCATCGGCCACCTTCTTCGCATCGGCCGCGTTGCTGACATCCAGCGTCATCGCTTCGATGGGCTTGCCGCCGGCGCCGAGTTCCTTGACCACGTCGTTCAGCACCTCGGTGCGGCGACCGGAAATGATCACCGTCCATCCATCGGCCAGCAGCGACTGCGCGCCGGCCTTGCCGATTCCTGTACCGCCGCCGGTGACCCATGCGATTTTCTTAGCCACAGTATTCTCCCTGATCGTTTCTTCTGTTTGCGCATGATCCTCTCCGAAAACCGGTACCCGCCTTTCGGGATCATGCTTTTGATGGCGCGCGGAGTGTTCACCAATTATGCTGGTAACACCAGCCCACATCGCGCACGAGAAATTCGTTGAACAAGCCCGCCGACACCAAGCCGCCCATCGATCAGGATCGTCTCTGGGACGATCATATGGCGCTCGCCGAAATCACCGATCCCGACAGGCCGTGGACGCGGCGTTCGTTCTCGCAGCGCTTTCTCGATGGCCGGGCCTGGCTGAAGCAGCGATATGAGGCTGCAGGCATGACCGTGCGCATGGATGCCGGTGCCAATGTGATCGCGCGGCTCGAAGGCTCGGTCGAGGGGCTGCCGCCGATCATGCTGGGCTCGCATTCCGACACCGTGCCGTCCGGCGGTCGGTTCGACGGCATCTCCGGCATCCTTACGGCGCTCGCAGCTGTTCGTGCGCTGCAGGCCTCCGGCTACAAATCACGCCATCCCATCGAGATTGTGGATTTCCTCGCTGAAGAGCCGAGCGAATATGGCCTGTCCTGTGTCGGCAGCCGCGCTATGGCCGGTGAGCTCGATGCAAGGATGTTGACTTATACGAATAGCACAGGCGAGACGTTAGCCGACGCCATCAGGCGCGTTGGTGGTGATCCCGACAAGATTGCGACGATGGAGAAGCCCAAATTCGCCGGCTATCTCGAACTGCATATCGAGCAGGGCGTTGTGCTGGAGAAGAATAAGCTCGACGTCGCAGTCGTGACTGGCATCGCCGGCATTACCCGCGTCGAGATCGTGCTCACCGGCGCCGCCGATCATGCCGGCTCGACGCTGATGAAGTATCGCCGCGATGCCAGTCTCGCTGCCGCCGAGATCGTGTTGCTGGTCGCACGCAAGGCCAATGAATATGCCGCGCGAAAGCAGGGTCATTTCGTCGCGACGGCAGGTATTATCGAGATCAGCCCCAACGCTTCGAACGTCGTCCCCGGCGGTGCCCGCATGATCCTCGATATTCGCGCGGAAAAGAGCGAGATTGTCGCCGATTTCGTCGCGATGCTGGATAGCGAAACGTTGGTGATCGCGGAACGGGCGAAGGTTGAGCGTACTAAATTCGGCATCATCTCGCAAAATCGGCCGTCGCCCTGCGACGATCATCTCCGCGACATTCTCGGTCGCGCGGCCGACAAACTCGGTTATTCCAGGACCATGCTCGCATCGGGCGCCGGTCACGATGCCGCCTTTATGTCGCATATCGGCAAGAGCGCAATGTTGTTCGTGCCGTCGAAGGATGGCAAGAGCCATTGCCCGGAGGAATACACGTCGCCCGCGCAGCTCGCCGCCGGTGCTGCGGTTCTCTACGAAGCGGTGCGCCTGCTCGACGGCCAGAACGGCTAGGCGTCTCGCAATGATCCATGTCTGCTCGCTGAGTGGCCTCCCGGAGCTCACAGCATCGCTCCAGCGTTTCGATCTGCTAACGCTGCTGTCTCCGAGCGCGGCAACGCAAGACTGGAGCGGGTTTGCGCGCGAGCGGCACGTGCAGTTATCGTTTCACGACATCGTAGAGCTGTCTCCGGGCCTGATTGCACCTGATGCCGATGTCATGCAGGCCATTCTCGACTTCGGCAGAGGGGCCGCGGGGGATCGCGCATTGCTGGTTCATTGCTGGGCGGGCGTCAGCCGTTCGAGCGCTGCAGCCTATGCGATCGCTTGCGACCGTAATCCAGGTTACGAGGCCGAGATCGCCGATGAACTGCGGCGTCGTTCGCCCTATGTGACGCCGAACAGATTGATGGTGAAACTGGCCGACGAGATGCTGGGCCGCGATGGCCGCATGAACGAGGCCATCGCGCGCATCGGCCGCGGTGCGGAGACGGCTGAGGGCAAGCCGTATCAGTTGCCGTTGCGCTGGCCTATCTGAACACGGCGGCAATGCCGAGCAGGAAGCCGATTTCGAACAGTTGCTCGATGGCGCCGAGCACATCGCCGGTGTAGCCGCCGATCGCGCGCTTCGCCCAGCCTGCGAGCATGGCGCCGAGCAGGCCGCCGAGCAGCAGGCCGATCACAACCGACTTGAACGAGATGAGTGCCAGCGGAATGGCAGCCAGCGCAGCGGTGACGAGCAGAAACGCCATCTCCTCGCTGCGCACCGGCGTTTCGATGTAACTCACTTTCATGGCCGCCGTGTCGCCGGAATAAGCGAGGCGATTCATCACGAAGGCCGGCATCGCGCGTGCTGCCGCATGCATCGCGATCAGCGCGGTCGCGCCGGTCCATATCGGCAGCATCGTGAGCGCAGTAATACGCAGCGCGCATCCGATTCCCAGCGCCAACGCACCATAAGTGCCGATGCGGCTGTCCTTCATGATGGCGAGGCGCTTTTCCACGGTCCAGCCGCCGCCGAAGGCATCGATGGTGTCGGCAAGGCCGTCTTCATGCAGGGCGCTGGTCAGGACCATGCTCGCCGCAATGGCGAGAATGGCACCGATCAGCGGCGACCAGATTTGACATCCGACGACGAAGACACTTGCTGACGCAAGTCCGATGCCCGCGCCGACAAGCGGAAAATATTTCATCGCGCGGGCCAGCCAGTCGGGTGCGGGCGTGCCGTCGGAACGCGGCGTTGGCAGCACCGTCAGAAAGCGGATCGCATTGAGCAGATGCGGATCCGGCGTCATCTAGATGCGCCCGGCCAGTACATCGTCGAGGCTGGCGACGTCAGTCAGCAGCCGTGCAGCGGCGCGCACGAGTGGAACGGCGAGCAATGCGCCGGTGCCTTCGCCAAGCCTGAGGCCGAGATCGAGCAGCGGCTTCGCATCGAGCGCTTTCAATACGAGGTCATGTCCGCGTTCTGCGGAGCGATGTGCGAACACGCAATAGCCGCGTGCCTCCGGGCAGAGCCGGGTGGCGAGCAGGGCGGCGACACTGGAAATGAAGCCGTCGACAATCACCGGCCGTCGCTGTAATGCCGCCCCCAGCACAGCGCCGGCCATGCCTGCGATTTCGAGGCCGCCGAATTCGGCCAGCACATCGAGCGGTGCGCTGGCATCGCTGCGCCCCGCTGCCATCTCGATGGCTGCACGCTTACGGTTCATGCCGGCATCGTCCTGTCCGGCGCCGATGCCGATGCAATCACCGAGCGATGCCGGTGCGAGGCGATGTGCCAGCAATGCAGAGGACGCCGTGTTACCGATGCCCATTTCGCCGAGCGCGAGGATGTCGGCGCCAGCCTTGATCTCGCCGATGGCGATGCGCATCCCGCGGTTCAGCGCATCGGCTGCTTGCTCCGGCGTCATCGCCGGTTCGCGCGCCGCATTCGCGGTCCCCATGCGCACCTTGGCGTCGATCAAGCCGGGACGCACCGGCAGTTCTGAAGCCACGCCGATATCGATGACGCGCACATCAATGCCATTGGCCTTGGCAAACGCATTGGCGCTGGCGCGGCCGGCCAGATAGGTCATCACCATCGCGACGGTGACGTCTGACGGATATTGTGACACGCCCTCGGCCACGAGCCCGTGATCGCCGGCGAAGACCAGCAGCACGGCTTTCTCCCCGCGTGGCTCGCCGGGATGGCGGATCATGCCAAGCTGGATCGCCAGTTCTTCGATTCGTCCGAGCGAACCCGGCGGCTTGGCCTTGCCATCGATGACCGCGCGCAGGATGACCTCGGTGGCGGGATCGAGGGGCGCGACGGCCGGGGGGCGCCAGATGGGGCTGAGAGAGGTCAAATGCAGGTTCCTTTGGCCGTCTGTCTGGCGCATTCGCCGCCTTCCGGTCAACCGCGGGCAGGCGGTTCCGGCTATGGTTGACCCGGGCGGTGGCTGCAGATAGCGTCCGCCGCGATGGTCCTTCCGAGAGGAAGGTGAAAAGGGAAGCCGGTGCGATACCGGCGCTGCCCCCGCAACTGTAAGCGATGAGCCCGCGCCGGTGCCACTGGGAGTTCCCGATAGGGGAGTTTCTGGGAAGGCGGCAGCGGGCGCCGACTCGCGAGCCAGGAGACCTGCCGTCACGCATTGTGCTTTGGAGGTGTCGTCGGGGCGGGGTGCACCGGACGGGAGCGAGTGGATGGCAGCATCCGCGCGACCCAACAAAGCTCGCCTGATTTGAGCCCGTGATGGATCGCAACGCATCGACCTTGCCTGACGACTCTATGGTGACCGAACTGCCGCGTCCGCTGCCTTCAGCGCCGGTCGTCGTCAGTATCTGCGTGAATTGCAAGGCAGCTGACGGTGTCGTGGTCGGGCCAGCGATGTTGGAGGCCGTGACGGCTGTACTGGATGAACGCGATGTCGCCGTGATGGTGCGCCCCGTTCAGTGTCTCAGCGTGTGCAAGCGGCCGACGACGGTCGCTGTGACCAGCCAGGACGGTTACACGTTTCTGTTCGGCGATCTCGTGCCTGAGACCGGTCCCGACGCCGTCGCGTCCTTCGTGCAGTCCTACCAGAAATCCGACTATGGCCTCGTGCCTTGGCGCGAGCGCGCCGATGTGCTGCGCAAGGGCATGGTGGCGCGCGTGCCCCCGCTGCGCTGGTCGCCTGGGGATGGAAGGGCGCCGAAATGACCTCGCTCGGTACCACGCTCGTTCTCGGCGGCGCGCGCTCCGGCAAATCGGCATTTGCCGAGCGGCTGATCGGTGAGATGAATCTCACGAAAGTCTATCTCGCCACCGCCTCTGCCGGCGATGACGAGATGCAGGCTCGCATTGCCCAGCATCGCAAGCAGCGCGGCGAAAACTGGATCACCATCGAGGAACCGCTGGCGCTGGTGGATACGCTCACGCGGGAATCGACCATCGGCCGCGTCATCCTCGTCGATTGCCTCACACTCTGGCTCTCCAATGTGATGATGGCCGAGCGCGATCCCGAGGTCGAGGCGAAGCGCCTGGTGCGCTTCCTCGATGTCTCGCGTTATCCCATCGTGTTCGTCTCCAATGAAGTCGGTCTCTGCCTCGTGCCGGAGACACCGGTCGGCCGCGCCTTCCGCGATGCCCAGGGCCGCCTCAATCAGACCATCGCTGCCGCCGTGAACAATGTCGTTTTCGTCGCTGCCGGCCTTCCTCTTTGGCTCAAGCGTTTTCAGGAGATCTGAATGTCCCGCGTTCCCGTCACTGTCCTCACCGGTTTTCTCGGCGCGGGCAAGACCACGCTGCTTCGCTCGCTGCTGACGCAGGCCGATGGCCGCCGTATCGCCGTCATCGTCAATGAATTCGGCGATGCAGGCTTTGACGGCGGCCTCGTCGAGGAATGCGCGGCCAAAGCCTGTGCACCCGGCGATATCGTCGAACTCACCAATGGCTGTATCTGCTGTACCGTGGCCGATGATTTCGTGCCGACCATGGAAACGCTGCTGTTGCGCGAGCGTCCCCTCGACGCCATCGTGATCGAGACCTCCGGCCTCGCGCTGCCGCAGCCGCTGCTGAAGGCGTTTGCCTGGCCCGCGGTGAAGACCCGCGCGACTGTTGACGGTGTCGTCACCGTGGTCGATGCGCTAGCGCTGTCCGAAGGCCGTATCACGCTGGATGAACATGCGCTCGCCGAACAGCGCGCTGCCGATGAAGGCATCGAGCATGACGATCCGATCGAGGAAGTGTTTGAGGACCAGCTCGCTTGTGCTGATCTCGTGGTGCTGTCCAAGAGCGATCTCGTCAGCGCCGAGCAGCTCGCCGAGATCGAGACCAAGCTGAAGGCCGAGCTGCGCGCCGGTGTCGGTATTGTCCGCTCCAAGGGGGACCTCGCACCAAAAGTGCTGATCGGCCTCAACGCCGCCGCCGAGGACGACATGGCCGCGCGCGTTGGTCATCACGGCGAGGAAGAGGAACACGATCACGACGATTTCGACAGCATCGTCATCAAGCCGACCGCGGCGATTGATCTCGACAGCATGCGCGCCCGCGTCAACGATGCGCTCGGCCTCGACGGCGTGCTGCGCGTGAAGGGCCATGCCCGCATCGCCGACAAGCCGGCACCGGTCGTGGTGCAGGCGGTCGGCGCCCGCGTCGATCTCGCTTTCGCCCGCCCCGATGTGAGCCATCCCGAACATCTCGTGGTGATCGGCTTGAAGGGCTTTGACGCCGACGCCGCGCGAAAAGCGCTGGCGGGCTAATTCTTTTCCCTCCCCCAAGCGGCGTAGCCGCGCGGTGGGGAGGGTGGCCGGCCGAAGGCTGGACGGGTGGGGTTTCTCCACACACGCCGACGTCACGTGTGGACCCCCACCCCGACCCTCCCCACAAGGGGGAGGGAGAACTACTGTCCGTGTGTAACAGGAAGGCGCACAACATCGCATGCATCTCAAGCTCGACACCTCCGGCAGCATCGATGACGGTGACGTCGCCCGCGATCTCGGGCAGGACAGTGCCGATATCGTCATGCTGTCGGCGGCGGACAGCGATCTCGCCGCTTTCGGCGCGGCGCATGCGAGCCTGCCCGATGACTTTCCGAGCGTCAGGCTGACCAATCTCCTTGCGCTTGGCCATCCCGCCTCGGTCGATCTCTATGTCGAACGTACCCTCGCGCGGGCGAAGATCGTGCTGGTGCGCATGCTTGGCGGGATCAGCTACTGGCCCCATGGGGTCGAGAGCCTCCGCAGCGATGCCATCGCCCGCGGGGCGCTGTTTGCCTGCATTCCCGGCGAGATGGATTGGAACACCGAGCTTGCCGCCCGCGGCACGCTCGATGCCGATGCGACCCATGCGCTATGGCGCTATTGCAGCGAGGGCGGTGTCGAGAATGCTACCCTGGCGCTGCGCTATGCTGCGCATCTGATCGGGCAGGGCGACAAGCCGCCTGCAGCGCGGCCCATGCCGTCTGCCGGATTCTGGCCGCAGGCACCAGTGAACGACGAGCGACCGAATGCGGTGGTGATTTTTTATCGCGCTTTGGTTGCGGGTGGCGACACGGCTGCGATCGCGGCGTTGCGCGATGCGCTGGATGCGCGCGGCCTCAATCCGGTCTGTCTCTATGTCACCAGTCTCAAGGACGAACGCTCCGTTGCCTTCTTGCGCGGGGCTCTGGCGGCGTTTCCGCCCGAAGTGATCGTTAATGCCACCGCCTTCGCCACGGCGACGGCCCATGATGATGCCGGTGTGCTCTCTGCATCCGGCTGTCCGGTGCTGCAGGTGGCGCAGGCCGGCATCTCGCATGCGAGCTGGCAAGCTTCGTCGCGCGGGCTCAATCCCCGCGATCTCGCGATGCATGTGGTGCTGCCCGAGGTCGATGGCCGTATCTTTGCGAAGGTCATCGCGTTCAAGGAGCGCGACAAAAGCGATGGCGGTTTTACGCCCACGCTGCTGAAGCCGGTACCGGATCGCATCGACGCTGCCGCTGATCTGGCGTGCGCCTGGGTCCGACTGCGCCGCACGGAGATCGCTGGACGTCGCATTGCGCTGATCCTCGCCAATTATCCAAACCGCGACGGCCGGCTTGCCAACGGCGTTGGTCTCGACACACCGGAGAGTCTCGTCGACATCATCGCTGCGATGCAAGGTGCAGGCTATGACGCAGCGAATGCGCCGGCGACATCGGCAGCAATGATGAATCTGCTTCAGCAGGGGCCGACCAACGCGCTGCAGGACCGCGCGGCGCGCAGCGGCGGCGTCACATGGCCGCTCGCTGATTATTGCGATGCCTTTGCTGGGTTACCGGCGAATGTACGCATCGCTGTTCATGCGCGTTGGGGCGATGCTGCCAGCGATCCGCATGTGAGCGGTGGCGCCTTTCGTCTGGGCTTGCATCGCTTCGGCAATATCGTCGTCGGCGTGCAGCCGGCGCGTGGCTACAACATTGATCCCAAGAGCACCTATCACGATCCCGATCTGGTTCCGCCGCATCACTATCTGGCTTTCTATCTCTGGCTCCGGCAGGAATTCGAGGTGCATGCGGTCGCGCATGTGGGCAAGCACGGCAATCTCGAATGGTTGCCCGGCAAGAGCACCGGCCTTTCGACCGAATGCCTACCCGATGCGATCCTCGGCCCGTTGCCGCATCTCTATCCCTTCATCGTCAACGATCCCGGCGAAGGCATCCAGGCCAAGCGCCGTGCCTCCGCCGTCATCGTCGATCACTTGACGCCGCCGATGACGCGTGCCGAACTGCATGACGATCTCGCGCGTCTCGAAAGCCTGGTCGATGAATATGCTGTCGCCAGCGATCTCGATCCCAAGCGCGCAACGGTCATTGCCGAGGACATCTTGTCCTTCGCCCGCGCCCAGCAGCTCGATAGCGACGTCGATATTGGTCGCGACACGCCGACCCATGAAGCCCTGCGTGCGCTCGATGCGCATCTCTGCGATCTCAAGGAAATGCAGATCCGTGACGGCCTGCATATCTTCGGCCGCAGGCCGGAGGAGGCGCAGCGCAACGATCTTCTCGTCTCCATCGCGCGCTTGCCGCGTTCGGATATTCGTGCGCAAGATGCTTCGCTGCATCGTGCGCTGGCGCTCGATCTCGGGCTGGGCAGCTTCGATCCGCTCACGCGCGAAATGGCCAATGACTATCGCGGTCCGCGACCGAAGGTGCTGGATGAGATGTCTGTTGCACCGTGGCGGACCACAGGGGATACGATCGAGCGCATCGAGGCGCTGGCATTGAAACTGGTCGCCGGCGAAATCGTCAGCGACGCGAGCTGGACGCGTGCGGCGCAAGTGCTCGGCTGGATCGAACAATCCCTCCGCCCGGCCATCGATGCCTGCGGCGATGCCGAGATGGCCGCGTTTCTCAGAGGCCTCGATGGCTGCTTCGTGCGCCCAGGTCCATCCGGAGCGCCGACGCGCGGGCGACCCGATGTACTGCCGACCGGCCGCAATTTCTTTGCTGTCGATGTCCGCGCCGTGCCGACGCCATCGGCCTGGCGCATCGGCCAGCTCGCGGCCGAGCGGCTGGTCGAAGCCTATTGGCAGGATGTCGGCGAGTGGCCGCGCAGCATTGCTCTCTCGGCATGGGGAACGGCGAATATGCGCACCGGCGGCGACGATGTCGCGCAGGCGTTGGCATTGATCGGCGCGCGTCCTGTCTGGGAAGAGACGTCGGGCCGCGTCACCGGCTTTGCGATTACACCGTTATCCGAACTGAAGCGGCCGCGCGTGGATGTGACGTTCCGCGTTTCCGGCCTGTTTCGCGATGCTTTTCCGGCGCAGATGGACATTATCGGTTCCGCCGTCAGCGCGGTGGCCGAACTCGACGAGCCCGATGATGCCAATCCCATCGCTGCGAATGTCCGGGCACGCGCGCGAACGCTCGAAGCCGGTGGCGTAAATTGCGAGACGGCGCGGCGACAGGCGATGCGGCGCGTTTTCGGCTCCAGGCCCGGCGCTTACGGTGCGGGCTTGCAGGCGCTGATGGATGAAGGCGGCTGGAATAATCGCGCTGACATCGCCAACGTCTATCTCGATTGGGGTGGCTATGCTTATGGCAGCGGCCAGGAGGGCGATGACGCGCGTGGTGAGTTCGCCGAGCGTTTGAAGGCCGTCGATCTCGTGGCGCAAGCGCAGGACAATCGCGAACACGATGTTCTCGACTCCGACGATTACTATCAATTCATCGGCGGGCTTGCGGCCACGGTGCAGACGCTCAAAGGTTCTGCGCCGCGAGTGGCGCATGTCGATACGTCCCGTCCGGAAGCGCCGATCGCGCGTTCCCTGGCCCATGAGATCTCGCGCGTGGTGCGCGGTCGCGGCGCCAATCCAAAATGGATCAGTGGCGTGATGCGGCATGGCTACAAGGGCGCCTTCGAGATCGCCGCCACGGTTGACTATCTGTTCGGCTTTGCCGCCTCGACGGATGCGGTCGGCAATCACCATTTCGATCAGTTGTTCTCGGCTTATCTGGAGAATGACACTGTTCGCGATTTCATGGCGTCGGTCAATCCTGCGGCCTTGCAGGAAACAGCGGCCCGCTTCGCCGAAGCAATCCGTCGCGGACTGTGGACACCGCGCTCCAACAGCGCCCAGCATCTGATTTCCGAATTGATGGATACCAAGACAATCGCGAGGGAAACCGCATGAGCGACTCCGCAGCTGATAACGCCGCCGAAAATCTCCGGCACAAGGAGAAAGCCGCCAAGCACAAGGCGGCCAAGGACAAGATCATGGCGACCAAGACGGGCGAGAAGGGCCTCTTGATCGTCCATACCGGCACCGGCAAGGGCAAGACCTCGGCTGCGCTCGGCATGGTGTTCCGCCATATAGGACACGAAATGCCGGTGGCTGTCGTGCAGTTTACGAAGTCACCGAGCTGGGATACGGGTGAAGCGCGCGTGCTGGCGAAATTTCCGGAGCTCGTGACGCTGCACATCATGGGCGAAGGCTTCACCTGGGAAACCCAGGATCGCGAGCGCGACATCGCCGCTGCAACCGCCGGCTGGGAGCGCGCCAAGGAACTGATCCGCGATGAGCGCCATCGCATGGTGCTGCTCGACGAACTCAATATCGTGCTGCGTTATGACTATCTCGACATCAACGAGGTGATCGCTTTTCTGCGCGACGAAAAGCCTGCAGACAAGCATGTCGTCATCACCGGCCGCAATGCCAAGCCGGAGCTGATCGAGATGGCCGACCTCGTGACCGAGATGACGCTCGTAAAGCATCCGTTCCGCGCAGGCATCAAGGGCCAGAAGGGCGTGGAGTTCTGATGAACAAGAGCACGCCTGCGTTGATGATCCAGGCGACCGGCTCCAATGCCGGCAAGTCGACGATCGTCGCCGGGTTGGCGCGTGCGCTTGTGCGGCGTGGCCTGAAAGTCGCGCCGTTCAAGCCGCAGAACATGTCGAACAATGCGGCCGTTGCGGTCGATGGCGGTGAGATCGGCCGAGCTCAGGCGGTGCAGGCACGCGCAGCGCGTATGCAGCCAAGCGTTCACATGAATCCGGTGCTGCTGAAGCCGGAGACCGATACCGGATCGCAGGTGATCGTGCAGGGGCAACGCTGGGGCACGTTGCGCGCGAAGAACTATCTAGAAAAGAAGGCCGGGCTGCTGCCTGCGGTGCTGGAGAGCTTTTCGCTGCTCGCGGACAAGGCCGATATCGTTCTGGTCGAAGGCGCCGGCAGTCCGGCGGAGATCAACCTGCGCAAGGGCGACATCGCCAATATGGGCTTCGCGGCGGCGGCCGATATTCCCGTCGTGCTCGCCGGCGACATCGATCGCGGCGGCGTCATCGCGTCGCTCGCCGGCACGCATCTGGTGCTGCAGCCGGAGGAGCGCGCACGCATCCATGGTTTCATCGTCAACAAGTTCCGCGGCGATCCCTCGCTGTTCGACGATGGCCTCTCGGCTGTGACCGATCTGACCGGCTGGCGCTCGATCGGCGTTTTGCCGTGGCTGCCGCAGGCGGCATTTCTGCCGGCCGAGGATGCCGTCGATCTCGACCGTGCGCAGACGTCGAACGCTACCCGCGTCATCGCCGTGCCGGTGCTGGCGCGTATCGCCAATTTCGACGATCTCGATCCGCTCGGCATGGAGCCGGGCGTCAAGCTCGTCTTCGTGAAGCCGGGCGAAGCCATTCCCGGCAATGCCGATGTGGTCATCATTCCCGGCAGCAAATCGACCATCGGCGATCTCGCTTTCCTGCGCGCACAAGGCTGGGACGTCGATATCGCTGCCCACGTGCGCCGCGGGGGTCATGTGCTCGGCCTGTGCGGTGGATATCAGATGCTCGGCCGGCACATCGCCGATCCCGATGGCGTCGACGGTGCGCCGGGCCAGGTCGATGGTCTTGGCTTGCTCGATATCGAAACCATCATGAGCGGCAGTAAGTCGACCACGATCGTGTCGGGCAGGCACATCGCCAGCGGCGCGGCCATTGAAGGCTACGAAATCCATATGGGCCGAACCAGCGGCGCCGATTGCGCGCGACCGCTGTTGACCGTTGGCGATCGTCTCGATGGCGCGATCTCGCATGGCGGGCGCGTGCAAGGCACTTATGTGCACGGGCTGTTCACCGGCGATGCGTTTCGCAAGGCGTGGCTGGCGCAGCTCGGGATCGCGTCGTCCGTTGCCTATGAGGCCCAGGTGGAAGCAGCACTCGATGCGCTCGCGGATCATTGCGAGGCGCATCTCGATATCGATACGTTGCTCGATATCGCACGCAAGCGTCAGAGCAACAGCGCCAGCGCGGCGTAGATCAAGATTTCCAGTGCGCAAGCCGCGGCGTAGATGCGAAGCGCGCGTCGAATATCGTCAGGCTCGGCAATCCGGCCGTCTGCGTTGAGATAGGGCTCGTTCGCGATGCTCTCGGCATAGACGCGTGGGCCGCTGAGGACGATGCCGAGCGCGCCCGCCATGGCGCTTTCGGGCCAGCCGGCATTCGGCGAGCGATGATGTCGTGCATCTCTCAGCATGATCTTGAACGAGGTTGCGATGGAGCCGTGCGCCATCGGCGTCGCGAGAGCGATCAGCACACCGGACAATCGCGCCGGCACGAGATTGACGAGATCGTCGAGCCGGGCGGCAGCCCAACCGAAATCGACATAGCGATCAGTACGATGGCCGATCATCGAGTCCGCCGTATTGATCGCCTTGTAAGCGATCAGGCCGGGCAGGCCGAGCAGTGCTAGCCAGAACACCGGCGCGACGATGCCGTCGGAGAAGTTCTCGGCCGTTGACTCGATCGCCGCGCGCGCGACGCCTGCGTCGTCGAGACGCTGCGGATCGCGGCCGACGATCATGGCGACGGCCTTTCGTGCCGCCGGTAGGCCGCCATCGATGAAGGCGCGATGCACGCGGGCGACATGTTGATACAGGCTGCGCTGGGCGATCAGCGTCGAGGCCATGAGGGCTTCGATGAGGAAGCCGAGCCATTGGCCGTGCAAAAGGTCGGTCAATAATGCGCCGAGCAGCAGCGCGCTGCCGACGAGGAGAATGACTGTCAGTACACCCGCAAGTTTGCGGCCTTGTTTCGACCAGTTCTCACGATTGAGACGTCGCTCCAGCCAACCGATGCTACGGCCGATCCATACGACAGGATGCGGCACGCGGCGCCACAGCCGGTCGGGATCGCCGATGACGGCATCGAGCAGCAGCGCCGCTATCACCAGCAAGAGTGCGTCACCATGCACCAGCATCAAGGCGCCACGCGGTTGATTTCGGCGCTCAGGCGATCCAGCGCCTCGACCATGGTCGGGCCGCCGCAGGCTGTCAATCGTTCCGGCAACACGAGGCGCTTCGACGGCGGATAGGTCTTTTCCAGTGCGGGATGCAGCAGGAAGGCACGCCCTTCGTCTTCGGCGAAATCGGCATTGTCTGTTACCAGCAGCAGATCCGGTTTCAGCGTGACGATAGCTTCCAGCGAGGCGAAACCGCCAGCTCTCAGATCGAGTTCACCGCCGGCATTTTTCAGGCCGACCGCCGACAGCAGTGAGGTGGCGAGGTTGTCACCACCTGACACCCAGCCGCGACGCGATACTGCGAGTACACGCAGCGGCTTCCGCTGTGCGGCGGCGCGTGCATGCGCGATGGCAGTGTCGAGCTTGATGATCTCGGCTTCGGCACGCTCGGGGTGTTTCACCAGCGCGCCCATTTCGCGCAGCTGCTTCTTCACCTCGTCGAGCGAGCGCGCCGGCGCGAATTCGGCGACCTTGAGACCTTTCTCCTTCAGCAACTCGCGCGTTGCGCGTTTGGTGAAGCGGCCAGCGACGACGAGATCTGGCTTCAGCGCCAGCACGTCCTCCGCCTCGCCGGACAGCAGGCGGAATTGCGCAGCCTTGTTGTTGTCCCACGAGCGGAAGGGATCGCGCGCAAACGGGCTGAGGCCGAGAATTTGTTCGGGATCGGCGAGGGTGACAAGCAGTTGATCCGTGCAAAGATTGATCGAGGCGATCCGCGGTGGCTCCGCGGCTTGCAGCGGATGGGCAACAAGCAGCACGAAGGTCGCAGCGATGGCGGCACGAAGTCTCTCGCGCTTGGCGTCATATGATGGCATGACAGACGCATGAAACATGGTGGCGATCTTACTCAGGCGATGGCCGAGTTCGGCGGCGCGGCCGACGAATGGCTGGATCTTTCGACCGGTATCAATCCGTGGCCGTGGCCGATGCGCAAGCTGCCCGATAGCGCCTGGCAGCGGTTGCCCTCGCGGGCCGATGAGCAGGCGTTGCTGGCTGCGGCGCGCTCTGCGTATCGCGTGCCCGACGGCGCCGGCATCGTCGCTGCCAACGGCACGCAGGCGTTGATCCAGTTGCTGCCGCGGCTCGCAACGGATGGTGCCGTTGCCATTGTCGGCCCGACCTATAGCGAGCATTCTGCCGCCTGGAGCGACGCCGGGCATCCCATTGCGGCGATTGGCAACCTCGCCGAATTGCCGGCGCATGTGACGCATGCCGTGATTGTCAACCCTAACAATCCCGACGGTCGCATCGTCGAGCCAGATCGTCTTGTCGAAATCGCTGTCGTGCTGCAGCGGCGCGGAGGCTGGCTGGTGATCGACGAGGCTTTTGCCGATGTCGAATCCGGTATCAGCGCTGTGGCTTCCTGCGGCAAGCTGCCCGTCGTGATTCTGCGTTCGTTCGGTAAATTCTATGGTCTTGCCGGTATCCGGCTTGGCTTTGCGATCACGACGCCGGATCTCGCTCATCGTATCCACGCATTGCTCGGCCCGTGGGCTGTATCCGGGCCGGCCCTGTATGTGGGCACCAAAGCTTTGAATGATGCGCCCTGGGCGATGCAGACGCGTGTTCGGCTCGCAGCGCAGGCCATCAAGCTCGACGGTGTCCTGCTCAAGGCAGGCTTCGACGTGGTCGGCGGCACGTCGCTTTATCGTTTCGCTCGGCACCCCGCGGCATTGGCCCTGCATCGCCGGCTTGCACAGAAACGGATCTGGTGCCGCAGTTTCGACTGGTCGCGCGACATGCTCCGCTTCGGCCTGCCGCATGATGCCGAGGCGCTCGATCGCCTTGCTGCAGCGCTGGCGCCATAGCGGCATCATTCATACTCCCGTCCAGGGAATGATCACGGCCTGATCGCCATGCGTCGCGCGGAACGTGCTGACGCGGAAGACATCGGCAAGGGTCGCCTCCGACAATGCCTCGGCCGGAGCTCCCTGGGCAACGAGACGACCACTCGACATCACCAACACCGTATCGGCGAAGCGGGCCGAGAGGCCGAGATCGTGGGTGACGACGATCACCAGCACGCCACCATCCGCGGTGCGGCGCAGATTCATCATCACATCGAGCTGGTAACGGGGATCGAGTGATGCCGTGGGCTCGTCGGCGAACACGATGGGTGCCTCGACCGCGAGCACGCGAGCCAGCGCAACCCGGCTGCGTTCGCCGCCGGAGAGTTCGGTGACCGGGCGATCGGCGAATCCGACGGTGTCGGTCGCTTCCATGGCGCGCTGGACGGCAGCTTCATCTGCAGGGGCGAGCCGCGCGGGATCGGTGCCGCCATGCGGATAGCGGCCGAGCGCGACGACGTCCCTGGCGACCAGCGGCCAATGCACGGCATGGCCTTGCGGCAGATAGCCGAAACGCTTCGCGCGCTCGCGCAGCGAGAGATCGGCGAGGGCGGTGCCTTCCACGGCGATGTGGCCGCTCGAGGTCTGCAGGCCGGCGAGGGCGCGCAACAATGTCGTCTTGCCGGCGCCGTTCGGGCCGACAAGGGCGACGAGATGCGCCTTGCTCAGCGACAGCGAGACATCCTGCAGCACGCGGCGGCCGGCCAGCGTGACGCTCAGATGGCTCGCGGTGAGCAGCGGAAATGCGCTCATGCGATGCCTCCGCCCAGCGCCCGGCGCTCACGCATGATGAGATAGAGGAAGAACGGCACGCCGATGATGGAGGTGAGCACGCCGACCTTGATATCGGTGGTGGCCGGAATGACGCGCACCGCGATATCGGCGGCGAGCAGCAGCGCGGCGCCGGTGAGCGCGCTCGGGATCAGCAGGCGGGCGGGATCATGGCCGACGATGGGGCGCATCAGATGCGGTGCGACGAGGCCAATGAAGCCGATGGTGCCGGCAACGGCGACAGCGCCTCCGACGCCGAGGGCGACGCCGACGATTACCAGCAGGCGCAGGCGCGACACGTTCACGCCGAGGCTTTGCGCCGTTTCCTCGCCAAGGCTGAGCGCCCGAAAGGCGGAGCGCTGGCTCATCAGGATTGCAGCGCCGGCGATGATGAAGGGCAATGCCAGTGTGACATGGCGGAAGCTGCGGTCTTCCAGCGAGCCGAGCAGCCAGAACGCGATCTCGAGTGCGGCGAAGGGATTGGGCGAGAGATTCATCACCAGTGCCGTTGCGGCGCCGGCGAGACTCGAGATCGCGAGGCCAGCGAGGATCAGCAACAGCAATCCGGCATTGCGGCCGGCAATGGTGAGCAGCACGAAGACCGAGGCAAAGGCCATGGTGATGCCGGCGACCGGCAGCGCCCATGAGCGGACGTCGGCGAGGCCGAGGGAAATCATCAGCACCGCGCCGAACGCCGCCGATTGCGGTGCGCCGAACAATGACGGCGAGGCGAGGGGATTGCGCAGCAAGCCCTGCAACGCCGCGCCTGACAGGCCGAGAATGGCGCCAATGGCGAGCGCGAGGACGGCGCGCGGCAGTCGGATCTCGCGGACGATGATCTGCTGCACATCGCTGGCGCCGCCGAACAGGGCATCGAGCACCGTCAGCGGCGGCAGGTGAACGGGGCCGGTGCCGAGCGACGCCAGCAGCAGGAGAACCACGAGCCCGACGAGCGCCGTGGTGGCGATCGCCGTTCGTCTTGCTGCTGACTGTCCGGTTACCATGTGGCGTTGAATCCCGCATAGAGCGCGGGGCCAGTGGTACCGAAGTTCAGTACTTCCTGGTAGCGCTCATTGAGGATGTTTTCGCCGCGGGCGAACACCTTCCAGTTGGCGTCGAGCTTGTACTCACTATAGAGGTCGACCCGGGTATAGGCATCGACGACGCCGACTTCGTTGGCGCTGCTGTAGCGCTTCGACACGGTGGTGATGCGCGGCTCGATGAGCCAGCGATCGTTCGGCGTGATGGTGACGGCGACGCGCGCGAGGTTTTGCGGACGGCGCGCCAGCGTCAGGCCGGTCGTGAGATCGACGGCGTGCAGGTACGTATAGGCCGCGTTGATCTTCACAAGGCCAGGCAGCACATCGATATTGGCGCCGACTTCGAGGCCGCTGGTCTCGGCGCGAGCGACATTGGTGTAATAGCCGAGCGGGCGCGAAGCATTGCTGACAAAGTTGATGAGATTGTTGAAGTCGTTCGCAAAGCCGGTCACCGACAGAACGAGGCGGCCGTTGAACAGACTCTGGTTGATGCCGGCGTCGTAGCCGAAGCTCGTTTCCGGCGTCAGGTTCAAGTTGCCATAGGTGCTGTCATAGAGCTGGAACAGCGTCGGCGCCTTGGCGCCGGTGCCGGCGCTGGCGCGAAGTTTCGTTCCGGTTTCGGAGATGTTGTAGGCTGCGGTCGCGCGCCATGTTTCGAAGCGCGCGACGTTGACCACGTCATCGACCCGTCCGCCGAGCGTGACGTTCAGCCGCTCGCCGACAGGTACCGACCACAATGCGAAGGCCGAGTTGGTGTCCTGCTGTTTCGCCAGCAGCGGTGTCATCAGGCCTGCGATCGGAAGGACGTTTGTCGAGAAGGTCTGCGCGGTTTCGCTCTGGGTCTTGGCACCGTAGATGAGCGTGCCGAAGCTGCCGAGCTTCAGATTGGCCTGATACTCGGCGCCGAGACTGTTGCCCCAGTAATCGGATATTTTGGCCGTGGTGTTCTGGGGCAGCATGTTGGTTCTGTAGCTGACATCATAGAACGAGCGCTCGGTATGGGTATTCGACACCGTCACATTATGCGTGAGCACGCCCCCGAACGAGTCGATGCTGGCGCGACCATAGATCGTTTGCAGCAGACGATCGGCCGAGGACGGCGTGTCGGGGAATGCGCCCGTCGCCGCATCATAGGCCGCGCGCGTGAAGGATTGCACGGTGCCGGCTTCGAGCCTGATGCCTTCGCCGGCATCGTAACCGATCCGCGCGGAGCCGCCGATGCGGTCCAAACCATCGCTCTCGAGATTCGGAAACTTCGCCTCGATGGACGGAATGCGATAGCCGTAGCGCGAGAATCCGTTGGAGTGCTGGCCGCCGCCGGTAAAGGCATAGGACCATGGACCGTTGGTGCCCGTGACCGATCCCTGCGTCACCACGGTGCCATAGCTGCCGGCTTCGGTGCGGACGTTGAATTGTGCGGGGCCTGAACCCTTCTTGGTGATGATATTGACCACGCCGCCCATGGCGTCGGAGCCGTAGAGTGCGCTTTGCGGGCCGCGCAGCACCTCGATGCGATCGATGGACGAGGGCGCGAACATGGCGAACTCGAAGTCGCCGCTCGCCGCGGTGGGATCGTTGACGCGGATGCCGTCGATCATCACCAGGGTCTGGCCGGGATTGGCGCCGCGCAGGCGGACACTGGCGGTGCCGCCGGGGCCGCCGTTTTCGGAGATATCGAGTCCAGGCACGCTGCGCAGGGCGTCGACCAGCGAACCGGGATTCGAGGTCGCGACGGTTTCGCCCGAGATCACGTTGATGGCGCTGCCGGTCGCGTTCAGCGGCTCCGCCGTGCGACTAGCGGTGACGACGACCTCGGACAGTTGCTGTGTGCTGGATTGCGCCTGCGCCTGGTGTGCAGACATAGCGAGTACCGCTGCACTACCTGCAGCGATCTTGATTCGGATAGACATGAGATTCCTTACCGCCGACCCACCGTCGAACGAGCTGACACATGTCCTCGGCCGGTCTCCTGGCTCGCAGTGGTTTCCAACTCCGCCTTCCCGAGCATGCTCAGTGGCGTCAGGGAGCTGGACGAACTGCTTACAGTTGCGGGGGCAGCTGCGGCATCGGGGGAAGTTCGCCCTAAGGCGGATTCCCCACACCGCATTCCCGTTTCACCTCCTCGCGGAGGCACCGATGACGGAACCTGATTGGCACAGCGCGCCACGCTGCGCAACCGGCTTTGATCGGTTCTAGCTCTTCAATGCCGCGAGCACCTCGTCGGGACGCTCGACCATCATCATGTGACCGGTCGCCGGCAGAATGACCGTGCGGGCATCGGAGAGCGCGGCAGCGAGCGCCTTGCCGGCCTTGGCCGGGGTCATCATGTCCCGCTCGCCGAGGATCAGCGTCACCGGAACCTTGACCTGGGCCGCGGCGGCGAGGGCATTCTGGTAAGTGTTGCAGGCATTCAGATCGGCATAGAGCACGCCGGGCTTGGTCGCCTCCAGCACGCGCTGAGCGCCGGTATGCATCCACAGGCCGGGCGCGAGGCTGCCGCCGAGTTCGGCGCGCATGCCGAGGCCCCAGATCGACACCATGTCGATGGCCGAATGCTGGTTGGCTTCGGCGTCCTTGAGCAGGTCGGGGCCGACGGTCATCGTCGCCGCGGTGCCGAGCAGGTCGAGGCGCGTGACTTTGTCCGGATGACGTGCCGCGGTTTCCAGCGCGATCAGCGAGCCCATGGAATGGCCGATCAGCCGCGCCTGTTTAGCGCCGGCCGCAGCGATCAGCGCCGCAGTCCAGTCAGCGAGATCGCCGATGCTGGTGAGCGCTTCGCCGCCGCTGCGGCCATGGCCGGGCAAATCGGGCGCGAGCACGGCATAGCCATGATGGGCGAACCAGCGCGTATGCAGCGCCCAGGTGGAACTGTCGAAGCCGGCGCCGTGAAGCAGCACCACAACCGGCAATGACGGGTCGAACATGCGTCCGCCATTGGCGACGAAGATGTCGTGACCGTTGACTGTGATCTGCATCGGCTCAACCCTTCTGCGAGAAGCGCAGCGCCTGCGCGAGATCGTCCAAAATATCTTCCGCCGCCTCGATGCCGACCGATAGCCGGATCAGTTCTTCGCCGATGCCGGCGGCTTTCAGTTGCTCGGCATCCATCTGCTGATGGGTGGTGGAAGCCGGATGGATCACCAGCGTCTTGGCGTCGCCGACATTGGCGAGATGGCTGGTGAGCTTCAGTGCCTCGATGAATTTGCGCCCCGCAGGACGTCCGCCCTTGATGCCGAAAGAGATGATCGAGCCGGCGCCGCGGGGCAGCAGCTTCTTTGCCAGCGCGTGATCGGGGTGGTTCTCCAGCGAGGGATGCAGCACCCAGTCGACGGCCTTGTTCGCGGTGAGCGCAGCGAGCACGGCACGCGTATTGGCGACGTGGCGCTCCATGCGGATGCCGAGCGTCTCGACGCCCTGCAGCAGCTGGAAGGCATTGATCGGCGAGAGGCAGGCGCCGAAATCGCGCAAACCTTCGGTGCGCGCGCGCATGATGAAGGCGGCCGTGCCGAACTGTTCGTCGAAGACGATGCCGTGATAGCCGGCATAGGGTTCGGTGAGTTGCGGGAATTTGCCGGAAGCGCGCCAGTCGAAGCGGCCGCCATCGACGAGGACGCCGCCGATGGCAACGCCATGACCACCGATCCACTTCGTCGTGGAGTTCATCACGATATCGGCGCCGAGATCGATCGGGCGCGACAGGAACGGCGTTGCAAAGGTGTTGTCGATCAGCAGCGGGATCTTTGCGGCATGCGCGATCTCGGCGACGGCGGGAATGTCGAGCACTTCGAGGCCGGGATTGCCGATGGTCTCGCCGATCACGAGTTTGGTGTTCGGCTTGATCGCGGCCTTGAACGCATCGAGATCGCGCGGCTTCACGAATGTCGTGGTGATGCCGAAGCGCGGCAGCGTATGCGCCAGCAGGTTGATGGTGCCGCCATAGAGCGATGACGACGCCACGATATGGTCGCCGGCATCGAGGATCGTCGCAATGGCGAGATGAAGCGCCGCCATGCCCGATGCGGTGCATACGGCGCCGACACCGTTCTCCAAGGCAGCGAGGCGTTCCTCCAGCACCGCAATGGTCGGATTGGAGATGCGGGTATAGATATGGCCGGCGCGTTCGAGGTTGAACAGGGCCGCCGCGTGATCGGTGTCCTGAAACACGAAGGACGTGGTTTGATGAATCGGCACTGCGCGCGATCCGGTGACCGGATCGGGATGCTGGCCGGCATGCAGGCTCAGCGTTTCGAAAGCAGGCGGCTTGGGTGCTGGCATCTGGCGTCTCGTCCCTTTTGATTTCCGGTATCTATGGCACGAATCCCATCGCAAGTGCGAGCAGTGCGCATTTCGACAGATGGAACAAAGCGAGCGGTTGTTACTTGTCCGTAGCCGTGCCTGTGGAGAACTTCCGATGAAAAAATTGCTGCTATGCGCTGCCGTAATGGGCCTGGTCTTTTCCTCCGCAGCCGCTGAGGCAAAGGGATGTATCAAAGGCGCGATCATCGGCGGCATCGCCGGTCATTACGCAGGACATGGCAAGGTCGGCGCCGTTGCGGGTTGCTTGATCGGTCGTCACGAGGCAAACAAGGCCGATGCCGAGCGTGCGCACAAGGCGCAGCAGCAGCCGTCGCCGCATGAGGACGGTCGCATCTAACGTCGCCGTGTCGTTTCATGCGTGCGGCGTCGTGTTGTTGACGAACAGTGGGATTCGAAAGGCCTCACTCCGGTGGAGATGAGGCTGCCGTCGTCTTCGGGCGACGTTTTGGGGAAGCGGGCGTAAGGGGCGTGGTACTACATCGCGATGTGTTCTGGCTCGGTCGGCAATGGGCCGTCACCGGTTACGGCGTTCAGGCCGTCAGCAAGAAGCACAACATGAAATTTGATATCGATGTCTCGCAGATCTGGGGCGATGATCTTGACGCGCCGATGCGCGATCTGCCGTGGTTCGACGCGCAGGATTTCGCCGAGGCGGTGGAACGGGCGAGACAGCGCGCGACGGAACAGCCGCTGTCGTTTCGGCCGCCGTTGAGTGATGAAAGGTAGTTTCTTTTCCCTCCTCAGAGTGCCGTAGGGCGGATGAGCCGAAGGCGTAATCCGCCGCGGAGTTTCGGTTACGCCCTCGGCCGGCGGATGACGCTGCGCTCATCCGCCCTACGCCCAGCGCGTCGTTGCTGATCAACATGTCAAACAGCCCCGTCATGTCTGAAATCATGCGCTCGCATTCTCGCGGCGCTTGCGCGTCCGAGGTGTGAGCAGGTCTCCCCTCGAAACATGAGGGGAGGCGGCACGCCGCAAGGCGCGTGGGGGTGGGACTGACGCGATCGGTTCGCACTGGATCGCCAGTGCTGGCCGGCCGCGCAACGCCTGACGGCGTGCCACCGCGGGACTTTTGGCTGGAGGACCGCTCTGTCGCACACCGGCACGTCCCTTACTCCTTGCCGCAGCAAGTTTCCGAGCCGCTGATCCCGACGGATTTCTCCGCCGTTCGCCTGTGCCGTCGCAGCCGACCTATCGGCTCCCCCTCGTAATGGGGAGGGACGGTGACCCCCGGCCTCCCGAGTCCTGCTTGCGAGGCAGGCCGCGGGCTCCGCATCCTGTCCCGCTCAAAGAACGCCTCATGAGAGCGCCCCCCGCGAACAAGACGGCTGGGATAATGGACGGGATGGGAATTTTGTCAAGAACGAAATGAGAACATTTTATCGCGACCGTAGGATGGGTAGAGCGGAGCGAAACCCATCAATCCCGTCGATGCCTCACGCTCCGCCGATGGGTTTCGCTCCGGCGCGTCGCGCCTGCGCTCTACCCATCCTACGAAGGAGATATGCTCCACCCTTGCTTCTTCGCAGCGCACCTGCACACTGGCATAGATCTATCCACACTCAATCCACGAGACCTGCCCGCATGAGCCAGCTCAAAGTCCATATCGGCGATTTCACCTTCGATGCGAAATTCGAGGAGGAGGATGCGCCCGCCACTGTCGCCGCCTTCAAGAAGGCGATGCCGTTCGACAGCCAGGCCATCCATGTGCGCTGGAGCGGCGAGGGCGTGTGGATGCCGCTGGGCGATCTCGACTTTGGGGTCGGCTACGAGAACCACACCTCGTTCCCGGCGCCGGGACACATGATTCTGTATCCCGGCGGTATCAGCGAGACCGAGATCCTGCTCGCCTATAGCGGCGTGCATTTCGCCAGCAAGATGGGCCAGCTCGCCGGCAATCACTTCATCACCATCACCTCCAATCTCGACAAGCTGAAGGAGATGGGCAAGACGGTGCTGTGGAAGGGCGCGCAGAAAGTCCGCATCGAGCTCGTGTGATGAGCCGGGATATGTCTTGCGATTATCCCCGCGATCTCCGCGGCTATGGCCGCCATCCGCCCGATCCGAAATGGCCGGGCGGCGCACGCGTGGCGGTGCAGTTCGTCGTCAATTTCGAGGAAGGCGGCGAAAACAACATCCTGCATGGCGACCGCGCCTCGGAAGCGTTCCTATCCGATGTGCTGGGCGCGCAGCCATGGCCGGGCCAGCGCCACGCCAATATCGAGAGCATGTTCGAATATGGCTCGCGAGCCGGTTTCTGGCGGCTGTTCCGGATATTCACCGAGCGCGGGTTGCCGACCACGGTATTCGGCGTCGCCACAGCGCTCGCGCGCAATCCCGAGATCGTCGCCGCCATGCAGGAGGCGACATGGGATATCGCCAGCCACAGCCTGAAGTGGATCGAGCACAAGGACATGTCCGAGTCCGAGGAGCGCCATGAGATCGCCGAGGCGATCCGCGTGCATACGGAGGCGACGGGATCGCGGCCGACCGGCTGGTACACCGGCCGCAGCTCGATCAATACGCTGCGCCTGCTGATGGAGGCCGGCGGCTTCAAGTATCTCAGCGACAGCTATGCCGACGATCTGCCTTACTGGGTGAAGGGCCCGGGCGAGCCGCAGCTCATCATTCCCTATACGCTCGACGCCAATGACATGCGCTTCACCAATGCGCAGGGGTTCAGCAATGGCGAGCAGTTCTTCTCCTATTTGAAGGATTCCTTCGACGTGCTCTATGCGGAGGGCGCGACATCGCCGAAGTTGATGACGGTGGGCCTGCATTGTCGTCTCGTCGGAAGGCCCGGCCGCGCGGCTTCGTTGATGCGCTTCCTCGATTACATCATGGGCCACGACAAGGTGTGGGTGCCGACGCGGCTGCAGATTGCGGATCATTGGCATGTCCATCTGAAGCATCTCGCGGCGGATGCTCGCGCGATTGGATAGGTATTCGGGGTGTGATTGATACTTGTCCCGGACGCGGTGCAATGCGCAGCGTTGCGCCGCAGAGCCGGGAGCGTCCCGGATGCCGGAGTTCGTTACCGTCCCGGCTCTGCGAAGCGGCATAAGCATGCCGCATCGCGTCCGGAACGCGACCTTAACCGATGCAAGCTTACTGGAGAGGCCACGCATGACCGAGACGACGCTCGCTCATCTCAATTCATGCAGCAAGGCGGATTTCGTCGCGGCGCTGGCCAATATTTTCGAATATTCGCCATGGATTGCGGAGGCCGCCGCAGATCGGCGGCCGTTTGCAGGCGTGAGCGCGCTGTTCACGGCGATGACGGCGACCGTCGAAGGCGGCAGCGACAAACAGCGGCTGGCTCTGATCAGGGCGCATCCCGATCTCGCCGACAAGACCCAGCGCGCGGCGGGATTGACCGCGGAATCCCATGCCGAGCAGAACAGCGCCGGTCTCGACCGGCTGTCGGACGCGGAATACCAGGCGTTCGAACAGGCGAATACCGCCTATCGCAAGAAGTTCGATTTTCCCTACATCGTCTGCGTCCGCCGTCACACGAAAGATTCCATCCTCGCCGATTTCGAGAAGCGGCTGCCGAACGACGCGAAGGCCGAGGTGGCGGCGTCGATCGGCGAAATCTGCAGGATCGCGGCGCTGCGGCTCGATCAACTCGTGAAGGGCGACGATCCGCTCAAGGTGCATGGGCGGCTTTCCACCCATGTGCTTGATACGCATGGCGGCAAGCCGGCGGCAGGGATCGAGGTCGAGTTGATGGAATTGTCGCGGCTCGGCGCGAGCCGGGTGGTTGCGCGCACCGTCACCAATCACGACGGCCGCACCGACATGCCGCTGATCGGCGGGCGGCCGGTGCCGATCGGGCGCTATGAATTGACCTTCAAGGTCGGCGCCTATTTCGCGGCACGCAAGGTGGCGATGTCGGACCCGCCGTTTCTCGACGAGATTCCGTTGCGGTTTGCGGTTTACGAGCCGGAGGGACATCTCCATGTGCCGCTGCTGGTGACGCCATGGAGCTATGGAACGTATCGGGGAAGTTAGTCGCGCTTCTGGAAGAGTATTACGGAGAAAACGTCATGCGCCATTTTATCCGTCTGGTCGTCTTGGTCGGCAGTATCGCTATCGGCAGCGTCGTTTCCGCCGCTGATGTCCATGTCATGATTTCCGGCGGCTTCACTGCAGCGTACAAGGAACTGGTGCCGCAATATGAGAAGGCCACCGGTCATCACGTGGTGACGGCCTATGGGCCGTCGATGGGCGAGACGCCGCAGGCGATCCCGATGCGGCTACAGCGCGGCGAGCCGGCCGATGTGCTGATCATGGTCGGCTATGCGCTCGGAGATCTCATCGACAAAGGCAAGGTGGCGAAAGACAGCCGTGTCGATCTCGCTGATTCCCCGATAGGTGTGGCGGTCAAAGCGGGGGCGCCGAAACCGGATCTCTCGACCCCGGAGACGTTGAAGCAGGCGCTGCTGCATGCGACGTCAGTGGCCTATTCGGACAGCGCGAGTGGCGTTTATGTGGGGACGGAGATGTTCGCCAAGCTCGGCATCGCAGACGTGATGAAGGACAAGGCCCGCAAGATACCGGCGACACCGGTCGGCGAGATCGTCGCGCATGGCGAGGCGGAGCTCGGCTTTCAGCAGATCAGCGAGCTCAAACCGGTGGCGGGGATCGATATCGTCGGCCCGCTGCCAGCGGCGCTGCAGAAGCTCACGGTGTTTTCCGCGGGGGTACCGATCAATGCGCAGCAGCCGGCGGCCGGCAAGGAGCTGATCGCGTTTCTCTCCTCGAAGCAGGCCGCGTCGACGGTGAAGGCGAGTGGACTCGAGCCGAAGGGGCAGTGAGACAGGAGCCATACCTGTTATGCCGGGCCTGATCCCGCGCCTGCCACACCAGGCTGCGCTTGACCGGCGCCGCCAAGTTGCTCGAAATAACCCGCGGGAATATGTGGCGGCCGGACATTCCGGATCGCCGTCAGCATCGGAGGTCGTTCGTGCCGCTCATCAGGAACCGCTACGGCAAAGGCCGGGTCCGCATCATGCGGGTGCATCGGGACGGTGACAGGCAGGACGTCAGCCAGCTCAGCCTCAAGGTGATGCTGGAGGGCGATTTCGGCCGCGCCTATACGAATGCCGATAACTCGACTTCGACCTCCACCGATACGATCAAGAACATCGTCAACGTGACGGCGCGCGAGAATACGGCGCTGCAGACCGAGCCGTTCTGCCAGGTGCTGGCGCAACGCTATCTCGATCTCTATCCGCAGGCGGGGTCGGTGGCCATCACGGCGCATGAGACCAAATGGAGCCGGCTGTCCATCGACGGTGTGCCGCATCCGCATAGTTTCGTGCGTGACGACAACGGCAAGCCGTTCGTGGAGCTGGTCGCAACCCGCGACGGCATGACGATGAGTTCGGGAATGGACAATTTCGTGTTCATGAAATCCACCCAGTCAGGGTGGGCGGGCTACTACACGGACAAATACTCCACCATCCAGCCGACCGACGACCGCATCTGCGCGACGTCGATGGTGGCGTCATGGAAGTGGTCGGGCACGCCGGCGGACTATGCGGCGACCAATGCAACGATCCTGGAGACGCTGTTGCGCGAATTTGCGACGACTTATAGTCCGAGCGTCCAGAACAGCCTGTATCGCATGGGCGAGAAGGCGCTCGCGGCGGTGCCGGAGATTTCCGAGATCAGCATGGCCTGCCCGAACCTGCATTTCATCCTGATGAATCTGGCGCCGTTCGGTCTCGATAACAACAATGACGTGTTCCTGCCCACGGAGGAGCCGCACGGCCAGATCGAATGCACGGTGGGACGCGGCTAGTGCCACGCATCCCTTCACCTCTCCCCGCGCAGGATGCGGGAGAGGTGAAGGGGCGCCGCCATTGCTTGCCAGCGAGGTCGCAAAATCTGCTACGATGACCGCGGTGATCGAGATACGCGACCGGGAAAGCGATGACAGATAATTCTACAAGCAACGACTTGCTCGGTGCACAAATCGTCGGGCGCATTGACGAACTCGCTGCGATCTCGGAAACGCCTGACCATCTCACGCGTGTGTTCCTGTCCAGGGAGCACCGCGCGGCGGCGGAGCTGCTGGTGGGCTGGATGCATCAGGCGGGGATGCTGGCGCGGGTCGATGCGATCGGCAATGTGTGCGGGCGCTACGAGGGCAGCAAGCTGGGGGCGCCCTGCCTGATGCTGGGCTCGCATTACGACACCGTGCGCGATGCCGGCAAGTGGGACGGCCCGCTGGGCGTCATCACCGCGATCGCCTGTGTCGGCGATCTCCATCGTCGCGGCGTACGTTTGCCCTTCGCCATCGAGATCGTCGCCTTTGCCGACGAGGAGGGGACGCGCTTTGCTTCCACCCTGCTGGGTAGCCGTGCGGTGGCCGGTACCTTTACCGAGAGTGCATTGGCGAGCCGCGATCGCGACGGCACCAGCATGCGCGAGGCGATGATCGCGTTCGGCCTCGATCCCGATCATATCGGTGCGGCCGCGCGCGCGCCGGCGGAGGTGCTGGCCTATCTCGAGCTGCACATCGAGCAAGGGCCGGTGCTGGAGGCGCAGAAGCTGCCGGTGGGCGTCGTCACCGCCATTGCCGGCGCGACGCGGCTTGCGGTCGAACTGCACGGCACAGCCGGCCATGCGGGCACTGTGCCGATGCCGATGCGGCGCGATGCGCTGACGGGCGCGGCGGAATGCATCCTCGCGGTGGAGGAGTTCTGCCGCTCTGACCGCGGCGGGCTGGTGGGCACGGTCGGCTATATCAATGCCATGCCGGGCGCGACGAATGTGATCCCGGGCCTCGTCTCCTTCACGCTCGACATTCGCGCGTCAAAAGACAGTTATCGCAAGATGGCGGTGACCGACATCGTGCGCGAGATCGAGACCATCGCGAAGCAGCGTCAGCTCGACCTGCAGATCAATGTGACCCATGAGAACCGTACGGCGCCCTGTGCGCCCTGGCTGCAGCAGCAGATCGCCGATGCGATCGCGGCGGAGGGCCATCGCGTGTTCGAGCTGCCGAGCGGAGCCGGGCATGACGGCATGGCGATGATCGATATCGCCGATGTGGCCATGCTGTTCGTGCGCTGCCGCGGCGGCATCAGCCACAATCCGGCCGAGCATGTGGAGCCGGCGGATGTCGAGGCCGGTGCGCGCGTATTGCTGCGGGTGATCGAGAATTTCAGAATGAAGGCATAGTCGAATGGCGCGTTTCCACGGCGTGTTTCCCTATCTGGTGTCGCCCGCCGATCCCGACGGCCGCATGCGCACCGACGTGCTCGGGCGGCTATGCGACGATCTCATCAAGGCCGGTGTGCACGGGCTGACGCCGCTCGGCTCCACCGGCGAATTCGCCTATCTCAATGGCGAGCAGCGCCGCGCGGTGGTGCAGACCACCATCGAGGCCGCGCAGGGGCGCGTGCCCGTGGTGGCGGGCGTCGCCTCGACCTCCACGGTGGATGCGGTGGCGCAGGCGAAGTCGTATCAGAAACTCGGCGCCGACGGCATTCTCGCCATTCTCGAAGCGTATTTTCCACTCAAGGATGCGCAGATCGAATCCTATTTCCGCGCCATCGCCGATGCCGTCGATGTCCCGGTCGTGATCTACACCAATCCGCAATTCCAGCGCTCCGATCTGACGCTGGACGTGGTGGCGCGGCTCGCCGAGCATCCGCGCATCAATTACATCAAGGACGCCTCCACCAATACGGGGCGGCTGCTGTCGATGATCAATCGCTGTGGCGACAAGCTCAGCGTGTTTGCCGCCTCGGCGCATATCCCGGCGGCGGTGATGCTGATCGGTGGCGTCGGCTGGATGGCCGGGCCGGCCTGCGTGGTGCCGCAACAGAGCGTGCGCCTCTACGATCTCTGCAAGGCGCAGCGCTGGGACGAGGCGATGGCGCTGCAGCGGCGGCTGTGGGGGCTCAACGAAGCTTTCGCACGCTACAATCTCGCCGCCTGCATCAAGGCGGGCCTCGCGATCCAGGGCTACGATGTCGGCGATCCCGTGGCGCCGCAGGCGGCCCTGACGGCGGATGAGCGCAAGGTGATCGAAAAGGTGCTGGCGGACGTCGGATGATGCTGTGGCCCTACGGCCCTCGCATTGTAACAATATTCGATATGCAATTCCGCCCGTTCTGGCCCGCCGCAACGCGGTTGGCGCGCATGGGTTTTTCGGGCAAGGTTCGGCAGCCCGCCTGCAAGGCCCGCCATCCAAGGACGCCCGATGAATATTCTGCCTGCGAACCTGCGTTTCGGCGCGGGATTGTCTCCCAAGCGCCTCGAAGACCAACGACTTCTCACCGGGCAGGGCCATTTCATCGACGACAAGCCGGAAGACGGCGCACTGTGGCTGCATGTGCTGCGTTCGCCGCATGCCCATGCCAAAATCACCGGGGTGAATATCGAGGCCGCCAGCGCGATGCCCGGGGTGCAGGCGATCCTCACCGGCGCCGATCTCGTCGCCGACGATGTGGGCACGCTGCCGACGCTGAACATCTTCAAGCGGCCGGACGGATCGGCCATGCAGTTTCCGCCGCGCCGCCTGCTGGCGCATGAGATCGTGCGCTTCGCCGGCGAGGGCGTTGCGGCCGTGATCGCGACGTCGCGCATTCAGGCCCAGCTCGCCGCCGAGGCGATCGCGGTGGATTACGAGGTGCTGCCGGCGGTGGTCGATCCCAGGGCCGCCATCGCGGAAGGCGCACCGGCGGTGTGGGAGCAGGCGCCGGACAATATCGCGGCATCGATGAGCTATGGCGATGCGGGCAAGATCGCCGCGATCTTCGCCAGTGCCAAGCACACGGTGTCGCTCGACATCGTCAGCCAGCGTCTCGTGCCGTCAGCGATGGAACCGCGCAGCACGATTGCGGAGGTGGACAAGAAGACCGGCCGGCTCACGGTCTATGTGCAGTCGCAGACCCCGATGGCGACGCGCGACATCATCGCGGACGCGATCCTGAAGCGGCCGAAGGAGTCGATCCGTCTCGTGGTCGGCGATATCGGCGGCGGCTTCGGACAGAAGACGAGCCTGTATCCGGAAGACGGCATCGTCGCCTATGCCGCCGTGAAGCTCGGCAAGACGATCCGCTGGCGCGGCGACCGCACCGACGATTTCGTCGGTGGCACCCATGGCCGCGACCTCACCTCGACGGCGGAGCTCGCGCTCGATGCCAAGGGCCGCATCCAGGCCTACCGCGTGACCTCGCTCGGCGGCACCGGAGCGTATCTCTCCGGCACGGGCGTGATCATTCCGCTGGTGCTCGGGCCGTTCGTGCAGACCAGCGTCTATGACGTGCCGAACGTGCATTACGAGGTCAAGGCCGTGATGACCAACACGGCGCCGGTCGGCGCCTATCGCGGCGCGGGGCGCCCCGAAGCGGTATTCATCATGGAGCGCCTGCTCGATGCCGCCGCGCGGCAGATCGGTATGGACCCGCGTGCGATCCGCAAGGTGAACTACATCAAGCCGGCGCAGTTTCCCTACACCAACGCTGTCGGGCAAGTGTACGACAGCGGTGCCTTCGCGCACATGCTCCAACGCGCCTCCGAACTCTCCGATTGGGACGGCTTCGCTGCGCGCAAGAAGGAAGCGAAGAAGCGCGGCATGCTCTATGGCCGCGGGCTCACCAGCTACATCGAATGGACGGGCGGCCGTAACCACACCGAGAAGGTGACGCTGACCGCGACGCCGCATGGCCGCGTCATTCTCTATTCCGGCACCATGGCCATGGGGCAGGGCCTGCAGACCGCTTACTCGCAGATGGTGGCGGCGTCGCTTGGCATCGACATCAACAGTATCGATGTGGTGCAGGGCGATACGGATGTGGCGCTGGGCTTCGGCAGCGTCGGTTCGCGCTCGCTGTTCGTCGGCGGTACGGCTGCCGTCGTCTCCACGCAGGACCTGATCAAGAAGGCGCGCGAAAAGGCATCCAACATGATGGAAGCCGCGGTAGAGGACATCGAATATGTCGATGGTTTCCTCACCGTGGTCGGCACCGACAAGCGTGTCAGCCTGTTCGAGATCGCCAAGGCCGAAGGCGGCGCAGGCTTGAGCGTCGATTCCACCGGCGAGGTGGATGCGCCGAGCTGGCCCAACGGCACCCATATCTGCGAGGTCGAGATCGATCCGGAAACCGGCATCACCAACGTGGTGCGCTACACTACGGTGGACGATGTGGGTGTCGCCGTGAATCCGATGCTGGTCACAGGTCAGATCCATGGCGGCGTCGCGCAGGGCATCGGCCAGGCACTGTTCGAGAACGTCCATTACGACGAGGACGGCCAGCTCATCACCGCGACCTATCAGGACTACTGCATTCCGCGTGCCACCGACATGCCGCCGTTGAATGTCACGCTCGACGGTTCGGCGCCGTGTGTCACCAACCCGATCGGCGCCAAGGGCTGCGGCGAATCCGGGGCCATCGGCGGGCCGCCTTGCGTCGTCAATGGCGTGCTCGATGCGCTGGCGCCCTATGGCATCACGCAGCTCAACACGCCGCTGTCGCCGGTCAAGGTGTGGGAGGCGATCAGGAACGCGAAGGCGGCGTAGCCGCGACGAATTTCATAAAACTTCACCCGGGAGAAAACAAAATGAAAAGCTTCAAGGTCCTCGAATTCAACGAGCCGCTCGGCGAGGTCGACCAGGATACGCCGCAGCCGACCGGCACGCAGGTGCTGATCCGCGTCAAGGCTGCGGGCGTCTGCCACAGCGACCTGCATATCTGGGAGGGGGGCTACGAGCTCGGTCACGGCCGCAAGCGGCTGTCATTGAAGGAGCGCGGCATCAACCTGCCGCACACGATGGGCCATGAGACGGTCGGTGAGGTCGTCGCCTTTGGCCCGGATGCGCCGAAGGATGGCGTCAAGATCGGCGATGTCGCGCTGGCCTATCCGTGGATCGGCTGCGGCAAATGCGCGGTCTGTCTCGCCGATGAGGAAAATCTCTGCCTGCAGCCGCGCTGTCTCGGCGTGCATTGCGATGGCGGCTATGCCGACTACATGCTGGTGCCGCATCCGAAGTATCTCATCGATCTGAAGGGCATGGACCCGGTGCTGGCAGCGCCTTACGCATGCTCCGGCGTCACCACCTACAGCGCGCTGAAGAAGGTCGAGAAGGATCTCGGCAATCCGATCGTGATCTTCGGCGCGGGCGGTCTCGGCCTGATGGCGCTGAGCCTGCTCAAGGCGATGGGCGGCAAGGGCGCCATCGTGGTCGATATCGATGCCAACAAGCGCGAGGCCGCGCTGAAAGCCGGTGCGCTCGCGGCGGTGGACGGCAATGCGCCCGATGCGCTGGCGCAGCTCCAGAAGGCCGCGGGTCAGCCGATCCTGTCGGTGATCGATCTCGTCGGCAACGCGCAGACGACCCAGCTCGGTTTCGACGCGCTGTCCAAGGGCGGCAGCCTGATCATGGTCGGCCTGTTCGGCGGCGGCGCCACCTGGGCGCTGCCGCTGATCGCCATGAAGGCGCTGACCATCCAGGGCAGCTATGTCGGCAATCTGAAGGAAACCAGGGAGCTGCTGGAGCTGGTGCGCACCGGCAAGGTCGCGCCGATCCCGACCACTCCGATGCCGCTCGCGCGCGCCAACGCCGCGCTCAACGAGCTGAAGGACGGCAAGCTGGTGGGACGTGCGATCCTGACGCCGGCGTAACACGCTGTGCTTATCCCTCCCCGGAGCGAAGCGACTGGGGAGGGTGGATCGATGCGAGCGTTCAGCGAGCATCGAGACGGGTGGGGTCTTTCCCCACGAAGGACGTCACGTGGGGCACCCCACCCCGCGCTCCGCGCCACCCTCCCCACTGCGCCGCTTTGCAGCTTGGGGGAGGGAGGCCATCGGCCTCGCGCCTCAACAACAATCACCCCGCGGTGACATCCACTGCTTCCTCGCCATCGAGCACGCGCTTGGCGCGTGCCCGGTCGAGATCGCCTTCCCATGCGCCGATCACCACGGTCGCCACACAATTGCCGATCAGGTTGCCGACGGCGCGGGCCATGCCGATGAACCAGTCCACCGACAGCACCAGCACGAGGCCGATGGCGGGAATGCTTGGCACCGCATGGAGCGTGGCGGCAAGGATGACGATCGCCGAGCCCGGCACGCCATGGGCGCCCTTCGATGTGATCAACGAAACGCCGAGCACCAGCAGGAGATCGCTGAACGAGAGCGGCGTGTTGGTGGCCTGGGCAATGAAGACCACGGCCAGCGTGAGATAGATCGAGAAGGCATCGAGATTGAAGGAATAGCCGGTGGGGATCACCAGCCCCACCACATTGTCCTTCACGCCGAGCCGTTCCAGCTTGCGCATGATCTGCGGCAGCACGGCATCGGACGATGCGGTGGCCAGCACGATCATCAGCTCCTCGCGCAGATAGCCGAGAAACTTGACGATGTTCAGCCCGGCCAGCGCCATGACGCCGCCGAGTACGGCGAAGACGAAGATGAACACCGACGCATAGAACAGCACGACCAGCGAGACGAGCTGCTTCAGCGAGCCGACACCGTAGCGGCCGACCGTATAGGCGACGGCGCCGAGCACGCCGATCGGCGCGGCGCGCACGATCAGGCCCATGGCGCGGAACAGGACGGTGGCGACCGCATCGATCAGCGTGGTGACGCGCTCGCCCTTCTCGCCGCCGACCAGCGCCAGCGCCGTACCGAAGACGATGGCGAAGAACAGCACTTGCAGCACGTCGTTGCGTGCCAGCGCGTCGAATGAGGTGCTCGGGATGATGTTGAGCAGGAAGGCGCCGATGCCGCCGCCCTGGAGCTTGTGAGCGTTGTCGACGACCGTCGTGAGCGCCTTGCCGTCCAACGCGGCCGGATTGATGTTCATGCCGTGGCCGGGGCCGAACAGATAAGCGAAGACGAGGCCGATCACCAATGCGAGGGTGGTCATCACCTCGAAATAGATCAGCGCCTTGACGCCGATGCGGCCGACCTTTTTGAGGTCGCCGGCTCCGGCGATGCCGTGGACCACCACGCAGAACACGATCGGCGCGACGATCATCGAGATCAGCTTGAGGAAGGCGTCGCTGAAGAATCTCAGGCCGATGGCGAAGTCCGGTGCGACGATACCCAGCACGATGCCGAGCAACAGTGCCGCCAGCACCTGAACGAACAGCGAGTGGTAGAGCGGTTTGCGGATCGCCGGGGCGGTGATGACGGTCGTCGACATCGATCGTTCTCCGTGAGGTTCAGAACAACCTCAGCAACAACCATGCCATCGAATACCCGTACGTGTACAAAAAATCCCGCCGACCCGATGAGGGCGGCGAGATGATGTCGTCCTTGATTGAAAGAGAAAGAACGCGCGGCCGCCGGACGCCCGGCGGCGCGAGCGGCACTTACTTCTCTTCCTCGTCCGCGATGGCTTCCATCAGCACGACCATCTGGCGCTGGACGGTCTGGCTCTTGATGCGGCTATAGGCGCGCAGCAGGCGAAGGCTGAAAGCGCTGTCGAGGAAGAGAAGGCTCTCGACTTCGCGGTTCTTGGTGTCGCCGTCGTAGAAGAAGGTGACGGGCACGTCGAGCGCGGTGGCGATCTGCTGCAGGCGCGCTGCGCCCACGCGGTTCACGCCCTTCTCGTATTTCTGAACCTGCTGGAAACTGACACCCAGTTTCTCGCCCAAATCCGCCTGCGAGATTTTCTGCTCGACACGACGAAGACGGATTCGCTTGCCCAACTCGATGTCGGACTTGCCGGCGCTACGTTGCTTCATTCGTCACCATTCAGTTTCGTTTTGACAGGGATTATTGGTTCTGATTTTTTTGATTACGGCCTTTCAGCTTGAGAGCCATAAAAGCTATCATCCAAAGGCATCTTCCTTATACACGTCGGCATGACAACCGGAATGGTTGAAATCGTCGCGATACGCGAATTGATCAAACTATTCTCGTAACGGTCATTCCGGCCGGTCGCTCATGTTCTATCGCGGTATCCAATTGCTGTTTTCGTCACGCAGTGGCCGCGGCAGCCGAGCGAACCGCGACAACATCCCCTGGTTTCGCCAACCCCCGAAGCGAAAGTAGAGGTTGGACCCGATGCTATACACACGCAAGCCGCTGCGCGCACGCGCGATAACGGAACTCGGTTCGTATGAGCGGCCGGATGCGCGGAGTTCCATCGAATTTTTCCGCTGAAATTCCGCATTTTCCTTAAAAGCGCTCTGCGCGTCACTGTATCACAATTCCGTGCATAGTTGTTATTGAAGAAGATGGCTACCGTAAGTTTTGCGGGAATTCTCACTGACAGAGAATGGGCCTGATTCGAGCGTGATTTTTCGACGGGTTCCAGCCTGATCAATATCGATCGTGCCGGCCGCCATTAATTGTTGCTTTCGGTCAATGCTGAATAGACCATCGTGCGCAGTTCGCGACGAACGGGATAAGCGCTCGACGGCAGAAGTTGGGTCATGAAGATCGTGATCAGCTCTTCGCGCGGATCGATCCAGAATGCGGTGCTCGCCGCACCGCCCCAGGCATATTCGCCGGCGCTGCCGGGAATGAGAGTTTTCGCGGGATCCATGGTCACCGAAAAGCCAAGTCCGAAGCCGACGCCGGCATAGCTGGCTTCGCTGAACAGCGATTTCGACATTTCGGTGAGATCGCGTCCGCCCGGCAGATGATTGGCCGTCATCAACGCAATCGTTTTTGGAGACAGCAAACGCGTATCGCCGAGCGCTCCGCCATTCAGCAGCGCGCGGCAGAAAGCGAGATAGTCCGTTGCCGTCGAACACAGTCCGCCGCCGCCGGAGATGAAGGAGGGAGGCGAGAGGAAGGAACTCGTTGTCGGATCGTCCTGCAGCGTCATGCCGCCTTTTCCGTCGGCGGCGTAACAGGCGGCGAAGCGATGCGCTTTCTCCGCAGGGACATGGAAGCCGGTATCGGCCATGCCGAGCGGATCGAAGATGCGCTGCTGCAGGAATTGCTCGAAGGGCTGGCCGCTGATCGTCTCGACGAGATAGCCGACCACATCGGTTGCAACCGAATAATTCCAAGCATCGCCCGGCGAGAATTCGAGCGGGATTTTTGCGAGATCGGCGACCATGGTGGACATGGTGCCGGCCTTCTCGATCTCGCCGATCTTCTGCGCGCGATAGGCGGCATCCACATTGGTGCGGTTCTGGAAACCGTAAGTGAGGCCGGAGGTGTGACGGAGCAGATCGACGATCTGCATCGGACGTGCAGCGGGGCGCGTCAGGAACAGCGGCGCGAGGCCCGCCTGATAGACGCCGAGATTGCTCCATGCGGAGATGTATTTGTGCACGGGCTCGTCGAGCGCGACCTTGCCTTCTTCCACGAGCATCATGAGCGCTACCGAGGTGATCGGCTTGGTCATCGAATAGATGCGAAAGATGGTGTCGGGCTTCACCGGGGCCTTGCGCTCCATATCGGCAAAGCCGCGAACGCTGTGATGTACGATGCCGCCGCGGCGATAGACGAGGAGCTGCGCGCCGGGGAAGCGGCCGCTGTCGAGATAGCGGGTTTGCAGATGGCGTTCGATCCGCGCCAGCGCTGCGGCGGACATGCCCGCCTGTTCGGGCGAAACGGTCGGGGCGATCAGGCTGCTGGATGACATCGGGAACACTCGAATAGCGGACGGGATGTCGGAATTAAGCTGGCACGCGCCGCCGCTGTCCATGACCGATGGAGCATGATCCCCGTATCAAATGCGCGGCTGTCGCGGGAGGAATGGTGTCTCCGTCCGGCCTGCCTATTTCAAGTGCGCCGCACAATAATTAAGCGAAGCGCCAGATTTCGCAGCGGGGCGAGCACGGATGACCGCCCGCTTCGATATCCAACTCCATGAAAAGACGTCGAATCTTGCTTCGGCCGGGCTTGGCATGAAGCTTGAATAGTTCTTGGCGACGCCATTGTAGCCGTCACATTCCATCACCAGCCAGCACTGCCACCCTGGGGGCTTCCTCCAGCCGCGCCGTCGTGTGCGCGTCCGACCGGGCGCGACCTGGCGGAAGGTGAGAGGGCCGGCCGTAACGAGGCGCGAAAGGACGACATCGACCAATGACGAAGCATGAGACCAGCAAGCCGGGCCGCAAGATCAGCCGTCGCCAGCTCATCAAGGCCAGTGCGGGAACCGCCGCCCTGCTGGCGGCTGCCAAGCTCAATTTCCCGGCCGGTGCCTTCGCACAGGGGGCCGGACCGGAGGTGAAAGGCGCGAAGCTCGGCTTCATCGCGCTCACCGATGCTGCGCCGCTGTTCGTCGCCAAGGAAAAGGGAATCTTCGCCAAATACGGTCTGCCCGAGACCGAAGTGTTGAAGCAGGCATCGTGGGGCACCACGCGCGACAATCTCGTGCTTGGCTCCGAAGGCAACGGCATCGATGGCGCGCATATCCTGACGCCGATGCCGTATCTGATCTCCGCGGGCAAGGTGACGCAGAACAACGTGCCGACGCCGATGTACATCATGGCGCGTCTCAATCTGAACGGTCAGTGCATCTCGGTCGGTAACGAATACAAGGATTTGAAGGTCGGTCTCGACACCGCGCCGCTCAAGGTCGCCTTCGAGAAGAAGAAGGCGGGCGGCAAATCGGTGAAGGCGGCGATGACCTTCCCGGGCGGCACGCACGATCTGTGGATCCGCTACTGGCTGGCGGCTGGTGGCATCGATCCCGATAAAGACATCGAGACCATCGTCGTTCCGCCGCCGCAGATGGTTGCCAACATGAAGGTCGGCACCATGGACTGCTTCTGCGTGTGTGAGCCGTGGAATCTGCAGCTCATCCACCAGAACATCGGCTACACCGCGATCACCACCGGTGAACTCTGGAACAAGCATCCGGAGAAGTCGCTCGGCCTGCGCGCCGCCTGGGTGGACAAGAACCCGAAAGCCGCCAAGGCGCTGCTGATGGCCGTCATGGAAGCACAGCAGTGGTGCGAGAAACCGGAAAATCGCGACGAGGTCGCGACCATCAATGCCAAACGCCAGTGGATCAACTGCCCGGTCGAAGACGTCACCGATCGCGTCAAGGGCAAGTTCGATTACGGCACCGGCAAAGTGGTCGAGAACTCGCCGCACATCATGCGCTTCTGGGAAGACTTCGCCTCCTATCCCTATCAGAGCCATGACCTCTGGTTCATCACCGAGGATATCCGCTGGGGCAAATACGAAGCCGGCACCGACGCCAAGGCGCTGATCGCCAAGGTCAATCGCGAGGATGTGTGGAAGGAGGCTGCGAAGGAACTCGGCGTCGCCGCCCCGGCCTCGACCTCGCGCGGCAAGGAGACGTTCTTCGACGGCAAGGTGTTCGATCCGGCAGACCCTGCGGCCTATCTGAAGTCGCTCGCCATCAAGCGCGTCGAAGCCTGATCGCGGCGAAGCCAGCAACATGACGGAGATCAGTGCGATGAACGTACAGGCCCTCAAGACTGAGCCCGCGACGCCGCTCGCGAAAGCGCCGGCTGACGTCGTCGCACTGGCTCCGAAGGCTCAGCCCAAAGCTGAGAAATATACGAAGATGGCGAAGGACGTCGCGGCACAGGTGATCCCGCCGCTCATTGTCGTCATCCTGCTCGGGGTGATGTGGGAACTCTTGTGCCGGCGCACAGGCTCCACGCTGCCGCCGCCATCCAAGGTCTACAAGGATACGAAGGAGCTGATCTTCGATCCGTTCTTCGACAATGGCGGCCTCGACAAGGGCCTGTTCTGGCACCTGTCGGCGAGCCTTCTGCGCGTGGCTTACGGCTATGCGCTGGCCGCCGTCGTCGGCATCGGTCTCGGTACGCTGGTCGGCCAGTCGGTCTGGGCCATGCGCGGTCTCGATCCGATCTTCCAGGTGCTGCGCACGATTCCGCCGCTGGCCTGGCTGCCGCTGGCGCTCGCCGCATTCCGCGATGGCCAGCCATCGGCGATCTTCGTGATTTTCATCACCTCGATCTGGCCGATCATCATCAATACCGCCGTGGGCATTCGCAATATTCCGCAGGACTACCGGAACGTCGCAGCCGTGGTGCAGCTCAATCCGCTGGAGTTCTTCTGGAAGGTGATGCTGCCCTCGGCCGCGCCCTACATCTTCACGGGTCTGCGCATCGGCATCGGCCTGTCCTGGCTCGCCATCATCGCCGCTGAAATGCTGATCGGCGGCGTCGGCATCGGCTTCTTCATCTGGGACGCCTGGAACTCATCGCATATCAGCGAGATCATCCTCGCGCTGTTCTATGTCGGCATTGTCGGCTTCGTGCTCGACCGCCTGATCGCGGGTCTCGGCAGGCTCGTCACCCACGGCACTTCTGCAAGTTAAGATTTGGGCTGCTTAAGGACAGATATCATGACCCCCTATGTGAAGCTCGACCATATCGACAAGACCTTCAGCCGCGGCAAGGCGACGACGCAGGTGCTGAAGGACATCAACCTGACTCTGGGTAAGGGCGAATACGTCTCCATTATCGGCCATTCCGGTTGCGGCAAATCAACGATGTTGAACATCATCGCTGGCCTCACGCGCGCCACCATCGGCGGCGTGCTGCTGGAGGGGCGCGAGGTGAATTCGCCGGGGCCGGATCGCGCGGTCGTGTTCCAGAACCACAGCCTGCTGCCATGGCTGACCGTCTATCAGAATGTCCGTCTTGGCGTGGACAAGGTGTTTGCGAGGACCAAGAGCCGCGCTGAGCGCGACGAATGGACCATGCACAATCTCAACCTCGTGCAGATGACCCACGCCAAGGACAAGCGTCCGTCGGAAATCTCGGGCGGCATGAAGCAGCGCGTCGGCATCGCCCGCGCGCTCGCCATGGAGCCGAAGGTGCTGTTGCTCGACGAGCCCTTCGGCGCGCTGGATGCACTGACCCGTGCGCATCTGCAGGATTCCGTGATGGCGCTGCATCAGAAGCTCGGCAACACCATCGTCATGATCACCCATGACGTGGACGAGGCGGTGCTGCTGTCGGATCGCATCGTGATGATGACCAATGGTCCGAGCGCGACCATCGGCGAAGTGCTGGAGGTGCCGCTCAGCCGCCCGCGCAAGCGCATCGAGCTGGCAAGCGATCCCGTCTACCTCAAGTGCCGCAAGCGCGTGCTGGAGTTTCTGTACGAGCGCCACAAATTCGTGGAGGCGGCGTAACGATCTCCGTCATTGCGAGCCCTGACGAATTGCAAAGCAATTCGTTTGGGCGAAGCAATCCAGATGCCAAGCAAAGGACTGGATTGCTGCATCGCTGGGGCTCCTCGCAATGACGTTCCGAGATCACGAGGCCAAGAGCTACCTCAGTCAGCCATGTGCCAGCCAAGGGGGAATGTCATGACACCGGATCAAGTCGCTCTCGTGCAGGACAGTTTCAGCAAAGTCGTGCCGATCGCCGACGTGGCCGCCGAACTCTTCTATGGCCGCCTGTTCGAGATCGCGCCGGAGGTGAAGCCGATGTTTCGCGGTGACATGAAGGAGCAGGGCCGCAAGCTGATGGCGACGCTGGGTGTCGTCGTCACCGGATTGACGAAGCTCGAGACCGTATTACCGGCGGCGAGCGCGCTCGCCAAGAAGCATGTCGACTACGGCGTGAAGGCGGAGCACTACACGCCGGTGGGCGCGGCGCTGCTGTGGACGCTGGAGAAGGGCCTTGGCGAGGCCTGGAAGCCCGAACTCGCGGATGCCTGGGGCACCGCCTATAGCACGCTGTCGGATTTCATGATCGCCGAGGCCTATGGCCAGGCGCAGGCTGCGGAGTAAAGACGAACGTGGGCGAGCCGCTGGTCATCATCGGAAACGGCATGGCGGCGGCACGCCTTGTGGACGAACTCGCGAAAACCTCGCTCGGCCGTTACGCCATCGCCGTCATCGGCGATGAGCCGCGGCTGGCCTACAATCGCGTGCTGCTGTCCTCGGTGCTGGCGGGAGAGGCGACCTCGGAGGAGATCGAGCTCAAGCCCGCTGCATGGTGGCGGGATCGCGGTGTCACGCTGAAATACGGCGCGCGAGCGACGTCGGTCGACCTCGCCACGCGCGAGGTGACGACATCCACTGGCAAACGCGTTGGCTTTTCGAAACTGGTGTTTGCCACCGGATCGTCCGCGCTGCGTCTGCCGGTGCCGGGCGGCGATCTCGCGGGCGTTCACGTGTTCCGCGACAGCCACGATGCCGATCGCCTGATCGAACTGGCCGAACAGAAGAAACGCGTGGTCGTTGTCGGCGGCGGGCTGCTGGGGCTGGAAGCTGCCTATGGCCTCGCCAAAGCCGGCGCCGATGTCACGCTGATCCATCTGATGGATCGCCTGATGGAGCGGCAGCTCGATGAATCGGCGGCGGAGTTGCTGAAGACGCTGGTCGAACGCAAGGGCGTCAAAATTCTGCTCAATGCGAATACGGCGCGGATTCATGGCGCGGATGCCGTGAAGGGTATCGAGTTGGCCGATGGCCGGATGCTCGACGCCGATGCGGTTATCTTCGCCGCCGGCATTCGTCCCAATGCGGCGCTGGCAAAGGAAGCGGGCATCCCGGTCAATCGTGGCATCGTCGTCGATGACGCGATGGCAACGGAGAGCGAGGGAATCTATGCCCTCGGCGAATGCGCCGAGCATCGCGGCACTTGCTACGGCCTCGTCGAACCCGCGTACGAACAGGCGAAAGTCTTGGCGCGGCATCTCGCCGGCGGGACTGCGGCCTATACCGGAAGCATTCTCTCCACCAATCTCAAGGTTTCCGGGGTCAGCGTATTCTCCGCCGGCGACTTCATGGCGTCCGAGGGCAGCGAAATGCTGCGATTGAGCGATGCCAGGCGCGGCACCTACAGGAAACTGGTGATCGCAGGCGACAGGCTGACCGGTGCCGTGCTGGTCGGCGATACCAGCGACGCGCTGTGGTATCTCGAACTGATCCGCAGTGGCGCCGATGTGTCCGGCTTGCGCGCGGACATGATGTTCGGGCGTCCGATCGCGAAGGCGGCCTGATGAACGCCATCGACCCCAGCCTCAAGACCGTTCGCACCACCTGCGCCTATTGCGGCGTCGGCTGCGGGGTGCTGGCAACGCCGGACGGGCAAGGCGGTGCAATCATCGCCGGGGACCCCGATCATCCCGCCAATCTCGGCCGTCTCTGTTCCAAGGGCTCGGCGCTCGGGGAAACCCTCGGCCTCGACGAGCGGTTGTTGCATCCGATGATGCGCGATGCCGATGGCGCCATGATCCGCGTTGGGTGGAGCGACGCGCTCGATCGTGTCGCCCATGGCTTTCGCAAAATCGTTACCGAGCATGGACCCGATGCGGTGGCTTTCTATCTGTCCGGCCAGTTGCTGACGGAAGACTACTACGTCGCCAACAAGCTGATGAAGGGATTCATCGGCAGCGCCAATGTGGACACCAATTCGCGACTCTGCATGGCGTCCTCCGTGGTCGGCCACAAGCGAGCCTTCGGCGCCGATACGGTGCCGGGGTGCTACGAAGATCTCGATCAGGCCGATCTCCTGGTCTTTGTCGGCTCCAACGCCGCCTGGTGCCATCCGGTGCTGTATCAGCGCATGCTCGCCAACAAGCAGACGCGCGGCGCGCGCTTTGTGGTGATCGATCCGCGCCGCACCGACACGTTGGGCGACGACGATCTCTTTCTCGGTCTCAAGCCCGGCACCGATACGGCGCTGTTTTCCGGTCTGCTGGTCTATCTCGCCGACAACCGCGCGCTGGACCGCGCCTATATCGGACAGCATACATCAGGCTTCGAGGGGGCATTGGCACGTGCGCGGACCATCGCCGGCAGCGTCGCCGCGACCGCGAGGGCGACGGGCCTCAATGAAGTGGATGTCGCCACCTTCTTCCAGATGTTCCGGCAGACATCGCGCGTGGTCACGCTGTATTCGCAGGGCGTCAATCAATCGGCACAGGGGACGGACAAGGTCAATGCGATCCTGAACTGCCATCTCGCCACCGGCCGCATCGGCAAGCCGGGCGCCTCGCCATTCTCGCTCACCGGCCAGCCCAATGCGATGGGCGGCCGCGAGGTTGGCGGCCTTGCCAACCAGCTCGCCGCGCATATGGGCTTTACGCCGGTCGAGATCGATCGCGTGCGGCGGTTCTGGAAGGCGCCTGACATCGCCACCCATGAAGGCCTCAAGGCCGTGCAGATGTTCGAGGCCATCGGCCGCGGCGAGATCAAGGCGCTGTGGGTGATGGGCACCAATCCGGCGGTCTCGTTGCCGGACGCGGATGCGGTGCGTGCCGCCCTCGGCAAGCTCGATCTGTTCGTGATGTCGGAGAATGTCCGTTCCAACGACACCGCGAATGCTGGCGCGCATGTGCTGTTGCCGGCGCTGGCCTGGGGCGAGAAGTCGGGCACCGTGACGAATTCGGAACGCCGCGTGTCGCGTCAGCGTTCGTTCCTGCGCGCGCCGGGCGAGGCGAGGCCGGATTGGTGGGCGCTCAGCGAAGTGGCGAAGCGGCTCGGCTTCGGTGCCGGCTTCGCGTACAGGTCCGCCGCCGAGATCTTCCGCGAACATGCGGCGCTGTCGGATTTCGAGAATGACGGCAGCCGCGATTTCGATATCGGCGGTCTGATGCATGTGTCGGACGATGCCTTCGACACCATGGCCCCGGTGCAGTGGCCGTTGCGCAAGGGCACCACGACGCAGCAGGCGCGGTTCTTCGCCGAGGGACGTTTCTATACGAGGGATCGCCGCGGCCAGTTCATCGCACCGGAGGCACCGGAGCTGCGTACCCATGTGACCCAAGGGCGCCCGCTGCGGCTGAACACCGGCCGTGTGCGCGACCAGTGGCATACGATGACGCGAACCGGCCTGAGCCCGCGGCTGGGCCAGCATATTCCCGAGCCCTATGTCGAGATTCATCCGGATGATGCTGGTCGCTTCGCCATCATTGACGGCGGTTATGCGCAGCTTACGACGGACTATGGCTCCTGCACGCTGAAGATCGTGGTCAGCGAGCGACAGCAGCGCGGGATGTTGTTTGCGCCGATCCACTGGAATGACGAGACCGCCAGCTATGCGCGCGTCGGTGCGCTGGTGGCGCCGTTCACCGATCCGTTTTCGGGACAGCCGGAGAACAAGGCGACGCCGGTGTCGATTGCGCCGGTGGCCGTCACCCGGCGCGGCTTTGTGCTGTCGCGCAAGGCGCTGGCGTTGCCTGCCGGCGTCATTCATGCGCGTGTCGCGGTGACCGGGGGCGTCGGGTATCTGCTCGCCGACAATGCGGAGCTTGCACTCTGGCGCGACTGGCTCGCGCCGCTGCTCGGCGACGATGTCGCGAGCTTCGAGGATGCCGGACGTGGCGTCTATCGCGCGGTGTCATTTGCAAACGAGCGCATCGAGATAGGCCTGTTCGTCGGTCCGGTCGACGACGTGCTGTCATGGGATGCGGTGAAAGCGGCATTCACTGCCGATGTGCTGACCGACGACCAGCGCCGCATGTTGCTGTCGGGCAGATCGGCCGACGGCGCCGCAAGCGCGGGTCCGATCGTGTGTGCCTGTTTCGGTGTCGGGCGCAACACGATCAACGAGGCGATCGCGGCAGGCTGCGCCACGGCGGCCGAGATTGGCGCCAAGCTCAAGGCCGGGACGAATTGCGGGTCTTGCATTCCCGAACTGAAGCGGCTGATTGCCATGAGTGAAACGGAGTCCGATCAGCAGCGCAAGGTTGCCATCAACTAAACTCTTCTCTCGTCCTGAGGAGCCGCGTAGCGGTGTCTCGAAGGATGGCCGAAGAGCACCGAGCCATGCCATCTCCTGGTACGAGACGCGCGCCAAGAGGCGCGCTCGTCACCATGAGGGGCGGAATTGAGGCCTCATCTCTCTGCCCGATACCGCGCATGATCGATCAAAGCACGCAGCTTGGGCGGTATGTTGCGACGCTCGGGGAAATACAGGAAGAAGCCGGGAAACGGCGGCAGCCAGGCGTCGAGAAGCGTCACCAGCTCGCCGCGTGCAATGTAAGGCTCGAATAATTCCTCCATGCCGAAAGTGAGTCCGCCACCGGCGCAGGCGGTGCGGACCATGACCCACATATCGTTGGTCGTCACGCGCGGATCGACCGCAACGTCGAATTCGCGGCCGTTCTCCGCGAACTCCCAGCGATAGGGCGCGACATCGGGCGCAGGGCGCCAGCCGATGCAGCAATGTTGTGTGAGTTCCGAGGGATGCGCGGGCGCGCCGAAGCGCTGGAGATAGGACGGCGCGGCGACCACCACCTGACGCTGTTCGGCCGAGACCGGTATGGCGATCATGTCCTGCTCGATCACCTCGCCGAGTCTGACCCCCGCATCGAAACCTTCGGCGACAATATCGAACTCGTCGTCGGTGACGGTGATGTCAAGCTGGATGCCGGGATAAGCGAGCGTGAAACTCGCCAGCAGCGGGCCGGAGATGAAGCGCTCCGCGATCGACGAAACCGCCAGCCGCAACTGTCCCGTCGGCTGCGCGGGGAGATCGCGCGCTGTATCCAGCGCGTTCTGGACTTCGGCCATGGCAGGCGCGATACGCTCATGCAGCCTCTGCCCGGCCTCGGTCAGGCTGACGCTGCGCGTCGTCCGTTGCAGCAGCGCGACGCCCATGCGGTCCTCCATCCTGCGGATCGCCTGGCTGACGGCGGATCGGGTCACGCCAAGCCGTTCGGCCGCGAGGCGAAAGCTCCTCGCTTCGGCGACCGCGAGGAAGACCGAAACCTGATTGAGATCGAGGCTCATTGGTTAGTTTAACTTACCAGTTTGATCAGAAATCAGCAAATTGTTCTGAATTTGGCTCCTCTCTAGCTTTGGCGGCAACAGCAAACGGAGCCGCGACCGATGACCTCCCTCGATACTTACCGCCTGCTTGGACGATCCGGATTGCGGGTGTCCCCGCTCTCGCTGGGGACGATGACCTTCGGCGAAGACTGGGGCTGGGGCGCCGGGGAAAGCGAAGCGCGCCGGATTTTCGATCTCTATGTCGATCGCGGCGGCAACCTCGTTGACACGGCGGTGAACTACACGAACGGCGCATCCGAGGGTCTGGTCGGCGAGTTCATCAAGGAGAAGCGCGAGCGGATCGTGCTCGCCACCAAATTCACCATGGCGCGCGATCCCAGCAATCCGAATTCAGGCGGCAATCACCGGCTGAACATGGTGCGTTCGGTGGAGCAGAGCCTGCGGCAGCTCGATACGGATCGCATCGATCTGCTTTACCTTCACGCCTGGGACATGACCACGCGGCCCGATGAAGTGCTGCGCGGACTCGACGATCTCGTGCGTGCCGGCAAGGTGCAGTATCTCGGCATCTGCAACACGCCAGCCTGGCGGATTTCGCAGATGCAGGCGATTGCGGAGCTGCGCGGCTGGTCGCCGCTGATCGCCTTGCAGATCGAATACAGCCTGATCGAACGCACGGTGGAGCACGAACTGATGCCGATGGCCGCAGCGCTCGGGCTTGGCGTATTGCCGTGGTCGCCGCTCGGCGGCGGGGTGCTCGCCGGCAAATATACCAAGGCGGATATCGATCTGTCGGGCGAAGCAAGCGTATCGCCGACCCGCAAGGGCGTCATCGCGTCATCGGGACATCTCAACGAACGCGCGATCGGGATCGCCGAAGTCGTGCGCGCTGTCGCAGAGGAGATCGGCGCAACGCCGTCGCAGGTCGCGATTGCGTGGACATTGGCCAATCCGGTCGTGGTGTCGCCCATCCTGGGGGCACGCACGCTGGCGCAGGCCGAGGACAATCTCGGTGCGCTGGATGTGGCGCTGTCGCGCGAGCAGCTTGCGCGGCTCGATGCGGCAAGCGCTCCGGAGCCGGTGTTTCCGGCGCGGTTCGTCGGCCGGCCGATGGTTCAGCAGCTCATCTTCGGCGGCGCGTCGGTCGCGCGTCGTCCGTCCCACTGCCAATGAAGGAGGAGGTCATGATGTCGATATCCAGTCGTTTTCAAGCAGCGCTGGTTGGATGGACGGTCATCGCGATGACGGCGCTCTGGCCGCAGATGGCGTCCGCAAATGCCGATATCGCGGCGCGTAACAAGCGCGTGGTGACGGATGCCTTCGATCGCTGGGCCGCGGGCGGGACGACCTTCTTCAACGATCTGCTTGCGCTCGACGTGGTCTGGACCATCGAGGGCTCCGGCCCGAATGCCGTCACGCATCGCGGCCGCAACGCGTTGATGGACGGTGCGGTGCAGCCGCTCGCGGCGCGGCTGGCGGCGCCGTTGAAACCGGTCAGCAAGCGCATCTGGGCCGATGGCGACCATGTGATCGTGCAGTGGGAAGGCACCGCGCCGGTGCGTGACGGCCAGGCCTATACCAATCGCTATGTCTGGATCATGCGCATGCAGGACGGCAAGGCCACCGAGGTGAACGCTTTTCTCGACCTCGCGCGCTTCGACGATGTGCTGCGGCGGGTGCCGGCACCGGCGCGGTAGCGCGTCGTTACTTCACCGCACCTGCCGTCAACCCGGCGATGATCTGCCTTTGCGCGAACACCGTGAGCAGCAGCACCGGCGCCGTCACGATCAGCGCGGCAGCGGCGAGCGGTCCCCAGCTCAGCTGGTCGAACGAGATCATGTTGTAGACCGCGACCGGCAGGGTGCGCGTCTCGCGGCCGGCCAGCACGATGCCGAATACAAAATTGTTCCAGGAGAAGATCACCGCGAGGATGAAGGCGACGGCGATGCCGGGCTTGGCGATGGGCAGCGCCACATGCCGGAACACCTGCCAGCGATTGGCGCCGTCGATCACGGCGGACTCCTCCAGCTCCATCGGCGTGGTCTCGAAATAGCCGATCATGATCCAGATCACGATGGGCACGGTGACGACGAGATGAATGATGATCTGCGGCCACAGCGTGCCGAGCAGGCCGAGCCACTGGAACAGCAGGAACAGCGGGATCAGATAGGACAGGCCGGGCGTGATGCGCGCGATCAGGATCAGGATCGCCGCTTTTCGCGCCCGCATTCGCGCGAGGCCATAGCCGGCGGGGACGCCGACCACGAGGGCGAACAACGTGGCCGTCCCGGTGACGATCAGCGTGTTGAAGAAATAGGTCATGAACCGCTTGGATTCGATGACCGCGGCATAGTTGCCCCAGTTGATCCGCTCGGGGATGAAGACCGGCGGATAGGAGGCGTTGTCGATCTCGAATTTGAGCGACAGCGACAGCATCCAGAGGAAGAACAGGATCGCCGGCGACACGATCACGAGAACCGCGAAAGCGAGGCCGATCTTGCCGAGCAGGGTCCGCATCAGGCGCTTCCTCCGCTCTCGTTCCAGTGGGTCCGCTGGCGCAGATGCAGCAGCGCGCCGGCCAGCGCCACGATCAGCGCGAAGAATACGACCACGATCGCCGACCCATAGCCGACGTCATAGTAAACGAAGGCGACGCTGTAGAGGTAGAGATTGATGGTCTCGGATGCGTTGCCGGGCCCGCCCTGGGTGATGGCGAAGATGATGTCGAAGCTTTTCACCGCGTCGATCATGCGGATCATGGCGGCGATGAACAGGAACGGCATGATCATCGGCAGCGAGATGTGGCGAAAGGTCTGCCACGGCGTCGCGCCATCGATCTGCGCGCTTTCATAGGGCTCGCTCGGCAATGCGCTGAGGCCGCCGAGCACGATCAGCATCACCAGCGGCGTCCACTGCCATGTCTCCACCAGCACCAGCGAGGGGATCACGGTGCCGGGATGAAACACCCATAGCGACGGCGGCAAGCCGACCAGCGACAGCATATAATTGAGAACACCGAGCTGCGGGTGGAACATCATGGTCCAGACCAGCGCGATCGCGACCGGCGTCGCCATCATCGGCAGGATGAACAGGCCGCGGATGAAGCCGCGCAGCGGGAAGCGGTTGTTGAATACGACTGCGGCGAGCGTGCCCAGGATCAGCGGCAGTACTACCGACAGCACCGTATAGACCAGCGTGTGCCAGACCGATTCCACGAAGCGGGCATCGCCGGGCAGGCGCATATAGTTGGCGAAGCCGACAAAGGTCGGCGCCTGGCCGACCTTCCATTCATGCAGACTCATCCAGATCGTATAGGCCCACGGGAAGACGATGACCGCCATGACGACGATCATCGCGGGGAGCACGAACGGCCAATAGGAGATCGGCCGCCACTCGTCCTTTTTCACGGTCGTTGGTTCGACCGCCGTTCGTTGTTCTGCGGCCAGTGAACTCACGTCTTCTCGCTACGCTCCAGGATGGGACGGAACTGTTCGTGTGCTTTCTTCAACTCGGTGGCCGGATCCGCACCGGACAGCGTCGCGGTGAGGGCGGAGCCCACGAGATCGCGGAATTCGGCGACCGGCACGATGACCGGAAGGCCGAGTTTGCTGATCTTGGCGGATGCAATGACCGCGTCGAGCCATTCCTGGGTCTTGACGCCTTTACGCACGGTCTCGTCATTGAGGATCGAGTTGCGGAACGGCACGCCGCCGCCGCTCTGCAGCAGCCGTGCGCCCATCTGCTTCGACACCGCCCACTGGCAGTACAGATACGCGGCTTCCTTCTTGGTGCTGGTCTTGGCGATGCCGATGCCGTCGCCATAGGTGGAGGAGTACTGGCCCTTGGGGCCCGCCGGCACCAGCGTGTAGCCGATCTTGCCGACCACCCGCGACGCGTTGGGGTCCTCGATCGGCGGGGCCCAGCCATCGGCGTCGATCCACATGGCCGCGCGGCCCTGGGTCAGCGAGGCCATGGATTCCATCCAGTTGAAACCGGCAACACCAGGCGGCGCCGATTTCATCAGGCGCTGATAGACTTTGGTGGCCTCGATGGCTTCGGGGCCGTCGGTCAGGATGTTGCCCTTGTCGTCGAGGAATTCGCCACCGTAATTCAGGAAGAAATTGGTCCACAGCGCCATATTGGCGTTGCGCAGCCCGCGCCCGGTGAAACCGTAGATGCCCGCCGAGGGATCGTTGAGCTTCTCGGCTGCCACGACCATCTCGTCGAAGGTCTTGGGCACAGCGACGTTTTTCTTCGCGAACAGCTCTTTGTTGTAATAGAGGATGAAGTAATCCACCGACCACGGCAGCGAATGCATCACGCCCTTGTCGTTCTCGGCGAATGTGCGGCCGCCTGGGGAGAAGTCGTCCACCGTCAGGTCGGGGGTGGTAAGGGTGGGGTCCTTCATGAAGCCGCTGATGTCGGCGAGCCAGCCGGCCTTGTCGAACTGCCGCTTCTGGACGTGATAGCTGAGATGGATGACGTCGAAATTCGGCTTGCCGGAGGTGAGTTCGATGACCGCCTTCTGGCGTTGCTGCTGTTCGGGGATCAGTTCGGATTCGACCTTGATGCCGGTGAGGTCGGTGAATTCCGAGGCGTATTTCTGCAGCAGCTCGCCGCGCGGGCCCTTGATCAGATTGGCTTCGATGGTGGTGCCCGCATATTTCTTCCAGTTCGGCTCGGCGAAAGCGGGGGTCGCGGAGATGCCGAGCGATCCGAGTGCAGGCAATGCGCTGGTGGCAAGCGCACCCTTGAGCAGGGCACGACGAGACGGGCCTTGGCTGGCCATGATGATCCTCCCTCAAGCCGCCTTGACCGGCGGCGATTTTGTGGTCGCTCTCCGTAGACCGGAGATGCGCCTAGGGAAATCGTAACACGCTCACGGGAGGTGGCAAGGTGCGTGTGCCGGTTGTCGGACAACTTGCCGCGCGACGATGACGGCGAGCAGCGTCGCCGGCCTACCGCCTTTGTGTCGCGTTCGCTGCGACGGCAGCGGCTGCGGTGCGGTTCTCGACGCCGAGTTTGGCGTAGATCTGCTCGAGATGCTTGTCGACCGTACGCGGCGAGAGGCCGAGGATCTGCGCGATGTCGCGATTGCTCTTGCCTTTGCTGAGCCAGGAGAGCACCTCGCCCTCGCGGGTGGTCAGGCCGAGCTCCTTGCTGAATTCGGCGGACGCTGTGGCTGCATTGTCCTTGGCAAGGCGAAGCAGGAACTCGTCGGGGCCGGCCTTACCCATGTAGTTCAGGCGCAGCGGTTCGGTGCTGGAGAAAGGTGCGGAGGGGGCCGGCTTGGCGGCGGGCTTCTGCATCTGATCGAGCCATTGCAGCATCGTCGGAGGCAGCAGCAGCGTGTCGTCGATGCCCGCGATAAGATGGTCGCTCAACAGTTTTTGCGCCTGCGGCGTCGCCCACAGGATTTGGCCTCCCTTGTTGACGGCGAGCAGGAAGCGGCCGGAGACGTCGAGGGCGGCGCGGGCGCTCTGCGTGAGGCGGGCATTGGCCAGGTGGACGCGGATGCGCGCCAGCATCTCTTCGATGACGATCGGCTTGGTGACGTAGTCGACGCCGCCGGCCTCAAGGCCGCGGACGATATGGGCGGTTTCGCTGAGACCGGTCATGAAGATCACCGGCACATCGGTGAGACCGGCATCGCGCTTGAGGCGGCGGCAGGTCTCGAAGCCGTCGATCCCCGGCATGACGGCATCGAGCAATACGATGTCCGGCGTGATTTGTTCGACGATGCGCATGGCGCCGGCGCCGTCGAGCGCCACCATGACGGTCATGCCGGCGCCGTCCAGGGCGTCGGTCAGGAGCCGGAGCGTGTCGGGACTGTCATCCACCACGAGGGCGACGTCGCGCTTTTTCGATTCAGGAGTCATGCGTCAGCAGTGCCTTGAGGAGGGACATGTACTGGTCGAGATCGAAACGGTCGATCAGCATGCGCATCTGCGCCACGAAAGCCATGTGTTCGGGATGTTCCGCACCGATCTCGTCGAGCTTCATTTGAATGGCGCGGATGTGCCCCATCTCGCCAAGGCTGATGAGCTGGTCGACGTGATGCGCGGGCGGACGCATGTCGTCGGGCGTCCAGTGCTGGTCGATGGCGGTTTCATCGCGGTCGTAGCGCCAGTCGATCTTCAGGAGCTGACCGATCGTTTCGAGAAGGCGCGGGAGTTCGATCGGTTTCATCAGATAGCCATCGTGGAAGGGCTGCGCGAGCGGTGCACCATGAGCCTCCAGCGCGCTGGCCGAAATCATCAGGATGCGCGCCTGATGATGGCCGGTGGCGCGCAGCGTCTCGGCGATGGTCCATCCATCCATGCCGGGCATCGAGATGTCGAGCAGGAACATGTCCGGACGGCAGTGCTGGGCGAGGCTGAGACAGGCCGGACCGTCGGGCGCGCTGAGCAGGATGAAGCCGAGCGGGGTGAGCACCTGGCGCAGCAGGTCGCGCTGGCTCGGATCGTCGTCGGTGACGAGAATGGTCTTGCGCGGGCCGTGATAGCCGAGGATGGGGGCCTCGATGGGCGCGGTGCGGGTGGGGTTGTTGACTTCAGACAGCAGCATTTTCACGCGAAAGGTGCTGCCGTTGCCAACCTCGCTGGAGACGCGGATATCGCCGCCCATGACGCCGGCCAGCAGTTTCGAGATGGTGAGGCCGAGGCCGGTACCGCTATGCGGCTGGGCGGCGCCGAGCGCGCCGCGTTCGAAGGGAGCGAAGATGCGCTCGAGATCGTCGGCGCGGATGCCGGGGCCGGTGTCGATGATCTCGAATTCGGCGACCGGGCTGCGATAGTGGATGACGAACTGGACGCTGCCTTCCTGAGTGAACTTGATGGCATTCGAGAGCAGGTTGATGAGGATCTGGCGCAGGCGCTTCTCGTCGGCATAGACGACGGCAGGCAATACGGGCGGACGGCGGAAGATGAACTCGATCCCCTTGGCAGCCGCCTGCAGCCGGAACATGCCGACGAGCTGATCGAGGAAATCGGTGAGGCGGACTTCGTCGCGCGACAGATAGAGGCGACCGGCTTCGATCTTGGAAATGTCGAGAATGCCGTCGATCAGGCCGGAGAGGTGATCGGCGCTGCGCTTGACCACCCGCACCTGTTCGCGCGGACGGGTTTGCAGGCTGTCGTCCTGTTCGAGCAATTGTGCATAGCCGGATATGGCGTTGAGCGGTGAGCGCAATTCGTGGCTGAGGCCGACCACATAGCGGCTCTTGGCGAGGTTGGCGGATTCCGCCACTTCCTTGGCGCGCTGCAATTCGGCATCGGTGCGCTTGTGGGCATCGATTTCCTGCATCAGCAGCGTTGTCTGCCGCTTCGTTTCAGCTTCGGCCGCGCGACGGCTCTGCTTGGCGAGCACGAACAGCCAGGCGATGACGCCGATGATGATGGCCAGTGCAAAAAACACTTTCCACAGCACTTCGGACACCGCCGAGCTGTCCGCCGGCGAGGCGGCAGAGGTCTGCAGATAGATCAGCGCCAGGGTCAGTCCGACGAGACTGGCGGCCATGACGAACACGCTGAGATAGTGACCGAGCTGCGAGTTGAGACGGGCCAGGATCGGTGCCGGCAATAGCTTGCCGAGTGCTGCGGATATCTGCGCGTCGACGCGCGCATGCGGTTTGCAGAGATCGTGGCACCGCGCATCCAGCGAGCAGCAGAGCGAGCAGATCGGGCCCGAATAGGCAGGACAATGTGCCATGTCCTCGTGCTCGAATGTATGTTCGCAGATACAGCACTGGATCGTCGGCACGTTTTGCCAGGCGCGCTTCGGCTTGCGGGCAATGTAGTATTTGCCGCCTGTGGCAAAGGCGATGACGGGAGCGGTGACCAACGCGGTGATCAGGGCCACGAATGGCGACAGCGCCTTGGCTGTCGGGCCGAACAGCCCATAAAAGGCGCTGACCGACATCACGGTGGCGGTCAGCATGGCGCCGACGCCGACCGGATTGATGTCATAGAGATGCGCCCGCTTGAACTCCATTTGCTGCGGGCGCAGGCCGAGTGGCCTGTTGATGATGAGATCGGCGACCAGCGCGCCGACCCAGGCGATGGCGACGTTGGAATAGAGCGCCAGCGTCTGCTCCAGCGCCTTGTAGACGCCGATCTCCATCAGCAGCAGGGCCACCAGCACGTTGAACACCAGCCACACGACGCGGCCGGGATGGCTGTGGGTGAGGCGCGAGAAGAAGTTCGACCAGGCGATGGAGCCCGCATAGGCATTGGTCACGTTGATCTTGAGCTGGGACAGGACGACGAAAGTCCCGGTGAGCGCCAACGCAAGATCGGGATTCGACAACACGTAGCGGAACGCTTCGAGATACATATGCGCCGGTTCGGCAGCCTGTTCCGGCGTGGCGCCGTGCGTCAGCGCGAAATAAGCGAGGAACGAGCCGGCCAGCAGCTTGATGGCGCCAACGACGATCCAGCCCGGACCGGCGCAGAGCAGGGCGATCCACCAGTTCACTTTCGACTGTCGGCGATCGCGCGGCAGGAAGCGAAGAAAATCGACCTGCTCGCCGATCTGCGCGACCAGCGAGAAGATCACTGCAGCCGCGGTGCCGAACAACAGAAGGTCGAGCCCGCCTTTTGGATCGCCGTGCAGGCCGGGATAGGCGGTCCATTCGGTGAAGGACTGCCGGCTCGCCCAGGCGATGGCGATGAACGGCAGCAGATTGAGGATCAGCCAGACCGGCTGCGTCCAAAGCTGGAAACGGCTGATCAGCGTGATGCCGTGGGTCACCAGCGGAATGATGACCACGGCCGATATGAGATAGCCGATCGGGCGTGGAATATCGAAACACATCTCCAGCGCCGCGGCGAGGATGACCGCCTCGATGGCGAAGAAGATGAAGGTGAACGAGGCGTAGATCAGCGACGTGATGGTCGAGCCGATATAGCCGAAGCCGGCGCCGCGGGTGAGGAGATCGATATCGATGCCGCTGCGCGCGGCGTGGTAGGCGATCGGCAAGCCACAGCAGAAGATGATGACGCTGACCACGAGGATCGCGGCCGTCGCGTTGGTGACGCCGTAATTGATGGTGATGGTGCCGCCGATGGCTTCCAGCGCCAGAAACGAGATGGCGCCGAGCGCGGTGTTGGCGACGCGGGCGGCGGACCAGCGCCGCGCGCTCTTCGCGGTGAAGCGGAGGGCATAGTCCTCAAGGGTCTGGTTGGCGACCCATTGATTGTACTGGCGTCGAACCCTGTCGATCCGCTGCCGCCCCGCCACTCCTCACTCCTGACCCCAGCGAAATCCAGCGGATTTCGCGACTACGCTTATTTGCGTGATGGCAAAACCTACGTCGGCATTTTGCGGTGCAGTATACGCAATCCCACGTATCCGAGGAGCGCTTAAGTTCAGCAACACTTGCCTCACCAATAAGCGTTCCAAACCAGTGGGGAAGTGATGTCAGACGAGCAAAAAACGGGCCTGCACTCACCGTTGCGGCGAAAACTGCTGATGGGCATGGCGGCGCTGCCGGCGATGTCCATGCTCCCGCGCACATCTTTTGCGCAGGCGCCTGCAACGGCCGCCGTCAATACCACCGGCCTCGCCGTGACCGATACCGAGGTCACGGTCGGCATCCTGCACTCGGTCACCGGCACCATGGCGATCTCGGAAACGGGCTCGGTGCAGGCCGAGAAACTGGCGATCGAACAGATCAATGCCATGGGTGGCGTGCTGGGGCGCAAGATCAAGTTCATTCAGGAAGACGGCGCATCGGATTGGCCGACCTTCGCCGAGAAGGCGAAGAAGCTGCTCGTCAACGACAAGGTCGCCGCCATCATGGGCTGCTGGACCTCGGCCTCGCGCAAGGCCGTGCTGCCGGTCATGGAGCAGTATAACGGCATGCTCTACTATCCGACCTTCTATGAAGGCCTCGAACAGTCAAAGAACGTCATCTATACCGGTCAGGAAGCAACCCAGCAGATCCTCGCGGGCCTCGACTGGGTGTCGAAGACGAAGAACGGCAAGAGCTTCTATCTGATCGGCTCGGATTACATCTGGCCGCGCACGTCGATGAAGATCGCCCGCAAGCACATTGAGGGTAAGCTCGGCGGCAAGGTGTCGGGCGAAGAATACTTCCCGCTCGGCCACACCCAGTTCAACTCGGTGATCAACAAGATCAAGCTGACCAAGCCGGACGTGATCTACGCGGCGGTGGTCGGCGGCTCCAACGTCGCCTTCTACAAGCAGCTCAAGGCGGCCGGCATCGACCTGTCGAAGCAGACCATGCTGACCATCTCGGTCACCGAGGACGAGATCGACGGCATCGGTGGCGAGAACATCGCGGGCGCCTATGCCTGCATGAAGTACTTCCAGTCGCTCGATAATCCGAACAACAAGGAATTCGTCGCCGCCTTCAAGAAGATGTGGGGCGAGAAGACCGTGATCGGCGACGTCACCCAGGCGGCCTATCTCGGCCCGTGGCTGTGGAAGATGACGGTGGAGAAGGCCGGCTCGTTCGATATCGACAAGATCGCGGCGGCGTCCGCGGGCATCGAATTCACCAAGGCGCCGGAAGGTTACGTCAAGATCCACCCGAACCACCATCTGTGGTCGAAGGCGCGTGTCGGCCAGGCACAGCTCGATGGTCAGTTCAAGGTGGTCTACGAGACGCCTGAGCTGATCGAGCCGGATCCATTCCCCAAGGGCTATCAGTAACTCCACTTCTCCCTCTCCCGCTCTTGCGGGGGAGGGCCGGGGTGGGGCTGCCACGGGCTCCGGCGCTTGCGGAGACACCCCCACCCTGACCCTCACCCGAAAGCGGGAGAGGGAACGATCGCATCGGCCGTTGGTGCAGACGCAAATCTCTCCCTGGCGCGGACGACCTATCCGTGCACGACAACCCCGCGTCGCGTGTTCACGCGCGGCGCGGGACTCTTTCCCTGACGGAGGACGGATCGATGTTCGGCGACTACTCCCTTGGCGACCTCGGCGCCATCTTCGCGATGCAGGGCTTTGCCGGCCTGATCCTGTTTTCGGTCTATGTGCTGATGGCGCTCGGCCTTGCCATCATCTTCGGCCAGATGGGCGTCATCAACATGGCCCATGGCGAGTTCATGATCCTCGGCGCCTATGTCACATGGATGACGTCGAGTTTCTTCCAGGCCTATCTGCCATCCTTGTTCTCCGGCTACTTCTTCGTCGCCATGATCCTCGCCTTCATCGCTTCAGGCAGTCTGGGGATGCTGGTGGAATGGGGATTGATACGCTTCCTTTACAAGCGTCCGCTCGACACGCTGCTCGCGACCTGGGGGCTCAGCCTGATCTTGCAGCAGGCCTATCGTTCGATCTTCGGTGCCCGCGAGGTCGGTGTCGAACTGCCGCAATGGATGATGGGCAGCAAGCAGGTCACCGACACGATCGAAGTGCCGATCAACGGCATCTTCGTGATGTGTCTGACCGTGATCATCACGATCGTCGTTGCCTGGATCATGTTCAAGTCGCGCTGGGGCAAGCAGGTGCGCGCCGTGGTGCAGAACCGCGTAATGGCCGGCGCCGTCGGCATCAATACCGAGAAGGTCGACCGCTACACGTTCGCCCTCGGCTGCGGCATCGCCGGAATCGCCGGCTCGGCCTTCACCATGATCGGCTCGACCGGGCCGACCTCGGGCCAGCTCTACATCGTCGATACGTTCCTCGTCGTGGTGTTCGGCGGGGCAGCGAGCCTGTTCGGTACCATCGCCTCGGCCTTCACCATCTCGCAGGCGCAATCGACCATGGAGTTCTTCATGTCCGGCTCGATGGCCAAGGTGCTGACGCTGCTGACTATCGTCGCGATCCTGATGATCCGGCCGCAAGGGTTGTTCGCCCTCAAAGTCCGCAAGTAAGCGCGCAGCACAGAAAGAGCAGGACACCATCACATGATCATCAATTCCCGCTTCTTCAATCGTTCGGAGCTGATCGGCTTTCTGTCGCTTGCCTTGTTGCTCGTGGTCATCCTGCCGGCCTGCCTGGATATTTTCCGGCTCAATCTCGTCGCCAAGTACCTGACCTATGCCTTCGTCGCCATCGGCCTCGTGATGTGCTGGGGCTATGGCGGCATTCTCAGCCTCGGCCAGGGCGTGTTCTTCGGCCTTGGCGGCTACTGCATGGCGATGTTCCTGAAGCTGGAAGCCTCCAGCGTCGAAAACACCAAGATCCAGACCACGCCCGGCATCCCGGATTTCATGGACTGGAACCAGATCACGGCGCTGCCGATGTTCTGGAAACCGTTCCACTCGCTGACACTGACCATCATAGCGATCTTCGTGGTGCCCGCCGTGTTCGCCTTCATCATCGGCGCCGCGATGTTCAAGCGTCGCGTCGGTGGCGTCTACTTCGCCATCATCACCCAGGCGATCGCCGCCATCGCGACCATCCTCATCATAGGACAGCAGGGCTACACCGGCGGCATCAACGGCATGACGGACCTGCGCACGTTGCTCGGTTGGGATATCCGCACCGACAGCGCCAAGTTCATCCTCTATTTCTTCGAAGTCTTCGTGCTGTTTGGTTGCATCATCCTCGCGCAGTTCATCCGTCTCACCAAGCTCGGGCGCATCCTGGTGGCGATGCGCGAGCAGGAGGATCGTGTTCGATTCTCGGGCTACAGTGTCGCCAATTTCAAGATTTTCGCCTTCTGCATGGCTGCCGTCTTTGCTGCGATCGGCGGCGCGATGTTCACGCTGCAGATCGGTTTTATGTCGCCATCTTTCGTCGGCATCGTGCCGTCCATCGAGATGGTGATCTACACCGCGGTCGGCGGCCGGTCGTCGATCTTCGGCGCCGTCTATGGCGCGCTGCTCGTGAATTTCGCCAAGACCGGCCTCTCGGAATCCTTCCCGCAGATGTGGTTGTTCGGCCTCGGCGGCCTGTTCATCGCGGTGGTGCTGTTCTTCCCGAACGGTTTGTCCGGGATCTGGAAGGATCACGTGCAACGCCATGTGGATCGGCTGATCGCGGCCTTCTCGAAGGCGAAGAAGAAGGAGTGGCCCGTCAAATCCGCCGCCGATGGCGCGCCGGCAGAATAGGGGAACGCATCATGCTTGTCGGTCATCAGCCCAAGGATTTTCTGCTCGCGGTGGAGGGACTCACCGTCTCCTTCGACGGCTTCAAGGCGGTCAACGATCTCTCCTTCTATGTGGAGGAGAACGAGATTCGCGTCATCATCGGTCCGAATGGCGCCGGCAAGACCACGGTACTCGACCTGATCTGCGGCAAGACCAAAGCGACATCGGGTTCGATCCAGTTCCGCGGTACCGAGCTGACCAGGCTCAAGGAAAACGAGATCGTCACCGCCGGCGTCGGTCGCAAGTTCCAGACGCCGTCGGTCTACGAGGATCTCACGGTGTTCGAGAATCTGGAGATCTGTTATCCGCGCGGCCGTTCGGTGTTCGGGTCGCTGATGTTTCAACGCGATGCGGCCGTGAAGGCGCGCGTCGAGGAAGTCGCCGAGATGATCTTCCTGAAGGATCGCCTCAACATGTATGCCGACGTTCTCTCGCACGGCCAGAAGCAGTGGCTCGAGATCGGCATGCTGCTGATCCAGGATCCGGATCTTCTGATGCTCGACGAGCCCGTCGCAGGGATGAGCGTCAGCGAACGCGTCAAGACTGCCGAGCTCCTCAACACCATCATCAAGGATCGATCGGTGCTGGTGATCGAGCACGACATGAAATTCGTCGAGGATATCGCCCACAAGGTCACCGTTCTGCATCAGGGCCAGATCCTGTCCGAAGGGACCATGGAGAAGGTGCAGAACGATCCCAAGGTCATCGAAGTCTATCTGGGGCATTGAACGATGCAGGTCGATTTCACAGCGAGCAGCGATCTTTCTAACCTCTCTCCGCTTGCGGGGAGAGGTCGCCGCGCAGCGGCGGGTGAGGGGGACTCTCCACCCACTCTGAGATCGCGGAGGCTTCCCCTCACCCCGCCCTCTCCCCGCAAGCGGGGCGAGGGAGTCTGCAGTTCTTCGGGCTACGATGGAGCCTCCCATGCTCGCCATTAACGATCTCCACGTCGCCTACGGCCACGCCGAGGTGCTGCATGGTCTCAATGTGAAGGTGCAGCCCAATGAGATCGTCGCGATCATGGGGCGCAACGGCATGGGCAAGACCACGCTGATGAAATCGCTGATGGGCATCGTGCCGACCAAGTCGGGATCGGTAACCATGAATGGCAAGGAGCTCGGCGCGCTGAAAAGCTATGAGCGCGTCGCCCGCGGGCTCGCCTACGTACCGCAGGGACGCATGATCTTTTCGCATATGACGGTGAAGGAAAATATCGAGACCGGCCTCGTCGCATCCGGCGAGAAGGACGTCCCCGGCGATCTCTACGAACTGTTCCCGGTGCTGCTGGAGATGAAAGACCGCCGCGGCGGCAATCTGTCCGGCGGTCAGCAGCAGCAGCTGGCCATCGCCCGTGCACTCGCCACCAAGCCGAAGGTGCTGTTGCTGGACGAACCCACCGAAGGCATCCAGCCGTCGATCATCAAGGACATGGCGCGCACGCTGAAGAAGATCCGCGACGACAGGGGGCTGTCGATCATCGTCTCCGAACAGGTGCTGAGCTTTGCGCTCGATGTCGCAGACCGCGTGCTGGTGATCGAGAACGGCGAGATCGTTCGCGACGAGCCGCGCGAGGGCATCGATGCCGCGCAGGTCGCAAGATATCTGTCCGTCTAGTTCATTCGAGAAACTGCAAGTCTGTAACCGAAGGGGAGCATTGAATGCCTGATACACTGATCAAGGTCGACCTCACGCAGTCGGCCTACGACAACGACATGATTCACAATCGCTGGCATTCGGACATTCCCATGGTGGCGTGGGTCAATCCGGGCGACGACTTCATCGTCGAGACCTATGACTGGACCGGCGGCTTCATCAAGAACAATGACAGTGCCGACGACGTGCGCGACATCGATCTGTCGATCGTGCACTTCCTGTCCGGCCCGATCGGTGTCAAAGGCGCGGAACCCGGCGATCTGCTCGTGGTGGATTTGCTCGATGTCGGCCCGATGAAGGACAGCCAGTGGGGCTTCAACGGCTTCTTCTCCAAGCAGAATGGCGGCGGCTTCCTGACCGATCACTTTCCGCTGGCGCAGAAGTCGATCTGGGACTTCAAGGGCATGTACACCTCGTCGCGCCATGTCCCGGGTGTCAATTTCGCCGGCCTGATCCATCCCGGCCTGATCGGCTGCCTGCCCGATCCCAAACTGCTCGCCACCTGGAACGAGCGCGAGACCGCACTGATCGCGACCAATCCCGAGCGCGTGCCCGGCCTCGCCAATCCGCCGTTCGGTCCAACCGCACATATGGGCCGGATGAAGGGCGAAGCCCGCGACAAGGCTGCGGCCGAAGGTGCGCGCACCGTGCCGCCCCGCGAGCATGGCGGCAATTGCGACATCAAGGATCTGTCGCGCGGTTCGAAGGTGTATTTCCCGGTCTATGTGCCCGGCGGCGGCCTTTCCATGGGCGACCTGCATTTCAGCCAGGGCGATGGCGAGATCACGTTCTGCGGCGCCATCGAAATGGCCGGCTGGCTGCATATCAAGGTCGATGTCATCAAGGATGGCGTGGCGAAATACGGCATCAAGAATCCCGTGTTCAAGCCGTCGCCGATGACGCCGAACTACAAGGACTTCCTGATCTTCGAAGGCATCTCGGTGGATGAGGCCGGCAAGCAGCACTATCTCGATGTGCACATCGCCTACCGTCAGGCCTGCCTGAACGCGATCGAATATCTCAAGAAGTTCGGCTACTCCGGCGCGCAGGCCTATTCGATTCTCGGTACCGCGCCGTGCCAGGGCCACATCTCCGGCGTGGTCGATGTGCCGAATGCCTGCGCCACCTTGTGGCTGCCGACGGAGATCTTCGACTTCGACATCATGCCGGGCGCGGCCGGGCCGATCAAACATATCGACGGTTCGATCCAGATGCCGCTGTCGCCGGACAAGTAACACGGCCAACTCGGCCGCGGCGCCATGTCATCGGTGCTGCGGTCGCCTTTTTCCCCTTGCGACGAGGACGGCCATGCCGGTCTATGAATATCTTTGCGACGATTGCGGGCCTTTCACCGACATGAGGCCCATGGCCGAATGCGACGATCCGCAGTTTTGTCCAATTTGCACAATATCGTCCCCCCGTGTCATCCTCACCCCGCCAGCCTTCTTCTGCATGCCTTCCGATAAGCGCAAGGCGCATGCCACCAACGAGCGCAGCACGCATGCGCCGCAGACGGTGGCGGAATACAAGGCCAAGCACGCCCCTGGCTGCGGCTGTTGCTCCGGCAAGAAGCCTTCGCGGCTGATGAAGAAAACGGCGACCGGCGCCAAGAGCTTCCCGACCGCACGGCCATGGATGATCAGCCACTGACACCTCGGCTATGATGCGCTATCGTCCACTCCCGCGCCTGTCGCGGGAGCAGGCGGAGGCGCGTTCATGCGACACAAGTCATTCGGAGCCACTGGGCGCGACGTGTCCGTGATCGGGCAGGGCACCTGGTATATCGACCGTGGCGACCGTGCCGCGGCCATCAAGGCGCTGCGCGCCGGGCTCGATGCCGGCATGAGCCATATCGATACGGCTGAAATGTATGGCGACGCAGAGCCGGTGGTTGCCGAGGCGATCGTCGGACGGCGCGACGAGGTGTTTCTCGTCTCGAAGGTGTTGCCAAGCAATGCATCGCGTAAAGGCACTATCGCCGCCTGCGAACGCTCGCTGAAACGGCTGAACACGGACCGGCTCGATTGCTACCTGCTGCATTGGCGTGGTCAGGTTCCGTTGGCTGAAACGGTCGCTGCCTTCGAGGAGCTGAAATCCGACGGCAAGATTGCGTCCTGGGGCGTCAGTAATTTCGACGCCGACGATCTCAACGACCTGTCGCGTGTGGCCGCCAAGGACGCCATCGCCTGTAATCAGGTGCTCTATCATCTGCAGGAGCGCGCCATCGAGCATCGCGTCATCCCTTGGTGCGAGCGGCATGGTGTCGCGGTGGTCGCCTATTCGCCATTCGGCCATAACGATTTTCCGTCTTCCCACTCGCCGGGCGGTATGCTGCTGGAGGAGATCGCGGCCGCTCGCGGTGCGAGTCCGCGACAGGTGGCGCTCGCCTTCCTGACCCGGCAGGCCGCGGTATTCGCGATCCCGAAAGCGTCGTCTGCGGCCCATGCCGCCGACAATGCCGCAGCCGGCGATCTCGTCCTGAGCGAGACGGAGATCGCTGCGCTCGACAAGGTGTTTCCGCGCGGGCGCGAGCCCTCCAGTCTGCCAATGCTGTGACGGCCATCGCCCATCTATGCTGCAGTGCATGATTGCGCGGGACCAACCGGCGGCGCCTGTTGCATATCCAAGTCCTGTTATCGGAGGTTGTCCCGGACGTGCGAACGGCGTTTGGTGAGGATCAGATTCGGGCCGCATATTTCACCGGGCCCAGCCAGCCGGTTTCCATCCGTGACCACTCACGTTCCGCCGCCGAAGATCAGCGTACCCGCGCAGTCGTCTGCACGCGTGCTGGCCTCGCGCCATCTCGACAAGCCATTTCTCGGCATCCTGCTGATCATCTCGTCGACCGGCTTTCTGGGATCCTCGGATGCCATGGCCAAGTACCTTGCCCGCGGCGGCATGCCGCCGGTGGAGATCGCATGGATCCGGTTTTCGGTTTTCCTGCTGATCATGCTGCCGATCGTGACGATCCCGTCCGGAGGCAAGATGCTGCGTTCCAGCCGGCCGCTGCTCCAGGTGTTTCGCGGACTTGGCCTGCTCTGCTCGTCGATTTTTTTCATCGTCGGCCTCAGCTTTCTGCCGATCGCAGAAGCCACCGCGACAGGCTTCATCTCGCCTTTGTTCGTCACCGGCCTGTCGATCATCTTCCTTGGCGAGAAGGTCGGTCTGCGCCGCTGGACCGCGACCGTTATCGGCCTGATCGGTGTGCTCATCATCGTGCGGCCGGGCACCTCGGCCTTTCATCCGGCTGCGCTGTTTCCGATCATCTCCGCATTGGGCTGGGCCAGCGCACTCGTGCTGACGCGAAAGATGAGCGGTGCGGATCATCCCATCACCACCATGGCCTATTCCGCCATCGTCGGTTTTCTCGTGCTCAGCCTGTTCGCACCGTTCTACTGGTCGCAACCGACATGGACGCAACTCGGGCTCGGCGTCGCGATCGGTGTATCATCCACAGTGGGGCACTGGATCGTGGTACTGGCTTTTCGCTATGCCGATGCCTCGGTGCTTGCGCCATTCTCCTACGTTCAACTGATGTGGGTGACGTTGCTTGGCTTCTTCGTGTTCGGCGAGATTCCGGATGCGTGGACGTTTCTCGGCGCGGCAATCATCATCGCATCGGGCGTTTACACCGCGCATCGTGAACGTGTGCGGCGTGCTGGGATCGCTGTGCCCGCGGAGCCCTATCCAGCTTCGTGATGGCCTCATAACTCATACAAGCTATGTTGTTGGTATAATAATAACCATGCGTGGTATCGTCGTCCACGTCTCGCGCAGTGCGATACCAAGATTCCATTCCGTTCATTGCAGCTTAAGAATAAAGCGCGTTCCGCGCACGTTTACCGCGTGTTTTAAGCAACACGAACGCGAAAGGAGCTAAGATCAAATAGCCTTCAAAATCGTTGGTATCCTTATGCTGAGAGTTTGGAACTGCATCGAGACGCAGCATGACTGGCGGCAGATTTTGCTGGCGGCGGCAGTGTGCTTTCTCACCAGCCTTGCGGCCGTCAATCTTTTCACGCGTGCACGCACGGCGCCGCCTGACGCACGATTGGCCTGGCTGATCACGGCCGGCGTGGTCACCGGCTTCGGCACGTGGGCGACGCATTTCATTGCAATGCTCGCTTACACGCCTGGCTTCGAACTCCACTACGACCCGACCATCACAGCTTGTTCGCTCGTTGCTGCCGCAGTGATGACGACCGCGGGTTTCGCGATCGCGCTGTTTCACCGCAACAGGCAGAACGCATTGATGGGCGGCGCGGTGATCGGACTCGGCATCGCCTGCATGCATTATATGGGGATGGCGTCGCTGCGTATTCCCGCCATCATCGAATGGATGCCGGACCTCATCACTGCCTCCATTGTTGGTGGCATGGTTCTCGGCGCTTCTGCGATGCTGGTGGCGCGGGAGGCCGACAGGCCGGTCAAGCTGCTTGGTGCGGCATTGCTGCTGACGCTGGCGATCTGCGTACATCACTTCGTCGCCATGGGGGCGATCAAGCTCACTTACAAAGGGGTCATCAACGGCAGTGAGAGCCTGTTGTCACCTATCGATTTGTCGCTCGCGATCGCCGCATTCACGGTGACTGTGGTCATCGCGGGGCTCGTTGTCGCCGTGTCCGACCAGCGCAGCCGGCGCAGCATGCGCCAGCGCAACATGCAGCTTGACGCCGCGCTCAACAATATGGGGCAGGGCTTGTGCATGTATGATGCGCAGGGCGGAATCGAGTTGTGGAACGACAGCTATATCCGCATGTATCGTATTCCGCCCGAAAAGATGGTGCTGGGAGCCACCATGGCGCAGGTCATGGCATTGCGCGGCGAGGTTGGCATGTTGTTCGTCGACCAGGAGTGTTACGATGCACAGATCGAAGCGGCGATCGCCGATCGTAAACCTCTGAGCCAGACCGCCGAACTGCCTGATGGACGTACCATCCATGTGCGCTATCGTCCGATGGACAGCGGCGGCTGGGTTGTGATCCACGCCGACATCACCGACCGCAAGCTGAGCGAAGCGCGCATGGTGCATCTCGCGCGCCACGATCCGATTACGGATCTGCCTAACCGCGTCGCCTTCAACGAATATCTCGAGCGGGTATTCAGCGAGGCATCTGCAGGGCATGGTTCGTTCGCAGTGGCGCGCATCGACATCGACCGCTTTCGCGAGATCAACGAAGTGTTCGGCCAGGCCACGGGCGACGCTGTGCTGTCCGAGGTCGCCAAGCGCCTGACCGTGGCGAGCAATGGCGCGTTCCTCGCACGGCCAAGCGGCGATATCTTTTCCATTGTCGCGCATCTCGGCGCCGAACCGCAGGCGGTGGACGATCTCTGTGCGCGCCTGTCGGCGGTGCTCGACAACATCTTGCAGATTGACCGGCAAAGTGTTCGCGTCCGCTGCAGTGTCGGCATCTCCGTCTATCCGCAGGATGGCAACGATACCGAGAGCCTGATCGCCCATGCCGATCTCGCGCTTGATCGTGCGAAGGCCGAGGAGCGCGGCACTATCCGTTTCTTCGAAGCGGAGATGGATCAGCAGATCCGTGAGAAACGTTTGCTACAACGCGACCTCGTGGTGGCCATCGAGAACGAGCAGTTTGAGCTTTATTTCCAGCCGCAGGCTTCTGCTGACGGCACCATCGTCGCCTTCGAGGTGTTGTTGCGCTGGCGACATCCGGACCGCGGCATCGTCTCGCCTGCCGTCTTCATTCCGCTCGCGGAAGAAACCGGCTTGATCGGCGCCATCGATGCCTGGGTGCTGCGCGCAGCGTGCCGCGAGGCGGCGACCTGGCGCAACCCGCTTTCCATTGCCATCAATCTGTCGCCGGTCGATTTCCGCACAATCGATGTGCCGGACATGCTCGCTGCGGTTCTGAAGGAGACGGGACTTGCGCCACAGCGCGTCGAGATCGAGATCACCGAGGGCGTTCTGATCGACGATTTCGCCGGCGCCATTGCGATCCTGCGTGACATCAAGGCGCTCGGCGTCCGTGTCGCCATGGACGACTTCGGCACCGGCTATTCGAGTCTCAGTTATCTGCAGGCCTTCCCGTTCGATAAGATCAAAATCGACCAGACCTTTGTGATGCAGCTGGAGACCAACCCGCAATCGGCTGCGATCGTGCATGCGATCATTGGCCTCGGCCGTTCGCTGAAATTGCCTGTGATCGCCGAAGGCGTCGAGACGCCGGCGCAACAGGCATTCCTCGCCGCCGAAGGGTGTGCGGAGATACAGGGGTATCTTATCGGCCGGCCATATCCCATCGATCACTACCGTAAGGTCGTGGCCACTGGAAAAGGTCGGGCGATCGAGGTGAAACGGGCGAGTTAGCCGCCGTCTTCTCGTGACCCCGGATTACCTCGTTGCCAGCAGATTCCGCGCGGCGATCTATACGGGCAATGCGATCGAATATTTCACCTGGCTGAGCGCAAAGCTCGACTCGATCGACGCGATGCCGTCGAGTCTCGTCAGCTTGTTCTTCAGGAATGCTTCATAGGAAGCGAGATCGGCCGCGACCACGCGAAGCAGGTAATCACGGTTGCCGGTCATCAGATAGCATTCCAGTACCTCGTCCCATTTCGCTATCGCCTTGGCGAAACGGTTGAGGTCCTCTTCCTTCTGTCTGACCAGCTTGATCGAGATAAACACGCTGACGGGCAGGCCGACAGCTTTCTGATCCACCAGAGCCATGTAGCCGGAAATCACGCCGCGCTGTTCGAGCAGCTTGACCCGGCGGTGACACGGCGAGATCGAGAGGCCGACTTTTTCCGCGAGTTCCTGCATGGTGCAGCGGCTGTCCGCCTGCAGGGCGGCGAGTATTCTGCGGTCGATCGCGTCCAGTTCTTGCATTGGGAAAAATCCATAAAATGGATACTCAAACAATCCATCTATCCCAATGCGAGGTCTTCTGTCGCCATAAATTGAGAAAATCCCAAAATCGCCGCTGCTAGAATGCTGCTCAATTCACAGCTGGATTCAGCTGGCTATTCGGGAGGTACCATGTCGATCGATGACGGCCGCCTGCAGACGCTGACGGCGCTGGCAAAGAAGGCGCTCTGGCTCTCCTCATGGACGATCCACAACGCCAATCACATCCGTGCCAATGCCGATGGCCTCAAGGTCGGCGGCCATCAAGCTTCAAGCGCGTCACTCGCGACCATCATGTCGGCGCTGTATTTTGCGGTGCTGAAGCCGGAAGATCGCGTTGCGGTGAAGCCGCATGCGTCGCCGATCTTCCATGCCATTCAATATCTGCTCGGTCATCAGACGCGGGAGAAACTGGAGAATTTTCGAGGCTTCAAAGGCGCGCAAAGCTACCCGTCGCGCACCAAGGATGTCGATGACGTCGATTTCTCCACCGGTTCGGTCGGTCTCGGTGTCGCGCAGACGCTGTTCTCGTCGCTGGTGCAGGATTACGTTTCCGCCCACGGTCTGATGAAGGACCGCCGTGAGGGCCGCATGATCGCGCTGGTCGGCGATGCCGAGATGGACGAGGGCAACATCTTCGAGGCGCTGGTCGAAGGCTGGAAGCATGGTCTGCGCAATTGCTGGTGGATCATCGACTACAATCGCCAGAGCCTCGATGCCGTCGTGCGCGAGGGGCTCTGGGAGAAGTTCGAAGCCATGTTCCGCAATTTCGGTTGGGACGTGGTCATCGTCAAATACGGCCGGCTGATGGATGCCGCGTTTGCCGAGCCCGGTGGCGCTGCACTGAAGACCTGGATCGACAACTGCCCGAACCAGCGCTATGCGGCGCTCTGCTTCCAGGGCGGCGCTGCGTTCCGCAAGCGCCTGCATGACGAAATCGGCGATCAGGGCGATGTCACCGCGTTGATCGACCGGCGCAGTGACGATGAATTGCTGGCGCTGATGTCCAATCTCGGCGGCCACGACATGGGCAGCATGCTCGACGCCTTCGAGAAGATTGATCACGATCGTCCGGTCTGTTTCATCGCCTATACAATCAAGGGCGTCGGCCTGCCATTCCAGGGGCACAAGGACAATCACGCCGGCCTGATGACGCCGGCGCAGATGGAGAAATGGCGCGCGAGCCAGAACATCCGGCCCGGACACGAGTGGGACAAGTTCGAAGGCCTGACGCAGGATGCCGCGACGCTGGAAGCGTTCCTGAAGCAGGTGCCGTTCGTGCAGCAGGGCCGCCGCCGGCTCGACGCGCCGACTATCGACGTGCCTGATACGTTGCAATTCAAGCCTGCCGCGGAGATGTCCACGCAGCAGGGCTTTGGCTTGATCCTCAACGAACTCGCGCGCAGCGAGACCGAGCTGGCGTCACGCATCGTCACGGCTTCGCCTGATGTCACCGTCTCGACCAATCTTGGCGCCTGGGTCAATCGTCGGGGCCTGTTCGCCAAGGCAGAGAACGCCGATCTGTTCAGGCAGGAGAAGATCCCGTCGACATTTGCGTGGGACTATTCGCCGAAGGGCCAGCATATGGAGCTGGGGATCGCCGAGATGAATCTCTTCATTATGATGTCGGCGCTCGGCCTGTCGCATGCGATCAATGGCGCGCGTTTGCTGCCGATTGCGACGCTCTACGATCCGTTCATCGAGCGTGGGCTCGATGCGCTGAACTATGCCTGCTATCAGGATGCGCGTTTCATGGTGGCGGCAACGCCGTCGGGAATCACGCTGGCGCCGGAAGGCGGGGCGCATCAGTCAATCGCAACGCCGCTGATCGGCATGGCGCAGGATGGGCTTGCATCGTATGAACCGGCCTTTGTCGATGAACTCGCAGTGATCATGCGCTGGGGCTTCGCCCACATGCAGCGCGAGGCGGGCGAGGGCGGTTCGGTTTATCTGCGGCTCTCGACGCGAACCGTCGCGCAGCCGAAGCGCATCATGACGCCGGAACTGCAGCAGCATATCGCAGACGGCGCCTATTGGCTGCGTAAGCCCGGAGATAATTGCGATCTAGTAATCGCCTATACGGGTGTGCTGGCGCCTGAAGCGATCGAGGCGACGGGCCTGCTTGGCGAAAGCCATCGCGATGTCGGGCTGCTTGCGATCACTTCAGCGGATCGTCTCCATGCGGGCTGGACTGTGGCTCGCCGTATCCGTCGCGAGCAGCGCACGCCGCAGCAGAGCCATATCGAGAAGCTGCTGGCGCCGCTGCCGCGCGATTGCGGCATCGTCACGGTGCTCGACGGTCATCCGGCAACGCTGGGGTGGATCGGCGCGGTGTACGGTCATCGGCTGGAGACGCTCGGCGTCGAGCATTTCGGCCAGACCGGTACGATCGGCGATCTCTATCGCCATCACGGCATCGATGTGAATTCGATCATCGATGCGGCGGAAAGCCTGAGCCCGGCAGCTCCCGTGCGGCATCGCAAGATGGCGGTTTAGCTCCCAACCTCCCTGGGCAAGACGCGGGGAGAGGGGAGATCAAAACGCCTTGAACGTAATGATCGTGTGGGTGTCCTGGATGCCCGGCAGCACCTGAACCTTCTCGTTCACGAAGTGGCCGATATCGGTGTCCTTATCGACATAGAACTTCACCAGCAGGTCGTAATGGCCGGCGGTGGAATAGATCTCCGAGGCGATCTCGGCCTCCGCCAGCGCATTGGCCACGATATAGGACTGGCCAAGCTTGCACTTGATCTGGACAAAGAAGGGGATCATCGGGATTCTCCGAATACGGGCGTTTGGCGATCATCAAGCCCAAAACAGCCAGCGTGGCAAGGCCATCGGGACCCGGCGCCACCAGAGGGCAGTCGATGAATTCTGCCCTCATCCTGAGAGCGGCCATCGGGCCGCGTCTCGACAGTGGTTCTACGCCGCACCATCTCATGGTTCGAAGCGCGGCCTGCGGCCGTCCCTCACCATGAGGGTGGCGAGCCAAGGTGGGCTCAGGCGGGCTGCAAGCCCAGCGCCTGCGCCGCCTCGAGCCAGACCGGCAGTTCCTTCTGATACAGCGCATTGGTTTCCTTGAAACCGAGCGCCGGCTCCAGAGCGACGGTCTTGAGGACCTCCTTGATCTTCGAATCGCTGTTGGCCTGCACGAACAGCGCAGCCAGCTTGTCGACGATCGGCTGCGGTGTCGCCTTGGGCACAGCCCAGCCGGAGAAGCCGCTCACCGTGAAGAATTTGGACGTCGCGCCCTGCTCGGGCAGCGTCTTCACCTCGGGAATCGCATCGACCTTCTTCGAATGCACGGCAAACACCACGCCGCGATTGCTTTGCAGGACGGATTGCGCAGCGGTGTAGCTGCCCATGGCGAAGTCCAGCGAGCCATCTGCAAGACCCGTCCACATCGGCGCCTCGCCGCGATAATGGATCGGTTCGATCTTGAGACCGTATTGCTTGTTGAGCTCATTGATCGTGAAATGCGGAGCCGAGCCGACGCTATAGGTACCGAAATTGACCTTGTCTTTCTTCTTTGAGAAAGCGACGAAATCTTCCAAAGACTTCACGCCCGACGCAGGATTAGCGACCAGCAAAAGTCCAGCGCCAGGAACGACGCTGACCAGTGACAAGTCCTTGTCCATGTCATAGCCGGGAGTCTTCAGCATCACCCGGTTCATCACATAGGTCGTGGAGATCGAGCACAGGATGGTGTGGCCATCGGGCTCGGCGCGAGCAACTTCCGCGGTGCCAATGGCGCCGGAGGCGCCGGCCTTGTTTTCGACCACCACGGTCTGGCCGATCTGTTTGCCGATAAACTCGCCGAACGAGCGTGCCAGCAGGTCAGTCTGCCCGCCCGCAGGATAGCTGCAGACCATGCGAATCTGCTTCGAGGGCCAGGCTGCCTGGGCGGAGGCGTTTCGCGCCAGAAACGGCATCGCGACGGCGGCTGAGCCGGCGGCCAGGAAATGGCGGCGGTTGAAATGATTGGTCATTTTTGTCTCCTCCTGATTTTTGGCGACCGTATCGCATTGCACGCCGCTTCGCCATGCACGGGCGCAGGACAGTTTGGCGCATCGAGCATTTCGTAGGGGGCCAAAGCGGCCCAGGCCATGCGGTTGCCGGCCCGGCGGCGGTGGAGTACCACTGTGAAGCTGCTTCCCGCTTGATTTGACGTGAGTTTTTCGATGCCAACGCCCGTTGCCCTGACCATTGCCGGCTCCGATTCCTCGGGCGGAGCGGGAATCCAGGCAGATTTGAAGACGTTCGCCGCGCTCGGCGTTTATGGCGCCTCGGCCATCTCGGCGCTGACCTCGCAGAACACAAAAGGCGTGACCGGCATCCATCAGGTGCCGGCGGCATTTGTCAGCGACCAGATCGACGCGGTGTTCGTCGATCTGGCGGTGGGCGCGGTGAAGATCGGCATGGTGGCACAGCGCGACGTCATCAAGGCGATCGCCGCTAGCCTCGTGAAATGGAAGCCAAAACATGTGGTGCTGGATCCGGTGATGGTGGCGACCTCAGGCGATCGCCTGCTGGTGCCCGATGCCATCGATGCGCTGCGCAAGGTGTTGATCCCCTGCGCCGATATCATCACGCCAAATCTGCCCGAAGCTGCCGCATTGCTCGATGAGCCGACGGCGAAGAGCGAGGCCGAGATAGAGGCGCAGGGCAAGCGGTTGCTTGAGCTTGGCTGCAAGGCCGTGCTGATCAAGGGCGGGCACGGTGACGGACCGGAAAGCACGGATTTCTTCGTCACCGGCAAGGGGACGGCGGCACTGCCGGCGCGTCGCGTCGTCACCAAGAACACGCACGGCACGGGCTGTACGCTGTCATCGGCCATCGCGGCGAGCCTGGCCAAGGGCGAGGACATGGAAACCGCGGTACGATCCGCCAAGGCCTATGTCACCGCCGCGATCGCCGCGGCCGACAAATTCACTGTCGGCCACGGACATGGACCGGTGCACCATTTCCACAAGTACTACTGAAACGCTACTCCACCGCCCTTATGGTGAGGAGCGCGCACTTGCGCACGTCTCGAACCATGAGTTGGTTAGGCTCCGGCTTTGCCGCCATCCTTCGAGACGCCGCTACGCGACTCCTGAGGATGAGGACGGAGTATAGTTCCCACAGCTGCTGCGACACTCTGTCGTCGATCTGTCATCCCGCCTTGATATCAGCCGAACAGCACATGAGTTGTCCGATTCCATTGGACACGCTGGACGGAACCATCGATGACGACGCTGGATCTGGAAAAATCCATTGTTGAAACGGCCTATGCCCGCTGGGCCCCGATCTACGATGCCGTCTGCGGGCCGGTGATGCTCAAGGGGAGACGCGCCGCCGCAGAAGCCGCGCGCGCCGTCGGCGGCAAGGTGCTTGAAGTCGGCGTTGGTACCGGACTCTCGTTCGAGGATTACGACCGGAGCACTGAAGTTACCGGGATCGATCTGTCCGAGCCGATGCTCGCTAAAGCTCGCGCCAAGATGGCCTCCGGGCGGTTTCCGTGGGTCAAGGACGTGCGCCAGATGGACGCCCATGCGATGGATTTCGCGGACGCCACGTTCGACTGCGTTGTGGCGCAATTTGTTATCACGCTCGTGGAGAATCCCGAACAGGTGCTATCCGAATGCCACCGCGTGGTGAAGCCGGGCGGGCGCATCATCCTCGTCAATCATCTGTATTCAGAAACCGGCTGGGCCGCGGCGCTGGAGCGCTGGGCGGCGGAGAAGACCCGCTCGCTCGGCCTGCGCCCGGAGTTCCCGTTTGCGCGGCTGCAGGCGTGGTCGCAGGCGAATGCCGACAGCATTCTCGTCGAGCGCCGCAAGCTGCGGCCGTTCGGCATCTATACGCTTGTGACATTTGAGAGAACCGCTCCGGCGCTGGCGGCCTGACGTCATCGTTCGGTCATGCAACTTTGCTAGCCGCCTGACATGGAAAGATACGCGATGAGTGAAGGCAACGAACACCGCTTTCGCACCTTGTTCATCTCCGACGTTCATCTCGGCGCGCGGGGCTCGCAGGCTGAAAAGCTGCTGGATTTCCTCCGCGTTCACGATGCCGATACGATCTATCTGGTCGGCGACATCGTGGATGGCTGGGCGCTGAAATCGGGCTGGCACTGGCCCCAGTCGCATAACGACTTCGTTCAGAAGATGCTGCGCAAGGTCCGCAAGGGCGCCAAGGTCGTCTACATTCCCGGCAATCATGACGAGTTCCTGCGTAACTATTACGGCACGCATTTTGGCGGCATCGAAGTCGTCGAGACGGCGATGCATGAGGGCGTGGACGGCAAGAAATATCTTGTCATCCATGGCGACATCTTCGATCTCGTGGTGCAGAACGCTCGGTGGCTCGCTCATCTCGGCGACAAGGCCTACGACTTCGCGATCCAAATGAACCGCCTGGTCAATATGTTCCGCCGCCTGTTCGGCTTCCCCTACTGGTCGCTGTCGAAATGGGCCAAGATGAAGGTGAAGAACGCGGTGAACTATATCGGCGCCTTCGAGGAGACGCTGGCCGGCGAAGCGCGCCGCCACGGTGCCGACGGCGTGATCTGCGGTCACATCCACTACGCCACCATTCGCGACGAGCATGGCATCCGCTATATGAACTGCGGCGACTGGGTCGAGAGCTGCACGGCGTTGGTCGAGCATGAGGACGGACGTTTCGAGATCCTCACCTGGACCGATGTCGCCAAGAAAGACGAACCGGTGCGAACGCTCGCTCCTGCAAAGGCCGCTTGATGCGCATCCTGGTCGCGACCGACGCCTGGCATCCGCAAGTCAACGGAGTCGTGCGCACGCTGACCATGATGGCCGAGGCCGCCAAGACATTCGGCGTTGAGGTAAGCTTTCTCACGCCAGAGACGTTTCGCACCTTCGGTCTGCCCAGCTATCGCGATCTTCGTGTCGCCATTCCGCGTCGCCGTCGCATTGCGCAGATGATCGAAGCAGCAAAACCGGACAATATCCATATTGCCACGGAAGGGCCGATCGGCTTTGCTGCGCGTTCTTATTGCCGCCGTCGCAGCATTCCTTTCACCACGAGCTTCCACACGCGTTTTCCGGAATATGTCTCCGCGCGCTTCCCGATTCCCGAGGCGTGGGTCTGGGCCGGCCTGCGCTGGTTTCATGGCGCCAGTTCTGCGGTGATGGCGGCAACACCGGCACTGGCCGATGAACTGCGCGAGCGCGGTTTCAAGAATGTCGTGCTGTGGCCGCGTGGCGTCGATGGTCATCTGTTCCGTCCGCGCGATGCCGATCTCGGTTATGAGAAGCCGGTATTCCTCTCGGTCGGGCGCGTCGCCGTCGAAAAGAACCTCGACGCTTTCCTGTCGCTCGATCTACCGGGCACCAAGGTCGTCGTCGGCGACGGTCCGGCGCGCGGGGAACTGCAGACGAAATATCCGAACGCGGTGTTTCTCGGTGCCCTGCAAGGGGAACAACTGGCGCGGGTCTATTCCGGTGCCGATGTGTTCGTATTCCCGAGCAAGACCGATACTTACGGTCTTGTGTTGCTGGAAGCGCTTGCCAGCGGCGTGCCGGTGGCGGCCCTGCCGGTGACGGGACCCAAGGATGTGATCGGCTCGGCGCCCGTGGGCGTGCTTTCGGACGACTTGCAGGCAGCCTGTGTGCAGGCGCTGCGGATTGAGCGGCAGGCATGTCTCGATTTCGCTGCTGACCATACTTGGGAAGCCTCGGCGCGCGCTTTTGTCGGCAATATCACCCAGGCGCGTGCCGAGCTGCATCTTAAGGTCAAGCCCGTAACGGGAAGTCCGCCCGTCGTCGCCTGAGCGTCGCTTGCCCTTGTCGGCAATGCCTCGCGCGCCTAGCATGCGGGTATGACAAACACAGCTCTCCCAATCTCCGCCGCCGATATCGATGCCGCCGCCCGGGTCATTGCGCCCTATGCAGTGCGCACGCCGTTGCTGCCGTCACCCGCGCTCGATGCGCTGACGGGCGGGCGCATCTTCGTCAAACCGGAAGTGCTGCAGCGGACCGGCTCGTTCAAATTCCGCGGTGCGTTCAACAAGCTGTCGTCAATCCCGCAGGACGAGCGCGGCAAGGGCGTCGTCGCCTTCTCGTCCGGCAATCATGCCCAGGGGGTGGCCGCCGCGGCGCAGATTCTCGGCATGAAGGCGACCATTGTGATGCCGTCCGACGCCCCGGTGATGAAGGTGGCGCGCACACGCGGCTACGGTGCAGAGGTCGTCCTCTATGATCGCGACAAGGAGGATCGCGAAGCCATTGCGCGAAAAATCTCCGGCGACAGCGGTGCCACCGTGGTGCCGCCCTATGACGATGTATTTGTGATGGCCGGGCAGGGCACTGTGGGCCGCGAGATCGCCGAGGATCTGGCGGCGCTTGCTGTGATGCCGGATATTGTTTCGGCGCAGGCCTCCGGCGGCGGCTTGATCGGCGGCATCGCGGTCGCCGTGAAGGCGCGGTTTGCCGGCGCAGCGATCCTTGTCGCCGAGCCCGCTGGATATCACGACCACGAACTCTCGCTCAAAGCGGGCAAGCCCGTTGCCCATGGCAATAGTGGCCGCACCATCTGCGACGCCCTGATGGCGCAGCAGCCCGGCGACATCACCTTTGCCGTCAACAGGCACCTGCTCGCCGGCGCCGTCAGCGCCACCGATCAGGAAGTGATGGAAGCAATGGCCTTCGCGTTCAACGAATTGAAGCTGGTGGTTGAGCCCGGTGGCGCCGTAGCGCTGGCGGCGCTGCTGAAAGGCAAGATCGACGCGCGCGGGAAGACGGTGGTGATCGTGCTCTCCGGCGGCAATGTCGATGCCGAGCTGTATGCCAAGGCAATTGGTGCTTGAGAGACGCCGTTGCCGTAGGGCGGATTGGCGAAGCGTAATCCGCCGTTCTTCGCAACACAGAGCCGGCCGGCGGATTACGGCTTCGCCTAATCCGCCCTACGGCTAAAGATGATCACGCCTTACGAGAAGAACGCGATTTTCTCGGCCTGGGTCATCCGGCGAAATGGTGCCAGCGGATCGGAAGCGGGGTTCGCCGGCCGGGCAATGACGCCATTGGCGATTAGCGCCGCACCGAGTGAGGGCGCGGGAGTCTGCGCAATCGGGGTGGCCGGCGCCGGCTCTGGCACCAAGGCGGCGGCAGTGATCTCAGCCAGTGTCTGCTCGCCCGTGACGGGCGGCTGTTCTGAAGCCTGATAAACCGGCTCGCCCGGTGTGCCATCAACCGTCTCGATCGGCGTCGTTCCTGACATCGGCGCGAACAGCTCGTCGCTGTCGTCGAGATCGATGGCTCCCATTTCCATGGCGACTGCATCGAGTACGGCAAGGTCTTCGGCTTCCCCGGCCTCGAAGCCCATATCCGCCATAACCGTTGCTTCGTCAGCTCCTTCCGTCGGGCCACGGATCTGCGCTTCCGCTGTCTCGACGCGCGGTTCTTCGACCGGGGGCGATGCGCATGCAGGCTTCTCAACCGATGTTTCGGCGAATGGCTCGCCTGCGGGCGCCTTGAACAGCGGTGTCACCGAGGCTTCGCGCGGCTCGGGGGGCTGCTCTGCAACCGGAGCCTCGGCGGTCTTTGCAGCCGGCATGAGGGGGCCGTCGGCAAGCGCCTCGATGCGCTCCATCAGGACGTCATAGCTTGCCAGCACGGCGTGGCGACCGTTCGCTTGCAGCGCGTCGTGGCCGGCCTCGATGGCTCTGACCTGGGTATCCAGCAGATCGCAGATGCGGACATCGGCTCCGCATTCACGCATCGTCATGGCGATCTCGCGAATGATACGGGCGCCATTGCGCGCGGTCGTCTGCACGTCTCCATCGTCGCTGCGCGGCAGCACCTCGATGGCGGTGGCCTTGGCCTGGCGTATCGCGGAGCGGATCGCACCGAGCGCCGCGATGAGGCTCAGCCCCTGCGGCTGCTGCTTTTGGGCGGCGAGACCGGTTTCCAGCCGTGATACGGCTTCGAGCAGCAAATTGGTATCGGCATTGCGGTTGCGCTTGGTGTATTCGGCGAGAAACCACCGGCCGCGTGCGGTCTCCATGAAAGCCTCGCGGATCGCCTCGTAATCGGCCTCGCCCGGAACGTTCGGACGGGCGTTGATCGGCGACAGGGCAAATGCTTCTTCGGCCATCAGGTCAACTCGCGGCGCGCGGGAAGGCGCGCTATGTCAGCATGGCAACGATCCCGCACGAATCGCAACCCGTCCAATGATACCTGAAACCGGCCTCTGTATCGCCCCGCACGTGGCCCGCAAGTTCGCGCGGCGGCTGGCCTTGTTCTACGGTACGGTGTTTGGCTTGAGCGGCTTTTATCAGCCGTTTTTCCCGGTCTGGCTCAAGGCGATCGGGATCGATCCAGCCTGGATCGGCGCCATCATCGCCGCTCCGGCGTTGACGCGGTTCACCACGTTGCCGCTCATTGCAGCTGTTGCCGAGCGCCGCCATGCGCTGCGTCGGGCCATGATCGTATGTTCCTTCCTGACCATGGCCGGCTTTGTCGTCGTGGCCACCCTGCATGCGCCGTTGGCGTTGCTGATGGCCTTCGCGGTGACGGCGGTGGTGTGGACACCGCTCACCGCGCTCACCGATGGCTATGCGCTGAAAGGCGTGGTGCGCTTCGGTTTCGACTACGGGCCGCTGCGACTGTGGGGCTCCGCCGCCTATGTGGCCGGCGCCCTGATCTGTGGGCTGGTGGTTGGTTGGATCAGCGAAGTGCATCTCATCTGGGTGATCGTCGCGGCGACGGCGTTATCGGCGCTGGCCAGTGTCGGCCTGCAACCGCTTGGCGCCCCGGTCGGCGAGGGTAACTCACATTCCGGTGCGGGCAGGCTGCTGCGCGATCCCGGTTTTCTCGTTATCGCGGCCTCTGCAGGGCTGATCCAGGGCAGTCATGCCGGCTACTACACATTCGCGTCGATCACCTGGCAGGGGATGGGTCTCGACGGTCTCACCATCGCCGGCTTATGGACGCTCGGCGTGCTGGCCGAGATCGTGCTGTTCGCTTTGTCGCCGCGGTTGACGCTCACGCCGGCGACGATGGTGATCCTCGGCGGCCTTGCCGCGCTGCTGCGCTGGACGCTAACGGCGCAGACGCTGCCGCTGCCCGTTCTCGTCGTCGTGCAGTTCCTGCATGGAGCGACCTTCGGCTTCACGCAGCTTGGCATGATGGGGCTGCTGCTGCATCACGTCCCCCAGCAGGTGATGGCGCGGGCGCAAGGTTATGTCACTGCCTGCACGGGCCTCGTGACCAGCGCCATGGCGTTGTTGTCCGGCGCGATCTACGCCCGCTATGGCGAGGGGGTGTATTACGTGATGGCGGGGCTGGGTCTGGCTGGCGCTTGCGTGATCTGGCTGGGGCGCAAACGTGTGGAGCAGCGATTGAACGAGGAGGTTTAGTCCCGAGCCGTAGGGCGGATGAGCCGAAGGCGTAATCCGCCGGCCGAGTTCAAAATGGAAACTCCGCGGCGGATACGCTTCGTTCATCCGCCTGCGATCAGCCCCATAAATCGGTATCCGGCGGATACACCGTGCTGTCCTCGTAGCGCAGCCCGCCGTCGCGGTCTTTCGCCAGCAGCAGCGGACCATCCAGGTCCACAAACGCCGCCTCTCGTGCAATCAACATCGCCGGAGCCATGGCCAGCGAGGTCGCGACCATGCAGCCGACCATGATGTCGAGGTCCATGGTGTGTGCGGCGTCTGCCATCTTCAGCGCCTCGGTGACGCCGCCGGCCTTGTCGAGCTTGATGTTCAGCGCGTCGTAGCGGCCGGCAAGCGCTGGCAGAGAGGCGAGATCGTGCACGCTTTCGTCCGCGCAGACCGGGACAGACCGCCGCACATGCAGCAGCGCCTCGTCATTGTCGGCGGGAAGGGGCTGCTCGATCAGTGCTACGCCGGCGCGGTAGCATGCATCGAGGTTGGCGAGAAGGTTGTTCGTCGTCCACCCCTCGTTGGCATCGACGATGAGCCTGGCTTTCGGCGCTGCGCTGCGCACGGCGTTGATGCGTGTGATGTCGTCGTCGCTGCCGAGTTTGATCTTCAGCAACGGCCGATGTGCAGCCTTCGCAGTCGCCGCGGCCATGGCCTCTGGCGTGCCCAGCGAGATCGTATAGGCCGTGATGCAGGGCAGGGGCGCCGGCCGTTGCAGCAGTTTCCAGATGCGCTGCCCGCTCTCCTTGGCCTCGAGATCGAGCAGCGCGCAATCCACTGCGTTGCGTGCGGCTCCGTGCGGCATGGCGGCCTGCAAAGCGTCACGGTCGAGCCCTGCGGCAAATGCGCCGGCCATGGCCTGAATCGCCGCCAGCGTCGCCTGCGGCGTCTCGCCATATCGTGCATAGGGTACGCATTCGCCGCGGCCCGTATGGCCGCCGCGCACGATCTCGGCCACCACCACGACCGCCTCGGTCTTGGCGCCACGGCTGATGGTGAAGCTGCCCGCAATCGGCCAGGTCTCGATGCGGGCGGTCAATGTCGCTGGGGCAGGGGCTGCAGCGGGCAAGCAGGCATCCTTCGGGTTGAATCAAGGCGTGAATTCGATCAGGTCTCTATAAGTTTAAGTGACCGGAGTGAACTTGTTTGCGACGTATTGCGGTGCTTGAGAAGAGGTCTCGGGGCACCGCTAACATCTTGTTAACCATAGCATCGTGTTGGTTCGATTGAGTTTCTCAAATCCCTATGATGGCGTGTTAATACTTTGTTCATGTCTCGGTTGAACCCTCCTGAAGGCCCGCTGTGAGCGGCCCTACACTCGAAAAGATCGACAAGGGCGATCAGCTTGCGCTTTGCGCGGCCGGCGCGTGGACGGCCACATCCGCATCCGCGCTGGAAAAACTCGTTGCCGATGCCGAAAAGCTGGCCCGTACCCGGGCGAATATTTCCATCGATGTGTCCGACGTCTCCAAACTCGATACGTTCGGAGCTTGGCTGATCGAGCGGCTGCGACGCGCGCTAGCGGCGGGCGGCCAGGACATCAAGATCGCGGGTCTTTCCGATAACTATGCGAGCCTCGTGGACGAAGTTCGCAAGGTAAAGCCGCAGCCGGCGACCGGACGCGGGTCAAACGGCATTATCGTCGCACTCGACGGTATCGGCCGGAATGTCTACGGCATCGGCGAGACGCTGCTCTCACTGGTGGACATGATCGGCGCGGTGATCGCGGCCTGGTTCAGGGTCTGGCTGCATCCGTCGCGGTTCCGGCTGACCTCGATGGTGCATCATATGCAGCAGGTGTGCTGGAATGCGGTGCCGATTATCGTCCTGATCACCTTCCTGATCGGTTGCATCGTCGCCCAGCAGGGCATCTTCCATTTCCGCCGCTTCGGCGCCGATGTCATCGTCGTCGATATGTTGGGAATCCTGGTGCTGCGCGAACTTGGCGTGTTGCTGGTCGCGATCATGGTCGCCGGCCGTTCCGGCAGCGCCTATACGGCCGAGCTTGGCTCCATGAAGATGCGCGAGGAAATCGATGCCTTGCGCACCATGGGCTTCGATCCTGTCGAAGTGCTGATCCTGCCGCGCATGATGGCCCTCGCGCTGGCGATGCCGATCCTCGCATTCATCGGCGCCATGGCTGCCCTTTATGGCGGCGGGCTGGTCGCCTGGCTCTATGGCGGTGTCGATCCGACCTCGTTCCTGTCACGCCTGCGCGAGATCTCCATCAACCATTTCATCGTCGGCATGGTGAAGGCACCTGTCATGGCGCTGATGATCGGCATCGTCGCCTGCGTCGAAGGTCTGGCTGTGAAGGGGAGTGCGGAATCGCTCGGCCAGCACACCACGGCGTCCGTGGTGAAGGGAATCTTCTTTGTGATCGTGATGGACGGTGTGTTCGCCATCTTCTTTGCCGCGCTCGGGATCTGACATGACTTCGGAAGACGCTTACATCGCACCGGCCATGAGCGACGCCATCATCCGCGTCCGCGACCTCACCGTCGCCTTCGGCAGTCGCAAGGTGCTGGATGGCCTCAATCTCGACGTTGCACGCGGGGAAATCCTGGGCTTCGTCGGTGCATCCGGCGCCGGCAAGTCGGTGCTGATGCGCACGATCATCGGTCTCGTGCCAAAAGTGTCCGGCAAGATCAAGGTATTCGGCACCGATCTCGACAGCAGCGAAAAGGAGCGCCGCAACATCGAGCGCCGCTGGGGCATCCTGTTTCAGCATGGTGCGCTGTTCTCGTCGCTGAATGTGCGGCAGAACATCCAGTTTCCGGTGCGCGAATATCTGAAAGTCTCGCAGCGCCTGCTCGACGAGATCACGATGGCGAAGATCGCCATGGTCGGCCTGAAGCCGGAGGTGGTCGAGCGCTATCCGTCGGAGCTCTCCGGCGGCATGATCAAGCGTGTGGCACTGGCGCGTGCGCTCGCACTCGATCCGGAGATCGTATTTCTCGACGAGCCGACCTCGGGCCTCGATCCGATCGGTGCCGGCGATTTCGACGAGCTGGTTCGCACGCTGCAGCGGACGCTCGGGCTGACGGTCTTCATGGTCACTCACGATCTCGACAGCCTGCACACCGCCTGTGACCGCATTGCCGTGCTGGGTGGCGGCAAGATCATCGCCCAGGGAACGATGGCCGACATGCAGGCCGCGACGCATCCCTGGCTACGTGAATATTTCCACGGCAAGCGCGCACGCGCCGTGACCGGGGTGAGTGGAGTCTGAACGATGGAAACGCGGGCGAATTACGTCCTGATCGGAACTTTCACGCTGGCGGTGATCGCCGCTGTCATCGGTTTTGTGATGTGGTCGCAGAATCTGAACTCGGGCAAGCAGCGCACGCCGTTGCGCATCGTGTTCGAGGGCTCGGCCTCGGGCCTGCGCAATGGCGGCAATGTCAACTTCAACGGCATCCGCGTCGGTGAAGTGGTCTCGGTGAAGCTCGACAATCCGCGTCGTGTGGTGGCGCTGGCGATGATCGACACCGTGGCGCCGATCCGCAAGGATACGCTGGCCGGCCTCGAATTCCAGGGTCTGACCGGGGTGGCCGCGATTTCGTTGAAGGGCGGCGCCCCCGATGCGCCGGACGTGCCGATCGATACAGATGGCGTGCCGGTGCTCACCGCCGATCCCGATGCCACCAGGGATATCGGCGAGGCCGTGCGCGCCACGCTGCAGAACGTCAACCGACTGGTCAATGACAATCAGGAGGCGCTCAAGGGCGCCATCAGCAATGTCGAGGCCTTCACCGGTGTGCTCGCCCGCAATGCCGAATCCATCGACGGCATCATGAAGAAGATCGACAGCATCATGGGCAAGGCCGACGGCGTCGTTGCCAAGACCGACAACATCATGCTCGGTCTCGACACGCTGGCCGGTGGCAAGGACGGTGGCGCGCTGACGGCGGCCGTCAAGTCGTTCCATGAGCTGACGGAGAATCTGGACAAACGTTCCGGGCAGCTCATCATCGATGGTCGCCGCACCCTCGGCGATGCCAGCCGGACGCTGGGCGATATCAGCCGTGCGGTGAACAATCTGGACCGCAACCCGACGCGCCTGCTATTCGGTCCGAGCTCGAGCACCCAGCAGGCACCGCCTCCGCAGCAGCAACCACCGCTGCAGCAGCGTCGCCGCTAGTTCGCAGCCCGCATGAAGCGCAGCATCATGCGGGAATGTCGAGATCGTTGAAACGCCGGTTCCCGGATTTCGCTGCGCTTCGCCGGGTGATGCTCTTGAGAGGTGCCGATGTCCGACGATCATTTCACCATCAGCAACGGCCGGGTGATGGCGACCATCAAGGCGGATGGCGCTGAGTTGTGTTCGCTGAAAAATGCGGACGGGCGGGAAGTGCTATGGCAGGCCGGCCCGGAATGGCCCCGTCATGCGCCGATCCTGTTTCCGATCGTCGGGCGGCTGAAAGGCGATGTGCTCAGGCATCGCGGCCAAGCCTATCCGATGACGCAGCATGGCTTCGCACGTGACCAGCGCTTTGCCTGGATCGCGCGTGAGAAGACGTTGTGTGTGTTGTCGCTATCAGACAATGCCGAAAGCCGGGCGAAATATCCATTCGCGTTCCGGCTGGACGTCTCCTATGTCGTCGAGGGCGATGAATTGGTGATCGGCTATGCCATCACCAATACGGGCGACGAAACGCTGCCGACCTCGATTGGTGCGCATCCGGCGTTTCATTGGCCGCTCGCGGACGGTGTCGCGAAGAACGCGCACAGCGTTGCGTTCGCAAACCCCGAGCCGGCACCGATCCGTCGGCTCGATGGCGGGTTGCTGCTGCCGGAGGCCGAGGCGACGGCGGTGCAAGGCGATACGCTTGCGCTGTCAGAAGCCTTGTTCGCGAAGGATGCGATGATCTTCGACCGGATCGCGAGTCGGTCTTTGCGCTATCGGGCGCCGGGGGCGCCGACGATTACTTTCGCCTGGGATGGCTTCCCGCAGCTCGGCCTCTGGTCCAAGCCGTCCGGCGCCGCATTTCTCTGCATCGAGCCATGGCATGGCTATGCGAGCCCGGCGGGTTTCGACGGCGAGTTCGGCGACAAGCCGGGCGTGATGCATATCGTTGCGGGTGAGACGCGCAATTTCACGCAGCGGATCGGGTTCGTTCAGTAACGTCGCCATCACGGTTACGTCTGTCATCACCCGCAAAAGCGGGTGATCCAGTACACGCGGGCGAAGCGCCTCATCACAGATGCCGGTGTCGACTGGATCGCCCGATCAAGCCGGGCGACCACCGCGGAGCAGTTAGGCGCATCATTCAATGCAATAAAAAAGCGGAGGCATCGCTGCCTCCGCTTTCGTTTTTCAACTTCCGCTGGGCTCTTTACCCCAACCGTCCCGCCGCATGCGCCAGCAGCGTGTAGACCAGACCGGTTTCCGAGGTCAGGTGCGCGCGCAGTGCTGCCGGACCACGTTCGTCGCGAGCCACCTCGTCGAGCAGGCGCTCGAACTCGGTGATGTAGCGTTCAACCGTGCCCTTGAAGACGCGGTCGGCACGATACTTGCGAGCGACTTCATCGAACGCCTTCTGGCCGGCCGGGGTGTAGAGGCGCTTGCTGAAGGCCTTGCGCTCGCCGCGCTGATAGCGATCCCACATTTCGGCTGCGAGGTTGCGGTCCATCAGGCGGCTGATGTCGAGCGACAGCGATTCCAGCGGATTACTGGACGCAGCCGGCTGCTGCGGCGCGCGGGCACGCGGCGCTGCTTCTTCCTCGTCATCGGCACGACCGAGCAGGTCAGTCAACCAGCCATCGCCGCTGCCCTGGTTGGCGGGAGCAACCGATGGCGCCTCGGTACGGCGCGACGAGCCGCCGAAGTCTGCCGAGGGCAGGCTGGATGCGGTACCGATCGGCGATGAGCGGCGCGATGCTTCCGCACGTGGAGCCTCGGCCCGCGCTTCGGCACGGCTCGAACCGACGGTCGCCATGACAGGCTCCGGTTCGCGCTGTGGCGCGCTGCGGGCGGCGGCTGAGACGACGTCCATGCCGCGGCCGTGGCGGGCGACGATGCGGTTGAGTTCCGCCAATGCCTCGATCTGATCGACGATTACCTTGCGCATCTGCGCGGTGCTCTCGGCAGCCTCCTGCGGCATCTCGAACACGCCGCGACGGAGTTCCGTGCGGGTGCTTTCGAGCTCGTTCTGCATTTCGGCGGCCATCGCCTTCATGCTCACGACCATCGATGCGAACTTGTCCGCCGAGGCCTTGAACATGGCTTCCGCCTCGCGAGTGCCTTGCTGATAGATCTCGGCCATGGCTTCGGTGGTGGCGCGGCGCTCGTCCTCCGCCGCGCTGCGTACGGCCTCGAACTGCTTGCTGATCGCGGACGATCCGGCGCCGGCTGTTTCGGCGACGACGCGGGCGATGTCGCGCGCGCGTTCTTCCGCAGCGGCCAGCGACTCATCGAGCAAGCCCGTGAAGCGGCTGAGGCGGGCGTCGAGGTCGTTGGTGCGGCTGTCGATGGTGGTGACCAGCGATTCCAGTGCAGCCTTCCTGTCACCGACCGAGGTGAGCGTCGAACGGTTGCTCTGTTCGACGAGGGCCGCGGCATCCACCAGCGCATGACCATGGGCCTCGAACTGGGTCGAGAGCTGATTGAGATCCTCCAGCGCCTTCTCTGATTTGGCGGTGAACACGGTGAGCTGCTCTTCCAGCGTCTGAGTGGCGACGCCGTTGCGCGAGGTCACGTCATTCATGGTGGCGACGAAATCGGCCACACGGGTGACCAGCGCGCGCTCCAGCGAGTTGAGGTTGTCGTGGGCGCCGGTGAGCACTTCCTGCAGCAGGATGTTGCCCTCACGCAAACGCTCGAACAGCGCGACGGTGTCGGTGCGCAGGATCTTGCTGGTTTCCTGCATCTCCGTGACCGCGGTGATCGACACCTGGCGCGACTGCTCGATGGCCGAGCGCGACGAAGTCTCGAGATCCTTGAGCGATTTGTTGACCGCGCCGGCCGCGAGTTCGCCAGCGGTGGTGATGGCGCGGGCGACGTCGATACCGCTGGTGGCCAGCGTTTGCGAGAAGGTCTGACTGCGGCTTTCGATGGCCTTCAGCGCATCCACCGTCACGCGGTCCATATCGACCGTGAGCTGGTTGGCCTTCGAGCCGAGCGCATCGACGAGCGAGCCGCGCTTCGCGTCCACCATCTGCGAGAGGCGTTCTGTCTGCTGCTGCACATAGCCGACGATCTCGTCGGTCTTCGCGCTCATGGTGGTGCCGAACGAGCCTGAAGCCGTGAACACCGAACGCTCGATTTCTGACGAGGTGGCCTTGATGCGGGTGACCACTTCGGTCGAGGCCGCAATCAGGGTCTGCTGTGCGCCGACGGCGGTGGACTTGATGTTGTCAGTGGTGTTGGCGGTGACGGCCGCCAGCGACCGCTCCATGTCTGCCGAGATCGACTTGATCTGCGATGCCGCATCGGCCGACGAGGTGGTGAGCGAGGTCTGCACCTCGCGAGCGCTCGACAGGATCGAAGCGGCCGCATCGGCACCGACGGCGGTGAGCGTGCGCTCCACGTCGGTCGCGAGATTGCGGACTGTCGAGGTGGTTTCCGTCGAAGCGGTGATCAGTGCCGACTGTGCCTCGCGGGCATGGCTGACGATCGCGTCGGCAGTCGCGCTGCTGGCGGCAGTGATGCTGCGCTCCATGTCGGCGGCGAGCGTGCGCACCTGATTGGCGGCTTCGGACGAAGCCTCGATGAGCGAGGACTGTACGTTGCGGGTCGAGGCGAGGATGGATTCCGCGCTTGCATTGCCTGCGGCGACCAGCGTGCGCTCCACATCGGCAGCCAGCGAGCGGACCTGCTGCGTTGCGTCGGTCGAGGCGGCGACCAGCGTGGACTGTGCGGCGCGGGCGCCCGACAGCACGGCGTCGGCCGTTGCAGTGCCGGCGGTGGTGAGCGTGCGCTCGATATCGGCCGACAGCGTCTGGATATGGGTGGCGACTTCGGTCGAGGTCGAGACAAGAGTGGTCTGTGCGTCGCGTGCGCCGGCCAGGATCGACGCGGCCGTGGTCGTGCCGGCAGTGGTGAGCGTACGCTCCACATCGGCCGACAGCGTCTTGACCTGCTCGGCGGCTTCGCTCGACGCGGTGATGAGCGTCGTCTGCGCCTCGCGGGCGCTCGATACGATCGTGCCGGCGGCGTTGGTACCGATGGCGGTGAGCGAGCTTTCGATATCGCTTGCGGTCAGGCGCAGCTGCGCGCCGACATCGGTCGAGACCGAGACGAGCGATTCCTGTGCGGCGCGGGCGCCGGCCTGGATCGTCTCGCTGGTGTTGACCATGAGATGGGTCAGTGCACGCTCGGCATCGTCCACATGGCCCTTGATACCGATCGAGAGCTCTTCGGCGCGCGCCATGAGCTGGTCGCTCGCGATGCGGCCCGAGGTTTCGATGCGGCCGGCGACGGCCTCGATGCGCGACCCGAGCAGTTCTTCGAACTGTTCGACGCGGTTTTCGATTTCGGTCGCAATGGCGCCTGCGCGAGTCTCGACACCCTGATGAATGCTCTGGAAGCGCGCGGTGACGGTGTCGGCGAGGCTGTTGCTGCGATCGTCGATCGCCGCGGTGACTCCTGCGATGCGGTGATCGATGGCACCGATCGCCTGCACCGTCCCCTCGGTGAGGGAGGTCGTGAGGAACGAAAGGCGGTCGTCGATGGAATGGATCGCCTGCACCGCACCTTCGGTGAGCGAATTGGTGAGGTGGGTCAGGCGGGTGTCGATGGTCGCCACGGCGCGCGTAGTGCCTTCGGTCAGCGAGGTGGTGAGATGGGTCAAGCGAGCGTCCACCGTATCGACCGCGCGCTCGGCGCCGTCGGTGAGCGTGGACTGCAGCGATTGCAGGCGGGATTCGACGATCGCAGTGACCGACTGCGCGCGCTGATCAAAGGTTTCTTCGAGGCCCTTGAGGCGGTTGTCCACGGTCTGGTCGAACGACTGCATGCGGCTGTCGAGCGATGCGTCGAGGCTGTTGACGCGGTTCTCGAAGGTCGTTTCGAAATGAGCGAGACGGCCGTCGAGCGTGTCGGTGATGCCGCCGATATTTGAGGTCACGCGGGCGTCGAAACCGTCGACATAGGTCTTCAGCGTATCGTTGATGTCCTGCGTGCGCTGGCCGAGACGTTCGACCACCTCGCCGCCGAAGGTCTTCACAGTGCGGTCGAATTCGGAAATGTGCTTGGTAATGATGGCGCCCAGATTGCCGCTGTCGCGCGAGAAGCGTTCGGCGAGCTCGAGGCCCTGATCCTTCACGAGCTGCTCGAAGGCACTCATCTGCAGGCTCAGCGTGTCATGCGCGCTCTCGGTCTGGCTTGCCACCTTGGCAACGAGGGCGGTGACGGTTGCTTCGAGCGACTCGCTTGCCTTGTCGCCGGAGGTGAGAACCTGTGTGGCGAGGCGGTTGCCGGCATCGTCGATGCGGCTGGAGAGATCATTGCTGCGCAGTTCGAGTTCGAGCAACAGGCTGTCGCTGGAGTTCTTCAGCGTGTCATGGACCTGTTCGGTGCGATCGGACACGCGGTCGACAATCGAGGCGGAGCGCTGTTCGAAGTCATTGGTGATGCGGTCGATGCGCTCGTTCAGCATCTCGTGGACGCGATCGGCGAGATCGACGAACTCGTCGTGGACGTGGCCGGTCTTGAAGTTGAGGCTGGTGGTCAGGCGTTCGGATGCTTCCAGCACGGCGCGGGTGGTTTCGCCGCTGGCTTCCTCGAGGCGGTCGAGCAGATCGCCGCCACGTTCGCCGAGGGCGAGGATCATGTTGTCGCCGGCGCGGCCGAGCGCGGTCGTGATGTGTTCGCCGCGTTCTTCAAGCGCGCTGGTGATGCTCTTGGCAACATCGTCGACCCGCGAGGCGATCGCATCGGAGATCAGTGCGATGTCGTGGCGGAGGTCGATCTGAACGCCGGAAATCGCCGAGCGGACCTGCTCGGCCTGACCGACGAGGTTGTCGCGCTGATGCGCGATGTCTTGCAGCAGCGCGCGGATGCGCACTTCATTGTCCGAATAGGCGCGTTCCAGCGCCGAGACTTCGTTGGCGACGAGCGTTTCGAGTTCGCCGGCGCGTGCGATGGCGCGCTCGATGCCGTCGCCCATGGCGGCGACCTCTCGGCGGATCGCCTGGCCGACCGTGACCATGGCATCGCTGGAGCTGCCTTCCGGCTCCGAGAAGCGGATCGCAACCTGCGCCATCGACTGGGCGATCATGCGCATTTCCTGACCGCGCCATGCGAGCGCCGCGAGGAAATAGAACAGGAGGATCGGGGCGACCAGCGCTGCGGCGAGGCCGACGAGCGCCAGTGTGCCGCCGGAACCCTGACCAGCCATGGTCTGCAGCGACGGCAGGAAGGCGTATGCAAGGAACGCGGCGGCGATCACCCAGACACCGGCAAACAGCGTCGCGAGCGTGTAGACGTTGCGGGCAGGGCGGTTCTTCTGCAGCGCCTGCAGGATCTGGCCGATGGTCTCGCGATCGTCATTGGCGGCGCGCCGGCCGAAGCGGGGTTCCTCAACAGATTCGAAGGCCGGCCGTTCGCCGGTGACGCGGGAATCGAAGCGCGGTTCGTCGAGGTCGGCGGGGCCGGTGGCGGCTGCATTATCGGCGCGCAGATTGGGGTCGCGCGACCCGTCGACGTTCAGGGCCTCCTGAATAGCGGAGAGAGCGACTTCGGTCGGATCCTTGGCCTTCTTTGAATTGTTTGCCATGCTCGTTCCACGCGCCCCCTGTTACGCAACACTACGGAAGTTTCCGCACAAGTCGTGTTCGCTGCCCCCGTCACGGCCCGTTTGCCATGACGCGGAATACACCCCGTCCCACGATCGCGGACTGCCGGTCGCTCGGCTTGTCCACTACTTCCCGCAAACATCCTATTGGCTTGGTCGCGCGAATGAAATGCTTCCGGTTAAGACATTCTTAATGATAGTTAACGGCTTCTCCCGGTAACTATCTGTTAAGCCACGAATATCGCGATTGGCCGTGGAATCGTGGCGAGTTTTCGTCAAAATGCGGGCGGAATGCCGGATCGTGCACAGAACGTTCCGTTAACCAATTCCGTGTTTGGCTCCTGAAAATTGTCGCCAAAACCTCCGGCGGCGGAAATTCCGGGCCAATATCAATGTCGCTTCATCTCGAACGGGTTCAATGGATGCCGTCACCGCCGCTGGTCCCCGATGACGGGCCTTTTGATTTCGACCACCTCAAGCGCATGACCATGGGCGATGCCTCGCTGGAGCGCGAGGTGCTGGCCATGTTTGCGGCCCAGGCGAGCGAGCTGATCGAGAAGATCGTGAAAATGCCGGACAATATCGGCGAGCTGACCCACAAGCTGCGCGGTTCGGCCGAAGCCATTGGTGCCTTCCGGATCACCGATGCGGCCGAATGGCTGGAAAACATGCTGCGGGACAAGACGGATAGCGCCGAGGCGTTGATGACGCTCACGGATGCGGTGCTCGAGGCCCGCGCCGAAATCGACGGCATTCTCAAGCGGTCCTGATCGCTTCTGGGCCGGAGGCCCCGTTACCCCACATTTGCAGATGACGGTTTTGCTGCGGAGCGCTGGCGCTGTCGGGGGCGACCCGTTATAGGACAGCCGTATCTTCTTTCCGGCAGTGCGAGCATCATGGCCAAAATCAACTTTGTCGATCATTCCGGCGAAACCCGCACCATCGATGCGGACACCGGCTCTACCGTGATGGAAGCCGCGATCCGTAACTCGATTCCCGGCATCGAAGCCGAATGCGGCGGCGCCTGCGCCTGCGCCACCTGCCATGTCTATGTGGACGAAGCCTGGACGGAAAAGGTCGGAGCGCCGACCCCGATGGAAGAGGACATGCTGGACTTCGGTTATGACATCAAGCCGAACTCGCGTCTCTCATGCCAGATCAAGATCACCGATGCCCTCGACGGCCTTGTGGTGATCACGCCGGAACGCCAGGCGTAACCGGAGCGCCGCGCTCAAGCGGCGCTGCTATTCCGCATCATCCACGGCTGCATCTTCCCGATCACGTCCGGCGGGATCGCCGTCGGTTGCCGGCTGGCGAGTCCGACCATCACGGTTGTGGCGCTGGCCGACGCGATGCACTTACCGCCGCAGAATACCACCTGTGAGAATGTCAGCGAGGTACGGCCGATTTTTTCGATGCCGGTACCGAGTTCGATGACATTCGGCCAGTGCAGTTCGGCACGAAAATGAATATCGAGCCGCGCCAGCACCCAGCTCAATCCGTCCGGCGTCATTCCGTAAGATGGGTCCTTGGTGAGCATCACCCGGCTGGTCTCGAAATAGCTGGAATAGATCGCGTTGTTGACGTGATTGTTCGGATCGAGATCCATGAAGCGCACATTGTCCGTGAGGCGAAACGGATAGTCTTCAAGGATCGGCGCAGGCGCGCGGGTCGGGGCATTCACGTCAAAAATCTCCAGGTGCTTGCGGCGGTTACAGCGTAGTTGATCGCGACAGGCAAGAGCGCGGCTTGGGATAGAAGCCTGCTGTTAACCAACCTCCGCTACGGTTCCTTAACGACGACGGAGCGGGTTCCTGCCTCACGGGTGCCGCAGCCGCCTCAAGATTGCCGCAAGCGCTGGAGGTCTTCCAGTGACCTCCGGCCCCCTTTTCTTGTGGCAGCATTGCGGCACCGGCAATGAACGGAAATGCGAGGCGCGATCGGCAATCTTGCAAAAGCCATCAACCAGGGTCACTCTTTCGTCGCGCAAGATTGATAGTCCGTCCAACTGCTTGGTTGCCGGACGACGAACTGCGAAGGGGATATTGATGATCCAGTTTCGATCCCGCCAGCTTGCCGTCATGGCAACTGCTGCCACGTTGCTCGCAACGCCCGGTTTTGCCGCCGAGCAGGTTGCAGCAGGAGGTCCCACGGCAGCCGGTCTCTGGCAGAAAATCGAGGATGGCAAACCCGTCGTCTGGGTGTTGATGGTCGATCATGGCGGCGTCTATGAGGGCGCCATCGCCAAGACGTTTCCGAGCGCCGATGACAAGCCCGGCGACGAGATTTGCAGCAAATGCGTCGATGACCGCAAGAACCAGCCGGTGCTGGGCATTTCTTTCATTCGCAACATGCAGCAGCAGGGCCTGAAATACGAGAACGGCAACATTCTCGATCCGCGCGACGGCAAGGTCTACAAGGCCAAGATGAGCGTCAGCCCGGATGGTCGCACGCTCACGGTGCGCGGCTATTGGGGCATTGCGCTGCTCGGGAAGGACGAGACCTGGTATCGTCTGCCCGATGCGCAGATGGCGTCGCTCGATCCGAGCGTGACGGCGAAGTATTTCCCGAACCAGACGGTGGCGGCGAAGCAGACGCCGACGGTGGGAAGCGTCACGGCGAAGCCGCAGCCGATGCGGAAGGCCAGCGCGGCGCAAGTGCAGCAGCCGCAGCGCTGATCGGTTTCAGCATTTGGGGTGGGCCGAACGCGATGGCGTTTTGCCCACCCTTTGTTATTCATGCAGCCGTGCTGCGATGTTCGCGGAACGCTGCTGCGATGGTGCGCAGCGCCTTGCGCGACTGCTGATCCGACAATGTCGAGAGCAGCACGATTTCCGACGAGGGCAATGTCGGAAGGCCGAACTTCCTGCTGACTTCGAGGGTGCCGGGCGGTGCGACGCGGCATGAGAACACCGCTGTCGCCAGACCTGCCGATACGGCGTCCGCAACCACCGACGATCCGCCGCCGAGAAAGACCTCCGTCCACGGGATGCCGGCTGCGTCCAGCGCGTGGATGGCGATGTCGCGCACGCCGCAGAGCGGCGACAGGGCAGCGAGGCGAAGCGGTTCGCCCGGACGGTGTTCGAAATCCGGTGCGGCGAACCAGCCAAAGTCTTCCGGCGCGAGCACCTCGGCGTCGCGGCGATCTTCTTCCCGGCGAATGATCGCCGCATCGATCTCGCCGCGATCGAAGGACTCCAGCAGTTTGGGTGAATTGTCGAGCCGCACCTCGATGGTCAGCGAGGGGTCGTGCGCATTGAGCCGCGCCAGCAGGGTCGGCACCTCCGGCCCCACCACATGTGCGGCGATGCCCAGGGTAAAGCGGCGACGCGTTGAGGTCAGTGCAGAGAGGGCGCGGTCATGCGCGGCCAGAAACTCGCGGGCGGCTTCGACGAACACCGCGCCTTGCGCCGACAGCCGGACCAGTCGCGGCGTGCGCTCGATCAGCTTGTGGCCGAGACGTTCTTCCAGCCGCTTCAGCTTCACACTGATCGCCCCCTGAGTCGTGCCCAGCGCATCCGCTGCGCGGGTAAAACTCTGGAGATTGGCGATGGTGACGAAGGCCTGTACGGCCTCGACGTCCAGAGCGCTCATATCATTTATCCGGATTTGTTGTCTCTGAAATATTCAATCATGCTGTTATCGGATGGTCAATCGCTGCCTATGTTGCGCCCGAACTGAAGCGAAAGGCGACAACATGCATTCCGATTCCCGACAGGGCACGCTGGCTTTGGCGGCCGTCTGTCTAACCTCCCTGATGTTCGGCTTGGAGATCTCCAGCATTCCCGCGATCCTGCCGACGTTGGAAACGGTGCTGCGCGCCGACTTCAAGCAACTGCAATGGGTCATGAACGCCTATACGATCGCGGTCACGACCGTGCTGATGGCCACCGGCGCGCTGGCCGACCGCTACGGACGCAAGCGGGTCTATATCGGTGCGATCGTCGCATTTGCGGCCTCGTCGCTGGTCTGTGGCCTGGCGCGCGATGCGTCGGTGCTGATCGTCGCCCGGTTTCTGCAGGGCATGAGCGGTGGCGCGATGCTGATCTGCCAGATCGCCGTACTGTCGCATCAGTTTCAGGCCGGCCGTGCGCGTGCCATCGCGTTCGGATGGTGGGGGATCATCTTCGGCATCGGTCTCGGTTTCGGCCCGATCATCGGCGGTGCGATTGTCGCTCTGCTCAGCTGGGAGTGGGTGTTTCTGGTTCACGTCCCGCTGGGCGTCGTCTCGCTGTTCCTCGCAGCGAGCGGTGTTCGAGAGTCGCGCGATCCGGGCGCCAGCAGTCTCGATCTTGGGGGCATCGTCACGTTGTCGCTGGCGGTGTTCTGTCTCGCATTCTTCATCACACAGGGGCCCGACCTCGGTTTCGACAGTGGGGCAGCCTTCGCCGTGATGGCTGTGTTCATCGCAAGCTTCATTGGCTTCATCGTCGCGGAGCGGGTCAGCCCGCGGCCTATGTTCGATTTCAGTGTGTTCCGGATCCGGAATTTCTCCGGCGCGCTGATCGGGTCGATGGCGATGAATTTCAGCTTCTGGCCGTTCATGATTTATCTGCCGATCTACTTCCAGGCGGGGCTCGGTTATGACAGCGTTGGCGCGGGATTGTCGTTGCTGGCTTACACTTTGCCGACGCTGGTGGTGCCGCCGGTGGCCGAGCGCCTAGCGCTTCGTTATCACGCGGGCCTGATCATTCCGCTGGGCCTGTTCGCAATCGGGCTTGGCTTCATGCTGATGAAGCTCGGCAGTTCGGTTGAGAATGCAAGCTGGCTGACCATGTTGCCCGGTTGCATTCTCGCCGGCGTCGGTCTGGGCATGACCAATACGCCGGTGACCAATACGACAACGGGGGCGGTGGCGCCCGAGCGCGCAGGAATGGCATCGGGTATCGATATGAGCGCGCGCATGATTTCGCTGGCGATCAATATCGCGCTGATGGGACTCATCCTTGTCGAGGGCGTTCGCGCGTCTTTGAAGGTGGCTATGCCGGGGATGATCGATGCCGGCGTGTTGCGATCGATCGCGGAAAGTGTCGCTGCGGGCACGGCGATTGCGTCCGAGCGCAACGTGCCGGATGCCGTCATCCATCGGGCTTTGACGGATGGTTTTGGCTGGGTGCTGCTCTATGGCGGCGTGAGCGTGTGGATACTGGCGGTGATCAGCTTTGTGATCTTCGGGATAAGATTGCCGGCGCGTGCGGGCCAGCCGCAGTGTAGCCCGCAGCCGTAAGGCGGATTAGCCATCGGGCGCGCGAAGCGTGCCCGATGATAAACGCCGCGTAATCCGGCGCGGAAGTTTAACAACGAACGCGGCCGGCGGATTACGCCTTCGGCTCATCCGCCCTACGGCTGAGCCTCACTGCTGAACCGGCGCCAACGGCTCTTGCGAGACTTCCGCCTCCGCACCGAGCCGCAACACGTTTGCTGCCGCCGGCACCACTGCGTCGGCCATTGCCGCATGGCCTTCGCCGGTCGGATGGATCGCGCCGCCATAGACCGCGGAGAGGACGCCCCAGGTGGCGTCGTGGATATCCGCCGGCTGCACTGCGGCGGAGTATCCCTGCGGATAGGTCATCGCGGCGAAGTAACTGTCATTGGCGTCACGAATCCAGCGGGCCCGTGGCAGATAGGCGCGGAATTCGCTGGCGCCGCGGCCGCACACCATCGGTTGCTGCGCGGCTTCCACCAAGCTGCTTACGAAACTGTCGCCCTTGGGCGAGAAGCAGGCGCGGTCGAATTCGGGGTCGTTCGATCCGCGGGCGCAGAAGCCGTGATTGGCGAAGGTTTGCTGATGCGCATCGACGAAGGTCATGCGATCGGCCTCTGGATTACGGCACAGCACGCCGCCCTCGCACAGCGCGATGGAGCGCAGCCTCGGCAGAAATTCCCGATCCACGAAGCTGGTGACGTTGGCGAGGCGGCGCGGATCGGCGGAGAACGACGGATGCACGTCGAAGCCGCCGGGGCCGCCGGGGCAGGCGCCGCCATTGACGAGCGCGGGATTGGCATAGGCGGCGAACACCACGCGGCCCATGTCGCCGCCGACCAGCGGCTTGAGCTGTTCGCGCAGCTTGCCGAAGGCCGCAGGCAGATCGCGCACCAGAGCGTTGCGGGAATCTTCCACGGAGCCGAGCAGACCGGCGCGCTTGAACAGCGTGCGCTCGGTCCCGTTTTCGACGATCACGTCGGCGACGAGGCCGGAGAAGTCGATGTCATTAGCGCCGATGGACAGGAAGACCAGATCGAGCCGGCGATTGGGCTGGCGACGCTTGGCGGCGCCCATCGCCTCGCGCAGTTCGGCGACCTGCCCGTTGACGCTGCCGGCGCAGGTCGAGGCATTCTTCGTGGTCAGGCATTCGCGGGCGCGCTGACTGCCGAGCAGGCCATCGGGAATGGTTGCGCCGGAGCAGGCAAGCGGCAGATAGGTGACGGCGATATGGGGGTACTGAACGGCGAGCGCGAGAGCCGCGCGGGTCTGGTAGCTGTAGAGCGAGCGATGGCAGGCGGCGTTGAGCCACTGGGCACCGGCGCGCTGCCAGGCTTGCAGGGATTCATAGGAATCGCAGGAGCGGCCACCTTTGAAAGCGGCGCGGCTCGGTCGGTAATACTGCGCTGTCGGCCCGCCCGAGTAAGAGCGGAAGCAGAAGCCGTCGTCCGACAACGCGACGGGACGATCCGGATTGCCTTCACCGGAGGCGATGGAGTCGCCGAGGCCGGCGATCAGGATATCGCGCACCACGATATCCGTGGAGGTACGCATCGGGCCGTCACCGCTGGAGACGTCCACCGTCGCGACGGTGCGGCGGCCATAGAGGGCGCGAAAGTTGATTGGCTCTGCGCAGTCGAGTGTGGACTGGCGCGGACCCTCGCCGTCGTCAAAAGTCCAGGCGCAGACAGCGCCGACCGGCACTTCGCCTGTGAGACGGACGGTGACTGGGTGATCGGACGGCGTCAGATAGCTTTCTCGGGTGCCTTCGCGCATGCAGGGCTCGCTGACCTTGCCGGCAAGATCGATGCACAGCCGGTTGACCGTATTGCGCGCCCAGCCGCGACCGTCGCTCTGGATGCCCAACGCCTGCTCGGAGGCCAACACGCTGCGATTGCGCATGGAATCGACGTGAAGCTGAAAGTCGCGCTCCTCGCGAAACAGACGAAAGCGGTTGCGGACTTCCCAGGAGATCTGGATGTTGGCGGCGCCCGTCTGAGCCGCGGCCCGGTGCACCGGCCAAGCCGCCAGCGTGCCGGCAAGCGTGGCGGCGACGAGCAATGAACGTCTGAAAAAAGCGATGGCCATGGCGGGGTTGAACGTCACGTATGGGGCGGAAGTAAGAAACGCCTAGCATGCCGGACGCGTTCCGCGGAGTTGAAACGCAGAAATATGTAGGGCGGATGAGCCGAAGGCGTAATCCGCCGGCCGAATCTATGGGGCAAAGAACGGCGGATTACGCCTTCGGCTCATCCGCCCTACGGGGTCTTCACCCCTGCGACTGACGCTTCAGTGGCTGCCGATGCACGATCACTGCGGCCGGTTCGCCGCTCCGGCGCTCGTCGGCCGAGCCGTTCAGCTTGCGGTGATGCCACGGCTTGATCACGCTGAGCCATAGCTCGCGGGTGCCCATGATGCAGATCGAGATCGCGAAGGGGATCATGAAATACAGGATGCGGAACATCACCACGGTGGCGATGAGTTCTTCCTGCTTGAATTGCGGCAGGGCCACCAGCATGGCGGCGTCGAACACGCCGAGGCTACCCGGCGCATGGCTGGCAAAGCCAAGCAGGGTGGCGAGAATGAACACCACCGCGACCGACACAAAATCCACATGTGGGGCGTCGGGCATCAGCAGATAAAAGGCCAGCGCGCAGAAGCCGAGATCGATCACGCCGATGGCGATCTGCAGCAGCGTCAGTGGTGCCGACGGCAGCACGACCTTCCAGCCGTTCTGGCCGAGTTGGCGGCGCTCCTTGCCGGTCGAAATCCAGACCAGATAACCGGCAATGCCGGCGAGGCAGGCGAGGCCGATCAGGCGATTGAAGGCGTCGGGCAACTGGTCGATGGCCGATGCCGCCTGCGGATGCCACACCATGCCGATGCCCAGCACGAAGCAGTTGCCGAGCCAGAAGGTCAGTCCGGAAATGAAGCAGATCTTGGCGACATCAATGGCGGTGAGGCCATAGTCCGAATAGATGCGAAAACGAATCGCGCCGCCGGTGAAGACCGTCGCGCCAAGATTATGGCCGATCGTGTAGCTGGTGAAGCTCGACAGGGCGGCGATACGATAGGGAACATGCTTCTTGCCGATCGTTCTCAGCGCAAAATAGTCGTAGAAGGTGAGCGTGCAGAAGGCTCCGATCACGCACAGCGTCGCCAGGGCGATCTGCATCGTGGACTTGGCCGCCATGGCCGCCAGGATATCGGCGGCGTTAAGGCCTTTCAGCGTCGTGACCAAATGCCAGATGGCAAGGCCGATGACGATCAGGCTCGCTACAACACCCAGCCGTTTCCAGCCGACATGCTGCTTGAAGCCGCGCCCGAGCGCGGTCAGCAATCGAAACATTCGTCCTCCCGGCGGAGCGCGAACAAAGGGAAAGCCGTTCCTTGCATGGGGCAGACGCTGGCCGATTCACTCATACGCGACGTTCATGTATCTCGATCAAACCCTTACGGCAAAAACGCCTGATTGTGCAGCCCTTGACAACGCCAGCGTTAATACCGGAGCCGCGATCTCGTCACATTCGCGCCGCGGCTGCAATCGGTCTGAATCTGCACTGTAAATCGGGTTATTGCTTCCATCCTGATATAGGCCTGAAAGCCTCACGTTCCATAGCAATGACGTTCGACGCGCGGAACATGTCCCGAAGTGGCCGGTTGGCGGTGGTATCTGCAACCGAATGAGACGCGGCTAAACGACACAATGAGCGGCAGTTACCGCCCCATTCCGGGGTGGTGCCGTTCGTGCGCCGGGGCGGTTTCGTTCCTGACTGAGGGATATGACCATGGGATTGTTCACCCGTGACATCAAGACGATGGATGACCTGTTCGTGCACCAGCTGCAGGACATCTACTATGCCGAGAAGCAACTTCTGAAAGCGCTGCCGAAGATGGCCGGCAAGGCCACCGAGCCGGCGTTGAAGCAGGGCTTCGAAGACCATCTGAAACAGACCGAGGTGCATGTGCAGCGCCTCGAACAGGTGTTCAAGATGCATGGTGCCGAAGTCAAGGCGGTCACCTGTCCGGCCATTGACGGTATCGTCCAGGAAGCCGACGAGACCGCCGGCGAAGTCGCCGACAAGCGTGTCCTGGATGCTGCGCTGATCAATGCGGCACAGGCGGCCGAGCATTATGAGATCGTGCGCTATGGCAGCTTGATCGCCTGGGCCCGCCAGCTTGGCCGCGATGACTGCGCGGCGGTTCTGCAGAAGACGCTGGATGAGGAGAAGCAGACCGATGCGAAGCTGACATCGCTGGCGGAAGGCAAGGTCAATCTGCGCGCGGCGAGCTAGTTTGCGGGCGGTTACCTAACGAACTTGCGCGGGTGAGCGCCCGCGCGACTTTTTTAAGTGCGCTTCAGCGCGAAATGCGCGCCGCAAAAGGCCATGATGCCGCCCAGGACGAGGGCGATGAGGCCCGCGACGACGCCCGATGCGGTCGGAATCGCATTGGGCGCTGACGCTGCCTGACCGGCGCCCGCCAGCACCAGCACGCCGATGCCGATCAGGACGTGACGCATGCGGCGCGGCATGCGGCCGGAGGCGGCGCTGTCCATCAGATTGGCGGTGACATAGCCGCTGACAAAACCCATCGCGGCGATCAGCCACCAGGCGATCGCCGAGCCGGCCGGCATGAAATTGGCGGGGTCGTTGTACCACAGGCCTCCGAGATCAAGGCCGAAACGCTGGCCGAGCATATGCACGGCGAGCGCCAGCATCACCCCGGAAATCGTCGCGCCCGCCAGAACCAGGCGGCGCGGAAAAATGGTCGTCTCGGCCATGAGGAGCTTGTAAGGGACAGATGCCCGCGCAAGCAAGCGGCGGTCCCGGAGAGCCGATGTGCTGACATCCCTGTTCAAGTTGCCGAATAACGATGCCGGCTCGGGACTTGTCTATGTCTACCGCGCCTCGCTGATCGGCCCCGCGCATCGGTTCGAACTGACCGACGATGGCCTCGCCTGGCAGATTGGCCGGCGCTCCGGCGTGTGGGCCTATGCCGACATCGCGTCGGTACGTCTGTCGTACCGGCCGATGGGCATGCAGCACAACCGCTATCTGGCGGAGCTCCGGCACAGCAACGGGCAGCGCCTGCGGTTCTTCTCGGCGTCCAAACAGACGGTGGCGCTGATGAAGCCGCAGCCGGGCTACGTGCCATTCATCGTCAATCTGCATCGCCGCCTGGCTGCAGCGGGCAGCACCGCGGTGCTCTGCGCCGGCGTGCGGCCCGTCACTTACAAAGCAATCGTGGCCGCACTGGTCCTTTTCGGCCTGGCCATGGCGGCGTTGCTGCTGCGCGCGCTGTTCATCGGCGAATTTGCCGGGGCGGCCTTTATCCTCGGTTTCAGCGCTCTGGTCGGCTGGCAGATCGGGGCATTCCTTCGCCGCAACAGGCCGCGCGGCTATACATTCGATCGCATGCCGGACGATTTGCTGGTGACGTAGCTGCCGCCCTTACGGGAGAGCCGGAGCCTGCCGCACCACCAGCACCGAGCACTTCGCATAGCGCACCACGTGCCCGGCATTGGAACCGAGAAAATAAGTGCGCATGGCCGGGCGGTGCGAGGTCATCACGATGAGGTCGGCTCTGATGGCTGCTGCCTCTTCGAGGATCTCGTGATAGATGCCGCCCTGGCGCACCACGCTCGACACATGGGTGTCGTCGATGCCGCAGTCGCGGGCGACAGCGGCGAGCGCCTGCTCCGAACTGTCGCGCTGCTGGGTGTCGAAATCCGCCGGCACATATTCCGCCAGCATCACCGGCATCAGCGGCATGACATTGAGCAGCCGTACCCGGGCGCCAAAGGTTTTGGAGAACAGGCCGGCCTGGGCAATTGCAGGCTTTGCGATGTCAATCTCGGCGAGATCAATCGGGACCAGAATGGATTTGTACATGCTGCACCTCCACCGACGGACGGAGTGTAGCACGATCGAGGCGCGGCGGCAGGCGACTTATTGACCGTCGTCCTTCAGCAGTTTCGGGCTGACGAACTGCACCAGCGTGCCGGATCGGAAGGCGATGTCGTTCCAGTCATCGATGTCGAAGTCGATGAGGGCGAGGCTGCCGGTGGGCAGATTGTCGGCCAGCGCCTTGCGGCCTGCGGCGTCGCCGCCCTGCTTGCCGCTCATCATCAGGCCGAGTGCCATTTCGTGCAGTCCGGGATTGTGGCCGATCAACATCAGCCGGCGCGGATCCTGCACTGCGGCATCGCGGATTACCGCGAGCAGTTCCTCGAGGCCGGCACCATAGAGTTCATCCACATATTCGACCGTCGGCTTGTTGGACGGCATCGCGGCCGATACGAGATCCCAGGTCTGGCGCGTACGCATTGCGGTGGAGACGCAGACCATATCGGGGGGCGGCGGGTGACTGCTGAGCCAAGCGCCGATCAGGGGAGCGTCATGACGGCCGCGTTCGTCGAGGCGACGGTCGAAATCCTTGCCGCTCGGCGCATCCGTTTCGGTTTTGGCGTGACGGAGCAGCATCAATCGGCGCATTCGGGCCTCGATTCGTTGGCTAACGGTGAATTGCGGATTAATGGACGCGGACCGTGAGGACAAGGTGACAAGCGCCGCACTTGCCCGTAGGAAACGGCATGACTGTAGCTTCCGCAAGCGTGACATTTGGACCCGACGTGGCTGAAGAGGACCGCGTGCGGCTGGCCCATCCGCTGGATACGGATGTCTGCGTGATCGGCGCCGGGCTCGCCGGGCTGTCGATCGCACTGGAGGCTGCGAAGCTCGGCGCCAGCGTGGCGGTGCTGGAAGGCCGTCATGTCGGCTGGAACGCGTCCGGCCATCAGCTGGGTACGGTGACGCCGGGCTTCGGCCTGCCGCTTGCCGATTTGATTGCACGGGTCGGGCTCGAGGACGCCCGTGAGATGTGGGCGCTGTCACAACAGGGCGCTGAAGCTGTCCGCGCACGCGCGACGGGAGATGTCATTCCGGATCTTGCATTCAGCGAGGGTGCGCTCGAAGTCTCCAATGTCGATGCCGGCGAGAAGTTGATTGCGCGGCTGCAGATGTTGAACGAGGATTTCGACACGGTGGCCGAAGGCTGGCAGATCGAACGCGTGCGCGAAGCGCTGAAGACACAGCGCTACTTCCATGGCGTCTATTATCCGAAAGCGTTCCAGATCGACGGCCGCAAATATCTGATGGGTCTGGCGACGCTGGCAAAGCAGGCGGGCGTACGCATCTTCGAGGATACGCCTGCAATCAGCCTCGATGCTGCCGGCGTGATGAAGCGCATCGTCACGCCCTCGGCGCAGCTGCGGGCGCAGTATGTGGTGCTGGCCGGCAATGTGCATCTCGGCTCGCCGGCGCAGCGGCTGTCCGACACGCTGCTGCCGATCTGGCGCTATGCCGGCATCACGGAGCCGCTCGGCGAGCGGCTGGCGGAGGCGATTGCGTTTCAGGGCTCGGTGAGCGACAGCGACGGCATGGACCATTTCCGCGTTGTGGGTGGCGATCGCCTGATGTGGTCGAGTCCGGAGACGACCTGGGCGGCGAGGCCGGAACGCTTTGCACGCAAGATCGCGCGGCGGATCGCGACGGTGTTTCCGCAGCTCGGCAAGGTGGCCATCACCGAGAGCTTCGGCGGTGCCATGGGACAGACCGTGCATGGCATGCCGCAGATCGGACAGATACGGCCGGGCCTGTGGGTCGCCAGCGGTTTCGGCCATCAGGGGCTCAACACCACGGCCATGGCCGGGCAGCTGATTGCGTATGGCATGATCGCCCGCGATGATCGCACCAGACTGTTTGCTCCGTTCGAGCTGGTCTGGGCGGGCGGCAGGCTGGGTCGCATCGTCGGTCACGGGGTGGGAGTCTGGCAGCGTCAGGTCGCGACGCTGCAGGGCACGCTGGCCCGTTATCGTGAGCGGGCAGGGGAACGGGAACGGATCCGCGAAGCACGGCTGGCGGAGGCCAATGCCCGTGCCGGGACCGGCGGTCCGATCGCCTAGCTGCTCGCGATTTCGTGAGTGATTTTTGCTGCACCGGCCGTAACCTCTCGCCGATCGGTTCGTAACTCACACGAACGGGACCCGCATCCCGACCGAGGGAGACCCACTATGATCGACCGCCGTCTGCTCCTGTCCACAGCCGCTGGCATTGCCGGTTTCCTGTCGCTGAAATGGCTGACGGGGTCGTCCGCTCGCGCTGCCTCCGACGAAAAATTCGAGGTCATGAAGACCGACGAGGAGTGGCGCAAGCAACTGACGCCGCAGCAATACGAGATCCTTCGCAAGGAGGGTACCGAACGGCCGTTCTCCAGCCCGCTGTTGAAGGAGAAGCGCAAGGGTATCTTCGCCTGTGCCGGCTGCGACAATCCGCTGTTTTCGTCCGATACCAAATTTGAGAGTGGCACGGGTTGGCCGAGCTTCTGGAAGCCGCTCGACAATGCCGTGGGCGAACGCAAGGATACCAGCTACGGCATGGTCCGCACCGAGATTCACTGCCGTCGCTGCGGCGGCCATCTCGGCCACGTGTTTGACGATGGCCCGAAGCCTACCGGCCTGCGCTATTGCATGGATGGCTTCGCCATGGTGTTCAAACCGGCGACGCCCTCGGCGACGTAAGAGCTGCTCCGTCATTGCGTGAAGCCCTTGCGAGAAGCGATCCAATCTTCCTTCACGTGGCTTCCTGGATTGCTTCGGCCAAATGAATTGCTCCGCAATTCGTCAGGGTCCGCAATGACAACCTGGCCGGCAAATATTTCCCTGCTAGGCAATTGTGCCCCGGTCCTGGAGCCGGAGCATTTTCACTAGTGCACTGATTCGCCTCGAATATCCCGTTTGGCACGGGCCTTGCGACATTGTCTCCGACTGCGGCCGCGACTTTGGCAACACCCGGTGGGCCGCCCGGAAGTTGGAGACGATGTAATGGGTATCTTCGGCGCTCTCACCACGTCCGTTGCGGGCCTGCGGGCGAACTCCTATGCACTGGAGAACATCTCCGGCAACATCGCCAACTCGCAGACCACCGCTTTCAAGCGGATCGATACCAGCTTCACCGATCTCATTCCGGACACCGGCACCAACGCGCAGCTCGCGGGCAGCGTGAATGCGGGATCGCGCAGCACGAACACCATCGCTGGATCGGTGCAGTCGGCTTCGGTCGCCACCTATATGGCGATCAATGGCGATGGCTTCTTCGCCGTGCAGAAGCCGGGCAACGTGTCCGACTCCACGCCGATCTTCGACGGTGTCAACAAATACACCCGCCGCGGCGACTTCTCGCTCGATAAGAACGGTTATCTCGTCAACGGCGCCGGCTACTATCTGCAGGGCGTGAAGATCGATCCGACCACGGGCAACCCCGCGGGTTCGACACCGGAAGTACTGCGTTTCCAGAACGACTTCCTGCCGTCGCAGGCGACCACCAAAATCGATTACCGCGCCAACCTTGCCAGCTATCCGCTGACGGCCGATCACCAGACGGCCGTTCCCGGCTCCGAGTTGCTGCGTCCGGCTGACTACATTTCGAATCCGCGTGTGCTCGGCACCGCGGCGACGCCGTTCGGCAACAAGGCCGTGGCCGGCAATGCCCGCAACAATGCTGCGACCACTCCGGTGCCGATCTCGGCCAACACTTCGCTCGTGACGGTTGCCGGCACGGACTCGCTGACTTCCGGCTTTGCGAACAATGATACGCTGATCCTGAAAACGTCGAATGCGGGTACCACGACAACCCACACCATTCAATTCTACACTGGCGCCGCGCCCGCGCCGGTGGCGGGCACCACCTTTGTCCAGCTGGACTCGGTGCCGCCGCCGACGGTCGGCGATCTGCTCGCCCAGATCGATACGCTGACCGGCAACACCAATCCGGCATCCAGCGTCGATGCGAACGGCGTCGTAACCATTAATTCAGGCGTCGCCAACGACTTCACGCTTGCGGCGGGTTCTTCGACGACCGCGGTGGCGGCGTTCCAGGCCATGGGCTTCAGTGGCACGCTGCTGGGCAACCGCACCGGCGGCGGGACGGCGGGGACCGGCATCGTGATTGGCAGCGACAATCAGACCTTCCTCGATCAGTCGATCGCCGGCGGCGCGACCACCGCCTATGACGGCAACGGCGCGCCGGTCAGCTTGCAGTTCCGTTGGGCGAAGGTGGAATCCGCTACGCTGGGCGGCACCGATACCTGGAACCTGTTCTACCAGACCAATGCATCCGCGACGGGCGGGCAGGCAGCATGGGTGAATGTCGGCACCGACTTCAAGTTCGGTCCCGACGGCCAGATGCAGCCGGTGATCGGTCAGCTCACGCTGACGGGTCTGACCGTGTCGGGCAAGTCGCTTGGCAATGTCACAATGGCGTTCGGCACCGGCGGTCTGACGCAATTCGCCGATACCAACGGCAATGTGCAGGTCAATCAGTTGCAGCAGGACGGCTACGCCGCAGGTCAGCTCAAGAGCGTCTCGGTGAGCAACGAAGGCCGCGTGGTCGGCAGCTACTCCAACGGCCGCAACATCGATCTCGCGGAAGTCAGCATCGCCACCTTCAACGGCGCCAACTTTCTCAAGCGGATCGACGGCGGTGCATTCGAGGTGACCAACGAGTCCGGCGAAGCGCTGTACGGCAAGGGCGGCAGTATCTCGGGCTCGTCGCTGGAATCGTCGAACACCGACATCGCCGACGAATTCACCAAGCTCATCATCACGCAGCAGGCCTATTCGGCCAACACCAAGGTCATCACGACGACGAACACCATGGTGCAGGATCTGCTGAACGTCATGCGCTAACGCCACAGGCCGCCTTTTGCGGCCGTTCTTCGAACCCTGAGAGCGACAGTTAGTCATGAGTCTGAATACCGCACTCTCGATCGCCATGGCCGGCCTGCGTGCCAATCAGGCTGCGCTGTCGCTCGTCTCCTCGAATGTCGCCAATGCGGAAACGCCCGGTTACATCCGCAAGACGACGGATCAGGTCGCGCTCAACGCCGGCGACGGCAGCAGCGTTCGCACCGTCGGGGTCAATCGCGAGCTCGATCAGTATATTCTGGCGCAACTTCGCACCGAAATGTCTGGCGCGGGTTACGCGTCGCTGAAGTCGAGCTATCTCCAGCAGATGCAGAGTCTCTATGGCGATCCCGGTTCTGTCGGCTCGCTGGAATATTCGTTCAATGCGCTGACCGCTGCGGTGCAGGCGCTATCGACCAGCGCTGACAGTTCGTCGGCCCGGATCGGCGTGCTCAATGCTGCACAGACGCTTGCGCAGCAGCTGAATTCGATGACGCAGGGCATCCAGAACCTGCGCAGCGCGGCGGAAAATGGCATCAAGGATTCGGTGACGACCGCCAACAATCTGATGAAGCAGATTGCCAACATCAACAACCAGTTGACGGCCAATCCGCTCGGCGGCACCTCCACCGATGCCAATACGGCGGCGCTGCTGGATCAGCGCGATCAGTATATCAACCAGCTTTCGCAGCTGATGGATATTCGCGTCAGCACCAATGGCGCCAACCAGGTGACGGTGTTCACCGGCTCTGGCGTGCAGCTGGTCGGCAACGAGGCGGCAACGTTGCGCTTCAATGCGCAAGGCACCGTGTCGGCTGGCACGACATGGAGTTCTGATCCGTCGAAGAGCGCGCTGGGATCTGTCATGATCGACCTGCCCAATGGCGGTTCGATCGATCTGACGGCGACCGGCGCCATCAAGTCCGGCATGATCGCTGCCTATACGGAACTGCGCGACAAGACGCTGGTCGAAGCGCAGAACCAGCTCGATCAGTTCGCTGCGTCGATCTCGAGCGCACTTTCCGACAAGACGACGGTCTCGCCGGCCCCGGTCGCGCCGGCGACCGACTATTCGCTCGATGCGTCCAAGCTGCTTTCGGGCAATACCATCAATCTCACTTACACGGATGCCGCGACCGGCAAGCAGCAGCAGATCACTCTGATGCGTGTGGATACGCCGGACGTGCTGCCGCTGTCCAACACGGCCACCACCAATCCCAATGACAAGGTGATCGGCGTCGACTTCTCGCAGGGCATCACCGGGATCCTGAACCAGATCAACAGCGCGCTGGGTGGCAATGTCACTTTCAGCGGTTCATCGCTGTCGTCTCTGTCGGTTGCCAGCAATCCCGCCTTTGCCACCATCAACACGCTGTCTACCACGGTGACGCAGCCGCCAGGCACGCTGGCCGATGGCAGCACGGAATTCGCGCTGTTCACCGACAACGGCTCCGCCTATACCGGTGGCATCACGACAAGCGGATCGCAGATAACCGGTCTTGCCGGCCGCATTACGGTGAACAACGCGCTGATCGCCGATCCTTCGAAGCTCGTCGCCTATAATTCGACGACGGCAGCCGGCGACACCACGCGCTCGTCCTTCATGCTGAACCAGCTGACCAATGCGAGCTTCACCTACGGTGCACAGACAGGCGTTGGCAGTGCCGCCGCGCCGTTCACCGGAAATCTGCTCAGCTACATGCGGCAATTCGTCAGCCAGCAGGGCGCGGCCGCGGACGCGGCGAAGCAGTTGTCGGACGGCCAGAACGTCGTGCTGAACACGCTCGACAAGAAGATGTCGGATGCGTCGGGCGTCAATATGGACGACGAGATGGCGCATCTGTTGGCACTGCAAAACGCCTATTCGGCCAACGCACGCGTGATGTCGACCGTGAACGAATTGTACAAAACCCTGATGCAGGCATTCTGAGGCAGTCATGACGATCAGTGGCGTTGGCGGACGTACCTCCTATATCGGCTCCGGTATTCTCGATCTGCGCAATCAGCTCGATACGCTGACGCAGCAACTGTCGAGCGGCAAGGTCGCCAACACCTATGCCGGGCTCGGCAGCGGGCGCAGCCTGTCGATCGCCTTGCGCGCGCAGATCAGCGCCGTCGCGTCCTATGCGGATACGGCAACCAATCTCAACACCCGGATCGGCGTCGCCAATCTGTCGTTGCAGCGGCTCGTCGCCATCGGCACGGAAGTGAAGGGCGCTGCTGTCAGCGCGGGCGGCAGTTTCGACAATACCGGTCAGACACCGGGGCAGAAGACGGCTTCACTCGACTTCTTCGATAGCGTCGACATGCTCAATGCGCGCTCGGGTGACCGCTATCTGTTCTCCGGCCGTGCCACCGATACGGCGCCTGTCGCGCCGGCCGACCAGATCATGAACGGCAACGGTGCGAACATCGCCGGCCTCAAGCAGGTGATCGCGGAACGCAAGACCGCGGATCTCGGTGTCAACGGGAATGGCCGCGTCGGCAGCGCCATCGGCGTGCCGGCAACCTCGGTGGTCATCACCGAAGAGGATACGACGCCGTTGCCGCCCGCGGCGGCGCAGCCGTTCGGCATGAAGGTGACCGGCGTCTCGACGACGATTGCCGGCGCGACGGTGACGCAGCCGGTCGATCCGTCCGGCGCACCGGCGCAGAAGTCCATGTCGGTCGATCTCGGAGCCACCAATCCCGCGGTCGGCGATCAGGTGAAGTTTACTTTCACGATGCCAGACGGAACCACGGAAGACATCGTGCTGACGGCGTCGGACAAGACGCCGCTGCCGGCGGGCAGTTTTGCGATCGGCGCCGACAGCACCGCGACCGCGGCCAATCTCAACACCGCGCTCGGCGGCGCGATGAAGGATCTCGCCAATGGTCCGATGGTCGCCGCCTCGGCGATCGAGGCCGGCGAGAATTTCTTCGATCAACCGCCGCTGCGCGTCGGCTCGACGCCGATCGGCTCCGCCACCACGCTGGTCGCGGGCGATGCGACCAATACAGTGATCTGGTATCGCGGCGAGCCGGACACGGCGGCCAATGGTCCGGCCCGTGGATCGGCCGTGTCGCAGATCGATACCTCGATCAATGTGCAGTACGGCGCGCGCGCTGACGAGCAGGCGCTGCGCAATCAGCTGCAGACGGTTGCGGTATTTGCGGCCTTTGCCGTCGATCCGAACAAACTGACCGATGCGAACTATGCCAAGGATGCGAACGCGCAGATTGCGGCGTTGAACCAGCGCGTGGCGAACAATCTGGCCGACGTGCCCGGCCAGCAGAGCGTCGAGAACATCCAGGCCGATTTTGCCGGTGCGCAGGCGGCGATCAAGTCGACCACCGATCGTCAGACCCAGACCAAGGCGATGGCGCAGACCATGCTCTCCAGTATCGAGGGCATCAATAACGACGAAGTCGCGACCAAGATCCTGGCACTGCAGACCGCGCTGCAGGCGTCGTATCAAACGACATCGACGCTGTACCAGATGAGTTTGGTTAAGTTTCTTTAAAGACGTGCGAGGCCGTTTCGGCCTCGCAACGTTCCAGGTTACCGCCAGTCTGAAGTCGTGACGGCGGAGCGCCTCAACAAAATCGTTTGATATCAGCGACATCACGCATCGCATGCGCTGCGTCAGCTGCTGTGCGCAGATGCAGCAAGAAACCGTATCAAAACAACGGATTCCGCAGGATTGCGTGGGTTGTTTTACGGATTGTTAGAGCCTGTGGGAGCATCTTCCCGGAACCGACCAAGAAGGTCGTCTAGTTGTGTTTACCAGGAAGGTATCAAACATGTCCGGCATTACCCTTAGCGCGTCCGTTCGCCAGAACCTGCTCTCGCTGCAGTCGACCGCTGATCTTCTCTCCACCACCCAGAACCGCCTTGCGACCGGTAACAAGGTCAACTCGGCGCTCGACAATCCCACCAACTTCTTCACGGCCCAAGGCCTGAACAACCGCGCCAGCGACATCAACAACCTGCTTGATGGTATTGGCAACGGCGTGCAGATCCTCCAGGCCGCGAACACCGGCATCACCTCGCTGCAGAAGCTGGTTGACTCGGCCAAGTCGATCGCCAACCAGGCGCTGCAGGCGACCTCGGGCTACTCGACCAAGTCGCAGTTCTCCGCGACGATCGCTGGCGCCACTGCTGACAACCTGCTCGGCACCCCGGATACGGCTGCCACGCTGACCGGCACCGCTACCGGTACGCTTGCTGCTGCGTCGAGCCTTACGACGGCAGCCGGTGGTTCCTTCGCTTCTGGCGATACGCTCGTCGTCAACGGTACGACGATCAAGATCACGGCTGCTGGTGCTGGTACCGCTGCGTCCACGACTGATCCGGATGGCACCATCAACCTGAACACGACCGCGACCACCGCTGCGACCACCGATGATCTGACCGCTGCGATCAAGACAGCTCTTGGTGGTGGCACCGCCGCTGCGACGATCACGGGTAACCAGCTCACGCTGACAAACAGCAACGCTACGGGCAGCATCACCCTCGGCGGTACTGCACTTGCCAAGGTGGGCCTCACGGCCGGCACCACTGCTGCGACCAGCTCGAAGGCTGGTCAGGCGCTGACGATCGGTGCAATCGATGGCAGCGCTCCGCAGACCATCACCTTCGGTAAGGGCGCCGGCCAAGTCAACACGCTCGACGACCTGAACAAGAAGCTGGCAACCAGCAACTTGCAGGCCTCGATCGACACCGCTGGCAAGCTGACGATCCAGACTACGAATGATGAAGCTTCGTTCGATCTCTCGGCGAGCGGCATCATCAGCGGCACGGCGACAGGCGCAGGCAAGCTGTTTGGTGCGCTGAACACTTCGGGTCCGGTGGCTGACGTCAACGCTCAGAACACCCGTTCGAGCCTGGTGGCGCAGTACAACACGGTGATCGACCAGATCAAGACGACCGCGGCTGACGCATCCTTCAACGGCGTCAACCTGCTCAACGGCGACACGCTGGCCCTGACCTTCAACGAAACGGGCAAGTCGAAGCTGAGCATCACGGGCGTGACCTTCGATCCGGCCGGCCTGGGTCTGCAGTCGCTGACCAAGGGCACCGACTTCCTGGACAACGCTGCGACCAACAAGATCCTGACCTCGCTGAACAACGCCAGCTCCACGCTGCGTTCGCAGGCTTCGGCCTTCGGTTCGAACCTCTCGGTCGTTCAGATGCGTCAGGACTTCTCGAAGCAGATGATCAACGTGCTGCAGACCGGCGCCTCGAACCTGACCCTCGCCGACACCAACGAGGAGGCCGCCAACAGCCAGGCGCTGTCGACCCGTCAGTCGATCGCCGTCTCCGCGCTGTCGCTGGCCAACCAGTCGCAGCAGGGCGTGCTCCAGCTGCTCCGTTAATCGGAACAGACTGACGACCATCCTAGGAAACGGCGGGGGAAACCCCGCCGTTTTTGCGTTTGTCGATCTTGTCCCGGGCGCGCTGCAGCGCTCTTTGCGCTGCATCGCAGAACGCGACCGTATCCGGCTTGGCTTTTGGCGGTCCCGGCTCTGCGAAGCGGCATAAGAATGCCGCATCGCATCCGGGACACGATTGCGACACAGCCGACAACGCCTCTGGCCCGGAAACCTCCGTTTCCGGGCCTTTTTGCGCGTCGCTGCAAGCCTCCGGCAAGCTCTTAAGACGATGTTAACCTTAATTTAAGGTGTACGGCCGCATAATCGGTCCTGTTTAGGAAGCAGGTAGGTCGAGAATCGGCCGCGTTAATCCGGACATCGTCGTTAGGCGAACCGAGATTCCTCTTCCAGAAGGGCGTCAAATTCAACCGGCAGCGTCGCGGCGAGGAAGGCCTCGTCAGATGCACCAAGCGCTTGTGCGACCCGAAGGTCGTCTGCGCAGGGAACAGGAAAAGGTTTCCACATGTCAGGCATCGTTCTATCGGCCTCGGTTCGCCAGAACCTGCTGTCGCTGCAATCGACGGCGGATCTCCTGTCGACCACGCAGAACCGTCTCGCGACCGGCAAGAAGGTCAATACGGCCCTCGACAATCCCACCAATTTCTTCACGGCAGCAGGCCTCGATAGCCGCGCCGGCGACATCAACAATCTTCTCGACGGCATCGGCAACGGCGTACAGGTGCTGCAGGCGGCCAATACCGGCATCACCTCGCTGCAGAAGCTGGTGGATACCGCCAAGTCCATCGCCAATCAGGCGCTTCAGATTCCGGTCGGCTATGACAGCAAGTCCACAATAACGACGCCGATCAACCCCGGTGCGACCGCGGATAATCTGCTCGGAACACCAGATCCGGCCAACGCGACATTCTTGGGAACCCCTGCAAACAGCAAGCTGACGGTCGCGACCCCGATCACCGGGGCCACCATACTTTCGGGCGGGGCCAATACCGATTCGATCGGGACCAGCTTTGCCGTAAACGATACCATTACGGTCAACGGCAAGAGCCTGACGTTCCGCGCTTCCGGCGCGGCGGGCCCGAATGAAATCAACATCACCGACGATGTCTCCACGTTGCTGGCGAAGATCGACGCGTTGTCGGGTGGCACGCCGGCATCCTCGATTGGTGCGACGGGTGCTATCACGCTGAACACTGGCGTGACGGAGGATCTGGACATCCAGAGCTCGAATACTTCTGCCCTGGCTTCATTGGGGCTTGGCACGTCCGTCAAGCAGAAGCGCGCCGAAGGCCCGACCGCACTCGGTGGCCCGCCGTCGCTCACGCTGACGATCGCCGCGACCAATTCGTCGAGCATCCCGACTAACATCACTTTCGGCAAGGCGGCCGGTCAGGTCTCCACGCTGGCGCAGCTCAATGCTGCATTGGCGCCGAACAACCTCCAGGCCGTGATCGATCCGAAAGGCTTCATTACGATCACCACGTCCAACGACGCTGCATCCTCGAAGATCGGCGCCATCGGCGGCACCGCCGCTGCGCCGGGTGAACTCTTCAGCGGTCTTACGGCGACCGATCCGGTACAGAATTTTGCCTCGCAGACCTCGCGTGCCAATCTGATTGCGCAATACAACAACATCATCGATCAGATCACCACGACGTCGCAGGACGCCTCGTTCAACGGCATCAACCTGCTTGGTGGCGATCAGCTCAAGCTGGTGTTCAATGAGACCGGGAAGTCGACGCTCAACATCCAGGGCACCACGCTGACGCCGGCTGGCCTCGGCCTCGGCAAGCTCAGCTCAGGTTCGGACTTCCTGGACAACACCTCGGCGAACACCACGCTCTCGTCACTCAATGTTGCGAGCTCGATCCTGCGCTCACAGGCGTCGGCCCTGGGTTCGAATCTCTCGATCGTGCAGATCCGTCAGGAATTCGCCAAGAACCTGATCAACGTGCTGCAGACCGGTTCGTCCAACCTGACGCTCGCCGACACCAATGAGGAGGCGGCCAACAGCCAGGCGCTGTCGACCCGCCAGTCGATCGCGGTATCGGCACTGGCACTCGCCAACCAGTCGCAGCAGAGTGTGCTCAAGCTGCTCCAGTAAGTCTGATGCAGCGGGCGAATATTTTAACGGCGGGGGGGACCCCGCCGTTTTTCGTAGCCTGGGGGATCGATCCTGAGCGCCGAGCGGCCGGACGCGCATTCATGGCTGGGTGGTATTAAAGGCCAAGCCGTCGTATTTTCCAGCTCCCGCGTGGGGCCACCAGAGGAGGCACTAATGCCATTGCGAGTCGAGTTGAAACCCGGCGAGCGAATCATCATCGGGCAAAGCGTCATCACGAATTCCGAGACGCGTACGGCATTCCTGATCGATGGCGATGCGCCGATCCTGCGCGAGAAGGATATCCTGACCGCTGAGACCGCAAATACGCCGGTGAAGCGCATCTATCTCTGCGTTCAGATGATGTATCTGGAGAACGACATACCCGCCTATCAGGAACTCTATCTCGGTTTCATCAAGGATCTGATCGAAGCAGTGCCGAGCTACCGCGATCCGATCGGCGAGATTAGTAAGCTAATCTTAAGTGGCCAACTCTACAAAGCACTCAGGGAATTGCGTCCGCTGATCAAGCGGGAAGAAGAGCTGTTGAGGTAGTGCATGTCGACCGGTGCCCAGGCTTACGCGCGTACGGCTCAAACCACGGCATCACCGCGAGATATCGAAGCCCAGGCTCTTCTGAAGGCTGCACGCAAGCTGCAGGACGTGGTCGCCAATTGGTCTACCACCGACGCCGGCCTCGACGAGGCGCTCTTGTTCAATCGCAAGCTCTGGTCGATCTTTGTTGGCGATGCCATGAATGACCAGAACCCGGAAAAGATCGAGATCCGACAGAACATCGCCAATATCGGTATCTTCGTGATGACGCAGTGTGCGGCGTTGCAGCAGATTCGTCAGGTCGAGCATCTTCAGGCGCTGATCGATATCAATCGCAACATCGCCGCCGGCCTGTCCGGGCGCCCGTAACGATCAATTAACGTGCGGCGTTGCGTAATGCGGAAGCGCGGCGATTCGACGTCGGGCAGATGAGGCAGATATGGCCGACGTTCTGAGCATCCTCTCCACCGCAGCGAAGACGACCACGCCGATCACGGCAGGCAAATATGTCGCGGTGGATCCGACCCTCTATGAGGGGAGCTGGAAAGGCACTTACGCCAACGGCAAGAAGTTCGAGATCGCCGTCTCGCAGGTCAACGGTTTCCGTGCTCAGGTGAAGTATCAGAGCGAAGGAACGGTGAAGTATCAGCAGGTGCTGATCAAGGACAATGCCTTCCGTGTCGGCGATACCAAGTTCCAGATGACGGCGAACAACAAGGCGACGATCAAGAATGTCGTCACCGATGCGGCCACCGGCAGCACTTATCTCGATACGGCTTACGCGAAGCGCGATGTCTGACGCTCAGGCGTTGCGGTCGGTCTCGATCCTGCGCTCGTAGAGCTTCGCATCCTGCTTAGCAGCGTCCATCGCGCGCAGATAGGCGTGCGTTCGCAGCCGGCTCGCTTCCGGATATTGATTGATGATCTGATTGGTCTTCTTGTCCACCGAGACGAAGACGATCTCCTTGGCATCCCGGTCGATAATCACCCCTTTGGAAATGCGATCGCTGTCCACCTGCTGGTAGTTGGCCGGGGAGATATTGACCTGCGAGACGCCGGGGGCCGCGGTGACGGTCTTGTCCGGCGGCAATTGGGTCGGCACGGCTTCGCGCACCGCTTCTGGTGCGGGTCGTGCAATCGGCGCCACAACCAGTGCCCCCACCGGTTTGATCATGTAGTCGGTACTCATGGTAGCCCTCCTGGCTCCACCGATGCTTTCCCGACCCCTTTCCCAACAGATGATAATGCACCGAACGCGTGAATTCGGTGCTTACGTCCAACCGATGATTTGATTCAAAGACGAGCGATGCTCGGACATGACCTAGAGTCATATCTACCTTGATGGAAACGTGTCCCGGACGCGATGCGGCACTCTTTATGCCGCCTCGCAGAGCCGGGACCGTAACAAACTCCGAGCTTAGTACGGTCCCGGTTCTGCGCAGCAGCGTTGTCGGCGATGCTCCACATCGCTCGACGCTGCAGCGCGCCTGGGACACGGTTCTATCAAGGTCGAGAGTATTCTAGAGCGAACGGCTCATCACGAGAGGGGTCATGTTGGCGCGGCCAGGTTGGGCCTGTCGGCCGGCGGCGGTGTAAGTCTGGGGAATGTTGCGGCGCTGCATCTCAGCATTGACACCGCGCACGATGCCCTCGGACACCGCATGTGCCGTTGCGAGCACGGTGAGATTGACCTGCAACATCGCACGGAAAACGTCGTGATGCTTGCGCAGTGCCTGCAGCAGATCCGGCGTCGTGCTGGCGAGATAGGCCTGGCTGATCTTGAGCAGCGAGATCATGGTGATGTAGCGTTTTGAGATATCCGCCTTCGACGGCTCGAGCGCGATCGCCTCGCGGATGTGGCCGGCGCGAACCAGCGCGGTCTCCTGCTCGATGATGGCGAGGAGATCGTTCATCACCTTCATCAAGCTGTCTGCGAGCTGGCGTGCTTCGCCCGGCGTTGCGACGGCGCGGGGAGCGACGGGAGCGGCTTGCTGGCGCAATGCGTGGTTCATGGGGGTATCCTCTGCGGTGCGTTGGAGGAGTTAGCTGGCGGCCAACTAGTTGGATGCCTTGGCCTGCTGGATGATAAGGGAGCGAAACACTTCGTTGGAGATGCCGACGCCGCCGGCCTTGGCGAAGGATTTCGAATATTCGTCGGTCAGCATCGAGCGCCAGACGCCGGTGCCGGTGGTTTCGCCGAACGGACCGTCGCCCTTGATGCCCGCGGTCATCTGCGCAAACATCGTATTGAGGAACATCGCCTCGAAATCTTCCGCCTGCTTGTGCGTCTTCGCCTGCGCCTGCGGCGAAACCTTCTGCATCGCGTCGATCAGCGTCTGATCGGGGCGACCATTGATGGTGGGATGTTTGGCCTGATACGCCGCGGCTGCGTTGATGCCGTACATCACATCACCTCGATATCGGCCTGGATCGCGCCGGCGGCCTTGATTGCCTGCAGGATGCCGATCAGGTCGCGCGGACCGATGCCGAGACCGTTGAGACCGTCAACGAGCTGCTGCAGCGATACGCCATCTTTGACGATGGCGAATTTCTTGCCGTCCTCGGTGACGCCGACCCTGGTCGACGGCGCCGTTACCGTGCGGCCATTGGAGAACGGTGCGGGCTGGCTGACATTGAGGCTTTCGGAGATCGTCACCGTCAGGTTGCCTTGCGCAACGGCGACGGTGGCGACCCGAACGTCACGGCCCATCACGATGATGCCGGAACGTTCGTCGATGATGATCTTGGCGGCCAGATCCGGCTCGACCTGAAGCTGTTCGATCTCGGTGAGCAGCGCGACGACATTGCCCTTGAACTCCGCCGGTATCGACATCTGTACGGTGGAGGGATCGAGCGGCTCGGCGGTCTTGCTGCCGAGGAAGTCGTTCACCGCGGCGGCGATGCGCTTGGCGGTGGTGAAATCGGGATTGCGCAGCGCCAGGCGGACATTGGGCAGCCGGTTCAGCGCGAATTCGATCTCGCGCTCGATGATGGCGCCATTGGCGATGCGGCCGACCGTGGGCACGCCGCGGGTGATGCTGGCGGCGGCGCCTTCCGCGGCGAAGCCGTTGATGGCGAGCGAGCCCTGGGCGACCGCGTAGACATTGCCGTCAGCGCCGAGCAGGGGGGTGACGAGCAGGGTGCCGCCGGTGAGATTCTTGGCGTCGCCGAGGGCGGAGACGGTGACGTCCATCCGCGTTCCCTGGGTGCCGAAAGCGGGCAGGTTGCCAGTGACCATCACCGCGGCGACGTTGCCCGTCCGCAGCGTCTGGCCGCGGATATTGACGCCCATGCGTTCCAGCATCGCCTGCAGGGACTGCCGGGTGAAGGGGATGTTGTTGAGGGTGTCGCCGGTACCGTTGAGGCCGACCACGAGGCCGTAGCCGATCAGCTGGTTCTGCCGCACGCCCTCGATATTGGCGAGATCCTTGATCCGCGACGTGGCATGCGCCGAGACCATCGACAGCACCAGCGCACACAGGGCCGCGCAGGCCGTCTGATAGAATCGGATCGAAGTCAGGCTCGACATCCGCTGCTCCCCGCGAGGTCTAGGCTCGGACCATCAGCCACTCCCATGACGATGTCCGGCTATCACGTTGCGAGGACCGTGCCAGCATGGAGATTTATTTATCTGTTTGATATTACTTCATATTTTTATTTTCAACGAGTTCCGTTTCGCGACAGGGCGAGTCGAAACTGCCGCCCGCGGCACTTTTTGCCGGGTTGTTTACGTTTGATTAACCATAAGGCGCGAGGTTGCAGACAGGGCCGCCAGCTCCGGCGAAGATGTCGCAGGGACGGGGAGTGGCCACCGGCGGACCGATGGCCGCCATTTCGCTGGACCTGCCGATGCGCATTTACGGACCCAACGGCACCACGCTTGGAACTTCTTCCTCGGGCACGAAGAAGACGGGGTCGAGTACCTTTTCGCTGCCCGATGCCGCCCCGGCCGCCGATACGCGCCCGGCCGCGGCTCCGCGCGCTGCCAACAGCATCGATGCGCTGCTGGCGATGCAGAGCGTCGACGATGCCACCGAGCGACGTAAGAAGTCGGTGCAGCGCGGGCGCGGCGCTCTCGATGTGCTGGATGAGCTCAAAATCAGCATGCTCGCCGGATCGATCACCCCGGCCACGGTGGCTCGGCTCCGCTCGGCAGCGGCCGATCTGAAGGCCGGTTCGGGCGACCCAGGCCTCGATGCCGTGCTGTCCGAAATTGAACTGCGTGTCGAGGTTGAACTCGCCAAGGCGGCGCGGGGCTGATCAGCGAGCCCCTTCGGACCGCCAAAGTTCCAGTGGAGAACCCCGCGGGGGGCAAGTCCTGGACGTTATTGTCTGTCACAGCGCGTGGCTATATAAGCGCCGCGCGTCCGGGTATTTCCGGCGCCATGCAAGCATTGATGGATTGGCCTTGGACAAGACAAAGAGCTATCGCCCCTCCGATAAAGAGCCTTTCATGAACGATCGCCAGCGCGAATACTTCCGCGCGAAGCTGCTGGCCTGGAAGGAAGAGATCCTCCGCGAATCGAAGCTCACCCTGCAGACCCTGCAGGAGGAGAACGTCAACCACCCCGACCTCGCGGATCGCGCCTCGTCGGAAACCGACCGTGCCATCGAGCTGCGCGCACGGGATCGTCAGCGCAAGCTGATCTCCAAGATCGATGCTGCGTTGCTTCGGATTGAGGACAACACCTACGGCTATTGCGAGGAGACCGGCGAGCCGATTTCCTTGAAGCGCCTCGAAGCCCGTCCGATCGCGACGCTCTCGGTGGAAGCCCAGGAGCGCCACGAGAAGCGCGAGAAGGTTTATCGCGACGAATAGCTGGACTGCGCGGCCGCCCGCTCAAAGAGGCGGCCGTTTTGTTTTCGGGAGGTTGTCGATGGAGAAGCAACTCGCGATCGCCGAGATTCTTACGGCCGTGCGCGTGAACCGAACGCCGCTATCCGCTCCACCCGCAGAGGCCGTTCCGCACGATGAGGCAGATGCCTATCGGGTGCAGGATGTGCTGCACAATTTGCTCTCGCCCGATTTCGGCGCCCAGGTCGGCTACAAGATCGGCTGCACCTCGACGGTGATGCAGGTCTATCTCGGCATAGATCATCCCTGTGCCGGCGGTCTGTATCAAAGCGGCGTGCATCAGAGCGGCATTTCGCTGCCGTACAAGAATTATGTTCACGTCGGCGTCGAATGCGAGATCGCGGTGCGGCTCGGCAGCGACGTCGTCACCGGCGATGTGCCATTCACGGCGGACTCAATCGCGTCATTTGTCGACGCCTATTATCCGGCGATCGAGATCGTCGATGACCGTTATGCCGATTGGCGCAGCGTCGATCCCCGAGTCTTGATTGCCGATGACTTCTTTGCAGCCGGTTGCGTCCTTGGTGCTCCGGTCGCGCGTACCGATGCGCCGGATCTGCTGTCGGTGGATGGCCGCGCCATCATCAATGGCCGCGAAGTCGGCCGCGGCACTGGTGCCGATGTACTCGGTCATCCCCATCATGCGCTCGCCTGGCTCGCCAATCATCTGGCAGAGACCGGCAAGACCCTTCGCGCCGGCGATATCGTGCTCACCGGCAGTTTGATCAGGACCGAGTGGCTGAATGCCGGCGATGAGGTGCTGATGGAGCTGTCCGGGCTCGGCAGTGTGACGGTACGTTTCGAGGCGTAACCGATTCTCAAACAACGACGGCCTTCCGGCAGGGGAGCTGACGGAAGGCCGCGTGTGAACATCGCAGCGCGTGGGAGCACGCTGCGATGTGGGAGCTCGAAAGACTTTTAGTGAAGCATGATCTGATCCTAAAACCGGCGTCCACTTTTCGGGATCATGCCTCAGAAGGGCAGCAGCACATCCATCACTTGCTGGCCATAACGCGGCTGCTGGACATCGGTGATCTGGCCGCGGCCGCCATAGGCGATGCGGGCCTGGGCGATCTTCGAGCTGTCGATGGTGTTGTCGCTCTGGATGTCTTCTGGACGCACGATGCCAGCGACGATCAGTTCGCGAATCTCGTAATTGACCCGGATTTCCTGCTTGCCTTCGACGACGAGGTTGCCGTTGGGCAGCAACTGCGTAACGACAGCGGCGACATTGGTCTGCAAGGCTTCCTGGCGCACCACCGAGCCCTTGCCGTCGCTCGATGACGAGCTGTCGGTGGTCAACAGCTTGCCGGGCAGCACGGAGGCGGCCGAACCCGACAGCAACTTGCTGCCGGCGAAATCGGTGATCCCCGAATCTTCCTTGCTGGTGCGGCTGCGCTGGGTCTCGTTGGCGATGTTGGCCTTGTCGGTGAAGTTCACCGTGATGGTCAGAATATCGCCGACCTGGCGGGCACGCTGATCCTTGAAGAAAGCGCGCGAGCCGTTTCGCCACAACGAATTCGCGTTGTAGGACGCGACCTCCGGTTTCGGCATCGGCATCTGTACCGGTTTGTAACCCGGCTGGGTCGTCGGGTTTTCGATCGCGGTCAACGCCGGCTTCTCGCCGAGGGAGGCGAGGCGGTCGATGGAGGAGCAGCCGCCAAGGCCGGTGGCGAGGAGCGCTGCAAGGATGAGGGGGCGGCGAGACTGATACATGTACTTTACTCAGCTTTGCGAGAGACGGGCACCCGGTCGTTGGCGGCGAGGGCGACGGGAGAAGATGCGCGGGAAATCTTTTCGGAAGGTGCTGGGTCGGCGGTTGCCGGGGCGGGAGCTGGCGCGCGTTCGCCCGGGAGCGGCGATGCGGACGGAGCGGAGACGGTGACTTCGCCGCGGCCGGTGACGACACCGGCCACGCTGCGCTTGGATTGCAGGTTCATGACGTTGACGACGTCGCCCTCGGTGCCGGCTTCCATCGCCTTGCCCCGGATCGTGAGATAGATGCCGGACGCGCGGTAGACGAGCGTGACGGCCTGGTCGCGGACCACGAGATCGGGCTTGGCCAGATCCGCATTACGGATCGCCTGGCCGGCGCGAAGCTGGCGGCGGCTCTGCATGCCGACGGCCCGATCGCGGCCGGCACCGTCATTGCCGACTTCGGCCTTCGGCCGACGCTCGACGATGACGTCGGATGACTTCAGCACTTCGTTGCGTTCGACACCGCGGGCCAGCACCGCAACCTCGACGGTCTCCACCGCCGTTCCGGTGAAGCGCAGCTTGGCGGCGGGCGCACTGCCGTCGCTGCCGACGGCGAAAGTGACATCGAAGCGGCCGTTGCGCGCATCGAAGCGCGCGGAGACGGGATCGAGCGTACCTGTGTAGGCGGGATCGAGCTGGGTGTCCTGCACGTCACGATCGAAGGTCAGTGTCAGATTGGCGGCATCGCCGAGGCCGTGACGATGCTGCAGCGCCCGTGCGACCTGCGTCTCGATTTCCCTGCTTTCGATGCTGCGCGACAGGCGCGTCACCGAAATCGATTGCAAGCCACCGGTGTCGACGCCGATCACCTGATGAGCGCGCAACGTCGCGAGGATCTGAGCCGTCGTCAGCGAACCGACGGTGCCGAGGTCGGGCGCGCGATAGATCGCAATGTCCGCAGCCGGGCCGGCATTGTCGATGACGTCGCCGATTCGCACCACGTCGCTCGAGATCGACACATTCGCGCGCAGCGTCGGCACGGCGATGGTGTCGTCGCGCCTGACCTGACCGAGCGCCGCGGTGGCTGCACTGGCGATGAGGACGGTGGCTAGGAACAGCGAGCGCGTGGCTGATGTCATGATCATCCTCCTCAGCGGAACATGCCGGACGTGGACTGCAGCATCTGGTCAGCGGCGCTGATGACCTTGGCGTTCATCTCGTAGGCACGCTGCGCGGCGATCAGGTCGGAGATTTCGGTGACGACTTCGACATTCGCCTGTTCGAGGTTGCGCTGCTGCATGTCGCCGAAACCGTCGAGATTGGCAGTGCCGTCCTGCGGCGGACCGGAGGCGGGGGTTTCGGTGAACAGGTTGTCGCCGATCGGATTGAGGCCGGCCTTGTTGATGAAGCGGGTCAGGCCGATGGTGCCGAGGATGGTCGGCGTCGTGGTGCCCGGCACGATCACCGAGACCTGGCCGGCGGCGTTGATCGTCAGCTGCGAGGCGGCGGTCGGAATCGTGATGGTCGGCTGCAGCAGGTTGCCCTGTGCATTGACGATGCGGCCCTGGCTGTCGGTCGAGAACGAACCGTCACGCGTATAGGTGAAGGTGCCGTCGGTCATCTGGATCTTGAAAAAGCCTTCGCCGCGGATCGCGACGTCGAGATCGTTGCCGGTGGCGGACAACGTGCCCTGACCCATCAGACGCGGGGTGCCGACGGTCTTCACACCGCCGCCGATATCGACACCGACCGGGATCATGGTGCCCTGATCGGAAGCCTGCGCGCCGACGCGGCGTACATGGTCGTAGATGAGATCCTGGAACGCCGCCCGCTGCTTCTTGTAGCCGGTCGTGCGCATATTCGCGATGTTGTTCGAGATGACCTGGACGTTGAGTTCCTGGGCCGCCATCCCGGTCGCTGCGGTATAGAGTGCGCGCATGGGTCTGTGTCCTTAAGCCGGAACGTCGGCGAGTTTCTCGATGGCGGTGCGCCGCGAGTCGCCCTGCGACTGCAGCATGTTCGACAGTTCGGTGTAGGCGCGGGTCACTTCGATCATTCGCGTCATTTCGGTGACCGAGGAGACGTTGGAGCGCTCGATGAAGCCCTGATTGAGCTTCGCGGTCAGCGAAGGCTGCGGATTGGCGCCCGGGCCGGCCGAGTAGAGATTCGAACCTTCCTTCACGAGCTGTTGCGGCGAGGCGAACTGCACCATCCGGATGCGGCTGCGCACGCTGTCGATACGGTTGGTGCCTTCGAGCACGGTGACTGTGCCGTCCTGGGAGATGTTAATGTCGTGGTCCGTCTGCTGGAACACGATCGGGCCGTTATTGCCGAGCACGGGGAAGCCGCTCGACGTCACGAGCTGGCCCTGATTGTTGATCTGCAGGCTGCCGTCGCGGGTGTAGCGCTCGCCGGCCGGGGTCTGCACCACGAGAAAGGCATTGCCGTCGATGGCGACGTCGAGCGGATTCTTGGTCGGCTCGACCGGACCGCCGGCGAAGTCGTGCATGGTCGCGCGGTCCTGCACAAAGGACACCCGGCGGTCCCGGCCGGTGAAATTGTCTTCACGGGCCGTGGGGCTCAGATATTCCTGAAACAGCGTCCGTTCGGCCTTGAAGCCCGACGTGTTGATATTCGCGATGTTGTTCGCGACGACGTCCATCTGCCGACGAAGCGTCATCTGCCGCGACAATCCGACGAGAAGCATGTTCTCCATCGGCTGATCTCCCCTGGTTCCAACGAGCGGCTCTCCCAAGCCGGTTCGCGGATCTCGTAAACCACTCAAGCTCTCCCAAGCCGTGGTTCACCCCAGTGGATCAGCGAAAGTCGTGCCAACTAAGAAAGCGAAACGATTTCATATAGTTATATTGTTTTCGGTGGGGCGGAGAGGGCGGCAGAAAGGTCTTGTTGACCACAATTGCCGGCAGAATTTTCCTAGTGATCCCGCAAAATAAAGATTCCGTTAACCATTGCCACCTAGCGTCGGGATCAGACAGGGCCTTGGGCGCTGGCGGCATTTTGTATCGCGTCTTCAGGGCCTGCCTCGCGGCATCGAGCCCATCCCAATTCCCTGGCGGGCGAGGCGATGGCGGATACAGATAATACAGAGAGTGGCGCCGGAGACGAAACGCCCAAGAAGAGCAAGCTCAAGCTGATCATCATCGGTGTGGTGGCGCTGGCACTGGCCGGCGGTGGCGGCGGTTACTTCTTCCTGGCCAAGGGCAAGAAGAAGGAAGAGCACGCTGAAACACCAGCCGCTGCCAAGCCGCTGTCCTTCGTCGAGGTCCCGGAGATCATGGTCAATCTCGCCGGCCAGCCCGGCGAGCGCGTGCAATATCTGAAGGCCAAGCTGGTGCTGGAAGTGAAGGATGCGCCCCAGGTGGCGCTGATTACCCCTTCGATGCCGCGCATCACCGATATGGCGCAGGTCTATCTGCGTGAGCTTCGTTCATCCGACCTCAACGGGTCGATCGGCATGTTTCGTTTGAAGGAAGAGCTGACGCGCCGCGTCAACGCGGCGATCGCGCCAAATCACGTCAACGCAGTGCTGTTCAAGGAAATCCTCATTCAATGAGGATGTGGGTCTAGAGCGATGTCTACCGAGCAGGTCGATCAGGACGCAATTGCCGCCGAATGGGAAGCGTCTCTGGACTCAGAGGATCCCGTCGAGGCCGCGAAAGCTGCTGCCGAGAATGAACTCACCGGCACCATGGCCGAGCAATGGGCCGCCATGGTGGAAGACGGCGGTCGCGATCTCGGCGGCAGCAAGAACGGCGGCGAACGCGTTCTGTCGCAGGAGGAAATCGACAATCTGCTGGGCTTCAGCGTCGGTGAAATCAATATCGACGACAATTCCGGTATCCGGGCCATCATCGATTCCTCGATGGTATCCTACGAGCGTCTGCCGATGCTCGAAATCGTGTTCGACCGTCTGGTGCGGCTGATGACCACGAGCCTGCGCAACTTTACTTCCGACAACGTCGAAGTCTCGCTCGACCGCATCACCTCGGTGCGTTTCGGCGATTACATGAATTCGATCCCGCTTCCCGCAGTGCTTTGCGTATTCAAGGCGGAGGAATGGGAAAATTTCGGTCTCGCCACCGTCGATTCCAGCCTCATCTATTCGATGATCGACGTGTTGCTCGGCGGCCGTCGCGGCCAGGCCTCGCTGCGCATCGAGGGGCGCCCCTATACGACCATCGAGACGAATCTCGTCAAACGCCTGATCGAAGTCGTGCTGGCCGATGCCGAACAGGCTTTCCGGCCGTTGTCGCCGGTGTCGTTCAATATCGACCGGCTCGAGACCAATCCGCGCTTCGCGACCATCACGCGGCCTGCCAACGCTGCCATCCTGGTGCGATTGCATGTCGATATGGAAGATCGCGGCGGCAACATCGAGCTGCTGCTGCCCTATGCGACCATCGAACCGATCCGCGCCACGCTCATGCAGATGTTCATGGGCGAAAAGTTCGGCCGCGATCCGATCTGGGAAAGCCATCTGGCTACCGAACTCGCTCAGGCCGAGATCGCCGTCGATGCCGTACTCTACGAGGCCAACTTGCCGCTCAAGCAGCTGATGACGCTCAAGGTCGGTGACACGCTGCCGCTGGAGATGCGCGCCGACGCACTGGTCGCGGTTCGTTGCGGCGCTGTGACCCTGACGGAAGGGCGCATGGGCCGTGTCGGCGACCGTGTGGCGATCCGGGTCACGAAGCATCTGCGCAAGCCACACACCACGCTCGCGATGTTTGAGAAGGCAGACGAACAAACCAAGATGATGGAGGCACAATGAGCCATTCGCTGGGAATCGTGATAGAAGGCCTGGTCGCCGTATTGCTCGTTCTGACCATTTGCTACTGCATGCTGCTCAATAAGCGCCTCAAGAAGCTGAAGGCGGACGAACAATCGTTGAAGGCGACCATCGGCGAGCTGATCACGGTCACCGAAATCGCCGAGCGCGCCATTGGCGGGCTCAAGCATACGGTGCGCGACGTCAACGAGAATCTCGGCGCGCAGATCAATGCCGCAACCGCTCTCGCCGAACAGCTCAAGGCACAGCTCGCCGAAGGCGACCATGTGGTGCGTCGGCTCTCCAAGATCGCCATCGCGGCTCGCCCGCTTGCGGCGCAGGCCGAGCCTGTGGAAGCGGCGGCCGCTGCGCCGGCCGGCCGCGTCTCTGCAGCACGAGCCAACGCCGCGGCGGCTCAGGCGTTTGCCGAGCGACGGAGGCCTGACGGCATCGCTGCATGAAAGCGTTCCGCGACATTCGTATCCTGCCCGTCGTCCTGATTGCGGTGCTCGGCCTGGCGATCCTCAAGATCGCAGGCCTCGTGATCGACGGCGGCTATGTGTTCGAATATCAACCGCAGCTAGCCAAGCAATCCTGGGCACAGGAGATGCTCAATTTCCCCGGCAGCGCCAAGCCGGTCGATTCCGACATTACCGGTTCGGTTGCCGCGAAGAAGGATGAGCCGACGAAGCCGACCGTCGCCGCACCGGATGCGATCGCTGTCACCAATACGCCGCCGGTAGAGCAGGCCCCGAAGATTTCGGACTCCGAACGTGCCATCCTCGAACGGCTGCAGGCACGCCGTCAGGAACTCGATGCGCGCGCGCGCGAGCTCGAAATCCGCGAAAGTCTCTTGAAAGCGGCTGAGAAGCGCATCGAGACCAAGGTCGACGAGATGAAGGGTGTCGAGGCCGGCATCAAATCGGCGACGGAGCAGAAGAGCGAGGCCGATGCCGCGCGCTTCAAGGGCATTGTCACCATGTATGAAAGCATGAAGCCGAAGGATGCTGCGAAGATTTTCGACCGACTGGAAATGCCGGTTCTGTTCGAGATCGCCTCGCAGATTGCCCCGCGGAAGATGTCGGATATTCTCGGCCTGATGCAGCCGGAGGCGGCGGAGCGTCTGACCGTAGAGCTGGCGCGGCGTGCGCAGGGCGGCGAGCGTGCGACCTCGACCGCGGAACTGCCGAAGATCGAGGGACGTTCGGTGCAGCCGGTGCGGAATTAAAGAAAATCATTAACAACTCCTTAGAGGCCGGCTTCTAGATTTGGCGCGAGACGGATGAAAGCCGTTCCTCGTACCCGGGCTGAGAGACTCTTCGACATGCCGCGCAGAATGGCCGCTGCATCCTGGACGCGCCCCCACGCATGGTCGTGGGTCCTGTCGCGCTGCGCCGGTGTCGCCGTCGTCTTCACCTTGTCGACGGGATTTTCGTTGCCTGCCTTCGCCCAGAGCGTGAAGGGGACGGCAGCTCTCTCCACTTCGGGCGGTTACGCGCGCATCGTGCTCAAGCTTGCCGAGGATGTTGAATCCGAGGTGAGCCAGGCTGGCTCCGTCCTCATCGTGCGCTTCAAGCGTCCGATCGACGTCCCTGTCGAAGTTCTCGCCGACGCCGCGCCCGATTATGTCGGCTCCGTGCGTCGTGATCCCGACGGCACGGCGATCCGCCTCGCGCTGTCGCGCCGTGTGACGGTCAATTCGATGACTGCCGGCGAGCGCATCTTCATCGATCTCTTGCCTGATGGCTGGAAGGGCGCCCCGCCGGGATTGCCGCAGGATGTGGTCAAGGAATTGTCCGACCGCGCCCGCGCGGCCGAACGCGCGCTGCGCCAGCAGCGCGCTGCAGCAGACAGCCAGAAGAAGCCGCCGATCCGCGTGCGTGCTTCGGTGCAGCCGACCTTCGTGCGCTTTGCCTTCGAGACGCAGCCCAATGTCGGTGTGTCTTCGCTGCTGGAAGACAAGCGCCTGACGCTGACTTTCAATGCCGGGCTGGTCTTCGACCTCGCCGACGCCAAACTGTCTGCGCCGCCCAACGTCGCCTCTATCGGTCAGGCGATGGACGGCAATCGCACGGCTGTCGAAATCGCGCTGATCGGCGACGTGGACGTGAAGTCGTTCCGCGATGACAAGAACTACTTCGTCGATATCGGCTTCCAGCAACCGGATAAGCCGTCACCGCTTGTGCAGCTGCCGGCGGAGAACAAGCCTGCGGAAGCGAAGCCGATCGAAGCTGCGCCTGCGCAGAAATCCAGCGAGATCAAGCCACCGACGTCCGAGTCGATCGCGCGCGAAGTTGCGCAGGAAAAGAAGGACGAGGCGCCAGCCGTAGCGCCCGTCGCGACGGTGGAAGCGCCCAAGAGCGAGGTATCGAAACCCGAGGCGCCGAAGTCAGAGACGGCAAAAATCGAGGCGTCGCCTCCGGCTGCACCGTCATTGGCTGCGAATCCATCGGAGTCCGTGGGCGTTCCTGTCGAGATCAAACGCAGCAGCGACGGCTTGCGCATGAATTTTGCGTTCCCGGCACCGACAGCGGTGGCGCTGTTTCGTCGCGGCGACATGCTGTGGCTGGTGACGGAATCGGCGAAGCCGATCGACGTCGCCGCTATCCGCCGGGACAGCGGTGCGGTGGTCGCCGATGCCGAGGCGATCAAGCTCGACAAGGGGCAGGCGGTGCGCATCCGTCTGAACCGCCCGCAACTCGCCTCGCTCGCGGCAGATGATGCCAATGGCAATGGTCAAGCGTGGACATTGACGCTGGCCGATACACGTCAGGTGCAATCGCAGCCGCTCTCGGCCGTGCGCAACGTTACCGATTCTTCGAGAGCCAGCGTGCAGGTGCCACTTGCAAGACCCGGTGCGAAGCATCGCATCATCGATCCCGATGCCGGCGATGTGCTCACCGTCATCACCGCGCTGCCGCCAGCGCGTGGCTTTGTCCGCCGTCAGGACTTCGTCGAGTTCTCGCTGCTCGAATCGATTCATGGCGTGGTCGTGCAAACGAATTCCGACGAGGTCGCGGTCGATGCCGCCATCGACAAGGTGACGCTCACCCGCCCCGGTGGCCTCACACTGTCGCCCGCGGATGCAGCACCGCAGCGCGCGTCGACCGTGGCGCGGCCGATCTTCGATGTCGGGCAGTGGCGGATCGATCAGGAAGGTCCGTTCAATCAGCGCCATGATAAGCTGATCGATGCGGCTGCCGTGGCAGACACCGGCTCGGTCGCCAATGCACGCATGGACCTTGCCAAGTTCTATATGGCGCGCGGCATGTATCACGAGGCCAAGGGCGTGGCCGATCTCGCCATCTCCGACATGAAAGCGGGTGAGGAGAACGCCGCGGCGCTTGTCATCCATGCCGTCGCGAGCGCTCTGATCAATCGCCCGGAACAGACGCTGAAGGACATTGCTCAGCCGGTGCTCGGCCCGGGCTATGACGCCGAGTTGTGGAAGGCGTTCGCGTTCGCCAAGCAAGGCAAATGGGTGGAAGCGCGCGAGCGCTTCAAGAACTCGGAATTCACCCTCGCGGCCCTGCCGCCCGACTTGCAGCGCATCGGTCTGATGATGGCGCTCCGGGCTTCGCTCGAAGTGAAGGATTATGCCGGTGCATCGGCGCGCGGCAGCGAGTTGGAAGTCGTCGGTATTCCCGCGGAGATGAAGCCGGCGGCGACGCTGCTCAGCGCCTGGCTCGATGAAGCGCTCGGCCGCGAGAAGGATGCGCTGTCGAAATATGCCGAGGTTACGGGATCGGTTGATCGTCCGTCAGCCGCCGAAGCCAAGCTGCGCGAAATCGTACTGCGTCAGAAGCGCGGTGAGATCAGTGACGAGGATTCGCTGACGGAACTCGAAACGCTCGCAGTGACTTGGCGCGGCGACGGTGTTGAGGTCCGTGCACTCCAGTTGCTGTCGCAGATGTATGCCAAGGCTGGTCGCTACAAGGACTCGCTGACGGCCGCACGGACCGCCACGGAGCGGCAGGCGAATAGCGAAGCCGCACGGCAGGTGCAGGACGAAGCGCAGGCGCTGTTCTCCGATGTGTATCTTTCGCCGAAGGGCGACAAGCTGCCGCCGGTGGATGCGCTGGCCATGTTCTATGAGTTCCGCGAGCTGACGCCGATCGGCCGCCGCGGCGACGAGATGATCCGCCGGCTTGCGGATCGGCTCGTGGCTGTGGATCTGCTCGATCAGGCCGCCGAGCTTCTGCAGTATCAGGTCGATCACCGCCTCGAAGGCGCTGCACGTTCGCAGGTCGCAGCGCGTCTTGCGACCGTCTATCTGATGGCACGTAAACCCGACCGCGCCATCGCGGCGATGCGCACCACGCGCATCAATGATCTGTCCGGCGAACTTCGTCAGCAGCGCCTGCTGCTCGAGGCGCGCGCGCAGAGCGATATCGGCCGCCGCGATCTCGCGCTCGACATCATCGCCAACGTCGCTGGTCGGGAGGCGGTCCGGCTGCGTTCGGACATTTATTGGTCGTCGCGGCGCTGGCGTGAGGCGGCCGAGCAGATCGAGCTCTACTATGGCGATCGCTGGCGCGATTTCACGCCGCTCACGACGGGCGAGAAGAGCGACGTCATCCGCGCCGTGGTCGGCTATGCGCTGGCAGAAGATGCGCTCGGCCTTGCACGTTTCCGCGAAAAATTTGCACCGCTGATGAATTCCGGCGCCGACAAGATTGCCTTCGACACGGCGAGCAAGCCGGCGACCGGCAACAGTTCGGAATTCGCGGCCATCGCCAAGATGGCGGCCTCGGTCGATACTCTTGATGGTTTCCTGCGCGAGATGAAGCAGCGCTTCCCCGAAAGCAGCGCCAAGGCGACCGTCCCCGGTATTGCCGACATGGCGCCGACCGGTTCGCTGCCGGCGATCCCGGTGGTGCGTAAAATCGAGATGACGACGCGCTGATCTTTGGTGTCCCGGACGCGGTGCAGCGCTCTCTTGCGCTGCTCCGCAGAGCCGGGCCCGTTTCAAACCCCGGAATTGCTGACGGTCCCGGCTCTGCGAAGCGGCACGTTGTGCCGCATCGCGTCCGGGACAAATTTCGTTGGCGCTCGCTACTGCCCGTAACTCTGCACCAGACTGCCCGCCACCAGCGACCAGCCGTCCACCAGCACGAAGAAGATCAGCTTGAACGGCAGTGACACCACCGCTGGCGGCAGCATCATCATGCCCATCGCCATCAGCACCGAGGCGACCACGAGATCGATGATCAGGAAGGGCAGGAACAGCAGGAAGCCGATCTCGAAGGCGCGTTTCAGCTCCGAGATCATGAAGGCCGGCACCAGAATGCGCAGCGACATCTCATCAGGTGTTGCCGGCGGCGGTTCGCCGGACAGATCCATGAACAGCTTGACGTCCTTCTCGCGCACGTTCTTCTGCATGAAGGTGCGGAGTGGGCCGGCGGCGCGGACCAGGGCCTGCTCGACGGTGATGTCGTTGGCGATCAGCGGCTTGATGCCATCGTCGTAAGAGCGCTGCAGCACCGGACCCATCACGAAGGCGGTGAGGAACATGGCGAGCGCCACGATCACCGTATTCGGTGGCGCGGTCGCGGTGCCGAGCGCCGTGCGTAGCAGCGACAGCACGACCACGATGCGCGTGAACGACGTCATCATGATCAGGATCGACGGTGCGATCGACAGCACCGTCAGCAGCGCGATCATCTGCACTGCGCGCTCGGTGACACCGGCGCCACCGCCGCCGAGATTGATGCTGATATCCTGCGCCATCGCCGGGCTGGCAAGGAGCCCGGCGGCGATCAGAACTGAGGTGAAAAATACTCTACGCGGAAGGTTGGCGGGTCTCACGAAGAGGACTTCGGCCGTCCCAGCAGGGACGCCATCTCGTCTTCGAGATTCTCGAAACCTGATTTCGCAGGAGGCGTGACTGCCGGTGCCTCGCCGCGGCTTGCGCTCGCGATCGATACTTCCGGTGCGCGCGGGCGCGACGCGGCAGCCGGAGTATCGGGGGCAACCGACGGTGCGCCAATGCGCGGCTCTGGCGCATCGGAGCGGGCCGGTTCGCCGGACGGGCGACGCAGCGCCGCTTCGAGGCGCTGAGCCATATCGGCGAGGTTCTGGTCGGCGGCGGAAATCGCGGCTGGCGTCGATGGCGTTGTCGACGTGATCGACGGTGCCACGATGGCGGGCGCTTCCGGCTTCGCGGCACCAGCCGGCGCAGCTGGGATATTGGCGCGCTCCAGCGGTCGGGTGGGCGGCATGGTGCGGATCGGCGGATCGGCGCGCATCGGGCGCGGCATCATCGGTTCGCTACGCGGCATCTCCGAACGCGGCGTTTCGGTGCGGGACGCGCGGAGCAGGGGCTCACGCGGCGGAACGGGAGCCGGCGTCGGTTCGGGCGTCACGGCTGCAACGGTCGGTTCCGGGCGACGCTCGGGCAGCGCCGCAGCCGCCGGGCGGCGGGGCTCCTCGACGAAAGCGGGGCGGGCCGGGCGCGTCGGGGCCGGCGGCTCAGGAGCGGCTTCCGGCTCGGTGCCGAGCTCGGCAGGCTCCGGGGGCGCCCAGCTCGGCGTGTCGGCGAAAGACGGAGCGCGCGACGCGTCGCGCTGGTTGACCGGCTCACGTTCGCGGCCGGGCGCGGCGCGGACGATGTTGGGCTCGACCACGATATCGGACGGACCGCCGATCATGATCAGGTGTTCGACATTGTCGCGGCGGACGAGAACGAGGCGGCGGCGGCCATCGACGGCGGCGGCGTCGATGACGGCGAGGCGGGGCATCCGCCCGCGTGCGGAATTGGCGCCGAGCCGGTTGCCGCCGAATCGGCGGACCAGCCAGGCGGCGAGGCCGATCAGCGCCAGCACGAAGACGAAGGCAAGGATGAAAGTGACTGCCGATGTTCCGTTCATGAAAGAAATCCCCAGACAGACGGCGGCTGGCTCCGCTCTCGCGTCCTACTGCCGGTCGATTCTCCGATCGATCCAGGCCGGACAACGCGGGAATCGCGCCCCGACTGTTAACGCCGCTCGGCAGAAACTGCCGATGGTTAACAATAAACTATGAATCGCTGCAGCCAAAACGACTTCTAGTCGCCCCGCCGTGTGGCTGAGCTTTGTGGTTAATCGGGCAATTCGGGCGAAAAAGCGATCCCGAGGCGTAATAATCCTGCATTTTACGGGATTGCTTTACGTTTCGGTAATCATCTGCGCCGGGGCTTAACCGGTTGTTAACCATACAGTCGGCAAATTCTGCCTGGCTGCGGACAGGGCGTCCGGGCGGAGCGGAGAAGTCCGATGGCGATCAGCGACCTGCCGATGTTGTCGGTGCTGCGCACCAAGATGCAATGGCATCAGGAGCGTCAGCGCGTGCTGGCCGAGAACGTCGCCAATTCCGATACGCCCGGATTCAGGCCGCGCGATCTGGTGGAGCCGAAGTTCGACAGGTCCGGCGCTTCTGCGGCGGGCGGTGTGACGGGGCAACTTCCGATGATGCGCGCCCAGGGCGTCAACATCACCCCATCGGGAGCCTCTGCGAAGTTCGATGTTAACGGCCGGACCGGCTACGAGACGCGCCCTGCCGGCAATGCCGTCAATCTCGAAGACGAGATGCTGAAGGTCTCCGCCAACCAGATGGATTTTGCTGCAGCGAGTTCGCTCTACAGCCGCAGTCTCGGTCTCCTGAAGACTGCGATTGGCAAGCGCTGAACGGCGAAGCTGAGGAGAGGGGCATATGGGCGACAACAGCAGCGACTTCGCCAGATCGATGGGAATTGCGACCTCGGGCCTGCGTGCCCAGGCCGGTCGCATGCGCGTCATCTCGGAAAATATCGCCAACGCGCAGTCCACGGCGCAGACGCCGGGCGGCGACCCGTATCGCCGCAAGGTGCCGACCTTCACCTCCGAACTCGATCGCACCCTTGATGCGCGCACGGTCGGCCTCGGCCGCGTGCGGCCGGACATGTCGGCTTTTCCGACGCGTTACGAGCCGGGCAATCCGGCAGCGGATGCAGCCGGCAACGTCAAGGTGCCCAACGTCAATTCGCTGGTCGAGATGACCGACATGAAGGAAGCCCAGCGCTCCTATGAGGCCAATCTCAACATCATCAGCGCCACGCGTCGCATGATCCAGCGCACCCTCGATATCCTCAAGGCCTGAACAGGACATCCATCATGGCAGCCCCGAATGTCGCCGCGAATGCCTATGCCAGTCTCGCCCGCATCATGGATGGCGCGGGCGGCGTCGGCGGTCTCAACAAGGTTGCCGAAGGCGGCGTCGGCCCGTCCTTCGGTGCCGTGCTCAAGGAAGCACTCGGCAGCGTGCTCGATGCCGGCCGCAAGTCGGATGCGCAGACCATCGCCATGGCCAATGGGAAGGCGAATGTCATGGATGTGGTCACCGCGGTCGCCGAGACCGACGTGGCCGTCTCGACACTGGTGTCGGTGCGCGACCGCGTCATCCAGTCCTACGAAGATATTTTGAAGATGCAGATCTAACTCCGCCTCCACGCGCCGCCCTCGTCCTGAGGAGCCGCGAAGCGGCATCTCGAAGGATGGCGACAGCGCTCCCCAGCTCATGGTTCGAGACGGCGCTACCCGCCTCCTCACCATGAGGGACTGAGTAAAAAGGAATTATCTCATGACCGGCCCCGAAACTCTCGATGTCGCCCGCGATGCGATCTGGACCATCGTGCTGGTCTCCGGACCGCTGATGGTTGTCGGCCTGATCGTCGGTGTCGTGATCTCGCTGGTTCAGGCGCTGACCCAGGTGCAGGAACAGTCGTTGGTCTTCGTGCCGAAGATTCTTGCTGTCTTTGCCACCATGATGCTGGCGCTGCCTTTCATGGGCGATACGCTATCAAGCTACATGATGCGGATATCGTCGCGAATCATCGGGGGGTGATACACATCCTTCATGCGTATCGACATTTCGCTCCTGCCGGCTCTCGCTGCCGCCTTCATGTTGGTGTTTGCCCGCATCGGCGCCATGGTGATGCTGTTGCCCGGCTTCGGCGAAAGCAACATTCCGATGCGTGTCAAGCTGTCGATCGCCCTGGCGCTGACGCTGATCATGCTGCCGGCTCATCGCGCCGGCTATAATGTCGATATGACATCGATGACTCCGATGCTTGTGCTGATGCTGCGCGAGATCGTCATCGGTATCGTGCTCGGCGCCACCGCGCGCGTCACCATCTCGGCCCTGCAGGTGGCAGGTTCGGTGATCGCCCAGCAGCTCGGTCTCGGTTTCGTCACTTCGGTGGACCCCACGCAGGGGCAGCAGGGCGTACTGATCGGCAACTTCCTCAATTTGCTGGGCATGACGCTGATCTTTGCCACCGATACGCATCACCTCGTGATCGCCGCGTTGAGCGACAGCTACAAGATTTTCTCGCCAGGCGAGGTGTTGCCGACCGGCGATGTCGCCAAGCTTGCGACCAATGCCTTCACCGCAGCGTTCAAGATCGGCGTTCAGCTCGCGGCGCCGTTCCTCGTCTTCGGCCTCGTCTTCAATATGGGACTCGGCGTGCTAGCTCGCCTGATGCCGCAGATGCAGGTCTATTTCGTCGGCGTGCCGCTCTCGATCATGATCGGCTTCCTGATCTTCGCGCTGGTGCTCTCAGCGATGATGGGCACTTACATGGATTACTTCGCTGGTGTGATGCACCAAATGATGCCGAGGACATAGGAGGACGCCTGTGGCCGAGGACAGCGAGAACGAAAAAACACACGACCCCACGCAAAAGAAGCTCGACGACGCTCATCAGCGCGGCGACGTCGCGAAAAGCCAGGAGGTCAATACCTGGTTTCTGCTGGCCGGCGGCACGCTGGTATTGTCGTCGTTCCATGCATCGATCGGCACCGGTCTGCTGACGCCTATGAAGAATTTGCTGCAGAATTCGTGGATGATCCGTACCGACGGGCCGGGTCTCATAGAGCTGGCGAAGGAGCTCTGCCTCTCGCTGCTGTCCACGCTTGCGATGCCGTTTCTGTTTCTCATTCTCGCCGTGCTGGCCGGCAATCTGATGCAGCATCGCCTGGTGTTCTCGACCGAGGGCCTGACGCCGAAATTCAGCAAGCTGTCGCCGATGGAAGGCGCCAAGCGGCTGTTCGGCAAACAGGCTTTGGCCAATTTTCTGAAGGGCCTGTTCAAGCTGATCGTGGTCGGCACGGTGATGGCCACGGTGCTGTGGCCCGAACGTTTCCGTCTCGACGCCATGGTGCGTATCGACCCGAGTGCGATTCTCGGCATCTCCACGAGCTTGACGCTGAAGCTGCTGGGCGCGGTGCTCGCAATGCTGGCCTTCGTCGCCATCGCCGACTTCTTCTTCCAGTATCGGACCTGGTTCGAAAAGCTGAAGATGTCGCTGCAGGAGGTGAAGGAGGAATTCAAGCAGTCCGAAGGCGATCCTCACATCAAGGGCAAGATCAAACAGCTGCGCCAGCAGAGCATGAAGAAGCGTATGATGTCCGCCGTGCCCCAGGCTTCGGTGATCATCACCAACCCGACCCACTATTCGGTGGCGCTGAAATACGAGCGCGGCATGACCGCGCCGATCTGCGTCGCCAAAGGCATGGATGCGATTGCGCTCAAGATCAGGGAAGTTGCCGGCAAGCATGACATCCCGATCGTCGAAAACGTCCCGCTCGCCCGCGCGCTCTACGCTACCGTTGAGATCGACGAGGAGATTCCGGCCGAGCACTACCAGGCGGTGGCCGAGGTGATTGGCTATGTCATGGGCCTCAAGCGCGGCCTGTCCGGACGTCCGGCGTGATGCGCGAGCAGTATTGGAACACGGTGCAAATCGGCCGATTGGACGCAAAAGAGCGGTGGAACCGCTTGCGCGCTGCCGGTCGGTTGGGGCACTCAGGAGGCGCGTCTGTGCGCGCCGCAACCACCATAGATAGGCGATACCCCGTCCGATGAGCGTCGAGACCGACCACGATGGCCAGATCTCGCTGGCGGAGTCCAACGCAGCCCGGGAACCCGTGCGCCGCAGCGGCAGCATTGTTCTCGTCCTGCTCATCGCAGCGGCGATCGTCGCCAGCGCTGTGGCCTTCATGACCCTCGGCCGCGCCCAGGCGCAGCCCTATATTCTCGGCCTGCTGGCGTTGCTGGCCATGGTCGGCCTGTTCATGCTGTTTGCCATCGCAGCAGGTATCATTCGCTTCGCTGATCGCGCTGCCGAAGACCCGATCATGCGTGCTGTCACCAACGGTGCCTTCGATGGTATCGCAGTGACAGATGCGCACGGCCACGTGGTCTATGCCAACGCCGCCTACCTCACTCTGACGGGGGCGGCTTCGGTGCAGGAAGCACGGCCGGTCGAGCGCGTCTTTATCGGCAATCCCGATGTTTCCGAGGCTGTCTTCCGCCTGCTCAAGGCCGCGCGCGAGGGCAAGCGCCAGCAGGAGGAAGTGCGCGTCACTGTCGCCGACGGTTCGCATGGCCGCTGGCTGCGGATGCGGGTCCGTCCGCTCGGCGCCGGTAAGCGCGAATCGAAATCCACCGTGTGGTCGGTGGCCGACATCACGCGCGACCGCCAGCGTCAGGAAGACGTGTTCCAGGAACTGCAACATGCGATCGAATATCTCGACCACGCGCCTTGCGGTTTCTTCTCGGTCAATCAGAAGGGGGAGCTCGTCTATGTCAATGCGACGCTCGCCAACCTTCTCGATCACGATCTCGCCGAGATCGGCTCCGGTGGACTGAAGCTCTCGGATATCGTGTCCGGCGACGGCGCCTCGCTGCTCACCTCCATCGTGCCGATCCCCGGCGAGGTGAAGACCGAAGTTTTCGACATTGATCTCAAGCAGCGCGGCGGCAAGGCCGTGCCCGTGCGCCTCTATCACAAGCTGGCTTTTGGCGCGGACGGCGTGCCCGGCGCATCGCGCACGCTGGTGATCAGCCGCGCACGCGACGAGCGCTCCGATCCGCAGCGCGCGGCCGAAGTGCGTTTCATGCGCTTTTTCGACCATACGCCCATGGCGATTGCCACCGTCGATCTCGGCGGCGCCGTGGTCCGTGGCAATGCCCGCTTCGCCAAGCTGGCGCAGACCCTCAACGACAATGGCAGCGTCAACAAGTCGATCCTTGCGGCGTTGAACGAGCGCGACCGCCCGCAACTGCTCGCCGCTATCGGGCAGGCCGCGCAGGGGCAGGGCGATATCGCTCCCGTGGAATTGCAGCTTACCGGCGCCAAGGAGCGCTGGGGGCAGTTCTTCGTCACCGCCGTGCAGGAAGAAGAGCGCGAGACCGAAGCGGCCATCGTCTACATGCTGGAGACGACCGAGCGCCGCGCGCTGGAGAACCAGGTCAACCAGGCGCAGAAGATGGACACCATCGGCCAGCTCGCCGGTGGTATCGCGCATGACTTCAACAACGTGCTCTCGGCCATCATGATGGCCAACGATTTCCTGCTGAACGCGCATAAGCCGACCGATCCGTCGTTCCAGGACATTATGCAGATCAAGCAGAACGCGACGCGTGCGGCGACTTTGGTACGCCAGTTGCTCGCCTTCTCGCGTCGCCAGACGCTGCGTCCCACCGTGCTCAATCTCGGCGATGCGCTGTCCGATATCGATCTGCTGCTCAAACGCCTGATCGGCGAGAAGGTGAAGCTGGAAGTCGTTCACGGCCGCGACCTGTGGCCGGTGAAGGTGGACATCTCGCAATTCGAACAGGTGATCGTGAATCTCACGGTCAATGCGCGCGATGCGATGCCCGATGGCGGTTCGCTTACGGTTCGCACCGGCAATATCCCCACCGAGCAGGCCGAGAAGCTCGCCTATAAGGGCATGCCTTCCGCCGATTATGTGGAGATCGCGGTGACCGACACCGGCACCGGCATTCCCGCCGAGATCGTCGAAAAGATCTTCGAGCCGTTCTTCTCTACCAAGGACGTCGGCAAGGGCACCGGCCTCGGCCTCTCCACGGTCTATGGCATCGTCAAGCAGACCGGCGGCTTCGTCTATGTGGACTCCAGGGAAGGGCAGGGCACCACGTTCCGCATCTTCCTGCCGCGCCATCATCAGGACAAGGAAACAGCGCCCGATCCGGCCATCGCGGCCGCCATCGCCGCGAAGGAAGCAGCCAAGCCGAAGGCGGATCTGACCGGGCAGGGCACGATCCTGCTGGTGGAAGACGAGGAAGGCCTGCGCGGTCTGAACGCCCGCGGCCTGCGCTCGCGCGGCTACACGGTGGTGGAAGCCTCCAACGGCATCGAGGCGCTGGAGATGTTCGAGGAACAGAACCGCGCCATCGATCTCGTCGTTTCCGACGTTGTCATGCCGGAGATGGACGGTCCGACCTTGTTGAAAGAAATGCGCGCCCTCAATCCGGAGCTGAAGATCATCTTCGTCTCCGGATACGCCGAAGAGGCATTCGAGAAGAGCCTGCCGGAGAATCAGCAGTTCGCGTTCCTGCCGAAGCCGTTCGCGCTCAGCGCGTTGATTGAGAAGGTCAAGGAGACGATGGCGCCGAACTGATACCGGTCGGCGCGTCATCGTTCTTTCGCAATGCAACGCAAACAGTTGAAATTGCAGCTTTCTCCCGCTTTAGAATGTCCCTAAACCCGCGACCGAGCGCCGCAGTGGTGCGGCGTGAAGCGCGCTTCCCTTTTGCTGCGGCGTCGCCATCTTAGGGGCGATTTCCCCCTGCCGGGGATTGAGGGAAAAGACCATGACTTTCACGTTCAGCATGCGCGGCGCGATCAAGACGCTCGCCGTTGTCCTGTCGCTGGCGATGCCGCTCACGATTGCTGTCTCCACGGCTGTCGATGCGCGTCCGGGCGGCAAGAGCAGCATGGGCTCGCGCGGCTCCAGGACTTTCCAGGCGCCGCCTTCGACGGCGACTGCGCCCAATGCGGCGCAGCCGATGAACCGTACCATGCAGCAACCGGGCTCGCCCGGTATGGCCGGTCCCGCTGCTGCGGGCGCCGCCAGCAAGGGCGGCTTCTTCAACCGTCCGGGCATGGGCATGCTTGGCGGCCTCGCTGCCGGCTTCCTCGGCGCTGGTCTGCTCGGCATGTTGTTCGGCGGCGGCTTCCTCAGCGGTCTCGGCAGCATGATGTCGATCATCGGCCTGTTGGTGCAGGTTGCCTTGATCGTCATCGTCGTCCGTCTGGCCATGAAGTGGTGGCAGCGCCGTAACCAGAACCAGACGGCGTCGGCCTATGCCGGCCCGGCTGGCGCGCAGCCCTACAACGCTCCGGAAGCGAATCAGGCCGCGCAGACCAACCACGCTTACGGCGCCCAGCAGGAGGCCCCGCAGGCCGCGCCGCGCAGCGCGCTGGGCGGTCTCGGTGGCTTCGGCTTCGGTTCCCGTCAGGACGAGCGTCCGGTCGAGGTTCTGCCGAAGGACTACGAGGACTTCGAGCGCCTGCTCACCGAGGTTCAGGCTGCCTGGTCGAACGAAGACGTCGATACGCTGGGCAAGCTGGCGACGCCGGAAATGACGTCGTACTTCGCCAAGGATCTCGCCGAGAACAAGGCGCAGAACGACATCAACAAGGTGTCGGACGTCAAGCTGCTGCAGGGCGACCTGGCCGAAGCCTGGCGCGAAGGCAATGTCGAATATGCCAGCGTGGCGATGCGCTTCTCGCTGGTCGACAAGACGCTGGAACGTGGCACGAACCGCCTCGTCGCCGGCAGCGAGACGCCGACCGAAGCGACGGAAGTCTGGACCTTCCTGCGCTCCAACGGCGGCAACTGGGAACTGTCGGCGATCCAGCAGGCGTAACGCCGTCCGGTGGATCGAAACGATGCAAGCGCCGCGGGGCAGCCCGCGGCGCTTTTGCTTTGTGAGCGCTGCGCGAACCAATCGGTGTGCGATCCGTTACCTTCCGATCCTGACGTGCGATGGGGGACGGGAATGCGCTACGAGCTCTATTATTGGCCGATGATCCAGGGCCGCGGCGAATATGTCCGTCTCGCGCTCGAAGACGCGGGGGCAGACTATATCGACGTCGCCCGCGGCAAGGCCGGTATGGGCGCGATGATGAAGATGCTGGAGGCGAAGAAGGGATTGCCGCCCTTCGCACCGCCATTCCTCAAGGCCGGGACGCTGGTGATCGGTCAGACGGCGAACATCCTGTTCTATCTCGGTGCGCGCCATGGTCTTGCGCCAAAGACCGAGGCCGGGCGGCTGAAGCTCAACGCGCTGCAACTGACCATCGCCGATTTTGTGGTGGAGGTGCACGACACCCATCATCCGATCGGGGTGTCGCTCTATTACGAGGATCAGAAGGGACCGGCGAAACTGCGCGCGGCGGCGTTCTGGAAGGAGCGCGTGCCGAAATTTCTCGGCTATTTCGAACGGCTGCTGAAAGCCAGCGGGGGCGCCTATATCACCGGGCGCAAATTGACCTATGTCGATCTCTCGCTGTTTCAGATCGTCGAGGGCCTGCGCTACGCGTTTCCGAAGCGCATGACGGCATTTGAGCGCGAGATACCGACGCTCGTCGGTCTGCGCGACCGCGTTGCCGAGCGGCCGAGCATCGCGGCCTATCTCGCCAGTGATCGACGCATTCCGTTCAACGAGGACGGCATCTTCCGGCGTTACAAGGCGTTGGACAAGTAAACGTCATTGCAAGTGCTTCTCGCAATGACGCGTGGGTTGAAATCAGACGTACTGATCGATCCGTGTGCCCTGACCCGGCGGCAGCGGCGGGCGCGGCGGCGGTGGCGGATTGCGCTCCTCAGCCGTCTCCGGCTTTTTCGGCTCAACCGTCCGCGCCTCGATCGGCTGGATTGGTGTGGCCGGCGGCGTGCCGGTCACGCTCGAAATGCTCATGGCAATGTCCTGTTTCGAAATGCGTCCCGGAAACATGCGCGCGCTTGCCCAACGAGTGATGAATCGTGTCCTTCAATTTGAGCCGATTGCCGGCAGAGACCGTCGATGGTGAAGGATGTCCTTCCGCAGTCGTTCGGATTGTCGCGATCGGGTCACTCGTTGCGGCTGCGCGAGACCGAAATTGCCGCCGTGCTCTTGTCGCGCGTGCAGCGGAAATCGAGACGGCGAAACCGCATCTTGATGTCGTTGCCGCGGAACAGGCCCATGCGGCCGAGGCAGCGCGTCGCGCCTGTCAGCGTGTCCTGTTTCGGGATCGTGAAAACGACAGCCCCGGCGCTGGCGACGAGATCGGTGAAAGCCGGCGTTGGCTTGCGTGTCGACGATTGCGCAAACAGCTCGTTGGTCACCGAGCGGTTGGTGCAGCCGAGCCGCAACTGTTTTGTCGCCGGATGCGAAAGATAGATCACATTGGCCGCCGTGCGCCCGATGTTGATTCCGTCGATCTGACTCTTGAGTTGCCTGGCGAGATCGTCGCACCGATCGGCACAAGCCGGCGAGGCGAGGGCGGAGAGGAGGACCAGGGCGGCAGCGAGAGGGTAGGCGCGGCGGTGGTCGATCGGCATGCGTATGTCTCCTCGGTCCCGATCGCAGTGAAGCGCGAGAAAACGCGACGGCGCAAGGTGTTAGAGGCGCGGAAAACGGGTAGGCCGGAGCGTGTGTCGGCTGAGCAGCGGCACCGCCATGTTCTTTTGAACCCTTCAAAATGTGACGGAAACCTCTTAAAAGGGCTCCAAATTCCAGTCCCTCGAGGCCCGTCCCATGAACGCTCCCACCGCTTTTCCCGACCAGCAGAAGCCGGTTCCGCCCTACAAGCACACCCCGCTGTTCCCGCTGGGTAAGGACACCACGCCTTACAAAAAGATCACCTCCGAGGGCGTAAGCGTCGAGACCGTGCTGGGCAAGGACATGCTGGTGGTGTCGCGCGATGCCCTGAAGGCGCTGTCGGAAGCGGCCTTCGGCGAGATCAATCACTATCTGCGCCCCGGCCATCTGCAGCAGCTGCGCAACATCCTGGAGGACAGCGAAGCCTCGTCGAACGACAAGTTCGTCGCCTTCGATTTCCTGAAGAACGCGAATATCGCTGCCGGCGGCGTGCTGCCGATGTGCCAGGACACCGGCACCGCCATCATCATGGGCAAGAAGGGCTGCAACGTCATCACCGATGGCGACGACGAGGCGGCGCTCAGCGAAGGCGCGCGCGACGCTTATCTCCGGCGCAACCTGCGTTACTCGCAGGTCGCGCCGCTGACCATGTATGAAGAAAAGAACACCGCCAACAACATGCCGGCACAGTGCGAGATCTATGCCGAGGGCGATGACGCCTACAAGTTCATGTTCATGGCGAAGGGTGGCGGCTCCGCCAACAAGAGCTTTCTGTTCCAGGCCACTCCGTCTGTGTTGACGAAGGATCGCCTGCTCGCTTTCCTGAAAGAGAAGATCATGACGCTGGGCACCGCCGCGTGCCCGCCCTATCATCTCGCCATCGTCATCGGCGGCACCTCCGCCGAGCTGTGCATGAAGACGGTGAAGCTCGCTTCCGCGCGCTATCTCGATGCGCTGCCGACCCAGGGTTCGGCGGACGGCAATGCCTTCCGCGATCTGGAGATGGAGCAGGAAATCCTCAAGATGACGCAGTCGTCCGGCGTCGGCGCGCAGTTCGGCGGCAAGTATTTCTGCCACGACGTGCGCGTCATCCGCATGCCGCGCCACGGCGCCTCGCTGCCGATCGGCCTCGGCGTGTCCTGTTCGGCGGATCGTCAGGTGCTCGGCAAGATCACCAGGGACGGCATCTATCTCGAGGAGCTCGAGCACAATCCGGCGCAGTATCTGCCGAAGGTGGAAGAGTCGCTCGGCGGCGATGTCGTCAAGATCGACCTCAACAAGCCGATGAAGGACATTCTCGCGACGCTGTCGCAATATCCCACCAAGACGCGCCTGTCGCTCACCGGCACCATGATCGTCGCGCGTGACGCGGCGCATGCGAAGCTGCGCGACCGCCTGGAGAAGGGCGAGCCGCTGCCGGATTACTTCAAGAACCACCCGGTCTATTACGCCGGCCCGGCCAAGACGCCGGAAGGCTATGCTTCGGGCGCCTTCGGCCCGACCACGGCCGGCCGCATGGACTCGTTCGTCGACCAGTTCCAGGCCGCAGGCGGCTCCATGGTGATGGTCGCCAAGGGTAATCGCGCGGTCGCTGTCCGCGAGGCGTGCAAGAAGCATGGCGGCTTCTATCTCGGCTCCATCGGCGGCTCCGCCGCGAACCTCGCCGAGCACTGTATCAAGAAGGTTGAGGTGGTCGAGTATCCCGAGCTCGGCATGGAAGCGATCTGGAAGATCGAGGTCGAGGATTTCCCAGCCTTCATCATCATCGACGACAAGGGCAACGACTTCTTCAAGGAACTGAACCTGGGCTGATCGTTCGGGGCGGGCCACCAACTCCGCCCCTCAGCCTCCGCCCTCATCCTGAGGAGCACGCCGTAGGCGTGCGTCTCGAAGGATGGCCGCAAAACTCCGGAGCCTTGCCATTTCATGGTTCGAGACGGCGCTACCAGCGGCGCAATTGCGCCGCTAGGCCTCCTCACCATGAGGGCCGGAAAGTGGGGCGGCTTATCTGACTAATCCCCGGTTTCCGTCCCCGCCCACCCCACGGAGGGTTGCGGGAATCTTCTGCTCTCGCTAGAACAAAAAGAGTACGCGAGAGATGCCGTGACCGAATTCGCTCCCTATTTCCCGATCGCCACGCTGGCGCTGGCTTTCATCGCCGCGCTGTTCGCGATCGTGGCCGTCATCGTGGTTGTGCGTCGTCCGCTGGCGCTGGAGCGTGCCGAGGTGAGCGAGCTTCTGCGCTTCGAGGGCGATGCCATTCGTGCTGCGTCGGATGCGGAGATCCGCGCCGTGCGGCAGGAGCTGGTGCAGACCATCAACCAGCAGCAAGGCGCTGCCGCCACCATGATGCTGAAACTCTCCGAACAACTGCTCCGGCAGGTGGACAGCTTCGGCCTGCGTCTCGAAACCTCGAACAAGACTACCGAAGGGCGCATCAACGAGATCGGCACCAAGCTGAATACGGATATCGGCCGCATGGAGCAGGGCGCGGCGGCCCATAGCGAAGCGCTGCGCACCATGGTCGAACGCAAGCTCGATCAGTCCGGTGCCGCGCATGCGGACTCTGCGCGAAATCTGCGTGAAGAACTCAGCGGCAGTTTCCAGCGCATGCGCCAGGGCGTCTCTGAAACACTTGGCGAGATCAGCAACCATCAGAAAGAGCGTCTCGACGCGACAAAGCTTGCCATCGACGAACTGATCCGCACCCAGGGCGCAAGCAGCGAGCAGCTCCGCCAGACCGTCGAAGGCCGGCTCGACCAGCTTCGCACCGAGAATGCCGCGGAGCTGGAGAAGGTCCGCACCACCGTCGACGAGAAGCTGCAGACCACACTGGAAGCGCGGCTCAACGAGAATTTCGGCCGCGTGGTCGAACAGCTCAACAAGGCCTATGAGGTGTTCGGCGAGATGCGCAGCATCTCCACCCATGTGGGCGATCTCAAGAACGTCCTCACCAATCCAAAACTGCGCGGCACATTCGGCGAAGTGCAGCTCGCGATGCTACTGCAGGATTTTCTGTCGCCGACGCAATATGTGAAGGATGCGCAGATCAAGCCGAACTCGGCGGAGCGCGTTGAATATGCCATCCGCCTGCCGATGATCGATGGCGACGAGATGCTGCTGCCGGTGGACGCGAAGTTTCCGCGCGAGGACCACGAGCACATGCTCGAAGCGCTGGAGGCTAACGACATCGAGCTGGCCGGGCACTTCCGCAAGCAGCTCGAAAACCGCATCAAGGCTTTCGCCAAGGACATCGCGAAGAAATACATCAACCCGCCGCGCACCACCGAGCGCGCCATCCTGTTCCTGCCGACCGAAAGCCTGTTCGCCGAGGTGCTGCGCATTCCCGGCCTGTTCGACCACGTGCAGCGCGAATGCAATGTGATGCTGGCCGGTCCGACGACCTTCGCCGCCATCCTGCACGCGTTCCAGGTCAACCATCGCTCCATGGTGATCGCGGAGCGCTCCGGGGATGTCTGGAAGATCCTCAGCGCCGTGCGCACCGAATTCAAGCGCTACAACGACACCGTGGGCAAGGTCGCGCGCCAGCTCAACACTGCGGCGGGCTCGGTTGCCGAACTCGACAAGCGGAGCCGCCTGATGGATCGCGCGCTCCGCGATGTCGCCGTGATGCCGGACGACGGCAGCGCGGCGCGGATGCTGGGCCTCAACGAAACGCCGCCGGATGATGGCGACGACGATTTGATCAAGGCCATGGGCGGCACAGCGCGCGACGCCGTGCTGGAGGAAGACGCGCCATCGCCGGATTGATCGACGCTGCCGCGCAGAACGCGTTCGGCTGCTTTGGGATTCGATGAATATCGTGCTGGCTGGCCGACGAATCCGGCTCGACAAGATCCGACTCAGCGACGCAGTCGCATGCGTCCAGTTAACCATGATCTGCGGGACTCGATTCTGCCCGAACCCGCAAGCCTGTGCGGAAAAAAGAAAAGCGGTGACGACTCGGCTCGCCCTGTTTCAATTGGTCCTTGAAACGATCCGAGATTCGAGGCGGGCCATGATCGATGCTCTGAGGATGAACATGACCGTGGTGGCGCTGCTCGCTGCAGCAAGCGCGATCAATGGTGTGATGTTCTATCAGTACCTCTAACGCCTCACGCCGCCGCTGCGGCGCGCAGGCGACGCGTGACCAGCACGCGGAAGACCACGTATTGGATCACAAAAGCCGCCACTTTGGCGCCGGTGAGCACCACAGTCACGTAAAACGCCCAAAGCTTCATATCGCCGCTCAACGCGACTCCGATAGTACCGGCGCCCAGCGCGAACATCAGCGCGGCCCAGGCATAGCCGGCGATCACCACACCGTCCGGAATGGTATCCTTCACGATCGGCGGCACATAGCGCAATGCCCAGCCTTTGCGCAGCATGATGGCGCCGATGGCGAAATGGCCGATGCTCGGCTTGGCAAGCACGAAGCGCGGGTCGTTGGTGAGCAATGTCGCGCCGCCGAGCACGACCACCAGCCCGAAGCTGGCATAGGTCATCGCATCCAGCCTCTCGCCCTTGATGCGTGCGCGGACGAATTGCGCGATGGCGCCGGCGATCGCGACGCAGGTCGCCAGCACGACATCGCCGGTGATCAGATAGAGCACCAGGAAAAGAATGGTGGAAAAGAAGTCCTGACCGAGCTTGGCGAACACGTCCTTCATCGCAGGTCTCCAGAGAGTTTCACGGCAACGTCTTTCCCGCGCCGATACTGCGGGTACCATTTTGTGAAATACAGCGCCGCGTTGCGGGCTGCGAAGGCAATGGCGAAGCCGATCCAGAGCGGGATACCCGGCACGAAGATCACCAGCATGTCCGCCAGCAGCATCGCCACGAAGGCGAAGGTCCAGGCCCAGGTGATGACGTAATTCGTCGCAAGAAAGCCCGGCAGTTTCGTGGTTTCGATATCCACCTGCTCGCGGGCATACTGCAACGTGAAGGGCGCGCGGATCGCGAGCGACAATAATGCGATCGCCAGCACGCCGAGATCGACCGCGAGATGCAGGGCCGTTCGACTCCAGTTGCCGTCGATCAGCGTGACGTAGCAGCCGATGGCGGTGAACAGCAGCACCGATCCGGCCGCCAGCATCTTGACCGAACCGCCGCGGGCGACGTCCCAGATGACGACGCCGAGCGCCAGCGCCGCGGCCGTGAACAGGCTCACGGTCGCTGACGCGACCAGCAAGAGCAGGGCGAAGGTGCCGAACGGAGCAAGGATGAGAAAGGCGGTCATCGGATTTTCCGATCGGCTTTGCCGGCGATATCTTTACGACGTAAAGATGCGTTTAGGCCCGCAATCCCGAAGCGTCAAGCAAAATCTTTACACTGTCAAAATGACCGCCTATAAACGGTCATGGCAAAGACATCTCGCATCAGGGCCGTGCGGCGGCCGCCACAGGTCCGCCGCAAGCCTGCCACTGGGAAGCCGCAAGCTGGAAAATCGCCCCAAAAGTCGTCCGGAGCGGAATCTCCCTATCATCACGGCGACTTACACGACGCGCTGCTGAAAGCCGCGCAAACCGTGTTGGAGCGGGATTCGCTGCCTGGGCTGACGCTCCGCGCGGTCGCCCGCGAAGCCGGTGTTTCACATGCAGCGCCGACCCATCACTTCGGCGATCTGACGGGCCTGCTCAGCGAACTCGCCGCGGTCGGTTTTCGAAATTTCAACGCGGCGCTCACGGCGGCCAGCGCCACCGGCGCTACGCCGGTTGAAAGAGCGCTGGCCCGGGCGCGGGCCTATCTTGCCTATGCGCGTGCACAGCCCGGCATGTATCAGCTGATGTTTCGCACCGAACGGCTCGACATGAACCGCCCGGCACTCAAGGAAGCGAGCAATATCTCCTTTGCAGGCCTTGCCCAGGTCGTGGGCATCGCGCATTCCGGCGATATTGCAACCGATGCCCTGTCAATGGAGCAGGCGGCACAGATCGCGCGCACCTGGTCGTTGGCCCATGGCTTCGCCATGCTCGTGCTGGCTGGGCGGCTTGATTACATGCTCGATCGCCTGCCGGGCAGGCCTGATGCGGAAGTGCTGTTCGTCGAGGCGCTGAAAACCGGTTTGCGGCCGCCACAATAGCGTTCGGAACCTCTGCAAGCCGATGCGTGGATCGCGCATGACGCTGCGAATATGCGCAGCCTGTGGCCGGTGCGCCGCTGGCACGGGGAGCGGAATCGATCTAGAAGATGAGATCAGTCCTTCAGTCGTGCCAGTTCCTGCCTCATGCCAGCTTCCCTCGTCAACAAGCCCTATCGCATCGGTCGCTCGAAAACAGGTCTCGGCCTGTTCGCCACCCAGCCGATCAAGAAGGGCGTGAAGATCATCCGCTATTTCGGTCCGCTGCTGGATTCGAAGAACGAGAAGCACGATGCGATCGAGAACAAATATCTGTTCCAGATCAGCAAGCGCTGGACCGTGGATGGCTCGATCCGAAAGAACGTCGCGCGCTACATCAATCATTCCTGCAAGCCTAACGCCGAGTCGGACGTCAACCCGGCGAAGAAGAAGATCATCATCCGCTCGATCAAGAAGATCGAGCCGGGCGAGGAGATCAGCTACGACTACGGCACCGAGTATTTCAAAGAATATCTGAAGCCGATCGGCTGCAAATGCGACGGCTGCGAGGCGAAGCGCAAGAAGAAACGCGCCAAGCTCCGTGCCGAGAAGGCGAAGGCCAAGGAAAAGGCCGAGCGCAAGGAAGCCAAGCAGGCCGAGAAAGCCAAGCGCAAGAAGGACAAGGCGAAGGCGAAGAAGGCTGACGCCAAGAAGGCGCTGAAGAAGACGGCGCAGGTGACTAAGACGGCCAAGGCCGGAAAAAGGACCGTTGGCAAGAAGGCCAAAGCGAAGAAAGCTAAGGCAAAGAAGGCGTAAGGCTCTTTGTATCGCGCCCACCGGGGAGAAGTTGCGCGCGGATGCGGAGAATTATGAGACCGGTCGGGTCCTCCTATCCAATCGGCTCGCCTTGCTATGCTGCTCGACCTCTCCTTAGCTCAGAAAGGTGAAGGAGAGCGCCCTAGCGGGAGATGGCTGCGTGAGACAATTCGCCGACGAAACGATCATCGCTTCCGCGATGTGGACTCTGGTTGAGAAATACACCGGACGTGTCGGCTACCAAGGCGCCATCAAAGCTGAGGGGCTGTCATTCGCGAACCCCGTCATTGATTGTTCCGGCTGGGCTGCCCTCCTGATCACATCGGCAATGGACGCGGTGAACGAGGTGACGCAGCGTGAGATTTTTAACGCTGATGAGCGTGCCAGCATCCGCACATGGTCTGACCGTATGATCGATGTCATTCAGACGCGATCTGGTTTGATCCTCGGTGGCGACGAGATCACCGTGCAAAGCCTTCCGAGATTCGCGTTGATCGGGTTGCGCCAGGGTGGCGGGGCGTGGGCGGCAAACCATCCCCGCCCGCGCGGCATCACTCATGTGGTGCAGGTGACGCGCCGTCCGGATGATGGCGCGGCATTCGTTTCGGAATCGCAAGGCTGGGCCGAACCATATGGTCTTAGATTGCTGCCCCTTGCGGCGTGGATCGAACTCAGTCGCCCGTGGCTCAGGGACGGCGAGGCATGGGCTGTAGATCCGTTCGCAGCGAGGCGATCTTAATCTCTTCCCGCGGTTTGCACGGGAAGAGAGCAAGAGATCGTCCTGTGTCTATCGCTTCCCGCTCACGCCACCTGCGCGGTGCTGCTCTTGCGCAATCCCACGAACTGCAGTTCCGCGAAGACTCCCACCGCAATCGCCTGCGCCGCGATGAACAGCTGGCCGAGCAGGTTCGGACTCACCGCACCGGAGAACAGCAGTCCGATGCTGCCGAGCGTCCAGGCGGCATTGCCGATGATGACGGCCAGCACCAGCAGCCTCGGCATGGTGGCCCGCAGTCCGAGCCAGCCGATCAGTGCCACATAGGCGATCAGGAACAGGCCGGATTCCAGCAGCAAAGCCTCGGGCAGTTGCAGCAGCGGCGCCAGCATGCCGGCGGCGAAAGTCAGCAGCAGGGCCATGGCGCCGCTGACGACGGCGTCGATCTGGATGGCGCGGCGGAGCAGCAGGGACGGGTTGATCATGGTCGTTCTCCTCAGGTGATCGGTTGCGACGTCCCGAAGATGTCCGCCCCGTGGAGGCAAATCGATTACCTCGCAGGTCATGGAAGCACGAAAAGCTGCATGTTAGCTTTTTGCCATGACCACACAGCTTGCAACTCCGGCTCCCAGCCGTCCCATGGCCATCGGCGACCACTTGCGCGAATGGCGTCAGCGCCGCCGTCTCAGCCAGCTCGATCTTGCCGGCGATGCGGAGATTTCCACGCGCCATCTCAGTTTCGTCGAAACCGGCCGTGCAGCGCCGTCGCGTGACATGGTGCTGCGCCTTGCCGAACGATTGGATGTACCGCTGCGGGAGCGCAATGTGCTGCTGGTCGCTGCCGGCTTTGCACCTGCCTTCCCGCAACGCAAGCTGGACGATCCGGCGCTCGCATCCGCACGGCAGGCTATCGATATGGTACTCAAAGCCCATGAGCCGCACCCGGCGCTGGCTGTGGACCGGCACTGGAATCTGGTTTCAGCCAATGCCATGGTGATGCCGCTGCTCACCGGCATCCCCGCTGAACTACTGGCCCCGCCGCTCAATGTGCTGCGGCTGAGTTTCCATCCGCAGGGGCTCGCGGCACGCACGATCAATCTCGGCGAGTGGTGCGCGCATCTGCTCGAGCGGTTGCACAGGCAATGCGAGACGACGGCCGATCCCGAACTGATCAAGCTCTATCAGGAGCTGAAGGCCTATCCGGTGCCATCGCGCTCGGCGCCGATCGCCGCGGACAGTGTCGTGGTGCCATTTCGAATGAAGCATGGCGACGATGTGCTGAGCTTCATGTCCACCACCATGACGTTCGGTACGCCACTGGATATCACGCTCGCCGAGATCGCCATCGAAACGTTTTTCCCAGCCGATGCCGCGACCACGCAAAAATTGCGGGAGTTGGCCGGCGCGGTGTAGGAGCGGGGCTCCCGGCCTTGCCGCATGGACCTATGCAGCCTATTTGTGGTCAACCAAGACCGCAGGGAGGACGCTATGAGCGCCATCAAGCCGCTTCAGATCGATATCGTCTCCGACGTGGTCTGCCCGTGGTGCTATATCGGCAAGCGCCGCATCGAGAATGCGATGGCGCTGGCGTCCGATATTCCCGTTCATGTGAACTGGCGTCCGTTCTTCCTCAATCCCTGGATCCCGCCCGAGGGCATCGACCGCTCCACCTATCTCGAGACCAAGTTCGGTTCGGTGGACGCCTATAAGGGCATTGCCCAACGCGTCGTCGCCGCGGCGGACGAGGAGGGGCTGAGCTACAAGCCGGATTCGGTGAAACGCCAGCCCAACACCACGGATTGCCATCGTCTGATCCTGTGGGCGGATGCGATCGGCAAATCGGCCGAGATGAAGCAGAAGCTGATGGAATTGTATTTCCGCGATGGCGGAGATCTCACCCAGACCGAGACGCTGGTTCAGGCCGCAGCCGATATCGGGCTCGATGCCGACGATGTCCGCCGCCGTCTGGCGACGGACGAGGATGTCGAGCGCATCTCCGCACAGGCGAAGGAAGCGTCCGACAAAGGCATTTCCGGCGTGCCGACTTATGTGTTTGCTCAGAAGTATGCGGTGTCGGGCGCGCAGGATCCGGACAAGCTCGCACGGGCGATCCGGCAGATTTCCGCAGAGATCAATGCGGAGGCGGCGGAATAGCAGCTAGCGTCCGCGCAGGCGACGCACGATCTGTTTCGCCTGTTCGCGCGCGCGATGCCGCAACAACAGCGCTGTGTAGGTTAGCGCCGCCACTGGATCGTTCCTGTGCAAGGGCAGCACCACATCACCGATCGCGAGACGTTCGCGCCAGATCGGATCGATCATCGGATGCCCCGGCGCGGCCGTGGAATCCGCGGAAGCAATGGCGGGGTCGGCACATAGATGTCGAGTCACGTCGAGTGTGAGCTGAACGCCCGGCGAGAATTTTGCAAAACGCTCGTCGATCCCGATTTTGAAATAGTAGGCGCGATCGAGGTGACGGATCATGACGCCCGACGCCACCGGGGCGTTGCCGACCTTCAGTGTTACGATCTCGCACTGGCCGCGGGCGGCGAGGGCATCGGTAGCCCGGCGGATGAAGGCTTTGTCTCCGGCCCGCTGCTGCAGCGCGGTGCCACGTTTGCCCTTCCAGCCGCTGGCTTCCAGGACGAGAAACATATCCAGCGCAGCGGCGATTTCGGCCGGCGTATGGGCGACATGGAACGTGACCGCGCCATGTTCGGCGAGGCGATTACGCTGGCGGCGCAGCTCCTTCAGCTTTTTGGCCCCCAGCCCGTCGCGTAGCGCCTGTTCGGCATCCTGGGTCGCATCGAGACCGGCGCGGACATGGGAGGCGATGATGCGCAGCGATATGCCTTCTTCGGCCAGCACATCGCGCATTGCCGCCATCGCCGGGCCTTCCAGCGAGATATTGTGAAGAACGATCGCGCGGGCGCCGCTCTGGCGGGCCTGGGCGAACAGGGTGGTTGCTGCTTCATGCGCTGCATGACGGTCGAACAGCGGCGTCGAGAGCGTGCCATAGGCATCGGCATTGACCAGCACCGGCAGCGGCAACCGATGGGCGCGGCGGAGAGAGACCACGGGGAGCAGGCCGATCAGGTTGCCGTCGCTCCAGGCCGTCAGCGCCGAGACATCGGTCAGGCCTTCCGCCGAGCCGCTCACCGCCAGTTCCCAATCGGCGAGGTAATAGCCATTGGGCTCGATGGCGCGTGCCTGCAGCGCGCGCCAGGCATCGACCGGGATCGCTGTCAGTTTCGCCGGCGCAGCCAACGGGGCCGTGGGCGAGTGCGCCTGCACCTCCGCTCCCTCGCTGCGACCAGCCATGAAATCGGTGAGATCGACCACGTCCGTTTCCCCTCGAGAGAGGGACGATAGACCAAACATGCCAAGATCTGGTTTTCGCCGGCACGCAATGCAAGCTGTTTCACAAACCCCTTGTTCACCAATCCGTCCCGAAAAATGTCGTGATTTCAAGGGTAGCAAGCCATGCAAAGGCGCGAGGGGCGCAACGCGGCTGACCGGGGGGGCTGGAAAATGACGTGGGCGCCGCGCTATCAAGGACATGGAGGATCTCTCATGAAAGCACTCGTTCTGGCAGCAACTGCCCTGGCCCTGATTGCGACCTCGGTTGCGACGCCGGCATCGGCACAACGGCGCGGTGGCGGCGAAGAAAAAAGCCCGCATGCCAACCCGCCCGAAAAGCCTAAGCCCGACGAAAAGGCCTACAAGGCTGCGCTGGAGCGGATCCCCGACGCCAAACAGAAATACGATCCGTGGGGCGGCGTTGCGCCGGCTCAGACACCGGCGCCGGCCGCAGCCGCCAAGAAGAAATAACCCGTCCTGGCCGTGGGCGGTTCGCCATGAACCGTCCCGATCCCAATCGCGACCAAATGCAAGTCGTGGCAGCCTGTCGCATTGCTGGCGAAGACGCTGCCTGATGTCACTTGCAGTCGGGCGGGGCTGATCCGTCACGCAGCCCGGCCGGGAGGTCGTTCGATGATGGGTCTTGTCGTTCGCCACGCGCTCATCGCCGCTGCCGTGCTGTTCGGCGGTTCTGCGGCTTTCGCGGAAAGCCGGGTGGCGCTTGTGATCGGGCAATCCGCCTACAAGGCGGTGACGCCGTTGCCGAACCCCGCCAACGACGCCAGGGCGATGGCGGCGATGCTGACCGATGCCGGCTTCGAAGTGCAGTCGGCCTCCGACCTGTCGCAGAACGATCTGCGCGCGAAGATCAGCGAATTCGCTGCCACCGTCGCCGCCAAGGGGGCGGACACCACGTCGCTGGTGTTCTATGCCGGCCATGGCGTTCAGGTCGATGGCGAGAATTTTCTGATGCCGGTGGATATCGATCCCAAACGCGAGATCGATGTCACGCTGCAGGGCGTGCGCCTCAACGACATCCTCAATACGCTGAACGCATTGCCGAGCAAGAGCCGCATCATCCTGCTCGATGCCTGCCGCAACAATCCGTTCCCTGCCATCAGCAAGGCGCCGCGCGGTTTGGCTCATGTGGACGTGAAATTCGGGGCTCCCGGCACGCTGCTGTCGTTCTCCACCGCGCCCGGCGCCGAAGCCGAGGATGGAACCGGCGCCAACAGCCCCTATACGACGGCGTTGCTGAAAGCGGGCCGTGAGCCAGGCATTCCCATCGAGGAAGCGTTCAAGAAGGTACGGCTCGCGGTGAATCTGGCGACCGAAGGGCGGCAGACCCCATGGGAGAGTTCGTCGCTGGTGAATGATTTCCGCTTCTTCGGCGCCGGCGCGGACATCAAGCCGCCAGCCAGCGATGCTGGGCCGGAAACGAAGGCGGGCGTCGAGGTCGCGGCCCGCAGTGGCACCGCTGCCGACGATGCCCGGGCTGCTGTCAGGAAGCGCTCGGCGGAGGAGTGGAAGAAGGAATTGACAGGCAAGCCGATCCGGGAAGCGCACGACATGATCGTGTTCGACGGTTCGGTGGAAGCCTATGAAGCCTTCGTCAGCCTCTATGCTGCGCCGCCTTTCGGACCGGAGGCGCGGGACTGGCTCGACCGCCACTATCGGATGGTCGCCTGGAATATCGCTGTGATCACCAACACGGTGGCTTCTTATGAAGCCTTCCTCGTCAAGTTTCCCGATAGCGAACAGGCGGAGACGGCGCGAAACCTGATGGCGCGTGTGCGTAACAAGCCGGTCCCGACGCCGGCTGCCGCCGCGCTGACTAATGTCGCGGCACTGGCGACGCCGGTCTCCGCGCCGACCTGTCCATGCAATGCCCCGCCCGCTGCCGCCTCCAAGAAGGCCGAGAAGCCCGCCCAGGCCGATAGAACGAAGAAGCGTGCCGACCGCTCCCCGCCACGCCGCCGCGGGGAGGTCATCGAGGAAGAGGAGATCGTGGTGCGGCGTCCGCCGACCGTCTATTATGCACCGCCTCCGCGCTTCTATGGCGGCGGATATGGCGGTGGTTACAGCCGCGGTGGCGGCTACGGCGGTGGCTATAACAGCGGTAGGCGCTACTAGCGTTTTTATCGGAGCATGATCTCCGTCCGAAACCGGTTGCCGCTTTTCGGGATCATACGCTAGTCGAAGGCGATTCCGATCTGGCGTTCGCTGCTCCAGACCGGCCGGCCACGGCGGATGAACTGATCCGCCTCAATCACGAGATGAAAGTGTTGGGGAACGCCGATCGGGCTCGCCACCTCGACACGTGCACCGGAGGCCGACATGTTGCGGACGGTGCAATCGATGCCGCCGCCGCCGTTGAACGTCAGTACACCCCGTTTCAGAACCCGCTGGCGCGGATGTCGCCGTCGCTCGATCATGGCCCGTTGCCCCGTGTCGTCTCCATACGAGACATATAGCTACATCGCCTTGCCAGTCGTTGAAGCCGATCGCAGAGATCCGGACCCCTCCGTTTACACTTCCTGAAGGTCTGGCAGACAATTACCGGCAAAGTTTCAGGGAAACTTCAGATCGTGCCGGGCCGGGCGATGCTAGCGTCGGCAGCGAATGCCGTGTGCAGTGCCCGCAATCGCAGGCCGCTGGCGTTCGTTTTCCCGGGGAGGGGATCGCGATGAAGACTGCCCGCGTATTGCTTGCGTCCATGATCGTATTTGTCAGCATGCCTGCCAGGGCCGTGACCATCGATCTCGCCACCATGTCGTGCAAGCAGTTCGTCGAATCCAAGCCCGACGAGATCCAGATGGTGCTGACCTGGATCGATGGCTGGTACAAGGGCGACTCCGACGATGCGCTGATCGATACAGATGTGTTCGTAGAAAACGCCAAGAAGTTCGGCGCCTATTGCGCCACCAATCCGGGCGTCAGCATCGTCACCGCGGCCGAGAAGATTCTGGGCAAGTAGTCGCGTGACAGGTCGGATGTCTCCGCGTCTCGATGTCCGGACATGTCCGCCCGTGCAGGGCGGGTGGGGCTGTGTTGCCGGCGAGCGGTTGGCGCGCATGAGAGACCGATGGTATAAGAGCTCCGTATTGGAGGGAGCCTTTAATCATGAGACTGCTCAGCGTCGCCCTGATGCTCGCGCTACTGACCGGACCCGCCTCGGCGCAGATGATGAATCTGATGCCGGAGGTGAAAACCATGACTCCGGAGGAGAAGGAGCAGGACGCGATCCGGCAAAAGGCCTATCGCGACTCCCTGAAGCAGATTCCCGATAACAAGGGCTCGGTCGATCCTTGGGGCAATGTCCGCAGCGATGCGCCGAAGGCTGCTGCCCCGGCCAAGCAGTCGCGCACCAAGACAGGCAGCGCTGCGCAATAGATCCTCTCGGGAAGGGGTGTACCGGGCCTGTGCTACCGCGTGACGCGGGCGCCGGTGATCAATTGTTCCACGAGGAGAGTGGCACTTCGAACATGCCGCCAGCGTCGTCGTTCTCCACGACGATCGCGCCCTTCACGACGCCCGTGCTTCGGACCAGTTCCGCGGCGAGTTCGCGCGCATGCTTCATCGCATCCTGCTCGGACTCGAAGCTGGTGCCCTCCTCGTCGAGAAAGGTATCCTCGGAGATGATGTGAAAATAGAAGAGCGGCAATGGAGATCACCACGTCTGCGACGCGTCGCGTTGTTCGCCAGCATCTGGGTTGCCGTAGGACAATGGTACCGCTAACCCAAGTCGTTCCGCGCGTCGACAAAAATCGTGCAAAATTTGCGGCGAATATACGGTTTTTTTGAGCGATGTCCCGTGTGGTGCCTGTTGTGGAACACGCCGATCGCATGTGGCGATCATCAGCTTGGCCCTGAGGCTGAGGCCGGTCTGGCGGGGGAACGATGATGGCGGACTATATATTCTGGTTGGCGTCCATCATGATGATCGCGAGCAGTCTCTATTCTGCGCCGCGGATCGCGCGGCACCGTATCGCGATGCAGTGGGGCTTCGACGGCAAGCCAACATGGTTCGCGCCGAAACCAATAGGCCTGTGGGCGCTGATTGCCCTCGCGCTCGGGATCCGCGCGATAATCTGGGCCGCGACGACCTGGATGCCCCATCGCGTGCACGGTGCTGACATCGGCGTAGCGGTCGTGTCGGTAACGCTTCTTGTATCGCATCTGTTTGTGCTGCGGCGTGCAACGAAGAGCGGATAAGGTCGGTTGCCTTTGCCGGCCATCGGCCGCTATGTCATGCGCATTGAAACAAACGACAGGCAACAAGCAGGACCTATGCGAACGGCTTCGGTTTTCATCGGCGCTGCTCTAGCCGAAATCGTTGGCTGCTTCGCCTTTTGGGCCTGGCTGCGGCTCGGCAAGTCCGCGTGGATACTGGTGCCAGGCGTTGCGTCGTTGCTCGTGTTCGCGTGGCTTCTGACGTTGGTCGAAAGCGAAGCTGCGGGCCGAGCCTATGCCACCTATGGCGGTATCTATATTGCGATGTCGGTGTTGTGGCTCTGGCTCGCCGAGGGCTTTCGTCCGGATCGCTGGGATATTGTGGGGGCGGCGATCTGCTTGATCGGCGCTGCGGTGATCATCGCCGGACCGCGTTAGCCGGGCACATGCTGGCCTTTCCGCGCGGGATCGTGTAAAAGCTCGCAGCTTCTTCACAAATCTGAAGAGGCTATGATGAACGATCTCAGCACATGGTTCGAACAGCAGCACCACGGCCTGCACAGCTTCCGTTCCTTCCAGCAAAAGCTCGCCGATCTCAGCAGCCGTGCGCCCGAGCACAGCGCGCTCTGTCAGCTGCTGCACCATCTCGTCGCGCCCTATATCGATGCCTATGACGAAGCGCCGCTGCCGGCTGCGGACGCTGAACGCGCGCACCGGCAACTGACCGAACTGCTCAAGACCATCGATCTCGCCGCGCCTGTCGAGCGACGTCTTGCCGACGTCAATCGCATCGCAAGCTGCGATCTGGTGAGCCAACTCGCGCGCTGAGCCGCCTCGCGCAGGTGTCAATCGCTGATGCCGTCGCGATCCCTGAGGGTCATCATCGTGGCGGTGAGGAGGGCGATCAGCTTCTCCTGACCATTGCCGATGGCGAAGACCTCGGACTGCGTGAGCGTCAGCGTGCGCCCGGGCTTCACCACGCGCCCGCGCGCGACAATACGCTCGCCCACGGCCGGCGCGACCAGATTGATCTTGAATTCGGTTGTCAGCACGCCCGTGCCTTCGGGCATCAGGCTGAGGGCCGAATAGCCCGCGGCGCTGTCGGCGATTGCGCTGACAGCACCCGCATGGACGAAGCCATGTTGCTGCGAAATGGCGGGCGAGGGGATCATCACGATCTCCACTGCGCCCGGCGCAATGTTGCCGAGCGATGCGCCGAGCGTGGTCATCAGGCCTTGCTTGGCAAAACTGTCGCGGATGCGGGTGGTGGCGTCCATGCGGGTGTCCTGAGGCGATGAGCGGTGAATGGGGACGATGCCGTCAGATCGTATCCGGCGTCATTGGAAATGAAAGGCTTCGCCCGGAACCGCTGCGCTGGTCATCGGATCGCGTGAATGCGCCGCAGCCCAACTCCTTGTGGAGTTGTCTATTTTGATAGACAAATCGCTGCGGGCCGCTATACGACTGGCTGATAGCAGCAGATCGACCGGACGCTTTCCGCCCATGGCCTACAGCATCTACGGAACGCCGTATAAGCCGACGGAGAAGGTGTTTTACGGTACCGTCGAAACCCTTGACCACGCAGTGGCCGAGCTGAAGCGTCTGCGCAAGGCTGGGGTCGCCGAAGTCTATGCGATCGGGATTTCGCCGGAGCTGGCGAAGCTGCCGCTGCCCGCTGCGGCCGCCGAAGTCTGAAATCCTGATCCTGGGGCTGCGAGCCCAATCCGGACAAGTCCGCAAATTATGGGCGGCCAGTACCCAGATTTCATCAAGAACATATTGCGAACATAGAACAGATAGGGTACATTGAATCAATCGAGCGGCACTGCCGTTCCGTTTGTCCCTGTCGCGAATCCCTTCATAAGGAGCTAGATCAATGGCCGCCAATCCGACTGCCTTGCGTATCGTTGAAGGATCCTCCATGGACAAGTCCAAAGCCCTGTCGGCTGCGCTCTCCCAGATCGAGCGCCAGTTTGGCAAAGGCTCGGTGATGAAGCTCGGCAAGAACGACCGCTCGATGGATATCGAGGTGGTGTCCTCGGGCTCCCTCGGCCTGGACATTGCGCTTGGTGTCGGCGGCCTGCCGCGGGGACGTATCATCGAGATCTACGGGCCGGAATCTTCGGGCAAGACCACGCTGGCGCTGCATTGCGTCGCCGAGGCGCAGAAGAAGGGCGGCATCTGCGCTTTCGTGGACGCCGAACATGCGCTCGATCCGGTCTATGCCCGCAAACTCGGCGTCAATGTCGACGAGCTCCTGATCTCGCAGCCCGACCATGGCGAGCAGGCGCTGGAAATCGCCGACACGCTGGTGCGCTCGGGCGCAGTGGACGTGCTGATCATCGACTCGGTGGCTGCGCTGGTGCCGCGGGCAGAACTCGAAGGCGAAATGGGCGATGCGCTGCCGGGCCTGCAGGCGCGGTTGATGAGCCAGGCGCTGCGCAAGCTGACCGCCTCGATCAACAAGTCCAACACGATGGTGATCTTCATCAACCAGATCCGCATGAAGATCGGTGTGATGTACGGCTCGCCGGAAACCACCACCGGCGGCAATGCGCTGAAGTTCTACGCCTCGGTCCGCCTCGACATCCGCCGTATCGGTGCGATCAAGGAGCGCGATGAGGTGGTCGGCAACTCGACCCGCGTGAAGGTGGTCAAGAACAAGCTGGCTCCGCCGTTCAAGCAGGTCGAATTCGACATCATGTATGGCGAAGGCGTCTCCAAGATGGGCGAGATTCTCGATCTCGGCGTCAAGGCCGGCATCGTCGAGAAGTCAGGCGCCTGGTTCTCCTATGACAGCCAGCGTCTCGGTCAGGGGCGCGAGAATTCGAAAGCGTTTCTGCGCGCCAATCCGGACATGACCGCCAAGATCGAAGCGGCGATCCGGCAGAATTCCGGCCTGATCGCCGAGCAGATTCTCGCAGGCAAGCCGGAAAGCGATGACGGCGACGACGCGGAGCCTGCTGAGGATTGATCGGCGCGTTCGGCCTTGCCGAGCAGGGTCGGATCAGCTGCGAAAATCGGTTCGCGGCGGTGTGTTGCGGGGGTCTGTTGCCGATGCCTCGCAATGCCTGTCGCATACGTCGAGGGCCCCGTTCGCGGGGCCCTGTTCGTTTGGAGCTGCAGCTTGGGTCGGATCCGCGCCGGCCGGATATTGCGAGGCCGGGTCCCTGCACCGCGCATCGCTTGCATCGCGGCGGCGACCGCGGCGATACTGTCCGCTCGCATTGATTTGCAGACCGGATGAGGGGGATTGGCAATGAAGGTAACCGTCACCGTGGACTGCACGCCGCTTGAGGCACGCGAATTTCTCGGGTTGCCCGATGTGCAGCCGATGCAGGCGGCGATGATGGATCAGATGCAGAGAAAGATGACGGAGAATATGGACAAGTATTCTCCGGAGGCGATCATGCAGAGCTGGTTCTCGTTTGACCCGAAGGTTGGCGAGCGTTTTCAGGACATGTTCGCGAACATGGCCGGGCTCGGCGGCGCAGCGAAGGACAAGAAATAGACGGTTCAGCCCGTCCGCCGCATCTCGGCCGCATGCTGCCGCAGCGGCGGTGTACGCATCTGCAGGCTCGCATCATGTGCATGGCGCGAGATGGCATCGATCACCGTGCCCCACATGGAGATCGGCAGTGCATGGCCCATGCGGTCGATCAACATCAGTTTGGCGCCCGGGATCGACGCGGCGGTGTCGCGGCCGGCGGCCGGGTGTACCAGGGGATCGACTTTGCCATGGATGACCAGCGTCGGTGCCGTCACCTGGGCGAGGCGCTCCCTGCGGCTGCCCGAAGCGAGAATGGCGCGTAGCTGGCGACCGACGCCTTCCGGGTTGAGGCCGCGGGCATAAGTGCGTTCGGCCCGGTCGAGGTCGCGTGCCTCGTCATCCGGGAAGCTGCCGACGCGCAGGAACAGCCAGGTCTGCTTGAAACGCTCGATGAAGGCCTCATAGCCGTCCGGCTGCCGCTGCAGCAGTTTCAGCGTCACCTGACGGCTCGGTTGCGGCAGGCGCGGATCGCCGGTGGTGGACATGATCGAGGTCAGCGAGCGCAGACGCTCAGGATAGCTGATCGCCATCTCCTGCGCGATCATGCCGCCCATGGACGCGCCGACCACATGCGCTTTGCGGATATGTAAGACGTCAAGAAGTGCCACGGTATCGGCCGCCATGTCGGACAGCTTGTACGGTGCGGCGAGGGGAATGTTGAGGAAGCGCAGCTTCGCCAGTTCATAGAGGGAGAACTTCTTGCCGCCCGTCATTTTCGATGACAAGCCGATGTCGCGGTTGTCAAAACGGATCACGCGAAAACCGCGACCGGCGAGTTCGCGGCAGAAATCGTCGTCCCAATGGATCAGCTGCGCGCCGAGACCCATGATCATCACCATGGGTTCCGCGTCGCTGTAGCCGAAGATGTCGTAACAAATATCGATCCCGTTCGCCCGCGCGATGCGCGGCGGCTGGTACGGGACTTCGATCTGTTCGCGGAGGAGACGGACGTGCTGGTTCATGTCATCTGTATGACATGGATAGCCTCAATGAAAAAGTTACAAGCACCCGCTTGAGCGATCAAATCGTCGCGGGACTTAATGATATGTTGTCGCAGAGCCTTTTGTGACAGTGTTTTCGGCGATTGTGACAGTGATTGTGACGAACAAAGGCCAGTGTTCCATTGTCCCAATTGGCGTGACGTCGTGCAGATGGTTGTCGTCCCGACGCCGCGCGCCTGTACGAAGCCCTCATGGTGAGGAGCGCGCCCTTGCGCGCGTCTCGAACCATGAGATGGCTTGGCTCGGCGCTCTTCGGCCCATCCTTCGAGACGCCGCTACGCGGCTCCTCAGGATGAGGGACGGAGAAGTGAGATAGATACTGAGTTGAACGCGGTATCGTCCCTAGCAGAAGCAGTCGAAAAGCGCCCCAGACCGCTTTATAAGTCAGACTCTCAGGATGAGAGGGAGTGCGTGGATAAGTTGCGATCGATCACCCGAACCGTCGGCGTTGCCACTCGATCAGTTTGGCGCTGACCTCGTCTGGCTTTTCCTGTTGCGTCCAGTGTCCGCTGCCCTTCACGAGATACTTTTCGAGATCGGGAACGATCTTGTCCATGCTGTCGGCAGCGGAAGGCGGTAGCACCGCGTCGTTCTCGGCCATGATCATCAGCGAAGGCACGCGTACGGTGTGATCGAGGCCGTCGGCCCGCCGCCAATTGGCGCTGATATTGCGATACCAGTTGATGCCGCCGGTGAAGCCTGACGCCGTGAAGGCATCCACGAACACCTTCATCTCGTCTTTGGAGAGGATATGTTCGCGATGGTCGCGCGCCGGATCATAGGCTGCGACCATGTCGGGCAGCGCGAGATTGGTTTTCGGCGCGGCGCCGATACCGGCGGTCGGCTCTTCATTCCCCGAAAATGCATCGAAGCCGGAGGCGCGTTGCGGCGGCTTTCGCATGAAGAAGTCGAAGGTGCGGCGGACATCATTGGCGAAGATGCCGTCAGGCCTGCGCGCGGGGTCCTGAAACTGGACGATATACATGCTGTCGCCGAACCGCTTGCGATAGATCGAGATCGGATCGATCGGCGCGCGGTCCGTATGCGGCGTGTTGATGCCGACGACGCCGGCGACACGCTCGGGATGCCGCAGCGGCATCTGCCAGACGACGAAACCACCCCAGTCATGACCGACGAAGATTGCGTTGTCGATCTTCAGATGATCGAGCAGGGCGACGAGATCGCCCGTGAGATGCTCGATACTGTAGTCCTCGACGGCCGCCGGCTTGTCGGTCGCACCATAGCCGCGCTGGTCCGGTGCGATGACGCGGATGCCGGCTTCGCTGAGGGCCTTGATCTGGTGACGCCAGGAGAAGGCGAGTTCAGGCCAGCCGTGGCAGAGGATCATCGGCGGCGTGTCGGACGTCGGCCCGGCGTCGTAATAACCCATGCGGAGGCCGGGAAGGTCGGCATATTGAAGCGGTGGCATGGTGAGCATGGTTGGTCCTGCGATCAAATTCGTCATTCCGGGGCGCGCCTAGCGCGCCCCCGGAATCTCGTGCGGTAAGTCTCATGATGGGATCCCGGGTTCGCGCTAGGCGCGCCCCGGGATGACGACCGGCGGATGCCGGCCGTTAATTCACCTGCCGATCCTTGCCGGCCCAATACGGCTCCCGTAATTGCCGCCGCAGGATTTTTCCCGATGCATTGCGTGGCAGCGCCTGGATGAAATCCACCGTCTTTGGCGTCTTGAAGGCAGCGATGCGTTGACGGGCGAAGGCAATGATATCGACTGCGTTGATCTCCTTGCCCGGCTTCAGCGCCACCACGGCTTTCACCGCTTCACCCCATGTATCGTCGGGTACGCCGACCACGGCGACTTCGGCGACATCCGGATGATCGCAGATCGCGCTCTCGACTTCGGCGGGATAGATGTTTTCGCCGCCGGAAATGATCATGTCCTTGATGCGGTCGTGAATGTAGAGGAAGCCATCCTGGTCGAGATAGCCGGCATCGCCGGTGCGCAGCCAGTTGTTGCGGTCGAGCGTGCGCGCGGTGGCGTCGGGTAGATTCCAGTAACCGATCATGTTCGATGCCGAACGCGTCGCGATTTCGCCGACTTCTCCCACGGGCAGCTCCTTGCCGTCGGGATCGAGAATGGCGATCTCGATACCCGGCAGTGCCTTGCCGGCGGAGCGCATGCAGTCGCGCCCCTCGACGTGATCCTCCGGCGCCAGCACGACAATGGTGCCGGTGGTTTCGGTCATGCCATACATTTGCACGAAGCCGCAGCCGAACACCGCGATACATTCCCTTAGAAGTGCAGCAGGGATCGGCGAGGCGCCATACATGATGTATTTGAGCTGCGAGAAATTCATCTCGCGCGCCCGTGGCTGCCGCACGATGAACTGCATTGCCGCCGGCACCAGGAACAATTTGCTGATGCCGTAGTCGCGGAAGAAGTCGAGCACCTTGTTCGGATCGAACTCACGCGCGATCACGCTCTTTGCCCCGTTGTAGAGCCCGAACACCGCCCAGCCCACACCGCCGATATGGAATATCGGCATCGCCACCAGCGAGACGTCGGTGTCCGTCCAGACGTTCCAGTCCGGATTCTGGTCGGTGCCGCCGATACGCAGCAGCGACAGGAAATTCTGATGCGACAGCATCGCGCCTTTAGGGTTTCCCGTGGTGCCGGATGTGTAGAGCTGGATCGAGACGTCGTTCTTGGTGGTCGGGATATTTGGATCGCTGTCGCTTTGCGCGTCGCGCCAGGCCGTGAAATCTCTCCATTCCGGTGCGCCGCTTTCCATGGTCATGATCGTGCGGACATGCGGAAGCCGATCCTTGAGGCCGCGCACAAGGTCGATAAATTCCGGTCCAACGAACAGCACCGCTGCCCTGGCGTCATCGACGATGAAAGCGATCTCCGGGCCGGCCAGGCGCCAGTTGACAGGGGCCGTGACGACTTTGGCTTTCACGGCGCCGAGCAGCAGTTCGATAAAGAGATCGCTGTTCTTGCCGAGATAGGCGATGCGCTCGTCCGGCTTGACGCCCAGTGCAGCCAGGCCGTTGGCGACCTGGTTGGCGCGGCGATCGAGTTCGGCGTAACTGGTCTCGCGCCCTTCGAATACCAGCGCGGTCGAGTCTCCGCGTGTCTTGGCCTGAATGCGAATGACATCGGCCAGCGTAGCCGCTTCCGCAACGGACATGGTCTCCCTCCCTCCGACTTTTTAATTGCCGGGAGTGTGAGGGCGTCGATGAAAACTGACAAGACAAGAAAGGTGCTGCGGTGCGATGAGCAGACGCGACCTTGTGTAACAAGGCGCTCGTCGTGCCTCAAACTCCGTCACCTAGCCCACGCGACGGCTCGTCGCCCGCTGTCTCGAAAAATACCGCGCCGGTGGTGCGCCAAAGACGCGACGGAACATCGCGATAAAATTGCTCGGTGTTGCATAGCCGAGCCGTTCGGCGACGTCGGCCACCGGCTCGTTGCGGGCGAGGCGCTCCAGCGCCAGCGTCAATCGCGCCTGCTGCCGCCATTGGGCAAAACTCATGCCGGTGTCGGCCATGAAGATGCGGCGTGCGGTTCGCTCCGACAGGCCGGCCCATGCGGCGAATTCCTGTAGCGTACGGTTGTCGTTCGGTCGCCTGATCAGCGCGTTGGCGATGCGCAGCGTCCGGGCTTCGGTGGGCATCGGCAGATGCAGCGGCTCCTGCGGCGCGCTACGGATTTCGTCGAGCAGCACCGCGACCAATCGGGTCTGCGCCGGCGTCAGCCGGTCGACGCCCGCCCAGCCTGCCGCGCGCCGCACCAGCGCACGCAGCAGGTCGCTGACCCCCATGACGCAAGGCTGCGGCGGCAATGTCCTGCTCGCGGCCGGGGTCAGCAGCACGCCCCATCCGCTGAGCACGCCGCTCAGCGTCACCTTGTGAGATAGCCCGGGCGGCAGCCAGCCGATGCGTTGCGGCGGCAATAGCCATGAGCCCTGTTTCGTATGCAGGCGGATCAATCCGCTTTCGATGCAAAACAGCTGGCCGCGGCGATGGTGATGCCAATCCAGCTCGCGGGTGCCGAGCCGAAATGCGTCGCCGGGCTCGTCGCTGCCCCAAACGGCGATCGCCGATGGCCCGTCGATGCGCTCCGTGAACGAGGTCATGGCACCATGCCTTTTCAGAACCGCTCCAGCATGGCCGGTTCTCATTATTTTACGTCCGGATGTCGTTAACGGGTTTGGAGCGCCGGGTCTATCTCCGCATGCAGGTCAACGAACAGTCAGGAGACGACGATGAGCCTCGATAACGGTGCCTTTCTCATTCACGACGTTGCTGCGTTCCCGATCGTGTGGGTCCGGCACGATGAGATCCAGCCGGGAAGCGCGTCGCAGTGGGAAGTCGAGATGGACGATCTGATCGGCCGCAATCAGCCTTTCGTGATGATCATGGCAAGTCATCAGCACCATGAGGAAGCGCATGAAGATCGCAGGGCAAGGGGACTTTGGCTCAAGCGCAACAAGGCGACGCTTGCGCTGCTTTGCCGTGCCATCATCGCGGTGGAGCCGAATGCGGTGACCCGCGTCCTCGTCGAGGCGCAGTCCGCCTTGGCGACCAAGGCCTTCGGCATCAAGTCGGCCGTGGTTTCATCAGAGGAGGAAGCGATACGTGTCGCCGAGGAGCGGTTGCGGGACGCTGCGCGTTCCCGTTGACCGCCATGGACACTGGCTCCCTCATGGTGAGAAGCGCGCCGTTTGGCGCGCGTCTCGAACCATGAGTTGGTGATCGCATCCATCCTTCGAGACGCCGCGCGGTGCGCGGCTCCTCAGGATGAGGGACGGAGAAGCGAAATACTGAGTTGAACGCGGCATTGTCCCGAGCAAAAGCAGTCGAAAAGCGCCCCAGACCGCATTTCCAGTCAGACTCTCAGGATGAGGGAGCGTTGGTTGAAGAACGGCGCGCGCTTACCCGCGCTTCGCCTTGTCTTTCTCGTTCTGCGCCATGATGCTGGCCTTGGCTGCATCCCAGTCGGCGTCCGACCATTCGCGCAGCTGATAGAAATTGCCGCCCATGGCGAGCGCCTGCGCGCCGTCCATGGCGATGGTCTCGCCGTTGATCCAGTCGCAGCCTCCGGAGATGAGGAACACCGCGAGGTTCTGCAGTTCCTCCATGGTGCCGGTACGACCCATGGGATTCCACGCCTTGGTGCGCGCGCCGGCTTCATCGCCCGGCTTGATGCGCTTGCTCATGCCCTCGGTCGGGATTTCTCCCGGCGCAATAGTATTGAGGCGGATGCCGTAACGACCCCATTCGGTGGCCAGCGACATGGTCATGGCATGGATCGCCGACTTGCTCATGGCGGAGGGCACCACATAGGGGCTGCCATTGCGCACCCAGGTCACGGTGATCGACACCACATTGCCGCGCGTCTTGCCGGCGATCCAGCGGCGGCCCACGGCGTGGGTCACGTAGAACGTGCCGTGCATGACGATGTTGGCGACCGCATCGAAACCGCGCGGCGAGAGGTCCTGCGTTCTCGAGATGAAATTTCCGGCGGCATTGTTGATGAGGTCGGTGAGGGGGCCGTCGGCCCAGATGCCCTCGATCATCGCATCCACCGCCGCGCTGTCGCGAATATCGACGCCGTGGCTGGTCACCTTGCCGCCGAACTCGGCCATCAGCTCGGTGGCGGTCTCGTCGCAGACGCTCTTGCGGCGACCGCAGATATGAACCTCAGCGCCCAGTTGCAGAAACTTTGCCGCCATGGATTTGCCGAGGCCGGTGCCGCCTCCCGTCACGAGGATATTTCGGCCGGCGAGGAGCTGCTGATTGAACATGGGAGGGTCCTGCTTTAAGAGGGTGCGGACGGGTTAATTAGTTGATTGACTAAAGCCCCACAAAAGCGGTGCTGTAAAGCGCAAGAACACGTTCCATCGTGTTCGTGAAGAAGTCTAGGAAGGAAACCTCCCATGGAAGATCGCGTCCAGGTGTCCATCACGGGCGGCGTCGCCGATGTCCGGATGGTCCGCGCGGACAAGATGAACGCGCTGGATGCCGCGATGTTTGCGGCTTTAGTGGACACCGCCGACAGACTCAGCCGTGAAAAGGAAGTGCGCGCGGTGGTGTTGTCCGGCGAGGGGCGGGCCTTCTGCGCCGGCCTCGACATGGGACGATTCGCCGCCATGAAGGAAAGCGGCGGTGACGGTATCGGCGGTGCCCAGAAGCGCGATTTGTCGATCCGCACCCATGGGCTCTGCAATCACTCGCAACAGGCCGTCTGGGGGTGGCGCCAGCTGCCGGTCCCGGTGATTGCGGCCGTGCATGGGGTCGCCTTCGGCGGCGGCTTTCAGGTCGCGCTCGGCGCCGACATGCGCTTCCTTGCGCCGGACACACGCATGTCGATCATGGAAATCAAATGGGGCTTGGTGCCGGATATGGCCGGCACGCCGATCCTGGCTTCGCTGGTGCGCGACGATGTCCTGCGCGATCTCACCTACACCGGTCGCATCTTCTCGGCGCAGGAAGCGCTCAGCTACGGCCTTGCCACGCGTATCGTCGATGATCCGCGCACGGCAGCTTTGGAGGCGGCGCGCGAGATCGCCGGCAAGAGCCCGGATGCGATCCGCGCGGCCAAACGCATGCTCAACAATCTGTCGGGCGATCCCGGCCCGGCGCTGCTGGCCGAGTCCGTCGAGCAGATGAAGTTGATGGGGGCGCCGAACCAGACCGAAGCGGTCCGCGCGAATATCGAGAAGCGAGTGCCGAATTTCGTGGATTAGCCACTATCACACTCCGCCCCCATCCTGAGGAGCGGCCGCAGGCTTCGTCTTGAAGGATGACGATGGAGCTCTACCAGCTCATGGTTCGAGACGGCGCCAAAGTGGCGCCTCCTCACCATGTGGACTGAGATTTCAAGAAGAATAACAACAACGCGGAAACGTCCATGTCCTCTACTTCTCTCCGCCACGGTGTCATCTCAGGCGACCGTTTGCGCTCGTTCGACGATATCAATGCCCGCGCCAGCCGTATTGCCTCGGGTCTCGCAAAACTCGGGGTCAAGCAGGGCGACAGCGTCAGCATTTTGATGCGCAACGACATCGCGTTTCTGGAAGCCGCCTATGCGGTGGCGCGGCTGGGCGCCTATGCCGTGCCGGTGAACTGGCACTTCAAGCCGGAGGAAATCACCTATGTGATCAAGGACTCCGGCAGCAATGTCCTGATCAGCCATGCTGATATGCTGCATCAACTGCGCGATGCGATTCCGGCCGGGATCACGACAATCTCGGTCGCGACACCGCCGGAGATCGTGAAGAACTATAAAGTCAATCCTGCGACGCTTCACGCGCCCGATGGTGCCGTCGATATGGAAAGCTGGATCAGCGAGCTACCGCCTTACGATGGTCCAGTGGTGCCGGCACCGCACAACATGATCTATACCTCGGGCACCACCGGCCATCCGAAAGGCGTCCGTCGTTTCGCACCGACGCCGGATCAGCAGAAATCCGCAGATGCCATGCGTGCCCGCGTCTATGGTCTCAAGGAAGGCTCGCGCGCGCTGTTGCCCGGTCCGCTCTATCATTCCGCTCCAAACGCCTTTGCTTTGCGCGCCGGCCGCCTCAACGGTTTGCTTGTGATGATGCCGCGCTTCGATGCCGAGGAATTTCTCCGCATCGTGCAGGATGAGAAGATCGACACGATCTTCATGGTCCCGACCATGTTCATCCGCCTGATGAAGCTGCCCGAGGACGTCCGCAAGAAATACGACATGTCCTCGCTGCGCCATATCATCCACGCGGCCGCGCCATGCCCGGCCGATGTCAAGACAGCCATGATCGACTGGTGGGGCCCGGTGATCTACGAATTCTATGGCTCCACGGAATCCGGCGCCGTCACTTTTGCCAATTCCGAGGACGCGCTGAGGAAGCCCGGCACCGTCGGCAAGATCGCGCCCGGTGCCGAGCTGCGCTTTCTCGGCGACAACGGGGAGATTTTGCCGCAGGGCGAGGTCGGCGAGATCTATTCACGCATCGCGGGTAATCCGGATTTCACCTATCACAACAAGCCGGAAAAGCGCGCCGAGATCGACCGCGACGGTTTCATCACCTCAGGCGATGTCGGTTACATCGATGCCGACGGTTACGTCTTTATCTGCGACCGCAAGCGCGACATGGTGATCTCCGGCGGTGTCAACATCTATCCGGCAGAGATCGAATCGGCGCTGCACGCGCTCCCCGGCGTGCACGATTGCGCGGTTTTCGGTATCCCCGACGCGGAATTTGGCGAGAGCCTGATGGCCGTGATCGAGCCGCAGCCGGGCGTGGTGCTGGATCTCGCAGCGATTCGCACCGAGCTGAAGAAGGCGCTGGCCGACTACAAGGTGCCGAAGCAGATGGAAATCCAGAGCAATCTGCCACGTGAAGATTCCGGCAAGATCTTCAAGCGCCGCCTGCGCGACCCGTATTGGGCGCAAGCAGGGCGGGCGATTTAACTCCGCCCCCTCATGGTGAGGAGCGCGCTATAGCGCTCGTCTCGAACCATGAGATGGCTTGGCTCGGCGCTCTTCGGCCATCCTTCGAGACGCCGCTACGCGGCTCCTCAGGATGAGGGACGGAGAATCGAGATCCTGAGCTGAACGGGCATTATTCCGAGCAAAAACAGCCGAAAACCACCTCGACCGCTTTATGAGTCAGACTCTCAGGTTGAGGGTCTGTGCGCGGGCCGATCCCTCAACTTCATCTTGCATCGCAACAAAAACTGCTCCCAAATGCACTCCCGGCCATTTTCCGGAGCTGCTCATGTCCATGACCTTGCCCAACGACCAGGAAGCCGCCCCGCTGCATGGCACGCTCATCGCCGATGCCGCGGCCGATGCGCAGCTGCGCGAGGATATTAGGCTGCTTGGCCGCATTCTCGGCGACACCGTGCGCGATCAGGAAGGCGCTGCGGTCTTTGATCTTGTGGAGAATATCCGCCAGACCTCGGTGCGCTTTCATCGCAATGAGGACAAGGACGCCAGGCGCGAACTGGAAGCCATCCTCGACGGCATGACGACCGCAGACACCGTGCGCATCGTTCGTGCCTTCAGCTATTTCTCGCATCTCGCCAATATCGCCGAGGATCAGAACAATATCCGCCGCATGCGTGCCCAGCGCGCCGATGCCGCCTCCGCCAATGGCACGCTGGCGCATGCCGTCGCGCGCGCGCAGGAGGCGGGCATCGATGCCAAGATGCTCGGAAAATTCTTCAGCCAGGCGCTGGTGTCGCCGGTGCTGACGGCGCATCCGACCGAAGTCCGTCGCAAGAGCACCATCGACCGCGAAATGGAGATCGCTGCTTTGCTCGATCGCCGCGAGCGCATGCAGCTCACGCCGGAGGAAACCGAGACGCTGGATGAGGCGCTGCGCCGTGCGGTGGTTACGCTGTGGCAAACCAATCTGCTCCGTCGCAGCAAGCTGACGGTCCTCGATGAGGTCGCCAATGGTCTCGCCTTCTACGACTATACGTTTCTGCGCGAGGTGCCGCGGCTGCATTGCCGGTTGGAGGATAGTCTGCGCGAGCACGGCGGCCCGGAGGCGCTGCCATCATTCCTGCGTATGGGCAGCTGGATCGGCGGCGACCGCGATGGCAATCCGTTTGTTACCGCTGATGTGATGCAGGGCACCGTGATGCTGCAGAGCCGGCGTGCCTTCAGCTTCTATCTCGACGAGCTCCACGCGCTCGGCGCGGAACTGTCGATGGCAGCGCATCTGTCCGAGGTCTCCGACGAATTGCGCGCTCTGGCGGAGCGCTCTCCCGACCCGTCGCCGCATCGCGCCGGCGAGCCATATCGCCTGGCGATTTCCGGGATTTACGCGCGGATGGCGGCGACAGCGCATGCGCTCAAACTACCTAACCGACGCGCCGCTGTCGGTGAAGCGCCGCCTTATGCATCGGCGGCCGAGTTTAAGGCCGATCTCGACGTACTGGATCGCTCGCTTCATGCGGATAATTCCCGCGTGATCGCGCGCGGCCGGCTGCGCACGCTGCGCCGCGCCGTGGAGTGCTTCGGCTTCCATCTCGCCAGTCTCGACATCCGGCAGAATTCGGCCGTGCACGAGCGGACGGTCGCGGAGCTGATCGACGCGGCGATGCCTGGAAAGTCCTATCTGGCGTTGGACGAGGATGCGCGCATTGCGCTGCTGTCTGCCGAGTTGAAGAACGCGCGGCCATTGTCGTCGCTGTTCGTGAAATATAGCGAGGAGACCATCGGCGAACTCGCGCTGTTCCGGATGGCGGCCGAGGTGCATGCCAAGTTCGGCGATGCGGCAATCCCTCAATGCATTATCTCCATGTGCAAGGGCGTCTCCGATATGCTGGAGGTCGCGGTGTTGCTGAAGGAAGTCGGGCTCGTCGATTCCTCCGGCCGCAGCGGTATCAACATCGTGCCGTTGTTCGAGACCATCGAGGATCTGCAGGCCTCCGCCAAGATCATGGATCGGCTGTTCGCGCTGCATGACTATCGTCGTCTTGTGGATAGCCGGGGCGGTGTGCAGGAGGTCATGCTCGGCTATTCCGACAGTAACAAGGATGGCGGCTTCGTTACCTCGGGTTGGGAGCTGTACAAGGCGGAGATCGGCCTCGTCGATGTGTTCGAGCGCCATCACATTCGTCTGCGCCTGTTCCATGGCCGCGGCGGCTCGGTGGGGCGTGGTGGCGGGCCGAGCCACGACGCTATTCTCGCGCAGCCCGGTGGCGCGGTGGACGGCCAGATCCGCATCACCGAACAGGGTGAAATCATCTTCAGCAAATATTCGAATGCCGAGGTCGGGCGCAACAACCTCGAAATCCTTGCCGCGGCGACGTTGGAAGCGAGCTTGCTCGCGCCCAGACAGAGCGCGCCGCGCAGCGCGTATTTGGAAGCGATGGAGGAAATCTCCGCACTCGCCTTCAAGGCCTATCGCGGCCTGGTCTACGAGACCGAGGGCTTCGTCGATTACTTCTGGGAATCCACGGTTATCAACGAAATCTCGACGCTTAACATCGGCAGCCGTCCGGCTTCGCGCAAGAAGACGCGGGCGATTGAGGATCTGCGCGCGATTCCGTGGGTGTTCTCATGGGCGCAATGCCGGCTGATGCTGCCCGGCTGGTTCGGTTTCGGCAGCGCGATTGAGGCGTGGCTGGTCAAACATCCCGAAAAGGGCATGGCCTTCCTGCAGGAGATGCATCGCGAATGGCCGTTTTTCCGCATGCTGTTGTCGAATATGGACATGGTGCTGGCGAAGAGCTCGATCGCGATTGCTTCACGCTATGCGGAGCTCGTCGCTGACGAGATTCTCCGTGAGAAGATTTTCGGCCGCATTCGCCGCGAATGGCATCTGACAATCGAGACGCTGCTCAATGTGATGGAGCAAGAAGGGCTGTTGCAAGGCAATCCGCTTTTGGAACGCTCGATCCGCAACCGTTTTCCGTATCTCGATCCGCTCAATCATGTGCAGGTGGAGCTGTTGAAAGAGCATCGTGCGAACAATCCTGATGAACAGGTGCTGCGCGGGATTCAACTGACGATTAATGGGATTTCGGCGGGGTTGAGGAATAGCGGGTAGGGGGATCCCTCCCCCTTGCGGGGAGGGATAAGAAAGTCTCAACAGAAATGGGCGCCCTGCGTTTCAACATAAACGGCATAGAGCGACTGGCTCGCCGTCATGAACAGCCGGTTCCGCTTCTTGCCGCCGAAACACACATTGGCACAGGTTTCCGGCAGCTTGATTTGCCCGATGCGCTGCCCATCCGGCGCAAAAATCTGCACGCCGTCATAGCCCTCGCCAACCCAGCCGGCACCGACCCAGATATTGCCTTCGGTATCGACGCGTAGCCCATCGGGGAAACCGGACTTGCCATCCAGCGTCATGTCGATCAACGGCTTGCCATTGCTCAGCTTGTCACCGTTGACGTCATACTGCCACACGACATTCTTCGCATTGGGGTAATGCGTGATGCCGGTATCGCAGACATAGAGCTTCTTGTAGTCCGGGCTGAAGGCGAGCCCGTTCGGCTTGAACGGTTCGTCGGCGACCTTGCTCACCTGTCCGCTCGCGGGGTCGATGCGATACACCGCTTCCTTCTGCTGCGGCGATACGGAGCCGGTATTGGCGAGCTGGCCTTCATAGATGCTGACGCCGCCATAGCCGGGATCGGTGAACCAGATCGACTTGTCGACGGGGCTGACCACCATGTCGTTCGGTCCGTTGAGCGGCTTGCCATTGGCCTGTTCGGCCAGTGTGGTGACACTGCCATTGTGCTCGAAGCGGACGAGGCGGGTGCGCTGCGCGGTGAGCTGCCGCCCCTCGGTGTCGAAGGAATTGCCGTTGCTCTCTTCCGAGGGATAACGGAAGCGTTCGGAAATATGGCCATCGTCGTCGAGATAGCGCAGCTGGCGATTGGCGGGGATATCGCTCCAGATCAGGAACTGGCCCTGCGCATTCCAGGCCGGCCCTTCGGCCCACAGACAGCCTGTATAAAGTCGCTTGATCGCGGTGTTGCCGACCTTGGCCTTGAAGCGCTTGGCGTCGATGACGACGATGTCGGGGTCGGGATAGCGCTGCGGTTCGGCATTCGGCCCGAAGTCGCGCGCGAAAGCTTTCGGTGCAACGATGGTCGAGGCGGCGAGGGCACCGGCGGTTTGAAGGATACGTCGGCGGTTGAGTGAGATGACGGTGGGGTCGTCGTCGCGCGTGGCAAACGGAGTTGGCATCGTCGTCCTCCCTGTTGTTCCGGCTTCACTGCCGGTTGCAGAGAGGCTAGCGCGTTGCGAGGCCGATGCCAGCGATTTCGTTGCTGCCGCGCGGTGGCGGCGTTGCACAAAACAAAAAAGCCCGGATAACGCCGCGCGTCATCCGGGCTTCGCAATTATATCAATCTGCGAAGAATCAGACTTCCTGCTTGCCCGAGGCAAAGATCGCAAGCAGCGTGATCACCGCCGCAGCCAGCACATAGTAGCCGATATAGGTGAGGCCGTAATTCGCCTGCAGCCAGGTGGCGATATAGGGCGCCAGCGACGCACCGAAGATGCTCGCCAGATTGAACGTCATGGACGAGCCGGTGTAGCGCACCGCAGTGGGAAACGGCGCGGCGAGGGCTGCACCGATCAGGCCGTAATTGATGCCGAAGATGGCGAGGCCGATCAGCGCGAAAGCATAGATGCCCGCGACACCGCTGCCGAGCAAAGGCGCGACGAAGAACGAGAACACGATCACCATCAGGCAGTTCGCGATCAACAGTGTGCGGCGACCGATCTTGTCGGCGAGAAGACCCGCGAGAATGTTGGTGGTGCCGAAAGCGACGGCGCCGGCAATCTGCACCTTCAGCGCATCGAGCAGCGACATCTTCACGACGCCGACATTGTAGGACAAGAGGTAGGCGGTGCAGACATAGAAGAACACGAAGGTCATGAGACCAACGAGCGTGCCGAGCAGCAGGCTACGCTTGTGCCGCTTCAGGAGCTCGATGCCGGGGACGGCGACGCGTTCGGCCTTGTCGATGGCCTTCTGGAATTCCGGCGTTTCGGTGATGGAAAGGCGCACCCACAGGCCGATGACGATCAGCACGATGGAGGCGAGGAACGGCACGCGCCAGGCCCAGCCGAGGAACGCGTCCGGTGAAACGAAGTGCAGCAGGATCCAGAACGTGCCGGAGGCGAGGAACAGGCCGAGCGGCGCACCGAGCTGCGGAAACATGGCGTACCAGTTGCGCTTGCCTTCGGGGGCGTTCTCGGTGGCGAGCAGCACGGCGCCGCCCCATTCACCGCCGAGGCCGAGTCCTTGCCCGAAGCGGCACAGCACCAGCAGCAGCGGCGCCGCGATGCCGATCTGCGCATGGGTCGGCAGCAGGCCGATCACCACCGTCGAGATGCCCATGGTGAGCAAGGCCGCGACCAGCGTGGTCTTGCGGCCGACACGATCACCGAAATGGCCGAACACGATGGCGCCGATCGGGCGCGCGAAGAAGGCGATGGAGAACACCGCGAACGACGCCAGCAGCGCCGCCGTGTCATTGCCGGCCGGGAAGAACAGCTTCGGGAACACCAGCACTGCGGCGGTGGCATAAACGTAGAAATCGAAGAACTCGATGGTGGTGCCGATCAGGCTCGCGGTGAGAACGCGCGCTGGCGAGTTCAGGGTCTTCGATTGCGGCAGGGCCGCGGAGGGCATGGTGCCCGCGTGATCGCTCATTGTGATGTCCAGCAAATGCGGCAGCGTCCGCAAGCGCGCGACGTCGAGCCTTGTTATTTGCCGGTCACATAGCCGACCTTGGCGGGAACGGGAATTCTTTATTGCGAAATTTGGGCGGGCACGGGTCAGACAAGGTCGTTATGCATAGCTATTTGAGCAATATAGTTTCGTTTTCGATCTGGGGTTGCAATTGTCTGTACAAGCACAGGCCCTCATGGTGAGGAGGCGCCCTTAGGCGCCGTCTCGAACCATGAGCTCGCCGGGCTCCACGCCTGCCGCCATCCTTCGCGACGCAGCGCAAGGGCGCTGCTCCTCAGGATGAGGGCAGAGCGTGCGGAAGCGTGTGTCGCTTACACCGGATCCCAGCTGAAAATATCGGCCGAACGGTCGAGCTTGTAGAACGACGACTTCAGTGCCGGCATGCCGTGCTCGGCCAGGGTCTGCGGGGTCCAGCCTTCGTCGCGGTGGATCGAGCGGATCGGGCGGGACTGGCCCATCAGGAAGATCTCGTTCATGCGCGCGGCAAAGATCTGCCCGGTGACGTCCTTGCCCGCATCCGACAGCAGGAAGGCGACCAGCGGTGCGATCTTCTCCGGGCCCATGCGCTGCATGCGCTCGACGCGGGCCTTCTCGGCTTCGGTCTCGGTGGGGATCGAGCCGATCATGCGGCTCCAGGCGAAGGGCGAGACGCAATTCGAATTGACACCGTAGCGCTGCATGTCGAGGGCGATCGACTTCGATAAGCCGACAATGCCGAGCTTGGCGGCGGCATAGTTAGCCTGGCCGAAATTCCCGACGAGACCGGATGTCGAGGTGAAGTGCACGAAGGAGCCCGAGTTCTGCTCGCGATAGATACGGGCGGCGGCATGCGAGGTGTAGAACGAGCCCATCAGATGGACCTTGATCACGGCCTCGAACGCATCGATCGACATCTTGTGGAAGATGGCGTCGCGCAGAATGCCGGCATTGTTCACCACGCCGTCGAGACGGCCATAGGTGTCGACGGCCTGCTTGATGATCTTGCTGGCGGGAATGGCTTCGGCGACCGACTCGAAATTGGCGACGGCCTTGCCGCCGGCCTTCTTGATTTCCTCGACGACTTCTTCGGCGGGTGCGGCGCTCGAACCGGCGCCGTCGGTGGCGCCGCCGGGATCGTTGACGACGACGCTCGCGCCTTCAGCTGCGCAGAGCAGTGCGATGCCGCGGCCGATGCCGCGCCCGGCGCCGGTGACGACGATGACCTTGCCGTCGAGCATTTTGGATTGTGCCATGTGGTGGTTCCTCTTGGTTGAAACTCAGGTGTTTGTGGTCACCTCTCCCCGCCGGGGAGAGGTCGGCGCGTAGCGCCGGGAGAGGGGAGCCCCACACTCCGACGCCACGCGGGGCGCCCCCTCTCCCTAACCCTCCCCCCGGAGGGGGGAGGGGACGCTTCGGCGCGTGTCGCTACTTCTCATTCGTAAAAATCACCGTCCCTGATGCTGCGAACATGCCGCCGACGCCATGGCAGACGGAAATCTTTGCGCCCGGCACCTGCGCCGGAGCGATGCCGCGCATCTGGCGGACGCTCTCCTGTAGCGCATACATGCCGTACATGCCGGAATGCATGTAGCTCAGTCCGCCGCCATTCGTATTCAGCGGCAGCTTGCCGCCGGGGCGCGTGTTGCCGTCGGCGATGAACTTGCCGGTTTCTTCATGCGGCATGAAGCCGAGATCGCCGAGGCCATAAAGCGGCAGATGCGCGAAGGCGTCGTAGATCATCAGGTGGTCGACATCATTATGGGTGATCCCGGCCTCGCGGAAGGCGGTCGGGCCCGCCACCTTGAAGGCGCGCGAGGAGTTGAAGGTTTCCATCTGGCTGACCATCGGCGTTTCCACGCTTTCGCCAGTGCCGAGGATATAGACCGGCTTCTGCGGGAAATCCTTGGCGCGATCGGCCGAGGTCAGGATCAGCGCGCCGCCACCATCGGTGACGAGGCAGCATTGCAGCAGGCGGAACGGATAGGCGATCATGCGCGAGTTCAGCACGTCCTCGACGGTGATCGGATCCTTCATCATCGCACGCGGATTCTTCGCCGCCCATTCGCGCTGCACCACAGCCACCGAGGCGAGCTGTTCATGCGTGATGCCGTAGGTCTTCATGAAGCGCAGCACGGGGATCGGGAACATACTCGGCGGACCATAGACGCCATAGGGCGCCTCGAACTGGCCTTGCAGCGAGTCCGCCGGGATCGAGCGCGGCAATTTGCCGATCATCGACTTGCCGCTTTCCGCATGGGTGATCAGCACGGTCTTGCACAGTCCGGCTTCGATGGCGGCGGCAGCGTGACGGACATGCAGCATGAAGGAGCAGCCGCCCACCGAGGTGCCGTCGGCCCAGGTTGGCGTGATGCCGAGATAATGCGCGAGTTGCTGCGGAGTCTCCACGGCGGTCGCGATGCCGTCGATGTCGGACAGTTTCAGTCCGGCATCCTTGATGGCGTTGAGTGCCGCATCCGCGTGGAGCTGGATCTGCGACATATTGGGAATGACGCCGAGTTCAGTGGTCTCGGCCGCGCCGACAACGGCGACTGCGTTTCTGCGCATGATCTCAGCCCTTCGCTGGTCGGAACACGGGGAGGGTGAGATTGTCGTCCACCTTTTGGAACGCGACCTCGAGCTTCATGTCCAACTCGAGTGCTTCGGGGGTCTGCGGACAATCAATGATGTTGCTCATCATCCGCGGGCCCTCATCAAGTTCGACAACCGCAATGGCGTAAGGTGGCGTGAAGCCTGGAGCGGCCGGGCGATGATTAATGACATAGCTGTAGAGGAAGCCCTTGCCGGATGCCTTGAACACCGAAACATTCCGCGAGGCGCATTTCGAGCAGAACGGGCGCGGCGGGAAATACACATGCGAACAGTCATCGCAGCGTTGCAGGCGCAGTTCGCCCGCCTTGGCGCCGTCCCAGTAATGCTGGGTTTCGGGTGTAGGTTTCGGGCGGGCCCGTGCGGGTTCGGCCATCTGTTTTCTCCCAGTGCCGGGATGGTCCCGGTTCGTTGTCGCGCAGGACATTCCACATTTGGCAGGGAGAGGTCCAGCGCGCGCGTTGCATAGCCATATCCTGTCATCGCGGACCACATTTGACACCAATCTGGTGGGATGGTCTGACTGCAGTCGAAGGCCGCAACCCCGTCGGGAATGTTGTGGCGGAATACCGGGAAACGAACAGGCGAGGCTCCATTGCGCAGCATCAGGATCGGCTCCGGCGCCGGCTATTCCGGCGATCGCATCGAGCCCGCGGTCGAGCTCGCCGAGAAGGGCGACATCCAGTATCTCGTGTTCGAATGCCTGGGCGAGCGTACGGTGGCGTTGGCGCAGCAGGCGCGGATGAAGAATCCTGACAGCGGTTTCGATCCGTTGCTTGAAGAACGCTTGCGCGCGGTGCTGCCGATCTGTGCGGCGAAAGGCATCAAGATCGTGACCAATATGGGCGCGGCCAATCCCGAAGCTGCGGCGCGCAAGACGGCGGAGATCGCCAAGGCGATGAGTCTGCCGAAACTGAAGATTGCCGCCATCGTGGGTGACGACGTCCTCGATGCCTGCAAGGACAGCGATCTGCCGGTGCTTGAATTCGACAGCACCATGCGCGGCCTCGGCAACAAGGTTCTCTCCGCCAACGCCTATCTCGGTGCCGAGCCGATGGCTGCGGCGCTCACGGGCGGTGCCGACGTCGTGATCACCGGCCGCGCCTCTGATCCCGCACTGTTTCTTGCCCCTATGATCCATGCCTTCGGCTGGTCGATGTCCGACTGGAATCTGCTCGGCCAGGGCATCGTTGTCGGCCATCTGCTCGAATGTGCGGGCCAGATCACTGGCGGGTACTTCGCCGACCCCGGCTTCAAGGATGTGGAAGGTCTGGCGCGGCTCGGCTTCCCCATCGGCGAGGTCAGCGAGGATGGCACGCTGGTGGTCACCAAGGTCGATGGCTCCGGCGGTGAAGTCTCTGCGCGCACCTGCAAGGAGCAATTGCTCTATGAGGTGCACGATCCCAAACGTTATCTGCAGCCCGATGTCATCGCAGATTTCTCCCAGGTCCGTATCGAGGAGATCGGCAAGGATCGCGTCCGCGTCACCGGCGGGCAGGGCACGCCGCGTCCGGATACGCTCAAGGTCTCGGTCGGTTACCTTGACAGTTATATCGGCGAAGGCCAGATCTCCTATGCTGGCCCGAACGCCGTCGCGCGTGGCCGTCTGGCGCTCGATATCGTGCGCGAGCGCCTGAAACTCACTGGTGTGGCGACATCCGAGATGCGCTTCGATCTGATCGGTGTCGATTCCCTCCATGGCGAATCCCTTGGTGCGCGCTCCGAACCCTATGAGGTTCGCGTCCGTGTCACGGGGCGCACCGACTCGCTGCGCGAAGCCGTTCGCATCGGCAACGAGGTCGAGACGCTTTATACCAACGGCCCAGCCGGCGGTGGCGGCGCCACCAAGTCGGCGCGTGAAGTGGTCGCCGTCGCTTCGGTTCTGTTGCCACGCGCGCAGGCAAAGCCGTCTGTCCGTTTCGTGGAGGCCTGAGATGAAGCTGCGCGACATCGCCCATTCCCGCACGGGGGACAAAGGCAACATTTCCAACATCTCGGTAATTGCCTTTGACGCAAAGCTTTTTCCGTTGCTATTATCGCAGGTGACCGCCGAGCGCGTGCGTGGCCTGTTCAAGGACATCGTTCGGGGCGAGGTGGTCCGCTATGAACTGCCCAATATTTCCGCACTGAATTTCGTGATGGATCAGGCACTTGGCGGCGGCGTTACGCGATCCCTGGCGCTCGACGCGCATGGCAAGTCGCTCAGCTCCGCGCTGCTCGATCTGGAAATTACGGGCTGTATCGGCGATACCGACGAGGCGCCGTGAACGCATCCGGTCACGGCCCGACAAGGAACCTGTGACCATGTCTGCACCGACTCTCGCCAGCCTCGCCGCCGATCTCGCCGCCGGCCGTACCACCTCCCGCAAACTGGTCGAGGACTGCCTCGCCAAAATCGCCGATCCGAACGGCGAGGGGCAGCGGGTCTATCTGCATGTGGACAAGGATGCCGCGCTGGCTGCCGCTGACGCCATGGATGCGTTGCGTAAGGTGGGTGCCGCGCCTTCGCGCTTCGCCGGCATTCCGGTTTCCATCAAGGATCTGTTCGACATCAAGGGGCAGGTCACTCGCGCCGGTTCGCGTGCGCTCGATGACAGCGCGCCGGCCGTGGCCGATGCGCCCGCCGTCGCCCGCTTGCGCGCTGCCGGTTTCATCCTGATCGGCCGTACCAATATGGTCGAATTCGCCTATTCGGGCATCGGCACCAATCCGCATTACGGCACGCCGAAAGGCGCCTGGAAGCGTGAGGTCGGCCATGTGCCGGGCGGTTCGTCCTCGGGCGCCGGCGTTTCGGTTCTCGACGGCATGGCCCATGCGGCGCTCGGCACCGATACCGGCGGCTCTTGCCGCATCCCGGCGGCCTTCAACGGCATCGTCGGCTACAAGCCGACCCAGCGCCGCGTGCCGCTCGATGGTGCCGTGCCGCTGTCCTTCACTCTCGACAGCATCGGCCCGCTGGCCCGCAGCGTTGCCTGCTGCGCGGCAATGGATGCCGTGCTCGCCGGCGAGCCGGAGTTTGAACTCACGCCCCGCGCCATCAAGGGCATGCGCCTTGCGGTGCCGACCACGATCGCGATGGACGAACTTGATTCCGTCGTTTCGGAAATCTTCGAGCGCACGATCAAGCTGCTCACCGAGAAGGGCGCGCTGATCGAGCGCATCGAGGTGTCGTCCTTCAACGACATCCCTCTGATGAGCAGCAAGGGCGGCTTCACCGCAGCGGAGAGCTATGCCTGGCATCGCGAGCTACTGGCCGCCAAGGGCGATGTCTACGATCCCCGCGTCTCCGTGCGCATCGCGCGCGGTGAGACACAGAACGCGGCCGATTACATCGACCTCCTGCCGATGCGCCGTTCGCTGATCGCGCGCACCGAGGCGACCATCGCGCCTTACGACGCGCTGGTGATGCCGACCTGTCCGATCGCGCCGCCGACCATCGCCGAGATGGACGACGACAAGGTGTTCGCCAAGAAGAACCTGATGGCGCTGCGCAACTGCACGCTGATCAACATGATCGACGGCTGCGCCATCTCGCTGCCGATCTCGCGCAAGGACGAAGCCCCTGTCGGCCTGATGCTGGCCGCTGCCGGTGGCAGCGACCGCCGCATCTTCGAACTCGCCGCCGGAGTGGAAAAGGCCGTGCGCGGCTAACTCCGTCTCTCATCCTGAGGAGCCGCGCAAAGCGCGGCGTCTCGAAGGATGGCAGCGGAGCGCCGTCAACTCATGGTTCGAGACGGCGCCGAAGTGGCGCCTCCTCACCATGAGGGACGGAGAGAATTCAGACTTTAACGAAGGACGACACATGACCACTCTCTCCCTCACGCTCGACGCCGCCGGCAAGAGCACCCCGCTCAACGTCACGCTGACCCAGGGCGTCATCGCCGGCTGGACCGGCCGAGATCCGGTCGCGCGCGATCATCACATCAAGGAACTGCAGGAACTCGGCATTGCCCCGCCGGCGACGACGCCGATCTATTATCGTTGTTCGGCACGTCGCTTCACCACTGACGGCATGATCGAATGCACCGATGTGAATTCGTCGGGCGAGGTAGAGTTCTGCCTGATCGCTTCCGGCGGCAAGACCTATGTCGGCGTTGGCTCCGATCATACCGACCGGCAGGTCGAGACCTACAACATCACCGTGTCGAAGCAGATGTGCGACAAGCCGATCGCGCCGGTGGTGTGGGCGCTCGAGGAGGTATTGCCGCACTGGGACGAGATTATCCTGCGCTCCTGGGCCACCATCAAGGGCGAGAAGGTGCTGTATCAGGAGGGCAAGCTCAGCGGCATGCTGCCGGTTGCCGAACTCATCAAGAAGGGTTTTGATGCCGACAAGCTGCCGGACGGCACCGCCATGTTTGGCGGCACCTTTGCAGCCAAGGGCGGCATCCGTCCCGCCGATCGCTTCGACTACGAGATCGAAGACCCCGTGCTGAAGCGCAAGATCAGCCATGGGTATGACATCAAGACCCTGCCGGTGGTGGGCTGAGGTTCTTAACCTCTTCCCGCAAAAGGGCGGGGAGAGGTTAAGGGGGCCGGAAATCGGGTGGTTCAGTCCTCGCCATCCGCTTCACAATGCAGCCGGATATGCTGCCGATGATCGGCACGCCTAACGGAGCGGCTGCATCATGCCACCTGCGACTCTCGCTAAACGCTCTTCGCCCTCGGAAGACACGCGCCTCGATACGATCGACTGGCAGCGCATCGGCGACGATCTCGATGCCCAGGGCTGCGCTGTCTTCGACAAGCTCCTCACATCGGAGGAATGCTGCGCGCTGTCAGCGCTCTATCGCGATGACGCACGCTTCCGCAGCCGCATCGTGATGGCCCGCCATGGTTTCGGCCGCGGCGAGTATAAATACTTCAACTATCCGCTGCCCGATCCCATCGCGGCGCTGCGTCCCGCGCTCTATGGCCCGCTCAGCGCCATCGCCAATCGCTGGAACGCGGCCATGGGCATCGATGTGCGTTTCCCTGACGATCAATTTGCCTTTCTCAGGCGTTGCCACGAGGCCGGCCAGACCCGGCCGACGCCGCTATTGCTGCAATATGACCCCGGCGACTACAATTGCCTGCATCAGGATCTCTATGGCGAGCACGTCTTCCCGCTGCAGGTGGCGATCCTGCTGTCGCAGCCCGGCGAAGATTTTACGGGCGGAGAATTCGTGCTCACCGAACAGCGCCCGCGCATGCAATCGCGCGCGGAGGTGGTTTCGCTCAAACAGGGAGATGCCGTCGTGTTTGCCGTGCATCACCGCCCGGTCCAGGGCACGCGCGGCAGCTACCGTGTTAACCTGCGCCACGGCGTCAGCCGTGTTAAGACGGGCCGGCGCCATACGCTGGGCGTGATCTTCCACGATGCAAAGTGAGTGAATGACCGACCTGTTCGCGACAACGACCGATGCCCAGCCCGCGCGCGAGCAACTCGGCGAAGGTGCTGTGTTGTTGCGTGGTTGCGTCGGCGATGACGAGCAGGCGCTGCTCGTCGACCTCCGCACCATCATCAAGGCGGCACCGTTCCGCCATCTGGTCACGCCGGGCGGCCATACGATGTCGGTGGCAATGACCAATTGCGGCCGCGTCGGCTGGGTGTCGGACGCGCGAGGTTATCGCTATGATCCCGTCGATCCCGACAGCGGCCGGAACTGGCCGGAGATGCCGCCATCGTTGCGTAGTGTCGCCGCGCGGGCGGCAGCGGAAGGCGGTTATGAGAATTTTGCGCCCGATGCGTGCCTTATCAATCGCTATAAGCCCGGCGCAAAAATGTCCCTGCATCAAGACAAGGACGAGCTCGATCTCGGTGCGCCCATCGTGTCGGTCTCGCTCGGCTTGCCGGCGACATTCCTGTTCGGTGGCTTCACGCGTCACGCGCCGCAGAAACGCTATCGTCTGACCCATGGCGATGTTGTCGTCTGGGGCGGTGCGTCGCGCCTGGCCTATCACGGCGTCGCGCCGCTGCCGGAGGGCGAGCATCCCGTGATGGGCGCCCAGCGCATCAATCTCACATTCCGTAAGACGAGATGAATGGCAGCTACATTCGTCATTCCGGATTCGCGCAATTGCGCGCCCCGGAATGACAGCGTGATGCGAGTTTAATCGCTCGATTAAAATTTGCTGGCAAAGCGTACGACGTCTGATTACGCTTCCTCCATAAAAAACAAAACGAGGGAACGACCATGACCCGTATGGGCCTGCTGGCGATTGCTGTCGCATGTCTGAACACGATGGCCTCCGCCGAGCCGATTACGAAGCCTCTCGCCATCGCCGTGCTGAACGACAAGAGTTCCGTCTTCTCCGACGCCGGCGGTGTCGGCAGCGTGGTGGCGGCACAGCTCGCCATCGACGATATCGGCGGCAAGGTGCGCGGCCAGCCTGTAAAGCTGCTCGGCCCGGATCATCAAAACAAGACTGATATCGGTATCTCGCTGGCGCGCGATCTCTACGATCAGCAGGGCGTCGATGCGATTTTCGATATCGGCAACTCCGCCATCTCGCTCGGCGTGCAGAATCTCGCGCGCGAGCGGGGCAAGGTGCTGGTGCATGTCGGCTCCGCCACCGCCGATGTGTTCGGCAAACAATGCGCACCGACCGCCGCCATGTGGCTTTACGACACTTATTCGCTCGCACAAGGCATCGCGAAAGCCGTGGTGAAGGATGGCGGCGACACCTGGTTCTTCATCACCGCGGATTATGCTTTCGGCATCGCCATGCAGGCTGAAGTCTCGAAGGTCGTTGAAGCGGCCGGCGGTAAGGTGCTCGGTGCGGTGAAGCATCCGGTCGGCACGATGGATTTCTCGTCCTTCCTGCTGCAGGCGCAGTCATCGGGCGCGAAGGTGATCGCGCTCGCCAATGCGTCCGGCGATACTGTCACCAATATCAAACAGGCGCGCGAATTTCAGATCGGCGAAGGCAAGCAGAAGCTGGCGGTGCTGATCTTCTATCTCACCTCGGTGAAGGCGCTGGGTGCCGAATCCACGCAGGGCGTGCAATATCTCGAGGGCTATTACTGGGACAATGACGACGCCAGCCGCGATTTCGGCAAGCGCTTCATGGCCAGGCATGGCAAGATGCCGACCCATGCGCAGGCAGGCGTTTACAGCGCCGTGAAGCACTATCTGCGTGCCGCCGAAGCTGCGGGGGACAATGACGGTCTCAAGGTGATGCGGCAGATGAAGGCGATGCCGGTGGATGATTTCTTCGCACCCGGCGCGAAGCTGCGCGAGGACGGCCGTCTGATGAACGACATGCTATTGGCGGAGGTGAAGAAGCCTTCGGAAGTCAAGAGTGACTGGGATCTCTTGAGGATCAAGGGCAAGGTGAAGGCAGCGGACATCATGCGCCCCATCGGCGAGGGCGGCTGCACGCAGCTGGACCCGCCGGTGAAGCAGTAGCTTCTAGCCTCTCCCCGCCCTTTGCGGGGAGAGGTTAAGCGTCACGGCTTCTTCGGATGGATGAATGCCCACGGACTTACTTCGGAATCCCTGGGCACATCCACCGCGATCAGATACGGCCCGCCGTCCGCCAGAGCCTTTTCCAGTGCGGGCTTGAATTCCGCCGGCGACTTCACCCGCGCTGCGCCAACGCCGAACGATTCCGCCAGTTTGACGAAATCCGGATTAACCAGATCCGCCGCCACGACGCGGCCATCGAACACATTGAGCTGGTCACGCCGCACATTGCCGTAAGCGTTGTTGTCGAACACCAGCACGATCACACCGATCTTGAACTGCACGGCGGTGGCAAGTTCCTGCACCGCGAACATGAAGCCGCCGTCGCCGGTGATGGCGACCACCGGCCGATCCGGATGCGCCACCTTGGCACCGAGCGCCGTCGGAAAGCCGGAGCCGAGCGTGCCCTGATAACCTGACGTGATAAAGGTGCGCGGCTGATAGACCGGGAAGCCGTACCATGAGGTAAAGCCGACCTGCGACAGTTCGTCGGTGACGATGGCATTGTCGGGCAGGACGTCGCGCAGAATGTTGAGATAATCCATCTGCGGTTGGACAACCTGAATGTCTTTCGTAGCCTTTGCCGATGCTGCCTGGATCGTCGCGCGGCGACCCGATGTTCTGGTGTATCCGGCCTTGCTCACCGCTGCCGCGAGCGCACGTGTGCCTTCCGCTGCATCGGCAATAACGGGAGCGTCGACGATGAGACGCCGCATCTCCGCTGGATCGATGTCGATGCGGATCGATTTCAGTCCTTCCGGTCTGAACGGCCAGCGAAACGTCGCCGGCAATTCCATTCGCGAGCCGATCCCGATCATGAGATCCGTCTGCGGCCACAGATTATAGGCGGCAGCCATGGTGAGCCCGAGCTCATGCGCATTGCTGACAACGCCGCGGCCGGAGCGGAACGCGACCACGGGGGCGTCGATCATCTCGGCGAGTTCGATGATTTCGGCGCCCGCGTCCATTGCGCCGGCGCCGACAAAGATCATCGGCGCCTTGCTGGCCTTGATCAGTGCTGCCGCGGCCTTGATGCGATCGGGATCGGGCGGGGGCGGCCCAAATGGCGCGAGTGGTGCCGCATTCGCAGTCTCGGCCTTCTGCGTGAACACATCCCATGGCATTTCCAGCGCGACGGGGCCGCGCCGGCCGGACATCATCTCCTGGAATCCGCGTGCCACCTTGGTCGGCGCATCCGCTGGATATTCGATCCGTTCCGCCCATTTCACGAAGCTGCGCAAGGTCGCAAGCTGGTCGGGCATCTCGTGCAGGTGACCGCGGCCTTTGCCAAGGTAGTCTGATGGCACCTGGCCGGTGAGACACATCACAGGCTCGTTGCAGCCGAATGCTGTCAACATCGCCGCGCTCGCGTTAAGAACGCCGGGGCCAGGTACCACGCTGAACACGCCGGGCTTGCCGGAGGCGCGAGCGTAGCCGAACGCCATATAGCCGCTGGCCTGTTCATGCCGCGCGCCGATGACCTTCAGCTTGGCCTGATGGAAGGCGTCGAACAATCCGTAGACCTGCGCTCCGGGCAGGCCGAACACGGTATCGATCCCGTGGGCCTTCAGCCCGCTGACAATCGCTTCGCCGCCGGTGAGAACAGTCATGCACACTCCCAAATCCTAGTCTTCGTCGATCACGCCATTGCTGAGCGTGCCGATGCCGTCCGCTTTGATCTCGATCATATCGCCCGGCACGAGATAGCGCGGCGGATCGAAGCGCGCGCCGGCGCCAGTCGGGGTACCCGTCACGATTACATCGCCCGGCACCAGCGTGGTGAAGGTCGAGATGTAGTTGATGAGATAGCGGAAGCCGAAGATCAACCGCGATGTGCGGTCGTCCTGCCGCAACTCGCCATTCACGGTGGTGGTGAGACGGATGTCGGCGATCTGGCTTTCGTCGGTGTAAGGCACGATCCACGGCCCGAAACTGCCGGTGGAGTCGAAATTCTTGCCTTGCGTGACGTTGAACTTGGCATGCCGTACCCAGTCGCGAATGGTGCCTTCGTTGCACAGCGTCAGTGCGGCAATGTGATCCAGCGCATCGCGCTCGGCGATGTGGCGGCCGGCCTTGCCGATCACCAGCACCACTTCGCCTTCGTAATCGAGCTGTTTCGAGGCGCGGGGGCGCACCAGCGGCGTGCCATGGCCGACAAAGGAGCGCGGCGTGCGCATGAACATGGACGGGAATTTCGGCGCGTCCTGGCCGTCCTTGTACTCGGCGTTGCGATCAGGATAGTTCACACCGATGCATATGATCTTTTCGGGCGCCGGGATCGGTGGCTGCAAGGTGACGTCATCCAGTGCAAAATCCGCAGGCTGGTTGGCGGCGGCATCGATCAGGCGCTGCAAGGCGTGATGGGCGATAGCCTCGCGCAGCGTCGGATAATCACCGCCGTAACGCGCGGAGAGATCGACGACGCCGTCATCGGTTACGGCGCCGTATTTCAGCGCGCCGTTGATGGTAAAAGTAGCGAGCCGGGCGGTCATAAGCATACCTCACGCTTTCCTGTCATCACCCGCAAAAGCGGGTGATCCAGTAAACGGCGTCGCTCGTGTTTATACATGATCGTCTCCGCATACTTGGGTCGCCCGATCAAGTCGGGCGACGACAACCGGCATCAATCCGCAATCGTCACATCCGCCACGAACAGCGGATCGCGCACGGCCTGTCCGTTGAATGGCGAGCCCTGTTCGAACCATGAGCGCGGGGCAGGTGCGCCCCACAAGGTCTGTCGGCGCGGGTCCTTCAGCGACCAGCGCAGCGGCTCGTGATCGCTGTCCATGGTCTGATAGTCGCAGGTGTAGAGTTCGAGGCGATGCCCGTCGGGATCGCGCACATAGAGGAAGAACGCGTTGGAGATGCCGTGCCGCCCCGGTCCGCGTTCGAGATTCTTGAGATAGCCCGAGGACGCCATCACATCGCACAGGTGCACGATGTTCATTGCCGTCGGAACCCAATAGGCGAAGTGATGCAGCCGCGGTCCCTTGCCATTGGTGAAAGCGAGGTCGTGGACATTGCCCTTGCGATGCATCCAGGCGGCTGCGATGCGGCCGTCGTCGCCGTCCTCCTCGGCATACTCGGTCAGGCGGAAGCCGAGCCGGGCATAGAAGTCGATCGTGTCCTGCAGCTCGGCGGCGAAGACATTGAAGTGATCGAGCCGCTGCGGATGGCAGCCTTTGTAGAGATCGAAGCGGCGAAGCAGATGCGGGCGCTTTTCCATGGACGCATAGAGTTCGAGCCGAAAGCCGAACGGATCGGTAGCCTGCAGCGTGCGCCCCTGGAACGGGCGCTCGACGAATGAATAGTCGAGGCCATTGGCCGCGAAAAAGGCGCCGGCCTTGTCGAGATCGTTCTCGCCGGCGACGCGAAAGCCGAGGCGGTGGCAGGTGGCATCGGCGGCCTTGCGCAGCACCAGCGAGTGATGCTGATGCTCCTCGACGGCACGCAGATAGACGGTGTCGCTGTCGGCGTCCTCCACGTGCAGGCCGACGATATCCTCATAGAATTTACGGCTCGCTGCGAGATCGGTGACATCCAGCACCACATGGCTGGCGCGCAGGATGTTGAAGGGGGGATCGAAGACATGGACCGGAGCTGGCATGGGCGTTTCCTACGATGCGTTGTTTTCTCGATCCCTCATGGTGAGGAGGCGCGAAGCGCTGTCTCTAACCATGAGATGGCCGGGCTCGGAGCTTGCCGCCGTCCTTCGAGACGCGCGCTTTGCGCGCTCCTCAGGATGAGGGCAAACCCATCCTCTGAATCTTGTGCGTCCCCTTCGCCAGCGAGACGTGTTTGGTTTCCATGTAGAAGTCAAACGAATAGTCGCCGCCATCGCGGCCGATGCCTGACGCCTTCATGCCGCCGAAGGGCGTCGGCAGGTGCCGGACATTTTCCGAGTTCAGCCAGATCATCCCGGCCTCCAGCGCATCGGCGACGCGCAGGGCGCGGCCCATGTCACTGGTCCAGACATAACCGGTGAGGCCATATTGCACGTCATTGGCGATGGCGATGGCGTCAGCTTCGTCTTTGAACGGGATCACCGTGAGGAATGGGCCAAACACCTCTTCCTGCGCCACCCGCATGCCGGGCTTGGCATCGATCACCAGCGTCGGCTGCACATAGTGCCCGCCGCCTGGACCGTCATGCGCCTTGCCGCCGACGGCGATGGTGGCGCCGTCCTTGCGGGCGATGTCGAAATAGCTGCACACCTTGGCATGATGCCGTTCGTGGATCAGCGGTCCGATTTCGGTGGCTGGATCGAGCGGATGCCCGATCTTCAGCGCCATCACGCGTGCTGCGAGCTTCTCGATGAACTTATCCGCAACACTGCTCTGGATCAGCAACCGGCTCGATGAGGTGCAGCGCTCGCCATTCAGCGAATAGATCATGAAAACGACGGCGTCGAGTGCACGGTCGAGATCGGCGTCGTCGAATACGATCACCGGATTCTTGCCGCCGAGTTCGAAATGCACACGCTTCAGCGTCGGAGCGCCCTGCGCCATGATCGCCGAGCCCGTCGCGCTTTCGCCGACAAAGGCGATCGCCTTGATGATGGGGTGCTCGGTCAGCGCCTTGCCGGCTTCCTCGCCGATACCGTGTACGGTGTTGAGCACGCCATCGGGCAGGCCCGCCTCCTTGGCAAGCTTCGCCAGCAGATCCGCCGTCACCGGCGACCATTCCGCCGGTTTGTGCACCACCGTGCAGCCGGCGGCGAGGGCCGGTGCGATCTTCCAGGTGGAGAGCATGAAGGGGGTGTTCCAGGGCGTGATGACGCCGACAGGGCCGATCGGCACACGGGTCGAGATGTTCCAGTGCTCTTCCGCTGGCGTGTTCAGCCCGTCACGCGCTTCGACACAGCGGTCGGCATAGAAACGGAAATTCTCCGCGCCGCGCACCGCCGCCTTGGACATGAAGCGCCAGGCCTGGCCGGTGTCGATACATTCCAGTGTCGCGATGTCGTCGGCGTGGTCCTCGATGGCATCGGCGATCCGGTGCAGCAGCTTGCGCCGCGCAGCCGACGCCATGTCGCGCCACGCCTTGAAGGCGCGTTGCGCAGCCTTCGCCGCCTTGTCGATATCGTCCTTGGTGCCGCGCGCGACGCCGGCAAGCACGGTGCCGTCGATGGGCGAGGTCGTCTCGAAGGTCTCTCCCGATGAGGACGCGATGACGTCGCCATCGATGCGATGCTTGATGCCATTTGCGCGCAGAGCCGTCAGCAGCGGCGCGGCGCGTTCCTGATTGGCGGCGAACACGGCAGCGGGATCGGCGGGAGGCTTAGCCATGGTAGCCCTCGGCTTTCAGCAGGTCGTGAATGGTGTTGCGCTTCCAGCTCGTCGCGGGGTCGTTGATCTGCATGTCGAAGGACAGCGCGAAGCGGCCGGTGGCGAAAGCAGGTTCGAGATAGGCGGACACCGCGTCGAAAATCTGCGCGCCGGCTTTTTGTCGCGCGTCGAGTGAGCGGCCGTCGCCGATGCGCAGGAGGATATCGAGAAAGCTGAGCCCGGCGCGACCGTCGGCAATGGCATAATGCTCGCAGCGGATCGCGCGCACGCGGATGCCGCCGAGCGGGAAGATGCCGGTCTGCACCGCAGCGTTGCGTACGACTTCGCACAGTGCGGAGATATCGATGGTGCCGTCGAGATCGGCCGAATATTCGATGCTGAAATGAGGCATGTCCCATCCCTGATCGGTGCCGCCTTGCAAGCAGCTTTCCGACCGGACGATTAACATGTTAAATGGTTGCGGGCAAACCGTGTTGCCCGAATTTCGATTGTGCATTGCACGCACCGAATGATGAGATCGCCATGACTTCAGCCGGCAAATCGCGCGCTCCCGCCAAAATCCCGATGCGTGACTTTTCCCAATCGCTGCCGATGTCGCTGCTGCGGGCGCGGGAAGGGGTGATGCGGCATTTCCGTCCGTCGCTGCGGGCCCACGATCTCACCGAGCAGCAATGGCGTATCCTGCGCGCGCTGGCGGCGCACGGCGAAATCGAGGTGACGGAACTGGCGCGCGTCGCGTTCCTGCTCGGGCCGAGCCTGTCGCGAATCCTGCGCGATCTCGAACAGCGGAAGGTGATCGCGCGCCGCTTGCTGAAATCCGATTTGCGCCGCAGCATCGTCTCGATCACACCAAAGGGATTGAAATTGATCGAGACGGTGGCGCCCGTGTCGGAGGCGATCTATGGCGAAATGACGAAGCGTTTCGGCGCGCGCAAACTCGCCGATTTGCAGGCGATGCTGCACGAACTGGAAACATGCCTGCGGGCGATGCCGGCGGAAAATGGCGATGCGAGCGACGACGAGATGGATAACGCGCCTGCATAATTATGCGGCAAGGCCGTCGCGTCCAGCGCTTCATTAATTCGTCGTACGAATTTGTCCGGACCTGTAGACAGGCGAAGAATTTTTCGCTCAACTCGTGTTGTCAAAATCGAAGAAGGCTGGCGCTCAAGTCCGGCCTCTGTGGGAGGATTTGATGACGCTGACCCGACGTGGATTCACGGCCGGCATGGCCGCCGGTTTTGCTGCCCCCTACATCATCGGAAGCGCGCGCGCCCAAGGTGGCGGGACCATCAAGATCGGCATGTGCGCGCCGATTACAGGTCCGGCGGCCGAAGCCGGCAAATATGCGACCGGCGGCGCCAAGCTCGCGGTTGAGGCCATCAACAAGGCCGGCGGCATTCTCGGCAAGCAGATCGAGCTGATCATCGAGGACGACCAGACCACGAATCCCGGCATCGTGCTGGCCTTCTCCAAGCTCGCCGCCAATCCCGAGATCGTGGGTTTCCTCGGCTCGATCCGCTCCACCCAGGTGCATGCGATGGCGCCGGATGTGCTCAAGCTCGGCAAGCCCGTGATGTTCGGCGGCACCGATCCGAACCTCACCAAGCTCGGCAATCCCTGGCTGTTCCGCTTCCGGCCCAATGACAGCTATTCCGGCCGTGTCATCGCCGAATATGGCGTGAAGACGCTGGGCAAGAAGAAATGGGCGGTGCTGCACTCCACCGACGCCTTCGGCACCGCTGGCGGCAAGGCGCTCACCGAAGCGCTCGGCAAGCTGGACGCCACCGTGGCGATCGACCAGGGCTATGCCAATCAGAGTCAGGATTTCACGCCGGTCGTGCTCGCCATCAAGCAGTCCGGCGCCGACATTCTCGGCTCCTATTTCACCTTCGAGAACGATCTCGGCATCTTCGCCCGCCAGCTGCGCCAGCTTGGCGTCAATATCCCGTGGGTCGGCTCGCCCTCGATCGTCAATGTCACTGCGCTGAAGCTCGCCGGCCCGGCACTATACGGCACCTATGGGGTGGCCGATTACGCCGAGGAGTCGTCGGAGGCGGCCAAGGCCTTCGGCAAGGCCTACCGCGATGCCTACAAGGTGGCGCCGGACAATCAGAGTTCGTGGCCGTATGACGCCATCAATGTGCTGGCACTGGCGATCAAGAATGCCGGCTCCACCGATCCGCAGAAGATCCGGGAGGCGATCGTCGCCATCAAGAAATATCCGGGCGCTGAAGGTGAATATAACTTCGACAAGAACGGCGACGGCCTGCACGGATACAACATCGTGAAGAACGACAAGGGCAACATTGTCTTCGACAAGCATATCGAGTTCGACGATTGAGGCCGCGCAAGCGGCCTTAATCGTCGATCCCGGGGCACGCGCGTTCGCGCGTGAACCGGGGACTCGCAATGTTCAGCGCCTGTTGCCACACACGCCATGTCGAGATTCCGGGTTCACGCGCGAACGCGCGTGCCCCGGAATGACAGGAAAACAACCGAGCACCCGCGAATGGATCTCGTCCTTCAACTTCTCTTCACCGGCATCGGCATTGGCGCCGTCTACGCGCTGGTTGCGCTCGGCTTCGTGCTGATCTTTCGTGCCACCAATGTCGTGAATTTCGCGCAGGGCGAATTCTCCATGGTCGCCGCCTATCTGATGGTGGTCTGCGCAGTCGATCTGTCGCTGCCTTACTGGCTGTCCTTCATCATCGCGCTGGCCGGCATGGCGATCCTCGGCGTCGTCTTCAATCTCGGCGTCTATTATCCGCTGCGTCATCGCACCTATTTGCCGGTCATCATCGCCACCATCGGCGCCTCCATTCTGATGGCCAACGGCGTGCTCGCGCTGTATGGCCCGCAGCCGCAGGTGCTGCAGGGATGGTTCGACACGCCGGGTATCCAGCTCGGTCCGGTCTACCTCGACAACCAGTATCTGCTCATCATCGCCGTCACGCTGGCGCTGGTCGTATTCAACTGGTGGTTCTTCGAACACACTATGATCGGCAAGAAGCTGCAGGCGACCTCGCAGGACAAGGAGATGGCCTCGTTGCTCGGTATCTCCGTGTCCACCATGATCATGATCACCTTCATCTATTCGGCGGTGCTCGGCGGCCTTGCCGGCATTCTGGTGGCGCCGATTCTGTTCGTCTCGATCCAGATGGGCGCCACCATCGCGCTGAAGGCCTTTGCCGCCACCATCATCGGTGGCTTCGGTGACGTCGCCGGCGCCATCATCGGCGGCATTGCGCTGGGGATCATCGAGACCTTCGGCGCCGCCTATATCTCCGTTCCCTACAAGGATGGCTTCGCCTTCCTGGTGCTGGTGCTGTTCCTGATCTTTCGTCCGCAGGGCATCTTCGGCGAGCGTGTCGCGGAGAAAGCATGAGCACCACCGAAAACATCCAGTCGGTCGCCGACATCGCGCGCCCGAAACCGGTGCTGATCCGCCACGCGCCCTATTTCATCGGTGCGGCGATCGTCGTCTTCCTCGCGGCATCGATGCGGTTCGATGGCTACATCCTCAATATCCTGATGCAGGCCACCACTTTCGCCATCGCCGTGTTCGGCCTGTCGGTCGTGCTCGGGCTGTGCGGGCAGATCAATCTGGCGCAGGCGGCCTTCTTCGGCTTTGGCGCCTATGCCGTCGGTCTCGGCACAACCGATTTTCAGCTCAATTACTGGATCTGTCTGCTCGGTGGCTGCGCCATGGCGCTGGCCGCCGGCGCTCTCCTTGGTCTGTCCACGCTGCGGCTCGGCGGGCATTACCTTGCCATGGTGACCATCTCGTTCCAGCAGATCGTCACGCTGATCATGATCAACGCCATCTGGCTCACCAAGGGGCCCGACGGCGTATCGAAGATCGGGCGCCCATCGATCTTTCTGTCGTCGCAGGCCTATCTCGCTTTCTGCGTCGCGGTGCTCGCCATCGTCGGTTATCTCGTCTGGCATCTGCCCGATACGCGGCTCGGCCGCGCCATGCGGGCCGTGCGTGACAATGAGCTGGCAGCAGGCGTCAACGGCATCGATGTCTTCCGTACCAAGATCTACGCCTTCGCCATCTGTGCGTTGCTCGGTGGTCTCGGCGGCGGCCTGTTCGCGGGCGGTTTCGCCTACATTTCGCCGGATCAGTTTTCCTTCGCGGAATCCATTGTGTTCCTCACGATGTCGCTGCTCGGCGGCGTGGCGTCGCCGATCGGTTCGGCCATCGGCACGGGTCTCCTCATCTTGATCCCGGAATGGCTGCGCTTCCTGAAGAGCGTGCCGGGCCTCTACCTCGCCATCTACGGCCTGTCGGTGATCCTGATCATCCGTTTCATGCCCGATGGCATCTGGGGTTTTGTCGCTGCGGCCTATGATCGCCTGCGTCCGCCGAAGACGGTGGCGCCGTCCACCGCGCCGCTGGTTCTCAAGCCTGCGGCCATCGGCGACGACATGGTGCTGCGGGTCACCGGCTTGTCCAAGCATTTCGGTGGCCTCAAGGCCGTCGACGAAGTGGATATCGCCGTGCATCGCGGCGGCGTCCATGCGTTGATCGGGCCTAACGGCTCGGGCAAGACGACGACCCTCAATGTGCTCTCGGGTCTCTACGAGGCGACCGCGGGCAAGGTCGTGCTCGACGGCACCGATGTCACGGCCATGCCGCCGCATGTCCGTGCCGCTGCCGGCCTCGGCCGCACTTTCCAGAACATTCGTCTGTTCCGTTCCATGACGGCGTTGGAGAACGTCATCATCGGTGCCGAGAGGCCGGGCAACACGTTGGTCGGCAAGGGCGATCATGCGGCTCTTGCCGAACGCGCGCTCGCGGCGCTGACCTTCGTCGGCCTCGGCAGCCGCGCCAATGAGTTGATTTCCAGTTTCTCCTACGGCCATCAGCGTCTGATCGAGATCGCCCGTGCGCTCGCCGGCAATCCGACTCTGCTGTTGCTCGACGAACCCGCTGCCGGTCTGAATTCGTCGGAGAAGCTTGAACTGCACGAACTGCTCAAGCGCATCGCCGCGCAAGGGCTCACGATTCTGATCATCGATCACGACATGACGCTGGTGTCGGAAGCCGCCCAGCACATTACTGTGCTCAATTTCGGACGTCGCATCGCGGATGGCGAGTCCATGGCCGTGCTGCGCCACCCCGACGTTGTCTCCGCCTATCTGGGAACTGCGTAATGGCGCTGCTCGAAATCAAGGACCTCCACGTCCGCTACGGCGAAATCGTCGCGCTGCAGGGCATCAGCTTCAAGGTCGAGGAAGGGCAGGTGGTGACGCTGCTGGGTGCCAACGGTGCCGGCAAGTCCACCACGCTGCGCGCCATTTCCGGCCTCGCCAAGCCGGCCTCCGGTGACATCCTTTTCGATGGCAAGTCGATCGCCGGCCTCGGCCCGGAAGCCATCGTGCGCATGGGCATCTCCCATGTGCCGGAGGGCAGGCGTGTCTTCCCCGGCCTCACGGTGAAAGAGAACATCATGCTCGGCGCCTCCAACCGGAAGGTCGGCAAGGCCGAGCTGTCGCGCGAGGCGGATGCGATGTTCGATCTCTTTCCGGACATTCGCAAATTCTCCGACGCGCTCGGCTGGACGCTGTCTGGCGGCCAGTTGCAGATGGTGGCGGTTGCGCGCGGATTGATGGCTCGGCCGCGGCTGTTGCTGCTCGATGAGCCGTCGCTCGGCCTTGCGCCGGTCATCGTGCAGGCGGTGTTCCGCATCATCACCGAGATCCGCCAGTCCACGACGGTCTTGCTTGTGGAGCAAAATGCGCGCATGGGACTTTCTGTCGCCGATCATGGCTACGTGCTGGAAACCGGCCGTATCGTGCTCGACGGCAAACCGGAGGATCTCTGGGCCAACGAGGCCATTGCAGCCGCCTATCTCGGTGGCCACGGCAGACCCGCTGCGGGCTTGCCTGCGCATTGAGGACAATGCTTGATACTTGTCCCGGACGCGATGCGGCATCCCGGCGAAGCGGAGCTTCGCAGGCATGCTGCTTCGCAGAGCCGGGACCGCCACAGACGCCGTCGCTTGATACGGTCCCGGTTCTGCGAAACAGCACTTTGTGCTGCATCGCGCCCGGGACACGGCTAGAGTGACATCGATCGCAACAACAAGGACGAATGTCCCGCCATGGTTACAGTTCAAGTCGATAAACTGATCGCCTTCGTCGCCGAAGTTTTCGAGCGTGCCTCGTCCTCCAAGGAGGAAGCCCGGCGCATCGCCACCTATCTCACGACGGCGAATCTCACCGGCCATGACAGCCACGGCGTCATCCGCGTGCCCGTCTATATCCGCTGGCGCAATAACGGGATGATTGTCCCCAACCAGACCATCGAGATTCCGGTCGATACGCCCTCGCTCGCCGTCGTCGATGGCCGCTTCGGCTATGGCCAGACCGTCGGTCCGCAGGCGGTGAAGCTCGGCATCGACAAGTGCAAGGCCGCGGGCCTTTCGGCCATCGCCACCAAGAATTCCGGTCACATCGGCCGTATCGGCGACTGGGCCGAAATGGCTGCGGCAGAAGGTCTCGTCTCTATCCATTTTGTCACGGCTGCAGGCTCGGTGCTGGTCGCGCCCTATGGCGGCGTCGAACGTCGTCTCTCCACGGCGCCTTATTGCGTTGGCATTCCGCGTCCCGGCCAGCAGCCGGTGGTGCTGGATTTCGCGACCTCGGTGGTGGCCGAAGGCAAGGTGCTGGTTGCGTCGCGCGGCGGCAAGAAGCTGCCCAAGGGCGCGTTGATCGCGCCGAATGGCGATCTCAGTGAGGATCCGTTCCTGCTTTACGGGCCGAATGTCGACGGCACCCGCGATCACTCCAAGGGGCAGGGCGCTATCCGCGCTTTCGGCGATCACAAGGGATCGGGACTGGCGTTGATCTGCGAATTGCTTGGCGGCGCGCTGACCGGCAACGGCGCCACCAAATACGACCGTCCGTTCGCCAACGGTATGTTCTCGATCTATATCGATCCGAAGAAGATCGACCCCGCCAATTTCTTCGACGGCGAGGTCGCCCGCTATGTGGACTTCTTCAAGAGCGCGAAGCCGGCCGCAGGTGTCGATGCTGTGATGATCCCTGGTGATAACGAAGCCAGGACGCGGGCCGAGCGCACCGCCAACGGCGTGCCGCTGCCCGACGAGACCTGGGCGGCCATCGTGCAGACCGCACGCGACGTCGGCGTCAGCGAAGAAGCGGTGAAGCACGCGACCAGCTAACACTCCGTCATTGCGAGCGCAGCGAAGCAATCCAGCAGGCCAGAAACATGGACTGGATTGCTTCGTCGCTACGCACAGTACAAAGTTGGCAAGCCAACTTTGTATGACCTCGCAGTGACGCATCATTTCGAGCGAAGATAGAAGGAAACGAACAATGGCAAATCGAGTCAAGGAAATTTGGAAGTCGGGCAAGGCTGTCGTCAATGCCTGGCTGGCGATCCCGTCGGGGTTTTCCGCCGAGGTGATGGCGCAATGCGGCTTCGACAGCGTCACCGTCGATATCCAGCACGGCGTGCAGGACTATCAGTCCATGGTCACCTGCTTCCAGGCCATGAACGGCCACCCGGTCACGCCGATGGTTCGCGTGCCGTGGAACGAGCCCGGCATCATCGGCAAGGTGCTCGACGGCGGCGCCTATGGCGTGATCTGCCCGATGGTCAACACCAAGGAAGAAGCCGAGAACTTCGTCCAGTACTGCAAGTATCCGCCGCGCGGCACGCGCTCGAACGGCCCGATCCGCGCCGGCATGTATGGCGCAGGCGGCACCTATCAGGAAACCGCCAATGACGAGACGCTGTGCATTCCGATGCTGGAAACGCGCACCGCCATCGATAACATGGAAGCCATTCTTGATGTCGAAGGCATTGCCGGCGTTTATGTCGGACCGAGCGACCTCGGCTATTCCTACGGCCTCGTGCCGAAGCTCGACCGCGAGGAGCCAGAGATCCTGAAGATCTACGACAAGCTGCTCAAGGAATGCGACAAGCGCGGCATCTATCCCGGCATTCATTGCTCGGGCCCGGTTGGTGCGGCGAAGAACATCGCCATGGGCTTCAAGCTGGTGACGCTGCTCAACGACAGCGGCATCCTGGCGACGGGCGCCAAGAATTGGGTCGCCGAGACCCGCAAGAACTCCGGCGGCAAGGCGTAAGTCCGAACGTAAGGCGGGTTAGGCGAAGCCGTACCCGCCGGCCGAACTCGTGTGACACACAGCGTGAGTGCGGATCAGCTTTGTTGATCCGTCCTCATGCCAATCCTGTCGATCGCCAGCGCCAGCAGATTTCGCACGACATCCACCGACTGATCCGGCAATGGCGGGCGCTCGTCGCTCGGCAAGGCGATGCCGATGACGGCAACCGATCGGTCGGCCACGCGGACCGGCCAGAAGTCGAGGCGCGACTGGTCATCGGGGTAGACGCCGCCGCGAACCGCGCCGTGCGCCGCGAGCGCGGCAGTCGCCGCGTCGTATTCGGCTCTCCCGATGTCGAGCGCGCCGGTTTGTTCGACGAGATCGAGACCTCCGTCCCGCACCATCATGATGGCGACCGGCGCTCCGAACAAAGCGGCGAGCGCGCCGGCCGCACGTGACGTCATTGCTTTGAGACTGTCGGCCGCGGCGATGTCGCTGCTCAAGCCTTGCAGGATTTCCGCATGCCGCTGCAATTCGGCGGCTTCGCTCGCCTTGCGGCTGGAAACAAAGGCCACGCCGCTGACGATCAGCCCGACGAGAAAGAGCAGGACGATGGCCCAGATGTTGGCGGGGTCGTCCACGGACAGCGTGTAGCGCGGTTCGGTGAGAAAGAAGTTGTAGGACAGCGCGCCGAGCACGGCCGCAAAGAGCGACGGCCCGACGCCGAAGGCGGCGCCGGCGATGACGACGGGGACCACATACACCAGCGACACGTTCGGAATGGCAATCCGGCTGTCGACGCCGACCGCGATGGAGGAGGCGAACACGATCAGGATGAAAGCGGCGCCATATTGCATGATCGCGGATGTCGCCGATCCGAATGCCGGTTCGATCTTGCGGGTCCCGATAAGTTCTGCATGGGCCATCTTCGTTCTCCACGTCGCTGCGGCGAAACTCCGGCTGACAACCCTTTGCGTCTCGTTCCGTTCGCCTATGAGTGAATCGTCGATGCTGCGTATCCTTATGAGATTTTTATACTTTGGCGGCTGCCGTCATCGACCTATGGCCGCCGCGCGGCCGCGCAAGGCTCCGCTGCATCCGGCCGATTATTTGGCGCTGCCGGCATAGGAATGCGAGGTGTTGCCGAGCGGAAAGAAATAGGAAAAATCTAAAGATCGCTTCCGGCCGGATCGATGGCGCCGGTCTTCGTGCCCTGCCGGCCGTCGATCTCATCGGCAAATCGGGCCAGCTCGCGGACAAGCCGCTGTTCGCCATCCGGCCCGAGCGGCCGCAGCAGTTCGCGCTGCACGTCGAACACGCGCGGGATTGCTTCGTTGATGACGGCTTCGCCGGCGGACGTGAGCTGAACACGCAGCGTGCGACGATCGTTCGGCTCCGGCAACCGGGCCAGGTAGTTCTGTGCTTCGAGTTTGTTGAGGCGGCTGGTCAGCCCGGCGCCCGAGAGCAGCAGCGATTGTGCGATCTGCTTCGGCGACAGGCTGTAGGGCACGCCGGCGCGGCGCAGCGCGGTGAGCACGTCATAGGTGCCGCGGGTCAGGGCGAACGGCGCCAGCGCTTCGTCGATCAGGGCGGTACATTGCATCTGGATCCGGCCGATCAGGCCGAAGATGTGTACCGGACTGGGATCGATATCCGGTCGTTCCGCCTGCCACTGCGCAAAGATCGCGTCGACCTGCTCGCGCATGGCGGCCCGCGCGCGCGTCGGGCGGCGCGAGGGCGGTTTCGATCCTGATGTTGCGTCAGTCATGGCGTTACGGCGTCCAGTCGATCACACGGCGTTCGATAAACTCGATGCCGTGAAAGAGCGCAATACTCAGCACGGTGAGCAATGCGATGGCCGCGAATGCGAGTGGCGTCTGTGACTGCGCGGTGGAGGTGAGGATGAGATAGCCGAGCCCGTCCTGCGCCGCGACGAATTCGCTGATGACCGCGCCGATGACGGCAAAGGTCACCGCCACCTTGCAGCCCGTGAAGAAATGCGGCAGCGCCACCGGCAGCCGCAGCCGCCGGAACACCACATGCGGCCCGGCGCCGAGGGAGCGCATCAGGTCGAGCATCGTCTTCGGTGCAGCTTCGAAGCCGGCCACCATGTTGACCAGGATCGGGAAGAAGCACACCAGCACCACCACGATGATCTTCGGCCATTCGGCGAGGCCGAACCACAGGATGATCAGCGGCGCCACGGCGACCTTCGGCACCGACTGCAGGCCGAGCAGGATCGGATAGATGATCTTGCGCGCCAGCGGATTGAGGCTGATGATGATCGCCAGCGGCAGCGAGAGCAGGATGGCGAAGACGAAGCCGAGCACGGTCTCGCGCAGGGTCACGATCGTGTTAGAAGCCAGCTCCGGCGCCCATTTCACGGCGGACGCATAGATCTCGGATGGCGCCGGCAAAATCCATGTCGGGATCTTCATGGTGTCGCAGATCAGCTCCCAGCCGACCAGCAATCCGAGATAGATCAGCGGCGTGGCCGCACGGTCGATGAAGCGCGAGGTCATATCAGGTCTCAGTCCGGTTGAAGATGATGTCGCGGATCTGGTTCTTGATCTCCTGGAAGCGCGGCAGCTTCACCGTGTCGGCATTGCGCGGGCGCGGCAGGTCGATGGTGATGTCGGCGCGAATGGTGCCGGGGCGTTCCGACATGATCAGCACGCGGTCGCCCAACAGGATCGCTTCCTCGATGTCATGGGTGATCAGCAGCGCCGCACGCCCGAGCTCCTGCCACAGGCGCGACAATTCGAGCGACAGTTCTTCCCGCGTCAGCGCATCGAGCGCACCGAAAGGCTCGTCGAGCAACAGCAGGCGCGGATCGGAAATCATCGCGCGGCAGAAGGCGGCGCGCTGTTTCATGCCGCCGGAGAGAGCCTGCGGGCGCTGATGGGCGAAATCCTTGAGGCCGGTGAGCTCAAGCAGTTTGAGCGCACGCTCGCGCGCGGCGGCCTTCGGCAACGCCAGTACGTCGGCGGGGAGCAGCACGTTGTCGAGAATGGTGGCCCATGGAAACAGCACGTGTTCCTGAAACACGATGCCCACTTCATGAGAAGGACCGGCGAGGTCAGTGCCATAGCGCTGCATGGTGCCGCTGTCCGGCATTTCCAGCCCCGCGACGAGGCGCAGCAGCGTTGACTTGCCGCAGCCTGACGGCCCCACCACCGACACGAAGCTGCCGGGATCGATGCGCAGGTCCACCGGCCCCAGCGCATGGGTCGCGTTGCCGTTCCGGCCGGGATAGGTCTTGGTCACGTTCTTGAGGTCGATGGCCGGGACCATCGCCGCGGCAGGCCGCGACGATACAGGCTTGAGCTCGATGCTCGCGGTCATCAGTCGACGAAGCCAGGTGCGAACAGATCTTCCGTTTTCACGGGAGTCTTCAGCGAGAAGTTGGTCGACATCACATCCACCGTGTTGGCGATGCTCTTCGGCTCGATATGGCCGAGGGAGCCTTTCACTTCGGCGAGTTCCTTGACGAGCTTGGTCTCGCCTTCGATGACTGCGGGCGAAAGTGACTTCTCGTATTTCGCCATGATGGTCGCCGCTTCCGCCGGATCGGCGAAAGCGTCCTTCATGCCTTTGATCGTCGCGCGCACAAAAGCCTTCACCTGGTCCGGGTTCTTGGCGATCATCTCTTCCGAGGCGATCAGGCCGTTGCCGTAATAGTCGAGTTTGCTGTCGGCGTAGTTGATGCGCACCACCTCTTTCGGCGCTACGGCGGCGGCGATCAGCGGCTCTCCCACCGAGAACTGGCAGATCGCATCGGCGCGGCCATTGGCGAGCAGCGACGGCAGCGCGGAGCCTTCGGCCACCACCCATTTCACCTTGCTGGCATCGATGCCGGCCGCCTTGGCGAAAGCGGGGAAGAGCAGGCGCACCGAACTCGATGCGGTATCGGCGATGGTTTTGCCTTCGAGATCCTTCGGCGAGGTGATGCCGCTGCCCTTTATGGCGAAGATCGCCTGCGGCGGCTTGGCATAGACCACCGAGACCAGCTTAACCGGCACGCCGTCATTGCCACGCGCCAGCACCAGCGAGCCGGCATCGGCGAAACCGAAACTCGCGACGCCTGCGGCGACCTTCTTGATGGCGTCGGCCGAGCCCTGGCCGCGCACGAAGTTCACTTCAAAGCCTTCGGCCTTGTAGTAGCCCTTCTCGCGGGCGACGTAAAAATAGGCGTGGCGGCCGTTGAAGCCGAAATCGGTGATGAAATTGATCTCGGCCGCCTGGGCGGTGGAGACGCCGGCCGTGGCCAGGGTCGCGAGCAGGGCGGCGGTGAGGCGAGCGCGGAATTTCATGGTCTGACCTTCGATGGGTGGAGAGGAGGCCGATTTCGGAGCGGGTTCATGCTCCAATTATTCACAATCGAATGAAAGTTAGATTCTGCCTCGATCCAGATCAACGAGATTGTTGCCTAAAGTCACGCCAAAAACTGCCGTTTATCGCGTAAATTAAACGCATTCAGCTCTTTCCGCAGGCGCAGAGCGGGCAAACTTGACAGTTGTCAATCGCTCGTCCTATGCGAAATCATTAGATAGCGAACAATGTGACGCCCACGACGGCGCCGCCGCTTGCGACGAGGTGACAGATGGATCGCGGAACACGGATCGCCGTTCTTGGCGCGGGTCTCGCCGGATTGACGGCAGCGGGGCTGCTGCAGCGTGCGGGGTTTGCGGTGGCAGTCTATGAGCAGTCGCCGAGCTTTTCGCGCATCGGCGCCGGCATCATTCTCGGCGCCAATGTCTCGAAAGTGCTGCGCCGCCTCGATCTCGAAGAGGCCTTCGCCTCCACCGGCATCCGGCCGGATGCGTTCCTCAGCCGCGCCTGGGAGACGGGTGAGCAGCTCTACAAGCTCGATTTCGATGCCGAGTGCGAAGCGCGTTTCGGCGGCCCCTTCGTCAACATTCACCGCGCCGATCTGCATCAATTGCTGCAGCGGCCGCTCCAGCCGGGCACGATCCGCTTCTCGCATAAGCTCGCCGGCATCGAGGAACGCGGCGATACGCTGACGCTGTGCTTCGAGAATGGCGTGAGCGTTGAGGCCGATATCGCCATCGGCGCCGACGGTATCCGTTCCATCACCCGCGAATTCATCCTTGGCGCGGAAGAGCCGCGCTTCATCGGGCGTTCTGCACCGCGCGCGGTGTTCCCGGCCAGCCGCATCAAGGGTGATCCCATCGACGACTGCACCAAGTGGTGGGCGCCCGATCGCCATACGCTGGCCTACTACATGACGCCGGACCGTCAGGAAGTCTATGTCATGGCGGCGCTGCCGAAGGAGCGCTGGGACGGCGACGGATCGCCCGTGAAGGGCGACCGCGACGAATTCGTCGCCGCCTTCGATGATGCACATCCCGATCTGAAGCGCGCGGCGGAAGCCGCCGCCGACGTCACCGTCTGGCCGATCTATGACCGGCCCCGCAACGACACCTGGTACAAGGGCCGCGTGGTGCTGATGGGCGATGCCTGCCACGCGGTGCGTCCGTTCATGGCCGCCGGCGGCTCGGCGGCGATCGAGGATGCCGCCATCCTCAGCCGCTGCATTGCCGAGTTCGGCGATCCCGCCACGGCCTTCGCGCATTACACCATGATCCGCATCCCGCGTGTCGCCGATATCCAGCAGATTTCCATCGCCAATTCGTGGATGCATGGCCCGACCGCAACCGATTGGTTCTTCGGCTACGATGCCTGCACCGTTCCCCTCGACCGCGCCATTCCGGAGGCCCTATGTCCGAATTTGCAGCGATGAAGCTTGGCGACATTCGCCCCGATGCGATGACCGCGCGCGATCTCGTCGGCTATGGCGCGACCTCGCCCGATCCCAAATGGCCTGATGGCGCGAAGATTGCCGTCAGCATCAGCCTCAACATTGAGGGCGGCGGCGAAGCGACACTTGCCAATGGCGATGCGGTCTCCGAGGGCATGCTCAACGACATCGGCGTGCCGACCAAACAAGGCGTGCGCGTGCCGCTGGTGGAATCCGTGTTCGAATATGGCAGTCGCCGCGGCGCCTGGCGCATTCTCGATATCCTCGATCGCTTCAAGGTGCCGGTCAGTATTCTCGGGGTTGCGCGGGCGATGGAGCAGAATCCCGAACTGGCGAGAGCGTGCGTGGCGCGCGGCCATGAGATGGTCAGCCACGGCTACCGCTGGATCGATTATTGCGATGTCGATGAAGCGACCGAGCGCGCGCATATCCGCAAGGCAATCGAGATCCTGCAAGGCATCACCGGCGAACGCCCGCGTGGCTGGATGACGGGGCGTCCCGGCCCCAACACACGGCGTCTGCTCGCGGAAGAGGGCGGTTTCCTCTACGACCGCGACTCGCTGGCGGACGAGCTTCCCTATTGGGTGCAGACCGAACCCGGCCCGTTCCTCGTCGTGCCTTACTCCTACGAGGCCAACGACAATCGCTTCAACGAAAACTCAGGTTTCTCGACCGGGGAGCAGTTCTTCACCTATATACGCGATGCTTTCGATATCCTCTATGCAGAGGGTGTCGCCGGTGCGCCGAAGCTGCTGTCCATCGGTCTGCATGATCGCCTGATCGGTCGCCCCGGTCGTGCTGGCGGGTTGATCCGGATGCTCGAACATATGTGTGCGCATGATGGCGTGTGGTTCTGCCGTGGCATCGATGTGGCGCAGCATTGGCGCACGCATTTTCCGCCGCAGCCGTGATGCTCTACCGTAGGGTGGATTAGCCAACGGGTCGCGCGAAGCGCGCCCGACGATAAACTCCGCGTAATCCGCCGGCCGAAGTTATGTGACGAAGAACGGCGGATGACGCCTTCGACTCATCCGCCCTACATTCGAGGTTCACCACGCGGAATAACACTACCGCGCGGCATCATCGCGCATCGTCATTCAACTCCTGCGCTCTTTGCTTTCTCGCGCCGAAGCAGTTCATACTCGATGCACCTGTCCGCAAGCGACAGGATCACATCGGGAGGATGATCGTGCAAAACAAGTCGCGTCTGCTGAGCCGTCGCCAGTTCGTCGCTGCAGGAGCGGGTGCTACCGCATTGTTGAGCGCGCCGTCGCTCGGCCGTGCCAATACATGGCCCACAAAACCCATCAAGATTCTCGCAGGCTCCGCCCCCGGCGGCCAGACCGATCAGTTCGCACGCCTTTATGGCGAATATCTGCAGCGCGAGCTCGGGCAGACCATTGTCGTCGAGAACAAGGCCGGCGCCGGCGGTGCCGTTGCGGCCATGGAGCTGAAGCGCTCCGATCCCGACGGTCATACGCTGATGATCTGCAACACCACCGCCTATATGCTTAATCCCGTGCTCATCAAGGACATCAAGTACAATGTTGCGCAGGATTTCACCTGGGTGGCGGTGATGCCGGGCGGCAGCCTGCCGTTGGTGGTGAGCGAGAAGGTCGGCGCGAAGACGCTGAACGACTTCATCGCCTATGCGAAAAAGACCGACAAGGTGAATGTCGGCACCTATGCCGCGGGCTCGTTCGCGCACATGGTCATCGTCGAACTTAACAAGCAATACGGGTTGAAGATGGAGGCCGTGCATTACCGCGGCGAGGCGCCGATGTGGAGCGACCTCGCCGGTGGCTCGATCGAAGCCGGTATCGGCAGCTATACTGCGGCGCTGCCGGTGTTGCAGACCGGCAAGGGTCGCGCAGTCGCCGTGTCTCGCCGCCGCCTCGATGTGCTGCCCGATGTGGCGACCTTCAAGGAACAGGGGGCAACTTCGCGCGCGCATTCGCTGCTCACCTTTCAGGGATGCATGGCGCCCGCCAAGACGCCGCCGGAGATCGTGGCGAAGCTCAACGCGCTGTTCGTTGCCGCCAGCAAGAGCGATCGGGTGCGCGAAGTGCTCAGGAGCCAGGGTGTCGATGAAGGCGCGATGACGCTGGAGGCCAGCAACGCACTGTACAAAGACGAGGCGCCCGTCTGGGCGGAACTCGCCGCTGCACTGGGGCCGCAGCCGTAATGATCAAGAAGCGTAGGGCGGATGAGCGAAGCGTCATCCGCCGCGAAGTTACAACCATCACTTTGGTCGGCGGATGACGCCTTCGGCTCATCCGCCCTACAGCTGCGGAGATCCACGGTTCCCGTTCATGCGACATTCTGGCCTTCGGAATGTAACTCTATTGCAGATCGACAGTCTTCGCCGGCCATGATACCTCGCTTGCATCAGTCCATGAGGCTTTCGTGACGCTGTTCGCTCGCATGTTCCGCTCTCGCATTCTGCGCCTTCCGCGCAGGGTGCTGGTTGCGTTCGTGCTGGCGACTTATCTGATCACCGGCGCGATGCATGGCCTGTGCGGTCTCGATGTCACCAATCCGTCGCTCGCGACGATCGCGTCGGTCGCTGACAACGGCATCGGTCATGCCGACACGGGAACGGTGGCTGACCATCACTGTCACGGTTGTTTCTTCACGATGGCCGAGCCGATGGTCATGACCGCCAGGCCGGTCGTCGTCGCGGTTCGCACGGTGGCGTCTTATGACACCGAGCATCGCGGGCTGCCGCGTGCGATCGATCCGCGTCCGCCCAAAATCCTGACCAGAACGTAATCGCCGGGCGTTTCACGCCCAGACTCCGTCGTTCGTCAGGTCTCCATCATGTTCTCGACATACGCCACGCGCCTCGCGTGCGCGGTTGCGCTGCTCGCGGTATCATTGCCTGCAGGGGTAGCCCATTCGCAAACCCTCACCATGGGGACCGCGCTGCAGCGCGCGCTCGCCGCAAGTCCGCGTCTCACCGCCGCCGAGCGTGACATCGGCATCGCGCGCGGCCAGCGCATCCAGTCCGGTGCGCTGATCAATCCGGAAATTTCCTATGAGATCGACGGCGCCCTCGGCTCCGGTGCCTATCGTGGCACGCGCTCGGCGGACTCCACGCTGCAGATCAGCCAGATGTTCGAACTCTGGGGCAAGCGCGACGCGCGAATCGCGGCCGGGCAGGCGGGCCTGGACGCGGCGGGCATCGAACGGCAGGCCGTCAGACTCGAGGTGCTGTCGGAAACGGCGATCGCGTTTCTCAACGTGCTCGGCCTGCAGCGCCGGATCGAGATCCTCAACGAACAGGTCGAGGCCATCGATCGGATCTCGCCGCTGCTGCAGCGCCGGGTCGAGGCCGGGGCCTCCTCGGTCGCCGAGACCGGGCGTGCCGATGTCGCGTCCGCGCTGGTGAAGGCCGACCGCGAGCGCACCAAGGCGACACTCGCGTCCGCGCGCCGCGAACTGGCGATCCTGATGGGCGACACCGCGCCAAAGTTCCCGGCCGTGTCCGGGCGCCTCGATGTCACCGGCCGCCCGCCGGCTTTTCAGGCCGTGGTCACGGCCATCGACGCCAATCCGCAGCTCGTGCGCTGGAAGGCGATCTTCGCGCAGCGCAATGCGCAGTTGCTGCTGGCGCGGCTGAAGCCCTATCCCGACGTCACCGTGTCCGCGGGCTATCGCCGCTTCAACGACAGCGGCGACAATGCGGTGCGCCTCGCGGTGTCCGTGCCGATCCCGATCTTCGACCAGAACCAGGGCAACATCCTTTCTGCGCAGGAGAGTCTCGCCAAGACCGCGGCCGAACGACAGGCCAATCGCAACACGCTGATCGTCGTCGCGGGCCGCGCCTATGACACGCTGCAGGGCTCGCTGCGCGAACTCGCGATCCTGCGCGAGTCCGGCATTCCGAAAGCGCGCGATGCGGCCGCGGCGATTTCCGAAGGTTACGGGCAGGGCCGCTATTCGCTGCTCGAAGTTCTCGATGCGCAAGCCAGCCTCGCCCAGGCGCGTCTGCGCGAGCAGGAGGCCCAGCAGAATTTCCACGTCGCCGTCGCCACCATCGAGGGGCTGGTCGGCAATCCGTTTGCACTGGCGCGGGGGAGCGCACGATGAACAAGCCACTCATGATGCTGCTGGCCGCCGCGGCGATCGCCGTCGGCGCCGGTGTCTATGTCAGCGCGCCGGTCAGCAACGCTGCGCCGACCGACAAGACGGCCGACAAGGGCCATGGCGAGAAAGACCATGCGCATGCGGAGGAGGGCGTCGTCCAGATGTCCGATTCCAAGGTCGCCGCCGCCGGCATCGAGATACTGACCGCCGCTGCGGGCACGCTGCGCAACTCGATCATCCTCAACGGAATCCTGCAGCCGAACCAGGAGGCGCTGGTGCAGGTCACGCCGCGGTTCCCCGGCGTCGTGCGCGAAATCAGGAAGCGCATCGGCGATACCGTGGAGAAGGGCGACCTGCTCGCGAGGATCGAGAGCAATCAGAGCCTCACGGTCTACGAGATGCGCGCGCCGATCTCCGGCACGGTGATCGATCGCCAGATATCGCTCGGCGAATATGCGTCGGAGCAGAAGCCGGCCTTCATTGTCGCCGATATCTCGACGGTGTGGGTGGATCTCTCCGTTTATCGCCGCGATTTGCCGCGCGTGCGGATCGGCGACACCGTGCAGATCGATGTCGGCGACGGCGGTGCGCCCATCGAGGCGCAGCTGTCCTATGTCTCGCCAGTCGGCAGCAGCGACACGCAAAGCGCGCTGGTCCGCGCCGTGGTCGCCAACGAAGGCATGCGTCTGCGCACCGGCCTGTTCGTGTCGGCGCGGCTGGTCCTCTCCGCCAAGCAGGTCTCCGTGGCGGTGAAGGGCACGGCGCTGCAGACAGTCGAGAATCGCAACGTGGTGTTCGTCCGCAACGGCGAGAAGTTCGAGGCCCGCGAGGTCGAGATCGGCGACCGCGATTTCGAGAATGTGGAGATCGTGTTCGGCCTGATGGATGGCGATCGCTATGCCGCCAAAAACAGCTTCGTGGTCAAGGCCGAGCTCGGCAAGTCGGAGGCCTCGCATGACCATTGAGCGCGTTCCCGAACATTCTCCGCCCTTCATCCTGAGGAGCCGCGACATGTCCGCCGAAGCTCGAAAAGCGAAGGCGGAAGCGGCGTCCCGAAGGATGGCCGCGCACTCCAGAGCCTACCATCTCATGGTTCGAGACGCGCGCAAGGGCGCGCTCCTCACCATGAGGGGCGAGGTGACGCAATGATCGACGCGATCCTCGCATTCTCGATCCGCCAGCGCTGGTTCGTGATGATCGGCGTGCTCGCCGTCGTCGCTCTCGGCGCCTGGAATTTCACGCGCCTGCCGATCGACGCCGTGCCCGACATCACCAATGTGCAGGTGCAGGTGAATGTCGAGGCGCCCGGCTATTCGCCGCTCGAGGTGGAACAGCGCATCACCTTCCCCGTCGAAACCAATATGAGCGGCATTCCGAACCTGCACTATACGCGGTCGTTGTCGCGTTATGGGCTCAGCCAGGCCACCATCGTCTTCAATGAGGGCACCAACATCTATTTCGCCCGCCAGCAGGTCAGCGAACGCCTGCAGCAGGTGAAGGAACAGCTCCCCACCGGCATCGATATCGCCATGGGGCCGATCTCCACCGGCCTCGGCGAAATCTATACTTTCGCCCTCGATGCCAGGCCCGGTGCGAGGAACGCCGACGGGTCGCCGGTCACGCCCATCGATCTGCGCACCGTGCAGGATTGGATCGTCAAGCCACAGCTCAGGATGGTGCCGGGGGTCGTCGAGGTCAACACCATCGGCGGCTACGAGAAGCAGTTCCACGTCCTGCCCGATCCCAGCAAGCTGATGGCCTATCGCCTCAGTTTTCGCGACGTGATGACGGCGCTCGCCGCCAATAACGCCAATGTCGGCGCCGGTTATATCGAGCGCAATGGCGAGCAATATCTGGTCCGCACGCCGGGACAGGTCGCCAATATCGAGGACATCCGCAATGTGGTGATCGGTTCGCGGAGCGGCGTGCCGGTGCGCATCGGCGACGTCGCCGACGTGCAGATCGGCACCGACCTGCGCACCGGCGCCGCAACGCTCGATGGCAGGGAGACCGTGCTCGGCACGGCCATGCTGCTGATGGGCGAAAACAGCCGCACGGTGTCGCAACGCGTATCGGCCAAACTCGACGAGATCGCGAAGTCGCTGCCCGAAGGGATCGTCGCCCGCGTGCTCTACGACCGCACCAGGTTGGTTGAAGCCACCATTGCCACCGTCGAGAAGAACCTGCTCGAAGGCGCGTTGCTGGTCATCGTCATCCTGTTTCTCATCCTCGGCAATTTCAAAGCCGCGGTGGCAACGGCGCTGGTCATTCCGCTGTCCATGCTGATCACCATCAGCGGCATGGTGGAGAGCAAGGTCAGCGCCAATCTCATGAGCTTGGGGGCCATCGATTTCGGTATCATCATCGACGGCGCCGTCATTATCGTGGAGAATTGTCTGCGTCTGCTCGCGCACGAGCAGCAGAAGCAGGGGCGACTGCTCACACGCGATGAGCGTTTCGCCACGATCCTTGCCGGCTCGAAAGAGGTCATCAAGCCGAGCCTGCTTGGCACACTGATCATCGCCGTGGTTTATCTCCCCGTGCTCACGCTCACCGGCGTCGAAGGCAAGATGTTCACGCCGATGGCGCTCACGGTGCTGATGGCGCTCGCCGGTGCATCGATCCTGTCGATGACGTTCGTGCCGGCCGCCGTGGCGCTGCTGGTGACGGGCAAGGTGACCGAGAAGGAAAATGTCTTCATGCGCGGCGCGCGCCGCGTTTACCTGCCGCTGCTCGCGCTCGCGATCCGTTTCCGCGGCGCAGTCGCCGTTGCGGCCGTCGTGCTGCTCGTCGCCACCGGCTTCGCGGCGTCGCGTATGGGCGGCGAATTCATCCCGAGCCTTGATGAAGGCGATGTCGCCATGCATGCGATGCGTATCCCTGGCACCAGCCTGACCCAAGGCGTCGACATGCAGCTGCGTCTCGAAAAGGCGCTGCTGCAAATGCCGGAAGTGAAGGAGGTGTTCTCCAAGCTCGGCACGTCGGAGGTCGCCACTGATCCCATGCCCCCCAACGTGGCCGACACCATCCTGATGCTGAAGCCGCGCGACCAGTGGCCGGATCCGAAGCGCAGCAAGGCCGATCTCGTCGCCGCCATCGAGAAGCAGGGCGAATTGCTGCCGGGGAACGTCTATGAGCTCACCCAGCCGATCCAGATGCGTTTCAACGAGCTCATCTCCGGCGTGCGGAGCGATGTCGGCGTCAAGATTTTTGGCGACGATCTCGACAAGCTGATGGAAACGGCAGGCAAGGTCGAAACCGTGCTCCGCGCGGTGCCCGGTGCAGCCGACGTGAAGACCGAGCAGGTCAGCGGTCTGCCGGTATTGACCGTGAAGCTCGACCGTCCGGCATTGTCGCGGCTCGGCCTCAGCGTGCAGGATGTCCAGAGCATCGTCGAGACCGCCGTCGGCGGCAAGAAGGCAGGCCTCGTCTTCGAGGGCGATCGTCGCTTCGATCTGCTGGTGCGTCTGCCCGAGCATATGCGCTCGGATGTGGAGGCGATGAAGAACCTGCCGATCCCGTTGCCGGCCGTCGAGACGCCAACTGTCACGGCAACCCGTGCGTCCCTGAACAGCAACTCGCCGCTGTCGCAGATGCGCTACACGCCGCTCTCGGCTGTGGCGTCCATCGAGGTGGCGCCGGGACCGAACCAGATCAGCCGCGAGAACGGCAAGCGCCGCATCGTGGTGTCCGCCAATGTGCGCGGCCGCGATCTCGGCTCTTTCGTCAGCGACGCACAGGCTCAGGTCGCCGAGAAGGTGAAGTTGCCGGTGGGGTACTGGATCGGCTGGGGCGGCCAGTTCGAGCAACTGGTCTCCGCCACAAAGCGTCTCAGCATCGTGGTCCCGGTTGCTCTGGCGTTGATCTTCCTGCTGCTGTTCATCTCGCTGGGGTCTGCGGCGGATGCGGCGCTGGTGTTCAGCGGCGTGCCGCTGGCGCTCACCGGCGGCGTCGCCGCGCTGCTGCTGCGCGACATTCCATTGTCGATCAGCGCCGGCATCGGCTTCATCGCGCTATCCGGCGTCGCCGTGCTGAACGGTCTCGTGATCATCACTTTCATCGAGCGGCTGCGCGCCGAAGGCATGAAGATCGTCGAGGCCGTCCGCGAGGGCGCGCTCACGCGTCTGCGTCCGGTGATGATGACGGCCCTGGTGGCTTCGCTCGGCTTCGTGCCGATGGCGATCGCCACCGGCCCCGGCGCCGAAGTGCAGCGGCCTCTGGCCACCGTCGTCATCGGCGGCATCGTCTCGTCCACCATCCTCACGCTGCTGGTTTTGCCGGCGCTCTACATCATCTTCCGCCGCGAAGGGACGCATGTTCGTAGGGCGGATGAGCCGAAGGCGTAATCCGCCGCGGAGTTTCAACAATGACCTCGGCCGGCGGATTACGTTTCACTCATCCGCCCTACGATCACCTCACTCATAAGGAGACCACTGATGAAGAAGTTTCTGCTCGTTGCGTCCGCATTGCTGTTCGCGACGCCGACGATGGCGCAACACGTCCATCAGAAGGGGCCGAATGGCGGACCGATGGAGGATGTCGCCGGCGTCCATGTGGAGATGGTTGCATCCGGCAAGACGCTGACCTTCAACATTCTCGACGAAGCCAACAAGCCGCTGCCAACCGCGGGCTATTCCGGTTCGGCCTTGCTGAGCGCCGGCAGCAAACGCGAAACCCTGCAGCTCACAGCCTCCGGCAATGCGCTCAAGGGTGAAGCCAAAGCCGACATCGCCAAGGGCGCGTCGGTGAGCATCACGCTGAAGACGGCGGACGGAAAATCGGGGCAGGCCAAGTTCAGGCATTGAGGATGAGAAAGCTCGGCATAGGCCGTAGGGCGGATGAGCCGTAGGCTTAGTCCGCCGGCCGAAGGCATGCGGCGAAGAACGGCGTATGACGCTCCGCTCATGCGCCCTGCCGCTCGTGTAAAATATTCCTATTTTGTTCTTGACTGAATTCCGTAAAGGACTATGTTCCGCGTTGTCCGGCCCCGGTGAGAGGGGCGAGCGCGATCGTCACGTTCGCGGGGCTGGATGCGGTGGACGCCAAGGCTTGGGCGTCGCGCGGTGCCTTGAAGACGTTCGCCTGCGGGCGGGACGGACCCGTGCCAGACCTGCCACTGGCGTGGAGATGTCTCACCTTCGGATGGACCGATTTGGGGTCACGCACGACGGACGACCCTCGCGGCGGCGTCCGGCCAAAGTGCTCTGTCCCGGCCCATCGCCTTGGGCGGAACGGGTCAAGACGGGTCGACGACCCCGGCGACACGAGCAAGCCGAACACCGCGTGCGGAACGTCGAGCTTGCTCGATCATTCCGAAAGTCCTGATGCATACCCTTGCGGAGTACCGCATCGGCATCAGGCACCAAGGGTGCATCGGGCACCCGGCGTTCCGCACGCCCTCTTTCGAGGGGGTGAGGTGGGAATGCGCAAAACTCGGGCGCAAACGCGCCGCGAGAACGCGATCGCGCGGGTGATGGAATGGACGGGGCTGTTTGACAGGTCGATCGGGAAACGACCGCATCATCCGTAGGGCGGATGAGGCGAAGCCGTAATCCGCCGATTGCGTGTGGCGAAGACCGCGGCGGATGACGCTTTGCTCATCCACTCTGCGAGGACACTGCGAGCAGCGCGAAGCCTCACACACTCCGTCCCGTCAGCTGCAGATGAAAATCCTTCTGCTGTTGCGCATCGCGCTCGTTCTTCTCGGGGCACTCGCCGGCTTCCGCCTGACATGGCCGGATTTCGTAATCGTTGTCGAGCACGCGGCGCGGCGTCGGCTGGCCGTCTTTGCTTGCCACATCGGTGACGAGGCCGCTCTCGGCCGCGAGTTTCCAGACGTCGGCTTCGGTCGGATAGGCCTTGCTCAATTTGGCGTCGTCGCAGAACAGTGCATAGGGCATCGGATTGCTCCGTAACATGGCGGTTGAATAACGTTCATCGCGGCGCCGGGTTCTCCCCGCGCGCCGCTGGCATTTCAACGGGCATTGCAATGTCGCGCGGCCGCCCGAGGCAGCACGCGCGGGCGTTCAGCCCATCGCTTGGTGGGGTCTGAACAGGCGGCCCTTTTCGATCAGCACGACGACCGCCAGAGCGGCGAGCGTGCAGGCGAACAGGCCGGTCGCGAACGGCAACAGAGTGCCGTCATAGTGCTGGCCGATGAACGCGCCGATGGCGATGCCAAGCAGCGTGGTCAGCGTGCCGTAGAGCGAAGAGGCGGTACCGGCGATATGGCCTTGCGGCTCCATCGCCAATGCCGTGAAATTCGAGAACATCAGGCCGAAGGCGAACATCATCAGCATCGACAGCGCGATGAACAGCCAGAGCGGCAGGAAGCCGGTCGCTGCCGCAAGCAGCATCAGGGCGCCAACCGCGACGAAGCCCACCAGCGCGGCATGCGAGAGCGCTCGCATGCCGAAACGATGGACGACGCGGGCGTTGAAAAATCCGGCGATGGCGATGCCGAAAGCAATGGAAGCGAAGGCGAGCGGGAAATATGCTCCGAGATGGAAGATCTCGGTGAACACCTGCTGAGAGGTGAAGACGAAGGCGAACAGCGCGCCCTGCAGGGTGCCGGCGGCGATGCCGTAGCCGATGGTCTGCCGGTGGCTGACGGTTTGCCGATAGGCAAACAGCACGTCGCGGATCGCCAGCGAACGGCGCTTCGACACCGGCAGCGTCTCCGGCAGGCGCAGGGCGGTCCAGGCCAGCGCCAGCAGGCCGTAGACCATCAGCACGACGAAGATGCCGCGCCATTCGGTGAGCAGCATCAGGGCCTGTCCGAACGAGGGCGCGACCACGGGCACGGAGATGAACACCATCATGGTCAGCGACATCACCCCGGCCATGCGGCCGCCGGAGTAACAGTCGCGCACGATGGAGACCGCGATCACGCGGGTCGCCGCAGTCCCGAGCCCCTGCAACAGGCGGGCGAGCAGCAGCATTTCGAATGACGGCGCGAGCAGCGCCAATACGCTGGCGACGCAATAAACGGCGATACCGCCGAGCAGGACCGGACGACGGCCATAGCGATCCGACAGCGGGCCGATGGCGAATTGCGCGACGCCGAAGCCGAGGAGGAACACCGACAGCACCGTCTGCAGGTGATTGGCATCGGCAATCTTGAAGGCTGCGCCCAGATGCGGCAGCGCCGGCAGCATGATGTCCATCGCCATGGGATTCAGCGCCATGATGGAGGCGATCACAGCGACGAATTCGGCGAATGTCATGGGACGGTGGGCCGGCGAGGCCACCGGGGCGTCGGCGTTGATATCGGTCACGAAACGGTCCTTGGAAAATGGTCGCCATTTGATCGTGGATGCTGCGCTGCACAAGACAGGTTTCAGCATGGCTGCATCGCGTCCGGCCGCATGGCAGGCGGTATTTTCCTGCGGATGGCCGAAGTTCAGGCGATATCCGCTGCGATCCCGGGCGCAGTTCGGCCGGCGCGGACAAGGCGGACCATTTCCCGCAGAAGCGCCTCGCCGGCGTCGGTGAGTTCGTTCACGGTCATTCGCCGCGAAGCCGTATCGGTGGCGGTGAGCGGCACATGGACGAAGGCTGCGAGGGCGGGGCCGCCTGGCGCCCGGGTTGCCTCGATGGCTCGCCAGGACAGGTAATTGCAGAGATAGCGCCCGGCATCGCGTGAGATGCGGACACGGGCGCCGGCGCGACGGGCAGCCTGCAAGAGAAGCGCAGTATGCTGGCCGAACATCTGCGCACGGGCGCCGCGCACGATGAAGCCGCGGCGCACCGGCGTGCCGTCCGCATCGGGCCACAGCATGGAGACGGCATTGCGGGCCCGCGTCTCGATGCGGATGTCCGGCGTGCGCGCGGCGAGCCCGAACATGACGAGCGCATCGGGACGATGATGCGCAATCAGCTCCGGCAAATCGCGATCGACGGCGGCATAGGTGACGTCGAAGATGTGAGCGATGCGAGTGACGTCGGCGAGAGCAGGGCGGCGCAGTGTCGCGAGCTTCCGCACCAGCGGCATGGTCGGATTGACGGGAGCGCCGGGAAAGGGGCCGAAGCCGGTGATGAGGATGCGCGGTGCCTCGCTCATCGACGGGTCCTCAATCCTTCAGCAGATCCGCGATGGCCTCGGCCGCGACGGCGGGCGTCATCTTGCCGTCGGCGACATCGCGTTCGGCCTGCTTGAGCTTGCCGCGAATGAGCGGATCGCCGCGCAGCCGCGCCTTCAGGCGATCCTCCAGCATGGTCCACATCCACTTCACCTGCTGGTCGCGCCGGCGCGCGGCGAAATCGCCGGACGCATTCATCGCGGTGCGATGCGCGACGACCTTCTCCCACAATTCAGCGATGCCGGTCTTGGCGAGCGCCGAATAGGTCACGACGGGCGGATGCCAGTGTTCGGAGCGCGGCGCGAGGATGTGCAATGCGCCGCGATAATCCGCAGCGGTGATGTTGGCGCGCTTGAGATTGTCGCCATCGGCCTTGTTGATGGCGATCATGTCCGCGAGTTCGATCAGGCCCTTCTTGATCCCCTGCAACTCGTCGCCGCCGCCGGGCAGCATCAGGGCAAGGAAGAAATCGGTCATGTCGCAGACCGCTGTCTCTGACTGGCCGATGCCGACCGTCTCCACCAGCACGACATCGAAGCCGGCTGCTTCACCCAGCAGCATTGCCTCGCGTGTTTTGGCGGCGACGCCGCCGAGGGTGCCTGAAGACGGCGAGGGCCGGATGAAGGCATCGGGATGCGCCGACAGGTCGCTCATTCGTGTCTTGTCGCCGAGGATCGACCCGCCGGTGCGGGCCGAGGAGGGATCGACGGCGAGCACGGCCACCTTGTGGCCTTGCTGGATCAGATACATGCCGAGGACGTCGATGGTCGTCGACTTGCCGACGCCGGGGGCACCTGTAATGCCGATGCGGAAGGCGCTGCCGGTATGCGGCAGCAGTTTCTGGACGAGATCGCGTGCGGCCGACTGATGATCGGCACGGCGGCTTTCAACCAGCGTGATGGCCCGCGCCAGTGCCGCGCGGCTGCCGGCGCGGAGGTCGCGGGCGAGCGTGTCGATGTCGATGGGCTTTGCGGGTGTCACTTCGGCTTGTCGCTCTCGTCAGGTGGTCTGGCACCGCCGAAGATGGCAGTGCCCTCCGCCGAAAGATATGGCTTCAGCGTCTGCCACGGCACGAAAGCCGTATAGTCGCCCTCGGCATAGGCGCCGACCGCGTAGGGATTGTAATGGAAGGTGAGGCCGGAACTCTTGCCTGCCGAGGTCGATGGCGTCAGCGATACCGGGCCGATCTTCAGCAGTTTGGGCTCCAGCGCATCGACGAGGCTCATATCGGGATTGTCGCTGTCGCGCTTTTTCTTCTCGACCTTGAGATCAGCAACCACGGCATTGCGGATCGCCGCCATCGCCGGGCCGCCGTCGGCAAGCTCGGTGAAGAACGGGCGGATGCTGATCATCTTGCCGGCCTGCTTGTCCCACAGCAGCGTGTCGCTGCCGTGGTTGGGGTGTGCGCCACCGGTGTAGCTGAACTCGCTACGGACGATGCTGGCATAGCGATTTGCGATCAGTGCGCTCTGCACATAGCCGCGCTCGGACGACCAGGGCCGATTGCGGATATCGGCGGGCAAGTCGTTCATGTCCTTGCGCTGTTCGACCAACTCTTTGAGCGTCTTGGAGGCCCAAGTCTTGCCGGCCGCTGTGAGATGTTTCAGCAGCGGCGCATCGGTCTTGATCTCATTGTCGAAGGAGACGGCGACCTCGGTGTATTTGGCCTTGAGCAGGATATCAGGCTTCTGCTCGGCGGCGGCTGCGCAGGAGACAGCGAGCAGTAGTGCGGGCGCAAGCAAGCGGGAGGGGGAGAAGCGGATCATTCGCGGATGCGGCTTTCAGCGAACGCTTTGAGAGATGGCAGTTGGTCGTGAACGATGTCCCAGAGAAGATCGATTCGCGTGGTGTGATAAGCGTGGCGCAGCACATTGGCGAAATTGTTCATCTTGCGCCAATCTATGGCTGTCGCTTCAGTTTTCATCCGATCTGGCAATTTGAGAGCTGCTTCACATGTCATTTCCAGGTATCGCTCGACGAGATGACGAACGCGGCGCTTGGCTCTGAATGTCTCGTAGTCGACGTCCTTGAGGATATCTTCGATCTCGGCCGCGAAATCCAGAATGTCTGCTAGTCGATCTTCCGTGGAAGGCGGCATCACAGAACCTCGATCAGATCGTCGGCCATACGTTCCATGATACGCGGCGTGAGTTCTTCGGGAGACGACATGTGCGGCTTCAGCCCCACGGTATCTTCGATCAAATGTAGAACCTTGAAATAGTCGAAAGCGCGCTGACCGGAAACGTACGGCTTCGTCTCGATCAGAATATCCAGATCGCTATCCGGTCGTGCATCGCCTCGAGCACGCGAACCGAACACCGCGAGCCGTGTCACACCCTCTGCCTCGATGGCAGGCGCAATCGCTCGCAGTTTTGCGAGGATGGTCTCCAAGGGGATGTCGATCACGTCCGTCATTCCGTGATCCTATCACATTGGTCGTGACGCCGCAGCTACTCCGCAGCCTCGCTGTGCCCCAGTCGCGCATTCAGCTTGTGGATCAGTTCCTCGGCCGCTTCCGAGATCACCGTCCCCGGCGGATAGATCGCCTCTGCGCCGGCTTTGTACAGTTCGTCGTAATCCTGTGGCGGCACGACGCCGCCGATGATGATCATGATGTCCTCGCGGCCCTGCTTCTTCAGCGCGGCCTTGAGTTCGGGCACCGCAGTGAGATGCGCGGCGGCGAGGGAGGAGAGGCCGAGGATATGCACGTCGTTCTCGACGGCCTGACGCGCGGCCTCATCGGCGGTGGCGAAGAGTGGCCCGATGTCGACATCGAAGCCGATATCGGCGAAGGCCGACGCGATCACCTTCTGCCCGCGGTCGTGGCCGTCCTGACCGATCTTGGCGACGAGGATGCGCGGACGGCGGCCTTCGGCGTCCTCGAAGGCGTCGATCAATGCCTGCACTTCGGCGACCTTGTTGCTCATGCTCGATGCTTCCCGCTTGTAGACGCCGGTGATGGACTTGATCTCGGCGCGGTGACGGCCGAACACCTTTTCCATCGCGTCGGAGATTTCGCCGACGGTGGCCTTGGCTCGCGCCGCGTCGATTGCGAGGGCGAGGAGATTGCCGGTGCCGTCCTGCGCGCTGCGCGTCAGCGCATGGATGGCGGCGTCGACATCGGCCTGATTGCGTTCGCCGCGCAGGCGCTTCAGCTTGTCGATCTGCAGCCGGCGGACATTGGAGTTGTCGACCTTGAGCACGTCGATGGGCGTCTCGCTCTCGGGCTTGTACTTGTTGACGCCGATCACCGCCTGACGGCCGGCGTCGATGCGCGCCTGGGTCTTCGCCGAGGCTTCCTCGATGCGCAGCTTGGGCACGCCGGCCTCGATGGCCTTCGCCATCCCGCCGAGCGCTTCGACTTCCTGAATGTGCCCCCATGCCTTCACGGCGAGATCGTGCGTCAGGCGCTCGACATAATAGGAGCCGCCCCACGGATCGATGATGCGGGTGGTGCCGGTCTCCTGCTGGATGAACAGCTGGGTGTTACGTGCGATGCGGGCCGAGAAATCGGTGGGCAGTGCCAGTGCTTCATCGAGCGCATTGGTGTGCAGCGACTGGGTGTGTCCCTGCGTTGCAGCCATCGCCTCGACGGTGGTGCGCATGACATTGTTGAAAACGTCTTGCGCCGTCAACGACCAGCCAGAGGTCTGGCTGTGGGTGCGCAGGCTCAGCGACTTCGGATCCTTCGGATTGAACTGCGTCAGGAGCTTGGCCCACAGCAGCCGCGCGGCGCGCATCTTGGCGACTTCCATGAAGAAGTTCATGCCGATCGCCCAGAAGAACGACAGGCGCGGTGCGAATTTGTCGACATCGATGCCCGCGGCCATGCCGGCGCGTAGATATTCGACACCGTCTGCCAGCGTATAAGCGAGTTCTAGGTCCTGCGTCGCTCCGGCTTCCTGCATGTGATAGCCGGAGATGGAGATCGAATTGTATTTTGGCATCCGCTGCGAGGTGTAGGCGAAGATGTCGGAGATGATCCGCATCGAGGGGGCCGGCGGATAGATATAGGTGTTGCGCACCATGAACTCTTTCAGAATGTCATTCTGAATAGTTCCGGTGAGTTTCTCCGGTGGCACGCCTTGCTCTTCCGCCGCGGCCACATAAAGCGCGAGGATCGGCAGCACCGCGCCGTTCATGGTCATCGACACGCTCATCTGGTCGAGCGGGATGCCGGCGAAAAGCGTGCGCATGTCGTAGATGCTGTCGATGGCGACGCCGGCCATGCCGACGTCGCCGGCCACGCGCGGATGATCGCTGTCATAGCCGCGATGGGTGGCGAGATCGAAAGCCACCGAGAGGCCCTTCTGTCCGGCGGCGAGATTGCGGCGATAGAAGGCGTTTGAATCTTCCGCGGTGGAGAAGCCGGCATATTGCCGGATCGTCCAGGGCTGGTTGACATACATGGTCGGGTAGGGCCCGCGCAGGAAGGGCGCCGCGCCCGGCCAGGTGTTCAGAAAATCGATGCCTTTGACATCAGCTTCGCTATAGGCCGGGTTGACCAGAATGCCTTCCGGCGTCAGCCACGGCTCGGCGCTGCCTTTGGGCGCGGCCGGAGAGATTGGCGCGAAGGCGATGTCGGCGAAGTTGGGAATCTTGCTCACGAGTGGCGTTCCTTCAATTTCTTGATTCTTGTTTCGCAATCAGCGAGCCGCTGACGTATCTGCGGCTCGCCGGCCGGCCGGCCGCTTGGGAAGCCGCTTAAAAGACCAAGAACGACTTCAAAAAACGTCGTTTCAACGCCCAAAAAAGTAATAGGGCGCGTCATAAGGTAGACCAGCAGTCCCAAGATTGCGGACCACGCTGCGACACTCGACAATGTGTATTCGCCCGCCATCAGTCCGGATATGAGAACACGGCCGAGAAGTATCGCGAAGCCCGCCAACAGTGCGCAGGCCCATACCCATAGCGGAACAAATCTCGGTGGATTGTGATAGTCGATCATCGACTGCAAGCGAATTCGCTCTTCCTCGAGTTGGTTCAGTTCGCTTTGTTGAGACATGTGTCAATTCCCACCATCTCAATCATGATCCGGATGCTGATAGCTGAACACGCTGGCCATCTGCTCCGGTCCGTAATTCTGTGCCGTCGTCTTGCTCGGCAGGTTCGACACATTGCCGACCCAGCCGAGGCGTGACTCGCTGCCGAATTGCTTGGTCGGCACCACGCGGTCCGGCCGGTCGAAGGCGCCGGTCATGATCTCGATATTCGGGCCGCCGATGCGGCGATAGCTCAGCGGCGTGCCGCACTTCGCACAGAAGTCACGTTCGGCGATCGACGATGACTTGAAGGCCGATGGCGTGCCGCGTGTCCATGCGAACTGCTCGTTCGGAATATCGGCGAGCGAGGCGAAAGGCGCGCCGGTGGCCTTCTGGCACATGCGGCAATGGCAGATGCTCACCCGCGTCGGCGCGGCGGTCACGGCAAAGCGGATCGCGCCGCATTGGCAGCCGCCGGTCAGCATGGGTTTGCGCGCCGCATCCGTCATCGCTCACTCCACCAGGGCGTAGGCTTGCACCAGCATCGCCAGTGCATCGCCGCCGGCAAACACGAAATCCTGCACGCCGGCCGCCCGCAGATCGGCTTCGAGGTCGCCGGGACGCCCTGCCAGATAGATATGCCTGGCACCGGCCGATTGCAGGGCCCTGGCTGCGGCTGCCGCGTGCGCCGGATACTGCTTGTCCGAGGAACACAGGCAGGCGAGCGTGGCACCTGACGCCTTGAAGGCGTCAGCGAGCGTGGCCGGATCGGTGAAGCCGTCGGCGTCGATGGCCTCGATGCCGCCGGTCTCGAAGAAGCTCTTGGCGAAGGTCGCGCGCGCCGTGAAATCGGCAGGCGTGCCCAGATTGGCCAAAAACACCTTCGGCCGCGCGCCTTTGCGGGCGAGCATGTGGTCGGACTTGTCGCGCAACGCCTCGAACGGCTCGGCGAGGCGAAGCGGCTCCAGTGCGGGGAATTTGATCTTGTCCTTGCCATAGGGCTTGGCGGGGATCGGCTTCACCTTCAGCACCGAAGCGCGGGTCTCCTGCAGATTGGGAAACTCGCTGGCGCCGGTCAGCACGTCACGGCGTTTGGCAACGGCGGCCTGCCGCGCGGCGCGGGTAGCGGCGACCTTCGGCTGGATCGTGTTCGACACCAATGCAGCAAATGCGCCGCCGGCCTTTTCGATGTCCTGGAACATAGCCCACGCGGCATCGCAAAGTTCGCGGGTCAGCGTCTCGATGCCGCCGGCGCCGGCGGCAGGATCGGTGACCCTGGCGAGATTGGACTCTTCAAGCAGGATAAGCTGGGTATTGCGTGCGATGCGGCGCGCGCCGGAGTCGGGCATGCCGAGCGCCAGCGTATGCGGCAGCACGCAGATGGAATTGGCGCCGGCAAGGCCGGCGGAGAACGTCGCCATGGTGGCGCGCAGCATGTTCACCGCGGAATCGCGTTGGGTCATCATGCGCCACGCGGTTTCGGCGGCGATGAACAGCGGCTTCGGTTTCAGCCCACAGCTCTCCTCGATGCGCGCCCAGAGCAGGCGCAGCGCGCGAAACTTCGCCATGGTGAGGAACTGGTCGGCATCGGAAGTGAGGCGTGCATAGAGCATGCTGCGCGCACTCTCCAGCGAGAAGCCTGCATCGTCGAGCGCGCGCAGATAAGAGAGCAGCACCGAGAGTGTATAGGCCAGCTCCTGCACTTCGGAGCCGCCGGCATCGTGAATGATGCGGCCGTCGGCAACCATGAACGGACCTTTGAAGCCGTCATCGTCGAGCTTCTTGACCGTATCGGTGACGACGGGAGCGATCTCGTCCCAGCCATGGGCGCTGGTGCCCCAGACCGCGCAGGCGCCGATTGGGTCGAGACCGAAGCGGATATCGCATTTGGCAGGATCGATGCCCTGCGTCTTGATGACGTCGGCGAGCCAGGTGACGGCCATGCGCGATTGCGGACCGGCCTGCAGTTCGATGCCGATGCCGGCGTCGAGATAGATACCATCGAGGAGCGTTGCGACGGCTTCTTGCGAGGCGGCGAGGCCGAAACCGCGCGCCCCATTGGCGCCTTCGAACACCAGCGTCAGGCCGGTGGCGCCGTTTTCGAGATCGTGCAGTGCCTGACGGTTCGACTTCGCAGCGTCGGGATGATCGATGCGCTGCATGACCTGCCATGGTGCCGCAGCAGCACGGCCGCTGATCGGCATGGCATCCGGCGTGCGGGCATAGATCGGCTGGATGGCGATGCCGTCATAGGTTTTGCTGATCAGCTTCTCGAACGGCGCGCCTTTCAGCACGCCATCGACCAGCTTGCGCCAGTTTTCATAATTTGCGGGCGCGAAATCGGCGGCCAGCCTGATGTCATCAGTCGCAGTCGACATGTGGAACAGTTTACTCCCGGACAATTCGTATTTGGCCGGAAAATGCCATGGGACGAAGGGGTTGCCAATGCCTGTTCAGGCATGGGGATGCGCGGATTTGGGCGCAGGCCCGCGACCAGATTGGGCCGACCGCGCGTCCCGGCACATGCCGGAACTTCGGATCAGTCCAGCGCCGGCAACTTCACAATGCCTTGGATCGAGAGTTTCGCCAGATGCTCGGCGACTGTCTTCCCCGCGATCTTCCGCGCCGGTGCGATCTCGGCCAGCGGGACCAGCACGAAGGCACGCTGGGTGGCGGCGGGGTGGGGAAGCACCAGTTCGGGCTTGATCATCACCACGTCGTCATAGGCGATCATGTCGAGATCGAGCGGGCGCGGACCCCAGCGGACTTCGCTGGCGCGGTTGCGGCCGAATTTGTGCTCGATCTTGTGCAGGGTGAACAGCAAAGCGTGCGGATCGAGATCGGTATCGATCTCGATCACCGCATTGATGAAATTGGCCTGCGGGATGTCGCCGACCGGCGGCGTCTGGTAATCTGAAGAACGCGCGACGAGGCCAGCCTGGGCCATGCCGCAAATGTTGCCGATGGCCTTGCGAAACGTGGCGCGGACATCGCCGACATTGCCGCCGAGCGCGATCAGAACGCTTGCCATTGCTTAAGACCTCATGGATCAGGTCCGCGCCCGGCGCAGCACGACGCCGACATCGTCGAAGATGGCGGCGATAGGTGCATGCGGCTTGTGCACCGTGATCTTGACGGCGCTGATCTTCGAGAACTCGGCGAGGATGGCGTCGGCGACGGCGCCGGCGGCGCGTTCCAGCAGTTTGTAATTGGTATCCTTGAACGCGGCGACGGCGGTGGCGACCACATTCGCATAGGACACGGTATCGGCGAGGCGATCGCTACGCGAGGCGAGGTCGATATCGGTGTCGAGTTCGAGGTCGATGATGAAGCGCTGGCCGACGACGCCCTCATAGTCGAGCACGCCGTGATGGGCATGCACCGAGACACCCTTGATGAAGATCATGTCGGTCATCGCATGTTTCCTGGTGGCTTCGCGGAGGCTCAGCGCTTGTCCTCGATGGCAGCTGCAACGCGCAGCGCCTGTACCGTCTCGGCGACGTCATGGGCGCGGATGATCTTCGCGCCGCGTTGCGCTGCGAGCAAGTGGGCGGCGAGCGATCCGCCCAATCGCTGTTGCGGCTCGGACGGCACGATGGTGGAGATAAATTTCTTTCTGCTGGCGCCGACCAGAACCGGCAGGCCGAAGCGAGCCAGCTCGTCTCCCCGCGCGAGCGCGGTCATGCTTTGCTCAGGCGTCTTGCCGAAGCCGATGCCGGGATCAAGAATGATGTGGCGCTCGGCGATGCCGGCCTTGGCGGCGATATCCAGCGTGCGTGCGAAGAAGGCTGCGATGTCGGCCATGATGTCGAGCGATGGATCGACATCATCGCGGTTGTGCATCACGACAACCGGTACGCCATGTTCGGCGACCACACGCGCCATGTCGGGATCGCGCTGCAGACCCCAGACGTCGTTGGCGATGGCGACGCCGGCCTCGAGCGCGCGCGCGGTGACCGAGGCCTTCATGCTGTCGATGGATAGCGGAACGCCGAGCGCCACGATATCGGGAAGGATCGGTGCGAGCCGCTGCCATTCGTCGTCCGCAGAAACCGGCTGCGATCCGTAAGGGCGGGTGGACTCCGCACCGACATCGATGATGTCGGCGCCGGCGGCGATCATCGCACGGGCGTGGGCGAGCGCGCGCCCCGGCACATTGAAGCGCCCGCCGTCGGAGAAGGAATCCGGCGTGAGATTGAGGATTCCCATCACGGCCGGCGCTGGTCGCGCCAGCAGGGCGGCGAGGTCGGGCGGTGCCTGGACGGACGTTGCGATCATGCGGCCCGTTTGCGCGCGGGCGGCGAGGGAGTCAAGGTGAAGCTGGATCGTTGGGCGGGCGTGGCGAAGTAAGGGCGGATTAAGGCTTCGCCCAATCCGCCCTTCGGCGCCTCAATACGAGATCTTCAGTGGCAACTGGCGGGCTTTTTCGATCAGCTCGCCGACGGATTTTTCCGATGGCAGCACGCGCACCAGCTTGCGCTTCTCATTGGCCTCGCGCATCGCCTGGGCGAGGCGGGCGGGGTTGCGATACTTCAGTTCACGCACCGTGGAAACGCCGGACGCGCGCAGCAGTTCGGCCTTGGCTTTGCCCATGCCGGGGATGCGGAGATAGTCGGCGAGATTGGCCCATTCCAGCAATTGTTGCTCGGTGAAGCCTGTCCGGGCGGAAAGATCTTTCCGGCACTTGGCGGAATGAGCGGCTTCCAGCAGGCCTTCCATGGTGCGGATGCCTGCTTTTTTCAGCCGGGTCGCGGCGAAAGCCGTCAGACCGTCAATCTCGGAAATAGAATAAGCCATGATACTCGAATGTTCGAAGAAAGGCGCCTGGCGCTCGGAAGATGATCGCGGCGGCTGCGTCGTCAGGCGAACTGACTGAGGCCGGGGGTGCCCGCAATGATCTGGTCAATCGCATCAGAGCCGATCTTCTCACGTCCAAATTTGAACAGTTCCCGGGCGACGCTCTGGATCTCGCCCATGCCGAGGCCCATACCCATCAGCTTGCTGCCAAGCGCCATCAGGCCGCCGCCCAGCATGCTGAAGCCGCCGCCTTCATTGGCTGCAATCGCAGCTTCCGCACCGGGAATCTGTGCCACCAGTGCGTTGAACGGTTCGGAAGGGGCTTCCCGTTTGAGGAACTCGAGAATGCTGCCGACGGCTTTCTCGGCCACAGCCTCATCGATACCGACCTTTGCGGTCAGCGCTTTGATCAATTCATCCATGATGCCCCGCCTCACACCGGTTGAACCGGTGTCCTTCGTTTGAAAAATCATCTTGAGCCGGTGTGATTCGAATTTCAAGCACACGCGTTGGTTCGGCGGTCGATTCAATGTGATCGCGCGCCGGGTGTTGCAGCAATGCAATCGCAAGTGTGAAATTTCGGTCAATGGTGTGCGTTCACAAGAGCGCGCTGGTTTGGAAAAATTCGTATGCCGTCTGGTGCGTGCAAGCGCTTCTAGGCGACAGGATATCGCGACATGCGTCGCTGGCCTTCGCTCTGCAACATGCGGTAAGATGATGAAGCGCCGCGAATATTCTTTGAATCTTTTTGATGCGCGATAGGCGATCCGGAGGCGATCAGATGGCACCGAGCACGGCAAGTTCGACAGCGGGCGATACCGACAAGCAGATTTTCATCGGCAAGGGTGACCACGAAGCCTGGCTGACACTGGCGCTCGGAAATCGCCACGGCCTGGTCACCGGCGCGACGGGAACCGGTAAGACAGTATCGCTTCAGGTGATGGCCGAAGGCTTTGCCCGCGCAGGTGTTCCGGTTTTCGCAGCGGATATCAAAGGCGATCTGTCCGGCATCGCCGAAGTGGGCGAGGGCAAGGACTTCATCTTGCAGCGTGCGAAGGAGATGGGGCTGACTTTTCAGCCCGATCAGTTCTCGACGATTTTCTGGGACGTGTTTGGCGAGCAGGGCCATCCGGTTCGCGCTACGGTTTCGGAGATGGGGCCACTGCTTTTGGCGCGGCTGCTCGATCTCAACGATGTGCAGGAAGGCGTGCTCAATGTCGCGTTTCGCGTCGCCGACGAGAATGGCCTGACGCTGCTCGACATGAAGGACCTGCGTTCGCTGCTCGATGCGATCGTGCCGAAGCCCGTCAAGAAGGATGAGGTCGATCCGCTCGCCGAGATCCGCGCCTCCGCATCCAGCTTCGGCAATGTCTCCAAGGCGACAGTCGGCACCATCCAGCGGCAATTGCTTGTGCTGGAGAACCAGGGGGGCGATAAATTCTTCGGCGAGCCCGCGCTGGAGCTGAAAGATTTTCTCAGGACCGATCGCGACGGCCGCGGCATGGTCAACATCCTTGTCGCCGACAAGCTGATGGCCAGCCCCCGCCTCTACGCGACCTTCCTGTTGTGGCTGCTGTCGGAACTGTTCGAGGAGTTGCCGGAAGTCGGCGACCTGCCGAAGCCGAAGCTGGTGTTCTTCTTCGACGAGGCGCACCTGCTGTTCAACGATGCGCCGAAAGCCCTCATGGACAAGATCGAGCAGGTGGTTCGTCTCATCCGTTCGAAGGGCGTCGGTGTGTATTTTGTCACCCAGAATCCGATCGATGTGCCCGATCGCGTACTCGCGCAGCTCGGCAACCGCGTACAGCATGCCTTACGCGCCTTCACGCCGCGCGACCAGAAAGCGGTGGCTGCTGCTGCGGACACCTTCCGTGCCAATCCGAAGCTGGATACGGCAACGGCCATCACCGAACTCGGCAAGGGCGAAGCGCTGGTATCTTTCCTTGAAGGGAATGGTACGCCGGCGATGGTCCAGCGCGTGATGGTCCGGCCGCCCACGGCGCGCATCGGGCCGATTACGCCGGAGGAGCGTAAGGCGATCCTCAATGCCAGCCCGGTGAAGGGCAAATACGACACCGCGGTGGATTCGGATTCTGCCTACGAGATGCTGCAACGGCGTGTCGCGGGCAATGCGGCGACGCCGGCCGAGGCCGGAACGGCAGGGCCCGACGGCGGCGGTTTCCTTGGCACGCTCGGCGGCATCGTCGGCAGCATCTTCGGTACCAATACGTCGCGCGGCCGGCTCACCACCGGACAGGTGATCGCACGCAGCGTCACGCGCTCCGTTACCAACAAGGTGGTCGGCGGTATCGTTGCCAATGTGGGCAAGCAGGTCGGCGGTTCGCTCGGCAGCTCCATCGGCCGCGAGATCGTACGCGGCGCGCTGGGCGGGATCATGAAGCGCTGACAGTTTTGCCGGTTGCGCTTGTGCGACCGGTTCTCGATGGAACAGGTTTGAAGGAATTCGCCATGTCGGTATCGTCGCAACTGAACTCCGTCCTCGCGCATGTCGATGGCGATTTCGACAAAGCACTGGAACGTTTGTTTGCTCTGTTGCGGATTAAATCGATCTCCGCCGATCCCGCCTTTGCGGACGATTGCAAAAAGGCTGCGCAGCATCTCGCCGGTGAGATCGAGGCGCTTGGTTTCAAGGCCGAGGTGCGGCCGACCGCGGGCCATCCGGCCATCGTCGCCACGGCCAAGGGCAATACCGGCAACCGCCCGCATGTGCTGTTTTACGGACATTACGATGTGCAGCCCGTCGATCCGCTCGAGCTCTGGCACCGCCCGCCCTTCGAACCGGTGGTGACCAAGCATGCCGATGGTCGCGACATCATCGTCGCCCGCGGCGCACAAGACGACAAAGGTCAGCTCTCCACTTTCGTCGAGGCCTGCCGCGCCTGGGTCAAGGTGACGGGTGCGCTGCCGATCGATCTCACCATCTGCATCGAAGGCGAGGAGGAAGTCGGCTCGAAGAATTTCGTACCGTTCCTCGAAGCGCACAAAAAGGAACTCGCGGCGGATTTCGCTGTGGTCTGCGACACCGGCATGTGGGACCCCTCGACGCCCGCAATCACCACGGCGCTGCGCGGTCTCGTCTATGAAGAGGTGAAGATTACCGCCGCCGACCGCGATCTGCATTCCGGCATCTATGGCGGCGGCGCGCGTAATCCGATCCGCGTCCTGACCAATATTCTCGGCAAGCTGCATGACGATGATGGCCGTATCACCATTCCCGGCTTCTATGACGGCGTAAAGGACCTGCCGCCGGACATCCTGAAGCAGTGGAAGGGGCTCGGCCTGACGCCGGAAACCTTCCTGAAGCCGATCGGCCTTTCGATTCCGGCTGGCGAGAAGGATCGCGAACTGATCGAGCAGATCACCTCCCGTCCGACCTGCGACATCAATGGCATTGTCGGCGGCTATACCGGCGAAGGGTCGAAGACCGTCATCGCCTCGCATGCCTCGGCGAAGGTCTCGTTCCGCATCGTCGAAGGTCAGGACCCCGGCAAGATCCGCGATGCGTTCCGGAAGTTCGTGACCGACCGGCTTCCGGGAGACTGCACGGCTGAATTCCTCGATCACTCGAACGCGCCGGCCATTGCACTCGACTGGAACATGAAGCCGCTGGCCGCCGCACGCGATGCCCTGAGCGAGGAATGGGGCAAACAGGCCGTCCTGATCGGCTCCGGAGCGTCCATTCCCATCGTGGCGGATTTCAAACGCACGCTCGGGCTAGACTCCCTGATGATCGGCTTCGGGCTGGATGACGACAACATCCATTCGCCGAATGAAAAATACGATGTGAGGAGCTTCCAGAAAGGTATCCGCTCCTGGGTCCGCATCATCGCGGCGCTGGCGGAAGTGAAGAAATAGCGCTGTCCCTCATGGTGAGGAGGCGCAACGCGCCGTCTCGAACCATGAACTGGCGGGGCTCGCGCTTGCGGCCATCCTTCGAGATGCACGCCAAGCGGCGCGCTCCTCAGGATGAGGGCTGAGCTGGACGGGGCGTCCGCGCGCGATCCCGCCAACGTAAAAAACGCCGCCCGGGATTGGGCAGCGTTTTGTCGTCGGTGTAGAGGTCTGTAACCTCCTTATAGCACGAATCTCACGTCCGGTAAGACGGATCGCGGCGGTCGAGCTTGCGCAGCATCGGCGGCCAGACGAGCTGGGTCGAGCGCAGTTCGGCGCGGTCGGGGTTCGACACCAGCTCGGCATTCTTGTCGATCACGGCTTGATCGACCGGATAGGCAGTATCACCGAGAATGCGGGTGCGGACCTGCATGGTGCAGGCGCGTTCCAGATAATACATGCGCTCGAACGCCGAGGCGACCGAGCGCCCGACAGTGAGCGTGCCGTGATTGCGCAGCAGCATGGCGTTCTTGGTGCCGAGATCCTTCTGCAGGCGCGGGCGTTCGTCGTGATCGAGGGCGACGCCTTCATAGTCGTGATAAGCGAGGTCCGGGATCACGAGCTGGGCTGTCTGGTTCAGCGGCAGCAGGCCGTCCATGCAGGAAGCGACCGCGGTTCCGTCCGGCGTGTGCAGATGCATCACGCAGCCGGCATCCTCGCGCACTTCATGGATCGCGGAGTGGATGGTGAAGCCGGCCGGATTGATGTGGTAGTCGGTTTCGCTGAGCAGGTTGCCGTCGAGATCGACCTTCACCAGGCTCGATGCGGTGATCTCCTCGAAGATCAGGCCATAGGGATTGATCAGGAAGTGGTGCTCGGGACCCGGCACGCGCGCGGAGATGTGGGTGTCGATGAGATCGTCCCAGCCATAGAGTGCGACGAGGCGATAGGCCGCGGCGAGGTTGACGCGCTGCGCCCATTCGGCCTCGGTCATGTTCGATGGCACGGCTTTGAGATGGGCGGCTTCGGCTGGTGACATGATGGGTGCTCCCGGATTGCCTGGCAGTATCCAGGCGTTTGCTAGCGTGAGCCTAGTCCTGCCCCGACGAGGCAGCAAGCCGGGCGGTCCGCGGGCCAGTCATGCTTTCGGGTGCGAGAGCGATTGCGGCGGCCTGCGATTGACCGAAGCGCGCGGACGCCGGGATACGCTCATGCGACGCAGCACGTCGCCGATGACGGCGGCGGCGTTGTCGATCTCCGTCTCGTTCCAGGCAGCGAAACCGAGGAACAACCCTTTGCCGGTCACCGGTCCGGTGAAATGTTGCGACAGGGCACGCCCGGTGACGCCTTCCTGTGCCAGGTATGCAACGACATCGCCATCGTCCCAATGCGGCGCGAGATGTGCCAGCAGTTGCATTCCGCCGGCCGGCGGCTCGATCGTCAGGTGCTCGCCCGCAGCAGCACCCAGCGCTTGCAGGAGGTGATCGCGACGGCTGCGATAGACGCGCGTCATCTTGCGGATATGCGCGGCGAAGTGGCCGTCGTCGATGAATTCGGCCAACGCGTCCTGCACTGGGGCAGGCACGATGTGGCTGCCGTGACGCTGCGCCTTTTCGAACAGATTGGCTAGGTCTGGCGGCACGATGGCGTAGCCGCTGCGGACCTCCGAGAACATCGATTTCGAGAAGGTGCCGACATAGAACACGCGGCCGCTGTCATCGAGGCCTTGCAACGCAGCGACGGGCCGGCCGTCATAGTGGAATTCGCTGTCATAATCGTCCTCGATGATCGCTGCGCCGACCTCGTTCGCGAAGCCGAGCAGCTGTTGCCGACGGCTGACCGGCATCAGCCGCCCGGTGGGATGCTGATGCGACGGCGTCACGAAAATCAGGCGCGGGCGGTCTTTACGGCCCCTGAAGGCCAGGCCATTGCGGTCCAGCGAAATGCCGCGCACCGTGGCGCCGGCGGCATCGAGTGCGGCGCGTGCACCGCCATAACCGGGGCTTTCAACCCAGGCGAGATCGCCGGCATCGAGCAGCACGCGAGCGATCAGCTCGAGTGCAGCCTGCGCCGATGGCATGAGAATGATCTGCCGCGCCTCGGCCCGGACGCCGCGATGCTCGGTGAGATGGCGGAGCAGGGCTGCGCGCAGCGATGCACGATTGATCGCGGGATCGCCGGTTGGCGCGCGTCGTGCCGCGCGTCGCAGACACCGCGCCCAGATGTCATGGGGAAACAGCCGGCTATCGGCCAGCACCGTGGCCAGCGGCCGCGGCGGACCGTTATGAATGAACGGCCAGGCCGATTTTCGCACGCGCTCGGCCCAGTGCGACACCGCCACCGGTTTGGGCTTGGTGCGCGCAATTTTTCGTCCGGTCTGCAGCGGCTTGTCACCGGCGGCGGCCACTATCGGGCGCCGTCCCCGCGCCACGGTGAGATAGCCCTCCATCGCGAGTTGATCGACGACTACAGAGACGGTGTTGCGTGCGATGCCGAGTTGCCGTGCGCATTCGCGGCTTGATGGAAGGCGCTGACCTGGCGGCAGTGCGCCGCTCAGGACTGCCGCGCGGAGCTGATCGTAGAGCTGCCGCGTCAACGTCTCGTTGCTCGCGGCTCCGCGCTCGATATCGATCAGCCCCGCGAGAATGTCATCCATCAACTGGCTCAATTATTTTTAGAAAAATGGATCTTTATTTAGGGCCAGTAAAACCTAGTGTCCTCCCTCTGTCGAGTGCGTCACGCACCGAAGTTGCGAGATGAAGACATGACCGACCATCCCCTGTCACGCCGCGTGGCATTGCTGCTGTTTGCCGTCGTCGTCACCATGTGGGGGCTGAACTGGACGCTGACGAAATTTCTGGTGCAGCACATTCCGCCGCTGTGGTCGGTGGCGCTCCGGGCGATCGTTGCGGCGCTCGCTCTGGCGGCCATTGTGCTCGTGCGCCGGCAATTCGTCGTGCCGCGGCGCGGCGATCTGCCGGTGATTGCCAGCGTCGCATTGCTGCATATGGGCGCGTTCTCGGCGCTGGTCGCTTTCGGCCTGCAATTCGTGCCGGTGGGGCGCTCCATCGTGCTCGGCTACACCACGCCGCTATGGGTCGCGCCCGCCGCGTGGTTGCTATTGCGTGAGCCTGTTCCGAGGGAGCGTCTGGCGGGCATCGTGCTCGGGCTGGCCGGCATCGCCGTGATGTTCAACCCGTCGGCCTTCGACTGGAGCAACGGCAATGCGCTGATCGGCAGCGGTCTGCTATTGCTTGCGGCCGTGTGCTGGGCGGCGAACATCGTTTATGTGCGTGGCCACCGCTGGGTCTCCGAGCCGTTTCAGCTGGTGGTCTGGCAGGCGTTGCTCGCGAGTGTGTTGCTGACGACGCTGGCGCTGATCCGCGAAGGTGTCCCCGATATCGCATGGACACGCGAACTTGTCGGCGCATTGCTGTTCGGCGGGATCTTTGGCACGGCGCTGGCGCATTGGGCGATGGTGATCATCAATCGCAGCCTGCCGGCCACCATCACATCCCTCGGCCTGCTGGCAACGCCGGTGATGGGCGTTGCGATTTCCGCGCTGGTGCTAGGCGAGGCGATCGAGCTGTCGCTGATCGTTGCGATGGCCACGATCCTCGGGGGAATTGTGATCGGGACGATGTCACGCAGGAAACCGGATGGTGAGCCGGTTGAGGCGCCTATCCCAGCTCCCGCCCGACCATCTCGCCAATCGCCTTGAACACGGTCTCCAGTTGCGAAGCGGTCGGTGCGCCGCCGCGCGTATAGGCGGCGATGATCACGGGGCGATCCGGCGCAGGCCAGACCACAGCGATATCGCCGGCGGCGTCCTTGCCGTTATTGCCGGTCTTGTCGCCGATTTTCCAGGATGAGGGGAGGCCGGCGCGCAGGCGATTGGCGCCGGTTTTGCAGTTCACCATCCAGTCGACGAATTGCGCCCGCGATCGCGGCTGCAGTGCATCGCCGAGGGCGAGATGCTCGAGAGTCAGGGCCATCGCGCGCGGTGTTGTGGTGTCTTCGACGCGGCCGGGCGGCGTGCGATTGAGCGCGGGCTCGTTGTGGTCGAGGCGCGAGGTGACGTCGCCATTGTCGCGCCAGAACCGGGTGAGGGCCTTGGGTCCGCCGATCCGTGCGAGCAGCAGATTGGCGCAGGTGTTGTCGCTCAGTTCGACGATCGCCTTAGCCATGTCGCCGACCGACAGCGCGCCCTTTGCGAGATTTTCCTTGGCGACCGGCGCATAGGCGAGCAGATCTTTCTCCGTATAGGCGATCATCGCATCGAGGCGATCTTTGCCATGGTCCACGCGCGCAAGCACGCAGGCAGCGAGCGACGCCTTGAAGGTGCTGCACATGACGAAGCGTTCGACGTCGCGCCAGGCGAGTTCGGCACCGCTCACCAGATTTCTGGCATAGAGCCCGATCCGTCCGCCGCTGTCCCGTTCATAGGCGAGCAGCGCTGGATGGACGTCTTTCGCAAAGGCAGGCGTGGCGGCGAATGCGGATGCGGTGAGCAGGAACGTGCGGCGATCGATCATCATCTCGTCTCGCTCGCAGCCGAAGACGGAGAAATGATGGCGACGGATGCCGATGCCCGGCGCTTATGGCGCCGGGATCGCCAGCAGGCTGGAAATGCTGCTGCCGCGAATGTCGTATACGCGGGCAAAGACGACGTCGTCGCGCTTGATCTCGGCGACCACGGGCGCGGTGAGGCCCTTGCAGTAGAACTCGCCGAGCGTCATGGCGAAGTCGGCAGCGTGGCTGTCCCAGCCGATGGTGAAATCGGGACCGAGTGCGACCTGGGCCGGACGCTGCGGCCCGCATACCGCGACCTTCCATTTGCGACCGGCCGGTGGATGTTCCTGCCGCTCGTCGATCTGCTCCTTTAACGCGTCCGATGCCTGCTTCAGCGCGAGACCCCAGTAATCGAGCATGTATAGCGCGTCGGCGTGTCGTACGGTGCCGGCAACATAGTTGAAGTGCGTGTATTGATACGGATGCAGGCGGATCATCTCCGCCATCGGCAGCATCAGACCGAAAGACAGTGCAGCGACTGCGGCCGCCTGTGCGCCACGATGATTGACGCGCAGCCAATCCATCAGTGAGGCGAAAGCGATGCCGGCGAGCACGGTCATCGGCGGAATGACGAAGACGAAATGGCGGATGCCGTTGTAGAGCGCCGGACGTTTCACCATGGCGATGATCAGCGGCAGCATCGCTGCGGCGGTGAGCATCAGCAGGATCGTCTTGCGGCGCGCCGGCACATTCTTGCGCGAGGTCGCAACGATCGTCAGCGCGATGCCGCCGGCCAGCAGCGTGATCAGCACTTCCGGCAGCTGCAGCGCGAACAGCGTGGGGAGATAGGACCACGGCATGTCCGGCACCGAGATCATGGCGCCGTCGAACATTTCCTTCCACGGCTTCTCGAAGAAGTGCGAGAAATAGGTGAGGGCGCGCAGCGGATTGGCCGGCTCCAGGATTGACCACGGCCAGATCAGGCCCATGATCAGGTAGCCGAAGGCGAGGCCCGGCAGCAGCAGATAGACAACATGGAGCAGCCGGCGGATCGCTTCGCGCCCGCCTTGGGTGCGCCATTCCTCAAGGAACAGCGGTGCGAAGCCGATCAGCGCATAGATCAGCGTCAGGCCGGCGAGGATGCGGCAGCCGATCGCGCAGCCGGCGCCGATGCCGAGGATCAACACCGTGCGTGTGGACGGGGCCGGATATTCCTGGACGAGACGCACGAGGCCGAGCATCAGGACGATCATGGCTACTGCGAAGGGAGCGTCCTTCGGGTTCATGAACATGTGGCCATAGAAAGTCGGGCACAGCGCGAGCAGCAGCAGCGTGACAAGGCCGGCAATGGGACCTGCGATCCGCCGGCTGACGCGCCACGTCACGGCGATGCCGATGATGCCGACGATGGCGCCGAGCAGGCGGCGCGTCTCGAACAGTTCGAGCGGGATCACCTTGTGCAGCAGCGCGGCCGCCATATCGAAGCCGCCGCCATACATATACAGATTGGCGAAGGAAAGGGCGCCGGTGTCGCGGAAACCGCTGCCATACATCTTCAGCAGGAGATCGGCATATTCGGCATGGGTATAATCGTCCCAGCCGAGACCGTAATCCCGGAATGTGAAGCTCGCGATGATGCTGATCACGACCAGCGCCAGGATGGCGAGGTCGTCACACGTCTTCTCCACCGAGCGCCGCGCGGGCGTTTCGATGGCCGCAGTCGTAATCGATGACATGGCTATAGACGATCCGGTGTCCCAACCCAAACAATGGCTCGGCATTGCGCTTTTTGAGCCTCATTCCCCGGCATCGGTATAGCGCGTTTGTACTTTGGAGTAATTGAGAATTGTGGCTGAAATTCTCTTAAATTACGTGCAGCGCAACAACAAAAGCTTTGTTTTTTAGCCGTTCCGCGAATGGAACGACGGGTGGGTGCGGTGGCTGGGATGGGAAGCGGCGCCTGAAAGTTGTTCAGCCGTTGTAATTTACCGCAAACACTGAACGCAAAATTGGCGTTTGGCGAACTGTGTCATATGACGCTATCGTGTGCATGTGACGAGACTCGCGGGGTGTCCGTCCAGGAGTTTGAAGACCATGATAGTGCTGCTGATAGCCGGGATAGGGGTGATCCTGGCGGGCCTTGCCGCGATCGGATTTGGTATTCCGGTCAAGGAATTCGGGTTCGGCAACACACTGATCCTCACCGGTTCGGTCGGGGTCTGTACTGGCCTGATCATGATCAGCCTCGGCTTGGTGGTGCGCGAGATGCGCAGGCTGGCCGCGTCGCTCGCAGAAACCGCTCCGTCCGCCGCAGCGCCGTTGCCCCGCCGGGAACTGAAGCTGCCACCGACTCCTCGAGAAACCGACGACGAAAGCGAGGAGGCACCCGTTCCGCCGTTTTTCAGCCGCGAAACGCTTCCGCCATCCGCACCGCCGGTGCCGGCGGGCCCGGAACCGGGCGTGCCGCCGTGGCAGGACGAGGTGTTGCGCGATCGCGAGCGTCTTGTTGCTACGAACAGTCCGGCCGAAGAGCCGAAGCGGCGCAATCTGTTGTTCACCTCGACCCGCCGTGACCGCGAGAAGGATCGCACCGACGCCGTCGCGCAAGCGCTGGAGCTCGATCTGTCGGCACCGCCACCTTCGCCGCCACGCGAGGAAACGCGCCGCCCCGACGATTCTCAGCAGGTGGATGAGGCATCGAGCTTCGAGGATGCGTGGCCGCGAGGGGGGCGTCCTTCGCCGCAGCCCGACCGTCCCCGTTTTTCCGATGCGATCCGCCAGGCCGCGCGCGCTTCTGCCACTCATGCGGATCGGTTCGGCGACCGGGTGCCCGATCCAAGCGAGATCCCGGATCGTGACGAACCGCTACCCGCTGCTCCAGCCCGCGCTCCCGGCGTTACCGTGCTGAAATCCGGCGTGGTCGACGGTATGGCCTATTCGCTCTATTCCGACGGTTCCATCGAGGCACAAATGCCGGAAGGCTTGATGCGCTTCGCCTCCATCGACGAATTGCGCGAACATCTCGAAAATCGCAGCTGACGCGACCTTCCCCTCGAAAGATGGCGCCATGAGCGATACTCCTGCGAAGAGCTTCATCGAGCTGACGGCGACCATCGTCTCCGCCTATGTCGGCAACAATCCCGTGCCTGCGGCGGAACTGCCGGCGCTGATCAATCAGGTCCACGGCGCCCTGACACGGGTGTCCGGCAATGGCGCGGCCCCCGTGCTGGCTGAACAGGCGCCGGCCAAGCCGGCCGTGCCGGTGAAAAAGTCGGTGACGGCCGAATATCTCGTCTGTCTTGAGGACGGCAAACGCTTCAAATCACTGAAGCGCCACCTGCGCACCCAATACGGGATGACCCCCGAGCAGTACCGCGAAAAATGGGGACTGCCGGCCGATTATCCGATGGTGGCACCGAACTACGCGGTGGCGCGCTCGCAGCTCGCCAAGCAGATGGGCCTCGGCCAGCAGCGCAAGCGCCGCAAGTAGGTACAGGGTTCCATCTCGTGAGAATTTTTGGCGAACAAATCGGGACGAAAACTTGACCGAGCAATCCCGAGCCGGCAGCGCGGTATGCAACGCTCCGGCTTGGGCCCGTACCGGCAGTGCCGGACTGCGGACTTAATCCACAAATAGGAAGTTGATCCAATATTTCGCTTGCGAAACACGATGACTCATGAGTTTATGTTTTCGTATGGAGAACAAAATGAGAACATCAAAAGATCGCCGCGAGCGTCCCGAACAGATCGACCCGCACCGGGCCCGCCATATGTCGCTGGAGACGCGGCAGATTCTCACTGAGGACGGCATTGCCAGCGTGCTGGTGAATGACAGCGAGAGCCCCTTGGCCTGGCTCGCCCGCCGCAAGGGGCGGGACGGGCGCAGCCTGATTGCCCCGCATCAGTTCATCGCCGGGGAGAAGCTGCGCGCCGATTTCACCCGCGCCAATATGGCCCCGCGCGTCACCGCCAGCTGGACCGCACCGACCGGCGGCCGTCCGCGCGGCTCAGGTCTGAGCCCCGGCGAGACGACGGATGTGATGTTGGCCTCACGACAGCGTGTCGGGCATGCGCTCGATGCCTGCGGTCCGGAATTCGCCGGGATCTTGATCGATGTCTGCTGCTTCCTGCGCGGCCTCGAGGATGTCGAGCGCGAACGGAACTGGCCGGCGCGATCGGCCAAGGTGGTGCTGCAACTCGGCCTTGATCGGCTGGCGCGGCACTATGGTTTTGCAGGCGAGGCGAAGGGCGGCCCGGCGAAGCTGCGGACGTGGCTGGCAGAAGGAGTGGCGTTCGAAGTGTGAGGCGGCATTCTGCTACGAGATCGTCTCAGCCCGCCGTTTCCAGCGCCTCGCGCGCGTCGTTCCGGATGCGCTCGACCATCGAGCGCAGGCCGTTGGAGCGCTGCGGGGTCAAATGCTCGCGAAAGCCGAGTTCGTCGAACACCCCGATCGCATCGGTTTCGAGAATGTCGTTCGGTGTGCGATCGGAATACAGCGCGAGCAGGATCGCGATGAGACCGCGGACGATATGCGCGTCGCTGTCGCCGAGATAGCTCAGTACCGGCGTGCCCTTGTCGTTGGTTGCCACCTTGCGTGCCAGCCAGACCTGGCTGGCGCAGCCATTGACCTTGTTGGCGGCGGAGTGCTCGTTCTCGGGCATCGGCGCCAGCGTCCGGCCGAGCTCGATCACATAGCGATAACGATCGTCCCAGTCGTCAAGCAGTTCAAAATTGGCGCGGATGTCGTCGATGGTCGTGGTCATGGCAGCCTTGATGCGAATGTCAGCCCTATATAGGGGCGATTTGCATCGAATGCGACCGGGGTTCCGGCATTTGTCGATGGGAACCGGCGCTTACGGCGCCGGCGGCGCGTCTGGCGACTGCCAGTCCACGACGAGATCGTCCTGCGTCAGCGTATCCGGCTTCGCGGTCACCGCCATGTTGTGGTCTTGATTCCCGCCTTCGCCGATCGAGCCGGTATGATCTGGCTTCTTCTCGGTGATGATCTGATAGACCTTTCGCGCGCCTTCTTTCGCGCGTTCCCCGATATAGGCCGCAGCATTGCCGCCGACTTCGCACGCGGCCGGTTGGCGCTTGCAGAACTGACTCATATCGGACGCGGCTGCCGTTGCCGCCGAGATCGCGTCGGAGGCGCCGACCTGTGGCATCGCCTTGTCGGCCTCCGGCGTGTGGTCCCGCGGCAGCAGCACGAGCACGAGCCCGATCCAGAATGCCATGCGCAGCAGGAAGAACATGAAAACCCCGTCGTCTCGTCCAGTCGTTGCGAGTGATTACCGTCGATATCGAAGCTAGGCGCTGTCGATAAACTTCGAGTATTTGCAAAGCGATTAATTCGACGAAAATCGATGCGATTGGAGATGGCGTAAATTTTTGATTGATGGCGTGTGTCGTCCCAGCGAAAGCCGGGACCCATAACCTCGAAAGCTGCGTTGAAGCACTTCATCGGCCTCGCGCTCTTGTTATTTTCCAGTGTCTATGGATCCCGGCGTTCGCCGGGATGACGGCTGAGATATCACCACGCGAAATGACGGGAGCGCGCGTCCACACTTTCGAAACCATACCTGCTGCGGTGAAAGTTTCCGTTCACCACAATGCGCGAACGAAAACGCGAAAACTCCCTTCAAATCGAGACTTGCGCGTTAGGCATCGTCAGGTCCTCGATCGTCTTAGCGTTCGTTTAATGTCGCTCTGACAGGTTGGCCCGGTGTTGAAGGAGGCGTTTCGACGCGTCGATGCAGACGAGTATGTCGAAGCGAAACGAGTGACAGTGTTGAACATCATCAGAGACTGTCTTGATGCGATGCTGCACCCGTCCGTGCGCTACGATGCACTGACGAGCGCGCGTCATCGCGCCTTCATGGCACCGCGGCTGCTTGGCAGCCTCGTCGCCCTCGCGGCATTCCCTGTCTATCTCGCCATGCGCGGTGCGCCTGCGGCGCTTGAAGTCATTGTCTTCGCGTGGCTGATCGCACCGATCCTGCTGTCCTATTTCCTGTCGCGAACCGGCCGTTACGAGAGCGCGCAGATCATGTCTTCGATCGCCGTCGCCGGTCTCGTGATGATGGTGGCGATCTTTACCGGCGGTATCGCGAGTTTCGCCGCGATCTGGCTCGTCGTCCTGCCGATCGAGGCGGCGCTGTCGGCATCGCGCCGGATTGTCGCCGTTGCATCGGGCATCGCCATCTCTTGCGTCGCGGCGCTGGTGATCCTGACCGCGCTCGATTGGCTGCCGGCCGCGGAAGCGGGCACCAGCCACGCCGTCTTTATGACTTTCGGCATTGCTTCGGCGACGCTTTACGCCGCCGGCCTCGCTTTCGGTGCGGAGTCGCTGGCACGCACCAGCGTGTCGCTCCTCAATGTCGAGGAAGGCCGCTATCGTCTGCTGGCCACCCATATGAGCGATGTGATCTCGCGCCATCGTCCCAATGGCACAGTGCAGTTCATTTCGCCTGCTGCAGAAACGCTGGTGGGTGTGCAGCCGCAGCGATTGCTCGGCCACGGCCTGTTCGACCGCGTTCATGTCGTCGATCGGCCGGCCTATCTCACCGCATTGTCCGATGCGGCGCGCGGCGGCGAGGCGCGCAGCGTCGAATTCCGCCTGCGCCGTGATGGTGCGCGCGGCGAAGCCGGCGCCTTTATCTGGGTTGAGATGCGCTGCCGGCCGCTGGAGGGCACAAGCGATCGTCCGGCGCCGGCCAACGCCGAGACCGAAGTCGTCGCTGTGCTGCGCGACGTCACCGACCGCAAGCTACAGCAGCAGGCGCTGGAAGAGGCAAGGATCGCGGCCGAGCGCGCCGATGCGTCGAAGACACGCTTCCTGGCTACCATGAGCCACGAACTGCGTACGCCGCTGAACGCCATTATCGGTTTCTCCGAAATGATCGCGCAGGAAGATATCCTGATGCTGGATGCAGCCAAGCGTCAGGAATATGCACGGTTGATTAACGATTCCGGCCAGCATCTGCTGTCGGTCGTCAACGGCATTCTCGATATGTCGAAGCTTGAATCCGGCAGCTTCGAGCTGGCGCCCGAGCCGTTCGCCCCGCGTTCCGCGCTGATCAATTGCTGCAATCTGCTGGCGCTGAAGGCGAGCGATAACGGCGTCGATCTGATCACCGATGCGCCGAAGGATCTTCCGGAGATCAACGGCGATCCGCGTGCCTTCCGTCAGATCCTGCTCAATCTCGTCTCTAACGCCATCAAGTTCACCGAGCGCGGCGGCAGCGTTACCGTCACCGCAGGGGTCGAGGGGGCACGTCTGGTCGTACGCGTGCGCGACACCGGTGTCGGCATCGCCGCAGACGATCTCGCACGCATTGGCGATCCGTTCTTCCAGGCTGGCGAGACCTATCACCAGCGCCGCCATGAGGGCACCGGCCTCGGCCTGTCGATCGTCAAGAGCCTTGTCGGCATGCATGGCGGTGACATGCAGGTGCAGAGCCGCGTCGGAGAGGGGACCAGCGTCACTGTCGCGCTGCCGCTGGATTATGCGGCGCCGCAAGCTGCGCCAAGCAACATCACGTCCCTCAATATTGTCAGCGCTGCCTCGCGCAGTGCATCTTCCGAGACGATCCATCAGGTGAAGAAGAGTGCCTAAAGCGAGTCCGAAATCCGCCAAGTCGAAGCGTGCGCGTGCCGTTGCCATCGAAGAGCCGGCCGAGCGCGGGCTGCTGATGCGCATGGTGCTGCACAGCCCGAAGGACATGATCGCCGGCCTGATCGCCTTCTCCGCCGTCAGTGCGATTATCGCGAACGCGATCTTTCTGCAGAAAGGTCATCATCCGTCGCCGATGTTCGGCTCCAGCACTGTGGTCGCGTTGCCCGCACCGGCTGCAAACCCGTTGCCGAAGCCGCGGCCGAGCGATGCGACATTGACCTCGTCGGATGCGAAACTCGATTCCCGCATGATCGACGCCAGGCCGGTCAATCCGGTGAGTGATGCGAAGCCGTCGGTGGTCGCCAGGCCTGCCGAGCCGCGTGGCGGCGATGCCATGGGCAATTTGGTCAAGGCGACCGCTGCACCGGCGACGACCCAATCGGTTCAGCGTCCGCCGGTTGCCATTCCAAATGCCGGCAAGTCCGATCCGCTCGGCGATCTCATCACCAACACCCGTCGCATCGCCGCCGTCCAGCGCGCGCTCACCGAATACGGCTATGGCCAGCTGAAGCCGACAGGCAATGTCGGTTCGGATACATCTGCCGCCATCCAGCGCTTCGAGCGCGAACGCAAGCTGCCGGTGACTGGCCAGATGTCCGACCGTCTGGTCCAGGAGCTCGGCACCGTGACCGGCCGGGTGATTAACTAGCGATTGCGCGACGGCTGGCGTATCGTCATCAACATGAGCCGTTTGAAATCAGCAATATGGGTGGCTGCCTATCTGCGCCGCTGCCAGACCGAAGGCGTGTTCGGTGCCGTGCGCCGGCGCGGAGCAGAGGAAGCGGGAGCGATTTTCGTCAAGCTCGCGCTGCTCGATGGCAGCGCCATCCTCTATACGCCTGCGCCACAGACCGCATATGACGACAGCCGTCCGATCGATCGGGTTTTCGCGCCATCGCCGCCGCAGCCGGTGGAGGAGCTGAAAATCGAAGAACGGCTGCAGAAGGAGATCGGCTTCGATCCGGATCTCTGGATCGTCGAGATCGAGGACAAGGCCGGGCGGCATTTCCTCGATCTGGCCAAAGGCTAGAGCAGTTCCTGCTTTGATGGAATCGTGTCCCGGACGCGATGCGGCATTCTTTATGCCGCTTCGCAGAGCCGGGACCGCAACAAACGCCGAGCTTTGCACGGTCCCGGTTCTGCGCAGCAGCGTTGGCGATGCGGCGCATCGCCTGACGCCGCAGCGCGCCCGGGACACGATTTTATCATGGTCAGAAATACTCTAGTTGCCCGAATTGTTCCGCGTCCGCGTGATGTCCGCACCCGGCTGCGCGCTGGGCTGGATGCTCGGACGCGCCGTCGGTGTCGCCGCACGGACGCGCTGACGTTCGTCGTCATACAGGGTCGGGCGGAATTTCGCGCGGGTAGCTGCGAGATGCGCGCCGCGCCAGGCGGCGACCATGATCAGCGCCGCACGCTCGGTCAGCACGTCGTACATCCGCGATAGCCGGTACACATTGTTCACCGAGGCGCCGAATTCCGGATTGAGGAACAGCAGCACGCGCTGGAAGATCGCGCCATGCATGCCGAGTGCCTTGGCGCAGCAGGCGAGCGGCTCGCCGCCGGGATCGTTGACCACCTGATCGGCGATCGCCATCGGCAATATGAGCGCTTCGCCGATTTCGCGCGCGAAGTTTTCGCGGTCCTCGGCGAAAGCTGCCATTTCCAGAATATGCATCGCGCGCTCGGCGCGCGCTAGTGGAATGCGTGCGGACGGCTGCAGTGGCGTATCCGCGAGATTATGCAGCATCTTTGCGCGCTCGGAGGCATTGGCGGCGAAGAACAGATTGCTGATTTCGGCGGCATCGTTCGGCTGCATCGTCCGGTTGACGATGCGTGATGGCGGCGGAGCGGGCTGCGACAAGGTCGGCACAGATACGTCTGGCGCAGGGGACGGTGAGGCAGGCACCGGTTGCAGCGCGAGCTGATCGAGGATCACGCGCGGGCTGTTTGGATAGATCGACAACCGGGCGCGCACCGCAGCGCGCGTGGCATCATCCACCTGGTCGAGCAGCCGTGAGGCCAGTTCGACGAACTGCTTCTCTTCGTCCGCGGTGTGGCTCGGCGCCTGGACATAAAGATCGGTCAGCACCCGCAGCAAGGTCGGACGAATATCGACACCTTCGCGGCGCGATAGCGTCATCAGGCCGTCGAAGCCTGGAATCATGGGCGGAGTGGTCATGGTCGGAACGCTGACTGAGGCTGCTTTGCCTCAAATTACGACCGACCGATTAAGAGCCTCTTAACCATGGAGGTGCCGGGACGGTTCCATGGCAGGTTATGTCATCCGGCCGCCAAATACCGTCAGTGCTGGCCTTCGTAGGGGCATGCTGCCCGGCGCGGATCGCCCGTTCGGTGCGGCGTCCCAAGAAATAGACGCCACCTGCGGCATCGGCCCGCGCGGGATTTGCCCAAGGAAGCTCACCGGATCGTCAAAGACAATGGCCTGATGGCCTTCAAGTGGAACGAGCATACGCGCCGGCTGGGCACCGTCCTTGCGCTGCTCGCGCCCTATTGGGAGCCACTGTTCGGTCACGGTGTGTCGCACCAGCAGAAAGGCACGTCGTGGGTGATGCTGCGCCGGGTTGATTGCTTCAATCCGCCTGAGAGCGCGGCACCCGGCTCTTTCCATGAACCCGCAGGACGGACGAGGCTGACCATGGGTGACATGGGCGACCTCTACAACGATCTGCGCGATGAGCGTACGCTTTACCGTGGGAACCGAAGTGCGGCGCTTTCGTTAGTTCCCGCGCTGGAACCAATACACGGAATCAAAACCTCACAAGGAGACTGCACCATGAGCGATGCCGGCGTTGGCTGGATTGCAGCTATTATCATCGGTGGGCTAGCGGGCTGGATCGCGTCAAACTTCATGAAGAGCGATACCGGCATCTTCACAAATATTCTTCTCGGCATCGTCGGCGCAGCGGTCGCCAGCTTTCTATTGGGCTTGGTCGGCATTGGGTTCGGCGGCTGGATTGGCTACCTCATTGCAGGATTTATTGGAGCCTGCATTTTGATTTGGGGCGCTCGGGCTATCCGAGCTTAATCAGAAGGCGCCGTTTCACCACGGCGCCTCACTCGTTTGCGCTTCGTTCGCAGGGCCTGGCGCTAATGACCTTGAGCCGAAGCGCATCGCATGTTGTAGCGGATCAACTTGCCTTCGGACCATAGAGCTTTGAACCAACGTTCTTCAGGAACTGACGCTCAAACGCATCGAGACGCGGATCATCGACGCTCGCCACAACGATCCCTTGATCGTTGAATGCATGAACCTTGATGGCGTGATGATCGACGGAACGACCGATAGCTCGGGTCGGATAATTGGTGTGCAGCGACATTACATAGCTGTGCCCATGGAAGCGAAAACCCGCCGCGGCGGGCGCCGGGCGGGTCAACACTTTCAGACGAATTTGGATTGTCCCCACTATGTCAAGGGAACGACCCCAAAGCAAGCGCTTTGTTAGTTACTCACACCTCGCAGAAAGGCTGCTGCGAGCTGCGCGCTCCGCTCTTACTTAGGATACTTGAATTCCGGCGCCGCCTTCAGCGCATCCTTCGTGGTGTTCATCTTTGCGACCCATTTGTCGTTCTTCACATCGTGGGTGATCGCAACCGATGCCGGCGACACCGCGACATAGCGCTCGCCCACCCCCAGGAAGCCGCCGACGGACAGGATCAGTGCATCGATCTTCTCGTTCTTGATGGCGATGTCAGTGATCTCGCCGACAGTCTCGTTCGCCTGATTGGTGATGTTCAAACCCTTCAGCTTGGACGAAAACATTTCGTCCTTGCCGACCGTGGAGAACTTCGCTTCCGCCGGCGCACTGCCTGTAGTGGTCGCTGCGGTCTGAGCGAGGGCCGGGGTGGCGAGTGCAGCGAGAGCGACAGTCACAAGAGCAAGCTTTTTCACGATAGTCTCCTTGTTGGTAGGGACCGAGCAACGTACCAACACAAGCTTGGTTCCAAAGCTTTCGGAGCGCCGACCGAAAATCCGAAAGGCCTTAAACGCTGTCTACCCGGCCGAGGCAGAGGGCTCGACGCGACGGTGCCCTAGTCCTCGGGAGGATCGCGATGAGTGCGGCGGCTTCTTCCCAGGACCGCGGCGCTGCCCAGCCCGATACCGATTACAGGCTGCGGCCAGCCGATATCGATATCCTCACAAAGCTTGAACGCGAGCATATCGGCGTCTCGTTGCCGGGCACTTCAACGCGAGATCGGTTGCGCAAGCTCGGTCTTATCGCTGGCCTGACAGGCTACAGCCCTAATTACTCGCGTCGGGAGAAGCGATGGTACCTGACCCCATCCGGCCGACAGGCGTTGCAGGATTGGGCTCCCGCACTTCGCTCCAAGGACGGCACGGGAGGCGCGGCATGAAGGTGCTCGACCTGTCCGCCGGCAACCGGGCTGTCTGGTTCAACAAGGCGCATCCGTGCGCCACCTACATCGACATCCGGCCGGAAGTCCAACCCGACATCGTGGCCGATAGCCGCGCGCTGCCGGCGAACATCGGCGAGGATTTCGACCTGGTGGTCTTCGATCCTCTGCACAAAAACGGCGCCGCGACCGGAAACATGGTGCGCAACTACGGTCATTGGACGGCCGAACAGATCACCGAGATCATCGGCGAGACGGCCAGGCGATCGAAATAACGCAGCCAGAAGAACGGCAGCGTCGCCAGCCGCGAGACTGTCGCCGGCGCCAAGGGCGCGTGAGAAATAACGGATCTACCATCGCATGCACATCACTTGATGGTGGGCACGGCGCTTTGCGCCTTTGCCCACCCTACAAAGATGTGATCAAGCTGCGGCTTTCGCATCGACTGGATGCGGGATGCGGAAGGCAACGGCGATTCTGTTCCACACATTGATGGCGCCGATGGCGGTGGTGATCTTCACGCTTTCGTCTTCCGAGAAGTGTTTGCGGAGTTCGTCATAGGCGTCGTCCGGCGCCTGGGTCTGGGCGATCAGTGTCACCGCATCGACCCAGCCGAGCAGCGCGCGTTCGCGCGGCGTATAGACGGTCGATTCCCGCCATACCGACATCAGATTGATCCATTGCTCGCTGAGTCCGTCGTGACGCGACTCTTTCACATGCATGTCGACGCAATAGGCGCAGCCATTGATGATCGATGCGCGCAGCTTGATGAGGTGAATGATTGCAGCGTCGAGGCCGCTCTCTTTCACCACATAGCGATCGAGTGCTGCGACAGCCTTGTAAGAGTCGGGGGAAGCCTTGGCGAAGTTGATGCGCGGTTGCATGACGGTCTCTCTCAAGTTGGCGGGGAAATCAGTTGGCGCTGCGGCGCCGTTCGTTGAGTTCGAGAAAGGCGCAGCCACGTGCGGCGATGGCGCCGTCCTCGTCCTTGATGCGGAGGTCGCCGAGCACGTCGGCGAGGGTGACCTTCGCGAGTTCGCTGCGATAGATGCGCTCGGCGCGCAGCATCGCGGCATTGATCGAGCACGGCATCTTCGGCTTGCCCGGCAGCGGATTGGGGCCGCGCTGGCGGATCTCGGCGCACCGGAAGGCTGGAGCGGGTCCCTCGATCGCCAGCACCACATCGAGCAGCGTGATCTCCCTGGGCGCACGGGCGAGACGATAGCCGCCGGTCGGACCCGGCTTGGTGACCACGATGCCGGCGCCCGACAAGGCCTGCAGATGCTTCAGCAGATAGCTGGTGGAGACGCCGTGATATTCCGCGAGCGCCGCTGCGGAGAGCACGCCGTCAGCCGTCAGCCCGGCCATCATGGCCACGCTGTGAATGGCCTGCTCGACACCATCGCTCATCTTCACCGAGGCAGCTCCGAACTAATCATGGATATCTAGTATCCATGATTAGTTCGGGAGTCAACGCGGGTGATGCCGCAAGCAGCCATGGGAAAATGTTCACGATTTGTGCTTGACGATTTTCCGTAAAGGATTATTATCCATCCCGTCCCGCCTCACTGAGAGGGGTGGTTCGCGATCGTCACGATCTGCGAGGTGGGATGCGGTGACGCTCTTAGGCGTCAGGCGGGGAAGGGCGTGACAGGGCGGTGCCGAGAGGTGCTGTGAGTTGCGATCCGGAAGCGCTGATGACGACGCCGCGAGCGCCGGCCAAGTCGTGCCGTCCCGTGCCTCAGAGGCACGAAGGTGGAGGGTTCTCAGGTCAACCGGCCTTGAGAAACACACTCAACCGAGGGTGACCAGTCAGCACCCGGGAGAGCACGAAGCAACCGGAAGCACCATCGCGCGCGGAACGCTGGGCACTTGCCTGGGGTCTCCGGAAGTCCTGGGCGCATTCCATGCGGACGACCGCATCAAGCGCACAGGCCATGGGTGCTTTGGGCACCCGGCGTTCCGTGCGCCCTCTTTTAAGGAGAGGGTGAAAGGAATGCTCACACCTCGGGCGCGCAAGCGCCGCGAGAACGGGATCGCATGGGTTCAGGACATCACGGGGCTGTTTGACATTCGCATAGCAGCGACGCGCCGAGAGTAGTTCTCCCTCTCAAGCGGCGAAGCCGCGCAGTGGGGAGGGCCGGGGTGGGGCGCCCATGTGACGTCCTATCTTGGTGAGAGACCCCACCCGTCACTCGCCCCAACGAAGCTTCGCTTCGTCAGGCTCGCGCCACCCTCCCCACGGCGCGTGGCTGCGCCACGCTTGGGGGAGGGAGAAGAAAGCGCAGCGCTAATTTACAGGGCGCGGCAGTGTGATTGGTCGGTCCTTCGCACGGCTGAGACCGATGCCGCTGACATGGAGCGATGTTTCCCACAGCGGCTCCAGAGTCGTCAGCGACGGCAATACGCGGAGCTCCACGCCGGCGTCGCTCAAGGCTTTTTCCATATTGTCGATGCGCTCGACATTCACAGGCATCATTGGCGATGGCGACACCCACATGCCCGCATCGTCCAACGATTTAAATCCATCGGCCGCGAACTCGTAGCGATAGATGGTGGCGTGAGACAGGCGGTCCAGCCATCCAAGTTCGATATGCGCGACCATCCGGCAGGAGGTCATCTTCTTGTAGGCCGCCAGATATTCTGGCGTTGTCGTTTCCACGGGCCAGACGAGCACGCGCGGGCAGTCGCGCGGAAACAGATACATTGCTTGATGCCAGTCATCGATCGCCCAGACCAGCGGTCCGTTGAGCCATTCTTGCTCATGCGGCCGCTGCACCGGCGTTTCGACCGGGAGCGGCATGAAGACTTCGATGTCGTTGCGGTCGCTGAAGTGAAACAGGCGCATGCGTCATTCATGCAGGAGCGTGCGCGGAGCCGTCAATCTCTTGAATCTTCTGGGACCCTGTCGGCATCGCCGGTTCCGGAGCGTCTTGTACTCACGCGCGCTTCATCAAACTCACGGAGGATACGTCATGACCGGTTCCCTGATCCCCGCTGCCGAACTCGTGAAATCGAACACCTACCGTTTCCCCAACGAGAGCGCGGATTACCGCTCCGCCCGCAACGCATTGCTGATCGAGGAGATCGAGCTGCGCCGTCATATCGAGCGGGTCGCCGCGCTTCGTCGCGCTTTGCCTGATGGCGGCGAGGTGACTGCGAACTATCAGTTCATCGGCGAGAGCGGGCCGGTGTCGTTCGAAGGCTTGTTCGGCGACAAGCAGACTCTTGTCACTTACTCCTACATGTTCGGTCCGCAGCGAGAGCGGCCCTGTCCGATGTGCACGTCACTGCTGTCTGCCTGGGACGGCGAGGTGCCCGACATTCTCCAGCGGGTCGCGCTGGCCGTGATCGCGCGTTCGCCCATCGAACGACTCACGGCCTTCAAGCGCGAGCGCGGCTGGCACCACCTGCCGTTGTTCTCGGACATCTCCGGCAACTTCAGTCGCGACTATTTCGGGCTGACCAAGGACGGCGGGGACGATGCCGCCTTCAATATTTTCACCCGCCGGGATGGTCGGATCCGGCATTTCTGGGCCGGTGAAATGAGCGGCGCGACCGCCGATCCCGGTCAGGATCCGCGCGGCGCCCCCGATCTGATGCCGATCTGGACCGTCCTCGATTGCACCCCGGAAGGCCGTGGAACCGACTGGTATCCGAAGCTGAAATATTAATGATTACCGAAGTTTAAGACGGCCGGCGGGCGCCGCGATGGCGCCCGCGCGGGCGCCGCGGCAGACCAGTCCCCGGCAAGCTGGCGGTCCTAATCTTCCCCCAAGAACGGTCGGTGGACCGCTCGGGCCGCCGCCTATCGTCCCGAAAAGGGACGGCAAAAAAAGCTGTCATCAAGAGGTGAAATCTTGCCAACGGGCACGCAAAAAGGCCATGATTGGCAGGCTCTTAGAGCGCAATGGGGACTTGGTGGGGACGATCCGATTAATCCGCATTTAACTAAAACTCGCCTTAATGGCGCTCCGCATTCCTGCGGGATTGCTGCCGTGGATTTTGTAATCCGCCGGCGCATCGCTCGCAGGACGCGCAGTCATTTTGTGTGGACGCCAGGCGTATGAGTAACCGTAGACGTGCGTTGAATTCTCAAGCGCCCTCTCGCCAAGGCCGAGCAGTGTCGAACACGATGTCGCACTCGAATTCTCGTACGTTCTTCTGGGCCGGCGCCGCATTGGCTGCCGTCGCACTCACCGGCGGATGGACGCTCGCCGGTAAACTCTTCCACGGCAGCGACATCGAGCCGTCGATGGTCACCGCAAGCCTGACGCCTGATGCCGGCGTGTCCTCCTCGACCTTCGCCGAACGCTTCAACCAGCGTATCGCTCGCGCCGAGCCCAACGCTAATTTCTCCGACCGCTTCGAGCCCGCACGCCGCGCTCCGCTCGCCGGCTCCGCGCCGATGGCTGCGCCCAAGCAGGATCGTGAGGTCGCCTGGTTCGCGCCGAATTCGATGGGCGCTGCGCCTGATCGCTTCGCCCGCCGCGTGGCCGACGAGCCGACCGTGCCGGCGCCTGCGGTGAAGCCGCAGGAAGTCGCCCTGATGCAGCCGTCGCCGACGGTGAAGCAGCTGATTGCCAGCATCCCGATGCCGGCCGTGCGTCCGCAGGATGCGCCGGCAACGGCACAGAACGAGCAGGGCCAGTCCTCGCGTGTGGCGCAGGCCCCGACGCCGAAGGGCGGGCCCTACAGCCATGATGCGCTGGTGCAGCGCGCCCGCATGGCGCTGGCCTCACAGCCGAAGAACGCCAATCTCAACATTTTCGAAAAGCTGTTCGGCGGCGATAAGCCGAAGAGCGGCCCCATGCTTGCTTATGCCGGTCATGATGGGGGCGTACTGCCGAACGGCCAGGATGCCGAGCCGGCAGCCGATCAACCGGGCGAGATGGACCGTCTGACCGCGGTCTATGATATCACTGCCAAGCGCGTTTACATGCCGGATGGCACCAAGCTCGAGGCGCATTCCGGCCTGGGCTCGCGCATGGACAATCCAGCCTATGCCCATGAGCGCATGCGCGGCGTCACCCCTCCGCACATCTACGATCTCAAGCCGCGCGAAGCCCTGTTTCACGGCGTTCCCGCCCTGCGCATGACGCCGCTTGGCGGCGAGAGCGCGATTTACGGCCGCAACGGTCTTTTGACCCACAGCTATCTGCTCGGTCCGAACGGCGACTCCAACGGCTGCATTTCGTTCAAGGAATACGACAAGTTCATCCAGGCCTATCGCCGCGGTGAAGTGAAGCGCATTGTCGTCGTCGCCAAGCTCGACTGAGTGCATTGCATCCGATCGTCTGCGATGCAGATGATGGTTGCCTGAACTTTCCTCAACCCGTTTTGTTGCTGTGCGGAACCGCAGGGCGGTCCGCTGCTTGATCTGTCATGTTGTCGCAACATGGGATCGCAAGATGGCTCTCTCGCCCATACCTCGCCGGATCTTTCCGCACACAGTCGGCACGATTGCGTCACTGGCCTCGATGATTTGGATACCGTCAGTTGTTTTCGCCGCCGGCACCGAGGCGCAGCGCGAAGCCTGTACGCCAGATGCGTTCCGCCTCTGCGCGATGGCGATGCCTGACGAAAAGCGTGTCGAAAATTGTCTGCGGGACGCTGGGCCGCAGCTGAGCCGGGCCTGCTACAATGTGTTCTTTCCGCCCGAAGCCATAGCTCCGAACCAGGTCACCCGCGGCCAGGCACTGACACGTGACCGCATGCAGCCATCGGAGCCGGAGCGCCTGCAAAGTCACTCGATGCCGCACATGACGCCTGGGCCGGAGCAGAACGACGAGTGAGCGACTGATTGAAAAAGGCGACGCATGATTGCGCCGCCCTTGGTGTCTGTCGCTATCCGGCGCTTAGCGGCAGATGCGAACCTTCTCGACGATGCGGCGGCCGTGATGGCCACGCTTCACCACGGTGCGCACGGTACAGACCGGACCGCGACGAATGACGGTCGGGCGGCCAGCGTGATGAGGGCGGCCGTGATAGTGACGATGCTGCGAAGAGAAGTCCGTGATCGGCGCAGCTACATTGGCCTTGTCGATGGCGATCGTCGTCGCCGAAGCGGGCGAGGCCAGCGCAGCCAGACCAATCGTGGCAGCAGCGGCAATGGCAAAAGCAAATTTGTTCACGGGCGTTCTCCTAGCTCGAGGCCAATGTGTGTCATCGACCAACATGAGAGAATTACGTGCCGAGGGTGAACCGAAACTGAAGAAAATGCGGCGGCAAGGGGGCGGCCGGCAGTGGGCCGCTTGATGAGAGGCGGCGCGGTGCGATGGAACGTCGCAGGAGTCTTCAAGTTGTGTCCGAGCAAAGCCCATATCGCGAAGCGCTTCGCGGGACACACGCCAAGGACAACGGCCATGAAGAAACTCGTCATCATTCTCGCTGCGACCACGATCCTTTCCGGACCCGTGATCGCACAATCCGTCGGTGAAAAAACCGGCGTGAATTCCACGCTCGGCATTGCACCGAAGACGCAGGACTTCGTTACCGAAGCCGCGAACAGCGACATGCTGGAAATCGCAGCCGCCAAGATCGCTCGGCAAAAGGGCAATGCTGACGAGAAAAATTTTGCCACGCAGATGATTACGGACCACACGAAGACGTCTGCCGAGATCAAGCAGTTGATCGATAGCGGCGCAGTGAAGGCTGAATTGCCCACAGCGCTCAATTCATCGTCGCAATCGAAGCTCGACAAGCTGAACAACGCCAAGCCGGACGAGTTCGCCGCGACCTATGATCCGATGCAAGTGGCAGCTCACGAAGATGCCGTGTCGCTATTTGAGCGATATTCGAAAGGCGGGGACAATGCCAAGCTGAAGGACTGGGCCGGCAAGACGCTTCCGGCTCTCCGCCATCATCTCGAAATGGCCCAGCAGCTTGAAAACAAGCGGCGCGGCGCGACGGTTGGCGCTGTGCCGAACCGTGCAACCCCCGCGCCCTATGGCGCGAAGTAAAGCGACGGCTCGAGTTTGCAAACAAAGCCCCGGTACCGCTCCGGGGCTTTGTCGTTGATCGCGTATCGATGCGCGCTACGTATCGTGGCGTCGTGCTCTGTCTATCGTGCTCCGCCTGTGACATGGAGGGTTTCGCCGGTGACATAGGAGGCTCCGTCGGATGCGAGGAAGGCGACCACGGAGGCGATCTCCTCGACCTTGCCGACGCGGCCCAGCGGTGTCACGCTCTCGACCCAGTTCCGCATGTCGCCCTCGTGGAAGCCCGCCGACACCACGCCTTCGGTGACGATCATGCCGGGATTGACGGCGTTGACGCGGATCTTCCTTGGCGCGAGCTCTTTCGACAGAACGGATGTGATGGCGTCCACCGAGGCTTTAGTGGCGGTGTAGACGGCGCAGTTCGGTGGCGCGATGGTCGAGACCCCGGACGAGATATTGATGATGCTGCCGCCATTCGGATTGAAATGCCGAGCAGCCTCCTGCGACGTCAGTAGAAGCCCAAGAACGTTGAGATCGAATTGGCGGTGAAAGTGCTCCGCCGTGATGCCATCGAGCGGAGCGAATTCGTAGACGCCGGCATTGTTCACGAGGATGTCGATCGGCCCAAATGCCTTGACCGTTTCGGCCACCACCGCTGTGGCCGCGCCGGGAGACGCGAGATCCCCGTGGACTGCGATCGCCTTGCCGCCGTTGGCGGTGATGGTGCCGACGACTTTGTCGGCGCCCGCTTTGCTCGACGCATAGTTGACGCCTACTGCGGCTCCGGCAGCGGCAAGCTGAATGGCGATCTCGGCGCCGATGCCCTTCGAGGCGCCGGTTACCAGCGCCACTTTGCCTTCGAATGTCTTGGTCATGGTTGCGATTCCATAGGATGTTTCAGTAGTTCGGAAATATGGAACTATTGAACCATCGCAAGGGGGGACTTATATCTTTTTTATGGTTCAGTTTGTTCACCCCGCGACCAGGGACATCACGCTGTCCGGCGTGCTTTCGGCGCTGGCTGATCCCATCCGGCTGCAGATCGTCCGCGGCCTGCTGCAGGAAAGCGGCTGCCTGTCCTGCACGGCGGCATCGCCATGTCCGACCATCGCCAAATCGACCCTGTCCAACCATTTCCGCGTGCTGCGCGAGGCCGGCCTGATCCAGACCAGCAAAAAGGGCGTCGAGCATCAGAACACGGTGCGGGCAGCCGATATCGAGGAGCGGTTTCCTGGGCTGTTGATGGCGATTCTGGCGCATTCGATGAGTGACGACGCTTCCCCGGTGGCGGTTGCCTGAAATAGGCCAGAAGAAGCCCGCCATGATGGCCGGGCTTCTGCATGCGACGAGCAATCCGAATTTCTCAGGCCGCGGACGTCGGTTGGATCTCAACGACAGACGCGAGTCTTGCTGATGACGCGTCGGCCCATAGGGCCGCAGCGCACGACAGTGCGCATCGTACAGACCGCTCCGCGGCGGATCACGGTGCGGCGGGAGAACTAACGCTGCGACGAAAAATCGGTGATGGGCGCGGCCGTCGTGGTGGTTTTCGCGGTGGGGGAAGCCGAGGGCGGGCCAGTGAGCGAAGCCATGCCAATGACAGCGGCTACGGCAAATCCAAAAGCAAATTTCTTCAAGCGGGCCTTCGGAAATTAGTAATCGCCAATCTACACCGCAATCGAAATGCAATCTGTGGACATTGCAAATAAAAAATGCTCGTTTAACGAGATTGAGTAGTGGGGGATACGATTTGGACTGGTTGCAATTTATATCATCGATTGTTGCAAGCGTTGCTTGGCCGATAGCGGCTACAGCAATTGTCTTGAACTTTAAATCAGAGCTAAAGAGGCTTTTGCTTCTTATCAAGAAGGTTGGAGCTGGAAGCGTCAGTGTAGAAATATCTGATCAAGTAGAACAAGTTCGGCAGGCAGGTGAGGCCGTGAAGCTCGATCAGCGTGAGGATGTTCCCGAGGTTGCGCTTGATCCTGGCCTAATCAATCTAGCTAAAAACTTTCCCGAGGCCGCAGTGCTTCAATCCTTTAAATCACTCGAAGCTGTAATTCTTCGAATTAGACAAAGACTTCCCGACGATAAACCTCATCGAAATCTGAATGAAGTGCTCAAGGCATTGGCGGATGACAATCAGATCTCGCAAAGCGCGATCACGCTCTTCCAAAGATTGCGCCAAGCTAGAAATACAGCAGCTCACGGAGAGGAAAGTGGAAAGCTAACTCCTGGCGAGGCCATCGAACTGATAAACCAAATCACGAACCTTCAGGAATTGTTGGAAGCCGTTTTGGAGAAATTGCCGCGGAAAAGCCAAAGGATATAACTTGCCCTCAGGATAGGCGCCGCCCGCCTTGATCTCATTAAAACAAAAACCCCGGCATCGCTGCCGGGGTTTTCGCATTCGTAGTTCGCTTGAGTACCGTGGACTTAGAAGTCCATGCCGCCCATGCCGCCGCCCGGAGGCATTGCGGGGCCGGCTGCGTTCTTCTTCGGCAGTTCGGCAACCATCGCCTCGGTGGTGATGAGGAGCGAAGCCACCGACGCGGCGTTCTGGATCGCGGTACGGACCACCTTGGTCGGGTCGATAATGCCCTTCTTGAGCATGTCGCCATAAGTGCCGGTCTGCGAGTCGAAGCCGTGGGCGTAAGCTGCGTTTTCGAGCACCTTGCCGACGATCACAGAACCATCTTCGCCTGCGTTGACGGCGATCTGGCGGGCCGGAGCCGACAGGGCCTTGCGGACGATCTCGACGCCGGTCTTCTGGTCGTCGTTCTTGGTCTTGATGTTCTTCAGCTGTTCGGAAGCGCGGAGCAGAGCGACGCCGCCGCCGGGGACGATGCCTTCTTCAACCGCAGCGCGGGTCGCATGCATCGCGTCATCAACGCGGTCCTTGCGCTCCTTCACTTCGACTTCGGTCGCGCCGCCGACGCGGATGACGGCAACGCCGCCAGCCAGCTTGGCGAGACGCTCCTGCAGCTTCTCACGGTCGTAGTCCGAAGTGGTCTCTTCGATCTGCGCCTTGATCTGCGCCACGCGGGCATCGATGTCGGCCTTCTTGCCGGCGCCGTTGACGATGGTGGAGTTTTCCTTGTCGATCATCACCTTCTTGGCGCGGCCCAGCATGTTCAGGGTCACGTTTTCGAGCTTGATGCCGAGATCTTCCGAGATCGCCTGGCCGCCGGTCAGGATCGCGATGTCCTGCAGCATGGCCTTGCGGCGATCGCCGAAGCCCGGAGCCTTGACGGCAGCAACCTTGAGGCCGCCACGCAGACGGTTGACCACGAGGGTGGCGAGAGCTTCGCCTTCGACGTCTTCAGCGACGATGACGAGCGGCTTGCCGGTCTGCACGACGGCTTCGAGCAGCGGCAGCATCTCGTTCAGCGAGGAGAGCTTCTTCTCGTTGATCAGGATGTAGGCATCGTCGAATTCGACGCGCATCTTGTCGGCATTGGTGACGAAGTAGGGAGAGATATAGCCGCGATCGAACTGCATGCCCTCGACGACGTCGAGTTCGGTCTCGAGCGACTTGGCTTCTTCAACCGTGATGACGCCTTCGTTACCGACCTTCTTCATGGCGTCGGCGAGGAACTTGCCGATTTCGTTGTCGCCATTGGCCGAGATCGTACCGACCTGGGCGATTTCGTCGTTCGAAGTGACCTTCTTGGAGTTCTTCTGCAGATCGGCGACCACGGCTTCCACAGCCAGGTCGATGCCGCGCTTCAGGTCCATCGGGTTCATGCCGGCGGCGACCGACTTGGCGCCTTCCTTCACGATGGCCTGGGCCAGCACGGTGGCGGTGGTGGTGCCGTCGCCGGCCGCGTCGGCCGACTTCGAAGCCACTTCGCGCACCATCTGGGCGCCCATGTTCTCGAACTTGTCGTCGAGCTCGATTTCCTTGGCGACGGTGACGCCGTCCTTGGTGATGCGCGGCGCGCCGAACGACTTCTCGATGACGACGTTGCGGCCCTTCGGACCGAGGGTAACCTTCACTGCGTTGGCGAGGATATCCACGCCGCGCAGCATCTTGTCGCGGGCGTCTACGCCGAATTTGACTTCTTTCGATGCCATGTTGGGTTTTCCTTCAGATGATCAGGAGAGGGGGAAGAGGGCTCAGGCCTTCTTCTTGGCGGCGGCGCCTTCGAGGACGCCCATGATGTCGCTTTCCTTCATGATCAGGAGATCCTGACCATCGATCTTCACTTCCGTGCCAGACCACTTGCCGAACAGCACGCGCTCGCCGACCTTGACGTCGAGCGGGACCAGCTTGCCGGCCTCATCGCGGCCGCCGGGACCGACGGAGACGATCTCGCCCTGAGAGGGCTTCTCCTTGGCGCTGTCCGGGATGATGATGCCGCCAGCAGACTTCTCTTCGGCGTCGATGCGCTTGACCACGACGCGGTCGTGAAGCGGACGGAATTTCATGCAGTCCTCCTAAGTTTCTGCGATTACTTACCAATTCCAGAGATTGGCAATCGCGGGCCTCAAGTGCCAGCGCGACTTGTGCGGAGATAGGCCGATCGTTCCCGACGGGCAAGGGTGTCTATCAAATTTTTTGGCACTCAAATGTGACGGGTGCCAATTTGGTTAAACGGTATCAAAGGCACGGCTGCAACCTGTGAACCGCTGTGGCTAACCCACTGCCGAAATTGGATTTTTACAGATCGTTAAACTTTTAGGCATGGGATCGGCACAGTGCTTGCGTCACGATTCATGCATCGCGCCGTCTCAAGTGAAGTGGGATCCGGTTCGCGGCCCGATAGTGGGCGGGATGGTGCGGTTCTTTTGGAGAGAGCAGAGCGAGGTTCGACAGCACGACCGGAAAACCACTTGGCCGACTGCGCTCTGTCCATGGAGACCATCATGGCAGCGATCGATCTGGTTGCGGGGAGTAAGGCTTCCGAGGACTTCCGGAAGCAGGTGCTGGGTTACGGACTGACGACGGCGCAGATCCTGTATCGGATGCCCGATCATCCGGCGCTGCTGCAGAGTTATCTCTGGCAGAGCTACGATGTTTTCCCGAAATTTCCGGCGCTGAACGATTTTCTCGATTTCTGGCAGCGCTCGCTCGACGGACCGCTATTCTCGGTTACCGTCGCACATTCAAAGTTGATCAAGCCTGCTGAAATTCGCGCAGTCGACGGCGTCTTCCGGTTGCACTAGTTGATGACTCAACAGTCCTGATAAATTGCCGCTCCGGTGAACTACAGATAGTTTGCGCGGCGCGCGCTAACCGCTGTTCGGTTGGCGCCTGGGAAGCACGTCATGGCGAAGCAAAAGCGAGCGTCAAATGGCACCGCGAGGAAAGTCGCGAACCGGACACTGGTCAAGAAAACGATCCGGAAGGTCGGTGCCGCAAGGGCTACCAAGGTAACGGGGAAAAAGACGACGGCCGAGCCGGTACCCGCCAAGCGGCGCAAGCAGCGCGCTGCGGTCAGCCACTATCGTGAGGAAGATTTCGAGTCGGGCCTGCGCGCTTATGCGAAGTATCGCGATCTTGGCGTTGCCGCGGCGACCGACGGGCTCGCGCAGGCCCATGTGATTCGGCTGATCGGACCGTGCGATCCGAAAGAAGTATCAAAACTGCATTATCACGATGCCGAATTTCAGCTCGTCTATGTGCTGAATGGCTGGGTGAAGACGTATATGGACGGCGTCGGCGAGCAGACCATGCGACAGGGGTCGTGCTGGACCCAGCCGCCGCGTATCAAGCACCTGATCCGCGACTATTCCGACAATTGCGAATTGCTCGAAGTGATCCTGCCGGCGCAGTTCAAGACCGTGGAAGTTAAGGGCTGACACGGCCTTAATCCACCGCAGCGTTTCAGCGTTTGTATTTGGTTGGCGGATTACGCTTCGCTAATCTGTTCTACGGCTGAGTTCTTCCAATGATTGCGCCGCCTGCGCCTCTGCATCATGCAGCGAGAAGTTTGGCCCGTCGTAAAGGAAAGAACAATGGTGGATGACAACATTGCCGTCAGCCACCGAAACGAAGCTATAGTCCGGCGCCTCATGGGTGCCGGGGATGTGGCCTTGCGCCTCGAAGTCAAACGCCACCTGATGAGTCAGCGCGCGCTGGATATGAAACGGGATGCCGCGCCAGGTGCCAGCAATGGGGCGATGCAGATGCCCCATGAACAGATAATCCGGCTTGCGCGTGCGCGCGATGACCTTCCATTCGTCCTCGCCATTGGCGAGCTTGATCGTATCCATGTAGCGTAGGCCGCTGTCGAAGGGCGGATGATGCTGGAATAGCAGCAGCGGCCGGTCGGTCGGCGCCGAGGTGAGGGCGTTTTCCAGGAACTTCAGCCGCGCGCCGCAGAGGATACCGGCATGATCCGGTGTGTCCTCGTTCAGCGTGTCCATTGTGACGATCGTGGCAGCATCGGTGACGCGCATCTTCTGCACGAAGCCGTGGTCGTCGCGATCTGCTTGCGGGAAGACAGCGCGAAAAGCATCGCGCTTGTCGTGGTTGCCCAGCATCAGGATGACAGGCGCATCGAGACGGCCGAGCTGCGCCGCGAGGCTTTCATAAGCGCCTTGCTCACCCCAATGGGCGAGATCGCCGGTGACGATGACGAAAGCGATGTCTCGGTGCGTTGCATTGATGGTGTCCACGGCGATCGCAAGGCGCGCGGCCGGATCGAGCCCATACAGTTTGCGGCCGGCGGGGACGAAATGCGTGTCGGTGAGAATGACGAATTTCATCGCTGCATCGTCTCCCGGTCCCAGGCCTTGTAGTCCGGCGAGCCACCGGAGCGGACCGTACCCTGATAGCCGAACTCGACCATGTGGACGGTGACATAGTCGGGGCCGATGAAGGCCACGCCGTAGGATTCCGGCAGGTCCGAGCCGAGCAGTATTTGGGTCTCGGCAAAGTTCACATAGCTCGCATGGTTGGTGCCGCGCAGCGAGGTGGTCGGCACGCCAGCGGTCGAACCGGCCATGGGGATGTGGCGGTGGCCGAAGAAGATGTGACGGATCTTGTAGCGGTGACGCGCGACGATGCGGCGGAAGGCGTCATCATCGGTCAGGCCGATCTTGTCCATTGGCGGCAGATAGGTCGGGATCGGATTGTGGTGCATGAACAGGAAGAACGGGCCGTCGCTCTCCGACAACTTCTGCTCCAGCCATTCCTGCCGCGCCTCGCAATAGAAACCGGCGTGGCTTTCCGGTCCCCAGGTGTCGAGGAACAGGCAGCGGCCAGCTGCGATGTCCTTCATGCCTTGCGCAAAACCGTCCTCGTTGCATTCGGGGAAAACGCTCAGAAATGCCGCGCGGTCGTCGTGATTGCCGATGCACAGGCGCACCGGGATCGGATAGGTCTGCAGGCGTGCTTTCAACCATTCATAGTCGGCGCGGTCGGCCCAGTCCGAGAGATCGCCGGTGATCACCATCAGTTCGGCATCGGCGTGATCGCGAAGGACGTGCGACAGCGCGCGCTCGAAATTGGCACGGGGATCGCGGCCGCCGATGGTGTTGCCCGGCGTGGTGAGGTGGATGTCGCTCAGATGGATCAGTTTCATGACGGCGCCCGTGGAGGAAAAGGCGGCTGCGGAGCGCGTATCGCTCCGCAGCCGGGATCGTGACGAGGCTTACTTCGCAGCGCCGATCGACTTCGGCAGCAGCTTCTGCACGTCCGACGTCATGTCGGCGAGCACGGCTTCAGGCTCCTTGGTGCGGGCGCCGGAAATGATGCTGTTGAGGTGATCTTTCAGCACGTCGGTGATCTTCAGGCCGTTGTCGCCGGGGAAGGCGTACCACTTGGTGAGCAGCGGCAGCTGCTTCACGGCGGTGTAGTTGTTCGGGTTCTTGACGTAGAAATCCTTGAGATAGGTGTCGTTGGCGACCTTGTTCGGCGGCATGTAACCGGTGGTCTCGGCCATGATCGCCGCGCCCTTCGGACCGGTCCAGAACTTGACGACTTCCCAGGACGCGTCGCGCTTGGCTTTGTCCTTCGCGGTGATCATCACCACATTGCCGCCGGCAGGCAGGCGGCCATTCGGCGCGATCACGTCGGGGAAAGTGTGCGTCTTCAGCACAAACTTGTCGCCGATCATCTGGGTGATCTTGTTCAGGTCGGACGTCGAGGTGATGTGGATGCCGGTCTTGCCGGCGGCGAAGGCGGCGCGGCTGGCGGGTTGGTCGAAATTCGGCATGCCGCCATCGGTGACGACGCGGGCGATGGTGCGGATCGCGGCCTGGCCTTCGGGGCCATTGAAAGCGACCTTTGTCTCGTCCGCATTCAGCATGGTGCCGCCGCGGGCGAACACCGGCGCCTGCCACAGCCAGTTGCCGGTGATGTCCCAGGCATAGGTCATGCCGTTGGCGCCCGGCGTCGTGGCGCGGATCTTCTTGGCGAGGTCGAACAGGCCGTCCCAGGTGGTCGGCAGGTTGTCGATATCGGCGCCGGCCTTCTTGGCGAGATCGGTGTTGACGTAGACAACCGGCAACGAGATCGCGAAAGGCAGGGCATAGACCTTGCCGCTCGTGGTGCCGATGTCATACATCGCCTGATGGAAGCCCTGCTTGTCGAAATCCTTTTCCGCAGCGATGTATTCGTCGAGCGGCGCAGGGATGTTCTTGTCAACCAGCACGCGGATGCGGTTCAGGCCCTGGAAGGTGACGTCCGGCACCTGATTGGTGACGGCCTCGCGCAGCACGCGCTGGGTGGCGTCTTCATAGGATTCATAAGGCGCGCGCATGGTCACCTTGATGTCCGGGCGCACCTTGGCGAATTCCTCGGCGATCTGCTTGTGCGTTTCCGTGAACAGTTCGGGGAAAGGATATTGGATCACGACTTCGGTCTTGGTCTGCGCCTGAGCGCCGGCAACGCCGGTCAGCAGTGCGAGGGCCGCGAGGGTCGATCTCATCAGCATGGAAGTCTCCTGTCAGGGCTGGGCAGTGAGGCGAGGCAAACTACTTGATGCCGGTCATCGTGATGCCTTCGATGAAGCGGCGCTGGGCAAGCAGGAACGCGACGACGAGCGGCGCGATGATGACGATGGCCGCCGCCATGAGCGGCCCGTAATTGGTGCCGGCTTCCTCGTTGCGGAAGGCGGCGACGCCGAGCGGCGGGGTGCGCAGATGTTCGCTGGTGAGCACGATCAGCGGCCAGAAATAATCGTTCCAGTGCGCCACCACCGAGAAGATGCCGAAGGCGGTGAGGGCCGGAACGGCGGTCGGCAGCATCACGCGCCAGACGATGCCGAATTCGCTGATACCATCCATACGCGCGGCGTCGATGAGATCGTCGGGCACGGTCTTGAAGAACTGCCGCATCAGGAAGATGCCGAATGCAGAGATGGTGAACGGCACCACCAGCGCCGCATAGGTGTCGAGGATGCCGAGATGATGCAGCAGAAGGAACACCGGGATCGCGGTGGCCTGTGGTGGGATCAGGATGCAGAACAGCACCAGCGCGAACAGCACGTCGCGGCCGACAAAGCGCAGCTTGGCCAGTGCATAGGCGGCTGGCAGCGCCACCAAAACCTGCAACACTAAGATCGCGACGGTGACGATCACGCCATTGATGAGGAAGCGGACGAGATCGGCCTTGGCGAAAGCGGTCTGCAGATTGTCCCACAGCGCGAAAGTGTGGGGGATCAGGTGGATGTCGGTGGTGTAGATCTCAGTCTGCGGCTTCGACGCCGTCGAGATCATCCAGATGAAGGGCAGCAGCATCACCACGGCGCCGAGCAGCAGCAGGCTGTGGCGGATGATGGGCCAGGCGAGCGAGCGGGGCTTCGTCATGAGTAATGCACCCGGCGGCTGGCAAGCTGCGCCTTGATCAGGGTAAGCAGCAGCACGAAAGCGAGGAACACGATGGTCAGCGCCGCGCCATAGCCAGAGCGGAAGAACTCGAAGCCCTCGACATACATGCGATGGATCAGTACCTCGGTGGACTTGGACGGACCGCCCTTGGTGAGCACGTGCACGGTGTCGAATACCTGGAAGCCGCGGATGCTGGTGATGATGACCACGAACAGCGTGGTCGGCCCGAGCATCGGCCAGGTGACGAGGCGGAATTTGTCCCAGCCGGATCGCATACCATCGATCTCTGCGGCATCATAAAGGTGCCGCGGGATCGACATCAGGCCGGCAAGGAACAGCACCATGTTGAAGCCGAGGGCCTGCCAGATACCGATGGCACACAGCGCATAGAGCGCGGTGCGGCGATCCTGCAGCCAGCTATACCCTTCGAGGCCGACGCTCGCGAGCAGGGCGTTGATCAAGCCGAACTGGGGATGGAGCATGAACTCCCACACGATCGACATGGCGATCAGCGTGGCCATGACCGGCAGGAAGTAGATGGTGCGATACCAGCTGCGCAGGCTGCTGCCGCTCTCGATCAGGAGCGCCACGCCGAGGCCGAGCGCGACGGCGAGCGGTACGACGATGGCGACATAGACGACGGTGTTGGTGAGCGCGATCCAGAACACGCGGTCGTCCAACATCTCCTGATAGTTGGCGAGGCCGATCCAGCTAAGCGAGGGGGCACCTAACTGATAGTCGGTGAAGGACAATGCGATGACGGCGCCAAGCGGGCCGATCAGCATCAGGAACATCAGCACGATGGCCGGCATGGACATCGCGAGCGCCGCACCCGAGCGGTTCACGCGCCGCGCCTTTGGCGCTACCTCGGAGCGGGCGTCGGGGATCGTCGCGGAGGATGCGGTGAGATCAACCAAGGGCCACCTCTAGCATCTTTTCCCGCTGTGCCTGCTGGCGCGTGTCAATGCGGCGGCCCTGCGCGTCGAAGGCAAGTACGGCGTCGGGAGTGAAGGAGAAGGCAATCTTGCTGCCGATGGCCGGCAGCAGGCGATTGTGATCGATGCGCGCGACCACGGGCAGATCGATCGCCTCGTGCTTGATGTGGACGAAAGCCTCGGCGCCGAGATTTTCGATATGCACGACATCGCCGACAAAGCTGCCATCGCCGAGGCGGATGCGCTCGGGGCGCACGCCGATGCTGCAACGGCCGGTTGGCGCGGATGTGGTGAGGCCGAGCCGTTGGCCAAGCGCATCGAGCGCGCCGTCGCTGCCCACCGAGCCGGGCAGCACATTGATCTTCGGGCTGCCGACGAATTCAGCGACGCGCAGGTCGCGCGGATTCTCGTAAACATCGGCGGGCGCACCGATCTGCACGATATGACCGGCGATCATGACCGCGATGCGGTTCGACATGGTCATGGCCTCGGCCTGATCATGTGTCACGTAGATGAATGTGCTCTGCATCTGCCGATGCAGCTGCGCGATCTCCGCACGCATATGCACGCGCAGCTTGGCGTCGAGATTGGACAGTGGTTCGTCGAAAAGAAAGCCGACGGGATCACGGACAATGGAGCGACCGACGGCGACACGCTGGCGCTGGCCGCCGGAGAGCTGCCCCGGCTTGCGCTTCAACAGTGTCGTGATTTCCAGCTGTGCGGCAACGCGTTCGACGTCGTCGCGAATGCTGCGCTCGATCCGGTGACGCTCGGGAAACAGCTGGCCGAGCAACGGAAAACGTTGCAGTGATGTCAGCCGGCGCATGCGCAGCGGCACGGCGATATTGTCGTAGACGGTGAGATGCGGATAGAGCGCGTAGGATTGAAACACCATCGCGAGATTGCGCGCGTTCGGCCTGATGCCATCGACGACGGCGCCATCGATGCGAACATTGCCGGCATTCTGCGTTTCGAGGCCGGCGATGATGCGCAGCAGAGTGGACTTGCCGCAGCCACTTGGCCCGATCAGCGCGATGAACTCGCCATCGTCGATGGCGAGGTCGATCCCCTTGAGGATTTCGTTGCCTTCAAACGTCTTGCGAATGCCATTGAGTTCGATCTTCGCCATCGTGCACCTCCATCAACATCGCGTGCGTCGATGGCGGCACCGATAGGCGAGAGATTTGACAGTGAGATTACAGTTTGATGGAGGATGCAAAAAACCGGCGGAAATCGCCGTTTTCTGCAGCGAAAAGTTGTCGCATGAAACCGACAACTCGGATGCAGTGGGTTTTTTGGCGTATCCAGCCGACGGGCGCGATACCTGTTAGTTGAGCACACCAACGATCGCACCCATCAGGCAGGTCGTCAGCGTGCCCGACAGGATGGACTTCAGGCCCAGCGCATTGATTTCGTCGCGTCGTTCCGGCGCCATGGTGCCGAGCCCGCCGATCATGATGCCGAGGCTGGCGAAATTGGCGAAGCCGCACAGCGCGTAAAGCATGATGAGACGGGAGCGCTGGTCGAGTGCATCGGGACCGAGCTTCGACAGCTGCACATAGGCAATCAGTTCGTTGAGGATCGTCTTCACGCCCATCAGCGATCCTGCCGTGAGCGCCTTATCCCATGGCAGGCCCATCAGCCAGCAGACAGGCGCCATCGCATAGCCGACGATCCGCTGCCCGGTGAGCGGTGTGCCGCCCGCGGAAGGGAGCAGCATCAGGATAGCGTTCATCAGATACATCAAGGCGACGAATACCAGCAGCAGCGCCACGATATTGACGAGCAGTTCAATGCCGGCGGTGGTGCCCTTGACGATGGCGTCCATGGTGCTGTTGGCGGGTGAGCCCGGATTGACCGGCAAGCCGCCGGTGCGGCGCTCTTCTGTCTCCGGCACCATGATCAGGCTGACGAGTATCGCGGCGGGAGCTGACAGAACCGAGGCGATGACGAAATGCGCGGAGGCATCCGGAATCAGGGGCGCCATGAAGGTGGCATAAAGCACCAGCACGGTGCCGGCGATGCCCGCCATGCCTCCCGTCATCACCAGGAACAATTCGCTGCGCGTGAGCTGCGCGATATAGGGGCGGATGAACAGCGGAGCCTCGACCATGCCGAGAAAGATATTGGCGGCGGTGGAGAGGCCCACGGCGCCGCCGATGCCCAGGCTGCGCTCCAGCAGCCACGCCATGCCGCGTATGATCGGCGGCAGGATGCGCCAGTAGAACAGCAGCGTCGTCAGCACGCTGATGACGAGGACCACCGGCAGCGCCTGCAGCGCGAGCACGAAATCGGCGCCGGGCGAGTTGAGATCGAAGGGGAGTGCGCCGCCACCGAGATAGCCGAACACGAAGGATGTTCCGGCGCGTGACGCAGCCGAGATCGTGGAGACCGCATCGTTGATCGCTCCGAAGGCGCGCGTCACGATCGGTAGCTTCAGGAGGATGACAGCGGTTGCAACCGTCACGGTCAGTCCGATTGCGGCCTTGCGCAACGACACCTTGTTGCGATGCTCGCCGCACAGCCACGCAAGGCCGAGCAGTGCGATGACGCCGAACGCCGACTGAAGCTGAAGCATGACCCCCCCGAAGCCGCGGCAATGATGCCGCGGCGGCGGATGTCATGCAATGTCGGTGCCGCGAGGTCGTCGTGAGAGAGGTCAGCCCCGTCCGACAAACGGCATCTTGGTCGCCATGACAGTCATGGTCAGCACATTCGCATCCAGCGGCAGGCTGGCCATATAGACGACAGCATCACCCACGGCCTTGGCGTCCATGCGCGGCTCCTGCTTCGAGGTGCCATCGGGTTGCAGCACGCCGGGGCCGTTGACCATGCGGTCGGTCATCGGGGTTGCGGCATTGCCGATATCGATCTGGCCGACGGCGATGTCGTAGGCGCGGCCGTCGAGATTGCTCGCCTTGGTGAGGCCGGTGATGGCGTGCTTGGTCGAGGTATAGGCCGCCGAGAACGGACGCGGCGCATGCGCGGAGATCGAGCCGTTGTTGATGATGCGCCCCCCGCGCGGGGTCTGGTCCTTCATGATGCGGAAGGCGTGCTGGGTGCACAGGAACGGCGCGGTGAGATTGGTATCCACTACCGCTTTCCACTGCTCATAACCGAGATCCTCGAACGGGATCGCCGGAGCGCCCATGCCGGCATTGTTGAACAGCACGTCGAGCCGGCCGAATTCCTGCACGGTCTTGGCAAACAGCGCCGCGATCGAGGCGGGGTCCTGCATGTCGGCGGTCACGGGCAGGCTCTTGCCGCCCTTTTCGGCGCCGAGCTTCTGCGTTTCCTGCAGCAGCTCCAGCCGGCGGCCGGCGAGCACGACGGTGAAGCCGGCGCCCATCAGCGCGAGCGAGGCGGCGCGGCCGACGCCGGTGCCGGCCCCGGTGACGATGGCGATCTTGGCGGTCATTTTGGTTTCTTCCCTGGGTTCTTGAACAAAGTGTTTTAGGTGAGGTCTCGCGTCATGAAACGCGCCTGATCGCCGTAGCTCGCAAGTTTGGACTCCAGCACGGGATCGTCGGTGACGGTAAAGCCCTGACGCTGCCAAAAATGAACCGAATTGTTGACGGCAACAAGGGTCATGTTGGGCAACTGCAGCGCGCGTGCGCGGGTCGCGAGGAGGCTGACAATGGCGGTGCCGGCGCCGCTGCCGCGGGTCTCGGGCAGCAATGCGAGATCGTGAATGTAATAGGTCGTGGCCATCGTAATCGGTGCGAGCACCGTATCGAGTGGCGGCGGCGAACGGTCGAGCCAGGGATGGCTGAGCACATAGCCCTTGAGTCCGTCATCGCCATCCAGCACTTCGCAGCCAACCGGATGCAGCGTGAGGCGATTGGCGAAGACCGAATCGCTTTCGGGGAAGGCGGGATGAATGACGTCGGCAAGTGATTTGACGGCGATGATATCCGCGGCCGTCATCGGACGCCATGCGTAGGATGGGGAAAGCGAAGCGAAGCCCAACACTCACATCCTCCGGAGCATGCGATGATGGGTTCGCTCCGACGCCACGCGTCCGCGCTCTACCCATCCTACGGTCTCAGCTCTTATACGGCGGGCGCGGGATGCTCTGATGCGCCGCGCGTAGGGCGGCCGACCAGCGCGAGCGCAGATCGTGGAAATAGGGTTCGCCAGCCTCGATGCGGTGGTTGAGATCGGCGTCACAGACATCGGTGCGCACCACCAGCACATCGATGGGCAGGCCGACGCCGATATTCGAGCGCATGGTCGAATCCATCGAGATCAGGCCGGTTTTCAGCGCGTCATAAAGTTCGACATCGTAATGCATGGCACGGTCGAGCACCGGCTTGCCGTATTTGTGCTCGCCGATCTGCAGATAGGGCGTGTCCACGGTACATTCGATGAAGTTGCCCGCCGGATAGATCATGAACATCCGCATCTTCGCGCCGGCGATCTGGCCGCCGAACAGGAAGGAGACGTCGAAGCTGATGTCTTCCGCCTGTAGCGCCTTGCCTTCGGTGGAACTGACATGCCGGATCGCGCGACCGATGCGCTTCGCTGCCTGGAACATGGTCGGCGCGTTCATCAGCGTCTCGATCTCGCCAGTGTCGGGATTCTCCAGCCCCTCGCTCAGGGTTGAGAGCACCGACTGGCTGATGGCGAGATTGCCGGCGGAGGCGATCGCCATGATACGTTCGCCTGGTTGGTTGAAGATGTGCAGCTTGCGGAAGGTGGAAACGTTGTCGAGCCCGGCATTGGTGCGCGTGTCCGCGATCATCACCAGGCCGTCCTTCACCAGAATTCCGCAGCAGTAAGTCATCGCCAGCCTCTCGAACCTGAAAAGCGTCTTACGCTCAGGCGGCGGGGCGGGCAACCTCGTCCTGTAGGGTGGGCAAAGCGGTGCCCCCTTGTCCACCCGGCCCAAAGTGGTGGGCACGCACGCTGCGCTTTGCCCACCCTACAGATCAACTCTGGAACTGCGACTGGCCGCGATCCGAGACTTTGTCAACGCGCACTGCCACGGTCAGCGTTTCCATGCCGCCACCATAGCGGGTGCCGCGCACCGGCGCAGCGCCGAGGTAATCAAGGCCAATGGCGATGCGGGCGTGGGCGTCAGTGGTGCAGATGGCATTGGCCGGATCGAAGCCGATCCAGCCGAGCCCAGGCACATGGGCTTCTGCCCAGGCATGGCCGGCCTCCTGCTGATTCGCCCCATCGGCCCGCCAGAAATGGCCGGAGACGAAGCGGGCGGGGATGCCGCCGACCCGGGCGCAGGCAATGAAGATATGCGCGTAGTCCTGGCACACGCCGCGCTTCAGCGAAAAGGCCTCGCTGGCGGTGGTGCCGCTGCTGGTGGGATCGGTGTCGAAGATCATATGCGCGTTGATGCCGAGCATCAGCGCATGCAGATAGCCAAGCGGGTCATGCTCGGGCGAAGGCGTCAGTTCACGCGCGAACGTCTCCATCGCCGGCGTGACGTCGGTGAGATTTGTGGGGCGCAGGAACAGGCTGGGCGGAAAGCGCTCGTCAGTGCCGCGCAGCACGCCGCCGGTGTCCTGGGTCTCGATGAGGCCCTCCACGGTGATGGTAAGGTCCGACAGCGGCCCATGGGTCAGCACATGGGTGACGTTGCCAAACGCATCCTCATGCCTGTCGAGGCGCGAGTCGGTGGAGACGTCGATCTGCCAGTCCGCCACATACTGACTGTCATGGCTGCCGGGAGTCATGCGCAGAATCTGGATGACGCCGGAAGCCGGCGGCTCGTAGCGATAGGTGGTGGAATGGGCGATGCGGAGGCGCATGTTTAAATCGAGTTGTGTCAGATCAGATATTGCTTGCCGATGATTTCGCCCAGCCGATTGTTGTCGGCAATGAATTCCTGAATGAATTCATGCAGGCCGCGCTGGAAGATATCGTCGATATGGCTATGTTCAAGCCGGTTGCGGATGCCGCGCGCATGGCGCTGGGCCGCACCTTGGCGGCCATAGGCGACGCCGATCTGGTCGAGGTTGCGGACGAGATTACCGTAGCAGCTCGCCAGCGACCGCGGCAGCGTGTCGTTGAGGATCAGGAGGTCCGCGATGAGCCATGGCTTCAGCGTCTCGCGATAGACCCAGTGATAGGCCGTCAGCGCCGAGACCGAGCGCAGGATCGAGGTCCACTGATAGTAATCGAGGGGGCCGCCGACATGCTCGTCCTGCGGCAGCAGCAAGTGATATTTCACATCGAGAATGCGCGCGGTGTTGTCGGCGCGTTCCAGATGCAGGCCGAGCCGCGAGAACCAATAGGCGTCGTTGCGCAGCATGGTGCGATAGGCCGAACCGTCGAAGCGCAGCGACGTCTCCTGCACGAAGCGCAGGAAGCGCGCGAGCTGCTCGCGCGATTTGGTGCCGTTGTTCCACACCGACTGCAATTCCAGCCAGGCGCCGTTGATGGTGTCCCACATCTCGCCGGTCAATGCGGTGCGCACCGAGCGCGCATTGAGGCGCGCGGCCTCGATGCAGTTGCGGATCGATGACGGATTGCCCGGCGCGAAAGCGATATATTCGACCACGCTCTCTTCATCGGCGACCGCGTGACAATTGTAGAATCCGGCGCTGATGCCTGCGGTCTGCAGCGCCGAGTCCCATTCGTTGGTCTGGCCGACATACGCGCTCGGCAGCGCGGTGACGCGCAGCGTCGCCTCTATGGTGCGTGCGAGATATTCGGCGCGCTCGATATAGCGGGCCAGCCAGTAGAGATTTTCAGCGGTGCGCGACAGCATGGTGTTACTCGATGGCCTCGTGTCCTGGGCGCGCAGCGGCATGTTTATGCCGCTGCGCAGAACCGGAACCGCACGAATGTAAGGTGTTTGTGGCGGTCCCGGTTTTGCAAAGCATCGCCGCGCTTCGCTTGCGCTGCATTGCGCCCGGGACACGGGGAGCGGCCATCATCTCACTCATCCAGAATCCACGTATCCTTCGTTCCGCCGCCCTGGCTCGAGTTCACCACCAGCGAACCCTCCTGCAACGCCACGCGGGTGAGGCCGCCGGGCACGATCCGGCTTTCCCTGGCGCCGGTGAGCACGAAGGGGCGCAGATCCACATGGCGCGGCGCAAGGCCGGTCGCGGTGCAGGTTGGGCAGGTGGAGAGCGCCAGCGTCGGCTGGGCGATAAAGCCTTCCGGTTCGCGCTTCAGCTTGTCGCGGAAAGCTTCGATGGTCGCCTTCGTCGCGGCGGGGCCGATCAGCATGCCGTAGCCGCCGGAGCCATGCACTTCCTTGACGACGAGGTCGCCGAGATTGTCGAGCACGTAAGCGAGATCGCCAGCCTCGCGGCAGCGCCAGGTCGGCACGTTCTTCAGGATCGGTTCTTCGCCGAGATAGAATTTCACGATGTCCGGCATGTAGCTATACATCGCCTTGTCATCGGCGATCCCGGTGCCGACAGCGTTGGCCAGTGTGATATTGCCCGCCATATAGGCCGACATCAGACCGGGGACACCGAGCGCGGAATCCGGACGGAAGGTGAGGGGATCGATGAAGTCGTCGTCGAGCCGGCGATACAGCACGTCCACACGCTTCAGCCCTTCGGTGGTGCGCATGAACACCTCGTCGCTCTTCACGATGAGGTCGCGGCCTTCGACCAGTTCGACACCGAGCTTGTCGGCCAGAAACGAATGCTCGTAGAAGGCCGAGTTGTAGACGCCCGGCGTCAGCAGCGCGACAGTCGGTTCGGTGGAGGCCGAGCGCGGCGCCACCGAACGCAGGCAGGACAGCAACTCGTCCGGATATTTCTCCACCGGCGCAACGCGATGTCGCGCGAACAGGTCGGGAAACAGCCGCATCATGATCTCGCGGTTCTCCAGCATGTAGGAGACCCCGGAGGGCGTGCGCGCATTGTCCTCGAGCACGTAAAATTCGTTGGGGTCGGTGCGGACGATGTCGATCCCCGCAATATGCACATAGACATCGTGCGGCACGTCCTGGCCGTTCATCTCCGGCCGGAACACCGGATTCTGAAAGATCAGATCGTCCGGCACCACGCCCGCGCGAAGAATGTCGCGGCCGTGATAGATATCCTTAAGGAACATGTTGATGGCGCGGGTGCGCTGCTTCAATCCCGTTTCCAGCCGCGTCCATTCCCGGCCGGAGATGATGCGCGGGATGACATCGAAGGGGATCAGTCGTTCGGTGGATTCCGCCTCGCCATAGACGGCGAAGGTGATGCCGATGCGGCGAAACAGCAACTCGGCTTCTTGCCGGCGATGTTCGAGTGCGTCCGGCGGCGTCTCTTCGAGCCAGCGTGAGAGCTCCTCATAGGCGGGTCGGAGCGCGCCATCGAGCCCATTCATTTCGTCGAACGCGACTGCCATATACCCCTGACTGTGTTCGAGGCCGTGTCCAAGATTGCACGACTAAAGGAGACGGTAGCAAGGGGCGGGCCAGCGCGATATGCATTCTGGACGAGCAATTCGTAGGGGGCGCGGAAAAGCTGCCCTAAAAAACGGCTGGACGCTGCACGTTTAGGCGGCATAACCGGATGACATCGGGGCTGTGCCTGCGCATGGTGCCTGATCAGGCGAGGAAGTGAGACATGACCGAGATCGTGACAGCGTCCATTCTGGTGATCGGCGACGAAATTCTGTCCGGCCGGACCAAGGACAAGAACATCGGCTATATCGCCGAATACCTCACCAATATCGGCATCGACCTCAAGGAAGTCCGCGTCGTCTCCGACGACGAGGCCGACATCGTTGCGGCGCTCAACGCGCTGCGCCAACGCTATGACTACGTTTTTACCACGGGCGGCATCGGGCCGACCCATGACGACATCACGGCGGATTCCGTCGCCAAAGCCTTTGGTGTCAGCATCGATCACCACCCGGACGTCGTGGCACGTTTCCAGGAGCGTTTTGGCGCGGACCTCAACGAAGCCCGCTTGCGCATGGCGCGCATTCCGGACGGCGCGGATCTGATCCAGAGCGCGACGATTCTGGCGCCGGGTTTCAAGATCGAGAACGTGATCGTGATGGCCGGTGTGCCCAGCATCATGCAGGCGATGATGGACATCGTGGCACCGAAGCTGCGGTCGGGCCTGCGCATGCTGTCGGACACCGTGAAGGCCAATGCCAGGGAAGGCGATGTCGGCGGCCCGCTGCGCGAAATCGCCGCAGCACATCCTGATACGATTATCGGCAGCTATCCGTTCATGGACGAGCAGGGCAAGCCGAACACCAATCTCGTGGTGCGTTCGCGCGACCAAGCCAAGCTCGACGCCGCCATGAATGCGGTGAAGGAGATGCTTGCGGGGCTCGCCGCCGCGAAGTAACAGGCGAGCCGTTTTTCAAGGAGTAAGATATGGCTGAGCATCCGGAGCTGAGCGCGCAGGAGCGTGCCGGCAAGGCCTTTCCAGTGTCGTGGGATCAGTTCCATCGCGACTGCCGCGCACTGACCTGGCGGCTCAACAGCGTGGGGCCATTTGAAGCCATCGTCGCGATCACCCGCGGCGGTCTCGTGCCGGCGGCGATCGTGGCGCGCGAACTCGGCGTGCGCGTGATCGATACGGTTTGTATCGCCAGCTACGCACATAACAAGCAGGGTGAGTTGCAGATACTGAAGGGCATTTCCGATGCCACGGCGAAACTCGGCAATGGCACCGGCAAGGGGATCTTGATCGTCGACGATCTCGTCGACACCGGCAAGACCGCGCGCATGGTGCGCGAGATGCTGCCCGACGCGCATTTCGCGACGGTCTATGCGAAGCCGATGGGGCGTCCGCTGGTGGATACGTTCATCACCGAAGTCTCACAGGATACGTGGATCTTCTTCCCGTGGGATCTCGGCCTGTCGTTCCAGCCGCCGATGCGGGATGGGGCGGCGTAAGCTCCAACTGTCATACGCGCCCAATGTCATCACCCGCGAAAGCGGGTGATCCAGTAAACACAGGCGGAGCGGCTTGATCGATAGGCCGGCGTTTACTGGATCGCCCGGTCGAGCCGGGCGATGACAGATAGAGCAAGGGAGACGCGCCATATGCCCCTTCAAAACCGCGTCACCCCGTTCGGCGACATCGTCGCCGTGCCCGCCCGCGGCATGTTCACCGGCAATCGCGGCATTATCCATGACCCTAACACAAAGACTCTGCTGAATCGCCGCTGGTCCAACCCGGCCTGGATCACCTGCGTCTGTGAATTCCGTGGCCGCCGCCGCGATGTGATGGCGCGGCAAAGCTGGACCGAACTGTTTTTCCTGGATGAGGCCACATCCTTCGCCGCCGGCCATCGCCCCTGCTTCTATTGTCGCCGCGACGACGCCAACCGGTTTCGCACTGCATGGGAGCTGGGCAACGGCGTCACCGGCGTGAAGGCGACCGAGATCGATCGCGTGCTGCATGCGGAGCGGCTGGATGGGCGAGGAAAGCGATTGCATTCGATCGACGGGGCGATCGAGGCGCTGCCGGAAGGTGCGATGGTCGAGGCGGATGGCGAGAGCTATCTGATCGCACATGGGGGTGTGTGGCGATGGTCATTTGCGGGCTACGCGGAGCACGACGGTGCTCTGCACGATGCGCAATTGCTGACGCCACCATCAACGATGCGGGCGTTACGCGCCGGATACAGGCCGGTGCTGCATCCAAGCGCGTCCCCACACACCCCACCCTCATCCTGAGGAGCGGCAGGCCGCGTCTCGAAGGATGGCCGTGAGGCTCAGCTAGCTCATGGTTCGAGACGGCACTTCGCGCCTCCTCACCATGAGGAGCGGAGTGGCTACCCCAGCCTCTCCCGCGCCTGCTTCGCCCCCGCACCGAGCGCCCGCAGTTTCGCTTCCGAGATATCCCGCTGCGTCGGCGCCATGCCGCAATTGGTGGTCGGCACGATGCGTTCTTTCGGCACATGCTTCATCACGGCCTCGATGGTGGCGACCACATCCTCCGGCGTCTCCACGACGTCGCTCGCGACATCGATCACACCGGCCTGCACCACCTTGTTCTTCAGCAGCCCGAGCAATTCCAGCGGTACGCGGGAGTTGCGGCATTCGATGGCGACCTGCTGGATGTCAGAAGCATCGATGGCCGGGAAGATCTCCTCATATTGCCGCCATTCGCCGCCGAGCGTTTCCTTCCAGTCCGTATTGGCCTTGATGCCATATCCGTAACAGATGTGAACGGCGGTGGCACATGTCAGCCCTTGTGCCGCCCGCGCGAGCGCTTTCACGCCCCAGTCAGCCGCGTCCTTCATGAACACGTTGAAAGCCGGCTCGTCGAACTGGATCATGTCGACGCCGTCGGCCTGCAAGGCGCGCGCTTCCTGATTGAGCAGTTCGGCGAAGGCGAATGCCATCTCGATGCGATCGCTGTAATGACTGTTCGAGAGCGTGTCGATGATGGTCATCGGGCCGGGCAGGGTGAACTTGAATTTGCGCGTCGTATGCGCCCGCACGATCTGCGCTTCGAAATCATGCACGCGGCCAGACAGTTTCAGGGGCGCGATCACTTGCGGAACCATCGCCTTGTAGCGATCGTTGCGTATGCCCATCTCGACCTTGTTTCTGAAATCGATGCCCTCGACCTTTTCCAGGAAGCCGTGGACGAAATGCTGTCGCGCCAGCTCGCCGTCGGTGACGATGTCGACGCCGGCGTCTTCCTGTACCTTCACCGCCAGTAGCGTGGCGTCGCGCTTGGCGCGCTGCAGCTCCTCGCCCTGTGAGCGCCAGGTCGGCCAGAGCTTGTTGGGCTCGGCGAGCCATTCGGGCTTCGGCAGCGAGCCGGCGATGGTGGTTGGAAACAGCATTGTTCGCTCCCCGGAATTGTCCGTTCTGGCGCCTGTCTGCCATGTTCCAGGGGCTGTGTACATGCTCCGTCATTGCGAGCGTAGCGAAGCAATCCAGCTCTTTCTTCTTGGCTTTCTGGATTGCTTCGCTACGCTCGCAATGACGAAGAGAGGGAGAACCCCCCATGATCGACCTGCATTACGCGCCGACACCGAACGGCTGGAAGATCACCATCATGCTGGAGGAATGCGGCCTGCCTTATCGGGTGGTGCCGATGCAGCTCGGACGCGGCGATCAGCATAGGCCGGAATTCCTGAAGCTGTCGCCGAACGGCCGTATGCCCGCCATCGTCGATCACGCGCCTGCTGATGGCGGTGCCCCCATCACGATGTTCGAGAGTGGCGCGATCCTGATCTATCTCGCCGAGAAATCCGGCCGCTTCATGCCGTCCGAGCAGCGCGGCCGTTTCGATGTGGTGCAATGGGTGATGTGGCAGATGGGCGGGCTCGGGCCCATGCTCGGCCAGAACGGCCATTTCCTGCTCTATGCGCCCGAGAAGATTCCTTATGCCATCGACCGCTACACGCGCGAGGCCAAGCGCCTCTATGGCGTGCTTGACGCGCATCTCGCGGATGGCCGCGATTATATCGCGGGCGACTACTCTATCGCCGACATCGCCTGCTTTCCGTGGATCATGACCCACAAGGCGCAAGGCTTGACGCTCGATGATTTCCCGAATGTGAAACGCTGGTACGCGCTGCTTCGCGCCCGTCCGCAGGTACAGGCCGGCCTCGCGGTCGGCAAGGCCGAGCGCAAACCGATGGACGAGCAGGCGCGGAAGATCATGTTCGGCGTGGATCAGCCGTCGCATGCGCAGGCGCAGCAGCAATGAAACAAACTCTGCCCTCATCCTGAGGTGCGAGCCCTTGCGAGCGTCGAAGGATAGCAGCGAACTCCGGCGTGCTCGCCGTCGTCCTTCGAGGCCTCCGCTACGCTCCGGCACCTCAGGATGACGGCTACGTAACAACAAAATGAGGAAACACCCATGATCGAATTCTTCTTCGATTGCTCCAGTCCCTGGACTTATCTCGCCTTTCATAACATCCAGCCGCTGGCGAAGGAGTTTGACGCCGAAATCGCCTGGCGGCCGATCCTGGTCGGCGGCATTTTCAACACGATCAATCCCTCGGTCTATGCCTCGCGCGAAACGCCGGTGCCGGCCAAAGCGCGCTACATGAAGAAAGATCTCGGGGATTGGGCGCGCTCCGCCGGCCTCACCATCAAGATGCCGCCCAGCGTGTTTCCCGTGAACAGCGTCAAGGCCATGCGCGGCTGCATCTGGCTGCAGCGCGAGCAGCCGGGCAGGATGGTGCCGTTCGCTCGCGCGGTGTTCGAAATCTATTGGGGGGAGGACCGGGACATCTCGAAGGACGAGGTGCTGACCGAGGTCTGCACGCGCAGCGGCGTCGATCCCGCGCGCTTGTTCGCCGGCATCAATGAGCAGGCCATCAAGGATCAGCTCAAGATCAACACCGATGAGGTGATGGCGCGCGGCGGCTTCGGCTCGCCCACCATCTATCTCGACAAAACCGACATGTATTTCGGCAATGACCGCTTGCCGCTGATTCGCGAGGCGCTGCAGCGTCGCAAAGCGAGCGCCGTCTGATGCCCAGAGCCATTGTCTGCCGTGAACTCGGTCCGCCCGAAACGCTGCGCCTCGAGGAATTTGCAGCACAGCCCTTGAAGCCCGGACAGATCCGTATCCGCATCCGTGCCGCCGGCATCAATTTCCCGGATATCCTGATGGCCGCCGGCGAATATCAGCTCAAGCCCGAACTGCCGTTCACGCCCGGCATGGAAGCCGCCGGCGACATCAGCGAGATCGCCGATGACTTGAAAGGTTTCAAGCTTGGCGACCGCGTCATCGTCAAGCTGCGCTTCGGCGGTTATGCGGAGGAGGTCGTGGTGTCTCCATCGCAGCTCACGCCACTGCCCTCGACCTTCGACTATGCGGAAGGCGCCACCTTCCTCGCCGCCCACGGCACCGCGCATCACGCGCTGGTGGATCGCGGACAACTGAAGTCCGGCGAGGTGCTGCTGGTGCATGGCGGCGGCGGCGGCGTCGGCCTCGCGGCCGTCGAGATCGGCAAGCTGCTCGGCGCCACCGTCATCGCTGCGGCGTCGTCGGAAGAGAAGCTGGCGGTGGCCAAAGCGCGCGGCGCCGAGCACTGCATTGTCTACGGTGCCGAGCCGTTCAGGGACGCGGTGAAGCGCATCACCGAGGGGAAGGGCGCCGATGTGGTGTTCGATCCGGTCGGCGGCGATATCTTCGAACAGAGCTTGCGCTGCATCGCCTGGGGCGCGCGACTGTTGGTGATCGGTTTCACCGGCGGCATCGGAGTCGCGAAGACGAATCTCGTGCTGATCAAGGGCGCCAGCGTGCTCGGCGTCCGCGCCGGTGAGGCCGCGCGACGCGATCCCGCGATCGGCGAGGCGCGCATCGCGGCGCTGCTCGCATGGGCCGAAGCCGGCAAGATTCGCCCCAATGTCTCGCATCGTCTGCCACTCGCCAATGTTGCACAAGCAATGCGCTTGCTGACCGATCGAAAGGCAATTGGGCGCGTGGCGCTGCTGATGGAGTGATCAAAGTTTGGTCATTTCGAACACGATGTTCCTTTACGATTATGCCCGTACAACGTGTGTCACAGGTGAGGATGACCATGTTGAAGCACACAAAAATTCTCTATCGTATTGCTCTGTCCGCTATTCTTCCTTTGATCATCGTTGCCGCCATGGCGGCGTATGAAATCGCCAGCAAGGCGAACGTTTACGCCGAGATGGACCGGCTCGAGCCGGTCGCCGCAGGTGTCACCAAGCTCAGCCGCCTCGTGCATGAATTGCAGAAGGAGCGCGGCATGACCTCCGCTTTCGTCAGCAGCAAGGGCGCGCAGATGCGCGGCGAGCTGCCGGAGCAGCGCAAACGCACCGATGCGGAGCGCGCGGTTGCCGTCTCCGCGCTTGGCGAACTGAAGCGCGCGACAGCGACCGACCTCGCGTCGGCCGCCGATCGTGCCGCCGATATCATCGGCAAGCTCGACGGGCTGCGCAGCGAGGTGGACAGCCTTGCCATCGCGCCGTCCGCCGCGGTTGGTCGCATGACCGAGACCATCGCAAGGCAGATCGCCGTCATTACCGGCATCGCCAAGCTCAGCACCGATGACGATATCTCCAAGGCGATCTCCGCCTATGCCAATCTGATCGAGGGCAAGGAGCGGGCAGGGCAGGAGCGCGCCCTCAATGCCGGCGGCATCGCCGCCGGCAAGTTCGAACTGCCCGCCTTTTCGCGCGGCATTGGTCTGGCTGCCGGTCAGGAAGGTTTCTTCGCCGCCTTCCGCGCCTCGGCGACGCCGCAGGCGCTGGAGCTGTTCACGCGCACCATGTCGGGCCCGGTGATTGAGCGCGTCGATGCCATGCGCAAGACCATCGAGCAGGGTGGCCTCACCGGGGATTTCAAGTCGCTGGACAGCAAGACATGGTTCGACGCCAGCACCGCCCGCATCGATCTCTTGAAGGCCGTCGAAGACGGTCTCGCCGATCAGCTCGCTAAAACGGTCGCGAGCAAGAAGGCAGATGCGGCCCGCACGCTGACCATGGCCTCCGTGCTGATGCTGTTGGCATTGCTGATCAGCGGCGCCGCGGTGCTCGCCATGGCGCGCAGCATCACGCGTCCGATCGGCGTGCTGTCGGCTTCGATGACCGATCTCGCCAATGGCGATGTGACCACCGACATCGTCGGCACCGATCGTCGCGATGAGATCGGCGGCATGGCGCGCGCAGTCGCCGTCTTCAAGGACAACATGATCAAGACCAACGAGCTGAGCGCACGCGAGGCCGAGGAGATCAATCGCCGCAGCGCGCGCACGGCGCGCGTGACGGAACTGACCGGTCGCTTCGACGAGGAGATCGGTGCCTTGCTGTCGTCGTTGACGACGGCATCGTCGCAGCTTCAGGGTACGGCGGAGTCGCTGAGCTCCACGGCGGGCGAAACCATCCGTCAGGCGACCGTCGTGACCGCCGCGTCGACGGAGACCTCGACCAATGTGCAGACCGTCGCCGCGGCTGCGGAGGAGCTGTCGAGCTCCGTGGTCGAGATCGGCCGTCAGGTCTCGCATTCCGCCGCCATCGCCCAGAAGGCAGTGGAGGAAGCCGGCCGCACCAATGACACCGTCATGGCGCTGTCGTCCGCGGCCGAGCGCATCGGCGATGTCGTCAATCTCATCACCGAGATCGCCAGCCAGACCAACCTGCTCGCGCTCAACGCGACCATCGAGGCCGCGCGTGCCGGCGATGCCGGCCGCGGCTTCTCGGTGGTGGCGTCAGAGGTGAAGAGCCTTGCCGGCCAGACGGCGAAGGCCACCGAGGAAATCCGTGCCCAGATCGCGGCGATCCAGTCGTCGTCCGGCGATGCCGTCGATGCCATCCGCGCCATCACGGGCACCATCGGCAGCATCAACGAGATCGCATCCTCCATCGCCAGCGCGGTGGAAGAGCAGAGCGCGGCGACGCAGGAAATCGCGCGGAATGTCCAGCATGCCGCCCAGGGCGCCAACGAGATTTCACGCACCATCAGCGGCGTCACCGACATGGCCGGCGATACCGGCTCATCGGCGGGCGAAGTGCTGTCGGCCTCCGACGATCTCGCCCGGCAGTCGGGCCAGATGCGCGATCAGGTCGAGCGTTTTCTCGCTGCGATCAAGGCCGCGTAAGCGTCGCCGTCGGCCGGATTATGCTTTCGGCTCATCCGCCCGACGGAAGCGCCCATCTGTCAAAAACGCGATGGTCTGCGCGATCGCCTCCTTGTTCTTCATCATGAACGCGTGCGAGGCGGGGATCACGATGTGATCGGCCATGCCTTCCAGCCGCGTGCGCGCGACGGTGACGCGGCCATCATTGGCACCCGGCAGCATGAAACGTGAAGCGATGGGATCGAGCGAGCGATTGCCGGCGATGACGCCGACCGGATAGTCCACCGCAGGCAGCAGGGATTCGGTGGTGGCGTCGCGTGCCGTCACCAGTTGCTGGCCGGCCGGGCCGAAATACAGCCGGTACAGTAGCCGCGTTCTGAGAGCATCGGCGATCTCGCTGCCTCCGTTCGGCGTGCCCAGCATCACCACGCGGCCGAGGCGCGCGGGGCGGTGCCGCGCGATATAAACGCGCGCCAGCAGGCCGCCCATCGAATGGCAGACGAAATGCGTGCAGCCTTCATTCGCTGCGGTGAAGGGAGCTATGGCGGGATGGATATCATCCGCCAGGTCGGACAGTGCCTTGTGCCGGCTGGGATAGCCGATGTTCCTTGTGGCGAAGCCGGCTTTGTCCACCGCCTGCTGCAGCTTGATCAGGGAGCGGAACGAACGGCTGATGCCGTGCAGGAAAACGACGCCCTCGGATGGACGATCGGAGGGCGTCGAATAAGTCATGATCTCGCTTGCAAGGTCCTATTTGTATTCGCGCTCGTCCCACCATGGGAAGTAATCGGGCATGTCGGCGCTGACCTTGTTCTTAAACTCGGCGGGGCGTTTTTCAAGGAAGGCGACGACGCCTTCCTTGACATCTTCCGAGCGCCCGCGCGCATAGATGCCGCGGCTGTCGATCTTGTGGGCTTCCATCGGATCGTCCATAGCGGAAAGGCGCCACATCATCTGGCGGATCAGCGCGACCGAGACCGGTGCGGTCTTCTCCATGAAGGTTTTCGCCAGCGCGCGGGCGGTGGGCAGCAAGTCGTCATGCGCCACGACCTTGCTGACGAGCCGTCCGGCCAGTGCTTCCTGCGCCGGGAACACGCGGCCGGAATAGCACCATTCCAGCGCCTGCGAGATGCCGACGATGCGCGGCAGGAACCAGCTCGATGCCGCCTCCGGCACGATGCCGCGCTGGGAGAACACGAAGCCGAAGCGCGCGTTTTCCGAGGCGATGCGGATGTCCATGGCGAGCTGCATGGTGGCGCCGATGCCGACTGCCGGGCCATTGATGGCGCCGATGACAGGCTTGAGGCATTTGAACATGCGCAGCGTCACCTGGCCGCCGCCGTCGCGCACCATCGGATCGCTGTAATCGACCTTGCCGTCGGCGTTGCGCTTCACCGGGCCGCGTCGCGCATCGCGGTCGAAGGTGTCGGCGCCGGAGGAAAGGTCTGCACCTGCGCAAAAACCGCGGCCGGCGCCGGTGATGATGATGGCGCGCACATTGTCGTCGGCGTCGGCCTTGTCGAAAGCGTCGATCAGCTCCGCCTGCATGGTGGCGTTATAGGCGTTGAGCTTGTCGGGGCGGTTCAGCGTGATGGTGAGGATCTGGTCCTCGACGCTGTAAAGGATGGTCTCATAGGCCATGTCGGTTTCTCTCCCGTTTTTGTTTTGTTGGGCGGTGGTTCGCCGTCGATTGTAGCGTGTAGGATGGGTAGAGCGAAGCGAAACCCTTCACCGCAGGCGTGTGCGGTGATGGGTTTCGCTTCGCTCTACCCATCCTACGGAATTACAACGGCCGAAATTACGTCGGCACTTTCGGCCACGGCTTCTGCGGCCCGCGGATGCTCTCGAAGAATTTCGCCATCTTCAGCACGCCGTGATCGTCGAAGCGGCGTCCTGCGATCTGCAGACCGATGGGAAAGCCTTTGGCGCTGTAACCGGCATTGATCGACGCGGCCGGATTTTCCGCCATGTTCCATGGCACGGTATAGCCGATATGGTCGAGCGGATGCTTGCTGTCATTGGTCGGCGCGGGGAGCTCCGCCGCGTAGCTCACGATCGGCGCCACCGGTGACAGCATGTAGTCGAGATCGGCAAAGGCCTTCGCTGCATTGGCGCGGATCGCCATCGTGCAGTTGAAACCGCGCACCACATCGCCGCCGGAGAGCTGCGAACCGCCTTTCGCCCACTCGAAGATGAAGGGCAGGATCTTTGCCTGTGCTTCCGGCGATAGTTTCGAGATGTCATCCCATGCGCGGGCACGCCAGAACGCGTCGAGGCCCCTGAGATGATCGCCATTCATCACCCAGGGCACCTCGACGACGGTCGCGCCGGCTGCTTCAAATGCTTTCGCCGCGGCGCGCACGGTCTCGCGCACCTCGTTGTCGAGCGGCAGGCCGAAATCCACATCGAGCGTAAGACCGATGCGAACGCCTTTCGGCGCGAATCCGTCCAGTGAGGTCCATGCAATGTCTGCCGGCGGCAGGCTCATGCCATCGCGCGCGTCTGGCAGCGACAGCACGCTCATCATCAAGGCGGTGTCGTCGATGCTGCGCGTCATCGGGCCGGCGCAGCGGCCGACAAAGGGCGGATCGATCGGTACGCGGCCGAGGCTCGGCTTCAACGTGGCGAGGCCACACCAGCCGGCGGGCAGGCGCACGGAGCCGCCGATATCCGTGCCGAGATGCAGCGGGCCATAGCCTGCTGCGGCAGCCGCACCGGCGCCGGCCGAGGAGCCGCCGGGATTTTGCGAAAGGTCCCACGGATTGCGCGTCAAGGCGTGGAAGCTGGAGACGCCCGACGACAGCATGCCGTAATCGGGCATGGTGGTCTTGGAGAAGATCACGGCACCGGCTTCGCGCAGCCGCGCCGCCGGCGGCGCATCGACCGGCGAGGGCACCAGCGGCATCGCTGCCGTGCCGAGCGGAATCGCGTGCCCCTTGGTGGCGATGTTCTCCTTCACCGTGGTCGGCACGCCGTCGAGCGGGCCGACCGGTGCCCCCTTCGCCCAGCGTGCCGTCGATTCCTTCGCGACGGCGCGGCCGGTATCGGGGTCGAAAGCATAGAGCGCGTGAAGATGCGGCTCCCACGTTGCGATATGGGAGAGCACATCCTCAAACGCTTCGCTCGGCGAGAATGTTTTCGCCTTGTAGCCGGCGATCAGCTCGGTCGCCGACATTTCGTGGAGCGCGGTGGCCTTGCTGATCCCGTCACTCATGGCGCTTACACCGGCAGCCGGGTTTCGACGATGCGGGCGAACATGCTGGCTCCGATGGGGAGGATCTTGTCATCCAGATAGTAGCCGGGATTGTGCACCGGCACCGAGCCGTCATGGCCGACCCAGAAGTAAGCGCCGGGCACCGCATGCAGCATGTCGGCGAAATCTTCCGAGCCCATCTTCGGCTTCGAACGCGTGATCACATTGGCGTCGCCCACGATGGTACGCGCGACTTCTTCCACGGCCTTGCTGTGCTCTTCCTGATTGACCAGCACGCTGAAGCCGTCGCGGATGTCGACGGTGATCTCGACGCCGAAGGCCGTCGCGATACCTTTGGCGAGAGCATGCATGCGATCACGGATCTGCTGGCGCACGGTTTCCGAGAAGCAGCGCACGGTGCCGCACAGTTTCGCGTCGTCGGGAATGACGTTATAGGCCGAACCCGAATGGATCTGGGTGATCGACAACACCGCCGACTGGAATGGGTCGATATTACGGCTAACGATAGACTGCATCGCCTGGCCGAGCGTCATGGCGATCACCACGGGGTCCTTCGAGCGTTCCGGCATCGCGCCATGGGCGCCATAGCCCTTGATGTGGATATCGAAGAAATCCGCCGCCGCCATCGCGGGGCCGGGGAAGATGCCGACCTCGCCGTGATTCATGTCGGGCGCATTGTGCAGGCCGTAGATTTCGTCGCAGGGAAACTGCTTGAACAGCCCGTCCTTGATCATCGCGCGGGCGCCGCCGAGGCCTTCTTCGGCGGGCTGGAAGATGAAATGCACGGTGCCGTCGAAATTACGGGTCTCGGCGAGATAGCGCGCGGTGCCGAGCAGCATGGTGGTGTGGCCGTCATGGCCGCAGCCGTGGAAGCGGCCGGGAATGGTCGAGCGCCAGGCGAGATTGGTGTTCTCCTCCATCGGCAGCGCGTCCATGTCGGCGCGCAGGCCGATGCGCTTGGTACCGTTGCCCTTGCCCTTCAGCGTGCCGACCACGCCGGTGCCGCCGAGACCGCGATGCACCTCGACGCCCCAGCTGGCGAGCTTGTCGGCGACGATGCCGGAGGTGCGGACTTCCTCGAAGCCGATTTCCGGATGTGCGTGAAGATCGCGGCGGATGGCGGTGAGTTCGTCAGCGAAGGCGTCGATGCGTTCGAGTGTGGGCATGATGGGTTCCTCGGATGAGTAGATGAAACGACTTTCTTACTTGTCCCGGACGCGATGCGGCATGTCTTCATGCCGCTTCGCAGAGCCGGGACCGTAGCAGGCTCCGGCGTTTGGTAAGGTCCCGGCTCTGCGAAGCGATACTGCGTATCGTATCGCGTCGGGGCACGAAGAGTTACGGCGCGAGACCTGGCGACGTCGTGTCAGGCGTGAACGGCACGCCGTTCGGCTTCAGCTTGAGGCCTGGCCGCAGGTGCTTCCAGGGGAGCACCGACGTATCCGCCGGCATCGCGCCGGGTGCGGCGCAGATCAGAAGCGCGCCGGCGATCGGCTCGAAGTCGGCGCGGAAATGCACGGAGCTCTTGTTGACGAGGATGTTCTGTTCGGTCGGCTCGATGCCGACATAGCGATACATCGACTGATCGGCGAGCTGCGCCTTGTATGAGGAGATCACCACGCGGACATCGTCGATGCGCAGGCAGGCCGAGGGGCCCATATCCATATCGCGGCCGCCGTAATAGGGGCCGGGCGCGACGAACTTGCCGTCTGAAAGCTTCTCGACAACGAATGTGTTCTCATAAGGCGCATCGCCGGGAATGCCCGACTTGCCGCCGATGGCGAGTTTCATCGTGGCGCCTTCGCCGGCCGCATGGGCCGCAGCGGCGGCGGCGGGATCGTAGATCACGCCATGGGCGGCCTTGACAGCTTTGTTCCTCACCAGCGCGCGGAGCATGCCGGTGGTGTCGCTGTCGCCGCCGGCACCGGGATTGTCCTGCGTATCCGCAATTACGACAGGTTTGGTCAGCGTCTTTGCCAGCTCCATCGCATGCAGCACGCCTTCATCCGGCTGATAGATCTTGCCGTCGAAATCGTTCTCGTGGCCCATCACCAGCTTCACAACCGTCTCCGCCGCCGCTTCGGCATCGGCCTGCGTCACGCCATAGGCAAACACGCTCGGGCAGCAATCCTTGAAATCCGCCGCCGGAAAGCCCGGGCAGAACGACAGCGTCGGCACCTGATCGTCTTCCAGCGCCGCGAGCTTCTGATAGATGCTTTTCGTGGGCTCGTCGTTGGTGCATTGCCAGCTGATCGGGATCAGGAACGGCAATTGCCGGAACGCCTTGGCAAAGCGATTGCCGGCCAGCAGCAGTGCCAGATGGCGGGCGCAGGCGCGGCCGGTGTCGGCCATGTCCACATGCGGATAGGTGCGATAGGCAATGAGCGCGTCGGTGTATTCGACCGTCTCAGGCGAGATGTTGCCGTGCAGGTCGAGGCTGACCACGAACGGAATGTCCGGTCCGATCACCTCGCGCACGCGGCGCGTGATCTCGCGCTCGCCATCGTCGAAATGTTCGGCCACCATCGCGCCGTGCAGGTCGAGATAGACGGCGTCCACCGGCAGCGCTTTCCTGATGCCGTCGATCATTTCGCCGACGATGCGCTCGAACGCGTCCTTCGTCACATGCGCCGAGGGGCTGGCTGCCGCGGCGATCGTCGGGACCAGTTCCCAGCCGCGCGCGGTCGCTTCCTCATTGAAGCCGGCAAGGCCGACATTGATGCCGCGCATTACCTTGAGCACATCGGCGCCGTGTGTCATCGACGGCCATCCGCCGCCATGCACGAAGGCCTCATAGGTGGCCTTGGTGGGCGCGAAGGTGTTGGTCTCGTGCAGGAAGCCGCCGACGGCGATACGGGTCATGATGGCACTCGGTTCGCAAAGTTATCGTCATTCCGGGCTGGGCCGAAGGCGCAGACCCGTAATGGCGCAGAGGGATCGCACATAGAGTTCAAGCGATGGCGATAGTTCTTGGCCTGCATGGTTCGAGACGCCCGCTTTGCGGGCTCCTCACCATGAGGGTCTTCTACAGCGATATGCTCAACCCTCATCCTGAGGAGCGGCCGCTTGGCCGCGTCTCGAAGGATGGCAACGGGATGCCGTAAGTTTCATATGCGATAACCCTGCGGAACGACGGAATGGGTTAAACGGCCGACGCCACCACAGCGCCATCGACCGGACGGAAGTTCGCGAAATCCCATCCTCGTCCGGGCGCGGCGTCAAGCAGCTGGCGCGTATAGGCCTGCTGCGGATTTGCAAGGACATCCGCCGCCGGACCCTGTTCCACCACTTTGCCGTGCTGCATCACGGCCACGTCATCGCAAATCTGCGCGGCGACGCGAAGGTCGTGGGTGATGAACAGGATGGCGATGCCGAGGCGGGTCTGGATGTCGTCCAGCAGCTTCAGCACCTGCGCCTGCACCGAAACGTCGAGTGCGGAGACGGCTTCGTCCGCCACCAGGACTTCCGGCTCCAGCGCAAGCGCGCGCGCAATGGCGATGCGCTGGCGCTGGCCGCCGGAGAACTGATGCGGATAGCGCGACACCGCATCCGGCGGCAGACCGACGAGTTCGAGCAGCTCGCGCGCGCGCGCCATCGCTGCCGGGCGCTTCACGCCGAAATTGATCGGCCCTTCGATGATGGATTCACCGACGGTGATGCGCGGATTGAGCGAGCGATACGGGTCCTGGAACACGATCTGGATCTTCTTGCGATGCGGCTGCAGCGCATGGCGCGACAGGTCCGAGATCTCGCGGCCGGCGAGGCGAACGCCGCCCGAGGTCGGATCGATCAGGCGGACGATGCAGCGGGCGACGGTGGACTTGCCCGAACCGCTTTCGCCGACGATGCCGAGGGTGCGGCCCTTGCGCAGCGTCAGCGTCACATCCTTGGCTGCATGCACTTCGCGCGGCTTTCCGAACATCGAACGTTCGCGATAGACCTTGCCGAGCTCATTGGCTTCCAGCACCACCGGATTGAAGCCTTCCTCGACACGCGGCGGGCGCGGCACGAGGCTCGGCACGGCGGAGAGCAGGTTGCGCGTATAGTCCATGGTCGGCGCGCTGAGGATCTGCTTCAGCGGTCCGGTTTCCACCAGCCGGCCCTGACGCATCACCGCGACGCGGTCGGCGATGTCGGCCACCACGCCCATGTCATGGGTGATGAACAGCACGGCGGTGCCGTGATCCTTCTGCAGGTCGCGGATCAGTTTCAGGATTTGCGCCTGGGTGGTGACGTCGAGCGCGGTGGTCGGCTCGTCGGCGATCAGCAGTTTCGGCTCCAGCACCAGCGCCATGGCGATCATGATGCGCTGGCGCTGACCGCCGGAGAGGCGGTGCGGATAGGACGCGAAAATGCGCTTCACGTCGGGCAGGCGCACCTGCTCCATCATGTCGAGAATTTTGGCACGACGCGCGGAGGCCGAGAGGTTCGTGTGGGTGCGCAGCACCTCGTCGATCTGCTTGCCCACGGTGACGACCGGATTGAGTGCCGTCATCGGCTCCTGGAAGATCATCGCCATGGTGGTGGCGCGGAGGTCGCGCAGGCGGCGATCATTCGCCTTCAGCACGTCCTCGCCGACCAGCTTGATGCTGCCGGAGGTCGCCTTCAGCGAGTCCTTTGGCAACAGGCCCATGGTGGCCAGCGAGGTCACCGACTTGCCGGAGCCGCTTTCGCCGACCACGCAAAGCGTTTCGCCCTGGCGCACCTGCAGCGATACGCCGTCGAGGATGCGCTTGCCTTTACCGTCCTTGCCGACGGCGACGACGAGGTTCTCGATATCGAGAGCGATGGGACGTTCGTTCAAGGGGGTGCTCTCGTTGAGTACAGGTTTCACGATGTCGTTCACTTGCCGGCCTCCCGCTGCTGCATGCGGGGATCGAGGGCGTCGCGCGCGGCGTCGCCGATCAGGTTGACCGACAGAATGGCGACGGACAGGAGAAGTCCGGGCCAGAAGATCAGCGAGGGCTTGACCTGGAAGAAGGCGCGGCCCTCGGCCATGATGTTGCCCCAGGTCGGCGTTTCCGGCGAGATGCCGGCGCCGAGGAAGCTCAGGATCGCCTCGGTGAGAATGGCGGAAGCCGCGATGAAGGTGCCTTGCACGATCAGCGGCGCCACGGTGTTCGGCACCAGATGCTTCCACATGATCTTCGGCATGCTGGTGCCGAGCGAGATCGCCGCTTCCACATAGGGCTCTTCACGTGCCGACAGCACCACCGAGCGGACCAGACGCGCCACGCGCGGAATCTCCGGAATGGTGATCGCGATCAGCACGGTGGTCAGCGTGGCGCCGGAGAGCGACACGACCGCGATCGCCAGCAGCACGCCTGGCATCGCCATCAGGCCGTCCATGACGCGCATCAGGATGGCGTCCATCCACTTGAAGAAGCCGGAGAACAGGCCGATGCACAGGCCGATCACGATGCTGGTGACGGCAGCGCCGAGACCGATCAGCAGCGAGATGCGGCCGCCATAGAGAATACGCGCCAGCACGTCGCGCCCATAGGCGTCGGTGCCGAGCAGATATTCCGCGCTGGCCGGCTTCAGGCGCATCGCGGGCGCCAGCAATTGCGGGTCGTGCGAGGTCAGCCACGGAGCGAAGATCGCGGACAGGATCACCAGCGTCAGACAGATCGTCGCGATCGCGATGATCGGTGTTGCCGTGAGAAAGCCGAGCGACGGACCGCGGCGCGAGGGAAGGGCGGGATTGGGGAGAGACTCGATCGCCATCGGATACGACTTCCTAGTAACGAATTCTGGGATCGAGCAATGCGTAGGCAAGGTCGATCAGCAAATTGACACAGACATAGACGCCTGAGGTGAGCAGGATCATGGCCTGGATCACCGGGAAGTCGCGCGCCAGCACGGCGTCGACGGTGAGGCGTCCGATGCCGGGCAGGTTGAACACGCTCTCGGTGACGACGACGCCGGAGATCAGCAGCGCGAAGCCGGTGCCGATCACGGTGATGACGGGGACGGCCGCATTGCGCAGCGCGTGGCGGAACAGCACCGAGCCTTCATTGATGCCCTTGGCACGCGCGGTGCGGACGAAGTCCTCGCCAAGCACGTTGAGCATCGCCGCGCGCGTCATGCGCGCGATCAGCGCCACATAGACGAATGAGAGCGCGACGGTGGGGAGCACCATGCGTTCGAAGAACGGACCGAAACCACGGGTGATGCTGCGGAAGCCCTGCACCGGCACCCAGCGCAGCTCGATCGCAAAGATCTGCACCAGCACATAGCCGATGACGAAAACAGGAACGGAGAAGCCGATCACCGACAGCGCCATGACGAGACGATCGATCCAGGTGCCATGCTTCCATGCGGCGATGACCCCGAGCGGGATCGCCACGCAGATCGAAACCAGCATCACGCTGAGCGCGACGCTCAAGGACGGCTCGATGCGCTGATTGACCATCTGCAGCACCGGCACGTTGGAGATCAGCGAGGTGCCGAAGTCGCCATGCAGCAGGCGCCAGACCCAGCTGAAGAACTGCGTATAGAGCGGCTCGTTGAGACCGAGCGAGGTGCGGATGCGCTCGAGCTGTTCCGGTGTCGCATTGTCGCCGGCGATGATCGCGGCGGGATCGCCCGGCGTCAGGCGCAACAGCAGGAATACAAACAGCGCCACCACGCCCATGACGGGAATGGCCGCCAGAATACGGCGAATGAGATATCCGAGCATAACGTTGTCCTATTGGTCGTGTTGATCGAACGTAACTGGACCATATCGGTCAACCGGAAACGTCACGGGCGCACAGTAATTGATCTTCATCAGTCCGACAGTCGCGGTGCACCTCAACCCGAAATTCATTAGCATTCAAAAGAGCAAGACCCGTGCCAGCTTCGGTTCGCGTCGCGGTATGCACGGCGCGAACCGGGCGAGGCTGCATTAATCCAGTGTCGCCAGCAATCCCGCCATCAGGCGGCCGCGATCCACCAGGCTTTGCGCGATGATATATTCGTTGAGCGTGTGCATGTCGGCGCCATGCACGCCGAGGCCGTCAAGTGTCGGGATACCCATGGCGCCGGTAAAATTGCCGTCGGAACCGCCACCCTTGCTGCCATGGGTCAGTTCGGGCAGGCCCAGGCCGGCATTGATGGCCTTGGCCTTCTCGAACAGCGCCATGGTGGCCGCGGAGGGTTCCCACACCGGTCGCGTCACGCCGCGGGTGACCTTGAACTGCACGTCATTCTCGGTACCCGAGAGAGCGAGCATGCGCTCGACACCCTTGTCGAGATCTTCCTGGCGTTTGGCCATGCTGAGCGCTTCGCCGGTGCAGGAGGAGGCGACGCAATTGACCCATTGTCCGCCATGCACGATGCCGACGCTGAAGGTGCAATCCGGGCCGGTCATCTCGTCGATCTGCACGATCTTCTTGGCCATTTCGCGGATCGCCGAGCGGCCGTTCGACAGCGTGGCGCCGGAATGGCTGGGGCGGCCGATGGTTTCGAGATTGAAGCGGGCAATGGCATAGCGCCCCGATGTCACGCCGTTATTGGCGCTGCCCGGCTCGGGCACCAGCACATATTTGTTGCGCGCGGCTTCGGCTTCGATGATGTCGCGGGTGGAGGGCGTGCCGACTTCCTCATCCGGCGTGAACAGCACGGTAATCGGCAGCGGCGTGGTGTAGGAGATGCGCATGAGCTGGCGGATCGCTTCGAGCGACAGATAGTTGCCGCCCTTCATGTCGCAGATCGCGGGACCGTAGCAGCGTTCGCCGTCACGTCGCCATTTCAGCTTCTCGATGGTCCCGATCGGATGCACGGTATCCATGTGGCCGGCGATCAGAATGCCGGGCTCGCCGAATTTCGGATGTGGAAAACGCGCGCGGATGCAGCCGCCGAAACCCTGACGTCCCGCGATGCGCTCGATGGTCGCACCCATGATCTGCATGTCGCGGGCGGCGAGGTCGAGCATGCTGTTGACGGCGTTCGCGTCCCAGGTGGGGCTTTCGCATTCGACCCAGACGCGCAGGCCTTTCAACATGTCTTCGAGATCGAAGGGGAGTTCGGCGGGATTCATCAAGTCATTCCTCTTGGGTGAGAACTTTTGGTCGTCAATGAACGCTCGCGACATGAGGTGACCACCGGGTGATCATGTCTTGAGCGCTCATGCGCGACATTGCAGCAGCGTGATTGCCTTTGCAAATTAACGATGCACATCGCCACAGATCGTTGCGGAGATGTTCTGTCGAGCAGACTTTGGAACGAGTCGATGCACCGCGTTGAAAACACGATTGACCCGCATCGCGCTTGATGCAAGGCTTTGATGCCTAATTGATAAAGGCAATATGCGAAGGGGCTCAAAATTCCATCGCATTGCACAATCGATCATCGATCGATGATGAGATTCCAGTCAGGAGAGATTGAGTGTTTGATATGTCACGTTGGCTGCGTTCCGCGGCCATCACGAAATTTGCGCTGCCGGGTTTGGCGGTTGCGGCTGCCCTCGCGTTGCCGGTGCTGTCGTCGCCTGTGCATGCGGCCGGCAAGACCATCACCGCCGTGATGCATTCCGACCTGCGCGTGCTCGATCCCGGTATCACGACCGGCTATATCGTCCGCGATCACGGCTATATGGTTTACGACACGCTGCTCGGCATGAACTCGAAATACGAGATCAAGCCGCAGATGGCCGACTGGAAGGTCTCCGACGACAAGCTTGTCTATACATTCACGCTGCGCGACGGCCTGTTGTGGCATGACGGCAAGCCGGTGACGGCGGAAGACTGCGTCGCCTCGCTGCAGCGCTGGGGCCGCAATGACGGCATGGGCCAGAAGCTCATGGATTTCACCAAGAGCATCGAGGCGCCCGACGCCAAGACCATCGTGCTGACGCTGAAGGAGCCCTACGGTCTCGTTCTGGATTCGATCGCCAAGCCGTCGTCGCTGGTGCCGTTCATGATGCCGAAGCGTCTCGCCGAAACACCGGCAGGCAAGGCGATTTCCGAGCAGATCGGCTCGGGTCCCTTCAAATTCGTGCAGTCCGAATTTCAGCCGGGCGTGAAGGCCGTCTACGAGAAGTTCAAGGAGTACAAGCCGCGCTCCGAGCCGACCGACTGGCAGGCTGGCGGCAAGGTGGTGAAGGTCGATCGCGTCGAGTGGATCACCATGCCCGATGCGCAGACCGCGGTGAATGCGCTGCAATCGGGTGACATCGACTTCATGGAAAACGGTCCCTACGATCTGCTGCCGGTTCTGTCGAAGGATCCGGAGCTTCAGATCGAAGTGCTGAACCCGCTGGGCTTCCAGACCTTCGGCCGCATGAACTTCCTCAACCCGCCCTTCGACAATCCGAAGATTCGCCGTGCCGCCTTTCTGGCGATGAGCCAGAAGCCGGTGCTGGATGCGCTGGTCGGCGATCCCCAATATTACAAGGTCTGCGGCGCGGTGTTCGGCTGCGATACGCCGAATGCGACGGATGTCGGTTCGGAAACCCTTGTGAAGGGCAATGGCGTCGAGGAAGCCAAGAAGCTGCTCGCCGAGGCGGGTTATGACGGCACGCCCGTCGTGATCATGGCGCCGACCGATGTGACCACGCTCAAGGCTCAGCCGATCGTTGCCGCGCAGTTGCTCCGCAATGCCGGCTTCAAGGTCGAGGTGCAGGCGACCGACTGGCAGACGGTGCTCAGCCGTCGTCCGAGCCAGAAGCCCGTGAAGGAAGGCGGCTGGAACATGTTCTTCTCGAACTGGGTTGGCGCGGACATTCTCAATCCGATCAGCAATGTCGCGACCTCCGGCCGTGGCAAGAGCAATGGCGGCTGGTTCGGCTGGAGCGAAGATGCCGAGCTGGAAGTGCTGCGCGACAAATATGCGCGTGCGACCACGCCGGAAGAGCAGAAGAAGCTCGCTGCAGAAGTGCAGAAGGAGATCTACGACAAGGTGATCTACATCCCCCTCGGCGAATACAAGGTTCCGAGCATCTGGCGCAAGTCGCTGACCGGTGTCACCAAGGGTGCCGCCATTCCGATGTTCTGGAACATCGACAAGAAGGAAGACTGATCGAAATCCGCAAGGCGGATGAGGCTGCGCTCATTCGCTTTACGGTTCTGAATTGTGATCCGTTTGGACTCATCAACGCCGGCCTGAGCGATCAGGCCGGCGTTTTTTGTTTTCAGCGCACACCCACCGTCCCTCATGGTGAGGAGGCGCGGAGCGCCGTCTCGAACCATGAGCTGCAGGCCCCGAGCGTGCCGCCATCCTTCGAGACGCGCGCTTTGCGCGCTCCTCAGGATGAGGGACGGAGTGTGATGAGGAGCAGAGTGCACCGCCGCTTTGTCCATATCAGCCCCACACACCGTCCCTCATGGTGAGGAGGCGCGGAGCGCCGTCTCGAACCATGAGCTGCAGGCCCTCCGAGCGTGCCGCCATCCTTCGAGACGCGCGCTTTGCGCGCTCCTCAGGATGAGGGACGGAGTGTGATGAGGAGCAGGGTGCGCCGCTGCTTTGTCCATATCAGCCCCGCACGCTCCCCTCATGGTGAGGAGCGCGCAACGCGCGCGTCTCGAACCATGAGCTGCAGGCCCTCCGAGCGTGCCGCCATCCTTCGAGACGCGCGCTTTGCGCGCTCCTCAGGATGAGGGACGGAGTGTGATGAGGAGCAGAGTGCGCCGCCGCTTTGTCCATATCAGCCCCACACACCACCCTCATGATGAGGAGGCGCGGAGCGCCCGTCTCGAACCATGTGCAGCAAAACTCCGCCGTCAGTCACTCCGTCGGCTTGTTCCGTCCCTTCCGCGACGCCAGCACCCGCAGCGCGGCAAAATCGCCGCGGATCAGAGCTTCCTTCTTGGCGCGGCTCCAGCGTTTGATTTGGCGCTCGCTTTCAATGGCATCGGTGATCTGCTCGAACCATTCGACGAAGACCATTTCAACGGGACGGCGGGTAAGCGTATAGCCGGGAAAGCTCCCGGCATTGTGCTGTGCCAGTCGCAGTTCGGGATCGCGGCGGGTGACGCCGACATAGTAACTGCGGTCCGCGCATCGCAGGATGTAGACATAAGCCCCGTCCAGCATGCGCGTCTCGCCCCGCTGTCAGCCGATGCGAGGATCGCGCTTGCCGTTATAGAGTCAAGCGCCTCGCCACCGTGCCCTCATGGTGAGGAGGCGCGGCGCGCCGTCTCGAACCATGAGCTGGCTTGGCTCGGAGCGTGCGGCCATCCTTCGAGACGCGGCCTGCGGCCGCTCCTCAGGATGAGGGGCTGAGTGAATGCGCGCCCGCTTTGTCCATGTCAGTCTCACTCGCTGCCCTTATGGTGAGGAGGCGCAGCGCGCCGTCTCGAACCATGAGCTGGCTTGGCTCGAACGTACGGCCATCCTTCGAGACGCGCGCAGGAACGCGCTCCTCAGGATGAGGACGGAGTGAACGGGAAGCTGCTCTCAAACTTCTTTCGCGGTTCACACTCCGCATTTCGTCGCAGGCCGCATCGCATCTCTGCACGACATCGAAATCGCGATTGACGCGCAACGAGCTTGATGCAAGTCTTTGAAGTCTAAATGATAAAGACAGTTTGCGAAGCGCTCAAAAATAGATCGCGTTGCATAAGCAATCATCGGCCTGTGATCAGAATCCAGTCAGGAGAGATCGAATGTCTATCATGTCACGTTGGCGGCACTCTGCAGCCTTTACGAAAACGACGCTGCCGGGCATCGCGCTTGCGATGGCACTTGCACTTCCGATAGTTGCGCTGCCGATGATGTCCTCGCCCGCCGAGGCGGCCGGCAAGACCATCACCGCAGTGATGCATTCCGATCTGCGCGTGCTCGATCCCGGCATCACCACCGCCTATATCGTGCGCGATCACGGCTACATGGTTTACGACACGCTGCTGGCGATCAATTCGAAATTCGAGATCAAGCCGCAGATGGCGGAGTTCAAGGTGTCGGACGACAAGCTCGTCTACACTTTCACGTTGCGCGATGGCCTGAAGTGGCATGACGGCAAGCCGGTGACGGCGGAAGACTGCGTCGCATCGCTGCAGCGCTGGGGCCGCAATGACGGCATGGGCCAGAAGCTCATGGACTTCACCAAGAGCATCGAGGCGCCCGACGCCAAGACCATCGTGCTGACGCTGAAGGAGCCCTACGGCCTCGTGCTCGACTCCATCGCCAAGCCGTCGTCGCTGGTGCCGTTCATGATGCCGAAGCGACTCGCTGAAACGCCGGCGGGCAAGGCGATCCCCGAGCAGATCGGTTCGGGTCCGTTCAAGTTCGTGCAGGCTGAATTCCAGCCGGGCGTGAAGGCCGTCTACGAGAAGAACAAGGACTACGTGCCGCGTTCGGAGCCGCCGGATTGGGCCTCGGGCGGCAAGGTGGTGAAGGTCGATCGCGTTGAATGGATCACCATGCCCGATGCGCAGACTGCGGTGAACGCGCTGCAGTCCGGCGACATCGATTTCATGGAGAACGGTCCCTACGATCTGCTGCCGATTCTTGCCAAGGACAAGGAGCTCAAGATCGAGATCCTGAACAAGCTCGGCTACCAGACGCTCGGCCGCATGAACTTCCTGTTGCCGCCGTTCGATAACGTCAAGGTTCGCCGCGCGGCTTTCCTGGCGATGAACCAGAAGCCGGTGCTCGACGCACTGGTCGGCGATGCGAAGTACATGAAGATCTGCGGCGCCATGTTCGGCTGCGATACGCCGAATGCCGCCGATGTCGGCTCCGAGACCCTGGTCAAGGGCAGCGGCATGGCGGAAGCCAAGAAGGCACTCGCGGAATCCGGTTATGACGGCACGCCCGTGGTGATCATGGCGCCGACCGATGTGTCGTCGCTGAAGGCGCAGCCGATCGTGGCGGCGCAGCTGCTGCGCGATGCCGGCTTCAAGGTCGAAGTGCAGGCCACCGACTGGCAGACCGTCGTGACCCGTCGCGCCAGCCAGAAGCCGGTGAAGGAAGGCGGCTGGAACATGTTCTTCACCAACTGGGTCGGTGCGGACATCCTCAACCCGGTCTCCAACGTCTCGGTCTCGGGCCGCGGCACGAAGGGCGGCTGGTTCGGCTGGTTCGAGGACGCGAAGATCGAAGAGCTGCGTGACAAATATGCGCGTGCCTCGTCGCCGGATGAGCAGAAGAAGATCGCTGCGGAAGTCCAGGCGCGTGCGCTCGAGCAGGTCGCCTATCTGCCGCTCGGCGAATACCAGATTCCGAGCGTGTGGCGCACCTCCCTGACCGGCGTGCTGCCGGGCGCCGCGACCCCGGTGTTCTGGAACATCGACAAGAAGGACTGATCGGCGCCGGGGCATTTGCTGCCTCGCTGCTGACACACCAAAAGACCGAAGCGCCGGCCTGGACCCCTCAGGCCGGCGCTTTTTCTTGCGGCAAACCGGCGGCGGCTGCGGCAAAGCAGGGGCAGGGCTGCGGCTTCCTTGCAGCAAACGGTCTCTTTATACCGCTATTTGAGGCCCTTTCGACGCGGCGTCCCGCCGTCTTGCGGCATCCTTGCGGCAATGCCCCCGGAACACTGCCGGATTAAGACGCTTTTAAGAGATGCGCGAATTGCGCAAATCGGGGTTGTCATTTGCGCGTCACGCGCATAAACCGCCGCCCGCGCTGAGGCCATACGGGCGAATTGCGCGGAATGAATAATGGATTGATGCGCAAAACGCGCAGACCGGGAGTTCAACATGCAGATTCCAATCAAGCGGGCGATTGAAAAGGTCCCCGGCGGTATGATGGTGGTCCCGCTTCTGGCCGGCGCCCTGATCGCGACCTTTTTTCCCGGCACCCCGAAATATTTCGGCTCGTTCACCGGCGCGCTGTTTTCCGGTGCTTTGACCATTTTGGCCGTTTTCTACGTTTGCATGGGCGCCAGCATCGACTTCAAGGCGACCCCCTATATCGTCAAGAAGGGCGGCACGCTGCTGCTGGTGAAGGTCGGCACCGCCATGGTGCTCGGCCTGATCTTCGGCCGCGTCCTCGGCTTCGCTGAAGCTCCGGTTTCCGCCGGCATGTTCGCCGGTCTCTCGACCCTCGCCATCGTCGCGTCCATGAATGACACCAATGGCGGTCTCTACATGGCGCTGATGGGCCAGTACGGCCGTCCGCGCGACGTTGGCGCTTACACAATCATGTCGCTGGAAAGCGGTCCGTTTCTCACCATGATCACGCTCGGCGTGGCCGGCCTCTCGGCTTTCCCGGTGCAGACGCTGGTCGGCGCCATCCTGCCGCTGGCCGTTGGCATGCTGATCGGCAATCTCGATCGCGACATGCGCGCTTTTCTCAGCGCGGCGATTCCGGTGATGATCCCGTTCTTTGCCTTCGCGCTCGGTGCTGGCCTCGATCTCAGCAAGGTCTGGCAAGCCGGTCTGCTCGGTCTCGGCATGGGTGTCGCCGTCGTCGTGTTCACGGGCATTCCACTGTTCTTCGCTGATCGTCTGATCGGCGGTAACGGCGTCGCCGGTGTTGCCGCGGCTTCGACGGCCGGTAACGCCGCCGCCGTGCCTGCCATCGTCGCTGCCGCCAATCCGGCCTATGCAGAAGCCGCTGCGCCTGCGACCATCCTCGTTGCGGCCTGTGTCGTCGTCACCGCCATCCTGGTGCCGATCGCCACCGCATGGACTGCAAAGATCGTCGGCCGCGACGTGGAGCCGGTGGAAGAAGAAACGACCACGCCCGCGCAGGCGCCGGCATCCTCGGCTCCGGCAACCGGACACTGACATGACGGATCGCTGGCTGATCCTCGCGGACGATCTCACCGGTGCTGCGGACTGCGCCATCGCCTTCGGGCGGCGGGGAAGCATTGCCGCGGTGACATGGGGCGAAGTATCCGATGCGTCGGATCACCAGCTTCCGGTGCTGGCCTATGATGCAGCGAGCCGCGGCATGAGTGCCGTGGACGCTGCGCAGCGGCATGCGGATATCCTCACACGCCTGTGCGAACCCGGCCGCAAGCTGTTCAAGAAAATCGATTCGACGTTGCGGGGACAGCCCGCCGCCGAGACCAAGGCCGCGCTCGACTTTCTCAAGGCCAATCTTGGGGCTGGCTTCGGCGTGTTTGCGCCGGCCTTTCCGGCCACCGGCCGCACCACCGTCGACGGACGCATTCTTGTCAAGGGAAGCCCGCTCGAGGAGGCCGAAGTCTGGCAGCGCGACCATACCTATCCGAATGCCGATCTTGTCGATGTGCTGGCCACTGCCGGCATCCGCGGCGCGAAAGTGACGCTCGCCACCATTCGCGGCGGCAATCTGAAAGCTGTTCTCACGAAGCTCGCGGCTGAAGGCGATGTCGTCGCGTGCTGCGATGCTGAGACCGATAACGATCTGCATTTGATCGCTGAAGCAAGCCCCCATGCCTCGAAGGCGACGTTCTTCATCGGCAGCGCAGGCCTTGCGCATGCGCTTGCCGGTCTCGGCGCCGGCACGGCGGTCGCACCGCTGCGCATTCCTGTCAGCGAGAAGGGCACGTTGATCGTCGTCGGCTCACTCGCCGGCGCATCGCGCTCGGCTGCGAAAAAACTTGATGAAACCGGTACCGTCAAACATTTTCCGGTGGCGCCCGAAACCCTGCTCGATGCTTCCGCGCCCGAGCGCGCAAGGCTTGCCGCTGATGTGTCCAAGCATCTGACGTCCGGCGGCGATGCGCTGGTCGAGATCATGATGGACGATCGTCCGAACATGGCGCTCGGTCCCAAGCTCGCCGATGGCCTTGCCGTGACACTGGAAAGCATCGCGCCTGCCATCGGCGCCTTCGCTGCCACAGGCGGCGAGACCGCCGCCGCGCTGCTGTCGCGCTTTGGCGTCAATGGCATACGCCTTGCCGATGAGATCGAGCCGGGCGTTTCGCTCGGTCAAACCCTCGGGCAACTCTCTGTGCCGATCGCCACCAAGGCCGGTGCCTTTGGTGACGAGATGAGTCTTATCCGTATTAGCGAACGCCTTCGCGCCGTCCGAACCAAAGGAAGCTTCTCATGACCCGTCCGACCATTGCGATCACCATGGGCGATCCGGCCGGCATCGGCCCCGAAGTGATCATGAAGGCGTTGGCGCAGCCGGAAGCGCAGGCGCTGTGCAACATGCTGGTGATCGGCGATGCCGGCCGCCTGCGTCAGGCTGGCAAGATCGTCGGCACGTCGCTCGACGTCGATTCTCTGGTCGACGCGAAGGATGCGAATTTCACGTCGAAGAACGTGCAGTGCGTCGATCTGAAGATCGTGCCCGAAGACCTGCCGTTCGGTCAGATGTCGCCGGTGGCTGGTGAAGCCGCCTATCGCTACATCGAAAGGGCCGTGCAGGTGGTGCAGGCCGGGCTTGCCCAGGGCATCTGCACCGCGCCGCTGTCGAAGGAAGCGCTGCATGCGGCCGGCCACAAATATCCCGGTCACACCGAGCTGCTCGCGCACCTCACCGGCACGCCGGAAGTGTCCATGATGCTGGTCTCGCCGAAATTGCGCGTCATTCACGTGACCACGCATATCGGGCTGATCGACGCCATCCGGAAGATCGAGCCGGGGCTGGTCGAGCGCGTGATCACGCGCGGCCACGATGTACTGGTGAAGGCAGGGATCAAGACCCCGAAGATCGGCGTCTGCGCCATCAATCCGCATGCCGGTGAGAACGGCCTGTTCGGCTATGGTGAGGAGGCGGAGAAGATCACGCCCGCCGTGGAGGCCTGCCAGAAAAAGGGGTGGGACGTGCGCGGCCCGCTGCCAGCCGATACGCTGTTCTTCCTCGCCGGCCGCGGCGACTACGACATGGTGGTCGCCATGTATCACGATCAGGGTCACGGGCCGATCAAGGTGCTCGGCCTCGAATCCGGCGTGAACATCACGGTTGGTTTGCCGGTGATCCGCACCTCGGTGGATCACGGCACTGCTTTCGATATCGCCGGCAAGGGCATTGCCGACGAGCGCAGCCTGATCGAGGCGCTGCGTCAGGCGGTGGATCTGGCGCCGGGCGCCAAGCCGGCTTGACGCGATCCGTGCAATGACCCATCCGTGTCCCGGGCGCGATGCGGCGTGCAACGCTGCCTAGCAGAACCGGGACCGCACAAGGCGCCGGTATTCGTGACGGCCCCGGCTCTGCGAAGCGATACTGCGTATCGCATTGCGTCCGGGGCACAGGGAGTGGGGCGGCTAGGCATGTCGATGCGGAGCAAAGAACGGCGAGCGCGCCTGCTCGATGCGTTGAATGCGGGCGAGATCGACGTCGATGATCTCGCCCGTCGCTTCGACGTCTCTGCCTCTACCGTTCGCCGCGACCTGCAGTTTCTTTCCAGGAACAATCATGTGCGTCGCACCTATGGCGGCGCCATCTTGGCCGGGCATGTCGCCGAGGCGACGCTCGATCAGCGGATTGCCGTGCAGGGCAAGGCCAAGCAGGCGATCGCTCAGGCAGCAGCCGATCTCGTCAAGGACGGAGAGACGCTGATCCTCGATGCCGGCTCCACGGTGGCCGCCTTCGGCCGGCTGCTGCTGCAGCGCAAGCTGCGTATCATCACCAACAATCTCGCGCTGCTGCCTTTCCTCGCCAAAGCGCCGGGCATCGAACTGATCGTGCTCGGCGGCGCGATCCGTGCCACCAGCATGAGCACCATGGGGCCGCTTGCGGCCGAAGCGCTGCGCCGCATGACGGCGGATCGCGCCATCATGAGCGCCGACGGTGTCGTCAACGGACGCGGCCTGTGCGAGGCCGATCTCGAACAGGTCGCGCTGAAATCACTGATGATGCAGCAGGCGAAGGATGTGATCGTGCTGGCCGATGCCGGTAAGCTCGGCCGCGCCGAGCAGGACGCCTGGGCACCGCTGCCGCCGCACTGGACGCTGGTGACCGATGGCGACGCGCCGAACAATCAACGGGCGATGTTCGCTGCCAGTGGCGCAAGAGTCGTGGTGGCAGGATAAAGCTCGGCGTCAGCGCGGCGGCGATGTGGCCGACACGATGAGCAGCACATCGGCCTTCGTCTTGCCGATGCTGCGGATCCAGTGTGGTGTTTCGCCTGCGAAATACAGGCAGTCGCCTTTGGCCAGAATGATCTCTTCGTCTTCGAATCTGATTGCCATCTTGCCTGAGATGACGAACAGGAATTCCTCGCCGGCGTGAGAGGCGCGGGGCGCCAATTTGAGTGGCGGACGGATGAGAAAGGGCTCCATCATCTTCCGTGTTCGACTGGCGGCGAGCGCGACCAGATCGAAACCGTCGTCCTGAACCGGCGAGTGCTGTTCGCTCTGGCGGAATAACGTGTAGCGCGGCGCCGGTGTGGGATTGGGATCGAACAGATAGGTGACGTTGACCTCGAGCGCGGCGGCAAGGCGGAGCAGGGCGTTCACCGACGGCGTTTTCAGTCCGCGTTCGACCAGCGAAATATAACCGCGCGTCAACTCGCTCTGGCTCGCGAGCTGATCGAGGGTCAGGCCCTTGGCCGTGCGCAACTGCTTCAGATTGAAACCGACCGCATTCTTACTGACGTCAAGCAACCTCGATCTCCCTTTGAGCGACCATTCAGGATCTGCCAACAGGCGCCGCCGCGCATGCCCGTGACGACACGGCCGTCGCAGTGTCGAGGTGTTTCCAATGGAAAACATAGCTGCAGATATTTCCGGCAAGGGCAAGGATAATTTAGGCAGAGCGGACCGGAATCCGTCGAATCTTGCGTCTAGCAAAGGCAAAACACACGCTCTGCTGCATTCGGTGGCATCTGCCGATTTTAGTGCCGTTGATTTCTCACAGTAAACATGCTCGCTTTGTGACAGGGGATCGAAGAGCATGAGGGAATGACGGGACATTGCCATCCGTCAAGCGGGACGTTTCCCCACCATTGCTGAGAGGCTGAAGAGCGGTCGTCGCACCAATCTGCACGACCACCAACACGAGAGTTTACGAGACGACCGGACTGCACCGCGAGATGTCGCGATGCGGAACGAAAGAGTGCGCGCCTGAAACTGAACATGTCTTTTGAAGGAGTGAACATGACCGTCGCTGAAGATTTTCACGCAGCCACAACAATTAAGGGGCCCGACGATGCCGCGGCCATGCGCAAGATCGTCTGGTCGAGCGTCATCGGCACCGCCGTCGAGTGGTATGACTTCCTGATCTATGGCGCGGCAACCGCGCTGGTCTTCAACAAAATCTTCTTCGCGACGGGCGATGCAGCGTCGGCTGTCATCGCAGCCTTCGGCACCTATGCGGTCGGCTTTCTCGCGCGTCCGCTTGGTGCGGCGATTTTCGGTCACTACGGCGACCGTGTCGGCCGCAAGGCGATGCTTGCTATCACGATCATGGTGATGGGTATCGGCACATTCGCCATCGGCCTGCTGCCGACCTATGCGCAGATCGGCATCGCGGCGCCGATCCTTTTGATCGTTTTGCGTTTCATGCAGGGCATCGGTCTTGGCGGCGAATGGGGCGGTGCGGTGCTGATGGTGGTGGAGAATTGCCCGACCCATAAACGCGGTTTTCTCGGCAGCATGGTTCAGGTGGGCAATCCCGTCGGCAATCTCGCGGCCATCGGCATGTTCGCGCTGGTCTCGCAGCTGCCGGAGGAACAGTTCATGAGCTATGGCTGGCGCATTCCGTTCCTGCTCTCGATCCTGCTGGTCGGTGTCGGCCTGTGGATCCGCATGAGCATGGAGGAGACCCCGGCCTTCCGCGCGCTCAAGGCCAAGAATGAAGTCGCGAAGATGCCGATCGTCGACATCTTCAAATATCACCGCAAGCCGTTTTTCACCGCGGTCGGCCTGAAGATCTCGGAAATCGCCTATGCCTCCATCGCCGGCGTGTTCATCATGTCCTATGCGACCACCAAACTCGGCTTGTCGCGTACGCTGGTCCTGAATGGCGTCTTCATTGCTTCCTTCGTTGCGCTGTTTTCGATTCCGTTCTTCGGCTGGCTGTCGGACAAGGTCGGCCGCAAGACAATGTTCTATGCGAGCTGCCTGTTCTCGGCCGCTTTCGCGTTCCCGATGTTCTGGTTGCTCGACACCCGCGATCCCGCGATCGTGATCCTCACCATCGTGGTGGCGATCTCGTTCGGCCAGATGGTGATGTTCGGCATCGGTGCGCCCTGGTATTCGGAACTGTTCACCGCAAAGCTGCGCTATAGTGGGGCCTCGCTCGGCTTCCAGGTGGGAGCAGCCATCAGCGGTGGCTTCAGCCCGTTGATCGCGGCATCGCTGATGGCCTGGGCTGGTGCCACCTGGCCGGTGTCACTGTTCCTGATCTTCTGTGCGTGCGTCACCGCAACGGCCACCTGGTTCGCGCCGGAGATGGCGAACAAGGAGCTGACCTGATCATCCCATGCGGAGCGACACGTAATGCCGCTCCGCATCCTTGCCACTTGCCGCGCTGTATGAGCGCGAAAGGAACATAAGCATGCTTGATATCGTGAGCCCAAAAACTGACGCTGCAGCTTTCTCGTGGACCGGCGTCGTGCGTCATCTCCACATCACGCCACGGGCCTTCCTGCCGATGCGTGAAATGCCCGAACTGACCTTGATCGCCGGCAAGGGCATCGAAGGCGATCGTTATATGATCGGCCGGGAAGAGGGGTTTTACTCGCAGAAGCCGGAGGAGGGACGGCAGGTCACGCTGTTCGAGTATGAAACGCTGATCGCGCTGAAGCGCGATCATAATATCGAGCTCGGTGTGGAGGAGCATCGCCGCAATGTGACGACCGTCGGCGTGCCGCTCACGCATCTAGTCGGAAAGCAGTTCTGGCTCGGCGAAACGCTGCTCGAGGCGACGCGGCTGTCGATTCCGTGCCGGCATATCGAGGAAATCACCGGCAAGGCGATCTTCGATCCGTTGATCAACCGCTCGGGTCTGAACTGCAAGATCCTGCAGGGCGGCACGGTGCGTGTCGGCGATCTCGTGCGGAGCCTGCAATGACGGCAGTGCCGGTCATCACGGTCAAGACGGTGGTGGACCGCATCGCGGATGGCGGTGCGGGCATCAAGCTGTTCACGCTGGTGGATCCGGATCGCTGGGAGCTGCCGCCGTTCAAGCCCGGTGCGCATATCGATCTGCATCTGGCAAACGGGATGATCCGTACTTATTCGCTGTGCAATGATCCTGCCGACAACGCGCGCTATATCTTTGCCGTGAAGCGCGAGGCGAATGGACGCGGAGGCTCGGTCCATTTGCATGATGAGGTGAGGGAGGGCGACGCCATCGGCGTGTCCCTGCCGCGTGGTGGATTGCAACTCGCGCCGCATCTGTCGCGCTTCGTCTTCGTGGCCGGAGGCATCGGCGTCACGCCGTTTCTATCGGCCGCGGCGCAACTCCGCCGAACCGGGCGCGATGCCTTTACGCTGCATATGATCACCCGTGGTCCGCCGCCGCTGGCCGATCTGCTCGCGTTGATGATCGACAGCGGCCATGCAGTTGTCCACGATACGGCGGTCACCGGGCGGCCCGACATCGCCGCATTGGTCGGCCTTGCGGCAACGGATACAGGCATCGGTTGCTGTGGCCCGGAAACCATGATCAGCGATTTCGAACAGGCGGCATGCGGCTGGTCTGCGGAGCATGTTCATGTCGAGCGCTTCGTCGCCCCGCCGCTGCCGGTCGATCCGCAGGCGCGTCCCTACACGCTGGTGCTTGCGCGTTCGGGGCGTGACATTGCCGTCGGTGCCGGCGAGAGCATGTTGCAGGCGCTGACGACGCTCGGTGTTGACGTGCCGACCTCCTGCTGTGGCGGCATCTGCGGCGCTTGCAGGGTCGGTTGGCTCGAAGGCGAGCCGGTTCATCGCGATCGGGCGTTATCTCCAGCAGAACGCACGCGCAGTTTGCTGGTTTGTGTCGCAGGCTCAGCCAGCGAGCGATTGGTGCTCGATCTCTAAAGTGTGCGGATGAGTCGCGCGCCTCATCTATCCATCCATTCATATATGTGAATTCGCGACTCTTTGATCTAAAACATACGACGATGGCTTGCGTCACCGCGCGTCACCACGCAATCTCCCGCCAATAAAAATCAAAACAGGGAGAAAACAAACATGAAGCGTCGTACGTTCTTGGCTGGTCTCGGGGCTACCAGCCTCGCGGGCATCGCATCGCCGGCCATGGTCCGCGCAGCGAGCGATACCCCGCTGAAATTCGGCGTGCTCACCGACATGACGGGTCTGTTCGCCGACAATGGCGGCGCAGGCTCCGTTGCTGCAGCTCAGCTTGCCATCGACGAATGCGGCGGCAAGGCGCTCGGCAAGCCGATCCAGCTGATCTCCGCGGATCATCTCAACAAACCCGATGTCGGCGGCAATATCGCGCGCCAGTGGTACGATCAGGAGGGCGTCGACGTCATTCTCGATGTGCCGGTGTCGTCGGTCTGTATTGCGGTGCAGACTTTCGCCAAGGAACGCAACAAGATGTTTATCACATCTGCCGGCGGCTCCGCGGATCTGAGCGGAAAATTCTGTTCGCCGAATTTCATCCAGTGGACCTACACGACCTATGCGCTCGCCAATGTCGCGGGGAAGGCGATGCTTCAGCGCGGCGGCGACAGCTGGTTCTTTATCGTCGCCGACTATGCGTTCGGCCAGGCGCTGGAACGCGACGTCACCGAAGTCGCCGTGAGGGGTGGCGGCAAGTCGCTCGGCCGCGCGCCGCATCCGATCAATACGGCGGATTTCTCCTCGCAGATTCTGACGGCGAAATCATCGGGCGCCAAGGTAATCGCCGTTGCCAATGCCGGCAGCGATACCCAGAACGTCATCAAACAGGCCGAGGAGTTCGGCCTGATGGGCGGCGATCAGAAGATGATCGCGCTGCTGCTTGATGTGAACGACATCCGCAGCGTCGGCCTGAAGAGCGCGCAGGGACTGCTGGTGACGTCGGGCTTCTACTGGAACATGGACGATCGGACGCGCGAATTCTCCAAGCGCTATGCGGCCAAGATGGGCAAGCCGCCGAGCATGATGCAGGCCGGCGTCTATTCATCGACGCTGAACTACATCAAGTCGGTGGAAGCGGCCAACACCAAGGATCCCGCGGCGGTGGTGAAGGACCTGCAGGGCCGCACCTTTGACGATGCATTCCTGCGCAACGGCAAGCTGCGTCCGGACAATCTGATGGTCCATGACATGTATCTGGCCGAGGTGAGGAAGCAGAACGAGGTCAGCGATCCCTATGACGTGCTGAAGATCCTCGCGACCGTGAAGAGCGAGGAAGCCTTCCCGCCGTTGTCGGCAAGCGTATGCCCGATGGTGACGGCGAAGAAGTAGGAAAGCGTCAACGGAAGCGGTTGGGCTCGCCCGAGCCCGACCGTCCTAGGCGGTCTGCGGTTTGCGGCCCCGCCTGCGCAGTTTTGCGACAAGGGCAGCACGCCGCGCGCTGTCGGCGCGCTGCGCTTCGGCAAAGCCGAGGCGGTCTTCGTCGATGATCTTGTCGAGCGGCGATGGCCCAGGCGTGAGCAGTGGCTCCGGTGGCTTCACCAGCGGATGCAGTTGTGAGCCATATTCGGCGACGAAACCGACGCGCGGCTCGTCGAAAACCTTTTGGGCCCAGGGTGCCTGGTTCTTCATAAGCATGATTTAGGCAATGAGAGGCGTTTCGTCCATGGCGGATTACGGCGCTGGCGAGATGGTGCCCCCTGCCGGACTCGAACCGGCACGCCCAGAGGACTCAAGATTTTAAGTCTTGTATGTCTACCAATTCCATCAAGGGGGCAGGCCGCGTCTCCATAGCCGCAAATGGCCGCCGCGCCAAATCGGATATTTGCCAAAGCGCTTCGGCCTCAATCCGGCCACCCGGCGCTGCTTTACGCAACCTCAACATTGCCCGCCCGGGGGCCGATTTATCCTCGGCGAAGCAGACCTCTCGTTTTCCTGGTGTTAGAGCATGATCTTGTCCGAAAACCAGTATCCACTTTTCGGGATCATGCTTTAGAAAGTTCCGATGCTGACTCGCCCCTCTTGCTCTCTTGTGCCATCCCGCATCGTTGCAGTGGCTTCGCTGTTGCTCGCCGTCCAGCTTGGCGGCTGCGCTAGCATGGGGGACGGCGCGTTGTCCGGGGCGTTCGTCGATCCGTCGATCTACGATCTGACAGACTGCCCGCAGCTGGAAGCCGAACGCAAGCGGCTGCAGACGCGGACCGCCGAGTTGCAAGGACTGATCGACAAGGCGCAGACTGGCGCTGCCGGGAGCGTGGTCGGCGAACTCGCCTATCGCAACGATTACATCTCGACCCGCGCCCAGGCCAAGCTCGCCGATGAGCAATGGCAGAAGAACAAATGCGTAGCCTCCCCGGCGCCGCCAGCACCAGCGCCCGCGGCACCTGCCAAGCGGTCTCGCGGGCATTGATCGCGTTCTACAGCCGCCAGTGATAGATCCAGTCCTGCCGTGCCTGCAGCCGCCGCGGGCCGAGCAGGCGCATGACCGTATCTCGGGCGAAGGCCATCGGCCCCTGCAGATGATAGATTTGCCCTTGCTGCCTGGCCGTGCGCTGGACGCGGGTGACGCGCGGTCGTCTGAGCGCGGTATAGCGCGCCAGCGCCGCCGGAAGTTCGTCGTTGCTCTCTGTCTCGCCGAGACACTGCGCCAGTGTGGTGGCATCTTCGATCGCCATGCCGGCGCCTTGCGCGGCAAAGGGCAGCATAGCATGGGCGGCGTCGCCGATTAGCGCGATGCGGCCGCTGTGCCAGGCGCCGCCATCGGGCATCGTATACAGCGGCCAACGGCCCCAATTGTCGATGGCGGCGATCATGGCGCGCGCATTGGCGGGCCAGCGCGCCCTGCTGAAATGCAGATCGATGTCATCGCGCGCGCCGGGCGCATTCCAGCCGGGGGCGAGCGGCTCGCCGGGGATGATGGCGACCATATTGATGCGTGTGCCCGCCGACATTGGATAGACGACGAGATGAGCGCGTGGGCCCATCCATAGTTGAATGCCGGTCGGGCGCAGGTCGGCGGGCAGGTTGGCGGCATCACAGGTGCCACGCCATGCCATCAGACCGGAAAATTGCGGCTGGATGGATGGGAAGGTTTTTGCACGTACCGCGGACCAGGCGCCGTCTGCGCCGACCAGGGCGGAGGCTTCGAGATCGCCCACACGGACAATGTCGGTTGCCACGATGTCCTGCACGGGCGCGGCGAGGCGGAGATCGATGTCCGGATGGCTTTGTACGGCTGCCAAAAGGGCACCCTGCAGGTCGGCGCGGTGTACCAGCCAGTAAGGGGCGTCGGGATGGGCGCGCGACGCCAGCGGCAGGCGCATCACCTCGCCGCCGCTGCGGGCGGTCATGATGCTCACTGTTTCAGGCGTGACCGCCTTGGTCGCGAGCATCGGCGCGAGACCGAGATCGATCAGGACGCGGCTGGCGTTGGGCGATAGCTGCAGGCCGGCGCCGACTTCTTCAAGCAGCTCCGCCTTTTCGAGAAGAGTAACATGAAAGCCTCTGGCGGCCAGCGCCAGAGCACATGTCAGCCCGCCGATACCCGCACCAGCAATGACGATGGTGCGCGACGACCTCATGTCAGTCGATCATGCGGCCTTGTCCTTCACCACGCATTCAGGCGGCCGGGCCTGACCTGCGCCGAGATCGGCGGCATAGCGATACAGGGTCGAGCAATAGGGGCAAATGATTTCGTTGTCGTCGCCGAGATCGAGGAAGACATGCGGATGGTCGAACGGCGGGTTCGCGCCCACGCACATGAACTCCTTCGAGCCGATCTCGATGATCGGAACGCCGGCGTCATTGTGAAAGTGCGGAACCACGTGGTCGGACATCGTATCTACCTTTGCTTGCAACAGTCGCGCGCTTTGCGTATCGCGGCCGTTCAGTGCGCTGCACCATACTGACCCCGGACGCTGATTCCTAGACTGCGGAACTGGCATTCAGTCCTGCAAATTCGACACAGTTTGGGCGTTTCGGGATAGCCCTTCTTTCGTCGGGGCGGTTGTGTCCGAAACGTGACGTACCACTTTGGTAAGAGGTGCAAGGATAAGGATTGGCATGCGGTTTCGGCTCGATACGGCCCTGACGGGAATGGCGGTTTGCGCAACCGTCGGTTTGCTGCTGTGGCCGCAGGCGCGTGACGCGGGCGCGATGTTGCTGGCGCAGGACGATCCGGTGGCGCTGGCGGACGCGCGGGTGAGCGCCGCGCTGCGTCATGATCCGGATATGCTGGCGAAACAGACCGAGGCGGCGTTGACGGATCAGGATGCCGATCTCGCAAGGAGCTTTGTCGACCTCGCGGAGGCGAGGGGCGTGAAACTGCCAGACGATCTCGCACAGCGTGTGAACGATGCCGTTGCTGCCGACGCCTCGGCGTCCAATGTTGCCAAACGTTTCGCGACCGGTTTTGTTACCGGCAATGCCGACGATCTCGCCACGCTGTCGGGCACGGTGGCTGGCGATCTGTTCGTGTTCGGGGATATCCGGGATGCCGTGCGCGAAGGCAAGCATCTCGTATCCGGCGAAGAAACCGATCATCTGATTCTAGGCCTTGCGGCAGCAGGCCTAGCGGTGACGGCAGCCACCTATGTCAGCGCAGGCGGCGCGGCTCCCGTGCGCGCCGGGCTGACGCTTGTGAAGGATGCGCGCAAGGCCGGGCGGATCGGCGAGGGACTGACCGCTTGGACAGCGCGTTCGGCGCGCGGCATGGTGGATGGGCCGGTGCTGAAGGAGGCGATGGCGAACGCCTCGGTGTTCCGGCCGGGCCAGACCGTGGCGGCCATCAAGACCGCATTCCGTACCGAGAAAGCCGGCGATATTGTTCGCCTTGCGAAAGATGTCGGTCGCGTCGGCGAGAAGGCCGGCACCCGCGGCGCGCTCGATACGCTGCGCATCGCGCAGGGGCCGAAGGATGTGGCGCGTGTGTCGAAACTGGCCGCTGCGAAAGGCGGGCAGACACGGGCAATCATCAAATTGTTCGGCCGCGGCGCGGTGGTTCTCGCTACCGGAGCCTTCCAGCTCGGCATGTGGCTGTTCTGGGGGCTGTGGATGCTGATCGGCCTCGTCATCTCCATCAAGGCGACCACTGAGCGCCTCACCTGGTCTCTCTTGCAGCGATCGAAGGCGCGCCGGATCACGCGCGAACTCGCGGAGCGCCAGGACATATTACTTCAGAACATGGCCGCACGCTCAAGCGGGTCACCTCCCGCACTGGCGCCGGCCTTCGCACAGGGCTAAATTGGCCTTTCCCCACCCACATCGCATCTCACAATCAGACGGAATCCTGGATGCCGAGCTTTCACAACGGCGCAGTCGAAATCTCTTATCTCGATGAAGGCGAGGGCGAGCCCATCGTGCTCGTGCATGGCTTCGCATCGAGCAAGAACGTCAACTGGGTGTATCCGACCTGGGTGTCCGAGCTGAAGAAGCATGGCCGTCGCGTCATCGCTCTCGACAATCGCGGTCATGGCGATTCCACCAAGCTCTACGATTCCGAACAATACGGCATCGGCACGATGGCTGCGGATGTACGCGCGCTGCTGAAGCACTTGAACATCGAGCGTACCGACATGATGGGTTATTCCATGGGCGGGCGCATCACTGCCTATATCGCCTACAGCCATCCGGAAGTGCTGCGCTGCGCGATCCTCGGCGGCATCGGCATCGGCCTTATCAAGGGCGGCGGTCCCGGCGAGAATGTCGCCACGGCCCTCGAAGCTGCATCGATAGACGACGTGACCGATCCCATGGGCAAGACCTTCCGTGCCTTCGCCGACCAGACGCGCTCGGATCGTCGTGCGCTTGCGGCGTGCCTGCGCGGCTCGCGCCGGTTGATGACCTATGAAGAAGCTGGCGCCATCAAGATACCGGTGCTGATCGCCGTCGGCACCACCGACGATGTCGCTGGCTCCGCGCATGATCTCGAAAAGGTGATTCCGGGCTCGGAAGTGCTCGATATCCCCAATCGCGACCATATGCGCGCGGTCGGCGATCGCGTCTACAAGGAAGGCGTGCTCGATTTCCTGTCGCGGCAGAGCTGATCACGTCATCGCGGGTAGTTATGGAAGGGGCCTTGTTTTCACCGCAGGATCGCCCACTTCTTCCGCACGCCCGGTTATTGGGCGGACCGGCTTCGTTGGCAGAATGTGCATTGATTCAAGAAGTTAACGCGCAGATGCTAAGGGAGTCGGGATTCACGATGGCATGAAGCTCTCCGCCGCAGCGGCGGGGGCTGTGCTATAATCGTCGCCCAGTTGATGAATTTGCGAGTCCGCCATGGCCGTGCAGAGCACCAATCCTACCACCGCGAAACTCGCAACCCTGGATCCAATCTGGGACCGCATTCGCAACGAGGCCGAGGACATCGTCCATCGCGAGCCCGAGCTTGCGTCTTTCATATATTCGACGGTGCTGCATCACAACCGTCTCGAAGATTCGGTGGTGCATCGTGTCGCCGAGCGTCTCGATCACGCGGCGCTGTCCGGCGATCTGATCCGTCAGACCTATAACGAAGCGCTGCGCGACGATCCCGATATCGGCAACGCTTTCCGCGCGGATCTGGTCGCCGTGTTCGACCGCGATCCCGCAACGTCGCGCTTCATCGACCCGTTGCTCTATTTCAAGGGCTTTCACGCGATCCAGGCGCATCGCCTCGCGCATTGGCTCTACAACAAGGGCCGAAAAGATTTTGCGTGGTATCTGCAGAGTCGCGCTTCCGGCGCTTTCCAGACCGATATTAATCCGGCCGCGAAAATCGGCCGCGGTATTTTCCTCGATCACGCCACCGGCTTTGTCGTGGGTGAAACCGCTGTCATCGAGGACGATGTCTCGATCCTGCATGGGGTGACGCTCGGCGGCACCGGGAAGGAAAATGAGGATCGTCATCCGAAGATTCGCCGCGGCGTTCTCATCGGCGCCGGCGCCAAGATTCTGGGCAATATCGAGGTTGGCCATTGCGCGCGTATCGCCGCGGGCTCGGTCGTCGTGAAGCCAGTGCCGCATAACGTCACCGTGGCAGGTGTGCCGGCGAAAATCGTCGGGGAGGCCGGCTGTTCGGAGCCCTCGCGTACGATGAACCAGATGCTGAACGCGCTTGGTTTGTAAGCAGCGTGCCATCGGAGCACCCGCTTTCGCGGGTTATGATATTTTAGCTTGTTGCGCCTGAATTGATTGTGCGCAGTGGATGACGTGAATTTTCGTACGATGGCCTAGCCGCGCGCGTCATCTGGGATTAAACGTTCTCCATCAGCTCATCCCACATCACCTGCATTGGAGACGCCTGTGGACGTTCAGGAAGTCAGAAAGCTCGACGCCTATCTCAAGCGCGTATTCGGCAATCCGAAGATTCGCGTCGTGCCGCGCCCGAAGAAGGACGACTCTGCGGAAGTCTATATCGGCGAGGAATTCGTCGGTGTGCTGTTCGTCGACGACGAGGATGACGATCGCTCCTTCCAGTTTCAAATGGCGATTCTGGAAGAAGATCTCGCTGACAGCGAGTAAGTCGGATTACGTTCCGCCAAGCTGGGCCGACAGGCGGTCCATTGCGTCAGCGACCGTGCGCCAGTCGTCGAGCCAAGCGCGCGGAAAGCGAAAAATGAGATCGGCGCCGCCGATGCGGCGTTCGCTCATGCACATGCCGGGCGTCGCGGCATCCCGCGTGCAGCGCGCGACCAATGCGGGCGCGCTGCCGAGAAAAAGGTCCTCGCTCGCATAGGGCGTATAGTCGTGGAAGGGCTGAATGGTCAGCCCGTCTGCATTGCGCGATGCCTGAGCCGCATAGAGCGGATAGATCGTGCGCAGGCGTGCATCCGGTGATGTCGCATTGTGATGCGCCGAGATCGACAGGAAGATGCGATCGACCGGTTGCACGTGCTCGTCGAAATTTTCCCTCGTGACATGACGGGGCGTCTCGCTGGCCTCCAGCGACGGATAGACATAGCTGAGATCGACGCGCTCCTGTGGGCCGGAATGCTTTTGTACTTTGCGACGGAAGGCATGGGTCGGAACGTTGAACAACGTGGAGCCGACACTCACCGGGATGCGGTCGGGATCGTCAGGTTTTTCGCTTTGCCATGTCGGCCACAGGAGATAGGCAACCACCGCGACAGCAGGGGCAGCGAGGCCAAGACCAAACAGAAACGGCATAAGATGATTGTGACGGCGCTGGCGGCGGCGTGGCCGCGTCGTCGGGTGGGTCGGGAACAGCAGGGACATGCGCGCGTAAGCAACTACCACTCAACAAGCCCACGGTTCTCCGCAGGCGAATCAACTGGTCGACCATGCCCTTGAATGGTTAACGGCTCGCTGCCCCTGGATGAAGCCTCCACCTGCCGTGTACGCGCGCGAGGACAGGCCTCGTGTTAACGATGTCTTAAGGTTACTGGGACGTTAGGGCGCAATACGGGTACAGTAGAGGCAACTAGATCCAGTTGCCCCAAAAAGACCCGCTTATGTCTCCGATCGCCCTGAACTGTTTCATTCAGATCGCCATTGGCTTTGCCATCGCCGGCGCGGTCGCCAGCGCCTATCAGACATTGGCCAGCAGGCCGCCGAGCTTTGCCCTGCTGCAACAGGGGCCGACGCCGGAAAGCTTTGCCGCCGTCCCGTTGCTGGTCTTCACGGCGCCCTTCATCATCATGCGGAACACGTTGCGTTCCGGCGTCCCGGAGCCGCATCGCTTCCAGTTCGTGATGATCGCCACCGTCATTGCCGGTTTCTGGAGCTTGATGTCCGGCACCTTTATCGTGCTGACGCTGCAGGCACTCGGTATTATCGCCGGCGCATGAGGCTCGCTTGCGCGCGCACTGGTCTCCGTCTACCGCTTCGTGCAGTGTGATCCGCACAGGGAGACAACGCACTCATGGCAATCTACGAACTTGACGGACAGGGCCCGGATCTTCCGGCGGACGGAAATTACTTCATCGCCGATACCGCCGACGTGATCGGCAAGATTCGTCTCAAATCGCAAGCCAGCGTCTGGTTCGGCGCCGTGCTGCGCGGCGATAATGAATGGATTGAGATCGGCGAGGGCTCGAACGTTCAGGACAACTGCACGTGCCACACCGACAAGGGCTTTCCGCTTACCATCGGCAAGAACTGCACCATCGGTCATAATGTGATCCTGCACGGCTGCATCATCGAGGATGGCGCACTGATCGGCATGGGCTCGATCGTGATGAACGGCGCGCGCATCGGCAAAAACAGCATTGTCGGCGCCGGCTCCGTGATCACCGAGGGTAAGGAATATCCGGAGAATTCGCTGATCATCGGTTCGCCTGCGCGCGTCATTCGCACTCTGTCGCCCGAGCAGGTGACGGCCATGGGCAGTGCAGCGCGCTTCTATGCGGCAAACGGTCCGCGCTTCAAGCAGGGCATGAAGAAGATCGGCTGAGGCAGACGGAGCCGGCAGGTCAGGTGCCTTCCGACTCCCGAGCTTCCATCGCACTCGCCACGCGCTCGTGGCCTGCGCTCCAGAGTGCGAAATCCTCCGTTCCGTCCTGATACGGATTGCCTTCGGCGGGGATGTTCTTCCGCGCGGCACGTTCGCCCTCGACGAACGGATCTCTGTGGGACTCGTTTGGCATCAGGGCGCCTCCTTGTTGCCGATGCAGGCTTATTCGCTGGATCGGCACGTGCGTGGAATTTCGTCCAGCGATCTGCCAAGCTGCATCCAGCTGACGCCGGGACAAGCGGTCCGACAGGCTTTCGTTCCGGATCCAGGAACCGGTGCGGCCAACTGTCGTTGCCTTTCGGAAAGGGAAACGCTCATGGCTCACATCTCGAAATCCCTGGTGAGGACATTCATCGCAAGTGCCGCAGCCGTTTGGCTGCTGTCACCGTCCGCAACATTGGCGCAGACCAGCGGCGCGGGTGGTGGTGCGACAGGCGGCACTGCCGGCACGAACAGCGCAGGCACTGCCAATGCGACCGGGGGCCGTCCGCCGGCCGCTATCACGACCGGTGCCAGCACGGGCCAGCAGTCCTATGAGGGCAAGCCGACCACCGGGAACGATCAGGTCGACAAGCAGGATCGCGAAGTCGATCGCAGGGTGAAGAATATCTGCAAGGGCTGCTGATTTCGGGGAAACGGTCGCGAACAATTGAGGCTTGGCGAATTCCGCAATCCGCGCGCGATAGCTACATAGGTCTCCGTGACGGTGCATGGCCGTCGGACGGAGAACGGCAATGTTACGCAAGACGATGTTCGGGATCATGGCGATCGCGCTTCTCGCGCTTGCAGCCCCAACCGCAGCCCCAGCCCATGGCAGTGGCTTTCATGGCGGATTTTACGGCGGTGGCTTCCGACACGGCGGCTTTTATCGCGGCGTCGGTTTCGGTTTTGGTTTGGGGTATCCCGGCTACTACGGCCCCTATTATGGATACGGGTATGGCTACCCCTCGATCTACCGGTATGAAGATCTGGGTGGCTGCCGCTTGGCCAATCAGCGCGTGCGTACCGCGAAAGGTTGGCGCGTTCGTCGGGTTGAAGTCTGCGAATAATTCTCCGGCACCGCACATGCGCGGCGGTATCCATGTGTTCTAGGTAGAGGAGCGCTTCGCGCAAGGGCTTACGTATCGGGAAACAATATGCTACTAAAGTCGTAATCGGGCAGTGTGGCGGCAATCCAAGCTGTGCATCGTTCGGGGCCAGCGCAGCCGACAAGCGCGAGGGGGACGTCAGGGCGGCTGGTTTGTCAGTTGCGAGTTTCGATTTGCAAGCCCGAGCATGTGTTCATGACCCTCGACATCTCCCATCTTACGCTCTTCTTCATGGCCACCGTCTGCGCTTTGGCCGTGGCTTTCGTCTGGATGTTCTGCGAGCTGGAGCGACGCTTCGGGAAGCGCGTTGTTGCGATGGCGCATACCCTCGTCGGCATGCAGCATCAGGACAGCGCCAGCCAGAGCCGACATCATTTCAAAGACTAGCGCATAGGGCTTTGACCCTCGGGCAACGCGAAGCCCGCCGTTGAGACAGGCTCCGCACGCCACCGCTTAGACGTGGATATCGCTGCGCAATCGTTTTATTTCGTAGGTTGTTTGACCGATAGCGCGCGTGCGCATCGTACTTGCTGGGCGCGGCATTCGCCGAGACTTTGTCGGCGGTTCGTCGTCCCCATCTAGCGCTCGGAGTGCGGTCAGGATGTCACCGATGCTGATTTCGCGACTCGATCCGGGAATCCGCCGCAGCCAAGGCTTGCCCTCGACAGCGAATGCATCGGATGCCCAAGTGGCCAAAACGCAGCGCTTTTGGACGACGTCCAGGAAGGGGCTCGCGAGGACCTCCCGCGGATGGTTAAAGGTGCTGGCGAGGAGGGAATTTGCGTGGATCTGATCAATCGACATGGCAGGATTTGTCATGTTGGGCCTCCTAACTCCTTTCGTTTAAAGGCGGATATCGATTTAGATCGAGCGCGGTTTTCGTCAAGGCGTCTTCGACATTTTTTTGGAAGGGTCACGGTGGCGGGATCGGCCGCTGTCCGGCCAATGATTGCCGCGCGATAGCGACCCACAAAACCGGCATCTACTGGCCGCATAAAAGTTGCGGCCGAACCTTGGGGGAGGTTCGGCCGCGCGCGATCCGGTCTGGGACGGGGAGGGGTGGGGATGTGACCGGGTCGCGTATCTCCAAGTTCTCTTGTGATCAGCGAGCGCTGGCGGTCGCAACGGCCGGGCGATTGTCGCCGAGCGAGACCCACACATTCGGATCGCTTTGCGACTGACGCTTGACGAAACGGTAGCCGGTCTCGGTCCAGGCCAGTACGTTCTCGTTCTGATTATCGAGAATGTATTCACCCTTGTCGGTCTTCACGGTGAGCACGGCGTGGCCGTCGCCCTTCTTGTCGCGCACCACGGTGATCAGCAGCGCTTCACGTGGCCAGCCGGCCTCGATCAGCATCTTGCGCTTCAGCAGCACGTAGTCTTCGCAATCGCCGTAGCCGTCATCGGGCAGCGACCACTTCTCGATCACGCCCCAATGATCCATGTCGGTCATCGGCTTGATCGTCTCGTTGACCCAACGATTGACGCGCACAAGATCCTTCCACGCTGTCTGCGTGATGACGATGTCGCGGGGCTGCGTGGCGCCGCCGCGGCACTCGCCCGGATTCTCCGAGCAGAATTCAACCCAACCAATCGGCGCACGCGTGGTGTCGCCGATGCTTGCATAGAGTCTTTCGCCGGCGGCATACGCCGATGCAGTCAGTCCGCACAGGATTGTCGCAACGACAAAGCCCGTGATACGCCCCTTGTTACCAGCCATTATGGCCCCCGTTTTTGTTGGGACCACCTTGGCAGGAAGGATTTTCGTCGCCGCTAAGTCGGCGAAGTGCAATTGAGACGACTAAAATTCAAATGCGCGGCGAGATTGATTCAAATTCGATGCAATCCGGTTTGAATCGAATTTTGTGCGTTAATCGTCGAAGTCCTGAAAGATCAGGAGCTGCTTGCGTACAGCATCTTGCGCGTTAACCGCACGGATTAACCTGTCGCAGCTCACGTGGTATCTGTTGCTGCAAATAGCGCACTCGCAACGCTTCAAAATCGCGACTTGCACACGGTCGCGTTTACCGTGCGTTGACGCTGTCTTCCAACGTCTCCGGCGACTGCTCATGCGCGAATTCCAGCGCAAAGCCGTCGTCAAGGTGACGAACCACGCGCGAGGGGATGCGACCGAGCATCACCTGCGCATTGACCGGCGGACGCTTCTCCGCCGCGATGGCCGCGCCTGACAGCGACAGGTCGATGATGCGGCCATTCATCTGGATGCCATCCTCGAGAGTGAGAACTGCAATCGGATTGCGCGGTACGATACGATCGTGGCGACGGTCTTCTGGTAGATTGAGGATGTCGCGGTTGGCGAGCCAGGTGAGCTGCGCGGCCAGCTTGTCGCGCTTGCGCGGCGTAGCACCCACGGTCATCGCAAAACCATTGTCGATAATGCGTGTGATTTTACCTTCGACGCGACCGATATGGTCGAGATAGGCAATGACACGGTCGCCGACCTGACCGATGCCTGGGCCGAGCAGGGCCAGGCCGCCGGGGGACATATTGATAACCTGGCATGGGAATTCGCGGCGATCCGGCAGCATGTAGCGGCCGAGCAAATGGACCTTTACGCGCTGGAAACGTCGCCGTTCTTCTGCGGAAGGAAGAATCGATTTGGTCTGGGCGAGCGCCATCAGTGTCAGGCCGGTCCTGCGGAGAAGTTCGTACCGACCGTAAGGCGTTCAAGGTTAACGCGGCGTTACATATACCCCTTTTGCGCGACCGTTTGGGACAGAGCCGGACTGAAGTCGCGCGCGGATATCGTCAGCTGACGCCTTCATACACCATCAGGCCGCGGGCAGCCTGCAGCTTGCGCATCACGCGCGGTACAAAGCGCTGCGGCTGATGCGCGAGATAACGATAGGACGTGACTTGCATCGGCCCGAGGCGTCCGTTGAACGGCGTCATGGGCGCCAGGAGGCCGGTGAGGCTGATGGGCGTATGAGCGCGTGCCGCAAAGGGCAGTAACAGCAATTCCAGATGAGCCTTGTCGCCGAATTCAGTATGGGCCGCGATGCCCGCTACGGCAACCAGCAATTCCTCGGAGACGACGGTGATGATCTCCTCGATCTCGCCGCGGCCGGCAAGGGTGAAGAGCTCCGGAAACGGCTTGTTCTTCAGATCGCGGCCGAGCAGGGCACAAACTCTGGTACCGGCGACCCGGAACGGAAAATCGGCGGCCTTGTCGTAGCCGAGCACGAAAATGTCACCGAGCAGCTCGCGCATCGGGCCGGGCTCGATCTCGCTGCGATCGGGTGCACGCGCATAACCGCGCTTTTCGTCCCAATAGGCGAAAAACTTCCGGTTCGAAGGATGTTTCATGCGCGCTGATCCTGACCGGTAAGCTGGCGATCAGGGACAAATCTGTCCCGAATCCATCCATTGCTGACCGCTATATGTTGTGCAGACAGGTCATTGCAGCGTCCATGCCGAAACCGCGTTTTCCACTGAGTCGGTTCGGCTTTGCGGTGTTAACGTTATCTTCACCATATTCTTGCGCGCCGGGGGACAACGGGTATCCTGCTCTCACTCCAGAGCGGAGCGGGTTGTCTCCAGCAGTCCGATCCGTGCGCTTGCACAGGGTTGTCGTCAAACAAGACGGTCACCGCGCGGGGAGGGGTGGGGGTGTCGGCCTTTTGGCTGATGGTACGTCGCCCGGCGCGGGAAGATCGATCAGACCAGGGAGGGCCTTTCTCAGAGGCTCTCCCTTTTTGTTTCACATGATCGCTGTCAGGCCGGCTGAGGCACGATCACGGCGACACTCAGCCCGCCGAGCGGCGATCGTTCCAGTTCCATCCGTCCGCCATAGGCCTCGGCAAGATCGCGCGTGATGGCGAGACCGAAGCCGGTGCCGGGGAGGCTCTCGTCCCAACGCAGTCCGCGCCCGATCTGTTTCATTTGTTCGGCACGCAGACCGGGGCCATCGTCGTCCACTCGCAGTACGGTATGATTGCTGTTCTGCGTCACGGTGAGCTGTACGCGTGTCGCTGCCCATTTGCGGGCGTTGTCGAGCAGATTAGCCAGAATTTCGGTGAGGTCGCCTTCGTCGCCGGGAAAGTGGGCTTCGCCAGCGATGGCGCAATCCCATTGCAGACCGCGATCGTCGGGCAGGCGCCGCAACGCACGAACGATCTTGTCGGCGACGGGCCCGACCGGGATGGCGCCGCGACTCAATGCGGCCGAGACACCGGCTCGCGCCCGTGCCAGCACGCGATCGACTTGCTTGCCCATCAGCAAGATCTGCTCGTCGATGGGATCTGCAAGCTCGCTGCGATCGTCGTGTCGCGCCTGCCTGGCAACAGCGCCAAGAACCGCCAACGGCGTTTTCAATCCATGGGCAAGATCGGCTGCGTGCGTTCTTGCGCGCTCCAATGCGGCATCCTGAAAGTCGATCAGCCGGTTGAGATCGTTGACCACCGGCTGCACTTCTTCCGGGAAACGGCCACCGAGCGTGCGGCTGCTGCCGGCATGAATGCGCCGTAGTCCGCTCCGCAGTTCGTCGAACGGACGCAAAGCGAGGCGGATGAAGATCGACATCGCGACGATGAGGATGAAGCCAAGCGCGCTCAGAGACAATGCCAGCAGTCTGAACAGATATTGCTGGGAGGCAGCGAGATCAGTTCTGTCCAATGCGGCGACGATCTGCAGGCGGGCATCCGGTCCGGATGGGGATGTCACCGTGATGGTCTGCACGACGGCCAGCAGCCTGGCATGATCGGGGCCGGCGAGATCGGTGGTCCAGCGCGCATCCACGTGCTGCGCTTCCGGGACGGTGAGCGAGTAGTCCCAGAGCGAGCGTGAGCGCGCGCGGTTTTCACCATGACTGATCTGCCAATAGAGGCCGCCATAGGGCTTCTCGAAACGTGGATCGGACATCGGCGCTTCCAGCGAGGGCACCCCGCTCGCGTCGACCTTCACCTGTGCTGCAAGCGCCACGACGATCTGACCGAGTTCCGCCGCGGCGCGGCGTTCGATCTCCTGATTGAAGATGGTTCGAAGCCCGAATGCGGCGAGGCTGAGTGCGATGGCGATCGCAAGCGCAGCCGCGCAGCTCAGCCGGAACAGAAGCGAGCGCGGGTTCACGATGGCTCCGCCGGAATACAATAGCCGCGACCGCGATGGGTTTCGATCAGGGGAATGCCCAGCTTTTTGCGCAGCCGCGCGACGATGGCTTCGACGGCGTTGATGTCCCGATCGGTATCTCCGGCATGAATGTGTTCGAGCAATTCGCCTTGCGACATCGTGCGTCCGCGATGCAGAAGCAGATAAGCGAGCAGGCGATATTCCATCGCCGTGAGTGCGAGCGAACGGCCATCGATGGTCGCGGTTTGTGAGCGTGTGTCGAGTTCGAGCAGGCCGGCCTTGATCAAGGACGAAGCTTGTCCGGCCGCACGACGGGTGATCGCGCGCAACCTTGCCAGCAGTTCTTCCATCTGGAACGGCTTTGCCAGATAGTCGTCGGCGCCGGCATCGATGCCTTCCACCTTGTCGCGCCAGCCGTCGCGTGCGGTGAGCACCAGCACCGGTGTCGCGATCCCAGCCTCGCGCAGCCGGCGCAGTACGGTGAGCCCATCGAGTTTGGGCAAGCCGAGATCGAGTACGATGGCATCGTAATCTTCCGTCTCGCCCTTGAACCAGGCTTCGTTGCCGTCGGCGACCGTTTCCACTACATAATTCGCAGCTTCCAGTCCGCCGCGAATGTCTGCTGCGATGCGTGGCTCGTCCTCTACCACCAGAATGCGCATGGTTCAGTCGATCTTGATGACCGCGAGGGTCTGCGCATTGATTTCGATCTCGCGGCGTTTGCCGGATTCGGTGAGCACCTTGATCTCATAGACCCAGATTCCATCGTCGCGATCGAGTTCGATCTTGATGATCTCGCCCGGCAGTTTGTCGCGGGCTATTGCCAGCACGTCGTTCAACGGGCGAATCTCACCGCTCCTCAGTGCCTGCAAGGCACAGTCCTGCGCGCGCTTGCAATCGGACTTGTCATCTTTGGCAATTGCACTTGGCATCGTGACGCTGCCGGCGATCAGAGCGCCGAGTACGGTGCCGATCAATATGCCGTTGCGGGTGATTACGCTGGCGCGCATCGTCATCGCGTGCTCCGGGGAAGCTCGTGGTTCATCTAGCCAGCGCGGACTCGCGGATGTGCGTTGCCGTTTTCTTGAGTGGTGTGTCATCGGTCTCGCTGGCAAGATCGTTTGACGCATCCATTGGCCGGCGTGCGTTGGCTGCAACGTGACCTCTGCCGGCCGGTGCCGTCAAGCCGGCTGCCGCGCAGACCAGAATCATCAGGATCACGAAAGTGTCGAGACGCAATTCCACCGCAGCCATCAATGGCAGGGTGATGGCAATCAGGAACATGGCAGGCAACATGGGACACCTCCGATGGGTTGAACGTGGCCCGATCCTACCGATGGCTCGCTGACGGCTCCCTGACAGGTCGTGTCAGGAAGCCGTCGGCCGCCATGTGGCATCACGGTGCCACAACACATCACAAGGGAATTGTCATGAAATACGCTGCCGTCGCTTTGATCGCCGCCTCGCTTGGCCTCGCTGTAGACATCGCCCACGCCGATGACGTCGCCTGCAAGTCGGCTGCAGCTGGACAAGGCTTTTCGATCGAGAGGGCGATCGAAAAGGCCGAAGCCTTGGGTTATTCGGTCAAGAAGGCCAAGCGCAGCAAGGGCTGCTGGGAGATCGAGGGCTTCGACCGCAACGGCGCCGAAGTTGAGGTGCGGGTGGATCCGGGGTCTGGCGAAATTGTCAAATCGTCGAAATGGCGAAATGACAGGTTCTCGAACTGATCGCGACGCGGCCCGGATGGGGCGGCGGATGTTGATGCCCCCATCTTGCATCGCGGCACAAAACCCGCCTATCTGGAGCGTCGCTCGCGAGAGCCGTTACCCACCGTTGCCGCCTTGGACCCATCGGACAATCCCCCGCGCGAACCGATCCTGACCCTGCCGGGCGCGCTGACGGCCTATATCGGGTTGCTCGCGGCCATCCATATCGTTCGCGCCCTGCTGCCGGTGGATCTGGAATACTGGACCATCGAGCTGTTCGGCTTCATCCCCAAGCGTTACGACCAGACATTGCTGTCGATGCCGTTCCCGGGCGGGACCGGGGCGGAGATCTGGACGTTCGTCACCTATTCGCTGCTGCACGCCAATCTCAGCCATATCGGCTTCAACATTTTGTGGCTGCTGCCGTTCGGCAGCGCACTGGCACGACGCTTCGGCGCGGTGCGGTTCTTCCTGTTCATGGCGATGACGGCGATAGCCGGCGCGGCTGCGCATCTGGTCACCCACGAGCACGAACTTGCGCCCATGATCGGCGCCTCGGCCTCGGTCTCCGGTGCGATGGCGGCGGCGATCCGCTTTGCGTTCGTGCGCGGCAGCTTCCTGTCGTTCAACCGCGGTGATGCCGACCAGGCGGCGCGCGTACCGGCGCTGCCGCTCTTCCAAGCTCTGCGCGATCCACGCGTGATCGGCTTTCTCGCCGTATGGTTCGGCGTTAACATTATTTTCGGGATGGGTTCGATTGCGGTCGGCAGCGAGGGCGCGACCGTTGCATGGCAGGCGCATATCGGCGGCTTTTTCGCCGGTCTGCTGCTGTTCTCGCTGTTCGATCCCATCGCGCGGGTGCAACGCGCCGATCGCGAGCCATCCCCGACGGACATGCCGGATTTGCGCTAGACGCGCCCTCGCATCTTGCGGGTGCGGTGCACTTCCCCCATCATTACAAATTAGACAGGTGACTCATGCCGGCTGGTTCGGCTCCCGAGGCCGAATCCGTTCTGCGTGAGCGGTGGTTCGGCTCGATCACCTATCTGCACGACCATCGAGCTCCACCTCCGTACCCGCTTGTTGGGAACAAGAACGAAAGACCGTGCTCATTTGAAGCGCCTGGTCAGTGAGGAGGCAAACAAATGCTGGTTAGTGCAATTCTCGACGGTAAAGGTCATCACATCGTCAGCGTCGCGCCGAGCGAAAAAGTATCCTCGGTGGTCAAGCTGCTCGCCGAGCGGAAGATTGGCGTCGTTCTGGTGATGACGAAGCAACAGATCGAAGGCATCTTTTCCGAGCGCGACATCGTGCGCGTCATCGCAGAGCGCGGTGCCGGTGCGCTGGAGGAGGACGTCGGGACCGTGATGACACGCAAGGTCGTGACCTGTTCGCCGTCCGATACGGTAGGTTGGATCATGGAGCGGATGACCAACGGCAAGTTCCGCCATCTGCCGGTGCTCGATGGTGGCCGTGTGGTCGGGCTGATCTCGATCGGCGACGTCGTCAAGTCGCGCGTCAGCGAATACGAGCACGAGCAGGAGGCGCTGCGCGAATATATCGGGACGGCTTGAGCCGTCGCGTTCGGGATCACTGCTCCTGCGAAGCAGCCGGTTTTTTCTGCGCCACGGGCGGCGCAGGCGATCTGGCTGCTTCGGGGACCAGCATCTCGATGGCTTCCTGGATGCCTTCGATGGCCCGCTCGGTCGCGCGGGAGCCATGTTTGATCATGTCGTCGGCGCGATGAAAATCGAACAGGCCGAACTGGCCGACGCGCGGCGCGATATGCATGTCGGGCGGATCGCCCGCAAGCCGGGCGCGGGTGATCCGATCCTGCATGATGTTGAAGGCATCGATCATCACGGTGGAGATGCCAGGGCGCTCGCTGCTGCCGAAGAATTCACGTTTCACGGTGCGTTCGGCCGAGAAGAAGCTGGTGAAGCTGCGCTTCGGCTTCACCGGCACTTCCGGTTCGACCGCTGGCTCAGCCGGCTCGGCGCTGCTGCCATGGTCGAAGATCGTGATCGAATGGCCGAACACGTCGTTGCTGAGATTGACGGCGATGACGATTTCGGCGCCGAGCGCACGGGCCGCGGAGACGGGAACCGGATTGACCAGGGCACCGTCCACCAGCCAGCGATCGCCGACCAGGATGGGGGAGAAAATACCGGGCAGGGCGTATGAGGCGCGCATGGCGTCCACCACACGACCGTGTGTAAGCCAGATTTCATGCCCCGTGCGCACTTCCGTGGCTACGGTGGCGAATTTCACCGGCAGATCCTCGATCAGCTGCGCGCCGATGGAGGCTTCGAGCTGGGCGGCCAGCTTGTTGCCGCCGATCAGGCCGGATCCGTTCAGACGGATATCGAGATAGCCGAAAATGTTACGTGGCTGCAGTCCGCGCGCCCATTCTTCGAGCGTATCGAGGTGGCCGGTGGCATAGCAGCCGCCGACCACGGCGCCGATAGACGTGCCGACCACGACGTTGGGAACGATGCCATGCGCGAGAAGCGTGCGCAGCACGCCGATATGGGCGAATCCGCGGGCAGCGCCGCCGCCGAGCGCCAGCCCGACCACCGGTCGGCGAACGCTGCCGAGACCCGGTTTGTCGCGGCCGCTCGCGCCGTTCTGGCTGCGCCCCATCAGTAACTCCAGCACACGAAAACTCCCAACGTTCCCAGCCATTCTAGGCGTAACGACGCCATCATGCCAGACGATCGACCGTTCATCATTTACGCGATGTATCCGACACTTAGGCCCCGAATATGACTGCATATCGACGCCCGGAGGACTATTCGCATGGAGGCTGCCGCGGGCCGTGGGCGGTTTGGCCCGAACGTCGCGGTATCTTCGTCAAGGCTTGAATTTGCCGTGTTTTCGTTGAAAAGCATGTCAATGACGACGTGGGGTCCTGATTTGCACATATCCGGCCGGGGCGGGCGGCTGGCTTTGGCGCTAGCGCTCGTGCTGACGCATGGAGTCATGTTTTTCAGTCCCGCCGCCGCGCAGTTTTTCAGCGACCGTCCGGCCCCGATTCCACCCGCGAATATTCCGGACATACCTTCGGGCCCGGCCATCAGTCTGGCCCCGCCTTCCGGGCCCGCGGCGGCGCCTGCGCTGCCCGCTCCTCTGCTGCAGCCCCCCGTCGCCAATGTCGCGCCCCCGGCGCCGTCGCCCGTGCAGACGCCGGTCGCGCCTCCTCAAGGCACGCTGGCCCTCAGCGCGCGCTACGGCAAGGATCTGCCGTCCATCAATGGCGGACTGGTCTGGCGTGTTTACTCGGATCGCCCGGACGAGACGGGGTCCTTCAAACTGCTGCGGGAAGACCGCACCGCAACCCCGAACATCCCGTTGCCGCCCGGCAGCTACGTGGTGCATGTGGCGCTTGGCCTCGTCAGTGCTGTCAGGCCCGTCACCATCAAGTCCGATGTCGATCGCGAGGCCTTTCTGCTTCCGGCCGGCGGACTGCGTATCGAAGGACGCGTCGGCTCCAGCAAGATCCCATCTAACCAGATCTCTTTTGCGATCTACAAAGGCAGCCAGTTCGACGGTGGCGAGCGCTCACCGCTGCTGCCGAATGTCGCTGCCGGCGACGTCGTGATGATGCCGGAAGGGACCTACTATATCGTCTCCAATTACGGCGATGCCAATTCGGTGGTGCGTTCGGACATCCGCGTGCAGGCGAGCAAGCTTACCGATGTCACCGTCACGCACCGCGCCGCTGTCATCACCATGAAGCTGGTGAGCGACAAGGGAGGCGAGGCGCTCGCCAATACCGCATGGTCCGTGATCACACCGGCCGGCGATGTCATCAAGGAATCCATCGGCGCCTTTCCAAAGGTGACGCTGGCTGAAGGCGAGTATCGTGCCATCGCCAAGAACGAGGGCAAGGTATTCGAGAAGCCGTTCAACGTCGTCAACGGCGTCGATGGTGAAATCGAAGTGATCGCGCGCTAGCTGTTTAGTCCCGGCATTTGCTGGAGCGGATTGAGCCTGAATCGTTATAGCCGGGACGTCCTGCATTTGCAGGTGTATTCGTAAGGCGTGAGGCCCTTCAGCCTGAACGCAGTTGCGTTCAGTCTGAGGAGGCCTAGCGGCGCAATTACGCCGCTGACAGCGCCATCTCGAACCATGAGCTAGCTTGGCTCAGAGTGCGCGGCCATCCTTCGAGACGCCGCTGCGCGGCTCCTCCGGTGAGTCTATGTCCTGGTTGCTGCGATATCCGCGCATTCGCATCGAATGCGAGTGAACTGTCATTCCACTGTCATTGTTGTGAATCGCGGACTAACCATCGCGCGAGTTTCCGTCGTGGCATGACTGCGTCGCAGCCTCCAACCGCGAAACATTTACACGGCATTAAGCAGCAGCCCTTGAATAGCGGATACCGCTACAAGTTTCGCAAGGATGTGTCGTGATCGCGGCCGAGAAGTTGTCTGCCAGTACGGACGTCAAAGTTTTCGACGATATCCCAGCGTTGCAACGCAAGTGGCAGGCGGCCGTGCGGCCGGGCCAGATGCTTCCCGGCTACGAAGAGGTGATGCTCGGCAGCCTCGGCCGTATGGCGGATCACATCGTGCTGCTGAAATCCCGGGGCGACGGCTACGAAATCTCCCGCAGCGGGCGCTATGTCCAGCAATGGCTGGGCGACGAGCGTTGGGACATTCCGCTCGATGTCGTGCCGCCGGATTGCGCAAGGGCATTGACCGAGGCGGCCAATTGCGCGCTGCAGACGGGACGGCCGCATCTCGCTTCGACGCATTGCGTGCGCGATGGCCTCGTCCAGACCTACGACATTCTGGCGCTGCCGACCGCGTCGCGTTGGGGCATCAGGCTTGTGGGCGCCTATATCAACGAACAGGGGCCGCGCTACAATCTGGTGGATGCGATCTTCTCTTCCACCGACGAGGGCATCGTCTCGCTCGCGGCAATCCGGAATTCGGCCAACCGCGCCTTCGATTTCCAGATTGTGCATCATAATCAAGGCGCAGCCCGTCTCCTGAAAGTCGCGGCACCCGATCTGCAATGGCGCAGGCTGAGCGAGGGCGGCCACGCGCTGTGTCTGCCCGATGTCACGCGCTGGTTGCTGTCGATGATCGCCGAGAAGACGAACGGCTCGGAAGCCAGCGGCCGTCTCGAGATCGATAGCGACGAACGCAATCTGCGTCTCACCGCCACCGCCTTCGGCGATCTGGTGTCGCTGACCGTTTCCGACATCACGGAAATCAAGCGGCGCGATGCTTCGTTCAGATTGCTGTTCGACGGAAATCCGATGCCCATGTGGGTGTTCGAGGCCGAGACCATGCGCTTTCTCAGCGTCAACGATGCTGCTATCGCGCATTACGGCTATGAACGGGAAGCTTTCCTGCGCATGGGGTTGAGGGAGATCTGGCCCCGCGACGAATGGGAGGCACATACGCGTGCGCTGACGCAGCATGGCGACAGCTATCAATCCGATCGGAACTGGCGCCACATCAAGGCCGACGGAACCGAGATTCAGGTTCTGACCTATGGCCGCCGTGTCGTGTTCGACGATCGCGAGGGCTTTCTCGTCGCGATCGTGGACATCACCGAGCGACGCAAGGCCGAAGCGCGAGTCGCACATATGGCGCATCACGATGCGCTCACCGATCTTCCCAACCGTGTCTTCTATCAGGAACGTCTCGCGCAGGCGTTGGATCATCACGATCCCGATCGCCATGTCGCGGTGCTGTGTATCGATCTCGACCTGTTCAAGAACGTCAATGACTCCTTCGGTCATCCGACCGGCGATCGCCTCCTCAAGCAGGTCGCCGAACGCATGCGCGGCGAAGTCCGTGGCAACAATCTCGTTGCCCGCCTTGGCGGCGACGAATTTGCCGTCGTGCTGACGTCCGATGTGACCTTGAACGAGGTCAATGAATTTGCAGCTCGGTTGATTCAGGCGGTTAGCGCTCCGTACGATATGGGCGACGATCTCGAAGTTGTCATCGGCGCCAGCATCGGCATCGCGCTGTCGCCGGGCGACGGCACGACGAGCGAGGAGCTGATGCGCAATGCCGATATGGCGCTGTATCGCGCCAAGGCCGAAGGCGGCAATGTGCATCATTTCTTCGAGCGCGAGATGGATCGTCAGGCGCAGAAGCGCCGCGACATGGAACTCGACCTGCGCAGCGCTTACGCGGACGGCGACTTCGAACTACACTATCAGCCATTGGTGGACATCGACGCCGATCGCATTGTCGGCTTCGAAGCCCTGCTGCGCTGGAAGCATCCCGATAAGGGCATGATCTCGCCAGCCGACTTCATTCCCGTCGCCGAGGATATCGGCCTGATCGTGACGCTCGGCGAATGGGTGCTGCGCAGTGCCTGCGCCGAAGCTGCCAAATGGCCAGACGATGTGAAGATTGCCGTCAATCTCTCGCCGGTGCAGTTCCGCAGCCGCAATCTCGTCCAGGTCGTCGTTGCGGCGCTGGCCTATTCGGGTCTCTCGCCGCATCGGCTGGAACTGGAAATCACAGAGTCGGTGTTCCTTGCCGAGACCGAAACCAATATTGCCACGCTGCATCAGCTTCGTGCGCTCGGCGTTCGCATCTCGATGGACGATTTCGGCACCGGCTATTCGTCGCTGAGCTATCTCCGTAGCTTCCCGTTCGACAAGATCAAGATCGACCGTTCTTTCGTGAAGGATCTGGTCGAGCGGCCGGACTGCATGGCGATCGTGCGCGCGATCTCGGGTCTTGGCCGCAGCCTGAACATCACCACGACGGCCGAAGGCGTCGAGACGATGGAGCAGCTCGAACGGCTGCGCGCCGAGGGCTGCAACGAAGTGCAGGGCTATCTGTTCAGCGCCGCGAAGCCGGCGGCCGAACTTGGCGCACTGCTCGAGAAGTTCGGCTCCTGCGCGACACAGGCAGCGTGAGAGTCGTATCTGTAGGGCGGATGAGCGAAGCGTAATCCGCCCGCCGAGGTCATTGCTGAAACTCCGCGGCGGATTACGCTGCGCTCATCCGCCCTACGGCTGCGCATCAAAACCGCGTCACCAGATCCTTCAGCTCCGGCCGCGGCCGGTCCTCGATCACGCGATCCGGCTTGCCGCCGATATGGATGAAGCCGGCCAGTTTCTCCTCGGCGGCGAGACCGAGGCCCGCCAGCACATCGCGATCGAAAGCGTACCAGCCCGTGAGCCAGTTGGCGCCATAGCCGAGCGCGGTTGCGGCGGCGACGATGTTCATGCAGCTCGCGCCGGCAGACAGTTCCTGCTCCCAGGCAGGCACTTTCGGGTGCTGCTTGAGCGAGGACACCACCGCAATCACCAGCGGCGCCTCGGTGAGACGCTGTTTCTCCGCTTCAACCGTCTCATGTGGCGCATCCGGATTCTTGCGGGCGAACACGGCGGCGATCACATTTCCTGCGCGTTTGCGGGCATCGCCCTCGAACACGATGAAGCGCCAGGGCGCCAGTTTGCCATGATCCGGCACCCGTGCGCCGATGGTCAGGATGGTGTCGAGCTCGGAGGGAGAGGGGCCCTTGCCCTGCATCTCGCGCGGCTTGACGGAACGGCGGGTCTTCAGAAATTCGATGGTGTCGGCCACGGCAAAGTCTCACATGAAGCGATCAGGGCCGCTTAGCACACGCAACCGCATCTCACGAGGCGTGCGGTCGGCTTTTAGACCGATTGTGAGCGCGCAATTGCGTGATCTGGCGCCCGCAAATCAGGTCCTCTTTCGTTCGGGCATCTTCGCGGCGCGATCCAGCAGATCGCGCCCGAGATCCTCCAGCACCTCGCGCGACGCGAGATACAGGCTGTGGCCTTGCTCGGTCTCCAAAGCCAGCGCCACCACGTCCGGACGATTGGGGTCCGGAATCAGCTGATAAGACCGCAGCGGATAGGCTTCGATCTCGATCTCATCATCGTCACTCATGGCTCGGCTCCATCAGTCGTCCCTGCGAGGAACATAGCGACGAAGCAATCCAGCAACTTACAAGGAAGAACTGGACTGCTTCGCCCGAACGAACTGCTACGTAATTCGTCGGGGCTCGCCATGACGAGGTCGTTATTAGCTCGCTCTTGCGCGCTTCACGTCCGGCGGGGTGGCTTCATCCACCAATGCAGCGATGGCTTCCTCGGTGGACATCACCTTCTGGCCCTCGCTGCCGAGGCGGCGGACCGAGACCGAGTGGGTCTCGGCTTCCTTCTTGCCGACCACGAGAAGCGCGGGGATCTTGGCCAGCGAGTGCTCACGGACCTTGTAGTTGATCTTCTCGTTGCGGAGGTCGATCTCGACGCGGAGGCCGGCCTTGCGGGCCGCGGCGGCGACCACCTTGGCGTATTCGTCGCCTTCCGAGGTGATGGTGGTGACCATCACCTGCGTCGGCGCCAGCCAGAGCGGGAAGTTGCCGGCATAGTGCTCGATCAGGATGCCGATGAAGCGCTCCATCGAGCCGCAGATCGCACGATGCACCATGACAGGCGCCTTCTTCGATCCGTCGGCATCGATATAGAACGCGCCAAAGCGTTCCGGCAGGTTGAAGTCCACCTGCGTGGTGCCGCATTGCCAGTCGCGGCCGATGGCGTCGCGCAGCACATATTCGAACTTCGGCCCGTAGAACGCGCCTTCGCCCGGCGATATCTCGGTCTTGATGCGACCGCCCGACTGCGCCTCGATGGTCGAGAGCACCGTGGCCATCACGCGCTCGGCGTGATCCCACATCTCGTCGGTGCCGACGCGCTTCTCCGGACGGGTGGAGAGCTTCACCACGATGTCGCCGAAGTCGAAGTCGGTATAGGTCGACAGGATCAGGTCGTTGATCTTCAGGCATTCCTCGGCGAGCTGTTGCTCGGTGCAGAACACATGGGCGTCGTCCTGGGTGAAGCCGCGCACGCGCATCAGACCGTGCATGGCGCCCGACGCTTCATAGCGATGCACCACACCGAATTCGGCGAGACGCAGCGGCAGGTCGCGATAGCTCTTCAGCCCGTGCTTGAAGATCTGCACATGGCCGGGACAGTTCATCGGCTTCAGCGCGAACCAGCGCTTGTCCTCGGCCTCGTCGCCGGCGGACTGTGCCGCGAACATGTTTTCGCGATACCAGCCCCAATGGCCCGAGGTCTCCCACAGTCCCTTGTCGAGGATCTGCGGCGCGTTCACCTCGTCATAGTCGCCGGCGAGGCGGCGGCGCATATAGGCGATCAGCGCCTGGAAGATGGTCCAGCCCTTCGGATGCCAGAACACGACGCCCGGGCCTTCCTCCTGGAAGTGGAAGAGGTCGAGCTCGCGGCCGAGCTTGCGGTGGTCGCGCTTCTCCGCTTCCTCGATCTGTTTGAGATAGGCGTCGAGGCCTTCCTGCTTGGCGAAGGCGGTGCCGTAGATGCGCGTCAGCATCGGATTGTTGCTGTCGCCGCGCCAATAGGCACCGGCAACCTTCATCAGCTTGAAGGCGTTGCCGATCTTGCCCGTCGAGGTCATGTGCGGACCGCGGCACAAGTCGAACCAGTCGCCCTGGTAATAGATCTTGATCGGCTCGTTGCCGGGAATGGCATCGACCAGCTCGACCTTGAAGGCCTCGCCCTTGTCGCGGAACACCTGCTTGGTCTTTTCGCGGTCCCATACTTCCTTGGTGAAGGGTTTGTCGCGCTGGATCAGCTCGCGCATCTTCTTCTCGATGGCGGCGAAGTCCTCCGGCGTGAACGGCTCCTCGCGGTAGAAGTCGTAGTAGAAACCGTTCTCGATCACGGGACCGATGGTCACCTGGGTCGAGGGCCACAGCGTCTGCACGGCTTCGGCGAGCACATGCGCGCAATCGTGCCGGATCAGCTCCAGCGCGCGGGGATCCTCGCGGTTGATCAGCTCGAGCTTGGCATCGGCGGTGATGGGATCGTTGAGGTCGCTTACCACGCCGTCCAGCGCCATGGCGACGGTGCGCTTGGCGAGCGAGGGCGAGATGCCCTTGGCGATGTCGAAGCCGGTTGTGCCCTTCGGATACTGGCGCACGGCGCCGTCCGGGAAGGTGAGGTTCACATTGTTCTGGTCGGCGGGGGTAAGGTTGGCGAGGCCGAATTTGAATCCGGACGCAGGCGTATCTTTCTCGGACATATCGTTCTCCTGTGGCTCACTCCTGCACACGGGCGCAGGTAAGCGGGAACAGCGGTATAGCAGGCGATTCGGGTGATGCAACACCGCGACGGCAGGGGGCTGGCATGGTTTGACGCGGTCACCGTTGCATCACTAAAATACCGCACCTTGTCCCAACCTCGCCCCTTCGCCCCCACCGCACTCATGATCGGCAATTTCGTCACCGGCATCGGATTGCTGGGGCCGACGGCGATGCTTGGCGAGTTGTCGGCCGGGCTTGGCGTCACGATCCGGGAAGCGGGACTTCTCATCACGTTCGGCGCGGTGATGCTGTGCATCTGCTCGCCGCTGATGTCCTGGCTGACCAGCCGCGTCGAGCGCCGGCACATGCTGATCGGCGTGATCGTGGTGGTCGCGGCGTGCAATCTCGCCTCGGCCTTTGCGCCGAATTACGCCGTCCTGCTGGCGATACGCCTCGTGATGTGCATCGCTGCCGCGCCTTATACGCCGCAGGCGGCCGGGGTTGTCGGCATGCTGATGCCACCCGAAAAGCGCGCGAGCAGCGTCGCTTACGTTTTTCTCGGCTGGACGCTCGCCGCGGCCGTCGGTCTGCCGCTCGTGACCTTCATCGCGAGCCGGTTTGGCTGGCGCGAAGTGTATGGGGTCGTCGGCGTGATGAGCTGTATCAGCCTTGCGCTGCTGGTGTGGCGGATTCCACGCGGCTTGTTCGGCGCGCCGGTCGATCTGTCCACATGGTCGGCGCTGGCGCGCAACCGGCTCGTGTTGCTGCTGCTCTCGATCACCACCCTGCAGATAGCCGGGCAGTTCTCGATCTTCACCTTCATGGCGCCGCTGCTCGAACGTCTCGCCGGAGCGGGGCATGACGCGGCGGCTTCCGTGTTCGCGATCTACGGCGTGTGCGGCTTCCTCGGCATCATGACGGCGACGCGCATCGTCGATCATTGGGGGCCGCTGCGAACCTCCATCCTCTCGACCTCACTCGTGCTGGCGGGGATGTCGGTGTGGACCTTCGGTGCCGGCCATCTCGCCGTGATGGCGTTTGGCGTCGCGATCTGGGGTCTCGGCTTCGGCGCCATCACGTCGATGCAGCAGGTGCGTCTGATCATGGCTGCGCCGGCTGCGGGAGCCGCGGCCGTGTCGCTCAACACCTCGATGCTCTATGTCGGTCAGGCCGTCGGATCGGGCATCGGCGGACTGCTGTTCGCCGGCGGTTTCTTCCATGCGTCGGGCTTTGCCGCGATGGCGTTTCTCGCCGCCGCCCTGTCGGCAATTTTGTGGAGCCGGCGTTTTGCCAAATCCGCAGCGGTCTGACGGCCTCAGCCGCTTGCGTCATTGACGCCGCGCCAGCGCGCATACCGCCAGGGCAGATACCAGCGCGCGTGGGGAGGCGCCGTTGCCGTCACATTGTCGATCCCCGAGGTTCCCCAGGGCTGGCAGCGCAGCAGACGGGCCAATGTCATCCAGCCGCCGGCCCAGAGGCCATAGCGCTCGATCGCCTCGTCGCCATAGACCGAACATGACGGAATGTGACGGCAGTTGAAGCCGACCAGAGGCGAAAAGGTGTGGCGGTAGAGCCAGATTGCACCGCGGCCAAGGTTCCGTGGGCTCCGTCGGATGATACCGATGCACTGCGGGCACGCGGATGGGTGGTCCATGATCTGCTTGCTATCGGATCGGTCAGGGTTTGCCGGGTTTCAGTGCAGGGAACCGTAGCGCTTATGCACTGGGGTCACACCTGCCAGTTTATCGCATGCGGTGCAGCAAAAGTAACTGGACGTGGGGCGCGCGCAGGATAGGTTTTGACAACGCGCATGTGACGGAATCATGAGCGTTCGATGTAGCCATTGCTCAGTTGCCAGCTCCCATGTGAGCGCGGGAAAGGAACCGGGTTGAGCTCGATGCGGTCGTTTCGTTCGAATGGGTCGGCGCTGCTGCGCGCGATTGCCGTTTGCATCGCACTGCCGGGCTTCGCGGGCGCATTCTCGGCTACCGTCGCTTCCGCCGCCGTCCTCGAAGAACGCAAACTGCCGATGCGCTTCACGTGGGTGGCCTGCGAGCCGAATTGCCGTGGCTGGTTCACCGCCGTCGGCATCGTGACCGGCGATACACCGAAGGATTTCGACGAATTCGCCAGCAGCCACGATCTCGGTGGCGCCACCGTCGTGCTGGATTCCTCCGGTGGCTCCGTCAATGACGCCATCGCGATCGGCCGCCGCTGGCGCAAGCTGGGTCTGCGCACCACGGTGGGGTCCTCGATCGAGTTGCAGTCGTCGTCGGGCGTGATGAAGCCGGCGGTGCTGCCGCAGGCCTATTGCGAATCCATGTGCGTCTTCCTGCTGCTGTCAGGCAAGACACGCTATGTGCCCGACGAGGCGCATGTCCGCGTGCACCAGATCTGGATGGGCGACCGCGCCGACGATCCGAAGGCGGCGAACTATACGGCGCAGGACCTGATGATCGTGCAGCGCGATGTTGGCCGTCTCGCCAAATATACGGTGGAAATGGGGGGCTCCGGAGACCTGCTCTCGCTCTCGCTCAGTGTTCCGCCGTGGGAAGATCTGCACCGCCTGACGACGGATGAGCTGAAGCTTTCCAACCTTGTCACGACCTATCAGGTCGATGACGTGCTGCCGCAGGAGCGCGCGCCGGAAGCGACCCCTGTGGCCTCGCTGGCGCCGAAGATGATCCAGGATCGCTTCATCAGCGGCGAGGAGCACCAGAAGCAGCCGGTGGCATCGACGGTCTCGACGACCAAGACCGCGGAAATCCAGACCCCTACCGGAGGCGCGGTTACGGCGCCGTCCAGATAATATCGGTGTAGATCAGGCCGGCGCGTTTTCCGTCTTGCCGGATTTTGCCTCGATCTGCCCGATGGCATCGACCACCGCGTCGAAGGTCAGCAGTGTCGAGGCGTGCCGCGCCTTGTAGTCGCGCACGGGTTCCAGGGCGGCGATATCGGCCCATTTCCCATCGGTCGGCGGCGCTCCGTTTTCCTTCAGCATTTTCCGGACGGTCTCACGCAGCGCGCGGAGCTCGCCGGCCGTGGAGCCGACCACGTGTCGCGCCATGATCGAGGAGGACGCCTGGCCGAGCGCGCAGGCCTTCACGTCATGGGCGAAATCGGTGACCACATCGCCATCCATGGCGAGGTCGATCTTCACCGTGGAACCGCACAATTTGGAATGCGCAGTGGCGCTGGCGTCGGGCGAGGGCAGGCGGCCGAGGCGCGGAATATTACCGGCCAGCTCGATGATGCGCTTGTTATAGATGTCGTTCAGCATCTCATGGACCTTAACTCTGCCACCGTTTCCAAATGTCGCTGCCGGGCGCTGCCCTTGGCGGGGATGGCGAGGAACCTTATATAGGGATGCGGCCCGGCGAAAGAACGCTGGCAGGTCGCTGGATCGCCGGAATTTGAGAATTCCATCCGGCGCCGGCGACGTTATGTTTTGACGGTTTCAGGCGTCCGGCGGGTTACCGCCCCGTCTGCCCGGTGACACCTCCGGCCTCACAATTTTGGCCGGTCGAACGGAGAGAAGATGGACGCTGTGATCAAACCCATTCGCAACGCTGCTGACGGCGCCAAAGCTGACGGCAAAAAGGAATTCCGGCCAGCCCAGCTCGACCCCGCCGAATTTCTCGCCGCCGCAGTCGATCCCGAACAGAACCGCCCCTCGCGCGCCGAAGCCGAAAAGGCCGTGCAGACGCTGCTGGCCTATATCGGGGAGAATCCGCAGCGCGAAGGTCTGCTCGACACGCCACGCCGGGTCGTCGAGGCTTATGACGAAGTGTTTCAGGGCTATCACCAGTCGCCCGCCGAGGTGCTGAACAAGACTTTTGGCGAGACTGCGGGCTATGACGATTTCGTGCTGATCCGCGACATGGGCTTCGTCTCCCATTGCGAACATCACATGATGCCGTTCTACGGCAAGGCGCATATCGCCTACACGCCGGTCGAGCGCGTCGTCGGTCTGTCCAAGCTGGCGCGTCTGGTCGATATCTTCGGCCATCGTCTGCAGACCCAGGAACATCTCACCGCACAGCTCGCTGCTGCGGTGGACGAGGTGCTGAAGCCGCGCGGCGTCGCCGTGATGGTGGAAGCCGAGCATACCTGCATGTCCGCCCGCGGCATCCGCAAGGAAGGCTCGCGCACCTTCACCACGCGCTTCACCGGCAATTTCCGCGACAATCCCGCCGAACAGGCGCGGTTCATGTCGATGATCCAGGCGATGTCGCGCTGATGTTCTAACCTCTCCCCGCTTGCGGGGAGAGGTCGCCGCGCCTTCGCGGCGGGTGAGGGGGCTCTCCATTGGCTCCGCCGCTCGCGGAGAGTCCCCCTCATCCGCCCGCGCTACGCGCGGTCACCTTCTCCCCGCTTGCGGGAAGAAGGCAGAAGCGCCGCTCCGACCCCGAGAGACTCCCGTGTCCCACGATCACGCCCTCGAAGAATCCCTCGCGCTCACTCCGACATTCGACGCCAACGGCCTCGTCACCGCCGTCGTGACCGACGTCGCCAATGGCGACGTGCTGATGGTCGCGCACATGAACGACGAGGCGCTGCGCAAGACCATCGAGACCGGCGACGCCTGGTATTACAGCCGCTCGCGCAAGGCGCTGTGGCGCAAAGGGGAGAGCTCCGGCAAGACCCAGCGCGTCGCCGAGATGCGGATGGACTGCGATCAGGACGCCGTCTGGATCAAGGTCGAGCAGATCGGCGGCGCCGCCTGCCACACCGGCCGCCGCTCGTGCTTTTACCGCGCCATCACCAAGGGCGAGGACGGCGCGGCCAAGGTGTCGTTCGTGGATGCGGAGAAAGTGTTCGATCCGGCTGCGGTCTATAAATAGTCCGTAGCCCGGCTGGTGGCGTTCCGGGCGCTAAACCAGCCGGTCCGCCACGTCCTGCCGCGACTTGCCGGAATTGATCCCGGTCGGGTCGGCAATCATGTCCACATAGTCGATTGCCGCGGACCGGAGTTTGCCGTCCTTCACGGTCATCACGCCGGACAGCGTTTGAATGTTGAGCCCGCGGATATTGTAGTTCTTCCACGCCTCGGCCTGCTTCTTCTCGTCGTTCGTTGATTTCTTCTGCTCGTTATAGAGATCCAGCGACGCCTGCGCGGCCTTCAGCGCGCTAAGGCCGGAGACCTCCTTGAGCTCCTTGGCGAGATCGGGATTCTCGCTGAACATCTTTTCGATCTTCGCCTTCCACGGTCCCTCGGCGGTCACGTTGCCGAATGTGTCGACCTTGAGGTGTGTGGCAAATTCCGGCGGCACATTGAGGCGGGACAATATCTCGGACAGTCGCTTGCCCAGCGCGTCGGTGCGCTCGGTCAGGATTTCGTCGAACGACTTCGTCAGGTTGCGAGTCGCGTCCTGGTCTGCCTGCGCCTTGGCGATGATCGATTTCGCACGATCGGAGAGTTCGATCACCGTTGCCGACGTGGGCCGGCCGATGAGGAAGGGGGTGGCGGGTTCGGCATGCCTCTGGTTGCAGCGCCGTCCTTATCCTTGCCACCGGCATCACGCGCAAGGGCGCCGCTCATCCCATTGCTGATCGCGACCATGGCTGTCTCCGAATCGGTGGGTGTCGACACAGATAGAAACATTCGGGAGTTAATGCAGCCTTCTAGGTTTAACATTCAATTAACCATGATTGCTGCACTGTGTCCGTAGCTTCGGTGTGGCTGACGGCGTCCGGATGTCGGGAGCCGCCTGCGCGGAAGCGGGGCAGGGCATGGCGGTCGAGGCGACCAATCTCTTCGCAGTGAATTCGACGCGCAGTCAGGTGGCGGGCGCGATCCGGAATGCTGCCGGCATCACCGGTACCAGCTTCGAATATCTGCTCGCCACCGCCAAGATGGAATCGAATTTCGATCCCAAGGCGACCGCGACGACGTCCTCCGCCAAGGGCCTGTTCCAGTTCATCGAGCAGACCTGGCTCGGAACGGTGAAGGAAGCCGGCAGCAAGCTCGGCTACGGCGCCTATGCCGATGCGATCACCAAATCCCCGTCAGGCACTTACTCCGTGAGTGATCCGCAGGCCAGGGCGGCGATCCTGAAGTTGCGCGACGACCCTGTCGCGAGTTCGGCCATGGCCGGCGTGCTCACGCAATCCAACGGCTTCAAGCTCACCGGCGAGATCGGCCGGCGTCCGAACGATGCCGAGCTGTACATGGCGCATTTCATGGGCGTCGCCGGCGCATCGAAGCTGATCAACAACGCCACCAACAATCCGAACGTTTCGGGCGCGGCGCTCTTTCCCAATGCCGCCGCTGCCAATCGCTCGATCTTTTACGATCAGAACGGCGCTGCGCGCAGCGTGTCGCAAGTCTATTCGGTGCTGTCGTCGCGCTATGACGCCGCGGCCGGCTCGAGCGCCACGCGCAACGCCATCGTCGCTGCGGGCGGCCCGCTCGCGGTGTCCGGTGTCACCATGGCCCAGGCCGTTGCGCCTGTGACTGCATCGACGTCATCCAATGCCACGTTCCTGTCGCGCTTCCCCGATCTCGCCACCGCGCAGGTGGCAAGCTTCGCCGATGGCAGCTCGTCGACGATGTCGGCATCAACGATGCCTGAGCCGCCGATGTTCCGTTCGCTCTTTCAGGGCGGCGAACGCAGCCAGCCGATTTCCCCGGCAGTCCAGGAACTGTGGGGCAACAGGTCGTCGCTGACGTCGAATGCTTTGCCGAAGACGCCGGAGGTCGGCACGCCGAGGCCGCTTGATCTGTTCAGCGACCGGTTCGGAACCTTCAGCAGTTAGGCGCGCGCACGCACTCTGTTCCTCCCGCCTGAACGCAGTTGCGTTCAGGCGGAGGTGAGAAGGCGCGTAGCGCCGTCTGAAACCATGAGTTTGCCGGCTCGGAGTGTGCCGCCATCCCTTGCGAATGGCTGTGTCATTCGCTGGGAGACGCGCGCCGTGGGGCGCGCTCCTCAGAGTCTGACTCATAAAGCGGTCGAGGTGGTTTTCGACAGCTTTTGCTCGGAATAATGCCGGTTCAGCTCAGGATCTCGATTCTCCGTCCCTCATCCTGAGGAGCCGCGCAGCGGCGTCTCGAAGGATGGCCGCGGAGCTCTACATCTCATGGTTCGAGACGGCGCTCTCAGCGGCGCAATTGCGCCGCTAGGCCTCCTCACCATGAGGGACAGAGTCTGTTGCGCTCCGTCCGGGCAACCAGCAGCGCCAAACTACGGACTGCATTTCCAATCAGACTCTCAGGATGAGGGGGAGCAGGCGGACGCAAGCTCCAGCTGCCATCTCTGTTCTCTTAACAAAACCTCAACAACACCAGCCAGTTATGGTGAACCCTTTGTTAAGTGCCATGGTTTATTTTTCCTGACTGTGGCATCGCGTTCCGGTGTCGTGTTGCGTAGGCCGGCAGTAACATGATCGTTCGGCAGTTCATCAGTTGGGTTCGTACCGCTCCAGCGAGCGAACGTGCAGAGGCGACGCGCGCGCTGGCGCGGGCCTTCATCTTCTCCGATTTGTCCGACGACGATCGTGCCGCGGCCGAAGGCGCGCTGCTGATGCTGCTCGACGACGTCTCGCCTCTTGTGCGGCAGGCAATGGCGCAGGTCTTCGCGCGGGCACCGATGGCGCCGCCCGCCATCGTGCAGGCGCTGGCAGTCGATCAGGCTTGCGTCGCGCTGCCGGTGCTCGAATATTCGCCGCTGCTGGTCGATGCGGACCTCGTCGACATCGTCGCCACCGGCGACAGCGAACGACAATGCGCGGTGGCCCGCCGCGTCACGCTGCCGACTTCCGTCTGCGCGGCCATCGCCGAAGTCGGCTCCGCGGCGGCCGCGCTCGAGCTGATCGAGAATCCCTATGCCGAACTCGCGTCATTCTCGTGGGACCGCATTGTCGCGCGGCATGGTCATCTCGCCGCGATCCGCGAGGCGATGCTCGCCCTCGATGACCTGCCGGCGAAAACCCGCCACGCGCTGGTCGTCAAACTCTCCGACACGCTGGCGCGTTTTGTCGTCGCCCGCAACTGGCTGTCGCAGGATCGCGCCGAACGCATGGCCGACGAAGCCATGGTGCGCTCCACCGTGAACATCGCTTCGCGATCGCGCGGCGAGGAGATGCGCGATCTCATCCGTCACCTGCGCGAAGCAGGCCTGCTTACGGCCGGTCTCATTCTGCGCGCGTTGCTGTCGGGCAATCACGAACTTTTCGAGCAGGCGCTCGTGGTTCTCTCCGGTCTGCCGGAAAGTCGTGTGGCGGCGCTGGTCGACGATGGCGCGGAGAACGGCGTCAACGCGCTGCTGAGTCGTGCAGGCCTGCCGCAATCGACATTCCCTGCCTTCCGCGCAGCCCTTGCGGCGCGGGGCGAGATCGGCTTCGTGGGCTCCGTGGGAGGCGCGGTGCGTCTGCGCCGCCGCATGGTCGAGCGCGTGCTCACCACCTGCGAGACCGACCCTGCTGCGTCGGAGCCGCTGTTGATCCTGCTGCGCCGCTTCGCGACCGAGTCTGCCCGCGAGGAAGCGCGCCTGTTCTGCGACGAGCTCGCGGAACAGGGCATGTATGCCGACGAGGATGACTACACATACGAAGCGATCGCGGCTTAACCTCCGCCTTGTCCCTCCAGCCTGAACGCAATTGCGTTCAGGCTGAGGTGAGGAGGCCTCGCGGCGCAATTGCGCCGCTGACAGCGCCGTCTCGAACCATGAGATGGCTCGGCTCGGAGCTTTTTCGCCATCCTTCGAGACGCCGCTGCGCGGCTCCTCAGGATGAGGGCCGAGTTATAGAAGAAGAACCCTCATGGTGAGGAGCGGCCACTTGGCCGCGTCTCGAACCATGAGATGGCCTGGCTCGGAGTGTGCTGCCATCCTTCGAGACGCCGCTGCGCGGCTCCTCAGGATGAGGGCCGAGTTATAGAAGAAGAACCCTCATGGTGAGGAGCGGCCACTTGGTCGCGTCTCGAACCATGAGATGGCCTGGCTCGGAGTGTGCTGCCATCCTTCAAGACGCCGCTGCGCGGCTCCTCCGGATGAGGGACTGAGAAGCGAGATACTGAGTTGCACGCGGCATTGTCCCGAGCAAAAGCAGTCGAAAAGCGCCCCAGACCGCTTTATGAGTCAGGCTCTCAGGATGAGGGTAGGAGTCTTCAGCGCGCCAGCAGCTAGATCGTCGGCGCGATGCTTGGCACCACCAGTGCATCGAGGTGCTCCGGCCGGTCCTTGTTCGCCGCTTTCAGATAATCATCGGCCACCGCGCGCAGGCGGCGGGACAGCTCATCGGCGACACCGGCCTTCTCGATGGTGTTGTGCTCACGCACGATGGCATGAACCGCATCGATATGATGCTGAATCAGGTCTGACGGCAGCGCGTCGAGATCGGGCGCATGTTCGATGATGCGGCACAGGCTCTCGGCTGCCGCGCCGGCAGCGGGGAAACCGAAGGTCGGCGCATCGCCCTTGATGTCATGCGCCGCACGAAACAATTCGCCCCGCGTGGCGTCGGTAAAGCCCTTGGCGATCACCGCCGCATGGGCCGCTGCGAGACGATCGCATTCGGTGCGCATCCAGCTCTTGAACTCGCCGGAGAGATTGGCCAGCGCCGCTTCGGCACGCGCCACGGGATCGTCAAACTCGCGCTCCCGCGGCGTGCGGATCGCATGCTTCAGCGTGTTCTGCGGCGTGATCACCGCATGATCGGCGAAGGTCTGGATCATCGCCGCTTGCTGCTTGTCCCTGACCATCGAGAATTCTCCAACGACTAGCTGCTGACGCGGGCTTTATCGAGCAGCGACGGCTGCTGCAGGATCTCCGCTTCACCGCCATTGCGACGCTCCGGTCCGATATAGGCGACGGTGGTGTTGCGGCGGCGATCGGGGCCGAAATAGTTGCGCGTCTTGATGAAGGGGCGGGGATGGGCCACCACGCTCATGATGCGCTGATACAGGGCCTTCGCCGAGATCGGTTTGGCGAGAAATTCGGTCACCCCGGCATCGCGCGCCATGGTGACGCGGCGCTTTTCGGAATGCGCCGTCAGCATGATGATCGGTGCGTAGGGATTGCCCTTGGAATCCGGTTGCCGGATCATCTGCGTCAATTCGAGACCGTCGAAGATCGGCATCGCCCAGTCGGCGATCACGATGTCCGGCACATAGTGGCTGTACATTTCCAGTGCGGTGGCGCCGTCCTCGGCCTCATAGACTTCGCGTGCGCCGAACGAATGCAGCAGCGTACGCAGAATGCGCCGCATGTGCGGATTGTCGTCGCAGATCAGGAAGCGAAGCTTGTTGAAGTCGATACGGTACATGGACGCGCTCGGCCGGGCGGTTACCTCGTGTTAACCATAGCGGGGCGGCGGTTAACGAAGGGTTGAGGGCCGAGCCGTACGGCTGATCCTAGTAACTGAACTGCTCGCTGATGATGCGTTCTTCCAGGCTGTGGCCGGGATCGAACAGCATGCGCATCGAGATCGTCCGGTCGGCGATCACCTCGACCCGGCGGACATCGCGGGCCTCGTCGTGATCGGCAACGGCCGCCACCGGGCGCTTGTCGCCTTCCAGCACTTCGATGACGACGAACGCCTTGTTCGGCAGCAGCGCGCCACGCCAGCGGCGCGGGCGAAACGCACTGATCGGCGTCAGCGCGAGCAGGGCGGCGTTGATGGGCAGGATCGGGCCCTGCGCCGACAGATTATAGGCGGTCGAGCCCGCAGGCGTGGCGACGAGGATGCCGTCGGCGATCAGCTCAGCCATGCGTTCCTGCTCGTCGATCAGGATGCGCAGCCGCGCCGCCTGATGAGTCTGGCGGAACAGCGAGACCTCGTTGATGGCGTGATGGATGTGCACTTTGCCATGCACGTCGGTCGCACGCATCAGCAGGGGATTGATCAGGGTTTCGCGCGCCGCGGCAAGGCGTGCGTGCAGGTCGTGCGTCGAGAACTCGTTCATCAGGAAGCCGACGGTGCCGCGATGCATGCCGTAGATCGGCTTGCCGGTGCGCATATGGTCGTGCAGCGTCTTCAGCATCAGGCCATCGCCGCCGAGCGCGACAATGACGTCGGCCTTGTGAGGATCGTCATTCCCGTAGATCTGCACCAGCTGCTCATAGGCAACCTGCGCTTCGGCGCTGTTGCTTGCAACGAAGGCGATCCGGTCGAGGCGCTTGGACGTGGTCATGGCGGAGATCGCGGGCTCGTGCTGCGTGATTGCGCGGGGTCGTCTAACCGACCTGGGCCGGGGTTGTCGAGCGTAAGCTTAGCAGGTTTTTTGAAGTCGGCTGGCGTTGCGGTACGCCGTATCGTTAACGCGAGAACTGGCGCCTCGCGGCTCTGTATTTCCGTCCCATCTCCGCGGCAACCGCCTTCTCCGATCTCCCTTTGCCGCCCGCGAACCAGACTTCGCTCACTTTGCCGGCCTTGTTGCGGATGCGGCGCACGGCTTCACCATGGCTGGCATAGCCGGCGGCGAGTGAAATCCGGCCCTTGTCGCGACCGGTGATCTCGATTTCCGTCGTATCCAGAAATGGATTGAAGCTGTGCGGGTTGCCGACCAGAACGACGTTCCCCATGGGAACGAGATCGAACGCGCCCCATGATGTCCACCAGCGGCCGGTCCAGTTGCGGACTTTCCGCTTCGGTACGCCGCGATTGGCAAAGGCCCGCAGGATATGCATGGCGCCATCGACCCAGAAACCGGCCCAGCCATCGGTGGCATTGGTCAAGATGCTAATGGTTATCTCGCAGGCTGGGATGACGCAGGTCCGTGAGATATAGCCCTGCAGCCCTCCGCTGTGCCCGAACCAATCCCAGCCGCCCACATTGCCGCTCATGATTCCGAAGCCGTAGTATTGCTCCAGGCTCGAATGCGGATTGCGCCAGTGCTTCCGGGTCATCTCTCGCCGGCTGCCTATGGAGAGCACGCTGCGCTTTGCGTTCGGTGCCAGTTGAGCGAAGTAGCGGGCGACGTCTGCCGCCGTGCTGATGAAGCCGCCGGCAGGTCTGATCGCGTTTTCGCGATAGTCTCCAGGGACTACGAGGCGATGGCCGACAGGAAGCCGGGGAGTGTGACCGCGCGCGAATGGTGTACCTTTGGCAAGAGGCATGTCGGATTGTGTCTCGCGCAAGCCGACGGCCTCGACGATCTCGCGCTCGATCCAGACGCCATAACTTTCATTGGTGATGGCTTCGATCACAAGGCCGAGCAAGCCGAAGCCGTGATTGGAGTATTTGAAGCGGGAGTTTGGCTCGATGGTGAGCGGCGACCGGAGATCAGCCATCAATTCTTCGGCGCTGAGGAAAGGCCGGTTATCGGAGTACTGTTCGCTTGCAGTGCCGTCGCGGGTGAGGCCGGCGCTATGGGAGAGAATCTGCGCGATGGTGGTGTCCGCGACTTGCGGATGGAGGCTCTTCACATATTGCCCCACGGGATCGTCGAGGCGCAGCTTGCGCTGTTCACGCAGTTTCATGACGCCGGCGGCGGTGAAACTCTTTGAATGCGATGCGATCCGAAACCTGTGCCGGGGCGTTAGTTTTTCCCCGGTGGCGAGATCGGCATGGCCGAATGCATATTCGGTAACGATCTTGCCGCGATAGGCGACGGCGACGAGGCAGCCTGGCTGCTGCGAAGCACGCATTTGGAATTCCAGCCAGTCGTGGATGTAGTCGAGTGCGGGATTCAGCCAGGCGTCCATCTCAGGCTCTCCGTGCGAGCGATATCGGAAAGGCAGTCAGCAACGTGGCAGGCAACACAAAGCCGGCGCAGCCCGCTGGGCCACGCCGGCTTGAACCGATCCGCGAACGGGATCAGTAGGTGAGGCCGGTGCCCGGCGCCTGAGCGAGCGCGTCCGACAGCGATTTGTATTCGATCGAATTCTTGCCGGTGAGCGCGGCGAGTTTGTTCAGGTGATACTGGGCCTGATCGCGGTTGCCCTGTTCGACCTGCCACAGGCCGTAATATTGCCAGGTGCGCGCATGGTTCGGATCGGCTTTCAGCGCGCGCTCGTAATAAGCCTGCGAGACCTTGTAGTCGCCGAGCTTGCGGTAGGAATAGCCGATCAGGTTGGCGACGTCGGCGCGATCATCCTGCTTCAGGGCCTTCAGCTGTCCGATGGCGGCGGCATAGTCGTGTTTGTCATAGATCGTGGCATAAGCGGCGCGATAGCCATCGAGGAAAGCGCGTTCGTCGGGTTTGTCGGCGTGGTGCTTCTTGTCCTTGGCGCCCTTCTTCTGGTCGGAGGACGGCGGCGGGGACGGTGTGTCGCTGCCGGCAGCGAATGCGGTGACGGACGGCGTGACGGCGATGACTGCCGAAAGCAGTGCAAATGTCGTCAGCCGGGTCAGAGAAGAAGTCCTCGAAGACTTTGTCATGGCGGCGCTCCTGTTTGCAGCCGGATCAGTCTGGCACGGAAGCCAGCGGTTGGGAACACGGAATGAACACCGCCGATGGCTGTTCATTCCCGCAGCGATGTGCAGCCGTTCCGATGTTCTATCCGCATGACGAGGATGTCATCGAGATGAACGCCGTCTGCACGGGCGCGTCAGCATGGGTTCAGAGCGGGCGAACTAGGATCGCTGCATGATCGATAAGCCCGGCCATCCCGACCGGTCACCTTCTTGATCGAGAACCGACAGGAGAAGACCATGTTGAAGACTGTTTCTGCCGCGCTGATCGCCGTCTCCATGCTCGCCGCACCGGCATTTGCCGGCAGCCTGGACCATGCCAATCGCGCACATCGTTCCAATGCGCTCGATGCGAAAGCGCAGATGCATCGCGGTCACATGACGCATCACCGCCACATGCGTCTGCATGGGCATCCGCACTTCAATCTTCACAAGAAGTTGGGTCACCACAAGACCTTCAGGCATTCCGGCATCACAGCTAAAACCGTGCATAAACACGGTTAAGGGGCTCCGTGGTCGCAGCATTCTCATTGCCCTGCTGCGGCCGGGGAGTTTGAAGGTCGCCCCGTCATTCCCGCGTCCCCGGGAATGGCGGGGTGGACCCGTGTCCGTCGATCACTCCGGCGTCATCGTCACCGAGTTGCGAATTCCCTTCGGCGCGCGAACCGTCTAGGACAAGGCAGAGTTCGGAAGCAGGCGGGAATGACATTGAATCTGCAGAAGGCGATGCGCGTAGCCGGGGTGCTGTTGTCTTTCGGTTTGAGCGCCTGCGCCGGCCCGAGCGGCAGCATTGCCTTTACTGAAAGCGCCAGCGGACCGCAGCCGTTTCCAACCAATTATCGCACCGATCTGCTCGCCTTCATGCGCACCTATCTCAACGATCCCGTCGGCGTGCGCGGCGCGGCCGTCGCCGAGCCGGTGCAGCGCACTGTCGGCGGCAATATGCGTTACATCGCTTGCGTCCGTTACTCGGCGAAGGATTTCAATAACCGCTACACCCCGGTGCAGGAACGTGGCGTCGCCTTCGTCGACGGCCGGCTCGATCGCGTGGTCGAGAACAGCGCCGAATTCTGCGCCGGCGCGAACTATCAGCCGTTTCCGGAAATGGAAAAGATGACGCGGTAACCGCTCCAAAGCGGTCCGTTTTGCCGCAAGTTTGCCGCAGGATTCTTTCCCCGATTACATCGTTTTCCAACGGTCCAGCCGGAGAGCCCTGCGGCTTTCTTGCGGTGATATCGCGGCGGTCCCTGCCTCAATTTCGCGTGAAGCTTGAACCGGATCGGCTTGTCTCCAGTCTAAAAATGAACAGGCCGGATGTTGCTATTATGTCGCACTCAAGAAAGATCACTGTGGCAGGGAACGCCGTGAAGCAACCAAACTCCCGCCACGTTGTTTTCAGACCGTCACAACGCAACACAGGGGACTTCACATGAAAAAGTTTCTGCTGAGCGCGTCGGCGATCGTCGCTGTCGCCGCCGCTTCCACCACGGCTTTCGCTGCTGATCTTCCGGCGCGGACCTATACCAAGGCACCGGCCTATACCGCGCCGGCAGTGGTCTATAACTGGACCGGCTTCTATATCGGCGGTCACGTCGGTGGCGCCTTCGGCGACAGCAACAGCCTGGTCGGCGACAGCGGCCGATTCATGGGCGGCGTGCAGGGCGGTTTCGACTATCAGTTCGCCACCAACTGGGTGCTCGGCATCGAGGCCAATTACAGCTGGATGGGCAGCAACAATACCGGCTTCTTGTATCCGAACGGGACCACCGTCACCGGCAACAGCAATGAGCTGGGCTCGGTCACCGGCCGTCTCGGCTACACCTGGGGGCCGGCGCTGCTTTACGCCAAGGGCGGTTACGCCTGGCGCGGCAACAACGATCTGACGGTGACCAGCCTCGTACCGTCGACCCCGGTCGGCGTCGATGGCAACAGCAAGAGCGGCTACACCGTCGGCGGCGGTCTCGAATACATGTTCACGCCGAACTGGTCGGGCAAGATCGAGTATCAGTACTACAACTTCGGCAACACCACGCTGACCTCGACTGCATTCCCGGCCGGGTCGACCAGCTTCAACAATGACGAGCACACCATCAAGGCCGGTCTGAATTATCGCTTCGGCTGGGGTGGTCCGGTGGTCGCCAAGTACTGAGCGAAAAGTGAATGCGAATCGGGGCTCCCGATTCAGCGAAAGGCCGGCGCCACGCCGGCCTTTTTGTTTGCCTTGGACGGATTGTTCGGGCGGATTGCTCGCCTCGCGCAGACCAGGGCAGGGTGGAATCGAAGGTAAACGAGTTCTGAATCCTTGAAAAAATAAGCCGCGAGACTCCTTGCCTAGAATCGCCCGATGGTCTTCGGGCGATGAGAATGATCGACCATATCTGGTGTAACGGGGTTCAGACGGCGCTCGCCGTCGCCCTGCTGGCCGCTTGCGCGGTCAATGTGCTGCTCCTCTGCGGGCGGTTGTAAGCGTGCGCGGCGGTTCCGAAGCCGTCGTGGAAAATCGAGAACGTGTCGTTGGCCTGTAGCCCTGCGCTGGCAACTCTGGTATTGGACGGCGCAACACAGGATCGGCCTGCCGGCGATGCTCCCGCAAAGGGATTGAACTGGCTGTAACCCATTGATTCTGCAGCCGGCGTAGCACAGCGGTAGTGCAGCGGTTTTGTAAACCGAAGGTCGGGAGTTCAATCCTCTCCGCCGGCACCATTTCCAACCCTTCCAGTCGTCTTCAGGCTCTGTTGTCTTTGCAGACAACAGAGCGCGTCATCCCGCGATTAATCATGCGGCCAGCTTCGGCTTGGTCAGTGCATCGACGTACCGTAGGTTCCCGGCAGGGCGCGGCCTGATGCCTAATGATCGGTGAACGTCGAGGCCGCGATACGCTTCATATTGGACAAATAATTGGTAAGCCGCGCGTCCCAGAATACCGGGACCCAGACCGCCAGAGCGTCCAATCAGAAATCCGGCAGAGCATGACCGCAAACAAGCCCGTCCATCCGACCGCCTATCTGGATCTGCTGCGCGCCGTCGCCATCGTGCTTGTGGTCAATTCGCATCTCGACAGCCTCTATCCGATCCCGCAGCTCGGCACCGGCGGGGTGTTCGGCAACGAGCTGTTCTTCTTCATCTCCGGTTACGGTCTCTATCTGGGTTATCAGGCGAGCCGCGAGGCGATGGGGAGCTGGTTGAAGCGGCGGCTGACACGCGTCTACGAGCCGCTTGTCATCGTCGCGACCTTCCTCGTGCTGGTCGGCGATGCGCATATCCGCACCTTCTCGGATTTCTTCTTCCTCTACATCATCCCGCTGCAGTTCTGGTTTCTGCCGGCCATCGTCGCTTGCTACGTTCCGATCTATGTCATCATGGCGAAGATGGAGACGAAGCGGGCCTATGCGTATCTGTTCGGCGGGCTGGCGCTCGCTTACATCCTGCTGTTTGCGATCTTCGCGCAGAAGACGGTCTGGCTGACCGAGGACTACAGCGTGCAGACCGAAGTCACCCTGCCACTGCGCATGATCTTCTATTTCGGCACCATGGTGATGGGTGTCTATGCCGCAAAGTTCCATGCCGATATCAAGGGCAAGCTGTCCGACCTGCTATGGCTCATGGTCTCGATCGCCGGCTTCTATCTGTTCGTCGGCTCGCTCGGACGGATCATGCCATTCGAGGTGCAGATCATCGATCGCATCCCGGCACTGGCTTTCCTCGTCTTCGCATTTCGCTTCGCGCGCTACCAGCCGCTAGAGCAGTTCATCGCCAATCATCTGAGCGGCCTCGTCACATTGCTCGCCGCGACGGCGCTGCAGATCTATCTCCTGCATGACTTCGTGCTTCGACAGGAAGCGATGAAAGCGATGTCGTTCCCGGCCAACCTGATTGTGTTTGGCCTTGCGACGCTGCTGCTGGCGATCCTGTTCGAGAAAATCAGTTTCAAACCGCAGGCCAAGGCGCGGCCGGTCAAGCAGGCGGCGGCCACGTTGGAGGCCAAGGGTGCGAACTCCAACTCGAACGCAGGCCAGAGGCGGGCTTCCTAGGCGCTTTCGTTCCGTGCCTCAGAAGCAGGGATGCGCGCGGCCATCCTGGCCGCGATAGGCGGCGGCGGACTGTTTGCAGCGGCGCGACAGCGGACCATCGTAATAGGCGAAGGTGCCGGGCGTCAGGCCGGGACCGTAATTGTGCAGATAGCTGATCCGGTAGGGCTGGCCGGGCATTGCGAAGACGAAGGTTTCGGCGTGGTGGTGGTGATGCCGATGATGCTTCCCGTGCCCGGCGAAAGCGGGTGTGACGACCAGCGTCGAGAGGATGATGGCGGCGCTGAGAATCTTCATGGGAGCTCTCCGGAAGTGATGGGATGGCGGAACGGACTTTCGGTGCGCGTGGATCAGACCATGCGGGGGCTGCAATCCGCAAGATGCGACATCGTTCCGGCCCAGTGCGGTCCCCGCTTGGCAAAGGCCATCGCCACGGCGCATGCGTTAACGGAAACGCCTTACGATTCCAGGCATTTGAACTCGATTGCACGCTAGCGCGTTAGGCTTACCGGCAGTTTAGAGCCCGCCTTTAACCCATCCTGCCGGGGCTTCGATTATCCTACCGCCATCAATGCAGGACACCATCATGCGGGTCATTCCGGCACTGCTGCTCACCATCGCCACCACGCTGCCGGCTGCGGCGGCCGATGGATTCAATATCGTCATTCCCGGACGGCCGGGCGTGCCTGTGATCATCAACGGCGTCGATGCGTCCTATCGCGTGATCGAGGGAGACTGGGGGCTGCAGCGCCGTGTCCATGTGCAGCCGACCATCTATGGCGGCCGGCCGGTCGATCCGGTGCCGAATGTCGGTCACTATTATCCGAGCCTCGGCCGCACGCCCGGCTATGGGCGGCTCGAAATCGAGCCACCGGCCAATCGCAAGCTGCCAGAGCCGGCGCCGAGCTTCTCCGAACATTGGTCGGCGCAATCGGCCCCGATGGGGCACAACGATGTTCCGATGACGCCGCCACCGGTCATCGTGGCGCCGCCGCTGGAGCAGCGCTGAGGCGAATTTCCATCACCAAACAAGAAAACACCGACAGGAGTGCGTCATGCGTATCACGATTTCAAAATGGGCTGCGGCGTTTGCCGTCGCTGCCGTCAGTGCGGCAGCATCGCCTGCAATGGCCGGCGGTGGCTACTATGCGGGCGGCTGCTCGCCCTGCGGCGGCACCTATAATTATTACGGCACGGGCTATGGTTATGCCGGCTATGTGCCGCTGCCGGATCCGGTGCCGGTGACGCGGCAGTACTACTACGCCAATCAGGGGCCGACCTATGGCGGTCCCGGCCAGTTCGCACCGGTCCCGACCTATCAGGAAACCGCCATCGGCTGGCGCGGCTATCCACGCTATGATGGCGGCCCCTATGCCAATCCGTACGATCACTACAGCTACGGCTATGGTTACGCGCCAGCCGTGCGCGGTCCGGTCGTGTTCACGCCGCGCCTGCCATATTATGGCCGTTCGAGCTATCGCTATGGTTACAACATGCGTCCGCGCGCGCGTTACGGCTACGGCCATCGCAGCTATTATGCGCAGCGATACGCCAAGCCGCGCGTGATTTACGGATCGCGTCACGGCTATCACCATCAGTATCAGCGCCCGCTGCGCCGCGCTTACTGATCCGGTCGTGGCAAGAGCGTAACCCGACAATCAGAGACCGATTGCCGGACGAAATCATGCGCCAATAAGGAATGGATCGATGCCCGCTTGCAGCGATGCAGGCGGGCATTCTGTTTTCCGCATGAGTCCGCAAGGTGTGGATCGGCTTTCCGATCCATTATGCATGACAGCGTGAGCCTAGCTCATCAGGCCGAGCTTGCTGGCGCCGATATAGAGTGCGAGCACGGCGGCATTGGACACGTTGAGGCTCTTGATCTCACCGGGCATGTCGAGCCGCGCCACCGCGCTGCAGGTGTCGCGCGTCAGCTGGCGCAAGCCCTTGCCTTCGGCACCGAGCACGAGGGCGAGGGGCGCGCTCAGCGGCACCGCGCTGATATTCTCGCTGCCCTCGCTGTCGAGACCGACGGTCATGAAGCCCTGATCATTGAGCTGGTTCAGCGCACGGGCGAGGTTGGGCACGGCGATGATCGGCACCAGCTCCAGCGCACCGGATGCCGATTTCGCCAGCACGCCGGTGGCTTCCGGACTGTGCCTGTTGGTGGTGATCACGGCATTCACCTTGAAGGCGGCAGCCGAGCGCAGGATGGCGCCCACATTGTGCGGATCGGTGATCTGGTCGAGCACCAGCACCATGCCGTCGTGGGGCAGGTCGTCGAGATCCGGGGCCTCCAGTGGATCGACTTCGGCCAGCATGCCCTGATGCACGGCATCCGGGCCGAGACGGCGGTCGATGATCTCCGGGCGCACCAGTTCCGGCGTGACCCTGGTGGCGATGTGCTCCTCGGCGAGACGGCGGGCAGCGTTCTCGGTCAGCCACAATTTGCGAATCGTCCGGTTCGGATTGGCCAGTGCGAGGGTCACGGGATGCCAGCCGTAGAGGATCGCAGGCCCGTCGCCGCCATCGCGGCCGTGGCGGGGCGGGCGTCGGCCACGGTCGGCGCGGCCTTGCCCCTTGTCCTGCCATCGGTCCTGATTCCGGCCGGAATCGCGGCCCTTCTGCGGGCCCTGCTGGAATCGTTGCTTGCGGTCTCGATCGCTCATGGGGGCTTGTCTCATGGGGGCCAGGGAATGGCAATTTGCGTTTGGGAACAATGAAGCGGGGAGGGGCGGATAAATCCGTCATGATCGGTTGACTTTGGGCGTCGGCTTCCCGATAACCAGCGCCGCCGGGAGCCCGCTGAGCGGGTGCGCGTTTCCACGTCATCCAAGGCCGTCCAGCACCCGTTCGGGTGCATGCCCTTTTGGGCGGATGGTGCGATGGCGTCGAGCGGGGGAGTGTCCCGAGTGGCAAAGGGAGCTGACTGTAAATCAGCCGCCTTATGGCTTCGCAGGTTCGAGTCCTGCCTCCCCCACCATTTCCAGAAAACGGAATTGAAATCGTTATTATTTTTCGCGTGACGCCCGTACCTTCCCATGAGGTGAGGGAATAGAAGCTTCCTGTTCGGTTCTGTCTAGCGCGGTCGTCGCTCCCGTTGCCAACTTCTGGCGATTGGCTGTGCGTGTATACAGCGCTGCCATTTTGCCGCCCTCCCCATCCGAAGATCGCCTCGAGCTGCGCTTCGGCAGCACCGTTATTGGCTGCCCTGGTCCCCGCCGCTTTGCGAAGTCCGTGCGCCGACTTCTTGATGCCGGCGGCGCGGCAGGCGTCACGCAACGTGTTACCGACGCTTTCGTTGGTCATGCCATTCCGTCCTTCGTCGCGATGAAGGTCAGGTCACCGGTCGGACCAGCGTCCAGTGTTTTCTGCAGCAGATCGAGCACGAGGATCGCCACGCGCGTTCCGGTCTTCTTTGCGTCGATCGAGATAACGCCATTCTTGATGTGCTGCGTGCTGAGTACGGCTGCATCGTCGCGGCGCAGTCCGGTGTAGCAAACCGCAAGCTCGCTGAGCACGATAGCCGGGTCAACATCCCGCTGTTCGGACCGCAGCTACCGTTCGTCGAGGGGAGGCGCCATTGCCTTCAGTCGCACTGGAGATCTTAGCTGGGGCGAGTTCGACGAACCCGTCATCCTGGGTCGGTTCGGCGACGTGCCGCGGGACTTCGAGCGAGGCGGGCATTCGGTCGCCGGCGACCGCTTGTGGCCATTAGGAAAAAATGAACATTCGCGCATTAGAGGTATCCCCGTAAGTAAGCGGGGGAGTCTGGTTTGGAGGAGGAATGGACGCGGCAGGATCTAGTCATTTGCCCAACGTGTGGTGGGCGCCGGAGGTTGGTTTCAATCCGCCCACACCCCGAGGATCGAAAGGCCGACATTCGGCAGTTCATCTGCGAGACGTGCAATGTTGTTTCTGAGTTCCTTGTCGGGCCAAAGGGAGCCAGGCAGATGGGATGACTGTCGCGGCGATGTGCCGCGGGACTTCGTAAGTCGGAACGCTCGCTATGCCCCGGCGTTCGACTTCTAAGAACGCAGTTGGAGGCTCAAAGGTGATCTTACGCAAAACTCAGTCACTGATTGTCGATGACCTCAAGCCCGAGCCAGAAACAAAAGACAGTGCGAAGGAGCAAGAGCCGGACGATGATGGCGACATCTGCACGCCGAAGTCCGATCCGTCGACAGACGACGATCGGCCCCTAGAATAAAAAGAGGAGGTCGCTTGGATGCCGAGCGGCCTCTCTTGCTTCTGCTTACTTCTCAGGATGACCTGAGCCGGGCGGGGCGGCCTGATGGAAATTCCGGATCGTGTATTACATGTAACGCTCGTTCAGGCCGCGACGCGTCAGACTAATGCCGCCAGCGCCGCATCGCCCATTTGTTTCAATGGCTGCGAGACGAGCCGCGCGCCCTGGCGAAGTTTGATAGGAAAGATTGGATAAGCATCCTGAATCTTGAGCGCGATTGGATCAAGCATGGAGGCGCGCCGGAAATGACTGTCACTCGTGGTGCCGCCGCATGCATGATTATAAGGTCGGTGACTAAACTCGATGTTTGGACACCTAAGATGGACGAGTTTAAAATTTGGGCCTTGGCGAATTACGAAAGTTTTTAACGAACGAGCTTCCGATGACGAGATCAACGCTCCTTGGTCAGGTTCACCCAACTATGAAAGAGGCCGCCCACTGAGGCGGCCTCTGGCTTATATGTTTTGTAGATTTATCATTTGCCGCGCTGGAGTAGCCAATTCCAGCACGTTCCTCGCGCCCCTAATGAGAAACCTGCGCAAGGTTTAACAGCACGCTGACCGTCCGGTCAGGCTCATTTGGCCGCTGCACTTAAGCCGGAGGACCCTTAACTGGGACACTTACAGTGTTGTTCCCGGCATTTGGAGAACCATCTTAAGCATGGCACCGCCTTTCGCTCGGCTCTGATGCCGAGTGCTGACGATGTAGTGTTGGGAGTACTTTTTTCAAATGAGGCCATCACTTTTTTCAAACTAGGCCACTGTTGCCGGAAACAGGCCGGCACCTTTCAGTTCAATGTCCATATTCGGCCATTGAGGGCCGTCGCGAACAGAGTCCAAGCGATGTAGGGCAGGAGAAGGATGGCTGCGATCCTGTCCACCTGAAAGCCCGCGATGATTGTCGCGGCCAAGACCACATCCAGCAGAATGATGACTATCAGTCCGCTGAGAATTCCATGCCAGCCAAAGAAAATCGGCGACCACGCGGCATTGAGTGCAAGCTGAACGGCGAATAGCACGAGTGCCGTCGTACGTAGGCTCGAGGCAGGTGCCTCCCAAAACCGCCAGGCGGCGATTGCCATCATAAAATATAGGATCGGCCAAACGATCGGAAACGCGATGCGTGGTGGCGTCCAAGATGGCTTCTGAAGGCCTGCGTACCATGTCGGTATTTGAGGCGCTGTGACCTTCGCACCTAGCGTCGCGACGACAAAACAAACGGCAAGAGCGACGGCGAGCGCGATGAGAGATTTGCTGATTGGCACCTGGTCCTCCGGAATAGCCGAATAGACCTGAAACTTGCCGGCAAGGGATTCGATCCCTGTCGGTCCGTTGATCGCTACGTCTGATATCTTTTAAACGTCAGCGACGCTAATCGGTGGCGGCGCGACATCGCGATCTCTTGACAAATTTTTCAGAGTGCTCAGGGTGGTGGGATGAACGAGCGAAATTCATTCGTATTCCGGATCTTTCCCATCGCGGAATTTTTGCCCTAAAGCTTGGAGCGCCCCAAGCTGACGGGGACGACCAGCTGTAACTGGCAACTTCTACTTCCAGGCGCATCCCTTCTTCTCGATTTGACATTCGGCCAGCGCATCGTGCGCTGATGCCGTTAAAGGCTCGCGTCATGATGGAATCCTCTGCTCACTTCAACAAACCGCATATTGTCGTTAGCGATGTCGATCACCGACGTCTTACAGAAATGGCCGATGCGGCAACCGGACCGTTCGCCGACGTAGGCGAGACGCTGCATGCCGAGATGGAACGAGCAGAAATAGTCGCTGCCAATTCGGTGCCGATGGATGTTGTCCAGATGGGATCAACCGTCGAGTTTCGGTCGGAGACGGGCGAGCGGCGCACGCTCACGCTGGTGTTCCCTGGCGACGCTGACATTGCTGCGAACAGGATTTCGATTCTCACGCCTGTTGGCGTCGCTCTGATCGGCCTGAAAGTCGGTCAGTCGATCCAGTGGGCCGCGCGCGATGGCAGCTCGCACGAGCTTACGGTGGAGCGCGTCTCTTAGACGCCCAGGTCACCTGGAATTTCGCCGGAAGCGAAGATCGTTTCCAGATGACGGGCCATCGTTTGATATTCGGCGGCCAAGGCTTCAAATGTCTGTCGTTTTGTCGGATTGGTGGCGAGTCTACTGATCAGGATGCATTCTTCGGCGTCGGTGCGAAGCTTTTCCAGTCTCTGCTTGATATCGCGCATGGCAGTTCTCCACGATGGCCTCACGGCTTCTGTCAAAAAGAAGCCAACTACCAATTCGCGGTAAGCCTCAGCCCTTTGCATAAAGCAGAACTGAGACTGAGATGTCCAGCGCCTACTTGAACTGCGCTCGACAGGCAGGACTGAGGCGGCCGATATTCTTCTCCATGCAGCGAGTGATGGCTGAAACGCGGGGAACGAACTCGCGACAGTACCGCATCGCATCCTCTCGGCATGCGCGCCGCTGTTGAGGTGTGCCGGCGGCTTGGGCCGAAGCGCTTAGGCTTAGGAGGACGGACGCTGACAGAATGCAGAGTAACGGTTTCATAGGTTCCTCGCGGTCTGTAGGTGACCCATACGCGCAATCCCCGAGCCCGTCGTTATCCAACCGCAACTAGACGGGAAGGGCAACCAGCCTTTAGCGGAATTTCGGCGCTTAGAGTCGGGCTTGGCTTTTGCTGATGGGCGCACAGCGGCACTTTGGCGTTTATCCATCATTCGCTGTCCTTTCAGAAGCGCGTAAGTCCCAATTTGCATTGGTGATTTCCCGACGGTTTCTGATATAGTCCAAGCGGGAGACCTGTCGGGGCCGGTGAGATGCACGCCCGCCCACGTTGTTCGTTTGATCGAGCCCCGTGATCTGGTCGGGATCTATTCGGTCGACTCCATCGCCCAGCTAATTGTAATTATCGACGAGTGTAAGGACCCGAGCGCGTGCGAGTACACGCGCTTGCGTTTTCCCGGTGGCGTCATGCGGGAGGGGCCAGCCGTTCCGGTGCCAGTCGAGCGTCCGGAGGGGGCGGACGCGTCCGAGCCCGATCCCGTCCCGACCCTGACAGGACACAAGCTCGTCAGTAAATTGTCCTTCCATGCTCGTTTTATTCTTGCAGGAGAAACGACGCGTCCACAACGATCTGATGACTGAAATCCCGCTCGCAGAGGCCCATGATCACGCTAGCGCTTCAACAGCCCCGACGGAGTCTTATCGCGGCATAGCCAGAGCCTAACCGTATGCTCCAACCAGTAACCCGGGATTAATCTTGACCAACTCGAATGGGGCCTATGGCAATGATTCGAGTTGTCATTCACTCGGGCTTTACCAGATGCGCGTCGCGTCTCGGTGGTGGAGTTAGTTAGGCAGGCAGCTGCTCTCCGCCAATCGGCGAACGCTTGGCGGGGGAGCGTCGCAAAAGCGATGAGACGCACGACAAAGGGCGGCACCGGTGTCGTCAGCTTCCGCCGATCCCTGTTTCTCACCACAGCGATTGTTACGCTCGTCGCTGCCATTGCCGGCATGCGACCGGCAGCTGCGCAATCGGTGTCAGGCACCGGCAATTTATCGCCAGACGTAAGCACCATTCAAACGCCGAATTGGATGGTCGGCACCGATCTCCTTGTCGGCAATACGGCAACGGGCACGCTGAATATCACAGACGGCGGCACCGTGACCAATGGCGCCGGCTTGATCGGCAACGGCGCTCTCGGCCAGGGAACGGTCACCGTCTCGGGCACCGACGGTAGCGGTAATGCCTCGACCTGGACCAATAACGGTGACCTCGTTGTGGGGCAGGACGGCAACGGCACGCTTATCATCCAAAATGGTGGCCAGGTGAGCAATGCCGACGGCTATATCGGCGCCGGGGCCAGCAGCCAAAGCAATGTCACTGTCTCGGGCCATGACGGTAGCGGTCGTGCCTCGACCTGGACCAATACTGGCACGCTTTATGTTGGTGACAGCGGCCAAGGCTCGCTCGCCATCCAAGACGGTGGGATGGTCAACAGTACACTGGTCATTATCGGCAACAATAGCAGTGGTACTGGTGCAGTTACGGTCACGGGCCGCGACATCAACCAACATGCTTCGATCTTGAACGTTACCAACCAGATTTATGTTGGCATAGACGGCAGAAACAACACGCTCGACATCCTGAATGGCGGGCTAGTGAACAGTGGGCAGGCTCTTATCGGCTACGGAGGCGGTAGCGAAGGCACGGCCACCGTCTCAGGCCGCGACACCAACGGCAACGTCTCGACCTGGAACGCTGCCAACAATATTTACGTGGGTTTCTCGGGCACCGGCACACTCAACGTCGTGGACGGCGCCGCGGTGGCTACGAGTACAGCCGGAGGCGGCGCTGCTTCTATCTATATCGGCTACATGAACGGCGGCACGGGCACGGTCAACGTCTCAAGCAGCACAGGGGACGTCTCAAGCTTAACTGCGACCGACCGCATTGATGTTGGTCGCGATGGCATCGGCGCGATGACCGTTGGTAAGGGAGGCTTCGTGAGCGTGGGCCAAGATGTTCATATCGCCAATGGCTTCACGAGCAGTGGAACGCTTCATCTCAACGGCGACGCTACCGGACGCGGCATTGTCGAAACCGGCTCGGTGATCAGAGGAGCTGGTGCCATTGCTATCCTCGACCTCAACGGCGGTATTCTGCGGGCGACGCGAGATGAAGCCAACTTCCTGAACGGGTTCGGGGCACTGACGGTGGGAGCCGGAGGCGCGTGGTTCGATACCAACGCGCATGATATTGCCATCGGTACAAATTTTTCTGGCTCATCGAACTTCAATAAGCTCGGCCTCGGTCAGCTGACGCTGACCGGGGACAGCTCTGGCTTTACCGGCGCATCAACCGTCTCGGCCGGCACGCTGGCGGTGAACGGCGTGCTGGGCGGCAACATGCTGGTGGATACCTCCGGACGGCTCGTGGGCACGGGCAGCGTCGGGAGCGTCGTCAATACCGGCGTCATCGCGCCGGGCTATGGCAATGCCATGGGCACGCTCACTGTCCAGGGCAACTATGCCAGCAATGGCGGACGCCTTGAAATAGCGACTGTTCTGGGCGACGACAATTCGCAGACCAGCCGCCTTGTGGTGAACGGCACGACCTCAGGCGCTACGCAGGTCAGCATCATCAACCGTGGCGGCCTTGGTGCGCAAACCGTGAACGGCATCAGGATCATCGATGTCGTAGGTGCATCCAACGGCACTTTTGTGCTCAACGGTAACTATGTCTTCCAGGGCGCTCCGGCGGTGATTGCCGGTGCTTATGCCTATCGTCTCTATCAAGGCGGCGTCTCCACTCCCACGGATGGCGACTGGTATCTACGTTCCGCCCTGACAGATCCGGGCAGGCCGAGCGAACCGGGCGGCTCCGCCGCGATGCCGCTCTATCAGCCCGGTGTGCCTGTCTATGAGGCCTACGGCTCCAATCTGCAGTCGCTCAACACTCTGCCGACGCTGCAGCAACGCGTTGGTAACCGCATCTGGGGGCCCGGCGCCAATGGCGACGGCAACGGAATTTGGGGCCGAACGGAAGGCACTCAGGGGCGCTTCAATAATTCCGCGATGTCGACGGCCGGTTTGGACCAGAACATCGATACCTGGAAGATGCAGGCGGGGGCTGATCGGGTGCTTGTCGATAGCGACACAAGTGGGCGCCTGGTGGCAGGCGTCAACGTCTCCTATGGCGAGGCCAACAGCCGGATCAACTCGGTGTTCGGCAACGGCGCGCTGAAGACTAACGGCTACGGCCTTGGCGCAACATTGACCTGGTACGGTGTCACGGGCTTCTATGTCGACGGTCAGGCGCAGGTCAACCGGTATAGCAGCAACCTCACTTCCGGACTTCTCGGCTCGCTCACCCACGACAATGGCGGCAACGGCGAGGCGCTCAGCATTGAAGCAGGCAAGCGGATCTCGTTCGGCGAGAGGTTTGGCATCACGCCGCAATTCCAGATGGTCTATTCCAATGTCCGGTTCGACCGCTTCATTGATCCGTCGGGTGCCGACGTGGCGACCGATAAGAACGACAGCCTGAAAACACGCTGGGGCATTGCGTTCGATCATCAGGGGGCATGGGACGGCGGCCGCAGCCGCATCTATGGAATCGCCAATGTCAGCTATGAATGGCTCGACGGCATGCGCACTCTGGTCGTGGGAACACCCATCATCAATGCCGACGAACGTTTGTGGGGTGAACTCGGCCTGGGTGCGAGCGTGACCTGGCGCAAGAATCTCACGTTCTATGGCGAGCTCTCCGGCAACACACCGTTCCGTGACTTCGGCAACAGCTACATCCTCAAGGCCAGCGCCGGTCTCCGCCTGCAATTTTGATCGCAAGGGTAACAGCCGTCACTCTATAAGAGAATTTTCGAGATGTCGGTGTCGTTCGACATGTTTCGCATGCGCGCTTGCTTCGTATCGTGACATATCTCGCCGACAGGCTGGATTCTATTGTCAGAAAACGGTGGCGAAACCCCGACTCTCTTCGCATCTCCAGTAGAAGGATAGGGGCGGCCCTGGACACAAATTTCGATATGCGTCCCATATGGGCAACCGTAGACCGTGTTTGACCTCGCGATGTCGGCTTCTATATGAACTGACTTCTGGCAGTTTTAAACAAGTCGGGATGTGAGGCCTGAGTTGACCTGGATTGACCGGCGAGCCGCGTGTTTCGTTGTGATGCTGGTTCTCGCGCTGGTTTCCGCAGCGGGTCACTCCGGCGCTGAGGAGACAGCGCCGTCTCGCGTCTATGATATCGCGGCGCAGCCACTTGATGCGGCTCTCGACGTTTACATCAGGACCAGCGGGACACAGGTCTTCTATGAGACTGCGCTGACGGCGGGCTTGACTGCGAAGTCTGTCACCGGTCGTTTCACGCCCGCTTCCGCATTGGCTCAACTCCTGACCGCAACCGGATTGATCGCCCGCCGCACCGATTCCGACGCCTTCATCATCGTGCCGGCGCCGCAACAGAAAGCGGCGTTGACCGGTCCGGCCGCAGCGCGCGGGCTCCCGTTCATGACGGCGCTTCAAAGAGGGGTCGTCGATGCGCTGTGCCGCGGTGAGCTGACGCGACCCGGATCGTACAAGGTAGCCGTCGAGATCTGGATCGCGCCATCGGGCGTGTTTCAGCGAACATCCCTGGTCGGTTCGACCGGAGACGCGGAAAGGGATCGCGCCGTGGTCGCAGCACTAAGTGGCGTCTCTCTACGGATGGCGCCGCCGTCCGACAGCCCCCAGCCATTCATCCTGAGCATCGGTGCGCGGTCGCCGGATCGCACCGGTGACTGCAGCGGCTAGGTCAGCAGTTTAGTCGATCTGTCATAAAAGAGTGATAGTCGAGCGCGGCTTCTTGTTGCGGGCGGCGCCGGCTGCCCGTGTATTTTGCCGGATGGCTTGAGGATCTGTCGGTCTATGACGGGAACGACATGGACGGCATTGCGGGATTTGCTGACCCTTCGTTATGACGATTTTCGGAAGCGTCTGATCCGACAGTTCGGATCTGAGGACATTGCGAGCGAAACGCTGCATGAGACGTGGTTGCGCCTGGATCGTCCCGGCGATGCCGGCCAAGTGCGTAGTCCGCCGGCATTCCTGATGCGGGTGGCCGCCAATATCGCGAAGGATCAGCAGCGCGCGGAGCGTCGCAGGACGAAGCGGCATGAACTGGACGAGGTTCCGGATGTTGCCGACCCCGCACCGGATCCGGAGAGAACGGTCGAAGCCAGGCTCGATCTCCAAAAGGTCGAGGCGGCGATCGCGCAATTGCCAAAGCGCACGCAGGCCATCCTGATGGCGTCGCGGCTGAATGGCATGACCCATCAAGCCATTGCAGACAAGCTCGGGATCTCCAAACGCACGGTTCTGTATGAATTGAAACAGGCGGTCGTTTTTCTCGACGCCCGGCTCGAAAATAATTCGGATTTGGATTGCACTGATGGCGACTGAGAAACGTCATAGAATTGTCGTGTGGCTTCTGACCGCTTGTCAGGCTGGATCTTGGCCGGCTTGCATCGCGACGACGGGAAGTCTTTGACGATGGCACGATCTGAGAGCAGACAGGACGACGTCGATATGGTGCGGCAGGAGGCTTGGGATTGGGTTTTACGCCTCACCTCCGGTGACGCAAGCAAGGCCGAATTGGTTGATCTCGAGCGCTGGTGCGCGCGTAGCCCGTTGCATTCCGGCGCCTTTGTCGAGGCTAACGATCGATGGCAGTCGTTCGGTCCTGCACTCGAGAACATGGCACGGCAGCCGGTCGGGCAAAGCTTGGCTGTGCTGACGGCGATCAAGCCCGCAGTCCCTTCGATGCGGCGGCGCGCGTTTCTCGGCGGCGCGTTGGCGACATCGGTGGCTGGAGCGGCATTCGTGGTCGCACGTCCACCGCTTGGATTATGGCCCTCCGTCACCGACATGGCCGCAGACTATCGGACGGCCACCGGTGAGCAACGTCGTATCGCACTGGCCGATACCGGCGCCGTCGAGATGAATACACGGACGAGCTTGAACCTCAGTGCCGATCCCGCGGGAATCGATCGGATCGATCTGATTACAGGAGAGGCGGCGTTCGCGACGCGCGCCAAGGGCGTTGCTGTCACGGCGGGACATGGCCGCACGACCGCGGATGCGGCCAATTTCACCGTGCGATGTGAGGCGCCGAACGTCACGGTTACATGCGTGGAAGGCGACGTTTCGGTGACCCTGCAGGGGGCGGCGATGACTTTGCGAAAAAACCAGCAGGTCGCCTATGCAGCCGGCAGATTGGGACCGCTGGTTTCGGTTGAAGCTGCCATGGTGACCGGATGGCGGGAAGGCGAGCTATATTTCAAGGACGAGCCGCTGTCGCGTGTGATCGACGAGGTCAACCGGTATCGCGTCGGACATATCTTCCTGATGAATGAAAGCCTTGGTCGCCGTCGCTACACCGCGCGTTTCAAGCTCGATCGGCTGGAAAGCGTCGTTACGCAGCTGGAGGCGGCGTTCGGCGCGCGCGTGACCAAACTTCCAGGCGCAATTCTCATTATTAGCTGAGCTATGTGACATCGGTTTGAACGCGGTGCGATCGTGTTCATGTTCCCGACAAATCGATCTGCAAAAAGAATCTTTCGAAATCGTTGCACACCTCACGGTTCTGAAACGTCGTATGGCCGGTCCAAAGCACCCGTGACGGACCGGCGGGCGGTTGCCGCGCCGGTATGTCCGATCAGAAAGCCTGCAATGCGCAATTCTCGTTCTTCAAAGTCCGGTATCCATCGCCACGCAGCTTTTTTGACTGGGGCGAGCGTGATCGCTCTCACGCTTATTGCCGGGAACGATACGCAGGCACGTTCGATCAACGGCGGCAGTGCAGGAGGCGCGGTCTCGGCGCCGAACCTCGCTTCGGATGCAGCGACGCAGGCGGCGCAACAGGCCGCGGCGGCTGCACGACAGACACAGGATTCGTTGGCGCGGGCGGCGCGGGCCGTGCAGAATATCCAGGCGGTCCAGGCCGCCGCGCGTGCCGCGGCAGCCGCGCAACAGACATCGGTGACGGTGCCGGTCGTGGTGCCGAATGGCCTCGGCGCCGGCGGCCTGCTGCCGAACATGCCGGCGGGCTGGACCGGCGCCTATGAGCCGACCCAGAGTGTCGACGGGACGGGGCAGAGCCAGGTCAATGTCCGCCAGACCACACCGCAGGCGATCCTCAACTGGCAGAGCTTCAACGTCGGCGCGCGCACCACACTGACCTTCGATCAGCAGGGCAACAGCAATTGGGTCGCGCTCAATCGCGTGGACCGCAATGCCGGTCCGAGCCAGATCCTCGGCCAGATCAAGGCCGACGGTCAGGTGTATGTCATCAACCAGAGTGGCATCATCTTCGGCGGCAACAGCCAGATCAATGTTGGGTCATTGATTGCGTCGAGTGCTAACATCACAGAGAGTCAGTTTCTCACCAATGGCATCTATTCGACCCAGAGTGGTTCGGGCTATGCGGCGAGCTTTACCGGCGCGGGCGGCAAGATCACGGTCGAGGCCGGCGCGCTGATCGCGGCCCGTGCGCCGGCACAAGTAACCTCCGGCGGCGGCTTCATCGCGTTGCTCGGCTCGTCGGTGACGAATGAGGGCACGATCCAGACGCCGAGGGGCCAGGCACTGCTGGCGGCTGGCGACGACTTCATCTTAAGGCCCGGTTACGGCACCGACGTCAACACGTACTCGACGACGCGCGGTACCGAGGTCGCGCCTGTGATTGCAGCAGGCAGTCCGAACGGAGCTGTTACCAACAGTGGCCTGATCTTCGCCCAGCAGGGCGACGTCACGCTCGCCGGACGGACGCTGATGCAGAGCGGCACGCTCATCTCGACCACTTCGGTGAACACGCGGGGCACCATTCATCTGCTCAATTCCGCGAGTGACAGTGCAGGCGGCGTCACTCTTGCCGCTGGCAGCTTGACCGTCGTGCTGCCGGAACTCGGCAGCAGCGAGACCGCGCTGAACGGACAGCGCGACGGGCTGATCGCGGCCTCGGTGACGCAGGACGCGGCGCGTTCGCTGGCGGTGTTCGGGCAGTTCGACAACCTTTCGACACTCTCGGATCGGCGGGACCAGTCGCGCATCGAAATCGTCAGTGGCGGCTTTGTCACCTTCAAGAATGGGTCAAGCACCGCGGCGCAGGGCGGTCAGATCGCGGTGTCCTCCGGCAAGCGGATCTTCGCGGAAGACGGTGCCGCACTCGATGTATCCGGCGTACGCAACGTCGCGCTGGCGATGGCGTCGAACAACATCAAGGTCAACGTGCAGGGCAACGAGCTGCGCGATAGCCCGCAGAACCGCGATTCCGGTGTGCTGAAGAACAATGATGTCTGGATCGATGCCCGCGATCTCATTTTTGTGCCGGCGGGTACCGGAGGTTATGCCAGCGACCGCTACTATACCGCGGGCGGACTGCTCGAGGTCGGTGGTTATCTCGGCACCTCGGCGCACACGATCGGTGAATGGGCGGCGCTGGGCGGCAGCATCACACTCTCGGCGCCGGAAGTCGTCGCGCAGCGCGGCGCCGTCTTCGATATCTCCGGCGGTTCGCTGGACTATGCCGGTGGCTGGATCCGCTCGACCAACCTGATCGGCAGCGACGGGCGTCGATACAGTGTCGACAATGCGCCCGCCGACATGACCTTCACAGGATTCGCTGGCGGTTTCTCTCGCACCCATAACATCCAGGGCAGGGTCGACGAGCGGTTGACCGAGACGTGGACCAGCATATTCGACCGGGGCCGAACCGGTCTACGCTGGGAAGACGGCTATACCGTTGGCCGCGATGCGGGCCGGCTCGTTCTGTCGACGCCGACCAGTATCTTCGAGGCCGATATCGTGGCCGATACCATCACCGACAAGCGGCAGACCAACAAACGCGCCGACGGCGTTTCCGATGGATACAAGCTTGGACAAAACACTGTCGCGCGAGCCGGTACGCTTGCGCTCGGACAATACAACGCGCTGGGTCTGACCGATGCCTACGTGACCGACGTCAAGTTTGGTAACGTAGCAGCGATGACGGTGGGCCTCGACGGTGCGGCGACGCTGCCGGCGGAGCGCACCAATACTGCGTGGTTCGATGCGTCCTCGCTCAACAAGGTTGGTCTCGGCGGCGTCGATGTGGCGACGCGCGGGAATATCTCGGTCGATGCGCCGCTCGTCTTGGCCAACGGAGCCAAGTTGACGTTTGTAGCGTCAACCATCGATGTCAATGCGCCGATCACAGCGCATGGCGGCAATGTCACGCTTGGCAATATCATGCGCATCGCTCCGTTGCCGGGGCAAAATGAGCAATGGGTCTCACTGAGCGGCAGCGATCCCCGCGTCACGCTCGCATCGACGGTCGATCTGACCGGGCTATGGTCCAACGGCCTCGCCAATCCGAACGATGTTTCCGCGCAGGCTGTTGTCGACGGCGGCAAGCTGACGGTCTCGACCACGGGCAGCATCGTCCTGACGGAGAAGGCCGTCATCGACGTATCGTCCGGGGTTGCGATCCTGCCGAGCGGCAAGCTCAAGGGCGGCAAGGGTGGCGATGTCAGCCTGGTAACCAACGACTACTCGCATCTTGGCGGCACCGACTATTTCGCCATCGATCGGTCTGCCCCGCTCATTCTCGATGGCGTGATCCGCGGTTACGGCTTCAACGGCGGTGGTTCGCTGACGCTCAATGCCGGTCAAGCTGTCGTCATCGGTGGCGATGCCGTGCAAGCTGATACGCTGAGGATTGCTCCGGACCTGTTCTCTTCGGGTTTCAGCAACTACAGCATCACCAGCGTCACAGGGATGACCGTTGCCGAGAGAGCCACCATTGCTCCGGTGGTGCCGGTCTATCAGTTTGCGGCCAGTGGTTACGCGATGTTCGAGGGCAGCGAACTGGCTGGGGCAGCCACGTTGTGGACGCCACCAGAGTTCATTGCCGATCCGGTGCACGCCAAGCTCACGCAGCGCGCCGGCGCCGATCTGACATTGGCGAGCCTCAAGGACTTTGGGCTCCAACAGGGCGCCTCGATCAGCGTCGACCCCGGCCGTACGGTCACCATTCTCGCCAACGGCCAGACGACGATCGACGGCCGCATCACGGCGCCTGGCGGCACGATCAGCGTCAACAGCATCATTGACCTGCCGGGACAAGCACAGGTCGCGGGCGGCAGCGGTACATTCTCGCTGACGCGATCGGTGTGGATCGGCGAAAATGCGCTGCTCGACGTCGCCGGCCGCGCAGTGGTGATGCAGGACCTGTTCGGCCGCAATTACGGCAAGGTCATGGATGGCGGCTCGATTTTGATCGGCGGCAGCGGCGTCAACGATCAGGCGAGCCATGCCTTCATCGTCATCCGACCTGGCGCGTTGCTTGATGCCTCCGGCGCGGCGGCAACATTCGATCTCTCCGCGGGCCTGTCATCGTCAGCGCCATCGCGTCCTACTTTCATCGCCGGCAATGGCGGGACGATTGGCCTGTTCTCTAACAACGGCATCTATATCGATGGCGAGGTGCGCGCAGCCGCCGGCGGCGCGGGAGCGTCGGGCGGCACACTCAGTCTCAATCTCGTTAGTCCGGCCTATAGCCCGAATACGCCCGGCCCCAATGCGCCCGATGGCATCGGCCTCGTTCCCGACGAGATTCAAAGACTGCGTAACATCACCATCGTCCAGCATCGGCAGGGGAGCGGTCTTGCGGCCGATCTCACGCCGCGCGGAGCGGATGCGGCTTTGCAGTTCGGTACGGCAGTGATCAGCGCCGATCAGGTGAAGGCGGGCGGTTTCGATACGCTGTCGCTGCGCACATCGGACCTGTTCGTGTTTCAGGGCGACGTCAATTTGTCTCTGGGCCGGAGCCTCTTGTTCTCAGGCGGTATGTTCAGCTCCTCCGATGCTGCGCGAACGAGCACGGTGACGTTGGCGGCCCCCTATGTCCGTCTCGACGGCTGGGTCGAGCGTGAAATGTCGAACGGTGGGTATTATGCCGGGCTCAACAACATCAAGGGGCCGAGCATCTACAGCAGCGATAGCAGCCTGGTTGTTACGGCGGACCTGGTCGACGTCAGCGGCGGGCTCCGTTTCGGCGTTCATGGGCACAAGGGCGCCGGCTTTTTGTTCTATGACGGTGGTACGGGTCCCGCGGCACCGTCAACCAGCGACTTCGATCATATCAGTGCACCGGACATCGTTGACGCGGCCGGGTTCGGCCAGGTGACTCTCCAGAGCCGCGGCGATGTCCGCTTTGGTACCGGCACGCTGACCACACGCGGCAGTCTGACGATCAAGGCGGCGCAGGTCTATCCGTTCAGCGGCGCCAACGCGGTGGTCTCGGCCGGTGTCGTTCTGCCGCTCAGTGTATTCGGCGGAATTGACAGTCCGACATATGACCCCGATGCGGTTCTGACGATCCGCGGCAACGACGGCGCGCTGCCACAGGTGCCGGCGTCGGTGTTTGGTCAGCTTTCGCTGGTCGCGCCGACCATCGATCAGGGCGGCGTTGTTCGGGCGCCGCTTGGCATCATCTCCTTCAACATGGTTGAGGGAAGCGCCGATCCGCGCTGGACCGACTGGAAAGTCATTCTGCGAAGCGGCAGCGTCACGTCGGCCAGCGCGAATGGTCTTGCGATTCCGTTCGGCGGCACCACGGACGGCATCACCTACCAGGGGGCCGACGGCACGTTACTCGATCTTGCCTCGGTCCTGGCCGATCGCGGCAGAGGATCCTATGAGCTTCCGGTCGGCGTTGCGATTACCGCCACGTCGCTGGTCGGCGAACCCGGCGCTGTGCTCGACCTCTCCGGTGGAGGTCATCTTGCTGGCGCCGGCTTTATCTCGGGTCGTGGCGGCTCGGTCGACGTTCTGAAGACAGCGCTGATCAACGCCAATCCCGCTTACGACTATTCGTCCTCCGGCAACAAAACTTATGCCATCCTGCCGGGCTATGCTTCGGCTTACGCGCCGGTGATTGCCAGCAATGGCGCAGGCGATCCCGGTGTTGGCCAGCAAGTGACGATCAGCGGTGGCGTGCCCGGCTTGCCGGCAGGCACCTATACTTTGCTGCCCTCCAGTTATGCACTGCTTCCCGGCGCATATCGTGTCGAAGTCGGAGGCACGAACCCGGCACTCACCGGCATGGCCAGTCTCGCCAACGGCTCCTACGTGACCGGCGGCATGCTCGGGATCGCCAATACAACGATCCGCAACGCGCTCAACTCACAACTGATCGTCACGCCCGGTCGCGTGATCCGCAGCTACGCGCAGTACAATGAGACGAGTTACAGCGATTTCCTAGTGAACCGGGCGGCGGTGTTCGGCAACGTGCGTCCGCGTTTGCCTGAAGATGGCAAGGTGCTGTGGCTGAATCTCGGGGCTGCGACCGGGGACGATCCGACATTGCGTTTCGCAGGTACGGCGTTGTTCAACGCCACAGGGGATGGCTACACGGGCAGCTTGGTCGTCACGTCGTCGGCGCTGACGAACGTCATCGACGTCACGGCTCCCGGCGCAACGCCGGTTGCCGGTCATACCTCGATCTCGAGCGCCGATCTCAATGCGTTCAACGCGGGTGGGTTGTTCATTGGCGGCGCACCGACTTACTACAATGACACTGGCGCGGGTCCTCGTGTTGCATTCTCAGGCATCTCAACCGTCAATGTTCTCGATGGTGCAATGTTACGGGCTGGGCAAGTTTATGTTGTGGGCAGCAGCATCGACATCGCCACCAACGCCGTGATCGACACGCGCGGCATCGGCGGCAGGGTGCCCGACTCCTCTCTCGGCTATCTGTTCGGCAACGTCCGCAACGAGACCTCGGCAATCGCTGGGCCGGCTGTGCTCGCCGTCGCCAATGGTTGGCTGAACTTCCTGCCGGTTGTCGGCAACGGCAGCATCTCGATCGGCGACAATGCATCGTTGCTCACCGACGGAAGCGTCGTGCTTGCGGCGCCTGGCAACCTTACCATCGGCGCCGTGAACTTCGGTGCCCGGTATCTGACGGTGACGCAGGATCAGATCAATGTCGGCGACGCGGCCGCGCTTGCCGCCGCGCAGGCGGCCGGCGTGCTGCCGTCGGGTTGGACATTGACGCAGGCCGCACTCGACAAGCTGCTGCGTCCGTCGGTCGCGGCTGGCGTGCCGCGGCTCGAGCAATTGACGTTCACCGCGGGCGGCATGAATTTCTTCGGCACCGTCTCGCTCGATACCACGGGCGCGTCGAGCGGACAGGGCCTGCAACTCGTGATCAATACGCCTGCGATCTACGGCCTCGGCGGTACCGGCGATAAAGCGACCATTATCACCGATAAGTTGGTCTGGAACGGTATCCGTACCGGCAACGGATCCACGGTCCCGTATGGCAGCAAGGCACCGGCGCCCGTCCTGCCGGCCGGGGCGGGTACTGGATTGGGTCAGCTCAATATTGAGGCCGGTGAGATCCTCTTCGGCTACGACGCACATGTACGTCCGACGGACGGAGCGACGCTTGATCGTCTCACGCTCGGTTTCTCGGCAGTCAATCTCAACGCCAGCCGTCTGATCACGGCGAACAGTGACGGTACGTTGTCGATCGGCCAAAGCCGTGATGCGTCGGGAACGCTTGTCGGCGGCGACCTTAATCTCACCACGCCGTTGATGACCGCCAGCAAGGGTGCATCGCTCAGCTACAAGTCCGGCGGTGCCATCCGTGTGACGGCGCCGGCGGACACGCCCGCAGCTACGGCCACCGTGACCGGCCTCGGCGGCACCGTATCGTTCAACGGCGACAGCATCCTGCTCGACACCGCGGTCGCGCTGCCGAGCGGAAAACTCACGCTGACGGCCACCAACGACATCGACCTCGGTGGTCATGCCACGGTCGATCTGGCCGGTCGGACGATCTCCTTCTTCGATGCGACTCAATTTAGCTGGGGCGGCACGTTGGTCATGACCAGCGCGAACGGTCATGTCCTTCAGGCCGCTGGCTCCGTCGTCGATGTTTCCGCTGTCAATAATAATGCGGGCGGGGTGAGCGCCAGCGCGACCAACGGCGCCGCGCTCTTCAACGGACGCGTGGTTGGCGGCAGCACGGGAGATCATCGAGACGGATCGTTCGCGGTGTCGGCGCAGACACTCGGCGATTTCGCGGAGGTCAATGCCATGCTGAATGCGGGCAGCGTGTTCGGATCGCGCTCGTTCAACATCAAGCAGGGCGATCTGGTCGTCGATCATGAAGTCAAGGCGAACAACGTCACCATTGCCATCGACGCGGGCTCGCTCACTGTTCTCGGTACGATCGCTGCCTCGGGTGCGAAGCCGGGCACCATCCGTTTGTCGGCACGCGACAATCTCACGCTTGGTGGCAGCAGTGTGCTCGATGCGCACGGCACGCGGTTGCAGGCCGATAGCTACGGCCAGGCGATCGATGCCGACAACACCGCGCATGTCGAACTGACCTCGACGCACGGCACCGTCACGCTGGCGTCCGGCGCCACCATCGACATGCGTTCGCCTGATGGCGTCGCGCGTGGACGGTTGGCGATCAATGCCCCGCGCCTGGGATCGACCGGCGATAGCGCCACGGGCGCCGGTGCACCGGCCAACGCCACAGGAGGCGACGTTGCGGTTTCGGCGTCCGGTCCACTCAACATTCAGGGCGCGGCGAGCATCGCGGTCTATGCCTTTGCCAGCTACACCAATGCACCGGCCGATCCCGATGATCCGAAGGGGCAGATCATCGATCAGGCCTGGCTCGATCTCGTCAATCAGGACAGCAAGGCCTTCATCAATGCGGCTTACGGCGGCAACGTTGCCGGCGGTGCGCTCGCCTCTGGGCTCGCAGGCAAGCTCGCCGGCCTGACCGCTTATGGCAATGCTTTCCATCTGCGGCCCGGCGTCGAGATCAAGAGCGCGACGGCCGACGGAAATCTCACGGTTTCCGGCGACGTCGATCTCTCGAGCTACCGGTACGGGCCGAACGCCGATTCAACGGTGCGCGGATCGGGTGAGCCGGGGTCGTTCGTTCTGCGCGCCGGCAACAACCTGAACATCAAAGGCAGCATCAACGACGGCTTTGCGCCGCTGGTGGCAACGCCCGATGCGCTCGAGGTTCTGGCGTCGGGGTGGTTGTCCTCGTCTTACACGGTTACGGTTTCCAACGCGATGCTCGCGGCTGGGGCGGTCATCCCGAGCGACGCTACGATAAACATGGAGCTGACGCTCCCCGCCGATACCGAAATTACAACGACGCCAACCGCAGCGAACGGCGGTCTCCCGGTGGACGTTGTTCTGTCAAGCCCGTTCAAGCCTGCAGCAGGGGCAAGAAACGTGGTGGTGACCGGAACGATCTACAATCCGGATGGCTCTGTTCTTTACGCGACGGGCGCCGTGATTTCGACGGCGGTCACTTGGCCAGCCGGTACCAGGATCGCTCAAGGTACCTACTTCAGTCGTCTATTGATCAACAATAGTTTCCCATGGGTCATCGAGGCGGTGACACTGAGGCCGAACACGAGTTTGGAGGTGTTCGAGGGATATACTTTTGCGCAAGATACGATCCTGCAGCTTGGCACCGTGCTGCCTCAAGGTATGGGGTCGGTCAGCCTGACGGCGCCGTCCAATCGTCAAATCTGGGCCATATCGCCCATGCTGACGCCCGGGAGCCAATCATGGTCGATGCGCTTCGTCGCGGGTGCGGATCTTAACAGCGCGGACAGCCGTGCGCTGCAGTCGGCCGCTGCATTGGCCAGTGGCGGCAATGTCACGCTGAACGATCCGTTCCAGATCAATTTGCGTGGCACCGGCAAGCCGGGCACGGGTGTCAGCGTGGTGCGCACGGGCACGGGAGACCTTGAGATCCTCGCCGGTGGCGACTTCGACCAGGCGTCCCCCTACGGCATCTACACAGCGGGGACAGCTGCGGCTGGAACCGACAGCGCGCCGTTCAACCTGGGCCGCGGTACGACGTCGGACGGCACTGTGCTCGGTGCTGCCAATGGAGCCTACGAAGCAACACTCAATCCGCAACGTATGTACTACACACAGAATGGCGGTGACGTTCTGCTGATGGCGCAAGGCGACATCAAAGGCACGCTCACGTCCAACTCGGCGTTGGTCGGCGGCTGGTTGTGGCGTCAGGGCGGTGCGGACCTTGGGCAAATGGCCGCCTGGGGCATCAATTTCGGCACCTATACCGCCGATCTCTGGTTTGGCAGCCCTTACATCGGCTTGAGCGCCTTCTCCGGCATCGGTGCCCTCGGCGGCGGCGATGTGACGCTCAACGCAGGGCGTAACATCGGCGATGCCGGTCGCGGCATCGTCGCGGCGGTTGCGGGCAGTGGCTGGGTTCAGGCCGGCGGTCAACTCGTGCAGACCGGCGGCGGCACGCTGTCGGTGACAGCGGGCGGCAACATCGGCGGCGGTGGCAACCAGTTCGTCAATGTGCGCGGTGAAATCAATGTCGGCGCCGGCGCCTTTGGTAGCTTGAGCTCGCTGAATTTCGGCTATAACGGCGACGATCCGCGAGCGCTTGATCCGTTGACGCCGTACGGCAGAACGCGCGTTGCGGGAGGCTCGTTTGCGATCGGCGACGGTGCGATTAATGTTCAGGCGCGCGGCGATCTCGCCATGGGCACGATCATCGATCCGGGCCGCGTCGGCGGTAATCAGTTGACCGCCGCGGGCGGCGAACAAGGCGTGAGCTGGTTCACACTGTGGACGGGAAGGACTTCGCTCAATCTATTCGCCGCGGGTGGTGACCTCTCGCCTCTATCGCCTGACCAGGGATCGGATTCATCGGGGCAGGTCACGCAATATCTTCCGTCCGTTTTGCGCGCGGTCGCTGCCGGCGGCAGCATTTTCCTGACCCCGGGGCAGAGCGGGGCGAGCTTCATGATGCCGTCGCCGAACGGCGCACTCGAACTGCTCGCGAAAGACATGATCGTCCAGCAATACGATGCCGGCGCCGCCTTCGGTCCGCTCTCGACGTCGCTCGCGAGCCTAGCGACACCGTTCAATCCCGGCTGGGAACTGCGTCAGTTTACAGGCTTCTCGTGGTCGATCATCGCGTCGAATGCTTGGGCCGATCCTACGAGTCTTCCCGGCACCAACGGTACAAAGGCCTACAGCTTCGACGAGAGCGGCTACAATGGCACAGCGCACGAAGGGCAAGGCGGAACGCTCTTCGTTTTCGGGCCGAACACGGTGACTGACAGCAGCGCATTGGGCGACGTCGCCTCCCGCGTGTATGCCGTCAACGGCGACGTGATGGCTCTTCGTTACGGTGAAGCTTTCGTTGGCACGGACAACGCCGGGGTCCAGTCCACTTATTATCGCGCGGCAAAGCCGGTCAGAGTTCTTGCCGGCGGCGACATCGTCAGCCTGAAGGGCGTCATTCTCCACAATGATCCTACCGACGTCTCGGTCATCGCGGCATCGGGCAACATCGTCTATGCGGGCCTGAACTATATCCCAGGTCAGATCGTCTATACCGGCCTGCAGATCGCAGGACCCGGCACGCTGGAGATCACAGCCGGCAAGTCGATCTATCAAGGATCGAGCGCTGGCATCGACAGTATTGGCCCGCTTGTTCAAGGCGACAACAGACCGGGGGCGAGCGTCGTATTGCAGGCGGGCGTCGGGACCGGTGCGCCTGGCATCGGCCAGGTGGACTGGACCGGGTTCGCGAACCTCTATCTCGATCCGCGCAATCTGGCTGGGAAAGGGCCTCTGGCCGACCAGCCGGGCAAGGTCGCCAATACCTACGAACAGGAGCTATACGACTGGCTGCAACAGCGCTTCGGCTACACCGGACCGAGAGATGCCGCACTCGGCTTCTTCCGTACGTTGCCCGGCGAACAGCAGCGGATCTTCCTGCGTGACAAAGTCTATTACCCTGAGTTGACGGCCAGCGGTCGCGAATACAACGACCCGGACAGCAGCCGCCACAACAGCTATCTGCGCGGTCGCGAGGCGATCGCCGCACTGTTCCCGGATGGGCGATCCTTCGGCGGCGACATCACGTTGTTTACCGCAGGCGCCGGTGCGGGGGTCAATTACCGGGTGAACAGCGGTTACGTGCACACCAATTCCGGCGGCGCCATTCAAATGCTGGCGCCGGCGGGCAAGGTTCTCATCGGCAGCGAAGGACTCTCGCCGGGTGCCGATGCCGGCTTGATCACACTCGGCCGCGACAGCGATATCGACATCTATGCGCTCGGCAGCATTCTGCTTGGACAGAGCCGCATCATGACGACATTCGGCGGCAATATCCTGGCGTGGTCGGCGGAAGGCGACATCAATGCGGGCCGCGGCTCCAAGACAACGGTCGTCTATACGCCGCCGAAACGGCAGTACGATCTGTACGGCAATGTAGAGCTGTCGCCGAACGTGCCGTCGGCCGGCGCCGGTATTGCTGCGCTCAGCCCGGTCCCCGGTACCCCGCCCAGCAATGTCGATCTGATCGCGCCGCTCGGCACGATCGACGCAGGCGAGGCGGGCGTGCGCTCTTCCGGCAACGTCAACCTTGCGGCGCTGCAGATCATCAACGCGGCCAACATCCAGGCGCAAGGCAATACGACCGGTGTTCCGACCGTGCAGGCCCCGAGTATCAGTGCCGCGCTCTCGACGTCGAATGCGACAGCGGCGACCCAACAGGCGCTGCCAAGTCAGGGCAGCGGCAACGCCCAGCCGTCGGTGATCATCGTCGAAGTGCTCGGATATGGCGGAGGCGATGTTGAAAAAGACGAAAATAACCGTCGGCGTGGCCCTTCGGGTCAGCAGACCTACAACACAGACAGTGCCGTGCAGATCGTTGGCGCCGGCACCATGAGCGACGAACAGCGGCGCCGTTTGATCGAGCACGGCGCGCTGTAACCATACCCAATCGTAACCGCAATTTGGGCGACGCGTAAAATGAACGTACGCTTCAACCTGTTTGATCGATCAACAGGTTGAAGCGTTGCGGGTGCAACCGCGCAATAGCGCGCAAAGCTTCGATACGAGACACCTGCCTCTCATACATCAAGACCGCCAGCGAACGCCGGTGTTTGGCGGATTTCATCCAGCGATACTTCGTCGAGGCCGTGCTGTGTCGCCCAGCACCGATGCGTTTTACGCTGCCGGAGCAGACCTCGATCGATACCGTAGCGCATCGACGAGCAATCCGAATGCCGGGGATAGCTGACGCCTGCTGGGATAATAAAGGTGATAGCCGGCATATGGCTCGCACCAGTCGGCGAGCACCCGGATGAGACGGCCGTCGGCCAGATACGGGCGGACCTGACCTTCCTGCAGATAGGCGAGGCCGAAGCCCTGAAGCGCTCCAGTGAGCAGCGCGCTTCCACTGTTGAAGGTCAATTGGCCGTCCACCCTGACGTTCAGAGGGCGGCCGGCCTTCTCGAATTCCCACGCATAGATACCTCCATGCGTCGGCAGGCGGAGATTGAGGCAGTTGTGCTGGGTCAGGTCTCGCGGCGTCTTTGGCTTCTTCCTGTCGGCGAAGTATTCCGGCGATCCCACGATCGCCATGCGCAGATCCGGACTGATCCTGACGGCGACCATGTCCTTGTCCACGAGTTCGCCGGGACGGATGCCTGCGTCGTACTGCTCCGCCACGATGTTGGACAGGCCGTAGTCCACGATGACCTCGACCTTGATATCGGGATATTTCGGCAGGAATTTCTTGAGAGCCGGCAGCAGAATGGCTTGCGACGCGTATTCGGTCGCGGTGATCCGGAGATTGCCTGCAGGCTTGTCGCGCAATTCCCCGAGCGCCTCCATCGCGAGATCGATTTCGTCGAACCTGCTTCCGATGGTTGCGAGAAGCTTTTGCCCGGCCTCCGTTGGCGAAACGCTGCGTGTCGTCCGATTCAACAGGCGCACGCCGAGCCGCTCTTCCAACGATCGGATGAGGTGGCTGAGAGCGGAAGACGAAATGCCGAGCTTGACCGAGGCGGCAGTGAAACTAGCTGCACGCGCGACGGCTAGGAATGCAACGAGATCGCCGGCGTCCTGTCTTTCCATTCGTGAATGTCCCGCAATAATCTATCCCGTTTATTCCATCTAATGGCAAAGACGGGGAGTGACTAGTCTTTCGAGCATCGATGACGGTGCCGGAGGAGCCCACCATGCGAGCCACTGCAAGAGCATTGGTGTCTCTCTGCCTGACCGCGGCCGCCGTCGGGACCGGTGCTTTGGCGCATGACGAAGGATCAAGGCCGATGGATTTGCAAGCAGTCGCTCCGGATCTGGCGCGACACCGCGACGACATCGTTTTCGGCGATTTGTGGAAACGTCCGCATCTATCGCCGCGTGATCGCAGCATCGTTACGGTGTCGGCACTGATCGCCCGCGACCAGATAATCGAGTTGCGGCGCTACATGGAGATGGCGCTCGACAACGGCGTGAAGCCATCGGAAATCTCCGAAATCATCACCCAGCTCGCGTTCTATTCAGGATCCGGCAATGCGATGGGCGCCGCCGCAGTCGCAGCCGAGGTGTTCAAGACGCGAGGAGTCGCCGCAGCCGCGTTGCGGTCGAACGCCAATCCATTGCTGCTGAACGACGATGCGGAAGCAGAACGTGCGAAACGCAACGAGGATATGTTCGGCACGATCGCTCCCGGACTTTTGAAATACACGACCGACCTTCTGTTCCGGGATCTGTGGCTGAGACCCGGATTGGCTCCGCGAGATCGGAGCCTGGTCACGGTCAGCGCGCTGGTCTCTTCGGGCCAGGTCGCGCAGATCGCCTATCATCTCAACCGTGCGATGGATAACGGGCTGACGCACGCTGAGGCCGGCGAATTGCTCACTCATCTCGCGTTCTATGCCGGGTGGCCGAAGGCATTCTCCGCGCTGCCGGTCGTGAAGGATGTGCTGACGAAGCGCGCTGACAAATGACACCGATGAGGACCTGATGAACAAGAAGATTGTGTCCGCAACGCTGGGTGTTCTCAGCGCCACTCCCGCCGGCGCGCAGACGATCGAGATTGTCGCCAATGGATCGCCGAAGTCGGCGTCGGGACCGTCGCAGTATTTTGGCGGCCATGCCGTCGTCACGCCATTGCTGTCACCGAACGAGACGACCAAAGCGAGTCTGGGCCTGGTGACCTTTTCGCCAGGAGCGAGAACCGCCTGGCACACGCATCCGGCGGGGCAACTGCTGATCGTATCGACCGGGCAGGGATGGTTCCAGCAGGAAGGACAGGCGCGGCGCACCATCAATGCCGGCGACGTCGTGTGGATTCCGGCCGGGGTGAAACACTGGCACGGAGCGACAGCGACGAGTCCGATGAGGCACTATGCCACGACCTACTTTGCCGGAGACAAGAATGTCGACTGGATGGAGCAGGTTGCCGACAAGCAATACGGGGAACCGTGACGTGGCGGAGATTCACTTGTCCGTGATCCTCCAAGAGGGCTCTCGGAACGGCAACAGTCGGTGAAACCGATCCGACAGAATGCCGTTGAACCGATCTAATGGGGCGGCACAGCCCGTACCGATATCAACCCGTCTCGAAATCGCAGGAGCACACCAGGTGTGCGGGCTGCCGTAAGCACCCGGCCGGAGGTCTTTCGGCACCTGTCTATCGATACTGCATATGGAGTGATGACGGATGACAAGAACAGACATAACCGACATTTCGCGGCGCCATCTCCTGATCGTCGCGGGAGCCTCTGCAGCCATCGGGACTTCCGCTTTTCGCGACGAGGCGGTTGCGGCGCCAGTCGCAACACCGGTCGTTCCTTCCACGCCATCTCCGGTTCATACGGCGAAAGTTTCCCTGCAAATCAACGGCTCGGCGCGCGATCTGACGCTGGATACCCGGACCACGCTGCTCGATGCATTGCGTGAGCACCTTCATCTGACGGGCACGAAGAAGGGCTGCGATCACGGCCAATGCGGTGCCTGCACGGTGATGGTCGATGGTCAGCGGATCAATTCCTGTCTGACCCTTGCGGTGATGCATGAGGGGGCCAAGGTCACGACGATCGAGGGCTTGGGGACGCCCGAAAACCTGCACCCGATGCAGGCGGCCTTCGTCAAGCACGACGGCTATCAGTGCGGATATTGCACGCCGGGCCAGATTTGTTCGGCCGTGGCCGTGCTTGAGGAGATCAAGTCCGGCATTCCGAGCCATGTCACTGGCGATCTCAATGCCGAACCGCAGGCGACGGTCCTGGAAATGCGCGAACGCATGAGCGGCAATATCTGTCGCTGCGGAGCCTATTCCAACATCGCCGACGCCATGACCGAAGTTGCCGGGAGTCGCGCATGAAACCTTTTACATATGAACGCGCCGCATCTCCGGCAGCCGCCGCTGCTGCAGCGGCGAAAAGTGAGGACGTGAAGTTCATCGCGGGCGGAACGAACCTGCTCGATCTCATGAAGCTTGAGATCGAAACACCGACACATCTGATCGATGTGAACGGGTTGGCTTTCGACAAGATCGAGCCGACCGCAGACGGAGGGCTCCGTATCGGCGCGATGGTTCGCAATACGGAGCTGGCAGCTGATGCACGTGTTCGCCGCGACTACGGCGTGCTGTCGCGGGCTCTACTCGCCGGCGCTTCGGGGCAGCTGCGAAACAAGGCTACGACGGCAGGCAACCTGTTGCAGCGGACACGGTGTCCGTATTTCTACGACACAAATATGGCGTGCAACAAACGCAAGCCCGGCTCCGGTTGCTCCGCGATCGGCGGCGTCACCCGATCGCTTGCCGTGATCGGGGCCAGCGAAGCGTGTATTGCCACGCATCCGAGCGACATGGCGGTGGCCATGCGCGTGCTTGATGCGAAGGTCGAGACGGTGAAGCCGGATGGCAAGACGCGGAGTATCCCCGTCGCCGATTTCCATCGCCTGCCGGGCAGCGCGCCCGAGCGCGAGACGGCGCTCGAGCGTGGCGAGTTGATCACTGCGGTGACATTGCCCAAGCCGGCAGGGGGCGTGCATGTCTATCGCAAGGTTCGCGATCGCGCGTCATACGCGTTTGCGCTGGTGTCCGTCGCGGCAGTCATCCAGCGCGATGGCAGCGGTAGCGTGGCGCTCGGCGGCGTTGCACACAAACCATGGCGGATCGAGGCCGCGGAACGGGAACTGGCGCGTGGCGCCAAGCCGACGATGGATCGGTTGCTTGATGGCGCCAGACCGACCTCCGATAACAGATTCAAGCTGGCTCTTGCGGAGCGCACACTGGCTGCCGTCCTCAACGAGGCGAAAGGTTGAACGATGAAATTCGACACCCCCGCCACCACCAATCCGATCGATCAGCTCAAGGTAATCGGTCGCGCAACAGATCGCATCGACGGACCGCGCAAGACGACCGGCACAGCCGTCTATGCCTATGAGCACCATGACATCGCCAACACGGCCTATGGCTACATCGTCGGCTCCGCGATCGCGAAAGGACGGATCGCCTCGATCGATCTTGTGCAGGCCAAAACCGCTCCGGGAGTCCTGGCAATCGTCACTTCCGAGACTGCCGGAAAGCTCGGCAAGGGCGGGCGCAATGCTGCCAAGCTGCTCGGAGGTCCGGAGATCGAGCACTATCATCAAGCCGTCGCTGTCGTGATTGCCGAGACGTTCGAGCAGGCACGCGCGGCCGGGCAGCTCGTGCGTATCGACTATGTGCAAGAGCAAGGAAATTTCGATCTGGCCGCGAGTCGGGACAAGGCGGTCAAACCGAAAGCGAGCGACGTCGGGGGCGAACCGGAGACAAAGGTCGGTGACTTTGCCGGCGCATTCGCGCAGGCCCAGGTGCAACTCGATGCGACATATACGACACCGGATCAGGCGCATGCGATGATGGAGCCGCATGCCACGATCGCGGCGTGGGATGGCGATCAACTGACGCTCTGGACCTCCAGCCAGATGATCGCATGGGGCGCCGCTGACGTGGCGACCACGCTCGGGATCGACCGCAAGAACGTTCGGCTGATCTCGCCATATATTGGCGGAGGTTTCGGCGGCAAGCTGTTCTTGCGCTCGGATGCCGTGCTCGCCGCGCTGGGCGCCAGGGCCGCAAATCGCGCCGTCAAGGTGGCGCTGACGCGGCCGCTCGTCTTCAACAACACCACCCATCGTCCGGCGACGATCCAGCGCATCCGCATCGGTGCGACGCGCGAGGGCAAGATCACCGCCATCGCCCATGAGAGCCTGTCGGGAAACCTGGCTGGCGGCGGACCGGAGACGGCCGTGCAGCAGACGCGGCTTCTCTACGCGGGCGAGAACCGCATGACGGCCCTTCGCCTCTCCAGTCTCGATCTTCCGGAAGGCAACGCCATGCGCGCGCCCGGCGAGGCGCCAGGCATGATGGCGCTTGAGGTCGCCATCGACGAAATGGCGGAGCGCCTTAATCTTGATCCCGTCGCTTTCCGCAATCTGAACGATACGCAGGTCGATCCGGAAAACCCGCAGCGACCCTACTCGCAGCGCCAGTTGATCGAATGCATGCGTTTGGGTGCTGAGAAATTTGGCTGGGATCGGCGGAAGGCCGTGCCTGCATCGCGTAGGGAAGGACGTTGGCTGGTCGGCATGGGCGTCGCCGCTGCATTCCGCAACAATCTGCTCATGAAATCCGCTGCGCGAGTACGTCTGGGCCAGGACGGGCGGGTGACGGTCGAAACCGACATGACCGACATCGGAACGGGAAGCTACACCATCATCGCGCAGACTGCAGCGGAGATGATGGGCCTTCCGTTGGACAGGATCGACGTCAAGCTGGGGGACTCGTCATTTCCGGTATCGGCGGGATCGGGCGGACAGTGGGGAGCCAACAATTCCACGGCCGGCGTCTATGCTGCCTGCGTTAAACTGCGTGACGCCGTAGCGCAGAAGCTCGGCTTCAATTCGGCCGACATCTCGTTTGCCGATGGGCAGGTCACGTCGGGCAATCGTAGAGCGCCGCTCGCGCAGGCGGCAGAGGACCGGGAGATCGTGGCGGAAGACGCGATCGAGTACGGCGATCTTGCCAAGACGCACCAGCAATCCACCTTCGGTGCTCATTTTGTCGAACTGGGCGTCGATATCGCGACGGCGGAGATCCGCGTGCGCCGCATGCTGGCTGTCTGCGCAGCCGGTCGTATTCTCAATCCCAAATCTGCGCGCAGTCAGGTCATCGGTGCAATGACCATGGGTGTTGGCGCCGCCTTGATGGAAGAGCTCGCCGTGGACAAGCGCTTCGGCCTGTTCATCAATCACGACCTTGCCGGTTACGAAGTTCCGGTGCATGCTGACATCCCGCATCAGGATGTTATTTTTCTCGACGAAACCGATCCGATGTCGTCGCCGATGAAAGCCAAGGGCATTGCAGAACTTGGCATCTGCGGCGTCGGCGCGGCGGTTGCGAATGCCATATACAATGCGACGGGCATTCGTGTTCGCGACTATCCGATCACGCTCGACAAGTTGATCGATCGCCTGCCAGCTGTCGGCTGACAGGCGCCGGCAAAATGCCGCACAGACCGGCGTGCTGCCGCCGATCCTCGACGCCCATTACGCCGCCAGGTGAAAATCCGAAATATGGACGCGGTTGCGGCCATCGGCCTTGGCGCGGTAGAGCGCGGCGTCGGCGCGATCGAGCAAACTTTGCAATGTTTCCGGTTCGGATGAGAGGATCGCGACTCCTACGCTCACCGTCGCGTTGATGGTGCCGTCCGGGGTCTGGAATGCGAGTCCTTCGAACGTGGCGCGAATGCGTTCGGCGACCGACGATGCTGATTTCGGGCTTGAGGACTGCAGAAGGATGCAGAACTCCTCGCCGCCGAGGCGGGCCGCGACGTCGTGCGCGCGGATATTGGAGAAAATCACTTCGGCGAAAACGCGCAGGACGCGGTCGCCGGCGGCATGGCCGAACTTGTCGTTGATCGCCTTGAAGTGATCGAGATCCATCAACAGGATGGCCGTGTTCGGCGGCACTTCATGCGTGCGGTCGTCGAACAAGGCGCGGCGATTGAGCAGACCGGTCAGCGGATCGGTCATGGCATCCGACTTGTGTCGGTTGGCTGTGCGAATCTGATTGATGGTGAGCGACAGGGCGCCGATGCCGGTGAGGCCGACAATCACCATGAGCGAGTTGAATTCCTCTGCCCAGTTCGAGGGGCGCGCGGTGAGCACATACTGACCCTGGTCAAGCAACACATAACCGCATGCGGCAAAGGATAGGGCTGTGACCAGGTAAAGCAGCGCATTGGTGATCATCAGCAGCGGCGCTTCCGCACGCGCGCTCCAGTATTGATGTGCCGCAAGCGTTGTCAGCAGGGCGATCGCGAAGTTGGCGGAGGCGGTGCCGACGCCGGTGTAGCCCGTTGTGAAAGCCAGGGTCGTCGGCACCAGCCCAAGCATCGTCGCGGCGATCGTCAACGTCCAGCTCGATCGATTTGTGCAGAACTGGATGGTGCCCCGATAGATCAGGCTGAAGCCGAGGATCAGCAGAAGGAAGGACACGAGTTGGTAGATCGGGTCGTAGCGTTCGATGCCGAGATAGAACAACAGTGCCAGAACGGTCAGCGTCAGCCCCGTGGACCAGGTCAGCAGATAGGTCTCCGAGCGTGCAACTATCCAGGTCGCAAGCAAGGTAAATGCGAGCGCGGTGCAGGATACGCCGATGGCAATGAAAAGGGAGTGCTGATCGAGAAACATGACACGAGGCAATGAAATGATCTGGAGTTGACCCGTAATACGCCCAACACCTCTTAGCACTGGACAACCGCGCTGCCATTCGAATTCTATGGTGAGGAAATTGTTACCGGGATCGCCGGTCCGGCGCGATGAGGCGCCGCATGTCGTTGAGATCCCTTCGGACCTTACGCTCGCGTGGCGTCTTACCGAAGGCCAACCCGCAATTGTCGTCATCGCGGTAACCAACTCTAGAGACCCGTCAGCTATGACCGTGGCGGGGATTTCTCGATGACCCCGGACAAAAGGCCGTGGTCGGGGCATGACGCTCCGAGGGACAGGGCGGGGCGCAGATGAATTTGGCAGCAGCCACGATCGCAGGCGGCATAGGCACCATCTTTTTCGCCACCGCGTCGGTATTTTATTATCAACCGTCTTTCATCAAGCCGGAAAAGGTGATCGACGCGGTGCTGACCACCAATCAGTCCAAGGCCCGCACCGCCGTGTCGCGGCTGCTGCTCAATCCATCGTCGGCGGAATTCGACGGGTTGCGCTCGGTCGAGGCCGACGGCAAGAAATATGTCTGCGGCAGCGTGCGGGCCAAGGACCGCACCGGCGCTTATGCCGACCCCCGGGCCTTCGTCTACACCGTGGCGATCGACTTCGCCCGGATCGATGACGACGGCTCCATCGCGCAGCGGCACGATGCCTATCGCGTCTGTCCGGTGACGGACGAGGAAGAGAAGATCGCTCAGAAGCGGGGCACCGTTTCGCCGGGTGCGATCGCGGCCGTAAAGACCATCCAGAAAGCTTTGCCGGGCGCCGATACGACGGTGCTGTCGAGTCTCGCGGGTGGTTCGTCCCATGCGAGTACGGGCGGCGTCGGCGGCACCATGCAGCAGCAACTACAGCATTTTTCGGGGCAGCAGACTGCGCCCGCGGTCGGTCAGGCGGGGGGACCATTCAAAACGGCTGCGGCCAAACCGACGATCCCCGACGAGACCGAAAGGCGGCAGGACAAGCCGCCGGCAGCATGGCCGGCGTTCCCGCCGGACCACGAACTGTCCAGGCCGGGACCGAAGCTCAGCAATGCCGATGCCCTGGCGTTGGCAAGGGATGTCGAGCAACGCTGGGCGCTGCACAAGGCCGATGCCGCGAAGACGCGTCCCTCGGTGGACGACATCCGCAACGCCGAGCGGGCCTTGTTGACCATCGATGCCGCAGGGCCGGATTTCCGCGCGGCTTGGGCCGCCTTTGTTCGGCTGCGCGCGGTCGAGCGTGAGGCGACGGTCTGACGCGGCCGGACAGGGGTGGTGATCCTCGTTGCCGCACCGGCCGTTCCGGAACGGGAAGGCGTGTGCGGCGTTTTCCCTCAATCAGGGAAGGTGAAGCACCATGAAGAGAGTATTGGCAATCACAACGGCTGTCCTGTTGGCCGCCAGTTTCGTCACAACGGCGGCGTCCGCGAAAAAAATCAAGCGGGGCTACCATTCGTATCACTACGGCCACCACTACGGCGGTGGTTACGGTTATCAGCGCGGGCCCGCCTATGGCTCTTACGGTATGATGCGCGGGACGCGGTATTATCCCGGCTATGGCGCTTCCATGCAGGGCAACAACGGCAATTCGGCCTTCGGCAATAACTCGCTCGGCCATATCGAAGGCGGCAATATCGGCGGCGGCAAATAGCCTCGGGTGGGACAGACGCCTCAGGCGTCGGTGTCTTCCTTGATTTCGTACCGGTCGCGGAACAGCAACACGACCGCCTGCAGGCGGTCGCGCCACGTCTCGGCATTCACGGCGCCGGCGGCAGGGGTGATGCGTAGCATGGCATTCCAGGGATGCGCGCCATAGACGGTGATCTCGAAGCCGCTGTCCGGATATCCTTCGCTGGCCTTCAGTGCCTTGACGATGAGATCGGCGAGTTCGATGCGGGTCACATCGCGCGTGCTTTCGACGGCGATTTGCGGTTCGAGCGAAACCGGTGCCTTCGCTTCGGGAACGACAGGATCGAGCCCTTCGCGCGCTCCGTCGTCGGTGGCGGCGTCCAACGGCTTCGTTGCCGAGCCGGTGTTTGGCCGTTTCACCAGCCGATCGATCAGGCTCAGCAGCCCGCGGTCGCGTTCGGTCGTCTCGGTCAAGCTGAAGCACCCTGATTCAGATAGACAATCTGATCATCCGCAACCGGCGATGTCGATAGCGAAGGTATCGCTGAACGGCCGAGTGAACATGGCCGTGCACAAACGCGCTGCGGGTTAGCTTTGTCGCAAAAGTTTCATGAGCGGCCTATAGTGGGGCGGCACGCATTCCCCTCACGCCTTAGCCGCGCCGGCACGATGCCCGCGCCAGGATGGAGACGATCGCCGTGAAACCCGCCCGCCTATTGTTTGCCCTTTCCGCGCTGGCAGTCGTTGCCGTGACGCAGCCGGCCCGCGCGGCCGATGTGATCTGCTACAACTGCCCGCCGGAATGGGCGGACTGGGCGTCGATGATCAAGGCTGTCAAGGCCGACCTCGATATCGACATGCCGCATGACAACAAGAATTCCGGGCAGGCGCTCGCGCAGATCCTGGCGGAAAAGGCCAATCCGGTCGGCGATATCGGCTATTTCGGCGTGACCTTCGGCATGAAGGCCAAGACCCAGGATGCGCTTGAGCCCTACAAGCCTGTCGGCTGGGATCAGGTCGATGCCGGCCTGAAGGATGCCGAAGGCTACTGGACCACGATCCATTCGGGTACGCTCGGCTTCTTCGTCAACAAGGACGCACTCGGCGGCAAGCCGGTGCCGAAGTGCTGGAAGGATCTCGCCAAGCCCGACTACCGGGGCATGGTCGGATATCTCGATCCGACTTCGGCTGCGGTCGGCTATGTCGGTGCCGTCGCTGCCAATCTGGCGCTCGGTGGTTCGGACACCAACTTCGATCCGGCCATCGCCTTTTTCAAGGAGCTGAAGAAGAACGACGCCATGGTGCCGAAGCAGACGTCTTACGCCCGTGTCGTTTCCGGCGAGATGCCGGTCCTGCTCGATTATGACTTCAACGCCTATCGCGCCAAGTATTCCGAGAAGGGCAATTTCGAATTCGTGATTCCCTGCGAGGGCACCGTCGTCTTTCCCTATGTGGTCGGTCTCGTGAAGAACGCGCCGCACAAGGACAAGGCCAAGAAGGTGATGGACTACCTGCTGTCCGACAAGGGCCAGGCGATCTGGACCAATGCTTACCTTCGTCCGGCCCGCAAGATCGATCTGCCGGACGCGGTGAAAGCCAAATTCCTGCCCGACAGCGAATATGCCCGCGCAAGGAGCGTGGACTGGGGCAAGATGGAGCTGGCCCAGAAGGCGTTCAGCGACCGCTATCTCGCCGAAGTCCGTTGATGCAGGGAAGCGCATGGATGAGGATAGCGCTCGGCCTGCATGGTTCGAGACGCCCGCTGCGCGGGCTCCTCACCATGAGGGTCTTCCATAGCGCTATACTCCGCCCTCATCCTGAGGAGCCCGCGTAGCGGGCATCTCGAAGGATGGCCGCAGGTTTCCTCTCGATGTCACACCGTAATTTCATCTCCCTCTGCCTGCTGCCGCTCGTGGTGGTGACGGCAGCCTTCTTCGTTCTGCCGATGGCGCAACTGGTCGCCGTCGGCGCCGATGGACCGCGCGGCGTCGGTGCCTATCTCGCGATCCTGACCGAGCCACGCTATCGCGCCACGCTGATCAATACGGTGGTGCTCGCCGCGGCGACGACGATTGCCACGCTCGTCATTGCCACCATCGCCGGCCTGTTCCTGCAGCGCCATCGCTTCCCCGGCCGTACCGTGCTGATCGCGATGCTGACCTTTCCGCTCGCTTTTCCGGGTGTCGTTGTCGGCTTCCTCATTATTCTGCTCGCCGGTCGCCAGGGGATTGTCGGCGCGATCACACTGGTGCTGTCCGGCGAGAAGGTGGTGTTCGCCTATTCGATTTTCGGCCTGTTTCTCGGCTATCTCTATTTTTCGATCCCGCGGGTGATCCTCACCATCATGGCGGCGGTGCAGAAGCTCGATATGGGCTTGGAGGAGGCCGCGCGCTCGCTGGGCGCCAGTCCGTGGGAGGTGCAGCGCGATGTGGTGCTGCCGGCGCTGGTCCCGGCCTTCGTCGCGTCCGGTGCGATCGCCTTTGCGACCGCAATGGGTGCGTTCGGAACGGCTTTCACGCTTGCCACGAATATCGATGTACTTCCGATGCTGATCTATACCGAGTTCACGCTGGCTGCGAATTTCGCGATCTCGGCGGCGCTCTCCATCGGCCTTGGCGTCGTCGCCTGGGCGATCCTCGCGCTGGCGCGCAGCATGACCGGCGGCGCCGTCGCCGCGGCGGGGTGAGGACATGCGCGATCGCCTGATCTTTGCGGGACAACTCGGCTTCACATTGCTGGTCGCGGCCTTCCTCGTCGTACCTGTGATCCTGTCGATCTCGGCCGGCGTCACGGTCAATTACTTCCGCGGCATCCAGTCCGGTGTTACGCTGCAATGGGTGGCGCAGGTCTGGGGTCTCTACAAGGGCGAAATCGGCCTGTCATTCCTGATCGCCTTCGCGACGCTGATCGTGACGCTGGTCGTCGGGGTGCCCGCCGCTTATGCGCTTCATGTGCGGGGCGGGCGGCTGTCGCGGGTGATCGAGGAGATCATCACGCTCCCGCTGGCGATCCCCGGCCTGGCCATCGCGCTGGCGCTGCTGCTAACCTATGGAAGCTTCGGCGCCTTCCGGCAATCGTGGCTGTTCATCCTCGCCGGCCATGTGGTCTTCACCATGCCCTTCATGGTGCGCTCGGTGATGGCCGTGTTCGCCTCGGTGGACATAAAGACGCTGGACGAGGGCGCGGCCTCGCTCGGTGCATCGCCGTGGACGCGCTTCCGCAATGTGATCGTACTCAACGCGATGCCCGGCATTCTCGCGGGATCGCTGATGGTGATCACGCTGTCGCTCGGCGAGTTCAACCTGACCTGGATGCTGCACACGCCGCTGACCAAGACGCTGCCCGTCGGTCTCGCCGACAGCTATGCGTCCATGCGGCTGGAAGTCGCCTCCGCCTACACACTGATCTTCTTGATCATGATCGTGCCCTTGCTGGTGGCGATGCAGATGTTTGCCGACAAGAGCCAGAGCCGATGAATAGCACCATCTCGCACGGCGCCGCCGTGCATGTCGTCAATTGCGGCAAGACTTTTCCGGACGGCACGCAAGCGCTGTCGCCGGCCTCGCTCGATATCGTCGCCGGCGAGACGCTGGTGCTGCTCGGCCCCTCCGGCTGCGGCAAGACCACGATGCTGCGCATCATCGCCGGCCTCGAGACGCCCGACGCGGGCGGTCGCATCCTGTTCGACAAGAACGACGTGACGACGACGCCCATCGAGCAGCGTCATGTAGGCATGGTGTTCCAGTCCTATGCGCTGTTTCCTAACATGACCGTGGCCGACAATATCGGCTATGGCCTCAAGATCCGCGGCGTCGGCAAGGCGGAGCGCGAAGCGCGCGTCGCCGAGATGGTGGCGCTCACCAATATCGGCGGGCTTGAAAACCGCCGCATCGACCAGTTGTCCGGCGGCCAGCGTCAGCGCGTGGCGCTCGCACGTGCGGTCGCGGTCCGTCCGCGCGTGCTGCTGCTCGACGAGCCGCTGACTGCGCTCGATGCCTCGCTGCGCGACCGCCTGCGCAGCGAGCTCAACCGATTGCTGCGTGAGCTTGGCATCACCGCGATCTATGTGACCCACGATCAGGCCGAGGCCATGGAGCTTGGCGACCGCATCGTGGTGATGCGCAAGGGCGCCATCGCCCAGATAGGCACGCCGCGCGAAGTCTATTTCGAGCCGCAGAATCGCTTCGTCGCCGAATTCGTCGGCGCTGCCAACATTATCGAGGGGCCGGTCGCGGGCGGGCGGCTGGCGTTGCCCGGCGGCTGGCTCGCGCTCAACGATGTGGTCGACACGGCCGCAGCGGTGGCGGTGATCCGCCCGGAAACCATCGGTATCGTCTCCGAAGGCGACGCGTTTCTGCGCGGCAATGTCGAGAGCGTCAGCTTCATCGGCGACCGCCAGCGTGTCATCGTGACCGGTGCGGCGAACCGGCCATTGACGGTGGACGCGCCGAACAGGATCAATGTGCGGGCAGGGGACCGCGTCGGCCTGCAGATCGCGCCGGATGCCGTGCGCGTGTTGCCGAAAGAAGATTGATGTCGAAGCCGATCCTCATTGCCCAGATGTCCGACCTTCACATCAAGGCGCCGGGCGAGCTCGCCTATAACAAGGTCGATACCGCCAAGGCGCTGGAGCGCTGCGTCGCCGAACTCAACGCGCTCGATCCGCGGCCTGATCTGGTCGTCATCTCCGGCGATCTCGTCGACACGCCGACGCCGGGCGAATACGAACATCTGTGGCGGCTCTTGGCGCCGCTGAAAATTCCGTTCATCGGCGTGCCCGGTAATCATGACGCGCGCGACATGATGCGCGCGGCGTTTCCCGACTTCGCGTACGCGCACGCATCGGGTCCGCTCGATCAGGCGCGCACCGTCGGGCCGCTGGATGTGCTGCTGCTGGATTCTCATGTACCCGGCAAGCCCTATGGCACGCTGGAGCCGGCGACGCTCGACTGGCTCGATGCCACGCTGGGCTCGTCGAGGGATCGGCCCGCGCTGCTGTTCCTGCATCACCCGCCGTTCCGTACCGGCATCGCGCACATGGATGTGCAGGACCTGCATAACGCGGACGATCTCGCCGATATCGTCCGCAAGCATCCGCGCGTGCGCATCGTCGCCGCCGGCCATGTCCACCGCGCGACGCTGACGATCTTCGCCGGAACCGCGGCGACGATCTGTCCGGCGCCGAACCATGCAGTGGATCTCGATCTCGCTGAACTCCGTCCGCCGTCGTTCCGCGTCGAGCCGCCGGCGTTTCATCTGCATGTCTGGTTTCCGGACGGCGAGGGCGGCCACCTCGTTACCCATCAGGTGCCGATCGGCGAGTTCGCCGGCCCGCATCCGTTCTTCGGGGCGGATGGAAAGCTGCTGTAGCCCCAACCTGTCATTCCGGGTTCGCGCTTCGCGCGCCCCGGAACGACGAGTCAGACCAGCGCATTCCCCGCGATCAGCTTGCGATAGAACTCCGCACTCAGCTTCGGTGTGCGCTTCTGCGTGTTGAAGTCGACGTGATACAGGCCAAACCGCTTTTCATATCCGTCGATCCATTCGAAGTTGTCCATCAGGCTCCAGTGAAAGTAGCCCTGCACGGGCACACCTTCGGAGGTCGCGCGCTGCAGCTGCGTGAGATAGGCGCGCAGATACATGATGCGGTCGAGATCGAAGATGCGACCATCGGGCGCCGGCTTGTCGGCGCATGACGCACCGTTTTCCGTGATGAAGATCTTCTTCACGTTCCAGAGCTTGGCCACATTCCGCGGCGCCCAATACATCGCCTCCGGCCCGACTCGCAGCCAGTCGGAGTCCATCCGCGGGAACGAGGCCGACGTCGGCACCAGCGCAAAACCGGAGGCATCCGCGGGCGCCGCGACGTAGTGCTGCGGCATGTAGATGTTGAGGCCGAGAAAATCGACGGGAGAGCCGATGATCTTCAGGTCTTCGTCGGTAAAGGTAGGCGCGTTGGCGCCGGCATAAGTGAGGAAGGCATCGGTGTAGCGGCCTTCCATGATGGGCGTGAGATAGCCGCCATTCATCTCGCGCGTGGCGATTTCCGAGGCGCGGATATGTTCGGGCGTCTCGACGACCGGGATGCAGGAAGCGAGATTTTCGGCTGGTCCCACTTCGGTGCCGGCGCGGCCCTGTGCGCGGATCGCCTGCACGGCAAGACCGTGGCCGAGCGCGACGTGATGGCGGATCTGGTTGAGCTCCTTCTGTGTCGACTTGATGCCTGGCGCGAGTTCGATCGGGCCGATGCCGTAGCCGAAATCCACGAAGGTCGCGCATTCATTGATGGTGAAGATGTGCTTCACGCGATCGGTGATGCGTTGGGCGACATAGCCCGCATAGTCGCCGAATGCCTTCGATGTCTCGCGCGAGGCCCAGCCTCCGCGGCGATCCTGCAGCGCCTGAGGCATGTCCCAGTGATAAAGCGTCGCATAGGGCGTGATGCCGCTACCGAGCAGTTCGTCTATCAGGCGATTGTAGAAATCGAGGCCTTTCGGATTGGGGGAGCCGGTGCCATCGGGAAACACGCGCGGCCAGGCGATGGAGAAGCGATAGGCCGTGGTGCCCAGCTCCTTCATCAGTGCGACGTCTTCCTTGTAGCGCTGGAAATGCTCAACGGCACGGTCGCCATTGCTGCGATCGCGGATCTTGTTCGGCAGGCGCGTATAGGTGTCCCAGATCGAACGGCCGCGGCCTTCGGCATCGATGGCGCCTTCGATCTGATAGGCGGAAGTCGCGGTGCCCCAGACGAAGCCTTGCGGGAAGGAACGCAGATTGCCGCCCGGTTGTGCATTTGCCGCCTCTTGCGCCTCGGCTGTTGGGATGGCGAGGCCTGCGGCGAGGGCGCCGGCGCCTCCGACGAGATGACGGCGCGTGAAACGATGGGACACTGCAACTCCTGTGGTAGCGGCTGGCCGAGAGATAGCGGCGGGCTCGCCGCAATGACAGGGGACATGAGGCCTCAGCATGGCTGCATTGGACATTCGGCTGCAGCTGCGACAAAAGGAACGTGAGAGGCGATAACGTCAGCGTGAAGCGGGATGGCAGTGATGGGCATGGAAACGGCATCAAGGGCGCGCGTCGCCGTGGTTGGTCTGGGCGGGATCGGGCAGAAGGTGGTCGAAGCGCTCGACCAGGGCATTGCTGGCCTGTCGCTTGCGGCCATCGCCGTGCAGAATCCGGACAAACACGCGGCCTTTTTGTCGAAGCTCAGCAAGGTACCGCCGGTATTGCCCATCGCGGACCTCGAGGCGGTGGCCGATATCGTGATCGAATGCGCGCCGGCCAGCTTGCTGCCTGACATCGTTCGCCCGTTCGTGACCAAGGGCAAGACCGCCATCGTGCTGAGCGCCGGGGCGCTGCTGTTCAATGACGATCTCATCGGACTCGCCAAGGCCCATGGCGGGCAGATCGTCGTGCCGACCGGCGCTTTGATCGGCCTCGATGCCGTCACCGCCGCAGCCGAGGGCAAGATCAATTCGGTAAAGATGGTGACGCGCAAGCCGGTGAAGGGGCTCGCAGGTGCGCCCTATATCGTCGAGAACAAGATCGACATCGACAGCATCAGTGAGCCGCTGAAGATTTTCGAAGGTACTGCACGCGAGGCTGCGAAGGGCTTTCCGGCCAATCTCAATGTCGCCGTGGCATTGTCGCTGGCGGGCGTCGGGCCGGATGCGACCACGTTGCAGATCTGGGCCGATCCGGCCCTGACCCGCAACGTTCACCGTGTCGAGGTGGATTCCGATTCCGCGCGCTTCTCGATGCAGATCGAGAACATTCCGTCGGAGAATCCGAAGACGGGCCGTATTACCGCGCTGTCGGTGATCGCGCTGCTGCGCAAGCAGGGTGCGGCGCTGAGGGTAGGGACTTAATCGTCCCCGCTCCACCTTCATGGCGAGGAGCGCGCCACGCGGCGCGCGTCTCGAACCATGAAGGGCCTGGCTTTTGCGTGCGCGGCCATCCTTCGAGACGCCGCGCTTTGCGCGGCTCCTCAGGATGAGGGGTGGTGAGGGCTGTTAGCTACTGTCTCTTCTCCACCTGCTGCGCGGTTTCGACGCCCTGCGTTCTTGCAATCCGCGCGAGCTCGCAACCTTCGCAATAACGGCGGTCCTTGTAGTCGATCCAGTTATGCGCGAAGACGCGTTCGCTCGGAATGTCGTAGCGCGCCTGCAGCACGCGGACGAGCACGCGCCATGCAGCGATCTGTGCCTCGGTCGGCGGCTTGCGGACATTGGGATAGTTGCCGACGAATTCGACGCCGATCGTGCTTTCGTTGTCGATCTGCTGATAGGTCGATGAATTGTCGATATACTTGTTGTCGTTGCGGTTGCCACGGTTGAGATGGTTCGGCACCGCCCATTCCGGCGTCGACCAATAGACCGTGCCGTCGGTTTCGACCCAGATGGCGACGCCGCGGCGATCGGGCTTCTGCATTTGCGCGACGGCGTTCCGCCAGGCCGAGCCGACCGCACCTTCCGACTGATGTACCACGATGTAGCGCCAGTCGCGGGCGAGCCGGAGATCCGTCCATGGCCGTAACCAGATCATGTTGAGGCCGGGAATGTCCGGTGTACCACGGGAGCGGGCAGCGATCTCGAAGCCTGACGACGCAGATGTTGAGGCAGTCTGGGCGGTCGCCGATGTGGTTAACGCGCACAAACCCAGCAATGCGATTGCGATCCGCGTGCTCATATCCTCGCTTCCACGAACATCTCGTGATGTCCGCGGGAAAGCGTAGCCGAGCGGCGCCGAGAGTCAAATCAGGCCAGGGCGAACATCGACCGCAGGGCGAATGAGGCGAAGCCGTAATCCGCCGCCGAGTGTCCAACGAACTCCGCAGCGGACTACGCTGAGTTTATCATCGGGCGCGCTTCGCGCGACCCGTTGGCTCATCCGCCCTGCGGGAGAGCGCTAGTTAAAGTATTCCGGTAGCGTGAATCCCGCATAGAACTTGTCGTTGCGGATCGCGTTCTTGAACGTGTCGGACTGATAGGCTGCGACGATGTCCTTGGCCCACGGCGCCTCCGCATTGCCGCGGCGGACGGCGACCACGTTGGTATAGGGCTTGGTCATCTTTTCGAGCGCAAAGGCCTCGGTCAGCTTCAGCCCGCTATAGATGGCAAAGTTGCCCTGCACGGCGGCGAAGTCGGCGTCGCCGAGCGCGCGCGGGGCCTGGGCGTTTTCCAGCGGCACGATCTTGATGCCCTTGTTGTTCTTCACCACGTCGAGCTCGGTGACATCGACCGGGTTATTGTCCTTGATCTCGATCCAGCCAAGATCGCGCAGGATCCACAGCGCGCGCTGCAGGTTCACCGGGTCGTTCGGCACCACGACGGTGGCGCCGGCCTTCACGTCTTCGGCCTTCTTGTGCTTGGTCGAGTACAGGCCCATCGGCGGGGTCGGCACGGTGATGATGCCGGTCAGGTCGGTTTTCTGGCGGTCGTTGTAGGAATTCAGGAACACCGTGTGCTGCATCACATTGGCGTCGATGTCGTTCTTGAACACCGCCGTGTTGGCTTCGAGGCCGGTGGAGAATTCGTAGTATTTGACCGTGTAGCCCTTCTTCTTCAGTTCCGGTTCCACGCCGGCCTTGAAGCCGTCGATATAGGGCCCGGGGACGAATCCGACCTTGATCTCGGTCTTGGCAGGCGATTGAGCGAGCGCGCCGGAGAAAGGAGCAAGCGTGATGGCAGCGGCGGCGATCGCCGAGAGGAGGGACTTCATCGTGTCAGCTTTCGGTAGGGAGGATTATTTCGGCGACCAGATCTTCACGTCGGCTGCATCGACCTTCACGGGGATCAGCTTTTCGTTGAAGAAGGCGTCGGCGATGGTCTGCTGTTCGGACAGGCCGGCTTTGGTGACCGTACCGACCTTGTAGGAGCGATGGCTGTTGGCTTCCTCGACGGTGGCGGTGTCGATGCCCCACAGACCGGAGAGCAGCTTTGCGGCTTCCTTCGGCTCGGCCTTCACCCATTTTCCGGTCTCTTCGAGCTTCTTGTAGATGGCGTTCAGCACGTCGCCGCGCTTATCCGCATAGGCAGCCGATGAGAGATAATAGCGCTTGTAGCTGGCGAGCCCGCCCGAGCCGTCGGCGAGCACGCGCGCATTGCTCTGGCGCTGCACGCTGGTGAGGAACGGGTCCCACGCCACCCAGGCATCGACATTGCCGCCGACGAAAGCGATGCGGCCATCGGCGGGGGGCAGATAGGCCGGCGTGATGTCCTTGAAATTCAGCCCGGCCTTGCTGAGCGCAGCGAGCAGCAGGAAATGACTGCCGGCGCCCTTGGTGACTGCGACCTTCTTGCCCTTGAGATCGGCGAGCGTCTTGAGCGGCGATTCCGCCGGAACCACGATCGCCTGTGCCGCGGGCGAGGCGGCTTCCTCGGCGACATAAGCGAGCTTGGCCCCGGCGGCCTGCGCGAACAGCGGAACGGTGTCGGCGACATCGGCGCCGAAATCGACATTGCCGGTGTTGATGGCCTCGAGCAGCGGCAAGCCGCTGGTGAATTCGTGCCAGGCGATTTTCACGTCGAGCGGCGCCAGCGCTTTCTCCAGCTCGCCATTCGTTTTCAGCACGGCGATCAGCGTCGAAGATTTCTGATAGCCGATACGCACCGTGTCCGAGGTCTGCGCGCAAGCGAAGGAGGTCGACAGCATGGTCGCGAGCGCGGCCATCTGCAGTGCGCGGGTACGGCGGCGCAGATAGCGATTGAGGAAATGTGAGAGAAGGATCGGGAGCATGGTGATGCCGCTTTGCAAGTATCAAATTGCGATGTGCAAAGGTGGGAGAGCGGCCGGTTCCAGTCAATGAAATGGCAAACTGTAGTTATCGGCGCGGCGATACAGGTATTCTGCGGAGGGCCGGGCGCGGAGCCGAACCTTCTCTGAGCGGCGCGCAGCCGTCCTTTGCAACGGAATAATTTTCTGCACGCGGAGATGAAAGCTGCTCTCCATGCGGGGCACCGGATCGCAAATCTTGCCGAGCGCCGCTCACCTTTGAAAGCACAATCTTCGCGATCGCGCGTAGCGTTTCGCTATCACGTCAGCGCATTGGGTGCGGACGCCAACGGAGCAAAATGTCCATGTCGAAGTCGAGACGTGTCGTGCTGGCCACCATCGCCGTCACGCTGCTGCTATCGCAATTCACCAGCAAGGCGCCGGCGGCGGAGCAGCCGAAGGAAATCCGCATCGGCTTCCAGAAGGCTGGCATCTTCCCCGCGGTGAAGCAGCGCGGCACGCTGGAGAAGGTGTTCAAGGCGAGGGGGATCGACGTCAGATGGGTTGAGTTCCAGTTCGGGCCGCCGATCCTGGAGGCCATCAACACCGGCAATGTGGATTTCGGCTATACCGGTGATGCACCGCCGATCTTCGCGCAGGCGGCCCGCGCGAACCTGCTTTATGTGGCGGCCGTGCCGTCGGTCGGATTCAATCAGGGTATCGTCGTTCCCGACAGTTCACCGATCAAGACGCTGGCCGATCTGAAGGGCAAGAAAGTCGGTTTCGGCAAGGGATCGAGCGCGCATAACACGATCATCGCCGCGCTGGAGAAGGCGGGCCTGATCTATGCCGACATCACGCCGGTCTATCTCGGCCCGGCCGATGCGGTCGCCGCCTTTGCCGGTGGCAATATCGATGCGTGGTCGATCTGGGATCCCTATCTGTCGCTCGCGGAAATCAAGGGAGCCCGGGTCGTCGCCTTCTCGAAGGATGTGCAGGAATCCAATTCCTTCTTCCTGGCCAACAAGGATTTTGCCGGCAAGCACGGCGACATCGTCGCGCTGCTCAACAAGACATTTGCCGAGGAAGGCAAGTGGGGCGGCGCCAATCGTGCTGAAATCGCGGTGCGCTTGCAGGAGGCGACCGGTGTCGACAAAGCGGCGACGACGAAGGCGGTGGAGCGCTCCGAATACAATGTGGTCCCGATCAACGAGAAGATCATCGCCACCCAGCAGCAAACCGCGGACCGGTTCTTCAAGCTCGGCCTCATCCCCAAGCCGGTGCAGGTGAAGGACATCGTGTGGGAATGGAAGCAGGGGTCCTGACCCGCAACTGTCCTCCAAAAGGCTGGCGCACTGGAAAGTGCGCCAGTTTGGGAATTTTATTCTCCATACCGCCGAAATTCGGGTGAAAAATTCACTTTTTGTGCGGTGCGGTTGAATTGCGCTCGAAAATCAGTAGGTTGCCGCCACGGCGCCAGTGCCTTTCAGGCCGGCCCCGATCTTCACATCTGCACAGAAACGTCATTCTAATGAACGCTCCCGTGTCCAAGCCGACTGGAGTGCCCGTGCCAGTTCTCGATCAGCCAGATCTTGAGCAAAAGGGGCGTGCCATCATTTCCTTCGATGGCGTCAGCAAGATTTTCCCGCCCAGAAAAGACTCCGCCGAGGTGAAGGCGGTCGACGACATCGATCTCGTGGTGCCTGAAGGCGCCATTGTCGGCGTCATCGGCAAGAGCGGCGCCGGCAAGTCGACGCTCATCCGTCTCATCAACGGGCTCGAACAGCCGACCAAGGGCAAGGTCACGGTCGACGGTCTCGATATCGGCGCGCTGGATGAGAAGGCGCTGCGTCAGGCACGTCGCTCCATCGGCATGATCTTCCAGCATTTCAACCTGCTGTCGTCGCGCACCGCCTTCGACAACATCGCGCTCCCGCTCGAAATTGCAGGCACGCCGCGCAAGGACATTCCCGGCATCGTCACGCCGCTGCTGGACATGGTCGGCCTTGCCGACAAGCGCGACCGCTATCCAGCCGAACTCTCCGGCGGCCAGAAGCAGCGCGTCGGCATCGCGCGTGCGCTCGCCACCAAGCCGAAAGTGCTGCTGTCGGACGAGGCGACCTCGGCGCTCGATCCGGAGACCACCGCGCAGATCATCGCGCTGCTCAAGCAGATCAATGCGGAGCTCAATCTCACCATTCTCTTCATCACCCATGAAATGTCCGTGGTGAAGAAACTGGCCCAGCGTGTCGCCGTAATGGAGGGCGGCCGGATCATCGAGCAGGGGACGACCTACGAGATCTTCTCCAAGCCGCAGCATGCCACGACAAAACGCTTCGTCGGCGAAGTCACCGGCGGCAATGTGCCGGAATGGCTGCAGGCTAAGCTGCTCGCCGATTATGCGCCCGGCCGTCAGGCCGTCATCCGCATCGCCTTCACCGGCGCCGATGCCGACGAGCCCGTGCTGTCGCGGCTCACGCGTGCTTACGGCGTCGACTTCAACATCATGCACGGCCAGATCGAATATGTCGCCGATCATCCGTTCGGCACGCTGATCGCGTCCGTCGCCGCCGAGCCGGAGCTGCAGGCGAAGCTGATCGCCGATCTCACGTCGACCCGCAACACTGTGGAGCATCTCGGCTATGTCGCCTGAACTCATCAACATGATCGCGTCGTCGACGCTCGACACGCTGGTGATGGTGGCGCTGGCCGGCATTTTCGGCACGCTGGCCGGCCTGCCGCTCGGCATCTTCCTGGCGACCAGCCGTACCGGTGAGCTGTTCCCGGCGCCGAACGTCAATCGTCTCATCGGCCTCGTCGTCAATGCCACGCGTTCGACGCCCTTCATCATTCTCGTCGTTGCCATCGTGCCGCTGACGCGGCTGATCGCCGGCACTTCCATCGGCACCAGCGCCGCCGTGGTGCCGCTGACCATTGCAGCGACGCCGTTCATCGCCCGCGTCATCGAAGGCGCGATCCGCGAAGTCGACCAGGGGCTGGTCGAGGCCGCGCGTGCCTTCGGCGCCTCGCCGCTGCAGATCGTGTGGAAGGTGCTGTTGCCCGAAGCCATGCCGGCAGTGACGCTGGCGCTGACGCTCGCGACCGTCAGCCTGATCGGCTACTCCGCCATGGTCGGCGCCGTCGGCGGCGGCGGGCTCGGCGATCTCGGCATCCGCTACGGCTATCAGCGCTTCATGCCGGAGGTGATGGCGACGGTGGTCGCCGTGCTGATCTGCCTCGTGCAGGGCGTGCAGAGCCTGGGCGATTTCATCTCGCGCCGCCTCGACAAGCGTACGCGAAAATCCTGAGCAGCTGCGGATACGCGCCTGCTCATTCGTTTCTTCACAATGGAAAACAGTATGTCACTCCGTCGTCTCCTTCTCTCGGCCGTCGCTCTTGCTGCCTTCACCTCCGCCGCGTCGGCCGAGACCATCAAGGTCGGCGTCACGCCGGGCCCGCATGCGCAGGTGCTGGAAGCCGCCAAGGCCGTCGCCGCCAAGAAGGGCCTCGACATCCAGATCGTCGAATTCTCCGATTACGTGGTGCCGAACGCGGCGCTGGAAGCCGGCGACCTGCAGGCCAATTCGTTCCAGCATCAGCCCTATCTCGACAACCAGGTGGCCGATCGCAAGTTCAAGATCGTCTCGGTGGCCAACACCATCAACTTCCCGATGGGCATCTATTCGAAGAAGGTGAAGAGCTGGGACGAGGTGAAGTCCGGCGCCACCCTGGCGATCCCGAACGATCCGACCAATGGCGGCCGCGTGCTGATCCTGCTGCGCGACAAGGGCGTTATCAAGCTGAAGGACGGCGTCGGCTTCAAGCCGACCTTGCTCGACATCACCGACAATCCGAAGAAGCTGAAGATCGTCGAAGTCGACGCCGCGCAGCTGCCGCGAACGCTGCCGGATGTGGATGTCGCAGGGATCAACACCAATTATGCTTCGCAGGCCGGCCTCGATCCGGTGAAGGATGCGATCCTGCGCGAGGATCCGAAGGGCCCATACGCGAACGTTATCGCGGTGCGCGCGGCCGACAAGGACAAGCCGTGGGTGAAGACGCTGGTGGAGAGCTATCAGTCGCCCGAGGTGAAGGCCTTCATCGACGAGAAGTTCAAGGGCTCGGTTCTCGCGACCTGGTGATTTTCTTTTCCCCTCGGGAGCGGCGTTCCTGGTTTCCCTCCTCGGAGCGCAGCGACGGGGAGGGTGGTGAGAAGCGAGCGTTCAGCGAGCTTCGAGACGGGTGGGGTGCTTTCCCCACTGCGCGGCTGCGCCGCTTGGGGGAGGGAGATCACACGCCCCAGCGCGTCGTTGCCTGATCCACATGTCAAACAGCCCCGTCATATCTTCAATCATGCGATCGCGTTCTCGCGGCGCTGACGCGCCCGAGTTGTGAGCATTCCCTTCGCCCCCTCTGGAAAGAGGGCGTGCGGAACGCCGGGTGCCCGATGCACCCTTGGTGCCTGATGCCGATGCGGTCGTCCGCAAGGGGAATGCATCAGGACTTTCGGAATGATCGAGCAAAGTGTCCGACGTTCCGCATGCGGTGTTGGCATGGCCCCATGGGGGCCGGGCCGCAAAACAACCTCGCCGGACGCCGCCGCAAGGGTCGTCTCGTCACGGGAGCTCCTCATCGGTTCGTCCAAAAGTGAGACGTCTCCGCGCCAACAACATGTCGGCAAGGGTCCGTCCCGCCCGCAGGCGAACGTCTTCAGAGCACCGCGCAACGCCCAAACCTTGGCGTCCACCGCATCCAGCCCCGCGAACGTGACGATCGCGCTCGCCCCTCTCATCGAGGCCGGACGACAGAGACAATAATCCTTTGCGGAAATTCGTCAAGAACAAAATAGGAATTTTTTCGCCGCGCACACCATTTTTCATCCCCGCGAAAGCGGGAGTAAGCACCAGCGCAGCGTTTTCATCCGCGCGGCCAGAGTTTACTGGATTGCCCGGTCAAGCCGGGCAACGACAAGGCGGTAAGGCTTGGGGATTGTCCCCCGCGGAGAGGTTGAGACCCCCGGCACAACGTGTTACCTGACGCGGCATGCGGGTATAGCTCAATGGTAGAGCAGCAGCCTTCCAAGCTGAATACGAGGGTTCGATTCCCTCTACCCGCTCCAGCTCCCCTAAGACATTGTTTTAAATGAAATAAATCGATTATCCTGCTCCGCAGCCTGCAGGCCCGCGAGCGCGGAAATGTCCGACCTGGGTACCAACGACTCTTTAGTCGTCAAATGACGCTTGACGTCGCACCATTTGACGATACTTCTGTCTGGTATCGAGGAAGGTGATCATGGCTCAAGCTGCAACATTCGGAGCACCAGGCGCGGCAACGCCTGTCGATGTGCAGACGTTCACGACGGCGCCTGATCGCGAGCGACTCTCCCCAATCGCCATCAAGGCATTCCGGAAGATCGTCGAGCATTGGAAGCTGACTAATGCCGAGGCCGCCATGCTCCTCGGCGTGTCCGAAAGCACCTGGGACCGCATCAAGCGTGGCTCTTGGGACCAACCGCTCTCGCAGGATCAGCTCACACGAGCGTCGGCCGCAATTGGTATTCACAAAGGTCTCCGGCTTCTTTTTGCCGACGACATGTCCGTCCGCTGGCCGAAGCTCGTAAACAGCGGTCCGATCTTCCAGCGTCGGTCCCCGGTCGATGCCATGATCGAAGGCGGCATTCCGCTCATGCTCGAGACACGCCGCTACGTGGATGCGATTCGCGGCGGCCTCTGATCAATGCTTGATGGGTTGAAGATCGGTCGCGAAGCGATCGAGCGGACCGTTCGCCTTGTAGCGACCGCTCGGCTTCGCGAGTCCGTGTTGCTCGATCTCGTCGATGAATCCGAACTGGACGCGTTGAGCGAGATCGAAGGCACCACGAGTAACAGACGAATTGCGCAGGCCCGCGGGGCAGGTGAGGTGCAATCGCACGAACTCGTTTACGGCGTCCCGCATGCGCACTTCATCAACGCCTCCTTCGCCTATGCCAAACCGCGCGAACCGAACCGCTTCAATGGGGCCGGCCGTGGTGCCTGGTATGCCGGGTTTGATGTCGCGACCAGCCTGGCGGAGGTCAAATTCCACCTGACTGAGTTTCTGGCGGCGGCTGGCGATTTCAACGCTACGGTCGAATACGCCGAGATGTTCGCGAGCTTCGCTGGCGAGTTCGTAGACCTCCGGGCCCATCCGAACCACCAATCCTTGAACCCGGAAAAGACTATCGGGTATCCGGTTGGCAATGCGCTGGCGGACGCCGCCAGGGCACGCGGCCTGAACGGGATCATCTATCCATCCGTCCGGAAGCCCGGCGGGACCTGTCTGGTCGCGCTTTTTCCGCACGCGGTCCAGTCGGTCGCGCAAGGCAACGTCTACCGGATGACATGGAGCGGCCAGCCAGAACCAACAATCAGTTTGGTCGCGGAATGAAAGCGGTCTCTTTTCGCCGGTGATTTAGTCGCTGATCAATGAGGTCCTCCGTCAGGAAGGACATCGGGCGATCGAGGGCGGGCACTTCTTGGGCGCCATGCAGCTGGCGGAAGCCATGGGAGACACGCGAGGGCTGGATCGGTGTCTGCAGCATTATCAACGCGTGGCACGCTCAACTGATTTAACGGTCCAAGCGGAGCTCGGTCGATTGAGCTCGATCAGAGAGGCTTGGATAAAGCTTGAGGCCGAGGAGCGGCCAGTCAGCCGACGCGACCTGGATCACCCGCTCATTTTACAACACGCCGCAATCGCAATTAAAGGCACCGAAGAACTCGAAAACGCTCGTCGATATCGCAATGGAGCCAAATACCAGGCTTTGGTCCCTGCTGAGTGATCCTGGTAGCAATCCCGAGCGCTTGTTCAGGACGCTGCAGGGTGTTCGTGCCATCCGGTCCGATCAGCACGAAGCCAGCAGATTTGCCATCGATGAGGATTTCAAAGATTTCGCAATCGCCGGGTATTTCGGGATGGTCGATCGGGACGAGTTCCTCAGACATCATCATCTCTGATGGCCGGATCTGCTCTGGCATTCACCAGATTCGATCGTGCTCCGTAAGACCCGAGGCACCGCGGGCTAGGTCAAGCGAGCTGTGGCGCTTGTCAGAAGCTACGACGTCAACCAGCAGATCATCGTCAAATGGAGGAGACGAATCCTGGCGGCTGACTTGCGGATCGAACCGAAGGAACCATGCTTCATCCGGCGAAGCGCAGACCTCGGAACATCGCCTTATTCACTAGGGTGGTCGAGAGGAAAGTGACAAGCGACGAAGTGGTCTGGTTCTGCTTCCCGCCATTTCGGCTCGAGCTCCGCACAACGCGTCGCCGCGCGCGGACATCGTGTCCGAAAGCGGCAGCCGCTCGGCGGATTGATGGGCGAGGGCAGTTCACCGACGAGCAACCGCAAGGGGGCGCTGCCTCTGTCGGGGTCCATGACAGGAATGGCAGCCATCAGCGCCGCGGTGTAGGGATGGAGGGGCGCTTCGTAGAGCCGCTCTGACGAGGCTAGTTCGCAAAGGCGACCAAGATACATGACCGCGACCCGGTCGCTGATGTTCTTCACGACGGCAAGGTCATGACTGATAAACAGCAACGTCAGGCCATAGCGCGCTTTCATATCCTCCAGCAGGTTAAGGATTTGCGCGCGCACCGAGACGTCGAGCGCCGAGACAGGTTCGTCGCAGATGATGAGACAGGGCTCCATGATGAGCGCACGGGCGATTGCGATACGCTGGCATTGGCCTCCGGAAAATTCGTGTGGGCGGCGGTTCATAACCAGATCCGGATCAAGACCTACCGCTTCGAGCGCAATGCGCACACGGCGCACGCGTTCCTGAGCGGTGCCCACGCCAGCGATCGCCATCGGCTCGGCCACAATATCGCGCACCTTGCGGCGGGGATTGAGTGAGGAATTCGGATACTGGAAGATCATGTGCAGCCGCGTCTGGATACGGCGCAGCGTTCCGGCATTCAGGCTAGCAAGGTCGTGTCCCTGGAAAATCACCGTCCCGCCAGTCGGCGGTGGGAGCTGCATGATCGAGCGTCCGACCGTCGACTTGCCACAGCCCGACTCGCCGACAAGCCCGAGAGTTTCGCCCTTATAGACAACGAAACTGACGTTTGCGACGGCTGTAAGCTGCAGGCCGCGCGGCAGCTTGTATGTCGCCGACAGGTTGTCGAGGATCAGGAGTTCGTCTGACTTCATGGCAATACTCCGCGCGCGCGGACAGGATGCCAGCAGGCGTAGAGATGCATGGGGTCCGCATCGGTCATCGATAACTCTGGATGATCGATCCTACACAGATCGCTCGCGTAATCGCAGCGTGGGTTGAAGCGGCATCCGGTCGGGGGCGTCAGCATGTCCGGCGGCCGTCCCGAAATCGCGCGCTGCCGGGTGTGCGGCGGATCGGAAAGGTTTGGTGCGGAGCGGATCAGCGCTTGAGTGTAGCGCATGCGATAATCGTGGAACAGCGACCGCGTCGATGCGCGCTCAACCATCTGCCCGGCGTACATCACCGCAACTTTGTCGGTGTACTGCGCCACCACGCCGAGGTCGTGCGAGATCAGAATCATTGCCATGTTGTGAGCGCGCTGTTGACGCTGCAGAAGATCGAGGATTTGCGCCTGGATAGTAACATCGAGCGCAGTGGTCGGCTCGTCGGCGATCAACAGCTTCGGCTCACACGCGAGCGCGATGGCAATGGCAATCCGCTGGCGCATGCCGCCGGATAGCTGGTGCGGATACTGGTGCAGCCGCTCGGCCGGCAGGGGAATTCCGACGGAGGTGAGCAGCTCGACCGCGCGGGTTTTGGCAGCACGGCCGCGTAAACCGAGATGGCGTGTGATCACCTCCTCGATCTGAGATCCGATGCGTTTGACCGGATTGAGCGACGACGTCGGATCCTGAAAGACCATGGCGATGTCCTTGCCGCGAACATCGCGCATCTCTCGTTCCGAGAGCGTGAGGAGGTCGCGGCCCTCGAATGCAATGCGGCCGTTCGTGGTGGCCGAACCGTCGTTCGCCAGAATTCTCATAATAGTTCGCGCAAGCACGCTCTTGCCGGAACCGGACTCGCCGACGATACCGACCGTCTCACCCCGCTGAACTGAAAACGACATGCCATCCACCGCCCGCACAATGCCACGAGGCGTATGGAGGTGTGTCACAAGATCGGTGACCTCCAGGAGGGCCGTACATCTTCCTGTCATAGGGCAGTGCCGCGGAAATCTGTCTGGGCACGCAGACGCTCGCCGATCAGGTTGATGGACAGCACCGTGAGGAACATCAGCGCAGAGGGGATGAAGGCAATGTAGGGCGATGTCGCCAGATCGGTCTGCCCGTCCGCGATCATGTTGCCCCACGTCGGCTGCGGTGGGGGCACGCTCAAGCCCAGGAAGGACAGCACGCCTTCGATCACGATGATGCGCGAGACCACGAGACACGCGTAAATCAGCATCGGGATGCCGACGTTCGGCAAGATTTCGAGCGTCAGCACCCGCCCATGGGACGCACCCATAGCACGCGCTGCCAGCACGAATTCACGCTTGGCGAACACCAGCGTGTTGGCGCGCGCTACCCGCATGAACGCCGGGATCGTAAGAAAGCCGAGCAGGAAGATGAGAACAGCGGTGTTGGCGCCGACATAGGCGGTCACCGCAAGAACGATAAGGATACCGGGAAACGCCATGATGGCGTCCATGGAGGTGGTGATGGCGGATTCGGTGCGGCCCCGGAAATAGCCAGCGGCGATGCCAAGGACCATGCCAAATCCAAGGCCGATAGCAGGCGCAAGCAGTCCGACGACAAGGGAAATTCTCGCGCCGAACACAGAGCGCGAGAAGATGTCGCGACCGAGCTGGTCGGTGCCGAACCAGTAGGTTGCATCTGGCCAATTAGAGATGACGGTGAAATCAGTTTCAGTCGGGCTGCGCAGTGGCAGCAGGGGCGCGGTCGCTGCCAGGACGACGACCAACGTGATCCAGGACATCGGAATCCAGAAGAGGAGGCCCGGCCGGTGGCGTGTGAGCGGGTGGTTCAACCCCTCACTCGCCGGCACCGTTGTCTGGGCTTGATCGTCAATGGCCGCAGTCATTGGCGGATCCTCGGATCGAGCAGCGCGTAGATCAGGTCGACACCAAAATTGATCAAGACATAGCCGACGGAGATCAACGCGACGCAGCCCTGGACCAGCATCATGTCACGGTTATATACGGCACCTGTCAGCATGCGGCCGACTCCCGGCAGACCGAAAATTGTCTCCACCACCAAGGCGCCCGTGATCGCCGTGGCGATTTGCAGGCCTGTGATCGTTACCAGTGTGAACGATGACGGCCGCAGCGCGTGCCGCAGCAGGATGGAAGCGGGTGTAAGTCCCTTGGCTTTGGCGAGCGCGATATAGTCCTGCTGTAATGTCTTGATCATGTCGGCGCGCAGCACGGCGAACAGCGGCGGCCATTCCGACAATCCGATCGCGAGCGCAGGCAAGGTAAGACGCGCAAGATTGCCTATCGGATCGGTCATGAACGGTACGTAGCCGGTGGACGGCAGCCAGCGCAGCTTGAGCGCAAACAGGAACATCAACAGGATGGCAGTGACGAACACCGGCGCGGCAAGCAATAAAAGCGCTGCGGAGTTGATTAGCCGGTCGATCCGGCTGCCTGCCTTGTAGGCGCACAACACGCCAGATGGCACGGCGAGGAGCAGCGCAAATCCCTGACTCAGTAGTATCAGCTCAATCGTCACTGGAAGCCGATCGATGATCGCTTCCATGACCGGCACTTGAGTAATGTACGAGCGGCCGAGGTCACCGAGCATGAAACTGACCAGCCAATGCAAATAGCGCATGACCACCGGCCGATCGAGGCCGAGTTCAGCCCGCACCTGCGCTATTGCCTCTGGCGTCGCCTCGTTGCCAAGCAGGGTGAGCGCGACGTCACCCGGCAGCATATCCAAGAGCAAGAAAGTGGCCGTGGTGACCAAAAGCAATACCAGGATCAGGCGCATTAGCTTGTACATGAAGTACTGCATCATCGCCTACACTTTGCATCGCTATCTCAAAGATCGAAATTATTTCGGATCCACCCAGACTTCGTTAAGGCGAAGCAGGCCGCGGCGCAGCGGTGGAATATTATGAACCCGCGGCTGCGTGATGGCGGAATAGTTCGACTGGGTGCGTAACATGATAGGCATCAGTTTCGCCATCTGCTTGCTGAAATCGCAATACGCTCTCTTCCGGACGCCGATATCGGGACTGCGGCGCCCGGCGTCGATGGCCTCGTCGAGCTTTGGATCACTGATCCTGGTGATGTTGCCTCCGCTCTTCGAAAAGAACGCTTGGTAGACTTGAAAGTCGGGGTCAGGCACATCGACTACCTCCCAGAATGCGATCTGGTAGTCGCCGCGCAGTACCGCGTTGATATAAGATGGTCCCCCCTGAATGTTGTTGATCTCTACTTCGATGCCGACCTTCTGCCAGAAGCTCTGGTAGAGCTGCGCAGAGATCGCTCTTGTCGATGTGGGCTCCGACTGGAGCACGACCTTGACCGGTTTACCGTAGTCCTTGAGCAGGGCCCGGGCTTTCTCTGGATTGTATTCAGGATAGCCAACGTCTGGGCAATGCCACAGCGAACTAGGTCCCCAGAAACTGGTGGCGAGCTGACCGACACCGTCGTAGGCGACCTTGAGCTCGACATTGCGATCCAGCGCATAGGCCAGCGCTTGCCGTACCCTGACGTCGTCGAGTGGGGGCGATGATGTATTGATATTAAGGGTGGAGGCGCCGGTGCCGATGTACTCTACGACCTTCAAGCTCTTGCTGTTACGTGCTTCGTTCACCTGCTTGCCGAGTGGCTCGTAGAAGATGTCAATGTCACCGGTCTTTACCGCCGTAAAACGTGCGGCCGGTTCGGGCAGAAAGCGGATCACAATTTTGTCGAGGTGCTGGGCTCCCGGATTCCAGTAGTTGGGGTTCTTCTCAAAGGTGATGCTGTCGTCCTGTTTCCAGTCTGTCATCACGTAGGGGCCGGCTCCGATCGGACGGCGGTTGAGGTCGAGACCAGCGCTGTTTTGATATTCAGCGGGCATGGCCCAGATAAGATGGTTATCGGTGGAGAAGATGCTCGAGAATGCGGTCCGGGGATACGTCAAGCGGAATTCTACGGTGGTATCGTCGATCGCAATGGCCTCCTTCAATTCGCCGATAGCCGCCGCGAACGCTTGATTTTTTGAGGGATCAAGGATGCGTTGAAAGTGACGTATCACGTCGTGCGCGGTGTAAGGGGACCCGTTGGAAAACTTAAGTCCCGGCCGCAGCTTCAACAGCCACGTCAAACCGTCAGGCGAGCCCTCAAGCGAGGTGGCGAGGTCCGGGACGCGTTCGCCTTTTTCGTTGAGCGTGAAGAAGTTCGAGAACACGAGCGCACCGGCCATAATCGTCTCGCGATTGGCCGCACGTATGGTGAGAGGGTCAAAGCCCTGAACCTGCGCGCCTGTCGCCATAGTGACCAAGCCACCATTTTTCGGTGTGGGTTCAGCCGCGCCGCCCGGTTCCAATCCGGTCAACGCGAACACAAACGCTCCGACGATCAGACCAGAGACTTGGTGCGAGCGGGGCATTTCGGCTCCCTGTTCTTTTGATCTTATGGGTGACAAGCCTACTGCCGATTTCGTGGTAGGCAAGGCGAAAGCACGGCTTCGGCCGACAATCGCGTGCTACCAAAGTCGGAAAGCTCGACCTGATACCGACGCTTGCCGCATCTCACGTAAAGCGTTCTTGGAGAAGCCAATCCGTCCGACGTGTTTGTCACGGTCTTCGCCAAATCCGATGATTGCGACGTCGTGCGTTTCCTCCGGTTTGACCTTCATCCAGCGATCACTATGTCTTACTACCACATCCTCGTGGCCCAGCACCAAGGTCAGCTTGTGGCGCACTATGGTATACAACATCAATCACCTGATCGCATCGATCTCGGGTGACTTGCTCTGCGATTAAGCGATACAAGGCGATTTGACCTGCAGCCCAGGTTTCGAACTCCCACAGAAAGTCGGGCAAGACCGTCACTGTGCGGCCGCCGGGATCAACCGCAAAGCAGCCACGTCTTTCAGCCTCATTGAAGATATTGCCGATGTGCTGGCGGGAGAGACGGAAGCGCTCTGCTAGCGCTCCGTAGGAAAGCAGCACCGGTTCAGCCTTATCTATGCCGCCGCCATAATGCGCGCTCAGCACGGCCGAGAGAACCGGATAGCCGCAATCTTGTTCAGTCAGCCGAACAATATTCACGAAAGGCGTAAAGTAGAGATCTTGCTGGAGGAACAGATCGTAGGAGCAGCCCAGCCAGTCGCCCAACATGTCGCCTTCGGCGCGCAACTGTTTGGCGAGCGGTCGTGGCGGGGGATCAATGAGCTCGGAGGCTTCCAGAAACGTCAGTGGGGAGCGAGCAATTTCCAGGCTGAGCGTCATCGTAGGCTGCAGCCGCACAACGCGCCGATCGTCAGAAGAGCGGACTGAGACGACATACCCGCCCAGCTTCAGCGATGCGACCAGATTAGATACCTGCCGGGCGCTCGCATGCGCCGCCCGTTGAAGTGAGGAGAGCGTCGGCAGCTCTCCACCGCTCCTTCGCCAACGCGCATCTTGACCGATCAAGGCATAGGAAACGAGATAGCGCAGCTTCTGCCCGAAGAACTTATCCGCCGGCCAAGCCATCTTCGGCGGCTGCATCATCGCCTTGCAGTAGGCATGCAAAGCGGGGCGGAACGATGCCAAGCGGAGCAGATCTCCCGCGCGGCGCCAGACCGGCCATTCCGCATAGGCAGCCACTGCGGGATGAAGGCGCCCGGCGTTACAAGCTGGCTCGAAACCGTGGTTCATCGTGCGATACCTGCAAAGTTTGGACTTCGCCGTTTCCGGCGTCTGTACGAGAACCGGTTAATCCAACGCGGCTTCTCTCGAGTTTACGCGAGTCGAACTCCTCAGGCTTTCCATGCTCCCGACTTCACCAGGCCCCATGAACGTTGACCTAATCAACATGACCGCCTCTTCGGCTGGCGCCGGGTCAGAATGGTGCCCGATGAGGATCGCTGACAAATCTCCGCTCGTGCAGAGCTCCGGCTTCATTACAAGGAACGTGCGACGTTCGCATCTGCGCGGAATTGCCCGGGCCGTCGCCATCCTCGCTCTAATTATGCCTCGCCTCGCTGCCGCTCAGTCCGGGGGCGATGGAGGATTTGGCAGCGGCGCCGAACCGGGCGGCGCAGGCGGTGCGCCCTTTATCGCTGGAAGTCCAGGCACAGGCGGTACCGGAGGCGGCGGCGGCGGCGGAGGCGGGGCCGGTCAAGCAGGTGGCGTCTCATCCTCCGGCTCGGCCGGCGGTGCGGCTGGCGTAGACGGGCATTTCAGCGACGGTGGCAAAGGGGGAGACGGCAACAGTTCGGCGGGCCCGGGCCAGAGCGGCAGCGGCGGTGGCGGCGGCGGAAGCGGCCTAGTCGCTTCCGGCGGGTCTGTGAATGTCAACAACTCCTTCGGTGGAGGTGCCGGTGGCAACGGCGGATTGGCATTGGAGGGCGGTGGCGGCGGTGGCGGTGCCGGCGGTTACGGCATTCTCTCTACCGGAGCAGGCGCGATCGTGGTCGATGTCGGAACATCGGGTCGGATCAGCGGTGGGGTCGGCGGAAACGGGCATGGTCCTGGCTCTCTCAACGCGGTTACGAATATCGGTGGCGGGTTTGGAGGCGGCGGAGGCGCAGGCATCGGCTTCACCGCCGCGGGCTCTCGTCTCGATCTGTTGTCTGGCACCCTCGCGGGTGGAGCGGGAGGGTTCGGCGGTGGTTGGGGAGGAGCTCGACAGGGATCCACGATCGCAGGAGGGGATGGAGGAGCAGGGGGAGCCGGGGTGCTGGGGGCCGGCCAGGTCATCAATTCGGCGGGCACCATTATTGGCGGTGCGGGCGGAAGGGGTGGCAGCTCATACGACGCGCCCGCCAGTTCCGGAGGGGCGGGCGGAGATGCCATCCGCGGATCGGGCAACATCATCTTCAACAGCGGGACTATCTCGGGCGGCAACGGCGGTGCAGGCGGATCCGTTTATAACACTACGACGACGGGCGCCGCTGGCTTGGGCGGGGTCGGCATTTCAGGTTCGGATCTGTCGGTCACCAATGCCGGGTCGATCAGTGGCGGTTTGGCGGATGGGGGCACTGGTCCGCGAGCCAATGCGATATTGTTCAGCGGCGGTGTGAACCGGCTTGAACTGCAAGCCGCGAATGCTGGCGGGACCTATTCCGCAATCACCGGCAATGTTGTGGTGGATACCAGCGCGGGCGCCAGCGGAACGCTCGCCCTCGGCGGGACGAATGACGCTTCATTCGACATCTCCCAGGTCAGCGCATCTGGGCAATATCGCGGCTTCACGTCGTTCGAAAAGCTGGGGGGCGCAACCTGGACCCTGATTGGCACCAACTCGAACGCTACGCCGTGGTTCATCAACGGCGGTACCTTGTCGGTTGCATCGAATGGCAGTCTGGGTGCTGGTGCTGTGGGCCTGAGCTTCGATGGCGGAGCCCTCCGCGTGACTGGAACGGGACTTCCGGTCCTCGCGCGCACAATCACATTGGGTCCGGGAGGTGGTACGATCGATGTCGCGGATTCGGCACACACATTGCTCCAGTCCGGCGTGATAAGCGGGACTGGCGCGCTCACCAAGGCGGGCCCGGGATCGCTGCTGTTGAGCGCGACGAACTCCTATTCTGGCGGCACGACTATCGCAGACGGTTCGGTCACGCTAGCGGCCGCAGATGCGCTCGGCACGGGCGGCCTGTCCATGGCCGGCGGAACACTGAATGTCGGCGGGTTCGATTTACGGTTGCATTATCTCCAAGGGAGCGCAGGCCGTATCAGCAACAATGTCGCTAGTTCCGCAGCGCTCAGTGTGGGGTCCGGCTCTTTCAAGGGATATCTGGAGGATGGGGTTGGCCGTCTGTCTCTGGTCAAGGAGACTTCGGGCACCCTGACATTGGAAGGCAATAGCGCCTATACCGGCTCGACCCTCGTCAATGAAGGGAAGCTGGTCGTGAACGGGTCGATCGCGTCGTCGTCAGGCGTGATGGTGGCAGCAGGGGCTCGGCTTGGCGGCTCCGGTGTGCTCCCTACGACAGTCGTCAATGGCGGCATCTTGGCTCCAGGCAATTCGCCGGGAACGTTGACCGTGAACGGCAATCTGACGCTCGGTGCAGGCTCCGTCTACGAGGCGGAGATACAGGGCGCGGTTTCGGATCGGATCAACGTCACCGGCGCGGCCGCGCTCGCCGGTACGCTCAAGATCATTCCGCTCGGCGGCCCCTACGTTTTCAACACGCCCTATACGCTACTTTCGGCGGCTGGCGGCCGCACCGGCACTTTCAGCCCCGTCGATCTGACCGGCACCTTCGGCGGCGGCGTCGCGATGGCGATGGCCTATACCCCGACCGACGTTCAACTGACACTGACGCCCCAGCAGCTGGCGCCAACCGTAGGTGCGCTCAATCCCGCAGGCGTCGCGCTAGCCAATGTCTATTCGGTGGCGACGGCGATTGACAGGGCCGTCGCGGCTGGCGGCGATCCTTCGCCGCTGTTCGCGATCTACAACCTGCCGGCTGCGGCAATCCCGGCAGCGATCAACCAGCTTTCCGGCGAGATTCACATCGCCGTTCCCGCGATGGCCAATGTGGCAGCCGACCAGTTCCTCCGCGCGATGCTTGATCCGATGGCTGCCGGGCGACTGGATGCCGGCGCCACGGGCAGGGGATCTGCGGCCTCCCCGGGGCTGGTAAGCGCCGAGAAAACGAGCGCCGCGTCGCGGCGCGATCCGTCCGGTTATTCGGTGTGGGGCTCGGTGTTCGGTTCTCATGGCCGCACCGACGGTGCCGCGGCGATTGGTTCCGCCCCACGCACCACCGCCGATACTCATTTGGCTACGGGCATCGATATGCGACTGACGCAGGGCACCGTCGCGGGCCTCGCCGTCGCTGGCGGCAGGGCGCGCGTCTCGCTGCCGGGGCTCATCGGCAAGGTCGATGCCGATGTCTTCCAGGCCGGCATTTACGGCATGACCCAGCTCGGCCCGCTCGAGCTCGGCGCCGCGGCGGGATACGCGAAGCTCAATAACGACGTCAGCCGCGGCATTCCGGCGCTGGGCTCGAGCCTGTCCTCGTCCTACGAGACCACAGCCTGGAGCGGGCGCTTGCAGGCGAGCGTGGCCGCCTTCACCGGGAACGGACTCAGCCTCTCGCCCCTGGCTGCACTGCAGGCGACGCACGTTCGCAATCCAGCGGTGGTCGAGACCAACGGGGCCGGTGTCAGCGCAGGGGCGCTCGCCTTAAACAAGCGTAGCGAGATCACCTCGCGCAGCGAGTTCGGCCTGCAACTCGGCGCTGACGGCCTCTTCGGCGGCGTTTCCGTAATCGGCTATATCCGTGCGGCCTGGGCGCATCAATTCCAGCGCGAGAACGACCTCACAGCGAGCCTGGTGGGGCTGTCCGCCGCCGCCTTCAGGGCCACGGGTGCCGCAACCGATCGCAACAGCGTGCTTATCGCCTCCGGCATCAGCGCCCGCCTCAGCGAATGCGTCACACTCGGCCTCAACCTTGACGGAGAGCTTTCCGCCAACGCCAACCGCATCGGCGGATCAGCGCAGATCAGGGTCAGCTTCTGAACGTCTGTTTGGTATACTAAAGCAGCGCGCTGCCAGCTTTGCTTCTGGGGCTTTCGTGTTGTCACGGCCGGATCGACGGTCATGACGCGCCCCATATGATCGATTGCGTAACGCGCCGGAACGAGCGATCCACTGCAATGCCGGCAATTACTGGTTGGCAACGCCGGCGGTGGGTGATGGCGATCGCGCTATCGTCGAATGATCGCAATTCGTGCGGACAGGTCAACCGGCCTCCTATGTGGAGGTCGTGATCGACGAGACGACGGGTGAGATCATTCCGCGAAAGGCCGGCACCGGACAGGCTGCGGAGCAAGGGCTGGGACGGATCGATATTCAGGATTCCCTAGAGGCTTAATCGCTGATTCATAGGGTTCCGTGATTTGCACGGAGCATGTGATGGCGACGAAGCGCTACGAATTGAACGAGGCGCAGTGGGTGAGGATTTCGCCGCTGCTGCCGGACAAGGCTGGCGATGCAGGTCGTCCTGCAGCGGATACAGTGAAGGGCGCACGTCTTTCGCACCCCGCGTGTCATGCCTGCACACGCCGGAATTGATCGCCTGAGTCCGAGGTACGAGGCCGTATCTGCATCAGCTTCAGTTAGCTCAGCAATAGGTGGGTATTAGAACTTCTCGAACTTGCCGCGTTGATTGCGACGCTGCCATGCCATCGAGAACTGCATGCATGTCGCTCCTGCCTTTGGAGGTGAGAGCAGGCTGCAGCGATCCATGCAAATCGCGCGAGAGCGCTCGCGCTGCTGTCGGTTGTCGCCGGTTCCGATCCGGTCGATAAGCGGGATGTGTTGTCCAAAGCGAGCTTGATCCGCCCATGACCGACCAACCTTATTTCCCGGCCAGCGGAAACGCCTGGGACAAGATCGATCCACATGCCGCCGGCTATGCGCCGGACAGGCTCGCATCCGCCGTGGCCTTTGCAGAGGCGAATGAGACGCCGTGGCCGCGCGGTTTCTATTACGATGACGGCCGCTATGCGCCGAATGTGGACTGGAATGAAACCGGACCATGGAGCGCGGTGCTGGGGCCGGTGCGCGAACGCGGCGGATCGGCGGGCATGGTGCTGCAGAGCGGGCGCGTGCTGGCGTCGTGGGGCGATGTCGCGCGGCCCGACATGACCTTCTCCATCGCCAAGAGCTATCTCGCGGTGTTGACGGGGCTCGCCGTGGATGACGGGCTGATCGGCGATCTCGACGAGCCCGTGGGCCGGCGCGTGCCGGGGCCGCTGTTCGCTGATGCCCATAACGGCAGGGTCACCTGGCGGCATCTGCTGCAACAGACCAGCGAATGGCGCGGCGAGCTGTTCGGCAAGCCGGATCAGATCGATCACAACCGCCTGGTCGCGCCGAATGCCGACAACAGCCGCAAGGGCGAACTGCGCGCGCTGCACGCGCCGGGCGCGTTTTACGAATACAACGATGTGCGCGTGAACCTGCTGTCGCTGAGCCTGCTCAATCTGTTCAAGCGGCCGCTGCCGGATGTGCTGCGCGAGCGCATCATGGCCCCCATCGGCGCGTCGAACGACTGGAGCTGGCTCGGCTACGACAATTCATGGGTGGAGATCGGCGGCCAGCGGGTGCAGTCGGTGCCGGGCGGCGGCCATTGGGGCGGCGGCATGTTCATCGGTGCCGACGACCATGCGCGCTTCGGCCTCTTGATGGCGCGGGGCGGCGCATGGAATGGCAAGCAGCTGCTGTCGCAGAGCTGGATCGATGCGATGTGGGCACCGTCGGCGCTGCAGCCGAATTACGGTTTCCTGTGGTGGCTGAATCGCGGACCACATGCCAACAAAAGCGCGCCGGAGACGGCGGTCTATGCGCTCGGGGCCGGCGGCAACATGATCTGGATCGATCGCGACGCCGACATGATCGCCGTGACGCGCTGGCTGCCGAGCGCGAAAGCGCCGGAATTCATCCGGCAACTGATCGCAGCGCGGGGAATATAGACTCGTGTCCCGGACGCGATGCAGCACGCGCCTTCGCGTGTTGTATTGCTGAGCCGGAACCGTCACGAATTCCGGCGTTTGATACGGTCCCGGCTCTGCGAAGCGGCATGAAGAATGCCGCATCGCGTCCGGGACACGGGGTAAGGGCCAAAAGAAAACCCCGACGGCGCCTTCGCACCGTCGGGGTTTTAGCTTCTGACGCGAAGGCGTCTGTCGTTACGCGACGCGTTTGATGGCGGCGCTGAGGATCGTCATCATGTCGTCGATATGGTTCTTCTCTACGGTGAGCGGGGGCGACATCGCAAAGGCGTCGCTGCTCTGGCGCAGATAGAGACCGGTGTTGAAGCAATCCACCATCACCTCATAGCCGCGCGCGCCCGGCGCGTCCTTGCGCGGCGCGAGTTCGACGGCGCCCATCAGGCCGCAATTGCGGATGTCGATGACGTTCGGCAGGCCCTTCAGCGCATGCAGGCTGTCGCGCCAGTATTCGGCCATCGACGCGCCGCGGGTGAGCAGGCCTTCGTTCTTGTAGATGTCGAGGGTTGCGATGCCGGCGGCGCAGGCGACCGGATGCGCCGAATAGGTGTAGCCGTGGAACAGCTCGATCTGACTTTCCGGGCCGGTCATCAGACCATCATAGATCTTGCGGCTGGCGAACACAGCGCCGCAGGGCACGGTGCCGTTGGTGATGCCCTTGGCGGTGGTCATGATATCCGGCGTGACGCCGAAATACTGCGCGGCGAACGGAGCGCCGAGGCGGCCGAAGCCGGTGATGACTTCGTCGAAGATCAAAAGGATGCCGTGTTTGGTGCAGAGTTCGCGCAGGCGCTCGAGATAGCCCTTCGGCGGCGGCAGCACGCCGGTCGAGCCCGGCACCGGCTCGATGATCACGGCGGCGATAGTGTCGGCGCCATGCAGCGCGACCAGACGCTCGACATCGTCGGCGAATTCGGCGCCGTATTCCGGCAGGTCCTTCGAGAAGGCATTGCGCGCGAGATCGTGCGTGTGGCGGATGTGGTCGATACCCGGCAGCTGCGCCGATACAAAGGCGCGGCGGTTGTTGACCATGCCGCCCACCGAGGTGCCGCCGAAGCCGACGCCGTGATAGCCGCGCTCGCGGCCGATCAGGCGTGTGCGCGTGGCCTGACCGATGGCGCGCTGATAGGCGATGGCGATCTTCAGCGCGGTGTCGCCGGATTCAGAACCGGAATTGGTGAAGAAGATGCGGTCGAGGCCGGCGGGGGCGATCTCGGCGAGGCGGTTGGCGAATTCGAAGGCCAGCGGATGGCCCATCTGGAAGGCCGGGGCGAAATCGAGAGTGGAGAGCTGTTTCTCCACGGCGCTGGCAATCTCGCGACGGCCGTGGCCGGCATTGGTGCACCATAGGCCGGCGGAGCCGTCGATCACCTGGCGGCCGTCTTCGGTGGTGTAATACATACCCTTGGCCGACGCGAACATGCGCGGCGCCGCCTTGAACTGACGGTTGGCCGTAAACGGCATCCAGAAGGTGTCGAGTTGCAAGCTGTTCGGAATCTGATGGACGGTCACGGCACGCCTCCCAGGGCTGATCATCGGGCTGATTTTCGCATCTGGATCATGTTCGTGACATTGCAACAAGTCCTTTTCTTGGACTGATCAAGCTATTGATTTTGCTTGGCTGTCTAGACGATATTTGTTCGATCCGAAACACTCGCAACAGGATGATGGCGTGAGCATCGATCTCGGCGAACGGCTGCGCTTCGTGCGCGGCCGTCACAAGCTGTCGCAGCGTGAGCTGGCCAAGCGCGCGGGCGTCACCAATTCGACGATCTCGCTGATCGAATCCGGCCAGATGAACCCGTCGGTCGGCGCGCTGAAACGGATTCTGGACGGCATCCCGATGGGGCTCGCCGAATTCTTCGCCATCGAGCCGGACCGGCCGCGCAAGGCGTTCTATCGCGCCGACGAGCTGACCGAGATCGGCAAGTCGCCGATCTCCTATCGCCAGGTCGGCGACAACCTGTTCGGCCGTGCCCTGCAGATCCTGAAGGAACGTTACGAGCCGGGCAGCGACACCGGGCGGGTGCCGCTGGTGCATGACGGCGAGGAGGGCGGCATCGTGATTTCGGGACGGCTCGAGGTCATCGTCGACGACGAGCGCCGCATCCTCGACCCCGGCGACGCCTATTATTTCGAAAGCCGGCGTCCGCATCGCTTTCGCTGTGTCGGCGCGAAGCCGTGCGAAGTGATCAGCGCCTGCACCCCGCCGACGTTTTGAAGGGCTCCGCGCCGCGCGTCACCCGGCCGCGGCGTTCAGCGGCTCGGTGCGGAGAGACAGCGTCACCGGCGTGGAGTTGCGCAGGATATCCAGCACGGGACAGTGGCGATCGACGATATCCTTCAGGCGCGCAAGGTCTTCCTGCGACGCCGGACTGTCCAAGGTCACGTCGGCTTCGATCGTTTGAAAGCCAGGCCGCACGTCTTGCGCGACGTTGAAGAAGCCCCGCAGATCGATGGCGCCGGTGAGTCGAACTGAAACGCCGTTCAAGGGAATACCAAGTGCGTCGGCGTGCAGCCGATAGGTGATTTCCTGACAAGATCCGAGCGCCGCCAGAATGTACTCCACCGGATTGGGCGCGGTGTCTTGCCCGCCGAGTCCCGGCGGCTCATCGACGCCGATGTTGAACTGCCGGATCGCGACTGCGCTGTTGACGCCGTCGCCAAGACGGGACTGTGCATGAAACACCGCTTGCGCCTGCGCGGGATCGGTGCTCAACGCGGTTTGTGTTCCTGTAAACACGTCCTTGAATTTGTAGCTCATCGTCTGCTCCGGCTATGTGTTGGCATGGGCGGAGGAGGGATGTTGACGAAACCGAAAGTCTTTAACAATCGGGCCAACGCGAAAACGACGGGCATCGTCTCGAACGGTGATTTGGCAGCAAGTTCTTTCAACGATGCAGGCTGCGGGAGCTGAATGAGTTTGCGTAGCTCGCGGCTCACGCGAGCAGTGAATACGGTGGCGAGTGCTTGTCCGCCGCCGTCGTTCTGACGGGGTTTTAGCGGGCGCCCATTTCGGCCAGCAACGCCTCCGCGAGACCCTGCTGGTCTGCGGGCAGTCCGCGATCCCGGGCCGCCTGTTCGAGCGCGAAGGTCGCTTCCATGTGGATGCGGTAATGCGCGGCGTTCTGTTCGACGCCCGTGCCGTCTGCGATGTCGCCGAACACGACATCGTTGCAGCGTGCCACCGAACGCGAGGTGAAGGCGCGGCAGGACAGCGGGCGGACATCGTAGACCGTGCAGCAATTGTCCTCGCCGAGCAGGGGACAGCGGTGACGGAGTTTTGTCGGGTCCGCGGCGTTGCGGACGGCCGCGGCTGCGATCTGCAGCCGGCCATACAGCGCATCGCGCTCGGCAGGCGAGAAGTGGGTCTCGACGTGATCGGCCATCAAGCGGGCGATGCCGGGCGGAATCTGGACATAGAGATGACAGCAGGCAGCGCAGCCGCTGGCGCAGGCGAGCGGCGGTTGATTGGGGATGTGCGCATAGACGCTGGCGCTGGCGGCGCCGGCGAGATCGACGACGTCGCGCGCTGCGTCTTGCAGGCTCGCAGCGCGCTCGCAGACGACGCCGCAGGCCGAACGGAAATTGCCGAAAATGGCTTCATAGCGGCCGGACAGCGAACGCATCAACGCGCCGACCTCGGCGATGTCGTCCGATACGAAATCGATGGCGTCCTGCGCGCTCATGTCAGCGGCATACGCTGCGAATCGCGGCAGCGGTAGAGGGGAGTTCTGTCGTTGCCCGGCTTGACCGGGCAACCCAGTAGACACTGGCGGCGATGCTCAAGCATGACCGCTGATGTCTACTGGGTTACCCGCTTTCGCGGGTAACGACAGAAGAGCGGGACTAGGCCCTTGCCTTGACCCGTGCCGGTTTCCCCGTCAGCGCCGTGACCGCGACATTCACCACGCGGTCGATGATCGCCTGCACATCGTCGAGATCGCACAGGCCGTCCGACATGCGGGTCAGGCGTTCGGTGTCGCGGATGGTCTGGTGGGCCATGGCGAGCGCGAAATGCAATGTCCAGAAGATGTCGGCTGGATCGTGATCGGGGAGGGCACGGCGCAATGCGGCAGCGAAACGCTTGAGGTGATCGACCTCGCGGTTCTTGATCTTGCGGATCGGCGGGACACTCTCAATCGAGGCGCGGATCATGAAGCGCGCGGCATCGGAGCGCTGTTTTTCGGGCCCGAGGCAGCCGCGCATGGTCGGGCCGACGAGGGCGGTGAAGATGTCCTTCGGCGTGGCGCGGCCGCCGCCGGCTTCTTCAAGCCTCTTCAATTCGTGCAGGCGTTCGCGATTGGTGGCGATACTTCGCGTCACGAACAATTCGGCGATCAGCTCGTCCTTCGAGCCGAAGTGATAATTCACCGCTGCGAGATTGACGTCGGCCGCGGCCACGATGTCGCGCATCGTCACATCCGCAAAGCCGCGCTCGGCATAGAGCCGCTCGGCTGCGGTGATGATGGCGGTGCGGGTGCGGTCTGCTGCCATGCCTTGATCCCCGCCAAATTCCTTTTCGTGCAACCGATCCGGCGGAACATGGCGCCATGCGACAGGCGCCGATCCCGGCGATTGCTTTTCAAACACTTGTATGAAACTATCGTTTGAGTGAGCGGAATGTCAATGCGCGCCCCTATCGACGGGTAATCGCAGCGCCGGGACATTCCGTCTCATGCCATCGCCCCCGCGATGTGCGCAGGCCTGAAAGGCGAGCGACGTTTCGCGCGCATTTTTCGCTTGCGGACAGCTGTTCGCGGGACAACAGTGCCGCCAAAGATTGCGAAGAACAAAGAGGAACGTCCCATGGATTTCACGATGTCGGACCGCCAGCGCGAATGGCTCGAGCGCGTGTCCTCCTTCATGACCAAGCATGTCCGCCCCGCCGTGCCGATCTATCGCCAGCAGGACGAGACGGGCGAACGCTGGAAGGTCATCCCCATCGTCGAGGAACTGAAGAAGAAGGCCAAGGCCGAAGGCCTGTGGAACATGTTCATGCCGCCGTCGTCGCATGAGGATGACGAATTCCACGGCGCGGGACTGAGCAATCTCGAATATGCGCTGCTGGCCGAGCAGATGGGCCATATCGGCTGGGCGTCTGAAGTGTTCAACTGCTCCGCGCCGGACACCGGCAATATGGAAGTGTTCATGCGCTACGGCTCGAAGGAGCAGAAGCAGAAGTGGCTGAAGCCGCTGATGAACGGCGAGATTCGTTCGGCCTTCCTGATGACCGAGCCGGCAGTGGCGTCGTCGGACGCGACCAATATCGAAACGCGGATCGAGCGTGACGGCGATCACTATGTGATCAACGGCCGCAAGTGGTGGTCGTCGGGCGTCGGCGATCCCCGCTGCAAGATCGCCATCCTGATGGGCAAGACCGATCCGTCCGCCGCCAAGCATCAGCAGCAGTCGCAGATCCTGGTGCCGCTCGACACTCCGGGCATCACCGTCGAGAAGCTGCTGCCGGTGTTCGGCTTCGACGACGCACCGCACGGTCATGCCCAGGTGCTGCTCGAAAACGTGCGCGTGCCGAAGGAGAACATCCTGCTCGGCGAGGGCCGCGGCTTCGAGATCGCCCAGGGCCGTCTCGGTCCGGGCCGCATCCATCACTGCATGCGCACCATCGGCAAGGCCGAGGAAGCGCTGAAGAAGATGGTGCGCCGCCTGCAGTCGCGCACGGCTTTCGGCAAGAAGATCATTGAATATTCGATCTGGGAGCAGCGGATCGCCGAGGCTCGCACCGATATCGAGATGAACCGTCTGCTCTGCCTCAAGGCGGCCGACATGATGGACAAGGTCGGCAACAAGACCGCCCAGCTCGAAATCGCGATGATCAAGGTCTCCGGCCCGAACATGGCGCTGAAGATCATCGACAACGCGATCCAGGCCTTCGGCGCCGCCGGCGTGTCGGACGATGCGGGTCTCGCCCGCGACTATGCGTCCATGCGCACGATGCGTCTGGCCGACGGCCCCGATGAAGTGCATAATCGCGCCATCGCGCGGCTCGAGTTGAAGAAATACGCCAATGCGCCGGATACGTCGGTGGAGGCATTGGCGGGAAGGCACTAGAAAACGTAACCGCGCTCACTTGTCATCCCCGCCCAGCACGCCGAAGGCGTGCGTAGAGCGGGGATCCAGTACACGCCGACGTCAGTGGTAAATTGAGACGGCGGTGTTTACTGGTTCGCCCGGTCCTAGCGCGCAATTGCGCGCACGGCCGTGCGATGACAACCGAGAGGCGGCCGACAAGAAAAGAAACGTGAGGATACGACGTGACCGATACCGATGGTGTGAAGCGCGACGACGAATATAACGGCACACGACCGGTGGAAGACCGGCACCGCTTCGACGAGGCGTCGCTCGAAGCCTGGATGCGCCAGCATGTCGAAGACTTCGAGGGGCCGCTGACGGTCCTGCAGTTCAAGGGCGGGCAGTCGAACCCCACCTACCGGCTGAACACCCCGAAGCGTTCCTACGTGATGCGGCGCAAGCCGTTCGGCAAGCTGCTGCCATCGGCGCATGCCGTCGATCGTGAATTCAAGGTGATCGCCGCGCTCGGCAAGCAGGGCTTTCCGGTGGCGCGCGCCTATGCGCTCTGCACCGACGATGCGGTGATCGGCTCGGCCTTCTATGTGATGTCGATGGAGGAGGGGCGGATCTTCTGGGACCCCGCGCTGCCGGCGGTCGACAAGAGCGAGCGCCGCGCGATCTTCACATCGAAGATCGAGACACTGGCGCAGCTGCACAGCTACGATCCCGAAAAGATCGGGCTCGGCGACTTCGGTCGCCCCGGCAATTACTTTGCGCGCCAGGTCGATCGCTGGACCAAGCAGTATCGCGCCTCGGAGACCCAGCTCATTCCCGAGATGGAGCGGCTGATCGAATGGCTGCCGACCTCGGTGCCCGAGCAGGAGCGCGTGTCGGTGGTGCATGGCGACTATCGCATCGACAACATGGTGTTCCACGCCACACAGCCGAAGGTGCAGGCGGTGCTCGACTGGGAGCTCTCGACCCTCGGCGATCCCATGGCCGACTTCACCTATCTTCTGATGCAGTGGATCATGCCCGGTCTCGACGGGCTCGATTTCAAGGCGCTCGATATCCCGACCATGGACGAGGCGGCGCGGATCTATTGCGACTATGCCGGCCGCAAGGACGTGCCCGATCTCAACTGGTACTATTGCTACAACCTGTTCCGGCTGACCGGCATTCTGCAGGGCATCGCCGGCCGCGTCCGCGACGGCACCGCGTCGTCGGCGAAGGCGAAGGAATCCATCAAGCGCACGGTGCCGCTGGCGCAGGCGTCGTGGAAATACGCGCAGCTCGCCGGCGCGAAATAGGCGGCCTGCAGGGTGGGCAAAGGCGCGCAGCGCCGTGCCCATCATTTCAACCACCCGTGTCGTGACGGTCGCGGTGGGCCCGGCGCAGAAGCGCCTTTGCCCGCCTCCATTTTTCCCGGCGGACATCTTGGCGCTGTCTCCCAATTTTACCGGAAGCCTGTTCATGGTCGGGGCCATGGCGAGCTTCAGCGTGACCGATGCGATCTCGAAATTCCTGCTGCCGCAGATGAATTTCGGGCAGCTCGTGCTGCTGCGTGGCGTCGTGGCAATCGTGCTGATCACGACGCTGGCCGCCCATCGCGGCGCGTTGCGGCCGCTGCGCATTCTGTTCGTGCCGCAGGTCGCGATGCGCATCGTCGGCGAGGTCGGCGGGACGATCCTGTTTCTGCTGGCGATCACCCATCTGCCGCTCGCCAATGTGGCGGCGATCATCCTGTCTCTGCCGCTGGCGATTACGCTCGGCGCGGTACTGATGTTCGGCGAACGCGTCGGCTGGCGGCGCTGGCTGGCGATCGCGGCGGGGTTCGTCGGCGTATTGATCATCGTCAGGCCCGGCGCTGCCGGCTTTAACCAGTTCACCTTGCTGGCGCTGGGTTCGGTCGCGTTCTACGCGCTGCGCGATCTCGCCACCAAGCAGGTCCCGGCGGATATTCCGGCGCTGTTCGTGACGCTGCTGACAACGATATCCATGACGGCTGTCGGCGGCCTGATGGTGATGCCGCTCGGTGGCTGGACCACGCCATCAGTCCCCGCGCTTGCGCTGTTGACGGTGGCCGCGGTGCTGGTGCTGGCAGGCTATCAATGCGTGATCATGGCGCTGCGTGTCGGCGATATTTCCGCCGTCGCGCCATTTCGCTATACGCAGCTGCTGTGGGCGATGCTGCTGGGTTACCTCATTTTTGGCGATGTGCCCGATGGCGCCATGATCGTCGGCGCAACCATCATCGTCGCCTCCGGCCTCTACACGTTCCATCGCGAGCATCTTCGCAATCGCGAGATGCTGATGACGGCCAAGGCAGGCAGCGTGCCCGCGGACGGGCCGTAGCCGCACGCGTCATGCAGATATGCTGAGGTCACCGGCGCAAGCTCCGTCTGGTTCGCATCGCCGTTTTGGTGCAGATGAAATTGCATCACGCATGCTGCTCCGGATCTCCTCCGGCAGCCCTTCCCAGAATATCCCGGCGGTTGTCTTGCCTCTTTCTCCCAATATGCGCGGAAGCCTGATGATGGCCGTGGCGATGGCTGCCTTCAGCATGAACGACGCCACCACGAAATATCTCACCGCCGAGATGAATTTCGGCCAGGTGATGCTCGTGCGCGGCTCCATTTCCATCGTGCTGGTGTTTGCACTCGCCTGGTATCAGCAGGCGCTGCGGCCGGTCAGCGTGCTGTTCAAACTGCCGGTGGCCCTGCGCGTGTGCGGCGAGATCGGCGGCACCGCGACATTCCTCGCTGCGATCACCCATCTGCCGCTCGCCAATGTTTCGGCGATTTTCCAGTCGCTGTCGCTGGCGATTACGCTTGGCGCGGCGCTCATCTTTGGCGAGCCGGTGGGGTGGCGGCGCTGGCTGGCGATCGTCGCGGGCTTCATCGGCGTGCTGATCGTGGTGCGACCTGGCGCGGAGGGGTTCAATCAGTTCACCGTGCTGGCCTTGATCTCGGTGGCGTTCTGTGTGGTCCGCGATCTCGCCACCAGCCGCATTCCGAAGGACGTTCCTTCGGTGTTCGTGACGCTGCTTACGACTTTCGTCGTCACGATCGTCGGCGGCTTTCTCATCGTGCCGCTCGGCGGCTGGGCGCCGATGTCCGGCCGCTCGATGAGTTTCCTGTTGCTCGCCGGGGTGCTGGTTTTGATCGGCTATCAATGTGTGATCATCGCGCTGCGGGCAGGGGACATCTCGGCCGTCGCGCCCTTCCGCTACACGCAGCTGCTGTGGGCGATGGGGCTCGGTTTTCTCATCTTCGGCGATGTGCCCGATGGCTGGATGATCCTCGGCGCCACCGTCATCGTCGGCTCCGGGCTGTATGCCTTCCATCGCGAGCGAGTCCGCAACCGCGACGTGCTGGTGGAAGCCAAGGCGTCCGCGCCGCCGACCGAGGGCGTGTAACGGGCATGTCCCGCATCCGCCCGTTCGGGTGTCTGGCTATTATCGTCATGCGCGACCTATGCCCGGACGATGGGCGTGGCATGCGCAAGCCACCGGCTTGACCTTGCTTGCGGCCTGCCGCACACAGCACGCTGCGCCGCAGCGTTCCTTGTTGCGGAATATCGCTATGCCCGGACCCCATCTTGCCTCTCTCTCCCAATCTGCGCGGCAGCCTGTTCATGGCTGTGTCCATGGCCAGTTTCAGCGTCAATGACGCGCTCGCCAAATTCCTGACAACGCAGATGCATTTCAGCCAGGTGATGATGTTGCGCGGGGCTTTTGCCAGCGTTCTGATCGGAATGCTGGTGTTGCATCAGGGCGCCTTGCGGTCGCTGCGCGTGCTGCTGGCGGCGCCGGTGTCGCTGCGTATCTGCGGCGAGATCGGCGGTTCCGCGCTGTTTCTGGTGGCGGTCTCGTCGCTGCCGCTCGCCAATGTCACCGCCATCGTGCAGTCGTTGCCGCTGGTGATGACCTGCGGCGCCGTGCTGATCCTCGGCGAGCCGGTCGGCTGGCGGCGCTGGCTGGCGATCGCGGCCGGCTTCATCGGCGTGCTGATCATCGTGCGGCCGGGGGCGGACGGCTTCAGCCAGTTCACGCTGGTGGCGCTGCTGTCGGTCGGTTTCTACGCCATGCGCGATCTCGTCACCAAGCAGATCCCGGCGCAGATTCCGACGCTGTTCGTCACCTTTCTCACCGCCATCGCAGTGGCGCTGGCAGGCGCGACTCTGACCTTGCTGCATGGCGACTGGATCGTGCCGTCGCCGTCCGTGCTCGGTCTCGTCGCATTGGCAGCGGTGATGACGCTGATCGGATTCCAGTGCGGGATTCTGGCGCTGCGGGTCGGCGATGTCTCCGCCGTGGCGCCGGTGCGTTATTCGCAGATGCTGTATGCGATGCTGCTGGGTTATGCGATCTTCGGTGACATGCCCGATATCGCGATGATCGTCGGCGCCAGCGTGATCGTGGTGTCGGGCATCTATACGTTCCATCGCGAGCGCGTGCGCAACCGTCCGTTGGCGGCCAATGCGTCTCTATCGCCGCCGGATGGAGTGTAGGCCGCGGATGGTCGTCGCCCGGCCTGACCGGGCGACTTGCACCGATTTCCGCGCTTCCAAATACTTGCGGCGTTGACTGGATTGCCCGCTTTCGCGGGCAATGACATCGAGAGTTTAGATCGGCTTCCCCGCATAGGGCATCGATGCCGTGAGACCGCCGTCCACGGGGATTGCCTGGCCGTTCACATAGGACGCTTCGTCGCTCGCCAGGAACAGGCCCATGGCGGCGAGTTCGTGCGGCTGGCCGGCGCGCTTCAGCGGATTGAGCTGGCCGATCTTGCCCGCGGTGCCGCGCTCCTTGGCGTTGTCGAAGATCGGTTTGGTCATGCCGGTTTCGATCAGGCCGGGACACACCGCATTGATGCGCACGCCGGTGCCTGAGAGGGAATAAGCCGTCGTCTGCACGAGGCTGATGACGCCGGCTTTGCTCGACGCATAGGGGTGGCCGGACGCGCCGGACTTCAGACCTGCGACGGATGCCGTGCAGATGATCGAGCCATGGCCCTGTTTGATCATATGCGGCATGGAATGCTTGATGGCGAGGAAGGGGCCGATCAGGTTGATGCGCAGGATTTCCTGCCATTGATCGACGGTCTGCTCCAGCAGCGGCACGAGGCCGCCGGAGATGCCGGCATTGGCCCAGATCGCATCGAGCTTGCCATAGGCGGCGACGGCCTTGTCGATGAAGGCCTTCACGTCGTCCTCCGACCCCGCATCGGCGGTGACGGCCTGCACCGTGCCGCCGGCGTCGCTGACGAGCTTCGCCGTCTCATGAATGCTGTCGCTGCGATCGACGATGATCAGATTGCCGCCTTCTTTGGCAAACAGTTGCGCTGCGGCGCGGCCGATGCCGCTGCCTGCGCCGGTGATGACGATGGATTTGCCTGCGAGGCGGCCCATGTTTCTCTCCCTTGTGTTGTTGGATGACTATTTCTTGAGCGGACTGCCGCCACATGGAATTCAAGATATGGAGTTCAAAATTAGAGTTCATCATCGTGCGTCACGGTTTCATCGACGCGAAGATGCTTGAGGCATTGTGCGCTGTGACGTACGACACATGAAACGATATTGAAGGGTGGGTCCGATGTCCAACACCGAAAAGCCGTTCGTGGCGCAGCACAGTGTTCCGCAAGGTGTGACGGCGACGCGGTGGTGGTGGGTGCGACACGCGCCGGTGCGCGGCGACGGCGGCAACATCTATGGCCAGAAGGACATGGATTGCGATTGCAGCGATCGCGTGGTGTTCGCCGCGGTCGGCAAGGTTCTGCCGCGCAACGCGGTGTGGTTTGCCAGCAAGCTGAAACGTACGCATCAGACCGCGGATGCGATCTGGGCTGCCGGGTTTCCGAAGCCGGCCGAGATGACACAGGATGCGGATTTCAACGAGCAGCATCTCGGCGACTGGCAGGGCATGAATCGCGCGGCGTTTTTCGCCAGCCGTCCCATCGCTGTCGGCAGCTACTGGTTCGCGCCGATCGACGAGCGCTCGCCGAACGGCGAGAGTTTTATGGATCTCTACAATCGCACCCGCCGCGGCATTGAGCGCATCAATCGCGACCATGCGGGCAGGGACGTGGTGGTGGTCGCCCATGGCGGCACCATCAAGTCGGCCATCGGCGTCGCCCTGAACGACCAGCCGGAGCGGGGACTGGCTTTCACCATCGATAACTGCTCGATCACGCGGCTCGATCATCTCGGCAGCGACGGCCATAGCGGCTGGCGCATTCCGATGGTCAACCAGCAGCCCTGGATCGCCGATCCGTCGCATGCAGCGATGCATCAGCCGGCGGGGCCGGAGGTGGCGACCAAGCTCGCATGATGTGTCCCCTCTCCCCGCAAAAGCGGGGCGAGGGGACGACGGCAGCGGTGCTGCAACGATCTTATTGAAACGACAACACTCACAAACAACCATCAGGGAGAAACCACATGACCCTTTTCGACATGAAAGGCAAAGTCGCCGTCATCACCGGATCGACGCGCGGTATCGGCCGCGCCATTGCGGAGCGGATGGCGGAACATGGCGCCAAGGTGGTGATCTCCTCGCGCAAGCAGGATGTGTGCGACGAAGTCGCCAAGGAGGTGAACGAGAAGTTCGGCAAGGGCACCGCCGTCGCCATCGCAGCGAACATCTCCAGCAAGGAAAACCTGCAGAATCTCGTCGATGAAAGCCGCAAGGCGTTCGGCAGGATCGACGTGCTGGTCTGCAACGCCGCGTCGAATCCGTATTACGGGCCACTGGCCGGTATCTCCGACGATCAGTTCAACAAGATCCTCAGCAACAACATCGTCGCCAATAACTGGCTGATCTCGATGGTGGTGCCGGAGATGATCGCGCGCAAGGACGGCTCGATCATCATCGTGTCCTCCATCGGCGGCCTCAAGGGCTCGACCACGATCGGCGCCTATTGCGTGTCGAAGGCGGCGGACATGCAGCTCGCGCGCAATCTCGCCTGCGAATACGGCCCGCACAATATCCGCGTGAACTGCATCGCGCCGGGCCTGATCAAGACCGATTTCGCCAAGGCGCTGTGGGACGATCCGGATACGCTGAAGAAATCCACGGCGCGCTCGCCGCTGCTGCGCATCGGCATCCCCGACGAGATCGCCGGGGCAGCGGTGTTCATGGGCTCGGCGGCCGGAAATTTCATGACCGGACAGACGGTCGTGATCGACGGTGGCGCGACGATTAGCTGAGGAGACGATCGACTGCCGCTGCACTCTTCCTGTCGTCACCCGCGAAAGCGGGTGATCCAGTACACGCAGGCTTCGCGAGACGCATGGACGACGTCGGTTACTGGATGCCCCGCTTTCGCGAGGCATGACAAACAGAGGGGAGCCGCGATGGGGCGTTACTCCAGCGCCGCATACACGAGACTCCTGATCAGCGTCCTGAAATATTCGCGCTGGCCGGGGCCCTGCGACATGAACACCGTGAACAGCTCTTCCTTCGGATCGATCCAGAAGAACGTGCCGGCGACGCCGCTCCAGAAGAACTGGCCAGTCGATCCCGCATAGGGCGCAAGCCCGTCATCGGTACGCACGGCGAAGCCGAGGCCAAAGCCGTGACCGGGCGGGACGAGATGCGTTTCCAGTTTCACGTCCGGGGACAGGTGGTTCGACGCCATGAGATGCAGCGTGCGGCTGCCGATCACGCGCACCCCATCCAGCGTGCCGCCGTTGAGCAGCATCTGGCAGAAGCGCGCATAGTCCATGGTCGTGGAGACCAGGCCCCCTCCGCCGGATTCCATCTTTGGAATCTCCAGCGGATCGAAGAGTGACACCTTGTCGCCGGTCCAGGGATCGGTGGGGAAGGGGTTTGCGATACGACCCTTGTTCTCTGCCGAGGTGTGAAAGCCGGTCTCGGCCATCTGCAGCGGAGCGAGGATGTTCTCGGTGAGGTAGCTGCCGAGCGACTTGCCGGACACTACCTCGATGACCCGGCCGAGGATGTCCGTCGAGCGGCTGTAATTCCATTCGCTGCCCGGCTGGCAGATCAGCGGCAGTTTTGCGACGATCTTCGCATGTTCTTCGTTGGTGAGGTCGCGGCTGCGCAAGTTCGATTTCTGGTACATCCGCTGCACCATGCCGTTGCCAGTGATCTCGTAGGAGATGCCCGAGGTGTGGCGAAGCAGGTCCTGGATCGTGATGGGACGGAGGGGTAGCGCGAGTTCCAGCTGGCCGTTGCGCTCGACGCCGACCTTCGTGTCGGCAAATTCCGGGATGAATTTGGAGAGCGGGTCCAGTAGCAGGATGTGCCCGTCCTCGACCAGCTGCATGATCCCGAGCGAGACGATCGGCTTGGTCATGGAGAAGATGCGGAACAGGCTGTCCCTCGCCATCGGGGCCGGACTGTCCGGCGCCTGGCGGCCGAAGGCCTCGAAATAGCCGATCTGGCCCCGGCGGGCGATCAGGGTGGTGACGCCGGGGGTGGTGCCCTTGTCGATCTCGCGGCGGAAGGCGTCGGAAATCTTTTGAAGACGGCTTGATGACAATCCCAGCGATTCCGGCCGGGCCTCGGGCAGGGCGGGTGTCTGGGGTAAAGTGGCGGGTTTTGCGGCGGGCTGGGCGTTCATAGAGGCTCCTTGGGGGCTCCGATTGATCTTGTCTTTTGCCAACCCACATAAGGGGCTTATCCGGCATGGGCTGGGGAGAGTGACCCAGAAGTTCAGGCTTGAACAGGGCCGTTTTCCGCTGTAACCAGCCGCCGGTTTGGTGTGCCGCGCGAGGGCGCCGGCAGAACAGGTGGATCAATGGCCAAAGCAAAATTTGAACGTACGAAACCGCACTGCAACATCGGGACGATCGGTCACGTTGACCACGGCAAGACGTCGTTGACGGCAGCGATCACGAAGGTGCTCGCGGAGACGGGCGGTGCGTCGTTCACCGCTTACGACCAGATCGACAAGGCGCCGGAAGAGAAGGCGCGCGGCATCACCATTTCGACGGCACATGTGGAATACGAGACCGCGAACCGCCACTACGCCCACGTCGACTGCCCCGGCCACGCGGACTATGTGAAGAACATGATCACGGGCGCGGCGCAGATGGACGGCGCGATCCTGGTGGTGTCGGCGGCCGACGGCCCGATGCCGCAGACCCGCGAGCACATCCTGCTGGCCCGCCAGGTCGGCGTGCCGGCGCTGGTGGTGTTCCTGAACAAGTGCGACATGGTCGACGATCCGGAACTGCTCGAGCTCGTGGAAATGGAAGTCCGCGAACTGCTGTCGAAGTACGACTTCCCGGGTGACGACATTCCGATCGTGAAGGGTTCGGCGCTGGCCGCGCTCGAAGACTCGAACAAGGCGCTCGGCCACGACGCGATCCTCGAGCTGATGAAGAACGTCGACGCCTACATCCCGCAGCCGGAGCGTCCGGTGGACCAGCCGTTCCTGATGCCGGTGGAAGACGTGTTCTCGATCTCGGGCCGCGGCACCGTGGTGACCGGCCGTGTCGAACGCGGCATCGTCAAGGTGGGCGAGGAAATCGAGATCGTCGGCCTGAAGGCGACGCAGAAGACCACGGTCACGGGCGTGGAAATGTTCCGCAAGCTGCTCGATCAGGGCCAGGCGGGCGACAACATCGGCGCGCTGCTGCGCGGCACCAAGCGTGAAGACGTGGAGCGCGGCCAGGTGCTGTGCAAGCCGGGTTCGGTGAAGCCGCACACCAAGTTCAAGGCCGAGGCCTACATTCTGACGAAGGAAGAGGGTGGCCGTCACACGCCGTTCTTCACCAACTACCGTCCGCAGTTCTACTTCCGCACCACCGACGTGACCGGTGTGGTGCATCTGCCGGAAGGCACCGAGATGGTGATGCCGGGCGACAACATCGCCATGGAAGTGCACCTGATCGTGCCGATCGCGATGGAAGAGAAGCTGCGCTTCGCCATCCGCGAAGGCGGCCGCACCGTCGGTGCAGGCGTCGTCGCTAGCATCATCGAGTAATATCGATTAGAGACGGCGGGCAGGGGAGTTCCCCTTGCCCGCCGTTTCGATTCCTGAGACGTTTTTGTTCTTGTGACGTTTTGTTCCTGAACTGTGCACTTCGGCTCTTGCAAATCAGGCGGGCGATGTGCTTCAAACGGCGCGAAATGACCGCTGCGTCGTTCCTGTAGGGGTGTAGCTCAGTTGGTAGAGTACCGGTCTCCAAAACCGGTTGTCGTAGGTTCGAGCCCTACCGCCCCTGCCATTTTCAACCGTCTGAAAATAATCGACTTTTGGCCCGCCCGCGCTGCCGTTACGCGGGCGTTCGGCTGGCGACATCCGCGGCCTGTTCCGGATCACGCCGAATTCGCGGTCCGGTCGTCTCGGGGCCGTCGCGCCTGCCTTGCGGGGGCGGGTGCTTCTGTTCGCCTATGACCTCAGCCAAACCGGCGCCGCTGCGCGGCGGCGAGCACGCGATTGCGGCCGGCATCCTTGGCGCGATAAAGCGCGCGGTCGGCACGGGCGAGCAGTTCTTCCGGCGTGTCGTAGGGGCCGATCTCGCTGACGCCGGCGGACAGAGTGAGGGCGAGATCGGAAGAGAGCGACGGCCAGTCGATCGCGGCAATGATGCCACGCTGCCGCTCGACGATCTGCACGGCCTGATCGAGATTCGTATCCGGCAGGACCAGCAGGAATTCCTCACCGCCATAACGGCCGAGCTTGTCGACCATGCGGATATTGGCGAGAAGCGAGCTCGCGAAGCGGCGCAGCACGTCGTCGCCGGCGGGGTGGCCGAAACGGTCATTGATGCGCTTGAAGTGATCGAGATCGATCAGCGCCACGCAACCGCGCGCGCCGCGCTGGACCTTGGCGATCTCATCGACGAGGCACTTCATGACGTATCGGCGGTTATAGGCGCCGGTGAGTTCGTCGAGCTGCGCCAGTTCCTCGATCCGCGCATTGGCAGCGGCGAGGTCGTTGCTGCGGCGATAGAGGGTTTCGCGCATCGACGAGCCGTAGAGGCTGGCGCCGACGCAACGGGCAAGCGTGCTGACGAAACAGGCCAGCGCGAGCGCGCGGTCTGCGGCATCCTCCATGGGAAGGCCGATGGGCTTGTCGGTCATGAGGAAAAGCACGGCGAGGCCGAACGTGGCGTAAGCCCAGACGATGCCGATCTGCCGGACGTTCAAGCGCAGCGCGCCGAAACCGAGCACGACGAAGATCATGGCGATAAAGTAGAAGCCGATCTGCGGCACGAGATAGATCGCGCCGATCTGGATGGTGATGCTGACCAGACTGAGCGGCACGAACAGATAGTGATCCCTCAGCCGATCGCTGACGCGCGCTTCGGACAGGAAGAAGGTGACGCCGATCACGGCGAGCCGCAGCGTGAGATAGACGAGGCCGGTGGTGACCGTCGTGACGCCGAGGCCGGCATAGGCGAACAGGATGGCGCCATCGAGGACGTGGCTGACGGCTTGGGCGATGTAGGCCGGCCGACGCTGGGAGACGCGCCGCGCCGGCTGAAGCGGCGTGTTGCCGCGGATCGCCGTCTGGTTCGAAACCGTTCCGATAGTAGCGGCAGGCTGCATGGTCACCACCGTGCTGATCTTGCGACTACTCTCCCACATAAACCGCTCAAGGCGATGTTTTCGTCGATGACAGGTGGTGTGATGCTGCGCTGAATGGCGCATGATTTGCTGGCTGGTTAACGTTCGTGCGTTGCGCGGTCCGCAATTCGTTTCAATAGAGCATGATCCCGAAAAGGGGCCGGTTTCCGGGATCGACCGTGCTCTGGCAGCCGAAACGCGCGGGCTGATCTGGCGAAGGAAGATGGATTACGCATGCCGCTGTGCCGCGGAAGGACTGCGCGATCGTTGCCTGCGGCGGGCCGCCGCGGCGGTGAACCCGATTGGCCGTCAGCACGACAAACCCGATGCTGCCAATCCGGAAATTGAAAATGAAATTGCTTGTAACGTTCGTCGTGGGGGCCACGACGTTGCTGGTGTCGTCCTTCGGCCATCATGCGCGCGCCTCCGATCTGCTGTGGCAGGTCGAGAGCCCGTTCCGCTTTTTCAAGAACGCTGCCTCCTTCGCCATGTATGAGCGCGGCTATCCCGCCGCCCGCAACGGAGCGGTGCTGCCGCCTGCCGATGTGGTGTGGCGCACCGAACGACGGCTGAACGATCCCGATTGCACCGACAAGACCAGTCCGACCAGTTGCGCCGACACTGCGCGCGCGGGCTATCATCGTTCGCGTCTCGGCTGGGCGGCACAGACCATCGATGCCGTCTGTTATGACAGCCGGCAGGGACGTTATCTTTCGTCCTGCGATCGCCGCTATTCGTGGGGCACCGCGAAGGAAGACTATGTGTTGCCGGATGCGCATACGGTGGTGATCCGTTTGACCCCCGACCGGATCGCCGAAGCCGGCGCGGGCGATTGCGCCTGGAGCTGGACGCCGCGCCGCCCCGGCAGCAAGGCCGAAACCCGCACGCAATCCTGCGCCTCGCCGCTGAAGATCAATCGTCTGCCGTTCTCGGTCGATCGCAATCTCTCCGGCGCGACGGTGCAGGTGGCATTGCCCGGCGGGCGGATGCTGAACGAACTCGTCGCCGTGGAGGATCTGTTCATCGTCGCGCTCGGCGATTCCTTCGCTTCGGGCGAGAGCAATCCGGACGTTCCGGTGACATTCAGCGCCGTGCGCGAGATGGTCTACGATCCGACCCTGCTGCGCGAGGAAATGGCGACGCGCAGCACGGCCAAATCCCAGCAGAAACTGACGCCCGCTGCTCCGGCCGGAAGCTTCGACTACAAGAACCTGCCGCGGCGGAAACTGTCCGACGAAGAGCAGGAGCTGTATTTCCCGCTGGCTTCGGCGCAATTCGAAAAGGCGTTCAATGCCGCCAATCCACGCTGGCTCAGCCCCGACTGCCATCGCTCGCAATACGGCTATCCGTTCCGCGTCGGCCTGCAGATGGCGATGGAAAATCCGCATCGCTCGGTGACGCTGGTCAGCCTGGCCTGCACGGGCGCCGAAATCACCGAAGGACTCTTTCTCGAGAAGAAGTCGCGCGAGGGCGCGGGCAACCCCATGGTGCGCTCGCAGCTCGATCAGCTCGCCGACCTGATCTGCAGGAGTCCGCAAGGCCGCACCCAGCGCGCAACCTATAACCTGCCGACCTATGCGAGCGGCAGCGTGCAGGTGGCGAATACGCCGGTTTCCAAGGCCTGGTGCGCGCCTTCGGAGCGCAAGCGGCCGATCGATACGCTGCTGCTGTCAATCGGCGGCAACGATGTCGGCTTCTCGCCGCTGATGGTCTATGCGATGACCGAAACCGCGGGCGACCTCGCGCCGATCGCAAGTCTGCTCGGCAAGCAGATCCGGTTTTCGCCGCAGGTGTCGCGCGCCTATATGGAGCAGCTTGACGAGCGCATGGTGGCGCTGCGCGATGCGTTGCGCGACGGGTTCGGCGTGCAGCCTGCGAACGTGCTGCAGACCGCCTATGAGCCGATCCAGTTCGACGAGACCGGCGCCATGTGCGGCGCGCTGCCGACGCTCGGCCTCGACGTCCACAAGAAGCTGGCGCTGTCACGCGAGCGGCTGGCCGAGACGGTGAGTTTCCTGAACGATTTCTTCGCGCGCACCGCTTGCATCACCAATGCACGGTCGGGCAGTTGTCCGGTGCTGGCAACGGGGGCAGGGACCGGCTTCCGGCTGATCACCGACCACCAGCCGGAATTCACCCGGCGCGGCCTTTGCGCCCGGGATCCGAAACGGCCGCAGGCGGATGGCGAGGCCATGGCGATGCCGCGGCGCTGGTTCGGCAAGGAAGAATTCACGCCCTACTCGCCGGCAGCCTATCTGCCCTATGCGTCGCGCTGGCGCCTGTTCCGGACCCCCAATGACGCGTTCCTGACCGCCAACGTCCATGCGACCGGCTTCACCCAGTTCGACATCCTGCAGCCGGTCTATGCGGCCATGTATAGCGGGGCGGTGCACCCAACCGCGGAAGGGCATGCCATCGTAGCCGATCACGTGGTCCGTCATGTCCGGGCACTGGTGACCAATCGCCGCTAGCGCACATGTCCCACGTGTCCATGTCTTTTCCAAATTAAATCAAAGACTTGTATGGTCGGGACAAACCCGGCCATGACGGTGGACGAGGGCCGCCCGGTTTCCTTCGGGCCCATTGGAGTTCTTGACCTTTTCCTGCCGCCGCCCTACAAAGCGCCACTCGCTGTCGGCCCGGTTGACGGACTTCCGACGCGGCTTCGATCTCCAGACAAACGAGCTCGCTTGGCGGCTCATCCTTGGCAAAGTTCGCTTTGACAATGGATCGGGCGCAAGAGGGCTGTTCGGATTCCTGAAACCTATTCAATCGTCTGACGACGGATGCGGATCACATAACGATGGCGATGAGCCCGTTCAAATTCCTGCAGGAAGTGCGCACCGAGACCAACAAGGTCACGTGGCCTTCGCGTCGCGAGACGACCATCACCACCATCATGGTGTTCATCATGGTGGCGCTCGCGTCGGTGTTCTTCTTCGCGGCAGATCAGATCATTCGCCTGCTTGTGACTTTCTTGCTCGGCATTCGCTAAATCGGACCTGAATTATGAGCATGCGCTGGTACATCGTTCACGCCTATTCGAACTTCGAGAAGAAGGTCGCCGAATCCATCAAGGAGCAGGCGAAGCAGCGTGGCGTGGAAGACCTGTTTGAGCAGGTGCTGGTCCCGACCGAGAAGGTCACGGAAGTGCGCCGCGGCCGCAAGATGGAAGCCGAGCGCAAATTCTTCCCCGGCTATGTCCTGGTGAAGATGCAGCTCACCGACGAGGCCTTCCACCTCATCAAGAATACGCCGAAGGTGACGGGTTTCCTCGGCGCAGAAAACAAGCCGATGCCTATCTCGGAGGCGGAAGCGATGCGCATCCTGCATCAGGTGCAGGAAGGCGTGGAGCGTCCGAAAACCTCGGTGTCGTTCGAAGTCGGCGAGAACGTCAAGGTCGCCGACGGTCCGTTCGCGTCGTTCTCCGGCGTGGTGGAAGAAGTCGACGATGCGCGTTCGCGTGTGAAGGTCGCGGTGTCGATCTTCGGCCGCGCAACGCCGGTCGAACTGGAATTCGGTCAGGTCGAGAAGGTCTGATCGTTTAGGTGTCCCGGATGCGATGCAGCACGGAGTGCTGCTTCGCTGAGCCGGGACCTTAAGAGACTGGGACGGTCCCGGTTCTGCGCTGCATCGCGCCCGGGACAAGAACAGAATAGGTCGTGGGAGGAGAGGGCGGTCGCCAACCGCACTTGAACCGCACCACGAAACCTGAAACCGCCGGCATCCGCCGGCACAACAGGAGTGTACAATGGCAAAGAAAGTGACCGGATACCTGAAGCTTCAGGTGCCGGCCGGTGCGGCCAACCCGTCGCCACCGATCGGTCCCGCGCTTGGTCAGCGCGGCCTCAACATCATGGAATTCTGCAAGGCGTTCAACGCGCAGACGCAGAAGGAAGAAAAGAACACCCCGATTCCGGTGGTGATCACGATCTATGCGGATCGTTCGTTCACCTTCGAGATGAAGACCCCTCCGATGTCCTACTTCCTCAAGCAGGCAGCGAAGATCCAGTCCGGCTCGAAGGCGCCGGGCCGTGACGTTGCCGGCAAGGTGACCTCCGCCCAGGTGCGCGAGATCGCCGAGAAGAAGATGAAGGATCTCAATTGTGATTCCGTCGAATCGGCCATGCGCATGGTCGAGGGCTCTGCCCGTTCGATGGGTCTGCAGGTTCAGGGGTAAGCGGTCATGGCAATCGGAAAGCGTTTGAAGGCTATTCGCGAAGGCGTTGATCGCGAGAAGCTCTACACGATCGACGAAGCGATCAAGATGGTGAAGGAACGCGCCAAGGCGAAGTTCGACGAGACCATCGAGGTCTCGATGAATCTCGGCGTCGATCCGCGCCACGCCGACCAGATGGTCCGCGGCGTCGTCACCCTGCCGAACGGCACCGGCCGTACGCTCCGCGTCGGCGTGTTCGCTCGCGGTCCCAAGGCCGAGGAAGCCAAGGCTGCCGGCGCCGACGTGGTCGGTGCGGAAGACCTGGCCGAGAAGGTGCAGAACGGCGAAATCAATTTCGACCGTTGTATCGCCACCCCCGACATGATGCCGCTGGTCGGCCGTCTCGGTAAGGTGCTCGGTCCGCGCGGCATGATGCCGAACCCGAAGATCGGCACCGTGACCATGGACGTCACCGGCGCCGTCAAGGGCGCCAAGGGCGGTTCGGTCGAGTTCCGCGTCGAAAAGGCTGGCATCATCCAGGCGGGCGTCGGCAAGGCCTCGTTCGGTGCCGAGAAGCTGGTCGAGAACATCAAGGCTCTCGCCGACGCTGTCGTGAAGGCGAAGCCGGCTGGCGCCAAGGGCACCTATGTGCAGCGCGTGGCCGTGTCCTCGACCATGGGCGTCGGCATCAAGGTTGAGCCGAACACCGTGCTCAGCTAAGCCGGAACGAGGCTTGCATGGAACCAGGGCGGGATCGGGCAACCGATCCCGCCCTTTCTTTTGTCTTTCGTGTTTTGTCTGCACAGGAATAAGCAAATGGTCGAGAAGGTCCTGATCTATTCGCGTTTTCCCAAGGCCCAGATGGTGCGCATCGGCCAGCGTTTCGATCTTCTCGATGCCGGCGGCAAGCCACCGCTGGACGTATTCTCGGCAGATGAGCTGAAAGATGTGCGCGCGATGATCACCGCCGGCGGACAGCTTTTGCCGGGCGAAGTGATGGACATGATGCCGGCGCTGGGCGCCATCATCTGTTACGGCACCGGCTATGACGGCGTGGACTTCAATGCGGCTGCCGCGCGCAAGATCGTGGTCGGCAACAGCCCCGGCGCCAATGCGGCGTCCGTCGCCGATCTCGCGCTGACGCTGATGCTGGCGGTGACGCGGCGCGTCATCCCAGCGGATCAGTATGTGCGCGCGGGCGGCTGGTCGGATCGCAAGCCGTCGCCGCTGATGGCGCCGCAGCCGGGCAATCCCGGCCGCAAGGTCGGCGTCTATGGCATGGGCGAGATCGGCCGCAAGATCGCTTCGCGCGTCGCGGCGTTCGAATGCGACGTCGCCTATACCAACCGCACGAAGTATGACGAGCTGCCGTATCGCTACGAGCCGGACCTCGCCGCGCTGGTCGAATGGTGCGACGTGCTGATGATCGCGGTGCGCGCCGGCAAGGAGACGCAGCATATCATCGATGCCGATATGCTGAAGAAGCTCGGTCCGAATGGCTATGTGGTAAATATCTCGCGCGGTTCGGTGATCGATCAGGCGGCGCTGGTGCAGGCGCTGACCGACAAGACCATCGCCGGTGCCGGCCTCGACGTGTTCGAGAAGGAGCCGCATGCGCCCGACGCACTCACCGCATTCCCGAATGTCGTGCTGACGCCGCATATCGGCGGCCACACACAGGATTCACACGCGGCGATGCAGGACTGCGTGATCGCGAATCTCGATGCTTTTTATGCAGGGAAGGGGCTGCCGTACAAGGTCGGCGTCTGACGCGTCATCCGGATTACGCGTCGCGCGGTCCCGTCATCTCGTTCCCATTCGTATGCGTCGGTCGGCCTCGCTCCTGCCACCCCAAGGTCCGATTCCGGGCCGGATTATCCAAGATCGTTCAATACGCAGGCGACGTTCGCCCCCATGATCCTTGCAAGTTCTGTCGAGCAAGGAAAAACATCGGATGGCGACAACTGTGCTTTATCACACCGTATGGCCAGGCGGCGAACCGTGTGTCCCGACGTTCTCGCCGGCCGAGCGACCCGCAAGTCTTGCAGGATGTCGTATCGGATTCGTGTGGGACTATCTGTTTCGCGGCGATGAGATCTTTGCGCTGCTTCAGGAATCTCTCGGCAAGACTTTTCCCGACGCGACGTTCGTCGGCTTCGAGAAGTTCGGCAACACACTTGGTGCTCACGATCACCAGGTGCTTGCCGAATTGCCGGCCAGGCTTGCTGAACATGGTGTGGATGTCGTCATCTCGGGGATCGGCTGCTGCGGCGCCTGCACGCCCGCAGTCATCAGAGCCAGCGCGGCGATCGAAAGGGCAGGTATCCCGACGGCATCGCTCGTATGCGAGGGATTTGCGGGGCAGGCGCGCGCGGTGTCGCCGGGGCTCGGCTGTGCCTGGCTCCCGGTGGTGGAAATGCCGGGATATGTCGACAGTCTGAGCGACGACGAGCTGCACGACATGGTGATGACACACACCGCGCAGGCGGTGACTGCGTGCCTGACAAGGCCGCCAGCGCCGCAAGGGCGCGCAGCCAAAGTGTACGCGCCATCGGCCATCGTGGCGACCGGCGACTTCTTCGAGATCAACGAGATCTATCACGACAGGGGATGGTCCGACGGTTTGCCGATCGTCCCGCCGACCAGGGAAGCGGTGGACCAGTTCCTGGCTTGTGCGGCGGATCCGCCGGATCGCATCATCGGTTGCGTGCAGCCATCGGGGGCCGCCGTCACCGTCCGGAACGTGGCGGTGAATGGGGTCATGGCCGGATGCGCCCCGGCTTACATGCCGGTCCTGGTGGCGATCGCCGAAGTCATGGCCAGCCCCGCATATGGCGTCGAACATAGTGGCGACACCACGGGGGGCGATCCCTTGATCGTGCTCAGCGGACTGCTCATCGGCTCCCTCGGCTTCAACTGTGCGAACGGCGCCATGCGCGAGGGGACGCGGGCCAACACTACCGTCGGGCGTTTCTTGCGGCTGTTTCTTCGTAACGTGGTCGGCCTACGTCCGGGCGAAGGCGACAAGTGCACATTCGGACATTCCGCGCGCGTGGTGCTGGCCGAGCACGAGGCCGAAGTCGAAAAACTGGGGTGGACGACATTCGCCGAACGCCAGGGTTTTGTGAAAGGCACCAATGCGGTGACCGTCGGCCGGTTTACCGGAGATACGGTGGTGGGATCGATCTATGGCCGTGATCCCGAGGACATTTCGCTCTATCTCGCTGACGGTCTGATCCGCCAGAGTTGTTGGGAGCTCTGCTTTACCGCCGGTCTTGCGCCCGGCACCTCTCGTCCGCTGCTGGCAATAAGCCCCATGGTCGCAAAAACCCTGGCGAAGGCCGGCAGCTCCATCGAGGATCTTCGGGAACGGCTCTATCGACACGCCCGGATTCCGGCGTGGAAGTTCGAAACCTATATCGGCAAGTGGTCCAACACTGTTCCGGGACGCAGGAGCCTTGTGCAGCTCCATGAGGACGGTCTCGCGGCTGCTCATTTTGCCGAAAGCGACGATCCCAACCGTCTGGTGCCGATCGTCGCGCGGGCCGAGGACATCCTCATCGTCGTATCGGGCGATCCCTATCGGTCGAATGCGATGGCATTTGGAAGCAATGGTCTCCACGGATTTCCGACCAGCCGCGCGATCCGGATTGCATGACGGGGCCGTTCGGCGTCATCGATACGGCGCTTCTGCCATAGCCGATGTCTCACAGTCCGTAGAGCGGCCAAGCAAAGTGCGACTGGTTGGTCGCCCGCTGTGACTGAAGGCCGATGTGATCCTTCCGGTATCGACCGGGAGTGATCCCGGTCACGCGCTTGAATGCGCGTGTCAGATGCGCTTGATCGGCGAAACCGGTGGCGGAGGCGACATCCGCGACGCATTGCCCCTTGGAGAGCAGCTCGAGGCTCTTATGAAGGCGTCTTTGCATATGCCACGCATGCGGAGGGATGCCGACGATATGCGTGAAGCAGCGAACAAGCAGAAAACGGTCGATGCGCGCGGCTTCCACAAGATCGTTCAGTGTCACATTGCGGTCGAGATGCGCAGCGAGATAGGCCTTGCATATCTCGACTGCGCGCAGTTCGGTCGGCTTATACGACGATTGCTGCGGAAGACGCGCGTGGCGTGTCAGAAAGTCGTCCAGCACGGCCAGCAGGGCTTCCTCCTGTCGCAGCGCGGATGGCCCGTTGAAGCTGCGAAACAGAAGCTGAAGCGTTTGCCTCGTGCGCTCGTCCGAGATGATCGTATCGCAGAGAAAGCGCGATCCGCCGGGGTGGTGTTGTTCGAGCAAGATCGACGGAATGGTGATTGTGTGGTAGTACCACCCATCTTCGATCCCGGGCTCTGCCGCGTGCACTTCGTTCGGCGGGACGGCAACGATCTTTCCCGCATCGGCCGCATGCGTTACGCCGCGATAGTGCAGTCTCTGCACGCCGTCTCCCAAGAGCGATAGCATCAGCCCGTCGTGGCTGTGGCGGGGCAGAACATGGTCGCGATAGCGTCCGGCGACCACTTCAATGCCACCGAGATCGTTCAGCTTCAAACCGCGAGGGATGGAGTCCTGGATTGGCATGCGCGGAGCTTAAGACCTCGGTCGCAGCGGATGCAAGCGCAGCGTGCCGCTTTGAATGGCATGGCGTCCAACTGTGCAGAATTATCCAATAACGTTCAAGCTTCTGGACATCTGTTTTGTCACCTATGCATCCGGCCGCTCGTCGTGCGGTCACCCGTCTCACGTCCTCGCAGGTGGAAGCCGCTCGATCGATGCGCCACGCGCATCGCCCGGCGATCGACAGGCGAGGGCAGAACAACGATGTTCATCGAGGGAATGATGGAATGCTGAGGTCAAGGTCTCCGTTGCTGCGATTTGCGCTTCCGCTTCTGTTGCTGCTCGAGATGTCGGGTGGCATTCATGCCGAAGAGGCGCCCCTTCGCATCGCTGTCCTGAACGATCAGTCGGGAAGTACGGCGGACGTAACCGGGTTGGGATCTGTGATCGCTGCGCGCCTTGCGATCGAGGACTTCGGCGGCAGCGTTCTCGGGCGCCGTATCGAGCTTCTCTCCGCCGATCACCAGAACAAGACCGACATCGCAGCAGCTGTGACGCGCCGATGGATCGACGTGGACGACGTCAGCGCAATCGTCGATGGCGGGACATCCGCCGCTGCATTGGTCATTCAGGACATTGTGAAGGACAAGCAGAAGATCGCGATGTTTTCCGGCCCGGCGACGTCGGATCTGACGGGGAAAGCCTGTTCACCGTTCGGCTTTCACTGGACCTACGACACTTATGCGCTTGCCAATACGCTGCCGCGGGCGATGGCGAAATCGGGAGCGGATACCTGGTTCTTCATCACCAGCAATTATGCGTTCGGCCATGCGCTCGAGCGGGACGCATCGACGGCGATTGAGGCATTGGGCGGAAAGGTGCTGGGCCGCGTGAGGCATCCGCTCGGGACAGCGGACTTCTCCTCGTTCCTTCTGCAGGCGCAGGGATCCGGAGCGAAGATCATCGGGCTCGCCAATTCCGGCGACGACGCCTTGAACACGATCAAGCAGGCGGGCGAATTCGGGATCGTCGAGGGGGGGCAGCGTATCGGAGGTCTGCTTCTTCTCATCAATACCGTTCATGGCCTGGGCCTCAAGGCATCTCAGGGGATTATCATCGCCGAGGCATTTTATTGGGACATGGATGATGCGACCCGCGATTTTTCGCGGCGATTCGAGGCTGCGGCGAAGAAAAAGCCGAACATGAATCAGGCCGGCGTCTACAGCGCGGTGACGCACTATCTGAAGTCGGTGAAGGCGGCCGGATCAATCGCCGGACCGGCCGTGGCCGACGCCATGCGTTCGATGCCGGTCAATGACTTCATGAGCAAGGACGTCAAAATCCGGAAGGACGGCCGCGTGTTGCGCGACATGCACTTGTTTCAGGTTAAATCGCCATCGGAGTCCCGAGCGCCGTGGGACTATTACAAATATCTGTCATCTGTCCCCGGTGAGGACGCTTTCAGGCCGGCGGCTCAAAGCGAATGTCCTCTGCTGAAGTAAGCGCAACGCAACGGGCGGCGCTTCCCCGTTGCGCCAAAAGGGCCGCGGGAACGCGCGCAAGAGACTTTCGTTCCCGGGCGGTACAAAAATAATTGAGTTCTGGCTTCCGTAATGCGGTTGTATGTGTCGGGTTCGAATTAGAACCACTCGAATGTAGGCGTACATTCGACGACACAGGACAACAGCGATGGCTGCGTTCACCCTCAAGATCAACGGGGAGTCGCGTCAGATCGACGTCGCCCCCGACACCCCACTCCTATGGGCAATTCGTGACGGCGCCGGGCTGACCGGGACCAAATATGGCTGCGGCGTTGCGCAATGCGGTGCCTGTACCGTCTATCTCGACGGCCAGCCGATCCGTTCCTGCTCGATGCCCGTCTCGGCCGTGGGCTCGGGTGAAGTCACCACCATCGAAGGCCTGAACAGCAAGGAGGGCAAGGCAGTGCAGGCGGCATGGGGCGCCCATGACGTGCCGCAGTGCGGCTATTGTCAGTCCGGTCAGGTCATGAGTGCGGCTGCCCTGCTCAGTCTCAATCCGAAGCCATCCGATGAAGACATCGATCTGGCGATGAACGGCAACATCTGCCGTTGCGCCACCTATGTCCGCATCCGCGCTGCGATCCATAGTGCCGCGAAATCGCTGGAGGGCTGAGCCATGACCGTTCACGACACCAAACTGTCGCGCCGCACGCTGCTGAAGGCTGGTGCCGGCCTCGTCATTGGCGCCTATGTAGCACGCGCCGACAAGTTGTTCGCCCAGGCTGCGGCGCAGCCGAAGGTCAATATCGCGCCGAATACGTTTCTGATCATCAAGCCGGACAGCACGGTGACCGTGTTGTGCAAACAGATCGAGTTCGGGCAGGGGCCGTTTACCGGCTTTGCGACACTCGTTGCCGAAGAGCTCGATGCCGACTGGTCGCAGATGCGCGCCGATCATGCGCCGTCCAATCCGGAGCTCTACAAGAACCTTGCATTCGGTTTGCAGGGGACCGGCGGCTCCACCGCCATCGCCAATGCCTACCTGCAGATGCGGCAGGTCGGCGCTGCTGCGCGGCAGATGCTGATCGCGGCGGCGGCTGATATCTGGCAGGTGCCGGCCGGTGAAATCACTGTCGAGAACGGCGTGCTCAAGCATGCGTCCGGCAAGGAAGGCCGGTTCGGTGAATTCGCCGACAAGGCGATGACCATGCCGGTGCCGGCGGATCCCAAGCTGAAAGATCCCGCGAACTTCAAGTTCATCGGTAAGGAAGGCGTAGTGAAGCGCCTCGACAGCGCTGACAAGAGTGACGGCAAGGCGTTCTATACGCTCGATATCAACGAACCCGACATGCTGACGGTTGTCGTGGCGCGCTCGCCGAAATTCGGCGGCACGGTGAAATCGTTCGATGCGACGGCGGCGAAAGCCGTGCCGGGCGTGGTCGATGTGAAGCAGGTGCCGACCGGCGTTGCCGTCTATGCCAAAGGTTTCTGGCCGGCGAAGATGGGGCGCGAGGCGCTGAAGATCGTGTGGGACGACAGCAAGGCCGAGAAGCGCGGCAGCGCCGAATTGCTGCAGCAGTTTCGCACGTTGTCGAAAACGCCGGGCAAGCTGGTGCGTGCCGAAGGCAAGTTCGAGGAGGCGATTGCCAAAGGCGGCCGCGTGATCGAAACCGAATATGTCTTTCCCTATCTCGCCCATGCCGCCATGGAGCCGCTCAACGGCTATCTGAAGTGGGACGGTCAAAGCGTCTATGCGCGCTATGGCTGCCAGTTCCCGACGCCCGACCACATGGCTTTCTCGAAGGCGTTCGGCTTGCCGGTGGACAAGATCAAGATCGACGTGGTTCTGGCTGGCGGCAGTTTTGGGCGCCGCGCGCAGCAATCCACGCATCAGGCGATCGAGATGGCCGAAGTCGCCAAGGCGATCGGGCCGGGCAAGCCGATCAAGCTGGTCTGGACCCGCGAGGACGATATGCGCGGTGGTTACTATCGGCCTTACAGTGTCCATCGCATGCGCGGCGCCGTGCGCGACGGCAAGATCGAGGCGTGGAGCGATACGATCGTTTCGCAGTCGATCATGAAGGGCTCGTTTTTTGAGGCCGTGATGTTCAAGGACGGGCTCGATCCGACATCCTACGAAGGCTCCAACGACATTCCCTATGAGGTCGCCAACTTCCGCTGCGACATGCATCAGGTCGATGTCGGCGTCCCCGTGCTGTGGTGGCGCTCGGTGGGGCACACTCACACCGGCTATGCGGTCGAAGCGTTTGTCGATGAACTGCTTGAAGCCGCAGGCAAGGACCCTGTCGAAGGCCGGCTCGAACTGCTCGGCAAGAAGCCGCGTCATGCCGGCGTGCTGAAGGCTGTGGCCGAACTCGCCGACTGGAAGAATTACAAGGTCCCGGCAGGCCGCGCCCGCGGCGTCGCCGTGGTCGAGAGCTTCAACAGCTTCGTCGCGCAGGTGGTCGAACTGTCGATGACCGAAGAAGGGCCGAAGGTGCACAAGGTCTGGTGTGCGGTGGACTGCGGCGTGGCCGTCAATCCCGACATCATCCGCGCGCAGATGGAAGGTGGCATCGGCTTTGCGCTCGGCCACATCCTCTATGCCGAGCAGACACTCGATGCCGGTGCGCCGGTAGCCGGCAATTTCGACACCTATCGCTCACTGCGCATCAACGAGATGCCGGAGGTCGAGGTGGTGATCGTGAAGTCCACCGAGAAGCCGACGGGCGTCGGTGAGCCCGGTGTGCCGCCGCTCGGGCCCGCTGTCGCCAATGCGATGGCGAAGCTCGGTGTGGGACGTCCACGGCAACTGCCAATCGTGCCGGGAGCCGCGGCATGAAGCAGATCGTGAAATACGCACTGCTGGCGCTGGTCGCCGGCGGAATGTCTGCTGGGATTCTTTCCGTCGCGCAGTTTGGCACGAACGAGGCCGATGCAGCGGTCAGCAATCCGAAAACGCTGCAGCCAGTCTCGGCCTTCGCCAGGATCAAGAACAAGAACGAGCGCGCCGTGGCGCTCTTCAACGAGGCCGGCAAGGTGATCCAGTCGCCGCGCTGCCTCAATTGCCACCCGGCCGGCGATCGTCCGACGCAGACCGACCGCATGCGTCCGCACATTCCGCTGGTGGTGCGCGGCGAGGGCGGCATGGGCGCGGCCAGCGGTCTCGCTTGCACGACCTGCCACCATGAAAACAACTTCGACGCCGCCAATGTCCCCGGCAACGCGAAGTGGTCGCTGGCGCCGGCCGAGATGGCCTGGCAGGGTAAGACGCTCGGTCAGATCTGCGTGCAGATCAAGGACAAGGAGCGCAACGGCGGCAAGGACCTTGCGGCGTTGGTTCATCACATGGCGGAGGACGAGCTGGTCGGCTGGGGCTGGAAACCCGGTGGCAACCGCACCCCGGCGCCGGGTACGCAGAAGCAGTTCGGCGAATTGATCAAGGCGTGGGTGGACGCGGGCGCGGCTTGCCCGAAGGGGTAGGGCGGAAGCGACTGCGGCAGCGCCTGGCTGCGCTGCCGCAGGTTCCCCGGCAAAAATGATGCCAGTCCGGCACTTCCCCCTTGGCAAGCCGGGAAAGACTCGTTAAACAGCCGCTTCCGGATGGGCTGGCTTGCGCTGGCGCGTCCGTGTTCGCATTCCGACAAACCGGTATCTAGGAGACCATTCCTTTCAGGCCATCCGCACGGATCGCTCGAAGGGCACGGGAGCCGCGGCCCGGTTTTGACGAAAGCGGACAGGGGTCAATGACCGGCTGATCGTGGCCGATCAATGATCTCGAATCCTGTCCGAGACTGCTGGCGCCAGCGACAAACATTCGTTTGATCAACGGCTTAATCCTCAAGCCAGCATAGATGGGTGAAGACTGACTCCGCTTAACGCCGCCATGCGGCTGACAGCGTATTTGGTTCGAACCTCGACACCCCGCGCTTTGGCTGCTCGCAGCTCAGGTTCGGGAGGGCAGGCTATCATGATCGTCTCGCCCGGCGTGTCTGGAGACTCAAGTCTCAAGGTCATCTCAGGTGGGGCGGTTGGATATCAACCGGCGGCTTCATCAAGCTAGAGGCCGCCAACCGGAGAGAGCTTGCTGTGGAAAGAGCGGCAAAGAAGGACGCGGTCGAATCGCTGAATGGGGTCTTCAAGACCACCGGCGTTGCGATCGTTGCCCATTATTCCGGCCTCACCGTTGCCCAGATGCAGACCCTGCGTAAGCAGATGAAGCAGGCGGGTGCCTCGGTGAAGGTCTCGAAAAACCGTCTCGCCAAAATTGCTCTTGAAGGCACGGATGTTGTTGCCATCGGTTCCCTGCTGAAGGGCCCGACCGTGATCGCCACTTCGGACGATCCGGTAGCTGCACCGAAGGTTGCCGTCGAATTTGCCAAGGCGAACGATAAGTTCGTCATTCTTGGCGGCTCGATGGGTAAGACCGTCCTGAATGTCGACAGCGTCAAGGCTCTCGCCTCGCTGCCGTCCCTCGACGAACTGCGCGGCAAACTCGTTGGCCTCCTCGTGGCGCCGGCGACCAAGATCGCTCAGCTGTCGACTGCGCCCGCGGCCAAGGTCGCGCGCGTCGTTCAGGCTTATGCCTCAAAGAGCGAAGCGGCCTGACGCCCTTCGCAATCAAACTGGTTCGAACCAAATACGCTTAAGGATATAGACAATGGCTGACCTCAATAAGATCGTTGACGACCTCTCGAGCCTCACCGTGCTCGAAGCCGCCGAACTCGCCAAGCTGCTCGAAGAGAAGTGGGGCGTGTCGGCTGCCGCTGCCGTGGCTGTTGCCGCTGCTCCGGGCGCTGGTGGTGGCGGTGCTGCCGCAGCTGAAGAAAAGACCGACTTCACGATCGTCCTGGCTTCGGCCGGCGACAAGAAGATCGAAGTCATCAAGGAAGTCCGTGCGATCACCGGTCTCGGCCTCAAGGAAGCCAAGGACCTGGTCGAAGGCGCGCCGAAGCCCCTCAAGGAAGGCGTTGCCAAGGACGAAGCCGAGAAGATCAAGGCTCAGCTCGAGAAGGCTGGCGCCAAGGTCGAACTCAAGTAAGACCTTAGGGTTCCCCCGAAGAGCGGCCGAAGGCCGTTCTTCGGACGGAGGGCGACCACGCGGCCGTCCTCTGGACCGGGAACCGGGTGCGGCCACCAGGCCGTACACAAGAAAGTGTGGGGATGCGGTGGTACGACCCTCGAATCTCCATGATCGTCGCCCCATATCGGGACGGCAGCACGAAAGCGCGGTTTGACGGCGAGAACGGCGACGTTCTATCCTAAGCCGTTGGGAGACAGGGCAATTTCGGGCTTTTGGTCCGTATCATAGACGGGTTTCAGACGGGCGAGATGCAGCAGGGCATCACGCGCGTTGTTTTGCGTTCGGTGGTCTGAATGTTCGATTTGGGGAATTTGTTCCTGATCGAGTGCCGGATTTCCAGAGCGCGTTCGACACAGAATTCAACCCGGAGGCGGCGGCAGCCGTGCTCTGGAAGGTTCGCCCGTCCCGGGCGACGCAATGAGAGGCCACGATGGGTCAGCAGACGTTCACCGGTCGCAAGCGCGTTCGCAAGTTCTTCGGTCACATCAAGGAAGTCGCCGAGATGCCGAACCTCATCGAGGTTCAGAAGGCGTCCTACGACCAGTTCCTGATGGTCGACGAGCCTGCGGGCGGTCGGCTCGACGAAGGCCTCCAGGCTGTTTTCCGTTCGGTGTTTCCGATCTCGGATTTCGCCGGCACCTCGATGCTCGAATTCGTCCGCTACGAATTCGAGCCGCCCAAATATGACGTGGACGAGTGCCGCCAGCGCGGCATGACCTATGCGGCGCCGCTGAAGGTGACGCTGCGCCTGATCGTGTTCGATATCGACGAGGAAACCGGCGCCAAGTCCGTCAAGGACATCAAGGAGCAGGACGTCTACATGGGCGACATCCCGCTCATGACCATGAACGGCACCTTCGTCGTCAACGGTACCGAGCGCGTCATCGTCTCGCAGATGCACCGTTCGCCGGGCGTGTTCTTCGATCACGACAAGGGCAAGACCCACTCGTCGGGCAAGCTGCTGTTCGCGGCCCGCGTGATCCCGTATCGCGGCTCCTGGCTCGATATCGAATTCGACGCCAAGGACATCGTCTATGCGCGTATCGACCGTCGCCGCAAGATTCCGGTGACGTCGCTGATGTATGCCCTGGGTCTCGACGGCGAAGAGATTCTGTCGACCTTCTACCAGAAGATCATCTACAAGAAGATCAAGGACGGCGGCTGGCGCGTGCCGTTCGATCCGTCGCGCTTCCGCGGCTATTCGACTGTCAACGACCTCATTGATGCCGACACCGGCAAGGTGGTGCTTGAAGCCGGCAAGAAGCTCACCGTGCGCGGCGCCCGCCAGCTCGCCGAGAAGGGCCTCAAGGCACTGCAGCTCACCGATGAGGATTTGATCGGCAGCTATCTCGCCGACGACCTGGTGAACGCGAAGACCGGCGAAATCTATGCCGAAGCTGGCGAAGAGATCACCGAGAAGTCGCTCAAGGCGCTGGACGAGGAGGGCTACAAGGAGCTGCCGCTGCTCGACATCGACCACGTCAATATCGGCGCCTATATCCGCAACACGCTCGCGGCCGACAAGAACATGACGCGTGAAGATGCGCTGTTCGACATCTACCGCGTGATGCGTCCGGGCGAGCCCCCGACGCTCGAGTCCGCACAGAACATGTTCCAGTCGCTGTTCTTCGACGCCGAGCGCTACGACCTCTCGGCCGTGGGTCGCGTGAAGATGAACATGCGCCTCGAACTCGATGCGCCGGACACCCATCGCACGTTGCGCAAGGAAGACATCCTCTCGGTCATCAAGACCCTGGTGGATCTGCGCGACGGCAAGGGCGAGATCGACGACATCGATCATCTCGGCAACCGCCGTGTGCGTTCGGTCGGCGAGCTGATGGAAAATCAGTATCGCGTCGGCCTGCTGCGCATGGAGCGCGCCATCAAGGAGCGCATGTCGTCGGTGGATATCGACACCGTGATGCCGCAGGACCTGATCAACGCGAAGCCTGCCGCCGCAGCGGTGCGCGAGTTCTTCGGCTCGTCGCAGCTGTCGCAGTTCATGGACCAGACCAACCCGCTGTCGGAAATCACCCACAAGCGTCGTCTCTCGGCGCTTGGACCGGGCGGTCTGACCCGCGAGCGCGCCGGCTTCGAAGTCCGCGACGTGCATCCGACCCACTATGGCCGTATCTGCCCGATCGAAACGCCGGAAGGTCCGAACATCGGTCTGATCAACTCGCTCGCTACGTTCGCGCGTGTGAACAAGTACGGCTTCGTCGAGACGCCGTATCGCAAGGTGAAGGACGGCCGCGTCACCGATGAGGTTGTGTATCTCTCGGCGATGGAAGAAGGCCGTTACTCGGTGGCGCAGGCCAACGTGCAGCTCGACGCCAAGGGCAAGTTCGCCGACGAAATGGTGATCTGCCGTCACGCCGGCGACGTGATGCCGCTGCCGGCCGACAAGGTCGACTATATGGACGTGTCGCCGAAGCAGCTCGTTTCGGTCGCCGCGGCGCTGATCCCGTTCCTTGAGAATGACGACGCCAACCGCGCGCTGATGGGCTCGAACATGCAGCGTCAGGCCGTGCCGCTGGTGCGTGCCGAAGCGCCGTTCGTCGGCACCGGCATGGAGGCCGTCGTGGCGCGCGACTCCGGCGCCGCGATCGCGGCTCGCCGTGCCGGCGTGATCGACCAGATCGACGCGACCCGCGTGGTTATCCGCGCGACCGAAGATCTCGATCCGACCAAGTCGGGCGTCGATATCTATCGTTTGATGAAGTATCAGCGCTCGAACCAGTCGACCTGCATCAACCAGCGTCCGCTGGTGAAGGTCGGTGACGTCGTGCGCAAGGGCGACATCATTGCCGACGGTCCGTCGACCGATCTCGGTGAGCTCGCGCTCGGCCGCAACGTGCTCGTCGCGTTTATGCCGTGGAACGGCTACAACTTCGAAGACTCGATCCTGCTCTCCGAGCGGATCGTGAAGGAAGACGTCTTCACCTCGATTCATATCGAGGAATTCGAAGTGATGGCCCGCGACACCAAGCTCGGTCCTGAGGAAATCACCCGTGACATTCCGAACGTGTCGGAAGAAGCGCTGAAGAACCTCGACGAAGCCGGTATCGTCTACATCGGCGCCGAAGTTCGCGCCGGCGACATCCTGGTCGGCAAGATCACGCCGAAGGGCGAAAGCCCGATGACGCCGGAAGAAAAGCTGCTGCGCGCCATTTTCGGTGAAAAGGCGTCAGACGTTCGCGACACCTCGCTCCGCGTGCCTCCGGGCGTGCAGGGCACCATCGTGGAAGTCCGCGTGTTCAACCGTCACGGCGTCGACAAGGACGAGCGTGCGCTGGCGATCGAGCGCGAAGAGATCGAACGTCTCGCCAAGGACCGTGACGACGAACAGGCCATCCTGGATCGTAACGTGTATGGCCGTCTGGCAGACCTCCTGGAGAACAAGGTCGGCATCGCCGGTCCGAAGGGCTTCAAGAAGGACAGCAAGATCACGCGCGCCGTTCTCGACGAGAATCCGCGGTCGCAGTGGTGGATGTTTGCCACCGCGAACGACAAGCTGATGACCGAAATCGAAGCGATGCGGAAGCAGTACGACGAGTCGAAGAAAGGCCTTGAACAGCGCTTCCTCGACAAGGTCGAGAAGTTGCAGCGCGGCGACGAGCTGCCTCCGGGCGTGATGAAGATGGTCAAGGTCTTCGTCGCGGTGAAGCGCAAGATCCAGCCAGGCGACAAGATGGCCGGCCGTCACGGCAACAAGGGCGTGGTGTCGAAGATCGTTCCGATCGAAGACATGCCGTTCCTCGAGGACGGTACCCATGCGGACATCGTGCTCAACCCGCTGGGCGTGCCGTCGCGCATGAATGTCGGTCAGATCCTCGAGACGCATCTCGGCTGGGCCTGCGCCGGCATGGGCAAGAAGATCGGCGAGACCATCGACGCGTTCTACCAGAGGCAGGATCTCAAGCCGCTGCGCGAGACCCTGAAGAAGGTCTATGGCGAAGATGAAGTCATCAAGTCGCTGAACGATGACGAACTGATCGAGCTTGCGCGCAACCTCAAGCCTGGCGTGCCGATCGCAACGCCGGTGTTCGACGGTGCGAAGGAAGCCGATATCGAAGACATGCTTAAGATGGCAGGCTTCGACGCATCGGGTCAGTCGACCGTCTATGACGGCCGCACCGGCGACCAGTTCGACCGCAAGGTGACCGTGGGCTACATCTACATGCTCAAGCTTCACCATCTCGTGGACGACAAGATCCACGCGCGTTCGATCGGTCCGTACTCGCTCGTCACGCAGCAGCCGCTGGGTGGCAAGGCGCAGTTCGGCGGCCAGCGCTTCGGCGAAATGGAAGTGTGGGCACTGGAAGCATACGGCGCGGCTTATACGCTGCAGGAAATGCTGACGGTGAAGTCGGACGACGTCGCGGGCCGTACCAAGGTCTACGAGGCGATCGTGCGCGGCGACGACACGTTCGAGGCCGGTATCCCGGAATCGTTCAACGTGCTCGTGAAGGAAATGCGCTCGCTCGGCCTCAACGTCGACCTGCACAATTCCAAGCTGCCGGGGCCGACCTCCGAGGCCGCCGAGTAATTCAATGCGTCACGCCCGGCCTCGTGGCCGGGCGTCTGCGCCGCAGCCCGGACGTATGGCAGCGCGCGTGACTACAGAATTTCGAATTTGCTGCTGATGGCGATCGGCACGCGAGGAGAAGACCATGAACCAAGAAATTATGAATCTCTTCAATCCGACGACGCCGGCTCAGGTCTTCGACCAGATCCGGATCTCGATTGCGTCTCCGGAGAAGATTCTGTCCTGGTCCTACGGCGAGATCAAGAAGCCGGAAACCATCAACTATCGTACCTTCAAGCCCGAGCGCGACGGCCTGTTCTGCGCCCGCATCTTCGGGCCCATCAAGGATTACGAGTGCTTGTGCGGCAAGTACAAGCGCATGAAGTACAAGGGCATCATCTGCGAGAAGTGCTCGGTCGAAGTGACCCTGTCGCGCGTCCGTCGCGAGCGCATGGGCCACATCGAGCTGGCTGCGCCGGTCGCTCACATCTGGTTCCTGAAGTCGCTGCCCTCGCGCATCGGCCAGCTGCTGGACATGACGCTCAAGGATCTCGAGCGCATCCTGTACTTCGAATACTACGTCGTTCTTGAGCCGGGTCTCACCGCGCTCAAGGACCGTCAGCTGCTGTCTGAAGACGAGTATCTGAAGGCTCAGGACGAATACGGCCAGGATTCGTTCACCGCCATGATCGGTGCGGAAGCGATCCGCGAGCTGCTGCGCGGCCTCGACCTCGAAAAGCTCGATGTCGAGCTGCGCGCCGAGATGAAGGAGACCGACTCCGACATCAAGCACAAGAAGCTCGCCAAGCGCCTGAAGATCGTCGAAGCGTTCCGCTTCTCCGGCAACAAGCCGGAATGGATGATTCTCACCGTCGTGCCGGTGATCCCGCCGGATCTGCGTCCGCTGGTGCCGCTCGATGGCGGCCGCTTCGCGACGTCGGACCTCAACGACCTGTATCGCCGCGTCATCAACCGTAACAACCGCTTGAAGCGTCTGATGGAGCTCCGCGCGCCGGACATCATCATCCGCAACGAAAAGCGTATGTTGCAGGAAGCCGTTGACGCGCTGTTCGACAACGGCCGCCGCGGCCGCGTCATCACCGGCGCCAACAAGCGTCCGCTGAAGTCGCTCGCCGACATGCTGAAGGGCAAGCAGGGCCGCTTCCGTCAGAACCTGCTCGGCAAGCGCGTCGACTACTCCGGCCGTTCGGTCATCGTGGTCGGTCCCGAACTGCGCCTGCATCAGTGCGGCCTGCCGAAGAAGATGGCGCTCGAACTGTTCAAGCCGTTCATCTATTCGCGCCTCGACGCCAAGGGCCTGTCCACCACGGTGAAGCAGGCTAAGAAGCTCGTGGAGAAGGAGCGTCCCGAGGTCTGGGATATCCTCGACGAGGTCATTCGCGAGCATCCCGTGCTGCTGAACCGCGCGCCGACGCTGCATCGTCTCGGCATTCAGGCGTTCGAGCCGGTGCTGATCGAAGGCAAGGCGATCCAGCTGCATCCGCTGGTCTGCTCGGCCTTCAATGCCGACTTCGACGGTGACCAGATGGCCGTGCACGTTCCGCTGTCGCTCGAAGCGCAGCTGGAAGCGCGCGTGCTCATGATGTCGACCAACAACATCCTGCACCCGGCGAACGGCCAGCCGATCATCGTGCCGTCGCAGGACATCGTGCTTGGTCTGTACTACCTGTCCACCATGCGCGCCGGCCTGCCGGGCGAGGGCAAGGTGTATCGCGAGATGTCGGAGATCGAGCATGCGCTGCATGCGAAGGTCATCCACCTCCATACCAAGATCAAGTACAGCTGGACCGGTCTCGACGCCGACGGCAAGACCGTCACGCGTCTGATCGAAACGACCCCGGGCCGCGCCATGCTCGGCCAGGTGCTGCCGAAGCATCCGAAGGTGCCGTTCGAGACCATCAACAAGCTGATGACGAAGAAGGAAATCTCAGGCGTCATCGATCAGGTCTACCGCCACTGCGGCCAGAAGGAGACGGTGATCTTCTGCGATCGCATCATGGCGCTCGGCTTCTACAATGCGTTCAAGGCGGGCATCTCGTTCGGCAAGGACGACATGGTGGTGCCGGGTTCGAAGTGGAAGATCGTCGACTCGACCCGCGCCTACGCGAAGGACTTCGAGCAGCAGTACAATGACGGCCTGATCACCCACGGCGAGAAGTACAACAAGGTCGTCGACGCCTGGTCGAAGGCATCCGAAGAAGTCGCCAAGGAGATGATGAAGGAAATCTCCTCGGTGAAGAAGAACGACAAGGGCGAAGAGGCGCAGATCAACTCGATCTACATGATGGCGCACTCGGGTGCTCGTGGTTCGCCGGCTCAGATGCGTCAGCTCGGTGGCATGCGCGGCCTGATGGCCAAGCCGTCGGGTGAGATCATCGAAACGCCGATCATCTCGAACTTCAAGGAAGGCCTGTCGGTTCTCGAATACTTCAACTCGACCCACGGCGCCCGTAAGGGCCTCGCGGACACCGCGTTGAAGACCGCGAACTCCGGTTACCTGACCCGTCGTCTCGTCGACGTAGCGCAGGACTGCATCATCACGCAGACCGACTGCGGCACCAATCTCGGCATCAAGATGCGTGCCATCGTCGATGCGGGCTCGGTGGTCGCGTCGTTGGCGTCGCGTATCCTCGGCCGCTCGGCTTGCGAAGACATCGTCGATCCCAACAGCGGTGAAGTGCTGATCAAGCGCAACACGCTGATGGAGGAGAAGGACGTCGATCGTCTGCAGAAGGCCGGCATCCAGGAAGTGAAGATCCGCTCGGCGCTGACCTGCGAACTGGTCAACGGCATCTGCGGCACCTGCTATGGCCGCGACCTTGCACGCGGTACGCCGGTCAACCACGGTGAAGCTGTCGGCGTCATCGCCGCGCAGTCGATCGGTGAGCCCGGCACGCAGCTGACGATGCGCACGTTCCACATCGGCGGCGCGGCGCAGCTCAACGAGCAGTCGGTGATCGAGTCGAACTTCGACGGTAAGGTCACCATCCGCAACGAAGGTCTCGCCAAGAACGGCGAAGGCCACACCGTGGCGATGGTGCGCAACATGGTGATCGCGATCAGCGATGCCGACGGCACCGAACGTGCGACCTACCGTATTCAGTACGGCGCGCGCGTGCACGTGGCCAACGGCGATACCGTTAAGCGTGGCCAGCGCATCACCGAGTGGGATCCGTATTCCCGCCCGTTGTTGACGGAAGTCGACGGCACTATCGGCTTCGAGGATCTCGTGGACGGCCAGTCCGTCACCGAAACCCTCGACGAATCGACCGGTATCGCGAAGCGCGTCGTCATCGACTGGCGCACGTCGCGTGCAGGTGCAGACCTGCGCCCGGCCGTCGTCGTGAAGGGCGCTGACGGCAAGGTGCTGAAGCTGGCGCGCGGTGGCGACGCCCGCTACATGCTCTCGCCTGATGCGATCCTCTCGGTGGACGTCGGCGCCAAGGTTCAGGCCGGCGACATTCTCGCCCGTGTCTCGACCGAAAGCGCGAAGACGCGTGACATCACCGGCGGTCTGCCGCGCGTTGCCGAACTGTTCGAGGCCCGCAAGCCGAAGGACGCGGCGATCATCGCGGAGATCGGCGGCACCATCCGCTTCGGACGCGACTACAAGAACAAGCGTCGCATCTCGATCGAGCCGCTCGACAAGACCGAGGAGACTCGCGAGTACCTCATTCCGAAGGGCAAGCACATCCATCTGCAGGACGGCGATATCGTTGAAAAGGGCGATTTCATCGTCGAAGGCAATCCGGCGCCGCACGACATTCTGGCGATCAAGGGCATCGAGGAACTCGCTGCCTATCTGGTCAACGAGATCCAGGAAGTCTACCGGTTGCAGGGCGTGCTCATCAACGACAAGCACATCGAAGTGATTGTCCGTCAGATGCTGCAGAAGATCGAGGTCACCGATCAGGGCGACACCGACATGATCGCGGGCGAACAGGTCGACAAGATCGAGTTCAACGCGCTCAACGCCAAGGCGGAAGAAGAGGGCAAGAAGCCTGCGACGGGCAATCCGGTGCTGCTCGGCATCACCAAGGCCTCGCTGCAGACTCGCTCGTTCTTCTCGGCGGCGTCGTTCCAGGAGACCACCCGCGTCCTCACGGAGGCGGCGGTCAACGGCAAGATCGATCCCCTCGAAGGTCTCAAGGAGAACGTCATTGTCGGCCGCCTGATCCCGGCCGGTACGGGCGCCTCCATGGCCAAGATCCGCGAGGTCGCCATGAAGCGCGACGCGATGATCCAGGACGAGCGCGAGAAGCAGGCGGCCGTTGTGCCGTCGGCTCCGGAGGCAGAGCCGCTGGCGCTGCCGCCGGCCGAATAAGCCGATCGCGACTGACAGGAATCAAAGGGCCGGCTCTCAGCCGGCCCTTTTTATTTCGGGTTAACGTATTTTGCCGCGACGCAAGGCGCTTGCGGCCTTCGTTCATCTTTCCTTCAGACCGAAAATGGTCTTAGTTGGAATGGTTTAGTGTGATCCGACGCGGGAAGGCGGCAGGCCTGCAGCGGCTTGGATTCCGCCGTGGCGGTGAATGCGCTAAATCGATTTTCGCCGGGGGCGGCCGGCAGGCATTCGAGGCGTGAAAGAATTTAGATGCTGGATCTTGCGATTGTTGGTGGCGGCCCGGGCGGCTTGATGAGCGCCTGGTATCTGAAGAAGAAGCTCGGCGACCTCTGCCGTGTCACCATCTATGAGGCATCCGATCGTCTCGGCGGCAAGATCGTCACCCGCAAGTTCGACAGCTCGCCCGCCATGTATGAAGCTGGCGTCGCCGAAATCTACGATTACTCGATGATCGGCCCCGATCCGCTGCGCGAGCTGATCCAGCATTTCGGGCTGCAGACAATCCCGATGGATGCCGAGCAGGTGATGCTCGATGGCGAGCTGCTCGACGATGTTCCGGGCATGCGCAGGAAATACGGCGCCAAGACTGCGGCCGCCATCGAGGCGTTCCGCAAGAAGTGCGCGAAGATGATCACGCCGCTGGAATATTACGAAGGCGTCGGCGCGCACGACAACGAGAATCCGTGGGCGTGGATGACTGCGGAGGAATTGCTCGACAAGGAAGTGAGCGATCCCACCGCCAAACGCTTCTTCAAGGCGATGGCGCGCTCGGATATCGCAACCGAAGCGCACAACACCAACGGCCTCAATGCGCTGAAGAACTTCGTGATGGATATCGACGGCTATATCGGCCTGTATTCGATCCAGAACGGCAATGAGCAGCTGATCTCCTGCCTGCGCTCGGAGGTCGCGGCTGACATCCTGCTCAATCACCGCGTCCTCAGGGTCGGCAAGACCGGGGAGGGGCGCTATCGCCTCGATATGATGAACGGCAAGGGACCGGAGACGCGCGACTTCGATCTGGTGGTGATGTGCCTGCCGCATTCCTGGCTGGCCACCATGCGCTGGGACGGGGAAGAGCTGCGCAAGTCGATGGTCAAGCATGTCGCTTACTTCGACCGTCCAGCGCACTACCTTCGGATTTCGCTGCTGTTCGACACTCCGTTCTGGGGCGAGCAGATTCCCGGCGCCTGGTTCATGTCGGAAGCATTCGGCGGCTGCTGCGTCTATAACGAAGGCGCACGCCACGATGTCGGCAAGCACGGCGTGCTGAACTGGCTGATCGCGGGTTCGGATGCGCTGGCCTTTGCCAATCTCTCGGACGAGGAACTGATCGACGCGGCGATCAAGTCGCTGCCGGCTTCGTTCGGCGACGCGCGTTCGCATCTCGTCGAAGGCAAGATTCACCGCTGGCTGTCGTCCGTCAATGCCATCCCCGGCGGCATGCCGGTGCGCGACGTCATGACCAATCACCGGCCGGAGCCGAAAGACCATCCGGGGATCGTGGTGGTCGGTGACTATCTGTTCGACTCCACGCTGAACGGTCTCTTGGACTCCTCGGATGCCGCCACCGACATCATCGTCACCGAGATGATGAAGCTGCGGCGTGCGCGTGGCGTGAACGGCATCGTTGCCCCCGACAAGATCGATAACGATTATTTCAAGAACTATCGCGGCGTCGGGCCCTACAGCGAGGTTTGGAGCCAGTTCACCGACCCCGCCTATCTGATGAACCTCATCAAGATCGTCTGGGGCCGCGCCAAGGGCTACAAGTTGCTGGTCGCGGGCTCGGCGTCGGGCGAGCTGGTCGGCGCGCTGCGCGCCAGGGGGATCGATGCCTGGGGCGTCGAGAACAACAAAGCGATCCACGCCAAGACGCCGAAGGCACTGTTGAAATTCAACAAGCTCGGCTCCATCACCGACCTGCCGTTCAAGGACGAGCAGTTCGATTTCGTATTCGAGACCAGCCTCTGCCACGTCGCGGACAAGCAGATCGTGACTGCGATCGGGGAGCTCAACCGCGTCATCAAGACCGGTCTGATTTTCGGTTCGGTGACGTCAGACATGGCGCCGGCGGTGATCGACCGCTACGACCTCCTGCGCGGCGTCAAGAAGCTCGGCACCTGGTGGGAGTGGTCGGAGCTGTTCTTCGGCAACGGCTTCGATCTCTCCATGCATCGTCGCGACTGCACCGAAGCCGTGTGGGAAGCGACGCTGGCGGCGGGGAAGGGGCCCGGCCACTGGTACGCCGACGCGGACAGCCTGCGTTATTCCTTCTTCGACAAGGTCGAGGCGGAGGAGGACTGAGGCGTAGGGCGGATGAGGCGTAGCCGTAATCCGCCATTCTTCGCCCCACGCAATAGGCCGGCGGATTACGCTTTCGGCTAATCCGCCCTACGATTGATCGTCTTTTGCGGAACCAATCCTGATCGCATAGACTTCATGCGGTGGCTGTAAGACGCCACGGCATGATTCTTTCGGCCCTTGTCGGGCCCCAGCATTGGTCCGGTTCATGGCGTCGAAGCCTCCTCAGAAGCCCCCATCCGACGACGCCACCGATCCGCTCGACGAGAAGTTTGCGCTGCCAGTCGGCGCAGCCGCTGCAGCGGTGCCGAGCACGAAGCCGCCGGCGCCGGAAAAGCTCGTTACTGACAAGGGCGCCAAGGCCAGGCCCGTCGATGACGACGAGGATGAAGACGAGGACGATGATGATGACGACGAGGAGCTCGTCGTCTTCACCGCGCGCGAGGCCGCGGGCGCCTTCGGCACGGTCTACGCGTTTACACGGCCGTTTCTCGCCAACCGGCGCAAGATGCTGGCCTTCGTTGGCTTCGGCGTTCTCGTCGAGACGTTGTTCAACGTCATCATGCCGCTCAGCCTCAAATTCCTCATCGACGATGCGCTCGGCGAGGAAGATTTCGAGGCGCTGATCAAAATCCTCTCGGTCCTGGCCGTGGCCGGCGTCGTCACGTCGATCGTGGCGATCTGGTACGAGCGCTGGGATGCGCGGCTCGCGGCCTCGATCATCGCGAGCGCGCGCGAGCGTCTGTTTGGCCATGTGCAGGAACTGCCATCGGCTTATTTTGCGCGGACCAAGCGCGGCGAAACGCTGTCGCGCTTCTCCGTCGACATGGCGTCCTATGAGACCTGCATCAAGACATTTGCCAACAGCGCGTTGTTGCCGTTCCTGGAACTGATCGCCGGCATCCTGCTGATGATCTATCTGAACTGGCAGCTCGCAATGGTCGCGCTGCTGATCTTTCCGATCACGCTGATCGGCCCCCGCATTCTCACGCCAAAGGCGGTGCAGGCCAATTACGAGCAGAAGCAGAGCGAAGCGTCGATCCTGGGCACCATCCAGGAAAACATCGCCGCGCAGGCGGTGATCAAGGCCTTCAGCCTGCAGCGCCGCACCATGGGCTGGTTCCGGCTGCGCAACGACGATACCAGCAAGAAGATCGCAGCGGCGACCTTTCTCTCCACCATGGTGGAGCGCTCGGTCACCGTCTCCGTGCTGCTGTTGCATCTCGTGGTGCTGGCGATCGGCGCCTATCTCGCCACCAAGGGGCAGATCACCGTCGGCACCTTCGTCACATTCGAGAGCGCGTTCTGGGAGGTGTCCTACAACATCGCCCATGTGATGCACTTCATCCCGGTCTCGATCCAGACCGCGGCTGCGGTGCGTCATATGAACGAGATGCTGGACGAGCCGACCCGAGGCGCGGACAAGCCGAATGCGCCGGAGCTGCCCCGTGTCGTGCACGACATCGCTTTCGACCGCGTCACCTTCCAGTACGAGAACAGCCGCGCGCCGGTGCTCGACAATCTCAGCCTGAAGCTTGATGTCGGCAAGAAGATCGCCATCGTCGGCCCGTCCGGCTCGGGCAAGAGCACGCTGCTGAATCTGATTCTGCGGCTCTATATGCCCGACGAGGGCAAGGTGACCATCGACGGCGTCGACATCCGCAAGGTGACGCGCGAGTCCCTGCGCAGCCACATGGCCGTCGTGTTCCAGGAGAACATGCTGTTCAACATGTCGATCCGCGAGAACATCCGGCTCGGCAAGGAGGGCGCTACGGACGAGGAGGTGGTAGAGGCGGCCAAGAAGGCCGAAATCCATCGCTACATCATGACGCTGCCGGACAAGTACGACACCCAGGTCGGCGAGCGCGGCGACACGCTGTCCGGTGGCCAGCGCCAGCGCATCGCTATCGCGCGAGCCATCGTGCGCAATCCGTCGGTGCTGCTGCTCGACGAGGCGACATCGGCGCTCGACCAGACGACGGAAGCGGCATTGAACGCCACTCTGTTCAAGCTCGCCGAAGGCCGCACCATGATCTCCTCGACCCACCGGCTGACCTCGGTCGTCGATATGGACGAGATCATCGTCATCAGCGGGGGCAGGGTGATCGAGCGCGGCTCGCATGCCCAGCTGCTGGCGCTCGGCGGCACCTATCGCGAGCTGTGGGACAATCAGGGGCGTCACACCGCCGACGAGCATGAGGATGAAGACGACGACGAGGAGGATGAAGACGACGAGGAATAGTCGGCGTCTTCTCGTTTTGTCGTCGCCCGGCTTGACCGGGCGATCCAGTAAATACTGGCTTTAGTAATCAAGCTGTGCCGATTGCGTTGACTGGATCCCCGCTCCGCGTGCGCCTTCGGCGTGCTGGGCGGGGATGACAGACGGGGCTGTATCAGCTCTCCGTCCGCAACAATCCCGACGCCAATTCCCGGAACGCCGTTACCGCCTTCGGCAGCACCGCGGCGGGCTCTTTCGCCGCCGCTACCCACAGCGCGGCGTTCAGCGCGGCGCCATTGATCAGCCGAGCCGCGGCCTCCGCATCCACGTCCTTCACGACACCATCCGCGATCAGCTGCTCGATCGCCTGCGTCGTCGTGCGCAGGCACGCCGTCTGGTTAGGCCATTGCGAGGGATCGCCGAGCACTGCGGGGCCGTCCAGCAGCATGATGCGCTGGATTTCCGGCTCGAGCGCCATCTCGATATAGGCGATCCCTTCGGTGAGGAATGCGAGCCAGGGCGTTGCCGCCTGACTTGACGTCTCCCGCATCCGCGCCAGCATCTCGGCATCGATCTGGTCGATGACCGCCTGCAGAAGTCCCTTTTTGTCACCAAAGTTGTGATAGAGCGCGCCGCGCGTCAGGCCGGCGTCCCTGGTGAGGTCGTCCATCGAGGCTGCCGCATAGCCTTTGATCGCGAAGGCCTTGCGGGCGGCCTGGATCAGCTTGCCCCGGGTTTCCTCCACCATTTGCGCGCGCTTGCCCGTCGACACGGATGTTCTCCAAATTACATACGTCGCGTATGTCATATTGACATACGGGCCGTATGCTTTCAGATATTCTCATACGGCGCGTATATCAACTCAAGCGCCGATTGGGAACCGGAGAGACATCATGACCAAACGCGATGCAATTTTCCCCGCCGGCCGGCAGGCCCTTTACGAGATCAACCGCTATTCCGCAGCGATCCGCTCCGGGGATCTTCTTTTCGTCTCCGGCCAGGTCGGGAGCAGGGCGGACGGCTCCCCGGAACCGGATTTCGCCAAGCAGGTCCAGTTGGCCTTCGATAACCTCGGGAACGTTCTGAAGGCGGCTGGAGCCGGTTTGGACGACATCGTCGACGTCACGACCTTCCATACCGATCCGGAGGCCCAGTTCGGGACGGTGAACGCCATCCGTGCGGAGATCTTCCCGGACCACCCTTATCCGAACTGGACGGCGGTGGGCGTGAACTGGCTCGCGGGTTTCGATTTCGAGATCAAGGTCATTGCCCGCATGCCTTAACGACTCGGCAATACCCTGAACGGCGATTCTCCCGATTCTGGCCGCCTGATACCCTAGAATCGGGAGCAGTGGGCCGGAATCGCCCGTGTGACGGTCCCGGATTCTCATCAGACTTCCATCCAGGCGTCATCAAACTGCAGTTTCCGACATCGCGAACTGCGTGGTGGATGGCGTTGAATTCTTGCGGATTCCTCGTGTTTTCTAGGGGCTTCGCATGCTAAAAACCCTGCGCCACAAGCGTATTTTGCACGCGGATAGGTGTTGACTTGCCTATCCCCTGCGGATACAACCCGGCCACTTAACGACAGGCGGTGAGCTTCGCCAGTGTCGGTACGGATCACCCGGAGAGCCTTCTCGGTCGCTTCGGGCACCAACCTCGACCCAGACGCTCAGACGCTGTCGCTAAAATCTAGGCAATGCCGATACGACGTTTGGTCTCTTGAGATCATCTCGAGAGATCGAATTCAGTGCATGATCTCGATATCGACCGAGGGCGACAGCCTGACGTCACCATCGTGGTCCTCTGCGGCGTTAGCGCTTTCCATTCAGCGATGAATGGTTGGCGTTATTTCGTTTTGCGTGAAGTTCTTTCGCGTGATGCGAGACCGATGGAGCGGGAAGCTCCGAACAATTTTTGCGAAGCCATGAGGCTTCGCGCGAATAGAGGGTGAAGGCTGACATGCCGACGATCAACCAGCTGATCGCAAATCCGCGGGTCATTCAGAAGGCGCGCAAGAAGGTGCCGGCGCTGCAGCAGTCGCCGCAGAAGCGCGGCGTTTGCACGCGCGTCTACACCACGACCCCGAAGAAGCCGAACTCGGCGCTTCGTAAGGTCGCAAAGGTGCGTCTGACCAATGGCTTCGAAGTCATCGGTTACATCCCGGGTGAAGGTCATAACCTCCAGGAGCACTCGGTGGTCATGATCCGCGGCGGCCGCGTCAAGGACTTGCCGGGCGTTCGCTACCACATTCTCCGCGGCGTGCTGGATACCCAGGGCGTCAAGAACCGTAAGCAGCGTCGTTCGAAGTACGGCGCGAAGCGTCCGAAGTAAGTCGGGGTTTATCGATGTCTCGTCGCCATTCCGCTGAAAAGCGCGTTGTGAACCCGGATCCGAAGTTCGGGAACATCATCGTGACCAAGTTCATGAATTCGATCATGTATGACGGCAAGAAGTCTGCCGCCGAACAGATCGTCTACGGTGCCTTCGATATCATCGAGGCCAAGACCAAGCAGGGGCCGCTCACCGTGTTCGAGCAGGCGCTCGAAAACGTCATGCCGACCATCGAAGTGCGTTCGCGCCGCGTGGGTGGTGCGACCTATCAGGTGCCGGTCGAAGTGCGTAGCGTGCGTCGTCAGGCGCTCGGCATTCGCTGGCTGATCACCGCCGCGCGCGCCCGCAACGAAAAGACCATGACCGAGCGTCTCTCTGCAGAGCTGCTCGACGCCTCCAACAACCGCGGCAACGCCGTGAAGAAGCGTGAAGACGTGCACAAGATGGCGGAAGCCAACCGCGCGTTCTCGCACTATCGCTGGTAACGGCGTCTCGAACGGACAGCTGAAGGACACGCACATGCCCCGCCAAAATGCCATCGAGGACTACCGTAATTTCGGTATCATGGCGCACATCGACGCTGGCAAGACCACGACGACCGAGCGCATCCTCTATTACACCGGCAAGAGCCACAAGATCGGCGAAGTGCACGAAGGTGCCGCGACGATGGACTGGATGGAGCAGGAGCAGGAGCGTGGCATCACGATCACCTCGGCTGCGACCACCGCCTATTGGAACGGCAAGCGCCTGAATATCATCGACACCCCCGGCCACGTCGACTTCACCATCGAAGTCGAGCGTTCGCTGCGCGTGCTCGACGGCGCCGTGTGCGTTCTCGACTCCAACCAGGGCGTCGAGCCGCAGACCGAAACCGTCTGGCGCCAGGGCGACAAGTACAAGGTTCCGCGGATCGTCTTCGCCAACAAGATGGATAAGACCGGCGCTGACTTCTACAAGTGCCTGCAGGACATCATTGATCGTCTCGGTGCGAAGCCGGTTGCGATCCAGCTGCCGATCGGCGCCGAGAACAACTTCAAGGGCCTCGTCGATCTCGTCACCATGAAGGGCATCGTCTGGAACGATGAATCCCTCGGTGCGAAGTTCGACTATGTCGATATTCCGGAAGACATGGTCGAGAAGGCCAAGGAATATCGCGAGAAGATGCTGGAAGCCGCCGTCGAGCTCGATGACGACGCCATGGCAGCTTACCTCGACGGCAACGAGCCGGATGAAGCGACGCTCAAGCGTCTGCTCCGCAAGGCCGTGCTGACCGGCGCTTTCTATCCCGTGCTCTGCGGCTCGGCCTTCAAGAACAAGGGCGTACAGCCGCTGCTCGACGCCGTCGTCGATTATCTGCCGTCGCCGCTCGACGTTCCGGCCATCAAGGGCCAGGACGAAGATGGCAACGAGGTCGTCCGCAAGGCTGACGACAAGGAGCCGCTGGCTCTGCTCGCGTTCAAGATCATGGACGACCCGTTCGTCGGCACCATCACCTTCTGCCGCATCTATTCGGGTGTTCTGCAGTCGGGCACCGGCGTCGTGAACTCGACCCGTGAGAAGAAAGAGCGTATCGGCCGCATGCTGCTGATGCATGCGAACAACCGTGAAGACATCAAGGAAGCCTATGCCGGCGACATCGTCGCGCTGGCCGGCCTCAAGGAAGCCCGTACCGGTGACACGCTGTGCGATCCGGAAAACCCGGTCATCCTCGAGCGCATGGAATTTCCGGAGCCGGTGATCGAAATCGCCATCGAGCCGAAGTCGAAGGCCGACCAGGAAAAGCTGGGCGTGGCTCTCGCCAAGCTCGCTGCGGAAGATCCGTCGTTCCGCGTGTCGACCGACCACGAGTCCGGCCAGACCATCCTGAAGGGCATGGGCGAACTCCATCTCGACATCAAGGTCGACATCCTGAAGCGTACCTACAAGGTCGATGCCAACATCGGCGCTCCGCAGGTGGCGTTCCGTGAGAAGATCACGAAGCGCGCCGAAGTCGACTACACCCACAAGAAGCAGACCGGTGGTACCGGCCAGTTCGCCCGCGTCAAGTTCGTGGTCGAGCCGGGCGAGCCGGGTTCGGGTTTCGTATTCGAGTCGAAGATCGTCGGTGGTGCGGTTCCGAAGGAATACATCCCGGGCGTCGAAAAGGGCCTCAACAGCGTGATGTCGTCGGGCGTGGTCGCGGGCTTCCCCGTGGTCGACGTTCACGTCCAGCTGGTGGACGGCGCTTACCACGACGTCGACTCGTCGGCGCTGGCGTTCGAAATCGCATCGCGTGCGGCTCTCCGTGACGCTCTGCAGAAGGGCAAGTCCGTTCTGCTCGAGCCGATCATGAAGGTCGAATGCGTGACGCCGGAAGACTACACCGGTTCGGTCATCGGCGATCTGAATTCCCGCCGTGGCCAGATCCAGGGCCAGGACATGCGCGGCAACGCCAACGTCATCAACGCGATGGTGCCGCTCATGAACATGTTCGGTTACGTGAACACGCTGCGCTCCATGAGCCAGGGTCGTGCAACGTTCTCGATGTCATTCGATCACTACGCTGAAGCGCCGGCAAACGTGTCGGCCGAAGTCCAGAAGAAGTTTGCCTGATCGTCGTAGGCGCAAGCTGACGACCCAAAGGAGAGAATCATGGCCAAAGCAAAATTTGAACGTACGAAACCGCACTGCAACATCGGGACGATCGGTCACGTTGACCACGGCAAGACGTCGTTGACGGCAGCGATCACGAAGGTGCTCGCGGAGACGGGCGGTGCGTCGTTCACCGCTTACGACCAGATCGACAAGGCGCCGGAAGAGAAGGCGCGCGGCATCACCATTTCGACGGCGCATGTGGAATACGAGACCGCGAACCGCCACTACGCCCACGTCGACTGCCCCGGCCACGCGGACTATGTGAAGAACATGATCACGGGCGCGGCGCAGATGGACGGCGCGATCCTGGTGGTGTCGGCGGCCGACGGCCCGATGCCGCAGACCCGCGAGCACATCCTGCTGGCCCGCCAGGTCGGCGTGCCGGCGCTGGTGGTGTTCCTGAACAAGTGCGACATGGTCGACGATCCGGAACTGCTCGAGCTCGTGGAAATGGAAGTCCGCGAACTGCTGTCGAAGTACGACTTCCCGGGCGACGACATTCCGATCGTCAAGGGTTCGGCGCTGGCCGCGCTCGAAGACTCGAACAAGGCGCTCGGCCACGACGCGATCCTCGAGCTGATGAAGAACGTCGACGCCTACATCCCGCAGCCGGAGCGTCCGGTGGACCAGCCGTTCCTGATGCCGGTGGAAGACGTGTTCTCGATCTCGGGCCGCGGCACCGTGGTGACCGGCCGTGTCGAACGCGGCATCGTCAAGGTGGGCGAGGAAATCGAGATCGTCGGCCTGAAGGCGACGCAGAAGACCACGGTCACGGGCGTGGAAATGTTCCGCAAGCTGCTCGATCAGGGCCAGGCGGGCGACAACATCGGCGCGCTGCTGCGCGGCACCAAGCGTGAAGACGTGGAGCGCGGCCAGGTGCTGTGCAAGCCGGGTTCGGTGAAGCCGCACACCAAGTTCAAGGCCGAGGCCTACATTCTGACGAAGGAAGAGGGTGGCCGTCACACGCCGTTCTTCACCAACTATCGTCCGCAGTTCTACTTCCGCACCACCGACGTGACCGGTGTGGTGCATCTGCCGGAAGGCACCGAGATGGTGATGCCGGGCGACAACATCGCCATGGAAGTGCACCTGATCGTGCCGATCGCGATGGAAGAGAAGCTGCGCTTCGCCATCCGCGAAGGCGGCCGCACCGTCGGTGCAGGCGTCGTCGCTAGCATCATCGAGTAAGGACGCGAACAGGACGTGGTGAGTAGCGGCGATCGCTACTCGCTGCTCGCTACCGACCATTCGCTTTCAGAGAAAGACACACGGCAATGAACGGCCAGAATATCCGCATTCGACTCAAGGCGTTCGACCATCGCATCCTCGATGCGTCGACCCGCGAGATCGTGAGCACTGCGAAGCGCACGGGTGCGCAGGTCCGCGGACCGATCCCGCTGCCCACGCGCATCGAGAAGTTCACGGTCAACCGTTCGCCGCACGTCGACAAGAAGAGCCGCGAACAGTTCGAGATGCGCACCCACAAGCGCCTTCTCGATATCGTCGATCCGACCCCGCAGACCGTCGATGCTTTGATGAAGCTCGACCTGGCCGCCGGTGTCGACGTCGAAATCAAGCTCTAAGATTTTTTAGTCCCGTCCGGTCAAACGGACAGAAAGAACAGGAAGCACGCCGATGCGCTCCGGAGTGATCGCACAGAAGGTCGGAATGACGCGGGTCTTTACAGAGGCCGGCGAGCATATCCCCGTGACCGTTCTGAAGCTTGGCAATTGCCAGGTGCTGGGTCATCGCACCACCGAGAAGAACGGCTATGTCGCTCTGCAGCTCGGTTCGGGCTCGCGTAAGACCGTCTATATGCCCAAGGCCGAGCGCGGCCAGTTCGCCGCTGCCAAGGTCGAACCGAAGCGCAAGGTCGCCGAGTTCCGCGTGTCCGAGGACGCGCTGCTCCCGGTCGGCGCCGAGATCCAGGCCGACCACTTCGTCGCCGGCCAGTTCGTCGACGTCACCGGCACCTCGGTCGGTAAGGGGTTCGCCGGCGGTATGAAGCGCTGGAACTTCGGCGGTTTGCGCGCCACGCACGGCGTGTCGGTGTCGCACCGTTCGATCGGTTCGACCGGTGGCCGTCAGGACCCGGGCAAGACCTTCAAGAACAAGAAGATGCCCGGCCACATGGGTGTCGATCGTATCACCACGCTGAACCTGCGCGTCGTTTCGACCGACGTGGAGCGTGGCCTGATCCTCGTCGAGGGTGCCGTTCCCGGCGCCAAGGGCGGCTGGATCTCGGTGCGCGACGCCGTCAAGAAGGAACTGCCGAAGGACGCGCCGAAGCCCGGCAAGTTCAAGCTGGCCGGTGAGGGCGCTGCTGAAGCACCTGCCGCCGAGCAGGAAGGAGCGTGAGATGAAGCTGAACGTCACCACGCTTGAGGGCAAGGACGCCGGTTCTGTCGAGCTGTCGGAAGCCATTTTCGGCCTCGACGTCCGCGCCGATCTGATCCAGCGCTGCGTCAACTGGCAGCTGGCCAAGCGCCAGGCCGGTACGCACAAGGCCAAGGGCCGCGCCGAAATCGCGCGCACCGGCAAGAAAATGTACAAGCAGAAGGGCACCGGCGGTGCTCGTCACGGCTCGGCCCGCGTGCCGCAGTTCCGTGGCGGTGGCCGCGCCTTCGGTCCGGTCGTGCGCTCGCATGCGTTCGATCTGCCGAAGAAGGTTCGCGCCCTCGCGCTCAAGCATGCCCTGTCGGCCAAGGCCAAGGACGGCTCGCTGATCGTTCTCGATCAGGCCGTGCTGGAAGCCGCCAAGACCAAGGCACTGCTCGGTCACTTCTCAGGCCTCGGCCTGACCAATGCGCTGATCATCGACGGCGCCGAGCTGAACAACGGGTTTGCGATCGCTGCGCGCAACATCCCGAACATCGACGTGCTGCCGATCCAGGGTATCAACGTCTATGACATCCTGCGTCGTCAGAAGCTTGTTCTGACCAAGGCAGCGCTCGATGCGTTGGAGGCGCGCTTCAAATGACGAAGAATATCGATCCGCGCCATTATGACGTGATCGTGGCCCCGGTGATTACCGAAAAGGCGACCACCGCGTCCGAGTTCAACAAGGTCGTGTTCAAGGTCGACGGCAAGGCCACCAAGCCGCAGATCAAGGAAGCCGTCGAAAAGCTGTTCGACGTCAAGGTGAAGAGCGTGAACACGCTGGTGCGCAAGGGCAAGGTCAAGGCCTTCCGCGGCACCTTCGGTTCGCAGTCTGATGTCAAGCGTGCGGTCGTCACCCTCGAAGAGGGCCACCGCATCGACGTCACGACCGGTCTGTAAGGGCAAACGAAGATGGCACTTAAGACATTCAATCCCACGACGCCGGGCCAGCGCCAGCTGGTCATGGTCGATCGTTCGGCCCTCTACAAGGGCAAGCCGGTCAAGACCCTGACCGAAGGCAAGAACTCGAACGGCGGTCGTAACAACACCGGCCGGATCACCGTGCGCTTTCGTGGCGGCGGCCACAAGAAGTCGTATCGTCTGGTCGATTTCAAGCGCACCAAGCTGGACGTTCCGGCGAAGGTCGAGCGTCTGGAATACGATCCGAACCGCACCGCGTTCATCGCGCTGATCAAGTATGAGGACGGCGAGCTGTCCTACATCCTGGCGCCGCAGCGTCTGGCGGTCGGCGACACCGTGGTGGCCGGCAACTATGTCGACGTGAAGCCGGGCAATGTCATGCCGCTGGGCAACATGCCGATCGGCACGATCGTGCATAACGTCGAGATGAAGATCGGCAAGGGCGGTCAGATCGCCCGTTCGGCTGGCACCTACGCCCAGCTGGTCGGCCGTGACCATGACTACGTGATCATCCGTCTGAACTCGGGCGAACAGCGCCTGGTTCACGGTCGTTGCACCGCCACCATCGGCGCTGTGTCGAATCCGGATCACATGAACACCTCGATCGGCAAGGCCGGTCGTACCCGTTGGCTTGGCTGGCGTCCGCATAACCGCGGCGTCGTCATGAACCCGATCGACCATCCGCATGGTGGTGGTGAAGGTCGTACCTCGGGTGGTCGCCATCCGGTGACCCCGTGGGGCAAGCCGACCAAGGGCAAGAAGACACGTTCGAACAAGTCGACTGACAAGTTCATTCTCATCAGCCGCCACAAGCGGAAGAAGTAAGGATCGCCGGACATGGTTCGTTCAGTCTGGAAAGGCCCGTTCGTTGAGGGTTCTCTGCTCAAGAAGGCAGATGCCGCGCGTTCGTCTGGCCGTCATGAAGTGATCAAGATCTGGAGCCGTCGCTCGACGATCCTGCCGCAGTTCGTCGGACTGACCTTCGGCGTCTACAATGGTCAGAAGCACGTTCCTGTCGCTGTCAGCGAGGAAATGGTGGGTCACAAGTTCGGCGAGTTCTCGCCGACCCGTACCTTCCATGGCCACGCCGGCGACAAGAAGTCCAAGAAGTAAGGCGCACAGCTATGAGCAAACCAAAGCGCGAACGGGTTCTCCCGGATAACGAAGCCAAGGCAATCGCCCGCATGCTGCGCGTCAGCCCGCAAAAGTTGAACTTGGTGGCGCAGATGATCCGTGGTCGAAAGGCCTCGGCAGCCCTCGCTGACCTGCAATTTTCGCGCAAGCGGATCGCAGTTGATGTAAAGAAGTGCCTCGAATCGGCGATCGCAAACGCCGAGAACAATCACGACCTCGACGTTGACGCGCTGATCGTCTCCGAGGCTCATGTTGGCAAGGGCATTGTCATGAAGCGTTTTTCGCCGCGCGGTCGTGGCCGTTCGGGGCGTATCTTTAAGCCGTTCGCGCAGCTGACGATCGTTGTTCGTCAGGTCGAAGCTGAAGCCGCGTAAGGGCAGGAGAGTAAGATGGGTCAGAAGATCAATCCAATCGGTCTGCGCCTCGGCATCAACCGTACCTGGGATTCTCGCTGGTATGCGGGCAAGAACGAGTACGGCAAGCTGCTGCACGAAGACATCAAGATCCGCGAGATCCTGCACAAGGAGCTCAAGCAGGCGGCCGTCGCCAAGATCATCATCGAGCGTCCGCACAAGAAGTGCCGCGTGACGATCCAGTCGGCGCGTCCGGGTGTCGTGATCGGCAAGAAGGGCGCTGACATCGACAAGCTTCGCAAGAAGGTTGCCGACATCACCTCGTCGGACGTCGTGATCAACATCGTCGAAATCCGCAAGCCGGAGCTCGACGCGACCCTGGTCGCCGAATCGATCGCGCAGCAGCTCGAGCGCCGCGTTGCGTTCCGCCGCGCCATGAAGCGCGCCGTTCAGTCCGCGATGCGTCTCGGCGCCGAGGGCATTCGTATCAACTGCTCGGGTCGTCTGGGCGGTGCTGAAATCGCACGTATGGAATGGTACCGCGAAGGTCGCGTGCCATTGCACACGCTGCGCGCCGACATCGATTACGGTGTGGGTACCGCGTTCACGACCTTCGGCACCTGCGGCGTCAAGGTCTGGATCTTCAAGGGTGAGATCCTCGAGCACGATCCGATGGCCCAGGACAAGCGTATGGCTGAAGGCGACTCCGGTCGTCCGCGCCGCGACGCTGCCTGAGCGTTAAATTATAGGGATTGAGGCGTTAAGCCATGATGCAACCAAAGAAGACCAAGTTCCGCAAGGCGCACAAGGGCCGTATCCACGGCGTTGCGTCGTCTGGCGCGACACTGGCTTACGGCCAGTTCGGCCTGAAGGCGATGGCCCCTGAGCGGATCACTGCCCGTCAGATCGAAGCTGCCCGCCGTGCACTGACCCGTCACATGAAGCGCGCCGGCCGCGTGTGGATCCGTATTTTCCCGGATCTTCCGGTGTCGAAGAAGCCTGCCGAAGTCCGCATGGGCTCGGGCAAGGGTTCGCCGGAATTGTGGGTGGCTCGCGTGAAGCCGGGCAAGCTGATTTTCGAGATCGACGGCGTGACGCCGCAGATCGCGAAGGAAGCGATGACGCTCGCCGCCGCCAAGCTGCCGATCAAGACGCGCTTCGTGTCGCGTATTGCCGAGTAAGGATTGAGCCATGGCTGAAATGAAGACCAGCGATATCCGCGCGATGAGCCAGGATCAGATGGACGACGCCGTCCTCAACCTGAAGAAAGAGCGCTTCAACCTGCGTTTCCAGCGTGCCACCGGGCAGCTGGAGAACACCTCGCGCCTGCGTGAAGCTCGCCGCGATATCGCACGTATCAAGACCATCGCCGCGCAGAAGCGCGACGGCAAGTCGAAGTAAGGGGCCGCACATGCCGAAACGTACTCTGCAGGGCGTGGTCGTCAGCGACAAGCAGGCGAAGACCATCGTGGTCCGCGTTGACCGTCGCTTTACCCACCCGATCTACAAGAAGACCATTCGCCGCTCGAAGAACTATCACGCGCACGACGAGAACAACCAGTTCAAGCCGGGCGACACCGTGTGGATCGAAGAGAGCAAGCCGATCTCGAAGTTGAAGCGCTGGACCGTGGTCCGGGGCGAACAGAAGACTACCGCTTAAAACGCGCTCAGCGCATCAGAAAGAGGACGAGGTGCATCAATGATTCAGATGCAGACCAACCTCGACGTGGCCGATAATTCAGGCGCACGCCGTGTCATGTGCATCAAGGTGATTGGTGGATCCAAGCGCCGTTATGCCTCCGTTGGCGACGTTATTGTCGTTTCGATCAAGGAAGCCATCCCGCGCGGGAAGGTGAAGAAGGGCGACGTCATGAAGGCCGTCGTGGTGCGTGTCCGCAAGGACATCCGCCGTCCGGACGGATCCGTCATCCGCTTCGATCGCAACGCCGCCGTGCTGATCAACAACCAGTCGGAGCCGGTCGGTACCCGTATCTTCGGGCCCGTGCCGCGTGAACTGCGTGCCAAGAACCACATGAAGATCATTTCGCTCGCGCCGGAGGTGCTGTAATGGCTGCCAAGATCCGCAAGGGTGACAAGGTCATCGTGCTGACCGGCCGCGACAAGGGTCGCACCGGCGAAGTGTTCGAAGTGCGCCCGACCGAGGGCAAGGCGCTGGTTCGCGGCGTCAACCTGGTCAAGCGTCACCAGAAGCAGACGCAGAACCAGGAAGGTGGGATCATCTCGAAAGAGGCGCCGATCCAGCTGTCCAACATTGCCATCGTCGATAAGGACGGCAAGGCGACCCGCGTTGGTTTCAAGATTCAGGCAGACGGCACCAAGGTGCGTGTCGCCAAGCGTTCGGGAGCAGAGATCTGATGTCTGAGACCGCTTACATTCCGCGTCTGCGTGCGCAGTATGATGAAAGCATTCGTGCCAAGCTGATCGAACAGTTCGGCTACGGGAACGTCATGCAGGTGCCGCGCCTGGACAAGGTCGTCCTCAACATGGGCGTTGGCGAAGCAGTCAACGACCGCAAGAAGGCCGAGACTGCCGCAGCTGATCTGTCGCTGATTGCCGGTCAGAAGGCGATGGTGACTTATTCCCGCATGGCCATCGCGACCTTCAAGCTGCGTGAAAACCAGCCGATCGGCGCCAAGGTGACCTTGCGCAAGACCAAGATGTACGAGTTCATCGATCGTCTGGTGAACGTCGCATTGCCGCGCGTCCGCGACTTCCGCGGTCTCAACGGCAAGAGCTTCGACGGCCGCGGCAACTACTCGCTCGGCCTCAAGGAGCACATCATTTTCCCGGAAATCGATTTCGATAAGGCCGGGGATTCGCCGCTGGGCATGGACATCACGGTGTGCACGACCGCACGCACGGATGACGAAGCCCGCGCTTTGTTGACCGCTTTCAATTTCCCGTTCCGGCAGTGAGCAGCTTTCGAGCTTCTCAAACGCGGTAACCCAGGAGCCAAGCATGGCAAAGAAGAGTTCAATCGAAAAGAACAACCGTCGGAAGAAGATGGCCGCCAACGCCGCGCCGAAGCGCGCGCGCCTCAAGGCCATCATCGCCGACAAGGACAAGCCGATGGAAGAGCGGTTCGCCGCCACCCTGAAGCTCGCCGAGATGCCGCGCAATTCGTCGGCTGTTCGTGTCCAGAATCGCTGCGAAGTGACTGGCCGTCCGCACTCGGTTTATCGTCTCAACAAGCTCAGCCGTATCGCGCTGCGTGAACTCGGCTCGAAGGGCCTGGTTCCCGGGCTCGTGAAGTCGAGCTGGTAAGGGGAGGGTCGCAGATGTCCACGCACGATCCGATCAGCGATCTCATCACCCGCATCCGCAACGCGCAGATGCGCACCAAGTCCAAGGTTTCGACCCCGGGCTCGAAGATGCGCGCCAACGTGCTCGAAGTTCTCAAGAGCGAAGGTTACATCCGTGACTTCGCCTCGATCGAGCATGCAAATGGCCGCTCCGAGCTCGAGATCGAGCTGAAGTATTTCGACGGCGAGCCGGTCATTCGCGAAATCGAGCGCGTGTCCAAGCCTGGTCGTCGCGTTTATGTCTCGGTGAAGAACCTGCCGCGCGTCCGCAATGGCCTCGGTATCTCGGTTCTGTCGACGCCGAAGGGGATCATGGCCGACCACGCCGCGCGTGACGCGAATGTGGGCGGCGAAGTCCTCTTCACGGTGTTCTGAGGAAGGATAGAACATGTCCCGTGTAGGCAAGAAGCCCGTCGCGATCGCCGCTGGCGTTACCGCGAATGTCGAAGGGCAGACCGTCAAGATGAAGGGCCCCAAGGGCGCTCTTCAGTTCGTTGTTCACGACGATGTCTCGGTCGAGATGAAGGACGGCAAGATCACCGTCGCTCCGCGCTCGGAAACCAAGCGCGCGCGTTCGCTGTACGGTACCGCTCGCGCCCAGATCAACAATCTGGTCGAAGGCGTCACCAAGGGCTTCGAGAAGAAGCTCGAGATCACCGGCGTCGGTTACCGCGCCGCGCTGCAGGGCAAGAACCTGCAGCTCGCGCTCGGTTACAGCCACGACGTGATCTACACGATCCCGGAAGGCATCACGATCACCGTGCCGAAGCCGACCGAGATCAACGTCGCCGGTATCGACTCGCAGCGCGTCGGTCAGGTTGCGGCTGAGATCCGCAGCTATCGCCCGCCGGAGCCCTATAAGGGCAAGGGCGTTCGTTATTCCGACGAATTTATCTTCCGCAAGGAAGGCAAGAAGAAGTAACGGAGCGGGTCATGTCGAAACTCAAGATTACGAATGCCCGGCGCAAGCAGCGCGTTCGTCTGGCCATTCGCCGCAACGCCAACGGTCGTCCGCGTCTGTCGGTGTTCCGTTCGTCGAAGCACATCTACGCGCAGGTCATCGACGACCTGAAGGGCGAGACGCTCGCTTCTGCCTCGTCGCTGGAGAAGGGTCTCCGCGACGGCGGCAAGACCGGTGCGGACATCGATGCGGCGCAGGTCGTCGGCAAGCTCCTCGCGGAGCGCGCCGTCAAGAATGGCGTCAAGGAAGTGATCTTCGACCGTGGTCAGTATCTATACCACGGCCGCGTCAAAGCGCTGGCAGATGCCGCTCGCGAAGGCGGGCTGAGCTTCTAAGCGTTTGGCATTCATCGATTTGAACGGACACAGAAGCGCAAGCTTCGCAAAGATTGGAAAACACCATGGCAGGTGAACGCGAACGCGGCGGACGCGACCGGGGCCCCCGGGAAGAGCGTGATAGCGAATTCGTCGACAAGCTCGTCCACATCAACCGTGTGGCGAAGGTCGTTAAGGGCGGTAAGCGTTTCGGCTTCGCCGCGCTGGTCGTCATCGGCGATCAGAAGGGCAGGGTCGGTTTCGGTCACGGTAAGGCCCGTGAAGTGCCGGAAGCGATCCGCAAGGCAACCGACAGCGCCAAGCGCAACCTGACGCGCGTCGCTCTGCGCGAAGGCCGTACGCTGCATCACGATATCGCTGGCCGCCATGGTGCGGGCCGCGTCTATCTGCGTGCAGCTCCGGCGGGTACCGGAATCATCGCCGGCGGTCCGATGCGCGCGGTGTTTGAAACGCTGGGTATCCAGGACGTGGTCGCCAAGTCGGTGGGCTCGTCGAATCCGTACAACATGGTCCGTGCGACATTCGACGCGCTGAAGCATCAGGATTCGCCGCGCTCGGTCGCCGCTCGTCGTAACCTCAAGGTTTCCACTCTGCAGTCGCGCCGCGTTGGCGCCGATGCGGAAGTGGTCGCCGAGTAAGCCTGACTTCGGAGTAATCACGATGGCCAAGGCCGCAAAGACCCTCAAGGTGGAGCAGATCGCCAGTGCGATCCGCCGTCACCACTCGCAGCGCTCGACCCTGGTCGGCCTGAAGCTCAACAAGATCGGCCGCGTGACCGAGCTTCAGGACACCCCTGAAGTTCGCGGCATGATCGCCAAGGTGCAGCACCTCGTCCGCGTGGTCGAGGACTAAGGACTTTCACGTCGTCTCAAGTCGGCCACACGGTTGCCGCAAGGATGACACTGCTCTTTCGGGTTCAAACGGCCATTTGCCGCTCCGAACGGGCAGGACGAAACAGGAAACAGAACGATGAAGCTCAGCGATATCGCCGATAACGCCGGCTCCCGTAAGAAGCGTATGCGCATCGGCCGCGGCATTGGCTCTGGCAAGGGCAAGACCGGCGGCCGCGGCGGCAAGGGCCAGACCGCACGTTCGGGCGTGCGCATCAAGGGCTTCGAAGGCGGTCAGATGCCTCTGCATCGCCGTCTGCCGAAGCGTGGCTTCAACAATATCTTCCGTCTCGACTTCGCCGAGATCAACCTGGATCGCCTCCAGGACGCGATCGACAGCAAGAAGCTCGATGCGTCGGCCACCATCACCGCGGCCTCGCTGGTCGAAGCCGGCGTGATCCGCCGCGCCAAGGACGGCATCCGCGTGCTCGGTCGTGGCGAGATCAAGGCCAAGCTGAATCTCGAAGTCGCCGGTGCGTCGAAGTCGGCCGTTGAGGCGATCGAGAAAGCTGGCGGCAAGGTGACCATCCTTGCGCCCGCCAAGGCCGAAGACGGCGAGGCGGCCTGAGACCTGCGCGCCGCCTGCGTCCGCGGGCGGCCTTGCACGGCACTCGGGTAGATTTTAGTAATGCCGAGCACCAAATAACGTCCGGCCTCGCCGGGTGTCTCGATTGCGCAGACACCCAGGTTCGAGAGGTGCGGGAGAAAGTCCGACATGGTCTCTGCAGCAGAGCAACTCGCCTCCAATCTCAATTTCGCCGCGCTCGGCAAAGCCGATGAACTGAAGAAGCGCATCTGGTTCACACTGGGTGCGCTGCTTGTTTATCGGCTCGGCACCTATATCCCGCTGCCCGGTATCGATCCGTCGGCATGGGAGCAGGTGTTCCGCCAGCAGGCCGGCGGCATCCTCGGCATGTTCAACATGTTCGCGGGCGGCGGCATCAATCGCATGGCGATTTTTGCGCTGAACATCATGCCGTATATTTCGGCATCGATCATCATCCAGCTTTTGACCACGGTGTCGCCGCAGCTCGAAGCGCTCAAGAAAGAGGGCGAAGCGGGCCGCAAGACGCTGAATCAGTACACCCGTTATCTGACCGTCATCCTGGCTGCCTTCCAGTCCTACGCCATCGCGGCAGGTCTGCAGAGCGCCGGCAATGTGGTCAGCGAACCCGGCCTGTTCTTCCTGATCTCGGCGTCAGTGACGCTTACCGGCGGCACCATGTTCCTGATGTGGCTCGGCGAGCAGATTACCTCGCGCGGCATCGGCAACGGCATCTCGCTGATCATTCTGGCCGGTATCGTGGCCGAGCTCCCGGCGGCGATCGCCAATATGCTCGAACTTGGCCGGCAGGGCGCGCTGTCCACCGGTCTGATCCTGGTCGTGATCGTGATGGCCGTCGTCGTGATCGCCTTCATCGTGTTCATGGAGCGCGCCCAACGTCGCCTCCTGATCCAGTATCCGAAGCGTCAGGTCGGCAACAAGATGTTCGAGGGCCAGTCCTCGCATCTGCCGCTGAAGCTGAACACGTCGGGCGTTATTCCGCCGATCTTCGCGTCGTCCCTGTTGCTGCTGCCGGCGACTATTGCCAGCTTCAATGCCGGCAAGGGCCCCGAGTGGTTCCAGATGCTGACGACCCAGCTCAGCCACGGCCGCCCGCTGTTTCTGGTGATGTATGTCTCGTTGATCGTGTTCTTCGCGTTCTTCTATACGGCGATCGTGTTCAATCCGACCGAGACCGCTGACAATCTGAAGAAGCATGGCGGCTTCATTCCGGGCATCCGTCCGGGCGAGCGGACTGCCGAGTATATCGACTATGTGCTGTCGCGCATTACCGTGGTCGGCGCCGCCTATCTCGCCGTCGTCTGCTTGATCCCCGAGATCATGATCTCCTATGCGGCCGTGCCGTTCTATTTCGGCGGCACCTCGCTGCTGATCGTGGTCAGCGTGACCATGGATACGGTTGCTCAGGTGCAGGGCTATTTGCTGGCGCACCAGTATGAAGGTTTGATCCGCAAGTCGAAGCTGAGGGGCCGGCGTAAATGAGACTTATTCTTCTCGGGCCGCCGGGGGCGGGCAAGGGAACACAGGCACAGCGTCTCGTGGCGCGTCACGGGATCGTGCAACTTTCCACGGGAGACATGCTCCGTGCCGCCGTGGCTGCCGAGACCGAGATCGGTCTCAAGGCCAAGGACATCATGGCCGCCGGCGGTCTGGTGCCTGACGAGGTGGTCATCGGGATCATTTCCGATCGCATCGAGCAGCCGGATGCCGCCAACGGCTTTATCCTCGACGGCTTCCCGCGCACCGTGCCGCAGGCTCAGGCGCTGGACGTGCTGTTGAAGTCCAAGGGCCTCAATCTCGACGCCGCCGTCGAACTGCGCGTCAATGAGGGCGCGCTGCTCGAACGCGTGGAAACCCGCGTCGCCGAGATGACGGCGCGCGGCGAGGCCGTACGTGCGGACGATACGCCGGAAGTGCTGTCCAAGCGTCTGGCTGCCTACCGTGCGTCCACCGAGCCGCTGATCGACTACTATTCCGAGAAGCGCAAGCTCGTGACCGTCAATGGCATGATGACCATTGATGAAGTGACGCTCGAGATCGACCGCGTGCTCGCGGCGATTCTCGATGACGCTGCAGCAAAGTCGCCCCGTAAGGCCGCCAAGAAGGCATCGGCCAAGAAAACCGCCACGCCGAAGACGGCTGGGAAGGCCAAGCCCGCCAAGAAGGCTCCGGCCGAAAAGGCAGCGAAGAAGGCTGCAAAGGCTCCGGCCAAGAAGGCCAAAGTCGCGAAAAAGGCTGCGGCCAAGAAGGCGGTGAAGGCGCCGAAAAAGGCCGCCAAGTCGGGTTCCAAGGTCGCCTCCAAGGCGAAAAGCACGAAATCCACCAAGAAATCCGTCAAAAAGGCGGCCAAAACGGTGAAAAAGGCGGTCAAGAAGGCCGCCAAAACAACCGCCAAGAAGTCAGGCAAGTCCGTGCGAAAGCTCGCGAAAAAGCGGGCCAAGCGCTAGGGGCGGTTGACGTACCAGAGTCGAGTCTCTAAATACGGCCCTCATCCAGTCGGAAGATTCCAGACGATGCCGGGCCCCACTGAGTTGAGGGACGGGCGTCGTATTCGCGTTTTGTGAATGCCCGCCCGACAGATTGAAGATAATGCCAGTTCATGATCGGCTGGTGACAGGAGAGAAGTTGTGGCCCGTATCGCCGGTGTAAACATCCCGACCAACAAGCGCGTTCTGATCGCGCTGCAGTATATCCATGGCATCGGCCAGAAGAATGCTGCCGATATCATCGAGAAGGTGAAGATCACCCCGGAGCGCCGCGTCAATCAGCTGAGCGACGCCGAGGTGCTCCAGATCCGTGAAGTCATCGACCGCGATTATCTGGTCGAGGGCGACCTCCGTCGTGAGACGGGCATGAACATCAAGCGTCTGATGGACCTCGGCTGCTATCGCGGCCTGCGTCATCGTCGCGGTCTGCCGGTTCGTGGCCAGCGCACGCATACCAATGCGCGCACCCGCAAGGGTCCGGCCAAGGCCATCGCAGGCAAGAAGAAGTAATTTAGCGCTCAGGGCGGGCAGGGAGTGGCGAAGCATTTTCGCTACTCCCTGTTCGTCGTTTGCATTTTCCCGGTGTAGCCGCTGGCACTACGGCGGCGTTGATATCTCTAGAAAGGTCTACAATGGCAAAGGAAGCCGCCCGCGTCCGTCGTCGCGAACGTAAGAACATCGCTTCGGGCATCGCGCATGTGAACTCGTCCTTCAACAACACCACCATCACCATCACCGATGCCCAGGGCAACACGATTGCCTGGTCTTCGGCCGGCACGATGGGCTTCAAGGGCTCGCGCAAGTCGACCCCGTATGCCGCGCAAGTCGCTGCTGAAGACGCGTCCAAGAAGGCGCAGGAACACGGCATGCGGACCCTGGAAGTCGAAGTCGGCGGTCCGGGTTCGGGTCGCGAATCGGCTCTCCGCGCGCTGCAGGCCGCAGGCTTCACCGTCACCTCGATCCGCGACGTGACTTCGATCCCGCATAACGGCTGCCGGCCGCGCAAGCGCCGCCGCGTTTAATCATTATCTATCTGGATTGCGGGGGGCGTGGCCGCCCGCAATCGCGTTCGACGTAGTTTTACGCGGACTTTCTCCGCGATCTCCAAGCCAGAGAATTCGATGGCCATGGGTGACCCAGTGACGATCCAGAAAAATTGGCAAGAGCTTATCCGCCCCAACAAGCTGCAGGTGACTCCGGGCAGCGATCCCTCGCGTTTCGCGACTCTCGTCGCCGAGCCGCTCGAGCGTGGTTTCGGTCAAACCCTCGGCAACGCGCTGCGCCGCATCCTGCTGTCGTCGTTGCAGGGCGCTGCCGTGCAGTCGGTGCACATCGATGGCGTGCTGCACGAGTTCTCCTCGATCGCCGGCGTGCGTGAAGACGTCACCGACATCGTGCTGAACGTCAAGGACATCTCGATCAAGATGCTCGGCGAAGGCCCGAAGCGCATGGTCGTGAAGAAGCAGGGGCCGGGCGTTGTCACCGCCGGCGATATCCAGACCGTTGGCGACATCACCGTTCTCAACCCTGAACTGCAGCTCTGCACTCTCGACGATGGCGCCGAGATCCGCATGGAGTTCACCGTGTCGGGTGGCAAGGGCTATGTCGCAGCCGAACACAACCGTCCGGAAGATGCGCCGATCGGCCTGATCCCGGTCGACAGCCTGTATTCGCCGGTTCGCAAGGTCAGCTACAAGGTCGAGAACACCCGTGAGGGCCAGATCCTCGACTACGACAAGCTCACCATGACCATCGAGACCAACGGCGCGCTGACGCCCGAGGACGCTGTGGCTTACGCCGCGCGCATCCTGCAGGACCAGCTCAACGTGTTCGTGAACTTCGAAGAGCCCCGCAAGGAAGTCGCTCAGGAAGTTATCCCGGATCTCGCCTTCAACCCCGCCTTCCTCAAGAAGGTGGACGAGCTCGAGCTTTCGGTGCGTTCGGCGAACTGCCTGAAGAACGACAACATCGTTTACATCGGCGACCTCGTGCAGAAGTCGGAAGCGGAAATGCTCCGTACCCCGAACTTCGGCCGCAAGTCGCTGAACGAAATCAAGGAAGTGCTGGCCCAGATGGGCCTGCATCTCGGCATGGAAGTGCCCGGTTGGCCGCCGGAGAATATCGACGAGCTGGCGAAGCGCTTCGAAGACCACTACTGAGCAAACGATTGAACGTGGCCGGGTTTGCCCGGTCATCGTTCTGGGCGAACGCAGGCGGCCCACCTGCAACATGATGTCCCGACGAACCGTCGCGGCAAACTGAATAGAGGACTACTTCAATGCGTCACGGCAAGGTTCATCGCAAACTCAACCGCACCGCTGAACACCGCAAGGCGATGTTCGCCAACATGTGCGCGTCGCTGATCAAGCACGAGCAGATCGTCACCACGCTTCCGAAGGCCAAGGAGCTCCGCCCGATCGTCGAGAAGCTCGTCACCCTCGGCAAGAAGGGTGGTCTCGACAAGCGTCGTCAGGCCATCAGCGAAATGAAGGACCAGGATCAGGTCCGTAAACTGTTCGACGTGCTGGCCAAGCGCTACGCTGATCGTCAGGGCGGCTACACCCGCATCATCAAGGCCGGCTTCCGCTATGGCGACAACGCCCCGATGGCGGTGATCGAGTTCGTCGATCGCGACGAAGACGCCAAGGGCAAGGATTCCGGTCCGGTGCAGGGCGGCGAGGCCGACGCAGCGTAAGCTGTAGAAGTATTGAGTTCGGAAAGCGGCGCCAGCGGGCGCCGCTTTTTATTTAGGCGCTCACCGCCGCGTGAGCATCATTGCGGCGCGATGGGGCAGTTCCGATATCAGTTCCATCCTCACTGATGGAGCATCCAATGCAGATCGATCTCACCGGTAAGACAGCACTCGTCACGGGCTCCACCGCAGGTATCGGCCTTGCGATCGCCAAAGGCCTCGCCGGCACCGGCGCCGAGGTCGTGGTCAACGGCCGCAGCCAAACCAAGGTGGACGCGGCGATCGCCGCTATCGGCAAGGCCGTCCCGGGTGCCAAAGTGAAGGGCGTCGCAGCCGATGTCTCGACCGCCGACGGCTGCAAGGCTCTCGTCTCTGCGCTGCCTGACGTCGACATCCTGATCAACAATGCCGGCATTTTTGAACCCAAGGACTTCTTCGACATTCCGGATGAAGACTGGGAGCGCTTCTTCGACGTCAATGTCATGTCGGGTGTGCGTCTGTCGCGCGCTTACATGCAGGGCATGCTGAAGCGAAACTGGGGCCGCATTGTTTTCATCTCCTCGGAATCCGGCCTCAATATCCCGAGTGAGATGATCCATTACGGCATGTCGAAAACGGCACAGCTCGCCATCTCGCGTGGCCTCGCCGAACTCACCAAGGGAACGGCGGTGACGGTGAACTCCGTGCTGCCGGGGCCGACCATGTCCGAAGGTGTCGAGACCTTCGTCAAAGATCTCGCCAGGCAGAACGGTCAGTCGCTCGATGAAGCCGCCTCGAACTTCGTCAAGCAGCACCGCTCGACGTCGCTGATCCAGCGCTTTGCCAGCGTCGAGGAGATTGCCAATATGGTGGTGTTCGTGAGCTCGAAGCAGGCGTCGGTGACCAATGGCGCGGCGCTGCGCGCCGAAGGCGGCATCGTCCAGACGATCGCGTGATCTTGAGAGAAGAATTGCCAAGGCAAAAGGCGGCGCCGGAGCGCCGCCTTTATTCATGGAGCGGCCGAGGGCATTCAGCCTCGCAGCCTGAAGATCGCCGGAGCTGATATTTACCAGGCGACCTGTGTGCGCATCGCGAACACGTCGTAGTCCGCGCCGGTATTCACGCCAGCCGTGTTGAACTTGTCGACGGTGCCGTGGATCCAGTTGAACATGAAACGGGTGTTGTTGTTGACGTACCAATTCAGGCCGACCGTGGTGTTTTTCAGTTCACCGCCGCGTACGCCGCCAGCATAGTCATTGAGGCTGGCATAGCTGTAGCGCACGGCCAGTTCCCACGCGCCGAGATCGCCGGTCGCGAAATTGACCGGACGGGCAGGGGAGACGCCGCCGAACGCGCCGGCCGACGACGAGTACTTGCGGGACTCGCCGGTCAGCACATAGCTGGCCTGACCGTAGCCGCCCTCGAAGTTGAGGTCGCCGAGGCCGTTGGTGCGCTGGACGCTGTAGTTGAAGTATTCGCCGGTCGCCAGGAAGCCGCCGTAACGGATGGCGCCTTCACCGCTCAGCACATGAGCGCTGTTGACGAAGTTCATGGTGCCGGTGTCGAGCAGCGCGTTGGTGGCGGGATCGATACGCACTTCGATGCGGTCGTTCATGCGCAGCGTGTTGTTGGTCGCACCGCCGGTCTGGGCGAGATAAAGGGCGTCGAAACCGAGCAGGACAGTGGTGCTGTCAGTGTTCACCGGCACGCCGACCGCGCGGAAGGTGGCGCCGAGCGGCTGCGGGATCGAGTGGTTCACGCCAGCACCGGTCGTCGGACCGGTGACGTAGGCGCCGACCCAGTAGTGCTTGTCGAACACCTGACCACCGAAGGCCGAGCGGAAGTCGCCGGCGGCGAGGTTGACGGCCAGCACCTGCGAAGCCGCGCGCTCCATGAACATGGAGTTATTCGAGCTGATAGATTCATCCAGCGTATACGGTACGTCGATATAGCCGCCCTGGATGACCATGCCCTTGATGCCCTTATAGGCGACCCAGGCATTGTTCAGCACGGCCTGGCCGTCGGTGGTGCCGCCGGCGTCGATGATGAGGCCGTATTCCCAGTCCTTGTTGTATGTGCCGATCAGGCCGAGGCGGGCGCGGCGCGCATTGATACCGTCATTCACGCTCTGCGGCGAAGTCGCTCCGGACTTCGGCGAGAACGAGTATGCGCCGGCGTCGAAGTGGAGACGGCCCGTGATCGCGACGCAGTTCATGCCATCGCCGGTGCAGAAGGTCGGACGGTTGCCCGGCATGGTCAGTGTGGCATCGACGAACGGCACGGCCTTCTTGTGCATGGCGGCGTTGGCATTGGCGAAGCTCGCCTGCTGCTTCTGCGTGGCATTGGCCTGCCTTTGGACGCTGTCGAGCTTCTTCTCGAGTGCGCGGAGCTGCGCCTTCAGCGCGGCGACGTCATCGTTGGTGGTTTGTGCGTGCGCTTGGCCCGACATGGCAAGCGCGCCGAGCACGGCGACGGTGCCCAAGAATTTGTTTGTCGTGAAAGACATAGATATCCCCATTATAGAAGGCAAAACCCGTCACGCCCCGCGAATTGCTGCGCAGGTGGTGATGCGTTCAGGCTGTGTTTTATGAACTTGCGGAACGAGCATGTCCGCCGGGCGTGCCAGCGAGAATCCCGTTCCGTGCAAGCGAGTCCTGGAGAACTCGCCGCATAACTAGGCGCGGTCTGTGACGGTTCTGCAAAATTGCTAACCCGCAGCGGGAGGAGCGCGCATGTGTCGCACCGTGACCACAGTTTGTTGATCGAAATGGCTATTTAAGTTAGCTAAATGAAAATGGCAGTGCACCTGCAGGTGTACTGCCGTTTTGGACGTGATCCTGTGCGTGGTCGTCGTTGCGCTTTCCGCGCTCACCAGCCTTCGAGCACGATCTTGCCATGCGACTTTCCGGATTCGAGCAGTGCATGCGCACGTTTGAGATTCGCCGCATTGATGGTGCCGAAGGTCTTGTCGAGTGTCGTGCGCAGGACGCCCTTGTCGATGAGGTCGGCGACATCGTCGAGAAGATGATGTTGCGCGATCATGTCGGGCGTCTGGAAGGACGAACGCGTGAACATCGACTCCCAGTGTACCGAGATCGCCTTGCCCTTGAAGGCGGCCATGTTGAACTCTGTGGGATCGTCGATCAGGCCGAACTTGCCTTGCGGCGCGATGATGTCGGCGAGGGCCTTGTAGTGCTGCTCGGTGCCGGTGAGGCTCGCCACAAGCGCGACGGGCGGCAGTTTCAGCGCGTCGATCTGTGGCTTGAGCGCCTTGCCGTGATCGATCACCGCATGAGCGCCGAGGTCTTCACACCATTTGACCGTCTCCGGCCGTGACGCGGTTGCGACAACGGTGAGCCCGGTGAGGCGGCGCGCGAGCTGGATCAGGATCGAACCGACGCCGCCGGCGCCGCCCATGATCAGCAGCGTACGCGGATCGAGGCTTTTGCCGGGTGCGACGCCGAGACGATCGAACAACAGTTCCCAGGCGGTGATGGCTGTGAGCGGCAAGGCTGCAGATTCCGCAAAGGAGAGGGAAGACGGCTTGCGCCCGACGATGCGCTCATCGACGAGATGGAACTCCGCATTGGTGCCCTGACGCTGGATCGAGCCGGCGTAGAACACGGCATCGCCGGGCTTGAACATGGTGACTTCGGGGCCGATCGCATCGACCACGCCGGCGGCGTCATAGCCAAGGATTTTGGTCTCGCCTGCGGGCGGCTGGGCACGCTTGCGGACCTTGAAATCGACCGGGTTGGCGGAGATCGCCCTCACCGCCACGCGGATGTCGCGGCCGGTCGGCTCCGGCTTGTCGACCTCGAAGTCGAACAGGGCCTGTGCATCGTCGATGGAAAGGGACTTGGTGTAGCCGACGGCCTTCATAGGGCACTCCTTGGGATGGGCATGACGCCAGTTCTAGCTGTCGTGGACAGGGACGAATTGCAAGGCTGCCGGTTCCCACAGATATCGGCGAGGCCGGACCCTCTGGCGTGCATCGCCGGTCGGCTCCTGCCCTTCTATTGCCCCGCTGGCGGGCCTATATTCCCGACGATTTCTGCCAAAGAGGCCCCGATGATTCCATTCTTTCGCCGTGCTGCGACCGTTTCGGTTTTTTGCGCCATTGTCCTTTCTGCCGGTCTGAGCCCGGTCTCGGCGCAAACCCGGCAGGTGCCGTCTTCGGCTGCCGAACTGAAGCTGTCCTATGCGCCGATCGTGCAACGGGTGCAGCCGGCGGTCGTCAATGTCTATGCGGCCAAGACGGTGCAGAACCGCAATCCGCTGCTCGACGATCCTCTGTTCCGGCGCTTCTTTGGTGGTCAGGGCATGCAACCGGAGCAGATGCAGCGCTCGCTCGGCTCGGGTGTGATGGTCGATGCATCCGGTCTCGTGGTCACCAACAATCACGTCATCGAAGGGGCCGATCAGGTCAAGGTCTCGCTCGCCGACAAACGTGAGTTCGAAGCCGAGATCGTGCTGAAGGACAGTCGCACCGATCTGGCGGTACTCCGTATCAAGGACAGCAAGGAGAAATTCGCGACGCTCGATTTCGCGAACTCCGATGATTTGCTCGTCGGCGACGTCGTGCTTGCCATCGGCAATCCGTTCGGCGTCGGCCAGACCGTGACCCACGGCATCATTTCGGCACTGGCGCGTACCCAGGTCGGCATCACCGACTATCAGTTCTTCATCCAGACCGACGCGGCGATCAATCCCGGCAATTCCGGCGGCGCGTTGGTGGACATGGCCGGCAAGCTGGTCGGTGTGAACACGGCGATCTTCTCGCGCTCGGGCGGATCGCAGGGCATCGGCTTTGCCATTCCGGCCAATATGGTTCGCGTCGTCGTCGCCTCGGCAAAGAGCGGCGGCACGGCCGTGAAGCGTCCATGGCTCGGCGCGCGCTTGCAGAATGTGACCCCGGATATCGCCGAGACGCTGGGCCTCAAGACCCCGTCGGGCGCATTGGTCGTCAATGTGACGTCGAACAGTCCCGCGGCGAAGGCGGGCCTGAAGGTTTCCGATCTCGTCACCGCCATCGACGCCCAGCCGATCGACGACCCCAACGCGTTCGAATATCGTTTCGCGACGCGCCCGCTCGGCGGCACCACGCAGCTCGATGTGCAGCGTGGCGGCAAGCCGGTGAAGCTCACCGTCGCGCTCGAGGCGGCGCCCGACACCGGCCGCGATGAAATCGTTCTGAAGGGGCGCTCGCCTTTCCAGGGCGCAAAGGTCGCCAACATCTCGCCCGCGCTGGCAGACGAGCTGCGGCTGGATGCCGGTGTCGAGGGCGTTGTGATCACCGATCTCACCGATACGGCGACGGCAGCGAATGTCGGCTTTCAGAAAGGCGACCTCATTCTCGCGGTCAACGGTGTCAAGATCGTCAAGACCAGCGACCTCGAAAAGGTCACGCGCGATGGCGCACGGCTGTGGCGCATCGTCGTCGTGCGCGGTGGCCAGCAGATCAACGTCACGCTCGGCGGATGAGTCCCAAGCAACCATCGGCCAATCTGTTCGCCGCAGCCGGTCTCGAGCGGGATGCGCCGCGTCCGCTGCCGGAACGGTTGCGGCCGCGCGTGCTCGCCGATGTCGTCGGGCAGGATCACATTCTCGGTCCGGACGGCGCGCTGACGCGTATGCTGGAAACGCGCACACTCGGCTCGCTTATCTTCTGGGGGCCGCCCGGCACAGGCAAGACCACGGTGGCGCGGCTGCTTGCGGATGCAACGGAACTGCAGTTCGAGCAGATTTCCGCCGTGTTCTCCGGCGTCGCGGATTTGAAAAAGGTGTTCGATGCCGCGCGTGCCCGCCGCCAGATCGGCAAGGGCACGCTGCTGTTCGTCGACGAGGTGCATCGTTTCAACAAGGCGCAGCAGGACTCGTTTCTGCCCGTCATGGAAGATGGCACTGTCGTGCTCGTCGGCGCTACCACTGAGAACCCGTCTTTCGAGCTTAATGCGGCGCTTCTCTCGCGTGCGCGCGTCCTCGTGTTTCAATCGCATGATGCCGAGGCGATCGAAAAGCTGTTCGCCAACGCTGAGAAGATCGAAGGCCGCAAGCTGCCGCTCGATGCGGAAGCGCGCGCCGTGCTGATACGCATGGCCGATGGCGATGGACGCGCCGCGTTGACGCTGGCCGAAGAGGTCTGGCGCGCGGCGCGAGCCGACGAAGTTTTCAATGCCGCGCAGCTTCAGGACATCCTGCAGCGCCGCGCGCCGATCTACGACAAGTCGGCGGACGGGCATTACAATCTGATTTCGGCATTGCACAAATCCGTGCGCGGCAGCGATCCGGATGCGGCGCTGTACTATCTCGCACGCATGCTCGACGCGGGTGAAGACCCGCTGTTCCTTGCGCGTCGTGTCGTGCGCATGGCCGTCGAAGATATCGGACTCGCCGATCCGCAGGCGCTGGTCATCTGCAATGCCGCCAAGGACGCCTATGATTTCCTTGGTCACCCCGAAGGCGAGCTCGCCATCGCGCAGGCGGTGATCTACATAGCGACCGCGCCGAAATCGAATGCTGCCTACATGGCCTACAAGGCCGCGATGCGAACGGCGAAGGAGGCCGGCTCCCTGCTGCCGCCAAAACACATCCTGAATTCGCCGACCAAGCTGATGAAGTCCGAAGGCTACGGCGAAGGATATCAATACGACCATGACACGCCTGAGGCCTTTTCCGGTCAGGACTATTTCCCGGAAGCCTTGGGGCGCCAGACCTTCTATGATCCGCCCGAGCGCGGTTTCGAACGCGAGATTCGCAAGCGGCTGGATTACTGGGCGAAGCTGCGCGCCGCCAAAAGGACAGAAGCGTAGAGTATGTTACGGCGCAAATGCGCCCGTCAGTTGGACAAGGTCTGATGTCGATTGTTACATCTCAATCGCTGCGCGCCGCCGTTATCGGTGCAACGTGTTGCCTGATCGCCCAGGTGGCTTCGGCTCAGCAGGCGGCGCCGGTGCAGTACTGGGTACCTAACGGGCCGTTTGGTCTCGGCGGCTGGTCCGATGCCGGCATCACGAGCTACCGCAATTTCCCTGGTTTCGATGCCGGGGCTGCGTATGACGGCGACTGGAAGTCCAATTTTCGGACCGGTGCATATGTGCGCAGCGAGGCCGCGAGTTTTGATCGCATGGGCCTCGGCTGGGCTGGCGCCTCCAGCGATTTCGGCGGGCTCACCGCTCAGAGCACGCTGGCAGGCTACGCGTTCAAGGGCGCCGGAGATCTGCCGGTCACCGTCTTTGCCGGCTTCGACACCCTGAACTACCGCCCGGGCATCGGCACCGCGCTGGCGCCATTCAGTTCCGATACCAGCATCGCGGCCGGATACAGGGCGCGCGCAGGCATCGCGTTTCAGCCGATTCCGAATCTCACTTTGTCGCTCGAGGGCAGCTTCACCCAACATCAATTGGACGATGGCTCTCCGACGCAGCGCCTGCTGTCCGGCCAGTCCCCGTATGGTGGTTTTCGCCGCTGACGCCGGCAAATCCGGCGGGCGGAACCTGAAGGTTTGTACGAACGGGCGATTTGACCGTGACCCCGGTCGGTAGATGCGCTACGGACGGACTTTCCCCCTGGAGTTACAGATGAGCCGTCGCGATACGAAATCCCCCGCCAAACGCGGCACCGGAGGCGGTGGCCGTTCGGGACGCGCCAAACCGGGCGCCACGATGGCCAAGGCGGCGGCGAAGAAGGCGGCCAAGGGGCCTGCCAGAACGCCTCCGAAGGGCGCCATGGCGAAGGGCGAACGCTTCCGGACCGAGCGCGGCGATACGGAACGACCCACCAGTGCACGCCCGCCGCGCGCACGTGTGGCTGAGCGGGGCGAGCGCTTTGAACGGTCTGAGCGACCGGAGCGGTTTGAGCGTTCTGAGCGCCCGGAACGTTTCGAACGATCTGAGCGCCCGCAACGCTTTGAGCGATCCGAACGCCCGGAACGGAGCGAGCGGTCATCCGCTGCACGCACCGGAAGCAAGGCGCCGACGCGCTTCGCAGGCGGTCCGTCGCGTTCACGAAAGCCCGAACCCGTGGTCGAGAAGCCTGCCAAGGCAAAGGCCGAGCCTGCCTCGATGCCGACCGGCGTGCAGACCGTGACTGTCACGCCCGACGAGAACGACATGCGTGTCGATCGCTTCCTCGAAGCGCGGTTTCCCGGCCTGTCATTCTCTCATATCCAGCGCATCGTCCGTAAGGGGGAGCTGCGTGTGAACGGCAAGCGCGCCGACAGCAAGGATCGTCTCAAGACCGGCCAGACTGTCCGCATTCCGCCGCTCAAGCTCGATGCGCCGAAGGTCGGCGGGGTTCTCTCAGAAGCCGCGCAAAAAACGCTCGACGCGCTCAAGGAGATGACGATCTACGAAGATCCCGACGTGCTGGTGCTGAACAAGCCGGCCGGCCTTGCCGTGCAGGGCGGTTCGGGCATGACGCGCCACGTGGACATGATGCTGGAGGTGATGCGCGACTCCAAGGGACAGAAGCCGCGCCTCGTTCACCGTCTCGACAGGGAAACGTCGGGCTGTTTGCTGATTGCCAAGACGCGCTTCGCCGCGTCCTTCCTCACCGGCGCTTTTCGTGAGCGTTCGGCGCGAAAGATGTATTGGGCACTGGTGGCGGGAGTGCCGAAACCGAAGCAGGGACGTATCTCGACCTATCTCGCCAAGGAAGAGAATGAGGAAGATACGATCATGCGCGTCGCCAAACATGGCGACGAGGGCGCGAGCCACGCGGTCACGTATTATGCGGTGGTCGAAACGTCCGGCCAGAAGCTTTCCTGGGTGTCGCTGAAGCCAGTGACCGGACGGACCCATCAACTCCGTGCGCACATGGCGCATATTGGCCACGCTATCGTCGGCGATCCCAAATATTTCAATATCGAGAACTGGCAGTTGCCCGGCGGTCTGCAGAACCGCCTGCATCTGCTCGCACGTCGTATCGTCATCCCGCATCCGCGTGGCGGGGTGATCGATGCGACCGCGCCGCTGCCGCCGCATATGCTGCAATCATGGAATCTCCTCGCGCTCGATCACGATCGGTTCGACCCGATCGAAAACGCGCCGGAAGACTAGGGCATTGCCGGCCTTCGACGATCAGTTTCGCGCCCACTTGCACGACCTTTTTGCGTGGCGCCGCGACGTCCGGCGGTTTCGCAGCGAGCCGTTGCCCGAGGGCGCGTTGGAGCGGCTGATCGAAACGGCATGTCTGGCACCATCGGTGGGGCTCAGCCAACCATGGCGCTTTGTCATCGTCGATGATCCCGTGCGGCGCCAGGCCGTGCAGAAAAACTTTTCGACCTGCAATGCCGAAGCACTGGGTGCCTATCACGGCGAACGCGCGCAGCTCTATGCGCGGCTGAAGCTTGCGGGTCTGCGTGAAGCGCCGGGACATCTCGCGGTGTTCGCGGATCGCGGTACCGAGGTCGGGCACGGGGTCGGGCGACGCACCATGCCGGAGATGGCCGAGTATTCGGTGGTGACCGCGGTGACCACCATGTGGCTGGCAGCGCGGGCGGAAGGCATCGGCATGGGCTGGGTGTCGATCCTCGATCCCGCTGCCGTTGCCGAAGCGCTCGACGTTCCCCGCGACTGGCGGCTGATCGGCTATTTCTGCATCGGCTATCCCGAGACCGAGGACGACCGCCCCGAGCTAGAGCGCGAGGGCTGGGAGCACCGGCGCGTTGCAACGGATCACATCCTGCGGCGTTGATTCAGACCCCCTTGAGCGCGCTGGAGACCGTGACGATATGAACCGCATGTTTCGACTACATACATGTTTGGCCCTGATTGCGCTCCTGACGCTGGGCGCTGCGCCTGTGTTCGCGCAGCTGCTCCCGCCCGGCAGCAGCGCGCTGACGGTGCCGCCGCCACCCGCGCCGCCGCCGCCGAAGATCGAGGTGCCCGTCGTGCCGAAGATGGACGATCTGCCGCGGCAAAATTACGTGCCGCAGTCGCGGCCATCCTTCAGCGACCGCATCACAACCTGCCTGCAGGATGGTGCAGCCGCAGGGCTCGGTCCGAATGATCGGGCGGCGTATTCACGGGCCTGCGCCAATCGCTGACGGTCTCGCGCATCGCGTCGGCATCGCGTAAACTACGGCCCGGTAACTGGATCGAGATGACCGATGCGTGAATTGTTCGACGACGTCTATGGCAAGCCCGGCTTCACCGTGCAGGAATCGCGGGAGAAGACCGCGGGCGCGGCGCGTCGCAAGCGTTTCTATACCAAGGTCGGTGTCAGCGCGGGCGATGACGGTCATGCCATCACGCTCGACGACAAGACAGTGCGCACGCCGTCGCGCAATGCGCTCGCTGTGCCGTCGCGCGCAATCGCTGACGCGATGGCTGCGGAATGGAATGCGCAGCAGGACTTCATCGATCCCTTGAGCATGCCGGTGACACGGCTGGCCAACAGCGTGCTCGATGCGATCTCGACCGAAGAGCAGGTCGCATCGGTGCGCGACGACATCGCAAAATATTTCGGCTCGGATCTGCTGTTCTACCGCGCGTCGCATCCGGATGGGCTGATCGCGCGTGAGGCGGCTGCGTGGGACCCGGTGTTGTTCTGGGCAGCCCAAGAGCTTGGTGCGCACTTCATTCTCGCCGAAGGTGTGATGCATGTCAGCCAGCCGGAGCAGGCGCTCGCTGCCGCGCGTGCTGCGCTCCCGAGCGATCCATGGCGGGTCGCCGCGCTGCATATGGTGACCACGATCACCGGCTCGGCCCTGCTTGCGCTGGCCCTTCTGCGCGGCCGGCTCACCGCCGATGAAGTCTGGGCCGCGGCCTTCGTGGACGAAGACTGGAACGCGGAGAAATGGGGCCTCGACGAGGAAGCCGCGGCACGTCGAGCCGCCCGTAAGGTCGATTTCGAGGGCGCTGTCGCCGTTCTGCGGGCGCTGGGCACCGCTTAATCGGAAGTTAACGCCGCTTAACCTAGGTTGCTGCACCAGACTCGGGTGCAGCCATGTCGGTTACCGTCAATGCGATTCCGTCCCTCGTCGCCGCGCAAGGCGTGGCGCGCGATATCGCATTTCAGCCTGGCAGCGTGGTTGCCGCGCGGGTGCTCGAAGTCTCGTCCGGCAACCAGGCGCGCATCTCCATCGCCGGTCAGGCCATCGATGTGCAGACCCAGGTGCCCCTACAGGCTGGACAGACATTGCAGCTTGCGGTGTCGCAGACCGCCGATGGACTGCGCCTCGCGGTGCTGCCGCAGCAGGTGGCTGCGAATGGCGCCGGATTGGCATCGACAGCCGATCTTTCTGCTACGCTGATGACGACGCTGGCGGCGTCCAAGGCGCAATTGACTGCGCCTGAGGCCGTGGCCGTCTCGCAGGCCGCATTGGGGGCCGTCACCAAACAGGCGAGTCTCTCGACGCTGTTCGCCAATCTCGGCGCAGCGGCATCACTGGAGAATCTGCCGCCCAAATTGCAGCAGGCGATTGCGCAGGTGTTGGCACAGCGACCCTCCCTCGATACGCAACTCGCAGGTGGCGGGTTGAAGACGGCGTTTCAGAATTCCGGACTGTTTCTCGAAGCATCGCTTGCGAAGGGCGCTCCGGCCTCGGGTGCAATGCCGGACATGAAGGCGGCATTGGTTGTACTCAAACAGGCGCTGACGATGGCGCTAAGCCCCGATACAGGTGTCAAGTCCGCTACATTGACGCAGACCACGCCACAGACTGCCCCGGCGCAACCGCAGACCGCGGCGGTGCCGATGACGGCCGCTGCGCAAGCGCAGGCCGCCGCAGCCACGCTGGTGCCGGCGATGCTGCCGAAGGCTGCCGTGAAGGGCGATACCGCGCAGTCGCCGACATCGCCGCCGCCCGACGAAGCTGTCGAGGTCGATATCCGTCCGCAAGTCGTGGCGGCCACCGCAAAGCCGGCAAGTGCGATGGCGAGCGGTGGCATGCAGCAATCCGGAGTCAAAATCTCGGATATCATCGCAAAGCTCCTGCCTGACGAGAGCGCGTTGCTACAGGCATCGGCTGCGAAAGGGCAACCGGGTGCGCCTTACGTCGATGCGCAGCCGCCGCGTTCGCAAGTGCCGCCACCGCCATTGCGCGGCGGATTGCCGACGCCTCAACCGGTGATGCAGCCGACGCTCGCACCGAATGCGCCGCTGGGCGAGACGGTCCATCATTTGCTCGCCGACACCGAGGCTGCCATTGCCCGGCAGACCCTGCATCAGGTCGCGTCACTGCCCGAACGTGCCGATGCGGCGGTGGCGCAGCGCATGGATCAGGGCACGCCGCGCTGGAGTTTTGAAATCCCTTTCGCCACGCCGCACGGCACGGCTGTTGCGCAGTTCGAGATTTCGCGCGACGGCGGCCAGGGCAGCGAGGCGGAGGCTGCCAAAAAAGTCTGGTGCGCGCGCTTCTCGCTCGATGTCGAGCCCACAGGTCCCATTCATGCGGTGGTGTCGCTGACGGGCGAGAAGACCTCCGTCCGCATGTGGGCGGAGCGGCCATCGACGGCGAAACAATTGCAGGCGGAGGCCGGGCAACTGAGCCAGGCGTTGATCCGCGCCAAGCTTCAGCCCGGCGATATCGTCGTGCGCGAGGGCGCTCCGCAGCCGGCCGCGCCTGCTTCGGCCGGTCATTTCCTGGACATGGCGCTATGACCGTGCAGCCCAAACGCGCGCTCGCCGTCGCGCTCCACTACGACAAGACCGGTGCACCGCGCGTCACTGCCAAGGGGCGCGGCGCCATCGGCGAGAAGATCATCGAAGTCGCCAAGGCGCACGACATTCCGATCGAGGAGAACGAGGTGCTGGCCGGTGCGCTCTCCAATATCGAGCTGGGCGACGAGATCCCGGAAGAACTTTATAAAGCGGTGGCCGAGGTGTTGGTCTTCGTGCTCCGGCTGTCGGGGCGCGGTCGCTAGGCCGTCTTGATCGGATCGCCGGTTGCCGGATCGGTTGGGGAGGGCGTTGCAGCCGCCGCATCCTTGCCGATGCGGCCGAGATGGGTGAAGCGGAAGCCGGCTTCGTATTTCAGGCCATAGCCGAGCATCCGGTCGAAGCCGATATGGGCGAGCCAGATCATGGCGAGCGACCCCGGCAGAGGCTCGGCCGTCAGGAGACCGAACAATACCAGCAGCAACGGTCCGATGGTGGCGTGGGTTGCGTTGTAAACCCCGGCACCGATACGCGGACCGGCCAGATAGGCCAGAAACGCAAGATCCGGCACGAAGAAGGCCAGCGCATAGTGCAGCCAGGGCGCACCGGAAATCCAGTAGAACAGCGTCATGCCGACAAAGAGAGTGACGCCCTCCCAGCGCAGCAAGTCCCGCACGCCGCCTGTGGCAGCACCGCTGTTTTCATCGATCGTGACATTCGCCATGCCGGCCTCCCTGACTGATCCCGATATAGGCAGGTTTGGCGGCGTTGCCATGCATTTTCAAAGGTTTCCAGTCATGCGGATGGGCGTTTCCACGGCCGAAAACCGCATGCTAGAACGACCCCCAAACCCCGCCGCAAGGGCGGGCGAAAACACGTGAATTGACGGGCTGGAGCACATGAAAGAGATCCTGGATACCCTCGAAGCGCGCCGTGCCGGTGCCAAGCTCGGTGGCGGCGAAAAGCGTATCGAGGCGCAGCACAAGCGCGGCAAGCTGACCGCCCGCGAGCGCATCGAGCTTCTGCTGGACAAGGGATCCTTCGAGGAATTCGACATGTTCGTCGAACACCGCTCCGTGGAATTTGGCATGGAGAAGACCAAGGTGCCCGGCGACGGCGTCGTCACCGGCTGGGGCACCGTCAATGGCCGCAAGATCTTCGTCTTCGCCAAGGATTTTACGGTGTTCGGCGGCTCGCTGTCCGAAACCCATGCGCTGAAGATCACCAAGATTCAGGACATGGCGATGAAGGCGCGGGCGCCGATCATTGGCCTCTACGACGCCGGTGGCGCGCGCATCCAGGAAGGCGTCGCGGCGCTCGCGGGCTATTCCTACGTCTTCCGCCGCAATGTGCAGGCCTCGGGCGTGATCCCGCAGATTTCCGTCATCATGGGGCCTTGCGCCGGTGGCGACGTCTATTCGCCCGCCATGACCGACTTCATCTTCATGGTGAAGAACACCAGCTACATGTTCGTCACCGGTCCCGACGTGGTGAAGACCGTCACCAACGAGGTGGTCACCGCCGAAGAACTCGGCGGCGCCAGCGTGCATGCGACGAAATCCTCGATCGCCGACGGAGCCTTCGAGAACGATGTCGAGACGCTGCTGCAGATGCGGCGGCTGATCGACTTCCTGCCGTCGAACAACACCGCAGGCGTGCCGGAATGGCCGAGCTTCGACGATATCGAACGCACCGACGACTCGCTCGATACGCTGATCCCCGATAATCCGAACAAGCCCTACGACATCAAGGAACTGATCCTGAAAGTCGTGGACGAGGGCGACTTCTTCGAACTCGCTGATACGTTTGCGAAGAACATCGTCACCGGCTTCGGCCGCATCGCCGGCAAAACCGTAGGCTTCGTTGCCAACCAGCCGATGGTGCTGGCCGGCGTGCTCGACAGCGATGCCTCCCGCAAGGCGGCGCGCTTCGTGCGCTTCTGCGATGCCTTCAATATCCCGATCGTCACCTTCGTCGACGTGCCGGGCTTCCTGCCGGGCACCGCGCAGGAATACGGCGGTCTCATCAAGCACGGCGCAAAACTGCTGTTCGCCTACAGCCAGTGCACCGTGCCGCTGGTTACGATCATCACCCGCAAGGCCTATGGCGGTGCGTTCGACGTGATGGCGTCGAAGGAAATCGGCGCCGATCTGAACTATGCCTGGCCGACCGCCCAGATCGCCGTGATGGGCGCCAAGGGCGCAGTGGAAATCATCTTCCGCCAGGACATCGGCGATGCCGAGAAGATCGCCGCGCGCACCAAGGAATACGAAGACCGCTTCCTGTCGCCGTTCGTCGCAGCCGAGCGTGGCTATATCGACGACGTGATCATGCCGCACTCCACCCGCAAGCGCATCGCCCGCGCGCTGGCGATGCTGAAGGACAAGCATGTCGAAGTGCCGATGAAGAAGCACGACAATATGCCGTTGTAAGGAACGGAGGGCGGATGAGCCAACGGGTCGCGCGAAGCGCGTCCAATAATAAACTCCGCGTCATCCGCCGTGGAGTCTCCACCATGAACTCGGCCGGCGGATGACGGCTTCGCCTCATCCGCCCTACGGTTGATCACGCGCCGATGGATCGGCGTCTTGTCCACCATGTCAAACAGCCACGTCCGGAAAATTCTTGCGCGCACGCGCCGTCCTTGTCGCGTTCGCGGCGCGAGGTGGGCTTGCCTGGTTTCCCCCTCGAGAGGTGAGGGGGATGACGCGCCGAAAGACGCAAGTCGGGTAGTCCTCGCGATGTGCCTTGGCTGAAACGTCAGCCTCGACCCACCGCGCAACGCCTCTCGGCGCGTCATCACGGGATTTTTGGCTGGAGGACCGCTCTGTCGCACACCGGCACGTCCCTTACTCCTTGCCGCAGCAAGTTTCCGAGCCGCTTATCCCGACGGATTTCTCCGCCGTTCGCCTGTGCCGTCGCAGCCGACCTATCGGCTCCCCCTCGTATTGGGGAGGGACGGTGACCCCCGGCCTCCCGAGTCCTGCTTGCGAGGCAAGGCCGCGGGCACCGTATCCTGCTCCACCGCTCAAGACGCCCTCGAGAAGCGCCCCTCGTGAACAGGACGGGGAGAGGTATATTATCCTTTAGGAATTATGTCAAGAGGGTGAGCGAAGCTTCGCCGCAAGTGCCGCTTCGCAGAGCCGGGACCGTTGCGAACTCCGGCGTTTGGAACGGTCCCGGCTCTGCGGAGCAGCGCAAAGCGCGCTGCACCGCGTCCGGGACACATTTCAATCAAAGCATGAAATGCTTTAGACAGCAGTGTCCTCGAACGCTGCTGATTCATGCCCCATACCGAAGCCCTGCTGTTTCCCCTTGCAATGATTGCGCTGGTTGCCGAAGCGATGACGGCGGCGCTCGCGGCCGGCCGCCGCAAGATGGACTGGCTCGGCGTCGCCATGCTCGGCTGTGTCACCGCTCTCGGCGGCGGTTCGGTGCGCGACGTGCTGCTCGGGCACTATCCGCTGTGGTGGGTGAAGAGCCCGTATCTGTTGCTGCTCACCGGTGGCGCGGCGCTCGCGACCATCGGGCTTGCGCAGTTCGTGCATCGCTTCCACGGCATCTTCCTGGTGCTCGACGCCATCGGCCTCGTGGTGTTCACCATCATGGGCTGCAATGTCGCCATGAGCATGGATCAGCCGTTCCTCATTGTGGTCGTGGCGGGAATGATCACCGGCTGCGTCGGCGGCGTGATCCGCGACGTGCTTTGCAACGACGTGCCGCTGCTGTTTCGCGCCGAGCTCTATGCCAGTGTCTCCATCGTCACCGGGCTGCTCTATATCGGCGGCATCAAATACGGTCTCAGCCCCGACGTGGTGATCGCCGCGGCCGTTGTGGTCGGCTTCGTGTTCCGCCTGCTTGCGATCCGGTTGAAATGGGAAATGCCGAAATTCGTGTTCGAGCGCGACGATCATTGATGCACAAACCGAACCCGCCGGGGAGGCGGGGTTCGTGTATCATCCGGTAACGGCCGGAACGGATGCTGTGTCGAAATCAACGTGAAGCCGCGAGGGTGTCACGGCTTCGTGGCGAGGAAGCCCAGCATCAGCTCGTCGAATTTGGCGGGAGCGTCCAGGAAAACCAGATGCCCGGCATTGGGCAGCACTTCCGCCTTCGCATTCGGCATCTTCGCGGCCAGTGCCTTCGCCAGATCGGCGTTCTGTCCCATTTTCGGCCGCAATGCTTCCGGTGCATTGGGTTTGCCTGGCGCGTTGTGATCGTCGGCGCCCATGATGAACAGCGTCGGCAGACCGATCAGCGGAATCTCATGCGCCACCGGCTCCCGATAGATCATCTGCGCCGAGCTGACGAAGGCGCGCAGCCAGCGCGGATAATCGGATGAGCCCTTGATGTTGAAGCGGGCGTCGATGAACGGCGTCACCTGCTCGGGCGGAAGCTTGAGCGCATAATTCGTCTCGAGCTGCTTGCGATAACCTTCGGCCGTGAGCTTGTCCTCGGTCTCGACGATCTTTTCGGTCGGCGTCGGCGGCACATAGAGGCGATAGTCCTCGAGGCCGATGGGCGCGGCCAGCACCAGATGATCGATGCGGTCGGGATAGGCACGGGCGATGCGGACGCTCAACATGCCGCCGAGCGAATGGGCGACGACATCGAATTTGGCGATGCCGAGATGATCCATCAGGGTGATGGTGTTGCGGGCGAGGGTGTCGAAGTGCAATTCGCCGGACGGTTTCGAGGATTTGCCGAAGCCGATCTGATCCGGCACCACGACGCGGTAGCCGGCATCGGTCAGCGTACGGATCACCGGCGCCCAATAGCTCGATGGAAAATTGCGGCCGTGCAGCAGGACCACCGTACGGCCGTTAGGTTTTTGCGACGGCACATCCATATAGGCCATGCGCAGCTGCTCGCCGTCGTTTGTCAGCGGCAGCATCTGGACGGGGTAGGGATACTGGAAGCCTTCGAGGCCGATGCCATAAGGTTCGCGCTCCGCCGCATAGCTCGCATCGTTCGGTGCAAGGGATAAAACGGCGAGCGATGCGAGAAGCAGCAGGGGTTTCATGAACGGGTCCTGTTTGGCGACGAGGGTCCCGGTCTCGGCGAAGTGGCGTTCGAAGTAAAATCACATCGACATCACGATTTGCCGATCTGCGGAATACAGGCGCGGCAAAGCGGCGGACGCGAACGGTGGCCGCTGCCTTGCCTGCCCATGCGCAGCGTTATTTCGCTGCGCCGCCCTTGGAGCTATCGACCTCGGTCCCGGTCGGGCCGGATTGCGGTCCCTGCGAGCGAGCCGGCGCGGAGCCGGTCGTCACACCCTGGTTCTCTTTGGTCGGCGTCACGTCGCGAACACCCGGCGCCACCGGCGGCCTGGTGTTGGAGTCGGCGATATTGTTAGTCGGAGCGGGCGCCTTCGCTGCGTTATCCTGCGTGGCCGGCGTCGATTGCGAGGCCGTTTTCGCTGCCTCGTTCGGATTCATCGAATTGTTGTTCAAGCCGTAGAAGACGATGCCCAGCAACACCAGCACGGCAGCGCCGTAAGCGAGCACCCGTCCGCCGGAGGCACGGCCTTCCTGCAATTCCGGATCAGCCTGCAACTCGCTGTCGAGGCGGGCGTTGTCACGTGGATCTTCATGGATTTGTCCGGTGTGCCGGGGATCGGTCGGATCATGCAAATTTGCCATGTCGATTCCTCCTTTTGCAGCGAGGACAACCGCTCGGAACGGCGCATGTTCCGGCGGTCGGCCACGATGTCAGCGCTGTTGCGTCGCACTCCTTCGCAGCGGCGCGGTACGATCATCAGTTGTTAAGACCTGACTGCGAATCTTCGGGAACTCCGATTCGCAGACTGGCGCCTGACATGTTCGATACTCTCATTCTTCTCTCAGGCCCTGCCGAACATTCAGTCTTTGCCACACTCCTTCGTAGCTACAATCCATCGCTGAACGTGCTGCCGGTGTTCACCGCTGCAGATCTCGCTGCGATCGAAGCAGAATGGCTACCCGGCGCGCGACTGGTTTCTTTCGCGGGGAGCGTGAAAGTGCCGGCTGCAGTCGTGGCTCAGCTGGGTTATGGCGCCTACAATTTTCATCCGGGCTCGCCGCACTATCCCGGCGACGCGCCGGTGCAAGACGCGATCGATGACGGGGCGCCCGATTTCGGATGCACGCTGCATCGCGTGACCGAGCGCGCCGAGACTGGACCGATCGTCGAGGTCGATGTGTTCGCTGTTCCGTCGGGCGCCAGCGTCGGTCAACTGGAAGAGATGACCTATGCAGCGCTGGTGCAAATGTTCTGGCGCCTGGCGCGTCCTTTGGCGAGCCATCCTGCGCCGCTGATCGAACGTGCCGTGCGCTGGAACGACGTGCGTGGTTCTCGTTCCGAGAATCGGGAAGTCCGCAGAAGCGCTCCGGTGATGTCGCGTGGTTCCGCGGTTCGGCGGATCGACAGGCCGCTGACGGATCATTTCGGAATCGTGCCGTCGATGGTCCCGCACGGGCGGCAGCTTCGGCTCGTCTCATCCGACCTCGCGGCCGACGTGTCCGATCCCGCCACTGTCGAGGCCTGACGGCTTTTATCACTTGTCAGAGATGGTCTGCAGGCCGTTGTTCGCCGGCAGTTCGGTCGCGTGGCCTGTGAATGCGTAGAGCAAGACACTCAGCACGATCAGCAGGGCAATCCCGATGATGGCCTTGCCTGGCTTGTGCCGATGCTCTTCCCCGCAGCGCGGATGATATTTCTCCGGATGCGGCGCCGCTGTGCGGTTCGCAAAGCCGGCAGGCTCCATCTGGACATTGGAAAGCTGGGTCATTCCATCCTCCTCTCCGGGTGCCGTAATTCCAATGGCCGATCCCGCCGGATGTTCCGGTTGCAGGGGGAGTGAGTTGCTCTCTCCTCAAACATTTCTGCAAAAGCGTTGGAACCGATTGCATCCGTCCGCGTTTTAGCATCTCACCGTTTTCGGTGAGAACTCAGGGGCAGTGACGGGATGAGTGCTGATAACGGCCGGGTCGCGACCGGCATTGCCGGTCTGGATACGATTCTGGGTGGGGGTGTTTTCGACGGCGGAATCTACATCATTCAGGGCGCACCCGGCGCCGGAAAGACGATTCTCGGCAACCAGATCTGCTTCGCGCAGGCGGCTCAGGGCCGTAGCGCGCTGTACATTACGCTGCTTGCAGAAAGCCATGCCCGCATGATCGGGCATATGCGGCGCATGAAGTTCTTCGACGAAAATGCGATTCCGGACCGGATGTCCTATGTCGGGGCCTTCAAGACGCTGGAGGATGGCGGGCTGCGTGGACTGCTCGACGTCGTCCGCCGCGAGGTCCGGACGCGAAATGCCAGCTTCCTCGTGCTCGACGGCCTGATCACGGTGCATGAGAAGGCGCGGACTGAACTCGAGCTGAAGAAGTTCATCCATGAGTTGCAGACGCAGGCGGGATTCAGCAATTGCACCATGTTCCTGCTCACCAGCGCCTTCGACGCCGATGCGCATCCGCCTGAGCACACGATGGTGGACGGGCTGATCGAACTGCAGTCCTCGCTGCATGGCCGGCGGGCCGAGCGTTCGATCCAGGTCCACAAGCTGCGCGGTGGCTGGTTCATGGGCGGCAAGCACGCCTATCGGATCACCGATGCCGGCCATGCGATCTATCCTCGCATCGAGGCGCTGCTGGAGACGCCGAGTGTCTGGGACAGCGCTGACGGGCCGATCGTTCCGATCGGAATTCCCGGCCTCGACAAGATGTTCGGTGGCGGGATCGATACGCATTCGGTGACGGTGGTGCTGGGGCCGTCCGGCTCCGGTAAGACCACGGCGGGCTTGCAGTTCCTCACTGGCGGCCCCGCAGGCGAGCCGGCGCTGTTTTTCGGCTTCCATGAAAATCCCATGGCGCTGCGGGTGAAGGCGAAGAGCCTCAAGGTCGCGCTTTCAGATCATATCAGCCTGATGTGGCGTCCGCAGACGGAAGCCGTGCTCGACGAGGTCGCCACCGAACTGCTCGGGAACATCCGTGAGAACGGCGTGCGCCGTCTAGTGATCGACGGCATCGAGGGGTTCTCGAAACTGACCGACGAAAAGCACCGCATGGGCTCTTTTTTGTCAGCGCTGTGCAACGAGTTGCGCGCCCTCGGTGTTACCACACTGGCAACGGCCGAGACCGATCACGCGGGCATGACTCCCGGGCAACCGCTCAAGGGCGTCAATCAGACCGGTCTCTCCGCGGTGGCCGAGAACATCATCGCGCTGCATCTTGCAGCGCTGCGTTCGGAAAATCATCGTCTGATGACGATCCTCAAGTCGCGCGACCGCCGGACAGACATGCGGATGCGCCGTTTTGAAATCCACGAGAGCGGCATCGTGCTGGACGACAACTATGAAAGAGCCGAACGCATCCTTCGCGATATCTCCAGTCAGGGGCCGCAGCCGACGCCGGCGGCAGACCTCAAATTGACCGGAGACTAGAGGTGCGTACGGTCCTGATTGTCGAGGACGAATGGGCGATCGCCGACTGGCTCGAAGTTCTGTTGAGCGAGAGCGCTTTCAATGTGCTGGTCGCAGGCAACGGCCGCGAGGCACTCGACATCCTGCATCGCGAGACACCTGACCTCGTACTCACGGATTTCATGATGCCGTTCATCGACGGGGCGGGGCTGATCGCGGCCATGCGCCAGGATGAGCGGCTGAGGCAGATCCCGGTCGTGGTGATGACCTCGCTGCTCGAGAACGTCGTCCGCGATCGCGCCGGGCGTTTCCGGGCCTATTTGCGCAAGCCGTTCCGCGAGGCCGATCTCATCAAGGTCATCGGCGAGATTTTTCCGGAATAGAATTGCCGATGGGTTTCGCTCCGGCGCGATGGCGGCTCTGCTCTTCCCATCCTACGCGGATGCTCTTGCTGCAGTGCACAGTCCGCGCCATCTCGTTTCGCCGCAGCCATCCTGCGCGACATAACGTGACGGGTAAATAGCTCCTTCACATCATGAAGTTGCGTTTTTGGATGGCGGTCGTGCGCTCCGCACATTTGTGGTGCGCCCGGTTTTCAATTCAACGTAGACTATTTCTAAGGGAGTCGAACGACCCCACATAAAACTGCGCGAGCACGCCTGCCGGAACGATGCGGGCGACGAATGAGGGTGGAATGGGAATCAATCAAGGCCCGATCAGTCTCGATCAGAAATACACCCAAGGCTCCGGTCATATCTTCCTCACCGGCATCCAGGCGCTGGTCCGGCTGCCCATGGCGCAGGTCCGCAGGGACCGTGCGGCGGGGCTCAATACCTCGGCTTTCGTCACCGGCTATCGTGGCTCGCCGCTCGGCGGCTACGACCAGCAACTGATGGCTGCGCGAAAACATCTCGACCAGTACGGCATCAAGTTTCAGCCCGGCGTGAACGAGGATCTCGCCGCCACCGCGATCTGGGGCACGCAGCAGCTCAATCTCTCGCCCGGCGCCAGTTATGACGGCATCACCGGCATCTGGTACGGCAAGGGCCCCGGTGTCGATCGCTGCGGCGACGTGTTCCGCCATGGCAATGCGGCGGGCTCCGCCAAACATGGCGGCGTTCTCTGTCTTGCCGGCGACGATCACGGCGCGAAATCATCGACGGTGCCGCATCAGTCCGACCACGCCTTCATCTCGGCGCTGATGCCCTATCTCTATCCGTCGTCGATCCACGAGATCATCGACATGGGCCTCTTGGGCATCGCCATGTCGCGCTATTCCGGCTGCTGGGTCGGCATGAAGGTGATCACCGAGACGGTGGAGACCACCGCGGAGATTAACCTCAACGATGAGATGACGCCTTTCAAGATTCCGACGGATTTCGAGATGCCGCCCGGTGGTCTCAATCTGCGCTGGCCCGACGACCGTTATGCGCAGGACCGCCGCCTGCAGGACTACAAGGGCTTTGCTGCGATCGCCTTTGCGCGCGCCAACAATATCAACCGCGTCACCATCGATAGCCCGAATGCGCGCTTCGGCATCATGGCCTCGGGCAAGAGCTACGAGGACGTGCGGCAGGCGCTACGCGAGCTGGGGATCACCGAACAGGTCGCCGCGAAGATCGGGCTGCGGCTGTACAAGATCGGCATGCCGTGGCCGCTGGAGCCGGAAGGCGTGCGCAAATTCGCGGTGGGTCTCGAGGAGATTTTCATCGTCGAGGAACGCCGCGAGATCGTCGAGAACCAGGTCAAGCAGGAGCTGTTCAACTGGCGTGACGACGTGCGTCCGCGCATCGTCGGCAAGATGGACTCCCATGACCAGCGCTTCCTGCCTTTCGCGGAGGAGCTGAGTGTCGCCAAGCTGGCGACCTCGATGGTCGATCGGCTGTTGGCGATGGAGATCGATCCCGAGATCGCCGCATTGCTGCGCGCCAAGGCGGACTGGTTTCACGGCCGCGAAGCCTCGCAGGTGCAGAACGTCGTGCCGATCACGCGCACGCCGTACTTCTGCTCGGGCTGCCCGCACAATACGTCGACCAAGGTGCCGGAAGGCTCGCGCGCCATGGCCGGCATCGGCTGTCACTTCATGTCGTTGTGGATGGACCGCTCGACCGAGACCTTCACCCATATGGGCGGCGAGGGCGTGCCGTGGACCGGTATCGCGCCCTTCACCAAGGAAAAGCATATCTTCGCCAATCTCGGCGACGGCACTTACTTCCACTCCGGTTCGCTGGCGATCCGGCAGTCGATCGCCTCGAAGGCGAACATCACCTACAAGATCCTCTATAACGACGCCGTCGCCATGACTGGAGGCCAGAAGCATGACGGCGAACTCTCGCCGCAGCAGATCACCTTCCAGCTGCACTCCGAAGGCATCCGCGCGATCTATCTCGTGTCGGAGAATCCGGACGCCTATCCGGCGAGCAGCATCGCGCCCGGCACCAGGCTCGCGCATCGCGACGAGCTCGATCGCGTGATGAAGGAATGCCGCGAGATCGCGGGCTGCTCGGCCATCGTCTTCGTGCAGACCTGCGCCGCCGAGAAGCGTCGCCGCCGCAAGAAGGGTATTCTGGAAGACCCGCAGCGCCGCGTGATCATCAATCCCGCGGTCTGCGAAGGCTGCGGCGACTGTTCGGTGCAGTCGAACTGCATCTCGGTGGAGCCGCTGGAAACCGAACTCGGCCGCAAGCGCACCATCAATCAGTCGAGCTGCAACAAGGATTATTCCTGCCTCAAGGGCTTTTGCCCGTCCTTCGTCACGGTCGATGGCGGCAAGCTGAAGCGCAAGGCGCCGGTGGAGCTCGGCAATATCGGCGAAATCCCTGAACCGGCCTCACGGCCGACGCTGGACCGTCCCTACAACATCGCGGTGGGCGGCGTCGGCGGCACCGGCGTGCTGACGATCGGCGCGCTGCTCGGCATGGCCGCGCATATCGAGGGCAAGGCCTCGATGATCCTCGACATGTCCGGCCTCGCGCAGAAGGGTGGCGCGGTGCTCAGCCATGTGCGGCTGTCGAATGACACCGCGGAGGTGACATGCTCGCGCATCGTCACCGGGACGGCGGACCTCCTGATCGCGGCCGATGAGGTGGTGGCCATCGCCAAGGAAACCATCTCGCTCTGCGAGGGCGAGCGCACCACCGGCATCGTCAACACGCATCTCATTCCGATCGCCGATTTCGTTCGCAATCGCGATTTCAATTTCCAGCGCGGCCGCGTCAATGACGTGCTGTCGATGGCGCTGCGCAAGACATCGACGTTCCTCGATTTCACCAAGGCCGCGGAAGGTCTGCTCGGCGACAGCATCGCCACCAATATGATGATGATGGGCTATGCTTATCAGCAAGGCCTGCTGCCGGTGCAGCGCGCCTCCATCGAACAGGCGATCGAACTCAATGGCGTCTCGATCAAGATGAACATGCTGGCCTTCCAGCTCGGGCGTCTGGCCGCCGCCGATCCGGAGCGCCTGGCATCGATGCTCAAGGGCAGCGATGGGGTCACTGCGCCGAAGACGCAGGACGAGATGACGCTGGACGAGATCATCGCCCATCGCACCGCCATGCTGACCGACTATCAGAACGTGAAGCTCGCCGAGCGTTATCGCGCCACGGTGGACCGTGTCCGCAACGCGGCCTCGCATGGTGGCTATGACGACGCGCTACCGCGCGCGGTGGCGATCAACTACGCAAAACTGCTCGCATACAAGGACGAATACGAAGTGGCGCGGCTCTATACCGACGGCCGCTTCGAGAAGCAGCTCCGCGAGCAGTTCGAGGGCGATTTCAAGATCAACTTCAATCTCGCGCCGCCGATCCTGCCCGGCGTCGATGCCTCGGGTCGACCGAAGAAGCGTGCCTTCGGCGCATGGATGATGCCGTTGTTCAAGCTGCTGGCAAGCGCACGCGGCCTTCGCGGCACGGCGCTCGATGTGTTCGGCTACAGCGCCGACCGCAAGATGGAGCGCGATCTGATCGCCGGCTACGAGAAGGATATCGCGACGGTGCTGGGTCTGCTGTCGCCGGCGAATGTCGAGATCGCGGTGGAGCTGCTGTCGCTCCCCGATACGATCCGCGGCTATGGCCCGGTGAAGGAAGCTGCAGTGGAGGCCGCGCAGACGCGTTATGCAGCGCTAGCAAAGGATCTGGTCAACCCGCCGCCGGTGCCCCGGCAGATCGCGGCGGAGTAACTTTGCCGTAGGGCGGATGAGGCGAAGCCGTAATCCGCCGGCCGAGTGCATAGCTGAAACTCCGCGGCGGATTACGCTTCGCTCATCCGCCCTACGTTCTCGTGCTACACTCCGATATTATCGATCAGCCGCGTCTTGCCGAGTTTCGCGGCGACAAGCAGCCGTACCGGGCCGTCTTTCATGGACGCGACCGGTGCCAGCGTTTCCGCATGCCGCGCTTCGAAATAGTCCAGCACGAAGCCGGCATCGGCGATCATTGCGGCGCCACCGGCAAGCGCGCTCGCGACGTCATCGCCGGCCTTCAACCGCTTCGCGGTTTCCTTCATGGCCTTGTACAGCACCGGCGCGGTCGCGCGATCGTCGGGGGACAGGTAGACATTGCGCGACGACATCGCGAGACCGTCGCGTTCGCGCACGGTGGTGGCACCGATCACCTTGACGCCGAGATCGAGATCCCGCGCCATCCGCGTCACCACCTTCAATTGCTGGAAATCCTTCTCGCCGAAGAACGCCATGTCGGGCCGCACCTGGGTGAACAGCTTGCCGACCACGGTGGCGACGCCGCCGAAGAAATGCGGGCGGAAGCGATCTTCGAGACCTGCGGTGGCCGGTCCCTCGGTGACGATCCTGGTCGCAAAACCCTCGGGATACATGACCTTGGCGTCGGGATTCCAAACCAGATCGGCGCCGGCCTCGGTCAGTTTCGCAAGGTCGCTCTTCCAGGTACGCGGATAGGCGCCGAAGTCCTCGGTGGGGGCGAACTGGGTCGGGTTCACGAAGATCGACACCACAACCTTGTCGCAGCGGCGCTGGGCGAGGCGCACCAGCGAGATATGACCGTCATGCAATGCGCCCATGGTGGGCACCATGCCGATGGTCGCCTTGCGTGCGCGCAGGCCGTCCGTGGCGCGGCGAAGGGCAGGGAGGGTGCGGGCGATTTGGGGGGCGCGGCGGGGCATGTTGGCTCGTTGTCGTTGGCGGCGTGGAATGCGTGCGCGCCTGCTTAGCAAAGCGCGCATAGGTGCGCCAAGCCTTCGCTGTGGTGCTCCGATGCTACGATCCCGCGGCGGATTCATCATTAAAAGCGTTGGCGAGGGACCTGGCTCGCGCAAGGTTCGTATTTTTCTTGACCGTTGTCCGACCGTGCCTTTGAAGATGATCGCAGGGATCGGAAACGGTCCCGAGGGATCGCGAACGATGTTGATGCGGAGCGCACAGCAGTCCGGTACGGCGCATGTCATCGTGCTCGGCAACGAGAAGGGCGGGTCGGGCAAGTCCACGACCGCGCTGCATATCGCCGTGGCCCTGCTCAAGGCGGGCCAACGCGTCGCCACCATCGATCTCGATTGTCGCCAGCAGAGTTTTACCCGCTACATCACCAACCGCTGCGCCTGGGCAGAGCGTGCGAACCTGGCGCTCGAAGTGCCGGAGCATCATTGCCTGCAACTCGGCGAGAGCATGCAGATTGCGGACAACGAGTCCTTCGAGCTCGAACAGTTTGCGCAGGCGATGGCCGCAGTGGAACGCAGTCATGACTTCATTGTCATCGATACGCCGGGCAGCGACACTTTCCTGATGCGGCTGGCGCATTCGATGGCGGACACGCTGGTCACGCCGATCAATGACAGTTTTCTCGATTTCGATGTGCTCGGTACGATCGATCCCACGAACTACACAGTCACCGGCGAAAGCCATTACGCCGAGATGGCGCGCGATTCCAGGCGCAAGCGCCGCCAGCATGACGGCTCCACCACCGACTGGATCGTGGTACGCAATCGCCTCTCCATGATCGGTTCGCACAACAAGATGCTGGTCGCGGGTGTGCTCGATGAGCTCGCCTTTCGACTCGGCTTTCGCCCGGTGGACGGGCTGGCCGAGCGCGTGATGTATCGCGAGTTCTTCCCGCGTGGCCTGACCGCCCTCGATGATCTCAATGAGGCGACTCTCGGTCGTCGTCCGAGCATGGGTCATGTTACCGCGCGCGAAGAGGTGGTGGAGTTGCTCCGCAAGCTCAAACTGCCGCTCGACGAGCGGGGGCGCCGCCGTGCCGCCAATCGGGCTGAATGGGCCGCGCAGGCCGACAAGGCCCTGGAGCTTCACGACATCGTCGACAATTGATCGGCCCGTACCGCAAGTCATTGAAATTATTGTTCGCCTTCGAGCGAAGCGACTTGTTACGCCGATTTCACCGGTAACATAAGGAGGAAGCGCGGAACGCGCGGTGCCTTCGACAGTTGATTTGTCGTCGTATTCCCGGCGCATTTGAAACCTCGTTCCCTTGCGGAAACGGCTCAAGTTCGCTGAATTCAGCCGTGGATTTATTCGCAACTGCACAAGAAAAGGATGCGGCGCACAATGTTACGGCGCGTGAGTCACAACATTTAGCCTTCCTGTCACAGCGCTGTGACATATATGCTGTTCAAGCAGCGGTCATTGTCATCCACCGATCACAATCATCGCAGCCTGGACCGGCGAAGCCCGCCGAGGGACCGAACATGAAACGCGGATTACTGATCCTGCTTTCGGTTTGCGTACTGACCACTGTCGCGTATTTCACCGCGAGCAAGTGGGCGATCCGTCATGAGACGCTGACGTTCATGGACAAGGAACGTAATCGTCCCGTGCAGGTGGATATCGCCGTTCGCCGCGACAAGGAAATGCAGGCGAATGCCGGCATGATCACGTTGCCGGTCGCGATCCTCAATCACGGCAACACCGTCAAGTTCACGGAGTACTCGTTCCTCGCAAACGTGTTTGCTGCACGCGGCTACATGGCCGTGAGCATTCAGCACGATCTGGCGACCGATGCGCCGCTCGTCACCAATGTGGGCGAATTGTATGTGGGCCGTCTGCCGGTCTATGAGCGCGGTGTCGAGAACATCAAATTCGCGGTCAAGGAGCTGAAGAAGATTCAGCCCAATTCCGACTACGACCACCTGACCCTTGTCGGTCATTCCAACGGCGGCGACATTTCCATGTTCTTCGCCCGGGAGTATCCGGACGAGGTCAAGAAGGTCGTGACGCTGGATAACCTGCGTGTGCCGTTCATGACCGACGGCAAGTTCAAGATCCTGTCGTTCCGGTCGCACGACGCGGTGTTCAAGCCCGATCCCGGTGTCGTGCCCGATGACGATGTGTGCGAGAAGGCCGGCATCACCGTCGTCAACACAGGCGCGCAGCATACGGATATGAGCGATCGCGGTCCGGAAGCGCTGAAGGAGAAGATCCAGGGGCTGCTGTCGAAGTTCCTCGACGATGACAGCAAGCTGTCGCCTGTGAAAGGGAAGCCTCAGATCCTGGACAAGCCCGGCAGGCCGGCTCCCGCCCAGCAGAGCATGGTGACCGATCCCGGCAAGCTCGCCCAGTACACGCCCAGCGTGAACTGAGCGGCGCTGCCGCGTAATCCGCTGCGGCGGCATGCGACGTCAGCTGGTCCTACACGCGCTTCCAAGCCCGTCCACAACCGACTAATGATCGCGGCATGGCCACACTGATTGCCGGCGCCGTCGCCGTTTTCGTTCTTTACATGCTGCTGCAGCTGCTGCGGACGGCAAACCCGGCGCTGTTGGCTCGGGCTGTGAAAGTTGCAGGCGGCGTGCTGTGCCTGGCGGCGGCAGCCTTCACCGGGTTGCGAGGCGAGTTGTGGGTCGCCATTCCGATCGGATTATTTGGCGCTGGCCTGCTGGGCTGGGCGCCGTTCGGCGGCGGGCTGGCCGAAGCTGAGCTTGACCGCCGGTTTCCCGGCTGGCGTCAGCACGCGCAGGGCAATGCGGCAGGGCGGAATGGCGGGCGCGCGGCGCCGGGCAAAATGTCGGACGAGGAGGCCTATCAGATCCTTGGCGTGAAGCCGGGGGCGGGGCGCGATGAGATCAGCCGGGCGCATCGATCCCTGATGAAGAAATTGCATCCCGACCAAGGGGGCTCGACGTATCTGGCGGCTCGGGTCAACGAGGCCAAGGATACTCTGCTTCGCACGCATCGCAGCTAACTCCAGAACGCTTTACGCCACTGACTGCGAGTGCTTCCGTTCTCTGTGGGACGCCCCGTCGTCCGCCGTTGTTCGGCGTGATCGATCATTTCCCGTCTGTTTTTGTAGTGCGGATTTCTTGACGAGAGGTTGCCCGCGGCAGGATTTATTTACCGTGAAACGAAAAACGGCCGGGACATCGTCCCGGCCGTTTGTGTGTCGCGCAGACGTTGGCGGCGATCAGTTCCTGATGGTGATGCAGGGAATGTCCGAGCGCTTCAGCGTCTTGCACGCGGCCTCCGCCTGATCGCGGTCCAGGCCGGCGAAGCGGGCGCGGTAGAGCTTGCGCGAGCCGTTACCGACGGTCTCGGTGAAAGGATCGGCCTTGCCGAGCGCGCCGCGCGCACTGTCGCGGGCGGCGTCGAGCCGGGTCTGGGCTTCGCTCTCGCTGCTGAGCGCGCCGACCTGAATGATCCAGCCGGAATGCGCCGTGGCGGGCTTGATCGAGCCGGCCTGCTGCACGGCCTGTGGGGCAGGGGCCGGAGCTGCTGCCGGCGGAGCGGCATAGGCCATGGCCATGCCGCCATGCTGGACGCTGGAGGCCGGCAGCACGCCGAGGATACCGTTGCCGGTGCCGTGGCCGGCCGGCTGGCGCGGCATCTCCGAGCGGGCATAGAGCGAATTGGTGGTCTCGGGAGAGCGGGCCGGAGGCTCGTTCGAGGTTGCGACGGTGTTGGTCGCTGCCGGAGCCGACGTTTCGGTGCTCGCCGAGGCGACACGGTACTGACCCGACTTCACCTGAACGGTGCGGACGCGGACCGGCTTCATCGGCTCGGCGGATCCCGGAATGGTCGCAATCGGTTCGGACTGGATCACGCCGCTATTGAGCGAGCCGGTATCGGGCCTGCGGGCCTGCGGTATCGGCGCGGCGGCGGGCGGAACGGCGGCGGTTGCGGCGGTCAGGAAAGAGCGGCTGGGGACGGCTGCGGCGGCAGCAGGGCGAGGGGCGGGTTCAGGCGTGGCAACAGGCTCCGCTGAAGGTGGAGTGGCGGTGGCGACCTGGATAGCACCATTGACCTGCTTCGTTTCGGTGGGGCGCGATTTTGCCTCGACTTCGGCGACCTCGGTGGCAGCTTCCGCCGGACTGCGCTCGGTGATGGCCGCGACGGTACGGCGGGTGGCGCCCTTTTCGAGATTGTCGGCGAGCAACGTGCGCATGGCGGCGTCGCGCGAGCCGCCGCTGCGGCCGCCGAGCACCACGCCGACAAGGTGGCGGTTGCCGCGCTTCATCGAGGAGACGAGGTTGAAGCCGGAGGCGCGGGTATAGCCGGTCTTGATACCGTCCACGCCTTCTACCGAGCCGATCAGGCGATTGTGGTTGCGGATGTTGCGGCCACGGAAATTGAACGAGGCCGTGGCGAAGTAGCGATAGTAGCGCGGGAAGCGATCCTGAATGGCGCGGCCGAGCACCGACTGGTCGCGGGCGGTGGTGACCTGCGCATCGTCGGGCAGGCCTGAGGCGTTGCGATAGACGGTGCGGCTCATGCCGAGCGCGCGGGCCTTGCGGGTCATCAGCTTGGCGAAATCGTCTTCATCGCCGGCGATCGCTTCGGCGATCACGACGGCGGCGTCATTGGCCGAACGGGTGACGAGACCCTTGATGGCGTCCTCGACGCGAAGCGTCTGGCCGGGCCGCAGGCCAAGCTTGGTTGGCGATTGCTCCGAAGCGTGCTGCGAGACCGGCATCTGGCTATCGAGCGAAATCTTGCCCTGTTCGAGCTTCTCGAACAGCATGTACAGCGTCATGATCTTGGTGAGCGAGGCCGGATGGCGCAGCGCGTCCGGATTGGTCGATTGCAGGACGGCGCCGGAATTGCCATCGACGATGATGGAAGCGAAAGCGGGGTTGTAGCTGGAGACGCGGGTGACGTGGCTCTTCGCCTTGCCCTTGTGCCGCCGGCGGGCATCCGCCGTATCGACCGTGAAGGCGACGGCAATGCCGATGGTGACAAGCCCCAGTACGCACACACGAAGGGTGCGCGACGAAGCAAACGTTGTGCGAAGCATGGACTTCCCCGTCAGATCGGTCTCATTCCCCCGCCGGTGAGGCTAAATTATGCCCGGCACCCCGGAGGTTCGTCTCAGTTTGTGGTCGGCCTGAGCGCGCTCTCGACGGAAGGCAATTTGATCTCGCCATTCTGGCTAAGAGCATGTGCTCACGCAGTTTTTTGGCCTCGCGGCCATTACGCAACAATGCAGGGAATCAAGGTAGGTCGCCCGGGTTGCCAAACAGTTAAGCAAATCTTGCGCCGCATACCGGAATTCGAGGCAAATGCCGGTAATTGTGCGTTGCACGCCTTTCTTGACCGGATTGTGCATTGCGGGATAGATGCGGGCTGACTTTCACGGGCTGGAACCCGGTTCCGCCCGCCCATGCAATCCGGGAAAGGATGTCCATGATCAAGTTTGAAGATCTGCAGCAATATGGCCAGGAGCAGTTTGCCAGCGCCGTGGCTTCGGCGGCGGAGATGGGCAGCAATGCGCAGGCAATCGCGACGGCGGTCGGTGACTATGCGAAGAAGTCGATGGAAGACGGCAATGCGATGGTGACCGAACTGGCGACCGTCAAGTCGATGGAGAAGGCGTTCGAGATCCAGGGCGACTATGCCCGGATGGCCTATGAGAATTTCGTCACCGAAGGGCAGAAGATCGGCGGCCTCTATGCCGACCTCGCCAAGCAGGCCTGCAAGCCGTTCGAAGGCTTTATCGCGAAGATGACCTCGGCTGCCTGAGCGCGCGCATCATGACCAAACAAAAACGCCCGGCCGAACGGCCGGGCGTTTTTGTTTGGTGCGAGCTTCATGTGTTAGCGAGAGACGCGCAGCTTGTTGAGCGAGTTACCGATCGCCGTGAAGGCGGTCGCAATGCCGGATGCTGTGGTCGTGGCGAAGAAGTTGCCCGTGCTGGCGCAATATTTCAGGACTGCGGAGTCTGGATCACCGTCGGTATTGACCTGGATCGTGTAGATCATTGCGCCTGAGCTTTTGATGTTATCGCAAAGGATCTGCTGGCGCGCGTCAATATTTGGTTCCGGAGCACTGGCAGAAGTGCCATCACCATACTTGCGACTGCCGGTGTTCAGCCCGTCGGACAGCAGAATGATTGCGTCAGTGTACTTGTAGTCGGCATCTTTTGCAGGAGCAGGGAAGGGATCCGTGCCCACCTGTAGCGTCGTCCAGGCCCAGGCCATACCGATCATCTGGTTGGTGCCACCGGATGCCTTCAGCCCATCGATCATAGTTTTGATGGTCTGGACGTTGCTGCTGCCATAAGCGGACGTCATCGGCAGCAGCGCTGGCGGGCAGCTATCGTTGCCCTGCTGCACGTAAAACATAGCCGGGTAACTCGTTGCAGTGCCGGTGGGCGCATCCTTCGTCGTGTCATAGGGCTCGTCACGATCTTCAACGCAACCTTTCCAGGAATTCTTGTTGGTTGCGTATGTCCACTTGGTACCAAGATAAGGATATTTCTTAGCGTAGGCTTGGCAGGTCTCCGGCGACATTGAAAAGTTGTTGTTGTTGCAGGTGCCGAGTTGGTCCCAACGGAGCCAGCTTGCATTCTTGTTCGAGACGCCGACATTCACCATCTGCGCGAACGGAATGATCGAAATATAAACGTCCTCCGTCATCCGCGATGCTGAGCTTAATGTATCGATGAGGTTCTGTGCTGCGGTCTTCATGGCCGCCAGTTTGCCATCGTCGTTCATCGATCCAGTCACGTCGAGCGCCATGGCGACACGCATGCGCGTCGAGCCCCAGGTCGTCGTCGATGAGCCGTTGATGCTCATCTGCGGGAAGCCGACCATCTTCATGAAGTCCGTGGTGACGGTGCCGGAGCCGGTCAAGGTGACGGTCGAGCCATCCTTGGTGTTGGACGTGTAGCTCGCGGTCACCGTGATGGGGCTCGATGAATTGTTGGTGTAGAGCGCGTTGAAGTAGTTGGTGGCCTTGGCCGAGATTTCGGCTGTGGACATCGATGGGTTGGAACCGAGATCCTTCGAGACCATGAGCGCAGCCGAATCCAGTGCGACCTTCATGGAGGAACGCGCCGCTGTGGTTCGCGAATAGTCGACGGCGGCGCCGACGAAGCCGAGCAGGGGCACCAGCGAGACGGCAAAGATCGTCGCGACATTGCCACGCTCGCCGCGGATGAAGCGCCGGGCGGCACGAAGCGTCTGGGCTGAAATCGGACGGATGAACATGGTGACTGCCACAATGGTTTGATGGCGGCCATTTCGCGGAACGTGGCTAAACGGGCGGTAAAAGTGTCCGCAGAAAATCGGTAAAAGGCTGCGTATCGGTAGCCAGGGGCGCGACTGCCGGGTATCATCCTCAACAGCGGCTAAACCGAAAAGCCGGGGATCGGGCGTAATTGCGCAGGTTTCGTTAACCTTTGCCCGGCGCGCGGAACGGTCACCGCTCGCCACACCATCCTCGATGCGCTTGCGAGGGGCTGTTGTGGGACCCATATTGGCGGTGCCCGGTCCTGTTTCGGCGGATGCCCGCGGGGCCGTTTGCGACCGCATTCTTGCGGCGACAGCGTGGCCGGCCGGCGGTCGCTTCGGTGGTCGTCTTGCGCGGCGGGCAGGGAGTAATTCCGGGGGACGCAGCCCGTGCAGGGCTGGTCAATTCCCGGCGGGGACTTTTATACAGAGACCATGGTCCAGGCAGTTTTGATATCCGAGCCCGAAGGCAGTCTGCGGACGCAGCCGTCCGACATCCATGCGCCGCGCGCCATGGCGGAGGACGACAATCAGTCCGGCGGACCCGGCGGGCCATCCACCTCGGTCATCACCAAGACCAAGCCGAAGACGAAGCGGCCGAACCTTTATCGCGTGCTGATCCTCAACGACGATTACACGCCGATGGAATTCGTCGTTCACGTGCTGGAGAAATTTTTCCAGAAGGATGTGGAAGCGGCGACGCAGATCATGCTGCATGTCCATCATCACGGCATCGGCGAGTGCGGTGTCTACACCTATGAGATCGCCGAAACCAAAGTGACGCAGGTGATGGATTTTGCGCGCAAGCACCAGCATCCCCTCCAATGCGTCATGGAAAAGAAATAACGCCGCGCAGCGCCCCGGAAACGGGAATGGGTTTTGCATCGATTCCAGGCCGCGTGGTGCGGCAAGCTGCACAGGTGTGAGCCGCCGCATGTCATAGATCGTGCGGGGACCACGCATGACGGCACCGGGCGATCGGTATCGGAACCGGCCTTTCGCCACGATCGTTCAGCACTATATGCAGAAAGGTTCTTGTTGCCTGCGAGGGTAACGATGGCCATGATGGTGGGGGCCAAAGAGGACGCGGAATGCCAACTTTTTCTCAAAGCCTAGAACAATCGCTGCACCGGGCGCTCTCGATCGCCAATGAGCGCCATCACCAGTATGCAACGCTGGAACATCTCCTTTTGTCGCTGGTGGACGACAGCGATGCGGCGGCGGTGATGCGGGCCTGCAGCGTCGATCTCGACAAGCTGCGCGGCAGTCTCGTCAATTATCTCGAAACCGAATTCGAAAACCTGGTGACGGACGGCAGCGACGACGCCAAGCCGACCGCGGGTTTCCAGCGCGTGATTCAGCGCGCCGTCATTCACGTGCAGTCGTCCGGTCGCGAGGAAGTGACCGGCGCCAACGTGCTGATCGCGATCTTCGCCGAGCGCGAAAGCCATGCCGCCTATTTCCTGCAGGAGCAGGACATGACGCGCTATGACGCGGTGAATTACATCAGCCATGGCATCGCCAAGCGGCCGGGCGTCTCCGAGGCGCGGCCGGTGCGCGGCGTCGACGAGGAGACCGAGAACAAGGGCGGCGACGAAGCCAAGAAGAAGGGCGAGGCGCTCGAGACCTATTGCGTCAACCTCAACAAGAAGGCCAAGGACGGTAAGATCGACCCGGTAATCGGACGCAATTCCGAAATCAACCGCGCGATCCAGGTGCTGTGCCGCCGCCAGAAGAACAACCCGCTGTTTGTCGGCGAAGCTGGCGTCGGCAAGACGGCGATCGCCGAAGGCCTCGCCAAGCGCATCGTCGACAGCGATGTGCCGGAAGTGCTGTCGGCCGCCACCGTGTTCTCGCTCGACATGGGCACGCTGCTCGCCGGCACGCGCTATCGCGGCGATTTCGAGGAACGCCTCAAGCAGGTGTTGAAGGAACTGGAAGCGCATCCGAATGCGATCCTGTTCATCGACGAAATCCATACGGTGATCGGCGCCGGCGCCACCTCGGGCGGCGCCATGGATGCATCGAATCTGCTCAAGCCAGCGCTGGCTTCGGGGGCGATACGCTGCATGGGCTCGACTACCTACAAAGAATATCGCCAGCACTTCGAGAAGGACCGCGCACTGGTGCGGCGCTTCCAGAAGATCGACGTCAACGAGCCGACGGTCGATGACGCGATCCTGATCCTGAAGGGGCTGAAGCCTTACTTCGAGGATTACCACAAGCTGAAATATACCAACGAGGCCATCGAGGCCGCGGTGCAGCTGTCGTCGCGCTACATCCACGACCGCAAGCTGCCGGACAAGGCGATCGATGTGATCGACGAATCCGGCGCGGCGCAGATGCTGGTGACCGAGAGCAAGCGCAAGAAGACCATCGGCATCAAGGAGATCGAGACCACCATCGCGACGATGGCGCGCATCCCGCCGAAGAGCGTGTCGAAGGACGACGCCGAGACGCTGAAGCATCTCGAAGCCACCCTCAAGCGCGTGGTGTTCGGCCAGGACAAGGCCATCGAGGCGCTGTCCGCATCGATCAAGCTGGCGCGCGCCGGCCTGCGCGAACCGGAGAAGCCGATCGGCTCCTACCTGTTCTCGGGCCCGACGGGCGTCGGCAAGACCGAGGTGGCGAAGCAGCTGGCGGCGACGCTCGGCGTCGAACTGCTGCGCTTCGACATGTCCGAATATATGGAGCGGCACACGGTGTCGCGCCTGATCGGTGCACCTCCCGGCTATGTCGGCTTCGACCAGGGCGGCCTGCTCACCGATGGCGTGGATCAGCATCCGCATTGCGTGGTGCTGCTCGACGAAATCGAGAAGGCGCATCCGGATCTCTACAACGTGCTGCTGCAGGTGATGGATCACGGCCGGCTGACCGACAACAACGGCAAGCAGGTGAATTTCCGCAACGTCATCCTGATCATGACGACCAATGCGGGCGCGGCCGATCTCGCGCGTCAGGCCTTCGGCTTCACCCGCAGCAAGCGGGAAGGCGACGACCACGAGGCGATCAACCGTCAGTTCGCACCGGAATTCCGCAACCGTCTCGACGCCATCGTGTCGTTCGGCCATCTGAATTCCGACGTCATCGGCATGGTGGTGGAGAAGTTCGTGCTGCAGCTGGAAGCCCAGCTGGCGGACCGCGACGTCACCATCGAACTGTCCGAGCCGGCGAAGAACTGGCTGATCCAGCACGGTTACGACGAGCAGATGGGTGCGCGCCCGATGGGCCGCGTGATCCAGGAATACATCAAGAAGCCGCTCGCCGAAGAGCTGCTATTCGGCGAACTCAAGAATGGCGGCCATGTCCGCGTGGTCCTCAAGAAGGGCGAGGCGGTGCTCGGCGTCGAGCAGGAGACCATCGGTTTCGAATTCGTCGATGGCCCGGTGACGCCGAAGCCGGAAAAGCTGCCGGCCAAGCGCGGCGCCGCGAAGAAGCCGAAGCCCGGCAAGGGCTCGGGTTCGGCGAAGGGACTGGTGAAGGCGTAAGGCTTTTGCTGGGTTGAAACGAAAAAGGCCGGTGAGCGATCACCGGCCTTTTTGTTTGTCCCTCATGGTGAGGAGGCCTAGCGGCGCAATTGCGCCGCTGACAGCGCCGTCTCGAACCGTGAGCTGGCTTGGCTCCGCGCTCGCGGCCATCCTTCGAGACGCCCGCTTTGCGCACTCCTCAGAGTCTGACTCAAAAGCGGTCTGGGGCGCTTTTGACTGCTTTTGCTCGGGACAATGCCGCGTTCAACTCAGTATCTCACTTCTCCGTCCCTCATCCTGAGGAGCGGCCATTTGGCCGCGTCTCGAAGGATGGCGACAAGCTCGGAGACCAGCCATCTCATGGTTCGAGACGGCGCTTCGCGCCTCCTCACCATGAGGGATAGCGTCTGTTGCGCTCGGTCTGGGCGACCAGCAGCGCCAAACTACGGACTGCATTTCCAGTCAGACTCTCAGGATGAGGGACGGAGCGCAGTGGGTCGAGAGTGTTACTTCCCCAACAGCCGCTGGATTTCCATCTGCAGTTCGCGCTTCTTCGCCTCGCTCTTGCGGACGCGCGCGTCGAGATCCGAAGCGGGGGCTTCATCGGCCCGCGCTTCGTTGAAGGACACGCCGACGACGTTGCCGCGCGACCAGATGATGTCGGCCGACACCGGGCGACCGTCGCGTTCGATGGTCAGGGACATCTGATCCTTGATCGGGCGGTGGCCGAGCGGGAACTGGACGCGGGCGCCATCCTCGGAAATGTCACGGACGACGCATTCCTTGGCCTTCTGATCCTTCGATGCGACGGCGCTGATGATCACCTTGTCGCGCGGATGTTTGCGACGATCGTCCATGTCCCGAAATCCCCGTTTGAAACGGGCGGACTCTACGCGGTTCCCTCTCACGGGGAAGGCTCCGGCGATGTCTGAACGAAGTTAACGTAAATCAAACTTAAGACCGGTCGCCGAAAACCGGCCACAATTCACGCAGCGGTATCCCGCAGCCCCCTGGCGATTTCCTTCTGCTTGTCGAATTCGGCGCGGCGGCGGGCCAGCTCCTCCTCGCTGAGCAAAGCGACATTGTTGTAGTCGTTCTTCCATGCCGGATCCTGCGCCCAGCGCAGTGGGGACTGCATGGTCGTCTGTGGTCCGGCTGCGGACTCCAGCAGCCGCAGCGCCAGTTCTAGCGTCAGCGCCTGCGAAGCCTTGTCGTGGGGCTTGCCTGCGGAATTGCCGAGCGGGAAGTCGCTGAACAGAAAGCGCGGCACGCCCACATGTTCGACGATGTCCTTGGCGCAGCCCATCACCACGGTGGGGATGCCATTTGTTTCCAGATGCCGCGCGACGATGCTGACGGTCTGGTGGCAGACCGGACAGTTCGGCACCAGCACGGCGGCATCGATGCCGTCAGCCTGCGCGCGGGCGAGGATGTCCGGCGCGTCGATCTCGATGGTGACGCGGTGGCTGCGATTGGTCGGTGCGCCGAAGAAGCGTGGCGCGACTTCGCCGATGCGGCCTTGCGCCGCGGCCTGTTTCAGCGTTGCGAGCGGAAACCAGGTGCCGCTGTCATCGGCTGTGGTGTGGACGCGGTCATAGGCGATGTGGGAGATGCGCAGGTCGTGGGTCTGCGACGTGTCGCCATCATAGACCTGATAGAATTTGGCGCCGCCATTGTAGAGCGCACCTGGCCCCTGGTCGCCCTTGTCGGGATCGTAGGGCGCCGCTGTCGTGATAATGGCGACGCGCGAATGTGCCAGCGGCTTCTTCAGCGATTGGAAGGGCGCATCCACATTGTGCGCCCAGCGATAGGGAGCATCGTAGCCGAGGGCGCGGTAATAGGCGCGGGTACGGGCCATGTACTGGATCGGCACATCGTCCTGCGCGGCGCGGTCCGGGGTCTCGTGCTGGAGGTCGCTCATGATTTCCTTCCCGTATCCGCCTTATTTGTTTCATAGCTAGCCCGTTGCAAATCACCGATCAAGGCGCGGAACTCGCGCAGGGCCTTGCATGACGCGATGGACCACCGCAGCGATGACGGGCATCGCGATGCTCCTGGCCGGGCAGGCGTGCGCCGACGATCTGCCGCTCAGCGAACGGGCCAAGCCGGGTGCTGATCGCATGATGCCCATGCGCCCGGCCGTGCCGGACACCGGCCGCGACAGCAGCGCGCGCGAGGCGATGTGTCTGATGATCGAGTCGGCCGCGCGCGCCAACGACCTGCCGCTGGAGTTCTTCGCCCGCGTGATCTGGCAGGAGAGCCGCTTTCAGCCCGACGCCGTGGGACCGATGACGCGCAGCGGCCAGCGCGCGCAAGGTATTGCGCAATTCATGCCGGGCACGGCTGCCGAACGGCGATTGCTGGATCCGTTCGATCCGGTGCAGGCGTTGCCGAAGTCGGCGGAGTTTTTGCGCGAACTCCGCGACCAGTTCGGCAATCTCGGCCTCGCGGCGGCGGCCTACAATGCCGGTCCGCGCCGCGTGCAGGAATGGCTCGACGGCAAAGGTTATATGCCCGGCGAGACCCGCAACTATGTCTCGGCGATCACCGGCGCGACGGTGGAGGACTGGCAGGCTGCCGGCCGGAACGGCAAGGCGCTGCCACGCCCGCAGACCTCGAGCTGTCGCGACCTGATGGCGCTGCTGCAGCGGGCGCCCAATCCGTTCGTGGCGCAGCTTGAGGCTCGCGTAAAACTCGGCGAATCCAAGCCCTGGGGCGTCCAGCTGTCGGCCGGCTTCAACCGCGACCGCGCGCTGATGCAATATGCTCGCGCCATGGTCCGCCTGCGCTCGGTGGTCGGCGATCACGATCCGAACCTCTTGCGTTCGATCTTCCGCAGCCGCGGCACGCGGCCGTTCTATCAGGTCCGGATCGGCGCCGACACACGTGAGCAGGCGAACGGCCTGTGCAGCCAGATCCACAAAGCCGGGGAGGCCTGTCTCGTGCTGCGCAACAGGGGCGCGTAAAGCGGCCATGCGTGGCGCGCACTTGACCGCCGCTGCATTCGGTAGCCAATGAGCAGCGGATCATTCGAATGGAAGCGGACTGTCGTGGCGCTACCTGCTCTGGACTCACGGCGATGGCAGGGGACGGCATCGGCGTTTCTTTATGGCCTGCGGTCAGTGGCCGCCACGATCCTCACCGCAGTGTTGTTTGCGACTTATCTCGGTATCGGCGCGCTGGCGCATGATACGCATTTCAGCCTGTTCTGGGCGCTGTTGAGCACGGCGCTGATCTGGGCCGGCCCCGCGCAGATCATCCTGCTGGCGGCGCTCGGCTCCGGCGCGACCGTCATTCAGGCGGCGATCGCCGTTGGCGTCAGCGGCATTCGCCTGTTTCCAATGGTGGTTTCGGTGCTGCCGATGCTGCGGATGCCGGATACCAGGAAGCGGCAGCTCATCCTGCCCTCGCATTTCATCGCAGTGACGCTTTGGGTCGAGTGCTTTCGCCTGATGCCGCTGGTGCCGCGCGAGCGGCGCATCGCTTTCGTCAACGGGCTCGGCTGCGGCCTCGTCGCGACATGCCTGATCGCCACATGGATCGGTTATCATCTCGCCGCCAATCTGCCGCCGTTGTTTGGTGCTGCGATCCTGCTGCTGACGCCGCTGGCATTCCTTCTGTCGACGGCACGCAACTGCAAGAAGTTGCCGGATGTGATCGCGTTGGCGCTCGGCCTCGCGCTGTTTCCCGTCGTGTCGTGGTTCAACACCGGCGTCGACATCCTGATCTCCGGTATTTCCGCCGGCACCATTGCCTATGGCGTGCATCGCTGGAGGCGGCGATGAGCGAGCTGCAGACCTTCATCGGCAACTGGCATGCGCTCGTCATCCTCGTGCTCGCCGGCTTCCTGCCCAACGAGGTCTGGCGCATGCTCGGCCTCTGGCTCGGAGGTGGCATTGACGAGGAGGCGGACGTCCTCGTGTGGGTGAGAGCGGTGGCGACCGCGATTCTCGCCGGCGTGATCGCGCAGATCCTGGTGTTTCCGCCCGGTGCGCTCGCGACCGTGCCGGCGCCGCTGCGCTATGGTTCGGTGTTGTTCGGGTTGCTGGTCTTTCTCGGTGTGAAACGCTCGATCTTCGCGGGTGTGTTGTGCGGCGAGCTGATGATGGTCGGCGGCAAATATTGGTTGGGATGATGTTTTCCGTAGAGCGGATGAGTGCAGCGTAATCCGCCGTTCTTCGCCACACACAGTCGGCCGTCGGATTACGCTGCGCTCATCCGACCTACGGCTGTCGCACTTGTCTCACTACATAAACGCGATAGTGTCTCCCGCAAGCAAAACAACAATGCCCCGGGAGAGACAATGACCTCGCGCCTGCGCTCCGCTCTGCTATCGACAGTCATCATCGCGGCAACAGCCATCGTTGCGCCGCTGGCCCGCGCAGCGGAATATCCGGTGCGTGCCATCAAACTCGTCGTACCTTATGCCGCGGGGGGACCGACCGATGTGCTGGCGCGGCTCGTCGCCGATTATCTCGGTCGCGACCTCAAGCAAACCACAGTGGTCGAGAACAAGCCGGGCGCGCAGGGTGCCATCGCCGCCGAAATGGTGTCGCGTGCAGATCCTGACGGCTACACGCTGTTTGTAACCGCGGCATCCATCATGGTGCTCAATCCGCTGCTCTACAAGAAGCTGCCCTACGATCCGCAGAAGGATCTGCGCATGCTGACGGTGGTCACCGATCTGCCGGTCGTGATGGAGGTGCATCCGTCTGTGCCGGCGAAGACGGTCAAGGAATTCGTCGCCTATGCGAAGGCCAATCCCGGCAAGCTCAATTTCGGCTCGGCGGGGACAGGCGGCACGATTCATCTGGCGGGCGAGATGTTCAAGCAGATCGCCGGCGTTGAGATGACCCATGTGCCCTATAAGGGCGCGGGTCCGGCGCTGACCGATCTGCTCTCGGGCAATATCCAGGTGATGTTCGATACGCTGTCCACGGCGCTGCCGCCGGTGAAGTCAGGTCTGCTGCGTCCGCTCGGCGTATCCTCGAAGGAGCGCAGCCCCGATCTGCCCGACGTGCCGACCGTCATCGAGAGCGGCTATCCCGATTATCAGGTCGGCGTCTGGTTCGGTCTCGCCGGATCGTCCAGGCTGCCGGACGCGGTGGTGACGAAAGTCATGGCCAGCATGGATCGGGCGCTGAACGATGCTGCCTTCCGTGCCTCGCTGGAGAAGATCGGCTTTCCCGTGCTGAAGCCGAAGACGGTCGCCGAAATCAATCAATTCGTTGACGAGGACCGCGCGCGGTGGTCGAAAGTCATCAAGGCGATGAACATCTCGCTGGATTGATCAAGGGATGCAGCATGGTTCGTGAAAGTGAAATCCGTGCCGGCGAGGTCGTCGTCGATGCACCGAAACCGAACCATGCGGGGCTCGTCTATATCGGCCGAATCCGCACGCCCTGGACGTCGCGGCTGGAAACGCCGCGGCAGGGCCGACATGACGGGCCGGTGTGCCGCCTCGAAGTCTTCGAGCCATGGGTGGCGGGGCTGAAAGATCTCGAACTCTACAAGACGCTCGAGGTGCTTTACTGGCTGCATCTGTCGCGCCGCGACCTCGTGCTGCAAAGCCCGAAGAATGACGGCGCCGCGCGCGGCATCTTTTCGCTGCGTACGCCGGTGCGGCCGAACCCGATCGGCACGTCCATGGTGAAGCTGGTGGCGATCGAGGGGGCGACGGTGCTGGTGCGCGGGCTCGATTGTCTCGACGAGACGCCGCTGCTGGACATCAAGCCCGACCGCTGCGAGTTCACGCCGCTGGCGCCGCCGCAGCCCGGGGATTTTCAGACGGAGTAACAACCTCCGCCCTCATCCTGAGGAGCGGCCGTAGGCCGCGTCTCGAAGGATGGCGACGGGCTCCGAGCCAAGTCGGCTCATGGTTCGAGACGCGCGCAAAGCGCGCTCCTCACCATGAGGGGCGGCGTGTTATCCCAGCGCCTTCAACGCGGCGATGAGCTTCGCGGCATTCTCTTCCAGCACCTTCGGGTCTTCCTTGACGCTTGCTGCCGGCAGCAGGGCCGTGCCCTCGAAGCGCGGCATCACGTGCATGTGCAGGTGAAACACCACCTGGCCGCCGGCTGTCTCCGAATATTGCGCGACGGTCATGCCGTCGGCATTGAAAGCCTGCTTCGCCGCGATGGCGATCTTCTGCGCGGCGCGGACCACATGGGCGTAGTCCTCCGGCAGGATGTCGAAGATGTTTCGCGCAGCAGCCTTGGGGATCACCAGCGTATGGCCGGGCGAGCGCGGCATGATGTCGAGGAAGGCGAGAACGTGATCGTTCTCGTAGACTTTCACACAGGGCAGCTCGCCGCGCAGAATCTTGGCGAAGATATTGTTGTTGTCATACGCGACCATGGAATCCTCCCGACATTGCGCCGGGAATGTCGCCGCAGCCGCCGCTGCGGTCAAGCGGCCGGATCGCCCCTGCGGAACGGGCCGAGCTCGGCCAGTTCGCGGCCGGCCTCGGCGACATAAGCGCGTTCGCGCTTGAGATAATCCGCCACCGCGGCGCGAAACCCGCGATCCCTGATGTAATGGGCGGAATAGGTGGTCTGGGGGAGATAACCGCGGGCGATCTTGTGCTCGCCCTGGGCGCCGGCCTCCACCGTCCTGAGCCTGCGGCGGATCGCAAAGTCGATGGCCTGATAATAGCAGACCTCGAAATGCAGGAACGGATGGTGTTCGATGGCGCCCCAGTGGCGGCCGAACAGCGTGCTTGATCCGATGAAATTGATGGCGCCGGCGATGAAGCGGCCGTTGCGCTTCGCCATGATCAGCGCCACGTCATCCGCCATGGTCTCGCCGATCAGGGCGTAGAATTCGCGGGTGAGATAGGGGCGGCCCCATTTACGCGAGCCCGTCTCCATGTAGAAATCGAAGAAGGCGTCCCAGGCCTCCTCGGTGATGTCGGCCCCTGTCAGTGTTTCGATGGTGATCCCGGCGGCGACGGCATCGCGGCGCTCGCGTTTGATGGCCTTGCGGTGGCGGGAGTTCAGCGTGGCGAGGAAGTCGTCGAAACTCCCGTAGCCGGGATTGTGGAAGTGAAACTGCTGGTCGGTGCGCTGGAGAAAGCCGCGCTCGGCGAGAAACTTCCATTCGTCCTCGCGGGCGAAGGTCACATGCACCGATGAGGCATCGGTGGCCTCGCAAAGCCCGACGAGGCCGCCGGCCAGTGCCTCGCTGACGCGTCCGGCGTCCACGCCGTCGCGGATCAGGAGGCGGGGGCCGGTGGCCGGGGTGAAGGGCACCGAGACCTGCAACTTCGGATAATAGTCGCCGCCGGCGCGCTCATAGGCGTCGGCCCAGCCGCGGTCGAAGACATATTCGCCTTGGGAATGCGATTTCAGATAGCACGGTACGATGCCGACAATGGCACCGTCCTGCCTGGCGAGCAGGTGCCGCGGCCCCCAGCCGGTGCGCGCGCAGGCTGAATTCGATTTCTCAACGGCGCTTAGAAAAGCGTGGGAAACGAATGGGTTATAAGGCGACGTTGAACTTGAGTTGACAGTGCTTGAGAGCGTGTCGAGGTCAGCCAGATCGCCCGCCAGAGTCTGCCCCGCAACGGCGCGCCCGGTCGCGCAGGCGTCCCATTCCGCTTGCGGCACCTGGCTGATCGATCCGACTGCTTCGAGGGTAATATCCGATGACGTCATCAATCACTTGAACCGGTCATGTGCGATCAGCGCGGCGACCTCGCGTTTCAAGTGGGCACTTCGTGTCGCACTTCAAGACCCGAAGCCGAGCTACTCCGCCCTCATCCTGAGGAGGCGCGAAGCGCCGTCTCGAAGGATGGCTGCGAGACTCCGGAGCCAAGCCAGTCATGGTTCGAGACGCGCGCAAGGGCGCGCTCCTCACCATGAGGGGAGCGTGTGGGGATGGTTGTCCTTTTGGGTTAAGGGACAAAACCCTCGAACGTCATCTGGTCGGCCCATCGCTCCGTGATCGCGCGCTGCTCCGGCGTGCGCACGGTCCAGGTGATAAGTGCGCAGCCAAAAATGTTGCGAGCGATCCAGGGAGCCGGGGCGGGGAGCTGCTTGACCCAGTAGGAGACGAAATGCGGTCGGGTGCGGAACGCGTGGCGGAGATGCAGCATGCCGTCACGCTGGGCCTGTGTCAGCGTCAGCCATTCGCCGTCGTTATAAGTGCGCTGGGCGGTGATGCCGCGCGGGACCTGCGGCGCGATCTCGCGCATGGCGAGCACCTGATCGGGATCGAACGACATCATGGCCGCCGGGCCGCGATAGGCGCGGAGCAATTCGGTGGCGCGGCGGACCAGTCGACGGTCGCGGTCAAAGTGGCTCTTGACCTCAATGACGAGGCCGACACGGCCATCCACCAGCGCGAGGAGATCGCCGAGCGACATCATGCGCTCGGGCGTATCCTTGAAGGCGACGGCCTTCAGTTCGGCGGCGGTCTTGGCGAGGAGGGGGCCAGAGCCTTCGGTCAGGCGGCCGAGCTCGTCATCGTGATGGACCATCGCCTCGCCATCGGCGGTGAGCTGGATGTCCACTTCGATGGAAAAATTGCCCGCGATGGCCGCGTTCATGGCGCCGGGCATGTTCTCGACGATGCCGCGGGCGCGGTCGTGCAGGCCGCGATGCGCGACCGGGCGGGCGATCAGCCAGTCGGGTGCGCGCATCGCGAGTGTCCTGAATCAGGCGACTTCGAACACCGCATCGACCTCGACGGCGCAATCGGCCGGCAGCGAGGCGACGCCGACAGCGGCGCGGGAGTGACGACCCTTGTCGCCGAACGCGGCGACCATCAGGTCCGAGGCGCCGTTGATGATCTTCGGTGCATCGACGAAGTCGGGCGTCGAATTCACGAAGCCGCCGAGACGCACCACACGGGCGACCTTGTCGAGATCGCCGAGGGCGGCCTTGACCTGGGCGAGAATGTTGATGGCGCAGCCGCGGGCGGCGGCGACGCCATCCTCGAGGCTGACATTGGCGCCGAGCTTACCCTTGGCGATCAGCTTGCCATCGGCGCCGAGGCAGATCTGGCCGGAGACGAACAGCAGATTGCCGGTGCGCACGAAGCCCACGTAATTGGCTACCGGGCTGACCGGTTCATGAAGGGTGACACCCAATTCCGCGAGTTTCTGCTCGACTGCACCTGGCATGCAAAAAATCCCCAAAGTTCGATGTTGAGCCTGAACGGCGTTGCCGGCGGACAGGCAAGTCTGTTTCCCCCATCGTGTCCGCCCATGCAAGTGACGTTCGGACGACGGCTAACGCGCATCCCCTGATCCGGCTTCCGCCACAATCCTTGCGAAATATGGCATTCCGCGGGTCGTGGCCGGACGTGCCGCAGACGGCCCCAGTTGCGGCGCAATAGGGCGCTCTCTATTGTGATGGTTTCAACACAAGGGACGAATCCATGCGCCGCTCCGCCCCGCTCTTGCGTTCCTCGGCTGCCGCTTTGGCGCTCAGCGCCGCTGCATTGCTGGCGCCCGCAAGCCATGCAGCGGCGCCGGGATCGACGGTGCCGTTCCTTGCGCATCAGGCGCTGTATGAACTGAAGCTCAGCAAATCGCGCGGCAATGCCAATGTGAACGCCGCCACCGGCCGCATCCTGTACAGCTTCACCGGCAGCAGCTGCGAGGGCTATTCCTCCGATTTCCGTCAGGTCTCGGAGCTCAACAGCGGCGAGGACAAGACGACGCTGAGCGATCTGCGCTCCACCAGCTGGGAGTCCGGCGACGGCAAGAGCTATCGCTTCAAGATCGACACCCAGATGAACGACGGCGATCCCAACAAGATCGACGGCATCGCCGAGCGCGAAGGCGATCATATCAATGTCAAGCTGACGCTGCCGGCGAAGAAAACCATCAAGCTCGATGGTGACATCGTATTTCCGACCGAACAGATCCATCGCATTATCGCCGCTGCGAAAGAGGGCAAGTCGGTTCTCGAACTTAACGTGTTCGACGGCTCCGACACTGGCGAGAAGGTCTACAGCACCCTGACGGTGATCGGGCAGGCGATCCCGGGCGATCGCAAGGTCGCGCAACCCGATCCGTCGACAAGCGACGACAAGATGAAGGCGCTGGTGCGCTGGCCGGTGACGGTGAGCTACTATGACAAATCTGCAAAGGCGAGCGATGGCGGCGAGCAGACACCGGTCTATGCCATGTCGTTCGAACTCTACGAGAACGGCGTGTCCCGCGCGCTGGCGCTGGACTACAACGATTTCGTCATCGCGGGCGCGATGAGCAAGCTGATGGTGAAAGAGACCAAGGCTTGTAAGTAATTCCTTCTCCGGTTGCGGCCGGCGGTTCCACTTGGTCGCCGAAGCAGCTCGTGGCCATCCTTCGAGACGCGGCCGAAAGCGGCCGCTCCTCAGGATGAGGAAGGAGTATGGCGCCATAGAAGACCCTCATGGTGAGGAGCCCGCGAAGCGGGCGTCTCGAACCATGCAGACCGAACACTATCCTCCTCCGTATGCGATAGCTCTGCCGCAAACGGGGAGAGGTCAAGGGCGATCACTCCGCCCTTGAAAACCGCATGCTATCCAGCAGCTTCAATCCGCCGCCTTCGGTTTTCAGCAGTTTCTTCACCGCGCCGGATGCCGCGATCTCGTAGTGGTCGGCATAGGCTTCGTGGTTCTTCTCGATATCGTCGAGACGATACAGATAGTTCACCATCAGGCTGGCGGACTCGCGCAGCCCCTTTGCCGAGGTGTCGCCGAGCCAGTCGATGCGCTCCAGCCGTGCACCATTGCCGAGATGGAAGCGGGCGACGGAATCCACCGGACCGCCGCGCGCGTTCTTCGCCTTCAGGAAGTAATGCGCGGCAAGGCCTTCCATGACAGGCTTGAGTTGCTCGCGCAGCGCGACATCGTTTACCCAGAGCGGATCGTCCAGCATCGCGACCAGGGCGCGGTCTTCGTCCGACAGGTTGAGATCGTCCGCCTTCTTCAGCCACTTCATGAAACCGGGGACCGGCGACAGGGTGACAAAGGTGTCGAGCTTCGGCAGCTCGCGGCGCAGCTCCTCGACCACCTGCTTGATCAGGAAATTGCCGAACGAAATGCCGCCGAGGCCGCGCTGGCAGTTCGAGATCGAATAGAACACGGCGGTGCGCGCGCGCTCGATCGGCACGGGCTGGCGATCCTTGGCGAGCAGCGGTGCGATGGCGCCGGGAATGGTTTCCGTCAGCGCGACTTCGACGAAGATCAGCGGCTCGTCGACCAAGGCGGGATGGAAGAAGGCATAGCAACGGCGATCGACCGGATCGATGCGGCGGCGCAGATCGTCCCAGTCGTGAATTTCGTGCACCGCCTCGTATTTGATGACCTTTTCGAGGATGTTTGCGGGCGTCGACCAGTCGATCCTGCGCAGCACGAGAAAACCCCTGTTGAACCACGATGCGAACAGATGAACGATGTCGTTGTCGACCGCGTTGAGCTCCTTGTTGCCGTTCTTCAGATCGAGCAGATCCTCGCGCATCTTGACGAGTTCGCTGGTGCCGCCGGGCGCACGGTTGAGCCGGCGGAACAGTTCCTGCCGTTGCGGCTCGGAGGCGACATGCAGCGCGCCGGCGCCTTCGCCGGTGGGTTTCGCGCGCCAGGCTTCGATGGCCTTTTCAAGCTTGTCGCGATCGGGGCCGTATTTATGCGCCAGCGTCTCGAAGAACATCGTGCGGCCGGCTTCGTCGAGCGATTGATAGCGATCGAGCACGCCGCGCGCGATGGCGGTGCCCGAGGCTTCGCCGCGGCCGGAGAGCAACTCGCCGCACAGGTCGATCAGGTCGATCGCATTCTGTTTGGGATCGACCGAGGCGGGGCCAAGCCGCAACAGGTTGCGGCCACGCTCGGAGATCGAGGCGAGGAGGTCGGAGAAGAAGTCGTTGCTCATGCTGAATCAGTTCCCGGCTGGAAGCCTCACCACTCACGCGACAATATAGCCCTTTGCGAGGCGTATTGCGCGGTCATTTGAAGCATGAAACAATCGTGAAGGGCAGAGTTCCGGCAAGAGTTTTGCATTTGATGGAAAAGCTCGATCGGCATCACAAGGGGATACACGATGAAGCGGACTTTTAAGCGTGGCGTTGTTGCGGCTTTGACGTTGGGTGCGTTGCTGAGCAGCGGAGCGGCATTTGCCCAGCAAACGATCAAGGTGGGCTGGACCATCCCCGCCGAGGAATCCAAATACTGGATGATGAAGCGCCCGCAGGAATTCGCGGATCTTGGCAAAAAGTACAACATCGAATGGGTGCAGTTTCAGGGCACCGCGCCGATGACCCAAGCGCTTGCGGCCGGCGCGCTGGATTGCGCAACGCAGTCGCCGCTGGCGCTGGCGCAGGGCGTGGTGGGCGGCAATCTGAAGGCCTATGTGGTCGCCCAGCATGTGTTCGAGAAGCCCGGCAGCTTCTCTGTCTACTGGGCGGTCAAGGATGACTCGCCGATCAAGACGATCGCGGACCTCAAGGGCAAGACGCTCTCCATCAACACGCTCGGTTCGGGCATCTACGGCCCGATGGCGATCCTGCTGAAACAGGCCGGCCTCGACGCGTCGAAGGATATCAAGCTGGTTGAGGTCGGCTTCGCGCTCTCGGAAGAAGCGCTGCGTTCGGGCCGCGTCGACTCGGCCGTGATGAACCAGCCTTTCGCCGCGCGCATGGAAGCCAAGGGCGGCACGCGAAAACTGTTCTCGCTGTCGCAACAGCAGGAAGGCATCGTGCATATCCTCGAAGCCTGCCGTGCCGATTTCGTCGACAAGAATCCGGATCTCGCCAAGGCCTATGTGCGTGACCTGACGCTGGGTATGCAGAAGGCACTCGCCAATCGCGAGGAAACGCTGAAGGTCGTCAATGAGGTGATGAAGGCGCCGATCCCGGTGCTGGAGACGTATCTGCTGAAGGAAAACGATTTTGCCCGCGACCCGGGCGCTGCGCCGAACTTCGATGCGATCCAGAAGATGCTCGATGTCTATGTCGAGACGGGGATGTTGTCTAAGAAGGTGGACGTGTCGGCGTGGAAGAATCCGGGCGTGGTGGCGCCGATCAAGTAACACTACTTGTCATTCCCGGGCTTGACCCGGGGATCCATCTTTACTTCACGTGCGATGAAGACGGATGGCCGGGTTTTGTCCCGGCCATTTTCGCAGGAGCGTAGGATGGGTTGAGCCTAGCGAAACCCATCACAACAAGCTTGGTGTGTATGGTGATGGGTTTCGCTCCAGCGCTACGCGCCCGCGCTCTACCCATCCTACGCTTCTTCGCTTGTGTCGTTATCGATCAGCAGATCCAGTGCATATTTGATGGTCGCGCGCTCATCGTCGCTGAAGCGGTTGAGCACGGCCTCTTCGTGTTCCAGTGCCGCCCTCAACGCCGGCTTGACGCGCGCGCGGCCTTTCGCCGTGAGGTAAAGCGTGACGCGACGTCGATCGTCCGGCACGCTCTTCCGCTTGAGCAGCTCGTCGCGCTCCATGCGATCGAGCGTCTTGGTCAACCCCGGCTGCTTCATCAGCGCCATCGCGGCGAGTTCACCCACCGAAAGGCCCTCGACATCGATGAGGCAGGCGAGCACACGCCATTCCGGCACCGTCAGATCCCACTGCTTCAGTCGTGCATGAAATTCGCTGGAGACGTTGAAGCTCGCGCGCGCCAGCAGATAGGGCAGGTAGTTGCGGACAAAACTGTCGCTGGCGAGTGCGGGCGCTTGTCGCTGTCCCTTGTCGATGCGGCGGAGCTGGCCGGAGTGAAACACCAGCGGATCGTGGTTGTGCTCGACGAAGCGCACGACTTCGCCGACCAGGATCGTATGGTCGCCACCGGGATAGCGCGCCCAGGTCTTGCATTCGAAAATCGGCGCGAGACCATCGATCAGTGGCGCACCGGTGATGCCGGGTCGGTGCTCGATATCGACGAATTTGTCGGAGCCACGGCGGCCGAAGCGCATCGCCAGCTCACCATGATCGGCGCCGAGAAAGTGGATGGCGAAGGCGTCGGCTGCGACGAAGGGGTCGTGGCTGGGCGACGACTTGGCCACGCTCCACAGCACCAGCGGCGGATCGAGTGAGACCGAGGAAAACGAATTCGCGGTCATGCCGACCGGATGATCGCCGGCATGTGCGGTGACGACGGTGACACCGGTCGGAAACTGGCCGAGGGCTTGCCGGAAGGTCGCGGGATTGATCGGCTGCGCAGCGTCAGCAGAGTGGCTGTTTGTCGGGATGTTCTGAGCCGGCTTGTCTGTCGCCATGAAGTTCGCCGCTCCGGAGCGCGTCCCGATGCCTTGAAAAGCAGCGTTGCGCTGTCCTTTAATCCTAAAAATATTCCTTTTCATATAACATGGCCGCGCCTATCATCCAACGATAATCGCTATAAAACATGGAGAGGCAACATGCTGGCGGATCGCATCGAGGCGAAATGGATCGACGCATTCTGCGAGATTTTCGAACGCTGCGCGGTCAAGCCCGGCGACACTGCTGCAATCCTCTCCGAGACGCAATCGCGTGCGCTGAATGTCCATCTTGCCGAATTGGCATTGCTCCGCATGGGGGCGAAGCCGTTCCATGTCGTGATCCCGACCGCGCGCAACAGGCAGGTGGTGCCGGTCCGTTCCACCGGCGCATCGGAAGCGATCCAGCAGCTTGGCCCGGTGGTCTCGGCGCTGCAGCAGACAGGTTTCGTGGTGGATTGCACCATCGAGGGCCTGATGCATGCGAAGGAGACGCCGGACATCCTGAAGGCCGGCGCGCGTATTCTCGTGATCTCCAACGAACATCCGGAAGCGCTGGAGCGCATGGTGCCGGACAGCGCGCTGGAGAAGCGTGTGCGTGCGGCGGCGAAGATGCTGCGCGGCACGAAGCACATGAAGGTGACGTCGAAGGCCGGCACCGATCTCGACGTGAACATGGAAGGCGCGGCGACAGTCGGCGTCTGGGGCTGGACCGACAAGCCCGGCACGCTCGCCCATTGGCCCGGCGGTATCGTTGTCTCGTTCCCGAAGAGCAAGACCATCAATGGCACGGTGGTGATGGATGCCGGCGATATCAATCTCACCTTCAAGCGCTACCTGACGTCGCCGGTGAAGATGCTGTTCAAGGATGACTATCTCACCGAACTGACCGGCGAGGGAGCCGATGCCGAGATGATGAAGCGCTATCTCGCCGCCTGGGGAGACCGCGAGGCTTATGCGGTGTCGCATGTCGGCTGGGGCATGAATCCGAATGCGCGCTATGAAGCGCTGCAGATGTACGACCAGCGCGACACCAATGGCACGGAGATTCGCGCCGTGGCGGGCAATTTCCTGTTCTCGACGGGCGCCAATGAATTCGCCGGCCGCTATACGGCCGGACATTTCGATCTGCCGATCTTCAACACGACGATCACGCTGGACGGTGTCGACGTGATCAAGGACGGCGTGGTGCAGGACGTGTTTGGGTAGGATCACAAGCTCCGCCCTCATGGTGAGGAGCGCGCTCTTGCGCGCGTCTCGAACCATGGGAGTTTGGCTCGACGCCTTGTTGCTATCGTCGCGTAGCTGTATCCTACTGCCCCAATCGAGCTGCGGTGGAGTACTTATGTTCCAGAAAAAGGCTGCAAACTGCTTGAATCTGGTGGGTGACGGGGACGATGTCGATGTCCTCGTTTCCGTCGAGCGTGCCTTTGCGGTCAAGATTTCTGATGACGAGGCAAAGAACTGTGAGACAGTTGGCGATCTCTTCGATCTTGTGGCGACCAAGCTGCCGCCCTCACACTCTCAGCTTGCGGGGTGCCCGACAGCATTAGCATTTTTTCGATTGCGCGCCGCGCTCCGACGTCTTGGATATACGCAGCGCATGACGCCGTTGACCGACTTGCGTCCAATATTTCACGCAGAAGGAGCCCGGCATTTTCATTTCATTCTCTCGCGAGAGGTGGGCTTTGCTCTTCCCGCTTTGCAATTCAGTGCGGCAAGCATCGCGATTTTGGCGTTCATCTTGCTCGCTGCTGTCGTCTTTGCCTTTCTGACGGGATCTTGGCTGTCTCTATTGCCGGGCGTGGCGTTGATGATGGGGGCCTGCCGCCTGCTGCCCAAGATAATCCCTCGAGATGTTGCGATGCTGGGGAACTATGCTGTCCATTGCGGGATATGGAACTACGGAATGCTATCCAAACAATCCGGTGTCAGGCTCCGTGATTTTTGGAACACGCTTACGACGGTTGTCCGCGAGAGCTCTGGCACTGACTTTACCGGTATCATGCAACGAGATACCCGCTTCTTCCCAGAGCGGAAAACGGCGAGCTAGTTCAGAAATCAAGACCGCGGCTTTTCCGGCCCATCATACGCAATGCCCTTGATCACGGCGGCATTGCCGAATTTCTTCTTCAGCGCATCCATCGCGCGCTCGGCGTGGGCGGAGCGGCGATCGAGCATATTCTCGTCCCCGGCTTCGGAGCCAGGCCGCAATGCGCTGACGCCGGTGCCGATCAGGCGAAACGCCGTGCCGTCGATCTCCTTCGCCAGCATTTCGCGACTGATGTCGAAGATGCGTTTTGCGAGCTGCGTCGGCGACTGGATCGATTGCGAGCGCGTGCGCTGGCGGAAGTCTGCGGTCTTCAGTTTCAGCGTGATGGTGGTCCCTGAGAGTTCGCTGCTCTTTAGGCGCCCGGACACCTTTTCCGACAGGCGCCACAGGATCTTCTCCAGCGTGGCGAGGTCGCGGATGTCCTCGTTGAATGTCGTTTCGTTGGAAATCGTCTTGGCGCCGCGATCGGCAACGACGAGACGGTCGTCGATCCCCCGCGCAAGACGCCACAGCCGGCGCCCTTCGCCGCCGAACTGTTTCATCAGCTCCGTTTCTTCGGCGCGCTGCAGATCGCCGACCTTGCGGAAACCGCGTTGTGACAGCCGCTCCTGCGTCGCCGGTCCGACGCCATAGATGAAGCCGACAGGCTTTTCGGAGAGGAGGGCCATCGCATCTTCCTGATCGAGCGTCGCAAAGCCGCGCGGCTTGTCGAGATCGCTGGCGATCTTGGCGAGAAACTTGTTGACCGAGAGGCCCACCGACACGGTGATGCCGATCTCCCGCTCCACATCTGCCGCGAATTTTGCCAGCACCTTGGCCGGGATCATCCCGTGCACGCGCTGGGTGCCCGCGAGATCGAGAAACGCCTCGTCGATGGAGAGCGGCTCCACGAGCGGCGTCAGCGCTTGCATGGCGTGCCGGACCTCGCGGCCGACGCGGACATACTTTGCCATGTCCGGCTTGATGACCTTCGCCTCGGGGCAAAGGTCCAGCGCCTTGAACATGGGCATGGCCGAGCGCACGCCATAGGTGCGCGCGATATAGCAGGCGGCGGACACCACGCCGCGCTTGCCGCCGCCGATGATGACCGGATAGTCGTTGAGCGCGGGATTGTCGCGCTTCTCCACCGTTGCGTAGAAGGCGTCACAATCGATATGGGCGAGGGTGAGCGCGGGCAGGGCGCGATGGCGCACCAGCCGCGGCGAGCCGCAGGCGGTGCAACGCTTCAGACGCAGGTCGAGGTCGGCAAGGCAATCCCGGCAGAAGCAGCGCGGTCCGCTCACATCTGACGGGATTTGGGTCACGAGAAATCGCTGCCCGTCTGGGGGCCTCCCAGGGCCTGGCGGGCGGCGGCGATGGTGGTAGGCGGCAGTTGCGAGGCGCTGGCGAACGCCTGCACGGTTTCGTCGTCACGCAGCACGAAATCCAGCACGCTGACGAGAAATTGCGGATCCTTCGCAGCCGAACGCAGCGTTTCCGGGCCGATCCCGCTTTCGGACAGGAAGAGACCCAGCCGCTCGGGCTCTCCCGCCACGAAGGAGAGCGCCTGAATCGCAACGATTTCAGCCACTTCGCCGGGGTGCCGGGCTTGCTTTTTCATCACGCGTGTTTGCCTTTCCGTAACCTATCGTCTCTAGTTTGAATTATCATGCCCGAGTCATCCAAGTGATTCCAGTAATTGGGATTTTTGGTTCAAGCCGGGAGGTTCGGCGGCATTGATCCGCCGGCGCCGCGCCGAGGGCGTTGCGCAGGGAAACCGTTTATGTCGGGATTGGAGGACGGGATGGCCAAAACCGTCCTGATCGTGGAGGACAACGAGCTCAATATGAAGCTGTTCCGTGACCTTCTGGAAGCCCATGGCTACCAGACGGTGGGCACGAGCAACGGCTACGAAGCGCTCGATCTTGTCCGCTCGCTGCGCCCCGATCTGATCCTCATGGACATCCAGTTGCCGCAGGTTTCCGGCCTCGATGTCACCGGTTGGATCAAGAAGGATCCTGCCATCAGCATGATCCCCGTCGTCGCCGTCACAGCCTTTGCCATGAAGGGCGACGAGGAACGCATCCGCGAAGGCGGCTGCGAAGCATATTTGTCAAAGCCTATTTCCGTCGGGAAGTTCATCGAGACGGTCCGACGATTTATCGGTTAGGGAGTTTTTCATGTCAGCGCGTATTCTCGTCGTCGATGACATACCCGCCAATGTGAAGTTGCTGGAAGCCCGCCTGTCCGCCGAATATTTCGACGTGATTACCGCGTCGAGCGGCACTCAGGCGCTGGAAATCTGCGCGCGCTCGGAATGCGACCTGATCCTGCTCGATGTCATGATGCCGGACATGGACGGCTTCGAGGTCTGCCGTCGCCTCAAGGCTGATCCGAAGACGCACTTCATTCCGGTCGTGATGGTCACCGCCCTGGATTCGCCATCCGATCGCGTGCGCGGCCTGGAGGCCGGCGCCGACGATTTCCTCACCAAGCCCGTTGCGGATGCCGTGCTGGTGGCGCGCGTCCGCTCGCTGACGCGCCTGAAGATGATGACCGACGAGCTGCGCATGCGCGCGCTCACCTCGCTGGAGATCGGCATCCAGGCGCCGGAGCGCAGCGCCGTGGCCGACGAGGGTGTTGGCGGCCGTATCCTTCTCGTCGATGACCGCCCGGCGTCATATGAGCGTCTCGCACCGTTGCTCGCAGCCGAGCATACCGTGGATGTCGAGCCCAACCCCACCGAAGCCCTGTTTCATGCGGCCGAGGGTAATTACGATCTCCTGATTGTTTCCCTCAGCCTCACGAATTTCGACGGCCTGCGACTGTGCAGCCAGGCGCGCTCGCTGGAGCGTACGCGGCAGATTCCGATCCTTGCCATCGCAGACATCGACAATAACACGCGCCTGCTGCGCGGGCTCGAGATCGGCGTGAACGACTATCTCACGCGGCCGGTCGACAAGAACGAGCTGCTGGCGCGTGCGCGCACCCAGGTGCGCCGCCGCCGCTACACCGATCATCTGCGCGACAACGTCCAGCATTCCATCGAGGCTGCAATTACCGACGGTCTCACCGGCCTGCACAATCGCCGTTACATGGAAAGCCATCTCCAGACGCTGGCCGAGCAGGCGGTGACGCGCAGCAAGCCGCTGGCGCTGATGATCCTCGATATCGACTACTTCAAGTCGATCAACGATACGCATGGCCACGACTGCGGCGACGACGTGCTGCGTGAATTCGCGGTGCGCATTCGCAAGTCGATCCGCGGCATCGATCTGGCTTGTCGCTATGGCGGCGAGGAATTTGTCATCGTGATGCCGGAGACCGACATGCATGTTGCCGGCATGGTGGCGGAGCGTCTGCGCCGCTCGATCGCCGGCGAGTCGTTCTCGATCGACCGCGGCAACAAGCGGATCGAAGTTACCATCTCCATTGGTCTCGCGACGCTGGAGAAGAAGAGCGAGTCGATCGCCGACGTGCTCAAGCGCGCGGATGTCGCGCTGTATCGCGCCAAACATGACGGGCGCAACCGCGTGGTCGCCGCAGCGGCGTAAGATCGAATCCGTTCCCTCATGGTGAGGAGGCCTAGCGGCGCAATTGCGCCGCTGACAGCGCCGTCTCGAACCATGAGTTGGTCTGGCTCCGAGCGTGCAGTCATCCTTCGAGACGCATGCCGTTGGCATGCTCCTCAGGATGAGGGCAGAGAGGGGTGCGGCTCGTGCACTTGCTCAACAAAAAACGGGGCCTTTCGGCCCCGTCCAGATCGTCAGCAGCGGCGAGCGCGCTTACTTGATCTTGGCTTCCTTGAACTCGACATGCTTGCGCGCGACCGGGTCGTACTTCTTCTTGACCATCTTGTCGGTCATGGTGCGCGAGTTCTTCTTGGCGACGTAGTAGAAGCCGGTATCCGCGGTGGAAACGAGCTTGACCTTGATGGTGACCGCCTTGGCCATGGTGAAACCTCTGAATGTCGGGAATCGGGTGACAGCCAGAGCACTGGCCGCGTTGGCGCGCAAACTAGCCGCGAACGCCCCAAAGTCAAGGTTTTCCGCAGCGGTAAATCCGGGGATTTCCTGCCATTACCGCCGAAAGAAGCGGTTTTCGGGGCGCGGAAGCCCCAGATTCTCGCGCAGCGTGCGGCCTTCATAGGCGGTCCGGAAGATACCGCGCCGCTGCAGTTCCGGGACGACACGGTCCACGAACTCGTTCAGGCCCTCTGGCAGATAAGGGAACATGACGTTGAAACCGTCGGAGGCCTCGGTTTCCAGCCATTCCTGCATCTCGTCGGCGATGGTCTGGGGTGTCCCCACAAATGCGGAGCCGGCATAGCCCCCGAGCCGCTGGGCGAGCTGGCGCACGGTGAGATTTTCCCGCCGGGCGAGGGCGATGACGCGTTCGCGCCCGCTCTTGCTGGCATTGCTCTCGGGGATGTCGTCGGGCAGCGGGGCGTCGGGATCGAAGCCGGAGGCATCGGTGCCGAGGTTGATCGACAGCGAGGCGATGGCGTTGGCGTAATGCACCTTGCTGTCGAGCAGCGCGCGCTTCTCCCTCGCTTCCTCGATACTGTCGCCGACCACCACGAAGGCGCCGGGCAGGATCTTGAGGTGATCGGGATCGCGGCCGAGCTTCGCCATCTGGCCCTTGATGTCGGCATAGAGCTTTTGCGCATCGCCGATCGGGCCGCCGCCGGTGAACACGGCCTCCGCCGTCTCTGCAGCGAGCTGTTTGCCGTCTTCGGACGCGCCGGCCTGCACGATCACCGGCCACCCCTGCACGGGGCGAGCGATGTTCAGAGGGCCGCGGACCTTGAGATAGGCGCCCTTGTGATCGAGCACATGCATCTTTTCGGGGTCCATATAGATCCCGCTTTCGGCGTCGCGCGGAAAGGCGTCGTCCGCGAATGAATCCCACAGGCCGGTCACCACATCGTAGAACTCGCGCGCACGCTTGTAGCGCTCTGCATGCTCCATGTGGTCGTCGAGGCCGAAATTGAGCGCCGCATCGGGATTGGAGGTGGTGACGATGTTCCAGCCGGCACGACCGCCCGAAATGTGATCCAGCGAAGCGAAGCGGCGGGCCACGTGATAGGGGGCGTCGAAAGTCGTCGAGCCGGTGGCGACGAGGCCGATATTCTCGGTCACGGCCGCGAGCGCGGACAGCAGCGTGAAGGGTTCGAACGACGTCACCGTGTGGCTGCGCTTCAGCGCTTCCACCGGCATGTTCAGCACCGCGAGATGATCGGCCATGAAGAAGGCGTCGAACTTGCCGGCCTCCAGCTTGCGGATCATCTGCTTCATCAGCGGAAAATTGAAATTGGCATCCGGCACCGCGCCAGGATAGCGCCAGGCGCCGGTGTGGATTGAGACCGGTCGCATGAAGGCCCCGAGCTTCAACTGACGCTTTGCCATCCAAATGATCCCCGTGATGTTGGTCGGGAGCACATAGTCATGCGGTGGGCGATGGAACAGGAGGTGTCCGCAAGAAGATTATTGCGAATTGGGATGCGCCCGTAGAACACCGTCATTGCGAGCCTTGGCGAACTGCGTTGCAATTCGTTTGAGCGAAGCGATCCGGAAAGCCAAAAGCCGGAGGGCCGGACTGGCTTCGTCGTCATATGAGGCAGAGTCAAAAGCGCGCAGACATGCTGCGCGCTTCGCTTGCCCTCGGCTCTTCATCTGCAAGCGGCAGCCACGATTTGGCGAGATCGGCAGATCGCGACTTCCGCGAAGCCGCTCGATACACCCGCTTTCTTCGCGAGCGCTATCGCGCGTTGAAATCGCGAAACGCCGCAGTAGCGGCGCTTGCGCGTCAGGCGGGTATCAGATCCATCTGCATCTTACCGTCGTACCAATGAAAGAACGGCAGCGGCGCGTTGTGGTGGAGAGGCCCGAGTGCCAGGCGTTTCTGCAGCTGGTTGAGCACATTCTTGGTCATCGCATGCGCGTCGGCGAGATGCGGCGAACCGAGTTCGACCCACACCAGCTCCACCAGTTCGGCATCCGCATGAACCACACCTTCCACGCGGTGGGCGATCGACGAGGCATCGGCGGTGAAGAAGCGGGTGTCGAAACGCTTGATGCGGCCGGGCGGGGTGATGGCGCGGGCGATCAGGAACAGGCCCGAAGGGTCCGGCAGCAGGCCGGCATCGCTGAAGGCCTGCCACGGCCCGTTGAGCTTTTTCGTCGTGCCGTCGACCTTGCGGCCGAGACAGAGGCCGGTCTCTTCGCAGGCTTCGCGGATGGCGGCGATGGCGAGCGAGCGGGCGCGCGAGGGCAGCGTCTTCGGGCTGCCCTTCATCAGATTGGCTTCGAGCGCGGCCGGCATTGGCGCGGCCACCGGCACGCGATTATCGGTCTTGTCGACACTGCCGCCCGGGAAGACGAACTTGCCCGGCATGAACACCACCTTGTCGTGGCGCTTGCCGACCAGCACTTTCGGCACCGGGCCGGAGCGATCGACCAGCATCAGCGTCGCTGCATCGCGCGGGCGCTTGTAGGGGTGGTGATCGGCTTCCTTGCCGACTTCAACCGTCTCGCTCATTCCGTCTCCTAAAATTTTCTTCTTCGATATTAAAGAGACGGAGAATGTATCAGTGCTCGTGGCCGTCGCCAAACCCGTGCATGCGCAGAGCCCACTGCAATCCGACGACAGCTCCCTTGATCGGTTGCAGCAGCAAGAGCGAGGCGATCAGCGTGATCGGCAAATAGATCGCGAGCTGCAGCGCGACCGAAGGCGAATAGTTGGTCTCGATCCACAAAGCGATCGGCACCACGATATGGCCGACGATGACGATCACGAGATAGGCTGGCAGATCGTCGGCGCGATGGCCGGATAATTCCTGGCCGCAGCGATCGCAGTGATCGGCGGTCTTCAGGAAGGCGCGAAATATCTTGCCTTCACCGCAGTTCGGGCAGCGGCAGAAGAAGCCGCGCCTCATCGCGGTCCACAGATCGCGCCTCGCGGCGGGATCGGCCGCGTTTGTCCAGGTCTTGGTCAAGGTCTTCGGCGTGGTCAGCGTCATCATGGCCTGTCTCGCTCGGAACAGCGTTGTTACGATTTGCCTCGCTTCGGCTTGCCGCCCTTGCTGCGGGACGCGCGCGCCTTGGCAATGATCTTCTTTGCCTTGCTCTTCACCCGGACATTGCGGCCCGGTTTCGATTTCTTCGACGATTTGTACTTCGTCGTGTTGGGATGCGCATCGCGGTCGTCAGCACCCTTGCTGCTGCCGTGCTCACGCCGTCGGCTCCGAGGCGCTTCATTGCCCTCGGACAGCATTTCAAATCGCAACGCGCCGGCGACCGGCGCAGCCTCGACCAGACGGACGTCGACGACATCGCCCAAACGGTACATCGCTCCCGAGCGCGTGCCGATCAGGGCATGCCGGGCTTCGTCATAATTGAAATATTCCGAGCCCAACGTCCTGATCGGAACCAAGCCATCTGCCCCGGTCTCGGTCAATTTGACAAAGAGTCCAACCTTGGTGACCCCGGAAATCCGGCCCTGGAAACTCGCACCGATCTTGTCGGCCAGAAAGTGCGCGATCAGCCGGTCGGACGTCTCGCGCTCCGCCTTCATGGCGCGGCGCTCGGTGGCGGAGATCTGCGCGGAGACTTCCGCCAGCGTCTCCGGCGTCTCGGTTTCGGGCAGGGCGCCTTCGCCGAGGCCGAGCGCGCGGATCAGCGCGCGGTGCACGATCAGATCTGCGTATCGCCTGATCGGCGAGGTGAAATGTGCGTAGCGCCGCAGGTTCAGGCCGAAGTGCCCGTAATTCTCGGCGGCATATTCCGCCTGGGCCTGCGAGCGCAGGACCACTTCATTCACCAGCGGTTCGGAATCGTGACCCTTCACCTGGGACAGCACGCGGTTGAATACCGCCGGCCGCAGCGCACCCGCCTTTGCGAAGGGCATATCGAGGGTCTTGAGAAATTCCGCGAGATTGTGAACCTTCTCGACGGTGGGCTCGTCATGCACACGATAGATAAGCGGCAGGCCCTTCTTTTCAAGCATTTCCGCCGCCGCGACATTGGCGAGGATCATGAACTCTTCGATCAGCTTATGGGCATCGAGCCGTTCCGGCACGATGACGCGATCGACGGTGCCGTCCTTCTTGAGCAGGATTTTTCGCTCGGGCAGTTCGAGCTCGAGCGGATCGCGTTCGTCGCGGGCACGCTTCACGAGCCTGTATGCAGCCCACAGCGGTTTCAGGATCGGGTCGAGAATGGGGCCGGTGACGTCATCCGGCCTGCCGTCGATCGCCGCCTGCGCCTGCGCGTAGGAAAGCTTCGCCGCCGAGCGCATCAGCACGCGATGAAACGAATGCGAGACCTTCCGCCCGTCCTCGTCGATCACCATGCGCACCGCGAGCGCGCCGCGTGGTTCGCCCGGCACCAGCGAGCACAGATCGTTGGAGATGCGCTCGGGGAGCATCGGCACGACGCGATCGGGGAAGTAGACGGAATTGCCGCGCTGGAGCGCGTCGTGATCGAGTGCGGATCCGGGCCGCACATAGAAGGCGACATCGGCGATGGCGACGGTAACGATCATGCCGCCGTCATTGTCGGGATCGACTTCCGCATAGACGGCGTCGTCGTGATCCTTCGCATCCGGCGGGTCAATGGTGACGAGCGGCACCTCGCGCCAGTCCTCGCGGCCCTTCAGGGCGGCCGGCTTCGCGGCCTCAGCCTCTTTCAGCGCGCCACGTGAAAACGCCTGCGGAATGTCGTGCGAATGGATCGCGATCAGGCTGATCGCCTTTTCCGACGACAGTGAACCGAGGCGTTCCTTCACCTTGCCCGAGGCGAGGCCGTAACCACGGGTGCGGATCAGGTCGACGCTGATCAAATCGCCATCCTCGGCGCCGTTGGCATCGGATGCGGCGATGTTGAGTTCGCGCCCGGCCTGCTTCTTGTCGACCGGGATCATGCGGCCGCCGCCATTCGGCAGCGCGCGATAGATGCCGAGCAGGCGCGTGCGCGCGCTGTCGAGCACCTTGATGATGCGGCCGCGATAGCCGAACGCTTCGCCGTCGTCCTCGATCTTCTCGAGGCGCAGCAGGACGCGGTCGCCGACGCCGGCCGCGGTGCCGGGGAGGGGGCGGCGCGGGATATGGATACGGATGCGCGGCGGATTGCCGTCGGCATCGTCCCATTCCACCGGCGTGGCGATCAGTTCGCCGTCGGCATCGCGGGTGGCGATATCGACCAGCACCGTGGGTGGCAGGCCCTTGGGCTCGCGGACTTCCTTGCCCTTCCTGGCGATGGAGCCGTCGGCGACGAGTTCGCGCAGCACGCGCTTCAGCTCGACGCGTGCCGCGTTTTTCAGGCCGAATTCCCGCGCGATCTCGCGGGTGCCGATCTTGCCGGGATAGGCGCGAATGAACGCGACGATCTCATCCCGGGTCGGAAATGCAGTGTCGCGTTTTTTTGCCACGACTACCCGTTCTTGCTCGCGCTCTTCTTGGCGACCGCCTTCTTGGCCGTGGTTTTCTTTGCCACGGTCTTCTTGGTCACCGGCGCGCGCGCCTTGCTGGCTGCGGCAGTTTCGGCCTTAGGCTTGGCGGCCTTCTTGGGTGGTGCCTTCTTCGCAGGCTTGTCATCGCCATCCGCCGTGTCGGTTGTCTTCGCAGCCTTCTTTGGCGCCGCCTTCTTGGCGACCTTCTTCACCTTGCCGCCTCCCTTGGCCGCGCGCTCGTCGAGCAGCGCGATGGCTTCGGCCACGGTGATGGTGTCCGGCGTCTTGTCGTTCGGGATCGTCGCGTTGACGCCGCCGGCGGTGACATAGGCGCCATAGCGGCCGTTCTTCACGGCGATGCCGCCGAGGGCGGGATGTTCGCCAAGCGACTTGCCGGGATCGGCGCCGAAGCGGCGGCCCGACGGGCCCTTGGCGATCTTCTCGGCAATCAGCGTCACAGCACGGTTGAGGCCGATATCGAACACCTCGTCGCCTGCCTCCAGGCTGGCATAGGTCTTTTCATGCTTCACGAACGGGCCGAAGCGGCCGAGGCCCGCCGTGATCGGCTCACCCGTTTCCGGATGCTTGCCGATTTCACGCGGCAGCGAGAGCAGTTTGAGCGCCAGATCGAGATCGACATCGGACGGCGACGTATTGCGCGGAATCCCCGCGCGCTTCGGTTTCTCGCCTTCGCCATAATCCTTGACATCGCCGAGCTGGATATAAGGGCCGAAGCGGCCGGCTTTGACAGCGACTTCGAGGCCTGTATCCGGATCTTCGCCGAGCACACGATCCGCAGTCGCCGCGCTGTCGGCGGCGAGGGGGCGCGTATAGCGGCATTCCGGATAGTTGGAGCAACCGACGAAAGCGCCGAATTTGCCGGCTTTCAGGTTGAGCCGGCCGGTGCCGCAGGTCGGGCACTGGCGCGGATCGCCGCCATCCTCGCGTGCGGGATAGATGTGCGGGCTGAGCATGTCGTCGAGTACATCCAGCACCTGCGCGACGCGCAGCTCCTTGATGTCATCGACGGCGCCGATGAAGCCGGTCCAGAATTCCTTCAGGACATCCTTCCACGCGACCTCGTTGTTGGAAATCTTGTCGAGGTCTTCTTCCAGCGATGCCGTGAAATCGTATTCCACATAGCGCGCGAAGAAGTTTTCGAGGAAGGCGACCACGACGCGGCCCTTGTCCTCGCCATAGAGACGCTTCTTCTCGAGGCGCACATAGCCGCGCGCCTTCAGCACGTCCAGAATGGACGCATAGGTCGAGGGCCGGCCGATTCCGAGTTCTTCCATGCGCTTCACCAGCGACGCTTCCGAGAAGCGCGGCGGCGGCTCGGTGAAGTGCTGGGTGACCGCGAGATTCTCTTTCTTCAGCGCTTCGCCCACGCTCATGGCGGGCAGGCGGCGGGAGTCTTCGTCGTCGCTGTCGTCGTCACGGCCTTCCTGATAGACGGCAAGGAAGCCGTCGAATTTCACCACCTGGCCGGTGGCGCGCAGTTCGAGCACGCGCGACCCAGCCTTCGCGGTGATGTCCACGGTGGTGCGTTCGAGTTCGGCCGACTCCATCTGGCTGGCGACGGTGCGGATCCAGATCAGCTCATAAAGACGATACTGGTCGCTATCGAGCCGCGCCTTCAGGCTGGCCGGGCGGCGCGACATGTCAGTTGGGCGGATGGCTTCGTGCGCTTCCTGCGCGTTCTTCGCCTTGCTCGTATATTGGCGCGCGGTGTCCGGCACGTATTGCTTGCCGTAATCCTCGCCGATCACCGTACGCGCCTGCGCGATCGCCGATGGATCGATGGTCACGCCGTCGGTTCGCATATAGGTGATGAGGCCGGTGGTCTCGCCGCCGATATCGATGCCTTCATACAGCCGCTGCGCGATGCGCATCGTATGGGCCGGCGCGAAGCCGAGCTTGCGGCTGGCCTCCTGCTGCAGCGTCGAGGTGGTGAACGGCGCTTGCGGATTGCGGCGTGCCGGTTTTGCATCGACGGTCGCGACCGAAAACGCCGCCGCGTCGAGCGCCTTCTTGAAATCTTCGGCTTCGGCGCCGGTGCCGATGTCGAGACGCTGGATCTTCTTGCCATCGGCGCCGACCAGGCGCGCTTCAAAACTGTCGCCGCGCGGCGTCGCCAGCGTGGTCACCAGCGACCAGTATTCGCGCGGCACGAATTTTTCTATTTCCTGCTCGCGGTCACAGACGAGGCGCAGCGCCACCGATTGCACGCGGCCGGCCGAGCGGGCACCGGGCAGCTTGCGCCATAGAACGGGGGAGAGGGTGAAGCCGACGAGATAATCGAGGGCGCGGCGAGCCATATAGGCGTCCACCAGCGCGCCATCGATCTCGCGCGGGTTCTTCATCGCGTCGGAGACGGCCTGCTTGGTGATCGCATTGAACACCACGCGCTCGATCTTCTGATCCTTCAGCGCGCGCTTCTGCTTCAAGACTTCGAGCACGTGCCAGGAGATCGCTTCGCCCTCGCGATCAGGGTCGGTCGCCAGAATGAGCTTGTCGGCGCCCTTGACCGCCTTGGCGATGTCGTTGAGCCGGCTGTTCGCCTTGGGGTCCACTTCCCAGATCATCTGGAAATTGGCATCGGGATCTACCGAGCCATTCTTCGCCGGGAGGTCGCGGACATGGCCGAAGGACGCCAGGACCTCATAGTCCTTGCCCAGATACTTGTTGATCGTCTTGGCCTTGGAAGGCGACTCCACGATGACGAGATTCATGACTTTCCAATAGTTTAGCGGGGGGAACCGGCAGTTCCGCGCCAGAGTCGCGCCCGCCGTTTCGCGGCGAACATGGGTGCGAAGGGGGCCCGTGTCAAATCGGGGATTGTGACAAGCTACCCGGGAATGCATGCCGATAATGACTTTTGGTTGTGTTTTTCAACCTATGAGTGTCGTTTGCAATCTCTCATTATGGTTGAATCCAGGCCCATGGGCGGAGCCTGCCGCATCGAAGGGGGGACGGGTGTTTTCACGCCACTGCGGGCTTGAGCGTGACATCGCCGAGGCCGAGCAGGCGGCCGTTCGCAGCGTGCAATTCGAGTTTGCGGATGCGCTGGCCGGTTTCACGGTCCACCATGATGTTGGTCTCTTCGCCGGGCGTGAAGGCGTACTCCTCCGCCCATTGCCGCAGCGCCACCATGATCGGAAAGACGTCGCGCCCTTTCTCGGTCAGTACGTAGTCCTGATAGGCGCTGCCATCCGCAGCAGGCTCTAGTCTGAGGAGGCCGTCATCGACCAGCGCACGCAGCCGCATGGTCAGGATGTTCTTGGCGACGCCGAGGCTCTTCTGAAACTCGCCGAACCGCTTTTTGCCCAGCATGGCGTCGCGAATGATCAGCATCGACCAGCAGTCGCCGATCGCTTCCATCGAGCGGGCCACCGGGCAGGCATTTTCCTTGAGGCTGTTGCGCTTCGCCATTGCGTCTCCGGGCCGATCAAACATTCCCGTGATCGGTCGTCTCATCTGGTTGCATTATGAAACTGTCCGCTCTAACTGGCAATATGGTTTTAAAAAGCAACCAGATTGAACAGGAGATCGTCATGCGTTTGGCAGGGAAAACGGCGCTCATTACCGGCGGTAACAGCGGCATCGGGCTGACCACGGCAAGATTGTTCGTTGCGGAAGGGGCAAAAGTCGCGATCACAGGTCGCGATAAGGCGAAACTCGACAAGGCCGTTGAGGAGCTCGGCGCCAACGCCATCGGTGTTGTCGCCGACGCCACTGACATTGTGGCGACCGAGCGGGCCGTGGCCGAGGCCGTCGCCAAATTCGGCAAGCTCGACATCGTGTTCGCCAATGCCGGCATCGCCGGCAACACGCCGGTGGGCGGCACGACGCTCGAAGTTTTCGAAGCCGTGCTCAAGACCAACATCACTGCCGTCTTCTTCACCGTTCAGGCGGCCGTTGCGCATCTGAACGATAACGCTTCGATCATTCTCAATGGCTCGGTGATTTCGGTGCTCGGCAATCCCGGCTATTCCGCTTATGCGGCAAGCAAGGCGGGTGTTCGTGCCATGGCGCGGGTGATGGTGTCCGAACTGTCGCCGCGCGGCATCCGCGTCAATGTCGTTTCGCCTGGCGCCACGGCGACGCCGATCTGGGATCGTGTCGCGCCGACGCCCGATGCGTTCAATGCCTTTGAAAAACGGCTCTCGCAGACAATCCCGCTCGGCCGCATGGGCAAGCCGGACGAGGTCGCGAAGACCGTTCTGTTCCTCGCATCCGATGAGTCGTCGAATGTGCAGGGCGCGGAGATCTTCGTCGATGGCGGCGTCACCGCATCGCCTGCAGGGGCGCCGGCGTTTCGTGGGTAAGGTGTAGTACCGTCATCCCGGGGCACGTCATCCGCAAAGCGGACGGAGTGAACCCGGGATCTCGGTAGGCTGAAAAGCATTCCAAGATTCCCCGCCGCTGCAATTGCAGTGGCTGAGGTCCGCGCGAAGACGCGCATCCCGGAATGACGGGCTTGTCGTTACGCCGCGCGAAGATCCGTCGCCGCCTGCAGCGCGCCGTTCACGGCTTTCTCACGCATCTCTGGCCCGATCATGATGCCATCGGCGGCGATGAACTCGACATTCGTTACGCCGATGAAGCCGAACACCCAGCGCAGATAGGTTTCGAGATGTTCGCCGGCCGCGTAGGGCGTGTCATTGCCGTAGAACCCGCCGCGTGACAGCGCGATGATCACGCGCTTGCCGCCCGCGAGACCTTCGGCGCCGTTGGCGCCATATTTGAACGTCTTGCCGGCCACGAGGATGCGGTCGATCCAGGCCTTGAGCTGGGTCGGAATGGTAAAATTGTACATAGGAGCCCCGATCACCACGATATCGGCGGCAAGGAACTCGTCGAGGGCGGCCTGGCCGGCGGCGAGATCGGCCTGCAGCGCGGCATCAGCAGCGCCGCCCTGGGCGGCCGCCAGGTGCGGCCCCGAGAGATGCGATAGCGGTTCCGATGAAAGGTCCCGATAGGTCACCGCAAGGCCGGGATGCGCCTTGGTGAGGCGTTCGGTGATGGCGGAGGAAACCTGTCGGCTGACGGAGTGGGGGCCGAGGACGCTGGAATCGATGTGGAGAAGTTTCATGGTTAGTCACCTATGGTATTGGTTTGTAACCGACGCTACATGAGTGACTGTCCGAAGCCGCACAAGAGGGCACTATTTTGAAACCCGCGCACACAAATGTGCCTGTCCCGCCCGCCGATCTGTCCGATCCGCAGCACAGCGACTGCCGCGGCGTCGCCTCGGTGCTGTCGCGCGTCGGCGACAAATGGAGCGTGCTGGTGATCATGATGCTGGTCGACGGCCCGCGCCGCTTCAACGAATTGAAGCGCATGATCGGCGGCGTCTCCCAGCGCATGCTGACGCTGACCTTGCGTGGGCTCGAGCGCGACGGTCTCGTCACGCGCACGATCTATCCGACTATTCCGCCCCGGGTGGATTACGAACTCACCGAACTTGGCCATGGTTTGTCGGAGCCGGTGAAGGCGCTCGGTAGCTGGGCCCTCACGCATCTGCCGGAAATCCAGCAAGCGCGTGAAAAGTTTGACGGTGAGGGCGACCGCGCCTAGTCCCTACATCATCGATACCAGTCCTCCACCGTGACGTTCCAGTCGTCCGGCTAGCTCCAGCTCAAGCAACACCACGCGCACCGCCGTCGGCGATGCCTTGGCCAGACGGATCAGGTCATCGATGCCGATGGGGCTCGGGCCCAGCAGGGCGATGATACGGGCGCGATCGCTGTCGTCCGGTTCGTCGAATGACCCTGCGTTCTCCGTTTCGCGAGCCGGCCATTCGATTGGCCGCTCCATGATCGGCGCGACGGCGTCGATGACGTCGGCAGCTCCCGTGACCAAAGTCGCACCTTGCTTGATCAGCCGGTTGGTGCCGGCGGCACGTGGATCGAGCGGCGAGCCGGGTACGGCGAACACCTCGCGTCCCTGTTCGGCGGCCATCCGCGCTGTGATCAGCGAGCCGGAGCGCTCCGCGGCCTCGATGACGACGACGCCCAGCGCCGCGCCGGAGATCAGCCGATTGCGGCGCGGAAAGTCCTTTGCCCGCGGCACATGGCCGAGCGGCATTTCCGAGATGGCGCCGCCAAAGGCAAACAGGTCGAGCAGCAAATCTTCGTGCTCTGGCGGATAGATCCGCTCATGGCCGCCGGCCAGCACGGCGACGCTGCCGGCCGCGGCGCTGGCCCGATGCGCGGCCTGATCGACCCCGCGGGCCAGGCCGGAAATGATGACGAATTCGGCGTCGGCCAGTTCACGCGCCAGCATCTCGGCAAATCTCAATCCGGCGCCGGACGCGTTGCGCGAGCCGACAATGGCGATCATCGGCCGTGCCATCGCCTCGCGGTTGCCGCGCATGCCGAGCAAAGGCGGCGCGTCGTCGATGTTCGCGAGCCGCGGCGGATAGCCGGGCTCGCCGGAGCCCACCAGCGCCACGCCGATCCGGCCGCTCCGTGTGATTTCCTGCTCCGCCTCATCCGTGCTGCAGATGCGGCCGCCGCGCCGTGCGCCGCCGCGGCGGGCCAGGTCCGGCAGGCGCTCCAGCGCTGCGTGCGCACTGCCGAACTGGGTGATCAGGGCACGGAAGGTGCGCGGCCCCACATGTTCGCTGCGGATCAGCCGCAGCCAGTCGCGCCGCTGCTCGTCGGTCAGGCGGATCGGTGCGTTCGGCGTATCGATCAAGCTGCGCTCCCCCGGGGACCAGCTTAATCAACTTCAGGGTGCATTCAATCGGCGTTGTCGCCCGGGGCGGGACCCCTGCGTGGCGCGCGGCTGTTCCTGTTACTTTTGACCGATCTTGCCTTCGGTGCCGTTCAGCAGCCGTTTGATGTTTTCGCGGTGCATGAACCAGAGCAGGACGGTCAGCGCGGTGGCGAGCAGGCCGAGCGGCGCTGACTTGGTGACCCACCACAGGAAAATCGGCGTGATCATGCTGGCGGTCAGCGCCGCGAAGGACGAGTAGCGCGAGCTGAACGCGGCGGCGAGCCAGGCGAGGCAGAAGATCAGCGCCGCCGGCCAGTACAGGCCGAGCATCACGCCGATATAGGTGGCGACGCCCTTGCCGCCCTTGAAGCCGAGCCAGACCGGGAAGAGGTGGCCGAGGAAGGCCGCGCCCGCGGCGATCATCGCCGGCACCGGGCCGCCGAGGATGCCCATGACGACCACGGGGATCGTACCCTTGAGCGCGTCGCAGACGAGCGTCGCGGCGGCGAGGCCCTTGCGGCCGGTGCGCAGCACATTGGTCGCGCCGATATTGCCGGAGCCGATGCTGCGGATGTCCTGGGTGCCGGCCACTTTGGTGATCAGCAGGCCGAAGGGGATCGAGCCGAGCAGATATCCGAAGGCGGCGGCGAGGATATAGAGCGGGTTCATGATTGTCCCATGATCTCTGCTGTGTCCCGGACGCGATGCAGCACGCAGTGCTGCCTCGCAGAGCCGGGACTGTGTCAAACGCCGGAGCCTGCGACGGTCCCGGCTCTGCGGAGCAGCGTTACACGCTGCACCGCGTCCGGGACAAGTCCGCGATGGTCCGTAAGCTCAATTCAGACGTGCTCATAGACGGTGCGCCCGCCGACGATCGTCCGCACCACGCGGCCGGTGAAGCGCGCCTCATCGAACGGCGTGTTCTTGCATTGCGACTTGAGATCGGCGGGATCGAGCATCCAAGGGACATCGGCGTCGATGATGATCACGTCGGCCACGGCGCCCGCGCGCAGCGTGCCGCCGGGCAGGCCGAGCAGTTCGGCCGGCCGGGTGGACATTGCGCGGACAAGCTGCGTCAGGCTGAGCTCGCCATTGTGAAGCAGCCGCAGGCCGGCCGAGAGCATGGTCTCGAGGCCGATGGCGCCGGGCTCGGCTTCCGCAAACGGCAGTCGCTTGGTCTCCACATCCTGCGGATTGTGATCGGACATGATGACGTCGATCAGGCCTTCGGCGACCGCATCCACCAGCGCGCGGCGATCCTCTTCGGTGCGCAGCGGCGGAGAGAGCTTGAGATACGAGCGATACGGCCCGATATCGTTCTCGTTCAGCGTCAGGTGATTGATCGAGGCCGAGGCGGAGACGCGCAGCCCGGCATCGCGCGCGCGCTTCAAGATCTCGATGGAGTCAGCGCAAGTGACCGAGGCCGCATGATAGCGCCCGCCGGTCAGCGCCACGAGGCGCATGTCGCGCTCCAGCATCATGGCTTCGGCGGCGGTCGGAATGCCGGTCAGGCCGAGGCGCGAGGCGCGCTCGCCTTCGTTCATCACGCCTTCGCCGACCAGCGCGGGATCTTCGGTGTAATGCACGATCAGCGCGTCGAAGTCGCGTGCATAGGTCAACGCACGACGCATCACCTGCGCGTTGGTGACACTCTTGTGGCCGTCGGTGAAGGCGACGGCGCCGGCCGCGCGGAGCAGGCCGAATTCGGTCATCTCCTTGCCCTCGAGCCCCTTGGTCAGCGCGGCCATCGGATGGATGTTGACGATCGCCGTGTCGCGCGCGCGGCGCAGCACGAAGTCGACGGTGGCGGAATTGTCGATCGCCGGCGATGTGTCCGGCTGGCAGATGATCGTCGTGATGCCACCCGCCGCTGCCGCATGGCTCGCCGAGGCAAAGCTCTCGCGGTGGCTGGCGCCGGGTTCGCCGACGAAGGCGCGCATGTCGATCAGGCCGGGCGCGACCACCTTGCCTGCGCAATTGATGACGTCGGTGCCTTCCGGCACGCCGGCGGTGCCGATGCCGCGTTTGGCGTCGCGGATCACGCCATCGACGATGAGTACGTCCCCGACCGTGTCGAGATGTTGCGACGGATCGATCAGCCGCGCATTGGCGAGCAGGAGAGGGCGGCGGTTGGTCAGCATGAAATCATCGCCGTTTCGACATGAGAGATCTGAAGATCGCGAACTTCAATTTCCGCTGCAGTAACCCGATCACGAGCGGCGGCAGCGTATCCATGGCCGTCACGCATTGGGCAGGTTGCGCGCCAGCGCTTCCAGCACCGCCATGCGTACGGCGACGCCCATTTCCACCTGTTCGCGGATCAGCGACTGCGCGCCGTCGGCGACCAGGCTATCGATCTCGACGCCACGATTCATCGGACCCGGATGCATCACCAGCGCATCCGGCTTGGCATAGGACAGCTTCTTCTGGTCGAGACCGAAATACTGGAAGTATTCGCCGGACGACGGCACGAAGGAGCCGTTCATGCGTTCGCGTTGCAGACGCAGCATCATCACGATGTCCGCGCCGTTCAGGCCGTCGCGCATGTCGCGCGCGACCTCGACGCCCATGCGTTCGATGCCCGGCGGCAGCAGCGTGGAGGGGCCGACCACGCGGACGCGTGCGCCCATCGTGTTCAGCAGGATGATATTGGAGCGCGCCACGCGCGAATGCAGCACGTCGCCGCAGATCGCGATCACGAGGCCTTCGAGGCGGCCCTTGTTGCGGCGGATGGTGAGGGCGTCGAGCAGCGCCTGGGTCGGATGCTCATGGGCGCCGTCGCCGGCATTGATGACGGAGCCATCGACCTTGCGTGCGAGCAGTTCTACCGCGCCGGAGGCGTGATGGCGCATCACCAGAATGTCCGGATGCATCGCATTCAGCGTCATCGCGGTGTCGATGAGCGTCTCACCCTTCTTGATCGAGGAGGAGGCGACCGACATGTTCATGACGTCGGCGCCGAGGCGCTTGCCGGCGAGTTCGAAAGAGGATTGCGTACGGGTGGAATTCTCGAAGAACAGATTGACCTGCGTGCGGCCGCGCAGCGAGGTGCGCTTCTTGTCGACTTGCCGGTTCAGCTCGACATATTCCTCGGACAGGTCGAGGAGGCCGGTGATCTCGGCGGCGGTCAGGCCTTCGATCCCCAGCAGATGCCGGTGGGCGAAGACGAAACTGGATTTGGGGGCGCTGGTCATTAAAGCCAAATCCTATAGGGCTCGTTGCCGCAGGGGGCAAGCTTGGATCGCCCGGTTCCGGGTTATCCCCCGGGATGTGGGTGTCATGGTAGAATTGCAATAATTCGGGGCCTAGCACCCGTCTCCGGGCATCATCCTGAGAGCCTGACTGGAAATGCCGTCCGTGGGTTTGGCGCTGCTGTTAGCCCAGACGGAACGCAACACACTCTGTCCCTCATGGTGAGGAGCGCGCTCTTGCGCGCGTCGCGAACCATGAGATGGTGTGGCTCGAAGGATGGCCGCGGGCTCCCGGGGCCAGGTGACGATGGTTCGAGACGCGGCCTGTGGCCGCTCCTCACCATGAGGGCGGAATGTTGGACCAAGGAAGGGGGGCGAGAGCGTCATCCGCTGCTTCGGCTCCGCGGCGGATTACGCGGAGTTTATCATCGGGCGCGCTTCGCGCGACCCGTTGGCTCATCCGCCCTACGTTCTGGGATTCCATGATGATGCCGATGTCTCGATGGTCCGTGATCGGCTGCCTCGCGCTGGGACTGTCGTCGACGCCCGCGCGTGCATCGGGGCTGCCGGACGACTTCGTGTTCCTGCGTGACCTCGATCCGAGCATCCGGCAGGACATCCGCTATGCGGGCTTCAACAATTTCGTCGGCCGCAGGCTCGCCGGTTATGACGCCGCCGAATGCATAGTGAAGCGTCCGGTCGGGCTGGCGCTCGTGCGCGTGCAGCAGGATCTGAAGGCGCAGAACCTGTCGTTGAAGATGCTCGACTGCTATCGCCCGGCACGCGCCTCTCGCGACATGGTGGCTTGGGCGCAGGACGGCAACGAGACGCCGGCGCAGAAGCGCTACAATCCCTCCTTCAGCAAGGTCGATCTGTTTCGTCTCGGCTATGTCGCCGAGCGCTCCGGTCACTCCACCGGCGCCGCCGTCGATCTCACTTTGGTCGATCTGCGCGCGGGCGCGTCTGCGCCGTTCGATCCCGGCAAGGCTTATGGCAATTGCATCGCTCCCGAAGCGCAGCGCGCCCCGGAAGCGAGTGTCGACATGGGCACGGGTTACGATTGCTCCGACGTAAAGGCGTGGACGGCGTCGCGCGCAATCAATGCGGCGCAGCGCCGCTGGCGCGGCATTCTCTTGACGGCGATGCGCAAACAGGGGGTCCTGAACTATGCGAAAGAGTGGTGGCACTTCTCGATGCCGGGTGTCGGCACCACTGCGTATGATTTCCCGATCAGACGATAAAGCTCACGGCCGTAGGATGGGTTGAGCGGAGCGAAACCCATGCTGTCCGTCGTTGCGGCGGGCTCCGCCGATGGGTTTGGCTCCGGCGCTTCGCGCCTGTCTTCTACCCATCCTACGGCGCCTCGTATTGAGGCACGATCCATCGTAGAATGATTCGCAACACGCTCCTGCTGCCGGAACATCCCGATGACCTCTCCCGCCTCAGCCAAACATGCGGTGATCAATCAGTCGCCGCCCTTCGAGGACGTCAATCTGTTCGAGCTCGACCGGCCGCTGGTCGATGCGCTGGCCTTCAACGATGCCTCCAGCGCCTTCATTGAGCACTCCGGTTTCGGCAAGTTGTGGGGTTCCGCCGAGATGGCTGACCGCGCGCGACGCGCCAATGAGAACACGCCGAAGCTGCGCACCTTCGATGCGCGCGGCAATCGCCGCGACGAGGTCGAGTTTCATCCGGCCTATCACGAACTCATGATGGCGAGCGTCGCCGCCGGCATTCACAATTCGACATGGACCGTGGACGGCAAGCCGAAGGGGCGCGCGTCCGAAACCGTGCGCGCGGCAAAGTTCTACATGGCGGCGCAGGTCGAGACTGGACATCTGTGTCCGATCACCATGACGCGCGCCGCGGTGGGCGCGCTGGCATCGCAACCGGATGTGCTGGCGCAGGTGATGCCGATCATCGGCAGCGAGACCTACGATCCGAGCTTCAAGCCATGGTTCGAGAAAACAGGCATGACCCTCGGCATGGGCATGACCGAGCGCCAGGGTGGCACCGACGTGCGCGCGAACATGACCTTCGCGAAGCGCGACGGCGATGCATTCCAGATCACTGGCCACAAATGGTTCATGTCGGCGCCGATGTGCGACGCCTTCCTCGTGCTGGCGCAGGAGGAAAGCGGTCTAAGTTGTTTCTTCATGCCGCGCTTCCGCCCGGATGGCTCGCTCAACGCGCTCAACTTCCAGCGTCTCAAGGACAAGCTCGGTAATCGTTCCAACGCTTCGTCGGAGGTCGAGTTCAACGAAGCCTATGCGCTGCGCGTCGGCGAGGAAGGCAAGGGCATCCGCACCATCATCCAGATGGTGCAGTTGACGCGGCAGGATTGCGCCATCGCTTCCGCCGGGCTGATGCGCTCGGGTCTCGTCCATGCGCTGCACCACACCCGTCATCGCAGCGTGTTCCAGAAGCATCTTGCCGATCAGCCGATGATGCAGAGCGTGCTCGCCGACATGGCGCTGCACGTGGAAGCGACCACCGCACTGGTGATGCGGCTGTGCCGAGCCTTCGATCAGGCGCCGGAGGATTCGATGGAGGCGGCTTACATGCGCTTCCTCACACCGGTGGTGAAATACTGGGTCTGCAAATCCGCGCCCGGTTTTCTCTATGAGGCGATGGAGTGCCTGGGCGGCAATGGCTATGTCGAGGAGGGCATTCTCGCGCGGCACTATCGCGAGGCGCCGGTCAATGCGATCTGGGAAGGCTCGGGCAATGTCATGTGTCTCGATGTCCTGCGTGCACTGTCCCGCGAAGGCGATGCCGCGACGGGCGTGCTGCAGGAGTTGATGCTGGAAACCCAGGGGCTGCCCGGCGCGTCGGATGCCGCCTCCTTCGTGATCCGCTGCCTGCTGCGTCCGGATAGCGAGCGCGCCGCCCGCCAGGCCGTGGAGGTATTGGCGATGCTGGCGGCCACCGCCGCGCTCAACATGATCCATCCGCCGCATGCCGAACTGTTCGCGCGCACGCGCCTCGATGGCCCGCGCAGCATGCTCTATGGCGCCGCTGAATTCACGGAAGTGCAGGCGCGCGGTCTGTTAGAGCGGGCACTGCCGTTGTGAGCGCCATCGACACGCCCGCAGCACCGGCATCGGCCGACCTGCCGCCCGCGACCAGGCCGCCGCGGGTCTGGAAATTCTGGGGCACCGCGCTGTGGGGGGCGCTGGCCTTCGCGGCCATGTCCATTGGTCAGCTCACGGTGGTCGCCTTCGAGGTGATCCGCAGCGGCGAGCCGATCGATCTCGGACTGATCGTCAAGGCGGTCAGCAGCGGGACGACGGTGGCGCTGTCGGTGATCATGGGATTGCCTGCAGTGTGTCTCGCGCTGTGGCTCGCCATCCGCATCGCGCGAAACTCGTTCATGGATTATCTCGGTCTGCGCGGCACGACCTGGAAGAATGTGCTGCTCGGCACCGTCGCGCTGGTCGTTCTGGTCGGCGCATGTGAGGTGCTGGCGAAACTGACCGGCCACAAATCCGCGCCGGGCTTCATGCTCGACATCGTGAATTCGTCACGCGCCGATGGCACCTTGTGGCTGCTGGTGATTGCGCTCACAGCAGGCGCCGCAATCACCGAGGAAATTCTCGCGCGCGGGTTCTTGTATCGCGGATGGTCGGAGTCTTTCTTGCGCCCGGTCGGCGCTATCGTCGCCTCATCGCTGGTGTGGACGGCGATGCATGCGCAATATTACGATCCGTTTCTATTCTCCCAGGTTTTCACCATGGGCCTGCTGTTCGGCTGGCTGCGTCATCGCAGCGGCTCGACCTGGCTGACAATCTGGCTTCACGCGCTGAACAATTTTGCCGCGACGGTGCAGACGCTGCTGATCGCGAATGGCGTGTTATCCGTCTGACCGTAGGGCGGATGACGCTGCGCTCATCCACCCTGCTATTTCAACGATTCCGCAAACGCGATCAACACCGGCATCGTCAGCACGGCGAGGGCAGTCTGGATCGTCAGCACCTGAGCCAGCATCGGCGCGTCGCCGCCCATCTGCCGTGCCAGCACATAACCGTTCGAGGCCGAGGGCACTGCCGCGCAGCAGGCGACGACTGCGAGGCTCGTGCCGGTGAGGCCGAAGGTGACGCCGAGACCGATAGCGATCAGCGGCATCACCACTAGTTTGAGCGCGACCGTCAGGATTGCCGCCGCGCCGGGCCTGTGCAGTCCTTCGAGTTGCAGCCCGGCACCGACCACCAGCAAGCCCATGGCAAGGGAGCAGCGGCCCAGCGCATCGAGGAACTCATGCGCCGGCCGCGGCATCGGCAAGCCCGCGAGATTGATGGCGATGCCGATGATGCAGGCCCAGATCAGCGGATTTTTGGCGATGGTCCTGAGCAGCACCGGCCAGGCCAGTTTTTGCGGTGATGCGTAATGCGCCAGCACCCAGACCGAGAGGATATTGAGCAGCGGGATCATCGCCACCATGGCCACCGAGGCGAGTGTGATGCCGAGCTGGTCCCACAGATTGCCGGCGACGGAGAGTGCGACGAATGTCTGCCAGCGCGTCGCGCCTTGAAACAGCGAGCTGAAGGTGGGGCCGCTGAGGCCGATGCCCTTTGCGAGCAGGGGTCGCAGTGCAAGGCACAGCAGCGACATCGCGATCACGGACAGCAGCAGCGAACCGCCGACACCGGCGATCGGCACCGATTTCAGATTGGCGCGTGCGAGGCTGTGGATCAGCAACGCCGGAAACAGCACGTAGTAAACGAGGTTCTCGACCCCGATCCACATGACGTCCTGTTTGATCAGCGAGCGGCGCAGGCCGAAGCCGAGCACGATCAGCAGGAACACCGGCACGAGGGCCGCGAACACGGTCAGCATGGTCAGCGAATATCCGGCGAACGCGACAACGCGGCGAGGCGGTCCAGTGCGCCCTGCAGGATGAAGATGGCGGCGTGCTGGTCGATCACCTTGGCCCGCTTGGCGCGGCTGACATCGTTGGCGATCAGCTCGCGCTCGACGGCGGCGGTGGACAGCCGTTCGTCCCACAGCCCGATCGGCATGTCGGTGAGCTGCGCGAGGTTGCGCGCAAAGGCCCGTGTCGATTGCGCCCGCGGCCCCTCGCTGCCATCCATGTTGATGGGTAACCCCAGCACGATGCCACAGATATTCCGTTCGGCGGCGAGCGACAGCAGCCGCGCGGCATCCGCCTTGAACGCCTTGCGTTCGATGGTCTCGACGCCGGTCGCAAGGCGGCGATCCGGATCGGACACCGCGACGCCGATCGTCTTGGTGCCGAGATCGAGGCCGATCAGGCCACCGCGAGCCGGCCAGTGCGCGGCGGCGTCGATGAGGGGGAGGATGGGAGCGGGCATGCGCCGCCAATAGCATGGGCCGCGCTGTGGTCAAACGTCGCCGCGGGTTTCGCATCGCTGTGAATAGCCGTTGCTGCGGTGCCGTGCTAAGGCTGGTTCCGACCCGGCAACGGCGCGCGGGGCCCTCTCAGCCGTCTCACGGTTGCCGCAAGGATGCCGCAACATCGGATGGCATTTCCCGCGAAAACAGGTTGTTTTGCTATGTGGCCGGACCGTCGTTTGATCGATTTGCTGAAGATTGAAGCCCCCATCGTGCAGGCGCCGATGATCGGGCCGGTGGATACCGACATGGTGATCGCGGTGATCGAAGGCGGCGGTCTCGGATCGTTGCCCTGTGCCGCGATCTCGGCCGAGAAGATGCGCGATCAGGTTGAGACCGTTCGCCAGCGCGTGTCGGGACCGGTCAACCTGAATTTCTTCGCCCATACCGGCGTGGATGCCGATCCGCGACGCGAAGCCGGTTGGCGCAACCGGTTGTCGGCTTATTTCGCCGAACTCGGGCTCGACCGCGACGCGCCCTCCAATGTCGCCAATCGTGCGCCGTTCGACGAGGTGATGTGTGCGGCCGTCGAGGAGCTGCGCCCGGAAGTCGTGAGCTTTCATTTCGGTCTGCCGCCGCCCGCGCTGCTTGCGCGCGTCAAGGCCACCGGCTGTATCGTGATGGGATCCGCGACCATCGTGCGCGAGGCGGTCTGGCTTGAGCAGAACGGCGCCGATGTTGTCATCGCGCAAGGCGCGGAAGCCGGCGGCCATCGCGGCATGTTCCTCACGCACGACATCCAGACCCAACCCGGCTTGTTCGCCTTGCTGCCCCAGGTGGTCGATGCCGTGAAGGTGCCGGTGATCGCAGCGGGCGGTATTGGCGACGGACGTGGTATTGCCGCCGCCTTCGCGCTTGGCGCCGCCGGCGTGCAACTCGGCACGGCCTATCTGCGCTGTCCGGAATCGAAATCGAGCGCAGCGGTCAAGGCGGCCTATTCCGGGGCGGTCGATGATTCGACCGTCATCACCAATGTGATGACCGGCCGGCCGGCACGCGGCGTAATCAACCGCGTGATGCGCGAGGTCGGGCCGATCTCGGCGGACGCCCCGGCATTCCCGCATTCTGCGGTGGCGCTGGGTCCGCTCAAAACCGCAGCCGAAAAACTCGGCAAGGTCGATTTCACCAATCTATGGGCCGGTCAGGCGGTGCATCTCGGCGGCGCGTTGCCGGCGGCGGAGTTGACGCGGAAACTGGCTGCGGACGCGCTGGCGCGGATGGCTGCGCTCAAATCGTAGGGCGGATAAGCGCAGCGTAATCCGCCCGCCGGCCGGGCGGATATTGGCGAAGAACGGCGGAATACACCTTCGGCTCGTCCGCCCTACGGCTACGCCGGTTCCGGCGTGCGGTTGCGGCGCGAAAGCTCTGTCTGCTATACGGCAGGCAGATTTCGCCCAGAGGCCCTATATAAATGTCGGTTGATGCTGCCACCGTTCGCCGTATCGCGCATCTCGCGCGCATCGCGGTCAAGGAGGAAGAGGTTCCCCATCTGCAGGGCGAGCTGAATGCCATGCTGGCCTTCGTCGAGCAGCTGCAGGAAGTGAATGTCGACGGCGTCGAGCCGATGACCTCGGTGATGCCGATGGAGATGAAGAAGCGCATCGACGCCGTGACCGATGGTGAGATCGTCGATCTCGTCACCCGGAATGCGCCGGAAGCCGACGACAACTTCTTCCTGGTGCCGAAAGTCGTCGAGTAACAGCGAGACAGGAAACGGCCATGTGCCTGCTTTGCGACGATGAGAAGGCTTACAGCCTCTACATGGATTATCTCGACCAGATGGAACGTCAGGGCGAGATGAAGGATGTGGACGCCGCCATGGATGCCATTCTAGACAAGGTGCAGGCCGCGCAGCTCGAAGACGACAAGAAACGCCGCGCCCAGTTCAACGGCGAGGCCCCCGAAGACGACAAGACGCTCTCTCCCTTCTTCTGCAGCCCGGTCAATAAATAGATGACAGATCTGACGTCGCTCACGCTCGCCGAGGCCCGCGACGGCCTCGCGAACAAGTCTTTCACGTCGGTGGAACTCACCGATGCGCATCTCAAGGCGATGGAAGACGCCCGCGTGCTCAACGCCTATGTGCTGGAGACGCCGGAGCAGGCGCGCGCCATGGCGCAGGCGGCCGATGCGAAGATCGCGAAGGGCGAGGGCGGTCCGCTCGGCGGCATTCCGCTCGGCATCAAGGATCTGTTCGCGACCAAGGACGTACGCACCACGGCGTGCTCGAAGATTCTCGGCAATTTCGTGCCGCCTTACGAGTCGACCGTGACCGCGCAGCTCTGGCGCGACGGTGCGGTCATGCTCGGCAAACTTAACAATGACGAATTCGCCATGGGCTCGGCCAACGAGACCTCGTGCTTCGGCCCGGTGATCAATCCGTGGCGCCGCGAAGGCTCGGACGTCAATCTGGTGCCGGGCGGCTCGTCCGGCGGTTCCGCGTCCGCGGTCGCTGCCAATCTCTGCCTCGGTGCCACCGCCACCGACACTGGCGGCTCGATCCGCCAGCCCGCCGCCTTCACCGGCATCGTCGGCCTGAAGCCGACCTATGGTCGTTGCTCGCGCTGGGGCACGGTGGCATTCGCGTCGTCGCTCGATCAGGCCGGTCCCGTTGCGCGCACCGTGCGCGACACCGCGATCCTGATGCGCTCGATGGCCGGTTACGATCCGAAGGACTCGACATCGGTCGATCGCGAAGTACCCGATTACGAAGCCGCCATCGGCAAATCCGTGAAGGGCATGAAGATCGGTATTCCCAGGGAATACCGCATCGACGGCATGCCGGCCGAGATCGAAAAACTCTGGCAGGATGGCGCGAAGCAGCTTGAGGCAGCAGGGGCCGAACTTGTCGAGGTGTCGCTGCCGCACACCAAATACGCGCTGCCGGCTTATTACATCGTGGCGCCTGCGGAAGCCTCGTCGAATCTCGCGCGCTATGACGGCGTGCGCTACGGCCTGCGCGTGCCCGGCCGCAACATCGTCGACATGTATGAGAACACCCGCGCCGAAGGTTTTGGCGCGGAAGTGCGTCGCCGCGTCATGATCGGCACCTATGTGCTCTCCGCCGGCTATTACGATGCCTATTATCTTCGTGCGCAAAAGGTCCGCACGCTGATCAAGAAGGATTTTGAGGACTGCTTTGCCAAGGGTATCCACGCGATCCTGACGCCCGCGACGCCGTCGGCCGCCTTCGGCATCGGCGAGAAGGGCGGCGCCGACCCGATCGAGATGTATCTCAACGACATCTTCACGGTGACGGTGAATATGGCGGGCCTGCCGGGCATCGCGGTGCCCGCCGGCAAGGACGCGCAAGGGCTGCCGCTCGGCCTGCAACTGATCGGCCGTCCCTTCGACGAGGAGACGCTGTTCTCGCTCGGCGAAGTGATCGAACAGGCATCGGGCCGCTTCACGCCGAACAAGTGGTGGTAGGCGCGCTGCTCCGACCCGCCTGCCGTTTCACCTTTCATTAGCCATGTTGCGGGCGCGATTGTCCGCTTGCGTAAATTGGCAATGGTTCGCGGTATTGTGCGGATGGCGGCTCCGGATGGGGATGGTTCGGAGACGGTCGCGCGGATGCGACCCGGTTGGGGATCGGTAGACGGTGATGCGTGTGTTTCGTTCGATCGGTGCGGTCGCTGCGACTTGTGCGCTGCTGCTCGGCTGCACCTCGGTCTACAATATTCCCGTCAACGTGCCATTGGCCGGCGCCGTTCTCGATCCCGACTACGGCATCGACTTTACCGATCCCGCCGAGCGCGACGATCTCCTGATCGGTTTCTCGTTTTCCGGCGGCGGTACGCGCGCTGCCGCTTTCTCGTTCGGCGTGCTGGACGAACTCAGCCGCATGCCGGTGCGCGGCGCATCAGATACGATGCTCGAACGGATCGATTTTCTGTCCGGTGTCTCCGGCGGTTCGGTGACGGCAGCCTATTTCGGCTTGAAGAAGCGCGCGGCCCTGTCCGATTTCCGCGAGCGCTTCCTGCTGCAGAATGCGGAAGCGCCGCTCAACACGCAGCTCTCGCTCGGCACCATCGGCCGCGCACTCGGAGGCGGCATCAACGATTCAAAGGCCTTCACGGCCTGGCTCGATGCCAACCTGTTCGACAACGCAACCTTTGCAAGCCTGCGCAATCGTGGCTCGTTGCGGGTTTGGCTCAATGCGTCCGACATCTATAACCGGGTGCCCTTTGTTTTCAACGAAACGGCGTTTTCCGCCATCTGCAGCGACCTGAACAAATATCCGCTGTCGGCTGCCGTGGCGGCCTCCGCCGCCGTTCCGCTCGCTTTCGCGCCAGCGGTGGTTCAGGCCTTCCCCGGTACCTGCAAGGAGCCGCTGCCGCGCTGGGTGACGCGCGCGGCCTCCAATCCCAATACGTCGCCGATGCTGAGTTCCTATGCAAAGGCGGTGCTGCGTTATCGCGAAGGCGCGGTACCGTTCATCAAGCTGTTGGATGGCGGTCTGGTCGACAATTACGGTGTTGCTCCGCTGACCATCGTGCGTGAGTCCTCCGAGACACCTTATGGCCCGCTGGCGCCGCAGCAAGCGGTGCGGCTGCGCCGTGGCGTTTTGTTGGTGGTGGATTCGAAAACGGGCCTGTCCGGTGACTGGATCAATACGGTGGAGGGGCCGAATGGCGTCGAGCTCATCAAGGCCGCCGTGGATACCACCATCGATGCCAGTGTCGGATCGAGCTACACCGCGTTCGAGCGTACCATGAAGGACTGGCAATCGGCCTTGGTGCGCTGGCGGTGCGGTCTGTCCGCGGCCGATCGCGCGCGCTACGGTGCCGGTCCCGGCTGGCGCTGCAACGATCTGCAGCTCTTCGTCGGGCGGCTCGGCTTCGACCAGCTCGATCCCGCGCGAGCGGCGATGCTCGAGGCGATTCCGACACGTTTCCAGCTGCCTCAGGCGCAAGTGGACGAGGTGATCGCCGCCGGACGCGATACGCTGCGCGCGAGCCCGGTATTCCGGGCGTTTGTGCAGGGGATGTGAGAAGGCAGGTGCAGGAAGCGGCGTTGATCCCGCTGCCTGCACTTCGCCGGTGCACTTTACGCTGCGCGATCGAGATTCAGCGGATGGCGGTAGATTGCATCGCGAATGTCGATCTTGCGCGGCAGCAACCCGAACCTGAAGAAAATATCGGCAGCTTTCTGCTGGTCGGCGATGAAGCGATCATCGATCTGATGAATGCCCCACGGGCGCCGGGCGATATGCGTTTCCCATTCGCCGATATCGAGCGGGCCGTCGGCGACGCGAGCGAGCACCGCCGCAGCCTCTGTGGGATGTTGTGCAATCCAGCGATCGGTATCCTGCAGGGCGCTTGCAACATCGGCAATCGTGTCCGGATGTGCTTCTGCGAAATCGCGACGTGCGAAGAACACCGATGGATTGCTGACCAGGTCTCCGGTATTGGCGATCGCACGGATCTCGTCGGCGCCGCCGCGTAAACCGCCGCCCGACACCCACGCATCGATGTCGCCAGCCAGCAATGCCTGCCGCGATTCCGACTCGGTCAGATCGAGCGGAACGATATCGTTCCAGCTCAGTCCGTCGCGATCGAGTGCCGTAGCCAGCAAAGCCTGCAACCACGACCCGACGGCAAGCGAGATCGTCTTGCCGGCGAGATCGGTAATGGTCTTCACCTTGCTGTCCTTGCGAACATAGATCCCGCCCACCGCGCGCGCTTCCGATGCTGCGAAAGTGACGATCGGCACGCCTTTGGCTTGCGCAGCGATCGGCGGCGTGAGGCCGGTGCCTCCGACCTGGATCAGATTGGCGCCGACATATTCGACAGTGCGTGCGCCGGCGGCGATCTTCAACCACTCCACGCGCCCGTCGCGCGCGGCGATGCGTTGTTCGAGTAGCCCATTCTGGCTGAGCACGAGCAGAGAGGGATTATTGGCGTGGACGCCAACACGGAGAACAAAAGTCATGGCATCTCTCCTCAGAACAGCGCGTTCATTTCAAACTACGCTTCGTCGTTCTTTTTCGGTCGTTCACCCATCGATGTTGGTCTATCGAAACGTCACGACGCGCTCGATTTCTTACAGGAGATGTCGATGACTGTAACGACGCAACGACTGATACCAAGCGAGTTTGAAAGATCATCCTCTGTCGATGAGCTGTGGTACACGCGTTGTCCTGTTCCAACCGCATCCGGCATTGCGCTTGATCTCGGGTTGCTGCGCGATGAATTCGCAAAATCCGGAATTGTGCTGAAGTCGATCCGCGACTCCGACGATCCTCGCGTGAACATCTCGCATTTCGATCACTCCTTGCCCGGCTTGTTTCGCGAAGGCGGCAACATTCCTGCGATCTGGGCACGATCGGAAGGCCGTGACACCGTGACCGTGGCGCTGACATGGATCGACGAGTATCAGGCTATCGTCGTTCGCGCGGATTCAGACATTCATTCTCTCGCCGATCTGCGCGGCAGAAAGATAGGTTTGCCCAAGCAGCACGGCCAGCGTGTCGATTTTGCGCGCGCCATGTCGCTCCGCGGAATCGAGTCTGGTCTTGCGGTCGCTGGTATTCAGCTCGCCGAGAATGAGCTCGTCGATATCACGAGCGATCAACCGACATTTGCGGTGGCGGCGGGCATCGCCAATGGCCGTTTTCACGAATTGGAAGCGGATGCGCTCGTGCGCGGTGATGTCGATGCGATCTATGTGAAGGGCGCGCCTGGACTCGGAACGGTAACGGCGCATGGCTTGCGCCCCCTGATCAATCTGGCCGAGCAACCGGATCCGTTGCGCCGTGTGAACAACGGTAATCCGCGGCCAGTGACGGTCGATCGGCGCACGGCGCAGGAGCGGCCGGATCTGGTGGCGCGCTATCTCGCGGTGTTGCTGCACGCGTCACACTGGGCCGTGGCGCATCCGGCCGAGGTGTTCGACATCATCGGTAAGGAGGTTGGCCGATCGGCTGACGAAGCGCGCGCCGCCTATGGTGCGAGCGCGCCACACAACTTTGGTCTCGATCTGTCCGAGATCCGGCGACAGGGGCTGGCGAGCCAGAAGGACTTCCTGCTGCGTCATGGCTTCATCACAAAAGATTTCGACGTGACTGGCTGGATCAATCCAGAGCCGCTCGCGCTCGCGCATGAGCTGTTGCGACAGGGATAAGGGAGGTTGGAATGGAGATTTACTGGTACCTGATCCCGCAGGACGGCCCGTATCCCTGGAGCGAGAAAGGCCGCCGCGTCATCGATCATGCCTATCTTGCCCAGGTCGCGCGTGCGGTCGATCATCTCGGCTATACCGGCGCGTTGCTGGCGACCGGTGGCGGTGAGCACGATGCGTGGGTGCTAGGCGCATCGCTGATCCCGCTCACGACGCGAATGAAGTTTATCATTGCCGTGCACCCTGGCATCGTGGCGCCGCTTATGCTGGCGCAAAAGGCGGCGACTTTCGATCAGTTTTCGGATGGTCGGTTGATCCTCAACATGGTGACCGGCGAACAGCACCAGATGCCGCCTTATGGCATCGAGCTCGGTCATGACGAACGCTATGCCCTGACGGACGAATATTGGGGTTTGTATCGCCGCCTGATTGCGGGCGAGGTGGTCGATTTCCAGGGCAGGTATCTTAACCTGCGCAACGCACAGCTGCGGTTGCCGCCGGTGCAGAAGCCATATCCGCCGTTGTTCTTCGGCGGCTCCTCGGAGCCGGCGCTGTCAGTCGCTGCGCGTCATGCAGACACCTATCTGACCTGGGGTGAGCCGCCGCCGCAGGCTGCCGAGAAGATCAAGGCGGTGCGCGAGCGCGCCAAGGCGCTCGGCCGCACGGTGAAGTTTGGTCTTCGCATCAATCTGATCGTCCGCGAGACCAAGCAGGAGGCGTGGGACGCTGCGCAATGGTTGCTCGATCGAATGGACGACACCGCCGTGGCCGGCGCCCAGGCGCGCAACGCGTCCTCGGATTCTGTCGGCCAGCGTCGCATGCGCGACATCGTCGGTACACAGAAGCCGAAACATGCGCGCGAGCTGGAGGTCTATCCGGATCTTTGGGCCGGGTTCGGGCTGGTGCGCAACGGGCCCGGCACTGCCATCGTCGGCGATCCCGAAACCGTCGCTGCACGCATCCTGGAATATCGCGATGTCGGCTTCGACACCTTCATCGTATCCGGCCAGCCGTTGCTGGAGGAAACCTACCGGGTGGCGGACTTGCTGCTGCCGCTGCTTCCCTTCGATCGCGGCGACCGGCGCGAGGCTGGCCATGCGATCGGTCCGTTCTTCAATGCTGCACGGGGATGACGATGTTACGCTCTATTTTCTTGCGGGTGGCTGCCGCGTTTCTCGCTGGTCTTGGCGCCGTGTCCGTGGCCGAGGCCGCGTCGCCGGAGGCGCCGGTAACGCTCCGGCTCGGTTACCTGCGCGGGCCTGAGCCGCTGTCGATCAGCCGGCTGCGCGGCACGCTGGAGAAGCGTCTGGCTGCCAGGAACATCAAGGTCGCCTGGGTCGGGCCGTTCCTCGCCTATGCGCCGGCGGCGGAGGCGCTCAACGCCAATGCGATCGATATCACCATCGGTAGTTCGAGCGCTGCGATCTCTTCGCTGGTCGGCACCGCGCCCATCTCGCTGTTCGCCTATCAGTGGGATGCAGGTGACTCTTCGGGTATCGTGGTCAGGAATGGATCAAACATCAAGACCGTCGCGGATCTCGCCGGCCGCACTGTGGCCGTCAATCGCGGCGGGACAGGTGACTATCAGCTGACCAAGGCGCTGGAGAAAGCCGGAGTTGCGTCGACGGCGGTAAAGCGCGCCTTCCTCAGCCCGGTGGATTCCGCGGTAGCTTTCGCCAACGGGCATGTGGATGCATGGTCCGCCTGGAGCATCTTCTTTCCCACTGCGCTGGTCGATGGCGATGCGCGCGTGATCGCGCAGGCAAGCGAGTTCGGCTCGCAGAATGCGGTGGTCTATGTCGTGCGGACGCCGTTCGCCGCGGAGCATCCTGAACTGCTGAAGGATGTCCTTGAGGATCTCCGGGAATCCGCGCGCTGGGCGCAGCAGAATCGCGAGGAAGCTGCTCGGCTCTGGGTGCAGGAGCTCAAGCTGAGCCCGGCGGTCGCGACACGGGTCGCCAATTACCGGAACGACGAGCCCGTCCCGGTCGGTGAAAAGGAACTGGTGGCGCTGGAAAGCCTCAACGACTGGCTGGTCGGCAGCAAGTTGCTGCCGAAGCCGGCGCCGATCAGGGATCACGTCATCGCGGTGGGCCGCTAGCGCCGTTCGGCCGGCCACTCCTGCCAAGCGTCGGGTCAAGGTAGGGCGACGGAAGGGGTTTTCCCGCGCCTTCCGTCGCTGTAGAACCGCGCCATGAACGCACCTGTCAAACCTTCCAAGCTCATCAAGGGCGCCACCGGCGACTGGGAAATGGTCATCGGTCTGGAGATCCACGCCCAGGTCACGTCCAAGGCGAAGCTGTTCTCCGGCTCGTCCACCGCCTTCGGTGGCGCACCGAACACCCATGTGTCGCTGGTGGACGCGGCGATGCCGGGCATGTTGCCGGTCATCAATGAGGAATGCGTCCGTCAGGCGGTGCGCACCGGGCTCGGCCTGAAGGCTGTGATCAACCGGCGCTCGACTTTCGACCGCAAGAACTATTTCTATCCGGACCTGCCGCAGGGTTACCAGATCAGCCAGTACAAGTCGCCGATCGTGGGCGAGGGCGAGGTCACCATCGAGCTTGCCGACGGCAGCATCGCCACCGTCGGCATCGAGCGCGTGCATCTCGAACAGGATGCGGGCAAGCTGGTGCATGACCGCAATCCGTCCAGCACCTCGGTCGATCTCAATCGCTCGGGCGTGGCGCTGATGGAGATCGTCTCCAAGCCCGACATGCGGTCGAGCGAGCAGGCTCAGGCCTATGTGTCGAAGCTGCGCACCATCCTGCGCTATCTCGGCACCTGTGATGGCGACATGGAAAAGGGCAACCTGCGCGCCGACTGCAACGTGTCGGTCCGCCGTCCGGGTGAGCCGTTCGGCACGCGATGCGAGATCAAGAACGTCAATTCGATCCGTTTCATCGGCCAAGCCATCGATTACGAGGCACGCCGCCAGATCGGCATCCTCGAAGACGGCGGCGTGATCGAGCAGGAAACCCGCCTCTACGATCCCAACAAGGGTGAGACGCGCTCAATGCGTTCGAAGGAAGAGGCGCATGACTATCGCTACTTCCCGGATCCCGATCTGTTGCCGCTGGAACTCAGCGAAGCGCTTGTCGAAGAGCTGAGGGCAAGCCTGCCGGAACTGCCGGATGACAAGAAGGCGCGGTTCGTCAGCGCGTTCGGCCTGTCGGACTACGATGCCGCCGTGCTGGTGGCCGAGCGCGAGAGCGCGGAGTTCTACGAGGCGGTCATCGACGGTCTCAAGGACAAGGCGCGCGACGGCAAGCTGGCCGCCAACTGGGTGATCAACGAGCTGTTCGGCCGCCTCAACAAGGAAGGCCAGGACATCGCGTCCTCGCCGGTGTCGGCGGCGCAGATGTCTGCCATCATCGACCTGATCGGGGAGGGGACGATCTCCGGCAAGATCGCCAAGGATCTGTTCGAGATCGTCTGGACGGAAGGTGGCGACCCGCGCCTACTGGTGGAAGAGCGCGGCATGAAGCAGGTTACCGACATGGGCGCCATCGAGAAGGTGGTGGACGACATCATCGCGGCGAATCCCGACAAGGTGGCGCAGGCGCAGGCGAAGCCGGCATTGATGGGCTGGTTCGTCGGCCAGGTGATGAAGTCGTCGGGTGGCAAGGCCAATCCGCAGGCAGTCAACGAGCTACTCAAGAGCAAGCTCGGGCTCTGACGTTGCCCAAATGACATCCGGTTTGGAGACGACGGCGCCGCCCGACGCGGCGCCGTCGTCGTTTCCGAACGTGTCTGAGCGCGGCGCCGGCAGGAGAATCGAGTCGCGAATCGCGGTGAGTGACGCGCCGGAGGAGACGGTTACGAGCGTTTGAGGGGAGCTCCGGGCGCGCTTATCCAAAAATATTTTCGTTGCCGGTAAGACCGACCCGCCGTTCGGGAGGGGGCGATTCCGGTTCGGTCGGCGCGATTCGCGTGCGGCTGAACTTTGTGTAGTTGTTTGTTAGTTCACTTCGCGCGCGCGCTGCAAAAATAGGCCTGCGCGTCGCACTTGACTTTCGGGGACGCAGGTTTTGCAGGCGTTTCTTTTGCTATGCGCGAGCCGCATGAACGCTCCGCACCTGCGGGAATCGACTTGACCCGGGCGACGTAGCTTCAACACTTCCTTAAGCGGACCACTGTTCTTTTGAAATCGTTGGTGTATTCGGAATCGTGTGCATATCGATTCACGACTGCACGCAGCATTTGAGCCATCTCAATGGAGGGCAACATGGCTAAGAAGGCAGTGAAGAAAGTCGCCAAGGCGAAGAAGACCGTGAAGAAGGCTGCGAAGACCGCAGTCAAGAAGACCGCCAAGAAGACCAAGAAGGTCGCGAAGAAGGCCGCCAAGAAGAAGTAACTTCTTCTTTCCGGAATACGCCGGCAGTAATGCCGGCGCCGTCACGAGAGCGATAGCTCTGGTCGACGAAAGAGGGTGTCGGCGAGACATCAGGTCGAACGGCCGGATCGTAGTCGCGAAAGGCTTCGGCTTCAGCGCAGCGGTCTGGCAGAGATGCCGGTCATGCAGTGATCGGCATTCCTCGAACCGCGGGTCATCGATCCGCAGTCTCCGGCACATGCCGCAGACATGATCCTGACGTGTTGCCGACGCCCTCGTCTTGTTCCGCCGGTGCGGTCGATCCCCGGCGATGATCCCGTTTCCTGTTTGATAGTCGGTCGCGCCGTAGGGCGGATGAGCGCAGCGTAATCCGCCGGCCCATGTCGTTTGGCGAAGGATGGCGGATGACGCTTTCGGCTCACCGCCCTACGAACTGCCTCTCCGTTCGCGATGGTTACGCGATCGCCAACCGGCAGGGTAAACCGAATCCACGAAAATGCAGAAAACCCGCATGAATGCTGGGTTTTCGACTGCGCAGCGGAGCCTTCATGGCAGCTGCGTTCAGAAACCGTTCATCGCGATACTTAAACTGCCATTCAAATTTGATCGGTCATGATCGCCTCAACACGCCGGACAAACCGGCGGTTGGGAAGACGTCAGATTACGGACAGGAGCCGCGCTCGGTGGGGGCGGCAAACACAAGAAAAGGAATGACCGATGTTTCAGGGACAGATCGATTTCGAGGCCGCGACGCCGGTCGCGGAGACCGCGATCCAGGACGTATTGTTCGAGCGCGGCATATATTGGTCCAGCGGCCGCGCCGGGATCGTGGATCTCGTCGCCGCGCATAAGTGGTTCAATCTCGCTGCGCTCAAGGGCCGGGTCGATGCCGTTCCGATGCGTCGCGAGGTCGCCGATATGATGTCGGATGTCGAGATCGCCGCCGCGCAGCGCGATGCGCGCGCCTGGATGGCCACTGCATACTAATCCTCTGCCGGGACCTTGCTGCTCACGGTGGTGACGACCGGTTTGTCGAACACCGCCTTGCAGCTGCTGCTGGGATAAACAGTCTGCTTGCGCATGCAGGCCGTGACCTCCTCCACATTCGGGATCGCCGAGGTGCACGGACGGACGCGTCGCCGGTACATAGACGCCGCTGTTCGGCACTGTCGATTTGCACCGCGACGAGGGGGTGTCTTCCGGAGATATCGGGTTCGACCCGTTTCCACATTCTTTCCTCAATTCGCCTACGGGCGCGTGATCGCGATCCCACAGATGGTTGACGAGGCCGTCGCGGCCTCAGTCGCGCCGCGCTGCGTCACGGGCTTGTGACGCCGGTCTCGCTTGTAACGGGCAGGGATCTCCCGATCTCTTTGGCGCCGCTTCGGTGCAAAGACCGGTCGGCCTCCGCAACCCAAGGAGATGCCATGTCGATCAAACCCCTTTCACTGCGTGCTGGTGCAGTCGCGCTGCTTGTCGCTGTTGCATGTGTTGCCATCGAACCGGCACGGGCGGATTCCGTCGCGCCGGTGCGCACGGACCGTGCCTCGACGGAGTTCATGGATATGGGCACCGCCCATCGCCATGATCGCCTCCGGCGCAGCACGGTGCGCGATGCCTATGGCGCCTATATCGACGACGAGGCGGGTATCGGCATGCGGTCACCGCCAGTTTATGGCTATGGCGTCGGTGACAATTCGCGCAATCAGACCTGGTGACAGGACCCGGCGGCAGCGCGGTCTCGGCCGTTCACCTCTTGCGGGCCACGATGTAGGGGCGACGGTCGTCGCCTCTGGTGGCGTGGCTTTCAGTGGCAAGAATATCGAAGCCCGCGGCGCAGAGATGTTGACAGAGCTCCGTTGCACGAAAGACGCCTGCATAGGGCGCGAGGCCGCTTGCGCGCATCGCGGGCAGTAGGGCGAGCCGGATGAGCGGGTTCATGTCTCCGACACAGGGCGTCTTGGAGATGAACAGGCCCTCCGCTGCAAGCAGGGTGTGGACGCGGCGCAGTGTGCCGGGCAGGTCGCGCACCAGGTGGAGATAGTTGAAGCCGAGAACGGCGCTGAACTGCGCAGCGTCAGGCGGAAGCGCCTCCACGGAGGCGATGCGGAAGACCAGGGCCGGGACGGGGGCGGCGGTGTGTTTCTCATTTGCGATGGCAATCATTCCGGCGGAAATGTCCGTCGCGAGATAGTGCCGGACACCGCCTGCGAGCCGCAGCGCCGTCGTTCCCGTTCCGCAGCCCAGTTCCAGCACCCGGTCTGCTGGCCCCAGAAGGGCGCGGGTTCGATCCAGCGTACGCTCATATCCGGCCTGATCTGCAATCCTGCCCTTGGCGTATTTTCGTGCAGTCCGGTCCCAGAAACGGGCGTCGCTCGTCGCGCTCACGATGATGCTCCTCGAATTCGCGACCTTGCCATAGCGGGCATCGATGTCGTCGCGAAGCGTTGCGAGTAAATGAGGCGACGAGCGGAACAACAGCCTCATGAAGCGGAGGATGGGAGCTGCCATCCTTCCATCATGTCAGTCGATGATATCGGCGCCCTCGGCCTTCAAGCGGGCGAGGCCGTCCTTCATCTGCCGTAGCTGTTCAGGCGGATGTCCTTGCCACTTTGTCACTTCGGCGATGACTCGTAGCGGATCGCGGGAGCGATAGGACAGCGTCGGATTACCAGGGAACTTCTTATCCGTCAGGTTGGGATCGTCCATGATCGGCCCGGTTGGCGACATAGATCCGCTCCTGTCCATTGCCGGCTGCCAGCTCGGCGCCCCAGATCGCTGCATCCAGCGTACCCGCAAAATACACCCAGGATAGCGGTTGGGCCTCGGTAAAGTTGGACTGATGGCCGACGACGATCAGGTCTCCGGGCTTCAGATCGGCCTTGGTTCCGTGGAAGAACGACTGTGCAAATACGCTGGCGATCGCCGACATAGACTCGCCGCTCCCTTGCTGTCCTGACCGGTTCGTATCCGACCAAGCCATATCAGGTTGAGGTGTAAATCGGCGGCCAATGGCGGAGCCGGAGGGATTCGAACCCTCGATACCCTTTAACAGGTATGCCGCTTTAGCAAAGCGGTGCCTTCAGCCACTCGGCCACAGCTCCATACGGCTGCATATGCCCGACAGCGCCGTGAGCCGCAAGCGCCAGATCGTCTCTTGCCCGTCTGTGCAGACAATTTTGCGGCGGGAAGGGCTCGGCGCACACGTCTATATACATCCAGCCCGTCAGCTCGTGCCCGCGAAGAGGTCGTTGCCCTGTCCGTCCACCGCCCGACGCCCGCAGAGATCGGGCGATTCGCGATTCGTCGCGCGTCAAAATCCGGTCTTGACGCGAGAGTTGGTGTGGCGCCCGTTGCACGCGAAGTTTGTGACAGGTTTTTTGCATTATAAAATTATCTAACGGTATCAGCTGGTTGTTGTGATTTTCGCGATCACGGGTGCGTGTGATTTGCGCAACACTTTTCCGGAAATGGCCGAAGCGGGGCGATTTCGAGGCGTTCCATTGTTGCGAAGCGGCAGGCCTTGGGAGATGTTCGCGATGCGACGGAGGGGGGCATCCCGAGGTCGTCCCGTACTGATGATGGATTCGCGCCGCGGGCATGTGGCGCCGATCGCGAGTCTTGGTGCGGGTTGTCAGGGATCTAGGAACTTGTCGTCAGGGTGCTTACACCCCGTGACGGAACCTTCCCTTTAGCAACTTGGAGGTTACATGAAGACGATTAAGGGCCTTATCCTGGGCTCCGCAGCGGGCATCCTCGCTGTGGGTGGCGCTCAGGCGGCCGATCTTCCCGTCAAGGCCAAGGCCGTTGAATACGTGAAGGTCTGCTCTCTCTACGGCGCCGGTTTCTACTACATCCCGGGCACCGATACCTGCATCAAGATCGGCGGCGCGATCCGTTTGGATACGTCGTTCAACGCGAACGCCTACGACACCCCGTTCTGGCAGGGTGGCGCTGGCGGCGCCGGCGTCTGGACCAAGGACTACTACCTGACCCGTGAACGTATCAACCTGACCACCGATACGCGCACCGCCACCGAATATGGCGTCGTTCGTACCTACGCGAACATCCAGTTCGACTTCTCGCAGAACCGTGAATCGATCGCTGGCGGCTTCACCGAAGTCGACTACGCTTTCATCCAGTTCGCCGGCTTCACCTTTGGTAAGGCCGTCTCGCAGTTCGATCCGCAGTGGGCTCTCAACAAGCCTTACATCTCGTCGGGCTTCCTGGCCGGTTCGAACAACACCACCGGTATCCCGCAGATCGCCTACACCGCTTCGTTCGGTAACGGCGTGTCGGCGACGATCTCGCTCGAGAACGCCTCGCCCTACCGAAACGCCGGTCTCTACAACAACGCGACCGCGATCCTTGCTCCGTTCGGCTCCAACACTGCTGCTTCCTATGGCGTGACGTCGAACACCTTCGTCGGCAACTCCTACGGCGGCAACCACATTCCTGACGTCGTCGCGAACCTGCGTCTCGATCAGGCTTGGGGCACGCTGCACTTCGGCGCCGCGATGCACACGATCACTCCGGGCTTCTACGGCGCCAACGAATCCTTCGGTCATCCGGACGACTCGTATGGCTTCGCGGTCAACGGCGCTGTCGAGTTCAAGAACCTCCCGACCGGCGCTGGCGACAGCCTGAAGCTCGAAGCCACCTACGCCAAGGGCGCAGCCAAGTACGCAATTGCTGGCGGCACCACCGATACTTCGGGCGGCGGTCGCTTTGCTGCGGCTTCGGGCAACACGATTGCCTTCGGCTACGTGCTCGACGGCGTGTTCGGTCCGGGCGGCCAGATCCAGCAGAGCGAAGCTTGGTCGGTCGTCGGCTTCTACGAGCACTACTGGAACCCGGCCTGGCGCACGTCGCTGTTCGGCAGCTACAGCAGCATCTCGTATGGTGACGGTGGTAACGCACTGCTCGCCGCCGCCTTCGCTGCGGGCCGTCCGAACAATGGTGGCACGCTCACCGGTTCGACTGGCAACTTTGACTTCGCGGTCGCTCAGATCGGTACCCGTACCGCCTGGACCCCTGTCAAGAACCTGACCCTGTCGGCTGAATTCACCTACAGCCGTCTCGAGCAGAACCTCGGTGGCGTTTGGAACGGTCCGGTGACCGGCAAGGCGACTCCGGTCGGTGGTTATGCGCTCTCGAACCAGAACATCTACAACGGTTCGGTTCAGATCCTGCGCTCGTTCTAAGTTCGAACGCCTCCGGGCGATCGATATCTGAAAACAAGACCCCCGGCAGGCAACTGCCGGGGGTTTTTATTTGGGGAACGAGAGGTCGTAGGGCGGATGAGCCGAAGGCGTAATCCGCCGCGGAGTTTGTGTTACGGATTGCAGTTGCGGCTTGTGCGCTGGGTGACGTCAGTGGCGGATTACGCCTTCGGCTCATCCGCCCTACGGTCTACGATCGAGCTTGATTACTCGACGCTGCTGCCGCGGCCGCGATGCAGGTCGGCATCGATCTGCAGCTTGTGGCCGCCGCCGAAGCGGGCGCGATAGACCTGCAGGTTCTCCATGATGCGCTGGACGTAGTTGCGCGTCTCCGCGAATGGAATCGATTCCACCCAGTCCACTGCATCGACATTCGAATCGCGCGGATCGCCGTAGCGCTCGATCCATTTGCGCACACTGCCGCGGCCGGCATTGTAGCCGGCGAAGGTCATGATGTAGGAGCCGCGGTAATCTTCGAGCAGGCCGCCGAGCTCGGCCGCGCCGAGCGTGACATTGTAGGTCGAGTCGTTCTTCAGCCGCGCGAGGTCGTAGGTCGCACCGTGCCGCTTGGCGACATACTGCGCCGCGCTCGGTGTCACCTGCATCAGGCCATAGGCCTGCGCGGGCGAGACGACGGCTGGATTGAATGCGCTTTCCTGGCGCGCGATCGCATAGACCACGGCAGGATCGACGTTCGGCCCGATCTGGCGGAAGCTTGGAATGCCGACGGTCGGATAGGCATAGTGATCGAAGGGCAGGCCGCGATTGAGCGCCGCCTTGCCGACCAGCAGCATGCCGCGCGCATCCTTGTTCTGCGATGCCAGCTCGCTGAGGCCAAGCGCCGCTTCCGGATCGCCGTTCTCGCCGACATCGGCGAAGATCGGCACCGCGATGTCCTTCTCGTCGAGCGCGTAGAGCAGCTGCACGGCGCGCACGATCTCGAGCCGCTCCAGGCCACGCGCGCGGGGGGCGAGCGAACCGCTGATGTCGAGCTGCGGCAGGCCGAGCTTCGCGCGTGCCAGCTGGCCGTAATAGCTCGTCGATTGCTCGGCTGCGCGCGTATAGGCGGCGCGGGCTTCCTGCGCGCGGCCGGCGGCCTCTGCCGCGCGGCCCTGCCAGTAGCCGGCGCGGGCGAGGGCGGTCGGATTGACGCTGCCGACACCGATCCGTGCGAAGTGCTGCGATGCCGCTGCCGGGTCCTTCAGGAAACGCAATGCGATCCAGCCGGCAGTGAATTCCTGTTCAGTCTTGTAGATGTCCCGCGCGGGCAGGGCGGCATCGCGCGCCACCACATAGGCCGCGCGTGGCTCACCCACATCGAGCAGTTTACGCGACAGCAGGCGACGCTCGATCCACCATTCGTCGAGATTGTGCAGGCGGCTGATATCCTTCGGCACGGCCGACATCAGCCGCGCGGCCTCGCTGAAGCGTTCGTCGCGGCGGAGCTGCTGGATGCGGCTGAACAGATAGCCGGGATCGTTGTGCAGTTCGGATGGCACGGCATCGAGCAGCGCCTTTGCATTCGATGCCTTCTTGTTCACGGCGAGGCGCGCGCGTGCCAGCGCCATCTGTGCGCCGCCGAGGCGCTTCGCCGAGCGCAGCCCGGCATCGCCGTCGCTGCCATAGAGCAGCATGTCCATGCGCGCTTTGTGATCGCCCGGCGTGATCAGTGCGCCGAACATATCGATCGCCATGTTCTCGGTGTCGCCGGAGATCGGATCGGTGCGCCAGGCGTCGCGGATCAGACGTTCGGCTCCGGCGCGGTCGCCGCGCGCTAGCAGCGACTTCGCCAGCGCGAATTTGCCTTTGGCGGAGATCGGCTTCTCGCTGTCGAAATAGGACTGGATCGCACCGTCGTCACGTTTGTCGTCCCATAGCGCCGCCTCGGCGCGGCGACGCAGGAAGGTCTGCGAGGGCCAGCTCGGATTGGCGGTGATAAAGGCGCGATAACGCTCCACGGAAGCGCTGTTGTTCTCGCTGCGAAGATAGACCCATTCGCCGAGTTTTCGCGCGACGGGGTCGCCGATGGTCTGCACGACCTGACCGGCTTCGGGGCTCTTGCCCTTGCGCACGAGCTCGATGACATTCTCTAGCGCCTCGGCATCGGCCTGCGGCGTCGCACTGGTGGCGGCGATGGCGGCACGGGCAGGCGGCTTCTTTGCGGCCGGTGGCGGAGCGACGGCATGCTGGCGCGTCGCCGGCTGAATCGTCGGTGCTGGATTGATGGTGCCCGTCGTATGCTTCGCGGGCGTCGCCGCTGGCTTTGCGGCCATCGGTTTGGAAGCGTCGGGTTTGGTGGTCGTCTGTTTGGCGGCCGTTGGCTTGGCTGCGCTGGACTTTGCCGCGTCAGGCTTGCCGCCGCTGCTCGGTTTCGTCGATTTCACGTCGGTCGGCTTGGTGGCTGCCGATTTCGCCGGGGCAGGCTTTCCCGCCGATTTATCCGTTGCGCCTTTGGCTGCAGCGGGCTTGCCGCCGGCAGGCTTGGCCGCGGCGTCTTTCGCCGCCTGTGAGGTGTTGGAGGTATCGGTCGTGCCTGCGGCGCCCGCTTCGAGCGCGGGGACCGAGACGCCAATCATCAGCGCCAGGGCGGCGCGCAGCGCCGTCCGTCGTGCCGCAGGATTTGGGAGCAGTCGCGTCACGGTGTTTCCTCGCCGCGAATCACATCTTCGTCGGCATTCCCACGATGTATTTGATTGAAAGGGTGACCAAATCGTCAATGTCCGCCACCTTGGACCATGATGTGCCGCGCCACGGCGGCGAAATCGGGGCAGAAACGCCGCAAAACCGATCGGATCGCGCCTTCGGCGGTCTTTCGCCGCAGCTCCGAAGCCGGTAAGACTCGCAGCTCGTTCAACAGGTTCAAGCAGACGGCGGAAGCCGCATCGCGTTCGGAGCAGGCCATGGCAGCCACCAAGACGATTTTCCGGGGGTCTTACACAGCTCTGGTCACTCCGTTCAAAGCCGGTGCGCTGGACGAGGAAGGTTTTCGCGCGCATGTGGCCTGGCAGATCGCCGAAGGCTCCAACGGCCTGGTTCCCGTGGGCACGACCGGCGAGAGCCCGACCCTGAGCCATGACGAGCACGCGAAGGTCGTCGAATGGTGCATCGACGAGGCCAAGGGCCGCGTGCCGGTCATCGCCGGTGCTGGCTCGAACTCGACCCGTGAAGCCGTGGCACTGGCGCAGCATGCCGAGAAGGCCGGCGCCGACGCCGTTCTCGTCGTGACGCCATACTACAACAAGCCCACCCAGGAGGGCATGTATCAGCACTTCAAGGCGGTGAATGATGCCATAGGCATTCCGATCATCATCTACAACATTCCCCCGCGCTCCGTGGTCGATATGTCCGTCGAGACCATGGCGCGCTTGTACGAATTGAAGAACATCGCCGGTGTGAAGGACGCCACCGCCGATGTCGGCCGCGTCTCCAAGCAGCGCCACGCCATGGGACCGGATTTCATCCAGCTCTCGGGCGAGGACATGACCGCGCTGTCCTATATGGCGGCTGGCGGTCATGGCTGCATTTCGGTCACCGCCAATGTGGCGCCCAAGCTGTGCGCCGAACTGATGCAGCAGGTGTTCAAGGGTGACTATGCCGGTGCGCTCAAGATCCAGGATCGCCTGACGCCGCTGCACGATGCGATCTTCAAGGAGCCGGGTCTCGCCGGCGCCAAGCACGGCCTCAAGCTGCTCGGCCGCGGCGACGAAAGCGTGCGACTGCCCTTGCTGCCGGTCACCGAAGGCACCGGCAAGACGATCCGCGCGGCGATGGTTCATGCAGGCCTGATCAACTAGATGTTGAGTGGCGTACTCGCGTCATCGTCGCTTATGCGGCGCCGTCTATTTTGATGACTCAGAAAGCCAAAGGAGATTGCGTATGCTGAAGGAATTTCGCGATTTTGCGATGAAGGGCAACGTGGTCGATCTCGCCGTCGGCGTGATCATCGGTGCGGCGTTCGGTGCCATCGTATCCTCGATGGTTGCCGACATCATCATGCCGGTCGTCGGCGCCATCACCGGCGGCCTCGATTTCTCGAACTACTTCACCGGCCTGTCGAAGTCGGTCACCGCGACCAACCTGGCCGATGCCAAGAAGCAGGGCGCCGTGCTCGCCTGGGGCAACTTCCTCACACTGACCCTGAACTTCATTATCGTCGCCTTCGTGCTGTTCATGGTGATCCGCGCCATGAATACGCTGAAGCGCAAGGAAGAAGCCAAACCGGCAGAACCGCCGAAGCCGAGCGCCGAAGCCGCGTTGCTCACCGAAATTCGCGACCTCCTCAAGGCGAAAGCCTGATCGGCTTGGGACAGGGCGCGGGCATTCCTATATTTGGCGCCTGACGCCGAAAGAACTGACGATGTCCGAGAAGAACGAACGCCCGATCAAGCTCATCGCGGAAAACCGCAAGGCCCGCTTCAACTACGCCGTGGAAGACACGGTGGAGGCGGGCATCGCGCTGACCGGCACCGAGGTGAAGTCGATCCGCAACGGTAAGAGCACCATTGCGGAATCCTATGCCGATCCGAAGGATGGCGAGATCTGGCTGGTCAACGCCAATATCCCGGAATATCTGCAGGCGAACCGCTTCAACCACGAGCCGAAGCGCCCGCGCAAGCTGCTGCTGCATCGCAAGCAGATCAACAAGCTGATGGGCGCGGTGGAACGCCAGGGCATGACCCTGATTCCGCTGAAGATGTATTTCAACGAGCGCGGCCGGGTGAAGCTGCAGCTCGCGCTCGCCAAGGGCAAGCAGCTCCACGACAAGCGCGCCAGCGAGAAGGAGCGCGACTGGAGCCGCGAAAAGGGCCGTTTGCTCAGGGCGAGAGGATAGTGCAGTCCCTCATCCTGAGGAGCCGCGTAGCGGCGTCTCGAAGGATGAGTGTCGCGGCGCATGGTTCGAGACGGCGCAAGGCGCCTCCTCACCATGAGGCTGGAGTCATTGTGGCATTGGGAGTGGATATGACCCAACCGAATCTCACCGACGTCGATTGGAGCAAGATCCCGGCGCCCGAGGATGATGGCGCCGCCGCCCATCTGGCCGGCATGACGATCCCTTCGGTCAGCCTGCGCGCCACCGACGACAGTGTCGTCGATCTCTCCGAGCTCAAGGGCCGCACCGTGGTGTTCGGCTATCCGCGCACCGGCGAGCCCGGCAAGATCGGCCTCACCGACGACTGGGACATGATCCCCGGCGCGCGCGGCTGTACGCCGCAGGCCTGTTCGTTCCGCGATCTGTTTTCCGAACTCCGCGCTGCCGGTGCGAAACATGTGTTCGGGCTATCGACCCAGAGCAATGCCTATCAGCTCGAGATGGCCGCGCGCCTGCACCTGCCGTTTCCGGTCTTGTCCGACGAGAAACTCGAACTCACCGATGCGCTGAACCTGCCGACCATGGATGTCGCCGACCTCACGCTGATCAAGCGCCTCGCGCTGATCGTCGACGACGGCACCATCACCCATGTGTTCTATCCGGTGTTTCCGCCGGACCGGAATGCGGGCGACGTGCTGGCCTGGCTGAAGGCCCATCCGGTTTAGATCGCCGGCCGCAGCGCGGACTTTTCTGTCGTCGCCCGGCTTGACCGGGCGATCCAGCAAACACGGAAGGTGCGGAGTGTACTGGGTCACCCGGTCGAGCCGGGTGACGACAGGTGAGTTCTGACTCAGGTCGTCAGATCCGCCTTCACCTTTGCGAACACCGCGCGAAACATCTCCGGCGTCAGCACGCCGGTATTCGTGTTGTAGCGGGAGCAGTGATAGCTGTCATAGAGCTTGAACCGCCCGGCATCGTGGACGGCACCATGCGCGAACGGTGCTGCCGCGGCGCGCAGGCCCAGCGTCTTCAGCATCGTGTCATGGGCGACGCGGCCGAGCAGTACGACGGCGCGCAGGCGCGGCATCGTTTGCATGGTCGCGATCAGGAACGGCCGGCAGGTGGCGATCTCCACGGGCAGCGGCTTGTTCTGCGGCGGCACGCAGCGCACCGCATTGCTGATGCGGCTGTTGGTCAGCACCAGGCCGTCGTCCGGCCGCGCCGCGTAGCTGCCGGCCGCAAACCCGAAATGGAGCAGCGTGTCATAGAGCAGGTCGCCCGCATAATCGCCGGTGAACGGGCGCCCGGTCCGGTTGGCGCCCTGGGCGCCCGGCGCGAGACCGACGATCAGGAGCTGCGCGTCGGCAGGGCCGAACGAGGGAACGGGCGCGTTGAAGGCGTCGGGCTCCTGCGCCCGCAGCGCCATGCGGTAATCGACCAGGCGGGGGCAGAGCGCGCAGTCCCGTCCGGGATCGGTGGCCGTGCCGGCGGCGATCGCTGTCGCGACCACCGCCGGCTGCTGCCTGCTGAGCTGCGTCCGAGTCCTTGAAAGTTCAGTCTTCGAAATCGTCGTCGCCTCGCGGTGCAACGGTTGCCGAGCGCTGCAGGAATTGCGGCGTCTGGTGACGCGGCTCGCGCGGCGCAGGGCGTTCGGACGGATCGCGGCCGATCTTGCTCTGCAACTCGATCAGATCGGTGAAGACATCCGCCTGACGGCGCAGTTCGTCGGCGATCATCGGCGGTTGGCTCGAAATGGTCGAGACCACCGTCACGCGCACGCCGCGGCGCTGCACCGCTTCCACCAGCGAGCGGAAGTCGCCGTCGCCGGAGAACAGCACGATCTGATCCACATGCTCCGCGAGTTCCATGGCATCGACGGCAAGCTCGATGTCCATATTGCCTTTCACCTTGCGCCGGCCCGACGCATCGATGAATTCCTTGGTGGCCTTGGTGACGACGGTGTAGCCGTTGTAGTCGAGCCAGTCGATCAGCGGGCGAATCGAGGAATATTCCTGATCCTCGATGATCGCGGTGTAATAAAACGCACGGACCAGGGTGCCGCGGCTCTGAAATTCCTTGAGAAGGCGCTTGTAATCGATGTCGAAACCGAGCGTCTTCGCCGTGGCATAGAGATTGGCGCCATCGATGAAGAGCGCGATCTTGTTAGAAGATTGAGACATCAAGTTTTCTCTAGGGTTCGTTGAGTTTGTGGTTTTTGGCGCAGCAAAACCGTCACCGCACATTCGGGATCGTGATACTGGTCGTGCATCAAGTCGTCGGCATCAAATCCATGCCCGCCTTCTGGCAGATCGGCCCGACCGAACATCACGCAAGCGAAGGGGAGAGCGATAGGCCCATCTTTTTGCCGATGCAATAAAGCCTTTTGGTGTCCCAAATCCTGTCGGAAAGACCGTTATTTAATGGTATCGATCTCTAATATCGTAAGGGGCTTTCGAGGGTAACATGATCCCGTCGAAAACGAAACTGCGAAGCCGGATTCCAATTTCGTTCTTGCGCTGGGTGCGAAGCCGCTATACCTAGCGCGCAACAATCCCATTTTTCGGTCTCTCAACCACAACGGAGCGACATTTCATGGCGCGCGTCACCGTAGAAGATTGCATCGACAAGGTCGATAATCGTTTCGATCTGGTCCTGTTGGCAGCCCATCGCGCTCGCATGATCTCATCGGGTTCACAACTCACGATTGATCGTGACAACGACAAGAACCCGGTTGTCTCGCTGCGTGAGATCGCCGACCAGACCATTTCGCCGGAAGATCTCCGCGAAGAGCTCGTGCATTCGCTGCAGAAGTTCGTCGAAGTGGACGAGCCGGAAGCCGATACGGTGCCGCTGATCGGTTCTGCCGGCGCCAGCGTCGATGCCGACGATACCGAGGTGGCCGTCGAGCGCATGACCGAGGAAGAGCTGCTCAAGGGCCTCGAAGGCCTTGCGCCGCCGGAAGAACAGCCGGAAGAGGACGAGTAAGCCGACAGGCTTCGCTCTCGGTTCATCACAGTTTCGCACAAGGCCCGGACCGCAAGTCCGGGCCTTTGCATTTGCGTGACGTTTCGGGGCAAATTATCTGCAGTGTTCGAGCACGATCCCGAAAAGTGGATGCCGATTTTCGAATAAGATCGTGCTCAGACGGAGAAAATCCTGCAGTCTGAGCCATCGCAATGAAGCAGACTTCAGTAAACCATCCGCGCCCCGGCAGAATTGAGGAATGCAATGGCGACGTCGCGCCGTCAGTCACGGCAGATGCAGGCCGCAAACGATACCACAGCGCTCCAGCAGGGGCAGGTAGAGGGGGCGGCTGCTCCCGCACGTCCGAGCCCCACGCAGCCGCCCGATACAACCAGCGCTGGCAAGGCTCCACGCGGCGCCCGCATGATGCGCCAATACGATCTGGTCGAACGCGTCCGCGCCTATAATCCGAACACCGACGAGGACCTGCTCAACCGCGCCTACGTCTATGCGATGGTCGCCCATGGCGAGCAGACCCGGGCCTCCGGCGATCCCTATTTCACCCATCCGCTCGAAGTCGCGGCGATTCTCACCGACCTCAAGCTCGACGACGCCACCATCGTGGCGGCGCTGCTGCACGACACCATCGAGGATACCGAGGCGACGCGGGCCGAGATCGACAAACTGTTCGGCCCGGATATCGGCGCGCTGGTCGAAGGTCTCACCAAGCTGAAACGGCTCGAACTGGTCTCTCGCGAGGCCAAGCAGGCCGAGAATTTGCGGAAACTTCTGCTTGCCATCGCCGACGATGTGCGCGTGTTGCTGATCAAGCTCGCCGACCGCCTGCACAATATGCGGACCATGGAGTTCATGCCACCGGCCTCGCGCCGCCGCATTGCCGAGGAGACGCTGGACATCTACGCGCCGCTCGCCGGCCGCATGGGTATGCAAGCGATGCGGGAGGAGCTTGAGGAGCTGTCCTTCAAGGTGCTTGACCCCGACGCCCACCTCGTCGTCATGCAGCGGCTCGACGCGCTCACCGAGCGCAACCGCGACCTCATCGGCATGATCGAGACGCATCTGTCGAGCAAGCTGCAGAAGAACGGCATCAAGGCCCGCGTCACCGGCCGCCGCAAGAAGCCGTTTTCGATCTGGACCAAGATGAAGCGCAAATCGGTGGGCTTCGAGCAGCTCTCCGACATCTACGGCTTCCGCATCATCCTCGAAGACCTTGAGGCCTGCTACCGTGCGCTTGGCGTCGTGCATACGACCTGGCCCGTCGTGCCCGGCCGCTTCAAGGACTACATTTCGACGCCGAAGCAGAACGATTACCGGTCGATCCACACCACGGTGATCGGCCCCGGCAATCAGCGTGTCGAATTGCAGGTCCGAACCGAGGAGATGAACCGCATCGCCGAATACGGTATCGCGGCGCACGCCTTCTACAAGGAAGGCGCGGGCTCGCCGAACGAGCGGCTGAAGCGCGAGTCGAATGCTTTCGCCTGGCTGCGCCACACCATCGGCATCCTTTCGGAAAGCACCAATCCGGAAGAGTTCCTGGAACACACCAAGCTCGAACTGTTCCACGACCAGGTGTTCTGCTTCACGCCGAAGGGCAAGCTGATCGCGCTGCCTCGTAATGCCAATGTGATCGACTTCGCCTATGCCGTGCATACCGATGTCGGCAACAGCGCGGTGGGCTGCAAGATCAACGGCAAATTTGCGCCTCTGTCGTCCGAGCTCCAGAACGGCGATGAAGTCGAGGTGCTGACCTCGAAGGCGCAGCAGGCGCCGCCTGCCGCGTGGGAGTCGCTTGCCATCACCGGCAAGGCACGCGCCGCGATCCGCCGCGCCACGCGCACCGCGATGCGCGATCAATATGCCAGCCTCGGCCGCCGTATTGTCGAGCGCCTGTTTGCGCGTGCCAAGATCGAATATGGCGACGACCAGCTCAAGGGAGCGTTGCCGCGCCTCGCGCGTGCGTCGATCGACGAGGTGATGGCCTCGGTCGGCCGCGGCGAACTTCGCGCGGCCGATGTCGCCCGCGCCATGTATCCGGACTACAAGGAAGAGCGTGTCGGCGGCCGTTATGCGGCCAACAAGAAGAGCACGGCCGACAAGGTGCGTTCGGGCGAGGGCGCCAGCAAGTTCCTGTCGGTGATCTCCATCGGCGGTGTAAATTCGGATCTGCCGGTGCGCTTCGCGCCCAATGGCGGCGCCGTGCCGGGCGATCGCATTGTCGGCATCGTCACGCCGGGCGAGGGGATCACCATCTATCCCATCCAGTCGCCGGCGCTGCGCGAGTTCGAGGAGGAGCCGGAGCGCTGGGTCGATGTGCGGTGGGACGTGGACGATTCATCGCCGCAGCGTTTCCCGGCCAGACTCTTTTTGCAGAACGTCAACGAGCCCGGCAGCCTCGCCCAGATCGCCCAGGTGATCGCCGATCATGACGGCAACATCGACAATATCAGCATGCACCGCCGCTCGCCCGATTTCACCGAGCAGACCATCGATCTCGGCGTCTACGACCTCAAGCATCTCAGCGCGATCATCAACCAATTGCGCGCGAAAGCGGTGGTGGCGAAGGTGGAGCGGGTGAACGGGTAGGGTGTCTCTGCCTATCGTTGCCCGCTTGACCTGGTGGCCTCCACGCCTGCTGTCATTGCCGGTCGTGCGCGCAATTGCGCGCGAGGACCGGGCAATCCAGTAGACACCCAGGGATCGGATCAAGCTGTTCAGTCGGTGTGTACTGGATCCCCGCTTTCGCGGGGATGACAAGCAGAGTCTAAATGTTCTCATTTCGTTCTTGACAATATTCCTCTCGTTGCCCTATATCCCTGCCGTCTTGTTCGCGGGGGGCGCTCTCATGAGGCGTTCTTTGAGCGGGACAGGATGCGGAGCCCGCGGCCTGCCTCGCAAGCAGGACTCGGGAGGCCGGGGGTCACCGTCCCTCCCCAATACGAGGGGGAGCCGATAGGTCGGCTGCGACGGCACAGGCGAACGGCGGAGAAATCCGTCGGGATCAGCGGCTCGGAAACTTGCTGCGGCAAGGAGTAAGGGACGTGCCGGTGTGCGACAGAGCGGTCCTCCAGCCAAAAGTCCCGCGGTGGCACGCCGTCAGGCGTTGCGCGGCCGGCCAGCACTGGCGATCCAGTGCAAACCGATCGCGTCAGTCCCACCCCCACGCGCCTTGCGGCGTGCCGCCTCCCCTCATGTCTTCGAGGGGAGACCTGCTCACACCTCGGACGCGCAAGCGCCGCGAGAAGATAAACGCTCGTCCGTAGGGCGGATGAGCGCAGCGTAATCCGCCAGCCGAGCCCAAAGCTGAAACTCCACGGCGGATGACGCCTTCGGCTCATCCGCCTTACGGTCACGGCAGCTGACGAGCCCACCAATTCCGGAAATCCTGCTCTCCGCTTTTGTGAGAGCTCACGAACCAGATTGGCAAACAGCTACAACACAAGCGAAAAGCTCCGCGACAGTTTTGCCTCCATTCCGCTTAGTGAAATTCACGTCCGCAGTGTGAAATGTTGTCGCTTGCCAAGCCTGCATCGAACCGGCAGAAAAAACTGAACCGGGACGAAACACCAAGCGGAGAGACGATTGAGTATCAAGGGCAAGGCCTATATCGCGGGCATCTACGAGCATCCGACGCGCCATGCGCCGGATAAATCGGTCTGGCAGCTGCATGCCGAAGTCGCCAAGGGCGCGCTCGAAGATGCAGGCCTGACGCACAAGGACGTGGACGGTCTGTTCATCGCCGGCGATGCCAATGGCGGCCTCTGGCCGATGACCGACTATCTCGGCCTCAAGCCGCGCCATGTCGATTCAACCGAAACCGGTGGCTGCTCCTACATCATCGCGCTCGGCCACGCCGCGCAGGCGATCGCCTTGGGCAAATGCTCGGTCGCGCTGATCACGCTGGCCGGCAAGCCGCGCACCTCGCCGCCGACGCCGCGTGCGCAGGGTGCCGAGGCCGATTTCGAAACGGCCTTCGGCGCAACCACGCACAATGCCTATGGCATGGCCGCGATGCGCCACATGCACGATTACGGCACCACCTCCGAACAGCTCGCCTGGATCAAGGTCGCCGCCTCGCATCATGCGCAATACAATCCGCATGCGATGCTCAAGGATGTCGTCACCGTCGAGGACGTGCTGAACTCGCCGATGATTTCCGACCCGCTGCGCCGCATGGATTGCTGCGTCGTGACCGATGGCGGCGGCGCGCTCATCGTCACCACCGAAGCGATCGCGAAGAGCCTGAAGAAGCCTTTGGTCCGCCTGATCGGCCACGGCGAGGCCATGAAGGGCCCGCGCGGCGGCAAGGATCTCGACCTCACTTATTCGGCGGGCGTGTGGTCCGGTCCGCGCGCTTTCGAGGAAGCGGGCGTGACGCCGCAGGACATGAAGTATGCGTCGATCTATGACAGCTTCACTATCACCGTGCTGATGCAGCTTGAGGATCTCGGCTTTTGCAAAAAGGGCGAGGGCGGCAAGTTCGTGTCCGACGGCAACCTGATCTCGGGCGTCGGCAAGCTGCCGTTCAACACCGATGGCGGTGGTCTGTGCAGCAACCATCCGATCAATCGCGGTGGCATGACCAAGATCCTCGAAGCCGTGCGCCAGCTGCGCGGCGAGGCCCATCCGAAGGTGCAGGTCCCCAATTGCGACCTCGCCATTGCTCACGGCACCGGCGGCCTGCTCGGCGTGCGCCATGCTGCCTCGACCGCCATTCTGGAGCGCGTGTGATGACTGAAGCCAAGAAGTATCCAGCCCCAGTGGGCAATCCGGAAACCCAGCCGTTCTGGGATGCGGCCAAGGACGGCAAGTTCCTGATCAAGCGTTGCAAGACCTGCGGCGACGCGCATTTTTTCCCGCGCTCGATCTGTCCGTTCTGCTTCTCCGACAAGACCGAGTGGGAAGAGTCATCGGGCGAGGGTGAAATCTACACCTACAGCCACATGCGCAAGTCGGCGACCGGCCCTTATGTCATCGCCTATGTGACGCTGAAGGAAGGTCCCTCGGTGCAGACCAACATCGTGGACTGCGATCCGGCCGCGGTGAAGATCGGCCAGAAGGTGAAGGTGGTGTGGAAGCCGACCGACGGCGCGCCACTGCCGTTCTTCACGCCGGCGTAAAACTCCGCCCTCATCCTGAGGAGCGCGCTCTCGCGCGCGTCGCGAAGGATGAGATGCCACGCACAACACTCCTCATGGTTCGAGACGGCGCCGAAGGCGCCTCCTCACCATGAGGGGACTGAGCCAACAAGAAACGGGAGAAAACGCATATGCCAATCGTCTATGAAGAGCTGATGGCGATGAAGAATATCGGCCAGAAATATTCCTGGACCGACCGCGAAGTCATGCTCTACGCCTATGGCATCGGCATGGGCGCTGATCCCATGAACGAGACCGAACTCGCTTTCGTCAATGAAGGCACCTACACGCCGCGCCCGCTGAAGGTCGTGCCGACTTTCGCGTCGGTCGCGGCATGGGGCTCTGGTCCCGGCGACATGAAGCTCAACCGTGTGATGGTGGTCGACGGTGAACGCGACATCACCTTCCACAAACCGTTGCCGGTCGAGGCCAAGATCACCGCTGACAGCAGCGTGCTCGGCGTGTTCGACAAGGGCAAGGACAAGGGCGCCGTCATCCTGCACCAGACCATCTTGCGCGATGAAAGTGGCGATGCGCTCGCGACCCTGGTAGCTTCGCGCTTCGCGCGCGGCGATGGCGGTTTCGGCGGTCCGTCGGAAGGTCAGCCCGAACCGCACAAGGTGCCGACCCGCACGCCGGACAAAGTGATCGATATCACCACGCGCCCAGATCAGGCGCTGGTCTATCGCCTCTGCGGCGATCGCAATCCGCTGCACTCGGATCCGGAATTCGCCAAGAAGGCCGGCTTCCCGCGTCCGATCCTGCACGGCATGTGCACCTACGGCATCACCTGCCGCGGCGTTCTGCAGACCTATGCCGACTACGATCCCGGCGCCTTCAAGCAGCACGGCGCGCGCTTCTCGTCGCCGGTGTTCCCGGGCGAGACGGTGACCATGGAGCTGTGGAAGGACGGCAACGTCGTCAGCTTCGAAGCCAAGGTGAAGGACCGCGGCGTGACGGTGATCAAGAGCGGGCGCACGGTGCTGGCGTAACTACGCGGTGTCATTCCGGGGTGCGCGCAACGCGCGCGAACCCGGAACCCCGATATGTTCAGTGATCCACATGACGAGATTCCGGGCTCCGTCCCGTCGCCTGCGACGTCGATCCGTCCCCGGAATGACGGAGAACTAAGACAACAAAAACAACACAGGGAGAAATGCCATGGGTCTTCTCGACGGTAAGGTCGCCATCATCACCGGCGCTGGCGGCGGTCTGGGTGAAGCCTACGCAAAACTGTTCGCGCGCGAAGGCGCATCCGTCGTGGTCAACGATCTCGGCGGCCCGCGCGATGGCTCCGGCGCCGATGTCTCCATGGCGCAGCAGGTCGTCGATGCGATCACGAAAGCCGGCGGCAAGGCCATCGCCAACGGCGCCGACATCTCCACGACAGCCGGCGGCCAGTCGGTGTTCGACGATGCCATCAAAGCCTTCGGCAAGGTCGATATCCTCGTCAACAATGCCGGCATTTTGCGCGACCAGAGCTTTGCCAAATCCACGGAAGAGGCGTGGGACAAAGTGATAAAAGTGCATCTCAAGGGCACTTATTGCGTGACCAAGCCCGTGTTCAATTTCATGCGCGACCATGGCGGTGGCGTCATCGTCAACACGTCGTCGACATCCGGCCTGATCGGCAATTTCGGCCAGAGTAATTATGGCGCAGCGAAGGGCGGCATCTGGGGCCTGTCCAATGTGCTGGCCATCGAAGGGCGCAAATACGGCATCCGCATCTGGACCCTGTCGCCGGGCGCGCTGACGCGCATGACGGCCGACCTGCCGCGCTATATCGAAAATCCCGGCGCCGCCCTCGATGCCGACGGCATCGCGCCGGCGGTGCTCTACATGGTCAGCGATCTCTCGGGCGACCAGACCGGCAAGGTGCTCGGCGTCTCCGGACCGCGCGGCGTGCGCGAGATGAAGATGATGGAAATGGAAGGCTGGAAACCGCCGTTGGACAAGCCCTGGAATGCCCAGGACATCGCGACCCATGCGGCCGAGATCTTCTTCTCGGACGCCGACGCGAAGCAGGGCGCGCGCCGGTTCTAAGTGCGGCGAGGGGGCGGACAAGGCCTTTGTTTCGCGCTAGAGTGGCAGAGTTTCCACACAGAGGCCCATGATGAAACTAACGTCCAAAGCTGCCGGTACCTTCGCCATCGCGCCGACCCCGTTTTTCGATGACGGGCGTATCGATGACAAATCCATCGACAGTCTGATCGATTTCTACGCCTCGATCGGCTGCGACGGCGTCACCGTGCTCGGCATTCTCGGCGAGGCGCCGAAGCTGGAGAGCGCGGAGTCGGAAAGCGTGGCGGCACGTTTCATCAAGCGCGCCGGCAGCAAGTTGCAGATCATCGTCGGTGTCTCCGCTCCGGGCTTTGCCGCCATGCGCTCGCTGGCGCTCAAATCGATGGATGCCGGCGCCGCCGCGGTCATGATCGCCCCGCCGCCGCATCTGCGCACTGACGACCAGATCACCGCCTATTTCAAGCAGGCGTCGGAAGCCATCGGCGAGGATGTGCCGTGGGTGCTGCAGGATTATCCGCTGACCCTGAACGTCGTCATGACGCCGGCCGTGATCCGCAGGATCGTCATGGATTCGAAGTCCTGCGTGATGCTTAAGCACGAGGACTGGCCGGGTCTCGAAAAGATTACCGCACTGCGTGGCTTCCAGAAGGACGGCAGCTTGCGTGAACTCTCGATCCTGACCGGCAACGGCGGCACCTTCCTCGATTTCGAGATGGAGCGCGGCGCCGACGGTGCGATGACCGGCTATGCCTTCCCGGAAATGCTGATCGACGTGGTGGACCTGTCCAAGAAGGGCGAGCGCGACAAGGCGCATGACCTGTTCGACGCGCATCTGCCGCTGGTGCGCTACGAGCAGCAGCCGGGCGTCGGCCTGTCCGTGCGCAAATATGTGCTGCAGAAGCGCGGCATCATCGCCTCCGCTGCCCAGCGCAAGCCAGGTCCGGTGCTCTCGGCGCCGGCAAAGGCGGAGGTGGATTACCTGCTGTCGCGCGTCGCCCGTTTCGACAAGCGCGCGAATTTGCAGCCGCAGTCGAGTGCGGCCGGCTAGCTTCGACTCTCATGGTGAGGAGGCGCGGAAGCGCCGTCTCGAACCATGAGATGCCAATACCCCTCATCCTTCGCGACGCGGCTTCGCCGCTCCTCAGGATGAGGGGACATCGCGAAACGGCAGAGCAACGAAGATTGCTCGCCATTGGGAGTGTCAAGTTCATGCTTCACGAGCCCGGCGCCGTCCGTCCAGCCTCGACCATTCTGCTGCTCCGCAAGGGCGCTACCGATCCCATCGATGTCTTCATGATGGTGCGGCACTATCAGATCGAATTCGCATCGGGCGCGCTGGTCTTTCCCGGCGGCAGCGTCGATGCCGGCGATCATGAGATCGCCAAGCGGCCGGAACTGCACGATGGCGGCGACCATCTCGATGCCGAGGCGCTGGCCTTTCGCATCGCTGCGATCCGCGAGACGTTTGAGGAGAGCCGTATCCTGCTGGCGCGGCCGCGCGGCTCGAAAGATCTGATTGTTGCGACAAAAGCAAGTGCGATCGCCGATCAGCACCGCGATGCGCTGAACGAAGGCAAGGTCAAATTTGCCGAGATCATCGCGGAGAACGATCTCGAACTCGCGGTTGATCTGCTCGTCCCTTATGCCCATTGGATCACGCCGGAAGGCATGAAGAAGCGCTTCGACACCTGGTTCTTCCTCGCCGAAGCGCCGCCGGAGCAGGTCGGCATGCATGACGGCAAGGAGTCAACCGACTCGATCTGGTTGTCACCGCGCGAAGCGCTGGACGGCGATACATCCGGGCGCTTCACGCTGCCGTTCCCGACCACGCGTAACTTGATCAAGCTCGGCAAGCAGGGCAGTGTCGATGCGGCAATGGATGATGCTCGTCGCAACAAGATCGTGAGTGTCATGCCGATCGTTACCCGCGACGGCGACAAGCGTCAGTTGCGTATTCCGATCGAAGCGGGATATGACGGCGATGTGTTCGAGATGACGGGTGCGCCGTAAAGGCGGCCGTAGAACTCCGACCTCATCCTGAGTGTCTGACTCATAAAGCGGTCTGGGGCGCTTTTCGACTGTTTTTGCTCGGGACAATGCCGCGTTCAATTCAGTATCTCGCGTCTCCGCCCCTCATCCTGAGGAGCCGCGTAGCGGCGTCTCGAAGGATGGCCGAAGAGCGCCGAGCCAAGCCATCTCATGGTTCGAGACGGCGCTGCGCGCCTCCTCACCTCAGCCTGAACGCAACTGCGTTCAGGCGGGAGGGACAGAGTCTGTTGCGCTCCGTCTGGGCGACCAGCAGCGCCAAACTACGGACTGCATTTCCAGTCAGGCTCTGAGGAGCCGCACCCTTGCGCGGCGTCTCGAAGGATGGTGTGACGGAAAGTGCGGCCATCCTTCGAGGCGCGCGAGTGCGCGCACCTCAGAATGAGGTAGGCGTTGGTGGCGGCTGGTTAGTCAACCAGCCTTCGCCTGCACTGCATTTTCCCAATACGGCCGCCGCAGCTCGCGCTTCAGCACCTTGCCGGCACCTGACAGCGGAAACGGCTCGCTGCGCACATCGACCGTCCGCGGACATTTATAGCCGGCAATCCGCTCGCGGCAGAAAGCGACGATCTCCGCGGCATTCACCTGCGTATCCGGCTTCGGAATGACGAAGGCGTGCACGGTCTCGCCCCAATGCGGATCGGGAATGCCGATCACAGCGCATTGCGCCACGGCCGGATGCTGGGTGATCGTGTTCTCGACTTCGATGGAATAGACATTCTCGCCGCCGGAGATGATCATGTCCTTCATCCGGTCGACGAGATAGACAAAACCTTCCTCGTCCATGTAACCGCCGTCGCCGGTATGCATCCAGCCGTCGATGACGGCCTTGGCGGTCTCTTCCGGTCGCTCCCAATAACCCATCATCACGTTCTGGCCGCGTACGGCGACTTCGCCGACAGTGCCATGCGGAACGGGTTGGCGGTCGTTATCGACAATCCGGACCTCGCAGCCGATCGCGGCGCGGCCACAGGCGCGGAGGCGGTTTTTCGATGCCGCGGCCGAGCTGTAATGCTGCTCCCACGGCAGATGCGTCGCCAGCGGCGAGAGTTCGGTCATGCCGTAAAGCTGGTGAAATTCCGCATTGGGCAGGCCCTTCATCGCGCGCTTGAGCAGAGCCTCGTTGATCGGGGAGGCGCCATACATCAGTTGCTTCAGCGAGGACAGGTCGTAATTTGCGAAGGACGGGTGATCGACCAGCATCTGGATCATGGTTGGGACGATCAGTGTCGCGGTCACTTTTTCACGGGCGATGGCCTGCATCACCAGTTCGGGATTGAAGGTGCGCACAATCACATTGGTGCCGCCATTGGCGAGCGATGTGAACATGGCACCGCCATTGGCCACATGAAACATCGGCGCGGCATTGAGGTAGGTCGATCCAATCGGGATCAGGCCTTCACTCATCATATGCAGCGAATTGCTCATGATATTGCCATGGCTGAGCATGACACCCTTGGAGCGTCCGATCGTGCCGCCGGTGTAGAAAATACCTGCCAGTTCCTCGCGGCCGCGCATCGCATCGGGTACGGGTGCGCTGGCTTCGACGAGCTTGTCGTAGTTGTGGGCGTCGACCGGGCCAGCATCGTCATCGGCATAGATCAGGGTCAGTTTGGCGTCTCTGGCCAGCTCCTGTCCCATCGTTGCGAAGGCGCTGTCGACGATGATCGCCGAAGCGCGGCAATCGAGCAGGGAATCGAGAATTTCCGCCTGGCTCCAGCGTGTATTGGTCGGCACGATCACCGCGCCGACCCAGGCGATGCCGAGATAGAGTTCGAAATAACGGTCGGAATTCTGCATCAGCACAGCGATGCGGTCATTGTGCTGGAGGCCGAGCTTGTGCAGGCCGCCCGCAAGCCGTGCCACGCGGTCGCCGACCTCACGCCATGTGCGGCGACGTTCGCCGTCGATGGTGGCGATGACGCCCGGATCGGTCGCCAGCACGCGGCGCAGGCCCTGGGTAATATTCATAGCATTCCCTCTCGCAGTGCGGATGCTGCACGCATCTCTGTGGTGTCGCCGATAATCATAAACACGGCGAAATCATGGGCAAGCGATGTGATGCTACGCTGTGCGATGCACAACCGTGATTGCTGCGATGAGAGGCGTTCTCGTCTGTTGACGATACACGCTCAGCGCGTAACATCACGCAAGGCCCGTGAGAGGCCATTGGGAGTGAAACGCATGAGAGAACCTGCGCGCCGGGATAATTCAACGCGTCCGAACGATAGCGACACCCTCATTTCAACTCAGCTGCCACTTCGAACACATCCGTCCATGCGGCGGCATGGCGTATCGCTGGCTCTGGCTTTGGGGGCTGCGCTGTTAGGCAGTGCAGCCATCGCCCAAACCAAAGGCACGCCCGAGCATATCAAAGCGGCCGTCGGCGCCATCGACAGCGCTTCGATCAAGGCGAATGCGGCGACGTCGAAGGACTGGCCGACCTATGGCCTCGATTACGCCGAGACCCGCTTCAGCAAGCTCGATCAGATCAATGCGTCCAACGTCAAGGACATTGGTTTGATGTGGACCTACAGCCTCGAATCCACTCGCGGTGTCGAGGCAACCCCGCTGGTGGTGGATGGCATCATGTATGTCTCGGCGCCATGGAGCGTCGTCCATGCCGTCGATACGCGGACGGGCAAGCGGCTGTGGACATTCGATCCGCAGGTCGATCGCGAAAAAAGTTATCGCGGCTGCTGCGATGTGGTGAACCGCGGCGTCGCGCTCTACAAGGGCAAGGTGTTCGTCGGCGCCTATGACGGCCGGTTGATCGCCATCGATGCCGCGAGCGGACAGAAGGTCTGGGAGAAGGACACGGTCATCGACCACAAGATGTCTTACACCATCACCGGCGCACCGCGCGTTTTCAACGGTAAGGTGGTGATCGGCAATGGCGGCGCGGAATATGGCGTCCGCGGCTATGTGACGGCCTATGACGCCGATAACGGCGATCAGAAGTGGCGCTGGTTCACGGTGCCCGGCGATCCCTCGAAGCCGTTCGAGGACGAGTCGATGGCCGCGGCGGCGAAGACGTGGGACCCCGCGGGCAAATACTGGATCAATGGCGGCGGCGGTTCGGCCTGGGACAGCATCACCTTCGATCCCGATCTGAACATGGTCTATATCGGCACCGGCAACGGCTCGCCATGGAATCGGAACATTCGCAGCCCTGCGGGAGGCGATAATCTCTATCTTGGCTCGATCGTCGCACTGAATGCCGACACCGGCAAATATCTCTGGCACTACCAGGAGACGCCCGGCGATAACTGGGACTACACATCGACCCAGCCGATGATCCTTGCCGACATCACCATCGACGGTCAGCCGCGCAAGGTGGTGCTGCATGCCCCGAAAAACGGGTTCTTCTTCGTCATCGATCGCACCAACGGCAGGTTCATCTCGGCGAAGAATTTCGTCGATGTGAACTGGGCGACGGGCTACGACGCCAGCGGCAGGCCGATCGAGGTGCCGGAAGCGCGTTCGCCGGACAAGTCGTTCGACAGCATCCCTGGACCGTTCGGTGCCCACAACTGGCATCCGATGTCGTTCAATCCGCAAACCGGCCTTGTCTACCTGCCGGCACAAGGCGTGCCGCTCAATCTCACCGGCGAGAAGAAGTTCGCGCAAAACGAACCGGGACCGTTCAAATATGCGGCGACGACCGGATGGAATATCGGCTTCACACTCAACGCGGAGCCGCCGAAGAACCTTCCGTTCGGGCGCCTCATCGCCTGGGATCCGGTGCAGCAGAAGGAGGCCTGGCGTGCCGAATACGTCGCGCCGTGGAACGGCGGCACGCTCACCACGGCGGGCAATCTCGTCTTCCAGGGCACGGCCGATGGCCGTTTCGTGGCCTACAATGCCAAGACCGGCGAGAAACTGTGGGAGACACCGGTCGGCACCGGCGCGGTCGCGGCGCCATCGACCTATGAGGTGGATGGCAAGCAGTACGTCTCCATCGCCGTCGGCTGGGGTGGTGTGTTCGGCATCACCCAGCGCGCGACGGACAGGGAAGGGCCGGGCACGGTCTATACCTTCGCCATCGGTGGCAAGGCGCCGTTGCCGGAGTTTACCAAGTATCAGATCGGCAACCTGCTCAAGGGCGTTGCATACGATCCCAAGGACGTACCTGACGGCACGGCCATCTATGTCAGCGCCTGCGCAGCCTGTCATGGCGTGCCTGGCGTGGACAAGGGCGGCAATGTGCCTAATCTCGGCTACTCGGCGACCGAGACCATCGGCAACCTGAAGGACATCGTCTTCAACGGCCCGTTCAAGGACAAGGGCATGCCGGATTTTACCGGCAAGCTGACGGAAGCGGACGTCACCAAGATCCAGGCGTTTATCCAGGGCACGGCGGACGCAATCCGGCCGAAGTGATGACGCGACGATAGAAACCATGTCGGGCGGTTCGCGGTATGCGGGCCGCCCGACAAGTTTCCCCATAGGTGAAGTCGGGATATATTGGTGCTGTCAGCAGACCGGTCCCCGCATCATGCCTTCCGCCATCACGGCATTTCTCGAAAAGGCCCGATCGTCTTCGCTCTCGATCGGTCAACTGACATTCAGCGGATTTCTCTGTGTATTGGCGGTGATCCTGGTGATGGGTATCGCCAATGTGGTGGCCGTTCGGCACATCGACATGACGTTTGTCGAGCTGCAGCGCTTGCAAGCCGTAGGCGATCTTGCCGAGAACATCGATCGCCGCCTGGGCAGCTTGCGGCTCGCAGCACGCGACTATGTCGCCGATCCCGACGCGCAGCCCGAGAAGGTATCAGAGGCCGCAGCAGCGCTTGGCGATCTGCTGAAGGAAAATCGCATCGAGCTGGCGCTCGAGCAGCGCGAGATGATCGACGGTGTCGATGCGCGATTGACAGCGTTCCGGGAAGGTATCGCTCGGATCGCGGCTTTGATCGCGCACCGGAGCGCGTTGCTCGCCACGCTGCCGCGTCTGCAGCAGAACGTCGAGAGCGCCGTCTCCGAAATGGCCAGCATGGCGATCGCCAAGCGTATGTTTCAGGCGCAGAACGAGGTCACCGCGGCGCTGCTGGCGCACGACGCCATGCGTGCGGAGCAGGCGGCGCGGGATATGCGGGCCATACCGATCGACCCGCCGGCCCTTCGACTAGCAGCCGATACCTATGCGGATGCGATCATTGCAGTTTCGACGACTGAGCGGCAGGTCGCCGATCTCGACCGCGAAGTGCTTGGCGCCGAAGGGCAGCAGATCGGCCGCGTCACCGGCTTGCTTCGCGAACTGACGACGCGCCGCGGGCGTCAGCTCTCCGACGTATTCGCCGCGACACTCACCGGGGCGCGCTGGCAGAGCATCACGCTTGGCTCCGCCGGTGTCTTGATCGGCTTGATGGCGGCGCTGTTCGTGGTGCGGCGGATTGTTCGTCCGCTGAAGGCCATTGCGCGCGCCATTCATGCGCTGGCCGGCGGGCAGCCGCAGACCGCGATCCCGGCCACGACATTGAACAACGAAATAGGTGATATCGCACGCGCGGCGGAAGTGTTCCGCAAGACACTGGTGGAGGCTGATGCCGCCCGCGAGGCGGCAGTGCGCGCGCTTGCCGAACAGCGTCTCGCGGAGGAAAGTTATCGCAAGCTGTTCGAGGGCTCGATCGATGGAATCTACGTGACGACGCCCGCCGGCGCGCTGCTCAATGCGAATCCGGCGCTGGCACGGATGATGGGATTCGACACGCCCGAGCATTTGATTCAAGCGACGCTCGACATCTCCAAGAACATCTATGTCGACCCCAATGCCCGCCTCGAATATCAGCACCGCATGGAGCGCGACGGCATGGTGCGCGAGTTCGAGTATCAGGTTTATCAGCGCGAACAGACGGTGCTGTGGTTGTCGGACAGCGCCACCGCGGTCCGCGATGAGAATGGCGTAGTCGTGCGCTATGAGGGTGCAGTCCGTGACATCACCAATCAGAAGCGCGCCGAAGCGGCCGTGCGCGAAGGGCGGCGCCTCCTGCAGCAGGTGATCGATACGGTGCCTGCGGTGATCAATGTCAAGGATACCGATCTGCGCTATGTCCTGATGAATCGCTATATGGCCGGTATTTTCGGCATCGAGCCCGGCGAGGCGATCGGCCAGACGACCGGCGAATTGATGACGCGCTACGGCGCCTCGAAAACCGATAGCCCCGACAAGCGTGTGCTCGCCACCAAGGAAGGTCTCGGCTTTTACGAAGAGGAGTATCGCGACGCATCCGGCGTGATGCGACAATGGTTGGTCAACAAGATGCCCTTGCTGCGTGCAGACGGCGAGGTCGAGAACATTGTCACGGTCGCGCTGGATATCGGCGAGCGCAAGCGCAGCGAGCACGAGATGCGCAAGGCGCGGGATGCAGCCGAAGGTGCGTTGCGCAATCTGCGGGAAACGCAGAACTCTCTGATAGAGGCCGAGAAGCTGGCGGCGCTCGGACGCCTCGTGGCCGGCGTGGCGCATGAGGTCAATAATCCCGTCGGGATTGGCCTGACGGTTGCATCCTCCTTGGAGCGGCGTGTGGCGAAGTTCGCCGAGGAAATGGCGCGCGGCGACCTGAGGCGCTCGTCGCTCATCGAATTCGTCGATGCCAATCGTGATGCTGCGTCACAGCTGGTCGCCAATCTCAATCGCGCAGCCGAACTTATTCAGTCATTCAAGCAGGTGGCCGCGGATCGCAACTATTCAGACCAGCGCGTGTTCGATCTCGCCGATCTCACCGAGCAGGTGGTGATGAGCTTGAAGCCGGGGCTGCGCAAGCAGAAGCTGACGCTTGCGGTCGACTGCAGACCGAACCTGACGATGAACAGCTATCCCGGTCCATATGGGCAGGTGTTGACCAACCTGTTGCTGAATTCGGTGGCTCACGCCTTCCCTGACGGAACGGGCGGTGCCGTCGAGATCAAGGTGCGGGAATCCGGCGTCGGTTACGTCGAAATCCTGTTCTCGGACAATGGTGTTGGCATGACGCCGGATGTGCGGCGTCGCGCTTTCGATCCATTCTTCACCACGCGGCGCGATCAGGGCGGCACCGGGCTTGGCCTGCACATCGTCTACAGCATCGTGACCAATCGACTTGGCGGGCGCCTGCATTTGCATTCCGAGCCGGGGCAGGGCACGCGCATCCAGATCATCCTGCCGCGGACTGCTCCACCGGAGATGGCTGCGGAATGACTATATCGCTGGGCATGATCCAATCCAGAAAGCGATGATCGCTTTTCGAAAACAGGCGTTACTTTTCGGATTCTGCCAGCTTCCGTAGTGTCGCGTGAAAAATCTGGCTGTTCTTGCCGACCAGTGCGGTGCCGTTCATGGTCGCTGAACTATCTGTGAAAGTGCCGGTGAGGCCGATGCCGACCGGCTGGCTCTGATTCCCGAACAGCGGGCTCATATCGGGGCTTGGCGTGTGTTGCATCACCGAGACTTCGCCCTTGAAGGTGCCGGCCTCGTGATTGACGGTGTAGCTGCCCACATAGAACAGATAGGCGTCGCCGCCGAGCAATTCGCCGTCGCGAAAGGTGACGACACCGCTGCCCTTACCGGAGCGTCCATCCAGCAATACGACATGGATAGAGTACAGCCCGTTTTTCATCGCTTCCCAGTGTCGCCAACCCGTCCTTGGTTGCGTGATTGTACTATGGCAACCCAGTGCTCTGGCGTCAAACGCATTGGAACCCCGACGAGGGGTTCACAATCGGAGGAAGCGGTCTATATTAGTTGCGTCGTCAACAACGAAAGGAGGTGGTCCAGTGTCTCATTCCAAGCGCTGTCACCTCGCTGAGGCCGCCCGCTAAGTTCACTTTGTGACCGGGTCGGGCGCCTCGGCGCTCGGATCAGCGAGACCAGGGAAAGGGCGCTGCGCTTGTCGTGACGCCCTTTCTTTTTGCGCTTGATTGGTGCCGGTTCCGTGCCAATCTGAAGGTTGTCGTTGCCCGTGGAGGGGCGCCGTGCCGAAAACGCCACGCGATCTGGCGGAGGGAATGGCCGAACGCCGGCGCCGGCGATTGCGGGACGATGGTTATCTGCGTGAGACTTTCACCCAGAAGCGCGACGATGCCCGCAGGACCGCGCGAGCCTTCCTCGACCGGTTTCCAAAACAAGCCTATATGAGCGAAGTTGAACACTGGCGGGAATTGCCGAACGGTGACATCGAATTCACCATGCGGCGGCTGCGTACGGCCGACTGATCCGGCAGGCTGCAATCATCTGTGCGATGCAAGCCAGCCGCGGCGGAAGGCTCAGGTTTCGTTTCATAGCTATGACGCCGATTTCAGCGTTCGCTGAGCTGCAATTCGAGAAGCGCCATCGTCTGCAGTTTCTTGGGATCGCGCTCGCCGTCGCGGGTCGTGCGCAGAATACTCTCCGCGATCGACTGCACATGGGTCGAACTGACGGGGTGCGGCAAAGTTGCGACCGCCCCATCTAACGCCTTCTTCATGACCGAAATGGTCTCTGGCGGAAAGGCAGCGTTGGAAAAATCTTTCATGGTGAGCTCCCGAAAATCGTGGCGGTTAAACGCACCTGATATGCGGGAGACAAGATTTGAGACGTGCGGCGGTTCCCTGCCGGATGGTCACATGATTTTCATAGCGGACGGCTGCACGCGATGGTGATCGCGCCGGGCCGCATATTTGCCGGTCTAGACTTCAGCTTCGGCTTTTCGGTCCGGCTTCTTCTTCGCCGCCTGACGCAGGAAAGTGGCGCCAATCTCCTCGCCATTGACCCAGGCAAGCTCGCAGCGGCGGAAAGCAAGGCCAGTTGAGGAGAGCAGCAGGAAGAATTCCTTGAGATTGATCCCCTCGATGGAGCTTTCGACGACAAGGCGAGCGCCGGTTTCCGAGACGTCCATCATGAGGCAATTGCGCCGCCATGTTCCGTCGATGGCCATCAGCCAGACCGAAAAACCGCGCTCGAACGTCACTCGGCCCGCATTTCGCTTATCAGGGATCATCCATCCATCCTCAACGCGGAGAACCTATTAAATCGAGGATGCAAACGGCCGGTAAATAAATAAGCAACCTGAATGCTCGGAAGCCGCGGCAGCTATTCGCAGGGGGCCGGATTGTCTGCAAAGGTGCAATTTGGAAGCTCGGTCATTGCGCGTTTTGGTCTCAGGCAAAAACGCCTAGAAACCAAACCGCGACAGCCAGTGGCGGCACGGCCGCCACAGCAATGAGGATCGGCGGCGCAGGCTCATTGCCTTCATCATTAGGCTTTCTGAATTTCATCACTTGGCCACCTAGAACGAGTTCGTGGCCGAGCTATTCACGCCAGGTGTTTCTTCCCTGGAGAAACCGCTTTCACCACCATTTTGCCCATCGGCTTTCTCCGGTGTGACGCTTGTAGATGGCTTGGCGGCTTTGTTCCGACTGGCATTCGCAGAAGCATTTCCGGAAACCGATTGTTCCGAAGCTGGACCGGTGACCGATTGGCCGGGTGGGAAAGGAGCTGGCGATTGTCGAGACTCCTCGGCTAGCGCGGATCCCGCAGAAAAAATGCCAATGAGAATGATGATCTTTTCGAGCATGGCGAAATCCTCTCGCCCTCCAATCATCTGCGCGGTGACACGTTCCCGATGTGGCGACGATGCGCCGTTGCGTTTCGAACGCATAGAATGCGTCACCGGAGTACGCGGGGCTGACTGATGGTCTGGTCGTGCTCGCTCGTGGTCACAATGTGATCATCAAATCGTCTAACGCGCTCTCGAACGGTTCTCGCTGACGCTCGTTGGCGGGCCGGGGCAGACGAAATAGAGAAGCAATATGGCCGCGCCGTAGAGGCTTTTATACAGCGGCGCGCCCCCGCAGTGCGGAAGGAGCTTGCGTCATGAGTTACAGCCGTTTCTTCGCGAGGGTCATGGCGTCAACCGTCGTGATGTTCGGGCTCATGTATCTCAACACGTGGGCGATGGATCACATATTTTTCAGCCAAACCCGGATGTGGATGGCGCTTCTGATGGGCGCCGTGATGGCGTTCGTCATGCTGCTCTTTATGCGAGGCATGTACAAAAACCGTCATGCGAATGTCGCCATCCTCGCGGGCAGCATCGTCGTCTTCGGCGTGTCGCTCTTGCTTGTTCGCAGCCAGCAGACCGTCGGCGACGTCGCCTATATGAAAGCGATGATACCTCATCACTCCATCGCGATAATGACCAGCGACAGAGCGCACATCAAGGACCCGCGTGTCCGCAAGCTGGCGGATGGCATCCTCGAGGCTCAGGTGCGTGAGATCGGCGAGATGAAAAGTCTGATCGCCGACCTTGAACGCACCCCGGTTAAATCCGGTACCGCAAATCTTCCGCCGAAACAGGTCGGGCAGTAGGCGACGGAAGTAACGCCATAGCTGCGGCGATGGGGAAAGCGGATCATACGCGCACCTCCCGGAGAGAACGGGGAGGGCGGCAGACCTTGGGAATCTCCACGGGACTTTGGTCCCGAAGTGTTCCGGACGATCCTGTTTCGTCCCGATAGATTCTTTGACGCGGACGCGCGGACAGTGCGCGAGCGACGATCTAACTACTTTGAAATGTTGCGAGAATTTGCGCGTGGCGATGGCGCACTCGGAGCGATTCGAACGCCCGACCCTCGGAATCGAAATCCGATGCTCTATCCAGCTGAGCTACGAGTGCACGCGCGGGCACCATAGTCATCGTGATGACAAAAGCTAGCCCTTTCGTGCGCTCTCCCGTGGCAAGGCTGCCTTCAGCGCTTCCGGGGATCGTTATAGTCTGTCAGCATGAATCAGGGCCGACTCACATCGCGTCTCCTAGGCTTGCTGTTTGCCGGATGGCTGCCGGCCGTTCTGCTGCTCGTCGTGACGATTGCGGTCGGGCCGGCACTGGGATCGTTGTCGCGGCCGCTGTTTGTGATCGGATGCGCGATCGCGGGCTGGTATGCCTGGCGACAGAGCGCGGCGGCACATGTTCAGGCGGCCATCGTGCTGTTCGCCTTCGCCCCGTTTGTGCGGCGTTTCATCGATGTCACGATTGGCTTCGACCAAGCCAGCATCATGCTGATCGGACCGCTGATATTCATCCTGATGCCGTTGCCGAGCATTTGGGCCTGGCTGTCGCTGACCGTGCGACCGCGAAATCCGTGGCTGGTCCCTCCGGTGATCGTCTTGTTCTGTGTCGCCTATGCCGCGGCGGTATCGATGCTGCAGAATGATTGGGCGAATGCGGCCAACGGGGTGCTGAAATGGAGCGCGCCGATCCTCTATGCCGTCGCCTTGCAACTGCGCGCCAGGTCGGACGGCGAGCTCGTTAATGCGATGGCCGGCGCATTCTTCGTGGTGCTGCCGATCACAGGGCTTTACGGCATCTGGCAATATGTTGATCCGCCCGCCTGGGACCGGTTCTGGATGAACTATGCCAGCATCACGTCGGCCGGTTATCCGCTGCCGTATATGGTGCGCGTGTTCAGCACCATGAACGGTCCGGCCACCTACGGCACGTTTACTGCGACCGGTCTGCTCCTGGTCGGTTTCCTGCGGCCGAGCTGGCAGTCGCTGCTGGCCATGGGGCCGGCCGCGCTTGGTCTTCTGCTTTCACTCTACCGGGCCAGCTGGCTCGGGTTGGCGCTCGGCCTGCTGTTCTGCATGGTGTTCGCGGCAACGCGGGTGCGCGCGGTGGCGACCGGCGTCAGCATCGCGATCGCAGCCGCCTGCGCCGTCCTGTTCACGCCGTTCGGCGACGTCATCACCTCACGGCTGCAATCGCTCGGCAGTGGTGTTGAAGACGGCAGCGGTGCCGAACGCCTTGAAGAGTTTGTCACGCTGTGGAATGCGCCCGACAGTTTCGTGTGGGGATCGGGCTTTACCTTCACCGACGTCGGTGTGGCCGGTGCCATGCCGATCGATGGCCAGATTATCGCCAGTTGGGTGGTATTCGGTATCCCGGTCGGAATGATCTGTCTTGCCGCCTATCTCTGGCTGACGTTGTGGAGCATCTCGGCGGCGTGGCGGATGCCGACGCGGGAAGGTGTCGTGCTCGGTTCGCTCGCGCTCGGCGCGCTTGTCGTCCATATGCCGCTCACCAGCATCGCCTCAGGCGAAATCGGGGTATTGTTCTGGATGGTTTTTGCCATGGCCTGCCCATGGGACCAAACCAAGTCCATGCCGGAGCCCGCGAGATCGCTGCAACGGGCTTGATCGCCTGTTTCGTCATGGGCGATCGCCATCGGCGATGCAGCTGTTGCAGCCGTGACGCGAGGGCCCAAAGTGGCGGCAGGCGAGCATCGTAAATGTTTGCCAATTGTGCCAGTCATAGCTGTCTATTACAGAACGGGCTTGATTTTCCTCGCATTTCGGTGCCCATCTCGCCCCTCAGCTTCGCTGCGCAGGTGGCGCGGCGCCCATGGTTCAGGACTTCGCCGTGACCGACTACGTTCGCAAGATACTCGACAGCCGCGTCTATGACGTCGCGGTGCAGACGCCGCTGGACAAGATGGTGCGCCTCAGCGCCCGTATTGGCAGCCCGGTGCTACTGAAGCGCGAGGATCTGCAGCCGGTGTTCTCGTTCAAAATCCGCGGCGCCTATAACCGCATCGCGCAACTGACACCCGAGCAACGTTCGTGTGGCGTGATTTGCGCATCAGCCGGCAATCACGCGCAAGGGGTGGCGCTGTCGGCGCAGAAGCTCGGCATCAAGGCGACCATCGTGATGCCGGTAACGACGCCACCGATCAAGGTCGATGCCGTGCGCTATTGGGGCGGCAATGCCGTCCTGATCGGCGATACGTTCGATGAAGCAGCCGCGCATGCGCGAAAGCTCGAGGCCGAGCACAAGCTGACCTTCGTGCATCCCTATGACGATCCCGATGTCATCGCCGGGCAGGGCACGATCGGCATGGAAATCCTGCAACAGCATCCCGACCCGATCGAAGCGGTGTTCGTACCGATCGGAGGTGGGGGCCTAGCCGCGGGCATCGCGTCGTTCATCAAGTTCCTGCGGCCGGGGACCAAGGTGATCGGTGTCGAGCCTGCGGATGCAGCTTCGATGAAAGCTGCGATCGAGGCCGGCGAACGTGTGGTGCTCGATCGCGTCGGGCTGTTCGCGGATGGCGTCGCTGTGCGCCAGGTCGGCGTCGAGACGTTCCGCCTGTGCCGCGAATTGCTCGATGACGTCATCACGGCCGACACCGACGAGATGTGTGCGGCGATCAAGGATGTATTCGAGGATACCCGCGTGATCGCCGAACCCGCGGGCGCACTGGCGCTCGCCGGGCTCAAGGCCTATGCCACGGCGAACCCCACGCGCACCGGCGCGTTGGTGGCTATCTGCAGCGGGGCCAACATGAACTTCGATCGCCTGCGCCATGTGGCCGAGCGCGCCGAGGTCGGCGAAGCCCGCGAGATCCTGCTCGGCGTGACCATCCCGGAACAGCCGGGCAGTTATCGCCGCTTCATCCAGACCATCGGCAGTCAGGTCATCACCGAGTTCAACTATCGCTACGCCGGAGCCAAGGAGGCCAATGTTTTCGTCGGCATCAAGCTCAATGATGCCCGGCAGGAAAAGGCGAAACTGATCGAGCAATTGCGCGCGCTCGATTACAAGGTGCTCGATATCAGCGCGGACGAAACGGCCAAGCTGCATATCCGCTATATGGTTGGCGGGCGCGCGCCGCCGGAATTGAAGGGCGAGGTCATCCTCCGCTTCGAATTCCCGGAACGGCCAGGAGCCTTGCTGAAATTCCTCGATCAGATGGAGCCGGACTGGAATATCACGCTGTTCCATTATCGTAATCACGGCGCCGATTACGGCCGTATCCTGGTCGGCCTGCAGGTGCCCCAGGCCGATCGCGGCCGCATGGGCGAGCGGCTGGACGCGCTGGGCTATCCCTATGAGGACGAGACGGACAACCCAGTTTACCGGATGTTTTTGAACGGTTAGGCGAAAAGGCAGGACACGTTCCTGCCTTTTTTTCGCTCGAAGCCGATGCTTAACGGATTGCTAGCACTGTCCGGCCAGAATCGGGCGGCTAGGCCGATGCCCGAACGGGCGGGGGCTTTGGGGGATTTTTTCTTAGCGGTTTCATGGCCCGATGCGCCTTTCGTTGCTGTTTCTGCTGACGTCGCTGGTGGTGGTTTTCGTTGCGCCCGCGCATGCCGATTTGCGCATTACCCGCGATCACGGCGGCTATGTGGAAGAATACAAGGCGAAGTATGAACGTATCCGCGACCGCAAGGAGCGCGTGATCATCGACGGCATCTGCAACTCTGCCTGCACGCTCGTGCTCGGCATCGTGCCGCTGAACAAGGTCTGCGTGACGCCCCGCGCCAGCCTCGGTTTCCATCAGGCCTATTACGACAAGGCCTTCACCTTCGGCATGAAGGTCATCAGCTATGAGGGCACCTCGGACCTGATGTCCTATTATCCGGCGACGGTGAAGGACTGGCTCGCCCGTAATGGCGGCCTGACGCCGGAGATGAAGAAGGTCAAAAACGGCATGGAGCTGTGGAAGATCATCGATCCCTGTCCGGAAGAGTTTTGAACCCACGATCGTAGAATGGGTTGAGCGCAGCGACACCCATCACTCCAGCGTTCGGTGTGGATGAGTATCGCTGCGCTCAACCCATTCTACAGCTTCAGGACACCGCCAGCTTCACATTCCCCCGCCGCACCAGCGCAAACGCTACCAGCAGCGTCGGGACCAGGATCGCCAGCGCCAGCACCACGATTTGCCACTGCGACAGCGGATTGATGCCGCCGCCCGGCGTTGCCAGCGTGATGCCGCCGATGATCAGCAGCACACGCAGCGGCCATTCCATTACGCCGGCGCGGCGGAGATCGCCGACCCAGGCCTGATAGCCCTGAATGCCACCGCAGATGAAGACAATGCCGATACAGGCGAGGGCCGTCAGCCCCAGCGCTTCCGGATAGGGGTTGGCGCCCTGCAGCAGCAGTGATGGATTCAGCACGAAGAAAAACGGGATGAAATAAATGATGCTGCCGACCCACATGCTCTGCCAACCCGTCTTCATCGCCGGTGCACCGGCAATGCCGGCGGCTGCAAATGAAGCGATGGCGACGGGTGGTGTGATCGATGACAGCATGCCCCAATAGAAGATGAACATGTGTACGGCCATCTTGTTGAGGCCGAGCTTCTCCAGTGCCGGTGCCACCAGAATGGCGAGGAAGATGTAACAGGAGGTCGCAGTCAGGCCGAGGCCGAGGATCAGGCTGGTGAAGGCGCACATCACCAGCAGCAGAAAGACATTGCCGCCGGCAATGTTGAGCAGATCGTTGGCGAGACTGGAGATCACGCCGGTGAGCGAGAAGGCGCCGATCAGCAATCCGCAACCGGCGAGAATGGCGATCAGTTCGACGAAGGTCTTGCCGTTGAGTTCGAGGAAATGCAGCCAGCGTGCGCCGCCCCAGTTCTTGCCGGGGAAGAATTCGTTGAGGGCTGCGAGGATGCACATGCCCCACAGGATCGCATTCGGTGCATCCAGCCACAGCATGATGCCGGAGAGAGCGAGCGCCAGCAGCAGCACCAGCGTGTTGCCGGTCTTCCATGGTGCGGGGCCGGACCATTGATGCAGGATCACCAGCAGCGCGGTGGCGTAGAAAGGCGCGTGGCTCTCGCGTTTGAAATAGAGCAGCATCACCACCAGGATCGCGATGACGAACAGGTAGTACCAGCCATCCTTGAGCGCATCACGGAAGCGCGGCAGTTCCTCGCGCGGGATGCCTTCGAGCTTGTGGCGCGCGGCATAGCTGTCCACCTGCGCGAACAGGCCGAAATAATACAGCACTGACGGAATGGTAGCGGCGAGGGCAACGTCGGCATAGCTGACGTTCATGAACTGTGCCATCACGAAGGCCGTGGCGCCCAGCACAGGCGGCGCCAGCACGGCGCCGGTGGAGGCGCATGCTTCGATCGCGCCAGCATAAGATGGCGTGAAGCCGGTCTTCTTCATTGCCGGGATCGTCATCGTGCCGGCGGTGAGAACGTTGGACACGATGCTGCCGCCAACGGTGCCGAGCAGGCCCGATGCAAAGATACAGACCTTGGCAGCGCCGCCGCGAAACGTGCCGCACAGTGCGAAGGCGATATTGATGAAGAACTTTCCGGCGCCCGTCATCATCAGCGCGGTGCCGAAGACGAGGAATCCGATCACCGTATCGGCGAAGGCCTGGATCGGAATGCCGAGCAGGCTCTCGCCAGACAGCACGTGATAGGCGGTGGTTTGCTCAAGAGTCGACTGGGTGCCGCGGAACGGGCCGAGCCAGCTCGCATCCGCCACCATCGGATAGATCGTGAAAGGAGCGACGCTGAGGAGGAGGCTCCAGCCGCCGGTGCGGCGCAACGCCTCCATCAGCACGAACCACATCACGAGGCCGGCCGCGATCACCGGTGTCGGTGCGCCGTCGAACTCCCAGCCGAACTGCGCGGCCTTGCGGATGTTCATCATCAGGAAGATCGCCGCCGCGAAAGTGGCGGCGAACAGCACGAGATCGTACCAGGGCACGCGATCGAGATCGGCCTTTGACGTTCCAGGAAACATCAGGAACGTGAAGGGCAGCATCAGCGCGATGAGGAGATAGAAATATTCCGTGTTGAGCTGCGTGTAATCCATGAGGAAGCGCAGCGCGAATTGTTGGTTGATGCAGAGCAGGATGGTCGCCAGCGTTGCTGCCATCAACGCCCAGCGCCAGAAGCCATGCAACGCGCGCACGCGCGTCACTTCGGACTCCTGGAGGTCGGCGACGCCATGGGGGTCGTCGAGCTCCATTTTCGGTGGCACTTCGGAATTCACCCGCGCAGTATGGGAAGATGCAGTCATGAAGCGATATCCAGCGGCTGAAAACGGGCGGTGAGCGACGATTCCGTTTATTCCTCGAAGCCGTTGGGCATATTGGCCTTGGCCAGCGCATCGGCGCGCGCCTTCATCCAGCCATCGAGAAAGTCGCTTTCGCCTTTCGAGGCGTTGGTCTTCGCATAGCCTTCCCACGCAGCTTTCAGCACGCCCTGACGTTTGATCAGCCCGTCATTGTGGGCCTGATCCTCCGCGGTCCAGTGATTGGCTTCCTTCAAAGCCCTGACAGCGCCGGGATGGAAGGGCACGACCCACTTCATCGTCTGGGCCTTCACCGCAAGGCCGAGCGCGCCGGGCGCATTGTCCTTGTAGGCGTCGAAATGGACGATCATCGCTTTGGTCAGGGCGTAGACCGCCTCTTCGTTCTGCGTGCCGTAGACGGTCGCGACGGGATAGGGATAGGTGCTGAGATTAATCGGCGTCTGCGGCGTGATGCCGGCGCCGCATGTAGCGATGTGCGGATTGAAGAACGGCGCGATGCGTTTGACGCGCTGCCACGCTGCCTTGTCTTCCGCCGGCATCGGCGGCCAGATCAGGCCGCGCGGCGATGTCTCGGCTTCCTTGGCTGGGCCTGTGATCGTCGTGCCGAACGCGGCATCGACATCGTTGTTGACGATGCCCTTCCACATCGCGCCATAGCTCGCGAATTCGATCGGCTTCACATCGGCCTTGGTCAATCCGCCATAAGCCATGATGGCGAGCGAATTCTGATTGAGCGCGGGCGAGCCGACGACGAAGCCGACGCGTTTGCCGCGAAGGTCCTTGATCTCCTTGACGTTGATGTCCTTTGCGACGCCGAGTGAGGCGCCGTTGCAGTCGATGGTCGAAAGCGTCACCTGGGCCGGCTGTGGTCCCCATTCCTTGACACCGAATTCGAACACGCCTTCCTGCGCGAAGTAGATGCCGGATCCCATCCACGACATCGCAGCGCGGCCGGCGCGCAGCGGCGCCATGCGGGCGACATCGTTGCCGGCCGGCAGCACGCGGACGTCCGTCCCGTATTTGTCCTTCATCATCTTGCCGACGGCGACGGCGATGTTGAAGCCGGCTGTGCCGGTGTCATAGGCGGTGACGGCGATGGACGATGGAAGCTTGATGTCTGGTGATTGGGCATGAACGGCGCCAGCCGTGCAGAGCACAGCCATCGACGCCAGCCCGATGAGCTGGTGACGCATAAATCCCTCCCGAACGCATTCGCTTTGCGAATTGCTTTTGTTGTTAGGCGATCATGTCATCGCGGTTTGACGATGGCAACGACATTGGCGTTTGCATGCTGCGGATCGTGACGCGCCTGACTTCGATGTTCGTCGTGACGCAAGGAAGGTTGCTGTCGAGTGTTGCGCGCCCGGCGTGTGCCGGGCTGCGACGATACGCGCCAGAAGCATGAGGGGTTGCGCGCAGCATGGTGTTGTCGTGGGAAATTCCGTGAGGTAGCGTAGCCGGCAAGTGGAATTTAATTCCGCATAACGGAACAGGATGGCAGCGCGCGGTGAGGGTCAATGACGACCTTCCGGACAAGCGCTGCCCGAGAGGAAGCGCATTATGGGACGACGGTCGGAACGCCTCACCAAGCAGGGTATGCTCGCCAGCGATCAGACGGGCGAGGGCGACGTGATCCAGGTCGTCTCGCGCGCATTCGACATTCTGCGCTGCTTTGAGGGCCATGATGCCCGGCTCGGCAACCTCGAAATCTCCAAGCGCTGCGGCCTGCCGCGCTCCACGGTGTCCCGCCTGACGCACACGCTGACCCGCATGGGCCAGCTCGCTTATCTTCCCGGCGATCAGAAATACCGGATCGGTTCCAGCGCGGTGGCGATGAGCACGTCGATGACGCGCGGCCTCCAGGTCCGCAATCTCATTCGCATGCGCCTGCAGGAAGTGGCCGAGCAGATTCCCGGAACCATCGGTTTCACGATTCCCGATCGTCACCACATGGTCTATCTGGAATATGCACGCGCTGATCATGCACTCGGCCTGCATTCCACGACGGGCAGCCGTATCGCCATGGGCCGGACAGCTGCGGGCCATACCTATCTCGCGGCGCTGGACGAGGATGTCGGCAACGCCCTGATCAAGGAAATGTCCCGCGAGATGCCGGAAGAAGCCGAGATTCTGCGCGGCAGGATCGAGGAGAACCGGCGGTCGTTGCGCGACCATGGCTACGTCATTGCCAGCGGTATGTTCAGCCCGCACATCACCGGTATCGCCGTGCCAATCTGGTCGCCGCACTATCAGACCTATGTGGTCGTGGTGATCGGTGTGCTGTCGGCCATGTATGACGACGAGCGTATGGCGACCGAGGTCGGCCCGATCATTCGCCAGCTGGGCGATACGATCAGTGTCATGATCCAGAATGCCGACAGCGGATTGACGACGGCTGCCGTTTCCTCTGCGCCCTCGGCCCCAACAATTCATAAGAAAATGCTCCCGGAGGGAATGAATGAACTGGAAGCCGGAACTCGACGACCTGGCCCGGCGCGAAGCCTTCGCGCGGGAGATGGGCGGCGCTGACAAGGTCAAACGACAGCATGACCAGGGCCGGCTCACGGTTCGTGAGCGCATCGACAGACTGACCGACACCGGTACCTTCCACGAAGTCGGTGCCATCTCCGGCATCGGCGAATATGACGAGAAGGGCGAGCTCAAGAAGCTGACGCCGGCGAACTGTGTGTTCGGTCGGGCGCGGGTCGACGGCCGGACTGTCGTCGTGGTCGGTGACGATTTCACCGTGCGCGGCGGCTCGGCCGACGCGTCGATTTCCGCCAAGCCCTTGATGGCCGAGGAGATGGCGCATGAGCTGCGCCTGCCGATCATTCGCGTGATCGAAGGTTCGGGCGGCGGCGGATCGGTGAAGACCATCGAGACCAAGGGCGCGGCCAATCTGCCCGGCGGTGTCGGCGGCACGCGCTGGTACTGGTACACGACGGCCAACCTCTCGCAGGTGCCGGTGGTCGGTCTCGGCCTGGGCTCCGTTGCCGGGCTCGGCGCGGCGCGTCTGGCCGCCTGCCACTATTCGGTGATGACCAAGAACTCCGCGATGTTCGTCGCCGGGCCACCGGTGGTGGCACGTCTTGGTGCGGCGCTCGACAAGAAGGAACTCGGCGGCGCGGATATTCAGACACGCGCAGGCGGTGTCGATCATGCCGTCGACACTGAGGAGGAGGCCTTTGCCTGTGCGCGGCGGTTCCTGTCCTATCTGCCGTCGTCGGTCTACGACCTGCCACCCACCACGGTTTGCAACGACGATCCCGAGCGGGCGGAGGCGATGCTCCTGAATGCGGTGCCGCGCAACCGCAAGCAGGTCTACAAGATGCGCCCGATCATCGACGCCGTCGTTGATCGTGGCTCGTTCTTCGAGATGTCGGCAAATTTCGGCCGCCCGGTCATCACCGGCTTTGCACGTCTTGAGGGGCGTGCCATCCTCGTGCTGGCGAGCGATCCGTTCCACTATGGCGGTTCATGGACGGCGGATGCCTGCCAGAAGGTGATCCGCTTCGTCGATCTCGCCGAGACCTTTCATCTGCCGGTGGTCTATCTGATGGATTGCCCCGGCTTCATGGTCGGCCTCGAGGCCGAGAAGCAGGCGACCATCCGCTATGGCGTGCGTGCCATGGCGGCGGTGAACCAGAGCACGGTGCCGTGGTGCACGGTCATTTTGCGCAATGCTTTCGGCGTTGCCGGCGTGGTGCATCAGCCGGCCAATCGCTACTCGATGCGCTATGCGTGGCCCTCCGCCTATTGGGGATCGTTGCCGCTGGAAGGCGGCATCGAGGCGGCCTATCGCGCCGAGATCGAGGCGTCGGACGATCCCAAGGCAAAGCTGGAGGAGATCGAGGAACGCTTGAACAAGCTGCGTTCGCCGTTCCGCTCTGCCGAAAAATTTTGGGTGGAAGAGGTGATCAACCCGCTCAAGACACGCTCACTTCTGTGTGAATTCGCGCGCCTCGCCGAGCCGTTGCGAACGCCTGGCCCGGCAAGGTTGCAGATGCGGCCCTAGCCGGCCAGTCTAGATACGCCGGAGCGCGATGCTTGCATTGACGCCACCGAAACCGAAGCCATTCGACAGCACATGTTCGATTGGCATCGGTCGTGCGGTGCCGCGGATCAGGTCGATCCCGTCTGCGGCCTCGTCCGGGTACTCCAGATTGAGCGTTGCGGGCGCAATCTGGTCCCGCAATGCGAGAATGGCGTAGATCGCTTCGAGGCCGCCTGCTGCTCCGAGCAGGTGGCCTGTCGCCGATTTCGTTGAACTGACGGCAACGCTGCCACGCGTGCCGAAGATTGTCTTGATCGCCTCGATCTCACCCCGGTCGCCGACTGGCGTCGAGGTCGCGTGAGCGTTGAGGTGCTGAACGTCGTCTGGCGCGATGCCTGCCTGGGTCATTGCGATCTCCATGGCGCGTTTGGCGCCGTCACCATCCTCGCGCCCGGCGGTCATGTGAAAGGCATCGGAGGTGGTGCCATAGCCAACCACTTCGGCAATCGGCGCTGCGCCGCGCGCCAGCGCATGTTCGAACTCTTCGACGACTACAATGCCGGCGCCTTCGCCCATCACGAAGCCGTCGCGATCCCGATCGAACGGGCGCGATGCGCTTTCCGGTCGATCGATGAAGTCGGTGGACAGCGCGCGTGCAGCCGCGAAACCACCGAGGCTCACCCGGTCGATACAAGCCTCAGCGCCGCCCGCGATCGCCACATCGGCCTCGCCGGATCGAATGAGGCGAGCCGCGTCGCCGATCGCTTGAACTCCCGCGGCACAGGCAGTCACCGGCGCCCCGAGGGGCCCCTCGAATCCATGGCGGATCGAGACATGGCCAGCCGCGAGATTGACAAGGAAGGAGGGCACCGTGAAGGGAGAAAGCTTGCGGATACCCTTGTTGTCGGTCGTGCGGACGGCGTCGGCGATTGCCGGAAAGCCGCCGATGCCGGATGCAATGATCGTGGCGGTGCGCTGTTTGTCGCGCGCGCTTTGTGGAGTCCATCCGGCTTGTGCGATGGCCTCATCTGCGGCCATCAACGCGAACAGGATGAAACGATCCATCTTGCGCTGATCCTTGCGGGGCGCAGCCTTGTCCGGGTTGAATCCGCCTTCGGGATCATCGGCAAGGTCCGGTACCCGACCGCCGATCGTGGCGGCGAGATCAGCTGTCATGTCTTGGGGAAGCAGGCGAATGCCGGACTGACCGGTGAGCAGACGCGACCAGTTGGTCTCCACACCGCAGCCGAGCGGAGACACCGCTCCCATCCCCGTTACGACAACGCGACGCATGTTGAATTCCTATCTGCAGGCAAGTTTGAGACGTAAGCCGTGGTGTGATCAGCTGACCGCCGCCAACTTCTTCTCCTTCGCGATCGCCAGCACGATCACAGCAGCGATGATGCACAGTGCGCCGGCCGCGAAGAAGGCTGGCAGGTAGCTCAGCAGCATCGTGCGCGAGAGACCGGCGCCGAAAGCGGCGGTTGCTGCGCCGAGTTGATGGCCGGCAAAAATCCAACCGAACACGAGGCCTGCACGCTCGGCACCGAACCGTGCGGCCGTCAGCCGTACAGTCGGGGGCACCGTGGCGATCCAGTCGAGGCCGTAGAACAGCGCGAACAGTGACAGGCCGTAGAAGGTGAAGTCCGTGAAGGGCAGCGCCAGCAGCGACAGGCCGCGCAGGCCGTAATACCAGAACAGCAGATAGCGGTTGTCATAGCGGTCGGACAACCAGCCCGACGCGATGGTGCCGATGAAATCGAAGATGCCCATGGCGGCGAGGAGGCCTGCGGCTTGCACTTCGGGGATGCCGAAGTCGAGGCACATCGGAATCAGGTGCACCTGCACGAGGCCATTGGTGCTGGCGCCGCAGATGAAGAATGTCGCGAACAGGATCCAGAACACCTTTGTCCGTGCGGCATCGCGCAGGGCGCCAAGTGCGGCAGTCATGATCGGTGTGTTGGTCGGAGGAGGCGCCGGCAACGGATCGGTGCCGGTGTCTCCGAACGGGCGCAGATCGAGATCGCTCGGCCGATCGCGCATCACCAGCAAGACGCCGAGTGCGGCCACTACCAGCATCGCGCACATCAGAGCGAGCGCCCAGCGCCAGCCGGCCTGAGCAGTGATGCTGGCAAGGATCGGTAGGAAGATCAGTTGGCCGGTGGCGGCGCTGGCGGTGAGAATGCCGATCACGAGGCCGCGCCGCTCCTTGAACCAGCGTGAGGCTACGGTGGCGCCGAGCACGAGGGCGGTCATACCGGTGCCGACGCCGACCGCAAAACCCCACAGGGCCACCAGCTGCCAGAGCTGCGTCATGCCGAGCGACAAAACTAGGCTGGCGACAACGATCACAAGCGCCGTTAGCGTGACGTTGCGCAGCCCATACCGGTTCATCAGCGCGGCGGCGAACGGTGCCATCAGGCCGAACAGCACGAAGCGTATCGACATCGCCGAGGAAATCTCGGCGGTGCTCCAGCCGAATTCCTTTTGCAGCGGCACGATGAACACCCCGGGTGCGCCGACTGCCGCCGCGCTCACGAGGGCCGTGACGAAGGTCACGGCGATCATCGCCCAGCCATAGTGAATGTTGCGGCGCGCGAGCGCTGTCGAAAGCCATCCGGAGATCATCGCTATACCCTTGGGGGCCTGCATGCACTTCGCGCCCCGGTTTCTGAAGCTGTGGTCAGTTCGCGAGGCGTTCAAGGGCGATGGCGGTTGCCTCGCCGCCGCCGATACAAAGCGCGGCGACCCCGCGTTTTAAACCCTGAGCTTCAAGGGCATGCAGCAGTGTGACGATCAGCCGGGCGCCCGTCGCGCCGATCGGATGGCCGAGTGCGCAGGCGCCGCCATTGATATTGAGCCGGTCGCGCGGGATGCCGAGATCGCGCTGTGCCGCCATCGGCACGACGGCGAACGCTTCGTTGATCTCGAACAGATCGACGTCACCGACCGACCAGCCGACCTTGTCGAGCAGTTTACGGATCGCCGGAATGGGAGCCGTGGTAAACCACTGTGGCTCCTGGCTGTGGGTGGCATGGCCGCGGATGAGGGCGCGCACGGGAAGGCCGTCGCGGTCCGCCAGCGATTGGCGCGCGAGAACGAGAGCCGCAGCGCCATCCGCATTCGCAGAGGATGCCGCGGGTGTAATCGTGCCGTTGCTGCGGAATGCGGGTTTGAGGCTCGGGATCTTGGCGGGATCGACCTTCAGCGGGTGTTCATCGTTGGCGATTTCTCGCTGTCCCGCCTTGTCGATGACGGACAGCGGCGCGATTTCCGCGGCAAAGGCGCCGCTCTCCACCGCCTTGCGCGCGCGGGTCAGTGTTTCGATGGCATAGGCATCCTGGTCGGCCCGGGTGAATTGATAGGCTTCAGCGGTGGCTTCGCCGAAATCGCCCATCGAGCGGCCGACCTCGTAGGCGTCCTCGAGGCCGTCCATCAGCATATGGTCGATGATGCGGTCGTGCCCGACGCGGTAACCGCCGCGCGCCTTCTGCAGCAGGTAGGGGGCATTGGTCATGCTCTCCATGCCGCCCGTCACGACGATTTCGGCGGAGTCGGCACCGATGATATCGTGCCCGAGCATGGTGGCCTTCATGCCCGATCCGCAGACCTTGTTGATGGTGGTGGCACCAGTCGCATCCGGAAGTTTCGCGCCGCGCGCAGCCTGCCGGGCCGGTGCCTGTCCCTGGCCGGCCGGCAAAACGCAGCCCATGAAGACTTCGTCGACGCGTTCCGGGGCGAGGCCAATCCGCTCGACGGCGTTCCTGATGACATGGCTGCCGAGTTTGTGCCCGCTGAATGCGGACAGTTCGCCCTGGAAGCGGCCGAGCGGTGTGCGAATTGCCGAGAGAATGGCGACGGGGTCGGAAACGGCGGACATGGCGGTGCTCCTCGAAAGGATCATTTGAGATGATAGTCATCATATGATGCATTGCGCAAATTACAACGGGCGCACCGCCTGATTTGCCGTATAAGCCGTTTGACCTATCGTTTGCGATTGACGAAGCCTGCCATCAGGCGCTGCGGTTCGCCGGTCAGATAGGCATCGCCGAACACGCCGACGCTGAGGTCCATGGATTCTTTCAACGGGAGCTCTTCCCACTGGCGCAGCATCGCTTTTTGCGACCGCAGCGCTTCCGGGGCGCAGTCCAGCAGCGCTTCGACGAGCTTTTCCACTTCCGCGTCGAGCGCGCCCTCGGCTGCCACGGCATCGACGAGACCCCAGCTCAGCGCCGTTGGCGCATCGATGGTGGCGGCCGTCATGATCAGCCAGCGTGCACGTCCCCAGCCAATCAGTCGCGGCAGCAGCGCCGCCTGGATCACCGAGGGAATACCGACCTTGACCTCCGGCATGGCGAATTTTGCATCGTGCGCGGCTACGCGAAAATCGCAGGCGGCGGCGAATTCCAGCCCACCCCCGAGGCTCCAGCCGGGAATGCGGGCGATGACCGGGGCCGGGAAGTGCCGTGGCGCATCGCAGAGTGCGCGCAGGCCGGAGATGAAGGTTTCCGCCGAACGCTGATCCAGCGTCACCATCTCCTTGATGTCCGCGCCGCCGATCATGCTCTTCTCGCTCTGTCCTGCGACGATCAGCACGCGAATGTCGCGGTCCGCGGCGAGGGATTCGATCCCTTCCCGGACGTGATTGATCACTGTGGTGTTGAGAATGTTGAGCGATCCCGCGTTGCAGATCGTCAGCCGAACGACGCCTCGGGAGTCGCGGTCGATGCCGCAATGCGGATTGAGCATATGCATGGGTGTTTCTCGCCTGGTATGCCGGTGCTGATCGCCGGTCTCGGTCATACAGGTTCTGTGGCGGGGCGGGGCAAAGTCAAGCGCCTCCGGCGGGATGCGTTGCGCGCGCCGCGCAGAGCTATTAGTATGATTGCCATCATCTTTTTCGGCGGAATGGATTTCGATGCGCTACTCCAAAGAACACAAGGCCGAGACGCATGCCCGCATCGTCAAGAAGGCCTCGGTGCGGCTGCGCGAGCGTGGCGCGCATGGCATTGGCGTTGCCGATCTGATGAAAGAGGCGGGCCTGACCCATGGCGGCTTCTACGCGCATTTCGACTCGCGCGAGGCGCTGGTGATCGAGGCGTTCGATTACGCCATGGACCGCTCCATCGCACGCCGGCGGCAGCAGATTACAGAGCTGCCGCCGGAGGAGCGGTTGGCGCATCTCGTCGACACCTATCTCTCGCCGCAGCATCGCGACAATCCCGGGCATGGCTGCGCCATGCCGGCACTTGGCGCCGAGATCGCGCGCGAGAGCCCGAAGACGCGGCGGGCGTTTGCTGCCAAGCTCGACGACCTGATCGACATGATGGCGGAGCAGTATTCCGGCGATCCCACGACGGCGCGCAAACAGGCGATCGCCGCGCTCGCCACGATGATGGGCAGCATCCTGATGTCGCGTATTGCCGGGGCCGGCGAGGTGTCAGACGAGTATCTCGAGGTCGGGCGCGATGCCGTGTTGCAGCGCGCCGGGGCGCAACCGGCCGCGAAGCGTGCAGTTGCGAAAAAGGCTCCAAAAAAGGGCTAAAGTTTACGGCGATGGGAAGGTGCGGGGCCTCCATGGTTCGAGACGCCCGCTACGCGGGCTCCTCACCATGAAGGTCTTCTGCGGCGCCATACTCTTCCCTCATCCAGAGGAGCGGCCGTCTTCGGCCGCGTCTCGAAGGATGGCAACACGCTGCTCGCGGCGTCCCTGACACATTGTCGCGGCAGCGACATTTGTCGTGATGCAAGCCGGCCCAATCCACCGGTCAGCGGCTTGCATTTTCGCAAAACCGTTGCGCATTCGAGGCCTTTTCAAAGCTGGAAAACCCTGCTCAACATCGCCTCCAAATTGGCTCCCTTTGGAGGAACGCATGAAGACGATCGGACATTTCATCGGCGGCAAGGAAGTCGCCGGCACATCGGGGCGTTTCGCCGATGTTTTCGAGCCGATGACCGGCGAAGTGCAGGCCAAGGTCGCACTGGCCTCCAAGGCCGAACTCCGCGCCGCCGTCGAGAATTCCAAGGCCGCGCAGGTCGCCTGGGCCAACACCAATCCGCAGCGCCGTGCGCGCGTGATGATGAAGTTCCTCGAACTCGCCCAGCGCGATTACGACAAGCTCGCTGACCGCCTCGCGCGCGAACATGGCAAGACAGTGCCGGACGCCAAGGGCGACATCCAGCGCGGCCTCGAAGTGGTTGAATTCGCCTGCGGCATCCCGCACCTCATGAAGGGCGAATACACCGAAGGCGCTGGCCCGAATATCGACATCTATTCGATGCGTCAGCCGCTCGGCGTCGTCGCCGGTATCACGCCGTTCAACTTCCCGGCCATGATCCCGATGTGGAAGTTCGCCCCGGCCATTGCCTGCGGCAATGCCTTCATCCTCAAACCGTCGGAGCGCGATCCGGGCGTGCCGATGATGCTGGCGGAACTGATGATCGAAGCTGGCCTGCCGCCGGGCATTCTCAATGTCGTCAATGGTGACAAGGAATCGGTGGATGCGATCCTCGACGACGAGGACATCAAGGCCATCGGCTTCGTCGGTTCGACCTCGATCGCCGAATATATCTATACCAGGGCCGCGCAGACCGGTAAGCGCTGCCAGTGTTTTGGCGGCGCCAAGAATCACGCGCTGATCATGCCCGATGCCGACATGGATCAGGCCGTCGACGCGCTGATCGGTGCCGGCTACGGCTCGGCCGGCGAACGCTGCATGGCCGTTTCGGTCGCCGTACCGGTGGGCAAGGCCACCGCCGATCGCCTGATGGAAAAGCTGATCCCGCGCGTCGAAGCGCTCAAGATCGGCACGTCGGTCGATCCGTCCGCCGATTTCGGTCCGCTGGTGACCGCGGAGGCCGTCGAGCGCGTCAGGAATTACGTGGATATCGGCGTCAAGGAAGGCGCGACCCTCGCTGTCGACGGCCGCGGCTTCAAGATGCAGGGCTACGAGAAGGGCTTCTATATGGGTGGCTGTCTGTTCGACAACGTCACCAAGGACATGCGCATCTACAAGGAAGAGATCTTCGGCCCGGTGCTGTCCGTCGTCCGTGCGCATGACTATGAGGAAGCGCTGGCGCTGCCGTCGGATCACGATTACGGCAACGGCGTCGCCATCTTCACCCGCGACGGCGATGCCGCGCGCGATTTCGCGGCCCGCGTCAATGTCGGCATGGTCGGCATCAACGTGCCGATCCCGGTGCCGATCGCCTATTACACCTTCGGTGGCTGGAAGAAGTCGGGATTCGGCGATCTCAACCAGCATGGTCCGGACTCGGTCCGCTTCTACACCAAGACCAAGACGGTCACCTCGCGCTGGCCGTCGGGGGTTAAGGAAGGGGCGGAATTCTCCATCCCGCTGATGAAGTAAGACGATGAAAGCGGCCCGGCAGCATCCTCGATGCGCCGGGCCGTTTGCTTTTTGATCCGCAATCAACAAAGAAGGGCGTCATGCAATTCGCTCTCGATGAGGAACAAACCGCTGTCCGCGACATGGCGCGCGCATTCGCCGCCGAAAAGATCGCGCCTTTCGCCCTGAAATGGGACGAGGACAAGCATTTCCCGAAGGACGTGATGCGCGCCGCCGCAGAGCTCGGCATGGGCGGCATCTATATCCGCGACGATGTCGGCGGCTCCGCCATGACGCGCTTCGATGCGGCGCTGATCTTCGAGGCGCTGGCAACGGCGTGTCCGACCACATCCGCGTTCATCTCGATCCACAACATGGCGTCGTGGATGATCGATAGCTACGGCAGCGAAGCGCAGCGCCAGAAGTGGTTGCCGCGTCTTTGCTCCATGGAGCTGCTGGCTAGCTATTGCCTGACCGAGCCGGGCTCGGGTTCCGATGCGGCGGCGCTGCGCACCAAGGCCGTGCTCGATGGCGACCACTATGTGCTGAACGGCCAGAAGCAGTTCATTTCCGGCGCTGGTGACACCGACCTCTATGTCGTCATGGTGCGTACGGGCGGCGAGGGCGCTGGCGGCGTCTCGACGCTGGTTGTCGACAAGGATACGCCGGGACTCTCCTTCGGTGCGAACGAGCGCAAGATGGGCTGGAATGCGCAGCCAACCCGCGCTGTGATTTTTGAGAATGCCCGCGTACCTGTCGCAAACCGGTTGGGCACCGAGGGCATCGGCTTCAAGATCGCCATGGCCGGGCTCGATGGCGGCCGTCTCAATATCGCGGCGTGCTCGCTCGGTGGCGCGCAGTCGGCGCTCGACAAGTCGCTGGCCTACATGAAAGAGCGAAAAGCTTTCGGCAAGCAGCTGGACGAATTCCAGGCGTTGCAATTCCGTGTAGCCGACATGGCAACCGAGCTGGAAGCCGCACGCACCTTCCTGTGGCGCGCAGCCGCGGCGCTGGATCGCAAGGATGCCGATGCCTCGATGCTCTGCGCCATGGCAAAACGCTTCGGCACCGATATCGGTTTCGAAGTCGCCAATGAGGCGCTGCAGCTGCATGGCGGCTACGGCTATCTTGCCGAATATGGCGTCGAGAAAATCGTACGTGATCTGCGCGTGCACCAGATTCTCGAAGGCACCAATGAAATCATGCGGCTGATCGTGTCGCGCAAACTGATCGAGGGCGCACGATGAGCGATGGCGTGACGGAGGGCGATCTGATCGCCCGCAAGGAAGGTTCAGCCGGAATTGTGCGACTGAACCGGCCGAAAGCACTCAATGCGCTCACGCTGGAGATGACGCGCGAGATCGTCGCAGCGCTTGATGCGTTCGAGGCCGATCCATCCGTCGCCATTATCATTCTTGAAGGTGCCGGCGAGCGCGGGCTCTGTGCCGGGGGGGACATTCGCGGCCTCTATGAGAGCGCGAAGGTCAAAGGTGATCTCGGCAAAATCTTCTGGCGCGAGGAGTACATCCTCAATGCGCGCATCGCGAAATTTCCGAAGCCGTATGTAGCTTATATGGACGGCTTCGTGATGGGCGGCGGCGTCGGTCTCGCCGGCCACGCCAGCCATCGCATCGTCACCGAGAAGACCAAGATGGCGATGCCTGAAGTGAGTCTCGGATTCTTTCCCGATGTCGGCGGCACCTGGCTGCTGTCGCGCGCACCGGGCGAGCTCGGCACCTACTTTGGCCTCACTGGCCAGAATGCCAATGGCGCCGATGCGCTGGCCGCCCGGATGGCCGACGTGTTGATCGATACGAGGAGCTGGTTCGCGCTGCGCGAAGCGCTGACCAAGCTGGCACCGGGCACCGACGCGGCTGCGGTCATGGCCAAGCTCAAGAGTTCTTCCGCTCCGGATCAGATCGGCCCTGTCACCGTACAGCGCGCGCTGATCGATCGCGTTTTCGCCCATGACAGCGTCGAGGAGATCGTCGCGGCACTCGAGCAGGACGGTTCCGAATTCGCGCAGGCGACGCTGAAGGCGATGGCCGACAAGTCGCCGCGCGGCCTGAAGGTGACGCTGAAACTGCTGCGTCTCGCGCGCACATCGTCCTCGCTCGAAGAATGCCTGTCGCGCGAATATCTCGCGGCGCTTGAGGTGTTCGACAGCGCCGATTTCGTCGAGGGTGTGCGTGCAGCGATCATCGACAAGGATCGCAATCCGAAATGGCAGCCGCCCGATCTGGCCGGCGTCACGCCGGAGATCGTCGCGCGCTATCTCGCGCCGCGCGACGTTGCGCTTACTTTCTGAACGAAAGTCGGATTCCATCGGCGGAGCCGGCATTCGATAACAATCAAAACAGACGAGGGCAGGATATGACCAGCATCGCATTCATCGGTCTCGGCAATATGGGCGGCCCCATGGCCGCCAACCTGGTCAAGGCCGGCCACAAGGTGACGGGTTTCGATCTCGTCGAAGCCTCGCGCGCCCAGGCCAAGGCCGATGGCGTGACCATTGCCGCCACCGCCGTGGATGCGGTGAAGGGCGCCGAGGTCATCATCACCATGCTGCCCGCCGGTAAGCATGTGGTGTCGGTGTGGAGCGAGGCGATCCCGGCAGCTGCCAGGGGCGCGCTGATGATCGACTGCTCGACCATCGATGTGGAAAGCGCGCGCAAGGCCCATGGGCTCGCTGCCGCGCAGCAGCTTCCCTCAGTCGATGCGCCGGTCTCTGGCGGCACCGGCGGCGCCAAGGGCGCGACGCTGACATTCATGGCGGGTGGCGACGCCAAGGCCTTTGCATCCGCCAAGCCGATCCTCGAAGCGATGGGCAAAAAGATCGTCCATTGCGGCGATGCCGGCGCCGGGCAGGCGGCCAAGATCTGCAACAACATGATCCTCGGCATTTCCATGATCGGCGTCAGCGAAGCTTTCGTGCTCGCCGAAAAGCTCGGCCTGTCGCATCAGGCGCTGTTCGATGTGGCGTCGACCTCGTCGGGCCAGTGCTGGTCGCTGACGACTTATTGTCCGGTGCCCGGCCCGGTGCCGACCTCGCCGGCCAATAACGACTACAAGCCCGGCTTCGCCGCAGCCCTGATGCTGAAGGATCTCAAGCTGTCGCAGGAAGCCGCCAAGGCCGCCGGCGCCCAGACGCCGCTCGGGGCCCATGCTGAGAGCATCTACGAGACTTTTGACCAGGACGGGCAGGGTGGTGTCGACTTCTCGGGCATCGTCAACCATCTGCGGAATTTGGCGAAGTAACTCTCAGTCCTCATGGTGGGAGCGCGCAGTTGTACGCGTCTCGAACCATGACATGCGGAGCTCCTCATCATCCTTCGAGACGCCGCGCGTTGCGTGGCTCCTCAGGATGAGGGCGGAGTGTAGAGCGACAAAAACAAAATAAGGGTGAGGAAGCATGACCACGTTTAAGCAGGCCCGCGACTTTCTCCTCGAACACCGCTCCGACTACGACAAGGCCATCGCCGGTTTTCGCTGGCCTGACCCCGTCGACTTCAACTGGGCGCTCGACTGGTTCGACGCCGAACTTGCTCGCGATCCTGTCAGCAAGGATCGTCCGGCACTCTGGATCGTCGATGCCGTCACCGGCAACGAAACAAAACTCTCTTTCTCCGACCTTGCACGCCGTTCCAATCAGGTTGCCAATTTCCTGCGCGCGCTGGGGCTGAAGCGCGGCGATCATCTGCTGTTGCTGCTCGGCAATGTCGTACCGCTCTGGGAAACCATGCTGGCGGCGATCAAGCTCGGCGTTGTCATCATCCCTGCGACGACACTGCTGACCTCGGACGAATTGCAGGACCGGCTCGATCGCGGCAGGGCGAAACTCGTCGTCGCCGCCGAGGATCAGGTCGCCAAGTTCGGCAGCCTGAAAACTGCGGGCGTCGGGCAGATCGTCGTCAATGCCGCGTCGTCTCACGGCGGCTGGCTCGCCTTCGAGACGTCCGCAGATTTCCCCGACACTTTCACACCGGATGGCCCGACCAAGGCCGACGATCCGATGCTGCTCTATTTCACCTCGGGTACTACGGCGAAACCGAAACTCGTGCGGCACAGCCAGCGCAGTTATCCCGTCGGCGGGCTTTCCACGATGTATTGGATCGGCCTGGAGCCCGGCGACATCCATCTCAACATCTCCTCACCCGGCTGGGCCAAGCATGCGTGGTCCTGCTTCTTCGCGCCCTGGAATGCCGGCGCCACCGTATTCGTGGTCAACCAGCCGCGCTTCGATGCGAAAAGCCTGCTTGCCACCATCGGTCGCTGCGGCGTCACCACGCTCTGTGCGCCGCCGACCGTGTGGCGGCTGTTCATTCAGGAAAGGCTCGCCGACACAAAGGTGTCGCTGCGCGAGGTCTGTGGCGCTGGCGAACCGCTCAATCCGGAAGTGATCGAACAGGTGCAGTCCGCCTGGGGCCTCACCATCCGCGATGGCTACGGACAGACCGAGACGACGGCACTCGCCGGCAACTCGCCGGGCCAGCCGGTGAAGGTCGGCTCCATGGGCCGCCCGCTGCCCGGCTACAAGGTCAGGGTGATCGATGCTGACGGCCAGCCGGCGAAGGAGGGCGAGGTCGGTCTCGTGCTCGGCGCCGATCGTCCCGCCGGTCTGATGCAGGGGTATCAGGCCGATGACGGCAGTGTCACCGGCGCCAGCGGCGACATCTATCGCAGCGGCGATGTCGTCTTCGTCGATGACGACGGCTATCTCACTTTCGTCGGCCGCGCCGATGACGTGTTCAAGTCCTCCGATTATCGCATCAGCCCATTCGAGCTCGAAAGCGTCCTGATCGAACACGATGCCGTCGCCGAAGCGGCGATCGTGCCAAGCCCGGACCCCATTCGTCTGGCGATTCCCAAGGCCTACGTGATGTTGGTCGGCAGCGCCAAACCCGATGCCGATACGGCGCTGTCCATCTACACGCATCTGCAGGAGCGCCTCGCGCCGTTCAAGCGCATCCGCCGGATCGAATTCGTCACCGAACTGCCGAAGACGATTTCCGGCAAGATCCGCCGCGTCCATCTGCGCCGCCTCGAACACGAGAATGACCGCCAGGACCCACTGCGCGGCGTCGAATTCAAGGAAGAGGATTTCCCGCAGCTGCGCGGCGGGTGAGAAAATTGCTTGGCATGCCCGTTCGCTTTGTGGAATCTGCGTGCGCAAACAACAAGGGATGACCGAACCGATGATCTCGCGTGAAGCCTATATCGCCATGGTCGGCAAGGAAGTCGGGGTTTCCGATTGGCATCTGGTTGATCAGGCCCGCATCGACGCCTTTGCCGCCGCGACCGAGGATCATCAGTTCATCCACGTCGATCCCGCCCGTGCACGGGAGACGCCGTTCGGCACCACCATCGCTCACGGCTTTCTCACGATGTCGCTGCTCTCGGTGTTCTCCTATGAGGCGCTGCCGAAGCTTGCCGACGTCGCCATGGGCGTGAACTACGGCACCGACAAGCTCCGCTTCATCTCGCCGGTAAAGGCCGGCTCGCGCCTGCGTGGCCGTTTCGTACTCACCGAGGCGACGCTGCGCAAACCGAATGAACTCTTCACCCGCACATCGGCCACCGTCGAGATCGAAGGCGAGGACAAGCCGGCGCTGGTCGCCGACTGGCTCGGCCTCGTCTATTTCAATTGAGGAGCTTGCATCATGACCATTCGCTTTGACGGCCGCGTGGCCATTGTCACCGGCGCCGGCAACGGCCTTGGCCGCGCCCATGCGCTGGGTCTCGCCAGACTCGGCGCCAAGGTCGTCGTCAACGATTTCGGCGGCGCGCGCGACGGCACCGGTGGCTCGCTCACGGCCGCCGACGCCGTGGTCGAGGAAATCCGCGCCGCCGGCGGCACCGCGATGGCCGATGGCGCCGACGTCTCGAATTTCGAGCAGGTCGCGGCGATGGTCGAGAAGGCCACCAAGGAGTGGGGCAGTGTCGACGTGCTCTGCGCCAATGCCGGCATCCTGCGCGACAAGTCATTCGGCAAGATGGAGGTCGCCGATTTTCAGAAGGTGCTCGACGTGCATCTGGTCGGTACCTTCTATTGCTGCAAGGCTGTGTGGGATGGCATGCGCGCGCGCAACTATGGCCGCATCGTGCTCACCACCTCGTCCTCGGGCCTCTACGGCAATTTCGGTCAGGCCAATTACGGCGCGGCGAAGACCGGTATGGTCGGCCTGATGAACGTGCTGGCGGAAGAGGGGCGCAAGACCGACATCCGCGTGAACATCGTCTCGCCGACGGCCGCGACACGCATGACCGAGGAATTGCTGCCGCCGGAAGCGCTGAAGCTGATGAAGCCCGAAGCCATCACTCCGGCAGTGGAATACATGTTGAGTGAGAACGCCCCGACCAAGACCATCATGGGTGCCGGTGCCGGCTCTTTCGCAGTGATCCGCATCCTCGAAAGCGAGGGTGTGAACTTCCCGGAGGAGCAGTGGACCGCCGACACCGTCGCGGCGCATTTCGCCGAGATCAGCGACATGTCGAAGGCGAAGGTGCTCGATGGCGCCTTCCAGCAGACGCAAAAATATGTCGAGCAGGCAGCGAAGAGGCTCGGCGTTAAAACCTGATGCGGTGATCCTGTAGGGTGGGCACGTTTCGCTTTGCTCACCCTACATGATACCCCATCCGGATGATCGACATTCCGACAATCGAGGTCGCGGTCATCGGTGCCGGCCCCGCCGGCCTGATGGCGGCCGAAGTGCTCGCGAGGGGCGGGGCTCGCGTCACCGTGTTCGACGCCATGCCATCGGCCGCGCGAAAATTCCTGATGGCCGGCCGCGGTGGCCTCAATCTCACCCATAGCGAGCCGTTGCCGGATTTCGTGAAGCGCTACGGTGGGGCTGAAGCACTGCTTGCGCCGGTGATCGACGGCTTCACGCCGACCGATCTGCGTGCCTGGAGCGAGACGCTCGGCCAGCCCACTTTCATCGGCTCCAGCGGCCGCGTGTTTCCCGAGGCGTTTAAGGCCTCGCCGCTGCTGCGGGCTTGGCTGCGGCGCCTTGACAATAGCGGCGTGTCCTTCGCGTTCCGTCATCGATGGATTGGCTGGAACGCGGATGGTGCTCTGAAATTTCAAACGCCTGAGGGCGAACGAACGATCTCGGCCAAAGCGACGCTGCTGGCCCTCGGCGGCGCAAGCTGGGCCAAGCTCGGCTCGGATGGTGCATGGGTTGATTTGCTCAAAGCAAAAGGCATCGTCATCGCACCGCTGCGGCCCGCCAATGTCGGCTTTGATGTCGCATGGTCGGATGTCTTCAGGGATCGCTTCGAAGGCCAGCCGCTCAAGGGCATCGCACTGGCCTTTGGCATGCAATCGGTGCGCGGCGAGGCAATGATCACGCGTGCGGGCATCGAAGGCGGTGCGATTTATGCGCTGTCTTCCGTGTTGCGCGAGGCTGCCATGGCGGACGGCAAGGCTGTGCTTCGCATTGCTTTGCGCCCTGATCTGACGGCCGATGAACTACGGTCTAAACTCGCAGCGCCGCGCAGCAAGCAGTCGTTCTCGAATTTCCTGCGCAAGGCGCTGCATCTGTCGCCGGTAGCGATCGGGCTGCTGCAGGAGGTTGCGATTGCAGAGGGGCGGCAGCTCGCGGCGCTGTCGCCCGATGAGCTCGCGGCCCTGATCAATGCCGTCCCGATCACGCTAACCGGAATCGCACCGATGGCCCGCGCGATCTCGACGGCAGGCGGCGTCGCCTTTGATGAGATCGACGATGCTTTCATGCTGAAACGCCTGCCGGGTGTATTCGTCGCCGGCGAGATGCTGGATTGGGAGGCGCCGACCGGCGGCTATCTGCTGCAGGCGTCGTTTGCGACGGGCGTGGCGGCAGGACAGGGCGCGTTGAACTGGATCAATCTCTGACCCTCATGGTGAGGAGCGCGCCCTTGCGCGCGTCTCGAACCATGAGATGCAGAGCTCCGCGGCCATCCTTCGAGACGCGCGCGATGCGCGCTCCTCAGGATGAGGGACTGAGCTTACCGCAGCTTCCCGCGTGCCGCGATCGGTAGCGTTCCGACGATCTCGTCGCCGCGCACCATCACCACCTCGTCGAACATGTTGACGACCACGCAGACATGGTTCGGCACGATGCGCACGACATCGCCGACATTCGGGCGGGTATTGCTGCGGGTGAGGTCGAGGAAACCGTGTTCTTCGGCAAATTTCGCGATCTTCGCTTCGGGATGTTCGAGGATCAGGCCATAGCCGTCGAGGCCGCCGGTGTCCGGCGTCAGCGTCTTCGAGCCGGCATCGAGAATGCCGCGCTCCGGGCCGGCACGGCTGACGACGGTGGAATAGACCGTGAGCGCGCAGTCATCCCACGTCGCTGAACCGGCCGCGACCTGCATGCGGTCGTTATAGATGTAGGTGCCGAAGCGATGTTCGGTAGCGCCTTTCAGCGAGCCGACATTCTTCAGGTTCGGCGTACCGCCGGTGGAGACGATCAGCGGCTCCAATCCTTCTGCGCGCACGCCGAGCAGCGCCTCGTCGTAGAACTTTTGCGCATCGGCCCAGCCGGTCTCGGTCGGATACAGCATGAAGCCGGCGAAGGTCAGGCCCTTGGCTGCCTTGATCTCACGTGCGAGCGCAATCGCTTCTGCCGGCGTCTCGACGCCGGCGCGCTTGCGGCCGGTGTCGCATTCCACGACCACATTGAGATCGCGGCCGGAAAGCGCGGCGGCCTTCGGCAGGTCGGCGACAACGACGGAGTTGTCGGCGGCGACTGTGATATTCGCCTTGCCCTGCAGTGCACCGAGGCGGGCCATCTTCTCGTCACCGAGCAGGTTGTAGCTGATCAGGATATCGTCGATCCCTGCTTCCGCCATGATCTCGGCCTCGCCGAGCTTCTGGCAGGTGATGCCTTTGGCGCCCGCGTCGATCTGCAGCTTGGCCAGCACCGGGCTCTTATGCGTCTTGATATGCGGGCGGTTGGCGATGCCGGCGTCGTCGCAGACCTTCTGGATACGCGCGATATTGCACTCGACACGGTCCATGTCGATGACCAGGGCAGGGGTGCCGTAGTCGCGGGCGATTTTGGCGGCGAGGGATGTGGTCATGTTGCTCGGTCCTCTCATTCGTCATTGCGAGGAGCCCAAACGAATTGGCTTTGCCAATTCGTTTGGGCTCCTCGCAATGACGGTGCTTATGCACTCTCGATCTCTTCACGGAGCATTTCCAGCTCCAGCCATTTCTCCTCGGCGTCGCTGAGCTGCTGCTGTGCGCTCGCGATCGCCGCGCTCGCTGCATCGAACTTTTTGCGGTCCTTCGTATAGAGCGCGGGATCGTCGAGCATTTTCTGCTGTTTTGCGATCTCGTCCTGCAGCTTCGCCATAGTTGCCGGTAGCGTCTCTAGCGCGTGCTTGTCCTTGAAACTCAGCTTCTTCTTGGCCGCAGGCGCAGCGGCAACGGATTCTGCTTTCGCCGCTTTCACCGGCTCGCCGCTACCCTTCACGCCCTCACGCGTGAGATCGGCGCCACGTTGCGTCAGCATGTCCGTATAACCGCCGGCATATTCAACCCATTTGCCGTTGCCTTCCGGCACGATCACCGAAGTCACCACGCGGTCGAGAAAGTCGCGGTCATGGCTGATCAGCAGCACCGTGCCCTCATAATCACCAAGCATCTCCTCGAGCACGTCGAGGGTTTCGAGATCGAGATCGTTGGTCGGTTCGTCCAGCACCAGCACGTTTGAAGGCTTTGCCAGAGCACGCGCCAGCATCAGGCGGCCGCGCTCGCCGCCGGACAGCACTTCCAGCGGCGTGCGCATCTGTTCCTGCGCGAACAGAAAGTCCTTCATGTAGCTGACCACATGCTTCGATTTGCCGCCGACCATCACGTGATCGCCGCGGCCGCCGGTGAGGGCTTCGGCAAGGCTCCATTTCGGATTGAGGCTTTCGCGATGCTGGTCCAGCGTCGCCATTTCGAGATTGGTGCCGAAACGGATGCTGCCGCTATCCGGTGGCTCCGCGCCGGTGAGCATGTTGACCAGCGTGGTCTTGCCGGCGCCGTTCGGGCCGACAATGCCGATGCGGTCGCCGCGCTGGATGCGGATGGAGAATTCATCGACGATCTTGCGCTCGCCATAGGTCCGTGAGATGCCCTTGGCCTCGACCACCAGCTTGCCGGACTTGTCGGCCTCCGCTGCAGCCAGTGTCGCATTGCCTTGCACGCCGCGATAGTCGCGGCGTTGCTGGCGCAGCTCATGCAGCCCGGCGAGGCGCTTGACGTTGCGCTTGCGGCGGCCGGACACGCCGTGACGCAGCCAGTGTTCTTCCTCGACGATCTTGCGGTCGAGCTTGTGCTGGTCGCGCTCCTCTTCGGCAAGCACTTCGTCGCGCCATTCCTCGAATGCGTTGAAGCCACGATCGATCTGACGGATCTGGCCGCGATCGAGCCAGGCGGTGCCGCGCGACAGATTGCCCAGGAAGCGGCGGTCATGGCTGATCAGCACCAGCGCGCAACGGCGACTCAACAGTTCGCCTTCCAGCCATTCGATGGTGGTGAGGTCGAGATGGTTGGTGGGCTCGTCCAGCAGCAGGATGTCGGGCGAGGGCGCCAGCGCGCGGGCAATTGCCGTGCGGCGCGCTTCGCCGCCGGACAGATGCATCGGATCTTCCTGTCCGGTGAGACCGAGCTGTTCGAGCAGATATTGCGCCTGATAGTGATCGTTGCCGTCCGCCATGCCGGCCTCGACATAGGCCAACGTCGTCGGATAGCCGGAGAAGTCGGGTTCCTGCGACAGGTATTGCACGGTGGCGCCGGGCTGCACGAAGCGGCTGCCGCTGTCGGCTTCGACCGTGCCGGCGACGATCTTCAGCAGCGTCGATTTACCGGAGCCGTTGCGGCCGATCAGGCAGAGGCGGTCGCCCTGCGACACCGTGAGTTCGACGCCCTTGAGCAGCGGCGTGCCGCCAAAGGTCAGCGAGATGTCCTTGAGCTGGATGAGCGGAGGAGCCATGACGTCAGTTCAACTTTGCTTGGGCGCGCTGGCAGCCTGATCGCGCTGGATGCGGCGGATCGTCTGGTCAAGCGCGGAGAGAAAGGCCGAGCGGTCGCGCGGCGCGAAGGATTTGGGGCCGCCGGTGATCTCCCCGGTGGAGCGCAGGTCGGTCATCAGATTGCGCATCGCCAGCGTCATGCCGATGGATTGTTCGGTGAACGGCTTGCCATTCGGCGCAATGACGGCGGCACCGGCCTTCACGCAGCGGCTAGCCAGCGGGATATCGGCGGTTACGACCACGTCGCCTTTGGTCGCACGCTCCGCGATCCAGTCATCGGCGGCGTCCATGCCGGAGCCGGCGGCGATGCATTCGATCATCGGGTCCTGCGGCACGCGCAGCCAGGTTCCGGCCACCACGCTGACCGGCAGTTTGAAGCGCGCGGCGACGCGGTAGATCTCGTCCTTCACGGGGCAGGCATCGGCGTCGATATAGATGCGGGTATTCAACGGTCGCCTGTGCTCCGGATGTCACAACGCCAGCGAGAACGTCAGTCGTTTTCGCTTGGGCCGGGTGGTGCCGACGGGGGGCGCGGTTCCCGTCGCCTCGTCTTGCCTCGTGCGGGGCGAGGGGTATCATCTCCTGAACACGAATACCAATCTTCGCAGAGCGTTCGGGAGGAATCATGACACAGGGGATCGCGCCATATCGCGTCGAGGCCTTCAACACGGCCAAACAGTCCGAAAACAAGATGCATGACGATACCGTGGCGCGCAAATTCGGCTTCAGCGGCGGGCTGGTGCCGGGCGTGGACGTGCTGGCCTATATGGTGCACCCCGCCGTCGCGCATTGGGGACGGGATTTCCTGGAGCGCGGGCTGATCGAGGCAAAGTTCATCAAGCCGGTCTATGACGGCGAAACCGTGGACGTAACGGCGGAGCAGGCGGGCGAGGCGCTGCGGCTGGCGGTCGAAGGGGGCGGCGAAATGCGCGCCACCGGATCGGCGTCGCTGGCATCGTTTCCCGTGGTTCCGGCGCTGGAGGATTTCCCCGAAACGCCGGCGGTCGAGAAGCGATTGCCAGTGAGTTCCGCCTCTTATGCACAGGGCAAATGGCTCGGTACCGCGCCTCGGGTGTGGCCCGAGGACGGGCTTGCCGAATATCTGGGCGAAGTGCGCGAGACGGATGAGCGCTATCTGCGTGAGGGCCTCGTGCATCCCGGCGTGCTGCAGCGGATCATGAACAAGGTGCTGGTCGACAATGCCATCCTTGGCCCGTGGATTCACGTCGGCAGCCGCATGCAGCTGTTGGCGGCCGCCAGCGTCGACGACGAACTGGTGGCGCGGGCGAAGGTGACCGGCAATTACGAGAAGAAGGGCCACCGCTTCGTCGAACTCGACGCGCTGGTGGTGGCTAACGGCGTGACGCCGGTGGCGCATTGCCAGCACATCGCGATCTATCAGCCGAGGGAAGTGGTCGCGGCATAATGCTCACTGTCATCCCCGCGAAGGCGGGGATCCAGTAGACGCCGACGGTCGGGTAGGATCATCGATCTCGGTGCTTATTGGATCGCCCGGTCAAGCCCGGGAGACGAGAAGCCGTCCCTCACACCGCTGTCAGCGAGCGCGCCACCGCTGTCTTCACGCGTGTATCCATCGGCTCCAGCTCGGAGCCGAAGGCATCCGCGAGATAACCGTCGCGGCCGACCAGATATTTGTGAAAGTTCCAGCGCGGCAAGTCGCGGGGGCGCGCTTCGGCGGCCCATTTGTAAAACGGATGCGCGTTCGGCCCCTTCACGACGGTCTTCGCGGCAATCGGAAAGCTGATGCCGAAACGGCCATGGGCGATGTCGTCGATCTCGTGCGGCCCGCCGGGTTCCTGATTGCCGAAATCGTTGGAGGGAACGCCGATCACCGTCAGGCCGCGCTCGCGAAATTCGGTCCACAGCTCCTGCAACCCCGCATATTGCGGGGTGTAACCGCATTGCGAGGCGGTGTTGACCACCAGGATCGGCTTGCCGGCATAGTCGGCCAGCTTGATCTCGCCGCCTTTCAGGCCCGGAAAGGAAAAGCCATAGGCCGTCATCCGGCTGGCCTGTGCGTCGGCACGCGATAGGGCCGCGACAGCAGCTACGCCGCCGAGCAGCGTTGTCAGCACATGTCTGCGGTTCATCATGATACGCCTCTTGCGTCGGAGATGGCAGGGTGATCCCGCCGGCATCCGACGTCAACCGGCTCATCAGCGCATGGGAACGACGAATTCGGTGCCCTGGCCGGTTTCGCCGCCGGCCTTGATGCTCTGGTCGGAGACGATGATCGAGCCGCCGGTGGCGATCGCCTCGGCGATCTGCGCCATGGCGTCGTCGGGGATGTTGATGCGATCGAGCGCCTCGGCGGCGCTGTCAGGGAGCGGTGGCGCTGCGGCGGTGATGGCTGTCTGCTTGCGGCCGGCCCCTGTGGTCGCACGATGCGGCACCGCAGGCAGCGACATCGCCGTCCAGTGAATTTTCTTGGCTTCGTCCTTGTCGATGCGCGCGGTGAAGATATGCGTGCCGAGCGGTCGGTCGCTCGCCTTGATGGTGATGTCGGTCTCGAACAGCGGCGAGAAATTCTGCCGCACATAGAGCTTGCCGTCCTTGCCGCTGATCAGCACCGCGATCTGGCCCGTACGTTTCGGCGACGTATCCGGCGGCGGCGGAATGTCGACGGCATCGAGCTTGGCCGCGCCTGGCTTCGCTCCGACCTGCGCCTCGGCCTTGGGCGCATCGGCGCGCTGCGTGTCGTCCTGTTGCATCGCCGGCGTGGCGGCGAGCGGCGATTTCGGCGGCAGATCCTCGGCGCGGGCTTCCGGCGCCTTCTTGTCTTCCGTAGCCGGTGCTTCGACGATCTTGGCCGCCGCGGCATCGACGTCCTGACGCGTCACCCGCGCGGGAGCGTCGGCCTTCTTCTCCGCAGGTTTTGCTGTTTCTACGTCGGCCGCTGGCATCTGGGCCATCGCCGCATTCACATCCGACAGAACCGGCTTCGCCGGCCCGCCGAGCGCATTGGCAGCATCGGCCGTCACGGTCTTGCTGCGCTCGCCGAAGGTCGCCGGCTTGAGACCAAGATCGGTAGACTTGCCGTCTGCCGGCTTCGCCGTCGCAGGCTGTACACTGGGTGCCGCCATCGGCGCGGCCGCAACAGGCACCGGCTTTTGCGCGATCAACTGCGGATGCGAAAACTCGGCTGGCGAAATCTCGCCCGGCGTGATGATCACGCGAGCGCCCATCCGCGTCCAGGCCCACAGCTTGGTCGCAAAGGCCATCGGCATGCGGATGCAGCCATGGGAGGCGGGATAACCGGGCAGGGCTCCCGCATGCAACGCGATGCCGGACCAGGTGATCCGCTGCATATAGGGCATCGGCGCGTCGCTATAGATATTCGACTTGTGCCATTTGTTCTTCTGGATGACGCTGAACACGCCTGTCGGCGTCTCATGGCCTTTCATGCCGGTGGAGACACGGGTCTCGGCGAACAGGCCGTTGGCATCGAACACACGCATGGTCTGCTTGTCGATGGAGATGGCGATGACCAACGGGCCGACCGGCTTGGCGTGCTCTCTCGCCTGTTTCTCCAGGGCGATGCCCTGCTGCTTCAGCCGGTTGTCGCGGTGAACATTTGGCCGTGGGGGCGGTGGTGGCGGCGGCGGCTCCATCATGCTGCGCGGGCGCATCGGGTCTTCGTCGAACCAAAATACAGCGTGCGCCGGCGCTGCCGCGCCGAAGACGAAACTGGCCAGCAATACCGCTTGCAGCAACTGGCGCGGGGACGAAACATGACGCGCAACAGAGGTGCCGCTCAGAAGCATGCGCTTGTGGACGGAGCTCCCTGAAAACTGAAAAAACGTCACGCTGTAAAATCCTTGAATCCGTTGCAAAGCGTTAGTGTCGCGGACGCAAAAGGCGTTCATCGGCGGGCGAATCGTACCTCCGCAGTTATGCCCGAAGGTAACAAAAAACACTCACATTGGATTAACGCGGCGGCCTGCGGTCTACCGCCGCGTGGCACAATCGCTACATATGCGCCTCGGGAACACGGAGAGTTGAATGTCCTTGATCGCTTTGAGCTTTCGCTTCGGTTGGAAGCAGATCGTCACCCTCGCGCTGGCTGCCGCGATGCTGGGCACAGGCGCGATCGCGCATGCGGCGGATGAGCCCGACCTGATCTTCCGCCGCTCAACCGTGTTCAAATGGCTGAGCCCGAACGACAAGCTCGCCACCTACGGGGTCGACGATCCCGAAGTCGAGGGTGTCGCTTGCCACTTCACGGTGCCGGAGAAGGGCGGCTTCAAAGGCTGGCTCGGCCTCGCCGAGGAGGTCTCGGACATCTCGCTGGCCTGCCGGCAGATCGGCCCCATCAGGTTCAGGAACAAGAGCGATCAGGGCGACGACATGTTCCGCCAGCGCCGCTCGCTGTTCTTCAAGAAGATGCAGATCGTGCGTGGCTGCGACGCCAAGCGAAACGTGCTGGTCTACATGGTCTATTCGGACCGGATCATCGAGGGTTCGCCGAAAAACTCGACCTCGTCGGTGCCGATCATGCCATGGGGGCAGACGGATGCGGCCGTTCAGAAATGCGGCGATTACATTAAATAGCGGCTAGCCAGCCTGCGTTGCCTGTTCGTGGCGCATGCTGTTTCTGCTCCTTCCTGCACGATGGCGCAGCTGTCGGCTGGATCGCCTGTAAGAAGTGCAATCGATGTTTACACTTTTGCGGCGAACTGAGGCATTGCGGTGGGATGATGTCGCACGCTATCGTCCACGCTGGAATGCAGCGCCGGGGCCTTGGGGTGCGTGCTTCAGGGGACTTCGATGGCAGGCGACGGACGTTTGAACGGCAAGGTGGCGATTGTCACCGGCGCGGGTTCGCGCGGCAACGGGATCGGCAACGGACGCGCCGCGGCGGTGTTGCTGGCCCGACATGGTGCCAGGGTTGCGCTGGTCGATCTGAATCCCGACTGGGCCGAACAAACTGCGAGTCTGATCGCGGCCGAGGGCGGCGCTTATCACATCTATGACGGCGACGTCAGTGATCCCGCCACCTGCGAGGCCATCGTCGAGCGTACGGTCGGAGGCTTCGGTCGTCTCGATATCCTGGTCAACAATGTCGGCATCACCGGGCCGCGCGGCAATGCCGTCGAAGTCGATAGCGGGGCATGGGACGACGCCATGACGGTCAACGTCACCTCGATGATGCTGATGTCGAAATACGCCGTTCCCGCGATGATCGGATCGGGCGGCGGCTCGATCATCAATCTGACCTCGGTCGCGGGCCTGCGCGGCGGTCATCCCAGTCTGTTATATCCGACGTCGAAGGCGGCGGTGATCGGCCTTACCAAGGCGATGGCGGCGCATCACGGTCGCAGTGGCATCCGTGTCAACTGCATCGCGCCGGGGACGGTCTACACGCCCATGGTCGCGTCGCGCGGCATGAGCGAGGAGATGCGTCGCGCGCGCATTGCGACGACCTTGCTCGGCACCGAGGGAACCGGCTGGGATGTCGGCAACGGTGTGCTGTTTCTGGCGAGCGATGAAGCCCGCTGGATCACGGGTATCACGCTGCCCATCGACGGCGGCGCAAGCGCCGGCGAGAGCAACACGCCGGTGCCGCCGAGCGAGCCGGAGAAGCATTAGACTCCGCGCCACCGAACTGAACACTGGATCTCGTCCCGGGCGCGCTGCAGCGCTGTCGCGCAGAACCGGGACCGTAACGAACTCCGGCGTTTGATACGGTCCCGGCTCGGCGTCGCGTCCGGGACAAAATCTCAATCTTGCACATTGGACACTGGATGTCCTTCAGAGCGGTTCGCGGCAAAGTGATCCTGACTGCTTCCGCCGCAGTGATAGGAGCTTTTGTGCTCGGCCCTTCGGCTGCGCGGGAAAGGGATCATGACAATGCGTTTTTTCACGGGGCTGGCTGCAGCTTTGCTTCTCTCGACATCGGCAATGGCTGCGGACACGGCGACGCAGGAGGCCAACAAGAAAACGGTGGTCGAGTTCTACGAGAAGGGACTGAACCAGAAGGATTTCGAAGCTGCCGCGAAGTATTTCGGCCCGCGTTATGTCCAGCACAATCCGACTGCTGCGGATGGCATCGAAGGTTTCAGGAAGTTCATCGCCTTCCTGCGCGAGAAATTCCCGGACTCCCGTAGCGAGATCAAGAAGGTCTTCGCCGATGGCGACTATGTGATCCTGCACGTCCATGCGGTGCGCGAAAAGGGCACCCGCGGCAACGCCATCGTCGATATCTTCAAGCTGGAAAACGGCAAGATCGTCGAGCACTGGGACGTCAACCAGCCGATCCCGGAAAAAGCCGCGAACGACAACGGGATGTTCTGATCGTCGTCATTGCGAGGAGCAAAGCGACGAAGCAATCCGGTTATTTGCCCGAAGCTCTATGGATTGCTTCGTCGCTCAAGCTTGATACGGCGGCGCGCGATATCAGCGAATTCGCGTCGCGCTGCGCGGCACGCATTTTTTCACGCGGGCGACGCCGCCGTTGGCGGCCAGCGTCGCGCCCATCACTTCCTTGATCTGGCCGGTGGGGCAGGAGCCGTCATCGACCCAGATGCGCTGGCCCAGACGCAGATCGATAATGTCATCCTCGCGCGACACCTGATCGATGGCGAAAGCTGGCGTGGCGGTGGTGACGATGGCGAGAATGCCGAAGGCGATGGCCGCGCGCATGATGAGATCCGTTACTTGTTCTGCACCTTCAGGCCATCGGGCCCGACATTGATCTGCAGGCCCTGCGGCTCTTTCTTTTCCTGGTAGAGATTGTAGCCGAGGACGCCGATGCCGACGATGAGTGCGCCGATGATGAGATAGAGCACGTTGCGATTGCCGGACATGAGGTCTCCTGGAGGCCATTGGGGATGCAATTTACGGACGCGTGCCCGATTCTTGAAGCGAGCGGCTGTTCCCCATAATCACGATCCCCGGCCGTGGGTTCCACGACGCGGTTTCGCCGTTGCTTGTCGGTGAACGCGCAAGGCTGCCGTCGACGCCTTCGCAAGCGTCTCCGCAGCGGCGACGATCTTGCGGATGGGGTGCCCGGAAAAGCCGAGCACGAAACCGGGCGCCGGTCGTGCGCGCAGATAGGTGTCAGCCAGCAGCCAGCCTTCGACGCCTGCGGCGGCCTTGGCGTCGGCAGCGGTCTGCAATGGTGTCGCGGGCGCAAATCGCGCCACCAGATGCAGCCCCTGTGAGGGGACGGGGACCGAAAGCTGTCCATCCGATGCGTCGATCAAAGTGCGCGCCAGCGCATCCCGCGCATCGCGATAGCGGCTACGCACCCTGCGCAGATTGGCGGCGAAGGCGCCGGAATTCAGCATGTCGGCGATGGCGCCTTCCATGACCGTGGCGGGAAAGCGGTCCATTGCCGCACGTGCCGCGGCGACGGGGCTGATCAGGTTTTCGGGCAGCGCGCAATAGCCGATGCGCAGGCCGGGAAACAGCGTCTTGGCGAAGGTGCCCATATAGACGACGCGGCGCAGGTGATCGATGCCGGCGAGCGAGAGAAGCGGTGCGCCGTCGTAACGGAATTCGCTGTCGTAATCGTCCTCGAACACGAAAGCATCGGCGGTGCGCGCCCAGTCGAGCAGTTCCAGCCGCCGCGGCATCGCCATCTGCACGCCGAGTGGAAACTGATGCGACGGCGTCACGTAAGCAGCCCGCGCATGCGGCGCCGTCGCGCGGCCCTTGGCGACGATCATGCCGCGGTCGTCGACCGGTACGGAGACCGGCCGCCCGCCGTAGTGCTCGATGGATTTTCGCGCGGCGGGGTAGCCGGGATCTTCGACCCAGATCTGTTCGCCCGGCTTGAGGATGGCCGACAGCACGATGCGCAGCCCGTGCTGGGTGCCCGAGGTGAGCATGATCTGGTCGGGATCGCAGCGCAGGCCGCGCGCCGAGAGCAGGTGATTGGCGATGGCGATGCGCAGCTCGAGGCTGCCGCGCGGATCGCCGTAATGCAGATGCTCGCTGCCGAAGGTGCGCAGGCGGCGGCCGGCAAAAGTGCGAAAACGACGTAACGTCGTTTCGTCGATATCGGTGCAGCCGAGCGCCAGCGTGCCGCGCTGCGGCTCCGCGATGGCGATGCGTTTCGGCGCCTTGCCTGCGATGGCCGACGGGATGCGCTCGGCCACGAACGTCCCGGAACCGACGCGCGCGACCGCAAAACCGTCGGCGATCAGCCGTTCATAGGCATCGGTCACGGTGTTACGGCGAAAACCGGTCTGTGCGGCCAGATGCCGCGACGGCGGCAGGGCGTCGCCAGGCTTGGCCATGCCCCCGGTCATGGCATGGCGCAGCGCCTGATACAGGCGGTCGGCCGCGGCGGCGTGCTGGTCGATATGGGCACCGTGAAGATCGAGGGGCAGTTCGTGCGGCGTTGCCGTGGCCGATTTTCTGGCGCGAGAATTGGTCGGAATTTTTCGCATGGAATTGGCACTATCGCAGACCAATTAGGTGGCTACAACAATTCTAAGAAACACAATCCCTTGTCCCGGACGCGGAGCATCGCTTCGCGCCGTACCGCGTCCGGGACACGCGTTCGACATCAGGAGAATGACCGTGACCACGACCGACGACAACGCCGCGCCATCATATCCGCTCAGTCAGCGCAACCGCGTGAAGCGGCGGCACGATCGCGGTTTCTACGACCACGAGACCGTGCACAGGATTCTCGATGCGTCGATGATGTGCCACGTGTCCTATGTGATCGACGGCCAGCCCTACTGTACGCCGACCTTCTTCTGGCGCGAGGGTACGACGTTGTACTGGCACGGATCGAGCGCCAGCCGCATGCTGAAGAACCAGACCGCGCATCAGCGCGTCTGTCTCACGGTGGCCTTTCTCGACAGCCTCGTGCTGGCGCGCTGCGGCTTCAATCACTCCGCCGACTATCGCGCCGTCATGGCGTTCGGAAATGCCTATCTTGTCACCGATCCCGATGAAAAGGATCGCGCCGGCATCGCCATGGTGGATCGCTTCTTCCCCGATCGCACCGCCAGCCTGCGCGCCTCCACGGCGCAGGAGATGAAGGCGACGTCCTTCGTCGCCATGGAGATCGAGGAAGCCTCGGCCAAAATCCGCGCCAAGGGCGTCGCTGACGACGACGAGGATTACGAGCTGCCGATCTATGCCGAGCGCATTCCGGTAAAGACCGTGCTCGGCGCACCGGAGCCGTGCCCGCGGCTGCTTCCGGGTGTCGAACGGCCGGCGACGCTTGCGGCTTACAGCGAGGGCAGGTTGCTCGAAGATGCGCTGACGGATGCCTATTTTATGCAGTACCCGAAGGGGTGAGGCGAGGTTAGGTTGCCGGCGCGATCGATCGAATCTCACCGGAGCCTGATGCATGACTGTCGCCGATACGCAGCGAAAAATCCTGGATGCCGTCGATAACGCTTTCGACGCGCAGCTCGAGACGACGAAGGATTTCGTTGCGATCCCCTCGACGCGCGGCGCCGAGGGGCCATGCCAGGACATGATGGGCGAGCTGCTGCGCGCCCGCGGTTATGAGGTCGACGACTGGCACGTCGATATGGGTGAACTCGCAGGTCTACCCGGCGTCGGAATCATCGAGCATGATTTTTCGAAGGCGCGCAGCGTGGTCGGCACCTACAGGCCAACCACCACGGCCGGCAAATCGCTGATCCTGCAGGGCCACTGTGACGTGGTGCCGGCGGGCCCACTCGATATGTGGGAGACACCGCCATTCTCGCCGGTCATCAAGGACGGCAGAATGTATGGCCGCGGCGCCTGCGACATGAAGTCGGGCACCATCGGCGCGCTGTATGCGCTCGATGCGATCAAGGCCGCCGGTCTCAAGCCGACGGCGCGTATTCACTTCCAGTCGGTCATTGAAGAGGAAAGCACCGGCGTCGGCGCGCTCTCCACGCTGCAGCGCGGCTATCGTGCGGATGCGTGCTTCATTCCCGAGCCCACCGCCGGCAAGATGGTGCGTGCGCAGATCGGCGTGATCTGGTTTCGCATCAAGGTGCGCGGCTTCCCCGTCCATGTTCAGGACGCCGGCAGCGGCGCCAATGCCATCAAGGGAGCCTATCATCTGATCGAGGCGGTTGAACAACTCGAGGCGGAGTGGAACAGGCGTGCCGAAACTGCACCGTATTACGACAAGGTTCATCATCCACTGAATTTCAATCCCGGCATCATCAAGGGCGGCGATTGGGCATCCAGCGTCCCGGCCTGGTGCGATGTCGATTGCCGGATCGCGATCCTGCCGGGGTGGTCGGTGCAGGAATGTCAGGCCGAGATCAAAGCCTGTATCGACAAGGCGGCGCGTGCGCATCCGTTCCTCGCCAACAATCCGCCCGTGGTGGAGTGGTCCGGCTATCAGTCGGAAGGTTATGTGCTGACCGACGCGGAAGCCCCTGAAGCTGCCTTCGCAAAGGCCTTTGACGCCGTCTATGGCGGCGGCAAGCCGCAGGACGTCACCAACACCGGATTGACCGACACGCGCTTCTACGGCCTGTATTACGACATCCCCGGCCTCTGCTTCGGCCCCGAAGGCAAGGACATCCACGGCTTCAACGAATACGTGGACCTGGAGTCGGTCCGCAAATGCACCAAGGCCATGGCGCTGTTCATTGCAGAGTGGTGCGGCGTGGAGCAGGCGTAATTACAGCTCCGTCATTGCGAGCGCAGCGAAGCGATCCATTGCTTCGTCGCTTCGCCAAGAGGAAAGCCGAAGGCTTTCCTTGACCTCGCAATGACGGCGGAAGCTCAGCGCATGGCGTCGCCCCATAATGCCTTCACGATCGCATCCAATCCATCCGTCAACGCCGCCGGTCCCGGTTGCAGGATCAGCGGCGACTTGATTTCGACGATGCGATTGTTGCGCACGGCCGGAATGTCATGCCATCCCGGCCGCTGCCTGATCCTGTCTGCCACGACTTTCTTGCCGCACCAGGAGGCCAGGATCACATCCGGCATCGCATCGCGCACCTCGTCAGGCGACACGATGCGATCCTTCGCCGCTTTGCGGGACCGCATCTGTGGAAACACGTCGATCCCGCCGGCGAGTTCGATCAGTTCCGAGACCCAGCCGATGCCGGTGATGAGCGGATCGTCCCATTCCTCGAAATAAACGCGCGGTTTTGGCTGCCGCAATTTTGCCGCCGTGCTGACGCTGGAAAGCCGCAACGCAAGCTCGTTAGCGAGCGCATCCGCGCGGTTTTTCGCGTCAGCAAGAGCGCCCAAAGTGCCGATCATCGCGAGGATTCCGGCAACATCGCGTTGATTGAAAACATGCACGGCGACACCGGCGCGGATCAGCGCGGCGGCAATGTCGGCCTGCAAATCCGAGAAACAGAGGACGAGATCCGGTTCCAGCGCGAGAATTTTAGGCACGTCCGCGGAGATGAAGGCCGACACCCGCGGCTTCTCCCGCCGCACCTGCGGTGGCCGCACCGCATAGCCGGACACGCCGACGATACGATCCTGCTCGCCGAGCAGATACAGCGTCTCCACGGTTTCTTCGGTGAGACAGACAATCCGTTCGGGCGGAAAATGGCGCATCGCACCGCTATGCCGCGGAAACAAGGGCTTGTCACGATGCGCTGCTTCCGTCTCCATAAGCCATCAGTCCGCGCCACGACGGACGAATGCACAGGGAGAATTCGATGACGCTGCTCGACAAGATCAAAAGCACCCCGATGCCGTTCTCGGTGTCCATGGGCGTCACTTTCATCGAAGCCGAGCCGGAACGGGTGGTCGCGACCATGCTGGTGCGCGAGGATCTCTGCACCACGCGCCATATCATTCATGGCGGCGCGGTAATGGCGCTGGCCGATGCAGTCGGCGCCGCGGCCACGGTGATCAATCTGCCGGAAGGTGCCAAGGGCACCACCACCATCGAGAGCAAAACCAATTTCGTCAGCGCTGCCGCGGCCGGAATCACAGTCCGGGCTATCGCAACCCCGATCCATCGCGGCCGGCGAACCCAGGTCTGGCAGACCCGGATCGAGACGGAGGAGGGCAAGCTGGTGGGGGTCGTGACCCAGACCCAGCTGGTGCTCTGATCTCACGCTGTGGTGAATTTCCGTTAATTTTCAAGGTTATCGCATAGCTCGCCTGCGGCAGGTGCGGTCTTGTCGCAGCGCTTCGATCTTGAAATTCTTTGTGCGATGCACAATATTGGGGTCGTACAAGAATCAAGGTGTTCCGGCGGCTAACCGTCGGAATCGGATCATGTTCAGCCCCGCAACGATCATCGCACTCGCCCACCGGACGCCCAAGGCTTCAGCCAAGAGCGGACCGGTTCGTATTCTCGCCACCCACGAACTCCCGCTGTTTCGCGACCATCTGCTGCGCCTCGACCGCGAGAGCCGCCGTGATCGTTTCAACGGCTCGCTGGGTGACGACTGGGTTGCGAACTATGCCGAACGTTCGGTGCATGACGGCACGGTGATCCTGGCCTATTTCGAGGATGGCGTCGTGCGCGGCGCAGCCGAGCTGCACCAGGCCGACCTGACCAATACCGAACCGGAAGTGGCGTTCAGCGTCGAAAGCTGCATGCGCCGCAAGGGCGTCGGCAGCATCCTGTTCACCCAGTTGATCGCTAAGGCGAAGTCGATGGGGTACAAGAAGCTGCGCGTGACGACCGGCGCGCAGAACGATGCGATGCGGGCGCTCGCCGCCAAGTTCGGCGCGAAGCTTTCATTCCGTCATGGCGAATCCACCGGACTCATCGATCTCACAGCCGAGCCCGTGACGGCCAAGATCAAGCCGCAGCCCAAGCCACAGCCGAAGGCTGGGGTGCTCGATGTCGCCAAGGCCGTCGGTGATTACAATCGCGCTGCGTGGCGTGCATGGTTCAACGCAACGGGCATCAGCAAACGCTGACCGATACGCTCACCCTCATCCTGAGAGTCTGACTGGAAATGCAGTCCGTTGTTTGGTGCTGCTGGTCGCCCAGACGGAGCGCGACACACCGCCCCTCATGGTGAGGAGGCGCGCAGCGCCGTCTCGAACCATGAGATGGCTTGGCTCGGCGCTCTTCGGCCATCCTTCGAGACGCCGCTACGCGGCTCCTCAGGATGAGGGACGGAGAAGCGAGATACTGAGTTGAACGCGGCATTGTCACGAGCAAAAGCAGTCGAAAAGCGCCAGACCGCTTTATGAGTCAGACTCTCACGAGCCGCGAAGCGGCGTCTCCTTGCGACTGGCGAAGTCAATTGCTGGGGATGGCGGCTAGCTCTGAGGCTTACCAACTCATGGTTCGAGACGGCGCTGTCAGCGGCGCAATTGCGCCGCTTGGCCTCCTCGCCATCAGGGACGGAGTAGGTTCATCGCAAAACAAAGCAGGGCCAAAAACCCTGCTTTTTCATTTCAGAAGCGAAATTCGCAATCATGCGCGCTTGGCGACCGCAACCCTGCGGGTGACGCGGCGCTCGACGACGACGGTGCGTTGAGCGCCCTGTTCGCCGGCGATAACACGGCTGACGCGCAGCGTGCCGGAAGGGCGGCTGGCTTTCTTGACCTGCGCCTGGACTTCTTCGATCGGCAGGCCCATCAGCGATGCCGCGATTTCGGCCTGCTGGTCGAGGTCCTCGGTGATGCCGATGGCTGCGAAGATGGCTTCGTCCAGCGTCGGCGGATCATGCCGCACGCGCCGGGTGCCATATTTCGTATTCCACTCGCCGCTCATCGTGCTGCCTCTAGGTTGATATCGGCTTCCTAACGAAGCCATTGTTGCATTGCAATATGAAAAACCCATGGCAAGGCAGCCATGCGTCAACACGTCCACATCATCGCGAACTGATTTGTTAGGTAGCTTTATTGCAAAGCTGAGTCCGGCGCCAGATCGCGCGCCGGCTGCGGCCACTTTTCCAACGCCTGATGGCCCGCGGGCGTAAGTCCGTAGATGCCGCGCGCGATCGGCTCGAACCAGCCATAGACGTTCCGGTGCAGGATCTTCTGCGCATCCGGATAGGTGGGTTTGAGTTCTTTCAGTTTGCGTGGGCCGAGGGCGAGGGCGGCTGCGCAGCCGAGTGCCTGCTGACGGTAGGCGGTCATGATCGGTGTCTTGGTGCTGCCGCCGAGGGCGGGGTCGCCGATGCGTTTTCGATGCTCGGCCACCAGACGGGCGCGCTTTTTCGGATTGCGCCGCGGCGCCGCGATGGGCGGCTCCACCAGGATCTCCACGACGCCCGCATCGGTCACGCCCAGCATGCCGAAGCCGAGTCGGCGGCACAGGTTGCGATAGCGCGCATCGCTCTCGCGGCCCTTGCCGCGAATCGACATTTTGGCGGCAATCCAGAGTTCGTCGCAGGCGCCGGCGCGCTCCACGGCCTGCAGGATCAGCTCCAGATTAAATGAAAGCTTGAGCTCGCCGATCACCACGATGGGCGGATCGTCGCCCTTCAGCGCCACCAGATCGCAACCCGATATCTCGCCCTTCACCGAAAAGCCGAGGCCTTCGAGGAAGCGTTTCACTGGGAGGTAGAGCGAGGTTTCCAAGATATGGCCGCTTGATGAGACGAAGCGTCGCGGCAACCGCGACTCGGGCGTCGAGTTTATCCGGGTTGCCTTGCCTTTGGCACCTGAAGTGCCCTTTGAAGATCATCGGAGTTAACGTGAAGACTTTACTCGAAATGTCTGATAGCTTTCGTGTATTGCCTCATCTTGTTGCGCTTTCCATCGCATATATTTTAGCGCTGCCGATCGGCTGGAACCGCGAGCGTGCCGAGCGCAGCGCCGGCCTGCGCACGTTCCCGCTGGTTGCTTTGGCAAGCTGCGGCATCGTCCAGGCGACCGAAGGTATTCTGAACGGTCATCCGGAAGGTACCGCCCGTATCATTGAAGGCCTGATGACCGGGATGGGGTTCATCGGCGGCGGCGCCATCCTGAAACATGGCGGATCGGTGCGCGGCACGGCCACTGCCGCCAGCCTTTGGGCGACCGGCGCTACGGGCGCGGCGGTGGGGCTTGGCGCCTATGACGTGGCGGTGGTGATCTCGCTCTTCACCTTCCTGACCTTGTGGCTGCTGGTTCCATTCAAGGAAGAGGGCGGCAAGGAGGACGAGAACGGGCTGAAACCGCATAGCGAGATGTGAGCGGCATCGGGCTGGCGCTTTGCTGCAAAGCAGCGTAGAAGGGCGTCATCCCGATACGCACCGGACTCCCTGGACCCGACGTGACCGTCAAATGAAGGACGGCAGATTCGATTCCGTTTGGTCCCAGTATCTCGATGTCGAACATCAGATGAGTCCCGGCCGCGTGATACGGCCTGCCGCAACCAAGGTTACAATCCGTGTCTTTTCAATCGACGCCTCCGGCGCTCGCCCGCGCATTGGCTGAGCGCAACTACAGCGAATCCACCCCCGTTCAATCGGCCGTGCTGGCTGATGATGCCGTTGGCCGCGACTTGCTCGTTTCGGCGCAGACCGGCTCCGGCAAGACCGTCGCCTATGGCCTCGCCATTGCGGCCGACCTCCTCGAAGGGGCCGAGCGGCTGCCGCAGGCCGGTGCGCCGCTGGCATTGATCGTCGCGCCGACCCGCGAGCTTGCGCTGCAGGTGCATGGCGAACTGACCTGGCTCTATGCCCAGGCCGGCGCCCGCGTCGTTTCCTGTGTCGGCGGTATGGATCCGCGCGCCGAGCAGCGCGCGCTCGCTGCCGGCGCGCATATCGTCGTCGGGACGCCGGGCCGTCTGTGCGACCACCTCCGCCGCAATCGCCTCGATATCTCGCAGCTCAAGGCGGTCGTTCTGGATGAAGCCGACGAGATGCTCGACATGGGCTTTCGCGAGGACATGGAGTTCATCCTCGAGACCACGCCGGAGAGCCGTCGTACGCTGCTGTTCTCGGCGACCATGCCGCGCGGTATCGCCAATCTCGCCAAGGAATATCAGAACGACGCCTTCCGCATCGAAGTCGCCGGCAGTGAAGGCGGCCATTCGGACATCGAATACCGCGCGATCCGCATCTCGCCGAACGATGTCGACCATGCCGTCGTCAACGTGCTGCGCTATTTCGAATCGCCGACCTCGATCGTGTTCTGCAACACTCGCAATGCGGTGAAGCATCTGCAGGGCGTACTGCTGGAGCGCGGTTTCTCGGTGGTCGCGCTGTCGGGCGAGCTGTCCCAGAACGAGCGCACCCATGCGCTGCAGGCATTGCGCGACGGCCATGCGCGTATCTGCGTCGCCACCGACGTTGCCGCGCGCGGTATCGATCTGCCCAATCTCGGTCTGGTCATCCATGCCGAACTGCCGAACGATCCCGAAGTGATGCAGCATCGCTCCGGTCGCACCGGCCGGGCCGGCCGCAAGGGCGTCAGTGTCTTGCTGGTGCCGCCATCGCGCCGCCGCCGCGCTGAATTCCTGCTGCAGCTCGCCGAGACCGAAGCGGTATGGAGCGCGGCGCCGACCGTGGACGAAATCCGCGCGCTCGACGAAGAGCGCATGATGTCGGACCCGATCTTCGACGATGCGGCGAATGAAGACGATTCCGTGTTCGCCAAGGCGCTGCTGGAGAAGCATTCGGCCGAAATCATCGCGACGGCGCTGGCGCGGCTTTATCGTTCGCGCCTGCCATCGCCGGAAGAAGTCGAGGATCCCGGCACCTATCGGGGCCGTGAGGATCGCGCCGGCAGCCGCCGCAAGGGCGAGGATGGCTTGCCCGTCCGCAAGACTCCGAAGAAGAGCGAGCCGATGGGCGAGGGCGCAAGATGGTTCCGCGCGGCCATCGGCCGTACGAAGAATGCCGAGGCCCGCTGGCTGCTGCCGATGATCTGTCGCCGTGGTGGCATCGAGAAGGTCGATGTCGGCGCCATCAAGATCTATGACGGCGCAACCGAGTTCGAGATTTCGGCAGCTGCGGCCGATCGTTTCGTGTCGATGATCAAGCGTCCGGACAAGGAAGACAATATCCGCATCGAGGCGCTGCCGAACGGGCCGGAAGGCGGCACCGTCACGCCAATGCCGCGCGAGGACCGCGACTTTGCGCCGAAGCGTCCGCGCAAATTCGACAAGGGCGGTGACTTCAGGAAAGACGGCGACCGGCCGGACTTCAAGGCGAAGGATTCGTATAAAGGGAAGTCATGGAAGGATGACGGACCGCGCGAGCGTCCTCGCAGCGACAAGCCGTATGGCGGCAAGAATTTCGAGGACAAGCCGCGCGGTGATCGGAAGCCGAAATATGATCCGCTGAAAGCGGACCGCGCTCGCGAACCGTCTGCAAGCTGGGATGATCGCAAGCCGAAGCGTGACACTGGCTACGAGGGCAAGAAGCCCTACGAAGGCAAGAAGCCGAACTTCCACGACAAGCCGCGCAAGGAGAAGGCCCCCTATGTCGCCAAGGCCAAGCGCGATGGCGGTGCGAAGTTCGAGAAGCCGGCGTTCGGGAAGAAGAAAAAGAACCGGGGCTGAGGCGGACGCGCATGTCCTCGTTTAACTTGTCGTCACCCGCCTGGCGCGCAATTGCGCGCCTGGAGCGGGTGACCCAGTAGACACGGGGGGCGTGATTTGCACTGACGCCAATGTCTACTGGATCGCCCGGTCAAGCCGGGCGACGACAACAGAGTGCTGATCACACCCGTCCGCGCACCGGCACCAAAGCGCCGGTGATCGCACTTGCGGCGTCGCTCGCCAGAAACAGGATCACGCTCGCAAGCTCGTCGGGCGTCACCCATTTCGCAAAATCCGCGTTCGGCATATCGCGGCGATTGGCCAATGTGTCGATCGTGGAGGGCAGCACGGCGTTGACCGTGACCCTGCCTTTCAGCTCCGCCGCCAAGGACTCCGTCAATTTGTGCACGCCGGCCTTCGAGGCGGCGTAAGGCCCCATGCCGCTGCCGGCCTCGAGCGCGCCAAGGGCGCCGATATTCACGATGCGGCCGGCGTTCGATTTCACCAGATGCGGAATCGCAGCGCGCGACGTGTTGAGCGCGGTGAGCAGGTTGAGACGATGCATCGTCTCCCAGCTCTCGTCGTTGCCATCGGCAATGGTTTCGAACTTGAATGCGCCGGCGATGTTGATCAGCACGTCGATGCGCCCCAGTTGCGCAACGATGTCGTCGATGGCCTTGCTGGCCTGCGGCGCAGCGGACAGATCGACACCGCCGATCTGCAAGCGCTGCGGCGTCGAGGGGGCGTCGTTACGGCCGTGGTCGATCACAGCCACGGTCGCTCCCTCGTTCAGCGCGCGATCGGCGACGACCCGACCGAGCGCACCGGCGGCGCCCGTGATGACAACGATCTTCTTCTGCATCGGTAATACCTCCGCCTAGCTGTGATCGGTCCCCGCTTTCGCTGCGGGAAGGACCCAGAGATAGATACTGCCTGCGACGATCGCCATGACGGACATCAGCCCGGTCATCACCAGCGCGGGATGGCCGAATGGCTCCAGCACCGCGATCATGGCGCTGGCGAAGGAGCCCATCACCATCTGGGTGCAGCGCATGACGCCGGCGGCGGAGCCTGCCACATGCGGCAGATTTTGCAGCGCTTCGTGATTGGTCGAGGGGGCGAGAATACCGAAAGCGAAAATGGTCAGCGCCATCAGCGGCGTAAGCGACGCAACGGTCACGGCATTGGCCGGAACGAGCAGCAGCGCTGCGAGGGCGCTTGCCGCCATCAACACCAGGCCGAACGCGATGATCTTTCGCGACGGCACGTGACGCTTGCTGAGCTGCCCCGAGATCAGGGAGGCCACAAGCACGCCGCAGGAGGTGAGGCCGAACAGCAGCGCAAAAGCGGTGGTGGAGAGCTTGAGGCTGCCGATCAGCACCGATGGTGCGCCGGAAATGAAGGCGAACATGCAGGCGAAGGCGAAGGCATAGAGCGTGGCATAGCCGACAAAGGCGCGATCGCCGAGGACGAAGCGATAGCTCTCGGCGAGCTGTCGCGGATTCAGGGAGCGGCGGTTTTCGACAGGCTGGGATTCAGCGAGGCCGATGGCGCCGACGATCAACAGGGTGACGCCGACCAAAGCCTGCGCGGCATAGATCGCGCGCCAGTCGGCAAACGTCATGATCCAGCCGCCGAGCACGGGCGCGAGCATCGGCGCGATACCGAGCACGGCGGCGATCTGCGACAGCTTTTGCCGTGCGGCGCCGTGAACGAACAGGTCGCGGACGATGGCGATGGGCAGGATCGCGCAGGCGCCCGCGGCAAAGCCCTGCAGCAGGCGGCAGGCGAGCAGCACGGTAAAATTCGGGGCGAGGGCGCAGGCAGTGGCCGCGAGCGAAAAGATCAGCAGGCCATCGAGCAATGTGGCGCGGCGGCCGAAGCGGTCGGCCAGCGGGCCGCAGATCAAGGGTGAGATCGCAAAGCCGGCCATGAACAGGCTGAGCGTCAGCGGGCTGCGCCCGGCTGCATCGGGGAATGTCGCCTCGAGAGCTGGAAAGCCCGGCAGGCCCATGTCGATCGACAGAGGCGGCAGCGCGGTCAGGGTGCCCAGGAACGCGGTGAAGGCAAACGTTTCGCGCCCGAGCGCCACAATGAATTCCTTGAATCGAGAAGCGAGGCGGCGACTCTTGCCGCCTTTCGTCATTCTGCCGGACTGATCTGCGCCGGCAAGACCCTGCGATCGATGAGGGTTGTTAGAGTCATTGCGAGACCGATCAGCGCCACGCAGGCGGCGAGAAGCGGCAGTTGACCGTAGTGGACGCCGAGATTGATGGCGATACCGCCGATCCAGGCGCCGGTGGCGTTGCCGAGATTGAACGCGCCCTGATTCAGCGTCGAAGCGAGATTGGGCGCGTCGGTGGCGGCATCCACCACCCAGATCTGCAGCGGCGAGACCAGCGCGAAAGCGATGCCGCCCCACAATACGAGCAGCGCGATGGTCGGAATCACCAGATGTGCGACGAGCGAGAGCAGGCCGAGCACGATCGCGAGGCAGATGAAGGCGCCGATCACCGTGGAGAGGAGATTCTTGTCGGCGAGGCGGCCGCCGATCAGATTGCCGATGGTGAGGCCGACGCCGATGGCCAGCAGGGCGCCGGTGACGCCGTGCGGGGTAAGGCCGGTGATGTCCTCGAGCAGTGGCGTGATGTAGGTGAACAGGCTGAACATGCTGACCGAGGCGGTGGTGGAAATCAGCATCGGCAGCAGCACGGGCCAGCGGCCGAGCGCGCGGAATTCGCGGCCGAGGCCACCTCTCGGGCCGGGCAAGCCCGAGGGGACATAACGCAGGATGGCGATGAAGGCGACGATGCCGATGACCACCACGGCCCAGAACGCTGCGCGCCATCCGGCGGCCTGGCCGAGCGCGGTGCCGAACGGGACACCGAGGACATTCGCCAGCGTAAGGCCCGCGAACATCAGCGACACCGCCTGCGCGCGTTGCTCGCGCGGCACGAGATTGCTGGCGACCACGGCGCCGATGCCGAAGAAAGCGCCATGGGAGAAGGCGGTGACGATGCGCGCCGCCATCAGCAGATTGTAATCGGACGCGACGGCGCAGCCGACATTGCCGATGGTGAACAGCGCCATCAGTGACAGCAGCGCCGCCTTGCGCGGCATGCCGGCGGTCGCCATCGCCACGATTGGCGCGCCGACCACGACCCCGAGTGCGTAGCCGGAGACAAGATAGCCGGCCTGGGGAATCGTCACCGACAGGCTGCGCGCCACATCCGGCAGCAGGCCCATGATAACGAATTCGGTCGTTCCGATGCCGAACGACGCCGCCGCAAGGGCGAGAATGGGGAGAGAGAGGCGAATTTGGCATTCTCCTGCGCGGAAATATTGCGGCGCGATATAAGACGGAGTGCCATGTTCGCAGTTGCAGCGCAAAGGCGCCACGCAGGACGCAGCAATGCACGCAGCGGCGATCTCGATATCGTGAAGTTGTGGATCGCAGCATGGGCAAATAGCGCTCCCCTGCAGGGGGAGGGTCGATGAACGCGCAGCGTTCATCGGGGTGGGGTGGCCGACTTGCCCCATACACGACGGCGATGTTTCATCGGCGCAGACGCCACGTCGCGTCCGCCGTGCAGTTCGATATAGATGCGTTCGAGCACGGATGGCAGCTCGTTGTCGATGTCGTTCCAGAACCGAAGGACACGATAGCCTTCTGTTTCCAGCCATCGCTGCCGCCGCACGTCGCGGCGAGCTTGCTCGTCTTCGTTGCGATGACCGCCGTCGGGTTCGACGATGAGGCGTGTGGCTGGACAAAGGAAATCGACGACAGAAGGACCGATCGGAGCCTGGCGTCGGAAATGCGTGCCCTCCAACGAAAGCTCTTTCAGCACACGCCACAGGATACGCTCATGCGGTGTCCGCATTGCTGCGGAGTCTCTTTGCGGCTGCGCGACGGAGTGACGACGTAACCATTGCACGTCCCTCGACTGCGTTCACCCCACCCCGCTCGCTGCGCGAGCGACCCTCCCCCTGCAGGGGAGGGTAGGCGATGGTCAGCTTCACGCTAATCGAAACTCCGATGGAGTTCTACTCGAACGCGATGTCGATGAGGGGGGCGCGTTTGCCGAGAATGCGGCAGTTGCGAGTGATGTGGATGTCACTTGCCTGCATTGCTCAATCGTCGTGCGACGTCCTATCCCGTCATCCCCAATCCCGCAAGCATGATCGACGAATGGCGAGCGTGAGCCAACGGCAGAGGCGTGCGCACGCGAGAACTCAATCGTCATACGGGAGCATTGCCTATACGGGCGGCCAGCTGCGCATCGCCATATCGGCGAGCTTGCGCAATTGCTCGCGTGGCGCGCCGCCGGCGGCCTGTACAGCCATGCCCTGCAGGATGGCCGACACATAGCGCGCGAGATCGCCGGGATCTGCTCCCATGGGGAGATCGCCCTCGGCGAGGGCGCGCGTGAAACGAACGCGCAAGTCGTTCTCCCCTTTCGAGCGGCGTGACATCAGCTCCTGCTTGATGGTCTCGGCGGCATCGCCGCAGCACAGCGCGCCCTGTACGGCGAGACAGCCGGGGTTCCTGGGATCGGTGACGGCCTCGACTGATTCATAGAGGATGTGCTCGACCACTTCGCGGGCAGTCGGCTTGTCCAGCCCGGTGCGGAAATAGCCGCCGGGGCCGTCGACATAGCGATCCAGCGCTTTGCGGAACAGCTCTTCCTTGTTTCCGAAAGCCGCGTAAAGGCTCGGCTTGGTGATGCCCATGGCTTCGGTGAGGTCGGCCATCGAGGCGCCCTCATAGCCTTTTCGCCAGAACACATGCAGCGCGAGATCGAGAGCCGTGTCGGTATCGAATTCGCGCGGACGTCCCATGGCCATGGCCAGGTCCTCCAAAGATTTCTACCGTTTAGTAGATAAGTCCCTTGACAGTGGATGTCGATAGGCCATCTATACCGGGCGTTACGGATATGTGCATCGCAGCAAGTTTCCCGGGTGGAGATGCCCCCGCGGTGTTTCTGTCCTTAGCTATTGGAATGACAGGGCTTTCTCAAGTCCTTCGAGATTAAAATGGGGTTCACGATGGCCAGTTCTCTTGCTCGGAATATCGCACTTGGCGCCGGAATCTTCCTTGTTTCCGTGAGTTTGGGCGGCGGCGCCGCCCTTTGGGGTCTTGCCGGATTCGCGGCCCAGGCAGAACAGGCACCCGCGCCGCCGCCGGCGGTTCCGGCCTCGGTGGCGCTGGTCGAAGCCAAGGCGACCACGCCCTCCGACGAATTCTCCGGCCGGCTCGAGGCGATCGAGCGGGTGGAAATCCGTTCCCGCGTTGCCGGCGCCGTCCAGGCGATCCACTTTCGTGAGGGCGCGCTGGTGAAGAAGGGCGATCTCCTGGTGCAGATCGATCCGGCGCTCTACGCCGCGGAAGTCGATCGCGCGCAGGGGCAGGTCTCGGCCGCGCGGGCACGGTTGATCTTCACCAAGGCCGACTACGACCGCGGCCAGCAGCTCACGACGTCGAGCATCACCCAGCGCGATCTCGACAATCGCTCCAATGCCTTCCACGAGGCCGAAGCCAATCTCGCCGCAACGGAAGCTGCGCTGAAGACCGCGCAGCTCAATCTCAGCTACACCGAAGTCCGTGCGCCGGTGTCGGGCCGCGTCGGCAAGATCGAGATCACGGTCGGCAACCTGATCGCCGCCGGTCCAAGCTCACCGCTGCTCACCACGCTGGTCTCGGTCAATCCGATCTATGCGAGCTTCAACGCGGACGAGCAGGTGGTGTCGCGCGCGCTCAAGACGCTCGCTGACGAGAAGACGGCGAACGAGATCGAGCGCATTCCCGTGCAGATGACCACGATCTCCGACACTGCGCCGATCAAGGGCAAGATGCAGTTCATCGACAACCAGGTGGATCCGCGTTCGGGCACCGTACGCGTGCGTGCGGTGTTCGACAATCACGACGGTCGCCTGATGCCGGGCCAGTTCGCCCGTCTCTCCATGGGACAGCCAAAGCCGGAGCAGACGTTGCTGATCAGCGAGCGCGCCGTCGGCACCGACCAGAACAAGAAGTTCGTGATGGTCGTCGACGACAAGGACAAGGCCGAATATCGCGAGGTGCAGCTCGGCGCTTCCGTGGATGGCATGCGCATCATCCTCGCAGGCCTGAAGGCTGGCGAACGCATCGTCGTCAACGGCCTGCAGCGCGTGCGTCCGGGCGTGACCATCAAGCCTGAAATGGTCGCCATGAATTCTGCATCGCTGCCGCAAACGAAGACTGCCTTGGCGAACTAGTTCTGCGTTTCGCCTGATCTTTTCCGCCCGCTCGCGGCGGAGATTTTTTCATCTTCATGCTCACGCTTTGGCGGTCGCCTTCGGGACCGCAAGAGGTTACTGCGCCCGGACGGGGCAGGTTTTACGGATCATCGCCATGAACTTCTCAAAGTTTTTCATCGACCGCCCGATTTTCGCCGGCGTGCTGTCCGCGGTGATCTTCCTGGCGGGCCTGCTGGCGATGCCGGCTCTGCCGATCTCTGAATATCCGGAAGTTGCGCCGCCGACCGTGGTGGTGACGGCGAACTATCCCGGCGCCAATCCGAAGGTGATTGCGGAAACGGTTTCGACGCCGATCGAAGAACAGATCAACGGCGTCGAGAATATGCTCTATATGAGCAGCCAGGCGACCACCGACGGCCGGATGACCCTCAATGTCACCTTCCGCCTCGGCACCGATCCCGATAAGGCGCAGCAACTGGTGCAGAACCGCGTGTCGCAGGCCGAGCCGCGGCTGCCGGCGGAAGTGCGCGCGCTCGGCGTGACGACGATCAAGAGTGCGCCCGACCTTACCATGGTCGTGCACTTGCTGTCGCCGAACGACCGCTACGACATGACCTATCTGCGCAACTATGCCGTGCTCAACGTCAAGGATCGCCTCGCGCGTATCGAAGGCGTCGGTCAGGTGCAGCTGTTCGGTTCGGGGGATTACTCCATGCGCGTCTGGCTCGATCCGCAGAAGGTCGCCGAGCGCGGCCTGTCGCCGGGCGACGTGGTGCGCGAGATCCGCGCGCAGAACGTGCAGGCGGCGGCGGGGCAGGTGGGCGGCTCGCCCAACGAGCCCGGTCTCGACCTGCAGCTCTCCATCAACGCGCAGGGACGCCTGCAGAGCGAGGAAGAGTTCGGCGAAATCATCGTCAAGAACGGCGACAATGGTGAAGTCGTCAGGCTGCGCGACATCGCGCGGATCGAGCTCGGCGCTGCCGATTATGCGCTCCGCTCGCTGCTGAACAACAAGTCGGCCGTCGCCGTGCCGATCTTCCAGTCGCCGGGCTCCAACGCGATCCAGATCTCCGACAATGTCCGCAGGACGATGAAGGAGCTGAAGGAGAACATGCCCGACGGCGTCGACTATGACATCGTCTATGACCCCACGCAGTTCGTCCGCGCTTCGATCGAGGCTGTGATCCACACGCTGCTCGAAGCCATCGCGCTTGTCGTGCTGGTGGTGATCCTGTTCCTGCAGACCTGGCGCGCATCGATCATTCCGTTGATTGCGGTGCCGGTGTCGGTGGTCGGCACCTTTGCGGTCATGCATGTGTTCGGTTTTTCGGTGAACGCGCTGACGCTGTTCGGCCTCGTGCTCGCCATCGGTATCGTGGTGGACGACGCCATCGTCGTGGTCGAAAACGTCGAACGCAACATCGAACGGGGTCTCGATCCGAAGAGCGCGGCCTATCAGGCCATGCGTGAAGTGACCGGGCCGATCATCGCCATCGCACTCGTGCTGGTCGCGGTGTTCGTGCCGCTGGCTTTCATTACCGGTCTGACCGGCCAGTTCTACAAGCAGTTCGCGCTGACCGTGGCGATCTCGACGGTAATCTCAGCCTTCAATTCGCTGACGCTGTCGCCGGCACTCGCGGCGCTGCTGCTCAAGGGCCACGATGCGCCGAAGGACGTGCTGACGCGCTTCATGGACAGGACGCTCGGCTGGTTCTTCGTCCGCTTCAACCGCTTTTTCACGCGTTCGTCGGAAGCCTATGGCGGCGGCGTCAAGCGCGTCATCTCTCGCCGCGCGGTGGTGATGGGTGTCTATCTCGCGCTGGTGGGCGTCACCGGCTATCTGTTCCACGCGGTGCCGGGCGGTTTCGTGCCGGGACAGGACAAGCAGTATCTCGTCGGCTTCGCGCAATTGCCCGACGGCGCCACATTGGATCGCACCGAAGAAGTGATCCGCAGGATGGGCGACATTGCTCTCAAGGAGCCGGGCGTCGAGAACGCCATCCAGTTCCCGGGCCTGTCGATCAACGGTTTCACCAATTCGTCGAATTCGGGCATCGTCTTCATCGGCCTGAAGTCGTTCGAGGAACGCAAGGACAAGTCGCTGTCCGGCAATGCCATCGCGCTGTCGCTGAACAAGAAATATGCCGGCTTGCAGGATGCCTTCATCGCGATGTTCCCGCCGCCGCCGGTCGCCGGCCTCGGCACCATCGGCGGTTTCAAGCTGCAGATCGAGGATCGCGCCGGTCTCGGCTATGAGGCGCTCAACGACGCCACCAAGGCCTTTATCGGCAAGGCGATGCAGCAGAAGGAGCTGGCCGGTCTGTTCTCGAGCTATCAGATCAACGTGCCGCAACTCTATGCGGATGTCGATCGCACCAAGGCGCGGCAGCTCAACGTGCCAGTAACCTCGATCTTCGACACGATGCAGATCTATCTCGGCTCGCTCTATGTGAACGACTTCAACAAGTTCGGCCGCACTTATTCGGTGCGCGTGCAGGCCGACGCGAAGTATCGCGCGCGGGCCGACGATATAGGACAGCTCAAGGTGCGTTCGGACAGCAACGAGATGATCCCGCTGTCGACGCTGCTGCGTGTCAAGGAGAGCGCAGGGCCGGAACGCGCCATGCGTTACAACGGCTTCCTCTCCGCCGACGTGAATGGCGGTGCTGCGCCGGGCTACTCTACGGGGCAGGCGCAGGACGCGGTCGCGCGGGTTGCGAAGGAGACTTTGCCAAAGGGCATTGCCTTCGAATGGACCGAACTGACCTATCAGGAAATCATCGCGGGGAATTCGTCGTTGATCGTGTTTCCGGTTGCGATCCTGCTGGTGTTCCTGGTGCTCGCTGCCCAATACGAGAGCCTGACGCTGCCGCTCTCGATCATCATGATCGTGCCCATGAGCCTGCTCGCCGCCATGTTCGGCGTCTGGATCACCAAGGGGGACAACAATGTCTTCACCCAGATCGGTTTGATCGTGCTTGTCGGACTGTCCGCGAAGAACGCCATTCTGATCGTGGAATTTGCGCGCGAGCTGGAATTTGCGGGTCGCAAGCCCATCGAAGCGGCGATCGAGGCGAGCCGGCTGCGTCTGCGTCCGATCCTGATGACGTCGATGGCCTTCATCATGGGTGTCGTGCCACTCGTGACGTCCACTGGCGCGGGCTCGGAGATGCGGCATGCGATGGGCGTCGCCGTGTTCGCAGGCATGATTGGTGTGACGGCCTTCGGCATCTTCTTCACGCCGATGTTCTATGTGCTGCTGCGCGCCATGGCGGGCAACCGCCCGCTCACCCAGCATGGCGAGGGCACAGTGGATCAGGATGCACCGCTGGCGCCGGGGGCTCATGACAGCGAGGCGCATGCCCACAAGGCACATGGCTCGGCGCCGTCACATTCGTGAGGCCCTGTGCAGTGCGGGCCGGGGAACTGTGAAGACAGGCAGACGTGCGTTCTGCCTGTGATCAAGGCCGCCGGAATCGTTCCGGGCTGACAAGGTGCGCTTTTCCTCACTGCGCAACTTCGGCTAGATTGCCGGAGGCTCAGTGAGGAATGGTCAGTGCGGACCGGCTTCTACAAATGCGAATACTACGTCGGCGAGGCGCTCGGGCGCAGCGTGATGTATGTTCGCGACGGTACCATGCTCGGCGGCAATTCCGGCTTCGCTCATATCGGCGCCTATCGCTTCGAGGGCGACCAGGTGTTCGCCGAGATCGAAAGCCGCCGCCATTGTTTCGAGGCGGACTACCAGTCGCTGCTCGGCCAGGACATCGCGACCATCAAGGTGATCGGCCGCGCCTGCGGAGACACCTATCGCTTCGAGGGCAGCTCGCCGCAGATGCCGGGCGCGAGCTTTCGCTCGCTGATGACCAATCTCGATGACAGCGAAATGCCGCCAGCCGGCGAGATCGGCGAGGGCAGCATTGCCAACGGGCTTTATTCGATCCATCTGCGCGCCCTCGACGGCATCGATGGCGGGCTCACGGGCGTGATGCTGCTGCAGGATGGCCGCATCCTTGGCGGCGATGCCTCGTTCTACTATCTCGGCGCCTATTCCTCCGCGGACGGGCGCTGGAAGGGCGAGATCCTGAATCAGGAGCACACGCCGTCGCTGGGTGAGGTTCCGATCTTCGGCGGCTATGAGATCGGTATCGGCTTTTCCGGAAGCTGTGACCCCGAGGGCGCCGAGCTGGAAGCCACGGCGCTGGCCGGCAAGCGGAGCCTGCGGTTGCAGGCCGTGCTGAAGCTGATCCGCAAGGCCGTGTGAGTTCCTGGTGCGCCGCTTGATGGGCTGCGCGCCTGTCCCTAATGTCGCCGGTGAATGACACTGATGGCGACAAAACCCATGACACGACGTATCGGCGCGACGCCTCTGATCTGTTTGCTCGGTATTGCCGCCGGACTCGCTATGCCGCCCGCACCGTCGCCTGTACAGGCCCAGTCCGCCGATCTGGTTCTGTGCGATCGTCTCGCGGCCGATCCTGCCGATCCCGACAAGCCTGCCGATGTGAAGGGCATGGCCGAGATCGCGAAAGCGGACATCGCCACCGCCATCAAGTTCTGCCGGACCGCGTCGGGCGGGGCGCGCCGTGCAATGTTCCAGCTTGGACGCGCTTACGCGGCAAATGCACAGGTTGCGGAGGCGCTCGCTGCATGGCGCAAGGCGTCGGACAAGGGCAGCACCTCGGCCATGGTCGAACTCGGCGTCGCCTATGGCAACGGCACGGGTGTTGCGCGCGACGAGGCACAGGCGCGCAGATTGTTCGAACGCGCGGCCGAGGCTGGCAATCCGCGCGGCGTCAGCAATCTTGCGGCGCTGTCGGGCGGCGCGGGCGCGGGCTCCGACCCGGTGCGCGCGCGGCAGTTGCTGGCCAAGTCCGCGGAGACCAATGCCGAAGCGCAATATCAATTGGGCATGATGCTGTCGGAAGGTATCGGTGGCGCAAAGGACGATGTTGCGGCACGCGCCCTATTCGAGAAGGCTGCGGCGCAGAACCATGCAGGCGCATTGGAGCGCATGGGTGCGTTCGCGCAAAGCGGCCGCGGCGGCGCGTCGAACAAGGATGCCGCGAAGGCCTATTATGAGAAAGCCGCAGCTCTTGGCGACGAAGATGCGAAGAAGGCATTGGAACGCATCAAGTGTCCCTATGTGGTCAAGGACAAGCGTGGCAACGTCGTCACCAATATGTGCTTCTGAGCGATTCCTCGTAGCTCATTCATCGGCAACCATTTGTTTCAAATTCGCCGCCTAAGCTCCAGGTGCTGAGACGCGTTTTGCGATTCCCTGGAGCTACCTGTGAACGAGAGCCTGATTGCCGTCTGCCAGCTGTTTCTGGTTCCGCTGACCATTCTGTTCGCTGCGGTCGGCGTTGCCAATGCACGTTTCGTGAAACTGCTGGTGTGCCTGCTCGGCGTCGGTCTCGCCGGGCTCTGGCTCTACCGGATCTATCTCTGGACCGGCCTGTCGTTGATCGACCGTCGTACCGGCTATGGCCTTGCAGGTTCGTTCGCGCTCTGCTGGGGGCTGACGCTGCTGCACCAGATCAAGAGCAGCTTTGGCGGTCGCTGATCATCTGATCGTCATGGCCAGCAACCGCTTCCGCAACGCATCGCGTTCGATACGCAGGTCGGCCGGCACCTGCTGCAGATCGGCCAGCCAGACGCCATCGGCGGCATAGCGGACGATTTCCAGTTCGGGCGCGGCATCGGTGGCGTGATGACGCTCGAGGCGGGCGCGCAGCCAGTCCGACCAGTGCGTGCGCGCGACGGGATCGGTGAGCAGCGCAATACAGGTCGACTCCAGCGCCGGCGCATATTCGGCCATCGAGAGATTGGCGATCACGTAAGCGCGGGTGAAGCAGCCGTAACCGTCGCCGTCCTGCGCCAGTGTTGTCTCGATGACGGCATCGAACTTGTCGAGCTGGTCCTTCAAGACCGCTTCGATGAGCGCCTGCTTGTTCGGGAAGTGATGAAAGAGGCCGCCTTTCGTGACACCGGCTGCATCGGCGACGGCCTGCACGGTAACGGCCTGCAGGCCGCATTCGGTGGCGAGGCGCGCGGCGCAGTCGATCAGCGCGCGCCGGACCAGTTCGGGTTGTTTCTTGCGTTCGTAACCTTCGTTCATCGGTTCATCTGGCCGGGCGGATGCGGTGGTTGCAAGCGCTATCGGTTCCTGCGGCGCGCATGCTGCGTTGCAAACATAGGGATTGTAATTGAAACCAACCAGATGGTATGTTTCTGATCCTCGTTCGAATCCGGCGAGCTTTCAGGCCGAGAGGGCGCAGTCTGCGGTCTCGGCCTTCCGATCAATGGTGACTTAAGTGTTTGGCAAGACGAAGAAAATTGCTCCGTTCGCGGCGCTTTCGGTGATCGCTGCGCTGCTCGCCGGCTGCGGCGACGGCAAACAGGCGCCGAACGGCCAGGCGGCTCCGGCAACGCGCGTTGGTGTGGTGACCGTGAATCCCGAGACCCTGCGGATCGTCAACGATCTGCCCGGGCGTATCGCGCCAACGCGGATCGCAGAGGTGCGTCCGCGGGTGGCCGGCATCGTGGTCGAGCGGGTGTTCAAGCAGGGGACCATCGTTCGTCAGGGCGATGTGCTCTATCGCATCGATCCCGCGCCGTTCCGCGTACGGGTGAACAGCGCCAAGGCCGCCTTGCAGCGCGCGGAGGCCACGCGGGTGCTTGCGAAGCAGCAGGCCGAACGTCAGACACAATTGAAGGAGCGCGACGTCACCACCGGTCAGCTCTATGACCGCGCCGTCGCCGAACTGGCACAGGCCGAAGCCGACGAGGCGTCGGCGCGGGCGGGGCTCGAAGCTGCGCAACTCGATCTGCAATATACCGAGGTCCGCGCGCCGATCACCGGCCGCATTGGCCGCGCCTTGATCACCGAAGGCGCGCTGGTCAGCGTCGGCGGCAGCGAGAGCCTTGCAAAGATCCAGCAGCTCGAACCCGTTTATGCCGACTTCACCCAGTCAGCCAATGAACTGCTCGCATTGAAGCGTGCTGCGCAGGCGAATGCGAAGGAGCAGGGCGACGATGCCACTCAGGTGCGGCTGCGTTTCGATGACGGTTCGGACTATGCCCATCACGGCCGCCTGCTGTTTTCAGAAGCCGCAGTCGATGCGAGCACAGGTCAGGTCACACTGCGTGGCGAATTTCCCAACCCGGAAGGTGATCTTCTGCCCGGCATGTATGTCCGTGTGCAGATCGTGCAGGGCGAGCAGCAGAACGCACTCTCGGTGCCGGAGCGTGCCCTGCAACGCGACCCCGGCGGGCAGGCACAGCTCTATGTCGTCACCGTCGATCGCAAGGCCGAACTCCGCAACGTCACGCCGTCGCGCCTCGTCAATGGACGCTGGATCATCAGGAGCGGGCTCAACGCGGGCGACAACGTCGTTGTCGAAGGTTTCCAGACGCTCGCGCCGGGGGCGCTTGTCGATCCGAAGCCGTGGCGCAGCCAGTCGGCGGCGAATGCCACCGCTGACGCACGGCCGAGCAGGTAAGGCGCGCTATCCATGTCCAACTTCTTCATCGCGCGCCCCATCTTTGCCTGGGTGGTCGCCATCTTCATCATGATTGCCGGTGCGCTGGCGATCCCCTCGCTGCCGGTTGCGCAGTATCCGGACATCGCGCCGCCACGCATCGCGATCTCCACCAATTATCCCGGCGCATCGTCGGAAGAGATCTATCAGGGCGTGACGCGGCTGATCGAGGATCAGCTCAACGGCATTCCCGGCCTGATGTATTTCGAGTCCACCGCGGACGCGACTGGCGCGATCCAGATCGACGTCACGTTCCGGCCTGGCACGTCGGTGGCGCAGGCGACGGTGGACGTACAGAACCGTATCCGCCGCGTGGAATCGCGGCTGCCGCGTGCGGTGACTCAGCAAGGCATTATCGTCGAGGAAGGCTCGATCGCGTTCCTGCTCTTCATCTCCATGCAGACCACCGATGGCAGCATGGATAGTATTGCGCTTGGCGACTACATCACCCGCAATGTGCTCAGCGAAATCCGGCGGGTGCCCGGTGTCGGTAAGGCGCAGCTGTTCGGCACACAGCGCTCGATGCGCGTCTGGATCGATCCCGACAAGATGCTCGGCCTCGGTCTCACGGCGTCGGACATCACAGCGGCAATCACCGCACAAAACGCCCAGGTCGCGGCCGGTCGCATCGGGGCACAGCCCAATCCCGTCTCGCAGGAGGTCACCGCGCCCGTCCTGGTCAAAGGCCAGCTTGGAACGCCGGATGAATTCGGCGCAATCGTGCTGCGTGCCAATCGCGACGGTTCATCGGTGCGTTTGCGCGATGTCGCTCGCGTCGAGGTGGGCGGCGAGGACTATAATTTTGCCAGCCGCCTGAACGGCAAGCCGGCGGCCGCCATCGGTGTGCAGATGTCGGCAACCGGAAATGCAATGGCGACGTCGGAGGCGGTTAACGCCAAGATGAAGGAGCTGTCAAAGTTCTTCCCGAAGGGGCTGACCTACGAAATCCCCTATGACACCACGCCATTCGTGAAAGCGTCCATCGAAAAGGTGCTGCACACGCTTGCCGAGGCGATCGGCCTCGTCTTCATCGTGATGTTCCTTTTCCTGCAGAACATCCGCTACACGCTGATCCCGACGATCGTGGTGCCCATCGCCTTGCTCGGCACGTGCGCCGTGATGTTCGCGACGGGTTTCTCCATCAATGTGCTCACCATGTTCGCCATGGTGCTGGCCATCGGTATTCTTGTCGATGACGCCATCGTGGTGGTCGAGAATGTTGAGCGCCTGATGGCGCAGGAAGGCCTGTCGCCGCGCGAGGCGACCGTGAAAGCGATGAGGCAGATCAGCGGAGCCATCGTGGGGATCACGCTGGTGCTCACGGCCGTGTTCGTGCCGATGGCATTCTTCCCGGGGGCGGTCGGCATCATCTATCGACAATTCAGTCTCACCATGGTGGTGTCGATCCTGTTCTCGGGATTCCTGGCGCTCACGCTGACGCCTGCATTGTGCGCGACTTTCCTGAAGCCGATCCCGCATGGGCATCATGAGAAGGGCGGCTTCTTCGGCTGGTTCAATCGCAGCTTCGACCGTCTCGCCGGGAGCTATCGTGGCACGGTCGGCTGGATCACCAGCCGCACCGGCCGGATGATGGCGATCTATCTTGCACTACTGGTCGGGCTCGGCTGGGCCTATATCCGGCTGCCGACCGGCTTTCTGCCGACGGAAGATCAGGGCTATGTGATCGTCGACGTGCAGGCGCCGCCGGAGGCGAGCCAGTCGCGGACGCTCGACTCGATGAAACAGATCGAGGACGTCTTCCTGAAGGAGAAGGGGGTCGCCAGCGTCTTCTCCGTGCTCGGCTTCAGCTTCTCCGGCAATGGGCAGAGTTCGGGCATTGCATGGCCGACATTGAAGGACTGGAGCGATCGCGGCAGGCAGGATGCGGCGCCTGAGATCGTCAATCGCGCCAATGCGGAATTCGCCAAGATTGGCGATGCACAGGCTTTCGCGCTGTCGCCGCCGCCGATCGAAGGTCTCGGCAATTCGACCGGCTTCAGCTTCCGTCTGCAGGACCGCAGCAGCCGTGGTTCGGCTGCACTGACGGCCGCCGCTAACCAATTGATGGCCGAAGGCGCGAAGAGCCCGGTGCTCACCGGTCTGCGCGTCGAGGGGCTGTCGAATTCCGCGCAGCTCAATCTCGTCATCGATCGCGAGAAGGCGAATACGTTTGGCGTCTCCTTCACCGATATCAACACGACAATTTCGGCGAGCCTCGGCTCGGCCTATGTCAACGACTTCCCCAATACCGGCCGCATGCAACGCGTCACCGTACAGGCGGAGGGCACGCGCCGCATGCAGGCGGACGATCTCCTGAAGCTCAATGTCCGCAATGCCAGCGGCGGTATGGTGCCGCTCTCGGCCTTTGCCCGCACCGAATGGGCCAAGGGACCTGTGCAGGTGGTCGGCTTCAACGGTTATCCGTCGATCCGTATCGCCGGAGACGCCGCGCCGGGTTACTCGTCCGGCGATGCCATCAAGGAGATGGAAAGGCTAGTCACGCGGTTGCCCGATGGCTTCGGCTATCAATGGGCGGGGCAGTCGCAGCAGGAAATCGAGTCTGGCAACCAGGCGCCGTTTCTGCTGGGGCTGAGTGTGCTGTTCGTGTTCCTGCTGCTCGCCGCTCTCTATGAGAGCTGGTCGATTCCGCTGTCGGTGATGCTGGTGGTGCCGCTTGGTATCATCGGTTCGTTGCTCGCCGTTATGCTGCGCGACATGCCGAATGACATCTATTTCAAGGTCGGCTTGATCGCGATCATCGGCCTGTCCGCGAAGAACGCGATCCTGATCGTGGAATTCGCCAAGGAATTGCATGCGGAAGGCAAGTCGTTGCGCGACGCGGCTATCGAGGCGGCCTTCATCCGGTTCCGGCCGATCCTGATGACGTCGCTTGCCTTCATTCTCGGCGTCACCCCGCTGGCAGTTGCGACGGGTGCGAGCGCCGGCAGCCAGAACGCCATCGGCACCGGCGTGCTCGGCGGCATGATCTCCGCCACCGTCCTCGCGGTGCTGTTCGTGCCGGTGTTCTATGTGTTCGTCCTGAAGCGGATGCCCTCGAAACGAAAGCGACAGCAGGCAGACGTCGGCTCTCACGACGCAGCGTCGCGGCTGACATAGGGAGACCGGAGATGCCCCGTAGCATGATCCATGAACTCGATCGCGAGCTCGATCCCGATCGCCTGACTTATGGAGATCGGGTGCGGATGTCGCCGCTGGGACTCCAGCGCCATCCGAGCTATGGCCTCCGTGAGGGAGTCATTGTCGGCATGGGCTCGCCCAACAGCATGCGGGTGAAATTCGACGACCGCATCACGGTGCAGGCGATCCATCGGGATTATTTGGAACGTGTGGCCGGTGCGGGGCCGGAACAGAGCCGGGCGAGGCGGGCGTCATGACCTATCTCTATCTGGCCGTCGCCATTCTCTCGGAGGTCATCGCCACCAGCTTTCTGAAAGTCTCGGATGGTTTCACCAGGCCGATTCCATCCGCCATCACGGTGGCTGGCTATGCGATCTCGTTTTACTTCCTGTCGCTGGCGCTACGCACCATACCGACCGGCATCGCCTATGCGATATGGTCGGGCGTCGGCATCGTCCTGATCACCGCCATCGCCTGGATTTTCCAGGGGCAGAAACTCGATGCGCCGGCTTTGGGAGGCCTCGGTCTGATCGTCGCCGGCGTGGTCGTCATCAATGTATTTTCGAAAGCCACGGCGCACTGATTTCAGCCTGCATATTCCGATGGCTGATCGGCTGATTTAGTCCTCGCATCGCTTTGGCTGTTACTCTAGCTTCTCCGGACAAAATCGTTCCACGTCGCCCGCAGGCGCGATGGAACGGCGTAAAGCGGGAGAGAACGTGAGGACGAGGACAGGTCGATGCATCGCCATCGCTGCGGCTATTGCCGCATCGCTGATGGCCGTGGCGCCGGGGCAGGCGCAACAGTACCCGGATCGCAACATCACGATGGTCGTGCCATTTCCGCCGGGCGGAACGACCGATATCGTCGCGCGCGTTCTTACCGAACAGCTCGGCGCAGAGCTGGGCAAGCAGGTGATTATTGAGAACCGTGGCGGCGCCTCGACCTCCATTGGTGCGCAATATGTCGCCGGAGCCGATAAGGACGGCTATACGCTGCTCTTTGCAGCCGCGACCACATTCACGACCAATCCGCATCTGCTCGCCTCGATCAAATACAAGCTCGCAGACTTCGCGCCGGTCGCCATGGTGGTGAAGGTGCCTTTTGCCTTCAATGTGAAGAAGGACTTTCCGGCGAAGGATGTCGCTGCGTTCCGTGCCTATGCGCTCGCCAATCCCAACAAGGTCAACAACGCCACCAACGGGCCGGGCAGCACGGTGCATCTGATGGGCGAGATCGTCGCGCGCGGGCTCGGCGTGAAGCTGCAGCATGTGCATTATCGCGGCGCCGCGCCGGCGATGAACGATCTGCTCGCCGGCGTCGTCGACAGCAATGTGGAGGCGCTGACCAACACGGTGCCGAACCACAATGCGGGTCTGTATCGGGCGATCGCGGTTTTGTCCGAAGAACGCCTGCCGCAGTTGCCCGATGTGCCGACCTTCAAGGAACTGGGATTTCCGAGCATCGTCGGCTCCACCTGGTTCGCCGTCTTCGCCCCGGCCGGCACCCCGCAGCCGGTGCTGGATAAACTCAGCGCGGCTATCAACAACGTGATCAAGACGCCGGAATTCGCGAAGAAGATGGACCCGATGGGCAACCAGCCATGGCCGATGACGTCTGCCGGGCTCGACGCTCATGTGAAGAGCGAAAGCGAGCGTCTCGGCAAGCTCATTCGCGAAGCGAACATCACAGTCGACTGACCACGAGACAGACAAGGGAGATCATCAATGAATGCCGCCGTCTGCGCACCCGCCGTCAAAGTCGTCCGCTCCGTGCAGGATCAAGTGAGTCCGGAGGAGTGGCAGTCACGTGTCAATCTTGCCGCGTGCTATCGCCTCACGGCGATGTACGGCATGACGGAAATGATCGCCAACCATATCTCCTGCCGCGTGCCGGGCACGGAAGATCAGTTCCTGATCAATCCCTATGGTATGCTGTATGAGGAGATCGATGCATCGAGCCTGGTGAAGATCGATCTCGACGGCAACACGCTGTTCAATGCCTCCGCCTACAGCGTGAACGCGGCCGGCTTCGTGATCCATAGCGCCATCCATATGGCGCGGCACGATGTCGATTGTGTCGCCCATACGCATACGGTCGCCGGCATGGCGGTCTCGGCGATGGAATGCGGCTTGCTGCCGGTGGCGCAAACCTGCATGCGCTTCCTGCACGTCGCCTATCACGACTTCGAGGGGATTGCCGACAATCCCGACGAACGCGAACGCCTGATCGCGCATCTCGGCGATCATGAGGCCATGGTGCTGCGCAATCATGGTCTCCTGGTCGTGGGCAAGACCATCGCGTCAGCCTTCAATGTGCTGTTCCGGATGGAGCGTGCTTGTCAGGTTCAGGTGGCAGCGCTGTCCTGCAACACCAAGCTGATCACGCCGCCGCAGAGCGTGCTGCAGGACACCTATGATCGCATGAAGCCGCGCGACAACGTTCCAGGCCTCAGCGGCGAACTCGCCTGGCCGGCGCTGCTGCGCAAGCTGGACCGGGTCGATCCGTCCTATCGCAACTGAGTTTGCATCGGCGGGGCCACGCCTTGCGGGTTCTCGCAGGCGTGGCATCCATCCTGATGAACAGAAGGAATGCGCCGCATCCGAAAAAGGGGCGGCGTCAAATGCTGAAGTGAGAGCGGTTGCCGGAGTGGCCGTCGTCACCTAAATCAGCGGTATGTCCCAGCCCGGTTTTACCAGCTTCCAGCCGTCCCTGAACGAGGAGAATATCGCGCTCCTCGTGCACACCTTTTACAGCCGCGCTCGCGAGGACGAGGTGCTTGGCCCGATCTTCAACGCGGCGGTGGCCGACTGGAATCATCATCTCGCCCAGATCAGCGATTTCTGGTCATCGATGATGCTCAAGACCGGACGCTATAACGGCCGTCCGATGCGTCCGCATCTGATGCTGCCGCTGACGGGGGCGCATTTCGACCGCTGGCTGGCGCTGTTCGAACCCACGACACGCGAGATTTTCGACGCGGACGTTGCCGACGCCATCATATTGCGTGCCCGGCGCATCGCCGACAGTTTCGAGATGGGAATCGCGACCACCCGCGGCGAAATAGCCCGGCCGCGGCATAGCGTGTAGAAAACGGTAAGCAGGTGCGCTTTGCCGCCATTGCGGCATCGTGCGGTTGCGCTAGGCTGGGGTTCCAACAAACCGGGAGTCGTCCATGAAACGCCTGTCTGTCCTCGTTCTCTTGAGCATGTTCGCAGCCGCGCCGGCGATGGCGCAGAACGCGGCTTGCTCCGCTACATCAGCCGACGGCAAGCCGCTGGCCGGCGCCGCCAAAGCCAGCCATATGAAGAAATGCTGCGAGAGCAACGCCAAGAGCGCCGACGGCAAGCCGCTGTCGGGCGCTGCAAAGAAGAGCTCCATCGACAAGTGCATGAAGGGCTGAGCGCGCAGGCGCATCGCTGTTTGCATTTATGCAAGAAGCCCCGCTCGCGCGGGGCTTCTTCGTTGTGAGGCAACGATCAGGCCTTGCCGGCCTGCGCCTCGATCTTGTCCTGGGTCCGTGTCTCGAAGTCGCTGGCGTCATGGCGTTCGTGGAGCTGGCGGGCGGGATCGCCCGAGACGCGATTGACCATGCGACCGCGCTTCACGGCCGGGCGTGCGCCGATCGCCCTGGTCCAGCGCTGCAGGTTCTTGTAGCTCTGCACATCGAGGAACGTGCCGGCATCGCCATAGATCGCGCCTTCGGCGAGGCCGCCATACCAGGGAAAGATCGCCATATCGGCGATGCTGTAGTCCTTGCCGGCGATGAACTCGTTGTTGGCCAGCTGGCGATCCAGCACGTCGAGCTGGCGCTTGGTCTCCATGGCATAACGGTCGATGGCATATTCGATCTTGCTGGGCGCATAGGCATAGAAATGCCCGAAGCCGCCGCCGAGGAACGGGGCGCTGCCCATCTGCCAGAACAGCCAGGACAGGGTTTCAGCCCGTGCCGGACCGTCTTTCGGCAGGAACGCGCCGAACTTCTCGGCGAGATGGGTCAGGATTGCGCCGGATTCGAACACGCGAAATGGCTTGTCGCCGCTACGGTCGATCAGCGCCGGGATCTTCGAGTTCGGATTGACATCGACGAACCCGGAGCCGAACTGGTTGCCGTCGATCTTGATCAGCCAGGCGTCATATTCGGCGCCCTTATGGCCTGCGGCGAGCAGCTCCTCGAACATGATGGTGACTTTCTGTCCGTTGGGCGTCGCCAGCGAGTAAAGCTGGAACGGATGCTTGCCGACCGGAAGCTCCTTCTCATGAGTCGGTCCGGCGATCGGCCGATTGACCGAGGCGAACTGGCCGCCGCTGGGCTTGTTCCAGGTCCAGACTTTCGGGGGCGTGTAGGGGACGTCGGTCATCGGCAGGCTCCGGAGAGGGAAGGGTATCCGGGACACGTAAGGATGGATGCAACTGCATGCAAGTGGGCCGGCTGCTTTCTGGCCTACCAGTCCACCCGCCTGTCGTCGCCACCGAACGCCGCCGGCATGGTGGCGTAATGCGGAAGGTTGTCGCGAATTGGTGCGACGGCCTCGCTGCAATGGATATGGAGGCTCGGCTTGAATGTATCCGTCAGCAGGTAGCCGTTGATGGCGCGCATCTCGATCCCGGGGAGTTCGACGACCAGTCGTGTGCCGCATGTCGCGCAACTGATGCGCGGCGTCGTCTTCAAGGCGAAACTCGTTGTGTCGCCAGAGACGATCTCGACATCCCCGGCAGGATAGATCGACTCCGCCACATAGGCCGCGCCGTGGACGGTCTGGCAGTCGGCGCAGTGGCACCAGAACTGGGCGACAGGCTCGGAGGAAATCCGCAGGGTGACCGCTTTGCAGGGACAGGTGAGTTCCATTTGTGCATCTCCATAGATGCGCAAAACTATCCGTTCTGCATCGGCACAGGCAATTGTGGGCGACTGTGGCAAATCGCGTGCGCCGCGAACGCTAAAGGCTGGTCGGGCGATCGATTTTGCGGGGGCGCGAGATCTGGCTCTCTGTCATTTCCGGTGCTTCGGTGCCGAGGTCCATGCGCCGATCCAACAAAGCGCGATGCAATTGCGCCAGAACCAGCTCGACCGCTTTGAGATCGCCTTCGTCGATAGCGCCGTCGTCGTAGCAATCGAGCGTCTCTTGCAGCACGGAATCGACGTCTCCCTGCAATTCCTTCAGCTCGGCAAGCGAGCCGGCAGCACGAACACGCGCGATCGTACCCAGGAGCTTGTCGCGATGGGCCGTGTTGGCGGTCTTTTCATCGCGCTTGAGATAGTGACCGATCCACGCGCCCGCCGAACCCAGGACCGATAGCAGCAGAATGCCGGCCCAGAAATAATCGCTGTATTTTTCGAGAAAGGTCCGTTCGGTGCCGTCGATATAAGCGGCGGCGCCGGGATGTGCTGGCAAAGCGGCATCCTTGTCGGTGTCCGGCTTCTCGATTTTCGATGCGTCGGGATTATCGCGCGACAGACGCTGGCGGACGGTCAGAAGTTGGCGCGTGAAGGCGGAGGCCGTGCTATCCGGCAATTCGCTGCGGGCGACGATGAGATGATTGACGCTGACCGTTTCGACCTCATCGTCAGGCCGCGCCGGTTTGCCGCCAAAACTGCTCGCGGGAATCTTGTCGGATTCGTAGAGTGGATGCTTGCGGGCGATCGTGTCGGAGACACTGATCGGGATGAAAGTGAGCTCGCGCTTCGGTTCGGTGCTGAAGGCGATGGCATCCGCCGTGATTTTGCTGTCGAGCGGACCGACCGTCATGAATGCGTCGAGGCCGGGATCACGCGCCATCTGTGCGACCTGATCGACTGCGAACTGAACGATCTTGACCTTGTCCGGGGCGACGCCGGCTTCCGTGAGGATGACTTTCAGCAATTTGATATTGGCGTCGCTGCGGCCGACCACGCCGATGCGGCGGCCGGCGAGGTCGCCGATCGTCTTGAGCGCGGTCTTGCGCTTTCCCGTGATGCCGCGCCCGGAAGGCGACCAGATCACGACGAGATTCTTGCGCATGATGGCGAGCGATTGCGCGTCGCGCGGCAGGTCGAGATCGCCGCGGGCGACGGCGATGTCGGCCTTGCCGCTCGCGAGCAATGCGAGACTTTCGGTACCGCCCGCGGTGACACGCAGCGACAGCCGGATCGGGCTGCGATCTCGGGCGAATTGTGCGCCGATAATCTGGATCAGGTTCTTGTCGTTGCCATCCGCCGGTCCCACGGCGATCCGCAGGGTGACGGGGCGTGTCGTGACGTAGGTGATGGCTGCGATTGCACTGAAGGCCAACAGCCCCACACCTACGAACAGGAACAGCGTCGTCCGGTGTCGACGCGGCCGCGGTTCTCCGTGGGGACTGGATACGGCCATGGCGTGAATGGTTAGGCGAAGGGGCTGAGCCCCGCGATGTCCACTATGCCCGCCAAGCTAGCGCTGCCTGCCGGGCGACTCAACCGTCGTCGCTGCCTTGGGCGGTCGGCAGCCTCCGGATGCCGCGGTTAGGCTTAACGAGTGGCGCGCATCGCGGCCACGCCGCAGCGATGGCTGTGCTGAGATACCGCCCGGCCGGCTATTTCTCTTTGCGTTTCGCAGGTTTACTGGCGTTCACGGCCGCAGCCGCCCTGACCAGCGCCTTGAACGCTGTCTCGTCGATCGCATCGCCTTCATGCAGATCGATGGCGCGACGGACATTGCCGTCGAGACTGGCATTGAACAGACCCTTGGGGTCGTCGAGGATAGCGCCCTTGGCGAAGGTCAGCTTGACCGCGCTCTTGTAGCTCTCGCCGGTGCAGATGATGCCGTTATGTTCCCAAACCGGCACGCCGCGCCATTTCCACTCTTCGACAATGTCAGGCAGCGCCGCTTTGATCAGCGCCCGAACATGCGCCAGCGTCCTGCCGCGCCAGTCGCCGAGCTCCTTGATGCGAGCGTCGATCAGGCTGGACGGTGTGGCGCTTGCGGTCATGGTTGTCGGAGGGCTCGTTGGCTGGGCCTGATCGCGGCGCATGAAGCGAGATTTCGTGGGACCGCTCAAGGGAGAAATCGCGCGTCCGATTACGGACGCGCGATGGTGCCGCGCTTACTGCGGCATCTTGATGTCGGCGTCGGCGATGACCTTCTTCCAGCGCGCGATCTCGTCGGTGACGAAGGTCTTGAATTCGTCCGGCGATGTGCCCATCGGGACGATGCCCTGATCGTCGAGCTTCTTGCGCAGGTCGGGATCGGCGAGAGCCTTCTTGGCTTCCGCGGCGACGCGGTCGACGATCTCCTTCGGGGTGCCGGCCGGCGCAATGATGCCCGACCAGGTGCCCGACACGAAATCCGGCACGCCGGCTTCGGTCATGGTCGGCACGTCGCCGGCGGCCGGGATGCGCTGCTTCGCTGCGACGGCGAGCGCCCTGGCATTGCCCGACTTCACCTGTGACATCAATGGGCCGATCACGTCGAACATCACATTGATCTGGCCGCCCACCGTATCCTGCAAGGCGCCGGCCGTGCCCTTGTACGGAATATGCTGCAGGTTGAGGCCTTCGCGGCTCTTGAGCATTTCCATCGTCAGATGCGCCGCCGAGCCGATGCCGCTAGATGCGAAATTCAACTGACCGGGCTTCGATTTTGCCAGCGCGATGAACTCCTTCATGTCCTTGGCCGGCAGCGATGGCGTGGCGATCAGGATCAGCGGTGCCACCGAGGTCAGCGACACATAGGTCAGATCCTTCATCGTGTCATAGGGCAGCTTCGGATTGAGCGAAGGGTTCACCGAATGGGCCGCGATCACGGTGCCGAAGGTGTAGCCGTCGGGCGCGGCCTTGGCGACGGTGTCGGTGCCGATCACCGCATTTGCGCCGGGCTTGTTCTCGATCACGATGGTCTGACCCAGCGATGTCGACATCTTCTCGGACACGAGCCGTGCCATCAGGTCGGTATAGCCGCCCGGTGTATAGGGCACGACCATGCGGATCGGCTTGTTCGGCCAGTTCTGCGCATGGACGCTGCCGGCGCCGGCCAGCAGGATGGCGACGGCGCCGAGCGCGCGAGCGAAACCTCGTGTCATTGCATTTCCTCGATGTCCGTTGCGATGCCCGAGACGGCGGGGAGCGCCGCAGCACCGATCCCGAGATCGTAACGTGTCACATTCTTGTCGTTGTCGGCCCGCCCGACGCTCCTGAGAAGCCCCGGATTCCCGCGGGTAGGCTAATACATGCGTCGCCTTGCGGGAAACTAGACGAATGGCCGCTTCGGGTGAGGGCGTGCTGCCGTCATGCGGAATTTTCGCGACCGCATTCACATGCGCCTCCGCGCAACGTGATCTGCTGCGAGCACTGTTGTTCGCACCTGCAAACGTATCGCCACAGTCCTGCATAGGGTGAGGCAGGATCTTCCGTCGATGCGCGCAAATTCCGGCGCGCACCCTCAAGCCTCATGAGCCCGTCATGGCGATGAAATTTCGCAAACTGTCGATCAGGTCGCGCAAGCGCACCCTTGGACTGGCCGGTCTCGCGCTCGTGGTGGAGATGGTGGTCAGCCATCCCCGGTTCGATCTGGCCGCGAGCGTCGCGCAGGTGGCGCGCGTTGCCGCTCCCGCCGTGATGGCGTCGCTGGCTATGCTCACACGGACGGGGAGCACGCCGCGCGAAGCGGAATCGGCGCCGCCGGCGATGGTGCCTGCGATGGACCACACGGCCGAACTTTGCGCCAAAATGAGGCGCGTGGAGAGTTGAGCAGGGCGCGGCGAGGTGCCAGTGGCGCCGAAGCCGTGCAGCGGTTATGCTGACGGCATGTCGCGCCTGATTTGCCTGTCCCTCGTCACCGCCTTGTCGCTGCTGTCAGCCGATGCGATGGCCGCAGCTGCCAAGAAGCAGCAAGCAAAGCGCTGGCAGGGCTATGGCTTCCTGCCGGGCTATCGCCAGCCGCTCAACAACAGCGTGCCGCTGTTCATGCAGAAGCGCGCCGATCTGAACATGGCGAAGCGCGACCGCCGTCACTGGTACGTCGACCGGACTCCGCAATACTATCAGTGGTGGAGCGGCGAGTGGCGCTATCCCGGCCGTCCCGGTTTCTCAGGTGGCCAGTACAATGGTGGCAGTTTCGGCCCGTGCTGGACCCGCACGCCGATCGGCGCGATCTGGACCTGCGGTTAATCAGGAGGGGTCGGCGAGCCCGTTCCGTCCTAAGGGTCTGACTCATAAAGCGGTCGAGGTGGTTTTCGACTGCTTTTGCTCGGGGTAATGCCCCCTTCAGGTCAGGATTTCGATTCTCCGTCCCTCATCCTGAGGAGCCGCGTAGCGGCGTCTCCCAGCGAATGGCGTAGCCATTCGCAAGGGATGGCCAAAAGCTCCGAGCCAAGCCCTCTCATGGTTCGAGACGGCGCAAGGGCGCCTCCTCACCATGAGGGACAGAGTGTGTTCTGGCTGGATGACCAGCAGCGCCAACTACAGACTGGCCTAGCGTGACAGGTCGGCCAGTTCCAGCATTGGCGGCAGTGGCCGTGCCGATACGATGACGTCGTGGCCCGCGACGATGGCCGACGCCTGCAGGCCGGTGGCTTTCGGCTGGATGGTCATGACGCCGATCCAGACGGCAGCGGCAGCGGCGAAAGCGGCGAATGCGAAAATGCTCGAATGGTCGGGCGAGGGATCTGAGCGCAGCATCGGAAGCTCCCGTGATCGCTCGCTCTCAATCCACTTGGTGCCGCCTGGTTCCGCGCGCGTTGAAATAAATAATGCGATTGAGCCGTCCGTGATCTGAACCGACGGTACGGACAGATGCGAAGACGGGTCTTGCTGCGCGCGACCCGTCCTGACCTGTCACGGCATCACGGAATGATCTCGATGCCAGCCGCCGCGACGATCTTGCGGTGGATGTCCAGTTGCTGCTTCACCAGTGCGCCAAGCTGCTCCGGCGTCGAGGGCGTCAGCGCGAAATCCTGCTCCACCATGCGCTGCTTGACGGCGGGATCGTTCATCGCCTCGCGGAATGCCTTGTTGAGCACCGCGACGATCTCTGCAGGCATGTTCGGCGGTCCGAACAGCCCGGCCCAGGGCTCGATCTTGAAGTCCGGATAGCCGGCTTCGGCAATGGTCGGCACATCCGGCGCGATGGCGCTGCGCTTTTCAAGCACGGTCGCCAGCGCGGTGATCTTGCCGTCCTTGACCTGCGGAATGCCGGTGCCGGATGTCGCCACCATGGCCTGGATGCGGCCGGTGATGAGGTCGGTCATCGCCGGCGGCTCGCCGCGATACGGCACATGCGTCACGTCGAGGCCGTTGCTCATCACCACCGACGCGAAGGACAGGCGGCCGGTGATGTTGCCGGCGCCATAGATCAATTTGCCCGGATTGGCCTTGGCGTAAGCGACGAGTTCCGCCAGCGTCTTCGCCGGGATTTCCTTGTTCACGTAGAAGAAGAAGTTGTAGCGGCCGATGTCGGTGATCGGCGTGAAATCGGTGGTCACGTCGTAGGGCGGTGTCTTGCGCGTCGCTGGCACGCCGGACATGGCGCTGTTGGAGGCAAGCATGATGCTGTAGCCGTCCGCGGCGCTGCGCTTGATGTCGCTGGCGGCGATGGCGCCGTCGGCGCCGGGCTTGTTGTCGATGATGATCTGCTGCCCCAGTTTCTGCGACACGGAATCGGCGAACACGCGCGCGATCACGTCGGTGGAGGAGCCCGCCGGCAGCGGGACGACGAGCCGGATCGGCCGGGTGGGATAATCCGCGGCCGATGCCTGGCCCAGACACTGGCCGAAGCCGAGCACCGTACAAATCGCGATCAAGACCTTCCGCAAAACCGTCTCCTCCTGATGTGTTTTGCGGTACATGGTGATGGACCATCCCATCTGTCAAATGATATGTTTCGCATAGATCAATCGATGAGGTCGATGAATGGTCGAGCTGCGGCATCTGCGCTATTTCCTCGAAGTCGCGCGCGTCGAGCACATCACGCGCGCCGCAGAGGCGTTGCATGTGACGCAGTCCACGCTGTCGCATCAGATCGGCCAGCTCGAAGCTGTGCTCGGCGTACAATTGTTTGATCGCATCGGCCGTGGCCTGCAGCTCACCGATGCCGGCCGTACCTTTTCGGATTACGCGCGGCGTGCGCTGGAGGAGGTGGACGAGGGGCGCTTTGCGCTGGAGGGTCTGCGCGACCTCGTGCGCGGTCGCGTCCGCATCGGCGTCATCCACACCTATAACAGCACGCTGCTTCCGGCGGTGATCGCGGAATTCGCAACAGCACATCCCGGCATTCATGTCTCCATTGAGGACATGCCGGCCTCCGACATCGCGGCCATGGTGGCGAGCGGCGCGCTGCATCTCGGGTTGTCTTTCGCCACGCCCGGACGTGCCGATGTCGAGGCGGAGCCGCTGTTCTCGGAGCGCCTGATGCTGGTGGTGCGCGACGACCATCCGCTCGCTCAGCGCAAGACCGTGAGCGCGTCGCAGCTCGCCGGATTGCGGCTCGCGGTGCAGACCGAACGTTTCGTCTCGCGCCGGATGATCGACGCCGAACTTGGCCCGCTCATCGAGGGGCGTATCTGGTTGGAAATGAGCTCCATCGGCGCGATGCTGGAGACGATCCGGCTGCAGGCGCAGACCGCTGCGATCCTGTTCGAGCGTGCCATCGGCCCGGGCAGCGGGTTGCGTCAGATCGAGATCGTGCAGCCGAACGTGATGCGCACCGCCGCCATCATCTGGCGCAAGGGCCGCGCCCGCACGCGCGCCGCTACCGAGATCGCCGCCGCCGTCCGGCGGCATTGCAGGGCGGCGGGATTGAAGATGAGGCGCGGCTAGTTCACTTAGCTAGTCTCATAAGAAAAACAGGGAGGTTTCATCCATGGGCGTCGATCTCTTGAACATCGAAGGTCTCAGCGCGCAGGATCCGCAAAGCCCGGTGGTGATGGTCAATCTGATGCGCTTTCATCCGCGTGCGCTCGATGGCGACGGCACCGGCTGGGACGCCTATCTGCGCTACAGCGCGCTGACGGTGCCGATGATCAAGGCGCGCGGCGGCACGTTGCTGTGGACCGGCGACGCCAAGGCCGTCGCGCTCGGCGTGCCCGATGCGCATCGCTGGGACTATCTGGCGCTGGTCTATTATCCCATGCTCAAAGCCTTCATGGAAATGATGACCTCGGCGGACTATGAGACCCGCTGCGATCCGCATCGCCGCAATGGCTGCGCGGATCACGTCATCATCTGCACCAGCGAGGCCTACAGCAAGTTCAAGCCCGGCTGATCCGCGCGCCTCGCGAGATTTTTGTTGTCATGGGATCGTGTCCCGGACGCGATGCGGCGCTCAGGCGAAGCGAAGCTTCGCCGCAAGTGCCGCTTCGCAGAGCCGGGACCGCAACGAACGACGGTGCCTGATACGGTCCCGGTTCTGCGCAGCAGCGTTGGCGGCGATGCGACGCATCGCCTGACGCTGCAGCGCGTCCGGGACATGGTTCTATCGAGGTCGAAATATTCTAGCCGTCCTTCGCCGCGCGGATGCCGAGCTTGTTCAGCCGCGTCCGCACCGCCAGCGGCGAGCGCTTCAGGCGGAGCGCGATCTCGTTGATGCTGCGGCCGTTGGCGAGCTGCAGCTTCAGCTCCTCGTCCTGCTGCGCGGTCCAGACATTGTCCTTGGGATCGCTGATTTTCATGCCTGGTCTCCAAAGCCGACGAAGCGCGCGGCTTCCGCCACCGACTTGCGCTCCGACACCACGGCATTGGCGGGAAAGCTGTCGTCCGGCCAGCCGAGGGCGATGCTCTTCATGATGATCTGGTCGTCGGCGATGCCCGCATGCTCGCGCACCACCGGCGACTGCATGATGCCCTGGCTGTTGATCACGGCGCCGAGGCCGCGCGACCAGGCGGCATTGACGAGGGCGGTGGCGACGGCGCCGCAATCGAACGGCGTATCGTCGCTGCCGTCCAGCACGCGGTCATAGGTGATGATCACGCAAACCGGCGCATCGAACTGGCGGAAACCGCGCAGCACCCAGTCCTGCCGCATGGCCGCGTCGTCGCGCGCGATTCCCATCGCCGCGAACAGCTGCTTGGCGACACCGACCTGACGGTCGCGGTGCTGGCCCGCAAAGGGCTGCCCGGTGCGGAATTCGCGCGATTGCGGGATGCCGGCGATCATCCGCTCGGTATTGCCGGCGCGAATGCGATCGAGCGGTTCGCCGGTGACGACGGTGAAATTCCACGGCTGGGTGTTCATGGAGGAGGGCGCGCGCATCGCCAGTGCGATGATCTCCTCGATCAGCTTCTGCGGCACCGGATCGGGCTTGTAGCCGCGAATGCTGCGGCGGCCGAGGATCACGTCATCGAATTGCATGGGAGGTTTCGTCCTTGGGTGTTCTGATTGGGCGGGATATTCCGGTTTTCCGGCCGCCGGCGCAATATCGACATGCGCGTGGCGATGTGGTGGTCTCACCGGGAAAGCAGCTGATCAGTCAGCTTCCTTATAATCCGCAGAACGAAATAGGCGCGCGTCATGACCCTTCACCGCCCCCATACCGAACCGCCGATGTCCTTCGACGGCGTGACGCTGACGCCGCAGAAGGAAGTCGTCCGCGCCTTCTACAAGGACATGTGGGACCATGCGGATGTCAGCCTGATCCCAAAACTCTTCCATGCGGATTTCACCTTTCGCGGATCGCTCGGCCCGGTGCTGACCGGGCACGCGCAGTTCGCCGATTATGTCCGCTGGGTCACCGGCGCGCTGCAGAATTACACCTCGGATATCCTGGTCATGATCGAGGAGGGCAACCGCGTCGCCGGCAAGGTGTTCTTTCATGGCATCCAGCGCGAGGCGATGTTCGGCCAGCCGCCGACCGGCAGGCATGTCGGCTGGCAGGGCGCACCGATCTTCACCTTCGATGGCGAGAAGGTGCGCGACCTCTGGGTGCTCGGCGACATCCACGGTCTGCTCGGACAGATCCGCTCGGACGGGGTGGAGGGCAACGAGTTTGTGACGTCGAAGTGAAGCGTGTGCGGCCGTGCCGGTGCTCCACTTTTTATTCTGCTGACATGTCGGGGCCGGACGGCCCCGTTCGTCCTGGATGTATCGGCGGCGAAGGTCGCTGCCCGATCCATCCGAACCGAATGAGACCGATACAAGGGAACGACCCATGCCAAGCACGATCCGTCTGCACCGCGTCATTGCCGCCAAGCCCCAGAAGATCTACCGCGCGTTCATCGAGCCTGACGCGATTGCGAGCTGGATTCCACCCTACGGGTTCACATGCACCGTCCATGAGCTGGATGCGAAGGTCGGTGGCCGGCACCGAATGTCATTCCGGAACTTCACCACCGGCGACAGTCACGGCTTTGGCGGGACCTATCTGGAACTCGTTCCCGGCGAACGCCTCGTCTACACCGACACTTTTGATGACCCGAACCTGCCCGGCGAGATAAAGGTCACGGTGACGTTGAAGGCCGTCTCTGTCGGCACGGAGGTGAATATCGAGCAGCAGGGCGTTCCGGATGTGATCCCGGCCGAGGCCTGCTATCTCGGCTGGCAGGAGTCCCTGCGCAAGCTCACGAAACTCGTCGAGCCCGAGATCACCCAGTAACAGCGGGACGGATTGAGCCAGCCGAGCGCGTTGACGCGCGCGCGGCCGGCGAGGGATGCTTCATCGAAGCGCTCGTATTATCGTCACATGAGTTGCCGAGCATCTCCATCTCAAAGCAGAGGTATCGCCATGGATCCCGCAGCCGATCACACCCCGAAGGAAGCCCCCGTTCACAGCGAGGAGCGTGCATATGGCGCGATCGTCGCCGGCGTGATTGCGCTGCTCTTCCTGGGCTTCGTCGTCCATGCCGCGACGCTGCCGCCGCAAGGCGAAGCCGGGAAGCCGCCAGCGGCCAGCGCCGGGGCGCCGAAAGCGGGGCATTAGGAATATAAATCCCCCACGCGAGCCGAAGGCTTCAATCAATTGGGGCTTGCAACGGAAATGGATGCAACGCAATGTTGAGACATTGTTAACATTCATTGTCAGGGGGCAAACATGCGCCGGGCTTTTTTACGCCTCGTCGTCGGCGGAATCGCGCTTGTCGGTAGCGGGGCATCGCTTCACGCACAGGATGCAGCGATCGATCAGATCATTCAGGCTGTCCGTGTGAAACCACGGGTCACGTTCCTGTCGCAGCAGCAGCGGGACAACTTGCTCTATTACGATGTGAAGCTGGAAAAGCTGTGCGACGCCGGCAGCCTCAATCTGAAAGCGTCGCAATGGGTCGATGGCGCCCAGCAAATCCTGTGGGCCACGCAGACCAGGGCGGCAGCTTTCACGGTGACCATCGGCTTTCCCAATACCAACAAGCCCGCAGTCGTCCTGCCGTTGATTGCCTATTCGAATGCCGCCATCGGCCGGATCGAATGCAACGACATCATCGTGTCGGATATTCCTGCAGATCGCGTCATTACCGTGCAGTTCGATTTCTCGGCTAAATCCAGCTGGAGACTGGATGATCCGACACCGACCTTGAATGCGCTCAAGGATGTGGGCTCCGCGTTGGGCGGGCTTCAGGTGACCGCGGGAGCCGCGGTGTTCTCCTATATCAATTCATCCACCGGTGCTCTTGCGCAGATCACCAAGGCGACCAATACCTTGCTGGCGACGTTGGACGTGAACAGGACGACGCGCCCGTCATCGCGCCGTTTTGAAATCGACGTCTCGAAACTCGCCTACAATGCGGGCAGGGACAATATCTTCAGCGTGACGAAACAGGCGAAGCTATCGATGATGGCGTTGGGCGACGGATCGGGCCCTTTTGCCGGCGCCAATATTTCAAGCAATTTCAACGTTGCATTCCCGAACTCAAATCTCGACGTGCTGGCGTCGAATATCCAGTCGGCGATCCCCAACGGGTGGACGACACAGATCCCGGCTTTTTGCAATGCGTATCGGAGCACGTTGCGAAATGCGACAGGTGGCGACACGGTCGCGGTGATATTGGCGCTCTACTATCATGCGCGGATCAACGACCTGTTCTATCGCAATGCGGGAGTGAATTGTCTGACGCGAAGCGAGATCGCGCTTCTGGTCGGTCAACTGGGCTATAAGACGCCGCCCTATGATGTCGCTTATCAGCAGCCGCTCGATGGCGTGCTTGTCGCGCGGCCCGCCACCCCGGCGACACCGACACCGACCAGAGTCAGTCTCGGACAAATCCGGCGCACCATTGCTGTGGCACGGGTCAATGTCAGAGAGGTCGAGCGGCGTTTCCGTCTGGCCGCAAACATGTAGAGCGATCAGGGTCTGCGTGCGGGGATATCGCTCGGGATGATGAAGTCCTGCAGAGCTGGCCCGATGTTCAGTCAGCTCTCTTCAAGCGCTGAGCCGTAGGATGGGTAGAGCGTAGCGAAACCCATCATTGCGCTGTTGCGGCAATCTCCGCCGATGGGTTTCGCTCCGGCGCGATGCGCCTGCGCTTGACCCATCCTAGCATTACTGGTTCTGGATGGAGACGCTCATGCCGCTCAGGTCCAGGTCGAACTGGAGGCCCAGTTGCTCGCCCTCCAGCGACAGGATGACGCCCTTGGCGTTGCGCATCTGGATGGCCCGCCTGCCTGCACCGACCGCCACACCAGCACCGAGCGCCGTATAGATGCCTTCGATGTCCGAGGGCTGGCGCATATTCTGCGCCGTGCCGACCAGGTCGGTCGACGAGCCCCCGAATGTCAGGCCCGCGCTCACGCCGCCGATGCGAAATGGATAGATCTCACCACGATAGCTGAGGATTCCTTCCCCTGCCTGCGCGCCGATGAACCATCCGGCCTTGAAGAACTTGAAGCGCACTTTGCCGGTGTCCGCGTGAGCGGGCAGCGACAGCGCGGCGGACAGCAGGGTTGCGACGGCGAGATGCGTGAGGGAGCGAGCAACTTGAAAGCGCATATTGATGTTCCAGTCATCGGGCTGCCGCGTAGCGGCACTGCGGCAACTAGATAGAGCATTGCACGGCTCGTCAATAATGGCCGCGGGACGCGCGGTCGGCTCACAAGGGCGCAACGCCCGACGCTAACAGGTGGGGCGCAATGGCGAAATGTATTGCGCCGAAACGACATCGGATCGGTTCACCAGCTCTATTCATTCGTCGGCATTGCGTGGATGGGCAAGTTTCGTCAGCGGCACATTCGGCACAATGCACTCGCCGGTATCTTCGCGGCCTTCGCGCTTGATCAGGGGTAGCGACGACGCTTTTGGGTCCACACGCACCGGCAGACCGGTCCAGTCACAGTCCCGGCACGCGGGACGCTGCCAAACCGTGTTTGGCCGCTCAGCGGGGCGTGATTCCTGCGGCGCGATATCGGGCGAACCGCACTTTGGGCACTCCTCCGGCACGAGCCTGATGACTCGAAGGAGGAGGGATGTGCCGAATCCGATCGCATGGTCGATTGTTGTCTGCGCCGCTTCCGCATCGTGCCACGTCGCGCTCTTTGTATGCGTGAGCCAATTTGAAAATGTCCATGCCTCGTTAAATAGCGATTTGAATAGCCGGCGACGTTCTTGCTGCGCTTGCCCACCCAGAACCGTATCAAAGATGATGTCGATCCACGCGCGAAAATTCGCGCGCTGTGGTGGCTTCTCGACTGACCAGTTGATCGCGTCCTGTGCCGCGCCGACAAAAGACAAGAGCAATTCTCGGCATTTTACTCCGATGCCTTGGTAATCCGACAGGCTCTTGGCCTGACCCAGAGCATCGGGAAGAACATTGAGCTCGTTTAGCACAGCGGAAAAAGGGGTGAAGAAAGCATCCGCCTTATTTTCAGAATCCGTTCGCGGGATCCGGAGACACAATCCCAAATGGAAGGTGACAGCGTAGTCCATGTTGGGGAACTGGGTCTGCGAGTACAGGTTGGTCGGATTCGTGATGATCCACCATCGCCCGTCACTCGCATGAACGTCCCAGACGTCATGCCTGTGGCCTGCCACAGTTTCGCAATAGACCTTCTGCAGAAAGCTGATCGTCGCCTCTGGCGACTGCCAAAGAAAATACTCTTCGACGCTTCGGCGCTCTTCTTTCGTGGAAGTCAGCATACCCGCAATCTCGACCTTTTAGGTCGGATGTTATCACGCGCGACCGTAAATGCCTTCTTGATTATGTGATATCAACTGCTTGCTCATGTCGAAGGGCCGCACCAACGATGCTCGCGCGCATTGTTGTTCCCTAGTCCGGTCCAGTGCTGCGCAAGCTTTTAACCTGTGCCGCATCGAAGCGAACGCTTGGTGCCGAGATGGTTATGCAAAGCCTTAGGATCAACGCGCGGTTCTCATGAACACTCCTTGATCCTATGAGCCGAGATCAAGCTTCATGCGTTTGAAGGTGCGACGATTCTTCGCAAGAAAGCGTCTCATGTAAATGAACGTGGACGGGTCTTCGAGCAACGCTAAAAGCTTGGTCCTTAGCTGTTCGTCTTGCTCGATTAATTTGAGAGCACTGAGAAGATACTGCGTAAGTACCTCTCCGGACTTACCAAAGAACACGCGGTCGAAGCTAGCGGCGCAAGCAGCTTCGATTGTATTGCAAAGATCGCCGAATGGCATATCGCGATCTTGAATATCTGCTTTGAGAAAATCCGACCAGCACTCACGCAATGAATCGTGAATTGAAACGAGAGCAGTGACCGAACCAGTTCGTTGGCTTAGCCACAACTGCCGGAGTGCGGCAAGTAAAGCTATAGATGCTACCGGCAAACCGAACATTGTTATGATGCTCGACCAATATTGTGCCTGAGCGTCTGTTGGCCAACACATCACTGCTTCTTTTGATCGGACGTGCCCGGTGTGCCGGGGGGCTGGGATTTCGTGTCGCCAGTAGACGGGGGGGCTTGGCGTTCAAGTGTGTCTTTTCGGCGTAGGTGCTGTTCGATGTGCTTCATCGAGACCGAGCCGGTGTGCTTAGACCATTTGCTCTTCGGCGGTTCTGCCACTAGTTGACCTTGTTTACTTGCCTGTTGGCTTATCTGCTGGAGGCGTTGATGTCTGCTGAGACTGAGAAGCGACTGTTTGCTGAGCTTGCGTATTTCCAAGTGCTTGTCGAAGATGCTGCGTTGTGAGGTGCCTGATGGTCATCGAGTCCTGCGCAATAACCCTAGTGTGAATCCGCTTATCGTCTGACATGTTGTCCTCATTAGGTTTGCTATTTCGTCGGTAGCGCCGCCTTAAAAATGAACTAGTGCTTGCGATCTTTAGGTGGGTTTGGATCATTTCCATAGCTGTCGCTATCTTGGATGCGGCCATTTCTACCGTGCTCAACTAACTCCGTTTTGCGGTCGCGTGCCAAATCTCTCCCGCGATCCATTGCGTCAGATTTGCGTTCGAAGAAGCCACTCGAGCGTTCAGCGCCTTCGCGCTTCACGTCCCAGCCTCCGCGGTCCTTATTCGGGACGACATGGTAGTCCTTCTTGGACATTTGAATGCTCCACCATTAGCTGAGATATCGTGCCTGATTTGTTCTTATAAGTCTATGGTTGTGACTATGATTTTTGCACCCTGTGAATATCCTGATGAGGAATGAAAAGGCCACTCCGAAGAGTGGCCTTTAGCTAATTTATAGCGGGGGTAAGCCCCGACAGGCTGCTTTGGAAACTAGCGAAACTTGTCCATTGGATTTCTCGCTACGCTGAATTTACTTGTAATTTTGTAGCACACTGTTGTTGGTGGTGGCCCGGAGGACATTCAAATATGGCCCGTCTCCACAACTAATCTGCGCCGGTGACAGGTCAAGTTGCACGAGACATGTGTGCAGGCACAAAAAAAGCCGGCGCACGATGTCGCCGGCTTAGGTCAGAGATGCTGATTTCGTCTATTCGACGTCGGATCGCCGGTAGAAGGTCGCTCCGAGTTCATCACGGAAAGCGGGTTGGATCCCGATTTCGGCAAGTTGTCGCTTGAGTTTCGGGAGGCCGATGTCTCGTTCTCGCGCCAGGGAGAAGAGGGAGACGTACTGGCGCTGGAAGCGCTTGATCTCCTCGGTTTGTACGATGTTTATCGGATTCCGCTTGATCGGATGTTTCTGGGTGATGGTCTGCAATTCACCCAATTTGATGAGTTTCTTGACCACATCCTGATTTGTCCGAAGGAGGCGAGCCGCATCGAGCGGCAGAAGGCCGTCCAGTTCCGGCAGCCGTGTGCGCAACCGGACCTCCTCGACGTCGACGAGCAGATCCAGGATGCCGGACGTTTTGCCATGAACGTGTTGGACGCGATCCAGACCACCGTCGCGGATGAGGCGAACGACTTCCACCGTGGTGCAGTTGGTGCGCTTGGCGGCTTCGGATACGCTGCACATTTCCGGCCCTGGCACTGCCACGGCCACAGCCTTCGCATACATTGAGGAAATAAGCTGATCGAGCTCCGACTTAAGGTAGCGATCGGTCGTGCCTTCCCCGACTGCGTGACGGCGGATGAGCCCTGCGTCGGACAGCGAGCTGGCGAGTGGGCGCGGAGCGTTGAGGTAGTTCTCAACCTCCTTGAGCGTCAAAAGGGATGCCTCGCGGAGGAATATACGTTCGGCGAGCGCTGCGTCGAAAAGGATGTCCCGGTCTGCCTTGTCCGCCTGATCTTCAACACCGCATTCTGCCAGAACGAGTTTTCGGAGCCGCTTCTGATGCATCTGATACGATTTGGCGGCGGTCCGAATTGAGTGCAGTCGACGCTGTTCGACAGGCTTACCGAAAACCTCGTCATCAGGTCCCAAGGCAAAGTTTTCGAGGATGTGCGTGCGCATGACTTCGCGGACAGGGTCGTAGTCGGGCCCGTGAAGGCCCTGCGCAAAGGTCATGTACAGCTTTCCGTAGACGGCTTGCGGCCCATCGGAGGACGTTGGTCCTTTGTACGTATGGTTGCGCTTGAGTTCCGACATGCAGCGCTCAAGGCCAGCGGCGCCGTCGCGCATGAAGCGGAACCCTGCGTCGCCGGCGCAATGCCGTTGATCTTCCGTGAGCTCGTCGAGCTTCACTTTCTTTCCGAATTCCACGACGGCACCGACGATCTCCGTGGTCCATGCTGCCACGTAGAACGGCAGGCGGTCCAGGAACGGATGGTTTGCGTGGCCGTCGAGGCGATCGAGCAGATAGGTCTCGAGCCCGGACGGCTCTCGCATCACGGCTCGATCTTCGAGCTTCGCGATGTCGGTGACGGTGGGTGCGACGTTACGGGTGAAGTCATGCAAATTGCCGGGCGTGAGAGCATCGGCCAAGGTGACCAACGATGCACGGTGTTGCCGGCAGGATCGAATTGAAGCGACGTTCCACTCGGATCGGCCGTGAACAGCGATAGCCGGCGGAAGATCGGAACCCCGGATGTCACTTGCCAGGCAGAATGGGCAGCCGACCACGCGGGCCCGTCGGATCGTCGGCTTCGTGAGTTGCTGTCCGCGGAGCGAGAATCCGGAGTCGGTCTTCACGACGGCATGCTCGATGAGCGGCTCGGCGGCAACTCCGCCCAGATCGGCGAGGCGTCGAATTTCGTCGTGTTCGCCATCGACAACGGATTGAAAGCTGAAAAGAAAGTCTTGAGCCAGCACCCTGGCGCTGACGCAGTTCCGGGCGGCAAGACGAGAGGCATACGACGTTGGCGTCTCGTTGGATCCCGTCTTGATGGTCAATTGAAGTGCAGTCATTCGGATACCTCTCGATGAGGAGAACCGGCGCTGATGAGGCGCCGGTTGTGAACGGAGCAGGCGATCAGGATTTCCTGCTCTTTTTGGTTGCCGGCGGCGGAGGTCCGTTCTGCAAGTTGTTGTCGGAGGTCGGAACCTTCACTTCGTGCCAGCGATCGACGATGAAGGGGTTCTCGCTTGCACCTTTGCCGCTTGCGGCGGCGTAGACTGTCGCGAAGTGTTCCACCCTGAGCACGTTGCCGCCGTCCTGCTTGCAGCGGGCGATGGCCTTGATGATGTTCTCTACGGCGAGCCCGAACGCGTAGCGGGAAGCATGGCTGAGACGAGGGACCAGCGCTTTGGCTCGGGCTTCCGCGTGATCGACCTCGATGTTGGATTCTGCGGCGTAGCTGCACAGCGTGCCGTGGATCAGGTCGTGATCGCCCGGTTCGAGACGATCGAAATAGACCTTGGTGAGCCGACGATCGAGTTGCGGATCAAGAGCGAGGAACGGTTTGAGGGTCTCGATGCCACTGATGATGACGGTGATGCGCTCGATCTCCATCAGCGCCTTGAGGATGTCCGCCACCAGTTGCTGATCTTTCACGGGGACGTTGTGGACCACGTGCTGGAATTCCTCGATGGCGAGCACGATCTTGCCCGTTGAGTTCAGGCGTTTGCCGGCGAGTTCGAAGAGACGGTGCGCGGGAAGGTCGCGTTCGAGAGGGTACCCGCTTGCGAAGAGCAGGCGGCGACCGAGTTGGATGACCGTGCAGGGGCTGGGTGCGGAGAACAGGATCAGCGGTGAGCCGGAAGATACGTCGCGATATCCCGTGAACGCGGCATGCTTGCTGAACAGGCGTTTCAACGCTGTAGTCTTGCCGACGCCGGTCGGGCCGATGAGGGCCAGGCCGCGAGGAACCGAGCGGTTCTCTAGCGAAGGTGGCAGAGCCGGGTCGAGCGGCTGGACGGCATCATTGAGCAGTTTGTTGACTTCGGCGGCGAGGGTGCCGTCGCGGTCGGTCGCGACGTACTTCCGCTTGAGATGCGCGATGGTGTTCAGTTCGATCGACATTTCGGCTGGAAGTGCGGCCTGCATACGCTTGATGGGATCGTTGTCATGGTGGTTCATAGGTTAGTCCTCGAGCTTGATGTTGGGCTTGCGGTTGGGGGTGGTTGAGACGGGGGACGCCGTGGTGTTGCCCTCGGCGGCATCGTTAGGAAATGGTCCCAACAGGGCGCCCCTGACCGCGATGGCGTTGGCGAACCGGTCGCGGTTGCCGTTCTCGTCGCGATTGGCGGTCACACCGCCTTCTGCAATTGCATCGACATCGGCGATGTCGAAGCCGAACAGGGTCTCGCGTTCGGCGCGCGCGAGCTCTTCGGCAGTCGTCGTGATGCCGTTGATGTTGCCGCGGGCGATGGCGGCATTGCCCAAGGCGGCGATGTCGCGCAGTGCTTCATCGACGAGGTTCTGCGTCAGTGCGGCGCTCAACAGATTGCGTCGGCGCAGGTCGCGTGCCGCCTCGACCCAGTCGTCGAGGTGAACGCCCGCGAACGTGTCGTAATGGACCGCGGGCACGGTGACCCACCCATCGCCGAGCCATGCGCTGACGGCGCCGATGTCCTCCGGGTCGAACATGACGTTCACCGTGGTATCTCCGACGATGCGGCGATGTTCTTGCAGTTTGAGGGACTGATAGTGGACGCCTGCGACGCGGATACCTCGCTGATCAAGCGAGCGCTCGAGACGCAGTCCGAAGATATTGCGGATTTCGTGCTTACCGGGCGGCGGGAGCACGCCGTACCGATCGACCAGTTCGGTCCACTTTTGGAAGGGCGTGAGCCCGAGCAGGCCAGCATGGGGTGTGTGGTGGTAGACATCGACGATGTACCTGACGATGGCTTTTCCCAACTCGTCGTCGAGGAGGCTGCAGGACTTCGTGGGGTCATCGTCGCCCTTCTCTTGGATCGAGCCGAAGGTGCGACCGCTGAAGGAGGGCAGCAGGCAACGGTCGAGCGTGCCGAAAAAACGCTCGGCGTGTGAGCGCATCCAGGGGACGCCTACCGCTGCGACCTCGGCGGTTGCGCGAAGATTGGCAACGGCGGTGCGGAACTCGGTGGAGATCCAGGCGCTGCCGCTGTCGGTGTGAACGGAGACGGGGCGGGCCGTCATGGGCCAGGTGCTGCTGCAGTTGGCCGCCTCGGCAAAACGTGATTTGTCCGAAACCGCCATGCGCAACAACGGCACGGCGGTTTTCTTGTTTTCGGTCTCCGACAACTTGACGGCGGTCACGCAGCGGGTGGCGGCATCGATCGCACAGTGCAGCATAAGACGCTTTTTGACCTCCTTTCCGTTCTCCTCCGAGATCGTCACGATCTGCATTTTGTGCCCGTCCGCCAGCATGCGCTGGAAAGCGCGCACGCTTTCCAGTCCAGCGCCGACAATGGCGAATTTCTTCTTGGCGGCCTCGATGCCGAACCTGCCGGCGTGGATGTCGAAAGCCGGAATTGATTTCACGACTTTTCGGAAGGTGGTCGGGCTGGGCATGACGAGAGGCGCCGCACCGCTCTCGCGGGAACCGTTGATTTCGCGGAGTTCGCGGGCCATTGCCTCATATTGTCGATGAATCGTCGGGCGGCGACGGTCGGCGTATCCTGCGGCGTGCTTCTCCATGAGGGCAAGGATCGTCGGGGCGAGGTTGGAATAGTTGTTGCCGCTGCGATGATGGCCGTCCCGTAGGGACAGCACGTCGCAACCCGATTCTTCGTACATCCGGAGCCAGCGCCGCATCGTGCGGGTGGACGGCATTCCGGCCATCGTGAAGTCCTGGTCGCAGCGTTCTTTTTTGTCGCCCGCTGCGCGGGCCTGATTGCGTTGAAGCAGCGTGCCGCCGATGATCGTGCGCACCTCGCCGAGATATTCGTCGGTACGCTTGAAATTCTTGTCGGCCTTCTCCGCGGCGAGCAGCAGCTCGACGATTTCGTGACGTTTGAGGATCTGACGTTGCTCGGTCTCCGTCAGATCGAAGAGGTTGATGTTACCGTGCCTGACGCGAACCATCGATTTCTTCTCGTCGTACCAGCGCGGGTCGTGACTGAAGCGGTCGGCCTTGACGAGCGCATGGATGTCGGCGTGACTGAATTCCTCACAGCGATTGTCCCGGCCGGATGCAGCGGTCAGCACGTAGCCGTGATCGTCGCCGGATACGACGCGGAATTCGCGGAGACCCGACGCGATGTCGTTGATGATGATCCGGTCGAGAGGACCTAGATCGTAGCGGATCACTTCGTTGGCTTTTGACATTGTAATTTCCTTGATTGGTCAGGCGCGGCGGACGCGCGTTTCGTGGTCAATGCGAGAGCCCGGGGAGGAGAGGCGAAGCACGCCGTCGGCGAGCGCGCGGACGACGGCACGAAAGCCGTCCGCGGCGGGGAGGCCGGATGCATCCGCGATCGTGCGGACGGTCACCGATCCAATGATTTCCGCCACGACGCCACGAACCAGGGCATCGTGTGCCGGCACGGGATGACGTCGCACTTCATGGACAAGCTCCGCGTTCGCCCGCTCCGCGGACGAGAAGTCGAGTTCGGTCATCACCACGACCCGATCCGCGATCGAGCGGTCGATCTGTGCGGCAATAGACCGGACAGTCTCATAGATGCCGCTCTTCGCCGCGCGCTTGCTGTGCTTGATGGCTCCGGCGGTGCGAAGGCCGTCCGTGCCGATCGCGAGGCAGTCGAAGGTGTGACGGTGCCACTCGCCGTTGTGGTCGTAATACTCGACGCAAGGAGCCTGTTCGATGACGGTCGCGATAGAGGGATCCATTGCCAAAGCTTCGATGGCGTATTTTTCGATACGGCTCTCGAAATTGATGACGCGATCGTTGCCGTCGGCATCGGGTTCGACGAGAAAGCCCGTCGTGGCGAAGCGGGATCGCCAGGCCGTGGCGCGGGTGCCCAGACTTTGTCCTACGGGGTACCAAATATCTGGATCGTGGGCGGCGAAGCCCACGCCGTTGAAGACTGCGTGAGTTGTCATTTGATGTTCCTGATCTCGAGGAGAGTCGACCGGAATGCTCCGCACCCCGGTCGCTTAGGCGTCAGTGGAGGCGGCCCGCGCCAGCATCGGCGCAGGCGTGCTGGGCGACGCGAAGCAGGAGATCGATGACGACACTGCGGTTGAAGCTGAACTTGCCCGACATCCAGCCGGCGTAGTTCATGAGTTCGTCCTGGATGATCTCACGTTCGTGGTCGGACGATCCGTAAGCGGACGAGATCGCCGTAATGTCGCTCGAGGCGTCCGTCGTGATGTATTCGGCCCATTCCAGTGCCGTGTAGAATGCGGCCGGATCGGGATGCACAATGGTATTCATGTCGCTGTTCCTGTTTTGGCGCGAGCGCCGTCGTGGCGCGGAAAGCGCTGCTACTCGGGTGATGTCGATGGGAGCGCGTCGGCGATGCCGACGCGCCGGGGCCAACGCTGGATGCGTCGGGCAAGCCGGTAGCGTTGCCGGACAATGTTGTCCGGCGATTGCTAACCATGGGGATGTGAAATCAGGAGAGGCGCGGAAACAGCGCTTGCATCACTGCCGTGGAGCTGGCAGTGTCTCTCTCGTTGGTCGAGAGAGTGAGTTTCCTAGCTCACTTGATTGCTTAAGAAAGCCCAACCACCGGCCAGGGTGGTTGGGCTTTCGCATTTCTGGACTTGTGCATGTCTTCTCTCCTTCGGCCGTGTTGCTCTTCGGCCGCGCTGTGTTGCTACTAGGCCGAGCTTTTTGCGCCGGCGTCATCAACATGATCGTCGAGAATATGCGCAGCAACACAAAATTTTGGCCGCGCTAATTTGCCTGGTGCGTTGCTGGACGTGCGATTACGGGCATGGCGGAATCGCGCGAACCAGCTGAATCATAGGCTCTGTTGCATCTCGGCCGCGGTATTTGGCGGACAAGAAAGATGCCGATTCATAAAATTCTCTCGAATCTTTTTTGCCCTTCGGAGCGTGATTGGCGCCGTTTTCGACGCGAACGCACACCTCGTGGTGATCGCTCGCGGACGACTTTCAAGGACTCGATTGCTAAACGACAATAATAAAAGCCGTTCGGCATATCGTGTGAAGTGAATCCACACGATATGCCGAACGATTGCGCTATAGCTCCTCGAAATCGGCGCCTTCATATTCCGCGAGCGCCGCCCGGATCAGCATCCAGACCGACTGGTGTCGGTCGTGATCTCGCAGCGTCCATGCTGCTGTCCGCGATGGCGTACTGGCCAGGCTGTTCGCGGCTTCCATCAACATGACGTCGTAGTCGCTTCGAGGAGCCAAGTTGGACATGTTGCCGACATGCATCATCGCGATCGTGCGTCGGGTGATGTTGTCGTAGCCGCCTGGTAGAAGTTCGACCGTGACTCGGATCATTCAGCCTCCTTCGGTGTCGTGAGTGAAAATCAAGCTGCGAACTTGGTCGCCGGTGAGGTGACGACGCTCGGCAAGTTGCCGTGCGATATCTTCGATAGGGGCTCTATGAGCGCGAACCAGCGAGACCGTTGATTGTTCGAGATAGCGCAAGTGGCGCTCAACCTTGGCCCGGAGAGCGGGATTGAGCCTGACCGCGGCGAGGGCATCATCGGCACTGCCGGTGTACACGATCGTTTCACCGAGGCCCGTCATCTGGGCCAGTGCCAAAAGTTTTGTGGCCTTGGCAAGATCGCTGTCATCGGAACCCGATGCGCCAGCCCCGGGTTCGCCGAAGAAGACGCACTCGGCAGAGCGGCCAGCGAGCAGGAGGACGACCCTTCGCTCGATAACGTCGAGGGTGTCGATCGATGCGGTCGTCTCGAACGCGGTGGTGCCGCTCGATCCGCCCTTCATCGACGCTTTCACCGACTTCAGTACCCCGATGCCGAGAATAACGCCGAGTGCGGCATGCCCCGCTTCGTGAATGCACGTCCGCCAGAGCTCGGTGGGATCAGCATCCTTCTCGCCCAACGCAGCATTGATTAGATCATCGAGCGTCAAGTCCCGGCCAGCGGTCCTGGCTAGACGGCGGGCGTCTTTGACGGTCGCCGCGATTTCTGCAGCAGTCCGATTGAGGCAGATAAGCGCGAACTGCGAGAGATTGGCACCGGGAAGCTCGCCACGCAGATGATGCCGCGCAATCGCTTCGATGCCTTGCTCGTCCGGGTGACCGATGTAAATGCTACGACCGAAACGGCCCGGGCGCCGCAGGGCGGGATCGACTTGCTCGACGTAATTTGTGCTGGCCAGTATGATTTTCCCGGGCTCGCGGGCCGCTGCCTCTATGTCCAACATCATCCCGGTTACCCATGGGCCCCAATACGAATGAGCACGTCCGTCGAGTCGATCTCGCCGCGGAAGCGCCTCCAGTTCGTCCCAATGGATCACTGCCTCCGGAGACGTGCGATTGATGTCGCGCGCGATCTTCATTGCTTTGCCGAGTTCTGAGCTGCCGCCGGAGAAGCAAGCGGCCATCGATCCAGGCACAAAGTTGTCGATTTTGAGCGCAGCGGCGACGATTTGCGCCAGCGTGGTTTTCCCGGTTCCGGGCGGGCCGTAGAACAGGCAGGTGTTCTGGACCTCGGACCAGTCGAGCTCGTTCCGGCGCCATGCGCCGACTTGTTCGACCAACTGGAGCGCCCACGTCTGTGCTTCACCGTATTGATGTGCGTCCTCGAGCCGCTGAAGGTCCTTCGCATCAGGAGGGGGCGAGGACGCGCACGCCGCGCTGTCAATGCGTCTGAGGATTTGTCGCGGCGACCACGAAGGGCGGAAGGCCGACGCTGCGACGCAGATGTCGAGCTTCCGGTATTCGCCGGACGGCTCCGGCGTCTTCCGGTTGGTGAAGCGTTCGATGGCGCGGCGTATGATCGACGCGTCGAGCCGGAGCTCGACGACGAAGTCAGCGTTCGTCGTCAGTGCGCGCGGCAGCATGTCCGCTTCTTCCGCAACTCCGAGCACGGACTTGCCTAGCGAGAGTGCGCGCGCCACTTCGCTACCGCCACTGTCCGCAGTTCGCGAATACCCGCTTCGCTCACGTGTGACTACCACCCACGACCGGAACCGGGCTTTCCAGGCTTTCGTGATCGGCTGAAGCCATTCGTCGTTGGGGACGAGCGCGACGACTGCGAGGACGTCGTCACGATCGATTCTGCGCGTGAATTCGGGCGTTACGACCGCTTCGATAGCCGCTGCGGCGAGGCGTGCCACGGCGTCCGGCGACTTTGCCAACAGGGGCTTGCTGCCGCTCTCCACCACCGGCAACGAAAGATCGTCCTGGCTCTCCCACTCAGTCATCCGCGGCTCCGGATCAGGGTGGCGCCGCCGAAGGTGTCCGAAGGCTGCAAAGCCCGAGCAAGCTCGATCTCGCCAGAGCAGAGCATCGACATGACCGCACTCTCGGGTTCGCGTGGACCGGGCACGTAACTGCAAAGCTGGTGCAACGTCAGTGGACCGTCATCGAACAGTGCGCGTGCGATGGCGCGACGCATCGAGCAAGGCATCTGTATGTGCCGCTGCGACCAGATCTCGCGCGCCGACGCAAGGCGCGGTTCGGCGGTCACCTGGCCGACTTCGACGATCTCGATGTCCATGCCGCAGAGCGATGCAATGCGCTTTAGCGGAGGATCGTCATTTCGATTGGCGAGCCCGAACAAGCGAACGCCGCCGCCCTGTCTGGTCACGGTGATGGCATCGATCCAGTGTCTGTGGCCATCGACTTCTACCGAGTTCATGTGGCCGATATCGAGCACGTCAGGATCGAGCGAAAGCAGGATGAGGGCGTCGCGAACGACGCCTTCGACCGGAACCGCTTGTCCGTGTGTTTTGGCTCCGATGAAAAATTCGCGTTGACGAGGAGATGCGTAGGCCATCAAGCGCTCCGTGTCGCTGTGTCAGGAATATTCGGAAGCGTCAGACTTCGACCGTGAGCAACAAGTCGATCTCATGTTCTCAGGGACGTCCGCGGTTTGATTCCGAGGGCGTGGCTTCGACGGAGCGAATTGTGCTGAAATTGATGCCAGCGAATGGTTCGAATGACCGACGACTGCGGGGTCTGGTTGGGCCCCGACCACGCGAGGTTTCGATGCCGCCGGGGGATGGATGCGCAAAGAGCGGGAGGTCAGGTCCCGTAGGCGAGACGGCCGAACTTGCCCATTGGTCGCATACCCGCTCGCACGACGGCACGGTCGTCGAGGGGCTCGCTGAGGTCGATCACGACGGACCCCTCGCAGGCCATCGTATGGATAACGGCCTCAAGACCGCGCCGCGTGTGGATGAGGCCCGACAGAGCTCGCAATTGCAGCGGCCCTTCGCGTTCGAGGGCGCCGAGCACGGCTTCGCGGTCGTCGACATGCAGATTGTCGGCGCGACGACGCCAGACCGCGCGCGCCGATGTGAAGCGCGGCTCGCGCCTGATGTCGGCGGAGGTGACGGTCATGATGCCCGTGCATCCCTCCGCGAAAGCGAGGTGCATGAGGCCTTCCGCAGTCGGATCGCACGGCGGCCGGTCCTCGACGAGGTCGATGGCGTGGCGCCCGTAGTCGCTGTCGACGATCAACGCATCGATGCGCTGGATGGTGTCGTCGATGCGGAGGCTGGGGTGGAATTCGATGCGGCGCACCGCGCCGTCGAAGGTCGTCTGTACCAGGAAGTCGCGGTGGAGGTGGGACCTGACAGGGATGGCACGCTCGGAGCTGTAACCGATGAAGAGGGAGGGCTTCGTCGTCTGCATTCATCCTCGCATAGTTCGGGACATGGGGACGCGACGGATCGATCGCGTTTCATGCGCGTGCGATCGTCCAGGGAGGGAGCAACGAATGGTCGCGAAAGCGTATCGGTGGAGGCGCCCGAAGGCGAGTGTTCTTAGATCAGAAAAAACCTATTATGTCAATGGAAAAAGCCAAATTTAGATATCTAATTTTTGCAGTCGGATTATTCAACAACTTTATCGCAAATGCCTATTCTGACCGGTGATGCGCATCGCTACTATCCGTCGCGATTACTGATGATCGGTCCACGATGGCGAAGGCGATAAAGAGCGGCAGAAAGGCATCGGTCCGACGAGATGGTCGCGTGCCGACGCTGATCTACGTGCTGCCGGAAGTCCTGGATGCCGCGCAGAAAGTGGCCGAGGTCCGCGGCATGAAATCGTGGGAGTGGATCGAAATGGCCATGAAGCGCGAGCTTCGGTCCAAATCGTCCAAACCCGCTGCGGACAAGCAGCCGAAAGACTGAAGTGCGTGCGAGGCGAGAATCGGACATCGTGGCGTAGGGGGGCCACAATGTCTGCGCGAATCGCGATCATTGGCAGTTTCAGGCGTGAGCGGTACGGAGGCGTGCTCGACGTCCTCGAAACTTTTGCCGCGTCGGGTTTCGATATCGTATCGCCGTCGGGATCTGAGATCGTCGATGGCGTCGAGTTCGTGCGTTTCGCGACCGACGATGCGTCCAGCAGCGATCAAGAGATCCAGAGTTCCACGTTGGAGCGCATCTTTTCGGCACATGCCGTCTACGTGGCCGCGCCTGGCGGATATGTCGGGAGGACGACCTGCTATGAGATAGGGCGGGTCGTGCAGCGGCGGCAGCCGGTATATTTCTCTGAATATCCTGTGGACCTTCCTGTTCACATCCCTGAGTGGTGCGTGGTCGCGCCCGACGAGTTCGTGTTACGATTCCAGGGATCGACCCAATTCGAGTGGCTGTTCTCCAAGGGCAGCGGAAAGATGTTCGATGTCGAGCGTGGTCTCGCTCCGCCATGACGACTTACCGACCGCAGATCACTTTGCGGCGAAGCGCGTCGTCGTGTGCGGTAGTATGGCCTTCACCACGCAGATCCGCATGATCAAGGACCAACTCGACACACTGAACGTTCGGGCCGTCGTTCCGGACGATGTGGACGGCGAATTCAAGCTCTACGATACCGGATCCTACCTGGCCTTCAAGAAGGCGGTTTCCGTCGCGCACATCAACAAAATCAAGGATCCCAGAACCTACGCCGTTCTGGTTGCAAATTTCGATAAGAATGGCATTTACGGGTATGTCGGCGCGAACACCTTCGCCGAGATCAGCGTTGCTTTTTCCTCTCGCAAGAAGATCTTCCTCCTAAGTGAAATTCCCTCCCAGTACGCCGACGAATTGACCGCTTGGGGCGCGATCGCGCTGAACGGCGACATACCTCGGCTTGTCCGGATGTACGAACAGTCATGTCGGCACGCGACGGCGCAACTCAGGTTTCCTCAGTTCTAAAGCCGGCGAGCGTTCGCCCGCGCCCCATTTTCCTGCATTTCTTCGATGTACACTTCCTGGAAGAGCGGGGCTCCGTCGCCCGGAGTCGTCGCGCGTTGAATGAAATGAATTTGGCGACGCGCTTCGCCGTGATGGTGGGCTCCCGGATTCTCGTTCCTGCGTCGTCGTTCTACGAAAGTCCGATCGCTGCCACCGTCCTCAAGCCTTTTCTGGACAGCCCTTTCGTCTCTCAGCGCTTCGCTCTGGTCGGAAGCGGATCCTCGATCGAGGAGTTTCGTTTCGAAAAGATGCCGCAGTATCCGGTCGGGTCACCGCAGCACGCCGCCTATCTCGCAGCGGAGGCGCACGACATCGGGTGGCATCGTCGACAGCGGAGTGCCGGCGGTGATATCGCGCGAGGTTGGTCGGCGGCCTTGCCCTCGGCGATCAGGGGACTGCACGCGCACTGTGCCGGCCGTATCACCGAACCGGTGTTCGAAAGGCGGTGGCTCGAGGTCGAGGAGCGGCTCGGAAAGAAAGCCTGGATCGTTCCGCATGTGCTCGAACTGCTCGACCTCGGGCCGGCTGCGAATATCATCGTGGTGAACCGTCTGCACGACCTCATCAACCGCGAGTATTTCACCAGCTACTCCCTGGATCCGTCCGCTGCGATGATCCAGGGACTGGTGGTCCTGTCGAATCCTGCCGGACTTCCGACGCAACGTCCGCAAGATGACATTCGTTACGACATCCTGCAGAAGGCTTGCATGGATTTCGGCATCCTGCGGGAGATCGAGGAAGCGCCGCCGGACGCGCTCAGCGAACTCAGCATGGATCACCGTTTCATAACCGCGTTCGAGCAGACGCAATTCGAAGGGTACGCGCCGTTGTCCACCACGCCGAAACTCAAAGTCGATCTGGCGATCATCACGGCCTTGTCCATCGAACGCGAAGCCGTCGAGCACGTGTTCGGTCAGGGCATTCCATACAAGGTCAAGGGTGACAATAATCTTTACCGACTGGTGACGGTCAAAATCCGCGACCGTCCTTTCAACATCGTCTACGGTGTCACCGGACAAGGCAACGTTCGTGCAGCGGTGTTGGCGTCCAATCTCCTCAGGTCGTTCGACGTCAGGTACGCTGCATTCGTTGGGATCGCGGGCGGATGCCCGATGCCGGAGAAGAGCGAGCGGCATGTGCGGCTCGGCGACGTCGTGATATCGTCGAAGGTCGTCGAGCACGATCATTTCAAGCTGCTTGCTGACAAGAGCATCGAAACGCGAGACGATCCGCAGCGGGCAAGCCACGCTTGGATCTCGGCAGCCGAGTCCCTGACGAAAAACGCGACGGGGTTCTCTGACGATTGGAGAGGCGCGGTGGCGCCTGCGATGGCCGCGCTAAACGAAGTCGGTCCGAACCCCGATACCGACGTGCTGCACGACCACGACGGAAATGTCCTCGACCACCCGGATGATGCGAGGAGGGAAGGGAACAGGCCGATCGTGCACACCGGTGTGATCGCTGCCGGCGATACGCTTCTGAAGGATCCGGTCGTGCGCGACGCGATCCGCGACAAATTCGGCGCCCTCGCGATCGAGATGGAGGCGGTCGGACTACGTGACGCCGCCTACACCAACAACATCGAATTCATCGTGGTGCGCTCCATCGTCGACTACTGCGATGCATTCAAGGCGGACGGTTATCGGGCGAAGGCTTCGGTATCGGCAGCGGCGGTGTTGAAGTTGTTGTTCGAGACGCTGATGGCCGCCGAGATCGACGGCGACCGATAGCACCGTTGGGCCGTTGCGCGTACGTTGTGAATTCATGCAGGTGATCCAAGCGACGTCCAACGTTCATTTGACGGATCCCATTTTGAATCCTATCTAGCGGTCGAGGATGGTCCGGGCCCCTCTGGCGTGGCGATCGGCGGCTCACGTGATGTCGGATCGCATCATATGAGCGCGATGCCGGTGTAAAATGCTTGAGAGTCTCATCTATCTTTTCGTTCGAGCGCTGGTTCTCGATCCGCTGCAGACCGAACTCACAGATCGACTTGCGAAGGCGCGTGTTCCGACCGCGATCATTGCTCAGGTGAAGTCGTGCACGACGGCGGCGCTGCCGGTCGTCGTGCGGCGCGTCCAGGACGATCCGCGGTGGGCGGTCGGCATCGCGGTCGACCTCTGGCTCAAGCGCAGGTCTCCGGAACAGGTCGCCGACGATGCCGCGCCGGCGTGTCGTCCCGCCGTGGACGCGGCGCGTTCTTATCTCGACGGTCGCGTGTAGACGACGACAGGCTCCGAAGATGGCAATCGAATCCCCGTGCGTGGATGTCTGCAAATTCGACCGGCGAAAGGACATGTGCGTCGGATGCTGGCGGACAACGGAGGAGATCCGTTCCTGGCGCAAAATGACCGACCATAGACGCCGCCAGATTTTGGCGGACCGCCGTCGTCGAGAGGCGAAGTCGGGCGACCGCGCCGCCAAGGTTATCTCGCACCGAGACGGCGAATGATGAGATACGAGACGTGGCGCCACTATTTGGCCGCGCATTTGCTACACTGGTCGGTGACGGCCAACGGGACACTGCGCCACTCGATGTCAATTCCGACTCTGCAGATATGGCTCCGCATCGCGCTCGTCTTCGCGATGATCGTCGGTCTGCAGCGTCCGCCCATCGGGAGCGAAAGCCATTCGCACCATGGCCTGACCGCGGTTCAAGGCGAGCCTCAGGTCCTGATCTCCGCTGATCCGGACGGTGATCAAAAGGTCGTCGTGACGATCTCGTCTCACGTACAGCACGATGTCGGCCAGGCGGATCGTCATGATCCTGCCGATCATTCGCATGTCGCATCACATTTGCCCCCATCGACACCCGTTCTTCCGTCGGCGCCGCCGCTCTCGACGGCGATGACGGTCGTGAGCGCGGCATCCAGCGGCACCATGCCTTCCTTCGAGCGTCCTCCGAGACCTTTCCTCCGCGCGTGATGGTGCCGCTGGAGCGGATGCCCCAGCGTTCCCACCATTCATGAAGGCTGCCGGTCCCGTTCTTTTCGGGAGCCGCCGACAAGCGCGTCCACGTGCGCGCCGCGGCGAGGGCAGAGCTTCCATCTCGTCATTCGGACCGGATCGACCTCGCCGCAACGTCGGGAGGTGACGATCGCTCAAAGGAACATCGCTTGCAAAAGCTCGATTGGGTCGGCTTCTGGAACACCGACCACCACATCTACGTGAACCAAAGGCACAAGATCGTCCACGACCAGCTCGTCACCCGCGATATCGCCGCGTACCTGCCTGAGGGCAGCGCCGTCTTGGATTTTGGGTGCGGCAAGAATTTTGCGGTGCATGAGATGATGGACAAGGCCGCTCAGCTCATTCTCTGCGATGCCGCATTCTCGGTGCGGGAAGAGCTTCAGGGTCGGTTTCCCAATCATCCGAAGATCATGGTGTTGGCTCCGGAAGAGCTCGACCTCTTTCCGGACGCCTCGTTCGACGTCGTCGTCATGCATTCCGTCGCCCAATACCTGGCGGCGGACGAGATGCGGAAGACCTTGGCAAGCTTCGATCGTCTCCTCAAGGCGGACGGCAAGCTGGTGCTGGGCGACATCGTCTCCGGAGAAGGCGGTGCCGTGTCCGACGCCTACGCGCTCCTGACCCTCGCGAGGAAGGAGCGGTTCTTCGGAGCCGCTGTGATCGGCCTGGCGAAGACCGCCATCTCGCCCTATCGCAAGCTGAGGCAAGAGCTCGGTCTGACGACCTACGACGAGGCGGAGATCCGACTGGTGCTAGACCGTGCCGGCTTCACCTGCGAACGGATGGCTCGCAACATCGGTCACAATCAGCGCCGCACCACCTATCTGTGCCGCAAGCGGCCGCGGCTCGCCGAAGTCCTGCGGGCGGAGGGGGAGAGTTGAGAGTCGTGGTGGTGCCTGCGGCGATGTCGGCAGGGCGCCGGTGCGTGGCCGCCCCGCGGCGGGTGGGCATGTGATGACGGACGTCTGCAAGAAGTGCGGAGGCGAGATGCTCGTCTATCGGACGGGGCCGCATCCGTGGCGCACCGGCTACGAGGTGCAGCGCTCCGAATGCACGGAGCGCAAGGCTCAGGCCGCGCGGACCACAGCCACCGACAGGAAAGCAAGGTGAAACCCGGGATGCGTCGCATCGGAGCCGAACGAGGCGCTAACGCTCCTCGTCGCTCGCGAAGCGCGTGTCGCGAGGCACCTCCCGTCGCAGGCCGCAATCCGGACACCTGTATACGTGAGCGTCGTAGCCTGGCCGCAGGGGGCGAATACCTTCCTTCTTCATGGGAACATCGCAAGCCTCGCAGAGGGGAGAGTCCATGTTCGGCTCCGGATCGAATGAAGTTCGAGGGGACACGTCGGCCGACAAGCGATGTGCGCGAGTGAAATGTAGATGACGGCCGTACCGATGGCGCGCGTCGTCCTGTCGCCGGCGCACACTGCAAACATGAGGCGTGGGATGAAATCATCCAATTTCATCATGGTGTATCTGCAACATCGGCAGCCGTCAGCATAGCGCTTCAGTTCGTCTGCGCCTTGAAGGTGGCGACGCGAAACAGGTAGATCGTGATCGCGACGATGAAGATGCCGGTGCCGATCGGCTCGACGATGCCGGTGATCTTCCCGTAGTTTGCGCCGAAGACGAAGCCGGCATAGGCGAGGGCACCCGTCCAGACCGCCGAACCGATCGTGGAGAGCAGTAGAAAACAGAGCGGCGACACGCGGAAGATTCCTGCCGGCACCGAGATGAGCGTCCGTACTCCCGGCACCAGTCGACCGAGTATCAGGGCTGCCGCACCGTGGCGGACGAACCAGGAATTGGCGCGGTCGATGTCTTCAGGACTGAGGGTCAGCCACCTGCCGTGTCTGGCCGCAAAGCCCTTCAGGCGTGTCTCGCCCAGCCAACGGCCGACGACATACCAGAAGAGCGTGCCGAGGACCGACCCGGCAATTCCGGCGGCGATGACGGTAGCCAGTCCGAGTTGTCCGCGTGATGCGACGAACCCGGCGAGCGGCATGACGAGTTCGGACGGTATCGGCGGAAAGAGATTTTCGATGAGCATCAGGAAGAAGACTCCGATCGCGCCCGCGCGCTCGACTGCTGCGACTACGAAATCTGTCATCCACTCACTCCTTTGACAATGTGACGCACTTGAACGCTCAATGGTCCGAGATTGTTTCGAAAAGGATGATGCAGATCGACGTGGATACCGCTCACGATCAAATGTTGCGAAAACTCTTTGAATTCCGATGCGCTAATGCGCGATGGCAGCAGATGATCGTGTTAAACAGCAGGGCGCGCATCGACCGAGGACTCGATTTATACTTTGCCTTGCCTGATCGTTTTGTTATGCGAAGCACATGCGAATTGAAATCACACGATCGAATCCGATGAGAGCTACGCATGTTTTGCGTCGCGGCGTATTGGTATTCGTCGCGTTCGCGTATCTTTTGACCGGTCTTCTCCATCATTTCGACTGCGAGCATACCTTTTCGGTATCTCAGTCGACCGTCGTCACCATATCCGACGGAGGCACCGAGAAGAACAAGTTGATGTTGACGGCATGCGATCACTGCCCTACGTGCGCCGGTGCGATCGCCCCCAACATCGCCAAGATCTCGCATGCCTTGGAACCTGCGCCGATGATCGTTCTGACGACCGTCTTGCACATCGTTAGCGTCGCTGGTCCAGATAGTCCTCCTCCGAAATTATTCGTCTGAGCGAATTCCGTCAGGCGCCGCTGGCGTCTCCGATCGACTTCATCAGGTATTTGTCATGCTATCTCTCAAGGCTGCGGCGCACACTGCGCATGCGCACGACCTCTTAGCGACCCGCGCTCCAATTTCGCCGTCCATGTTATGCCATTGCTGTCTCCGCAGCGCGACTTCGGCGTGCGGCGTGCGCCTCCGCAAGGAGGGCAGCACATGAAGACCGCAAGACCTCTCTTCGACGGGATGCCGGAAAGCTTGCAAGATGCCCTCCAGAACGACGACGATATCGGTCGACGAATGGTCTGGGACCTGACGGCGATCGGCGTATACGTCAACCGGATTGCCGACCTCTTGGGGCGGCGTATCGGCGTGACCGGATCGCAATGGCTGCTGATCATGGCGGTCGACGGCCTCGGCGAAGGGGAGGGGGTGTCGGTCCGCGATGTCGCCGCGCTGCTGAACGTAGACGGATCCTTCGTGTCGGCCCAGTCGAAGATTCTCGAGGAGCAAGGGATCTTGCGGCGCTCGCAATCCACAGAGGACAAACGCCTGGTCCTGCTCGCCGTCACGGAGCTCGCCAAGCAGCGTCTTAGAGTTCTCGATTCGGCGAAGAGCGCGATCGAAACGCATGTGTGCGGCGAGTTGGAAGATCAGTCGCTGCAGGAACTCTCAGACAGTTTGATCACGATGCGACGACGGTTGGGGCGCGCAATGCTTCTCGTCGCCGCTGGCGAGTAGTTCAGTGATCGCACGGACATATGGGTGGAACGAACTACATGTCGCGTTGATGTCTGATGGAATTGCTTGAAGAAATCATTCTTTTTCTGCGCTGTTCTTTTCTCACAGCCGTACGGAAAGATAGTTTGTAAGCCGCTCAACTATCAAAACGATGTTGCTCTCGCAGTGCGAGCGAATTCATATCTCGTTGCGGAGTTTGGGGGACACCTCCTTATCGAATGCGCGGAATGCCTGAGCGTGATGAGCGCTCGTTCGAGTAGGGCGCATCGATTGAACAGGACTGCTCGTTCGCGGGCTGACCTGCAAAGTCTCGCTGCACAAGGAGAGATGAAAATGAGTGTCTTGAAGACAACTATCTTGGGGACTGCGGCCAGCCTGGCCGTCCTGAGCGTGGCCCAGGCGGCCGATCTGCCGATGAAGGCGAAGGCGGTCGAGTATGTGAAGGTATGCTCGCTGTACGGCGCGGGTTTCTACTACATCCCAGGGACCGACACCTGCATCAAGATCGGAGGCGCAATTCGCCTCGACACCGCATTCAACGGCGGCACCTACGACACGCCGTTCTGGCAGGGCGGTGCCGGTGGCAACAACCTCTGGACCAAGGACAACTACACCACGCGTGAGCGTATCAACCTCACGACCGACACGCGCACGGCCACGGACTACGGTGTCGTCCGTACATATGCCAACATCCAGTTCGACTTCCTGCAGAACCGTGAGTCGATCGCCGGTGGCTACACCGAGGTCGACTATGCGTTCATCCAGTTCGCGGGTTTCACTTTCGGTAAGGCGGTTTCTCAGTTCGACCCGCAGTGGACGCTGTCGCGTCCCTTTATCTCATCGGGTTTCAATGCAGGTTCGTTCAATGCCACCGGCATCGCGCAGATCGCTTACACCGCTTCGTTCGGAAACGGCGTTTCGGGGACGATCTCGCTTGAGAACGCGTCTCCGTACCGCAACGCCGGTCTGTGGAACACCAACACCTTCATCACCGGTCCGGGCGCGAGCACCTTCACGGGCACGTTCTACGGTTCGAGCTCGAATAGCTTCCTTGGCAATTCGTACGGCGGCAATCAAATGCCGGACGTCGTCGGCAATCTTCGCCTCGATCAGGCCTGGGGCACCTTGCATCTCGGTGCGGCGATGCACACGATCACGCCTGGCTTTTATGCTGGTACCGAGAACACCGGTCACGCGAACAACAGCTATGGCTTCGCTGTCACCGGCGCCGTCGAATTCAAGAATCTGCCAACGGGTACGGGCGACAGCTTGAAGCTCGAAGCGTCGTACGGCAAAGGCGCGGCCAAGTACATCTTCGGTGGTACGACGGACGTCATCGGAGGCGGCCGCTATAATAAGGTGAACGGCGACACCGTCGGTTTCGGCTACGTGCTCGACGGCGTGTTCGCTCCGGGTGGCCAGATCATCCAGAGCGAAGCCTGGCAGATCAGTGCGTTCTATGAACACTACTGGAATCCCGCTTGGCGCACGTCGGTGTTCGGCAACTACAGCCAGATCTCCTACGGCGACGGTAATGCTCAGATGCTGGCTGCCTTCCAAGGCGTGGGTGCGGGCGGACCAGGATTCAATTCGTCATCTGCTGCGGCGGCGCGCGCGGGTACCTTCGCGGGTACGGGTAATTTCGATCTAGCCCTCGCGCAGATCGGTACGCGTACTGCGTGGACGCCTGTTCGCAACCTGACTTTGTCGGCTCAGTTCACCTATAGCCGCCTCGATCAGAACCTGAACGGTACCTACACGACCAATGCCGGCGGTATGCTCGGCAAGCCGGCCGGTACTGTGCTGCAGACGCAGGATCAGAACCTCTACAACGGCGCGGTCCAGATTCTTCGCTCTTTCTGATCTTCGAAATTCTTCCCCGCATTGGAGTCCCTTCCTCGCGGGCAAGATGTTCGCTGGGCCCCTCGTCAAGGCTTCGTGAACCTCCAAGGCGCCTCCGGCCATGCCCGGCCGGAGGCGTTTGCTCCTTTCACAATTCCTACCGTAGTTGTGGTGACTTCGGCTGGAATGTCCGTCGTGTCCTGCACGCCGGGCGGAGGCGCTCTCCGGCGAACACCCCCGCTTGGAGGGCGCATCCAAATGTCCCCTCGGCCTGGAGATCTGAAATCCGATGTTCGGCGCGGTTCTCTCCGAAAGGCTGCAGTCGGACCGGAATTCGTTCAATCTCGTCCGGCTTGCCGCAGCGGCGTCGGTGATCGTCTCGCATCTCTTCATCCTGAGGTACGGTCCCGGCACGCCGGAGCCGCTGTCCTCCGCGACGCCGTTCACCCTCGGTCAGCACGCCGTAAACCTGTTCTTCGTACTTTCAGGTCTGCTGGCCTCGCGATCGCTCGATCGAAATCCCGACCTTCGACAGTTCGCGGTCGCACGGTTGCTACGCATCGTACCGGCGCTGTTCGTTTACGGGCTGGTTTTCGCGATTATCGCCGGACCGCTGCTGACGGCGGCGACGCTGACGGGCTATTTCGTGGACATCAAGACGTGGACCTATCCGGTGACGGTGCTGGCGCGTTTCCAGCAGGCGCCGGCGCCACCGGGCCTGTTCGACGATCTGCCGTACGCATTCGCAGTCAACGAGCCTTTGTGGACCCTGAAGTACGAGATGGCGGCCTATGCCGGTCTCGGCGTCGCTCAAGCAATCGGACTGCGAAGGTCCGTGCCGTTTCTGATGTTGTCACTTGTCGTGACCGCCGGGGGTATCGTGGCCATGCAGCCAGGCTTGCATTCAGTTGAAGGCACGCTCTGGCCCTATCACCTGAGCCGCTACGGGCTCTGCTTCCTGCTCGGCGTCCTCGCGCATCGTGGGCGCGATCTTCTACCGGTGACGCCGTGGCTGATGCCGATCTCCTTGACCGCCGCCGTCGCATTCGCGGGGACGTCGCTTTCGCCAGTGACCTGCATCATCGCCACGGCGCATGTCGCCGTCGTCGCGGGAGCGGCGGACTTCGGAACCGCCACGCGATGGACCCAACGCAACGACATCTCGTACGGCACCTACATCTACGGATGGCCCGTGCAGCAGGCGCTGCTGACGCTGGTACCCGGCATTTCGCTGCCGGTATTCGCGCTTCTGTCGTTCGTCGGCGTGCTGCCTTTGGCGATTTTTTCGTGGTCGGTCGTCGAACGGCCCGCATTGAACTACAGGTCGGGGAGGGCCGTATGACGCGCGGTTGTCTGGTCAATCATCACTCGGGAGTCCAAATCTTGCTACGCATCCCTATCGTTGCCGCCGCCATGATCGCTGGAACGACGTTCTCCGCCGCCACCCCGCGCGGGCCCGCCGTCGATGCCCACTACAACTATGCTGCCGGCCAGCCGGTGAAGGGCAAGTGGAAGTCGACGCCGGTCGCGGTGGTCTACTCGGAGAAGGACGGGAAGCTGGAAATCACGCCGGGACAACTGAAGTTCAAGCAGGGGCAGGTCGTGAAGTTCTCCATCCGCAACGATACCGCCGTGAAGCACGAATTCGTTCTGGGAACGACGACGGAGAATCTCGGGCATGCGGAGACGATGCGGATTTCGCCGGATCTCGAACGGCATGAGGTCAACGGCCGGGTGATGAAGCCGAGTTCCACTGTGGAACTACAGTGGCAGTTCATAAATACCGGCAAGTTCGAGTTTGCCTGCCTCGTTCCGGGACATGCGGAAAAGGAAATCCGTGGCGAAGTCATCGTGGAGTAACAACGGGCGGGTAGATACCTACATATAGTCCGTACATACCTGCGTATAATTGAAATTGTTATACTATTGCGGATCGACAGGAATCGACGATCCGTGGTACTTCCCTCGCATAGTTCGAAAGAGACAACGTTCGTGACCTTTCTCGCCCGCATCTTCCGCCGCGGTCCGCTGCGCTTCTCGCGCAAGGCCTTGGTCATGGTCGTGCTGGCGTCGTATCTCTTCGCCGGTGCGATGCACGGGCTGTTCGAACTGGATGTGACCAACGCGGGCGGGGCGTCCATCGTCTCGCTTGCCGATCAGGATCCCGGTCCTTCAGACAAGGGCGTCCTGGCCGATCATCATTGCCATGGCTGCTTCTCTGTCTCCATGCCGGCGCCGGTCGTCATCGCGTCGTCGGTCGAGCTCGCCACCCGTCCTGCGGTCATGCACGACTTGGAGCGCCGTAGCCTGCCGCGCGGAATCGATCCTCCGCCCCCCAAATCCCTGACCTGAACGTAGTCGCCGGGCGCATCGCGCCCAGAATCCGTCGTTCGTCAGGCTTTCATCATGTTCTCGAAATACGCCACGCGTGTCGCGTGCGCGATTGTGCTGCTCGTCGCTTTGCCGACGGGGATAGCCCATTCGCAAACCCTCACCATGGGGGCGGCGCTGCAGCGCGCGCTCGCCGCCAGTCCACGTCTGACCGCAGCAGAGCGTGACGTCGGCATCGCCCGAGGCCAGCGCATCCAGGCTGGCGCGCTGATCAATCCGGACGTCTCCTACGAACAGGACGATTCGTTCGGATCCGGAGCCTACCGCGGAACGCGCTCGGCACAGTCCACGCTGCAGGTCAGCCAGATGTTCGAACTCTGGGGCAAGCGCGACGCACGAATTTCCGCCGGTCAGGCCGGTCTGGATGCCGCCGGGATCGGCCGCCAGGCCGTACGTCTGGAAGTGCTTTCGGAGACGGCGATCGCCTTCGTCAGCGTCCTCGGTCTACAGCGTCGCATTCACATCCTCGAAGAGCAAGTAGAGGCGATCAACAAACTCACGCCGCTGCTGCAGCGGCGCGTCGAAGCGGGCGCCTCCTCGATCGCGGAGACGGGCCGGGCCGAAGTGGCATCGGCACTTGTCAAGGCCGACCTCGAACGTACCAAGGCGTCTCTCGCCACGGCACGTCGAGAGCTCGCGATCCTGATGGGCGACACCGCGCCGAAGTTCAGTTCGGTCTCCGGACGCCTCGATGCGGTCGGCAAGCCGCCGAGCTTCCAGTCGGTGGTGGCAGCGATCGAGGCCAATCCGCAACTCGTCCGCTGGAAGGCGATCTACGCTCAGCGGAACGCAGAACTGCTGCTGGCACGTCTCAAGCCGTATCCGGACGTCACCGTCGCCGCCGGTTGGCGCCGTTACAACGAGACCGGGGACAGCGCGGTCCGTCTGTCGGTGTCGGTGCCGATCCCGGTGTTCGATCAGAATCAGGGAAACATCCTCTCCGCTCAGGAAAGCCTCGCCAAGACCGCCGCCGAGCGTCAGGGCAACCGCAACACGTTGGTCGTGATCGCGGGCCGTGCCTACGACTCCCTGACCGGTTCGCTGCGCGAACTCGCGATCCTGCGCGAAAGCGCAATTCCGAAGTCGAAGGACGCGGCCGACGCGATTTTCGAAGGCTACGGGCAGGGACGCTACACGCTGCTCGAAGTGCTGGATGCACAAGCCAGCGTCGCGCAGGCGCGCCTGCGCGAGCAGGAAGCCCAACAAAATTTCCATGTCGCCGTCGCCACCATCGAGGGGCTCGTCGGCAATCCATTCGCATTGGCTCGGGGGAGCGTACGATGAACAAGCCGATCATGTTGCTGGTGGGAGCTGTCGCGGTCTTCGCTCTCGGCGCCGGCGTCTACGCCTACGCACCAAGTAAGAACGACGCGCAGACCGCTGCGGCTTCGAAGAACGCCAAGGGTGAGAAGTCCAAGGGCGAGAAGAAGGGCGGCGCCGGCGAGGAGGAGAAGGGCCATGGCGAGGAGGGCGCCGTGGAAATGAACGACGCCCGCGTCGCATCTTCCAACATTGAGATCCTTGCAGTCGGGCCGGAGACGTTGCGTGACTCGCTGTTGTTGAACGGCATTCTTCAGCCCAACCAGGAATCTCTGGTGCAGGTGACGCCACGCTTTCCGGGCATCGTCCGCGAGATCAAGAAGCGCATCGGCGACAACGTGGAGAAGGGCGAACTCCTCGCGAAGATCGAGAGCAACCAGAGCCTGACCGTCTACGAGATCCGCGCGCCCATCTCGGGCACCGTGATCGATCGGCAGATTTCGCTCGGCGAGTATGCCTCCGAGCAGAAGCCTGCCTTCACCGTCGCTGACATCTCGACGGTCTGGGTCGACCTGTCTGTCTATCGCCGGAATCTGCCGCGTGTCCGGATCGGCGACAAGATCTTGATCGACGTCGGCGACGGCGGAGCGCCGGTCGAGGCGGAGCTGTCCTACATCTCTCCCGTGGGCAGCAGCGACACCCAGAGCGCGCTGGCGCGCGCGGTCGTTCCGAACCCGGACATGCGCCTGCGGACCGGGCTCTTCGTGTCGGCACGCTTGATCCTGGCGGCAAAGAAAGTGCCGCTCGCGGTTCGGGCATCGGCAATCCAGACCGTTGAGAACCGCAAGGTCGTTTTCGTCCGCAACGGCGACAAGTTCGAGGCGCGCGACGTCGACACCGGGGCGCACGATCCGGAGAACGTCGAGATCCTCTTCGGACTGCTCGAGGGCGACAAGTATGCCGCGAAGAACAGCTTCATCGTGAAGGCAGAGCTCGGAAAGGGATCGGCGTCCCATGAGCACTAATTCCGTTCGCGCGCGGTCCGACCGCGCCCGCCAGAGCCTTTGCTGGTCTCCATCGGGGACCGTCACGTCGGGAATTCGACTATGATCGACAAGCTTCTCTCGTTTTCCGTCCATCAGCGCTGGCTGATCATGATCGGCGTGCTGATGATGGGCGCGTTCGGCGTCTGGAACTTCACGCGCCTGCCGATCGACGCGGTGCCGGACATCACGAACGTCCAGGTTCAGATCAACACGAATGCGGCGGGGTTCTCGCCGTTGGAGGTCGAGCAGCGCATCACGTTCCCCATCGAAACGGGAATGGCCGGCCTGCCGAACCTCCTGAACACGCGCTCGCTGTCACGCTATGGCCTCAGCCAGGTCACCGTCGTGTTCAAGGACGGGACCGACATCTACTTCGCGCGCCAGCTCGTCAACGAACGCGTTCAGCGCGTGAAGGACTCGCTGCCGACTGGCATCGAAACGGCCATGGGCCCGGTCTCGACCGGCCTCGGCGAAATCTACATGTACACGGTCGAGGCGAAGGAAGGCGCGAAGAACGCCGAAGGCAAGCCCTTCACCCCGAGCGACCTGCGGACCGTGCAGGACTGGATCATCAAGCCGCAGCTCCGGAACGTCGCGGGCGTCAACGAGGTCAACACCATCGGCGGCTTCGAGAAGCAGTTCCATGTGCTTCCTGACCCGGCCAAGTTGATGGCCTACAAGCTCAGCTTCCGCGACGTGATGACCTCGCTCGCGAACAACAACAACAACGTCGGTGCCGGCTACATCGAGAAGAACGGTGAACAGTATCTCGTTCGCACGCCTGGGCAGGTCGCCAATGTCGAGGAGATCAGCGAGATCGTCATCGGCTCGCGCAACGGCGTCCCGGTTCGCATCCAGGACGTTGCGGAGGTCAAGGAAGGTACCGATCTCCGGACCGGCGCGGCTACCGTCGACGGCAAGGAGGTCGTGCTCGGCACGGCGATGCTTCTGATCGGCGAGAACGGCCGCACGGTGGCGCAGCGCGTCGGACAGAAGCTCGAGCAGATCCAGAAATCTCTTCCGGAAGGCATTTCGCTCCGCCCGATCTACGACCGAACCCATCTGATCGACGCGACCATCGCGACGGTCGAGAAGAACCTGGTCGAAGGCGCGTTGCTCGTCATCGTGATCCTGTTCCTCATTCTCGGGAACTTCAAGGCGGCGTTCGCGACGGCGCTCGTCATCCCGCTGTCCATGCTCTTCACGATCACGGGCATGTTCGAGAACAAGGTCAGCGCCAATCTGATGAGTCTCGGCGCCATCGACTTCGGCATCATCATCGACGGCGCGGTCATCATCGTCGAGAACTGCCTGCGTCTGCTCGCGCATGAGCAGGCAAAGCAGGGGCGTCTGCTGACGCGCGACGAACGGTTCGCGACGATCATCGAAGGCTCGCGGGAAGTCATCAAGCCGAGCCTTTTCGGCACGCTAATCATCGCCGTCGTCTATCTCCCGGTCCTCACCCTCACGGGCGTGGAAGGAAAGATGTTCACGCCGATGGCGCTGACCGTGCTGATGGCGCTGCTCGGCGCGAGCATCCTGTCGATGACCTTCGTACCGGCCGCGGTCGCCCTGTTCGTGACGGGCAAGGTCTCGGAAAAGGAGAACTGGTTCATGCGCGCTGCGCATCGGACCTACGTTCCGCTCCTGGACGTCGCGATCCGGCTTCGCGTCGTGGTGGCAGCGGCCGCAGTGGCTCTTGTCGTCGTGAGCGGATACGCCGCTACGCGGATGGGTGGCGAGTTCATTCCGAGCCTCGACGAGGGCGACGTTGCGATCCAAGCGATGCGCATTCCCGGAACCAGCCTGACCCAATCGCTGGAGATGCAGAAGGCTCTGGAAGAGCGTCTGCACAAGATCCCGGAAGTGAAGGAGGCCTTTGCTCGCACCGGTACTGCGGAGGTGGCGACGGATCCCATGCCGCCGTCGATCTCGGACGGCTATGTCATGCTCAAGCCGCGTGACCAGTGGCCGGACCCGAAGAAGCCGAAGCTCGAAGTCATGAAGGAGATCGAGGCGGCGTCGGAGGAGGTCGCGGGCAGCCTCTACGAACTGTCACAGCCGATCCAGCTTCGTTTCAACGAACTCATCTCGGGCGTGCGCAGCGACGTCGGCGTCAAGATCTTCGGCGACGATCTCGATGTCCTCGCCCAGATCGCCGGGCAGGTTCAGACGGCCCTGCAGGGCATACAGGGCGCAGCGGACGTGAAGACCGAACAGGTGTCCGGTCTGCCCGTGCTAAACGTCAAGCTGAACCGGAAGGCGCTCGCGCGCTACGGCATCAGTGTCTCGGACGTGCAAAACCTGGTGGAGATCGCTGTCGGCGGAAAGACCGCGGGCCTCGTGTTCGAGGGCGACCGTCGCTTCGATCTCGTCGTCCGCCTTCCGGACCAGCTCCGGACGGACGTCGAGGCGATCAAGGCGCTTCCGATCCCGCTGCCTCCGGTCGATGCTCAACCGAGCCAGAACAAGGCACAGCCAGCCGTGTTCGGTACGTCGCCTCTTGCTCAAATGCGCTACGCCCCTCTTTCTGAGCTGGCCGAGATCTCGGTCTCGCCGGGGCCGAACCAGATCAGCCGCGAGGACGGCAAGCGCCGTATCGTGGTGTCGGCAAATGTACGCGGCCGCGACCTTGGTTCCTTCGTCGGCGACGCGCAGCAGCAGATTGCCCAGAAGGTCAAGTTGCCCGCGGGCTACTGGATCGGGTGGGGCGGTCAGTTCGAGCAGCTCGTCTCGGCGACCCAGCGTCTGACCATCGTTGTCCCGATCGCTCTGCTGCTGATCTTCCTGCTGCTGTTCCTCAGCCTTGGGTCCGCGGCCGACGCTTTGCTGGTGTTCAGCGGCGTGCCGCTGGCGCTTACGGGTGGCATCTTCGCGCTGCTGCTGCGGGACATTCCGCTGTCCATCAGCGCGGGCATCGGCTTCATCGCGCTGTCGGGTGTCGCCGTGCTGAACGGCCTCGTCATCATCACCTTCATCGAGCGTCTCCGTCTTGAAGGAAAGACGGTGATGGACGCGGTCCGCGAAGGCGCGCTGACCCGTCTGCGTCCTGTCCTGATGACGGCGTTGGTGGCTTCGCTCGGCTTCGTTCCGATGGCGATCGCGACCGGCGCCGGTGCGGAGGTGCAGCGTCCGCTGGCCACCGTCGTGATCGGCGGCATCATCTCGTCCACCATTCTCACGCTTCTCGTGCTTCCGGCGCTCTACATCCTGTTCCGCCGGGAATCTTCGCCTGCCTATGTGGAGGCGATGCCTGTCCACGCTACTAAAGGAGACCACTGATGAAGAAGATCCTGCTCGTCGCATCCGCGCTGCTGCTCGCCACGCCGGCGATGGCCCAGCACGCCCACGAGAAGGGGCCGAACGGCGGCCAGATGGAGGACGTCGCAGGCGTGGAAGTCGAAATGATCGCTTCCGGCAAGACGCTGACGTTCAACGTGTTCGACGAGTCCAAGAAGCCGGTCTCGGCGAGCGGCTTCTCCGGATCGGTCATGCTGACTTCCGGAAGCGACCGCGAGACCATCCCGCTCGTCGCCTCGGGCAATGCGCTCAAGGCCGAGGCCAAGGGCGAGATCGCCAAGGGCGCGTCCGTCGCCGTCACCCTCAAGACCGCGGCCGGCAAGTCCGGCCAGGCCAAGTTCAAGAACTGACCGGATACGTCCGTCTCGCTGATCGGAGCGCCGCCATGTGCGGCGCTCCTGAATGGAAAAGATGACCCAAGCAACGAACGACAAGGGTTCGGGGAGGGATCTGAGACTCGATCTCTTCCGAGGACTCGCCAATTGGGCGATCTTCCTTGATCACGTGCCCAACAACCTGGTGGCCTGGATCACCGCGCGGAACTACGGTTTCAGCGACGCGGCCGAGCTGTTCGTGTTCGTGTCGGGCCTCACCGTGGCGTTCGTCTACGGACGCATGATGCGGACGGCCGGCTTCTTCAAGGCCTCCGTCGGCGTCCTTGGTCGGGTCTGGCAGATCTACGTGGCCTACATCCTGCTGTTCGTATTCTACGTGGTGGCCATCGGCTACGTGGCTCAACGCTACGGACACGCGCACCTTCTCGACGAATTCAACATACGCCTCCTCATCGCGGAACCCGTCGAATTCATCAAGCATGGTCTGCTGCTCGAATATCGCCCGCTCAATCTCGACGTCCTGCCGCTCTACATCGTCCTGATGGCGCCGTTTCCGCCGGTGCTCTGGCTGCTAACGAAGGCACCGAATATCACGCTGGGGGCATCGCTCGTTCTCTACGTCGTCGCGCGTCAGATGGGCTGGAATCTGTCGGGGTATCCGTCCGGCACGTGGTACTTCAACCCGTTCGCTTGGCAGCTCCTGTTCGTGATCGGCGCGTGGACCGCGGTCACCGACCGGACGAAGCTGCACACGGCATTGCGGTCCCCCATCGTCATGCCGATCTGCATCGCCATGCTCGTCCTTTCCGCGGTCGTCACGGTGGTGGCGCACACTGGCAACGAGGCGATGCTCCCGGAGGCCGTGCGGTCGTTCTTCATTCCGAACGACAAGACCAACCTTGCGCCGTACCGCATCATCCACTTCCTGGCGCTGGCGATCGTCGTCTCGCGCCTGATTTCCCGTGACGCGCCCGCGCTGAAGTGGCCGGTCTGGCGTCCCATCATCGTGTGCGGCCAGCAGTCGCTCGAAGTGTTCTGCGCCGGCGTGTTCCTGGCGTTCGTGGCGTATTTCGCCATCGACCTCGTCTCCGAGGCGTTCTGGTTCCAGTTGCTCGTCAGCATCGCCGGCATCGCCGCGATGATCGGCGTCGCCTATTTCCGGAAATGGGCCAAGGCCGGCAAGGCCAAGCCGGCGAAGACGGGGTGAGACGGATGCGCGCGATTGCACTCTTTCTGCTGACGATCCTGCTGACTTCGGACGGCGCCGCGGCGCGTGCCGGTTTCGCCGACGAACCGCCGCGCGCTCCATATCACATCGACAATCTGCCGCAGGAGCTTCGCAAGATCGTCCGGAGCCGGGCCGCGAGTTGCGGCAATCAGCCGTCGGCGCAGCACCTGTTCTCGGTCTCGATCGAAGGAGACGGCCGGCAGTTCATGTCGTTTCACTACGACAAGCTCACCTGCACGAACCGGGCGGCCGTCTGCCGCTCGGGCGGGTGCCTTCATGAAGTGTTCGTCCGGAGCGGACGCGGCTGGTCGCCCGTCTTCCAGTCATATGCGGACGAGACGACCCTCAGTAACGACGGCGGCCGCGTATGCCTCGCCGTCCGCAAAGGCTGGACGACCGAGACCTATTCGTGGGCGCGCAACGGGTTCTCGCCGGTGATCGAGTGCAGGAGAAGATGATGGAACACTCGCTTATCGGCCACCTGCATTTCGGCGGCGCGAACATCAGCTACCGCAAGAAGTTCAGGTTGTTCTTCATCGTGGCGTCGGTCGTGCTCATCCTGAGCGCCATCAAGCTTGCGATCCACTATTCGGGCTTCGAGCTGCTCGACCTCAATCGATTGGTCACCAGCGGCATCGCCGGTGCGATCTTCATCATCGGCTTCATGCTGTCCAGTATTCTGGCCGACTACAAGGAAGCCGAGCGCATCCCGGCGGCCATCCGGACCGAGATCGAGGCGATCGACGGCGACCTCGAAGTCTTCTCGGAGGAGGAGACGACGTTCGACCTCGCGAAGCCGCGGCAGATCATGGTCGCGCTGCTGCAGAAGCTGAGGGCAGGTCTCGGTCATGCGAAGGATCACAAGGAGATCACGCCGGCGCTGGACGAACTTGCGAAGCTGACGCCCATCCTCGGACGGCTCGAAGGTCTCGGAATGGCCTCGAACTTCGTCGTCAGGCTCCGCAATTCGCAGGACCGGCTCCGGGGCTCTCTGCTCCGGATCTACACGATCCAGCGGGTCGAGTTCGTGCCCTCGGTGCGGGTGCTGGTCCAGACGCTGGTCTCGTCGATCATCATCCTGCTGATGCTCTTGAAGACGGAGGGAGATCCGGCGTCCGCGATCCTGTTCGGCTTCATGGCCTACATGTTCGTCTACGTCCTCTACCTCATCAGGCTGCTGGAGCAGCCCTTCGCCAAAGGCCACGGCTCCGTGGACGACGTCAGCCTGTTCCTGCTGGACGAACTCGAAGAGAAGTTGCGCGCTTCGTTGAACGCGCAGAAAGCAAAGGAAATCTGAAATGCACGGTGGCGGTTCACACGGTACGGCGGCGGCGAAACATTCGACGAGGCTCGCGATCGCGCTGGCGATGACGGCCACGTACATGGTGGCCGAGATCGTCGGCGGCCTGATCACCGGCAGTCTCGCGCTGCTCGCGGACGCAGCGCATATGGCGACCGACGTCGTGGGGCTCGGCCTCGCGCTTCTGGCGATCAGGTTCGCCGCGCGACCCGCGACGCCGCAGAGGACCTACGGCTTTCTCCGCATGGAGGTACTGTCGGCGCTCACCAACGCCGTCATCCTGCTGCTGCTGACGATCTACATCATCTACGAGGCCTATCAGCGCTTCTTGGCTCCGCCGGAAATCCTCAGCGGACCGATGCTGATCGTCGCGCTCATCGGCCTTGCCGTGAATCTCGTCAGCATGTGGCTGCTGATGGACGGATCGAAGGAAAGCCTCAACGTGAAGGGCGCGTACTTCGAGGTTCTCGGCGACATGCTGGGCTCCGTCGGTGTGATCGCGGCGTCCCTCATCATCATGTTCACTGGCTGGCAGTTGGCGGACCCGCTGATCGGCGCCGGTATCGGTCTCTTCATCGTGCCGCGCACCTGGATCCTTCTCAAGCAGGCGGTCAACATCCTGATGGAGGCGACGCCGGCAAACGTGGACGTGGAGAAAATGACCGCGACCCTGGGCACGATCCCCGGCGTGACCGCGGTCCACGATCTGCACGTCTGGACCATCACCTCGGGTACCGACGCGATGAGCGGCCATCTCGTGGTCCAGGACGCCAGTCGGTGGCGCGAGGTGCTGCGGGAAGCGCAGACCCGCGTCCGGAAGGAATTCGGCATCGACCACGTCACCATCCAGGTCGAGGACGAAGCGATGAGAAGCGCGGAAGCGCAACTCGGCTTCTGAGCCCGCTGACCCGTCGGAGGGCGTCATGAGCGACAAACAGATGATCGGACTGTCCGGCCTCATCGCGATGAGGAAGCACCTGGACTCGATCGCCAACAACGTCGCGAACCAGACGACGCCGGCGTTCAAGGCCGGACGCGTGCAGTTCCAGGAGTATCTGACCGAGGCCAAGGAGGCGGAGGTTCCGGATCTTGCCAAGCGCGCGATGGTGTCGACCTCGCAGTTCACCGACTTCACAGTCGGCGGCGTGAAGGCGACCGGAAATTTCCTGGACGTTGCTCTCATCGACGATCAGTCCTTCTTCGTCGTCGATACGCCCGCAGGTCCCCGCTACACCCGCTCCGGAGCTTTCACGCTGGACGGGATGGGCAAGCTGACGACGCTGGACGGCGCGCCCGTCATGACGAGCAACGGCCCGCTGGTCGTGCAGCAGCGCGACGGTCCCGTCACGATATCAGGGGACGGATCTATCTCTACATCGCAGGGACGCGTCGCCGGCCTGCGGATGGTCCGGTTCGCCGATCGCCAGCAACTGACGCCGGAAGGCGGAGGCCTCTTCTCGTCGGCGACGCCGCCGATCGACATCCCGTCCGGTAAGGGGCGCCTGGCGACAGGCGTTCTCGAGATGGCGAACGTCAGGCCGGCCGACGAGATGAGCCGGATGATGGCGGCCACGCATGCCTACGACGTCCTGGCCAAGACGGTCTTCAAGGGCGAGCCCGCCGAAGAGCTCCGGAAGCTGGCGGGAGCGGGAGAGGATTGATGGGACGGCGCGCCGGCGACGACGATCCGAGGTTCGAGACCTGCCGGGACGCCGACGGATGGTGCGTTCGGGATCGGGCGACCGGCGAGGTCGTGACATGCGTGACGCCTCCGCCGACCGGCCTTTTCCGGATCGAAGCGGAGCTGCTCCGCGATCAACTGAACCAGACGCCGCAGCGCCGTCCCGGCGCTCGGCGCGATGCATGAAAGGTCGGCCATGAGCGCTGCGACAGCCGAAAAGACCAGGATGCGGGTGGAGGGCATGGACTGCGCCTCCTGCGCCACGAAGATCGAGAACGCCTTGCTGCGGGTCGAGGGTGTGTCCGAGGTGAGGGTGTCCGTTCCGGCGGGCACGGTAACGGTCCAGCATGCGGCGTCCGACGTCCTGTCGATGCGGAAACGGGTGGAAGGCTTGGGGTACAAGGTGCTCGACGTCGGAGGGGAAGGCGGCCACGCGCACTCCCAGGCGTCGAACCATCATCACAGTCATTCCCACGATCACCGTGATCACGGGGGCTCCTGTGCCGACGCGGGTCCGGTTGCCCGGACGCCGTGGTGGCGGACCGCCAAGGCGACGATGACCATCGTCGTAGGCGTCGCACTCGCTGCGGCCTTCGTTCTGGGCAAGCTCGTCCCGGCCGTCGAGACCCCGGCATTCCTGGCGGCGATGCTGATCGGCCTGGTACCCATCGGCGGCCGCGCCTTCAACGCCGCCATCTCCGGAACGCCGTTCTCCATCGAGATGCTGATGACGATCGCCGCCATCGGCGCCGTCTTCATCGGGGCGACGGAGGAGGCGGCCACGGTGGTCTTCCTGTTCCTGATCGGCGAACTCCTGGAGGGCGTCGCCGCGAGCCGTGCCCGCGCCAGCATCCAGGACCTCACTAAACTCGTTCCGGAGACCGCGAGGCTCGAACGGGACGGCCGCGTGGAGGAAGTCCCGGCCGCGAGCCTCGAGGTCCAGGCCGTCATCCAGGTGCGTCCGGGCGACCGCATCCCGGCGGACGGGGTGATCATCTCCGGCGAGAGCGCGATCGACGAGGCGCCGGTCACGGGCGAGAGCACACCTGTCCGGAAAGGTGTCGAGGGGACCGTCTATGCCGGCACGATCAATGGCGACGGCCTGCTGCGGGTCAGGGTCACGGCGGCCGCCGCCGACAACACCATCGCGCGGGTTGTCCGCCTGGTGGAGGAGGCGCAGGAGTCCAAGGCGCCGACCGAACGCTTCATCGATCGCTTCTCCAGATACTACACGCCCGGCGTGGTCGTCGTGGCCGCGCTGATCGCCGTCGTTCCGCCGCTGCTGTTCGGCGGCGAATGGCAGGAATGGATCTACAAGGGCCTCGCCATCCTCCTGATCGGCTGCCCGTGCGCGCTGGTGATCTCGACGCCGGCGGCGATCGCGGCGAGCCTCTCGGCGGGCGCTCGTAGGGGTCTTCTTCTCAAGGGCGGCGCCGTCCTGGAGGAGGTCGGCCGGATTCAGGTGGCCTGTTTCGACAAGACCGGCACGCTGACGGCCGGAAAGCCGCAAGTCACCGACGTAGCGTCGTTCGGGGTTCCGGAAGAGGAGGTGCTGCGGCTCGCGGCTGCGCTCGAATCCGGATCCAGCCATCCGCTCGCCACCGCCATCCTGGCCGCGGCAGCCGATCGAAGCGTCGTGGTGCCGGCAGCTACCGACGCCAGCGCCATCGGCGGCAAGGGCGTCCGGGGGACGGTCGAGGGGCGGCTCGTCTTTCTCGGCTCGCCTCAGGCGGCCGAAGAACTTACCCCTCTCACCGAGCAGCAGAAGACCCTGATCGCTGCGTTCAACGAGGTCGGCAAGACTGCTTCGGTTCTCCTCATCGACGGCGCCCCCGCCGCTGCGATCGCCATGCGGGACGAGCCTCGTACGGACGCGGTTCAGGGCCTGCAGCGCCTGCGCGACCTCGGCGTCGAGACCATGATGCTGACCGGCGACAACGAGCGTACCGCGACCGCCATCGGTCGGACGATCGGAATCCGCGTCCGGGCTGGACTGCTGCCGCAGGATAAGCAGCAGATCGTCTCGGGCTTCCGGAACGGCGGGAAGAAAGTCGCCAAGATCGGCGACGGCATCAACGACGCGCCGGCGCTCGCGGCCGCCGATGTCGGCATCGCCATGGGCGGAGGGACCGACGTGGCGCTTGAGACGGCGGACGCCGCCGTCCTGCACGGACGGGTCGCCGACGTCGCCGCCATGGTCGAACTGTCCAGGCGGACTATGGGCAACATCAAGCAGAATATCGGCGTCGCGCTCGGTCTCAAGGCGCTCTTCCTCGTCACGACGGTGGCGGGGATCACCGGACTCTGGCCCGCGATTCTGGCGGACACCGGCGCCACCGTGATCGTCACCCTGAACGCGCTGCGACTGCTACGTGCGCCGAAGTGATGGTCGCCGGCGCAAAGTTGGAAGTGGATCGGATGCTCCGCCGGATGGAGACAGGAACGGAACGTGGAATGACCATGACGCCTCTATCGATGAAATACCGTCGGCGAGCGGCGGAGTTCGCGCGCGCGGCCGATGCCTTGTACCTGCAGAGGAAGGAAGAGGACGGGTTGCAGTCGGTTCAGAGTGCGTTGTCATGGATCCAACTCGCCGAGAATGAGGAGCTTCTTGGTGGCGTGATGGGCGCCGCAACGCAGTGACCGTGGGTACGAAGTGAAGGCGCCGCAGTTCGGCAGCAGGAAGAGAAGCTCGGGCCAGATGAAGCAGCGCTCGATCGCGCTGCACGGCCGGAAGACGAACGTCACGCTGGAGGACGAGTTCTGGGAGGCGTTCCGGGAGATCGCCGCTAAGGAGCAGTGCTCCGCCGCCGAACTGGCCACCCGGGTACTGAGCGGGCAGCAGCACTTCAACTATTCGTCGGCCTTGCGGGTTTTCGTGCTCGACCATTTCAGGAAGAAGGATCCTGATCCCGAGTGAGATCGGAAGACGCGACCTTTGGAGCCGCGCCTCGGACCGGTGAGCTACGACTTGCCGTGCTGCCAGTGCGCGGTGACGTCGTCACCCGATTTGTTCAGGTGGACATGCTGATCGACGTGGTCGATCCACTCCGTCGGAATGAAATGATGCTGGCCGTCCGGCGAGCTGGCCTTGGTGAGCTTGATCTTGTCGGGGCCGTCCATGTGATCGACCTTTCCGACCACCTTCTTGTCGGATGAGATCACGTCCATGTGCTCTTTGATCTGCGTCGTGTCTACCATGATGGCCTCCCTTGGTTGAGGCTCATGTAACGACGTGGAAGCTGCAAGGTTGCGACTAAGACGGGGGAATAGCCGATTGTGAGGGCGGCGACTTGCGCCGCCCTCGGGCTCTTAGAACGCGACCTGCGTACGCATCGCGAAGACGTTGTAGCTGGCGCCCGCGTCGAGCCCAGCGGCATTGATCTTGTCGACGCGACCGTTAATCCAATTGAACATGAATCGCATGTTCTGATTGACGTACCAGTTCAGGCCGACGGTGGTGTTCTTGAGCTCGCCGCCGCGGACGTTCAGGTCATTGAGGTTCGCAGAGCTGTAACGGACCGCCAATTCCCAAGCGCCGTAATCGCCGATGGCGAAGTTCACCGGGCGCTTCGGATTGATGCCGCCGAACGAACCCGAGGTCGTGCTGTACTTGTGCTGCTCGCCGGTGAGGACGTAGCTGGCCTGGCCGTAGAAGCCGTTGAAGCTCAGGTCACCGAGACCGTTGGTGCGCTGCACGGCGAAGTCGAAATATTCGCCCTGCGCCATGAAGCTGCCGAACTGGGCGGCGGCTTCACCGCTGAGGACGCGCGCGCTGTCGACGTTCTGCATCGTGCCGGTGTTCAGCAACGCGTTCGACGCGGGATCGATGCGGACCTCGATGCGGTCGCTGAGGCCGAGCGTGCTGTTGGTCGGGCCGCCCGGTTGGGCGAGATAGAGGGCGTCGAAGCCGACCAGGATCGTGCCGACCTCGTTGCGCATCGGCAGGCCGATCGCGCGGAAGGTGGCGCCGAGCGGCTGCGGCTGCGCGTGGTTGACGCTTGTGGTGCCGGTGGTCGGGCCCGTCACGTAGGCGCCGATCCAATGGCGCTCGCCGTATGTGTAGCCACCAAACGCCGAGCGGAAGTCGCCGGCGGCAATGCCGGTTGCCATCGCCTGCGGGGCTGCGCGTTCCATGAATAGACCGTTGTTCGAACTGGTCGCCTGGTCGAGCGTATACGGAACGTCGATGTAACCGCCCTGGATGACCAGGCCCTTGACGCCCTTGTACGACACGTAAGCGTTGTTCAGCACGGCCGCACCGTCGGTGGTGCCGCCGGCGTCGAAGATAAGGCCGTATTCCCAATCCTTGTTGAAGACACCGATCACGCCGAGGCGCGCGCGACGGGCGTTGATGCCGTCGTTCAGCGACTGCGGTGCCGTCGCGGCCGAGTTCGGGGTGTAGGAGTAGGCACCCGCGTCGAAGTGGAGGCGGCTGGTGACGGCGACGCAGTTGAGACCGTCGGCGGTGCAGAACGTCGGACGGTTGCCCGGCATCTTCAGCGTGGCATCCAGGAAGGGAACGGCCTTCTTGTGCATGGCCGCGTTGGCGTTTGCGAAGTTCGCCTGGACGGTGTCGGCCTGCTTCTGCGTGTGGTTCGCCTGCTTCTGGACGTTGTCGAGCTTCTTCTCAAGCGCGCGAAGCTGCGCCTTCAGCGCGGCGATCTCGCCGTCGCTTGCGGACTGTGCATGCGCCTGGCCGGTGCCGAGTGCGCCGACGACGGCGACCGTCGCGAGGAAACCCTTGATGACGAAATTCATGGAGTAGTGCCCCTGTATAGGCAAAGCCTCGCGCTCGCCGCGAATTGCTTCACGGGCGGATGCGGGCCTTGCGGTGATGTGTTGACGAAGGTCGGATCGATACTCGCGTAGCAGCGATCCGAATCTTCAGGCGAGCCGTCTTGCGAGCTCGCGGGCACCGTAGGGACGGTTTGCGACAGTTCAACTAAACCCGCATCGTCGTACGGTCGAAGCTGTGTGCGTGTCGCGCTTTCACCATGATGAAAACCGCATATGTAGTTCGTCGATAAAAATCTATGATTTTATCATCGGTTTTCATCGGCGAGTTCGAGTTGAAAAACGAGTGGAGCAGCAGCGGTTTGTTAGTTGCCAGCGCTGAGTGATGCGCGAATGAGACATCTCAAGGATTCGTTTGATACATGCGGAACGCACGGTCGATCTTCGCATTCGTCCAGTGCATTTCAATCGAGGAGAAGAAGATGCATAAACTCATTCTGGCGATCGCCGCCGTCGCCACGTTCGGTCTCGCGGTCCCGACGTTCACGTCGCAGGCTCAGGCGCAGCACGGCGGCGTCGTGGTGCAGGGCGGCGGTCACGGTGGTGGTGCCTGGCGCGGCGGCCACCGCGGCAATCGGCCCGCAATGGTGCGGCGGGGACATGGCGGGCCACGCATGATGGTGGCGCCCGGCATGGGACGTCACGGTGCGCCGGCGCGACATGGTGCGCCGCGCATGCATCGTCGCTACTGATCGCTGTCGAGATGCGAAAGGCCCCTTCGGGGGCCTTTTTGCTTCGGGAGGGGAGGCCGTCGACGAACTCCGATTTCTGAATGGTAGGAGTCTTCCGCATATCCGCCTCCACATGCAGCGAGGGCCGGCATCGCTGCCGGCCCTCGCTGCGCTGATCGATCTGCAGGCGGGATCAGTGGGTCTTCATGCCGCCTTTGGTCTGGCCGTCGCTGTCCTTCGTCGCGGCGCCGCGATTGACGTTCATGGAGTTGTCCGGCGAGCGCATGTTCGAGCCACTCGTCTTGCCGTTCTCGATGGCGGTGCGATTGGGATCCTGCATCGGTTGGTTGGTCGTGCCTGCGGGAGCACTGGGCTGGCGCATGTTCTCTCCAGTCGTCTGAGCGAAGGCTGCCGTCGACATGAACGAGACGACTGCGGCTGTGATTGCGATCTTCTTCATTGCGAGTGCTCCATAGTTGGTTCGCACGTCGGCAATAGACTGACGATGCACTCGTTCCCGCGGCGTTAAGTCTCTGGTGTCTGCCGTTCAAGCGAAAAGGGCTCCGTCGCGTGACGGAGCCCTTGCGATGTCATGGACGACTTTAGCGATTGCCGCTGTTGCCGGTCGAAGGCATGACGCCGGTGTTGGTGTTGCCGAGCGAGTTCGTCGCCGGCGAGCCGGCTGGACCGCCTGTGCTGGACGAGCCGGTCGTGGAGGAGGGGGCCGAAGTCGTGGTGTTGGCACCGCTGCTACCGGAGTTCGTGCCGCCCGTACCACCCATGCCGCCGGAGCTGCCGCCTGATGTTCCGGACGCTGCTGCACCTCCGCCCGCGCCTCCGCCGGCACCACCACCCGCGCCACCACCGCCTCCGCCGCCTTGGGCGAAGGCCGATCCGGAGAGCGCGATGATCGCTGCCGCGACGAGTGCTGTCTTCTTCATGTTCATTTCAGGTCTCCATGGCTGTCGTTTGCACATGTCGAACGGGAGGTCGTCGGTAACGTTCCTTCCTCCGCGAGAATGTGAGCTGCGCTGTCCATGCGAGACCTTTTGCTCACTGGCTCGATGTCGCAACCCATTGTACGATCGGCGCTGAACGGTTGGAGCGGCGTCGCGATGATTGAGAACAAGGATTTGATCGACGAAGTGCGCCGCCACCTGGCCAGCGCGCCAAGCAATTCGGTCGTCGACACGTTCGCGTATGCCAATGCGATCGAAGGAGCTTTCCAGGTGCCGCTGCGTGAGATCCAGGAAGTCATCCGGCGCGAAGCGCGCGATCTCGGCGTGGCCTGCACGTAGTGTCTCAGAGCCGAAGGGGTGACGTTCTCCCGTCCTTCTCGAGTTCCCAGCATGCGGTCCATTCGCCGGACCGGCGTTCCAGCACCAGATAGTTGCGCTGCGAGATGTAGATCGACGTCTTTCCCGGCAGCGGATGCAAGCGAATGGGCTTGCCCGGCACCGGAGTCTCTCCCAGCCGCGCCAGGAGATCGAGCGCCAGCGCGTAGGCGACGGTCGGGGCGGGATGCGAGATGCCGGAAGCGACCAGTTGGTGCATCGGTGCAGGCGCCGTGTCGAACGTCGCGCGGGTTGCCAGATGAATCTCGCCTGACAGCAGCGTGACGGGAGTTGCCGGGTTGCGGTGTATCTCCGCCAGTCGCTCAAGGAAACGCCGCCATTCGACGCGATGCGCGCGGCTCTGCCATTGGTCCCGCAGATCGTCTTCGTACTTGTGCATGTTCGGCAGTAGGTTCAGCACCGCCTCGACCCATGAGAGGCGGGGACCCAGACCGGGCACGCTGGAGAGTAGAAGCACCCGTCCGGTGTCCACCTGCGCCATGGCCACGTCGAAGGCACGCCAACCCTCTTCACCCATCACGCGGTCCCAGCGACGTTCCGAGCGCAGGTCTGGAGCGATCACGTGGAGGCCGGGCAACTTCAGGTGCCAAGTGAGGCTGGTGCCGGTCTGATCGATGACGCATTCGGGGAGATCGTCCGGCTCGCTTCCGAACTGGAAGACGAGGTAGAATTCGCGCGCGATCTCGAACAGCAGTTGTCCGATCGGGGCGTCGAGCTTCGCCGCGTCCATCGATCCCCATCCGTCGCAGATGTCGTGATCGTCCCAGATGGCAAGGGACGGAACGTGCGACATCAACGAGGCGCTCTCCGCTTCGCCGAGGACGCCGACGTATCGGGCGAAGAAGGCCTGGCGCAGCGCGCCGGCGAGTTCGTCGAGTTCTGACTGCGTCGTGCGTACGGTTTCGCCATCTGCCCACCGACGGATCAACGGATGCGCGTCGAGGACCTCATCGGCATAGATCTGATCGCCGCCGTGAAGGAGCAGCTTGAACGGGCTTGCGACATGCTCGTCGGCCAATCGCCGCCACATCGCGTTGCGTTCGCTGCGGTCCCGGTCCCGATCGCCGGCCTCCTGGCCGTTGCAGGACACGAACGCGATCCGGAGATCGCCGTCGAACGCGGTGTCTAGCGCGTAGCTTCGACCGTCGATCTCGTAGGATTCGTCGGAGGTTGGCGCGACATCGAAGGCGTAGCGCAGGATGCGCCGGCCTTCGCATTCGAGAATGGATGCCGCTGTGACGAAGCGGTCGTCGATGCGGAGTACCGGGAGGGCGGCCGCGAGCGGCATCACCATGAGGGCTACGAGATGGACGCGTCCGTCGCGCAGCCCTTGGAGATAGAGGAGGGGACCGACGATCTCGGTCTTGGAGCGCGTCGAAGGTTCGTCGCCGTCATCGGACTCGTTTCGTCCCGATACGTCGATGTTGTTCGTGTTGGTCGCTGCTAATCGTCGCATGCGACGCAGATAGCAACCTTGTACGCGTGACGCCAGCGCTTCGAAGGCTCGTCGACGCGAATGTTAGGATGCGCGAAGTGTAGTAGCGGAGATGTTAGCTAGATGGAGATGCATGATGAAATCATCGGTGTTTTCCGCTGTGTTTTTGCAACACTCGATGGTGTCGCGCGATCGTGATGGTGCTTTGGATATTTCGCTGGAAACAGCGTGTGTCGTCGGCATTGGTCATCGCTGGGAAAACAAAGGATTTGAAATGAAGACTTGGATAAGCGCTGCTGCATTGACGGCCACCATCGCCTTCTCGGGCTCATTCATGAGCACCGGTGCCGTCGCAGCGTCGCAACAGTCGCAGAAGATCTCGACGTCGGCGAAGAGCAAGGCGACCGATGTCGGAGCAAGCCGACGTCATCATCGTTCGCATCGCCATCACGAACAGCGCGGGCATCATCGCATGTACGGGGCGGGCTACGCCCGTCAGTACCGATCGCAGTATCTGCAGCCGGCGTACTCGGGCTACGACTACGGCGGCTGGCAGCCGGCCTATTACGGGAGCGGCTACTACGGCGGCTACGGCTTTGGCGGCTACGGCAGGCCGTTCGGATTCGGCGGCATCGGTTTCGGTCGTGGGTTCGGTCATCACGGCTTCGGTCACGGCGGGTTCGGTCACCACGGTGGCTTCGGACATGGAGGCTTTGGACACGGTGGCTTCGGTCATGGGGGTGGCCACCACTAGATAGCCCGTTGATCGGGAAGGGAGGATTCAGGCGCCTGCGGGCGCCTGTTTTGTTTTGCGAACGACTTGCAACAACTTGACACGGGAACCGTCTCATGGCTCTTGTTGCGAATGAGTTGCACTAGCAAGATGGGGCGGTGCCGCCCGACATCGATCGAGCGGGCCTGGATGCTGCCGTCGGAGACGACGCTTGCAGGATCTCGGAGCATCTGGGGCGCTGCGATTTGCGCGCTGTTGACGGCGGGCGGCATGACGGCGTCCGCTGCCGACGACAAGACCATTTACTCGTTGGCCAACCCCACACCGGACCGGCTGATGCGCGAGATGACGACCGACCGTCCGGACATAACCGAGGTGCCGTTCACCGTTGATGCCGGGCGGGTCCAGGTCGAGACGACGGCATTCGGCTATGCGCGCTCGCGTCCGGATGCGGATGGGACGGTGACGGGAGGCTACGAGTTGATGGGGAGCAACATCCGGATTGGCCTCACGCACGACCTGGAGGCGACGATCATCGTGGCACCCTATGCGCGGCAACGGACCGTGGGTCCCGGCGTCGGCACCGTCGCCTCGGGGTCCGGAGCCGTCGTGCTGCGAGCCAAGTGGAATGTCTGGGGCAACGACACCTTCGGCAAATCCAGCTCGACGGCATTCGCGGTGCTGCCATACGTGTCGCTTCCGACGGAGACGCACAACGGCGTCAGTCCGGAGGCCTTCGACGGCGGATTGCAGACGTTCTTCGCAGCCGATCTAGGCGGCAACTTCTCCTTCGGCATGAACGCGGGCGTCCATTCCGTGAAAAACCTCGATGCCGTCGGCCGTCACATGGAAACGACCGCATCCGCGACGCTTGGCTATGCGTGGACGGAGAAGTTCTCGACGTATGGCGAGATCGCGGCACGGACGGGGCTTCGCGAAGGCATGGGCGATGTCGGCCTGGTCGGCGGCGGTATGGCCTACCGGATCACCAAGGACGTCCAGTTGGACTGCGGCGTGAATTTCGGGGTGACGCCCGCGTCCCCGCGGTACAGTCCTTTCGTCGGAGTATCGGCAAGATTCTAGGGGATGGGTTGCCGCGGGGCATCTCGATTGCCCCGGACCGATGTGGTGAGGCCGATTGGCATCAGATGCGCATCTCCGTCGTCGGCTGTCGACGCTTTATGTTACTTCAAGTAGGTCCGCAGAACCTCGATCAACTCTGCCGCACCTTGGGCTCGCTTGGTGCTTTCCCGGTCGGGGTCCACGATGTGATTCCGGATGTGATCTTCCATGACCTCGGCCGTGAGGCCGTTGACCGCCCCCCGCATGCTGGCGACCAGCATCAGGACGTCGGCGCAGCCGAGTTCCGCTTCCAACGCACGTTCCAGCGCTTCCGCCTGACCTTTGATGCGCCGGACTCTTGTCATAAGGCGCTGCTTGTCTTTGATCGTGTGCATGAACGGGCTGCTCCGGAGGTGAATTCGTCGTTTAGCATCGGGAGCGCGTCGCGTCATCCTCGCTTAGGTGCCTTGCACGGCATAGGGGAGGGGGTTATATCCATGTCTGAGTTCGCGGGTGTCTTAGGATGCCCTTATGCGTCCGGTTCGCGTTCCCCAGCACCTAGATCACAGCCATCATGACCGTCGCTTCTCCTTGCATCGATATCTGCCAGTTCGACCGCAAGAAAGACATGTGCACGGGCTGCCTGCGGACGACGGAAGAAATCCGCCTATGGCGGAAGATGACCGATCACAAACGGCGGACCATTCTCTCGGATCGTCGTCGGCGGGAAGCCAAGCTGCTGCAGCATGCGGCCAAGCGGGCCGATAGGTCGTGATCCGGAGCATTTCCTTCCGGACAGGTGCGACTACCGTTCCGCTCGAGATGGACGAAGCGGGGCGCGGACGTTCGATCGTCCTGCTACCGGCCCTCAGTTCGATCTCGACCCGCAACGAGATGTCACCGCTCCTTGCGCAATTGTCGCGATCCTTCCGTGTCCGCAGCGTGGACTGGCCGGGCTTTGGGGACCTTGCGAAGCCAAAGGCCGATTGGGGACCGGATCTCTTGTCGGATTTTCTGGCCTGGTTTCTCGGTAGTCTGGACGGCGGGCCGCATGTCGTTGTCGCGGCCGGTCACGCGGCGACCTATGCTCTGCATCACCAGTTCCATCATCCCGGAGCGATCTGCAGCCTGGCGATGATCGCCCCCACTTGGCGGGGGCCGCTCCCGACGATGATGGGGGGCAGACGTCCCTGGTTCGGCAACATCCGCTCGGCGGTCGATGCTCCGGTCGCGGGCACGCTGCTATACGCGTTGAACATGAGCGGACCTGTGGTGCGCAGGATGGCGCGGGCGCACGTCTACGAGCAGCCAGGCGAGGCGTTCGAGATCCGCCTTGCGGCGAAACGCAACGTCACTTCCGCGCGGGGAGCGCGGTTCGCATCCGTGAGGTTCGTGACCGGCGCGCTGGATCGCGTCGACGATCGCGATGCATTTCTCGACCTTGCCAGGACAGCGGGTATCCCTCTGCTCAATTTATTCGGAGACGGGACGCCGCCGAAGTCCCGCGCCGAGATGGAGGCGCTCGCAGCGTTGCCGTTCGTCGAAACCGTCCGCCTTCCGCACGGCAAGCTCGCCCTGCATGAGGAATATCCGGAGGAGATCGCAAGCGAACTCAATGGGTGGATTGCAGGGAAGCCATGATCGAAATTGGACGGCCGCGCACGACGAGACTCTATGGACTTTGGCTCGAGCAGCGCGGCCGCTGCGTCTATTGCGACGGGCCGACATTTGTCGTGGAACGGGAGCACAAGGACGACGCGCGGCGCAGGCTTCGGATCGAAGCCGGCGTCTCCGGCGCCGGCAAGAACCTGACCCAACACGTCGCCACGTTAGACAGTGAGACGAAGCAGATGTCCTGCAAGTTCTGCAACTGCAGTCGGGCGGGGCTCTCGGCGGCGGCGCATCGGCGGGCGATGCAGGCGCTGGTCGCGGCAGACCGGCATCCCGTCAACCGTCTTGTGGAGACCTACGAGTTCGGCCGATTGTCTTGGTCCTCCCTGGAGGACGCTCGGCGAGATCAGCTACACGATGCGACAATTCGTCGGAGCACCGCCGCCACCATTTCGCCTAGATGACACGTCCAGCGTGCGCCGCTTGGAGTGTTGCGGGTCGAATGTCTTTTCTGTCACCAGGAGTGTGGGTTCGGATCGCGGTCATGATCGCGATGGTGATCGGCTTGTTGCGTCCGCCCTTCGGCAGCGAAGATCATGATCACCACACGGCCGTCTCTTCGGTTGCCATGCATGACGACGGGGCCGTGCGCGGATTCGCCCAGGTGGCCGACGATCTGCAGCAAGAGAACGCATCTCAGGGCGAGGCGCCCGACGGCGATCATGCCGATCGCCACGATTCCGGCGACCACTCACATGTTGCTTCCATCGCGCCGCCGTTCGCGGTGGTTCCTGCCGGCCCCGATAATCATGCTTCGTTGGTGATCTTCGCCGCGTCGTCCATGCGGACGGCGTCGTCTTCGTTCGAACGCCCTCCGAGGTCCGTCTCCCTCGCTTGATCGCGGCGCTCCGCGCCAGGTTTCAACGAACAGAGACTTCAAACATGCAAGGACTCCTCCGAGGAGCGTCGCCGCACATGCGCGCGCGGGCTCGATTCATCGTGATCGCCGCGGCCCTGATGTCGGCCACCGCCATCGCGATCCCGCCGGTTGCGGCCCAGTTCGACTTTTCTCGCAAGACCGAGCAGGCGGCCGTCGAGCTCAAGCCGGGCTATTCGGTCGAAGCCAAGGTCGGGATGCGCAAAGGGACGCGCGTCGACTACATCTGGAATGTGTCCGGAGGTTCGGTGTTCTTCGACAAGCACGGCGAGCGGGAAGAAGGCGAGCGGAGCTACGCGACGGGGCGTGGTTCGACGGGGGCCTCGGGCGTGCTCGAAGCGGCCTTCGACGGCTCGCACGGCTGGATGTGGCGAAACACAAGCAGGGAATCCGTTCGCATCACCGTGCGAACGACGGGGGAGTTCAACTTTCTCCTGACGTCGCCGGCGACGAACCGCTGACCGCCCGAGAGGACGCTCATGCCACTAAGCAATGAGGGATTCATGCCGTCGAGGCGTTGTCGCGTCACCGCCGCGGTGGCTCTGGTCGCATTGTCCTTGCCATGCGCGGCGTGGAGCGGGCCCCTGCGGGAACGGCCTGGCAAATTTCCCATGCATGCCGCCGGAGAGCCTTCTCGGCACTCAGCGAAGAAAATCGTTGTGCAGGTCGCGATGGTTGACGTCGGTGGAACCATGACGTTCGCGCCGAACGAGTTCAGGTTCGCGCGCGGCACCAACGTGAGGTTCACCATACGGAACGACACCGAGCGTCCGCATGAATTTGTGCTCGGCAGTCATACGGAGAACCTCGCTCACTCGCAAACGATGACGCTCGGTATCGGGCAGGGGCATGACGAACCGAACGGCCGTGTTGTAGCCGCAGGCGCCACTGTGAATCTCGATTGGCAGTTCACTAAAGTGGGTGAGTTCGAGTTCGGCTGCCTTCTCGCCGGCCATCCCGACGTCGAGATTGCAGGAAGGATCGTGGTGGAATGATCCGTGTCGCTTGTTCGCCCAGATTGCGAATGATAGTATGCTAGTTGGAAGCCAGTTTTTTGGAACCGAATCTCCGATGTCTCGAGTCGCACGGACAGCACTGATCCAGTTCGCTATCGTCATTGCGATAGTCGTGGGTTTGCTGCGTCCGCCTTTTGGCGTCGATGCTCATGCCGCTACCGGTTCGACCTCTCATATCGAGGCCGTCCAGCATTCCGATGATCACGCCGGCGCCTCTCACGGGCATTTGCATGATCATGACGGAGATTCCAGCGAACAGCACAATGCGGCGGATCACAGCCACGTGCCGTCGAGCATGCCGCCGTCCATGACGGCTTTCGTGTCGCCCTCCGGATGGATGCGTCCCGCCGATTTCGTCGGCATCTCCATGCGCTCGGCCTCGATCTCCTTCGACCGCCCTCCAAGACCGACCGTTTTCGCCTGATCCCGGCGCGTCCGCGCGCCTAACTCAACGGAAATGATCGGATCTACATGCACGCACTCCATCTCGGAGCGCCGTCGCCTTCGCGCGCGCGGTCGGCTCCGCTCGGCCTGCTGACGCTGGCCGCGCTCGTCCTGTTCGCGGGACCGGCCTTCGCTCACGCCGTGGCCGAGGGCGACAAGGGCTACATTCAGGAGATCAGCGGGATCAACATCCTCCCGTTCGTCTATCTCGGCGCCAAGCACATGGTGACCGGGTACGACCACATCCTGTTCCTGTTCGCGGTGATCTTCTTCCTCTACCGGATGAAGCACATCGGGATCTATGTGAGCCTGTTCGCCCTCGGGCATTCGACGACGATGCTGCTCGGCGTCTACTTCAACGTCGGCATCAACAGCTTCGTCATCGACGCCATCATCGGCCTGTCGGTCGTCTACAAGGCGCTCGACAACATGGGCGCGTTCCAACGGTGGCTCGGATTCCAGCCAAACACCAAGGTCGCGACGCTCGTCTTCGGTCTCTTCCACGGCTTCGGCCTGTCGACGAAGATCCTCGAATACGACATCCCGAAGGACGGCCTCATACCGAACCTCCTCGCATTCAACGTGGGGGTCGAAGTCGGCCAGTTGCTGGCGCTCGGAGCGATCCTGATCGTGATGGGCTACTGGCGGCGGACCGACGGGTTCTGGCGCCACGCCTACACGGCCAACACAGCCATCATGACGGCCGGCTTCGTGCTGATCGGTTATCAGCTCACCGGCCTTCTCGTCTCCTGACATCTCAAACTACGGAAACACATCGATGTACAACACCGACATGCCTTCGCGTGCCGACCTTCCGTCGTCCGCGCAACTTCTTCGCTCCACGGCCATCGCGATCGCTGCTGCGGCCGCGATCCTCGTCACGGTCGTTCTCCCGGCCGAATACGCGATCGATCCCACCGGAGCGGGACGCGCGCTCGGTCTGACCGAGATGGGCGAGATCAAGTCGCAGCTCGCCGACGAGGCGGCCCGCGACAAGGCCAAGGATGCCGGCGCTCCCGCGGCGGACAGGCGCTCCGGGCTGGGCGACGCCATCATGGGGCTGCTGATCTCGTCCGCGCACGCGCAGACTCCGACGGCAGCGATCAGCCAGAAGGCCGAAGAGAAGAGCTACACCCTCAAGCCCGGCGAATATATCGAAGCCAAACTCGGCATGCAGAAGGGCGGCAAGGTGAAGTTCAAATGGTCCGTCGCCGACGGGACCGTGAACTACGACATGCACGGCGAGGCCGGGCAGACGTCGAAGAGCTATTCGAAGGGACGTGGCTCCGCGGGCGAGGAAGGCGTGCTCGAAGCCGCATTCGACGGATCGCACGGCTGGTTCTGGCGCAATCGCGGCAAGGCGCCTGTGAAGGTCACGCTTCGCGTCGATGGCCCATACGACGCCGTCACGGCGAAGAACGACTAAATGACATCCCGGGCGGGCGTCGTCTCGCGTCCCGCCCGGGCACCTTTTCAGAAAACATTTTCGGGGTCGAACGTTTGGGGAAACGTCATGCTTTCGGAAGTTCTTGATGCCAACCGTAATTCTTTCAATTTCATCCGCCTCGTCGCGGCCGTCAGCGTGATCGTCTCGCACGCATACGTCATGCGGATAGGACCAGGGGCGCCGGAGCCGTTGGCGCCGCTGACGCCGTTCACGCTCGGCCAGCACGCCGTCAACGCGTTCTTCTTTCTGTCGGGGCTGACGCTGTCGCTCAGCCTCGCGCGAAATCCGAGCCTGGTGCACTTCACGGCGGCGCGCTTCTTGAGGGTGATACCCGGCTTGTTCGTCTGCGGGGCATTCTTCGCTCTCGTGCTGGGTCCGGTGATGACGACTTGGAAGTTGAGCGATTATTTCACGGACGCGCACACGTGGCTCTACCCGTTCACCGTCATCCTGAAGTTTGCCCGCGCCGAGCCGCCGCACGGGGTCTTCACGACAGCGCCGTTCTCCGAAATACCGAACGACCCGCTCTGGACACTCAAATACGAGCTGGCGGCCTATGCGGGGTTGGCTCTTCTGCAGCTATGCGGACTGCTCCGTTCGTGGATGGCGCTCGTCGCGATGATACTGATCGCCGGTTCGGTCTACATCCTGACCGCCCCGATGATCCTCAACTCGTCGATATCGGCTTGGCCGTTCCACATGGGGCGGTACGGGTTCTGCTTCTTGCTCGGAGCGCTGGCCTACCGCTTCCGTCATGCGATCCCGTTGACGCCCTGGCTTCTGGTGTCCTCGCTCGCGGTCGCCGTCGCGGCCACGGGCACGCGCTTCGCCGGTCTCGCCTACATCGTGCTTGTCGCGCACTTCGTCATGGTCGCGGGTTCGTTCAGCTACGGGCCGTTGACGCGCATCACGCGCGACACCGATATCTCATATGGGACGTACATCTACGGGTGGCCGATCCAGCAGAGCATTATCGTTCTCTTTCCCGCTATGTCCGCCGAACTGATGATCCTGTTGGCATTGGTGGTCGTCATACCGTTGGCTTTCGCGTCATGGACGCTCGTCGAAAAGCCGGCTCTTGACCTTAAGCGGTATTTCAAGCGGCGCCGCGTTGAGGGGGAGTCAGCCTGAATGCAGCTCTATCGCCGCTATCAGGATCAGAACAGCTCCGGAGGCCGCTTCCACGAAGCGGGCAGCGCCGTGCAGTTGCGCGCCCTTCGTTTCAAGCAGACGTGCCAGCCATTTCCGGAAGACGATGGCGATCAGACATACGTGCGACAGCGCGAGATAGATCTCGCGCTGGAAGGCGATGATGCTCTGCATCTCGGCGCCTCCGGACTATCAGGCCGGTCGCGGCCATTCCGGATGATGGCTGTCGATCACGAAGGCATGCGCGTGGCGGTAGCCGCCGGTCGTGCCCTTTGCATCGGCCAGGTGCGGATGATCCGGAGCGAGGCCGCTGTGGACGTGCTCGACCTCATCCGGATCCGCCGCCGGCCAGACCGTGACGGCGACGAACACCGCTGCGGCGGCAATGCCGGCAAGCAGGAGGAAGGCCACCGGCATGCCGGCCTTGGCACCGACCCAGCCCGCTACCGGATAGGTGATGAGCCAGCAGGCGTGCGACAGAGCGAACTGGGCGGCGAACAGGGATGGGCGGTCCTCCGGCTGCGACGAGCGACGCAGCAGCCGTCCCGACGGCGTCTGGGTCAGCGAGTAGCTGAATCCCAGAACGAACCAGAGCGGCAGGAGCAACTCGTAGCTGCGCAGGGCGCTTCCGGCGAGCAGACAGAGGACAAGTGCGCCGGCACCGACGGTCATCGCGCGGCGATCCGGAACGCTGTCGAGCAGGCGAGGCAGGACGAACGCGGCGATCATGGACCCGCCGCCGAAGGCTGCGAGGGCCAGCGCCGTCGCCCGCTGGGACAGTCCGAAGCCGGCCTGAACAAGGACGACCGTATTGACGATCACCATCGCACTGGCAGCGGCCGCGGCGAGGTTCAGCGCCAGCAGTCCCCGCAGGCGTGGTGTGGCGAGGTAGATGCGCATGCCGCGCGTGGTTCGGTCGTAGATGCCCCGCGGCTCGGTCGGCTTCGGGCTCGGCAGGACGACCGAAACGACGAGAGCGGCCGACGCCAGGAAGCCGACGACGGTTCCTGCGAACAGCGTGTGGAAGCTGATCACCGTGAGAAGGGCGGCGGCCAGCATCGGGCTGACGACGCTTTCGAGATCGTAGGCCAGACGCGACAGCGAAAGAGCACGCGTGTAGTCGCGTTCTTCGGTGAGGACATCAGGGATGGTGGCCTGGAATGTCGGCGTGAAAGACGCGGATGCGGACTGGAGAACGAAGATCAGGATGTAGACCTGCCAGATCTGATCGACGAACGGCAGGGCGAGCGCGACTGCAGCGCGTATGAGGTCCAGGGCGACGAGCATGCCGCGCCGAGGGAACCGCTCGGCGAAGGCCGCCGCGATCGGGGATACGCCGACATAGGCGATCATCTTGATGGCGAGAGCCGTGCCCAGCACGGCACCGGCATCGGCTCCCGCCAGGTCGTAGGCCAGAAGTCCGAGGGCGACCGTCGCAAGGCCGGTCCCGATCAGCGCGATGACCTGCGCTGCGAAGAGGTGTCGGTAGGTACGGTCGGCGAGTACGCGCAGCATGGAGGCAATCCGTCGTTGGTTGTGTGGCCGATCGGCGCGGACGCGTCCGACCTATCGGCTTACCTGAGGTACTTTCGTAGGAGGTCGACAAAACGCGGTCGACGCTCGGGCTTCATCGTGTCGAACGCAGCTCTTCGTCGCGCCATCATCGGCAGCACTTCGTCCTCGACGACATCCGCCGTCAGGCCGCCGAGTTCACGTCTCGCGATCTCGACGTGCTGCAGGATCTCCAGCGAACTCGCGTCGCGCTCGACCGCCGCATCCACCTCATCAATTTTTTGTCTGAGCGCTCCGATGCGGGCGAAGAGCTTTGACTTGCTCGACCTGATGTGCGACATGCCCGATCATATAGGGTATCCCCCTATATAGGATCAACCAGAATCGCCGATTTTCTGGCGATTTGCAGAGATGCGGAGCCCTCCCGTGGGGGGGATGATCGAATGAGCGGTAAACATCTCCACGAAAGCCATCCGGACATCGTGAAGCGATTGAAGCGCGCAGAGGGGCACCTGCGCCGAGTGATCGAGATGTTCGAGGAGGAGCGGTCGTGCCTCGATCTCGCCCAGCAACTGCACGCGGTGGAGAAGGCCGTAAGCGAGGCGAAGCGCTCGCTCATTCACGATCACATCGACCACTGTCTCGATGCGGCGACGAACGGCACGGACGGGAAGCCCGACAAGGCCGCGATGGCCGAATTCAAATCGATCTCACGCTACCTCTGACGGTGAGATCCGGAGCAAGACGATGACGAGTAAAGTTTCCAGGTTCGCAGGCATCGCGCTGGTGTTCGCCGCCGGCGTCGGCGTCGCGAGTCTCGGGCCGAGACTGTTCGGTGGGGCCGGCAAAGAGAAGGCTCCGGTCGCGCAGCAGGAGCAGAAGCCCGCATCGACCGAAGCTAAGGTCGATCTTGCGATGGATGCCGAGCGCATGCAGTTGGCCCAGATCGAGCTGGCGCCGGCGCGCGCCGGCATGGTCGCAAAGAGACTCGTCGTCCCGGGCGTCATCGTTCCGGACGCAGACCGAGTGGCCCGCGTCACGGTCAAGCTCGCCGGAACGGTGTCCGAGCTCCGCAAGAACATCGGCGACGAGGTCGCCAAGGGCGAGGTTCTCGGTGCGATCGAAAGCCGGGAGGTGGCGGAGGCCCGCAGCGAGTATCTCGCCTCCAAGCTGTCCGACGACCTGCAGCAGGACCTGACCGGGCGCGACAAGGGTCTTTTCGAGGGACGCGCGATTCCCGAGCAGCAGTACATCAAGTCCCGCAGCGCCGCGGCTCAATCGCACATGCGGTTCGACATAGCACGGCAGAAGCTGTTGGCGCTCGGGCTCGAGGAGAGCGAGATCGCATCGATCGCCGCCGCGCCTGAGGGAACGCTGCGTGTTCAGTATGTCCGCGCGCCCATTTCGGGGCGGGTCGTCGAAAGAAAGGTCGAACTCGGCGCGGCGGTCGGGCGCGACAGTCAGTCCACCGAAATGTTCACTATGGTCGATCTCGCGAACGTGTGGGTCGAGATGACGGTCAGCTCGGCCGATATCATTGACGTACGCGAGGGCCAGAGCGTCCGGATAACGGTGGCGGGATCGGCGCAGACGGGCACGGCAAAAGTGATCTTCGTCAATCCACTGCTCGACAAGGAGACCCGTGGAGCCCGCGTCGTCGCCGTCCTGGAAAACCCGAAACGGGCCTGGCGCCCGGGCGCGTTTGTAACTGCGGCGATCGCCGTGGAGGAGAAACAGGCGTCCGTCGTCGTACCGATCAGCGCCATCCAGAACATCTCGGGCCGGAAGGCGCTCTTCGTCCGCGTCAAGGACGGCTTCCAGAAGCGCGATGTCGTCGTCGGCCAGCGTGATGGCGACGTCGTCGAGATCGTTTCCGGATTGAGCGCGGGGGAGCGTATCGCGAGTTCCAACACTTTCGCACTCAAGGCCGAGCTTGCCAAGCCGACGGACGAAGACTGATGTTTATCGAGCGTATCGTAGATTTTTCCGTCCAGCGCCGTTGGCTCGTCCTGATTGCTGTTCTCCTGGCCGCATGCACGGGCATGTGGGCTCTCACGAAACTGCCGATCGATGCCGTTCCGGACGTCACCAACGTTCAGGTGCAGGTCAACGCTGTAGCGCCCGCCCTCACACCGCTCGAGATCGAGAAACAGGTCGTGGTCGCGCTCGAGACCGCGCTGTCGGGTATCCCCGGCATGGATTCCATGAGGTCGTTCTCGCGCAACGGTTTTGCGCAGATCACCGCGGTGTTCGCCGACAAGACCAACATCTACTTCGCCCGGCAATTGGTGACCGAACGGCTCAACGACGCGAAGTCGCTGCTGCCCCCGAACGTCGATGTGCGCCTCGGGCCGGTATCGACGGGGTTGGGCGAAATCTACTGGTGGGCGGTCGAATACGAAAAGCCCGGTGCGACGGCGCCGGTGCGCGACGGGCGTCCCGGTTGGCAGAGCGACGGCAGCTACATGACGCCGGAGGGCGAGCGTCTGACCGACGACTTCACGCGTACCGTCTACCTGCGGACCGTGCAGGACTGGATCATCCGGCCGCAGATGCGGACGGTGAAGGGCGTCGCCGGCGCGGACGCGATCGGCGGATTCACCAAGCAATTCCAGGTTCAGCCCGACCCGCAGAAGCTCATCGGCTACGGTGTGACCTTCGATCAGGTGATCAAATCCATCGAAGCGAACAATGCGAGCCGCGGCGCAAACTTCATCGAGCAGAACGGCGAAGGTCTGGTCGTCCGCGCGGCAGGCCGCGTCGAGAACATGGAAGACATCGCGCAGATCGTCGTGACGACCCGCGCGGGCGTTCCCGTACGCATCAAGGATGTAGCGAAGGTCGAGATCGGCAAGGAACTCCGAACGGGCAGCGCGAGCTCCAACGAGCGTGAGGTCGTTCTCGGCACCGCTCTGATGCTCGTCGGCGAGAACAGCCGGACGGTCGCCGCGGCCGCGGATGCGAAGATCCAGGAGATCAACAAGACCCTGCCGCCGGGCGTCTACGCTCGCACCGTCCTCAACCGGACCCAATTGGTTGATGCGACCATCAAGACGGTGGCGAAGAACCTGGCCGAAGGCGCGCTGCTCGTCATCGCCATCCTCTTCCTCATGCTGGGCAACTTCCGCGCGGCGCTGATCACCGCTTTCGTCATTCCGATCACGATGCTGATCACCGCGACCGGCATGCTCGAGGGGCGCATCAGTGCGAACCTGATGAGCCTCGGCGCGCTCGATTTCGGTCTCATCGTCGATGGTGCCGTCATCATCGCCGAAAACAGCCTGCGGCATTTCGCCGAACGGCAGAAGGAGCTCGGGCGGGCGTTGACCCTCGAAGAGCGGCTGGAGACCGTTTCGAAATCGACGATTGAGATGATCCGCCCGTCGGTCTACGGCCAGGCCATCATCATCCTGGTCTACGCGCCGTTGCTCGCCTTCACCGGCGTCGAGGGCAAGACCTTCGAACCGATGGCCTTGACGGTGATGATCGCGTTGGCGGTGGCCTTCGTGATGTCGCTGACATTCGTGCCCGCCGCAATCGCCATCGCGATCACCAAGCCCGTGCAGGAGAAGGAGAACTTCATCGTCCACCGGCTGAAGACCGGTTACGAACCTCTGCTGATGCGGGCCGTGGCGCGGCCGGGCGCGTTCGCCACGGTCGCTCTGCTGATGTTTGTGGGTGCGATGGTGCTGTTCTCGAGGCTCGGCCAGGAATTCACGCCGACCCTGGACGAGAAGAACATCGTCATGGAAGTGAAACGCATTCCGAGCACCTCGATCACGCAAGGGCAGGCCATGCAGCTCCAGATCGAGAAGCTGGTCAGCAAGTTTCCCGAAGTGGCCTTCGTCTTCTCGCGCACCGGTACGCCAGACCTTGCGGCCGACCCGATGCCGCCGAACGCGTCGGACACCTACATCATCGTGAAGGCGCAGGACGAATGGCCGGATCCGTCGATGACCAAGGAGGATCTGATCAAGAAGATCGAGGCGGAGGTCAGCAAGCTTCCCGGCAACAAGCTTGGCTTCTCTCAGCCCATCGAGATGCGCTTCAATGAGCTTGTCGCTGGCGTGCGCGAGGACCTTGCCGTCAAGGTGTTCGGCGATGACTTCGACGCCATGCAGCGGACCGCGGCGCAGATCTCCGAGGTTTTGCGGAAGGTCGAAGGTGCGGAGAGCGTCAAGGTCGAGGAGACCGCCGGTCTGCCGTTCCTCGAGATCAAGATAGACAAGGGTGAGATCGCCCGCCGCGGCCTCAATCTGTCGGATGTGCAGGATCTGATAGAGACTGCGGTCGGTGGCAAGCCTGCGGGCCTCGTCTTCGAGGGCGATCGTCGCTTCCAGATCGTCGTCCGGCTCAACGACAGCCTCCGCAACGATATCGATGCGTTGCGCAATCTGCCGGTGCCGCTGCCGCAGACGAACGCCAACGGATCGACAGCCTCGGTCCCGCTCAGCACCGTCGCGGCCCTCGAACTGACCGAAGGCGCGAACCAGATCAGCCGCGAGAACGGCAAGCGGCGCGTGGTGTCGACCGCGGAGGTTCGAGGCCGAGACATCGGCTCGCTCGTCACGGAAGTGCAGGCCAAGGTCGCCGAGCAGGTGAAGCTTCCGGCCGGCAGCTATCTGGCGTGGGGCGGGCAGTTCGAGAACTTCACGGTCGCACGCCAGCGCTTGATGATTCTGGTACCCGGCTGTTTTGCCTTGATCTACCTGCTTCTGTTTGGCGCGCTCGGCTCCTTCAGGGACGCCTTGCTCGTCTTCAGCGCGGTCCCATTGGCTCTGACCGGCGGTATCGCGGCGCTCTGGCTGCGAGGCATGCCGTTCTCGATCTCGGCCGCGGTGGGCTTCATCGCGCTGTCGGGCGTCGCGGTGCTGAACGGTCTGGTCATGCTCACGCAGATCCGGCACCACGTCGAGGAGGGCATGTCCGTCCTTGAGGCAGTCCGGGACGGGGCTATGACGCGCTTCCGACCCGTCGTCATGACCGCGCTCGTCGCTTCATTGGGCTTCGTCCCGATGGCGCTCGCCAGCGGAACGGGAGCGGAGGTGCAGCGCCCGCTCGCCACGGTCGTTATCGGAGGTTTGATCACGGCGACACTGCTGACGCTGGTCGTACTGCCCGCCCTGTACACGAAATTCGGAGGAGCGAAGCAGTGATCGTTCTGTCGCAGAAGAGGCGAGCCTCGACGTTCCGGAGCGGCCTTCTGGGCGCCGCCAGCATGGCGATCATCAGTTGTGCAGCGGTTGCGGAGGCACGCGCCGAGACGGTTTCCGAGGCGCTCGTCCGGGCGTATCAATCGAACCCCGCTCTCAACAGCGAGCGGGCCCGCCAGCGTGCGACGGATGAGAACGTCCCGCAGGCGATGGCGGGCTATCGGCCCCAGATCAACGCCACCCTCGGCTACGGGCTGCAGGCAGTGCGAAACCTGATGGTGGACAACACCATCCAAGGGGCGACGCTGAAGCCCTGGACGATCGGGCTTACCGTGACCCAGACGCTGTACAACGGCAACCGGACCGCCAACAGCGTGCGTGTTGCCGAGTTCCAGGTCAAATCAGGACGCGAGGCGCTACGCAACGTGGGGCAGGGCGTGCTGCTCGACGCTGTAATCGCCTACACCAACGTCCTCGCGAACCAGTCCCTCGTCGAGGCGCAGCGGGCGAACGTCGCCTCCCTGAAGGAGACTTTGGATGTCGCCCAGAAGCGCCTCAACGCGGGCGACGTGACGCCGACGGACACGTCGCAGGCGCAGGCGCGTCTGGCGCGTGGCCAGGCCGACCTGAATGCCGCGGAAGTCGCGCTCGCGGTCAGCCAAGCTACCTACACGCAGGTAGTCGGCAATCCGCCGTCCCGGCTGTCGCCGGCGCAGCCGATCGATCGGCTTCTCCCGCGGCGCCAGGAGGAAGCCGTCACGATGGCCTACAGCCAGCATCCTGCCGTGTTGGCCGCCGGCTTCGACGTCGACGTGGCCTCGACGTCGATCAAAGTCGCGGAAAGCAGCTTGTTGCCGACGATCACCCTGCAAGGTAGCGCGAGCAAGTCGAGCCAGAACGATCCCACGCTCGGTACCTACGGGACCGATCAGGCGTCGATCGTCGGCCAACTGAATGCACCGATCTATGACGGCGGGTTGGCGGCATCTCAGACGCGCCAGGCCAAGCAACTCTCCACCCAAAGCCGGATGGTGTTCGAATTGGCCCGTAATCAGGCGCGCACCGCCGCCGTCGGCGCCTGGGTGTCGAATGAAGGTGCAAAGACTGCAGTCCGGGCGTCGGAAACGGAGGTTGAGGCGGCCGCGGTGGCGCTTCGGGGCATCCAGCGCGAGAACGCCGGTGGCCAGAGAACGATCGTCGAAGTGTTGAATGCGCAGCAGGACCTGATCAATGCGAAAGCGCGCCTGATCGGCGCGCAGCGGGACAGGGTGATCGCGTCGTATTCGCTACTCAGCACCGTCGGAAGGCTCGACGTTCAGACCCTCGGCTTGAAGACGCCCGACTATCTGCCAGAGGTTCACTACCAGCAGGTCCGCGATGCGTGGCACGGGCTGAGGACGCCATCGGGCCAATGAGGAAATCGGGAAGCGTGGCGATTGCGGCAAATCGACAGATTTCTGGAGCGGACATCGGCGATCGCCGTGCCTGCGGCAAGTGCAGCGGTGAGATGGCCCTGTATCGCAGCGGGCCGCATCCGCGCCGGACCAACTACGAGGTCCAGCGCTTCGAATGCCGGGATTGTCGTGCGCAGTTCGCGCGCACCGTGGCCAGATCCACTTGAACCTTTGCCGGTGCCGCCTCGCGCCGGCCGATCGATCTTTCCTGCGGGTGTCCTCGCGCAGGGAAGACGTCCACGGGCTTTCATGCAGAGGCCTCGTGGACACACCAAGCGCCTCCGGCAGGTCGCCTGCCGGAGGCGCACCTCCGGACAGACAAACCAAGGACCACCGCATGCTCCAATCCAGCGAACGTCATCTTGTTCAGAGGATCGTCTGGCTGAGGGCGGCGGTGCCCGTAGCGAACGGTTGGGTGGCTCTACGGGCTTGCAGCGGAAATCCGGTGGTAGGCGCCAGCGAAAATCTGAAATCTTGGAGCACGAAATGAGCTTTCGTACTTGTCTAACGATGTCTCTCCTCTTCGTGATTCCCGCGTCGTTCGCCGGAGCTGGCGATGTCAGGGGCGATTGGCTTGTCGAAGGAGGTTCCGCGAAGGTCCGGATCGCCGAATGCGACGGACGCGTCTGGGGAGCGTTGGCGTGGGAAAAGAAGTCGGGCGGCACCGACGAGCACAACCCGGATGCTTCGAAACGCTCGCGCCCGACGCTCGGCATCGTCCTTCTCTCCGACATGAAGCCGGACGGAAAGAATGGTTGGGCAGGCAAGATTTATAACGCCGAGAACGGAAAGTCCTACACGTCAACGATCAAAGCCGGAGACACGACCGACAAGCTCGCACTCAAGGGGTGCGTCATGGGCGTCCTTTGTGGAGGACAGACCTGGACCCGCTCGGCGTCGCCTTACACCCCTCCAGTCGCTTCTACCAAGTCGTCCACGAAGAGTGCGCCCCCCGCGACTTCGCCGGGACTGCAGCCCGATATCGGCGATGTCTGTATGCTTCCGGAGGTCGTCAACTCGAGTCCGAAGGGACAAAGAGGATGAAGCCCGGTATACGCTATGATTCGAAATCGATAGTCGGACACACGTCTACGCGGCGCACCGAGGGCCGCGAGAACAGGTTGGTGGAGAAAGACGGTTCCGCGGCGAGTGAGCTCGTCGGGGACTTCCTCGAAGTTTCGCGAATTGTCGCGAGAACGCGCCATCACACGGCGCGCGATGCGGGAGTGACGGCGTTCCAGTACGGCGCGATTCTGAAGATTTTCGAAATGCGATCGGTCGCTGTGGGCGCCTTGGCTGCGTCACTGTCGGTATCGAGCCAGTTCGTCAGTTCCCAGGTCGCTAGACTCGAGGCGGTGGGACTCGTTCGACGCCGGCCCAAGGAGAATGATATGCGCGGGAGGATGATCGCGCTCACTCGACGAGGCAGGGAGCTGGCACTACGGAGCGACCCGACGCGTAGAGCTGCGGACGAATTGATCTTCCGAGGGGCGACAGCGGAAGAGGTGTCGTCTTTCCGCAAGGTCATGGGAATTATGCGCCAGAATTGCCTGCGATCGTCGGATCGGCCCGCGTGAGGGGGCACGCGACAGGTCATCCAAGTTTCATTTGCGCAGTAGGTGTTTGTTAATCGGGGCGATCCATCGTTCGCGCGTTGCAGTAGGAGTTGTCGATGTTGAACATGGAAGAAGCTATCCGGGTTCGCGCCTATCACATGTGGAATGATGCCGGCCGTCCCGACGGTAGCTCTGAGGCCTTCTGGCTGAACGCTCAACGCGCACTGATCGCCGAGTCTCTGGGGCAGATCGCCAGCGTGAAACCCGCTACTCCGAAGAAACCATCTCGCGCGAAGGCGGCTTCGACCCGCAAACGTAAAGTCGCCTGAGGCTGCCGTCGCTAAGCATGTGTCCTACCGGTGCGCGAACGGAAGACGATGTGACAGATTCCAAGGGCCACCACGATACTCCCAGACAAGCAAGCCGAGCGCTTCACCGTCGCGTGGGGTGAACGTGTCGTCGAGCGTCCTGAACAGGCCGCGGGCCTCTTCCGGCGGCACCTTGTTTTGGACCGTGACGTGGGGTGACCAGCGTTGTGCGTCCTGACGCGAAAATTCGTCGCCCATGCCATCCTTCAACTCTTCGCGTAATCGCTCTAGTTCGCCCGAGGTGGCTCGTATCGCGCTGCCGAAGCCAAGGAAAGTGACGCCGGTGAACGCGATCTTCATCGGACCCGACGGAAGCGGGATCGCCAATAGGCGCTCGATGTGCAGCGGCGACAAACGATGAAACATCGTGAGATGAGCGGACAGGAAGTTCCGCTCCGCTGGAAAGTGCGCTCGTCGCAGGCCATCCAGCCAGGCGAAGCTTTCGGCGTCCAGCTCGGCGGTGAGGATGAAAATAGGGGCGGTGCTATCGGTCATCGCTAGATCTGCAATCCGAGTTGTTCGGCTTCGTCATCGTTCCGCTGCAGCGACGAGAGCGAAACGCCGAGCAGGCGGACGGGCTTCGGCAGCGGCATGACGCTCTTCAGCAACTGAATCGCTGCCCGGTTTAGATCGTCGCGGGTGCCGACCGGGACTTCGGTAGAGCGGCTCCGCGACATGATCTCGAAATCGAAGAACTTGATTTTCAGCGTCACCGTCCTGCCTCGGTTGCCGGTCGTCTCGCAGTGCCGCGAGACCTTGTCGACGAGTGGCGTCAAGGCGGTCGCCATGGTTGCGAAATCGTTCAGGTCCTCGAAGAACGTGTTCTCGGCACCGACCGATTTGCGGATGCGGTTCGCGCGGACGGGGCGCTCGTCGATGCCCCGCGAGATCCAATAGTAGTATGTGCCCGACTTACCGAAGTTTGCTTCGAGGAAGGCCAGCGTCTGATTGCGGATGTCGAGGCCGGTCCGGATGCCGAGTGCATTGAACTTGGCGGCGGTCGCCGGACCGATGCCATGGAATTTACCGACGGGGAGCGTCTCGACGAATGCCGGTCCCATCTCCGGAGATATCACATACTGTCCGTTCGGCTTGCGATGGTCGGACGCGAGCTTGGCCAAGAACTTATTGTAGCTGATGCCGGCCGAGGCGTTCAGCCCGGTCTCCGTCTTGATCTTCGCTCGGATCGCCAAGGCGATGTCGCGGGCGAGCGGAATTGACTGCAGGTTCTCCGTGACGTCGAGATAGGCCTCATCGAGCGAAAGCGGCTCGATGATCGGCGTGTGCTCGGCGAAGATCTCGCGGATCTGCTGGCTGATAGCCTTATAGACTTCGAAGCGGGGCTTCACGAAGATCAAATCCGGACACTGACGCTTGGCGGTCACGGACGGCATGGCCGACCGGACACCGAACCTGCGGGCTTCATAGCTCGCGGCCGCCACGACACCGCGTTCCCGGGAGCCGCCGACCGCGACGGGCTTGTCCCGCAGTTCCGGATTATCGCGTTGTTCAACCGACGCGTAGAAGGCATCCATGTCGATGTGGATGATCTTGCGCTGGCGCGCTGCGGCAGGCCCTTCCTGATTCAACGGGACATCGGCTTCCATTTGCCGTCCCGGATGGCCAGCATCATTTGTGCGACCGGCGTCAGCGTGCGATCGGTCGGCCCTTCAGCGGTCGCCTCGACGGCGCGCCAATCGATGAGGACGGTACCGTCCGGTGCCACTTCGTAGAGTCCGACGCCTGTTGTTGTCCCGGTGATCTTCTCGGTGCGTACCGGACGCTGCGTGATGTCCTGAGCCGCAACGACGGTCGGCATGATCAAGGCGAGCAAGGCAATCCACTTAATTCGCATCGCTCCCATCCTTCTTCTGTCCCCGCGCCACGATCTGGAGTGACCCATCGGGAAGCTTGCGTTGCAGATCCTTGGCTTCGTCCCAGGGGGCTCGCATCCAGACGTCGACTTCCTCGGGTTTGGTGAGGATGACGGGCATCGCTTTGGGATGAACGGCATGCACCTCGGCATTAGCGTCCGTCGTCAGGAATGCGAATATGTCGTTGGTCGTCTCGCCTTCCTTGATGATCCGGACCGATGTCCAGTTCGTCCAGAGGCCGGCGAAGCAGACGAGAGGGCGGCTCTCGTCGAGCGCGAACCAGATGTCGCCCCCGGCATCCTTGTTGAACTCGCTGAAGGACGAGAACGGCACGATGCAGCGGTGCTCGACGCCGAACCAGCGCTTCCAGTGTTTGCTCGTTGTGTTCCGGATGTTGGTCGTGCCCTTGTCGGGCTCCAGCCGCAGCAGCTCCTTGAAATCGTACTGCTTTCCCTTGGCCGCCAGCTTCTCGGCACGCGTGGTCGCCTTCTTGAAGATCGCCTGCGATGACGATGGCATGCCCCAGCGCAGCATCGCGAGCTCGCGACCGCCATCGGCATTCCGCACGATTGGAGCCATCTTGTCGGGAAAGATGCCTGGCAGCGGCGGTAAGTTGCCGGTCGCATCCTTCGTGACCGCGACGAGCTGACGGATGGCCGCCTGGTTCTTGGTCATCGAGTACAGGTTACACATTCATGGATCCGTCGATGGATGGCGGGGGCGCGGTGCGAGCTGCAACAGGGTGGCTCCAGGTCGCCGCCCCACCTTGGCACATTTCCGGCAGCGGAGTCGGCTGGCGAGGTCATGGACGAAGGTGGTCGGCGGATGGGACAGGGCGGCGAGGTCGACCTCACTCGGTGCCCTGCAGCGGGAGTACTCGATCTGCAGCCAGGGAAAGCCGCCGTTCACGGCTTGGTCGATCGTGGGGGACGGGTCTACGGACCGGCGAAGCCGGGATTAAGAAAACGACGGCCAGCAGCCGTCTTCTTCGTAACGCCCCGTCCGCTCGCGGCACGTGTTGTCGAGCAGTCGTTGACCGACATCTTTCCAGATCGCGTGCTCGCCGTAGAGGCGGACCGCATCGGTTTTCTGAATCTCGATGGTGCGGTCGCAGCGCCGGCAGGAGACACGGAGTACGTGGCGAGGGATCTCGGACAGCCGCCGCTGCTGAACGGGGACGCCGCCAGACGAGCGTGCGCCCGCACTGGGGTCGCTCAGGACGGCGTCCCAGTATTCGGGCGGCATGTCGGCGCTTTCCGTGCCGGACGGGGCCGAGGCCCGTTTGCGGACGGCCTCCGCCTCCAGCTTTTCCATCTGTTTCGGGGACGGCATCCGCCAACTCGCAGTGTGATTGGTTATGTGATGAATTAGAACATATAGAGAACATAAGTCGAGTCGCATTTGGCGTTTGGGCGAGGGGGCCGGTGCAGATCCTGCGATGGAGCAGGCAGGGAGCCTTGGTCGCCGAAGATCCGGATTGCTTGCAACAACTATTTATGCAATAAATACAAACATGGCTGGAAGACCTCCGAAACGGCACCGACAGGGCGTGGCTCAGCAGTTGAGAGACTGGATGGCCGCGTCTGGCTTGAACTGTTCACAGGCAGCGCGCTTGTTGAGGGTGGATGTCTCAACAGTCAGTAGATCCCTGAAAGATCAGATGTTTTCTGCAGAACTCGAGCGACGTGTCCACAAGCTGGTCAATCCGCCTAAAGAGCCCGTGGACGGACTCGGCGTTGACGTGGAATCATGGATCCGAGGTGTTTCCGAAAACGATTTGCGTTTATTGCGTAAATTCGTTAATCTGTTTCCGAAAGCCCAGAAGATTATATCCACCGCTCTGGACGGGCCGTCCGGAAAGGAAGCGTCATGACGAATTCCAAGCAGATACTCGCCATGATCCGAAGCCACGCGGCAGGGGACAATCAACAGTTCCTTTCGATCGCGGAGCACATCGCGAGCGACGCCGACAAGGCGGGAAAGAACAAGGTCGCCGACGAGATCAAGACCCTCGTCCAACGCGTGCGCAATCAGGCCTCGGGCGGCCGAAGCGCCGGTCCGGTGCCGATCGCCGCACCCAGGGGAGAACTGTCTTCCTTGGTGAAGGCGTCCTATCCCGAAGTTCGCATCTCGGACCTGGTCGTGAACGGCGATCTGCGCGACAGAATTCTTTGGGTCGTGCGGGAGCATCGCGAGCGCGAAACGCTCGAGGCCGAGGGCATGCTGCCGCGCAGGAAATTTCTGTTCTCGGGCCCGCCCGGCACCGGGAAGGGGATGACGGCCGCTGCCATGGCCTGCGAGCTCGGCCTTCCGCTTTTCAAAATCCGGCTCGACGCCGTGATCACCAAGTTTCTCGGCGAGACGGCCGCGAAGCTCCGTCTGATCTTCGACGCCATGCACACCGCCCGCGGAGTCTACTTCTTCGACGAAGTCGATGCGCTGGCCTCCAGCCGCGGGGCCGACAACGATATCGGCGAAGCCCGCCGGATGCTGAACTCGTTCCTGCAGTTCCTGGAAGAAGATCAGTCTCTCAGCCTGATCGTCGCAGCGACCAACCATCGATCCTTGCTGGACGCGGCGCTTTTCCGCCGCTTCGACGAGGCCTTCGCATATGCGAACCCGTCGCCCGAAGAGGCGCGTCAGGTGCTACGCAACAATTTGCTCAGGTTCGACCGGGAAGCAATCGCTTGGCAGGAAGTCGATTCATTCACGGGCGATCTCAGTCAGGCGGATCTTGCCGCCGCGGCGGAGAACGCCGGCCGCATCGCGGTCATCGCCCACGGGCGCGAGCTGACCACGGAAGTCCTATGTCGCGCGTTGCGCGATCGGGCTAACATCCACCGCGAGTAGGCGGCGAATCAGCGCCGCCAGACGTGTGAGTAGCGGCGGCATGGCGGACGCAGAGAAGTATCGGCACATCCATCTTCGGGGGCTTGGAAAACCGTCCGAGGACTTCAGGGCGCGGGGAGGCGGCAACAAGAAGCGGCCGCCTTCGATCTCAGACAGGGTGGCTCACGCGCAGGCGCTGCGGAAGCAACTCGACGAGAGCATTGCCGACCTTGAGAGCGTCATCGCCGCGCAGAAAGAGAGCGGAGTTCCTGCCGCCAAGCGTGGAGCGGCGATCACGGTCTCCGCACGCCCATCGGTGCCGATCGAGGTCGGCAGCAAGCGCGCCAACTCGCCAGGCCTGAAACTGCTGTCCGTTCGCCGTGCGAGCGACGATGAGGATGCGCCCGACGCCCCCGACCAGGCGACCTTCTTCATCGCCAAGAAGAGCCTGGAGACGTTGCGCAAGAACCTCGACGAATATGCCGAGTGGCGTGACCTGTCGGAGGCCATCGACAACGACGACATCGACGACGAGGAGGAGGACGAAAAGGGGCGGCCGAGGAATTTCTGGCTTTTCGAAAGCGGAGCGGCCATCCGCAGTGCGACCCTGAGGGACTTCTGGACGGATCAGATCGAGCGGTTTCCGAAGAAGAGGACCGAAACCGCGTGGGAGGTATGGACCCTGCCGGGCTTCGAGAACTCCTTCTTGAAGGCCATCGACAAGCTCGGCATCAAGCCGCTGGGGAAGCCGACGGCTTTCATCGAAACGGTCGTTCGAAACGTGTCCGCGACGCCGCAGCAACTGGAAGCCCTTGTGCGATCCAGCGCCTCCGTCGTCGAACTGAGAAGCGCGTCGACCTTCGTGTCCGACTTTTACGACATGGAGCCGGAGCGCAGAGCGTCGGTGATGGAGAAGGTCGCATCGCGGATTTTGGGACCGCCGGCTGACGCGCCTCGGATCACTCTGCTGGATACTGGCGTCAACCGTAGCCACGATCTGCTCTCTTCATCGCTACCTCAAAGCCGCTGCTTCACTGTCGTCGAGTCGTGGGGCACGAACGATCGCTCGGGCCACGGCACCAGGATGGCCGGCGTCGCGCAGTTCGGCGATCTCGAAGGGCTAACGGCTTCATCGCTGATCGCGCTCTCGACTGCATTGGAGTCCGTGGTCGTGGCCGCCCCGACACCCACGGGGGACGTGCCGGCACGCGACGCGCTGATGAGCGCGGTCGCATTGGTGGAGCGCGAGCCGCACCGGCGCGTCTTCTGCCTGGCGCAGACCGCGCAGGGCGAAGAGGAGAACGGGCGTCCCACCAGCACGTCGGCGGTGCTCGACCAACTCGCCTATGGCGATGGAGACAACACCCGCCTGTTCTGCGCTGCTGTCGGCAACGCACCTCATTCTCTGGAAGAGCCCTACCAGATCGCGGAGTATGAAGACCGCAACGAGAACCATGCGATCCAGGCACCCGCCCAGGCGGTCAATGCGCTTTCGGTCGGCGCCGTAAGCCTCAAGGATCCGGGCTCCAGCGATGTCATGGTTGCTCCCGTCGGCGATCTGATGCCGACTTCCCGCACCGCCAGGCGTTGGTCCAGGCCGCATCCGATCAAGCCCGACATCGTCATGGAGGGAGGAAACTTCCTGGTGGAGCCCGACGGTGTGTTCAGCAGGCCGTCGCCGGCGCACATGGTCGTGACGACGTCGCATCAGGCTCCGATTTCGCCTTTGACGATCTCCGGAGAAACGAGCACGGCGACTGCTATGGCGGCCGGGCTCGCCGCCCGGCTTGCGGCGCGATACCCGCTCTATCGAATGGAGACGATCAGGGGCCTCTTGGCCCATTCGGCGGACTGGACGCCTGCCATGCTCGCGCAGGCGGAGCGTGATCGGGACGCGGGCTATTCCAATCAGGACGTCATGGATCTGTTGCTCGGCCGCTACGGCTGGGGCGTGCCCAACGAGGAGCGTCTCTTCGAAAGCGCGGCGAACGCGCTGACGCTCATCGTCGAAGACGACATGCAGCCGTATGAGAGGCCGTTCAAGGGCGGCAAGCTGCAGGGCATCCGGCTCAAGGAGATGAAGTATTTCAAGCTTCCCTGGCCGGAGGAGGTGCTGAGGGAGCTCAACCAGGCGCCGGTCGAGATGCGCTGCACGCTGTCCTACTTCGTCGAACCGGATCCCCATGCTGCAGCGAGGAATCGCGCAAGCGATAGATATCCGTCGCATCGGCTCAAATTCGATGTGAAGCGATCCGGCGAGAGCGATGATCGGGCTCAACTGCGCAACAATCAGCTTGCTGGCGGCGACATGACCGAGAGCGCGGGAAGCGGCGAGGGCTGGGTTTTGCCGTCCCGCTCGCGCGGGACGCTCGTCCAGGACATCTGGCGTGGAATGGCTTATCAACTCGCCGATCGCGACGGGATATCCGTCGTGCCGGTGCGCGGTTGGTGGGGCGATATGCCGGGGCAGGACCGTTATGAACGGAAGATCAACTACTCGCTGATCGTGTCCATCCGAACGCCGGCCGACGCCGGCGGTGATCTGTTCGCCGAAGTCCTGCCCAAGATTCCGGCCGAACTCTTCGCCGGAGTCGTACCGACCTAAGCCGATGTCTCTGGCTCTATTCGCGCCATCACGTCGCCATGGACCACGTACGCGTAGGGTGTCGAGGATAGGTGGCGACTTGCGGCGCGCGCGGTTTGCATTGCTTCCCCGAGCGGGACGCCTTGCATGAAGCTGGTAAGATAGTCGCGAACGATTACCGAGGCGCATTTGTCCTGCACGGCCCAGAGCGGCGCAAGTACGCCTCGGAAACCTTGACCGGTCAGGCTCGCAGCCCATCCTGAGGAGAGACCAAGCCGATACTCGGAGGCTCCGACCTTGCAGGCGTTGAGTACGACGAACGTCCCATGTTCTCGGCCGAGCCTCACGCCGCCGTGCACGTCATTGCAACTGACCCAGCCGTCGACAAGCTTGATTTTCGCAATACCGGCGGCATCGGTGTCGCCGTGGCCCGCGAAGTGCAGGACTGCCACGGGTTCGCGGGGCATCGCGCTGCCCCAGAAGTCAGTGAAACCTTTGTAGGTGGCCTCCTGCGCGACGGCGCCAAGATTGTCCGCGAGCCATTGTCCTTCCTCCAACGCCATGGCGAGGCTTTCCTCGTCCTTGTAGTTTGGAACAAAGCTCGCGATGGAGCCTGGCGTGAATTTCGATGAAATCCGCCCTTGAAGATGGACCAACCATCGAGCGATCGGATGGGTCATGAAAAGATGGTCGGGACCATTGACGCCAGCGTCGTTGTCCGGGTGCATCATCTCCCAAGCGATGTGGGGTTCGTCCGTGATGATTTGAATGGGAAACGACGGCCCGAACTCGCGATGCATGTCCCGATAAAGTAACTTGAAGGACGGCGGACTGATTTTCCAGATTTCTTCGCCAATGCCCCGCAGTTTGCCGGCGTGCTGGCCCGCGGCGAAGCCCGGACACTCGCGCAGCAATCCCATCGCGTAATCGCCAGTGGACGTTCCGAGATTTACGAATTCGGAGCGTTCGGGCGATCCCAGGTTGCGCCCGCGCGGGGCGTCGAAGCTCCAGATGTAGTTGCCCAATGTGTCCGAGCGAAAGATCTTGATCGTCAGGTCGGCAACCGAAGCCGAGTGCATGTTCACAGCCGTGGCGAAGGTGCTGCCGGGGGATCCAGTGGATCGCTCCACCTCGAAGGTCTGGCGGATCATGCCGCTGAAACGGTATTCGTACGTGAAGATCGCCACGATCTCCAAGGGAGATCCAGCGCCACCGTCATCGAGCACGGTTGCCGAAAAACTGACCGGGAGCGTCCTGCCTTGCCGGACGACGTTGATGGTCTTCCGGTTGTCACCGTCCTTGAACCGGAGGCGCGACGAGTGGACTTCGACTGCGACCCTCAGGACGCGCCAATCGCCCGGGACCTTCTTGAACGAAACGGGCTCCGCGGAGGCATCCGTCGGCTCGGCGTCCAACGCCACCTGAAAGCGAAAGATCTCTCCTACAACCGGCGGCTTCTCCGCTGTGATGCTGGGATAGCGATCTACATCCACGCTTGCGGGAGGCGAGGTTTCGAGGGCGCTATCCATCGCGAGAGAGCTGCTATCGCTTCTGGCAACGTATTGCTCGAGATCGCTTCTATGTGCAGGTCGGAAGGGAGCGGTGACCTGAATGTGGTCGGTGAGTTTCACGGGAGCAGGTCCGCTCGACCGGAGGGCTCGGTGGAATAAGTTGATGAGATGATCCCTGTCACCTCTGTTGGATACGTTGCCCGCGATCGTCATCTCGTTCCGGAATAACGTGATCCTCAGGGCGAAAATGTAAGGGGGTGAAGACATGATATCTTGAAACACGCGCCACCAGACAAGCTCGTCTAGTTGCGTTAATCGGGCAAGAGTGTGCACCTCCTCTTCGTCGAGGTTCGTCTTCAGCTCGCGCGAACCGTCGCGGACGAACAGCACCTCCCAAGGGGCGTGACCTTCCATCCTATGTTGCTCCCTAATGCTCGTCCACGACGAGGAAAATGTCGCTCGCCGGACTTAGATCTTCGTGCTGGGTTTCGACGCGATAGAGTCCGGAGGGCAGGGTGACGTCCTTTTTATACATGCCCTCCGATGGCCATAGCGAAATCCCGATATTCTCGCCCGGAGAGTCGAGCCGAACGATCGACGCCTTGATCCGCTGTACGTATTGGGTGGACGTTGCGCCGATCGTGAACGGTCTCCCGGCGGCATAGGCGTCATCGACATGCAATCCAACACGACCTAGCTGACCGGGACCTGCGCGGAATTTCCGTAGGTCGATCGCCGGCTCCGTCAGAATTCCGCGTATCTGAGCGTCAGAGGTGTCGTCGCTCTGAAGCGCGGAATGCGTGTTGGCGATGTAGACCGCGGCTTCCTGGCCGACTTCGATAGGAATCGCCGAGACCCTGGGAACCGTCGCGTCTCCCTTGTCATCCTGGCCTTTGTAGCTGGTCAGGAGTGATAGCGCGCCATCATGAAATGTCGCTGATTGGAACGTGGGCTGCTCGATGCCGACGATGGGCCTGGCATACGGCGCATATCCGTCCGCTTTCGCGTTGATCTCCTGTGCTTGGAGGATCTCGTCGTGAAACGCGCGAGCTCGCAACGCGCGCTGCCGGTCGAGGTTGGGCAGATCCAGTTCCGATACCCTGTTCATCTCCGCGTCGCCCGCATCCACGAATGGGTATACCGGCAGCAACTGGTAGACCGAGTCGAACGAACGAAGTGCCTCGGTCCCATCGAATGCCTGCAGTGGACCGATCTTCCACGCGAAGCCGTTGCAGAGGAAGCCGAGAGCGTTGCCCGAACCCCTATAAGGCGTACCAAAGCTGATCAAAGTGCGCGTGGTCGACCAGCCGCCCAGGCATTCGATGTAGTGCCTGGCGACGAGGCCACCCATGGAATGCACGACGAAAACCACCTTGGCTTCGCTGTTGCCGCTCTTCTCCTTCCAGGCAGCGAGCCAGGCCTGCACGGAGGCTGCCAGCTTACGCGCGGAAACGCGGTTGCTGCGACGCCAGTCGTACGGAAATTCGAAGTAGTTTTCGCCGCGCGTGAGCCCCATGCCCTCGATCAGCTTCCGGCTGAGGATCGAATAGCCGCCTTGCTTCCAGAAGCCGGGGATCATTTCGACGTTGTCGATGAGGGCCGTTGCCTCGATGCCGTCGCCGATGTCGTCGGTCTCGTCGTCCGGGCCCGTCAGCGTGATCTCACGCAACGCGCCGCCGCGCATCAGCCGATAGATGGCACCGGGCGCCATGTCCCATAGCGCTTTTCCGTCCTTCGACAGCACCGATCCGATCAGACCTGGAACCACGACAACGATGTCAGCGAGCTTTCGCGCCATCTTCCCTCCGGTTTCCTCGACAGCACGATCCCCGTGTCCGCGGATTCGCCTGGGCAGATCATTACCCCAGCTTTCGGAAACTTACGATGCATACTTCCGCGAGTGGTCCCAATTTCGGATTCGAGGCCGTTAGTCGCTGGGGAGGAGAACCGGCGTCGCGCAGCGCGTCGCTGTCCAACAGATCCACCCACGTGCTTTGTCCAAACGGTCTACTTGGCCAACTGAGAGATGACCGCCCTGAGCCCACTGATATGATCGTTGTCAGGGTGTGTGCTGACGACGCGTTCGACGGCGTTCGTGCCGTACTGGCGTCGAATGTGCTCGACGATCATCTGGCCAGTGTCTTGGTAGCCGCCGTCTACCACGGTGACGCGCCACTCGGTACCGGCTCAGTAGCGCATGCTGATGGCGTCACCGCTGTTGGCCCCGGAGCCCACGGGGTGAAACTCAACTTCGTAAGCCATGCGGTGACTCCACTTGGCGCAAGGCGTCTAGCATTTCCGCAGGAGCGCGCGCGGGTTCCATATAACTAAGTGTAGTCGATTTTTGCTCAATACTGTGCGGTTTACCGCGCATTTCAAGCGTTCATGACCGTAGTTCTCAAGATCCTGACGACGGAGTCCGGACGACCACACTTTGTGCCGAACGCGCAAAATCGGGGCTCGAAACGGGCTCCAAGGCGGAGCAGGAGCCTCGAAAATTATGACTTTTGCGAGCTATTACGCGGTGACACAGCGGTGTTCGGCGCTCCACACGATATGCCGAAGCCCAGTAATTGAGGTTAGAACCTCGGCAGCGGCGTTCGTCCCGCGTTTGGAGCTTTGTTAACGACGCTGAGCAGGATCCTCGTCGGGCACACCAGCGCGGTAGCCACACGTTAAGCCGGATGCCTGATTTTCCCCGTCGAACGGGTGGGCAAATGCTGAGACTGTTGGACGATCAGGATTGGGAAAAGATCGACGGTGGTTTTACCGAAGGGCGACGACGTCGTCGGATCATCAATGCAAGGTACAAGATTGAGCCCAAACGCTGCCTGAAGTGCGGCAAGACCCGCGGTCTCGGCGTCCATGGACGAAAGACATCGGAATACTTGGATGACGCGGAGGAAGAGCGGTTTGTCATTCGCGTGCTACGTCTGCGATATCGATGCAGAAAGTGTGAGAAAACCTTTTTTCAGCCTATACCGGGCCTTTCCAAGAACCGCCGCATGACCGCCGAGTTCGCTGACGCTCTGGCGTTCGAGGCTGGAAGGGACACGTACTCTGCTGTGGCGGGCAGGTACGGTGTCGACGACAAAACGGTCGCACGCGCGACAGTCCAAAAATACCCTCTTCGAGGTGGATCGCGCCGGATCTTCGGGCCGTCCGGCGGCCTCGGGATCCACGTCATCAAAGTGGATGGTCGCGACCGAGCGGTTTTCGTTGATCTATCCCAGCTAATCATCATCGATGTCATCCCCAGTGTGCTGCCGAAGGTCATCGAAGGTTGGCTTGGTCGACTGAAGCCCCGTGAAAAGCGAGCCCTTTTCTCCGTATGCTTGGACAGTCGATTGGATATCGCATCGCGCGATGCCGTCAGGGCTGCTCTCGGTAAGCAAGTCCTGCTCATCGCCGCAAAGCCGGTGTTCAACGAACTTGCCGATGCTGCTGCTCTGGCTGTGAGCGCACGAGGGGACCAACAGTCCACCAGACGGGCCCAGGACGCGAAAGCCAGATTTTTAGAGATCCAGAAAAGTGGGTCTTCGGAGGAAGGTCTGATGGCCCTCCAGACTTGGCAATTGAGCATCGGCGCCGGCGTAAAACGGGCGTTCGGACCTCTTTGCAGGGCACTTCGCGACTGGGAATCCGAGTTTTGCAGCAATTTTGATCAACGTGCAGCGTTCGCCACGATGCACTTGGACCACATCCATTCGGAGCTCAAAACGCTCGAGAGGCGTCAGCACGGAACTGGCTTCGAAACGTTCTTTCAGAAAATTTTCAGCCCACGGACTGGGGAAACCGGCCGCGCTCTACTGAACGAGGAAAGTCCCATAATCCGGGCCCCAACCGGATTTCTCGGTTGTGAAGCGTGCCGGCAAACTTTTGGGCGCAGTAAGGTCCGGGGAAAATTCACGCTGGAGGGAGGCTTTTTGGCTTGGATGAAGTTTCGCGAGATCGACGGTGGCTGTTTGAACTGTAGGTGGCATCAATACACCGACGAGTTCTCCGCTCGTCAGATCTTGGCCAAGCCTATTCGCAAGCAGACCGTGGCGAGCACGGCCAACCGCGCGGCCACACGCAGTTAGTCGGTCGTGAAGCTGCGCAATCGAACAAAGAAAAGCCCCGCAATTGGCGGGGCTTTTTGCATTTTCTGCTTCGATTGACGGGCTCTGATGCATCCAGTGGACAAACTAGTCTGGCCAAAATGGACATGCAGAGCCTCTGGATGGACAACTTAGCCTAACATCCAAAGCTGCGTTGGCTATTTAACTGCAACCCGTCGTGCTGCCGCACGTATCGCACTTCATACAGGTGCCATTCCGCACCAGCGTGAAGTTGCTGCACTCACCGCACATGTCGCCTTCATAGCCCTTGGCCTTGGCTTCGGCGCGGCGCTCCGCCTTGGTCGGAGCGGTCGCTGCTGCCGTGCCGGGCTTGCTCCAGGACTCATTTTTAAAAGCCTGCGCCTCGAGCTTCTCGGTCGGTGACAGGGCAACCGTCGGCTCCGCCGTCTTCAGCGCCACGGCGCCGTCGACATTATCGCCGGTGCGGCCACCGGCGAAAGCGGTGACGCGGCTGCCGCCGGAGGGGGCGCTGTCGTTGCTCGACGACACGGCGGTGGCGCCGCCGCGCATGACGACGAGATTGTCGGTGCGCGAGCGGGTGAGGCCGCGCGAGACATATTTGCTCGCTTCATCGGGCGCCTTGCCTTCTTCCTCGCCCTTGCCCAGCGCATCGAAGCCGGTCTCGGAGAGGTCGACATGGCCGAGGTCGAAGCGCGACATGTAGCTGACCGCGAGTTCGCGGAACACGTAGTCGAGGATCGAGGTCGCGAACTTGATGCTGTCATTGCCCTGCACCGGGCCCGCGGGTTCGAAGCGGGTGAAGGTGAAGGCGTCGACATATTCTTCCAGCGGCACGCCGTATTGCAGACCGAGCGAAACGGCGATGGCGAAGTTGTTGATGAAGGAGCGGAGCGCCGCGCCTTCCTTGTGCATGTCGATGAAGATTTCGCCGAGGCGGCCGTCATCATATTCGCCGGTGCGCAGGTACACCTTGTGGCCACCGACCACGGCCTTCTGGGTGTAGCCCTTGCGGCGATCCGGCATCTTTTCACGCTCGCGCATGACGACGATGCGCTCGACCAGACGCTCCACCACCTTCTCGGAGATCGCGGCGGTGCGGGCCGCCATCGGCTTCTCCATCAGGGTCTCGATGGCATCCTCGTCCTCGTCCTCATCGCTGATGAGCTGCGAGTTGAGCGGCTGCGAGAGCTTCGAGCCATCGCGATAGAGCGCGTTGGCCTTCAGCGCCAGCTTCCACGACAAGAGGTAAGCGGACTTGCAGTCCTCCACCGTGGCGTCGTTCGGCATGTTGATGGTTTTTGAGATCGCACCCGAGATGAAGGGCTGCGAGGCCGCCATCATGCGGATGTGGCTCTCCACCGAGAGATAGCGCTTGCCGATCTTGCCGCAGGGATTGGCGCAATCGAACACGGCATAGTGCTCGGCCTTCAGATGCGGGGCACCTTCCACCGTCATCGCGCCGCAGATGTGCACGTTGGCGGCTTCGATCTCGCGCTTGGTGAAGCCGAGGGCGGCGAGCAGGTCGAAGCCCGGAGCCGCGATGGCTTCGGCCTCGATCTTCAGCGTGTCGCGGAGGAAGTCCTCGCCAAAGGTCCACTTGTTGAAGGCGAACTTGATGTCGAAGGCGGTCGGCAGGGCCTTTTCGACCTTGGCGAGCGCTTCGTCGGTAAAACCCTTGGCCTTCAGCGTCGAGGCGTTGATGCCCGGTGCATTGGACAGCGAACCGTGACCGACGGCATAGGCCTCGATCTCGGCGATCTCGCTTTCGCGATAGCCGAGCACGCGCAGCGCGGCCGGAACGGCGCGGTTGATGATCTTCCAGTAGCCGCCGCCGGCGAGCTTCTTGAACTTCACCAGCGCGAAGTCGGGCTCGATGCCGGTGGTGTCGCAATCCATGACGAGACCGATGGTGCCGGTGGGGGCGACCACGGTGGTCTGGGCGTTGCGATAGCCGTTGGTTTCGCCGAGTTCGAGGGCGCGGTCCCAGGCCAGCTTGGCGCGGGTGACGATGTCTGCCTGCGGGCAGGAGGCATGGTCGAGCGCCACCGGATTGACGGCGAGCTTCTCATAGCCGTGGGTGTCGCCGTGGGCGGCGCGGCGATGGTTGCGGATCACGCGCAGCATATGGGCGGCGTTCTTCTTGTAGCCCGGGAACGGGCCGAGCTCGCCGGCCATTTCGGCCGAGGTCGCGTAAGCCACGCCGGTCATGACCGCGGTGAGGGCGCCGCACAGTGCGCGGCCTTCCTTCGAGTCATAGGGCAGGCCCATGGTCATCAAGAGGCCGCCGATGTTCGCATAGCCGAGGCCGAGGGTGCGGAATTCGTAGGACAGCTCCGCGATCGGCTTCGAGGGGAACTGGGCCATCATCACCGAGATTTCGAGCACCACGGTCCACAGGCGGCACAGATGCTCATAGGCCTCGATGTCGAAGCGCTTGGAGGCGACATCGTAGAAGGTGAGCAGGTTGGCCGAGGCGAGATTGCACGCCGTGTCGTCCAGGAACATGTATTCCGAGCACGGATTGGACGCGCGGATATCGCCGGACGACTTGCAGGTGTGCCAGTCGTTCATGGTGGTGTTGAAGTGCAGGCCGGGATCGGCCGACGCCCAGGCGGCGTAACCGATCTTCTCCCAGAGGTCGCGGGCCTTGAGAGTCTTGGTGACCTTGCCGTTGGTGCGGCCAATGAGATCCCAGGTGCCGTCGCTCTCGACGGCGCGCAGGAAGTCATCCTTCAGCGAGACCGAGTTGTTGGAGTTCTGGCCGGCGACGGTGAGATAGGCTTCGCTATCCCAGTCGGTGTCATAGACGTCGAACTGGATGTCCTTGTAGCCCTGCTTGGCGAACTGGATCACCCGCTTGATCATGTTGTCGGACACCAGCGCGCGGCGCGCGAGCTTGATCTCGCGGCGCAGCGCCGGGTTCTTCTCGGGATCGAAGCAGTCGTCGTTCGAACCTTCGCAGTTCACCGCGGCCTTCATGATGGCCTTGAGGTGCTTCTGGTTCATCTTCGAACCGGTGACGAGGGCGGCGACCTTCTGCTCTTCCTTCACCTTCCAGTCGATATAGGTCTCGATATCCGGATGGTCGGCATCGACCACCACCATCTTGGCGGCGCGGCGCGTGGTGCCGCCCGACTTGATGGCGCCGGCCGCGCGATCGCCGATCTTCAGGAAGCTCATGAGGCCGGACGAACGCCCGCCACCCGAGAGCTTTTCACCTTCGCCGCGCAGGCGCGAGAAATTGGAGCCGGTGCCCGAGCCGTATTTGAACAGGCGGGCTTCACGCACCCACAGGTCCATGATGCCGCCTTCGTTGACCAGATCGTCCTCGACGCCCTGGATGAAGCAGGCATGCGGCTGCGGATGTTCGTAGGACGATTTGGACTTGGTGAGTTTGCCGGTCTTCCAGTCGACGTAATAGTGGCCCTGGCCGGGACCATCGACGCCGTAAGCCCAGTGCAGGCCGGTATTGAACCACTGGGGCGAGTTCGGCGCGACCATCTGCTTGGCGAGCATGTAGCGCAGCTCGTCATGGAAGGCGTGGGCGTCGGCTTCCGAGGTGAAGTAGCCGCCCTTCCAGCCCCAATAGGTCCAGCAGCCGGCGAGGCGGTCGAACACCTGCTTGGCCGAGAGCTCGCCGATGAAGCGCTCGTTCTCGGGCAGGGCATTGAGGGCATCGGTGTCCGGCACCGAGCGCCACAGCCACGACGGCACGGTCTCTTCCTCGACCTTCTTCAGGCGCGCAGCGACGCCGGCCTTGCGGAAGTATTTTTGCGCGAGCACGTCGGACGCGACCTGCGACCACGACTCGGGGACTTCGACATTGTCGGCCTTGAACACGACCGAGCCATCCGGGTTGCGGATTTCGGAAGTGGTGAGGCGGAAGTCGATCCCGGCATAGGGCGACTGTCCTTCGGTGGTGTAGCGGCGTTGAATCTGCATCGTCGTCGTGCCCCGTCTTGCGTCCGACACCACATCTTGTGGGTCGGGGATTTCTGTTTGCGGTCTCAAGGTTGCCGCAAGGCTGCCTCGAAATTGCCGCAGGATGTCCCGGTGAAACCGGTCCTTTTGTCTCTGTTCTGGAGCATGGCGGGGCCATTTGCGGCCGCCCGGAACTGCCGGGGTCATGCTTTCCGGACCAAGCGTCGCTGCCTGATCCTAACGCCTCAACGCGTGGTTTGAACCGGTTTTCCCGGCTCTTTTTGCTGCTCCGAAGCTCTGGTTTTCAGGGCACAGGTCCCCGATCCCCGTAACCTCCTTGGAGGGACGAAGTGACCGGTCGGAACCGTTTTGGGAGCGCCCGGCGGGACGAGTAACTGCTCGCACCGGACAGTCCGAAAATTAGGCCAAACCGATCTCTCACGTCAAGGATTAGTGACGGTTCCTGAATCAAATACTAAATATGGTGGAAAGGGTGGATAACCAGGGGGCTCGGCCACGCCCTGAATGAAGCCAACTATCGGTGAGTCCTCACGGAATCCAAAGCTGAAAATTTTTTGTAATGTGTCGGCGAAGCGCTCCGTACCCGCTGTTCACAGGCGGCCTGAGCATTGCATTTCGACATTGCGTTGCGATGACCCACAGGCTTGCGGCAGCCGGGTAGGCGGTTCCCACGACTGGCGGTGGTCGGAACACCCGAATGCGCGCATGGTGACGCCGAATCTCCTGCCGGAAATGCCCCTTCATGTCCGTTCCATCCCCCACAGATTCGCGCCCGCGAATCGCATCGCTTGGCCTCCTGTTTCTCGTCGTCACCTCGATCGGCTGGGGCTTCAACTGGCCGATGACCAAGCTGATGCTCACGGAATGGCCGCCGCTGACCGGCCGCGGCGCGGCCGGCGTGATCGGCGGTCTGGTGCTGGGCGCCCTCGCGCTGGCGCGCGGCGAGAGTCTGCGCGTGCCGTCGGGACAGCGGGGGCGGCTGATGGTGCTGGCGCTGCTCAACGTGTTCGGCTGGATGGCGCTGATGAGCCTGGCGCTGGTGTGGCTGCCCGCAGGGGAGGCGGCCGTCATCGCCTATACGATGCCGATCTGGGCCGCTGTGCTGGCATGGCAGATCCTCGGCGAGCATCTGTCGCTCCGGCGCGTCATCGCGATGCTGATGGCCTTTGCCGGCATCGCGGCGCTGATGGCTGGCGACGGCGTCCACGTCACCCAGGAGAAGCTGCTCGGCCTGGTCATGGCCGTCACCGGCGCTTTCGGCTTCGCCGGCGGCACCGTGCTGGGCAAGAAATATCCGCTGCGGATGCCGCTGCTCGCGTCGGCTGGCTGGCAGATTGTGCTTGGCAGCTTTCCTGTACTGCTGATCGGCCTCGTGTTCGAGACGCCGCATCCGCAGCCGATAACTTACCTTGGATGGCTCACCTTCGCCTATGTCGGGCTGATCGGCTTCTGCCTCGCTTATGTCTGCTGGTTCGCAGCGCTGACGTTGCTGCCGGCTTCGGTCGCGGCGATCGGCACCATGGCGGTGCCGGTGATCGGCGTCGTGGGATCGTCCTTCATGCTGCACGAGCCGCTCGGCATCGTGCAGATCGCCGCCCTCGGTTTCACGCTCGCTGGCGTGGCGCTGGCGACGAAGAGCTAGGTATGCGCCGCCAGCGGCACCTTGACTGTGAAATGCGAGCCACGGGCGAGGTCCGACTTCAGGGCGATCTCGTGACCCAGAGCCTCGGCGGTTCGGCGCACGATGGACAGGCCGAGACCAAGGCCTTCGCTGTCGGGATTGATCTGATGGAAAGCTTCGAAGATCGATGAGAGCTGTTCGCTCGGAATGCCGGTCCCCGTGTCCAGCACCTCGATGCTCACGGCGTTGTCACGCTTGCGGCAGCCGACAAGCACACGGCCGCGATCGGTATATTTGATCGCATTGCCGACGAGATTGCCAAGGATCGCCCGCAGCATGCCGGAATCGCTGACGATCTGGGCCTTGCTCGGCAACACCGTGAGCTCGAGTCCCTTCGCTTCCGCGTGCAGGCGCCAGTTGACGAGAATGGAGTCAAGGACATCCTGAAGCGGAAACGCATGTAGGCTCGGGGCACCGAGGCCGGCGCCCAGCACCGAGGTTTCGGCGAGGCGGTCGAGTTCTTCCGCCATCCGCATGCCGGCATCGATCGCGTAGTTCAACCGCTCGCGATCCTTTTCGTCGGTCAGCTTGTTGCGGATGCGGTCGATCGCCATCACCATCACCTGCAGCGGTTGCTTGAGGTCATGACCGGCCACTGCCATCAGGCGGCTGATATTGCGCTGGAGTCGGTCGGCGAGCACCAGAGCGCGGCGAAATTCCATCTGCGCCATGACCTGGCGGGCGAGGGCGGCGAGCACTTCACGCTGTTCCGCCGAGAGGACGCGTGGCTTGTCATCGAGCACGCAGACCGTGCCAAGCGGAAGACCATCCGGTGTGCGCAGCAATGCGCCGGCATAGAAACGCACATGCGGTTCGCCGGTCACCAGCGGATTGCAGTTGAAACGGGCGTCCTTGGTAACATCCTCGACTTCGAGAAAACTGTGTTCGAGAATCGCATGCGCGCAGATCGACTGCTCCATCGGCGTCTGGCGCACGCCGAGTCCGATCTCGGACTTGAACCATTGCCGGCCGTCATCGACCAGGCTGATGATCGAGATCGGCGTTTGGCAGACATAGCTCGCGATCTTGGTGATGTCGTCGAAAGAGGGCTCGGTGCCTGTATCGAGGATTCCGTAAGACCGCAGCGCCTTCAGCCGTTCGGTCTCGTTCGGATGCAGTGCTGCGACCTTCGGCTTGTCTGACGCCACGGAACTACTCATACCGGCTCTGAACGAGGGCGATCGGCGGATCGCGATTAGATGCGCGTGAGTTCCACCGGAGTTTCCACGCGCTCGCGGGCCAGTCTTAGATGTTGTGCCAATCGGCGCAACCGGAAACGACAAAGGGCGACGCTAGGCGCCGCCCTCGATCAATATTGCACAGGCGTTTACGGACAGGCGTGGCGCTGGCCGTCATAGCCGAGATACGTGCCGGTCCGCACATTGTACGACTTGTAGGTGCGGATGCAGTAATCCACGTCCGCGCCGCTGGTCGCGGGCGCGACCTCTACGACATCGGGCGCGTCGTCATAGTAACCGTAGCTGCTGCCGTAATAGGGACCACCGCCATAATAACCATAGCCGCCATAGTAGCTGTTGGCTGCGATGCCGCTGCCGATGATCGCGCCGGCCGCGAAGCCCGGACCGAACCCGCCGCCGCGCCAGCCACCACCGCGCCACCCGCCACCGTGCCAGCCTCCGCCGCCAAAGCGAGGGCCGCCGCCATGCCAACCACCGCCACCGCCGCCGAAGCGCGGCCCACCCCCTCCGACTGCGACACCGCCGCCGGGGCCCCCGACAACGACACGCTTCTCAATGGCGAAGCTCGGCGTCGCCATGCTGGGGATCGCTACCGCCGCGAGTGCAGCAACGCTCAAAATCTTCAAACCGGTCATCGTCGTCTCCTATCTGGATATGTTCCCAACGGTCTCGTCGGGGCCATGTTCCGTCATTTCACCGCATATCTGTATGTCATCTCGCACTATTTCCGATGTACAAGGCATGAACAAAACCGTGCACGGCCTGCGACTTAGATGGCATTGCCCCGGGAATGCGGGAAGCGTTCTCACGAACAGTTGCAAGCGGCTCCGCGCCGGCCGGCAACTGGACATTTGACCGGCCGGATGGCATCAACGGCCCGACGATTTCCTTGGAACGGCTCAAAAGATGAAACAGTTTCTGCTGAAATTCTTTACCTGGTGGAGCGGATCGACCTTCGGGACCGATCTGTGGACCAGTCGATTCGGCGAACTGGTCGGCACGGATGAGCAGGGCAACCGCTATTACCGCACCAAGGGCGGCAAGATCGATCCAACCCTCGGCTTCGAGCGACGCTGGGTGATCTATAACGGCTATGCCGAAGCGAGCCGCATTCCGACCGGCTGGCACGGCTGGATTCACCACACCACCGATGTGGTGCCGAGTGAGACCTCCTACACGCCCCGTGAATGGCAGAAGCCGCATCAGCCGAACCTGACCGGGACCCCGGCAGCGTATCGCCCGTCGGGGTCGACGCTGGCTTCGGGTCGTCGTCCCAAAGCGACCGGTGATTATGAGGCCTGGACGCCAGGCTCGTAAACGCGAGCTTCGAATTTGGAAAAGCCGCGCATGGCGACATGTGCGGCTTTTTCGTTGGTGCAGCTCATGCGGGTGCCGGAGTATGATTCTGACCTAAATCCGGTATCCCTTTTGGGATCATGCCTTAAGAGCCCAGCCGCTCTGCGGCACGTTTCGCCTTCGCCTCGCGTTGCTTCCAGCCGCCCGCGCGCTCGGTCAGGGCAGCCACCACGTCAGCCGGAGCTGTTTCGGGCGAGCCGGCGTCGAAGGGCGGCGATGGGTTGTATTCGATACCGAGCTGGATCATCTCGGCAGTTCGCCGGTCGACCATGATCGAGACAAGTGTCAGCGCAAAGTCGATGCCGGCGGTGACGCCACCCCCGGTGACACGGTTGCGATCGACGCAGACGCGCGACGTATCGAGGATTGCGCCGAACTGAGGCAGGAACGGCCGCGCCGACCAGTGCGTCGCCGCGCGGTAGCCCTTCAACAGGCCTGCCGCGCCCAGTACCAGCGCGCCCGTGCAGACCGAGGTGACGTAGCGGGCGCCTTCGGACTGCTTGTGCAGGAAGGCGAGGACTTCCTCGTCAAGCATCGCGTCGTCGGCACCGGCGCCGCCGGGGACGCAAATCACGTCGAGTTGCGGGCAGTCGGCAAAGGATGTGGTCGGCAGAAACGTCAGCACCGTATCGCTGGTGAGCGGTTCGATACGCTTCCACAACAGATGCACTTCGGCGCCCGGCGCGCGCGACAGCACCTGCAGTGGGCCGGTGAAATCGAGCTGGGTGACGTTGGGGAACAGCACGAAGCCGATCCGAATAGGGGCGGGCATGGCAATCTCCGGGCTGGCGCCTGGCGTGGCGCATGCACACGGCAACCTGCCATGGATGTCCGGCTCGGGCTAGTCGTTGCGCGACGGATCTGCGATCAGCGGTCCGGCATTTGCGCCACCGCCATCAATGCCGCCACATAGCCGTAAGGGCCGAGGCCGCAAATCACCGCGGTGGCGGCTTGCGACAGCACCGAATGGCGGTGATATTTGTCGCGCGCGTGGATGTTGGAAATATGCAGCTCCACAATGGGTCCTTCAAATGCTTTCAGCGCATCGAGGATTGCGATCGATGTGAACGAATAGCCGGCCGGATTGATGATGATCGCATCCGCATCCTGTCGTGCTGACTGCACGAGGTCGACGAGCACGCCTTCATGATTGGATTGATGGAATGACAGCGCGAGACCGAGCGCCTTCGCCTGTTGCTCGCAATTCGCTCTGATCTGGTCGAGGGTCGTGGTTCCGTAGATATGCGGCTCGCGCACCCCGAGCAGATTGAGATTGGGACCGTTCAGGATCATCACGCGTTTCATCTTCAAATTCCTTCTAGCCGCCGAGCCACTTTGCCGGCACCAGCACGAGCGCAGGGAAAAGCGTCAGCAAACCGAGCACGACGAGCTGCGCGATCAAAAACGGCCAGACGCCGCGCATGAGGTCGTCCATGCTTACTTTCGCCACGCCGCAGACCACGTTGAGCACCACGCCGACCGGCGGTGTGATCAGGCCGATGGCGTTGTTGATGATGAACAGCACGCCGAAATAAACGGGGTCGATTCCGGCGGCCTTGACGATGGGCATGAGCACCGGCGTCAGGATCAGGATGGTTGGTGTCATGTCGAGGGCGGTGCCGACGATCACCACGATGATCATCAGCACGATCATCAGCAGCGTCTGGTTGCCCATAAAGGGCCGGGCCAGTTCGACGATCTGACCCGAGATGTCTGCAACGGTGATCAGCCAGGACGATACCAGCGCCGCCGCGACCAGAAACATCACCACGGCAGTAATCTGCGCGGAGCTTGCCAGGATCTGCACGAGCTGCGGTAGCGTCAGTTCGCGATAGATGAAGGTGGCGACGATGTAGGAATAGACCGCGACCACGACGGCGGCCTCGGTCGGCGTGAAGATGCCAAAACGGAGGCCGACGATGATGATCATCGGCAGCATCAGCGCCCAGAATCCGTCGATCAAGGCGCGCAGAATTTGCGCCATGCTCTGGCGGGGCGGGCTCACGGTGTCCTCGTTACGCGCCACCCACCACCAGGCAAAGCACAGGCTGACGCCGAGCATCAGGCCCGGCACGATGCCAGCCAGAAACAGCTTCGAGATTGAAACCCCGGCGGCGACGCCGAAGATCACGAAGCCGATCGAGGGCGGGATCACCGGCGCGATGATGCCGCCGGCCGCGACCAGGCCTGCGGCCGAAGCGCGATTATGGCCAGCCGCCGCCATCATCGGTACCAGTAGCGCGCCGAGGGCAGCGGCGTCGGCGACGGCAGAGCCTGACAGCGACGCGAGGATGCAGGACGTCAGGATGGCGACATAGCCGAGGCCACCGCGCAAATGCCCGACAAGGGCGATCGCGAAATTGAGGATGCGGCGGGCGAGGCCGCCCGTGTTCATGATCTCGCCCGCGAGGATAAAGAACGGCACCGCCATCAACGGGAAGGAGTCGACGCCGTTGATAACGTTCTGCGCGACAATCTGCGAGTCGAAGATGCCGAGATAGGTCATCAGTGCCACGCCGCAGATGATCAGGGCGAATGCGATCGGCATGCCGATCGCCATTGCGCCGAGCAGCGAGAAGGTGAAGATGCCGATGGTCATCGCCGCTCGTTCCCGTTGGCATGGGCAGGTGTCGCCTGGACAAGTTCTTCGGACTCGCTGACGGCGATCAGGTCATGGGCCGATATCCGGCCGCTGAGCAGCCGATAGAGATCGTGCAGCAGGATGGGGATCGCAGCGATGCCGAAAACAAGCCCGGCCGCGTAGAACAGGCCGACCGACAGGCCGGACGCCGGCGCGGTGGTGTCCCAGTTCAGCACGGTCTGCTTCCATGCGCCTTCGGCGAGCAGCACCGAGGCGTAGAGCATCAACGCGTGGCTGAGCGCGTAGCAGATCTTGCGCCCCACCGGCGGCAATATTTTTACGAAGCTGTCGACACCGAGATGGGCGTGTTCGCGCAGTCCGATGATGGCACCGAGAAATACCATCCAGACGAATAGCCAGCGCGACAGCTCTTCCGAGATGGCGATACCGGAATTGAAAACGTAGCGCATCACGACATTGCCGAACACCAGAGCCACCATCGCAACCATCAGCAATGCGAGTAGCGCCTTGATCGCTCGGAAATAGAGATCGACGAGGCCGCCGATGGTGGAGGAAGGACGTGCTGACATCGGCAGCCTTTACGTGTCGGTTCGTTTGACGCTCGGCGCGCTTAGTCCTTGCGCGCGTAAATCTTCTCGAGTTCGCTGTTGAACAGCTTGACGATTTCCTGGTCGTAATCGGCGGAGAACTTCGCGGCGATCGGTTTGGTCTTGTCGCGCATCCTTGCGAGTTCGGCCGGAGCGATCTCGTTGATTTCCATACCCTTGGCCTTCAACTCGCCGATTGCCGCAGCGGCCGCCTCGCGGCTGACCTTGCGCTGATAGGCGCGCGCCTCGTTGGCCGCGTCCTGCAGGATCGCTTGTTCTTCCTTCGAGAGCTTGTCCCAGAAGATCTTGCTGATGAGGATGATGTTGGTCGAATAGGTGTGATTGGTGACGCTGAGATACTTCTGCACCTCATAGAACTTGTTGGACAGGATCACCGAAAACGGATTTTCCTGGCCATCCACGGTGCGGGTCTCCAGTGCGGAGTAGAGTTCCGAGAAGCTCATCGGCACCGGATTGGCGTTGAAGGCCTTGAAGGTCTCCAGATAGACCGGATTCGGGATCACGCGGATCTTGATGCCGTCGAGATCCTCGCCCTTGGTGACGGCGCGGCGGCTGTTGGTGACGTTGCGGAAGCCGAGATCCCAGTAACCGAGACCGACGAGCCCTTTCTCCGGCAGTTTGGCAAGCAGCGCGGCGCCCAGCGGGCCATCGAGCAGCGCATCGGCCTGCTGCGGCGTCGAAACGATGAAGGGGAAGTCGATCAGCCCGTAGTCCTTGACGATGCCGACCAGCGATGTCGTTGCGGGCGATTGCATTTCCTGCGTGCCTGCACGCAGCGCCGACTGCTGCTGCATCTCGGAGCCGAGTTGATTGGCGGGATATTCGCGCACCTTGAGCTTGCCGCCACTCTTGGCGGCGACGAGTTCGGTGAATTTCTGCACGCCCTTGCTGACGGGGTGATCCGTGTTGTTGAGGTGCCCCCAGCGGATCGTGCGCTCTTGCACCTGCGCGCCGGCGGAGCCGGACGTAAGAGCGGAGGCGGTGATGACGGCGGCCAGCCAGACGACGGATATCCTGCGCTTGGACATTTGCGATCTCCCCACAATGGTATTTTTGCTTGTCGGGCAGTACCGTCTTATATGGTAAAACAAAAATCAACCGATATTTTTTATTATATCATATGATATGTGTGCCGGTCGCAGCCTGCTATATGGTCGGTTGAATCGTCATTAGCGCTCGGGACGCCTGCATGCTGGATACCCCCATTGTTGATCGCGCTGCCGAATCGGTCGGCGACAGCGCCTATCGGCGCATCCGCAGCGACGTCATTTTCGGTGTGCTGGAACCGGGCCAGAAACTGAAGCTGGAGAAGATGAGCGGCGTCTATGGCACCAGCGTCTCGACGCTGCGTGAGACGCTCAATCGGCTTTGTTCGGAAGGGTTCGTCATTGCCGAAGGCCAGCGCGGCTTTGAGGTCACCTCGATCTCGGCGATTGAATTCCGCCAGATCGCCGAACTACGTGAATTGCTCGAAAGTCACGCTATCGAACAGTCCTTCAAGGCCGGCGATCTCGATTGGGAAGCTCTGGTGGTCTCCGCGCATCACAAGCTTTCGGCGATGGAGCGGGCGATGCTGGCGGGCGACAAGTCGAAGACGGAAGCCTGGAAACAGTGCGATTGGCAGTTTCACCGCGCATTGATCGCGGCCTGCGGGTCGCAAGTGCTATTGGACACGCTGTCGTCGGTTTATGATCGGTATCTGCGGTATCAGATGCTTGCCGTGGTGTTCCGCGGCGAGGCCGCCGCTGTCGAGCATCGCGAATTGATGAACGCGGCGCTGGCGCGCGACGCCGCGAAAGCGCGACAGCTGCTGCATACGCATATCCACGATTGTGTACGCCATGCCTTGCAGAATTCGGACTGGCTCAAGCCGGCAGGCGCGCCGACGACGACGGTTGTCAGCGCACGCAAGAGAGCGAAGAAGGGCTGAAGCCGCTCAGAGCGACTTCAGCCAACCGCCGATGTCACGTAGCGCCTCGTTCGCTTTGGGCAAGATCTTGCCCATGGTGATGAAGCCGTGGAACTGGCCGGGATAGTTCTTGTAGGTCACCGCCACGCCGGCATCCGCGAGCCGCCTGGCATATTCGTCGCCCTCGTCGCGCAGCGGATCGGCGCCGGCGATGAGTACATAGGCGGGTGGCAGGCTCTTGAGGTTCTCCGCCCGCGCCGGAGACGCACGCCAGTTGTCGATATCGGCGGGCCCGTTGAGATAGTGGCCGGCGAACCAGCTGATTACGTTGTGCGTCAGAAGGCAGCTCGTCTCCGGTTCGTGATGCGAGGGGTGGTTCATGCGGAAGTCGGTGGCGGGATAGATCAGCATCTGGCCGGCGAGCCGCGGTCCGCGATGGTCGCGCGCGTCGATGGCGACGATTGCGGAGAGATTGCCGCCGGCGCTGTCGCCGCCGACAAAGAGATGCCGCGCATCGATGTTCAATTGCACGGCGTTGTCCGCGATCCAGCGCGTGGCCGCGATGGCGTCGTCGATGGCGGCCGGAAACTTGTGCTCGGGGGCGAGACGGTAGTCGACGGATATCACCAGCATCTCGCCTTCATGGGCGAGGAAGCGGCAGACGACATCATGGCTGTCGAGGTCGCCGATCACCCAGCCGCCGCCATGGAAGAACACCATGCAAGGCGACAGGCCATCCTGCTGCCGCAGCGTCTTCGGCTTGTAGAGCCGGGCAGGGATCGCACCGGCAGGACCGGGAATGGTGAGCGCTATTACCGAGGCAAGTTCCGGTGGTTCGGGATTGGCGACGGGGCGGGCCTTGAGATACCACTCGCGCGCCTCCGGCGGCGTCAGCGTTTCATAGGGCGGACGACCGGCGTCGCGGAAGACATTGAGGACGGCGTTGGCATCGGGATCGAGAATGACGGGCATGATGGGCTCTTGCTTGTTGCTGGTTATGCCGAGGTGCGGCCGCCATCGACGGTGTAGGCGGAGCCGGTGACATAGCTCGCATCGTCCGAGGCGAGGAAAGCGACGATAGGGGCGACTTCCCGCGCAAGGCCTAGACGCCGCTGCGGTACGCGATCGACGACTTTCTCCACCGGTGCCGGTGAACCTCGCCCGACGCGGGCATCCACGATCGCCGACAGCATGCGGCTCTCGATCAGGCCGGGGCAAACGCAGTTCACGCGCACATTGGTGCCGGTGCATTCCTGTGCCGCACTCTTGGTGAGGCCGATGACAGCATGCTTGCTGGCGCTGTAGACCGCGACTTCGGCCGATCCGATCAGGCCTGCGATGGAGGCGGTGTTGATGATCGAGCCGCGATCCTGCTTCAGCATCACAGGCAGCACGTGTTTCATGCCAAGGAAGACGCCGACGACATTGACGTCGAGCACCTTGCGGAAATCGGCGAGGGAGGCCTTCACGATTGGCGTGATCGTCCCTTCGATGCCGGCATTGTTGTAGAAGATATCGATGGTGCCGAAGCGCTTCACCGCAGCGGCCACATAGCCGATCACATCCTCCTCGCTGGTGACGTCGGCGGTGACCGCGAGGGCTTCGGCCGAAGCCGGCAGGCCGGCGATCGCGCGCTCGAGGGCGGCCGTGTCGCGGTCCACGGCGACGATTCGGGCACCGCGCGCGGCGAGCAGTTTGATGGTTTCGGTGCCGATTACCCCGGCTGCCCCGGTGACGACAGCGATCCTGCCATCCAGACGAATTCCGTCGGCCATATGCGTTCTCCCTGATGCTCCGGTTGTCCCGGATTGTGGGCCGGTCGTGCCGGCTCTCTGCGAACTATTTCATGCGTGGAGAGAGCTGACCAGACGGTGCTATGGGACGCATGGCGCCCTTCCGCCGCCGCATTCGACGTGTTAACCGGAGGCGATTGCGCGGCCATTCCCCTAAAATGTCGCGAGCCTGATTCTCGGTTGAGCGCCGCTGCATGTTCCGAACATTTTTTGTGGCCAAATTTGCCATCGCCGGATTTGCGGCTCTTGTGGCCGCAACCGCGCTGTCCACTGCGCCGGTGCACGCGCAGTTCGGCCCGTTATTCGGCGATCCGCCACCGCGCCCGCCGGGCAGTGTGCCACGCGGCCAGCAGCCGCCCCCAATGGACGACGACGAGGATGTGCCTGACCTGCCGCAAGGCCGCCTGCTGCCGGCGCGTCCTGCACCGGGCATGGGTGTGCCGCCACCCGGTGCCGTGCAGTCGCAGCCGCTCGCGCCGCCGCCCGGCAGCAATGTCACCACGATCCCACAGAACTCGCCGGGCGGTCGCCCGTCCGATCAGCCGCCGCCGCTGGGGGTGACGCCAAGCCAGCCGCAGCAGCCCGGCATCGCCAATGTGCCACCGCCCGGCACGCCGAATCCGAACGCCAAGCAGGCACCGAAAAACGCACCGCCGCCAGCCGCCACGCTGCAGCCGGGAGACGAGGTGGTCACCGAGCCTCCGGCGCAGAAGATCCCGAACAAGAAGGCTGCGTTCTCCGGTCTCGACAAGATCACCGGCCGCATCATCAATTTCGATGCCGATATCGGCGAGACCGTGCAATTCGGCGCGCTGCGCGTGAAAACCGATGCCTGCTACACGCGGCCGGCCACCGAGGCGGCGAACACCGACGCGTTCGTCGAAGTGGACGAGATCACGTTGCAGGGCGAGGTGAGGCGCATCTTCTCGGGCTGGATGTTTGCGGCCAGCCCGGGCCTGCATGGCGTCGAGCATCCGATCTATGACATCTGGCTGACCGACTGCAAACAGCCCGAAGTGGTTGCCAACCAGCAGGAAACGCGTCCCGCGCCGGCCACGGTGCAGAAGCGCCAGCCGCCGAGGCAGCAGCCGCGCCCGCAACCCCAGCAGCAGTTGCTGCCGCCTCCGGGCTTCCCGGCGTTCAGGCAGTAAGCTTCCGATTGTAGGGATGGGTAGAGCGTAGCGAAGCCATCGGCCGAGCTTGCTGCAGCGAAGGAACGATGGGTTTCGCTCCGGCGCTAGCGCGCCCGCGCTCTACCCATCCTACGATCGCGTGGGCTCCGCGATGATCGCCAGTGCATCCTCGCCGCTCGTCGCTGCCGGTAACGCCTCGAAATCCGCAACATCGTCCAGCGCCGCATCGAGCAGAACCCGGTAGCGCTCGCGGGGCACTTCGATCGCACCGAAGCTGCGCAGATGCTCCGTCACATATTGGGTGTCGAGCAGGCCGTAACCGCCGGCGAGCAGCCGTGCGACGAGATGGACCAGCGCCACCTTCGACGCATCGCGGGCATGGTGAAACATGCTCTCGCCGAAAAACGCGCGGCCGAGCGAGACGCCATAGAGGCCGCCGACGAGGTCGCCGTCCTGCCAAACCTCGACGCTGTGCGCGTGCCCCATCTCGTGCAGCGCGCCATAGAGGTCGCGGATACGTTTGTTGATCCAGGTATCTTCGCGATCGGGCTTCGGCGCGGCGCATTCCGACATCACGCGCTTGAAGGCGCGATCGACGGTCACCGAGAACTTGCCGGAGCGCACCGTGCGTGCGAGGCGCGAACTGACGCAAAAACCGTTCAGCGGGATGACACCGCGTATTTCCGGCTCGACCCAGAACAGGCCGGGATCGTCTGCGCTTTCCGACATCGGGAAGATGCCGCAGGCGTAAGCCCGCAGCAGCAGCTCGGGCGTGATCTCGGTCGATGCGGAGTCGCGGGAACTCATCTCGATAGGCTAGCAGAATAGGGCGATAAGCGCGACCGGCTTGCTTGTCGTGACATCCGACCTAACCTGCAGGAGCCAAGGGAGATGTGGACCATGACACCTGTTCCGAACACGGCCGAGGCTGCGGGGCATCGTATCGTCGTCGTCGGTGCGGGGTTCGGCGGGCTCGAGACCGTGTATCGGCTGCGCGGCGTCGGCGCGCGCATCACGTTGGTCGATCGTCGCAACCATCATCTGTTCCAGCCCTTGCTGTATCAGGTTGCGACGGCGTCCCTGGCGACCTCCGAGATCGCGTGGCCGATCCGTTATCTGCTGCGCGGACGCAAGGATGTGACCACGCTGCTCGGCACGGTGACCGGTATCGATCCGGTCGCGAAGCATGTGCGGCTCGAGGACGGGCCGGCGCTGCCCTATGATACGCTGGTGCTCGCCACCGGCGCCGGCCACGCCTATTTCGGCCATGACGAATGGGCGCCGTTCGCTCCGGGTCTCAAGACACTCGAAGATGCCACGACCATTCGCCGTCGCATTCTCACGGCGTTTGAGCGCGCCGAGAGCGTGGATGACCCGCAAGAGCGCGCGGCACTGCTGAACTTTGTCGTGATCGGCGCCGGCCCGACTGGCGTCGAGCTCGCAGGAACCATTGCCGAAATGGCGCGGACGACATTGCCGGACGATTTTCGCAATATCGATACGCGCAAGGCACGTGTGGTGCTGATCGAAGCTGGACAGCGCGTGCTTGCGAACTTTCCGGAAGACCTGTCGGCCTATGCGCAGCGCTCGCTGGAAAAGCTCGGCGTCGAGGTGGCGCTCGGCCATGCCGTGTCCGAATGCAGCGCCGAAGGCGTCGTCTATGGCGGGACGCGCTTGCCGGCGCGCACCATCATCTGGGCTGCGGGCGTGCGCGCTTCGCCGGCGGCGGAATGGCTGGGCGCGGCAGCCGATCGCGCCGGCCGCCTGCTGATCGATCCCGATCTCACCGTGCCCGGTCATCCCGATATTTTCGCCATCGGCGACACGGTGAGCGTTGCAGCTCCGGATGGCTCACCCGTGCCGGGCATCGCGCCCGCGGCGAAACAGGAGGGACGCTACGTCGCCGATGCCATCAGGCAACGGCTGCGCGGCGCGACGCCGGCGCCGTTCCGCTATCGTCACGACGGCAGCCTCGCGCAGATCGGCAAGCATCTTGCGGTGATCGATTTTGGCAAAATCAGGCTGCGCGGCGCGCTGGCCTGGTGGATCTGGGGCATCGCCCACATCTATTTCCTGATCGGCCTGCGCAACCGTCTGGCGGTCGCGCTGAACTGGCTCTGGATCCACACCCTCGATCAGCGCGGCGCGCGGCTGATCACGCAGGGACGTGCCGTGCTGGATCGGATGAAATCGTAGAACCTCGCGGAGCGGCATCTGCCGGCAGCAGTCGTGCGGCCAATGACGGTGGATTAAACTGGCGCCGGTCGGCCCTACGTTATTTCGCCGCGTTGACCTGCGGTTTCGCGACCGGCTTCGCCACCGCGCTGAAGCGAAGGATCACGCGCGTACCCGTGTGGGTCGGATCACGCTCGACCGTCGCGTCAAGTTTGTTCGCCATGGCGCTGACGATGCGTTGGCCCATGCCGGTGGAGCGCGGGTCGGCCTTCACATTGAGGCCGACACCGTCGTCGGTAATCGACAATTCGAGATCGTCGCCATGGCCGTCGAGCTCGATATGGATCGGGCCGGCGCCGTCGGGGTAAGCGTATTTGACGGCGTTCATCACCAGTTCGTTGACGATGATGCCGATCGCTACGGCGCGGTCCGGATCGATTTCGACCGTCTTCGCCTTCAGTGTCAGGCGCGACATCCGGTTGCCCTCGGCGGAGCGGCGCAGATCCTCGAGCAGCGCTTCAAGATACTGGTTCAGCAGTACGCTTTTGAGATCATGCGATGTGTAGAGCCGGCGGTGCACCTGTGCGACCGCAGCGACGCGGCCCATCGCATTGGTCAGCGCCACCTTGACGTCGTTCTCGCGGGCGGAACTCGCCTGCAGATGCAGCAGCGAGGCGATGATCTGCAGTGAGTTGCCGACGCGGTGGTTGACCTCCCGCAGCAGCATTTCGCGCTCGGCGGCGAGGGCGGCATAACGGTCGCGTGCGGCATGGACCTCGGCCTCCGCCTCGTCGCGCGCACGCATGATCGCGGCTTGCCTGATCGCCGTGTCGCAAGCCACAGTGAGCAATGGAATGAAGTCGCCTTGGGTGTCCTTGACGAGATAATCCACAGCGCCGGCCTTGAGCGCAGTCACCGCGATCTTGCTGTCCTGCGAGGCCGTGACGAACACGACAGGGGGCGGCGCAGGCAGTTTCTGAATCAGTTTCAGCACTTCCAGTCCGTCCATGCCCGGCATGTACTGGTCCAGCGCAATCACATCGATGCCGCCTCGCTCGATACGCGCGATGCCGGCCTCGCCATTCCCGCAATGCTCGACCAAGTAGCCCTGACGCTTCAGGCCGCGCTCTACCAGCCGTGCGAGGCCCACGTCGTCGTCGATATACAGCAGCGTTGGCGAGGCGGTTGAGGTCATGACGTGGCTTGGGGAACCTGGATCACCGAGAAGAACAGACCGAGTTGACGGATCGCGTTGGCGAAGTTTTCGTAGTTCACTGGCTTGGTGATGTAGACGTTACATCCAAGCTCGTAGCATCGCTTGATTTCCTGCGCGTCGTCGGTGGTGGTCAGAACCACAACCGGCGCATATTTGAGATACTCGTTTTCCTTGACCCGGCGCAGGATATCGATCCCGGTCATGTCGGGCAGGTTGAGATCGAGCAGGATCAGAAGGGCGTCGCCCTTGTGGACGGCGCCGGTGCCGTCCGAACCGAACAGATAGGCGAGGGCCTCTGTACCATTGGTGAACGGTTTGATCTCATTGTTGACACCGGATCGCCGGATATTGCGCTCAATCAGACGGGCGTGACCCTCGTCGTCCTCGATCATGATGATCGTCACCGGGTTGCTCATGCTGTTTCGTTCCTGCTCTTGCCCGTCCATCTGGCGGGCAAAGTGACGGTGAAAGTGCTGCCATGGCCGAGTTCGGAGGATACCGACATGGTGCCCCCAAGCCGGCGCACAAGGGCGCGGACATGGGCGAGACCAATGCCTTGGCCCGGCCTGTCCTGTGTACCCGCCCGGCGGAAAAGATCAAATATTCGCTGATGATCTTTGGGATCGATGCCGCGGCCGTTGTCCATCACCTCGAAGATCACAAAGCCCATCTTGGTGCGGCCCTTGACCCTGATCTCGCCGGGCACACCATCCCTGAGATATTTGAGCGCGTTGTCGATCAAGTTCCCGAAGATCTGTTCCAGTGCCAGGCGGTCGCTGACGATCTCGGGCAGCGGCTCGACATGGATCGCGGTTTCGGTTTCCGCTGCCTGGTGAGCGACCGTCGAGACGATGGTTTCGATCAGTTCACGTGTGTCGATCCTGACCGGCTTGAATTCGCGCCGGCCCTCGCGCGTGAGATTGAGGATCGCATTGATCAGCCGGTCCATCTTGCCGATGGACGATTTGATGAAGCCGAGCGCCTCGCTGAAGTCTGACGAGAGCTGCTTGTCCTCCGGGGGCAGCGCCGGTTCGGGCAAGTTCCCGTCGGTGTCGGGAACGACCGGATCGTTGTTCGCCAGCGTCGCGATGCGGCGGAAGATATCGCCGCGCAACTCCTCCAGCTCGCTGGTGAAGCCCATGATGTTGACCAGCGGGGAGCGCAAATCGTGGCTGACGATATAGGCGAAGCGCTGGATTTCCTCATTGGCTTCGCGCAGGTCGGCGGTGCGCTCCTGCACGGCGCTCTCGAGGTTGAGATTGTTGTCGCGCAGCTTGGCCTCGGCATCGTCGCGGGCGTCCGATGAACGACGGACCAGAAAGATCGAAACCGCCGCCAGCAGCACGACGAGGCCCGAGCCGATGACGGTGACGAGAGAAGCGAGTTGCTGGGTACGGTCGGCCGTCTGTGTGCGTTCGCCGAACAGTTTCTCTTCTTCCAGACGTATGGCACGCCCGGCTTCGGCGATCGCCTGCACGGCGGGGCCGGCGCCGGTCTGCGGCAGCATGGCGACGGCGGATGGCGTGTCGTTCTGCTTCACGTAATTGACGGCCCGCGCGAATTCGGCCAACCGCTCCATCACGGCCGGCCGCAGGCGCTTCATGTTCTCGACCTGGACGGGATTGTCGGAAGTGGCAGCCGCGAGTTTGTCGACCCCGGGTAGAATGACGGCGACCGCGGCTTCATGCTCGCGCAGGAACTGCTCTTGACCGTTCAGCAGATAGGCGCGTGCGGCACTTTCGGCGCGGCGGATTTCCAGCAGCAGCGTCGCCAGCTGGTTCTCGACCTCGACGGTGTGGACGACCCAGCCGGAATCCTTGCGTGCCTGATTGACGAGGATGACCGAGGCCGCACTGATGGCGACCAGCACCAACAATCCCGCCGAAAGCAGGACGATCTGCCAGAATCTGCGCTTGCGGGCGACGTCAGCGGTCACGACGGGCTCGCAAGGATTTTCGCTGGAATTTCAACACGTCCCCCGGGGAACCGGGAGTGCCCGGTACTGCACAACCCCGACGTCGCGATTTGGTTCCACAGTGAAATCAAATTCGGGGTGGTGATCGAGGCCTGTTCCGGCCGCCAACGCCGCCGCACACGCGGCGAGGCACGCGGATTTCCGCGCGCCGCCGACCCGTTAACCCTTCTGGCCAGCCAGATACTGTTCGAGCCAGTGGATGTGATAGTCGCCCTCGATCATGTCCTGCTCGCGCGCAAGCTTGCGGAACAGCGGCAGCGTCGTCTCGACGCCGTCCACCACGATCTCGTCCAGCGCCCGGCGCAGCCGCATCAGACATTCCGGACGGTTCTTGCCGTGTACGATCAGCTTGCCGACGAGAGAGTCGTAATAAGGCGGGATCTTGTAACCCTGATAGACCGCGCTATCGATGCGGACCCCGAGGCCGCCGGGCGGGTGATACTGGGTAATGGTGCCAGGCGAGGGCCGGAAGGTTTCCGGGTTCTCCGCATTGATGCGGCACTCGATGGCGTGGCCAATGATCTGCAGCTCGTCCTGGGTGCAGGGCAGGTCGCCGCCGGCGGCAATGCGGATCTGCTCGAGCACGAGATCGATGTCGGTGATCATCTCGGTGACAGGATGCTCGACCTGGATGCGGGTGTTCATTTCGATGAAATAGAACTCGCCATCCTCATAGAGGAATTCGATGGTGCCGACGCCGAGATACTTCATCTCCTGCATCGCCTTGGCACAGATGCCGCCGATCTTGGCGCGCGCTTCCTTGGAGAGGATCGGTGACGGGCCTTCTTCCCAGACCTTCTGGTGGCGGCGCTGCAGCGAACAGTCGCGCTCGCCGAGATGCAGCGCGCCACCGCGGCCATCGCCGAGCACCTGGATTTCGATATGGCGCGGTTTGGTCAGATATTTTTCGAGATAGACCGAAGCATCGCCAAACGCCGCTTTCGCTTCGGTCGCCGCTGTCGAGAGTGCCAATTCGAGATCGGCTTCTGTCTGAGCTACCTTCATGCCGCGGCCGCCGCCGCCGGCAGCTGCCTTCACCAGCACCGGAAAACCGATCTCCTTGGCGATCGCCATGGCATCGTCGTCGGGACCGACGCCGCCATCCGAGCCAGGCACAACGGGAATGCCGAGGCGCTTGGCGGTCTTCTTGGCTTCGATCTTGTCGCCCATGGTGCGGATATGCTCCGCCTTCGGGCCGATGAAAGCGAGATTGTGGTCCGCAAGAATCTCGGCGAAGCGCGCGTTCTCCGACAGGAATCCATAGCCCGGATGCACCGCATCGGCGCCGGTGATCTCGGCGGCAGCGAGCAGCGAGGGGATATGGAGGTAGCTGTCCTTGGAGGCCGGCGGGCCGATGCACACGCTCTCGTCGGCAAGGCGCACATGCATGGCGTCGGCATCGGCCGTGGAATGCACGGCGACGGTCGCGATGCCGAGCTCCTTGCAGGCGCGCAAGATGCGAAGTGCGATCTCGCCGCGATTGGCGATCAGGATTTTCTCGAACATGGCGTTCCGTCGTCTGAGGTATTGAAGTCGTTATTCGATGATGACGAGCGGTTCGCCGTATTCGACGGGCGCGCCGTCTTCCACCAGGATCTGGGTGACCGTGCCCGCGCGCGGCGCCGGAATCTGGTTCATGGTCTTCATCGCTTCGATGATGATCAGGGTCTGGCCCGCGGTGACCTTGGTGCCGACGCTGACGAAAGGCGGCTTGCCGGGCTCTGGCGCCATATAGGCGGTGCCGACCATCGGCGACGGCACGACGCCCGGATGCTTGCTGTAGTCTGGGCCCGACGGTGCGGCAGGTGCTGCAGCGATGGCTGTCACCGGAGCCGGCGCCGGCGCAGCGGTAACGGGCGCAGCAGCGTAGACCGGCGCAGCGGCGGCAGTCACATGCACTTCGCGTGCGACGCGCACATGCAGGCCCGAGCGCTCGACTTCGATCTCGGTGAGGTTCGTCTCATTCAGCAGCTGCGCGAGTTCGCGGATGAAAGCGCTGTCGGCGGAAGCGGCTTGCGGTGCGACGACTTTCGGGGCGGCGGCTTTGGCAGGGGCAGGCTTACGGGCCATGGGCAATCCGATACTTGAAGGAGTGGGTTTGAATCAGGTGAGCGGGGTCTTGCCGAGCTTGGCGGCGAGACCGGAGATCGCGAGGCGATAGCCCTCGATGCCGAAACCGCAAAGGCTGGCAAAGGCGGCGCGGGCGGTGAACGAGTGATGGCGAAAGTCTTCGCGCGTATAGACGTTGCTGATATGCACTTCGACGGTCGGCACTTTCACGCCGACCAGCGCGTCATGAATGGCGATCGAGGTGTGCGAATAGGCGCCGGCATTGATGATGATGCCCGCTGCCGTCGTGCGCGCGGCATGGATCCAATTGATTAGCTCGCCCTCGATATTCGACTGGCGGCAATCCGCTGTCAGGCCATATTTGGCAGCGGCCTCCGCGCACAGCGCCTCGACATCGGCAAGGGTCGCGTGCCCATAGGTCTCGGGCTCGCGAATGCCCAGCAGATTGAGGTTGGGTCCGTTGAGGACCAGAACTGTGTTGGTGGAGGCCATCGGGGGTCCCGGACAGGCGACAGGGCGCAAAAGCGCGGTTCTGCCGGGGGTTATAGGTAACCTCGCCGCGGAGGGGAAGCCTTGCCTGTGCCCGTTCCCCCAGCCAAATCCTTTGCCCGGCGGGCGAAATATACCGCAAAGCGCTCGAATCCTTGGATTAACCAAGCTCTTGCGAAGGTGCACCGGGTCTGAATGTTGCGATGCGGAAGGATTCGCGCAACCGAAACGGGCGAGTCGTTGGAGACCCGCCCGCCGAATCCGTGATTAATGCCATGGCCTGGAGGCGATGGCTTACGCGTCGATCACGGCCACGATCTCATAGGTCGCCGGATCGACGATCACGATCTGGTTGCTCACCAGGATCAGATTGTAGCCGCGCCAGGCCGGATAGATCGTCACGATCTCGGCCGGGACCGGATGGAAGTGAACGTCACGCGGGACGCGGGTACCAACCGACACCGCGAAGTTCACGTTGGTCACGGGCGCGATGTGCTGCTGCTTGACAACGGTCGTCACCTTGGTGCGTTGCTCGGTGGTGAGTTTGGCGCCGGCCGCAGCCTGTCCGGTGGTCGTGGTCGATTTTTCGGTCGTCGACTTGCTGTCGGCGCTCGATTTCGAATTCGCAGCCGGATTGTTCCTGTCCTCGGCCTTCATGTCCTTCGCGTTCTTGCCGCCATCGCGGGTCTGATCGCTCGCACGCTGATTGCCGTTATCGCGCTGCATCTTGTCATCCGACTGACTCTGCTTGGTGGCAGGCTGTTTATGATCGGATTTGTTGGTGGTGTCGGTGGCTTCATCGCGCTTGCTGGGAGCGCTGTTTGCGGTCGGCGCCGCGCGATCTTCAGTGCCGCCGCGCATCGACGCACCACCACCCGCCGCACCGCCACCCGCGGGTGCTTCCCGGCTCATGCCGGCACCGCCGCCGGCGCTGCCTGCTCCGGCGCCGCCGGGGCTCTGTGCGCTCACGACACCTGAACCTGCAATCAGAGCAGCGGCGGCGACACTTACGAATAAATGCTTGTTCATCTTGTTTTCCTCACAGTTGCGTTTGCATTGCCCGCCCGACAACAGAGTGCATATGTCGATGTTCCGCAGAAACTTGTGCCGATGTTGCACGCAGCCAAAAAAGAGGTGTCAGTCGTACTGTCCAGTTTCGTTCAGCGGGAACAAAAGCGCGTTCAATGCGTTTTTGGGTCTGCGAGGCCTTGGAATGACCGCTTTCGTCGAACGGATCGTGCAGAAACTGAGCGAAGCGGCGCCGATCGAGCGCGCAGTGTCGACGATCGTTGCCGACGTTTTGGAAAATACGGCGGCCAAACTGTCGCGCGGTGAGCGCGTCTGGCTTGAGAAAAGACATTCCGGGAAGGAAGACATCTGTTCGCCCTCCTGACGACATCCGGTCTGCCGGCGCAAACCGGCCTGTTCGCATCGCCTTCAAGTGCCACCCTCAGGCGTAACGCCGCAGCCTCTGGCGCGGTCGCTCGATAGACACGAGCGTCGTTTCATCTAACATTCCTGCGCCGATGTGAGTCTGGATGACGGGTTGATGCGGAGACTGGTTGCGAGTGTCGTGCTGGCGATGGCCGCCATGATATCCTCGGCATCGGCATGGGAGCACTGGGGCGGCGACGCCGGCGGAACGCGTTTTTCACCACTTTCCCAGATCACCCCCGGCAACGTCACGCGCCTCGTCGAGGCGTGGCGTTTTCACACGGGCGATCTGATCACGCGCCCGCCCGCGATGATGCGGCGCTCGAAATTCGAGGCGACGCCGCTGTTGGTCGAGGGCAGCCTGATCTTCTGCACGCCGTTCAACGAAGTGGTGGCGCTAAATCCGGCTACCGGCCGCGTGCGCTGGCGCACCGATCCCGGCATTCCAGCCGATTTCAAGCCGGGCAACCGCTGGGTCTGTCGCGGCGTCACCCACTGGCGCGACCCTCGCGCCGAAGCGAACGCCGCCTGCGCCAGCCGCATCGTGATGGGAACCAACGATGCGCGTGTGATTGCGCTCGATGCGAAAACGGGAGAACGATGCGCAGGCTTCGGCAAGCACGGCGAGATCGAACTCGATCCCGGCATGCCGCTGGACTATGCCGGCGAGTTTCAGGTCACGTCGCCGCCCGTCGTCGCGCGCGACACCATCGTGGTCGGTTCGTCCATCGCCGACAATCGCCGCGTGGATGCGCCGCGCGGCATCGTCCGCGCCTTCGATGCCCGCACGGGCGAGGCGCGCTGGACATGGGATCCGCTGATCCCCGACGGCATCGAGGCCGGCCATGCCAATGTGTGGGCGCCGATGTCGGTCGATATCGACCGCGGCCTCGTCTTTCTGCCGACCTCGTCGCCGAGCCCGGATTTCTACGGCGGCAGGCGGCCGGGCAACGACGCCCACGCCAATTCCGTGGTCGCGCTCAGGATCGAGACCGGCGAACGCGTCTGGGCATTCCAGACCGTGCATCACGATGTCTGGGACTACGATGTTCCGGCGCAGCCGACCCTGGCGCGGATCGATATCGGCGGTGGCCCGCGTGACGTGGTGATCCAGGCCACCAAGATGGGGTTTGTCTTTGTGCTGGACCGTGACACCGGGCAACCCATCTGGCCGGTCGAGGAACGGCCTGTGCCGCAAGGCGCGGTCGCGGGCGAGAGCCTGTCGCCGACGCAGCCGTTTCCGACGCATGTGCCGCCGCTGCTGCCGCAGCGCCTCAACCTCGACAAGCCGTTCGGCGTCACGTTCTGGGATCGCGATGCGTGCGGCGAGCAGCTCAAGTCGGGCCGCTACGACGGCCTGTTCACGCCGCCGTCGACGCAGGGCACACTGCTGTTTCCGATGACTGGCGGCGGCGTCAATTGGGGCGGCGTGGCCTATGATCCCATTCGTCAGGTCATGTTCGCCAATACCAGCCGCGCCGTGCATCGGATCACGCTGATCCCGCGCGCGCAGGCGCAAAACTACAAGCCGCCCTCCGGCACCGAATTCGGACCGCAGCGGGGCGCTCCGTTCGCGATGACGCGGACGCTCGTTACATCGCCGCTCGGCATGCCCTGCAATCCGCCACCGTGGGGCGCCATGGTCGCCGTCGATCTGAAGGACGGCAAGATCCTGTGGGAAAGCCAGGTCGGCACCACCGAGGACATGGCGCCGCTCGGCGTGGCGCTGAAGACCGGCACACCGCTGGTCAGCGGCGTGCTGGCAACCGCAGGCGGCGTCGTCTTCACCGGCGCGATGGACGCCTATCTGCGTGCTTTCGATGCCGCCACTGGCAAGGAGCTCTGGCAGGGCCGGTTGCCCGTACCGGGCGTTGCCAATCCGATGACCTATGCGATCGACGGCGAGCAGTATGTGGTGATCGGTGCCGGCGGTCATTCGGAATCCGGCACTTCCATCGGCGACGGTGTCGTCGCGTTTCGCCTTGCGCGTGACGGCGAGGCGCCTTCGTGGTGGTCGATTTACATCGATCGGCCGGGGGGCAGGCTGCGTGCCGGACTGATGGTCGGTGGTGTGCTCGTGCTGGGGCTACTCGTCGCTTCGGTCGTCTGGTGGACGAGGCGCCGCAGAGCGCGCGTCGCATAGGACATCAAAAAGCCGGCTGGTTCACAGCCGGCTTTCCGGAATTGCTCGGTCGCCTGCGATGTTACGAGCAGGTCGCCTTGCCGCAACGCGCGACGTTGATCTTTTCCTTCAGAGCCTCGACGCCGACGGCGCCGATCACCACTTGGTCGCCGATCACATAGCTGGGCGTGCCGTTCATGCCCATGCTCTCGGCGAGCTTGAAGTTTTCCTCGATGGTGGCGCGCACTTCCGGGCTCGCCATGTCCTTTTCGATCTTCGCCATGTCGAGGCCGGCTTCCTTGGCCGCCGCGAGCGAGCGTGCCTTGTCGGCCTGGCCGCGGCCGCCGAGCAGCTTCTGATGGAAGTCGAGATACTTCTTGCCGGTGGGATCCTGCATGCGCACCGCGACCGCGACCTGCGCGGCTTCCACCGAGCCGGGGCCGAGCACCGGGAATTCCTTCAGCACGATCTTCAGCTTCGGATCGGCCTTCATGATCGTCACCATGTCTTCCATGGCGCGTTTGCAGTAGCCGCAATTGTAGTCGAAGAACTCCACGAAGGTGACGTCGCCGTCCTTGTTGCCGATGGTGACGCCGCGGGGCGAGTTGAAGATCAGATTGGCATTGGCCGAAACAGCGGCCTTATGCTTCTCAGCCTCGGCGGCGGCCTGGCGCTTCTGCAGCTCGGCCGAGACCTCTTCCAGGATTTCCGGATGCTGCAGCAGGTAGTCCTTCATGATCTTCTGAATTTCGCCGCGCTGCGCGTCGTTGAAACTTTGGGCCGAGGCCTTGAGCGGCGCAGCGCACAAAGCGAGCGCCACGGCGGCGGAGGCAAGAAGGCGGAAGGTGCGCATAGGCGAATAATCCTTTGAACGAAAATCGAGTCGGAAGCCGCATTGTCGGGAAGGCTGCTTAGCATTGTTCCAGCGAAATACGTGCAATTTGTGAATACCATCACGGGCAATTCAGGGCAGGAGAGGACCCGTCTAGCTTGCGCGCGCCCCGAACGGCCACGTGAAAACCGGACGCGCATGCAAGGCCGACGCCTTCGTCACGATCTCCGCCGCCGAAGCGACCGCCATTTATGCGCGGGAGTCCGCCGGCAGGAGATCGTGACCAGACTGTCCGAATTGACGGTTGCTGCGAATAAGACCGATATCCGCTGTTGGCATTCGGGATCGTTATGATCCTGTATGCAGGGTGATCGCGGTTGCCGCACCGTCAGAGGAGGCGACCGCTTTCGTAGATGCAACCCGTGCATCACGTTCGACGTCCATCGCGAACGACAGCACCTGGCGCAAGCCGTGCGGCTGTCGGTTTTCGATCGTGAGCGTTCCGCCCTGCCGCTCGACGATCTCCTTGGCGATGGCGAGGCCGAGGCCGGCGCCCGGGATGGCCTGACGCCGGGCCGGATCGACGCGAAAGAAAGGCTCGAAGGCGCTGTCCAAAAACTGTTCGGGAATGCCGGGGCCGTTGTCGTCGATCACCACCCTGGCGCTGGGCCCCTCGGTCTGCACGCTGACGATCGCGCCGCCGCCATGGGTCGCTGCGTTGATGATGAGATTGCGCAGGGCGCGCGTCAGTGCGAGCGGCGATATCTCGACGCGACACGGGGCGAGCCCGGCGATAGTCACTGGCATCTTGATCAGGATGAGGTCGTTGCAGACATCGCGGACGAGCGCATCCAGCGTAACGATCTCGGACCCCTTGCCGACGGTTTCCTCGCGAACGAGCTGAATGGCGCTGTCAGCGATGCGCTCCATTTCGTCGAGATCTTGCAGCCATGCGATACGGTCTCGCTCGTCGAGAAACTCTGCGCGCAAACGCATGCGCGTCATCGGCGTCCGCAGATCGTGTCCGGCCGCGGCCACGAGCCGGATCTTGCTGTCCATCGCTTTCTTCAGGCTCGCGCCCATCATGTTGAGCGCCCTGGCCGTCGCCTTGATCTCCACCGATCCTTCTTCTTTCACATCCGGCAACACACCGTCCCTGCCGACGGACAGTGCCATGGTCTGCAGAAGCTTGAGCTGTCGGGTGGTCTGATGTGAGACGGTGAGCGCCACGCCGATCACGCCGACCGCAATCAGCAACATCCATCCCGCAAGGCCGTACCAGACTTCGGGGGGCGGCGCGTGCTCCGGGGTCGGCCAGCTCAGCCATCCGTTCCCCATCTTGATCGATGCCCATCGACGGCCGTCCGGTGTTTCCTTGACGAGGGTGTCGAACGGGCTGCGCGATTTCTGGAATGCCGCCTGCAGCTGCGCAGTTTGTTTTTCGAGGGTCTTGCCCTCGACGGGCGCGGGCTGGAGATGGAAAATCGCGCTATTGCCTTGGACCGTGATGTTCTTGGAGAATGCAGCGACACGGGAGGTCAGATCGTCGCGGAACGTCCGTTCGACCAGGCTCAGGGTCATTTTCGACATCACGATGCTGGCAAGAATAACCACGCTCAACACGGAGCCGACCAGCATCAGCGAGAATCTGAGCCTGATCGAATTCATGAGTCAGCGCCCATCATTTCAACGCGCGCCGTGAACATATAGCCGCCGTTGCGGATGGTCTTGATCAGGAGATCGCTGTCGCCCATTTTCTTGCGCAGCCGGCTCATCAACACATCGACCGAGCGATCGAAGACGTCGTCCGATTTGCGGTTCGTCAATCCAATGAGCTGGTCGCGCGACAGCAGTCGCCCCGGTCGTTTGACGAGCACGGTGAGCAGTTCGAATTCGGCTGTGGTGAGGTCTATGGATTCCCCGCTGTCATGCATCAGCTGGCGGGTGCCGGGTCGAAGCGTGAATCCGCTGAAGCGATATTCGCGCACTTGCGCCAGCTGGATGTCCTGCGTCACCCGGCGCCGGAGCACGGCGCGGATGCGGGCGAGCAGTTCGCGCGGATTGAAGGGCTTGCCAAGATAATCGTCGGCGCCGATTTCGAGGCCGATGATCCGGTCGATATCCTCCTTCAGCGCCGTCAGAAGGATAACGGGCACTTCGGACCCGTCACGTCTGAGGTCCTGGCAGATATTCAGCCCCGATCCATCCGGCAGCAGGACATCGAGCACGATGAGGCTGATCTCGTTGTTCTGCAGGCTCTCGTTCATGGTGCGTCGGTCCGATGCAATCGACACGCGATAGCCTTGCTCGGTCAGATAGCGCCCCAGCAGTTTCCGTATTTCGAGATCGTCATCGACGATGAGGATGTGCGACATGTTCTGCATCGAAGGTACCGGCTTTTGGCAGCATGCACCCCGCGGGGAGGCCGGTCGCAGCATATCGGCTCCGGCCATGGATGCGCCACTGCCTGTCGTGTGGGCGGTTAGTGGGGCACTGGTTTCGCATCGTCGCTCCATTCCGGAGGTGCGCCCATTCTACCGCCGATGAATGCGGGGACGCCGGTACGTCCGAAGGCGTCGCACGCAGCATATTTCGGCTTTCCGCCGAATGCCGACTGCACGCGCTGCATGCTCGGCAGAGCCAGCCTGTTGTCGAACGGATTGCTGCCGGTGATGAGCAGCTTGCTGAAATCGGCGCCGAACTCGCAGGCGAGGTCGTAGGCGTCGCCCGATGCCGCGACGCGCGGCTTGCTTGTCAGCATGTCGGCGCGGCGTGCGTGGATACAGAGAAGCTTCAGGACGATGCTGGTCGTCGTCGCGCGCATAAGAATGCCCCCGGGGTTGTGCAGACGCGGCGTAGCGCCAGAAATTGTCGCGTAGATTGCAGAACGTTGCTGTGGGGGTGCCGTTTGTTGCACTTTATGTCAGCCGGCGGGGGCAACGGCTCGTGGACCTGACTGTGCGTCGCATAAATCGGGCATCTTCGCTTGTTCGGCCCGCGGCTCGCGCTATGTCTGCCGGCTGGCGTGATCGTAGGATGGGTTGAGCGCAGCGATACCCATCACCCCCTACGCCCGGCATTGATGGGTATCGCTGCGCTCAACCCATCCTGCGGACGTCAATTGGTGCTATTCTCATCGGCGTGAGGTCTCGGGGGAGGGGCACTGGTGACAAGTTACCGCCGCAGCGTCGTTTCGGGAGGCTGCTTCTTCTTCACGGTCAATCTCGCGGATCGGCGGCGGCAGTTGCTGACCGAACATGCGGATCATTTGCGCGGCGCTTTTCGTTCGGTGCGACGGCCTTTCACGATGGATGCGATCGTGGTGTTGCCGGATCATCTACATGCGATCTGGACGCTGCCGGAGGGTGACGCGGATTTCGCCACACGCTGGCGGCTAATCAAGGCGTATTTCTCGCGGCACGTGGCCCTTGGCGAGGACGTGTCGAGAAGCCGGATATTGAGAGGCGAACGCGGCATCTGGCAGCGCCGGTTCTGGGAACACACGATCCGGGATGAACGCGACTACGAGCGTCATGTTGACTACATCCATTTCAATCCGGTGAAACACGGGCATGTCACGCGGGTGAGGGACTGGCCTTATTCGTCGTTTCACCGCTTTGTCGCGCGTGGGATTTATCCCAAGGATTGGGCGGGAGATGTATCCGAAATCGGCGTCAGTTTCGGCGAACGCCCCGATCCGTAGACGGCTCGCAGCGCGTAGGATGGGTAGAGCGCAGCGATCCCCATCACCGCAAGCGCCCAGCTCCGATGGGTATCGCTCCGGCGCTGCGCGCCTGCGCTCAACCCATCCTACCTCCGGCCGAGAACGGCGGAGTGCCCATTCAAGACCTGCAATGGCACTGCGCTGTCGCGAAGACATCGCGCAATAGTAGCGCGACCGATCGATGGGCTTTCGTCTCACCCCAACCAACCGCGATCTAGGATGACTGGCTAACCAGTTCCTTGCGCTCACTTGCATGTTTCAGCTTGCCGAGCATGGAAGCCGCATAGGCCGCATAAGGACCGATCCAGCGTTCGTGGATGGCGTGGATCGGCAGCGCGTCGAGCTGGTTCCATCGCTCGCGCCCGCGGCGCTCGATGATGAGGAGGCCGGCTTCGTCCAAAACTTTTAGATGTTGCATCACCGTGCAGCGATCCAGCTCGGGAAACAGCTCGCATAGCATTCCCGTCGTCTTGGCGCCTGTCTTGAGCGCATCGACCATCCGCCGCCGTGCACGATGGGCCAGAGCCCGGAACAACAGGTCGTCTTTCTCGTCATTTGACATGTTATAAATATATAACCTATTGTCGAATGAAACAAGAGGAGGATGTCCATGGCACCGAGGTTCACCATCAAGGGGCGGATCGCCAAGCCCGTCAGCGAAGTGTTCGAGGCTGTCGTCAATCCCGAGCAATTGTCGGAATTTTTCACGACCGGCGGTGCGAAAGGACGGCTGGAAACCGGGGCCGTCGTGACCTGGGATTTCCACGATTTCCCCGGCGCCTTTCCGGTTCATGTCACCGAGGTTGAGAAGGACAGGCGGATCGTGCTGCGCTGGGACGGCGAGGCCACTGCAGTCGAAGCCGACGCTTCGGGGAGCAACAATACGAAGGTCACGATGACTTTCGCCTCCACCGATGACGGTCGGACGCTGGTCGAGATCACGGAAGAGGGATGGCTGGATAACCCGGAAGGACGTTCGGCATCCTACGGCAATTGCGAAGGATGGACGGGCATGTTGTGCGCCATGAAAGTCTGGCTCGAACACGGCATCCATCTCCGCGACGGATTTTACAAGTAGCAAGTAACCGCGGGACGGATATCGCTGCGCTCAACCGCTCCTACTTCATCTTCGCCGCAATGATATCGTCCGCCTTCACCCAGCCGGGCGTGCCCACCGCAAACCGTGCCTTCGCACGCGAGGCGAGATCGCGCGCGGTCTTGTTGTCGCCACGCAAGAATGCGGCCTGCGCCGATGCCAGATCCGCTTCCGCGAGTTCGCCCTTGCGGCCATAGGCCATGGCGAGCTGCTGGTAACCCGCCGATGCTTCGCCTTCGCGGGCGATGGCGGCCTTGAGAATGCGAATGGCTTCGTCGGTATAGGCCTTGTTGTCGGTTGCGACGAGGGCCTGGCCGAGCATCATTTCGATCAGTGGCGCGTTGCTCGACAGCTGGACGGCGCGGCGCAGGGGGGCGATCGCCTCGTTGGGCTTGCCGCCTTCGAGCAGGGCCTGGCCGCGCAATTCGTGGAAATACGGATTGTTCGGCTGCGCCTTGATGAGCTGGTCGATCTGTCCGATGGCGACCGTGAGATCGCCATGGCGATAGGTGGCGATGGCGCGGGCATATTGCGCGGGCAGGCTGGTGTCGGATGGCGGATAGCGGCGCAGCACGGTGTCGCGCTGCTCCATGAAACCCGAGGTTTTCGCGCGCATCAAATCGTGGCGCAGCTGCAGCGCCGGGTCGTCCTTCTTGTCCCAATAGGGGCTGGCCTTGGCGAGCTCTTCGAGCGCGGCGACACGTTCCTGCGGCATCGGATGCGACTGCATGTAGGGATCGCTGCCGCGCGCCGCGAACAGGCTGTCTGACGAGAAGCGCTTAAAGGTCTCGTACATGCCTTTCGCGGATTGGCCGGTCTGCGTCAGATATTTGACCCCGGCACGGTCCGCATTTTCTTCATGCTGGCGCTGATAGGCGAGCATGGTGTTCATCATCATCGCCTGCGGCGCGGCCACCGCGGCGGCGCCGACATTGCTCATGTTGCTATTGGAATTGCCGCCGCGCGCGCCAGCCGCCATGGCGCCGACGCCCAGCAGCATGGCAATGATCATCTGCGTCTGCGCTTCGGCGAGGCGCTGGCGCAGTTTCGACAGATGGCCGCCGGCGAGATGGCCGGTTTCATGCGCGAGCACGCCGATGATCTGGTTCGGCGTCTGTGACTGCATCAGCGCGCCGTAATTGACGAAGATGCGGCGACCGTCAGCGACGAAGGCGTTGAACGTCGGATTGTTGATGATGACGACCTGGATGTTCTGCTTCTCGAGCCCGGCGGCGCGCAGGATCGGGCGCGTATAGTCGCGCAGGAGCTGCTCGATCTCGGCATCGCGCAGCAGGCGCACGTCGCCCTGCTGGGGGCTGGCGGGAAGCGGCGCCAGCGCGATCGCGGCGGCGGTGAGCAGGGCAGTCAGCCGGGAGAACAGCCGGGGTGCAGCCTTTTGAGGCTGCAGGTGCAGGTCTTTCATCATTGGCCGGGGTCCGGATTCGCGATAAGCCGGTACAGTTCAATATTGCGGCGGGAGCGCGGCGCGCCTGTCCGCAGCGGTTTTCTCGCCGCGCAGATAGCAGATTTCCAGGTTCGATACGATGTCCGATACGATCCTCCGTGCGCGCGCCAAGAGTCTCCTGACGGCATCCGGTCGCAGCGACGTTCCCTCCTTCATGGTGATGGATGTGATGGCCGCCGCAGCCCGCATCGAGGCATCGGGCGGCCATGTGATCCATATGGAGGTCGGCCAGCCCGCCGCACCGGCGCCGCAGACGGCGATCAAGGCGGCGCAGGAAGCGCTGGCGCGGGGACAGGTTGAATATACTGCCGCGCTTGGCACGCCATCGCTGCGCGCGCGCATCGCACGGCATTATCGCGACGCTTATGGCTGCGACGTCGATCCCGGGCAGATCGTGGTGACGACCGGCTCGTCGGGCGCGTTCATTCTCGCTTTCCTTGCGCTGTTCGAGCCGGGTGATCGCGTCGCCATCACAGCCCCCGGCTATCCGCCGTATCGGCACATTCTCACCGCGCTCGGCTGCGAGCCGGTATTGATCGAGACGCATGCGGAGACGCGCCATGCGTTGACCGGCGAAGCCCTGCTTGCCGAGCATCGTAAGAAGCCGTTGAAGGGCGTGCTGGTCGCAAGCCCCGCCAATCCCACCGGCACCATGATGTCGCGGGAAGCTTTGAGCAGTCTGATCGCCGCCGCCGAGAGCGAAGGCATCCGCTTCATCTCCGACGAAATCTATCACGGCCTCGATTATGCATTTCCGGCAGTGACGGCGGCGGAACTGTCGCCCAATGCGCTCATCATCAATTCATTCTCGAAATACTTCTGCATGACCGGCTGGCGGGTCGGCTGGATGGTGGTGCCGCCGCCGCTTGTTCGCTCCATGGAACGGTTGCAGCAGAATCTGTCCATCTCGGTTCCCACCTTGTCCCAGATCGCGGCCGAGGCCGCGTTCGAAGGGGCGGCGGAGATGGAGGAAATCAAGCACGGCTATCAGGAGAACCGCCGCATTCTAACCACCGGATTGCCGCAAGGCGGCCTCACGGATTTCTTGCCGGCGGACGGTGCATTCTATCTTTACGCGAATGTTTCGCGCTTTACCGACGACAGCTTCGAATTCGCCAAACAGATGCTCGAACAGGCCCATGTGGCCGCGACGCCGGGCGCCGATTTCGATCCGTTCCACGGTAAGTCCTTCATCCGCCTCTCTTATGCGCGCTCCAGCGCGGAGATGCAGGATGCCGTCGCGCGCATCTGCAAGTGGCTGGCCTGAGATGAGCGTGCAATCTCCGATCGCAGCGGTCCTGTGGCCGTCCAGCGGCAAACCAGCGGCCGCCTTGTGGCGCGCGGCCATCCTCGCCGTCGCCGGCGTCGTGCTTCTGGCCCTGTCGGCCAAGGTGAACCTGCCGCTGCCGTTCGTGCCGATGACGCTGCAGACACTGGTCGTTCTGATGGTCGGGGCCGCCTATGGCTGGCGGCTGGGGACAGCGACCCTCGTGCTTTATCTTATTGTCGGTGCTTGCGGATTGCCCGTTTTTGCCGGTCCGGCAGGGGGGCTGAAACCGCTGTTCGGGGCAACCGCGGGCTTTCTGTTCGGCTTCGTCGTCGCGGCCTTCATCACCGGCTGGCTGGCCGAGCGCGGTTGGGATCGCTCGGTCGGCTGGCTGTTCATCGCCATGGCCATCGGACATTTCGTCATCCTTGCAATGGGTTGGGCCTGGCTCGCCTTCGGCGTCGGGCTCGGAATCGGCAAGGCGCTGATCGTCGGCGTAACGCCGTTCCTGGTCGGCGCGCTGCTGAAGAATGCGATCGGTGCATTGCTCATTCCGCTCGCCTATGGTGCGGCGGGGCGTCGCAACAACTAGGCGTGTATTCGACCAATTGCTCGCCTGATCGGATATTTTATTCCGTATGGCGGGTTGCGGGTGCGACATTCTTGCGTGTAAGGACCCCCAGTTTTGCGACGAACTGGGAGATAACGTTCGATGTCGGTGACTACCGTGGCGCCTCATGCGGGCGTCTCAGAGGCGAAAAAGCCCTGGTACAAGGTCCTCTATATTCAGGTGCTGATCGCCATCGTTATCGGCGTGCTGGTCGGATGGCTGGAGCCCAAGTTCGCGACCAATGACTGGATCAAGGCGCTCGGCGACGGCTTCATCAAGCTGATCAAGATGGTGATCGCGCCGATCATCTTCTGCACTGTCGTCTCCGGCATCGCGCATATCCAGGACGCCAAGAAGGTCGGCCGCGTTGGCATCAAGGCGTTGGTCTATTTCGAGATCGTCTCGACCTTCGCGCTGCTGCTCGGCCTGGTCATGGGCAATATCTTTCAGGTTGGCCATGGCCTGACAGCGAAGGTCGATCCCACCAATGCGGCTGTCGCCGGTTACGTGAAGCAGGCGGAAGCGCAGAAGTCGGTGGACTTCGTGCTCAACATCATTCCGGACAGCGTCGTCGGCGCTTTCGCCAAGGGCGACATCCTGCAGGTGCTGCTGTTCGCGATCCTGTTCGGCTTCGCGCTGATGGCGCTAGGCGAGCGCGGCCACAAGCTTCGCGACATCATCGATGATGCGTCGCATGCCGTTTTCGGTGTCATCGCCATCGTCATGAAAGCGGCGCCGATCGGCGCGTTCGGTGCGATGGCCTATACGATCGGCAAGTTCGGCCCGGCCGCGCTGACCAACCTGTTCAGCCTGATCCTGCTGTTCTACGGGACTGCGTTGCTGTTCGTGGTGGTCGTGCTCGGCATCATCGCGCGCATCGTCGGCTTCAGCATCTTCAAGTTCATCCGCTACATCAAGGACGAGCTTCTGATCGTGCTCGGCACGTCGTCTTCGGAAAGCGCGCTGCCGCAGCTGATGGAAAAGCTGCAGCGTCTCGGCTGCTCGAAGTCCGTCGTCGGCCTCGTGGTCCCGACCGGCTATTCGTTCAATCTCGACGGCACCAATATCTACATGACGCTGGCGACGCTGTTCATCGCACAGGCGCTTGGCGTTGAGCTGTCTTTCGGTCAGCAGATCACGATTCTGATCGTGGCGATGCTGACCTCGAAGGGGGCCTCGGGCGTCACCGGCGCCGGCTTCATCACCCTCGCGGCAACCCTGGCCGTGGTCGATCCGCGCCTCGTGCCGGGCATGGCAATCGTATTCTCGATCGACAAGTTCATGAGCGAGGTTCGCGCGCTCACCAACATCACCGGCAACGGCATCGCAGCCGTGTTCGTGTCGTGGTGGGAAGGCGAGCTCGACAAGGAGACGATGCACGCCCGGCTGAACCAGGACATCGATCCGTCCGATGTCGAAACGGCGATCACGACGGGCTGAGCGCACACCCGACCCGCAATTCGAAAGCCGCCCGGTTTTGCCGGGCGGCTTTTTGTTTTCCGATAGTCGATTGGCGTGGCTAAGAACGCCGATCAGGGCTTTGCCTGATCGTCACGCAGCGTTAGCGCTCAGCTATTCCCGCCACCAAAAGCACGTGACCACCAACCGGCCTTGCGCGGGGCCTCGGTGCCCGGCACCGGAGCTGACGGCGTGACCGCAGCTGGCTCTTCGACAACAGTGACGGGCGCTGATGCTTCCGGTTCGGCAGGGACCGGAGTGGAGGTCGCGAAGCTCACCTTCTCACGTACCGTGGACCGGCGGCGGGCCGGCTTCTCGTCTTCCTGCGCAGGTGTGGCAGGCTCGGAAGCAGCGGCAACCGGCGTGGCCGGAGCAGGCTCGGCGGGCGCGAACACCGGGACCGAGTCATGGTCGCGCGTCGGCGCCTGGACCGGCTGAGCTTCGACGCTCGGCTGGTCGCCGTGACCGTTATGGCCGCCTTCGAGATCGGCGACGGCGACGCTTGCTTCGGACTCCGAGGGACCCGCGAGTTCGTCGGCGATCGAGCCAGCGAGACCTTCCTCGTTGCCTTCATGGCGCTCACCACGCCGGCGGCGACCACCACGACGGCCGCGGCGGCGCGGACGGCGCTCTCCATCCGCAGATTGATCGTCGCGCGCCTCGCGCGGTTGATCGTCGGCCTCGTCGTCTTCGGCTTCGGCTTCGTCGCCGGCGGGTTCACCAACGGCTTCGATGGCCCCGTCCGTCATGACATGGGTATCGCTGACCTGAATATCGCTCGCTTCGCGGGTCTCGCCCGAACGGCCGCGACGGCGACGACGACGGCGGCGCTTGCGATCGCCGCCTTCGCTGTCGGCAGAGGCTTCGGACGTACCGTCCTCGTCATTGAGACCTTCGGTCTCTTCGGTTTCGATTTCGGCTTCCGTCTCGAACAATTCTTCGTCGTCGTAGGGCTCTTCCTCGGGCGCCGGCGGCAGATTGGCGAGCTGTGCCGCGAGCAGGGCCTTGGCCGCTTCGAGCGTGTGGACCTGTTCTCCGCGGTCGATCACATAGGACTGCTGGCCGGTGACATTCGCATCGGCAAGGATCGCGATCGTGACCTGGAAGCTCTCTTCGAGATCGCGCAGGTGGCCACGCTTGTGGTTCAGCACATAGAGGGCGACATCGCTGCGGGTGCGGACGACGAGATTATGCGTCGCGCCCTTCATGAGGACCTCTTCGACGCCACGCAGAAGCTGCAGCGCGACCGACGAGACCGAGCGGACATGACCGGTGCCGCCGCAATGCGCGCAGATCTCGGTGGAGCTTTCGAGCACGCTGGCGCGGATGCGCTGACGCGACATCTCCAGCAGGCCGAAATGCGAGATGCGGCCCACCTGGATACGGGCGCGATCCTGCCGCAGGCAGTCGCTGAGCTTGCGCTCGACCGCGCGGTTGTTGCGCTTCTCGTCCATGTCGATGAAGTCGATCACGATCAGGCCGGCGAGGTCGCGCAGGCGGAGCTGACGCGCGACTTCCTCGGCTGCTTCGAGATTGGTCTTCAGCGCGGTGTCTTCGATGTGATGCTCGCGGGTCGAACGACCCGAGTTCACGTCGATGGAGACGAGGGCTTCGGTCTGGTTGATGACGATATAGCCACCGGACTTAAGCTGCACGGTCGGCGTGAACATAGCGTCGAGCTGGCTTTCGACGCCCATGCGCGAGAACAGCGGCTGGCCGTCGCGATACAGCTTCACGGCGCGCGTGTTGCTCGGCATCAGCATGTGCATGAAGTCGCGCGCTTCGTGATAGCCGGCTTCACCGGCAACCTGAATCTCGTCGATCTCCTTGTTGTAGAGATCGCGCAGCGAGCGCTTGATCAGCGAACCTTCCTCGTAGACGAGGGTCGGGGCCTGCGACTTCAGCGTCATGTCGCGGACGGTTTCCCACATCCGGATCAGATATTCGAAGTCGCGCTTGATCTCCGGCTTGGAGCGGGACGCACCTGCGGTGCGCAGGATGATGCCCATGCCCTCCGGCACGTCGAGATCGGAGACGACTTCCTTCAGGCGCGAACGATCCTGCGCCGAGGTGATTTTTCGCGAGATGCCGCCGCCGCGCGCGGTGTTCGGCATCAACACGGCATAGCGGCCGGCGAGCGACAGATAGGTGGTGAGAGCCGCGCCCTTGTTGCCGCGCTCTTCCTTGACCACCTGCACCAGCATCACCTGGCGGCGCTTGATGACTTCCTGGATCTTGTACTGGCGGCGTGGACGGAAGGCGCGCTCCGGTACTTCCTCCAACACGTCGTCGCCGCCGACGGACTCGACCTGATCCTCTTCGGCTTCTTCTTCGTCGTCCTCGTCTTCGTCCTCATCGTCCTCGGCATCGTCGCCTTCGGCCGCGTGGACACCCTCGGCGTTCACGTCGTGGGCCGCGGCTTCGTCTGCGTTGATCTCGGCTGGGTGTTCGTCGTTCGCCGCGATCGCGGCCTGCTCAGCCGATTCGTCCTGCGCCGCGACAGCGACGGGCTCACTGATCTCGGCGGCCGCCGTTTCGGTGGGAGCGACTTCGGTGGGAGCGGCGGGCTGTTCGTTATGCGTTTCGGCGACGACGACCCGTTCGGACGCGACAATGTGGTCGGGCGCATCAAAGCGTGCCGGTACGAAGCCCAGGAACTCCTCGTGCGGCTGTTCGGCCTGCGACGCATCGATGACGGCGCCTTCGACGACACCGCTGCGCACGCGTTCGCCCCGGTCGCGGCGTCGCGAGTTGCGGTGGCGCGAGCGGCGACGGCTGGAGCGGCGCTCGCTCTCTTCCTCGGCTTCGCGATGTGCGGCCTCGTCGGCCTCGATCAGCGCCTGACGGTCGGCCGTCGGAATTTGATAGTAATCCGGATGGATTTCGCTGAAGGCGAGGAAGCCATGGCGGTTGCCGCCATACTCGATGAAGGCGGCCTGCAGCGATGGCTCAACGCGTGTGACCTTGGCGAGATAGATGTTTCCGCGGAGCTGCTTGCGCTGCGCTGTCTCGAAATCAAATTCCTCGACGCGATTGCCGCGAACCACGACGACCCGGGTCTCCTCGGGATGCGTCGCATCGATCAACATTTTGTTTGGCATGGAAGGACTCATGGCGGCGGAATGCCCGCGTGGCGGCAAGCGCGTCTGGCGCGGCCGGGTGACGCGAGGGTCCACCTGATTCTGGGGTGAGGGGAAGGCCGAAGCGCTCACCGTCGCGCCGTGACAACTGTAAGGTTGCCGGATGCGAGAGCCGCGTAGAAAACCGCACGAAGCGGAAGCTTCGCATCGGCGTCCCCAGGCGGGTCTCGGTCGGCATCACAGTCTGGCGCATCAAGCGTCGGCCCGTCTAAACTTTTGGGCGGCAAAGGCACCGCCTGCGCTGACGTCCGGCGCCACGCGAGTGCGCGCGCCGGCTGTCGCCAACTCGGCCGATAAGGGCCGGAGTTTTCGATCATGTCGTGTCTGAAGCCGTCCCGTCAGCGAGAAAGCCAGGGACCGGACACCGCTCGGGCCAGGACCGTCTCTCCCAAAAACCGCGCCCGGCGCAGGTTCTGGAGGGATGATCAAAAACGTTCAGCTCTCCGATGGAGATCGGGGAAACGAACGCTGCACCGGGAGGTTGAACGCGACACAACCGGGAGTTAATCCGTCAGCTCTTCGTACATACGTCGAATGAACCCCGCTGGCAAGGGAAGCGTCACAGCGCTGCAACAGTCGGGGGAATTCGCAAGGGCGTCATTAAGGTGAAGTTAACCCTGCGATTCTAATGGGCTAGGGATGGGCTGCTACGGAGGCACCGGATTCGCTTGACCCGCCGCGCAAACCATATCGTTTTGCTGGGAATGGCGCTCGCGAGTGCCGTGCTAGGGTTTGGCTGGTGCTCAGTTACCCGTGCTGCCCCGGGTGAAGTATCCGAGGCCTCGGCGGAGAAGCCGGCCGATGCATCGCTCCCCGTCGCGTCCGATGTCCGCATCGCCGGCGACGAAAAACAGACTCGGTTTATCCTCGATCTCGACCGCAAGGTGTCGCTGCGTGCCTTCACGCTGGCGGACCCGTATCGCGTCGTCATCGACATGCCCCAGGTGGCCTTTCATCTCGATCCCGGGGCAGGGACGGTCGCGCGTGGTCTGATCAAGGCGTTTCGCTACGGCATGGTGATGCCGGGCGGCTCGCGCATGGTGTTCGATCTCGCGAAGCCTGTGAGGATCAAGAGTGCTGTGGCGCTCGATCCGGCCAATGGTCAGCCGGCGCGGATGGTGATCGAGCTCGAAGCCGTGGACCGGACGACCTTTGTCCAGGGGCTGGCGGTGGAGAATCGACCGGAACTGCGTCCCGCGATCACTGCCAGCGAAACATCGTCACCTGTGGCCACGACGGTGATCGCAGCGGCCGGGCCTGCAACAGCGATGGATTCGCGTCCGGTGGTGGTCATCGATCCCGGCCATGGCGGCGTCGACAACGGAACCCAGGCGGGCGGCGAGAGCGAAAAGAGCATCGTGCTCGGCTTCGGTCTGGCGCTCCGGGACCGGCTGGAGAAGATCGGCAAATACCGCGTGGTGATGACACGCTCCGACGACACTTTCGTTGCGCTTGATGACCGGGTGAAAATGGCACGCAAGGAAGGAGCGGCGCTGTTCGTTTCGATCCATGCCGACGCTTTGCCCAAAGGCGAAGGCGATGCCCAGGGTGCGACAGTCTACACATTGTCCGACAAAGCGTCGGACGCCGAGGCGCAGCGGCTGGCCGACCTGGAAAACAAGGCGGACGCGATCGGCGGTGTGAACCTCACCGAGGAACCGACGGAGGTTGCCGACATCCTCATCGATCTCGCCCAGCGCGAAACCAGGACTTTTTCCGGTCGTTTTGCCCGCCTCGTGGTCGGCGAGATGAAGGTGACGACCCGGATGCACAAGCATCCGTTGAAGTCCGCCGGTTTCCGGGTATTGAAGGCGCCGGACGTCCCCTCGGTGCTGATCGAGCTCGGCTATGTCTCCAACAAGGACGACCTGCAGTCGCTGATGTCGGAGAACTGGCGCTCCAAGACGGTGGGGGCGGTCGCCAAGTCGATCGACAGCTATTTTGCCAAGCACATGGTCTCTGCCGGTGCCGGCAATTGATGATTATGGAAATGACAGGGCTTTCAACGCCTGAGCCCTAGTTTGGCCACAGCGCGCATTCTATAAAATCCGCCATACGGCCGGAGAATCAGCCACCTTGAGCGGTGGCTGTGGGCGTCTCTAGTCGATTGATTTTGGCTGACTTTCGCCCCCGGCGGCTGCCATCTGTGCTATATGGCCGCACAGCGACTGAAACGGATCGTCTCAACATGCGTCTGCTCGTGCGGTTTTTCGGATTTTTGTTCGCCGCCGGAACCGTCGTGTTCCTGGTGGGCGTCGCCGCCGCTGCGGGCCTGATCTGGCACTTCTCCAAGGACCTTCCGGATTACTCGCAGCTGCAGGATTACGAGCCGCCGGTGATGACCCGCGTGCATGCGGCTGACGGCCAGCTGCTGGGCGAATATGCCAAGGAGCGCCGCCTGTACCTGCCGATCCAGGCGATCCCGAAGCTGGTCGTGAACGCCTTCCTCGCGGCCGAAGACAAGAACTTCTACGAGCATGGCGGTCTCGACTATACCGGCATGGCGCGCGCCGGCCTGCTGTACTTGCAGAACATCGGCTCGAACCGCCGCCCGCAGGGCGCATCGACCATCACGCAGCAGGTTGCGAAGAATTTCCTGCTCACCAACGAAGTCTCCTTCGATCGCAAGATCAAGGAGGCACTGCTGGCGATGCGTATCGAGCGCACCTATTCGAAGGACAAGATCCTCGAATTGTACCTGAACGAAATCTATCTCGGTCTCGGTGCCTATGGTGTCGCCGCTGCCTCGCTGGTCTATTTCGACAAGTCGGTGAACGAGCTCACCGTGTCCGAAGCTGCGTATCTCGCGGCGCTGCCGAAGGCGCCGTCCACGCTGCATCCGGTCAAGAATCGTGACCGTGCTATCGAACGCCGCAACTATGTGATCGATCGTCTGCTCGAAAACGGCTGGATCAAGCAGGCCGATGCCGACAAGGCGCGCAAGGAGACACTGAGCGTCACCGGCCGCGGCGGCCATGCCCACATTTTTGCCGGCGAATATTTCGCCGAGGAAGTGCGCCGCGACATTCTCGAGCGCTACGGCGAGAAGAAACTGTACGAGGGTGGCCTGTCGGTGCGCACCACACTCGATCCCAAGCTGCAGGTCATGGCGCGCAAGACCATGACCAATGGTCTGATCAATTTCGACGAGGTGCGCGGCTGGCGGGGCGCAACCAACAAGATCGACATTTCCGGAGACTGGGGCGTCAAGCTTGCCGAGGTGAAGTCGCTGTCCGACATTTCGCCATGGAGGATGGCTGTCGTGCTCGATGTCTCCGACCAGTCGGCGCGGATCGGCTTCCAGCCAGGGCGTGAACTTGGTGGTGCCGTGTCGAAGGATCGCCAGACCGGCCTCGTGTCCATGGACGGCGTGCGCTGGGCGAAGCCGGCGGCCGGTCCGACCCGCGGCAAGACGCCGACGGCCGTCTCGCAGGTCTTGAGCCCCGGCGATGTCATCTATGTCGATCCGCTGCTGAACAAGGATGGCTCGACCGTCGATGGGCAGTTCCGGCTGCGGCAGTATCCGGAAGTGTCCGGCGCCATGGTCGCCATGGATCCGAACACCGGCCGTGTGCTGGCGATGGTCGGCGGCTTCTCGTTCGACCAGAGCCAGTTCAACCGCGCGACGCAGGCCTATCGCCAGCCGGGCTCGAGCTTCAAGCCGCTGGTCTATTCGGCGGCGATGGATAACGGCTATACGCCGTCCACCGTGGTCGTGGACGCCCCGATCGAAATCGACCAAGGCACGGGCGGCAATGTGTGGCGTCCGGAAAACTACTCGACCGGTAAATATTATGGCCCGGTGACTCTGCGCAACGCGCTTCAGCGTTCGCTGAACACGGTGACGGTCCGCCTCGCGCAGGATGTAGGCATGCCGCTGATCGGCGAATATGCCAAGCGGTTCGGCGTCTATGACGAACTGCCGAACTATCTGTCCTACGCGCTCGGCGCTGGCGAAACGACCGTCATGCGCATGGTTACGGCTTATTCGATGTTCGCCAACGGCGGCCGCCGCGTGAAGTCTACGCTGATCGACCGTATCCAGGACCGCTACGGCCGCACCATCTTCAAGCACGACCAGCGCGAATGCCGTGGCTGCGATGCACCGGAAGGCTGGAAGAACCAGCCGGAACCTCAGCTGATCGATCGCCGCGAGCAGGTGATGGATCCGATGACAGCCTATCAGATCACATCGATGATGGAGGGCGTGGTGCAGGGCGGCACTGCGACCATTTTGCGCGAAGTCGGCAAGCCCATCGCCGGCAAGACTGGCACCACCAATGACGAGAAGGATGCCTGGTTCGTCGGCTTCTCGCCGGACGTCGTGATCGGCATCTATGTCGGCTATGACAGGCCGCGCAATCTCGGTGCCAGGGCAACCGGCGGCGCGCTCGCTGCGCCTATCGCCAAGGATTTCATGAAGCTGGCGCTTGCTGACAAGCCGGCGGTGCCGTTCAAGGTGCCCGCCGGCATCAAGCTCATCCGTGTCGATGCCAAGACGGGCATGCGTGCGAGCCCGGGCGATGGCGGCCGTACCATCCTCGAAGCCTTCAAGCCGGGCACGGCGCCTCCAGACAATTATTCGGTAATCGGGGTGGCCGATGCCGATGGTCGCTCGCAGCAGATTTCGCCCGACACCGACCGCACGTTCATGCGTCCCGGAACCGGCGGTCTGTATTGATCGGCTGAGTGCCGCAAGCACCAAACCTGATCCTGAGAAGCGGCCGCTTGGCCGCGTCTCGAAGGATGTTGGCGAGTTGCCAGCCACGCGATCTCATGGGCTCGAGACGGCGCCGAAGTGGCGGCTCCTCGCCACGAGAGGCTGAGTTGATGCTGACGGGTTGAATAAGACGGGCGCCGCGGTTACACACGCGCCCAACCAAACGGAATTTTCATGCGCGCTGAAATCGAACGCCTTGTAGAAGAGATCAAGCAGTCAGTCGGGCTGCTGAGGAGGCATCTTTGACGTCGATGCTTCCACGGCACGACTGGCGGAGCTGAACGCTCTCGCCGAAGATCCCAATCTCTGGAATGATCCCCAGAAAGCCCAGAAGCTGATGCAGGAGCGCACCTCGCTCGAGGATTCGCTCCAGGGCATCGGCAAGGTCGAGCGCGAGCTCGAGGACCAGATCGGCATGATCGAACTCGGCGAGGCCGAGGGCGATGCGAGCGTCGTGACGGAAGCCGAGAATGCGCTGAAGGCTCTCAAGAAGGATGTCGCGCGCCGCGAGCTGGAAGCGCTGTTGTCTGGGGAGGCGGATCGCTTCGACACCTATCTCGAAGTCCATGCCGGTGCCGGTGGCACCGAGAGCCAGGATTGGGCGTCGATGCTGCTGCGGATGTATACGCGCTGGGCGGAAAAGCACGGTTTTAAGATCGAATATCTCGAAGAAACCCAGGGCGAAGAAGCCGGCATCAAGTCCGCGACGATTCAGATTTCCGGCCACAATGCCTATGGCTGGCTGAAGACCGAAGGCGGCGTGCACCGTCTGGTCCGCATCTCGCCCTACGACTCCAATGCCCGTCGTCACACCTCGTTCTCGTCGGTGGCGATCTTCCCGGTGGTGGACGACAGCATCAAGATCGAGATCAATGAAAGCGATGTCCGTGTCGATACGATGCGCTCGGGCGGCGCCGGCGGTCAGCACGTCAACAAGACGGAATCTGCTGTACGTCTGACGCATATTCCGACCGGTGTAGCAGTCGTCTGTCAGGCCGGTCGTTCACAGCACAAGAATCGTGCTCAGGCATGGGACATGCTACGCGCGCGTCTCTATGAGATCGAGCTGCAAAAGCGCGAGGAGAAGGCCGCCGCCGATCAGGCCGCCAAGACCGATATTGGCTGGGGCCACCAGATCCGCTCCTATGTCCTGCAACCCTATCAGATGGTGAAGGATCTGCGCACGGGCGTGCAGACGTCGGACACATCCGGCGTGCTCGATGGCGATCTCGACGAGTTCATGGCAGCGACTTTGGCCCAGCGCGCCTTCGGGACGACGCCGGGGGCGATCGACGACGTGGACTAATTGGCGATAGCTGCGGCGTCTTGAAACAGAGGCGCGGCAGCTTCAAGCTTTCCTTCCATACTGCGCTCGATATCATTCCCGTGCTGTAACAGGGCTGATGGTGCCGATCTGTTCGGTTGCCATCGCTACGACAGCGTCAAATCAACGGGGTGGGGCATGATGAAGATCTTTCCAGTTCTCGCGATCGGCGTTGCATTGATGGTCAGCGGTTGTGGCCGCGATCCTGGGCCGCAAGGGCCCAAGGGGGAGACCGGCGCACAGGGGCCGGCAGGGCCACAGGGCGCGCAAGGCGCTCAGGGTGTGCCGGGTGCGCAGGGGCCACAAGGTCCGCAGGGCGCGCCGGGGCCGAAAGGCGACAAGGGTGACAAAGGCGATACGGGCTCGACCTTCCGCGTTGTCCAGGCCGATGGCGCCATCACATGCGATGCCAGCGAGACTCTGGTGTCGGTGCTGTGCCCCAGCGGCGGCGCCCCGGACGGCGTGAAATGCGCGACCGCGCCGACCGTCGGACTGTGTTTAAAGAAGTAAGCGAGGTCGTAGGGCGGATGAGCCGAAGGCGTCGTCCGCCCTGCCGCTCAGCTCATTTTCCGTCGCGTCGTCCGAAGGATGGCGGCGCGGAAATCACGAGATAGTATTCGCAGGCCCGCGTGGTGCGGTTCTCGAACCAGTGTTCGACATCCACCTCGAAATAGAGGGAATCGCCTTCGTCGAGCACCGTTTCAGTGTCTTTGGTTTTGACGGTGACCTTTCCGCGCGCGACCAGAACATGCTTCGACGTGCCGACGGGGTAGGCGGGTAATTCGCCTGTCGATGTCTTGGGCGGCAGGTGATGGAGCGCGACCTCGACGGCCATCCCTGCCATGACCGGTGACAACAAAAAGCGCTCGAAGCCGGTATCGGCGTCGCGGAACACCGGCCGCTGGTCCTTCCGGACAATCGCAAAGGCGCGGCGAGGGCCGTCATCGTCTCCCATGAGAGACGAGAATGATGTGTCGAGAGCCAGTGCGATGCGCCGGGCGACGCCGATCGTCGGACTCTTCTCGCCGCGCTCGACCTTGGACAGCATTGCGCGGCTGACACCGGATTGTTTCGAGAGTTGTTCTAGCGTGAGTTCTGCTTCTTCACGCAACGTGCGTACCCGATCGCCGAATGCGCGGCTGACGGGGTCTTCACGTACGACCTTCCGTGCCGCCGCCTTCGCCATTTTCGATGTCGCTCCGCCTGTTCTGAAATCTGATTCTACTTTAGGCGCGGTTTTGCGCGATGTCACATCCTGCGGCAAGAAAAACGGTCGTATTGGTTGGCTAAGTTAAGGCCGAGAAAGACATTAATGAAGGATTAGCCGCGTCTACTAAAGAGGAAAAATTCCGAACCGGAAGCTTGCGAAAATCTCCCATCGAAGATAGTCGTACCTATAGGAGACGCGGCGTATCAGCCGCTTCAGAAGCGGATATCAGGAGAAACCATGCATCTTGTCACATTCATGCACGAAGGCCGGCCGACCGTCGGCATCGCGGACGAGGCGCTCTCCAAGGTGCAGCCGCTCCCGGCCAGTGTCGCGCCGGACATGCTCTCCCTGATCGCCAAATACGATGACCTGAAGGGTAGCATCGCTGGTGCTGCGGGCGCAGCGCTGCCGCTGGCTAATGTGGAACTGCTCGCGCCGATCCCACGCCCGGCGCGCAACGTATTCTGTGTCGGCAAGAATTATCATGAGCATGCCAAGGAATTCGCCGGCAGCGGCTATGACTCGTCGGCCAAGGAAGTCGTGCCGGAATATCCCGTGATCTTCACCAAGCCGTCGAGCACGGTGATCGGCCAGGGCGCTGCGATCCCGCAATATCTCGATACGACCGACAGCACCGACTATGAAGGCGAACTGACGGTGATCATCGGCCGCGGTGGTCGTGGCATCAAGAAAGCGGACGCACTCAAGCATGTGTTCGGCTATACGATCATCAATGATGTGACGGCGCGCACGCTGCAGCATCAGCATCGCCAGTGGTTCATCGGCAAGGGTATCGACGGCTTCTGCCCGATGGGGCCCGCGATCATCACCGCCGATGCGATGCCCGATCCGACCAAGATGCATCTCAAGACCTTCGTGAACGGCGAACTGCGCCAGAACGCTTCGGTCGCCGATCTCGTGTTCGACATCCCGACACTGATCGAGACGCTGTCGGCGGGCATCACGCTGGAACCAGGCGATGTCATCGCGACGGGCACACCGGCCGGCGTCGGCCTCGGCTTTACGCCGCCGCGTTTCCTCAAGAAGGGCGACGTGGTGGCGATCGAGGTGAGCGGCATCGGCCGTTTGCAAAATCCGGTCGGTTGATCGTCGTAGGACCGCAATCAGAACGCACGGGGCGATCTTGGCCCCGTGTGAAAGCTCCGCAAGCTTCAAGAACCCCACCTCTTATAGGGGTGACGTGTCCTTTGATGCACGCATCCGATGCATTGCTGAATCGAATAAACGGGAGATATCCATGAAACGCCGTGATTTTCTTGCAGGCCTTGGCGGTCTGTCGACACTTGCCCTGACCGGCCAGACTGCATATGCGCAGGAAGCGTGGCCGAGCAAGAACATCAGCATGGTCGTGCCGTTTCCGGCAGGCGGGCAGGCCGACATCGCTGCACGCCCAGTCGCGACCTACATGCAGAAAGCGCTCGGCAAGGCTGTTATCATCGACAATCGCAGCGGCGCCGGCGGTTCGCTTGGCAATGCCACTGTCGCTCGCGCGCAGCCAGACGGACATACCCTGTTGATGACGCTGTCCTCGCTCGCGGTGCTGCCGGAGTCTGATCGCATCTATGGCCGCCCGGTCGCATATGAAGTCGATCAGTTGCAGCCGGTCGCGCGCGTGCTTGCCGATCCCACCCTGTTCGCCGTGCCGGCCAGCGCCCCCTGGAAGACGATCCAGGAATTCGTTGCCGATGCCAAGGCGCGTCCTGGCGCGATCTCCTATGGCTCGTCGGGGCCTTTCGGTACGCTGCACATCTCGATGGAAATGTTCGCGCTCGCCGCCGACATCAAGATGCTTCACGTGCCCTATCGCGGCGCTGCGCCTGCGATCAGCGATCTCATTGGAGGACAGATCCAGGCGCTCGCCTCAGCGCCAGGCACGCTCAAGCAGCATGTCGATGCTGGTACGCTTCGCGTGCTCGCCAATTTCGGCGGCGAGCGTCTGGCGGCGTTTCCGAATTTGCCGACGTTCAAGGAGCTGGGCTACTCGGATGTTGAGTTCTACATCTGGGCGGGTCTGTTCGCGCCGAAGGGCATGCCTGCGCCGGTCGTGGCCAAGCTGCGCGAGACCATGCGGGATGCGATGAAGGATCCCGAGGTGACCAAGGTCTTCGAGGCGGCCGGCAACATGCCTGCCTATCAGGACTCGGAAGCGTTTGCGGCCTTCGTGGCCAAGGACAGCGAGCGCTTGGTCGCCGTCGCTAAGAAGATCGGCAAGGTCTGACAAGAGGCGTAAGGCGGATGAGCCGACTTGTCCGCCAAAGCTCGAAGAGCGACGGCGGAAGGCGTAATCCGCCTTCTTCGCCACATCGGCTCGGCCGGCGGATTACACTTTGCTCATCCGCCCTACGGTGAGCCATTGCTGATATAGGGCTGTAAACCGGCCACTGTCGCGTTCACCGCCGTGCCAGGCGGCGGTGACGGAGCCATCCCTGGCCACCATCAGCACCACGTCGAGACCAGCCGAGCGGTGCAGCGTCTCGACGGCCTGCTGCGGCGTCTGTGCGATCGGGCCGGCGACATTGAACGATGTGTTCACTGACAGCTCGACGCCGATATGGCGGCCAAGCGCTTTCAGATAAGCATGAGTGAGCGGATCGTCCTCGGCCCGGACGATCTGGATACGGCCGGTGCCATCGGCATGGATGACGGACGGTATCTTGTCGCGCGCATGTGGCTTCGACTGTGCCGTCAGCACCATGTAATTGTACGCGTTATAATCGGCGTCCGACGCGCCTTCCAAAAGATCGAAGTAGTCCAGCGCCGCTTCGCGCGTTGCCATCGGCGCCAGCGGGCGGATCGCCTCGCGATATTTGACGCGCTCATTGAGACGTTCGCGGGTGCCGGCATCGCATGGATTGGCAAGGATCGAGCGATGACCGAGTGCGCGAGGGCCTGTCTCTGCTGCGCCCTGATACACTGCGATGATGCCGTTCTGTGCGACGAGATAGGCCATCAGATCGGCGATGGCTTCGAGGCCTTCTGGCGTTGAAATGTCGCCGATGATCTTCGAATTGATGTCGTCGACAGCGAGCACAGTCGCGATCTCCTGCGATGCCGGCGCGTCGCCGCAATAGAACGCATGCGTCATCGGTGCGCCGCGCGGGGCGCCGATCAGATGGGCGAAGATCCATGCGGCGCCGATGGTGACGCCGGGGTCGCCGGGGGTTGGCGGCATCCACAGATGCAGATTCACCTTGCGGCCTTGCTCCCGTTCGAACCATGCCTCGTTGAAGTGTTCGAGAAGCCGCATATTGCCCAGCGCATTGAGCGCGACGCCGCCGGTGAGTACGAGACGATGCGCACCCGTCCTGCGCAAAAGACCGGCGACCACATGGATCATCGCATCCTCGAAGACGAGTTGTGTGGCGGCGGCCTTGTCGAGGCGCTCCTGGGTGTCCGGCCGATGCTGAATGTCCTCGACGCGCAGTACGGCGTCCGGATTCCACAGCTGCTCGGGCTTCAGCGGGGCGCCGAGGATGTCGATGAGCGGTTGCTTGTAGGGATTGTCGAACGGGTCGCAATACCAGTTGCCCATGGCGCGGTTGAGCCGGATCTCGCCATCCGCGCTGAAGTCGAGGACCTCACGCAGCCGCGCGTAATAAGGGTTGCTCGTGCGATCCATGTCGCCCCAGGCGGCGGCGCCCATATAGCGGCCTTCGCTCGAGAGCCAGGTCCAGCCGCCCTGGGTTGAGGAGATCACACTGTAGAAGGCGCCGAGGGAGTCGAAGACGCTGTCGTTGCAATACAGCTTTGCGATACCGCCATCCCGGGCCACATAGGTGGAGACCGAACCGAGATCGCCGGTGCCATCCAGCACGGCGACCGCGACGGGTTCATCATCGGGAAATGGCGATGCCGCAAACGAGAACCATGCGTGATTGTCGTGATGCGGCATCATCAGCAGCGGCACGCGCGCTGGCAGGTCGAACTGTTTGCGCAGCAGCTTCGGTGTTCGCGTCATCTGTTCGAGACGCTTGGCATCGAAGCTGACGGAATTCTTCGTGCGTAGCAGCTTCAGGCCATCGGGAAATTCCTCCACGATGCTCCGTAACAATGTGCCGAGCAGATCGGGATAGTCCCAGCTCGTCAGCCATGCATCGATGTCGATGACGTCTCGCCCCATCGCGCGCAGCGTTGCGCGCATCGCATCGAGCGCGGCGCGAGGATATTGTGTGGTGTGTTTGTCGCCGGAAAAGCGCTCTTCTTCATTGTTGACAATCAGGCGCGGGCCTTGAGCCGGGGTGACTTCAATAAGCGCCACGCCGGAATTGTGTGTGCCCGGCAACCCGAGGCCAGCGAGATAGACGGTTTCGCCGCGCGCCAGCTTGGCGCGGAGTTCGTCGATGCGACGGAGCGTGAAACGAGAGTCGTTGGCGTGAAAGCCCGCCAAGGACATCACCCAGGTCGTCAGCCGTCGTGTGGTGCGGAAGCAGAACCGGCCAAGGCGGGGGTAGCGGGGACCAATGCGTCGGGGAGATGTCACGCGGCGACCTCGATGGATTTCGACGTCGCTTCAATCACATCGTAAGCAGGGCAACAATGCCTGTCGGCGTCTCAGCCGGCGCTGAGACGCACGCCCGCGCGGAGGAACTTCTGCGGATCCACTGCTTCGCCGTCGATGCGGGTTTCGTAATGGAGATGGGGGCCTGTGGAGCGGCCGGTCGATCCGACGAGACCGATAACCTGACCGATCTTGATGCTGTCGCCCACCTTGACCTGGATCACCGACATGTGGCCGTAGCGGGTGGACAGGCCGTTGCCGTGATCGATCTCGACCATCTTGCCGTAGCCGCCTGAATAGGCGGCGGAGACCACGCGGCCATTGGCCGTGGCACGGATCGGATCGCCGGTGGAGCCGCGGAAATCGAGTCCGGCATGCATTGCCGGGCGACCGAGGAACGGATCGGTACGCACGCCGAAGCCGGAGCTGAATTCGACCGTGCCGACGACCGGCTTGCGATAAGGTACCTGCGCCATTGTGCGGTTCAGCTTGTCCATCTGCGCCCGGGTGAGCTGTAACCGGTAGAGCTGGCGTTCGAACGGATCGGCATTGGCCGAGAGTTTGACCGGAATGTACGGTCCGCCCATTCCACCGCGCGGCGCAGCGGCTTCCAGCTTGGCCATATTGAGACCGAGATCGGAAATGGCGCCGCGCATGCGGCGGACTTTGGAATCCATGGCTTCTTCAGCCGAAGAGAGCGCCGCGAGCTGACGGGTTTCAACACGATCAAGCGAGGCTTGCAGACGGTCGATCACATTGTCGGCGCCGCCTAGCTTGGCGACCTGGGTCTGCGGCGGCGCTGCCAGAGCAGGCGCGCGCGACTCCAGCCGTGCTTCGCGATCGGGCGGGGCAACGAAGGTGACGGTGTCGCTGATCGGCGAGGGTTTTGGGATCGAATTCATATCCAGCGATGCGCCGCGACCGGGAGGCTTCGGCGGGATCGAGCCGGTGACTGAAAGATCGGGAACATTGCCCAGCGCGCTGGCGCGGGACTCGAGCTGGTTCTGCCGGCGCATCACCTGTTCGAGCTTTTTGTCGAACTGCTCCTGGTCCAGCATCTGACGGCTGGTTGTGCGATCGATCTTGGCGCGCAGCTCGGCGATGCGATCCTCATAGGCATATTGCATGTCGGCCTGACGCGCGATCAGCTTGGTCAGCACGTCGTCGCGGAAGGCAAAATAGGTGGCGGTGGCAGCCGACCAGGCGCCGAGCACGGTTACCGTACCGACCACGATCCAGAACACCACCGGCCCGATGCGGACTTGCTTGCCGCGATGCGCGATCGTGTAGTCGCTCTGCCGAACAGCCGTCGCAGCCGATTTGGCGGCTGGCGGCTTAGCGGTTGTGACGCGGCGCGGTTGGGGGCGTCCGTGGTCGTGAGCGTGATGCTGAGGGTACTCGGCGTATTGGACAGGGCGGTTCGACATCAGCACTCCCGGGCCCGCCGGGAGACTCATCGGCGGGCTCAACTAACGGGAGGGATTTGAGCCCGGCATGGTTAATTCCAGCTAAATGACATCCGTCAATTTGAATATGGGTTAATGCCGCCGCGCTTCGGCCAGCACCGCCTCTGCATGGCCATCGACCTTCACGTTGCGCCAGACCTTGACGATCTTGCCGTCCTTGCCGATCAGCACCGTGCTGCGAAGAACCCCCTCGAACACTTTGCCGTACAGCTTCTTTTCGCCCCAGGCGCGATAGGCGGTGAGCATTGTTTGCGTGTCGTCCGAAAGCAGCGGCATGCCGAGCTCGTATTTATCGCGAAACTTCTCCTGCGCCTTCAGCGGGTCCGCAGAGACGCCAAGCACGGCGGTATCGGCGGCCGCGAAGTCGGCGGCCAGGCGGGTGAAGTCCATCGCCTCCTTGGTGCAGCCGGGAGTGCTGGCACGCGGATAGAAGAAGATTACGACTTTGCGGCCGGCGTAATCGGACAGCGATACCGTCCCGCCGCCGTCGCGCGGCAATCTGAAGGCAGGTGCCTTCTTTCCTTCGATTAAATCGATCTCGGCAGTCGTCGCCGTCTTCTTCATTGAGCCTGTCCTTCGTTATCGGCATTTCGTCGAAACGTCTTATCCGACGTACGGAAACGGCTCCATGGCCGAAACCAGGGCTGCCGTCCCGACGAGGCGGATGGACGCAGCGAGAGCCGGCCGAGGACATCAGTTCAGGTGCGCGGCAGGCCATCCCATTGTTTGGTCTTTCGAGGGATTCTCGCACGATTTCTTGTACATACGCCTTCCTTTCGTCGCTTTCGGACGGTCACTGTGACAGGATTGCGAGGGTGCTTCGGGGCGCCGTCGATATGGCGGCGCGGTGCAAAACAACCGACCTCACTGTATGGTGACTGAAGGATTCGAGACGATACACGTTGCCCGCGCCTGTCGGCGCTGCAGCGACCAAGACGAGCTATAAATCAGATCCGGGATTGGCAGTTTTGCCGGCAGTTGGGCGTTCGTCACAGATCGATGCGAACTGTCGGTGGCGATCGGTCTCGCAATCAGCGCGCCCACCGAAAGGCCCGGCACCTAGAGGATATGGCAAAGAGCAAGCCACCCGCAGCGCCTCGTCCGCGCACCGATGACCGGTCGATGCAGTACGGCGATTCCGATTGGGATCGTCAGCACTACGTGGCCGGCCATGATCGTGCGCGCAAGCTGCTATCGCGGAAATCGTCGGGCTGGCATCGGCTTGGCGATCGTTTCCGGGCGCTGGGTGGAAATTATACCGGCAGTCGCTGGCTCAAGCGCATCGTCACGGTCTTCGGCGGCCTGATCATCGTCTCCGCCGTCTGCTTTGCCGTACTGTGGTGGCGTCTGGGCGCGGGGCCCATCAACTTCGACATTGCGACACCATGGCTCGCTGACGCGATCCAGGACAATATCGGAGAGAGCAACAAGGTCGAGATCGGCGGCACCCAGATCGAACGTGCGGGTCGTATCCGTATGGCTGTGCGTATCCGCGACATCGTCGTTCGCGACCACGATCACAACGTGATCGCCAGCGCACCGAAAGCTGAAGTGAAGGTTTCTTTCGCGGCCATGCTGATGGGGCGGATGCGGGCTGAAAGTCTCAACCTGTTCGATGTCGCACTCGCGGTGCGTATCTCGCCGGACGGGCAGGTTTCGGTCTCGACCGGGAATAATGAGAGGCCGATCGCCACCGGCGTGGCGTCGCCGCGCTCACCGGGCTCGTGGCTCGGGCCGGCCAAGCCGCCGGATCTGACATTCCCCCGGCAACCGCAGCCTCCGGTTGTCCAGGTACAGCCGCCGGCCGGTCCCGCCATTGGCGGCGATCGGCGCGAGGCGCCGACAGGCATTCTTGCCGGTCTCGACTGGTTGGATACGTTGACGTTGTCAGGGCTGGACGGTCAGAATCTCAACGAGGTTGGTCTCAAGAACGGCCGACTCGTCGTGGATGACCAGCAACGCGGCAACAAGTGGGAGTTTAACAAGATCTCCTTGAGCTTGCGGCGGCCAAGTGGTGGCGGGGTCGCGCTCACGGTCGGCGAGGGCGGCGAGGCGCCGTGGTCGCTCGGTGTCAATATCGGTGTGCCGAGCAATGGCGTGCGCTCGGTCGATTTCAAGGCGGACAGGGTCTCGACCAAGAATATTCTGCTCGCGCTGCGGATGAAGGATCTCACCTATAGCGCCGACATCCCATTGACCGGCGAACTCAGGGGTGAAATCGGCCGCGACGGTGTGCCGACCTATCTGCGCGGTAGGCTGACGGCGGGGGCAGGCGACATCGTCGACAACGATACGCCCGACTATCCGATGCCGATCGATAGCGCCGAGATCAGTTTCGAATGGGATTCCGGCCGCCGTGTGCTGCTGGCGCCTTTCAAGGTCATTTCGGGTGGCAATCGCGTGACGTTGCTGGCTCATGTGGAGCCGCCGAACGGTACCTCCAACGCATGGCAGGCAGGCCTCAGCGGCGGCACCATCGTGCTCGGTGGCAGCAATCCCGGCGAAGCGCCGCTAATCTTCAACAACATCTCCATTCGTGCCAAATTCGATCCGGATAGTCGGCTGGTGTCTCTGACCCAGGCCAATATCAGCAACGGTGAACTTGGTGTCGCCGGTACCGGCAGCATCGATTATGCGGGCGAGCCGCGCATGAAGCTCGGCTTCGCGGGAACGCCGATGTCCGCCTCGGCGCTCAAGCGCATGTGGCCGGTCCTGATCGTGCCGGAAGTGCGGGAGTGGGTCATCGAGCGTGTCGAGGCCGGCACCCTGCAGCGCATCGAGATCGGCGTGAATTCGCCGACCAAGAACCTGACACGCCGCGGTCCGCCGATCCCGGATGACGGCCTGAACGTCGCCATCATCGCCAATGACGTCTCACTGCGTCCGGTGGATGGCTTGCCTGTGGTCCGCGACGGCGATCTGCGCGCGCGCATCACCGGTCGCACCGCGACCGTAACTATCAGCCAGGCCAATGCCGATACGGCGGCAGGCCGCAAGATCAATCTCAGCGACATCGTGTTCGAAGTGCCGGATATGGCGCCGAAACCGTCGCCGTCGCGTATTCGCTTCAAGCTCGATGGGCCGGCGCCGGCCGTCGTGGAGGTGCTGAACTCCGATCGTCTCAGCGAAGCCTCCGGCAACCTGCTCGACCCGAGTGCCATCAAGGGCAATGTGACGGCGCAGGTCGCCATGGGCATGCCCATCCAGCATGAACTCACCAAGGCCGATACGACCTACAACATCACCGCTGATCTGAAGGATTTTTCGGCCGATAAGCTGGTCATGAACCAGAAGGTCGAGGCGAATGCATTGAAGATCGCGGCCAGCAATCAGGGCTATCAGGTCCGCGGCGACATCAAGATCAACGGCCAGACCGGATCGCTCGATTATCGCAAGCCGGCCGATGGCGATGCGGATGTCCGGCTCAGTGCGACGCTGGACGATGCCAGCCGCGCACGGATGGGAATCGACCTCGGCACGGCCGTCGTCGGCGCCGTGCCTTTGAAGATGACAGGCAAGATCGGTAGCGGCGATCGCGACAGCAAGTTCAGTATCGAAGCCGATCTGACGCCGCTTAAGCTCGACAACCTGTTGCCAGGCTGGGCCAAGATGCCGGGCAGGCCGGCGAAGGCTGCGTTCAATGTGGTCAAGAAGGGCGATACGACCCGCCTCGAGGACATCAGTGTCGATGGCGCCGGCCTCTCGATCAAAGGATCGGTCGAGCTCGATCAGAACGGTGATCTCGTCAATGTCAACTTCCCGACATATTCGCCGTCCGAAGGCGACAAGACGTCCATCAAGGCCGAGCGTGGCAATGACGGTGTTCTCAAGGTTACCATGCGCGGCGACGTGTTCGATGGCCGCAGCTTCCTGAAGGGGGCAATGTCGGGCAAGGAGCCGGATGCCAAGAGCAAGGCCAAGTCGGTCGATGTCGATATCGACGTCAAGCTCGGTGTGGTGGCTGGCTATTATGGTGAGGCGCTACGCAGCGTCGACGCCAAGGTGTCGCGCCGGGGCGGCACCATCTCGAAATTTGCCCTGACCGGCAAACTTGGCCGCGACACGCCGCTTACCGGGGACATGCGCGGAAAGGCGCAGGGCGCCGGCCGCGATCTGATCTTCATCGAGACTAACGATGCCGGCGCATTCCTGCGCGCCACCGACACTTATTCGAAGATGATCGGTGGCCAGCTCGCTCTGGCGATGGACGCGCCGTCCACGGACCCGCGCCCGAAGGAGGGCCTGATCAATGTGCGAAACTTCACCATAAAGGGAGAGGCTTCGCTCGAGCGCATTGCCGCCTCCAACGGTCCGCCTGGTACCCAGAACAACGGCGTGTCGTTTTCACGCCTGCGCGCGGAATTTACCCGGCAGAATAACTTGATGACAGTTCGCGAAGGTCTGGTGCAGGGGCCGTCGGTCGGCGCGACCATCGAAGGCAATATCGACTACAACGCCAATCAGGTACGGATGAGCGGCACCTTTGTGCCCATGTACGGTCTCAACAACATGTTCGGTCAGATCCCGGTGGTCGGCCTGTTTCTTGGCGGCGGAAGCAATGAAGGCCTGTTTGGCGTGACCTATGAGGTCGTCGGTACGCCCGGCGCTCCAGTCTTGCGCGTCAATCCGCTGTCCGCCATCGCGCCGGGTATTACCCGCAAGATTTTCGACTTCAGCACCGGCAAGCAGAACAATCAGGTCGAGTTTCCGAACCAGAATAACAATAGCAATTGATCGCCGGACGATGGGCGGCCGGTTAGCTGCGTGACATCTCGGCCTCGAAGCGCTCGACGCAGGCGAGGATCGTTGCTGCCGTCTCAGGGCGCCTGTTGAGGCACCTTGATGTCGGCCCGGCGACGACGAGCGAGAGCCGGCGATGATTGACCGGCAACGGCACGGCGACGCCGGCAAGATCAGCAATGTATTCCGACGAACTCTGGTGATAGCCGCGGGCGGCGGCCTCGTTCAGCGAAGTCTCGATGGCTTCGACGGAGCACGGTGTCGTGTCTGAAAACGGCTCGAACTTGATCTTGCGGTAGATCGCGCGGCGTTCTTCGGGCGACTGCTGGGCGAGAATGGCGCGGCCGACCGAACTTGCATGAACGGGAACGCGATCACCGATCTGGGCGAAGTAGCGCACGGAATGCGAGGACTCGACAACGTCGAGGAAGATCGCGCTGGTCCCGGCCAGGGCTGCGATGGCAGTGGTCTCGCCGGTCTTGTCGGCGATCTCCAGCACGAGTGCATGGGCAGCTTCCGGCAGCGGTTCGCCCTCGGCCACGGTGCGGGCGAGGGTGAGCCACCGCGGGCTGGGATAGTAGCCGTTGCGGGCGCGGGGCTCATAGAGCCAGCCCTTGTCGGCGATCGTACCGACCAGGTTGAACGTGCTGGAGCGTGGCCAGCCGAGATCGTCGGAAATCTCCGCCAGTGTCGCCGGTCGTTTGCGACGGGCAAAATACTCCATCAATTCCAAAACGTTGGCAGCCTGCCTGACCAGCATTGCGTTCGTTCCCTGTAAAGCCCCGGAGCCGGGGCGCTGCATCGCAGCGCGTTCCGGTCGGCTCTGTAGCGCCAGATGGCTCTCGGAAGCCATCTGGATTTTTGCGCAGCGTCTTGACTTCTAATTCATGTATAGGTCTTATGAATTCATAAACAAGAATTTTGTGCAGCGAAGTGCCGTCGGGTCGTTGCTGCCGATCAAGGGGTCAGGGGAGGATTCATGACCATTCGCAAACCGCTCGCCGTATCCGCTCTCGCGCTGTCGCTTGGCCTGTTGTCCATGCCGATGGCTTCGGCCCAGACGCCTGTGAAGCTCGGCGTCCTCGCAGACATGTCCGGCATCTTCTCGGATATCGGCGGCATGGGCTCGTTCGAGGCGACCAAGATGGCCGTCGAGGATTTCAACAAGCTGCCGGGCGCGGACAAGTTCAAGGTCGAGGTCGTTCAGGGCGATCCGCAGAACAAGCCGGACATCGCACGCAACATCGCCCGCAAGTGGTACGAGACCGAAGGTGTCGATGTGCTCGTGGATATCCCGACCAGCGCGACCTCGCTGGCGGTCGCGCCGCTGACGGCTGAGCTCAACAAGGTCGCGTTGTTCACCGCGTCAGGCACATCGGATCTCACCGGTAAGGCCTGTACGCCCAATTCGGTGCACTGGACCTATGACACCTGGGCACTGTCGCACGGCACCGCCGATGCGATGACCAAGGCCGGTGGCAAAAACTGGTTCTTTCTGTCGGTGGACTTCGCGCTCGGCGCCTCGCTGGAGCGCGATGCGACGGCAGTGATCAACGCCAATGGTGGCAAGGTGGTCGGTGCCATCAAGCATCCGACGGACTCCAACGATTTCGCCTCCTATCTGCTGCAGGCGCAGGCCTCGAAGGCCGACGTCATCGCGCTCGCCAATGCTGGCGGCGACACCATCAAGGCGATCAAGCAGGCATCGGAATTCGGTATCGTGCAGGCCGGCCAGAAGCTTGCCGCGATGCTGATGTTCATTTCGGACGTGCATTCGCTCGGCCTCAGCACCGCGCAGGGCCTGCAGCTCACCGAAGCCTTCTATTGGGATCTCAACGACAAGACCCGCGAATTCGGCGAACGCTTCGCCAAGCGCAACAATGGTCGCTATCCCAGTATGAACCAGGCTGGTGCTTATTCGGCTGCGCTGACCTATCTGAAGGCCGTTGCCAAGGTCGGTTCGCCGAAGGATGGCGCCGCGGTCGTCAAGGCGATCCGCGAGATGGGGACCTTCGACGATCCGCTGTTCGGCAAGACCACGCTGCGCGAGGATGGCCGTGTGCTGCACGACATGTATCTGCTGCAGGTGAAGAAGCCGTCGGAGTCGAAGAAGCCCTATGACTACTACAACGTCGTTGCAACGATCCCGGCCGAGACGGCCTTCCGTCCGCTCAAGGACGGTGGCTGCCCGCTGATCAAGTAACGGATCTCACTCCCGAGACTTAGACGCGCAGATGTCGGTAATCCCGCGCTGCGCGTTTCTTTTTATCTTCGACTTTGTAACCAAGAGGACATCATCATGCGTCTCGCCAACAAACTCGCCATCGTTACCGCCGCGGCTTCCGGGATGGGACGTGCCGGCGTCGAAACATTCCTCAAGGAAGGAGCAAAAGTCGCGGCGGTGGACGTCAATACCGAGGCGTTGGCGCAGCTCAAGGCCGACATGGAGGCCAAGGGTTTCGAGCTCATCACCATCCGGGCCGATCTGTCGAAGACCGAAGACATGAAGAGCTCGATTAACGATGCTGCGACCGCGCTCGGCGGCGTTGACATTCTCTGGGCTCACGCCGGGACGCCCGGGCCGGCCGGCGTCGAGAATCTGGACCTCAAGGCCTATGAATTTGCGATGTCGCTGAACGTTACATCCGCCACGCTCGGCGCTGGCGAGGTCATCAAATATATGCGCAAGCGTGGCGGGGGCTCGGTAATCTTCACGTCGTCGGTGTCGGGCATCGTCGGTTCGATGATGAGCCCGATCTATTCGGCGGCGAAGTTCGCCGTCGTCGGGCTGACCAAGTCGCTGGCGCAGGCTTTCGCGGCCGATCAGGTCCGCGTCAATGTGATTTGTCCGGGTCTTGCCGATACGCCGATGAAGCTTGGTTTCACCGGCCGTTCGGGCGTCGCCGCGGAAGCGGTCGCCAATGAAGCCAAGCTGCTCTCGGCCGTGCCGATGGGGCGTCTCTGCAAGGCTGAAGATGTCGCGAATGCCGCGCTGTGGCTGGCGTCGGACGAGTCGTCCTTCGTTACCGGCGTCGCGCTGCCGGTGGATGGCGGCTTTACGGCAAGGTGAGGTGACAGGGCGGATGAGCGAAGCGTAATCCGCCGTTCCTTGTTACAGGATGTCGGTCGGCGGATGACGCCTTCGGCTCATCCGCCCTATAGCCTATTACATCACGCCGCGCGGACGCCGGCCAGGAAGGTGTTCACTTCGCCGGTGAGCTGCACGGCCTGCTTGGAAAGGCCGGAAGCGGCGCTGAGCACCATGGTCGCCGCGTTGCCGGTCTCATGAGCGGCATTGGTGACGCCGTCGATATTGGTGGTGACGGCCTGCGTGGCCTGCGCGGTCTGGGTGACGTTGCGGGCGATCTCGGCGGTGGCGGCGCCTTGCTCCTCGATGGCGGAGCCGATCGTGGTCGCGATGGCGCTGACTTCCTCGATGGTCGTGGTGATACTCTGGATGGCGTCGACCGCTTCCTTGGTCGCCGTCTGGATCTGCGCGATGCGGGTGCTGATTTCCTTGGTGGCGCTGGCGGTCTGGCCGGCGAGGCTCTTCACCTCGGTGGCGACCACCGCAAATCCTTTGCCGGCATCGCCGGCGCGGGCTGCTTCGATGGTGGCGTTCAGCGCCAGCAGGTTGGTCTGTGCGGCGATGGTCGAGATGAGTTCGACCACATCCTCGATCTGCTGCGCGCCGTCGGCCAGCGCACGCACGATGGCGTCGGTGCGACGGGCGTTCTCCACCGCGTGAGTGGTGATCTTGGCCGACTGTGCCATTTGCCGGGCGATCTCGGAGATCGACGACGATAATTCCTCCGCTGCCGCCGCGACAGTCTGGACGCGGCTGCTGGCCTGATTGGCGGCGGTTGAGACCACGTTGGCCTGATCGTTGGTGCGGGCGGCGGTGCCGGACATCGATTGCGCGGTAGCTTCCAGTTCGGTCGAGCCCGAGGCCATCAGGCCAACGAGCTGGCCGACCGAGGCATCGAAGCGGTCTGCGAGCGCGATCAGCGCCTCGCGTTTCTCGGTTTCGCTGCGCTGTTCGAGCGCGGCCTGCTCGGCCTGCAGCGTGCGCGCGGTGAGCGAGGTTTGGCGCAGCATTTCCAGCGTCTCGGCCATGCGGCCGATTTCGTCGCCGCGGTCGATTTCCGCCACGCTCTGGTCGAGGGCGCCATTGGCGATCTCATGCATCCGGGCCTGCAGGCGGCGCAGCGCACCGAGAATGTCGCTGGCGATCAGCCAGGACAAAAGAGCCATGACGCCGAGCACAGCGGCGCCGAGCGAGCCGAGACGCACCAGCAGCGCATTCACGTCGGCATCGAGATCGTCCACATAGAGCCCGGTGCTCACAGTGACATCCCACGGCGCGAAATGACGGGCGTAGACCATCTTGGCGGTGGGCTCGGTCTGGCCGGGGCGCGGATAGAGATAGTAGGTCATGCCGCCCATCGGGGTCTGGCGGCCGGCATCGATGATCGCCTTGGAGATCAACACGCCGTTGGAATCCTTGGCGCCCGTATTTTTGTCTTCGAGCTTGGGATTGCCGGCATTGACCAGAATGACCCCGTCGGGACGATAGGCGACGAGGTAGCCCTGCTTGTTGCCGAAGGTCATGGTTCGGGCGCGCATACGGAACTGCATTTGTGCGTCGGCGAGGCTGAGTTTCCCGGCGGCGACTTCTTCCTGCAGACTCTCGGCCATGCCCAGCATCAGATCGGTCGCGGTGTGGAGTTGCTCCATACGATCCTGCTGCATGCGCTTCTGACTGAGCGATGCGGCCACGGCGATGACGGCGCAGATCGATGTGGCAGAGACGAGCACCATACTGGTGAGCTTAGTGCGGATCGTGAAGCGGCTGAGCAAACTCATGGCGACCTCGAATGGGCAGGACTCGTACTTTCCTACCAGCGAGTCGCTTATCAATCGTGAATGGTGAGAAGTTCAACTTGTTCGCGCGGCGAACGATAGGCGTCAACTGCGCAGTGCGGGCACAACCAGAAAAGGGATCATGCCGAGCACCACGCTGATCAGCGCGAAGGCCAGCAGCGAGTTGTAGCTCTGGGTCCAGTCATGCAGCAGGCCGCCGCTCCACGAGCCCAGCGCTGCGCCGAGGCCGCTGCCGAAGGTGATTGCACCATAAATCGTTCCGACGCGTTTGCCGCGAAAGATCTTCATGGCCGTGGCGGAAAGCAAAGGTCCGCGCGATCCGACCATGCTGCCGAAACAGATGACGAAACCGGTGAGCAGGACGTAGTTGGGATACCACTGCAACAGCCATAGCATCGCGATCCCAAGCAGCGAGCAAGAGTAACTGAACAGGATCGAAGGACGGCGGCCGATCACGCCATCGAGCCAGCTGATTCCGAGCATGCCGACCAGCAATGCGACGCCGCTGAAACCCCAGGCCGTCGCCGCCTGCAGTGGAGGAAAGCCGGCATCGATGAGATAGGCCACCACTTGCGGCGTGATGGCGTACATGCCGATCGCGGTGAAGAAGAAAGTGCCAAACAGCGCCCAGAAGGCGTGGTGGCGCATGGCAGACGCGAGCGTCCATCCTTCGTCGATCAGGTCGTCGCCGCCCTTCGGCTTTTCGAGATGGGGGGAGCCAGCGCTGAACTTGCGCCAGGGGAGGAGGAGCAACGGCAGCATCAAGGCGAGCGCAGTGAAGCCGAATATCCGATAGGCGCCGCGCCATTCGAGATGGTCGATCAGCAGTTGGGCGAGCGGCAGCATGAGGAGAACGCCGGCACCGGTCGCCGAATAGACGACGGACATGGCCGTCGGCAGGCGTTTGCCGAACCAGCGCCCCAGCATCAGTGCGTTCGGGACATTGCCGATGCAGGCCACAGCGAAGCCGAAGCAGAGCCCCATCGTGAGCTGGAATTGCCAGAGCTGCCGGGAGTGAGCTGCGGCGAGCAGGGAGCATCCGAGCACGGCGAGGCCGGTGAGGAAGACCGTGCGTGGACCGTATTTGTCGAATAGGCGTCCGACCAGTGGCGAGGAAAGTCCGACGCAGAGTGCCGTCAGCGAATAGATCGAAACGACTTCGCCACGGTCCCAGCCAAATGATTGCGATACCGGCAGCAGAAAGACCGTAAAGCTCTCTTGTAGCCCGCGACCGAACAGCGAGAGTGTGAAGCAGAGGCCAAGGACAAAGAGCCCGATCCGTTGGGACGACTTCAGATCCATCGAGCGCTCTTCTTCCGTGGCGATTGCGATGGCGCCATGGGACGCGCTTCGCTCGCCGTGGACAAGTGCGCTGGATGAATGCGGCTATGCAGGCTTGAGGAGGATGTGCCGCTTCTTGCCGAGCGAGAGCTTGATGACGCCTTCCGGCGTCAGCTGATCCGGGGTCAGCAGCATCTTCTCGTCATTGACCGCCACGTCGTTGACGCGCAGTCCGCCACCCTTGATCTGGCGGCGTGCTTCGCCATTCGAGGCAACGAAGCCGGCATTGACGAAAGCCGCCAGGACGCCGATGCCGGCATCCAGTTCGGCGCGTGGAATATTGACGGTCGGAAGGCTCTCGGCCAGTGCGCCTTCCTCGAAGGTCTTTCGCGCCGTCTCGGCGGCAGCCTCTGCTGCATCGCGGCCGTGAACGACGGCGGTGGCTTCGGTCGCGAGGATCTTCTTTGCTTCGTTGATCTCCGCGCCGCCTAGCGCTGCAAGTCGTGCGATCTCGTCCAGCGGCAGGCGCGTGAACACCTTCAGGAATCGCCCGACATCGGCATCCTCAGTGTTGCGGAAGTATTGCCAGAAGTCATAGGGGCTGAATAAGTCGCCATTGAGCCAGACCGCGCCGGAGGCCGACTTACCCATCTTCTCGCCGGACGACTTCGTCAGCAGCGGCGTCGTCAGGGCATAGAGCTGCGGACCGCCCATGCGATGGCTGAGATCGACGCCATTGATGATGTTGCCCCACTGGTCTGAGCCGCCCATCTGCAGCAGCGTGCCGTATCGGCGGTTGAGTTCGACGAAGTCGTAGCCCTGCATGATCATGTAGTTGAATTCGAGGAACGACAGCGACTGGTCGCGGTCGAGGCGCAGCTTTACGCTGTCGAAGGACAGCATGCGGTTGACCGAGAAATGCCGGCCGACATCGCGCAGAAATTCGACATAGTTCAGCTTCAGCAGCCAGTCGGCATTGTTGACCATCAGCGCATCGGTCGGGCCATCGCCATAGCGCAGGATCTTGCCAAAAATCTTTTTGATACCTTCGATGTTCTCCGCGATCTTTTCGACCGTCAGCAGCTGGCGCTGGTCATCGCGGAACGAGGGATCGCCAACCATCGAGGTGCCGCCGCCCATCAGCGTGATCGGGCGATGTCCGGTCTGCTGGAACCAATACAGCATGGTCACCGAGATCAGATTGCCGATATGCAGGCTCGTGGCCGTCGCGTCATAGCCCACATAAGCCGTGACCGGTCCCTTGCAGCAGGCGGCATCCAGCGCGGCGGCATCGGAAACCTGATGGATCAGGCCACGGTCGTGCAGCACGTTGAGGAAATCGGACTTGTAGGTGGTCATCGGTGCAGGACTCGGATCTGAAGGTTTACGCCGCCTCAACAGATCGGCGGCATACTGGCCACGGCTGGACCGCGCCAGGGTGCCGTTTGGTATAAGATTGGGCGGTTCGGCACAAGTTTGGACCGAAATTCATGGGAGCTGACGTGACCGAGGTGTTGCGGGCGATCGGGCTGATGAGCGGAACCTCGTTGGACGGGGTCGATGTCGCCATGATCGAGACCGACGGTGAGGGGGTCATGGCTTTTGGCCCTTCTTTTTATCGGCCATATGGCGACGCTGAGCGAGCATTGCTGCGGCAGGCGCTGACCGATGCAGTCGGTCTAGCTGATCGCAATGCCCGGCCCGGTGTTCTCGCCGAGGCCGAGCGGATCGTCACGGCGATCCATGCTGACGCTGTCGAGGCCTTCTTGTCCGCGCACCAGATAGCACACGAAACCGTCGATCTTGTCGGCTTCCACGGTCAGACTGTTTTACATCGACCCGCGGACCGCCTGACAGTGCAGATCGGTGACGGCGAGGAGCTGTCCGCCCGCCTCGACCTTCCCGTCGTCTACGACATGCGGGCGGCGGATGTCGCCGCTGGCGGGCAGGGTGCCCCGCTGGTGCCGGTCTATCACCGCGCACTGGCGCGCGGTTTGGAGCGCAGTGGTCCGCTGGTCGTCGTCAACGTCGGCGGCGTGTCAAACATCACTTATATCGACGGTGACGACGTGCTGATCGCCTGCGACACCGGCCCCGGCAATGCGCTGCTCGATGATTTTGTGGCCCGGAGCACCGGGCAGCCTTTCGATGCCGACGGTGCGCTGGCTGCGCAGGGCCAGGTGGACGAAGCCTGGGTGGCACGCGCGCTACAGAATCCGTTCTTCAGCGCGGCGCCGCCGAAGTCGCTGGATCGCAACCACTTCGCTGCGCTGACGGTGGAAGGTAAGTCGCCGGCCGATGGCGCCGCGACACTCACTGCCTTCACCGCTGCGAGCATCGCAGCGATAGCCACGCTGCTGCCGGCACCGCCGCGTGCCTTCATCGTAGCCGGAGGCGGCGCGCGAAATCCGACCTTGCTGGCGATGCTGCGCGCCCGCGTCGCGCCTGCATCGGTCGAAAGCGCTGATGCGCTCGGCTGGTCTGCCGACGCCATGGAGGCGCAGGCTTTCGCTTTTCTCGCAGTCAGGAGTGCGAAGGGATTGCCGCTGACGTTTCCGGGCACGACAGGCGTCGCTGCTGCGCTGACAGGTGGCGTGCGCGCAGGCAGATCGCAGCACTAGCATCGCGATTCGTGGCAGCTTGCTATTCCAGCCTCTGCAGTGCCGAGGGCTCTCGCCGCCAACACCCGACCGTGATCAGGTCATGAATTCTCGTGTCGGTAACTTGCTGCCGTTAGGATTCATGTTCTGTTGCCCAAAACACACAGGCTGCAAATGATGGTGCGTCAATCGACCGCGGCCATTGTGCCGCACGGCCGTCGCCAACAGATTGACGCCGAGCGGCCGCGACGACCGGCCTGAATAGATGCGATGCCGATCGCGGAATGTCTCTGCGTTCGGTCTGCCGCGGGGGGAGCATCATGACGACGATCAAGCAGGCAATTCTAGGCTCGGCGGCGGTCCTGATGGCAACCGGCGGAGCGCAGGCGGCGGATCTTCCGGTCAAGGCCAAGGCCGTCGAGTATGTGAAAGTCTGCTCGCTCTATGGCGCAGGCTTCTACTACATTCCAGGCACCGACACCTGCATCAAGATCGGCGGCGCGATCCGTATCGATACGACGATCAACGGCGGCCCTTATGACGCGCCGTTCTGGCAGGGCGGCGCCGGCGGCAACAATCTCTGGACCAAGAACTACTACCTCACCCGCGAGCGCGTGAATCTGACTACGGATACGCGCACTGCCACGGAGTACGGCACGGTCCGTACCTATGCCAATTTCCAGCTCGATTTTACCCAGGACCGCGACAGCATCGCCGGCGGCTTCACCGAGGTCGATCTCGCTTTCATTCAGTTCGCAGGCTTCACCTTCGGCAAGGCGGTGTCGCAATTCGATCCGCAATGGGCGCTGACCAAGCCCTATATTTCGTCCGGCTTCCTGGCCGGCTCGAACAACACCACCGGCCTGCCGCAGATCGCCTATATGGCTGAATTCGGCAATGGTGTGTCGGCGTCGATCTCGCTCGAAAATGCCTCGCCCTATCGCAATGCCGGTCTCTACAACACGGCGAATTTCATCGTCGCGCCCGGCGCCGGCCAGTTCGGCAATCAGCTCTATGGCGTGTCGTCCTACACCTTCCTCGGCAACTCCTATGGCGGCAACCACATTCCCGATATCGTCGGCAATGTGCGTCTCGATCAGAAGTGGGGCTCGCTGCATTTCGGCGCAGCCATGCATGCGATTACGCCGGGCTTCTATGGGGCGACCGAAGCGACGGGTCATGCTGACGATTCGTACGGCTTCGCCGTCACGGGTGCCGTCGAGTTCAAGAACCTGCCGACTGGCGCCAGCGACAGCCTGAAGATCGAAACCTCTTACGGCAAAGGCGCGACGAAGTATGTCTTCGGTGGCGGCACGCTCGACACGCAGGGCGGCGGTCGTTTTGCCAAGTTCGACGGCAACACCGTCGGCTTCGGCTATCTGCTCGATGGTGTGTTCGGCACCAATGGCCAGATCCAGCAGGCCGAGACCTGGCAGGTCAGCGCCTTCTACGAGCACTACTGGAACACGGCGTGGCGTACGTCGCTGTTCGGCAACTACAGCCACATCTCCTACGGGGACGGCGGCAATGCGCTGCTCGCGACGGCATTCGGGCCGGGGCTGGGCGGCGGGCGGCTCGGCACAAGTACTGCGGCCGCGCCGACGGGCACGAATGCGGGCAGCATTTCTGGCACCACGAACAATTTCGATTTCGCCATCGCCCAGATCGGCACGCGGACCGCGTGGACGCCGGTGAAGAACCTGACCCTGTCGGCCGAGTTCACCTATACGCGCCTCGATCAGAATCTCGGTGGCATCTATACGGGTAATGTCAGCGGCAAGCCGGCGGGGCAGGCTTACGAGATCAAGGACCAGAACCTGTACAACGGTTCGGTGCAGATCCTGCGGTCGTTCTGATTGAAACAAAAAAGCCCCCGGCTGAAAGGCCGAGGGCTTTTTCTGTAGAGCGGGTTACGCCTTCGGCTCATCCGCCCCTATGTTTACCTCACATTGGCTAGGCGCATGTCGAGATAGCTGGTCACCGATTCCATCAGCGGCTCGAGCTTGTTGTCGAAGAAGTGGTTGGCGCCGGGAATGACCTGCTGGTCGATCACGATGCCCTTCTGCGTCTTCAGCTTCTCGACCAGCGTGTTGACGTCCTTGGCAGGCACCACGGCGTCCTTGTCGCCGTGTACGATCAGGCCAGAAGACGGGCAGGGCGCAAGGAACGAGAAGTCATAGAGATTGGCCGGCGGCGCGATCGAAATGAAGCCTTCGACTTCCGGACGGCGCATCAGAAGCTGCATGCCGATCCAGGCGCCGAAGGAAAAGCCGGCGACCCAGCAGGCGCGTGCCTCGGGATTGATTGACTGTGCCCAGTCGAGTGCCGCTGCGGCGTCCGAGAGCTCGCCCGTTCCGTGGTCGAACGAGCCCTGGCTGCGTCCGACGCCGCGGAAGTTGAAACGCAGCACCGAGAAGCCGCGATGCACGAACGCATAATAGCACTGATAGACGATCTGGTGGTTCATCGTGCCCGCGAATTGCGGGTGCGGATGCAGCACCATCGCGATCGGCGCATTCTTCTGCTTGGCAGGGTGGTAGCGGCCTTCGATACGGCCGGCGGGGCCTGCGAAAATAACTTCGGGCATTGTGATCCTTGTCCCGTTCCCGGCGCGGTCGGCTGGCCTCGCTGTGGCGTGGCGCTAGCTCTCGCGCCCCTTGAGACGGGCGATCGACACCGCCGGAGGCGGCGCCGGGTGGAGTGGAGGCCGCGTTCTACCACAAGCGCAGGGGCAAAAAGCAAGCATATTGAACGGTTCGAGGTAGGTCCGGACGCGCATTCGCCTCCAACTTGGTCTAAGAGACGCGATTGGGATTGAAGGAGATCAGGATTGGCGCGGCCGCGTGTTTATCTCGACTGGAACGCCACCACTCCGCTGCGCGATGAGGCACGGGCGGCGATGCTGGCTGCGATGGATGCGGTCGGGAACCCGTCCTCGGTGCATGCGGAAGGCCGTCAGGCGCGGCGGCTCGTGGAGGATGCCCGCGCGGCCGTCGCCGCAGCGGTGGGTGCCGAGGCGCGGCAGGTCGTGTTCACCTCCGGTGGAACTGAAGCCAATGTGCAGGCACTGGCGCCCGGTGCGACCCGTAAGGGTGGCGTGCCGGCGGAAAGGTTGATCGTATCCGCCGTGGAGCACCCGTCCGTGATGGCCGCAGGACGATTTTCTCCGGAGGCGGTGACGGTTTTGGCGGTTGATCGGAACGGGATCGTCGATCCCGACCGCTTGCGGACGTTGCTGGCGGGAGGACGGCCGGCGCTGGTGTCGGTGATGGCGGCGAATAATGAGACCGGAGCGCTGCAGCCGATTGGCGGGATTGCTGAAATTGTGCATGACGCCGGCGGCTTGCTGCATGTGGACGCTGTGCAGGCGTTTGGAAAAATTCCAATCGATATCAATGAATTGCGGGCCGATCTTCTGTCGATTTCGGCGCACAAGATCGGCGGTCCCAAGGGTGTCGGGGCGCTGGTGATCGGCGACGGTCTGACCGGTCCACAGCCGCTGCTGCGCGGCGGCGGGCAGGAGCTGTCGCGCCGGGCCGGGACCGAAAATGTCATCGGAATCAGCGGTTTCGGAGCCGCCGCCAGGGCGGCCCTCTCCGGCTTGCCAGAGATGGCGAAAGTCGATGAATTGCGCAGAATCCTTGAGGCCGGCTTGCGGCAGCACAATGACGTCATTGTGTTCGCGGAGGATGCCCCGCGCCTGCCAAACACCGTCCTGTTCGGCGCTCCCGGTTTGCGCGCGGAGACCGCCGTCATTGGATTTGATCTCGAAGGTATCGCGGTATCGTCAGGGTCCGCCTGTTCTTCTGGTAAGGTTCAGCCGTCCCATGTTGTCGAGGCGATGGGTTTCGGGCCGGAACTAACCCGCAGCGCGATTCGCATCAGCCTGGGCTGGTCGACCACGGAAGCGGACATTGATCGGTGCCTACAGGCTTGGAAAAAGCTCGCGGGATCATTAATTAAGCAGAGCGACGAAACAGAGGTTGAACGGTTCTAAGGCTGGTGATTTTCCCGCCGGAACGTCGTAAAGACCCCCGCAAGTTCTGAATTTGGTTTGGGTATGTCCACCGTGGTCCTTGAAACCGCGAGCGGAGGATTGAATGGCTGCCGTACAAGAGACGATCGATCAGGTCCGCCTCATCGATGTCGATCAATATCGTTATGGGTTCGAGACCAACATCGAATCCGAGCTCGCTCCGAAGGGGCTGAGCGAAGACATCGTCCGTTATATTTCCGCGAAGAAGAATGAGCCCGCGTGGATGCTGGAATGGCGCCTGGAGGCCTATCGCCGCTGGCTGACCATGGAAGAGCCCACCTGGGCGCGCGTGGAATATCCGAAGATCGACTTCCAGGACATTCACTACTACGCAGCGCCGAAGAAGAAGTCGATCGCGTCGCTGGACGAGATCGATCCGGAAATCCTGAAGACCTATGAGAAGCTCGGCATTCCGCTGCGTGAAGTTGCGATGCTGGAAGGCGTCGAGCCGCAGCCGGGCGAGCAGGATGAGGGCAAGCGCAAGATCGCCGTCGACGCCGTGTTCGACTCGGTCTCGGTCGCAACCACGTTCCAGGCCGAGCTGAAGAAGGCCGGCGTGATCTTCATGCCGATCTCGGAAGCCATCCGCGAACATCCCGAACTCGTGCAGAAATATCTCGGCTCGGTGGTCCCGACCTCGGATAACTTCTACGCCACGCTGAATTCGGCCGTGTTCTCCGACGGCTCCTTCGTCTACATCCCGCCGGGCGTGAAGTGCCCGATGGAGCTGTCGACCTATTTCCGCATCAACGAGCGCAACACCGGCCAGTTCGAGCGCACGCTGATCATCGCCGACAAGGGCTCCTACGTCTCCTATCTCGAAGGCTGCACGGCGCCGCAGCGCGACGAGAACCAGCTCCACGCCGCCGTGGTCGAACTCGTCGCGCTCGACGATGCCGAAATCAAGTATTCGACGGTGCAGAACTGGTATCCGGGCAATTCGGAAGGCAAGGGCGGCATCTACAATTTCGTCACCAAGCGTGGCGACTGCCGCGGCGACAATTCGAAGATCTCCTGGACCCAGGTCGAGACCGGTTCGGCCATCACCTGGAAGTATCCGAGCTGCATTCTCCGCGGTGACAACTCCCGCGGCGAGTTCTATTCGATCGCGATTTCGAACGGCTATCAGCAGGTCGATAGCGGCACCAAGATGATCCATCTCGGCAACAACACCACGAGCCGGATCATTTCCAAGGGTATCGCGGCCGGCAAGTCGCAGAACACCTATCGCGGCCTCGTCACGGCGAACCGCAAGGCGAAGAACGCCCGTAACTTCACGGCCTGTGACTCGCTCCTGATCGGCGACCAGTGCGGCGCGCATACGGTGCCTTACATCGAGGCGAAGAACTCGTCGGCGCTGTTCGAGCACGAAGCGACCACCTCGAAGATCTCGGAAGATGTGCTGTTCTACTGCATCCAGCGCGGCCTGAGCCAGGAAGAGGCCGTCGGCCTCGTGGTCAACGGCTTCGTCAAGGACGTGCTGCAGCAGCTGCCGATGGAGTTCGCGGTCGAAGCGCAGAAGCTGATCTCGATCTCGCTCGAAGGCAGCGTCGGTTAAGTCACGCACAGGTCCTCATCCTGATGAAGGATGAGCTGGAAGACACTGTTTCGGTCCGTCCTTCGAGACGCGCGCAAGAGCGCGCTCCTCAGGACGAGAGCCAGTACACAAGGAAAACGAAAATGCCCGCTCTGCTCGAAGTGAAGAACCTGCAAGTCCGTGTCGAGGATCGCGAGATTCTCCATGGGCTCACCATGACCGTGAATGCCGGCGAGGTGCATGCCATCATGGGCCCGAACGGCTCGGGCAAGTCGACCCTCAGCCATGTCATCGCCGGCAAGCCGGGCTATGAAGTCACCGGCGGCGAGATCCTGTTCAAGGGCGAAGACCTGCTCGAGATGGAGCCGGACGAGCGCGCCGCCAAGGGCGTATTCCTGGCGTTCCAGTATCCGGTGGAAATCCCCGGCGTCGCCACCATGACCTTCCTGCGCACCGCCCTGAACGCACAGCGCAAGGCGCGCGGCGAGGACGAGTTCTCGACGCCGGACTTCCTGAAGAAGGTGCGCGAAGTCGCCGCCTCGCTGAACATCCCGCAGGACATGCTCCGCCGCGGCGTCAATGTGGGCTTCTCCGGTGGCGAGAAGAAGCGCAACGAGGTGCTGCAGATGGCGCTGTTCCAGCCGAGCCTCTGCATCCTTGACGAAATGGATTCGGGCCTCGACATCGACGCGCTGCGCATCGCCTCGGAAGGCGTCAACGCGCTGCGCTCGTCGGATCGCGCCATGGTGGTCATCACCCACTATCAGCGCCTGCTGAACTACATCGTGCCGGACCACGTGCATGTGATGTCCAAGGGCCGCGTGGTGAAATCCGGCGGCAAGGAACTGGCGCTGGAGCTCGAAGCTTCGGGTTATGCGCAGTATGAAGACGCTGCTGCCTGAGTGAGATCGTCATGAATGTAGCTGTAGCAAAGACCACGACGGGCGCGACGCTGGACGGCACCTTTGCCGCTGCGCGCGGTCGTCTGCCTGGCACCGGGTCCGTCACCGAGACGCGCCAGCGTGCCTTCGATGCGTTTACTGTCGGCGGCCTGCCGACCCGCCGCGTCGAGGAATGGAAGTATACGGACCTGCGCCGTCTGCTCGGCGATGTCGCGCCGCTCGCTGCCGCGCCGGATGCGGCCACGCTGGCCGAGGCGCGTGCGGCCGTGGCAGCGCTGAAGGATGGCGATACGCAGAAGCTGGTGCTGGTCGATGGCGTGTTCGCCGCCGACCTCTCCGATCTCGCGACCGAGAACGGCGTCACTGTGCATCTGCTCAGCGCCGTGCTGGCGAACGAGGCGAACCCCGCCCGCGCCGATCTGCTGCTGAGCAAGGTCAATGACGTGATGTTGTCGCTCAATGCGGCCTTCGCGACCGATGGCCTGGTGATCGGCGTTGCCGATGGCACCGAGCTGACGAAGCCGCTGCAGATCGTGCATGTGGCGACCAGGCCCCATGCGGCATCCTTCACGCGTTCGCTGGTCCAGATCGGCCACAAGGCCAAGGCCACGCTGGTCGAGACCTTCGTCGCCACCGAGGCCGCCAAGGCCTATCAGGTTCACGATACGACCGTGATCTGGGTCGGCGATGACAGCGACTTGCAGCATGTACGGGTGATGGAAGACGCCATCGATGCCGCCAGCATCGCCAGCGCCATCGTCACTGTTGGCGCGCGGACGAAGTTCAACACCTTCAGCCTGACCACTGGTGGCGCCGTCAGCCGCTATCAGAGTTTTATCACGCTGGCGGGCGAGGGCAGCGAGCTCTCTACCAACAGCATTCATCTGCTGCGTGGGCAGCAGCATGGCGATTGCACCTTCGTCATCGACCACGCCACGCCGGGGTGTCTGAGCCGAGAAAACTTCCGTGCCGTGCTCGACGAGCGCGCGCATTCGGTGTTTCAGGGCAAGATCAACGTGCATCAGATCGCCCAGCAGACCGATGGCAAGATGATGTCGCGTGCGCTGTTGCTCTCGGATGATGCCGAGATCGACAACAAGCCCGAACTCGAAATCTTCGCCGACGATGTACAGTGCGGTCATGGTGCTACGGTCGGCGCGCTGGATGACAGCCTGCTGTTCTATTTGCGTGCCCGCGGCCTTCCCGAGAAGGAAGCGCAGGCGCTGCTGATCCAGGCTTTCGTGGGTGAAGCGCTGGAATCCATCGTCAATGACGACCTGCGGGACGTCGCCATCGGCGCCGCCGAACGCTGGCTGGGGACGCGTGCATGAGTGACCATCCAGCGGTGATCAACGGCTCCTATGACGTCGAGCTGATCCGCAAGGATTTCCCGGCGCTGGCGATGCAGGTCTATGGCAAGCCGCTGGTCTATCTCGACAACGCGGCCTCGGCGCAGAAGCCGAATGCCGTACTCGATCGCATGACGGAAGCCTACAAGTCCGAATATGCCAACGTGCATCGCGGACTGCATTACCTGGCCAATGCCGCCACCGAAGCCTATGAGGGCGCGCGCATCAAGGTTCAGCACTATCTCAATGCGAGGCGTCCGGAAGAGATCATCTTCACACGCAACGCCACCGATGCGCTCAACACTGTGGCAGCAGCCTTCGGTGGCGAGAACATCCAGGAAGGCGACGAGATCGTGGTCTCCATCATGGAGCACCATTCGAACATCGTGCCATGGCACTTTTTGCGCGAGCGACAGGGCGCTGTGATCAAGTGGGCGCCGGTCGACGACGAGGGCAATTTCCTCATCGGCGAATTCGAGAAGCTGCTGACCGATCGCACCAAGATCGTTGCCATCACGCAGATGTCGAATGCGCTCGGCACCCGCGTGCCGGTGAAGGAAGTGACTGCGATCGCGCACGCGCGCGGCATTCCGGTGCTGGTGGACGGCAGCCAGGCTGCGGTGCATGGCACGGTGGACGTGCAGGACATCGATTGCGACTTCTACGTCTTCACCGGCCACAAGCTGTACGGCCCGACGGGCATCGGCGTCCTCTATGGCAAGTATGACCGGCTCGTCGCCATGCGGCCCTATGCCGGCGGCGGCGAGATGATCCGCGAGGTCTCGCGCGATTGGGTGACCTATGGAGACCCCCCGCACAAGTTCGAAGCGGGGACGCCGATGATCGTCGAGGCGATCGGCCTCGGCGCGGCCATCGATTATGTGAACTCGATCGGCCGCGAACGTATCGCCGCGCATGAGCATGACCTTCTGACCTATGCGGAAGGCAAGCTGCGCGAAATCAATTCGCTGCGCATCTTCGGCTCGGCGAAGGACAAGGGGCCGGTCATTTCGTTCGAGCTCAAGGGCGCCCATGCCCATGACGTGGCGACGGTGATCGACCGCCAGGGCATTGCGGTGCGTGCCGGCACCCATTGCGTGATGCCGCTTCTGGAACGATTCAATGTCACGGCCACCTGTCGCGCATCGTTCGGACTGTATAATACCCGCGAAGAAATCGATCATCTCGCGCAGGCGTTGATCAAGGCACGGGAGCTTTTCGCATGAGTGACACCGCAGAGGCGAAGACGCCGGACATGCAGACCGTCTCCGCGCTGGATCCGGCTGAAACCGAGCGCATGGGCACGGAGATCGTCGCCGCACTGAAGACTGTGTTCGATCCGGAAATCCCGGCCGACATCTATGAACTCGGCCTGATCTACAAGGTCGATATCAAGGACGATCGCGGCATCGACATCGACATGACGCTGACGACGCCGAACTGCCCGGCGGCGGAGGAGCTGCCGACCATGGTCGAGAATGCCGTGGCCAGCGTGCCGGGCGCCGGCATCGTCAAGGTCAATATCGTCTGGGAGCCGACCTGGACGCCGGACCGGATGAGCGACGAGGCCCGCCTCGTGCTCAATATGTGGTGAAGGCTGTCGTGCCGAAGCTGAACGGGGTTATCGAGACAGCACTCTATGTCGATGACCTCGATCGCGCACGGGGATTCTACCAGGGCGTGCTGGGACTTGTGCCGCTCACCAGTGATACGCGATTTGTTGCTTATGATATCGGTGGCCGCAATGTGTTGCTGCTGTTTCATCGGGGCTCCACGCTGGAGACGGTTCGTCTGCCGGGCGGCACCATTCCGCCACACGACGGCAACGGCCCGGTTCATGTGGGCTTTGCCATCGCGGCTGATGACTTGCCGGCTTGGGAGGAGCGGCTCAGCGCGCATGACATCGCGATCGAGGGCAGGACCGATTGGCCCCGCGGCGGACGTAGCATCTACTTTCGCGATCCCGACCAGCATCTGCTGGAGTTGCTGACACCGGGTGTGTGGACGGTCTACTAACCGGGGAATGGTCGAATGATGGAAGCGGAATTCCCGTGTGAGGCCTTCACAGCAGGAATTTCGTGATTAATTTAGACGCATGATGATCGCCGGTGCACGGCGAGAGGAGATGGGTTTCATGAATATCCCCGTGCAGGAGGTCTCCAAGCCCAAGCCGCGTCCGCGGCCGCAGGTGATGCGCCTGACGGACGCCGCGGCGGCGCGTGTGCTGGAGCTGACCAGGCGCGCGGATTCCGAGATCATCGGCTTGCGGGTCGGCATCAAGAACGGCGGCTGCGCCGGCCAGTCCTACACCGTCGAATATGCCCATGACGTGAAGCCGACCGACGAGGTCGTCGAGGACAAGGGCGTCAAGATCCTGGTCGATCCCAAGGCCGTGCTGTTCCTGCTCGGCACCGAGATGGACTACAAGACCGACAAGATGCAGGCGCAGTTCGTGTTCAACAACCCGAACCAGATCAGCGCATGCGGCTGCGGCGAGTCCGTGCAATTGCAGCCGGCGAAGGTGGATTGAACACGTAGGGCGGATTAGCGAAGCGTAATCCGCCGTTCTTCGCCACATGTTCTCGGCCGGCGGATTACGCCTTCGGCTAATCCGCCCTACGGCGGCGTTCCATGTTACACTCCCCCCATGGACCGCGACTTCCTCTCCGAACTGTTCGCCGGCTTCGGGCCGGTGACCATTCGCCGGATGTTTTCCGGCTTCGGCGTTTCCGCTGACGGCATCAATTTCGCACTGGTGCTGCGCGGGGCGATCTATCTGCGCGCCGACGAGAACTCGATTCCGCGTTTCGAGAGCGAGGGCTCGCAGTGCTTTCAGTATGAGATGAAGGGCAAGCTGCGGATGATCGCGTCCTATTGGCGCTTGCCAGAGCGGCTCTATGACGATCCCGACGAAGTGACGGGGTGGGCGCGCACGGCGCATGCCGCGGCGATACGGGCGGCGCTGGCGAAGACCAGCAAGAAGAAAGCAGCAAAGAAGAAAGGCGCCAAGAAGACTTCCAAGCGAAAACCTGCAGCGGGACAGAAGGTCGCGAAGCCTCCGGCTAAAGCCAAGAAGAAAACGAAGAAAGCCAAGTAACTCCGTCCGCATCCTGAGGAGCCGCGCAGCGGCGTCTCGAAGGATGGCGGTATGCTCGCAGCCAGGCCAGCTCGTGGTTCGAGACGCGGCCTGCGGCCGCTCCCCACCATGAGGGGGCGCACGTTCCTCACCATGAGGGACGGATTGAGGCTACGCCACCTGGAACGTGATCTCGTTCTGATATTCCGGATCGACTTCGCAGATCACGCGGTTGCGGCCGTTGCGCTTGGCTGCGTAAAGGCAGGCGTCGGCGCGGCCGATGAGCGAATCCATGTCGTCGCTGCTCGCCAGCATGGAGACGCCGATGGAGATGGTGACGCGGCCGAGAATCTCGCCGGTCGATTTCTTCTTCAGCTCCTTCGACATCACGGCGCGGCGGATGTGATCGGCCACTGTCAATGCCTGGCGTAGCGGCGTGTTCGGCAGCACCACGGCGAATTCCTCGCCGCCGTAGCGGGCGGTGATGTCCTGACCCTTGATGGTCTGCTTCAGCGACATGCCGACAAGACGCAGAACCTGGTCGCCGGTGAGATGACCGTAATTGTCGTTGAACGACTTGAAGTGATCGATGTCGAGCATCAGCAGCGACAGCGGCTCGCCGCGTTCTTGCGCGATCTCGATCGCGGCCATCAGTGCGCGGTCGAAATATTTGCGATTGCCGAGCGCGGTGAGGGGATCGGTCAGGCTTTCGGCACGGATGGCTTCGAGACTCTGCTGCAACACGCTGACTTCGCCGCGCGAGAACAGCAGGCGCTCTTCGAGCGCCTTGTTGGTGTCGTGCGCCTCGCGTGTGGATTTCACCAGGCTTTCGATCACAGCCTTGATGGCGCCGGGATCGCGGGCGACCGCGAGCTGCTTGCCGACCCCGGCCAGACTCGTATTGAAATCGACGGTCATATTGAGCGCATCGTTGATCAGCGTCATCACGTCGTCGATCTCGCCGATGACGCGGGCGCCGACCTGATCGATGCGATCGGTGACACGCGCCTGGGAAAGATAGGTGTCGTGGATCTGGTCGAGATCGGCGTCGCTGAGGCGACCGTTGCGCGCCAGCGTCTCGTTGATCACCTTGTTGAGCGCCGGATTGTAGCCGGTCGCATAGACGTACCAGATCTCGTAATTGCGCGGGATCGCGGGCTGGCGCAGCGAGCGGATCTGCCCGAGCGCGATGTCGGCGAAGGCCAATGTGCGTTCAAGATCGTCGAGGCTTGCGGTCACGTCATGTGTCCCCAAGCGGCGCTGCATTGCGCCGCCCTCACTTGCGAAATGTCACAAAATATCTGGTGACACTAGGGGGCGTGTGTGAATCGCAGGTAAACGCGTGCTGAAAATGCTACCTACGCGCGTGCCCGGACGGGGCGCAGCAGGAAGGCCGGCAGATGCGAGTGGTCGCCCGGCTCGAAGTCCTCCTCGCGGCGCGGACGCGGCGCCTGCGGACGTCCGATGGAGGGCGGTTGCGAGGTGCCATAAGAGGCGACCGCGGGCTGCGGGCCACTGCCGCGATCCTCGCTTGGGCGACGATCGCGGTCGCGGCGCGGTTTGCGCTCGCGCGGGGCTTCGCTTGTCGGCGAACGGGACTCCGGCGCGCGGGCTTCGCGCTCCGGACGGGCCGAACGCTCGCCACGGCGACCGTCGCGGCGGCCGCGGCCACCATCCTCATTGGCTTCGCGATTGCCGCTGCGGCGGCGGTTCGAGCGCGGCGCTTCCGCGGCTTCGCTCTCGTCCTCGGCCGGCAGGGCGTCGAGGGCGGCGCTTTCGTGCTTGGCGATGCTCTGGCCGATCAGCTTCTCGACCGCCTGGATGGACTTCTGGTCCGACGGCGACACCAGCGAGATCGCAGTGCCGCTGCGGCCGGCGCGGCCGGTGCGGCCGATACGGTGGACGTAGTCGTCGGAGTGATGCGGGATATCGAAATTGAAGACGTGGCTCACCGCGGGAATGTCGAGACCGCGGGCAGCGACGTCGGAAGCGACGAGGAGCGGCAGCTCGCCCTTGCGGAACTGATCCAGCGCGGCCAGGCGGGCGGACTGCTCCATGTCGCCATGGAGGGCGCCGACAGCGAAGCCGTGCTTCTGCAGGGATTTGGCGAGCTGCGCGACCTCGCGCTTGCGGTTGCAGAAGATGATCGCATTCTTGAGGTCTTCGGCCTCGCGCAGCAAGGTGCGGAGCACTTCGCGCTTCTGCCAGTCGTTGCGGGAGACGGCAACCTGGGACTGGGTGATGGTGGCGGCGGCGGTCGCCGGCTTGGCGACCTCGATCTTCACCGGATTGTGCAGGAAGGTCTCGGTGATGCGGCGGATTTCCGGCGGCATGGTGGCCGTGAGGAACAGCGTCTGGCGGGTGAACGGCACCAGCTTGCAGATGCGCTCGATGTCCGGGATGAAACCCATATCGAGCATGCGGTCGGCTTCGTCGATCACCAGCAGTTCGACGCCGGTGAGCAGGAGACCGCCGCGCTCGGTGTGGTCGAGCAGGCGGCCCGGGGTGGCGATGAGGACGTCGACGCCGCGGGTCAGCTTCATGTCCTGGTCGCCGAACGAGACGCCGCCGATCAGCAGCGCGACGTTGAGCTTCTGGCCGGCGCCGTATTTGTCGAACTGCTCCTTCACCTGTGCGGCGAGTTCGCGAGTCGGCTCGAGAATCAGCGTGCGCGGCATGCGGGCCCGGGCGCGGCCCTTTTCGAGCAAAGTGAGCATCGGCAGCACGAAGGCTGCGGTCTTGCCGGTGCCGGTCTGGGCGATGCCGAGCACGTCCTTGCGTGCCAGAACATGGGGAATCGCCTGTTCCTGAATGGGGGTGGGGGTGGTGTAGCCAGCGGCCGTGACGGCGGCGAGAACCTTGTCGGACAGGCCGAGATTGGAAAAGGACATTGAGCCTCTGTTATGGGGCCATGATGCTATCGAGTAACGGGATATCGCTCATTCGATGCCGTATCGAGATCATGCCTCTGGTCGAAACCGCCGCTAGGATTCTCGGAAAAACCATCACGCCCACCCCCGGAGCGGCACGCAAACATGCACGGGGATCGCTGGGCGCTGACAGGCGGCTTACTCAAGATATCGCGTTTCGATACCGGGCCGCTTCGAGGCGGAACATAGGCTGGAATCGCCCAAAGTCAATGCGAGATGGGCCTGGAACTGCCCAAAAGGCTTAATGTTTCCGGCGAAATTCGCCTTGCGGCTCGGCCTCATACCGCATTTGCACAGCCGCCGGGCAATCGTCAGGCGCCTCATCCGGCGGCGCGACGGGCCGCCGATCCGGTCGATGGCTGCTCCATTCGACCATTGCGCCCACAGTGCCGAGGGCCGCCGTCGCCACCACGATTTCCCCGGGAGCGCCGACGGCGAGGGCGGTGAGGCCGACGATCCAGAGCGCGACGATGAAGCTGATGGCAATGCGAAGGGATGTGGGAATGTTGGTCATGTGACGACAAAGTCCCCCGGGGCGAGCCATGCGGCGCGTCGCAGCGCCTCGCACGCTCCTATGCACCCATTCCAACCCATCCTGTCTCAGTGATGAAGTTGGCGATATGTCTCATGCACGCGACAGGCCCGTCCTGAAATCATCCGGATTTCCTCTGCGGAGGTTCTGAATTTTTGCCGATGTTTTCAGGCAGACGCGCGATGGCGTAGCTCATGCCTCGCGCCTGTCACCAAGCGTAGCGCACCATGCCCTTGCCGGCGTAGCTGCGCGTGGTGTCGGAGAACTCGCCCTCGAAGGTCGCGGCGAGGGCGAAGCCGTTACGCCATGCGACTTCGGCCGAAGCTGATGTCAGCGCCGCATCGCGCGCGGCGGCGGCGCCGTTGACGACGAAGCTCGCGCCCGGAAGTGCCTGGAAGGTCGCCGATGCGGCCCGGTCGGTGTTGAAGTCATGCGCCCAGGCGGCACGGCCGCGCAGGGTCAGCAGCGCGCCATCGAGTGCGAAGGCCTTGTCGGCGCGCAGGCCGAGTTCAGTGCGCGGCGCGGTGACGGTCTTGCCTGCATAGCTGAGTGCGAAGGCGTTGCTGCCAGCAACGGCGCTTTCGGCATAAGCGGGCAGGTCGATGGCCGTCACCTGAGCAGCGGCATAGGGCGCGATGCCGATGCCGTCCAGCCACGCGAGGGTGCTGCGGCTGCCGAGTTCGATGCGTCCGGCATAGCTGTTGGCGGTGAAGCGCGCGCGCAGGCGGTCGACGCCGGCGACGGTGACGAGACGTTCGGTCGTGATGTCCTGCCAGCCATAGGCGAAGGCCGCGCTGAGATAGGCTGAGCCGATGCCGTGGCGAACGAAGCCGCCGACCTGGACGAGATCGGACTGCCCGGTGCCGCCTTGTGCAACGGAGAAGCTGGTGGCGCCGCCGGCCATGGAGATGCCCGCCAGCGTGGTCGGCGACAGCCACACATCGGCGCCGGCTGCGGCGCCGTAGATGCGCGAGGTCGCGCTGTTGCTGCCCGCGGCGGCATTGCCGTCGGTGGTCTGCGATCCGCCGAAGCCGGCCGACCAGACGCTCCAGCGCTGTTCGAAGCTCGCCGCGCGGGGCATCGCCTTGGTGATCGCGGCATCGGCGTCGCGCGGCGCTTTGCCCCGCGTCTCCGGCGCATAGGCCATGGCATCGGTGGCTGCGAAGTTTGAAGCAGCCGGCGGCGCATCGCTGCGGCCTGCGGCGGATGGGTCCATCATCATGCCCATGAACTGAGTCATGGCGTTGATGCCGGTCTGCTGCGATCCCGTCGTCGTCTCGCCGGAGACCTGGGTGAGGCCGTTCGCCGTGAGGCCGCCATAGACCAGCGGGATGCCACCATTGCTGTTGAAGGAATTCACCAGTGCATTGCCGACGCTTTGCTGATTGCCGCCGGCGCCTGCTGTGGCCGGGCGAACGAAGATCAGTTCGAGATCGAGATAGGCATTGGTGTTGTCATAGCTGAGCGACGACTTGAAACCGTCCGGCAGATTGGTGGCGACGAAAGAGCTGAAGGTGGAGCCGCCGAGACCGCCCGTCGCATTGAGGATCGTGTACTTCTTCGCGACATAGCTTCCCGGCGCGAAGCTCGCATTCACCGCCGCGCCGCCAAGCGTCGCAGTGCCGGCGACATTGGTGCGGTCGGCACTGGCAGGCGAGACTTCGATCATGTAGCGCGCGGCCGAGGTGAAGGCGAGATTGCCCTGCACGGTCAGCGTGCCGATGGAATTGCCGGGCGCCAGCGTGCCGCCATTGATGAGCGTGTTGCCTACCGTGCCGGTGCCGCCCAGTGTGGCGCCTGCATTCACCGTGGTGAGCGAGGACGATGCGATCGAACCGTCCACGCTAAGCGTGCCGGCATTGACCGTGGTCGCGCCGGTATAGGTGTTGATGCCAGCGAGCGTCAGAGTGCCGGTGCCGGTCTTGACCAGCGATTGCCCGGTGACGAAGCCATCGCCGGTCAACACGCCGGTGACAGTGGTCGACAAATTGTTGCCGCCGACGGTCAGTTCGCTACTGTTGAGATCGAAGCGGCCGCCGCCGGCAATGGAGGCGGCGCTGATCCTGGCGTCGCTGGCCGGGCCCGAGGTAAAGAAGTTGACCACCGCACCAGGCGCGTTGTTGGTCAGTTGCGCATTCCCGGCGGTGGAGTTGCCGTCGAACAGGATAGTGCCACTGTTGGCAATGACCGCGCTGCCAGCTGTCGTTTGGCCGAAGAACGTCAGCTGACCGTTATTGGTGATCGACGCCGTGCCGGCATTGGCGGCGGTGGAATAGATCAGCGTGCCGTTATTGACGATGGTGGGCGACGCGAAGCTGTCCTGAATCTCAAGCGTGCCTGCGGTGATCGTGGTCGCGCCGGTATAGGTGTTGGCACCTGCAAGGGTCAGCGCGCCGGCACCGCGCTTCTCCACCGTACCGCTGCCGCTGATGACGCCACCATAGGTGGAATCGTCTGAGCGATTGAAGATGAGCGCAGCGTTGTTGACGATATTGCCGGCCACCGAACCGCTGGTGCCGCCATCGCCGATCTGTAGGGTGCCGGCATTGATCGTCGTCGCGCCGCTATAGGTGTTGCTGCCGGTGAAGATGGTCTCGCCCGTACCGTTCAGCACCACTTTGCCCTGACCGGGGAAACCGTCGGAAATTACGCCGGCAAATGTATAGCTGTTAGAGCGGTTGAAGATCAGCGTTCCGCTATTGGTGACATCGCCGACGATCGAGCCGGTGGTGCCGCCACTGCCGAGTTGCAGCGTGGAGCAGAAGCAGATCGCCGTGCCGCCCGTATAGGTGTTCGTGCCGGTGAAGGTGGTGATACCGGTGCCATCGATCTTGACCCGGGTGCGCGAGGCGCCGTCCTGGATGACACCCGAGAACGTCGCGCTCGTGTTGTCGGTCCCGGTGATCAGGCTGGCATCGGTGCCGCCGGAATTGGTTACGGTGCCGGCACCGGACAGCGAGCCGATATTCTGCCAGTTGCCCGCGAGATCGAGTGTCGCGCCCGCAGCGATGGTGTGAGCGCTGTTCGCGCTGAGCGAAAAGACACCGCCGGCGAGCGTGCCTGCCGAGATGACGGTCGCACCGGAATAGGTGTTGCTCCCAGCCAGAACCAATGTGCCCGCGCCGAGCTTGGTCAGGCCACCGCTGCCGGTCAGATTCTGGGACACTGTAAATGTGTTTGCGGCATCGGCGATGTCGAAGCCGCCGCCGTTCGCGCCCCAGTTGATCGTGCGCGGCGTCGAGGTGAACGTCGTGCCGGTGATGCGCAGGATGCCGCCGTTAAAGCTCAGCGCGCCGGATGCATCGCCGAGATTGCTATCGGATGAGACGCTGAGCACGCCGCCATTGAGATTGGTGCCGCCGTGATAGCTGTTGGTGCCGGACAGCGTCAGGGTGCCGTCGCCAGTCTTGGTCAGGCCGCCGATTCCGCTGATCGTGCCTGACAGTGTCGCATTGTTGCCGGCAGTGTTGAAGGTGCCGCCGCCCGCTTGTAGGTCGATGGGCAGCGAACTGCTGATGCCGGCCCCCGCGAACAGCATCGTGCCGCCGGTGAACACCGGGCCGCTCACGCCCGCCCCCAGCGTACAACTCAACGCAGCCGACGAATTGGCCGTGAAGGTGCGGCCGCTTGCGAGCAGCGCATTGCCATTGGCACAGACGCTGGCAAAAAAGCTGAAAGTAGACAAACCGATCGTGCCGATTACGCTGTTGGTGATTGCGTCGATGACCGAAACGGTTCGATCGACGTAGTTCGCCACATAGATGCGGCTGCCATCCGCTGAATAAACCAATCCACTCGGAAAGGCACCGACACTTATCGTCGTGATAACGGTGTTGCTGGCCGTATCTATGACATAAACCTTGCGATCGGCCTGGCTGGCCAGATAGATTCTCAGTCCGTCAGGGCTGACGAGGAGGCCAGCGGGTTGTCCGCCGACAGCTATGGTTGTGAGGACCGTATTTGTCGTGGTGTCGATGACTGAAACTTCCCCTCCCACGCTGCTTACATAGGCGCGGGTGCCGTCCGGGCTGAATGCAACCGACTGGGGGCGATTGGCGACGGTTATCGTCGCTGTGACGGCTCCTGTAGCGGTATCAACGACTGCAATCGAATTACCGAGTGCTGCCGGGATGTAGAGGTGTGCACCGTCGGCCGTCACGGCGAAGTCATAAGGGTAGAAGCCAAGCGGCGTCGTCGAGATGACGTGGTTGGTAGCGGTGCTGATCACCGACAGGTTACCTGTGTTGGGATCCGTCGCGTAAAGGCGTGTTCCGTCGGGACTCAGCCACAGAATGTTCGGCGTGATACCGGCAATCGAGGCAACGATCTCCCCCGTGGCTGAGTTGATCACCGAGATGGTGTTGCCGGCACCTCCCGCGTAGAGCAGGGATTGATCATTGCTGACAGCTAGCCGGCGGTTGACCGGGTCCACCGCTTGCGGAACGGTGGAATATTGCCCGGTCGCAGTATCGATCGTCTGGACCACCTGGCCGGGGAGAAAGACCGTCTGTCCGTGGGCCTCGCCGGTCAGCATGGTGCCGGCGGTAGCGGTAATGGCCGCGATTCCGAACAACAGGGCCGATGACCCGCCATGTGACCGGGCAGCGTCCGTCGCGCGCGTTGCGAGATGGCCCGTCCTCCAGAACCGACGGTCAGGCCAGGATGCCAACCGCTTCAGACCTGCTCTACCGATGCCCCGCAACCGAATTCCCGCCCCGTTGATCAGACCTCCTTGCCACGCCAGAGGCGCAGGGTCCTGAATTTCGCCCGGAACTGGCTGTGCGCATTCTGAAAATTTTCTGATATTTTCAGTTTTGGCGCGCTCTGCTACTCTCGTTTGAAGGTTTGTGGCAGAGCTTCCTGATGTCTTGCCGATGTGTTTGGGGGAGTTAAGTGCTGCGTTTCGCCGGCTTTCAGATCGATTTGCAGCGCGCCGAATTGCGCGGGCCGGGCGGCGAGCTCATCCGGTTGCGCCCGAAGACATTCGACATGCTGGCATTCTTTGCCGGCAACACCGGCCGCCTGCTCACCAAACAGGAATTGATGGAGCGATTCTGGCCGGGCTTGCATGTCGGCGAGGACAGTCTCTTCCAGTGCATCCGCGAGATTCGTGCGGCGCTTGGCGACAGCCAGCGCCAGATCGTCCGCAACGTTTCCGGTCGCGGCTATCTGTTCGAAGCCGATGTCACGATCGCCGCGACGGAACAGATCAGGCCGGACGCTCCCGGGCCAGGGATCGCGGCGAGGACGGACGCGCCAGACGCAGCCGGCAAACCGGCCCAGGGCATCCGCGACCTCATGCCGGCGGATCGCGATGGAAAGACCGTACTCGCGGATCAGGTCGTTAGCGACGGCCGCTTGCCGAACCGATTCGTCCCGCATCTGCCGTCAGCGAACCGGACGCGCGCCAGCTGGCGCACTGTCGCCGTCGCTTGCGCCGCCATTCTGCTTGTCGCGGCTGGCGCCGTGCTGCCGATGCTCGGCAGGCAAACGACGGCGCGGCAGGTCCGTCCGTCCGTTGCCGTGATGCCCGTGGTCACGACCATCGGCGATGCGGATGTGCGCGCGATGGCTGTGGGTGTCACCGAGCGTCTCAGCTCCGGTCTTGCGCGGATCGAGAATATCCGTGTTGTCGCACCCGGGCAGGTCACTGCGCGCGCATCGCTGGAACCGTCGTCGGGGCGAGGGGCGGCGGCCGATTACGTCGTCAATACGGAACTCCTGAAAGAAGACCAGAACTGGCTGCTGCGCGCGCGTCTGGAGCGAACGTCGAGCGGCGAAATCGCCTGGAGCGCCGATCTCGCCGTCGCCGGCGGCGATGTCGATCGCGATATCCAGCAGTCGCGGCTGGCTGCCGCCGTCGGACATCCGCTGGCGGTGCGCATCAATGCGATCCTCAACGATGCAATGCCAGGCTCGAAGGGCGCACCCGGCAGCGCCAAGGTCGCGGTGGAGCAGGCGACAGCCTCCATCGTTAACACGACGCCGGAGCGGTTTCATGCGGCTGAGACGATGCTGCGTAAGGCGCTCGCGGAATATCCTGACAATATCGATGCGCAGGCGGCGCTGGCGGCGCTGCAGCTGCGCGGCATCCAGATGGTCTGGTACAAGCCGGAAGAGCGCGAGGGCGTCAGGCAGAGCGCGCAGGAGCTGATGGAGCGCGTGCTTCGCATCAAGCCGACCTATGTGCCGGTGCTGGAAAGTTATTGCCGTCTGCTCAGTGCCACCAATCGTTTCGTCGACAGCCTCGTCGCATGTGCGCGGGTGCTGTCGTTCGATCCCTGGAACGGTCTCGCCATCTATCACCTCGGTCTCAACCAGATATTCCTTGGCCGCTTCGAGGAAGCGGTGGCGAATTTCAAGCTCGCCGATCAATATGACACGCCGACGGTATCGCGCTGGACATGGATGCTCGGCGCCGGCTTCGCGCTGGTTTGTCTGGAGCGTTACGAAGAGGCTGTGACGTGGCTCGAGCGTTCGCTTGCCGTGACCCAGGGCACGGGGCGCACGCATTTCATGCTGGTGGCTGCCCTGCAGCGGCTAGGGCGCCATACCGAAGCACAGGCGATGCTCGCCAAGGGGCTGGCGCTTCGGCCGGGCGCGACGGCGGACAATATCAGCCCTCCGACTGCCAATACCAGTCCGGTTTACCTCGAAGCGAGCGCACGGACGCTGGACATTCTTGTCGAAGCTGGCTTGCCGCGGCGCTGAACCGCGGCGACTTCGCGCCCGCTTACTTACCGTAAGTGCCGAGCAGCTGGCCGAGATTCTGCATTACAAAGGCATTGGCCCGCAGCTGGGCCGCGCGGCCGTTCTGCAGACGGACATCGATCTCGTAAGTCGCCGGATCGATCTGCCGGAGCCCGATCACCTGTGTGATCTCCAGCGTCTCGGGGGAGGCCGGTGCCGGCTTCGCCGCATGTTTCGGAGCTGCTGCTGCAGGTTTTGCCGCGCGGGGCACGGGAGCTGCAGCGGGAGCTTGGGTGGGCGCCGTTGCTGCGTTCTGAGCGAATGCGAGGGTGGGGGCGAGCAAAGCGGTTGCGAGCACGAGAAATTTCACGCAGTTCTCCTGAGCATCATGCGCAATCGGCTTCGATTATAGAAGATTGCGGAACATTTTGTGGCAATTGCGCCATGCCGCAGGCTTGGTTGATCTATCTGGCGATGCAAGACAAATTGCCTCGATCCGGTTACATCCCGGATTGAACCGGTCGCATTTTGGTTCCGACCAAGGCAGACAATCGCGCGGCGAGCGCCGCTGCAAATGGGAATGCAGGCATGAATGCGACGATGAGACAGCTCGTACTCACCATAGGTGTGCTGATGAGCGCGACATTCGTCGCACTGCCGGCGTGGGCTGCGAAGCGCGTCGCTCTCGTGGTCGGCAACGACAACTATCGCAACGTTACGAAACTGCAGAAGGCGGTCAACGATGCCCGCGCCATGGGCGAGGTGCTGAAGAAGCTCGGCTTCGAGGTGATGGTCGCCGAAAATCAGACGCGACAGGGATTCAGCCAGGCGCTGCTGGCCTTCGAGACGTCGCTCGACAAGGGCGACACGGCTTTCTTTTTCTTCGCCGGCCACGGTTTTGAAATTACTGGGCAGAACTATTTGCTTCCCACCGATATTCCCGCTGCGACGGCAGGGCAGGAAGAGCTCGTGCGCGACAGCGCCGTGCTCGCCGATCGCATCGTCGATCGTCTGCAGAACAAGGGCGTGCGCAGCGCCATTCTTGTCTTCGACGCCTGCCGCAACAATCCGTTCGAGCGCAGCGGCGTGCGCGCGTTGAACGGCTCCGGCGGCCTTGCGCCGATGACGCAGTTGCCGGAAGGCGTGTTCTCGATCTTCTCTGCGGGGCCGCGCCAGACCGCACTCGATCGCCTGTCCAACAACGACACCGATCCAAACTCGGTGTTCACCCGCACCTTTATCAAGGAGCTGCAGGAGCCCTCGCTCAATCTCGTGCAGATCGCCCAGCGCACCCGTCGCACCGTCAGCGAACTCGCCGAGACGGTGAAACACCGCCAGGTGCCCGTCTATTTCGACCAGATGGTGGACGACGTCTTCCTCAACGGCCAGGCGCCGCTCAAGGCCGACGCCGTGCAGGCCAGCACCATTCCGACATCGCAGCTTCCGAAGGTCGCGGCGCTGCCGCCGGTGAACACATCGCCGCTTCCGGCGCCGGACAATCCGAATGCGCCGATAGCGAGCTTCTCGCGCCACAATGGTGGCTGGACCGTGGTGTTCTCCATCGCCGATCCTGCGCTTGGCATTTCGTGGCGCAAGGGCGACAGCGGCGATTTCCGTGAGACCGGCTTCATGGATACGCTCGATCCGCGTACGCGCAAGCGCCTGCCGAATCCGTCCATCCAGCTCAATGCGGACGAGCCGGCGACCACGCTGCAGGTGCGTTACATCGATGCCACCGGCGAGATGCAGGGACCGTTCCCGATCCGCTTCGATCCGGAAGCGGCATTGGTGCGCGACCAGAGGAAGATTCTGGACATGACCGCCTCGAATTGGCTGGAATTCGGCGGCTCCAACGGTTTGCTCTATTACACGCACCTGATTTCGTATCGTTGCGCGATCCGCGAGGTGAAGCTTGGCTTCGACACGTCGGTGCCGGATCAGGTGCTCAAACTGCCGCCGTGCAACCAGCGCGATCCGATGGCGGTGCCGAGTAACGCGCCCATCTACATGAAAGTGCCGGGTGGCGCGCGCTCGGTGTCGGTGGAATTGCAGTTCCGCGACGGCAGCGTGTCGGAGATCAGGACGTTCCGGAAATGAGCGATCGTGATGCGATTGCGGATCTCGAAGAGCGTCGCCGCAAGGCGATGCTTGCCGCTGACATTGCGGCACTCGAGGAGATGTTCGTCGACGATCTCAGTTACACCCATTCGAATGCGGTGACCGAGCGCAAGGCGCTCTATCTCGAACGTCTGGCTGCAGGATATTACGACTATCGCGCGCTGAATTTTCTCGATCAGGACATTCGGATCGTCGGCGATGCCGCGCTCGTCATCGGCCGCATGACGGGCGAGGTGATGATCGCCGGACAATTGAAGAAACTGAATGGCCGCACCACGGTGGTCTGGATCCGTCGCGGCACAGGCTGGCAGATGCTGACCTTCCAGAGCACGTCGCTTCCGGCGGCTTGATCAACTCGTGTAGTGCGATCCCAGACCGATCGATTTCAGCAGTTTTCGATAGGCGATCGATGTGCGGTCTGCAGGGATGTGCGTTTCCATCTGCATGTCCAGCGGTAGATCTTCCGGCTTTTGCGATTCAACGATCACGCGGTCTTCGTTGAAGATCTGCAGATTGAAGGCCAGCACCTCGTCGAGCGGACCGTCCTTGTTGAAGTTGCGCGCCAGCGGACAAAACAGGCGGGTCTTTCTCGCCGAGACGGGCGACGGCGCGTTAAGGATGCAGAGCCGGTCCGAGCCGGGGAAGTGGACGGTCAGCCGGGCACAGAACGGCGGAAACACATCGAACACCCGCAGCCATTCAAAACCTTCGGGCGCCAGATGCCGAAGACCCTTCGGATAGTTGCTCACCGTGCTCAGATAGTTGGCGCGGATGCCGAAAGATGTCCGTTTCAGTTGATAGCTGGGAACGACGGGATTGTCGCGGTCGCCGAATGACTCGACATGCGCCCATGCGAAATGCGCGACGTCGAGGAAGCCCTCCATCTGGCGTCCGCAGGAACTATTGATGTCGATGGTGGGCGCCATGATCGGCTGAAAGTCGGGATCGTCCCAGGCCTCAAAGACCGGCAGCGTGTCCTTCTCGCCGTTCAGCGTGGTCCAGATCAATCCATAACGCTCGACAGTGGGCAGGACGGTGATGCGAAGCTTGTCGGAGATCGGGATGTCCGGATGCGCCGGAACCGACCGACAGCGCCCGTCGGGGCCATAACGAAAGCCGTGATAAGGGCAGACAATCGTATCATGTTCCACCCAGCCGAGGCTCAACTGGGTGCCGCGATGGACGCACAGATTGCGGGCGGCGATGACGCGGCCGGCGGCGCGATAGACCACCAGATCGACATCCAGCAGCGTGGCCTGCATCGGCTTGTCGCCGAGTTCGTCGCTGCGCGCGACCGGGTACCAGTAGCGGGAGAGCACGGTCCAGTCCTGGGCATCGAAGCTCAGGTCTCTGGGAAAACCAAGTCGCTGCGGTGCGACCGATCTAGTGGCCGAATTGATCATTCACGCCTGTCCTGATGGGAGGTGATTGGATCGGATCGACGAGGACAGCGTATTCTTAGAGATAACGACGGGCATGTGAAGAAACAATTTTGGGCCCATGTTGCAGCGTTATCGAGCTGAATATCGCCGCCGCATCGAAATCCAGGCGGTGCCTTGTTGACGTGGAATTGGTGCTCCTTCAACTTGCCGCTCGGCGCGAAACGAGGAGATGGCTGGCGTGATGGAAACCGGACGTTTGGCGACACGTTGCTGCATCGTCGGCGGCGGGCCTGCCGGCATGATGCTCGGTTATCTGCTCGGCCGCGCCGGCGTCGACACCATCGTGCTGGAAAAACATGCTGATTTCTTCCGCGACTTTCGCGGCGACACCGTGCACCCCTCGACGCTGCAGGTGATGGATGAACTGGGCCTGATCGACGACTTCCTCAAGATCAAGCACGATCGCATCGCGAAGATGGATGGTTACTTCGGTCAGCACAAACTGCGCATTGTCGATATCACCCGCACGCCGGCTAAATACCCCTTCATCGCCTTCATGCCGCAATGGGACTTTCTCAATTTCTTGCGCGACAAGGGGCAGCGCTTTCCGCATCTCAAGGTGATGATGAAGACCGAGGTCACGGATCTCATCTGGTCAGGTGCGCAGGTGAGCGGCGTCAAGGCGACGACGGAGCAGGGACCGATCGAAATCCGTGCCGATCTCATTGTGGCCTGCGACGGCCGGCATTCGGTCGTGCGCCAGGCTGCGAAGCTCGAGGTCGAAGACATTGCGGCGCCGATGGACATTCTCTGGTTTCGTATCGCCAAGGGGCAGGAGACAGAGAGCGTGTTCGCGCGGCTCGAGCCCGGCAAGATGATGGTGACCATCGATCGTGGCGACTACTGGCAATGCGCCTATGTGATCGCCAAAAACCATTTCGACGAGGTCAAGGGCAGGGGCATCGAGGCCTTCCGCTCGGAAGTATCGCGGTTGGCTCCGATCCTGGCCGCGCATATCGACGAGGTGAAGAGTTGGGATGACGTCAAGCTGCTCACTGTCGCTATCAATCGGCTGAAGCGGTGGCACCTGCCAGGTTTGCTGTGCATTGGCGATGCCGCCCACGCAATGTCACCGGTCGGAGGCGTCGGCGTGAACATCGCCGTGCAGGATGCGGTTGCGACCGCCAATCTGCTGGCGGCGAAGCTCGGAAGGGGGCCGGTGAGCGAAGACGATCTCGATGCCGTGCGCCAGCGTCGGGAATTCCCGATGCGTGTGACCCAGGCGATCCAGGTGGTGATGCAGAACAACATCATCAGCCGTGCGCTGGCGCCCGGCGGTCAGCCCCTGACCCCGCCGTTGGTGATGCGCATGGTCAACGTGATTCCGTGGCTGCAGGGACTGACGGCACGCATCCTCGCCATTGGCGTGCGACCCGAGCATGTCCGGTCGCCGGAGGTTGGGCCGTACGGCGGATGAGGCGAAGCTTTAAATCGAAAAGCTGGTCCCGCAGCCGCAGGACGCAGTGGCATTTGGATTGACGACCCGGAACGAGGCGCCGATCAGGTCGTCCACGAAATCGAGTTCGGAACCCGCAAGGAACGGCGCCGAGGCCGGATCGACCAGCACGACTGCGGCGTCGCGCTCGATCACCACGTCATCTTCGGCCTTCGCGCGCTCGACGTCGAATTTGTACTGAAAGCCCGAGCAGCCGCCGCCTTCGACGGAAACGCGCAGCATCGCGCCGTCACCTTCAGCCTTTAGGATTTCGCCGATCCGGCGCGCGGCGCTGGCGCTGACGGTGAGGGGGGCTTCGGTCGTGGCAGTCTCGGTCATCATGTGGCTCCGCCGGAGGGATTCGAACCCTTTGAATCTCCTGCTCCCCATAGTTAAGTGCGACAGTCCCCGGAATCAATTGGATCAAGGATAAACAGCCGTGTCGGTCGGAATGGCAGCTCCCCGCGCTCCCTTTGCCTGCGACCCCGATCGCAGCCGCGGCCGCCAGTTCCCGGAAGCGCCGAGCCGGACCCGGAGCGCCTTCCGCCGGGACTGCGACCGTGTGATCCACTCCACGGCGTTCCGGCGGCTGAAGCACAAGACCCAGGTCTTCGTGTTTCATGAGGGCGACCATTACCGCACGCGCCTGACACACACGCTGGAAGTCGCCCAGATCGCCCGGGCGGTGGCACGGCAGCTCGGCCTCGACGAGGATTTGACCGAGACGCTGGCGCTGGCCCACGATCTCGGCCATCCCCCGTTCGGCCATGCCGGCGAGCGCGCCCTCGACACCTGTCTCGAAGCTCATGGTGGCTTCGATCACAACGCCCAGGCGCTGCGGGTGGTTACGGCGCTCGAGCATCGCTACCCTGATTTTGACGGGCTGAACCTGACTTGGGAATCCCTTGAGGGTATCGTCAAGCACAACGGCCCGTTGACGGCCGCGGACGGTTCGCCGCTGGCGCGTTACGCGCAGCACGGCCTGCCTCTCGGCATCACGACGTTCAACCGAAGCCTCGATCTCGAACTCGGCAGTTTCGCCTCGCTGGAGGCGCAGGCCGCGGCGATCGCCGACGATATCGCCTATGATGCCCACGATATCGACGACGGCCTGCGTGCCGGCCTGTTTGGTATCGATGATCTGAAGGCGATTCCGCTGGCCGCCGGCATCATCGCCGAGATCGATCGCAGGTATCCCGGTCTCGATCAGGATCGGCGGGGCGCCGAACTGGTGCGCGAGCTGATTTCCTATTTGATCGGCTCTGTCGTCGGCGAGGCGCAGCGCCGGCTCGACGAGGTAAGGCCGCTTTCGGCTGAGGAGGTCCGTCACTGCGGCCGTCAGCTGATCGCATTTTCGGCCGAGGCGGCTGATGCGGAGCGCGCCATCAAATCCTTCCTCTGGACCGGCATGTATCGCCATCCCCGGGTGATGCGGGTGATGGTCGAAGCGGAGTGCCTGGTGGCCGATCTGTTCTCCCGCTACACGCGCCGCCCCGAAGATCTGCCGCCCGAATGGCAACCCTCATCGGATGGTGAGGCGGCATCGGAGGCGGAGCAGGCGCGGCGGATCGGCAATTTCATTGCCGGGATGACCGACCGTTTCGCCATCACCGAGCATATCCGGCTGTTCGACAGCACTCCGGAATTGCGTTGAATCAATAAGCTATTGCTTTTATTGTGAAATATACGGATTTGCAAACCGTCGCGCGCTTGCGTGCAAACCGCGCGCAAATGCAAACGCGCCATGCTAATGACGCCGAAACATTCATGCCGGGTGAGTCCGGCTCAGCCCGGTTCCCGTATCGAATGACCACTTCTGCTCCGACGCCGCATCTGTTCGCCAATGTGCTCGCCCGCGTGCACGCGGTCTGCAACGATCTCATCGCCGAAGGCGTGCTGCCTGCCGGCATCGATCTGTCGCGCATTGTCGTCGAGCCGACCAAGGATGCGTCGCATGGCGACATGGCGAGCAATGCCGCGATGGTGCTGGCGAAGGAGGCGAAGGCGAAGCCCCGCGATCTCGCCGATGCCATCGCAGCCAAGCTGCGCGCGGACGACCTTGTCACCTCGGTCGATGTCGCCGGTCCCGGCTTCATCAATCTGACGCTGAAGACCTCCGTGTGGGCCGAGGCGTTGCGTGCCGTCTTGCGCGACGGCGATGCCTATGGCCGCAGCGCCATCGGCGCCGGCGAGAAGGTCAATGTCGAATATGTCTCGGCCAATCCGACCGGTCCGATGCATGTCGGCCATTGCCGCGGCGCGGTGTTCGGCGATGCGCTGGCGAGTCTGCTCGATGTTGCCGGCTACGACGTCACCCGCGAATACTACATCAACGATGCCGGAGCACAGGTCGATGTGCTCGGCCGCTCCGCCTTCCTGCGCTATCGCGAGGCGCTCGGCGAGGCCATCGGCGAAATCCCGGAAGGCCTGTATCCCGGCGACTATCTGAAGCCGGTCGGGCAGGCGCTGGCCGCCGAGCACGGCGCCGCGCTGAACGAGATGCCTGAAGAGCAGTGGCTGCCGATCACACGCGCAAAAGCCATCGAGATGATGATGGAGATGATCAAGGGTGATCTCGCTGCCTTGAACATCAGTCACGAAGTCTTCTTTTCGGAGCGGTCGCTGATTACGGGCGCGATCGATCAGGTCGGCGCGACCATCGACTTCCTGCGTGCAAAGGGCGATGTCTATGAAGGTCGGTTGCCGCCGCCGAAGGGCAAGCCGGTCGACGATTACGAGGATCGCGAGCAGACGCTGTTCCGTGCCACCGCTTATGGCGACGATGTCGATCGTCCGCTCCTGAAGTCGAATGGCGGCTACACTTATTTTGCCTCCGACATCGCCTATCACAAGACCAAGGTCGATCGCGGCTTCCACAACATGGTGGACGTCTGGGGCGCCGATCACGGCGGCTATATCAAGCGCGTGCAGGCGGCGATCAAGGCCGTGACCGACGGCAAGGGCGAACTGGATGTGAAGATCGTCCAGCTGGTCAAGCTGCTGCGCAATGGCGAGCCGGTCAAGATGTCGAAGCGCTCCGGCGATTTCGTCACCTTGCGCGAGGTGGTGGATGAGGTTGGCTCCGACGCCGTTCGCTTCATGATGCTGTTCCGGAAGAACGACGCGGTGCTGGATTTCGACCTTGCGAAGGTGATCGAGCAGTCCAAGGACAATGCCGTTTTCTACGTCCAGTATGGTCATGCCCGCGGTCATTCGATCTTCCGCAATGCGCGGGAACAGATGCCGGAAATGGCCGGGCTTCCTCTGGAAGAAGGACCCCGGATCGCTTATCTCCAGGATGCGGCGGTCGAGCGGCTGGACGATACCGCCGAACTCAGCCTGCTGCGGCAGCTTGCGCTGTATCCGCGTATGATCGAGGCGGCTGCCATTGCCCATGAGCCGCACCGGATCGCATTCTACCTCTACGATCTGGCCAGTGCCTTCCACGCGCACTGGACCCAGGGGCGCGATGCGCCTCATTTACGCTTCATTATCACTAATGATGCACAACTTACCAAAGCACGTCTGGCACTCGTGCAGAGCATCGTTTCCGTTCTTAGGTCAGGTCTCGCCGTGCTCGGCGTCTCTGCTCCGGACGAGATGCGTTAGTAGTTGAGTAGCAATTTGGGAATGGTCGCGGCATGGGGGTGTGCCGCGGTCAATGACAGGCGTCAATCTCGTCCGGTCGGCGAGGTGACAGCTTTCCCGCAGGGGATGTGACATCACCATGGTCAATCGATACCAGAACCGATCTTACCCCGCGGATGCCGGCCATAACGATCCGCGTGCGCACGGCGAGGGCGATCCCTTGGCTGAGCTGGCACGCTTGATAGGCCAGACCGATCCCTTCGCTTCCGCGCCTGCGCGTCAAGCCGCCGCCCAGCAGCGTCGGGCCGAGCCGGCGTCTCCCTATCAGGACGAGCCCGAGGAGCAGTTCGAAGCTGCGCCGACTCCGCCGCCATGGATGCAGCGCGTCGCCGCGCAGCGCGCCCAGCAGCCGGCTGAGCCGGAGGAGCAGCATTACAGCGAGGCCGAGTCGGAATTCGATTTCCGGCAGAACTACCAGCAGGCCTCGCAGCATCATGATGCCGAGGCTTATGCCGCCAGCGGTTACGCCCCGCAGGACTATGCGGCGCAGGGTTACGAGCAGCAGCCGCATGCGGGCTACGACGCCTATGGTCATCCGCAGGTGCCGGAACAGCCGCTCGATCCGAACCGCTACGACGACGCACTCTACGGCCAGCCCGAGCACGGGCATCAGGCCTATCAGCAGGATCAGTATCAGGACGATCCCTACGCCTATCATCAGCCTGACATCGCCGACGAAGACGAGCGTCCGAAACGTCGCGGCGGTATGATGACCGTTGCGGCCGTGCTCGCCCTGGCGGTGATCGGTACCGGCGGCGCCTTCGCTTATCGCACCTTCATCGGATCGACGCGTAGCGGCGAGCCGCCGGTGATCAAGGCCGATCCCGGCCCCAACAAGATCGTGCCGCCATCGGCGACGGCGTCGAATGACAGCGGCAAGCAGCTCGATCGTCTCGCCACCGGGCAGGAGCGCCTGGTGTCGCGCGAGGAGCAGCCGGTGAATGTGCAGGACGCCACCAAGGCCGGCGGGCCGCGCGTGGTGTTTCCGCCGTTGAACCAGAACAGCAATCCGCCGACCACCGCCAGCGTTTCCCCGGCGAACAAGCCGATGGTGGGCAATGGTGCCATGAACGGTGACGAGCCGCGCCGGGTTCGTACGCTCCCGATCCGTGGCGATCAGTCCGATGCGATGGCAACGCCTGCCACGCGCCAGGCGCCAGCCAAGCTGACGGCTCCGGCTCCAGCGCCGACGCCGGCCGTCAATTCGAACGCCTCGGCCAACGCTCCGATGTCATTGACGCCGCAGTCCGCCCCCGTGGCGCCCACGACGCGTTCGGCCTCGCTGAACACGGCGCCGCAGGATATCGCTCCGCCGTCCTCGGCGGCGACCGGCGGCTATGTAGTCCAGGTGTCGTCGCAGCGTAGTGACTCCGATGCCAGAGCTTCGTTCAGGGCTCTGCAGAACAAGTTCCCGTCGGTATTGGGATCCCGTTCTCCACTGATCAAGAGAGCCGATCTCGGAGACAAGGGGACTTACTACCGCGCGATGGTCGGGCCGCTTTCGTCTGAAGACGCCCAGCAGCTGTGCGGGAACCTGAAATCTGCCGGCGGACAGTGCGTCGTCCAAAGGAATTAACGGCGCTTTCCTTGACCCTGCGTGGTGATGGGGCCTAATCGGCCCCATGAGCAACCGCGCTTTCATAACCGGCGTTTCCGGCCTCGAGCTGACGGCAGACGAGCGCGCATTTTTGCGCGCAGAGCGGCCGTGGGGTTTTATCCTCTTCAAGCGAAACATTGATAATCCGTCGCAAGTTGCTGCGTTGATTGAGGAGTTGCGTGGGACGACAGGTGATCTGGGGGCTCCGGTCCTGATCGACCAGGAAGGCGGCCGGGTTCAACGTCTGGGGCCGCCGCATTGGCCAGTCTATCCGCCTGGCGCGGTCTTTGGCGCGCTCCACGATATCCAGCCGGAGCTGGGCTTGCGGGCGGCCTGGCTGAGCTCTCGGCTCATCGCCGGGGATCTGGTCGACCTCGGCATCACCGTGGACTGCCTGCCGCTGGCCGATGTGCCGGTCGACGGAGCCGATGCCGTGATCGGCAATCGTGCTTACGGCACGAATCCGGTCAAGGTTGCGGCCATCGCGCGAGCGGTGAGCGATGGTCTGGCCGATGGCGGTGTTCTGCCGGTGCTCAAGCATATTCCGGGGCACGGCCGGGCCAATGCTGACAGCCACCATAGACTTCCGGTAGTAAATAGCTCGAAGAAAGAGCTGGAAGCTTCTGATTTCGAAGCGTTTCGTCCGCTTGCCGACCTGCCGATGGCGATGACGGCACATGTTGTGTTTAACGCTCTGGACGCCACTCAGCCGGCCACGACTTCTGCGACAATCATCGAGCAGGTGATTCGCGGAAGTATCGGGTTCCAGGGTTTGTTGATGAGTGATGACGTGTCGATGAATGCTCTGGCGGGGTCGATCGCCGAGCGGACCCGCGCGATCGTGAGCGCGGGCTGTGACGTCGTCCTGCACTGCAACGGCAAGCTCGACGAGATGCAGGCCGTGGCCAGGGAAACGCCGCTGCTCAAGGGGAAGGCCGACGAGCGGGCCCGTGAGGCCATCGCGGCGCGTCGGCAGCCGCAACCGTTTGACCGCGCCGCTGGACGGGCGGAACTCGACCAACTGATCGCACGGGCGGGAGCCAGCGCATGAGCGCCGAAATTCTGTCGTTTGAAACCGGGCGGCCAGCCGAGATCGTTCCCAATGACGAGCCGGCGCTGGTCATCGACGTCGAGGGCTATGAAGGCCCGCTCGATCTGCTGCTGACGCTCGCCCGCCAGCAGAAGGTCGACCTGCACAAGATCTCGATCCTCGCGCTTGCAGACCAGTACCTGCTGTTTATCGAAGAAGCGCGGAAGATCCGGTTGGAACTCGCCGCGGACTATCTCGTGATGGCGGCCTGGCTGGCCTTCCTGAAGTCGCGCCTGCTGCTGCCGGAGCAGACGACGACGGAGGAAGGACCTAGCGCCGAAGACATGGCGACCGCGCTGGCCAACCGGCTGCGTCGTCTCGAAGCGATCCGCAGCGCCGCCGACCAGCTGATGGCCCGGCCGCAGCTCGGCCGCGAAACCTTCCCGCGCGGCATGCCGGAGCAGATTGCCGAGATCAAACAGCAGAAATTCACGGCGACGCTCTACGATCTGCTGTCGGCCTATGCGACCCAGCGTCAAGCCCGTGTGCTGACCCGTGTCCATCTCGCCAAGCGGACCGTGTGGTCTCTGAGCGAGGCCCGTGCCTCGCTGGAACGGCTCATCGGCATGGCCGAGGACTGGAGCCGGCTCGACGAATATCTGCTGGCCTATGTGCCCGATCCACAGCAGCGCGCCACCGTGATGGCGTCGAGCTTTGCAGCGGCGCTTGAGCTTGTCCGCGAAGGCGCGCTCGATCTCAGCCAGAGCGAAGCATTTGCACCCTTGTATTTCCGCAAGCATGTAGGCCCTCCGCCCGTGCCTGTGGCCCCGGAAGTTCCGGTCGAGTAAGTGAGAGAAGGAGATCCGGACATGGCAAGTGTTGCCGAAAAACGCGTCGACGTTGTCGAGGATCAGATCGAGGACATGCAGCAGGGCGAGGCCGTTCAGCCGAACGAAGCCGTCGCCGAAGACGCGGCTCAGCAGGATGCCGTTCAGCAGAATGAGGCGCAGGAGGTTGCCGCGCGTCCGGAAGAACTGCGTATCCTCGAAGCGCTGCTATTCGCCTCTACCGAGCCGCTGGACCAGTCGGCGCTCGCCAAGCGCATGCCTGAAGGCGTGAATGTCAAGAAGGCGCTGGAGGCGCTGCAAGCGGATTACGCCATGCGCGGCATCAATCTGGTGCGCATCGCCAACAAATGGACTTTCCGCACCGCCGGCGATCTAGCCTGGCTCATGACCCGCGAGGTCAGCGAGACCAAGAAGCTGTCCCGTGCTGCCGTCGAGGTGTTGGCGATCGTGGCCTATCATCAACCAGTGACCCGCGCCGAGATCGAAGACATCCGCGGCGTGGTCACCTCCAAGGGCACGCTTGACGTGCTGCTGGAAACCGGCTGGATCAAGCCCCGCGGTCGCCGCAAGACACCGGGCCGTCCGCTGACCTTTGGCACCACCGATACCTTCCTGTCCCAGTTTGGCCTTGAGGCTCTCGGCGATCTGCCGGGTCTCGAAGAGCTCAAGGGTACGGGCCTGCTCGACTCGCGCCTGCCGGCCGGTTTCAGCGTACCAAACCCATCCGACGATCCGCAGCTGCGCGAGGACGAGGATCCGCTGGAGGAGGGCGAGCTGCACCTCGCGCTGTCCGAGCCCGATCCGGAGTTCCCGGAAGCGCAGGGGCAACAGGCCCAAACTGCGACCTCCGACGATGCGACCGTGGAGGCTGCTGGCTTTGTCGAGGTTGGTGAGATGACCGATCTGACCGACACTGGGGAATCGGAAGTGCCGGCGCTTGGCGCCGTCGAGATCGATGACGGCGGGGTGGACGGTACCCTCGAAAGAGAACAGGACGAGGCCGAACAGGCTGAGGATGTGACCGCGGAACTCGACTCCGACGATCAGGATGACGATGGCGACTTCGACGACGAAGACGATCTGGATGAGGACGGCGAGGACGGGGAAATCGACGCCGAGGGCGCGTCCGACGATCAGGCGCCCCGGTCGGACGAGGATGACGATCAGCATCGCTGATGCGACATTAACGCTCGCGACGTTACGACTTGTCCATCCGCGATTCCACGGTGGTTAAGTCCTTGTTTTTGACGAACCCGCAGCCTACGTTCCGGATAAATCTGGCCGGTACGCCGGCTGCGTGTTTGGAGGGTTAGCAGGATGGGTTCTCTCAGCATTTGGCACTGGATCGTCGTGATCGCGGTGGTCCTGCTGTTGTTCGGTCGCGGCAAAATTTCCGACCTCATGGGCGATGTCGCCCAGGGCATCAAGGCCTTCAAGAAGGGCATGGCGGACGACGACAAGCCGGCGGAGAAGCCGGCCGACCCGAACCGCACCATCGATCAGGCCCCGCAGGCATCCTCGACCAACCGGTCGGATGTCGGCAGCAAGGCTGTCTAAGGTCAAGTTGGATCGCAGCGGACGAGTCAGAAGGCGCGGCTCGTCCGGCCTGTGAGCAGGTTGTTACATGTTCGACATCGGGTGGAGTGAACTGGTCGTCATCGGCGTCGTCGCGCTGATCGCCATCGGCCCGAAGGAATTGCCCGGTGTGCTGCGCATGGTCGGGCAATGGATGGGTAAGGCCCGCCGCATGGCCGCCGAATTCCAGGGTCAGTTCAACGAGGCGATGCGCGAAGCCGAAATGGCCGATGTCAAGAAAGCCTTCGACGAGGTCAAGGACGCCGCCTCCGACTTTTCCAAGAACAACATCATGACCTCGCTGACCAAGGATGTCAGCGAGGCCATGACCATCGACAAGATCGACAACGTCACGACCCCGCCGGTGACGCCGACCACACCCGAACCGCCGACGCCGGAGACCTTTGTCGAGGCCGAGGCGCACAGCGCTGTCGATGAGCCGCTGGCGATCACCCGTGAAGTCCAGCCGACGCCGGCCGAACCGACCGCAAGCGACGTGCCCGTCGCGAGCGGAAGCGCCAAGCCTGCCGAGGCCGGCAATCCCGACATCCTGAAGAATGCCAAAGCCCTATGAGCGCCGAAGATATCGAGGCCTCGAAGGCCCCCTTGATGGATCATCTGATCGAGCTGCGGTCGCGGCTGATCAAGGCGCTGCTGGCATTTGCGGTGGCATTTGTCGTGTGCTTCTTCTTTGCCAAGCAAATCTACAACGTTCTGGTTTGGCCGTTCGTCTGGGTGGCGGGTCCTGAGAATTCGAAGTTCATCTATACGGCGCTGCTGGAATATTTCCTGACGCAGCTCAAGCTTGCGATGTTCGGCGCGGGTTTCATTTCGTTTCCCGTGATCGCAGCGCAGATCTACATGTTCGTCGCGCCCGGCCTCTACAAGCACGAGCGCGGCGCGTTCCTGCCCTATCTGATCGCGACGCCGATCTTCTTCGCGCTGGGAACGCTGCTGGTCTATTTCATGGTCCTGCCGATGCTGATCCGCTTTTCGCTCGGCATGCAGCAGGCCGGCGGCGCCGAGACGGCGCAGATCGCGCTGCTGCCGAAGGTCGGTGAATATCTGTCGCTGATGATGTCTCTGATCTTTGCCTTCGGCATCGCGTTCCAGTTGCCGGTCATCCTGACGTTGCTCGGCCGGATCGGTATCCTCACCTCCAAACAGCTGCGCGATAAGCGCCGTTACTTCATTGTCGGTGCATTCATCATCGCCGCTGTGCTGACGCCGCCTGACGTCATCAGCCAGATGTCCCTCGCGATCCCGCTGATGGTGCTCTACGAAGGTTCGATCTACGCCGTTGCCATCGTCGAGAAGAACGCAGCCAAGCGGGCCGCGGCGGCGACCGGGACGGATTTGACGACGGTGGAGTAGGGCGACGGCGCCTTGCAACGACGCACAGTACAATCTATCTTAGGTTGTGTTTCTGGTCTCGTTGTGGGAGGTGATTGTGGTCTTCGCATTTGATGCGCTTGGCTACACGAAGCGCCTCCGTGATGCGGGATTGCCCGGCTCTCACGCTGAAGCGCATGCCGAAGCGGCGAGGGACTCCATCATGACCGAGCTGGCAATTAGATCAGACCTTTTGGCGGCCAAGTCCGAGCTGAAATCCGATATGGTTCTGCTCAGGACGGAATTTATGTCGGCAATCGACGCGCAAACCCTTCGTCTGACGGTTCGGCTTGGCGGAATGGTGATCGCAGGTGTCGGTGTGATCGTTGCCAGTATCGGTGTGCTCGCATTCCTGCTCCGTTCACATTGAACCGGCGGGGCGACCTTCAGTCCATTTCGTGTTCCAAATCACGCCTATTCGGGGTACTCAGAGCCGCTTTCGCTCAGGAATCCCGCCATGCACGACATCAAATCGATCCGCGATAATCCCGAGGCCTTTGACACTGCGTTGAAGCGGCGCGGTCTGGCTGCGATGTCGTCGTCGTTGCTGGCGATCGACGAGGCCCGCCGCACGGCGATCCTGGGCTCCGAGCAGGCACAGGCGCGGCGTAATGCGGCCTCCAAGGAAATTGGCGAGGCCAAGAAGACCAGGGACGAGGCGCGTGCCAATGCGCTGATGGCCGAGGTTGCCGAACTCAAGACCAAAATGCCGGAGATGGAAGCGGCGGTGAAGGCGGCTGAGGAGCAGCTGCGCACCGAGCTCGCCGGCATTCCGAACCTGCCGTTGGATGACGTGCCGGATGGCGTCGATGAGCATGGCAATGTCGAGCGCCATCATTTCGGTGCCAAGCGCAATTACGCCTTCACGCCGAAGCCGCATTACGAGATCGGCGAAGCTATGGGCTTCATGGATTTCGAGGCGGCGGCGAAGCTGTCGGGCTCGCGCTTTGTCGTGCTGAGAAAAGGCCTCGCACGTCTCGAGCGTGCGATCGGGCAGTTCATGCTCGATCTCCATACGAACGAGCATGGCTATACCGAAGTCAATCCGCCGCTGCTGGTGCGCGACGATGCGATGTTCGGCACGGCGCAATTGCCGAAGTTTCGCGACGATCAGTTTGCAGCTGGCGCGTTGGGTAGCGAAGGTCAGGGCTATTGGCTCATCCCCACCGCCGAGGTCCCGCTCACCAATCTCGTCCGCGAATCCATTCTCGACGAAAAAGAACTGCCGCTGCGCATGACGGCGCTGACGCCGTGTTTCCGCGCTGAAGCCGGTGCGGCCGGTCGCGATACCCGCGGCATGATCCGGCAGCATCAGTTCACCAAGGTCGAACTCGTCTCGGTAACGACGCCCGAGGAGAGCAGGAACGAACATGAGCGCATGCTCTCCTGCGCCGAAGAAGTGTTGCGCAAACTCGGTCTGCATTACCGCGTCATGACGCTGTGCACCGGCGATATGGGGTTTGCCGCGCAGAAGACCTATGACATCGAAGTCTGGATGCCGGGGCAGGGCGAGGGCGGCGCCTATCGTGAGATCTCGTCCTGTTCGGTGTGCGGCGATTTTCAGGCACGCCGCATGGATGCGCGCTCGCGCGGGCCGGATGGCAAGCCGCGTTTCGTACATACGCTGAACGGCTCGGGTACGGCGGTCGGCCGCGCGCTGATCGCTGTCATGGAGAACTATCAGCAGGAAGACGGCTCCATTGCGGTGCCGGACGTGCTGCAGCCTTATATGGGCGGGCTGAAGGTCATTCAGGCGAACTGAGTTGCGCCTGAATGCGCGTCATGCCCGGCTTGCGGTGACGACAGAGCATTTCGCCTTCGAGGCGCGGATGTTGACGTGGCCGACTAGCGTCATCGGAAACGCCTTGCGGCTCTTCATCGCGACGGTCTCTGCCACCAGCTTGCGGCGTTCCGTGGTGTAACGGCCATCACGGCTCCTGAAGGCGCAGAGCAGTTCGAGATCCTTGATGTCGTAGGCATTGGCATTGCGGACGGTGAAGGTCAGCAGCGCCTGCGACCCCATGCCGCCGCGCCGGAATGACTGGCGTGACAGACGGACGCGGTCGAGATCCACCGTTTCGGTCACGTTGGCCGGTTGGGTGGGCTGTATTTCGGTGATCGTACCGTCCTCTGGCGGACTGGCGACTGCCAGGTTCAGCATGAGGTCGGGCTCCGGCGCTTTTGCAAAGCCTGGCATGAGCAACCATCCGGCAGTGCCGGCGAGTGCGAGCGCCGGGATGGCAAGCCAGTTTCGCCGATAAAGCACCGTGACCATCGTCGTCGCCTCGTTGGGCGCTGCGGCCAAACCGACGGCCGTGCGCTGATGTCCGAACGCACTGACACTCATTTATCAAAAGAGAACTGCGCTCCCGGTCAGCTGGTTCCCGTGAGCCGGAAAAATGGCGCGAATGCACAGCGGGCAGTGGCGAATAGGGGGTGGCAAAAGCCCCGCCGGGCTGGCAAAAGTTCGCTGCCGGCGAAGTCGGCCAAGATCGAAAGGGCTGACGCGCATGCGCATTCTCTGCACCAACGACGACGGTATTCACGCTCCCGGCCTCAAGATCATCGAACAGATCGCCAGGGAGTTGTCGGACGACGTCTGGGTCGTGGCGCCCGAACTCGATCAGTCCGGTGTCTCGCATTCACTGTCGCTGAACGATCCCCTGCGCCTGCGCGAAGTGAGCGAGCGGCACTATGCGGTGCGCGGCACGCCGACCGACTGCGTCATCATGGGCGCGCGGCACATCCTCAAGGACAAGCAGCCCGATCTGGTGCTGTCCGGCGTCAACAAGGGGCGGAATGTCGCCGAGGACGTGGTCTATTCCGGCACCATCGCCGGTGCACTGGAGGGTACCATTCTCGGCTTTCCGTCGGTGGCGTTGAGCCAGGAGTTCTCCATGGAAACGCGTCACAATCCGCAGTGGGAGACGGCGCTGGCATTCGGGCCGGATGTGCTACGGAAGGTGATCAAGGCCGGCGTGCCGAAGAACACCGTCATCAACGTCAATTTCCCGGCTTGTGCGGCCGACGCCGTGAAGGGCGTCGTGGTGACGCGTCAGGGCAAGCGCAATCAGGGCTTTCTGCGGATCGACGAGCGCCGCGATGGCCGCAACAACCCGTATTTCTGGATCGGCTTCGAGCGTATCGTCGCCGCGGAAGCGCCGCCGGAAGGCACCGACCTTGCCGCGCTTGCGGCGCACTATGTTTCGGTGACGCCGCTGCGGCTTGATCGCACGGACGAAGCGTTCAGCGCGACGCTGGCAAAAGCACTGGGGTAGTGATCTGCCCTAAACCGCGACGCCCTTCAGCGTCGTGACCAGCATTTGCGCCAGCGTTTCCATCTGGAACGGTTTCTGCAGCGCCGGTCGATCGCGGAACTCTTCGGGCAAGCCCTGGGCACCGTAGCCGGTCACAAAAATGAAGGGCTTGTTGCGCGCGGCGAGCGCCTCGGCCACCGGCGAAATCACCTTGCCGTTGACGTTGACGTCGAGGATCGCGACATCGAATTCGGCGGAACCGGCAAGGCGGATCGCCTCGTTGATTTCGCCGGCTTCGGCCGCGATGCGGTAACCGAGTTCTTCCAGCATGTCGGCGACCATCATTCGGATCATCACCTCGTCCTCGACGAGGAAGACGGCGCCGCCCGGCTGGTTCGATTCAGTCATGGCCGCATTCCTTGCATGATCCCAATGGAAGGTCGCAAATTCCGCCTTGGAACGCAATCGCGCACTCACCGATCAAAAGCGCATATGCCCGACATGGCAGGCGCAGCGCCGACATGCGCGATGTAAATCCGATTACCCCGCGCCTCTGGAGAGCAACCTTGATCGGGAACTCGGCGGACAAAAAGCTCCCAGTCGCAGATCTTGTTCCCGGCGAGGTTACGTCAACTTATTTGGGGTAATGGAACGCCATCGCAAGTTGAGGGTGGACATTCCATGATCGATACCGGCCATCCGCCCGAACAAATGCGGTTCCAACTGAGTTTGCGCCGCCGCGGCATCAGCGACGCCCGTGTGTTGCGCGCCATGGAAGAAGTGCCGCGCGACCGTTTCGTCGATCCGACCGATCGCGGTTACGCCTGGCGGGATTCCGCCCTGCCGATTTCCTGCGGCCAGACCATCAGTCAGCCCTTCGTGGTGGCCTATATGACCGAGCAGCTGCAGCTCGAGCCGAGTCATCGCGTGCTCGAACTCGGTACCGGTTCGGGCTATCAGGCGGCCGTTCTCGCCAAGCTGGTCCGTGGCGTGTTGAGCGTCGAGCGATATCGAACGCTGGCCGAGACCGCGCGGGCGCGACTGGAAGGTCTCGGCCTCTACAATGTCGAGGTCATGCTTGGCGACGGCCTCGACCTCGGGTCCAATCTTGGCGTCTTCGACCGTATCATCGTCACCGCGGCGGTCGAGACCCTGCCACAATCGTTAATCGACCGGCTGGACGATGGCGGCATTCTGATCGCGCCCGTCGGCCCGCATCATGGTGTGCAGACGCTGATACGCATGCGCAAGAGCGGCGGGACGATCGAGCGCCGCGAGCTGGTGGCGGTGCGCTTCGTTCCGGCGCTGCCGGGTATCGCGCGCGAGCTTTGAACAACTGCGTGATCGACATTGTCATCTTCGCCGCAGGGTTAAAGGCTTGGTAACGGAGACGGTGTTTACTCAATTCAGTCGTTTGTTGCGTATGAGTGAGTAACCAATGTCCCGCGTTGTCGAGTTGCTTTGCTCGCGTCGTTCTCCGCAGGTTGCGGTGCTGGCGTTGATGTCGATCGGATTTGCCGGCTGCAGCGCCGACATGTCGACCAGGCTTTCGCAAACTTTCGACAGCAATCAGATCAGTCAGAATAGCAATCGCCAGTTCGGCTGGCAGGGTGGCGAGGCCACGGGCTCGGTGCCGCCGCGCCCGGTCGCCCAGGCGCCGCGTGAATTGCCGCAGTATCAGCGCCCGGCCTATAATCCGCAGCCGCAATACTCGTCGCAACCGCTGCCGCCGCCCATCTCGGCGCCGCAATCCTATCCGTCCGCCCCACGCCCGGTCGCATCTGCTGCGCCGATGAGCGGTGGCGGTAACGGCATGTACACACCACCGCCTGCACGTGCGCCGATCGAGCATACCGGCAGCACGGCGCCGCGCTCGGTCGCTGCTGCGCCTGCGTCGAATGGCACCACGATCATTGTTGGCACCAGCGACACGCTGGAAGGTCTGTCGAAGCGTTACAATGTGTCACAGGCTGCGATCCTGCAGGCAAACGGCTATCGCGGTCCGCGTGCGCTGTCGCCCGGCCAGTCCCTGATCATTCCGCGTCAGGGCACCGTTGCCGTGCCGGCCGTCGCCGCCGCGGTGCCGGCAAAACCAGCTGCCGCGTCCACCACGCATTATGTCAATCGCGGTGATACGTTGATGAGCATTTCACGCCGGAACAATATCCCGGTGGCGGAACTCGCGCGGGCCAATGGTTTGTCGCCGACTGCTCAGCTCAAGCTCGGCAGCAAGATCACGATCCCTGCCGCGCGTACGGCGGTCACAGCTGCACCGGCCGCGCCGGCTTCGGCGCCAGCGCCGCTTGGCGCACCCTCCACGATCGCGGCTGCTCCCGTCGTGACTGCGCCAGCCCGCGTCGCGGTCGCCGAGCCGCAGCAGAAGGCCCGTCTCGCCAGCGCCACCACGACACCCGAAGAAGCCGCTCCGGAGACACCGGCGAAGGCCGCTGAAGCCACCGGCGCACTGCCGACATTCCGCTGGCCGGTGCGCGGCCGTGTTGCGGCTGGCTACGGTGCCAAAACCAACGGCAAGTCGAACGACGGCATCAACATCGCCGTGCCGGAAGGCACGCCGGTCAAGGCCGCCGAGGATGGGGTCGTGGCCTATGCCGGCAACGAGCTCAAGGGCTATGGCAATCTCGTGCTGGTGCGTCACTCCAATGGTTATGTCACGGCCTACGCCCATGCGAGCGAGCTGATGGTGAAGCGCGGAGAAACCATCAAGCGTGGTCAGGTGATCATGAAGTCGGGCCAGTCCGGCGAGGTCTCGTCACCGCAGTTGCACTTCGAAATCCGCAAGGGCTCGTCGCCCGTCGATCCCCTGCAATTCCTGAACGGTGCATGACGCTGCCATTCAGCTCGGAAAAAAACGGCACCTTCTGGTGCCGTTCTTTTTTATTCGTGCGGTGCGTAGAACAATACTCATGCGCCAGGCGAGCACGACGACTTACTTCGCCGCCAGCTTCACCCCCAAGCGTCCTGCGAGTTCCTGCACGAACTGCCAGGCCACACGGCCGGAGCGCGACCCGCGCGTGGTGGACCATTCGAGCGCTTCGCGTTGGAGCTGGGCGTCGTCGATCTCCATCGCGTAATGGCTGCAATAGCCGCGGACCATGGCGAGATATTCATCCTGGTTGCATTTGTGGAAGCCGAGCCAGAGGCCGAAACGGTCCGATAGCGAGACCTTTTCCTCCACTGCTTCACCGGGATTGATCGAGGTCGAGCGCTCGTTCTCGATCATGTCACGGGCGAGCAGATGGCGGCGATTCGAGGTCGCATAAAGGATGACGTTCTCCGGCCGGCCTTCGATGCCGCCTTCAAGCACGGCCTTGAGCGACTTGTAGGAGGCGTCATTGCCGTCGAAGGAGAGATCGTCGCAGAACACAATGAAATAGAAGTCCGAGGCGCGGATCTGCGCCATCAGGAGCGGCAGGCTCTCAATGTCCTCGCGATGGATCTCGACCAGTTTCAGTCGGCCGCTGACCGACTTGCTGGCATTGATCCGCGCATGTGCGGCCTTCACCAGGGACGATTTGCCCATGCCGCGCGCGCCCCAGAGCAGGGCGTTATTGGCGGGCAGGCCATTGGCGAAACGGCGGGTGTTCTCGATCAGCGTATCGACCTGCTGATTGATGCCCTGCAGCAGGTCGAGCTCCACGCGGCTGACCTTCGGCACGGGCGCGAGGCGGCCATCGGGATGCCAAATGAAGGCATCGGCGCTGGCGAGAGAATCGGCATTGGACACCTTGGGTCTCGCTGCGGCCATGTTGGCCGCGATCGCTTCCAGGGCGACCGCAATGCGCTCTTCCAGGCCGGGGGCGGCCATCGGTCGCGGGCGGCCGGCGGCTGTCTTGCGGGTGGCGGGCTTGGCGTCTTTGGGGGCAGGGCGGCGGCTGGTTTTATTGGGTTTTTTTGACATTTTTGACTTTCCTCGGCCCGCACCCTTAACCATCCGGGAACAGCTCCGCAAGCGGTACAAACGCTTGTACATCAAGGGGGTTAGGAGCGTTGCAATTGGCCTGCCGGCCGCTATAGTCCGCGCCGAATTTGCGAGGGCCGGCTTTCTGCGGCTGCGTCGCCGGTCATTTCCAGCCCGATTGAGGACTTCCGATGTTCATTACCCCTGCGTTCGCCCAGGCCGCAGCCGCCGGCAACGACACCAACAGCATGCTGATGTCGCTCCTGCCGTTCGCGCTGATCTTCGTGATCATGTATTTCCTGATCCTGCGCCCGCAGCAGAAGAAGGTGCGCGATCACGCCGAAATGGTGAAAAATATCCGTCGCGGTGACACCATCGTCACCTCGGGCGGCCTGATCGGCAAGGTGACGAAGGTGGTGGACGACGAGCAGGTCGAGTTCGAACTGGCCGACGGCATCCGCGTTCGTCAGTTGCGTTCGATGATCTCCGGCGTCCGCACCAAGGGCGAGCCCGCCAAGGAGAAGGGCGAGAAGACCGAGGCGAAGGACGACGCGGCGGCGAAATAACTCGCGGCGACGCTTATCCTCGAATCCTGACGGACCTGTTCGATGTTGTATTTCTCACGGTGGAAGGCGCTGGGCATTATCCTGACGGCGCTGGTCGTCTGCCTGTTCGCTGTGCCGAACTTCATTCCCGAAGCCACCGTGAAGACCTGGCCGAAATGGGCACAGCGCCATCTGGTGCTGGGCCTCGATCTGCAGGGCGGATCGCACATCCTGCTCGAAGTCGATGCCGCCGCTGTCAAGAAGGACAAGCTGGATCAGGTCCGCGATGACGTGCGCCGGACGTTGCGCGACATCAATCCCCGCGTTCAGTATACGGGTCTGAATGTCCGCGGCGACGCGGTCGAAGTTCGTATCACCAGGGAGACCGATCTTCCGAACGCGCTCAGCAAGCTGCGTGAACTGTCGCAGCCGCTCGGCGGCATCATGGGGCAGAGCGGGGCGCGCAGTCTCGAGGTCTCCGACGCCGGCGGCGGGCTGATCCGCTTTACCGTGCCGCAGGCGGCGATCAACGACCGGTTGCGTCAGTCGGTCGATCAGTCGCTGCAGATCATTGAGCGCCGCATCAACGAACTCGGCACTGTTGAGCCGCTGATCCAGCGTCAGGGCCTCGACCGCGTGCTGGTGCAGGTGCCGGGCCTGCAGGATCCGTCACGCCTGAAGGAACTGCTGGGCAAGACCGCGAAGCTCGACTTCCGCATGGTCGATACGTCGATCCCGGCGGAACAGGCGCAGGGCCGGGTGCCCGCCGACTCCGATCTCCTGATGAGCTCGACCTCGCCGAAGGTGCCGTATCTGGTGAAGAAGGAGGTGCTGGTTTCCGGCGCCGATCTCACCGATGCGCAACCGGGCTTCGACCAGCGCACCAATGAGCCGATCGTCTCGTTCCGCTTCAATACCGCGGGTGCCCGCAAGTTCGCGGAAGCGACCACCAAGAATGTCGGCCTGCCTTTCGCCATCGTGCTCGATAACGAGGTGGTGTCGGCGCCGGTCATCCGTGAGCCGATCACCGGCGGTTCGGGCCAGATTTCGGGCTCGTTCACCGTGCAGGGCGCCAATGACCTCGCAATCCTGCTGCGCGCGGGCGCGCTGCCGGCGCCGCTGTCGATCATCGAAGAACGCACGGTTGGTCCCGGCCTCGGTCAGGACTCCATCGCCAAGGGCGAACTCGCCGCCTATATCGGCTCGATCTTCGTCATTCTGTTCATGCTGCTGACCTATCGTCTGTTCGGCCTGTTCGCGAATATCGCTGTCGCCATCAACGTCGCCATGATCTTCGGCGTCCTGTCGCTGCTCAATGCCACGCTGACGCTGCCCGGTATCGCCGGCATTGTGCTCACGGTTGGTATCGCGGTGGACTCCAACGTGCTGATCTACGAGCGTATCCGCGAGGAACTGCGCGGCGGCCGCACGGCGATCGCCGCCATCGACGCCGGCTTCAAACGCGCGCTCGCCACCATTCTCGATTCCAACATCACCACCTTCATCGCCGCGGCAGTGCTGTTCTATATCGGCACTGGTCCGGTGCGCGGCTTTGCCGTGACCTTCGGCATCGGCATCATCACGACGGTGTTCACCGCCTTCACCGTGACCCGACTGATCGTTGCCACCTGGGTCAGGTGGAAGCGGCCGCAGCGCGTGCCGATCTGAGCTGACGGAGCAGACTTTGACTACGACACAAATGGTTCTTCTCGGTCTGGCTGCACTGGTCGTCGTTCTGTCGATTGTGACCATCTTCGACCTGTTGCCACCGCTTCGCATCGTCCCCGACGATACGAAGTTCGACTTCACGCGCTTTCGTCGCATCTCGTTCCCGATCTCGGCGCTGCTGACCATCGCGGCGATTACGCTGTTTTTCACCCATGGCCTGAATTTCGGCATCGACTTCAAGGGCGGTACGCTCATGGAAGTGCAGGCCAAGAGCGGTCAGGCCGATATTTCGGATATGCGCACCAAACTGTCGGGTCTGCAGCTCGGCGACGTGCAGCTGCAGCAGTTCGGTGGTCCCGCCGATGTTCTCATCCGTCTCGCGCAGCAGCCCGGCGGCGATGCCGCGCAGCAGGCCGCGGTGCAGAAGGTGCGCGCCACGCTCGGCGACAGCGTCGAATATCGCCGCGTCGAAGTGGTCGGCCCGCGCGTCTCCGGCGAATTGCTGGCTTACGGCATGCTTGGCCTGATCGTCGCGATCTTCGGCATCCTGATCTATCTCTGGTTCCGCTTCGAATGGCAGTTCGCCATCGGCGCCATGATCGCCAACGTCCACGATATCGTGCTGACCATCGGTTTCATGTCGATCGCGCAGGTCGATTTCGACCTCACCAGCATCGCGGCGCTCTTGACCATTCTCGGTTATTCGCTGAACGACACCGTGGTCATCTATGATCGTATCCGCGAGATCCTGCGTCGCTACAAGAAGATGCCGATGCCGGAACTGCTCAACGAGTCGATCAATTCGACGCTGTCGCGTTCGATCATCACGCACGTGACCGTGACGCTGGCGCTCCTCGCGCTGTATCTGTTCGGCGGTCACGCGATCCATTCGTTCACGGCGGTGATGATCTTCGGCGTGGTACTGGTCGGTACCTACACCTCGATCTTCATCGCTGCGCCCATGCTGATCTATCTTGGCGTCGGTGAGAATCGTGACGAACCGGTGAGCACGGGCAAGTCGGCGAAGAAGACGGCGCAAGCCTGATGCCGGTCGATCCCGAGCAGCCGCATCTCCCGCGCGCGGCCGAGATCGAAGCCTATGGCAAGGGCGGTTTCATCTTCGACACCATGTCGCATCAGGGCTCGCTTTTGTGCCTGCCCGATGCGGTGTGGCCGTGGCCCGTCACCAGACCGGACGAGATCAACCGCGATACGCTGCGCCGTGTCTTCGAGAGCCATGCCGGCATCGACACGTTGATCATCGGCACCGGCAATGACGTCTGGATCATGCCGCGCGACCTGCGCGAAGCGCTGCGTGGCGTCAGCATCGTCGTGGATACGATGATGACGGGACCTGCGATCCGCACCTACAACATCATGATCGGCGAGCGCCGCCGCGTGGCTGCCGCGTTGATCGCCGTGCCATGAGCGGCGCCGACACGAGCGCTGCGGTGTTCTGCGCCGATCTCGTGCGCACCCACGATTTTGACCGTTACGCCTCGACCTTGTTCGTACCTGCGGACAAGCGGCGCCCGCTGCTGGCGCTGTACGGCTTTAACGCCGAGGTCAGCCGTGTGCGCGATCAGGTCAGGCAGGCGCTGCCTGGCGAGATCCGGCTGCAGTGGTGGACCGATGCGCTGGCTGGCGCCGGGCATGGCGATGTCGAGCAGAACCCGGTAGCCGCCGAGTTGCTCCGCACGGTGCGCGACTTTGATCTGCCGGTCGATCGCCTCGCCAAGCTGATCGATGCTCATGTCTTCGATCTCTACAACGATCCGATGCCAGATCTCGCGGTGCTGGAAAGCCATTTCCGCGACACGTCGGGAACGCTGTTTGCCTGCGCCGGGCGTATCCTCGGCGATCGCTCCGAAGCCGTCGATCATGCCGCTGAACATCTCGGCCTCGCGCACGGCGTCACGCGCATCGCGGCGCGCTTGCCTTACGACGCCGCGCGTCGGCAGCTTTATCTCCCGCACGACATGCTCCGGCAGAATGGCGGCAGTGAGCATGAATTCTATGCCGGCAAGCTGACGCCTGCGATCCGGGCGACGCTCGATCAACTCATCAAGGGCGCACAGGAGCAGCTGGCCGTGGCCGGCAGCATGCTTGCCGACGTCGCGGAGCCGGCCCGCGCGGCGTTCCTGCCGATAGCGCTGGTGAAATATGATCTCGGCCAGATGGCGGATGCGCGCTTCGATCCGTTCGAACTCTATATCCGCTCACGGTTACGAACGCTTTGGACCTTGTGGCGGGCCTCGTAGCGCTGGCTCAGCGAGCCGCGCGTTCCTTCGGTGACATATAGTCGGGATCGTGAGCGAAGGGCAGCTCTGTGTCGTTCTTCAGAGCGTCGATGATGCTGGCAAAATCCGTCTTGCAACGGAAGCCGAGCACGCGTTCGGCTTTGCCGGGATCGTAAACGCGTCCGATGCTGTGGGGCAGCTTCCAGCTGCGCCTGGCATAGAGTTCCCCGGCATCAGGGAAATAGCCGGCGATGACGCGCGCGGCATCCTGCTTCAGGGCCCCGACATCTGATTTCGCAAAGGGTGGGGGCGCAGAGATCACGAAAGTGTCGAAACCGATGGCGGGAGCCCTGTCGAGCGCAACGATATGCGCGTCTGCGGCGTCTTCGACGGTCAGCCGGCGATTGAGGAATTCATTGGCCTTGAGGTTCGGACCAGGCACGTGATCGAGTGTGTCGTCTTCTTCCGGGAAGAAGCGGCTGGTGCGAAGCACCACGCAATTCAGTCCATGTTCGAGATGCGTGAGGCGACACAGCTCTTCCGCGGACAGTTTCGTCACGCCATAGATGTTACGCGGCGCCAGCGGTCCGGAGGTTTCATCGAGCCAGACGGCCGCGTTGCCGGTTTCTTCGCGGATTGCCGTCGTGATCATCAGCGAGGTGCTGGATGTGAAGACGAAACGATCGTGCTTCGCCCGTACGGCAGCTTCGAGCAGGTTCAGCGTGCCGCTGACATTGACGTCGATAAAGGCCTGAGCCGGATAGCGGATGATGTCCGGCTTGTGCAACGCGCCGCAGTGAATGACAGCCTCGATGCCGAACTCGCAGAAGACGCGATCGACCAATGCACGGTTCGCCACCGAGCCGATGACGGACGTCTCCGTACCAGCCGCGACATCAAGGCCGACAACATGATGACCTGCCGCTCGGAGACGCGGCCCGAGAAAGCGTCCAAGCCAGCCCGATGATCCAGTCAGCAGAATACGCATCGATCTTCTTGAGAGGTCGGTCGGAGGTCAGGAAGTGAGGGGAGGTTGCGTGGTCTCGAAATTAAATCGGTCACGCAGATTCTTGCGGGAGTCAAGGATGGTCTTGAGAAATGCCCGGTCTGCATCGCTGTTCATCAGTGGTTCGAGCAGATCGACCTGGTTCATTGCGACGAGCTGCAGCACTTCGGTGCGAATCTTGCCCGATGCATCGCGCGGCAGCGCCGGGATCACCTGCAGATGCTCTGGCGGCTTGGCGGTCTTCGACCCGCTCAGCTCGCCCTGCAGCTTGCTTTCCAGCGCCGCGTCATCCGCCTCCACGAAGGCATAAAGCCCAACACCCATGCGACGATCCGCGAACGCCACGATCGCGGCGTCGCGCACGGCCGGATGGCGCTTGATGATCTCCAGCAGCGGCGGCGCGTCATTGACGAGCCGCTTGCCGCCGCCTTCGCGGTCGGTGAAGTTGAAGATGCCACGGGTGATGGCGCGATAGACCTTCTTGCCGGTCATCAGCCAGATCCGCGCCGGCAACGACTTCTTCGACAGGATCTGCTTTTCCTTCGCCGTCAAAAGCTCCGGTGCATAGGTCCGCTTGTGTTTGAGGAGATGGCGGAGATCTTCATAGGCTGCAATGCGGAACAGCCGGCTGCGGCTCTTGAAACAGACCGCGAGCTGGAAGTCAGTGAGATAGGCCAGCCCGTCGCTGCCGCGGAGCCAGTTCTGCTCCTTGGCGAGATCGTTATGGCATACGCCCATGCGATGCATTTTGCGCAGCGCCAGCTTGGCCGACTGGAAATAACGTGCGTCATTGTATGGCTTTGCGAGATGCAGCGCGACGCCGTCGATGAAGCCACGCACCAGCGTGCGCTTGCCGGCCCAGAGCAGCTCCGGCCCGACCTTGAGGTCGCGCGCCAGCGTCAGTGCGCGACGCTCGCGGGTGAACAGATGCAGCGCAAGGACGAACGACCACCACGGCACCTGATCGAGTCGGCGCAGCACGGCATCGACATCGCCATCACGCGTGCGGAAACGGCCGCGCTCGACGGTGGAAAATACGTCGCGTTTCAAAAGCACGCCTTCGGTCCAGTGTTTGGACAGCGCGGCGGCGTCCTGTTCGGGCAAACTCATGACTGATCCAACCGAGCTGGCGTTATGCCGCTGCCGCGACGGCGGGAAGGCTCGCCGCGATCCAGGTGTCGAGATCGGCCAACGCGCGGGCGCTCATCGCCTGCTTCTTTGCGATGGTTTTCTCGTTGCCGCGCAGCCGCGAGCCATCCGGCTTCTTGGTCGGCGGTGAGGCGAGCGGCGGGAACAGGCCGAAATTGATGTTCATCGGCTGGAACGAGCGCGGGCCTGCATCCACGGTCTCGATATGGCCGCCGGTGATATGGCCGAGCAGCGAGCCGAGCGCCGTGGTTGCTGGCGGCATGGCCAATGACTGGCCTTTGGCTTCGGCTGCGGCGCAGAGGCCGGCAATCAGGCCGACGCTGGCGGATTCCACATAGCCTTCGCAGCCGGTCATCTGGCCGGCGAAGCGCAGGCGCGGCTCTGCTTTGAGGCGCAGCTGTTCGTCGAGCAGCTTTGGCGAATTGAGGAAGGTGTTGCGATGCAGGCCCCCGAGCCGGGCGAATTCGGCGTTCTGCAGGCCGGGAATCATGCGCAGCGCAGTTTGCTGCGGGCCGTATTTCAGCTTCGTCTGAAAACCGACGATATTGTAGAGCGTGCCCAGCTTGTTGTCCTGGCGCAGCTGGACGATGGCGTAGGGCTTCACGAGCGGATCGCGCGGATTGGTGAGGCCGACCGGCTTCATCGGCCCATAGCGCAGCGTCTCGCGGCCGCGCTCGGCCATCACCTCGATGGGCAGGCAACCGTCGAAATAGGGCGTGTTCAGCTCCCATTCCTTGAAATCGGTCTTTTCGCCCGCCAGCAGCGCATCGATGAAGGCGTCGTACTGCTCACGGGTCATCGGGCAGTTGATGTAGTCGGCGCCATTGCCGCCGGGCCCGACCTTGTCGTAGCGCGACTGGAACCACGCGATCTCCATATCAATGGAGTCTTTGTGCACGATCGGCGCGATGGCATCGAAAAAGGCGAGCGCGTTCTCGTCGGTCAATTCGCGGATCGCATCGGCCAGGGGAGCCGAGGTGAGGGGGCCGGTCGCTACGATGACGTTGCGCCATTCAGCGGGCGGCAGGCCGGCGACTTCCGTACGGTCGATGGTGATGAGCGGGTGATCTTCCAGCGACTTGGTAACGGCATCGGAGAATGCGTCGCGATCCACCGCCAGCGCGCCGCCAGCAGGCACCTGATGGGCGTCGGCGCTGCGCATGATCAACGAGCCCAGCTTGCGCATTTCGGCATGCAGCAGGCCGACAGCGTTGTTCAAGGCATCGTCGGAACGGAATGAATTGGAGCAGACGAGTTCGGCGAGGCCATCGGTGCGATGGGCGTCGGTCATCCGTACCGGACGCATCTCATGAAGAACCACCGGGATGCCGGCATTGGCGACCTGCCAGGCGGCTTCCGAGCCGGCAAGGCCCGCGCCGATCACATGGACGCGGTCGTCAGAATTAGGGGCTGTTGTCATGGCCCCGCATGTAGCGCGTTTCGCAGCGAAACGGAATTCGCTTTGGGCGGGTTCCGCAGGTTAGCCAGTGCTTTGCACTACCTGTTTTGCGGTGACCACGATCGCGCCCGCGGGATGCGGGCGCAATTCGTGAAACGTCGGTGGACGGAATGCCGTCCGGACGGATCAGCCGTTGTAGGCGCCCGAAGCAACGCGCGGAATGTCGGAACGGTCGAGACCGATGTCGGACAGTTCACGATCGCTGAGCTGCGACAGCTCGGCAACGTTGCGCTGATAGTCACGGAAAGCCTGGATCATACGGATAAGCGAGAGCAACATTTTCTATCTCCTTCACAGTCTGCGATTCATCTCTTGGGGAGTGCATCGCTGTTGGAGTGAATATAGATGGCCGTTTCGCAGTGCGGCAGTTCAGATGTTGCGATGCAGCTAAGCGATTTGTGCATGGCTTCGGCAAGAGCTGATTAACCTTTCGGCGCCCGCTGGCGCCTCTCAGGGCAGTATGCGTATCCGGGCACCGCAATTGGCTCGGCTTCCGTTAGTTAGGCGATTAAATCACTGTTTTAGAGGCGTTTCTCGCGTGTGGCGGCAAGATGATCGCGGCGTGGCCGGAAGTCGGCGGGGCTCGTCGAAGCCGTTAACAGTCGTCATATAGACATGCGCGAATCGCATGCAAGCATTAGGTATGAATGTATATTCATCTTAAATGGGGAGAGACTGCAGCATAGATGTGCGTCACAGAGAGACGGCTTCAGTCGAATGATTTCCTGCTTTGTTCCCGGCGGCGAGATGCCGCTAGGATTGTGGCAGGGGGGCTGGATCTCGGCTGGCGTGTGTGGCGCGCAAAAACTGAATGGCCTTCTGGTTCGAAGAGCGGCCACGCATTTGCCGGGAGACCGGGCAGATGCCTGGCGAGAGCGATGGCCGTTCAATCCTCGCGGCGGCCTTGGAACAACGAGACCGGGAAATCAGCCGCGTATCGCCTGGTTGGGCTGCGTTCCGGCATGACCGGAGGATTCGGATTGCGCTCCACCGCCTTGCGGTACAGATGCCAGGTCGCATGGCCGAGCAGCGGGATCACGACCGTGAGTCCGAGGAAGAAAGGCAGCGAGCCCAGCACGAGCAGGGCGGCTACGATGACGCCCCACATTGCCATCGTCACCGGATTGCGCGCGACCACGCGCAGCGATGTGGTGACCGCATCCATCACACCCGCATGTCGATCCAGCATCAGCGGAAACGACACTGCGCTGATGCAGAGAGCGACGAGCGCGAATATCAGGCCGGTGCCGCAGCCGACGGCGATGAGCTGCCAGCCCTGAGGCGTCGTCAGCACCTGTGACAGAAAGCTTGGAATCGCCGCGGCAGGCGCATTGCCGAATGTGGAGACATAGATCGCTTGCGCCGTTGCAATCCAGACCAGGAACAGAACCAGCAGCGCGAGACCCAGCGCCAACATGGCGCCGAAAGAGGGTGACCGGGTCACACCCAGCGCGTGCCACGCTGAGGGGTCTTCGCCCGTTTCGCGACGACGGCTGAGTTCATAGAGGCCAATGGCCGCGAACGGTCCGAGCAGAGCGAAGCCGGCGGCGAGTGGGAACAGCAGCGGTAGGATCGAATAGCCAAGCACCGTGCGCGCCAGCACGATGCCGATCACGGGATAGATCAGACAAAGTATGACGGCATGACTGGGGACCGCCTTGAAGTCGTCCCAGCCGAGCCGCAGCGCGTCGCGGAGGTCTGATGGCGTGAGGGTGTAAATTGCCGGCGCCGGGCCGATATCGGCGGCGCGGGCGAGATCGCTGGCATTGCCGGAATAGGAGAGGGCCATGGTCGTTGCTCCCTTCTGTGCGCAGCACTCGCGGCGCCGATGGCGCGGAAGCCGCTCGGAAACGATCACGATCAAAGCCAGACGCGCATGCAAGGAGACTGACTGCCGCGACCTGTGCAACCATCCTAGCGCCGGCGCGTCGCAGCGTCTCTCACGCTTGGGTGAGGGTGCAGTGCGCAGCGATGTTGCGCTGCGGTGCGGCCCGGGCATCGCCGCAATTGGATTGGACCTTTGATGTGTCTCCGTTATCCGTCGCCGTGCCGCATTGGCAGCGGCGGTCGATAGGGACATAATGCTGTGCGGCGGTCATTCGCCGGTCATGTCTTGCGGCAATTCTTCAGGCCATCATCAAAGTCATTGGGAGCCATCAGAATGAGCATTTTCGGAAAGATCATGAGCGCGATTTTCGGCGGCAGCGCCAGTGCTGCGGCTGCCGACGCTGCGCCCGCTGCCGGCGGATCCGCAGCTCCGGCCGGAGGTGCCGCCCCCGCGGCCACCGTGGACGTCGCGCCGATCCTCGATGCGGCTGTCAAAGCCAAGGGCGAGAAGCTGGAATGGCGCACCTCCATCGTCGATCTGATGAAGGCGCTGGATATCGACAGCAGCTTCAGCGCCCGCAAGGAGCTGGCCAAGGAACTCGGCTATACCGGCGACTCCAATGACAGCGCCAGCATGAATATCTGGCTGCACAAGCAGGTGATGACCAAGTTCGCCGCCAATGGAGGCAAGCTGCCGGACGATCTCAAACACTGATCGCTTCGCGATTGCGAAACCAAAGGCCCGCGCTCGCGCGGGCCTTTTTGTTGTGGTATGCCAGTGGACAACAAAGCGCTCTTCAAGAGCCAGTACTGGGAGGACCACCATGGATCTGATCGATCGCCGGACACTCGTCGCCGGAGGCGCCGTCGCGCTGACCGCCACCGCCATCGGCAGTGAGGCCGCGCAGGCGCAGGCCGGCCCCAAAAGCATCTTCAAGGTCGATACGGTGACCATTCCCATCGCCGGCGAGACAGATGTCTTTCCGGTTCGCCGCATCTACTGCATCGGCCGCAACTACGCGGCGCATTCGCGCGAGATGGGTTCCGATCCCACCCGTGAGCCTCCGTTCTTTTTCCAGAAGCCAACCGACGCGATTCAGAACGTGAAGATCGGCGAGGTGGCCGATCATCCCTATCCCTCGCTGACGAAGAACTATCATTACGAGGTCGAACTCGTCGCCGCGCTGAAATCCGGCGGCACCAACATTCCGGCGGAGAAAGCGCTCGACCACGTCTATGGCTATGCACTTGGCCTCGATATGACCCGCCGCGATCTGCAGCGCGCCATGGGCGACGAGAAGAAGCCGTGGGAGATCGGCAAGAGCTTTGACCACGCCGCCGTCATCGGCCCGATCCATCCGGTGGCGAAAACAGGGCATCTCACCAAGGGCCCGATCTCGCTCGCCGTAAACGGCACCGTGAAGCAGAGCTCCGATCTCGACAAGATGATCTGGAGCGTCGCCGAGCAGATCGCAAAACTCTCGGAAGCCTTCGAGCTGAAGGCCGGCGACATCATCTATTCCGGCACGCCGGAAAATGTCGGCCCGGTGGTGAAGGGCGACGTGTTGCTGTGCAAGCTGCAGGGATTGCCGGACATGTCGATCAAGATTGTCTAGTCGTCATTCCGGCGCGCGCGCATCGTCGCGCGCGAGCCCGGAATGACGGAGCGTGTTGTTAGCCCGTGATATCCGCATATTCCGGATGCTGTTCGAGATAGTCGACCACAAAGCTGCATCCCGCCACGACCTTGTGGCCGTCCGCGCGAATTAACCCCAGCGCACCCTTCACCAATTCCGATGCGACGCCGCGACCGCGCAGCGCAGGCGGCGTTTCCGTATGAGTGATGATCACGCGGTCGCCCGTCTGGCGATAATTCGCAAAGGCAATGCTGCCGTCGACGGCAAGCTCGAAGCGGCTGGCGCCCTTGTTGTCGCGGACGGCGGAGGCAGTGAGGGTGTCGGTCATGATGGCGTCCCGATCGGTCATGGATTACGATCGAAACGTAAGTGCGCCTGCATGCGCAGACAATGCGGCCCGATGCCGGTCAGCCCCGCGGCGTCGTCAGGGCCACGGTGATGTCGTCCATGCGCGAAAACATGAAAGTTGGCGCGCGAGCATTCAGCGCAGCCGCGCTCGTATAGCCCCACGACACCGCGCCGAAATCGACGCCGGCCTCGCGCGCCGCATCGATATCGCGGATTTCGTCGCCGATGGAGAGCGTGTCATCCACCGAGACGCCGGTCAGTTCGAGGATGCGCTGGAATTTGGCGGTCTTGCCGAACAGGCCGGCGGCACAGGCGAAGAAGGAGACGTGCTCCTCGAGCTCGCCCAGCACGGTGCGCACATTGTTCTCGTTGTCCGAGCTGACGACGCAGATCGTGACGCCGCGCGCCTTCAACTCGTCGAACATGCGGTCGACGCCGGGAAACAGCGCGATGCGGTCGATCTGCTGCGCCTTCATCTTGCGCATGTCGCGGACGATCAGCGGGATGCGCCATTTGGGCACGCCGAGCATCCGCACCAGCTCGCCGGCGCCGACGCTGCGCATCTCGTCGATGCGATCGCGTTCGACGCGCCGGAACTTGTGCTTCTCAGCCACCTGGTTGATGACGCTGAGAAACCACGGAAAGCTGTCGGAGAGCGTGCCGTCGAAGTCGAAAATGGCGAGTTTGTAAGTCATGTCACTGGAAAAAGCGGCAAGGAAGGTTCGCCGCGCAACTGGTCATGAAAAGGCGGTGGAATCGAGGCCGCCGACTGGGCCAAGCATGACCGGGTTAGGTGACGCCATCAAGTCGCGATGCCGCGACGAATGGGTGCATGTCTAGCCGGTCATCTGATAAAGTCAGAGAAAAATGCGGAGGTCTGCTCGAGGTGCGGTCTGCGAGGGGACACAATGCCTTCCATGCGTATCGCACCGCTCGTGTGGGCCGCACTTTGTTCGACCGCAGCCATTTTGGCTAGGTCTTGGCTGGAGGCGACGGCACGGTGGTCCTGCGGGTCGATCAGATCAACGCGTGTCCCGATGATGCGCTGTTCAAGCTTCTCGCGGCCGAATTGACCGAGCGCCTCGGCTCGAGCGAGGGCGACGACCTCGATGAATTTCTGACGCGACTATCGAGGATTCCCGTAGGTTTACGCGCGATGGCAGCGGTCTACCAGCTCGATGTGAGCCTGACGCTGGACGACCTCGGCTGGCACTTTGCGAATTGGCACCACCGCGGCTATTCCGAACAAACGCTATGGGCGCTTGGTGAATTGGGCGCGCAAGAGTATGCCGAGATTTTTGCTGAAGCCTATCAGCTTGTGCAGCCATTCTGGGAAGAGATCAGCGCTCTCTGCGCGCAGGATTTCCAGGACTTTGTCGAGTGGTACAGCGATTCCGAACTCGACCGACTGATGCTGCCGCTGACGAAACGGATGTGGGATCTGCAGAACATCGACAACGGACTGTTCGGATTCTGGATCTCCTATGCGCGCAAGCATCCCGAACGGGTTTGCGGGTAGCACTAGGGGACTGATGTGAGGCGAGGGCGCGACACCTGTAGCCCCACATTCAACGGCATGCGGCGCTCAAGCAGGAATGATTCTAGACAGACAACAGCGACGCTTGATCGACGCTAACGGATTCAACTGTTTCGACTCTAACGCCTATCCTTAGCGACTTCAGTAAGTCGCACAAGGCGTCGCCATCTTATCGGCGCGTTCCACCATTGCGTCGCGAAGGTCGTGAACAATCGCTGCCCCGACGGACCGCGATACTTTTTGGATTGAGAGAGAATTTGAAAAGATAACAGGCTCTTTCAAGGATTCCCTTGGCGGCGCGTCTACTCCGCCGCTTCCCCTGTCACCTTCCGCTTCTTCGGCTTGCCCGCCTTCGCCAGCACCGGCTTCAGGAATTGCCCGGTATAACTGCGCGGCGCTTTCACGATATCTTCCGGCGGGCCCCAGGCGACGATTTCGCCGCCGCCGTCGCCGCCTTCGGGGCCGAGATCGATCACCCAGTCGGCGGTCTTGATGACTTCGAGATTGTGCTCGATCACCACCACCGTGTTGCCTTGCTCCACCAGCTCATGCAGCACTTCGAGCAGCTTTGCGACGTCGTGGAAATGCAGGCCCGTGGTCGGCTCGTCGAGGATGTAGAGCGTGCGGCCGGTGGCGCGCTTGCTCAGTTCCTTCGCTAGTTTCACGCGCTGCGCTTCGCCGCCTGAGAGCGTCGTCGCCTGCTGGCCGACATGGATGTAATCCAGGCCCACACGGTGCAAGGTTTTAAAAGTCTCTCGCACGCGCGGTACCGCCTTGAAGAATTCGGCGGCTTCCTCGACGGTCATGTCGAGCACGTCGGCGATGGATTTTCCCTTGAACAGGACTTCCAGCGTTTCGCGATTGTAGCGTTTGCCCTTGCAGGTGTCGCAGGTGACGTAGACGTCGGGCAGGAAGTGCATCTCGATCTTGATGACGCCGTCGCCCTGGCAGGCCTCGCAGCGGCCGCCCTTGACGTTGAAGGAGAAGCGGCCGGCTTCGTAGCCGCGCGCCTTGGATTCCGGCAGGCCGGCGAACCATTCGCGGATCGGCGTGAAGGCGCCGGTATAGGTCGCCGGATTCGAGCGCGGCGTGCGGCCGATGGGCGACTGGTCGATCTCGATGATCTTGTCGATATGTTCGAGACCCTCGATACGGTCATGCGGCGCAGCACCTTCGCTTGCGCCGTTGAGTTTTCGCGCGATCGCCTTGTAGAGCGTGTCGATCAGCAGCGTGGACTTGCCGCCGCCGGAGACGCCGGTGATGGCGGTGAACAGGCCGAGCGGCAGCTCCGCCGAGACGTTCTTCAGATTGTTGCCGCGCGCATTGATCACCTTGATGGTGCGGCGATGGTTCGGCGGACGCCGTTCAGGCACCGGCACGGACATCTCGCCGGTGAGGTATTTGCCGGTGAGCGACTTTGGATTCTTCATCACCTCCTGGGGCGTGCCCTGGGCGACGATGTTGCCGCCATGGGTGCCGGCGCCGGGGCCGACATCGACGACATAGTCGGCAGCGATGACGGCGTCCTCGTCATGCTCGACAACGATCACGGTGTTGCCGAGATCGCGCAGTCGGCGCAGCGTGTCGAGCAGCCGCGCATTGTCGCGCTGATGCAGGCCGATGGAGGGTTCGTCCAGCACATAGAGCACGCCGGTGAGACCGGAGCCGATCTGCGAGGCGAGGCGGATGCGCTGGCTCTCGCCGCCGGACAGCGTGCCCGAGGATCGCGACAGCGTGAGATAGTTGAGGCCGACATCGAGCAGGAAGGAGAGGCGTTCGCGGATTTCCTTGAGGATACGAACGGCGATCTCGTTCTGCTGCTTGTTGAGCATGCCCGGCACGGTCTCGAACCAGTCTCCGGCCTTGCGCACGGAAAGTTCGGAGATGTTGCCGATGTGCATCCCGCCGATCTTCACGCTGAGCGCTTCCGGCTTCAGGCGATAGCCCTCGCAGGCATCGCAAGGGACGTCGGAAAAATACTTGCCGAGTTCTTCGCGCGCCCATTCGCTTTCGGTCTCGCGGAAACGGCGGTCGATATTGGTGACCACGCCCTCGAACGGTTTCTTGGTGTCGTAGGAGCGAACCCCGTCCTCATAGGAGAACTTGATCTCGTCGTCGCCGGAGCCGTGCAGCAGGACGTTCTGCGTCTTCTTCGGCAGGTCCTTCCATTTGGTGTCGAGCGTGAACTTGTAGTGCTTGCCGAGCGCGGTGAGTGTCTGCAGATAATAAGGCGATGACGATTTTGCCCAGGGCGCGATGGCGCCCTTGCGCAGCGTCAGCTCCTTGTCGGGAATGACGAGATCGGCGTCGATGGTCTGCTCGACGCCGAGGCCGCCGCATTTGGGGCAGGCGCCATAGGGGTTGTTGAACGAGAACAGACGGGGCTCGACTTCCGGAATGGTGAAGCCGGAGACCGGGCAGGCGAACTTCTCCGAGAACAGGATACGCTCGGCGCCGGTCTTGTCGTGAATCTTGGCGACCTTCTTCTTGCCGGTGTCCTCGGCGGCAGCAGCGGGCGCATCCGCATATTCGATGACGGCGAGGCCATCGGCGAGCTTCAGAGCTGTTTCAAAACTTTCGGCGAGGCGCTGGCCGATATCCGGGCGCACCACGATGCGATCGACCACCACGTCGATGTCGTGCGGAAACTTCTTATCGAGGGTCGGTGCTTCCGCGAGTTCGTGGAAGGTGCCGTCCACCTTCACGCGCTGAAAACCCTTCTTGAGATAGTCCGCAAATTCCTTGCGATACTCGCCCTTGCGGCCGCGCACCACCGGCGCCAGCAGGTAGAGCCGCGTGCCTTCCGGCATCGCCAGCACGCGGTCCACCATCATGGAGACGGTCTGGCTTTCGATCGGCAGGCCCGTCGCCGGTGAATAGGGAATGCCGACGCGCGCCCACAGCAGGCGCATATAGTCGTAGATCTCGGTGACGGTGCCGACGGTCGAGCGCGGATTCTTAGAGGTGGTTTTCTGCTCGATGGAGATGGCGGGGGACAGGCCGTCGATCTGGTCGACATCCGGCTTCTGCATCATCTCCAGGAACTGCCGGGCATAGGCCGACAGCGACTCCACGTAACGGCGCTGGCCCTCGGCATAGATGGTGTCGAAGGCGAGAGACGATTTTCCAGAGCCGGACAGGCCGGTGAACACCACCAGCTTGTCGCGCGGGATCGTCAGGTCGATGTTCTTGAGATTGTGCTCGCGGGCGCCGCGGATGGTGATGCTGCGCATGTTCGCTGCAGCCTGTTGCCGCCTCGCCTTGATGACTTCATCCATCGCAATGCATTCCCCGGCACGCCGTGCGCGCCACATGCGGGCGCGTCTCGCCGGGGCACCGGGATCAACGCCGAATTGAGTGTGTCCGGAACATAGGAAGAACGGGGAGGGATTTCCAGTGCTCTCGCGCGGTCTCCAGCACTTTGTTGGCCGTGGGGGTGCAGAGGAGACCTGCTTTCGGAAAGGGCGCGGGCAAATAGCGGGCAAAGAAAAAGGCCGGCATTGCTGCCGGCCTTTCGAAGACTTGTTTTTCGAAGCTCAGTACTTGGCGATGACCGGGCCGCCCCAGTTGAAGTGGTAATTGATACCGCCCTTCACAGTGTGTGTGGTCAGGCCCACATTGGTGAAGCCGACATTCGGGTCGCCATAGGCGGCGTTGCCGTAATCGGCATACATATATTCACCCTTGAGCGACCAGCTCGGTGCGAACATGTATTCGACGCCGGCGCCCACGGTCCAGCCCGAGTGAACCTTGCTCTGCGAGGCGGAAGCGCCGGGGATGGCGATGGAAATGCGGTTGTCAGCCCATGCGTAACCGCCCTTGGCGTAGAACAGCGCCGCGCCGGCGGTGACGCCGAGACGTCCCGTGACGCTGCCGAACGAGCGGATCTTGTCCTCGACGGTGACGATGCCGAGAATGGTGTCGCTGTACTTCATGTCCGATGCCGCGGCATCGACTTCGAGACCCCACAGCCAGTTGCCGCCCGGGATCGCCCAGTTGTAGCCGATGGTGCCGCCGCCGAAGCCACCCTTGATGTCATTGGTGGTGAACGCGAAGCCATCGATGCGGTAACGGTCGGACCAGCCATAGCCGCCCATGACACCGGCGTAGAAGCCGGACCAGTTGTAGGCGACGGCGACCGGCATCGGCGGAGCTTTGGTATAGGGGCGGGCAGCCAGATCAGCGGCGGAAGCCGCAGAAGCGCCGAGAACAACGAGGGCAGCCGAAGCAAGCAAAATCTTCTTCATCTGAAGTCTCCCCAGTGCGGTTTCGCAGCGAAACCATTCCCCCGGCGTGAACGCCGAATTCAATCCCTGGTTGGACTATAGGCGAGTCCCGTCAAAATGCAGTCACTTAAAAGCCACACTCGCATACGTTGTCCTTGGATTGGACGTAAGTAAAAGGTAAGCGGAAACAGTTGCCTAGGCCGGTTGTACGAATCGGGTGCGCTGGAGTTCACGGGGCCGTCTGCCCCGCGCTGCCACGATACCGTCGCGCGAATTCTGCTGCTTGAGAACATTAAGGGAACATACTAGAGTGACGTCGTGGTGGATAACCCGCGGTGCGGGGACGTCCCGCGGGGACGGACCGTATAGGGTCGATATCGGCACGGTTGCGCACAGCCGGCACTTTGGTGCCGGGCTTGGACGTCGGCATCCGATCAGCAATTCAGATTCGAGAGTTAGGAGAGTGGCATGGCGGGTAGCGTCAACAAGGTGATTTTGGTCGGCAATCTCGGCAAGGATCCCGAGGTCCGCCGCATGCAGAACGGCAATCCGGTGGTCAATCTCACGGTGGCGACCTCGGATACCTGGCGCGACAAGGCAACCGGCGAGCGCAAGGAGAAAACCGAATGGCATCGCGTGGTCATCTTCAGCGAGGGGCTCGCCAAGGTGGCGGAGCAGTATCTGAAGAAGGGCGCCAAGGTTTACATCGAGGGCGCGTTGCAGACCCGCAAATGGACCGACCAGTCCGGTGCTGAAAAATACACGACCGAAGTCGTGCTGCAGGGGTTCAACGCGACGCTGACCATGCTCGACGGCCGCGGCGGGGGCTCGGGCGGTGGTGGCGGCTATGGCGGCGACGACATGGGCGACAGTTTTGGCGGCGGCCAGTCCAGCCCGCCGCCGCGCCGCGTGGCCGCCGCGCCGGCCGGCGGTCGCAGCGATATGGATGACGACATCCCGTTCTGATCCACCGCATTGCTAACGACACCTCGGCGCGCTGCGAGCGATTGCTCGCGGCGCGTTTTCTTTTCGGGTGGATGAATGGGCGCGATGGCTGCCGCAATGTGGATGAGCGCGATATCTTTACATTGGAAAGATTTGTGCGAGAATTGCTTGCATCATTCTCTTGGATCCGTGATCACATGTCGCTCCAGCCTCTGCTCGATGCCGCCGCGCCGATCCCGTTGCATGCCTTCGCAGCCATGGCAGGATTTGCGCTTGGCGTCGTTCAACTCGCTGCCCCCAAGGGCACGTTGTCGCATCGGGTGATGGGCTGGCTATGGGTGCTATTGCTGGCCATTACGGCGATCAGCTCGTTCTGGATTCATGGCGATAGCTATCGGCTGTGGCGTGACTGGAGCCCGATCCATCTGCTCTCGATCCTTACGCCGATCATGCTGGTGGTCGGCGTCCTTCACGCGCGCCGGCACCGCGTGCGCGCGCATGCCATCACGATGGTGTCGATCTTCATCGGCGCGCTGGTGATCGCCGGCTTGTTCACGATGGTGCCGGGGCGCGTCATGCACACGGTGGTGTTCGCCGGCCGCTAATTAGGCTTCGGTGCTTCAGCACATCCAAGGATATGCCATGCCATCGCGAAGCCGATCGAGGCGACGATGCGCGGTGATGTGGTCGATCTCCGCGCGCGTCATGCCGATATCTATCAGTTCTCTTTCGCTGAGATCATGCAGCGAGATGCCTGGCTCGCGGCATCGGCACTGCTCCTGAAACCAGTGCCAGCACGGCTTCAAGAAAGCGGCGGCCCGCAGCGCCGATGGTGCGGCGGCATCGCCGGTCCCGGTTGCTGGCGGTGTGAATTGGATTGGCATCGGTCACTCCTGCTGTTGCGCACGGCAGGCGAGGCCAAAACAAAAGCCCCGTCCGATGCCGGCGGGGCCTGTCGAAGAAGATAGCGGCTTTGAACGTCCTAGCGCATGACTCCTTCCATGGCCCAGCAAAGGCGGGTCATCGATTTGCGATTGGAGATGCGCACAAACATATTCATGATGGCCGCATACTATGATGCCGCCCATAAATCAATGGTTGTTTTCTGCGTTTCTTTCACTAGTGCGTGCTTGCGAGTCTCGAAGATTGCGAAGTGACGTGTCCGCGAGCCCGTCGTCTGCCCCCAAGCGGCATGATCCGTGAGCCGGTGCTTGCCTCTGGCCCGCCGCTGTACGGCCGCAAGATTGCTGCAGGATCCCGCCGTTTCTCACGCGATTTGTACGGCTTCCACCAATCTTGCCGTTTCTTCCTTGCGAGCGCCGTAACTGATTGAAAGATAAGGTCGAAAATCACTTGCCTCGGAGGTTGTCGGGGTGGCCTACGCGCGTGCTTTACGCTATATGAGTCGCACCCGAATCTGACCGGAAACAACCTTGTCCGACAACGAAGACCAGAAGCCTGGGGAGCCGCCGGTTCCCTCGGATATCCGTCCCGTATCCATCCTCGACGAGATGAAGCGTTCGTATCTCGATTACGCCATGAGCGTGATCGTGGCGCGCGCGCTGCCCGACGCCCGCGACGGCCTCAAGCCGGTGCATCGGCGCATCCTCTATGCGATGTACGAGAACGGCTTCGAATACAACAAGCCGTTCCGCAAGTCGGCGCGCACCGTCGGCGACGTCATCGGTAAGTATCATCCGCATGGCGACCAATCGGTCTATGACGCGCTGGTGCGCATGGCGCAGGACTTTTCCATGCGCGTGCCGCTGATCGACGGCCAGGGCAATTTCGGCTCCATCGACGGCGATCAGCCGGCCGCGATGCGCTACACGGAATCGCGCCTCACCAAGATCGCGCAGACGCTGCTCGACGATATCGACAAGGACACCGTCGACTATCAGGACAACTACGACTCGTCGGAAAAAGAGCCGAAGGTTCTTCCCGCGAAATTCCCGAACCTTCTGGTCAATGGCGGCGGTGGCATCGCTGTTGGCATGGCGACCAACATTCCGCCGCACAATCTCGGCGAATGTATCGATGCTTGCGTGGCGTTGATCGACGATCCCTCGCTCTCCATCGACGATCTCAACAAGATCATTCCGGGCCCGGACTTCCCGACCGGCGGCATCATTCTCGGTCGCGCCGGTATCCGCACCGCCTACCACACCGGCCGTGGCTCCATTGTGATGCGCGGCAAAGTCTCGATCGAGCCGATCCGCAAGGATCGCGAGGCGATCATCATTTCCGAAGTGCCGTATCAGGTGAACAAGGCCACCATGGTCGAGCGCATCGCCGAACTCGTGCGCGAGAAGAAGATCGATGGCATCTCGGATCTGCGCGATGAATCCGACCGTGACGGCTATCGCGTAGTCGTCGAGCTGAAACGCGACGCCGTGCCGGACATCGTGCTCAACCAGCTTTACAAGTTCACGCCGCTGCAGACCAATTTCGGTGCCAACATGGTGGCGCTGGATGGCGGTCGCCCGCAGGTCTTCAATCTGAAGGACCTGCTGACGATCTTCGTCGGCTTCCGCGAGCAGGTCGTTACGCGGCGTACGAAATTCCTCCTCAACAAGGCGCGCGACCGGGCGCATATCTTGGTCGGCCTCGCCATCGCCGTCGCCAATATCGACGAGATCATCCGTGTGATCCGTTATTCACCCGACCCGAACACGGCGCGTGAGACCCTGATGTCGCGCGACTGGCCGGCGAAGGATGTCGAGGCGATGATTACGCTGATCGACGATCCGCGTCACCGCATCAATCCGGACGGTACCGCGCGTTTGTCCTTCGAACAGGCCAAGGCCATTCTCGAGCTCCGCCTTGCACGCCTCACGGCGCTCGGTCGCGAGGAAATCTCTGACGAACTTGATAAACTCGCCATCGAGATCGCCGACTATCTCGACATCCTGCGTTCGCGTGCGCGCGTGCAGGGCATCGTCAAGGACGAACTCGGTGCCGTGAAGGCGGAGTTCGCCACGCCGCGCAAGACGGAGATCGTCGAGCAGGAAGGCGAGGTCGAGGACGAGGACCTGATCCAGCGCGAGGACATGGTGGTGACGGTGTCGCATCATGGCTATGTGAAGCGCGTGCCGCTCTCGACCTATCGGGCGCAGCGCCGCGGCGGTAAGGGCCGCTCCGGTATGGCGACGCGTGACGAGGATTTTGTCTCGCGCCTATTCGTGGCCTCCACGCATACGCCAGTGTTGTTCTTCTCGTCGCGCGGCCAGGTCTACAAGGAGAAGGTCTGGCGCCTGCCGATCGCGCCGCCGAACGGTCGCGGCAAGGCGATGATCAACATCCTGCCGCTGGAGCAGGGCGAGCGCATCACCACCATCATGCCGCTGCCCGAGGACGAGAGCACCTGGGATACGCTCGACGTGATGTTCGCCACCACCGGCGGTAATGTCCGGCGCAACAAGCTATCGGACTTCGTCGATGTCCGCCGCTCCGGCATCATCGCCATGAAGCTGGACGAGGGCGAGAGCATCGTCGACGTGCAGATCGCCACCGAGCATGACGACGTGCTGCTGACCGCTGGCGGCGGCCAGTGCATCCGCTTCCCGGTCACCGATGTTCGCGTGTTCCAGGGCCGCAGCTCCATGGGCGTACGCGGCATTGCGCTGGCCGAAGGCGACAAGGTGATCTCGCTGTCGATCCTGCGCCATGTGGAGACGACCTCGGACGAGCGTTCGGCCTATCTGAAAATGCGCCGCGCGGTGGCGGGCGAAGCTGTGGCCGACGAGTCGGCTGTCGAGGCCGAGGGCGAAGAGACGTCCGGTGCCGTTCAGCTGTCGCAGGAGCGCTATGCGGAACTCGGCGCTGCGGAACAGGTGGTGCTCACCGTTTCCATCAACGGCTATGGCAAGCGCACTTCGAGCTACGAATATCGCACCACCGGCCGCGGCGGCAAAGGCATCGTCGCCATGTCGGTGAACGAGCGTAATGGCAAGCTGATCGCCTCCTTCCCGGTGGAAGACAGCGACCAGATCATGCTGGTCACCGACAAGGGGCAGCTGATCCGCTGTCCCGTCGAAGGCATCCGCGTCGCCGGCCGCTCCACCCAGGGCGTCATCGTGTTCAACACCGCGGACGACGAGCACGTGGTGTCGGTGGAGCATATCGGCGAAGCCGGCGAGGGCGAGGAGCCTGAGGCGGGTGGGGCTGCGCCGGAGGTGGAGGGTTGAGGCTCTTCGTGGCAGTTTACGATGCGTGAAGCAAAAAGCCCGCGGCTATGCTGCGGGCTTTTCTGTACGGGTAAGACGCGCGCTTATTGCTCAAGGTGGGGCCGGCCCGACGCTCTTGCTACGGATCGACGGTAAGGGATGACGCTCCTTGGTCATAAGTGTATGATTGGCTACAGCCAATACCGCCAAATGTAGATTACGGTCATCGCGCCTCCAATCACAACAATGGCGCCACGGACTATCGGCGCGGGCAGCACGGCGAAAAGACGGCCTCCAAGCAAGCCGCCAATGAGCGCTCCTGCAAGCATGATCAAAGTCTCTGGCCAGCTAACCGCGTTCCGAATAACAAAGATCGTGATCGTCGCGAAGCTGACCGCAGTGGCAAGTACGTTCTTCAGAGCATTTGCGGTCCTGACATCCTCTCGGCCGGTAATTGTAAGCACGGCTAGAAGCATGACGCCTAGTCCTGCGCCAAAATAGCCACCATAAATGGCAGCCAAAAAGAGAAGTACAGGTCGGATGTGCTCGCTCTCCGTTGCGCGATGATGGTTCAGTCTTTCTTGAATCTTCCGGCCAAATGCAAAGATCAAAGTAGCAATCCCGACGAGCGCCGGCACTAGCAAAACGAATATGCGATCTGAACTAGCGAGTAAGAGGAGCGCGCCGAGCGTGCCTCCGCATGCTGATGCAGCTATGGCCTTCTGCGTAAGAGAATCCCAGTTCGGCCATCGTGACCGGTCCGCGAGGGCCGCCATTAGGTGGCCCGGCACGACTGCTACAGCGTTTGAAGCGTTGGCGATCATTGGAGACAATCCAACCGCGATCATTGCTGGAAAGGTGATCAATGTTGCGCCGCCGGCGATCGCATTCACGATTCCGCCGATGACGCCGGCGGCTGATAGTGTAGATGCGGAGATTGCATCCATCGTTTTCTCCCGCCCCTGTCGTTCGCGGTCTCCGCCGCGCGTTCTTGATTCTAGAAGTTCGCACAACACCGGGCAAATTCTCAACCGCTGACGTGCAGTTTCCGGTGGTGCGATCTCGATAGGGGCCTTCAGTGCGGATTACTCGGGAGCGTGAGATTACGCCTCACGAGTCAGGATGCGGCGGGCAAAATACCCGGTGGTGAAGAACACGGCAGACATGCCCGTAGCAATGAGTGCTTTGCGAAGAGCACCAGCGATATCTGCATTGGGCACTCCCAAGGAGCCGATAGTCACTGCCGCGCCGGCAAGCGATACGAATGCGAGAAAGCTGAATACGATGAAGATTGTTTGGCCAGCATACCGCTTGATCCGAGCGTGAGGCATCCTTTCCGTCCTATTCCATGAGCGCGAAAGTCAAAGCTGCTCGTAGGCTTCCTGAGAACACCGGTCTGAGCCGCAGGAAACGTTTTCATTTCGCATTGGCTTTCCGCCCTCTATGATAACCAGAAAGGTTTGGTCTCCGAGCGAATTTCCCACCGCGCTAATCAACATTGCGCGAATGCAGGCTGACCAGCCAAGCTTGGTCCGGCGCGGCATCGAGAAACAGACGTTCGACGCAGACGATTGCGCCAGGAAGAACTCTCCCATCCTCGTTTACAGCATGGCGCGCATTTCAGGCGCCGGTTCTGTTGCGGCGGCTCCGGGTGCTCGGTCCTTGATCATGTCCGGTGCCAAAGTCGCCCCAGGATCAATGGAGCAGCCGGTTAAAAGCATTCCGGCGATGCACAGCGCAATTCCCCTCATCTTTCAGGTTTATCAACGCCATTGGCGCGGGACAATTGCGATCCTTGCTCGTGAACGCTGTGACGAGAAAATGTCGGGCAAAGCCAAAGCTAGACTTATCGCCGCATAGACATGTCCAGATTCTATAACTGCTCGTCCTGTGTCCGTGAAGTTTTTCATTTAGCTTCCCTCTTTTACAGCGATCGGAGGCGCACCTGCGGCGTTGCTATTTCAAGGGCGATGGATTGGTGGTTCGATCCCGTTGAAGCTCTGTCGCCGGATCGCGCAACGCGCCATTCTCACTACGATTTTGCAGCAGCTCCCAGCACATTCTCGTCTGTGTTTTCCCCACTCGCCGGTCGTGTCTTGAAGAACGGGCTTGGCTCCGGCGTCTCCGCATTACCGCGGATCAGCTTGCGGCCGGCTTCCAGACCGCCGATGACTTCCAACTCCACGCGCTGCGCGTCGCGCTCGCGGACCTCCGCGATGGACTCGCGCGCCGCTTCCTCTTCAAGGCCGAGGCCTTTCAGGACGGCCTCGCTGAACACCAGCGCGGACTCGAAGGTCTCGCGAATCTGGAATTCGACACCGGCCTTGATCAGACGCAACGAATGGCCGCGGTCGAATGAGCGGACATAGAGTTTGGCCAGCGGAAATTCCGAGCGGCAGAGTTCGACGATGTGATCCGCGGCCTCCGGCTTGTCGACACAGATCAGGATCGCCTCTGCCGTGGCCGCGCCCGATGCGCGCAGCACGTCGAGACGGGTGCCGTCGCCATAATGGATCTTGAAGCCGAAATTGCCTGCGGCGCGGATCATGTCCACGTCGCTCTCGATGAGGGACAGTTCGATATCGCGCGCCAGCAAGGCCTGACTCGCCACCTGTGCGAAACGACCGAATCCGATGAAGAGCACGCGGCCGCGCAGGCCGTCGGCCTTGTCGATGCCGTCCATGGAGACGGGGGCGGGGGAGCGTATGCGCCCATGGACGAGCAGTACGATCGGCGTCAGCGCCATGGACAGGATCACGATGGCGCTCATGACGGCGGAGGCGCGGGCGTCGAAGATGCCGGCGGCGAGCGCTGCCGCATAGAGCACGAAAGCGAATTCGCCGCCTTGCGCGAACAGCGCGGCGCGGTGGCTCGCCGCAGCATGGTCCGATTTCGTCAGGCGCGCGATGGCGTAAATGCCGATCGCCTTGACGATCATGAAGGCCAGGACCCCGCCCAGCACCATGATCCATTCGCTGGCGACGATGCGCAGATCCAGCGACATGCCGACACTGAGGAAGAATAGGCCGAGAAGGATGCCGCGGAACGGCTCGATGTCGGCTTCGAGCTGATGGCGGAAATTGGATTCCGAAAGGAGGACGCCGGCGAGGAAGGCGCCCATCGCCATGGAGAGGCCGACGCTCTGCATGAACACGGCGGAGCCGAGCACGACCAGCAGCGCGGAGGCCGTGAGCACCTCGCGAGCGCCGGCGCGGGCGATGATGCGGAAGAACGGATCCAGCAGCCAACGGCCAGCGGCAATCAGTGCCGCGAGGCCGGCGAGGGCAATGCCGATGCTCTGCCATGCGGGCTTGGTCGTCGCGGCGGCCGGCGCCTCGGCGGCGCCCCACACTGCGACGAGCGCCAGCAGCGGCACGATCGCGAGATCTTCCAGCAGCAGGATCGCGATGGCGCGTTGGCCCTCGGGCGTCGTGGTCTCGTCCTGCTCCTCCAGCAGCTGCATGATGACGGCGGTGGAGGACAGTACAAAACCCATGGCGCCGATCATGGCGACGGGAAAAGCGAGGCCCGCGGCCATGCCGACCAGCGTGAGCAGCAAGCCGCAGGCGATGACCTGCGCGGCGCCGAGGCCAAAGATTTGCCGCCGCAGCTTCCACAGCTTCGACGGGCGCATTTCGAGTCCGATGATGAAGAGGAACATGACGACGCCGAGTTCGGCCGTATGCAGCAGTGTCTCGGGATCGTGGAACAGGCCTAGACCGAACGGTCCTACGGCGAGACCTGCGGTGAGATAGCCGAGGACGGAGCCGAGCCCCAGGCGCTTGAACAGAGGTACCGCGACGGTGGCCGCACCCAGCAGGACGATAGCGTGTCCCAAGTTGAAACCGGAAGCGTCCGCCATAAGACCTCTTTCATTGATCGGCCGGGCGGCTCTGCCCGGTGCATGCAGCCTCGTGTGCATATGCCTGTGTGGCGCGTCGCGGGCAAGGACCGGAGATGGAACCGGTCACAGTTGGGCTTGAGACCGTATGATCGGCGCAACTTCGGTGCCGAGAAGCTCGATCGAGCGCTTCATGGCGGCGGTTTCGAGCGAGGCGGTGCTCATCTGGAAGGTGATGCGCGCGACACCGCCGAGTGCTTCGTTCGCGTGGCGCATCTTGGCGGCAACTGTACGGGGGGCGCCAACCAGGAACGAGCCCTCCGGGCCGGCCATGGCGTCGAATTGCTGGCGCGACGGCGGCGACCAGCCGCGTTCGCGGCCAATCTTCGCGGTCAGATGCGCCCAGCCGGGGAAGAACGCATCCCTGGCTGCCGCGTCGGTTTCGCCAACAAAACCCATCGCATGTACGCCGAGTTTAAGCTTGTCGAGATCGTGCCCAGCACGGATGCCGGCTTCGCGGTAGAGATCGACGAGCGGGCGAAAGCGTTCGAAAGTCCCGCCGATGATCGCGACCATCAGCGGCAGGCCAAGCGTGCCGGCGCGCACGAAGGATGCCGGCGTGCCACCAACACCGATCCAGAGCGGCAGTCGCGGCTGATGGGGGCGGGGATAGATCCCCTGACCTTCGAGCGCCGAGCGGAAGCGACCTTTCCAGATCGGGTGCTTGGTCTCGCCGAGTTTCAGGAACAGATCGAGCTTCTCCGCAAACAGTTCGTCATAGTCCCGCGGGTCCATACCGAACAGCGGATAGGCCTCGCCGAACGAGCCACGGCCGACAACGAGTTCCGCGCGCCCTTTCGAAATCAGATCGAGGGTGGCGAATTCCTGAAACACCCGCACGGGGTCGGCGGCGCTCAGCACTGTCACCGCGCTCGTCAGCCGGATATTCTGGGTGCGCGCTGCTGCTGCGGCCAGGATGATCGCCGGCGCTGAATCGAGGAACTCGGCGCGGTGATGCTCGCCGATGCCGAACACATCGAGTCCGGCACGGTCGGCCACTTCGACCTCCGCGAGAAGATCGGCCATGCGGTCAGTTGCCGCAGGCGGCTGGCCTGTTGCGGAATCGGGGAGGATGGCCGCAAAACTGTCGATACCGATTTCCATCAGAGCTCCTTGTCAAATTCGTCAATCAGGCAGCTTCAGTCCTAGAACCGGAAGTTCGCCATCAGACTGATCAATGTGATGGTCTGCGAAGGCCCGGTGTCTGATATGAAACGTCCCGGTTCGAAGGTACTCAACGATGCCGACAGGTTGAGCTCGGCCGTGGCCTGCCACGCCACGGACAGTTCGACCTGATGTCCAATGAAGCGCGCATCGCTGCCTTTGCCGCTCCGTACGAGGTTTCCGGGAACGCCATAGATGCCGTCGGCGGCGCTCTGTCGCCAAAAGGCGCCCCCGGTGAGCGAGACTGCAACATCCCTGCGCGGATGGACAGAAATCGACGGCCGGACCTGGATGAGGTTGCGCGGTCCGACCGGAGACAAGGCGCCGAAATACTTGCCTCTTGGAAACAGCGGATTGAACGTCTCGAGATTGGGATCGTCCGGGTTGTTGTCGCCCGAGATGACATCGCTCATGAACCGGACTTCCGGTTGTAGCCACGTTTGCAGGAAACGATAGCCGAATTCGCCACCAATGCCCCATGCCGCCACACGATGCGTGCCGAAAGACCCGCGTTGCAATGCGCCTTCGACATTCCAGAACCATGTGCCCGTGTCGCCGAAAATTCTCGTTCCGAACGTATGTGCTCGCTCTCTGCCGCAGCCTTGGTCGAAAATAGCATCGCGATCCAGCAGGCCGAGATAGTAGACATCGACACCGATCGACCGGTTCTCCCTCAGCCATTCTGTCGCATAAGCGCCCCAGACGGACTTTTGGCGCGACGGCCGGTCATCAAAGTCGCCCGGAAAGTTATCAATGGGACGCGCATATAGGACGGTCACTTGCCGATCTGCCGATGTCACGACCGCGTCAAGACCGTCGAAGGCCTGCGGGACATTGGGACCGTAGCGGGTGTCGATGAAGCGGCCGGCGCCCAGCGACATCAGCTTGCGCCCTGCCGACATCCGCAGCGCGGTACGGTCTCCGACATCCATTTCGATCTCGCCGAACGCCTGAAGCATATCGGCGCCGGTCGTATCGACCGGACGCACGGGCCGGTCGGTGCCCGTGATCTCCGAGAAGATCGGTTGGGTAAAAAGCCGCACCTTGCCCGCGTGAAGGTCGGCATAGGGCATGAACCGGTGCCAGATATAACTATCGTTCGGCGCCGATCCCCAATTGACGTTCGTATAACCTTCATAACGCGACCGGGCCTCCATGCCTGTGGTGAGATAGACCAATCCATGCTCGTCCAACGGGATGTATTTGAACGGCTCCGTCCAATGGCCGGTTCGCCGCGATGGATCGGCGAGATAGGACCAATCCTCGACATATCGCTCGTTCGTCAGCGTCGGTGCGCGCTCGACATCCGTGCCGACCTGTGCCCGAACGAATGTAGTCGTCGCGGCGATCGTCGCCGCAAGGACGAAGCTGAACTTGATCATCTGGCGTTTTCATCGACGATGGCAGTCAGATATCGGGATCGGACAGCTCGTTCCCGCTGCTGTTGCGCTGAGATGGGCGGCGAGACCGCGATGCGCGGGCAATGCTCGCGCGGTCGCGCCGTCCTTTTGCTCAGTTAGCTTTTGGCGCCGGCGTGTTCAGCAGCTGCTGCTCCCACACATAGGCGATGCCGCTGCCGCCGCCATGCTGGATCATGATGTCCGTCAGTCCGGGCACGGTGTCCAGCCGGGCCCAGTCGCGCTGCCATTCGGCCAGCACCGCGAACCAGGTCATCATGTTGGCGCCGGCTCGGATCATGCGCTGGATCGCGACCTCGTGCGCCTCGATCGATATGCCGCCGGAGGCGTCAGTGACGACCGTGACATCCCAGCCCTCGCCGAGGGCCTGGATCGTGGGCATCGCGACGCAGACTTCGGTCCACAGGCCGGCGATGATCAGTTGCTTGCGGCCCGTCGCCTTCACCACGTCCACCACCTTCGGATCTTGCCAGGTGTTGACCCAGGTCCGGTCGATCACCTCCTGTCCAGGGAAGACATCGGTGATCTGCGGAAACAGGACACCGCCACGTTCGACGAGTACGCTCGTGAGAATTGTGGGGACGCCGAAAAGCTTGGCGGCCTTGGCCAGACCCACAGTGTTGTTGATCACCATCTGCGGTTCGTGGCTGTTCAGGTTGGCCATCTGGAAGGGCTGATGGTCGATCAGAACGAGAACCGAGTCTTCGGGGCGAAGAAGCGACGCAAGACCATTGCGAAAAGTCATGAATACATCCTCTGCTGCCGTTGTAAGTGAGGTGGGTTAGGGGGCATGCGCCAACGGCGACGTTGTCCGACGGAGGTATTGCCGTTCGTATCGGTAATGCGATAGTGCCCCCTCTTGCCAAGCTGTGTCGCGGAACGGGGAACGCCGAATTGGATATCGAAGAGCTCAGGACATTCGTGGAAGTGGCCGATGCTGGTGGTGTATCGCCCGCCGCGCGGCGGCTTGGCGTCTCAAAGTCAATTGTCAGTCGTCAGCTCGCACGCATCGAAGCGGAACTCGGTGTTCAGCTTCTGGCGCGTACCACGCGTGGCGCTGCTCTCACGGAAGCTGGCATCATGTTTCGCGATCATGCGGCGCGCGCCTGTGCCGAGATCGACACAGCCCGGGAATTGATCCTGCCGGACGGCGAGCTTTGCGGTCGATTGCGCGTAGCCGCGCCGCTGACTTTCGGCCCAACACATCTGGCGTCCGTGCTCGCGGACATGGCAAGGCGCCATCCGCAACTTCACATCCACGCCGTTTACAGCGATCGCTTTGTCGATCTGATCGCAGAGGGATTCGATTGTGCGATCCGGTTCGGTTATTTGCAGGATTCCAACCTGATCGCGCGCCATGTCGGGCCGCTTTACGGGAAGCTGGTCGCGAGCCCGGATTATATCAAAGCGCAAGGAGCGCCCGAGACACCTGACGAGCTCATCGCTCACCAGGCGCTTATGCAGGGCACGGAAGCCTGGCAGTTCATGGACGGCGATAAGATCGTCACGGTTCGTCCGCAGGGGCGATTCAAGGCCGACAACGGAGCAGCTCTTGTCGCCGCCGCATTGGCAGGACTCGGTATCGCCTGGCTGCCGGGTGGTATCACCGACGATTATATCGCCTCCGGCGCGCTGGTTGCGGTCATGACACGCTATCCACCACCGCCGGCAGGTGTCTATGTCCTCCGTCCACCAAGTCAGCATCCCGCACGGAAGGTGCGGGTTCTTACCGAAATGCTGATCGCGTGTTTCGCAGAGACTCCGCGCCCGGCAGGTGTCGCCCCCTAAGTCGAGGCGGAAGTCACGGACGGTCAAACCGAGTTGGGCGTCTGATCGCTTTGCGGTTGCATGTGATGCACTCGCCGGGACGTCGATGCCTCGACGCAACGTCTGCAGAATTTATTTAAATGCCAGTCGTTCGAGAAAGAACTGTTTTAGATCCGCGCGAAACCCTTTCATTGTGTGATCGTGGTTGGACGGAGTTAAGCATCTCGGGCAATTCGCGGTAGTTCTATGCTTGTTTGAGCTGACTTGTATCTTTCGGTCGTCTACTGAAGCGTCATACTGAATAGAATATATGGAGGCACCACATGCGTCGTATCGGGCAGATCATTGGTGATTACGACAATCCAAACAGCCTTGGCTCGCGTTTTCGCGCGCGTCGCAGCGCTCCCCTCCGTCGCCTGATTGAAACCGTTCATGCCGAGAAAGGGGTCGTCAGGATCCTCGATGTCGGCGGGATGGAATATTATTGGGAAATGCTGGGGGAGGCCTATCTCGCGCGGCACAATGTTCATATCGATCTCCTGAACCTGAAGGGCGACATTCGCCCGATTAAGAACGAGCAGCGGTTCAACGCCGTCGAAGGCAATGGCTGCGATCTGCCTTTCGCCGACAACAGCTACGATATCTGCCACTCCAATTCCGTCATCGAGCATGTCGGGAACTGGCATAACAAGGTGGCTTTCGCCCGAGAAACGACCCGCGTCGCTCCACATTACTTTCACCAGACACCGAATTTCTGGTTTCCATGGGAACCGCATCAGAGCATGGCGTTCTACCATTGGCTGCCGGCACCCATGCAGCTCTGGATCGCACGGAACTACAGACTCGGCTGGGCGAAGAGCAAGGCTGAAACGGTTACGGACGGCATGTGGGCGGTCGAACATGCAAGTATGCTCGATCGAGCGATGTTCGATAGTCTGTTTCCGAATGCGAAAATCATCGTGGAGCGTCTGGTGGGCTACCCCAAGTCTTTCGTGGCGACGAGCAACTAGGCGCGTCCAGACTGCGCTACGGCCATAGTTGCCTCATGTATTAATGAGATTTTAACTGCGCTGGTAGCATTCTAAGCATGCTGCCGCCGACTTTCTCTTCCCACGTATAGCAAGATCATGAGCGATCAGGTCGCCGATAGCGTCGAGCGGATGCCGCGCGCCATGCCGCAGGGGCAGTCGGTCAGACTTAACTTGCCTTTTGCTGGCCCTAACATCCAGAAGATGCTGGTTGTCTATTTCTTGCTCGTCTTCCTGTTCTCCGGAACGGTGCTGGATTTTCTTGGCTACGACTATTCCGCGATCGAAGGTTCGCAGATCACCAAGATCCATCCAGCGACCTACTTTATCGTTTTGCTGTTTCCGATTTTCATTCTGTCCTATCCGCGCAAGCGCGATCTCATCGACTACTATCTTGCGACCAAGCTCGGATCGATCTTCTTTTTCTGCGCCGCGACCTTCGCTTTCATCAATATCGTTCTCGGTGGCCGCAATGGCTTCGGCATGTATTTCGACACCGACTTGCATCTGTTTCTGTGCTGCATGTTGCTGCCGTTCGTGCCGCCCCAAGGCATGGTGAAACTCGAGCGCTTTCTGCACGCGTTTTTTGCCGTGAACGCGTCACTCGCGATCTTCGAGCTGGTGTCCGGCATCATGGTTTTTCCGCTCACCACCTATTCGCCGGATGGCACGCAGATCGCCGAGGCGCGCGCAGTGGCATTGCTTGGTCATCCCCTGCATGCTGCGACGATCACCTGCGCCTATATCGTGAGCCTGCTGGTCGGGGGCGGCAGACTGTTGAAGTCGCGATGGCGGATGCCGATGATTGCGCTGCAGACCGCAGCCATGGTGGCGTTCGGCGGTCGTACGGCGCTGGTTCTGACGCTGTTCATTCTCACGATCGCGATCTGTTGGCAGATCGTCCGGTTCTCGTCCGGCCATCGATACGCGCGTAGTACGGTGATGATCGCCATCGCGGCCGTGCCGGTCGGAATCGCCGTCGTGACGGCGCTGGCGCTTGCCGGCTTTTTCGATCAGTTGCTCGAACGGTTCAATGAAGACGGCGGTAGCGCTCGCAGTCGTCTGGTAATGTTCCCGCTTTGGGGCTCGTTCAGCTGGGGGGATTTTCTGTGGGGGCCGGATCCCGATTATATCCGCTCGCAGATGTATTCCTTCGGCATGGAGTGGGGCATCGAAAATCCCTTTGTCCATATCAGCATCTATCAGGGCGTCGTGATCTCGTCCCTGATCCTGCTCGGTCTGCTGCTTGTCTTTTACGATGCTTTTAGGCGCTTGGAGCCGCGAGTCATCGTGCCGATGATCGTCTATCTGATGCTCGTCAACACATTCGGATCTTTCGCCGGACGCTTCCTCAATCTGACACTTTTCATGATCGTCGTATCGGCGCTATTTCGCCGGCATGGCGCGTCATCACGCTACGTCGTTTAGAGGAAGGCTGGCCTGTGCGGGGCAGGGGTATTCTGAAGCGATAGGCCTGCGGTCGTACCAAGAGCCCTTTGATGCAAAGCGCTGGGCCGACTAGTGGCGCTCCGCGGTCACCACGCGAACCTCGCGAATGTTGATCACCTTCGTCGACGCGCTGCGCAGGCACGAGGCTTCGAAATTCGGCCAGGCCTGCTCGGAACAGGCGGACCCGACGGCCTTGACGTCCAGACGATCGGACTTGGCGAGGGCCACCGGAACGGACGCTTCGACCCTCGGCGCGAAGCCGGGGAGGATGGTGACGGCTGCGGCAATGAAAGCTGCGATCGCGACGGCGGAAAGAGCCTTGATCATGATGGTCCCCTGTCGGTCGGGTCATTTCGACCCGGTTGTTTGTCGGTCCCTGTGCTGGCCTGATTAGCCAGGGCAGGTTTCGGCAGATTGTCGTCCTCGGACGAACTGGTTTCGTTTCGCCTGGTCTGTGTTTCATCGATCCACCCGCGACGACACAATTCTCCGAAAAGCGAGTGTTTTCAGTGCCGTCCCTGGATACCTAGCAGACGCTCCGGGCGGCGTTCCGGTTCGACCCGATTCGAAAAATATTGTCGGGTGGCTTGGAGCGTCTTGGATGGAACCAAGGCCGCTTGCGGGGGCACCTTCGGCAGGCTAGGTGTGAGCGCATGACCCGTATCGCGCTCTACCCCGGATCGTTCGATCCCGTTACCAACGGCCACCTCGACGTGGTCCGTCATGCCGTCGGCCTTTGCGACAAGCTCGTCGTCGCCGTGGGCGTGCATCCCGGCAAGAAGCCGCTGTTCTCCACCGAAGAGCGGCTCGACATGATCAAGCAGGTATTCGGACCGATCGCCGATAAAGCTGGCTGTCAATTCGACTGCGTCACCTATGACAACCTCACCACCACGCTTGCGGTGGAACTCGGCGCCACCATCATGATCCGCGGCCTGCGCGACGGCACCGATCTCGACTACGAGATGCAGATCGTGGGCATGAACGAGGCGATGGCGCCGGGTGTGCAGACGGTGTTTCTGCCGGCTTCCGTGGCGGTCCGCCCCATCACCGCCACGCTGGTGCGGCAGATCGCTGCCATGCAAGGAGACGTCTCTGCTTTCGTGCCGGATGCCGTCGCCAAGGCTCTCAAGTCCAAATTCGCCAGTTAACCGGCATTTTCGCATCGGAGTATCCATGATCCGTACCATCGCCCTTGCAGCCGCGCTGCTATTGGCAGCTCCCGTATACGCGCAGACGCCCACCGCCCAGGCTCCCACATCGGCGCCGCTGCCGGCCGGGCTCGACAAGGCGAATTCCATCGTCATCGATACGACTAAGGGCCGCATTATCATCAAACTGCGCCCCGACATCGCTCCCCAGCATGCCGAACGCATCAAGCTGCTGGCGCGTGAGGGGTACTATAACAATGTTCCGTTCCACCGCGTGATGGACGGCTTCATGGCGCAGACCGGCGACGGCAAGAACTTCAACGGCACTGGCGGCTCGAAGTATCCGAACCTTCCGGCGGAATTCTCGCAGGTGCCCTACAAGCGCGGCGTGGTCGGCATGGCGCGCACCTCCGATCCGAACTCGGCGAATTCGCAGTTCTTCATCATGTTTGCCGACGGCTCGTCTCTGAATGGCAAATACACCGTGATCGGTGATGTCGTGTCGGGCATGGATGTGGTGGACAAGCTCAAGAAGGCGCCTCCGGGTTCCGCCTCGGGCGCCGTGACGGATCCGGACAAGATGGTGACCGTGCGGGTCGCTTCGGACATCAAGTAAGCCGCATCCGGTCGCCAACTAACGCATCACGACTTGTGGCGCAGATGTGCCACGCTTAACTCAGCACACCGCATCGTGTGCTGACCATTTGCATTGCTAACGAAAGAGAGTTCATCATGGCCACCGACAACACGCTGGTACTCGAAACCACCCAGGGCAACGTCACTATCGAGATGCGCCCGGACCTGGCGCCGGGCCATGTCGCCCGGATCAAGGAGCTGGTGCGCGACGGCTTTTATGACGGCATCGTCTTCCACCGCGTCATCGACGGTTTCATGGCCCAGACAGGCTGTCCTCAGGGCATCGGCACCGGCGGTTCGGGGCAGAAGCTAAAGGCCGAATTCAACGCCGAGCCGCATGTGCGCGGCACCGTGTCGATGGCCCGCGCCGCCAATCCGGATTCCGGCGACAGCCAGTTCTTCATCTGCTTCGACGACGCCTCGTTCCTCAACAAGCAGTACACCGTCTGGGGCAAGGTGACAGAAGGCATGGAGAACGTCGACAAGATCAAGCGTGGCGAGCCGGTGCAGAACCCGGACAAGATCGTGAAAGCCTATATGGCGGCCGATCAGGCAGCCTGATCGGCGTTTTTGCTAGTATAACGACGTCATGCCCGGCCTTGTGCCGGGCATCCACGTTTCTAACTCCGTCCCTCATCCTGAGGAGCGCGAAGCGCGTCTCGAAGGAAGGCGGCGAGTTTCGAGCCTCACCAGCTCATGGTTCGAGACGGCGCTGCGCGCCTCCCCACCATAAGGGGCGGAGGGCGGGCGACGCTTCGATAATCGTGATACATCCAGTCAATGCGCACCGATCTTTTCGACTTCGAGCTTCCATCCGGGAACATCGCGCTTCGCCCGGCGTCGCCGCGCGAGTCCGCGCGGCTGCTTGTGGTGCGGCCGGGTGAGGTGCTCGAGGATTGCACTGTCGGTGATCTGCCGGACTGGCTGCGGCCGGGCGACCAGCTTGTCGTCAACGACACCAAGGTGATTGCAGCCTCGCTCACTGGCCGGCGCATCAGCCGCGATACCGAGCCGAAGATTGAGGCGACGCTGATCAAGCGCATCGATGGCTCGCGCTGGCAGGCTTTCGTGAAGCCCGCGAAGAAACTCGCGCCCGGCGACGTGGTGCGCTTCGGCCATGACGGCCGCGTCTGCCTGCTCGGCCATCTCGATGCGACCGTGGAAGCCAAAGGCGAGGCGGGCGAGGTGACATTCGCGTTCGGCTTCCACGGCCCGGCGCTGGATCAGGCCATCGCAGAACTCGGTTCGCCGCCATTGCCTCCCTATATCGCGTCGAAGCGCGACGCGGATGAGCAGGATGCGGCTGACTATCAGACCATGTTTGCGGTGAACGAGGGCGCTGTCGCTGCGCCGACCGCCGGTCTGCACTTCACGCCGGCGCTTGAAGCAAAGCTGACGGCGCGCGGTGTCGGGCTGCATCGCGTCACGCTGCATGTGGGGGCAGGGACCTTCCTGCCCGTGAAGGTGGACGATACCCTTGATCACAAGATGCATTCCGAATGGGGATCTATTTCGCGCGAGACGGCGGATGCGCTCAATGCGGCACACGCCGCCGGCGGTCGTATCGTCGCAGTCGGTACCACATCCATGCGTCTGCTTGAGAGCGCAACCGGCGAAGATGGAGTGATCAGGCCGTTTGCCGACGACACCGCGATCTTTATCACGCCGGGCTATCGCTTTCGCGCGGTCGATATCCTGCTTACCAATTTTCACCTGCCGCGCTCGACACTCTTCATGCTCGTCTCCGCTTTCGCGGGTCTCGACACCATGAAGGCGGCTTATGCCCATGCGATTTCTACAGGCTACCGCTTCTACTCCTATGGGGATGCCAGCCTGCTATTTCGCAACGAAAGCTATCGATGACCGTCGCCAATCACTTTGAACTGCTCGGCACATCCGGCGCAGCGCGTCTCGGCCGACTGACCACGCCGCATGGCATGGTACGGACGCCGGCGTTCATGCCCGTGGGCACGATCGGCGCCATGAAGGGCCTGCATTGGCGCGAGGTGCGCGATGCCGGCGCGGATATCGTGCTGGGCAACACCTATCATCTGATGCTGCGGCCCGGCGCCGAGCGTATCGCGGCGCTCGGGGGGCTGCAGAAGTTCACCACCTGGAACGGGCCGATGCTGACCGATAGCGGCGGCTTCCAGGTGATGTCGCTGGCGCAGCTCCGTAAGGTCACGGAGCAGGGCGTCACCTTCCGCTCGCATATCGACGGCGCGAAATATGAACTTACCCCCGAACGTGCCGTCGAGATCCAGCGCCTGCTGAATTCAGATATCGCCATGCAGCTCGACGAATGCGTGCGGCTACCCGCGGAGCGTGGCGATATCGAGCGGGCCATGCAGCTTTCGCTGCGCTGGGCGGAGCGCTGCAAGCGGGCGTTCGAGACGGCGCCCGATGGCTACATGCTGTTCGGTATCGCCCAGGGTGGCGATGTGCCGGCGCTGCGCCATGCCAGCGCGCGCGGGCTGATCGATATCGGCTTTCACGGTTATGCCATCGGCGGTCTTGCCGTCGGCGAACCGCAGGATGTCATGCTGGCGATGATCGAGGAAGTCGCGCCGATTCTGCCAACGGATCGCCCGCGATACCTGATGGGCGTCGGCACGCCCGAGGACATTCTGGAAGCGGTGGGCCGCGGCGTCGATATGTTCGACTGCGTGATGCCCACCCGCAATGGCCGCCACGGCATGGCCTTTACGCGGTACGGCCAGATCAATATCCGCAATGCGCGGCATCAAGATGACCCGCGTCCTCTCGACGAGGAAAGCCCGTGGCCGGCTACACGCAATTATTCGCGTGCCTATCTGCACCATCTCGTGCGTGCCAATGAGACGCTCGGCGCGATGCTGCTATCGGAGATCAATATCGCCTATTATCAAACGCTGATGCAGGGAATCCGCGCAGCGATTGAAAACGGTAGCTTCGAAGAATTCCGCGCACAAACGCGCGAAGGCTGGGCACGCGGCGATATCGCGTCGCGCTAAAGCCGACTGACGGTCGATCATCGCAACGGGATCGCGAGCATCGGTTCGCGATCGATCATGACTGGAGCAAAGATCGAATGCGAGATGTCCGAAGGCCACGAATTAGTACCCGCATTCCGCATACTGTTTCCGAGCCAGGCGGTAGCCGGAGCCGACATCGACAAAATCTACATTGAGACAGTTGCCTCGCTGTCTAAAGTTGGGAGCGAGACCCGCACATCTCAGATATTCGATGTTTAGTCTCCAGCGCCGCTCCTGAGGATTATAGGTCGCGAAATCGCGTTGTGCCCGTGGTGGTCCCTTGCAGATCGTGGTGACGTAATCGCGGACGATCATCGGCAGGTTATTGATGTGGCTCGGATCCCACGGATCACCTTTGTTAATCGACCTTGCGTGGGCGCTCGGACAAGCGAGGAGAACGCTCGCCAAGAGCACTGCTTGTTTGCGCATAATGAATTGTTCCGGTCTGCAAATTCGACGTCTGCCTGCGAATGCTGGTTTGAGCGTCGGTCACGAGTCCTTTCTGTTCCACCAGCCCCCACCCAGCGCTTGGAAGAGAGCGACAGTGTCTGCGAGATTTGAGGCGCGTGCGTCGATCAGAGCCAGGGATGCTTGCAGATAAGCTTCCTGGGCAACAATTAACGTCGGTACGCTGATCTGTCCCTGCTCGACTTGTCGACGTATCAGTTCGATATTTCGCCGCGCGGTTTGCTCGGCCGCAGTGGCCGCCTGTACGCTGGCTGCGTCAGATTGCAGGGCGCGAAGCACATCCGCGACATTCTGGAACGCCGTCAGCACCGTGCTTCTGTAGTCCGAGATTGCCTTTGCTGTCGTTTCTTCTGCCGCGCGTTGGTGGAAGTATAGCGTGCCGGCGTCGAAAACTTTCTGTCCAACATTGCCGGCCAAGAGCCAGAAGGCGCCGCCGGGCGACAAATCAGGCATGTTGGATCGCGTTTTGCCGACATTGCCGCTGAGAGTAACTTGAGGAAGGCGCGCAGCGAGTGCTGCACCGATCTGCGCGTTGGCTCCACGCAAGGTCGCTTCAGCGGTCCGCACGTCGGGGCGCTGCCTTACAAGCTCTCCTGGCAAACTGATTGGCAGGCTTCGAGGTAGCCGGAAAGATTTCAGAACGAAAGCGGCGGCCTCGAGGTCGGCCGGAGTACGGCCGGTTAGCCTCGCGAGGAGGTTACGCTGTTGCGCAAGCTGCTTCTGCAGTGGCGGGAGCGTAAGGCGAGCCTGCGCGACTGCCGATTCCTGTACAACCACGTCGGGCAAGGCAATCTGACCTTCCTCGTTCTGACGCCGGAGGATACGCAGGAACTGCAACTGAAGATCTATGATACGATGAGTTGCAGCGATTTGTCCACGCAGGCGCGCTTCCTCGATAGCCGCCAGCGCGATGTTTGATGCCAGTGTGAGATAGACGCCCTCACGCTGGAAGATCTGTACCTCCGTTTCCGCGTCTGCGGCTTCGATGAGACGCCGTGAGCCACCCCATATATCAGGCACGAACGATACGCTGACCTGCCGCGTTGTGACATTGTATGGAGATATCCTCGTGCTCTCACCCGTTTCTCCATCCGACAAGAAGCCGGGAGGACGTTGACGACTGCCATCGAAACTAGCATCTATCACCGGAAACAGAGCGCCACGTTGGGCCATCGCGTTCGCTTGTGCTGCGCGCACGGATGCCTCCGCAGACAACAGGTCCGGGTTATGTGCGAGACCCTCACGTACCAGACGGTCCAGCGCTGGAGAGCCGAATAGCTCCCACCACTCCGGCGGTAAGCTTTGCCCGGAAAGCAGTTTTCGTCCCTGCACCGTGTCGCCACGCGGCAGATCCTTGTCGTGATTTGGAAGGAACGACGTTGCGTGTGGCGCTTCCGGCGTTTTGAAGTCGGGGCCAACGGCGCAGCCAGATAGAAAGGTCGTCAGGACGATGGTGAGGACCGTCCGGCCATGAGGCATTCTACGCACGTTTCGGGTCTCCCGGATCAGCACTCTCGACATTCTCCGTTCAGCCATCTCATTCGGCCGGCGTCGCAACTGTCGCCGCATCTCCCGAAAGCGCGCTTCGACGCGAGAATCTCTCGATCAGGATCGGAAATACGACGAGGATGAACAACGGAGCCAGCATGATGCCGCCGACGATGACAAGCGCGAGCGGGCGTTGGACTTGGGCGCCGATCGCCGTTGAGAAGGCCGCCGGAAGCAAGCCGACACCGGCCGCCATGCATGTCATCAAGACCGGGCGAAAGCGTAGCTCGCACGCTTGATAGATCGCCCTTGATCGCTCCGTGCCACTCTCGATCAGCTGATTGAACTGCGACAGGAGAATGATGCCCTCCATCACGGAGATGCCGAAGAGGGCAATGAAGCCAACGGCGGCAGATACGCTGAATGGTGTATTCGTGACAAGAAGAGTCAGGATTCCGCCGATCGTCGCCATCGGAATCACACTCAGAGCGAGGAGTGTATCGGTCACCGAAGAGAAGTTGACGAACAGGAGTATCGCGATCAGCAGAAGGGTGACAGGAATGATCAGCTGCAGTCGCTTGATCGCATCCTTCAAGTGCCCGAACTGGCCTGCCCATTCAATTCGGTAACCGGAAGGAATATTCAGATCACGCACCTTCTTCTGGGCTTCGAGAATCGCGCTGCCCAGATCGCGGTCGCGAACGCTAAACTTGATCGGAACGTAACGTTGCTGTCCCTCACGATAGATAAATGACGGCCCCGAAACCAAGCTGACCGTTGCGACCTCGCGAAGGGGAACCCGAATGACCTCGTCGGATTCTTCGTCCTTAACCCCGATAGTGAGTTGACTGATTGCCTCGATGTTCTCGCGATACTTAGGGGCCAGCCTCACCATGATCGGGAAAAAGCGGTCGCTGGCTGGCTCATAGAGATTGCCGGCTTCCTCACCGCCAATGGCGGCCTGGATTGCCGTATTGATGTCACCGGGCATGAGGCCGTATCGTCCCGCGGCAAAGCGGTCGATCTTGATGTTAACGGTCGGCTGACCCAGCAGGGTATACGCGCTGAGATCGGTGACGCCCGGCACCGTTTCCATCGTGGCCTTGATCTGCTCTGCGATGTCTTTCAGCGTATTCAGATCATGGCCGTATATTTTTACGGTGTTGTCGCCCTTGACCCCCGATATCGCTTCGGAAACGTTGTCCTGTAGATATTGGGAAAAGTTGAACTCGACACCGGGAAAATCGGCCTTTAGCTGTTCGTCGATTTCCGCAATCAGGCGCGGCTTATCCATTCCCGAACGCCAATTCTTCCTGGCGGAGAATGGTGCGTTGAACTCGACGTTGAAGAATCCGTTGGAATCCGTGCCGTCATCCGTGCGGCCTTGCTGAGAAATAACGGTCTCGATTTCCGGAAGCTGAGAAAGATATCGGCGTATCCGGTTGGCCGTGTCGTTTCCGGCTTCCAGCGAGATGGAGGACGGCATCGTTGCGCGGAGCCAGAGATTTCCTTCTTCGAGCGTGGGGAGAAACTCGACCCCAAGTGACCGCCCCGCCACGAGCGAGACAAGCCCCATACTCGTTGCAAGAGCGATTGTCATCGCTCGGCGGCGCATCGCTCCGCGAAGCAGAGGGAAATATGCGCGGCCGATCATACGGACCACGATCGTGTCCGAATGTACGGTCTTCGTCGAGAGCAGCACAGCGCTCAGCGCCGGGACGATAGTGAAGGTAGCGATCAGTCCGCCAGCGAGAGCATAGGCATATGTTTGCGCCATAGGCCCGAAGATATGGCCTTCAACGCCTGTCAGAGTGAAGAGCGGGAGGAACCCCGCGAGGATGATAGCTGCGGAGAAGAGAATAGGCCTGCTCATCTCGGATGCAGCGCGCCGGATGATCGAGATCTTTGTTTCTGCCGAAGTTCCGTGGGGGTCTGTGAGACGATTGCGTGCGTTGTTTGTCAGTCGCCGGAACAGGTTCTCGACCATGATGACCGTCGCATCGATGATCAAGCCAAAGTCGATCGCTCCGATTGAAAGCAGGTTGGCGGAATTACCTCTCAGAACCATAATGATGATTGCAAAGAAGAACGCGAAAGGTATCGCTGATGCCACCACGATCGCGCTGCGAAGATCCCCGAGGAACATCCATTGGATCAGGAACACCAGTGCGATACCGAACAGGACGTTGAAAAGAACCGTGCTGGTGGTTGCGCTGATAAGTTCGCTCCGATCGTAGATTCGGACAATCTGAACGCCAGGAGGCAAGAGGTCCGACGAGTTGATCTGCTCGATTTCGCTCTTCACCCTCTCGATGACTGGCGTGCTGTGTTCTCCTCTTCGCATGAGAACGGTGCCTTGAACGATATCGTCGAGGTCGTCCCGGCCGGCTATGCCCAGTCGCGGCAGATGGCTGACGCTTATATCCGCGATGTCGCGCATGCGGATCGGGTTTGCGCCCGATTGCGACAGTGTCGTATTTCGGATGTCGTCGATCGTCTGTATCAAACCTATTCCGCGTACGACGGCGGACTGCATGCCGACATTGACGGTCTGACCGCCGACATTGACGTTGCTCTTCTTGAGGGCCTCGACCACCTCTGACAAGGTCAAGCCGTTTGCCGTCAAGCGGTTCAGGTCGATCTGGGCCTCGAATGTCTTTGTTTTTCCTCCCCAACTCGAGACGTCGAGGACGCCCGGGATTGCGCGAAAGCGTCTGGCAACCACCCAATCCTGCAAAGTCCTGAGATCCATCACGCTGTAGCCGGGCGGTCCGATCAATTGATATCGGTAGATTTCGCCGATCGGGCTCCACGGGGAGATGTCCGGCTGAGCGTCATTCTGGAGCGGAGGAAGTTGCCCCAGAAGGTTGAGCACGCGCTGGAGCGCCTCTTCATAGGTAAAGTCATAAGTGAACTGAAGTCGGATGTCGGACAGGCCGAAGAGCGAGATCGAGCGAACGGAAGTAAGATGCTGAGCCGTGGTGAGCCCTGTTTCGATCGGGATCGTGATATAGCGCTCGATGTCTTCCGCCGACTGCCCCGGATTCTGCGTTATAACCTGAACCAGGGGTGGTACCGGATCGGGATACGCCTCGATGTTTAACTTACTGAAGGCAGCAACGCCAAAAACGATCAGAAGCGAGAAAAGCAGGATCACAAGCGTCCGCAGCCGCAGGACCTCTGCAATGAAGCTGTTCATGGAAAAAACTTTCAGTTCGCGCGAGGCGGCGTTTCGGAGCTAACGGCTGAGTGCAGCAGCGCGATCGATGAAGAGACTCCCGCGGGCAATGATTTTGTCGCCAACCGACAGGCCGTCCAGAATTTGCACCATGTCTCCGCTTGTAAGACCCACCTTGACGTGACGCAGTTCGGCTTCCCCATTATCCCGCGCAATCCATACGCGTGTTGAGGTGCCTTCATAGAGAACGGCATCGCGCGGGACCGCAGGCGATTCCGTTGGTTCATTGGTGATGATGTGGGCGGTTGCAAACATCTCGGGTTTCAGGCGACCACCAGAGTTTTCCACTGTCGCCCGAACGAGAAGGCGACGGCTGCTCGCTTCGAGCGAGGATGCGACATAGCTAACGCGAGCCTCGAACACCTGGCCCGGCAAGGTCAGCACGGTAAAACTGAGAGGTTGCCCGATCCGGATATGGTCTGCATCGGATTCGCGAATATAGGCGACAAGCCAAACCTTCGACATGTCGCCGATAAGCATCACGGGGTCTGTATCGCTCGCGCCAGCGTCGACATATTGTCCCGGTCCGATCCGACGTTGTATGACGGTGCCGGCGAGGGGCGAGTACACAGGAGTTTCGGGAGAAATCACTCCGGTCTTCTCAAAAAGTTCAACCTCAGAATCGGTCTTTCCGAGAAGCTTGAGCCGGTTCTTGACCGCCTGTCGTGCAATTTCTGCGGTTCGCAAGTCGTTCTTTGCAGCAGTCAGGTTGGCGTCGGCTTCTTCCCATTCCTTCAAGGACATGGCTTTATCCTTGTAGAGGCTGCTCAGACGACGCTCGACCACGGTTGTCAAATTGACCTGCGAGCGTGCTTTGTTGAGATCGCCTAAAGCAGATACGAAATCCTTCTGCGCTTCGATGGAATCCGCGGCTTCGATGACGAAAAGAAGCTGTCCTTTCTGTACGGTATCACCGGTTCCAACCGCGAGATTTGTGATGCGTCCTGCGTATTGCGAGTAAACGCGCGTAGCGCGATCCTCATCGATCGCAATCTTTCCCTCCGTGCTGAACTCTTGCGCAAAGCGCATGGAGGTTACGGGCTGAACCGACAGGGAGGCCCACTGAGATGGGGTTGGGCGAAAGTGCTCGGTGCTCTTGCGTTGATTGCCTGGATTCTCGCCGATCGCGTGCGATGTATGCGAACCCGACAGAAAGTATATGAGGGAAGCGGTAGTCACGAGAGAAACAACTGCAAATGTAAGTAGATTACGATTTTGAACTAACTTTGCGCCGGGCGACATCGATGTCGGTCTCTCTTGTTTAAGGAAAGTTGGCTGCGAGCCTTAAGGCGGCCTCATTTCCAAACGCTGATTGTGCTACCTGCTAGGCCTTCAATTTGATGCGCCATGACATATCCGAGTGTCAGTCTCAGATTCCGCCAGTACGGCTGCCGATCATATATGCGCGCGCAATTACACACGCCTTACGTACTCGATGGGCGAAGCAGAAATATGCAGCTGAAGTAACCGCTTACGCGAATCTTACATGAAGATTACGCGAACCTTACAATGGCGTGCCGAGTGACATGGAAGGTTGTGCTGCGCTAGAACCGCTTCGTTGCGGAGATCACGTGCATGCGAATACTGGTTGTCGAGGACAATCCTGAACTTGCAGATATTATTTCGAGGGGCTTGAAGGACGCTGGATTTGAGAGCGATTGGGTCGCCGATGTTGCGACGGCGCGCGATTCGCTGAACGCAACGCGATATGCCGCGCTGATACTCGATCTCGGCCTTCCGGACGGAGATGGACTGCTCGTTCTGCGGGAGCTCCGTTCTCGGAATGATCCGATCCCGGTGTTGGTTCTTACGGCGCGCGGAGGGGTGCAGGACCGTATCAGCGGACTGCGGACCGGGGCAGACGATTATCTGGTGAAGCCATTTGCATTCGAGGAGCTGGTTGCGAGGATCGAAGCTCTTCTACGCAGGCCCGATCAGCTCCTGGGGCGGTCATTGTCCTTATCGAACATGGTGCTCGACACAGAAGGGAAGCAACTTCTTGTCGATGGGCAACCGAGAATACTGTTCGGGCGCGAGTTCGAAGTGATGGAAATGTTGCTCAGACGCAAGGGCAGTGTTGTGTCGAGGAAGATCATGGAAGATCAAATCTTCGGCCTGTCGGGAGAGGTGGGGTCGAACGCCGTTGAGGTTTATGTGCACCGGGTGCGACGGCAGCTGGCTGCAATGAACGCGCGCGTGAAGATCTTGAACGTTCGCGGAGTGGGATACATTTTAACGGAAGACTCCTGAGCTCATGCGATTTCGTTCCATTATGCTTCAGGTCGTGTTCCTTCACACGATAGCGATTGTCTGTGCTGCGGTCATTCTGCCGTTGATGCTCTACAAGACGCTCGACGCTGATGTCGATCAACTGCAGCAGGATGCTCTGAAGGATAAGGCATTACGCATCGTCGATCATCTTAAGCGCAAGGAAGGAGGGTGGTCACTCGACTTGCCGGCTGGACTGCGCGATCAGTATTCGCAAGCCTATGGACGCTATTCCTACGTTATTCTTGACGACGCGGGCGTAACTCTTTTCTCCTCGCGACCGGATGAAACGCATCTCTACCCTGTCGATGACGATGGTAAAACAACATCGTTTTATCAAGAGACCACGACGCGGGGGGCTCGTACCATAGCCGGCGTAAGCATGAAACGGAGTCTGGATGGCCGGAGCGTCTGGGTACAGGTCTCGGAGAATTTATCTCATCGCGATGTCATCGTCGATGATCTGGTTGCAAACTACTTCAATCAGGTCGGCTGGATCACTGCGCCAGTGCTCATATTTCTTGTCGCGGTGGATTTTCTGATCCTTCGTCGTGCGGTGCGTCCCTTGCTGGATGCGTCAGCGAAAGCCCGCAGTATCGGACCAGAAAGGATTGATCTGCGGCTTCCCGTGCGGAATATCCCGATTGAGATCAGGCCGCTGGTTGTCGCTGTGAATCAGGCTTTTGATCGTCTTGAACGTGCTTTCCGAGCCCAGCGCGATTTCGCTGCCGATGTGGCGCACGAGCTTCGAACGCCTTTGACCATCCTTCGCGGCAGGATCGAGACTTTGTCTGACAAGGCGACTAGGAGCACGTTGAACGACGACGTTGTGGGGATGACCCGTGTCGTGAATCAATTGCTGGATGCGGCAGATCTCGAAACGGTCGTTATCGATTGGAACGAGAAGGTGAGTTTGCACGACATCTGCGTGGAGATCGCTGCTTTTCTCACTCCGCTCGCGCTTTCCCAGGGAAAGCAGATATCGGTCACCAGCGCTCGCAATCTCGATGTTATCCCGGGAAATGCCGAGATGTTGCGTCGTGCGATCCGAAATCTGGTTGAAAATGCGCTGAGGCATACCCGTGATGGCTCGGTCGTCGAACTCGTCGTCAGGAGCAGCAGTTGCGTAAGCGTTCTTGATCGTGGTCCGGGCATTCCGGTAGGCGAGAGAGCGCTGATCTTTCAGAGGTTTTGGCGGCGCGATCGACGCGCAGGCTCTGTCGGTCTTGGATTGGCGATCGTCAAGCGGATCGTGGAAGCACACGGAGGCGACGTGGAAGTATGCGATCGAGCGGGAGGCGGATCTGAGTTTATCATGGCGCTTCTTCCTCGGGACGAATGGCATGATGACGATCTGGTGGAGAGCGATGGGGCGCGGTCGGCGTCTCTCCTTTGACGATATAAGATTTGCGGCAGCGAGTGAGCTGCCTCATCCGACTGACCGCTTCAGCGACGCGAATACAGGCCGCAGATAGCGCAGCATCTCTGCCGGATTCTCCGTCATTGGAAAATGCCCGAGTTCCGGCATTTCGATGACGCGTGCATGCTCGATCCATCCGGCGAGTTGATAGGCGTCATCGACCGTTGCGGAGAAGTCGTAGTGGCCGATGAGGAGGGACACCGGAATGATTCTGCCGTCGATCTGTTTGGCAATCTGCTCGCCGTCGAACTCGTCCGAATAGAAGGCGAGGTCTCCGTCATAGATGCCGGGTGCACCTTGCGAATAGATATAGGCGGCTCGGCGGCGCAGTTCCGCCGGGCTGCGCGGTCCGAGCAGGCCGCGCACATAGGCTGCGGAATGCCAGCCGCCATTGACCTTGGCATGGGTAAGATAGCCGTTGCGGCGCCCCCGCGGTCGCAGCGGTGCTTCCAGTGCGATCACCGCCCGAACGAGATCTGGCCGCTCGGCGGCGAGCACCATGGCGATGCCGGCGCCCATCGAGCACCCCATGACGATGACCGGTTCGCGAACGATCTGCTCGATAAAACTGACGCACCAGTCGAGATAGGTCTGCTGATTGAGCAGATAGGCCTCACCGGTCCAGCCGGCCGGGGGCATCGAGCGGCCGTGAAAGGGCATGTCGAAGCCGATCAGACGCCAATCGTCGCCAAGGGCGGGGTCACACATCACGCCATGAAACTGGCGGGTATCGGCGCCGGCCGTGTGCAGGCAGAGCACAGGTGTGCCAGCGCCGGCTTCCTCGCTATAGATCTGCGCGGTCCGGCCTGCGGCGTTCGTGATGCTGTGATAGCTGCCGGTCAAACGGCTGAGATCCGCGAATGGCGATTCGACTCCATGATAGGATGTGAGATTGGCGAAGATCGCCTCGAAGCAGGCACGGGCCTGCGCGATCGCGAGAGGATCGCCGGTGATCGTGAAGCGCGAGTTGCGCAACTGGATCGACGAAAAGGAATGATAGGTCGGCGGCGCCGGCTCGGCGAGCACGAGAGCCCAATCATCGGCGCTGGCCGTAATCCCGATCTCGCTGGCGGTATTGGAATCGGCAGGCGGCGTGCCGATGATGACGTCATGAGCCTGGTCGCCGACCGTAAAGCGCACGCGCAGCGAAAGGCCGCGCGAAAATGCTTCGACTTCCGGCTTGACGAGCGCCGCTGTCAGATGATCGACGAGCCGTTCGAAGACGGACATCGATGTGGCTCACTTGTCCGCGGTGAGATAGCGGCCGATCTCGGTGTGATCAGACTTAGGCCCGAGCTGCTTGAGCGCGTTGTTCCACATGGCCGTGATTTCATCGGCGAGGGGCGCTTTGACGCCGATCTGATGCGCGAGCTCGTCGGCGGTCTGAATGTCCTTCGCCATCAGCGCCATAGCGAAGCCAGACGCATAACTCTCCGAGATCATGAACTGTTTGAGCTTGTTCTCGGTTGAATTATTGCGGCCGGTCGAGGCATTCAGCACGTCCACGAGCGTGTTCGGTTCGATACCGAATTTGCTTCCGATGGCGAGCGCTTCTGCCGCAGCGGCGAGACCTGCGGCCGAGACGTAGTTGTTGAGCGCTTTGGCGGCGTGGCCGGAGCCGAGCGGGCCGGTGCGGAAAGCGGCAGGGCCCATGGAGAGCAGGATCCTGTCAGCGCGGTCGATGGTCGCGTGAGCGCCACCGGCCATGATCGCCAGCGTGCCGCTGATGGCGCGCTTCACGCCGCCGGAGACCGGCGCATCGATGAACTCAAAACCTTCCGCGATCAGCTCTTCGCCGAGGGCGCGGGTGCCGAGTGGAGCGGAGGAGCTCATGTCGATGATCACGGTGCCTCTGGCCAGCTTGGCTTTAAAGCCTTCGATAGCGGCACGCACGATCTTGCCGTCCGGAAGCAGCGTCACGATCGCCGCGGCATCAACGATCGCTTCATCGATCGTCGCAGCGGCATTGCCGCCTTCCTTTGCGAAGGCATTTCGCGCATCCGTTGACAGGTCGAAGCCCATCACCTGAAATCCCGCGCGGGCGATACAGGCGGCCATCGGCCGGCCCATATTGCCAAGTCCGATCACGGTCACTTTGGCGGGCGGGATGATTGCTGCTGAATTCGTCACGGGCGTTCCTCTACGATTGTTCGTGTCGTGATTTATTGATGTGGTCTGGTGTCAGTCGCTGCGGCTGAGAGCGTCGAGCGCGACCTTTGCGGCGTTCTGAATGTGCAGAACGCAGGCGCGTTCAGCGCCTGCCTCGTCGCCATTTTCAATGGCGGTCAGGATCGTCTCGATCTCGTGCAGACTGGTGCCGATCCGGTTGGCCTGCGTCATGGATGTCATGCGCAGGACCGTGACGCGGTTAAGCAGCATTTTCAGGAAGCGCTCGACGAAACCGTTGCCACAGCCTTCGAGCAGTGCAGCGTAGAATTCGGTCTTGGCGGCGAGAAGGTCGCTCCGGTCTTCCTGGCCTGCGACTTCGCCCATCCTCACGAACTGCTTGCGCAAGCGTGCGATGATTTCCGGGTCGCGGCGCCGTGCACATTCGCGGCCCGCATAACCTTCCAGCAATCCGCGCAGATCGTAAAGCTGTGCCGCTTCTTCGACGGTGATCGTGCTGACGACGGGGCCCCGATGCGGGATCGTTGTGACGAGGCCTTCGGCTTCGAGCTGCCGCAGGGCCTCGCGGATCGACGTGCGGCCCACACCGGTCTGTTCGCAGAGTTCGCGCTCGATCAGCCGCTGGCCCGGTTTGAAGCGGCCGCTGCCAATCGCTGATCGCAGCCGATTTTCCACCAGCTGGCGCAGGCTCGTCGTTTCGCGCGTGACGTTCAGGTCCGAGTCGTTTTCTGCCATGCGTCAATTGACCTCTTGTCAGACAATCTGTCAAGCAGCTTGACCGCCTGTCTGATTTGTGTTCCCCATGAGGTAAGCCTTAAGGCGCCCATCGGAGGAAACTGCCATGTCGAAGACGTCATCTACGCGCGGGGGCATCGATCGCCGTACCGTTCTGGCCGGGTCGGCCGCGCTGATCGCGGCGCCCTGGGTTGTTTCCCCGGCGCGCGCCCAGGCCAAGCAGGTGAATATCGGCGTGATCATGCCGCTGTCGGGCGCCAATGCGCAGTTCGGCATCAATTCTCGCAACGGCATCGAGCTGGTCGCGGATGAGATTAACGCGGCCGGCGGCATCAAGGCGCTCGGCGGTGCGAAGATCAATCTGATCGTCGCCGACGCGACGTCGACGCCGACCACGGCCGGCACCGTCGCCCAGCGCATGATCAGCCAGAACGAAGTGACGGCCATTCTCGGCGCCTTCGCGTCGTCGCTGACCATTGCGATCTCCGAAGTCACCGAGCGGCGCGATATCCCGCTGCTGACGATGTCATTCGCGGACCAGATTACCGGGCGCGGTTTCAAGAACATCTTCCAGGTCGTTGCCAAGGCATCGGCGCTCGGCAAGGCCCAGCTCGATTACACCGTCGCGATCGCGCAAGCGGCGGGCACCAAGATCGACAAGATCGCGATCATGTATGAGGACACGGCCTATGGCACCGCCCAGGCTGGCGGTCTTCGCGCGGCTGCCAAGGCGGCGAATATCGAACTGGTGATGGACGATGCCTATCCGCTGGGAATCACCGATACGACGCCGCTGATCAACAAGCTGCGCGCGTCGGGTGCTCAGGCGGTTTTTCCGGTCTCCTATCTGAATGACAGCTTGCTGCTCATCCGTACCATGCGCCAGCAGCGCATCACTATTCCGGCCATCGGCGGTGCCGCCGGTTATGTGATCCCGGATTTCGAGAAAGGGCTTGGTGAATTCGCGGAAGGCGTGTTGTCGATCGCCCCAGCCAATTATGACCTCGACACGAGTCTCACCGATCGTTTCCGCAAGCGCTTCGGTTACTTCATGGTGCACGAGGCGCTCGAGCATGCCGTCGCGCTGGATGTGCTGGTGCAGGCCATCGAGAAAGCGAAGTCGGCCAAGGCCGAGGACGTCACAATGGCACTGCGCGGTGGGAAATTCACTGGCGGCTGGACCAATGCGATGACCGGCGGTGCCGTGCAGTTCGACAGCACAGGCCTCAACACCGCGTCGATCCCGGTGATGGTGCAGTGGCGCAAGAAAGAGCTCGTGACCGTCTGGCCGAAGGAAGTGGCCAAAGGCACGGCCGAGTGGAATTCCTGATCATTTAGCGAAAGAAGATCGTGTCGTTCATTCAAGCGATATTGGACGGCCTCCTGGTTGGCGGCGTTTACGCCGTCATCTCGATTGGCCTGACACTCGTCTACGGCGTGATGGGCATTGTGAATTTCGCGCAAGCAGAATTCCTGATGATCGGCATGTTCGTATCATGGTTTGCCTGGGCCTATCTCGGCCTCGATCCCGTTCTGGCGGCGCCACTGTCATTTGCGGTGGCGTTTGCGCTGGGATGGCTGGTGCAGGGGCAGCTGATCTCGCGCGTGCTGAAAGCGCCGTCCGTGGCCCAGATCTTTCTAACGGTCGGTCTTTTGATTGTGCTCGAAAACGGCGCGCTTCTTTCCTTCGGATCGCAGTTCCGTTCGGTCACGACATCATATCAGACGATGTCGCTGTCACTCGGATCGCTGTTCATCAGTGTGCCGTATCTCATCGCATTCTCGATGTCGCTGGCTTGCGGCGTTGCTTTGTGGTGGTTCATGCGCACCAGCTGGTTCGGTCGCGCCATGCGCGCGACTGCACAAAACCCCATGGCGGCGCAACTCATGGGGATCGATACGGCCCTGATGTACAAGATGGCTTTTGCGCTCGGCGTCGGTCTTACCGCCTTCGGCGGCGCCGTCATTCTTCCCTATGTCACGGTGTTTCCGCAAGTCGGCGGGCAGTTCGTCGTCCTCATGTTTACGGTCGTCGTGCTTGGCGGCCTGGGCAGCGTCGCTGGTGCGGTGGTCGGCGGTCTTGCGGTTGGCGTCATCCAGGCGCTGTCTGCGCTGTTCTTCCCGATCCAGCTGCAGAATCTCGTTCTCTTCCTGGTCTTCATTCTCGTGCTCGCCGTCCGGCCGCAGGGTCTCGTGGGAGCAAGCCGATGAAACGCTGGATTGCGATTGCACTCGTTGTTCTGATTGCGGCGGCGGTACCCCAGTTCCTGAGCCCGACCGGATATTGGATCCGCGTCTTCACCTTCACGCTGCTGTTTGCCGCGATGGCGCAGGCGTGGAATCTGATCGGCGGCCTCGCCAATCAGTTGTCGCTGGGGCACGCTGCCTTTTTCGGCATCGGCGCCTACACATCCACGATCCTGTTGCTGAAATTCGGCATCAGTCCCTGGATCGGCATGTTCGCGGCTGGTGCGCTCGGCGGTCTTGCCGCGCTCATCATCGCGATTCCGACGATGCGTCTGCAGGGCCATTATTTCGCGTTGGCGACGCTGGCCTTCGGCGAAGTGGCACGTGTCATCGCCAATGTCTGGACCTCGCTGACTGGCGGTCCGGGCGGTCTATCGGTGCCGTTCGTGCCGCCAAGCTTTGCCGCCTATTCGTTCAAGCAATTGCTTCCGCACGCCTATATAGCCCTGGCGGCGCTCGTCATCGTCACTGTCATCTTCGAAGTGATCCGACGCGGAGCGATGGGCTATCGTCTGCGCGCCATCCGCGAAAACGCGGCGGCTGCGGAAGTCATCGGCATCGATACGACCAAGGTCAAGCTGCAGACCGCCGTGATCTCCGGTGTCCTGACAGCCATGCTGGGCACGCTGTTCGCCCAGGTCGCGGTGTTCTTCGATCCCGATACCGTGTTCAGCGCGGCGTCGATTTCCATTCGCGTCGCCTTGATCGCCATCATTGGCGGTGTCGGTACGGCTGTCGGTCCCATCCTTGGCGCGTTCTTCATCGTGCCGATCGAGGAGCTGATGAACGATCTGTTCTCGTCAGGCGCGGCAGGCCTGTCGCAGCTGATCTTCGGCGTGATCCTGATCGTCGTCATCCTCTGGCGTCCACGCGGACTTGTAACCATCTTCGAGACGCTGCGCGCTCGACTTCAGGGCAAGGGAGCGCAATCATGACGATCCTTGATGTGCGTGGCATCTCGCGGCGCTTCGGCGGTTTGCAGGCGCTATCGGACGTGACGTTCTCCGTTCCGAAAGGGCAGATCGTCGGACTCATCGGTCCCAATGGGGCAGGCAAGACGACCTTCTTCAGCACGCTTTGCGGGCTCATCAAGCCGGATTCCGGCGCCATCACGCTTGATGGTACCAGTATCGTCGGCCAGAAACCGCATAAGGTCGCCCGCCTTGGCATGACCAAGACGTTCCAGAACGTGGCGCTGTTCGCCGAGAGCTCGGTGCTCGACAATGTGCTGACGGCTGGCTTGCTACGCCACGATGTGGAAACCGCGCGAGAGCGGGCGCTGGTTTGCCTGGATCGCGTCGGCCTCAAATCTGTTGCGCACAAGATGGCTGGCAATCTTTCATTTCCGGAACGTGCGCGAGTCGAGCTCGCGCGCGCTTTGTGTACCGATCCCAAGGTTCTGCTGCTCGACGAGGTCATGGCGGCGTTGAATCCCGTCGAAATGCAGGAGATCATGGATCTGATCCGCCAGCTACGCGATGACGGCATTACGCTGCTCGTCGTCGAACATCACATGCGTGCTATCATGACGATCTGCGATCGCATCCTAGTGCTCAATTTCGGCCGTCTGCTCGCTGACGGCACGCCGCACGAGGTTGCCAACGATCCCGTGGTGGTCGAAGCCTATCTCGGGCGGTCGGCGGAGGGCCATGCATGAACACCTCCCAGCCTCTCCTTGAAATCAAGGGCCTCAATGCCGGCTACGGCGGCATCGATGTGTTGCACGATATCGATATTCAGATGCATGACGGCGAATTCGTTTGCATCATCGGCGCCAATACTGCGGGCAAGAGTACGATCCTGCGCACGATCTCGCGTCTTGTCCCCAATGTTCGCGGCACGTTGCGCTTCAATGGCACCGATCTCGCCACACGCACAGCGCACGACATTCCGTCGCTCGGCATCGCGCATGTCCCGGAAGGGCGCCATGTCTTCCCGGACATGAGTGTCGAGGAAAACCTGATGCTTGGCGCATTCACCGCACGCAAGGCGACCGACCTGCAGCAGCGAATGGAACGAATCTTTGAGCTTTTTCCGCGAACGCGTGAGCGGCGGGCCCAGCTTGCAGGCACGCTGTCTGGCGGAGAGCAGCAGATGGTGGCGGTCGGTCGCGCGCTGATGCTGCAGCCCAAGCTGCTGTTGCTCGATGAGCCCAGCCACGGTCTCGCGCCGAAGGTCGTCGAGGAGATGCACGAGGCATTCGTGAAGATCCATCGCGGTGGAACCTCGATTCTCCTCGTCGAACAGAATGTCAGCCTCGCTCTTGACGTCGCCGCACGCGGTTATGTTCTGGAAAGTGGGCGTGTCACGCTGCAAGGTACATCAGCCGAATTGAATGAGAATCCGGCCGTTCGTGCTGCCTATCTCGGTATCTGACCGAGGGGCAGGCGAGGGCAATCTACTATTACAGCAAGAAGGATCCGCGACATGAGCTACAACCAGACGATCACCCTTGGCGGCCTGTTTGACGAAGGTCTGAAGACACGCCGCGAAGTGCTCGGCGCCGCTTATGTGGACAAGTCGATCGACGCCGCCAATGATTTCATGATGGCGTTCCAGCACATCACCACCGAATGGTGCTGGGGCTATGCCTGGAATCGTCCGGGTCTCGACAAGAAAACGCGTAGCATGCTGAATCTCGCGATGCTGACCGCGCTCAATCGCTCGCCCGAGATTAAGCTGCACACCCGGGGCGCGATCAATAACGGTGTCACCGTCGAGGAGATCAAGGAAGTGCTTCTGCACGCGACAGTCTATTGTGGCATTCCGGCCGGCCTAGACGCCTTCAAAGTGGCGAACGAGGTTCTCAAGGAAATGGGGCAGGTCAAATAACAGTCCAGTGCGGCTGTCCTTTGCGGCCGCAGCCAAGCTGGAAGTCATCCACTGGCCGCGCTGGTATGACCGGCGCGGTCTATCTTTAACGAAAATGCAGACATGGATTCAGCTCGGATCCTCAAGGCTGAAAGTGTCAGACGCCTCATCGTAGGCGAACAGTTCGGCATATCGTCCCCAGGATATTGCGGTGCGTAATGTTTCCTGCGCGTAGCCTTCCGACATGTAATCTTCCAATTCGTTCCGAAACCGTGCGATCGGTGCCGTGTGCGTTGGCCGTTCATCCAGCACGCGACGAATCAATCCGACCACCGGGACGAAGCTCAGAAGGTGATCAGCGAACAGCTTCTTGCGATCATCGGTACCCAGATTGGCAAATCGCTTGCCCGCCTCGGTAAGCACGATATCGCCATCGTTCAGACGAGCGAACCGCAGTACCTGCAGAGCTTCGCAAAGCTGAAACATGTCATCGGCTTCAAACTGAAATTGTCCCGCCAGGACGGGAAGATCGGCCCGGCCGTGATAGGGGGATGCCGCGAGCGTCTCGATCAAGCCGGACAGTTCGTTTGACGATGCGTGGTTGAGGGCTAGGTCTATTCCGGCGCCGTATGATCCGGGCGTCGCCACGATGGCGACATCATCCCGAAGGGTCATTCGCGCGTAGATGCTATCCACGAGCTGGCGAAATGCAGGGTCGAGACGGTTGCGAGGATGGGGAAAATCCACCTTGATCTCAGTCGCCACACGTCCCGGATTTGACGAAAACACCAGAATACGATCGCACAACAGCACCGCTTCCTCGATGTTGTGCGTGACCATCAGAACGGACTTGATGGGAAGACGACCTTCGCTCCAAAGATCGATCAGGTCCGTCCTCAACGTCTCGGCGGTGAGGACATCGAGCGCGGAGAAAGGCTCGTCCATTAAAAGAAGATCGGGATGCACGACGAGTGCGCGAGCAAATCCTACGCGTTGCCGCATTCCGCCCGACAATTCCTTCGGATATGCGGATTCGAACCCGTCGAGGCCGATCAGGTCGATGGCGGCCAAGGCACGGTTGCGGCACTCGCCAGCGTCCAACCCGAGGGCTTCCAAGCCCAGTTCCACGTTCTGCAGCACCGTCAACCATGGGAATAGCGCGAACGACTGAAAGACCATGGCCAGACCGCGCGGTGGCCCTTCGATCGGATCGCCGCGGTATCTCGCATCGCCTTCGGAAGGTGCGATGAGGCCAGCGATGATCCGTAGCAACGTGGATTTTCCGGAACCGGAGCGTCCGAGAAGGCCGACAATTTCTCCACTCTTGATGGTGAGGTCAACGTTTTCGAGGACGAGCAGGCTGTCGCCGCTTCCCTTGGGAAACGATCGGCCGACTTTGGAGAGTTCGATGAGATTCATCTGTGCAGCACCTTCGAGCATGACAATCTCCTGTTAGCCGAAACGAAGGCGTCGTTCGCCGATGGCATAGAGAGGGCGCCAGAGCAGGCGATTGAACAGCGTGACCATCACGCACATGACAGTGATGCCAAGCACAACCCTGTGAAAGTCACCAGCCTCAGTTGCTTGTGCGATGTAGGCACCGAGCCCAATGGCGGTCAGGTGGGTGTCGCCCCAACTCGCGACTTCTGCGACGATCGAGGCGTTCCACGATCCTCCTGAAGCGGTGATCGCGCCGGTGACGTAGTATGGGAAGATCCCCGGTAATATGACCTTGAACCACCACCGCCATCCTTTCAGATGGAAGGAGCCGGCGGCTTCGCGCAAATCGGTGGGGAAAGCAGAGGCTCCGGCAATCACGTTGAAGAGAATGTACCATTGCGTCCCCAGAATCATCAGAGGGCTCAGCCAGACGTTAGCGTTCAGATCCAGGCGAACAATTGCGAGCACGAAAATCGGGAAAGCAATGTTTGCGGGAAAGGCAGCGAGGAATTGAACGATCGGCTGAACACGTTCCGCGATACGCGGCCGCAAGCCGATCCACACGCCGATCGGCACCCAGATCAGGGTTGCCAGAAGAATGAGAACCAGCACGCGTGCCAATGTGATCAGACCATAGGTCAACGCGATGCCGACGTCGGTCCAGCCGAGAGCTGACGACAAATAGGTGTAGACCTGCCAGGCGCAATAGATGGTGAGCAGGGCAACAAGTCCAATCCACGCGGCATCGCCGATGCGGCTACGCGCGACGTCCGTTGAGGCTTTGCGACGATGAACGGGTAGATTCACACGCAGTCGATAGATCGTGTCGGAAGCAAGGTAGAATGGCTTCAGCAGGATTCGCAGAGCGCGTGTGCGTCGAAATACATCCAGAACCCATGAGGTGGGAGAGACGCCGGATGCCGTCTGTTCGAAGCGGAATTTGTCTGCCCATGCGACCGCCGGTCGGAAAAGAAGCTGATCGTACATCAGGATAACGATGATCATGGCAGCTAGCGCGTAGCCAATTGCCGAAAGGTTCTTCTGCTGGATCGCAAGTGCGACATACGATCCGATACCAGGAAGCGTGACGGTCACGTTGCCAACGGTGATCGCCTCGGACGCGACGACGAAAAACCAGCCACCGGACATCGACATCATCGCATTCCAGATCAGGCTTGGAACCGCGAAGGGCGCGTCCAGTCGCCAGAACCTTTGCCAGCCCGACAGGCGAAAGCTGCGAGATGCTTCGTCCAGGTCCTTGGGCACACTGCGCAAGGACTGGTACATGCTGAAGGTCATATTCCAGGCCTGGCTCGTGAAGATCGCGAAAACACAGGCCATCTCGGCGCCGAGGACCTGTCCCGGAAACAGGTTCATGAAGAATACGACGGTGAAGGTCAGAAAGCCGAGGATCGGGACTGATTGAAGAATGTCCAGTAAGGGGATGAGGACCATCTCCGCGCGCCTGCTTTTTGCGGCGAGCGTCGCATAGGCGAACGTAAATACGATCGAACAGGCCATCGCCAGCAGCATCCGGAGCATCGTGCGCAAGGCATAGATGGGCAGATTTTCGGGGCCCAAGGACAGCGGGGTATGTTCGAGATCGGAGAGAGGAACGGCTGCCTGTTCGCTCCCGTAAGCGATCAGAACGAGCGCTCCGATCAACAATACGAGTGCAACGACATCCCAGATATTTGGCCGCCAGTCTGCGGACCGGATGAAGCCAATTCGGAACTCAGAGTTCTTCATCGTCAGTACGTCCAGCTAGAGTTCGTGGTGCAGGCACCGTGGTATCGAGGATTAGCGGCGCAGTCTCGTTCCGGCTCTAGGTCGTCGAAGAGGGCGCCGTAGAGCGACGGCGGTGCCAACCCGCTCCAGATATCCTGCGGTTGATAGGAGGGCTTGGAGAAGGCCGTGTGACGCAATACGCTGGACATACAGCCACATGCAGATCCGGAGCGTCCACCGAGACGAATGCAAGATTGCCAATCCGAGCCACTGTCGCACGCCATGAGGAGCGACGGTCATCATGTGCATCCCGGCACACGAGCACCGAGCTGGAGCCGGGCGACGGGGGCATCGGCCTCGTCGGCGAGGCGGGAATGCTTGGGAGGAGGATTGGCCGGGACGACGGTCCAGTAGCAGGCGACGGATTTTCCTCCGTGCGAGGACATCCAGCGGCAAATCAGGACATCTCGATTCGTACGGATGTGTCGGTGAGGCCGCGCGACGTCATCGTTGGCAGGACCAGCCGCCGTCGGGACAGACACGAAGTATCTGAAGACGCGTAGACGAATTTTGGCGATTGTTTCGAACATCGCTCACCTCCAGCGCCGCTTCAGCGGCGAACGGTGAGCGATCGGCAGCTTAGTCGCGCATGCCCATCGTCACGCGGCGGCTGCCGTCGCGAACGGTTTCACTATGTTGAGGCAGTGCGCCACCGAGACGGATGCCCGGAAACGCGCAGCCTGAGAGGGTACTACCCATGGCTCTTTCATCAGGTTGAAATGCATTCCGATCCGCAAGCGACCGGTGCATACAGGCGTCATGTCCCGATTTCGCTTGGCTGTCAACAGATTTGATATATCCTCCCCCCGTGGATCGTCGATCCTGGTAGGGAGGATATGGATAGCCAATGTCTGATCGAGCGAGCGATGCCGTAAGCCGCCGCCTCAAGCGCGCCAATGGTCATCTGGAGAAGATCATTGAGATGATCGAGCAAGGCCAGCCATGCGCGAAAGTTGCCCAACAGCTGCAGGCTGTCGAAAACGCTATCGACAGCGCGAAGCAACTGTTGATCCATGACCATATCGCTCACAGCCTCGACGCCGCTGCGGGAACGAACGCAAAGGTGCAGGCCGTTACCCGAAACCTGAAGCTTATGACTAAGTACCTATAAAGCTTGAGGCGCGACCTATAGGGCTGTTCGATACTGTCCTGACGCTCGTTTGGGTCATCGCCGGGAAGGGAAGCAGCTAGGGTTGTTGTTGACGCTGATCCCACGGCGCTCTGCTTCAGCTGTCGATTTCAAGAACCCGTGCCCAACCAGCGACGGACGTATTCGAGTTCGTCGACCTGTCGTGAATACTCCGCAAAAGGTCTGCTGCTCGGTTTCACCGTCTGATCGAGCGTCTGAGTTCGGTCTCAACTGACGCGACAGCCTTTTGCAGATTTCGCAGATAGCGTCCCGCTGCCTTCTGAGGCGTCATCGTGGTGCTGAAGAAAATGATGTTCATGCTGCCGATGACGCCGCTCGCGCCAACGATCGGCAGTGCGATGGCGCTGATGTTCTTTTCGGTTTCGCCAACGGACCACGCAAAGCCGTCGCGATTGAACTGCTCAAGGAGTCCATTGATGACCGCTTGATCCTCGGCAAGCGCGGCGTCGGCATTTCCGGAAGCCGCAGTGATTTCCAGCATGGTCCTGCGCACCTTTGGACGCGCGGCCGCGAGGATGGCGCGGCCGAGCGAGCTCCTCAGGAACGGGCGGCGACGTCCGATCATGGCGCGGTGTACGGAAAAGGGACTGTAAGGATGCGTGGTCTCGCGGATGATTACGGAGCCGGAGTCAAAAACTGCCAAATCACTCGGCCAAGAAACCTCTTTCATCAGAGCAAACATAGCGGGAAGTGCCGCCTGGCTCATGGCGTCTCGTGCCGAAAGACCGTCGCTCAGTTGCCGGACTTGTGGCGTCGAACTGAACTCTCCACTGGGCTCGTCGAAAGTCACGAAGCCGTCTTCGATCATCGTGTGAAGCAGACGATACGCCGTCGTCCTATTGATCCCAGTCTTGCGAGCGAGCGTTTGGGCCGAACTCGGACCTCCGACATTCAGTTCGGCCAGGATTGCCAGACCCCGCGAGAGGGCGCGGACATTGGGGTGCATCGTCTGCTCCATGTTCACCACATGAACATTTCCACAATAGAGATGGCAGTCCTCCGCGTCATCCGTCAATGCGAACGGACATATAAAAATCAATGGAGGAGACCATGTTCATTCGTAGCGTCGCGCTCGCATCCACCCTTCTCGTTTCCACGGCTCTGACGACCATGACGTGGGCGCAGTCAGCGGAGACGGCTGGCGGCATTAGCAATGGGACCGTCAAGATCGGCGTCCTTACCGACCTCAGCGGTCCGGCATCGAGCTCCAACGGCATGGGATCCGTCATCGCCGCGCAGATGGCGGCCGAGGATGCCGCGAATGGTCTCAAGGTCGAGGTCGTGTCGGCCGACCATCAGGGTAAGCCCGACGCCGGAATGGCGATCGCCGGCCGCTGGTTCGACGTGGAAGGCGTCGATGCCGTTGCGGATATGCAAGGTTCGCCAATCGGCTTTGCCGTGCAGAACCTGTCGAAGCAGAAGAGCAAGATCATGCTGCTTTCGGGATCCACGTCGTCTGACTTCTCTGGAAAGGCCTGCTCACCGCTGTCGGTACAATGGACCGTCGATACCTATGGTCTCGCGCAGGGCGCCGCCAAGGCAATCTCCGCCGCAGGTGGCAAGAAGTGGTATTTCCTCACTGTTGATCAGGCCTACGGGCACGCACTGACGCGCGACACGATCGAGCAGGTGAAGAAGAACGGTGGGGAGGTCCTCGGTAACTCGGTGTTCCCATCGCGCAATTCCGATTTCTCTTCCGTTCTGCTGCGCGCTCAAAGCACGAAGGCGGATGTCATCGCCATCGCATCCGCGAGCGGCGATACCGAAACGGCGATGAAGCAGGCCGAGGAATTCGGGCTCAATTCGACCGCCAAGATCGTGCCGCTGCAGTCCACCGTGCAGGACATGAAGGGCATCGGCGTGAAGACGGCTCAGGGCGCGTACGAGGTTGCGCCGTTTTACTGGGATCGCAACGAGGAGACGCGCGCATGGGCGAAGCGGTTCTTCGAAAAGGCGAAGATCATGCCGAGCGGATTTCATGCGGGCGTCTATTCCTCGGTCGTTCACTACCTGAAGGCCGTGAAGGCAACGGGGACGGACGATGCCAACACTGTCATGAAGCAGATGGAATCCCAGAAGGTGAACGACTTCTTCGCCAAGGACGGATACATCCGCGCCGATCGCAAGATGATCCACGACATGTACCTCCTGCAGGTCAAGAAGCCCGGCGAACCGAAGGGCGAGTGGGATCTTTACAACGTGCTTCAGACCTTGCCGGGAGAATCCCTGGCGCGGCCGCTTGCCGAGAGCGAGTGCTCGCTCGTCCAAAAGTAAGCGAGCGGCTGATGAGAAATTCAATGCAAGGAGATAACTGATGTCTTTTGCTGTTGTTTGCGCTTCGCACACACCGTTGATGTATCGCGGTCCGGCGACCACAGAGACCGAGCAGCGCGTCAAGGACGCCTTCTCGGATCTTGGAGCGTGGCTCCGCGATTACAATCCCGATTACATCATTCAATTCGCGCCGGACCACTTCAACGGATTCTTCTACGACTTGATGCCCGCATTCTGTGTTGGCGCGGGAGCGGAGTCACTTGGAGATTGGGGAGGCGGCCTCGGGCCGCTTCCCGTTCCGGAAGATACCGCTCTCGAACTCACCGACTATCTCCGTGCCGCTGATTTCGACGTCGCGCTCTCATATCGAATGCCCGTCGATCACGGCTTCGTCCAGATGTGGGAAGCGATGTTCGGCAATTTCCGCTCGATCCCTCTTCTGCCGATTTTCGTGAACGGTGCTGCCCCTCCGCTCCCGACCTATCGCCGCACCCGCATGCTCGGCGAGGCGGTCGGCCGTTTCGCCGCCAAATCCGGCAAACGTGTGCTGTTCGCGGCGTCCGGCGGCCTGTCGCACGATCCGCCGCTTCCGGACATCCGCACTGCGACGCCAGAGGTGCGCGAGCGCCTGATCAACAATCGGCATCAATCGCCTGAGGCTCAGAAAGCTCGCGAGGAGAAAGTCCTCGAAGCGGGCGTACTCGCCGAGGCAGGGAAAGGCCCATGCGCGCCACTCAATCCTGAATGGGACGCAGAGTTCATGCGTATCCTTCGCTCGGGTGATTTCGTATCCGCCGACAAGCTGGACACGGATGAAGTCCGTAAGGCCGCCGGACGCGGAGCCAACGAAGTGCTTTCCTGGATCGCAGCATTCGGCGCCTTGTCCGCCGCCGGCGAATACAAGGTTGAACGCGAGTTCTACGAAGCGATCCCGGGTTGGATCGCGGGCATGGCGATGATCGCCGCACGTGGATCGGAGACGGCCGCCCGCTGACGGGCGTCTCCGCAAATCAATAAAATCGAAGGAGGTCTCCAATGAGTGCGGATTTCAACACGGACGTGTTGATCATAGGTTCTGGTCCTATGGGTGCCACCACGGCGCTCGGGCTCGCCACTTACGGCGTGCGCGCGCACATGGTGTCGCGTTCTGCATGGCTCGCGGATAGTCCGCGGGCCCACATCACCAACCAGCGGGCGAACGAAGTCTTCCGCGATCTCGGCATCGATGACGAGATCGCTCGCTTTGCGAGCCACTGGGACGTGATGGGAGACACCACCTTCGCGACCAGCTTGGCGGGTCCGGAACTGATCCGGATGCGCACCTGGGGCACCGGCGACGACCGCAAGGGCGATTATCTGAAGGCCAGCCCTTGCGGCATGGTCGATATCATTCAGCCCTTGCTTGAGCCGATCCTGCTGCAGAAGGCGGCCGAGCGAGGTGCGACGTTTACGTTCAACACCGAATATCTCGGCCATGAGCAGGACGAAAACGGCGTCACGGCCCGGATGCGAGATCGCCTTGACGGGCGTGAATACACGATCCGGGCGAAATACATGGTCGGAGCCGATGGCGCTCGTTCATCGGTGGTCGAACACCTTGGACTGCCGATTATTGGGCAAATGGCGCGTGCCGGCACTGTCTATACGATCTTCGATGCCGACCTCTCGAAGTACAGCGCCCATCGACCGAGCATCCTCAACTGGATCGTGACGCCGGATGCCAGTTTCGGTGAGATTGGAATGGGCCTCCTGCGAGCCGTTCGTCCCTGGACACGTTGGATCGCAGGATGGGGCTTCGACATCAACAAGGGCGAGCCGGATCTTTCATCGGACACGATCATCTCGAAAATCCGAATCCTGATTGGTGACCCGAAGATCAACATCGATATCGTTCGGACGTCGCTTTGGTACGTTAACCAAGCTTACGCGACTGAATACACGAAGGGCAGGGTTCTGTGCGGCGGTGATGCGGTACATCGCCATCCGCCATCGAGCGGTCTCGGCATGAACACTTGCGTTCAAGACGGCCATAACCTCGCTTGGAAGCTCGCATACGTCATCAAGGGATATGCGGGGCCTGCATTGCTCGAAAGCTATTCGGCAGAACGCGCTCCTGTTGGCGAGCAGATCGTGAAGCGCGCCAACCAGTCTCGCATGGACTATGCGCCGCTGAATGCGTGTTTCCGCGTTCCGGAAGCTGCGAACCCTGTGGCCGCAGGCATCGCGCGCTTCCAGGATCCCGGCCCGGAGGGTGTTGCGGCCCGCCGAGCGGTCCAGGACGCACTCGATCTCAAGCAGACGGAATTCAACGCGCAGGGCACCGAGATGAACCAGCGCTACGAAAGCGGCGCTGTCCTTGCCGATGCGAATGCCGAGCCCGAGGTATGGCGCAGGGATCAAGGTCTCTACAATCAGGCTACGACGCGACCCGGTGCGAAAATCCCACATGCATGGATCGTTGGAGTCGACGGCAAACGTAAATCGACGTTGGACGTCACGGGGAAGGGCTCTTTCGCGGTCGTGACCGGTCTCGCGGGCGAGAACTGGAAGAAGGCCGTCGAGCAGATGAACCTGCCTTTCCTCCGAGTGGTGGTTATCGGGACGCCCGACCAGCAGGATCTCTACTGCGAATGGCAGCGGATCCGCGAGATCGACGAAGCGGGCGCCGTGCTTGTGCGGCCGGACGGCGTCGTTGCTTGGCGTCAATCGGCCGCCGCGAGCGATGACAGCGATGCGTACGACAAGCTAGCCAACGCACTTCAGAAAATCCTCGCCCGCAACGACTTCAACAATGTCGAAGCCGATGCAGCGCCTCCATACCGCGAGCAGACGGAGGCCCCGCTGTTCGCATAACCAATCGAAGACAACCGGATAATCCTATGAGCAATACACGACCGAACAATTTCTCGAGCGTCTGGGCCGATCTGAAGGGCGTTTCCTTCAAGCAGCACTTCATCGACGCTGGCGGGATCCGGACCCGATGCATCGAGTCCGGCGATCCGTCCAAGCCGCTAGTTCTCGCGCTTCACGGCGTCGGCGGGCATGCCGAGGCGTATTCGCGTAATTTTGGTCCGCACGCCAACGCGGATTTTTGGTTTGTCGCCATCGATATGCTCGGTCATGGTTGGACCAATCAGCCGCCGATCAATTATCAGGTCAAGGATTACGCCGAACACATTCTAGCGGTCCTGAAGACCCTCGGTCGGGATCGCGCGATGCTGACCGGCGAGTCTCTTGGCGGCTGGGTCTCGACCTATCTCGCGGTTCACCATCCACAGGTCGTCGAAAAGCTCGTACTCAACACGGCGGGCGGCTGGACCGCGCATCCGCACGTCATGGAGCGATTGAAGACCCTGTCAAACGAGGCCGCCTCGGACCCGACCTGGGAGCGCATCAAGACCCGTCTTGAGTTCTTGATGTGCGACAAGAGCATGGTCTCGGACGATCTCATCGAGACACGCCGGGCGATCTATTCCCAGTCCGGCTTCTCCGAGACCATGAAGCGCATCATGTGCCTTCAGGAGATGGAAATCCGCCGCCCCAACATGATCACCGCCGAGCAGTACAAGTCTATCAAGGCTCCGACTCTGGTGGTCTGGACCTCGCATGATCCCACGGCAACGCCGGAAGAGGGCAAGCAGATCGCGGACATGATCCCGGGCGCCAAGTATGTCGTCATGAACGAATGCGGCCACTGGCCCCAGTTTGAGGACGCCGAACTGTTCAATCGCATCCACATCGAATTCCTGAAGGGGTAAGGCTGATATGGCAAATGTTGCAGAGAACATCGACGGCATCGCGAAAGCGATCCGGGAGGCCTATTCCGGAGAACCGATCCCGCCGATCAGGACGCAACTGATCTTCCAGGAAATCGACACGGCATACGCCATCCAGGAGGCCAACACGTCGCATTGGCTGGCCGAAGGACGCCGTATCGTCGGGTGCAAGATCGGCCTGACCTCGCCTGCCGTGCAAAAGCAGTTGGGCGTCGATCGGCCTGACTTTGGCATCCTCTTTGCGGATATGCAGGTCCAGGAGGACGAACCGGTCGCAAAGGGGCGGGTGCTCCAGCCCAAGATCGAGGCAGAGGTCGCGTTCGAAATGGCACGGGACATCGTCAGTGCCAATCCGACGGCAAAGGAGATTTTTGATGCAACGGCATTCGTGATGCCTGCACTCGAGATCGTCGGCAGCCGCATCCGCAACTGGGAAATCTCGATTTACGATACGATCGCGGACAATGCTTCGTCGGCTCTGTTCGTTCTCGGACAGGACAAACGCCCATTGGGTGACCTCAACCTTCGCGAAGTCACGATGAAGATGACGCGCAATGGCGACGTTGCGTCGGAAGGCAAGGGCGCGGCCTGTCTCGATAACCCTCTTAATGCGGTGGCATGGCTCGCTGCTGAACTGGGAAAGCGAGGCCGTCCGCTGCGTGCAGGAGACATCGTTCTGTCCGGAGCGCTTGGCCCAATGGTTCCGGCGAATTCCGGCGACGTATTCCAGGCGAGTATCGAGGGATTAGGCTCGGTGAGCGCCCGTTTCGCCTGATCGAAAAATAGAAGAGAGCCACATGAAACTTGTGAGATTTGGACAGCCGGGCGCGGAAAAGCCCGGCTTGGTTGGCAACGACGGCGTGCTGCGCGACCTGTCATCGGTAGTGCCGGATATTGGTCCGGCGACATTGTCTCCGGCGTCTTTGAAGGCGATCGCGGAAGTCTCGATATCGGCCCTGCCGCAGGTGACAGGCCCTCAACGCTTTGGCGTTCCCATTTCCGGAATTGGCAAATTCGTCGCGATCGGCCTCAACTATTCCGACCATGCGGCCGAGGCTGGTCTTCCGGTCCCGTCGGAGCCCATCGTCTTTCAGAAGGCAATTACCTCACTATCCGGACCGAATGACGACGTGATGCTCCCCCAAGCTTCGCAGAAATCCGACTGGGAGGTCGAGCTTGGCATCGTCATTGGCACCAAGGCGACCTATGTCCCGCCGGAGAATGCGCTCTCCTACGTGGCAGGATACTGCGTCGTGAACGATGTCAGTGAGCGCGAATACCAGATGGAGCGCGGCGGCACTTGGGACAAAGGCAAGGGTTGCGACACCTTCGGTCCCGTCGGTCCATGGCTGGTCACCAAGGATGAGGTAGGAGACGTACAGGCGCTCGATCTGTGGCTCGACGTGAATGACCGCCGTATGCAGATGGGCAATACGCGCACGATGATCTTCAATTGCGCCGAGATCGTCAGCTATGTCAGCCGCTTTATGACGCTCTTGCCCGGCGATGTGATTGCGACCGGCACCCCGCCGGGTGTCGGAATGGGCATCAAGCCCACCCCGATCTACCTGAAGCCCGGCGACACGATGACCGTTGGCATCGAGAAGCTCGGAGTTCAGCGTCAAAAGGTGGTCGCGTGGTCCAAGGACGGAGCCGGGGTTCGATGAATTTCGCGCAACGTAGGTTCGCGGGCCGCACCGCCATCGTGACCGGAGCGGCGTCCGGAATTGGCAAGGAGGTCGCGCGGCGTCTCGTTGCCGAAGGCGCAAAAGTCGCGATGTGGGATGTCAGTGACGCCATTGAGCGGGCTGCAGCAGAACTCGACGGAGCACATATAGAAAAGATCGACATCTCGTCTGAACGGGATGTCGAAGTCGGTATGAAGCGGTCGATCGCCGCCTTGGGCGCGAAGCTTGATATCGTCGTGTCCAGCGCGGGCATCACGGGGCCGAACACGCCCCTGCGCGACTATCCGGCGGAAGACTGGCGGCGAGTGTTCGACATCAATGTCAACGGCACGTTTTTCGTCAATCGTGCCGCGGTTCGCGCGATGGAGAAGAACGACTACGGGCGTATCGTCAACATCGCATCGATCGCTGGTAAGGAGGGCAACCCGAATGCGTCCGCCTATAGCGCTTCAAAGGCTGCCGTGATCGGCTTGACGAAGTCACTTGGCAAGGAAACCGCCAAGAGTGGCATCAGGGTCAATTGCGTGACACCGGCGGCGATCAAGACCCCGCTGTTTGATCAGATGACCCAGCAACATATCGACTTCATGCTGTCGAAGATTCCCCAAGGGCGGTTCGGCACCTTGGAGGAGGTTGCGTCCATGGTGTGTTGGCTCACCAGCGAGGAGTGTTCCTTCAGTACAGGAGCGGTCTTCGATCTCTCGGGAGGTCGGGCGACTTACTGAGACAGCAATGGTCAACCAGATCACGAATTTTTGGACACAAAAGTGCGGGATGGACACACTAGCCCAGGATCAACAACTGGTGTCGAGAAAACCGAGGTGTGTGCACTGGACACCTCAAAACCTTGATTTTCCGCACTTTTCATTTCGGGATTCCGACCATTTGTCCGTGGATACACGCCTAGTGTGTCCATTTTGACGACGCGAGGCCTAAAAAGCTCCCTGATTAGGGAGCTTTACGTTTGCAATGCTCCCTATGCTAGGGATTTGATGTCCGACCTACGGTAGAGGATTGCATCGAATCCTAGCAGTTCTTGTGCTGGTTTCACGCCGCGAGCATCAAGGTCCTTCCGCACTCGAGCAGTCTTTTGTCCCATGGTGAGACCGAGGTTGAAGAGCGAGATAGCGGCCGTCTTCGGAACGGCTGCCACCGTGATCCAACTCTCAACGTCGCTACGACCAGCATTGATTGGCCACCTACGCCAATACTTCGGGAATTATTCGATGGCGTATCTGGTCGCGGCAGTCATTACTCCGGTCGGGTGCACATTCCCGTTCGTCGGTGGACGCGGCGTGGCGAGGGCGTCATCTCCGTCATAGATCGCCCCTATCACGGAGTTCATGAAACAAGTTGCTGAAGGACAACCGTTATCAAGATGCAAATAACCAGTCCAGACAATGAGCCAGTGAGCCACGGATTTGACGAGATTTTCAATCTCATATCGATCAACGCATCGATCTCAAGGATCGGCGATCTGCTCGGTCAGAAAGTCGGCGTATCCGGGCCGCAATGGGCGATTTTGACAATACTGGAAACGATGAACGGAGGTTGCGGGATTTCGGTCAAGGACGTTGCCAGTAAGATGTGCGTCGATCCGTCGTTTGTCTCGTCTCAGACTAGAACCTTGCAGGCAGAGGGACTGATTAAGAGGAAACAGTCGCGGGATGACCGACGGATCGTGATACTGTCGTTGACGGACGATTGTCGCGAACGGATGAAGCAAGCGTCAAAGCAACGAGATCGGCTGCAGGCTTTGGTTCATGCCGAACTCGGAGAGGTATTGATCGCCGAACTTGCAGATGGAATTTCCGCTCTCGAGAAGAAGATGCGGAAGGTCGCTATCATTGCTGAATTGAACATCGATTGAAACGCGATGTAGCCCCCGGTGAGTTAATCAAAGTCGGCTCGACAGAGCCTCCGTGAGGTGCTTGTCGAAATCAGCCTTGCGGTCCTCGATCGGGAGTTTGAAGATATTGTCTTCGGCTATGAATGCCCTGTTCTCGTCGGGCCGGAGCTCGGAAATGTTGCAGTCCTCGAACGAGCAATGTGTGAAGGCCAGGTTCTCCGCCTGATCGTCGATCAGGATCGTACGCATCACGAATTCGCACTCGTCATACCGTGCGAACGCCATTAGGCCGCGGAAGTCCAGCGTGCTACCAGCCCTCACATACTCCGCTCGTTACTATAGCCCGTTTTGGTGAACGCTTTGAACCACTGACGAACGCGTGTCTGTCCAATTCCGTACACCTCTCGGTGCGCTTTAATTCAGTGAACCTAGTCGTCGTTAGAAAACGGCAAGCGACGTCTGAGCTTCCACGGACCCCGATGTATGCCCAAACTAGGAAACCGGTTGCGGAGCCATCACGGCGGTTGAATTCGCTCTCAAGCGTTTTGTAGAGCGCACGTGCCTCGTCGGGCCGCACCTGGTTCTGGACGGTCATGTGCAGCGACCAACGCTGAATCGATCAGCTATCGCCCACCGACGACATTCTCGCGGCGCATTGGAGAGAGGTGTCGAGGACGGGCGGCAAAAATCGGACGAACATCCGCGTTCACAATGAACTCATAGAGCTCGTAAACCCGCCGCTTCGGCGGGTTTGACTTTCTGACGTACCCGCTGCGCATTCCGCACTAGCTTCTGTGAAGTAGTCGATGGCAAGCGAATGGACATCCCAGAGGTGATTTTGTGGACAAAGAAAAACCGCGGTGGACACACTAGCCGGCATCAACAACCAGAGGCCTTCTTTTTCACAGTATGATTGGTGACGAAGCCGTAGCCGCAGGTGTCGCAGGTCCACAGATAGCTGACCACGTTGTCGGCGAGGAACGCCGACGACTCCGCGGCAATCATGCTGTCCGCGCAGACCGGGCAGGTCGGGAGATCAACCCCGCGCGGCGGCGAGCCCGGCGATTTCTGATGGGACGTCTTGGTCGTACGGATTTCAGCGGATGCTGACATCGAGACCTCCTTCACCATCTGAGTTGATCCGTGATGAGATTATCCTGATCTGCCCGACCAGAACCGATTTGTTTGACCTTGTCGCAACACAAATGCGTTGATCTGGTGATATTCCAATCGCGTTTTTGCGATGCAGCGGTGAGCCGAGACGGGCCGTTGCGACGCAGTGCCACGGCTTCATCATGTAGCATTCAAATCTGCAGGTTCTGTTACCGACCGGATCACGCACGACGATACGTTCATTGCGGCAGTCCGGCAGCGGCCTCGATGCGTCTTATCGGCTGGTAATTATCTGAGCCTGGTCTTAGTTCTTAAAATACAGCACACCGTGTAAGGATTGCCCGTCATGGCCCAGTCACCACGCCGCCCCAAGGATGCTCGTAGCGAGGCCGAGGCGGCCTTCAAGAAGGCCACCGCGCCCGTGGTCGAGGCACCAGTCAAGAAAGCAGCCGTTCCCGGTGTCCGCGAACTGGTGTCGCTGCGGATCGATCAGGATGTTCTGGAATATTTTCAGGAATCCGGCCCCGGTTGGCAGGACCGCATTAACGATGCGCTGCGCAAAGCCGCAGGCAAGTAATACGAGGCCGATCAAAGAAAAACGCCAGCGCCGGTCTTCTCGACAGGCCGGACGCCGGCGTGGACGGCCCTAGCGGTTGAGGAAGCCGCCGACGACGCCGCCGATGAAGCGGCCGGGCAGTGCGGGGTCCACCGCGGGTGCAGCAGGAGCCGGCTGACGCCGGGCGACCGGCGGTGCCTCTTCGTAAGCCTGCTGCACTTGACGGCGCACGGGCTTCGGAGCGGGGGCAACGACCGGTTCCTCTGCCAGCGTGACGGGTTCGGCAAGCAGGGCCACGTGCTGCGCCTTGTTGAGATAACCCGAGGTCGGATAGCCGCGTGCGGCCTGCCAGCGCGTGATCACGCCGCGCGTGCCCGCATCGAAGCTGCCGGTGGCCTTGGTGTCGAAGCCGAGGGCGTTGAGGCGGCGCTGGACATCGCGGCGTTTGGCCTGATTGAGGCCAATCTTGTCCTCGGTGAGCTGGTTGGACTGTTCGGTGAAGACGGCTTTGTCGGTGCCCGGCGCTGCGTTGCGCGGCGCAGTTCCGGCCTCCTGCAGCGCGGCGATGCGCGCGAGGGCAAGCGGCTTGAACTGACCGTTCGGATACATGGTGATATAGGCGTTGAGCTCTTCGGGACGATTGGAATCCTTGATGGAGCGCCAGAACTCGAGCTCGACGTCGGAGCCGGCCGCCGGCATGGTCGCCGTCGGGCTGGCGGCCGCAACCTGAACCTGCGTCTGGATGTCGGGATTGAGGTAGACGGCGCCGATCAGATTGGTGTGCCCCCAGGGCAGCTGGCCCTTGTTGGTCTCGTCCTGCACCTGCGCGCGGACCTTGGTCATGGCCTGCTGGATCTCGGCGCCGGGGGCGGTGATGTTGTTCAGCAGCGCACGCGTGAACGGGCTGTTGCCGCCGCTCTTGCCGTCGAGCGCGGTCTGGCCGGGACTGGTGGCGAAGGCGATCAGCGTGCCTTCGCCCGACTTCATCTCGGCAAGGCCGGACGACACCGCGACGCTGCGCGTGGCTGATCCGCTCGAGCGGATCTTGGCGGCGAACGGATTGTCGCGGCAGGCATCGAGGAACACCAACTTGACCTTGGCGTCGCCCATGGTCTGCTCGAGCGTCGTCTCGACATTGATGGCTGCGCCGAGCTTGACGTCCATCTCCGATTTCAGATTGGCGTCGATGGGCAGCAGGTAGTTGATGTTGTTCACCGAGATGCCATGGCCGGCATAGAAGAAAAGTGCGACATCCGCGCCCTGCGCCTTGCGGCCGAATTCCAGCAGGCGCTCGGTCATGCCGTCGCGGGTGAGGTTGGAGCCCTCGATCACCTCGAAGCCGACATTGCGCAGCGTGCTCGCCATCGCCTTGGCGTCGATGGGTGGGTTCGGCAACGGATCGACGTTCTTGTAAGCGCCGTTGCCGACGACGAACGCGACACGTTTATCGGCAAGCGCTGCATCGGCGCTAAAAACGACGGACAGCGCGGACAAAGCGAATACGAGCTGGCGCACGGCAAATCTCCCCCATCGAATCCGGTCGGCGACCGATTGGCTCGGGACAAATTACCAACTACGCGCAACGGCTAAAATGTCGGTACGCGCATTGTGCGAATAAAATCGAAGATGGAACTCAGGCGCTTGTGCGCAGGGGAACAGGCGCGGGAGCGCGCAGGTTCAAAGCATTGCCGGCGAGAATGAGGGCGGCGCCGAGCAGCGTGAGCATATCGAGTTGTTCGGAATAGAGTAACCATCCGATGGTGGCGCTGAGCGGTACGCGCAGAAAGTCCATCGGGACCACCACTGTCGCATCCGCATAGAGCATCGCGCGCGCCATGCAGAAATGAGAGAACGTACCGCAGAATCCGACCACGACCAGCCAGAACCACACATAGGCGGATGGCCACTGCCAGACCGATATCGCGGGAACGAGGCCGGCCACGGATTGTACGACGATCATCCAGAAGATGATCTTGAGCGCGCTGTCGGTGCGGGTCAGCGACTTGATCAAGGTCACGGAGATGCCGAACCCGAAGGCCGAGGCGAGAGAGATCAATTGCCCGACGTTCAGCTCACCGGTGGCGGGGCGCACGATGACGATCACGCCGATCAGGCCGAGTACGATGGCAACCACCTTCCACGGCGTGATACGTTCGCCGAGAAAGATCGCAGCCATGATGGCGATCCAGATCGGCATGGTGAATTCGATGGAGACAAGCTGGCTGAGCGGGATCAGCGTCAGTGCGTAGAACCAGCCGAGCTGTGCTCCATAATGTACGAGGTTGCGTGTGACATGGGCGAGCGGGCGGGCCGTCTGCATCGTGCCGAACCCGTCGTTCATCAGGATGATCGGGATCAGGAAGACGAAGCCGAACAGCGAGCGGATTTCCATGACCTGAAAGACGTTGAGATCGCGCAGCGTCTCGCGTCCGCCGATGGCGACGAACAGCATCAGCAGCAGCCAGCCGGACATCCATAGCGCGGCGCGAAAGATCGACGGAGGGTATGAAGTCATGGACGCGAACGTTTCCTGCTTGGCCCGCCGCTATGTCCGGCGTTCGCCTTGGATGCAGTATCGTCGAGGCTATCCCTTTGCAACGTACGGAAACGGCGCATCAGCGATGCGCGCAAAACAAAACCCCGGCAGCGCACGCGCGGCCGGGGCCCCGAATTCGTATACGCGTGAACTCAGCTGCGATTCAGCGTGATGTTCACACCTTTGAACTGGCCGTCGGACGAGATCGAGACGGCCTGTTTGTTGCCTGTGGTGGTCAGGGTCAGCTTGGCGTCGAAACCAGGCGCCGAGACATTGACATTGAATTTGCCGGCGCTGGAGGTGCCCGACAGCTCGCCGCTGACATTGCGGGTGGTCTCGGACCACTGACCGGTGAGCTGGTGGCCCTTGGCCTGCACATTGCTCTTCAGCTCGAACTTGTAGCTGTCGCTGGCGCAGAGCAGGGACTGGTTCAGGCCGTTGCCGTCGTTTGAGACGGCATAGGTGGCCTTGCAGCGGATCCGCTCCTTGGCGCCGCCGTCGAGCGAGATGTTGCCCTGACCGGACCACACGCCTGCCATGCCGGCAAACGGCGCAGACTGTGCTAAAGCCGCGATCGGCGGCACCGCGAGGGCGGCGGCAACGACAGCGGTCCGGCCGAGACCGCGCGGGAAGATCGAGGCGACTTTCATAGGAGCGTTTCCTGGCTGCGGTTTATTGACGAGAAGCTTCCCAACGCCCGCTGCAGGGGACGCCGTTCGAAGCGCCATTCCATTTGCCGGAACCGGCATTGCCGGTGAGCTGGCCATTGGCGAATGCCGGGCCGATCGAAACCCGGACGACGCCCGAGGTTGCAATCTTGCCGGAGACTTCGGCGCCGGGAGCGGACACCCGCCCATCGGTCACCGTCAGCGGATAGCTGGCCGTGCGGTCGCAGCTGCCGGACTGCGTGAAAATGGTGACGTTCCAAAGACCATCATAAGGGTGCTGGGCGGATGCGGGGGCAATGGCGGCAAACGTGGCACCGGCCAGCACGGAGGCGGACAGGAACACGCGCATGCGGTCGAAACGCATTGAATCAAATCCTTGAGATATTGTGATAACCCGCGTTATTGGAGCCTAATGTGTCCAAAGTTTGTGCGGCGCGCAATGAAGCCATAGCACCTATGTCGATGCAACGTACCTTCCCCCGCGGTCGTTCCCGGCCGAAGGTAATATTTTCGTTCAGTCCGACAAATCAGTGAAGCTTGGGTGCCTTGGTGGCGAACTGCTCATCTTGATAGGTGGCAGGTAAGCTATTGTTCGCAATAGCATAATCGACGACTTCACCGAGCAGCTTGTAGCCGAGCGGGGCGAGGGCGCGCTCCCACAGTTCACGGGCGGTTTCGCCTTTTCTCACGAAACAGAATTCCTGGGCGGCGATGGCGCCGCCATCCATGACGTCGGCCAGGTGGTACACGGTACCGCCGGCGATGGGATCGCCCTCCTTGATCGTCCATTCCACCGCTGCGATTCCCCGGTGACGGGGCAGCAACGAGGGATGGTAGCCGATGCCGCCGAGTTTGGCCTTGTCCAGCGCATCCTGGCCGATACGGGCATGGCTGTGAGCCGTGATGATCAGGTCGGTGCCGTCGGGAATTTCGGAGGCGACAACGAGCTTGGGATTCGCCTGAACGGTGACCGGAATGCCTGCGGCCTTCGCCGCGGCAGCCAGACGATCCTCGGCATCGGCGACGACGACGCTGACGATCTCCACCTTGTGGCTCTTGAGCATGTCGAGCGTGGTGACGCCAAAGTGGCGGGAGCCGACGAGAGTAATTCGCATGGATGTGGTCCGGTGGTCAGAGGCGGGTATGTCGATGACGGTCTTGGCAGGGTTTCTGTCATCAACGCAAGATCAATATCTTGGCAAGCAAGCGGCTTTTCCAGCTGGACACAGGTTGACGCGATACTTGCAGGTCGTCGTTGTCACAACACCAGCTTGCCGAGATGGTCGAGGCAAAGTCGAAACCAAGGCGTGTCAAAGCGTCGCAATTCGTTCGGTGTCCTCTCGTGATTCATTCGGAATAGACGCGATTCCAGCGCCAAGCGGCGATGTGCTTATTCCCGTACGTCAATAGATTCTAAATCGGTTTCGTTGCCTCGGTGCCGACGATTACCTAGTCACCCACCCCAGTCATGTCACTGGGGGCGTTTGTGACCATCTATCAGAACTATAAGAATCGTCTGTTTGTCGGCGCAGCGACGAGCGTCGTTGCGCTGTGTTTGAATGGCGCGGGAACGTCGCGAGTGAACGCGCAAAGCGCGCAGCCGAATGTGCTGCCGCCGGTTGCCATTGATGCGCCCCAGCAGCGCGCGCGTCCTGCGGCCACTGTCCGCACACGTACAGCGCCTCAGCGTGCGACCCGTGTCGCGCGGCGTCAGCCTGTCGAGCAGCAGCCGATGATACCGATCTCCACGGTCGGATCGACCCGCACCATCGGCGCGCCGGCGCCGGCCTATGCAGGTGGTCAGGTTGCCACCGGCGGCACGCTCGGCCTGCTCGGCAGCCAGAGCGCGATGAATGTGCCCTTCAGCACGGTGAACTACACTTCCCAGCTGATCGAGAATCAGCAGGCGCGCACCGCAGCCGATACGCTGATCAACGATGCGTCAGTTCGCGTGACCCAAGGGGCGAACGGTTTTGACGATACGTTTCAGATCCGTGGATTTCAGGTCGGCCCCGGCGACGTCGGCCTCAACGGTCTCTATGGACTAGCGGCTCCTAATCACGTCCCCGCTCAGATCACTGAACGCATCGAGTTGCTCAAGGGGCCGGGCGCGTTCGTCAACGGTATGCCGCCAGGGGGCAGTGTTGGTGGCAGCATCAACATCGTCACCAAGCGCGCCACCGATGTGCCGTTCGCGCGGATCACGCCTTTCTTCATGAGTGCTGGCAATTACGGCGTGCATCTCGAAGCCAGCCGGCGCTATGGCGATAACAACGAATGGGGCGTTCGCTTCAACGGCGTCGGTCGCAATGGCGAGGCGTCCATCGACGGGGGGAACTGGCGGTCGGGTCTCGCTGCCCTGTCGCTTGACTACCGCGGCGATCGGCTGCGTTGGACCTTTGATGCCATCTCGCAGAATGACGACACCAAAAATTCTCGTCCGCAGATGACAATTCAGACCACAGTGCCGTTCATTCCTGCGCCGCCCGATTCGCGTAGCACCTGGTATCCGAACATCAATCTGGTGCAGCGGGACAACACCATCGCATCTGGGCTCGAATACGATGTCACCGATTGGCTCACCGCCTATGCCGGTGTTGGCTATCGCGACGGCAACGGCGCACAAAATCTTGCTGACTCGCGCGTGGCCGGCGTGAGCTCCGGTTTGGACCAGTTCGGACGGTTCGCCGCCTACAACGCCTATTATGATTTTTACAGCAAGGCAGTCAGCGGCAATGTGGGGCTCCGGTCGCGCTTCAATACCGGGCCCATCAGTCATGCTGTGAACGTCGCCTATACCGGATTCAATCAGGAGTCCGGCTACGGCTACGTCACCTCGCTGCAAAATCCAACGCCGGCCTATGTGCTGTCTAACATCTACAACCCGTCGCCACTGCCAACCATTGCAGCGGGACGTCCGCCGCAAGGACGAAGCTCTGACATCACGCTTAGTAGCGTTGCGGTGTCAGATAGGCTGTCTGTCCTCAACGAACGTGTTCTTCTAACCATTGGTGCGCGGCACCAGATGGTGAGGCAGGATTCGTATAACTACCTCACTGGCGCGCAGACCGGAACCTATGATGCTGCAGCGACGACGCCACTTGCTGGCCTCGTTGTGAAGCCTTTGGAAAATGTCTCACTGTATGTGAACTATGCTGAAGGATTGAGTCAGGGAACTGTTGTCCCAATTGGGCAGGGCTTCGTGAACCAGGGCGAAGTACTTGCGCCCTATAAGTCGAAGCAACAGGAAGCTGGCGTGAAGGTTGATTGGGGTACCATCACCACGACCGCGGCGGTGTTCCAGATCATGCGTCCGAATCTTGTGACGACGCCCGCCTTCGTTCGCGCCTATGATGGTGAGCAACGAAACCGCGGTTTGGAATTGAATGCTTACGGTTTGTTAGCGCCTGGCTTGCGCGGCATGGTCAGCGCGATGTTCCTGCGTCCGGAAATCACGAAGTCCTCGACGGCTTCCGAAATCGGTAAGGATGCCGCGGGCGTGCCGGACAAGACGTTCTCTGCTGGCCTTGACTGGGATGCGCCGTGGGTCTCCGGGCTCGCCTTCAATGGCCGCGTGATCTACACGTCCGGCGCCTATCTCACTAGTGCCAATCTACTGCGCTATGACGACTGGACCCGTGTCGATATCGGTGCGCGCTATACGACCACGGCACTCACGGGCAAGCCGGTTACTTTCCGCGCGAATATCGAGAATGTCGGCGGCGCAAATTATTGGCTCTCCACTGGCACCTTCGTCACGGTCGGTTCGCCGCGCACTTATATCCTGTCTGCTGCGTTCGATTTCTGATCGGTCTTAACGATACGGGAAGCAAGATCGTCCGGCGCGTATGATGTCGTATTGCGATGTCACCCGCGCCGGACCGCGTGTTCGTCAGGCTTAATCGAGGTTCGTTATGAAGAAGTTCTCCATCGCCATTGTCGCCATGCTTGGCGCTATGACTTCCGCGCAGGCGCACCAGATCTGGATCGAACAAGCCGATGATCAGAACGCTGTCGTGCGGTTCGGCGAATTCGGCGAGAATCTACGCGAGGCATCGCCGGGCCTGCTCGACAAATTTGTAAAGGTGGCCGGGGCGCTCGTGTCTGCCAAAGGTGAGCAGAAGGCGGAGGCGACCAAGACTGCAAGCGGCTTCACGCTGCCGTTCAAGGCAGCGTCCGGCGACAGCATCGTGGCAGAGGATGCGAGCTATCCGCTCTATACGACCAAGCAGCAGGATAAGCAGATCACTGGCTGGTACTATCCGGCTGCGCGTTACATCACCGGCTTTGCCGCGCAGAGGCCGAAGCTCGTTCTCGACCTCGTGCCGACCGGTCAGGACGGCGAGTTCAAACTGTTCTTCAAGGAGCAGCCCAAAGCCAAGACCAAGGTCACGCTGGTGACGCAGTCCGGATGGTCGAAGGAAGCGCATACTGACGAGCAGGGCGTGGTGAAGTTCGACATGCCTTGGAAAGGCACCTACGTGGCTGAGGTCAGTTTCAATGATCGCACGGCAGGCGAACGTACGGGGACGAATGGCGCTGAGAAATACGATGCGGTGAGCTACGCCACCACGGTGACCTATCTGAACGCCAACGGTCTCGCTCCGATTCCTGCTGGCCCGGCAGCCAAGCCATCGCCGGCGAGATGAGCATCCTTGTTCATCGCCTTCTTGCCACCGGCCCGCTGATCTCGCGCATCGTCGCTGCGCTGTTCGGTGGCTATGCACTGGCTGCGCTGAGCAGTATCGCCGTGCTCGCATTGCCGATGGACAAGGTCCAGGCGGTGATCGCCGGCACGCTGGCGAGTTTTCTTGTCTATGCCGTCGCCGTGATCTGGGTATTTGCGGTCCGCAGTGCGTTGAAGGCCTGGACCGGCCTGATCGTTGTCGCGGTGCCGCTGGGGCTCGCGGCGTGGTCCGTTTCCTGACGAGGTCCGCGGCATGACGGTGGAGAGTGATCGGCAAGTTGCAGGTCGCGGCATCCGGCAGAGCATGTCGGATCTGCACACCTGGGTGGGCCTTCTGCTCGGATGGGTGCTCTATGCGATGTTCCTCACCGGCACCGTCTCCTATTTCAAGGACGAGCTGTCGCAATGGGCGCGGCCGGAGCTGGCGCGTCTCGTCGAATTGCCCGATCCCGCCGTGGTGGCGCAGCGCGTCGCCGATACGTTCGACAGGATCGCGCCGGGCACTTCGCAGTGGAGCGTTCGTCTGCCCGATGCCCGCAACAACAGCGCCTATGCGTTCTGGCGTACGACGACCCGCGAGCCCGGACAACGCGGCTTCGCCGAGGGCCATTTCGATCCGGCTACGGGCGAGCGCGTGAATGCACGCGATACGCTGGGCGGCGATTTCTTCTACCGCTTTCATTTCCAGTTCCACTACATGCCCGTATTGTGGGGCAGGTGGCTCGCTGGCGTCGCCGCGATGTTCATGCTGATCGCCATCATCAGCGGCGTCATCACGCACAAGAAGATCTTCGTCGACTTCTTCACTTTCCGCTGGGGCAAGGGACAGCGGTCATGGCTCGACGCCCACAATGCGCTGTCGGTGTTCGGCCTGCCGTTCCATGCGATGATCACTTATACCGGCCTGGTGACGCTGATGGCGATGTACATGCCATGGGGCGGGCAGGTGGCGATCAAGACGACGGCCGAGCGTCAGCAGATGCAGGCGGAGATCAGCGCATTCGCGCAGCCGGGCAAGGCCACCGGCCAGAAGGTCCCGCTGGCATCGGTCACGGACATGGTGCGTCAGGCGCAGGAACGCTGGGGGCACGATAATGTCGGCCGCGTCAATGCCACGCATCCCGGCGATGCCGCAGCCCGCGTGATCGCGATACGCGGCGATTCCGGCCGCGTCTCCATGAGTCCGCAATACATGGAATTCGACGGAACGACCGGCAAACTGCTGTCGGTCCGCGACCAGGTGGGAGCCGCGGCGGAGACGCGCGGCGTTCTCTATGCGCTGCATCTCGGGCGCTTCAGCGACACCGTCACCCGCTGGCTTTACTTCATCGTCAGTTTCACGGGCACGGCCATGGTCGGCACGGGGCTCGTGATGTGGACGGTGAAGCGCAGGCAGAAGCTGCCCGATCCGCAGCGTCCCTATTTCGGCTTCCGCCTCGTGGAGCGGCTGAACATTGCGAGCATCGCCGGCCTGTCGATCGCTATGACCGCCTTCATGTGGGGCAACCGCCTGCTGCCGACCACGCTGGCAGGGCGTTCCAACTGGGAGATCGATCTGTTCTTCATGGTCTGGGCCGCGGCTTTGCTGCATGCGCTTGCGCGTCCAGTGAAGGCCGCCTGGGTCGAGCAGCTCTGGGCGGCGTCGGCATTGCTGTTCCTGCTGCCGCTGCTCAACGCCATGACGACGCAGCGTCCGCTCTGGCATAGCCTTGCGCAGGGCGACTGGGTGTTCGCGGGCATTGATCTGATGTGCTGGGTGCTGGCCGCGCTGCATGCCGTATTGGCGATCCGCACCGCACGACATCAAGTCAAGGTGCTGGCCGGGCGCAAAGCGCACCAGCAACCAGCGGTGGCCGTCGCATCGGGCGGGGCGGCGGAGTGAGCCATCTCTTTGCCTTCCTGCTGAGCGTCGCCGGCTTCACTGCATTGGCAGGTGCCACGAACCGCCAGCAGCGCGATCTGTTCGGCCGGACGCTACGATCCGCCACGACGCGGATGTTGCGCCTCGTCGGTATCGCCGCGCTACTGGGCGCGCTGGGTATCCTTGTCGCTCAGCACGGGTGGGGTCTCGGTCTCGTGATGTTCAGCGGCCATACGAGCCTAGCCGCCGGCATCGTTGTCTGTGCGCTGATCGGATATGGGCGAACGCGGGGGCGAGGGCTGCGGCCCCGATAAGTTTTTACCAGTTAGAGTAGCGGAATTCGTCCGGAAATTCATGAAGTTGTGGTGGGCGGGATGGGGATCGAACCCATGACCAGTCGATTAAAAGTCGAATGCTCTACCGCTGAGCTACCCGCCCGAAGATGCCGCTGAAGAGAGGCTTGCCGGAAGTTCCGCCCTCAAGGAGCGCGGAAGGCCGGTCGGCCACGGCCGCGACATTGGCCGCAATGCAGCGTGTCGCGTTGACCGGCTGTGTAAAAGGCGGGCCCGCCGGGGTCAAGGGCGAGCCTGCGGGTTATGGACATGAACTGCCCTGCGGTCAGCGCGCCTCGCGCTGGGCCTCAGGCCGGTTCATGTCGAGCTGGGGCATCTGCACCGGACGCAGGCCGATCAGTTCAGCGGTGCGGATCGTTGTGTTTGTCCACCATTCGAACCGGTTGGCGCGGGAATTCTCCAGGATCGCGATCGCCACGGCGGACAGGAACGGCAGGCTCTGCAGCACCAGGACGGCGGCGAAAATGTAGATTTCCGTGACCTGCTTGTCGTTGTTGGCGAACACCAGCACGCCGGAACTGATCAGCAGCAGCACGCCGATGACCGCTTCCCAGAAGGCCTGGAATTCGATCGAGCTCCGCGATTTGCCGCCCTTCGAGGTGACGGTGAAGGGCAGGTGGTCCTTGATCAGGCCATCGGCGACGGCCCGCGACACCGTCCATTGCACCGACATCGCGGCGATCATGGCGCCGAGCATCTGCCACAGGCCGATCTTCACGCGCAGGCGATACAGGATCAGGAAGTGCGCCAGCGAGATCACAAAGGATGCGATGATCGGCAGGGTCAGGATCTTGTCGGGAATGGCGATGCCGGCGAAGGCGATGATCGGCACCCAGACGATGTTGAGGATCGCCACCACCACGCCGAGGCTTTCGGCCCCGAGCCAGTTCAGCCAGCCGATGCCGAATTCGCGCTTCTGATCCTGGGTCATGCGGCTCGCGCCGGGCAGGAAGCGGCGCCAGTGCTTCTTGATGATCTGGAAACCGCCATAGGCCCAGCGATGGCGCTGCTTGCGGAACGCCTCATAGGTGTCGGGCAGCACGCCGTAGCCGTAACGCTCCTTGGTGTAATGCGTCAGCCAGCCATGCTGCATGATCGCGAGGCCGAGATCGCTATCCTCGCAAATGGTGTCGCCGGCCCAGCCGCCCGCCATGTCCATCGCCTCGCGGCGGATCAGGCACATGGTGCCGTGGACGATGATGGCATTGGCCTCGTTGCGCTGGACCATGCCGATATCGAAGAAGCCGGCATATTCGCCGTTCATGATGTAGTGCATCAGCGACGTATCTTCGTCGCGATGATCCTGCGGCGCCTGCACGAGGCCGACGCGGGGATCGTTGAAGGCTGGGACGAGGTCGCGCAGCCAGTTCGGCGTCACCACGTAGTCGGCGTCGATCACGCCGATCACTTCGGCGTCCGCCGCGGTGCGGTCCATGGCAATGCGCAGCGCGCCGGCCTTGAAACCCTGGACCTTCTCCGCATTGATGAAGATGAAGCGCTCGCCGAGCATGCGGCAGTGATCCTGGATCGGCTGCCAGTAGGCGGGATCAGGCGTGTTGTTGATGATCACCACGCATTCGAAATTCGGGTAATCGAGCGCCGCCACCGCATCCAGCGTCAGCTTCAGCATCTCCGGCTGTTCGCGATAGGCCGGGATGTGGATCGAGACTTTCGGATATTTCTGTTCGGCCTCCGCGGCGGCGAACAATGCCGCGCTGCGCTCCGGCGTCAGCAGGCGCAGCGGCTTCTTGCCGAAGGCGATGGCCGCAATTTCCTCGATGCGGGCAAGCGCGATCAGGATCAGCGGGATCAACAGGATGCAGCCGAGGGTGAGCGCGAAGGCCGAGCCCCAGACGAAATAGTGGGTCTGCTGATAGGCGAAGATGGTCGCTGCCCAGGCGCCGACGGCGTTGGCGGCAATGGACAGGACCAGCGCCTGCATCACCGTGGGGGCGACGATCTGCAAAATCGGCAGCGACAGCAGAACACCGACAAGCAAAGCGAGGCTGGCATTCTTCCAGTAGTCCGGGTTCACGACCGGACCGGTCCAGGAGAATTTCGGTTCGCGGTTGGCGTTGAGCACGCCCCAATAGGGGCCGACGCCGCCTTCGAAGAATTTCCAGGGCTGGTCGATGGCTTCGACGATGTTGTAGTCCATGCCGATCGCTTCGGCGCGGGTGACGAAGTTCCGGAGCACTACCGCCTGCTTGAACGGACCGGGCTCGGCGCGGCGCAGATTGTAGCCTTCGCTGGGCCAGCCGAATTCGGCGATCACGATGCGCTTGCCCGGAAAGGTTTCGCGAAGCAGGCCGTAGAGATAGACGGCCTGATCGACCGCCTGCGTATCGGTGAAGTTTTCCCAGTATGGCAGGATATGCGCCGCGATGAAGTCCACCGATGACGCAAGCTGCGGATTGTCGCGCCAGATGTTCCAGATTTCACCGGTCGTCACGGGCACGCTGACCTGGCGTTTCACTTTCCGGATATATTCGACCAGTTCGTCGATCTTCAGTTCGTCGCGATACAGCACTTCGTTGCCGACCACGATCCCGATGACGTTGGGGTTCTTTTTGGCAAGATCGACGGCGGAAGCGATTTCGCGCTCGTTGCGGTCGACATTCTTGTCGATCCAGACGCCGAGCGTGACCTTGAGGCCGAATTCATTGGCGATGGCCGGTACGATCTCGACGCCGCCGGTGGACGAATAAAGACGGATCGCCCGCGTCATGGTCGCGAGCTTGCGGAGGTCGGCGCGCACTTTCTCGACGGTCGGGATGTTGTCGACGTCAGGATGTCCCGTGCCCTCGAACGGTGCATAGGAGTAGCTGGGGACAATGCCCTTGAAGTCGGGGGCCTCCTGCTTTTCGCGCAGCAGCGCCCAGAGGCCGGCATGAAGGGCAGTGACGAGCAATATAACGGCGACGACAGCGCGCATCGCGACGAAACCATAACGGGGCGAAGCGGGCCGGGGTACGGACCTGTCCCCGAGGTCCGGCCAGTGGCGACGGGCAGAGAACATCTGCCACGGAATTCAACAACTCAACTGCCGCCATGGCGTTTTGAGGGCGGCACCAGTTTCGGATGCGCACCGCGCTTACGCGGCGGTGCGCCGTATCGTCGAGCTTACTTGGCGCTCACTTAGGCGCCTCGGCCGGTTTGGCGTCCGGCTTGCCATCGGTCGGTGCAGACTGGGCAGCCGGAGCAGCAGGCGCGGGTGCCGCGGGCTGGCTCAATGCGGCCGGCTGCGGAGTGGCGTTTGGATTGATCCAGCAGGCATGGACATGGCGGTTGAGGCTGTCCGCGACCTTGGGGTCGATCGCGGGGCCGAACTTGACGAGGCAGCGGAAGGTCGCCTGCACATGGCCGCCGGGACAGCCGAAGCGGTCATAAAGGTCGAGATGGCGGAAGGCGGTGTCGAGATCGTCGCGCCACATCAGGACAACGACGCGGCGGCCGAGCCAGACGCATTCCGGATTGCCGGCGGGACCGTTGATCGCCTGAGTTGCCTCGACGAATTCGTCGGCGCGCTTCTGGCCTTCGCGGGCGACGTCGGCGGGCGTGGTCGGCGCATTTGCCGCAGGTTTTTGATCCTGGGCGAGAGCGATGGTGACCGGCGCGATCACGGCACTTGCACCGAGTAGGACAGCGAAGGCCGACGTTGCCAGACGGCGCATCACTACAGATTGGAACCCGAACACCAGTCGACCCATAAAGTCCCCGACAAAGTTGGCCGTCAGCCTTCCGACAGGGTCGCGGCATGACGTGCAAATGGGTCTCCAATACGGCGAAGACCTCAGGTGAATCCCATGACGGACATTTTCAATTTTGTCCAGAACGTCCGAAGTTGGTCTCATTTCCGTGGCGAGAGAGAGTGGGCAATCACCCGACCGTGGTTGTCGCGCACTTGGCAGATCGGCGCCGACAAGCTAATCGACGAACGTTTTCTGGAGGACGGAACCAATTTCCTACCGCACGCCGCTGGCGCTTCTCCTTATCTCACTCGGTACGATCGCAGCGGTGTGGTGGTGGCTCGCCACGCCGGTCTCGCTCGTGCGCGCCCCGATCGACCCTGCCGCCAAGCTGGAATGCGTGTCCTATGCGCCATTTCGCGGCGAGCAGACCCCGCTGAACTCGACCGCAATCATTCCCGCGGCACAAATTGCTGCCGACATGGTGCAATTGGCGCAAATCTCGAAATGCGTGCGCACCTATTCCATCGACAACGGTCTGGATCAGGTGCCGGAGCTGGCGGCCAAGGTCGGGCTCAAGGTGCTGCAGGGCGTCTGGCTCGGCAGCAACCGCCTGAAGAACGCTGCCCAGATCGCCGGGGTGGTCGAGCTGACCAAGCAGTATCCGAACGTCATTACGGGCGTCGTGGTGGGCAACGAGGTACTGCTGCGCGGCGAAATGACGGCCGCCGATCTGATCGGCAATATCCGCTCGATGAAGGCTCAGGTCGGCAAGCTGCCGGTGACCTATGCCGATGTCTGGGAGTTCTGGCTGAAGAATCGCGAGCTCTACGACGCCATCGACTTCGTCACCATCCACATCCTGCCCTACTGGGAAGACCTCCCGATTCGCGCCAAGAATGCTGCAGCGCACGTGGATTCGATCCGTAAGCGCGTCGCTGTGGCGTTTCCGGGCAAAGAAATTCTGATTGGCGAGACCGGCTGGCCGAGCGCCGGCCGCATGCGTGAGGGTGCCCTCCCGTCCCGAGACAACCAGGCGCAGGTGGTGTCGGAAATCCTCGATCTCGCCAAGCGCGAGGGTTTTCGGGTCAATCTGATCGAGGCCTATGATCAGCCATGGAAGCGCGATCTCGAGGGCACCGTGGGGGGATATTGGGGACTCTATGACGCCGACGCGCGTGCGCTGAAATATCCGGCGGGCGTGCCGATCAGCAACTATCCCGCCTGGAAGCTGCATATGGGCCTGGGCCTCGGTCTGAGCGTATTGGTGTTTTTGACCGGAATGCTGACCTTGCGCCGCAAACCCTGGTCGCCGCGATTCTCGGCGTGGCTGACGGTGGCGGTCTCGGCGACTGTCGCCGGCGCTTTGCTCGGCGTTGCCGTCGACAAGCTGCTTTATGAAAGTTATGGCACCGGCCGCTGGATTCAGTGGGGGGCTCTGCTGGCTGCCGGCGTGCTGTCGCCGCTGCTCTGCACCTATGCGACCATGTCGGGGCGTTCGCTGCCGACATTCCTGGAACTGCTGGGGCCGCGCCCCTACCAGAACCGGAATGTCATCACGGTTCTGCTGGGCTTGACCCTGATCGTGACCGCGCTGATCGCGGCACAGACCGCGCTCGGCTTCGTGTTCGATCCGCGCTATCGCGATTTCCCGTTCGCCGCTCTGACCATGGCGGTGGTGCCGTTCGCCGGTCTGATGACGGTGAACCGGCGCGCTGAAGGGACGCGTCCGATCGCCGAAGCCACCTTTGCCGGTCTGCTGGTGGCTTCGCTGGTCTATATCGGGTTCAACGAGGGGCCGGATAACTGGCAGTCATTGTGGACTTGTGCAGTTTATCTACTTTTCGCCATTACGCTGTGGCGGGCGCGGGCCGCGCAAATCCAAGGATGAGCAGGCCGATCGCGATACCTGACAGGGCGATGTTGTAGAGCACGATGCCGAGACCGGCGGCGACGACAGCGCCGGTGATCAGCACGATCGAGGGCCTGAGCAGATTGAGCGCCGCGATCACGATCGCGGCGATGCCAAGCACCGAATTCTTGAACAGATAGGTCGCTACCAGCCTGCTCTTGCACAGCAAGGTCTGGGACCCCGCATCGCAGGCCAGCGCTACCGTGGACATTTCGATGGCCATGTAACGCAGGTAGATCGCGTAGCCGACGGTGGCGAAACCGACGACGAGTAACCACTGGACTTCGTAGGGGCTGAGGCGGAAGGGATCTTTTTTCATGGTCCTGACTATGCTGCGGTTAGGGCCTGCGGACAAGCCGGCAAGCAGTCGCGTACTCATGCTCGTGAGGATTTGCTTGAGCTTCTCTCTTCAACCAGTTCCCGGTGCAAGCAATCTTACTCTCGGCTAAAGCCGAGGATCGTGGATAGCGAGGGCGTCGGTTTGGGCGCTTGTATCTGTGCTTCCTCGACGGGCTTGGGCTGGGGGTGCTCCGATCGCTGTTCCGGTTTCGGCGCGGGAGCCGGTTCCGGTTTCGGTGCCACTCGGCGCTGATGCGGTGGCCGGGGCGGTTTGGGGACGGCCGGAGGCGAAGCCGCTGGTGACTCCACCGAAGCGGCCTCGTTCTTCAGAGCCAGGCGCTGACCGTCGAATACCGAAGTCTCGCAGGCGCGCTTGCTCTCTGCCAGGGTCGCACAAATGCGCGCGGCCGCGGCGGCGTCGGTGAGCGGCCCGACCACCAGACGGAGCTGCATACCGAGGCCATTCCTGCGTTCGCGCACCACGATGATTGGGTGCAGCCCGTTCAGGGCCGGCGTTTTCGACAGGCCGTGCCAGATTGCGCGCAGACCATCGACGGAGTTGGCACCGCCGATATCCACTCCGAAGTCGGTCCGCGCGACCGGTGTCGCCACCTCGGCCGGCGCCAGGGCGATCGCAGCCGTTTGCACGGGAGGAGCCGGTTCAAGCGCTTTCGGTGCGACGGATCGAGGCTCGGCTGTTGCGGCGGCTGGTTCCGAACCAGTTGTGTCGTCGGATTTTGGCGTCGTGGAAGCGGCAGGCGTCGCCGTGCGCGGTGTGGACGGTGGCTCAATCACCACCTTTGCAGTGGCGTCGGGTGGTGAGTTCTCGGGCGGCTTGATCGGCAGAGTCGGAAGGTCTGCCGGCGTCGCAGCAGTCTTCGGCTCCGTCAATATGGATGGAGGCGGTGACGGCTGGGACGCAGGCGCTGCGACCTGTGGCGGCGGCTCTCGCGGGGGCGGGGGTGGTAGGGCGGGTCGGGCAAGGATCGACCCGGTGGCCGATTCCAGGCCTTGTTCCACCGACGCCATGCGCGCGAACAGGCGATCGCGGTCGCTATTCAGGGTGTCGATGGCCTGGGAGAGCCGCCGGTTCTCCACCTGCGCTTCCCGTGTCAGTCGGTGGAGCTGCTGCTCCTGGCGGCTCTGTGCATCGGCGATGGCGAACTGATCACTGCGCAACTGAATCTCGTACCGGCCGGCAAGGACAGCGACCGCGACCGCGCAAACGGCAGCCACGCCCCAAGATCCCAATCGCCACATCAGACGCCGGACACCTTTTTCTTCATCTGCGAGAAATCCCGTCATCCAGCCGCCTTGCGGCTCGGCTGAAAAGGACTCCGCCCACTGGTCGCGCTTGTCAGCCATCCGACGTCTGCGTCGTCCCATCGCCCCGAATCACAATCCAACATTATCAGGAAACCGTCGCCAGCCGGTCGTCGTGAAAGCCGGACGCAGCGGAAAGCGATTTCCGGCGACGGCGAAAAGCCGCTATGACGTCCGCGAAGCGGAAACGAGGACTTTGCGATGACCGGCAGGACCAGCCTTACGATTGTACTCGCAGCCGGCGAGGGGACGCGCATGCGATCGTCACTGCCGAAGGTGTTGCATCAGGTGGCGAACCAGTCGCTGCTCGCCCATGTCGTCATGGCGGCGCCCCAAGGGGCGGGGTCCGCGCTTGCGGTCGTGGTCGGACCGGATCGCGAGGATGTCGCTGCCGAAGCGACACGTATCCGTGCCGATGCCACGACATTCGTCCAGAACGAACGGCTCGGCACGGCTCATGCGGTGCTGGCTGCGAAGGACGCCATCGCGAGGGGCGCAGACGATCTACTGATTGCGTTCGGCGATACGCCGTTGATCTCGTCGGAGACTTTCGAGCGGCTGCGGGCACCGCTCAAGGACGGTGCCGCCCTGGCGGTGCTCGGTTTTCGTGCAAAGGCGCCGGGCGGTTACGGGCGCTTGCTGGTTGCGGACGGACAATTGGTGGCCATTCGTGAAGAGGCGGATGCGAGCGAGGCCGAGCGGAGAATCGATCTCTGCAATGCCGGCGTGATGGCTTTTGCCGGCACGACCGCGCTTGAGGTGATCGAGAAGATCGGGAACGCCAATAGCAAGGGCGAATATTATTTGACGGACGCTGTCGAGATCGTCCGCAGCATGAGCCTCAAGGCAATTGTTATCGAGACCGATGAGGACGAAGTGCGCGGCATCAACACCAAGACACAGCTCGCCGAGGCAGAGGCTATCATGCAGACAAGGCTGCGCAGGGCGGCGCTCGATGCGGGCGTCACCCTCGTTGCGCCGGAGACGGTGCATCTGTCTGCCGATACAACCTTCGGCAAGGACGTGACGATCGAGCAATATGTGGTCATCGGATCGGGCGTCAGTATCGCCGATGGAGCCGTGATCCACGCCTTCTCGCACATCGTGCAGGCTGAGATTGGCAAGGCGGTCTCGGTCGGCCCCTATGCACGGCTCCGGCCGGGTACCTCGTTGGGCGAGGGAGCTCGGATCGGTAATTTCGTGGAGACCAAAGCGGCCAAGCTGGCGGCCGGAGTAAAGGTCAACCACCTGACCTATATCGGGGACAGCGAGATCGGCGCAGGGGCGAATATCGGGGCCGGGACGATCACTTGCAACTATGACGGATTCAACAAGAGCAAGACGATCATTGGTGCCGGTGCCTTCGTTGGTTCGAACTCCTCATTGGTTGCACCGGTAAAGATCGGTAGTGGAGCCTATATCGGCTCAGGCTCGGTGATTACTCGCGACGTGCCGGACGATGCGTTGGCCGTAGAGCGCAACGAGGTCTCCACTAGGGAAGGCTGGGGTAGGCGCTTCCGCGACAAGTATACGGGATCGAAGAAGCCCAAGTGAGGGCATCCGTCAGGCGCCTTCCTTCCGTTTGAGGAACCAGTTTCGGCGCGGCGGTGGCTTGATCGACTCCTCCGGTAAGGTGTTCGGTGGCGGTTCGTGCGGTGGCGGTGCGACGGCGTCGCGCATTGGCGGCGGCCAGCGGGCAAGGCGACTGGTGTGCATCTCGATATGACGCAGCCGCGTTACGGCGATGGATCGAGGCTCTCTCGGATCGCGCGGCTCCCACATGGCATGCACTCCACTTCAGTGGAAAGGGTCGTGCGAATACGTTGAGGCTTTGTTAAATGCGTGCAGCGAAATCGTCGCATACATCCGTCGACTTGTCTCAATCGGCAATAATTCTTGAGTATCAATGATTTTGCGATTGTCGCTAAGAGGGGCCAGACACCTGCGTCGGGCCGTTCGCGCCCAATTCGTTTCCATTGGAGATCAATTCACCCATGTGCGGCATCGTCGGAATTCTGGGGCGCGGCCCGGTCGCTGAGCAGATTGTGGATTCGCTGAAGCGGCTCGAATATCGCGGCTACGATTCTGCAGGTGTCGCGACATTGGAAGACGGCGCGCTGACGCGTCGCCGCGCCGAAGGCAAGCTCAGGAATCTGGAAGCCAAGCTCGGCAAGGCGCCGCTTAAGGGCCATGTCGGGATCGGGCATACGCGCTGGGCCACCCACGGCAAGCCGACCGAAGCCAATGCGCATCCGCATGCCGCCGATGGGGTCGCTGTCGTTCACAACGGCATCATCGAGAATTTTCGTGAGTTGCGCGTCGAACTTGAGAGGCAGGGCGCGGTCTTCTCGAGCGAGACCGATACTGAAGTTGTCGCACACCTCGTCAATTCCTTCGTCAAGAAGGGGGCAACGCCCGTCGAGGCCGTGAAACAGGCGTTGCCGCGCCTGAAGGGGGCTTTCGCACTGGCCTTCGTGTTCAAGCAACAAGACGACCTGATGATCGGCGCCCGCAAGGGATCGCCGCTCGCAGTCGGTTTTGGTGATGGCGAGATGTATCTGGGCTCCGATGCCATCGCCCTGGCGCCCTTTACGGATGACATTTGCTATCTCGAGGACGGCGACTGGGTGGTGCTGAACCGCAAGGGCTGCGAGATTTTCGACGGGAGCAACAGGCCTGCGAAGCGTGAACTGCTGAAGTCGGGCGCGTCGGCCTTCATGGTCGACAAGGCCAATTATCGCCACTTCATGGCGAAGGAGATTCACGAGCAGCCGGAAGTCATCGGTCATACGCTGGCGCGCTATGTGGATATGGCGAACGAACGCATTTCGTTGCCGACCGAACTGCCCTTCGACTTCAGGAACGTTCAGCGCATTTCGATCGCCGCTTGCGGCACTGCGAGTCTGGCCGGATTTGTTGCAAAATACTGGTTCGAGCGCTTTGCGCGCCTGCCGGTCGAGGTCGATGTCGCCTCCGAATTCCGCTATCGTGAGGCGCCGGTCCGTAAGGGCGATCTGGCGATCTTCATTTCGCAGTCCGGCGAAACGGCTGACACACTGGCTGCGCTGCGTTATGCCAAGGCCGAGGGCATGCACACTCTCGCCGTCGTCAATGTGCCGACATCGACGATTGCGCGCGAAAGCGAGACGGTGATGCCGACCCTGGCAGGTCCTGAGATCGGTGTCGCCTCCACCAAGGCCTTTACCTGCCAGCTGATGACCTTGGCTGCGCTCGCTGTTGCTGCCGGCAAGGCAAGGGGCGAGCTGTCCGATGCCGACGAGGCCAAGCTCGTACATGGTCTTGTGGAGATTCCGCGCTTGATGACTGAAGCGCTGACGCATGAACATGAGATCGAGAAGCTCGCCCGCGACCTCTCCAAATCGCAGGACGTGCTCTATCTCGGCCGGGGCACCAGTTATCCGTTGGCACTGGAAGGCGCGCTGAAGCTGAAGGAAATCTCCTACATCCACGCGGAAGGTTATGCCGCCGGCGAGCTCAAGCACGGGCCAATTGCGCTGATCGATGAAAGCATGCCGGTGGTCGTGATCGCGCCCTATGACAAGGTGTTCGACAAAACAGTCTCGAATATGCAGGAAGTCGCTGCCCGGGGAGGCCGCATCATTCTGATGACGGATGCCAAGGGCGCGGAGGAAGCCACCGTGGACTCAATGGTGACCATCGTGATGCCGGACATGCCCGCAGCTTTTACCCCGTTGGTCTATGCCGTTCCGGTGCAATTGCTCGCCTATCACACAGCCGTTGTCATGGGCACCGACGTGGACCAGCCGCGCAATCTCGCCAAATCGGTGACGGTGGAGTAGGCCGGATTGTCGCAGGCTCCAGCGGCCCGGACCGTGGAGGTTCAACAGGTTGTATTCTACTTTTGGACGATCCGATGGCGATCTTCAAAAAGGTGACTTTCCCCGTACTGGCAAAATCCTGCTAGGATGCCCGGCAAGGGGAGCGGCGAGCCGATGTTCGCCGCCTCCGCAGATGTTGACGCCGAGAGTTTGATGCAGCCCTCCGAACTGCCGCCGACCCCGCCTCCGGGCGAACTGCCGCATGATGCTCCGCGGGGCTTCATGGCGCGCATTCGCAATTATTTTCTCACCGGCCTGATCGTGGCCGGCCCCATTGCCATTACGTTCTATCTGACCTGGTGGTTCGTCACCTGGGTCGATGCGATCGTCCGTCCGCTGGTGCCGGAGGCCTATCGGCCTGAACAATGGCTACCTTACGGGATTCCCGGCTCCGGGCTCGTGGTTGCCTTCGTCGCGTTGACGCTGCTTGGCTTCTTGACCGCCAATCTGATCGGTCGTTCGCTGGTTGATCTCGGCGAGAATCTGCTCGGCCGCATGCCGGTGGTGCGTGCGATCTATCGTGGCCTTAAGCAGGTATTCGAAACGCTGTTTTCGGGTAATGGATCGAGTTTCCGCAAAGTCGGCATGGTGGAGTTTCCATCACCAGGTATGTGGTCGATCGTGCTGATCTCGCAGCCGCCGAGTGCCGAGGTTTCGAGTAAGCTTCCGAGTGAGGAGGAGCACATCTCTGTGTTCCTGCCTTGTGCGCCGAATCCGACCACCGGCTTTTTCTTTTATGTGCCGAAGAGTAAACTGATCGAAATCGATATGTCGGCCGAAGCGGCGGCGACACTGATCATGTCGGCGGGCGTTGTGCAGCCAGGTTCCGATCCACAGAAGAAGATCGCTGCGCTGGCTGAGATGGCGAAGAAGTCGCGGGCGGTACAGGCTGTGAAACAGCCTGCGAAGGTAGAATAGAGTCTGGTGGGCATGTTTGGGGCTGCCGTCTCCTGAAACGACGGCAACCATATAGGATTACGGATTCAAGTGCGATCAATGCCGTTACGGCAGCTACGCCTGCGACTGCTGGGTTCGCACTTGTATCTCCAATCCAGAACCCCAAAGCGAGCAGGAGCCCGCTCCATGCCAAACTGCCAACGAAGGTTCCTGGCAGAAACTGCATGAGCGATACGCTGAGGACGCCAGCAGGGATCGCTATGTAAACTCTGACGACGGGGATCGTCTGGCTGCCGGCAATGATCAAGAACAGATGTCGCTGGAATGCTGTCGTGGCGCGCAGATAGAGGGAAGGCGTCAATCCCATATAGCGGCCGAAGCGCTTGACTAATATTTCACTACGTTGTTTCCCCAGCGCTAGGCCAATGGCATACCAGCCCAGCGAACCGAGCGTTGAGCCGAATGCAAGCGCCGGAATAGCTGTTGCGAGGTCGCTCTGTTGGGCTGCAATCGCGATACCGAGCGCGACAAATGCAGCGTAAGACGGCACGAACGGAAACAGCTTCTCCGCCATGCCGAGTCCGACAATTCCAATCGGGCCAGCCTGAATGCAGCGAGCGATAGCATCGGATAGGGCTGTCTCCATGGGCCTTTATTCCGATGCTTGACGAGCCGGACGACGAGAGATTCGATAGACCGAAGCAGGCGGCACATTCATTAGCACGCGGCCGGCACATGACGCTTGAAGACCATGGCGCTCCAGTTGTGAATGGCTGATCGGGCAGCGAACGCCATAAGTGAACTGATACATCGCACCGCCCGGCTTGAGGCTGGCAAAGACTCCGGAAAGGATCGCGTCGACCTTCTGCTCCGCGATGTTGAGCAAGGGAAGTCCGCTCACGACGGCACCGAATGTCTCGGGAGCGAAGAGTTTCTGCGGCGAGATCCAGGCGGCGTCCATCCACAATACTCGCGCATGTGGAAATCGCTGCTGCAGCAAGCGCATGAAGTCGGAGCCGTATTCGATCAGCGTCAAATCCGACTCCCTTACGCCTCGCTGCAACAGTGCCGCCGTAAGGACGCCGGTGCCCGGGCCGAGTTCGAGAACCTTGCCTGTAGCACCGTTGATATCCTGCGTAATCAGGTTGGCGAGTGCGGAGCCAGACGGTACAACCGCTCCGACCATGCGAGGTTCAGCCGCGAGAGATCGGAGGAATAGGAGCAAGCCATTTGCTGTCATGAAGAGTGTCCATTTCGCACGCAGTGCCGAGCATCATGGTCGGCGAAGCTGCGATATGCGGAATGGAGATTGAGCGAACATGACGTCATGCGGCTCAAGCTGAAATAAGGCGCCTCGATAAATGCGGACCTCTGGAGCGTCAGCGTTAACGGAGCGAACGTCGTTTGCCGAACGTCATTGTGACACGCGTGCCGCCGTTCGATCCTTCATGAATTTCAACCGTTCCATCATGGAGCTGGACGATCTCGCGAACCAGATTGAGGCCGAGGCCTGCTCCGCGCGATCCACCGTTGATTCGGTAGAAAGGTTCGAACACGTGTTCCCGGTCTTCAGGCGCGATGCCGGGACCCTGGTCGGTCACCGAGATCGAGGTCGAGGTGACGCTGACGACGATCTTGCCGTGGCGCCCGCCATGTTCGATGGCATTGTGGATCAGATTCGCGAGTGCACGCTCCAGAGCTCCTTGATCTCCCGACATCGGGGCTCGCTCTACGCTGTTTTCGTATGCGATTTCGTAGCCGGCCGCGATGGCGAGAGGAGCAAGGTCCGAGGTCACATGCTGCGTCACATCGACGAGATCGATATCGGACCGTGGTACAACCGATTGCCTCAACCGCTCGCTGTCGAGCAACTGTTCGGCCAGAATCGCCAGGCGCCGGACATCTTCGAGCAGGCGGGCTTTGTATGGTCCCGGTTCGATCGACTCGATGCGAATTTGCAGGATGGCAATCGGGGTTCGCAGTTCATGGGCGGCATCGACAAGGAATCTTTGGCGACGCTCGTAGCCATCGTCGAGGCGGCGCAGCGCGCCGTTTATCGCGGCCACCAACGGGACAATTTCCTCGGGGACACGATCCAGCGAAACGCGTGCCCCGCGTCTGTCGATGTCGATCCGTTCTGTTTGTGCCGCCGTATCGTTAAGACCGAGCAGTGCGCGTCGGACCACGACGGGGGTGGCGATCAATGTCGTCAAAGTCATCACGGCAAGGATCGGCAACACCACGCTGATGAACAACGTAAGGATAGCGAGGGCGAGGCGATGCCATGGCACTGTGCCGCCAGCGCCGGCGAGGATCTGTACACGTCCTGCGGCGCTGTCGACCCAACGCATTCTCGCGGTGGCGCGCGGTGTGTCGCCGACGTTCCAGCCAAGCCGGGCCTGCCCGATATCGTCGAGCGCATCGCCTATATGCGCGAATTCGGGAGGCACATTGCCTTGTGAAATGCGGGCACCTTTGCCGTCCCGAATCACGAACCACAGTTCCGGCATCGTGGCGCGCTGCTGTGCAAGCGCGACGGTCTCGCGAACGACCAGAGTGCCCGCAGGATCGCGGTCGAGGGCACCCTCGATTACGCTGATGGTCTCGTCCTCGGGCTCAAGCGCGACGAGATAGCCGCCCGCCCATAACCCGCCCACCACGGCCAGGACCAAGCCGGTGAGCATCATTGCCTGAAGGCTGACGAGCCGATTGACCAAAACCCAACGCAACGACGTACGGCGAAGCGCGCTCATGACGTGCGCTTGATCAGATAGCCGAGCCCACGAATGGCGTGTATCTCGACGCCTGCGTCGTTTTCTGCGAGTTTGCGCCGCAAACGTGAAACATGGGTATCCAGCGCGTTGGACTGAATTTCGTCATCAAAGCCGTAGACAGCTTCCTCAAGTGTGGACCGTGCGACCGTGCGACCGGAACGTCGCATCAATGTCTCGAGCACCAACAGCTCGCGACGGGGGAGCGCGAGCACGATACCGCCAATACTCGCTTCGCGGTGATCGGCATTGTAGGTGAGGCGGCCAAGCTGCAGTGTTTCGGTCGGCATGTCGCTCCGCCGGCGCAATACGGCGCGGAGCCGCGCGAGCAGTTCCTCGATCGCAAATGGCTTGCCGAGATAGTCATCGGCGCCGGTATCCAATCCAGCGATGCGGTCGGCGAGGTCGCCCCGTGCCGTCAGGACAATAATCGGAGTTTGTATGCCGTGGGCTCTCAAATTGGGGATCAGCGCGAGTCCATCGCCGTCAGGCAACTGGCGATCGAGCAATATGGCTCCATAGCTGTTCGTGAGGATGGCCTCCCTGGCCATGCCGACCGTCGCAACGCGATCGACCACCATATCGTGCCCCTTGAGCGCGGTTGACAGCGCTGAAGCCATTTCCGGTTCGTCCTCGACAAGGAGCACGCGCACGCAATCATCCTGTTCGCTTCATCATGCCAAGGCCAGAAAATGGTCCGGGAACATTGCCACAACATTACGCGTCATTGAACGGCCTATCCCGCTCCGAGCAGCGATATCGCCTCGTCGCGCTCATACAAGTAGAGAAGACACCGCAGTGCCTCGCCACGCTGGCCGATGAGTTTCGGATTTTCCTGCAGAATCCGTAGTGCTTCATCACGCGCCTGCGTGATGAACTGTGCATGGACTTCGGAGCGCGCAATGCGATAGCCGGGCAGGCCGCTCTGCCGCGTTCCAAGGACGTCGCCCTCGCCACGCAACTTGAGGTCCTCTTCGGCGATCCGGAAACCATCGGTGCTGTCCTTGATCACGGTCAGGCGCTTCCGGGCGATCTCGCCGAGCGGCTCGCGATAAAGCAGAAGGCAGGTCGATGCTTCCGAGCCGCGGCCGATACGACCGCGGAGCTGATGCAGCTGTGCGAGGCCGAAACGCTCGGCGTTCTCGATCACCATGATGGTCGCAGCGGGCACATCGACGCCGACTTCCACAACCGTGGTCGCGACGAGAACCTGCGTTGCGCCACTTGCGAAGCGCGCCATTGCGGCGTCTTTCTCCAGCCCGCGCATACGGCCATGGACGAGGCCGACCTTGTCGCCGAAGCGTTGCTGCAGATACTCGAACCGCTCCTCCGCATTGGTTAGTTTCGGTCCGTCCATCTCGGACTCTTCCACCAGCGGCACGATCCAGTAGATCAGCTTGCCCGCGTCCACGGCACGGCCGATGCCATCGACGATTTCGGCAAGACGGCTCGCTGAAAGAGTGCGGGTCTCGATCGGCTGGCGGCCGGCCGGTTTCTCCCGCAGCTCCGAGATATCCATGTCGCCGAAATAGGTCAGCACCAGCGTGCGCGGGATCGGTGTCGCGGACAGCACCAATACATCCACGGCTGTGCCCTTATTGGTGAGCGCAAGGCGTTCGCGCACGCCGAAACGATGCTGCTCATCGACGACGGCAAGCGCCAGCGATTTGAAGATCACGTCGTCCTGGATCAGCGCGTGGGTGCCGACGAGGAAGTCGATCTCGCCAGCTTCCAGCCGCGTGAGAATGTCCTTGCGCTCGCGTCCTTTTTCACGGCCGGTGAGGATGGCGACGCGCAGCCCGGCACGTTCGGCGAGCGGCGCGATGGTCTTGACGTGCTGGCGCGCAAGGATTTCCGTCGGGGCCATCAAGGCGGCCTGCTTCCCGACTTCTGCCACGGCCGCGGCGGCCAGCAACGCCACCACCGTTTTGCCCGAGCCGACGTCGCCCTGCAGTAGCCGCAGCATCCGGACGGGCAGGGTGAGGTCGTCGGCAATGGCGGCCGATGCCTGCTGCTGCGATGGCGTCAGCGCATAGGGCAGGGCATCGATGACCTTTCGCCGCAACCCGCCGTCGCCGGCATTGCGATCTCCCGCCGGGCGGCGCAATTGCGCGCGTACCAGTGCCAATGCGAGCTGGCCGGCGAGCAGTTCGTCATAAGCGAGGCGTGACCAGAACGGGCCGTCCGGCAGGATGTCGGTGGTTTCCTCCGGAACGTGGACGCGCTGCAGGGCTTGGCTGAATGACGGAAACTTACAGCGGCGAATGACGTCGGCGCCGATCCATTCGGGCAACTCCGGCAGCTTGGTGAGTGCCTGCGCGATCGCTTTGCGCAACGCCGTGATGGCCAGACCTTGGGTCAGCGGATAGACCGCATCGATCCCTGAGAGTTTTGCGAATCCTTCCTCATCCACCACGCGATCGGGATGCGTGATCTGCAGCATGCCGTCGAACAGCTGCGTTGTGCCGGAGACGTAACGCTTCGCGCCGAGCGGCAGCAGTTTTTCGATCTGTCCCGGAAAAGTCCGGAAATAGGTCAGGATGACCGTCCCGGTATCGTCGGTGCAATAGACGAGATGCGGCGCGCGGGAGCGGCCGGGCGGCGGCGGCCGGTGCCGCTCCACGATCACCTCGAGCGTCACCATGGTCCCGATCTCGGCCTCGTTGATCTTGGGGCGATGGCGGCGATCGATGACGCTGGCGGGCAGGTGCAGCAGCAGATCGACGATGCGCGGAGGCTCTTCGCGGCCGAGCAGGAAGCGGAACAGCTTGTCCTGCTTTGGGCCGATCCCGGTCATGGTCGTGATCGGCGCAAACAGAGGATTGAGAACGTCAGGGCGCATCGCTCGACTCGCGGAACAGCCTCGGAGGCCGATATCGCCAGACTTGAAACCATTTTGGAGGGAAAGCAATCCGCGCAGCCCCCCTTTGCATGCTTGAGGTGCTGACAACGCCCCCCATGGTCGCTATATGCACCCGGCCCGGCATGTCCGGGCTTTTGGCGTTTGGCTTTGGAGCATGATCCTGAAAAGTGGATGCCGGTTTTCGGGATCATGCTCTGACTTTAACGGCTTGGGAACGAACGGATGACGGGAACGACACGATCGAGCAACGGTCTGGATGATCGCCGCAAGCGGCTGCTGTATCGCTGCTGGCATCGCGGTACCCGGGAGATGGACCTCATTCTCGGACGCTTCGCCGATGCCGAGATCGGCATTCTCGCCGACCTCGAACTGACCCAGCTGGAAGCATTGATTGCGCTCGAGGATCCCGAGCTCTATCCAGCCTTCGTTGGCGACACCGATCTCGCCCCGGAATACCGTACCCCGCTGTTCGAGCGGATCAAAGAGTTCCGCAATCTGGACAAGGTCTGATGAAATCTCCCGTCGCTTCGCCGGCCTCGCAGCTATTGCCTGGCAAGGTGCTGACCTTCGCCAACGCGAGCGAGGGCGCCGAAGGACTCATCGTTGCCGATCTCGCGCGTGCCGTCGCCGCCAGACCGAAGCCGCCCGCGGTGAGTCTAGCGGTGGTCTGCCGCGACGGCCCGCGTATGCAGCAGCTCGCGCGTGCACTGGAATTCTTTGCGCCTGACCTGCCGGTGCTGCAATTCCCGGCCTGGGATTGCCAACCTTACGACCGGGTTTCGCCCTTTGCCGGTATTCTCGCCCAGCGCATGACGGCGCTGGCGCAGCTGTCGCGCCTGACCGGCAGCGACAAGCCGATGATCGTGCTGACCACGGTGAACGCCATGGTGCAACGGGTGCCGACTCGCGATCTCGTCGCCGCACAGGCGCTCTCGGTCGCGCCGGGCAATGTGGTCCCGATGGACAACATCGTCGCCTGGCTGGAGCATAACGGCTACAGCCGCTCCTCGACCGTGCGTGAGCCCGGCGAATATGCGGTGCGCGGCGGTATTCTCGATCTGTTTCCTGCCGGGCTCGAGATGCCCGTGCGCTTCGATTTCTTCGGCGACAGCCTGGAATCCATCCGTACCTTCGATGCCGAGACCCAGCGTACGCATCTCACCATGCGTGGTCTCGATCTCGTGCCGGTGTCGGAATTCCAGCTCGTTACCGAAACCATCCGTCGTTTCCGCATGGGCTACGTCGCCGAATTCGGTGCGCCGGAGCGCGACGACCAGCTCTATGAAGCGGTGAGCGAAGGCCGCCGCCATCCAGGCATGGAGCACTGGCTGCCGCTATTCCAGGAGAAGATGGATACGCTGTTCGACTATTTCGATCGCACTCCCATCGTGATGCAGCCCTTGGCAGAGGACGCCGCTGGCGAGCGCTTCAAGCAGATCCAGGACTATTACGAGGCCCGCAAGGACGCTACGGGCATGGCGGGCGGCGGCGCCATCTACAAGCCACTGCCGCCTGACCGGCTGTATCTCACCGAGGACGAGTGGAAGAAGCGGCTGCATGAGACTTCAGTAGCGCGGCTGTCGCCATTTGCTGTGCCCGAAGGCACCGCCGACACTGTCGACGTCGGCGCCAAGCAGGGGCGCAACTTCGCACCCGAACGCGCCGATACCTCGGTCAATGTGTTCGAGCGGGTCGTCGCGCATATCCAGTCGCTGCAGTCGTCGCGCAAGAAGGTGGTCGTCGCGTTGTGGAGCGAAGGTTCGCGCGACCGCATGGCGAGCATGCTCAGGGATCACAAGCTGCTTAATTTGCAGATGGTGAATTCCTGGCGCGCTGTGAATGCGGTGCCGCGCAACGAGGCCTCGCTCGCCGTGGTCGGCATGGAGAGCGGTTTTGAGACCGACCATGTCGCCGTCATCAGCGAGCAGGACATTCTCGGTGATCGCCTCGTGCGCCCGCGCAAGGCCAGCCGCAAACTCGATAACTTCATTTCGGAAGTCACGTCGCTCTCGGCTGGCGACATTGTCGTTCATGTCGAGCACGGTATAGGCCGCTTCGTCGGTCTGCAGACCCTCGAGGTCGGCGGCGCGCCGCATGACTGTCTCGAACTGCGCTATGCCAACGAGACCAAACTCTATCTGCCGGTTGAGAATATCGAGCTGTTGTCGCGCTACGGTTCCGACCAGACCAGTGTGGAACTCGACAAGCTCGGCGGCTCCGGCTGGCAGGCCCGCAAGGCCAAGCTCAAGAACCGCATTCAGGAGATTGCCGGCGAGCTCATCAAGATCGCTGCCGAACGCCATCTGCGCGAGACCGAGAAAATCTCGATCCCACGCGAACAGTATGACGAATTCTGCGCACGTTTCCCCTATGAGGAAACCGAGGATCAGCAGAACGCCATCGACGCGGCGCTGCACGATCTCGAAAGCGGCAAGCCAATGGACCGTCTGGTCTGCGGCGATGTCGGCTTCGGTAAGACGGAAGTCGCCATGCGTGCGACCTTTGGTGTCGCCATGGAAGGCAAGCAGGTCGCTGTGGTCGTTCCGACCACACTGCTCGCGCGCCAGCACGCCAAGAACTTTGCTGAGCGTTTTCGTGGTTTCCCTGTGAATGTGGCGCAGGCCTCGCGCCTCGTCACGCCGAAGGAACTGAGCGCGACGAAGAAGGGCCTCGCCGACGGCTCGGTCGATATCGTCGTCGGCACCCACGCGCTGCTCGGCAAGTCCATCAAGTTCAAGGAACTCGGTCTTGTGGTGGTGGACGAGGAGCAACATTTTGGCGTGACGCATAAGGAACGCCTGAAGCAGCTCCGCGCCAATGTCCACGTGCTGACGCTGTCGGCGACACCGATCCCGCGCACGCTGCAGCTTGCGCTCACCGGCGTGCGCGATCTCTCAATCATCGCCTCGGCGCCGGTCGATCGTCTCGCTGTGCGCACCTTCGTCGCGCCGCACGATCCGCTGATGATACGCGAAGCGCTGCTGCGCGAGCGCTATCGCGGTGGTCAGGCATTTTATGTCGTGCCGCGTATTGACGATCTCGCCGAAGTGAAGGCGTTCCTCGATAAACATGTTCCGGAGATGAAGGTCGCCGTGGCCCATGGCCAGATGGCGCCGACCGTCATCGAGGACATCATGTCGGCCTTCTATGACGGCAAGTATGACATCCTGCTCTCCACCACGATCGTCGAATCCGGCCTCGACATTCCGAATGCGAATACGCTGATCATCCACCGCGCGGATATGTTCGGCCTCGCACAGCTCTATCAGCTGCGTGGCCGCGTCGGCCGCTCGAAGCTGCGCGCTTATGCGCTGTTCACGCTACCGGAGAAGCAGAAGATTACCGCCCAGGCGGAGCGCCGCCTGAAGGTGCTGCAGTCACTGGAAAACCTTGGCGCCGGCTTCCAACTCGCCTCCCACGACCTCGACATTCGCGGCGCTGGCAATCTGCTCGGCGAGGAGCAGTCGGGTCATATCAAGGAGGTCGGCTTCGAGCTGTACCAGTCGATGCTGGAAGAGGCGATCCTTGCGCTGAAATCCGGCATCTCTGAGCCGATCGCCGATCGTTGGTCGCCGACCATCACCATCGGCATGCCGGTACTGATCCCCGACGATTTCGTGGCCGACCTGTCCGTGCGGCTGTCGCTGTATCGCCGTCTTGCCGATCTCGACACCGACGACGAGATCGAGAGCTTTGCCGCCGAACTGCGCGACCGTTTTGGTGTGTTGCCGGACGAGGTGCGCTATCTGTTCAAGATCGCCGCCATCAAGGCCTATTGCCGCCGCGCCAATATCGAGAAAGTCGATGCCGGTCCGAAGGGCATGTCGCTGGTGTTTCGTGACAACAGTTTTGCGGAGCCGGAGAAGCTGGTGGCGTTCATCCGCCGTTACGGCAACGCCGCAAAGGTACGCCCGGATATGAAGGTGGTGTTTCTGCAGGATTGGGACACGCCTGAAGATCGGCTCGAAGGCGCGACGGATATTTTGCGAGATCTTGCGAACCTTGCCGAGAACAGGAAGGCGGCTTAGCTCTACGACGCCACGCGTTGAGCAGCGGCGTCTTGCAATCTTGCCAGCAGCGATTTCGCGGAATCGTTCGCAGTCATGCCGGCCACCTTCACGCGCGGGTCGTTGCGGGCATCCCGCTTCGGTCCGTGCATGGTGTATTTCATGACAGCCGAGAGGCGCCGCGCGATCATGTGTGCGTTGCGCGGATCGGTCTCGGCGAATACTACGATGATCGAGCCGTCGGCGCAGAGCGTGCCGAAATCGATCTTGCGCATCAGCCGGCTGATAATCCGCGCCAAATCGCGCTGGGCGCGTAACGAGACGTTCTTGAATGTGAAACGGGCGGCGGAAAGGCCGCCGCCGCGCGTCTGGGTGTGATAGACCGCCGTGGCGAGATCGCGGTCGAACGCCTCGGGTGTGAGCAATCCCGTCGCCGCATCGATAAGGCCGTCGGAATCGATCGAGCGTAGGGTCCGATTTAGCCTTGCCTCGAGGGCCCGCTGGCGTACCAGCGGCAGAGCCAACATCGTGATGTGGTCGGCATCACCTGTGATGGTTTCGAGATTGGCGAGGTCGTACTCCTGTGCGAAGCCGGACGAGGTGACGATCACCGGCAGGCCGCGAAAGCGCGGGTCTTCGGCAAGCACTGTCAGGAACGCATCGACGACGCGTGGCGTGAAGCCGTCTCCAATGACAATTCCGTCGAGGTCCCGGGCATTGAGGTGCTTTGCGGCAGCCTCGATGCTGAGCGCACCGACCAGGCTGACGCGCTCGCCGAACGCCACCGACAGGGCAGGATGACTGCCGCCACGGCCAACGAGCATCACGGTCGCGTCCTCGAGCGGATTGGGCGCGTTGGTGGTGAAGTGGTGGAGATTTTCGGCAGTAAGGCGACGGAGCACCGTGGCATGTAGCGTCCGAATACGCAGTGCGTTGCGCAGCCGCGCGCCGAGCCTTGTGAACCGTCCATGATCTCCGATCAGCGGAATGGCCTGGCCCGGCAGTTCGGATACGGGATCAATGGCGATCAGCGGGATATAGGGCTGACGGGCAGCAAGTTTGGCGGCCAGTTTGCTGAAGGCCGGCATCTCGGCAGTAGATGCGGTTGCTACGACAGCTGCCGGCTGCACCTGCGCGATCGCTTCGAGCGCAGTGCTCCAGGTTGCATCGATCACCGGGAAGATGTTGCTGTCGGCGAGGGCGGTCGCGAAGGGCGCAGGTTGCTGACTGGAAATGGCAACGATGGTCGCCTGATCGGACATGCGCACGAGACCCCGGAGGATATAAGTAGGGTCACGCTAGCGCGATGTCGTTAATGCTGGGTCAATGAGAAAGCCGGAAAACGCCATGAGATTGCTGGCGTTTTCGATATGTAACAGTGCCCTTTGCCAGGCGGATTACTCCGCTGCCCGATCCCGGAACGCCTCGACCATCAGAGGATTGAGGCCGAGTTCCGTCAGGGCTTCGCGGGCGCGGCCGTTGTCGCTGGCGCGACCGGCGAGGCGGTAGCCGCCAAGGCGGTCCGGGAGTGCCGTCAGCATGGCATTGTCGCCAAGCCGCTTGGCCCATTCGCTGAGATCCTGGGCGAGGAAACGATAACCGCCGACAGAAGTCACACCGGAGGGCGGTGCGGTGATGTGCAATGCGCCGGTCGCGCGGTCGAGGCGGGCCTGATAGCCTGTGTCCACATAGTCGAGCGGTTTGGCCGGGATCAGCCCGTTGCTGGCATCGGGCTGCGCCGTATAGGCGAGGACGGGCACCATCGGGCCGCGAAGGCCAAGCGTGCCGCGCGGCGACAGCAGCGTTTCGCCAGCGACGGCAGTGCCCGCGGCGGCGCGGGGAGCGCCGTGCGGGCCCGGAAGAATGGCCGCGGGCGAGCCATCGTCGCCGCGGATGGCCCCGAACAAGCCGGCCTCACCGAACAGATACACGTCAGTGAAATCGGCCTGTGATGCCGGCCAGGCCGGGGAGCTTTCCACCTGTTCCGGCATACGCCAGAGGCCCACCACATGCCTGAGCATCGGTGCGCGGTCGAGCAGGCCATCCTCGGCGAGGCGATGGGCGAAGGGCGCGGGAGCGACCAGCACATCGCAGCCGCCATCGATGATCTCGCGCTCCAGCACCGCGCTGTCCAACGGATGATGCAGCGCCAGGACGCCGCCGGACAGCAGCCAGGTAACGAGCGATGATGCGAGATGGCCGAACGATGTCGGCACCAGCGCCGACATCGTGCTGGCACCTTGCGGTATGCCGCTTTCGAGGAAGACCGCGAGCCCGCCGGAAATCAGATTAAGATGGGTTCGCGGCACGGCACGAAAACCGTCGGCGGCGGTGTCGAAGGTGATGATGGCGGCGCTGCGCGCGTCCGGTGTCGGCGGCAGCGGTTCGATGAAAGGGCCGGCCAGCACGTGGTCGAGCGGGATCATGCCTTCCGGCAGATCGTTGCCGAAGCCGCCGACATAGCGGATCGAAAAGGCTTCAGCTGCTGCATTCATCGCGAGGTCGGCATGGCTGACGCCGTCGATCTTGCTCGATGTGACGATGGCGCGGGCGCCGGTGCGGTTCAATGCAGTGGTGAGATCGTGCTGCCGCCAGAGTTGCGGCAACAGTGCGGCAACCAAGCCCGCGCGGTGCGCGGCGAGCACCGTCAGGACGAATTCCACAGTGTTTGGAAGCTGTAAGGCGATGACCGAGCCCGGCGGCAGGCCCATGTCGATAAAATGCGCTGTGAGGGCGTTTATCTCACGATCTGCTGCGGCGAAGGTGAGGCGCTGTTGCGGCGTCTGTGTGACACGCATTTTGTCGGCAGGATCGACCAGAGCCAGCGCCTCGGGCTGCCGGAGCAGCGAGCGGCGGAACAATCCATCGAGGGTCGGCGAGGTGCTGGCTGAGGTCACGGGGTCATTTCCGGTCGGGCGGAGCAGGCGACGGTCTGGCCCACCAGGTTTCCGGCAGGATGCCGACGAGCGAAGTGGCTTTGGGTCGTTCTATCCGATTCCATCGCGCGAGCCATTGTTCGCGCACATTGTACAGAGGGATCGCGTAAGCTCCGGACATCCATGCGCGGTCGAGCGCGTGAACGGCGGCGACGAATGCGGGCCGCTCGCGGGCTTGCAGCATGGCGGCAATCATGGCGTCGATGGCCGAATTCTTCGCGCCCATGTAGTTGCGCGTGCCGGGAACGTCAGCGGCTTCGGAGCCCCAGTAGAACGCCTGTTCGTTGCCAGGTGACAGAGAGTTGTCCCAGCGGTTCGGCAGCATGTCGAATTCGTAGTTGATGCGGCGCTGGTCGAACTGCACGCCGTCGACGGCGCGGATGTTCGCCGTGATGCCGGCGCGTTTGAGATCGCGGGCATAGGTCAGGGCGATGCGCTCCTGGTCGCGGGTGGTGACCAGGATTTCGAAGCTGAGCGGCGTTCTGTCGGATGCTTTGCGGAGTACGTTCTTGTCGAGCTGGTAGCCCGCGTCTTTCAGCAGCGCGAGAGCTGTGCGGAGGGCCGGGCGGTCGCGGCCGGAGCCGTCGCTGAGGGGAAGGCGGTAGCTGCCATCCATGATGTCGGCGGGAATCTGTGCGGCATACGGTTTCAGCAGCTCGCGCTCGCGGTCATCGGCCGGGCGGCCATAGGCGGAGAGTTCGGACCCCGCAAAGATGCCACCCGAGCGCGCATAGAGATCGAAGAAGTAGTTGCGATTGATCCATTCGAAATCGAACAGCAGCGTCAGCGCGCGACGGACGCGGATGTCGGAGAACACGAGCCGGCGAGTGTTGAAGACCAGAAACTCCGATGGTTTCGGCAGGCCGGTGGTGACGCTGTCGCGGACGACATCGCCGGATTTCACGGCAGCAAAATCATAGCCCTCATGCCAGCGCAGCGGTTCGTTCTCGACCCGGAAATCATAGAGGCCGCGGGTGAAGGCCTCATACATGCCGTTGGCCTCGCGGTAGTAGTCGATGCGGACCTCATCGAAATTCCACATGCCGCGATTGACCGGCAGATCGCGGCCCCAGTAATCGGGATTGCGGGTCATCGTGACGCTGGCGCCGGGCCGAACATGGGTCACCGTATACGGCCCCGAACCGAGCGGCGGCGCCATGGTGGTGTCCTCGAAGGTGTCGGGATTGACCGCATGCTTGGGCAGGATCGGCATCAGGCCGAGGATCAGCGGCAATTCACGGTCGTCGGCCTCCTTGATGTCGAAGCGGATGGTCAGGGGACCCTGCAATTCGGCCTTGGTGACCTTGCCAAAGTACTGGCGGAAGTGCGGGCGGCCGCGCTCTTTCAGCAGCTGCCATGAAAACAGGACGTCTTCGGCGGTGACGGATTTTCCATCGGAGAAGCGGGCCTTCGGATTGACGCGAAAGGTGACATAGGTGCGATCGTCGTCGGTCTCGACGCTTTCGGCGAGAAGGCCATAAAGCGTGAAGGGCTCGTCCTGGCCGCGGGCGAGCAGGCTCTCCATCACATAGCCGCGCATCTGCTGCACGGCGATGCCGCGCACGATAAACGGGTTCAGACTATCGAATGTGCCGAGCATGCCCCATGCCATGCGGCCGCCTTTGGGGGCATCCGGATTGACGTAAGGCATGTGGCGGAAATCGGCGGGCAAGGCGGGCTGGCCATGCATGGCGATGGCATGGCGCGGAACGCCGTCGGCGGCCGCGCCGCCGGTGATGGCGGCAAGCGCAACGACGCCCGCCAGTAGACCGCTTACCAGCCCAACCCGCAGCCGATTGGCGAGATTTGATTCGGTCAAAGTCACCCCGGAAACCTAGCACGGCTGTGTCTCCGCCAAGTGTAGTCATGTGTGCCATGCATCAAATCTGCCTGTTGCCATTGATCTTTTCGCCCGCCGCTGTATTGAGAGCGGGCAATTGACGAGGGCGGCGCGGCCTGTCACGTAACGGCCGTATTCGGCAGCGAGACACCCGCCAACGGGTGACTGTTCAGGGTGAATGTCAGCGCCGCCTCCGGGATTTGAGCGCCTCCGTTCAGAAAGGGTTTTCCGCAATGAATTTCCGTCTCTTGGCTGCGTCGGTGTTGCCGCGCGGGCGAGGCTTCGCGCTTCTGGCGGCGACGGCCCTGACCGCAGGCGTGATTGGTTCGGACGCATTTGCCCAGGCCCCGGCCCCGGGTGCGCCGCAGAAGGCCGCCCCGGCCCCCAAGGCGGCCCCGAAGGCCGCTCCCAAGGCTGCCCCCGCCGCTCCGGCCCAACAGCAGGCCGCCCCGCAGCAGCCGCAGGGTGAGCAGCAGCAGGTTCAGCTGATCTACGCTCCCTGGACCAAGTTCTGCCTCAAGGGCCAGGATGCCAATGCCAAGCAGGTCTGCTTCACCGGCAAGGACGGCCGCATCGAGTCGGGGCAGCCCGTGATCGCCGCCGTGATCATCGAGCCGGAAGGCGAGCCGAAGAAGATCCTGCGCGTGACGCTGCCGCTCGGCATGCAGCTGGTGCACGGCACCCGCGTGATCGTGGACAACAACGCACCGGCGCAGAGCCCGTATGTGATCTGCTTCCAGAACGGCTGTATGTCGGACTACGAAGTTACCCCGGAGCTGCTGGCCAACCTGAAGAAGGGCCAGAATCTGATCGTGCAGGCCATCAATTCCAATGGTGCGCCGCTGACGCTGCCGCTGCCGCTGGCCGAATTCGCCAAGGCCTATGACGGCCCGCCGACCGATCCGAAGGTGTTCGAGGAAACCCAGAAGAAGCTGCAGGAAGAGCTGCAGAAGCGCGCTGCGGAAGCCCGCGCCAAGCTCGAAGCGCAGCAGCCCGCGGGCGGTGCGGCTCCGGCAACGCCGGCCCCGGCCAATCCGGCCGCCAAGTAAGCGGGTCGGAGCGAGAAACGAAAAGGCGCCCGGTGGGCGCCTTTTTTGTTTCGATCGATGAAATGCCAAGCTCCGCCCTCATCCTGAGAGTCTGACTGGAAATGCAGTCCGTAGTTTGGCGCTGCTGGTCGCCCAGGCGGAACGCGACACACCGCCCCTCATGGTGAGGAGGCGCGCAGCGCCGTCTCGAACCATGAGATGGCTTGGCTCGACGCTCTTCGGCCATCCTTCGAGACGCCCCTACGCGGCTCCTCAGGATGAGGGACGGAGAAGTGAGATACTGAGTTGAACGCGGCATTGTCCCGAGCAAAAGCTGTCGAAAAGCGCCTCAGACCGCTTTATGAGTCAGACTCTCAGGAGCCGCGTAGCGGCGTCTCGAAGGATGGTAGCACATTCCGCCTAACCAGCTCATGGTTCGAGACGGCGCGATGCGCCTCCTCACCATGAGGGATCGAGAGGGAGGGAAATGGCGCAAGAGATCAGTTCAGCGACTGATTGCGCTGGCGATAGCCGCCGGTCTTGTCGCGGATGAAGATTTCGGTGACCTGTGAATGGCGGACCGGTTCGCCGGTCTCGTCCGGAACAAGATTCTGTTCGGACACATAGGCGATGTATTCGGAGTCCGAGTTCTCAGCGAGCAGGTGATAGAATGGCTGATCCTTGTGTGGCCGGACTTCTTCCGGGATCGACAACCACCATTCCTCGGTGTTGTTGAACACGGGATCAATATCGAACACCACGCCTCGGAACGAATAGATCCGGTGACGGACAATCTGTCCGATCTGAAATTTGGCGGTGCGCGCTTTGATCATGATCGGTCGAATAGACCAGGATTGTGGCCGATGCTAGAGGCAAAGCGACGGATTTACGACAGCTGCGAACGGAAAACGGTAAGCAGGACCACTGGCTGTTCGATCCGGGGCCAGTCGAGGTCAGGATCGGCAGCGCAGGTGACGGAACCGGGAACTCACGCCCCAGAGGCATGTCGTAGGGGCCGGGACGGTGACGCGGCAGCGGGTCTGGTTCGCCGCCGCGCCGAAACGTGAGGGATTGCAGGACGGATCAGCCGTCCATGCGGAGGTCGAGGGCCTCGACGATCTCGGTCCACTGCTTCAGCGAACGCTCGATTTCGGCCTTGAATTCGGCTGGCGGCAAATAGGCCGGAACGGTGTCCATTCCGACCAGACGTTCTTTGACCAACGGCTTGTTGGCTGCGACCTGGAAGGCTGCGGCGAGCTTGTCGACAATCGGCTGTGGCGTCTTGGCTGGCGCGAAAAGGCCGGAGAAACCGGTGAAGCCGAAGTAATCGGAATAGCCGAGCTCGATCATGGTTGGCGCGTTGGGCAGACTTACAATGCGTTCCCTGCTGCCGGCGACGGAGAGGGCGCGGATCTTGCCATCGCGCACCATCGCGCCCGCGGCCGCCATGGAGTGGAAGCCGCCATCGATGGAGCCGCCCAGCATGTCCTGCAGCATCGGGCTTTCGCCACGATAGGCGATGTTGACCGCCTTCAATTTCGCCTCACGTGCCAGCAGCACCGCAAAGGCATGACCATGCGAACCGGCGGCGTAGTTGCCCAGCGACAGATCCTTGCCCTTCGCCCATTCGACGAATTGCTGCATCGTCGTAACTTCGGCGGGGACCTTCGGGCCGACGCAGAAAGCAAGCGCGGTGTAGCTGAGGCGGCCGATCGGTGCGAAATCCTTGACCGGCTCATAGGTGAAGCGACGCATCACCACCGGCACCTGAATATGCGAGGTGATCGTGAACAGAAGCTGATGACCATCAGGCTCTGCCTTGGCTGCGGCTTCGGTACCGATGATGCCATTGCCCCCGCCGCGATTGTCGATGATCATCGTGCCGCCAAGCTCTGGCTGCATGCCTTCGACCGCAAGCCGCCCCCAGGTGTCGGTGCCGCCGCCGGCAGGATAGGGGACGATGACGCGCACGGGGCGCGACGGATAGGCCGTTTGGGCCTGGGCGGCCAGAGGCAGCAGGAGCGGGGCTGCCAGAATGGCGCGGCGACTCAGGTGAGCCATGGGGAGCGAATCCTTCCTAACGTTCTTGAAGACGATGCGAGGCGGAACCGACCGTCATGTCAGGCAACCGGCTGCGAACGGGATGTTCGCCGCCATAACATCGGCTGGATATGACATCGACCGGAAACGTCGTCGCACAGCCGATCGGATCGGCCAGCGAGGAGGACCTAGCGCGGATGGTGGGACTTGAGAAGGGGCCTCATGACCGCCTAAAGGCTAAGGTGAAAATAGCACCGCCGGTCGGCGGGCTGTCCACGCGCAGCGTCGCATTGTGGATTTCGGCGATCCGGCGAACGATCGAGAGGCCCAGCCCGGTGCTGCCCGAGCGATTGCGGTCGCGCCGCCAGAAGCGCCGGAAGATGGCTTCCTTTTCGTCCGCGGCGATACCCGGTCCGAAATCCCTGATGGAAATCGTGCCGTCAGCGGCGAGGTCGAATTCAACGATCGTGTTTTCCGCCGTGTGTTCCACGGCGTTTCTCGCAAGATTGAGCACGGCGCGGCGGATCATCTCGGCATTGCCGTGAACGCGAACGGGCAGTTCGCTGCCGGTGAGAGCCACCGTCTTCTTTTGAGCGATGGCGATGGGGGCGACAAACGCTGCGACCTCTTCGCAGATGCTACGCAGATCGGCGACTTCGTCGTCTGCCACTTCCGCGTTCTCGATTTCGGCGAATTCGAGCAATTGATTGACCAGATGGCTGATGCCGTCGAGATCTTTTCGCAAGCCCGCGACCAGTTCCTTGTCTTCCATCAGTTCGAGGCGGGTGCGAACGACGGTGAGCGGTGTTCGCAATTCGTGCGCCGCGTCGGCGGCGAATTCGCGCTGCACGCGAAAACCCTCGTCGAGGCGGTCGAGTGCCCGATTCACAGCGGTCATCAGCGGTTTGACTTCAAGCGGGACGTCATCGGCCGGCAGACGAATGTCGGTGCGGGACGGACCGATCTCCTGGGCGATCGCCGAAGCCTGCTTCAGCGGCCATAGCGCGCGGCGGAAGATGGCAATGTCGATGACCAGCAGAACGAGGAGAATGGGGACGGTGATCCAGCCCACTTCGCGGAAGAAACCGCTGGTGATGTCATCGGTCAAGGCGTCCCGGTTCGACAGGTTCTCACCGGTCTGGATCCAGTAATCCGTGCCATTCAGCGTCTTGCGAAGGCTGACGCCGGAGATCGTCGCATCGCCGTGCCGCTCCTCTTCCGACGACAGCTCGGTTCTGTCCCAGTCGGCGAACACCGGCCGCTGACTGGTTTGCGACGAGAACAGGACCGCGCCGTCACGGTCAACCACCGCATAGACGTAGCGATTGTACGGCTGCGAGTAGATTCCCTCGATCTCGGGCGGCAGCTGCAGGATCGGCTTGTTGTCCGGACCGACCCGAAGATGGGCGGCGATCGATGTTGCCTGCTTGCGCATGGCTTCATCGTGAATGTTGTCGATGGCGCGATCGAGCAACCAGGTCAGGGCCAGGGATATGGTAAGTGTGGTGATCGCGACAGCGACGATGTGCAGGACCACGATGCGCGACAGGATCGAGCGAAGCGGGCGCATCTATCGCTCCTCGGACAGGAGATAGCCGACGCCGCGGATCGTATGGATCTGGGCCTTCGAGCCGCGCTCCTGGAGCTGTTTGCGCAGCCGGTGCACATAGACCTCGACGGCGTTCGATCCGACGTCTTCCGAGAGGCCGAAGATGCTGTCCTCCAGCTGGCGCTTCGACACGACGCGGCCCTTGCTGCGCATCAGATGCTCGAGCACGGTGGTCTCGCGCACCGAGAGCGGCTGCAGCTTGCCGTCGATCATGCAGCGGCGTTCGCGGGTATCAAAGATGAGATTGGCGACTTTCAATTCCGCACCAAGCAATTGGCCGGGCCGGCGCAACTGGGCCTCGATCCGCGCCAGCAGTTCTTCGAGCGCGAAGGGCTTGACGAGATAGTCGTCGGCGCCGAGCTTCAGTCCGGACACGCGGTCCTCGAGGCCGGCGCGCGCGGTGAGCAGGATGACGGGAATGGGATCGTGCCGCCGCCGCAGCTCGCGCAGCACGTCGAGCCCGTCGCCATCGGGCAGGCCGAGGTCGAGGATAAGGGCGGCATAGGACACGGTCGACAAGGCGATCCGCGCATCTTCCACCGAGGCAAAGCGATCGGATTCGTAGCCTGCTGCCCGCAGTCCCTGCGCAAGCAGGCCGGCCAGGTCGTCATTGTCTTCGATCACCAGCAGTCGCATCGCGATTCTCCAGCGCCGAACTTGGCGGTCCGGAGCCACCGGGGCAAGCGCCAAGCCTTGGCAAGTGGCCGGCTCTTGTAAGGTTGTTGTAAGCTGGGCCGGCTATCGGCGTCGCTCTTGTTGCTGCCCCGTCCGGGTGGCCGCTTTCCTGCGAGACTGCGATGCTGCCAACCGTTCTGAAGCGCCCCCGGATCCTTGCCGCGGTTGCAGTACTGGCGACATTCGGCCTGGTTCTGCCGACTGCCTATTGGTGGATCATCGACGTGAACGCCGCCGTCGGCGGTGGCACCGTTGCAGCGCCGGAACCCGGCGTCTTCCGGCCGACGGAAGCGCAATGGGGCACGCTGGAGCTGGCGGTATCCGAGGGCTATCCGTTCCGCTCGGAATTCACCACCGAGGGCAAGATTGCCGTCAATGACGAGACGTCGACGCCGGTATTCTCGCCCTATGCCGGCCGCGCCAACAGGATTTTCGCCAAGCCGGGGGATGCGATCCGCAAGGGGCAGCCGCTGTTCGTGGTGGAGGCTGCCGACACCGTGCAGAACCTCAACGACTATGTCGCCGCGGCCAGCACACTGGCGACCGCCCGCACCAAACTGAAGCTTGCCGAGACGGTCGAGAAACGCGCCAACGATCTTTATGCCGGCAAGGCCGTGCCGCTCAAGGACTGGCAGCAGGCGCAAGCCGACCTGGCGGCGGCCCAGAACGACGCGCGTTCGAGCGAAACCGCCATCGAGGCCGTGCGCAACAAGTTGCGCATTCTCGGACTCAGCGACGAGGCCATCGATACATTCGCCGAGAAGCGCCAGATCAATCCGGAGACGACCATCGTTGCGCCGATCGGCGGCACCGTGGTTCAGCGCAAGCTCGGCCCGGGCCAGTATATCGCGGCCGGCGCTTCCGATCCGGCTTTCGTGATCGGCGATCTCAAGACGGTGTGGCTCGTCGCCTTCGTGCGCGAGACCGACGTATCGCAGGTCCGGCTCGGCCAAGATGTGTCGTTCAAGGTGCTGGCGGCGCCGGACCGGGTGTTCAAGGCGCGCATCGACTATGTGTCGTCCGCATTCGATCCGAACAGCCGCCGTTTGCTGGTGCGCGGCACCATCGACAATGCGGATGGCGTGTTGAAGCCGGAAATGTTCGCGAGCGTCACGCTGTTCGATGGCGATGCGCGCAAGCTGTCTCCGGATATTCCGTCGAGCGCGATTATCTACACCGGCGACGAGCCGCGGATCTGGGTTGCGCGTGACGATCGCACGCTGGAGGTCCGCAAGATCCGTATCGGTCTCACCGATGGCGACCGCGTGCAGGTGCTGGACGGGCTGAAGATCGGCGAGCGCGTCGTGGTCAAAGGCACGATCTTCATCGATCGCGCCGCAAGTATTTTCTGAATTCGAGATATCGCCATGGCCGCCATTGTCGAATTTGCGCTCAAATTCCGCGTGCTTGTCGTCGTTATGTTCGTGCTGTCGCTCGGCGCGGGTGTGATTGCGTTCATGAAGCTGAACATCGAATCCTATCCCGACCCGGTGCCGCCGCTGGTGGATATCGTGACGCAGAGCACGGGACAGTCGGCGGAAGAGATCGAACGCTACATCACCATCCCGATCGAGCAGGCGGTCTCGTCCGTTCCGAATCTGAAGACGATGCGGACGATCTCGCTGTTCGGCCTCTCCGACGTGAAGCTGCAATTTACTTACGATGTCACTTATGAGGAAGCCGAGCAGAAGGTGCTCAACCGTTTGAGCCAGCTGCCGCCGCTTCCGAACGGTGCGCAGCCGACCATTTCGCCCACCAGTCCGATCGGCGAGATCTTTCGCTATCGCGTGGTGGGGCCGGCGAATTACGGCGTGATGGATCTGAAGACCTTGCAGGAATGGGTCATCGCGCGCCGGTTTCGCGCGGTGCCCGGCGTCATCGACGTCACAGGCTGGGGCGGCAAGAGCAAAACCTTCGACGTCAACGTCGATCTCAACAAGCTGAACGCAGCAGGCCTCACGCTGCCGCAGGTGATCACGGTCCTCAACAACAGCAATGTCAATGTCGGCGGCAACACCGTCGATATCGGCCCACAATCGGCTGTGGTCCGCGGCATCGGTCTGATCCGCACCATCGAGGAGGTGCGTGACACCATGCTTTCTTCGGTGAACGGCAATCCCATTCGCGTCAGCGACATCGCCGAGGTCTCGGTCGGTGCGAAGCCGCGCCTCGGTATCGCCGGCAAGGATAATGACGACGACATCGTACAAGGCATCGTGCTGATGCGGCGCGGACAGCAGAGCCTTCCGACCATCCGGCGGGTGGAGGCGGAGGTCGCGAATATCAATGCCAGCGGAATCCTGCCGCCGGGCGTTCGCATCGAACGTATTTACGACCGTAGCGACCTGATCCAGGCGACCACGCATACCGTTCTGCACAATCTGGCTTTCGGCATTTTGCTGGTGTTCTTCGTGCAGTGGATGTTCCTGGGCGATCTGCGCAGTGCCATGATCGTCGCCGCGACGATCCCGTTCGCGCTGTTTTTCGCCATCGGCATTCTCGTCATCAGGGGCGAGTCAGCCAATCTTCTGTCCATCGGAGCCATTGATTTCGGCCTAATCGTCGATGCCACCGTGATCATGGTGGAAAACATTTTCCGGCATCTCGCCGGCCATGCCGGGGCGACCGACCATGGCGGACTGCGGCACGGCTTCAAGGGCAAGCTCGCGGTCATCTTCGATGCGGCCACTCAGGTGAACAGCGCGATCTTCTTTTCGGCGCTGATCATCATCGTCGGCTTCCTGCCGCTGTTTACGCTGAGCGGTGTCGAGGGGCATATCTTTGGACCGATGGCGAAGACCTATGCCTACGCGTTGAGCGGCGGCTTGCTGGCGACACTCACGGTATCGCCGGCCCTGAGCGCGGTATTGCTGCCGGAACGTGTCAAGGAAGTCGAAACCGTTGCGGTGCGCTGGCTGCGCCGAATCTACTCGCCGCTGCTCGGGCTGGCGCTCGAACGCCGCAGGGCTACGCTCGCGGTTGCGGGAATTCTGGTGCTCGGATCGTTGCTGATGGCACGTTCGCTCGGCCTCGAATTCCTGCCTCGGCTCGAGGAAGGCAATATGTGGGTACGTGCCTCCATGCCGCCTTCGATCTCGCTGGACGAAGGCAACAGGTACGTCAATCAGATCAGAACGCTGATCAAGGACTATCCGGAAGTCGAGACGGTGGTGTCGCAGCAGGGGCGGCCCGACGATGGAACCGACGCGACCGGCTTCTTTAATGCCGAATTCTTCGTGCCTCTGCGTCCGCGCAGCGAGTGGCGCAAGGATGTCGACAAGGAGATGCTGACCAGCGAACTCTCAAAACGTTTGAGCAACGAGTTTCCGGGCATCGAATTCAATTTTTCCCAATATATTCAGGACAACGTCCAGGAATCCGTGTCCGGCGTGAAGGGAGAGAACTCGATCAAGCTGTTTGGCTCCGATCTCGATGCTCTCACGAAGACCGCAGCCAAGATCAAGGCCGTCATGCAATCGGTGCCTGGCGTTACGGATCTTGCAGTGTTCAACTCGGTCGGGCAGCCGACCATCCGCATTGATGTGGATCGCAATGCGGCGGGACGCTACGGCCTTGCGCCGGGTGACATCAACTCGGCTGTACAGACTGCCATCGGCGGTCAGGCGGCGGGCGAGGTTTATGAGGACGGCAGCGATCGGCACTTCCCGATCATGGTTCGGCTGGCTTCGCCCTATCGCAAGAGCGTGGGTGCCATCGAGCGCCTGACGATCGGCGTCAACAGCGGTTCCTCGGTCGTGCAGATTCCGCTGAAGGAAGTCGCCAGCGTCAAGCTGGTGGCGGGAGCTTCGTTCATCTATCGCGAACAACAGCAGCGTTATTTGCCGATCAAGTTCAGTGTCCGCGGCCGCGACCTCGGCAGCACCGTACTGGAAGCGCAGAAGAAGATCGCAGAGGAGGTGACGCTGCCACCAGGCTACCGGCTCGAATGGGTCGGTGAGTTCGGTAATTTGCAGGATGCGATCGCGCGATTGAAGGTCATCGTGCCGATCACGATCCTTCTGATCAGCGTCATCCTGTATTTCCACTTTTCCTCGTTCCGCGACATGTTCCTCGCGCTCAGCGTCATTCCAATGGCGATGATCGGCGGCATTTTCACACTGACGGTGACCGGTACGCCGTTCAGCGTTTCTGCCGCGATCGGCTTCATCGCGCTGTTCGGAATCTCGGTAATGGAGGGCATCATCCTGCTGTCCTATTACAACGAGCAGATCGATGCCGGTATGGCGCGGATGAGCGCGCTTGCCGAGGCGTGTCACGCGCGATTCCGGCCGGTGATGATGACCTGCATCGCGGCCTGTGTGGGTCTGCTGCCGGCGGCGTTCTCGACCGAGATCGGATCGCAGGTGCAACGGCCGCTGGCGCTGGTGGTTGTCGGCGGCATCGTGCTGGCGCCGGTGCTGGTGCTGCTGGTCCTGCCAGTGTTGATCGGCATGTTCTCGCGGCGCGAACATGCGACGGCGTCGGATCTCGGCGCCGTTCCGGCAGAATAATCAGCAAAGCGGGGCGGCGTGATGACCCAACGAACTGGCTCGGTGCGATGGTGCGCGTCGGTATGCGGACATGCCTTGAGCGTGGCCGCGGCGTTGGCGTTCTCTGCAATAATCGCGCAAGCCGAAACGCTCAACGATGCGCTGGTCAAGGCTTATCAATCCAATCCGCAGCTCAATGCGGATCGGGCACGGCAGCGGGCGACGGATGAGAATGTCTCGCAGGCGATGGCCGGCTATCGTCCGCAGATCGCCGCGACACTGGGCGTCGGCCTTCAGGCCGTGCGCAACCTTCTGCCCGACAATACGGTGCAAGGTGCAACGCTGAAGCCGTGGACGATCGGCGTGACGGTTACCCAGACGCTGTTCAATGGCTTCAAGACATCGAGCAGCGTTCGTGTCGCTGAGTTCCAGGTGAAGAGCGGCCGCGAGGCGCTGCGCAATGTCGGGCAGGGGGTGCTGCTCGATGCCGTCACGGCCTATACGAATGTCTTGGCAAGTGCGTCCCTCCTCGATGCCCAGCGCGTCAATGTCGCCGCGCTGCGCGAGACACTCGATGTCGCGCGGAAGCGCCTCGCATCCGGCGATGTGACACCGACCGACACGGCGCAGGCGGAGGCGCGGCTGGCGCGCGGACAGGCGGATCTCAATGCTGCCGAGGTCAGTCTCGCGATCAATCAGGCGACCTATCTGCAGGTGATCGGCGTGGCCCCTGCTAGGCTTGCCCCGGCGGAGCCGATCGATCGTCTGCTGCCGACCAGCCGCGACAATGCGGTTGCACAGGCCGCATCGGCGAATCCGGCTGTGCTGGCGGCGCGCTTCGATGTCGATACGGCGACGACGACCATCAGCGTTGCCGAAAGCAGCCTGTATCCGACCGTCACGGTGCAGGCCGGCGCGAGCCGCTCGGTGCAATCGGATTCCACGCTCGGAACCTTCGGTACCGATCAGGCGTCGATCATCGGCCAGGCCTCGGTGCCGATCTATGACGGTGGATTGGCTGCGGCACAGACGCGGCAGGCCAAGGAATTGGCGATGCAGAGCCGACAGGTGCTCGAGCAGGTTCGCAATCAGGCGCGTTCGGCCGCCATCGGTGCGTGGGTCTCGCATGAAGGCAGCAAGATCGCCGTTGCCGCAGCCGAGGCCGAGGTGAAGGCGGCGAGCGTAGCCCTGCAGGGTGTGCAGAGGGAAGCGCTGGGCGGGCAACGCACCACGGTCGATGTTCTCAATGCGCAACAGGATCTGATCCAGGCCAAAGCGAGGCTGATCGGAGCGCTTCGCGACCGGGTGATCGCGTCCTATACGCTATTGGGTGCCGTCGGCGGATTGGATGTTCGAACGCTGGCCCTCAACACGCCTGATTATCTGCCCGAGGTGCATTATCACCAGGTCCGAGATGCATGGCATGGCCTGAGGACGCCGTCAGGGAAGTGATCATCCTGACCTGAGCGCGGTTACGCACACTGCGTCGGGCGTTTTTCGCTTGTTGGTGAGACTGTTCTCTCTTATCCACCACGTCAAAGGTTTGGCGGCGGCGCGTGCAGCGTTTCGCTGTACGTGCTGGGAAACCCAAAGTTCTGTGAGGTTAATCTTTCACCGCATTGATTAGCCCCGCTTCTTTTACAAGCGATTTTGCCGCTACTCAAAGTTCTGTCCAAATCGCAGCCAAAGTTCTGTACTAAACGAACAGCGATAGGGCGTTATTCCTTTAGCTACCTGCGGTTCGATGAATTCCGAAGCACAAACGTGGTGCTGATGAGCGGTCTGCAAAGGCTTCGCGTTGCATGTGGTTCAAGCGCGCTCTTCCAAAATCGAGAATTTTATCGGCCGAAGCTTGACTGCTCCGCCGTTGTGGCGTCGAGCGCTTCTGGACCGACCAGATCCTCTACCGTCTCTGAGACTGATAAGACTGGAGAAAATCCAGCACCCTGGCGCACAAAGTGGCGCTACGTTTCATGTCTGTTCATGGCGTTTCACAACGCACCGCACCAGTTAGCGTCAGTCGGATATGACCCTTTACGCGAATTGAAGCAGCCCTTCGGGGCTGCTTTTCTATTGTCCGTGGAGGTGAACCATGGACGCAGACGAAGACTATCAGAATCGCTTTACGGAGAAATGGCTGCAGCATCTCGAAGACGCCAGCATCGAAGACCTGGTTGAGCTGAGGGGTGTATGCGCCGCAATGTCGGCGAGACACCGCGATGAGCGATAGTCCATTGGCAGCGATACGCGCTCGTTTTCTGGCGCGTTACGACAATCTGAAGGCGCGTCTCACGCAGCGCCTGGGGGCGCCAGATTTGGCCGGCGATGCGATTCAGGACGCTTGGCTGCGCCTTGCCGGTGCCGAGACCGTGAGCGTCGTGCAGAATCCAGATAGCTACCTTTTCCGCGTTGTTTTGAACGTCGCGGAAGACCGTCGCTGGCGGGAACGACGTCATCAGAATGCGCTCGACATCGATACGGCTTTGGACGTGCGCGATGAGACGGCGACACCGGAAGAGGTGCTCCTGGCGCAGTCCGATCTGGACGCCTTCCGAAAGATCATCACGGAGCTTCCGGAGCGGCGCCGGACGATCTTTCTTGCGGCTCGGTTCGGCAATATGCCCCGACAGGCCGGTTGGACAGGTTTCGATCAGGGACAGTCATTCAGCGCCGGAATGCGCATTTTCAGGGGCTAAGGGAACATTAATTGAGGGCCTATCCAACGGCAGTCAAATAATCTTGTCCCACAGCGACCTGTACGGATTTGAGGCATTATCACGCTTCTGGAGTGAACTGATTTTTCTCAGTTAGATCAAGTAAATTCATTCTCGAAAGACGGCGTGATGTTGCCATCTGTCTTGTCGTGAAACCGTAATATTGGCTGGCTAGTTCTGCACCTTGTAAGCCTAGGCAGCGAAAATCTTCGTCTAACCGGAAGAAGGATTTCTATCGGCAGATGTCAGGCATTGTCGGATCTGAATCGGCCTTCCGACAAACCGAGCAAGCGCACCTCATGCACTTTAGAGACTGCCGCTTGGAACGTTCGATCAACGCGGCTTCGATCACGCTGCGGTTTGCTGAGCGTCTGATGGCGGCGCTTCTATGTTTCATCTGTGTTTTGGAAAGTGGCAGCCCTGCATATGCGCGAGACGTACCCGCCAGCACAACAATCGACTTCAATATCCCGGCGCAACCGCTGGCGAGCGCGCTTGATGCCTATGGTACTGCCACGGGGCTGGATGTGTTCTACGACAGCACACTCGTAGCCGGGCTGCACTCTCTCGCCGTTCGTGGCGTGCTGAGCCCTGAGGTCGCTTTGCGCGGACTCCTGGCCGGGACCGGTCTGATGCCGCGCAGCACCGGCCCGCGCAGTTTCATGCTGGTCTCTTCGTCGTCGATCCGCCTTGCCAGCACGACTGATCAGGCATATTTCGCGATGCTTCAGAAGGAGTTGTCGCGTGCGCTGTGCGGCCGCGCCGAGATCCGGCCGCGTGACGTCGATCTGCTCCTCAAGGTCTGGATCATGCAGTCGGGCGCGATCGGGCGCGCTCAATTGTTCGATATGGTGACAGGCGCACCAGGGAGCGCCAGTGTCGACGGCATTCTGCATGGATTGTCGCTCGAGGCGCCGCCTGCGGGGATGCCGCAGCCTGTCTCGATCGTGATTCTCGCACCGCCTCCGGGAGCGCCGGCCAGATGCGGCCATGCCGCGGCCGGGGCGAGGTGACGGCCGCAAATGAGTGAGTCCAATCGTGATTTATTGCGGCGGTTCTTCGTGCTCGGCTACGACGACCTGCGCGCCAGATTGGTCCGGCGGCTGGGATCGAGCGAGCTTGCCAACGACGTGCTGCATGACACCTGGCTGCGCATCGATCGCGCGCCTCCGGCAGGCGAGCTGCGCAGCCCGGGACGCTATCTGGTTCAGATGGCGTTTTATGCTGCGCTGGCGCATTGGCGCGGCGACAAGCATCTGGTGACATTGTCGGATGCCAAGACCGCGATCGGCCTGATCGACGAGGCGCCCGACCCGGAACGTGCGGCGTCGGCTCGATCCGAGGTGGAAGCGCTGCGCGACGCGCTGGCCGAATTGACGCCGCGTCGTCGCGAGATACTGCTGATGTCGCGGCTGGACGGTGTCGCGCTTCGCGATATTGCCGGCCGCCTCGAGATTTCCCAGCGCCTCGTCGAAATCGAGTTGAAACATGCGCTGGCGCATTGTGCGCTTCGACTCGGCCGCGATGTGATTCAAAGATTCGGTCCGCGGCCACGAAAAGACTCTGAAGATTGAGAGATCATGGATCGATTTCAGGCCATTCGCGGGGAAGCGACGTCAAGATGAGGAGCATTGACTATCCCGCCGCACTGCTCGACGAGGTCGACCGTGAGGCGCAGGTCTGGGTGCTTCGCTTCGCCGCAGACAAGGCCAATGGCGCCGATCTTGAGGCGTTCAAGCAGTGGGTGGGGGAGGATCGGGCGCGCGCGGATGCGTTTGCCCGCGCGTGCCGCGTTTGGGACACGATCGGGCCGGCGGCCAACGGGCCAGCGGTTCTGCGCGATCATGCCCGTGTCGCGCCAAGACCACATATGGCACGGCGCGCCTTCATCGGCGGGGCGCTGGCCGCCTCGACCGCGGCGGCAACCTATGTCGCTGTCCGTCCTCCACTCGGCTTGTGGCCATCGGTCTCGGAGCTTGCTGCCGATTACAGGACTGCGATCGGCGAGCAGCGCAACATTGCGCTCGCCGGCGGCTCGTCGATCGACATGAACACGCGGACCAGCATTGCCCTGCGGACAACGGACGACCGGATCGAGCGCGTCGAACTTCTGGCTGGCGAGGCCGCAATCACGGCTCGTGACCTGCATCGCGTCGAAGTGCGCGCCGGGGACGCGCGCGCCGTGGCTGAGGGGGCGACATTCAATATCCGTTTTGCCGGACCCGCGGTCCGCACCAGCTGCATTGCGGGCGAAGTGCAAGTCGCAACGGGCGGGCGTGCGGTTCAACTGCGCGCCGGACAAGAGGTCGTCTGCGCAGCGGGAGATCTTGGCGCAGTAACCTCGATCGATCCCGCTACGGTGACGGCGTGGCAAACCGGCGTGCTGGTGTTCCATGGAACGCCGTTGTCGGACGTGGTCGACGAGATCAACCGCTATCGCCCCGGACGGATTGTCGTGACCAACACAACGTTGGGACGCAAGCTGTTCAGCGCGCGCTTTGCGATCGCCAATGTGGATGGCGTTGTGGAGCAGATCCAGCAAGTGTTCGGTGCGACAGTCACCAACCTGCCGGCCGGAGTCGTTCTGCTGCGATAATCGGATGCGGCCCTGCGAATGCGATGGCCGCGTCGCCCTCCGATCAAGCGAGCAAAAATTTTTTCGGTCGCGAACGACGACGGGACTCACAGAAATGGACCGCAAAGCCACCGCAATGGCTGCGGCCGGTGTCCCGCCTGTGCTCGATGAGAGAAGTTCGCATGTCCGCCAAGCCGAATGCTCCGCAAACCAGCCGTTCAGCGACCGTCGGTAAATATCATCTGACGCAAGGTGTGATGCAACAGATGTCGCCGCATCGTCTGTTCCTGGCTGGTGCAAGCATATTTGCGCTGATGTTGACCGGGCAGGAAGGTGCGTTCGCGCGCTCTTTAGGGGGCGGCGGCGGTACGATGTCGGCGCCGACGATCGCCAGTGACGCCGCGGCTGCCGCGGCCCGGCAGGCGACGGAGGCAGCAAGACAGAGCGAGGGAGCACTGGCAAGAGCAGCGCAGGCGTTACAAGCTCTGCAGGCCGCGCAGGCAGCCGCGCGCAATGCAGCAGCTTCCGTGCAGCGCTCGAACGCGTTGCCTCAGGTGGTGCCCAACGGGCTGGCGCCCGGTGGGCTCCAGATCGCGCCGGGCGCAGTGTCCGGAGCCCACCTGTGGAGGGGCGCCGATCTTCCGGTTCAGTCGGCAGGTGGCGACCAGACCACCGTCACCGTCAACCAAACCGCGCAGCAGGCGGTCCTGAACTGGCAGACTTTCAACGTCGGCAGTCGAACCACCGTGAATTTCAACCAGCAAGGCAACGACTGGAGCGTGCTCAACCGCGTGGTCGGCAATGCCGCCGGCCCGAGCCAGATACTCGGACGGATCAACGCGCCGGGGCAGGTTCTCGTCGTCAATCAGAACGGCATCATCTTCGGCGGCGCAAGTCAGATCAATGTCGGCTCGCTGGTGGCATCCGCTGCCGGCATCACCGATACGCAATTTCTCGTCAGCGGGATCTATTCGACCCGGAGCGGCCAGGATTATGTGGCGAGCTTCAAGGAAGCGGCCGGCAGGATCGTGGTGGAAGCCGGCGCGTCGATTGCCACCAGTGCGCCGACCTCGGTGAAATCGGGCGGCGGCTTCGTGGCGCTGCTTGGCAGCAACGTGGACAACGCCGGATCAATCGTGACGCCGAAGGGCCAGACGCTGCTGGCGGCGGGCGATGACTTCATTCTGCGTCCGGGCTTGGGTACCGATTCCAATCAGGTCTCCACCACCCGTGGTAATGAAGTGGTGCCGGTTCTTCGCGCAGGAAGCGCGTCCGGTGCGATCGGCAATACCGGGCTGGTTTTCGCCCCACAGGGCGACATCACGCTCGCCGGGCATGCCATCACCCAGAGCGGCGTTCTGATGTCGACCACTTCGGTCAATCAGCGCGGCACGATTCATTTGCTGAACTCTGCCTCGGATGCCGGCGGCACGGTAACGCTCGCGGGAAGCGGCATCACTTTGATTCTGCCCGAACTCGATTCCGCGGAGACAGCGCTGAATTCGCAGCGCGATGCGCTGATCGCAGACTCCGCGATGCAAAACGCCATTCGCGCAACCCAGAATCCTGGTCAGTTCGACAACCTCTCCCGACTTGCGGATCGTGGCGACCGGTCACGCGTGGAGATCGTGAGCGGTGGCCTCGTCGACTTGCAAAACGGCTCGTTAACCGTGGCCACCGGCGGACAGGTCGCCATTTCGGCCGGCAAGCGGGTCTTCGCCGGAATGGGCGCCGTCGTCGATGTGTCGGGCGCCCAGGGTGTTTTGCTTCCGATGTCGGCCAACGCCATCAAGGTCAACATCCAGGGCAATGAGCTGCGCGACTCCCCGCAGAATCGCGACGGCGGGGCGCTCATCAATAAGGATGTCTGGATCGATGCCCGCGATCTCGTCCTGATCCCTGCCGGCACCGGCGGCTACGCATCCAAGCGTTACTATACTGCTGGCGGTCTGCTCGAGGTCGGCGGTTATCTCAACAACACCGGCCACAAGATCGGTGAGTGGGCCGCAGTCGGTGGTGACATTACATTGTCCGCACCGGAAGTCGTCGCGCAGCGAGGATCGACCTTCAACATTGGGGGCGGGGCGGTCCAGTACGAAGGCGGATATCTGCCGCAAACCAATCTGCTCGGGCGCGACGGCCGCTACTACAATCTCAACAACGCGCCGGCGGACCTGACCTATACGACAGTTGCAGGCGGCTTTGTCGTCAATCACGAGCGCTGGAATGTCGTTGAGGTCTATTCCAGTGTGTTCGACAGACAGAACATGCGCTGGGAAGATGGCTACACGGTCGGTCGCGACGCCGGACGCCTGATCCTGTCGACGCCGACCTCGGTGTTCGAGGGAGCCATTCTTGCGGACGTCATCAAGGGGCGACGGCAGATCGCTGCGCGTCCCGCGGACATTTCCGACGGCTACGAGCTGACGCAGAACACGGCTCCGCTCTCCGGCAGCCTCGCGCTTGGACTTTACGATGCGCGCGGGCTCGTCAATGCGTCCACGACCGCCGTCAAGTTCGGCAGCATTGCTTCGATCTCGGCAGGACTCGATCCCGTCGCGGCCATTCCGCTCGATCGGGTCAATACCGGCTGGTTCGACAGCGGGACGATCAGCGCGTTCGGACTGGGTGGGCTCCGCGTGGCTGCGAAACAGTCGATCGCCACCGAGGCGCCGCTGAGCTTTGCGCGTGGCGCGCAGGTGGAATTCATTGCGCCTTTCGTCGACATCAAGGCCGATATCACCGCGCGTTCGGGCAGCGTCAGCGTCACCAATATTCTCAGGCCCGATGCGGCCGCGCTGACGCCGATCGTGCTGACGACGGCCGACGGGCTCGCGCAGCTCACTTTGCATGCCGGTGCAACCATCGACGCGCGCGGGGTGTGGACCAACGTGCCCAGTTCGCCGGACGATCTTTCCGGGCTCGCTTTCGTCGATGGAGGCAGCGTCAGCTTCACCTCGACGCAAGATGTCACGCTGGCGAGCGGCAGCAGCATCGACGTATCGTCCGGGGCGGCCCTGCTGAGGGGCGGCAAGACGAGAGGCGGCAAGGGCGGCGACGTAACCCTGATCGCCGACGACCGATCGGTCGGTGGTCCGACGGTCGGCGGTCGTTTGATCCTCGACGGGCGTATCGGCGGTTACGGCGCGAATGGGGGCGGCAAGCTCGTCATCGGCAGCGGTCCGTCGATCGTGATCGGGGGCAAGGCACTGGCGACCGACGGCGTGCTCGCTGCGGGCGAGACGGCGCCGATTCCGCTGCTCCTCGCAGAAGAGATCGTCATCCCGGCCGGCGGGCGCATTCCGTTCAGCTACGACGAAACGATCTTCAACCTCGCGCCGGGAGACTTCGCCGCGGTCGCCTTGAAGGTGGACGCCAGCAGAGAGAGACCGCTGATGGTCGGCCCCAGCGGCTGGACTGTTCCGGCCGGCTCCTTCTTTTACGACGTCAACTACACGTATTACGGCGCCGGTGCGCAGATCGCGGCGGGCACCAAGATTTTTCCTGGCGACATGGCGAAACTGCCGGCAGGATTCACCTTTACGGCGGGGGAGTTTCCGAATGGCATCCCGCTTGCGGCGACCCAACTCACTTTCGCAGCCGGCGACATCGCCCCCGTCCAGCTGCGCTTCGCTGTCGGCACGGCGATCCCAGCGGGTACCGTCGCCTCGCGTCCCTTCGCCGTTGCCGCGCTGACCGAACTCAATACGAATATCTTCAAGACGGGATTCTCGAGCTACGCCATCAACGGTCATCAGGGATTGCTAGTGGTCGATCGCGCCGCGATCGATGTCGTCACACCGGTCTATCGCTTCGGCACGGCGGCCTTCAGCGCGCCGACGGGCTCCGATCCCGCCTCGGCACTCGAACTGTGGCTTCCGCCGGTCAATCTGGAAGATCCGGTCAATGGCCGCATGACGCGCCGTGTCGGCGCCGACCTCATGCTCGAGTCCAACCTCGACCTGACAAGGGGCATGATCGCCATTGGCACCGATGCGACCATCACGGTCGATCCCGGCCATGCCATCGCCTTGCAGAGCCCGGGCCAGATCACCGTCGACGGACAGCTCACGGCAGCCGGCGGCAAGATCGACATCCTGCAGGTCTACAGCAATGGCAAGGCCAATCCGTTTGTCGGCGTGCAGTCGATCTGGCTGGGCGATAACGCCTTGCTTGACGTCGCCGGGCGCAGCGCCGTCGCGGTGGATCGGCGTGGTCATCGCTACGGCCTGGTCGATGCGGGCGGCAGCATCACGCTGGGCGCGCATACGGAGAGCAATGCCGGAGGCTTCCCGCCGGCAGGCAACGGCTTTGTCATCATGCGCCCGGGTGCACGGCTCGACGCTTCGGGCGCCAGCGCGATCCTCGATGTTGCGGACGCCGTTTCCGGTGGCATCGGCATCGCCCGTCCGGTCACGGTGGCGACCGCCGGCGGTAGCATTGCGATGAGCGCGCTGAACGGTTTCTATCTCGACGGCTCAATGACGGCGAAGGCCGGCGGCGAAGGCGCGCCGGGCGGCACACTGTCGCTGGCCCTGGTGACGCCTCGCTACTCCGATGTGATTGATCGGCCGACGCCGGACGAGGTGCGGCAATTCCGCATTCTCGAAGTCGCGGCGCGGGCCGGCGGAAGCGGACTCGCGTCCGGTCTGGTCTGGGGCATGCGCGATCCGGCATTGCGGTTTGGCCATGCGCGAATTGGAGCCGATCAGGTTGCCGCCGGCGGCTTCGCCAATCTCAGCCTCTATGCGGACACCATCGCGTTCGACGGCAATGTCAGCCTCGCTCTGCCGCAAAGCCTGTCGATCTCGGGCAATATCGTGGCCAAGGCAGGTAACGAACGGATCGATCTTGCGGCGCCCTATGCGTCGTTCGGCAAGGCTGTATCCGCGCCGATCAGCGGTGCGTACGAGCCACGCCCCGGTAGTGCCCCAGGCGATGTCCAGCCGGGCTTCGGCACGATGCCGAGCACGCAGCCGGCCAAGACGGGCACCGCGCGACTGACGGTGAATGCCGATCTCGTCGATCTCGCCGGCACTTTCGAGCCGCTCAACACGGCGCTGGCGCTGGCGGATGGCTCGGCGGCACTGACCAGCATCGCGGGCATCGATCAGGTCCAGGTGGTGAGCCGGGGCGATATCCGGATCACCGGTCACACCTACGGTTCCCGCACGCTTGAGCTCGATGCCGCGCAGGTCTATCCGGTCAGCAACAGCAAGGTCTTAGTCATGGCGAACGACCTTGTACGATTCGGCCGCACGACGTCGGATACGCCAGCGCTGCCATTCTCGGTGTTCGGCAAGCTTACGGTCTACAGCGCCCAGATCGAGCAAGGCGGAATCCTGCGCGCGCCGCTTGGCACGCTCGTCCTCGGCGGTGCGGCTGTTCCGGGCAAGAACCTAGTGGGCGTGCAGAAGCTCGACCTCCTGCCTGGCAGCATCACGTCGGTAAGCGCCGCGGGACTTGCGATGCCCTATGGCGGCACCGTCGACGGCATCGTCTACAATTACAACGGCACTGCGGTGACCCAGGCGTTGAACGGCGTCAACGTGTGGGGCGAGGTCGTCGGAGGTATCAACCTGTCCGGTCCCAGCGTGACCGTTGCCAGCGGTGCGCTGCTCGATCTTTCCGGTGGTGGACAACTGCTCGGCGCCGGCTTCATCAGCGGCCGTGGCGGCTCGGTCGATGCGTTGCTCAATCCGCTCGCCGCAGCCAATCCGGGAAACAATTATAGCAACCTCAAGAACCAGGTGTTCGCGATCGTCCCGAGCGCGACTGGAGATTATTCGCCGATTGTACCCGCCAGTCAAGGCAAGGCGCCATCGATCGTCGGACAGCGCATTACGGTCGGAGGTGGCGTGCCCGGCCTTGCGGCGGGGACTTACACACTGATGCCGGCATCCTACGCGCTGCTGCCCGGCGCGTTCCGCGTCGAACTCGGTGGGACGGTCCAGTTCGAAAGCCGTCCGGTCGCGTTGGCCAACGGCTCTTACATAACGACGGCCTATGGCAGTGTCGCCAACACCTCGATCCATGCCAGCCGGCCCAACCAGGTCGTGATCACGCCCGGCGCTACGGTGCGCAGCTATTCCCAGTACAATGAGCAGGACTATGCGAGCTTCATGCTTGCGACCGCCGCGCGCACGGGACAGCCGCGTCCGAGCCTGCCGGCCGATGCCGCCGCACTGCAGCTCATTCTTGCTGCACAGTCGTCCAGGCGCCCATCGTTGTCTTTCGCTGGCCAGGCACTGTTCACGCCGGGCAGCGGCGGCTATGGCGGCGTCGTCAGTGTCGATACGCCGTTCAACTCGCGCCTCGAAATTCTCGGCGCAGACTCGACGCCAACGGCCGGCTACGCGTCGGTGCGTGCAGCGGACCTCAGCGCCATCGGTGCCGCCAGAATCTCGCTCGGTGGCGGCCAGATCCTCGATCTTGACAACGGTTATGTGCGCACCGGCGGTTTTGCCACCACGGTCGTGGTGCGCGGCGGCGCAGTTTTGCGCGCGCCCGAAGTGTTTATCACGGCCGGTGCCGGCGGTATTCGGATCGAAGACGGCGCGCGCATCGACACGACCGGGGCCGGTGCTGCGACGGTGATGCCGTCGAGTGACGGATACGCCTACAACGCCGGCGGAACCGGGAACATGATGGTCGTCTCGAACGGCTGGATTGACATGCCCCAGTTTACGATCAACGGCACCGTCGCCGGAGGCATCTCGGTCGGCGCCGCCACCATCGCGACCGAAGGCACGCTTGCCTTCGGCGTCCAGAGCGGAACGTTGTCGATCTCCGACGGCATGCGCTACGGCGCGCGCTATCTTTCGCTCACCATGCCGAATGTAAATATCGGCGACGAGTCCGCAATCGCCGCGGAGCGCGCCGCCGGCGTGTTGCCCGACGGTCTGGTGCTGAACCAGAATGTGTTCGGCCGCCTGCTGGCCGGCAACGCGGTGGCCGGTGCTCCCAAGCTGGAAAGCCTTATTCTTTCGGCGCAATCGTCGATCAATTTCTACGGCTCGTTGAATCTGTCGACGATCGACCCGGCGACCGGCCAGTCCAGCCTGCGTTCGCTTGTGCTCAACACGCCGGCGATCTACGGCCTTGGCGCAGCCGGCGACAGCGCCACGCTCACCACCGGGCAACTGGTCTGGAACGGCATTAACGATGGCGTCGAACGCAAGGGCCAAAATGGGCCGCGGAGCCTGCCGCCGGGAGCGGTGATCGCCGGTGGCGCCGGCACCGGCCACGGCACGCTCAATATCATCGCCGACGAGGTGGTGTTCGGCTATCCCAGCGAGTCCAGGCCGGATACCCAGGTGACGCTCGATCGTCTGGCGCTCGGTTTCTCCACCGTCAACGTGACTGGGCAAAGCCGGATCACCGCGAACAACCGCAACACATTGTCGGTGTATGAGAGCCAGGGCGCGTACCAGACCGGGGTGGGATACAGCTACAGCGGCGGCTATCTCAATCTGATCACGCCGATGCTCACGGGAGACGCCGGCTCCATCAATCGCATCACGGCGGGCGGCGCGCTCAATGTGACCGGTACCGGCGGTGCAGCGGCAGTGGGTCCGGCGGCGATCGGCGCCGAGATTGGCCTGACCGGCGGTACCGTTACGATCTCGAGCGCCGTCGTGTTGCCGAGCGGCAAGCTGACGGTCTCTGCGGACGGCGACATCGTACTGGGCGACGCGGCACGCATCGATCTGGCGGGACGAACCGTCGGCCTGCTCGATGCGGTGCGCTATAGTTGGGGCGGCGACGTAGTACTCGAAAGTACCCACGGCAATATCGTTCAGGCGGCTGGTTCGGTCATCGACGTCTCGGCGGTGAACAACCGTGCCGGATCTTTGTCAGTGACCGCGGTCGATGCGGCCGCTGGCCATGTCGTCCTCGCCGGTTCGTTGCGTGGCGGTGCTTCCGGGCATTACGACGCCGGCGGCACGATGGTGCCGTTTCTTGCCGGCAGCATCGATGTGCGCGCGCAGACGATCGCCGATTTCACCGGGCTCAATCAGCGGCTCACGCTGGCCGGCATGACCGGCGCGCGGAGCTTCCAGCTCAAGCAGGGCGATCTGATTATCGGCGACGAGCTGGTGGCGAACAGCATCAGCCTATCCGTCGACGGTGGTCGCCTCACCATCAATGGTCGCATCGATGCCAGCGGCGAGCGCGTCGGAACGATCAGGCTTGCTGCACGCGATGGTCTGACGCTCGGTGCTGCCTCCGTGCTCGATGCTCATGGCACAGTGCTTCGCGTTGACAGCTACGGTCAGCCGATCGATGCGCCGAACCGCGCCGTGGTGGAATTGACCACGACCCAGGGCCGGCTCAGCCTGGCGCCCGGTGCGCGGATCGATGTGCGTTCGGCGGACAATGTCGCGCGCGGCACGATCGAGCTGAACGCATCGCGGCTTGGTGGCGCAGGTGGCAGCGGCGATGGTGCCGACGATGTCGCGATCGATGCGGCAGGTCCGGTCACCATCGCGGGAGCGCGCAGCATCGCCGTCAACGGTTTCCGGACCTATCGTCCGGCCGACGGCATCGTCAATCAAGACTTGATGGAGACCGTGCATACGTCCAGCACCGCGTTCATCACCGCGGCGCTGGCGAATGCCGATCTGCAGAATCGTCTCGATGGCCTACGCGCCTATGCCGATGCATTCCACCTGCGGCCGGGCGTGGAGATCACGAGCGCGACGCCCGATGGCGATCTGACGATCTCCGGAGACATCGACCTGTCCCGCTATCGCTACGACAGCCTGAACCCAAACACCGCGAAGACCGCCATCTATGGCTCGGGCGAGCCCGGTCGTCTGGTGATCCGCGCTAGCGGCAACCTGAATGTGTTCGGCAATGTCAGCGACGGCTTCGGCGCTGCGCCGCTACCACTGGCCATCGACGGCCAGGACACGCCGGAGGTCGCACGGCTTCTCGTCAAGGGTACCCAGCCCTATGCAGGCGATGTCGTGATCCCGCGCGCTGGCGTGGAGCTGGCGGATGGCACCGTTTTCCCGCGCGCCAGCGTGCTGAACTACGACGTGTCGGTACAGGGATTTACGCTGCCGGCGAACACCGTGCTTCCCGCCGACGCGCCGCTACAGGGGGGGCTGACGTTGCCTGCCGGGACAGTGGTGCGCGCGGATATACGCGATACGTCCGGCACGGTGATCTATCCACGCGGCACGCTGCTGCGCCAGGATACAGCTCTCCCCGCCGGCACGGTTCTCGGCGCCGGCAACCGCTTCGTATCCAGCATTGTGGTCGGCCCGATGCTCTGGCCGAAGAACGTGGCGCTGCCAGCAGCTTTGACGTTGAATGGCGCATTGACGTTGCCGATCGGCGCTATCATCCCGTCGGCAACCGTCGTCACGCTGCCGGACGATGCGAGTTTCGTGAAGCTGCGCGACGACCCAACGCCGAGCGGGATCTGGGCCGCGGCCCCGCTACTGCCCCAGGGATCGCAGTCATGGTCGTTGCGCTTTGTGGCGGGTGCCGATGTGACTGCCGCCGACAGCCGCGCGCTACGGCCGCGCAGCGCCAACGCAGGCAGCCTGGTGCTCGCCGATTCATCGGTCATGGCGAGCATCTCGATCCAGCCCGCAGGCTGGGTCTGGGCTTCGGTCGATGGCGACAATCCATTCGGAACGCCCGGGCAACCGGCCGACGATCCGTGGGTCTGTGAGAACCTTCCGGATTACTGCACATGGAGTCCCGGGGGCGCGTCCGCCTTGCCGAAGTTCGCGCTGCCAAGCGTGGTGCGCACGGGGACCGGTGATCTCGAATTGCTGGCCAGCTCCGATCTCAAAGTTCGCACCTCGTTCGGCATCTATACGGCCGGCACCCCGTCGCCGGCGATCCTGGCGGCGGATGGCTCGAATCCGTATGATCTGTCGCGCGGTCGGCTGATGGGCAGCTCTATCCTCGGTCCTGCCGGGACTTCCTTTGAGGGCCTGATCGATGGCGGCGCAAGCAGCGTCTACCACGCCTGGTATCCTGAAGCCGGTGGCAATCTGCTAGTGGCGGCGCAGGGCAACCTGACGGGAATGTCGAATAATCCGTCCGGCGTTCAGGATGGCAATCCGGGCAACTGGCTTTGGCGCCAGGGCGGCAACATCACCGGCCAGCAGACCGCATGGTGGATCAATTTTGGCACCGTCGCGCTTCCGCAGCCGCGCGATCCGGGTATGACGCCTTTGGCATTGGTCGGCTTCTCCGGCTTCGGTACGCTTGGCGGCGGCAACGTCACGGTTCTGGCGGGCGGCGATGCCGGTGTCCTGGCGTCGCAAAGCGGCGGCAATCAGGCGAAAAGCTCGACGGCGCTGAACGTCACGGTGGGCTCGACCGGGCGCATCACATCGGATGGGCAACTGATCCTGACTGGCGGCGGCGACATGCAGGTCAAGATCGGCGGTCAGCTCAATCCGCTGCAGCCGACGCTCATGACCACGAGGGTCCAGAGCGATTCCAGCGGCGTGCTCACCAATCTCCGCGGCCTGATCGATCTGCAGGCTGGAACGATCGGCGGCATCAACGTGACCTATGGCGCGAAACTCGCCGCCGATCCGCGTTGGCCGGAGCCGTCAACCGCCAACAGGGGCCTGGGCTTCGGCGGGCTACTGGTGATCCCGGGCGATGCCGTGGTCGATTTGTCGACGCGCGGCGACCTGGTGCTGGCCGGCGCTGCAGACCCGGGGCGGGTGCTGCAGCAGAACACAACGAGCTACACCGTCGGAGGCGTTCCGCATGACGGCGGCGGCACCACCTGGTTCACGCTGTGGCGCAATGAGACGGCGATCAACCTGGCCTCGGCCGGCGGCAATCTGGTTCCCACCACCCAGAATATGCTCTCGAACGGCACCATCGATGCCGCCACCGATCGCACTTTCGTTTATCCGCCGACGCTGACGGCGCTCGCGGCCAGCGGCAGTATCTATTACGGCGCCTACGACATTGTGCCGACCATCATCCCGCCGCCGCTCACGCTGGCGCCATCTCCGATTGGACAGCTCGAATTGCTGGCCAGCCGTTCGATCTACGCAAACGGTTATGCGATCAACATCTCGGGCGCCGATCAAAGCGGGCTGACAACGCCATTCACCCCCGCATTTGTGGGATGGCAGCGCGGCGACATCACGACGACCAACGTCAACGGGACCGGAACGGTTTTCCCGCGATTTGGTTCGCTGAATCCCGGTGGCGCCGAGCTGTTTGCGTTCGGCCCGAATACGGCGAGCAATCTACACGCCGCAGATCCGAAGCCTGCACTCATCTATGCGGCCAGCGGAGATATCGTCGGCTTCAAGAGTGGTGAGGTGGTCACCGGCACCGGCGCAAATCCGGAGCCTGCGGGCACTTGGTATGTCGCGGCAAAGCCGATGCAGATCATGGCGGGGCGTGACATCGTCAGCCTCGGCACCCCGGTTGGTACGTTGGATGAACAGTATAATGGGACACGGACCAGCAACCTGATCCTGCACACCGGTGACAACGATATCTCGGTGGTGTCGGCGGGGCGTGACATCGTCTATGCCAACCTGCAGGTCGCCGGTCCGGGCTCGCTGATGATCACGGCGGGGCGTGACATCTACCAAGCAGATCAGGGTACCGTGACGAGTCTTGGCCCGGTGGTCTCGGGCGACATCCGCTCCGGCGCCTCGGTGCTGATGATGGCTGGGGCGGACGCGGCAAACTACAATGCGCTGCTGCGTTATCTCGATCCCGCCAATCTGGCGAAGGCCGGTGTGCCGCTCCCCGATCAACCCGGCAAGGTGGTGAAGACCTACGAGAAGGAGCTGGCTGACTGGTTCTCGGTGCACTACGGCTTCCGCGGCACGGATGCGCAGACACGCGAGCGGTTCGCTTCGCTGTCGCCGGAGCAGCAGGCCGTGTTCTTGCGGCGCGTCTTCTACGAAGAGCTGCGCCAGAGCGGTCGCGAGTACAATGATGTCAATGGACTGCGTCCGCGCTCCTATCTGCGCGGCCGGCAAGCGATCGCGGCATTGTTCCCGGATCACGATGCGACCGGCGTACCGATCGCTTATAGGGGCGACATTACGATGTTCGGAGGCTCGGGCGTCCGAACGATCGAGGGTGGCGATATTCAGTTGCTGGCACCCGGCGGTCGAATCCTGCTGGGCGTCGAGGGCGTCGCGCCGCCATCGTCGGCGGGCCTGATTACCCAGGGCGATGGTAACATCGATATCTATTCGCAAGGCAGCCTGCTGCTCGGACTGTCGCGCATCATGACGACCTTCGGCGGCAACATTGTCGCCTGGTCCGCGGAGGGCGACATCAATGCCGGCCGCGGCTCCAAGACGACACAGGTCTATACGCCGCCGAAGCGTGTTTATGACAAGTATGGACGGGTGAAATTGTCTCCGAGCGTTCCCACGACCGGCGCCGGAATCGCAACGCTCAATCCGATCCCGGAGGTGCCGCCCGGCAACGTCGATCTGATCGCGCCGCTGGGCACCATCGATGCGGGTGAAGCCGGCATTCGCGTTTCGGGCAATGTCAATCTTGCGGCGCTTCAGATTGTCAACGCCGCCAACATTCAGGTTCAGGGCACGTCGAGCGGAATTCCGACGGTGCAGGCGCCGCCGGTCGGCCCGCTGACCGCGGCATCGAACGCCAACGCCGCGACACAGCAGGCCGCTCCACCGCCATCGCAAGGGGGAGCTCAGCCATCGATCGTGATCGTCGAAGTTCTCGGCTACGGTGGCGGCGAGGGATCGTCGGTAATGAGCCCGGACCGCGACCAAAAGTCGGACGAGCGCGATCGGCGGAGCCAAAATCCCGATAGCGACTATCAGGTGCTTGGGGCAGGCGACATGACCATCGACGAAGCGAGGCGGCTGACCGCAGATCGCCGCCGTCAGATTCGGCCCTAGCCTACCAGGAGAGATCCCCCAGCTTTGCTGGGAAGGGAGCATAAGTTTGACATTTCCGGAAGTCGTCCATCGTTGAGAGTCTCGACTCGTGAGCCACCACGCACACGAGAAGGAGCTTTGCGATGGACAATTTCGAGAGCCTAAGTCACCACTTAGTGAGAAATCCGATACTAGGTAGCAAACGCCCCCAATTCTCTTGAACGACCGATATTCAGGCTTCTGAAAACGCCCAGAAGGTCGCTCGCTAACGCGATGATCAGCTACCAGTCGACCAATCCGGGCTTTGGTCCGACCAGCGCGTATTTTCTTCCTGACCAGCTTCTTTCGACGGTCACTAGCGCCTACGCGCAATCGTCGATCAAGATCCTAATCGGCGCAGCACGGGCGAAAGCCTCACTAGCCTTAGTGGCCTGCCCCTATGGAGTGGTCCATTTTCAGTCTTAATGCATGATCGGTTTTTGCGCCATTGCCTTGCCGGATGATGGGGCCGATTGACGGTTTGGTGTAGGCCAGACAATGGCCTCTGTCGCTGGTGGCTTATAACCGAGCGATGAGCGTGGCCGCTCTGCGTCGTAGTAGCACCGCCAAGCCTCAATGATGATCTTTGCTTCCAGGCTGTAAAAGATCTGGCCGTTGAGCAATTCATCGCGAAGTTGGAGTTAAAGCTTTCGCAATAGCCATTCTCCCATGGACTGCCCGGTTCGATGAAGGCGGTCTTGGCGCCGACAGCCGCGATCCAATCCCGCACAGCCTGAGCGATGAACTCCGGGCCGTTATCCGAACGAACATGACCCGGCACGCCGCGCAGGATGAACAAGTCCGACAGAGCGTCGATAACGTCTGTCGAGTTCAGCTTGCGATCAATGCGGATCGCCAGGCACTCCCGGGTGAACTCGTCGATGATGTTGAGCATGCGGAACTTCCTGCCATTGTGCGTCCGACCTTCGACAAAATCATAGGACCAGACATGGTCGGGGCGCTCGGGCCGAAGACGGATACACGATCCGTCATTGAGCCAGAGCCGGCTTCTCTTCGGTTGCTTCTGGGGAACCTTTAGCCCCTCCCGCCGCCAGATGCGCTCGACGCGCTTGGCATTCACCGTCCTGCCCTCCGACCGCAACATCGCCGTGATCCGGCGATGGCCATAGCGGCTGTAGCACGAGGCCAGACTGACAATGTCGGCCGTCAACGCCTCTTCATCTGGCCGGACTTGCGGCTTCTTGCGCTGGCTCGAACGATGCTGACCGAGAATCCTTCAGGCGAAGCGCTCCGAGACGGAGAACTTCGCCATGACATGGCCGACGCAACGTCGGCGGCGGGCGGGGCTCAGAAGTTTCCCGAGGCAGCCTCTTTAAGGATCAGCTTCTCCAGCTTGAGGTCCGACACCGCCTTGCGCAGCCGGCCGTTCTCTTTCTCAAGCTCCTTCAGACGCTTCACCTGGTCGCCTTTCAGGCCACCGAACTCGTTGCGCCACCGGTAATACGTAAACTGCGTCACGCCGATCGTGCTAACCGCCTCGCCAACCGATCGCCCTTGTGACAACAGAACATCCAACTGCCGCAACTTCGCAACGATCTCTTCCGGCTTATGCTTCTTCTGGGGCATTCCAACGTCCTCTCTAACAGCTTAATAGCCTACTTCAGGGAGGACCACTTTTCAGGGGGCAGACCACGATCGTCGTTTACTCGTAACTAGACCATTCTATCGCTCACCTCACTGTCGTTAAATTGTAATATTCGATCGTTACGGCACTATCGATGTTTGCATTTGGCTGCGGCTACTTTGCCAAGTCGGCTGTTGGTGCGGCCGCGGCGATGGAGCGCCAATTGTAAAGACAGCAGATCCGGGCGCGTGTGAGTTTTGCATTGGACGTCGTGCGTCGGCGAGGGCGGGTTATCCGCATTGGTCTGGTGTGTCTGTGGTGCTTTGTCGCCGCAACACCGCTACACGCGGAATCGTCGTCGCTGACTAGTTTCCATCTTCCCGCGCAACCGCTCGGTGCGGCATTGACAGCATATGGCGAACAATCGGGCAGCGAAGGCCTCTATGATACGAGCCTGTCGAATGGCAAAGTCTCGACCGAAGTGAACGGACCCCTGGACCCGGCCGAAGCCTTGCATCGATTGTTGACTGGGACCGGTCTCACCGCGCGTTTTTTGTCTAATAAAGCCTATGTGTTGCTGCCCGCTCAAGCCGGGGCGATCGAACAGGGGGCACGGCCAGCGGCGCATCGGTTCTATTATGCACTTGTGCAACATAGCCTCCTGGCGGCGCTGTGCCGGTCCGACGAGGCGCGGCCCGGCAGCTATCTTATTAAGCAATCGGTGCCATCATCGTCAGGCGGCAGTTTTAGTAGAAACGTGATGGCGCTAATACGGTCATTGAAGTGACGTGATCGGACAGCAGCGAATACCACTGCGAAGTGTTTGTCATCGAGTGAACTCACAACACTAGTTTCGATAATGGAGTCGTCGTCGACTTTCCAATCTCTGATACTTTTCTCCACGTTTCCCGTCGGATCGAGATCCATAACTGTGTAGGACACGAGTTCTCCTCGGCTGCGAAGTGCTACGAACTTGAGACCGCCTCAGCTGTTACGGATCAAGCCATGTAGAGAATTGTGGGGATGCTTCTGTGCTAGACGCAAGTCTGAAAGTGAGCGCTTCGCGTGCTAGTAGTGACGCGTGACGAATAGGTCAGCAGAACTCGCCGAATGCCAAGTCCTCGACAGGGAGCAAGCTACAGCGTTCCAATTCTCGAAGATATTCGTCATCCGGAAGCGGCTTGCTCTTTATCTCGACCATTAACCGTTCGACGAATTCGGCTGCATTTTTTGGGAAGAAATCCCATCCCACATCTTCGCATAAATTTCCCATCTCCTTTTCGAACCATAAGGAGCTGATTGCCAGGAAACGTTCGGCCTGGGTGCGCAATTCACGTGGGATTGAATCCGCCGTTGCAGCCATTCGGTCGAAACAGTGTTGGCGCGGATCCTGGCCAGGTTTGGGAAAACCTAGAAAGCAGTATCCCTGCCATCCGTCGAATTCAGCATCTTTGAAGCGCTTTTTTAGAGCGTCTGAAAGCATTTGATCTCCCTGTGCGTTCTTCAAGAATTTTCGAGCTTGTTGTCGGTCACGGCCAGTTTGGAAAACTGTCGGATACGCGCCGGGCCGATGAGAGCGTGATCTGTTTGGCGGCATGCAAAGGTCTCATGCGCATTGTCATGCGGGCATACTCGCGTACGGATTACAGAACAGGATATCGTATTTCGGAACGGGGGCGGTGAAATCCTCGAAGTGCAAAGTGGTCCGATTTCGTTCCTACCAAATTGCGAAGCAGTCGCCAGACAAACTCAGTTGAGGTCTCCGGGAAGAAATCGATCCCTACACGTTCACCTAAGTTGTCCATCTCTTGCTCGAACCGGACTTGGCTGATTGCACGAAACTGCTCGGCGTGATCGCATAGCAACTCGGGGATCTTGTCGGTGGTGGCGATCACATGATCGAGACAGATGGTCCTTTGATCATCCCTCGGTGCCGAGTGGCAGCTCAGATACCCATTGCCTTGCCGAGCATCACGCTTCGCTTCCTCGAGGCAAACTTTCAAAACCTGTAACAGCACGCTCTCTTCTTCCCATGAACATCGCACGACAATGTTCATGATATGTTCTTTCGCTGTCAATCGAGCGGCGGAGAAATTAGTTAACGACGCCATATGGAGTCTTCGGCCTTTCAATCAAAATGGAATCAAATTACCGCTTTGATCGGTCGCCGAGTTGGCGGAAGACACCAGAAGGGCACTCTCGGCTGGCCAGATAGGCCGGCCGCCGCCAGATCTGCCGGACGGGCTTGGGAATTATCTTGGCGAATTGCTCTGTATTCTCAACGCCGAATAGGACCGTGGTCCGATCCCACGCAGAACTTTGGCTCAAAAGTGCAGAACTTTGGGTCTCCCACCACTGTACGGACCTGAATGACAAGGCGAATGCCACCGCATGATGGACGTCCTCAATCTCGCGCTCCCTTACTTCGGGCTGATCTTTATCGGTTTCGCCTGCGGGAAGGCGAAAAGCCTGCCGGAATCCGGCCTCGCGTGGATGAACTTCTTTCTTCTCTACGTGTCGCTGCCGGCGTTGTTCTTTCGCATCATGGCAAAAACACCATTCGAGGAACTCAACAACCTGCCCTTCGTGATCGGCACCACGCTAGCGACGGCGACGGCCTTCTTTCTGTCGGTGGGGACCGGCAAACTACTTGGCCGCCTCACCATGCGCGAGGCTGGAATGGCAGGGCTCGCGGGCGGCTACGGCAATATCGGATATATGGGACCAGGGCTGGCGCTGGCCGTGCTCGGGCCGAAGGCGGCGGTGCCGACGGCTCTGGTGTTCTGCTTCGACAGCATCTTTCTGTTTTCGATCGCACCGCTGATGATGGCGTTGACCTCGGCCGAGAAGCGTCCATTGCTGCCGACCATCGGTATCGTGGTGAAGCACATCGTCTTTCACCCGCTGATCGTGGCTGCCTATCTCGGCGCGGCGGTCGCCGCATTTCACATTCAGATGCCGGTGGCTGTCGACGGCATGCTGCTCTTCCTGCAGAATTCTGCGGCGCCGGTTGCCTTGTTCGCGCTGGGCGTCACCGTAGCGCTGCGACCACTTGGACGCGTGCCATGGGAGATTCCGGGGCTGATTGCCATCAAGCTCCTGATTCATCCGCTGATCGTGTTCGGACTGATGCTCGTTCTCGGCCCGTTTCCACCGCTCTGGGCGGCAACCGCCGTGTTGCTGGCATCGCTGCCGCCGGCGCTCAACGTGTTCGTGATCGCACGGCAGTATGACAGCTGGATCGAGCCGGCGTCGGTTGCGGTGCTGCTTGGGACATTCGTCTCGGTTCTGACGCTGACTTCCGTCATGTACTTCCTGAAGTCGGGTCAGATCGCGTTTCCCTAGAGCAGTTTCTGCTTTGACGGAATCATGTCCCGGACGCGATGCGGCATTCATGCCGCTTCGCAGAGCCGGGACCGCAACAAACGCCGAGCCTTGCACGGTCCCGGTTCTGCGCAGCAGCGTTGTCGGCGATGCGACGCATCGCCTGACGCTGCAGCGCGCCCGGGACACGGTTCTATCAAGGTCAGAAATACTTTAGGACGCGCGGCTTCGCCAGGATGGCGACAAGCCCTCCCGCATGGCCAGCCGACGCAGCGGGCCGATGGCGCTGATGGCGTGCATACCGGCGGCACGGATAGCCTGCATGGGCAGGAAATCGCTGAGCAGCGAACGGTTTGCCATGTCGATGGCGAGGGTGCGCGAACGGATGTCGTTGCTGCGCATGCGGGCGAAACGGGCGATCACGTCGGGTGCACCGACATCCCGACCTTGCATCCCGGCGTCGCGCACCATCTCGGCGAGATCGGAGGCGTCGCGGAGGCCGAGATTGAGGCCCTGGGCGCCGATCGGCGGCACCACATGGGCGGCTTCGCCGACCAGGACGATGCGGTCTCTCGCAAGCTCATACGGCTCCTCGATGCCGAGCGGGAAAAGGTGGCGGCCGGGCGCGACGGTGACGCGGCCGAGGATATGATGCGATTGTTTCTCGGCGACCGCCGAGAGCGCAGCGTCATCGAGCGCCATCAGTGCGCCGGCATCCTTCGGCGTGTTCACCCAGACGATGCTGGAACGATCGCCGGGCAGCGGCACGAACACGCAGGGGCCATGGGGCGTGTGGAATTCCGTCGAGATGTTCCTGTGCGGCCGGCTGTGGCCGATGTTGAACGTCAGCGCCATCTGGCCGAGCGGGCGTCGCTTGACGGCGATTCCGGCAGCCTCACGGCACAGCGATTGCCGACCATCGGCGCCCACCACGAGGCGCGCGGCGAGCGTCTCGCCGCCGGTCGTGAGCATCGTGACCTGCGCCTCCGCCGGCGCCACTGTTTCTGCCTCGGCATCGATACGGACGAGATTGGTCAACTCGCTGGCTCGCGCTTCCAGCGCGGCGACCAGTTCGCGATTCTCGATATTATAGCCGAAGGTCGCGAGGCCGATTTCCTCACACACGAATTTCACTTCGGGCGCACGGATCAGGCGGCCGGTATCATCGACGAGACGCATGGCGGTAAGCTCTGCCGCCTTGTTGGCGCAGCGTTGCCAGACGCCCAGGCTGTCCAGAAAGTCCACCGAGCCACCGAGCAAGGCGGTGGTGCGATTGTCGGTATAAGGGGTCCGGCGGGCAACGAGCGCGGTGCGGGCGCCGGTCTCGGCAACGGCGATGGCCGCGGTCAGGCCGGCCGGGCCGCCGCCGACAATGGCGACCTCATATGGGAGAGCAGGAGCATCGGTCATGGCCGGACCATCGGCTTTTGTGCAGCTATTTTCAAGCCAAGACACATCTTCAAACCATGGCACATCGCGATCGTTTCATGCCCCCTGGCGGCCGAACGCTGCGCATGGCCAAGTGACAATCGTCAAGGAATTCTGCTAGCCCTTATGTCCCGGTGTTCGCGAGGCCATGATTGCCATGATCGAACTGTTCTCCAGCCCCGAAGCCTGGGCTGCGCTGCTGACGCTGACCGCGCTCGAAATTGTTCTCGGCATCGATAATGTGATCTTCCTCTCCGTACTGGTCGCGCGGCTGCCGCCGGATCAGGCGAAGCGCGCGCGGCAGATCGGTCTCGCGCTGGCGCTGATCTTTCGCATCGCGCTGCTCAGCATCCTAGTCTGGTTGATCGGGCTGACGGCGCCGGTGATTACGGCGCTCGGGCTGGCGCTGTCATGGCGCGACCTGATCCTGATCGGCGGCGGTCTGTTCCTGATTGCCAAGGCCACGCATGAAATTCACGCGGAGGTGGAAGCGCGGGAAGGGCACACCGACGAGAAGCAGGCGGCCAATGCCTTCGCCTGGGTGATCCTGCAGGTGGTGGTGGTCGACCTCGTCTTCTCGCTCGACAGCATCATCACCGCCATCGGTATGGCAGACCGTATCGAGATCATGGTAGCCGCCGTGATCATCGCCTGTGCGGTGATGTATGTGTCGTCCGGCCCCGTCGCGCGTTTTGTGGCGGCCTATCCGACCACGAAAATGCTGGCGCTGGCCTTCCTTGTGCTGATCGGCGTGTCGCTGGTGGCGGATGGATTCAAATTCCATATTCCGCGCGGCTACATCTATTTCGCCATCCTGTTCTCGGCGGCCGTGGAACTGTTCAACATTCTCGCCAAGCGCAACCGCCGCCGGCGCGTGGGTTAGCCCCGGTTGACATCTCGAGGCCGTTGGTATCGCTTGTGGCCAAAGTCATTCAGGGAGATCGAGCGATGACCAAGGCCGTGCGCGTCCATCAGATTGGCGGACCGGAGGTGCTGACCTATGAGGATGTCGACGTGCCGGCGCCAGGCGCAGGTGAGGTGCGCATCCGTCAGCATGCCATCGGCGTCAATTTTATCGACACCTATTTTCGCAGCGGCCTCTACAAGGCGCCGCAGCTGCCCTTCATCGCTGGAAATGAGGCGTCCGGCGAAGTGGTGGAAGTAGGGGCGGGTGTCACCGATTTCCATCCCGGTGATCGCGTCACCTATTATTCCAATCTTGGCAGCTATGCCACCGAGCGTGTCTTCGCTGCCGATCGTCTGGTGAAGCTGCCGGATCGGATCACCCATGAGCAGGGTGCCGTGTTGATGCTCAAGGGCCTCACGGTCTGGTACCTGCTGCACAAGACCTTCAAGGTCGAACCGCATCATCGGGTTTTGATCCACGCTGCAGCAGGCGGCATCGGCCTGATCGCGAGCCAATGGGCCAAGGCCATGGGCGCCCATGTGATCGGTACCGTCGGCTCGAAGGAGAAGGGCGAACTCGCGCTCGCCAATGGCTGCGATCACGTGATCTATTAAAATGAAGAGAATTTCGTCGATCGCGTAAAGCAGATCACGCGGAACGAACTGTGCGATGTCGTTTACGACGGCGTCGGAAAGACGACATATCCGGGTTCGCTGTCATGTTTGAAGACGCGCGGTCTGTGGGTGTCGTTCGGCAATGCCTCTGGTCCGGTGCCTCCTTTCGCCATCGCCGAGCTCAACAATCACGGCTCGCTGTTCGCGACGCGACCGAAGCTGAACGATTATGTGGCGAAGCGCTCGGAGTTGCTGGAGGGGGCGGATACGCTGTTCTCGGCGGTTATCGACGGCAAGCTGCATGTACCGATCAATCACGCCTATGCGCTGAAGGATGCCTCGAAGGCGCATACCGATCTCGAGGCGCGCAAGACGACCGGCGCGGTAATCTTGAAGGTGTGATCGTTCTTTTCCCTTCCCCGATCGCCGCAGCCGTGGAACGGGGAGGGTGGATCGAACGCACTTCCGCGGATGTGCTTCGTGACGTCAGCTGAGGGTCCTCATCCACGTCGAGAAGGATTCGATGACAGGCGCCCGCGGACTATGAGCCATCGAAACGAGATAGAACCCATAGCCAGGTAAGGAGAGCGGATGCGCTTTCACGAGCAATCCGTTTTTCAATTCGTTGCTGACGACCACATCGCTGCAGATCGCAACCCCCTGTCCGCCGATAACGGCATCAATAGCGTGCAGCTCCTCGCGGAAGCTCAGGTCCCAGGCCTTTTCGAGAGGGTTGAAATCGGGATCGATCGACTGCGCGACGGCTAGCCATTGCCGCCAGGACGGCGCTTCCGGATCGCGGTTCATCCAGTCATAATGGATCAAAGGCAGACGCAGGAGATCTGCAGCCCGCGTGATCGGGCTATGGCGTTCCAGCAGATGCGGGCTACAAACGGGAGTGTATACGTCTCGAAATACCTCACGCGCCACGAAGTCGAGCGGAGGCTTTCGTGCATAACGGATCGCGACATCTGCGACGTCTGCTCTCAGATCGAGGACAGCATCCGTGCCGATGATCTCTAAAGGGATAGCGGGGTTTTCTTCGCGCCATTTCGGCAGTTGCGGGACCAGCCATTTGCTGGCGAATGCGTTCGGGCTCGTCACACGCAGCGGAGCTTGCACATCCTCTTCCTGCAACAAAGTCACAGCCGCAGCCAGCGCATCGAAGCCGTTGCGCAAAGCCGGATAGAGGCGAGCGCCTGTGCTCGTCAGGAGCAAGGGCCGCGGGCGGCGCTGGAACAGCTTTGCTCCGCAGGCCTCCTCCAACTGTCGTATTTGGTGACTGATTGCCGTCGGGGTGACGCCGAGCTCCGTCGCGGCAGCCCCGAAGCTTTGATGCCGGGCAGCGGCTTCGAAAGCATGGAGTGCGCGAAGCGGCGGAAGCTTCCTCATTCCAACAGGGTAGATGAGATTTTCTCACCTGGCACCTGAATTCTTCGATTTTGAATCGGTTTGGCACTCTATGAGATGATGGAATGGCACTCACAGCCAGGAGCAAACCGGATGGAGCAGCGGCGCGATCCACTGATGGGCAACTCGCATTTCGGACTTCAGGCTTCCCCACAACTGGGCCTCAGGGGAGACGTGGTCCTTAATGGGAGCGCCGGCTATGACGAAGCTCGGAAGGTCTGGAATGGCGTTGTCGATAAAAAGCCGGCCATGATCGCCTACTGTGTGGATGCACAGGATGTACTCAAGGCTGTGACCTTCGCAAGATCCCGCACGCTCCCGGTGGCCGTCCGCAGCGGAGGCCACAACGTCGCGGGCCTCTCGGTCTGTGATGGCGGCATAGTCATCGATCTGTCTCGGATGAAGCGGATCGATGTCGATCCCGTCCATCGGACTGCGAGCGCGGAGGCGGGCCTCCATCTGGGCGAATTCGATCGCGCCACACAGGCGTACGGTCTAGCGACCACCATGGGCGTCAACAGCGATACCGGTATCGCCGGGCTCACGCTTGGCGGCGGTTTTGGCAAGCTCGGGCGAAAATACGGGCTGACCTGCGACAACCTGATTGCAGCCGATGTGGTGACAGCCGAGGGGAAGCTCTTAAGGGCCAGTCCGACCGAACACTCGGACCTGTTCTGGGGCTTAAGAGGGGGCGGCGGAAATTTTGGCATTGTGACGGCGTTCGAATATCAGCTGCATGCGATCGGCAGGTCACTGGTCGCCGCGTCGGCGCTTCATCCTTACGATCGGGCGCGCGATGCCATGCAGTTCTATGATGAATTCGCGCGAAGCGCTGCCGACGAGGTCAACGTCGATGCAGCCCTAGTAACGCTGCCGTCGGGCGACCGGTTCTTCAGCATCTCCGGTAGCTATGTTGGTTCGCATCATCACGGTGAGCGTGTCCTTTCACCGATCATCAAATTCGGCTCGCCCGTTGAGACGCGCCTCGCAACTGTTCCTTATCTTGAGATTCAGTCGGGCGGCGACGACCTGTTTCCACGCGGCCGCCGCTACTATTGGAAAGCGCAATTCCTTCGCCAGATTAGCATAGGCGCGATTGACGCGCTGCTTGACACCTATGCAAGAGCTCCCAGCACCTCATCTCTACTGGTTTTCCAGCACGTCGGCGGCGCCATCGCGCGGGTTTCGGTATCGGACTCACCCTACGCAAACCGCGATGCGGCGTTCGACTGCTTTCCTATCGCGATCTGGGACGATCCGGCCGATGACGACGCGAACATGAGCTGGGCGCGTGAGCTTTGGAGTGCCGTCAGGCCCTATTCGACGGGGGGCGTCTATGCCAACAATCTGGGGGAGGAGGGGGAGGACCGGGTGCGTGACGCCTATGGTGAAAATTACCCACGCCTTGTCACAATCAAGAACAAGTACGATCCGACGAATGTTTTCCGCCTCAACCAGAATATCAAGCCAACGGCATAGTTCAGGGCATCGGGGAAGATCCAAATGCGAAGCCGCTGGACGATTCTTGCTGTCCTGTTCGTCGCCCGTATGGCCATCGCCTTTCAGTTTCAGAGCGTCGCGGCTGTGGCGCCACAGTTCAGTCAGAGCCTGGCCGAGGTCGGCGTTCTGATCGGGCTCTATTTCGCGCCGGGGGCCGTGCTCGCCTTGCCCGGCGGCGCGATCGGTCGCCGCCATGGTGACAAGGTGACGGTTCTCGCCGGACTGTTGATGATGCTGGCGGGCGAACTGCTGATGACCGCGTCACCGTCATGGAGCGCACAGATCGCAGGCCGACTGACCGCGGGCATCGGCGGTGTTCTCTTGAACGTTCTGATGACCAAGATGGTGGCAGACTGGTTTGCCGGCCGGGAAATTGCCACCGCGATGGCCATTTTCATCAACGCGTGGCCGGCTGGCATCGCAATCTCACTGATGCTGTTGCCAGCAATCGGAGCGACATTCGGGCTGCATGCGGTCAACGTTGCTGTCACAGGGGTAATCCTTATCGGTCTCTGCCTCATCACTTTGGTCTATCGTGCGCCGGATGCGTCCGTCAGGATTGAAGGAGAGCGCGGTAAGCTGACCGTCCGCACGATCTGCGCCGTGATTGCTGCCGGGGTTATCTGGTCCCTCTACAATATCAGCCTTACAATGATCTTCAGTTTCGGCCCGTCAATGCTTGTCGAGCGGGGGTGGTCCAGCGCAGCGGCGGGATCTACCATTAGTATTGTACTCTGGCTCGCCGTGTTTTCGGTTCCGTTCGGCGGCTTCCTCGCCGATCGGACCAAGCGCGGCGAGGCCATCCTCGTGGCAGGCTGCATTGCCTTTGCGCTTCTGACACTTCTTCTGTCGCGAAGCGGCGCGCTGCTACCCATCGTCGTTGCTGTGGGTATCTTCTGCGGCTTACCTGCTGGTGCGATCATGAGCCTGCCCGCGAGCGTGCTCGAACTGAAGACGCGGCCGATCGGAATGGGGCTATTTTACACGGTCTACTATGTCGGGATGCTGGTCGGACCGGTGATCGGAGGAAAGCTCTCCGCGTCGGTCGGCTCCGTGAGCGTCGCACTCGACTTCGGCGCCGTCGCACTCCTGGTTTGCCCGATCGTCCTGTGGCTCTTTCGCCGTATTGCTGCCGGCCGGCATCGGCCGGCCGTTGCAACGACTTGAGCGCGTGAGACGGGGGGCCTGCGAGCGTGATTGCTTAGCTAGAACCCGGCCACGCTGCCGTGAAGATCGTAGTTGTCCGCACGCTCAATCTTGGCCGTGACGATCTCGCCGACCTTCAACGGCCGGCGGGCGGTGACATAGACCGCACCGTCAATGTCCGGTGCATCGGCTTTCGATCGGCCTTTCGATACCGTCGGGCCGACCTCGTCGATGATCACCTGCTGCCGCGTCCCGACCTTGCGCTTGAGACGGCGTGCCGAAATCTTCTGCTGGCGCTCCATCAGCGCGTTCCAGCGCTGCTGCTTCAGCTCGTCCGGCACATCGAGACCGATGCTGTTGGACGCCGCTCCCGCCACCGGCTCATATTTGAATGCGCCGACGCGATCGATCTGTGCTTCGTCCAGCCAGTCGAGCAGATACTGGAAATCATCCTCGGTCTCGCCGGGGAAGCCGACGATGAAGGTCGAGCGCAGCACAAGATCGGGACACTGCTCGCGCCAGGCCTTGATGCGGCCAAGGGTCTTGTCTTGCGACGCCGGGCGCTTCATGGCCTTCAAGACATTGGGAGCGGCGTGCTGGAAGGGGATGTCGAGATAAGGGAGGATATTGCTGGTCGGAGTCATCAATCCGATGACCTCATCCACATGCGGGTAGGGATAGACATATTGCAGGCGCACCCAGGCGCCGAGTTCGCCGAGCTCCTTGGCGAGGTCGTAGAATTTTGCGCGGACGCTACGATCCTTCCACGGACTCTCGGCATATTTGATATCGACGCCGTAGGCCGAGGTGTCCTGCGAGACCACCAGCAGTTCCTTGACGCCGGCCTTCACGAGTTTCTCGGCCTCGAGCAGCACATCCTTTGCCGAGCGCGACACGAGATCGCCGCGCAGCTTCGGGATGATGCAGAAAGTGCAGCGGTTGTTGCAGCCTTCGGAAATCTTGAGATAGGCGTAGTGCCGCGGCGTCAGCTTGATACCCTGCGGGGGGACGAGGTCGATATGCGGATTGTGCACCGGCGGCAGCGCGCGGTGCACGGCCTCCAGCACGCTTTCATATTGCTGTGGGCCGGTGATCGACAGCACGTTGGGATAGGCGGCCTCGATCTGCTCGGGCTCGGCGCCCATGCAGCCGGTAACGATCACCTTGCCGTTGACCGCCATGGCCTCGCCGATCGCACCGAGCGACTCCTGCTTGGCGCTGTCGAGGAAGCCACAGGTATTGACGATGACGACATCGGCGCCGTCATGCTTGCGAGCGAGCTCATAGCCCTCGGCGCGCAGGCGCGTGATGATGCGCTCGGAATCGACCAAGGCTTTGGGGCATCCTAAGGACACAAACGAGATTTTGGGCGCGGCGGCCTGTTGCATTGTTCGATCTGCCTGATTGAAGGGCAGCACGTAGTCCCATTTGCCTATAAATACAAGGCTTTATGGCGCAGCGCGGCATGCTATGGAGTGGTATTCAGCCGAGTGCCCGATGTCCGATAAGTCGCCCAAGATCGTCATCGTCGACGAAAGCCCGATCCGGGCCGCCATCCTTGAAGAAGGATTGCGCGAAGCCGGTTATGGCGACGTGCATCATATCCGGGAAATGCAGAACCTGTTGGCCCGGGTCTACCAGCTCGATCCCGACGTGATTGTCATCGATCTGGAAAATCCGAGCCGTGACGTATTGGAACAAATGTTCCAGGTGTCGCGTGCCGTCCGCCGGCCAGTGGCCATGTTCGTCGACCAAAGCGATGCCGAGTCGGCACGCGCTTCCGTCGAGGCAGGGGTATCGTCCTACATCGTGGACGGACTGAAGAAAGAGCGGATCAAGCCGATCCTCGATCTCTGCATCTCCCGCTTCAATGCCTTCTCCAAACTGCAGGACGAACTCGAGCGCACCAAATCGGCGCTGGAAGAGCGCAAGATCATCGATCGTGCAAAGGGCATCGTGATGAAGCTCAAGGGCCTCAATGAAGAGGAGGCCTATGTGCTGCTGCGCTCGACGGCAATGCGCGAGAAGAAGAAAATCGGCGAGATCGCACAGTCGATCATCACCGCAGCGGAGTTGCTGAAATGACCCATCCGCTTCGCATAGGCTTTATCCCCCTGGTCGACGCAGCCGCCTTGATCGTTGCCGTGGATAAGGGATTCGCGAAAGACGAGGGGATCAACGTCGAGCTGGTCCGTGAGGTGTCCTGGTCGAACGTCCGCGACAAGCTGAACATCGGTCTGTTCGAGGCCGCGCATCTGCTGGCACCGGTCGCCATCGCATCCAGCCTCGGGCTCGGTCATGTGAGGGTGCCGATCGTTGCGCCGTTCAACCTCGGCATCAACGGCAACGCGATCACGGTGTCGCCGGCCTTGCATGGCGCCATCATGTCGGAGCTCGACGGCGCTCCCACCGATCCGATGGCGACCGCGCAGGCGCTGCGCCGGGTAGTTGTGGCCCGCGCAAGGGCAGGGGCCGATCCACTGACCTTCGGCATGACCTTCCCGTTCTCGACCCATAACTACCAGCTTCGCTTCTGGATGGCTGCGGGTGGCGTCGATCCCGATGAGGATGTGCGTTTGGTGGTGCTGCCGCCGCCTTACATGGTCGACAGTCTCGCCAGCGGCCATGTCGACGCTTTCTGCGTCGGCGCCCCCTGGAACTCGATCGCGGTCGATCTCGGCATCGGGCATATCCTGCATTTCGTCTCGGATATCCTGCAGCGCGCGGCCGAGAAGGTGCTGGCGATGCGGCAAGACTGGGCCGAGAAAAATCCGGACGTGGTTGCGGCGCTTACGCGGGCGCATGTGAATGCGGCAACTTTCATCGAGGCACCCGAGAACCGCGACGAGGTGACGGCCATTCTCGCCAGACCCGACCGCATCGGTGTGTCGCCGGAGGTATTGCAGCGGACGCTGGACGGAAAGCTCAAGGTCTCGCCGGATGGCACCTGGCGCGAGAGTAACCGTTACCTTTTGGTTGGCCGGGAAGGCGCCGGGCGACCCGATCCGGCGCAGGCGGCGTGGCTCTATGCCCAGATGGTGCGTTGGGGACAGACGGCAATCAGTGCGCAAGCGCTGGCGACGGCAAAGGCGGTGTTCCGGCCGGATTTGTATGACGCCGCGATCGGTGCGCAAGGTCCGGTCGGCTATGGCGGGGAGGACGCTGTCGGCGCCTTCGCCGGGCCGGCCTTCGATCCGGATCGGATCGAAGCTCATCTCGCCGCATTCGAGATTGCGCATTTGAAGGGCGGTTGAACGCCGCCGCCTCATTATTGTGCGTGCAGTGCAGAAGAGCTGCATCCATGTCTGGGTGAGATGATCGCCTTGCAGTCAGGCGACTGATTTTTCTCGATAAAACAAGTTGGGTGAGCTGGCACGAGACTTGAATGTCTGTGACCAGCCGGTGTCCGCTGATGCCTGCCGGCCATCCCAGATGGATATCCGCAGCAACGACGCTGATCGGACCGTCATCCAATTCAAGCCGGCTCAGGCGCCGGACTGATGTGGAGCGGTCTCATCCTTTCGCACCCGTTGCCGCAGGAGCTTCGTCGCCGCATGAAAATCGAACCTGTTTCCGTCGACTTCTCTGACGAACAGAAGCGCTATCTCGAAGGTTTCACCACTGGCCTGCAAATCAGCCGGGTCGGCAAGGGTCTTGGCGGCAGTGCGGCCGGGAAGGGCAATGCCGAGCCGACCGGACCGGATGCCCCGCATATCAGGGCGCAGGACCGTACCACGGCCGCCGGCAAGAAACTGGTCGATCAGGAGAAGTGGAAGCGCGAGGAGCATCCCTTCGATGCTTATCCGCGGCTGTGCCAACAGGCTGCAGCGGATGCGCGGCCATCGCCCGCCGATAATTTCCGTTGGCGCTATTACGGCATCTTCTATGTCGGGCCGACGCAGGACAGTTACATGGCGCGCCTGCGCATCCCCAACGGGATCATGAAGCACTGGCAGCTTTCCGGCCTCGCCGATCTCAGCGACGAACTTTGCGGGCCGTTCAGCCATGTCACCACGCGCGCCAATCTGCAGGTGCGCGAAATTCCGCCGAAGAACGCGGTCAAGCTGATCGAGGGCATCCAGGATCTCGGCCTTTGCTCGCGCGGTTCCGGCGCCGATAATATCCGCAATGTCACGGGCACGCCGACCGCCGGTATCGATCCGCAGGAACTGCTCGATACCCGGCCCTATGCGCGCGAGTGGCACTACCACATCCTCAACGACCGCTCGCTCTATGGCCTGCCGCGCAAGTTCAACGTAGCGTTCGACGGCGCCGGCAAGATCGCCGTGCTGGAAGACACTAACGACATCGCGTTCCAGGCCGTCGAGGTGAAGGACGGCTTTGGCGTTGCGCCCGGTGTCTGGTTCAAACTTGGAATTGGCGGCATCACCGGTCACAAGGACTTCGCTACCGATACCGGCATCGTCGTGAAGCCGGAGGACGCGACCAGGGTTTCCGATGCCATCGTGCGCGTCTTCATCGATCTCGGCGACCGCACCAACCGGCTTAAGGCGCGTCTGAAATACGTCATCGACGGCATGGGCATGGAGAAGTTTCTTGTGCTGGTCGAAGAAAAGTTAGGCGCGCCGTTCACGCGCATCGCGGCCGATGCGCTGCTGCCGCGACCAGCCTTCGATCGCACGGCGCATATCGGCGTCCACAAGCAGAAGCAGGACGGGCTCAACTGGATCGGTGTCGCGTTGCCGCTCGGCAAGATGACCACCGACCAGATGCGTGGTCTCGCCAAAATCGCAGGTGATTTTGGCGATGGCGATATTCGCCTGACGGTGTGGCAGAACCTGCTGATTTCCGGCGTAAAGGACACCAATATCGCGCTGGCGTTCGCCGCTATCGAGGCCATCGGCCTTGACGTGAAGACCTCGGAAATCCGCGCCGGCCTGATCGCCTGCACCGGCCGCGCCGGCTGCAAGTTCGGCAACGCCGATACCAAACGTACCGCGTCGAACATTGCCGAATGGTGCGACAAGCGTGTCGAGCTGGATACGCCAATCAACATCCATCTCACCGGCTGCCATCATTCCTGTGCGCAGCATTACATCAGCGATATCGGTATGATCGGCGCCCGTATCGCGCAGGACGACAGCGACGATACGCTGGATGGATTCCATATCTTCACTGGTGGAGGCTTCGGCCCGCAAGCCGATGTGGGGCAGGAACTCTATCAAAACGTCAAATCCGAAGATGCTCCAAGGATCGTCGAGAAATTGCTGAAGGCCTATCTCGCCAATCGCATCTCGCCGGACGAAACCTTCCTCACATTCTCGCGCCGTCACGATGCAGGCGCCCTGCGAAAGCTCGCCGAAGAACAAATTGACGAGACGGAGGCCTCCGCATGAACCAGATGGTCACGCCTCCCAAACTCGACATCATCCCGTCATCGGCGCCGTTCTCCGAGGCGCAGCGCTCATGGCTGAACGGTTTCTTCGCCGGCCTCCTGTCCGAGGCACCGGCAACGCCCCTGTCGGCGGAGCAGGGCGCCGCCCTCGTGGAGGAGGATGACGGCGCACCGTGGCACGACCAGACGATGCCGTTTGCCGATCGCATGAAGCTTGCGGAAGGCAAACCCGTCCGTCGCAGGATGATGGCGGCCATGGCGCAGCAGGATTGCGGCCAGTGCGGCTATAACTGCAGCGATTACTCCGACGCTATCGCCTCCAAGGCCGAGCCGCGTCTGAATCTCTGCGTTCCCGGCGGCAAGGAAACCGCGCGAATGCTGAAATCGCTTTATGAGGAGCTGGACACGGCGGGTGGTGTCGCTCCCGCAGCGAAGTCCGCGACTGCCGAACCGGTCGAAGCCGCAGCACCCGATCCGTCCACGTTCGGCCGTTCGCGCGACAATCCGGCACCGGCGATTTTCCTCGGCCGCCGCCTGCTCAATGGAGCCGGATCCGAGAAGGAAACCTGGCACATCGATTTCGATCTATCGGGCTGCGGTCTCGATTATGTGGTGGGCGACAGTTTTGGTATTTTCGCCAGCAATGATCTCGGCCATGTCGACCAGATCATTGCGCTGCTCGGTGCCTCGCACATGACCGACGTGCGGGGCAAGACGCTGCGCGACATTTTGCAGAACGACGTCTCATTGGCGCCAGCGCCAGACTCGCTGTTCGAGTTGATCTCCTATCTGACCGGTGGTGCGCAGCGGGCCAAGGCGCGCGCGCTGGCGCAGGGCGAGGATCCCGACGGCGATGCGGCGACCCTCGATGTGATGGCGGCGCTGCAGAAATTTCCCGGCACACGTCCGCATCCGGAAGCCTTCATCGAGGCGCTGGAGCCGTTGCAGCCGCGGCTGTATTCGATCTCGTCATCGCATAACGCAACGCCGGGCAGGCTGTCGCTGACCGTCGATACCGTGCGTTATGTCGTCGGCAAGCGCAAGCGCCACGGCCTTGCTTCGACCTTTCTGGCTGATCGCATCAGGCCGGGCGACGAACTCAAGGTCTATGTGCAGAAGGCGCATGGCTTTGCGTTGCCGAAAAACCCGGACATACCGATCATCATGGTCGGTCCCGGTACCGGAATCGCTCCATTCCGTGCCTTCCTGCACGATCGCAAGGCGACGCAGGCGCCCGGCAAGAATTGGCTTTTCTTCGGCCATCAGCGCAGTGCGTCGGATTTCTTCTATGCCGACGAACTCAACGCGATGAAGAACGATGGATTCCTTACCCGTCTGTCGCTCGCATGGTCGCGCGACACCGGCGAGAAATTCTATGTGCAGGACCGCATGCGGGAAGTCGGCCGCGATCTATGGACGTGGCTTGCCGAGGGTGCTCACGTCTATGTCTGCGGCGATGCCAAACGCATGGCCAAGGATGTCGAGCGCGCGCTGGTGGACGTTACGGCGCAGCATGGTGCCAGGTCGATCGATGAAGCCGTAGCCTTCGTGAGCGAGTTGAAGAAGAAAGGGCGATTCCAGCTCGACGTGTACTGACAATTCCACTTATCCTTGGGAGCGCGCCGCTGGGCAAGCGTCTCGAAGGATGGCCATGAGCACCGAGCGCCTGCATCTCATGGTTCGAGACGGCGCAAGTGCGCCTCCTCACCATGAGGGACGAAGGGTGTGAGAACGATCTTGCTCCACCTTGATCGCGCGTAGAACGCTTGAACAGCGTTAAGTTGCCTTCTCTCCCGCGGCCATATCCGATGGAGATAAACTCTCCATCTCCACCGACATTCAAAATTCCATTTCATTGACCCTGCGCTCCGTGCTGCGCATCCTCACACCGTCAACAATGATGGTGCGAGAGTCGAACGACACCCGCTCCGGACCAATCCCTAGAGGCTTTCACCATCGCATCAGTGCGAGCCGCAACGTCATGCGTTGCGCTAAAGGCTGTGCTGTGTCTTAGCTGAGGAAATGAGATGCCCGACGACAATCACAAGCGCGCGTCGTTGATAGACCGTCGAAGCCTGCTCGGCGCCGGTGCCGCGGCCGCTTTTGCAGCGCCGCTCGGCGTCTGGGGGGCGCAGGCATTTCCATTCAAACAGGCGTCGCCGATCGATTTCTCTGACTTTCCCATCTGCAAGGCATCATCCGATGCGCCGGTGCTCACTGGCGCGCCGCGCAAGCTGAAGCTGTCGTGGAATGCCGGTGCCGTTTGCCTGGCGCCGTTGCCGGTCGCCATCGACCACGGCTTCTTTGCGAAACAGAATCTTGACGTCGAACTCGTGAACTATAGCGGCTCCACCGACCAGTTGCTGGAGGCAATCGCTACCGGCAAATCGGACGCGGGGCTGGGCATGGCCCTGCGCTGGTTGAAGCCGCTGGAGCAGGGGTTCGACGTCAAGATCGTGGCCGGCACCCACGGCGGCTGTTTGCGCGCGCTGGCGCCGGCCAAGTCTGATGTGAAGGGTATCGTCGACTTCAAGGGTAAGGTGATCGCTGTCGGTGACATGGCCGGTCCGGACAAGAACTTCTTCTCGATTCAGCTCGCAAAGGTCGGCCTCAACCCGGACAAGGATGTCGAGTTTCGCCAGTATCCCGGCAATCTCGTGCGGCTCGCACTGGAGAAAGGCGAGGCGCAGATCGGTCTTGCCTCCGATCCGCTCGCTTATCTCTGGCTCAAGGACGGGGAGTTCAAGGAGGTCGGCTCCAATCTCGACGGCCCGTATCGCGACATCAGCTGCTGCATCGTCGGCGTACGCGGTAGCCTTTTGCGGGCGGAGCCACTGGTGGCCCGTGCGCTGACCCAGGCATTGCTTGATGCCGCCATGTTCGCATCGCAGAATCCGGAAAAGGCCGCTGCCTCGTTCCAGCCTTATGCGCCGAAGACCGCAACCCTTGAGGATCTGCAGGGCATGGTGAAATACCATACCCATCATCATCACCCCGTCGGCGATCAGCTCAAGCGCGAGCTGAAGACCTATGCGGATGAACTGAAGCAGGTGTCGGTGTTCAAGCCGAATACCGACACCACCAAATTCGCGGAGCGCATCTATGCCGACGTATTCCGCATCTGATATCGCGCCAACCGGCGCAGACCGTGAAAGCCTCGTCGTCGCAGACGATGGCGGTCTGGCGCTTGCAGAACAGTTGCGGCCGACCTTGTCCGGTGTGGGAGCGGGGCTCGCCTGGGGAGCGTTCGGCTATGCGAGCCTGCACTGGCCGGATATCGGCGACTGGTCGCGCACCGACGCAGTTGCTTACGTGGCTTTCGCGATCGCTGCTTTCATCGTCTTCACAACCACAGCCCAAGCCGCTCTCGGCCACTTTGGCCGGGGCGTGCATCAACGCGCACCATGGCTGCTGGCGTTGGGTGCATTCCTAACGCTTTGGGAGCTGGCAACGGCGAAATTTGGCTGGTTGCCGCTGCCGTTCTTCCCGCCGCCGCAGTCAATCGTGGAAGTCTATACCGATGATCTGCCGAAATTATTCGATAGCGCGCTTGCATCAGTGAAGCTGCAGCTTGGCGGCTATCTCATCGGCGCTGCGGTCGGATTCATTGCCGGCGTGTCGATCGGCTGGTCGCGTCTGGCCGGTTATTGGGTTCATCCGATCCTGCGCTTTATCGGCCCGGTGCCGGCGACCGCCCTGCTGCCGATCGCTTTCTTCGCCTTTCCGTCGGCTTGGAGTGCAAGCACCTTCCTGATCGCGCTGGCGGTCGGATTTCCGGTGACGGTGCTCACCTGGTCGGGCGTCGCCAGCGTCAACAGTGCCTATTACGACGTGGCGCGGACGCTCGGTGCGAAGCCGCTGTTCCTGGTGACGCGCGTCGCCATCCCGGCGGCGCTGCCGCATGTCTTCGTCGGCCTCTTCATGGGGCTTGGCGCTTCGTTTGCGGTGATCGTCACGGCCGAGATGATCGGTGTGAAGGCCGGCCTTGGCTGGTATCTGCAATGGGCGCAGGGCTGGGCCTCTTACAACAATATGTATGCAGCGCTGATCGTCATGTCCTTGCTGTGTTCGGGCGCGATAACGTTGCTGTTCCGTGTGCGCGACCGCCTGCTGGTGTGGCAGAAGGGAGTCGTCAAATGGTAGCGCTGGCGACGGCGTTCGAGGCCGCAGGTGCTTCGTTGGCGATCGCCGGCGTCAGCCATGCCTTCGATATCGATGGCAAGACGCTGCCTGTCCTCGAAGATATCACGATCGACGTCACGCCCGGTGAGTTCGTCGCGCTGCTGGGTCCGTCAGGTTGCGGCAAGTCCACGCTGCTGCGTCTCGTCGCCGGTCTCGAACCGCCACGCGCGGGCACGCTCGCCGAAGACGGCGTGGCGATCACGGGCCCATACCCGTCGCGCGTCGTCGTGTTTCAGGATCCGACATTGTTTCCGTGGCGGACGGTCTGGGACAATGTGGCGCTTGGATTGGAGGCGCAGGGCGTGCTGAAGACGCAGCGCCATCGCGTCGACGCCGCCATCGATCTCGTCGGCCTTGGCGCATTCCGGAAAGCCTATCCACATCAGCTCTCCGGCGGTATGGCACAGCGCGTCGCACTGGCGCGGGCGCTGGTCAACGATCCGCGCATCCTCGTGCTCGACGAGCCGCTTGGAAAGCTCGACTCGCTGACACGTATCACGATGCAGTCGGAACTCGTTTCGCTTTGGCAACGTAATGGCTTCACGGCGCTCCTGGTGACGCACGATGTGGAGGAGGCGCTGTTCCTTGCCAATCGCGTCATCGTGTTCAGCGATCGTCCGGCGCGGGTGAAGGCCGACATCGCCGTCGATCGGCCATATCCCCGACATCGCGGCGATCCGCATCTGGCCGAGTTGCGGCGACAGATCCTGGGGCTGCTCGGGCTGGACGCGACGTGGTGAGCCCGTCCCGGCTATGATCCGTTGCGGGTGGGGGCATGCTCCACCGATAGCTGTATACGAGGCATGGATATTGCATTCCTTTCGGGCTGACACACGGTTCAGCCGAGGGAATGACATGTACAGCACCAACCGACGCGATTTCATCCGCCTGACGGCCATTGCCGCGGCGCTGTCCACGACCAGCATCAAGGCATTCGCTGCCGACCGCGTGGTCAAGATCGGAACGCTGAAGCTCATTCACGGTGTCACGCCGTATTTCTACGAGAAATTCGCGCCTGATGGCGTCAAGTTCGAGGTGATCCCGTTCGAGACCCCGACCGACGGCAAGAACGCCGTCGTCACCGGCACTGTCGACTTCGGCATTTTCGGTTTTGCGGCAGCGACCCTCGGCGGCGCCAATGGCGAGCCGGTGGTGGTGATCGCTTCTGCCTGCAATCGCGGCATGGCCGTGGTGGCCAAGAAGGATTCCGGCATCAACACGATCAGGGATCTGAAAGGCAAGAAGGTCGCCATTCTGCCCGGTTCGACGCAGGAAGTGGTGATCCTCGACCGGCTGACAGCTGAGGGCATGACCATCAAGGACGTCGAGTCCATGCGCCTATCTTTCAGCGACATGGCGCCCGCGCTCGCCCGCGGCGACATCGACGCCTATGTCGGCGCAGAGCCAGGGCCGGGGATCAGCCTTGCCAATGGCGTTGGCCAGATCGTCGAATATCCCTACAGCACGCCGACCGGTTCGCTGAATATGGTGCTGGCCACGCGCCGTGAATTGATCGGAAAAGACTCCGAGCTAATCAAGGCCGTGCTCAAGACCCATCGTGCTGCTGCGGAATATGCCATGAAGGACCGCGAAGCTTTCATCGCCATCGCGATGCAGAAACTCGGTCAGCAGAAACCGTCAATTGAGAAGGCGGCGCCAAATGTGGAACTGACCTGGAACATCGACGACCAGTTCATGAAGCAGGCACAGTATTACGGCAGCCAGATGCTGGCGAAGAAGCAGATCCGGCAGGAGCCGGACTACAAGACGTTTATCGACCCCAGTTTCGTCAAAGCGCTAACGGCGTCGTGAGCCGGCCATGAGCCTGCAGGGCACAATGGACTCGACGCGCGAGGCCGCGCCGGCCGTATCCCTCGCCAAGCCGGCTTCACGGTGTGCGGTGAAGCCACGCCGGCACGCCTTGCGGCGTGTCCGCGTTGTGGGCATGGCACTGATTGTGCCGGCCTGTCTGCTGATGATCTGGGACCTGATGGTGCGTGTGACCGGCACGCGGTTGGTGCCGTCACCGTTTGGTGTGGCCCAGATGATGTGGGATTTCGCCTTCGGCGGTATCTATGATGATGCCTATAGCGGCAGTCTGCTCGTGCATCTCTGGAAATCCGTGCAGCGCGTCTATGGTGGCTTCCTTTGCGCGGCCGCCATCGGCATTCCGCTCGGCCTGATGCTCGGACGTATTCCGCTTTTGCGTTCGCTGCTCGACCCCACGCTATCGCTGCTACGGCCGATTCCGGTCACGGCCTGGCTGCCGCTGTCGATGATCTTCTTCGGCCTCGGCCCGCGCGCGGCGATTTTCCTCGTCTTTCTCGGCGCGTTCTTTCCGATCCTGCTGAACACCATCTTCGGTGTGAAATCGGTCGACGTTCGATTATTCGAGGCCGCCGATATGCTCGGCTGCAGCGGCGCGCAGCAGTTCCGTTCGGTTGTGTTGCCGGCGGCGTTGCCAAGCATTTTTAACGGGCTTCGCCTCGGCGCCGGCTTTGCGTGGATCCTGATCGTAGTCGGCGAAATGACCGGCGTGCCCGAAGGGCTGGGAGCGGTCATCATGGATGGCCGCACGCTGTCGCGGACCGATCTCGTGATCACCGGCATGATCATTATTGGCATCGCCGGTTTCCTGTCGGACCGCATCCTCATGATGCTCAGCAACTACTTCCTTCGGTGGAGTCCGCAGCACCATGCTTGATAAAATCTCTGTCGCGAACGCGCCGCCGATCCTGGAGATCAGCGGCGTTCAAAAATTCTATCAAGCGTCCAACGGTCCGGTCGAAGCCCTGCGTGGCGTCAATCTCACGATCCGGAAGGGGGAGTTCGTCTGCCTGCTCGGCGCATCCGGCTGCGGCAAGTCGACCTTGCTGCGGATCGTGGCCGGCTTCGAAAGGGCCACCGAAGGCTCCGTCACCATGTATGGATTCGAGGTCGACAAGCCCGGCCCTGATCGGGGCATGGTGTTTCAGGACTATGCGCTGTTTCCGTGGCTGACGGTGCGCGACAATATCGGATTCGGCCCGAAACACCGCCGCGTCGCGACCAAGGTCGTCAAAGAAATCACGGACAAGTTCATGGCGATGGTCGGCCTCACGGCTTTCGCTGATCGCTATCCGCACCAGTTGTCGGGCGGCATGAAGCAGCGCGTTGCCATCGCGCGCGTCCTCAGCAACGACACCGACGTCCTGCTGATGGACGAACCGTTCGGCGCGCTCGATGCGCTCACCCGCAGCAAGCTGCAGGAGGAACTGGTTGAGATTTGGCGTACAACCGGCCTGACGGTGATCTTCGTCACGCATTCGGTGGAGGAGGCGGTCATGTTGGCAGATCGGGTGATCGTGATGTCGGCTGGGCCGGGCCGCATCGACTGTGAGATCGATGTGGATCTGCCGCGGCCGCGAGATGTCTCCTCGCCGGAGTTCAACGCATTGCGGCGCCAGGTGACTCAGAAGCTGACCAGCCATATTGCCGGCAGCCGCGGCGCGGCTGCGGATTCCTGAAACCGGCCCAAAGAACGGAGAATAGAATTCTATCTCGTGATGTGAGGGAGAATTTTGGCCTGTGGGCCAGAGGCCTGTCAGTCCCACTGTCGTTATTTCCGGAAACCGCTTGTAACCCCTGCAGAACGGCATTCTCTAACGCCAGAGAAGCCGAAAGAAGTACGACATGGACGCGGTTCCCAGTATTATCGACAGGGTCAAACTACTCACGTTCGGCTTTGCCGAACGGGCGCCGTTGCATGACCGAAACGGAAGTTTTCCGTTCGAGAATTTTCGCGATCTGGCCGATGCCGGGCTGCTGACATTTCCGGTCGCGCGCGCATTCGGCGGTAGCGGCGCGTCTATTGGCGATGCAGCGCGCGTGATAGGCCTCGTGGGGCGAGCGGACCCGGCCACGGCATTGGTGCTGATCATGCACTACATGCATCATCTCGTGATTGCGCGCGGCAATCCATGGCCGGAGCATCTGGTGCGCAAGATCGTGCCGGAGCCCGGTGAGGTCGCGCTCATCAATACTTTGCGTGTCGAGCCCGATCTGGGCTCACCATCGCGTGGTGGCCTGCCAGCCACGACAGCGCGGCAGACGCCAGAGGGCTGGCGTCTCACCGGCCGTAAGACCTATTCGACGGGATCGCCGATCCTGAAATGGTACAGCGTTCTCGCCAAGACCGATGAAGCAGATCCGCAGGTCGGCCTGTTCCTGGTGCCCGCCGGGCTGGCGGGTATCTCGATCATCGAGACCTGGGATCATCTCGGTCTGCGCGCAAGCGGGAGCCATGACGTCCTCTTCGCCGATGTCCTGATCCCGCACGATCATGTCATTGAGCTGCGTATGCCCGCGGACTGGCGCAAGCCCGACATCCTGCAATCGACAATTCAGGCGGCGCTGCTCGGCTCGCTCTATGACGGCGTGGCGCGTGCGGCCTGTGACTGGCTGCTGGATTTTCTGAAATCACGGGTGCCGTCCAGTCTCGGCGCGCCGCTGGCGACCTTGCCGCGGGCGCAGGAGATCGTCGGCGGTATCGAAGCCAAGCTCTCCATCAATGCACGTCTCATCCGCGGCCTGGCAGCTGATATCGACCACGGCGGCGACCTCGATCCAGTAGAAGCGAACATCATCAAGATGACCGTCACCAACAATGCCGTGGCGGCGGTCGAGGACGCGCTGACCCTGACTAGCAATCATGGGCTTACCCGCGCCAATCCGCTCGAGCGGCATTATCGCGACGTGCTGTGCGGCCGCGTGCACACACCGCAGGACGACAGCATCCGTACCATCGCAGGCCGCCGGGCACTCGGCATCTGACCATCATCATCATTCGGAATTGGAGGAAGACATGTCCGTCGAATTCATCGGCTTCATCACCAACAACGATGCATCAGAAACCCGCGTTCGTTCCGGCCCGGTGATTGATCCTGCCTATATTGAGACCGTCGCCAAGGCGCATGAACTCGCCGGCTTCGACCGCGCGCTGCTCGCCTTTCATTCGACAGCACCCGACGGCCTGCAGGTCGCCCAGCACGCGCTCGGTGTCACCCGGAAGCTGAAAGTGATGATCGCCCAGCGTCCGGGCTTTACAGCACCCACGGTGCTGGCGCGTCAGCTCGCCACCATCGAGAATTTTCACAAGGGCCGCGTCTCGCTGCATGTCATTACCGGCGGCAACGCCAAGGAGTTGCGGCAGGACGGCAATACGCTCGACGACAAGGACGAGCGCTATGCCCGCACCAGCGAATGGCTCGATATCATCAAGCAGGAATGGACTAGCGAGAAACCGTTCGACTATCACGGCAAATATTATCGGGTCGACGGCGGGTTCTCACAGGTGAAGCCGACCGCGCCGATCCACGTCTTCGTCGGCGGCGCATCGGATGCCGCGATCGAGGTCTCGGGCAAACATGCCGACACTTTTGCGTTGTGGGGTGAGTCTTATGCGCAGGTGCGCGACGTCACCAGCCGCGTGCGCGCCGCTGCCAAGAAGTGTGGCCGCCCGTCGCCACGCTTCAGCCTGTCTGTACGTCCCATCATCGCCGATACCGAGGAAAAGGCGTGGGCCAAGGCCGATGATATTCTCGCCCGCGCCACGGCGCTGCAGGACCAGACTGGCTATCGCAAGCCGGCGGACGGTCACGCCACCGCGGGCGCCAAGCGCCTGCTGGCATTGGCGGAACAGGGCACCCGTATCGACAAGCGGCTGTGGACCGAAATGGCGGCGCTCACCGGCGCCAACAGTAACACCACGGCGCTGGTTGGCACGCCAGAACAGGTCGCTGAAGTGTTTGCCGATTACTACGATCTCGGTGTCAGCCACTTCCTGATCCGTGGCTTTGATCCGCTGATCGACGCCATCGATTATGGCCGCGAATTGATCCCCGCCACGCGCGCGCTCATTGCTACACGCGAAGCGGACAAGGGAGTTGTCGCAGCATGAAAGGTCTTTTGCTTGCCGCTGGCCTGGCGCTAGCGGCACTCGTTGGCTCGGCGCAGGCCGAGACGACGCTGATCGTTGGCGATCAAAAAGGCAATTCGCGCGCTGTGATGGAAGCATCCGGTGTGCTCAAGGACGTGCCTTACAAGATTGAGTGGAAGGAGTTTCCGGCCGCAGCACCGCTGTTAGAAGCACTCGGTGCCGGTGCGATCGAAACCGGTCTGGTTGGCGATGCGCCGTTTACGTTCGCCGCCGCAGCCAATGTGCCGGTGAAGGCCATCGGCGCGATCAAGCAGACCCAGGACGGCCTCGCCATCGTGGTGCCGAAGGACTCCGCCATCAAGAGCTTTGACGACCTGAAAGGCAAAAAGATCGCGACCGGTCGCGGCTCGATCGGCCATCAGCTCATTCTCGCTGCGCTGGAGAAGAAAGGTTGGACGCAGAACGACGTGCAGATCGTGTTCCTCGCGCCCTCCGACGCCAAGGTCGCCTACACACGCGGTTCGGTCGATGCATGGTCCACATGGGAACCCTATGTGAGCCAGGAGGAGGTGTTGTTTCAGTCGAAACGCATCCTGACCGCTGAAGGTCTTTCCGCCGGCCTCAGCCTGCAAGTGGCGACACCGGATGCGATCAAGAACAAGCGTCCTGAGCTCGAGGATTATCTGCGCCGTCTCACTGCGGCGCGGGCATGGGCGCTCAACAATCAGCAAAGCTACGCCGACACCTGGGGCAAGCTGATGCGCATTCCGACCGAGGTGCCACTGGCCTGGCTGCAGCGCGCCAGGATCAAGATAGCGCCCATCGACGATAGCGTCGTCGCGGACGAGCAGAAAACCATCGATCTCTATGAACGCAACGGATTGATCAAGCAGAAGCTGGATGCCAATGCGATCATGGATCGGTCGTTCAACACCGTGATTGAGAAGGCTGTGGGCTTGTAGGTCACTCGGCTCTGGCCGAGATGTTTATGCTCCGTCATGCCCGGCCTCGTGCCGGGCATTCGCGTCTTTGCAGTATGTCAAACGTGGATAGCCGGGGCAGGCCCGGCTTTGCCGGAGTTGTGGTTGGGAAGTCGCATCACCGCATCCGTAAATCCACGTATGGCCGGTCTCTCCCTCGCGGCACAGGATCGTCGCCAAACGGAGGTCCTGCATCATGCATCACGGCGATATCTCATCCAGCAAGGACGCGGTCGGCGTCGCAGTCGTGAACTACAAGATGCCGCGGCTGCATACCAAGGCCGAGGTGCTCGCCAACGCGCAGAAGATCGCTGATATGATCGTCGGCATGAAAATCGGCCTGCCCGGTATGGATCTCGTCGTCTTCCCGGAATATTCGACCCAGGGGATCATGTATGACGAGAAGGAGATGTATGAAACCGCATCTCTGGTGCCTGGCGATGAAACCGAGATCTTCGCCCAAGCCTGTCGCAAGGCCAAGGTCTGGGGCGTGTTCTCGCTGACCGGGGAGCGTCACGAACAGCATCCGCACAAGGCTCCGTACAACACGCTAATCCTGATGAATGACAAGGGTGAGATCGTTCAGAAATATCGCAAGATCATGCCATGGGTTCCCATCGAAGGCTGGTATCCTGGCGACTGCACCTATGTTTCAGAGGGCCCGAAAGGGCTCAAGATTTCGCTAATCATCTGCGACGACGGCAACTATCCCGAGATCTGGCGCGATTGCGCCATGAAGGGCGCCGAACTGATCGTGCGTTGCCAGGGTTATATGTATCCGGCGAAAGACCAGCAGGTACTGATGGCGAAAGCGATGGCCTGGGCCAACAACACCTATGTTGCCGTTGCCAACGCGTCGGGCTTCGATGGCGTCTATTCGTATTTCGGCCACTCGGCGATCATCGGCTTCGATGGCCGCACGCTCGGTGAATGCGGCGAGGAGGATTACGGCATTCAGTATGCCGCGCTGTCGAAATCCTTGATCCGCGATGCCCGCCGCAACGGGCAGTCGGAGAACCATCTCTTCAAGCTGCTGCACCGCGGCTATACCGGCACCATCAACTCGGGTGAGAGCAACAAGGGCGTTGCGGCGTGCCCGTTCGATTTCTATTCGACCTGGGTCACCAATCCGGACAAGGCGCGAGACAATGTCGAGGCCATCACGCGTCGTACGGTCGGGGTCGAAGAGTGCCCGATCGAAGGCTTGCCGCATGAGGGCATGTTGAACGACAGATGAAGGGGACGCTATAATACGGTCTTGAAAGGCTTCACGTCGATCCCGGCCGCTTGTAATCCCGCCCGTACCTGACGGCCGATCTCCACGGCGCCATGTGTGTCGCCGTGGATGCAAACAGTATCCATCTTCATCTTGATCACCTTACCGGTGACAGAAATCACTTCGCCGGTCTGCGCCATTTTGACGACCCTGTCGGCAATCATCTTCGCATCGTGTAGTACCGCGCCTTCCTTCTTGCGTGAGACCAGATTGCCATTGTCCTCATAGGCGCGGTCGGCAAACACTTCGTGTGCCAGCGGCAATCCCGCGGCTTCGCCCGCGGTGACGAGCTTGGAATTCGCCAGAACGACAAAGGTCAGATTCCGATCAACCGCCTTGATGCCGGCGGCGATGGCACGGGCCGTCATGTCGTCTTCGCAGGCCACATTCGAGATCGCGCCATGAGCCTTCACATGGGTGACCTTGTAACCTTCCATTGCGGCGATGCCCTGGAGCGCACCGATCTGATAGGCGATCAGATTTTCGATCTCGAGCGACGAGAGGCCCGCAATGGGGCGGCGGCCGAAGCCGTGGAGATCGCGATAGCCGGGATGTGCGCCGATCTTGACGCCCCGCGCTTTTGCAAGCTGTACCGTTTTGCGCATCACGTCGGCGTCGCCGGCATGGTAGCCGCAGGCAATGTTGACGGATGTCGCGAGATCGATCATCGCGGCGTCATTGCCCATCTGCCACATGCCAAAGCTTTCGCCGAGATCGCAATTGAGATCGATGGTCATGATGAGCTCTCCGTGCGTGTTAATTGCCTGCGTTGGCGAACTGCCAAGTCGCGTCATCGATGGCATCGATAGCCGTACCGGCGACATTTGCCTGCAGAAGTGCCTTGATATCGAGCATCAAGATATTGGAATCGTGGACCCGGCTCGGCAGACTCTGCAGCAATTCCGCGTAGGCGCGATATGCTGCTTGCGCTTCTGCCATCGTGATGGCTTTGAAGCGGAATGGCATGCCCGGCTGGGTTTGACCGAAACGGCCGAGATCTGCCGAGATGACCGTCGCGATCTTCGGATAACCGCCCGATGTGCCGCGGTCCGGCATCAGCACGATGGGCTGGCCGTTGCCGGGGACCTGGATCGAGCCATTCACGGTCCCGTCAGAGACAATGTTGTGTCCGTGCAGATGCCTGATCACGGGCCCTTCGAGACGGTAGCCCATGCGGTCACTGGTGGCGGAAATTTTCCAGTCGCTGCTGAGGAACACGTCCTTGCCCTCGGCGAATTCGTCATCCTGCGGCCCCATCACGACACGGATCGGACCTTCGACCGGTGCGGGCAGTTCGATGCGCTTCTCGGGCGTCGCGCTCGCAGTTGCGACGGGCAACTCATCGCCAACCTGCAGTGGCCGGGGATAGGGGCTGCCGAGACCAGCTCGCGCATTGACCGCGAGGCTGCCGAACATTGGCTCGCCGCGTACACCGCCTTCAATGGCGAGATAGCCGAAAGTGCCAGCGCGTGCGACCCCGATATTGAGGCTCTCGCCATCAGCCAGCGTCACGGTCGTATTGATAGCGACCTGGCTACCGGCGACCTCGGCAGGGCGTAGTGCACCAGTCAGTGCAACACGGACAGCACCACCTTTTGCTGTGAAGACCGAATTGAGCGGGCCAAGTTCGATGGTCGCTGCAAGCAGCGGATTGCCGAGCAGCGCATTGGCTGCAGCCATGGCCAGACGATCGACGGCGCCGGAGGGGACGAGGCCGTAACGCTGCGCGCCAAAACGGCCAACGTCCTGCACGGAGGTACCGGGGCTGACGGAGGCGACGACCAGCTTGCTCATGATGGGATCAACTCGGCAACTAACTCGCCTGCCTCGGCCGCGCGGTCCTGCTCTCTGAACGTATGTTCGTCAACGGCAGCAAAGGTCACGGCGTCGCCGGGTTCAAGCAGGAATGTCGGGTCGCGGCCGAGCTGATAGGTGCGCACGGCGGTGCGACCGAGCAGGTGCCAGCCGCTGGGGCCGGCGAGGCACTGTACGCCGGTCTGAATACCCCCAATCGAGATGGTACCTGCCGGCGTCAGCAGTCGCGGATTCTGCCGGCGCGACATCTGCATCTCGCTCGGCAAGCCGCTGAGATAGGACCAGCCCGGCGTGAAGCCGATCATGGCGACCTTGTAGTCGCCAGCCACGTGGCGCCGAACAATTTCTTCAGGCGTGATGTCGAGCGCCTTGGCAACGTCCTCGAGATCGACACCGTTCTCGCCGCCATAGGCGACGGGGATGCGCCAGCGTCGTGCGGCTTTCGTTTCCGGCAACGGCTTCAGAGCGAGCTCCGTGAGCTTGGCTCCAAGTGCGTCGAAGTCGATCTGCATCGGATCGTAATGCACGAGCAGCGAGCGATAGGTGGGCACGGTCTCGGTGACGGCGCGTAACGCCGCGGCCGCGACGAGCTTGTCCAGCGCCAGCACGCGGCGATTGGCATCTTCATCGATGGTGCGGCTGAATTCGACCGTAATGGCGGCATCGCCGGACGGCAGGATGCGGGGCGGGGAGAGAGCTACGGCCATGGCGTCTCAGGTCTGTCGCTTACCCGTCATGCATAACGCGTTTTGCCGGCGAGTGGAATTCGTAATCTCAAAATAGTCGTGCATCTTCAATAAATTAATGCGTATGAAAGCGATAAGCTCCAGTGATCGTAATGCATTCCGTGCGACCTTGCTGCGCGTGTCGTCGCGCCCCTTGACGTCGTGGCATTCCACCGCAAGATGCGCGGCTTGAACATCCTCTGACGGAAAGCTCCGCGCATGTCCCTGTCTCCTGAAGTCGTTGCCACCCTGTCCAAGATCTCCACCGCGACCATCACCACGGTGTTGCTGAAGAAAGGGCTGCGCAATGTGTGGATGCGTGGCGCCAAGCCGTTGCGCCCGGGCATGCCGCGCCTTGTTGGACCGGCCTTCACCTTGCGCTTCGTGCCGGCACGTGAAGACCTTGCTACGCCGGAATCCTGGTCGTCGCCGATCTCCACCCGCACGGCCATCGAGGCGATGCCGGCAGGCTGCATCGCCGTGGTCGACGCCATGGGCATCACCGATGCCGGCATCTTCGGCGACATTCTCTGCGCTCGCATGCAGAAGCGCGGCGTCGCCGCTCTGGTGACCGATGGCGTCGTGCGCGACATTGAAGGCGTGCTCGGCACCAATCTGCCGGTTTGGTGCGACGGCTTTGCGGCACCCGCTTCGGTGACAGGGCTGACCTTTGTCGGTTGGGGCGAACCGATCGGCTGCGGCGGCGTTGCGATTTTCCCGGACGACGTGATCGTTGCCGATCAGGATGGCGCTGTCGTCATTCCGAAGGCGTTCCTCGATCACGTCCTTGCCGAAGGCGAGGAGCAGGAGCGCATGGAAGCCTGGATCGTCAACGAGGTGAATAACGGCGCTTCGTTGCCTGGGCTATATCCGATGAATGCGGAGACCAAGGCGCGTTACGCAGCATCGAAGAAGTAACGGAACGAATGCCGTCGTCCCTCATCCTGAGGAGCGGCCACAGGCCGGTCTCGAAGGGTGAGGGCCACACGCTCGTGCGTTCGAGACTGTCAGTGGCGCAATTGCGCCGTTAGGCCTCCTCATCACGAGGGACAGAGAGGATCGTAGCATGAAACTTTTCCCCGCAGGTTCACGCCCGACCAAACGGGCTCCGGAAGAGTATTTCACCGGCACGGTCTGGCAGGATCCGGTCGTTGTCACCGAGGCGCCGGCGCGGCTGGTGACATTTCGCGTGAGCTTCGAGCCGGGCGCCCGTACCGCCTGGCACACCCATCCGCTCGGTCAAACGTTGTATGTCGTCGCAGGCGTTGGCCGTTTTCAGACAGAAGGTCAGTCGATCGTTGAGATCAAACCGGGCGATACGGTCTGGATTCCACCGGGTGAGAAGCATTGGCACGGCGCTGCACCGAACACGGGGATGGTCCATATCGCCATGCAGGAAGCACTGGACGGCAAGACCGCCGACTGGATGGAGAAGGTAACCGACGCGCAGTATGAGGTGCCCGTCGGATAACCCCGGCGTCAGTTTACCCGGGTCCAGGTTTGACCACCGCAGAACATGCCTCCGAAAGCGCAGCCCCGGCACGCAACGAGTCGTTGCTTTTCAGTCGCAGTCACGGCCGATTGAGCCGGCTTGGCCTCCGTTGCCGCTGGTGTGCCCCGTTCGTCGCGCTGTTTTGCGTTTATCGGCGGGTTCACATCGCCGTTCGGGAAAGTTCCGTCGATCTCAGCTTTCGCGAGCTGCCTCGTCCTCAGATGCATGGTGGCCGAGAGTCATCTGGCGCTTCAGACTCTGGAAGCGCTCGCGCGCTGCACTTTCGCGCGCATTGATGAACGCCACCACATCCTGACGCGGCATCGGACCGGATGAAATCGGACGCGAATTGTTACCGATGGTTTCATCGACGAAATACTGGCCGTCTTTGTCGCAGCGTGCCGTCCAACGAAAGCGAATGGCGTCGAGCGGGCCAGGGCCCAGACGGGTATAGCCGTCGACTTCAGCGGGCTCGATGGCAGCAGGCTGCGGTTCCGCTGAGATATCGGACTCGGGCGCGGTGCTCGGAGCATCCATCTCTGCGATGACGGTTTCCTGTTCGACAGTCACCGTGACGCGTTCGGCGACGGCCGTGACCGTTTCATGCTCGCGATCGTCGGGTCGGTCCGTGTCGGCGATCCGGGACAGCGAGGACTCTTTGCCGTCGAGAATGCTGGCGATGGCAGCGAGGGCGTGATCGGTCGGATCGTTCTGGGTCAAGGCAAGGCTCCCGGCTCGTCCAAAAGGCAAGTCCAAAGGCAAATCAAAGCGTTATGGCCGGCAGCGAGCCGGCCATGTGACACTTTCACAACGCCTGTGGCCCTTTTGGGGCACGCCTGCGGCCCCTGGCCGAGGTCGGAGCGTCAATACTGTGGTCAGTCCAGGATATCCGCATTGACCACGTTGGCCCGGATCGGCTCTCCATCCAGGGCACTCAGCATATTGCGCGCAGTCTGCAAGCCCATACGGTCCAGCGCCTCTCGGGTTACGCCGGCGACATGCGGGGCGATAATCACATTGGGAAGTTCGAACAGCGCATGACCGAGCGGCGGGGGTTCGGCTTCAAACACGTCAAGGCCGGCGCCCGCCAGCTTACCCGAGGTCAGCGCGTCATAGAGCGCTGCTTCCACTACGATGCCGCCGCGAGCGGTGTTGATGAGATAGGCCGTGGGTTTCATCCTGGCGATGCGGGCGGCATCGAAGAGGCCCGTGGTTTCCGGCGTCTTCGGGCAGTGCAGAGTGACGAAATCCGCTTGTGCCACGCCCGCGTCGAGATCCTTCACCGGCTCATAACCAGCCGCCTTGATGGCGTCGGCGGAGACGTAGGGATCATAGACCAGGACCTTCATTTCCATCGCCTGGCAGCGCGTGGCGGTGCGGCTGCCGATCCGGCCGAAGCCGACGACAAGGACAGTCTTACCGAACAGGTCGAAAGGCAGCGCGGTGAAGCGCGTAGCCCATTTGCCGTCCTTGACCATGGCGTGCAGCTCGGCCGCGCGCTTGGCCAGGGTGAGCATCATGAACAGCGCTTGTTCGGCGACGGAGGGGGAGTTCGCGGTGCCGGCAATCATCAAGGGCACCTTGTGCTTGCTGAGCGCCGGGACGTCGACCGCGTCGTAACCGACGCCGATCCGCGCCACGACTTGCAAGTTCTTGCTCGCTTCGAGTTCAGCCGCCCCGAAACGCGTGGCGCCAAGAGCCGCTCCGTGTACCGGCGCGTTGGCCTCGATGAGCTTGAGGAAATCCGGCGCGGAAATGAGATTGCTGAATTCAATCGTCTCGATGTCGTCGCGCGCGTCGAATAGTGCGCGTCCTTGCGGCGACAGAGACTCGGTGATCAGAAGTTTCTTCTTGTTGGTCGCCATTTCCATCCCTCGAAAAATGTAATTCGTGATGCGCCATGTTCTTTGTTGCGCCGAATTTATCTAACAGGCTTGTCGTAATGAGGTCCACATCAGAGGCTGCAACGCTGCATGGTGCGGCTGGTGGGCTTGGCAGACGTGCCGTTACTATGGTGGAAACAGCAGCTGTCGGTCTGCTGACTTTATTGCGCCGCAAAAGCGGCGATGGAGAGGTACTGATGATCCGATCGTCCAAACTGCAGCGTGCGCTGGGTGTCGCCGTCGTGCTGCTGCTCGCGCATGCAGGTGCTGCCCATGCTCAGGGCCTGGTGCAGGGCATGCAGAAGGGCGCGCGGGATGGCAATCGTGCAGCAGGGCCGATCGGAGGCGTGCTGGGTGGCGCAATCGGAGGCGTGGTCGGCGCCGTCGGCGGTGTGCTCGGCGTCCCCTCGAACAACAGCGTGCGCGGACCGGTCTCGGGGACGGGGTCCAATGCCAAGCAGTCCAAGGCAAAGAAGGGCAAGAAAGACACCGAGCAGACGCCTGAATTGACCGCCGAGCAGATCGTCGCGAACAGCGACGCCAACATCCTCAGAATCAAGGCGTTGCTCAATCTGACACCCGAACAGGAAAAGGACTGGACCGGTTTCAGCGACGCCATGCATAAGCTCGGCAATAACGGCGCCGAGCGGTTGAAGCTGCGTGTCGCCCGCGCCAAGCGTGATCCGCCAGACGATATTATCGAGCAGATGCGCAACGAAGCTCAGTTCCTCAACGACCGCGCGGTCGATCAGCGCGCCGTCGCTGATGCAGCGGAGCCGCTCTATACAGTGCTCGACGACAAGCAGAAGACGCTCTTCGTCCAGGAAATGGTGAAGTTGAGCCGCGAACGTGGTCTAGACTGACAGCCGCCTTCCGGGAACCTCTTTGACTTGCCCACGTTTTTCTCCGAACTATGGAGAGGAGCCGTCATGGCTAAGAAGTTCGATCCGGCACCGCACGACAAATATGCCGCGGGCGTCAAGGAAGCGGCAAAGGAGGATCGCAAGACGCATGATGCGCTGAAGACCGGGCTGACGGACACATTCCCAGCCTCAGACCCCGTAAGCGCCACTCAGCCTGACAAGTCCAGGCACGACGCAGATCAAGACGCTCGGCGTTAGACGGCGTTGCGCGGGTCAGGTCCTTACGAGCGGTATGTTCACAAGCGGTTGTCCGGCCCACATGCTGCAGCTTGACCATCCACGCAGGCTGGACTGTCCGCATGTCGGGAGCGAGGTAGGCCGTTCAAACCGTCCGAGTTTTGCCAGTTTCTGAGCACAAACACGTCGGCCATGGCGCGGACAAATAACCCGCTCATTGCTGAGCCGGGTTTCTCGCAACCGCGAACGTGCTAACCTACGTCCCAAAGCCTTCCTCACTACTCATCTCAAGTTCCCGTTCCAAGCCTATGAAAAATATCGCTCTTGGCGTCATGTTGATTGCCGGAATCGCCGGCGCATCGTCCGCGGATGCCAGATCGTCCCGTACCGATCAGATGTTGAAACTCGATCCCGCAACCCGCATCGAGCAGCGCTGCGATGCGCGGGCGATGGGTATCGTCGGCCGTGAACACAAGGGATATCGACCGGACGAATTTGTCGCCTACGCTTTCGCGGACCCGGTGATGCGAGGCACGCAAATCAAGGCGCCGGGCGGGGCGATCCGTTCCGCGGGACGATGGTACAAACTGTCTTATGTATGCGAGACGTCGTCGGACGGTCTCGACATCAAATCGTTCAGCTACCAGCTCGGTGCCGAAGTTCCTCGCAGCGAGTGGGACGCGCACTATCTCGTTCCACGCTGATCGCGGCTTACAGGTTCATGACTTGCGGCGTCTTGAAGAAGCGCTCCGATATCGCGTTCAACAAATCCGTGCTCTGTGAACTCTCCAAGTGAGGCCTTGCACAAAGCAGTGCTTTTAACGGCGGAAGCGGCGGCAGGTAATATTCCTGCGCCCATACGAGCGGTTCGGGAATCATACGTCTGGGGATTGCAGTGATTCCGATCCCGGCTTCCACTGCAGCCAGCTTGGCATGATAATCGGGACTGTTGAAGACGATCTTGTAGGCGAGGCCGTTCCGGGTCAGCGTGCGGATCATCAACTCGTCTCCGGGCCACGTAAGCAGCGGGATCGGCGCGCCCGGACTGAGCACGAAGTCCCTGGCGCGCACCCAGACGAATTCCTCGTCAATTTCGTTGACGACGAGATGCGAGGTCTCGCTCGTCATCTCAGGGTTTTCCAAAATATATGCGACGTCGATATAGCCGTCGATCAGTCCCTTCGTGATGCCGACCGAGTTGTCCGTATGGATGACGACGTCAACGAGCTTTCCGGCGTTCCGTTCGCCGAGGAATTGGCGCACAAACAATGTGCTGAGCCCCAGCCGGATCGGCTGCGGGGCGTGTGCAGCACCGCCGATCCGTAACATCTGATCGTTGGCGTCAAGAATGCGCCGTGCCTGTTGCAGCACCAGTTTGCCAAGCTGCGTCGCAGTCGCTCCCTGAGAGGTTTTGGTAAAAAGCGCGCCGCCGACCAGTCCCTGAATCCGTTTGATCTGAGAGCTGACGGCCGGCTGGCTAAGCCCAAGTCGTTCTGCAGCTTTCGTAAGGGATCCTGTTTCCGAAATCGCCACGACCGTACGGACAATTTCAATCGGAATGTTCAGCGGTTGGTATCGCTTGTGCATGTCACGCCCCCGAATTCGGAATCGTTGACGGTATAAAAATCTACAGTTGTGTTCCTGCGAATCGCAATCGAATTCGGTGAGCTGCTGCGCTCGTTGCAGAAAAAGGTATCCCCGTGTCGTCTAGTATCTAGATTTTCAACCTTAGGTGAGGTAGCTCCATACGGCCCCGATTCCATTGATCAAGTCAGAACGACCCATTTTGCAACTATAGATTGTTATTCCGGGGTTTTTCGAAGCAGCCCAATATGGCACCTGGAGCGAAAGCCCAGCCGATTTCGGAGATTAGATATGTCGTCCAGGCGCGAAGCGTATCTCAACGACAACATCAGAACCGAGCATTTGAAGTGCTCGAGCTGTCGGACCCAGTCGTTTCTGCTGAAGATCGAATCGGATGGCAGCGGGGGCGAGGTCAGGACCTTCGTATGTCCCCATTGCCAGGCGCGTCGGCTGCTCAGACTGACACCGCCGCAGCGAGCCTCTGATCTCGTCTTGGCGAAAGAGGAGATCCGATGCTGATGGAGCTAGAGCAGACCATATCAGCGGTCGATCCGACCGCCCTTCGTTTGAAGATTTGTTAACCGCGACTCACTGACTTTTGCTCAACAAGGCAATACAATCGCGGGAGGCCTGCTTGGCCACATACGAGACGACATCCTACGCGCAGATGCGCCGCTGCCGAATGGCGCATCTTCATGGTGAGGTGATCGACGAGCGTTTCAGCGATGCATCCGATAGCGTCTATGTGGGTGGGTACGTGCACGCGGTGCGTCCCGATCTGACCTGCTGGCCGCTCAGGTGGACGGTGACGGTCGAGGCCTTCCCGGTATCAGAGCGGCGTATGGCGCTCGCGGGCTAAGGGACTTAGACGCCGGCGCGTGCGGCCCATATAGCAGTATCTGGACGTCAGTACCTTCCGAATGGCGAGCCGCTGAAATGATAGTTCAGACCGCCGCGTACCGTGTTGGTCTTCAGATCGACCTCCTGAGCGATGAGGCCGTTGGATGAGCCAGTTCCGGCAATGACCGGCGTCGTCAATGACTGCTTGCCGAAATCCGCATAAAGATATTCGATCTTGGCCGTCCAGTTCTTGGTGAAGGCGTGTTCAATTCCAGCGCCGGCAACCCAGCCGACCCTGGTTTTGTCGAAACCGCCAGTCGCTGTTTGGCCGCCTGTATCGGCATAGGACGACGCGAAATTGAGATCGGTCAGAGCGAGACCACCGGTCAGATAGAACAGTGTGCGATCGATCGCATAGCCGGCACGAGGCCGCAGCGTCGCCATCCAGTCGCTCCCGATGGAACTGGTCGCGGTGAAAGCGCCGCCAGCCGGAAGCGGGGCCATCACCGTGGGACTCCGGCGCAGCCCAGTATAGCTCGCATCGGCCTCGATTCCGAACAGCCAGCGATCGATCTGATGGTTGTAGCCGATCTGCCCGCCACCGTTGAAGCCGGCGGAGCTGGGCGGCCAGGATGCAGAGGGGAGTGTCTGCTGACTGTCGACATTGTTCGGAGCCCAGACGCCACCGATCTGTCCACCTGCATACCAGCCACCCCAGCTGTAGGCGGGATCGCTGACTGCAGGTGCCTTGGTCAGGATACGCGACGACAGATCGGCGGCCGTGGCAGGGGCCACGCCAAACGTTGCAAGCAACAATGCCAATTCGAGCCGTCTCATCCAAAACCTTGGCCGTCGGGAAGGCGACGATCGGAAAAGTTCTAGCGAGTCTTGGCAGCACAGGCTGTCACCAGCCGGCAACAGCAGCTGAACAATACCTGAGTGTGGTTTACGGAGTGGCCAGCCAAGGTCCTGGCTGTTGCCAAATGGCAACCGGGATCACGGTCGCAAGCTCGGGGGCAAACTCGACGCCGGAGCTGCATGGTTAGCGCGAGCTGACATCAGCGGATGCCGCGCGGGGGCATCGGTCCAAGGGAAATCAGAAGCGGGCGCGGAAGCCGTCGTAAGCGTGAGCGACGAGGATGCTTGCGCTGAGTACGCCAAACAGTGCGGTGACGGTGTCGATCATGGTCGTGGTCCTTCTCCCCCGCGCTGACCAAACGTCACCAGAGCCCGCACAGTCAAAGACAATCATGCGGCGGCTGTCATTCGGTCGCACGGTGATGCGCTGTTGCAACATCCACGCGGGCTAAACCGTGGCACCATCTTGCAGATTCCTTGGCAGGCGCGCGGCGCAAGCTTCTCGCAAGCCCGGTGAAACAGATAAATCGCTGCTAGCCGAGTGCTTGGGGCGTTCACCCCCGGGAAATTCCGTGCAGTCGCTTCGACTGCGGGAACGGCGATGCAAAGCGCGAAGGAAGTTCAGTGTCTGATACGTTTGGAAGTGAAATCAATGTCGGGCCGCCGCCGACGACGCTGCGCAAGCGGCGATCGTTCGGGGCGATCGGCGTCCTAGCGCTGCTGCTTTTCGTCGGTGTGACGGGTGGGGTGCTCTGGCTCAATCTCGACACTGTCACGGACATTCTGCACGGCGTCGCGACCCCGTCCTCGAACAGCGGCGCGAATTCGGACGTTCTGGCCAGCGCTTCCGAACCTATGGTGAGTGCGGCCGATTTCACCGCATTCCAGCAGCAGACCGGGGGCTCGATCCGCGCGGCCACCGATCTCCTCAATGCACAGCAGTCCGAACTGAAGCGGTTGTCCGAGCAGGTTCAGGAATTGACCACGCAAGTGTCCAGCCTGACATCGAAGATCGATCAGATGCAACAGGGCAGGGCACCAGGCACGCCGGCCGTCGCGGCCCCGGTGGCAGCGGCTCCGCGCCCGGCTCCAGCCGCACCGCGCAAGCGCATGCCGGCGGTAGATCGGCCAGCAGGAGCCATCTCCGTGGGCGGCGCTCCGCTGCAAACAGCACCGGCACGCTGAGCGCGAAGGGGCGAACCTTTGTGCCGTTCAAGCTCTGTCTCGGTCGCTGCGTGAACTCGGATAAGGCGGTGACGATTTCTCCAGTGCGGACATGGGCGGTGCCGCGTGTCCGCGATGGCAATAATGCCAGCGCTGCGTAGGGTGTTATCGAATAGGCGCTTGCAGGGGTGAACTTGAGGCCGTTGCGTTACGGTGCGGTCCACCGATGAGCGCACGGCGAACCGTATTTCGCTTCCCCTTGGAGCCCCCCTTTGCTAAGCGCTGTGTGAAATGGAAGGGTGGCCGAGTGGTTTAAGGCAGCGGTCTTGAAAACCGCCGTGCCTGCAAAGGTACCGTGGGTTCGAATCCCACCCCTTCCGCCACCGATTGCCGTACTTGGCCAGCAATAGGCGTCGGCAGCAGCTCGGTCTTCAACACCTGAGTATGTTGTACGCGCCTCCTGCCTCGCCGAACTAGTCTTTGGCTCCCAACCCCTTGAACATGAGCGCGACTATCCTCGCCGCCTGAACATCCCTCCCAGGATGGGACGGAAGCTGCCAAAGGATTCCGAGAAGCATCAAGACATCGTCGGCATTTGCGCCGCGATCGATCGCTCTCGCGGCCTCGCACGCGGCTATGAGTGAACGCACCGCCGACACCATTTGCTGATAGGCGTCGCGCTCATCAGCCTCCGAAGTTGTCCCTTGCAGGAGTTTGGCCACGCCGCGCTTCATCGCGCTGGAATCGGCCAGTTGGGCACACCACAGACGGAACGCCTCAAGCGGCGGATGCTCTCGCAAAAGAGTGGAGGCGAGGGCGGCAAGAGCGCTGATTTCCTTGCGATAAATGGCGAGGGCCAGAGCCTCCCGCGTCGGGAAGTGGCGATAAAGCGTGCCTTGCCCAACTCCGGCTGCCTTGCCGATAGCGCTGAGCGGCGTTTCGGGATCGGCGGTCAGGGCCGCCCGCGCCACCTCCAGGATGCGATCCCGGTTGGCGCGAGCGTCAGCGCGCAATCCATCCTCTTCTACAGCCATATCACCTCTTGACTAAATGGACAATTGTCCGTTACGCAGGTAAACGGACATTTGTCCGAATATAGCCAATGTGGAGATGGACATGCAATATGCCAAGCTCGGCCGTACGGGCCTCGATATTTCGCCGATCTGCATTGGCTGCATGGGGTTCGGGGACCCCTCCCGTGGTTACCCCTCCTGGTCGCTTGACGAGGAGGCAAGCCGGCGTCTCATTCGCCATGCGCTTGAGGTGGGAATCAATTTCTTCGACACCGCCAATTTATATTCGATCGGTTCCAGCGAGGAGATTTTGGGGCGGGCCCTGAAGGACTTCGCGCATCGCGAAAATGTCGTGATCGCCACCAAAATCAGCGCACCGATGCGCGACGGACCCAATGGCATCGGGCTATCGCGCAAGGCGATCATGACCGAAGTCGATATGAGCCTCAGACGCCTGGGCACCGACTATATCGACCTCTATCAAATCCATCGCCGCGACCGCACCACCCCCTGGGAGGAAACGCTTGAGGCCCTGAACGATATCGTGAAGGCCGGCAAGGTCCGGTATCTCGGCGCATCGTCCATGAGGGCCTGGGAATTTGGCAAGGCGCTTCATCTTCAGCAATCCAACGGCTGGGCCCGTTTTGTGTCCATGCAGGATACCTATAATCTCCTCGACCGAGAGGAAGAGCGCGAGATGCATCCGCTTTGCATCGACGAAGGCGTGCAGACCATTCTCTATAGCCCGCTCAACCGCGGCCGGCTGGCCCGCCCCTGGGGAGCGGTCACGGCAAGGGCGGAAAGTGAAGCCGTCTACAAGCTGGGTGCCGCCACCGCCGACAGCGACAAACAGATTGTCGACGTAGTAGGCGCCATTGCCGAAGCACGGGGTGTCGGCCGGTCCCTGATTGCGCTAGCCTGGTTGCGTCGCAATCCGGTGGTGGCAGCCCCGATCGTGGGTGCTTTGAAGACGGAGCATATTGACGACGCCGTGGCCTCCCTCTCCATCAGCCTCACCGACGAGGAGGCAGCAAGGCTGGAGGCCCCTTATACGCCGCGGCTCGATCATCAGGGAGTGTCGGACCCAGCGATGCTGCGCCGCGCCGCCGAGACAGCCACGGGATACAGTGTCAGCCATCTCCCAGTGCGTGAACTGAGTAAGGCGATATGAACGCTACACGGAGTAGGCTTTTGAGACTTTGATTGCTCCAGTCTGCCGTTGCGGCGAACGGTCACTCACCGTTTCGGCCGTAGACGGCGTCCCGGACTTCGGAGGGAAATGCCCCCGACATGCCTTCGAAGGCCGTGTTGGTGAGCGCGACGACAGTCAGCTTCCGGCTGGGATCGACGAACCAGCTATGGCCATAGGCTCCGCCCCACTGGATCGTGCCGCGGGATTGGGGCGTGCCTGTGCCGGATGGATCGTCCAGGACAGCCCAGCCATAGCCGAAGCCCCAGCCGAGTCCTTGAGCATGCGCCTGCGGCCCGACCTGATCGCGCATCATGGCAGCAACCGTGGCTGGCGAAAGGATGTCGCCGCCGCCTTTGCGGATCGTTTCCAGAAATCGCAGGACGTCGCCCGCCGTGCCCACCATGCCTGCACCGCCCGAAGCATAGGAAGCTGGGTCGATCGCCCGGCTCGGCGCAAAGCTGGCGCCGCCATCCCATAGCCGCACGAAGATGCCATCGGTCATGCGGACCGGCTGTGGCCTGCCATCCGCATAGGGAATCGCTAGTCGCGATGGATCGGCGACAGCAAAGCCAGTGTCGCGCATATCGAGCGGGCCAGTCACTCGCGTTCTGACCACATCCGGCAGGCTCTCCCCCGTCGCTTTCGCGATCACAGCGCCCAGCACGTCGATCCCGAGAGAGTAGCTCCAGCCTTCACCCGGACGGAAGGCGAGCGGCGCCTGGCCGAGACGGCGCAGATTTTCGTCGAGGCTGAGTCCGGGTTGATCGAGGCCATCGGAGACGTTCAGCCGATGATAGACGCCGCCTTTGGGCTCCAGGAACCGGTAGCTGAGGCCCGAAGTGTGCGTCAGCAACTGCCGCAGCGTGATTGCCGGTGTTTCCCCGTTCGCCAGGCGCGGTCGGAAGTCCGGCAGCCATTTTGTCACGGGATCGTCGAGGCCGATGCGCTTCTCTTCCACCAGCCGCATGAATGCGGTCGAGACGACCGGCTTGGAAATCGAGGCAAGGCGAAAGATCATGTCCTCGCTCATCGGCGCCGTGGCCTCGCGATCGGCGAAACCGGCGGCGCGGCGATAGATGATCTCGCCGTCGCGCGCGACCAGCACCACCGTGCCAACGATGCGTTTGCTCACAATAGCCCGGTCGATGGCCTGATCCAACCGCGCTGTCATCCCCGGATCGACAGAGGGGGCCGTTGTCGCGGCAGCGGCAAGCGTCAGGGAGGCGATAGCGATGACGCGAATGTGCATGAAAGACGATCTTCGATATAAGGAATGATCGATCCTGAATATCTGAGCGCGGAGATAATTTCTAGAGTGACCGATGTGATAAATGGAAAATCCGCGATTTCTCGCCCGCGGGGACGCCCACGAGCCTTCAACCGCGAACAGGCGCTGGCCGTCGCGGGACATCACTTCTGGCGGCTTGGCTATGAGGGTGCGTCGATTGCCGATTTGACGACGGCGATGGGGATTACGCCCCAGAGCCTTTATGCTGCCTTCCGCTCAAAGGCCGATCTCTATCGCGAGGCGCTGCAATGGTATCAAGGCGATATCGGCGCAGCGACAACCGAAGCGTTGAGAGACAGCGATGTGGTGGCCGCATTCGAACGTGTCCTGCTCGATTCGGCGCGGGAGTTTTGCAGGCCGGATCGGCCTCGGGGCTGCATGATCTCGACGGCCGTTCTCACCTGCGCCACCGAGAACCATGCGGTCGCGGAGATGGTTGCAGGTTTGCGCGACGCGACACTGGTCGCCTTTCGTGGCCGTTTGCAACAAGGTGTCGATGAAGGCGCGCTCCGACCCGATACGAATGTGGCGGCACTTGCCCGATTCATCGGCGCTCTGGTTCAAGGCATGTCGGTGCAGGCGCGCGATGGCGCGACCGAGGCTGACCTCAAAGACATCGCTTATCTTGGCATCGCCGAATTGCATCGTCATCAGGCGGATGACGCGCCGCGGTCATGAACAAAATCGCAGCCGGGGAACTATCGCGCACCGTGGCGAGAGGTCAGGGTGTCGACAAGGGCGCGCAATCGGCCCGATACGCGAAGAGTCGTTCTTGAGCCTTTTGCCCGAGCGGGATGAACAGTGGTAGCAGCAGGTCGCGCAAGTGCAGCGAGAGCCAGTTCTGCGCTTTTTTGGGCGTACCGCTCTGCCGACCGAGGCGCACCGCGGCCTCCACCCGTGGGCGGCGCAGCAATTCGAAGCGCCGGAAGGCCTGAGCGGGCGTGGCTTCCGCTGCGATGGTGGCGGCCAGCACCAATGCATCCTCCAGCGCCATCGAGGCGCCCTGGCCGGAATGGGGCGTTACCGCATGGGCCGCGTCGCCGATGAGGACGACCCGTCCGGCCGACCAATGCGCGAGGTCCGGAATATCGTAATCGGGATAGACGCGGATCGCTGCGGGATCGATCGCGGCGATGATCTGCCGATTAATCTCGGGATCAGGCCGGTGCAGCTCGCCCAGGAATTGCGCCAGCGCGACGCCTGTCAGGAGCTGGCTGCGGCTTTCGTCGGCCTGGGGATAGGTATTGAACCAATAGACCGGTCCGTCCGCCGCCTTGATATAGCCGAAGAACGCGTTGCGGCCGAAGGTCATGAGCATCCGCCCATCGGTGGTGGGCACCTCGGGCACATCGACAATGCCTCCGCAGCCCTGTAGCCCATTGTAGACGGGGGCAGGCAGCTCGGGCATGACGAGGCGCCGCACGCTGGAGCGCAGCCCGTCGGCCGCGACGAGAATGTCAAAGCCCTCCGTGACGCCGTCCGAAGAGGTCACCAGCACTTCAGACGGTGTTTCCGCGACGGCCTCCACTGCCGTGCCGAAACGCGTGGCAATCCCGGCGGCCCGCGCCGCATCGAGCAGGATAGCACCCAATTCGCCCCGGCGGATGGTGACCGAAGGTGCAGCGAAACGCTGAGCATGTTTTGTGTAATCGAGCGTGCCCAGCGCGCGACCATGTTCGTTATGAAAGACCAGCCCCCGGGTCTCGACGCCGCGCTCGAGTGCCGCTTCAGCCAGACCCATTCCACGCAGTGCATTCATGCCATTGGGTGCCAGCGTCAGGAAAATGCCTTCACTCTGCAGTTGCTCCTCGCTTCTCTTCTCGATGACGGTGGAGGCAAAGCCTTTGCGGGCGAGGGCCAGGGCGAGGCCCAGCCCGGCAAAACCCGCCCCTACGATCCCGATCTTCGGTTTCATCCTTGCCTCATCGACCATGGTCGCCGCATAATGCGAAAACTTAAATATTAGACAATAAGATAGTTAGATGGTCAAATCAAATGCCGGCAAGGCAGAACTTATCGAAAGGCTCGGCCGGCTGATCGTGCGTTGGCAGGAAGCCACCCAGCGCCATGACGAAACGGTGGGCGAGATTTTCCAGCTGGGCCCGGCCGAGCGGCTTTGCTTGAGCTTCCTTACCAGCGGTCCGCAGACGGCGAGCGCCATTGCCCGGGCCACCCGGCTCACCCCCGCGGCGGTGACGGCCTTGGTCGATCGGCTGGAAGCGCGCAATTATGTCCGCCGTCGTGCCGACCCGGTCGACCGGCGCAAGGTGCTGGTGGAGGCGGACGCGGCGACCGAGGCGCTGATAAATGAGGTCTATCTGCCATTAGCTCGGGCGGGCGCTGCTGCCTTCGACAAGCACGGTGCCAAGGAATTGAAGGTCGTGGCCGAAGTGCTGCACGAAGCCATCGCCATTCAGGACGAGATGACCGCACAATTGCTGGCCTGGTCGGGAAAGAAGGAACGTTAGAAGCAATCGCCCTTTGGGCCGTCGGTTGAACGGCGATTGGCTATAGGCTGCGATGCAGTCTTTCAACTAACGGTGTCCGGCACGTGCCAGGCAGCATCCGTGATTTGTACTTATTGATGTTCCGACCAGTCCCGGCTGTACCGACGAGAACACGCATTGTCAGCGTTGTTCCCAGCCCTCTGTGTCAATCCACACCTGAGTTTCATCGAACCGCACTGGAAAACGGCGCAGCGGACGGCTTGACCAGCCCGCCGACACCTGGCCCGTCGCCAGACTGAACGAGGCGCGATGATGCGGGCAATGTAACCGCCCATCGGCAACATGACCACGGGCGAGATCTGCCTGTTCGTGCGGGCAGGTGCGTTCGCAGGCGATGATCCTTTCGCCATCGCGAATGATAAGGATGCCGACGCCTGCAATCGTGGCGCAGACGATCTCCTGAACCGCAAGCCTGTCCCGGGTACAGACTGCGACCCAGCGCTCCCGGTCATCCGCCGAGATAGGCGCGGCGCACATGTTCATTGGCGATCAGCTCGGCACCGCCGCCGGCAAGAACGACACGGCCGGATTCCAGCAGATAGGCGTAGTCGCACATTTCAAGCGCGGCGAAGGCGTTCTGTTCGACCAGAAGCACAGTGGTGCCGCTGTCGCGGATCGAACGAATGATGGAGAAGGTGCGCTCGACGATGTTCGGCGCGAGGCCAAGCGAAGGTTCGTCGAACATCACGAGACGCGGGCGCGACATGAGTGCACGGCCGATCGCCAGCATCTGCTGTTCACCGCCGGAGAGGGTGCCGGCCGCCTGTTTGCGGCGTTCGGCGAGGCGGGGAAATTCGGTGTAGATGCGTTCGCGGTCGGCGGCGACTTCGCCTGTGTCCTTGCGCAGATAGGCGCCCATGTCGAGATTCTCGGCAACGGTCATATGCGGGAAGACGCGGCGGCCTTCTGGGCAATGCGCGATACCCTTGGTGAGCACGCGCTGCGCGCCGATGCCTGTTATGTCCTCGCCATCGAAGATCATCTGGCCGGAGCGAGACGGCACGAGGCCGGAAATGGCGCGCAATGTCGTGCTCTTGCCGGCACCGTTGGCGCCGATCAGCGCCACCAGCTGACCGGACTTCACCGACAGCGAGATGCCCTTGAGGGCAGAAATCTGCCCGTAAGTGCAGATCATGTCGCGGATCTCAAGCATCGATGGTGACCTCCTTCACCACATCCCTGGCGCTCTGGCCGAGATAGGCCTCGATTACCGCCGGGTTCTTGCGGATCTCGTCGGGCGGCCCTTCGGCGATGATGCGACCGTAGTTGAGCACCACGATGCGATCGGACACGCTCATCACCATAGGCATGTCGTGCTCGACCAACAGGATGGTGACGCCCCGATCCCGGATATTGCGGATGAGCTGCACGAAAGTATGCGTCTCCGACGCATTCATGCCGGACACCGGTTCGTCGAGAAGCAGCATGTCGGGCTGGGCGGCGAGCGCCAGTGCAACCCCGACCAAGCGCTGTTCGCCATAGGAAAGCGACCCGGCCAGATCATGGGTGCGGTTCTCTAGCCCGACCCAGCGGACCAGCTCGGCGGCACGCTCCCGCATGGCCCTTTCCGACGCGCGGGCGCGTGGTAACCGCAAGATTGCTTCGAACAAACCGAGCTTGCCCTGACGATGCAGGCCGATCAGCACATTGTCGAACACGGTGTCGTTCGGAAATACGCTGGTGCGCTGGAATGTGCGGGCGAGGCCGAGATTGGCGATCTCGTGCGGTTTCATCCCGCGCAAATCGCGCCCGCAATATTTTACTGCGCCTTTCGTGGGCGTGAGAAAACCAGTCATGACGTTGAAGGCCGTCGTCTTGCCGGCGCCGTTGGGCCCGATCAGGCTGACGATCTCACCCTTGCCGACATGAAAGTTCATGTCCGAGATCGCAACAAGGCCGCCGAATTGCACGCCGACATGTTCGATGCTGAGAACGGTATCGGTCATCACACGCTTTCCTCTGCGGTGCGTTCGCTCACAACGATGGATTTGGGCCGCGGCGGCTGCCGGCCAAAGCCCAGCTTTGGTGCCAGAGACGGAACGATGCCACGCGGCAAGACGAAGAGGATTGCGATCAGCACGAGACCATAGGTGATCCACTGTGCCTCTGGTGCCATGATTGGCCGCAGGAACACCGGTAACAGGCCGAAGATTACGCCACCGATCACAGGGCCTGCCAGCGATCCCTTGCCGCCGGACACCACCATGATCACCATCGTGACAGTGGAGATGAAAGCGAAGACCTCGGGGTCGATAATGCGGATATAATGCGCATAGAGACTGCCTGCGGCGCCGGCGATCGCGGCTGAGATAACAGCGGTGAGCGTCAGCGCCTTGGTGACGTCGATGCCGACGGACACCGCCAGCGTCTCGTTCTCCATCAATCCACGCATAGCACGGCCGTAATGCGAATGCACAAGACGCGAGATGAGGAAGTACGACACTGCGGCGACCGTCAGAACCAGATAGTAGTTCTGCAGCTTGGTCTTCAGGGTGACGTAGCCGAGGCCGGGCAAGCCGATGGCGATGGAGGGAATGTTGGTCAGTGCCAGAGGTCCCTGGGTTAACTCGACCCAGTTCAGCGCGACCAGTCGTACCACTTCCGCGAACGAAATCGTGACGATAACGAAGTACGCGCCGCGCACGCTGAAAGACAAGCGTCCGACCAGATAGCCGCACAGGCCGGAGATCACGATGGCAAGTGCGAATCCGGCGATCGGTGGCCACGGCTCATGCACGACGCGAAAACCGCCGATCAACTCGACATCGAAGCCCAGCGACGTCAGGGCGCTGACATAGGCGCCGATGCCGAAGAACGCGATGTGGCCGAGGCTGAGCTGCCCGGTGAAGCCGAGCAGCAGATTCATGCTCATCGCACCGATGATGAAGATGCCTGTCGTGATCAGCGCATTGAGCAGATACGGATCCTTCAGCCACAGCGGCACCGAGGCGAAGAAGGCGAGCGTGGAGAGAGAGACGATACGATTCATCCGACGCGCTCCGCACGAGCAAACAGGCCGGTGGGCTTAAAGACCAGCACGGCGATGATAATGAGAAATCCCATGGCGTCGCGATAGCCGGACGACACGTAACCGGCGCCGAGCTCTTCGGCCAGCGCAAGAATGAAGCCGCCGATCACGGCTCCGGTGATATTGCCGAGACCGCCGAGAATAACGATGGCGAAGGCTTTCACAGCAGCGAGGTCGCCCATTTGCGGAAACACGACATAGACGGGGCCGAGCAGGGCGCCAGCCGCGGCGGCGAGGCTGGAGCCGATGGCAAAGGTCGAGGTGTAGATCCAACCGACATTGACGCCCATCAGAGCTGCAGTGTCGGAATCCTGAAAGGTTGCCCGCATCGCTTTGCCGAGCTTGGTGAGGTTGATCAGCGAATAGGCGATCACGATGAGCAGCGCTGCAGCGAAAAGCACGAACAGACGCAGCCACGAGACCGAGACAGATCCGATTACCAGTGGCGCTTCAGGGAAGGGGTTGTCGATGGACTTGGCAACGCCGCCCCAGATCCATAGCGCGCCGGACTGCATGGCAATCCAGGCGCCGATCATCACCAGCATGGTGGTGTCGATATCGGCGCCGCGGAGAGGGCGCAGCAACGTGATTTCGATGGCGGCGCCGAGCAGCCAGCCTGCGACGATCGCAACCGGCAGCGCGAGAAAGAAATTCAGGCCGAGCTGATGCACGACGATGAACATCATATAGGCGCCGAACGTATAGAGAATGCCGTGGGTGAAATTCACGACATTCATGATGCCGAAGATCAGCGTCAGGCCGATGCCGAGCAAAGCATAGGTACCGCCGAGCACGAGCATGTTGACGACGTGTTGGAGGAGCTGGTCCACGGTGTGTTTCTTCCTCTGTCATTCCGGGACTCGCCGTAGACGGCATAGCCGTTAAGGGCGAAGACCCGGAATCTTGCAGTGATGCTTCTCATGCCGAGGTTCTGAGGCGCGCGAAAATGCGCGCCCCGGAACGACGCGTTGCTTGGCTTACAGATCCTTCATCACGATCTTGCCGTCGACAATTTCGACCAGATAGACATTCGGGAAGCTCTGGCCGCTTTCCGAACCGGCAGGCCCCGACTTCCTGAAGATGATGTCGCCGTTCAGTCCCTTGACGTCGATCTTCCAGAGTGCGTCCTTGATCGCCGCCGGCTCGGCCTTGCCGGCCTTCTCGATGGCAGCCGCGATGGTGCGGATGCCGTCATAGCCGCGGAAGCTCTCGGTACACCCCGCGAAATCGTAACCGCGCTTCTTCCACTCGGTGATGAAATAGGTTGTGGCTTCCGGGTTTGGAGTCTTTTCCGGCATCCACGGCAGGAATGTCGTCAAGTGCATGGTGTTGTTCGCGGCTGCTCCGGCTTGGGCAATAATCTGGTCCGGATTCTGCGAGCCGCCGGTCGTGATGATACGCTTCTTCAGACCTAGAGCTGCGGCCTGTTTGAAGATCAGTGTCAGTTGATCCACAGCGGCCGTGATGATCACTGTCTCGGAATCCGTCGCCTTGATCTTGGCGAGTTGGGCACTCATGTCCTGGGCCGACTGGTCCATGGTCTCGGTGAGACCGATGGTGATGCCCTTTTCTTTCATCATCTTGCTGAAATCCTCGGCGGTGCCGCGGCCCCAGTCATTGTTGATGACGAGGAAATCAACCTTCTTCAGCGCGAGCTTGTCGACGATTCCCTTGAACGCAGCCGCTTCGACGAAAGACGGCGGTGAAATGCGGAACACATAGGGGTTGCCGGAGGTGGTGATCTTGCTCGCCGACGATGTCTCGACCACCATGGGAGTTTCGTATTCGACGAGTTTCGGCATCACCGCCAGCGTCAGGCTGGAGCCCCAGGCGCCCAGCAGCACCGGCGTTTTGTCGCGGGTGATAAGCTTCTCGGCGACGGCAGCGGCCTCCGTCGGATTGCTCTTGTTGTCTTCGATCACGAGTTCGATCTTCTTGCCGAGCACGCCGCCCTTGGCGTTGATTTCGTCAACGGCGATCTTGGCGCCGTTGACGACATAGGTGCCGGACGCCGCAAAGGCGCCGGTCAGAGGTTCGTTGACGCCGATCTTGATTGTCTGTGCATAGGCCGTGCTACCGAGCAGAGCGAGCGCGAAGGCGGTCGCGGTGGCAGCCTTGAATGTCCGTATCATATGGTCCTCCAGTAATACGCCGATGAAACTTGAACCGTGCAGACGTCGCCGGTGCGCGCGGAGCACGAGCATGGATTCCTCATGCCGCGTCTCCGCGTCCGGTGAACCGTTGCAGTAATCGTGCCGCGCGATCACGCAGAAGACCGAGGACGAGTGAGCTCCCGTTCAGCCCCGCAGCGGACGCAGTCGCAGTGATGGTGTCGCCGGACAGGCGGCGATCGAGATTGGCGGCGAATTCACCAACCAGCCGTGCCGCGAGATCGCGCACGAGGCCGCTGCGGCCGACCTGAGCCAGCATGCCGGTGAGGCTGTAACCGATGGCGAGTTCGACACGTGTGGCGGCGCCATCGTTCTCCGGCAGGAGCCGGTAACGAATCTCGCCCTGGGTCGTAGAGCGGCTGCGCTGATCATTGCCGATGCCGATAATGCGACCGGCAAGATTGGCGTCATCGCGCTCTACGCGCGCAGCGCCGTTGAAGTTCGCTGAGATGGGGCCGATCTTGACCTTGATGGCGCCCTCGACGCGCTCGGGACGCGGCGTACCGGTGAGTGTCGCACCAGGTAGGCAGGATGCGACTGTGGTGATGTCGTCGAACAGTGCGAACACCTTTGCGGGGGGATGGGCGACAGTGAAACTCTGTTTCATCACCGTCGATGGCGTGAAGTCAGGAATGGCAAGCGGCACGATCGCGGGCATAGTCTCGGTCGTGGCTGGCCTCGTCGAGGCAAGCTGCTGCGAAACGGTGCAAGCTTTGTGGCCTGAACCTGCCGGGCCAAGCACCGTCCGCCCGGCGTTCGGTTCTGACGCGATGTCGCGGGCACGCCGAGCTTCGATCACCGATTTCACGGCACGAACGATACCCACATAACCAGTGCAGCGGCACAGATTTCCGCTCATGCCGATGCGGATTGCCTTCTCGTCCGGCTCAGGCAGGCGCAGCACCAGATCGCGTGCCGATACCAGCATCCCTGGCGTGCAGTAACCGCACTGCAGGGCATGTTCACGGGTGAAGGCGGCGCGCAATTCGGTGGCGATCTCGTCGTCGTCGAGGCCTTCGATTGTGGTGATGTCAGCGCCGTCGCAGGCGGCCGCAAAGGTGATGCAGGACCGCGTCGGTACGCCATCCACGAGGATGGTGCAGGCACCGCAGACGCCATGCTCGCAGCCGAGATGCGTACCGGTGAGATCGAGCGTATCTCGCATCATGTCGGCAAGACTGGTGCGAGGCTCGATGGTGCGTTGCAAGCCGCGCTTGTTGACGGTGAGCTCGACGGTATTCATGCGGCCTCCGCGACGGCTTTGCGGAGCACAGCGACATGGATATGCCGGTCGGCAGAATCGGCCATGCCGGCCTCTGCGAGCAGTTTGTCCGCAACGCGCGCGTCGAAGCGCGACGCGAACCCGCCGTCGATCGTGCCACCGAACAATTCGTCGGCCTGTTCAACAATGATAGGAGCAGCCTCGACGGCGCCGATCACGATGCGGGCCTTGCCGGCATCGGGATCGATCAGCACCGCGCCGATGGCATGGGCAAACTCGCCTGTCTTGCGGCAGCTCTTGACATAACCCCAGCGGGCCGAGGATGGCATCAGGGGGACGTGCACGGCTTCCAACATTTCGCCGGATTCCATTACGCTTTCCAGCGCACCGAGGATGAAGTCTTTCATCGCCACGCGGCGCGTGCCGCTCGTGCTGCGTAAGGACAGCGACGCGCCGAGCGCCGCGAGCGACGAGACCCAGTCAGCGGATGGATCGGCATGGCTGAGCGAGCCACCCACCGTGCCGCGATTGCGCACGGCGCGGTAGGCAATGTTAGCGGCTACGCGCTGCATGGCGCCGCGGGTGACGTCCGGAACGCGGCCGTCCTCGATATCCGCGTGCGTGACGCAGGCGCCGAGCATGAGTTCGTTGCCATCAACGTCGGCCCGCTTCAGTTCGGCGATGCCGGTAATGTCGAGAATAGTGTCGGGGGCAACGAGACGCAGATTAAGCATCGGCCCGAGCGACTGACCGCCGGCGATGATTTTGACGCTGCTCTCGGCCCCGGTCATCACAGACAGGGCGGAGCCAATGTCGCGGGGGCGCTCATAGGTGAACGGAGCCGGTTTCATGCTGCCGACCTTTCTGCATCCCGCGCTGCGAGAATGGCCTCGACGATCCGCTTTGGCGTGATCGGGGAATGCAGCATTTCAGCTCCGAGCCCGCGCAACGCGTCGTTGACCGCATTGCCGATTGCTGCTGGCGGCGCGATGGCGCCGCCTTCGCCGATCCCCTTGACGCCGAACTTGGTATAAGGCGACGGCGTCTCCATGTGATCGAGCCAGGGCTCCGGCACTTCGGTCGGACCGGGCAGGACATAATCGGCGAGGGTGGTATTGAGCGGCTGACCGGTGCGGTCGAACGGCATTTCCTCATAGAGTGCCGTACCGATGCCCTGCGCAAGGCCGCCATAGATCTGGCCGTCCACGATCATCGGATTGACCAGCACGCCGCCGTCTTCAACGATGGCGTAGTCGAGTATTTCGACGTCGCCGAGATCGGGGTCTACGGCGACAGTCACGGCGTGGGCAGCGTAGCTGAATGTGCCGGTGTCGCGCTTCGGCTTGTAACCGGACGTGGCTTCTAGCCCGGCGGGATCGACATCGCCCGGCAGGTCCTGCGGGCGGCGATACCAAGTGTGAGCGATTTCCTGCAGCGACACGCTGCCGTTCGGCCCGCGGATTTCGCCGTCTGCCAGCACAACGCTGGCTTCGTCCACCTGCAGCAGCTTGGCGCCGATCTTCCTCGCACGATCCGCGAGTTCGTGGCAGGCGGTAGCAACCGCGCCGCCGGCCATCACCATCGCGCGCGAGCCCCAGGTGCCTGTCGAATAAGGAGTCATAGTGGTGTCGCCATGCACGAGGCGAATCTTGGCAAGGTCGATGCCGAGCAATTCATGGGCAACCTGCGCCATGGTGGTTTCCATACCCTGGCCATGTGAATGCACGCCGACGCGCAATTCGAGACCACCATCCGGGGTCATGCGCGCCGTTGCCTGTTCGTGACCGGGCACCATGGGAATGCCCCAGCCGGAATAGACGGACGTTCCATGCGCGGCTTGTTCGCAGTAGATCGACAGGCCGACGCCGATCAGGCGTCCATCGTCTTCGCCCTTGCGTTGGCGCGCGCGGATAGCCTCGATATTGATCTGCGCAAGCGCGCGTCGCATCGCTTCAGGATAGTCGCCGCTGTCGAAATGCTTCTTCGTGATGTTGTCGAATGGCATCTGCTCGGGCCCAGGCAGGTTGCGCAGGCGCACATCGCCGGGTTCAAGGCCAGCCTCCACGGCAACCAGATCGAGCATCAATTCGAGCGCGAAGCAGACGCCGGTACGTGCCACGCCGCGATAGGGCAGGATGGGGCACTTATTGGTCGCCACCGAATAGGTGCGGCAACGGTAGGCCGGCATCTTGTAGGGACCGGGCAGGATGCTGACGACCTGTGCGGCTTCGAGGCAGGCCGAGAATGGATAGGATGAGTAGGCGCCGGAATCGACCAGCGCCTCGCAATCGATACCGCGCAGCGTGCCGTCACGATCGGCATAGACGGTGATCTTGTAGAAATGCTCGCGACAATTTGCAGCGGCCGTCAGGTGCTCGCGGCGATCTTCGATCCAGCGCACCGGGAAGCCGCGCTTCATGGTCAGCCAGGACAAGCACACTTCTTCCGGCAGCAGAATTCCCTTGTGACCGAAACCGCCGCCCACGTCCGGCGAGACGATACGGATCTGTCCTTGATCCATCTCAAGGCAGTCGGACAGGCCGTTGCGCACGATATGGGGCATCTGGCTGCCCGAGTAGAGCGTAAGCTGATCGAGGCGATGATCGTACGTGGCGACGACACCACGACCTTCCAGCGGCGACATGCATTGCCGTGCGGTCGAGATTTCACGTGTCACCTTGATCGGGGCGTCGAAAGCGGAATCGATATTGGTCTCGAAGAAGCTTTCGAGAAAGACATTGTCGCCCCAATGCTCATGCACCAGCGGTGCGCCGGGCTCCAGCGCCTTGCGCATGTCGTACACAGCGGGGAGTTCTTCGAGATCGAGCGTGACGGAGGCAGCAATGTCTTCCGCCTCCGCACGCGTCGGCGCGACGCACATGGCGATCAGCTCGCCGACCTGACGCACTTTTCCGGTGGCAAGGATCGGTTGGTCGGAGACCTTGAAGCCGGTCAGCGATGTTACGGCCCGGATCGGTTTGACGCCGATCAGGTCGTCGGCGGTGAACACCACGTCGCGATAGCGTTCGGGAACATGGATGCCCTTGATGCGGGCATGGGCGAGAGGGCTGCGCACGAAGGCGACGTCCTGTAGCCCGGCCAAGCGGATATCTCCGACGAACTGTCCGCGGCCGCGCATCAGACGATCATCCTCCTTGCGGGGCACGCGCGCGCCTACTCCTTGCGGGGAAGCAGGGCTGGCTGGCGCGATGTCTCGCTCGTTGCGCATCGACAAACTCCGGATCTCTTGCGGTTCGATGTGCAAAGCTCAGGCCGCGACGGCCTGAGGCAGGATCGGGGCGGTGGCGTCGTAGCGAACGCCGCTGCGCATGCAGAAAGCTGGCTGCAGCAGGCCGTCAGAGACAGTCTTGGTGTCTTCATTGTCGCGCAGGATGAACTTGCCGGGGATCTGCGAGATCACCGAAACGTCGGCATCCATGCCAACTTTCAGTGAACCGATCTTGTCAGATAGGCCGACCATCTTGGCTGGATTGGCGGTCACCATCGGAACCACCTGTTCGAGTGTAAGGCCGAGCGCCATCATCGAGCTCATCGCCTGCACGAGGCTGAACTTGGCCTGCCCCTTGAACGGATGGTTCTCGTCATCCTCGTGCTCGTCCGGCGTCCCGGCGGGGGCGGGCACTTCGGTGTTGTAACCGTGGATGTCGGCGCCGAGCGTGTTTGGCACGATGCCGGCAGCGATCGCCTTCTTGGCGAGGCGATAGGAGAAATGACTGCCGTGGCCAACATCGATCTTCAGGCCGCGATCGATGGCGGCCTGAATTACCGGATGCACCTCGCCCTCGCGGTTGACGAAGCCGCCGGGATGTCGTGTGAAGGGGTGCGCGAGCACATCGCCTTCCTTGAGCAATGGGATCACGCGCTCGAGGATCGTATCGACGTCCTCACCATTGGTGCCGCTTTCCGGCAGGCCCCACAACTGGCCGAAATGCACATAGACCGGCAGTTCGGCGCGCTTGCCGATTTCCGCCGCCATCTCGATCACGCGGATGCCCCAGCGCGCGAAGCCGCCGATCTCGGCATGGGCCTTGATTCCGCGCACGAGGTCGCGATTGGCGACGGCGGATTTCACCGTCGCATCGATATCGACGCAATCGGGGCTATAGAGATTGGGATAGAAGTGACCTTCAAGCCCGCCAACGAGATAGGCCGAGAGAAATGCGTAAACCCTGGATTTTGCGGGTTCAGCGATGAAGTGTCGGAAGCCCGGCAGCGTCATGCAGGACGGACCGCCCTGATCGATCAGCGTTGTAACACCCGACTGCACACCGACCATGTCGGGATTCATGCCGAAGCGGCCAGAGACATATTGAAAGACGTGACCATGGGTATCGATCAGGCCTGGCAGCACCAGCTTGCCGGTGACATCGATGACCTCTCGTGCGCTGGTGGGCAGAATGTCGGACTGCACTGCGGCGATCTTGCCGCCCCGAATGGCGACATCCTTCATGCCGTCGATCCCGGCGGCCGGATCGATGACCCGGCCACCGCGCAGCAGGATGTCGTAAGAGGCAGTAACGGACATGATCGGTCTCCAGAATTCTTGCACTTGTTTCTCCCGGGCTTTCTCACACACCGGAAAATACGAAGCATGCTTCGTATTTGACTAAAGCAAGGGGCGTGCCATTATTGACTGAACGTAATTTTGCCGGCGCTGGCCGGTCGCGGGAGATGCGGTTGTCTGCAAAGAAAACGACGCGCGGCGGTGCGGCGCACAAACCCTGGCCACTCGAACAGCGGCCGGGCTATCTGATCCGGCGGCTGCATCAGATCCACGTGGCTCTCTTTCAGGAAGCCTGCGCCGACTTCGAAATGACGCCGCTGCAATACAGTTTGCTGTCGGCGCTCGCGGCGCGAGGAACTGCCGATCAGACCAGTTTAGCCGCTGATATTGCTTTGGATCGGACCACGACCACGGGCGCGCTGAAGCGCCTGGAAGCCCGCAAACTGGTCGAGCGGCCGATAAGCGATGATGACCGGCGTGCGCGCGTTTGCAAGTTGACGTCGGCGGGCGCGTCGTTGCTGAACAAGATCGAGGGGGCGGCACGTGACGCCCATCGCGAGACGCTGACTCCGCTCAGCCGAACGGAACAGGACCTCTTTCTCGCGATGATGCAGCGCATCGTGGCTGATCATGCCGAGCGGACGCGTGATTCCGAGGCACCGATTTGAAGGCGAGGTTGATTGGAATGATTAAAAATTGATCGCGGCTGTCGCGAATTCGTGCACACAAGCGCTTTGGCGGAGCTCGCGCATCAGGCCGATGCGGCCGGAACGTATTTGCAGACACTTCTGTTTGGTGCCGCAACCGCACGGCCTGATTTGCTTGGAGATGCAACAAGTTCAACTCCATCAGCCGCAAGATGGGGAGCTTGGCTTATTTCGGCAGTTTGACGATCCAACGTATTGAAGTTGCTGAATAAAGATGAGAATGAACTGGAGTGCAATACCGGATACCGCGCGGCATCAACGAGCAGATTATGGATCGTAACGACAAGCTCTACGGGCTATGGCGCGAGCAGGGCGGGGCCTGCTTCTATTGCGATGGCCCCACATTCGTTCTTGATCGCGAGACCAAGGATTCTGCGCGCCGCCGCCTTCGTATCGAAGTCGGCGTTTCAGGTGCTGGCAAGCATCTGAATCAGCACGTTGCCACGATCGACAGCGCGACCAAGGCAATGGCGTGCAAATTCTGTAACTGCAGTCGTGAGGGCAAAAGTCCTGCGGCCCATCGCAGAGCCATTCAGGCAAGCGTTGCAGCCGATCAGCATCCCGTGAATCGCTTGATCGAGGCGTATGGAGACGGGCGTCTGTCGTGGCGACTGATCGGCGGCAGCTGACGGGCCGGCCTGCTACCGCTTGCGTGTCGCTCTATCCGCTCCAGCGCATCGCCAAGGCGGAAGAGATCGTACGCGATTTTCGACATCAATGGCGCGACCCACTTCCACTGATCAGATGATCCTGGTCGCGATCAGGATCGAGAGCGACAACAGCACCGCGATGATCACCACAATGAAGGGCAGCATCGCGCGATAGGCGTCGCGCTCGTGGCCGGGCGTGCCGGCGAGATTGCAGACGATCGACATCCGCACCGGCGAGACCATGTTGAGGGACAGCGCTGCGGCATGCTGGAGCGCAACGACGGCGGCGATGTCGAGTCCTGCCTCGGTCGCCAGGCTGAGTTGGGAAGGCATGAATAGTCCATTGGCGGCATTGCCGCTATTGGCAAGTGCGCCGAAGATCGCTGAGATCATCGGCGTCACCGTCACCGACCAGACGCCAAATGTGCTGAACATACCGCGCGCCAGCCCGTCAGCGATCCCCGAGCTCGACAGCAGCTCGGCCATCATCGAGAAGATGACAATGGTTAGGACCGCGAGACGACCGGTCTTCCAGGCCGCGCCGATCTCGCTTGAAAGGGCACGCCGATGGCCGCGCAAAACACCAGTCAGGATGGCCGCGACGAGGAGCCACGTCCCGGCATGGAATAGCGGTGCCCATATCGGGGCGCCGGCAAATGGCTCGATGCTCCATGTGGTTCGGAGGCTCTGACTGAGCGGCGGCAACAGCCGCGTCGCTGCCAGCCAACCGATGAGAAGCGTGAAAGGCAGCATGCGCCGTGTTGCAACGATGAGCTTGGTGCGATCTGGCTGTTCATCGATCAGGTAGCGCAGCACGATCGCCGGACCGAAAGCCGCCAGCATCGCAGGTTCCGGCCCGAGATAGGCGGTTGCAACGATGGCCAGTCCCAGGCTGCCGACGAGCCATAGCATTTCGCTGATACGTTCGCGCCAGTCGGCACCGATCCCGGCGCGATCGGCCATCCGCCAATAGATCGGCAGCCAGAGCACATTGAAGATCATGTAGATCCCGCTGGTGCGCAGCGCGAGCGCGGTCGGATCCATGCGTGCGAAAGCGGCGCCGACCACCGCACCGCTGCCCATGGCGCCCCAAACGATCATGGTCTGGCTGATCAGCGAGAAGGCAAGTAATTCAATGGGTTTGAGACCGAGCCGGCGGATCAGCACCATCGTGCCCATGATGCCTATACCGAAGCCCGTGGCGGATTCCGCGAACGGGCCGATGAGATAGCAGGCTGTAAACAACAGGCGTCGTCGTGCGCGGTCATCCCGCAACGTCTCCTCGACAGGCATCGTTGCGTTGCCGGTCCTGATCGCCATCTGCCAGAACAGCAGGCCACCGAGAATATAGGGGACGACGATCCAGCCGATCCATGCGCCACGCAACAAGGCAGTGGCGGCGTCAACGAGAGAGAATAGATGCGGCGCGGTCGTCATTGCCACGGCAAATGCTGTGGCGAGACCGATCAACGATGCGGGAAGCGTTCCAGCCCATCCGCTGGCGATTGCGCCAATGACCGCGAGCGCTGGCAATGACCAGGCGAGGTACAGCAATTGTCAGCCTCCCTAACTTTGCTCAGGAGGACTGAAGACATACGAACAAGGCACAACGCGCCCATGGCATCGCAACGCCATCCCTGCTGGGGCACAATGCCCCGGCGCGGGTCGCCGCGCCAGCGCCTTCAGGTCAAGCTGTGCGACGCCAGCGGAAGAGCAGCCATTCGCTGTTGAAGGATGACATCATCTAACGGTCTATTCCGGTTTGATTCCGGCGTCCTTGACGACCTTCGCCCATTTGTCGATCTCGGTCTTGATCTGCTGCGAGAAGGCGGCGGGCCTTCCGCCAACGGGCTCGACACCCTGATCGAGGAAGCGGCGTCGGACATCCTCCTGCTCGAGGATTGCATTCATTTTTGTATTGAGTTTCCGGACGATGTCCTCAGGCATTCCCGCCGGGCCGACGACGCCGAACCAGACATTGACCTCATAACCGGGGACGCCGGCATCTGAGACAGGTGAGATCTCCGGCGCAAGTGCGGTGCGTTCCCTGCTGCTGACGCCGAGAGCGCGCAGCTTGCCGCCATTCACCTGTGGCAGCACATTCGGAGTATTGTCGAAAGCGACGTCGATATGGCCGCCGAGCATGTCGTTCACCATCGGCGCGCTGCCTTTGTAGGGCACGTGGACGATGTCGACACCCGCCATACTTTTGAACAGCTCCATGGACAGGTGATTGGATGAGCCGATCCCCGTTGAACCGTAGGTCACCTTGCCCGGGTTCTGGCGTGTATAGTCGATCAGCTCCTTGACGGAATTGATGGGCAGCGACGGCTTCACCACCAAGAGATTTGGTGTCTGTCCGGCGAAGATGATCGGCGTGAAATCCTTCACCGTGTCATAGGGCAGGTTCTTGTAGATGCTGGGATTGGCGCCGAACGGAAAGGCAACGCCGAGCAAAGTGTAGCCGTCGGGCGCTGCCTTGGCGACGGCCTCGGTGCCGATCAGGGTCCCGCCGCCGGGCCGGTTTTCGACCACCACAGGGACGCCCAGAGACTCCTGAAGTTTCTGCGAGAAAATTCGCCCGAGCGTGTCGTTGAAGCCGCCGGGCGGATAGGGGACGATATATTTGATCGTCTTGCTGGGATAGACTTCGTTCGCCGGCGGGGTGGCCTGCGCGTGTGCGCAGGCGGTCCCGACCAGCAGGAGGACGAGCGCGCGACAGGCGAAGTGAACGAAACGCTGGGCGCGCAGTACGACTTCCACCTGACGCGTGTCAGACATAGCATGGTCCTTCGATCAGCGGGTGGGCGTTGATGAAGGCTTCGTCGATCTCGACGCCGAGGCCGGGAATTTCCGACGGCGCGACGCAGCCATTGGCATCTAGCTTGTAGGGAATACCTCCAACTTCATCGCGGAACGGATTGTGCTTGGCGACGTCCCCCTCGAAGTAACCGGGGTCCTCGACAGCAGTGAGCACATTGATGGTCGCAGCCATGTTGATGCCCGTCGCCGAAGTGTGCGGATTGAACGACAGCTTCCAGGCCTGGGTCATGCCGGCGATGCGCATTGACTCGGTGACGCCACCGGTCTTCGACAGGTCGGGCTGCACGAAACTGACGGCGCGATCCTCGATGAGGCGGTTGAATTCGTAGCGGGTGAAATGGTTCTCGCCAGCCGCAAGTGGCGTCGAGCCCATCGCGGCAGCGGCCTGATATGAGCGATAATCGAGAGCCGGGAAGGGCTCTTCGAGCCAGCCGATCTGCAGGTCGTCATAAGCCGGCATCACCCGGCGGACATCGTCGAGCGTATAGCCGGTATTGGCATCGACCAGGATCTCGATGCTGTCGCCGACAGCCTTACGCACCGCAGTGGCGCGCGCCACGTCGTCACGCGGATTATCGCCGACGCGCAGTTTCACCGCGCGATAGCCCTGAGCCACATAACCCTGTGCTTCTTCTGCGAGCGACTCCGGCGCCTGCCAGCCAAGCGAGATGCCGCCGGCATAGGCCTTGATCGGCTTCGACGCACCGCCCAGCAGTTTGTAGAGCGGCCAGCCTGCCGCCTTGGCGCGGATATCCCACAAAGCGAGGTCGAGGCCACTCAGTGCCATGGCGGCGGCATAGCCCATGCCGTGGCTCGACAGCTGCATCTGATAGACGCGGTGCCAGACGCCGATGACGTTCATGGCGTCCATGCCGGTGACCAATTCAGCAATCGTTGTGTCGATCAGCTTGGCGATGGCGCCGGGGCAGCGGCCGTGATGGGCTTCACCCCATCCGGTGAGGCCTTCGTCGGTCGTGACCTTCACCAGCACGGCGTCGCGCTTGACAGCGCGGCCGATGCCGAGACGCACATTCTGGCCCTGCGGCACGCGGTAGGAGATTGGAACGGCTTTGATCGCAGTAATCTTCATGGGAGCCTCATGCTGCCTTGTGACCGGGATTGACGAGATTGCGCGGCTGTTCGCCGCGCAGGATACGAAGCATTTCTTCGGCGGCGCCGACGGCCATGCCACGGCTGCTGCTGGCGGTGAGCGCCGCCGCATGCGGCGTCAGCAGCAGGTTCGGGCAATCGAACAGCGCGTCATCGGCGGGCAGGGGCTGGATGTCGAATACATCCAGCGCTGCACCACCGAGCTTGCCGGTTTTGAGTGCAGCGATCAGCGGCGCATTCTCCACCACGGCGCCGCGCGAGACGTTGATCAGCACGGCGTCGGGCTTCATCTGTGCGATGCGTGCCGCATTGACGAGCCCTCGTGTCTCGTTCGTCAGCGAACAGCAGATCACCAGCGCGTTGCTGCGTGCGAACAGCTGGTCGAGCGAGACTTCCTCGACATCGGCGGGCAGCGCGCCCTTGCGACGTGACGTTCCGATCACCTTCATGCAGAACCCGTGCTTGGCGATTTGCGCGACACGGCGACCGATCGTGCCAACGCCGAGAATCCCGAGCGTGGCGCCATTCAGCTCGGTAAAACTGTCGGTTGTTGCGCGCGCAGCGCTCCAACCCCTGTCCCGCAACAGTGCGTTCATCACATGGATGGGGCGACGCAGATGCAGGAGGGCTGACATGATGTATTCAGCGACCGCCGACGTGTTGCTGCCGGGCAGGTTGGCGACGGCGATGCCGCGTGCCGTGGCCGTATCGACCGGAATGAAATCGAGCCCGACGCCATGGCGAACCATGCCTTTCAGACGCGGTGCATGATCGACGATGTCGTCCGGCAGTTTTGCACGCACGATGATGCCATCAGCCTCTTTCGCCCATGCGCGCAACGTTTCCGGTTTGGTGTCGGGTGCGGTGATCAAGTTTGCATGTGGCTTGAGGATCGCCTCGCCATCGGCATGCATTGAATTAGTGAGGAGGATGGTGGGCAGTTCAGGCATCGAAGGCCGGTCCTTCCGTGATGGGATTTGCAAGCTCACCCAGACCTTCGACGGCTGCGATCACGCTTGATCCCGGCTTCAGCCATGCGGGCGGTCTGTGCATTGCGGCAACGCCGGCGGGGGTTCCCGTGGCAATGACGTCGCCGGGTTCGAGAGGACCGCGGTGTGAAAGCCACGACACCAGCTCGGGGACGTCGAAGATCATGTCCTTGGTCGATCCCCGCTGCAGCACCTCGCCGTCCACGGTCAGGGTGACGCTCAGCGCATGCGGATCGCCGATCTCGTCCGCTGAAGCGAGGAACGGGCCAAACGGACCGAAGGTCGAAATATTCTTGCCGCGGACGAAATTGCCGTCGGCCTTGATCATTTCACTGGCGCTGACATCGTTGAAGCAGCCGTAAGCTGCGACATATTCGAGTGCTTGTTCCTTCGAGACATTCACTGCGCGCTTGCCCATCACGGCCGCAAGCTCCGCTTCATATGTGCAGCCGCCGATTCCCGCTGGCAACACGATCATGCGTCCCGTCGCAATCACCGTCCTCGGCGCCTTCATAAACAGCACCGGCTCTGACGGCGGCGCGATGCCGCGTTCGGCGACGGCATCGCGATAATTATGCGCGATGCCAAAGATGCGCGGCGGCGCTGGCAGCGGCGCCAGCAGCGTCACCTTGTCGAGGGTGAGTTGCGCGGCTTCGGCCAGACCATGCGCGGCGATGATGCTGACGATCTTGCCGAGGCCGGCATCGAGAAACGACTGCAACTGCGGTGCGGTGCCGTTCAGGCATGTCCGCATCGATGCATGTGCCAGATCGAAAATTATATCGCTCGGCTTCGTGCCGTCGCCTTGCAGAACGCCGGCCCGCGTCGAGCCAGATTCGACAAAAGTCACAAATTTCATGATTGCGATCCCGCCATCACGCGACGCGATATTTGTCGATGACGGAGCGATCGACCTCGATGCCGAGGCCGGCTCCGGTCGGCACCGCGATGACGCCATTCACCTGTTCGATCGGCTTGACCGCGAGATGATCGCGGAACGGGTTTTCCTCCTGTTCGAATTCGAGCATTGGTGGCATCGGAAACAGGCTCGGCGGCTGGTTCGGGATCGAAGCGAGGAAATGGATGGTGGCGGAAAGGCCAACCACCGACCCCCAGGCATGCGGCACGCATTCGACGCCATGGGTGCTGGCAAGCGCTGCGATCTTCTTGCATTCGGTGATGCCGCCAGCCGCGCAGACGTCAGGCTGCACGATGTCCATCGCCTTGCGCACGATGGCATCGCGAAAGCCCCAGCGGGTGAATTCGTTCTCGCCGCCGGCCACCGCCATGTCGAGCGACCGTGTCACTTCGATATAGCCGTCGATATCCTCCGGCGAGATCGGCTCTTCGAACCATTCGATGTCCAGCTCTTCCAGCTTGCGGCCAAGCTTGATCGCGGCGGGCACGGTGAGGCAGTGATTAGCATCGACCATCAGCTTGATGTCGGAGCCGATCGCCTCGCGCACGGCCTTGACGCGCTCATAGTCGCGCTTGATGGAGCCGAGGCCGATCTTCATCTTGATCGCCTTGAAGCCGGCCTTCTTGTAGCCGACAGCTTCCTCCACGGCTTCATCGACCAGGCGCTCCATATCGGTGAAATAGAGTCCCGTCGCGTAGCAGTCGACTTCGGTGCGGAAGGCGCCGCCGATCAGCTTGTGCACCGGCTTGTTGCAGACTTTACCGATGATATCCCACAGCGCGATGTCGATGCCGCTGATGGCGGCGATCGACATGCCCTTGGGGCCGTAGTCCTTGATGCGATTGTAGAGGTCCTCCCAGATCACCTCGATATCGAACGGGTCGCGGCCGATGACGCGGGGCGCGAGTTGCGTATCGATGAAGGACTTTGCGACAGCGGAGGGGCCGTAGCACTCGCCCCAGCCGACGATGCCGTCATCGGTTTCGATTTCGACGAGGCAGGTGCCACGTGTCTTGTAGAGCCAACCGCGTGACGACGTGAACGGGCGCTGCACGGGAGCGGCGACAACGTGGCAGGTGATCTTCTTGATTTTCAATGTGAGGTCCTCGACGAGTACGGCAGATGAATGCGGCCGGCGACGCATCGCCGGCTGCGGTTATTCCTTCGGGAAGGTTTGTGCGGCGACCTTGCCGATAGCGACGGCAACGCTGTCGACTTCCTTCGTCAGTGCGTCGCCGGTGAGGTCGTCCACCAGGAAGACGTTCTTCTTGGCGAATTCCTTGAAGCGCGGATCCTGGATCGCGGCACGGAAAGCGGTCACCAGCTTGGTGCGCACATCGTTCGGAAGTTCTGCGGGGCCGACCACATAGGCCATCTGCACCACAGGACCGTAAGGGAAGACGTCGAAGCCGCGTTCCTTGAAGGTCGGCACCTCTGGGAACATCTCCAGCCGCTCATTGGCGAAGATGCCGATCGGCGTGAGCAGCTTTTCCTGGATCTGGCCAAGGGTCTCGGAAGGTTTCAGCACACCGGAGTCGACATGCTGGCCGATGAGGTCGGCCACGACTTTCGAGCCGCCGGTATAGGGCACGTTCACATATTCAACGCCGGCGGCGCGCGCCGTCATCGATGCGAAGATGTGGTTGAGATTGTAGCTGCCGGGCGTGCCGATGGTGACCTTGCCGGGCCTGGATTTCATATTGGCGATATAATCGGACAGGGATTTGATCGCGCTGGTGGAAGGCACCAACAGCATCAGCGGATCGGTGGAGACCCGCGCAATATGCGTAAAGTTCGCATTGGTGAGGCCGCTCGCCTTGTTCTGGGCGATCAGCGCCAGCGTCGAGCTGGTGCCCATGCCGATAACATAGCCGTCAGGCGCAGAACTCGCGACACGCTTCATGCCGATGACACCGGTCGCGCCGGGAACGTTTTCGATGACCAGCTTGATGCCGTGCTCGCGCAGAATCGGATCGAGCGCACGCGCGGCCACGTCGTTCGAGCCGCCAGCGTTCCACGGCACGATAAAGGTGATGTCCTTTTGCGGGAACCCGGACTGAGCCGAGGATGGCGAGACGGCAGAAACAGCAATTCCAGCGGCGCATAGCGCTGCACGCCCGAAGGACGCGATGATCGACATTGTTTTCCTCCCATTTTTGTTGTTTGTTATAACAACCAATCTGGTGGGTCAACGCGATATCTGCATCCCCGATTGCGGAATCGGGGCGGGGTAGGCTAGCGAGCAGGGAATGACATCGCTTAAGCGCATTGAACGTGAACCGTTATGGGATTTGGCTCATGCGCAGCTCCGCGACGCGCTGCTGGCTGGCCGCTTTGCGCCGGGAACGGTGCTGACACTGCGATCTCTGGCTGAGACGTTTGGAACGTCGATCACGCCTGTCCGCGACGCGGTTACGCGTCTGGTGGCGCAGGGGGTGTTGCAGCAGGGACCGCGCAACGCGGCGATCGTTCCTCATCTCACGCGCAACGAACTCAGCGATCTCACCGTCGTGCGCTGCGCCCTCGAAGGGCGCGCGGCACGTGAGGCTGCGAAGAGGCCGCAGGCAGCATCACTCGAACGGCTTCAGGCGCTGCTTGCGAAGATGCAGTCGCTGATCGCGTCTCGGTCGCTCGAAAGCTATCTCGAGCATCATCGCAAGTTTCACTTCGAGATCTATGCGATGTCCGGTGTTCCGATTCTCGTCGAGACCATCGAAAACATGTGGCTGCGCTGCGGCCCCGTTCTGTCCTTCGTGATCCCCGAATATGTGGTGCTGCTGAAGGGCTGGGACCATCACACCGCCGCCCTGAAGGCGATTATCGCCGGCGACGGTGAAGCGGCCGAGCGTGAGATCGTTGCCGATATCATGGAAGCGGCCCAGTATCTGAGCGGTCTGGCCGATACGGGCGGACAGTTGCGGCGCCCACTGCCCGAGATTGCAGCCGGCTGAGTTTGGTTACCGGCAAGATTGCCGCATCCACAGCTGCGGGCAGGCACCTAGATTTTAAACCGCGCTCCGCCTATATTGCTTCTGTCGCAAGACGATGGCGCTGAACCTCACGATGGACCGCAGGCAGACCCGGGGGCAGTACCCGGCGCCTCCACCTCAGCAGCTTCTGATTGGATTTCTCTTCAAGAAGTCGGTCGCAGGGCTGCTCAGGCGGGGGCGAAACAGGATCGATGGCTGCGAAGAAGTCGCGAATTGTGCTCGGCATGATACCGCCGTTATCGGGTCAAAAACCTAAATGCCAACGACAACGTTAGCATGAACGAAGTGCGCCTCGCGGCGTAACCGTTCGGGGTTGGTCCACCTAGCAACAGAACGGCCGGCCGCGTCATCCTTCGGGATGGCGCGGTTTTATTTTTGGCGCCGCGCCGTCGAGCCTCCCGCGAGATGTGTCGACCTGTCGCGCGTGCGATTGTGCAATTGCAAGCTGTTGCCAAGGGCGTGACGCAATTCGATCACTTTGCAATGCAAGTTGTTGCGCATTCTCGATCGGACATGAGGAGGAGCAACCCATGGCGCGGAATTTCGGCGTTCACCGGCGGTTCAACCATTCGGCCGATGCCCCGGTGTGGCCGCTATGGATGGTGACACTCGCGGCGGTTGCCGTGATCAACGCGGCGACCTTTTTACCGCCCCGTTAGAGACGGCGTGGCGAGGCGACGCAATTCCGCCTCGTCATTACATGTCCCAACAGAAACATCTGCCGTAACGAAAATCCGGGCAGTGCGCTTTCCAGCACGGCTATGTTTCAGATCTACGGGAGTTGCGCTGCCCGAGAGCGGCAGTTTTGTGTTTACCATAACCTGCCTCTCCTCATTTTCGCCCTGATCCGGCTACGATATATTCACCACGCGATGTGGAAGTGGGGAACATCGTAATTTTGCGGTCGCGTGTTGCCCGATGGGCAGATGGTCGCCGGAATGGTATTGGGGCGCATGGGGATTCTTCGGTCACACCGCATCGGTCGTGCTGCAAGCGCAGCAGCGGCCATGAGCGCCTGTCTGGCGCTGGCCAACTGCTCCCAAACAACCGGCTTCAGCCGTGTCGATCCGAAGTATGGTGTCTCCAGCAGCCCGCGCGTGGTGGGCATGGGCGAGCCGGTTCCAAAAGGTGGCGGTACCTATCGCGTTGGCAAGCCTTATGTGGTTGGCGGCCGTACCTATGTTCCTGAAGAGGACGAAAATTACCGCGCCGAAGGGATCGCGTCTTGGTACGGCGACGCCTTCCACGGTCGCCTGACAGCCAATGGCGAAGTGTTCGACATGGCGTCACTCACGGCGGCACATCCGACGCTGCCGATTCCGAGCTATGTCCGCGTCACCAATGTGCGCAACGGCAAGTCGCTGATCGTGCGTGTCAACGATCGCGGTCCCTATCACGGCAATCGCCTGATCGACGTGTCGAACAGGGCGGCCGAACTTCTCGAATTCAAGAGTAACGGCACTGCGCGTGTGCGTGTTGAGTATGTCGGACGTGCGCCGCTGGAAGGTTCCGACGATCGTCAGCTGATGGCAACACTGCGTACCGGCGAACCTGCGCCATCGCCGTCGGTTGTGCGTGTCGCCTCCGCACGCTCCTTCGTGCCGGATATGCAGGGCGGCCGGGTCGTTTCGCGCGACGTTCCGATGCCGGAAGGGCGGCCATATTCGCTGGGCAACACTGCTGCGGATCGCCAGACGTCGGAGATGTCGTCGTCCAGCCGCTATCGTTCGGCTTCCGCTTATCCCGCCGCTAACCCGCGGGTCGTTTCCTATGAGGGGAATGCCGATTACGCCGAGCCAGCTGCGCGTAATGACGGTACCGTGGATGCCCGCGGCGCTGCTGCGATTCTGTCCGGTCGCGGCCTTTATTGAGCAAGATTTGATCGGGATTTCCGCTTGTTAGCCGCCTCGCCAGGCGGGGCCCGCGTTGTTCAGGCAGGGTGTTGCTGTTAAGACCTGATCACTCGGGACACGGCATGACATCTGGCTTCCTCACACCAAAATCCTCGCTTTGGCGACAGCTTGTCGCCGGCCTGCTCATGGCGGCTTTTGCGCTGCAGCCGTTGGCTCATGCCGCCAATCAGAGCGTGCAGGGCGCCAAGAAGGCGGTTGAGGAGGGGGGCTACGACACCGACGCGCCGACCGCGATCCTGATCGAGGCAAGCTCGGGCGCTGTGCTGTTCGAGAAGAACGCCGACGAGCTGCGCGCCCCGTCCAGCATGATGAAATTGATGACCGTTGAGGTCGTGTTCGACGCCCTCACCCGAGGCGACATCAAGCTGACCGACGAGTACCGCGTCAGCGAGAATTCTTGGCGCAAGGGTGGCGCGCCTGCCGGTGCGTCTACCATGTTCGCTGCGCTGAACAGCCGCGTTCCGGTTGCCGATCTCCTGCGCGGAGCCATCATCCAGAGCGGCAATGACAGCTGCATGATCATGGCCGAGGCTATTGAGGGTAACGAAGCGGCATTTGCCGAGCGAATGACCAGACGCGCCCGCGCGCTCGGCATGCCGAAATCCACCTTCGCCAATTCGAGCGGGTTACCGGATGCCGGCAACAAGATGACTGTACGCGAGCTCGCAACGCTCGCGCGTCACATCATTCGCGCCTATCCCGAATTCTACAAGATCTTCGGCGAGCGGGAATTCACCTGGAACAAGATCCGTCAGCAGAACCGCAATCCGCTGCTTGCGACGCTGGAAGGTGCCGACGGTTTTAAGACGGGTTACACCAAGGATGGCGGCTACGGCATGGTTGGCTCGGCCGTGCAGAACGATACGCGACTGATCGTGGTTGTGAACGGTCTCGAGAGTTCCGATGATCGCGCTGCGGCTGCCAAAAAGCTGCTCGAATGGGGTTTCAAGAATTTCGAGGTCCGCAGCGTCTTTGCCGGCGACCAGGCGGTCGGTTACGCAAAAGTGTTCGGCGGGAACAGGGGCTCGGTGGCGCTGGTCAGCAGGGACCCGGTCAAGGTCATGGTGCAGAAGAACGGCAACGACAAGCTGATCGCGCGCATCGTCTATAACGGGCCGGTGCAGGCGCCCGTCCGCGCCGGCCAGCCGGTCGGTATGGTGAAGGTCTGGCGCGGCCAGCAGGTCGCCGTGGAAGCGCCGGTCTATGCCGCCGACGCGGTCGGCACCGGCACCACTTTGCAGCGCGCCGTCGATGGCGCCGGCGAGCTGATGATCGGCCTGTTCCGCGCCGGCGCCGCAAAGCTGTGACCATGACGGAGACGCATCCCATAGCGCCCCAGCGTGGACGCTTCATCACATTCGAAGGCGGAGAGGGCGCCGGCAAGTCGACGCAGATCAAGCTGCTCGCCGATCGCCTCAACGAAGCCGGCATCCGCGCCATCGTCACCCGCGAGCCCGGCGGCTCGCCCGGCGCCGAGATCATCCGCCATGTGGTGCTGTCCGGTATGGGCAAGCTGCTCGGCGCCGAAGCCGAAACGCTGCTGTTCGCCGCCGCGCGGGACGACCATGTCCATGCGGTCATCAAACCGGCGCTCGACCAGGGCATCTGGGTGTTGTGCGACCGCTTCTCGGACTCCACCCGCGCCTATCAGGGCCAGCAGAGCAACGTCGCGCCGGAACTGTTGACGGCGCTGGAGCGCGTCACCATTGGTGGGTTGAAGCCTGATCTCACGGTGATCCTCGATCTCCCCGTGGAAGTCGGCATGGCGCGAGCTGCCGCCCGCCGCGGCACTGGCATGCCGGATCGCTTCGAGGCCGAAGGTATCGCCTTTCATCAGGGTTTGCGCGATGCGTTCCGGCAGATCGCCATGGATGAGCCGCAACGCTGCGTGTTGCTGGACGCGACGCTGTCGCCCAAAGCCGTCGCCAACAATATCTGGCGTGTGCTGCGCAAACGCCTGTTGCGGGAGGCTGCGCACGCATGAGCAAGGCCGAGCCCGAGATCACCGTTCCGCATCCGCGCGAGACCACCGCGCTGTTCGGCCATCACGACGCCGAGCAGACGCTATTGGGCGCCTATAGCGGCGGCCGCATTCCGCATGCCTGGCTGATCTCCGGCCCGCAGGGCATCGGCAAAGCGACTCTCGCCTATCGCATGGCGCGCTTCGTGCTCGCGCACCGCGATCCCGCGTCAACGCAGGTACAATCCGCAGAGACGCTCGATCTCGATCCCGAACATTCCGTCGTCCACCAGGTTGCGGCCGAGGCGCATGGCGGGCTGCTGGAAATCCATCGCACCGCCAACGACAAGGGTGTCCTGCGCACCGTCATCACCGTGGACGACGTGCGCGAGACCGTCGGCTTCTACGGCTCCACGGCCGCTGTCGATGGCTGGCGTGTCTGCATCGTCGATACCGTGGACGAGCTCAACACCAACGCCGCCAATGCGCTGCTGAAGGTGCTGGAAGAGCCGCCGCTGCGGTCGCTGTTTCTGCTTGTCACCCACGCCCAGGCACGCGTGTTGCCGACCATCCAGTCGCGCTGTCGCAAGCTGCCGCTCCGCGCGCTCGCGGCCGCGGACGTGCTCTCCGCCGCTGCGTTGGCCACGGGGCGTGACGAGAGCGATCCCGAACTGCGTGAGGTCGCGGACGCTTCCGAAGGCAGCGTCTCCCGCGCCGTCAATCTGCTCGGCGGCGGTGCGCTGAAACTGCATCAACGCACGGCATCGCTGCTGAATACGTTGCCCCATGTGGACCCCCGTGAATTGCACGCGCTCGGCGATGCCCTCGGCACCAGCGACCGCGTTGCGCTTGCGGCTTTCACTGACAGCGTCGATCGCTGGATCGGCGAGCGGCTGCGCGCGGACGAGGGGGGCCTGAACGCCAATCTGCCCCGCCTTGCACGCCTCGCGGAGGTATGGGAAAAGATTGGCAAAGCCGCGCGCGAGACCGAATCCTACAATCTCGAGCGAAAACCTCTGGTTTTCTCGGTATTTAGCCTGCTCGCAGAAGCGACGCGCTGACACCATTTTTCACGCGGCAGGACCGGATAACTGAAAGGCTTTCGCGCCGATGGCGAATGCGTCGAACAATACCTTTTACATCACCACCGCCATCGCCTATCCGAACGGCGTGCCCCATGTCGGCCATGCCTATGAGGCCATCGCCACCGATGCACTCGCGCGTTTCGCGCGGCTCGACGGCAAGGACGTGTTTTTCCTGACCGGCACTGACGAACACGGCCAGAAGATGGTGCAGACGGCGCAGCGCGAGAATATGCCGGTGGCCGATCTCGCGACCCGCAACGCCGCCCGCTTCAAGGCGATGGACGAAGCCCTCAACATCTCGTTCGACCGCTTCATCCGCACCACGGAAGAGCAGCACCATCGCTCCTCGCAAGAGTTGTGGAAGCGCATGCAGGCGAGCGGCGATATCTATCTCGATTCCTATGCCGGCTGGTATTCCGTCCGCGACGAGGCCTATTACGCGGAGGACGAAACGACCGTCGGCGAGGACAAGGTCCGCCGCGGCCCGCAGGGCACACCGGTCGAGTGGGTCGAGGAGAGCAGCTACTTCTTCAAGCTGTCCGCCTATCAGGACAAGCTGCTGGCGCTTTACGAGTCCACCGATTTCATCGGTCCGGAATCCCGCAAGAACGAAGTCGTGAGCTTCGTGAAATCCGGCTTGAAGGATCTGTCGATCTCGCGCACCACCTTCGACTGGGGCATCAAGGTGCCCGGCGACGACAAGCATGTGATGTATGTCTGGGTCGATGCGCTGACCAACTACATCACCGGTGTCGGCTTCCCCGATGAGGGCGACGGCAACTGGAAATATTGGCCGGCCGATGTGCATATCATCGGCAAGGACATCATTCGTTTTCACGCGGTGTACTGGCCGGCCTTCCTGATGTCCGCCGGCATCCCGCTGCCAAAGCGCGTCTATGCCCACGGCTTCCTGTTCAACAGGGGCGAGAAGATGTCAAAGTCGGTCGGCAATGTAGTCGACCCCTTCAATCTCGCCGAGCAGTACGGCGTCGATCAGCTGCGCTATTTCCTGCTGCGCGAAGTTTCGTTCGGGCAGGACGGCAGCTACAGCCACGAGGCCATCGTCAACCGCACCAATGCCGATCTCGCCAACGACCTCGGCAATCTCGCCCAGCGTTCGCTGTCGATGATCGCCAAGCAATATGGCGGCGCGCTGCCGGAGCCGGGCGCGTTCAGCGATAACGACAAGGCGATCCTCGCTCAGGCCGACGCGATGCTCGAACAGGCGCGCAGCGCCATGGCGACACAACAGATTCATCAGGCGCTGAATGCGATCTGGGCCGTGGTCGCGGAGGCCAACCGTTATTTCGCCGGCGAGGCGCCATGGGCGCTGGCCAAAACCGACCCCGCCAAGCAGGCGACGGTGCTCTACACCACCGCGGAAGTCGTGCGTCAGGTCGCGATCCTGGCGCAGCCGGTCATGCCGGCCTCTTGCGCGAAACTGCTGGACGTGCTCGGCATTCCCGCCGACGCGCGCGACTTCGCGGCGATCCCGAGCCGCATCAAGCCGGGTACGCAGCTGCCGATCCCGACCGGCATCTTCCCGCGCTATGCCGAGCCGAAGCCTGAGTGATCCGGAATGCTCGTCGATAGCCACTGCCATCTCGATTTCCCGGATTTCGCCGACGATCTCGACGGCATTGTCGCTCGCGCGGAAGCTGCGGGCGTCGGAAAGCTGGTGACGATCTCGACCCGCGTGCGCCGCTTGCCGGCGCTGCTGGCGATCGCCGAGCGTTTTCCCAATGTCTATTGCTCGGTCGGCACCCATCCGCACAATGCCGACGAAGAAGACGGCATCTCCGCGGACGAGCTGATCGAACTTACCAAACATCCGAAGGTCATAGCGCTCGGCGAAGCCGGCCTCGACAACTTCTACGAACACGGCTCCAGCGCGGCGCAGGAGAGGGGCTTCCGCGCCCATATCGCCGCGGCGCGCGCGACCGGCCTGCCGCTGGTGATCCATACCCGCGAGGCGGATGAACCATGCAGCGCCATTCTCGAAGACGAGATGAAGAAGGGCGCGTTCAAGGCTGTGCTGCATTGCTACACCGGCGGCCGTGAGCTTGCGATGAAGGCCATTGCCATGGGCCTGTCGATCTCTTTCACCGGCATCATCACCTTCAAGAAGTCGCAGGAGCTGCGCGATCTCGCCGCTGAACTCCCGGCCGACCGCATCATGGTCGAGACCGACGCGCCGTATCTCGCCCCCGGCAAATGGCGCGGCAAGCGCAACGAGCCGTCTTACGTCGTGGAGACGGCCAAGGTGCTCGCCGAAACGCGCGGTGTCTCCTACGAAGAGCTGGCGAAACAGACCACGGATAACTTCTTCCGCCTGTTCAGCAAGGCCTCTCGCGAAGGCAGCGCCGCATGACGCTGGCGCTCACCATTCTCGGCTCCGGATCGTCCGCGGGCGTGCCGCGCCCGGCACTGGGCTGGGGCGCCTGCGATCCCAATAACCCGAAGAACCGCCGTCGCCGCTGCTCCATGATGGCCGAGCGCATCGGGCCGGACGGAGTTACGCGCGTCATCATCGACACCTCGCCGGACCTGCGTGAGCAACTGATCGACGCCGATGTCGATGACATCGACGCGGTGTTCCTGACCCACGAACACGCCGATCAGACCCATGGCATGGACGACCTGCGCTCCGTGGTGCTGAAGCGTCGCAAGCGTATTCCCGTCTATATGAACGCCTCGACGGCATCGGACATCATGCTGCGCTTCGGCTACTGCTTCCAGTCGCCCGCTGGCAGCGACTACCCGCCGATCCTCGACCGCCTCGGCATCGAGGCCGGCGAGAGCCGCACCATCAGGGGGAAGGGCGGCGACCTCACGCTGACGCCGTTCCTGGTCCAGCATGGCAACATCCCCGCGCTTGGTTATCGCATCGACGACACCGCCTATTCGCCGGACCTCAATGACATCCCGAAAGAGAGCTGGCCGGCGCTCGAAGGCCTCGACCTGTGGATCGTGGACGGTCTGCGCTACACGCAGCATTCTAGCCATTTCAGCCTGAGTGACGCGCTGTCGTGGATCGAGCGCTTCAAGCCGAAACGCGCAGTGATCACCAACATGCATGCGGACCTCGATTACGAGGCCGTGCGGCAGGCGGTGCCGGACGGCGTGGTGCCGGGTTACGACGGCATGAGGCTCGAGATCGCACAGTTTGTGCGTCCCGAATCTGCAGGGAAGACGGAGTGAAAGCATGATGAACTTCGATCCTTCCCTGTTCGCTGCAGAGTGGTGTGCCGCATGGAACGCGCATGATCTCGATCGTGTTCTGGCGCACTTCCACGACGACGTAATCTTCACGTCTCCCATTGCGGCGAGCCTCCTGCCCGAAACGGGTGGCGTGATCCGCGGCAAGGCTGCTCTGCGCGCTTATTGGGAGGAGGGCCTTCGCCGTATCCCCGACCTGCATTTCACCGTCGCAGCCGTGTTTGCCGGGATCGATACGCTTGTGATCCAGTATCGGAACCAGAAGGGCGTCGACGTGTCCGAAGTGCTCGTGTTCGACGCGGGTCTGGTGCGTCAGGGACACGGCACCTATCCGAGCAAGATCGATAATCCCGCGGGAGCCAACGGCTGATCCGCCCTACGGCCGCAGTGCCGCCAGCGCCTTCATGGCGGCATTTTCCAGAATCACTTCGCCGCTCTCACGGCCATGCAATGCGATTTCCGCGGCTATGGCGCGGCCGATGTCGCGCTGATCGATATTGCCGAACCGGCCGGGCACGAGCCGCCCCAGCCATTCTACATAGGCCGGGGTATGCGCATTGCCGACAATGATGCCGGGGCGAAAGATTGTGAGACGGCGAAAGCCGACGCTGCGCAGATTGTCTTCCTTCATGCCCATGACGCGGACATAGCGAAACCGGCTACGTGCCGTGCTGCCGACGGCCGAAAGCAGGCAGAACTGCGCAATTCCCGCCTGATGGCAGCCGCGCGCAAACGCGCCGACCACGCCGAGCTCGAGCCGTTTCAGCTCCTCCTCGCTCCAGCGCATCGCCCCCGAACCGACACCCACACAACTCACCGCGCTCGCTGGCCCCTGGCTCAGCACCTCGCGTGCAACCGTTGCCACCCGTTCGGCAAAATCCGCTGCGCCGGTATCGCAAACCACGTTACGCAGTCGTGGCATCGGGGGGATGGGTTTGCGGGTGATCATCACCACTTCGCGGCAGTCCGGTATCGCGAGCAGGGCGGCGACGGCGGCGCCGCCGACTTGTCCGGTCCCGCCGAGCACGATGGCGGCGAAGTTCTCTGTCATGAAGCGCTCCCGGTGTCGAAGCGGATCACCTCGCCGTTCCGATACTGGAAAGTATGGCCGATCGTCAGGTCCTTCAATCCATGGGGCCGGTGATCGGGCATCTCCCTGTTTCTCACGGCGAGGAGCGCGCCTTCGCGTATCCCGAACCATGAGCTGGTTTGGGCTCGGCGTCTGCAGCGATCCTTAGACGCCCGCTGCGTGGGGCTCCTTGGGATGAGGGGGCGGGCGCTCCCCACTCAGCTCTCGAACGACCCCGTCGATTTCACCCGGTCGCGCAGCATGAATTTCTGGATCTTGCCCGTGGAGGTTTTCGGGATCGGTCCGAACACAACCGCTTTCGGCGTCTTGAAACCCGGCAGCGTCGCGCGGCAATGGGCGATGATCTCGGCTTCGGTCGCCTGCGCCTTGTCCTTCAGCTCCACGAAGGCGCACGGGACTTCGCCCCATTTCGCATCGGGCTTCGCCACCACCGAGGCGAATAGCACCGCGGGATGCGTATACAGCACGTCCTCCACCTCCACCGACGAGATGTTCTCGCCGCCGGAGATGATGATGTCCTTGGAGCGGTCCTTGATGGTCACATAGCCTTCGGCGTCGAGCACGCCGAGATCGCCGGTGTGAAACCAGCCGCCTTCAAAGGCCTCCCGCGTGGCTTTCTCGTTCTTGAGATAGCCCTTCATCACGATATTGCCGCGGAACATGACCTCGCCGATGGTCTCGCCATCGCGCGGAACCTCCTGCATGGTCGCGGGATCAATCACCGTGACGCTTTCCTGCAGGTGATATGGCACGCCCTGGCGGCGCTTGAGCTTGGCGCGTTCGTCGGCGGGGAGGACATCCCATCCGGGTTGCTCGGCGCAGACCGAGGCGGGGCCGTAGACTTCGGTCAAGCCGTAAACATGCGTGAGCTTGATGCCGATCTTCTCGGCGCCCGCGAGCACCGCCATCGGCGGCGGTGCCCCGGCGATGGAGCCCTGGATCAGCGGACCACCGGAATAGGTCGGCGCATCCGGAGCATTGATCAGCGTGTTGTAGACGATCGGCGCGCCCGACATATGCGTGACGCCGTGCTCCTTGGTCAGCGCGAAGATCTTGGTCGGGTCCACCTTGCGCAGGCAGACATTGACGCCCGCGCTGGCGGCCACAGTCCAGGGAAAGCACCAGCCGTTGCAGTGGAACATCGGCAGGGTCCACAGATAGACCGGATGCTGGCCGAGGCCGGCGGCGAGGATGTTCGACACCGCGTTCAGATAGGCGCCGCGGTGATGGGTGACGACGCCTTTGGGATTGCCCGTGGTGCCCGAGGTGTAGCCGAGGGCGATGGCGTCCCATTCGTCGAGCGGGAAGACCGACTCGAAGTCCGGGCTGCCGGAGGCCAGCGCCTCCTCATATTCGAGTTCGCCGATCCGGCTGCCGCCTGTGAAGGCGGCGTCGTCCACATCGATGATGAGGGGCTTTGGCCCGCTCATGAGGCCGAGCGCCTCGCTGATGACGACGGAGAATTCCGGATCCACCAGCAGCACCCTCGCGCCGCCATGGTCGAGCTGAAACGCGATCGCCGCGGCGTCGAGGCGGATGTTGAGGGCATTGAGCACGGCGCCCGCCATCGGGACCGCGAAGTGGACCTCGTTCATCGCCGGAATGTTTGGAAGCATGGCGGCGACCGTATCGCCACGCCCGATGCCGCGGCCAGTGAGGTAGGAGGCGAAGCGCCGGCAGCGCTCATAGGTCTCGCCCCAGGTGAAACGGCGCCCCTCGTAGACGGCGCTAGTCAGATTCGGATAGACCGCCGCGCTGCGCCGGAGGAAGCTGAGGGGTGACAGCGGGACGAAGTTGGCGGCGTTCTGGTCGAGACCGACGCTATAGACGCCCTGATCAGATATCATCGTGCACTCTTGTCTATATTTCAGCGAGATATTGAAGATATCTCACATAACAGTTCAGCAGCAGATTTTTATTACAAAATCAGATTAGATGTTATTAATAACATACTGATTTTACTTCATTTGTTTGGAATTTTCTCGTCATTGTGAGCGCAGCGAAGCCATTCCCGGCTGCACAAAACAAAGAGGGCTGCTTGCTTCGTTGCCACGTCCTCGCAATGACAGTCACCTTACAGGAACCCGATCGAAATCCACGGGAAGATTGCCACGATGATCAGGCCGACCAGCAACGCCAGCAAGTATCCCAGGATTGGCCGGATGCCTTCCGCCGGATCGACGCGTCCGATCGCACAGGCGGCATAGTAGCCGACGCCGAAGGGCGGCGCGAACAGGCCGATGCCCATAGCAAGGATGACGACCATCGCATAGTGGACCTCATGGACGCCGACCAGCCGGGCGATCGGGAATAGCAGGGGCCCGAATAACACGATGGCTGGGATGCCCTCGAGCACGCTGCCGAGGATGATGAAGGCGACGATGGAGACCGCGATGAAGGTGGCGCCGCCACCGGGCAGGCCAGTCATGGCCGCCGCCAGCGAGCGGGAGAAACCGGACTGGGTCAGGCCCCAGGCCATGCCGGTGGCTGTTCCGATGATCAGCAGGATGGCGCCGGACAGGCAGGCGGTGTCCACCAGCATCGGCTTCAGCCGGTTCCAGTCGAACTGGCGATAGATCAGCAGGCCCGCCAGCACGGCATAGACGATGCCGATGGTGGAGACCTCCGTGGCCGTCGCCACGCCCTCGACAACGGCAGCGCGGATGACGAAAGGCAGCGCAATAGCCGGCACCGAGATGATGAAGGCCTTGCCGATCTCGGCACCGCTTGCTCGCTTCACATGGCTGAGATCCTCACCGCGATAGCGCCACCAGACGAGAATGCCGAGGGTGATGGCCAGCACCACGCCAGGCAGCAGACCGCCAGTGAATAGGGCCGAGATCGAGACGCCGGTGACCGATCCGATGGTGATCAGGACCAGGCTCGGTGGAATGGTTTCAGTCTGCGCGCCGGTGGCCGAGAGCAGGGCGACGAGATCGCCCGGCTTGGCGCCGCGTTCTTTCATTTCCGGGAATAGCACCGGGGCCACCGCGGCCATGTCGGCGGCCTTGGAGCCGGAAATGCCGGAAACCAGATACATGGCGCCGATCAGCACGTAATGCAGGCCGCCGCGGACATGCCCAAGCAGGCTGGCGAGGAACGCCACCATGGCACGGGCCATGCCGGTCATCTCGATCAGGAGACCGAGAAACACGAACAGCGGCACCGAGAGCAGGATCAGGTGGCTCATGCCCTCATCCATGCGGCCGACCAGCACCATGATCGGCGTGCGCGTGGTCAGCGCCATATAGCCGAAGATCGCGAGGCCGAATCCAAAGGCGATCGGCACGCCGGCGAAGACGCAGAGCGCGACCACGCCGACAAAGAAGATGATCAGGTTGAGATTACCGAGCGTGCGCAGAAACGGTTCGGCGAACCAGAACACGCCCATGATCGCGACGACTGTACCGAGCGCGGTGAGCACGGTGCGGACCTGACCGTAGCGGAGCAGGCGCAGCACTGCAAAGATGATCATCAGTGAAATGCCGACCGGCAGCGCCGCGGCGCGAAAACTGTTGGCGATCTGCAGCGCCGGGGTCGTGATGTAGCTTTCCTCATAGGCGTATTCGTAGGACGGCGCGACGATCATCACGAGGAACGCCAGCGCGGAGCAGGTCGCCACCACGTCGAGGAAGGCCCAGAGTCGCGGGCCGGCGGACGCCACCAGCGCCGTCATCCGCATATGCTCGCCGCGCCGGAACGCAACGGCGGAGCCGAGCATGGCGAGCCACAGGAACAGGATCGACGAGAGTTCGTCCGACCACACCAGCGGCCGGTGGAAGCCATAACGTGCAACCACCCCGACAAACAGGATGATCACCTCCGCCACCACCAGCAGTGCCGCTGGAATCTCGACGAGATGGCCGAGAAAGCGATCGATGGCGGTCAGGATGGCGTCGCGGCGGGAGAGGGGCGCCCTCTCCGCCGCGACGGCACCGCTTTCCAGAGCGGAGATGTCATGCGCTGTCATGGCCTATCCGATCAGCCGAGCTTGCCGACGGATTTTTCCAGAATGGCCCAGGCTTCGTCACCATATTTGCCCTGCCACTCCTTGTAGAAGCCGGCCGATTTCAGCTTGTCGCGGAACGGGCCGGGTTCGAGTTCATTGAAGGCGAGGCCCTTGGCTTCGAGCTCGCCGCGCAGATTGGCGTTGAGCTTGGCGACGTCCTCGCGTTCCTTCATGCCGGCGGCATTGATGTTCTTCGCCACGATGTCGCGTAGATCGGCCGGCAGCTTCTCCCAGGCGCGGCGATTGGCCAGGAACCAGTAGCCGTCCCACATATGGTTGGTCAGCGAGCAGTATTTCTGGACCTCGTAGAATTTGGCGGTCGAGATGATCGCCAGCGGATTCTCCTGGCCTTCGACGACCTTGGTCTGCATGGCCGAATAGACTTCGCTGATGTTGATCGAGGCCGGCGCTGAATCGAACGCCTTGAACATCGAGGTCCACAGCGGCGATACCGGCACGCGGATCTTGAAGCCCTTGAGGTCGTCCGGCGTCTTGATCGGCCTGGTCGAGGACGTGATCTCGCGGAAGCCGTTGTCCCAGATCTTGTCCATGACCACGAGATTGGCCTTGGTGATTTCCTTCCGGATGTAGGCCCCGAGATCGCCGTCCATGGCCTTCCAGACGGTGTCGTAATTCGGGAACGCAAAGCCGATCCCGTTGATCGATGCGGCTGGCACCAGGGTCGCCAGTATCAGGCCCGATAGCGTGAAGAACTCGACGCCGCCCGAGCGGATCTGGCTCAGCATGTCCGTATCCGAGCCGAGCTGGTTGTTCGGAAACACCTGCAGATCGACCTTGCCGTTGGTCTCGGTCTTGATCGCCGCCGACATCTCGCGGGCGCGGATGTTCATGGGATGCGTGTCGGGCAGATTGTTTGCGTATTTGTAGACATATTCGGCCTGCTGGGCGCGGGCGACCCAAGGCATACCGATGCCGCCGAATGCGGTCGCTGCAGCCGATGCCTTCAACAGTGTCCGGCGTGAAATTGTCATTTTGTTTCTCCCTGCCGCGTCGTCGTTTGGTTTTGTGAGGGCGAAGCCCCTTGTCATTTGGTCATCATGTCGCAGCAGTCCGGTCAAGCCATTTCCGCGTCAGACCAAAGGCGGACAGCAGCCAGACGCTCTCGACTTTGCCCGGTCTTTCGTGAAAACCCATGGCCGCAAGAATGCCGCTGCGCGGCCGCAGCGATGCTGCAGGAAACGGGAGGAAGAAAAGCATGAACAAGGATCAGGGCGTCGCCATCATCACCGGCGGCGCATCGGGAATCGGGCTGGCGATCGCGAAGGCGGCCGTAGGTGAGGGGTGGAAGGTCCTCCTCGCCGACCTCACCCAGCCTGCTCTGGACGCCGCCAAGGCTCACGTCGATTCCGTCAAACCCGGCGTAACGCGCACCGTCGTGATGGACGTCGCCAATGAGGATGCCGTTATTGCGGGGTTGAAAGATTGCGAAGCCGGTTTCGGCCCGGTTCGCGGCCTCGTGAATTCAGCTGGAATCGGCCGCCAAGTGCCGTTCTTCGAGACTTCCGTCAAACTGTTCCGCGAAATCCTGGATATCAATCTGGTCGGCACTTTTGCCGTGGCCAAGGAAGCTGCCCGGATGATGAAGGCCCATGGCGGCGGCGCCATCGTCAATGTTGCGTCTGTGTCCGGCATCCGCGGCAATATCGAGCGATCAGCCTATGGCGCGTCCAAGGGCGGCGTGATCACGCTGACCCAGGTCATGGCCTGCGAACTGGCGCCGCTGAACATCCGTGTCAACGCCATCGCGCCAGGACCGTTCGAGACGCCGATGGTCCAGGAGATGCACACGGCGACGACGCGCGAAGGCTGGATGCAGGTCGTGCCGCAGCGGCGCTATGCCGAACCGGACGAGATCGCCGGCGCAGCGCTGTTCCTGCTGGACGGGAGCAAATCGAGCTTCGTGACGGGCCATGTGCTGAACGTAGACGGCGGCTTTGCAGCGCATGGATTGTTGCCTAAATATCCGTAGCGATGCGGTCAATGGCGCAAAGTCCGAGAGCTCTTGCGGCTAAGCCACTCATATCGCTATCAGATAATATATTCCATAATATACCTTATGCGAATCGTGGGTATCGACGCGGGCTTTGAACTGACGACCGGCGACTAGGTTTCGAGGCTCCGCCTATTTGGCGATCGCTTCATAGACCAGCGTCTTCAGGATTGGCTGGATGCGGCCGCGCTGGGTCGGGGTCTGCACCATCAGGATCATCACCATGTCATGGTCCGGATAGGTCCAGAAGTAAGTCCCGGCCGCGCCGCCCCAGGCCATCTCGCCGAGGAAGCCCGGCACGCCGTCTTCGCCGGGGCCTGTGCGGACGCCAAAACCGAGGCCGTAGCCGAAGCCGGCGCCGGGATAGTAATAGGCCCATGGCTTCACCTCGGTCGCCGGGGCGACTTCGTTCTTGCGCATAAGGGCGACGGTTTCGGGCCTGAGAATGCGCTTGCCGTCGATTTCGCCGCCATTGAGCAGCATTTGCAGGAAGCGCGCGTAATCGTCCGTGGTCCCATTGAGGCCGCCTCCTCCGGATTCCCATTTGCGCTTGATGGTCGGATCGCTAATCGTCTCGTTGCCGATGATCCGATCGGTGGGCAGCGGTTGCGCGATGCGCGCAGCTTTTGAAGGATCGGAAATGGTGTAGCTGGTATCGACCATGCCGATTGGATCGAACAGAAACTGCTTCTCGAAGTCGTAGAGCGACATGCCGGATGCGACCTCGATGACGCTGCCGAGGACGTCGGTGGAATGACCGTAATCCCAGACCGTTGCCGGCTGATAAGCGAGCGGCAATTTTGCGAGGCGATCGGCAAAGTCGCGATTGTCGAAATCGCCGTCGAACAATCCGGCCTTCAAATAAAGCTGCGTGATGAGGCCAAGATCGGTAAAGGCCGAACTGATGCCGGACGACTGTCGCATCAGATCGAGCACGGTGATAGGCCTCAGGGCCGGCGCAAAATCGAGATATTTTCTGCCGCTCGCATCTGTCTTTTCCGTCGCGACCTGTGCACTGCCAAAAGCTGGAATGTATTTCGAGATGGGATCATCGAGTTTCAGTTTGCCCTGCTCCACCAGCACCATTGCAGCCGCTGACGTGATCGGCTTGGTCATGGAATACAGGCGGAAGATCGTGTCCCGAGTCATCGGCGCCATGGTCTCGGGATTGCGGACGCCAAAACCCTGATAGTAGACGGGCTTGCCGTGGCGCTGGATCAGCATGATGGCGCCGGCGAGATGGCCTTGCCCGACTTCGCGGTCGAGCATTTCGGTCACGCGATCGAGGCCGGCTTGCGAAAAGCCGGTCAGATCGGGCGCTTCAGAGAGAAGGTTGCTGGCCGCTGTCGCCGGGCAGATAAGCTTTACAGCCATTGTTATGACGGCCAGCCATTCGCAAGAACGTCGCAAGTTCGCCTCTGCTTTGTCTCAAGACAGGCTGAGACTAACACCGAGATATTTCAACGGCTTGTAAAAATACGTCGAGAGCGCGAGGTCGTGCATTTCGCGACAAGTGCCGTGTTTCTTGCGGCAATACGGAGGCAAGGCGAGACGCGTCCTTGAACGGCCCCGCCTTGCCGCTCCTGCCTCAGTTCATCGTGATATTCGCCTTCTCGATCACGCCTTTCCAGCGTTGGGTCTCGCTGGCGATGTATTTGCCGAAGTCCGGACCATCGACATCCATTGCAACAGCACCGAGTTCGGAGATCTTCCTTTTGGTCTCGGGCTGCCGCATGAAAGCGCGGATCTCAGCCGACAGCTTGTCGGTCACGGCTTTCGGCGTTCCCGTCGGCGCGATGAAGCCATGCCACGCGACCGCCTCGAAGCCTGGCAGGAATTCGGCGACGGCCGGCAGGTTCGGGTCGAACTCGGCGCGCTTCGGCGTTGCCGTCGCGAGCATCGCGAGTTTGCCGCCGGTGACATGTGGCAACAGCAGCGGCACATTGTCGAACGACAAATCGATCTGGCCGCTGAGCAGATCCGGCATCATCTGGCTCGAGCCCTTGTATGGCACATGAACCATCTTGGTGCCGGTCATCTGCTGGAACAGCTCGCCGGCGAGGTGCTGCGATGTCCCCGGCCCGGCCGAACCGAATGTCACCTTGCCGGGATTGGCTTTGAGATACGCAATCAGATCAGGCACGGTGCGCGCAGCGATCTTGTTCGGGTTCACCACCAGCACATTGGGAACCATGCTGACCTGGGCGATCGGCACCAGATCCTTTTCAGGATTGTAGCTCAGCTTGGCGCCATAAATGGTCGGATTGATCGACATCGCCGAGGTGCTGGCTACGCCGATCGTGTAGCCGTCGGGCTGCGCCTTAGCGACACGGGTGACGCCGATGATGCTGCCGGCACCGCCGACATTCTCGACCACGATGGTCGCGCCCATCTTCTTCTGCAGATGTTCTGCCACCATGCGTCCAAGGATGTCGGCGGTGCCGCCGGCCGAGAACGGCACGATGGTGGTGATGGCACGGTTGGGATAATTCACATCCTGAGCGGATGCGGGCGTCAGCACGCCAAGCGTGAGGCAGGCAGCCGTCAGGATTGAAGGCAGTCTCATGGGTCGTTCCTCCAGTGGGTTTTGATCGGCCCCGTTTTCGGGTGCTCGATTTAGGTTGATGCACCACGCGGAGAAGCGTGATGCATCGTGCTAGTGGCCCGCTACTCCTCCCTCATGGTGAGGAGGCGCATAGCGCCGTCTCGAACCATGAAATGGCCGGAGTGGGAGCCTGCGCTCATCCTTCGAGACGCGCTTCGCGCTCCTCGGGATGAGGGGCAGAGAGTTTTAGTTCATCGTGACGTTGGCTTTTTCCATCACGGTCTTCCAGCGCGCAGTCTCGCTGGCGATGTACTTCGTGAATTCGTCCTGCGGGATCGCCACGGCGGTGGCGCCGAGTTCGGCCATCTTCTTCTTGGTCTCCGGCAATGTCATGAATTCACGCACTTCGCTCGACAGCTTGTCGACGATCGGCTTCGGCGTCGCGATAGGTGCGATGAAGCCATGCCAGGCGACGGCCTCGAAGCCCGGCAGGAATTCGGCGACAGCCGGCACGTTCGGATCGAATTCGGCGCGCTTCGGCGTTGCAGTGGCGAGCAGAGCGAGTTTGCCGCCGGCGACATGCGGCAGCAGCAGCGGCACATTGTCGAAAGCAATATCAATCTGGCCCGAAATCAGGTCGGTGACCATCTGGCTAGACCCTTTATAAGGCACGTGGACCATCTTGGTGCCCGTCATCTGCTGGAACAGTTCGCCCGCGAGGTGTTGCGAGGTGCCGGGACCGGCAGAGCCGAACGTGACCTTGCCATCGTTGGCCTTGATGTATGCGATCAGCTCCGGAACGGTGCGGGCCTTGATACGGTCCGGGTTCACGACCAGCACGTTCGGTACGATGCTGACCTGCGTGAAGGCGACGAGATCCTTCTCCGGTTGGAACTGGAGTTTGCTGCCATAGAGCGACGGCGCAATCGCCAGCGGCGAGGTGCTGGCAAGACCGATCGTGTAGCCATCCGGTGCTGCCTTGGCGACACGGTTGACACCGATATTGCCGCCGGCGCCGCCCATGTTTTCCACCACGACAGTGGCGCCGAGCTTCTTCTGCAGATGTTCGCCGACCATGCGAGCGATGATATCCACGGTGCCGCCCGCCGCGAACGGTACGACGATGGTGATCGGCTTGCTCGGATACTTCGCGTCCTGTGCATGAACCGGGCCGACGGCGCCAAGCGCGACGCAGGCCGCCATCAGCATGGATCTGATCTTCATGGGATTCCTCTTCTCGTATTGATCTTTATTCAGCGGTCGAAGCTGCTCGGCCCTACTCCGCCGGCAGCACCTTTCCGGGATTCATGATGGCCTTGGGATCGAGCATCGTCTTGACGTTGCGGAGCAGTTTGAGTTCGACGGGATTGGCGACGCGACCGAGACGCTCGCGATTCGCGATGCCGATGCCGTGTTCGGCGCTGATGCTGCCGCCGAGTGCGGCCGTCTCTTCATCGACGATGGTGTTGATGCCGAGCACGGTATCGGCGATCAGGTCCTTCTGATCCTGCTTCAAGCCCGGAATGATCGCGAGGACGTGAATGTTGCCGTCGCCGATATGGCCATGCATCACGATGCGCGCGTCGGGACGATATTCAGCGATCCGTTTTTCGACCTGCTTCACGAAGGTGGCTTGCTGTGAAAGCGGTACGGCGCTGTCGTGCGAGATGACATAGCCGGCGGCCTTGCTCCCCTCCGAGACGCTGTGGCGGATTTTCCAGAAGGTCACGGCCTGAGTCTCGCTGGAAGCTACCAGCGCATCGGCGATCAGTTCGCGCTCATAGGCATTGCCGAGCATCGCCTCCATGGCTTCATTAAGATCGACTGTGAGCAGCGTATCGACCAGCTCGATCAGCACATACCAGGGCGTATCCAGTGCGAACGGGATGGTCACCAGCGGCAGGTTCTCGGCGATGACTTCGATCTGGCCGCGCGACATCACCTCGAAGGCGCCAAGGCGGTCACCGAGATCGGTGCGCGCCTGTGCTAGCAGATCGAGCACCGCATCGATACTGTTCAGCTTGACGAAGGCCACTGCCCTCGCCCGCGGCTTCGGGAACAGTTTCAGCACCGCACCCGTGATGATGCCAAGCGTGCCTTCGGCGCCGATGAAGAGCTGCTTGGTGTCGAAGCTCGTGGAATCCTTACGTAGCGCCGTCATGCCGTCGAGGATTTCGCCATCGGGCATCACCACTTCGAGGCCGAGGCAGAGTTCGCGCGTGGTGCCGTAGCGCAGCACAGCGGTGCCGCCGGCATTGGTGGAGAGATTGCCGCCGATCTGACAGGAGCCCTCGGCGCCAAGGCTGAGCGGGAACAGACGGTCGATGTCGTCGGCAGCCTTCTGGATATCGGCGAGGATGCAGCCGGCATCGACGGCGATGGAGTCGCCCAGCCGGCTGATGCTGCGGATCTTGTTGAGGCGATCGAGGCGCAGCACGATCATGGTGCGGTCGCCGAGCGGCGTTGCAGCGCCGCACATGCCGGTATTGCCGCCTTGCGGGACAATAGCGACATCGGCTGCCGCGCAGGCCTTCACGACATCGGAAACTTCCTGCGTCGAACCGGGCTTCACCACGGCGAGCGCCTTGCCGTGATAGCGACCGCGCCAGTCCACCACATAAGGCTCGAAATCCCCGCCGGGGCCGATGATGTAGCGCTCGCCGACAATGCCCATGAGCGTTGCGAGGAATGTTGTGTGATCGGTCAAGAGGCCCTCCTCATCTACCGGAATGAGAGATCGAGCAGACGGCCTTCGAACAGGCGGTCGCGCGAGGTCTCGAGGTGCAGACGCATGGCCGTGCGCGCAGCCTCGGCGTCGCGGTCACGGATCGCTTCAAAAATGCGGCTGTGCTCTTCGAACACCGCCTCGAGGCCGGGCTGCGGTCCCATCAGCGACTGGCCGTGCAACTTCATGCCGACGGCGACATGGTCTTTCAGCGCATTCAGCGATGTCGCGAAATAATGGTTGTTGGTCGCTTCGGAGATGGCGAGATGGAACGCGTAGTCGGCGTCCTCACGATGCTTGCGGTTCTTCGTTGCCTCGCGCAGCAGGCCGAGCGCGGCTTCGATCTGAACGAGGTTGTCGTCGCTGCGGCGGAGCGCGGCGAAATGCGCGGCATCGCTTTCCATGCTGATGCGAAATTCGAAGCAGCGCTGAATGTCGGCGATGGTCTCCACACGCGCAAATCCGAGCGGCGGCACCTTGGCATGCGCCTGCACGAAACTGCCGGAGCCCTGGCGAGAATAGATCAGCCCATCCTCGCGCAAGCGGCCGAGCGCTTCGCGGAGCACCGGACGCGAAACGTCGAAGACGGCAGCGAGTTCATGCTCGCCGGGTAGCTTCTGGTCGGTGGCGTAGTCGCCGTTGGCGATGCGCTGGGCGAGTTCGCCATAGACCTTGTCGACGAGTGACGCGCCGGCATGACGCGGACGCGGAGCATCGGGGTGTTCGCTGGAATCGATCGGCTTCATGATCAAGTCGGACCGCGTCTCATTAGGGCGGCATGGATGTTTCATTCGAACCCCGATCGGTCCGATCGGCTCTCTCGGAAACATTTCCTCGCCAGGTTGCGGGGACCATGCGAGGGCGCATTCAACTTGTCAACATGTCAAGAATACACAGAAGTCGTGACAGAACGATCATCTATATGATTTACAACAGTAAAATTGCTGGATTAGGTCATAAGTCGTATTGCAGCGCACAAAATCTGACAACTTGTCAGGTTGCAGAATTCGTGGTCGAACGCTCGCAGCATGCGAAAGGACTCCTGCGTGACCAACGGACTGAACGGCAAGGCCATCGTTATCATCGGCGCAAGCTCCGGCATCGGCGCTGCCGTGGCCAAGAAATTCGGCGCGCTCGGCGCCAACCTGATCGTACACTACAATGGCAATCCCGAAGGCGCGCAGGACGTGGTCACCAGCATCCAGGCTGCCGGCGGCAAGGCTGAGCTGCTGCGCGGCGATGTCTCCGAGCGTGCGGAAGCTGCGCGGGTGATCGAGGAAGCCCACGCCAAGCTGGGCCGTATCGACGTGCTGATCAACAATGCCGGCGCCATGTTCGGCCGCACCTCGATCGCCAATGCCACCGACGAACAGTATGACGACGTGGTCGATCTCAATATCGGCTCGGTGTTCTTCGCCTGTCGCAAGGCCGCCAAGATCATGGAGGCGCAGCGCTCGGGCTCGATCATCAACACCACTTCGGTCGCGGCGCGCAATGGCGGCAGTGGCGGCGCCGGCCTGTACGGCTCGGCGAAGGGCTTTGTGAGCACCATCACCCGCGTGCTGGCGAAGGAACTGGCGCCGTTCAACGTGCGCGCCAATGCGGTGGCACCGGGCGTGATCATGACGCCGTTTCACCAGCGCTATTCCACCGAAGAGCAGCTCGAAGGCGCGCGCCAGGGCATTCCGCTCGGCCGCATCGGCACGCCGGAGGATTGTGTCGGCGCCTATCAATTCCTCGCCGACGAAACCATGAGCGGCTACATCACCGGTCAAGTGATCGAGGTGAATGGCGGCCAGATCATGCCGTGAGATCTCTGCCCCTCATGGTGAGGAGCGTGCCTTTGCGCACGTCTGGAACCACGAGCTGGTCTGGCTCAGAGCCTGCCGCCATCCTTCGAGACGCCGCTTCGCGGCTCCTCAGGATGAGGGCTGACTTTAGGGCCATAAAACAAGGCCCTCATGGTGAGGAGCGGCCCCTTGGCCGCGTCTCGAACCATGAGATGTGACGCCCTTCTGCTAGCCGCATGAAACAACAGCCTGCAACATGCATACGAGAGAGACGCCCATGACAGCCACCTTCCCCACCGGCGTGTTCTGCGCCGCGACCACGCCGTTCAATGCCGACCTCAGCGTCGATCAGGGCCTGTTCACCGCGCATTGCCAGCGGCTGCTGGACGATGGCTGCACGGGCATTGCCATGCTCGGTACCACGGGCGAGGCTAATTCGCTTTCGTTGGCCGAGCGCAAGTCGCTGCTCGAAGCCGTGGTGAAATCGGGCATCGCACCGAAGAAGCTGCTGCCGGGCACCGGCGTCGCCTCGATCATGGAAACGGTGGAGCTGACCCAGCATGCGCTGGCGAACGGCGTGAACACCGTGGTGATGTTGCCGCCCTATTATTACAAGGGCGTGTCCGATGACGGCATCGTCGATGCCTACACGGCGATCATCGAGCGCATCAACGATCCGCGCCTGCGCGTGGTGCTGTATCACATCCCGCAGATGTCGGCGGTGCCGATCTCGCTCGACGTGATCGATCGCCTGATCAAGCGGTTTCCGGAGATCGTGGTCGGCATCAAGGACTCGTCGGGCGACTTTTCAAACATGAGCGCCATCGTCGAGCGTTTCCCAGGCTTCTCGGTACTGGTCGGCGCCGATCCCCTGATGCTCAAGCTGCTGCCGATGGGCGGCGCCGGCTGTATCACCGCGACATCGAATCTTGTCGGCGGCGATCTCGCCACCGTGTTCAACGGTTTCAACGATCCGTCCAAAGCGGCCGAAGTCGCGGCGGCGCAGGAACGTATCGTCTCGGGCCGCAACGCGGTCTCGACCTATGCGCAGCTGCCGTCGTTGAAGGTGCTGCTGGCGCGGCAATATGGCAATGACGGCTGGATGCGTGTCCGCCCGCCGTTGGTCGGGTTGAGCGCCGCGGAGGCGGATGCCGTGCGGAAGTCGTTTGCGGGGTAAGTCCTTATTTGTCCCGGACGCGGTGCAGCGTTCTTACGCTGCTCCGCAGAGCCGGGACCGTATCACACGCCGGCGTTCGTAACGGTCCCGGCCCTGCGAAGCGGCATAAGCATGCCGCATCGCGTCCGGGAAACGGGCCGATTAAACCGCGGTCGCCTTGAACTCCCGCCAGCCCTTCGCGCGTAGTTCGCAGGCGGGACATTTGCCGCAGCCATAACCCCAGTCATGCAATGCACCGCGTTCGCCGAGATAGCAGGTGTGGGAATGCTCGCGGATGAGGTCCGTGAGCGCCTCGCCGCCGAGCTGATTGGCGAGACCCCAGGTTGCGGCCTTGTCCAGCCACATCAGCGGGGTATGCAGCTTGAAATTCTTCGCCATGCCGAGATTGAGCGCCCGCTGCAGCGCCTTGATGGTGTCGTCGCGGCAGTCGGGATAGCCGGAATAGTCGGTCTCGCACATACCGCCGACAATGTCGGTGATCCCGCGACGATAGGCCAAGGCGGCGGCGAAGGTCAGGAAAACGAGATTCCGGCCCGGTACGAAGGTGTTGGGCAAGCCGTCGGCGCCCATCTCGATGGCGACATCGCGGGTCAGCGCGGTCTCGGAGATGGCCGAGAGCGTCGGGATATCGAGAGTGTGGCTGTCGCCGATTTTCGCGGCCCAGGCGGGATCAATCGCCTTCATGCCGTCGATCAGTTTGACACGGCTATCGAGTTCAACGGCGTGGCGCTGGCCATAGCTGAAACCGATCGTTTCGACGCGGGCGAAACGGTCCAGCGCCCAGGCGAGACAGGTCGCGGAATCCTGGCCGCCGGAGAACAGGACAAGGGCTGTGGAGGTGGAATGTGTCTCGGTCATGCGGTCGGAATAGCACGGAAGTTGCACCGTTTTGTAGGGCGGGTTAGGCGACTTGTCGGCATAGCTCGAAGAGCGACGGCGGAAGCCGTAATCCGCCTGCCGATATCGGAGCCCTGCATGACCCCTTCCCGCGACATCGTCCGCTTGCTCGAGATCATGGCCGCATTGCGGACCCCGGTGACGGGCTGTCCCTGGGACCTGGAACAGGATTTTGCATCGATCGCGCCGTATACGATCGAGGAGGCCTATGAGGTCGTCGACGCCATCGCGCGGAACGATCTCGACGATCTCTGCGAGGAGCTCGGCGATCTCCTGCTGCAGGTGGTGTTCCACGCGCAGATGGCCTCCGAACGTGGCGCCTTCGATTTCGGCGATGTGGTGATGACGATCACCAAGAAGATGATCCGTCGGCATCCGCATGTCTTTGCGGATGCAGATGGAAACGTCACTTCTAGCCACGTGAAAGGCGTCTGGGACCGCATCAAGGCCGAGGAGAAGGCCGAGCGCGCGGCGCGGCGCGGCGAGGATGCCGCCGCCCCCCTCTCGCTGCTGGCGAGCGTCAAGGCTAGCCAACCGGCGCTGGCGCAGGCTATGGCGCTGCAGGCCAAGGCCTCCACGGTCGGCTTCGACTGGAACGATCCGCGCGCGGTGCTGGCGAAGATCCGCGAGGAGGCCGACGAGATTGAGGCGGCGCTGGAGCGCGGCGATCAGGATCACATCGCGGAAGAGACCGGCGACCTGATGTTCGCGCTGGTGAACCTCGCACGGCATGTGAAGGCCGATCCAGAAATGGCGCTGCGCGGGACCAATGTGAAATTCGAGAGGCGATTTGCGTATATCGAGCAGGCGCTGCGGGCGAAGGGGCGTACGCTGGGGGAGGCATCGCTGGAGGAGATGGACGCGCTTTGGAACGAGGCGAAGGGGAAGTAACGCCGTCCTTCAAACAACTCCATCCCGCATGGTGAGGAGGCGCGAAGCGCCGTCTCGAACCATGAATTGGCCGGGCTTCTGAGTTTGCCGCCATCCTTCGAGATGCCGCTGCGCGGCTCCTCAGGATGAGGGGCGTAGCTTTACTCCGCCTCGTGCAGAACCGCTCCGAATTTGCTGATCACCACATCGCGCTTGGTCTCATCCACGCGGACGGTCATGTCGAAATGGCCGTCATGCAGTTCCTTCGCAAGCACCTCGGCGTTGCGATGCAGCCAGCTGACGCCGGCACCGTCCGATGCGTCGACGGAGAGGTCGAGGGTGACACGGGTCGATGCAAGACGGTCCTCGATGGCGGTGAGGAGTTCAGTGACGCCCTCGCCCGTCACGGCCGAGACCATGAAGACCGGATTGTCCGCCGGTTTTCGCGCGGCAATGTTCGCGAGGTTCTCCCGCTGCTCCGCGTCAAAACGGTCGATCTTGTTCCAGACTTCGAGGATACGCGCGCCGGCATCGATGTCGATACCGAGCTGGCGCAACACATTGTCGACATCGCTCTGCTGCGCTTCAGCATCTTCATGCGAGATGTCGCGCACGTGCAGGATGATATCAGCTTCGAGCACCTCTTCCAGTGTGGCGCGAAACGCTGCCACGAGCTGGGTTGGCAGATTGGAGATGAAGCCGACAGTGTCGGACAGCATCGCCTTGCCGCCATGGGGCAGCGTCAGCGCACGCAACGTCGGATCGAGGGTCGCGAACAGCATGTCCTCGGCTTGCACATCGGCGCGCGTCAGGCGATTGAACAGCGTGGACTTGCCGGCATTGGTGTAACCAACCAGCGCGACGACACGATACGGCACGCGCCGGCGGCCGGCGCGATGCAGCCGGCGTGTCGCCTGCACTTTCTTGAGATCGTTTTCGAGCCGCGTGATGCGCTCGCCGATCATGCGGCGGTCCGCTTCAATTTGCGTTTCGCCGGGACCGCCCATGAAGCCGAAGCCGCCGCGCTGACGCTCCAGATGGGTCCACGACCGCACCAGACGACTGCGCTGATAGTTGAGATGCGCGAGCTCGACCTGCAGCGTGCCCTCTTTCGTTTTTGCACGGCGGCCGAAGATTTCGAGAATGAGGCCGGTGCGGTCGAGCACCTTGGCCTTCAACTCCTTTTCCAGATTGCGCTGCTGGATCGGCGACAGCGCGCAGTCCATCACCACGATGCCGATCTCGTTCGCGGCGATGAGGCCGGCGATCTCCTCGACCTTGCCCTTGCCGAGATAGGTGGCCGGGCGGATCTGGCTGAGCGGCGCGGCGACGGCCTCGATCACATCGAGATCGATGGCGCGCGCGAGTCCCACCGCCTCTTCGAGGCGCGCATCGGTGTCGCGGATGTGCGCATAGGCTGCCGCCTCGGCATCACCGCGGCGCTCGCGCAAATAAGGGCCGACCACGAGAACGCGGCCGGTCGATTCGCTGCCGGCCGTGGGACGGTCGGCAGCATTGCCTTCGAAGCTACGAAATTCCAATCAAGCGTCTCTTAAGCGTTCGCTCAGGCCTCTTCGCCGCCTTCGAACAACTGGATCGGCGCGCCCGGCATGATGGTCGAGATCGCATGCTTATACACCAGCTGCGAGTGACCGTCGCGGCGGAGCAGAAGACAGAAATTGTCGAACCAGGTGACGATACCCTGCAATTTGACGCCGTTCACGAGGAAGATCGTCAGGGGGGTCTTGGTCTTGCGAACGTGGTTGAGGAAGGTGTCCTGTAGATTTTGTGCGCGGTCTGCCGCCATTTTTCTTAATCCCGCAGTCTGTTGTGTCTGTTTTGTTGCTTTTATTGCGCCGGGCCTGCCCTCTTTTCCGGGTTATTGCCTGGCCGCTGCATCGCCCAAAGATCCCCCTCGGGGCGCACAGCGCTGCAATTAGACGGCAGACGGCGTGTGAAGGCAAGCCGCCACACGGAAAACCTGCCTAGAAAGGCAGCAAACCTCAGCCAATGTCCGCAAATTTATGGAATTCCTGGCGCAGACGGAGTGCAGTCGGTCCCGGTTTACCGTCGCCAATGCTCTTTCCATCAATGGCGATCACCGGCATGACGATCTGACTCGCCGAGGATACGAAGGCTTCTGCGGCATTGGCCGCCTCCTCCGGCGTAAAGTTCCGCTCCTCGAGCTTGAGCTGGAGAGAGGCCAGAACCTCGACCAGAACCGCACGGGTGATGCCAGACAGGATGCCACGCTCGGCACTCTTGGTGACCACCTTGCCGTCCTTGGTGATGATCCAGGCATTGCAGGATGCGCCTTCGGTCACGAAGCCGTCCGCGTCGACATACCAGGCCTCATAGGCCCCTTTGTCGCGAGCCTCCTGGCGAGCAAGCACGTTGGGCAGCAGACCGACGCTCTTGATATCCACGCGCGGCCAGCGGTTCTCGGCCGTGGTGATGACTTTTACGCCGCGTTCGGCAGCCGCCTGGTTCTTCGCGAAGTTCAGCGACTTGGCGGTGACGACCACGCTCGGCTTTACCTCGGGCGACGGGAAGCCATGGTCGCGATGGGCAACGCCGCGGGTGACCTGCAGATAGACGATACCGTAATTGATGCGGTTACGGCGAACGACCTCCTGCATGATGACCTTGAGCGAGGTCAGCGCCATCGGCATGGCGATGCGCAGTTCGCCCAGCGAGCGTTCCAGCCTCGCCATATGGCGGGGAAAATCGACCATTTTGCCGCCGATGATCTCGCAAACCTCATAGACGCCGTCGGCGAATTGGTAGCCGCGGTCCTCGACGTTCACAGCGGCATCGCTGAGGTGCTGGTAGAGGCCGTTGACATAGGCGATGCGCGACATGGTGGCGGATTCCGGTTTGTTGTTTCGTGGGATCTATAACACAAACACCATCCCGCAGGATGGGTAGAGCGAAGGCGCAAAGCGCCGGAGCAACCCCTCGGCGGAGCCTGCCACGGGCGACGATCAGCATGGGCTCGGCGTTTTACCCCACGCCGAGCGCTTTCAGTTTGCGATGCAGAGCCGAGCGCTCCATGCCGACGAATTCGGCGGTGCGCGAGATGTTACCCGAGAAACGGCTGATCTGCGCAATCAGGTAATCGCGTTCGAACACCTCGCGGGCCTCGCGCAGCGGCAGGCCCATGATGTGCTCGCCGTTGTTCGAAGTCGGCATCGACGGCACCATGGAGCCCACATCCTGCGGAAGCATGTCGGCCGTGATGATGACCTCCGGCCCGCCGCCGGCGAGGATCATCACACGCTCGACATTGTTGCGGAGCTGGCGGACATTCCCGGGCCAGACGTGGGACTGCAGCACGGCCATGGCGTCCTGACCGATCTGACGCTTGGGCAAACCGGTATTGGCCGAGATCTGCTCCATGAAGAACTCGATCAACTCCGGAATGTCCTCGCGATGCTCGGACAGCGGCGGGACGCGGATCGGCACGACCGACAGGCGGTGATAGAGATCTTCGCGGAAGGTGCCGGCAGCGATCTCCTCTTCAAGATTCCGCGCCGTCGACGAAATGATGCGGACGTCGACGCTGACTTTGGTCGTGCCCCCTGCCCGCATAAAGGTTTGATCGACAAGCACGCGAAGAATCTTGTTCTGGGTCTCGCGCGGGAGATCGCCGATCTCGTCGATAAACAGCGTGCCGCCATGGGCCTCCTCAAGCGCGCCGGCCTTGCGCTGCTGCTCGCCATTGCTCTGTTCGGTGCCGAACAGCTCCAGCTCCATGCGTTCCGGCGTGATGGCCGCAGCATTGATCACCACGAAGGGACCATTGGCGCGGGACGACGAGGCGTGCAGCGTGCGTGCTGCGAGCTCCTTGCCGGCGCCGGAGGGACCGACGATAAGGATGCGGCTGTTGGCCTTGGCGGCGCGGTCGATGGTCTGGCGGAGCTGGTTCATCGCCGCGGAACGGCCGGTGAGCTTGCTGGCGATCGGCGCCATCTGCTTGAGCTCGCGGACCTCGCGTTTGAGACGCGAAGTCTCCAGCGCGCGCGTCGCGACAAGGATCAGGCGATCCGCCTTGAATGGCTTCTCGATGAAGTCATAGGCGCCGCGCTTGATGGCAGCGACGGCGGTTTCGATATTGCCGTGACCAGAGATCATCACCACCGGCAGATCCGGATTGTCCTTCTTCACCTGCTCGAGCAGTTGCAAACCATCGAGCTTGCTGCCCTGCAGCCAGATGTCGAGAAAGACGAGATTGGGACGCCGGTTGGAGATTTCATTGAGCGCACTGTCGCTGTCGCGCGCAGTCCGCGTCGTGAAACCCTCATCCTCCAGAATGCCTGCAACGAGATCACGAATGTCGGCTTCGTCGTCGACGATCAGAATATCATTTGCCATGGGTCAAAAAATCCTGGTCACGTTTCTTATGGTCAACTGCCGGTGACGGCTTCGATCTTCGAATCTTTAGCGAGCGCTGCTTTCGCGTCGCCCTTCTCCATATCGGGCTTGTGTCCGGCGATAGCGAAACGCAGCCGCATCCAGGCGCCGCGCTGGCCAGGCCGGATAGCGGATGCATCGCCAAGTTCGATGCCGCCACCGTGGTCCTCGAGCACCTTGCCGACAATGGCGAGGCCCAGGCCCGTGCCTTTCTCGCGTGTCGTTACATAGGGCTCGAGCAGACGCGAACGATTGGTGGTCGGCAAACCGATGCCATTATCGACCACGTCGATCACGATCTGGCCATTCTCGCTGAACGCTGTGACATCAATGCGGCCTTTGCCGAGCTCTTCCGAAGGCACTGCTTCGATAGCCTCGGTCGCATTCTTGATGATGTTGGTAAGAGCTTGCGAGATCAGACGACGATCGAACTGTGCCTTCAGCGGCTCTTCCTTGATCTCGGCATTGATATCGAGTTCCGGATGACCGACGCGCATCAGGAACACGGCCTGACGCACCGTGTCGGCAACGTCCTCGCCTTCGATCACTGGCTTTGGCATACGGGCAAAGCGCGAGAATTCATCCACCATGCGACGAATGTCCTCGACCTGACGCACGATGGTGTCGGTGCACTGCTCGAAGATCTGTTTGTCATCGGTGATGACCTTGCCGAACTTGCGCTTGATGCGTTCGGCCGAAAGCTGGATCGGCGTCAGCGGGTTCTTGATCTCATGCGCGATACGGCGCGCGACGTCGGCCCAGGCCGAGGTGCGCTGCGCAGAAACGAGTTCCGTGATATCGTCGAGGGTAATGATGTAGCTGTCGCGTGATTGGCTGGTCTGTTCGGCCGAGATGCGAACCGACAGATTGCGCTCGCGCCCCTCGCGATCGATGGTGATCTGTCCCTGTACCAGCCGCTGCGAACTCTCTCGGGCATTCTGCATGAGTTCGTCGAGCTCGGGAATGATCTCGTGCAGGGGATGGCCGAGGACTTCGGACTCCGAGTGGCCGACCAGCTTCTCCGCCGAGCGGTTGAGAATGCCGATAACATTTGAGCCATCGACGCCGATGATGCCGGCACTGGCGGAAGACAGCACCGCCTCGATGAAACGACGGCGGCTGTCGATGACATCGGACGCCGAAACGAGTTCGTCGCGCTGGCTGCGCAGCTCGGAGGTCATCTTGTTGAACGTCTCGCCGAGATGCGCGAGATCGCCTTCCGACTGGATCACCGGCACCTGCACATGGAGGTCGCCCGTGGAGACCATATTGGCCGCGCTGACCAGACGGCGGATCGGGGCCACCAGCCAGTTCGAGAAATTGAGGCCGATCAGCACCGCGGACATCAGCACCGTCAATGCGATGACGGTGAACATCAGGCCGAAGGCGATCTGGATGCCGAGGCGACGGGATTCCAGCTCGGTATAGTCGGCTACGCTGGCCTGGGTCTGCGCCATCTGTGCGACCACGCGCGGATCGAGTTTGCGCGCGACATAGAGATACATGTTCTCGAACGCGCGCAGCTTGATGACGGCAGCGACATAATTGCCATCGGGGATGATGGTAATCGCCGGCTCGCTATTGCCGACATTGACCAGAAAGTCTGCGGGCGGCGGCTCGAATTCCGGCCTCACCCCGGGCAGATCGGGCTCGATGACGTTGCGATCCTTGTCAATCAGCATCGCGCCAGGAAGGTTGCGCGCCTTGGCATTGGCCAGCATCAGCGAGCGGAAGGTACCGCGGTCCTGATAGAACAGCGGCTGGATGCGGGCGAGATCATCGGCCATGCCGAGAATGTCACCGCCGATGAGTTGCGCGTGCTCGTTCACATAGGCGCGCGCCACCGTCATGGAATTACCAATGACGGCCTTGGTCGGGCCGGAGAACAGCCGGTCGAGGCCGCGGTCCAGGGTGACATTGGCGACGATCGAGACCAGCACAGCCGGGAGGACGGCAATGACCGAGAACAGGCTGACGATCTGGACATGCAGGCGGGCAGCCGCCCTGCCCCGGCGCCGCGCCTGCACGACTTTCCAGATTTCCCGAGCGATGATCAGCACCAGCAGCAAGACGGTGGCGGCGTTGATCAGCAGGAAGGAGACGACCACCAGGTGGGTCGGAGCGATCGGCGTCAGGCCGTTGAGGACGAGGAAGGTAAGGCAGGCCGACAGCAGCGCCATTCCCACGGCCACGGGCACGAACAGCCGGCGCAGAGGTCTGCGCGACTCGAATACCGATGGTTCGAAGACTGGAGCCGACGTCTCTGCGTTCGTCATTCCGGGATTTTGCTGAGCAAGCCGCGATTGCACGGGCTCGGGTGGTACCTGCCGCGCAGTGATGCAATCATACAACAATGTTGCCCAATTACGACAAATCCGCGGCGTAGAACAGCCGCGGATTGCGCAAGTCGGATAAATTCACCGTTTCAGCAGTGAAAAGTCGAGAATGGGTTTGATCGGGTGTCTCGCCGGCAGATTTTGGTGCCACCAACCTCCGCCCCATGGTGAAGAGGCGCGGAGCGCTGTCTCCAGCCATGAAGATGGCCGAGCTCCTGAGCCCGCAGCCATCCTCGAGATGCCGCTGCGCGGCTCCTCAAGATGAGGGCCGGAGAGCTTTGCTACCCCCCCGTCCGATAGACTTGGATATCGAGATCCCGAATCTTCTTTCGCAGCGTGTTGCGGTTGAGGCCGAGCAGATCGGCGGCGCGGATCTGGTTGCCGCGGGTGGCCGCCAGCGCGGCAGTGAGCAGCGGCACTTCGATCTCGCGCAGGATGCGGTGATAGAGACCCGGTGGCGGCACGCCGTTCGGGAAGCTGGAGAAGTGCGAGGACAGATAGACCTCCACGGCTCCACCCAGGTTATCCACGGTGGTCGGCGCGTTACCACCCGAGACCACAGCGGGCGGCGCAAGCTCGCCATCGATGACCGGACCGGTGATGACGTCCTGCGGATAGAGCGCGGCCAGACGGCGAGCGAGGTTCTCGAGTTCGCGGACATTGCCCGGCCAGCGATGCTGCTTCATGCGTTCGAGCGCGAGGGCGTCGAGCTTCTTGGGCGGCAGGCCATCCTTCTCGGCCAGCGCGAAGAAATGACGGATCAGGTCCGGCAGATCCTCGATGCGCTCGCGCAGCGGCGGCAGACGCAGCGGCACGACGTTGAGGCGGAAGAACAGGTCTTCGCGGAACAGCCCCTGCTGGATCAGGATGCGCAGGTCCTTGTTCGACGCGGCAACGATGCGGACGTCGGTCTTGATCGGGGTCCGACCGCCGACCGTGGTGTATTCGCCCTGCTGCAGCACGCGGAGAAGACGCGTCTGCGCCTCCATCGGCATGTCGCCGATTTCGTCGAGAAACAGCGTGCCGCCTTCAGCCTGTTCGAACCGGCCGGTAGCACGGGCATTGGCGCCGGTGAACGCGCCGCGCTCGTGACCGAACAGCTCGGACTCGATGAGGTCGCGCGGGATCGCCGCCATATTGACCGCAACGAAGGGGCCGTTGCGACGCTTGCCGTAGTCGTGCAGCGCGCGGGCGACAAGCTCCTTGCCGGTGCCGGACTCGCCGGAAATCATCACCGTGAGGTCGGTCTGCATCAGGCGGGCGAGAACGCGGTAGATTTCCTGCATTGCCGGCGAACGGCCAACCAGCGGGATCGAGTCGAACTCGCCATCGTCGTCATTGCTGGCGACGCGTTCCTTTGGTTCGGCGAGCGCGCGGCCGACGATGGCGATCAGTTCCTTCAGGTCGAACGGTTTCGGCAGATATTCATAGGCGCCCCGCTCCGACGCGCGGATGGCGGTCATGAAGGTATTCTGCGCGCTCATGACGATGACGGGCAGATTGGGCCGCATCTTCTTGATACGCGGGAGCAGATCGAACGCGTTCTCGTCCGGCATCACCACGTCGGTGATGACGAGATCGCCCTCGCCCTGACTCACCCAGCGCCACAGCGTGGCGGCGTTGCCGGTAAGGCGCACCTCGTATCCCGCGCGCGACAGCGCCTGATTGAGGACCGTGCGGATCGCCGTATCGTCATCCGCAACCAGAATACTTCCTGCAGGCATCGTTAGTCCTCGTCTTAATTCTGCGAGCCGGACGATGCGCTCTCATCGTCACTGCCCGGGTCTAAGGTCTTTGCTGGATTGAACATCGGCAGCAGCACGCGGAAGGTCGTCTTTCGTGGTTGGGATTCACACTCGATGATCCCGCCGTGATCGCCAATGATCTTCGCCACCAATGCAAGACCCAGGCCGCTTCCGGTCGGTTTGGTTGTGACGAAGGGATCGAACAGATTCGGCAGCAGATCTTCGGGAACGCCGGGGCCGTTGTCCTTCACGCAGAATTCCAGCGGCAACGACACGCGTGACTTCTTGCCGGGCACCGAGAGGCGTACGCCGGGACGGAATGCGGTGGTCAACTGGATCTCGCCGTCGGAGCCGAGATCGACAATGGCTTCGGCAGCGTTCTTCACCAGGTTGAGGAAGACCTGGATCAGTTGATCCTGGTTGGCGAGCACCGGCGGCAACGAGGGATCGTAATCCTCGATGAAACGAATATTTCGCGCGAACCCGGACTGCGCGAGGCGCTTCACGTGATCCAGCACGGAGTGGATGTTGACCGGTCCGCGCGCCACCGGGCGCTCGTCACCGAACACTTCCATGCGATCCACCAAGGTGACGATACGATCCGCCTCGTCGGTGATCAGTCGCGTCAGCATGCGGTCTTCGGTGGAAGCCTGTTGTTCAAGCAGTTGCGCCGCGCCGCGGATGCCCGAGAGCGGATTTTTGATCTCATGCGCCAGCATGGCGGCAAGTGCGATCACCGAACGTGCGGCGCTGCGATGGGTGAGCTGGCGATCCATCTTGTCGGCGATGGTCCGTTCCTGCAGCATGACAACGATATGACCGGGCCGCTCGGTGAGCGGAGCCACATGCAGATCGACCTGGCGATCGCCACCGATGCGCGGCGTACCAAGATCGACCTTGTATTCGTTCACCGGCGAATTGGCTGTTCGAACCTGATCGATCAGCGCCAGCAGGGGGCTGCCGAACGGCACCAGCTCTTTCAGAGATTGCCGGCGCAGGAACTGGGCGGAAATGTCGAAAAAAGATTCCGCCGCCATGTTGGCATCGACGATCTTGCCGTCCGGCGCGATCACGATGATCGGGTGCGGCAGTGCATTGAGAATGGCCTCACTGTCGGCCGGAGCCGGGCGGCGATACTCTGCGGCGCTCATGCGGCGGCACTCCATGCGAAATCGTCGAAAGCCTCGTTCAAGGCACGCTGAACACCGATCGGATCTTCAGAGGTAAGGATAGCCCGACGCCAAAGCTTCAGCTTTTCAACCGAGGCACCTGAGGTGGCGGCGGCTGCATCGAGCGCCCAGCCGAGATGTTTCCGCGCATGGCGAAGGCCTATGCGCAAACCGTAGTGACGACAGATGTGATCGTAGAGCGCGCAGATGTAACCGAGTTGCTGCTGGAGAGTCGGCGCTGTTTCCGCAACGCCGGTCTGGAGCTGGCGACCGATCTGTCCGGGCAGCCAGGGCTGCCCATAGGCGCCGCGGCCCACCATCACCGCATCGGCACCGGAGGCCTCCAATGCGCAGACGGCCTTGTCGTAGGAGGTGATGTCGCCATTGACGACGACCGGAACGCTCACCGCGTCCTTCACCGGACGCACGGCGTCCCAATTGGCGTCCCCCTTGTAGAACTGGCAGCGCGTGCGGCCGTGCACGGTGATGAGCTGTACACCCGCCTCCTCCGCACGGCGCGCGAGTTCAGGAGCATTCATCGAGCGATCGTCCCAGCCGAGGCGCATCTTCAGCGTCACGGGGACTTTGACCGCTGAGATGGTGGCTTCGATCAGCTTCAGTGCATGATCGAGATCGCGCATCAGCGCCGAACCGGACTGACCACCGGTCACATGCCGCGCCGGGCAGCCCATATTGATGTCGATGACATCGGCCCCGCCGCCCTCGGCAATGCGGGCCCCTTCAGCCATCCAATGCGCCTCGCATCCGGCGAGCTGGACCACATGCGGGCCGATCCCGGTGGCCTCGCAGCGGAGTACCGACATCGGGCGGCCATTGACCAGATCGTCACTGGCGGTCATTTCAGAAACCACGAGGCCGGCGCCAAGCTCGGCGGTCAGGCGGCGAAACGGGGCATCCGTAACGCCTGACATCGGCGCAAGAACGACCCGGTTGGCGATTTCCACCTCACCAATCTTCAATCGCTTGCTGTATGATGCGTCCGGCTTCACAGGCCTGCTCATGATGCTCGTCCCCGCAGCGTTGCGGCGACCGAGCGCAGTATGCGCACATTTGTTGTGCAGTCAATCGTCATGCCTACACATTAGCCAAAGCCAACAACTTTGCAAGTGCAGCGCAGCAATGCACGTTTATGCGTCATGCCCACCCAAACCTACTGTTTTTCGGCATGGCCGGTGCTAAGGGCTGTGCGACAAACGCTTACCCCTTAATCACCTGAGTCTGATGACAAAATCACCGAAAACCGCTGCCATCATCGTCGCCGCCGGCCGCGGATTGCGCGCCGGAGGTGGCGGTCCGAAGCAGTATCGCACCATCGGCGGTCGTCCGGTGATTGCCCGCGCCATGGAGCCGTTTTGCGGGCATTCACAGGTGTTCGCGGTACAACCGATTACCAACCCCGACGATGTCGCCCTGTTCAACGAGGCGGTCTCAGGTCTTGAGTATCGGCCTCCCGCCAATGGCGGCGCGACTCGCCAGGCATCCGTCCATGCTGGCCTCGAAGCGCTGGCCGACCTGGCGCCGGACATTGTGCTGATTCATGACGCGGCCCGACCGTTCGTCACCGCCGGTGTTATCGAACGCGCGATTGCCGCCGCCCAGATCACTGGGGCTGCGGTACCCACAGCGCCGGTGGTCGATACGATCAAGGTCGTAAACGGCGACGGCCATGTGGAAGCGACGCCGGAACGTGCGAAGCTGCGCATCGCACAGACGCCACAAGCCTTTCGTTTCGATGTCATCCTCGCGGCGCATCGTCGTGCCGCAGCTGAGGGACGTGACGATTTCACCGACGATGCCGCGCTCGCCGAATGGGCGGGATTGACCGTGGCGACCTTTGAAGGCGATCCTGCAAATATGAAGCTTACGACTCCCGAAGATTTTTCCCGCGAAGAAGCCCGCCTTGCCGCCTCGCTCGGTGATATACGCATGGGCACGGGCTATGACGTGCACGCGTTCGGCGATGGCGATCACCTGATGATCTGCGGCGTCCGCGTGCCGCATACGCGCGGCTTCCTTGCTCACTCCGACGGCGATGTCGGCCTGCATGCGCTGGTGGATGCGATCCTCGGCGCGCTGGCTGACGGGGATATCGGCTCGCACTTCCCGCCGAGCGATCCGCAATGGAAGGGGGCAGCGTCCGACAAGTTTCTGGAATACGCTGTCGGCCGCGTCACCGCGCGTGGCGGCAAGATCGCCAATCTCGAAGTGACGCTGATCTGCGAGCGGCCGAAGATCGGTCCGCTGCGCGACGCGATGCGCACGCGCATCAGCGAAATCTCCGGCGCGCCGGTGTCGCGCGTGGCCGTGAAGGCGACGACCAGCGAGAAGCTCGGATTCACCGGCCGCGAGGAAGGCATCGCAGCGACCGCTGCTGCTACGATCCGCTTGCCCTGGGTGGATTGACATGGCCGGCAGCGACGCACGAGCCCTCTCCCGCGCGCTGCTCGATCTTTGCCGCAGCCGCAAGCTCACCATCGCGACAGCAGAATCCTGTACCGGCGGTCTCGTCGCTGGCGCACTAACGGAAATCCCCGGCTCGTCCGATGTGATCGACCGCGGCTTCGTCACCTATTCCAACGATGCCAAGCGCAAGATGCTTGGCGTCAAGGCGACGACGCTGGAAAGCTTTGGCGCGGTCAGCAAGGAGACCGCGATCCAGATGGCGGTCGGCGCGCTGGAAGAAGCCGATGTCGACCTCGCTGTGTCGATCACCGGCATCGCCGGTCCCGGCGGTGCGACGCCAGGCAAGCCTGTGGGTCTCGTGCATTTCGCGGTGGCTGCGCGCGACGGACGGATCGTCAACAAGGAATGCCGGTTCGGCGCGATCGGTCGTAGCGCCGTCCGGCAACGCTCGGTGCTGGAAGCGCTGCGCATGCTGATGGAGTTGGCCCGCGGGCCGCAGCAGCCAGCGAAGAAACGTGAGCTCGCGAGCAGCGTGCGTACGCGCGTGGCGCGCTCGCCACGACGCAAGGCGGCGACAAGGCCGGTGAAAAAGCCAGTTAAGCCGAAACCGAAAGCAGAATAGTCCAACTCCACCCTCATCCTGAGGAGCCGCGTAGCAGCGTCTCGAAGGATGGCAACGGAGCTCCAACATCTCATGGTTCGAGACGGTGCTGTCAGCGGCGCAATTGCGCCGCTAGGCCTCCTCACCATGAGGGACGGAGTTAAGCGCGCTGCGGTTTATAAACTTCGTCCGCCCGCTTCTCAAACGCCGCAGCAAAGCGCTGGAACGCCGCGTCGAACATCGAGCCCATCAGCATCGCGAGCATGCGGCTTTTAAATTCGTAGCTGATGAAGAAGCCGACATCGCATTCGGCCTCGCCCTTCGGCTCGAAGGTCCAGCGGTTCTCGAGATTGCTGAACGGGCCGCGCAGATATTCGACCAGGATCTTCAGATTGGCGCGGTCGAGCGTGACCTTGCTCGTAAAGCTTTCCTGCACCAGCTTGAACGACACCGTCATGTCGGCAACGATGACTTCGGTGCCATCGGCATTTTGCGTGCGCTGGCGGATTTTCAGCGCCTTGCAGAGCGGGACGAATTCCGGGTAGCGCTCGACATCGGCCACAAGGTCGAACATCTGCGGTGCGCTGTGGCGCACCCGGCGCTTATTGGCAAATCTCGGCATTCTCGATCACTCAGCGCGCGATGGCTTCGCGCGCTGCCTTGAGCTTGGCAAAATCCTCGCCGGCATGATGCGACGAGCGCGTCAGCGGGCTGGCCGATACCATCAGGAATCCCTTGGTGTAGGCGACCTTTTCATAGCCCGCGAATTCATCCGGGGTCACATAGCGCGACACCACATGATGTTTTCGCGTGGGCTGCAGATATTGGCCGATGGTGAGGAAGTCGATCTCGGCCGACCGCATGTCGTCCATCACCTGCAGCACTTCCGGCCGCTCCTCGCCGAGGCCAACCATGATGCCGGACTTCGTGAAGATGGTCGGATCGAGCTCCTTCACCCGCTGCAGCAGGCGCAGCGAATGGAAGTAGCGCGCGCCCGGCCGAACCGTGAGATAGCGCGACGGCACGGTTTCGAGATTGTGGTTGAACACGTCGGGTTTTGCCGCGACGACGACTTCGAGCGCGCCCGGCTTGCGGAGGAAGTCCGGCGTCAGGATCTCGATCGTGGTGGTCGGGCATGCCGCGCGGATGGCGCGGATGACCTGGGCAAAGTGCTCGGCACCGCCATCGGCGAGATCGTCGCGGTCCACCGAGGTGATGACCACATGCTCGAGGCCGAGCTTGCGCACGGCTTCGGCGACATGGGCGGGCTCGTTGGCATCGAGCGCATTCGGCATGCCGGTCTTGACGTTGCAGAAGGCACAGGCACGGGTGCAGGTGTCACCCATGATCATGAAGGTGGCGTGCTTCTTCTGCCAGCACTCGCCGATATTCGGGCAGCCGGCTTCCTCGCAGACGGTGACGAGACCGTTCTCTTTGACGATCTTGCGGGTATCGCTATAGCCACGGCTGGTCGGCGCGCGCACGCGGATCCAGTCCGGCTTCTGCGGCGAAAAATTATCCGGCCGATTCACCTTTTCCGGGTGGCGCGGGCGAACCTGGGATGATGATACGGTATCGAGGACGACGACCATGAATTGTCCGTTCTGTACAATGTCCTAGGTAATCCGCCGGGCGCGTGCCCGCAACCCGCCCTCGCCCGTCCCGGCTCTGCATTCAAGCATATCGCATGAGAATGGCCCGAAAATCCGACCAAAACGTCCACAAACTAGGCAAAGCACTGAATCGTACGTTCTTTGACCGCAGCGTCCACGAGGTCGCACCGGACCTGATCGGGGCGACTCTGCTGGTGGACAGCATCGGCGGTGAGATCGTCGAGGTCGAGGCCTATCACCACACCGACCCGGCGGCGCATTCATTCAATGGCCCGACACCGCGCAACCGGATCATGTTCGGGCCGGCGGGCTATGCCTATGTCTATCGTTCCTATGGCATCCACTGGTGTGTGAATTTCGTCTGCGAGGCCGAAGGCTCGGCAAGCGCCGTGCTGATCCGGGCATTGCGGCCGACATTCCGACTGGACGAGATGCGCAAGCGGCGCGGACTGGAGGATGAACGGATGCTGTGCTCCGGGCCGGGCAAACTGTGCCAGGCGCTCGGGATCAGCATCGCGCATAACGGTCTGGCGCTGGACAAACCACCGATCGCGCTACATGCGCGGACGGAAGTGCCGGATGTGGTCGCGGGGATCAGGATCGGGATTACCAAAGCTGTAGAACTGCCGTGGCGCTATGGCTTGCGGGGGTCGAAGTATTTGAGCAAGCCATTCGGAAAGCAGGAAGCGCACTTCTCTCCGTTGTCATCGCCCGGCTTGACCGAGCGATCCAGTAAACGCTGACGGCGCGTAGAACACAGGCGCCGGTGTTGACTGGATCCCCGCTTTCGCGGGGATGACATTGAGAGTTTGACGACCGTTACGACATCACCTTCAGCCGCTCGATCGCTTCCAGCACTTTGGCCTTGCGCGCTTCGGCCGCCGCGCGCTTCTCGCGCTCTTCCTCGACGACCTCTTCCGCCGCATTGGCCACGAACTTCTCGTTGGACAGCTTCGCATCCGCGCGCTTGATGTCACCTTCCGCCTTGGTGAGTTCCTTTTCCAGCCGCGCCTGTTCGGCGACGACATCGATCAGGCCCTTGAGCGGCAGACCGGCGACTTCACCGCGGACGATGAGCTGAACAGTGCCTTCCGGTGCCTTGTCCGCAAACGAGATATCGCCAAGGCGAGCGAGGCGCTTGATGACGTCATTCCAGCGCTGCGCGCGAGCCTGCGTCTCGGCAGAAGCCGCGACCAGCACCAGCGGTGTCAGCGTGGCCGGGGCAATATTCATCTCGGCGCGCAGTGAACGCACGACAGTGATGAGATCGACAACCCAGCCGATCTCCGCTTCGGCGGCATCGTCCTCAAAATCGACCGGGGCTTCCTTGGGATCGCTGAGCAGGATCGGCGCAACCATCGGATCGCTGGCTGCGGTGGCGACGATCAGAGCTTCCTGCTCGCGGGTGATGCCCCGCGCCTTGCGCGACCACGGCGTCAGCACCAGCAGGCTGTCGCGCTTGGCGGTGACCGCCCACAGCTCTTCGGTGATGAAGGGCATGAACGGGTGCAGCAGTTTTAGAATCTCGTCCCGCGCCCAGGCGACCATGGCACGGGTCTCGGCCTTGGCCGGTCCGTCCTCGCCCATCATAAAGGGCTTTGCGAGTTCGAGATACCAGTCGCAATACACATTCCAGACGAACCGATAGGCAGCGCCGGCCGCATCGTTGAAGCGATAGGCCTCGATGGCCTCGGTCACTTCCCGCGTCGCCTTCACGGTCTCGTGGGCGATCCAGCGGTTGAGCACTTCCTTCGCCGCGGTCGGATCGAAGCCGGCCGGCAGCACGCATTCGTTCATTTCTGCGAAGCGGCAGGCGTTCCACAGCTTGGTTGCGAAATTGCGATAGCCTTCGACGCGTGAGGTTGCGAGCTTGATGTCGCGGCCCTGAGCGGCCATCGCCGCCAGCGTGAAGCGCAGCGCGTCGGCGCCGAACTGGTCGATCAGGTTCAAGGGATCGATGACGTTGCCCTTCGACTTCGACATCTTGGCACCCTTCTCGTCACGAACGAGGGCGTGGATGTAGACGGTCGGGAACGGCACTTCTTTCATGAAGTGCATGCCCATCATCATCATGCGGGCGACCCAGAAGAAGATGATGTCGAAACCGGTGACGAGCACGTTGGTCGGATAGTAGCGCTTCACGTCTTCGTCGGTCTGCGGCCAGCCGAGCGTCGAGAACGGCCACAGCGCCGACGAGAACCAGGTGTCGAGCACGTCCTCATCGCGGGTGATGAAGCCGGCGCGCAGATCCGGATCGAGCGCCATGTCATGGCCCTGCTCTTCCGTAATGACTTCCTGCTCGACGTAGTAGCCGAGCGCATTCGCAACGGCTTCCTCTTCGGTCTCGGCGACGAACACCTTGCCGTCCGGACCGTACCACGCCGGGATCTGATGGCCCCACCACAGCTGGCGCGAGATACACCATGGCTGGATGTTCTCCATCCATTCGTAGTAGGTCTTTTCCCAGTTCTTCGGCACGAACTCGGTTGCGCCGGTGCGCACTGCGGCGATCGCCGGCTGCGCCATGGTCTTGGCGTCGACATACCATTGATCGGTGAGAAATGGCTCGATGACGACGTTCGAACGGTCGCCATGCGGGACCATGTGGACGTTCGGCTCGATCTTTTCGAGGAAGCCGAAATCTTCGAGCCGCTGCACGATGGCTTTGCGGGCCGCGAAGCGCTCCATGCCGTGCAGTTCCTCGACGAGCTGCGACGATCCCTCGGGAAGTCCGCGCAGATAGTCCTCGTTGTCGGCGAGCGCGAGCTTGCCTTCGATATCGAGGATATTGATGCGCGCGAGGCCGTGACGGTTGCCGACTTCGAAGTCGTTGAAGTCGTGCGCCGGCGTGATCTTCACTGCGCCCGAACCCTTCTCAGGGTCGGAATATTCGTCGCCGACGATGGGGATTAGGCGGCCGACCAGGGGCAGCACGACCTTCTTGCCGATCAGCCTGGTGTAGCGCTCGTCTTCCGGATTCACGGCCACGCCGCTGTCACCCAACATTGTCTCTGGGCGCGTGGTCGCAACAACGATGAAGCTCGACGGATCTTCCGGATTGAAGATCTTGCCCTCGATCGGATAGCGCAGATGCCAGAGATGGCCCTTGACCTCGACCTGCTGCACTTCGAGATCGGAGATCGCAGTGAGCAGTTTCGGGTCCCAATTGACGAGGCGCTTGTCCTTGTAGATCAGGCCCTCTCGGTAGAGCTGAACGAACACCTTGATGACGGCTTCGGAGAGTCCTTCGTCCATGGTGAAACGCTCACGCGACCAATCGCAGGAGGCACCGAGGCGCTTCAGCTGGTTGACGATGGTGCCGCCACTCTCGGCCTTCCACCTCCAGACACGCTCAAGGAACGCCTCACGCCCCATGTCGCGACGGCCGGGCTCCTGCCGTTCCATCAGCTGCCGTTCGACGACCATCTGCGTCGCGATGCCGGCATGATCGGTGCCGGGCTGCCACAGCACGTCGCGGCCGCGCATACGTTCGAAACGACAGAGCACGTCCTGCAGCGTGTTGTTGAGTGCGTGGCCCATATGCAGCGAGCCAGTCACGTTCGGCGGCGGAATCACGATCGTATAGGGTTCGGCCTTCGCGCGATCCGGCCGGCCGGCCTTGAAGGCGCCTTCGCTCTCCCACGCAGCCGCGATGCGGGCTTCGATATCGGCGGGCTGATAGGTCTTTTCGATCATGACGGATGCAATCAAGTCAGAGGTTTGCAGATCAGGCTGGGCGCGGGAAATGCCATCAATATGCCTGTGGGCTAAAAACCCGCAGGGCACGCGCAAGTCAACAGATGGCAGGTATATAAGCCCGGAATGGGCCAAACGAAGGCCTGTTTCCGTCCAAACGACGGGGCCTAGCGGCCTCCACCGCGCGAGACGCGCTCGATCTCGGCCTTCACGATGCGCTCCACGAGGCCCGGCAAATTATCGTCGAGCCAAGACTTCAGCATCGGCCGCAGCATCTCCTTGACCAGATCCTCAAGGGTACGGGCATTGTTGCTCAGTACGGTATTCGCGAGCGAGTGGAAGGCCGATTCCACCGCCGAGGCAGTGGACGGCGACATCATCTGCGGCGCCGTCACCGGCTGTTCGTGCGGCGGCGGCTCGTAAGACGGCGGGTCGAACCGCGGCGGCTGCGTGTTGGCTGCAGCAGCCTCGGCGAATTCGAGATCGTCGGCAGGCTCCACGCGCCGGAACGCTGGCTCGGGGTCCTCCGCAATCACCATTTCGTCGGTGAGTTCGAACACGTCGTCAGCCGACGGCACTGCAGAAGTCTCCGGTTCGGGCGTCGCGGCGTCGAAACTCGCGAGCATCGCGTCGATATCGTCCTGGCTGTTGGTGGCTGCAGGCTCGGGGGCTTTTTCAGGCGCCTTGGGTACCGGGGCCGGCTTGGGAGCTGGTGGCGGAGCGCTGGTGACGACAGCAGGTTTCGCCGGCGGAGCAGCGGGCGCCGGGGCCGGTTCGGCGGGCTTGGCTTCGTCGTCGGCGATAATGCGACGGATCGACGCCAGAATCTCCTCCATGGAGGGTTCCTGGACCTTTGCAGGTTGCGTCATGTCCGACTCCGCATCGTCAAAGCTCTCGCCACTATATTCTACATCAGACGAGGCTGAATTTGGCGGCGCCCGGTTGCATCGGGCTGACCATTCATCGCGCAAGCCTGACTTGTCCCCAGATCAAGCGACGCCTGACCACCAGCTTTCGCGAAACCTGCGTGATGCATTCCGAATCGCGCCGCTACTGCGTTGAACGCTACGTCATTGCATCAAATGATTGCAAGCAAAGGCGAAAAGCGAAAGGGCCGCGCGAGGCGGCCCTTGATGCAGGCGGGATGAAGTAAATACCTGAGGATTTGCGTCGCGAGCGACTCAGCGACCGTCCGGCGTGCGCACGCCAGCCCAGCTATCGCGCACCTGATGATAGTGGACACTCGGATCATAGACGTTGGTGTTGAGCTTCAGCACCGACGGTGACAGCCGGCCGACTGCGCTAAGCACCGAATATGATGCCACCACGCGGTCATGCTGTGCGTTGACGAGTGCGATGCGCGCATTCACCAGCGCCTGCTGCGCGTTGAGGACGTCAAGCGTGGTGCGCTGACCGGCCTTGGCTTCCTCGCGCACGCCATTCAGCGCGATTTCCGAAGCCTGCACCTGTGCCTGGGCCGAAGCGACCTGCGCCCTGCCCGCGAGCAGCTGCCCCCAGGCCTGTGCAACGCTGGCTCGGGTCTGGTCGCGCACCTGCTCGAGCGCGAGGCGCTGCTGCGCCAGCGTTTCCTTGGATTGGCGGATCAGGGAGTATTCTGCGCCGCCCTGATAGACAGGCACCGAGACCTGGGCGATGGCAGCAGCCGTGAAGCCGCGCGGCTGCGAGATCGACTGTTCCCAACCCTGCTGCGCGCTGGCCTGCAGCGTCACCGACGGGAACAGTGCGCCTTCGTTGATCTTGACGTTCAGGAAGCTGACGTCGATGCCGTACATGGCCGAAGTCACGTTTGGGTTTTCAGTCAGCGACAGATCGACGGCAGCCGGCAACGACGCCGGCAGGAAGCGATCGACGGGCGAGCCGGCCTGCAATGCGGACGGATCGTTGCCGATGATGCGGCGGAAGTTCGAGCGCGTCGTGGTAAGCGTCGATTCGGCAGTCAGTAGCTGCGTGCGGCCTGCCGCCAGCTGGGCTTCGGACTGCGCCACGTCGGTGCGCGTGACTTCACCGACGTTGAAGCGGTCGCGGGTCTGTTTGAGCGTCTGCTCGAGCACGCGAACGTTGCTCTTCTGCACCTCGACCGCGGCCGCATCGCGCAGATAGTCCATGTAGATGGTGGCAGCCGACAGCAGCACTGTCTGCTCGAGTACGCGCAGACCTTCGCGTGCAGCCGAGACCTGACCTTCGGCTGCGCGGGTGCGGTTGGCCGTCTGATTGCCGTTATACAGGCTCTGCGTCACCGTCGCTCCGACCGAACGCGGCACTTGCACGCCGTGAAGCGGAACAGCCTGGCCGGCGAGCGAGCTCACTGCATCCGTGTATTGGTAGCCGCCGCTCGCGGTGATCGCGACCTTCGGACGATAGCCGGACAGCGCCTGCGGAACGTTTTCATCGGTCGCGCGGACAGAGGCTCGCTGGGCGTTCAGCTGCGGATTGTTCTGATACGCGCGAACAAGTGCCGCCTCGATCGTGTCGGCGAGGCTCGGTGTCGTGCCGGCGAGCGACAACAACAAGGCCGCAACAGCAGCGCCGGTGGAAACTTTTACGCGGCCCATTCTTGGTAATCCATTCTTGCCACTCACCTTTCCGGCCGCATGATGATGGGGCCGGAGGGGTAAGGTCCGTTAGCGAGTCTCCACTCACCATATGCCTCGCATGCGCGAGACGGAACCTCTCGTGGCGAGTTGGCGGTGGAAACTTGGCGGCTGGGACATACAAGCCACACTTGCAGTTTCCATTGCCATCCCTATGCGCGTTTGGCCGGACACACGATCCAACGCGCAGGCGGTCGGCTCAGAAAACGAACTCAGCCTTCCGCTCGAGACCCGGGAGCACCGGTGCTGCGGCATCGAAAAGCGGCCGGGAGCCGAAATCGTCGTGGGAATGGGTCACCAAGGTGGCGCGCTGCGGCTTGCTCTGGGCGAACACGCCGAGCAGGCGTCCGCCTGGGGCGAGCTGGCCATAGAGGCCGGTCGGAGCGACTTCCGTTGCGCCGGCCACCACGATAACGTCATAGGGACCACTGGCGGCGTTGCCTGCCACGCCGGCATTGGTCACCGAGCCGACGATCTTACCGATCACGGCCGCGGAATAGCCGCTAGTGCAGCCGACCACGAGAACCTTGTCGCTGGCCTTGAGTTCGGCGGCCTGCAGCATCTTCGCCAGGACCACCGGCTTGATCAGGAATCGACCGGCTTCACCGGCTGCACTGATGTCGAGATCCAGGTCGAGATAGGCCATCGGGCGCAGATGCGCCGGCACATACTCCTCCCGTGGCACCGACAGCATGGCGTCGATGATGCGCAGATCGGTGACGTCGCTCGGACGGATCTGGCCATCGACCATTTTCTGGCGAGCGGCGGAGAAATCGGACATGGCAATCCCTTGGCGTGAGTCTGGAAGGTCTCGAAGTTCAGGAATTACGGCAACGCGATGCCGCGGGCAAGGTGCGGAAAAGCACAGATGACACGCGAGCACTGGCTCGCAAATCGTCCTGGAAGCATCGATTTCTGGGATGAATATGAATGGCTCCCCGGGCTGGATTCGAACCAGCGACCATTCGATTAACAGTCGAATGCTCTACCGCTGAGCTACCAGGGAAAACGCGAACCGTGTCGCGTGGCGCAGCGTATAACAAAGCGATCCCGGCTTGGAAAGCGGGAAATGCGGAATGTTTCATCTCATCGTCATCGCCGGGGAAAACTCTCGGAAACTACTGAAATCGCGAAATCTTTTGCAATCTGGCTTCGTTCTTGCATCGATATTGACGACGGATCGAGCCGCCATATCGGCCCGCTCTGTCGCCATTTCGACCTATTGCATCGCAAAATTCGAGTTCCTGACAACAGGCATCCATTCAGAATCGAACGAGGTGATTCATGGCCACCACGCACACCGATCGCGCACTTCGAACCGATATCAACTCCCTGCCTTTCATCAGCGATGACGAATGTCTCTCCCGTCTGGCTGCGGCGGTGCAGACCCATGACCGCGACCGCGACGCCGACGACCATCTCGATGAGGTCGCGCTTCTGATTGGCCGGCTCGCCGTCCCCATCGAGATCTGAGCAACAGTGTGCGATTCGCATCGCCATAAGCTGCGCGTGCGTTCCGGCAACCGCTGCTCATCCCCGATGATCTTCTGAAAAATGTCCGGGTTGTCGTAACGTTTCGGCAACCATCGCTATCTCGGGCAGTGGATCGGTACAATTTGAGCGATCCGCTCAACGTCGCCACAAAGGCTTTTCGTCAAATTGCCCTGAAGACAGGGAGTTCTGACGATGAGCGAAGCCGAGTTCGATTACATTCTGGAGGCAGTCCGGATCGAGATCGAAGCCGAAATCGAGGACGATTTCCGCAGCCAGATGATGTTTCTCGCGCCGATTCCGACAGCGGCGAACGACAATGACGGCCCGTGGCCACATATTCCCTTCCCGGACGGCTGGCACGCCTCCTGCTGACCTACCGAGAAGGCCGGTGTTGTGGGAACCCGTGAAAGATTTGAGCCGGGCATTGCCTTCACGGCGAACGGTCTGTAACTAACCCATTATGGGGCCATGTGGCGGAATGGTTACGCGCCGGTCTGCAAAACCGTTTATTCGGGTTCGATTCCCGACGTGGCCTCCATCAATCCAATCAATGACTTAAGATCGCAATCGACGGCATCCGGACGGGCTTTCGCCCTGCCCGGTCACTTCTTCTTGCCACGGCGCCGCCAATCGCGCTTCGGCTTTGGCTTGGGGGCGAGCTCCGGAATCTCGGACTGCACTTCGCGATACCGCGCCAGCATCCGCTCGAAGCTCGCATTGAGCGCTTCTGCGATTTGCGGCCGCTTCTGCAGCGCCGACAACACCATGCCCGCCGCCTCGATGGTGGACAGGCCGTCCTTGCGCGGTTCCTTGCGCAGCTTGCCATAAAGCGATGGCGCGGCGGGCCCCAGGATCACACGTTGGCATTTCAGCATCCAGGCATTGCGCCACCACAGTGCCTTGGCCTGGCTCCAGGTACCGTCCAGCAGGATCACGCCCTCGATATCGCGCAGCAGCGCCTTCTGATTGACCTCCGCCTGGCCCTTACGGTCGATGGCGAGAATGTCGAGGTCGGTATCGTAATCCGAGACCTTCGCCGAGCCGAGATAGAGGATCGCCCAACGCACGGGATCGACGGTGCGGCCGAGAATTTTTGACAGGCTCGGCCATGACAGGCCGACGCGCACTTGCGCGTTCTCGAAATGCCGGGCGGCGACGCGAGCAGTGCCGAGCGCCCTGTCCTGCTCCTGCGGATGCTGCAGGATGAGCAGCTCGACCTTGCTGTCGACAGGCTCAATGCTGTCGCAGATGCACAGCGGCACCGGCTTCTGGCAATGCGGACATTCCGGGATCTCGACGAGATCGCCGCGCGGGATTTCTTGGTTGCTGGACATCGCCCGCTATACGCCGCGGACGTGCCGGCTTCAACAGCCGCTGCGTTATTCGGCCGGCACCGGATGCGGTTGCGACCGGTATCTGTTCCGCAGCCGGTCGATCAGCAAGTAGATCACCGGCGTCGTGTAGAGCGTCAGGATCTGCGACACGAACAGGCCGCCGATGATGGTGATGCCCAGCGGGCGGCGCAGTTCGGTGCCCGGCCCGGTGGCGACCACCAGCGGAATGGCTGCAAAGGCGGCCGCCAGCGAGGTCATGAGGATCGGGCGGAACCGCGCACGACAGGCTTCGAAAATCGCATCCGCCGGCGACAGGTCGCGCTGGCGTTCGGCTTCGAGTGCGAAATCCACCAGCATGATGCCGTTCTTCTTGACGATGCCGATCAGGAGAATGATGCCAACAAAGGCGATCACCGTCAGCGGGGTGTTGGTGATCTGCAGCGCCAGCAACGCCCCCAGCCCCGCCGACGGCAGCGTCGAGATGATCGTCAATGGATGCATCAGGCTCTCGTAGAGCACGCCGAGCACGATATACATCGCGATCAAGGCGCCGAGGATCAGCAGCGGTTGACGGCCGGCGGTCTTGTTGAAGTCGCCGGCATTGCCATCGAAGCCACCGCGGATGCCTTCCGGCATGTGCAGTTCGTCGACCGCGCGCTGGATAGCCGCGGTCACAGAATCGAGCTGCACGCCCGGCAACGTATTGAACGACACCGTCGTCGACGGCATCGATTGCGAGTGATAGACGGCCAGCGGCGACAGTGTACGCGTCATTTTCACGATCGCTGACAGCGGCACCTGCGCGCCATTGGCACCGGCCACATAGATGCGGTCGAGGTCCGACGGATCGTTCTGAAATTTGCTGTCGATCTCCAGGATCACCTTGTACTGGTTGCGCTGGGTGTAGATCGTCGAGATCTGCCGCTGCGAAAAAGCATTATTGAGCGCGTTGTCGATATCCGAAACATCGACGCCGAGACTCGAGGCGAGCTTACGGTCGATCTGCAAGGTCAATTGCAGACCGCCGGGATCGCGATCGCTCGAGACATCGGTGATTCCCTCGACGCTCTCCAACCGCTTGCCGACCAGCGGTGCCCATTTGTTCAGGAGATCGAGATTGCTGGAGGTCAGCGTGTACTGATAGTTGGAGTCGCTCTGGCGCCCACCGGCACGCAAATCCTGCGCGGCGAACATGAACAGGCGGATGCCAGGCAGCGCGCTCAGCTTGGGCCGCAAACGATTGATGACATCATTGGTCGAGGCGTTGTTGACGCGTTCATCCGGCGGCTTCAGCGCAATGAACATGGTGCCGCGATTGGCGCCGCCGCCCCCAGGGCCTCCAGTGCCGCCGAGCGATGAGCCGATGCTCGCGACATCGGGATCGGACAGAACGATGTCGGCCAGCTTCTGCTGCAGACCGAGCATGGCCTGAAACGACACATCCGCCGACGCACGAGTCGCGCCGATGACGAAACCGCTGTCGTCCTCCGGGAAAAAGCCCTTCGGCGTCTTGACGTAAAGCGTCACCGTCAGCGCGATGGTGGCGAAAAACACGAGTAGCGTCATAAACGGGAAGTCGAGCACGATGTGAAGCGTGCGTTCGTAGAATCCGATGACGCGGGAAAGTCCACCCTCGACGAGGCGATCGAATCGTGTCTCCGAAGATGACATCTTCGCGCGGATATATTGTGCGCAGATCATCGGCGTCACCGTGAGCGACACTAACGTCGAGACCACAATCGAAAAGGTCAAGGTCAGAGAGAATTCGCGCAGCAGGCGCCCCACCAGGCCATCCATGAACAGCAGCGGAATGAACGCGGCGATCAGCGACAGGCTGATGGAGACCACTGTGAATCCGATCTGCCTGGCACCTTCCAGCGCCGCTTGCATCGGCGTCATGCCTTCTTCGAGATTCCGATACATGTTCTCGATCATGACGATGGCGTCGTCGACGACGAAGCCGACAGAGATCGCCAGCGCCATCAGTGACAGATTGTTGATCGAAAATCCGGCCAGCCACATGCAGGCCAGAGTGCCGGCCAGCGACAGCGGGACGGAGATGCCGGCGGCGATCGTTGGCACGCCGCGGCGAACGAACACGAACACCACGGCCATCACCAGGATCGCGGTAGCCAACAGAGTCCATTCCATGTCCTCAACGCTGGCGCGGATGGTGCCGGTGCGGTCGGTGAGCACCGAGATCTCGATGCCGGCAGGAATCCACTGCTTCAGATCCGGAATCAGCGCCTTCACACGATCCACAGTGTCGATGACATTGGCGTTACCCTGCTTGGTGATCTGGATCAGCACCGCCGGTTGCTTGTTGAACCAGGCGACCGAACGGCTGTTGCGCGTGGCATCCCGCACATCGGCCACATCGGAAAGGCGCAAAAAACTGCCGTTCGAGCTCTTGATCATGATCTCGCGGAATTCCTCCGCGGTCCGCATCTGCGGATTCATCGAGATCGTTTCGCTCTGCCGCGATCCTTGGAAAATGCCGACAGGACCCAGCGGATTGGCATTGACGATGGCGGTGCGTACGTCTTCGGTCGCGATGCCGGCATTGGAGAGCGCAACCGGATTGAGCTGGATGCGCACGGCGGGCTGATCCGCCCCGCTGGCCGTCACCTCTCCCACTCCCGGCACCTGCGCGATGCGCTGCACCAACACCGTATCGGCTACGTCATACATCGCAGCAGCCGACATGGTCTTCGATGTCAGTGCGAGGATGAACACCGGCGCAGCCGACGGGTTAGCCTTGCGGAATGTCGGCATGGTCGGCAGGTCGGTCGGCAGATCGGCCATGGACGCATTGATCGCCGCCTGGACGTCGCGCGCAGCCCGATCGACATCGCGGCCGATGGCAAATTGAAGCTGGATGCGTGTCGATCCCAGCGAACTCGTCGACGTGATCTGATCGAGGCCCGCAATGATGCCGAGCCGCCGCTCCAGCGGTGCTGCGACGGTCGACGCCATGATGGCAGGATCGGCACCGGGGCGGGTGGCCTGCACGAAGATCATCGGGAAATCGACATTGGGCGTTGCCGCTACGGGCAGCACGCCATAGGCGACCAGACCGAGCAGAAACAGGCCGATCGCCAACAGCGTGGTGCCGACGGGCCTGCGGATGAACGGCTCGGAGATCGAGATCGCCACTAGGACGACCCTCCTGCCTCGGCTGTTCCTGCCGCTCCGGCGACAGGCGATGACGGGCGTCGGAATCGCAGGCTGATACGATCCAGTGCGAGATAGATCACCGGCGTGGTGTAGAGCGTCAACAATTGGCTGAGAAGCAGGCCACCGATGATGGAGACGCCGAGCGGGAAACGCAGCTCGGAGCCCGTGCCGCTTTCAACGGCCAGCGGCAACGCGCCGAACAGGGCAGCCAATGTCGTCATCATGATGGGGCGGAAACGCAGCAGGCAGGCCTCGACGATGGCCGCCTCCGGCGCCATGCCGCGCTCGCGTTCGGCATCGAGGGCGAAGTCGATCATCATAATGGCGTTCTTCTTGACGATGCCCATCAGGAGGATGATGCCGATCAGGCCGATCACCGAGAGGTCCTGACCGCACAACATCAGCGCAAGAATGGCGCCGACGCCGGCCGACGGCAGCGTCGAAAGAATGGTGATCGGGTGGATGTAGCTCTCATAGAGAACGCCGAGCACGATATAGATCGTAACGATGGCGGCGAGGATCAGCCAAGGTTGTCCAGCCAGCGATTTCGAGAATTCGGCCGCGTCACCCGAGAACATGCCGACGATACTCGTGGGCATGCCGATCTGCATCTCGATCTTCTTCACTTCCTCGACGGCATTGCCGAGGGATTCGCCCGGAGCGAGATTGAAACTGAGCGACACCGCCGGGAACTGCGCCTGATGCGAGATGGCGAGCGGCGCCGTCGTCCGGGTCAACGTCGCGACAGCAGATAGCGGCACCTGTGCGTTCGTGGTCCCGTTGCTGGCACCGGGCAGATAGAGCTTCGACAGCACGCCGGGATCGCGCTGCTGCGACGGCAAGGCTTCGAGCACCACACGATACTGGTTCGACTGGCCATAGATCGTGGAAATCTGCCTCTGCGCGAAGGCGTCGTTCAAGGTGTCATTGATGGCCTGCAGATTGACGCCGAGTTGTCCGGCGCGCTGCCGGTCGATATCGAGCGCAGCACGCAAGCCACCTACGGCCGCCTCCGACGAGACATCGCGGAACATCGGATCGCCGCGCAACTCCTTCACCAGGCGCTGCGACCACTCGGTGACTTCAGCCGCATCGGTTCCGGTCAACGTATACTGATACTGCGATCGGCTGGAGGACGTGCTGATCTGAATATCCTGCACTGGCTGAAAATAGACCGTCATGCCGGGAACGGTTGCGACACGTTCCTTGAGCCGATCGATAACCTTGACGATATTGTCCTTGCGCTCGCCGAGCGGCTTCAGCGTCATCACCAGGCGACCGACATTCGTGGTCGGATTGACCGAACCGCCGCCGATCACTGAGACCACCCCGGCCACATCGGGATCGACCTGGATGATTGCAGCCACTTCGCCTTGACGATTCTTCATCTCGGCAAAAGACACGTCAGGCCCGGCTTCGGTTACGGCGGTGATCGAGGCCGTATCTTGCAGCGGCAGAAATCCCTTCGGTGCGATGACATAGAGCCCGAGAGTCGCCGCAATGGTGATGAAGGTCACCACCAGTGTCGCCGGTTGATGCTTCATCACCCAAAGCAATGTGCGGTGATAGAACGCCACCATTCGGTCGATACCGCGGCTGACGGCGGCGAGGCCCGGGACCTGCCATTCGTCATGCACGTTCTTGAGCAACCGCGAGCACATCATCGGCGTCAGCGTTAGCGACACAACGGCGGACATCACCACAGCAATGGTGAGTGTTAGCGCGAACTCGCGGAACATGCGGCCGACGAGGCCCGACATGAACAACAGCGGAATGAACACCGCGATCAGCGAGACCGTGAGCGAGATCACCGTGAAGCCGATTTCGCTGGCGCCTTTCAGCGCCGCCTGCATGGGGCTCTCGCCCTCCTCCATATGGCGGACGATGTTCTCGATCATCACGATGGCATCATCGACGACGAAGCCGGTGCCGATGGTGAGCGCCATCAGCGAGAGATTGTCGAGGCTGAAGCCGGCGAAATACATCACGCCGAAAGAAGTGATCAACGAAAGCGGCAGCGCCACGCCGGCGATCAAAGTGGCGCGCAGCGACCGCAGGAACAGCAAAACCACCAGCGTGACGAGAATGACGGCCAGCACCAGAGTAAACTGCACATCGTGCACCGACGCCCGGATCGTCACCGTGCGGTCACTGACGATGGTCAGCTTGACGCCTGCCGGCATCAGCCGCTGGACCTTGGGGATTTCCTCGCGGATCTGCCTGACCACCTCGATCACGTTAGCGCCGGGCTGCCGCTGGATCTCGATGATCACAGCGGGTGTTCCCTGATACCAACCGCCGGTGCGGTCGTTTTCAAGGCCGTCTACGATCTGGGCGACATCGCCGATGGTGACAGGCGCCCCGTTGCGATAGGCGATGATAATCGGCTTGTATGCGTCAGCGACGACGATCTGGTCGTTGGCGGCGATCGTATAGGCCTGCTGGGGTCCGTCGAGCGAGCCCTTGGGGCCGGAGACATTGGCGCCGGCGATAGCCGTTCGCAGATCTTCCATCGCGATGCCATAGGCTGCGAGCCGCGCCAGATCGGCCTGCACGCGGATTGCCGGTTTGAGACCACCGAGCACCCCGACCTTGCCGACGCCGGAAATCTGGCTGAGGCGCTGTCCGAGCAACGTATCCGACAGGTCGCTCATGGCGCGCAGCGAGATAGTGTCGGATGTCAGAGCGAGCGTCATCACCGGCGCGTCAGCCGGATTCACCTTCGCGTAGACGGGCGGGTAAGGCAGGTTGCGCGGCAGCACACCGGCCGCCGCATTGATGGCCGCCTGCACATCCTGCGTGGCGCCGTCGATGTCCCGGTTGAGATCGAATTGCAGCGAGATCTGACTGACACCGTATGAGCTGGTCGAGGTCATCGACACCAGCGACGGAATCTGCCCGAGCTGCCGCTCCAGCGGCGCCGTGATCAGCGATGCCGTCACCTCAGGGCTCGCGCCCGGCAATTGTGTCGAGACCTGAACGGTCGGAAAATCGACCTGTGGCAGCGCCGAGACCGGTAACGCAAAGTAGCCGAGCAGGCCGCCGATCAACAGCGCCACGCCGATCAGGGAGGTGGCGATAGGACGGCGGATGAAGGGTTCGGAGACACTCATGTCGGTGCGCTCTTCACTGCCGCGCCATCAGGCACGACGGCCGTTCATGCGAGGAATCATGGTTGCTTCGCTCCCTGCGGCGCGTTGCTCTGACCTGCAGCCGGGGCGGTCTGCCCCATCGGCGCCGATGGATTGCCGTCGGCGCCATGCTGCTGGCCCTGCCCGCGTTTGCTGCGGCGTTCACCGGCATCGCCCCCCTTGCTGCCGCTGCGTTTGCGCGGCGCGAGATCGGCCGTCGGTTCGCCTGTATTGGTGCCCACGCTTACCTTGGCGCCGTCAGATAGATTGGCAAAGCCGGTGGTGACCACGCGGTCGCTCACGGAGAGCCCCTTGGCGATCACCGCCGACAGTTCATTCTGCTGGGTCACCGTCACTGGCACGGCCTTGACGATATCGCCCTCCCCGATCACGTAGCTGAACGTGCCGGCGGGACCGCGCTGCACGGCGGAGGTCGGCACCACCATGGCATCCTTCAATGTATCGACCTTAAGGCGAACATTGACGAACTGGCCGGGCCAGAGCTGATAATTCGGGTTCGGAAATTCAGCCTTCAGTTTCACGGTACCGGTGGTCGGATCGACCTGATTGTCGATGCCGGTCAGCGTACCGGTGTCGATCACCGTGACGCCGTCATTGCCGAACACATCCACGGACAAGGTTCCCTTGGCGGCGGCGGCGTTGGCGCGCGTGATCTGCTGCTGCGGTAGGCTGAACAGCACGGCGATCGGCTGCAGCTGTGTGATCACCACGAGGCCCGTGGTGTCAGAGGCATGTATGATATTGCCCTGATCCACCTGACGCAGGCCAGCACGGCCGGATAGCGGCGCGATGATCTTCGTGTAGCTCAGCGTAGCCGCGGCGTTGTCGATGGCGGCCTGGTCGGCCTTCACGAGCGCTTCCTGCTGCGCAACGAGGGCGCGCTGCGTGTCGGCCTGTTGCTTGGAGCCGGCATTCGATTGGGCCAGTTGTTCGTAGCGGATCAGGTCCAGCCTGCTGTTGGCCAGTGTGGCCTCGTCCTGCGCCTTCTTGGCGACAGCCTGATCGTAGAGCGCCTTGTAGAGCACAGGGTCTATTTCGGCGAGAACGTCGCCGGCTTTGACGTCCTGACCTTCCTTGAAATTGACCTTGATCAGCTTGCCATCGACCTGCGCGCGCACGGTCACGTTGTTGAGCGCGCGTACCGCGCCGACGCCGTCGAGATAAACAGGTACATCCTCGATCTTCGGCGTCGCCGCCAATACCGGTACGGTCATCATGTCGGGACGGAAGCCGCCGCGGCGGGAATCGCCCCCCTGTTGCGGTTGCATCGCCCGCCATCCGATATAGCCGAGGCCGCCGAGGATCAGCAGCGTCACGGTGATCGAGACCACGCGGCGCCGCGCCTTGCCGGCGACCTTCGTCACGCCGTCACTGGCGGCTTTAATATCCGGTTTAAAGAGCATTGACCGGTCTTTCCATTTTCGGCTCCCAGCCGCCGCCAAGGGCCTGATACAGGCTGACGATGGCCTGCAACTGCGCCAATTGGGCCTGGGACAGGGTGTCCTCGGCCTGGAACAATGTCAGCTGGGTGTTTAGCACAGTTACGATGTCAGCGGTTCCAGCCCGCAACTGCTGTTCCGACAGTTCGAAGGCCCGCCGCGAGGCGCGGACGACCTCGCGCTGCAGCCGCAACCGCGCCGTGGCCTGCCGGATCGCCACCAGAGCATTGTCGACGTCGGCAAAGGCGGAGACGACTGTTTTGCGGTAGGTCTGCAGCAGCTCATCCTGCTGCGCCTGAGTCAACTCGAAATTGCCCTTGATCACGCCGCCGTCAAAGATCGGCTGGGTCAGGCCGCCAACCAGGCTGAAAAAGGCCGCGTTGGGATTGAACAGCGCCACCAGGGCCGAGCTCTGATAGCCGCCAGAGCCGGTCAGCGAGATGGTCGGGAAAAATTGCGCACGCGCGCTGCCCACATTGGCGGTCGCCGAAGCGAGCCGCGATTCCTGCCGGCGGATGTCCGGCCGCTGGGTGAGCAGTTCCGATGGAATCCCCGGCGTCACTCGCGGCGCGACAATCCTGTTGAGCGAGCCACCGGCGACCCGGACACTCTCCGGCGGGCGCGACACCAGCGTGGCCAGCGCGTTGACGTTCTGCGCCAGCGTGGTCCGCAGCGGCGGCACCGCGGCGCGCTGGTTGGCAAGGATACTCTCCTGCTGGGCGACATCCAGTTCAGTCCCCGTCCCGGCGCTGAAGCGTTGCTTGATCGCGTCAAGAATTCGTTGCGCGCTGGCGATGTTGCGCTGGGCGGTGCGGATGCGGTCCTGCGAGGCCAGCACCTGAAAATAGGCATTGGCGACGGCGGCGAGCGTGGTCAGCGCGACGGTTTCACGATCGAACCGGCTGGCATTCGCCGTTTCCTCGGCCGCCAGCGCCGCATCGCGGTTCTTGCCCCAGAAATCCAGCTGATAACTCGCCGACAGCGAGGCGGAGAAATTCGTCACCTCGCGACCACCAATCGAAAGGCCGCTGGCGCTCGATCCCGAAGTCCGGGAGTAGGTCTCCTGACCACCCGCGCTCAGGGTCGGCAGCAAGGCGGCACCGGTGATTCGCGCTTGCGCGTCCGCCTGCCGGATTCGCGCCACCGCGGCAGCGATATCGAGATTGACGGTTTGAGCCTCTTCCATCAGCTGGGTCAGCTCCGCAGAGCGGAAGCCTCGCCACCAGTCCAGCGACGGCGTCGCAGCGCCCCGTGCGGTTCCGGCCTCTCGATAAGCAGGAGGGATATCCAGAGCCGGATTCGGCAGATCCGAGGTCAGCATGCAGCCGCCAGACATCGCGGCGATTCCGAACACCGCGAGTGCGCGCCCAATGATTCGCGACAACGCGCCGGTCACTGCAGCGACCAGATCGTCTTGGCCCGGCACCCCCGCGAAATACTGGGGATCCGGACGTTAGTGGAGGCAGACTGCGACACGTTCACCGGGTGATGCGAGGACAATGAAACGAAGGTCATTCTAGCCGTCCGCGGATGTCTCGGACAGTGTTCTTCGGTGTAGGAACGTGCCAGCCGACCTCGCCACCCCAAGCGCGTAACGCCCCTTCAATTTGCACAGATTCCCCTATTTCATCAGCCTATTCCGATTGTAAGCAACGGTGCCGCGCCTCCTGGCTTACGAAGATTTCATGTGTCACAATATTGCTGCCGAATTTTTCCCGCCTCGCCGGATGTTTCTCCTGCGAAGCTTCGGCTTGATTCGAAGCACAACGCCCTGTCGCCATTCCATCGGCGAAGGGCTCGACTTTCCACAGCCGTCGGAGCGCGCCGCGGTCGCGCGGCTGAGTTTCCAAGGCGCAGGTCTTGTCCCTTGAGGTCATGACGGAAATACCGGCTTGGCGAGCGGACAAAGCCGCGCTTATATTTCCGCAAAGTCATCAGTACGCTGAGAATTATCGCAACGCACAACGCAAACTTCGACGGCGGATACGCATGTCTGAGCTTACTTTGAACGTTCCTGAAAGCGTCACCCCGGAAAATGCGGCGCGCACTCTGGCAGACCTACCCAGGATCGTTCGTATGGCGCTCGGCTTTGGTGCGCATCTGACACGCGGCACGCTTGATGTCACCTTACCGAACGGCCGCCGCTACCGACTCGGGGGTCGGGAACCGGGCCCCGCCGCGGAAATGACGGTGCACAGCTATGCCTTCGCGTCTCGCCTGATCAATGGCGGCGATATCGGTATTGCCGAGGCCTATCTGCATGGCGATTGGGACACCCCCGACCTCACGCAATTCCTCTACCTTTTCTGCGTCAATCACGACCTGATCCAGTCGATGCTCGGCAACAATCCGGTGATGCGGCTGGTGCAGGTGGTGCGCCACTGGTTCAACCGCAACACCAAGCGGCAGGCGCGCAAGAACATTTACGCCCATTACGATATCGGCAACGCGTTCTATTCGGCCTGGCTCGACCCCAGCATGACCTACTCGTCCGCGATCTTCGAAGACGGCACGCAGGATCTTGCCGCGGCTCAGCACAACAAATATCGCCGGCTCGCGGAAGCCATCGACCTCAGGCCCGGCCAGAAAGTGCTGGAGATCGGTTGCGGCTGGGGCGGCTTCGCCGAATATGCGGCAAAGCACTGTGATGCCCGCGTGGTCGGCCTCACCATCAGCACCGAGCAACGTGATTTCGCGCGGAAGCGCATTCAGGCCGCCGGCCTTGCCGACAAGGTCGAAATCCGTTTCCAGGACTATCGTGACGAGCGCGGCCTCTATGACCGCATCGCGTCGATCGAGATGATCGAGGCCGTCGGAGAACAATTCTGGCCGCGCTATTTCTCGCAAATCCGCGACCGCCTCCTGCCTGGTGGCCTTGCCGGCATTCAGGCCATCACCATCCAGGACAAATTCTTCAAGTCTTATCGCAGCGAAGTGGATTTCATCCAGCGCTACGTATTTCCCGGCGGCATGTTGCCATCGCCGGACATCCTGAAATCGCTTGGCGAACGTTTCAGTGTACCCGTCATCCGCGAGCGTATTTTCGGGCTGGATTATGCCAGGACGCTGTCCGTGTGGAGAGACAATTTCCGTGCCGCCTGGCCGAATCTCACCGGCCTGGGTTTCGACGACCGCTTCCGTCGTTTGTGGGAATACTACCTCGCCTATTGCGAGGCCGGTTTCTTGTCTGGGAATATCGACGTGCGTCAGGTGGTCTTCGCAAAAGCGAAATAGGACGCCTCCCCCGAGAGATCGTCCCGCGCACGCCGCCCTGCACTGCCCGCGCTTCTCTTGTATGACCTCGCTGCCTTCACTAGGTTGAATTCAGCACCGTCAACCTCTTCGAGAAACGCAGGCCTATGATTTTCAACAAAGACGTCGTCGAGGCCATCGGCAACACGCCCCTGATCAAGCTGAAGCGCGCCTCCGAACTCACCGGCTGCACCATTCTCGGCAAGGCGGAGTTCATGAATCCCGGCCAATCGGTGAAGGACCGCGCTGGCAAATGGATGATCCTCGAAGCCGAGAAGCGCGGCGACCTGAAGCCGGGCGGCCTGGTGGTGGAGTCCACCGCCGGCAACACCGGCATCGGTCTTGCTGTGGTGGCCAGTGCGCGCGGCTATCGGACGATGATCGTCATCCCGGACTCGCAGAGCCAGGAAAAGAAGGACATGCTGAAGCTCGCGGGCGCCGAGCTGATCGAAGTGCCCGTCGTTCCCTATTCCAATCCGAACCAATTCCAGCATGTCGGCAAACGGCTGGCCGATCAGCTGCGCAAGACCGAACCGAATGGTGTGCTGTTCGGCGATCAGTGGAACAATCTCGACAACGCCAAGGCGCATTACGAGTCCACGGGACCTGAGATCTGGCAACAGACCAACGGCAAGATCGATGGCTTCATCTGCGCTGTGGGTAGCGGCGGCACCCTTGCCGGCACAAGCACCTATCTGAAGGAAAAGAACAAGGACGTTGTGATCGGCTGCGCCGATCCGCATGGCGCCGCCATGTACAGCTATTTCAAGACCGGCGAAGCCAAGGCGTCCGATGGCGGATCGATCACCGAAGGCATCGGCCTTGGCCGCATCACGCCGATCGCTCAGCAGGCCAAAGCCGCCGTTGACGACGCATTCCTGATCTCCGACGAAGAGGCTGTGGCCGTCATCTACGATCTGGCTGAACATGAAGGCCTCTGCCTCGGCGGCTCCAGCGGCGTCAATATCGCCGGGGCGATCCGTCTCGCCAAGCAGCTTGGTCCCGGCAAGACGATCGTCACGATCCTGTGCGATTCCGGCGGGCGCTATCAGTCGAAGCTGTTCAACCCGGCCTTCATGCGCAGCAAGAACCTGCCGGTGCCGGAATGGCTGGAGCGCAAGAGCGACATCCAAGTGCCGTTCGAGAAGGTGTAAGCCACCACACTCCGCCCTCATCCTGAGGAGCCGCGCAAGGCGCGGCGTCTCGAAGGATAGCCGCAGGCTCGGTTGCAGCTAAGCCAACTCGTGGTTCGAGACGGCGCTTCGCGCCTCCTCACCATGAGGGGCGGATACGTCACCGCAATATCTGGCCCAAAAACAGCTTCGTCCGTTCGTGCTGCGGATGGTCGAAGAACGCCGCGGGCTTGTTCACTTCGATGATCTGTCCGGAATCCATGAACACGATCCGGTCAGCGACCTGACGCGCAAAGCCCATCTCATGTGTCACCACGAGCATGGTCATCCCCTCGTCGGCGAGATCGACCATGGTGTCGAGCACTTCCTTCACCATCTCGGGGTCGAGCGCCGAGGTCGGCTCGTCGAACAACATCACCTTCGGATTCATCGTCAGCGCCCGGGCGATCGCGACGCGCTGCTGTTGGCCGCCGGAGAGCTGGCCGGGATAGGCATGCGCCTTGTCGGGAATGCGCACGCGTTCGAGATATTTCATCGCCGCGGCTTCGGCATCTTTCTTCGACATATGCCGCACGAAGATCGGCGCCAGCGTGCAGTTCTCCAGCACAGTGAGATGCGGGAACAGATTGAAACTCTGGAACACCATGCCGACCTCGCGGCGGATGCCATCGACACGGCGCAGGTTGGGGCCGAGTTCGATGCCGTCAACGGTGATGCGGCCTTCCTGAAATTCCTCCAGCGCATTGATGCAGCGGATCAGCGTCGATTTGCCCGAGCCCGACGGCCCGCAGATCACGATGCGCTCGCCGGCGCCGACGTTGAGATCGATGTCGCGCAGGACATGAAAGTCGCCGAACCACTTGTTGAGGCCATCGATGCCGACGATGGGATTTGCGCTTGCGCCCATTGATCTCAACTCCGTCGATGTGCGTTGAGCCGGCGCTCGACGAACAGCGAATAGCGCGACATGCCGAAGCACAGCACGAAATAGATGATGCCTGTGAAGGCGAATCCTGTGAACAGCGTGGTCGGCGAGGACCACGCGGGATCGGCGAAGGCTGCGCGCAGCTGCCCGAGCAGATCGAACAGCGCGACGATCGACACCAGAGAGGTGTCCTTCAGCAGCGCGATAAAACTGTTGACGAGGCCGGGAATGACATGACGCAGCGCCTGCGGCAGTACCACCAACCGCGTCGTCTTCCACCAGGACAGGCCGAGCGCATTCGCCGCCTCCGCCTGTCCGCGCGGAACAGCGTTCAGTCCGCCACGGATCACCTCGGCATTATAGGCCCCGGCGAACAACGCCACGCCGATCAGCACGCGCACGAGACCATCGACGCTGAAATTCCCGGGCAGGAACAGTGGCAGCATATAGGTGGCAAAGAACAGCACCGTAATCAGCGGCACGCCGCGCCAGAACTCGATGAAGGCGATGGAGCCGAAGCGGATCAGCGGGATGCTCGAGCGTCGCCCCAGCGCCAGCGCAATGCCGATCGGCATGGAGGCCACGATACCGGTGATGGCGACGACCAGCGTCACCAGCATGCCGCCCCACAGACGTGTCGGCACGATATCCAGCCCGCCATAGCCACCATGCAGCAGGAAGAAAGCAACGATGGGAAATACGAAGAAGAACAGTGCCGCATTGATCCCTTTGGCTGGCGCGCGCGGGATCAGCAGCGGCAACAGCAGCACGATGCCGATGAAGAAAGTGAGATCGACGCGCCAGCGCTCAGCCTCGGGGTAGAAGCCATAGATGAATTGCGACAGCTTGGCCTGGATAAATGGCCAGCATGCACCGACAGGTCGGCCGACCGTTTCCGGCAGACAGGCATTGCGATCGCTGCCCTGCCACACGGCATCTACCAGCAGGAAGCGAACGGTCGGGATAATGGTGAACCAGAGCAGCAGAATGCAGGCAATGGTGAGCAGGATATTGGTCGGCGAATTAAGCAGCCGCGTGCGGATGAAGCCGAGGACGCCGGTCGTGCGCACCGGCGCGGAGCGTGGTGCAATCATCGTCCTGGCGACATAGGCGGTCTCGCTCATGTGCCCATGCTCCGCGACATCCGCCAGCCATAGAGGCTCATCAGCGCGCTCGTGAGCAGCGAAATGACCAGATAGATCGCCATGGTGATGGCGACGATCTCGATCGCCTGCCCGGTCTGGCTCAGCGTCGTTCCGGCGAAAACCGAGACGAGATCGGGATAGCCGATTGCAACCGCGAGCGACGAATTCTTGGTGAGATTGAGATACTGGTTGGTGAGCGGCGGCAGGATCACGCGCATCGCCTGCGGCACCACAATCAGCCGCAAGACCTCGCCGCGCGTCAGGCCCAGCGAAGCCCCCGCTTCGGTCTGTCCCTTGTGGACCGACTGCACGCCGGCACGGACGATTTCGGCGATGAAGGCGGCAGAATAGGTCGATAGCGCGATCGCGAGCGCGACGAATTCAGGCACGATGCGCAGGCCGCCGGAAAAATTGAAACCGCGCAGGACCGGATATTCGAAAGTCAGCGGCGCTCCGAACATCACGGCGGCCAGCAGCGGCAGTCCGATCAGGGCCGCAACCAGCATCGGCCAGACAATCATCTGGCGGCCGGTCGCGAACAATCGCCGCCGGGCGATGGCGCGCAGTGCGACGGCGAAGATCACGGCAACGGCGATGGCGATCGCAAACGGCACCAACGCGTCGGTGCCAACCGGCTTCGGCATGCCGAAACCGCGATTGCTGAGAAACACGCTGTCGAACAGATTGATGCTCTGGCGCGGACTGGGCAATGCCGAGAGTACGGCGAGATACCAGAACAGGATCTGGAACAGCAGCGGCAGATTGCGGATGAGCTCTACATAGGCTCCTGCGATCCGCGCCAGCAACCAGTTCGGCGACAGCCGTCCGAGCCCGACGACGAAGCCGATGATCGTCGCGCAGACGATGCCGACCAGCGAGACAACGAGCGTATTGGTCAGGCCGACGAACAGAGCACGCAGATAGGTGTCCGACTCCGAATACGGAATCAGCGCCTGGCTGACACCGAAGCCCGCAGTGCTCCAGAGAAAGCCGAAGCCGGACGCGATCTTTTGTGTCGCCAGATTGGCACGGGCATTGTCGACGATCGCGTGCGCCATCCACGCCAGCGCGACCACGAGCACGACCTGCAGCGCAAATCCGCGCCAGCCTGCCTGCCCGCCAAGAGCGCGGCGCAGGCGTGCGCCGAGTTGCAGCGGCGGTCGTCTGGCTTCGCCTGTCATCGATCCCGGATGCTTCGCGCTCAGCGGATCGGCGGCGCGAACATGATGCCACCCTTGTTCCAGAGCTGGTTCAGGCCGCGCGAGATGCCGAGCTTCGAGCCGGAGCCAACGTTGCGGTCAAAACTCTCGCCGTAATTGCCGGTCGCCTTGATGATGCGATGAAACCAGTCCTTGGTCAGGCCGAGCTGCTCGCCGAGACTCCCGTCCGTGCCGAAGATACGCTTCAATTCGGGCTTGTCGGATTTCGCCTGTTCGTCGACGTTCTTTTGGGTAATCCCAAGCTCTTCCGCATTGACCTGGGCGAACAGTGTCCAACGGACGATATCGAGCCACTGATCGTCGCCATGGCGTACCAACGGTCCCAACGGCTCTTTCGAAATCACTTGTGGCAGCACCTCGTGCTCGGCCGGCGTCGTCAGCTTCAAGCGTTCCGCATACAGCTGCGAGATATCCGCCGTGAAGGCATCGCAACGCCCGGATTCATAGGCTTTCACCACTTCATCGGCGGTCGAGAACGCGACCACCTCATACTTCATATTGTTGCCTTTGAAGAAGTCGGCGAGGTTCTGCTCGTTGGTGGTGCCGGTCTGCAGGCACACCGAGGCTCCGTTGAGCTCCAGCGCCGAATTCACCTTCAGCGACTTGCGGACCATGAAGCCCTGCCCGTCATAGTAGTTGATGCCGGCAAAGTTCACGCCCAGCGAGGTGTCGCGCGACAGCGTCCAGGTGGTGTTGCGCGAGAGCACGTCGATCTCGCCCGATTGCAGCGCCGTGAAGCGATCCTTGGCCGACAGCGGCACATATTTGACCTTGGTGGCGTCGTTAAAGATCGCCGCAGCGATGCCGCGGCAGAGATCCACATCGAGGCCCGCCCAGTTGCCGCGATCATCCGGCGCCGAGAAACCCGGCAGTCCCTGCGTCACGCCGCAGGCCAGCATGCCACGGTCCTTCACAGTCTTCAGCGTTTGCGCCGACGCCTCCTGCACCGACCAGCCGGCTGCAATGGAGAGGGTGAGCATCAAGGTCGCGGATTTCATGGAAGAGCCTTTCCTGAGGCGTCGGAGCGATTCGACCGGAGATCGGCACAGCGACATACGAAGAACTGAATGCCGAACCGTTCAATCAGTTCCATAGCGGGCCACGTGCCCGCCGAAAAGACCAGCACGTGGTATCCCCGATCAAATCCAGTTTCCGAATCGGTGACGAAGCCTGCGGCCGTTGCCTGCAGACGAGAACGATCTGCCAGTCAGGTCAAGGGGTTGACGTGGAACTGGCCGTATCGCCTTAGTGATAGCACAGTCGATGCGCCCCGTTCTTGCCATTGGCTGCGGCAAAACACCAGACCGGCAGGCGTATTCCGATGGCATCATCCGACAATCACGGCACCTCCTCGCTCGATACCGATACGGTGATCGTCACCGCCGGCCGCGACACCGCCGGCCAGTGGGGGTTCGTCAATCCGCCGACCGTGCGCGGCTCGACCGTGCTCTATCCGACCGCCGACGATCTGCATGCCCATCGCGGCGAATATCAATATGGCCGCCACGGCACGCCGACCACCAAGGCGCTGCAGCAGGCGCTGATGGCGCTCGAGGGACCGCGCTGCGCCGGCGTCGGCCTCGTGCCATCGGGGCTTGCAGCGATCTCGACGGCGCTGCTGTCCATGCTGCAGGCTGGCGACCATCTCCTGGTTTCCGACAGTGCCTATCGGCCGACCCGCAACTTCTGCAACGGCATGCTGGCGCGCTACGGCATCGAGACCACCTATTTCGATCCCCTGATCGGCCCCGGCATCGAGGCATTGATCAAGCCGAATACCCGCGCCGTGATGGTCGAGGCCCCTGGTTCGCAATCCTTCGAAATGCCGGATGTGCCTGCGATTGCCGGCATCGCGCACAAGCACGGCGCACTTGTCATCGACGACAACACCTGGGCGACGCCGCTCTATCACCGCTCGCTCGAGCACGGCGTAGACATCAGCATCCAGGCCGCGACCAAATATATCGGCGGCCATTCCGACATCATGTTTGGCACAATTTCAGCGAACGAGGCCGCATGGCCGAAGATCAGCGAAGGCATCCGACTGCTCGGCACCTGCGCTGGACCCGACGATGTCTTCCTTGCGCTGCGCGGTCTGCGCACCATGTCGGTGCGTCTCGCGCATCACCAGCGCGCGGGGCTGGAAATGGCACAATGGCTGAAAGGGCGGCCGGAAGTGCTCAAGGTGCTGCACCCCGCTCTGCCGGAGGATCCCGGCCACGCCATCTGGAAGCGCGATTTCACCGGCGCATCGGGGCTGTTCAGCATCGTGCTCAAGCCGGTCCTGCAGAAGGCCGTGGATGCCCTGCTCGACACCGTCAAGCTGTTCGGGATGGGCTATTCCTGGGGCGGCTTCGAGAGCCTGATCATCCCGTTCGACTGCAGCGACTATCGCACGGCAACAAAGTGGGCGCCCGGCGGCCCGACGCTGCGCCTGCATATCGGCCTGGAAAGCCTCGACGATCTCAAAGCCGATCTGGAGCGCGGATTTGCGGCGCTGACAGCTGCCGGTTGATCGTCATTGCGAGGTCAGGGAAAGCTTGCAGCTTTCCCCCTAGCGAAGCGACGAAGCAATCCAGAAGGTGGCATGCGAAGAACTAGATTGCTTCGTCGCAAGGACTCTCGGCAATGACGGCGTGATTTAGCGCGCTGCACGCCGCTTCGGTGCTGCTGCGATTGGCGGCGCTGCCTGTGGCTCGCCACAACGACGCTGACCAGCCATCGTGGCGAGATATTGCTGGCGGTTCTGTAGCGCCATTGTCTCGGTGTCGGCCGTGTCCTGAAAATCCATGCCCAGCCACAAAACCGGAATGAACACGCCAGCAACACCAGCTGCGACATTTTGTGTGGTCTTCATGCCTTTGTCGGCAGCGAGTTGTTGGACCTTGGCGTTGTTCGCCTGGACCTCCGCCGCGATGGCTGCACAGTCCATGGACTGGTCTTGCGGTTGCACGACGGAGACAGGCGCTGGGGCGCGACCGGCGCAGCCGGCCAGCGCGGTGCAAAGCACCGCCGCGGCGAGAATTCGCATCGTCGATCCTGAAATTTGAATGGGCGCTAATAGCGGGGAATCTGACGTGGGCCGATGGCCCACGTCAGCAAAAGTAATCACCAGGCGAAGCGCGCGCCGGCTGAAAGCTGATGGCTCGTCGCATTGCTGCGATATTCGCCGTTGTAGGCGCCGAACATGCGGAAGGTTTCGGTGCGCCAGCCCGACAGTTTGGCGCCGACCAGCGCCGCGCTGCGGCCGGGCGAAGCTGCGGTGACCAGGAATGACTCATCGAGCAGAGCCGCCTGGCTTGTCAGCGTGGTGTCGCGCAGGTCGTAGCCCCAGCCGAGCTTCAGTTCCGGAACCAGGGTGGTGCCGTCGGTGGTGCGGAGTTTCGCACTGACGGCAGCGCCGGCGGTGGTCATCAGCTTGTCGTAGGTCTGCGCGGCATAGACGAGACCGATCGGCACCTGGCTTTCGCTATAGCCGTCGCGGCGGAAGCCCTGCCAGTTCACGCCGACATAGGGCTTTACGATCACGTCAGGCGTGATCGCAAATCGATAGCCGGCCTCGAACGAGGTGCCGACGCCGACGCCGTTGGCGCTGCCCTGCAGCCCGTTCGACGCCAGAATGATCTGACGTGTCGTGGACATCTGGCTCGGGCCGGCCGCGATGCGGAAGTCGAACACAGCTGAGCCCGGCGTCCAGCTTGCATAGGCCGCGCCGGCATAAGTGTCCGAGCTACCCTTGATGTCGGTGCTGGTTGCGGTGGTGCGGGCATAGCCGAAGGCACCGCCGGCGATCAGGTTGTTCGAGAACCAGCGATCGGCACCAAGGGTGAAGCCGGCGCTGGTCGTCTTGGAGCCCGAGAAGTCGCCGCTGTCGCCGACGCGGCTGGTGCGGCCGAAGCCCTGCCCCCACACCGTCCAGCCGTCCTGCACGCGTTGTGCCGGCGTGATGCCTGCAAAGGCGTTCATGGCCGAGTTGGCTTCCGCGGTCATCATGTTGCGGCCGGCATAGGACAGCGCGAAATTCTGCGCCGTGCCGTTCTGTCCGGCCTCGCTGCCGAAGCTGAGCGAATCCTGACGGCTACCGATGGCGCCAAGGAATCCGGAGAAGGCTTGCAGCGATGCTGCGGCGATGGCCGGCTGGCCGGGACCTGCGAGCTGGTCGAGCGCCTTGTCGAATTCGGCTTCCGTGTTCAGGTTGTAAAGCGCGTCATACAGCGCCTTCTCTGCCGCTGTCGGCATTACGCCGGACGCCGCACGATCCTTGTCGAGAATGCTCGCGATCCCTCGCGCGTTGGAGCCGGGGCTGTCACCGGCCGCGAGCGCGCTGAAGCTTGCCGGCGTCACCGCCAGCGTGATCGCGGTTGCGCTGTAGATGAGGTCGAAACGACCGTTGGTCGGCAACCCAGCGGTGGGCTGAACGAGTGTGTTGAAGGTGCCCGCCGTGCGCGCACCGTTCTGCGCCTGCACGAACGCAAACTCGGTGCCGATGGCTGGCGTGTAATTGCTGACGGTACCGACGCTGCCGCGCAGGACCGGCGTGAGTGTGCCGGCTGCGTAGAACACATTGCCAGCACCGGTGACATAGATCTTGTCATAGGTGCCGGGACCGCCGGGAACGATCAGCGTGCCGTCGATATCGATGCGGGTATTGGCCGTGGAGGTCAGCGTGACATTGCCGTTGAAGGTTAGCGAACCAACCGAGTTGCCCTGAAGAACAGTGCCGGGTGCCACTGAACCATTGGCGACGAGGTCACCGATATTGGCCATTTTGCCCGGCGACAGCGTGCCGGCGATGACTGTATCGCCGTTGACGGTGCCGAAGCCGGCCAGCGTTGCGGGCTGTGCGACGTTCAGCTTGTTGCCGGCCGTCATCGACAGCGTGCCGTCCACCGCAAGCGTGCCGAGCTGCGCGAACACATTGCCGCCCGCATTGGTGCGGCCGGAAATCGTCAGGATGCCCTCACCCGCTTTGGTGAAGTCGCCTTGCGTGGTGAGCAGACGGCTCCAGTATTCGGTGGTGTTGGCGGCGACGGTCTGGGTTGCATTGGCGGCCAGCGTCGTCGGTCCGTCGGTGGCGCGATCAAGCCGCACGAGGCCGTAGCCGTACACGGCGTCGATGCCGGGGCTGCCGAGATCCTCGGCCGTGGAGAACAGCAGCCGCGACAGATCCTGGGCATTGTAGCTTGGGTTTGCCTGGATCAGGACTGCAATTGCGCCAGACACGACCGGCGCCGCCATCGACGTGCCTTCGAGCGCTCCGTAAGTGTTGTAAGGCACAGTCGAATAGACGCCGCGTCCGTTGTTGTCCGTGTTGCCGCCGGGCGCGGCGAGACACCAGCTCGCAGTGACACCGCATAGCTGCGAGTAGCCTGCGGCCAGCTTGTTGTCGCCGACCGACATCACAGCGATGATCTTGCCCGACATGCTGTTGATGCCGGTCAGGTCGTAGAGCTGTCCCTGGTCGTCATAGACGTTCTGGGCTCTTTGGTTTGACGGATTGAGGAATGGCAGCAGCGCCAGACCTGAGGGGTTACGGCCCGCTTCCGGACTGTGCTCCCGAGAATTGCCATTCGCGGCAACAATGATTTTGCCCTTCTCCAGGGCGTTGCCGACGGCCGTCAGCTCGGCATCGATATTGCCGATCGTCCAGACCTTCTGCGGCGGGTCATCCTTGCTGACGCCCGGCCCGTAACTCGCGTTCAGCACCATCGAATTGGTCAGGCTGGCGAAGTAGTTCATGCCAGCAACGGTGCCGTCGGGAATGCCGGGCGCGGCAGCCGCTGTGGTGCCGGTCGCAAGTAGCGTCCGCAGCGGGATAATCATGGAGTCGTAGGCGACGCCATGCATCGTAACACCCGTCGCAGGATCCAGCTTCTGCGCGGCGATGATGCCGGCGACATGTGTTCCATGTGCATCCTTAGCGCCAAGCGGGTCCAACTGGTTGATGTCGTAGGCGGCGCCCGGCGCGGGCAGCACATAGTTGCGGCCGAGATTGGTCAGCAGCTTGTTACCGAGTCCGGCATTCGTCGTGTCGTAGCCTGTATCCGAAACCGTTACATTGACCCCGGCTCCCGTGAAGCCGCGGTTATAGGCCTGCTGCGCGTGGATCATGTCGAGATGCCACGTCTGGTCGGCAGCGCTCGGTGGATTCGGGAGATTCGGCGTGGGATTCACGGCCTGCGTGACGTTCTGGTATGCGCTGGCTCCGATTCCGGAACCGACAACATTCGCCGTCCGCGTCGTCAGCATCTGCTCCGAACGCGGCGACAGCATCATTGGCTGGCCCGCAGTCAGAACGCCGAGGTCCGCAGCGGTGGTGACATTGCGCAGCGACGAAGGAGCGAGGCGCGAGGCATGCTGGACGACGGCGTCCCGCAGTCCCGGCGTGCGATAGGTGCTTTCATAGACCTGAGCGATCAGGCCGAGTTCGCCCTTTTGCAGTGCATCAGCCAAGCTCTGCTTCTGATCGGCGCTCAAAGCGAGCTGGGCCATCGATTTCGTGGCGGCCCGGACGTCCGGCTTCTGCAATTTCTCCGCGGCGGAAAGAACCGTTGGAAAAGCTGCACTGCTCAGCAAAGTCGTGCACAAAAACAGCGTCGACGCACGACGCATTCCCCCGATAGCTTTCACCAAACGTCCCCTTCGCTCACGCGCTCATGCATGCAGTGTCGCTGCAGTCATAAGCCCCCAATTCGCATCCGGCGTCGGGACATTCCCCAGCCCGCAACACGGATGGGTCACTTCTAGTACGAACGAATTTCGCTAGGACAGCGCGATGATGGCTTATCCCATCCGCCAGCTGTGGTTTGTCTTGACCCTGCGTCTCATCCGTCGACACAACCTCAGGTTCCACGATTTCGTGCAGAAACAACGCATATGGAACCGACGTTAACGCAACGATGCACGCTGCTAACCAAGTGCCGTTCACCACGAATACAACTAACTGAACCGCAACCGATGTATCTGTCGTCCCCCCTAACCAGCCGGGTTAAATTGGCCATACCTCTTCTGCGAACTCAGATTTCCGGTCCTGCTGAACCTATTGCAAAGTACCCTCGCACATCATGTCGCCGCCGCTTCCACGTCTCTATTACGTCACGACCGGCTTGGACGAAGTCACCGCTTTCGCCACCTGGAGTGCAGTTCTCGCACCGCTGTTCGAACCCCGCGCTGCGGGGCCCGGCAAGAAGACGCCGACGGGTTCGGCGTCGGGCGTCATCATCGGCAATATCATCATCGCCAAGGTGGTCTTTACCGCGCAGAATTTCGTGCGCGACGCCGGGCGGATCGCGGTGACACCGGACCATCTGCTGCTGCACCTGTATATGACGGGCGGCTTCAACGGCGAGATCACCGGACAGCACACGACCATCGGCCCCGGCAAGGTCGCCATGATCGATCTCGCCTGCCCCGTGAACACGCGGGCGTTCGCATCCAGCACGATATCGCTCATCGTGCCTCGCATGCTGCTCGGCGCTCCGCTACTGGAGGGATTGAAGCCGCGGCTCGATCCGTTTCGTAACGATCTGCTCGCAGCTCACATGCGTTCACTGCAGGAGCGCAGCGCTCAGCTGACCGAGGCGGATGTGGAAACCACCGTCGCCGAAACCGTCGATTTCCTCAAGCGCCTGCTGGGCGCGACGCCGGATGCCAAATTCGAACAGCAGAAACAAGCGGACGAAACCATCCTCGCTTTGACCGAGGCGGCGATCCGCGACAATCTCGCCTCGCCGGACCTCTCACCGGAATGGCTGGCGCAGAAGCTCGCCATCTCGCGCGCCACATTGTACCGCGTGTTCGCCGATCGCGGCGGCATCATGCGCCATGTGCAGGAACGCCGGCTGCTGGCGGTGCAGGCCGCGCTCAGCGATCCCCTGGAAACGCGTCGTCTGTCGAAACTGGCTGCCGATCTCGGTTTTAGCAGCGAAGCGCATTTCAGCCGCAGCTTTCGCGCGCGCTTCGGCGTCACTGCCAGCGCTTATCGGAAAAACCAGCGCGAGGCGTCGGCGACCGTCCAGCTCACCAGTCCCGAAGTCGTGCATCGCTGGTGGATGACGGTGTCAGGCTTGATCGCGGACTAGTTCGACAGCGTCTTCGAACCGCTGCTGCGGTTCTTCACGATCAGCATGATGTTGCGCACATAGATAATGGTCGCGAAGGCCTGGCCGAGGATGATCACCGGCTCGCGCTTGGCGATGCCGTAGATCAGCGTCATGAATCCGCCGGCCATGGACAGGAACCAGAACGCCATCGGCACGACACTCGCGCCGGCGCGCTCGCTGGAAATCCACTGCACCAGGAAACGCGCGGTGAACAGCAGCTGCGCGACCAGGCCGAAAGCGAGCCAGAAATCGAATTTGGCGACAAAGACATCGTAGAGATAGTCGCCGAGCGCCTGGCCGTACTGAATCAGCATTTACTTGAACTCTGTTGCTTGGGGCGTCGACCGCTTGCGGCGGATCAGCCACCACACACCGGCCAGATCCATCAATCCCACCCACAGGCGGTCGAAGAAACCGTAATTCGACACGCCCGAATGACGCGGACGATCGATCACATCCACATAGGCGATCTCGAATCCCTCGCGGCGCACCAGCGCCGGCAGGAAGCGATGCAGACCATCGAAATAAGGCAGCGACAGGAATACGTCGCGGCGGAACGCCTTCAGCCCGCAGCCGGTGTCACGCGTGCCGTCCTTCAGCACGGCATTGCGCACCTTGTTGGCGATGCGCGACTGAAACTTCTTGAAGCCGGTATCCTTGCGGCCGACGCGCTGTGCCGCTGCAAGGCCGACGCGCCCGCCCCCGTCGGCGATGGCCGTGATGAGATCCGGCAGAAAGGCCGGATTGTTCTGCCCGTCGCCATCCAGCGTCGCGACGATGGCGCCGCGGGCGTGGCGCACACCGGTACGCACCGCCGCCGACTGGCCGCACGACGCGGCATGATCGATCCGGCGCAGGTCGGCGCGCTGCTGCATCAGTTCGGCGAGCAATGCCGGCGTGCGGTCGGTCGAGCCGTCATTCACGTAGATGATCTCATAGGCCCAGCGGCCATCGAGCGCCGCCGCGATTTCGGCGATCAGGGGCGCGACATTGCCCTCCTCGTTGCGCACGGGCACGACAATGGAAACATCGATGGAAGCAGCGTCGGACAGGGGCAAATCAGGGCTCTCGGTTGGCGGCACGGCTGCGGGAACTTGTCGCGGCCGGCCGCGCGCGCCCGCTTATTATGGGGCGAAGGCCGTGCGGGCAACCCTCTTGACGTGCGCCGCGGACGGTCCCGGCAGCGGGTCGATACGGCCGCCCGGGCGGATGATGAACGCCAGGTGGCGCGCGGCGAACCAGTAACGGACCCCCATGGCAACGATCCAGCCGAGCAGCCCGCCGGCCACCACATCGCTCGGATGATGCGCCAGCAGCACGAGGCGGCTGCTGCAGATGATCACGGCATAGGTCACCATCGGCCATCGCAGCTTCGGCCACAACGCGGCCACCGCGAAGGCCAGCGCGAAACTTGTGGTGGCATGGCCCGACGGAAAACTCGCATAGATCTCGCTCCAGGCGAAATGCGAGAAGTTGAACGCATTGGCAGCGCCCCCCACGAAAGGCCGGCCGCGCCCGATGGTGCCTTTCAGCAATTCGCCGAGCAGCACGGCAAGCCCCACCGACAGGAAGATGTATTGCACGCGCGTGCCGACGCTGAGCCAGATCGCCTGCGACAGGCCGCGTAGCCGTGGCGCCAGCAGCAGAATGACAATGAGCAGGCCGAACAGTGCCCACAGCACATATTCGGATTTGCCGAAATCGGTGACGATCCGCAGTGGCCACAGGCCGGCAGTACCGCGAGGCGGCATCAGCCCGATCTCATAGGCATCGAGCAGGAACATCAGCGCGACGACGACGAGTGCGGTGAGCGCGCCGAAGGCAAGCGAACGCTTCGCCCAATGGCGTGCGGCTTCAGCCCGGCGCGAATGCGAGGGCGCGCGGACCAGTTGTGCCAGCGCCTGCCGGAGAACCGTCCCGAGTTGCGAAACGTAACCCGGCGCCGCCATCATTGCGTGCCTTCGGAGCGATAGACGGCGATCGAAACCGACTTGCCCTGCGAGTAGTTATAGCCCTCGATCCGGGTGAACATGTTGTAGCGCAGCCCGATTGCCTCGGCGCGCTGGGCAAATTGCCGTTCGGAACGATATTCGACCAGCGCAAAACGGCAGCTGCCCTGCCCGAGGAAATCGGCAGCGCCGGCACCGTCGGTGAGCAAGGTGGAGGTGTCGGTCATGAACACCAGGCTCGGCTCGTGATAACCGGCTGCCGCCGCCTTCGGCGCGACACAGACGACCGTACGCAGCGCCCGCGCCAGATGCACACTCGGAAACACCGGCCGCAGCGACGGCAGGAACACACCGTAGAACGCGATGCTCATGAAGAACGCAGCCACAACGCCCGAGAGCAGCGACCGCTCAGCGCGGTTGTTGTCATACATCATCCAGGCGAACAGGCCGAACACCAGCGCGCCGGCCGCAAACGGCCAGGCCAGGAACATCGGATGCCGGACGATGGCGACCGAGCCGACCAGTGCGGCAACGGCCGCAAGCACCGGAATGGCGAACCACCAGGCCGAACCGCGCGACAGCCAGCCGCGCGACAGCACCCTGCGCTCGAGCGCGCCCACGATCAGGATCGCGATGGCCGGATAAAGCGGCAGCACATAATGCGGCAGCTTGGTCATGACCAGTTCGAACACGATCCAGGACGGCACCAGCCAGGCCAGCAGGAACTGGGCTCCCGGCTCGCGCCGCGCCCGCCAGATGGCCGGCGCCGCCATACCGGCCAGTGGTGCGCCGGGCCAGAACGTTACCCAGAACAGCAGGAAATAGGTGCCCGGAGGCGCGCCATGGGATTCCTGCGCCTGCAGCTTGCTCAGCATGTCGCCGCCCAGCGAATCCGAGAAGAAGGACTGCCCGGCCTTGAGATAGATCGCCACGAACCAGGGTAGCACCAGCAGCAGTGTCCAGGGGACGCCGGCCAGAGGCTTCAGCCGGCCGAGCCAGCCCACCGAGCGATCCATGATGCCCAGCACCAGGATCGTGAAGCCGACAAACATCAGGATCAGCGGCCCCTTGACGAGGATGCTGACGGCCATGCCGGTCCAGAATACGAAGGGCTCAAACCACCCGCCCTGCTTGTTGTCCTCCCCGCGCTGCCAAGCCAGGTAGGCGCGCGCCATCGCACCCATCACGGCGACGACGGTGAGCAGCAGCATCGCGTCGGTCTTGGCCATGCGGGCTTCGACATTGAGCAGCACCGAGCTGCACATGATCAGGCCCGCAAGCACGGCCCCGCGGCGGGTCACGAAGGCGAGCGCCGTCCAGTAGGTCAGCAGCACCGCGCCGATGGCACCGATGAGCGACGGTACCCGGTACAGCCAGATACGGGCATCGGCATTGGGGACGCCAAGAGCCTCAGCGGCCTCCACGACCACCGCCTGCATCCAGTAGATGCCCACCGGCTTCTTGTAGCGCACCTCGTCCTGGAACCGGATATCGACGAAATCGCCGGTTTCGACCATCTGCCTGGTTGCCTGGGCGAAGCGCGACTCGTCGCGGTCGATTGGCGGGATGGTGAAAAAGCCGAACAGGAAGAACAGGAGCCCGCAGACGGTCAGGAAGGCGACCGCCCGGCCATGGGTCACGGTGGCGACATCCAGCACGCGCGCGAGCGTACTGCCCGGATCGACGCGGGGTTTCTGCTCGCGGGGGGCGCCAAAGCGAGGTCTGTATTCGGTCTCAGCCATATGGCTGTCGCATACGCTGAAACCGCCGCTCTCACAACCAGTTAGCCGGGCGTCACTGAATTCTGACCACAACTGTGTCCGCGGCGCCCATGGCGTCCATCACGGTCAGGCGGACGAATCCCGGCCCGGGCGGATCGATCAGGCGCTGCCGGCGGCTGTCGAGTTCCCCGGCGGCTATGCCGTTCACCAGCACAGTCATGGGCATCACCCCGCCGGCCACCTTGACCGGAACCGAGGAGAACTGCCCCTCGCCACCGCTGGCATCGATCCGGGAGCCGTTGAGCGGGAACTGGATATGCAGTGTCTGTTCGCTGCCGGTCCGGATCAGGTCGCCGGCCGGCCGATACCGGCGCAGCGGCAGAGGCAATTTGGCATTGCTGGCGACCAGCGCGCCTCTCGGCGCCTTGGGAAGCGGCGCCGGCAGCTTGCCGGTGCGCGCGAATGCATCGAACAGCACCGGCGCGGCGGCGACCCGGCCGATCAGGCCTGGGACCGGCGCACCATCGGGACGGCCGACCCAGACGCCGATGGTCATGCGGCCGTCGAAACCGACCGACCAGGCGTCGCGATAACCGTAACTTGTGCCGGTCTTGAAGGCGATGCGGTTGGGTGCGGCATTCTCCGGCGGCGGCGTGCCGAGCAGGACATTGCCGACCTGCCAAGCCGCGACTGGCTCCATCAATCGCAAGGTTTCGCGATCGTCGCCGCCATTCTTCTGCATCAACCCGCGCAGCGGTTTGACGCTGCCGAGCCGGGCGACACCTGCATAGAGCTGGACAAGATCGTGCAGGGTGACGCCGACACCACCGAGGCCCATGGCGAGACCGGGCGCTTCGCCCGCCGGCAGGACGAGGTCGCCGCCCGCCTGTTTAAGGCGCGACGTGAAACGCGAGGCCCCAACGCGGTCGAGCAGAGCAACAGCCGGCACGTTGAGCGACAATTGCAGCGCCTTGCGCACGGGCACCGTACCCTGGAACGTCATGTCAAAGTTCTCCGGCGCATAGGCGCCGAAGCGCGCCGGCCGATCGTCGATCAGGCTCTCCGGATGGATGAAGCCATCTTCGAAGGCGAGGCCATAGATGAAGGGCTTGAGGGTCGAACCGGGCGAGCGAACGGCGCGGGTCATGTCCACCTGCCCCGCCCTGCGGTCGTCGAAATAATCGGCGGAGCCGACGTGGGCGAGAATGTCACCGCTCTCATTGTCGACGGCGAGGATGCCGATAGAGATGTTGCTGCCGAGCGCCGTGGCGCGGTCGCGCGCCAGCATTTCGAGTGCTTGCTGAATGCCCGCATCGAGCGACGTTGTGATGATCGGCTCGTCCTTGCGCAGCGCAGCCGCCTGATCGGCGGCGTGCGGCGCCAGGATCGGCATTGGCTTGCGCAGCTTGGGCACATTGACAGCCTTGGCCTGCACGGCGTCGGCGGCGGATACGCGGCCCTCGCCGACCATCCGTTCCAGTACGCGATCGCGCGCGACGCGGGCATTGCCGGGATGGCGATCGAGCCTGCGATGTTCTGGCGATTGCGGCAGCGCCACCAGCAGCGCGGCCTCCGCTAAGGACAGCCGCTTCGGCTCCTTGCCGAAATAGGCGATGGACGCAGCGCGAACACCTTCGAGATTGCCGCCGAACGGTGCCAGCGTGAGATACAGATCGAGGATCTGCTCCTTGCTCATCTGCCGTTCGAGTTGCAGGGCGCGCACGGCCTGACGGATTTTTGCATGCACCGAGCGCTCGCGCCGCGGCTCCAGCAGCCGCGCCACCTGCATGGTGATGGTCGAACCGCCCGACACGATCTCACCGCGCGTCACGAGTTGGAATGCGGCGCGCCCGAGCGCGAGCGGATCGACGCCGTGATGATCGTAGAAGCGCTTGTCCTCATAGCCGAGGAGAATGTTGAGATAGCCGGGATCGACCGACGCACTCGACGTCACCGGCAGCCGCCAGCGTCCATCGGACATGGCGTAAGCACGCAGCAGCTTGCCGTTGCGATCGACGACGGTGGTGGAAACGATGCTGGCTTTTTCGAGCGGGAGTGGACCGAGGGAGTGGACCCAGGTGGCGAATGCGATGGTGGTGAGCATGGTCACAATCGCAACGCCAAGCACCATACGCTTCAGGAAGCCTGCAGCCATCCTTCGAGACGCGGCCGAAGGCGGCCGCTCCTCATGATGAGGGTAGAGTGTGGGTCGCCCTAGAAGACCCTCATGGCGAGGAGCCCGCGCAGCGGGCGTCTCGAACCATGCAGGCCGAGCACTATCCTCACCCGGATGCGATAGCCTGGGGGGCACGGCCGGAGAAGACGGTGGACTTTGCGGCCCCTCGCTCATTTCGCCTTTGCGACCTCGACACTGCCCGTGCCAGTCCGTCCGTAACGCGATGGATTATACATGTCCTCCACATAGGCCTGCGGCAGCACATACTTGCCGGGCGAGACCGCGCGGACGATATAGGCCACCGTGAAGACAGCCTTGTCATTGGCCTTGCGGTCGATCGCGGCCGTGAAGCGGTCGTCGCGAAATTCGGTGTTCACCGGCTCCTGCCCGTCTTCGATCCAGTCCAGCGTGCCGCTGTCGCCCGACGATACCAGATGTGGATTGTCGATCTCAAAGCCGGCCGGCAGATAGTCGGCCACCATGATGTGCCCGTATTCCGGCTTGGCTTCGGTGACCTTCAGCACCACGGCAAAGCGGTCGTTCTGCTTCGCCTTGGTCACGTCGGCCGGCGTGCCATCGAGCTTGTGATAGCTGCGCTCGATCTTGAAGCCGTTCGAGGCCGCCGGCTCCGGCGTCATCGGTGCGCCAGTGACCGACACGACCGCCTGCACCGGTGTGTCGCCGGTATTGGTGATCTTGATCGGCACGCCGGTCAATTCCGCCGCCTTGTAGCTGCGATAGAGCGCCGACTTCACCGCGCCGCCATTGACGTCGAGCGACAGCGTGTTCGCTTCCTTGGCCAGCGCACGCGAGGCCAGCACCAGCCACGCATTTTCCTGGGTCGAGGTGAAGGGCGTCAGACCACGCGCAGCTTCGACGCGTTGCACCGCCTGGGTCAGCGTCGCTCGCGGCGCATTACCTTCGCTGGCGAGCGACACCAATGCCGCCGCATCGCGCAGCGCTGAACCGAAATCGGTGCGGCCGAGTTCGATCACGGGCTTCGGCTGCAGGCTTTCGACCGCTGCGTTGTAGACGCGTTCCGCGCGCACACGGTCGCCAACCAGCGCCAGCGCCGCGGCAAGCTGCGATTTGGCGATAGGCGTCGCCAGATTGCTCAGCTTGGTGTCAGCGAGATAGCGGAGGTCGCCGATCGGCGCGGTGCCGTTCTTGGCAAGCACATAGAGACCGTAAGCAAGTTCACGGCCGCCATCCTTCTCCGGTTCGGCGGCATTGACCACCGAGTTGCGAACGCGGTCGAGCGCTGCGCGGAACAGCACGTCCGGCACCGCAAAACCCTTTTCCCGCGCGCGGGTCAGGAAGTCGGTGACATAGGCATCGAGCCACGGATCGTCGCCGCCCGACGACCACAGGCCGAACGAACCATTGGAGCCCTGCCTTGCCAGTAGCCGGTCGATGGAGTCCTTGATGCGCTGATCGACAGAGGTATCCATCGCCAGATGCGCGCCTGCGGCAAGGTCGTTGACATAGAGCAACGGCATCGCCCGACTGGTGATCTGCTCCGAGCAGCCATAGGGATAGCGGTCCAGCGCCTTGAGGATGGTCGCCGCATCGAGCGCCGTGGAGAGACTGGCCGACAGCGATACGCCGCCGGTACCCGGCACGAGGTCGGCGAACATGTCCGAGGTCAGTGTCAGACTCTCGCCCTTCGCCAGCGTGCGGATAGAGCGCCGCGCCAGGATTTGCGTGGCCGCCTTGACGTCGAGCTCATAATGCCGCGCCAGCGTCAGCCCGTTCGGACCCTTGATGTCCACGTCGAACATCGCACGACCGGCGCCGTTCGCATCCACGGCCAGTGCCATGGATGTGCGCTGCTTTGCAGCCAGCTTCACCGTCGTCGACGGATTGCCGATGAGCTTTACCGGACCTGTGGTCTTCACGCTAACCGTATAGTCGCCCGCGGCGCCTTCCACATTGTCGATGTCGAAGGACATCGTGCCCTTGTCGCCCGACAGGAGGAAGCGCGGCAGCGTCGCCGTCAGCACCACGGGATCGCGCACCGTGACGTCCACATTCGCTCGGCCGAGCTTGGTCGCCGTCCAGGCTACTGCCATGACACGCGCGGTGCCGGCGAATTCCGGAATCTCGAAATCGATCTCGGCCGTTCCATCGGCCTTCACGGTGACGATTCCAGAATACAGCGCCAGCGGTTTTTGCGTCGGCGGCGAGCCCTGAAGCTCCGCGGCCGCGCTGTCGCCGCCATTGCGGAGCTGGCCGCGCGTGCCCTGCATGCCGTCGATGAGTTGCCCATACAGATCGCGGATTTCCGACGTCATACGGCGCTGGCCTAGATAATAGTCATCCGGCGCCGGCGGCTTGTAATTGGTCAGATTGAGGATGCCGACATCCACAGCCGCGACAACGACCTTGGCATCCTCGCCCGCATTGAGCCCACCGAGCTTGACCGGCAGTTTCATGGTGGTGCTCGGACGAACCAGTCCCGGCGGTGTCAGCGCGACCTCGAGGGTGCGGGCCTTTCTGTCGATCCCGAACCACTTCAGACCGATGGCGCGGCCGGGCATGCGTGCCGCTGTGCTGTCCAGAGGACGCCGCAAGGTTGCCACAACATAAGCGCCTGTTCCCCAGTCTTTTCCGACCGGAATCGTGACTTTGGAGGCGCCTTCCTTGACCGAAATACTGGTGGTCGTGAGCAGCCGGTCGCCGATCACATTGACCGTCAGCCGACCCGCGCTGCGCGCATTGACCGACACGGTCATCGTCTCGCCCGAAGCATATTCAGGCTTGTCGATCGATGTTTCGAGCAGATCCGGTGTGTCGGCACTGCCGTCGGAATACCAGCCCACATCGAACTGAACTGACGTGACCGGCCCGTCCGCCTCATTGGCCTTCACATCCAGCCGATAGCGTCCCGGCTGCGGCTGCAGCGAGATTCGCGTCGGCTTGTCCGCAGCGACGACGAGATCGCCATCGGCGACGCGCCTGGTGGATTTGAGCGGCTCGTAATCCCACGACGAATTTTGCCGATACCATTGGTAGCGCGACTCGATTTTAAGGAGCTCATAACGCAGGCCGCTGCGCGCCTGGGCGGTGCCTTCTGGCGAAATGAGCAAAACGTCGAAAGCGGCATTGTCGCCCTCGGCGACGCTCCTGTCCTTGAACAACGGTTTGACGCCGATCATCGGGGCATTCGGCGCGATCGGCAGCACCAGCTTGCGCTCGACGGCGCGGCCGCCGGTTTCGGTCATGCGGATGAAGATCTGCGCTTCCTGCGGGCGGGTCGAGGATGGCGGCTTGGGCAGGCTGACCGGAAAGGTCGCTGAACCATTGGCGTCGGTCTCCGGCAGATCCTCGATCGGCGTGCGCTCGTTGCTGGCGCTCTCCTCGTCGGCGATGCCGAACTGATAGCCGGCAAAGCCGGGCCGTTCGGCTGCAGGGCCCACCAGCAGATCGCCTTCGAGGCCTTGGCTGGATGCCGGTGCTCCATACAGGAACCTGCCATCGACCTTAAGTTCTACTGGAAATTCAGCTTTGATCGCCTTGTCTTTGGAAGATATATCGAATTCGATCCGGTCAGCGACATAATCCTCGACCATGAAGGTGGTCTCGCCGACAGCCGGCGCCTTCGGATCGGTGAAGGCGCGAACGCGCCAGGTGCCGGTCGGAACCGCCGAATTCAGCGGCAAGGTCAGGCTGCGTCCGCCGGCTCCCTGGTCCTGCAGGACCGCGCGTCGGAACTCGACGCCGTCGGGGCGCTCGATCACCAGCGTCAACGGCCCGGCCGTCACGGCATTGCCCTGCCCGTCGCGCAGCAGCGCCGTGAGATAGACGGTCTCGCCGGCACGGTAGACACCCCGCTCGGCATAAACGAAGGCGTCGGCGCCGGCCGGCACCGGGCGGCCGGAGATGCCGCGATCGGACAGGTCAAAGGCATTCGACTTCAAGCTCAGGAAGGCATAATCGGCCTTCTCGCCGGTCACCGTGAGCAGCGCCGGCGACAGGCCGCCATCGCCCTTGGCAAGCCCGGCCTCGAACACGACGTGGCCGGCTTCGTCAGTCTTCTTCGTTGCCAGGATTTCGTTGTTCCGGGCGATCAGCCGGACATCGGCCCTGGCCATCGGCTCGGTGGACGCCAGCGAATTGACGAAGACATGGATGCCGTCATTGCCCGAAAAGGCGGTGAGGCCGAGATCGGACACGATGAACCACTGGGTCGCCAGCGCGCCGTCATCGTCCTCATTGCGGGATGCCCCCGGCCCCTTGGCTGCCGCCGTCATCACATAAACGCCCGGCTGCAGCTCACCGATGGCCTGATCCACCGGGAACGCGGTCGTCACATCCTCGTTCAGTCGGGTCTCGGTGGCGAGTTCGCCGGTCCAGACTTTTTGTCCACGCTCGTCGCCCAGCGCGTCGAGCTGATATTTGCTCAGCGAGGTCTGGAAATCGCTGGATATCACCGTGTTGATCAGGTTGCGGTCGCCGATGCGGAAAAGCTTGATATCGACGGCCTGGGTATTCACCGATACCAGCGGAATGCCCTTCTGGCCGGTGCGCGGCAGCACATAGGCGCGGCCTGTGAAGCGCACGAGCGGCTTGCGGTCACGCACATAGACGTTGAATTCCGCCGATTTTGGCAGGCTCTCCTTCACCGTGGATGGCAAGCCCGCACGCAGATTGATGTTGTAGCGCTCGCCGTGCTTCAGACCCTCGACACAGAGCTGTCGGTCCTCGGCGGACAACGCAGGCTTGTCATTGCCGGCCAAAGCCAGAAACGGCGCAAAATCGACGCGTTTGGCAAGGTCTTCGGAGAACTGGAAACAGGCCCGCGGCGATGCCGAATCGGAATCGACGCTGTAGTCGAGCAGGCGAAAGCCGTGATCGCCGCGCAGCTTCTCATACTGTTCGCGGACATCCGCGACCTCGCGCATGTCCAGCGACAGGCGCAACGCATCCAGTGCCGGCCGGTACAGTTTGCGTTCCGCCATGGCGCGGCCGAGCACGGCCAGAGCCTCCGCCTCCTCTCCGGCATTGGCGGCGCGCTGATAGGCCATATAGGCGGCGGTGGCCGCACGTTCGTTGAGGAATGTCGCCTCGGAGGCATTGGCCGGCCGGATTTGGGCGACGGTTTTAGCGAGACGCAGCCAGTTGGCGGCATCCTCCGGAGCAATCGCAACGATCTGGCCGAGAATCTGCAGGCCTCCCCGCGTATCGGAGCGCCGGAAGGCGGCATCCGCATCGGAGCGCAGTGTCGCAGCGGATTTCGCGACCGGTCCGGCCTCGGTCTTGATCTGGGCCTCTAGCTTGATCGCCCGGTCGGACAGTTCATCGCGTCGGAAGGCTTTCTCGGCAGCACCAGCCGAAGCGAGCCCAAGCGCCAGCACGACGCACATGCTGACTGCGCCAACCAATCCCTTCATGACGGCCTCTCCTGCACGGACGCGCCATTCGGCGCCCCGTTTTGCGCAAATTGGTGACGAACTGATGGCCCGGCCGACACTGGACAAACGGCTTGCGGATGGCGAGATCACATCCAGAACAGCCAGCACCGTGCTGAGGGCATCGCCTGACGCATGATGACGGCCAGTCGGCGCAATGGCAAAGCCACCTCGCCGCCTTTTGGTCGTATCCACGGGGAAAATGGTTCGGAACGGGCTTGGCCTGGGGGCGGATTTTTCATATGGGCATGCTATGAACGCACCAACGGTCCCATAGCTCAACTGGATAGAGTAGCGGATTTCTACTCCGCGGGTTGCAGGTTCGAGTCCTGCTGGGATCGCCATAGCCAAGCCACTGAAGTCATTGACGAAGGCGCTGCCTTGCTTCAGCTTTCCACCGGCCTCGCTATGCCATCGCCCACAGCGATCACCCCATCGGTCTCCACGGTCAGGTAAATGCCTAACAAGACGTGATCGTAGAGCCGAAGCAGTTCCTTCGGCACATCGATGTCCCTGAGCGTGGTGTCCGGATTGACCTGCGTGGCGGGACACCGACGTGTCGGTCGGACGGCACGAAGCTTCACGCGACCGATCGAGACTTGCTTCTCGCCCTCCAGCCAATCCATCTCTTCCCAAGGGTGTAATCCCTCGATCAGGACGTTCATCCGGAACCGTCGGGCATCGACCTTCTTTCCGAGCTTCTGCTCAAAATCGCGCAGCGACGCGAGATTGAGAATCGAGATGGTGTTCATCAGAAAACTTGAATGAACACCGACGTCCGTAAATCGATGCCCGATCCCTCGGACGAAGCGAGGCTCTCGGCCACGCATGTCATCGGGGACGAATTGCTCGAAGAACGCATTGATCGAAGCGACGCCATCCACCGAGCGCGTATTCGCTTCGAGAGTGGCATCACCGTCAACGACCGACAGGACGCCACTGTCCGCGTCGTAACGTGTGCGCAAACGCGCCAACGCTTCCTGTCTCGCCAGCATCAAAAACTTGGTTTTTGGGAGAGGCGTCGGGTTTTGCTCGTCGAAGTCAGTGTCCGGAAGGGCGAGCGCGAACGCACGGTCGCCATCGATCCCCTGCCCGGCCCGAAGGTGAACAGATGTAAGAGGCTCGGGCGACAGTCCTTTGACGGGAAAGCGAGCGATCGACGTGACCACGGGATTCATGAGGATCCACCGTTCTGGAATTTCATCATCATCTGTCGTTTTTCGGTGCCGCGAACAGAGGCAAATAGATCGGCTCTTTCGTTCTTCTTACATTGCATGCCGCGGAACAACCTCCATCACCAGCGGATGAGGACCACGCCGCACACGAGAAGCGCAGCGCCCACAAGTCGGACGAAGCTGATTGGGTGAACGGGTACGCCCAACAGACCGAAATGATCGAAGACGAGTGCCCCAAGCATCTGACCCGCAACCAAAAGAACAAAGAACGTTGCAGTCCCAATTTGCGGGATCAACATGATGCCGAGACCGATGAAGATCGCTCCAAAGATCCCTCCTGACCAAGCCCATAACGGAACTCGGGAAACAACCGATAACGACGGCACGGGCTCGCGCAGAGCGAGAGCCAATAGGAGCATGCAAAGGACGCCGACGGCATAGCTCGTGAAGCCAGACCACACTGCCGAATTCAGCGCCGTCCTTAGGTTGGCGTTCAACGCCTGTTGAACCACAAGACTGACTCCCGCCGCGGCGGCGAAGGTCATCGGTAGAGCAACTTTGAGCATGATCACGATCCCGAGTTATGTGCTGGATGGCGCACGCCGAGCATTTCGGTTCTTAAGTGTTTTCAATCGGTTAGATCGACTTCGAACAGTAGTCCTGCTGGAATCGCCCAAGATAGCTATTTCATTAGCTTGCTTGATGGTGGGGCACAAAACCTCACTGCTGTGTTTCAGGCGTTTCGGCAATCGACGCCGCAGTCAGCGGACCGACTGGCGGCGCCTGCCGCGAATGCCGGTTTCACCCGCATCGATGGTGCCCAGCGACACGATCAGATCGACTTTGCCGGACGGCGTCGCCGGCATGGGTGCGCCGCCCGCATCGCAGTCACGGGCGTTCCAATGCCGCCTGTTCCTCTTTTGTCAGCACACGCGCTTCGGCCTCTGACAGTACGCCGTAGCCTGCGATCTGCACGGCGCTACGTTCGTTGTAAACAGACCGTACCGGCGGCACGAGGGCACCCCGACGCTCGTCGCGCTGACGCTGCTTCTCCTCGTCGCTCTCCGTGCCGCCACCGCCGCCATAACCGAGCACTTCGACGATGATCACCGACGGCTGGGCGTTACCGCTCTGGGTCGGCGGCGTCGTCTGCTGGGTCGCAGCTGTCGCATTCGAGCTCGACAGGGCCGAACTGATGCTCGGCGCCTGCACGGTCGGAATGCCCGTCGCGGTCCCCTGCACCTGGATGTTCGCGGCGTTGAGCACCTGTAGCGCTGCGAGATTGACGTTGCCCGACACGCGGATTCCCGCTTCACCGGCATCGATGGTGCCGAGCGGCGCGATCAGGTCGATGTCACCGGCCGGCACTTCGGGGATGGGGTTGAGCGTGGCGATACCCGCACCCGACGACGGCACCTGCGGCGACAGCGTGACATTGCCGTACAGGTCCGTGGCGCGTTTCGGCGGCGTGTAGAGCACCGTGGTCTTGGCGCCACGACCGGCATTGATGTCGCCGGTCGCAGTCCAGGCGAGAACGTTGCCGCCGAAGGTGGTCATCACGCGCGACAGGCCGAGCGGGATGCTGCCCTTGGCATACATGCTGATATTGCCCGCCCCCTGGGTGACCACGCCTGCGCTGGCCGGCACGAGCTGGCCTTCCACGCCAATGATGGTCTGGCCACCCGGTGTCAGCATCTCGATGTCGCCGCCGAACTGCGTGCGCACGCCAGAGCCACCGAACATCACGATGTCGCCGCTGCGCGCGATCGCGTTGCCATCTGCGTCCGTTTCGGGAAGGAATGCAGCGATGATGCGGGTGCCGCGCAGATAGGACCCACGACGCGGACCATTCGCATCGTTGTACTCCCGACCTGCCTCCTTCAGTTCAGCGAAATACACCCGCCGCAGGAAGATCGCCTGCTGCTCCTGTGCCAGCGATGCGAAATACGCGCGCCGCTCCTCATCAGTGCCGTCAAAGCCGTAGCGATCTTTCAGCCATGCTGCGAGCTCCTGCTCGTAGGTCTTCGCGACCTTGCCCGGCTGGTCCGCCAGCGGCGTGCCGGTCACGGCGAGATTTGCCGGATCGAGATAGAGCGCCGCGAGCCTCGCATAGTCCGGCGACGTGTTGCCGATGCCGGCCTGCATGAAGATGCCCGCGCCGTGACGTGTATCGCCGCGAACCACCGCGCCGAGGCTCGTCACCGATCCCTTGTCGTCCTGCCGGATGTTGCGGCTGGCGGAGATCACGAGCGTGCCGGGACCAGCGACCTGCGCATTCGCATAGATCACGTCATGTCCGGCCTCGATCATCGACAGATCGGTGGCGTTGTTGTGCATGGCGAGCAGCTCAGGCGCGATGATGTCATGGCCTGCCCGCATCCAGACCGGCGTCGCGGCCTCATACCAGGTGCCGTAGCTGCGCGCGCTGCCGTAGGGGAGGATTTGGGTGACGGGCCGCACGCTTCCGAAGGTCAGATTGACGATGCTGCCACCCGCATAGATGCGCGCGGGGTCATTGCTACCGACATGCAGGCCGCTCGTTGTCGGCGTATTCGGTCCGAAAGCGAACAGTGGTAGCGCATATCCGGCCACCTCTTGACGCTGCATGCCGTCGCTCGACAGGTTATGCACCAACCGGCCGCTCACCGTCGCCTGGAACGCCGTGCTGAACGGGCTTGGCAGGACGGCGTCGGAGCCCGACATGGCGATGGAATAACCGCCGGCATAGATGCTGTCGCCCGCCAGCAGCTCGAGCAGTCCCCGCTTCGACGGCGCCAGCAGGATGCCGGTGCTGATCGGAGCATTATCTTGAATGTTGGTCTTACCCGCGCCGAACTTGATGTCGCCGGCTGGCGCGACGGCCCGGAAGATCGAGGGATAGATCATATTGCCATGCCGGTAGTCCGTATTGTCGCCGATCCAGTCGAAGCCGGCATTGCTGCCGACATCGCGCGCGCCTGGCATAAGGGTCGGGACGAGATCGCCGCCGGCGGAGAAGAGATTGATCGCCGTGCGATCCGTCCAGAGCGAGAACCAGCTGGCTCCGCCACCGCTCTGCGCCTGCCCGCCGTAAGTGAATGGCGTCGAATTGATCGCCCTGACACGGCCGGGGTCGCCGGCGCCGCCCAGCACGAGCGCGCCGCGCGTATCCACATTGGCGACCGCATCGCCGAGCATCAGCACGAGACCGCCGGCTGACTGGCCGCCCGATGCGACGAAGGGATTGCCCGGCAGGATGCCACCGCCATTGCCGCCATATCCCGATCCGGCCGTGCCGAGATCGATTCCGCCCATCGCCGCGGTGCTGATCTGCAGCGTACCGCGCAGATTGACCAGCGCGCCGTTGAGATCGAGCTGCTGATTGCGCCCGTCGGTCGTCGTCGCCAGCAGGTTCGGATTGAGCGAACCGCCTGTGCGCAGCGTGAGATCGCCGCCGCCGGTGAGTACGAGATCGCCGTTCACCACGCGGCCGGTGGAGCCAACGGCAAGATTGAGGCCCTGGCTGCGCGGCGCGCGGTCGCCCTGGCTCCGATAAACGGGATCGCCGCGGCCATCGACGATGCCGGCATTGCCGCCGGCGCGCACCGTGAGATCGCCGCCGCCGAGGGTACCGATGCCGGTGAAGCCGACAAAGCGCGGCGCGGCGAGCGGCCCCTCAATCGGATTGGCATAGGTGCCGAAATTGATCCACCAGCTGGTGGCGATGTCGCCAACCCCGGCGGTGCCGCCGCTGCCCTGCCGCCACAGCCAGTTGCTTACCGCCGCGCTGGCAAAGCCAGCCGGCGCCTGCTGGCTGGACGAGGGATCGAGAGGGATGCCGCTCCAGGCTTCGGCGCCAAAACTGTCGCCGATCACGTCACGGCCGGCATCGATCAGCACATTGCCGCCGTGATCCGGGTACCAGGCGCGATAGGCGCCGAGCGCCGCATCATATTTGCCGTCGGCCTGCACGGGGCCGAGCAAGCTGCTGCCGGTGTAACCGCGTTTTAGATCGTAAGGCGCATTCGCCGTGGCCCCACCAGCAAGCAGGCTGTTCGTGCCAGCGGTATAAACACCGAACATGGACATCATGCGGACATCGCGGCCGGCGACCACCGCGAGGTCGCCGGTGCCAGTGCGGATGACGCTGTAGCCGGGCGTCCCGTGCTTGTAGGCATAGGTCGTGGTGGTCTCCTCGCGGCCACCGCCTTCGCAATAAGGGCCGTAGTTGCACCAACCAACCATGCCGGTCTCGCGCTCGAAATCTTCAACTGAGCGGCCCGCCCATGATGTGTCACCGAACCAATCCAGTGAGCCTTGCTCGGAGAGTTTGCGCGGCGCCGGTGCACAAACGGCGGGATCGTCCCTGCAAAGATCGGCGCCAGAGGAATAGCCGAGGCGTTGGGCAACTTCGTCGATCGGCTTTCCGAGGTCGTTTTGATCGAGCGTATAGTTGTCCACGCCATATTGCGTGAACACCATCTCGCCGATGAACACCGTGGTCGTCTTTGACGTGGTATTCACACCGTGATGCGTGTCGGCGAGCACGATGTCGCCCTTGCCCTTCACATTGCGCGCGCGCACGTCCACCGAGCCGAGATCGGCGCCGGCGGTGAGCGTCAGATCCCATGACGTCGAACCTTCGCGCAGCATTGGCGCGGCGGCCCAGTTGCGACCCGCGCCGCCCGGACGCAGATTGACCGGCTGATCGCCGAGCAGTTCAACCTTGGTCATGGATGGGATCAGCGAGCCCTGCGCGAGGGTGATGCGTTCGCTGATGGTCATCGCCACCGGCAGCTTGACGCCCTTGGGCCAGATGAAAGCAGCGACCGCCGCCTCGCCGCGCAGCGCGAAACCGGGCCCGAGCCTGCTGCCAGCGTTCAATGTCATCGAGTTCGGCAACACGGTGCCCGCCGCATAGACGGTGCCATCGGCGGCAATGACTTCGGCCGCCAGCACGGTACCGGCCGGCAGACTCAGCGCGCCGGTCAGCGTCACCTGAACCGGCAGAATCGTGCCGGCAGGCAACGCCCTGCCCTGGACCTTGATGTCGTAGTTCAATGTCACCCCGGCGGGAAATTCAGTGCCGGCTTCGAGATTGACGCCATTGATCGGCACAACGATGTCGCCGCCGAACGGCGTCAGGCCCTTGGCTTTATCGGGGTCAGGATTGCTGGGGTCACGCCCCTCGATCAGTTGCCAGCCATTGTCGTCGGGCGTCACCGGCGGCGGCGCAAAGCCGTCATTGATGCTGCCATGGATATTGAGATTGCCGGCGGCACGGAACACCAGCGCGCCCGGCTCGCCGAAGCCACGCAGATTGGCGTCGAGAATATTGGACTGCGGACCATAGCGATGGTTCGACAGATCGATATCACCGACCACGGTGAGGTCGCCGTTCGGATTCTCCGCGCTCACTTTGCCGACGATCTCGACTCCCGGCCGCAGATGATAGCTGCCGAGGCCAGACAAACGTGCCGCCAGCGCGCCGTTGCCGAGCGCGGCATTGATGAAGGTCCTGCTCTGGCCGTCGATCGCATCGAGATAGGCCTGCGAGATCAGTTGCGGGCGCCCGCCATTGACGTCCGGCACCGCCGCCAGCGGTGCATCGTCATATGAGCGGAACGCATTGACCGCGATGCTCTTCGCACCGGCAATCGCGGGATGGCCGTTGACGTCGATAGCGACATCATCGGCACCGATGCGCGGCGCGTTGAGCGTCAGCGTGCCACGTGCGCGGCCGTCATTGTTTGCAGCATTCGTACCGGCGCGCAGATCAATGCGCGCGCCTGCAGCCAGCGTCAGCCGGCCTTCTCGCGTGGTGAGATCGACGATCGCCCGGTTCGGACTGTCGATGACCTTGCCATAGCTATCGACGCGCAGGCCGGTGCCATGGGCATCCAGCGTGCCGTTGATCACGAGATCGCCGAGCGCGGCAAGGCGGATTCCGCCCACCGAGAAACCGGACGAATCGATGCGGCCGTTCACCGTGAGGCTGCCGCCGTCGAGCACGATCTCGACCTGACGCGCCTTCACCTCGTCACCGATGGTGAGGCTGCCCTGCTTGATCTGGAAACGGCGGGCGCCGAACACCTCACCGGCATTCAGGCGCGCATTAAGGCCGGCGAAATCCGCCAGCGTCTGCGCGCGCAGTGAAATCTCCGCCGCTTCGTACGGCACATAGGTGCCGCCGGCATCATAAACGCCGCTCGCCGAGCCGTGGATACTGCCGGCGAGATCGACATGACCGGCGGCGCCGAGGGCCGCGACCTGCAAGGTGCCGGCGCGGTTGTAGCGTGCGGACAGATCGATGCTGGCGCCTGCGCCCATGGCGATATTGCCATCGCTGCTGCCGAGCACGACGTCGCCGCCCCAGCTATACTTCCTGACGTCAAACATGGTGACCTCGCGGCCCGCCATGTCGATGCGTGCATTGTCGGTGAGCACGAGATCGTCGATCGCGTTCAGCGTCAGACGTCCCGAAGGCATGACCACCGCTGTATCGAGGGTAATGCGTTGACCGGAGATCTTCAGCTCCGCGCCGAGTGCATCGCCGCTGGTTCTGGCACTCCTGCCATTGCCGGCGATTACGATTGCGCCGCCGACCTTGATGTCGCTGAACGAGCCTGCCGCGCCGGTAACCATCGCCGTGCGAATGGTAAGATCGCCGCCGCTGAACGCGTAGCCCGTGCCGGGCTGATAGGAACCCTGGGCGTGATAGACCGCAAGCGACCCCTTACCACTCGACGACACGCTTTCGGACGCGATGAAGTTCACGCCGCTGAAGCCAAGCGCGAGACGATCGGCCGAGATGTACGGATTGGGACGCGAGTTCGGCGCATAGCCGAGCAGAATGCGATCGGCGACGATGTCGAGGGTGCCGCTGCCGAGGCGACCGAGCACCGGTGCGCCAGGCAGCTGCGGCTGCGAACTGCCAGGCAGAGCGATACCATATTTGGTGTCCTGAACCGCACCAGACCAGATGAACTCACCGGTGGTGATGGTCCCCTTGTCACCGGCCGCGCCATAGCCGTAGATCGCCGGCGCGCCGAAGACGAGACGGTCCAGCGACGACTTTCCGGTAACGGGATTCAGCGTGTTGAGATCGACCACACCGAAGATGTTGATCGACTCGCGCGCATTGAGCACCAGCGCTTCCAGCGCGGGCGCACCGATCCTGGTATTGCCGCGCAGGAGATTGGCAAGCACCGTCTGGTTCAGCGCCATTCCGGGCGGCAATTGTCCGGCCGCGCCCGCAGCGGCGAGCGTCTCGGCCGAGCCTAGATTGACCGCGGAGACGCCAAGCACGAGATTGCGGGTGCCGTAGCGCAGATTGTCGCGCAAGGTGAAGGCGGCATTGGTTGCCGCACCAATGGTCCCTTCGGAATAGAGCGCCGTTTCGCCTCCGCAGATGGAGCCGGCGACGCAGCCGCCGATATCGATAGCGACCGATCCGCCGCCTGCTGTCGAAGCGCTGCTTGGCGCCAGCAGATTGACCCAGCCGTTGGACACGGCAAATACTGACTGTTCAGAGGGCGCATAGATGATACCGTTGCTGGAATCGAACGGCACGGCGCCGCGGCCGAGCGTGTTGATAGTCGCGCCCTGCTCGATGGTGATGCTTCCGGGCGACAGGAACGACGCCTGGCTCGCAATCAGAAACACTTCAGCGGCGGAGAGCACTGCTCCCGTGCGCAGCGTGACATTGTTGGACATGTCGAGACCGAAGGCGATGGTGTTGCCGCCCGCTGTGCCGCCACTGGTCATGCCGCCGCCGATGGTCATGCGCGCGGCGCCGAAGGCGTTGAGCTGGTCAGCATAAACGGCGACACCGGCCGCGGAAGACACCGGAGCCTGGCCGACGGCGAGAATTTCGATGCCGCGATTGTTTTCGGTGCGTACAGACAGCGTGCCGCTATAGCCCTTGCTGCCGGCTTCCGGCGCGAACAGCGCCTTGCCGTCGAAGATCAGCGCGGGGGTACCGCTCATGCCGGCGCTCGGCGACAGCCATAGCTCGAGCATCTTGGCATCCGACGTGATCATGCCGCGCGTATAGCTGCGCCGCGCGGCATCCGCCACGACGAAGGAGTTATAGTCCATTTCGTTGAAGGCGGAATGCGTGCGCACCTTGTCGCCGGGCGTAATGAGCAATTGGTTCGGCAAAGCGGCGCGGATGCCGGTGTTTGCCACACCAAGATGGCCGGTAGCGACATAAGTACCGATCTCGGTGCGGACCGGCGCGCGATCGATGGTGACGCCCTGCCCGACCTCGACCCGGAAAGCGCCGGGGATCATCGCATAGTTCGACGGCAGCAGTGTGTAGGTGCCGGCCGGCAGGCCCGGCACGCCCGCAGGCACCGTAACCTGCTGGCCAATCGCCGGCGTACCGGCGCTGTCGTTCGCGAGTGCACCCGGCGCGTAGCCATTGAAGCCGGGTACGATGGCGTAAACCTTGTTGCCGGCACTGCTATAACCGAACGCCGGATTGGCATTGGCAAGCGGCGTGGTGAGGATGTTCACCGAACCGCCGCGGCCGCTGAAGAAACCGGCGCCGAGCAAAGTGCCGCCTCCGGACAGATCGATGACAGCGCCTTGATCGACATCAACGGCGATGCCGCGCAAAGACACGCCGCGCGTCAGCGTGCCGCGATTGTCCGCGCCGATCGCATCACGCAGTGCGATCTCATTGCCGTTCACCTTGTAGGTGAGGCCATCAATGGTGCCGCCATAAGGCAGCACAAGACCGGCAGCGCTTACCGAGGTGATGCTGCCGGAAAGAAGGTTCGTCTGTGAAGCCGTAACGGCGCCGTCCGATGTCCCATCGCGGCCGACCGCGACCCGGCCGAGGGGTGCACGCACCACACCGCCCTGATTGACCACGGCGGCTTCGAGCATGATGTCGCCGAACACCGAATAAGGCACGGCGGGATCGGTGCCGGGCATCCGGGCAAGCGATAGCGTATTCGTGGCTTCAATGCGGGCGCGCACACCCGACGCCGGATAGATCTGCGCGGCGGTAATCGTCATGTCCTGCGGCGCCGACAGTAGCGCGGTCAGACCGCCGCCAACGCCGGGCACCACCGCACCATTGTTGCTGAACAGCCGGATATCGCCGCGACTGGTCAACGCCACATGGCGGAAGCCGCCGCGGGCATAGGCCACGTCTCCGGCCTCATACGTAACGCCCTGCAGACCCGCAAAATGCGTGCCGCCGCGAACCTCGATCAGGTCCGCAGTGATGCCGAGATTGGCACCATCATAGTTGCGCGATGGAGTCTCCGTAAGAAGGCCCGGTGTCACCACGTCGGGGCCTGAATACCCACCCGCCAGCGGTACATGCGCCAGCAAGACATACGGCGCCGCAAATTTCACACGCGCACTTGCCAATGAACCTTCGGCAAGACCGATGGCGCCATGAATGCGCAGGCTCTGCGACAACGAAAGATCGACACCGTCGGCGAAAGTGACGAGACCGCCGGCGAGCAGCGCCAAATTGCCGAAGCCCCCTGTCGCGATTTGATCGACGCCGAGACGGGCCTTTCCATACGCCAAACCGGCGTCTCCGGGCTGCATTCCGTCGGATATCGTGTGGCCGCCTTGCGTCATCACGATGGCAATTTCGCGAGGCGTCAAAACGGCAGCATCAGGGTTCGCTCCCAATGAATAGCGGGGAGCGGTGAGTGCTACCGTGAGCGTGCCGCCCGCCGCCCCCTCGCCGCCGGCTGCAGCGCGGAGCGTGCCATCGATGACGAGACCATTGGCCGATTGCAGGCTGATGGTGCCACCATGACTGGCGACGTTCAGCGGCAATGACGTCTTGCCAAGACCACCCTCGGGAATATCAATCACTGCTTGAGCGCCAGAGGCATCGAGCACTGCACCGGCGCGGATCACGACGAAGGAATCCGGCAGCAGGGTCTCGCTGCCTTTCTCCACATCCGCGTTGCCGCCGATGGCGATCATGCCGCCGTTCCTGACGATGCCGTAGGAGCGCCCCTGTGCGTTGATCGCCGTGACAGCGCGCGCGGCGACGTCGAGCACCGCATTGTCGCCGATCCAGATCGAGCGGTTGTGCACGCGCTGGTCATAAAGGTTCGGACCGATCAGGTGATCGATGGCGATCTCACCGCCCCAGGCGTCGAGACGGCCATCGATCGTGATCTGCCCGAGCGCCGCGATGCCGATCTTCTGACCGGGATCGACCGATAGCGACGATCCCGTTTCGACGATAATGGTGGCGCCATCGATGTCGCTGGCGAGCGCCAGCGCCGGGCTGGCGCGCAGCGTCAGGCTCGCGCCCTTGCGCTGGGTCAGCGTGCCCCTCATCGGGTTTTCGCTATAGAGAGGCTGCATTGCGAGCACGAGCGCCGTGTCCGGCGCAACGCCTGATGGCACCGACATCGCATCGGCAGCGAGCGTCAGCACCGGCATCGACACATCGACCTGCGTGCCGGCTGCGACCGTCACACCGCCATGGCCGTTCACCGCGTATTGCGCAAAGCCTGTTTTGAACAGCGCGGGATCGACGCGCAGCGCGTTCGCTTCGGCAACGCCGCCGATCATGACCTTGCCGCCGGTCTCAAGTTCGAGCTTGCCGCCTCCAGCAACGCCGTAGCCACGAATGTCGCCATCGAGCGTCAGGCGGCCGTTGCGCGCACCGCCGATGGCTTCGGCGCGCAGCGCGACACTGCCGCCCTTCCCGCCGGTCAGTTTCGCACTACGCGACATGGCGCCCCCTGAGGAGACATCGATCACGCTGCCCCGTGCGAGCTTCACGTCGCCCGACGACGCCAGCGACACCGTGCCGCCATCGATGAAAGCGTGGCCGCGTGCGTCGGGATCCAGCGCCTGATTGATCCAGGCGCCGCGCAGATCGAGGACGGCACCGGCCGCCAGCGACACGCCGGACCAGACGCTGTGCGCCAGAACGATATCGTTCGGCGTGTTGGCCGCCCGGAACACATTGGTCGCGGTGAACGAACCGCTCTGTGCGGTGATCCGCGCATCGATCTCGACCACGGGCGCGATCAGGCGGATATCGGCCCCCTGCGCCAGCGTCAGATCGGCGTCCACCGTGATCTTGCCGCGCGTCCCGAGATCGAGACCGCCGAGCTTCTGTTCACTGAGATGCTTCGCATCGAACCACACGGTGTTCGCGCCGCCGCCGGCAGCGTTGGCGGTGATCCGCACATCGGAATTGTAGAGATCGACACGACCGGTCGCGTCATATCTGCCGAGCGCCAGCGTGCCATTCTGCGCGGCCGTGGTCTGGGTTAGCTTGTAGCCATCGGTGGTCGCCGCACCGCGCTTGGTGGTCTGGCGCTCGCCCGTCACCGTATCGGCCACGATGCTGGCCTCGAACGCCGCCGCCGGTGCCGCCAGGATCAGCCGGCCGGCGTCACGGCCGACAGAATAGCCGTCCTCCCAGCGCAGCGAGGTGCGGCCGCGGTCGAACACGGTGGTCCAGACTTCATTCAGGCGCTCGTCTTCGCGACCCTGAATATTGTGCGAACGCAGGAAGCCGCCGGCAAAGCGGCTGAAGTGCAGATCGGCCGGGGCTTGATCGACGGAGTAGCGACGCCCGTCGCTGCCGACGAGATTGGTGGAGCGGATCCAGCCGGCCGCATAATCGAGCGAACCGCCCGAGATGTCGAATACGGCACCGCGCTGCGCGATCACCTCCGGCGCGCTGAGCGTGATGGTGCCGCCCAGCGCCGTCCATTCGCCGATGCCGTGCGCGGTATTGGCGAGGTAACCGCCGACTTCGATCAACCCCCCTTTTGTATAATAGCGATCCCCTTCATAGCCGCCCGTACCGGTCGGCAGCAGCGTCAACGCGCGCACATCGATCCAGACGTCCTTGTTCTTCAGTGCCTCGGAATCGCGATTCTGCGGGCTGTCGCGCAGTTCGTTGCCCTGCAGGTTGATCTTGATGTTGTTGCTCTCCATCGCCAGCGCGACGTTGCGAACGCCGGAGACATCCAGCCGCGCACCGTCCTCGGTGACAACCTGCTTGCCCGCGGATGCCGCGATCTGCCCGCCTTGCGCCGCCGTCACCGAACCACCCTTGAAGGTGATGGCGCCGCCAGTGACGATCTCGATGCGCGACAGATCTTGGCGATCGGCCAGCGCCGACAAATTATCGAAGGCGCCGGCGATATTCAGCGCACGCGTCTTGTTCGCCTCGACCGACGCATCCACCAGCGCCTGGCGCTGGCTGTCGAGTGCCGTCTCCTTGCTGCCGAGTTCCGGAAGGATCGTGGTCAGGCTCCCGGCGCCGAGCACGACGCTGCCCATGGTATCCGACGCCCGGTTGAGCAGATGAATGGTGCCACGGGTGTTCACCGAGGTGGTGGAAATCAGCGCACCGTCCTGCACCAGCGTGCGGCCGGCCAGCGTGATGTCGCCCTGCTGGGCGAAGATCAGGCCGTTGTTGCGGACCATACCATTCGTGCTTCCCACGCCGATCACCGGCGAGAGCTCGTGTCCACGCGTGGTCGAACTGGTATTCGCATCGGTGCCGAGGCCGCGGCGCAGGATGAAATCATCGCCCGCGGCGAGCAGCGTTTGCCCCTTCGGCGTCGCTATGGTTCCGGTATTCTCCACCTGCGAGCCGATCATCAGCACATAGCCGCCGCCGGAGGTGACTGAGGCGGGCGCACGCGTGGCGATGGTCGCCCCTGCCTCGACCACAACCTTGCCACCTGCAGCAGTGAAGCTCGGCGCGAAATTACCGCCGCTCTGCGTGCTGTAAATGCCATTCGCCGTGAACTGCGCGTCGGTGATGCCGGCGGTGGATGCGATCAGCGCACCGACATTCACCTGGCTATTGCCGCCGAAGATGATGCCACTCTGGTTGATCACATAGACATGGCCGTCGGCCTTGATATTGCCGAGGATCTGGCTCGGCGCGGTGGCATTGGTGACGCGGTTGAGCGCGACCCAGCTGCCATTGCCTTGTTGATCGAAGGTCAGCGTGGTGTGTGCGCCGACATTGAACGACTGCCAGTTGAGGATCGCCTGCTGCGTGAACTGACGGATATTGACCTCCGTCTGTCCCGCGCCATCGACGCCTTGCGTCGGCGCATGGGCACCGCTCCAGCCGGCAGGCATGTTCGGCAACAAGCCGCCGGCACCGAGACCGTTGGGCACGGCGACAGGCGCGCCCGCAGAGGTCTGCGCCGCCGCAGCCGCTGCCCGCGCTGCAGCTTGCACAGCCTGAATATCCTGCACCGCTCGCGCTGCCCGTGCGAGCGAATCCTGCGTCTGCCGCGCCGCTGCTGCGGCCCTGGCCGCCGCCTGCGTCGCCGCATCGGACGCGATGTTCGGCGCCGAGATGGCGTCGCCGCCGCCACCTCCATTGAGCGAGCGCGCATGGACGAAATCCGCTGCTGCAACCACCAGCGCCAGAGTGCTGACCCCCGTCATCAACCAGCGATATGAGAGCCAGTTGCGCGTCAACGCCCCCGATTTCACCAATCCATTCGACAAGGCACGACGCTCTTTCGACCGGAACTTCTTGATACGAAAGCCGGCTTTTTCAAACGTCATGGGAATAGCTCGCGAGGTTGAACGTGAGATGTCAGCGGGGCTTGCGCCCCTTCATCTCTGAGACCGCCACCCTGCGATGGAGTCCGAACCGCGCCACACAAATTTTTCGAGATCTTGCGATCAGCTCAACAGGACCATGTCGCCAGGCAAGCGGCGCAGCCGCGCGCCAAAGGTTTCGGCCAGATGATCGATGGCTGCATCAATGTGGCTGAGCTGGAATGTCGCAACAACGTCACGTTTGCCGAGCTTGTCGTTCAACAGCACGATCTTGCCGGGGCGATAGCGGTTAAGTTCCTGAACCACCCGCGCAAACGGCTCGTGGCGAAAGATCAACTGTCCGCGCTCCCACGCGCTCAAAACGACGACATCTGCAGTCGCGACCGGTTTCAGCCCGCTGTCGTCATAGACAATCTGATGCCCCGGCGAGACCGACGCAACCTGATCGCGATGGCGCACACGGACTTCACCTTGCACGCAAGTGATGCAAACCGAAGCATCCTCGCGACGGATGGTGAAGTGAGCAGCGGATGCAGTGGCACGGCCGTTTCCTGCGACCACTTCCACATCGACATCTGCTTTGGCCGTAATCGACACCTCACCATCGAGTAGTTCGAAGCCGCGCCGATCGGAACTGGCCGCACGCACATCAATACTGGTTTGAGTATTGAGAATGACCGAGACGTCATCCCCTATTGCAACGGTCTGCCGGCCGCCGGTGCCCGTACGATAATCGGCAGCGAGCTCTGCCGCCGACGGCCAGAAACGGAATGGCGGACGCGAACCGACATAGCCAACCGCAGCAACAGATGCGGCCAAGGCGCCACCGAGAAAAGCACGACGCGCGAGCTGCGGGCGCGGACGTAGCGAAACAACAATGCCGGGCACCGGCATGATCTCCCCTACCAGATCGCCGGCCGGGCCGAGCGTCTGCCAAAGCAATTTGGCCTCGGCAAAAGCCTGACGATGTGCGGGGCTCTGGCTGCGCCAGCGTTGCAAAGCCTCGGCATCTTCCGTCGTCGCCTCGCCGGATGTCAGCCGGATCAGCCATGCGGTTGCTTCCGCGCTCAGGCGTCCGCCTTCGTTCATCGGTAGGTGTGAGCCAGATGGATGGATGATGTCGCGCACGCGGTCCCCTCAATCTCTAGACGCCGTGGGACGGCCGGAACCGAACGTCTGCGACAGATTTATTTCAAGGCGTGCGCGACAGTGATCGAGCGCCTGTTTCAGCTCGCGCTCCACCATGCGCGTCGAGATACCGAAACGGTCGGCGATTTCCGAAATCGGCTTACCTTCGGTGCGCGCGGCCAGGAAAATCGCGCGGCGACGCTCGGGGAGTTCTGCAAGCGCCTGAGCCAGACCGCGCACCGATGAGCGCGCGGCAGCGATCCGCTCGGGATCGAGCTCGTCGTTGTCGACCTGCAGCAGCAATTCGACCTCGGAGCGCTCCAGACGACGCGCTTCCGAGCGGCGCCGGTCAGCTGCGATATTCAATGCAATCCGAAACAGATAGCTGCGTGGGTGCTGGATCGTGTCGAGAGCATCAAGCCGACCGAGGCGAAGATAGGCTTCCTGCAGCACTTCGTCTGCCGCATCGGGAGAACCGAGACGACGCGCCAGCCGGCTGCGCAGCGGACCGTAATCGTCCAGCAAGGTCTGCAGCAACACCGCCTGACCACTCTCCTTCATACCAGCGACAATCCAACCTGCAACTCGAACGGGCGCGCAACGAAGGACGGCGCGCGCCTGAATGCGCAACCCGGCCCGAACCGTGACCGCGGGTGACTCAGCCCGCGCCAAGTTCATTTATGGAATTATTGTGACAGATTGTTATAGCTATCCGGTCCCGGCGATTTATGGCAGCAGGGCTGGAGAGATCGAACCATTGCAATCGCCACTCTCGCGCGGAGATTTCGGCAAGATCACCATGATCACGGGTTGCGGCAACGACTTGGGCGGCCGTTCGACGGTGACACTGCGAAGGATTCGGCCGACGAGACGATCGCGATCCTGATCCCCGGTCGAGCTCAAGAGGTCGACCCGATCTGCCCGCCCGTCTGAACTGAGCCAGATGCGAAAAGCCAATCGATATTCGCCCAGGGACGCCGCACCATCCCGGCAGAGCGCGGCCAGGACAGCATGCTGAAGCGCCGTCGAATAGTTCCGCCGCACCATCTCGCCCTCGGCGCCGCTGAGGCCGAGGGTTACCGCTATAGCACCGGTCCCTACCGCGCGAGCAACCAACCCGCTTTCCGACAGCAAGTGCTCAAGCGCCTCATCTACCGTGTAGTCCCCGTAAACAGCCGGAGCCTTTCGTCCGGCAAGAACCTTCCCATCGGCAAAAATCTGCACTCCGGCGGTCGCGCTCAGCCGATATAGAGCCTCCTCGATCGGTTGCGCCGGAAGGTCGAAATGCCATCGCGGCACGGCCGTAGTTGCAACATGTCCCGCCGGTTTTTGAGCGGCAGCCACGCCTCCGTTCGCTGCGACGGAGGCAGCGAGCGCGGCGATGAAACTCACGGCATTAAGCAGAGACGACAGCTGCACGTCTTTTGAGCCTTTCATGCGAACGCACGACGTCCCTCAGTCGGCTGCCATGGCTCTTCCGTCAAGTCTTGCGATCAAGATCGATCGGCTGTCTGGGTATCTCTTCGGTCGATCCAAACAGCGGCTCCGTTTGGCGCCGGTATCACCTTGCGATGTCAACGACATAGATATTCGCAGGTTCATTCAGCGTGGCCTCGCCAGCCCCGACATTACGCCGATGCGCACAAAATCCCCATAAACAGCGGCCGGGCATAGAGATCTGCGACATTGCCGATCGTCGCTTCCGGCACCCAGCGCTTGACCGAGGCCGACGCATTGATCATGCCGCTGATCATCTGCGCCGCGATCGCCGGATCGATCGGACGGACCGATCCATCCATCACGCCGTCCACGACAACACTGGCGAAATGTTCGGACAACCTGTTCATGGTACGGAGAGTCTGCTCAGCGGCCGCTTCGGGCAACCCGCTGCGTGCGGTAATGCGCAGCAGAGGACCGTCGTTGGACAACTGATACTTCACCAGCGCGGCTGCCGCGGCGCTTAACCGGTGCCAGCCATTTTCGCAGTTATCGGCCGCCGACTGGGCGCGGCGGATGACATCGAAGGTGCGCGCGAAACAGTCGACGATCAGGTCGTCCTTGTTATCGTTGTGATGATAGAATGAACCTTTGGTGACCTTGAGCGCCGCCGATATCCGTTCGACCGAGGCGCCGCGATAACCTTCTTCATTGATCAACCGGGTGGCGACGCGAAGAAAAGCGTCCGGCGATATGTCGTCCGCCACCTTTGGTCTGGCAAGCGTCGGCAGCGTGGGCGGCGTCCACATTGTCGCGCCGTTGCCGAGTCCGTGCAGCAGGATATCACTGGCGTGCCGCGCCGCGCGGGGATAGCCCGAGACCTCATAACGGATGGTCCAGACACGCGCCCACTGCGTCAACGTAAACAACAGATGCGCGCGTGCATTGCGCTCCGAACGGCTGAGGCCAAGGCGGTTGTCGGTCCCGATCAATCCGCGAACGCGGCGAAACATCTGGGCATAGAGCGTCGCGACATCGGTGCGCGTCGCACTCAGCGTGCTCACTTCGGAGAAGTTGATGAATTGCGGCCTGGTGCCGGTCTCGACATCGGCCAGCAAGCGAAAGAAGCCCGTCACGAAGGCTGCAATCCGCAGCTCCGGTGTCTTCGCCTTTTCTGCGTCGGCAAGCAGCCCATCGAACACCTCGACGGATCGCAACACGCAAGCCAGTGCGAGGTCATCCTTCTTCCGAAAGTAGTATGTCACGCTGTTGGTGACGAGCCCCACGCTCTGCGCGACGTCGGACAACGTCGTACCGCGAATGCCCCGCCGGTTGAACAGGCGGGCGGCCGCATCGAGGATCGCTTCGCGCTTCTCCAGAAATCGGCGGGTCTGCCCTTCATCGACGGTCGACACATCACTCATGACAACTACCAACCGACCTCATGCGGGCAATCAGGCGCTGACCGGGACATTTTGCTCGGCGTTGCCAAGACCGCCCGGCGCAGAATGTCGCAAACCATCTCTGCTTGCACCAGAAATCGACGGATCGTGCAAGTGGCAAGCCGCTGCGCGCCCATCCGTCATCTCCAGGAGCGGCGGATCGACCTCGGCACAGACCTTCATGGCCAGGGGGCAACGCGGATGGAAACGGCAACCCGACGGCGGATTCATCACACTGGGCGGCTCGCCCAGGATCACCTGCTGCGGTCGCAGCGCCTCGGCCGACGGGTTGGGGATCGGCACCGCAGCAAGCAGGCCCTGCGTATAGGGATGCAGCGGCGCCTTGTAGAGCTCGTTACGTGGCGCCACCTCGACAATACGGCCGAGATACATCACCGCGATGCGATGGCTGACATGGCGCACCACGGCAAGATCATGAGCGATGAACAGGTAAGACAGCCCCAGTCGTTCCTGCAGCTCCTGAAACAGATTGACCACCTGCGCCTGAATCGAGACGTCGAGCGCCGATACCGGTTCATCGCAGATCACCAATGCCGGATTGAGCGCCACGGCGCGCGCGATCGATATGCGCTGGCGCTGGCCACCGGAGAATTCGTGCGGATAGCGCTCGGCCATGTCCGGCCGCAATCCGACCAGCCGCAGCAATTCCTGTATCCGGGCACGGTAGACATCGCGTTCGGTGTCGACCCCATGCACGATCAGCGGCTCGCCGATGATGTCGCCGACTTTCATCCGCGGGTTGAGCGAGCCATAGGGGTCTTGATACACCATCTGAATGCGGCGCCGGACCGCGCGCATGGCGCTAGCGCTGTAATTCGCGATGTCCTTGCCCTCAAACTCCACCCTGCCCTCGGTGATCGGCGTCATCCGCAGCACAGCGAGGCCCGTCGTGGACTTGCCGCAGCCGGACTCGCCGACAAGCCCGAGCGTCTCGCCCTTGCGGACTTCGAAAGATACACCATCGACGGCACGAACGCTGCCGACCTGCTTGCGAACGACGACGCCCTGATACTGCGGAAAATGAACCTTGAGGCCGCTAACCTTGAGGATCGGCTCCTTCGCCTCAAACTTTGAGGGCATCGGCGCCTCCTTTCACATCGGCGAAGCACGCCCGGAAATGCTGCCCTTCAATATGTTCGAGTTCCGGCGCTTCCTGGCGGCAACGATCGCCGACATAGCGGCAACGGGTCTGGAATGCACACCCCCGAGGCAGAGCCGCAAGATCCGGCGGCTGCCCTTCGATCGGCACGAGGCGCTGTTGGGTGTCCTGGTCGAGCCGAGGAATCGAGGCCATCAGGCCGAGCGTGTAGGGATGGCGCGGGGTCTCATAGATTTCGCGCGCGGTACCGCTCTCCACAATGCGGCCCGCATACATGACGCAGACCCGGTCCGCATAACGCGCGACCACACCGAGATCATGGGTGATCAAGACCAAGGCAGCCTTGGTCTCGCGGGTGAGATCCTTCAGCAAAGCAAGAATCTGCGCCTGCACGGTGACGTCGAGTGCGGTGGTCGGCTCATCGGCCACGATCAGCTTCGGCTTACAGGCGAGCGCCATGGCAATCATCGCACGCTGCCGCATGCCGCCGGAAAACTGATGCGGATAGGCCGTGACGCGCTTCTCCGCATCGGGGATGCGAACGCGTTTCAGCAGCTCGCCGGCCTTGATGAGCGCTTTCTTCCAGCTCAGGCCGTGGTGCAGCTCCATGGGTTCGGCGATCTGCAATCCCACCGTCAAGGACGGATTGAGCGACGACATCGGTTCCTGAAAAATCATCGCGATCTCGTTGCCGCGGATCGCGCGTATTTCCTTGCTCGACAGTTTCAAGAGGTCACGTCCGTCGAACAGGATTTCACCGGATTTCACGCGGCTCGGCGGCGACGGAATGAGTTGCAGCAACGACAGAGCGGTCACACTCTTGCCGGAGCCGCTTTCGCCGACAATCGCGAGCGTCTCTCCCGGGAAGACGGAAAACGACACCTTGTCCACTGCGCGCAGCGCGCCGCGACCGACGCCGAATTCGACCGCGAGATCGCGCACTTCCAGCAGCGGTCGGCCGCTGGGCGATGCTTCCTCGCGCACGCGTCCGGTGGGCGTAGCCTTGGCCGACGTGTCATTGGAATCGAGAAGGAGCTCTGGCACTCGCGTCTCCTGTAAATTGGCGACCGGGATACGGTCCCCGCCCCGATGCCGCACGGCTGGCGACGATCAGGGCGCGGACGATGAGAGGCGTCAGAAGCCCATCTTCTTCTTCATCTCCTGATCGATCCAGATGCGGGCATAGATCGGCCCTGGACGCACGGCACCGGCACGCAGTTCGCCCGCATAGTTCTTCACCCACGGCCACCAGGCCGTATAGAGATAGGGCGTTGGCAGCCAGATATACGGAGCCTTGTCCAGGATCTCGACCGTCATCTCCTTCAGGGCCGTCTTGCGCTTGCTCTCATCGCGCTCCTGATAGGCAGCTTCCATTTTCTTGTCGAAAGCCGGATCCGCATATTGCGACGGATTCCAGGTCTGACCGGTGACGAAGCTCTTGCGGATCGTCGTGGTCGGATTGGTGTGGCCGTTATTCATCATATAGCCGGCCGCGTTGGTCTTGGATGTCATGGCCGACAGGAATGCACCATATTCCATCGGCTGGATCTCGATCTTGACTCCAACCTGTTCGAGATAGGCGCCGATCAGCGGCAACAGGTCGAGATGGTCGGGCTGGCATGTGCAGACCTGCACCTTGAAGCTGAAACCTTTCGGTACGCCGGCTTCGGCGAGCAGCTTCTTCGCCTTGTCGGGATTGTAGGTGAACAGCTCCTTCACCGAGGCCGGCATCGCATCGAGCGGTTCGTAGTAGCCGTCATAATCGGGATGCTGCGGATAGGAAAACAGCTCCGCATGTCCGTTATAATAAGCTTTGACGATTTCCTGCTTGTTGACGGCGAGATTAAGCGCGCGGCGGACGCGAATGTCGTCGAACGGTTTGGTATCGACGCGCATAGCCACGAACTGCCCATTCATGGAAAGCCACTTCGACCATTTGAGCTGAGGGACGCTCTTCTTCAGCTCTTCCATATCGGTCCAGCGCACCAGCTCGGCGATATCGAGCTTGCCCGTGCGCAGCGCCGTGGTGACCGTCGCCTCATCCTTGATGTTACGATAGATGACCTTGTCGACGAACGGCAGCTTGAACTCCTCGCCCCCAATCTTTTCCTTGTCCCAATAGATCGGATTCTTCGAATACGTGTTCTGATTGCCCTGGACGTGATCGGTCAGCAGGAACGGACCGGAGCCATTGAGATTCTTCCAGTTGTTGGCGCCGGCCTCTACCACTTCCTTGGGGAAGATACCGGAATAGTAACCCCAGCCGAAACGGTAATCCCATTCCGCATTGTAGGATTTCAGCTTGAACACGACCGTATGTTTGTCGATCGCCTCGACCTTCTCGATATAATCGAAATAGGTCGCGATTTTCTTCGGGCTCTTGTCAATGTGGGTATAGCTGAAGACGACGTCATCGGCGACGAGCTCGCGCGACGCCATTACGCCCGGCTTCTCCGGGAACATGATGCCCTTGCGCAGCTTCACCTCGATACGCAGCGGGTTCTCTTTCATCTCCCAGCTTTCGGCGAGTTCGCCGCGCACCGCGTCAGAGGGAACCCATGCGTCTGCATAGAAAGGGTACTTTCCTCCGTTGCGCTTGGCCTTCGACAGATCGGCCGCGAACAGCTGTTCGTAGAACTGCCCGGTGTCGTGATTGATCTTCCAGTTCCAGTCGGCCGGATCCCACGTCAACACGTTCAGCGCGCGATTGACGGTTGCCACCTGCAGTGTGCCGCCATATTGCGGTTTCTCGTCGGCCCGTACCGCAGACGACAAGCCGATCGCAGCCGACATGGTCATTGCGGTCGCGAGCAACTGGGCCGTCAATCTCCGCCTTACTGAATGTCCACTCACCGTCACCTCCCCTTTTGGTATCGACCGCGACCTTTGCTGTCGTCGGTGCTGTTCTTCCAAAACTGCCGATTATCGCGACCCGCGCATGCGCGGGTCGAGCAGATCCCGCAACGCATCGCCGAACACATTGGTGGCATAGACAACCACCGTCAGGCACAGGCCCGGCGCCAAGGCCAGCCACGGCCCTTGCAGCATGTAGGTACGGCCGCTGCCCGACAGCATGCCGCCCCATGTCGGCGCCGGCGGCGGCACGCCGAGACCGAGGAACGAAAGACCGGATTCAGCGAGGATCACGAATCCGACGCGGGTCGTGAACAGGATGATGATCGGCGGCATCACATTCGGCAGAATGTGGCGGATCAGGATGCGCGGCAGCGTGGCGCCCATCGATTGCGCAGCGTTCACATACATGTTCTCGCGGACCGAGATGGTTGCTCCGCGAATGATGCGCGAACCGTTGATGCCGAGCAGCAATCCGAGAATGCAGATGATCGGCACCAGTCCGGGACCGACGACCGACACGACCACGATCAGCACGACGAGATCGGGAAAACTCATCCAGGCGTCGACGAGACGCTGCATGATCATATCGAAGCGGCCGCCGAGATAACCCGACAGAATACCGATCACGACCGACACGATCGTGGCGATGCCGGCGGCGCAGAAGCCGATGATGACGGACAGCTGCGCACCATAGAGACACCGCGAAAGCACATCGCGGCCGAGATTGTCGGTGCCAAACAGAAACTGCCAGGACGGCGGCTTCATTCGGTTCAGTGGACTGATCTGGTTGTAGCCATACGGCGCCAGAAAATCCGCGAACAGTCCGCAGAACAGAAACAACAGGAAAACGACCGCGCCGGCTGCGCCAAGCGGCTTCTCACGAAACAGCCTGCCAATGAAGGCCAAAATCGGAGAGCGGGAACGTGGAGCCGTGGCGGTGGAGGTCTCGACTGCCATGGTCATCAGCGATACCTCACTTTGGGATCGAGCAGGCCGTAGCTGAGATCGACGATCAGATTGATCACCATCACAGCCAGGCCGACCACCAGAAACACGCCAGCAACGATCGGATAATCCCGCTGTGTCACGCCTTCCAACAGCAGCATGCCCATGCCGGGAATGACGAAAATCTGCTCGATGATGACGGCACCGCCGATCACCAGGGGCGCCTGAATGCCGACCAGGGTGACCACCGGGATCAACGCGTTGCGCAACGCATGTCGGATCACGATGGTCCGCTCACTGAGCCCCTTGGCCCAGGCGGTTCGGATATAGTCCTGCCGCAGAACTTCAAGCATCATCGTGCGTGTCATCCGCATCGTGATCGCCGACAGCGACATGCCGAGGATGAGTGCTGGCAGCAGCATATGCTGAAGCGCAGCAATCGGATCTTTCGTGAATGGTACATAGCTCAGGTCGGGTGACCATCCCCACCAGATGGCGGGAAATACCATCACCATGGTGCCGGTCCAGAATGCCGGGACCGCCAGCATCAGGATCGACAGCGATCGCATCACATAGTCGCCGAGCGTGTCCTGACGCAGCGCCGAATAGACGCCGATCGGGATCGCAATGATGAGGCCGATCAGAATGGCCATGAAGCCAAGGCCGAATGTAACAGGCAGGCGGCTCAGGATCTGATCGAGGACCGGCGTGTTGTGCCACAACGATTGCCCGAGATCGCCGCGCAGCACGCCACCGACCCAAAGGAAATACTGGATGTAGATCGGCTTGTTGAGGCCGAGCGCTTCTTCGAGCTGGGCACGGTCTTTCGCACTCGCCGAGATGTCGTTTTGCGACATCATAAGGTCGATCACATCGCCCGGCACGAGCCGCAGCGTGATGAAGACGATGAGACTGGCAAAGAAAATCGTGGGGATCAAAGCCAGCAAGCGGCGAGCAGCATAGGCGCGCATCAGCGTCGCGCCTTTCGACGAAGGCAAACAGGACTGCTGCGTTCCGCCTCTTGGAATAATCCCGCAACACCGCTGTCGCGATTGCCGGCGGATATGTCAGATATGCATACCCAGCTTTCTAACAGGTTCCAATCGCCTATTAGATTCATGTTTCCACCCTTTGAAGCTTGTTGATGCGTGCACCTTGCTTCTTGATGACAACATTCTAACGCTTCGAATTTTGGAAAGTAAACTGCGACCGATGAGCGAACGCGGTGACACGCAGCAGAACTCAGCATTTGCGCAGGTTTTCGTCCGACTCTGCGACAGCGGGTCGCATAAATCGGCTACGTTCACGAAGGCGGCGTGATCGTGCTGCACTGCGGCGCCCTCAGGCGATCGATGGCTCTATTGAGAGACTCGTCATCATCGACGCCGCGTGTGCTTGCGCAGAACGTCGAAGACAGAGACGCGACTTCGTGTCTATAACGGTCACGCACCCATCCACGCGAGATGGTCAGAAGCGCCGGTAGAAGAAACGGGAGAACGACAATGAAGACTGCCTATGCAGCACGCCAGACGCCTTACACGCTTGCCCCCGAAGATGCGCTGAACGATCTGCGCATGTCGGAGCAAGTCCGGCCGCTCTACGACCATGTTCGCAGATTCATCGCCACCACCGTCGAGCCGATGTCGGTGGAGTTCTATCGCGCGGGCGAAAAGAAGGCCGACCGCTGGTCGTTCACGCCCGAGCAGCTCGATATTCTCGGCAAAGCGAAGAACAAAGCCCGCGAGGAAGGTCTCTGGAACTTCTTCTTGCCCGACGCGGAGACCGGCGAAGGCCTGAAGAATCTCGATTACGCCTATATCGCTGCGGAGCTGGGCAAGAACCCCCTCGCCTCGGAAACGATGAATTGCTCCGCGCCGGATACCGGCAATATGGAAGTCATCGAGCGCGTCGGCACGCGCGAGCAAAAGGAAAAATGGCTGAAGCCGCTGCTCGCCGGCGAAATCCGCTCAGCCTATGCGATGACCGAACCGAATGTCGCCTCATCCGACGCAAAGAACGTATCCACCTCCGCCCGGCTCGAGGGCGACGAGTGGGTGATCAATGGCGAGAAGTACTACATCTCCGGCCTTGGAGATCCCCGCTGCAAGATCATGATCGTGATGGTCAAGACGAGCCCGGATGCGGCACCCAGCAAGCAGCAATCGCAGATTCTCGTTCCCGTCGACACGCCCGGCGTCGAAATCATCGGACCGATGCATGTGTTCGGCCACGACCATGCACCGCGCGGTCACATGCATATGCGCTTCAATAATGTGCGCGTGCCCAAGGAGAACATTCTGCTCGGCGAAGGGCGCGGCTTCGAGATTTCGCAGCTCCGCCTCGGCCCCGGTCGCATCCATCACTGCATGCGCACCATCGGCAAGGCCGAGAAGGCGCTCGACATGATGGTCGCCCGCGGTCTGACCCGCGAAGCATTCGGCAAGAAGATCGCGCATCTCGGCGGCAATCTGCAGATCATCGCGCAGGCGCGCTGCGAGATCGAAGCCATGCGTCTCATGGTGCTGAAGGCAGCCAAGGCGATGGACGTGCTCGGCAACAAGGAGGCGAGGATCTGGGTCAGCATGGTCAAGGCCATGGTGCCGGAGCGCGCCTGCAAGATCATCGACCAGGCCATCCAAATGCACGGCGCCACCGGCATCTCGCAATGGACCCCGCTTGCGGAAATGTATACCGACGTGCGTCACCTGCGCTTTGCAGACGGCCCGGACGAAGTGCACTGGATGGTCGTCGGCCGACACGAACTGACCCTGTAGTCTTTTAGCAAGAGTGCAGACGGCCGCTTCGGAAGTTTTCTATGCCGGAGCGGCCGGAAGTGACGGCGGAAAGCAACTCGGACGCCGCGCGAACTGAACGTGTGGGCGCCGTACGGCAGAAGGCGCTTCGCCGCTCGACACCCAATATTCACCATGGCCGCGCCGGAGCCATCGGCAACGACGGCTCGCTACGGCCGATCGATCAAGTTTTAGCATCTTTCTCAAGCACCGCTTGACGCTGCGCCTGGAAAGAGATCGTCAGTCCTCACCCCGTTAAGCCGTTCGAAGAAGCACCACCGCTAGACAAGCAGCGGCTTGGGCTGGAGAGCGGTCAACAAGATCGCCACGCCCAGGGATCAGGGGCGTTGAATGGCGATCTGGGGTACAAAGGGGCGCGTCGCCGCCGTATGGGTGGGCCACATTGTGGCCGGGCTGCTGATTGGCACCGTGCCATCAAATGCCAGCCTCTATGAACACACGCATCGCCGATTTGTTGCACATGCCGACCTCGGCGTGTTGACCGATTCATATAGGTCATTTGCTCCATGGGCGACCAACCGGCCACCTGCGCAGGAGCCGTTCCGTGCAGAGCTTGCACCGAGCGACATCCCATCGCTCGATGCCAAATGGAGTAGGGTGAATCTCGCCCTGCATCGCGACCGTTCGGTGCTGCAACACTGCCGCGCCGATGCATCGGCCTGCCCGGCGGCAGCCAGCGCCTTCCTCGCCATTATCGACCGCGCTCAAGGCCGCACTGGCTGGAGCCGCATTGCCGAGGTCAACCGCTCGATCAACCTCAGCATTCGTGCGATCTCCGACCAGGAACAATACGGCGTCCAAGATTTCTGGGCGACACCATTACTGACGTTCGCGTCTCATGCCGGCGATTGCGAAGATGTTGCTATCGCCAAGTACGCTGCGCTGCGCGAACTCGGTTACGCCGAAAACGACCTTCGCCTGGTCATCGCCAACGACCGAGTCTCCGGGGAAGTTCATGCGATCCTGACCGTGCGCCAGGACGGACGCTGGCTGATACTCGACAACCGGACGCTCGAGATCAAAGACGACACGGCCAGTCAGGCACTTGATCCACTGTTCACGATCAGCAGTACCGGTGTGCACAGGATCATCGCATCATCGCCGAGGCCTGAAGATGCGCGATGGAGCATCGCAGCGACATGGCTGCTTCCTGTCCACGTCGTCGCGGCCAGGTCAACGATATCTCCTGCACCCTAAGCAGGACCTCAGTACTGCAGCGCCAGACCAGTGAAAACGCGATCGCCATCGCGGGAGTGATCGTTACTGCTGCGGCGGCTCCATTCGACGAAGCCGTAGCCTGACGGCATGGCCGTGTTCGATGGCACGAGATTGACCCGCAGGCCGGCACCGTAATTCCTTGCCTGTAGGTTACCGACTTCAAGAAAGGTCGGAGCGACATATTTTCGTTCGCCCGTGGCGCCGAACAGATAGGGCGTCAGCGTCACACCGACGGCCTCGAACGGAACGGCCACAGCGCGGCCCAGTTCGGCGCGGGCAACCCAGGCCGTATCGCCTGCCAGCGAGCCGGCGGTAAAACCCGATAGAAAACGCGAGCCGTCGATCACATATTGTTCCGAGTTCAGCAGCGGCTTGTTGAAGGAAGTTTGGCCGGCGAGTATGGCTGTGGCCGCAAACCCCTCAGGCAGAGCCTGCATGATCTCGACACGACCGTTCCACTTGTAGAACTCCGCATCAGCGCCCTGGCGAGACAGCGGCAACAGGAAGGTCGCATCCGCCGCAGAGCGCGCTCCGAACGCATTCAGGCCGCGTGAGAAGGTCGTGTCGAAATTGACGGTGGTGCCGGTATCGCGCAGGCGCCATATACCCTCCAAACCACCGCGCAACGCGCGCACGCGGTCGAGACTGAGCGGGATCGGCGGCGCGAACAGCAAAGTGTCGAGCTCTTCATTGGTCGCGTCGAACCGACCGAAAGTCGTCAGTTCGCCGTCACGCGACTTGATGATGTCGTAGGACAGTCGCGCATAAGCCTGATTGAGCAGGCCCTGGCTTGCGGCACTTCGATCGACCCGCGGCGTGGTGACGCCATTGGTCACCCCGACCTCGAATTTCACGCCATCAATTCCGATCGGGAAGATCGCCCTGCCCGACAGATAGCGACGGACCGGATCGCTGTTCGGGAAGGAGTCGTTTGGCAAACCAGCGGCCGACACGGTGATCTGCTCGCCAAACCCAAGCACGCTGTTGGCGCTGACGGCGGTGACGAGCTGGTAGTTGCCGAACACCCGCGGCATCGCGTTGTCCGTGTAGACGCTGACCGAGATTGGTTTGTAGCGTCCTGTCAGGATAAGGACCGAACCGCCCTCTTTCTTGCCGGCCGCAAAGGTCGCGTTAAGCGTCAGCCCGGCCGCATCGCCGGCGATCAGGAGACGGCGTTCGAGCTCCGCCTGTTTCAAATGCGTCTGCCCGACCAGCGGCGCCAGCACGGCGGCGACGTAATCGCGAAGCCGGGCATCGAGTGCATCGAGATCGAGGCGCTCGACGAACCCGTCGATGACCCGCAGTTTGATTCGCGCGCTGCCCTCGATCTCCTGCGGCTCGATCACGATGCGAACCAGCGGATAACCGGCGCGGACATAAATCTGCTGCAGCTGGTCGGCAAATGCGAAGATGTCGGCGACGGTGATACGGCGACCGACAAGGGCATCCGAGAGGGTTGAGCGATCGCTGGCGAGTTCAGGGAATTCGCCTTTGATGACGATGCCAGTCAGTCGGAAACTCAGACGCTTGGCTTCAGCCGGGATGGCAGCGCCGGCCGGCACCTGCGGAATGGCGATGCGGGCCGTCGCAGCTGGCGGAACGATCTGCGGAGGCGCGACCTGACTTGGCGCCGGCACGTTCTGCGCCCAGGCAACGGCACTCAACAAAGATGCCGCAGCCATCACGCCAATCCTTATGAATTGCAGACGCCCCACCACTTCTGACTTCTTTGTCCCGCCCCTTCATCAGCGCACGCTCGCGCTTCGTCCATGCCAGCTTACCTGAAAATACGGCCGTTCAGATCCCCCGCAGCGATGTCCTTAAACGTTGCCGCCCGGTCGTTGCCAATACGACACAGCCCGTCAACGCACCTGCCATCGACCTTGTCGGCCAGAACAACGGTCCAACTGACTGGTCACGCATCGCTCGGATCGACCAAACAAAGCGTCCTGAAAGCCCCAATAGTTAAGTACGTTAGTTAATTCGAAAACTCCCTCAAATTCATCCGTTTTTGCCGTGAAATTATTCTGAGATTTTTCTGATGAATGATTTTCTTCAATAAAATCAATGCCTCTCTTGAGGCAATGGGGTCTCGCTAGATTCGAGAATGGTCGGACTGCGAGTTAAGAAAAGAGGAGTATCCGACAACGAGACAAACGACATGCGCGCTGAAGTCACTCGGGAATCTCTCAGACGCCGGCCCAGATCGTGGGCCATTCTGGCCGCCGCTGGAAGCCTGGCCTTGTTAGCTTCCCCTGCCGTCGTATCCGCTCAGCAAGCAGCCAAAGCGACAGTACAGGAGCTGCCGCGATACGAAGTGACCGGCTTTCGTGATGCGCGGTTCGGCATGACCGAACCGGAAGTTCGTGCTGTCGTCACCAAGTCGTTCGGCGTCAAGCCGACGGATATCGCCAGCAGCACGAATCCGGTCGAAGGCACAACGGTGCTGACGACCCGAGTCGCGGCCCTCGACCCCGTCTCCAGCCCGGCGCAGATCGCGTACATCTTCGGTTATGCAACCAAGAAGCTCATCCAGGTGAATGTCATTTGGGGCGACGACAATTCCAAGGATCCGACCGCCGCCGACGCGCTGATCACCGCCGGCAGCCGGCTCGAGCGGTATTTTGCTGGTTTCACCTGGCGCAAGGATGCCGCACGCGCCGGCATTCCGGTTGGCGAGAATACAGTCGTCCTGTTCTCGGGCGAAGACGAAAAGAAAGGCGCCGTGCGCCTGATCGCCGATGGCGTGCGTTATCAAATGCAGCGTGACGGCAATCAAACCATGTCGCCCGAACCGAAAGGTCCGCCGAAGCTGATCATCAATTACATCGCCGACCGGGAAAACCCGGATATTGCGAAGATCGAAAAAGGCAAGTTCTAGGCGTACGCCTCACAAGCAGGCGACCGTCCCGGACCAACACGACCGTATGCGGCTTTCAACGACCGCATCGCTACAACAACAAATGATCGATAACGGGACCGTATGACACAGCGTCGTCTGGGTTTGACATTGCTGCTCGAAACGGGACTGCGGCCGATGGTGCCGCGTCTACGCGCGCTGCTGTTCTCGACGACGTCCGCCACCGTCTTGCTGATGTTTGCGTCCCCCGCTCTCGCGCAACAACTCCCGTCTGGCGGATCGGTGGCCGCAGGCAGCGCTGCGATCGTTCAGCCGAATGCGAGCACGCTGAACATCAATCAGGGCAGCGACCGTGCGATCATCAACTGGCAATCTTTCTCGGTCGGCACAGGCGGCACCGTCAATTTCAATCAGCCTGGCGCCTCCTCGGCAACGTTGAATCGCGTGAACGGTGCCGCGCCGTCGAGCATCGCCGGCACCATCAATGCGCCCGGCACGGTGCTGTTGGTGAATCCGAACGGCATCGCGATCACTCGCACCGGCACCATCAATACCGGCTCCTTCGCCGCCTCGACGCTCAACATCAAGGATGCCGACTTTCTTGCGGGAAACTACAAGTTCGACGGCAACGGCGGATCAGCTGGCGTGGTCAACAATGGCCGCATCAACGTCTCCGACGGCGGATTCGTCGCTCTGCTCGGTGGCCAAGTCGCGAATAACGGCATCATCTCGGCCCGGCTTGGCAAAGTCGGCCTCGGCGCCGGCGAACAGGCGACGCTGGATCTTGCGGGTGACGGCTTCCTGTCAGTCGCCGTACCGTCGAGCGAAATCGGCAAACTGGTCAAACCCAATCGCGCATTGGTCAGCAACAAGGGTCGTATCGAAGCCGATGGAGGTGTCGTCTATCTTAGCGCCGCCACCGCGCAAAACGTGCTCCGCAATGCGGTCAATATTCCAGGCACGGTGCGCACGAACACGGTCGGCTCGCGTGGCGGCCGGATCATCATCAATGGCGGCGCCGGTGGCACGATACGTGTGAGCGGCCGCCTGATCGCAAATGGCAGGAGTGGCGCCCACGCGGGCTCAGTCTCGGTCAAGGGCACCAAGATCGATCTCAGCGGCGTCATCTCTGCGCGCGGCGCCAAGGGCGGTGCGGTCGCCGTTGCCGCGACTGAAACGCTCAAGGCGACCGGCAAGATCGATGTGACAGCCACCGCCGGAAAAGGCGGCACCATCGACCTAACCGCAGCTAATGTCACCGTCGTCGGTGCGCTGATCGACGCGTCCGGTTCGAGTGGTGGCGGCACGATCCAGATCGGCGGCGGCCTCCAGGGCGGCGGAGCGCTGACGCATGCGCTGAATGTCTCTATCGATTCGACCAGCACGATCCGCGCCGATGCGCTGGACAATGGCCATGGCGGCACCGTCGCCGTCTGGTCCGATGGCAGCACCGCCGCCTATGGCACCTTCTCCGCCCGCGGCGGCGCCAATGGCGGCAATGGCGGGATGATCGAAACATCGGGCGCCGTGCTGTCGATTAACGGCATCCGCGTCGATACATCAGCAGCCTATGGGGCAACCGGCAACTGGCTGCTCGACCCGACCGACCTCACCGTCGATGCCGCCGCGGCAGCGACGATTTCGACCAATCTGGGCAGCAACAATGTCACCTTGCTGACAACCGACACCACTGCGACCGGCCCAGGCAACCAGAGTGCAGGACTTGGCGATATCAACATAAATTCCGCCATCGCGTGGACCAGCGCCAACACGCTCACCCTCACCGCGTATCACGGCGTCAACGTCAATGCGCAGATCAATGCCGGCAACAGCGGCAAGATCGTCATGCAGACGACGAATGGCGGCGATATCGTCATTAACGCAGCGATCTCCGGCAGCAGCAATTCGATCACACTGAATTCCTCGCGCGATATCGCCCTCAACAGCGCGTTGGCAGGCACCGGAGCGATCACGCTTACGGCGACGAACAACATCACGTTCCACAATACGGTCACCGGCACCAATAACTTTACGCTCAAGGCCGGCGGCACGATTACGTCGGGTTACGCTTTCAGTGCCGGCAATTTCGCGCTTGACGGCACGTGGTCGCAGATCGGCGCCAGTCTCCCCTCATTCTCCGCCACCGGGATGACGTTCACATCCGGCGCATTCATCCGCGCACTCGGCGGCGACGGCACATCGGCTACCCCCTATCAATTGACCGACGTCTACGGCCTGCAGGGCATCGCCTCGCCTCTCCTGCTCAGCAAGAACTTCGTCCTCGCCAACGATATCGACGCATCAGTCACTGCAACATGGAACGCCGGCTCAGGCTTCAAGCCGATCGGTAACGGCGACGCGATTTTTACCCAAGGCGCGGGTCGTCTTGGGGGTGGCCCTGGCACACCGTTCAGCGGCATTTTCGATGGTCAGTTCCACGTCATCTACAACCCGACAATCAGCGGTGGTCATGACGTTGGTGTCTTCGGCAGCAATTCCGGAACGATCAAGAGCGTAGGCGTATCCGGCGGCTCGGTCGTCGGCGCCACTTATGTCGGCGGCCTCGTCGGCTACAACTCCGGAACGATCAGCCAGTCGTTCGCGCAAACATCCGTCGGCGGAGCGGGTGGCGTCGGTGGGCTCGTTGGCCGCAATGACTCGACGGTCAGCGAGTCCTATGCCAGCTCGTTGGTTTATGCGACCGGATCGATATTCAACTTCGGTGGTTTTTCCGGGATGAATTTCGGCACCATCAGGGACAGCTACAGCAACGGTCCTGTCTACGGTGCCGGGCAGGTTGGCGGGTTTACCGGCATCAACGGCGGCGCTCTCATCAATATTTATACGAACAGCCGCTTCGCTGGTGGTGCGAGTATTCCGGGCTCCGGTGTTGGCGTTCTGAACGGCTCGATCGCCACCTTCCAAGGGGGCACCCTTCAGAACATCTACTTCAATTCCGACATGACGGGCGCGTCATACGCGTTCTATTCCGGGAACGCGCTAGGCGCGCGGAACACCGCGCAAATGATGTCCGGCCTGCCGTCCGGCTTCTCGGGCTCCGTCTGGGGTATCGTTGCTGGACAGAGCTATCCGTACCTCCTGTGGCAATTCCCGGCGGGCACCACGCCGCAGGTCATTAGCGGACGCGTCTATTCGGACCTGGGAACGTCTCTCGCAGCCGGGGTCCGCGTCGGTGCCGGTGCTGACGGCATGTCGTTTGTCGGCATGACCTATACCGGCGCCAACGGCACCTACAATCTGTTGGTCCCGCAGGGCAGTATCGGTGCGGCGAGCCAACTCATCGTTTACACGCCGTACACTTCCGGCGGCGGTGCATCGCTCCAATCAGCGAGCGGCTCCATTGCAGCGAATGACATATATCTCGGCTATCTGAAGTGGACGACCACCGGCACGACGATCACTGGAGCGGAGGCTGCGCTGGCGCAAGCCGTCGGCAACAACGCCGCAATGTCGAGTTATCTCGCGACGGTGTCGGGACGTGCCTATGTCTCGACCAATCCGGGCACATTCACGGTCGATCAGGCGCTGAATGCCGCGGGTCCGCTCGCCATCATCGCGGGCAACATTTCGATCCTGTCGGATATCAGCTGGACGAGCGGTCCTCTTTCGCTCCTGGCTACGGGGACTGTCACGGTTAACGGCTTGCTGACCGGCAATGGTCAGGGCGCGGGCGGCATCATCAAAGGCACCAGCATCGCATCCAGCTCGTCGATTTACTGGACGAGCGGATCGATGAACCTGCAGGCCACGTCCGGCAGCGTGACGATTGCCGGCAATCTGGCTGGCTTCGGTCCCAACGCGGCGCTAACCGCCACCGGCACGAGCGTTCGGATCGATGGCTCGGTTGCATGGGCAAACGGCGCGCTGGCGTTACAGGCGTCGAACGGCGCCGTGACTGTCGGTGGCAATGTCCTTGGTTCGGGCGGAAACGCAACCGTTACCGGCCGGTCAATCTCGATCGGCGGAACGCTGACGTGGTCGAATGGAACCCTGACGCTGACAGCATCCAACGGCAATGTCACGGTGACCGGCGACGTCATTGGCGGAGGCGCCGGGGCGAGCGGCGGCACGATCAGCGGCCAAACTGTCTCGCTCGGTTCGCTGACCTGGGCGAACAGCACGATGACGACGACGGCGACATCGGCGCTCGCGATTCACGGCAACGTCAACGGGATGAACGTTGACGGCAACAACAATAACAACTGGACGCTCAGTGCTCCAACCGTCACGGTCGATGGTGCGGTTGGCGTCAACACCTTCCAGTTCAACAGCGGAAATTGGGTTCAGAACACCACCGGTCTGATGGCGTTTTACGCCAAGTATTTCAATCTTGCGTCGGGTGTCACGTTCCAGCGCTTCGCTGGCGGCGACGGCACCACCACGACGCCGTATCAGATCACCGACATTTACGGACTCCAGGGTATCGCAACGACGTCCTCACTCTGGGGCAGGAGCTTTGCGCTGGCGAACGACATCCAGGCCGGCATTACAGCGATCTGGAATGGCGGCGCAGGCTTCATGCCGATCGGTAACTCGACCACGCCGTTCAGCGGACAGTTCCTCGGCCAGAATCGTAGCATCAATGGCCTGACGATTTATCGACCGACGACCGACTACGTCGGATTGTTTGGAGCGACGAAAGCCACAGCTTCACAGATTCAGGACCTGCATCTGACCAATGTGAGCATCACCGGTCGCGACAATGTCGGCGGAATCTATGGAATCGGCGGCAAGAATCTGCAGAACGACACCGTCAGCGGCATGATCGCTGGCAACAACAACGTCGGCGGCATCGTCGGTTACCTGACCAGCTCCGGTGTTTACGGTGGCCCCGCCTTCGCCGCCATCGGCCGCGCCTCTTTCTCCGGCACCGTGACCGGCGCCGGGAATGTCGGCGGGGTCGTTGGTACAAGTGAATCGCTTGTCATCAACAGCTTCTCCTCGGGCACCGTGACCGGCTCCCTCGACAGCGTCGGCGGTCTTGTCGGCTGGTCGAAGCCGATTGCAGGCGGAGGCGGATACGTTATCACCTCAGGTTCGATTGCGAATGTGAACGGACGCGACTATGTCGGCGGGCTGGTTGGTCTGAATGGAGACCCCTCGACGATCATTGCTACAACCGGCTCGGGCATCGGGCTGCAGAATTTTTACCGTCCGGGCGGTGCCATCACGAGTTCGTTCGCGAGCGGTGCAGTTGTCTCGGCTGGCGGCTCGTCAAACGGTGGAGCGGGCGGCCTTGTCGGCTACAGCTCCGGGATCATCAGCGACTCCTATTCGACAGGCTCGGTGATTGCGAGAGGCATGTACACCTACACCGGTGGCCTTGTCGGCTACGCGCTGAATGCGATTACGCGTTCCTGGTCGTCCGCCACTGTTCTCGCGACGGGGCCGAGCAGCATGGCGGGCGGGCTTGTCGGGGTTCTCGGCTCGGATAACCCGGGGCGGGTGATCAGCACTAACGGCGTCGATGGGAACGCCGGCTTCGTGCTTGCCAATCTCAGTTACGCCTACGCGACCGGTTCTGTCAGGGGGAATATTCAAGGCGGCCTTGTCGGCGGTCTCTCTGGACCCGCATCGATCAACAACACCTACAACACCACCACCATGTACATGGACGGTGCCGGTATCAATCGTGGCGCTGTTGTCGGCTTGATGTTGTACGCAAACACGCTTGCGACGAACAATAACAATTATTGGGACGCGGACGTTAATGGCGAAGGAAAAGTCAACGGCGGTACCATTCCGTTTACTGTCAGTTCAAGCAACACGACGCCCGCGGCAACTTTGCTTTCGCACGCGCAGGCCTTGACGCAATCAAGTTACGCCAATTGGGATTTCAGCAACGTTTGGTACATGGTGCCTGGAGCTTATCCAGTGCTGCGTTCCACTGGTTCGCACGCCGTGATTGTCGTAGGCAACAATACGACGCAGACATATGGCGACACGCCGGCCGGCGGCCCGTCGGCCACGTTCTATGGTCTCAGGTCTTACGACGACTCGTCAATTAATGGCTTGAACATCGTCTTCAAGAATTCGACGGTCAATCAGAACGATCCCTTCGGTTCGATTGTCACCAAAAACAGTGCTGACGGCACCGAATATCAGTTCATCTTCGTTCCCGGCGCGATCACCACCACACCAAAATCGATCGTGGTGCAGGGTGGCGATCTCAGCCGCGTCTACGGCGACAGTAATCCGACCGGAACAAGCTCAGTCGTCGTCGGCGGCTTGGCGAACGGCGACCAGATCGGTTACGTCGGCGTTTCCAACGGGCCGACTGGAGCGAACAATTCGCATAATCATGGCGCCGACGCCGACGCCGGCTACAGCTACGCCTACACGACATCCTCGGCACTTTTCACTTACGGCTCGGCGCTCAACTATAACGTCACCTATGCGAACGGCTCGATCGCGGTCACACCGCGGGCGGTCACGATCGCACTCAAGGGCACCACTCAGAAGACCTATGACGGAACGACGACCGCGGCGCTGACTTCCAGTAACTTTACAATTTCTGGCGCTTATCCGTGGGGCACAGAATTCAGTGCGCTGGCTGCGAACGGCGCCAACACTGGCACCTACGGCAGCCAGAACGCCGGCGCCAACAAACTTGTCACCGTGACGGGGGTCAGCCTAACCGCCACCGGCGATCCGGCTATTGCCGGGAACTACTACCTCACGTCCGACACCGCTTCAGGCAACATCGGCACCATCACGCCGAAGGCTCTGTCGGGCACCGTCAATATCGGCGGTATCAACAAGACCTATGACGGCACGGCGGACGCTGGCAGCGGATCGACGCAGCTTTCCCACGGCGTTAACGGCCTGGTCGGCTCCGACAGCGCAACGCTGACGATCTCGAGCGGCACCTATGACAGCGCCAATGCTGGCTCCCGCTCGGTCTCAGGCCTGTCTGGTCTCTCGTTGAACAACGGAAACTACACGATCGACTCGCTGGTCGTGACCGGCACCGGTACAATCTCTCCGAAGAACCTGTCGGGCACCACGGTCATTGGCGGCATCGACAAGACCTATGATGGCAGCACGACAGCCGGTGCCGGCTCACAGGTGCTGTCAGGCGCGGCCTACGGGCTGGTCGGTGGTGACACCGTCACATTGAGCACGCTCTCAGGCCTGTACAACAGCGCCAATGCCGGCGCGCGCACGATCTCGGGTCTGTCCGGCCTTGCCATCGACAACGGAAATTATCGCATCGGCTCACTGACCGCCACCGGCACGGGCACGATCTCGCCGAAAGACCTGTACGGCACCGCGATCATTTCCGACATCGACAAAGTCTACGACGGCACAACAGCCGCGGGCGCAGGTTCGATGTTGCTCTCGGGCGCGGCTTTCGGCTTTGTTGGCAACGACACGGCGACATTGAGCGCGCTGTCCGGGGTGTATGACAGGGCCAATGCCGGCGCGCGCACGATCTCGGCCCTCACCGGTCTGACCCTGAACAATGGCAATTACCGTATCGGCTCGCTGATCATTGCCGGCAGCGGCGTCATTTCACCGGCCCAGGTCATCGTGACGGCATCCGGCGGCTCGTCGGTCTACGGTTATTCACCGGCCAATCCCAAGTTCACTGCGTCCGGCCTGAAGAATGGCGAGACGCCTGATGTTCTCACCGGCCTCGCGAACAGCTTCGCCATCGACCAATACAGCAATGCCCAGAACTACACGCTCACCATCGTCGGCACGCTGACCAACAGCAACTACACGGTGACGAACACCTTGCCCGGTTCGTGGACCGTCACGCCCGCACCGATCGTCGTCACCGCCACCAGTGGAACGTCGGTCTACGGCCAGTTGCCGACCAATCCGGGCCTCACCGCCACCGGCTTGCAAAACGGTCAGGGTGTCGGCGTGCTAACCGGCCTGTCCAGCAACTTCAGCGTCACCAACCTCAGCGACGTTGACAGCTACACGCTGCGTGTCACCGGCGCGCTGACCAACCACAACTACGCCATCGTCAACGACAGCACCGACCGCATCGCCGGCACCTGGACCGTCACGCCTGCGCCGGTTGTCGTGACCGCGACTGGCGGCACCTCGATCTACGGGCAGTCGCCGTCAAACCCCGGCTTCACCGCCACGGGCTTGCAAAACGGCCAGGACGTCAGCTTCCTCTACGGCCTGTCCAACAACTTTGGCATCAACAACCTCACCAACGCGGGCAATTACACCGTCAACGTGACCGGCACACTGACCAACCGCAACTATGCGATCGTCAACAGCGCCGACCGCGTTGCCGGCACATGGACTGTCAATCCCGCACAGATCGTCGTCACTGCCACCGGTGGCTCATCGGTCTATGGGCAGTCACCCGCAAACCCGGGCTTTACGGCCACCGGCCTGCAGAATGGCCAGGATGAAACCATCCTGACTGGCCTCGTCAATGGTTTCGGAATCGATCGATTCTCGAATGCCGGCGACCACACGCTCAACGTCACCGGCACGCTGACCAACGGTAACTACGCTATCAGCAGCCGCATCGCAGGCATCTGGAATGTGAATCCAGCATCGCTGACCATCACCGCGATCGACCAGAGCAAGATCTACGGCGACGAACACCTCTTCACCGGCACTGAGTTCTCGTCGATCGGCCTGAAGAACAACGAGAGCATCGGGCTTGTCGCGCTCGCCAGCGCGGGTAAAGCGGCTCTCGCTGGCGTCGCCGGCGGCCCTTACGCGATTGTGCCGAACAACGCCACCGGAGGCACGTTCGACATCGCCAATTACGCCGTCACCTATGTCAATGGCGCCCTTACCGTGAGGCCCGCGGACATCTTCGTCGGCGCGCTTGGCGGAACGTCGGTTTACGGCTCCTCGCCGCTCAATCCGGGCCTGTCGGCGACTGGTTTGAAGAACGGCGAGACCGTGACGGTTCTCGCCGGACTGTCGAACAGCTTCGGCATCACGAATCTCAGCAATGCGGGCAATCATGTACTGAGCGTGGCCGGCCTGCTGACCAATCCGAACTATAAAGTTACCGGAACGACGACTGCGACCTGGGCGATCACCCAAGCTCAACTGATGTATGTGGCAACGCCGGCACAGCGATATTTCGGCGACGCCAACCCCGACTTCACCGGCGCGGTCACGGGCTTCGTCAACGGCGATACGCTGGCGAGCGCCACCGGCGGCAAGCTCCAGTTCACGACGGATGCCAAACAGAACACGATCATCGGCGCCTATGCCATCGACGGATCCGGCCTGACGGCTGCGAACTACTTCTTCGTGCAGGCTCCGTCGAACGCGACAGCGCTGACGATCTCCACGCCGCCGACCATCCCGGGTAGCCAGTTCGGTCCGCCGAACAGCAATGCCGGCTCGTCTAGCGGCAATGTCAATGTGAGCTTCCAACTCGCGCCGGCAGCAGCAACGCAGCCGATTTCGGTCACAACGACGCCGCGCGTGGTTGCGTCGAACACGACCCGCGATATTGCGCCGGCGTCGCTGCCGGACAAGAACGGCGCGGCTGCCGACAGGCGCTACGAGCCGATCAGCATTTTCGACCCCAATCAGTATTCGCAGTTCAAATTGCCGGACTACGCGGGTCAGGCCAGCGAGGCGGCGATCTTCACCATGATCGGGCGTTTTGCTTTGCCGGATCAGGCTGCGACGCTGATGATCGATACGTTCTGGAACGGAAAGGCTCCGGACCTCCATGGCGTCAGCGGCAGGAATCCGCTGGACGGCAAGGTGACCTTCTCGAGCAGCGCCCCCATCGAAGCCGGGAAAACCAACATCGCCAAGCTGCTCAGGGACGGCGCAGTCATGATTGGGGGCGGTCCCGGGCAATGGCTGCTGGCGACGGGGCTTTCGCCTGATGGCAAGTCGGTTCTCGCCAACGATCCGGTCAGCGGCAAAGTCGTTGCACTGTTGCTGGATTCGACGACTGGGGCGATCGGCAGTTTCGCCGGCTTTTACGATGCCAAGCTGAGGGGAATTTCATCGCCCGCGAATCTCGCAATCACGACCCCGGCCGGTGGGGCAATCGATGGCATCAAGGATTTCGTGCCTAGCACGTTTGTGACGGTCAAGATTCAGTAAGCCGGATCAAGCCGCCCAGCGTGGGGCGAGAGAAGAATGTGCAAGGGGGCGGCAGAGCTATCGCCGGGTCGCCATTTACGAAATTTCAGTTTTTCGTCTCGTCAACCTTGATCGCAGTCTTTAGCCCGCCGCTCTCGTATAGGTGATGGTGACCTTCTCACCGGCGTGCAACGTGTCAGGGATACCGTCGCGCAACTTGAATTTCTCGGTCGGCGCCGCCGCGTTCGCTCCGATAGTACCGCCCTCGTCGCGTTTGACGATAATTTCTCCCGTCGTTCGATCGACCACGGTGACGAGCCCAGTCAGCGTCTGATCAGCCGAAGCCGGCGTCGAACCCACCAGTGCTGTCACCGTCAAACCGGCCAGCATCACTTGCCGAAGCCGCATGATTGCCTCCCGGCTTTCAGGAATATCCAAGTTTAAGTCCTGGGCGCAGCGATCGTTCCCCCTCTCGCGACCGCGACGACATGACACGGCGCATGCGTGGCCTCCGTATGTCCAATGTCCGACGATGAATCAGGATGCAATCAAGGTCGTCGAATCACGCCCTGGCCATGACGGGCTGTCAGAGCTGCTGCGTCCGGCGCGACTGACCGAGGTCGTCGATATCGGCGCCAATCCCATCGACGGCGATCCGCCCTACAAGCGGATGATGCTGCAAAAGCTCTGCCGCGTTACCGGTTTCGATCCACATCCGGCCGCCATTGCACAACTCGCCAAGCGCAAGAGTCAGCAGGAAACCTACCTGCCCTATGCCGTTGGCGATGGAACCGCACACGCACTCAATATCTGCCGCGGCCTTGGTTTCGCCAGCCTCCTGCAGCCGGACGCGAAGACGCTGACGCATTTTCCGAATTTCACCGAACTCGGCCGCGTGATCGAACGCATTCCGCAACAGACCCGGCGCCTCGACGACGTCGCGGAAATCGCTGCCATCGATCTCCTCAAGATCGACATCCAGGGCGGCGAACTCGCCGTGTTCCGCCATGGCCGCACCAAGCTGACACAAGCCGTAGCGATCCAGACCGAGGTGTCATTCGTTCCGCTCTACGAGAAGCAGCCGGTGTTCGGCGATATCGATCTCGAGCTGCGCGATCTTGGTTTCGTTCCACACACGTTCACCGACATCAACAAGAGGATGATTGCACCGATGCTGGGACCCGATCCGGCGGCGGCAATCAATCAGCTGATCGAAGCCGACATTGTCTATGTCCGCAACTTCGTCGATGCGGAGGCGATGGACAATGAACAACTCAAGCATCTCGCGCTAATCGCTCATCATTGCTACGGCTCGTTCGATCTCGCGATGAACTGCATTCATCATCTTACGGTCCGCGGCGCGATTCCGTCAGACGGGAAGAACCGCTATGTCGGCCTGCTGCAGGCGCAACGACCGAGAGTGGCAGGTACCGGACTTTAAACGCCTGCCGATAGGGCGTATTGTGGCGGCGGCGCCCTGTACGCCGCTTCGCGCTCTCTCCTTTGCATCTCAAGATCGCCCCGCAGGTTGCTCAATGCTTTCTCGGCGCCGCCTTCTCCTAACGACTAGCCTCGCCATCGCCTGCCCGGCGGTGCTGCGCGCCGCGCCGACGAAGCTGCGACTCGCCCATGGGTTGCCGATATCCCATCCCGTGCATCCGGCCATGCAACATTTCGCGGATCTCGCCCGCGAACGCTCGCAAGGCGAACTCGACATAACCCTGTTCGCCGATGGTCAACTCGGTCAGGAAAGCGACCTGATCTCTCAGGTGCAGGCGGGAAAGCTCGATTTCCTGAAGGTCAGCGCCAGCCTGCTGGAGCGCTTTCACCCCGCTTACAAGGTGCTCAACCTGCCCTTCACCCTGCGCGACCGGAAGCACTGGCTGCGAGTGACAAGTGCCGATGTCGGGCGCGACATCCTGGCGACAACCGTGCCTGCCGGCCTTGTCGGCTTGACCTACTACGATGCTGGCGCACGTAGCTTCTACGGCAACAAGCCCATCAATCACCCCGACGATCTCAAAGGGATGAAGATCCGTATTCAGCCGTCAGAAACAATGACGAAGCTGCTGCAGCTGTTCGGCGCGGAAGGTGTCGAGCTCGCGTGGAGCAACGTCTATATAGCGCTCAAGTCCGGCGTGGTGGATGGCGCCGAAAACAGCGTTGTGGCGCTGATCGTCGGCCGACACGGCGAGGTAGCGAAGCATTATTCGTTCGATGAGCACACGATGATCCCGGACGTGCTGCTGGCCGGTGCCGAGCGGATGAACGGGTTCACACCGCAGCAGCGTGACATCCTGCGTGAGGCGGCAACGGCATCGTATCATCACATGAACGGGCTATGGGAGGCCTTCGAGGCGAGAGCCCGTGCTGAAGTCCTGCGGATGGGCGTCACCTTCGCCCGCCCTGACAAGGCGCCCTTCATCGCCAAGGCTGCCCCCCTCGCCGACATCTATGCCGGCGAGGGAGAATCGCGCCTCCTGCTGCGCCGGATCGCGCAGGCGTAATGATTTACTTCACGCCGAGCAGTTCAACGTCGAAGATCAAGGTTGCGTTTGGTGGAATGACACCGCCGGCACCGCGGGCTCCATAGCCCAGATCCGGCGGAATGATCAGGGTGCGCTTGCCGCCGACCTTCATGGTGGCAACCCCCTCGTCCCACCCCTTGATTACACGGCCTGCGCCGATCGGGAATTCGAAGGGCTCGTTGCGATCGACCGACGAGTCGAACTTCTTGGTCTTCTGGCCGTTCTCATAGAGCCAGCCGGTATAGTGCATCACGCAAGTCTGGCCGCGTGCCGGCGTCGCGCCGGTGCCAACCCTGGTGTCTTCGATCTTAAGGCCTGAAGCTGTGGTCATGGTCTTTCCTGCGGCTTGCGCCAATTTTGTCTGAGCATTGGCTGGAGATTGCGACACATCGGAGATTCCCGACGTCGTGATCGTGCCGAGGGCAATGGCCGAAACGGCGATGGCGCGGGAAAGGCTTCTCATGGTGTGTCCTGCATAAGGATGAGCGGGACAGCAGCCATGCCCGTGAGCCCGCAGGAATGCAAGACGATCAATGCGTTTTCACACGAAGCGCCAATTGGCCCTTATAATTGTCAAGCAGGTTCACAGCGAACGACAGGGCGTCATCGCGCGACATCGCGGCTGGCCTGTCCTCATTACGTTCGACCGCCTTGGGTGAAAAGGTGCGGAGAATGCGATCGATGGCTGCCTGCATAAAGAACTCCCGGTAGCTATTGCAACCCGTCGACTTTGGGATTGTTCCAGTCCGTCACCGCTACGGCCGCTGAGGTTCAACGCCGCACCGCCACATAAAATCGAGCGGTGGCGGCTTCTGAACATCAATAAAGCCGCCTCGTTCATGGCAAATTACTGACGATCGCCGGTCAAGCTTATGGCGCCCCAATTCTGCTCTATGTCCCGCTATGCCTCGACCGCGGCCTCATCGGCCCCTTGGCACGCCACGCAACGCAGATTTTCGCAATTTGTTGATGCACGGGCCGGCCTTGCACTGTAAACCGCTGCGGTGCTTCGGCCCGTCCGGCAACCGCCCGGCGTGCGGCCGAGCCCTTTTGGCCACCCCCTAGATAGAAGGCGACAAGACTCGTTCATGAGCGGATTCAAATCACCCAGCTTCGCTGATCGTCAGAAGGCTGCGCAGCAGGCGCGCCAGAGTATTCTGGCCAAGTTCAAGGCAGCGCCGGGCGCCGACGATCCCGAAGTGAAGGCCCGTATGGCCGAGCGCGCTGCCCTCGCCGCCGCACGCGAAGAAAAAAAAGCTGCCCGTGAGGCCGAAAAAGCAGCCGAGAAGATTCGCGCAGCCGAAGAGGCTGCCGCTGAGGCCGCCCGTGTCGCTCGTGAAGAAGAGGAAGCGGCAGCCGCAAAGGCTGCTCTGGAAGCCGAGCAGAAAGCGGCCCGTGACGCCCGCTATGCTGCCCGCAAGGCACGAAAAAAGTAATATTATACCAAAAAGAATCTTACGGGTCGGTGCCTTGGCGCCGGCCCGTTTTATTCAGCACTGCCTCGATCCACTCTTTGCGTTCAAAGCCGATGCCACGCGGCTCACGGGCGCACGGCCGATCACCCCGCTGATCTGATTGGTGGCGGCCAGAAGCTTGGTCATGTCGACACCGGTGGCCACGCCCATGCCCTCGAGCATATAGACCACGTCCTCGGTCCCAACATTACCCGTAGCGCCTGGCGCATAGGGGCAACCGCCAAGCCCTCCCGCGGCGCTGTCGATGACACGGCAGCCCTCTTCCATTCCGGCGTAGATATTGGCCAATGCCTGACCGTAGGTATCGTGGAAATGCATCGCCAGCTGGTCCATCGGAACCGCGCCGGAGACAACCCGAAGCAAATGGCGGACCTTGCTCGGCGTACCGACACCGATGGTATCGCCGAGCGAGACTTCATAGCAGCCCAGTTCCGACAATGTCTTCGCGACATCCATGACGGCCTTCGGTGCGACATCTCCGTCGTAGGGGCAGCCGAGCACGCAGGAGATGTAGCCTCGCACCTTGATCCCATCGGCGTTGGCGCGCTCGATCACCGGCCTGAAGCGCTCGATGGATTCTGCGACCGAACAGTTGATGTTGGCGCGCGAGAACCCTTCCGAGGCAGAAGCAAAGACGGCGATCACCTTGGCGCCGACGGTCTTCGCACCCTCATAGCCTTTTTCGTTGGGGACCAGGACGTGGAATTCGCCGGGCAGATCGCTGACACCGCGAAACACCTCGTCCGACCCCTGCATCTTCGGAACGGCCTTGGGCGAGACGAAGGACCCAACCTCGATCGTATGCAATCCCGCCGCGAACAGCGCTCGCGCGAAAGCAATGCGATCCTTCACGCTGACTTGTGCTTTTTCATTCTGCAGGCCGTCACGCGGGCCGACTTCGATGATCCGAACCTGGTCGCTCATTGCATTCCAATCTTCACAACCTTCAGGAGATCAGGTACCCGGCTCGATCTCGGCAAGCTCGGCGCCTTCCCCGACGACGTCGCCGACCTTGCATTTAAGCAGCTTGAGCACGCCCGCAAAGGGCGCTCGCAGGGTCTGCTCCATCTTCATGACTTCGAGCGTCAGAATGGCGGCGCCCTTCTCCAAGACTGCGCCTTCCTCAGCCAGCAACGCCACGACGGTGCCGGGGAGCGGCGCCACGATCTTGTCCTCACCGATCGCTTCCTCGTCGTCACCGCCAAACGGATCGACCCAATGCAGATCGAACCGGCCATTTCGGGTGCGTACATAGAGCTCATGGCCTTCAACGATGCCCGTGATGCGCGAGCGTACGCCGTCAAGCGTGAGATCGAGCCCGCCATCGCCGGTCGATATCGAAGCAAATGCCTGCTCACGATCGCCGATCACAATGGATGACGCTCCGCAGCCATAACACAGCCTCGCCGACCACTCCTCCTCCCCGCGCCTGAACTTGAAGACACGGTTACGCCGTCCTACAGGCATCCAGCCGTTAGTCTGCCATGGCGATCGCATTCCGCTCTGCGTCGCTGCCTGCTCGTTAGCAAGGATCGCAGCGACAGCGGCGGACAATTCGAGATCGCCGACAGTGCTCGCGCCTGTCGTCAGCACGCCCAGTTCGCGCTCGATGAAACCGGTATCGATCTTGTTGGCGCGGACGTCCGGATGCGTCACCAGTTTCGACAGAAACGCCGTGTTGGTGACGATGCCGCGGATATCCGTCTGGTCGAGCGCACGGCCAAGAGCATCGATCGCCGTGGCACGCGTCGGCGCCCAGGTGATGACCTTGGCGAGCATGGCATCATAATTCGGCGATACTGTATCGCCAGCGCGATAGCCGGCATCGATGCGCAGTCCGCCGATATCCGATGCCATCCGCCAAGCACTGATACGGCCGACCGAAGGCATGAAATTTTTGTCGGGGTTTTCTGCATAGATACGCGCCTCGATGGCGTGGCCCTTCAGCGTGATCTGGTCTTGCGTCAGTGGCAGGGCTTCACCGAAAGCAACGCGAATCTGCCATTCCACAAGGTCGACACCGGTGATGAGCTCTGTCACGGGATGTTCGACCTGCAAACGCGTGTTCATCTCAATAAAGAACACGTCCTTGCCATCGGAAACGAATTCGATGGTACCGGCGCCGACATAGCTCACCGCGCCGGCCGCCTTACGAGCGGCGGCGCAAACAGCCTCGCGTTGCACCTCGCTCAGCGTCGGCGACGGCGCCTCCTCGATCACTTTCTGGTGCCGGCGTTGCAACGTGCATTCGCGTTCGAACAGCGACAGCAGATTGCCGTGAGTGTCCCCGATCACCTGCACTTCGATATGGCGGGGATTGTCGACATATTTCTCGATCAGCATGCGATCGTCGCCGAATGCCGCCTTGGCCTCGCGCTTGGCGCTGACTATGGCCGGCACGAGTTCGTCCGCCGAGCGCACTACACGCATGCCGCGGCCGCCGCCACCGGCCGATGCTTTCACCAGGACCGGGAATCCGATCTTGTTGGCGGCACTAGACAGTGTGTCGGCGTCCTGCGCATCGCCGTGATAGCCGGGCACTAGCGGCACGCCAGCTTTCTCCATCAGCGCCTTGGAGCCAGACTTCGAGCCCATCGCCATGATCATGTCTGCGGTCGGGCCGACAAAGATCAGGCCCGCATCAGCGCAGGCCTGTGCGAGTTCGGCGCTCTCGGAGAGAAACCCGTAGCCGGGATGGATCGCTTCAGCGCCACTGCTCTTGGCAGCGGCCAAGACACGTCCAATATCGAGATAACTGTCACTGGCCCGCGCGGGCCCGATGAGCACGGCCTCGTCCGCCTCGGTAACATGCTGAGCCTGAGCATCAGCTTCGGAATAGACGGCAACCGTCCGCAAACCCATGGCACGCGCGGTACGGAGGACGCGACAGGCGATCTCGCCACGATTGGCAATGAGAAGCGTGCGGAAACGACGATAGATGGGTTTGGTCATCGCTCTCGCCTCACATCCTGAACAGGCCGAATCGCGTCGGCTCGACCGGCGCATTGGCGGACGCGGACAGACCGAGACCGAGCACCAGGCGCGTATCGGCAGGATCGATCACGCCATCGTCCCAGAGGCGTGCGGTTGCGTAGTACGGGCTTCCCTGTGTTTCGAACTGGTCGCGGGTCGGCTTGCGGAAGGCTTCTTCCTCCTCAGTCGACCATGTGCCGCCCTTGGCCTCGATATTGTCACGGCGTAACTGACTCAGCACCATAGCGGCCTGCTCGCCGCCCATCACCGAGATACGTGCGTTCGGCCACATCCAAAGGAAACGTGGGGAGTACGCACGGCCGCACATGCCATAATTGCCGGCGCCATAAGAGCCTCCGACAACGACGGTGAATTTTGGCACGTTCGCCGTCGCAACCGCCGTCACCAGCTTGGCCCCATCGCGCGCGATGCCGCCGGCCTCATATTTTTTTCCGACCATGAAGCCGGTGATGTTCTGCAGGAATACCAGCGGAATGTTCCGCTGGCAGCAAAGCTCGATGAAATGTGCGCCCTTCAGCGAACTCTCGCTGAACAGGATTCCGTTGTTGGCGATGATGCCGACCGGAAAACCCCAAATATGCGCGAAGCCTGTGATCAGCGTGGTGCCGTAGAGCTTCTTGAACTCATCGAATTCCGAGCCATCGACGATGCGTGCGATGATGTCGTGCATATCGAACGGCTTGCGCTGATCGGCGGGAATGACACCGTACAGTTCTTCGGCTCGATAAAGCGGATCGCGTACCGGCTGCAGATTCCAGGCTGCGCGAGGCGCTGGCTTGAATGTCGCGGCAATCTTGCGCGCGAGGCCTATAGCATGGGCATCGTTCTGAGCGTAGTGATCGGTAACGCCGGATTGGCGCGAATGCACGTCTGCACCGCCGAGTTCTTCAGCGCTCACCACTTCGCCAGTGGCGGCCTTCACAAGTGGTGGACCGCCGAGGAAGATCGTGCCCTGATTGCGCACAATGATGCTCTCATCGGACATGGCTGGAACATAGGCGCCGCCCGCAGTGCAGGACCCCATCACCACGGCAATCTGCGGGATACCCTGAGCCGATAGCTGCGCCTGATTGTAGAAAATGCGACCGAAATGGCGCTCGTCAGGAAAAATCTCATCCTGTTGCGGCAGGAAGGCACCGCCGGAATCGACCATATAGATGCAAGGAAGATTGTTCTGTCGTGCGATATCTTGCGCGCGCAGATGCTTCTTCACTGTCATCGGATAATAGGTCCCGCCTTTGATCGTCGCGTCATTGGCGACGATCATGCACTCGCGACCGGACACGCGACCGATGCCGGTGATAATGCTGGCGGAGTGCACATCACCACCATAAAGACCATTGGCAGCGAGCGGCGAGAGTTCGAGAAAGGCAGTGCCGGGATCGATCAGGAGATCGACGCGCTCGCGGGCCAGCATCTTGCCACGCGCGGTATGCTTGGCTCGGGCGGCCTCGCCGCCGCCGCCTGCCACGGCGCCGAGCTTGTCCTTGAGCTCGGCGACCTGCGCCTGCATCGCCTCAACGTTTCGTTTGAATTCGGCCGAACTTGTATCGAGCGTTGAGCGAAGGGCCATCGGCTCCCGTTTCCTGCAAATCCGTTTCTTGTTTGCCCGGCCCTCTGGACGGGGCACGGGATCGTGTCATTGCGCGGCGGACCAGCGCAACCCTAACTTTGGACGCGGTAGCTGGGGGGCGCGGGGCGGTCAGTGCGACCAGGGTTCCTGGCGACCGAATGCAAAATTGTCGGCATAGGCGACTTTCCGCTCGATCCGTGCTTTCGGCTCGATCACCTGGTAGGCGATGCCCTCGCGCTCGCAATAGGCGATGGCGTCCTCTTTAGTGTCGAAATGCAGCGAGAGTTGCTGCTTCATGTCGGTGGAGGAGGTCCACCCCATCAGGGGCTCGATCACCCGTGCCTGCTCCGGCTCGTAATCGAGCTGCCAATCACGGGTCTTGGCCAAGCCGGACTGCATGGCATTTTTGGCGGCCTTGAAGATACGTGCGGTCATGGAATGGGACAGCTTTCGAAGATGCGACACTGCGACAATGTGGTGAAAACGGCGGGGCTGGTATATCCAGTTTTCACGAAGATTTACCCGCGATTCCGTCGTTCGGCGGCTTGGCAAGGTGTATATTCGGTCCCCGGCGTCGTGACAATCGGGGCCGGAAACAGGCTATCCTGATCAGCGTTCTGTGTCCCCCTCTGCTCCTTCCACCCGGCTTCCGAAACGGTCTGCATGGAAATCCACGCCACACTCCCCCCCAAAGGCCGAGACCTGCGGTTAGACCTGTTTCGTGGCATCGCCAACTGGGCGATCTTCCTCGATCATATCCCGGACAATGTGGTGAACTGGGTGACAACCCGGAACTACGGCTTTTCCGATGCGGCAGACCTGTTTGTCTTCATCTCCGGGTACACGGCATCCTTCGTCTACGCCAAGATGATGCTGGAGCGCGGCTTCATTGTCGGCGCTACCCGCCTGACCAAGCGCGTCTGGCAACTCTATGTCGCCCACGTCATTTTGTTCGTGATCTACATCGCCGCCATCGGCTGGGTAGCACAGCGCTATAACGACCCCGATATCATCAACGAGTTCAACGTAGCTGGCCTGGTCGATAATCCGATCCAGACCCTCACCAACGGCCTCCTACTCAAGTTCAAGCCGCTGAATCTCGACGTGCTGCCGCTTTACATCGTGCTGATGGGCTTCTTCCCGCCGGTGCTCTGGATGATGCTGCGCAAGCCGGACCTCACGATGCTGGCGTCGCTGGCGCTGTATTTCGCTGCCCGCCAGTTCGGCTGGAACCTGCCAGCCTATCCCTATGGCGTCTGGTATTTCAATCCGTTCACCTGGCAGCTCCTGTTCGTGTTCGGCGCCTGGTTTGCGCTCGGCGGCGCGCTGGAGTCGCGTTCAGTGATCCGCTCCAAGGTGCTGCTCTATTTCGGCATCGCCTATCTGTTATTCGCACTGGCGATGACGATGGCCGGCCGTTTCCCTGACTATGGCCACATGATCATGCCGAACTGGCTGTTTGAGGCCTTCAACCCGAACGACAAGACAAATCTCGCGCCGTATCGCGTGCTGCATTTTGTGATCATCGCGTTCTTCGTGACCCGTTTCGTGCCAAAGGAATGGAAGGGTCTGGAATGGCCGGTGTTCCGCCCGCTGATCAAATGCGGCCAGCAGTCGCTCGCCGTGTTCTGCGTCGGCGTGTTCCTGTCCTTCGTCGGCCATTTTCAGCTGACGATGTCGTCGGGCTCGTTTCTGGCGCAGCTCTTCGTCAGCGTCGCCGGGATCGCGATCATGACCCTCGTGGCCTATTACATCTCCTGGTCGAAGAAGCAGGACAAACCGCTGCCAAAGCCTGCAGCCACTGATGCCACCAAGCCGGTGGAAGCACCGTCAAAAGCAGCAGAATAGCCTCCGCCTGACGCGGCGCATCTGGATGTTCAACAATGTCCCGGGCTGATGGTCGGGGCACGAGGATTCGAACCTCGGACCTGCGGTACCCAAAACCGCCGCGCTACCAGGCTGCGCTATACCCCGCCATTGCGGTGTCGATACACGCTTACGGACGGCCCAGCAAGGCTCATCCGGCGCTTATTTGCCTACCGACGCTTCTTGAACAAGGGGTGCACCACCTGGTCACCCTCGGCAATTCCATACTTGCGCGCGGTGCCCGCGATGACTTCGAGCACCGCTTTCGCCGGACCTCCCGATGAGATGATCCGCGTCGATTCGGGCTCCGTATTCTCGGCAACCCGTGTCACGCGACCGTCCGCACCGATGAAGATCATGTCGAGCGAGATATAGGTGTTCTTCATCCACATCGAGACCGTCTGTTCGGGCGTGAAATCGAACAGCATCCCGCGACCGTCGGGCAGCTCCCTGCGGTACATGAGGCCCTTGGCCCGCTCCTCGTCGGTGACCGCCATCTCCACCGAGAACATCCGAACGCCCGACTTCGTCGCAATTTCCAGCGGCTGCAGCTCAGCGCCATATGATGCGTGAGCCCCGAGATAACCGAACAGGAGCATTATCAGCAGCAGCAGGCGCGCAGGCAGCCGGTCGCGAAGCGAGAACAAGGAAGCGGAACGAACAAAGCCGGTCATCGACGGGTTTCCAGGAGCAACCCGAGCGACGCGCCGGGCGCGCGAACCCTACTCCGCACTAGCCCCAGGACGCCAGTGCGTCGCACAGCACAGGCGCGTGAAAACCGCTCTGTCCTGAACAGGCGCGGTCGTAACGAGACGCCGACGACATTGTTTGGAGATCGCCGTCAGTGCGACGAGAGGCCAGGAGTGCCACCTTCGGGCTGGATTTCCGCAGCCATCATGCCCTTCGAGCCAGGACCGAAACGGACCAGCACATACTGACCCGGACGCAGCTCGGTCATGCCATAGCGACGCAGCGTTTCCATGTGGACAAAGATATCCGGCGTCCCCTCGCCGCAGCTCAGGAACCCGAAACCGCGGAGACGATTGAACCACTTGACCTGCGCCCGCTCGAGACCGCTTGTCGCGGTCACCGTGACGTGCGTCCGCGGCGGCAGCATTTGCGCCGGATGAATTGCCGTCGACTCGTCCATCGAGACGACACGGAAAGCCTGATAACCCTTCGCGCGTTGAACGCATTCGACAACAATGCGCGCGCCTTCATAAGCGGTCTGAAAACCATCGCGGCGCAGCACGGTGACATGCAGCAGCACATCCGCCGCGCCATTATCCGGAATGATGAAGCCATAGCCCTTGGAGGCATCAAACCATTTGATGACGCCACGAATCTCGACGAGATCGACTGCCGAACCCTCGCCCGCAAACGGATCGACCGAGGAACGCTGCGCGTTGCCAAGATTCTCGCCCGACGAGCGCGACGCTCCGACACCGGGCATCAACCCGCGCTTCGACTCAAATGCATCCGACCCCATGGCCCCGGATCCCACTATCAATTGCGCTGCCAGCCCGAGGTCAGCGCTATTTCACATGCTTCGTCGAGATTTCTGCTCGACGAAGCGGTGCGAATCTCCTGCGATTCGAAGATAACACTGCCGACTGCTCAGCAAAGATAAAAAACGATTACTGTGCGAGCTATGAACAGCTTGCAGCGCAAAGAATCAGCCTCGCATCAGTTTCCAACGAACGGACCGAGCGTTTCACCGATGTCTTGATGGATGACGAGGTCTGCATGCTCGTCTTGTTCGGTCGGTTCGTTGTTGATGATCACAAGCCGGGCACCTGCACGTTTCGCCATCAGCGGAAATCCGGCGGCAGGCCAAACGACAAGTGACGATCCAATCGCGATGAAGAGATCGCAGCGCTGCGACATTTCAGCAGCGCGACGCATTTCGTCTGCCGGCATTGCCTGACCGAACGAAATCGTCGCAGTCTTCACCGGCGCGCCGCACACGCTGCAATCCGGCGCATATCCTTCTTGATCAAAACGCGTCTTCACCCATTGCAGTTCGTATCGTGCTTCGCAACCGACGCAGCGTGCGTAAGTCGTGTTGCCATGGAGCTCGATCACATCGTCTGCCGCAAAGCCCGATCGTTGGTGCAGATTGTCGATATTCTGCGTAATGACGGTCGGGATCTTTCCGGCCCTGTAGAGCGTCGCCAATGCGCGATGACCGCGACCTGGCCTTGCCGCTGCGAAGACTTCCTCCATGGCGAATCTGCGCCGCCAGGATTCATCGCGCGCATCCTGATCGGCGACGAACTCGTCGAATGGAATCGGTCTATTCCGACTCCACAGGCCACCCGGCGAACGAAAGTCGGGGATGCCTGTTTCGGTTGAGATGCCCGCGCCGGTGAATGGTACGATCACGCGGGCTTCGGCAATGAGCTCGCCAAGTCTCTCCACGCCACGATGAAAATCCGATGCCTTCAACATGCGATGTCACCCGAACTGAACGCGGATAGACAATGCCGCAGACGGCCATTCGGTACCACCCGCGCCTTCATCATAACGCTGCGCTCACTTATCTTTGCTGCGCCCGTTGCTCGCTCTGTTGCGGCTTGGCTTTTCGATGAGGAAGTCTTCGCGTTTGTGACCGGCCGCGATTTCCCTGGCCAGCCACCCGGCGACACCACCTCGGCCCGTCCAAGTCTCGCCTGTTTGAGGGTGTCGATACTTTGGAGCGATCTTGACGCCGCGTATCGGACCGCCCTTGCCGTTCACATTACCGATCTGGGCCAGCTGCGCCTGTAACTCGGCCCGGTGAACCATGAGCTGCTTGTCAATATCGTCCCGCAGCGCCAGCAGTTCGGGAACGGACAAAGATTTCAAATCGGGCGGCGGCATTGCGCACTCCGGGATAATATATGCATGCTCCTCTTGGTGACGCACAAAACGCGCGCCGGGGCATGGGCGTTTGAAACAACGAATCACACCTTTGCGGTGTCCGAGCACCGCTATATGATTGCTCCACGAGTCACAACGACTCCCGCAACCAGAAATCCCGCGGCACCGTCGGCGTCAAGCGGCGCGCGACACATCCGCTGGCGATGACTCCGCCTTGGCTTCCTCCCTTCTGGGTTTCGCAACAGGCGTCGCCGGCGATTTCTTGGCGACCTTGCCATACTGCGCCAGCTTTTCGAGTTCCGCTTCGAGCTCGGCCTGACGCGCGGCGACTTTCTCTGCGAGCTTTTCCGTTGCGTGGTCACGCAACGCGGCGAGTTCCTCGATGCTCAGTGAGTCCAGATCAAACTTGGTCATGGCAATCTCCCTTGACCTTCTGGACTATCGGCATCGCTATTGAGCCGCAAGGACCGACTATCATTCATCCACGGAGTTGACCGGCACCCCGGTAAGGTTGACGATCTTTCGGAGGTGCCACGACAATGCTCGAAGCTAGGGAGCGCGTCATGGCATCCTGGAAAGAAGAACGTGACCGGTTGGTTGCACAAGCGCTGGCATTTGTTCAGCAGGTGGCTACCGCGCATCCGGCGGCGGCAAGCAAGCTCGGGCTGGTATCGGCAAAAGCCTCGACAGAGATCGACGGCGCATCCCTCTCGCCTACCCTCGATATCAACGCAGCACCGAAAGGGGCCGATGGACCGGTTGCTGCGATAACGTCGTCTGGCGACGATGTCGGGAATATCCCTGTGCCGACCGATATTAGTGCTGATCTGCCCAAGCATACGCCCCGATATTCCGCCGCGTCCGACCGGTCCGACATCGCGCAGCGCGTCGCAATCTTCAGGGCGCGACAAGGGACGCTCAATCGCGAGCGCGAGGCCTATTATATCAGTGTGCAGACACGTATTCGCGCATCGCTGCAGAACGATCCCGATTCCGGGAGATTATGACGCCCGGAAAATCCCAGGCACCGTTCCTCTCGGCCTGCCCTTCCTCGCGGGGTTACACCTTAAATGGGCCGGTGCGCATCGACGCCAGGGGACGATCAGGCTATTTGCCAAGGTGACGGCGGACAGCCGCGACCGAAGGACCGACGGCTTCGATGGCGGCATTGAGATCCGCCGAAGAAATACCCAACCGATACGCCCAGTAATTTCGCTGGGTATCGTCACTGCCGTCGATAACCGCAGGCGGCCGGACGCTGCGCGATGTTTCCGATGCCAGAACCGCAGAGACTGGTGCAAGGTTGATCATGGCGAGAGTTTATCATCTCTCCCGCCGCTTGCAGACCGCGCGCTGAATCTGCCTAATAAAAGATTAACGCCGAAGGCCTACTGAATGGCGGCTCCGAGTGAGGCCTGAGCCTCGCCAATGGCGATGCAGGCCTTTTTGCGCCGCAGTCCCCGGATCGCACCGGTCACCTTCAGCACCTTTCCGGCCGAACAGGAGCCGTCGTAAACAAGCGCGCTCTCATAGGGTGCCAGAACCAGCGGTTCCGACGTCCGGATTGATTGCGCAGCAGCCGGCGTGACGCCAGCCAGAACCAGGAGCCCCACAGTACTCGATACGCGAAAACGCATTGTCGTCCCCAAACCCACCAGCACCCGATACCAGTCCAAGGGTTAAGGTTTCACACCCTGTCATCGTTTTTCAATAGGCAGTTCCCTGCCATTGGCACGATCTTGATCCCGGACTTCGCCAATGCCAAGCAAATCTCACGCCGTCCGTGCTCTACACTCATAACGTGACTTGCTGGTGACCACACTCCTTGCAGGCGAATCCGACCCGCGTTACCCCTTTGGGGGCTGACACCTTGTTAGCGGCGCCACATTTGCCGCAAGTCGATAGAATGCGGGTATTGCCTTGCTTCACGACAACCGCTTTGCGTTCCAGCGACTCGCGGATCAGACGCTCAGCCTCCTCGCGCATTGCCTGCTTGCTCATCTGCCCTCCCACTAGGCCCCGGCGACATCACGGGCCGCGGCAGCTGTTATAGCCGCGCAACATGACGCCCTCGATTTATCACCTGAGAGCCGGTTTGTGGGAACCTTTTCGGGAGCGGAGGGTTTAGAGGGTCTTTTATCGGCCGAACTCGAGCTGGATATCCCCCGAGGCCGCTGTAATGACGCCACAATCGGCCGGGAAACGTGCCACCCCCCACGACGGCGGAATGACAACAAAAGAAAGAAGAAAATGAAGGAAGACCCAATGTCCTCGGCGCGCGCCGACATCGAGAAGCGCGTCCTCCAGTTTCGCGAGAAACAAGCCAAGCTCCAGCGTGAGCGCGAAGGCTATTACGATGCGGTAATAGAGAAGGTTCGCGCCACAGAATGGAACGAGTTTGTCACACCGCATCCGAAACGGAATGCCGTAGGCCGCTAGTTCCCACTTAGCGATTCACGCGAAAGCCCGAAGCGCAAGCTGCTTCGGGCTTTCCTTTTGCTCAGGCTCCAAAAGCCTTACCAGTACCCGTAGGCCCGATAGTAACGCGGACCGCCATATCCATAACGCGGGCCATAATAGCCATAGCCGCCGTAATAGGCAGGACGATATCGCGGACCGTAATAGCCATAGCCCGGCCCGCCATAATAATAGCGGGGGCCGTAGTAAGGGCCATATGCCCCTGCAACGCCCGCGGCGAGCGCGCCCGCCGCAAGTCCGAAGCCGATCGCCGGGCCCGGGCCCCAACCATGACGCCAGCCATGTGCTTCCGCCGGAGCGCTCCCCGCCACCGCGCCGAGCGCGACAACGGAGGCAAAGACAACTGCTACCTTTTTCATGAGATGTTCTCCCGTGTTCACTGCGCGGATAACGCGCATGCTTTTCGTTGGTTTCAGCAGCGCCGCAGGTTCAACACGCACGTTCTTGGCATGCTTCTGCGATATCGCTCCCTGTTCGCACGCGATATCGCGTCCGCGTGCAGCAAGCCGCAGCTCGATCCCACGTCAATGACGCGCCGATGCGTTTAATCCACCATTCACCATAGGCTACCGCTATTCGGAACGGTCCCTCATGCCGACGCTTCCCCTTCAGTCACATCGTCGATGATGGCGCACCGTCATCGATGCGCAGCATCGAACAATGGAGCAACGCCGATGATGGAACAGATCGCCAGGATCGATAAGGCGCTCGACGAATTGCTGGTCGGTCTTGGAGGCGTGGTTCTGCGTCTCTCGGATCCAGACGTGACGCGCACGTGCGAAGAACGCACGGCCCTCATACGCTCCGTCAATCAGTTTGCGGCCTGCGCCGCTCGCTCGCGCGATCCGCGTGTGCAGAAGCTCAATGAAGAGCTGAGCGCGTCGCTGAAACCTCGGCTCCGTCTCGTCGCGCGCCGCTGATCTTGGGAACGTTTCGAAGGATCGCATGTTGGCTCGACAACCAACACGGAGAGGGACCATGGCATTGGAAGCAAGCGAGCAAGGCAATCTCATCGGCAGCGACAAGGTCGAAGGCACTGCCGTATTCGGCGCCGAAGACCGGAAGATCGGCTCGATTGAAAGGGTGATGATCGATAAGAAAAGCGGTCGCGTTTCCTATGCTGTCCTGTCCTTCGGCGGCTTCATGGGTATTGGCGACGATCACTATCCGCTGCCCTGGCAATCGCTTAAATACGATATCGACCTCGGCGGCTATCGGACGGGCATTACACAGCAGCAGCTGGAGCGCGCTCCCAGATACGGGGATGAGAAAGACTGGAATTGGTCCGATGCCTCGCGGACGCGATCGATCAATGATTATTATGGCGTGCCTTTTGGGATCTGAACGCCCAACAGCGCTCTTCGGGGCGCTGGCCCTGTTCCCAACCACGCGTGTATGTCAGGAAACAGTTAACCACGATTGGCGGCGCTGCCGAACAGGTCATGTCTTTTCGCGTTGATCACTCATGACCATACGCGCCCTTTCCGTGCCGACCGTCAACCTGCAGCCCAACCCGCCGCCTTACGGAGAACTGCGTCTGAGCAAAGGCGCGTGGGACCAGTTGCAGGCGCGCAAGGCATACCAGGCGCCATCGCGCGATGGCGAGCTACCCACAGAACGCACGGTTGCACTCGATCTCGAAATCTGAGCGACAACCTTGATGGAACCGACGTCCGAAGCCGCGCCGTCAGTTGGCTTTCACATGCTGCCCCGCGGTGCGAACCAACTTGTCAGCTTTCACCAGCACATAGTCAGTCTGGGCCTCCTGTCGGGAGAGAAAGCTGATTGCGACAAACAGGGCGCAACACATAAATCCGACCAGCATAACGCGCCGGTAGGTAGGCTTGTCGGCACTGTGAAAACAAGCGGACATGATTTGATCCTCGCCTTGGACCATTCATAACCGACACCTTCTTATCCGCAACGACACTTCATTCTTAACGTAACTGACACCGATTTTCGCTCCATCGCATTCTACCGAAGCCATTCCCGGGTCTTAACATCGATCGTTCAAGCAACCTTCCGAACGACCGCTGGATCGCCTTACTACACTTTCAGCGAGCCGCAGCATGAATGCGCGCATAACTGGAACGCCTCGCGACATCGCCGGTTGTCCCGCCATGATTAGAAGATTCTACAGTGTGGTGGTTGTACGCTCCGTCGAGGAATCGACCGAGGTGATCGTCGAGGCTGCAAGTGAGGACCAAGCTCATTCGACGGCGCTGTCTCACCTCACAGCGAGGGGCGACGAGTATATGTGGCACAGCCCGCGCAAGGATTTCATCGTCTGGCACAAACGTGAAATCGCCCCCCCTGCCATCGTCGATGTCATTGCCTGACCACTGCCGCTCACCGCATTAAACTGCTATGGGGATGCCACCGTAGCCGGTCGGCTTCGCACCTGCCTTCCCCATGGAGATCGTCCCATGCGCTTTCTGCACACCATGCTTCGAGTCCGCAATCTCGATGTCGCCCTTAAATTCTATGCCGATGCGCTCGGCCTCAAGGAGGTTCGCCGCGTCGACAACGACAAGGCCAAATTCACGCTGGTTTTCCTTGCAGCCGACGAGGATGTGCCAGCACTGTCTGGCCAGACCGGCCGCGGCGCTCCGCTGGTCGAGCTTACCTACAATTGGGACGAAGAAGCTTACGGCGAAGATCGCTATTTTGGCCATCTCGCTTATGAAGTGGATGACATCTATGCCACCTGCGATCGCCTGATGAAGCTCGGCATCACCATCAATCGTCCGCCGCGCGACGGTCAGATGGCCTTCGTTCGCTCACCCGATCTGCACTCCATCGAAATTCTTCAGAAGGGTGCCGCGCTGCCGCCCCAGGAGCCATGGAGTTCGATGCCGAATATCGGCCACTGGTGATCGATTAACACGCGATCCGCTTAGCAACGCCGGAACTCTGCATCATCGCTGACGTTGTGGATGTGAGATTGAATTGAACGGAGGCTGAGCAATGGCACGAGGACTTCTGCTTTGGATTCTGGGTGTACCGATTCCGGTGATTATCTTGTTGTGGTTGTTCTTCGGCCGGTAAGACCTGCCATTCTCGGAATTAAAACAACTGAAGACGGAACGGGCTCCGCAAGCGCGGAGCCCGTTTGATTCCTCCGATCTTTCATACCAGCCGCGAGCAGGCCGCGCTTGCGAGCGCACGGGAACACCGGTTACATCCGCGCACGAAATCGCAAGGAAACGCACCGTGTCCCGCTTACCCTCCCCGTCATTGCAGCTCTGGGGTCGTGCCAACTCCGTCAATGTGCAGAAGGTTCTGTGGTGCTTTCACGAACTCGATCTTGCTTTCGAGCGCATCGACGCCGGCATGCAATATGGCCGCAACACCGAGGCCGACTATCTGGCGATGAACCCGAATGGACGCGTGCCAACGCTCCGGCACGATGATTTCGCGCTGTGGGAGTCCAATGCCATCGTCCGTTATCTCGCCCTCACTTTCGACAGAGATGCAAAGCTCTATCCGGCCAATCCGAGGATTCGCGCCGGTATCGAGCGTTGGCTCGATTGGGTATTGAGTACCCTGCAGCCGGCCGAGCGACCGTTGTTCTGGGGTCTCGTACGCACGCCGCCGGCGCAGCGCGACATGGCGGCGCTGCAGAAGACAGCCGACGAGAACGGCAAGCTCTGGGCGATGATCGACGCCCAACTCGTCGGACGCGATTATCTCGAAGGTGATGCTTTCAGCCTCGCCGATCTCGTCATCGGCTGTTATGCACGACGCTGGTTCGGTGTCGAAGGCGTTGCGCGTCCTGACCTCGCACATCTCCAACGCTGGTACGGCACCGTCTCGCAGCGTCCAGGTTTCATCACCTGGGTTTCCCCGCCGCTGAGCTGATACGCTTATCGGATCGCACGCTCGACCAGCAGAATTCCGACGATAACGACCAGCGTGATGGCGATCACCATCAGACGCGTGGTCCAACCCATGCCCCGGCCGATCCACCAGAGCAGCGCGCACCCCATCAGCAGTGGGACGATGATTTCCAGATGCATGGCAGTTAACCGAGGAAGCGGACCCCGAAGATCTTGCCGCGCCGCCACACCACTTCGCAATTGCGCCCGGTGCGGGCATCGCGTGAAAAGGCCAGCCGCATCTTGTGGCCGATCGCGGTCGGATCTTCCACGACCAGCTTCGCTCCACTGGACGACAGGTCCAGAACGTTGCACGGACGCGCGGCGAAGCCGCCATCCAGCGTGATCCAGCCGGCCTGATGAACCGACCGCCGGACATCGCGCTTTTTCGTCACTGCCATTGTGATCTCCGCGCCCCCGCCTGACAGTAGAGCAACAGGCTTGAGGAAGCGTTGCGACCCACCTTCAACTTTGCAATCTCAGTGCCGCCGAAGCCGATATCCCCAAAAATGACGATCTTGCAAATTGCCGTATCAGATGACTTGCCGACCCCGTCAAAGGCCACTATACGTTCGCCCACTGACGCCGGACTGATTTGTTTCCGACCGGCGCAGAATCTGGCGAACCGGTCATAAAGCACTGATGTTTCAGCCATTTTACTAACCGTGCGAAATGCCGGTCGCCTCGTCCGAATGCGGATTCTGGCGATTCCGACGTTTTTGCTCCCTTCGTCTATCGGTTAGGACGCCACCCTTTCACGGTGGAGAGAGCGGTTCGATTCCGCTAGGGAGCGCCATTTGGTGACCATTCCGAACAAAAGAACGAACCGATTGCGCGACCTTCGCCGTCGATTCTTGCCTGATCGCTGCCAATGCTAACGAGCAGCACTTCGCTGCGGGGACCGACGACCATGATCGGGAGGCGCTCGCTCGGACGCGACGGTCGGTCCGCGAGTACGTTGACGCACCGGCGAAGTGGCCCGGGGCGGGCGGCGAGCGAGACGGTGACGAAGTTCGTTTCTCGATCCGACCGGGCTCAGAAAGGCCGCACCTTCTTTGCCTACGCCGACGACTCTACCTGATCGACTTGAAGGCTGCGAGCATCGTGAACCTCGAGGCGACACACGCCATTCGAATGGCCGAGGTCGGTGCTGCACCCACGATGATCGTGCGTACTATGGATTGCTTCGGGATCCATCCCGAGTGCCTTGCTGCCGACGGCGTGTCTGAATCTGCCGACATGCCGGGTTAGTGCGCCAACCAGCGTGCGATTGAGCCGCACTGCAATATCTGCAGCCACGCATCGCCCCTTCCCGCCATCCGGTCCAGACTGCGAAGTAACTAGCTATCACCACGCAATATGAACGCCGGTCCAGCCAGAATAGCTGGGGGTACGATACAGGTCCGCACGAAGGTCAAACGACACCGAAACATTGCTATCCAGACCAATCTTGCCACCAGCACTGATACGCGCCAGATCGCTCGGAGCCTGGGCACCTTCGACCACGAATCCGAAGCCCGGCGCCGAGATGAAAGATGGGTTGACGGTTCGATGGGGCAGGAAGTCATGGACCCATGCGGCGCGAACCCAGCCATAAAGCGAGCCACCATTGGTGAATTCCTGCTTGCCGTCGAGTTGCACACCGAGATAGGCGGGAACGGCGCTGACGTTACGATTGGCAAAGGAAAGCCCGATGACACTCGGTGCGCCGTTGTTGCTTTCGGTGAAGCCATTCATCCAGAGCGACGTGAAATTCAGACCCGCCAGCGGCGTCACATTGTAGGGGCCGAACCGATATTTGTATCCAGTTTCGAACAGGCCACTGATGGAATAGCTCTTGAAATCCGCCGACAGCCGCTCCGAGAAGCCGGCAACCGACGGGATCGGGGTTCCGAACAAGGGCGGCAAGACAGTGCCGGAGATGACGGCACTGCGGTCCTCGCGATTGGTGAAATAGTCAAACCCTAGCGAAGCTATGGCATACGCATTCGTGCCCCGCGTCGCGGTGTAGGCTGCCACGTGCGTCCCTTCCACGGTTGCCGTCGTCGCGCGATCCGAAACCCTGACCCATGCCTTTCCGTATCCGACGGCAAGACCCATCATCCAGCTGCTGTTGATCTGATAGTCCAGGCCGCTGGTCACACCGCTGCTGATGGACGCGCTATCCGCTGACCCGGTATTCGGGTTGCCGGAATAACGCCAATTACCGCCATTGAAATTGGTCCAGAGCCGCCAGGTGTGCGAGGGCGGGGCTACGGGATTCGCCGCCTTTGTGTAGCTCGGGAATGTATTGCGGCGATCAGCTGCATAACCCAGCGGGGCGCCGTCATAGTAAGCGATGCTGTTGGCGTCATACCGTTCATTGTCGAAGAGCCAGAACCGTGCCTGGTTCAGGATCGAGGTATGGAACATCTCGTTCCCGGAGATCGCGGTCTGTTCGACGGCGGCAACGCCTTCGCCCGAAAGCGAATTATACACGATACCCAGCTGTTCGACGGTCGGCTGGTAGAAAATCGCCGCAGCGATGGATTTGAACGATGCCACATGTGCGGTCTGAATCGCGTTGATCGCGTCGCCCACTGCGTGCTGGTTCGACGTCAGGCCGGTTGGTGAGAAATCGATCGCATATCTCAGATTGATGTCGTTCGGGTTAGGATAAATTAGCGAATAGGTCGCCACTGCGGTTTGATAGGCTTGCAGGACAAGATTAGAATGCGATGCACCCTGGTTCGCCGAGATGATCGTCGCCGTGGCTGTGCCAGGGGTGGCATCGGCGGGATTGCCGATATTGACGACCACCGCGCCAGAGACATTGGCAGTTCCCGTCACATTCAGCCGATCGGCCGTTAGGCTCTTCAAATCCAGATCCACCGCATAGTAACCGCAAGTACTGGTGGCTTGGCCGAACGTGCCGCAAGAACCGGATGCGCTTTGCACGAAATTGCCATTCAGATTGGTGGTCATGACCCGCGACAACGCGCCGGGTGAGAACAGTCCGTCATTGGTCATGACATTGCCGGCTGCGGGGCCATTGAGGTTGATGGTCGGGCCGGCGTCGAACACACCGGCAAACAATGAGGGATTGTTGTTGTAGGCCTTGTTGTTGAGCGTGTTGGTTCCACTGCCGAGATCAATCGACCCGACGATATGTCCGTAACTGGTGATGGCTTCATTGCCGATGCCGCCCGTGACAGCTGTGCCGTTGATGCCAGCCATGGTCGCCAGCGAAGCGTAAGTGGTCAGCGTGTTGGCAGCACCGCCGGCAAATCGCACCGCATTGGTCGTGGTCGCACCGTTGGCGCCGCCGATCACCAGCTGGTTGGTGCCGAGCGTGGCATTGCCGAGGGTGACGTCGATATTGGCGCCGCCCCCTGCTGCACCGGTGGATTGTCCGTAGATCGCTGTCGAGCCCGTGCCGGTCACCACGACATTCGATTGAACATTGACAGCGACAGTGCCGGCGACGCCGGCGCCGCCTGCACTGCCGGCGAAAGGTCCTGCCTGCCCCAATGTGTTGACGAAGGCGCCGCCACCAACGAGACCACCCCCACCGCCGATCGATTGTGCGATGATGCCGTAGGCGCCGTCTCCGGTGGTTCGGATATCGGCGCCAGCATCGACCTTCACATTGACCGCGCCGCCATTGCCGCTCGAGGCTGGCGATCCGACAACCGTCGGTACCACTGCGTTTCCTGCGTTGTCGAAGGCCTGGAACAGGCCGCCGCCGCCGCCGATCGATTGCGCGACGATGCCATGCGCATTGACGCCGTTCGTCGTGACGCCTCCGGAGGTCTGGAAATTGACGCTGCCGGCTGCCCCGCCAGCTCCGGCCGCAGCGCCAAGCGTCACTGCCGCGGCACTGTTGGATACGCCATAAGCCTGCGCCGTGCCGCCACCGCCGCCGATCGACTGCACGATGGCGCCGATCGAGCCGGACGCTTTTGTGACAATCGCACTGGCATTGCTCACATTGATCGTCGCGCCGTCGCCGCCACCGGCCAATGCACCGAGCGTACTGGATGCGAGCGGCGGCAATTGGCCACCGTCGCTGACAAAGCCGGCAAGACCGCCGCCGCCGCCGATGGCCTGCGCGACGACACCGTCCGAAATCTTGCCATTGGTGGTGATTGTTCCAGCACCGATCACGACGTTCGATAGTTGAGACGGATCGGCCGCACCGCCGGTCCCGCCTGTGGAGCCGAGTTGGAATTGAACGCCTGCAGCCGAGATACCTTCTGCAGCAGTGACCGATCCATAGCCGCCGCCGCCGCCAATCGTCTGACCGACGAGACCGGCAGCAAAGCGGCCATAGGTCGTAATCAGATTGCCGCTCTTGAGCGCGAGTTCACCGCCATTATTGGTTCCGGTTTCCGCGCCGCCGAGCGTGATTTGAACGGGCCCGGCTGTGCCGGTGACGACGCCGAAGGCGCCGATCGAACCGCCGCCGCCGCCACCGATCGATTGAGCGATCAACGCGACCGCGCCGTCGCCGCTGGCAATAGCAGGTCCATTGCCCGTCGTAATCGATGCCGCCGTATTGGTGACTCGCGTCGTTCCACCCGAACCGCTGCCGGCCGAGCCGCCCAACGTGAGCGTCAACGGGCCTGTCGCGGTGAAGGTCAGATCACCTGTGGCGGAGCCCATGCCGCCGCCGCCACCGATCGATTGGCCGATATAGCCGGCCGCGCCGACACCGGTCGTTGTGATGGCGTTGGCATTGGTCGCCGTCAACGGGCTGCCGTCGCCGATCGCGCCCAGCGAACCCAGGCCGATGGTCAAACCGCCGGCACCGACGGTGAGTGGATCCGGCACCACCACCGCGCCATTGCCACCGCCGGCGCCGATTGCCTGCGCAAGAATACCGTAAGCGAGATCGCCCGAGGATGACACCGTGCCGCCGCTGAGATCGACGATGACGTTCCCCTTCGAACCCGACGGCGCCGATGTGAAGAAACTGCCGATATCGATCGAAGATGTGCTGACAGAACCGGTCTGCGCGTCGATGGCGAGCGCATTGTTGCCGCCGCCGCCGCCGATCGATTGCGCAAAGACAGCAATCGAATTCGTGCCGGTGGTATTGATCGAACCGGTCGAGATAACCGTGACGTCGCCACCATTGCCGCCCGCAGCGCCGAGCTGCGAACCGACCTTGGTCTCCTGTTTCTTGGTGCTGTCGGTGAAGTTCAGGTTGCCGGTGAAGCCGGCGTTGCCGCCGCCACCACCCACCGATTGCGCATAGATGCCGATGGAGTTCGCACCCTGGACATTGATGGTGCCGTTATTGATGACCTTGACCGCGCCGGCATCGCCGCCGCCGCCACCGGTGGCACCGACCGTGGTCGATGCGCCACCCGAGCTCGAATAGGCACCGGAGACCGTTACACCCGCATTGCCGCCACCGCCGCCGATCGATTGCGCCAGGATACCGATGCTATTCCTGCCCTTGGTGGTGACGATGCCGTCGTTCTGAACACTGACGAGGATCGCGACATTCGCGGCGTTGAACGCCGCCGAGCCACCCGCACCGCCATTGCCACCAACCGACTGTGAATAGCCATCGCCATTGGTCGTCACCGCACCCGACAATGTGAAGGCACCCGATCCGCCACCGCCGCCGATCGCCTGGGCAAGGATGCCGACAGAGTTGTTCAAATCGGTCACGATCGCCGCGCCCGCGTGGTTGAACACCGTCACGCTGTCGGCCGAGCTGCCGGTGCCACCGCTGCCACCGCCGACCTGATTATTGACCGAACCGCCGCTTGAGAAGGTCAATGCACCTGCAAAGCCGCCGGAGCCTCCGCCACCGCCGATGGATTGCGCCAGGATGCCCGTGCTCTGCACACCCTTGGTGTGGACGACATCATAGTTGTCGACATTGACCGTGCTCGACGATCCGCCTCCGCCGCCCGCACCGCCGCCGACCTTCGATGTGGCATCGCCGCCGAGCGAGAAGTTGGCATTGGTCGAGAAACCGCCATTGCCGCCGCCGCCGCCCACCGATTGCGCGACAATGCCATAGGCCATGGCGCCGTTGGTCGTGAGCGTACCGCCAGTGTTGTTGACCACCACGACTTGCCCGCCGGTGCCACCGGCACCGCCGGAGCCGCCGACCGAATCCGAGACAGATGCGGCAGATGTCGAGCCACCGGCGGTGATCGCGAAGCCGCCATTGCCGCCGCCGCCCCCCACCGACTGCGCCATGATGCCGATGCCCTTATCGCCGCCAGCCGTAATGGCACCGCTATTGGTCACGGTCACCTTGTCGGCATTCCCAGCGAGACCACCGACGCCAGTGCCAGTACCACCGACCGTGTTCTTTGCGTCGCCGCTATTCGTGAAGGCGACGCCGCCCGAGAAGCCGCCATTGCCGCCGCCACCACCCACCGACTGGGCGAGAATGCCGATCGTACCGGCACGTGCGACCTGAATGGCACCGCTATTGACGACATCCACGGTGCCGGCATTGCCGCCGCCGCCGCCGGAGCCACCAATCGTATTATTGGTCGCATCACCGCCGAGCGACACCGATCCACTGATGGCAAAACCGCCATTGCCGCCGCCGCCGCCGATGGATTGCGCAATGATGCCGTCCGACGCCAGACCGAAGGTCTGGATCGAAGCCTGGTTATTGACGGTGACCGCCAGACCGGCACCTCCGGCGCCGCCCCGACCACCAATAGTATTGGCCGCACTCTTGCCGTCGGAATTGTTGAAGCTGGCACCGATGGAGAAACCACCATTGCCGCCACCGCCGCCGACCGACTGCGCCAGGATGCCCGTAGCATTGTCACCGAAAGTCTGGATCACGGCGCCCGCCAGCGTATTGACCGTGACGATGCCGCCATCCCCACCAACCGATCCATTGCCGCCCGTGGTGTTGGTCGCGGCATCTCCGCCTATGCCGAGCGAAAGACCACCCGCGAAGCCACCGCTGCCGCCGCCGCCGCCGATGGACTGTGCAAGAATGCCGATAGAGCCCTGACCACCGGTCGCACCGACGACCACGCTACCGGCGAGAATCGGCGTGCCGGTGAAGATGCCGCCTCCGCTCGTGACAGTCACGCGCCCCGCATTGCCACCGCCCGATCCCTGGCCGCCGGTCGCATTGGCTTCCGCGCCACCACCGGTCGAGAGAGAGCCGGAAATCGCAAAGCCGCCATTGCCGCCGCCGCCGCCGACAGATTGCGCCAGGATGCCATAAGATAGATCTTGCGCCGTCGTGATGGCATTCGTCGCATTTGCGAACGCGTTGTTGAGCACGATGACGTCAGAGCCCTTACCGGCTGCGCCGCCTGAGCCGCCCACCGTCTGCAGTTTTGCCGTGCTGTCCGAAACGGTGCCCGACACACCGATCGAGAAACCTCCGTCGCCGCCACCGCCGCCGATAGACTGCGCCTGGATGCCCGACGCATTGCGGCCGGCTGTCCGTATATTGCCGGTGTTGGTGACCTGCACGGCCGCGACATAGCCGGCATCGCCAAGCTGGCAGTTGAGGCCGCCGGCGGTACAGCCGTTCAGTGAATCGCCACCGGTCCCGCCCGAACCACCAACCGAATTGGCGTTGGCATTGCCACCGGCATTGAAACTTCCTGCGATGGAGAAGCCGCCCTGGCCGCCACCGCCACCGATCGATTGAGCGAGAATGCCGACCGAGCCATCGCCTTGTGTCTTGACCGACGTATTGGCGATCGACGACGAGGCAGAAGCTGCAGCAACGACGCTCACCTGCGCTGCCGTATTGCCCGTGCCACCAGCGCCTCCCACGCTGTTCACCTCGGTCGCACCGCCATAGGAAAGGCTAGCTCCGATCGAGAAGCCGCCGCGACCACCGCCACCGCCGACGGATTGCGCAAAAATGCCGTTAGAGACCGATCCGCGTGTCTCGACCGTGCCGGTCGATTGCACATTGACGACATTGCCGGTGCCACCGACGCCGCCAGCGCCGCCAACAGTCTTCGGTGTTGGGCCGGATGTTCCATCATAGCTTGCTGCAAGCAGCAGCGAGAAGCCGCCATTGCCGCCGCCGCCGCCAACCGATTGTGCGTAGATGCCGTTCGCATTCGATCCGCCGGTAGTGGTGATATTGTTGTTGGTGATGACCTCGACTTTGCCGGCCGTGTTGCCGATGCCTGCATTGCCTCCGGTCGAGCCGGTGAACGCCGCGCCGCCCGCTGCGGAGACGCTGATTGCACCGGACAAACCGCCATTGCCACCCGAGCCGCCGATCGACTGCGCAAGAATGCCATTAGAGCCCAGGCCGGCCGTGGTCACATCGGCTGTGGTACCGACATGGACATCGCCACCTTTGGCGCCGTCGCCGGCCTTGCCGCCAACAGCCATCGACACGCCGATACCACTGTCGATGGTCAGCGTGCCGGCGACCGCAGCGCCCCCATTGCCGCCGGCGCCGCCGATCGACTGCGCAAGAATGCCATTCGACTGATCGGAGCCTGTGGCGATGGCTCCCGCGGAATCCACGCGCACGGCCTGACCGATACCACCATTGGCGCCCGTGCCTCCGAATGCCAGCGCCAGCGATGCGTATTCGGAACCACCCAGCCCCAATGCGAGGCCGCCATTGCCGCCGCCGCCGCCCACCGATTGCGCCAATATGCCGTTCGATTGCAGGCCGCCGGTCTGAATGGCGCCATTGTTCCGCACGGTGACATTGTTGCCGTCTCCGCCTTGCGCGCCCGCACCGCCTAGGGATAGCGAGACAGCGCCATATTGCGCACCACCCGCCGCGGCCGAGAAACCGCCATTGCCGCCGCCGCCGCCCACCGACTGCGCGAAAATGCCGTTCGCTTTCGCACCGTGCGTTTCGATCGCACCATAGCTGGTCACATCGACAACGCCGCCATTGCCGCCGCCATTGCCCGCGCCACCGAAGCTCAGATTGACCGAGCCATAGAGAGCGCCGCCGGCGGCGACGGAAAATCCGCCATTGCCGCCCGATCCACCGATCGACTGCGCGAAGATGCCGTCGGACAAATCACCCCAGGTCGTGACTTTGTTGTTGGTGCTCGCATTGTCGTTGTTGTGGACCGTGACTGCCAGACCGTTGCCGCCTTTGCCACCATCGCCACCAACGCCAACACTGACATTGCCATAGACGCCGCCGCTGGCCGCGATGGCAAAGCCGCCAGTACCGCCGGAGCCACCGATCGACTGAGCGAAAATACCGGCCGAATTCGCGCTGGCGAGTCCGCCGCCAGCCTGCGTACCAGTCGTGATATTGCCGATGCTCGTGACATTGACCACGCCGCCATCGGCACCGCCGCCCGAGCCGCCACCGATTCCGAGCGACAGGCCAGCTAAAGCAGCCGCCGTCGAAATACTGAAACCGCCGTCGCCGCCACCGCCGCCGATCGCGCTCGCCTGGATGCCGGCCGAGAACACGCCATTGGTCGTGATGTTGCTCCTGCTATCGACGGTCACATTGCCGGCAATGTTGCCGGCGCCGCCGGAGCCCCCCAGCGAGAAAGCGAGCGCGCCATAGGCCGGTCCTGCAGATACTGAAATGGCATAACCGCCACTGCCACCGCCGCCACCGACCGATTCAGCCAGAATACCGGCTGAATAGGCGCCCGCGGTGCTGATGGAGCCGGCCGAGCCCACGAAGACATCTTTTGCGATGCCGCCATTCGAACCGTCGCCGCCGACACCGACCGAGGCGCCGCCGAAGATGGCCGCCGAGACAGAGATCGCGGCGCCGCCATTGCCACCGCCTCCACCAACCGATTGCGCGAAGATGCCAGCGGACTTGAAGCCCTGCGTCATAATCGTCTTAGCTGCAAGGGCCGGATCGATCCCGTCGCAGCCCGCATTCGCATTGACGCAGACTTGACCACCGTTACCGCCCGCGCCACCCGTACCACCGACCGCGACACTGGCGAAGACGCCGATGCCGTAAGAGGAGCCGCCATTGCCGCCGCCGCCGCCAACCGACTGGGCGAAAAGGCCGGAGGAGTAATCGCCATAAGCAGTCAGATTGCCATTGTTAGTGACCGCAACCTTGCCGCCGTCGCCACCTGCACCACCGCGACCACCGACGGCAATCAGCCCCCCCGACGATCCGCCGTCGCCGCCGCCACCGCCCACCGACTGCGCGAAGATGGTCGGAGCCTGCACGCAGTTGGCGCAAACCGCGTGGAGGATATCGCCACCATTGATCACGGTGACAGCGCCGCCATTGCCGGCCCCGCCACCGCTGCCGCCCACGCCGACAAGCCCGGCACCGAGACCGCCGCTGCCACCGCCACCACCGACCGATTGCGCATAGATACCTGCAGCGCTTCCGGAGCCTAACGCGCCAGAACCACCCACATTGATCTGCGCATAATTCTCCACGCGCACATCGCCGCCAGCACCGCCGCCGCCGCCGCTGCCGCCGATGCCGACCAATCCCGCACCGACACCAGCCGTGCCGCCGCCGCCGCCATATGACTGCGCAAAGATGCCGCTGGAGAGATTGCCGTCCACGGTCAACGTTGCGCGATTGACGACTGTTACCGCCTCGCCGGTCCCAGCCGTTCCTCCGCCGCCGCCGAAACCGATCAAACCGGCCCCCGTTCCACCAGCGCCGCCGCCGCCACCGCCACTCTGTGCGAAGATAGCCGTCGAGCCGACACCCGACGTATGGATGGAGCCACCATCAGTCCGCACATCGACGGTTCCGCCATTACCGCCGCTCGATGCGTCGCCAGCAAAGGACAAGAGGCCATAAGACCCGCCACCGTTGCCCGAATAACCGCCGATCGATTGCGCGAAAATGCCGAAAGAGTTGTCCAACATCGTGCGAATGGCACTGTTGTTGACGACATTGACCGAGCCGCCGACACCCGCCGATGCGCCGCGTCCGCCGGAGCAGAAAATACAGGCTTGGGCAGCACCACCGTCACCACCTCGACCGCCGATCGTCTGCGCCCAGATGCCGGCCGATCCGGCGCCATTCGTGGTAATATCGAGGCGATTGTCGACCAGGACATTTCCCGGACTGCCACCATTGCCGCCGGTGCCGCCGCCGCCACCCAGACTGACATCGACATCGCCGCCCGTTCCGCCGTGTCCGCCGACGCTCAGCACATAGATGCCGTGCGCAGTGTTTCCGTTCGTCGAAATCGAGCCGGAACCGCTATTCGTCACGCTGGCCGTACGTCCGACGCCACCATTGCCACCATCGCCCGCACTACCAGCCAGATAGGCATCCCCACCGCCGCCACCACCGCCACCCTGGCTGATCGCGCTAATGCCGTAGGCAGAAGCGCCGCTCGTCTGGATCGTGACAGTACCTGTCGAACTAAAGAAAACACCGCCGCCGGGATTGCCGCCGCCGCCGCCCCCGTCTCCGCTGGTGCTACCGATCCCCAATGCGCCGTCCGTGCCACCGTCTCCGCCACCTCCGGTAGCCTTCAGAAAGACGCCAGAGACGCCGGGAGGAGCTGGAACGACCGCCAGATTGCCAACCGGCACATTGATCGTCGTGGCATCACTATTGGTGCCGCCCGTATTCTGCTGATCAATCGCTTGGGCATGCACGGTCTGCGACGTTGTGAAAAGCGCAACCAAGGCAAGTGCAAAAGCCGCGGAGGCGGTCGTCGCCGCAAAATCCCCACCCATGGAGGAATATCGCAGGCTAGCGGTGCCATTCCAGGCCCAACGGGCCAAGCGCTTATGAAAGGTATTTTCGCGCACGATGTCCACCTGCCCCTTGCGCGAACCCGGCATCAGATGTGTCGGATCTTCGCGGCTCCTGGCAGTTTGTTTCGCGTGTCGTGCCGATTACCGCAGCGATGCTGAAACGTGATTGCGGAAAAATGCACCAATCGAAAACGACAAACGATTCTTCTGCCTAAGCACTAGAAATTGCAGATTTAAACCGTTCAGAAATCAACCTTTCGGTTGAGCCGCTTACAGCTACCGCAGATATTAGCTCAATGTTGCAACCTAGACACATTCACAGCAACGGCGCTTATCACGTGATAACTCTCGAAGAGCTGATCCACTATTCCTTCAGCAGCGCATCATAACCCTTCGCAAAGCCGTTGAACGACAGCGGAATGGTGACGATCCGCCCCGTAGAATCAGCGAATGAGAGTTTCCCTCCCGAACTCGCAGTTCGTAATTTGAGAAGACTATCAGCTGCTAACTGAAATTCCGCAAAGCAGCCGTCGGGCACGCACCGGGCAAACGGAGCTTCGAGGCCCTGGTCGGACTCACTCGCAAGAATTTTGACTTTGGTCGCAAAAGTCACATTCACCGGCACCTGCACGAACAAGATGCTTGGCGCATTCTTGGCCGGCTGCGGCACGATCATGCGCGAAAACGGCTGCGTTTTGCCCTGGACCTGCAATTGCGTGAGCTGTGCCATCTCGCAAACCTTTCGCGGCGGCGGCCCCGCTTGCGTTTCGCATTGCACAATCCAGTCCTCATAAGTCGCAGTCGTACGCTGAGGTCCATTTCCGATAACGGCTTGAGGCGATGCGCTTTGCGCCGCTGGTAGCTGAGCCGCAGGCGGCGGATTTCCGGCTGGTGCGGGTGTAGCCGTCTGTGCGGATTGCGCTGGCCGCTGAGGCGTCGGTTTGGCTGCCGGTTGCTGCGCAATCGCCTGGGCCGCGAGAGCAACAGTGACGATCGAATGAACACAAACAATCGCGAGCTTGCTTGTCAATTTCATCATGGAGAAACATCACCGTTGTTTGAAATGAACGCGGATGCAGTAACCTATCGAAGTTCGTTCGCCTCATCATAGTACACAAACGCGCACACGGCTTGACCGAAGCGCTATGCAGAATGTCGCTTGGGCCTCCTCGTTCGATACATCGTAGTGATGCACTAACCGAGTTTGGTCAATTCGCGTGTCGATGATAGGCTTTTCTAGTCTCTCGTCACTTTTCGGTTGTCAGATTTTCTCCTGCGGAAAAGCCTTTCCAGCATGACCGTTCGCAACCATGCAACGGAAGTATCGGAGGCGATCGAACTCTCTAATGCGATCGCCGATATCTATGATGCCGCAATCGCCCCTGGCGTCTGGCAAAAGGCGCTTGCGAGTATTTGCGCCTTTGTCGGCGGATCATCGGCCGCTATCTTTTGGCATGACTCGGCCAGCGTCAGTTCTCAAGCGCTGCACGTCTTCAACGAAGACCCGTACTTCACACACTTGTATTTCGACAAGTATGTTTCGATGAATCCGATGTTTCCGGCGGCCACTTTTGTTGAAGAAGGGCTAGTTCACACCAGTCGCGACATTCTCCCGCAGCAAGAGCTCGAAGAAACCCGCTTTTACAAGGAGTGGATTCAGCCGCAGGGCATCATCGACGCCGTCTCGGTCAATCTCGAGAAGGGCATTATGCGCTCCTCGATGATCAGCATCCGCATGAATGTGACCGACGGCCTTGTGGACGACCAGTGCCGGCGGCGACTTCAGCTACTCGTTCCCCATCTGCAGCGCGCCGTTGCCATCGGACGACTGTTCGATCAACAGGATGCGGTTCGCAGTGTCCTGACTCAGACACTCGACCATATCGAAGCCAGCGTATTTCTAGTCGATCGAAATGGTCAGATCCTGTTTCAGAATGCACCGGCCGAACTGCTGTTGCAGGACGCGACACTCTTGCGGAAAGACAATCAATCGCTTGTGGCGGTGCTGCCGGACGCGAACCGAATGCTCCACGAGTTGCTTGCTGTGCCGGAACTCGACTACTCGTCCGTCGGCGTCCGCGGCGTTGCTGTTCCGCTGTCCGCGCCAGCCCTGGAGCGTTGGTATGCTCATGTGCTGCCGCTGACTTCCGGAAGCCGGCAATCAGCCAGTGGCCTGCAATCCGCGACCGCAGCAGTGTTCGTCAGGAAGAGAGTGCGAGAAGCACCCGCCCCCATCGAGACGCTCTCCAGGCTTTATCAGTTGACTTCAAGCGAAACGAAAGTCGTCGATGCTCTACTAAAGGGCGGTAGCATAAAGGATATGGCTGATGTTCTGGGCCTGTCCCAAGCTACAGTGAAAACTCATCTGCAAAAGATCTTTCAGAAAACTGGAGTTAACCGACAAACAGAACTTGTCGCGCTTTTGGCCGGTTTCGTGAATAGGTGATGGTTCCAGGCAGGCAACGCCGCCACGGCAGATCGAGCACCGAGCCGTTGCAGTCACCGACCACCTGCGGGAACGACAGATACGGCAGCAGCGCCAGGGTGACGCGCAGCGGTTCGCCCGCTGCGGCGCGGCCGATGGCGATCTGCGTCTTTTAACCTTGCACCTGCACCACCTCGCAAGGGTGCGCCCCCGCCTCGCCTTCGCCGAGGCTCTGACAGCGCAGCACCCAATCCCCGAAACGGGCGGTGGCGGCGGTCGGCTCTGCTCGCAGCAGGCGCCGGTGCCCGCGCTGGCCGGCCTAACGGCACCCTGCCCCCCCCCGCGGCTCCGGTGCACGCGCCGAGCGCAAGCAGCAACATCGTTGCGCCGAGCACGGCGACAGGAGCATGAGACGTCTAGACGCCTCTCATTGATCATTCCCTTGTCGTGGAGAGGCTTCGCATCATGGCCGTGGCTTTACTGAGCAACGACACAGTTGAGGCCACTGCAGATCACGACGCCGTCGAAGCGCGGATCGGCTGATATCACTATGCTGCCGGAGCCATTGGCGGAACCACTCGCGGACGGCGGCGACACAACCACCGGCAGCATTGCGGCGGTGATGGTCGCGCCGGCTGGCATGCTACTCGCCGCCGTGCTGGCCAGGTCCGTGCTTGGTGGATTGATCACCGCATTGATGGTGAGCGTGCCCGGCACGAAGGTCACGGCATAGTTCGCAGACGCCGACAGGTTGCCACGGTTGATGGCGTAACGTCCCGCAATACTGTTGCGATCAGCGTCGGTTGCCAGCGCGCCCGACAGCAAATCACCGTTGATCAGGCCGAGCCCGCCGATGGCGTAGGTCAGCGCCGGATTGGCGTCACCATAGATGCGCGACTTGGAATCGGCAGTCACCCTCAGGTCCCGCACCGCGACGTCGAGATCTGCACCGACATAGGTCAGCGCATAGTTCGACGAGGCCGCGAGCGAGCCTTGCGTGATGCCGTAGCTGCCGACATTGGACGTTCCCGTCGCCAGCGTAGTGAGCGCCCCCGAAAGCGTGTCGCCATTGACGAGGCCCAGACCGCCGACGACATAAGTCAGCGCCGGATTGGCTTCGCCATAGATGCGCGACTTGGGATCGGCGGTGACGGTGATGCCGCGCCGGTTGACCGTCAGAGTGCCCGAATTGGCGAAGGCGAAGCCATAGCCAACATTCGAGGCGAGCGATCCCAAGGCCGCCGTGATCGCATAGGTCGAGCCGGCCACGCTGGCCGTCCCGGCCGCGCCGGGTGACGTGACGCTGGCTGTGCCGCTATAGGCGGTCGATGCGGTATCGGCCAGATAGGCGCCGGCAACGCCAGGAGCGAACCCGGTGATCACATAATCAGTCGCGACACGACCGGTGATATCCTCGCCATAGGTCTTGCTGTCATTCAACGTGGTGACCGTCAGCGTGCGCCCGGATGCGAAGACGTAGCGGTTGCCTGCTGCCGTGACGTTGCCGCCTGCGGCCGTGTTCCAGATGGCTGTATTATTGCTATCGAGACCGCCGAACGTATTGCCGGCGGAGTCTGCCGAATAGATCAACCAGCGGCCGGAGGTCGCCGTGACCGCGTTTGATCCGGCGTAGTTGAGGAAGGCTCCGCTGGCCGCGAGCACCGGCGACGTGCCCGAGATTGAGGCGCCGGCGGCAATCGTCAAATCGCCCGCCGTCGCAATCTGGATCCCGTCGCCAGAGACGCCGGCGAGCGTACAATTGCAGGCATCGGTGGCGCTCGCCGCAATCGTCAGATTGCCGGCGTTATATAGGTTGATTGTCCCGCCGGCGGCCACAAACTGGCTGAACTGGTTGCCGGCATTTGTCAGCGTGAACGTGTTACCGCCCCCCTGCAACATCAACGTGCCGGCGGAAATGGCCGCCGATTGCGTGACGGTACCCGTGCTCGACAGATTGAGCGTGCCGGTGAGCGAGAGCGCGGTGTCGAAGGAGAAATCAGTAACTGCGAAGATCGAGCGATTGGCGAGCGTGAGGCTCGAGGCGCTCGTCCCAGTAGTCGATGTCGCATAAGCCGCATCCAGTATCGACAGTGTGCTGAGAGCGGTCGTGTCACGCCGCCAACCGCCGGACACGTCGAAATTGGCGAGCGTTCCCATCGCGGCTGTTCGGAACGCGGAGCCATCAGCCGCGCCGGTATTGGCGTTGGCCTGCGTAAAGGCGAGCACATTGCTGCCGTTCGTCGTGTCGATCGAGCCGTATGGCACGATGGCATAATAGTAACCGTTGACCCCGGTCGTCACCGTCTGCACAGCGCCGCTGCCGACGCGGACATTGACCAGCCCCGCGCCACTTACGCCCGAGCCGAGCACCGTCGCGCCGCCATCGGTATAGGCCACACCGGAGATCGCCTGCACGCCATTGGGGAAGAAGCTTCTGAGGTAGGGGTAGAGGCCCGCGCCGCCGCCAAAGGCCGCGCCGAGAGCGCTAGTCGCGGCCAACGTCTGGAACTGCGCTGTCGTCCGGACGGTGATATTGCTCGAAAGCCCGTTCGGATCGTTTGCGATGACCGTAGACGTACCGGTCGTGTCGATGTCCCAATAGGCGTTGCCGATGGAGCCACCATATGCATAGCCGACGAGGCCGCCGGCACCGCCACCGCTGACTGCGCCAGTCGCGTAGACATTGTTGAGGCTTCCGAACGAGAACCCGATGAGCCCGCCGACGCGATTGCCGGCAAGAACGGCACCCGTGGCGTATGCGTCGGTGACGCTGGCTGCATAAGTAGACGAGTCGGTCACGCCGATCAGTCCACCTGCGTTGTCGCCGGTGGCGGTGACCGCACCCGTCGCATAGGCCGTGCTGACAGTGCCGCCGACATACCCTGCAAGGCCGCCAACAGCCGTGGTTCCGCTGACCATCGCAGAGGAATAAGCCTGAACGATCGAACCGCCGTTCAGATACCCGACGAGGCCGCCGGTGTTACTACCACCTCTCACGGCGCCGGTGACGTATGTATTGGTGATTGTATTGCCGGACTGGTACCCGACAAGGCCGCCGACGTAGCGCCCGAAGGAATTCGTTTCAGACACCGAAGCGTTGACCAGCCCGATGTTCTGGATGAGGCCGCTGCTGTAACCGATGAGCCCCACATTGTCACCGTTCTTCGCAATCGTGAGATTGCTGATCGTATGGCCAAGACCCTGGAACACGCCGCTAAAGATATTGCCGCTGTTCGGGCCGATCAGCGCATCACTATAGGTCGTGCCCGCGGCATCGAGGCTGTTGGCGAGCGCATAATTACCGGCAAGCCCCGCAGACGTGACATTCGCCACATCCGCCATCGTGTAGAGGAGCGCGTAGGCAGTGCCATTGATCGACAGGCTCTGATTGCCGGGCGCGGAGGTTAGCCCATTTCCGCTGGCATCCAGAAAAGTGAGCTGGCTGATGAAGCCCGAGCCCGTCAGTCCGAACGAAAAATTGGTGGCCGATGAGCTGTTGTACCCGAGCGCGACGCCGCCTGCGCCCTTCACCGTGATCGGCGCATGGAGGTTAAGCGCGCCGGCGGCGTTGAGGCTGAGGCTACCGCCGGTCTCGATGGTGATGGAATTCGCCACCGTAATCGGAGCACTGGCGGCGGTCGTCTGCACGTAGAATGGGCCCGCCGTATCGACCGTCTGGTCGATGGTGAAGCTCGCACCGCTCGCGATAAAACCTTGGCCTGTGATGGCGTTAATCACCGCCGTCGCCGTTGCGTCGCTGCCTATCGCTGCGATGGCGCTGGCCTGTGCGGCGCTGAATGTCGGCGCGGCGCTGAGCGTTGTCGACGTTGTCACCACGGTCACCGCATTGCCGTAGAGATCGAGGCCGGATTGATTGGCTGCGCTCGTCGCCGTGCCGAGCCTCGCCGAATTGGTCGTTCCGGTTGCGGCGTTGGCGCTGGTATAGGTGAGCAGTGAATTGCCCGATGCAATCGAGCCCGCCGCGCCCATAATATAGTAATAGCCGTTCGCGCCGGTCGTGGCCGATCCGAAGCCGGTGCCATTGGCGAAGGCTGTCACTGTGACGGCACCATTCGCGCCCGAAGCCGCCGGCGTCGTGCCCGCATTGTTATACGCCATGCCGGAGATCGCCTGCACGCCGTTCGGAAAAAAGCTCTGGAGATAGGGGTACAGACCGGCACCGCCGGCGAAGGCCGGCCCGAGATAGGCGGCTGCGTTCGGCGTCTGGAACTGCGCCGTCGTCAGACCGGTGATATTGCCCGACTGGCCGTTGCCGTCGAAACCGAAGGCCATCGCCTGCCCGGTCGTCTGAATGTCCCAATACGAGTTGCTGATCGTCCGCCCATTGCCGTTTCCTCCCGCGAGTCCGCCGACGTAGGCGCCTCCGATGACCGCGCCCATTGCATAAGCATTGGTAGTGTCGCTGCTCCCGATCCATCCCGACAGGCCGCCCACGTAGCTGCCCCCGATGACCGCGCCCGTTGCATAGACGTTGGATATCGGACTCAGGTTGAGGTTCGCTCCGACAAGACCGCCGACGTACTGGTTTCCGGCGACCGCGCCCGTAGCATAGGAGTTCGCGAGTGAGCTGTAGTTATAGAGAAATCCGATGAGGCCGCCGGCGTAACTGTCGGTTCCCGTGACAGTTCCGGTAGCGTAGGCGCTGGTGATCGAGTTGATCGTGTCGGCCAAGCCGATAAGACCGCCAACGTAGGTGGTCCCGCGGACCGATCCCGTCGCATAAACGTTGGTGATCGTGCCGTAGCTGAGCGAGCCGATGAGGCTACCGACGTGTTGAGTGCCAGTGACCGATCCTCCGACCAATCCGACGTTCTGAATGGTTCCGTAGGCAAATCCGAACAGTCCTGCGTAGTCCCCGCTCGTGGCGATGGTCAGGTTGCTGATGGTATGGCCAAGGCCGTCGAATCTGCCGCGGAAGATGGAATTGCCGTCGACGCCGGTGCCAATCAGGGCGCCGGTATAGGTCGTGCCCGATGCATCGAGACTGTTGGCAAGCGCATATTTTCCGAAGAGATCCAGCGTGTTGATGTTGGTCACGTCCGCCATCGAATAGAGCAGCGTGTAGCCCGTGCCATTGATGGTGAGCGCACCGCCCTGGTTTGAGGTCGCGGGGGTGCCGTCGCTGCTCACATAGCTGAGCCGGCCGGTGAATCCGGCACCGGTCAGGCCGAAGGAAAGATTGCCGGCGAAGGCGCTGTTATAGGTGAGCGTGACCGCGCCGGCGCCCTTCACCGTGACCGGCGCACTGATGAAAAGCTGGCCGGAGGTCATGAGGCCGAGACTGGCGCCACTCTCCACCGTCATCGCGTTGGCGACCGTCAATGGCGCGCCGGCTGTCGTCTGCACGCCGAAGCTGCTGGTGAGGTCCAGCGTCTGATCGATTGTAAAGCCGCCGCTGTTCGTTGCAGCCAGTGTTGGGATCGCACCATTGAGGAAGGACGGCAGCGTCGAACCTGTGGGCACGGCCGGTGTCGAATTCGGATTGTAGCCCGACGCCGAGAGCGTCGTCGCACTCGTGCTCGCCGTGAGAAGCGTGACAGGCTCGTAGATGTCGACGCCAGTCTGCGACGGCGTGCCGGACGAATATGTCGAGGTTGCGATCCGCGCCGCATTTGTCGCGCCGGTCGAGCCGTTCTGCGTCGTATAAGCGACCAGGCCAGCGCCGTTGGCGATGGTGCCGGCCGCGCCGAACGCATAATAATAGCCATTGGCACCCGCCGTCACGGTGCCGAGTGTTGCGTTTGCGCCGATCACGGTCACGCCCACTGCTCCGTTCGTACCCGAAGCAAGCGGGGTCGTGCCCAGATCGCTGTAGACGGTGCCCGACACCGCCTGCACACCGTGTGCGAAGATGCTGGTCAGATAAGGATAGAGTCCCGCACCGGTGCCCCAGACCGAGGATGAAAAGCCCGTCGGCAACGAGCCGCTCTGGAACTGCGCGGTGGTCACGCCGATGACATTGCCGCTCTGGCCGTTTGTGTCGTTGCCGATCCCCAAGGCAGGAATGCCGCTCGTCGATACATCCCAGTAGCTACTGATAATCGACGTGGTGCCGCCGCTGAGGTTTTGATTTCGGCCGACCAGCCCACCCGTGCCGCCATAGCCTGTGGTGCTAACACTGCCCGTCGCATAGGAGGTGGTGATGGACGCGACGGCGCCGCTGCCGTTGCCGAGATTCCATCCCACCAGTCCGCCGTTGTAACCTGCTCCCCCCCCCCGTCACCGCGCCGGTCGCGTAGGAATCAGTAATCGACCCGATGCCCGCTGCACCTCCGCCGGTGTTGGAGCCGACCAGACCGCCGTTTGCGACCGCGCCGCCGTTGACCGCGCCGGTCGCGAAAGACCCTGAGATCGAGCTGATGCCGGCGTTGGTGGTGTTGCTGCCGACCAGCCCTCCGACCGAACTTGCGGTCGTTCCGATAACCGCGCCGGTCGCGTAAGAGCCGGTGATCGTCGCAATCCCGGTGGGATTGCTACTGTTGCTGCCGACAAGGCCGCCCAGCACAGCGTTGCTGCCGCCCGTAACGGTGCCGGTCGCGTGAGATCCGCTGATCGTTGCACTGGCGCTATTGAAGTACGCAACCTGCTGGCCGACGAGACCACCGGCGTATCCCGAGACCCCGGTCGTGACGTTTCCGGTGCTGTAGGAATTCGCCACCACCGTGGGGGCGTCTTGGTAAGCATAGGTTTCGCCGATTAATCCACCGACGTTGGATTGATCGCCGCCCGTAACGTTGGCAGTCGCGTAGGAATTCACGACGTATGAGGGCGAGCTGCCCGCCCCGAGCCCCCCCACGAGCGCACCGACATATGACGAGGTACCGGCGGAAATCGATCCGCCTACCAGGCCGATATCGCGGATGGTGCCGGTCGCATAGCGAAACAGGCCAACTAACTCGCCGCTTGCCGTGCTGTTGATCGTGAGGTTCGAGATCGTGTGGCCGAGGCCTTCGAAGGTTCCATCAAATGTTCCTCCGACCACCGCCGCCGTGTAGCTGGTCATCGATATCAGGTCGGTCGCAAGCGCCGAGTGGCCGCTGGTGCTCATGCCGGCGATATCAGTCATCGAGTACAGCAGCGTGTAAGCGTTGCCGTTGACGCTGAGCGCACCGCCGTTGTCGGTCGCGCCGTAATCGATCGATGCGCCGTTGTTGAACGTCAGGTTGGTCGGTGACGCTGTGTTGTAGACCAGCGAAACGCCACCCGCGCCGCGGACATTGATCGCAGCGTTGATGGAGATGGCATTGTGGGCGTTCAGCGTTAGCACCGCGCTGGTGGACCAGCCGAGGCTGGAATTGATGATGATGTCGCCGTTGCCGGCTGCGGTGGAGCCGGAACCGCTCGGCGCGCTACTGGCGAAGGTCTGTAAGGTGACGCCGGTGCCACCACCCAGCGCGCTGTTGATGGTCGCGGCGGCGGTCGCATCGACGATCAGGTCGATCGGATCGAGCAGCCATGTTCCCGCCGCGCCCTTGAAGGCCGACGCATCCACGCGGATGCCGGCGAAGTCGAGGGTATGGCCCGAGGTTTCGATCTGTCCGCCGTCGCCGCCGTTTTTGCCGCCGCGCGCCGAGATCGTGCCATAGACAGCGGTCGTGCCGTCCGACCACACCACCACGTCGCCCCCATTGCCCATGGAGGTCGCATCCGCTTTGATCGTCGTCGCAGCATCGACCGTCGTGGTCTCCGCGCGCTGCAGCGTGCCCTGCCCCTGCCGGTTGCCGCCGATCCTGACCGTGCCGCCGCCGATCTTGCCGGATGCCTCAAGCGTCGCCCCGGCCAGCTTGATGTCGCGGCCGGTGACGGCGATGCTACCACCCTTCGCTTTGCGCGAGGAGACATTGAGCTTGCCGGAGACGGCGACTGCGCCGTCCGAACCGCCGAGGATAATTGCGCCGTTGCGCCCGCCGACGCTCCTGGCCTCGATGGTGCCGGACATATTGATCGCCTGCCGCGCCATGTCGCGCGCGGCGGCGGCTGAGAGCTGCACACTGCCGCCATTGGCGGAAATCCTGCCGCTGTTACTGACAAGCGCGCTGCTGCCGGTCGCATTGGTCGGCATCGCGACCTGCATAAAACCGTCGCCGGACAAATCGAGTGTCGCCTGCTCACCAGAGCCGAGACCAACCTTGCCGAGCGGCACGGTGATAGTGCCGGCATTATCGACGCTGCCGCCGAGCAGCGCGGCATAGCCACCGCGCCCGATGGTGATGCTGCCGGCATTGCTCACACTCGCTGAGGCGCCGTTGCCGGTGAACGTCCGCTTGCCGCTCATGAAGTCGCTGTCGGAGATTCCGAGCGTCGAGGCGACGAAGCCCGCAGCGTTCACCGTGCCAGTGGAAGTGATGGCGATACCGTTGGGGTTGACCAGATAGACCTGTCCGTTGGCGTTGATCTGGCCGGCGATGGTGGAGGTCGCCGATCCCGTCACGCGGTTCAGGATCGCCGATGTGCTCGACGGCTGCACGAAGTTGACGGCATTACCCTGCGCCACCGAAAAGCTCTGCCAGTTCACCACCGCGGAGGACGACGACTGCGTCACCGTCAGCGCGCCATTGCTCGGCGTGGTTATCGTGGCACTGCCCGCCGCAACGCTGCCGCCGGTCGGCAGCGTCTGCGCGAAGGCCAGCGGCACGCCCGACAGCATCGTGGAGGTCAGCAGCGCTGCCGCAAAATGAGCCAGTCGCGGGCCATTGTTACGGGTACGGGAAGCCGTCATTGATCGGTCCTCAGAACTGGAAGGCGGTGCTAAAGGTCAGGCGATCGCCGCTGCCGAGGCCGGTGGAGCGCTCATAGCGGCCGTATTCGATGCCAATATTGATGGCGCTGAAGCTGGATTGCGGCGCGGCCCCGAGGCGCAGGCCGACGCCATAGGACGAGCCGCGTATCGTGGGGATTTCCAGCGCCGACGGCTTTTCCAAAGTGACCTGACCGAAAGCGCCGAACGCATAGGGTGTCAGCACCATGGCGCCGGGCGTGGTGTCGCCGGCCGGCAGGCCGGAGCCCTGTTGTGGCGGCAGGCTCGGCACAGCGAAGGGTAGCGTCAACGAGGTGGCGAACGGAAATTGGGTTTCGCCGCGGATGACATAACCGGCGTCGCCCTGGATCAGGCCGGCATCGAAAGTGGACAGCGCGGTACTGCTGGCCAGGCCGATCTGCTCCGAGCGGGCCAGCGGCTGTCCGAACGAGGTCTGCGCCCGCGCGCGCAGATCCAGCGTCAGATGATCAATCAGCGGCTGGTTATAGCCGAACTGCGCCTCCAGCTTCTGGAAGTCGGGCCTGGTGCCGTCGCGCGACAGAGGCACGTCGAGGGAGCCGACCGGCGGCGCATTGCGCGCGCCGAGGCCATCGATACCAAACGAGCCGGCCAACCGCGCCGTCACCAGCGCGTTATTGGGCGCGAACCAGCTCAGGTCGCCGCCGGCGCGCACGATGCGCAGCCGGTCGAGTGACAGGCCCTGCACCAGCGGGGTAATCACGGTGACCTGATCGTCCTGCGCGTCGAAGCCTGCCTCGAGATTGAGCGTCAGCTCGCGTCCGCGCAGCACCGGATAGCGCAGTCGCGTCGAATAGCGTTTGAAATCAGAGGTGATGCCGAGACTGCCCGCCGCCGCGATCGGCGTGGCGCGGGCGTCGGTGGCTTCCAGATTCAGCGTCAGCCCGTTATCGCCCAGCGGTAGCGTCACGCCCGCCGCCAGCAACCGGTTGCGCGGCTGGGCCTCGGTGAAGGCGGCGTCGCCGCGCGCCCAGGGCAGCCCGCCGGTGCGCAGATAGATCAGTTCGCCATGGCCGGTCGGCGAATTGATGTCGAGGCCGGCATTGACGCTGTACCGCCCAAGCGACTGCGACAACGTATTGTCGAGAGAAACGAAGCCGGTGACCGGCTTGAAGCGCGCCTCGATCACCAGCACGCCCCCTCCCGGTGCGCTGCCGGGCGCCAGCGTCGAGCGCAGCACGGTGCCCGGCAGGTCGCCGGCCAACAGCAGCTTGCGTTCGATGTCGCGAAGCAGGATACCGCGGTGACCGACCAATGGCGTCAGCAGCGTGGTGATGCGCTCGCGAATGGCTGGTGGCAACCGCGACGTATCAAGCCGTTCGACGAAGCCGTCGATCACCTGTAGCCGCAACGTGGCGCCATCGAGGAGGCGCTGCGCCGGCAGCACCACCCGCACCAGGCCATAGCCGGCGGCAACATAGGCCAGTTCCAGTTGCTTCGCGGCATTGAACAGCTCTGCCGCGCTGACCTTGCGTCCGACCAGCGACGCGCGGATCTCACGCTCCTTCTCGGCCAGCGCCGGCAAGCCACCGTCAATGCGCACCGCCTTGATCCGAACCGACAGCCTGTCCGCACCAATCGGCGCCTCTGGCCCGGCGCCTTGCGGAATCACAAGGCCCCCGCCCCGCCCCTGCAGTGACGGCTCGAATGAACGCGGCGTGATCTGCGAGGCGGTCTGGGCGACGGCTGACTGCGGCGATGCCACGAGGGCGATGCCGATCAATACCCAAGCCGTCGATGCCCAGGACAAGGCCACCACGCAAGCAGGAGATTTCCACTTCAAAAGCATGACGCGTCCAACAGTGCCGCAGAACTGCAACCCGCCTGTGCGACGGATGGCAGAGCACAATGGCAGAGCGCTGCAATTGAAGTCTCGATGGTTCAGTCATGACATTCTGAAAATTTTCTGATATTTGCCGTCAGAGCGCGTAAAACATGTGTGACATCAAGGCGTCATCGTACCCAGCCTCGCTGGCTACGATCTCGGCCGAGGTAAACTTCGTACCGAAGATGGGAGCACGATCCGGCTATGGCCGAAGAGATTCGCGTTGCTGCAACTGTTCGCGGGCAACGCGAAGCGACTGCTCAACCAAGCCGGCATCGATGGACGGGCCGCGGTTACGGAGACCCGTCCGTCCGATGCGGTCACATCGGTAGATCCTATCGAAGAAGCGCTACGCTCTGTACGGACCATTGTCCGCGCATCTCATGCGCGGCGTGGCGGTGTGCCAGTATCCCCGCACGGAGACCGACACGTCGCCGAAACCCGTCTTAATTTGGCTGAACTTTACCGCGAGCCTGCGGTCTCATGCACGTCCTGGGAATTCCCTCATCCGGGTGGAACGATCGCCGGCCGGAGGACTTTGAGTTTGATGGTCGAGATGACGACGAGCCATTCGCACAGCCATCCTCTGCCGCCGATGGACGGAGATGAGCCGGTGCGTGCCCGCCCGCGTAGCAACCGTTCGCCCCTGCACGAGATTGGCCAGCAGCCGATCCTGATCACCGCGGTCGCGCTGGCGCTGGTCATTCTCGGCATCGGCGGCATCTTTGTCTGGCGTGCCTATAGCGGCAGCACCCCGGAGCCAGAGCGCCTCACGGCATCGCGGCTACAACAGGCCCGCGTCGCCCAGGCCTCAGAACAGCTGATCGAGAAGACCAAGGGTATCGAGGCCACACAGCAACAGTCCGTCGACCAGCTTCAGGTTGTGCAGGATCAGTTGCTGACCATGCAGCGCCTCCTCACCGCGCAGCAGACCGAAACGCGGAAACTGACCGAACAGGTCGGCACCTTGACCTCCACCCTCGACAATCTGCGCCAGTCTTTCGCCAGCACCACCGCCGGCGATGACAAACCCGCGGCACGCGAGACGCCGCGGCGGTCACGGTCCCGCGCCACCACCAACAACCGCAACCGCTCCAAAGCCGCAGCCGTCCAGCGCAAGCGCAGCCGCTAACGGGCGCAACACGAATAGCGGTCTCCACCGTCCTATCGCGCCCTGGTACGACCTGTCGCTCGGCGAGCGGTTCACGACATCTGCTAGATAAATCAAGGCGTGTGCAATGCGTGGGGATCAACTTGCGGCCGCCGGCACAGTTACCCCGTATCCCGACGTTATCACCGCCGCGGAATGCCCGCGGGAACGACAATCAGTTCGACCGAGCAACCGAAGATCCCGCCTAGCGCCGTCGCGCCACGGCGACGCCGAGCAGGAAGGCCACCAGCAGCGATCCCAGTGGGGCCTCGCGCGCCACATTGGCGAGGATGCTGAGCGGCATCCCCGGTTTCTTGCCGGCCTCGATCGTGTCACTGACACGATGAGCAGCATCCTTCACGGTATCGACCACTTCGGACAGGGTCGATTTTTCCTCGGGTACGAGATCGACGCCTTCATAGATGAAGGGCGGGGTCGGTACATCATCGGACATGGTCAGTCCCCGTCGTGGCGATGGTTTGCAAATCCAATCGGCCGGGCGGCATTTGGTTCCCAAAATGCAGCTGCGACCGCACAACCCTTTCGCGCCGCACGGGCGCCCTATACTTAGTCCTGCATGGACGCCCTCGAATCGCTCCCCACCGTGATCGGCATCGCCGCCATTGCGCCTGCCCTGCTGGTGCTGTGGCTGGTCATCGCCGCCGACGAGCGGCCGGGACCGCCTGGGATGGTCTGGGCGGCATTCCTGCTTGGCGCCGCCAGCATTTCGCTGCTCGGTTTCTCACGGGCGCTGTTCGCGGCGATTCCCGGCCTCACCGACGATCCGACCTGGACGATGGTGCTGCATGCGGTATTCGGCATCGCTGCGCCCGAGGAGATCGTGAAGATCCTGGTGATCGTCGCAGTCTCGACCCAGCGCGCGCGGACCGCAGATCCCATGGACACCGTGGTCTACGGTGCCGCCGCCGGCCTCGGCTTCGCCGCCTACGAAAACCTCGTTTATCTTCTGAGCTATCCGGAGATGTGGCGCACGCTGGCGGTGCTGCGCAGCGTGCTCACGGTGCCGTTCCACGGCGCCCTCGGCGTCATTGCCGGCGCTTATATCGCCATTGCCCGTTCCGGCCGTGCATTGGGCGCCCATCGCCGCGACCGCCTCGCTTTCATCCGTACACCGCTGCTGATCGTGCTGGCACCGGTGACGCTGCACGCCTGTTACGACCTGCCATTGCTGACCCTGCAGCAATATCCGGACATCGTCGGCCCCGCCCGCCGCGCGCTGGAGGGCGCCGGCATGCTGTTCGGCTTTGGCACCATCGCGCTGGCTATCCGGCTGGTACGCCGCATCGGCGCCCATCATGCGCCGCATACGGATGTCTCGCGCGAGCGGCTGGCGCATCTGCGCAGCATGTGGGCGCTGACCTTCGCCGGCGGCGCCGCGGGCTTTGCCGGCACCGCCTTCGTGATCACGTCGCTGCGGCACTGGTACAGCAATCCCGAGCGGACCGTGACCATGGTGCTGGTGCCGATCGGCTTCACGTCCATCGTCATCGGTGCGGCGCTGCTGATGCTGACCGGGGCCGCTTATTTCCTCGGCCGCAACCGCATGCGCACGGCCGCCCCGGCGATACCCGTTCAGCGGTAGAATTCGATAAAATCGTCGACGACGACCGGCCGAAATCGTGGACCGTTCGCTTCGCCGCGTCGTTGCAGCTATAGTCACGGCGATGCGCCCTCCGGCGCGGCCAGGAATTTACCGATGACCTTGCCCCCCGATTTCGACGACCTGCAATCGAAGATGAGTGAGACGGTCCGCAGTCACTGGAAAGCCTTCCTGATCGAAGGCATCGTGCTGGTCATCCTCGGCCTTGCGGCGATGATCGTGCCGCCGGTCGCCAGCATCGCCGTGACGGTGATGCTCGGCTGGATGTTTTTGATCGCCGGCATTGCCACTTTACTCGTGACCTTCTGGGCACGTCAGGCCCCCGGCTTCGTCTGGTCATTGATCTCTGCGGTGCTCGGTATCGCCGCCGGCATCATTCTGCTGACACGACCGGCCGAAGGCACGCTGACGCTCACGGCGGTGGTCGGAATCTACTTCCTCGCCGAAGGTGTCGCGACCATTATGTATGCGCTCCAACACCGCAAGGAACTGTCCGAGCGCTGGAGCTGGCTCGCCATTTCCGGCCTGTTGGATATCCTGATCGCCTTCTTCATCATCTCGGGTCTGCCGGGTTCGGCAGCCTGGGCAATCGGAATTCTGGTGGGGATCAATCTCTTGATCGGCGGATCGTCGCTGATCGCAATGGCGCTGGCGGCGCGGAAGAAAGCGTAGTTAAAAACCCTACCCCTCACGGTAGGGCACACGCCCTTATTACGCGCGTCTCAAACCATGAATTGGCTTGGCTCCGAGCTTGGCAGCATCCTTCGAGACGCCCGCTTCGCGGACTCCTCCGGATGAGGGGTGAGCCCGGGGTTCAGCACCCCTTGCAGATATTCTTGATCATGCGGTCGAGCTCGCGGTCTTGCGGATCGATCCGGCTGGGATCGTCCTTGCCGGCCTCCGGCGGCAGATCGGACGGGCGCGGCTGGCGATGACCGACCGGCGCCGGTGGCACGCTGCCAGCCGAACCCGACTCTGTCGTCGGCTGCGACCGCAGATGTTTCGGCGGCAGATTGCGCTGCGAGTCCTGCGCCAGCGCCAGTGAATGTCCGAATACGAACAGGCTCGCCAACATCACGAACAGTGTTTTCATTTGATGTCTCCGACACCGATCTCGCGGAAGCCACTTCTCACGACTTCGGCGGATAGATATGCACGTCACCGCAATAGTCCACCACACGATAGCTTGATTCCGGTGACGTAGCATCGGTCTCCTGCCGATTTGGCGCATCGTCTTGTGACAAGTACCCCGGTCCGATCGGCGCCTTGCCGTAGCCGCCGGGAATATCGAGCACATAGTCGGGCTGGCAAAGTCCTGAAACATGACCGCGGAGCGCCTGCATCAGCGCCTGTCCTTCGGCGATGGTGGTGCGCAGATGCGCGGTGCCGGGGGCGAGATCGCCGTGGTGCAGGTAATAGGGCTTGATGCGGTTCTCGACGAAACCGCGCATCAGCGCCGTCAGCGTCGCCGCATCGTCATTGACGCCGCGCAGCAGCACGGACTGGCTGACCATCGGGATTCCGCCATCGATCATGCGCGCGCAGGCCTCGCGCGCGGCCTGCGTGAACTCGCGCGGGTGATTGGCGTGCAGCGCGACCCAGGTCGATGCCCCTTTCGCACGCAACGCAGCAACCATCTCGTCGTTGACGCGCGCGGGATCGGCGACCGGCACACGCGTATGCAGGCGAATGATTTTGACATGATCGATGGCCGCGAGATCGGCCACGACGTCCTTGAGCCGCCGCGGCGACAGCATCAAGGGATCACCGCCAGTGAGGATCACTTCCCAGATCTCGTCATGGGAGCGGATGTAGCCCAGCGCCTTGTCATAGGCCTCGCGCGACAGCGCGGTCTCCTTGCCCGGGCCCACCATCTCGCGGCGGAAGCAGAACCGGCAATAGACCGCGCAGACGTGAACGAGCTTCAACAGCACGCGGTCGGGATAGCGATGCACGATGCCATCGACCGGCGCATGGGCGTGATCGCCGATCGGATCATCGCGCTCGTTGGACCGCGCATCGAGTTCGCGCGCATCCGGGATGTATTGTCGCGCGATCGGATCGTCGGGATCGTTCGTGTCGATCAGTTCCGCCACAGCCGGCGTCACCGCCACCGCATAGCGAGCGGCGACTTGTTCGAGCTCGGCCAGCGCCCGTTCCGGCGCGAGGCCTTCGGCGACAAGCTCGCTCGCCTGCCGCAGCGTGACCGGAATTTTTAAGGGCCTGTTCATGCCGGCGGCGTCCACACGACCTGATCGATCTTCGTCGCGCCGGCGGCCAGCATCACCAGGCGATCGAAACCAAGCGCAACGCCCGATGCCAGCGGCATCGCAGCGACGGCGGCAAGAAACTCCTCGTCGATCGGATAGCGCTCGCCATAGCGCCGCGCCTTCTCATCCATCGCCTCGGTGAAACGACGACGCTGTTCATCCGCATCGGTGAGTTCGCCGAACCCGTTCGCGAGCTCGACGCCGCAGGCATAGACCTCGAAGCGTTCGGCGACACGCGGATCGGAAGCCTTGGTCCGCGCCAGCGCCGCTTCAGGTGCCGGATACTCATAGAGCACGGTCATCCGACCCTCACCGAGATGCGGCTCGACATGTTCGACGAGGATCTTGCTGAAAATGTCCGACCAGGTGTCGTCTTCAGCGATCCGGACACAGCTCCGTGCCGCATCGGCGAGCGCATCGCGGTCACCTTTGCTCTGCCACACCGTTGCCGCAAGATTCACGCCTGCAAAGCGCTCAAAGGCATCGAACACCGTGAGGAATTCCGGCGGCAAACTTGCGTCGGCGTTGCCGCCGCGGAAGCTGAATTCGCGCGTCCCCGCCGTCTCCGCCGCCAATCGGATGATCGCGACAGTGTCGCGGATCACCGCCTCATAAGCCTCGTTGGCGCGGTACCATTCGAGCATGGTGAATTCCGGCAGATGTCGATCGCCGCGCTCGCGATCCCGAAATACCCGCGCCAGTTCGAAAATGCGCGTTTCGCCCGCCGCGAGCAGCTTTTTGCAGGCGAATTCAGGTGAAGTGCGCAGATATCGTGCGCGCTTCGCGCCGTCATGCCCGGCCAGATCCGCCCGCGGCGCATGCAGATGGGTCTCGTTGCCCGGCGAGACCACCAGCGCGCCGGTTTCCACCTCGGTGAAGCCCTCCGCCTCGAACCAGGCCCGCACAGCGCGCGTGATCTGGCCGCGCGCCAGCAGGAAACCGCGCCGGTCGGCATGGCGGTTTGGGCTCCACCAGGGGGAAATCGGGTCGGTTCCGGAGGTCAAAACAGCCCCTTTTTCGGTTGCAAGGTGCTGGCATTCCGACCGTAAATCAGTATGTTGCCCCCCGAAATCGCTTCGCAGGCCGCGCGGCAATCGTGCCCAGTCCGGCCTCGGCCGACAAATTCAGGAAAATTCACTGTGAGAGTCATCGCCAGTTCTATTCGCAAGGGCAACGTCATCGAGCAAGATGGCAAGCTCTATGTGGTTCTGTCCGCCGAGAACATCCATCCCGGCAAGGGCACCCCGGTCAGCCAGATCGAAATGCGCCGAATCAGCGACGGTGTGAAGATCTCGGAGCGCTACAAGACCACCGACCAGGTGGAAAAGGCGACCATCGAGGACCACAACTTCACCTATCTCTATCAGGACGGCGACGGCTTTCATTTCATGAACCAGGAGACCTATGATCAGGTCCAGGTTCCGCCGGATGTCATCGGCAATTCAGCACCTTACCTCCAGGAAAACATGGTCGTGAAGTTGTCGCTGCACGACATGGTACCGGTCGCCATCGTGCTGCCGCAGCGCGTCACGCTCGAGGTCGTCGAGACCGAACCGGTGACCAAGGGTCAGACCGCCTCGTCGTCCTACAAGCCTGCGATCCTGTCGAATGGCATCCGTTCGGCGGTCCCCCCGCATGTCGGCACCGGCACCCGCATCGTGGTGCTGACCGAAGACGGTTCTTACGTCGAGCGCGCCAAGGACTGATAGCCGCAATGCGTCGCAAGGATGACGCAGGAACGGCACTGGAATAACGCAAGACCGCCGCAAGCCCGAAAGTGGCCTACGGCGGTCTTTTCGTTCGTAATTCCAATACCTTGCGCCAACGGGAAACCGCGGCGCATTGTCCCTGACATGGCCGATTTCTTGCGGCTACACTGAGGCATGACCGCGCGCGATTCCCTGATCGACCGACGCCACCTGCTCCGCTCCGGCCTCGCCGCAGGCGTCTGTCTGGCCACGCCGAGAGTTTCCCTTGCCGCCCCCGCCGGCTTCGACGCCTGGCGTGACAGCTTCCGCACAAAGGCAACTGCCAAAGGCATCTCGGCCACGACCTATGATCGCGTGATGGGCCGACTGGAGCCGGACATGTCCGTGTTCCAGAAAATGAGGAAGCAGCCGGAGTTTCACGAGCAGGTCTGGCAATATGTGAATCGCCGCGCCTCCGACTGGCGCATCACCGCGGGCAAGGAGGCGCTACGCAAGAACGCCGGATTATTCGATCGCATCGAGCGCGATTTCGGCGTCGAGCGCGGCACTCTGCTGGCGCTGTGGGGCGTCGAGTCCGCTTATGGCGATCCCCTGGTGCAGCAGAACCACATGCGCCCGGTCTTCCCCTCACTCGCCGCGCTTGCCTGGAACGAGCCCCGCCGCCGCAGCTATTGGGAGACCGAACTCATCAATGCGCTGCGCATCGTGCAGAACGGCTGGGGCACGCCGGACGAGATGCGCGGCTCCTGGGCCGGCGCCATGGGGCACACGCAATGGATGCCGGAAGTCTGGCTCAATGTCGGCATCGACTATGACAAGGACGGCCGCGTCTCGCCCTTCGGCAAGCCGGACGATGCCCTCGGCTCCAGCGCGCGCTTCCTCGTCAATCGCGGCAAGTATCCTCGCGGCGAGCATTGGGGTTACGAGGTGCGCGCCAATGGCGCAGCAGCGTCCGATGCGAAGCGCTCATATGCATTATGGGCCGCAGCCGGCGTGACGCGCGCCGATGGACGGGCATTCCCGCAACCGAATGCAACGGCGAAGCTTTGGACGCCGGTGACGGGCGGACCGAGCTTCCTGCTTGGGCAAGGCTTCTACGCCGTACGCAGCTACAATCCGTCGATGAACTACGCGCTGGCGATCTGCCATCTCGGTGATCGCATCCTGGGCGCCCCGCCGTTCATCCAGCCCTTCCCCGGCTCCGAGCGCATCCTGACGCTGGCGGAAGTGCAGGAGCTGCAGACGCGGCTGACGCGCGCCGGCTTCGACACCGGCGGCACCGATGGGCGGGTCGGCAATGACACGATGCAGGCAGTACGTGATTATCAGACCAAGATGGGCCTGCTGCCGGCCGATGGTTATGGCGGACTGAAAGTACTGGCGCGGTTGCGGCAAGGCGGGTGAGTCCAACTCCGCCCTCATGGTGAGGAGCGCGCCGCGGGCGTGCGTCTCGAACCATGCGTGACTTGGCTCTGAGCCTGTGGCCATCCTTCGAGACGCCGCGCGTTGCGCGGCTCCTCAGAGCCTGACTCGTAAAGCGGTCGAGGTGGTTTTCGACTGCTTTTGCTTGGAACAATGTCCGTTCAGGTCAGGATCTCGATTCTCCGTCCCTCATCCTGAGGAGCCGCGCAGCGGCGTCTCGAAGGATGGCCGCACACTCTGAGCCAGGCGAGCTCATGGTTCGAGACGGCGCTGCGCGCCTCCTCACCTCAGCCTGAACGCAACTGCGTTCAGGCGGGAGGGACAGAGTGTGTTGCGTTCCGCGTCGGCGACCAGCAGCGCCAAACTACGGACCGCATTTCCAGTCAGACTCTCAGGATGAGGGACTGCGTATCGCTATACGCTATAAGAGTCCCGCCATCCGCTTGGGATCGACATAACGATCGTATTCCTCGCCTGAGAGCAGCCCCAGCGCAATCGCGGCTTCGCGCGGCGTGATCGCTTCGTCCAGCGCCTTCGCGGTGATCATCGCCACCTTGTCGTAGCCGATCACCGGATTGAGTGCCGTGGCGAGCAGCGGCGCATTCGCGACATTGACTGCAAGCTGGCGGCGGTCGACATCGAGATCACGGACCAGCCGCGATGCAAACACGCCGATCCCATCAGACAGGACGCGGATCGATTGCAAGACGTTGTAGATGATCACCGGCTTGGCGACGTTCAGTTCGAAATTCCCGGAGGCACCCGCGGCTGTGACGACAGCGTTGTTGCCCATGACCTGAAAGCACACCTGCGCCAGCATCTCGGCGATGGTCGGGTTGCGCTTGCCCGGCATGATCGAACTTGTCAGCCCGTCATGCGGGATGACGAGCTCACCGAGCCCGCAGCGCGGACCGGAGCCGAGGAGGCGAACATCGTTGGCGATCTTCAGCAGCGTGACGGCAAGGCCGTTCAACGCGGCCGAGACCTCCACCAGCGCGTCATGAGCGCCCATGCCTTCGAACTTGCTGGGGTTCGGGACGAAGATTTCACCAGTCAATGCATTCAGGTGGTCGCAGAATGCGACGTCGAAGCCATCGGGCGCATTGAGCCCCGAACCGACCGCCGTGCCGCCTTGCGGCAGCATCAGCAGGCGCGGAAGAACGGCCTCGATACGGTCGATGGCGTGGCCGGTCTGGCGCGCGAAGGCGTCGAAGGCCTGCCCCATGGTCATCGGCACCGCGTCCATCAGATGCGTGCGGCCAATCTTCACGACATCGGCGAAAGTGTCCGCCTTGGCGCGAAGTTCATCCCGCAGCATCTGCAAAGCCGGCAGCAAGGCGCTGCGCAATTGCAGCGCCGTCGCGATGTGCATCACGGTCGGGAAACTGTCGTTGGAGGATTGCGAGCAGTTGACGTGATCGTTGGGATGCACCGGCGACTTAGTACCGAGCGGCCGGCCCAGCAGCTCGTTGGCGCGGTTCGCGATCACCTCATTGGCGTTCATGTTGGTCTGGGTGCCGGAGCCGGTCTGCCAGATCGGCAACGGGAAATGATCGTCGAAACGACCCTGCTGCAATTCGCGTGCGGCGGCCTCGATAGGCGCGGCGATCTCCGATGCGATCGCACCGAGCTGCCGATTGGCCTGCACCGCTGCGATCTTCTGCAAGGCGAAGGCGCGGATGAGCGCGACCGGAAAGCGCTCGTCGCTGACTTGAAACACCTCGAGGGCGCGCTGGGTCTGCGCGCCCCAATAACGATCCTTCGGCACGTTGATGCCGCCAAAGGAATCCTGCTCGATGCGCGTGTCGGTCACGTCATGCTCACTGCGCACCGACAACGCCGGCGTTCTTGATGATCGGCGTCCACTTGTCGATCTCGGCCTTGAGATGTTTTGCGAGGGCATCCGGCGTGGCGCACTCCGGCGCAACGGGCTGCGCCCCCAGCGCCGCGAGACGCGTCTTCACGGTTTCGTCCTTCAGCGCCACATTCAAGGCGGCATTGAGCTTGTCGAGCACCGGCTTCGGCGTGCCCTTGGGCGCGAACAGGCCGTACCAGACGGTGTAGGTGAAATCCTTCAAGCCGGCCTCGGTGGTGGTCGGCAGGTTCGGAAGCGCCGGTGCGCGCTCGGTGCTGGTGACCGCATAACCCTTGATGGTGCCGCCATCGACATTGCCGACGACATTGACGATCTGGTCACACATCACATCGACCTGCCCGCTCATCATGTCGTTCATCGCAGGACCCGCGCCGCGATAGGCGATCTGGGTCGGCTGCGTACCGGTGGCGGCGTTGAGCAGAAGGCCGCAGAGGTGCGAGGCCGAGCCGATGCCGGCATGGGCGTAGTTCACCTTCTCCTTCGTGGTCTTCATCCAGGCGATCAGCTCTTCCAGATTCTTCGCCGGCAGATCCTTTCGCGCGACGAAGACCGACGGCAGATCGACCGCGAGACCGATCGGCTCATAGTCCTTGATCGGATCGTATTTGAGTTTCGGATACAGCGCGGGATTGGTGGCGTGGCTGATATGGATCAGCAGCAGATTATAGCCATCGGGCGGAGAACCCGCGACCTTGGCACTGCCGATGGAGCCGCCGGCGCCCGTGGTATTCTCGACGATGACCTGCTGCTTCAGGGGGCCGCTCATGGCCTGCGCGAGAAGGCGCGCAATGGTGTCGCCGGGGCCGCCGGCCGAATACGGCATGTTCATGGTGATGGTGCGGGTCGGAAATTCCTGCGCAACGGCAGATGCCACGCTGAACGCGGTGCCTAGTGCAAATGCAGTCGCCAGTATCGTCTTCATTGAATCCTCCCTGTTGCTATTGTCCCGGCTCGTAGGATGGCTAGAGCCCAGCGAAACCCATGCTGTCTGTCGTTGCGGCGAGCTCGGCCGATGGGTTTCACTCCGGCGCGTCGAGCCTTCGCTCTACCCATCCTACAAAGTCCCCTTACTTGCTCAGGCTCAGCACGCGATCGACCATCGGCCCGCACAGGCCGAGATAGTTGGCGGGATCGCAATGCTTGCGGATGTTGTCCTTGCCGCCGAGCGCTTCGACGATCTCGGGCACCTCTGCAAGAATGTCGGCGAGTTGGCCGCCACCTTCGATGGCCTTGCGGCAGGCGTCATAGACGACGTCATGCGCATGCTGGCGGCCGAGCTTTGGTGCAGCGGCCATCATGACCGCCTCGGCGACGATGAGACCGTGAGTGAGACCGAGATTGTCCAGCATGCGCTGCTCGTGCACGACGAGACCGCCGAGCATGAACTTCGCGTTGGCCAGCGACGAGGCGGTGAGCAGGAAACTTTCCGGCAGCGAGGCCCATTCGACATGCCACGGTCCAGTGGCACGTTCGAGATCATGGATCATGCCGTCGAGCATGGTGGCGACGTGCTGGCGCACCGCCTTTGCGGCGGCAAGCATCAGCTCGCTCGAGATCGCGTTACGCTTTTGCGGCATCGTGGATGAGGCACCGCGACCGGGCACGAAGGGCTCGGATACCTCGCCGAATTCGGACGAGGACAACAGCATCACGTCGGTGGCAATCTTGCCGAGGGTGCCGGTGATCAAGCCGAGCAGTGTCACGGCCTCTGCAATACCGTCGCGGGCGACATGCCAGGTGATCGACGGCTGATGCAGGCCGAGTTCTTCGCAGAACAGCTTCTGCATTTCGAGGCCGCCCTCGCCTACCGAAGCGAGCGTACCGGCAGCACCGGAGAATTCGCCAAGCAGGATGCGCGGCAATGCCTGATCGACGCGCTGGATATGACGATCGATCGACGACAGCCAGACGGCAGCCTTATAGCCGAAGGTCACCGGCAGCGCCTGCTGCAGATGGGTTCGCCCGGCCATCGGCGTGTCGCGATGCTTCTTCGCCATGGCTTTCAGGATGTCGCTGACAGCGCGGAGATCGCGGGCAACGATCTTCAGCGCGGCACGGACCTGCAGAACATTGGCGGTGTCCATGATGTCCTGGGTCGTCGCGCCCCAATGGACGTAGCGGCCGGCCTCGCCCGCGGCGGCGGAGAGCTGGTGGACGAGCGGCAGGATGGGATAGCCGACGATCTCGGTCTCATGGCGGAGCTTGTCGAAATCGATCTGGATGGATTTTGCGGCGGCCTCGATGGCTGCGGCAGCGTCCTTGGGGACCACACCCATCCGGGCCTGGGCGCGCGCGAGTGCCACCTCGGCCTCGATATAGCGGCCGACCAGAGCCTCGTCGGTGAAGACCTCACGCATCTCCGCGGTGCCAAACATATCGCGAAACAGCACCGAGTCGAAAACCGTGCTCCCCATCGAGCCCTCCCTTTATGTTCGTACATATTAAATTGTACGAACATAAATCCTATGTCAACCTGCTTCCTTGACGGGGCGGTGGCGGATCGGGCTTCCATGGATGGGAACAGAGACTCAGGGGCTCGCGTGGCAACGATGGAAAAGCGATACGCGTTCGTGGCCCGGGCGCTGACCGAGGCGATTGCCGATGGCCGTCATCCGGTGGGGTCGGTCCTGCCGACGGAGTTCGAGCTGGCGGAGCAGTTTGCGGTCAGCCGTTCAACGGTGCGCGCGGCGATGCAGGAGCTGCAGGCATCGGGACTGGTGAGCCGCAAGCGCAATGCCGGCACCCGCGTGGAGGCTGCGGCGCCGACGCACGGTGGCGACGGCTTCACGCAGGCGCTGAACACGATCGAAGCCGTGCAGCAGTTCGGCACCGAGACCGAGCGGCACGTGCAGCGCGTGGCGGATGTGGTCGCGGATAGCGAGCTGGCGGGGCAGCTCGGCTGCCGGCCGGGCCGGCGCTGGCTGTGCATTTCGAGCCTGCGCATGATCCCGGGCGATGCGACGCGGACGCCGATCTGCTGGACCGATGTATATATCGATGGCGCCTTTGCCGATGAGGTGCGCGCGAAGATGGCGGGGCATCACGAGATCTTCGGCACGCTGGTGGAGAAGATTTCAGGACGGCGCTTCGTGGAGATCCGGCAGGATATCTCGGCAGTCGGCGTCTCGCAGGCGATGGCCGAGCCGCTGAAGGCAAAAGCCGGCGCACATGCGTTGTCGATCCGCCGGCAGTATCTGTTCGCCTCGAACGAACTGGCGGAAGTCTCGCTCAGTATTCACCCGGCCGATCGGTATCGGTATTCGACAAGGTTGCGACGGAGCTAGCGCGGTTCTCACTGTCATCGCCCGGCTCGACCGGGCGATCCAGTAGACACTGCGGTCGATGATCGAGCACGCCCGACGCCGTTTACCGGGTCACCCGGTCAAGCCGGGTGACGACAAGCGGGATGCGCTTACCTGATCATCCTCGGCTCACTCGACGGCAGCGCCACGTCGATGACACGCATCTGCACCCGCTCCTGCCCCTGCCAGCGATCGACGGTGAGCGAACCGGCTACATGCACCTCCTGGCCGCGATATTCCTGCAGCGCGTTGCCGAGCTTCTGTCCGACACTGCGGAAGGCGATGCCATTCACCATGGCGCCATCCGACGACTTCAGACGCAGCCGCAGATGCGCCTGCCCGACCTCATCGACATAAGCGAGCTGATGCGACGGCAGCGCAATCACCGGTTCGGGATTGGCCTGGCCGAAGGGCCCGGCACGGTTGAGCGTGTTGACGAGTTCGACGGTGACACCACGCGCCGTGACGGCGCCATCGATGAACAGCTCCTTCTCGTTGCGAGACTTTGCGACATCGGCGGCCAGCTTTTCCTCGATATAGGCGCGGAATTCACCGAGCTTTTCCTTGCGCAAGGTCACACCCGCCGCCATCGCGTGACCGCCTCCCTTGATGAGCAGGCCATCGGCCACCGCCTGCCGCACCGCCTTGCCGAGATCGACGCCGGAAATCGAGCGGCCCGAGCCGGTGCCGAGACCACCGGGCTCCAGCGCAATTGCAAAGGACGGCCGCGCAAACTTCTCCTTCAGCCGCGAGGCGACAAGACCGACGACGCCGGGATGCCACCCCTCGCGGGCGGTGACGATGACGGAGCCTTTGTCCTCGAGACCGAGAGCGGCGAGCGCCTCTGCTTCCGCCTGCGCTTCGGCGGCCTGTTCGATGATACGGCGTTCGGTGTTGAGACGGTCGAGTTCGGCGGCGATCCTTGCGGCTTCCGACACATCGCCTTCAAGCAAAAGCCGCACCCCGAGATCGGCGCGGCCGATGCGGCCGCCGGCATTGATGCGCGGTCCCAACATGAAGCCGAGGTGCCACGCTTCCGGCGGCCCGTTGAGCCGCGCCACATCCATCAGCGCGGTGTGACCGATATGATCCCGGCGACGCAGCGCAATGAGGCCTTTGGCGACGAAGGCGCGGTTGAGGCCGATCAGCGGCGCCACGTCGGCGACGGTGCCGAGCGCCACGTGATGCAGCATGTCGAGCAGGTTCGGCTCGGGCTTTTGCGGGGTCCAGAAACCGCGCTGGCGCAGTTCGCGATTGACGGCCACCAGCGTGATCAGCACGAGCCCGACGGCCGCGAGATGGCCGAGGCCGGAAATATCGTCGAGGCGATTGGGATTCACGACGGCATCGACGTCGGGCAGTTCCTCATTGGCCTGATGGTGATCGATGACCACCACGGACATGCCGAGCTTCTTGGCTTCCGCCAGCGGCTCGAAACTCGTGGTGCCGCAATCGACGGTGACGAGCAGCGTATTGCCCTTCCCGGCCAGCGCGCGGATCGCATCGACATTGGGACCGTAGCCTTCGAAGATGCGGTCGGGAATGTGGATGTCAGGATCGAGGCCGCAATGGCGCAGATGCCAGGCGAGCAGCGCGGAGGACGTCGCGCCGTCCACGTCATAGTCGCCGAAGATCGCGACCTGCTCGCCGCGCTCGGCGGCGTCAGCGATACGCTTGGCGGCGGCTTCCATCTGAGTAATGGTGAACGGATCCGGCATCAGCTTGCGGATGGTGGGATCGAGGAAATCCTCGACGGCATCGAGGTCGATGTTTCGCCCCGCGATGACACGCGCCAGCATCTCCGGCAGCCTGAACCGCTGCACCATCGCCAGCGCCCGCGCGGCGCCGCGCTGATCGACGCGGTCGCGCCAAATCCGGCCGGTGGCGGATCGGGTCACGCCGAGAAAGGCAGGATGGATCAGGTCGGGGATGTCGGTGGTCGCGGCCATGCGCGCAGATAAGCATGATAGGCGCGCAAGGGAAATGGCGGGTGTTGAAGCCCGCACCATCCATCATGGTGAGGAGGCGCGGAGCGCCGTCTCGAACCATGAGATGTGGAGCTCCGCGGCCATCCTTCGAGACGCCGCTGCGCGGCTCCTCAGGATGAGGGCGGAGTGCGGGTTGCTCAGCACCCCAGCCGCTTCGCCAGATCCTCAAAATCATCCGCCACCACGTCCCAGTCGCCATCCGCCGTGAAGTCGCGGTTCTGCAGCGGGCCGTATTCGGTAATGCGGGGAACGAAGCCGGTCTTGAGGCCGCATTTTTGGGCAGCATCGAGATCGTTGTTATGGGCCGCGACCATCATCACTTCATGCGGCTTCAGGCTGAGCAGCTCGCAGGCGCCGAGATAGCTTTCGGGGTCCGGCTTGTAGTGCTTGAACAGTTCGGCGCTCATGATCAGGTCCCATGGCAGGCCGCCGAATTTCGCCATGTTGGTGAGCAGCACGACATTGCCGTTCGACAGCGGGCTGATGATATATTTCGTTTTCAGGCGCGTGAGGCCCGCGACTGAGTCCTTCCAAGGATGCAGGCGGTGCCAGCCAAGGGTGAGATGCTGCAGATCATCATCCGTCAGGCCCTTGATGCCAAACTTTTCGACCAGCGTTTCAAGCGACAGCCGATGCAGCTTGTCGAGCTTGAGGAAGCCGCGTTCGGGATGATGACGCACGGTGTCCATGGAGGGCACGTAAGCCTGCCGCCAGGCATCGACCAGCGCCGGCCAGTCGGCCTTGACGCCGCGGGCCGCGCTCCATGTGGTGAAATCGTTGATGAGGCTGGTGCGCCAGTCGACGACGGTACCGAACACATCGAAGATCAGCGCCTTGACAGTGGTGATATCGCTCATGATTTCGCTCCCATGTTTTGTTTTTTGTTCTTGGTGGTCATTCCGGGGCGCACCGCAGATGCGAACCCGGAATCCCGCAGTGTTTGGCCTGACGGTGTTTCAACCAGATCGAGGTCCCGCGTTCGCGCCTGGCGGCGCGCTCCGGGGCGACGAGCTAAAACACTTTGCGATACTGCATGAAGCCGGAATTATCCGCGACCTGATCGTAGAGAATGCGCGCCTGCGCATTCTCGTTTTGCGTCAGCCAGTGGACGCGGCTGCAGCCATCCGCTTTCGCCTTCGCATAGACCGCCTCGATCAACGCGCGACCGAGGCCGAGCCCGCGGGCGCTGCTGTCGACGAACAGGTCCTGCAGATAGCAGTAATCCCCCGGTGTCCAGGACGAGCGGTGATACAGGAACTGGACGATGCCCGTGAGCTTGCCGTCCACGTAAGCGCCAAGCAGGAACATCTGCTCGTTCGCATCGTGAAAGCGCTTCCAGGCCGTGTCGGTTGCGACTTGCGGCAGCGTGGCCTTGTAGAAGGTCAGATAGCCCTGCCACAACGGCTCCCAGGCGGCCCGTTCATCGGGACCAACCGGACGGATCTCGATATTCTCGACTTTCGGCATTTGCGCGTGCTCAGTCGAGGTGGAATTTTTCGAGCTGGCGATGCTCGCCCTTGATGACACGGACGGTACCAGTCACCGAGCGCATCACGATGGTCTCGGTCTCGATCACGTCGCCACGGAACTTGACGCCCGACAGCAGCGCGCCGTCGGTCACGCCGGTGGCCGCAAACAGGCAGTCGCCCTTGGCCATGTCCTCGATGCCATAGATCAGCTTCGGGTCGGTCACGCCCATCTTCGCAGCGCGTTCGCGCTTTTCCTCGGTGTCGAGGATCAGGCGGGTCTGCATCTGGCCGCCCATGCAGCGCAGCGCCACGGCCGCCAACACACCTTCCGGCGCACCGCCCGTGCCCATATAAATGTCGATGCCCGACTTGTCCGGATCCGTGGTGTGGATAACGCCAGCGACATCGCCATCCGGAATCAACCGCAGCGAAGCGCCGGTGGCACGGATCGCGTTGATCAGCGCTTCATGGCGCGGGCGCTCGAGCACCAATGCGGTGATCTCGGAGACCGGCACGCCCTTGGCTTTGGCGAGACGCTTGATGTTCTCTTCCGGCGGGGCATCGATATTGATGACGTTCTTGTCGTAGCCGGGACCGATGGCGATCTTTTCCATATAGACGTCAGGGGCGTGCAGCAGCGTGCCACCATCGGCCATCGCGAGGGTTGCGATCGAGCCCGGCATATCCTTGGCGCACAGCGTGGTGCCTTCGAGTGGATCGACGGCGATGTCCACCTTAGGGCCGGCATTGATACCGACCTTCTCACCGATATAAAGCATCGGAGCTTCGTCGCGCTCGCCTTCGCCAATCACGATGGTGCCTTCGATGGGCAGCTTGTTGAGCTCACGGCGCATCGCGTCCACGGCGGCCTGATCGGCCGCCTTTTCCTTGCCGTGACCGCGCAGGCGAGCCGCCGACACGGCCGCACGTTCGGTGACGCGCACGATTTCCAGTGTCAGAATTCGCTCGAGGAGTTGCTGCGGCGGGACGGAAATATGGGTGGACATCGATTGGCTCCTTTGGCAGCGGGTCCTGGATGAGACCCTATAACTCTTTCGCGGGCGATCAGTTCTTTTCGATGCGGATGACCTGCGGCTTGCCCGAGATCACCTTGTCCTTCTGCACGGCCTGCAGCGCGCGGCGCATGGCATCCTCAGCCGTGGCATAGGTGATCAGGATAACCGGCACGGGTGACGATTTTCTTGTGCCATCGATCGGCTCGAGCTTGCCGTTCGGATGCTTTTGCACGATCGACTCGAGCGAGATCTTCTGCTCGGCGAGACGCGTGGCGATGCGCGCAGCGGTGCCGGCGAGATCGCGCGCCATCAGGCGGATGTAATAGCCGCCTTCGTGACGCTCCATCGGCGCCTTGGTGGTGGTCTTCAGCTTCGCAACCGGCTGCGCGAACGGCAGCGCACGGACGTTGCGCGCGACATCGGCGATATCGGCCAGTACGGCAGACGCCGTGGCGGCACCGCCCGCCCCCGGTCCGACCAGCGTGATCGGCGCGATACCGGCACCATCGATGGTCACGGCATTGGTCACGCCCATCACCTGCGCGATGGACGAGGTCAGCGGCACCATGGTCGGATGCACGCGCTGCTCGATACCCGTCTTGGTGCGCATGGCCACGCCAAGCAGCTTGATACGATAACCGAGTTCGGCCGCCGCGCGGAGATCTTCAGCGGCAATGGTGGAAATGCCTTCCACAGAAACAGCACTCTCGGCGACCTTGGTGCCGAAAGCGAGGCTGGCAAGGATCGCGAGTTTTTGCGCGGTGTCATATCCGTCCACGTCGAAGGACGGTTCGGCTTCGGCATAGCCGAGGCGCTGCGCGTCCTTCAGGCATTCCTCGAAAGACAGCCCCTCCTGCTCCATCCGGGTCAGGATATAGTTGCAGGTGCCGTTGAGGATGCCATAGACGCGGTTGATGGAGGTGCCCGACAGGCCCTCGCGAATGGTCTTGATGACCGGGATGGCACCGGCGACGGCGGCTTCGTAGTTCAGCGCGCCGCCATGCTTCTCGGCCGACGTCGCAAGCTTGAGGCCGTGCTTGGCGACCAGCGCCTTGTTCGCGGTGACGACGGACTTGCCGGCGGCAAGTGCGGCGGAGATCGAGCCGAGTGCGGGATCGCCCGCCCCTCCCATCAGTTCGACGAAGCAGTCGACCTCAGGATGGGTCGCAACCGCGAGCGGGTCCTTCATCCAGTCGATGCCGCGCAGGTCGATACCACGCTTCTTGGCCTTGTTACGCGCGGTGACCGCCACGACCTTGATGCCGCGGCCGCAGCGCGCGGCGAGGATGGACTGCTGCTGTTCGATGAGACGGACGACTTCGGCGCCAACGGTGCCGAGACCCGCGATACCCACTTTGAGGGGTGCGACCATAGAATTGTAACCTGTCGGATTTTCTTGGTGAGCCGGGGATTGCGCGGAAGCTTGGGACTTCCGCGCCGGCCTTATCGCCGGTTGGCGAGCGGAACCACGTTGTGCAACGTTTCCAGCCCGCTTTCAAGGAAGCGGCGCACGCCGCGGGCAGCCTGGCGAATGCGTTGTTCGTTCTCGACGATGGCGATGCGGACATAGCCCTCGCCATGTTCGCCGAATCCGACACCGGGGGACACCACCACGCCGGATTTTTCAACGAGAAGCGTGGCGAATTGCATGGAGCCGAGCTCGCGGAACTTCTCGGGCAGCGGCGTCCAGGCGAACATCGAGGCTTCCGGCGACGGGATATTCCAGCCGGCGCGGCCGAAGCTTTCCACCAGCGTGTCGCGGCGCTTGCGATAGGTGTCGCGCATTTCGCGGATACAATCGTCAGGCCCGTTCAGCGCGGCGGTGGCAGCCACCTGCACCGGCGTGAAAGCACCGTAGTCGAGATAGGATTTCACCCGCGTCAAAGCGGCGACGATGCGCTCGTTACCGACCGCGAAGCCCATACGCCAGCCGGCCATGGAGAAGGTCTTGGACATCGAGGTGAACTCGACGGTGACATCCATCGCGCCGGGCACCTGCAGCACCGACGGCGGCGGATTCTTGTCGTCGAAATAGACCTCGGCGTAAGCGAGATCGGACAGGATGTAGATCTCGTGCTTCTTCGCAAAGGCGACGAGGTCCTTGTAGAAATCGAGGCTCGCAACTTTGGCAGTCGGGTTCGACGGATAGCAGACCACCAGCGCGATCGGCTTGGGGATCGAGTGCTGGATGGCACGCTCCACCGCAGAGAAGAAATCCGGCGTCGGGTCCGACGGCACCGAGCGGATCACGCCGCCGGCCATCAGGAAGCCGAACGCATGGATCGGATAGCTCGGATTGGGCACCAGCACGACATCGCCCGGCGCGGTGATCGCCTGGGCGACGTTGGCAAAGCCCTCCTTCGACCCCAGCGTGGCGACGATCTGGGTATCCGGGTTCAGCTTCACGCCGAAGCGGCGGGCGTAATAAGCCGCCTGGGCCTTGCGGAGACCCGGAATGCCCTTCGACGACGAATAGCCGTCGGTACGCGGCTTGCCGAGGGTTTCCTTAAGCTTCTCGAGGACATGCGGCGGGGTTGGCAGATCCGGATTGCCCATGCCCATGTCGATAATGTCGGCGCCCGAATTGCGCGCGGCGGCCTTGGCCCGGTTGATCTGTTCGAACACATAGGGCGGCAGACGGCGAATTCGGTAAAAATCTTCCATGGGTCTCGGGCTCCGGAGGAACCGCCTTCAAGGTGCGGTTGAATCGTCTCTTTCTAGCATGGGGGCCGGGTGACACCAGTCACGACCGGGTGGAATCGCTCAGCGGGCCGAGGTTTTTGCCGCGGCGTCGGCCGGAGCGGCCACGGCCTGCCGGTCGCGGGCCTTGATCAGGTCGGCCTCAAGCTTGGCCTGGTCGGCCGGGGCCAGCGTGGAATCCTTGCTGCGGGCGGTCGGGATGTCGTGCACCGGCAGATATTCACCAGGCTGAGCCGACCGCGCCGGCAGGTTCGACGGCGCTCCCACGACCGGAAGATCAGCCACAGTCGAGGCACAGCCCCCAAGAACGAGGCCGAGCGCCAGCAAAGCCGCCAGGACACTCGCCCGACCGCCTGCCCTCGTCTCGTTACCTGCGCCGGAACCAGTCACGCTACAACCTGCCATCCCTTTCGGCGGCCTACTACCGCACAGCACCATTCTAGATGACAAATCTTTAACGCCGTCAGAATGGCACAACTTCCGGGCAAGGGCTTGGGCTCTCAATATGACGGAAGCAAGACGCATGACGCGCTGCAGCACATCGAATCCTGCGGCGATCCGCGAACTGTGTCATCATGCTCCGGCGTGGTGACGTAGCGTCACCGCATTGGAATGAAACCGCAGCCGTGCCATGACCGACGTCGCCGATACCAAAACCTCCCCCGGCCCCGCCAGCAGTCAAGCCAACGGCAAAACCGACGACGGGGCGGCGAAACCGTTCAATCCCGAAGCCTTCGCGCTCAACATGGCCAAGGCCATGGAAAGCAGCGGCAAGGCACTGGCCGCCTATCTGCAGCCGCGCCAGACCGGCGAGATTCAGGACAAGCCGCCGAACGAGCTGACCGAGATCATCAAGACATTCAGCACGGTGGCCAATTACTGGCTGTCCGACGAAAAGCGCTCCACCGAGCTGCAGATGAAACTCGGAAAGGCTTACCTCGATCTTTGGGGCTCGGCGATGCGCCGGATGACCGGCGAGAGCGCGGAGCCATCATCGCAGGCGCCGCTCAAGGACAAGCGCTTCAGCGATCCCGAATGGAAGTCGAACCAGTTCTTCGACTTCGTGTTGCAGGCCTATCTGCTCGGCACGCAATGGGCATTCGACCTCGTCCGGAACGCCGAGGGACTGGACGCGCATACGCGAAAGAAGGCCGAGTTCTACGTCACCCAGATTACCAACGCGATTTCGCCGTCGAACTTCGTGCTGACCAATCCGGAAGTGCTGCGCGAAACCGTCGCCTCCAATGGCAGCAACCTGATGCGCGGCATGTCCATGCTCGCCGAGGACATGGAAGCCGGCCGCGGCGCGCTGCGCATCCGCCAGTCCGATCCCAAGGATCTCGAAGTCGGCGTCAATATGGCGACGACGCCGGGCAAGGTGATCTACCAGAACGAGATCATGCAGCTGATCCAATACACGCCGACGACCTCGAGCGTGCTGCGGACGCCGCTCCTGATTGTGCCGCCCTGGATCAACAAATTCTACATTCTCGACCTCAAGCCCGAAAAATCATTCATCAAATGGTGCGTCGATCAGGGGCTGACGGTATTCGTGATCTCCTGGGTCAATCCAGACAAGACACTGGGGACCAAGACCTTCGAAGACTACATGAAGCAGGGCCCGCTTGCGGCCATGGACGTCATCGAGAAGGTCACCGGCGAGCTTACGGTCCACACCATCGGCTATTGCGTCGGCGGCACTCTGCTCGCCTCGACGCTGGCCTGGCTTGCCGAACGCCGCCGCGTGCGTGCGGCCTCGGCGACCTTCATGGCGGCACAGGTGGATTTCACCCATGCCGGCGATCTCATGGTGTTCGTCGATGAGGACCAGATTTCAGCGCTGGAAAAGGACATGCAGGCAGCTGGCGTTCTTGAAGGCAGCAAGATGGCGATGGCCTTCAACATGCTGCGCTCGAACGACCTAATCTGGTCCTATGTCGTGAACAACTATCTCAAGGGTAACATGCCCCGAGCGTTCGACTTGCTGCACTGGAATTCCGACGCGACGCGGATGCCGGCCGCCAATCATTCGTTCTATCTCCGCAACTGCTATCTCGAGAACAAGCTCTCGACCGGCAATATGGTGCTCGACAATACCCGCCTCGATCTCTCCAAGGTCAAGGTACCCGTCTACAATCTCGCCACGCGCGAGGACCATATCGCACCGGCGGAGTCGGTGCTGTACGGCTCGCAATTCTTCGGTGGCCCCGTGAAATACGTGCTGTCCGGCTCCGGTCACATTGCTGGCGTCGTCAACCCGCCTTCGTCCGGGAAATATCAATACTGGACCAACGACAGCAATCACGCGGCGAATGTTGCGGACTGGATGAAGACCGCAACGGAGCATGCAGGCTCCTGGTGGCCGAACTGGCGCGAATGGATCGACGGTATCGACGCCGAGCAAGTACCGGCACGCGCTGTCGGGACCGAGACGTTTCCGGCACTGGAGGACGCGCCCGGTAGTTACGTACGCGTTCGCGCCTGAGCGAGCTCAACGACTGCATCGTTGCCGGCTGTTGTTAGCAGCTGTTGTTTTTATAGTTGCAACGTCACCTTATTATCACAACACAGATCGGCTGCGCGCAGAGCCTTGCAAAGACTTGCAGAACAACGATTTGCGAATCCGTATTCGCAAATGGGTTCCATGATCTGCGCACGACTTTGATGCAGTGCAGATTGACGGAAAGACAGCTCCGTCAGCTTGTTTCTCAGAGGCCGCCAGAACATTCGATTCGAATAAGATGGAATTCGAGTATGTTCGCACGCGTCGCGGCTTGCTCTCTCGACAGCACAGTGTGGTCAGTACGTCAGCGCCTAGCCGCTAGTCGTATGCCGCGCAGTTCCAGCAAGAACGCCTGTCAGTTTTCGCACGCTGTCGTGCTGCTCTCCACCAGCGCCTTGGCAACCGGATCGCTGCTATTTTCTCCCGCCCCAGCGCTCGCCGCGTGCAACAACAGCGCCCCCACATCGGGACAAACCGTTACTTGCGACAGCTCTGCGCCCAATCCGACGACTGCCGCCGTCACAGCCGTGCCCGGCAGCTCGAATGTCACCGTCAATATTCAGAATGGAAGTGCGCTGACGATTACGCGCGCGACCAGCGTCACCGGTGTGCGCGTCGTCGATGGCAGCACGATCAACAACGACGGCAGTATTGCCCTGTCAGGGGGTGGAGGCGGCGGCCTCAATCGAGGCGCCGGCCTGCTTGGCTCCGGCAACAACAATCTCATCACCAACGGCGTATCGGGCGTCATCAGCACGACTGGCGCCTACAACGACGGCATTGCCGCCGACGGCAGCGGCAACACCCTGACCAATAACGGCACGATCACGACAACCGGGCCAAACGCTTATGGAATGACCGCCAGCTGGGGGCAAAGTGGCGGCGGACAACCCAACAACACATTGATCAACACCGGCACCGTCACGACAAATGGAAGCAGTGCGCGCGCCGCTTCGATTCTCGGACAGAACGGCGTCATCATCAATACCGGCACGCTCTCGACGAACGGTAGCAACAGCACCGCCGCCTATATGCAAGGAACCAATGACCGGTTGACGAACAGCGGAACGATCCACGCCACGGGTGCGGGATCGTTCGCTGTCGATTCCAATACTGCGCCAGGTTTCGCGGCGACCATCCAGAATCTGTCGGGTGGCCAGATCATCAGCGATCAGGGAACTGCAATCCGGACCTTGAACGGCCCCAGCTCGATTACCAATGCCGGCCTGATCAGTGGCGGCGGTGGCACCGCTTTGCTCGGCGGCAACGGCAACGTCACCCTGACCCTGCAGACTGGCTCCCAAATTATCGGACTTGCCAACGGCGGCGGCGGCGCCAATACGGTCCACCTGCAAGGCACCGGCACGGCCAGCAACCCCTTCACGAATTTCCAGACACTCTACATGGAAGGCTCTGCCTGGACCTGGAGCGGCAGCGGCGATTTCCATGACACCTTCATCAGCAGCGGTGCGCTACAACTGCAAAGCTCCCTGACCGGCAACGTCAATATCGCAGCCGGCACCAGCCTGCTCGCCGGCAATGGCGCCAATCCGTCGATTACGCCCTATCCCGGCGGCCCCGCCATCACGGTCACCAATGCCGGCCTGATCGATCTTACCAATGGCTCATCTCCCGCTGCGAACAGTCTCACCATCGTCGGCAACTACGTCGGCAACGGCGGACAACTAAACGTCCGATCGGTTCTTGGCGCAGACAACTCACCATCCGACAGACTGGTGATTTCCGGTGGCGCAGCATCGGGATCGACGAGCATTGGCGTGACCAATGCCGGCGGTTCGGGCGGCCTGACAGTCAGCGACGGCATCCTTGTGGTTCAGGCCACCAACGGCGCGACCACGGCAGCCAACGCGTTCTCGCTCCGCGGCGGCTCGGTGATGGCGGGCTCAATATTATCTCTTCCATGGCGGCGTCTCGGCGGGCACGAGCAACAACTGGTATTTGCGCTCAAGCGTGCCACCGGTCCCCGTCACGCCGACTGGGACGCCATCCGATCCGACACCGGCCCCCATCCCCGCGCCGAATACGCCCATTCTGCCGCCCGCGCCTGTTGCAGGAGCGGCCCCCATCCCGCTCTATCGTCCGGAGGCCGCGCTATACTCGGCTGTCCCCGCTGTCGCACGGCAGCTTGGTATTACCACGCTTGGTAATTTCCACGATCGCCAGGGCGATCAAAGTCTTCTAACGGGTGGTAACGGCACTGTTTCCGCCGCATGGGGACGCGTCTTCGGTGAACACACCAGCCAGCAATGGTCCGGCATGACCAATCCGTCGTTCCGCGGCATGGTCAATGGCCTGCAATCTGGCCTCGACCTGTTCGGCTGGGAGAGCGACAACGGCCACCGTGATCGCGTCGGCCTGTTTGCCGCTTACGGGCGCGCTTATGGCGATGTCCATGGCTTCAGCGGTGGCTTTCAGAACGTCGCAGTTGGCACGCTGTCGCTGGATGCCACCAGCCTCGGCGGCTACTGGACCCATATCGGCCCAGGCGACTGGTATATCGATGGCGTCGTGATGCACAGCTGGTACACGGGTTCTCCCAGCTCCATCGGCCGCCTCTCGGCGGCAACCGATGGCACCGGCTTTTTGGCCTCGCTCGAAAGCGGCTATCCGTTCAGGCTGACACCCAACCTCAGCATCGAGCCACAAGCGCAACTGATCTATCAGCACCTGTCGCTCGCAGCGACGCAGGATCAGGTGTCCAGCGTGTCCTTTGGCGGCGCCGATGCCTTGAGCGGACGGATCGGCCTGCGGCTGCAAGGCAATTACCAGAACGCGGCGGCATTGCTTCAGCCCTATCTCAAGGCAAATCTCTGGCAGGATTTCGGTGGTCGTGACACCGTCACATTCGCCGGGACCGATATTCTCGATACCCGGCGCATGGCCACCGCGCTTGAATTCGGTGGCGGCATCGTCGCAAAGGTCTCGAGCACGGTCGGTGTCTTCGCGGGCGCAAGTTACACCACCAACCTCGACAGCAATGACCGGAAAACCATTCAGGGCAATGCCGGCATCCGCGTTACCTGGTGAGTGCCGCAGTCCTATCATCTGCGGACCGCGCCCGTGGCAATATCAAGCCATCTGAGGCGTCGGCATCCGCGAGCGTTCACCCGGCTGGCCATACGGCATCGGAGCAAAAGCGCGACGACCTATCGACAATTGCCCCTTCAAGCAGGCATAAAGCTGTTGCAGACGCGCGTCGCAACGGATGAGTCTGAAGGACAGACTTTCATGTAGTCGCCGTTGGGAAACGCAACACTGAAAGGATAACGCCGATGACGCGCGAATTATTCTGGCTGACGCTGACCGTGATTTTGACCGGTCTGCTCTGGTTACCCTACAGCATCAACCGCGTCATGGTGCGTGGCGTCGGCGGCGCCATGGCCAATCCCTCGCGCAACGACAAGCCGCAGGCCGAATGGGCCAACCGGCTGATGTTCGCCCATGACAATGCGGTCGAGAATCTTATTATCTTCGCGCCGCTGGTCATCATCCTCAATCTCGCTGACGTCTCAACTCCGGCCACGGTGATGGCTTGCATCGTCTATTTCTGGTCGCGCATTGCGCATCTGGTGGTCTACACGCTGGGCCTGCCGGTGCTCCGTACCATCGCCTTCCTCATCGGCTTCGCTGCCCAGGCGGTCCTCGCCCTCGCAATCCTGCGTATTCCGGTCTGAGGCGGGATACGCCAGTCCTACCCGCATGAGTCACGCTGCGCCCGATCTTCAAACCATCGTCACAGAAATCGCCGAGGAGATGGCGCAGCGGCCCGACCGCGGCGAGGTCGCGAGCTATATTCCCGAACTCGCCAATGTCGACCCCAATCAGTTCGCCCTGGTGGTGGTGGATGCGGACGGAAATATTGCAGCCGGCGGCGATGCCGATGTGCGGTTCTCGATCCAGAGCATTTCGAAGGTCTTCACCCTGACGCTGGCTCTCGGCATGGTCGGCGACCGGCTGTGGAAACATGTCGGACGCGAGCCATCGGGCAATCCGTTCAACTCCATCGTTCAGCTCGAGCGCGAACGCGGCGTACCGCGCAACCCCTTCATCAATGCAGGAGCGATCGCGGTTACCGACGTGATCCTCTCGGGCCATCAGCCACGCGAAGCGATCGGTGAAATCCTGCGCTTCATGCAGTTCCTCTCGGGCGACAGCAGCATCGTCATCGACGAGACAGTGGCGACCTCCGAGAAGCGCACGGGTTTTCGCAACACCGCGCTGGCGAATTACATGAAGTCGTTCGGCGTGATCACCAATCCGGTCGATTTCACGCTGGGCGTCTATTTCCATCACTGCGCGATAGCGATGTCGTGTCGGCAACTGGCGATGGCGACGCGGTTTCTCGCTTATTCCGGGCGCAATCCGAGCACCGGCCTTTCGGTGGTTTCGAGCGAACGCGCACGCCGCATCAATGCGCTGATGCTGACCTGTGGGCATTACGACGGCTCCGGTGAATTCGCCTATCGCGTTGGTTTGCCCGGCAAGAGCGGTGTCGGCGGCGGCATCATTGCGGTCGCGCCAGGCAAGGCCTCGATCGCAGTATGGGCGCCGGGCCTCGATCACCACGGCAATTCGCATCTCGGCCGCATTGCGCTGGAAGAGCTGACGCGGCGGCTCGGCTGGTCGATCTTCGGGACGTGAGACGTCAACAAAAAGGGCCGAAACATTTCTGTCTCGACCCTTGGCCGCCGTCCCTAATCTTGCCTGGCGCACTCAATGCTCCACCTTCCGCTTGTCTTCTTCGATGGCATCGTCGTGGTACCAGCCCGAGCCGAAATCCACCGCAGGATAGCTGCTCACATCCGCGGACTTGAACTCGCCGGAACGTCGGGCGAGCGCCGCGCGGCCGCCAGCCGGGAACTGATAGATGGTTGCAGTCGTCCGATTTTGATCGGAATGATTGGTTGTTCTCATCTCCTGGATCTCCTGCCTGACGCGTTGTTTTGTCTGTTCGGCCGTCAGGTCTTTGAAATGTAACAGGCTCGCTCGCACTTTGTGCCGGATGCCTCATAAAAAGCAGGCAATTGCCGACAATATGCGCATCCGCGCGGCATGCGCTTTAGCGGCGCAGCTTTCGGCTGCGGCAGACTGACCTGCCCGACGACGAATGAGCGTCTGAAGGGCAGAAAAATTCCTACAAAAGGACCCCTGCAACGGAATTAAGCAGACGGTATTTGGGTATCCGGTCCAAAACCTACGGAATTTGAATAGCTTCCCGATGATTCTTCCGGGCCTCGATGATGCTCGATGTCACTCGGCTTGCCTCCTGGGGACGCCGTCGACTTTCTCGTCATAAAAACGTTGCGCCGCGGCAAGTTGGCATACTACGTGCTTATGAAGATGCGCCGCTGGGAACGGAATTTCCGATCTCGGCATCGTCCAGAGTTTACTCCTGCCGGGGTTCACTCCTTTCGCCAACTCGTGAGAGACCTGAATGACCAAGTATAAGCTCGAGTATATCTGGCTCGACGGTTACAAGCCGACGCAGAACCTGCGTGGCAAGACCCAGCTGAAGGACTTCGACAGCTTCCCGACCCTCGAACAGCTGCCGCTGTGGGGCTTCGATGGCTCGTCCACCGAGCAGGCCGAAGGCCGCTCGTCGGATTGCGTGCTGAAGCCGGTCGCCGTGTTCCCGGATGCCGCCCGCGTCAATGGCGCGCTGGTGATGTGCGAAGTCATGATGCCCGATGGTGTTACCCCGCATCCGTCTAACCACCGCGCCACCATTCTCGATGATCCCGGCGCCTGGTTCGGTTTCGAGCAGGAATACTTCTTCTACGAGAACGGCCGCCCGCTCGGCTTCCCGACTGACGGCTATCCCGCTCCGCAGGGCCCCTACTACACCGGCGTCGGCTTCAAGAATGTCGGCTCGGTCGCCCGCGAAATCGTCGAGGAACATCTCGACCTCTGCCTCGCCGCCGGCATCAACCACGAAGGTATCAACGCCGAAGTGGCCAAGGGCCAGTGGGAATTCCAGATCTTCGGCAAGGGCTCCAAGCGCGCCGCTGACGAAATGTGGATCGCGCGCTACCTGCTGCTCCGCCTGACGGAAAAGTACGGCATCGACATCGAATTCCACTGCAAGCCGCTCGGCGATACCGACTGGAACGGCTCGGGCATGCACGCCAACTTCTCGACCGAGTATATGCGCACGGTCGGCGGCAAGGCTTATTTCGAAGCCCTGATGGCCCAGTTCGACAAGAACATGATGGACCACATCAACGTTTATGGTCCGGACAATCACATGCGCCTGACCGGCAAGCATGAGACCGCGCCGTGGAACAAGTTCTCCTATGGTGTTGCGGATCGCGGCGCTTCGATCCGCGTCCCGCATTCGTTCATCAAGAACGACTACAAGGGCTATCTCGAAGATCGCCGCCCGAACTCCCAAGGCTGCCCCTACCAGATCGCTTCACAGATCCTGAAGACGATCTCGGAAGTCCCGACCGAGAAGAAGGCGGTTGCGTAAGCTACAGGCTGAATTGAAATGAGAAACGGCCCGGATGAAAATCCGGGCCGTTTTGTTTTCTTGTCACGTTCACTCGGTCCCTGATCCTGAGCAGCGGCCGTCTTCGGCTGCGTCTCGAAGGATGACCGCGAACTCGCGCCAAGCCGGCTCATGGTTCGAGACGGCACTGCCAGCGGCGCGATTGCGCCGCTAGGCCTCCTCACCATGAGGGACGGAGTTTGCGTTGGGTCCCTTACGGGAACATCGCCGGCTGATCGATGCCCAGCGTCTCGGCAAAGCCGAGTACCAGATTCATGTTCTGCACCGCCTGCCCGGACGCCCCCTTGGTGAGGTTGTCGAGCGTCGAGACAATGATCGCGCGGCCCGGGATACGATCGGCGGCAACGCCGATGAAGGTCATGTTGGAGCCGCGCACATGCCGGGTATGCGGCGTCTTGCCGAACGGCAGCACGTAGACGAACGGCTCCTTCTCATATTGCTTGACGAGAATCTCGTGCAGCTCCTCGGCGGTCTTGCCGCGCCGGCCGCGGACATAGATCGTCGAGAGAATGCCGCGGTTCTGCGGCAGCAGATGCGGCGTGAAAGTAACAATGACTTCCTTACCGGCCGCCTTGGAGAATTGCTCGTCGAGCTCGGCCATGTGCCGGTGCTTGCCGACGCCGTACGCGTTGAAGCCGTCCGACACTTCGGAGAACAGCATTTCTTCCTTGGCCGAGCGGCCGGCACCGGTCATACCAGATTTCGCGTCGATGATGATCTCGTCGGTCTCGATGGCCTTGGCCTTGATCAGCGGCACGAGCGGAAGCTGGGCGCAGGACGTGTAGCAGCCGGGATTGGCGACGAGACGCGCCTTCTTGATGTCGCGCCGATAGACCTCGACCAGACCGTAGACGGCCTCCTTCTGCAGCTCGAGCGCATGATGCTCGTGCCCATACCACTTGGCATAGGCTGCGGGATCGCTGAGACGGAAGTCGGCGGAGAGATCGACGACCTTGGTCTCCGGCGCCTTGGCGAGCAGATCCTGCAACACCTTCTGCGTGGTCGCATGCGGGAGCGCGCAGAAGACCAGATCGAGTCCCGCGGTCGCCCAATCGACACTGTCGATGGAGACCAGCGTCGGCAGGTCGTAAGGCGCGAATTGCGGAAATACGTCGCCCATCTGCGCCCCTGCCCGCCGGTCGGCGGTGAGGATTGTCAGTTCGACCTTCGGATGGCGCAGCAGGAGCCGCACGAGTTCGGCGCCGGTGTAACCGGAGGCGCCCAGAATGCCGATTCTCTTCTTGTTGCTCATCCCATAAATCCTTCCGCCTCGGCCATAGCAGCCAAATGTGACGTCTCTTCCGCAAACAAATGCGGCCGTAATTTGCGCATCTCGTTCGCAATTTCCATCGCTGCCGGCTCCGGCCGCATCGCCAGCGCACTCATGACAGCCAGATGATCGGCATCGGACTTATGCTGGTTGAGCTTGAAACTGCCCTCTACCTCGTCCACCGCCATCACCACGCCGACGATCGCCTTCTTCATCGCATCCAGCCGGCCCGGCGCCATCTTGTCCGAGGTCCATGGCTTCTTCGGCGCAAGCCAGCTTTCGAATCTGGCGCTCAGCGCGTCAAGATGCGAGCCCAGCTCACGGCCGGACAAAAGACGCGCGGGACCGGTGAGATGCACCGCTTGATAGAGCCAGGTCGGTACCTGGTCGGGAGAGACATACCAATCTGCCGAGACGTAGGCATCGGCGCCCGTGATAGCCATGGCCCACGGCGTCGCGCCATCGGCTAGTTTCAAGAGCGGATTCTGCCGGGCGAGATGGAAGGCAAGATGCGGCGTGCCGTCATTGCCGTAGGCGAGACAGAACGGGACAGCCGAGCCGATCGGCTTGCGGCCATCAAAGGCGCAGATGGTGCCGAAGCCACGCGCGTCCGCAAACGCCAGTGCGTTGCTGCGGTCGGTCTGGAATATCGGCGGGGTATACATGTCAGGCTCCTTCGGGATGAAGGCAGCCGGAGATCGATCGCGCTGCTGTAGGGAGAAACTGCCGCGGACCGTATCCGGCGGCAGTGAGGCGATCCTTAGAGACGAGCGCCAGCTGCCGCGAGAATGCGGCGACGGCGGGCGAGTGCGCTGGTCACGAAACGGATCATGGGCGCGTCATAGAGCCGCTGCGATGATCCGTCAAGGTTGCTGTATCGGCCGTTGGGCAGGTTAGCGAAGCGTAACCCGCCAGCCGAGGCACAGAAACGGCGGATTACGCCTTCGACTAATCCCGCCCTGCAGCCAAGCTTACACCGGGCTCCACGGCGCCGGCACGAGCCGATAACCATTGCCGTCCTTCTCGACAAAACCATTCGCAGGGAACGGATAGTGGAAGCCCTGCACGCGCATCTTCTCGGCCACCAGCATGTCATAGACCTTGCGGCGGGTGGTCTCGGCCTGGGCCGGGTCCTGGTCGAACATCAGGTGCCAACCGGGATTGGTCACGAACAACGACGGGTGATTGGTGACGTCCGACTGGATGAACACCTTGTCGCTGCCGGAGGAGAGGATAAAGGACGTATGGCCCGGCGTGTGACCGGCGGCCTCTACCGCCAGCAAGCCCGGTGCAACGTCCTTACCCCACTCATACGGCGTGACCTTTTTCTTCAGCCCATCATTGAAGAGTTTGCGGTTGCTGGTGAACAGGCCCTTCATGCGATCGCTCGAAGCTTTCGCCATCTCGCCGTCGTCATTCCAGTATTTCCACTCGGCCGCAGGCACCAGCACTTCGGCATTCGGGAAAGCCGGCGTGCCATCAGCGGCGAGCAGACCATTCACGTGATCGCCGTGGAAATGAGAGATCACCACCACGTCGACGTTCTTGGCATCGATCCCGGCGGCCGCCATGTTGCTGGCGAACTGACCGACGTTGCCTTTGGTGGCTGCGAACGCACCGGGACCATTGCCAGTGTCGATCACCACCAGTTTGCCGCCCGTATTGATCACCAGCGGTGCGAAATGAATGGTCATCCTGTCCTTCGGCAGGAAGGACTTCTCCAATTGCGCATTGACCTCATCCTTCTTCGCATTGAGGACGAAGGTATCGGCCAGCGGGAACGTGTTTGCGCCATCGGAGATGACGTTCACCTGCGCATCGCCGACCTTATAGCGATAGAAACTTGGCGCCTGTTTCTCGGCAAGCGGCGCCGCGGCTTTGGCGGGCATTGCAGCAACGAGCGGAGACGCGGCAAGCGCGGCGGCGCCGGTGAGAGCCTGACGACGAGACAAGTCCATGGTCTATCCCTCCAGTGAAGCTGACCAGCGTGATGCCGGGCAAATGTCCCAGCGATCTCTATCAGCAGTTTGACAGCCGCACGAGGCGACAAATCCCGTGCGCGGGATCAACACCCCGCCGACCAGATTATTCCAGACCGCCTATTTGTATTTCAGCGCCCATTCGGCCGCGATCGAAAGCGCATCTCCACACATGATCAGAACGCCTGCCCAGACAAATGCTGACAAGAAATTGGCGAACTGGAAGCGCCAATACGGCATCTCGAAAATGCCGGCAACGAGTGGGACCGAGGCACGCAACGGCCCGAAGAAACGGCCGATGAAAATGCTGGGAACGCCCCAGCGGACAACGAAGGCTTCTCCACGCGGCAGCAGGTTCGGGTATTTCGACAGCGGCCACATCTGGGCCACGCGGTCCTTGTATTTATAGCCAAACCAGTAGGACAGCCAGTCGCCCAGAGCGGCGCCGATAGCGCCCGCGATCAGCACCGGCCAAACGCTGAGATCGCTCGCGCCAACCAGTGCGGCAATCGCGATCAGCGCTCCCCATGCCGGGACCAGCAAAGAGATGAATGCGAGCGACTCGCAGAAAGCAAGAAGCAGGACGATGGGCGCAGCCCAAGCCTGATGCTCCCTCACAAATTCGGTGAGGCCGTGGAAAGCGTCTGCCATGGCGTCACGTCTTGCCAGAGCCGCCGATCAAATGCCAGCAGCCGCCCTGCGACATCATCATCACGGTTTGCGGAGGAAATAGTCATAGTCGCCCAGCGAACCGTGAACAAAACGGTTCCGGACCCGGTCTCCCCGCTTGCAGATCAACGCAGTTGCGAAAAGATCATGGGTCCGCCACGGAGCAAAACTCGGGCGGCAACCGGCGATTGCGCTGGACGGCACGCGCTGACGAATTGACAGACGCACGATCCGCCGATTTATTTCAAGCATGGGGACCAGCGATCTCCCCGTCAGGCAACATGCCCAAGAATCGCGTCCTGTTGAGCATCAAGGGCGCCACATGTCTGCCACTGAACAGAAGCTACCCGACGTCGTGTCGGGCGATCCAGCCATAGATCCCATCCGCTTAGATCCCATCCGCTTGCATGGCATCTCATTTTCTGAAGCCCTGCGCGTCTGGCTCCGCATCTCCCTGCTTTCATTCGGCGGTCCCGCAGGCCAGATCGCGGTAATGCATCGCATCGTTGTGGAGGAAAAGAACTGGATCTCCGAGGCGCGATTTCTCCACGCGCTGAACTATTGCATGCTGCTGCCTGGCCCCGAGGCGCAACAGATGGCGACTTATATGGGGTGGCTGTTGCATCGGACCGTCGGCGGCATCGTCGCCGGCACGCTGTTCATCCTGCCGGGCGTTATCGCCATCATGACGCTGAGCTACGTCTATGCGGCCTATGGCAATGTCGGCTTTGTCGCAGCGCTGTTCTTCGGTTTGAAATCTGCGGTCCTTGCCATCGTCATCGAAGCGGTGATCCGGATCGGCCGGCGCGCGCTCGGCAATCCCGTCATGTATGCGATCGCCGGCATCGCTTTCGTTGCAATCTTCTTCTTTGCCGTACCCTTCCCGGCCATCATCCTCACGGCAGCCATCATCGGCCTGATCGGCGCACGACTGGAGCGGACGGAGTTCGCCACTGTTGCGCACGGCGGCAAGTCCGAGGCGGTCATCGACAGCATGCTGGGCGACGGTATCCCCGATCATGCGGGGCTAGACCTCGGACGCACCTTGCGCGTCCTTGCGCTGTGGCTGGCGCTCTGGCTAGTGCCGGTCGCGGTCATAGTCATCAGCCTTGGCTGGGGGAGCGTATTCAGCCAGATCGCTGTCTTCTTCAGCAAGCTGGCCATGGTGACTTTCGGCGGCGCTTATGCGGTGCTGGCCTATGTAGCTCAGCAGGCAGCCGATCAATATCACTGGGTCACAGCACGCGAGATGCTCGACGGCCTCGGCATGGCCGAGACGACGCCGGGGCCGCTGATCATGGTGGTGCAATTCGTGGCCTTCATGGCCGCATTCCGCGATGCCGGCGGCTTGTCGCCCATGCTGGCCGGAACACTCGGCGGATTGCTCGCGACTTGGGTAACTTTCACGCCTTGCTTCCTCTGGATCTTCGTCGGCGCGCCCTACATTGAGGCCCTGCGCGGCAACCGCATGCTAGCCGGCGCGCTGGCGGCGATCACGGCGGCCGTTGTCGGAGTCATCCTCAACCTATCGATCTGGTTCGCCCTGCATACGTTGTTCCGGCAAAGCCTTGCGATCGAGCGCTATGGTTTCAATTTTGACGCGCCTGTATGGGCCAGCGTCGATCCCGCGGCGGTCCTGCTATCGGCTGGAGCCGCCATCGCCATCCTGCGCTTCAAGCTGGGGATGCTACCCGTACTCGGTGCATCATGTGTCGCCGGTATACTTCTGAAATTGGCCGGACTCATCTAGCGCTATCGAACGGCGAGCTCTCGCATTATACACCCAAAAGAATTTAAAATCACACCAAACCATCCAGGATTGTAAACGAAGCTAAAGGCGACATGCCGCCAGCGGGCCTGAGGTTCCCGGCCGGGTTGGCATTACACTTTTGACCGACCACGCCTATCTCGCGGTTCCCGTCACCGGCTTACTGATCATATCCGCAGCCATGGTGCTGGTCGTGAAGATCGTGCTACGCACCGGGCGCGCCACTCCCGTGGCTTGAGTCCGGCGTTGCCGTCCGTTAGCCCATGGACAGCCTAGTCGTGGCATAGTCTCAACAACGATTCGCCGCGACATGCCACGGCGACACCTCATACAAGACTTCAAGATATATGGCCAAGGCACTGAAACCGAAAGACAAAACAGACCTATTTGGAGCAGCCTCTGCGAAATCCGCTCCCAAGGCGGCCAATGCGGAGGCAGGCTACACTGCCGCCGACATCGAGGTCCTCGAAGGTCTCGAGCCGGTGCGACGGCGGCCGGGGATGTATATCGGGGGAACGGACGAAAAGGCACTTCACCACTTATTCGCGGAAGTGATCGACAACTCGATGGACGAGGCGCTGGCGGGCCACGCGACCTTCATCGAGGTCGAACTTGCGGCCGACGGCTTCCTCACCGTGTCGGACAACGGCCGCGGCATCCCGGTCGATCCACATCCGAAGCAGCCGAAGAAGTCGGCGCTCGAAGTCATCATGTGCACACTCCATGCTGGCGGCAAGTTCGACTCCAAGGTCTACGAGACCTCGGGCGGCCTGCACGGCGTCGGTGTCTCGGTGGTGAACGCCCTCTCCTCGCTGCTCGAGGTCGAGGTCGCGCGCAACCAGCAGCTCTACAAGATGACCTTTGTCCGCGGCATCCCGCAGGGCAAGCTGCAGGAGCTCGGCAAGGTCCATAACCGCCGCGGCACCCGCGTCCGCTTCAAGCCGGATACCGACATCTTCGGCGCCAAGGCACATTTCAAGCCGCAACGCCTCTTCAAGATGGCGCGCTCGAAAGCCTATCTGTTCGGCGGCGTCGAGATCCGCTGGAAATGCGATCCCGAACTGCTGAAGGGCATCGAGGACTGCCCGGCCGAGGCAACCTTCCACTTCCCCGGCGGCCTGAAAGATTATCTCGCCGCGGCGATCCATGCGGACACGCTGGTACATCCGGAGATTTTCTCCGGTAAGAGCGGCCGCAACGGTTCGCATGGCGCCTGCGAATGGGCGGTGGCCTGGACGGCGGACGCCGACGGCTTCATGGCCTCCTACACCAACACCGTGCCGACGCCCGATGGCGGCACGCATGAAGCCGGCATGCGCAGCGCCATGCTGCGCGGCCTCAAGGATCACGCCGAACGCGTCGGCCAGGGCAAGCGCGCAGGCAACATCACTTCGGAAGACGTGATGGTCGGCGCTGCGGTCATGTTGTCGGTGTTCGTGCGTGAGCCCGAATTCCAGGGCCAGACGAAGGACCGCCTCGCCACCGCCGAAGCGCAGAAGATCGTCGAACAGGCCATCAAGGACCCGTTCGACCACTGGCTGTCCGGCAATCCGGTGCAGGCCAACAAGCTGCTCGAATTCGTCATGGAGCGCGCCGATGAACGCCTGCGCCGCCGTGCCGAAAAGGAAACCTCGCGCAAGACCGCGGTGAAGAAGCTGCGCCTGCCCGGCAAGCTGGCCGATTGCACCAACACCGCGACCGAGGGCTCGGAACTGTTCATCGTCGAGGGCGACTCGGCCGGTGGCAGCGCCAAGCAGGCCCGCGACCGCAAGACGCAGGCCATCCTGCCGCTGCGCGGAAAAATCCTGAACGTCGCCTCGGCGACCAAGGACAAGCTGACCGCCAATCAGCAGCTCGCCGATCTCATGCAGGCCATCGGCTGCGGCACCGGCGCGCATTATCGCGAGGAAGACCTCCGTTACTCTCGCATCATCATCATGACCGACGCCGACGTCGACGGCGCGCATATCGCATCACTGCTGATCACCTTCTTCTACCGGCAGATGCCGAAGCTGATCGACGAGGGCCACCTCTATCTCGCAGTGCCCCCGCTCTATCGCCTCACCCATGGCAGCAAGACGGTCTATGCACGTGACGAGGCGCATCGCGATGCGCTGCTCCGAAGCGAGTTCAACGCCAATGCCAAGGTCGATATCGGCCGCTTCAAAGGCCTCGGCGAAATGATGCCGGCGCAGCTGAAGGAAACCACGATGGACCCGGCGCGCCGCACGCTGCTGCGCGTGCAGCTCCTGCCCGACGACCGCGAAGGCACCGCGGACTCCGTCGAGCGCCTGATGGGCACCAAGGCTGAGGCACGCTTCGCGTTCATCTCCGACAAGGCGGAGTTTGCAAGCGAAGACCTGCTGGACGTTTGAGCCATCGCCTCGCGAAACCAAGCGATGGGGACGCGCGTATCCCACTTATGCGCGCGCCCCTACTCACTCTCGGTATACTTTCGATACTGGTCGGCCTGCTCTGGATCGGCCACGGCACGGGCCTCGTGCCGTGGCCACAGTCGAGTTTCATGATCAACCAGATGTCTTGGGCCTATTACGGCGCTGCACTTGCTGCTGTTGGTCTCGGATTAACCGGCTATGCGCTGTCGCGACCTTGATCGCAACGCCCCCTTTCCTCCCGCCCCCACACTTGCGATGATCCCCTTCAGGCGCGCCGCAGAATGCGCCGGCAAGGAACGGGGTGGATCGCGTGACCAATCAGCTTTTCGATCTTAAAGGCCAGGTGGCTATCGTCACAGGCGGCAATGCCGGCATCGGGCTCGCGATGGCGCGCGGGCTGGCTGAGGCCGGTGCGGCGGTCACCATCGCCGACCGCAATGCCGAGAACTCGGCGCAGGCGAAGGCATCGCTGGAACGTGACGGCCACCGGGTTCTCGCTGCCGTCACCGACGTCACCGACACCGCTTCGGTCGCCGACATGGTTGCAGCGACGCGCGAACGCTTCGGCCGGATCGATATCCTGATCAACAATGCCGGCATCAGCATCGCTGCGCCGCTCGCGGAGATGACGCTCGCCGACTGGCAGACGGTGATCGACGTCAACATGACCGCGCCCTTCATCTGCGCGCAGGCCGTCTATCCCGCGATGAAGCAAGGCGGACGCGGCAAGATCATCAATATCGCCTCGGTGCTGGCACAGCTCGGCGCGGGCGGCGCTGCGAACTACGCCGCCAGCAAAGGCGGCATCCTGCAATTCACCCGCTCGCTCGCAACCGCGTGGGCCGCGGACAACATCCAGAGCAATGCGATCCTGCCCGGCTGGATCGACACCGATCTGACGAGCCGCGCCAAGGAGCGCGTGCCTGAACTGCACGACCGCATCGTGTCGCGTGTGCCCGCCGCACGCTGGGGCCGGCCGGACGACCTCGTCGGCGCCGCCGTGTTTCTCGCCAGCGCGGCATCCGATTTCGTCAACGGCGCGGCGCTGACCGTCGATGGCGGCTTCTCCATTCAAGGCTGATTTCGCGAAGGACGACACCATGACCAAAGGACTGTTCGATCTCACCGGCCGCGTGGCCATCGTCACCGGTGGCAATGGCGGCATCGGGCTCGGCATGGCGCGCGGCCTCGCCTCGGCCGGCGCATCGATCGTCATTGCCGGACGCAATCAGGCAAAGTCGGATGCGGCCGTTGCCGAACTCGCAGCCAGCGGCGCACGGGCGATCGCACTGACGCTCGATGTCAACGATGCCGCTACCGTCAAGGCGCTGGTCACCGACACGCTGAAGGCGTTCGGCCGCATCGACATCCTGATCAACAATGCCGGCATGAATGTCCGCAAGACGCCGGACAGACTGGCGCTGGAGGAATGGGACAGCGTCATCAAGACCAATCTCACCAGTGCGTTCGTGATTTCGCAGGCGGTGTATCCCTCCATGAAGGAAGCCGGCGGTGGCAAGATCATCAATATCGGATCGATGATGTCGATCTTCGGCGCCAGCTTCTCGCCGGCCTATGGCGCCAGCAAAGGCGGCATCGTGCAATTCACCCGCTCCTGCGCCATCGCCTGGGCGCCGGACAACATCCAGTGCAATGCTGTTCTGCCGGGCTGGATCGATACCGAACTCACGCAGAATGCGCGGCGCGAGGTCGATGGCCTGCATGACAAGGTGCTGGCGCGCTCGCCGTCGGGGCGATGGGGGGCGCCGGGCGACTTTGCCGGCATCGCCGTCTTCCTCGCATCGCGCGCGTCGGACTTCGTGACCGGCGCCGCCATTCCCGTGGATGGCGGCTTCTCGGTGCAAGGATAACTGCGAAGACTTTTTCTCTCGTGAAGCATGATCTTATCCCGAAAACCGGTGTCCACTTTTCGGGATCATGCTCTATTTCTCCGCGAACAGCGCTCGCGCATTGCCGTGGGCGATCTTCTTCGCGATCGCCGGCGGCAATTGCGCCAGCCAGGCGCGATAGCCGGCCATGATGTCGTCATAGCTCGCCCAGCGCTCCGGCACCCAGGTGTCGGAGCCGACGAGGAAGCGATCGGGATAGGTCTCGAACAGGCGGCGCCATTCCGGCGTCAGCTTGCCGCCGCCATCGACGATGCCGCTGCGATAGGACAGTTCCCCCCACAGCTTCGGATATTTCGCGAGCATCGCAGCGACGCGATCGGGGCCGAGACTGAAGCCCGTATGGGCCCAGATGATCTGCGCCTTCGGATTGTGGCGCATCAGGATTTCGACGGCTTCGGCATCCGCGTGAGCGTGCAGATAGAGGTTCTTCTCGACGGCAAAATCGACGGTCTTCTTCACCATCTCCGTATCGGCGGCCTTGCCGGTCAGATGGAATTCGCCGACGCCGCGATAATAGCCGCGCCTGTACTCTTCCTGCACGAGATCGAAGATCACGGGATCGTTGAACCACGAGCCGATATCGGCGCGGATGCGATAGGGCCGGATGAACGGCACCACCTGCAGACCGCTCGCCTTGCCCTCCGTCTGCTTGTCCATCAGCACATGCGTGCCGGTGTTCGGACGGCTGGTGGCGAGGATGCCCGTGACACGATTGCGCTTGAAGACTTCAAGCACCTCGTCCGGCTGATAATACGGCTTCGGCTCCCAGTTATAGTGCATGTGGGCGTCGAAGATCTCGATCGGCTCATTGGCGCGCGCGGGAGCGGCGAGCAGCAGCACAAAGCCGGCTGCGGCGCAGAGGACCTTGATCGACATGGTGATGCTCCTGTCCGGTACGGTCGGGTGACGTACGTAGGGTGGGTTGAGCGAAAGCGATACCCATCGAAACTTGCGCAAGTGGCGATGGGTATCGCTGCGCTCAACCCATCCGACGAAATGAGATCACTCCGCCGCGACGGCGTGCGGACGGCCGTCAACCTCGTCGTCCTCGATCTGCGGCTGCAGCTTCCGCTTCAGCTTGCGATCGATGCGGTCGAGATAGATGTAGATCACCGGGGTGATGTACAGCGTCAGCAATTGCGACAGGCAGAGGCCGCCGACCACGGCGACACCGAGCGGCTGGCGCAGTTCGGCACCGGCGCCCGCGCCGATGGCGATCGGCAGCGTGCCGAAGATCGCCGCGAAGGTGGTCATCATGATGGGGCGGAAACGCAACAGCGCGGCTTCGCGGATGGCGTGCTCTGCCGAGAGGCCGACACGGCGGCGCTCCAGCGCGAAGTCAACCATCATGATGGCGTTCTTCTTGACGATGCCGACCAGCATGACGATGCCGATCATGGCGATGACCGACATCTCCATCTTGAACAGCATCAGCGTCAGGATGGCGCCGATGCCGGCCGACGGCAGGCCGGAGATGATGGTGATCGGATGGATGAAGCTCTCATAGAGGATGCCGAGGATCACGAAGGCCGCGAAGACGGCAGCGAGGATCAGCACGCCCTGCCCGCGCAAACTATCCTGGAACACCTGCGCGGTGCCGGAGAAACCTGTCGCGATCGTCACCGGCAGCTTGCTGTCGCTTTCGATCTTCGTGATCTGATCGACCGCATAGCCGAGCGAATAGCCGGGCTGCAGGTTGAAGGAGATCGTCACGGCAGGCTGCTGGCCCTGATGGTTGATCTGCAACGGGCCGACCGTGGGCACCAGTTTCGCCACCGCGCTCAGCGGAATGGTCTGGTTGGCCGCGGTCTTCATATAGAGCTTGGAGAGATCGCTCGGATCGACGCGGAACTGTGGCTGCGCCTCGAGGATGATCTGATAGTCGTTGGTCGGCGTATAGATCGTGCCGATCTGACGCGCGCCAAAGGCATTGTAGAGTTGGTTGCGCACTTGATCGACGGTGATGCCGTAGACCGCAGCCTTTTCGCGGTCGATATCGACCGTCATCTGCGGGTTCTTGATATAGAGATCCGTCGTCACGTCCAGCAGGCCCGGCACCCTGGAGATCGCCTCCCGCATGTCCGGCGCGAGGCGGTACAGCTGCTCGGTGTCGCTGCTTTGCAGGACGTATTGATACTGGCTCTTCGACAGGCGGCCGCCGATATTGAGATTCTGGATACTCTGGAAGAAGGCCTGCAGGCCAGGCACCGCCGTCGCCTTCTGGCGCAGCCGCGCCATCACCACGGGCGCCGCATCGCGCTCCTTCTTTGGTTTCAGTGCAACGAACAGGCGACCGTAATTGGCGGTCGCGTTGGGGCCGCCGGAACCGACAGTCGAATTGATATAGTCGACGGCCGGATCGGATTTGAGAACGTCGACCAGTGCCTGCTGGCGCAGCTTCATGGCTTCGAACGACGTGTCGGTGGCGGCTTCCGTGATGCCGGTCAGAAAACCCGTATCTTCCTGCGGGAAGAATCCCTTCGGCACGACCATGTAAAGCCAGATGGTGCCGCCCAGGGTGGCGAAGGTCACCATCAGCATGACCGCCTTGTAGGCCAGCACGCGATCGAGGGTCCATTCATAGCCGCGCAGCCACGCGGCAAACATGCGCTCGAACAGGCGCAGGACGATATTGTCCTTGTGATCGGGATCGTGCGCCTTGAGGACACGGGCGCACAGCATCGGCGTCAAGGTCAGGGACACGAAGCCGGAGACGATGATAGCCACAGAGATCGTGACGGCGAATTCGCGGAACACGCGGCCGACGATGCCGCCCATCAGCAGCACCGGGATAAACACAGCGATCAGCGAGAACGTGATCGAGATGATCGTGAAGCCGATCTCGCGCGCGCCCTTCAGCGCCGCCTCGAACGGCTTCATGCCGTGTTCGATATGGCGCACGATGTTCTCCAGCATGACGATGGCGTCGTCGACCACGAAGCCGACCGACAGCGTCAACGCCAGCAACGTCATGTTGTTGATGGAGTAATCCAGCATATACATGACGGCGCAGGTGCCGAGGATCGAAATCGGCACCGCCAGCGCGGGGATGAAGGTCGCCGATGCCGAGCGCAGGAACAGGAAGATCACGATGATGACCAGCACTACGGCAATCATCAGCGTCTCTTCGACGTCGGCAACGGCCTCGCGGACCGAGACCGAGCGATCCATCATCGTATTGACTTCGACCGAGGCCGGGATCTGCGCACGCAGCGATGGCAGGCGCTCGCGCACGGCATCAACCACAGCGACGGTGTTGGCGTCTGGCTGCTTCTGGATCGCGAGCACGATGGCACGTTGCCCGTTCAGCCAGGTCGCGACCTTGTCGTTCTCGACCGCGTCGTAGATCTTGGCGACTTCGTTGAGCTTGACCGGAGATCCGTTGCGCCAGGCGACGACGATCTGGCTATAATCGGCCGCCTTGGTCATTTGCCCCGAAGCCTGCAGGGAGATGTCCTGCTTCGGACCGTTCAGTGTTCCCACAGGCGTCGAGGAATTGGCACGCGCCACGGCGGTGCGGATGTCCTCCAGCGACAGGCCACGGGCGGCGGCGGCTTCCGGATCGGCCTGAACGCGGATTGCGAATTTCTGCGTGCCATAGATCAGCACCTGCGCGACGCCTGGAATCTGCGACAGCGCCTGACCGATGGTGATGTCGCCGAATTCGTTCACCGACGACAGCGGAAGAGTGGACGAGCTCAGTGAAATAAACAGGATCGGGAAGTCGCCAGGATTTACCTTGCGGAAACTTGGCGGGATCGTCATCTCGATCGGCAATCGCCGCTGCGCGATGGTCAGCGCCGTCTGCACATCCAGCGCCGCCGCGTCGATGCTGCGGTTGAGATCGAACTGAATGGTGATCTGGGTTGTCCCCTGCGACGACGACGACGACATCGACGAGATGCCAGCAATGGTCGAGAGCTGGCGTTCGATGACGCCGGCGACGGAGGCGGCCATCGTATCGGCGCTGGCGCCAGGCAGCGTCGCGGTCACCGCGATGGTCGGAAAGTCGACTTTCGGCAGCGCCGAGACCGGCAGCAGGCGGAAACCGAAAATACCGAAAACGATAATGGTTGCGGTGATGAGCGTCGTCATCACCGGCCGGCGGATGCAGAGCTCCGACAGCGTCATGGCCTAAGCCCCGGCCTTGCGGTTGCGGGCTTCCACTTGCGTGCCTTGAGTCAGCAGCAATTGTCCATCCACAACCACATCCTCGCCGCCGGACAGGCCGGTCGTGATCACCGATTGTCCCTGGAAAGTACGGTCCACTTCCACCGGCTGGATTTGGGCTTTGCCATCCCTCACGACGAACACAAAATTGCCGGTCTGACTGCGCTGCACTGCAACCGTGGGCACCACAACTCCCTCTTCGACACGGATGATCAGCTTGGTCTGCACCAGGATGCCGGGCCACAGGATCTCGCTGGCGTTGTTCATGATGCCGCGAACCGTGACCATGCCCGTGGTGGAGTCCACGGTATTCTCGATCATGGCAACCGTGCCGGTTTCGGACCGCTCGCTGTTCGGAATGGTCGCGATCACCCTGGTGGTCCCGGCGGCCATGGCATCCCGCAGATCGGCGAGCACACGCTGCGGCACGGTGAAGGTCACGTAGACCGGCGCCATCTGGTTGATGGTGGCGAGCGGCGCGGTGTCGGCCGGGCGCACAAAATTGCCGATCTTCACATTGGCAGCGCTGATCCGGCCGGAGAACGGTGCACGGATTGTCGTGTAGCTCTTCTGGACCTTGAGATTGTCGAGAGCGGACTGATCGGCCTTGATGGTGCCCGCCAGGATGTCCGACTGCGTTTTCGCATTATCTAGGCTGACCTGGGTTGTCGCGCCCTTCCCGATCAGGTCGGCGAAGCGACGAACGTCACGCTCGGCTCCGGCGAGCTGGGCCTGATCGCGCGCCAGCGTACCTTCAGCCTGCTCGATCTGGGCGTCGATCTGGCGCGAGTCGAGGGTAAAGAGGAGATCGCCCTCGTTTACCCTGGCGCCATCTTCGAAATGCACCGAGGTGATGGTGGTCTCGAGCCGTGACTTCAACGCCACCGAAGAGATCGGTGTCACCATGCCGATGGCATCGACATCGACCGGCACCGGCTTGCGCTCGGCCTTGGCGAGCTCCACGGCCACAACGCGTGCTCGCGCCTGTGTTGGCGCCTTATCGCCACCCATCCACTGGGATCGCGTGACATAGCCAGCGACGGCGGCGCCTCCGATGAAGAGAAGAGCGATCAGCGTTTGTTTCTTCATATGGCCTTCGTCAGCTGTAACAGTCTTTTGGCCGAAGTTCGGGTGTCGCTCCCCGGCTTCCGTCCCTGGCTGTGTCTCTGCACCTGTGCACTTTAAGCTTAAAGCGTATCATGACGCCGCAGGTGATGGTATGCCACCCCGACGCAATTTTGCCATTGTTGTTACTGGAATCCCATCAGATGAGAATCGCGACCTGGAATGTGAATTCCATCCGCCAGCGGCTGGATCATCTGGTGACCTGGCTACAGGAATGTCAGCCCGACATCGTCTGCCTGCAAGAGATCAAATGCGTGGACGACGCGTTTCCGCGTGAGCCCATTGAAGCCCTCGGCTACAACGTCGTCACCCACGGGCAGAAGACCTTCAACGGCGTCGCCCTGCTCTCGAAACATCCGCTCGATGAGGCTACCCCTCGCCTCGCCGGCGACGATCTGGATGAGCATGCGCGCTTCATCGAGGGCGTGGTGTCGCTGAAAACCGGGGTGGTGCGTGTCGCCTGTCTTTATCTGCCGAACGGCAATCCGGTGGACACAGAGAAATACCCGTACAAACTGCGTTGGATGGAGCGGCTGCGCGAATTCACCAAGCACCGCCTCAAGACCGAGGAGCCGCTGATCCTCGCCGGCGACTTCAATGTGATCCCCGCCGCCCGCGACGTCCACAATCCCGCCGCCTGGATCAACGACGCCCTTTTCAAACCCGAGACCCGCGAAAGCTTCCAGGCCCTGCTCGGCCTCGGCATGACCGATGCACTGCGCGCGGTCACCGACGAGAGCGGCCAGTACACCTTCTGGGACTACCAGGCTGGCGCTTGGCAGAAGAACTGGGGCATTCGTATCGACCACCTGCTGCTGTCGCCGCAGGCCAGCGATCGCCTGATCGATGTCGGTATCGACAAATATGTGCGCGCCTGGGAGAAGCCGAGCGACCACGTCCCGGTCTGGGTCGATCTCGATCTGGAAGCAGCTTAGCCGCCTGCAATCGAGGTTTAGTCCCGCTTGCCCTGTACCCAGTGCTCGAGCATCTGCAGGGCCATGGCCCGGTCGTCTTCGGAGGCCTTGGCGATGGCCTTGGCGTAGCTTTCGCGGATCCAGGTGTCTTCAGGACCGGCATTGTCACGGGCCAGCGTCAGCCACATCAAGCCGCGGGCCATTTGGCGCGGTAGCATATCGCCGTTGAACAGCATCTGGCCGAGCAGCGCCTGCGCCTGATGCTGTCCCTTCTGCGCGGCGAGACCGAGCCAGCGCACGCCATATTTGGCATCGCGCGGCGTTCCGATGCCTTTCAGATAGAGCCGGGCCAGATCGTACTGCGCGTCGGCATTGCCGAAATAGGACGCGGCGTAAGAGAACATCTCGCGCGCGCGTTCGGCATCGGCTTTGATCTTCGAATTCGGAATGCCGTCGAGATAGTAACGGCCGAGCGCCACGAAGGCGTTCGCAACGATCGCCGCCTGCGGCGCCGATGGCGAATCCTCGGCATGAGCATTGGCGATGCGGCTAAAATATTCGAACGCGCGCAGATCGTCCTGAGCGACCCCATTGCCGTCGGCATACATCCGGCCGAGCTTCCATTGGGCGATGGGATGGCCGCCTTCCGCGGCATATTGCAGGGCGGTCAGCGAGTTGTCCGCTTTCGCAGCCGGCTTTCTGGCTATCGGGGCGGACATGCCAGGCATCACTGGAACCGCGGACGGCGCGGCGTCACTGCCGCCGACCGGCGAACCGTCGAATGCCAGAGCGGGCCCCGTTGCAACGACCGCGCTCCAAGCCAATGTCACGAAAACAATACGCTCAAATATCCGCATCACTATGGTTCTCAAGGTCGCCGCTCGAAAGGCTCGAGGCGCCCGCACTGGGAAAGGCCGCTCGCTTCGTGAAAATCTCATGCGTTCCCGACGCGTGGTTGGTCGCGCAAGCCACGCGTTTGGACGGGCGCGCATCAAATCCGCCGTCAGTCAACTTTTCGTTAGAAATCCCCATCACGAACGACAGCACCGTTATCCGCTTTCCACTCCCTGCGACGACATCGTCCTGGGCGACGACCCATTGGTCGGCAGAACGCAAGACGCTCTGGTGGGGACATGGCTTCACGGCCGTCGAGCTCTCCGGGATCACCCGCCCCGCGCCGGCGAGGCCATGCGGGACGTCCTGATCGAGTCTTGTCGTTGTCAGCAACGGGGTACTGACAAATTCCGGTATGTCTTTGACGACATCACGGCTGACTGAGTGCAAACCGGAGATAAACGGAGTCTTTTTGAAGATTTTGAAAGAGCGGGATATCGCACTGCGCCCGATGACGAACGACCGCTGTTCACCTGTCGCCCATTGGCGACCCGGCACATGCGACATGATGTTCGTCCCGACGTCCATCGCAAACCTGGTTCTCAGGCCGCTCCAAGGATCCGGGACAATCCCTCTGACATCCCGCCGATCCGGAGCGCTTCAGCCTTGCTGGCTGATGAGAAATGATCTCACGAAGGCGTGTGGCCAAATAGCGGCGGTTGCAAGGGTCGCCGCCTGAAAGGGTTAAATGTTGGGGAACTGTTGCACCGGAGACACAGGCGTTGCACAGCGGCAACCCTGATCAGTGGCGTCATTCCGGTCCGTGCCTGCAGCGACCCCGGAATGACAGCGGCTGGCTCAGGTGTTCAGCACGCGCCCATAGGCGTCAAGCACCGCTTCCTTCATCGTCTCCGAGATGGTCGGATGCGGGAAGATGGTGTGGAAGAGCTCTTCTTCCGTGGTCTCCAGGTTCATCGCGACCACGAATCCCTGGATCATCTCGACGACCTCGGCACCGACCATGTGGGCGCCGAGCAGCTGGCCGGTCTTCTTGTCGAAGATCACCTTCACCATGCCCTGGTCCTCGCCCTGGGCGATGGCCTTGCCGTTTGCCACGAACGGGAATCGGCCGACGCGAATATCCCGTCCTGCTTCCTTGGCCTTGGCTTCGGTAAGGCCGACGGATGCGATCTGCGGGTGGCAATAGGTGCAGCCTGGAATCAGGCTCTTATCCATCGGATGCGGATGCAGGCCCTTGATGGCCTCGACGCAGATCACGCCTTCATGTTCCGCCTTGTGGGCCAGCATCGGAGGACCGGCGACATCGCCGATGGCATAGATGCCGGGGACATTGGTCTTGCCGTATTTGTCGATGACGATGCAGCCGCGCTCGGTCTTCACCCCGAGCTTTTCGAGACCGATACCCTCGATATTGCCGACCACACCGACCGCCGAGATCACGCGGTCGAATTCCTGGGTCACCGGCTTCTTGCCGTCATCGATGGTGGCGACGACGCTGTCGGCCTTCTTGTCGAGTTTCGTGACCTTGGTATTAGCGAGGACCTTGATGCCCTGCTTTTCAAACTGCTTGCGGGCGAAGGCGGCAATCTCGGCGTCTTCCACCGGCAGGATCTGCGGCAGCACTTCGACCACCGTCACTTCCGCACCGAAGGAATGATAGAACGACGCGAATTCGATGCCGATGGCGCCGGAGCCGACCACCAGCAGCGACTTCGGCATCTTGTCCGGGTTCATCGCCTCAAAGTAGGTCCAGACCAGCTTCTTGTCGGGCTCGAGGCCCGGCAGCACGCGCGGGCGCGCGCCGGTGGCGACGATGATGTGCTTGGCGGTGTAGCTGCCCTCGCCCAGCGCGCCCTTCGGCGCCTCGACCTGCGACTTCTTCACCGAGAATTTGCCGGGCGCGTCCAGCGTGGCTTCGCCCCAGATCACGGTGACCTTGTTCTTCTTCATCAGGAACTCGACGCCGCCATTGAGGCGCTTCACCACCCCACGCGAGCGTGCGATCACGGCCTTGATGTCGAAGGAGACGTTGTCGGCCGACAGGCCGTAATCCTTGGCATGCTGGAAGGCGTGATACATCTCCGCCGAGCGCAGCAGCGCCTTGGTGGGGATGCAGCCCCAGTTGTTGCAGATGCCGCCGAAATAGGCCTTCTCGACGATGGCCGTCTTGAAGCCGAGCTGCGCGGCACGAATGGCCGTCACATAGCCGCCGGGACCGGAGCCGATGACGACGACGTCGAAAGAATTGTCGGACATGGGAGTTCGCCTGTCTGTATTTCGATGATCGCTTCGGTCGTCATTGCGAGCGAAGCGAAGCAATCCAGTTCTTTACTTGCAGCCCTCTGGATTGCTTCGTCGCTCCACTCCTCGCAATGACGGCTGAGATCACACCACCATCATCACGGGATTTTCGATCAGCTTCTTGAAAGCCGTGATCAGCTCGGCGCCGAGCGCGCCGTCGATGGCGCGGTGGTCGCAGGAGAGCGTCACGCTCATCATGGTCGCGGCCACGATCTGGCCGTTGCGCACCACCGCCCGCTCCTCGCCCGTGCCAACGGCGAGGATCGAGGACTGCGGCGGATTGATCACCGCGGTGAAATCCTTGATGCCGTACATGCCGAGGTTCGACACGGAGGACGAGCCGCCCTGATATTCGTTCGGCTTCAGCTTCTTCGCCTTGGCGCGCGCGGCGAGATCCTTCATCTCGTTGGAGATCTGGGAGATCGTCTTGATTTCGGCCTGGCGGATGATCGGCGTGATCAAGCCAAACGGCAGCGCCACGGCGACGCCGATGTCCGAATGCTTGTGACGGAGCATCGCAGCTTCCGTCCACGACACATTGGCTTCCGGAATCTTCTGCAGGGCGAGTGCCATCGCCTTGATGACGAAGTCGTTCACCGAGAGCTTGTAGAGCGGCTTGCCGTCGGCATTCTTACCCGCCGCAGCGTTGATCTCCTCGCGCGCGGCGGTGAGCTTGCCGAGATCGCAATCCACGGTGAGATAGAAAGTCGGCATCGAATTGGTGGCAGCGGTGAGACGCTGCGCGATCGTGCGGCGCATGGAGTCATGCGGCACGCTCTCGTAAGAGCCTTCCTCGTACAGGCCGAGGATCGCCTGATCCGACATTGCGGGCGCACCGACTGCGCCAGTCGCAGCAGCGGCGCCTGCAGGCGGCGCCTTCAACGCGCCGCCTGTCTTCGCCTTCTCGACGTCCGCCGCGACCACACGACCACGCGGACCGGTGCCGTTGATGCGGCCAAGCTCGATGCCGGCCTCCTTGGCGAGGCGACGTGCCAGCGGTGACGAGAATACGCGCACACCGTTGCTGGCTGCAGCAGTTTGAGCTGGCGCAGCAGCGGGCTTCGGCGCCTCCTGCTTCGCCTCGGCCCTTGGCTCCGGCTTCGCTTCGGATTTCGCTTCCGCCTTGGGCTCCGGCTTGGCCTCAGTCTTGGCTTCCGGCTTCGACGCACCGCCGCCGCTCGCCGCAGCCTTCACGTCCTCGCCATCGGCAGCGAGGATTGCGATGACATCGTTCACCGGCACGTCCGCCGTTCCTTCCGGAACCAGGATCTTTGCGATCGTGCCTTCGTCGACGGCTTCGACCTCCATCGTCGCCTTGTCGGTCTCGATCTCCGCAATCACGTCGCCGGACTTGACCGCGTCGCCCTCCTTCTTGAGCCACTTGGCAAGATTGCCTTTCTCCATCGTGGGCGACAGCGCAGGCATCAGAATGTTAATCGGCATTGTCAGTGACCTTGTTGCGACCGCGGCGTGGTGGCGCCCGTGTCGGTCGGACGAGCAATCTCGGCTTCGAACATATCGACGATGCGGCGCAGCGCCTCGTCCTCGGTGAATTCGCTCTCGCGCCCATAGGCGCGCGCAGCGTGGCGCGCAATATCGACCAGCAGCAGGCCCCACATTTCCGGGTCCTCGAAGGCGCGCATGAACGCGATCGACAAGCCGCCATCGACGACGAAGGCACGCAACACTTCGGTTGCGTCCTCGCGTCCCTCGACATCCGGCGGCAGCGATTGTTCCTTCGGACCGGCCATGTCGGCTCCCTCAAGCGTTAGCGATAGCAGACGGCCTTGGCGGCAGCGACGACCTCGGCCACCGAGGGCAGCGCGAGCTTTTCGAGGTTGGCGGCGTAAGGCATCGGCACGTCCTTGCCCGATACGCGCGCGACCGGCGCATCGAGGTAGTCGAACGCGTTTTCCATGATGCGCGCAGCGATTTCAGCGCCGACGCCGTTCTGCTGCCAGCCTTCCTCGATGCAGACGGCACGCGAAGTCTTCTTCACCGACTCAATAATCGTCTCAGTGTCGAGCGGACGCAGCGTGCGCAGGTCGATCACCTCCGCCTCGATGCCTTCCTTGGCGAGTTCTTCGGCGGCCTTCAGCGTGTAGGTCATGCCATGCGACCACGAGATCAGCGTGACATCCTTGCCGGCGCGCACGACCTTCGCCTTGCCGATCGGCAGCACGTAATCGTCGAGCTTCGGCACCTCGCCGGTCTGGCCATAGAGCATTTCGTGCTCGAGGAAGATCACCGGATTGGGATCGCGGATCGCAGCCTTGAGCAGGCCCTTGTAATCGGCAGCATTCGACGGCGCGATCACCTTGAGGCCGGGGATCTGCGAGTACCAGGCCGAATAGTCCTGGCTGTGCTGGGCGGCCACGCGGGCAGCCGCGCCGTTGGGGCCGCGGAACACCATCTGGCAGGTCATCTGGCCGCCGGACATATACAGCGTCTTGGCGGCGGAGTTGATGATCTGGTCGATTGCCTGCATCGCGAAGTTGAAGGTCATGAATTCGACGATCGGCTTCAGGCCGGCCATGGCCGCACCGACGCCGACGCCGGCAAAGCCGTGCTCGGTGATCGGTGTATCGATGACGCGGCGGGCACCGAATTCCTGCAGCAGGCCCTGGGTGACCTTGTAGGCGCCCTGATATTCGGCGACTTCCTCGCCCATCACGAACACGTCGCCGTCGCGGCGCATTTCTTCCGCCATGGCGTCACGCAGCGCTTCGCGGATGGTCATGGTGACCATCTCGGTGCCCTCTGGAATATCCGGATCGGGCAACAACTCGAACTTCGGCGCTTCGGGCGTCTTGGTGCCTTTCGGTTCCTCGCGCGGCGCTGCGGCGGTGTTGGCTTCGGGCGTCTTGGCCTGATCGGCGGGCGGCGCGGATTCCGCGGCCTTCTGCTGCTTGGCGGGCTCAGCTGCAGCATTCGCATCTTCGCCTTCCGCAACGATCGTCGCGATCGGCGTATTCACCGCAACATCGGCGGTGCCTTCCGGCACCAAGATCTTGCCGAGCGTGCCTTCATCGGTCGCTTCGACTTCCATCGTCGCCTTGTCGGTCTCGATCTCGGCGATTACGTCGCCGGACTTGATGGTGTCGCCTTCCTTCTTCAGCCACTTCGAAAGGTTGCCCTTTTCCATCGTGGGGGACAGCGCGGGCATCAGCACTTGAATTGCCATAGTAACTCCGGATCGCTTCTTGCTTGCGCGCTTCTTAGCGGTAGATGTCGGTGTAGAGTTCGGACGCATCCGGCTCGGGATCGTTCTGTGCGAAGTCGGCTGACGCATTGACGATCTCGCGCACTTCCGCGTCGATCGCCTTCAGGTCCTGCTCGCTGACCTTCAACTCCAGTAGGCGATTACGCACCTGCTCGATCGGATCCTGGTCGTGGCGGATCTTCTCGACCTCCTCGCGCGTACGATACTTCGCGGGATCGGACATCGAGTGGCCGCGATAGCGATAGGTTTGCATTTCGAGAATGTACGGCCCCTTGCCGGCGCGGCACCAGGCGACGGCCTTGTCGGCAGCAGCCTTCACCGCGCGGACATCCATGCCGTCGACCTGCTCGCCCGGAATGTTGAACGACACACCGCGCTTGGAGAAATCGGTCTGCGCCGACGAGCGCACCACCGAGGTGCCCATGGCGTAGCGGTTGTTTTCGATGACGTAGATCACAGGCAGTTTCCAGAGCTCTGCCATGTTGAAGCTCTCGTAGACCTGTCCCTGGTTCGATGCGCCATCGCCGAAGTAAGCGACCGAAACGTTGTCGTTCTCACGATAGCGGTTGGCGAATGCGAGGCCGGTGCCGAGCGAGACCTGCGCACCGACGATACCGTGGCCGCCGTAGAAATGTTTCTCGCGGCTGAACATATGCATCGAGCCGCCCTTGCCTTTCGAGTAGCCGCCGCGGCGCCCCGTAAGTTCGGCCATCACGCCATTGGCGTCCATGCCGCAAGCAAGCATGTGACCGTGATCGCGGTACCCCGTGATGATCTGGTCACCATATTTGAGCGCCATCTGCATACCGACGACAACGGCTTCCTGACCGATATAAAGATGGCAGAAGCCGCCGATCGCACCCATGCCGTAGAGCTGGCCGGCCTTCTCCTCGAAGCGCCGGATCAAGAGCATGTCGCGCAGCGCGTGCAGCTCCTGATCACGGGTGAACTCTGGCGGTGACGCTTTGCCGTCATTGCTCGATGCCTGCCCTGCGGGAGCGCTTTTCTTCGTTGCGGCCATGAAAATTCCGGATGCGAGAGAGAGGAAGTGGCGTCCTTCCTACTCCAAGTGCCTGCGCCGTGAAAGGGATTGCGTCGCGCGGAATGCCACAGTGCATTTCGCACTGCAGCGAGAGCTTGAAACATTCGAACGAGATCGCGGGCTGTCTTGTAATTTCCGGAATAGAAATGAGCATCGCTGTCATTTCATCGCCATAAGTGGCGACGAAGTACTAACCATCAGGTTCATGCAAAGCTGCGTTGTTCTCCACAACGACTCGTAAGCCCTGCGACTTCAGTCAGGCTTGATGACACGGACGACATCGCGCGAATGCGCATAGTCGAGCTGCCAACGAACACGCTCGTCAAGCATATCGGGATCGAGACTGCCGGAGCGCAGCAGCGCGACGCGCTGCTCGGCCTTGGCTCGCTCCTTCTTGAGCTGAACGAGCTCGGAGGTCAGCGCGGTGATCTCCTGGTCAAGCTCCTGCCGCGCATTGAGGCCATATTTGCCGGTATAGGCGTTTACGCCGAAATAGCTGATCAGCAGCGCCGCCACCGCATAGAGCACGAGGCCGGTGAGGACCGATTTCAGGCGAGTGTGTTTGACCATGCCTGAAAATGCGACGGCCCGGTTAAAGCGAGGCTAACAACCGGGCCGTGCGTGTAACGGGGCGCTTATTTCTTGTGAAGCGCGACCCAGGCGGCAAAGGCGTCGATATAGGATTGCAGCACCGGGCGGACCGACTCTTTGATGATCTCGCCGTTGTCGTCGAAGGCATCGGCCACGGCGTTCAGATAGATCTCCGGCTGGCCCATGATCGGGCCGGTAATGCCCGGCAGGGTCTGACGCAAGGCCAGCGCGGCGCCGAGACCGCCGATCGGGCCCGGCGAAGAGGCCACGAGGCCGGTCGGCTTGCCAAGGAAGGAGCTCTTGCCATAGGGACGCGAGCCGACATCGATGGCGTTCTTCAGGACGCCCGACACGGAGCGGTTGTACTCAGGCGTGACGAAAATCACAGCGTCCGATGCCTGGATCGTTTCCCGGAACCGCAGCCAATCGGCGGGCGGGTTGGCTTCGAGGTCCTGGTTGAAGAACGACAGGTCGTTGAGCGTAATCACATTGAGCTTCAGCGAAGCCGGCGCCAGCTTGGCCAGCGCCTGGGCGATGCGGAGCGAGAACGATTGTTTGCGGAGGCTGCCAACGATGACGGCAACGATGTGAGTAGTCATGAAAATCTCCTGAAATGGCTGCCGCCCGAAGGCGAATGGACGCCGCGTTTCCTTGGCCCATTCGGCCAAAGCATGCAAGTGCATGAAATCATCATCGCGCCATTGGACGAAGCCGGTACAGCACCTGCGGTACACAACTACGTGACAGCGCGACCGAAGCCGCCCTGCCCTCTGCTAACCCTTCTATGTGTCCAGCGAACCGCCGGCTGGTTCCGACGATGCGTCGGCGTTACTCCAGCCGTTCCATCTGGCGCAGCGTCGGAAACAGCCTCATCCAGATCAGCGCGATCACGACCGTCCCGAGGCCGCCGATGAGAGCCGCCGGTACCGTGCCTAACAGCGCGGCGGTAACGCCGCTTTCGAACTGACCGAGCTGGTTCGAGGTGTTAATGAAAAGATAATTCACGGCGCCGACACGGCCGCGCATTTCATCGGGCGTCGCAAGCTGCACGAGCGAGAAGCGGATCACGACACTCACCGTATCCGCCGCGCCGAGGATCGCTAGCGCCGCCACCGACAACCACAGCCATTGCGAGACCGCGAACACCGCCGTCGCCAACCCGAAGATGATCACGGCCTGGAACATTCGCATGCCGACGCGGCGGCTGATCGACCAGCGCGTCAGCACAATGGTGGTGAGCAATGCCCCCACAGCCGGCGCTGCCCTCATGATGCCGAGACCCCACGGGCCGGTCTGCAGGATGTCGCGCGCATAGATCGGCAGCAGCGCCGTTGCACCGCCGAGCAGCACGGCGAACAGGTCGAGCGAAATGGTGCCGAGAATATTCGGATTGCTGCGCACGAAGCCGACGCCAGCGAACACGGTGCGGAAACTCGGCGGGTCCTTCACCGCCACTTCGCGGGCGAGTTTGATTGCGCCGTTGAGCGCGCCGCCGATCAGCCAGAATGCCGCCATCAGCACATAGGGCGTCGATGGCGACAGTGCATAGGCGAAGCCGCCGAGCGCCGGGCCGCAGATCATCGCCACCTGAAACACGCCGGTCGAAAGTGCGGTCGCCTTCTGCAGATGGCCTTCCGGCACGACGCCTGGCAGCAACGCTGAGCCCGCGGGGGCCTCGAAGGCCGTGGCCGCACCGATCACGACGAGTGCGACAAAAATCTGAGGCACCGTGATCCAGCCCGCATAAGTGCCCCAGGCGAGGAGCACGGCCGTCGCGCCCTGCAGCATCTGGCAGATTTGCACGACACGGCGACGGTCGTAGCGATCCGCGATGTGGCCAGCAACGAACACCAGGGCCAGCATCGGCACGAACTGCGCAAGACCGACCATACCAAGTTGAAACGCACTGCCGGTCAGATCGTAAATCTGCCAGCCGACCGCCACGGCCGCGATCTGCGAGGCAAAGCGCGAGAAGCTGCGCGACACCATGTAGTAGAGATAAGGCGGATGGCGCAGCAGCAGGCGCGCGCCATCGCTCACGGCTTCGGCAGATGAGGCAGCAGGTGTCATCCCGGCATGTTCGGATTGATCAGGTACTTCTCGCCGGTCGCACGCTTGGCATAGGCGCGCAGATTGTCGAGGTTGAGGACACCCTGAAGCGAAATGGTCTTGGTGTAGTGACTGGCGAAAGTCGTCTTGAGTTCGGCGACCACGCGCGCGCGCAGCTTCGCCGCGTCCTCCCTGCCGATCTTCTGCAGGAAGGGAAACAGCAGCCAGCCGCCCATGCTCCAGGCAAAGCCCGGCGGCATGAATTCCACCGGCCGCGGTTCGAGCCGGCCGTAGATGTAAAGCTGTTTGAAGGTGTCGGAGCCGTAGCGGCTATAGACTTTCATCGCCTTCACCGCCGCGACTTCCATCGCATGCAGGATCTGGCCCTGCAGCTTGCCGCCGCCGGTCGCGTCGAAGGCAATGGTGGCGCCGGTCGCCTCCAGCGCCACAACGAGATCGTCGACGAAAGTCGGCGCCGTACTGTTGACGACATATTTGGCGCCGATATCGCGCAGCAGTTTTTCCTGCGCCTCGCTGCGAACGATATTGACCAGATCGATGCCGTCCTTCTGGCAGATCTTGTTGAGCATCTGTCCCAGATTGGAAGCAGCGGCGGTATGAACCAGCGCCTTGTGCCCTTCCCGTTTCATGGTCTCGGTCATGCCGAGCGAGGTCAGCGGATTGACGAAACAGGACGCGCCCTCGGCCGCCGTCGTGCCATCCGGCAGCGGCAATACTTCCTTCGCCTTGATCAGGCGGTACTGTGCATACATGGCACCGCCAATCACCGCGACCATCTTGCCGAGCAGCGCCTGGGCCTCCGGCGACGAGCCGGCTTTCACAACGGTCCCGGCGCCCTCATTGCCAACGGGCATCGACTCGTCGAGACGGCCGGCCATCGCCTTCATATTGGCCTGCGCAACCGTTGCGGTGACCACAGTAGAAGCGCCCGCACCCGACACCTTCGCGGTCGACGGATCGGCAGCGCCGAGCAGCAAACCAAGATCGGACGGATTGATCGGCGCCGCCTCGACGCGCACCACGATCTCGTCGGCACCAGGCGCCGGGATCGTGACTTGCTGCAGGGAGATTTCCAGTTCGCCGCTGCTCTTGATCAACGAACGCAGTTCAAGGCCTTTGGTGATGTCCGCAGTCATGGTCGTCTCCCTTGTCGCGGACTGTCGCCGCCTCAATAGATGCCCGGAATGATGCGCTTGGTCTCGCGCATGTAAGCCCTATAGTCGTCGCCGAATGCCTCGACCAGCATCCGCTCCTCATGGTCGATGCGGGTGAAGAACAGGATAGCGATCGCGATCAGTCCGCTCAGCGCAGCCATGACATTCGGCAACAGAAAGGCCTGCGCCAGTCCCCACAGCCAGAACGACGAATACATCGGATGCCGTATGCGGCGGTAGACGCCGGCGCGCACGATCTGGTGACTGTCACGAATTTCGAGGCTGGCCGACCATTGCCGACCGAGATCCTTGTGCGAGCGCCGGAACAGCCACAGCGACAACACGTAAACCAGCGCGCCGACCACGACGGCGGCGTAGTTCAGTTCGTAGTTCAGCACGGCCGGCCAGCCGGATGCGAGCCAGATCACCGGCACGACGAACAGGCCGATGGCGGCGACTGCCAGCAGCACACGCTCGCGGCTCCAGCCGACCGCCCGCACGGTCGCGGTCTTGCGTGCTTTCCGGGCATAGGGATAGCGAATGATGAACCAGGCGACGAGCCCGATCGCCCAGACATATTTGCCGAGAAGAGATGCCGTCATGATCTTCCGTTCAGGACCTCAGGCTGCGCCGATGGACGCAGCCGCTACCGCATGCGATACAGGTTTTGTCTGCGCCGCGTCCAGCAGCGTCCCATCCGGTCCGAAACGCGTGACGCCGCCGCCGACCGCCGTAATCTCGTCGAACGGCAGCGGCCCGCACAACACCATGCAGTAGTCATAAGGCGCGCGCTGCTGGTTTCCCATCACCATCTGATAGTGGATGCGCATGAAGCTGAAACGATAGCGCTTGAACTGCTCCATGCCCATCATGTCGTGCATCTGGATCCGGCGAATATTCGGCCGACCGTCGCCGCGCTCGCGGCTGACGCGCTTCAGCGTCACGGGGTCGAAGCGGTAGAAACTGATAACGTCGTCGCGGGCGTGGTATTCGGCCCAGCGCACCGCCGGCGTATCGGCGACCAGACGCGAGGCCTCGCGCACGCTGGTACCGGCCGGATGCAGCGCGAATTTCGGAATGGTCGCACTCACGGTGAGGACGCAAATGGTCGGACCATGCTCGGTCAGATCGGGATCGAGCTTCAGCGCCCGCGCCACAGTCTCCATGACAAGCGCTGCGCCAAGGCAGTGGCCAACAATGACGATCTCATCGACATCGGCCTTTTGCGCGCGGGCGACCAGCGTCTTCGCGAAGTCATCGACACGCGCCTTCATCTTCGGCCTGTCGCCATAGACGTATTGTCGCGAAAAGATCCAGTCGTCGAATACGTGATTGATCGGCTTGCGCCAGCCATAATACTGCAACAGCGCCGTAAACACCGCCGCGGCGGCTACGCCCCCCGCGATCCATGCCGCTGCTCCGGCCATGCCGAAAAGCCAGGTCAGGCCAAGACCAACCAGAGCGCCAGCCGCAGCAAAGGCAGCGATCCACAAATATGAGAACAGAAAGAAGCCGGCATATTTCCAGCTCGCATAGAAGAAACGGAACAGGGTTCCCGTCACCAGCCAGTTACCGAGCGTGACGAAGGCCGCGCCGAGCCGCGACAGCATGCCCCGCGAATGGTCCTCATTGATGAGATCATCCCAGCGAAGCATCTCGTAAGTGATGTCCGTAGTCCAGTTCGGGCCGGACGCCCGCGCCGGCCACGACGCACTGACCTCACGCACCTCGGGAGCGCCGGATGCGCTCGCGGTAACGCCCCAGGTCTTCTGAAACGTCGCCAGCGACTTCCGGAACCGCTCGAGCTGGGTGTCCGGCTCAATCGGATCGTAGCCGCCAATGTGAAAGACGTGTCGCCGCGCGATCATCGCTTGTTCGCTCCCGATTGCATCACGCATCGCCATCGCCGCTGCATAGCAAATTAGCCCGGCGTCACAAACCTATCACTGTCCGAACGGGTACCTTCGGCAACATTTTGTCGCCCCAGGGTCACACGGAGCCGGTTTCGCAACAGCGCCTATCACAATTCCGGGAATCGATGCAGGAGTGCGATTGACGCCACAGGCTTATGTCTGAACATGTCACGAGTTTCTCCTTGGAAAGAAAGCAAGATGTCGATCGTTCTTCAGGGCTCGCAACGGCCGTCTCGGGGCCTTTCACGGATGTCTCCGGCGGCCATTCTGCTGATTCTGTCGTCCCTCCTTGTGGTCACGCTGGCGGGTTCCAGCAGCGCCGAGGCCGCGCCTCGCCGTCCCGGCCACGTCTATCTGTATCGCGGCCTGATGAACGTGTTCTCCCTGGGAATGGATCAGATCGCCTATAAACTGCAGGCCGTCGGCGTCGCCACATCGGTCAGCAATCACACGCTGTGGAGCAGCGAAGCGAACGACATGATCGCCCGCTACCAGGCCGGCAATCGCGAACCGATCATTCTGATGGGCCACTCGGCCGGCGCCGACGCCACCATCTCGGTCGCCCGCAAGCTGGCACAATACAATATCCCGGTGGCGCTGATCGTGAATTTCGATCCGGTCGCACCCGATGCGGTTCCGAACAATGTGAAGCAGATCGTGAACTATTACGTACCCGCCGGCTGGGGCCGCGCCGTGTCCGCCGACCCGCGCTTCAAGGGCAAGCTCGCCAATGTGAACGAGAGCAGCACAACCAACCATTTCGCCATCGACAAGGACGATACGCTGCAGCGCCAGGCCATCGCCCGTGTGCTGGCAGTCACCGGTGGCGGCGCCCGCCGCAAGCCAGCCGCACCGAAACCCGCCCAGGTCTCGGCTGCGCCGCAGTAAGAGGATTGCTCCCTCGGATAAAAACGGCCGAGGCCCATGCCTCGGCCGTTTTGCATTGATCGAATGCTTCTGCGAAACGAAAATCGCCGCCCGCGTTCCCGCGAGCGGCGGCGATCGTAACCGCGATAGGCCGCAGCTTACGCGAGCGCCTTGAGAGCCTTGCGGCCGGCATAGATGGCCTGCGAGCCGAGCTGCTGCTCGATGCGCAGCAGCTGATTGTATTTGGCGGTACGATCCGCGCGGGCCAGCGAACCGGTCTTGATCTGCCCGCAATTGGTCGCCACCGCGAGGTCAGCGATGGTCGCATCCTCGGTCTCGCCCGAACGATGCGACATGACGGCGGTGTAGCCGGCCTTGAATGCCATCTCGACCGCGCTCAGCGTCTCGGTGAGCGAGCCGATCTGGTTGACCTTGACCAGGATCGAATTGGCGCGGCCGGCCTTGATGCCTTCCTCGAGGCGCTTGACGTTGGTGACGAACAGATCGTCGCCGACCAGCTGGCACTTCTTGCCGATCAGGTCGGTGACTTCCTTCCAGCCGTCCATGTCGTCTTCCGACATGCCGTCCTCGATCGAGACGATCGGATAGTTGGCAACCAGCTGCGCGAGATACTTCGCCTGTTCGGAGATGCTGCGGGTCTTGCCTTCGCCTTCATAGACATACTTGCCGTCCTTGAAGAACTCCGTCGAGGCGCAGTCGAGCGCGAGCATGACGTCGTCGCCGGGCTTATAGCCGGCCTTGGAGATGGCGCTCATCACGAAGTCCAGCGCAGCTTCGGCCGAGGCGATATTCGGTGCGAAACCGCCCTCATCACCCACATTCGTATTGTGGCCGGCCTTCTTCAGCTCGCCCTTGAGCGTGTGGAAAATCTCGGCGCCACAGCGCAGGCCCTCCGCGAAGGTCGCGGCCCCCACCGGCATGATCATGAATTCCTGGAAGTCGATGGGGTTGTCGGCATGGGCGCCGCCATTGACAATGTTCATCATCGGCACCGGCAGCGTGCGCGCCGAGGTGCCGCCGACATAGCGATACAGAGGCATGTCGAGCGACTCCGCCGCAGCCTTGGCGGCGGCCAGCGAAACGCCGAGAATGGCATTGGCACCGAGGCGCGACTTGTTCGGTGTGCCGTCGAGGGCGACCATCGTTTCGTCGAGCTGAACCTGGTTCTCCACATCCATGCCGCCGATGGCATCGAAAATCTCGCCGTTGATGGCGTCGATAGCCTTCTGCACGCCCTTGCCGAGATAACGGCTCTTGTCGCCGTCGCGGAGCTCAACGGCCTCGTGGGCGCCGGTGGATGCCCCCGACGGAACCGCGGCGCGACCCATGGAGCCGTCTTCCAGCACCACGTCGACCTCGACCGTAGGATTGCCGCGGCTGTCGAGAATTTCGCGGCCGATGATGTCGACGATGGCGGTCATGGGTGCCCTCTTGGTGCTGGGGATGGGTGGTTGGCCGTGCTTCTAGCCCATGGTGCCGGGCGGGAAAACCCCGCTTGGGATGACGGCAGCCGGCGGATTGGCTAAGAACCGCGGCAACGGAGACCTAAATGTCAAAAAATCCTCGCAAATCACCCAAGGCCGCCCCCGAGCTGCAGCTCGGCCGCGCCGTGGAATGGCCCGCTTCACCCGAAGCCGCCCAGCTCGACAGGGTGCCCAATCCGCAAAAGGGCACCGATTACACCGTGCGCTTCACTGCGCCGGAATTCACCTCGCTGTGCCCGATCACCGGCCAGCCGGATTTCGCACATCTGATGATTGACTACGTGCCCGGCGGCTGGCTGGTGGAGTCGAAAGCGCTCAAGCTCTATCTCGCCTCGTTCCGCAACCATGGCGCCTTCCATGAGGACTGCACCGTGGCCATCGGCAAGCGCATCGCCGAGACCATCAAACCGAAATGGCTGCGCATTGGCGGCTACTGGTATCCGCGCGGCGGCATCCCCATCGATGTATTCTGGCAGACCGGACGACTGCCGAAGGGCGTCTGGGTGCCCGAGCAAGGCGTCGCGCCGTATCGCGGGCGGGGATAGCAACACGGTTGAACAGACGGCGAGGATGTACTCTGCTGCGAGAAGTATTTTGTCGTGCGAGCGAACGAACTCGCGCTGACCAATGCCGCATGGACGGCGATAGAGAACGACGTCATTGCGGATATGCGCTGGTGGTCTGAGGCGGAGCTGCTCTCAGCGACGGACACCGTCTGGCCGGAGAACCTGGGCGGCATGCTTGCTCAGGCGCGCTAGAGCCCCGCAAGACTAGCCCGCATCCGCCGGCTTGCGTTGCTTCAAAAGCCGGGCGCTCGCAAGGCCCAGCACCACCACCGCCGCCGCCGCCATCAGCAGGGTCGGCATCTTGCCGGTATGGGCGAGGCCGAAGCCATAGGCGATCGGCCCGACCGACTGGCCGAGGAAGAAGCAGCAGGCATGCAGCGACATCGCGCTGGCGCGCGCCTCCTGGGACAGCTCGGTCGAGAAGATCTGCAGCGAGCCGTGCAGCATGTAGAATCCCCAGCCCATCAGCAGCATGCTCAGCGCCTGGATCTGCCAGCTCGGGCTGAAGCCGGTGGTGGCGAGCGGGATCGCGATCACGAGGCCGCCCCAGACCATCATGCCGTTGATGCCGAGCCGCGCCAGCATGCGCTTGACCGTCATCGTGTAAAAGAGGCCGCCCACGGCGAAGCAGGCGATCACGAGGCCGGCAATCGACAGGCTGGTGACACCGCCGTCCATGAGGAACGACGACACGTAGGGGAATAGGCCGAGGATGAAGCACCCCTCGACAAACACAGCGCTGTAGACGATCAGCGTGTTGGGATTGCGGAAGATCACCTTGTAGCCACGTGCAAGCTTGCCGAAGTCGGCTTTGCCCGCCGGCGCGATGATCGCCGCCCCCTTAAAGCCGAACGCAACGGCGACGGAGGCGGCAATCGCGAGGCCGCCGAGAATCACCAGCACGCCGCGCCAGCCGAAGACATCACCGATCACGCCGGCCGCCGTGGAGCCGAGCACGGTGCCGGTCATTGCGCCCGCCATCACCCGGCTGAGCGCGACCTGACGCAGTTGCGGGCCGACCAGATCGCTGGTCAGCGAGAGCGTCACCGGAAACACCCCGCCTGCCCCGATGCCAGCCAGCACGCGCGTCGCAAGCAGCAACGAATAATTGGTCGTCAACGCACCGAGAATGCTGGCGACGCCGAGCAGCACCAGGCAGACGATCATCAGCCGCGCCTTGCCAAACATATCGGCGGCAGCGCCGAGTACAGGCTGTACGATGGCGAAGGTGAATGCGAGCGCCGAAGACAAACCCGCAGCGACCGCAACCGTAACCAGCATATCGTCCGCGACATGCGGCAGCACCGGATCGAGCGCACGCTGCGACAACGCAGCCGCGAAAGATGCCAGCGCAATGATCTTGATGACCGGCGGCAGCATCAACGCGCCGCCGCGAACCGATGCTGCATCGTCAGGTCCTGGCCGTCTGCTTGGCAAGAGCGTCGAATGCCATCAGGTTCTTCACCAGCGCTTCGAACTCGCACAGCGGTACCATATTCGGCCCATCCGACGGCGCATTGTCGGGATCGGGATGTGTCTCGATGAAAATGCCGGCGACACCGACCGCCACCGCAGCCCGCGCCAGCACCGGCACGAATTCACGCTCGCCGCCCGAGGACTCGCCCTTGCCGCCTGGCTGCTGCACCGAATGCGTGGCGTCGAAGATCACCGGCGCCTTGGTAGTGCGCGCCAGGATCGGCAGCGCGCGCATGTCGGAGACCAGCGTGTTGTAGCCGAAGGATGCGCCACGCTCGGTGACCAGCACCTTGTCGTTGCCGCCGCCGACCAGCTTCTTGACGACATTGGCCATGTCCCACGGGGCAAGGAACTGGCCCTTCTTCACATTGACCGCCTTGCCAGTGGCAGCGGCTGCCAGCAGCAAGTCGGTCTGCCGGCACAGGAAGGCCGGAATTTGCAGCACGTCGACGACTTCCGCAGCCCGCGCACATTGGTCGTTCTCGTGAACGTCGGTCAGAACAGGGAGACCGAACGTCTCACGGATTTCCGCGAAAATAGGCAGCGCATCATCAAGGCCGATGCCACGGGCGGCAGACGCGCTGGTGCGGTTGGCCTTGTCGAAGGAGGTCTTGTAGACGAGCCCGATCTTCAGCCGCGCAGCGATTTCCTTCAGTGCCTGCGCGGTTTCCAGCGCGTGCTGCCGGCTCTCCAGCTGGCATGGTCCCGCAATCACCGAAATCGGCAGGTCGTTGCCGAAACGGACGGAGCCAAGTTCAACGACGGGCGCGGCGGCAGCTGGTGCGGTCAAGACGGTCTGGTCTCCTGAAGGGAACGCAACCATCAACCGCAGGACCGGACGGGATGCAAGCCCGATCGGCTCGCTCCCGCTTATTCGGATGTCAGGGTTGCGCCGGACGCGCCGCCCGGCCCAACCGCGCTGCCGGCAGATCTATTTCAGCGCCGAGAACGCCGTCGGAGCGAGAAACTGGCTGGCAATATTGCCGACGATCTGGCCGTCTTCCTCGGACTTGGTGCGGGCCGCAATCCAGTCGGGATCGGTCATGAAAGCCGTCCAGAGCTTCTCGCGCTCTGCGAGCGACTCCCACTTCAGTATGTAGGTCAGGTCGTTATTGGACTCGCCGATCACCGTGGTGAAAAAGCCCGCCGGACGGATGCCGTGCTTCTCCCAAAGCTTCAATGTCGCAGTTTCGAAACGCTTGAGCAGCGCCGGCAACCGCCCGGGAAGACATCGATAGACCCGCAACTCATAGATCATCGCATTTGGTTCCTTGCCTTTTTGACGGCTTTCCAGGGCCTTGGCGCATGGCTCTTTGCGGCATCGTCTCTTGCCCGCGCCGGTACAGACTTACATCATGCCGTCCCCGACGCAACTGCACCCGGAACAACGATGCGACATACCGCCCTTGCCCTGATTTTCGTTGCCGCCCTGATTGCCGCAGCCTCAGCCCAGCAGCCCGGCCAGATCACGTCGGGTGCGACGGGTGTCACAGTGAATGGCAAGCCGGCGGCACGTGTCGGCGATACCACCACCGACGGCAAGATCATCGAAGGCGCGAAGGGCGTCTATATCAATGGCAAGCCAGTCGCCGTGGTCGGCGGCAGCACCGAATGCGGCGCAAAGACCACATCGGGCGCCACTGGAGTCTTTGTCAACGGCAAGCCGATGGCCCGTGCCGGCGACACCACATCGGGCTGCAAATAATCGCAGATGTCTTTCCTTCGAACTCGCTGGACTGCGGGCGCAAGCCTTGCCGGCCGTATCGCGCTTGCCGTCACAGCGGGCGCTGCCGCCCTGCCAGTCATCCCACATATCGCGCAAGCCCAAAGCCGCAAGGCGCCGAGCGAGCGTGAATTCGTCGACCGTATCAACGACGCCTTTCGCAGATTGCAGGCGGATGACAGCGATGGCGGGCGCCTGCGCCTGAAAACGACGCTGCGCTCTCTCGCAGACAGTAATTATTCCGACCTGACGATCCGCGCCTATCTCAACGCCGTTACCCTGTTCGAACGTCGCCGCGACAATGCGGCCGCGTCCGAATTGTTTGCCGATGCGTCGAAGACCCGCGCCACGCAGGAGCCAAACAGCGCCGCCGCCACGTTCTGGTTCGAATACGCGCGTTTCCTCAACCGCACCAATCAATATGAGGCCGCGATCCCGGTTGCCACCGAGGCGCACAAGCGCATGCGTGCGATCTTTGGTATGAACTCGCAAGAGGACATCGCGGGCGGCGATATTCTTGCAACCGTGCTGACCAACAATGGCGCCGTCGCCGCCGGCCTCAATCTGTCCGAAGAGATTTATCTCAACGCCAGGAAGGCACTCGGCGAGCGCGTGCCGCTGACCTGGCGCACCGAGAACAATTATGCCGAAGCCCTTCGTATGGTCGGCCATCCCGATGTCGCCGCGACCATCGACGAGCCGCTGCTGAAACGGCGCATCGCCCATTACGGCCTCGGCAGCATTCAGGCTTTGGTATCGGCCTCCAATCTCGCGCTCAATCATCTCGCCATGGGCAACGAGGCCGAAACGATGAAGGCGCTCGAACTGCAGAAACGTGCCGCCGCCGCGTTGGCCGATCCGACCTCCGAACATGTGGCGCAAGCCGATGCCTGGATCGCTTATACAAAGGCCTATTTCCATCCCGACCGTCGTCTCAGCAACGCCGATCTCGAAGCGATGGCCCGCGTCAAGGACTGGAACGGTGCACCGGACATCCTGCGCATCAAGACCGCGCAGCTCGCCGCCGACCAGTATGAGCTGCGCGGCGATACCGAGCGCGCCTTGGCGCTGCGCATCGACGCCTATCAGCGCTCGCAGGAGACCATCGCCAAACAGCATCCGATGACCTTCGATGCGCTACTCGGCGTCGCCATGACGCGGATGAAGCGTGGCGACAAGGAGACGCTCGCCACCTTCAAGGATGTCGAGCAGCAATCGTTCCGCTGGATGCTGCGCGAGGTAGGCACTGCCGGCAATCGCTATGTGGCGGAAACCATGCGCAAGCTCGCCGACGACATTCTGTATGAATTCGGCCGTTATGCCCTGCAGGAGCCCGCCGCTGCACAGGCCTATGCCGAAGCGGTGACGCGCTGGAAGACGATGGAAGATGGCGACCGCACACTGCTCCGCCTCACCGCCGATCGTCTCCCCGATGATGCGACCAGAACGCTGGCGCAGACCGTGCTGCGCCTGTCAGGTCAGCAGCAGGAGCTGCTCTCATCCGGCAAGATCGATGACGATGCGCGGCAAGTGCTTGTTCAGTTGCAGGAGGCCCGCCGGGCGCTCGCAGCGCGTATGGGCGAAAAGGCACCAACCGATCTCAAGTTGCCGACCATCGAGGACAAGCTTGAACGCACGGACGCCCTGGTCGATTTCTTCGTCAGCGGCCGTCGCAACCGCGTCACGCCCATAGATCCGAAGCCGGAGATGCGCCTGCAGGCGGTGATCCATTGCCACGGCAAAGCGCCGACGCTGGTCGATCTCGGCCCGCTCGATAATTTTCTGGGTGCCGATGTGACCTCTGCAGATCGCGCCAAGACGTTCCGTCGCCTCTACGACACCCTGCTCGGCCCGCTAAAGCCACAACTCGCCGACATCAAGCGTCTGTTCCTGGTGCCCGACAGCGAGCTTTACAGCCTGCCCTTCGCGATGTTGCAGGATGCCGGCGGCCGCTATCTCGACGAAATCTATGACACCCGCATCATGACACGTGCCGACGCCCTGTTCTTTGCCGAACGCGGCACGAAACTCACGGCAGGCAAAAAGGCGCTGGTTGTCGGCGGCCTCGATTATGCTGGCGCCGCCAATCAACTGCCCTCGACCAGGACCGAAATCGATACCGTCGAAGCCGATCTGAAGAAGCGCAGTCTCAAGGTCACGATGCTCTCCGGCGATGGCGTCAGCGAGCCCATCCTGCGCAACGACGCCAACGGCGCATCACTGATCCATCTCGCCACCCACGGCTTCTACAAGACTGCCACGGATCGCACCGACGCCCTCTGGCGCAGCGGCCTCGTCGTCTCGCGCCCCAATCTCAGCAGGCCGCCGCAACGCGACGACAATGACGGCGTGCTCTATGCGCAAGAATTGATGAACTGGGATCTGTCCTCTGCCGATCTCGTGGTGCTGTCCGCTTGCCAGACCGCACTCGGCGATCCCAGTCGCGTCGGCAGTGTCCGAGGTCTCCCCACCGCTCTTGCCATTGCCGGCGCGCGGCGGTCATTGCTGACGCTGTGGGAAGTCTCCGATGAAGGCACCGCCAATTTCATGGCACGGTTCTATCAGGTGCTGGCGGACGACGGCCTCGACTACGCCAGCGCGCTGCGCAAGGTGCGCATCGAGGCGATGCACGGCAAGATCAAGGCCGCGGATGATCCGTCGGTGTGGGCGGCGTTCGTGTTTTTCGAAAGTTAACCGTTACGGGACGCGCCGCTCATCCTATGAGGATCCTGCGATAAATATACAATCTTAGATTTATTGTGCATAGTGACGCACTTGATGACGCCACTCAGATCGTATATACAATAAAATATCCGACTTCGATCCGGCGAAGGAAGCGAAGAACCGTGAGAAGCACCACATCTCGCTGGAGCGGTGGATCGATATCGACATGAAGATCACGTATGTCGACGGCATCGCCTATTATCTGGTGTTCACCATCCGCGACGGCCTTGTTCGTCCCATCAGCCTGCGACGTGCACACGCGAAGGAGATGCGGCGCTATGTCCCGTAAATTGAAAGAGCCTGTGTTCGACGACGACGACCCGGAATGGACCAAAGAAGATTTCGCCCGGGCACGTCCGCCGGAAGAAGTTTTGCCGCCAGAAATTCTGGCTCAATTCAAGAACACACGCGGTCCGCAGAAAGCGCCGACGAAAGTCCCCGTCTCACTGCGCCTCAGCGCCGATGTCCTGAAATACTTCAAGGACACCGGACCGGGCTGGCAAAGCAGGATCGACGAGGCGCTACGCAAGATCGCGAAAGTGTAGTTCGACTGTAGGGCGGATGAACGCAACGTAGTCCGCCGAGACGTTTCAGTTATGAGTTCGGCCGGCGGATTACGGCTTCGCCTCATCCGCCCTACGCGCTCTTGAATCCTGTCAAAAACGCATCGAGGCAGTCCTGGATCGCGTCGATGCCGTAGCCGCCCTCCTGCACGACGAGCGTCGGCAAGCCCAGCGACTGCATCTTTTGTCCGACGCTGCCGAAGTCTTTCGCGTCCAGTTTCAGGATGCCGATGGGATCGTCGCGGTGGGCATCGAAGCCGAGCGCCACCACCAGCGCTTCGGCGCCAAAATTCCGCACCCGTTCGATCGCCTTGTCGAGCGCGGCATTCATCTCGGCACTGCCCGCACCGGGTTGAAGCGGCAGATTGAAATCAAAGCCCTCGCCGGCGCCATGGCCGGTCTCGCTCGCATAGCCCGTATAGAACGGCACGAAGTTCGTGGGATCGCCATGTACCGAAATCGTCAGCACGTCCGGACGGTTATAGAAAATCTGCTGCGTGCCGTCGCCGTGATGCACGTCCACATCGATGATCGCCACCTTGCCGAACCGGCTGCGCAGCCGCTGCGCGGCGATGGCGCTGTTGTTGAGATAGCAGAAGCCGGTGCCGCGATCCGCGCGGGCGTGATGACCGGACGGCCGGCAGAGCGCGTAAGCGGCGCGGTCGCCACCGAGAATGGCATCGGCACCCGTCACCGCCGTTTCCGACGAACGCAGGATCGAACGCCAGCTATCTGGCCCCATCGGCACCGATAGATCGCCGAGATACCATCCCACCTGGGCGATGAAGCCTGTCGCCGGGCAATCGCGACGCGCCGCCTCTTCGGGACGCCCGCTCCAATACGGGAAATATTGCGGCCACACTTCCGGACCGTGATCCGGTAGCGCTGCCCAGTTTTCCCACGCCGTCTCCAGGAAGCGCACATAGGCAGCCGTATGCACTGTCAGCGCCGGCGCGGTGCCATATTCGCCCGGCTGTTCCGGTGTGATCCCGTGCTTGGCCAGCGCGCCGATCAGTCGCTCGGTGCGAACGGGCGAGTCCTTGATCGGGACAAAGCGGCCATAACGCATGAACTGCTGCGGCGAATGAATCGCCTGATCAGGGTGATAGAACGCGCGCATGGAAATCTCCTTCGGACCATCGATGCGTTAGCAGACCGGGGCCCCATCGCCAACGCTCGAACCGCGCGACCGCTGCGCATGCCTGTTGTGCTTCCGCGTCCTGCCACCTATTGCACGCGATGAATGTCTCTCGACGTCTCCGATGCAATCGGCCAGACTTTGCGCCCTGCTTCGTTCGCTGGAGATATTGCTGATGCCATCTGCGCTGATGTCTGGTTTTCCGTCCGTCCCGACAAATCAGGTTACGCTCGCCAATTGGCGAACCGGTCCGTACAGCAAATGGGCCTTTCATCATGTTCGCGACATCGTGCCTTCCGCCGATATTCCGAACGCGCCCGGTGACGTCTGGCAGCTGGACTCTCGCCCGGGCGATCTCTCATCACTGTCTGTCGAACATGAGGGCGTCCGTTATTCCATCGACAAGCTGCTCGACGCGACCGATACCGATGGCATCGCCATCCTGCATCGCGGCAAGGTGATCTTCGAGCGTTATGCCAACGGCATGAGTACGAACACGCCGCACATCCTGATGTCGGTGTCGAAGTCCATGACTGCCCTTGTGGCCGGCATTCTTGTCGAGAAAGGTGCCCTCTCCCCGGAACAGCCGATCGTATCGATCGTTCCGGAACTGCGTGACTCCGTCTATTCCGATGCCACCGTCCGTCATGTGCTGGATATGCGGGTCGGACTTCGGTTCGACGAGAACTATCTCGCGACCTCCGGCCCGATCGTCGAATATCGCAAATCGACCGGCTGGAATCCGCTCGGCCCCGGCGAGAGCCCAAGTGACCTGCGCAGCTTCCTCACCAGCCTCAGAGATCGCGAAGGTCCGGACAACGGCCCCTTCCACTATGTCTCGCCGAATTCCGATCTGCTCGGCTGGATTATTGAGCGCGCGAGCGGCAGCCGTTTTTCGGATTTGATGAGCGCGCATCTGTGGCAGCCGATGGGCGCGCAATATCCCGCCTACGTCACCGTCGACCGTTTCGGTGCGCCGCGCTGCGCCGGCGGCATCTGCACCACCGTGCTGGATCTCGCGCGCGTCGGCCAATTGATCCTGCAGGGCGGCAGCCGCAACGGCACGTCGATCATCCCGTCCGCCTGGATCGACGACATCCTCGCGAATGGAAATCCCGCAGCCTGGTCGGCCGGCGATCTCGCACCCTATTTCGGCGACCGCTCGATGCACTATCGCAGCAAATGGTATGTGCTCCGAGATCGCCAGATGGCCCTCGGCCTCGGCATTCACGGCCAGCACATTTTTGTCGAACCGGCAAAGGAGCTGGTGATCGCGAAGATGTCGTCGCAGGCCGCGCCGCTCGACGCTGGTCGCACGGAGCTGACGCTGCGCTTTGCGGAAGCAGTGAGCGATTATATCGGCGGTTGAGTGTCCCGACTGTTCATCAGGCCCTGGCCTTCATGGCGATGGGCGCATAGCGCCGTATCGAACCATGAGATGGCGAAGCTCCATCGTCATCCTTCGAGACGCCGCTGCGCGGCTCCTCTGGATGAGGGACGGAGAATCGAAATCCTCACCTGAACGGGCATTGTTCCGAGCAAAAGCGGTCGAAAACCACCTCGACCGCTTTACGAGTCAGACTCTCAGGATGAGGGTGGAGAATTACACCAGTCGGCTCTGCGCCGCCGCCGCCTTGATGAAAGACGCGAACAGCGGGTGCGGTTCGAACGGGCGGGATTTCAGCTCGGGGTGATACTGGACGCCGATGAACCATGGATGGTTCTCATATTCGACGATCTCCGGCAGCACGCCGTCCGGCGACAGGCCCGAAAACTTCAGCCCATGCTTCTCCAGCCGTTCCTTGTAGGCGGTGTTGACCTCGTAGCGGTGGCGATGACGCTCGGAGATTTCCAGGGCGCCGCCATACACATCAGAGACCTTGCTGCCCTTGGTCAGCGCCGCCGGATAGGCGCCGAGACGCATGGTACCGCCGAGATCGCCTGCCTTCGAGCGCTGCTCGAGCTCGTTACCGCGCAGCCATTCGGTCATCAGGCCGACAACCGGCTCGGAGGTCTCGCCGAATTCGGTGGAGTTGGCGTCCTTGATGCCGGCGAGATTTCGCGCGGCTTCGATGACCGCCATCTGCATGCCGAAGCAGATGCCGAAATACGGGACATTGCGCTCGCGGGCGAACTGCGCCGCGCGGATTTTGCCTTCGGCACCGCGCGGGCCGAAGCCGCCGGGCACCATGATGCCATTGACGTGTTCGAGAAACGGTGCCGGGTCCTCGTTCTCGAACACCTCGCTCTCGATCCAATCGAGATTGACCTTCACCTTGTTGGCAATGCCGCCATGCGAAAGCGCCTCGATCAGCGACTTATAGGCATCCTTCATGCCGGTATATTTGCCGACGATGGCGATGGTGACGGCGCCTTCCGGATTGCGGACGCGCTCGTTGATCGTGTGCCACGACTTGAGCTCAAGCTCCTTCTTCGTGGCGATGCCGAAAGCGGCCAGCACTTCGTCGTCAAGGCCGGCCTTGTGATAGGCCTCGGGCACCGCATAGATGTTGTCGACGTCGCGTGCCTCGATCACGGCACTCTCGCGGACGTTACAGAACAGACCGAGCTTGCGGCGCTCTTCCGCCGGGATGTCACGGTCGCAGCGGCACAACAGGATATCCGGCTGGATGCCGATGGAGCGCAGCTCCTTCACCGAATGCTGGGTCGGCTTGGTCTTCAGCTCGCCCGCGCTCGGGATGTAAGGCAACAGCGTCAAATGGACGAAGATGGTGTCGCCGCGCGGCAGGTCGTTGCGCAGCTGGCGGATTGCCTCGAAGAACGGCAGGCCCTCGATATCACCGACGGTGCCGCCGATTTCCACCAGCACGAAATCGTAGCCCTCGTTATCCGAGAGCACGAATTCCTTGATGGCGTTGGTGACATGCGGAATCACCTGGATGGTGGCGCCAAGATAGTCGCCACGCCGCTCCTTGGTGAGGATGTCCTGGTAGATGCGCCCAGTGGTGATGTTGTCCTTCTTGGTGGCAGGACGGCCCGTGAAGCGCTCGTAATGGCCCAGATCGAGATCGGTCTCGGCGCCGTCGTCGGTGACGAAGACTTCGCCGTGCTGATACGGCGACATCGTGCCAGGATCGAGATTGAGATAGGGGTCGAGCTTGCGAAGCCGGACCTTGTAGCCACGCGCCTGCAGCAGCGCGCCTAACGCCGCCGATGCCAGACCTTTACCGAGCGAGGAGACCACGCCGCCGGTGATGAAAATGTACCGCGCCATGGGACCTAACCTTTAACGCCTTGATGCCGATTCGCCAAAGCGAATCGCAGCCATCGCCCGATATTCGGTGAGGCTGTGGGTGACTTGAATTCCGAAATGATTGCAGCCCCTTGATGGGGGCTGCCGGTGCGGGATGGAAGCGTCCATCCTGCATGGCGCCAATGCGTTAGCGCGCGAATTACCGAGATTGCGGCGCCTGCGGCGCACTCGGAGCCTGCTGTTCGTCGGCCTTTTTCAACGTGTCGAGCAGGCCACCCGAGGTCGGCGCCGTCAGCGGCGACGGAGCGCCCTGCTGGGCGGCCGGCGCGCCGGTCGGCAGGATCGAAGTCGGACCGCGGTTATAGGTCGCCAGCCAGGACAGAAACATGCTGGTCAGGAAGAAGCCGACGGCCAAAAACGCCGTGGTGCGGGTGAGCAGGTTGGCCGTACCGCGGCCGGTCATGAAACCACCGCCCCCGCCGCCGCCAATGCCGAGACCGCCGCCTTCCGACTTCTGCAGCAGCACGACACCGATCAGCGCGGCGACGATCATGAGATGAATAATGATAATGACGCTTTGCATCGTGTCCTTCCATCGCAAGCACGCCGCGCCGATCGCCGGCTGCAGTCTGAGCGCTTGCGGGGTTTGAATCTGCAGGTGTCTACACGACGGAGGCCGAAATTGCCAACCCTTTGGGCGGGAACCTCAGACCTCTCTTGTTGAACGGAACGCCCGCCACTTTGCCCCGGGGATCTAGGGGCAGCCAGCCGCGATTGCCAGGAAGTCCGCCGCCTTCAGGCTGGCGCCGCCGACCAACGCGCCATTCACGTTCGGCACCGCCATCAGTTCCTTGGCGTTCGAAGGCTTCACCGAGCCACCATAGAGAATGCGGATCGAGGGTCCTTCATTCTTGAAGCGTTGGTTGAGGTATTCGCGGATAAACTTATGAACCTGCTCGACATCCCCGACAGTCGGCGTTAATCCGGTACCGATCGCCCAGACCGGCTCATAGGCCACGATCAGGTTGCCAGAGGTGCAGTCGTCCGGCAGCGAGCCCTGAAGCTGGGTACCGCAAACATCCAACGTCTTGCCGGCGTCGCGCTCCGCCTGTGTTTCGCCGATGCAGACAATCGCCGTCAGCCCGGCGCGCCAGGCGGCCAAGGCCTTCTCGCGGACCACGGCATCGCTCTCGCCATGATCGGCACGGCGCTCGGAATGGCCGACGATGACGGCGGTCGCGCCAGCATCGGCGAGCATCTCTGCCGCCACATCGCCCGTGTGGGCGCCGGAGGCCTTCGGGTGGCAATCCTGCGCCCCCACGGTGACCGCCGTGCGGCCCTCCTGCCCGAAACTCGACGCCTTGGCTGCAAAAGCAGCCAACAGCGTGACCGGCGGGCAGACCAAAAGGTCAGCTTTCTCCAATACTTCCGGCGCATTACGAAGGATCGCTTCGAACTCACTCATAGATGCCTTGAGGCCGTTCATCTTCCAATTGCCGGCGATCAACGGACGAACGGCGTCGGTCATGAGGTGCTTCCTGTAACGAGAGGATGTGAGGACGCCCCTGAGCTAACAGAGCCGGCAGGATGGCTCAAGCTGGCCAGGCGCCGCGCTTGTCCGGTTCCCGAACCGACGGCCGAGGCGCACGTCTCGGTCACTGAGCACCTGACCCCGTCCAAGCGCCTGAAACCGCTTCAATCCGTCCCTTTCCGTCCGGTTGCGGGGGGGAGGTTGCCACTTTATGATGCGCGTCCTATTCGGCGATGGCTGCACGCGGTTCGAGCCGCTGGCGCAAGCCGGTTCCCCTCCTGACAGACAAGATTGGCCCCATGCTTCGAGGAATGCGCAAAGCGTCATCCAATTGGATTGGCAAGACGATTATGACCGTCGTGATGGGCGTCCTGATCGTCAGCTTCGGCATCTGGGGCATCGGCGACGCCTTCAAGGGCTCGGCCCAATCGAAGGTCGCAACGATCGGCTCGACCGATATATCGACAGAGCAGTTCCGCCAGCTGTTCAGCGACAAGCTGCAACAGATCGGACGCCAGTTCGGCCGCCCATTGACGCCGGACCAGGCCCGCGCCTTCGGCCTCGACCGTCAGGTGTTGCAGCAGGCGGTGGCGGAAGCCGCTCTTGACGAAGACGCTCGCCGCAAAGGTCTTGGCGTGTCCGATCAGGAAGTGCTGCGCCAGATTATGGCGGACCCGAACTTCCAGGGTATGAACGGCCAGTTCGACGGCGCCCGTTTCCAGCAGGTGATCCGCTCGCTCGGCTATACCGAACAGCGCTATATCGCCGAGCAGCGCAGGGTCTCCCTGCGACGCCAGATCGCATCCACCGTCACCACCGGCGTCGATGCGCCAAAACCCATGCTTGAGGCGCTCAGCCGATATCAGAACGAACAGCGCACCATCGATTACGTGAAGCTCGACGCCGCCCAGGCCGGCACTGTCGAGCCCCCCTCGCCCGAGGCCCTCGCCGCCTATTTCGACGAGCGCAAGACCCAGTTCCGTGCCCCTGAATATCGCAAGATCGCCTTCCTCGCGCTGACCCCGGAAGAAATGGCGAAGTGGTCCACCGTCTCGGACGACGACGCGAAGAAGATCTATGACGAACGCAAGGACCGCATCTCGACACCGGAACAGCGCCAGATCTCACAGATCGTATTCCCGAATGCTGAGGACGCGCAGGCCGCTCGCGCCAAGCTGAATGACAGCTTCTCCTTCGAGGATCTTGCCAAGGAGCGTGGCCTTAAACCCGCCGATATCGAACTTGGCATGGTCGCCCGCGCCGGCATTCTCGATCCGAACGTGGCTGATGCCGCCTTCTCGCTAGCTCCGGATACGATCAGCCAACCGGTCACAGGCCGCTTCGGCACCGCCATCGTCAAAGTCGGCAAGATCCAGGCCGGCAGCACGCCGAGCTATGACAGCGTAGCCGCGGCCATCAAGCGCGATCTCGCCATTGAGCGCGCCCGCGCAGTCGTCAGCGACATGCATAACAAGGTCGAGGACGAGCGCGGTGGCGGCGCAAACATCGTCGATGCCGCCAAGAAGCTGAATCTCAGCGCTGTGACCATCGAAGCCGTGGATCGTTCGGGCCGCGGCCCGGACGGTCAGCCGGTCGCGGGCCTCCCGACCAGCACCGATCTTGTCTCGCAGGCCTTCAACAGCGACGTCGGCGTGGACAACGACGCCATCCAGGTCGGCGGCGGTTACATCTGGTATGACGTGCTCGGCATCACGCCGTCGCGTGACCGCACCCTCGACGAAGTGAAAGCGCAGGTTGAAACCCGCTGGCGGGAAGACGAGATCACCAAACGCCTGCGTGCCAAGGCCGAGGATATGGTCAAGAAGCTCGACGGCGGCACCAAGCTCGCCGACGAAGCCGCCAGCGCCGGCCTCAAGGTGACGACCTCGGCACCGTTCAAGCGCGATGCGACCGTGGCGGACCTGTCGCCGGGCGTGATCCAGGCCGTGTTCCGTGGCGTCAAGGATGCCACCGGACAGGCGCCGGGTGCCGGCGCGTCGGACTGGATCGTGTACCGGATCACCGACATCACCGCTCCGACCATCGACATGGCCTCGGATGATGCCAAGAAACTGAAGGAAAGCCTGCAGCGAGGGCTGACCGATGAGCTGGTGGCTCAGTACATCACCAAGCTCGAGCAGCAGGTCGGCACCAAGATCAATCAGGAAGCCTTCGCGCTGGCCACCGGCGCGACAAGCAATAACTAACCCGGTCGATGATCTGTAGGATGGGTAGAGCGAAGGCGAAACCCATCGCATCGCAACATGAACGTGATGGGTTTCGCTCACGCTCTACCCATCCTACAAGCCGTCATCGCATCACTTTCGGAAGCATCCCATGGACAATCTTCGGGCAATTATCGCCAAGGTCGCGACCGGCGCCTCGCTGACGCGTGAGGAATCCTCGGCAGCTTTCGACAGCATGATGTCGGGCGAGGCCACTCCCTCGCAGATGGGCGCCCTCTTGATGGGCCTGCGCGTCCGCGGCGAAACCGTCGATGAGATCACCGGCGCCGTGGAAGTGATGCGCGCCAAGATGCTTCGCGTCACCGCACCGGTGGATGCTGTCGATATCGTCGGCACCGGCGGCGATGGTTCGGGTTCCGTCAATGTTTCGACCTGCGCCTCCTTCATCGTTGCAGGCTGCGGCGTGCCGGTTGCCAAGCATGGCAATCGCGCGCTGTCGTCGAAATCCGGCGCGGCCGATGTGCTGGCCGCGCTCGGCGTCAACATCGACCTTACGCCTGCCGATGTCAGCCGCTGCACCATGGAAGCCGGCATCGGCTTCATGTTCGCCCCCGCCCATCACCCCGCCATGAAGAATGTCGGCCCGACCCGGGTCGAACTTGCGACACGCACGATTTTCAATCTGCTGGGCCCGCTGTCCAATCCGGCCGGTGTTAAATACCAGATGGTGGGGGTATTCTCGCGGCAGTGGGTGCAGCCGCTGGCGCAGGTGCTGAAAAATCTCGGCACCGCCCGTGCATGGGTCGTGCACGGCTCCGACGGTCTTGACGAGATCACCCTAACCGGCCCGACTTTCGTGTCGTCGCTGGAGGACGGCCGTATCTCCAATTTCGAGATCAAGCCGGAAGACGCCGGCTTGCCCTATGTGACTGCCGAAGCGCTGAAGGGTGGTGACGCAAAGGCCAATGCGGTTTCGCTGCAGGCCGTTCTCGACGGCAAGCCGAGCGCGTTCCGCGATGTTGCGTTGTTCAATGCCGCTGCGGCGCTGCTCGTCGCCGGTAAGGCCAAGGATATCAAGGAAGGCGTTGCAATGGGCCAGAAGTCGCTCGACAGCGGCGCAGCGCTCGCCAAGCTCAAGCAACTCGTGGCCGTCTCCAACGCCTGACGGAGCCGAACGACATGTCCGACATCCTCACCAAGATCGAGGCCTACAAGCGCGAGGAAATCGCGAGGGCGAAGCAGCAGCAGCCGCTCAGCACGTTGGAGGCGCTGGCCAAGTCTGCGCCCGCACCGCGCGGCTTCATGACCGCGATCCACCGTAAGCTCGACAAGGGCGACTTCGCGCTGATCGCCGAGGTGAAGAAGGCATCGCCCTCCAAGGGTCTGATCCGCGACGACTTCGATCCGCCGACGCTTGCCAAGGCCTATGAGAATGGCGGCGCTGCGTGCCTGTCGGTGCTCACCGACACGCCGTCGTTTCAGGGACATCTCGATTTCATGGTGACAGCCCGCGCCGCTACCAAGTTGCCGGTGCTGCGCAAGGATTTCTTGTTCGACACTTATCAGGTGGTCGAGGCCCGCGCGCATGGCGCCGACTGCATCCTGATCATTATGGCTGCGCTCGACGATGCTCTCGCCCGCGACATCGAGGACGCGGCGATCGATCATGGAATGGACGTGCTTCTCGAAGTCCATGACGAGGCCGAGCTGGAGCGCGCGCTGAACCTGCGCTCGCCCATGATCGGCATCAACAACCGCAATCTGCGCACCTTCGAGGTGACGCTCGCGACCAGCGAGAAGCTGGCGCCGATGATGCCGAAGGATCGTCTCAAGGTCGGCGAAAGCGGCATCTTCACACCGGACGATCTGGCGCGGCTGGAACATGTCGGCATCTCGACCTTCCTGGTCGGCGAGAGTCTGATGCGGCAAGCGGACGTCACGGCAGCAACCAAGATCCTGCTCAAACGCGCCCAGGCAAGCTGACCATGGCCGAGAAGACGAAATCCAAGAGTCCAGCCCTCACCCATATCGACGCTGCCGGGGAAGCCCGTATGGTCGATATCTCAACCAAGCCCGCTACCGAGAGGATCGCGGTTGCCGAAGGCCTGGTGATCATGAGCAAGGCCAGCCTCGACATGATCGTCTCGGGCAACGCCAAGAAAGGCGATGTGCTCGGAACGGCGCGAATCGCCGGCATCATGGCGGCGAAGCGGACGTCCGACCTGATCCCGCTGTGCCATCCGCTGGCGTTGTCGAAGGTCACCGTGGACGTCGCACCCGACAAGAAGCTGCCGGGCTGCCGGGTGCGCGCGACGGTGAAGGTGACCGGCCCCACCGGCGTCGAGATGGAAGCGCTGACCGCAGTATCGGTCGCATGTCTCACCATCTACGATATGATCAAGGCCGTGGAACGTGGCGTGCAGATCGAGGGCATTCACCTCGTCGAGAAGAAGGGCGGCAAGTCGGGTCATTATCTGGTGACCGACAACGCCATCGACTGATCAGGCAAGCCTCTGCGTCTGTTCCTTGTCGGCATCGAGGACGCTGCTATCCGCCTCGATCCGAAACTCGTCGAGTTTTCGCCCGGCCGCGAGCTGAAACACCAGCCAACGCGGACGCAGACCGCGGCCCGACCAGATCTGAGTCGGGCGATCGGGATTGCGATAGAATGGCCCGGACGTCGGGCGCAGCGCGGTCGCCACGCGCTGCGAAGACGCGGAAAACTGATCGAGATCGCGTAGTCTTTCGTCGATCTCCTGCCGCTGCGCCGCCATTTTGGCGGCCAGGACGATGCGCAGCTCTTCGTGAATCTGCCAGAGCGCATCGATCGACATCGCACTGAAATTATAGCCTGTCGCCATCGGGATCCCTCTCGTCGCCTTCGCGAAAATGGACCGGGACCGCGCGCGTGCATGGGGGAGTGTTGGCGGCGGTCCCGGCACCACGTCAAACGACCGGACGGGAGGATGGGGACATCCGGGTCGGCGAGCGTGGCGATACCAGCGCTACCAAGCCGGGTATCGCCAAGCGTAAATGCTTCATACGTAACTACGCATGCGCATTGTAACTTTGTCGATAACCTCAATACCGCTGAATTCGACGGCAATAGCCTTAACGGCAGCCGAGCCGACGGCGCTCAGTGCGATGCGACTGCAATTCGTCCGCAATCCACGGGCCGACCTGTGTATCGAGATGACGCTCGTAGAGCTTCACCAGAAAACGACCACCGAATACGACGATTGCGAGCGCCAATAGGGTCCACATCTGCAAAATCAATTTTCAATAAAGCTTTATATCAAACCAATTTCGTTTCATGGCAACTCAAGTTTCGATGGGCTCCCATGCGCGACACACATAGAATGATTCGATCGCGCATCGTGGATCGTCACGAAGCCGTGCTAGTTTCGCTTGCTCGCGCCCATCATTCAAAAACGAACACACATGAATTCATCCTCCGTGATCGACGCGTCCGCCATCGATGCCCTGCTGTTCGACCTCGGCCGGGTTGTGCTCGACATCGACTTCACGCGCGTCCTGCAGGTGTGGTCCGCTCACTCCGGGTGCCGGCCGGAAGACATTGTCGCCCGCTTCTCGCGTGGCGATATGTATATGAGTCATGAACGTGGGGAAATTTCGGACGATGCCTTCTTCACGCATCTTCGCGAAACGTTGGACATCGATCTGACACCAGCGCAATTCCTCGATGGCTGGAATGCAATCTTCGTCGGCGAGATGCCGGGCATCGCGGAACTGCTGCCTCGTGCCGCCAGACGCTGGCCGCTCTACGCCTTCTCCAACACCAATCCGGCACATGTGGCGCATTTCTCGGTGCGTCACGCTGAACTTCTCGGGCATTTCCGCGACGTTTACCTGTCGTCGTCGATCGGCATGCGCAAGCCGGACGCCGAAAGCTTCGATCATGTCGTTGCGGAAATCGGCGTACCGGCCGGGCGCATCCTGTTCTTCGACGATCTCATCGACAACATCGCCGGCGCGCGCGCTCGTGGCCTACAAGCCGTGCACGTCACTTCGCCGCACACGGTGGCCGACACGCTCAAGGCGCTTGGAATTTAGATACGCCAGACCGAAGCACGACCGCTCAGGCGCGCGAGAGACGCCGATATGCGATGCTGGTGAGAACACCCAGCATTGCCCAGAAGATCAGCCCGGTGATGACGGCAGCCACGACGAAGCTGCGTGCCAGCGTCTCCGGCACCTCGGTATGACCGGCTGGCGCCTGCGGCGCACCGATCAGATGCGGCAGCACGATCAGGCCGAGGCCGAGCAGAGCCGTCCAGGAAGCTTTCCGAAACACCAGAAGGCCGAGGCCGGCTGCAGTTGCACAGGCAGTGGCGATCCACCAGGTCTGGCGCAGGGTCAGATCGGCCACGGGTTGACCGGGCACCTCCGGCGGCAGGCCGAGGCCCGGCGCCGCGACAAAGACGACAAAGCCGCCGAGCCCCCAGAACAGCCCCTCACGCCAATCCACGGGGCGGCCACGCAATGCGAAAATACCGGCAAGCAGCAGCGCGAAACCGATCGCCGTCAGGACATTTGCGCCGGCCGTGAAGGCGTTGCGCTGAAAACCTTCCTCTGGCTCCCACTCGCCGCCGTGATCATGGGCTGCGGCAGCGTGCTGGTGCGCGCCGTGATCGTGTCCCGTAGCGACCGGCGCGGGCGCTGACGTCGCAGCTGGCGCCTCGGCCTTCTTCTCATAGACCTCGGCCTGCTGGATCAGCCTCACGGTGCCAACCATCTGCACGGCCGTGGTAGCCGCACCAGCAACGACTCCGGCGAGCACTGCCGAGAACACGATCGAACGAAAAACGGACATGGGTCTTCAGCGGACGCTGTCAGTCGCGGGGATTAATGGCAGGGAAAGGCGTTGGCATGGCGCACGTCATGCGCCGCATTGTGGACCGCGCTGATATGCGAGAAGCCGACCACGCCGACAATGAACAGCCCGAGCGCCATGGCGAGAACGGCCTGCACGACGGCATTAACGTCGGTGGTGGCAGTGGAGAGCTGGGCGGTCTGGGTCTGCTGCATGGGATTCCTCGTCAGTTACCGATCAGTTTAACGACTTTGTTCCGGCGATGCGACCGCCAATTTTGCCATGGCCCGGGCGAGATCCCGGCTGGTCAGATGCAGATTGGTGCCGGACGCGAGCCGCGCATGGGCAATCTTGCCGTGAGCCGCCAAATGGAACGCGGCTTCCTGGTCCTGGAAAAACGCTGCGCAATCGCCCGGCGTCGGCATGCGCTTCAGCAGGGTCCGGAAAGCATGGCGGTGCACCATGCAGACGCCATCGTGCCCCTCCGGACGGAACGACAACGCGTCCACGTCACTGCGCCAGCGCAATGAGCTGCCGGTGGGCAAGTCGTATCCATCGGTCATGCCCCCTTGGTAACGATTTCAGCTACGATCCCCAAGCCCCACCGGGACAGCCGACGCTTGCCTCCCCCGCCCGCTTCGCTAAGACGGGCATCCACAAGAATCTCGGAGATCCGCCGATGGCCCTGATGCCCTTCACCGACGCCATGGCTGCGGTCCTGGAAGGCGCCGGCGCGCTACCCGAGGAGATGGTCGCGCTGGAGGACGCATTTCACCGCGTGCTGGCGCGTGACGTCGCCTCGCTGCGCACGCAGCCGCCGGAGGCCATGTCGGCCATGGACGGCTATGCCGTGCGCGCAACCGATGCGACACTCGGCGCCAAGCTGAAAGTGATCGGCGAGATTGCCGCCGGCAAGCCCTTCGATCGCGCCCTTGCCGCCGGTGAAGCTGCGCGGATCTTCACGGGTGGCGTGGTCCCCGCCGGCGCCGATGGCATCGTCATCCAGGAAGACACGACGCGTGACGGTGGCATCGTCATCGTCAACGAAGCCGCCACTGCCGGCAGACATATCCGCCCCGCCGGGGTGGATTTCAGCCAAGGCGATATATTGCTGCGCGCCGGGACTCGCCTTTCCGACCGCGATCTGGCCCTCGCTGCCGGCATGAATCACCCAACGGTGCCCGTGCATCGCCGTCCCGTCGTTGCCATGCTCGCCACCGGCGACGAATTGGTGATGCCGGGCGCCACGCCTGGCCCCGGCCAGATTGTGCTCTCCAATGGCTTCGCCTTGCGCGCGCTGGCACGGGCGGAAGGCGCCGAGGTGGTCGATCTCGGCATCGCCCGCGACACGCTGGAAGCGACGACCGCGGCAATCCAGCGTGCGATCGATCTCAAAGTGGATGTCCTCATCACCACCGGCGGCGCGTCCGTTGGCGACCACGATCTCGTGCAGCAATCGCTGGTCGAGGCCGGCGTTGACATGTCGTTCTGGAAGATCGCCATGCGGCCGGGCAAGCCAATGATGCACGGCCGCCGCGGTGCCATGTGGGTGATCGGCCTGCCCGGCAATCCCGTTTCGTCGTATGTCTGCGGCTTCCTGTTCATGGTGCCGCTGCTGCGCGCGCTGTCCGGCCGCAGCGAAGTCCAGCATCATCGTGAGGCTGCCGTGCTCGGCCGCGATCTCGCCGCCAACGACCAACGCGAGGATTATCTGCGCACACGCCTCGCATGGCGGGATGGCCGGCTGGTGGCGACGCCGGTGACGAAACAGGACTCCTCGCTGCTCGGCAATCTCGCTATCGCTGAAGGCTTGCTGGTCCGCCCGCCTCATGCCGAGGCTGCCAGGACTGGCGATCCCTGTGAAATCATTCGTCTTCCGACTTAGCGGAATACCGCGAACCGACACGATCCTCGGGCGGACCTGATCACGCATCGCCTTTCGCAAACTTCGCTTGCCCTCAGTCACCAAGTTGTCACGTAACGCGGCGACAGAGAGCACAGACAACACATTCGGTGCCGTTCATGGATTACTTCAAGCGCTTCAACTTCCTCTTCGCCATGCCGACGTTTGACGCCGACGATCTCGAGGGCGTTCGCCTCAATCAGATTGTTGAGGAAATCGAGAAATCGGGCTTCGAGGTGGTGAAAGCGCGCAAGCTGGAAGACGCCGCCATCGCGGTGCAGACTGACGCCGCCATCGGCTGCATGGTCGTCGACTGGGGCAAGAAGGGCCTCGAGGGCAAGACCGCCGCGCTGATCAACCTCATGCGCCGTCGCGGCCTCGATTTCCCGATCATGCTCCTGATCCGCCGCCAGCGCTTCGAGGATATCCCGGTCGAGGTGCTCGACTTCATCGACGGCTATATCTTCCTGTCGGAGGAAACCCCGCCCTTCATCGCCAAGAACCTGATCAGCCGCCTCAAGCAATATGCGGAGACGCTGAAGACGCCGTTCTTCGGCGCTCTCGTCGATTATGCCGAGGAAGGCAACCAGCTCTGGACCTGCCCGGGGCACAATGGCGGCGTATTCTACAGCCGCAGCCCGATCGGCCGTGTCTTCATGGAGCATCTCGGCGAAGCCGTGTTCCGCGACGACCTCGACAATTCCGTACTCGACCTCGGCGACCTCCTTACCCACGAAGGTCCCGCCCTTCAGGCCCAGAAAGAAGCCGCGCAGATTTTCGGCGCGGAGAAGACCTACTTCGTCCTCAACGGCACTTCGACCTCCAACAAGGTCGCGCTCTCTGCGCTGGTGACCGATGGCGATCTCGTGCTGTTCGACCGCAATAATCACAAAGCCGCACTGCATGGCGCGCTGATGATCTCCGGTGGCACGCCGATCTATGTGCCGACCGTGCGCAATCCCTGGGGCCTGATCGGCCCGATGGACTGGAATGCCTTCAGCGAAGAATCCCTGCGCGAGCGTATCCGTACCAATCCGCTGGTCACCGACAAAGATGCCTGGAAGCGCGAGCGTCCGTTCCGCGTCGCCGTCATCGAGCAGTGCACCTATGACGGCACCATCTACAGCGCCGAGATGATCATCAAGCGCATCGGCCATCTCTGCGATTACATCCTGTTCGACGAAGCCTGGGCGGGCTTCATGAAATTCCACCCGCTCTATGCCGGCCGTTTCGCCATGGGCCTGAAGGAGTTGGGTCCGGACTCGCCGGGCATCATCGCGACCCAGTCGACGCACAAGCAGCTCGCCAGCTTTTCGCAGGCCTCGCAGATTCACATGAAGGATCGCCACATCCGCGGTCAGAAGCGCCGCGTCGAGCATCGCCGCTTCAACGAGAGCTTCATGCAGCACGCATCGACGTCTCCATTCTATCCGCTGTTCGCCTCGCTCGACGTAGGTGCGCAGATGATGAAGGGCCGCTCGGGCGAAGTGCTGTGGGACGATACGATCCGTCTCGGCATCGAGCTGCGCAAGAAGATGCGCGCGGTACGCCGCGAATTCGAGGAAAAGGAGACGCGACCCGAGCGGCGCTGGTTCTTCGAGCCATTCGTGCCGCAGCGCGTGGACATTCCCGACGTCGCGCAGCCCGGCGCTACCCACAGCGTACCATGGGAAAGCATCAGCACCGACCAGCTCGCCACCAATCCCGCTTTCTGGCAGCTGTCGCCGGATGCGAAATGGCACGGTTTCCCGGATATGGAAGCCGGCTTCACCATGACCGATCCGAACAAGCTGACGGTGCTGACGCCGGGCTTCGATCGTGCCACCGGCGGCTATGCCGAACACGGCATTCCGGCACCGGTCGTCGCGCAATATTTGCGCGAAAACCAGATCGTACCGGAAAAGAACGATCTCAACTCGCTCCTTTTCCTGCTCACGCCCGGCGTCGAGGCCAGCAAGGCCGGCACGCTGGTGTCGGGCCTCGTGGCCTTCAAGAAATTCCATGACGACAATGCTCTGCTCGAAGACGTAATTCCGGAATTCGCGCGCCGCCGTCCGGCCCGCTATGCCGGCGTACGCCTGCGCGACCTTTGCGCCGACATGCACAAGTTTTATCGCGCGGCCGACGTGAGCGGCCTGCAGGCGAAGCAGTTCATGGATCAGCACATGCCGGAGATCGCGATGTCACCGCACGATGCCGCGCGTCTCCTGGTGCGTAACGACGTCGACTATCTGCCTATCGACGAGATTACCGGCCGCATCGCCACCACGCCCTTCGTGGTCTATCCGCCCGGCATCGCCACCATCGTGCCGGGCGAGCGCCTCACCGAGCGCGCGCAGCCGATGATTGATTATCTCAAGATGTTCGAGACCTGTTTCAACACCTTCCCGGGCTTCGACGTCGAAATCCAGGGCGTCTATCGAAAGGTGGATGCCAGCGGACGCATCCGGCTCCATACTTACGTGGTTTCCCAAGAGCGGGATCCACGGAAGTGACTTTACAGGCAGAGACCGAAACACCGATCGTCGTTCGCCCGTCGCGTGACAGCGATGTGGACGCCATGCTCGCGATCTATCGCCGTCACATCCGCCAGGGTGTGGAAGAAGGCGTCAGCGATGCCGACGCGATGCAGCCGGACGATCTGCGCGATCGCCGCAAGAACCTGAAGAACAAGCGCTTCCCCCATATCGTGGCGACGCGCGGCGGCGAAGTGGTCGGCTACGCCTATGTGGTTCAGTTTCGTAAGCGTCCGGCCTATCGCTATGCGGTGAAGCACTCGATCTATGTGCATCACGAACACACCGGCAAAGGCGTGGGTGCCAGGTTGCTGCGCGAACTGATCGACGTCTGCGCAGCCGCCGGCTTCAGGCAGATCATCGGCTATATCGACGCCGATAACGTCGCCTCCCTCGGTCTGCACGACCGCTTCGGCTTCGTCCGTGCGGGCGTTCTTTCCGGTGTCGCCTATCGCTCCGGTCGCTGGGCCGACACGGTAATGGTACAGCGCTCGCTCGCTGCCGGCGCGACCACGCCGCCGCCGCCGATGCCGCTGTCCGAACGAATTCTCTGAGCCAAAATCCGGTCGATAAACCGCATCTTTGAAGCGAAATTAGTGATTGCGGAACATCTACGGAACAGATAGGGTCCGTTCATGATTTGTTTCGAGATTCTGTGGCTTAGTGAAATCGAGAGTGCCCAAACTCGTGACTGCCTCGCCTGATGGCCTCACCGGCCACCAATCGCGAGGTCCTGAAACACACGCGGCGGCCCGACCACCGTCACTTGATGGCCTTGCCAACTGAGGATGGCTTCAGATGCTCACGCGCAAACAATACGAACTGCTCCGTTTTATCGACCAGCGGCTAAAGGAAGCCGGCGTCCCCCCTTCCTTCGACGAAATGAAGGATGCGCTGGATCTGCGCTCCAAATCGGGAATCCATCGGCTGATCACCGCGCTGGAAGAACGCGGCTTCATCCGCCGCCTGCCCAACCGCGCCCGCGCGATCGAAGTGATCAAGCTGCCAGAATTGAACACGGCTGCACCGGCCGCTCGACGGGGTTTCACGCCGAGCGTGATCGAGGGAAATCTCGGCAAGAACCGGTCCACCCCCGCCCCTGTTGCGAGCGACGATGACGGCGGTCGCACCATTTCGGTGCCTGTCATGGGCCGGATAGCAGCCGGAACGCCCATCGAGGCGCTGCAGACCCGCAGCCACTCCATTAGCGTACCGCAGGACATGCTCGGCAGCGGCGAACATTACGCCCTCGAAGTACGAGGCGATTCCATGCAGGACGCCGGTATTCTCGATGGCGACATGGCACTGATCCAGAAGTCCGACAGCGCCGATACCGGCGACATTGTCGTCGCCCTGATCGACGACGAGGAAGCCACACTGAAACGCTTCCGCCGCCGCGGCGCGTCCATCGCGCTGGAGCCGGCGAACACGGCCTATGAGGTTCGCATCCTGCCGCCGAACCGTGTCCGCATCCAGGGTAAGCTCACCGGCCTCTATCGCCGCTACTGAGCGCGCTCACTGCTCGTCGGGCTGGAGATCCGTCTCCGCCGGCGTTGCATCGACCGGCCGGGATCGCGAACTGTCGGTCGGTGCTTCTGATCCAATGGCCTCAAGCGGGGCGCGTGCCCAGGGGCGATCGAGACCGCGAGCGCGGGAAGCTTCGATAACAAAGCCGTCGCTGGAGCGATACAGGCCCGTTGCCCCCCGAACTCGCAGAGTCTCGCGATCGATCACCATCGCCCTGCAATCGGCCGGCGGCTGACGGGCTGTGACAATCACCGCGGCTCGCGCGCAATCGTCGCTGAATGCGTCTGCCTGCAATGTCAGCGCGATCAGGCTCCCGTCGCCGAGGGCCGTGACGCAGCCCGACGGGTCGCACGATACACCATGGCCGAGCGATGCATCTGTCGGCAATCTTGCGTCTGCATCCGCGCCCAGCCATTCCTTCACCTGAAACGCATCTTTGGCGCTCCGCATCACATGCAGCCGCCCGTCGCGCCCGCGCACAGCCACGCTATGACCGTCGGCGGCAATCAGGACATCGGGTTGCTTTGTCGATGCGGCCCAGAACATCGCCATCGCCAGAGCGATCGCGCCCGCATAGCGTAGCGGCGTCCGCAGCAATGCCAGAAGGACAATGCCGAAGCTGGCTAGGACCAACGGTCCTGTCCCGAAGGCGGGCACCCGGCCGATCGCGCCTGGCAATCCGGCCACCCATTTGGACACAAAGATCATCCATTGAAGGCCAAGCTCCATGATCTGCCAGAACACGCTGTCGAAGCCGAACGGGATGGCGAGAAGACCGAGCAGCCCCGCCGGCATCACGAGCGCCGACACCACCGGCATCGCCAGCAGATTGGCCACGATCCCGTAGGGCGTGATGCGATGGAAATGGTAGGCCGCGTAAGGCATCGTCGCGAGACCGGCGATCAACGAAGCCAGCAGCAGCAGTGCAAGTTCGCGCCCGCCCCACAGCGCGATCCGTGCCATGATCGAACTTTCCGATGTCGCAAACAGCGCGGGCATCCCGATCTGGACCAAGGCGACGAGACCGAGCGTCGCAGCAAAAGACATCTGAAAGCTCGGATGTACCAGCGCTTCCGGTGTGATGGCGAGCACGATCAGCGCTGCGATCGCCAACGTGCGAAAGGTGATGGCGCGGCGATCGACCATGATTGCGATCAGCACCACCGCCGTCATGATAAAGGAACGTTGTGTCGCGACCTCGGCACCGGACAGCAGCAGATAGAAAAGCGCGGCAAGCAGCGCCGCAGCGGACGCGGCTTTCTTGATCGGGAATGTCACCGTCAGCAACGGGACCAGCGCCAGCAGCGCCCGCGTCACGAAAAATACGACGCCGGCGACCACCGCCATGTGATAACCCGAGATTGACAACACATGGCCGAGTCCCGAGATAAACATCGCGTCGTTGACGTCAGACGAAATCGCGTCGCGCCGGCCGGTCAGGAGTGCCGTCGCGATGGCACGGTTATCCCCCGCGAGCGATGCACGGATACGCGCATCGATAGCGTCCCGCATGCCTTGCATGGTCGCGGCATACTGCAAGTGACGCGGCGGCGGGGTCGGCGGATCAATCTTCTTGATCGCACCTGTGACAAAGCCAGAAGCACCGATCCCCTGGAAATAGAGGTCCCGTGCGAAGTCGTAACCGCCCGGCCTGAGCGGCGCGAGCGGTGGCTGCAGCCGCGCCTTGAGTTCGATAAAACTACCGACCGCCGGCGCATGGCCCTTCTTCACCGACAGCCGGACACGGGTCAGCTTGGGCGCATCTCGTCGTGTCTCCATCGTCGTCACGCGCAGGACGAAGCGATCGCTACGCTCGCGCTCCTCACGGGTTTCGACAAAGCCGGTCAGCGCCGCGCCGAACAATGGCTTCGCGAGCACTTCATGTCCGACGCGCTCACTTTTCCATGTCGCCGTCGCAAAGCCCGAAGCGATTGCAGCCGCCAGCAGAACGTATGAGAATATGAAAGACCTTCGCAGCAACACGGCTGCGATTGCGAATAGGCAAGCGGCGCCTGCTGCCACCCAAACCACCGGCTCACGCTCGGCCGCAAAGTATAGCGCGATCCCGGCTCCAAAGGCCACCGGCACCCATGGCAACAAGCGCCCCGGACCGGTTTCAGCCTGCGTCCATGCCCGCAGCCAGTCGAACGGCAACGTCCAGGAATTGTCGGAGGCGAGTGCGCCGGCAGACCCGCGCGGCGGCCATGTGACCGCCTTCGCCTGATTGCGCTGCCGTCCCCCGCTCTGCGCCATCGAACCGTCCGTTCGCCCTCCCCGATGCTATCGCAAGGGCGACACGCGGCTAGCGGAACGGATGCAGAATACGCGAAGGATTCGCGCGCTCAGGCCAGCTTGGCGTAACTGTCGCGCAGGCCGACGGTGCGGTTGAACACCGGCTTGCCAGGCGCACTGTCCCGGTCGCGGCAGAAATAGCCCTGCCGCTCGAACTGCATCGCACCGTCGTAATTGTCGCTCGCCAGGGCCGGCTCCAGCATCGCGCTGTCCAGCACTTCGAGCGAATTCGGATTGAGCTGCGAAGCGAAGCTCGCGGCCTCCGGCGTCGGCGTCGCGAACAGTTGCTCGTAGACACGCACTTCGGCCGGCACCGCATGCTGCGCGCTGACCCAGTGGATCGTCGCCTTTACCTTGCGGCCATCCGGGGCGTTGCCGCCCCGCGTTTCGGGATCGTAGGTGCAGCGCAGCTCCACCACCTCGCCCTTGTCGTTCTTCACGACATCCCTGCAGGTGATAAAGTAGCCGTAGCGCAGACGCACCTCGCGGCCCGGCGCCATGCGGAAGAACTTCTTCGGCGGATCCTCCATAAAGTCCTCGTGCTCGATATAGAGCTCGCGGCTGAACGGAATCTGGCGGGTGCCGAGTGAGGCATCGTCGGGATGATTGACCGCCTCGAGCTGCTCGACCTGCCCTTCCGGATAGTTTTCGATCACTACCTTCAACGGCCGCAACACCGCCATGCGGCGGGGCGCAGCGCGGTTCAGCACCTCGCGCACGGCGAAATCGAACATCGACAGATCGACGGTGGAGTTCGCCTTGGCGACGCCAATGCGCTTGATGAATTCACGCAACGCCTCAGCGGGAATGCCGCGGCGCTGCAGGCCAGCCAAAGTCGGCATGCGCGGATCGTCCCAGCCGGAGACATGGCCGCCGCGCACGAGCTCGGTGAGCACGCGCTTCGACAGCAACGTATAGGTCATGTTGAGCCGCGCGAATTCATACTGATGCGGACGCGATGGCACCGGCAGATTATCCAGGCACCAGTCGTAGAGCGGTCGGTGATCCTCGAATTCCAGCGTACAGATCGAATGCGTCACATGCTCGATGGCATCCGACTGGCCGTGGGCGAAGTCGTAGCTCGGATAGATCTTCCAGGCCTCGCCAGTGCGCGGGTGATGCGCATGCAGGATGCGGTAGATCACGGGATCGCGCAGATTGATGTTGCCCGCGGCCATGTCGATCTTGGCGCGTAGCACGCGCGCACCATTCGGGAATTCGCCGGCGCGCATGCGCGCGAACAGATCCAGATTTTCCTCCACACTACGGTCGCGGAAGGGGCTGTTCTTGCCGGGCTCGGTGAGCGTGCCACGGGCAATGCGCATCTCGTCGGGCGACTGGTCATCCACATAGGCCTTGCCCGCACGGATGAGGTGCACGGCCCAGTCATAGAGTTGTTCGAAATAGTCCGAGGCAAAATGCAGGTTGCCCTCACCCCAGTCGAAGCCGAGCCAGCGAACATCGCGCTGGATGGCGTCGATATATTCCTGCTCTTCCTTGGTCGGATTGGTGTCGTCGAAACGCAGGTTACAGTGCCCGCCGAACTCGGCGGCGACGCCGAAATTCAGGCAGATCGACTTGGCGTGGCCGAGATGCAGGTAACCATTCGGTTCCGGCGGAAAGCGCGTCACCACGCTTGTGTGCTTGCCGGTTTCGAGGTCCACCGCCACGATGTCGCGGATGAAATCGCGGCCGGCCTCACTGGCGCTGCCCGCGGTCGATTCGTCTGTCATAAGCTGCCTTTCAGATTGCGCCCTATGTGCCAAATCCGAGCGCTCCCGCCAAGGGGAGCCGATCGGGGCCCCAAAAGGTTCCGGGCGGAAAGGCAGGCATTTTTGCCCATTGGGCAGCGGCACGGGGGTGTGTTAAACGGCCGCGATCGTCCCATCCGAACAGATCGACCTTGCCTGATGACCGCACCTGTCGTTACCCGCTTCGCGCCCTCGCCGACCGGCTTCCTCCATATCGGCGGCGGCCGTACCGCGCTGTTCAACTGGCTGTATGCCAGGAAGCATGGCGGCAAGATGCTGCTGCGGATCGAGGATACCGATCGCGAGCGCTCCACCGAAGCAGCCATCGACGCCATTCTCGACGGTCTGAAGTGGCTCGGAATCGAGTGGGACGGCGACACCGTCTACCAGTTCGCCCGCGCCGCCCGGCACCGCGAGGTCGCCGAGCAACTTCTGGCCGAGGGCAAAGCCTATTACTGCTACGCCTCCGCCGAGGAACTGCAGGCGATGCGCGAGGCCGCGCGGGCCGAGGGGCGCTCAAAGCTTTACAACGGCCTGTGGCGTGATCGCGATCCGTCCGATCCCAAGCCCGACATTAAACCCACCATTCGTCTCAAGGCGCCGCTCACCGGCGAGACCGTGATCGAGGATCAAGTGCAAGGCCGTGTGGTCTGGCAGAACGAGAATCTCGACGACCTCGTTTTGCTCCGCGGCGACGGCACGCCGACCTATATGCTGGCGGTGGTGGTCGACGACCATGACATGGGCGTCACCCACGTTATCCGCGGCGACGATCATCTCATCAATGCCGCACGGCAGAAGCAGATCTATGATGCGCTCGGCTGGGACGTCCCCAGTATGTCGCACATCCCACTCATCCACGGCCCGGACGGCTCCAAGCTCTCGAAGCGCCACGGCGCCCTCGGCGTCGACGCCTATCGCGCCATGGGCTATGTTCCGGCCGCCTTGCGGAATTATCTCGTGCGCCTCGGCTGGAGCCATGGCGACCAGGAGATTTTCACGACCCAGGAGATGATCGACGCCTTCGATCTGTCCGGCATCGGACGTTCTGCCGCACGCTTCGATTTCGCCAAGCTCGAGAGCATCAACGGTCACTATATCCGCCACAGCGACGATCAAGCTCTCGTGACTATGTTCGAGGATATTCTGCCCTATGCCGAGGGCGGAGCCGGTATCAAGGCCAAGCTCAACGACGCCACCCGCGCGCAACTGCTGCGCGCCATGCCCGGCCTGAAGGAGCGCGCCAAAACGCTGCTGGAACTGGTGAAGGGCGCCGATTTCATCTTTGCCGACCGCCCGCTTGAGATCACGGAGCCAAAGGCAGTTGCCATACTGACGCCGGAGACGCGGGTGTTGCTTGGTAAATTGCGCAGCGCGCTCGAAACCGTGACGGACTGGACGGCCGCCAACACCGAGGCTGCGGCCCGCGCCTTTGCGGAAGAAGCCGGCCTGAAACTTGGCGGCGTTGCGCAGCCTCTGCGGGTCGCGCTCACCGGCAAGACCACATCCCCCGGTATCTTCGATGTGCTCGCGGTACTCGGGCGGCAGGAATGTCTTGACCGGCTCGCCGATCAGGCTGCCGTTTAGCATAGCTGTAGGCTACTTTTGCCCGCCTTGCAGCGCACACGGCAATACGCTACGCATTCTGCCGAATGCTCTGGAATTCCCGTCTGACGTCGCCATTTTCTCTTTAAATGACGGTGGTTTGACGGCCCCTCAACGATCTCATCGGGGACTATGCGATGGACGCGAAAACAAACACCAAAACCGCAACGCTGACAGTCGATGGCAAGAGTTTCGACCTGCCGATCCATAGCGGGACCGTCGGCCCCGACGTGATCGACATCGGCAAGCTCTACGGCCAGTCGGGCATGTTCACCTACGATCCCGGCTTCACCTCGACCGCGAGCTGCCAGTCCAAGATTACCTATATCGACGGCGACGCCGGCATTCTCGAATATCGCGGCTACCCGATCGAACAGCTCGCCGAGAAGGGTGACTTCCTCGAGACCTGCTATTTGCTCCTCTACGGGGAGCTCCCGACTGCAGCACAGAAGGCCAAGTTCGATCACCTGGTGACCAACCACACGATGGTTCACGACCAGATGACGCGCTTCTTCAACGGCTTCCGCCGCGACGCGCACCCGATGGCCGTGATGGTCGCATCGGTCGGCGCCCTCGCCGCCTTCTATCACGACTCGACCGACATCAACGACGCCAAGCAGCGCGAGATCGCCTCGATCCGCATGATAGCCAAGATCCCGACGCTGGCGGCAATGGCCTACAAATATACGATCGGCCAGCCCTTCGTGTATCCGACCAATACGCTCGATTTCGCGTCGAACTTCATGAAGATGTGCTTCGCCGTGCCCTGCGAGGAGTACAAGGTCAATCCGGTGCTCGCCAAGGCGCTGGACAAGATCTTCACGCTTCACGCTGACCACGAGCAGAACGCTTCGACCTCGACCGTCCGCATCGCCGGCTCGTCGGGCGCCAACCCGTTCGCCTGTATCGCCGCCGGCATTGCCTGCCTGTGGGGCCCCGCTCATGGCGGCGCCAACGAAGCCGCGCTGCAGATGCTCGCCGAGATCGGCACCGTGGACAAGATTCCGGAATTCATCGCCAAGGTGAAGGACAAGAATTCCAGCGTTCGTCTGATGGGCTTCGGTCACCGCGTCTACAAGAACTACGATCCGCGCGCCAAGCTGATGCAGCAGGCCTGCCACGAAGTTCTCAAGGAAACCGGCCACGGCGGCGACGAGATGCTCGCCGTTGCCATGGAGCTCGAGAAGATCGCGCTGTCGGACCAGTACTTCATCGACCGCAAGCTGTACCCGAATGTCGACTTCTATTCGGGCATCACGCTGAAGGCGATGGGCTTCCCGACCTCGATGTTCACCGTGCTGTTCGCCGTCGCCCGCACCGTCGGCTGGATCAGCCAGTGGAGCGAGATGATCGGCGACCCGCAGCAGAAAATCGGCCGTCCGCGCCAGCTTTTCACCGGCGCTGCCCGCCGCGACTACACGGACATCGCCAAGCGCGGCTAAGCTGCGCAAAGGCCAGAACGACAAACCGGCGGATCGCAAGATCCGCCGGTTTTGTTTTGGGGGCGCTCTCATCCTGAGGAGCGCGCCAACGGCGCGCGGCTCGAAGGATGGCTGCGGAGCTCCGGAGCCTCTCTAGCTCATGGTTCGAGACGGCGCTTCGCGCCTCCTCACCATGAGAGGCGGAGTTTCAATACTTCGCGCGATCGGGCAGCTTGCGGAATTCCTGCCAGACGGCTTGGGCGTCCTTCTGCATCAATTGCGAGACCTTGATTTTCCGCTTCGGATAAGGCTGCTTCATATCCGCGCCAATATTGGAGTCGTCGAACAGATCGGCGTAGTCCGTCCACGCCGCAGCATAGACGATGCGATCCAGCCGCGCCCAGTAGGCGGTCGCGTAACACATCGGGCAGCACTCACAGCTGGTATACATGGTGGCGCCCTTCAGGTTCGGAGCGCCGACTTTCTTGCAAGCGGCACGAATGGCATTGACCTCGGCATGGGCCGACGGGTCATTGTCCCGCAGCACGCTATTGCCGGTCGCCGACAACACCTCGCCGTTGCGCACGATCACTGCTCCGAAGGCACCGCCGGTGCGTTCGACCACACCGGCCTTGCGCATCAGGTCGATGGCCTGCGCCATATATTTGCGATCTTCGTCGGTAAGCTTGTGAGCCGCCGGTTTGGCGGGCGCATCGACGCTGGAAGACGCAGCGACGATACCGCCTGCGCCCGCAGCCAGAGAATGGCGACCATCGATCGAACGCGCCGCGGAGAAGAGTGCATCGAGAGAGTCGTGTTCGTTCGCTTTGCTCATGCTTCACCTGATGGCGACTGATCAGCCGCAGTTGCACATCCACCGAGGTGTTCGGGTCGGGCTATCATCAGAGAAAGCCTCTTTAGATTTGGTTGCGAGTTCCCTGCTGCGAATGGCCTCAGGGATAACCGCGCGTTAACGGCGCGAACGGTCGAGCATGTCCGCGACGACATCTGCAGCTGCCTTGCTCGGCGATGCACGCCCAATACCCATGATGTCATCGAGCTTCGCCATCGCCTCCACCTGTCGTCGACGCATCGGCGTATCGGCAAGCACATCCTGCAGCGAGGCCGCCAGCTTGTCCGGTGTACAGTCTTCCTGAATGAATTCGGGAATGACGTTCTCGCCGATGACAAGATTGGCAAGGATGACGGAAGACGACGTGATACGCCGCCGAATGATCCAGGCCTCGATGCTGCCCGCCTTGTAGGCCGTCACCATCGGCACGCCGGACAGCGCGAGTTCGAGTGTGACAGTGCCCGACTTGGCGAATGCTGTATGCGCGATACGGAAAGCCGCGCGCTTCTCTGTCTCGCCGATCACGACCCGCGGCTGCACGGGCCACGGCTTCAACGCTGCGGTCACGCTTTCGACGAGATGCGGCATGGTCGGCAGGACCAGCTCAAATTCCGTGCCTTGCCTGCGCAACAGGTCGAGCGTCGCGCCGAATGTTTCCATGTGATGGCGGATTTCGCTGCGCCGGCTGCCGGGCAGCACCAACAGTACCGGCGGCTTGCCATCGCGCCGTGCCTGCTCGCCGGCATTCGGCCTGAGCGTATCGATCTGCTCGATCAGGGGATGGCCCACATAGGTGCACGGCGGACCGCCGAGCCGGCGATGCGCCTCGGGCTCGAAAGGCAGCAGCGCCAGCACGTGGTCGACATAGGCGCGCATCGCCTTGGCGCGGCCCGGCCGCCAGGCCCACACCGTCGGCGATACGTAGTTGACGATGGGGATCGAAGCATCGCGCTTGTGGACGCGCCTGGCGACGCGCTGCGTGAAATCGGGACTGTCGATGATGATCAGGACATCCGGCTTGGTCCGCAGCACGTGTTCCGTGGCCTGCGCTATCAGTTTGAGGATCGACGGCAGCTTCTTCAGCACGGCCGCAAGACCGATGATGGAGAGTTGTTCGATCGGAAACAGTGACTGTAATCCCTCCCGCGCCATCGACGAGCCGCCGACACCGGAAAAGGCCACGTCATCGCCGAAGCGCTGCTTCAACTCGCGCATCAACGCCGAGCCCAGCCGATCACCGGATTCCTCGGTGGCGATCAGATGAATCTTTCGCGTCACGTCGGCAATCCCGTCACGAATATCGCCGCGGCATCCGCAGCCTCGATCATCGCCTGCGGCTCGGCGACAATCGTGTTTCCCGCGACAATCGCGATGCCACCGAGCTTCGCGGCGATCGCGCCGTCCACGGTGCGCGGTCCGGTGGTTGGCAGATCGAAACGAAGGTCCTGGCTGCTTTTCGGTGCTTTCACCAATACGCCCCTGCCCGCCTTGGCACGGATGCGGCCATTGGCACGCAATTCCGCAACACGTGCAAGCAGCGCATCGGTGCCGCCGATGTCCTCGATCCCGACCACATGACCGTCGATGACGACGCAGGCCTGCCCGATATCGAACGGGCTGAGTGCCGCCAGCACTTGGCGCCCACGCGCGATATCCGCTTCGGCATCGGCGTCGGGCATCGCCCGCGTAATGCTGCCCGCGGGCATAAGAATGTCCGGCGCCACATCCTTCACGCCGAGCAGGCGAAATCCCTCATGCTCGAACAGCCGACTGACACTCGTGAGCAGATGGTCGTCACCGCCACGAAAGGCGCGAAACACCTTCGGCATCACTCGCAACGTGCCCCAATCGAGGCGGATTTCAGAGATCGCAGGCCGCACCAGGGTGCCGATGAAGACGAGATCGCGGCACTGCGCGCTCCGCATCAGCCGCAGCAGCGCGCCAAACTTGCCGATCGGAATCCAGTGATGCTCGAACCGCGCCGCGTGCAAGGGATCGCAAAAGCCTTTGAGCGCGAAGATCACGGGCTTGATGCCGCGGACCTGTAGCGACTCCGCGACGGCAAACGGCATGGCGCCACCGCCGGCGATGATGCCGAGCGGCGAGCTGATGGAAAGTTGCTGCGGCGGGGGCTGGCCGTTCATGTCAGGCCTCGCGCTCCCGTGTCAGGACTGGCCGCCGGTTTCCGGCAGGCACAATGCGCGATGCTTGCCGCCGGCGATGAAAGCCAGGATCTCGGCGATGGCCGGATCCTCGCTCGCCAAAGGCTGCACGCGGTCCAGACGCTCGGCGAACACGCCGGGCCCATGAAAGAGCTTCTGATAGAACGAGCGCACGGTCGCGAGACGTTCCTTCGTGAATTTGCGGCGCTTCATGCCGATCAAATTCAGACCTTCGAGCGCCGCATACTGACCGTTGACCAGGCCGAACGGAATGATGTCGCCGCGCACGCCGCAAACCCCGCCGATCATCGCCTGCGGACCGATGCGGGTGAACTGATGGACCGCGGAGAGACCACCCATGAAGACGAAATCGCCGATCTCGCAGTGACCGCCGAGCGTCGCCGATGTCGCGAAGATCACGTCATTGCCGACGTGGCAGTCGTGACCGACATGGGCGCAATTCATGAAGTAGCCGCGGTCGCCGACCGAAGTCACACCGCCGCCGCGCACGCTGCCGGCATTCATCGTCACCGACTCGCGAATGGTGCAGCCATTGCCGATCTTGAGCTGCGTCAGCTCCGGACCGACACCGACGATCTGCGGCGGCGTACCAAGCGACGCGAACGGATAGATGGTGCAGTTCTCGCCGATGGTCGTCTGCGACGTCACATTCACATGCGACAACAGCCTGGTGCCGGCGCCGATGGTGACATGCGGGCCGATCGTACAGAACGGCCCGATCTCGACGCCCTCGCCGATCACGGCGCCGTCGGCGACGCGCGCCATCGGATCGATCTTGCTCATGATCGCCTCGTCAATCCGTCAGCATGGCGCCGACATCGGCCTCGGCGACAGTCACGCCATTGACCTTGGCATCGCCATGGAACCACCACATGGCGCGTTTCCGGTTGATCAGACGCATGTGGTACTCGACCGTATCGCCCGGCATCACCGGCTTGCGGAACTTGCACTTGTCGATAGTGAGGAAATACACCGCCCGCGGCTTTTCGGTGCCTTCGACCGACGTGATGCCGATCACGCCTGCGGTCTGCGCCATCCCTTCGATCATCAGCACACCGGGATAAACCGGACGTTCCGGGAAATGACCGAGAAAGGCCGGCTCGTTGACGGTGACGTTCTTGATGCCGATACCGCTGAAATCCTTGCGGATGCCGACGACGCGGTCAATCAGCAGGAACGGATAGCGATGCGGCAAGGTCTTGAGGATGGTGTTGATATCCACCGCCTCGATGATGATCGGCGACTCCTCGCTCATTCCTGCTCGTCCTTCGCATCCCGCGGCTCTGTGTCCGCGCCGGGCGCAGTTTCACGGGCCAATTTTTCCACCGCGAGAATCTCGCGGAACCATTGCTTGGTCGGCCGGGCGAAGATTCCGCCCCAGCGTGCGCGCGGCGGGATACTGTCCTTAACGCCCGCCATGGCTGCGACCTGCGCACCGTCGCCGATCGTAATGTGATTGTTGAGCCCGACCATGGCCCCCAGCGCAACGTTGTCGCCGATGGTCAGGCTGCCCGCAAGGCCGCACTTGGCAGCGATGACGCAGTGCCGACCGATCGTCACATTGTGGCCGATCTGGACCTGGTTGTCGATTTTGGTGCCCTCACCGATCACCGTGTCGCGCAGGCTGCCCCGGTCGATCGTGGTACCCGCGCCGATCTCGACATCGTTCTGGATGAGGACGCGACCAGTCTGCGGTACTTTGATATGCCTGTCGCGACCGAATACGAAACCGAAGCCGTCCTGACCGAATTTGCAGCCGGGATGGACCAGCACATTGTTCCCGATCAGTGTGAACTGGAGCACGCTGCCGGCGCCGATATTGCAATCGCGGCCGATCTTCACGCCCGCCGCGATCACCGCGCCGGAGCCAATAATGGTACCGGAGCCGATTTCCACGTCAGGACCGATCACCGCCAGCGGATCAACGGTCACGTCGTCCTCGATCAGCGCCGTCGGATGGATGATCGCTTGTTCGGAAATCCCGGAGACACCGAAGCCGGAGGCCGGCCGCAAGGTGTCGGACTGAAGCTCCCGTGCGAGTTCGACGAAGGCAGCAAACGGTCTCTTGGTGCGCAGCACGGCCACATGAGCCGGAATCTCTCCTCTGAAGCCCTCGCTGACCAGCACGGCGCCGGCATGGGTGCGTGCGAGCTGGTCGGCATAGCGAAGGTTTTCAAAGAAAGTCAGGTGATGCGGGCCAGCCTCGTCGAGGGAGGCCACGCCCGTAATCACATGGTCGGCCTTTCCGGCATCGACCAGACGCGCCTTCGTTGACGCGGCGATGTCAGCCAACGTCAACGAAGGGGATTGCTTGAAGAAGGTCGGCAGCGCCATTCCATCCGTCGCGGTGCGGCCGTCAGGCAAGATTAGAACGAAGTTCCGCCGCCGAACCTGAACTGCTGAACGCGGTCATATTCGCCCTTGGTGATCGGCACAGCGTAGTCAAAGCGCAGCGGACCGAACGGCGACTGCCAGATCAGGCCGACACCCACCGACGAACGGACCGGGTTCGAATTGTCATAGGTCATGCCCATGCAATTGCCGACCGAGGTCTTGCTGGCCGGTATGCAACCCGCCTGATTGACTTCACCCGTCGCAGCCCAGCTCGTCGGACCCTGATAGTCCGAGAGGCCGCCGGCGTCGGCATAGATCGCGCCCTTGATGCCAACTTCCTTCGGCAGGAACCAGAACGGCATCTGCAATTCAGCCGAAGCGCCCCAATACTTGGTGCCACCGAGCGCGTCGCCGTAGGAACCGAGTGCCACATAGCTGATGTCACGCGGACCGATGCCGTTCTGGGCGAAACCACGCACCAGGTTCGGCCCCATCTGGAAGTGATCCAGCATGCGGATGTCCTTGCCGACATTGGTCAGCATACCGCCCTGGACGCGCAGCAAGCCGACGATATCTGCGACCAGCGGGGTGTAGTACTTCGCATCGACAGTGGTCTTGAGGTAGCTGACGTCGCCGCCGACGCCCGCATAATCCTGCTTGAACTCGACGAACAGACCATCGGTCGGGTTCTTGTTGTTATCGAGCGTGTTGTAGTTGAGCGTATAGCCGAGCATCGAGGTCAGCGCCTTGCCGTTCGCCAGTTCGCGACGAACCGGGAGCGACGACTCGCCATCGGCGTAACAACCCCAAGTGCTTGCGTCGCCGGTGACGAAGCCGAGACCGTTCAGCTGGTTCAGGTAACCAGGCGTATTGGTCGCCTGCGGGCTACCCAGATTGTTGTTACAATTCGCGAGCTGGGCCGGCAGCGAGATTTCCTGCTGGAAGATCGAGTAGCGCAGCTGCAGCGCGAGATCTTCACGCAGCTGGAAGCCGAGGCGCGGGCTGAAGCCCATCGTCTTGGTGTTGTACGAGATGTACTGGTTCGACAACTGCTCGCGATAGAAGAAGTCGAGGCCGAGGGCCACACGGTAGTCGAGCAGATAGGGCTCGACGAAGGACAGCGAGTAGCCGCGGGCATACTGGCCGTACTGAACCGACGCCTTGGCGAACAGGCCGCGGCCGAGGAAGTTACGCTCGGAGACGCTGACTTCACCCAAAGCACCGTCGGTGGTCGAATAGCCGCCCGAGATCGAGAAGTCGCCCGTCGACTTTTCTTCCAGATCGACGACCAGGATCACGCGATCACTGGAGGAGCCCGGCTCGGTGGTGATCTTCACGGTCTTGAAGAAATCGAGGTTCTTCAGACGGCGCTCGGCACGATCGACCAGCGCACGGTTATAGGCATCGCCTTCCGAGAGATCGAACTCGCGGCGGATGACATAGTCACGCGTACGGGTGTTGCCGCGCACATTGATGCGCTCGATATAGACGCGCGGACCTTCGTCGACCGAGTAACCGATCGAAACGGTATGCTGCTCGAAATTGCGATCGCCGCGCGGACGAACCACAGCAAAGGCGTAGCCGCGACGCGACATTTCGATCTGCATTTCCTCGACCGACTTCTCCAGCGCCTCTGCGTTGTAGAGCGAGCCGACGTCGACGCGCGAGAACGAGCGCAGCGAGTTGGGATCGAAATTCGGAATCGTGGACGAGAAATCGACGCTGGCGACGCGGTATTGCTGGCCTTCCTCGATCTTGAAGGTGACCAGGAAGCCCTTCTGGGCCGGATCGTATTCGGTCAGCGCCGCCACCACCTGCACGTCGGCAAAGCCGTTCTTCAGGTAGTAACGACGGATCAGGTCACGGTCAGCCTCGACGCGATCGGGATCGTAGATGTCGCCCGAACCGAGGAACGAAAGAAAGTTCGACTCGCGTGTCTTGATCACGTCCTTGAGGCGGTAGGACGAGTAATAGTTGTTCCCGATGAACTGGATCGACTTCACACCGGTCTTCGCGCCCTCGTTGATCGTAAAGATCAGATCGACGCGATTGTTCGGCTGCTCGATGATTTCAGGCACCACGCTGACATCGTAACGGCCGGAACGGCGGTAGATTTCGGAGATGCGCTGGGCATCGGACTGCACCATCGGACGCGACAAGGTGCCGCGCGCCTTCGACTGCACTTCAGCGTTGAGCTGATCGTCCTTGACCTTCTTGTTACCCTCGAAGGCAACGCGGCCGATCACCGGGTTTTCCACGACGCTGACGACCAGGCGCCCACCGGCCTGATTGATCTTCACGTCCTGAAACAGGCCGGTTTCGATCAATGCCTTCAGACCGTCGTCGATCACACCCTGGTCGAGACGACCACTCGGGCCAGGACGGAAATAGGAGCGGATGGTCTCCACATCGACGCGACGGTTCCCCTCCACCGCGATCGAGGCCACGGTCTGCGCCACGGCAGCCGAGGGAATAAAAGTCGCTGTCACTGCAGTAGCGACCGGCATGGCAACCATGATCGAGGCAAGAAGACCGCCCCGGAAACCCCGCAATCCAAAAATCATGCGCCAAGCGCCCTTATCATTCCAGTACCGCCGGCCCGCACCCCTACGGACAGACAGAATCCCTTGAGTTGCCCAGCTTGTAGCCAATTTTACCCGAGTGGCAAACGACCATTCGCCGAAGTTTTCTAATTTCATTCCAAGACGTTGCCTTACGGCCACGTTATCCCCGCCCTGGACATGATCTGACATCATGACCCGGCAAGATGAAGAATATCGTTATAGGTCGCGAAAACCATCAACATCAGCACCAAACCCAGCCCGATCCGGAACCCCATTTCCTGCGCGCGCTCGGAGAGTGGACGACCGCGCACCGCCTCCACGGCATAGAACAGTAAATGCCCGCCGTCGAGCAATGGAACCGGGAACAGGTTCAACAGGCCGATGGAGATCGACAGAACCGCCGCCAGATGGATCAGCGCGGTCAGGCCAATGGTGGCCACCTGCCCCGAGATCTGTGCGATTCGCATCGGACCGCCGATCTGGTCGGCCGCCTCGCGGCCGGTAAAGACGCCGCCGATATAGGAGAAGGTGCGATCGACGACGAACCAGGTCTCCTTGACGCCCAGAACGAAAGCCGTCGCCGGATCGACCCGCTCAGTGGTCGCCTCGCCCGCAGTGGTCGCGCGGGTGATGCCCAGCACGCCCAGGCGGTGGACATTGCCGAAATTGTCCTTCACCTCGCGCTGCTCCGGCGTCGCCTTGAGGTCGACGCTGGCATTGCCGCGCTTGACGGTGACGCTCAGCTGCTCGCCCGCGCTGATGCCGACGATACGCTGCATGTCCGAGAAGCTGGTAATGGCTTTGCCGTTAATCGACGTGATGACGTCGCCCGACTGGAAACCGGCCTTTTCGGCCGCGCTGCCGGCCTGAATGCTGTCCACCTTGGCGGTCGTGCTTGGCTTGCCGAAGAAGGTGAACAGCGCAGTGAAGATGACGATGGCGAGCAGGAAATTCGCGATAGGACCGGCTGCCACGATGGCGGCGCGCTGGCCGACGCGCTTGTGATGGAAGCTGTCCTTGCGCTCCGCGGCGGTCATGTTCTGCAGCGTTTCGGCAGCCGGTGTCGAGGCTTCGCTTTCGTCGCCGAAGAACTTGACGTAGCCGCCGAGCGGGATCGCCGAAATCCGCCAGCGGGTGCCGTGGCGGTCGTTGAAGCCGGCCAGCTCCGGACCGAAGCCCAGGGAGAAGGTCAGAACCTTGACGCCATTCCAGCGCGCGACCAGGAAGTGGCCGAGTTCGTGAAAGAACACGACGATGGTCAGGACGAACAGGAACGGCACGATATAGCCGATCAGGCCATGGCCCAGCTGGCCGATGCCGTTCTGAAAAAAGTCAATCATCCCAATCCCCTATACGAAGCCATACAGCCTCGCTGCTAAACGTCTACGAAGCCTTTGCGGCAATTTCAGGCAAGAGGTCTGCAGCCAGTTTTCGCGCTTTATGGTCAACGGAAATCGCATCGTCCGCCGACGACAGTGGCGCCAGATTACCGGCGCGCACCCACTCGTTCATGGTGGTCTCGACCAGCCGCGCGATGGCACCAAAGCGGATTTTCCCGGCGATGAATGCGGCGACCGCGATCTCGTTGGCGGCGTTATAGACCGTGGTGGCGCCGCTGCCCGTGCGCAGGGCGTCATAAGCCAGCTTCAGGCCAGGGAAGCGCGCATAATCGGGGGCCTCGAAGGTGAGCGAGCCGATCTTGGCAAGATCGAGCGGCGCCGCCCTGCCCTTGCTGATGCGGTTCGGCCAGCCGAGACAATGCGCGATCGGCGTCCGCATATCGGGCGTGCCGAGCTGGGCGACCACCGAGTAGTCGGTGAACTCCACCATGCCATGGATGATCGACTGCGGATGCACCAGCACGTCGATCTCGTCCGGCGACAGCGCGAACAGATACGACGCCTCGATCACTTCGAGGCCCTTGTTCATCATCGAGGCGGAATCGATGGTGATCTTCTGGCCCATCGCCCAGTTCGGATGCTTGAGCGCCTGCGCCAGCGTCGCCTGCTCGATGTCATCGGCCTTCCAGGTGCGGAACGGGCCGCCCGAGGCCGTGATGATCACCCGCGTCAGTTCATCGCGGCTGCCCGAGGCCAGCGCCTGGAACAGCGCATTGTGCTCGGAATCCGCCGGCAGGATGCAGGCGCCGGCCTTGGCGGCGCGGTCCATGAAAAAGTCGCCGGCGCAGACGAGGCATTCCTTGTTCGCCAGCGCGACCGTCGCCCCCCGGTCGACGGCGGCGAGCGCCGGCTTCAGGCCGGCGGCGCCGGAAACCGCAGCCATTACCCAGTCGGCGGGGCGAGCCGCAGCCTCGGTAACGGCGGCCTCGCCTGCCCCGGTTTCGATCCCGGTGCCGGCCAGCGCCGCGCGCAACTCCTCGCCCTTGCTCGCATCGGCTACGGCGACGAAGCGCGCGTTGAATTCCTTGGCGAGCTTGACGATGCCCTCGACATTGCCATTCGCCGTCAGCGCCTCGACCTTGTAGCGCTCGGGCGCGGAGCGAATGAGATCCATGGTGCTGTCGCCGATCGATCCGGTCGCACCAAGGACCGTGACGCTGCGGACCGCAGCCTCGGCAGCTTTTCCGTTACGCAGAGGAACTGGGCTCATTCAATCACCAAACCATAAGACCGCGGCCGACGCCATCGGCGCCGCCCCGTAAAAGACCAATCACAGCGGCAGTAACCACCGCGAAAACGTAACCATCGAGTCGATCCAGCAGGCCACCATGGCCCGGAATGATCTGGCCGGAATCCTTGACGCCGAAGCGGCGCTTCACTGCGGATTCGAACAGGTCTCCGATCTGGGACAACACCGTGAGAACGACGGCGAGCAACGCCAGCGGCACCGTCCCGCCGAGGCCTGACGAGGCGAAGCCGATCGCGACGGCGATGCTGAGGACCGTACCGCCAACAGCACCGGCCCAGGTCTTCTTCGGGCTGACACGCGGCCACAGCTTTGGCCCACCGATCGTGCGACCGAAAGCGTAACCACCGATATCGGTCACCCAGACCACCAGCAGGATGAAGATCAGCGCCGCAAATCCCCACTCCGCATCCCGGCGCACCAAAATGGAAGCCGCAAGCGCAGCGAGCGCGTAAACGAGGCCGATGGCAATCCACCCCGGTCGCTGGCCGACGATGCCGCGCCATTCGAGGAACAGACCGGCCGACACCAAGGTCACGAGGCCGCCCCATAGCCAGCCGCCAGCATAGGCCGCACCGAGCGCCAGCGGGATCAGGACGAGTGCCGCCAGCACGCGCAGCACGAGATTGCGCACACCGCGATCTTCCGCCTGTTGCGGCGCACCGTCTGGAGTAATGTTCGTCACGAAGCGGTTTTCGCGACCAGACCGCCGAAGCGCCGCTCACGCCTCGCGTATTCCGCAATGGCACTTTCTAGCGCCGCCTTGTCGAAGTCCGGCCAATGGATCGGCACAAACACGAATTCGCTATAGGCGGCCTGCCACATCAGGAAATTCGACAGTCGCTGTTCGCCGGAGGTGCGGATGATCAGATCCGGATCGGGAAGCCCCACCGTGTCCAGCGATTGATTGAGCGTATCGGCGGTGATGCTCTCCACCGAACGCTTGCCCTCGGCCACTTCGCGCGCGAGGCGTTGCGCGGCCATCGCGATCTCATGACGCGAGCCGTAATTGAAAGCGACAACCAGCGTCAGTTTGGTGTTGTTTCGGGTGAGATCTTCGGCTTCGCGCAGCAGCGAGGCGATATCGCCTTCGAGCCCCTGCCGCTCCCCGATGACCCGCACGCGCACGCCGTCGCGGTGCAGCGTGGCGAGATCGTTGCGGATGAAACGGCGCAGCAGTCCGAACAGATCGCTGATCTCCGAGGCCGGCCGCGACCAGTTCTCCGATGAGAACGAGAAGATGGTCAGATACTGAATGCCGAGTTCGCTGGAGGCGCGCACGACCCGCCGCAGCGCCTCGACGCCGCGGCGATGGCCTTCGGCACGCGGCAACCCGCGCGCTGCCGCCCAGCGCCCGTTGCCGTCCATAATGATCGCGACATGCGCCGGCGAGGATCGGTCAGATCCGTCAGTGGCTGGCGCGGCGGCATTCGGCATCGATTGAAATCCCCGAGCGTCTGGTCCGACAGATCTATGGCTGATTTGCGGACCAAACGTTTTGTATTTGGTTCAGGCGCGAACAGCCGCAACCTAGACCGTCATGATTTCCTTTTCCTTGGCGGCCAGCAACTGGTCGACTTCGGCGATCACGGCGTCGGTCGCCTTCTGCACCTCGGCATCATGGCGCTTCTGGTCGTCTTCGGAAATCTCGTGAGCCTTTTCGAGCTTCTTGATGATGTCGAGACCATCACGACGTACATGGCGAACGGCAACCTTCGCCGCTTCCGCATATTTATGCGCGACCTTGACGAGTTCCTTGCGGCGTTCCTCGTTGAGCTCAGGAACACGCAGACGCAGCGTGGTACCTTCGGTGGCCGGGCTGAGGCCGAGATTGGAATCGACGATGGCCTTCTCGACAGCCTTGACCATCGACTTGTCCCATACCTGCACCGACAGCATGCGCGGCTCCGGCACGCTGATGGTGGCGACCTGATTGAGCGGCATCAGGCTGCCATAGGCGTCGACCTGCACCGGTTCTAGCATCGAGGATGCCGCACGTCCGGTGCGCAGGCCGCCGAGATCGTGCTTCAGGGACGCGATCGCACCCTGCATGCGGCGCTTCAGATCGGCGAGGTCGAATGGGGCCAGAGCGGCCATGGAAGCTCTCCTTGATAACTGTCGGCAGGGGTACGAAGAGGCCCCTGCCCTCGTTGACGATCAACCCGCGACGATGGTGCCGCGACCCGTACCTGTCAAAATGGCGCCGATCGAACCAGGCTCGGCGATGGAAAAGACGATAATAGGCAGGGAAGCCTCGCGCGCCAGCGCAAAGGCCGTCGCATCCATAACCTTGTAATTGCCTTCCACCGCCTGCGAATGGCTGAGACGCTCGAAGCGCTTCGCGGTCTTGTCCTTCTTCGGATCGGCGCTGTAGACGCCGTCGACATTCGTGGCCTTCAGCACCGCTGCCGCGCCGATCTCGGCGCCGCGGAGCACGGCCGTGGTGTCCGTAGTGAAGAACGGATTGCCGGTGCCGCCGGCGAGCAGCACGATACGGCCTTCCGAGAGATATTTATGCGCGGTGGCGCGGGTGAACAGTTCGCATACCTGCGGCATCACCATGGCGGACAGCGTACGCGCCGGCACGGCCTGGCGCTCGATAGCGGCCTCCAGCGCGAGGCAGTTCATCACGGTGGCGAGCATGCCCATGGTGTCGCCGGTTGGACGCGACACGCCCCGGGACGAGACCTCGACACCGCGAAAGATATTGCCGCCGCCGACGACGACGGCAATCTCGACACCAAGCTTCTGGGCCGCGATGAGATCGCCGGCAATACGGTCGATGGTGGGCTGATCGATGCCGAATGGCTGTCCGCCGGCGAAGGACTCGCCCGACACTTTCACGACGACGCGACGATAGAGCGGCTCAGCCATGATGCGATCGCTTCCTTTCGAGGCGGCAGCTCCCGGCAGCAATCTGCCGGGAGGTCTTCATTCGAAGCGTAACTTCTTACTTCTGGCCGGAGGCCGCAGCGACTTCCGCCGCGAAGTCCGACGTCGCCTTCTCAATGCCCTCACCCAGCGCGTAGCGGACGAAACCCTTCACGGCGATCGGGGCACCGACCTTGCCTTCGGCTTCCTTGACCGCCTGCGCCACCGACTTGCCGGTGTCGTGGATGAAGGCCTGATCGAGCAGGCAGACTTCCTTGTAATAGGTCTTCAGGCCATTCTCGACGATCTTTTCGATCATCGCTTCCGGCTTGCCCTGCTGACGATACTTGTCCGCCATCACTTCCTTCTCGCGGGCGACCACGGCGGGATCGAGACCGGCGGAGTCGAGCGCCTGCGGATTGGCGGCAGCGACATGCATGGCGATCTGCTTGCCGAGGACGGCGAGTTCGTCGGCCTTGCCGGTGGATTCCAGCGCAACGATGATGCCCATCTTGCCGAGACCGTCGATCACGGCGTTATGCACATAGCTCGACACCACGCCGGCAGAGACTTCCAGCTTGGCCGCGCGGCGCAGCGACATGTTCTCGCCGATGGTGGCAATGGCTTCGGTGATCGCGGCCTCGACCGAGGACTCGCCGATCTTGTGAGCCTTGATGGCGTCCACGTCGGCGCCGACCTTCAGAGCGACCTGGGCGATCATCTTGACGAGGCCCTGGAACTGGTCGTTACGGGCCACGAAATCGGTTTCCGAATTGACCTCGACGACAACGCCCTTGGCGCCTTCGGTCAGCACGCCGATCAGACCTTCGGCGGCGACGCGGTCGGCCTTCTTGGCGGCCTTGGAGAGGCCCTTGGCGCGCAGCCAGTCGATCGCAGCCTGCATGTCGCCATCGGTGGCGGCCAGTGCGTTCTTGCAATCCATCATGCCGACACCCGTGGTTTCACGGAGGTCCTTGACCATCGCTGCGGTAATCGTTGCCATCGTAGAGCCCTCTGCCTGTCGGGGTGAAACGCCGCGGCCGGTGCCGGGTTCACCACAGGAACTAACATCAAGAGAATTGTAGATACGGAACGTGCGGCCGACATGACGGCCGCACGTTTTTCTTCAACACAGGCACAATGCCCGCAAGCCGGACAGCTCGCGGGATCGCGCCTTGCGCTTACTCGGCTTCCGCGGTCAGCGACTTGGCCTGGGCAACCCAAGCGTCCGCGCGGGCCGGCAGTCCGACTTCTTCGCCGATCTTGTGAGCGGTGTCATGGTCGAGCTCGGCGAGCTGCCAGTAGTGGAACACGCCGAGGTCGTTCAGCTTCTTCTCGATGGCGCCCGACACGCCGGTGAGCTTCTTGAGGTCGTCGGCGGTGCCGCGCGGACCGGCAAGGCCCTGGAAGCCCGAAGCCGGAAGCTCTTCCGCAACCGGAGCAGCCGAGGCGCCGACATCGTAGCCCGCTTCACCCTGGTTGCGCGAAATGCCATCGATGACAGCACGGGCGACGAGATCGCAATACAGCGACAGCGCGCGGCCGGCGTCGTCATTGCCCGGAACGACGTAGGTGATGCCCTTCGGATCCGAATTGGTGTCGACGATCGCCGCCACCGGAATGCCGAGACGCTGGGCTTCCTGGATCGCGATGTCTTCCTTGTTGGTGTCGATCACGAAGATGAGGTCGGGCAAGCCGCCCATGTCCTTGATACCGCCGAGCGAGCGGTCGAGCTTGTCCCGCTCGCGCTGCAGCGTCAGGCGCTCCTTCTTGGTGTACTGAGCGGCATCGCCCGAGTTGAGAACTTCCTCGAGATGGCGCAGGCGCTTGATCGAACCGGAAATGGTCTTCCAGTTGGTCAGCGTGCCACCGAGCCAGCGCGAGTTCACGAAGTACATCGCCGAGCGCTTGGCGGCTTCGGCCACAACGTCCTGCGCCTGGCGCTTGGTGCCGACGAACAGGATGCGACCGCCCTTGGCGACGGTGTCGCTCACGGCCTTCAGCGCGTTGTGCAGCAGCGGCACGGTCTGCGCGAGGTCGATGATGTGGATGTTGTTGCGGGCGCCGAAAATATATTCGGCCATCTTCGGATTCCAGCGGTGCGACTGGTGGCCGAAGTGAACGCCAGCTTCGAGGAGCTGACGCATGGTGAATTCAGGTAGTGCCATCGTTGTAGTTCTCCGGTTTGTTCCTCCGGAAGCGTGTGAGCAAAGGGCTGTGCGGACAGATGAATCTGCCAGCAGCCCGGTGCCACCGGACGGCGAAATTGCCATGCTTCCGTGTGAGATGGGCCGGCTTATAGCCGGATTCTGCGGATAAGCAAGGAAATCCGGTTGATTATGAAGGATTCAATCCTTCCGATCCAAAATTGAATCCTTGACCTGCCTTGCCCTACAGGGTCTCGACCATCTCGACGCCCGTCACGGCCTTGATCGCCCCGGCGATCTGCGGCGACACCACGAATCGGCCGTCGAGCTTGAATTCGACCTCGGTCTGGAGATCGAGCCGTAGGACAATCGAGACGTCACCGCCTCCATTGCCCGGACCGATCTGCCGCTGGAGCCGTTTTTCCAACGAATCCAATGCTTTGGTGTCCTTCATCACAATCCGTAGACCCTTCTGCGTCTTTGCTGCGGCCGCGTCGAGCGGTTCCGCATGAATGACGCGGGCACGAACATCCTCTCCCTGGAGTTCCGCACCGAGCTGCAGCAGGACTGCGGCGCCGGGTTCCAGCACGTCCCGGTACTGGGCGAGGCCCTCGGAGAACAGAATCGCCTCGAAATGGCCGGTCGGGTCCGACAGGCCCATGATGCCCATCTTGTTGCCGGTCTTGGTGCGGCGTTCCTGACGCGACACGACGGTTGCGGCGACCTTGCCGGCCGTCGCCCCCGTCTTCACCGCCTTGCAAAAATCAGCCCAGCTTTGCACCCGTAGCCGCTTCAATGCAGTGGCGTAATCGTCGAGCGGATGGCCGGACAGGAAGAAGCCGATGGCATCGTATTCCTTGCGCAGCTTCTCGGCGGCAAGCCAGTTGTCGATCTGCGGCAGCATCACCGTGGGCGCATCGGTGGCGCCGCCGAACATGTCGTTCTGCCCCGAGGTCGCAGCCTCGTTGGCGCGCTGGCAGGCGGCAAGAATGCTGTCCGCGCCGCCATGCACGCGGGCTCGGTGCGGATCGAGCGTATCGAACGCGCCGGCAGCGGCCAGCGTCTCGATGATCCGTTTGTTGACGGCCTTGGGACTGACCCGTGAGGCGAAATCGGCGAGCGAGGTGAACAGCCCGTTCCTGTTGCGCTCCGCGACGATCTGCTCGACAGCAGCGGCGCCAACGCCCTTCAGCGCCGCCAGCGCGTAATAGATCGTGTTCTCGCCTACCTCGAAGACGACGCCGGAACGATTGATGTTGGGCGCCTCGACCTTGATGCCGAGCCGCTGCGCTTCAGCACGGAATTCCGAGAGCTTGTCCGTGTTGCTCATGTCCAGCGTCATGGACGCGGCGATGAACTCCACCGGATAATGCGCCTTCATATAAGCGGTGTGATACGACACCAGCGCATAGGCCGCTGCATGGCTCTTGTTGAAGCCGTAGTCGGCGAACTTCGCGAGCAGATCAAAAATCGTATCGGCCTGCCCTTTCGGTACGCCGTTCTTCACCGAGCCCGCGACAAAAATCTCGCGCTGCTTCTCCATCTCGGCGCGGATCTTCTTGCCCATGGCGCGGCGCAACAGATCGGCGTCGCCGAGCGAATAGCCCGCCATCACCTGCGCGATCTGCATCACCTGTTCCTGATAGATGATGACGCCGAAGGTCTCCTTCAGGATCGGCTCGATGATCGGGTGCAGATATTCCGGCTCCTCGTCGCCATGCTTGCGCGCGCAATAGGTCGGGATGTTCGCCATCGGGCCCGGGCGATACAGCGCGACCAGCGCGATGATGTCCTCGAACCGGTCGGGCCGCATATCCACCAGCGCGCGCCGCATGCCGGCGCTTTCCACCTGGAACACACCGACCACTTCGCCGCGCGCCAGCATTTCGTAACTCGCCGCATCGGTGATCGGCGTCGTGGCGAGATCGACATGGATGTCGCGCTGCTTGAGCAGTTTGCACGCGACATCGAGCACGGTCAGCGTCTTCAGGCCGAGGAAGTCGAACTTCACGAGGCCCGCGGGCTCGACCCACTTCATGTTGAACTGGGTGACCGGCATATCCGATTTCGGATCGCGATACATCGGCACGAGCTCTGACAACGGCCGGTCCCCGATCACGATGCCCGCCGCATGCGTCGAGGCGTGGCGGGTCAGACCTTCCAGCTTCTGCGCGATGTCGAAAGCCTTGGCGACGATCGGGTCTTCGTCCCGCGCCGCCTGCAGTTTGGGCTCGTCCTCGATCGCTTGCTTGAGCGTCACCGGCGCGGCTGGATTTTGCGGGACGAGCTTGGTCAACTTGTCGACCTGCCCGTAGGGCATCTGCAGCACGCGACCGACGTCACGTAGCACACCGCGGGCCTGGAGCGTCCCGAAGGTGATGATCTGCGCGACCTGATCGCGGCCGTAGCGCTCCTGCACATAGGAGATCACCTCGCCGCGGCGGTCCTGGCAGAAGTCGATGTCGAAGTCGGGCATCGACACGCGTTCCGGATTGAGGAAGCGCTCGAACAGCAGGTTGAATTGCAGAGGATCGAGATCGGTGATGGTCAGCACCCAGGCGACCAGCGAGCCTGCGCCCGAACCGCGGCCCGGCCCGACCGGAATGCCCTGCGACTTCGCCCATTTGATGAAGTCCGACACGATCAGGAAGTAGCCGGCATAATTCATGCGGGCGATGACGCTCAGCTCGAAATCGAGCCGCGACCGATAGTCCTCCTCACTGCGTCCCTGCGACAGGCCATGCACCTTGAGCCGACGCTCCAGACCCTCGACGGCCTGCCGGCGCAATTCGTCGGTTTCCTCCTGCGCTGCCGCTTCGGCATTGCTGCCTGCGCCGACGGTGAAGCGCGGCAAGATCGGTTTGCGCGTGCGCGGCCGATAGGCGCAGCGTTCGGCGATCTCGACGGTAGACGCCAGGGCCTCCGGGATGTCGGCGAACAGCACCGCCATTTCGGCGCGTGTCTTGAAGCGATGATCGGGCGTCAGTTGCTCGCGGTCGCTCTCGGCGATGATCCTGCCGCCGGCGATGCACAACAGGGCGTCATGCGCCTCGTGATCTTCGGCGGTTGCGAAATACGGCTCGTTCGCAGCGACCAGCGGCAGGCCTTTGGTGTAAGCGAGGTCGATCAACCCCGCTTCGGCACGGCGTTCCTTCTCGATATTGTGGCGCTGCAATTCGATATAGAGGCGATCGCCGAACAGTCCGGCAAGCTGCTCGCAGCGCTGCGCGGCGAGCGCGGCCTGATCGGCGATCAACGCCTGCGACAACGGACCGTCCGGACCGCCCGTGAGCGCGATCACACACTCGGCCTCGTCCTTCAGCCAGTCGAGCTTGATATGCGGGGTCTGGTGGACCGGCGTTTCGAGGAAAGCGCGCGAATTGAGCCGCATCAGGCTCTGATAGCCACGCTCGCGGGTGGCGAGAAACACCATGCGCGGCTGCACGATGTTGAGCGCGTTGCGGGCGTTCGGGTCCTGATCGCCGAAATCGACGGCGAGCTCGACGCCGACGATCGGCTGGATGCCGGAGCCGGCCAGCTTCTCGGAGAACTCCAGCGCGCCGAACATGTTGTCCATGTCGGTGAGCGCCAGCGCCGGCTGGTGGTCGGCCTTGGCGAGGTCGGCGAGCTTGGCGACCTTGATGGAGCCCTTCAGCAGCGAATAGGCCGAATGAACGTGCAGATGCACGAAGCCGGGTGTGGACACGGCGGGACGCGGGCTCATGGGGTCGGACATGTCGGCACTTCGCAGGAAATATCGGGAAAGGCGGCGGCGCCAAGCATCCGACTCGCCGGGCTATCGTGGCCCCGGCCCGCCCGGCTGTCCATTTGAAACCGGACGACCCCGGGCCGCATCCCCGTTTTCCCGCGCTCCGAACGATCCTGCCGCGCCAGCCTCAGAGCTGGGGGATGACTTGCGCCCAAACGGCGATCATCCCGACGAACAGAACGATCGATGCCAGCGCCGCGGCTTCTTCAACAAAGGTCTTCAGCATGTCAGCCTCCGTGATCCCATCTGGAACATACGGAGAACAATGTTCTTATTCCGTTCCAAGAGTCAAGCGGGACTGAGCATGAGAACAGAACCAGCACGGAGAGATGGTTAAGAGCCGGAACGCTCGGCCTCATCGGCGCGCGACGATAGGCTTCTCTTTTGGGTCAGTGATAATCCTTCGGATCCTTGATCTCGCTGCAGGCATGCAGGCCGAGCGCAAGGAAAATGATCGGCACCAGGAACAAGCCGAGCGCCACCCAGACCACAATCGATCCCTCGCCGAACATGGCGATAACTCCCTGATCCCTTGCATCCACCGGATCGGGCTTATCGTGGCCGGCTCGGCCATTGTGTGAACGCCGTTTACAAGCTTACCCGGCCACTCATTTTAATCCTTTCTTAACCTGAATGACGGGCATTTTACGCGTGTGGTCGGCTGCACGCTTTTGTGCAACCAGGAGCCCTGCATGCCAAAAAGCCCGCCGGGCGATGTCTCCAGGCGGCATTGGGGCGCGGCGGCTGCTTTGTGAGTTGACGAATGGCCGTGCGACCGGCTTTGTGCTGCCAACGATATTGACCGCCGGCAGCGAGTCGGCAGGGAGACCCTTGATGCGTGCAGCTCTGTTTGCCTTGCTGGCCCTTGGCGCCACCACAGCCCTCGACGTCACGTCCGCAGCGGCACAGCGTTACAATCCCGGCCCGTTCTCCTTTTACACGCCGAGCGGCTACCCCTTCTGCATGCGCTCACTGTATGGTGACGACGATTGCAGCTATGCGAACTACCGGCAGTGCGCGAACACGGCGTCGGGTCTCGGCCTCTCCTGCTTCGCCAATCCGGCGCTCGCTTATGCGCCTCAGCCGGCCTATGACGAGCGGCCTGCCCCGCGCAAGCGCAAGAAGCAGCGCAACGACTGAACATCTGCACGACCAGGCGATTGAACGGCCGGCTCTGCCGGTCGTTTTGCGTGAGGTCACAGGTCCGCATTCTCGCGGCGCTTGCGCGTCCGAGGTGTGAGCAGGTCTCCCCTCGAAGACATGAGGGGAGGCGGCACGCCGCCAGGCGCGAGTGGTGGTTTCTGACGCTGCCCCTGCCTGCCGGATCGCCGGCAAACCTGAGCCGCGCAACGCCTGACGGCGTGCCACCGCGACGGTTTTTGGCCGAGGGACCGTGCTTCCGGGTACTGGAAGCTGGCAGGTGCCCTGCCATCGGACCGGCTTTCGCCAGCCGTCATCCGCACCCGTCCAGCCGCAAGCGGCAGAGCCCCGTAGTGGGCCCGGACGGTGACCCCAGGCCTCCCGAGTGCGAGGGATACGTCCTCCCCCGCCCGCAGGCGCCGCATCTCGCCCCGCTCAAAGACGCCTCATGAGAGCGCCCCTCGCGAACAAGACGGGAGGGATATGGACGATCATGGGAATTTTGTCAAGAACAAAATGGGAACAAAATGGCGCCGAGCCGTAGGGCGGATCTACGGTCACAGCCAGCTTTACGGCAGCTCCACGACCTTGCCGTTGTCGAGCGACACCCGGCGATCCATGCGGCCGGCGAGCTCCATATTGTGGGTCGCGATCAGCATCGCCACCCGCGTCGCCTTCACCAGTTGCATGAGCGCGTTGAAAACGTGATCGGCGGTGTGCGGATCAAGATTGCCGGTCGGCTCGTCCGCCAACAGCACGCGCGGTGCATTGGCGACGGCACGGGCAATCGCGACGCGCTGCTGCTCACCACCGGACAATTCCGCGGGACGATGGGTGACACGCTCGCCGAGACCCAGATAGGCGAGGATCTCCTTCGAGCGCTGCACCGTCTCCTTGCGCTTCAGCCCGCGGATCATCTGCGGCAACATCACATTTTCCAGCGCGGTGAATTCCGGCAGCAGGCGATGCGACTGATAGACGAAGCCGATATCGGTGCGACGGATCTGGGTGCGTTCGGCATCCGACAGGCCCGAGGTCGCGACGCCGCCGACATAGACCTCGCCTTCATCGGGACTTTCCAGCAGACCGGCGATATGCAGCAAAGTCGACTTGCCGGAGCCCGACGGCGCCACCAGCGCCACCGACTGCCCGGCCCAAAGCCCGAGCTTGGCATTGTCGAGGATCGTCAGCAGGCTTTCGCCCTGGGTGTATTGCCGCTTGATGTCGTGCAGATACAGAACCGGTGTATCTTCATCCCCCTGCGCCATCTCAGCCACTCACTCGTATCGCAGCGCGTCGACCGGATCGAGCCGCGCGGCGCGCCATGACGGATACAGCGTGGCGAGGAAGGACAGCGTCAAGGCCATGATGACCACTGCACTGGTTTCGCCGACATCGATCTCCGCGGGCAATTTGGACAGGAAATACAGCTCCGGCGAGAACAGTTCGGTCGAGGTCATCCAGGAGATGAACTGCCGGATCGCCTCGATATTCATGCAGACCAGAAGGCCGACGCCGAAACCGACCAGCGTTCCGACCACGCCGATGGCCGCGCCCGTGATCAGGAACACGCGCATGATCGCGCCTTGCGAGGCGCCCATGGTGCGCAGGATGGCGATGTCGGCCCCCTTGTCCTTCACCAGCATGATCAGGCCGGAGACGATATTGAGCGCCGCCACCAGCACGATCAGGGTCAGGATCAGGAACATCACGTTGCGCTCGACCTGCAGCGCGTTGAAGAAGGTCGCGTTGCGCTGCCGCCAATCGACCAGGAAGACCGGACGCCCTGCCGCTTCGGTCACCGCCTTGCGGTAGACGTCGATCTTGTCGGGATTGTTCGTATAGACCTCGATGGAGGTGACATCGTTGTTGCGGTTGAAATAGGCCTGCGCCTCGGCCAGCGGCATGAACACGAAGGTCGAATCGTATTCGGACATGCCGATCTCGAACACCGCAGCGACCTTGTAGGGTTTGATGCGCGGCGTGGTGCCCATCGGTGTCACCGCGCCCTTCGGCGCCACCAGCGTGATGTTGTCGCCGGCATGGATCGACAGCTGGTCGGCCAGGCGGCGGCCAATGGCGACGCCCTGCCCTTCGTCGAAACCTTCGAGGGTGCCCTGCCTGATGTTCTTGGCGATGGAGGTGAGATTGTTGAGGTCGGCGGCGCGGATGCCGCGCACGAACACACCCGATGCGCCGAACGCCGACGAACCAAGCGCCTGACCGTCGACCACGGGCGCTGCGAGGCGAATGCCATCGACGCCGTTGATGCGGTCGGCCACCTCCTTCCAGTCGGTGAGCGGACGCTCGAGCGGCTGCACGAGGATATGACCGTTAAGGCCGAGGATCTTGTCGAGCAGTTCCTTGCGGAAGCCGTTCATGACGGCCATCACGATGATCAGCGTGGCGACGCCGAGCATGATGCCAACAAAGGAGAAGCCGGCAATGACCGAGATGAATCCCTCCTTGCGGCGTGCACGGAGATAGCGTCCGGACAGCAGCCATTCGAAGGCAGCAAAGGGTGGGGTTCGAACTGGCTCGCTCATGGCATCATCCGTCGCCCGACTCCCATACGAATCGGGCTTATTCTAGCCGCATCGCAGCGGATGCGGCGACCATGCAGTGGATAAGTCGTCAGGACGTCAGCTTTGCGACGACCTCAGCCGGCGCGATGTTCTCGCGCGAACCATCGCTGCGCTTCTTCAGCTCGACCTTGCCTTCCGCGAGGCCCTTCGGACCGACGAGGATCTGCCAGGGCACGCCAATCAGATCGGCGGTAGCAAACTTGCCGCCGGCACGCTGGTCGGTGTCGTCGTAGAGCACGTCCACGCCCTTGGCCGTGAGCTCCCTGTAAAGCGCCTCGCAGGCGCCGTCGGTATCGGCCGAGCCCTGCTTGAGATTGAGGATGGCGGCCCGGAACGGCGCAACTTCCTCGGGCCAGATGATGCCGTTGTCGTCGTGGCAGGCCTCGATGATGGCGCCGAGCAGGCGCGACACGCCGACGCCATAGGAGCCGCCATGGATCGGCACCTCGGCGCCATCCGGACCGGCGACAGTGGCCTGCATCTTGTCGGAATATTTGGTGCCGAAATAGAAGATCTGGCCGACCTCGATGCCGCGGGTGTTCAGCCTGCGCTCGGGCGGCACCTCGCTCTCGAAGCGGGCGGCATCGTGCACGTCTTCGGTCGCGGCGTAGATCGACGTCCACTGATCGATGATGGGCGTGAGATCGCCGCCGTAATCGACATCGGACGGCGGGATCGGCAGATCGAGCACGTTCCTGTCGCAGAACACGCCGGACTCGCCGGTCTCGGCGAGCACGATGAATTCATGGCTGTGGTCGCCGCCGATCGGACCGGTCTCGGCGCGCATCGGAATCGCCTTCAGGCCCATGCGGGCGAAGGTGCGCAGATAGGCGACGAACATCTGGTTGTAGGACCGCTTCGCCGCGGCTTCGTCGATGTCGAAGGAATAGCCGTCCTTCATCAGGAATTCACGGCCACGCATGACGCCGAAGCGCGGGCGCTGCTCGTCGCGGAATTTCCACTGGATGTGATAGAGATTGAGCGGCAGGCTCTTGTAGGATTTCACGTAACCGCGAAAAATCTCGGTGATCATTTCCTCATTGGTCGGCCCGTAAAGCAGCTCGCGCTTGTGGCGATCGGTGATGCGCAGCATCTCCGGGCCGTAAGCGTCATAACGGCCGCTTTCGCGCCAGAGATCGGCGAGCTGCAGGGTCGGCATCAGAAGCTCGATGGCACCGGCGCGGTTCTGCTCCTCGCGTACGATGGCCTCGATCTTCTTGAGCACGCGCAGGCCGAGCGGCAGCCACGCATAGATGCCGGCGGCTTCCTGGCGGATCATACCGGCGCGCAGCATCAGGCGATGCGAGACGATCTCCGCTTCCTTCGGCGTTTCCTTGAGGATGGGAAGAAAATAGCGCGACAGCCGCATCGTGAAGCCTAAGGAATCGGAGTGAAGAAAGAAGGCCCGAGTGAAACCGGATCGCCGGACAAAACACAAGGGCGGCTGCTCGATCTGTTGGCTGTCGAGCGGGAGGCAGCGGATGCCGCAAACGCTGCATTGCGCAACCTCCGCGTTATAACCCCTGCAAACGCCGAGAATGCCACAACCCACAGTGGCAGGACATCAACGAATTCTATGCATGCCTCAATTTTGAACAGACTATGCCGAAATTGATGACAAACACAAAAAGTTCAGCTACGACTCGAAACTCAGACAAGTCCGCAAGGGGGCGTCTGGAACGGTCCAAGTCTTAACGGTCCAAGTCTCGGGAGGAACCCTGACGCGCTCAAGCAGCGTCAACCCGCCAATCAAGGATAAAATCCAACGATCGGGGTATATAGGGTCATACAATTTTCCGAGCAGGGCCGAGTGCCCTGCTCTTTTTTTTGGAGCAGATGCTTCACGAGAAGCGCGCTCTCTTTCGCCAATCCAGACCATCGATGCAAGCCGCCGACACGCGGCCAATTGTTGCACGCAAATCGCAGGGCGGATCAGGCAAGCCATCATCCGCCGGCCGAATGCGTTTGGCGAAGAATGGCGGATTACGCCTTCGGCTGATCCGTCCTACGCACCACATCGCGCTTCGGCTTGATGCCGGACAGCCACGAACAAACGAGTCCCTGGGACGCGCCGACGAGGCCGAAGGTCAGTATCTGCGGCAGCGGGATCGGTACCGATGTCCAGATCAGCAGCATGGCGATGCTGACGACGTAGCCGGTGATGGCCGAGGTCAGCACCTTCGGCCACAGGCCCATCTTGTCCTCGAGAAACCAGTCCTCGCCCCACATGATCAGCGAGGGAATGAGACCGAACCAATAGGCGAATGGCAGCCCCATGATGAAGCCGGGAAAGCCGCCGATCACCTTTCCGCTCAGGAGTTCGCGGATCTCGAATGCCGTAAAGCCGACGGCCGGCCCGAGCAGCAGAAACAGCAGGAAGCGCTTCATGCGATCGCTCTCCATGGTGCCTGCGAGCGCGGCCTCACAGCGGAATGCCCATCAGCTGCGACAGCCGCTCGATGTTGAGCCAGCCGGCATTGTGCGCGGCCATGCCCGCGGCGAAGAACACCGCCGACAGCACGGTCGTCCAGATCAGCTTGCGCCCCATGCGCGCCATCACGGGTGCGCCGGGATCGGTGCCTTCGACGCCCTCGCCTGCTTCCTGCTGGCTGCGGACACCGAAGGGCAGCGTGAGAAACAGCGTCACCCACCAGATCACGAAATAGATGGCGAGCGATGTGGAGATCGTATAGGCCATCGCGCCCTCAGGACTGTTCGATCTCGACCAGCGCGCCGGAAAAATCCTTCGGATGCAGGAACAGCACCGGCTTGCCATGGGCGCCGATCTTCGGCTCGCCATCGCCGAGCACGCGGGCGCCTTCCTTGATCAGCAGGTCACGCGCCGCGACGATATCGGGCACTTCATAACAGATGTGATGGATGCCGCCGTCGGGATTGCGCTCGACGAACTTTGCGATCGGCGACGCCTCGCCGAGCGGCTCGATGAACTCGATCTTGGTATTGGGCAGCGTTGCGAACACGGTGTAGACGCCGTGCTCGGGCAGCGGCACGCGATCGGAAATCTCGGCGCCGAAGGCGGTGCCGTAAATCTTCGCGGCCTTCGCCGCGTCGGCCACCGCGATCGCCACGTGGTTGAGCCTGCCCAGCATGATGTTCCTCCGTCTTGTTCTTGCGTCGTTGTTTTCTTATTCGACCGTCAGGACCTGTACATAACAGATGGTCTTCTTACCCCAATGTTCGGCGATGGTGGAGCGGACCGCGCGCCGCACCGACTCCGCCATGGCATCGGGATCGCGCTTGCGGGCCCGCGGCAGGTTCTCGACCGTATCGACAACGACGTCGTAGACGATGTCATCGAGCAGCTGGCCGGCGGCGTTCTTCTCGGGGATGCCAATCAGATCGACGGCGGGATCGTCGACCAGCTCACCCTTATCGGTGACCGCCAGCGCGACCATCGCGCAGCCGGCAAAGCCGAGACGGCGACGTTCGGTAACGGCGCGCGACTTCTCGTTCTCGAGGATCATGCCATCCTTGAACAGCCGGCCCGACGGCAATTGGTCGATGACCGCGGGATTGCCGGGACCGAGCACGACGAGATCGCCGGTCTTGACGATCATCACCTTCGGTACACCGCAGGCACGCGCGAGCTTGGCGTGCTCGGACAGATGCAGTGCTTCGCCATGCACCGGGATCAGCAATTCCGGACGCACCCATGAGATCATGTCGCGGAGTTCGTCGCGGCGCGGATGGCCGGAGACATGCACGAGGGCGTCGCGGTCGGTGACGACTTCGATGCCCTGGGTGACGAGACCGTTGACGATGGTGCCGACGGCCTTCTCGTTACCGGGAATGGTACGCGACGAGAAGATCACGGTGTCACCCTTGTTGAGGGTCACGAGCGGATGATCGTCGTTGGCGATGCGCGCCAGCGCGGCGCGGCTTTCGCCCTGGCTGCCGGTGCAGAGCGCAAGCACCTTGTCCGGCGGGAAATGACCGTAATAATCGGCATTGCGGAACGCCGGCAGGCCATCGAGATAGCCGCATTCGCGCGCCACCTGCACCACCCGCTCCATGGCACGACCGACCAGCACGACCTCGCGGCCGGACGCCTGCGCTGCTTCGGCGACGGCGCGGACTCGGGCGACGTTGGAGGCGAAGGTGGTGACGGCGACGCGGCCTTTCGCGGCCATCACAAGCTTGGTGAGCGTTGCCGCGACTTCCATCTCGGACGGCGAGCGGCCGTCCCGCACGGCATTGGTGCTATCGCCGACGATCGCCAGCACGCCTGCATCGCCGAGTTCGCGCAGACGCTTCTCGTCGGTGGGCTTGCCGATAATCGGCGTCGGATCGATCTTCCAGTCGCCGGTGTGCAGCACGGTGCCGACCGGCGTATGCAGCGCGATGGCGTGAGATTCCGGAATCGAATGTGCGACCGGAATGAACTCGACATCGAACGGGCCGATAGTGATGCGAGCGCCGGATTCGACGACCGTGACCGGGATCTGCGGCGCACCGCGCTCGGCCGCGCATTTCGCTTCGAACAGCGAGGCCGAGAACTTGGTCGCATAGATCGGGCATTGCAGCTTCGGCCACAGATCGATGATAGCGCCGAAGTGGTCCTCATGGGCGTGGGTCAGCACGAGACCGACGAGGTTCTTCTTCTGCTTCTCGAGGAAAGTGATGTCGGGCATCACGAGGTCGATGCCGGGGAGATGCTCTTCGTCGCCAAAGTAGACGCCGAGATCGATCGCCAGCCAACTCCGCTGATGGCGGTTGCCGAGGCCGTAGATCGACAGGTTCATGCCGATCTGGCCGACGCCGCCCAGCGGCGCAAAAGTGAGTTCGTCCGGTCGTGTCATCCTGCAGTCCTTGCCGACGCCGCGGAGCCGAAGTGAACGTCGCCCGCCGAGATCGGCACGCGCCGGCCGTCCGCAGTCGCGACGATCAGACAACCGGCGTCGTCAATCGTATCGAAGATTCCTGAAATGGTGGAGCTTCCTGTCTGTACCGAGACGGGCTCGCCGAGCCCTGCGGCCCGTTCCAGCCAGGCCGCCCGGATGGCGCTGAAACCGCGGCCGTTGTCCCAGATGGCGCGATAGTCCGCCCAGGCGTCTGACAGCGCAGCGAACAGCCCCTCGGCATCAACGTCGATACCGAGTTCGCGGAGCGAGGTGGCCGGATATGGCGTGTCCTTGGGGGATGCAACGACATTGATGCCGATCCCGACGACGACCGCAAGGCCGCCCGTAGCCATCGGTTCAGCCTCCAGCCCTATACCGCAGATCTTGCTCCTGCCAGCAAGAACGTCATTCGGCCATTTCAGGCGAAAGTCCATCCCCGCCGATCCGGGTCCGCGAAGCCGCGCTTCCAGGCTGACCCGCTGCAGCGCCGCCTCGACCGCAAGGCCAGCCGCAAAGCCCAGCGTCGCCGCCTGAGCCGGAGCGATATCGAGTACTTCGAGGAGACTGTTGGCGAGGTTGCCGCGCGGGGCGACCCACGGACGTTGTCGCCTCCCCCGCCCTGCGGTCTGTTCGGTCGTCACAAACCACATCGGCCCGCGCTCACCGGCGCGGGCGTGTTCCTTGGCATCGTCATTGGTCGAGCCGGTGGTATCGAAGACGGCGAGCTTGGTGCTCGCCGCCCGTGCGCGTGGCCCGAGCGCGAAGGCCACTAGAACAGCGACTTCGCTGCCAGCTGTGCCGCGCTGACCAGCGGAGCCGGATAGACGAAGAACAGGATGTTGAACACGCCGGTCACCGCCAGCACAGTGCGCAGCTCGACACGCATCGGATCGAGTTCGCCGACCGGTTCGTCAAAGTACATCGTCTTGACGATGCGGAGATAATAGAACGCACCCACGACCGAAGCGAGCACGCCGACCACGGCGAGCACGAACAAGCCCGACTTGATCGCCGCCATAAAGACGTAGAACTTGCCGAAGAAGCCCGCGAGCGGCGGCACGCCGGCCAGCGAGAACAGGAACATGGCGAAGAAGAACGCCACCACCGGATTGGTGCGCGACAGGCCGGCGAAATCCTTGATGGTCTCGACCGGCTGGCCGCCCCGCTTCATGGTCAGGATGATGGCGAAGGAACCGAGCGTCATCGCCACATAGATGGCGATATAGATCAGCACGCCCTGCGCGCCTTCCTGGGTGCCGGCCGCGAGGCCGACCAGCGCGAAGCCCATGTGACCGATGGACGAGTAAGCCATCAGGCGCTTGATGTTGGTCTGGCCGATGGCCGCAAATGAGCCGAGCACCATGGAGGCCAGCGACACAAACACCACCACCTGCTGCCACTGCACGGTGATGCCGGGGAATGCGGTGAGCGCGATGCGGGTGAACACGGCAAGCGCGGCCACCTTCGGCGCCGAGGCGAAGAAAGCGGTGACCGGGGTCGGCGCACCTTCGTAAACGTCCGGCGTCCACATGTGGAACGGCACGGCCGAGACCTTGAAGCAGAGGCCGGCCAGCACGAAGACGAGACCGAAGACGAGGCCGATATTGCCGACCTTGGCCTCGGCGGCGATGCCGGCGAAGTTCACGGTGCCGGTGAAACCATAGACCATCGAGGCGCCGTAGAGCAGCATGCCCGAGGACAGCGCGCCGAGCACGAAATACTTCAGGCCGGCTTCGGTGGACTTCGCGTTGTCGCGGTTCGAGGCGGCGACGACATAGAGCGCAAGGCTCATCAGTTCGAGGCCGAGATAGAGCGTGATGAGATCGCCGGCCGAGATCAGCACCATCATGCCGATGGTCGAGAGCAGAACCAGGATCGCATATTCGAAGATGCGGCGGCTCTCGTGCTCGAGGAATTCACGCGACAACAGCAGCGTGACGCCGGAGGCGATCAGCGCCAGAACCTTCAGGAAGCGCGCGTAGTCATCGACGATGAAGCTGCCGCCGAAGGTGACGAGCTTGCCCGCCGGCAGCATCAGCTCGGCGACGGCGGTGACGACCAGCAGGCAGATGCCGAGCCCGGTGATCAGCCCGGTCGTCTTCGGCCCGTTGAAGGCGCCGATCATCAGCAGCACCATGGCGCCAACGGCCAGGATGAGCTCCGGCAGCACGGGCAGCAGTGAATAACCAGCGGTGGTAATTGTCATAGCGCGAGTTCCTGGTCCGCTGCGGTCAGTGCAGCAGCGCCGCTGCCTTCACGGCAGAGGTTGCAGCAGCATAATTCTTGACGACGAGATCGATCGAAGCCGCCGACATGTCGAGCACCGGCTTCGGATAGACTCCGAACAGAATGGTGAGGATGGCGAGCGGCACCAGCAGCAGGCCCTCACGGAAGGTCATGTCCTTCATGCTCATCAGCGACGGCTTCACCAGATCGCCGAACACGACTTTCCGGTAGAGCCAGAGCGCATAGGCAGCCGAGAGGATGACGCCGGCGCAGGCGACGGTGGCGGTCGGGATCGAGACCTTGAAGGTGCCGAGCAGCGTCAGGAATTCGCCGACGAAGCCGGACGTGCCGGGCAGACCGACATTGGCCATGGTGAAGACCATGAACAGCATCGCATAGATCGGCATCCGGTTGACGAGACCGCCATAGGCCGCGATCTCGCGGGTGTGCAGGCGGTCATAGACGACGCCGACGCAGAGGAAGAGCGCGCCCGACACGATGCCGTGCGAGATCATCTGGAACACCGCGCCGGAGACGCCCTGCGTCGTGCCGGCGAAGATCCCCATGGTAACGTAGCCCATATGCGCGACCGACGAATAGGCGATCAGCTTCTTGATGTCTTCCTGCATCAGCGCCACGAGCGACGTATAGACGATCGCGATAGCCGAGAGCGTCCACACCAGCGGCGCGAAATACAGCGACGCGTCGGGGAACATCGGCAGCGAGAAGCGCAGGAAGCCGTAGCCACCCATCTTCAGCAAGATCGCAGCCAGCACCACTGAGCCAGCAGTGGGCGCTTCCACGTGCGCATCCGGCAGCCAGGTGTGCACCGGCCACATCGGCATCTTCACGGCGAAGGACGCGAAGAAGGCCAGCCATGCCCACATCTGCAGGTTACGCGGCACCGACGAGTTCATCAGTGTCGGGATGTCGGTGGTCCCTGCGTGCCAGTACAGCGCCATGATGGCGAGCAGCATCAGCACCGAGCCCAGGAACGTGTAGAGAAAGAACTTGAAGGCCGCATAGACGCGGCGCGGTCCGCCCCAGATGCCGATGATCAGGAACATCGGGATCAGGCCGCCTTCGAAGAACAGGTAGAACAGCACGAGATCGAGCGCCGAGAAAGTGCCGATCATCAGCGTTTCCAGAACCAGAAACGCCATCATGTATTCCGGCACGCGCTTCGACACCGACTTCCAGCTGCACAGGATGCAGAACGGCATCAGGGCCGTGGTCAGGATCACGAACGGGAACGAAATGCCGTCCACGCCCATGTGGTAGTTGATGGTCGCAGCCAGCCAGGGCGCCTTTTCGACGAACTGGAAGCCGGCATTCGATCCGTCGTAGCGCGCCACCATGATCAGCGACACCGCGAAGGTGACGATGGTGGTCCACAGCGCGATCCACTTGGCGTTGCGATCGGCGGCCTCGTCGCGGCCGCGGGCCATCAGATAGACGAGGATGGCGCCGACGACCGGCAGGAAGGTGGTGACCGACAGGATCGGCCAGGTCATGACAGAGCCCGACATTACTGGCCCCCCAGGCCGAAGATGAACCAGGTGATGAGCCCGGCCACGCCGATCAGCATCGCGAAGGCGTAGTGATAGAGATAACCCGTCTGCACCTTGACGACGCCGCGGGTGACATCGAGCACGCGCGCCGAGACGCCGTCAGGCCCGAAGCCATCGATGACCATGCCGTCGCCCTTCTTCCAGAGGAAGCGGCCGAGCCACTTGGCCGGGCGGACGAAGATGATTTCGTACAGCTCGTCGAAGTACCACTTGTTGAGCAGGAACTTGTAGAGCAGCGGCTGCTGGTTCGCCAGCTCCACAGGCAGGTATGGCTTGCGGATGTAGAACAGGTACGAGATCAGGAAGCCGAGCACCATCATGACCGTCGGCAGATACGGCACCCAGGTCGGCAGGTGGTGCATCTCTTCGAGGATGTGGGGGTTCATCTTCAGCGATTCGCGGAAGAACTCGGCCACGTGATGTCCGGCAAACGCTTCCTTGAACGGGAAGCCGGCGGCGAACGAACCGATGCCCAGAACGGCCAGCGGAAACAGCATCCACATCGGCGGTTCATGCGCGTGATCGTAGTGCTTCTGATCGTGCGGCTTGCCGTGGAAAGTCTTGAACACCAGACGCCATGAATAGAACGAGGTCAGCAGCGCCGCGACCACGGTCATCAGGAAGCCGTAGAAGGCGAACGGATTGTGCGAAGCGTAGGCGGCCTCGATGATCGCGTCCTTCGAGAAATAACCGGCGGTGAACGGGAAGCCGGTCAGCGCCAGCGTACCGATGGTCATCATCGCATAGGTGAACGGGATCTTGTTCCACAGGCCACCCATCTTCCGGATGTCCTGCTCGTGATGCATCGCATAGATCACCGAGCCCGAGCCCAGGAACAGCAACGCCTTGAAGAAGGCGTGCGTGAACAGGTGGAACATGGCGACCGAATAGGCCCCTGCTCCCAGCGCCACGAACATGTAGCCCAGCTGCGAACAGGTCGAGTAAGCGACGATGCGCTTGATGTCGTTCTGCACGAGACCGATGGTCGCCGCGAAGAACGCCGTGGTGGCGCCGACCAGCATGACGACGGCCTGGGCATTCGGCGCGAGTTCGAACAGCGGCGACATACGGGCGACCATGAAGACGCCCGCGGTGACCATGGTGGCGGCATGGATGAGCGCCGACACCGGGGTCGGGCCTTCCATCGCGTCCGGCAGCCAGGTGTGCAGCAGGAACTGCGCCGACTTGCCCATGGCGCCGACGAACAGCAGCAGACAGGCGAGCGTCAGCGCGTCGGCATGCCAGCCGAAGAAGTTGATGGTCTTGCCGGCCAGACCCGGCGCACCCGCGAAGATGGCGTCGAAATCGGTGGTGCCGAGCAGCATGAAGATCGCGAAGATGCCGAGCAGGAAGCCGAAGTCGCCGACGCGGTTGACCACGAACGCCTTGATCGAGGCGGCGTTGGCGGACGGCTTCTTGAACCAGAAACCGATCAGCAGATAGGAGGCCAGACCGACGCCCTCCCAGCCGAAGAACAGCTGCAACAGGTTGTCGGCCGTCACCAGCATGAGCATCATGAAGGTGAAGAGCGACAGATAGGCCATGAAGCGCGGCCGGTTCGGATCGTCCTCCATGTAGCCGAGCGAATAGATGTGCACGAGCGACGACACCGTGGTGACGACGACCAGCATCACGGCGGTCAGCGTGTCGACACGCAGCGTCCAAGACAGCTGCAGGTCGCCGGTGTTGATCCAGCTCAGCAGCACCACGCGCAGGTCGTGATGGTTGAAGGCGACGTCGGCGAAGGTGATCCAGGACAGCGCTGCCGACACCACCAGCAGGCCGGCAGTGATCAGCTCGGCCGCGCGCGAACCCATCGCGGCCGGCTCGGCCACGTGATGGTGATCGTCATGACCGTGATCGTCGTGACCATGGTCGTCATGCGCATGCGACGCGTGGGCATCGGCATGATGGCCATGATCGCCGTGGCCGTGCGCGTGGTCCATGTCGTCGCCGCTCGGGTTGCGGCCATGCGCACCCGCGAGGGCGATGGCGCCGGCGATCAGCGCACCGATCAGCGGCAGGAATACGAGAGCCTGGATCATGAGTGGCTCAGCCCTTCATCAGATTGACGTCTTCAACCGCGATCGAGCCGCGGTTGCGGAAATACACGACGAGCACGGCGAGACCGATCGCCGCTTCAGCGGCCGCAACGGTCAGCACCAGCAGCGCAAACACCTGACCGACGATGTCGCCGAGGAAGGTCGAGAACGCCACCATGTTGATGTTGACCGCCAGCAGGATCAGTTCGATCGACATCAGGATGACGATGATGTTCTTCCGGTTCAGGAAGATGCCGAGAATACCCAGCGTGAACAGGATCGCCGCGACGGCGAGATAGTGTCCGAGACCGATCGTCATTTGATCCAGCTCCCTGAATCGGAATCCTGCAGGCCCTGCCCGACCGGCACCTTGCGCACATCCATGGCGAGCGCCTTGGTGCGTGCGTTCTGGACGTTGATGTCCTGGCGCTTGACGTAGCCGCGATGGCGCAGCGTCAGCACGATGGCGCCGATCATCGCCACCAGCAGCACGAGACCGGCGAGCTGGAAGTAATGGATGTAGGTCGTATAGAGCACGAGGCCGAGCGCCTCGGTGTTGGTGACATTGCCCGGGATCGCCGCGGTGATCGCCTTGCCGGCGTTGGGATTCATCACCCAGCCGCCGGCGACGAGCAGCAGCTCGGCCAGGAAGATCGCGCCGACCAGCAGGCCGACCGGCAGATACTGGATGAAGCCTTCACGCAGCTGCGCGAAGTCGACATCGAGCATCATGATCACGAACAGGAACAGCACCGCGACCGCGCCGACATAGACGACGATCAGCAGCATCGCCAGGAACTCGGCGCCCATCAGGATGAACAGGCCCGATGCGTTCACGAAAGCGAGGATCAGGAACAGCACCGAATGCACAGGATTACGCGACGCGATCACCATGACCGCGCAGGCGACGCAAACGCCGGCGAACAGATAGAAGAACAGTGCGGGGAAGATCATGATTGCCCCTTACCGGTACGGTGCGTCGAGCGCGAGCGACTTGGCGATCTCGCGTTCCCAGCGGTCGCCGTTGGCGAGCAGCTTGGCCTTGTCATAGAAAAGCTCCTCGCGCGTCTCGGTGGCGAATTCGAAATTCGGCCCCTCGACGATAGCGTCGACCGGACAGGCTTCCTGGCACAGTCCGCAATAGATGCACTTCACCATGTCGATGTCGTAGCGCACCGTGCGGCGGGTGCCGTCGTTGCGGCGCGGGCCGGCCTCGATGGTGATCGCCTGCGCCGGGCAGACCGCTTCGCACAGCTTGCACGCGATGCAGCGCTCCTCGCCGTTGGGATAACGGCGCAGCGCATGCTCACCGCGGAAGCGCGGCGAGATCGGCCCCTTCTCGAACGGATAGTTCAAGGTCGGCTTCGGCTTGAAGAAATACCGCATGGCGAGAACGAACGCTTGCGCGAACTCTGCCAGCAGAAGCGAGTGAGCTGTTGCCCTGATATTCATAGCGACCTCATTTCGGAGCCAGGCCCCCGAATTGCAGCACGCCGGCGACGATAATCACGTAGGCCAGCGACAGCGGCAGAAACACCTTCCAGCCGAGACGCATCAGCTGGTCGTAGCGGTAGCGCGGCACGATCGCCTTCGCCATCGCGAACAGGAAGAACATGAACATCACCTTGATGGCGAACCAGATGATGCCTGGCACCCAGGTGAACGGTGCGAACGGGATCGGCGACAGCCAGCCGCCGAGGAACATGATGGTCGCCAGCGCGCACATCGAAACGATGGCGACATATTCGCCGAGCATGAACAGCAGATACGGGGTCGAGCCGTATTCCGTCATGAAGCCTGCGACCAGTTCCGATTCCGCTTCGACGAGATCGAACGGCGGGCGGTTGGTTTCAGCCAGCGCCGAGACGTAGAACACCACGAACATCGGAAACAGCGGGATGAAGTACCAGCCGAGGATGCCCCACTTGGAATCCTGCGCCATGACGATCGAGGTCAGGTTCAGCGAACCGACGCAGAGCAGCACCGTGATGATCACGAAGCCGATCGAGACTTCGTAGGACACCATCTGCGCGGCAGCGCGCAGCGCCGACAGGAAGGGATACTTCGAGTTCGACGCCCAGCCGGCCATGATGATGCCATAGATCGACAGCGACGAGATCGCGAAGATGTAGAGCACGCCGACATTGAGGTCGGCAATGACCCATCCGAGATTCATCGGGATCACGGCCCAGGCGGCAAGCGCCAGGATACATGACACCAGCGGCGCCAGCAGGAACACGCCCTTGTTCGAACCCGACGGAACCACCGGCTCCTTCAGCACGAACTTCAAGAGGTCGGCGAACGACTGCAACAGACCGAACGGACCGACCACGTTGGGACCGCGGCGGATCTGCACGGCCGCCCAGATCTTGCGGTCAGCCAACAGGATGTAGGCGATCGCCACCAGCAGCAATACGAGCACAAGAAGGCTCTGTGCGATCATGATGATCAGCGGCCAGAGAGTGCCAGTCCAGAGTTCAGCCATCGTCTTACTCCGCCGCCGTCAGCAACTGGCCCGAGGCCAGACGGGAGCATTCCGCCATGACGGCTGACGCACGCGCGATCGGGTTGGTGAGGTAGAAATCCTCGACCGGGCTCTTAAATGGCGCCTTGTCGACGGCGCCACCCTTCCCTGCGAGGGTCTTGATTGCTGCGGCATCGCCGGCCTCGATCTGATCGAGACGCATGAGATGCGGCACCTGCTTGAAGATCGCCTGGCGCAGCTGCGCCAGCGAGTCGAAGGGCAGCTTCTTGCCGAGCACGTCTGACAGTGCGCGGATGATCGCCCAGTCCTCGCGGGCGTCGCCCGGCGGGAAGCCGGCACGCTCCGCCATCTGCACCCGGCCTTCGGTATTCACGAAGATACCGGATTTTTCCGTATAGGCCGAGCCCGGCAGGATCACGTCGGCGCGATGGGCACCCTTGTCACCGTGGGTGCCGATGTAGACGACGAAGGCGCCGGTGGCGATCTCGACGTCATCGGCGCCGAGCGAGAACACGACATCTGCACCCTTCGCGCCCTGCCCGCCGGCGAAGCCGATATCGAGCGCACCGACCGTCGAGGCGGCCGAGTGCAGCACCGCAAAGCCGTTCCAGCCGTCCTTGATGGCGCCGACATCGGAGGCGAGCTTGGCGGCCTGCGCCAGCACGGCGGCGCCGTCCGCACGCGAGGTCACGCCGGCGCCGACCAGCACGATCGGGTTCTGGGCGTTCTTGAGCACGTCGGCAAACGAGTGCTTGCCGGCAACGACATCAGCCAGCGTATCGGTGCCGGCGCCGAGATGCTCGTAGCGATAGGTCAGATCGGCCTTCTCGCCGATCACGCCGATCTTCAGCTTGCCACCGCGCCAGGCCTTGCGGATGCGGGCGTTGAGCACGGCCGCTTCCTTGCGCGGGTTGGCGCCCACGATCAGCAGCGCATCGGCCTGCTCGATGCCGGCAATGGTTGGATTGAAGATGTAGGATGCGCGGCCGGCGCTTGCGTCGAACGCAGCGGTCGAAGCCGTCGCGACATTGCTGGAGCCCAGTGAAGCCAGCAGCGCCTTGATGGCGAACATCTCCTCGACGGCGGCGAGATCGCCGGCGATGGCGGCAACCTTGTTGCCGACCGCCGACACCTTCGCAGCGACGGCGGCGAAAGCCTCGCTCCAGGTTGCAGCGCGCAGCTTGCCGTTCTCGCGCAGATACGGACGGTCGAGGCGCTGGGTGCGCAGACCGTCAACGACGTGCCGGGTCTTGTCCGAGATCCATTCCTCGTTCACCGCCTCGTTGACGCGCGGCAGGATGCGCATCACTTCGCGGCCACGGGTATCGACGCGGATCGCCGAGCCGACCGCGTCCATCACGTCGATGGACTGGGTCTTGCCGAGCTCCCACGGGCGCGCCGCGAAGGCGTAAGGCTTCGAGGTCAGCGCACCCACCGGGCAGATATCGACGAGATTGCCCTGCAGTTCGGACGTCAGCGCGGTTTCGAGGAAGGAGGTGATCTCCATGTCCTCGCCGCGTCCGATGGCGCCCATCTCCGGCGCACCGGCGACTTCCGCAGCGAAGCGGACGCAGCGCGTGCACTGGATGCAGCGGGTCATCGAGGTCTTGACCAGCGCGCCCAGATACTTGTCCTCGACCGCGCGCTTGTTTTCGGCGAAGCGGCTGGTGTCGACACCATAGCCCATCGCCTGATCCTGCAGATCGCACTCGCCGCCCTGATCGCAGATCGGGCAATCCAGCGGGTGGTTGATGAGCAGGAATTCCATCACGCCTTCGCGGGCCTTCTTGACCATCGGCGAACGCGTGGAGATTTCCGGCGGCTCACCATTCGGGCCAGGACGGCAGTCGCGCACGCCCCAGGCACAGCTCGCGACCGGCTTCGGTCCGCCCTTCACTTCCACCAGACACATGCGGCAATTGCCGGCGATCGACAGGCGCTCGTGATAGCAGAAGCGCGGAATCTCGGCACCGGCCGCTTCGCACGCCTGCAGCAGCGTGTAATCCGCCGGGACCTCGATCTCTTTGCCGTCGATGATCAGTTTCGTCATTGCCCTTACTCCGCCGCGACCAGATGCGCGGGATCGAGGATGCCCTGATCATCGAGCGAAGCCTTGCGGCTGAACTCTTCGATGCGGCGTTCGATCTCCGGGCGGAAGGCGCGGATCAGGCCCTGCACCGGCCACGCGGCGGCATCGCCGAGCGCGCAGATGGTGTGGCCTTCGACCTGCTTGGTGACTTCGAGCAGCATGTCGATCTCGCGCTTGTGGGCGCGGCCCTCGACCATGCGGGTGAGCACGCGCCACATCCAGCCAGTGCCTTCGCGGCACGGCGTGCACTGGCCGCAGCTCTCATGCTTGAAGAAGTAGCTGATGCGGGCAATCGCCGCGACGACGTCGGTGGACTTGTCCATGACGATGACGCCGGCGGTGCCGAACGAGGATTTCACGGCGCGAGTGCCGTCGAAGTCCATGATGAGTTCTTCGCAATCCGCAGCGGGGATCAGCGGGCACGAGGCACCGCCGGGAATGATCGCAAGCAGATTGTCCCATCCGCCGCGGATGCCGCCGCCATGCTTCTCGATGAGCTCCTTGAACGGAATGCTCATGGCGTCCTCGACGACGCAAGGCGTGTTGACGTGGCCGGAGATGCCGTAAAGCTTGGTGCCGACATTGTTCGGACGGCCGATGCCGGCGAACCACGACGCACCACGACGCAGGATGTCCGGCGCAACCGCGATGGACTCCACGTTGTTCACGGTGGTCGGGCAGCCATAGAGACCGACATTGGCCGGGAACGGCGGCTTCAGCCGCGGCTGGCCCTTCTTGCCTTCGAGGCTTTCGAGCAGCGCGGTTTCTTCACCGCAAATGTAAGCGCCGGCGCCATGGGCGACATAGAGGTCGAACGGCCAGCCATGGATGTTGTTCTTGCCGATCAGATTGGCGTCGTAAGCCTGATCGATCGCCGCCTGCAGGCGCTCGCGCTCGCGGATGAATTCGCCGCGGACATAGATGTAGCAGGCATTCGCGCCCATGGCGAAAGACGCGATCAGGCAGCCTTCGACCAGCGTATGCGGATCATGGCGCATGATCTCGCGGTCTTTACAGGTACCCGGCTCGGACTCGTCGGCATTGACGACCAGATAGCTCGGACGGCCGTCCTTGCTCTCCTTCGGCATGAAGGACCACTTCATGCCGGTGGGGAAGCCGGCGCCGCCGCGGCCGCGCAGGCCCGACGCCTTCATCTCGTTGATGATCCAGTCGCGCCCCTTGTCGATGATGGTCTTGGTACCATCCCAGCCGCCGCGGCGGCGCGCGCCATCGAGACCCCAGTCTTCGAGGCCGTACAGATTGCGGAAGATGCGATCCTTGTCGTCGAGCATGGCTTCCTCGATCAGCGATTGGTTTGCTTGAAAGCGATCACTGCGGCGCCAAGGCCGAAGGCCATCGCCCAGATCAAGCTCGATTCAAGCGTGGACTGCAGGACGAAACGCTGCAGGATGAACATGAACGCAGCTGCAGCCGCGGTGTGCAGCAACATATACAGCCACTTGTTCATGGCATCGTCCCCCGACTTCAATGCAATGGCTTTGGCGCGCGCCCGCTTCATTTTTTGGGCTCCTTCGGCGTCTTGTCCTTCGGCGGATTGTCCTTGGTCGCGTCAGCCGCTGGCGGCTTCGGCGCAGGCCGTTCCTGGACATTGGCAGCCTCGCCCGCCTTCTTCGGCTCGGCATCGGCAAGCGCCGGCTCCTTCGGCGGAGCGTCGAACTGCTTGGTGTAGTTCGCAGACGTATCCTTCAGCACGCGCGCGCCACCTTCCGGCGCCGCATGCTGGCGATCGATCTGCGGACCCGGCTTCGGCGGATTGCCCGAGGCAAAACCGTCGATCAGCTTGTTCATGCTGTCCTTGGTGAGATCCTCATAGGTATCGGACCAGATCATCACCATCGGCGCATTCACGCAGGCGCCGAGGCACTCGACCTCCTCCCACGAGAAGTCCCCGTCTTCCGACAGATGGAACGGATCGTGATGGATACGATGCTTGCAGACATCGATCAGGTCGCCGGCGCCGCGCAGCATGCAGGGCGTGGTGCCGCAGACCTGGATGTGGGCCTTCTTGCCGACCGGCTGCAGCTGGAACATGGTGTAGAAGGTCGCGACCTCCATCACGCGGATATACGGCATTTCCAGCATGTCGGCGACGTAGCGGATCGCAGCTTCCGACACCCAGCCGGCATGTTGCTCCTGCGCGCGCCACAGGATCGAGATCACCGCGGAGGCCTGACGGCCGGGCGGAAATTTCTCGATCTGCTTCTTTGCCCACGCCAGATTCTCGGGCGTGAACGCGAAGGATGCGGGCTGCTGCTCTTTCGGGGCCAGACGGCGGACAGACATGGTGGTTACTCTCAGTGAGCGCGGCGCGCCGCGCTCGCATTCAGGCGATTGAAGCGATCGAGCCAGAACGCACTGGAGGTACCGAACACATTGTAGCCAACGTGTTTGGACACCTTGATGCGGTCGAGAATCGACGGCTCGGTCACGGTTTCGAAGCGGTTGGTGACGGGATCATGCACGATCAGCGACAGCGGTGTCTGATCCAGAATGTAGCGCGAGACCGTATGGGCGGGGTCATTGCCATGCTCTTCGCACATGATGACCGAGTCGCCTTGCAGCAGACGCGGGCCGCCCTTGATGGCCTCGATCTCGACGCCCTCGACGTCGAGCTTGATGAGATATTTTCCGCCCGCCGACAGCTTGCCGTCATCGAGCAGGTTGTCGAGCGCGATGACAGACACTTCCTCGCCGGCACTCTGATCGCCCGCGATGCTGAAGGCCTCATGCTTGGTGCCGGACAGACGTGCCGTGCCGCGCGCCGAGCCGATCGCGCACTTGATGACCTCGAAGCGGTCACCATTGATCCGGGCGTTGTTGGCAAGCTTCGGGAAATTCTCCCCCGACGGCTCGATGGCGATCGCCTTGTGCGAACCGAACGGCGCGCTCGACACCAGCACCGACCAGTAGCCATAATTCGCGCCGCAATCGAGCAGCGTGTAGTCGACATCGACCGAGTTCTTGAACAGCAGTTCGAGCTCGTCTTCATAGGAAAAGCCGCGATCCAGCAGCTTGCTCCAGTAACCGTCGCCGAACGGGAACGCGAACAGCGCGTCTGCATTCAGGCTCACCACGAGATCGCGCGCCGGCAGCACAGTCCGGCGCATCAGGTTGGCGCACATGTTGTAGCCGCGATGAGAGAACGAGGCCGACATCTTTGCCCCCGCAGCCAGCACGCACGACATCGTGCGCTCCCAGAGATTCACTCCCTGGAGCACGCCCGATACGCGATCGAACTGGATGGGCGGCGTCAACGTCACCGATCGACCTCTCCGAACACGATGTCGATGGAGCCGAGGATGGCGGACACGTCAGCGAGCTGGTGGCCGCGGCACAGGAAATCCATCGCCTGCAGATGCGCGAAACCCGGTGCGCGGATCTTGCACTTGTACGGCTTGTTGCTGCCGTCCGAGACCAGGTACACGCCGAACTCGCCCTTCGGCGCTTCCACGGCGGCATAGACCTCGCCCTCGGGCACGCGAACGCCCTCGGTATAGAGTTTGAAGTGATGGATCAGCGCTTCCATCGAGCGCTTCATCTCGCCGCGACGCGGTGGCGAAATCTTGTGATCGTCGACCACGACAGGTCCCTGCCCGTCAGCCGCGCGCAGTTTGGCGATGCACTGCTTCATGATCTTCGTCGACTGCCGCATCTCCTCGACGCGGATGCAGTAGCGATCGTAGCAGTCGCCGTTCTTGCCGATCGGAATGTCGAAATCCATCTCGGCATAGCATTCATAGGGCTGCGCCTTGCGCAGATCCCACGACGCGCCGGAGCCGCGCACCATCACGCCGGAGAAGCCCCACTTCCAGGCGTCTTCCAGTTTCACCACGCCGATATCGACGTTGCGCTGCTTGAAGATGCGGTTGTTGGTGAGCAGTGTCTCGAGATCGTCGAGCACTTGCGGGAAGGCATCGCACCAGGCGTCGATGTCGTTGATCAGCGCGGGCGGCAGATCCTGATGCACGCCGCCGACGCGGAAGAACGCGGCATGCATGCGCGAACCCGAGGCGCGCTCATAAAACACCATCAGCTTCTCGCGCTCTTCGAAGCCCCACAGCGGCGGGGTCAGCGCGCCGACGTCCATCGCCTGCGTGGTGACGTTGAGCAGATGCGACAGGATGCGGCCGATCTCCGAATACAGCACGCGGATCAGTTGGCCACGACGCGGCACGGCGATGCCGAGCAGCTTTTCCGCAGCGAGACAGAAGGCGTGCTCCTGATTCATCGGCGCGACGTAATCGAGGCGATCGAAATACGGGATCGCCTGCATATAGGTCTTCTGCTCGATCAGCTTCTCAGTGCCGCGGTGAAGCAGGCCGATATGCGGATCGACGCGCTCGACGATTTCACCGTCGAGTTCGAGGACCAGACGCAACACACCGTGGGCCGCCGGATGCTGCGGACCAAAGTTGATCGTAAAATTACGGACGCCGGGCTGATCGTTCATCACTTAACCCCTGCCTTCTCGTCGCCGGGCAGCACCGGATAGTCGGCGCCTTCCCATGGCGACAGGAAGTCGAACTTGCGGAATTCCTGATTGAGCCGAACCGGCTCATAGATCACGCGCTTTTCCTGATCGTCGTAACGAACCTCGACGAAACCGGTGAGCGGAAAATCCTTGCGCAGCGGATGGCCGTCGAAGCCGTAATCCGTCAGCAGACGACGCATGTCGGGATGGCCGACGAAGATCACGCCATAGAGGTCATAGGCCTCGCGCTCGAACCAGTCGGCGCCAGGAAACACGTCGATGATCGACGGCACCTGCGTGGTTTCCGATGCCGCGATCTTCACGCGCAGACGCACGTTCAAGAACGGCGACATCAGATGATAGACGACGTCGAAACGCTTCTCGCGGCCGGGATAGTCGACCGCGGTGGCGTCAGTGAAATTGACGAAACGACAGCCGGGATCGTCACGCAGGAAGCGCATGACCTCGACGATCCCCGACGCTTCCGCGACGATCGTCAGCTGGCCGTACGCGACCGAATGCGAGAGAGCGGCACCAGGAAGGGCGCCGACAATCGTCTGACCCAGTGTGTCGAGTCTCACATCGTCCATGACATAGCCTTAAAGGTTCGCAGTCTTAGCGTTCGCAAGATTACCGTTCGATGGTGCCGACTCGCCGGATCTTCTTCTGCAGCAGCAACACCCCGTAGAGCAGGGCTTCTGCGGTGGGCGGGCAGCCGGGCACATAGATGTCGATCGGCACGATGCGGTCACAACCGCGGACCACTGAATAGGAATAGTGGTAGTAGCCGCCGCCATTGGCGCATGATCCCATCGAGATCACATAGCGAGGCTCCGGCATCTGGTCATAGACCTTGCGCAGCGCCGGCGCCATCTTGTTGGTCAGCGTGCCGGCAACGATCATCACATCCGACTGGCGCGGCGAAGCACGCGGCGCGAAGCCGAAACGCTCCACGTCGTAACGCGGCATCGACACTTGCATCATCTCGACCGCGCAGCAGGCGAGACCGAAGGTCATCCACATCAGCGAGCCGGTGCGCGCCCAGGTGATCAGGTCGTCAGCCGCAGCGACGAAGAAGCCCTTGTCGGACAGCTCGGCATTGACCTCGAGGAAATACGGATCGTTCGCGCCGACCGGCTTGCCGGTGGACGGATCGATGATGCCACGCGGCGCCTGCGCGATCGCAGGAGCCGGTGCGGTTGCGGAGCTCAATCCCATTCGAGCGCGCCTTTCTTCCATTCATAGGCGAAGCCGACGGTAAGCACGCCGAGAAACACGATCATCGACCAGAAGCCGGCGATGCCCACCTTGCCGAATGCCACCGCCCACGGAAACAGGAACGCGACTTCGAGGTCGAAAATGATGAAGAGAATCGCCACCAGATAGAAGCGCACATCGAACTTCATGCGGGCATCGTCAAAAGCGTTGAATCCGCATTCATACGCGGACAGCTTTTCCGGATCCGGGCTCTGATAAGCGACGAGGAATGGCGCGATCAGCAACGACAAACCGATGACGGAAGCGATGCCGATGAAGACCACAAGTGGAAGATAATTCTGCAAGATGCCGTTCATCGGCGATCCCTAACCCCGTGGCGCGGAAACTGCCACAGATTCGAACATTGGAATGGTTCTGAGCCTTAGCGCAGCGCAACAAGCCATGCAAGACGAGGAATGTTGACAGTTTTCCATCCAGCCATGCGCGTTACGCCTTATGGCAGGGCAATGCCAGCAGTCTCTCAAGGCCACACCTTTTCGTGTGAAAACCCAACCTTCCCGATAGGTTTCAGAAGATTGAACGAAGCCGCGGAGCAGCGAAGGAATGCCACAGGCAAATGCATCATTCCCAGCCCTTCGTCCGGCCAACGTGTGGACACATCGAGCCCGGTCAACCAGCAGGCCGTGCGGCCGCCTTCCGGAGCGTGCTGCAACGCACCGTCGAAAAATTCATTCTGACGGCGAACCAAATCCCAGGAAATTCGTATCCTGTTAGCCAGTGCTGTGCTGGCCTATCCAATGACAAGGGGTTCCCATGACGAAGTTCTTGATCACGGCAGCAGCGCTTTCCGTCCTTGCTCTCGCCCCCGCATCGGCCAAGCCGCTGATGATGGGGTGCAGCGGCGATAACATGATGAAAGTGAACGACAAGGCCACCGGCATGGCCGACGGCCCGCAGAAGATGATGATGAATCGCGAGATCGGCATGGCGAATACGGCGATCTCCAACGGGGACGTGCGCGGCTGCAATATGCACCTTCTGAATGCGCAGAAGATGATGCGATGAAACCGGGCAGCGCCGGCGTGACGAACGCCGGTAATGCCGAGGTCCTGCGGTAACGCGGAAGACATTTACGAAAAATACGGCTGCGTCCTGCGATCGGCGCAGCCGTATCGACGGATCGGACGATTCGGAGATTTATCTTGGCGAGACCGGAGATATCGAGTATAGAACAAAACAAGAACTTTATAGCAAGAGCTCTCTCTCTGCCCGAACGACCGGAGGCCTTGATGACCCCTGCCCCACTTTCCGTCGCTCCCGTGATGGCTCCCCCGAGTGCCGATCATGCCGGCGCCCTGCTTGACCGGTTGTCCGGACCTATGACACGCAGCCAGGCATTGACGCTGAAGTCGCTGGCGATCGAGGCCTATCAGCCCCGGCAGTTCGAAGCGTCGCTGACCCGCGCCGAGGCGGCGCGGCGGATTCAGGCCCTGCGCGACGAAATCGCGCTAGCGGATTCATTCTGAGCGCGAAGCGCTGGAAATAACGGGAATCCAGACACGCACTATCGTTGCCGCAGATGCGCACGCATCGCACGACATGTCGGAGGCGGTATATCGGAAGAGATCTTGATGTGAGGATTTCTGCTGACGATCACCATTCCGGCTGGAATGGCGCGAGAGACGGGACTCGAACCCGCGGCCTCCGCCGTGACAGGGCGGCGCTCTAACCAACTGAGCTACTCCCGCGTGGACGTGGACTGTGTCCCGCAGTGAGGCTGGACATAAAGGGAGGTCATGACGAAGTCAAGCAGCTTGGCGAGACCTTTTTGAACCGTCCCCACCCGTCCACGGTTCGGCCGTTTCAAGGCAGCGAATGCAAATAACCCCATATTTTACGGGCAAAACGACATAGGCGGCTTCGCGCCGAATCGTCTAAGCCCTCGGGCGTCCCAGGTTTTGTGACGGTTACTAATGGAAAGGCCAGCTCTCATGGCAGATACCCCTGACACGCCCGCGAAGGCGCCCGCGCCCGCGACGATCACCCTCAAGCATCTGGCGGCTGCCCTGGCCGAAAACCACGAACTGTCGAAGAAGAAGGCCGAAGAGATTCTCACCGACATGGTCGGCAAGATGACCGAGCATCTGAAGAACGGCGAGCGCATCCGCATCGTCGGTCTCGGTATCCTGCAGGTCCGCACCCGCGCCGCCCGCACCGGCCGCAACCCGGCCACCGGTGAAGAGATCCAGATCAAGGCCAGCAAGAAGGTCGCCTTCCGGCCGGCCAAGGAGCTGAAGGACGCGGTTTGATCCGTAGCTTTCGCCATCGCGCTTCGGGCCACGGCCCGGAGCGTCGCTCCGCAGATTTTCGGATAACCATTTCTGGCGAGTGACCCATGACAGCGACGTCGGCCATCTCTTTCACGCATGACGTCCTCGAGCGCTTCCTGCGCTATGTCGTGATCGACACCCAGTCCGACCCGGCCTCCCCCACCTGTCCCTCGACGGCCAAGCAGAAAGACCTCGGCGCACTGCTCGCGCGCGAGCTGCAGGAGCTCGGCTTGGCCGACGCGCATCTCGACGAACACGGCTATGTCTATGCGACAATTCCGGCGACGTCGGACAAGCACGTACCTGTAATCTGCTTCTGTTCGCACATGGATACGTCGCCGGATTGCAGCGGCGCCGATGTGAAGCCGCAGATCGTCCGTAACTATCGGGGCGGCGACATCGTGCTGCCCGCAGATAAGACGCAAATCATTCGCGTCAGGGACAATCCGGCGCTCGCCGACCAGATCGGCCACGATATCGTCACCACCGACGGCACAACCCTGCTTGGCGCCGACAACAAGGCCGGCATCGCCGAGATCATGGACGCCGCGCGCTTCCTGATTGCCAATCCCGACATCAGACACGGCACCATCAAGATCCTGTTCACGCCGGACGAGGAGATCGGCCGCGGCGTCGACAAGGTCGATCTGAAAAAGCTCGCAGCCGATTTCGCCTATACGATGGATGGCGAGACCGCCGGCCATATCGAGGACGAGACCTTCTCCGCCGATGCAGCGGTGATCAGCATCACCGGCGTCGCCGCCCATCCGGGCTTCGCCAAGGGCAAGATGGAGCATGCCATCAAGATTGCTGCGGCGATCGTCGAGCGGCTGCCGAAAGACACCTGCTCGCCCGAGACCACGGAAGGCAGGCAAGGCTTCCTGCACCCGACCGGCATTTCCGGTTCTCTGGAGCAGGCCACCCTCAGCCTGATCGTGCGCGATTTCACCGCGGAGGGGCTGCAGGAGAAGGAAGCCCTGCTGCAATCCATCGTCAATGACGTACTGGCCTCCTATCCACACTCGACCGCATCCATCGCGATCACCGAACAGTATCGCAACATGAAGCAGGTGATCGACCGGCATCCGCATGGCGTCGACTACGCCATCGAGGCGATCCGGCGTGCTGGCCTGACGCCGGTCCGGGGCAGCATTCGCGGCGGCACGGACGGCTCGCGCTTGTCTTTCATGGGCCTGCCCTGCCCGAACATTTTCGCCGGCGAACACGCCTTCCATGGCCGCACCGAATGGGTCAGCGTGCAGGATATGGAGAAGGCAGCGGAAACCATCGTGCATCTGGCGATGATCTGGGAAGAGCGGTCAGCCTAGACTGCCGCTCTGGTAACCCGCAACCGTGAAACGGAGCGGGACGCCTTCAGCTGCTATTCCTGCCGCGTCGTCCGATCACATTCGGCGTCTTCCACATTCGTCTTCCGACTGATTGCGTCTGACTCACGCGTCGCTATCCTGTTTCAAAACGGCCCGCGAAGCGCTTCGGCGCGGGACATGGGCGAGCGAGTCTGTAGTTCGGAAATTCATACAGATCGGAGACAGGGGCGCTTATGAGTTCATTCAGGGGCAAATACTTTCTGGATGCGCTCTCGGCGATCGAACGGATCGGCGCTGCGCAATCTCCCGCCGCCATCGGCGAGGTCATTAACGGAACCGCGGCCTCATTCGGCTATGACCATGTCTGTTTCCTGATCTCGGCAGGAAGCCACCAGCCGTTCGAAGATCGCGTGCTATGGCAGGCTTGGCCGAAAAGCTGGGCGGAGCAGTATCGCAGCTCCAATTTCTACGCACACGATCCCCTTGCCCCGCGCATTCGCAGGCAGGCGGAGATGTTTGCCTGGTCGGACCTCCCGCTCGACCAGATGAACGCCGCGGCGCGGTCCATCATGGAAATCGCCGCGGTCGACTACGATCTGCGTTTCGGCCTCTGCGCGCCGGTGCATGGCATGAACGGTTATCAGGCCGGACTGTCGCTGGCAGGCCGCGACGTCGATCGCACGCCGGAAGCGAATTCGGCGATCGAACTCGTCACCATGTATGCGTTCAACCGCTTTGCCATCCTGCGCTCGCGCCAGCAGACGAAGACGGCTGTGCTCAGCGCAAGGGAGCGCGAGGTCATGAACTGGGTCGCCGCCGGCAAGACGGCCTGGGATACGAGCGTGATCCTCAGCATCTCCGAGGACACCGTGAACAAGACGGTGACAGCGGCAATGCATAAACTCAACGCGCATACGCGCGCGCAGGCCGTAGCCGAAGCGATCAAGCGAGGATTGATCGCTTTCTGATTTGTCAATCCCCAGTCGACGGAATTTCGCGACAGGACCGCCCATGAGAACCCTCCCCGCAGCGCAGCGCGGAGCACTTCTCATGATCGAGATCATCGATAGCGGCAACGCCGGATATCATCGCGATCTCCTCGACAAGCAGTTCCGGCTTCGCCACGAGATTTTCGTCGGCGAACGGGGCTGGACCGATTTCGACATCGACGGCACCCACGAGCGCGACCAGTATGACGACGACGCTGCGGTTTATCTTGTCGCGGCGGACGAGATCGGCACCGTGGCGGGCGGCTATCGCCTCTATCCGACGGTGTTGCCGCATATGCTGAGCGAACAGTTTCCTCATCTTGTCGAAGGCGCCATCATCCGTCGCCACGACGTGCTCGAACTCACCCGCTTCGCCATGCGCAAGTCGCAGCGCCGCAGCCGGCACTATTTCGAGCTGCTCGCCGCGATCCAGGAATACGGGATGATGGAAGGCCTCTCGGGCTTCACCTCGGTGATCAATCCCCTGCGAATCCCGATCCTGCAGAGCTTCGGTTTCGAGATCGAACCGCTCGGCCTGCCCGCCATGATCGACGGCGATTCGACCATCGCCGTCCTGTTCCACGTCAATGAGCAATGCCACGCCCGCGTGCGGGACAAGGTGGCGATCCACGACACCGTGTTCGGCGCGGCCAAAGCCTCGCGCCAGAGAGCCAGCGCCCGATGAAACAGTGCCATCTGAAAGTGATCCAAGGCGGAAAAGACGCTGACGACCTGATCGTCACCATGCTGCACGCCCTCAAGCTGGCGAATGCATGCCGGTCGGAGACCACCTACAACCTGCTGCGCATGGCGCTGCTGAACGAGGGCATCGAGATTGCGAAAGGAACGGAGCGCTGACCGCCGCGACAGGTATCGGAGCGGGAATGGTAGGCGGCGAGAGATTCGAACTCCCGACCCTCTCGGTGTAAACGAGATGCTCTAACCAGCTGAGCTAGCCGCCCAAGGCGAATGCCGTTGGCGCCTATTTAGCGCCCGTGTCGTGTGACGGCAAGCCGAGAGTGTCCTTCAGCGCTGCAATCCAATCGCCGCAGGCGCTTGCAGGTCCTGCCGCGGCCATTCGGGATTCGGCTGTTCCGGTTGCTTGGCACCGAGGAAATTGGCGCGGTCCCTGTTGTGGAAACCCGAATCCCTGCCCTCGAATTCACGCTCAGCGCGGTAGCCACGCTCGCGCTCGGCGCCAAAGCGCTTGTCCAGCCGCTCACATAGCGCAGCGTCGCTGGCTGCCAGCGACATCAATGTTGTCAGGATGAGCGCCCTCATCATCGCAATCTTTCCATAGCCGAGCCTAGCATCGCAACTTGCCGATCGACAGGCACGGCCCGATCAAGCTCACGTCATCGGGCGATGCCATGGCCTCAAAACAAAAGCGGCGCCCCGAAGGACGCCGCTGATGTCGTTTATCGGGTTGACGCTTAGTGCGCCGTCAGACCGCCGGAGGCTTCCTCGCCATCGGTTTTCACCGGCAGCTTGGCATCCTCTTCCCAGTCGATCGCTTCCGGCTGGCGGACCAGCGCATTGGCGATCACCTCGTCCATCCGGGCGACCGGGATGATGTTCAGCCCGCCCTTGATCGAGTCCGGGATCTCGGTGAGATCCTTGGCATTGTCCTCGGGGATCAAGACCGTCTTGATGCCGCCGCGGGCCGCAGCCAACAGCTTCTCCTTCAATCCGCCGATCGGCAGCACACGGCCGCGCAGCGTGATCTCGCCGGTCATGGCGACATCGTGCTTGATCGGAATGCCCGTAAGGACAGACACGATCGTGGTGGCCATCGCCACGCCTGCGGACGGACCGTCCTTCGGCGTCGCGCCCTCGGGCACGTGGACGTGGATGTCGCGTCGCTCGAACAGCGGCGGCTCGATCCCGAAGGTGATCGCGCGCGAGCGGACATAGGATGCCGCCGCCGAGATCGATTCCTTCATCACGTCACGCAGGTTGCCGGTGACGGTCATGCGGCCCTTGCCGGGCATCATGACGCCTTCGATGGTGAGCAGCTCACCACCGACATCCGTCCAGGCGAGACCGGTGACCACACCGACCTGATCGTCGCTCTCGATTTCCCCGAAGCGATACTTGGGCACGCCCAGGAATTCCTCGAGATTCTTCTCGGTGACCTTCACCACCTTCTTCTTCGAGAGCATCAGCTCCTTCACAGCCTTGCGGGCCAGCGTGGAGATTTCGCGCTCGAGGTTACGCACACCCGCTTCGCGGGTGTAACGGCGGATCAGGAGCAACAGAGCGTCATCGTCGATCGACCATTCCTTGGTGTCCAGACCATGCTTCGCCAGCGCGGCCGGGATCAGGTGCTTGCGCGCGATCTCGACCTTTTCCGTCTCGGTGTAGCCGGCGATCCGGATCAGCTCCATGCGGTCCATCAACGGCCCCGGAATATTCAGGGTGTTCGCCGTGGTGATGAACATCACGTTGGACAGATCGTAGTCCACTTCGAGATAGTGATCGGCGAAGGTGCCGTTCTGTTCGGGGTCGAGAACCTCGAGCAGAGCCGACGACGGATCGCCGCGGAAATCGGCGCCCATCTTGTCGATCTCGTCCAGCAGGAACAGCGGGTTCGAGGTCTTCGCCTTGCGCATCGACTGGATGATCTTGCCGGGCATCGAACCGATATAGGTCCGGCGATGACCGCGGATCTCCGCTTCGTCGCGCACGCCGCCGAGCGACACGCGCACGAACTCGCGTCCGGTCGCCTTCGCGATCGACTTGCCGAGCGAGGTCTTGCCGACGCCGGGAGGACCGACGAGGCACAGGATCGGGCCCGTCAGCTTGTTGGCGCGCGACTGCACGGCGAGGTACTCGACGATGCGGTCCTTGACCTTCTCAAGCCCGTAGTGCTCCTCGTCCAGCATCGCCTGCGCGGCTGAGAGGTCCTTCTTGACCTTCGACTTCTTGCCCCACGGAATCGACAGCAGCCAGTCGAGATAGTTGCGCACGACGGTCGCTTCCGCGGACATCGGCGACATCTGGCGCAGCTTCTTCAGCTCGTGCTGCGCCTTCTCGCGGGCTTCCTTCGACAGCTTGGTCTTGGCGATCTTCTCTTCGATGTCGGCCAGCTCGTCGCGACCTTCGTCGTCGCCGAGTTCCTTCTGGATCGCCTTCATCTGCTCGTTGAGATAATACTCGCGCTGCGTCTTCTCCATCTGGCGCTTGACGCGCGAGCGGATACGCTTCTCGACCTGCAGCACCGAGATCTCGCTCTCCATCAAGCCCAGCACCTTTTCCAGGCGCCCGGTGACGGACAGCGTTTCCAGGATGCCCTGGCGATCCGCGATCTTGACGGCGAGATGCGACGCGACGGTGTCGGCGAGCTTGGCGAAATCGGTGATCGCCTGCACGACGCCGACGACTTCGGCCGAGATCTTCTTGTTGAGCTTCACATAGCTCTCGAAGTCGGACACGACCGAACGCGCCAGCGCTTCAGCCTCGACGCTCTTCGCGTCGGTATCGGCAAGCGCAACGGCAGTCGCTTCGTAATATTCGGTGCGATCGGAGTACTTCTCGATCTTGGCGCGCTCGAGGCCTTCCACCAGCACCTTCACGGTGCCGTCGGGCAGCTTGAGCAGCTGGAGCACGCTGGCGAGCGTGCCGGTCTCATAGATGGCGTCCGGTGCCGGATCATCGTCCGACGCATTCTTCTGCGTCGCGAGCATGATCAGGGCGTCGTTCTTCATCACCTCTTCGAGCGCGCGAATGGATTTCTCGCGGCCGACGAAGAGCGGCACGATCATGTGCGGGAAGACGACGATGTCGCGCAGCGGCAGCACGGGATAAGCGTGCTTCTCGCCGTGAACAATGGTTGGCCGGGGCTTGGAGGTCGTCATGGCCTGTTCCTTTTGCTTTGCCCCCTTGCACGCGGTCCGCAGAATGACGCAACCACCACAAGGTGCGATTTCCGTCTTTGCTCGGCCGTTAGAACTTGGAAGGTCCGAAAGGCTCTACTTGTCCGGAGAGTTATGGCGAATCTAGAGGGAGATTTTGTGTTCGCCGCCGTCATTAGGTGGCTATGGCTTGGGGGGGTGTCAAGTGACGGAAACACCTATGAACAAAGGCGGTTTACGGAATCATCCACTTGTCCCGGTGCATCCGCTGAACCGGGACCGCCGCAAACGCCGGCACCCGATACGGTCCCGGCTCAGTGGGACGGCACTCGCGCCGCGTCGCGTCCGGGACAAGAACCGTCGCAACGAAAAACGGCCGCCGGATACCCGGCAGCCGTGTCTCGCACTGATCTTTCGCGCGGCCCGATCAGGCGCTGGCGCTGGTCTCCGCCGCGCGGTCGGAGCGGTCTGCATAGATGTAGAGCGGACGCGCCGTTCCATCCACGACTTCCTTGGAGATGACGACCTCCTCGACACCTTCCAGACCGGGCAGATCGAACATGGTCTCGAGCAGGATGGCTTCGAGAATCGACCGCAGGCCACGGGCGCCCGTCTTGCGCTCGATCGCCTTGCGGGCCACCGCACCCAGCGCCTCGTCGGCGAAGGTAAGCTCGATATTCTCCATCTCGAACAGACGCTGATACTGCTTCACCAGCGCGTTCTTCGGCTCGACCAGGATCTTCTTCAGCGAGGCCTCGTCGAGGTCTTCCAGCGTCGCGACGACGGGGAGACGGCCGACGAATTCCGGGATCAGGCCGTACTTGAGCAGATCCTCGGGCTCGACGTGACGGAAGATTTCACCGGTGCGGCGATCTTCCGGCGCAAGCACCTGCGCCGCGAAACCGATCGAGGTGGTGCGGCCGCGGCCCGAAATGATCTTTTCAAGACCGGCGAACGCGCCGCCGCAGATGAACAGGATGTTCGTCGTGTCGACCTGCAGGAATTCCTGCTGCGGATGCTTGCGGCCGCCCTGCGGAGGCACCGAGGCAACGGTGCCTTCCATGATCTTCAGCAGTGCCTGCTGCACGCCCTCGCCCGACACGTCGCGGGTGATCGACGGATTGTCCGACTTGCGCGAGATCTTGTCGATTTCGTCGATATAGACGATGCCGCGCTGGGCGCGCTCGACATTGTAGTCGGCCGCCTGCAGCAGCTTGAGGATGATGTTCTCGACGTCCTCACCGACATAACCGGCTTCGGTCAGCGTCGTCGCATCGGCCATCGTGAACGGCACATCGAGGATGCGGGCGAGCGTCTGAGCGAGCAGCGTCTTGCCCGAACCGGTGGGGCCGATCAGCAGGATGTTCGACTTCGCGAGCTCGACATCGTTGTGCTTGGTCTGGTGGTTGAGGCGCTTGTAGTGGTTATGCACCGCGACCGAGAGAACCTTCTTCGCATGGAACTGGCCGATGACATAGTCATCGAGCACCTTGCAGATTTCCTTCGGGGTCGGGATGCCGTCGCGCGACTTCACCAGCGAGGACTTGTTCTCCTCACGGATGATATCCATGCACAGTTCGACGCATTCGTCACAGATGAATACGGTGGGACCCGCGATCAGTTTGCGAACTTCATGCTGGCTCTTGCCGCAGAACGAACAATACAGCGTGTTCTTGGAGTCGCTGGTACCGACCTTACTCATTCCTATCTCCGTCCGCCGTTCGATCTTCGTTCGATCGGTCCGCTCCCTTCCAGGGTCATATCCCGTAGATAGAGCAATTCCCGTACCAAAAAAGACCTTGTTCCAAATCGCCGCTCGAATCCGCGGCCAAATCGAATCTCCGCGATACTAATCGATCCGCACTAGCGAACCATGCTGGCAGCCGATGTTCAAGAATTCGCTAATCGGCACAGCGATCACCCGTTATGACGATTACGCGATTTGCTCGCGCCGCGCGAGTGCTCCGGACAATTCGGAGGGCAATCGCGAATAACAGGCGCCCGGCGTGTACGAAAGCGGAACTTTCGTGTCCGGGCATCGGCACAGAGTACCGATAAGGGACATTCTGAAATCGGTCGCCTCATATCGTGGAGGCTATGCCGGGCCGCGCCTGCGATCCGGCATTGTTGATGTTGCCGACCTGTTCCGCCTAGGCGGGCTTGGCGGGCGTCGCTTCCTCGGCGCGCTTGTCGATCACCTTGTCGATCAACCCGAAATCGCGCGCCTGATCGGCGGTCATGAAGTTATCGCGCTCGAGCGCGTTGTGGATGTCTTCGTAGGGCCGGCCGGTGTGCTTCACATAAATCTCGTTGAGCCGGCGCTTCAGGCTCTCGACTTCCTTGGCATGGATCAGGATGTCGGTGGCCTGGCCCTGGAAACCGCCTGAAGGCTGGTGAACCATGACGCGGGCGTTGGGCAGCGCGAAGCGCATGTCCTTCTCGCCGGCGGCCAGCAGCAGCGACCCCATCGACGCAGCCTGACCGGTGCACAGCGTGGAGACCGGCGGGCGGATGAACTGCATCGTATCATAAATCGCCAGGCCCGACGTCACCACGCCACCCGGCGAATTGATGTACATCGAGATTTCCTTCTTCGGATTTTCCGCTTCCAGGAACAGCAGCTGCGCGACGATCAGCGTCGACATGCCGTCTTCCACCGGACCGGTCACGAAGATGATGCGCTCCTTCAGCAGGCGCGAGAAGATGTCGTATGCCCGCTCGCCCCGGTTGGTCTGCTCGACCACCATCGGAACGAGGTTCATATAGGTTTCGATCGGATCGCGCATGAAGCACCCAGAGGTTCGGAGGAGACAAGCGGCGGGAATGCGCGAATGTCCCGTGATGCAGGAAAGTCAGACAAGAGCCCACAGATATGAGCCAATCGGGCAACAACAAGACCAGAGGCCAGATCGTCGCCCTCCCCCTCAGTTCAAGCCGATTCTGGCGGCCATCGCAAAGCGATGGAGCACGGCCGCGGCTTGATTCGGACGGTATCCTTAATGAGAAAACGCCGGCTGAAGGGACCAGCCGGCGTTCCGATTAGAAGGTTCTAAAGAGCCCCCCCGCCCTCATCCTGAGGAGCGCGCCTACCGCGCGCGTCTCGAAGGATGGCCGGACGCTCGGAGCTCCGACATCTCATGGTTCGAGACGGCGCGTCGCGCCTCCTCACCATGAGGGACAGAGAAGGCTCAGGCCGCCTTCTCGTCCTCGTCCTTGTACAGATCTTCCTTGGACACCTTCTTCTCGGTGACCTTGGCGAGTTCGAGGATGAAGTCGACGACCTTGTCCTCGTAGATCGGTGCGCGCAGCTGAGCGAGCGCCTGCGGGTTGTTGCGGTAGAAGTCCCAGACTTCCTTCTCGCGGCCCGGCATGGAGCGGGCACGCTCGATCACGGCGCGGCTGATTTCGTCATCGGTAACGGAAATCTTGTTCTTCTCGCCGATCTCGGAGAGCACGAGACCGAGACGCACGCGGCGGTCGGCGATCTTGCGATACTCTTCCTGGGCAGCTTCTTCCGTCGTGTTCTCGTCGGCAAAAGTCTTGCCCGAGGACGCCATCTCCTGCTGGATCGAATTCCACATCAGCTTGAACTCCTCGTCGATCAGCGACGGCGGAGCATCGAACTTGTGGGTCTCGTCGAGACGATCGAGCAGATGACGCTTTACGCGCTGGCGGGTCGCGCCGGCGAATTCGGCAACCAGACGCTCGCGCGCAGCTTCCTTCAGCTTGTCGAGCGATTCGAGGCCAAGCGACTTGGCGAACTCGTCGTCGATCACGGTATCGACGGGCGCTTCCACCTTGGTAGCGGTGGTTTCGAATTCCGCAGCCTTACCGGCTAGCGTCTCGCTGGCGTAATTGGTCGGGAACGTCACCTTGAGCGTCCGGGTCTCGCCCTTGGCGATTCCGATCAGCTGATCCTCGAAGCCGGGAATGAAGGTGTTGGAGCCGATCTGGACCGGAATGTCCTCGCCGGTGCCGCCTTCGAAAGCGGTTCCGTCGATGGTGCCCTTGAAGTTCACGACCACGCGGTCGCCGGACTCGGCCTTCGCGCCGTCAGCCTTTTCGTTAAACGAGCGATTGGCGTCGGCGACGCGCTTGATCGACTCGTCCACGTCGGCATCGCTGACCTCAGCGACCGGCTTCTCGACTTCGAAGCTCTTGAAGTCGGCGAGCTCGATCGGCGGCACGATCTCGACGGCCACCGAGTATTTCAGGTCGGCCTTGCCGGAGAGGATGTCTTCCACTTCCTTCTCTTCGGTCGGCATGGTGATCTTCGGCTCGGTGGCGAGCTTGAGATTACGCTCGGTGAAGATCTGGGTGTTGGTGGTGCGGATCAGTTCGTCCACGGTCTCGGCGGCAACCGAGCGGCCATAGAGGCGCTTCAGATGGCCGGCCGGAACCTTGCCCGGACGGAAGCCGTTGAGCTTGACCTTGCCCTTCAGGTCCTCGAGGCGCGCATCGACCTTGGCTTCGATGTCGGCAGCCGGAACGCTGATCTGGAATTCGCGCTTCAATCCGTCGGAGACGGTCTCATTCACCTGCATGGCGTCAATCTTCTTCCCGCTTCGTCCGGCCATCGGCCGAACAGTGTCAAATTGGTCCGACGCGCGACCGGAAAGCCTGCGCCGATGGTAGTGCCGATCCGCCTTCGCGGAGGCAAACCCCTCGCGGATGCGAATCCGGAAATCATCATGGTCAAACGCCGTTTGCGCTTGTTGGTGCGGGCAGAGGGACTCGAACCCCCACAACTTTCGTCACTGGAACCTAAATCCAGCGCGTCTACCAATTCCGCCATGCCCGCAGAAAACATCATGTCCGGCCGCGATGTCGCGAGCGGCGGGCTTATAACACGCAGACGACAATTCGCAGCAAAAAAATGGGCCGGCGGGAGGCCACTTGCCGCACCGGCCGCAACTGGACTTTCGCGCCGGGAAATGGTCGGAATTTCCGCATGACGAACAGCCCTCTTGCCCTCACCCGTCGCACCTTGCTGGCAGGCGCCGGCAGCGCCCTGCTCGCCCCGCTGCTGCCGCAAACGACTTTCGCCCAGGCAGTTACCGCTCTGGAATTGCAGGCGAAATCCGGCCCGCTGATCGTTCGTCCCGGAACCAGCTCCGAGGCAGGAACCCTGCACAGCGCCCAGAAGGGACCCTTGCGGTTCAATCGCGGCGACGAGATCGACGTTCAGATCGTCAATCAGCTCCCCGGCCCCATTGTGCTCAACTGCCGCGGCATCAATGCCGTTTCGGGCATCGCGCCGCTGCTTGACCGCAAGCCGATCGGCACCGGCGCCCGGGATGCGTTCAAGCTGACGATGCGCAGCGCCGGCACGTCCTATGTGGATATGCGGCTGCTGGGTGACGGGGCGCCATTGCCGTCGCAAGTCCGCAGCATGGTGGTGCAGGAGACAGATCCGCTCGAGGTCGATCGCGACGAAGTGCTGCTGATCGAGGATTTCCGCATCGCGCCGGACGGCAAGCTGCTGGCGCCGGGCGTCGATCCCAAGGACGCGGCGGTGATGTTTCTGGCCAACCGCAAGGCGGTCCACGACATTCCGGTCAAGACCAATGAACGGCTCAGGCTCCGTCTCATCAATGGCTGCCAACGATCTGTCATTGCTATAAAATTTGAAGACCAGGACGTTCGCGTGATGGCCATCGACGGCCAGCCTGCGGAACCGTTCCCGGCGCGCAACAACCAGGTCGTGCTGGCGCCCGGCACCCGCATCGATGTCTTCCTCGACACCGTCAAAGCCGCCGGAACCGTCACGGCGATCCTACTCCACGACGGCAAGGACATCCGCCGCATCGGCCAGCTGGTGACGCTGAAGGATCCGCCGCTGCGCGCCGCGCCGCTCGCAGCCGCTCCCGCGCTGCCGGCCAACGACCTGCCGGCCCAGATCGACCTCAAGAGCGCGACGCGCGCCGACCTTGCCATCGGCACATCCGATACCGGTTGGCTCAGGCCGCTCGACCTCGGCCCATCCACGGCACCGGCCTTCAAGGCCAGGTCCGGACGCCCGGTGGTTCTCACTCTGGCTAACAAGGCGGCTGGTCCCGTCATCCTGCAGATGCACGGCCACCACTTCCGGCTGCTCGACAGGCTCGACGATGGCTGGAAACCGTTCTGGCTCGACACGCTGGCCCTCGACCCCGGCCAGACCCAGCGCATCGCCTTCACCGCCCGCAATCCCGGCCGCTGGTTGATCGAATCCTTCGTCGCCGAATGGGCGGCTCCGCGCCTTGTACGCTGGTACGAGGTCGGCTGAGCTCAGTAGGGAATCCCAAGCCGGTCATAAAGCCGCCGGAACACCGCCGGCATCACCTCCGGCAGATCTTCCGCGATCAGCCCCGGCCCGGCCTCGCTGCCGGCCTCGCCATGCATCCAGACGCCGATGCAGGCCGCCTCGAAGGCCGGCACGCCCTGCGCCAGAAACGCGCCGATCAGCCCCGCCAGGACGTCCCCGGAACCGGCCGTCGCCAACCATGGCGGTGCATTGGAGGCGATGGCGGCACGGCCATCGGGGGACGAGACCACCGTATCCGCCCCTTTCAGGACGACCACCGCACCTGATCGATTGGCCGCGAGCGTTACACGTTCAAGCTTCGATTGAATCTCAGGTTCTTCATTCAAGGAGCTGAATATTCTCGAGAATTCGCCTTCATGCGGCGTCAGAACGACCTCAGATTCAGGCTCAGCCTTGATCATGTCGAACAGCCGATCCGGCGCATCGGCAAAACTGGTCAGCGCATCCGCGTCGAGCACCAGCCGTCGTTTGGCCGCCAGACCTGCCGCAACGAGGCCACGCGTCTTCGCGCCAATCCCCGCGCCCGGTCCGATAATGCAGGCATTCACCTTCCCCCTGATCAGGGGAGCGAACTCCTCCGCCGTATCGACCGGCCGCACCATGACCGCGGTCAGCGCCGCCGCATTGACGGCCAGCGCATCGCGTGGCGACGCCACCGTAACGAGCCCTGCTCCGCCCCGCAGCGCCGCCCGCGCGGAGAGCCGCGCTGCGCCCGTCGCGGCGATGTCGCCGGAGACGACCACCGCGTGCCCCTTGGTGAACTTGTGTCCGTCGACGCGCGGCAACGGAAACGCGCTCTCCCAGAGGTCCGGGTTGTTTTCGGCCGCCTTCGGCCCGATCCGGTCGAGAACACCGTCGTCGATGCCGATGTCGATCACCCGCAGCTTGCCGCAATAGCTGCGACCGGGCAGCAGCAGGTGACCGGGCTTCGGACGGAAAAAGGTCACGGTCTCGGTCGCCAGAACGGCGGCACCCATGACAGCGCCGGAATTGCCGTTGATCCCGCTCGGCAGATCGACCGCCAGCACGGGGACACCCGACGCATTGATCGCATCGATCATGATCTTGGGATCGCCCTTCACCGGACGATCGAGCCCGGCGCCGAACAGCGCATCGATAATCAGCGCGGGTGATCCGATCAGCGAGGGATCGCAGGGCAGCACCTCGCCTTTCCACCCTTTCGCCGCGAGCGCAGCGTCGCCCTTCAACGTCGCGCGATCGCAGAGCAGGACCACCGACACGTCCCGTCCCTGCGCCGCCAGCTCCGCCGCCGCGACAAACCCGTCGCCGCCATTGTTGCCGCGACCGGCAACCACCAGGATCGCCCCTTCCTCGGCGAGATCGTTCGCCGCGTCGGCGACAGCGCGACCGGCTGCCCGCATCAATTCAAAACCTGGCGTACCGTCGGCGATCGTCAGCGCGTCGGCCCGGGCCATTTCCTCGGTAGTCAGGAGCTCCATATCGCCATCCGTATCGCCTGTTATGAAGGCAAGCGCGACATTGACCTGCGCGGCCAACCCAGATTGCACTTCATTTGATCAATGTGCCTACTTGATAGACAGGTGAGGTGCGGTATTCTTGTGCCAAGCACGGTCCAACCTGCAGTAAAAACCTGAAAATGCTTCAAAAATAGCCGCATGGCGATTTTGGCACGGACCCTGCTTTGAGGGAAGCCGACTTCGGACCTGGACACTCCACCAGCAGATGATGGAGAGACTTGGTCGTCCACTCTCATCGGCGAGAAATCGTCGACGCTCAGCGGGCGGGAGCGTAACTCCGCCCGAATGTGAGTATCGAATTGCCTGCGCGTTCGCCCCGCGGCTCCTATGCGGGAACGACGCAACTTCAAGTCCAGAAACTTTCGGCCTGTTTGGAAGTGCCGGGGAGACGTTCAGTGAAAAAGATCGAAGCCATCATCAAACCCTTCAAGCTCGACGAGGTGAAGGAGGCGCTTCAGGAGGTGGGACTGCAAGGCATCACCGTCACTGAGGCCAAGGGCTTCGGCCGTCAGAAAGGCCACGCCGAACTGTATCGCGGTGCCGAATACATCGTCGACTTCCTGCCCAAGGTGAAGATCGAGATCGTGATCTCCGACGACCTCGTCGAGAAGGCGATCGACGCGATCCGCCGCGCCGCACAGACGGGCCGCATCGGCGACGGTAAGATCTTCGTCTCCAATATCGAGGAAGCCGTGCGCATCCGCACCGGCGAGTCAGGCCTCGACGCGATTTAAGCGCGCATCCTTCACCTGTCCCGGACGCGCTGCAGCGTCAGGCGATGCGATCGCATCGCCGCCAACGCCGCTGCGCGTGGACCGGCACAGACGCCGTCATACCGCATCACGTCCGGGACACCTGTCGGCAATCTCAGCGCGCAAGCTCACCGGCCGGACTGGACGCTCTCCAAGGGCGATGCTATCCGATTTCTCCGACGTCTCGCGGCGTCAGCAAGAGGCTGCTTCGGCAGCCTTCTTGTTGCCGCTCCTTGTTGTTGAAGACATAAGCCTGTGACCCTCTCGTCATAGGCCGTTGTTACGTCCGGAATTCAGCCCGCAAAAAAGGTAGGGAAACCCATGACGACCGCCAAAGAAGTCCTGCAATCCATCAAGGACAACGACGTCAAATACGTCGATCTGCGTTTCACCGATCCGCGCGGCAAATGGCAGCACGTCACCTTCGACGTCTCGATGATCGACGAAGACATCTTTGCCGAAGGCACCATGTTCGACGGCTCCTCGATCGCCGGCTGGAAGGCGATCAACGAGTCCGACATGACCCTGATGCTCGATCCCGCCACCGCGGTGATCGATCCGTTCTTCGCCGAGACCACCATGGTCATCACCTGCGACGTGCTCGATCCCGGCACCGGCGAGCCCTATAACCGCGACCCGCGCGGCATCGCCAAGAAGGCGGAAGCCCAGGTCAAGGCCATGGGCGTGGGTGACACCGTGTTCGTCGGTCCGGAAGCCGAATTCTTCGTGTTCGACGACGTGCGCTTCTCGGCGCAGCCCTACAACACCGGCTTCAAGCTCGACTCGTCGGAACTGCCGACGAACTCGGACACCGAATATGAGAGCGGCAATCTCGGCCACCGCGTCCGCAACAAGGGCGGCTACTTCCCCGTCCCGCCGCAGGACTCGCTGCAGGACATGCGCTCGGAAATGCTCGGCGCCATGGCGCGCATGGGCGTCAAGGTCGAGAAGCATCACCACGAAGTGGCGTCGGCCCAGCACGAACTCGGCATGAAGTTCGACACGCTGACCCACATGGCCGACCAGATGCAGGTCTACAAATACTGCATCCATCAGGTCGCGCATATCTACGGCAAGACCGCCACCTTCATGCCAAAGCCAATCTTCGGCGACAACGGCTCGGGCATGCATGTGCACCAGTCGATCTGGAAGGACGGCAAGCCGACTTTCGCCGGCAACAAATATGCCGACCTGTCGGAAACCTGCCTCCACTATATCGGCGGCATCATCAAGCACGCCAAGGCGATCAACGCCTTCACCAACCCGTCGACCAACTCCTACAAGCGTCTGGTCCCGGGCTACGAGGCGCCGGTGCTGCTCGCCTACTCCGCGCGCAACCGCTCGGCCTCGTGCCGCATCCCGTTCACGACCTCGCCGAAGGCGAAGCGCGTGGAAGTCCGCTTCCCGGACCCGATGGCGAACCCCTATCTCGCTTTCGCGGCGATGCTGATGGCCGGCCTCGACGGCATCAAGAACAAGATCGATCCGGGTCCGGCGATGGACAAGGATCTCTACGACCTGCCGAAGGAAGAGCTGAAGCAGATCCCGACCGTTTGTGGCTCGCTGCGTGAAGCCCTCGAGAACCTCGACAAGGATCGTGCGTTCCTGAAGGCCGGCGGCGTGTTCGACGACGACTTCATCGATGCTTACATCGAATTGAAGATGCAGGACGTCGAGCGCTTCGAAATGACCCCGCACCCGGTCGAATTCGAAATGTACTATTCGTACTGATCGGCGCGAACGATCGGCGACAATCAAGGCGCTCCGGCAACGGAGCGCCTTTTTTGTTGAGGGATGTAGGCGCACCCACCCCGCTCGTGTCGTGCAGTTCCCCTCACCTCCGATCACAACGGCGATATGCCTTGATCCCCGACGCAATTGACGGGACAGTGAGCCCGTTTCGAGTGCAAAGGATTGACAGTGACCGAAGCCCCTAATGTCCAAACGCGCAGCGATCTCGCCTGGGCGATTTCCATAGGCGGCATCGTCACGGTGTCCTTCACGATTTTCGTCGTGTTCGCCTGGTACTTCTCCGCAACGCTGTTTCTGGTCTTTGCCGGCATCCTGCTCGGCGTCGCCCTCAACGCGCTGACGCAGCTCGCGGGCCGTGTCATGGGCGGCCCGCATCCGCTGCGGCTGGCACTTGTCTGCGTGGTGCTCGCCGCGATGCTGGGCGGCCTGCTTTATCTCGGCGGCGCCACCATCGCCAGCCAGGCCAGGACGCTGTCGGGAACACTGAAGTCGCAGGTCGTCAGCGTGAAGACCTATCTTGAGCAGCACGGCGTCGATACCAGCTACTTCGACTTCAACAGCATCCTGTCCGATGCATCCAAGGACGAAACGAAGGACACGGCCGCGCCGGAAATCCCCGGCACGGTAACGCCGAGCACTGCACCGATCCCACGCACCAGCAACCTGCCGAGCGCGGGGACGATCGCCTCATCGGGCGGCGCCATCGTGACGCAGACACTGAAGATCCTGCTCGGCACGGTCGGCGCCGTCGGCAATTTCTTCATCGTGCTGTTTCTTGGCCTCGCTTTTGCGGCGCAGCCGAGCGTCTATCGCAGCGGTCTGCTGCGATTGACGCCAAAAAGACGCCGGGGGCCGGTGACAATCGTCGTTGATCGCATCAGCGACACGCTGCAGCGCTGGCTGATCGCGCAGATGATCACCATGGTGGCCGTTGGCGGCGTGACCTGGATCGGGCTCAAGCTGATCGGGATTCCCAGCGCGTTCATTCTCGGCGTGCAGGCTGGCCTGCTTGCTTTCATTCCGACCGTCGGTGCCATCCTCGGCGGCCTCATCGTGGTGCTGGCCAGCCTCGCCTCGGGCTGGATCGCCGGCGCGTCGGCATTCGTGCTGTTCATGGCCGTGCATGCGCTGGAGAGCTACATCCTGACGCCGATCCTGCAGCGGCAGGCGCTGGATATTCCGCCGGCAACCCTGTTTGCATTCCAGATCACGCTCGGCGTGGTGTTCGGCGTGTGGGGACTCGCACTGGCGCTGCCGGTGCTGGCGATCGTCAAGGTGGTGATCGACTTCCTGCGCGAGGACGAGAACGAAGCAGCAGCGGCATGACTCCGACCGTAGGGCGGATGAGCAAAGCGTAATCCGCCGCCGAGTTTCCATTTTGAACTCGGCCGGCGGATTGCGCCTTCGGCTCATCCGCCCTACGGCACAGTTTCAATTACGACGTCAGCACCGTTTCGGTGTGCTCGACATAAGGCGGGGTTTCGAAATAGGGACCGACGAGTGCACGCCATTCGGCGAAATCCGAAGAGCCGCGGAAATCCACCGTGTGGTTCTCCAGCGTTTCCCATTTCGCCACCAGCCGATAGCGCGACGGCAGTTCGACCGACTTGTGCAGCTCGAAGCCGAGGCCGCCCTTGGCACGCAGGAACAGTGGTTTGGCCTTGGCGACGGCCGCCTCAAAGTCCTTTTCGGTACCCGGCTTGACGTCGATTTGTGCGATTTCCGTGATCATTGTTTCCGACCCCTTTTTTGCGGTCGGGCAATGTACCCCGGATGGCATGAAGCGCAATCCGTCGACAGCGTCAGGATTTCGCGAAGTAAACCACGACGGTGGCGATCACCGCCGTGCAGGTGGTGATAAAGGCGATCAACGGCCCGCGGCCCTTCTGGGTGCCGTAGCGCCCCTGCGCGCGGCGCTGGGCAATCAGAGCGGTCTCATATTCGTCCGACGAAGAAAACATACAGGCAAAGCCCGAACGCGCGGCGCTGGCGGCAGCGTCGAGCGACATCAGGGCGGGGTTCGACGTGTGATCGCGCGAGGTCATCATGCAATGACCATGGAAGCGATTGGTAAACCGTCCCTTACTGCGCGGCTTCCATTTTCATGGTGACGCCGGCCGCACGGGCCTCCGGCCTCGGCGCCGAGCCCGACACTGCGGCCTTGCGTCCCTGCGCCAGAGACAGCGGCTCCTCTTCGGCCGACTGCACACGGTTGCGCCCGGAGCGTTTCGCTCGATAGAGGGCCGTATCCGCGGCCGCGAGCAACACGTCGAGCTCCGTTCCGGCAGGCCCGCCTGCAACGCCGATGCTGACGGTGGTCGCCACCGGCGCCTCGTCCACCTCGATGCCGCAACCGGCAAAGGCCTCGCGGACCCGTTCGGCGGCCTGCATCGCCTCGTCCAGACTGCATGGCAACATGGCAGCGAATTCTTCGCCACCGATACGCCCGGTCAGATCGGAGATGCGCAGCGAATGGGTCATCACCGATGCAAACAGCTTCAGCACCTCATCTCCGGCGGGATGGCCGAAGCGGTCATTGATCGATTTGAAGTGATCGATATCGAAAATCATCACGGTGATCGGACGCCGTGCCTGCGCCTCGCGCTCGATCATCCGTGCAGTGGCTTCGGCAAATCCCCGGCGATTGAGGAGACCAGTCAGCGGATCACAGGATGCTGCGACCTTGTGGACGGCGACCGTGCGTTCGGACACCAGCACGAAGATCAGGAATACGGTCCCGACGGCGTAGAGCACGAGTTCCACAGCAAAGGCCACCACCCAGATGCTGTTGCCAAACGTCGCGCCATCCGCATGCAGAAAATCCCCGAGCAGGATGGGCAGCATCAGCACAAATCCGTGCAGCAGCGGCACCAGCACCGTGGGCCAGCGATGCTGCAGCGATTTACGGCGCTCAAGTCCGAGTTCATAGGCGGTGAGCACCGCGTAAAGCGCGACGATGCCGGCGCCGATGGTGGTGCGTAACGACGTCATGTCCACCGGCAGGATGAAAATCGCCGCGATCCAGATGGCGGCGCCGAGACATATGCCGCTCCAGATCGGCCCGCGACCGTGGAACACGCGTGCCGCGGTCCACACCATGCCGCAGGCGACGAAACCGAAAGCGTTGAACGCCAGCGTCGGCATCTCGCCGAGCAGCGGCCCGGCGAGCGTCCACAAACCGACGGAGACGCTGCCCAGAAGATACGCGGAGCCCCACCAGTTCAGCGCGGGGATGTCTTCGTGTCGTCCGAAATAGAGAAGCATTCCCCCCAGCATCGCAGCGACAAGTGTTGCGACCAGATAGAGTGTGGATGTGTCGAGCAACATGTCCGCGCACCGGCAATCATTTGCAGTATGACCGGCTTGCATCAGCCGGACGGGCGTAGCGCCCTGCGCGAACGTAACCATCTACCCATTGGAAATTCGTTTTAGCGCAAAGCAAAGTTTTCCGGAAAAACTGCATCAAAGTCGCGACAGTCCAACCGTCCTCCAAATGAAAAAGGGCGCCCGAGGGCGCCCTTGCCGGATGAATGCTGGCGAAACGATCAGCGCTTCGAGAACTGGAACGAACGACGGGCCTTCGCCTTGCCGTACTTCTTACGTTCAACGACACGCGAGTCGCGGGTCAGGAAGCCGCCCTTCTTGAGCACCGAGCGAAGCTCCGGCTCGAAGTTGGTCAGGGCCTTGGACAGACCGTGACGCACGGCGCCAGCCTGGCCCGACAGGCCGCCACCGGCGACAGTGCAGACCACGTCATACTGACCGGCACGGGCTGCGGCGACCAGCGGCTGCTGGATCAGCATGCGCAGCACCGGGCGGGCGAAGTACACTTCGACGTCGCGGGTGTTCACGGTGACCTTGCCGGAGCCCGGCTTGACCCAGACGCGAGCGACCGCGTCCTTGCGCTTGCCGGTGGCATAGGCGCGGCCCTGCTTGTCGACCTTCTTCTCGTAACGCGGCGCGTCGGGTGCGGCGACCTTCAGCGAAGCGAGCTGGTCGAGAGACTGCATGGTATCGGACATAGTTATGCGGCCCTCTTGTTCTTGCGGTTCAGCGCGCCGACGTCGAGCGTCTCGGGCTGCTGTGCTTCATGCGGATGATCGGCGCCGGCGTAAACGCGCAGGTTGCCCATCTGGACGCGGCCGAGCGGGCCACGCGGGATCATGCGCTCGACGGCCTTCTCGACCACGCGCTCCGGGAAGCGACCTTCGAGGATCGACTTGGCCGAACGCTCCTTGATGCCGCCGATGAAGCCGGTGTGGTGATAGTACATCTTGTCGTCGCGCTTGCGACCGGTGAACACCACCTTGTCGGCATTCACGATGATGACGTTGTCACCGCAATCGACATGCGGGGTGTAGGTCGGGAGATGCTTGCCGCGCAGGCGCATGGCGACCAGCGTGGCGAGGCGGCCGACCACGAGACCGGTGGCGTCGATGACGATCCACTTCTTCGTGACCTCAGCCGGCTTTGCCGAAAAGGTTTTCATTGGACGATCCGTATAACGGGGTGAAACAGGGATCGGCGCCCAAACGGGGGCGCCGAATTGAGGGTGGTTCTAGAGAACCGTCCGGATTCCGTCAATGGCGTAAGGCAACATAAAGCGCTTTGAAATCAGCATCTTATAATTAAGGTGCAATATTACCTCAGAATTCACGCTTTATTCGGAATGGAGTAGGTGGACGTGACATGAGCGATCGGGTCGGGACTTGTGCCGGACAGGAGGTTCACCTCCCCCACCGCCAGTCGCTTGCCGAGCTTCAGGAGCTTGGCGGCGGCGAGCACATCCTGTCCCGGCTGGCCCTTGCGCAGGAAATTGATGTTCAGGCTGGTGGTGACCGCAAGGCCCACGGGACCGATGGCGGACAGCAGCACCACATACATGGCGAAATCGGCCAGAGCCATCAGGGTCGGACCCGACACCGTACCGCCCGGCCGCAGCATGCGCTCGCCATAGGTCTGGCGCAGCAGACAGGTGGTGCCGTCGGCGTGCTCGATGGCAATATCCCCGGCGCCGAAGGCCTGTGGGAACTCGCGCTTCAAGAACGCCTCGAGCTCCGGCACCGTCATTTTCGCGTCCGTCATGTCCCCGTCCCGTCTCCACGTCTTTTCGCCGACATCGTCCTGTTACAATATGGTGACGGATAAGCCCAGCCGATGGAAGACAAGACATGGCTCAACCTGCCCGCGCGGAAAACGTGCACCCATCCATTCTCTTGCGCGAGCAGATCGGCGATGTCGCCGTGCTCACGCTCAACCGCCCCGCCGCGCGCAACAGCCTGTCCGATGGTTTGATCGCCGAGATGCATGCGGCACTGAACGAGATCGCCGGCAACAAGGCCGTGCGCGCGGTGGTGATCGCCGCGAACGGGCCTGCGTTTTCGGCCGGACACGACCTGAAGGAACTGACGGCCCGCCGCGCCGACGCCGATCGCGGCCGCGCCTATTTCGGTCAGTTGATGAACGCCTGCAGCGCGATGATGCAGGCGGTCTTGCAGTTGCCGAAGCCCGTGGTCGCTGCCGTGCAGGGCATCGCCACCGCCGCCGGCTGCCAGCTCGTGGCGAGTTGCGATCTCGCCATCGCCTCCGAGCAGGCCCGTTTCGCCACGCCCGGTGTCGATATCGGCCTGTTCTGCTCGACGCCGATGGTGGCGCTCTCCCGCAACGTCCCGCGCAAGCAGGCGATGGAGATGCTGCTGACCGGCGAGCCGATTTCAGCCGAACGGGCGCGGGAGATCGGGCTGATCAATCGCGTCGTGCCTGCGGGGACCGAGCGCGACGCTGCCATCGCCCTCGCCCAGCAGGTCGCACGCAAATCGGCTCATACGATCAAGATCGGCAAAGAGGCGTTCTACCGGCAGGCGGAGATGGGACTCGCCGAGGCCTATCGCTTTGCCGCCGAGGTGATGACCGAAAACATGATGGCGCGCGATGCCGAGGAAGGCATCGGCGCGTTTATCGCGAAGCGCGAGCCGAAATGGGAAGATAAATAACTCCGCCCTCATCCTGAGGAGCGGCATGTTCGCCGCGTCTCGAAGGATGGCCGCCGGCGCTGTCGCCCGACATCTCATGGTTCGAGACGCGCGCGCTACGCGCTCCTCACCATGAGGGAGAGAGTTTGAGAATGGAATTGCAATGAACCACGATAACTACAGCGACGCCTATATTCGCGAGATCCTCAACACCGTCAAAACCGTCGCCATGATCGGCGCCTCGCCGCAGAATGTGCGGCCGAGCTATTTCGTGTTCAAATATCTCCTCGAGCGTGGTTACGACATGATCCCGATCAATCCGGGCCAGGTCGGCAAAAGCCTGCTCGGCAAACCCTTCGTCAAATCGCTGGAAGACATCGATCGCCCCATCGACATGATCGACATGTTTCGCGGCAGCGAGCACGCGATGCCCATCGTCGATGCCGCGCTCTCGCTCGCATCGAAGCCAAAGGTCATCTGGATGCAACTCGGCGTCCGCAATGACGACGCTGCAGCCAAGGCCGAAGCGGGGGGCATCAAGGTGGTCATGAACCGCTGCCCGAAGATCGAATATGGCCGGCTGTCGTCGGAGATCCAGTGGATGGGCGTCAACTCGCGCACCATCAGCGCCAAACGCGCCCCGGTCCCGACCCAGGGCATGCGACTGTCATTGAATCGTCAGAGCCTCGGCGGCGGCAGTACGGCTGCTGCCGATCGCGCCGCGCAACGTGAGACCAAGGACAAGAACGACATCGTCTGAGCGCAGGATACAGCAGTTTCTTTTTGCTGCGATGAGCTGCTGCAGTGCGACTGTTACGAAGTCCGGACAAGGAACCGGCTCGTCTTGACGACGCCGCCGGGCCCGATCAGTTTGGCGCCGACCAAATCGACCTTTGATGGGGAGTGATGATGAGCGATCGTATTCCAGGTTTCGGCACCCTCGCCGTGCATGCCGGCGCACAGCCCGATCCAACCACCGGCGCCCGCGCAACGCCGATCTATCAAACCACGTCATTCGTCTTCAACGATGCGGACCATGCAGCGTCGCTGTTCGGCCTGCAGGCGTTCGGCAATATCTATACGCGCATCGGCAATCCCACCAATGCCGTGCTGGAAGAGCGCGTCGCGGCGCTCGAAGGCGGCACCGCGGCACTCGCCGTCGCGTCCGGCCATGCGGCGCAGCTCATCACCTTCCATTCGCTGCTCAAGCCCGGCGACGAATTCATCGCGGCACGCCGGCTCTATGGTGGTTCGATCAACCAGTTCAATCATGCCTTCAAGCACTTCGGCTGGAACGTGGTCTGGGCCGATACCGATGACGTGGCTAGCTTCGAGCGCGCAGTGACGCAGCGCACCAAGGCGATCTTCATCGAGTCCATCGCCAATCCCGGCGGCACTGTCACCGATATCGAAGCCATTGCTGCCGTCGCCCGTAAGGCCGGCGTACCCCTGATCGTCGATAATACGCTCGCCACGCCCTATCTCGTGCGCCCGATCGACCATGGCGCCGACATCGTCCTTCACTCGCTCACGAAATTTCTCGGCGGCCACGGCAATTCCATTGGTGGCATCATCGTCGATGCCGGCACCTTCGACTGGTCGAAAGACGGCAAATTTCCGGTACTGAGCGAGCCTCGCCCGGAGTATAACGGGATCAAGCTGCAAGAGACGTTCGGCAACTTCTCCTTCGCCATCTCCGCCCGCGTGCTCGGCCTGCGCGATCTCGGCCCCGCGCTGTCGCCGTTCAATGCGTTTCTGATCCTCACCGGCATCGAGACCCTCGGCCTGCGCGTGCAAAAACACTCGGACAATGCCAAAGCGGTGGCGGAGTGGCTCGCGGCCAATCCGGCCGTATCCTGGGTCAGCTATGCCGGTCTGCCCGGCGACCGCTATCACAGCCTGCAGCGCAAATATGCGCCGAAGGGCGCGGGCGCGGTGTTTACCTTCGGCCTCAAGGGCGGCTACGACGCCGGCGTAAAACTGGTGTCGAACGTAAAGCTGTTCTCGCATCTCGCCAATGTCGGCGATACCCGCTCGCTGATCATCCATCCGGCTTCGACGACCCACAGTCAGCTCAACGACGACCAGAAGTCGCTCGCCGGCGCCGGCCCGGATGTGGTGCGCCTGTCGGTGGGCATCGAGGACAAGGAAGATCTGATTGCGGATCTCGAACAGGCGCTGAGCGCCTGAGGCTTCGTCCGACCACAACTCCGCCCTCATGGTGAGGAGCCCGCCAGTCGGCGGGCGTCTTGAACCATGAGTGTGGAGCACATCCTTCGAGACGCACGCCTGAACCGGCGTGCTCCTCAGGATGAGGGCAGAGAATTAGACGGCTTTGCCGATCGCGAGATCGAGCGGCCGGGACGCCGTCGACACATCGCGCCCCTTCATCCGCTCCACCTGCAACAGCGCCAGGGTCAGCACGACGATGGCGACCGCCTGATGGGCCAGCGCGAGATCGATCGGCACCTGATGCAGCAAGGTGAGAATGCCAAGCACCGCCTGCACGGCAATCGCGGCTACCAGCCATAGCGCGCCGTTGACGACCGAGCGCTCAGCCCGCGCCAGCAGCGTGTCCAGCGCGTGCCAGATTGCCACGGCGAACAGCAGATAGGCCGTCATGCGGTGCTGAAACTGCACGGTCAGCGCGTTGTCGAACATATTGCGCCACCACGGGTCTTCGAAGAACAGACGCGACGCCGACGGAATGAACGCGCCGTCGATGTCCGGCCAGGTATTGAAGACACGCCCGGCGCGCAGCCCCGCGACCAGCGCACCGAAATAGATCTGCAGGAAAGTAAGCCCGAGCAGCACCCAGCTCGTCACGCGCAGCCGCATCGATGCGAGCCCCGTCGCGCCGGCACTCATCCGCCTGATTACCCACACGACGGCGGCGAAGATGATCAGCGCGAGCATCAGATGCACCGCGAGGCGATATTGCGAGACCTCGACGCGATGCGTGAGGCCCGAGGCCACCATCCACCAGCCGACAAAGCCCTGCAACCCGCCAAGCGCGAAGATCACCCATAGCGGCTTTTTCAGTTGGGATGGCACCATGCCGCGCCACAGGAAGAACAGGAACGGCAGCAGGAACACCATGCCGATGGTGCGGCCGAGCAACCGATGGCTCCATTCCCACCAGAAGATGGTCTTGAATTCGGCGAGGCTCATGCCGTGATTGAGCTCGCGATATTGCGGGATTTTCTTGTAGGCCTCGAAGGCCTCGTGCCAATGCGCGTCGGTCAGCGGCGGGAGCGCGCCGGTGACCGGTTTCCATTCCACGATGGACAGTCCGGATTCCGTCAGCCGCGTGGCGCCGCCGACCATCACCATGGCGACGATCATCGCCGCGACCGCCATCAGCCACCAGCGCACCGGGCGCAATTCCTTGTCGCGGATTTGGGAAATGGCAGCCATGGGATTTGGCAATCGATCTCGGTACTTTCAGGCCGCGCTTTGCAAAACAGCACTTTTAACGGATTTTCGCGCCCCTTATAGTCCGCCCGCCCCGCCCTGCAAAGTTAGGCACTTTGTCCACCCTGCCCCGGCCTTCATGAAAATCCGCACGCGCAAATTCCTCGGAACCATCCTGCTCCTGATTCTCGTGGTGGTGTGGTCGCTGCTCGGCATGGCCATGGCACAGATGCCATGGCTCGCCGCCTCCGGCTGGCGACAGGCGATTTTCTATGTGGTGGCAGGTATCGGCTGGGTACTGCCGGCGATGCCGATCGTGAGCTGGATGCAGCGGCCCGATCCGGAACAAGAATGAGGCCGTAGGGCGGATGAGCGAAGCGTAATCCGCCGGCCGGGTTCAAAATGGAAACTCCCCGGCAGATTACGGCTTCGCCTCATCCGTCCTACAGCAAACCGCTCATCATTGCCCTGAGCACGCGCAGCGAGGTCCGCCGGCCATCCCATGCCAGCCGCGGCAATGCGTGCAGTTCCGCCCCCGCCCGAACGACACCCGGCACCGACGTCGCTGCGCTGACAAAGCCCTGCTCTCTGGCGACGGAGACATCGCGTAACGAAAACGATGCCGCGTCCCCGAACGGAAATGCAAAGTGCCGCGGCGGCTCGGGCAGAGCCGCTGCAGCCACCGCTTGCCCCATCGCCATCTCGCGCGTGGCCGCAGCTTCGTCGAGATGCGCGAGGACAGGATAATTCAGCGTGCTGGTGCCGATCGTCGCCAGCGGATCGCCGGCGAAGATCGCCACGTCATCCCACGTCATCGCAACAGCACGTGACAGCGCGGCAAGATCTACATCGTAGCGCAGGCAGAGATCGTCGATCGCATGATCGAGTTCGCGCTGCGGCAGGCTACGCAACCAGCCATTGAGGTAGTGATGCGCATGAACTTTGCCAGCGATATCCGCGGTTTCGAAATAGCGCCTGACATCGTCAATGATCACGTTGATGCGATCATGCCGCCCAACCACCTGCTCCAGCGCCAACCACCACATCCGCCCCAATCCGTCGGGAAATGCCGCAGGTAGATAGACGGTGAACGGCACCTGATGGCCGGACAGCAGCGGCCACGCGAATTCAATGAAATCGCGCGTTCCCCCATCAAAAGTCAGCGCGACGAAACGGCGACCGGCCGGCGGCGTCTGTACGCGGCGACAGGCTTCATCCATGGAAACGATGTCGAACGGCCACCCCTTCAACTTGATGATCAGCCGGTGCAGGAACTGCGGGGTAATCTCCTGCGCCCGCAGAGGCTGAAACGCAGCGGATCGTGCCGGCCGTACGCGAGTGAATTTGAGGATGATACCAGCGCCGCCACGCGACCGCTCCAGCAGGCGCCACGCACCACTTGCATAGGCCACTTCCAGCTTCAGCGCCGTCCAATCCGTCCCCAGCGACACCGCACTCTCCCTGCGGCGATCCCCGCACCGCCATATTCCTTACCGTTTGTTGAGATTTCTTTGCAAAGCTTCGCTCCCAACGGAAAAATCCCGACAGGGCATCGCAATGACCATGGCTGCGGCAATGGATAAACCAATCGCGGCACGCCCCGGTGCGCCCCGCATCGCGCAGGTCGATATTTTTTCCGACTTCGCAAGCGCCGAACCGATCTGGCGGCAGTTCGAGACCCCCTCGCATTTCGCGACGCCCTATCAGCGCTTCGATTTTCTGGTCGCCTGGCAGAAGCACGCCGGCAAGGCGGAAGGCGCGCAGCCCTTCATCGTGGTCGCCCGTGACGCCGAGCAACAGCCGCTTTTGTTGCTCCCGCTCGTGATCGGCCGCGAAAACGGCATGCGTGTCGCGAGCTTCCCCGGCGGCAAGCATGTCACCTTCAACATGCCGCTATGGCGCCGGGATTTCGCGGAGACCGCAACCCGCACCGATATCGACGTGTTGCTCAAGGGAATTCAGGCCGGCTCGGACAAAATCGATGTCCTGGCCTTGCTCCAGCAGCCGCAGACGTGGCGCGGCATCGCCAACCCGCTGGCGCTGCTGCCGCATCAGCCGTCCGCCAACGAATGCCCGGTGCTGATCATGGCGCCCGATGCGGCGCCGACCGACCGCGTATCGAACTCGATGCGCAAGCGGCTGAAGACCAAGGAGGCCAAATACAAGGGCCTGCCCGGTTACGGTTACATGCATGCGACGACGCCTGCCGAGGTCACGCGCGTGCTCGACATGTTCTTTGCGGTGAAGCCGCTGCGCATGGCCGAACAAGGCCTGCCCGACGTATTCGCCGAACCCGGCATCGAGGCCTTTCTACGCGAGGCCTGCGCCACGCCGCGTGCCGGCGGCTACGCTATCGATATCCATGCTCTCGTCTGCGACGAGGAAGTGATCGCCATGTATGCCGGCGTCACCGACGAGCATCGCTTCTCGATGATGTTCAACACCTACACCATGTCCGCGAATGCGAAATACAGCCCGGGCCTGATCCTGATGCGCAGCATCGTCGACCATTATGCCGAGCGCGGCATCCGGTCGCTGGATCTCGGCATCGGCGAAGGCGACTACAAGCGGATGTTCTGCAAGGACGACGAGATCATCTTCGACAGCTACATCCCGCTGACCACGCGCGGGCGCCTGGGTGCGCTTGGCCTGTCGTCGGTGGCGCATGCCAAGCGGATGGTCAAACAGTCACCGGCGCTGCTGCAGATGGCGCAGAGACTGCGCAGCGCGTTTCACCGCTGATCCCTTGCAAACAGTGAGATAGCCTTCAGGCGGCAACCCGCGGGCCATGCCCTTTCGGCTCATCGCCACCCGGTGCTTCCGCCACCGAGCGCAGCATGCGGACATCGCCGAAGCCCACGGCCCGAAGCTCCTCCGCCATGCGCGCGCGGGCTTCCATGCCCATGGTGGATTCCGGCACCACGATCGCGCGGGCTTGCGCGGTCAGCAGGCCGGCCGGCAGGTCGGCCGCGGTGCCGGCATCGAGCAGCACATGATCGTAGACACGCAGCAGCGCATCCAGCGCCATGACCAGGCGCGGTGACCGCAGCAATGAGCGGTCGGCGCTGGCGCGGCCTGCCATCACCATATGCAGCGCGGACATACGGTCCTTGGTGATGACATGACCGAACGAGGCCTCGCCGAGCATGAGATCTGCAAGGCCGGGCGCGGAAGGATCGCTCGAAACCGCTTTCAATGTCGGCGACGAGGCGGACAGGTCTACCAGAACGACCTTGGCATCGCGCGCCAGAATGCGCGCCAGTGTCAGCGCGGTCAGCGAAATGCTGTCATTGTGGCCAGTGCCGAGAATGGTGATCTTCCGCGCGGCGGGGCCGGCAGAACGGATATCGCGGGCCAGTTGCTCGATCTCGGTCACTCCGGCAGCGAGCTCGGGATGGCTGTCGCGCAGCGGCGCCGGAGCTGGAGCAGCCTCCGTCTCTGGCGCGGCGATTGGAGCTGCAGCAACGGATGCGGGCGCGAAGACCGGCGCAGGCCCCGACGCGGCCACGGCCGGCGATTCCGGCACATAGGGCGTAACCGGCTCCGCCTGCATTTGCATCTCAGGTTCGACGCGGCGCGAAGCCTGCATTACCCGCACGGCACCGGCCCCCGGTCCCTGCGGCGCAGTCATCCGCAGCAATTCGCCGGTGACGATGCTACCTGCCGTGAGGAGCAGCGTCGCCAGCGTGGCGATCAGCACGACCGGCAGCTTCTTCGGATAGGCCGGCGTGTTGGAAACGATCGCACGCGAGATGATACGGCCGTCGGTGGGCGCACCATCGATGTTTTCGCGCGTCGTCGCTTCGCGGTATTTTGCGAGGTAGGATTCCAGCAGGTCGCGCTGCGCCTTGGCCTCGCGCTCCAGTGCGCGCAGCTGCACGTCCTGACCGTTGCTGCTCGACGCCTGGCGCTTCAATTGTTCGAGGCTGTTGGAGAGACCGTCCACGCGGCCGGCGGCGACGCGCGCGTCGTTCTCGAAAGACCGCGACAATTTTGCCGCCTCATCGCGCAGTTGCTTGTCGAGATCGCCGAGCTGCGCGCGCAGTTCCTTGATGCGCGGGTGCGCATCGAGCAAAGTCGAGGATTGTTCGGCCAGCTGCGCCCGCAGCGTCACGCGCTGCTCGGAAAGACGGCGGATCAGGTCGGAATTCAGCACTTCGGAAAATTCGATCGGTTTGCCACCCTGCAGCATTTCCTTGATCAGCCGCGCCTTGGATTCGGCGTCCGACTTCAAGGCGCGTGCGTTGTTAAGCTGGCTGTTGATCTCGCCAAGCTGCTGGTTCGACAGCGAAGTGTTGTTGGTACCGATGAACAGGCTCGATTTCGAGCGGAAATCCTCGGCGCGCGATTCCGCATCATTGACCTTCTTGCGGAGGTCGTCGATCTCGCCCGAAAGCCACTGCCCGGCCGCCTTTGCCTGCTGCTGGCGTGCCGCCTGCTGCATGACGAGATAGCCATCGGCGATGGAGTCGGCGACCTTGGCGGCAAGGTCGGGATCGATCGACTGGAATTCCACAACGATGACACGCGACCTGTCGACCGCGAAGGCCGTCAGCCGTTCATAATAGGAATCCAGCACACGCTCTTCCGGCGTCATCGAGAACGGATCGCGCGCCGCGCCGATCAGCGCCAGCAGCGATTTCCATGGCTGCGCGCCCTTCAGCACCGGATCGAACTCCGGGCGCTCGGCCAGCTTGTTCTTTCTGATCACCTCACGCGCGAGATCGCGCGACAGCACCAGCTGCACCTGGCTGGCGACAGCTTCCGCATCAAGCGTGCTGCGTTCCTCGCTGCGCTCGCCATTGGGGCGCAGAAAGATATTTTCGCGGCCATCGATCAGAATGCGCGCTTCGGACTTGTAACGCGGCGTGATCAGATTGACGAGAACCGCGGAGCCGATGGCGGCGATCAGCGTCGGCACGATGACCCACATCCGCTTGCGCAGCAGCGCCCGGCCAAGCGCACCGAGATCGAGATCGTCAAGCTGCGGCGACGCAGGCGGCGGCGCGCGCTCGGTGACGACAGCTTCCTTCATTCTGGGAGTGAATGCAGACTTCAACACAGAGGCGGGCTTCTCTGCGCCGGTCGCCTTGGCGGCCCGATCAACCGACGCAACATCCTTACCTGCACGCCCAAACGGCCAACGCATCGCAAACCCCTACAGAACGCCATGGCGCCTACTCAATGGCGCCGATTAAATGCGATTAAGGTTGCCGGCCGGTTAATCGCGCAGGTTGACGCCCCCTTGGAGCCAGAGGCGGGGCAAACGACAGCCTCACGCTTTGTTAACCGCGATGACGCTTATTGAACTCAATTTCTTCAGCGATTTTGAATCCAGGCGGGCGGCGCTCCCCCGCGAAAGCTGGTTTTACGTATGACTGCCACGGACAAGCCGCTTCGCATCCTTCACGCCGTGCGCGCGCCTGTCGGTGGTATCTTTCGCCACATCATCGACGTCGCCAACGGTCAGGCCGACCGCGGCCATGAGGTCGGCATCCTCGCCGACAGCCTCACCGGCGGGGAGCGGGCCGACGTAGCGCTGGCCGACATCGCACCGCGCCTGAAGCTCGGCGTCCACCGCCTGCCGATCAAACGCGAGCCCGATCCAACCGATCTCTCCGTCTGGTTCAGCTTCAGGAGCCTCGCGCGCCGGTTGAAGCCCGACGTGCTGCACGGCCACGGCGCCAAGGCAGGCGCCTTCGTGCGTTTGAAGGGGCACGCCAAGGACACCATCCGCATCTACACGCCGCATGGCGGCTCGCTGCACTATCCACAAAACACGGCAAAAGGCGCCTTCTACAGCCGGCTCGAGCGCGGCCTGATGAATCGCACCGAACTGTTTCTGTTCGAAAGCACCTTCGCCCGCGATACGTATCAGCGCATGATCGGTACGCCGTCGGGCCTCGTGAAATGCGTATTCAACGGTGTCACATCCGGTGAATTCGATCCGGTCGAGCTTGCCGAGGACGCCACCGATATCTGCTATGTCGGTGAGTTCCGCCGCATCAAGGGCGCCGATCTGCTCGTCGACGCTGTCGCGCGCCTGCGCGCCGACGGTCGCGCCGTCACCCTCACCCTTGGCGGCGACGGCGAAGAGACCAACGCCCTCAAAGCCCAGATCGAGCGGCTCGGCCTCGGCAGTGCGGTCCGCTTCATCGGCCATGTGAAGCCGCGTTTCGGCTTCTCCAAAGGGCGGCTTCTGGTGGTCCCGTCGCGCGGCGACAGCATGCCCTATGTCGTGATCGAAGCCGGTGCGGCCGGCGTGCCGATGATCGCTGCCGATGTCGGCGGCATTCCGGAAATTTTCGGTCCGCACAGGGAGGCGCTGTTTCCACCGAGCAATGCCGCCGCCATGGCCGACGCGATCAAAATTGCGCTCGACGACCTCAATGGCACACGCACGCGCGCCATGATCCTGCGTGAGCGCATCCAGCAGCACTTTTCGCAGGGCGCCATGGTGGAAGGCGTCATCGCCGGTTACCGCGAAGCGTTTGCAAATCACTAACCCCCGTTAACCTGTAACGAATTCTTCCGATTTGTCCGCTAATTCGGCGGAAAAGACGTATGCTCCCCCTCCCTGGAGCATGCCATACAATAAGTAGGAAGTTCGCTTTGGATCCGATCAACGCTCGCTCAATGATCGATGCTGCTGCGACGGACGCATCTCCGTCCCGCCAGTTCGAACGCCGCCGCAGGTTGACGCCCGAAGCGCTTGCTGTCGTCGAGCAGAAAGTCCGCTCGGCCTATTCGCCGGTGGTCATCAGCGGCGCCGTCCGTGCCATCGATTTCATCCTGCTCAGCCTTGTCGGGACGGCGCTTTATCTCGCCTATGTCGCCCCCACTTCCAGTTTCACCTGGGAATATCCAGCAGGCATCGTCGCGATGTCGGCCGTTGCGGTCGCCTGCTTCCAGGCCGCCGATATCTACAATCTGCAGATGTTCCGCGGTCGCGTGAGGCAGTTGACCCGAATGGTCTCCGCCTGGGCGTTCGTCTTTCTGCTGTTCATCGGCGTATCGTTTTTCGCAAAGTTCGGCAGCGCGGTATCCCGCGTCTGGCTGGCGTCGTTCTTCCTCGTCGGCCTCGCCGCCCTCGTCGCACAGCGCACCGTGCTGCGCATATTGATCATCCGCTGGGCGCACCAGGGCCGCCTCGCCCGCCGCACCGTCATCGTGGGCGCCGACGTCAATGGCGAGCAGTTGATCCGGGAGTTGCAGTCGCAGGAGGATTCCGACATCCAGATCCTCGGCGTGTTCGACGACCGCAGCGACAAGCGCTCGATGGACATCATCGCCGGAGCACCGAAGCTCGGCAAGATCGACGACATCATCGAATTCGCGCGCCGCACCCGCGTCGATCTCGTGCTTTTCGCGCTGCCGATTTCCGCAGAAATGCGCATTCTCGAAATGCTGAAGAAGCTGTGGGTGTTGCCGGTGGATATCCGCCTGTCCGCGCACACCAACAAGCTGCGTTTCCGTCCCCGCTCATACTCCTATCTTGGCAAGGTGCCGACCCTCGACGTCTTCGAGGCACCGATCACCGACTGGGATCTGGTCATGAAGTGGCTGTTCGACCGTGTGGTCGGCGGCATCGCGCTGCTTTGCGCTCTGCCCCTCATGGCGCTGATCGCACTCGCCATCAAGCTCGACAGTCCCGGCCCGGTGCTGTTCCGGCAGAAGCGTTTCGGCTTCAACAACGAGCGTATCGACGTCTTCAAGTTTCGATCGCTCTATCACGATCAGGCCGACCCGCTGGCCAAGACCGTGGTGACCAAAGGCGACAAGCGTGTCACCCGCGTCGGCCGCTTTATCAGGAAATCGAGCATCGACGAGTTGCCGCAGTTGTTCAATGTGGTGCTCAAGGGCAATCTCTCGCTGGTCGGCCCACGCCCGCACGCGGTCCAGCAGAGGCTGCAGAGCCAGCTGCTCGATGAAGCCGTAGACGGCTATTTCGCCCGCCACCGCGTCAAACCCGGGATCACCGGTTGGGCTCAGATCAATGGTTGGCGCGGCGAAGTCGACAGCGAGGAGAAGATCCAGAAGCGCGTCGAGTTCGACCTCTATTACATCGAGAACTGGTCGGTTCTGTTCGACGCCTATATTCTGTTCCGCACCCCGATCTCGCTGTTGACGAAGAACGAAAACGCATATTGACGGCGCGCCTGCCCCGGACGCGATGCGATACGCAGTATCGCTTCGCAGATCCGGGGCCGTTCCAGACGCCAGAGCCCGTAACGGTCCCGACTCAGCGGAGCGGCATTCCGCGCCGCACCGCGTCCGGGACAACGTTCTCTTACACCTCTCGTCAACCCGCCCCCGCTAACATCGCCGCATGACCCTGCACGCCTCCAGCGATCACGCCTATGCGGCGCCGACGGCTCCCGCTGTCGCCACGCTGCAGCATGGGCTGCTGTGGTTGATGGGCATGGGCGGCGCCATCGTCTTCATCGAGCCGAGCCCTTATGAAATCTTCGCACTGACGTCGGTCGTGGTGTTCACGGCCAGCGGCCTGCGCATGCGTATGGCGTTCATGCCGCTGGCGCTGCTGCTGTTCGCGGTCAATCTCGGCTATACGATCTGTGCCGTATCGTTGCTGGACCAGCAGCCGGTCGTCTACTGGATCCTGACGTCCTGGTACATGGCGGTCACGGCGCTCTTCATCGCCCTCGTGGTCTCGGAAGACACTGCGGCGCGGCTGCACTATCTGCGTTCCGGCCTGATCGCCGGAGCGGTGATCGCCTCGTTGGCCGGCATCGCCGGCTATCTGCGCCTGACACCCGGCGAACTATTCACGCTTTATGGCCGCGCCGCGGGCACCTTCAAGGACCCCAACGTGTTCGGCGCGTTCCTCGTATTGCCGGCGCTGCTCTGCTTGCAAAGCGTCGTCAGCGACGGGCTCGGCCGCACGCTGCGCTCGATCGTGCTGCTCGGCATCATCACGCTGGCGCTGCTGCTCGCTTTCTCGCGCGCCGCCTGGGGCATGCTCGCCCTCACCGCAGCCTTCATGCTGTTGTTGATGATGCTGACCAGCCAGACCAACCGCCAGCGCTCGCGCATCGTCATCATGGCCATCGCGGCCGTCGCGGCCGTCGCGCTGGCGCTCGTGATCCTGCTGCAGTTCGATTTCATCCGCGACATGTTCCAGCAGCGCGCCTCGTTCGACCAGAGCTATGACGAAGGCCGGTTCGGTCGCTTCGGCCGTCATCTCCTCGGCGCGCAGATGGCGCTCGATCTGCCCCTTGGCATCGGCCCGCTGCAATTCAGCAAATTCTTCCCGGAAGACACGCATAACTCCTATCTCAACGCCTTCATGTCCGGCGGCTGGATTTCCGGCGTGTTCTATCCCGCGCTGGTCTTCACGACCGCCTTGATCGGCTTCCGCTACATCTTCGTGCGCACGCCCTGGCAACGCCCCTATCTCGCGGTGTTCTCCGCCTATCTCGGCACCATCGGCGAAGGCTTCATCATCGATACCGATCACTGGCGCCATTTCTGGCTGATCCTCGGCCTGATGTGGGGCCTGTTCGTCGCGACCCAGCGTCATGCCGCAACGGCGCGCTTTGTGGCGCAATTCGACATCACTCAGGCAGAAGGACGGGCCGCACGATGACGGAACCTTCCATCCGCATCGCCGTGCTGGTGCCCTGCTTCAACGAAGCCGCGGCCATCGGTCAGGTCGTGCACGATTTTCGCGCCGCGCTGCCGATGGCCGAAGTCTATGTCTATGACAACAACTCCTCCGACGACACCGCGGCCATTGCCGGTGCCGCCGGCGCCCAGGTCCGCTGCGAAAGGCATCAGGGCAAGGGCCACGTGGTGCGCCGGATGTTCGCCGACGTGGAGGCCGACATCTACGTGATGGTCGATGGCGATGCGACCTATGACGCTGCCAGCGCGCCCGCGATGATCGCCAGACTGATCGACGAACGCCTCGATATGGTCGTCGCGCAACGCATCGATCAGGACGCCGCGGCGTATCGCCCCGGTCACCGCACCGGCAACTTTCTTCTGACGCGCTTCCTCGCCGACACTTTCGGGCGCGGATTCGAGGATATTCTGTCGGGCTATCGCGTGTTCTCGCGCCGCTTCGTCAAGACGATCCCGTTGCTCTCCGACGGCTTCGAAATCGAGACCGAACTCAGCGTCCACGCCCTCGAATTGTCGATCCCGGTTGCGGAGATGCCGACGCCCTATTTCTCGCGCCCCGCAGGCTCGCACAGCAAGCTCAACACGTGGCGCGACGGCTTTCGGATTCTCGGCACCATCCTGAAGCTGTATCGCTCGGAAAAGCCTCTGCGCTTCTTCACCACCATCGCCATCACGCTGGCAGCGATGTCGGTGATCCTGTCGATCCCGCTTTTCCTCACTTATGTCGAGGAAGGTTTGGTGCCGCGATTCCCGACCGCGATCCTCGCTACCGGCATCATGCTGGTCGCCGTGATCTCACTGTTCTCGGGCCTCATCCTCGATACCGTCTCGCGCGGCCGCCGCGAGGCGAAGCTCCTGCGCTATCTGTCCGAGCCCTGGATCGGGCACTGAACTCGGCGACCTGCCAACAAAAACGGCCCCGCTTTCGCGAGGCCGTCTTCTGATCCAGGTGCTGTGTTAGCGCACCACGATGACCTTCTTCCGCGGGCCACCGTAATAGCCGTGGCGGTGATGATGACGCGGAGCGTAATACGCGCGGCCGTGACGATAGCCGGGGCCACGATGATAACCGCGAGGACCATGATAGCCGTGATGGCCGCCACCGACATGCACGCTGATGCCCTGTGCGGACGCGGGAGCGGTCGGCACCGCGACATAAAGAAGGCCGGCCGCAGCCAACATCGCAAGCTTCTTGATCATGGGTATATGTCCCTTCCTCTTTTCTAAATGTGGCAGGACAAGTCGAGAGCGTCACAATGGTTCCAGTTCGATGCACCGGCTTCCGATTTAGCGCCACAACGCGTTCCGGCTGGAACAGGAACCGCGCATCGACACACGCGTTTGCTGGGCATGACCGACGCATCGAAAAATCGCGACAACGTCAAGCAGCCTGGGCGAGATGATAAGATCCCGCCGGCCGGCGCTCATGACAAGCCGCATCTGACCGATAAGCACAAGACGCCAGGAAGCGGCGTGCTGCCCGACAAGGACCATCCGGAGATCGAGGGACCGACGGGGTGAGCCTGCGATCCGCGCTCACAGAACTGACGCGGTCGCGTCATCGCACATTCTTATGCGAGCGCTAACGTCACATTAACGATCGCGACTCACAGTGGTGGTCAGGTTCGCGCGAGCCGGATGTACGCCCGCGCAGAAAATGGCTCGGGCCTTCCGGTTCCGGGTCATTTTTGTTTTTCGGGACGCCCGATATCCGGTTCCAATGCCGGAGCGCCATTGTGACGAGCCACAAAAGGCCCGGAGCAACTCGCAGCCTTCCGCCATTTATCCAGTTATTTCAGCTAATTAATGGTCGGAGCGAGAGGATTCGAACCTCCGACCCCTAGTCTCCCAGACTAGTGCGCTAACCGGGCTGCGCTACGCTCCGCCGAGGCATGCTGTAACGTCGTTCCGGGCGGTGTGCAAGCGCCAGACGCTCACCCGCTCCCATGTCCATGGGATGATCCCGCTTAATTGCCGCCCTCCTTCATCGCCGCGTCCAGGGCGCGGCGGGCGGCGAGCAATTCTTCCAGCACGGCTTCCAATCGCTCGCGGTCGAGCGAACGCGCCGGACGGGGCTGCGGCGATGGTTGCGACGCCAGGCGCGGCTGCGGTGCAGGATTTGCGCGCGGCTGAGGCGTCGGATTGGCACGGCTCATGGTCGCCGGATCGGTGCGGCCAATGGCTTGTTGCAGACGCGGCTCGACGCGCGGCGCCGTGCGCATGGCAGGGTCGGTGCGCACCTCCGGCGCGGGGCCGGCCGGCCGGCGCATGTCAGTTTCGCGGCGAACGACAACGTCCGGCGCCTTGCGGGTCGCGGCCGACTCGGGCTCGGCTTCCTCCTCCTCGGCATCGTCATCAGACGCCTCGTCGTCGGAATCGTCCTCGCCGTCTTCTTCGTCCGCTTCCTCGGCTTCTTCTTCCTCGTCGCCTTCTTCGGAGTCGTCCTCGCCGGCTTCTTCCTCTTCGGCGTCCCCGGCTGCGCCCTCGTCCTCGGCCTCTTCGTCCTCGAACTCTTCTTCGAGCTCGCCCTCTACCTCTTCTTCCGGCTCGTCCTCGACCACCGGACGCCTGGCAACGGGCCGCGTCATGATCGGCTCTGCCGAGGACATCCGCGGTCCCGCGCGCACGGGCGCGAAGCCCGGCGCGGCCTGCTCATCTGCCAGTCCCTGCACCGCCTTGATGCCGTTCTCTTTGAGGATCCGCTGTACGCCGCGGATCGTGTAGCCCTCACCGTACAGAAGCCGGCGGATACCGCGCAGCAGATCGACGTCGTCCGGGCGATAATATCGCCGGCCGCCGGATCGCTTCATGGGCTTGATTTGAGTGAACCGCGTTTCCCAGAACCGCAGCACATGCTGCGGAATGTCGAGGTCGTCGGCGACCTCGCTGATGGTCCGAAACGCATCCGGCGCTTTATCCAAGTGCAGGATTCCTGTGGTTCATCCCCGGGATTATAACATCAATCGTCGTGGTCTTTGCCGTTGCCGGCCGGCGCCGTGTTGCCGTTGATACGCTGCTTGAGAATTGCAGACGGCTTGAACACCATCACACGTCGCGGCGAAATCGGCACTTCCGTGCCCGTCTTCGGATTGCGCCCGATGCGCTCACCTTTACTGCGCACCATGAAGGAGCCGAACGACGACAGTTTCACTGTCTCGCCCTTTTCCAGACAATCCGTGATCTCTTTCAGAACAAGTTCAACAAACGCAGACGACTCGGTGCGCGACAAGCCTACCTTTTGATAGACCGCCTCGCACAGATCGACGCGTGTGACTGTTTTTCCCGTGCCCGTCATGCCTGCCCCAAAAACTTCTCGGCGAACCGAAATTCGTCACGGAAACTAGGAGGTTAACGCCACCGGGTCAACACCGCAGGGCGCCGCAAGCGCATGGAAAATCATGACAATTTGAGCTGTTGTGGTTTTGCAACCATCACCAGCGAACCAGCGCCGAGCCCCAGGTGAAGCCACCGCCCATGGCTTCGAGCAAAACCAGGTCGCCTTTCTTGATGCGTCCGTCATTGACCGCAACAGATAGCGCCAGCGGAATCGATGCCGCCGAGGTGTTGCCGTGGCGATCCACGGTGAGCACGACCTTCTGCGGTGCAATATGCAATTTATGCGCGGAAGCGTCGATAATGCGCTTGTTCGCCTGATGCGGCACGAACCAGTCGATGCTCTCGGCGCTCGCACCGGTCGCCGCAAAGGCATCGACGATCACATCGGTGATCATGCCGACGGCATGTTTGAAAACTTCGCGGCCTTCCATGCGCAGATAGCCGACCGTCTGCGTCGAGGATGGGCCGCCATCGACGAACAGCTTGTCCTTGTGCCGGCCATCGGAGCGCAGATGGGTGGTGAGCACGCCGCGATCGGCCGTGGTTCCCGCCTGCTCCTGCGCTTCGAGCACCACGGCGCCGGCGCCGTCGCCGAACAGCACGCAGGTGCCACGATCGGTCCAGTCGAGAATGCGCGAGAATGTCTCGGCGCCGATCACCAGCGCGCGCTTGCCGGCGCCGGTGCGCAGCAGACTGTCGGCCGTGGTAAGCGCAAAGATGAAGCCCGAACACACCGCCTGAAGGTCGAATGCCGCGCCATGAGTGATGCCGAGCGCGTTCTGAACTGCCACCGCCGTTGCCGGAAAGGTGTTGTCCGGCGTCGAGGTGGCCAGCACGATCAGGTCGATGGACTGCGCATCGATTCCGGCATTCTTCAGCGCCGCCTGCGCCGCCTTGACCGCAAGATGCGAGGTGAACTCGCCTTCCGCAGCAATATGGCGCTGCTGGATGCCGGTACGCTGGACGATCCATTCGTCCGACGTATCGACCTTGGTCGCCAGTTCAGTGTTGGTAAGAACACGCTCCGGCAGATAGGAGCCGCAGCCGAGCACGACTGAACGTATCACGAGACAGCCTCCTGCGCGGCCGCCGGCGCGGCAGACGCGCCATGATCCCGGTCGAGCGTTTGATTGATTTTGTTGAGCAGGTCGTAGCGGACCATGTCATAGCCGACATCGACCGCATAGGCGAAACCATCAGCATCGGTGCCACCGTGGCTCTTCACCACGATGCCGTTGAGGCCGAGAAATACGCCGCCATTGGATTTTGACGGATCCATCTTGTCGCGCAGCGCCTTGAAGGCGTTCTTGGCGAACAGATAGCCGATCCTCGAACGCCAGGTGCGGCTCATGGCGGCGCGCAGATATTCGGCGAGCTGCCGCGCGGTGCCCTCTGCCGCCTTGAGCGCGATATTGCCGGAGAAGCCTTCGGTAACGATCACATCGGCATCGCCCTTGCCGATGCCGTCGCCTTCGACGAAGCCGATAAATTTCAGCTGCGGCAGGTCGGCCGAGCGGAGCAGCTCCGCCGCCTCGCGAATCTCCTCGCCGCCCTTCACTTCCTCGACGCCGATATTGAGCAGACCGACGGTCGGGCGCTCGAGATCGAACATCACCCGCGCCATGGCGCTGCCCATGATCGCCAGCGACTTGAGGTGATGCGCATCGCCGCCGATGGTGGCGCCGAGATCGAGCACGATGCTGTCGCCGCGCATGGTCGGCCACACCGCCGCGATGGCGGGGCGATCGATGCCCGGCAGCGTGCGCAGGCAGAACCGCGCCATCGCCATCAGCGCGCCGGTGTTGCCGGCCGAGACCGCGACATCGGCCTCGCCATGCTTTACCGCGTCGATCGCCATCCACATGGACGAGACCTTGCGGCCACGGCGCAGCGCCTGGCTCGGCTTGTCGTGCATCGACACCGCGACATCGGAATGGATCACCCGCGACACCTTCTTGAGCGCCGGGTGGTTAGCCATTTCCTTCTCGATTTGCGTGCTGTCGCCGACCAGCACGAATTCGCTGTCGGGATGCCGGGTCAGCGAAATCGCCGCGCCGGGAATGACCACCGATGGGCCGAAATCACCGCCCATGGCGTCGAGCGCGATGCGAACCTTTTTAGCCATGTACGTCCTGGAAACCTGTCTTGTGCGGCTTTATTCACATGGCCGCCGACGAACCACCGCGACCGGCGGCAGCAAGATGATGGCATGGACCCGTTTTCGGCGCGCGACAATAGCGTTTCCGCCATTTGACACAACACCTTGACCGGGCGGTTTTCCCCCGCCAGCCGCGGAGTGGAACCGGGAATCAGCATATGTCCCGGACGCGATGCGGTGTGAAGTGCCGCTGCGCACCTGGGACATTGTCCCTAATCCTTTTTCAGTGCCTTGAGCGCTGCGAACGGATGCTCGTCAGGATTCGGCGCCTCGACCTGATCCTGGAACACCGCGCCCGGCTTGCGCGGATAGGGATCGAGGCCCAGGAACAGCGCATCGGTGGCCAGCTTCCCGATATCGATGGCGCCGTTCTCGATGGGCTCCGGCGGGTCCGGGCGCTCGTCCTCGCTCTCGCCGTCATCCTCTTCCGTGGTTTCGGCGAGTTCGCGAATCTGCGACGGAGGCGCGAACACCACATCGACGGCCTCGTCGACCTCGTTCTCGACCGGCTCCAGCGTCACCACGCAGGTCTGCGTCACCTTTCCGATCACCCGGCCGGTGACATGCACCGTCCCGCCGGGCACCGGCAGCAGCCTCAGCTCGGCCTTGACGGCGGCGATATCCGGCAACCCGCCGAGATCGGCCATTGCCTTGCGCTCATCCGGCCGCGCCGCGATGGTCTGCGACAGGCCTATATCGGGAATTTCAGCCACCGGGACAAGGACGCTCCAGGGCGGCGGCGGGAGTTGCGACGGCGGAAGCTGCGACGGCTCGAGTTTTGGAGGCTTTGGGCCGCGATCGGATTTACTCATGTCGTTACCAGGGTTGCCGCGGGCGACGGAAACCGCCACGCGCCGGAAGTCAGTGTGGCCGGACCGAGCCCGGCGAGGTGATTGTCTGCCGCTTCGACGTAAGCGGCGAGCTGCCGCGCATGCGCGATACCGCCGCCATTATAGATATTCTTCGACAAGGCCGCCGCCAGCGCCTCGGTGCCCTCGGCGATCGCGATGTCGTAGGCCTTGGTGCGGCCGTAGAACGCGCCGCCGAACTCGCGCATCTTGCGCGGCACCTTGAGGTCGCTGGTGCCGAGTTCGCGCAGATTGTCGTCCATATCGTCGCAGAACCTGTCAAAAAGCCCTTGTGCCAGTTCACTTCTCGGCTCCAGCCGCCGCAGCACCAGCCAGAGCTGCAACAGCAGCATGTCGAAACGTCCGTCGACCGTGTCGGGCGCACCTAAATCTCGGTAAAATAACGGTTCTCGGGCCTGCGCCACGATCATGCCATAGATCGCTTCAATGGTGCCGCGCAACCGCGCCGGGGGTTTCCTGAATCGACTGAACGGCCAGATCATGACGGGTTCCTTGCGGGCCGGTCGGGCACGCGCATGTTGCATTCGGCAGTTCTGCCCGGTACGTCAACGCCTTCCGGGATGCAAGAGCCCCGGAAGCGCCAAGAGGATGGGGATTCCTCCGATATGACCATTTCGAGCCTGAGCACTGCCTTCCGCGGATCGCGCCTGAACTGGCGCCGGGTCCGCTCGGTCGTGGCCGTCGCCGCCGTCTGCCTGTCCCTCGGCGCCTGCGCCGAACAGTTCCAGAAGGGCTACATCCTGCCCACCGGCGCGCTCGAGCAGATCCCGATCGGCGCCAGCCAGGATCAGGTCCTGATCGTCATGGGCACCCCGTCCACCGTCGCCACCCTGAACGGTGAAGTGTTCTACTACATCTCGCAGCGCGCCGAACGCGCCGTCGCCTTCATGCCGCAGAAGGTCACCGACCAACGCGTCATCGCGGTCTATTTCGACAAGGATCGCAAGGTGACCCGCCTCGCCAATTACGGCTTGCAGGATGGCAAGATCTTCGACTTCGTCAGCCGCACCACGCCGACCTCCGGTTCGGAGATGAGCTACCTCGCGCCGCTGTTCCGATTGGTCAGCTTCAGATAGTCGCGATCGCGTAGGGCGGATGAGCGCAACGTAATCCGCCGTTCTTCACCACACATAGTCGGCCGGCGGATTACGCTTCGCTCATCCGCCCTACGAAATTCGAAAGCCTCGCAGCCCATGTTGCGAGGCTTTTTGTTTGTTCGCCACGCCAACGCGACTTGTCTGCGATCACAGCTCTGACTACGCTTTTCGCTAATCAACAAAGCAATAACGCCAAGAGAGGAAACGCTCATGACCAAACTGGTTACCCGTCGCTGCGTTCTCACCGGCGCCGCCGCGCTGTCGACCGCTGCGATCCTGCCGCGCGCGAGCTTCGGCTCCGGCGCATGGAAGCCAACCGAAACCGTCCGCATCATCGTGCCCGCGGCCGCCGGAGGCTCGACGGATGTGATGGGCCGCATGCTCGCCGCCCATCTGCAGCCGGTCTGGGGCCAATCTGTCGTGGTGGAAAACCGTTCCGGCGGCGGCGGCACCATCGGCGTCGCCGAAGTCGCGCGTCTCAAAGGCGACGGCCATACCATACTGGTGGGCAATCCCGGCCCGAACGCCATCGCCTACAGCATCTTCAGGAACCTGTCCTACAAGATGGATCAGTTGCAGCCGGTCTCCAACATGATCAAGCTGCCGAACATCATGTGCGCGCATCCGAGCGTGCCGATCAAGACGATCCCCGAGCTGATCGCCTATATCAAGGCCAATCCGGACAAGCTGAACTACGCGTCATCGGGCGTCGGTCAGAGTCCGCATCTCACCGGTGCATGGTGGCTGCAGCTCACCGGCCTGAAGATGCAGCACGTGCCGTTCCGCGGCGCCGGCCCCGCCCTGCAGGCTGCGCTCGCCGGTGACGTACAGATCCTGTGCGACAATCTCTATCCCTCGCTGCCGCAAGTGCTCGACGGCAAGCTCAACGCACTCGCGGTAACGACGCCGGAACGCAATGCGCAGTGCCCGAATGTGCCATCGATGCGCGAGACCGGCGTGCCCGAGCTCAAGAATTTCGATGTCTCGACCTGGTTCGGCGCGTTCTACCCGAAGAGCACACCGACCGAGGCAGTGACGGCACTCAACGAGCAGATCAAGGTTCTGCTCTCCACCGACGCCGCCAAGAAAAGCATTGCCGCCATGGGCGCCGTGCCCGATTACGGCACGCCGGCGCAGTATCAGGCCTTCGTGGAGGCCGAGGCATTGAAGTTCAAGGGGATCATCGACAAGGAAGGCCTGCAGATGGAGGTGAAGTGACGCGCAACTCATGCGTCATTCCGGGACGCGCGCCTTCCGCACGCGCATTCGGAATGACGCGATTCATCATCCGCTCTTGGCGATCTTCTTGATCTTCGCTTCCTGCGCCTCGATCGCCAGCGTCAATTCCATGATCGCCTTCGAGAGCAATTCGGTGGCTTCCTTCTGGTCCTGCGATTTGGCAGCACGCAATGCATAGTTCTTAGCGGAAGACAGGGACATGGCTCTCTCGCAGTGATGATCGATCGCAGGGCGGATTAACCGAAGGCGTCATCCGCCGCAACAGCCCTACGGTACGACGCGGCTGATGATCGCATACAGCTCCTCGACCGGCACCGGCGACACCACATTAAACGTCTCGTCCAGCACCTGACGTAACTCCCCCGCACTCTCCAGCATGCGCGTCGAGACCTGCTCGCCATCGCGCGCCTCGACGATCAGGTGGCGATTGACCAGCTTGTAGCGTCGTCCATCCTTGACCCGTTCCATCACCAGCGTGGTCGGAAACGGCACCGCTGGATTGGTCGAGGTGTACCAGTTGCCGAGTTCGTAATCGGACTGGAGCTGCGGAATGAGATCGAACGCATACATGGTGCGCCAGCCGCCGGCGCGTTTCGCCGCAAGCCACAACCGTCCATCGGCTTCCGTGATTCTGTAGGTGCCCATCGCGGTGGCCTGCTCGACATCCACCGCGAGTCGCAGCGGCGCATCGAGCATGCAGGCGCCGAAACCGACATCGGCGAGATAAGGCCCCTCCGGCAGGTCGACCCTGAGCAACATATGGGTTTTCGGACCGAGCGGACTGTCCGGCGGCGCATTCCAGCGCACGCGTCCACCGAGCCCGGTGACCTTGAAACCGATAGCCTGCAACGCAGCGCGCAGGATGGCATTCTGCTCGTAGCAATAGCCCCCGCGTCGCTGCACGACGAGCTTCTCCTGCAACGAGGCGAGATCGAGGACAACAGGACGTCGCAGCAGCGGATTGAGGCCTTCGAACGGAATCGCGCCGACATGAGCAGTATGAATCGCCGTCAGCGTTTCGAGATCGGGCTGCAGCGGCCCGTCATAGCCGATGCGTGCGAGATAGCGGTCGAGTTTGAAGACATCCGTCATGCGCCGATCCTGATTGTTCCGTCATGCGGGTCCAAGCCGCGCGGAGAGATAAGTGACCACCGCATCGCGTTCGGCGATGGAAGCAAAGGCACGCGCGGGAATATGCACTGCCTGCAGCGCACCCATCCAGATGATGACCCCACCCTGCTCCACGGTGACGTCCCGGATCGCGCGCCAATTGCCGCGAATGGAGATATCATCGCCCGCCGCCGTGACGCCACCTGCATCGATGGTGATAGAAAGCCGCTTCCACTCCTTCGGGCCTCTGGCGCCGAGATGGCGCATCGTCATCGCGTATTCAAGACGCACCACGCGCATCATCACGATGAGGCCAAGCGCGAATGCAACGCCGCAGCTCATGCCGATACCCAGCTTGGTGGCCGGCGTATACTGCCCGAGAAAGATGGCGACCGGAAATATCGACAGGATCGCAACGACGTAAGGCCAGGTCGTCGACGTCTCGCCGTGCTGGCGCTGCGCCAGCAGCGAGAAATATTGCTGATAGTCCTCCGGCGTGAGGTCGATCGCGAAAGAGAAACGATCGCCATCAGCCATCGATGCCGCTCCTGCCGCGCCGTATCTTCTAGCTCTTCGTCCCGTATTTCCGCGCAAAATCGCGGCCGGCGCGGGCGACGCAGACCGCCGCCTGCCCCTGGTACATGGTGCCATCCTTTGCGGCGATTTTACTGCATTTCGCCCGAGCCTTCCCATAGGCAGCCCTGATGGCTGGCGACGCCTTCGGCAGGAAACGCGGCTCGCATTTCGCGATCACGATGTCGGACAGCGCATTGTCGCCCGACGATCCGAGCTGGCAGAGTTCGAGGACGCGATAAGCGCCTTCGCAGCTGAACTCGGTTCTCACGGCAGCGGTGACGGCGGCGACATAACTGCCGGCAGCGTCGATTTTGGCAGCGCTGATCGCGCATTGATCGGCTGCGCGAACCGGCGCTGCACCTGCAACGAGACCCAATGCGGCAATCGCAAACGCGCGACGAGGCATCTCATGCATCACAATCGCCTTTCAGCTGGCAAAGAAAATCCCGCGGCTTTCACCGCGGGATTTTTGCATTCGTCGTAACGCTCGTCCAGTCGCCCTGCCTAGGGCGGATGAGCCGAAGGCGTCATCCGCCGGCCGAGGCATGCGGCGAAGAACGGCGGATGACGCTCCGCTCATTGCCCTACGCGCGATCAATGCGCCAAAATCGCCAGCAACAGCAGTGCCACGATGTTGGTGATCTTGATCATCGGATTCACCGCGGGGCCCGCCGTATCCTTGTAGGGATCGCCGACGGTGTCGCCGGTCACGGCTGCCTTATGCGCATCCGAGCCCTTGCCGCCGAAATGGCCGTCCTCGATATACTTCTTGGCGTTATCCCAGGCGCCACCGCCCGAGGTCATCGAGATCGCCACAAAGAGACCGGTGACGATGACGCCAAGCAGCATCGCGCCGACCGCGGAGAACGCCGCCGACTTGCCGGCGGCGCCGCCGCCCGCGATCACATAGATCAGGAAGTAGACGACGATCGGCGACAACACCGGCAACAGCGAGGGAATGATCATTTCCTTGATCGCTGCCTTGGTCAGCAGGTCCACCGCCTTGCCGTAATCGGGCTTGTCGGTGCCCTGCATGATGCCGGGCTTTTCGCGGAACTGGCGCCGCACTTCCTCGACGATGGCGCCGGCCGCGCGGCCCACCGCCGTCATGCCCATCGCGCCGAACAGATAGGGCAACAGGCCGCCGAACAAGAGGCCGACCACCACATAAGGATTGTTCAGCGAGAAGTCCGGCGTGACGCCCTGGAAGTACGGGTTCTTCGCGGAATTCGCGATGAAGAACTTCAGGTCCTCGTTATAGGCCGCGAACAGCACCAGCGCGCCGAGACCGGCGGAGCCGATCGCATAGCCCTTGGTAACCGCTTTGGTGGTGTTGCCGACTGCGTCCAGCGCGTCGGTGGATTTGCGCACCTCCTTCGGCAGGCCTGCCATTTCCGCAATGCCGCCGGCATTGTCGGTGACGGGACCGAAGGCATCGAGCGCCACGATCATGCCCGCCAGCGCCAGCATGGTGGTGGTGGCAATGGCGATGCCGAACAGGCCCGCAAGGCTGTAGGTGATCAGGATGCCGGCGATGATCACGATGGCCGGCAGGGCCGTCGCCTCCATCGAGATCGCGAGCCCCTGGATCACATTGGTGCCGTGACCGGTCACCGACGACTGCGCGATGGACTTCACCGGGCGATAGTCGGTGCCGGTGTAGTATTCGGTGATCCAGATGATCAGGCCGGTGACGACGAGGCCGACCACGCCGCATTCGAACAATGCGAAGCCCGTATACTTCGCGCCCTCGAGCGGGCCGAAGCCGGTCAGCCAGCCGATGGCGAGCGCAAGCCCCACGAGCGACAGCACGCCGGTGGCGATCAGACCCTTGTACAGCGCCCCCATGATCGACTGGCTGGCGCCGAGCTTGACGAAGAAGGTGCCGGCGATGGAGGTGATGATGCAGATGCCGCCGATAGCCAGCGGCAGCGTCATCATGTTCACGAGGAGCGGCGACGAGGCGAAGAAGATCGCCGCCAGCACCATGGTGGCGACGGCCGTCACCGCATAGGTCTCGAACAGGTCCGCCGCCATGCCGGCGCAGTCGCCGACGTTGTCGCCCACGTTGTCCGCGATGGTCGCCGGGTTGCGCGGATCGTCCTCGGGAATGCCGGCTTCCACCTTGCCGACGAGATCGCCGCCGACATCGGCGCCCTTGGTGAAGATGCCGCCGCCGAGACGGGCGAAGATCGAGATCAGCGAGGCGCCGAAGCCGAGCGCCACCAGCGCGTCGATGACGGTGCGGCTGTTGGCGGCAAGACCCATGCCATGGGTGAGAACCATGAAGTACAGCGTCACCCCGAGCAGGGCGAGGCCGGCCACCAGCAGGCCGGTGATCGCCCCCGCCTTGAAGGCGAGTTCGAGGCCGCCGGCCAGCGAACTGGTCGCCGCCTGGGCTGTGCGGACATTGGCGCGCACCGACACGTTCATGCCGATAAAGCCGGCCGCACCGGAGAGGATCGCGCCGACCGCGAAGCCGATGGCGACGAGCATGCCCAGAAAATATGCCAGCAGCGCGAAGATCACGACGCCGACGATACCGATGGTGAGATATTGCCGCCGCAAATAGGCCTGTGCACCTTCGCGCACGGCACTTGCGATTTCCTGCATTCGCGCATTTCCGGCATCCGCCTTCAACACCGAACCCGTCGCCCAGATCGCGTAAACGATCGACAGTGCCCCGCAGAGCACGATCACCCACAATGCTGTCATGGAATCTGCCTCAGTCCTTCCTGCCCGGCGCCTTGTTTGATGGCGCATATGATCGGAGGCCTGTCCTGAGTACGTGAGGACGGCCTCTCGTATCGCGAGCATGGCAAAATCGGTATCGGCGTGCAACGGCGGCCGATGAAAGAACGCTGCTAATTTGGAAGGGATGTAGTGGCCGGCGTGACGCTCGATAACCTCTCCCCGCGCAAGATGCGGGGAGAGGTTAGTTCGCTGCATCTATCGCACGTCAAAAGTGGCTATAGGAGCGTCGCTTCAATTCGATCGCCTCACCCGCCGCATCGACAAAGCGCGGCGGCGCATCGCCGGCGACAATCCCGCCAATCACCGCCGCAGCCACACCCGCCTCTTCCGCCTGCGCCATAAAGGACGCTACGCGCGCCTCGGGCATGGTGCAGAGAATTTCATAGTCGTCGCCGCCCGCCACCAGCGTTTCGAGACCGATCATGCCGGCGTCCAGCAGCGCGCGTGCCGGCGCCGACAATGGCACGCGCGCCGCCTCGATCACCGCCGAGACACCCGACACCCCGCACAATTTGCCGAGATCGCCCGCCAGCCCGTCCGACACGTCCATCGACGCCGTCGCGTGATCCCGCACCGCACGCGCCAGCCCGGTTCGCGGCTGCGGCACGCGATAGCGGTTGATCAGCGGCTCCTCGTTCGACGATGCCAGCCGCCCTTGCAGCACGGCGAGCCCCAGGGCGGCATCGCCGATCGTACCCGTGACCACGATCCGGTCGCCCACCTCCGCGCCCGCGCGGCGAACGATCCGCCCTTCCGGTATCCGGCCGAAGGCCGTGACGGAGACCGTCAGCGGCCCCGGCGTGGACACCGTGTCGCCGCCGAGCAGCGGGCAGCCAAAGGCGTCGATGTCCTCACCGAACCCGCGCGCGAATTCCGCGAGCCACGCCTCGTCCGGCGCCTTCAGCGCCAGTGTCAGCACGAAGCCGGCCGGCACGGCGCCCTTGGCAGCGAGGTCGGAGAGATTGGTGCGCAGCGCCTTGCGGGCGATGGTGTCGGGAGGATCGTCGGGCAGGAAGTGCACGCCTTCCACGATGGCGTCCGTATTGACGACGATATCCTCGCCATCCGCCTTCAGCACCGCCGCATCATCGCGCAGGCCGAAGGCGCCCGGGGCGGTGGCCAGCGGAGCGAAGTGGCGCGCGATCAGGGAGTCTTCGTTAGATGTCACGATAGCCCTCTCTGACTGGAGCCCAACACTCCGTCCCTCATCCTGAGGAGCCGCGCAGCGGCGTCTCCCAGCGAATGGCATAGCCATTCGCAAGGGATGGCCGCACGCTCAGAGCCCGGCCATCTCATGGTTCGAGACGGCGCTACGCGCCTCCTCACCATGAGGGGGACGGCGTTATGTCAGCGCGCGAACTCATCCGGCCGATACTGCCGCCCGATCTGGTCCAACACCGCATTCACCATGCCGGTCTCGTCGCGCTCCACGAACGCATGCGCCACATCGACATATTCCGACACGATGACGCGGCCCGGAATGTCCTTGCGATGCTGCAGCTCATAGGCCCCGGCCCGCATGACCGCGCGAAGAATCGCCTCGACGCGGGCCAGCGGCCAGCCACGCGACAGCACGTCGTCGATCAGGGGATCGAGCTGCTTCTGGTCGCGCAGCACGCCGGACACGACGTCGCGGAAGAACGCGCCCTCGGCCGGCAGATACTGCTCGCCCTCGACCTCGCTGCCGATCCAGAAGCTCTCGAACTCAGCCAGCACTTCATTGATGCCGGTGCCGCCAACATCCATCTGGTACAGCGCCTGCACGGCTGCGAGCCGAGCCGCGCCGCGCCGGTTGGCCTTGCGGTCGCCTTTGGGCTCCGGCTTCCTGAACTCCGCCATCGTCGCTTACGCCTTCGCCATACGGCGCTTGATGCGCAGCATCGCCAGAGCGGCACGCGCGGCATCGCCGCCCTTGTTCAGTTCGGAGGCTTTCGCGCGGGCCCAGGCCTGTTCCTCGGTGTTGACGGTGATGATGCCGTTGCCGAGCGGGAACTGCTGGCGCACCGCATAGTCCATCAGCGCGCGCGAGGACTCGATGGAAACGATCTCGAAATGGATGGTATCGCCGCGCACCACGCAGCCCAGCGCCACTGCGCAGTCATACGGCTTGCCGTTCTTTTCGGCAGCATCCACCGCAATGGCGATGGCGGCGGGGATTTCCAGCGCGCCCGGCACGGTAAGAACGTCATGGGAGACGCCGGCTGCTTTCAGCTCGGCAATAGCGGCCTCCAGCATGGCGTCCTGGATATCGTCGTAAAACCGGGCCTCGACGATCAGCGCATGGGCGCCGGTGATGTCGGTCTGGTCCTTCAGGGGGGCACGTCGCGGGTCGGCCATCGGGTCTCGTTCCAGTCAGTAGTGACTTACATTCGGGCAGCCTTTTAGGCCGCATAAGTTGGGATTCCAAGCACTTATAGCCGTAGGGCGGATGAGGCGAAGCCGTAATCCGCCGCGGAGTTTCCGCTTTGAGCTCGGCCGGCGGATGACGCTACGCTCATCCGCCCTACGGTCACGCCATCTCCGCCAGCCGCGCCGCATAGCGGGCCATCAGGTCTACTTCAATATTGACCTCGGTACCCGCCTGCCAGCTCTCGCCCAGCGTGGTGACGCTCAGCGTGTGCGGAATGATCAGCACGGCGAACTCCACGTCCGACACCGTGTTCACCGTCAGCGACACGCCATCCAGTGTGACCGAGCCCTTGGTGGCGATGAATTTCGCCAGTTCCCGCGTGGTGCGGAAGGTGATCCGCGCCATATCGGGCAGATTCTCGCGCGACACGATGGTGGCGATACCGTCGACGTGGCCGGCGACGATATGGCCGCCGAGTTCGTCGCCGATCTTCAGCGCGCGTTCCAGATTGAGCCTGGTTCCGACCTGCCAGTGTTTGGCCGTGGTCAGCGCCAGCGTCTCCGCCGCGGCATCGACATCGAACCAGGTCTTGCCGTTCGCGACGCCCGAGGAAACCACCGTGAGACAGACGCCGTTATGAGCGATCGAGGCGCCATCGGCGATGGTGGTCTGGTCGTAGTCGCAGAGAATGCGCAGCCGGTGCAGCTGGCCCTGCGCCACTGGCCTCAGGCTTTCGATCTCGCCGATATCGGTGACAATGCCGGTAAACATGAATGTCTCTTTCTTACCTCAAATCACCCTGCCCTCATCCTGAGGAGCGACCACTTGGTCGCGTCTCGAAGGATGGCGGCAAGCGCCGCGCCCAGCCATCTCATGGTTCGAGACGGCGCTGAAGAAGCGCCTCCTCACCATGAGGGGCACAGCTAAACCGTGGCGCGCTCATAAATCGTGAGCGTATCGTTCTCGATCGTCTCGCTAGCACGCACCTTGAACCCCGGCGACCCGGTGATCGCGCTCAGCGGCAATGCGTCCAGCGCGTTGACACCGCCTTCGCCGATCTCGTTCGGCCCTTGAAACAGCCAGATTTCATCGACGAGGCCGGCGCTCACGAAAGACGACGCGATCTTCGCGCCGCCCTCCACCAGCAGCCGGGTGATGCCCTTCCCGGCCAAGCTATGCAGCACCGCCGATAAATCCAGCCCCGGCAACGGCGATGTCACCGCCGGCACACGCAGCACCTGCGCACCTGCGGCGCCGAGCGCCATCGCGGCCGGCGCCTCGGCGATATCCGACGTCATCACCCAGAGCGGTACCGTGCGGGCGGAATGAACCAGCTTGCTGTTGCCTGAGATGCGCAGCGCACGATCGAGCACCACACGCACCGGCGAGCGTTTCATCATGCCCGGCAGGCGGCATGTCAGTTCCGGATCGTCGGCGATGACGGTGCCGATGCCGACAAGGATCGCGTCGCATTGCGCGCGCAACAGATGCACGCGCGAGCGAACCCGCTCGCCCGTCACGGCGACGGGCTTGTGCCCGGCGGCCGCGATTTTCCCGTCCGGCGAAACCGCGAGCTTCAGCACCACATGCGGGCGCTTGTCACGGATGCGGCGGAAGTGCCCGGCGTGATCGCGCGCCGCTTCCTCGGCGCAGAGGCCGACATCGACCTTGATCCCCGCCGCACGCAGCCGTGCGTGGCCCTGCCCGGCAACTTCGGGATTGGGATCCTCGACCGCCGCGACGACGCGCGCGATGCCGGCAGCGGCGATGGCATCCGCACAAGGCGGCGATTTGCCAAAATGCGAGCATGGCTCCAGCGTGACATAAAGCGTCGCCCCGCGTGCGACTTCACCGGCCTGCGCCAGCGCCACCGGCTCCGCATGCGGCCGGCCGCCCGGCTGCGTCCAGCCGCGGCCGAGAATCACGCCGTCCTTCACGACGACGGCACCGACAGCGGGGTTCGGCCATGTCCGCCCCTGCCCGCGGCGGCCCAGCGTCAGCGCAAGCTGCATGTAGCGGAGATCCTCGGCCTTGGCGGCGGCGAGTTTTTCGCGATGCTGGTCTTCCAGGATACGGAAGATCATTTTCCTGCGGCCGTGGGCTGTCCATTTTCATCAAGAACTGCGTCATCGGTGTGGAGCTCACCGAGCAACGCCTGGAAATCCTTCGCCTCGCGAAAATCGCGATACACCGAGGCAAAGCGGACATAGGCGACGTCGTCGAGAACGCGCAGATGCTCCATCACGATCTCGCCGATCGCCTCGGACGAAATCTCCGCCTCGCCGCCGCTCTCCAGCTCGCGCACGATGGCCGACACCATGGTCTCGACCTTTTCCGGATCGACAGGACGCTTGCGCAACGAAATCTGCAGCGAGCGCACCAGCTTGTCGCGATCGAACGGCACCCGGCGTCCGTTGCGCTTGATCACCGTGAGCTCACGCAGCTGCACGCGCTCGAAGGTGGTGAAGCGGAAATTGCAGGCGATGCACACGCGCCGCCTGCGGATGACCGACGAGTCTTCGGTGGGCCGCGAGTCCTTCACCTGCGTATCGAGGCTGTTGCAGTTCGGGCAGCGCATGAACCTATCCTCTCGTCATTGCGAGGAGCGAAGCGACGAAGCAATCCAGTTTTCTTGACCTTCTGGATTGCTTCGCCCAAACGAATTGCTCCGCAATTCGTCAGGGCTCGCAATGACGGCAATAAACGACTTTCCTTACTGATAGATCGGGAAACGATCCGTCAGCGCCTTCACCTTTTCCTTAACAGCCGCTTCGACCAGCGGCGCACTGCCGTCGCCGGACTGCGCCACGGCGCTCAGCACCTCGGCTATGAACTCGCCGGCCTGCTTGAACTCTTCGGTGCCGAAGCCACGGGTGGTCGCAGCGGGGGTGCCGAGACGGATGCCCGAGGTGACCCACGGCTTTTCCGGATCGAACGGCACGCCGTTCTTGTTGCAGGTCAGGCCAGCGCGAACCAGCGCCTTCTCCGATACATTGCCCTTGAGGCCCTTCGGCCGCAGGTCCACCAGCATCAGATGGTTGTCGGTGCCGCCCGAAACAATGTCAAAACCCTGCGACTTCAGCGTCTCGGCCAGCGCCTTGGCATTGGCGACGACGTTGGCCGCGTAGGTCTTGAACTCCGGCTGCAGCGCTTCCTTAAAGGCCACCGCCTTGGCCGCGATCACATGCATCAAGGGGCCGCCCTGCAGACCCGGGAAGATCGCCGAGTTCAGCTTCTTGTGCAGCGCTTCGTCATTGGTGAGAATCAGGCCGCCGCGCGGGCCGCGCAGCGACTTGTGCGTGGTCGTGGTGGTGACATGCGCATGCGGCACCGGCGATTCATGCACGCCGCCGGCGACGAGACCGGCGAAGTGGGCCATGTCGACGAGCAGATAGGCACCGACGCTGTCGGCGATCTCGCGAAAACGCTTGAAGTCCCAGGCGCGCGAATAGGCGGAGCCGCCGGCGATGATCAGCTTCGGCTTCACCTCTTCCGCCTGTTTGGCGATGGCATCCATGTCGAGGATCTGGTCGTCCTGGCGCACGGTGTAATGCGCCGGCTTGAACCACTTGCCGGACATGTTGACGGGCGAACCGTGCGTCAGATGGCCGCCGGCCGCGAGGTCGAGGCCCATGAAGGTATCGCCCGGCTGCAGCAGCGCCAGGAACACGGCCTGGTTCATCTGGCTGCCGGAATTCGGCTGGACGTTCGCGAACTGGGCGCCGAACAGCTGCTTGGCGCGCTCGATGGCGAGATTCTCGGCGACATCGACGAATTCGCAGCCGCCATAGTAGCGCGCGCCCGGATAGCCCTCGGCATATTTGTTGGTCATCACCGAGCCCTGCGCCTCCAGCACGGCGCGGCTGACGATGTTTTCCGAGGCGATCAGCTCGATCTCATGGCGCTGGCGGCCAAGTTCCCCCTTGATCGCGGCTGCGATTTCCGGATCGGCCTGCGTGAGCGAGGCGGTGAAGAACGAGGCGTTACGGGCCGAACTGGTCATCAGGGCATATCTCCACCGCCGCGGCCAGAATGGCGGAGCGCGAGCGGTCTCGGGTGGTGGGCAGGAACTGCGTCGGGATACCATATCTGGCCGCCTCGTCCAAGGATTTGCCGGGGCGAGACCAGATTTAGCCGGCCCGGCAAACATGCGGCGATCGCAAAACAAGATCGCTGCGCGGGCGCGTAGGATGGGTAGAGCGAAGGCGCGGCAGCGCTGGAGCGAAACCCATCGGCGGAGCGTGAGGCATCGACGGGATTGATGGGTTTCGCTCCGCTCTACCCATCCTACGGTCGCGATAAAATGTTCTCACTTTGTTCTTGACAATATTCCTCTCATTGCCCTATATCCCAGCCGTCTTGTTCGCGGGGGGCGCTCTCATGAGGCGTTCTTTGAGCGGGACAGGATGCGGAGCCCGCGGCCTGCCTCGCAAGCAGGACTCGGGAGGCCGGGGGTCACCGTCCCTCCCCATTACGAGGGGGAGCCGATAGGTCGGCTGCGACGGCACAGGCGAACGGCGGAGAAATCCGTCGGGATCAGCGGCTCGGAAACTTGCTGCGGCAAGGAGTAAGGGACGTGCCGGTGTGCGACAGAGCGGTCCTCCAGCCAAAAGTCCCGCGGTGGCACGCCGTCAGGCGTTGCGCGGCCGGCCAGCACTGGCGATCCAGTGCGAACCGATCGCGTCAGTCCCACCCCCACGCGCCTTGCGGCGTGCCGCCTCCCCTCATGTCTTCGAGGGGAGACCTGCTCACACCTCGGACGCGCAAGCGCCGCGAGAATGAGGCCTCATGATCTCGGGAAGGACGTGGCTGTTTGACATTCACATCCATTCCAACACGCTGGGGAAAAGGCTCGTCCCATGACCCCAACGCAGAAAATCACGCTAGACTTGTCGCCAGCCTATTCTCGGCCGGAACGTTGCACGGGGGACGTCATGCGCAAGGCGGCAGGTGTGATTTTGGCGAGCGCGATGTCGCTCTGGGCGATGCAGGCACTGGCCCAGGCGCCGAAAGCTGCAGCTCCGGCACCGGCGCCCGCTCCGAACACCGCGGCGAAGCCTGCTTGCGCCAATCCCGACGCGCTCGGCGTCAGCCGCGTAGTGGAGATCGACACCACCGGCGGCCCCGGTTTCGGCTTCGAGCATTTCAAGCAGCTCGACTTCCTGCGCGACAAGGAAGTGGTCCTCACCTTCGACGACGGCCCGTGGCCCACCACGACGCCGGCAGTGCTGAAGGCTTTGGCCGACCAATGCGTCCGCGCCGTCTTCTTCCCGATCGGCAAGCACGCCACTTATCATCCCGAGATTCTGAAGCAGGTCGCCGCTGCCGGCCACACCATCGGCGGCCACACCTGGGCGCATATCGCGCTGACCAGCAAGAAGCTCACCGAGCAGCAGCGCAAGGACGAGATCGAAAAGGGGTTCAGCGCCGTCAAATGGGCGCTGGGCGCCGCCCCCGCCCCCTTCTTCCGCGCGCCGGCCCTGCAGCACCCGCCCGAAATCGTCACCTATCTCGGCGAGCGCAACATGGCGATCTTCTCCTGCGACATCGACAGTTTCGATTTCAAGACCCGCAAATCCGAGCAGGTCATCACCAATGTAATGACCAAGCTCGACAGGCTCGGCAAGGGCATCATCCTGATGCACGACTTCCAGAAGCCCACCGCCGAAGCGCTGCCGGAACTGCTGCGCCGGCTGAAAGCAGGCGGCTACAAGGTCGTGCTGATGCGCGCGAAAGCGCCGGTGCAGACGATTGCATCCTATGACGAAGCGCTCGCCAAGGATGCCAAGCTGCCGACGGTGAGCACGCGTCCGCTCAGCAGTGTGGTGACGACGGTCCCGGAATAAGCTAGCAAGTGCAGATGTCAGCGTTGCGTTTCGAAGGTTATGTGATCGTTTCAGGCAACGGCATGCTCGCCGACGCCAGCGGCGTGATGCCGGACAGCCTGAAATTTCCCGGCGACCAGCACTTCTTCAATGAAGCCCTCGATCGGACCAGCCTGATCGTGCACGGCCGCAATTCCTTTGAGGACCAGCCGAACTCGCCGCAGCGCAAACGCATCGTGCTGACACGGCAGATCGACGGCGTCGCGCGCGATCCGGCCAACGCCAAGGCGACCTTGTGGAATCCCGCCGGCGCGACATTCGAGCAGGCCTGTGCGCGGGCCGACATTTCGCGCGGCACCATCGCGATCATCGGCGGCCCGACCGTCTTCGACATGTTCATGGATCGCTTCGACACGTTCTGGCTGTCAGAAGCACCTGATGTCATCGTGCCGAACGGACAAGGCTGCTTTCCGAATGTCCCCGCGCAATCGCCGCACGATGTGCTGGCAAGCCATGGACTGAAGGCTGCGGAGACGCGCATACTGGACGCAGAGCATGAAGTCACCGTCACAGCATGGCGGCGTTCGTAGGGCGGATGAGCCAACGGCTCGCGCGAAGCGCGCCCGATGATAAACTCCGCGTAATCCGCCTGCCGATTGCGTGGGACGAAGAACGGCGGATTACGCTGCGCTCATTCGCCCTACATTCGATCACCCTTCGCCATAAGCATCCAGTCGCGGCCCTTTGCCGATGCCGGCGATCATGAACAGCCCGCCGATCAACGACAGGTTCTTCAGCGCGTGGATCATCTGCGCCTTGGCATCGGCACCTGCGAGATTCCAGAAGTCGTGGAAGTAGAACGTCGCAGCCATCACGAACAGCACCATCACGAGGGCGAAGAAGCGCGCACCGAAATTCAGTGCGATGGCGATGCCGCCGATCAGTTCCAGCGCCGCTGTGGCAATCGCCATGATCTGCTTCAGTTCCATCCCCGCCAATTGTTCGAGCTGCGCGGTATAAGGCAACACGGCTGCAGGAAGCGTGGGCAGAACCTTGTTCGAGATCGCATCTGCCGCCACGCCGAGATCGAGAAACTTGCTCGCTCCCGACGCGATGAAGATCACCGCAAACAGGATACGCCCGAAAGTAATAAACGCCGGCATGTGAAAGCCTCACGAACTGCAACGACTGCGGATCGAAACGCGACAAGTATGATCAAGTTTGTCGCTTTTTCAAACGCAAATGGATGACTTCTCGCGAAGTCATCCATTTGTGGTCAGCAACGCAATGATGGTTCGCCGGCTCAGCCGAACAGATTGGCCTGCGAGCGCCCTGCCCGTTCCTGCGCTTCGACAGCGGCCACAGCAGTCATGTTGAGAATGCCGCGCGCCGTCACGCCCTGCGTCAGGATATGCGCCGGACGCGCCGGACCGATCAGGATCGGACCGACCGGCAGCGCATCGCCGAGTGTCTTGATCATCTGATAGGCGACATTGGCCGTATCAAGCGTCGGCATGATCAGGACATTCGCGGCGCCTTCGAGCTTCGAATGCGGCAGTACCATTTTGCGCGCAGCTTCAGAGAGTGCGGTGTCGCCCTGCATTTCACCATCGGACTCAATCTCCGGATGCCTTTCGCGGAGCAACGTCGCGGCCCGGCGCATCTTGCGCGAGGAGTCCGTGTCGTAGCTGCCGAAATCCGAATGCGAGACGAAGGCGATCTTCGGCTTCATGGCGAAGCGCTGCACGTGGTTGGCCGCAAGCGCAGCAATTTCGGCGAGTTCTTCGGCGCTCGGATTGGGGCGCACCTGCGTGTCGGCGATAAAATGCGCGCCCTTGCTGCTGATCATGAGAGAGAGCGCTGCGAAATCGCTGACGCCCGGCAGGAATCCGATGATCTCGCGCACATGGCGCAGATGGCTCATATAGCGGCCTTCGATACCGCAAATCATCGCATCGGCTTCACCGCGGATCACAGCGAGCGCAGCAATGACGGTCGCATTGGTGCGAACGACCGTGCGCGCCACATCGGGCGTCACGCCGCGACGACCGGCGACGTCGATATAGGATTGAACGTAAGAGCGATAGCGCGGATCGTCCTCGGGATTGATGAGGTCGAAATCCTGACCGGCCTTGATCGACAGACCGAACCGCTTGATGCGTGCGTCCACCACGGACGGACGACCGACGAGGATCGGACGCGCCAGCTTTTCTTCCAGCACGACCTGCACGGCGCGCAGCACGCGCTCGTCCTCGCCTTCGGCATAGATGACGCGGACGGGTTGCGTCTTCGCCTTGGCGAACACCGGCTTCATCACGAGGCCAGAACGGAATGCGAAGCGTTCGAGGCCTGCAGCATACTCCTCGAAATTGGCGATCGGACGCGACGCGACGCCCGACTCCATCGCAGCCTTGGCAACGGCCGGCGCGATGCGCAGGATCAGGCGCGGATCGAAGGGCGACGGGATCAGCGAGCCCGGACCGAAGCCCTGCGTTTCGGTTTCAAAACCGGCGGTCACGGCATCCGATGGCGGATCCTGCGCGAGCTGCGCAATGGCGTCGACGGCGGCGATCTTCATCGCCTCGTTGATGGCGGTGGCGCCGCAATCCAGCGCGCCGCGGAAGATGAAGGGGAAGCAGAGAACGTTGTTGACCTGGTTCGGGAAGTCCGAGCGCCCCGTGCAGATCATCGCGTCCGGCCGCGCCTTGCGTGCCTCGTCGGGCATGATTTCCGGGACCGGATTGGCCAGCGCCAGCACCAGCGGCTTGTCGGCCATTGCCTTGACCATCTCCGGCTTCAGCACGCCGGGCGCAGACACGCCGAGGAAGATATCGGCGCCACCGATGATGTCACCGAGCGTGCGGGCGTCGGTCTTCTGTGCGTAGACCGCCTTCCAGCGATCCATCAGGGTGTTGCGCCCTTCATGCACCACGCCGTCGATGTCGGAGACCCAGATGTTCTTCTTCTGCGCCCCCATCGAGACAAGCAGATTGAGACAGGCGATCGCGGCGGCGCCGGCGCCAGAGCACACGATCTTGACGTCTTCGATCTTCTTGCCGTTGAGCAGCAGAGCATTCTTGATGGCGGCGCCGACGATGATGGCGGTGCCATGCTGGTCGTCATGGAAGACCGGGATCTTCATGCGCTCCTTGAGCTGCGCCTCGATCTCGAAGCACTCCGGTCCCTTGATGTCTTCGAGATTGATGCCGCCGAAGGTCGGCTCCAATGCCGAAACCGTCTCGACCACGCGCTCGATGGTGTCGGCCGCGATTTCGATATCGAACACGTCGATGCCGGCGAATTTCTTGAACAGGACAGCCTTGCCTTCCATGACAGGCTTCGAGGCCAGCGGGCCGATATTGCCGAGACCGAGAACGGCAGTGCCGTTCGACACCACAGCGACGAGATTGGCCCGGGAGGTCAGCGATGCCGCTTCATTGGGATCGGCGGCGATGGCGAGACACGGCGCGGCGACGCCGGGCGAATAAGCGAGCGCGAGGTCGCGCTGATTGGCGAGCGGCTTGGTCGCCTGGATCTCGAGCTTACCCGGTTTGGGCTGGCGATGATAAGCGAGCGCCGCGCGCGACAATTCTTCGGAGGAAGGAGATGACATAAGCGCTCCGGTCGGGGCCAAACAGGAAGGACTGGATGAATGGGTTGTTCGGCGGATTCAGCGCGATGTCTATCCCGCCGGACGGCATTGGCGCAACCGCTTCCAGACGCATGTCAGTGGTCCCTCGCCTGCAGAAAAATTCACGCTTTCGATCTCGAACCCAGGTATCCGATGAAGCGTCATAGGAAAGACTGCCTTGCCTGTTTTTGTCGAACACGGGTACTTTGATGCCGCAACACGCAAATGTATCCAACAGCTCTCCCGCGCTGCACTCGATCCTTGACGAAGCCAGGCCCTTCAGCGTCGCATAGCCCGCTAACGGAGTTTTTCCTCAATGTCCAAAATCGTCATCGGCCTCGGTGCGGCCGCTGTTGCTGCTGTTGGCGGCTATTTCAGCACGGAAGCCTATATCAAGCACCGGATTGCCAACGAGATCGAAGCGAACTTCGCGCAGATTCGTGCCGCCGGCGCGCAGGCCAAGCATGGCGACCTCGCCTTCAGCCTGTGGACGCGCCAGGTCACACTCTCCGATATCGCCGTGGAGTTTACGACACCGCAACGGGCCGCCATCAAGGTCGGCCGCTTTAGCGCTTCGGGTGTCGGATCCGGCAGCACGACCACCTTCACGGCTGATCACATCGTCCTCACCGATATCGATGCCAGCGGCACGATCGCGCCGTCGGGGGGTCTTGACGTCGCCGTCAACGCGCCCCGCTTCGAGATTGACGATTATTCCGGCCCAACGCGCTTGCCGGCACAGGCCGGATTGGCCTCGCCGCTCGACATGTACCGGGCCGGACTGACGCAATTCGCCGCCATCTCGGCACGTGCGATGACGGCGCCCACCGTCACGGTGAAAGCGACCGGCAAAGCGCTGCCGAACGGCACGGACTATGTCTATTCAGACCTGGCAATCCGCGACATCAAGGATGGCAAGATCGCCACATCCCATGCCGGCCGCGTCAATGTGGCGATGACCGTTGCACAAGCCGACAAACAAGTGCGGATGACGGGTGAAATCGCCGACATCACCGCAAAGGACTTCGATGCCGCTGCGGTGGCAACGGTGCTTGATCCCGCCCATGCGAGCGATGAGAAGTTCTATCGCATTCAGGGACAGATCAGCACCGGCGCCTATACGCTGACATCGGACAACGGCCCCTCCTTCCGCATCGATGGCATCCGCATGGGCGACATGAAGGTCCAGCCGTCCAAGTTCAAGATGCAGGAGCTGCTTGCCGTACTCCCTGCAGCAGGTACGCCTGTCGATCCCGCCAAGGCGCGCGCCGTGATCAACACGGTCGCTTCCGTCTATGAAGGTGTCCAGATCGACAATACCGAGATACTCGGCCTATCCGTCCAGGCACCTGATGGTCCGATCAAGCTCGCGGCCCTGCGCTTCAATCTCGATCGCGGCAAGATCGGCGAATTCGCCGTCGAGGGGCTGGACGGCCAATCGACGGAAGGCCCGTTCAAAATCGGACGTTTCGCGCTCAAGGGCTTCGATTTCCCCGGCCTGATGCGGCAGACATCGCAAATGACCGTGCCCGGCATGACGCCTTCCGCCGACAGCGTCGTCGGCCTGCTGAAAGCGCTTGACGGTATCGAGCTCAAGGACATGGTGGTGCCGCACAAGAGCAGCGGCAAGCTGATTACGCTGCACGAAGCCGGCCTGAGCTGGGGTCAGTTCGTCGGACCGATCCCGAGCAAGATCAATCTCAAGCTGAATATGACGGGGCCGCTGGAGGAGAAGGACGGCGAGCCATTCACGCTGCTGCGCGATGCCGGCATCGATGAAGCCACCGCAGCGATCGATATCGGCCTCGCCTGGAATGAGGGCGAGAAGAAGCTCACGCTGACGCCTGGCGTGTTCGAGATCGGCAAGCTCTTCGCCGTCAACGCACAAACCTCGCTCAACAACGTCCCGCGCAATCTGTTCACCACCAATCCGCAGCAGGCCATGGTTGCGGCTCTGCAGATGGAATATGGCCCTGTGGAAATCGTCGCGCGCGACCTTGGCGCCGTCGATCTTTCAATCGCTCAATATGCCCGCAAACAGAATGTCTCGACGGAAGAGGCGCGGTCCGCCCTCGCGAACGAGATCAGAACGAAGGGGCGTGCGGCCGGCAATAGCAATCCGGCCGCAAGCCGCCTCGCCGACGCCGCCGCAGCTTTTATCGAACGGCCACACGGCACGCTCTCCGTGAAAATCACACCCCGCGCGAAACTGCCCGTGATGGAATTTATGGACTTGATGAAGAACGATCCGGTCACGGCGTTCTCGCTGTTCGAGATCGATACCCAGAACAGATAGTGCCGCTCTTGTCCCGGACGCGATGCGGCACGTAGTGCCGCTTCGCAGAGCCGGGATCGTTACGAACTCCGGCGCTTGATACGGTCCCGGCTCTGCGCAGCAGCGTAAAAAACGCTGCAGCGCATCCGGGACACATATCAAAGATCACTTCTCCGGCAGGTTCAGCCGGATGTGCGCTTCACGCAGTTGCTTGGGCGACGCTTCCGACGGTGCGCCCATCAGCAGGTCTTCCGCACGCTGGTTCATGGGAAACAGCGAGATTTCGCGCAGATTGTTGGTGCCGCACAGCAGCATCACGATGCGGTCGACACCGGCGGCCATGCCGCCATGCGGCGGGGCCCCGTACTGGAAGGCGCGATACATGCCGCCGAAGCGCTCGATCACCGTCTCCTCGCCGTAACCGGCGATCTCGAACGCCTTCACCATGGCTTCCGGCTTGTGGTTACGAATGCCGCCCGAAGCGATCTCGTAGCCGTTGCAGGCGATGTCGTACTGGAACGCCTTGATCGTCAGCGGATCCTGATTGAGCAACGCATCGAGCCCCCCCTGCGGCATCGAGAACGGGTTGTGCGAGAAGTCGACCTTCTTGTCGTCCTCGTTGTACTCGTACATCGGGAAGTCGACGATCCAGGCGAGCTTGAACTGCTCCTTGTCGGCGAGGTTCAGATCGTCGGCCACTTTGTTACGAGCGAGACCGGCGAACTTGTAGAACTTCTCGGGATCACCAGCGACGAAGAAGGCGGCATCGCCGGCCTTCATGCCGAGTGCCGCGCGGATTGCTTCAGTGCGCTCCGCGCCGATATTGTTCGCGAGCGGACCAGCGCCTTCATTGTTCTCGCGCCACATGATGTAGCCGAGGCCCGGCTGACCTTCGCCCTGCGCCCAGGAATTCATCCGGTCGCAGAATGCACGGCTGCCGCCGGTCGGGCCTGGAATGGCCCAGACCTGGTTCTTCGGATCCTCGAGCATCCGCGCAAAGACCTTGAAGCCTGAACCGCGGAAGTGCTCGGAGACATCCTGCATCTCCAGCGGATTGCGCAGGTCCGGCTTGTCGCTGCCATACTTCCGGATCGCTTCGGCATAGGGAATGCGCGGCCAGTTCTTGCTGACCGGCTTGCCATTGGCGAATTCCTCGAAGATGCCGGTGATGACCGGCTCCATCGCGGCAAACACGTCCTCCTGCTCGATGAAGCTCATTTCGAGATCGAGCTGGTAGAATTCACCCGGGAGACGATCGGCGCGCGGGTCCTCGTCGCGGAAGCATGGCGCGATCTGGAAGTAGCGGTCGAAGCCCGACATCATCAAGAGCTGCTTGTACTGCTGCGGCGCCTGCGGCAGCGCGTAGAACTTGCCGGGATGGATGCGGCTGGGCACCAGGAAGTCGCGCGCGCCTTCCGGCGACGAGGCCGTCAGGATCGGCGTCTGGAATTCGAAGAAGCCCCCCTCCTTCATGCGGCGGCGCATGCTGTCGATGATAGCGCCGCGCGTCATGATGTTCTGATGCAGCTTCTCGCGACGCAGATCCAAGAACCTGTATTTCAGGCGGATGTCTTCCGGATAGTCCTGATCGCCGAACACCGGCAACGGCAGTTCAGCAGCGGGGCCGAGCACTTCGATGTCACTGATATAGATTTCGACGGCGCCGGTCGGCAGTTCCGGATTGTCGGTTCCTTCCGGACGGCGACGGACCTTGCCGTCGATGCGCACGACCCATTCCGAGCGCAGCGTCTCGGCGGTCTTGAAGGCGGGCGAATCCGGATCGGCGACGCACTGGGTCAAACCGTAATGATCGCGCAGGTCGATGAACAGCACGCCGCCATGGTCGCGGATACGATGGCACCAGCCGGACAGGCGCACGGTCTGATCGATATGGCTGTCGCGGAGCGCGCCGCAGGTGTGAGACCGGTAGCGATGCATGATTGTCCTGGAAAGTGCGTAATAAGGTCAGAATCGGCTGTCGCGCCTTTGCGCGAAGCGCAGGGTTTACCCGACCGTACCATGCGCGGCAACCGAATGGCGGCGACCGGACGAGAGCGAACCAATGCGGAAGCCCGACATGTGGCAGGCACATTGGGTATCCGACATCCCTAGGATGCATAAAAATTCAACGACACGCCCAAGCATCGACCTGTGTGTCGAACAAATGTTGGCTGCGGTATTTCCGCACCAACTTCAACAACTTATCGCAAGCTTGCATAAAAGTTTACCGAACGTTGACCGGCTGCCCTCAGTCTCTGCCGCATGAAACCTGCCCGTTTTGAAGGCAGGCTCTTCAGCTGGAACTTGCTGCATTCATTGTCTGCTGCGTTTCCTCCATTGCCGTGACGGCCAGCCGAGGTGCGCGGCCAACGCCGGGGAAATCGTCCGTGCTCGCCAAATATTCCATCAGCACCAAGCTCTTCGTCATTGTCGCCTTCCTGTTCGCTGCGATGGCGGGTATCGGCGGTCTCTCCTTCGTCCAGATGGGCGCCATGAACGCCGCGACCCACGACATCAAGGACAATTGGCTGCCCAGCATTCGCTGGATCGGCGAAATGCGCATCCAGTCGGCCCGTTTCCGCGCCGTCTTACGCGACCATTTGATCGTCACCGACCCCGCCGATCGCCCGGATATCGACAAGAACCTCGCCGCCCGCAAAGCCGACTTCGACAAGGCTTACAAAAATTACCTTCCTCTGGTGTCGTCGCCGGCAGAACGCGAGCTCGCCCAACAGCTCGACAAGGAATGGAAGGATTTCATCGCCGGGGCGAGCGACGTACAGGCGCTGGTGAACAAGGGCGACGTGGCCGCCGCCAAGGATGTCAATGCCAAGAAGGTCGTTTCGGTCGGTCGCGCCATGGATGCGACGCTCGCCAGGCTCACCGACTTGAACGATACGGGGGCGAGCGCCGCCAGTGGGCATGCCGACGCCACCTACGCTAAGTCGATCTGGCTGATGATCGGCATTCTCGCAGCAGCCGTGATCGCCGGCATCGGTGCTGCCGCCTATCTGATGCGCGACATCGCGGGCGGCATCTCGTCGATCCTCAATCCGATGGGAAAGCTCACCGATGGAGACCTCGATGTCGGCATTCCGCATCAGGGCGAGAGCACGGAAATCGGCCGCATCGCCAGCGCGCTGCAAATCTTCAAGAATGCGCTGATCGCCAAGCGCTCCGCGGATGAGGCGGCGATTGGGGAAGCAAGGGCCAAGGCGGCCCGCTCCGAAACGATCAACAATGCAACCCGGCATTTCGAGGCGATGATCGGAGAACTCGTGCACTCGTTATCCTCGGCCTCTACCGAACTGGAAGCTTCCGCCACAACGTTGACCCGAACGTCGGATGTGACCATGACCCTGTCCGGCTCGGCCGCATCAGCTTCGCGTACCGTGTCGGAGAACGTTCAGTCGGTGGCTGCCGCCACCGAGGAAATCACCTCGTCGGTCAACGAGATCGGCCGCCAGGTGCAGGAGTCCAACCGCATCGCGGCGACAGCCGTGCAGCAGGCCGAAAAAACCAATCTCAGCATCGGCAAATTGACCGAAGCCACTGCACGTATCGACGATGTGGTGAAACTGATCACTGCGGTGGCCGAACAGACCAACCTGCTGGCGCTCAACGCAACCATCGAAGCGGCGCGTGCTGGTGAAGCCGGACGTGGCTTTGCCGTGGTCGCGGCCGAAGTGAAGGCCCTCGCCTCGCAGACGGCAAAGGCCACCGACGAGATCTCGACACAGATCGCGGGCATGCAGGCCGCCAGTTCGGAAACCGTCGAGACCATCAAGGAGATCGGCGCGACCATCACGCTGATCTCGGAGGTTTCGTCGGCCATCGCCGCGGCTGTCGAAGAGCAAGGCGCCGCGACACAGGAGATCGCGCGCAATGTCCAGCAGTCCGCACATCTCAGCGGCCAGGTCGCCAACGAGGTTACTGAGGTCAATCGCGGCGCCAGCGAAACCGGCTCAGCTTCCACGCAAGTTCTTGCTGCAGCGCAGTCACTGTCGCTGGAGAGCAATCGCCTGAAGGGCGAAGTCGACAAATTCCTCGACACGGTTCGCGTGGCGTAGCACCGATTTGTCGTCACCCGCGAAAGCGGGTGACGACACCGACGCAAATGGCGCGGTTGCCAATCCCTCACTCTGGCCTATCTTGAGGCCATGAAAGTCCACTTTCCCTTCGACAACAGCTACACAGCGCTGCCCGCCCATTTCTTCGCCCGGGTTGCGCCGACGCCGGTGCAGGCACCGCGGCTGATTAAGCTCAACACGGTCCTTGCCGAGCAGCTCGGTCTCGACCCCGACTGGCTCGCCAGCGCCGAAGGCGTGGAAGTTCTCGCGGGCAAGCGCGTGCCCGATGGCGCCGATCCCATCGCCATGGCCTATGCCGGGCACCAGTTCGGCCATTTCGTCGCCCAGCTCGGCGACGGCCGTGCCATTCTGCTCGGCGAAGTCATCGACCGGAACGGCATCCGCCGCGACGTACAGCTCAAAGGCTCGGGTCCGACGCCGTTCTCACGCCGCGGCGACGGCCGCGCGGCGCTCGGCCCGGTGCTGCGCGAATATATCGTCAGCGAGGCGATGTATGCGCTCGGCATTCCGACCACGCGCTCGCTCGCGGCAGTCACGTCAGGCGAGCAAGTGCAGCGCGAGACCATGCTGCCCGGCGCGGTTCTGACGCGTGTGGCATCGAGCCATATCCGCGTCGGCACATTCCAGTTCTTCGCAGCGCGCCAGGATATCGACGCGCTGAAACACCTCGCCGATCATGTCATCAACCGGCACTATCCCGACCTCGCAAAGGCCGAGCATCCCTATCGCGCATTGCTCGATGCGGTGATCACGCGTCAGGCGGAGCTCGTCGCCCGTTGGCTGCATGTCGGCTTCATCCATGGCGTGATGAACACTGACAATTGCTCGATCGCGGGCGAGACCATCGATTACGGCCCATGCGCTTTCATGGACGAGTACAATCCGGCGACAGTCTATAGCTCGATCGACGAGATGGGCCGCTATGCCTATGCCAACCAGCCGCGGATCGCGCTGTGGAATCTGACCCGCTTTGCCGAGACGCTGCTGCCGCTGATCGACAGCGACGAGAAAGCCGCGATCGACATCGCGCAGAATTCGCTCGGCGCGTTCACGGATATTTTCAACGATGCCTATCAGAGTGGCCTTCGCAAAAAGATCGGCCTGTTCACCGCACAGCCCGATGACGACGCGCTGGTGCAGGACCTGCTGGCACTCATGACCGCCAACCAGGCGGACTTCACCAACACCTTCCGCCGTCTTGGCACTGCTGCCGTAGATCCGGAAGACGATGGCGACGTGCGCGCGGAGTTTACCGATCCCGCCGCCTTCGACGGCTGGGCAGTGCAATGGCGACAGCGACTCAGCCGGGAATCCCAGGACGGCGCTACCCGCGCCAAGGCCATGAATGCCGTCAATCCGGCCTTCATCCCCCGCAATCATCGGATCGAGGCGGCCATTCAGGCGGCCCTTGCCAACGACTTCGCTCCGTTCGAGGAACTCGTCTCCGTGCTGGCAAAACCTTATGAAGATCAACCCCAGATGGCGGAATATGGCAGTCCGCCGGCGCCGGATGAGCGTGTGTTACGCACATTTTGCGGTACCTAATAACCATATTTATACTCCGGCAGACCCCGGATCTGCTGGATTCCCTTGACACACCAGCGTTTTGGGACGAACGCCATGGGATACGCGTTATGGACCGTCCATGGAACTGATCACCACCACCGACCAACTCGCTGCAGCCTGTGAGCGCCTCGCCCAGCATCCCGTCATCACCGTCGATACGGAATTCCTTCGCGAGACCACCTACTATCCCCTTCTCTGCGTCGTGCAGATGGCCAGCGCCGACGATGCCGTGGTCGTTGACACTCTCGCCGAAGGCATCGATCTCGCGCCGTTCTTCGCGCTGATGAACAACGAAGCGGTGCTGAAGGTCTTCCATGCGGCGCGGCAGGATATCGAGATCATGGTCCACCGCAGTGGCGTGGTGCCGCATCCGATCTTCGACACGCAGGTCGCGGCCATGGTGCTCGGCTATGGCGACAGCATCGCCTACGACCAGCTCGTCGAGCGCGTCACCGGCCACCGCCCCGACAAGACCCATCGTTTCACCGACTGGTCGCGCCGCCCGCTGACCGACGAGCAATTGCACTACGCAGTATCTGACGTGACGCATCTGCGCGACGTGTTCGCCAAGCTCGACGCCGATCTGAAGAAACGCAAGCGCAGCGACTGGGTGAGCGAGGAAATGAAAATCCTCACTTCGCCGAAGACTTATGACTTCCACCCCGAGCGGGCCTGGGAGCGCCTGAAGACGCGTGTGCGGAAGCCGAAAGAACTTGCGGTGCTGATGGAAGTCGCCGCCTGGCGCGAGCAGGAAGCACAGAGCCGCGACGTGCCGCGCTCGCGTGTGCTCAAGGACGACGCCGTCGGCGATATCGCCACCCATGCGCCAACCACGCTGGAGAAGCTCGCCAATCTCCGCTCGTTGCCGAAAGGTTTCGAACGCTCGAAATGGGGCAGCGACATCATCGCCGCCGTGCAGCGCGGCATCGGCCGCGATCCCCATACGTTACCGAAGCTGGAAAAGCCGCGTGGCAACGGTAACGGCGCCGCCACCGTTGAGCTGCTGAAAGTGCTTCTGCGCATGACGTCCGAACGTCACGCCGTTGCCAGCAAGGTGATTGCGACCGTGGACGATCTCGAACAGATTGCCGGCGATGACAATGCCGATGTCGGCGCCCTGCATGGCTGGCGCCGCGAATTGTTCGGCGAGGCGGCGCTTGCGCTCAAACATGGCCGTCTCGCACTGGCGATGGAGAAAGGCCGCGTGATCGGGGTCAATCGCGGCTAGCGCATTTCAGACCCCGTCGCCCACGCGGCGCAATGTTCTCCGGCCAGCTTTTGCAACATCGCAGACTGCTCAGCAAAGCCTCGAAGGGCGGCATGGGCGGCAAGCCTACCCTTCGCTTGCGCACCGCGTTGCCTCCCGTGCTCGCCGACCAAACGCAACGCGGATCGGGTTAGGCTGTCGATTTGTTCCTGATTGCTCCGATGATGGCCGTCAACACGCCGCCTGCGACACCGCCGCCGGCAAGTTGACCGATCAACGAGCCGATATCGGTAGTCGCCGATGCATTTGAAAGCATCGGAATCAGCATTCCGAGAATCTGACCGCCAACGCCACCGCCTATTGCGCCCGCGATCGTATTGCCAATAGCGCCAAGATCGAGGGACGTCGATGTACGACCGGCCACGTTGCCGCCGATCGCTCCGCCTATGAGTTGAACAATGAGGTTCATGAGAAGGGCTGACATTTCGACTCTCCTGGTCCGAAAATCGCATGCACTTGCCGCGTGGACCAAAACGGCCGCACTCGCGAATCTTATACGGACGGCAACCCGGAGTCACGCCGCGGTGCAGTCGGCCTTACTATCAAAACCTGTCACGGAAACTGCTACCTGACGAGCCGAGCGCGAAGCCGCCTCGTCAAAGCGTGCAAAACTGCTCACTATCTGAAGGCTTATCGCCGTACGATCGATCCGGACTTGCCCACCAGTCGCGCGAGCTGTTTGAAGCGGCTGCCGACGCGGTCGGCAACCAGATCGACAAGACGATGCTCGAAGACGAGCATCATCTTGCGGTCCTGTACGGTGAAATGTGCAGCTGGCAGAACGCCCGGCTGCGCTGCAGAAATCAGATGCGCCACGCGAAACAGCGCTCCAAGCACGCGGGCGCGCTCCACCTGAGCCGGCGTCACCAACGCGCGCACGATTTCCGGCGGCTCGTTCTCGGCACTGAAGCCGGCATAGCGGTAATAGACGGACAGTGCGAGGAAAGCACGGCCGTGATGGTCGATCGAGCCGAAATTGCCGTTGGTGATGAGATGCAGCGTCTGCTCGCCGCGGTGATCGGGATGCACGCGCCAGCCGATATCCGAGAGTAGACAGGCGGCCCGGCGAAGCCGCCGATCGTCGTCCGTCTCCGGCAGCTTGGCGATACGAACGAAACGATCGCTCCAGTCGCTCAGCTCCAGCGCATGGCGCGCCGAGCGAGAATAAAGCCTGTTCATGACCTCGGCCGCGCCGAGCAAACCGTCCTCCGCACGTTGCGCCGGCGACAGCATCTCGTAAAACAGGCCCTCGCGCACGCCATAGGTCGAGAACACGATCGCCTTCGGTTTGCCGATACGAATGATATGCTCGAGCAGTAGCGCGGCATAGACCAGGAGCGGTTGCCGCGCCTCGGTGATGGTCTCGATATCGGCGAGCACATTGGCCGCCGCAAAACGACGTACGCGGCGCACGAAGCTAAGCGCATCGGCAGCTGGGATCGTGTAGCCGTGCATCACCTTGAGCGGATAGCCACTCTGCAGGATGTGAAGCCGCGCGAGCGCGCGCCATGTGCCTCCCACCGCATAGAAATTGCGGCCGGCACAGGCCGTCAGTTGCTCGAGATCGGCCAAGGCCTTGGTGACGATGCGTTCGGCGCGCTTCGGCGAATTCTTCGAAGCATCCTGCAAAGCAAGACCGCCCAGCGGCAGCGTGATGCCCTGCCGCAATGAATTGCCGCGTACATCGATGAGTTCGAGCGAACCGCCACCCATATCGCCGACGAGGCCGTTCGGCTTGTGCACGCCGGAAATCACACCGAGCGCGGAAAGTTTTGCTTCACGTGGACCCGAGATGATCTGGATTTCGCAGCCGCAGATCTTCTCCGCCGCGGCGATGAACTCAGGGCCATTGCTAGCATCGCGCGCTGCCGCCGTCGCGATGGCGTAGACGCGTCCGACTTTCATGATCCTGCACAACGCGCGAAAGCGACGCAGCGCCATCAATGCCTTGTCGACGGCATCTCTGGCAAGCAGTCCGGTGCTCTGCACCTCGCGGCCGAGACCGCACAGCGCCTTCTCGTTGAAGATAGTGACGAGGCTGCGAGCCAGGGATTCATAGACGACGAGACGAACCGAGTTCGAGCCGATATCGATGACCGCAACGCTGGAGGCGCGTTGGCGCGTGCGCGCTACCACGTCAGCGTTTCCTTACGACTGGTGCCGTTCGGAACGGCGTGTAAGCCGCCGCGGCGATGATTTCTCAAGCGACTTTCCACGGCCGGACAAACTCGGATTCGTCATGAAGTAGTTGTGCACATTGAAGGGTTCCTCACCCTTCGTTGCCTTCATACGCGTTGACGATCCATCCGGCAACAATTGCCAACTCTGTTCGGTATCCTTGAGATTGGCCACCATGATCTGTTCGAGAACCTGCGTATGCACGGTCGGATTCTGCAGCGGGCACAGCACCTCGACGCGGCGATCAAGATTGCGCGGCATCATGTCAGCGGACGAGATATAAACGGCTGCCTTCGGACTCGGCAGGCCATGGCCCATACCGAAACAATAGATGCGGCAATGTTCAAGGAAACGGCCGATGATCGATTTGACCCGGATGTTCTCCGATAGTCCGGGCACGCCAGGGCGCAGGCAGCAGATACCGCGCACGACGAGTTCGATCGAAACGCCGGCTTTCGAGGCCTCGTAGAGCGCATCAATGATACCCGGATCGACCAGCGCATTCATCTTCAGCCAGATCGCGCCGGGCTTGCCGGCACGTGCGAATTCCGCCTCGGCTTTGATGTGACCGATCATCTGCTTGCGCAATGTGAGCGGCGACACCGCCATCTTCTCGATGTCGCTCGGCTCCGCATAACCGGTGATGTAGTTGAAGACGCGCGCGACGTCGCGACCGATGATCGGGTCCGACGTGAAGAAGGACAGATCGGTGTAGATGCGCGCTGTAACCGGATGATAGTTGCCGGTACCGGTATGAACATAAGTCGTCAGCGCCCCGCCCTCACGACGCACCACGAGCGACAGTTTCGCGTGCGTCTTGAGTTCGAGGAAACCATAGACCACCTGCACGCCGGCCCGTTCGAGGTCGCGAGCCCAGCGGATATTTGCCTCTTCGTCGAAACGCGCACGCAGCTCAACCAGGGCAGTCACCGACTTGCCGGCTTCGGCCGCCTCGACCAGCGTGCGAACGATCGGCGAATTGTTGGAGGTGCGGTACAGTGTCTGCTTGATGGCGACGACGTCGGGATCGCGCGCCGCCTGCTGCAGGAACTGGACGACGACGTCAAAGGACTCATAGGGGTGATGGACGACGAGATCCTTCTGCCGGATCGCCGCGAAGATATCGCCGCCGTGATCGCGCACACGCTCGGGATGGCGCGGCACATAGGGAACAAATTCCAGATCCGGGCGATCGAGACGTGTGAGCTGCGAAACCTCGTTCATGGCCAGAATACCATCGACCAGAAGAATTTCGTCATCGGAGGTTGCCAGGGCACGCTGCACCGAGGCGCGCAATTCCACCGGCATAGCCGCTTCGATCTCAAGCCGGATGACCGAGCCTCGACGGCGACGCTTGAGCGCCGATTCGAACAGGCGAACGAGATCTTCGGCCTCTTCTTCGACTTCCAGCTCGCTGTCGCGAATGATGCGGAATGCGCCCTGCCCTTGAACGACATAGCCGGGGAAAAGACGCCCGATGAACAGGCTCGTCGCCTGTTCCAGGGTGATCAAGCGAACCTCACCCTCCTTACCCGGATTGGGCAGACGGATGAAACGGTCGATCTTGCCGGGCATGCGGATCAGCGCGTTCATCGTCTTGCCATCGGCCACACGCGTCAAATGCAGCGCGATGGTGAAGCCGAGGTTCGGAATGAACGGAAACGGATGCGCGGGATCGATCGCCAATGGGGTCAGCAGCGGGAAGATGTTGTGGAGAAAGTGATCCTCAATCCAGCTGCGCTCGGCCCTGGTGACGTCCTTTCCATCGAGCAGGACGATACTGGCATCGGCAAGCATGCTGCGCTGCTCGCGCCAGATGGCCTGCTGATCGTTGGCAAGCTTGGATACCGAATGGTTGATCAGCACCAGCTGCTCCGCCGGTGTCAGCCCGTCCGGGCTGCGCTCGGTGATCCCCTCGCGCACCTGGGCCTTCAGCCCCGCGACGCGCACCATGAAGAATTCATCGAGATTATTTGCCGAGATCGACAGGAAGCGGACGCGTTCCAGCGCGGGATGGCCTGGATTGACGGATTCCTCCAGCACGCGACGATTGAAGTGCAGCCAGGAGAGCTCGCGATTGATGAAACGTTCCGGTCCTGATGCGATGGCTTCGACAGGCTTTGACTCGCCCTTTTTCTCTTCAATGGCAATCTCTTCCGCGGAGTCCATCAGGTCGCAATCCATCCAGTTCGAGCAATGTGGCGGTATCAGCTAAACGCAGCGGACAATGTGTTAGTTAAATGACAGTTCGATGACATTCAGAAACTGACACAGGCCGCCGTCAAGGCATGATATGCGCTGCGGTGCGAAGCCGCATAGCCGATATGAAACTCACGATTCGCGCAATAGTTCGGCAGCAAGCGCCCGGGTGACGGGACGCCGAAGCCGCAGCGCCTCGCTGTCGAGCAGCTCGACAGTCCGGCGCGCGGCAGCAAAAGATCGCTCGATCCGGCTTGAGATGTAACTGACGACGGTCTCGTCGATGCTCATCTGGCGATCGGCGCAGAATTTAACGATCAGCGCGCGAAACAGGAGATCATCGGGCGCATTGAGCTGCACCACCGGCACGGCGCGCAAGCGCGAACGCAGATCGCGCAGCCCGATCTCCATCGCCACCGGAACAATCCGGGTCGTGATCAGCACATAAGCACCATCTTCGCGCGCAAGATTGAGCAGATGGAACAGCGCCCGTTCATCGAAATGGTCCGGGGTCAGGTCTTCCACCACCAGCGCACCGGTCGCCAGCGCGCCGGGCACGGTGGCGGCCGTCAGGGCATGCGCCATGGTCGAACGCGCTCCAGCCTGTTCGGCCCAGATCGAGGCGAGATGGCTTTTGCCGGAACCTTCCGGCCCAGCCAGCAGCATGACCCGGTTCGGCCAGTCCGGCCAGCTATCGATCAGCCCGAGCGCTTCGGCATTGGCCGACCCCTCAAGAAAATCGTCGCGCGACAGGCTTTCCGCATGGGGCAGCGCAAATGCCAGTTGACGAGGTTGAACGCGGACAGACACGCAAATACTCCAGGCCGGCGAGCCGGCAGTCACTCAGGGCGCTCGCCCGCCTCGATCGTGCTCATGTGCCGTACCCACTCGACCAGGTAAAGGCCGACGGAGGCGAGCGACAGGACGGTAACAAAACCCATTAAAATCAAATTGTAAGGTGACGAATTGAAACCAAATCCGAGCGCCGCAAGGACCAGCGCGGCGAACGCCACCTGAGCTACCGTATTGAGTTTCGAGACCATCAGCGGCTTCATCGGAATCGGCTTGCCGAACAGCCAGGAGACGATCACCGCGCCCACGATCATGATATCCCGCGACACCACCAGAATCACCAGCCAGCGCGGCACTGCCCCCCATATCCCCAGGGAGACGTAGATCGAGACCAGAAGGGCCTTGTCAGCCAGCGGATCGAGCAAAGCCCCGAGTTCGCTGGCCATGTTGAAGCGCTTGGCAAGAAAACCGTCCACGGCATCGCTGACGCCCGCGATCACGAAGACGGCAAATGCCACCTCCATCTGGCCGGATGCGATCGCCCAGACGACGATGGGAACCAGCAGAATGCGGCCCAAGGTAATGATATTGGGGATACTCAACTGGCTTGTTCCGGCTCCGGCCCGTGCCAGAATCCGAGCACCGCGGCCCTGACCGGCATAACGCCTAGATAGTAGCCGGGATAGCGTTTACGAGCCATTGCGCGGGGCCAAATTACGACGTAACCAGCGGAAAATTCACAATTTCGCACTTCGCCAGGATACCGGGCATGACCGACCAGAAAAAAGGCCTCACTTACGCGGATGCAGGCGTCGATATCGATGCAGGCAACCGGCTGGTCGACCTCATCAAGCCGTTGGTGCGTGCCACCGCCCGCCCCGGCGCCGACGCCGAAATCGGCGGGTTTGGCGGGCTGTTCGACCTGAAAGCGGCCGGCTTCAAGGATCCGGTGCTGGTGGCGGCCACCGACGGCGTCGGCACCAAGGTGAAGATCGCCATCGAGGCTGGTGTCCATGACGGTATCGGCATCGACCTCGTCGCCATGTCGGTCAACGACCTCGTGGTCCAGGGCGCCGAACCGCTGTTCTTCCTCGACTACTTCGCCTGCGGTAAGCTCGATCCCGAAGCCACCGCCTCGATCGTTGCCGGTATCGCCAAAGGCTGCAGCGAATCCGGTTGCGCTCTGATCGGCGGCGAAACCGCGGAAATGCCGGGCCTCTACAGGGACGGCGATTACGACCTGGCCGGATTCTCGGTCGGCGCCGCCGAGCGCGGCACCCTGCTGCCGACCAAGGACATTTCCGCCGGCGATGCCGTCATTGGCATGGCCTCCTCGGGCGTGCATTCCAACGGCTTCTCGCTGGTTCGCAAGATCGTCGAGCGCACCGGCCTTTCCTATGCCGATAAGGCGCCGTTCTCGCCGGTGATGACGCTCGGCGGCGCGCTGCTGACGCCGACCCGGCTCTATGTCAAATCCTGCCTGCGCGCGATCCGGAAGACCGGTGCCGTGAAGGGACTCGCCCACATCACCGGCGGCGGTTTTACCGACAACATTCCGCGCGTGCTGCCAAAGGACCTTGGCGTCCGCATCGATCTGCCTGCCCTCAACGTGCTGCCTGTCTTCAAGTGGCTCGCTGCGGAAGGCGACATCGCCGAGCTAGAGCTCCTGCGCACCTTCAATTGCGGCATCGGCATGATCGCCATCGTCAAGCGCGAGGCTGTGCAGCAGGTGATGGATATCCTGCGCGAGAGTGGCGAGACCGTTGCGCTGCTCGGCGACGTGATCGAAGCCAGGGGCGACGAACGCGTCGTATATGACGGGCACCTCGACCTGAAACTGTGAGACACACGATGCGCCGCGTCGCCATTCTGATTTCGGGCCGCGGCTCGAATATGTCCGCACTCATCGAGGCCGCCTCGGCCGGTGGTTTTCCGGCCACAATCGCGCTCGTGATCTCGAACCGCGCCGACGCACCAGGCCTCGCCAATGCGCAGGCGAACGGCATCAAGACCCTGGTGATCGAGAGCAAACCATTCGGCAAGGACCGCGCTGGATTCGAAAAACTGCTGAGTGCCGCGCTCGAGGAACATGGCATCGAACTGATCTGCCTTGCCGGCTTCATGCGGCTGTTCACTGCAGAATTCGTCCAGCACTGGTATGGCCGGATGCTCAACATCCATCCGTCGTTGCTGCCGTCCTTCCCTGGGCTTGATCCACACGGCCAGGCTTTGCGCGCCGGCGTGAAGATTTCCGGCGCGACAGTGCATTTCGTGATTCCGGAAACCGATGCCGGCCCCATTGTGATGCAGGGCGCCGTGCCTGTTGCCAGTGACGATACTGCCGAAACACTTGCGGCGCGTGTGCTCGGCGTCGAGCACCAGATCTATCCGCAAGCTCTGCGGCTGCTGGCAACGGGCGGGATCGATATCAAGGGCGATGTCACGACGAGCAGCGCCGGCGTCGATGCAGAAGACAGCCTGATCGCACCGCTGGTAATCTGAGCGGGCTCCCAGCAATCATATCGACCGGATACGATCCGCGGCGTCTCTTCACGTCAAACTCTGGCGATCGGTCGATTGCGGCCTGATCCCGGGCCCGGCGACCAGGGTGAAAACCGCCGCTGCTGTATTTCTGACGTAATCGTTCAGCGATTATTCAGCACAGATCGATTGGACTGCGAATACATCCAGCAAGAATTGGTGCAGCCATCATGCGTGCTCTTGCCTTCCTCGCGCTCACATTCATCGCAGCGGCGACACTCTCGCCGACCCATGCACAGCCGGTCGAGAAACGCGTCGCCCTCGTGATTGGCAACGCCGCCTATCCATCGGGTGCATTGCCGACGACCGCCAATGATGCAGGCCTGATCGCTCAGACCTTGCAGGCGGCGGGCTTCGACGTCACCGGCGCGCGCGATCTCGATCAAGACACGTTACGCCGCACCTTTCGTGAATTTCTCGACAAAGTGAACGCCTCCGGGCCGGATACGGTCGCCTTCGTTTATCTCGGCGGACACGGTGTTCAGCTCGAGGGCGAGAACTACTTTGTCCCAGTCGATGCCAAGCTCGCGCACGACACCGACCTGCCGCTCGAGGCGCTGCGCTTGTCCGATTACATCCGGCCGCTATCCGCAGTGAAGGTCAAAGCCGGCATTGTCGTCCTGGATGCAGCGCGCGCGAGCCCGTTCGCGAAGTCCGGCGAAGCATTGGCCAGCGGGCTGGCGCTGGTCGAGCCCGACAAGAATATGCTGATCGCCTTCAATGCTGCACCCGGCACCGTGGCTCCGGCGGAGCAAGGCCCGTATGGCGCCTATGCGCAAGCCCTGGCCGAAATGATCCGCACCGGCGGGCTCTCCCTTGGCGACGTGTTCGAGCGAACGCGCTTGCGCGTCAATGAAGCCACCAAGGGCGGCGAGATCCCGTGGCACGCATCGAAAGTGGAAGCGCCGATCGTGTTCTTCGATCGCGCCGCCGATGCACCCGCGCCACCGCCATCCAACGATCGGGTAGCCTCGATCCGAACCCGGCCGATCCGCGATCTCGGTGCCCAGGATGCCTATGTCGTCGCGCTCGAACGCGACACCATGCAAGGCTATCTCGATTTCCTGGATGCCTATCCGAACGATGTGATGGCCAAGCGTGTCCGGGCCATCGTCGCCGCGCGCCGCGAGGCCCTGACCTGGCGGCGGACCCGCAATGTCGATACGCCGCCCGCCTATTGGTCCTATCTGCGGCGTTATCCCGGTGGTCCCCATGTCGCCGACGCCCGGCGCCGTCTCGCGGTGCTCGCGGCTGCCTTCGATCCGCCGCCGACCTTCACGGCCATCAGCTACGACATCGCACCGCCGCCGGTCGAGGAAGAGGTCTATTTCCGGAGGCCGGTCCTCGTCTTCGACGATCCCGTTTACGCTTTCGCGCCCCCACCGCCTCCACCTGTGATCCTGTTGCCGCCGCCACCGCCCGATTTCGTCGTGCTCGCGCCGCCGCCACCGGTGTTCGCCGCATTCGTGCTGCCGGTCCCCGACTATGTGCCGTTGCCGGTCTATTACAGCCCGCCGCCCTATGTGGCGCCGCCGCCGCCGAACATCATCTATAACAACATCCACAACACGGTGGTTATCAACAACAACACCAAGATGGTGACGATCACCAGTCCGGGCGGCGCACCGCAAACCGTGACCCCGGCGCAGGCGCTGGCGCCATCACCTGTGGCGGCCGGCGCGGGAGCACCGCCTGCCAATGCGGCCCCCAACGCCCCAGGTGCGCCAAGCGCGCCGCCGACAACGACGGGACCGTCGCCCTCAGTCTCCCACGCCGTCGCGGGAGCCGCGGCTGGCGCTGCACTGCTCGCGCCGACGCTGCCGTCATCGGCGGCACGAAAAGCAAATCTGACTCAGCCGACGCAGCCACTGCAGCCGCCGACCCGCCCCAATGCAAATCCGGCAGCAGCAACGACGCAAGGCGGCCAGCTGCCGGCCGGCCAGACCGCCAACACACCCAATGCTCCGAAGCCCCTCGGAACGGCGTTGCCCGGCGCTCCCGGCGGGCAACCGCTGCCCGCAAATAACAAGCCACCGGGCACCGATCACGCCCAGCCTCCGGGACATTCCGCTCCGCAGCCCCCCGCCAGTAACGCTGCGGCACCACCACAACCGGGGCAGAAGGCGTCGTCGAATGCTCAGGGAACGCACCCCACGGCCGGCGATCGCTCCACCGCCACGCAGCAGACACCGACAAAACCCGCCTTGACTGGCAACAAACCCACTGCGCCGGAACACCCCGTGGTGCAACAAACGCCCTCACACGCATCCTCGGCGCCTGGCGCTCCGCAGCCCCCGCGCAATGACACCAGCCGTCGTCCTGCGGCAAGCGTCAATGCGCGGCCTGTTTCTCCGCCGCAGCAGCGCCCGGCTGCATCGACTGCATCGGCACACACGAATGCGCCGCCGGTCGCACGCCCGGTTCAGCGTCAAGCGGTCGCCCGTCCAGCGCCGCCGCCTGCGCGCCCGATGCCGCCACCCGCGCGCCCGATGGCTTCAGCGCCACCGGCACGTCCCGTAGCAGCAGCACGACCGATGATGGCCGCTCCGCCGCGGCCCGCTCCCGTGACACGCGCGGCGCCGCCGCCGAGCAAGCCGTGCCATCCGGCGCCTGGACAGCAATGCAAGTGATCGCTCCGCGGAACATCCGCACCCCGGACGTCAGCGGTTTGACGCCCGCATTCTGACAGTGGCGCTCGGCCTTCACCGCCGAGCGCCATCCTCACAACTGCTCCGGATCAACTCCGCACGAAGGCGAGCAGATCAGGATTGATGACATCCGCATGGGTCGTGCACATGCCGTGCGGGAAGCCCGGATAGACTTTCAGCGTGCCGTGCTTGAGGAGCTTGATCGACAGCTCGGCCGAATCCGCGATCGGCACGATCTGGTCGTCATCGCCATGCATGACAAGCACGGGCACATCGATCGTCTTCAGGTCCTCGGTGAAGTCGGTCTCGGAAAATGCCTTGATGCAATCGTAATGCGCCTTGGCGCCCCCCATCATGCCTTGACGCCACCAGTTGTCGATCACTCCCTGCGAGACCTTCGAGCCGGCGCGATTGAAACCATAAAATGGCCCAGCTGGGACATCGACGAAGAACTGCGCGCGGTTGGCCACCAGCGCAGAGCGGAAGCCGTCGAACACCTCGATCGGCAGGCCGCCCGGATTGTTCGCGGTCTTCACCATGATCGGCGGCACCGCTCCGATGAGCACCGCCTTCGCCACCCGGCCCTTCGTCGCGCGTGCCACATAACGCGCCACCTCGCCGCCGCCGGTGGAGTGGCCGATATGCACGGCGTCTTTCAGATCCAGCGCTTCGGCGAGTTCGATCACATCGGCTGCATAGGTGTCCATCTCATTGCCGGTGGCAGTCTGGGTCGAACGTCCGTGACCGCGGCGGTCATGAGCGACGACCCGGTAGCCGTTGTTCAGAAAGAACATCATCTGGGCATCCCAGTCATCTGCGCTCAACGGCCAGCCGTGATGAAAGACGATCGGCTGCCCGGAGCCCCAGTCCTTGTAGAAGATTTCCGTCCCGTCCTTGGTGGTGATCGTCGGCATCTGAGGCTCCTTGGCCAGTGGGAAACTGCGAGAGACAATACTCTGCCTCAGGACCGAATTACGGCGAGCGCCTCGTCACTGCATCTTGCAGTACATTACGCATTTGACGGCGCCTTGAACATCCGTCCGATGATCGGCGCAAAGAACGGGCACATCGCTGCCCACAATTGCAGCGCCCACTCTCCAGTTTGGGATTGTCACCTTCAATTTATTGTACTTATAGTACACTTAATGACGAACCTCAATTGCCGGACGCGCAAGCGCGGGACATCGGCGCGGATTTTCATCGCATGAGCGCATCACACGACTATGACGTCTTCGACGCCGGCACCGTCACACTGCAATCCGGCACAGCCTTTGGATTGAAGCTCGCCTACAAGACCTATGGCCGGCTGAACAACGACAGATCCAACGCCATTCTTTATCCGACCTCCTTTGCAGCACAGCACACCGACATCGAGTGGTTGATTGAGTCCGGCGCCGCGCTCGATCCCGATCGCTATTTCATCATCATTCCGAACCTGTTCGGCAACGGCCTGTCGTCTTCGCCGTCGAACACACCGGGCAACGATTATCCCGAGATCAGCTATCACGATGCCAACGCGGTTCAGCATCGTCTCGTGACCGAGCATTTCGGCATTTCCCGCCTCGCCATGGTTTATGGCTGGTCGATGGGTGGCATGCAGGCTTATCACTGGGCTGCGCGCTATCCGGACATGGTCGGGCGCGCTGCCGTGGTCTGCGGCAGCGCGCGTTGCTCGCCGTTCAACGCCGTGTTTCTGGAAAGCGTCCGCGCCGCCCTGACGGCCGATCCGGCCTTCGTCGATGGCCGTTTCGTCACCCGTCCGGCCAGGGGTCTGCGCGCCATGGGCCGTGTCTATGCGGGCTGGGCGATGTCCCACGGCTTCTATCGCGACGAACTGTGGCGCGAGATCGGATTCACCTCGCTGGAAGACTATCTCAGCCGTTCCTGGGACGTCGCCTTCGCGCATCGCGACGCCAACAATATCCTGGCGCAGTTGTGGACCTGGCAGAATGGCGACATCAGCAAATGCGCCGAGTTCGGCGGCGACTTTGCGAAAGCCATGGCCGCGATCAAGGCCCCGGTCCTGCTGATGCCCGGCGCAACGGACGATTATTTCCAGGTCGGCGACAACGAGGCCGAGCTGCCACTGCTGGTCAATGCCCGCACGGCCGAACTCTCCCCGATCCCGTCCCTGCATGGCCATCGTGCAGGCAATCCGATCAAGAATCCTGCCGACAAGGCGTTCCTGAATGCCAGGATCAAGGCTTTCCTGAACTCATGAGCAGCATCGACACCCATCACGACAGACCTGCTCGCGCGCTGACGCCCGCACAGCTCAAGGACCTGTCGGTTCGCGCCAACCTGCCCGGCACGGTCCGTACGCTCAGTCATTTTGGAGCCATCCTGATCGTTGGCTCTGCGATTTGGCTCGCGGTCACGCGTTACGGCGTATTGTCCGCTCTGCCGCTGATCGCGCTGCAAGGATATCTGGTGGCATTTCTGTTCATGCCGGTGCACGAAGCTGCGCACAAAACGGTGTTTACCAGCCGCATCGCCAACGAAATCCTCGGCCATCTGTCGGCACTGCTGATCGTGCATCCCTATGAGCACTACGCCCTGTTTCATTGGGATCATCACCGCTTCACGCAGGACCCTGACCGCGACCCGGAACTGGTGACGGCGACGATCCCGAGCTCCGATACCAGACTCGCGATCGCCTATACCGGTATCGTTCAGCTCATCAATCGCATTCGCCTGTTGCTACGGCGGACGATCACGGGAGAGGCCGTGGCCCCATGGATCCCCGACACCAAGAGCGGTCTCGTAGTGCGCGAAGCACGCATCTATGCGCTCGCTTATCTCCTGCTGTTGGCAATGTCGATCGCCCTGCAAACCACCGTCCTGTTCTGGTGCTGGCTGCTGCCGCTGTTCGTCGGCCAGTTATTCCTCCGGCCCTATCTCTATGCCGAGCATACCGGCTGCGAACATACCCGCAGTGCCTACGAGAACACCCGCACCACATATACCGGCGCACTGATGAAGTGGTTCAGCTGGAACATGCCGTTCCATGTCGAGCACCACGCCTATCCGTCAGTGCCATTCCATGCGCTGCCAAAGCTGAATGCCATCGTAGACGACCGCATCGTTCATCGCGGCCGTGGCTATCGCCGTGTCCACCGCGAAACCTTTGCCTGGTTTCGTCGCGCCCGGCAGAACCACGGGTAAGGTCACGCGCCGGTCAGCACCGCTTTCACCAGCTTGCGCGCGCTATCGGCGGTCACGGCGCGGAAGCCGAACGTGTCCTGATAGAACAGCGTGCCATAAATGCGATCATAGAGATCCCCCGCCGGCTCGCCCGCGGTGACACTGCCATCCTTCTGGCCGGCCTTGATGATCTTCACCGCCACCTCGCGACGCGCGGCAAGATATCGGTCGGCGAAAAGGTGCGCCGATCCGGTTCGCGCGATGCATTCCGCGATCACGGCGAGCTGCACTTTGCCGAACGCGCCATTCAGCGCTGCCGCATAAGCGGAGGCATGACGGCCGATCCGTATCACCGCATCGTCCCCTTCGGGAAACGGCAGCATGGATTCTGCCTCATGCAGAAAGGCATCGATGAACAGCACTTCGCGCGACGGCCACCATTTGTAGATCGTCATCTTCGAGACGCCGGACGCACGTGCAACGGCATCGATGGTGGTCGCGGCCAGCCCCTCCTCAGCCATCAGGCGGTAGGCACAGCCGAGGATGGCCTCCTGCGTCTGCGTGGAGCGCGGGCGCCCGCGCCGGATCGGTCTGGCATCTGCCGTTTCGTGATCTTGCTTCATGGCCCGCAGCTATATCGCGAAAATGCTCGGGAAGGCAGAAGCGTCATTCCTTAACCCGATATTTGCAAAGCCATGGCAGCAACGGCATAGTTTCAATCGCATTTTCCCAGACGACAAGGACGTGAGCATGGCGGGCGCCGATATCGATGTGGTCATCCGGCAGACCGCAAAGCAGCAGAACAAGACGATCCTCGCCGCCATCAAGGCACGCCGCGATCATTTCGCGGGACTCGCCGCCAAGGCCAAGGATGCGGGCACCAGGGAGCGCTACAAGCAAGCCGCCAGGGACGTGATGGAGCAAGGCACTGCCGCCGCACGCCGCCTGCAGATGTCGGCCGACAACGCCGCCGACAGTTTTGCCCGCTCCATGCGGATGGCAACCGAGGCGTTCACCGCGAGAGCGGTTGCCGAATCTGCCAAGGCCGCATCCGAGAAGCCTGCCGTTGCCAAGGCATCCAAGCCGGCTAAGAAAGCCGCCAAAGGCAAGAAAGCCGCAGCGCCAAACGCGAAGAAAAAGAAGAAGTCCTGATTGCAGCGCGGCGCCAGCCGTCTTGGCGAAAGGTGTGCCGGGCGCGATGCAACGCCTAGCGTTGCTTCGTACCGCATCGCGTCCGGGACACGATTCCAGCAAACCTAAACTACGCTAGCCCGGCAGGAAGACCGCAAACGGCTCATCCATGATCTTCTGCAGATGCGCGCGATACCGATCGTAATTCGCCGCGCCGGCGGAGATACGCCCGTAGCTCGGCTCAACGCTTCCCCCAATCGGCACATAGGCAATGGGCGCCGCGATGGGCGTCAGCAAAGAGCCGCGACCGGCAAGCAGCGTATTGATGATGCCGTACATCTCACCGGCGATGGTCGGCCGCGACACCGTGATCAGGCGAAACTGGCCGTTCCGGTTGGTGACGAAATAGATATGGCCCGACTGGTTCGGCACCGACACCTCGCCGAATTGCGTATAGGCCGCATCCTGCCGCTCGGCTTCGCGAAATTCGTAGCATGACCCCATCGCATCCCACGCGATCTCGGTGCGATAGGCGTAGATCGCGCCAGCCTCACCGAATGACGGCCGCAGCGTGACGTAAGCGCCGGCGATCCAGCTCATGGAGCGCCGTGAATAAGCACCGAGATGATCGGGCGCGACATCGCCGTGACCATTGACCGATGGCGCGGCGGGCACATCGCCTCCCCTGCGCAACGACACGCCGAGAGCTTCCTCGAGCCGTACGGTCGTCGCCAGAGTGAAAGGTCGCCGACCTCCGAGCGCCTTCTCCAGCGTCGAGATGCTCAGCTTGGCCTGTTCGGCCAGCGTCTGCCGCGAGATGCGGCGGCGGGCGATTTCCTCGCGAATGATGGTGGCAATTTCCCGGCTCTGCTCGTCGGAAAGCTGCTTGTCAGGCGTCTGCATCGTCATCCCTGTCAGTGCATCCCGCACAATAGCAGACGGACAACCCGGCACAAAACCGCACAAACGCGCCGTGCTCGAACATGCTCTCCGGCGGTTCACGGCCAATCATTGCCGATCATCACGCTCGTCCGCCGGGCCTGCGTTCCGCAAGACTTCCCCCATCGCAAAGCCTTCGGGAGCGCCTCTCATGACGACCATCGACCACCATCAACCTGACGACGACGATCTCCACAGCGTCACCGGGCTACCCGATCTGCTCGAGCAGGTCCTGCTGTTCGCGCTCGGCGGCGTTGCAGCGTTCTTGCTGGGCATCGGACTGCTGCTGTTCGATCTCGGCCCGGCCTGGTCGGCAACCTCGCCCGACATGCCCCGTTCCGGTGCGCTGCTGATCAATACGGAGAACGGCACCACCGAAGCCACGCGCCTCGGTATCGATGTCGATCTCACCGTATCGGGACCGACCATGCGTGCCCGCATCACCCAGATCTTTCGCAACCCGACCGAGGACTGGGTCGAAGCAACCTATATGTATCCGCTGCCGCAAGGCAGCGCGGTGGATACGCTCAAACTGGTGATCGGCGATCATGTCGTAGTCGGTGACATCAAGGAGCGTCAGCAGGCCCGCGCGATCTACGAGCAGGCCAGGCAGGCCAGCCAGAAGGCCGCGCTCACCGAACAGCAACGGCCGAACATCTTCACCAATACCGTCGCCCATATCGGGCCGGGTGAAACGGTACTAGTACAGATCGAATATCAGGAGCCAGTGCGCCAGAACGGCAACGATTTCTCACTCCGCATCCCCATGGTCGTTGGTCCCCGCTACAATCCGGCGCCGATCGTGCAGACCGTCGACATCAGTGCCGATGGCGGCGGCTGGGGCACGGCTTCGTCCGATCCCGTGCCGGATCGCGACCGGATCGCCCAGCCCGTGCTCGATCCCGCGCAGAACGCGCCGGTCAATCCGACGACGATCACCGTGCGCCTGCAGGCCGGCTTTCCTCTCGGCGAAGTCACGAGCCATCATCACCGCGTCAACATTCATAGCCCCGACAACAGCACGCGGATCGTCACGCTGGCCGACGGCCCCGTTCCTGCCGACCGCGATTTCGAGCTAAGCTGGAAGCCGGCCGCCGAAACGGCGCCATCGGTCGGCCTGTTCCGCGAGCATGTCGGCAAGTCCGACTATCTGCTCGCCTATGTCACGCCGCCCGCTGCGCAGGCCGGGCAAAAGCCGATGCCGCGCGAGGTCATCTTTGTGATCGACAATTCCGGCTCCATGGGCGGCACCTCGATCGTCCAGGCCAAAGCCAGCCTCACTTATGCACTCGGACGGCTGCAGCCGAACGATCGCTTCAATGTCATCCGCTTCGATCACACGATGAGCATGCTGTTTCCGGCCTCGGTACCAGCAGACAGCGCGCATATCGGCAGCGCAACGTCGTTCGTGAGCAACCTGAAAGCCGAAGGCGGCACCGAGATGGTGCCTGCGATGCGCGCTGCCCTCAATGACGATACGGACGGCGATCGTGCTGCGCTGCGCCAGGTCGTGTTCCTGACCGACGGCGCCATCGGTAATGAGCAGCAGCTGTTCGACACCATCACGGCGCTGCGCGGACGCTCGCGCGTCTTCATGGTCGGCATCGGCTCGGCACCGAACACCTTCCTGATGACCCGCGCCGCCGAACTCGGCCGCGGCACATTCACCCACATCGGCTCGGCCGTGCAGGTCGAGGAGCGGATGCGCGATCTGTTTGCCAAACTTGAAAGCCCGGTCGTCACCGGCCTGTCCGCGACATTCTCGGAGGCCAAAGCCGACCTCACTCCGGCGGCCCTGCCCGACCTCTATCGCGGCGAACCGCTGGTGCTGGCTGCGCGTCTGGACCAACTTGCAGGCAGCATCACCATCAAGGGCCGCATCGGCGATCAACCCTGGACCGTGACGCTGCCGCTCGATCGCGCGGCCGAAGGCAAGGGACTCTCCAAACTATGGGCACGCCGCATGATCGACGATGCCGAAGTGGCGCGCACGCTGAACAGGATCAAGCCGGCGGATGCCGACAGCGTCATCCTGTCGCTCGCGCTCGAACATCAGCTGGTAACGCGCCTGACGAGTCTGGTAGCCGTCGACAAGACGCCAAGCCGCCTTGCCGGCGAGCCGCTCAAGCTTGCAGAGCTGCCGGTGAACCTGCCTGCGGGTTGGGATTTCGCCAAAGTGTTTGGTGAGCGGCGACCGCTGTCGAAGCCGCCAGCCGAGCGTCGCGCAGAAACCGGAGACGTCCGGTTTCAAGCCGCAGCGGCAAAATCTCCGCAGCCCGCACCGATCGCACAGCCTGCCACCGTGCAACTACCCCAGACGGCGACCGACGCGGAGCTGAAGATGATACTCGGTCTCGTGCTGCTGTCACTCAGCCTGCTGCTGCTCCTGTTTGGTCGCCGTCGGATGCTTCCCCGCTGACGGACGGCTGATGGAGTGAACACACTTCTCCTGGCGCGCGGATCGTCACTCCCCAGCTCCGCGCGTCCTTCATCGCTAGGTCTCATGAAGGACATCTCATGCTCCGCGTCACCGCTGCCGCGCTCGCGCTGATAGGTGCTCTCCTGTTTGGCCAAGGCATCTATATGCATGCCAAGGCGATGCTGGCTCAAATCCTGCTCGAACGCGCTTTCACCAATTCGCTCGCCAGCGGGCAACCGGTGAAGCCCTGGTCGTGGGCCGATACATGGCCGGTCGCGCGGATCGAGATAAAGCGGCTGCAAGTGAGCGCCATTGCGCTGCACGGCAGCAGCGGACAGGCGCTCGCTTTCGGCCCTGGTCACGTGGAGAATACGTCTGAAGCAGGCGAGCGCGGTATCGCTGTCTATTCCGCTCATCGCGACACGCATTTCCGCTTTCTCGGCGATGTCGTCATCGGCGACGTCATCGACGTGACGCGGCGCGACGGACAGTCGTTTCGCTATCGGGTCACCGGCACCGCCGTCGTGCCTTTCGATGCCTCGGATATCGATGCACATGCCAACGAAACGGGATTGGCGCTGACGACCTGCTGGCCACTCGATTCTGTCACCCCGGGACCGCTCCGCTATGTGGTGCACGCGACCTTGCTGAGCGGACAACCGGCATCTCCAATTGCATTGGTCGACGACGTACTGACGAAGTAACCTGTCACACCGAAGCGCGCGATCGAAACGCGCCGAATGACAGGGAGTGAACGAATGGCGAAAGTCGCAATCGTCGGCTGCGGCGCGATCGGGTCTGTCTATGCCGCCTTGATGGTCGATGCCGGCCATGAGGTGCATGCGATTACCGCATGGCCCGATCATGCCGAAGCCATGAACACCAAGGGGTTGCGCTGCGAAGGCATCAGCGGGGATCGCACCGTGGCTATTCATGGCGCGACCTCGACCGACGGCATCGGCCCCTGTGATCTCGTCATCATCGCCACCAAAGCTTTCGACGTGGAGGCTGCAGCCAGAAGCTCCGCATCGCTGCTCGGCCCGGAGACCGTCGTGCAGACGATTCAGAATGGTCTCGGCTCACCGGAGGTCGCGGCACCCGTTCTTGGTGCGGATCGCATCGCCGTCGGCGTGGTCGGCGGCTTCGGCGCCTCGATGCGCGGCCCCGGCCACGTCCATCACAACGGCATGGAGATGATCCGTTTCGGCTCCTATGCAGGCCTGCCCAAGCAATTGCTGCAGGCATCGGCGAAGATCTGGGAATCCGCCGGCTTCAAGGTCGCGCTCTTCAACGACATCAAACAGATGGTATGGGAGAAGCTGATCATGAATGTCGCCTTCTCCGGCACCTCCTGCACCACAGGGTTGACCATCGGCGAGATCATCGACGACGCCGACGCATGGAAGGTCGCGCGCGGCTGTGCCGAGGAAGCGATTGCCGTGGCGCGCGCATCTGGCATCACGCTTGACGTCGGCGATCCCGTTGAGCACGTGCGAAAGCTTGGTGGCAAGATCCCGCATGCCAAGCCATCGATGTTGCTGGATTACGAAGCTGGCCGCCGCTGCGAGATCGACGCCATCAATGGCGCGATCCCTCGGCTCGGAGAGCCGCTTGGCGTGCCCACGCCGGTAAATGACACGGTGGTCGGCATCGTGAAGGCGCGGGAACGGAAGATGCTGAGCTGAATCCTACAAAACAAAACGGGCGCCGAAGCGCCCGTTCAAGTTTTCTTTCCAGGACAGCCAGCTTATGCCGCCTGCTCCGCATGGGCGGCCATGCTGCGGCGGCGCCACAGGGCACCGACCGCCAGCACCACGACGATGCCGAGCAGACCGCACACGATCTCGCCGCCCGTACCGTCGCCGGTGAAGCGAATGCCGCTGCCGAGCGAGGCAAAGACGCCGTCCAGGCTAGAGCCGAGCGCACCACCGAAGAAGCTGTGGAGCAGCGGCAGGATCGCAGGATCAGTGGCGATCACCTCGCCCGCGACCCATCCAAGCAGTGCAGCGCCGAGCCAGACCAGCACCGGCAGGCGGGTCAGCAGCGCCATGATCAGCGCCGCGCCGGCGACGATCAGCGGTACGCTGACCGCAAGGCCAAGGATCAAAAGCGGCACGCTGCCATTGGCGGCAGCCGCCACGGCGATGACGTTGTCGAGGCTCATGACGATGTCGGCGATCACCACGATCTGCACGGCCGCCCACAAATTCGAGGCGGCCTTCACGCCGTCCTCTTCTTCCTGTTCGGGCACCAGCAGCTTGGCGGCGATGACGATCAGCGCGAGGCCGCCCACCAGCTTGAGATAGGGCAGCGCCATCAACGAGGCCACGATGCCGGTGAAGATGATACGGAGAATGACGGCGGCTGCGGCGCCGAGGATCATGCCCCACATGCGCTGCTTCGGTTCGAGGCCGCGGCAGGCGAGCGCGATCACGAGTGCGTTGTCGCCCGACAGCAACACGTTGATCCAGATGATCTTGCCGACGGCAACCCAGAATGCTGGCTGCTGCATCTCGACTTGAAACTGAACAAAGACCGACTTGATCGTTGCCGGATCGAAAACTTGCAGCACCCAGTCCACAGCGCGCCCCTCTCTGTTACTCGTTTTTCGAAATGCCGGCGCGCCCCCGCGCGCCGGCAGATATCAAATCAGCAGAAGCTTAGCCGACAATCTCGTTGCCCGAAAAGAACTGCGCGATTTCGATCGCCGCGGTCTCGGCGGCGTCCGAACCATGCACCGAATTCTCGCCGATCGACTTGGCGTGGGCCTTGCGGATGGTGCCTTCGGCGGCCTTCGACGGATCGGTGGCGCCCATGACGTCGCGATACTTCAGGATTGCGCCCTCGCCTTCCAGCACCTGCACGACGACCGGACCCGAGGTCATGAAATCGACGAGTTCGCCGAAGAACGGACGCTCCTTGTGGACGGCATAGAAGGTGCCGGCCTGTTCGCGGGTCATGCGGATGCGCTTCTGCGCGACGATACGCAGACCGGCCTTCTCGATCAGCGCATTGATCGCACCGGTCAGATTACGCTCGGTCGCGTCGGGCTTCAGAATCGAAAAGGTACGCTCGATGGCCATGGTTCATCCTTGAATAACGGCGGTTGGAAAGATGGCGGCTTATATCGGTGCGCTCCCCACCCCGCAAGCGATCCGTCCGTATCGGAGGCCGGTCGCCGGAGCAGCTCTGGGGGAACTGTCCGAAATATCATCCAGATGAACCATTTCTGAAGGGGCCGGCGGGTCTGCATTCAGTTTGCCGGGCCTAGCCTGATCGCCATAGCACGCTCCACCGCTTCCGGCGGCGATCCACCGGCCAAGGACGTGCCAGATCGATGGAGATGACGATGTTCCGCAAAATTGCACTGACTTTGGTCGCTGCGACAGCCCTGGGCGCCGCAGCTCTGGCGCCTACCTCCGCCTCAGCATGGGGCGGACACGGCGGATGGCATGGTGGTGGCTGGCATGGCGGAGGCTGGGGTTGGCATGGCGGCTGGGGCGGACCTCGCTTCTATGGTGGCCCGCGCTTCGTCGGCGGCCCCTATTACTACGGGTATTATGGCGGTGGCGGCTGCTGGGTCCGGCGGGTGGTCCCTACCCCGTGGGGGCCACGCTGGCGGCTGGTCAATCGCTGTTATTGAACCTTTGGTACAGCGCGCGCCCGGCCTTGACGGCCGGGCGTTTTTGCGACGCTGCTGTGGATATTTCACCCTTTTTTGAGACAGACGCGCTGAAATCCGGAAAACGGGAAACATTTGTTACCCTTACGACTTGCCTTGCTGTCAGTACCGCAGCGAGGGTTTCCGGATCACCATGACCTCACCTTTCTCCAATAACGGCGACGACGAGATGGACCGCAGCACCTCTGCGGTGATCTGCCACGCCATCGGAGAACGTTTGCGCCAGGACATGGGAACCGACGAGCCGCTGCCCTCTCGTCTGCAGATGCTGCTGAGCGAGTTGCGGCAGCGTGACGGCGACAGCGCCTGACCGCAAATCCGGGTTGCCTTTGCGCGTTGCAACGGTGACAACGCCGCATGCTTTCCATCAATGACATTTCCATCCGCATCGCCGGCCGGCTCCTGATCGACAACAGCACGGTGCAGATCGCCCCTGGTGCACGGGTCGGCTTCATTGGCCGTAATGGCGTTGGCAAATCGACCCTGTTCCACGCGATCCGCGGCGACCTGTCCCTCGAAGGCGGCAGCATAGCTATCCCGCCGCGCTGGCGGATCGGCAGTCTCGCTCAGGAGGCGCCGGACGGTCCGGAAAGCCTGATCACCGTCGTCCTCAAGGCCGATGTCGAGCGCCACGCCCTGCTGGCCGAGGCCGAGACCGCCACCGATCCGGACCGCATCGCCGACATCCAGATCCGTCTCGTCGATATCGACGCCCATTCGGCACCGGCCCGCGCCGCAGCCATTCTGAGCGGCCTCGGCTTTTCGGCCGAGGATCAACTACGCTCCTGTTCCGAATTCTCCGGTGGCTGGCGCATGCGCGTGGCACTTGCCGCGACACTGTTCGCTGCCCCCGACCTGCTGCTGCTCGACGAGCCCACCAACTATCTCGACCTCGAGGGCACGTTGTGGCTCGAGGATCATCTTGCGAACTATCCTCGTACGGTCATCGTCATCAGCCATGACCGCGATCTGCTCGACGTCTCCGTGAACGAGATCCTTCATCTCGATCGCGGCAAGCTGGTGCATTATCGCGGCACCTATTCGAATTACGAGGAATTCCGCGCCAATCGCGAGGCGCTGCAGGCCAAGAACTTCGAGCGCCAACAGGCCGAGCGCAAACGCCTGCAGGACTTCGTCGATCGCTTCAAGGCCAAGGCGTCAAAAGCCCGCCAGGCGCAGTCGCGCGTCAAAATGCTGGAGCGGATGAAGCCGGTCTCCGCCATCGTCAGCGACGAGGTGCGAGAGATCCACTTCCCCGCACCCGAGAAGATGCTGTCGCCGCCGATCCTCGCCCTCGACAATGTCGCGGTCGGTTATGAGCCGGGCAAACCAGTGCTGAGCAAAGTCACGCTGCGTGTCGATACCGAGGACCGCATTGCTTTGCTCGGCTCCAACGGCAACGGCAAATCGACACTGGTGAAGCTGATCGCGAACAGACTGCAGCCTTTCTCAGGCGCGGTGACCCGCGCGGACAAACTGTCCGTCGCCTATTTCGCCCAGCATCAGGTCGACGAACTGATGATGGATCAGTCGGTCTACGATCACATCCGCAAGCTGATGCCCGAGGCGCCGGAATCGAAAGTCCGCGCCCGCGCCGGCAATATCGGCTTTTCCGGCAAGGCAGCCGATACGATCGTGAAGAGTTTGTCCGGCGGCGAGAAAGCACGACTGCTGCTCGGGCTCGCGACCTTCTACGGTCCCAACATGATCATCCTGGACGAGCCGACCAACCATCTCGACATCGACAGCCGCGCGGCGCTGGCCGAAGCCATCAACGAATTCCCCGGCGCCGTGATCATGGTCTCGCATGACCGCTATCTGATCGAGGCATGCGCAGATCAATTATGGGTCGTCGCCAACAAGACCGTCACCAGTTTCGACGGCGACCTCGAAGACTACCGCAAGCTGGTGATGCAGACCCGCGATCCGCGCCCATCAACGCGCGAACGTGCGGCGACCGATGACAAGCCGGCACGCACGAAAGAAAAACGCGTCTCGCCAAAACAGCAGGTCGCCGAAGCCGAGGCCGAGATGGAGCGCATTGCGGGGATCATCGAGAAGATCGATACCGCGCTCGCGCTGCCGGATATTTTCACGCGCGATCCCAAGCAGGCCGCACAACTCACCAAAGCCCGTGCCGCAGCGGCCGATGCATTGGCCCGCGCGGAGGAGCAGTGGCTGACCGCCAGCGCGCTTCTGGAAGACGTCAATAGCGGGTAATTCGCCGAATGCGGTGCGGCCGCAGCGCGGCGCAATTGCGGCGGGCTTGCGTCAGCCCGCCCGCTTCTTTTTCGCCCCGCGCACCGGCTTCGGTTGCTCGGCCTGCGGAGTTCCCTCGACCATGGTCAGGCGGCCGGCCGTGAACGTGTAGATGCCGGCACGGGGGCCGCGCAAATAGGTCAGCGTGGTGACACGGTCGCCGCGGGCATTGCCGCCGATATTAACACTGTCCGGCGCACCGGCGCCGCGGGCGACGTCGCATTCGGTATGGCCGAGCGCCACGACACCCGTCGCCGGCGCCACGGCGGCGGCGCCATCGGCGAGTGCGCTGGCATCGCGCGGCGGCATGCCGGGGCATGCGCCATCGGCGCTGATCAGATCGTTGGGAGAAACCGGCGTATCCGGCGTCAGCGGCGGGGTTTCGATCGAGACGTTCTTGATGATGGTGCGGCCCGACCGGGAAAACCAGTCGGCGTCCTTGGACAGCAGGTCGGACTTGAACATGTCGCCCGCGCTCATGCCCGAACAGCCGCCCAGCAGCGGTGCAAGGAGAATGACGGCCAACCCCGTTCGATGAAGCATTTTGCTGTGCACGATCAACGCTATCCCACCCGGCGACGAAGCGCCCGTCTCATCACTCGTTTGCGGCGCGACCGTGACACCCGGTCGCGCCCGTCCCAGAAAGGCGCAATTAGCATCAAATACGGTTAATCGCCATTTTCTGTTGACGCATGATCTGATCCGAAAACCGGTCCCCACTTTTCGGGATCATGCCTAGTTCCGCTTCTGCCAGCGGCCGCGCTCATCGGCCTGCCAATAGGTCGCGGTCAGTCCCCGCGCCTTGCATTCTGTCCAGGCGCTGCGGGCCGCGGCGAGCGCCTCGTCGTCATCGCCATTGAAAACGAGGACCATGCGCTCATAGCCCGCCGTTTCGGCCGGAAGGCCTGCATTGTCAACGAGGAACCGGACCTGTGCACCGTTCGGATTGCTCTCTTCCAGCACCAGCAGGATCGGCTGTTCCGCCGCATCAGCCGCACGCCAGGTGGCATGCGGCAGGAACGAGTCGTCGCGATAGGTCCACAGATGCGCATCGAGCGCATCCGCCCGTTCTTCCGAAGTGGACTGCACCACGCAGCGCCAGCCGCGCTCGAGGGATTTCTCGAGCAGCGGCGGCAGCACGTGTTCCAGTGCCATGTTCTGCAGGTGGTAGAACAGAACCTCGGTCATATCGGGTTACTTCTTGCCCTCGTAGTAGTCGGCCACCAGCCGGTCGAGCAAGCGCACGCCGTATCCGGAGCCCCAGCTCTGATTGATTTCGGTCTTCGGCGCCCCCATGGCGGTGCCGGCGATGTCGAGATGCGCCCATGGCACATTATCGACAAAGCGCTGCAGGAATTGCGCCGCCGTGATCGAGCCGCCATTGCGGCCGCCGGTGTTCTTCATGTCGGCGAATTGCGAGTCGATCAGCTTGTCATAGTCGGGGCTGAGCGGCATGCGCCAGACACGCTCGCCGGTCGCCTGCCCCACCGTAGCGAGACGCAGAGCCAGCTCATCATTGTTGGAGAACAGGCCTGCATGATCGGTGCCGAGCGCCACCATGATGGCGCCGGTAAGCGTTGCCAGATCGATCATGAATCTCGGCTTGTACTTCTTGGCGACATACCAAAGCACATCGGCCAGCACGAGGCGGCCTTCGGCATCGGTGTTGATGATCTCAATGGTCTGGCCGGACATCGAAGTGACAATGTCGCCCGGACGCTGCGCATTGCCGTCCGGCATGTTCTCGACGAGGCCGATGGCGCCGATGACATTCGCCTTGGCCTTGCGGCCGGCGAGCGCATGCATCAGGCCAACCACGCAGGCCGCACCGCCCATGTCACCCTTCATCTCCTCCATGCTGCCGGCCGGCTTGATGGAGATGCCGCCGGTGTCGAAAGTGACACCCTTGCCGATGAAGGCGACAGGCGCATCGCCCTTCTTGCCGCCATTCCAGCGCATCACCACGATCCGTGCCGGATTGACCGAGCCCTGCGCAACGCCGAGCAGCGCGCCCATGCCAAGCTTCTGCATCGCCTTGACGTCGAGCACCTCGATAGCAACGCCGAGCTTCTTCAGCTCACCGGCGCGGCGTGCAAACTCCACCGGGAAAAGCACATTCGGCGGCTCGTTGACGAGATCACGCGCAACCACTACGCCCTTCACGACGGCGTTGTCGGACACGAAAGCCTTCTTCGCACTAGCCACGTCGCTCACAGCGAGCGATACGTTGACAGTGCCGGCTTTTTCCTCACCGTCTTTCTTCCTGGTCTTGTAACGATCGAATTTGTAGGCACGCAGCAACACGCCCGAGGCCACCGAAGCGGCCTGCTTGGCCGTCATTTCGGCGGATGGCAATTCCGCGATCACGGTGATCGTCGCGGCGGATGCACCGAGCTTGCCGGCCAGCACGCCGCCGAATTTCAGCAGATCGGTTTCCTTGATCTCATCCGCCTTGCCGGTGCCGATCACCAGCAGACGGTCCGCCTTCACGCCTTCCGGCGCGAGGATGTCGAGAGTCGATCCATTCTTGCCCTTGAACTTTCCGGTAGCGGCGGCACGCTTCACCAGCGTTGCAGCGGCGCCCAGCACCTTGGTCGTTGCCTTTCCCAACTTGAGTGCATCGTCGCTGAACACCACGAGGGTGCCGCGGACAGCCTGGGACAACGGGACGAAGCCGACCTTGACGGTGTCGGACATGGGCAAGACCTCCAGAATATCACATGAGGCGCATCGAACCGCAGGGGCGATGCGAGGGAACGGATGTTGTTGTCTCCACAGCCGGGGTCGTCAAGCCATACGGTCAAAAGCGGCGGGTCGGCAGCATGGGCAAAGCGCATATGATTGCCGAAAATAGCCTGTGGCCATCCTTCGAGACGCCGCTACGCGGCTCTTCAGGATGAGGGATAGAGTATAGCGCGATAGAAGTCCCTCATGGTGAGGAGCCCGCAAAGCGGGCGTCTCGAACCATGCAGGCCACGCACGCTCCCCAGCCCCACTCCGCTTCGGCTGATTCCATGTGCGAATGTGTCCGCCGCCCGCGACATGCGTGGCCGGAACGCTGCCAGCCATCACGCTGGCATGCGGAAATACCCGTCCTGGCTTGCTTTCAGTGTCCCGAGGGCCACATCGTTATCGAAATTAACCACTTCCTCACCTAGCCATCGCCCGGCCATTTTGTTGACCGATCAAAGGGATGGTAAGTAGGACGATCGGGTCCGGAGCCGCTGCGTCGCCCTCGGGGATCCCCCGTCGGGGATGGGCATGCAGCATGTTTCCGGGCCGTTACGGGGACCGATGGGTTCGATCGACAGATATATCTTCAAGATAGTGCTGGCATCCTTCGCCATCGTGCTGGTCAGCCTGACCGGCGTGATCTGGATCACCCAGGCACTGCGTGGCATCGACCTGATGACGAGTCAGGGTCAGACCATTCTGACCTTTCTCGGCTTCACGGGTCTGGCCATCCCCGTGCTGGTGCTGATCATCGCGCCGATCGCGCTGATGATCGCCGTCTCGCACACCCTGACCAAGCTCGCGACCGATTCCGAAGTCATCGTCATGAACGCCGCCGGTCTGTCGCCGATGCGGCTGTTCCGGCCATTTCTCTATGCGACGCTGGTGGTGTCGCTGATCGTGGCGTTCATTGCTTCCTATATGGCACCGGACGGCATGCGGCGATTGAAACGCTGGGATGCCGAGATCACCGCCGACGTGCTGACCAACATCCTGCAGCCCGGCCGCTTCGCGCAGCTCGATACGAATCTGACGGTGCGCATTAAAGAGCGCCAGCCCGGCGGCCTCCTGGTCGGCATCTTTGTCGACGACCGCCGCGATCCCAAGGAACGCATCACCATCATCGCCGATCACGGCTCGATCCTGAAGAACAAGGATGGCTCGTTCCTGGTGCTCGAAGACGGCAATCTGCAGCGCTTCGAGACCGGCAAGACCGACCCGGCCATGGTGGCCTTCGCCCGCTATGCCTTCGACATGTCGAAATTCTCCAACCGCAGTCAGGACGTCACCTATGGCATCCGCGAGCGCTATTTGTGGGAGCTGTTCTCGCCGCCCGCGGACGATCCGACATATCAGCAGATGCCGGGCGCTTTCAGCGCGGAGCTGCATGACCGGCTGATGGCGCCCATCTATCCGTTCGCCTTCGCCGCCCTGACCTTTGCATTTCTCGGCCAGCCGCGCACCACACGCCAGAGCCGCAACTTCTCCATGGGCAACGCCATCGGCGCCGTGTTCGGATTGCGCATGGCCGGCTTCGCCTGCTCGGTCGCTGCCGCGAAATCGGACTGGGCTGCCCCGCTGCAATATATCCTGCTCTTCGCCGCGATCGGCGGCAGCCTTACGATCATCAAGCTCGGCATTTCGGTCGAGCCGCCGGCCAGATTCATCGAAGCCCTCAACCGCTCGAATGAGCGGATCCTGCGGCTGTTCAGACGGCCGGCTGCCGCATGAACATGATCACAAACACCATCGGGCGCTATTTCGCCGGCCGGTTCCTGGTCGCGGCGCTCGGCGTCTTCATCAGCATCTTCATGCTGCTGGTTCTGGTCGACTATATCGAAATGGTCCGCCGCACCGCCGGACTGTCCACAGCTCCGGCGCTGATGGTGGCGCAGACCTCGCTCTACCGGGTGCCGCAGGCCCTCGAGAAACTGATGCCGTTCTGCATCTTGATCGGCGCCATGACCTGCTATCTCGCCCTGTCGCGCCGGCTGGAGCTGGTGGTCGCCCGCGCCGCCGGCGTCTCCGCCTGGCAATTCATTACCCCGGCGCTGTTCAGCGCCCTCGTCCTCGGCGTGCTGGCAACCATCGCCTACAACCCGATATCGGCCAATCTGCGCGAGGAATCCAAGCGGATGGAGGCCCGGATGTTCGGCGATGCCTCCGGCGGGGGCGTCCAGGACGCCTCGGGGTTCTGGATCAATCAGGTCAATGCCGATGGTCAGGCCATCATCAATGCCGCCCGGAGCGAACAGCAAGGCCTTCGCCTCACCGGGCTGACCGTGTTCCGTTTTGACACCGAAAACCAGTTCAGCGAACGGATCGAGGCCCGCGAAGCAACTCTCGAGTCCGGCAAATGGGTCTTCAAGGGGGTACGAATTTACTCCCTCGATTCGCCCATGGTCGAGCAGGAGACCCTGGATATCGCCACAACCCTCACCCCTGCGCAGGTGCGAAATAGTTTCTCGACCCCCGAAACAGTGTCATTTTGGCAACTTCCTTCGTATATCCGTTCCTCGGAGAGTTCGGGGTTTGCGACCGCAGGGTATCGTTTGCAGTATCACAAGCTCATCGCGCAGCCGTTTTTGCTGGTCGCGATGGTGATGCTGGCTGCTTCCGTGAGCCTCAGGTTCTTTCGGATGGGCGGTGTCCAGAAGATGGTTTTGAGTGGCGTGGGCGCGGGCTTTCTGCTCTATGTTCTGTCGAAAGTGACTGAAGATTTGAGCAAGGCCGAGTTGATGCATCCGATTGCTGCGGCGTGGCTGCCTGTTTGCGTGGGCGGCCTCACCGGATTCTTGGCCCTGTTGTACCTGGAGGACGGGTAGTGGCTGGTTTTGCCGCCCTCCGCGCGCGGAAAATGATCTCGAAACTGCACATTTGTGCAGATTGCGGACGCACGTCTCGCGCGATCACAACGGTCGCCGCAACCATGATGTGCGTGGCCGTGACGCTTGGCGCGGCGGCGACGACGCCTGTGCACGCCCAGAGCTTCACCTATAACCGCCCGGCCACCCGTCCGAAGCCGCCGCCGGCGGCCCAGACCGGGCAGATGCTGGTGCAGGCCACCGAGGTCAATTACGACTACAACAATTCGCGCGTCGCCGCCGTCGGCAACGTGCAGATGTATTACAACGGCACCTCGGTCGAGGCCGACAAGGTCATCTACGACCAGAAGACCAAGCGCCTGCATGCCGAAGGCAATGTCAGGATGACGGACGCCGACGGCAAGATCACCTATGCCAACCTGCTAGACCTCAGCGACGACTACCGCGACGGTTTCGTCGACTCGCTGCGCGTCGATACGGCAGATGCGACCCGCATGGCCGCGACCCGCGCCGAGCGCACGGCGGGCAACTACACGGTGTTCCAGAACGGCGTCTACACCGCCTGCGCCGCCTGTAAGGACGATCCGAAGAAGCCGCCGCTCTGGCAGGTCAAGGGTGCCCGCGTCATCCACGACCAGACCGAAAAGATGATGTATTTCGAGGATGCGCGCGTCGAATTCTTCGGCGTGCCCCTCGCCTACATCCCGTATTTCTCGACGCCCGATCCGACGGTGAAGCGCAAGACCGGCTTCCTGATGCCGGGCTTCTCGCAGAACACCAATTTCGGCTATGCGATCGAAACGCCGTTCTACTGGGCCATCGCGCCGGATTACGACCTGACGCTGATGCCGCGCTATACGACGCGGCAGGGCCTGTTGATGCAGGGCGAATTCCGCCAGCGCCTGATGGACGGCGCCTATCAGATCCGCGCTTACGGCATCAATCAGCAGGACCGGAACGCCTTCGCCAATACGGTGGGCGACAAGGACTGGCGCGGCGGCGTCGAGTCCAAAGGCCAGTTTGCCATCAACGACAAGTGGGTCTGGGGCTGGGACGCGGTTGCCCTCAGCGACTACAACTTCCTGTACGACTATCGCCTGGCGATGTACCGGGACCCGTATCAGTCGTTCCTGAACCTGACGACCGAAGCCGTGTCGCAGCTCTACCTGACCGGCGTCGGCAAGCGCAGCTTCTTCGATCTGCGCGCGATCCACTACACGAGCTTCTCCGGCAACCAGCGCCAGGTTCCGGACATCCACCCGGTGCTGGATTACAACAACGTTCTGCAGCAGAACATTCTGGGCGGCGAGCTCAGCTACAAGTTCAACTTCACCAGCCTGACGCGCCAGGACGCGCAGTATGACGCGATCAATTCAAAGGTCGATCCGCTTACGGGGTTGAGCGCGTGTAATACGCTGTCTGCTGACTCTGCCGCACGCAGTCCTGCAAACTGCCTGCTCCGAGGGATTCCCGGCACCTACACCCGCTTCACTGCCGAAGCACAGTGGCGCCGGTCGTTCACCGACGACCTCGGCCAGATATTCACGCCGTTCGCCAGCATTCGGGTCGATGCCATCGATGCGTCGATTTCCAACCAGCCGGGCGTAGAACGTTTTCTGACGCCCGGTGACACCCAAGCGCTTCGGGTGATGCCGACAATCGGCCTCGAATATCGCTATCCGTTCATCAACGTGCAGCCCTGGGGCTCGACGGTGATCGAGCCGATCGCACAGGTCATTATCCGTCCGAACGAGACCTATGCCGGCCGTCTTCCCAACGAAGACGCCCAGAGCATGAATTTCGACACCAGCAACCTGTTCAGCGTGAACAAGTTCTCCGGTTACGACCGCGTCGAGGGCGGCGGCCGCGCCAATGTCGGCGTGCAGGCGACCACCCAGTTCGATCAGGGCGGCTCGGTCAAGGTGCTGTTCGGCCAATCCTATCAGCTGTTCGGCATGAATTCCTTCGCCGTTGCCGACCTGACCAATACCGGCGTGGCCTCGGGCCTGCAGAACCCGCGCTCCGACTATGTCGCCAGCGTCAGCTATGCGCCGAACCGCACCTATTCATTCTCGACCCGGGCCCGGATCGACGAAGCCACCGGCAACATCTCGCGCTTCGAGGCGGAAGGCCGCGCCAGCTTCGACCGCTGGTCGGTCAGCATGCTGTATGGCAACTACGCGCCGCAGGTCGAGCTCGGCTACCTGACCCGCCGCGAGGGCCTGCTCGGCACCGGCTCGGTCAAGCTGGCGAATAACTGGGTGGTGACCGGCGGCGCGCGCTGGAATCTGGAAGCCAACAAGATCGACCAGTATATGGTCGGCGCCGGCTATGTGGATGATTGCTTCATCCTCGCGCTGAATTACGTCACCTCATACAGCTACGTCGCCAATCTCTCGACCCCGCCGGTCCTGAGTCACACGGTGATGTTCCAGCTGGGCTTGCGTACACTTGGCGGCACTCAGGCCGGTACCGGCACCGGCGGCACTGTTTATTGATCACCTGATCGCGACATTCGGACGCTCGCACGCCGGATGCCGCGAAATTTCCGTTTTCGGCCGCGATGTATGCGCGACCAACCCGGCACCGGGGACAAACCACCATATTTTCCGGAGAATGATGAACGCGATGAACACCCGTCACCTTGTGCACGCTGCAATGGCAGCTGCTGCGATGGTTGTCATTTCGGCGGCATCGCCGGTCCATGCCCAGAGCGTCGCCGTCATCGTCAATGGCGAGCCGATCACCCATATGGACATCGACCAGCGGATGAAGCTGAACGCACTGTCGGGGGTGAAGGAGAACAGCCGTCAGGCCGTCATCGATGCGCTGATCGACGAGAAGGTCAAGATCAAGGAAGCCAAGAAATACAGCGTCGACCCCGGCGCCTCCGAGGTCGATGCGTCCTATGCCACCATGGCATCGCGCATGCGCCTGACCCCGGATCAGCTGACCCAGTCGCTGGCGTCCAAGGGTATTCGGCCCAACACGCTGAAGAGCCGCCTGAAGGCCGACATGGTCTGGAATGCCGTCGTCCGCGGACGCTTCAAGCAGAGCCTGCAGGTCAGCGAGCGCGACGTCGATGCCGCCGCGCAAAGCGCTGGAGATGCCAATACCGAGGCCTTCGAGTATCAGATGCGCCCGCTGGTCCTGATCGTACCACGCGGCGCCGGCGGCGGCCTGATGGAAGCGCGCCACAAGGAAGCCGAAGCGCTGCGCGGACGCATCCAGAGCTGCGAAGAAGCCAGCAACACCTTCAAGGGGATGCAGAACGCCACCGTCAAGGGCATCGTCGTGAAGACCTCGGCCGATCTGCCGCCCAACCTGCGCGACATGCTGGACAAGACCCCGATCGGCCACCTCACCGCCCCGGAAGTCACCGCGCAGGGCATCGAGATGGTCGCGCTGTGCTCGCGCAAGCCCACCAAGATCGATACGCCGAAGAAGCGCGAAATCCGCGAGAAAATGTCCGCCGAAAAATTCGACGCCAAGTCGAAGTCGTATCTTGCCGACCTTCGCAAGGCGGCGATGATCGAATATCGCTAATTCCACGATCCGGCTGCGGCCGCGACTGAAAGCGTCCGCATGACAAAGCCTCTCGCACTGACCCTCGGCGAACCCGCCGGCATCGGCCCGGACATCGCCATCGCCGCTTGGCTGAAGCGGCAGGAGCTCGATCTGCCGCCGTTCTATCTGCTCGGCGACCGCGATTTCATGACGGCACGCGCAACGGCGCTCGGCCATGACATCGCCCTCGCAGACGCGACACCCGCAAGCGCTGCAGACATCTTCAGCGCGGCGCTGCCCATGGTCTCCACCGGCCACACGGTCACAGCGCAGGCACGTCGCCCCGATGCTTCCAGCGCGCCTGCGGTCATCGCCTCGATCCGTCAGGCCGTCGCGGATGTCGAGGCCGGCCATGCCAGCGCCGTCGTCACCAATCCCATCGCCAAGAGCGTGCTCTATCGCGCCGGGTTCGAGCATCCCGGCCACACCGAATTCCTCGCCGAACTCGCTGCAGGGGACGGCAAGGCGCCGCTGCCGGTGATGATGCTGTGGTCGCCGGAGCTTGCCGTCGTGCCGGTCACGATCCATGTCGCGCTGCGCGATGCCATCGAACAGCTCAACGGTCCCCTGATCACCGCGACCGCACGCATCGTCGTCAACGACATGAAGGCCCGCTTCGGCATCAAGCGCCCGCGCCTTGCCATCGCCGGCCTCAATCCGCACGCAGGCGAGGACGGCAGCATGGGCGACGAGGAGCTCGCCTTCATCCAGCACGCGGTCACCGTGCTGCAGAACGAGGGCATCGACGCCCGCGGTCCCCTTCCCGCTGATACGATGTTTCATCCGGCGGCGCGCGCGACCTATGACTGCGCGATCTGCATGTATCACGATCAGGCGCTGATCCCGATCAAGACGATTGCGTTCGACGAAGGCGTCAATGTCACGCTCGGCCTGCCCTTCATCCGCACCTCGCCGGATCACGGCACCGCCTTCGACATCGCCGGCACCGGCAAGGCCAATCCGTCCAGCTTGATCGCCGCCCTCAAGCTCGCAGCACGGATGGCAGACGCGGCCGCATGAGCACGATCGACGATCTTCCGCCGCTGCGCGAGGTCATCGCGCGCCATAACCTCTCGGCGCGAAAATCGCTCGGCCAGAATTTCCTGCTCGATCTCAATCTCACCGCGCGCATCGCGCGCGCGGCGGGACCGCTCGAAGGCGTCACGGTGGTCGAGGTCGGCCCCGGTCCAGGCGGCCTCACCCGCGCGCTTCTCGCGACCGGCGCATCGCGTGTGATTGCCGTCGAGCGCGACGAACGTGCCATCGGCGCGCTGGAGGAAATCGCCGCACATTATCCCGGCCGGCTCGAGATCGTGCTCGGGGACGCGCAGACCTTCGATCCGCGCCCGCTACTGGGTGGCGCACCCGCGCGTATCGTGGCCAACCTGCCCTACAATATCGGCACGCAGTTGCTGATCGACTGGCTCTGCACCGAACCGTGGCCGCCGTGGTACGAGATGATGGTGCTGATGTTCCAGCGCGAGGTGGCGGAGCGCATCGTCGCTGTCGGTGACGACGAGGCCTATGGCCGGCTTGGCGTGCTTGCCAACTGGCGCGCGGAAACCAAGATCCTGTTCGATATCTCGCCCGCCGCCTTCACGCCGCCGCCGAAGGTGACGTCGTCGGTCGTGCGTCTCAAACCACGCGCAAATCCCGAGCCGTGTGAACGCCGCCTGCTCGAGCAGGTCGCCGCCGCCGCCTTCAACCAGCGCCGCAAGATGCTGCGCCAGAGCCTGAAACCGCTCGGCGTCGATCCGGAAAAGCTCGCTGCGGCTGCGGGCGTCGAAGCGACACGACGTGCCGAGACCATTCCGGTGTCAGGCTTCGTTGCGATGGCGAATGAACTCGCGGAATTGCGGAAGACCCGTAGGGCGGATTAGCCGAAGGCATAATCCGCCGCGGAGTTTCAACTATTCAATCGGCCGGCGGATTACGCTTCGCTAGTCCGCCCTACGTTGCAGCGCCGCCGCGCAGCGTCTGCCACAGCGCAGCGAGCAGGAAGCAGCCACACGCGAACGCGACGAAGAGCGGCAATCCGTGGCTGATCCACTGCATCGCCGCGCCCGCACCGACCGGCCCGACCAATGCGCCCACGCCCCACATCAGCCCCATCGCGGCATAGATGCCCACGAGACTGCTGCCGGAAAAGCGACTGCCGACGATGGTAAGCATGATCGTATAGATGCCGACGAACACGCCGCCCCACACGAAGAGCAATGGATAGGTCGTCCACGGCGAGCGCAACGCCAGCGGCCAGACAAGTGCGCCGATCACCGCCAGCGCAGCGAGCGCAATGATCAGTTTGCGGCGATCGATTTTGTCGCCGAGCCAGCCGATCGGCAATTGCAGCACGATGGCGCCGACCATCATGCAGGACATCAGCTGCGTCGCCTCGCTTTCCTTCCAGCCCAGCGACTGCGCATAGAGTGCGAGGAAGGACAGGCCGCTGCTCTCCACCGACGCGTGCAGGACCGTCGCCGCCATGGCGATCGGCGCCAGCATGACGAAGCTGAGCGGATTGCCGTGACCGCCCTTGTCGAAGGTCGGCTGGCTGATCCCCGGCATCGCCAGACAGGCCGCAGCCGCGAGCGCGAACACCGCGCCGACCCAGTATGCAGTCGCTCCCTCGGTGCCGATCAGCGACAGCAGCAGCGGTCCGAGCGCAAAGCCGAGCGACAACGCCGCGGTATAGGCGGCCATCGCCCGTGCGCGCGTCTGGTCGGTGCTCAGGCTATTGAGCCACGTCTCCGACATGACGAACAATGTCTCGGACGCGGCGCCAAGAACGATGCGCAGTGGAAACCACAGCCAAATCGCCGGCATCGCCGGAAACAGCACGAGCGCGGCCGCGGCGATCACCAGCGCGATCAGGACAAGCTTCCGCGCACCGATGCCGCCGACCAAGCGCGGCAGCGCAAAGGCCATCGCCAGCACGCCGACTGCATGCATGGCGGCGTTGGCGCCGATGAACGCATCGGAATGCCCGCGCTCGGAGAGGTCCTGCGCCAGCAGCGCGGCGCTGAGGCTGTAGGTCAGTCCGAAGATCATGGCCGCGGCGATCACCGCAGCGCGCGACCATAGATTGGAACCGATGGACGCCATGAACCGCCTGCCCGCCGTGAGAAATCGCGCTATCCCTGGCATGGAAAAGTTAAACATCTGCCGGCTAGGTTGAAGCCTTGCACGCAGACCGAGACCGCCCATGATCCGACTCCTGCTCCTCCTGCTTGGCGCCGAAGTGGTGCAGCGTCGCTGGCGCGCATTGCTGGTGATCGGCGCGATCTGGGCTGCGCTCGGCCTGTTCATCATGCTGGATGCGCTCGATGGCGCGACGCTCATCAGACCGCATTATTTCGGCTATCTGTTGCTGCTTGAAGGCCTTATTAGTCTGCTCGCCGGCATGGTCGCCACCCAGCGGCGCACTCAGCAGCTTGCCAAGGCCGTGATCCTGTTGCTGCCGGCACTCATCATCATCGCACAGCCGCGCCACTCCAACATGCTGATCGCCATGCTGCTCGGCGGTGTCATGCTTTGCGATGGCGGCCTGCGGATCGCCAGTGCATGGGTGGTCCGCTTCGATAACTGGCGCATGGCGATGGCTGCCGGCATCGTCGAGATCATCCTCGCCATCATCACGCTCGAGCCGTGGCCGACATGGTATGAAGGCACGATCGGATTCAATGTCGGCGCTTTACTGATCATTTCCGGCTGGGGCACCATGCTGCTCGCGAACCGGCTGCGAAAACTGCCGGCGGATGCACCGATCTCGATGCTGATCGGCGGAGCTTTCCCCACGGCGTTATGGGTGCCGGCCAAGCCCGACGATGCCGGTCACGGCGATCTGGTCGTCCATGTCTGGACACCTGCCGGACCGGGCCGCACTCACCGCCGGCGTCCGCTTGTCGATCGCTACATCGCAGCCGTCGATAGCAGAGGCCGGATATCGACCGGCCATGCCGCACTCGAACTCACGCCCAACGTCTATATCAGTCACTACCCGGCCGTTGAAATCGATCGCTCGCCGGAAGAGTTCGGCCGCGTGCTGCGCGCCAGCGTCGACAACGACATTCCCGGCCGCTTCCTACCGAGCTATACCGAGGAAGCCGCAGGCTGGTGCGAGGCCACCGAGCACGTGCATTTCACGCAGATCGACCGCCTGCGCGTGCGCCATTTCTGGCGTGCCTATCGCAGCGACACTGCCTACAACCTCACCAGCCGGAACTGTTCGAGCGCCGTCGCTCACGCGCTCGATGCCGCACTGGAAGGCGTACTCGGCCATACCGGACGGCCGTGGCGCGCTTTCTTCCGCGCAGTAACGACGCCCGAACTCTGGATCGCCGGCGTCCTGCGCCGGCGCGCGGAAGCGATGGCATGGACGCCCGGTCTGGTGCTCGATTATGCGCGCCTGCTGCATGTGGTGGTGGAGCCAGCGACATCGCGCGGCGCCACGCGTCAGTCGCGCCTGCGCCGCCTCATCTTCCGCCGTGCGGCACTCGCGCATTCGCGGCGGTAAGCCGCCCACTTGCCCTTCCCGCCAACCTGTGTTTGCTAGTCGCCAACGACGCTCAGGGAAGAAACAACCATGACAAAAATGATCCGCCAGTCGCTGGTCAAGTTCGACGCTCCGCTCTGCGAAACCATCGTCGACACGCCGAAACCACAAGGGCGTGAAGTGCTCGTGCGCATCGAGCGCTGCGGCCTCTGCCATTCCGACCTGCACATCCAGGATGGCTGGGCCGATCTCGGCGGCGGCAAGCGGCTCGACACCACGCGCGGCATGACGCTGCCCTTCACCCTCGGCCACGAGATCGCGGGCATCGTCGATGAAGTCGGCCCCGAAGGCGATCAGTCGCTGGTCGGCAAGAAGAAGGCAGTCTTCCCGTGGATCGGCTGCGGAAAGTGCCGCGACTGTCTCGCCGGCGACGAGAACCTGTGCACCCGCAATCGCTTCCTCGGCGTCGCCATCGATGGCGGCTTCGCCACCCATGTTCTGGTGCCCGACGAAAAATACTTGCTCGATTACGACCCACTCCCGACCAATGTGGCGGCGACCCTGATGTGCTCGGGCATCACCGCCTATGGCGCGCTGAAGCGCCTGGTCGATCGTCCGCGTCAGCGCAATCTGCTACTGGTCGGTCTCGGCGGCGTCGGCATGGCTGGTCTTTCCCTCGCCCAAGCGATGTTCAAGCAACCGATCTCGGTGGCCGATCTCAATCCCGCCGCCCGCGAGGCGGCGCTCAAGAACGGCGCGTCGTTTGCTTACGATCCCTCCGAGCCCGACATTGCCAAGCGCATCGTGAAGGAGAACGACGGCGGCTTCGATGGCGTGGTGGATTTCGCCGGCAATGACAAATCCATGAACTTTGCCGTGGCTGCAGCAGCCCGTGGCGGCAAGGTGGTGGTGTCCGGCCTGATGGGCGGAGAATTCAGCATGCCCATGGTCCAGTGGATCTACAAGCGCCTGACCGTGGAGGGTTTCATGGTCGGCACGCTGGAAGAGACCAAGGAGCTGATGGCTCTCGCCCGCGCCGGCAAGGTCAAGCCGACGCCCATGAAGGAAGAGCCGATGGCCGACGCCCAGAAATGGATCGACCAGCTCCGCGCCGGTAAAGTGGTCGGCCGCATCATGCTGGCGAATGCGTAACAGGCGACAGCCGGTAGCCTACTCGCTCCCTACTCTGCCTCATCCTGAGGAGCCGCGCACTTGCGCGGCGTCTCGAAGGATGGGCGAGCTCTGACATCTCATGGTTCGAGACGGCGCTGTCAGCGGCGCAATTGCGCCGCTAGGCCTCCTCGCCATGAGAGGCGGAGCGAGGACTGCGCATCCAACCCATTGCGATTCACGTCGTGCCCGTTACCATGATCCCCATTGCTGGGTAGAGATCATGGACCATTTTGTCCGTTACGCGCGATCGCTCGCGTTGATACTTCTCGCATTGCTCACGACACTCGGCATCGCCCATGCCGAGAAACGCATTGCCTTGATCGTCGGCAATTCGAACTATCAGAGCATTACCCGCCTCGATAATCCCAAGAACGACGCCAGGCTGATGGCGCAGACGTTGTCCACGCTCGGCTTCACGCTGGTTGGCGGCGGCGCGCAGCTCGATCTCGACAAGCCGTCGCTCGACATCGCCGTGCAGAATTTCGGCCGCCAGGTGCAGGGTGCCGATGTCGCGCTGTTCTATTATGCCGGCCACGGCGTGCAGGTGGCGGGCTCAAACTATCTCGTCCCCGTCAGCGCCAATCCGACCCGCGAGGCCGATGTCGATTTCCAGATGGTCGACGTCAATCTGGTGCTGCGGCAGATGCAGGGCTCAGGCACGCGCCTGAACATGGTCATCCTCGACGCCTGCCGGAACAATCCCTTCGGCGCCCGCGGGCTGCGTGCTGCCGAAGGCGGTCTGGCGCAGATGCGCGCGCCGGAAGGCACGCTGATCTCCTATGCCACCCAGCCCGGCTCGGTGGCGCAGGACGGCGCCGATGGCAACAGCCCATATACGAAGGCGCTCGCGACGACCGTGCGGCAGGCCGGCCTCGACATCTTCCAGACCTTCAACCAGGTCGGCCTGGCCGTGAAGCGTTCAACAGGTGGCGCGCAGCAGCCCTGGGTGTCGTCATCGCCCATCGACGGAAATTTCTATTTCGTCGCACCCGCGCCAGCCGTGCCGGTGGTGGTGCCGGACAAGCCGATGCAGGAGGCACGGTTGTCGGATGCGCCACGCATCGACTTCGACAAACTGGCAATCACCGATCCCGTCAAACTCTCCGAGATCAGCGATCGTCTCTATGAACTCAACTTCGATCCGGAGCCGCTGAACAGCAAGAACGGCATCGCAGTGGCGATCCGCGACTTCCAGCTCAAGGGCGGCCTGCCGCCCACCGGCGAAGCCACCGAAGGCCTGCTGCAGCGATTGCGTACGATCCAGGACGTCAAACCATGGGGCGCCATCGTGTTCGACGCCAAGGACAAGAAATGGGGCATGTCCTGGGACCAGCCATCGCGTAAATCCGCCGTCGGCAAGGCGCGCGCGCAATGCGGCTCTGCCGCCTGCCCGCTTGAACTGTCGTTCTACGGATCGAATTGCGGGGCCTTTGCAGCCCTTGGCGGCAACTGGTCGCTGGTCGCGCGCACCACGCTGGCGCAAGCGCGCGATGCCGCCATCGATCAGTGCAGCAAGACAGGAAAGTCGTGTTCAATCGTCGGCGCCATTTGCGCCAATTCAGTCAAAGGCCCCGACGCGAAATTGTAAGCACCTCATTTTTGAAAGCCGATTTGCGATGTCTGTTCGATCCGGATTGATGATTTGCGCCGCGGCTCTGGTTCTCTCGGGCGGCGCGGCTTTCGCGCAAGGCGCCATGGGCGGCAGCCTTGGCAACGACAACAAGACGCTATCGGGCTCCGCGCCGGAATCCCGATCGGCACCGCGTGCTGCCCGCGAGCGCTCCGAGCGCCCTGCACCGCGCCGTCAGGCGGCGCCGCGCAACCGTGGCGAGGGCGGCGGAGGAGGTCTCGACGGCGTCTGGTCTATCTCCAGCGTCGGCACGTCCGGCTGCACCGAAACGTTCACGGAACAGTTCGTCGTGGCGGGCGGACGGATGACGGGCAGCACCGGCAACGGCAGGGCCACGGTGAGCGCCAGCGGCGCCGTGCGCGGCGCCGGCAACTACAGCGGCATCGGCGTCACCAGCCTGGGCCGCCTGTCCGGCCGCTCCGGCTCAGGCACCTTCCAGCGATCCGACGGATGCTCGGGCCGCTGGGTCGCATCCAAACAGTAACCGCCCATGGCACCCCAGCAGATCCTCTTGAAATCCGTCGCCCTCGCCGGCCTGCTCATGATCGCGCTCGGCGGCAGCGACGCCCGCAGTCAGGGCGCCACCGGGGGTAGCCTCGGCAATGACAACAAATCGCTGTCCGGCTCGTCCTCCGAACCACGGGCTGCAAGACCTGCCCACCGCGAGCGATCCGAGCAGCGCGCAGCTCCGGCTCGCCGCGGCTCCTCCGGAGACGGCGGTGGCAGTGCCGCCAGGTTCGACGGGACCTGGCTGATCGCATTCATCGGCCAATCCTCGGTGTGTGCAGGCAAAACCGCCAGCAGCACATTGACGATCTCCGGCGGGAGCGTCGGCGGAGGCGGCAGCATCAGTCCGAGCGGCGTATTGCAGGGGGTCGGCAGCAGCGGCAGTGTCAGCGCCGTCATGACCGGCCGCCTGTCCGGCCGCAGTGGCGGCGGCTCGATGCAGATGTCGAACGGCTGCAGCGGCCGCTGGACGGCCAGCAGGCAGTGATCAGAGCTGCTGGCGCAGCTTCTGCACGAAGGCGACCATGCCGACCTGACGCTCCAGCTTGAGCTGCTCGGCGCGCAGGATCGATTTCACGGCTTCGAAGGCGATGCCGATATTGTCGTTGACGACCACATAGTCATAAGCGTCGAAATGGCTCATCTCGTCGCCGGCCTTCTTCATGCGGCCGCGGATGACATCTGCGGAATCCTGCGCGCGCGTATGCAGCCTCTGCTCCAGCGCCTGCACCGAGGGCGGCAGGATGAAGACCGAGACGACATCGCTGGGTGCCCGCGAGTTCAGCTGCTGCGCCCCCTGCCAGTCGATGTCGAACAAGACATTGTGGCCGTTGGCGAGCGCGGTCTCGACGGGAGCCTTCGGCGTGCCATAGCAATTGTCGAACACCTTTGCCCATTCGAGCAATTCGTCGTTCGCAACCATCCGGTCGAACTTCGCCTGATCGACGAAATAGTAGTCCTTGCCATCAACCTCACCCGGCCGCGGCGGCCGCGTCGTCACCGAGATCGACATGCGGAGATCGGAAATCTCGTCGATCAGCATGCGCGTCAACGTGGTCTTGCCAGCGCCCGATGGCGACGACAGCACGAACATCAGGCCACGGCGCTCGACGCCCTCGAAGCTCGACATGCTCACTCCAGATTCTGAACCTGTTCGCGGAATTGCTCCACCACGTTCTTCATTTCCAGGCCAAGGCTGGTCAGTTCGAGATCACCCGACTTGGAGCAGACCGTGTTCACCTCGCGATTGAATTCCTGGGACAGGAAGTCCAGCCGCCGCCCCACCGGGCCACCCTTTCGGATCATCTCGCGGGCCTGCGAAATATGCGAGGCGATACGGTCGAGTTCTTCGCGGATATCAGCCTTGGTGGCGATCATCAGCGCTTCCTGCGTGAGGCGGTCCTGATCGAAGCGATCGGACGCATCGAGCAGCGTCGCGACCTGCTCGGCAATACGCGCACGGATCGCTTCCGGCTTGCGGCCCGGCGCCGCCTCCGCCTTCTTCGACAGCGCCTCGATCTCGCCCAGACGCTGGGTGAGGACGTCGCCCAGTGTCGTGCCCTCGCGCTTGCGCATATCGACGAGCGCTTTCAGCGCTTCCTCGAAGGCCGCAGCCACCGCGGTCTTCGCCGCAGCCTCCTCGGCCTCATCGGCTTCGGGCTCGACCATCTCGATCACACCCTTGATATTCATCAGGCCATCGATGCTCGGCGCGACCGCATCGATCTTGCTCGAGACTTCGGCCGCGATCTTCAGCACAGCGTTCAGCACATCCTCGTTGATACGCACGGCAGCCTCAGCATTGGCGCGCTTCACCGTGAGATTGGCGTAGACGGTGCCGCGCGACAGCAGTTCGGCCGCGCGTTTGCGGGCAGCGGTTTCCACCTCGTCAAATCCCTGCGGCATGCGCAGGCGCAGATCGAACCCCTTGGCGTTGACCGACTTCAATTCCCATTCGAACGTATAGGGGCCGCTGGTGCCGTGGCTCCGCGCAAAGCCGGTCATGCTCGACAACACCATCGCGTAACGTCTCCAAGGTTCAGAATGGGATTCGCGCAGACGCGAACCGAAACGAGAATAGGCCCTTTCGAGCCCGAGGAAAATCGAACGGAAATCGGCGCGGTTGACGCGTCTCGTTATTGCGCGACCGGCGTGCCGCTAGGCTGTGCGGCGCCCTGACGGGCCGGCGGATTACGCGGACGCTGCTGTTTGGCCGGCGCCTGACGCGGCGCGACAGCACCAGCCGTGGAATTGCCATCCCCGGCAGGCGCGACCGGCGCTGCCTGCGGCTGCTCCTCGGGCGGCTCCACAGCGTCGTTCTGCGCAGCCTTCTCGATCGCGCGCAGCTTGGCGACATTTTTCTGGTGCGCGTCGTAGGTCTCGGTGAACGTATGACCGCCGGTGCCATCGGCCACGAAGAACAGGTCGCGCGTGCGCGCCGGGTTGGCGGTCGCTTCCAGGGAGGCGCGGCCGGGATTGGCGATCGGACCGGGCGGCAGGCCATCGACGACATAGGTGTTGTAGGGCGACGGCTGCTGGATCTCGCTGCGCTTGATCGGGCGGCCCAGAGTCCCCTTGCCGCCGACCAGACCGTAGATGATGGTCGGATCGCTCTGCAGCTTCATCTTCTTCTGCAGACGATTGGCGAACACGGCGGCGACGCGGCTGCGTTCGTCGGCACGGCCGGTTTCCTTCTCGACGATGGAGGCCAGCGTCACCAGTTGCTCCGGCGTCCTCACCGGGACTTCGCCGCTGCGACGTTCCCAGATATCCGCCAGCACACGCTTCTGCTCGCGCTGCATGCGCTGGATCACCTGTTCGCGCGACGTGCCGCGCGGGAATTTATAGGTCTCCGGCAGCAGCGTGCCTTCGCGCGGCATTTCGCGAATGGAGCCGGTGAAGATATCGTTCTCGGACAGGCGGGCCACGATCTGCTCGGAGGTCAGGCCCTCGGGAATCGTGATCGAATGCTGCACCACCTTGCCATCGACGATGGTGCCGATGACATCGCGTAGATTGGCGTTCTTCTGGAACAGATATTCGCCGGGCTTCAAATCCTGGGCGGCCTTCAGTGCGAACACAGCGCCGAGGAAGACCCAGCGATTGGCGTCGATCACGCCCTCGCGCTGCAGCACTTCGGCGATATCGCCCTTGCCGGCGCGGGCGGGAATGTTGACGACCTTGTCTTCCTGCAGCGGCCCCGGAGCTTCCAGTGCCTGCTTGCCGTAGATATAGACGCCCCCGGTGGCGAGCATCACGAGAATGATGAAGGTGATGACGGCGTTGCCGAACACGACGAGTGGGCTGCGTGCCACGTCGGACCGCCTGGGCGGCGGCGGAACCTGCTCGGGTTCCAGCGCAGCGCGCGGGCTTCGGGGCGAAATGGGCGACCGCTCACTCATCGATGTACCTAGAGTCCATTCGTGACGGGATCGAATCCTGGATCGAATCCGAGCTCCATCAATAACATACGCCCACAGCAGCAATCAGAGCGGATTGCGGCGAAACGGTGGAAGATCTCTACCGCAAGACCCCGAAGAATGAGTACCAGTTTTCAGGCCGGATCATGCTCTAACCGGTCACCCGCTTGAGGATCACCGATGCATTAGTCCCGCCAAAGCCGAAAGAGTTCGACAGCGCCACATTGATCTCCTTCGCGCGCGCTTTATGCGGCACGAGGTCGATCGCGGTTTCCACTGACGGATTGTCGAGATTGATGGTCGGCGGCGCAACATTATCGCGAATCGCCAGAATGCTGAAGATCGCCTCGATGGCCCCGGCCGCCCCGAGCAGATGGCCGGTGGACGACTTGGTGGACGACATCGCGATCTTCGAAGCGGCATTCCCCAGCAGCCGCTGCACGGCGCCGAGCTCGATCTCGTCGCCGAGCGGCGTGGATGTGCCGTGGGCGTTGATGTAATCGAGATCCGATGCCGCCATGCCGGCGCGCTTCAAAGCGGCGCTCATGCTGCGGAAGCCGCCATCGCCGTCCGGCGACGGCGATGTGATGTGATAGGCGTCGCCGGACAGGCCATAGCCGACTACTTCGGCATAGATCTTCGCGCCACGGGCCTTGGCGTGCTCGTATTCTTCCAGAATGACGACGCCGGCACCCTCACCCATCACGAAACCGTCACGGTCCTTGTCGTACGGACGCGACGCCCTTTCGGGCGTGTCATTGAAGCCGGTGGACAGCGCGCGTGCCGCGGCGAAGCCGGCCATCGCGATACGGCTGACCGGCGATTCCGTGCCGCCGGCGACCATCACTTCGGCATCGCCGAGTGCGATCAGGCGCGCGGCGTCGCCGATCGCATGGGCGCCGGTGGAGCATGCCGTCACGACGGAATGGTTGGGGCCCTTGAGGCCGTGTTCGATGGAGACATAACCTGACGCCAGATTGATCAGGCGCCCAGGGATAAAGAACGGCGAAACCTTGCGCGGACCACGTTCTTTCAGTGTGATTGCGGTTTCGGCGATACCGGTGAGACCACCGATACCCGAGCCGATCAGCACGCCGGTATTGCACTGATCTTCGTGGCTGGTCGGATGCCAGTTGGAATCGTCGAGCGCCTGCTTGGCGGCGCACATGGCGAAGACGATGAAGTCGTCGACCTTGCGCTGGTCCTTCGGCTCCATCCACTGATCGGGATTGAAAGTACCGGCGCTGCCATCGCCGCGCGGAATCATGCAGGCGATCTGTGCCGGCAGGTCGGCGACCTCGAATGTGTCGATCCGCTTCGCGCCGCTCTCGGCATTGAGGATACGCTTCCAGGTCGGCTCGACGCCGCAGCCCAATGGCGACACCATGCCCAGGCCCGTGACGACTACCCGCCTCATCTGCATCTCCACAGCTTGTTTCAAAAGCCAATTCCCGCGCTTCACAGCAAGAAGCCGGAGGACCGCAGCGACGCGATCCCGCCGGCTTCAGAATGTGTCACGCGAAGAAGTTAGCTCTTGGCATTCTTCTCGAGGAACTTGGTCGCATCGCCGACGGTCAGAATCGTCTCGGCAGCATCGTCCGGAATCTCGCAGCCGAACTCTTCTTCGAACGCCATCACGAGCTCGACCGTGTCGAGGCTGTCAGCGCCGAGATCATCGATGAAGCTCGCGGAATCGATCACCTTCTCGGGCTCGACACCAAGGTGTTCGACCACGATCTTCTTCACTCGCTCGCCAATCTCGCTCATTTCAACCTCGTGCTTGTTACCCAGGCTCGTCCGTAGACGATACGAGCCATCATGGAGCGTTTAACTCGTTAAACCTTAGCGCTCTCGCGCTGTGTGGAATGGCCCCGCCGTCCCGGGCGGAGCCTCGCGAAAACGGTAGGCTCGGCCCCGCCAATATACAGGGTTTCAACATCCTGCAATGGCCTTCTTTGCCCCACCGTTGGACGCTCGATTAGCACACATCACATGGCATTGCCACATGCAGGGACGACCGTCCAAAGCTCAATTGAATCACGGCGTTGCGGGAACCCGCAAGCTTAGATCATGGCCATCCCGCCGTTCACGTGAATGGTCTGTCCGGTGACATAGGCAGCTTCATTGGAGGCCAGATAAACCGCCGCCGCAGCGATATCCTCGGGCGAGCCGAGACGCCCCGCCGGCACCTTGGTCAGAATCGTTTCGCGCTGCTTGTCGTTCAGCACATCGGTCATCGGCGTGGCGATGAAACCGGGCGCGATGCAGTTGGCGGTGACGCCGCGCTTGGCGTATTCGGCGCCGAGGGTCTTCATCATGCCGATGAGGCCGGCTTTCGCAGCAGTGTAATTCCCCTGCCCGGGATTTCCGGTGACACCCACCACCGAGGTGATGGCGATGATGCGACCGAAACGCTTGCGCATCATCAGCTTGGTAGCAGCCCGGGCGAGACGGAAAGTCGACGTCAGATTGACGTTGATGACATTGTCCCAATCCTCGTCGCGCAGCTGCACGAACAGATTGTCGCGGGTGATGCCGGCATTGGCGACCAGAATGTCGAGCTGCCCCATCGCCTTTTCGGCCGACGGAACCAATTCTTCGACTTCGGCCGCCTCGGAAAGATTGCAGGGCAGCACATGAGTGCGGTCGCCGAGCTTGGCAGCCAGCGCTTCCAGCGCCTCGCGGCGGGTGCCGGAGAGCGCAACGGTGGCGCCTTGCGCATGCAGTGCGGTCGCGATCGCGCCGCCGATGCCGCCCGTGGCGCCGGTGACGAGCGCAGTCTTGCCAGTCAAATCGAACATCAGATTCTCCATGTGGCCCTAAGCCAAAGCCCATCTCTTAAAGAGCAGCGACGCTCCGATCCCCTCACCCACCGGGGAGAGGTGAAGAACGGAGCCTAGCTCGCGCTGATCGCATCCTTCGCTGCGGCAATGTCATTGGGACCGCCGACGGCAACGCCGACAGCGCCATCCGCGATACGTTTCACGAGACCGCTCAGCACCTTGCCGGCGCCGATCTCGAGGAAACGCGTCACCCCCTGCCCCGCCATATAAGCCACCGACTCGCGCCAGCGCACGGTGCCCGTGACCTGCTCGATCAAGCGGCGGCGAATCTCGTCGGGATCGGTGATCGCGGAAGCCAGCACGTTGGACACCAGCGGCGCGGCAGGCTTGTTGATGGTGACCTTGGCCAGCGCCTCGGCCATCACATCGGCCGCCGGCTGCATCAGGCTGCAATGGAACGGCGCCGACACCGGCAACAGCATCGCGCGCTTGGCGCCCTTGGCCTTAGCGATCTCCACGGCGCGGTCCACGGCGGCCTTGTCGCCGGACACCACGACCTGGCCGCCGCCATTGTCGTTGGCGGCCTGGCAGACCTGTCCCTGCGCGGCCTCTTCGGCGACGGCAACGGCGGCGTCATAGTCCATGCCCAGCAGCGCGGCCATGGCGCCGACGCCCACCGGCACGGCCTTCTGCATGGCCTGCCCGCGGGTCCGCAGCAGACGGGCGGCGTCGCTGATCGAAAGACTGCCGGCAGCCGCCAGCGCCGAATATTCGCCGAGCGAATGGCCGGCCACGAAAGCCGCATCCTTGGACAGGGAAATACCGGCCTCGGTTTCCAGCACGCGCATGGTAGCGAGCGAGACAGCCATCAAAGCCGGCTGCGCGTTCTCGGTCAGCTGCAGGGTCTCGGCCGGGCCGTCCCAGATGATGGCAGTCAGCTTCTCGCCGAGCGCCGAATCGACCTCGTCGAAGACCGCCCTGGCTGCAGGAAACGCCTCCGCCAGGGCCTTGCCCATACCGACGGCCTGGGAACCCTGCCCGGGAAATGTGAATGCTGCGGTCATCGGCTCGCCCCGGTCTCGCTTTTTCGGTTAAACTGCTGAAAACGTGCGCCGTAAGACACTGGCATGACACCGAATGTCAAGCTGCAGCGCCAGAACCGTCTTCCCGGCGCCGGCCGCCGGAATACCCGCCAAACCGGCGCTTTCGCGTCCCTTTCTCTTGCCATCGCGGCAAAAATCCGTATAAGGCTCCGATCCGCAGATCCCGGCCGGGAGCTGAACGGACGGTCGCAGCACAATCCATTCACAGATTATGTTGAGATAGGGCCAGTCGGCCCGTCGTCCCGTGCTTCCGCCTTCTGAGCAGTCGAGTCCTTTCCGAAGGGTTCGAAGGGCTTGCCGCCGGGTGACGCGCCAACACTGGAAAGGACTCCCATGGCTCTTTACGAGCATGTCTTCCTCGCGCGTCAGGACGCGAGCGCACAGCAGGTGGAAGATTTCACCGCGCAGATCAACGGTATCGTCGAAGGCGCTGGTGGCAAGATCACCAAGACCGAGAACTGGGGCGTGCGTTCCCTCACCTACCGCATGAACAAGAACCGCAAGGCGCACTTCGTGCTGCTCAACATCGACGCGCCGTCTTCGGCGATCGTCGAGATCGAGCGCCAGGAGCGCATCAATGAAGACGTCATCCGCTATCTGACCGTCCGCGTGGAAGAGCACGAGGAAGGTCCGTCGGCGATGATGCGCAAGGCCGATCGCGATCGTGAGCGCGACGACCGTCCGGGTGGCGGCTTCCGTGGCGACCGCGACGGCGGTTTCCGTGGCGAGCGTGGCCCGCGCCGTGGCCGCGACGAAGATGCATCGGTTGAGGAGTAAGATTAATGGCTGAAGCTGGTGCACGTCGTCCGTTCTTCCGTCGCCGCAAGACCTGCCCGTTCACGGGCGCCAATGCGCCGAAGATCGATTACAAGGATAGCAAGCTGCTGATGCGTTACGTGTCCGAGCGCGGCAAGATCGTGCCGAGCCGCATCACGGCCGTGTCCGCCAAGAAGCAGCGCGAGCTGGCCCGTGCCATCAAGCGCGCCCGCTTCCTCGGCCTGCTGCCCTACGTGATCCGCTAACAAACTCCGTCGTTCCGGGGCGTCTGCTCTTGCAGACGAACCCGGAACCTCGACCTGGCTAAAACTCTGCAAGTTTCCGGGTTCGGCCCGCCGCCTTCGGCGTCGAACCGCCCCGGAATGACCGATGAAAACTCATAAGGCTTCCGGGTCGTCCGGTCGCCGATGGTTGGGGCGAAATGCTCCTAACCGCTCAAAGGGGGCGGGACAGCTGATGATCTCCAGTCTCCTGATCGCGCTTGCCGCTGGCGCCGCTTCTGCGGTGATGTTCGCCTCGATCGTTTCGGGCGCGCTGATCTCCATATTCCTGTTCTATCTCGCCCCGCTGCCGCTGATGGTTGCCTGCCTCGGCTGGGGACCGATGACGGCCACGATCGGCGGCATTGCCGCTGCGACCTCACTCGGCCTGCTGTTCGGCATGGGCTATCTCGCCATTTTCGCCGTCACCATCGCACTGCCCGCCTGGTGGCTCGGCCATCTCGCGCTGCTCGGCCGGCCCGTCGAGGCCCCTGCCTCGGTGACCGGCAACTCCGGCCCTGCGATGGAGTGGTATCCGATCGGCCGCATCCTGCTGTGGATCGCGGTTTTCGCCTCCATCACCACGATGGCTGCACTGCTCACCCTCGGCACCGACAGCGAAACCATTCTCGGGGCACTCAAGCGCTCCTTCGCGCGCATCATGACGGGCCGCACCGAAGGCGATACCGACAACATCGCCGCCGCTATCGCGATGATCGCACCGCCTGCCGCATCGGTGGTCGCCATCATCACGCTGACGCTCAATCTCTGGCTGGCCGGCCGCATCACATCGACCTCCGGCCGACTCAAGCGGCCGTGGCCGGATCTGCGCACCCTCGCGCTGCCCCCGATGACATTGGTGGCGCTGTGTGTCGCGATTGCACTGACCTTCCTCGGCGGCATCGTCGGCATGTTCGCGCAAATCGTCTCGGCGACCCTGCTGATGGCCTACGCTCTCACCGGCTTCGCCACGCTGCATGCGCTCACGATCGGCATGCGCAGCCGCACACTCGTACTCAGCCTCATCTACGCGATGGTGCTGGTGCTCGGCTGGCCGATGCTCGTGATGGCCTGTCTCGGCCTTGCCGATGCCTTTTTCGGATTTCGCCGGCGTCTCGGCGAACGTCAGCCACCAGAGACGGCGGCCTGACATAGCTTCACTTCAATTCACATCAATCGAACACATCAAAGGAGATCGAAAATGGAAGTCATTCTGCTGGAACGCGTCGCCAAGCTCGGCCAGATGGGCGAAGTCGTTCGCGTCAAGGACGGCTATGCCCGCAACTTCCTGCTCAAGCGCGGCAAGGCGCTGCGCGCCACCGCCGACAACCGCGCCAAGTATGATGGCATGAAGGCCGAACTCGAGGCCAACAACATCAAGGCCAAGGGCGAGGCCACCAAGGTTGCCGAGCAGATCGACGGCCGCAACGTCGTCGTCATCCGCCAGGCATCGGAAACCGGCCAGCTGTTCGGCTCGGTTTCGGTGCGCGACATCATTGCTTCGTTCGAAGCCGATGGCGTCACCTTCTCCCGCAGCCAGGTTCTGCTCGACGCCCCGATCAAGACCATCGGCCAGCACGCGATCGCCATCGCCGTGCATCCGGAAGTCGAAGTCAATGTCAGCGTCACTGTGGCCCGCTCCGAGGCTGAAGCCGAGCGCATCAACCGCGGCGAAGACATCTCGACCCGCCAGGAAGATCAGGACGCCGCCGCCGAGGCTCTCGCCGCTGCCGGTGAGTTCTTCGATCCGGAAGCCCAGGGCAACGACGAAGACAACGGCTAAGCCGAAGTCATCCGGTCCAAACAGAAAGCCCGGCCTCACGGCCGGGCTTTTTTGTTTGTCGCTCTATCTTCGTTACTGTGCGTCCGGCTTGGCCGGTTCTGGCGACGGCGCCGCTGCGGGTGGCGGCGAAGCCGGTGCCGGAGCGGTCGGCTCAGGCTCTTTCGGGGCCGGCGTCACCGCCGGTACGGGATCGGCGCGGGTTGCGGGCGACGTCTCGGGCTTTGGCTCCGGCGTGGCCGCTTCCACCGGCTTGGGTGCTTCGGCCGGTTTCGCCGGCGCAGTTTCCTTCGCCGGCTCGGCCTTGTCGGCCTCGGGCTTGACCTCTGGTTTCGGCTCGTCCTTGGCGGTGTCCGCTTTCGGCTCTTCCTGATGACGGCGCTTTTTCTGACCGGTCTTTTGCTTCTGGTCGGACGGGCGCTCGGTCTCCGCGGCGGCAGGGGCCTGCGCCTCGCCGGCCGGAGCAGTCTCGGCTGGCGGCTGACGCTTGGCGCGGCTACGACGCGGCGGCTGCTCGGCGGGCGGCACACCATCGGGGCCGGGTTGCGCCTGCTGACGTTGGGCAGCAGCGGGGCGCTGGCGGCCCGCCGGAGCAGCCTCACCTGACGCCGGCGCCTGCTCGCGGCTGAGTTCGCGGCCCTGGCGTGTCAAGCCATCATCATTGCCGCGACGACCGCCGCCGCCGGAGCCGTTGGCGATCACATAGGCGCTCATGGCTTTCGCCATGTCGCTGCTGGTTGTGTAGTGCTGGCGCAAAAAGCCGGGCAATTGCCCAGGCGGCACGCTCTTTAGCAGGCCCCGGGCACTCTTGTGGCAAACGCCACAATTGCCATTGAACAGCTGCGCCGGGGACTTGCCGGCTTCGAGGTTCTGGGCGGATGCGGGAGCAATGAGGGAGGAAGGTGTCGCGAAGCCAATCAGAAGCATCGCCGTCGCTAAACTGAGCGCTCGGCTCAACATTTCAATCTCCCGAAATAACAATTCATCTAACCCGAATCTCTTGTAGCCGAATGCGCTGCGAATGGAAGCGACCCGGCGTCGCAAGGCTGTGCGCGAAACCGTGATCGCTGCAAATTGTATGGCGGCAATGCGGCAAGCGCATTGGCGAGGCCGGATGGACATACCTATCATCATGACACTCGGGAGACAGTTGATCTCGTGCGGGGCGTTTGGTTACGCTGCTGTGCCGGGCACGCGATCGGATCATTGGAGTGGCTTCGATGGATCGTCTGCTATCATTCGTCCTGGGCCGTTACATCCGCCGTGGCGCGCTCACATTTATAACCGCTGACGGCAAGTCGTTCGTTTGCGGCGACGGTACGGGGGCCCCGGTTGTCGTCCGCTTCGGAAGCGCCGCGGCCCAGCGCCGACTGCTATTCGACCCCGAGCTCGCCCTCGGCGAACTCTATATGGAAGGCGAGCTGACGATGGAGCGCGGCACGATTGCCGATCTCCTCGCCATCGCTCTCTCCCAGCCCGATATGTCCCCGCGCTGGGCCAGGCTGCAGCATTGGGCACGCTACTTCCTTCGCCACGCCCAGCAGTTCAATCCGCGGCAGCGGTCGCGAAATAACGTGGCCCACCATTACGATCTCGACGCCCGCCTCTATTCGCTCTTCCTCGATCCCGACCGGCAATATAGCTGCGCCTATTTCGAGAATTCGGCGACCAGCCTCGACGAAGCCCAGCTCGCCAAGAAGCGCCACCTCGCCGCCAAGCTGCTGATCGAAAAAGATCAGCGCGTTCTCGATATTGGCTCCGGCTGGGGTGGGCTCGGCCTGTACCTTGCCGAAATGACCGGCGCCCAGGTCACCGGTGTCACGCTCTCCACCGAGCAGCTGGAGGTCGCCAATGCCCGCGCCACGGAGAAGGAGCTCTCCGACCGCGCCAAGTTCGTTCTGCAGGATTATCGCGACGTTCCCGGCCCGTTCGACCGCATCGTTTCGGTCGGCATGTTCGAGCATGTCGGCGTCGATCATTACGACACTTTCTTCAAGCGCTGTGCGGAGCTGTTGAGCCCGGACGGCGTGATGGTGCTGCATTCCATCGGGCGCCCCGAAGGTCCCGGCATCACCAATCCGTGGATCGCCAAGTATATTTTCCCCGGCGGCTATATCCCCGCCCTTTCCGAAGTGCTTCCGGCAATCGAACGCGCGGGTCTGCTGATCTCGGACATCGAGATCCTGCGCCTGCATTATGCCGAGACGTTGAAAGCCTGGCGCGAGCGCTTCATGGCACGGCGCGAGGAAGCCGTGCAGCTCTATGACGAGCGGTTCGCCTTGATGTGGGAGTTTTACCTGGCGTCGTCAGAAATGTCGTTCCGCAAGCAGAACATGATGAACTTCCAGATCCAGCTCACGCGCCGCCAGGACGTGGTGCCATTCACCCGCGACTACATCAGCCGCGAGGAAGCTCGTCTTGCCGCGGTCGAGCGGGCGATATCGCCCAAGCTGCAGATGGCGGGCGAGTAGCTTTCAGAAAGAAAGTTCGAGAAGCTCGGCACGGTGAGCCGTTTGCGATCGACGGACATTAGCCGGCCGCTCGAGCCGCGCCTTGGCGGCTGAGATGATGGCAGGGCTGCATGATTGGCCGCGCAACTCTTCCGTGCGCGCAAAACCGGCGATCAGGTCGGATAACCATGTATTATCGTCGGTCGCCGAAAACGGCTGACGCTGATCCATCGACCTGTCCGCCTCTCGATTCCTGTGGTTGTCATCCCAACACCCGACTCCATGACTGGTTCCAAGTGTGGCTCAACTGCAATCCCACTTCTTGTTATAAGTGAGACAAATCGCAGTCCGGTTCAGGCTGGCCGCACAATTTTCCAGGTCCCGTTAAAACGGTATTGAGGATCGCGATCCACATGCCAACCGGCCCCCGTCAAGGGCGGATTGATCGTTGCCGTCGAATTCCTCCAAGCACCGGTGGGAATCGTGCATAAGGTGACGGCATGCTTCCCCCCGCCCGCGCTGACGCGCTTATGTCCGGGGCCGCGCATCCGTCTCCTTCGAAGAAAAACAGCGAGCAACATGGCCGCACCCGATTCCAACGTTCTCAAGCTCGCCCCGGACGTGGCAACGCCCGCTTATCGCAGTGCGCCGCATAACATCGAGGCCGAACAGGGCGTGCTGGGCGCCATGCTGGTCAACAACGACGCGTTCTACCGCGTCTCGGACTTCCTCAAGCCCGAACACTTCTACGAGCCGCTGCACCAGACGATTTTCGACACCGCCGCCAGCATCATTCGCGCCGGCAAGATCGCCACCCCCGTGACGCTGAAGACCTTCTTGCCCGCCGATGCCGATCTCGGCGGCATGACCGTCGCACAATATCTCGCCCGCCTCGCCGCCGAGGCGACCACGATCATCAATGCGCAGGACTACGGCCGCACCATTTACGACCTCGCGATCCGCCGCCAGCTGATTGGCGTCGGCGAGGACATGGTCAATGTGGCCTATGATGCGCCGGTGGATTTCGCTCCGCGCGCCCAGATCGAGGACGCCGAGCGCCGACTCTATGAGCTTGCCGAAGCCGGCCGCTATGACGGCGGCTTCCAGCGTTTCTCGCAGGCGATGACCACCGCCCTCGACATGGCCGCCAATGCCTATCAGCGCGACGGCAAACTGTCTGGCATCTCCACCGGCCTGCGCGATCTCGACGCCCGCATGGGCGGCTTACAACGTTCGGACCTGATCGTGCTGGCCGGCCGCCCCGCCATGGGCAAGACCTCGCTCGCCACCAACATCGCCTACAATATCGCCGCGGCCTATCAGGCCGAGCTGCAAGCCGACGGCACCAACAAGACCGTCAATGGCGGCGTGGTCGGCTTCTTCTCCTGCGAAATGTCGGCCGAACAGCTTGCCACCCGTATTCTCGCCGAGCAGACCGAGATTTCCTCGAGCGCCATCCGCCGCGGCGGCATCACCCAGGACCAGTTCGACAAGATCCGCGACTACACCATCAGGCTGCAAAACCTGCCGCTGTATGTGGACGAAACCGGCGGCCTGTCGATCTCGCAGCTCACCGCCCGCGCCCGCCGCCTGAAGCGGCAAAAGGGCCTCGATGTCATCATGGTGGACTACATCCAGCTCTTGCAGGGCTCCGGCAAGCGGTCGGACAACCGCGTGCAGGAAGTCACCGAGATCACGACGAACCTGAAGGCGCTGGCGAAGGAGCTCAACGTTCCCATCATCGCCCTGTCGCAGCTCTCGCGCCAGGTCGAAAATCGTGATGACAAGCGCCCGCAGCTCGCCGACCTCCGCGAATCCGGATCGATCGAGCAGGACGCCGACGTGGTGATGTTCGTCTATCGCGAAGAATACTATCTGCAGGCCAAAGAGCCCAAAATGGGCACACCGGAGCACGAGAAGTGGAAGTTTGAGATGGATGCCGTACACGGCAAGGCCGAGGTGATTGTCGCCAAGCAGCGACATGGGCCCACCGGTACGGTTCCCCTGCAATTCGAGGGTCAGTTCACGCGCTTCAGCGATCTCGCGGACGACCAATACATGCCCGTGCCCCACGAGTGATTTGGTCGCGGCGGCGAATGGACCAACGCTGCCAATAGCTCACACCGTGTTATTCTCGCCGTCATGGCCGGCTTGTTCCGCGCATCCACGCCGTCCCTCGCGGGGGAACGTGGACGGCGCGACGAACGGCCATGACGACTTTCTGTGAGAACCAGTGATGACCGAAACCACCACCGAACTCGATCCGACGGCCACCGGCATCCTCACCATCGATCTCGACGCCATCGCCGCCAACTGGCGCAAGCTGGAAAAGGCCAGCGTCCCCGCCGAATGCGGCGCGGCAGTCAAAGCCGATGCCTATGGCTGCGGCATCGACCGCGTGGTGCCGGCGCTGGCCAAGGCCGGCTGCAGGACCTTCTTCGTCGCCACCGTCGACGAAGCCCACGCTGCGCGCACGGCCGCGCCGGACGCTGCCATCTATGTGCTCAACGGCCTGTCTCCGCATTCCGGCGACACCCTTGCCGCCATCAAGGCGCAGCCGGTGATCGGCTCTTTGGACGAACTCGCCGAATGGGACATGTTCTGCCGTCGCACCGGCTGGGCCGGCGGTGCCGGCGTGCATGTGGACACTGGTATGAGCCGGCTCGGCCTGTCGATTGCGGAAGCACAAAGCCTCGCACCGCGCATTGCCTCCGGCAATCACGGTTTCACGCTGGTGATCAGCCACCTCGCCTGCGCCGAGCAACTGAACAGTCCCATGAATCCGAAACAGGTCGGCGCCTTCCGTGAGATCTCGCATCTGTTCTCCGGGATCACGTCATCGCTCGCCAATTCGTCCGGCATCTATCTCGGCCCGAGCTACATGTTCGACATGGTGCGTCCGGGCGCTGCGATCTACGGTGTCAATCCGACACCGGAAGCCGCCAATCCCATGCTGCCGGTGATTGACCTGAAAGCGCGCATCATCCAGACCCGTGATGTGGCCCGCGGCGACACCGTGGGTTACGGCGCCACCTGGACCGCGCGCCGCCCGACCCGCCTTGCCATTATCGCGGCGGGCTATGCCGATGGCTATTTTCGCGCGGCCGGCAGCGGTGACGGCACGCGAGGCGCGGAGGTCGTGATCGCCGGCCAGCGCTGCCCGGTCGCCGGCCGCATCTCCATGGATCTGATCGCGGCTGATATCACGGACCTGCCGGAGAACGCCGCCCGGCGCGGCCATCTCGCCACGCTGATTGGCGAAGGCCTTACGGTGAACGACCTCGCACATCACTTCGGCACGATCGCCTATGAGGTGCTGACGAGCCTGGGGCGGCGATATCGGCGGGTTTATAAAGGCGGCGAAGGCTGAGGCCATTCAAGGCCGCGGCACGACCCGGTACTGCACGGCATAGGTCCCGACATGGACGGGCGATAGCCCGTCGATTACCGGCAGCGGCGATGGCGGATCGATCAGCAGCACCTGCGCAAACTTGCTGCGCCAGTTCCTGATATAGCTCGGCGCTTCCCTGTCATCCCCCTGCAGCACGGGCAGATCGATCGGCTCGCCCGGCGATTGCGCGATCGCCCTGTAGGGTGGCCGCACCTCGACCGGCTGCTGCGCGGGATCGGCGAACATCAACGGCCAAAATGCCTTGCGCTCGATCGCCAGCAGCGCGCCGAGATGGCCGTCGAGGCGATAGACGCCCGGCAATGCCCGCGTGGGCACCGTAGTCTCCGTATCGTTGCCGCGATGACCACGCGCCACCAGAACCTTCGTGCCGGGTGCCACATCGGCGATTGCCGCGCGAACGTCGGCAAGATCGGCGCGATGTCCGGTCCAGCTCCATGCCAGATGCCCCGTCCGAACCACGATCAGCACGACGAAGAAAGAGACGGCCAGCATGGCGGGACCGTGCCGAAGACGCGGTGACGATCCAGCGAAGACCAGAAGGACGATCATCAGCATCAGGCGAATGTCCACGAAGGTCCCACCCTTGATCGTGGACGGCGCGACGAGAAACACGACGACCAGCGTGAACAGGCTCAGCGGGAATGCAGGTGCAACCGCCATGCTGCGCCAGGTGAGCAGCAGGAACGCGACAAAGCCGAGCAATGTCAGCATGCTGAGATCGACATTCGTGGTCATGAAGGGCGACATCACGGCCAGCAGTTTGTCCCAGCCGCGCCAGCGTCCCGGCAGCGCCGGTGTGTCCGACAACGGACTGGCGAGATAGAACAGCAAGGCCGGAGCAAGCATGACGATCAGGGCGCCCCCGACGCGGGTCGCCTCGTGCATGACGGGACGCCCGGCGCCGCGCAGCCGATACAACCGCGCCGCTTCCTCGGAAACGATCAGCAGCGCCAGCAGAGCCACTCCGAAGATGTGGCAGAGAAACGTCGCAGCAGCCGTCGCCGCGCCGGCGACCGCCACCCAGTAAAGCGCAACACGGCGGCGTAGCGCGATCCAGCCCGCAGCCCCCGCAAAGGCAAGTCCGAGCGCGAGCAGGAAATTCATGAAGCCGAGCAGAAAGACCGCGCTGCAGGCGACAAGACCCGAGGCCAACGGCCACAGACTCGCGCATCCAAAAACGACGCGATGATACAGCGTGACGCCGATCACGGGGGCCAGCAGACTCAACGCCAGCAAGATACGGCCGCCCGTATGGACTTCGGTGAGCTTCAGCAATCCGGTGCCGATGACATCGATGCCGAGATTCGGCACCAGTCGCCAATGCGGTGCGTACATCTGCGACAGGGCGGCATCGTGCGGATGCGCCAGCACGAACATCCGCGCGAGATGGTTGGGATAGTCCAGCACCGGTGGCACATCGACCAGCAGCAGCGGCGCCGTCAGAACGACAGCCAATGCCAGCGCGGCGATCAACCAGAGCCGTCGCGGTTTGCGAATGCCGCGCATCGGCGCCCATGTGAGAACATCGCCTGCATTCATATGTCATACCCGCCCGTACCGGCGGACCTTGGCAAAGCTGCATTGACAACCCGTCAACAGGTGACCGACGCCGGGAATCGTGCTGAATTCCGCGCCCGTTCCAGCGCCGGAGCCTGAATTGTCCTTCATCTTCGTTTGCGCGGTCGGCCTGCTGGCCGGCACCATTTCCGGCATCGTCGGCACCGGCTCGTCGATCATGCTGATGCCGGTGCTGGTCTACGAGTTCGGCCCCAGGCAAGCGGTGCCGATCATGGCCGTCGCTGCGGTCATGGCCAATCTCTCGCGCATCATGGCCTGGTGGCGCGAGATCGACTGGCGCGCCACCTTTGCTTATTCGATCACCGGCATCCCCGCCGCAGCTCTCGGTGCGCGCACGCTGCTGGTGCTGCCGTCGCAGGCGGTCGATCTCACCATCGGCGTGTTCTTCATCGCCATGGTGCCGTTGCGGCATTGGCTGGCAAAGCGCTCCTTCACCATCGGCCTTTGGCAGCTCGCGCTCGGCGGCGCCATCATCGGCTATGTCACCGGCATCGTCGTCTCCAGCGGTCCGCTCAGCGTACCGTTGTTTTTGTTCTATGGCCTCGCCAAGGGCGCTTTCCTCGCCACCGAGGCCGCAAGTTCGCTCGGCCTCTATCTCAGCAAATCCGTCACCTTCCAGCGCTTCGGCGCGCTTGATCTCGAGGTGCTGGTGAAAGGCCTGATCGCCGGCGCCTCGCTGATGTCAGGCGCCTTCATCGCCAAGCGTTATGTGCTGAAACTCAGCGTGGAGACTTTCCGGCGCATCATGGACGTCATCGTGCTCGTGGCGGGCGCCAGCATGGTGCTGTCCGGACTGCGCTTGATCTGAAATCACTCACCAAAAACAAATCGACCGCCTTGCGGCGGCCGATGGATCGTCAAAGCTGCGCAGTCGTCTCAGTAGCCGTAGCGACCGTAGCCACCACCATAACCGTAGCCCGCGCCATAGCCGTAGCTTTCGTAGCTGGAGCCGAAACTGAAGCCGCGATTACAGGTCGAGCAACCGACCTGAACCGGTGCGTAATAGACCTGTGCCGGGGCGACCTGCACGGTGCGCTGCTGGGTGGCATAGCGCGCCGGGATGCGGCGATATTCGGTGCGCGCCGGGGCGACCATCACGGTCTTCGGCACCATCACGGTGCGGTACTGCGCCGGACGATGATGGCGCACGGTGCGACCTGGCGACACCATCACGGTGCGCTCCACCGTGCGATATTGCGGCGGGATCACCTGCGGCTGATAGCAGGTGGTGCAGCCGGCCTGAGCCATGCTGGGGATCGCCATGCCGGCGACGGCAACGATTGCTGCAATAATGGATTTTTTCATGATCGTGTCCTGTGGCGAAAGCCGTGTGCAAAACGAGTTCGGATCGCTCTCGGACGCGAGACTTAAATGAGCGGCATCACCGGTCAACGCGCAGTTGTTATTTACCTTGACGAACGTGCTTAAGATCGGATGACAGGAAAGATGCGGTTTCGCGGCATCGTCGGTGATCTCGTTTGACTACCGACCCAACGCCCCCGCGACCTGCGACACCAGACTTTCGGCAAGCATGCGATAGCCCTCGGGCGTCAGATGCTGGCCATCGGCCTGATGCGGCAGACCGCGCAGCGCAGAATTCTCCAGCATCACGACACCGATGCCACGCGCGCGCAGGCGCTTCTCGATTTCCGCGATATTGCCGGCGCGGTCCGCACCGCTGCCCTTGCGTCGGTCATTGCCGCCGGGCTGCAGGATGACCGCGGCCGTGCCCTTCGGTACGGCGCGGTCGAGCCGGGCGAGCATGCCCGCGGTCGTATCGCCATTGATGCCGGCATTGATCACGCGCGCCGACAATCCTCTTGCACGCAGCAACGCTTCGAGCTGGGCCGGATAGGATTGATTGCGCGCAACGCCCTTCCCGAAGGTGTTGCTGGCGCCGAGCGCCACCACCGTCGCAGCCGCTGCCCCGGCCGGGTAGCCCACGATCGCAATCGAGAGACCGAGCCATGCCGTGGCGATCCAAACCTTGCGTCGCTGCATCTGCCTTCTCCGGTCTGGCATCATGCGGAAGGACGCATCCCCCCAAGCCCGTGCCTCAAGCACCATGGATGCCGATCGAACAGCGTCCGCACCGCCCGCAACAACGTCTCAACCGGCCTCGGCAACATACGACAGACGCTGGCTGCTCCGGCCAAACGAGTTCGTGACAATGGCTAGCGGACCAGCAACGTCCACCAGAGCGAAGGTATACACAAAGAGAACAAAACAAGATCGACGAAGCGTCATTCTCCGACTAGAGTGCCGCCACCACCGAGCCCACCCGAAAGCGATTCCATCCATGGTTAAATCCGCCGCGTCCTTCGTCTGCCAGAATTGCGGCGCTGCCTATTCCAAATGGCAGGGCAAGTGCGAGGCCTGCGGAGAGTGGAACACGCTCGCCGCCGAAGACAGCGCCACAGCAATTCCCGTCAGCGCGCGCAGCAAGCGCAAAGGGCGTACTTTCAACCTCGAAAGCCTCACCGGCACCAGCCAGGACGCGCCGCGCATTCCCTCTGGCATGGGCGAACTCGACCGCGTCACCGGCGGCGGCTTCGTGCGCGGCTCGATCATCCTGATCGGCGGCGATCCGGGCATCGGCAAATCGACGCTGCTGACCCAGGCCACAAGCATGATGGCCAAGGCCGGCCACCGCGTCGTCTATATCTCCGGCGAAGAGGCCGTGGCGCAGGTGCGGCTGCGTGCGGCACGGCTCGGGCTTGCCAATGCGCCGGTGCAGCTCGCCTCCGAGACCTCCGTGGAAGACATCGTCGCCACGCTGTCCGAGGGCACCGTGCCGCGGCTGATCGTGATCGACTCGATCCAGACCATGTGGACCGACACGGTAGAGTCGGCGCCCGGCACCGTCACCCAGGTCCGCGCCTCCGCGCAGGCGCTCATCCGTTTCGCCAAGAAAACCGGCGCCACCATCATCCTGGTCGGCCATGTCACCAAGGACGGCCAGATCGCCGGCCCGCGTGTGGTCGAGCACATGGTCGATGCCGTGATGTCCTTCGAGGGCGAAGGCTCACAACAGTTCCGCATTCTGCGCGCGGTGAAGAACCGTTTTGGGCCGACCGACGAGATCGGCGTGTTCGAGATGACCGGCCTCGGCCTGCGCGAAGTCTCCAATCCCTCGGAACTGTTCCTGTCAGATCGCGATCTGGGCTCGCCTGGCACCGCCGTGTTCGCCGGCATGGAGGGCACCCGCCCGGTGCTGGTGGAACTTCAGGCTCTGGTTGCTGCGACGACCCTCGGCACCCCCCGGCGTGCCGTCGTCGGCTGGGACTCGTCGCGCCTCTCCATGGTGCTCGCCGTGCTGGAAGCGCATTGCGGCGTCAAGCTCTCCGGTTATGACGTCTATTTCAACGTCGCCGGCGGCCTGCGCATCAACGAGCCCGCTGCCGATATGGCGGCGGCTGCCGCCCTTGTCTCGTCCCTCTGCAATGCGCCATTGCCCACGGACGCCGTCTATTTCGGCGAAATCTCGCTGTCCGGCGCCGTTCGCCCGGTCGCGCAAACCTCCGCACGGCTGAAGGAAGCGGCCAAGCTCGGCTTCGGCCGCGCGGTGCTGCCGGAAGCCGCACGCGGCGACGCCGGCGGCGATGCCGGGCTCACGCTCAATTCCATCGGCAATCTCACGACATTGGTCGCCGACATCGCCGCCCGCGGCGTCAAGCCGGCACGCGATGGCGGCAATACAACACAAAGCGAGAAAAACGCCCCGCCTGCCCGTTTCCGCCGCGAGAATGGATGACGGCTGCGTGACCCCGCCGTCTCGGGCCGCTATAGAGACCCCTACGCATCAAAGCGTGACACGCACGCAACGCTTCGTTCAGGTTCTTTATGCGAAGCGGAACAATGATGTGCGGCGCGGCTCACAGGCGGTTTTCCACCTGTGTGAACCGTGCCATATCAACGTCACCTGCCCCGGCAGCCGCGCTGCCGATTCGCATTTCTGACCGAGCGGATACGACCCGACGATGCCGATTACCATTCTCGACCTTGTCCTGCTCGGCGTGATGCTGATCTCCGGCCTGCTCGCGATGGTCCGCGGTTTCATGCGCGAGATCCTGTCCATCGCCGCCTGGGGTGCCGCGGCACTGGTGACGCTCTACGCGTTTCCGAAGGTACTTCCGTCCGCAAAATCCTATATCGCCAACGACACCATCGCCACCGCCGCCACCATCGGCGGCCTGTTCGTGCTGACGCTGATCGTCGTTTCCATCATCACCGTGCGCATCTCGGACATGATCCTGGACTCGCGTATCGGCGCCCTCGACCGCACCCTCGGCTTCCTGTTCGGCCTCGCCCGCGGCATGCTGATCGTCGTGGTTGCATTCCTGTTCTTCACCTGGCTGGTGCCGGAGAAGCAGCGTCCGGACTGGGTCACCGGTGCCAAGTCGCGCGTGGTGCTGGAATCCACCGGAAACTGGTTGATGGCGCTCTTGCCGGATGACCCTGAAAACACCATTTTGAAGAAGTTCAAGAAGAACAAGCCTGAAGACGAGTCGACGGAAGCGGCGCCGGACGCTCCGGGTGGAAACGATGGCTATTCTAAGCCGGCACGCGACAGCTTGAAGAAGCTGATCGACAAACCCGCGGGACGCTGATTTGTCCCGAGCTTGAACTGACTGCGCGAGATTTCGTGCGTTGCACGGCTCGCGACAACAGAGGCGCGGTAAACCCGATGCAGAATTCATTCGACGACGGCGCAGCCCATACCAGCTACGACGTGAACGACGATCTTTCCGGCGACATGCTGCGTGAAAAATGCGGCGTTTTCGGCATCTACGGCCATCCAGAGGCCGCTGCCATCACTGCCCTTGGCCTGCATGCCCTGCAGCATCGCGGCCAGGAAGCCGCCGGCATCGTCGCTTTCGACGGCCGTCGCTTCCACTCCGAACGCCGTCTCGGCCTTGTCGGCGACACCTTCTCCCGCCGCGAGGTGATCGAGCGCCTGCCCGGCAACACGGCCATCGGCCACACCCGCTATTCCACGACCGGCGAAACCATTCTTCGCAACGTGCAGCCGCTGTTCGCCGAACTGAACGCCGGCGGCTTCGCCGTCGCCCATAACGGCAACCTCACCAACGGCCTGACCCTGCGCCGCGAGCTCGTCAGGAACGGCGCGATGATGCAGTCGACCACCGATACCGAGGTGATCCTGCATCTGGTCGCGCATTCCAAGCGGAACCGTTTTCTCGACCGTTACATCGAAGCGCTGCGTGCCATCGAAGGCGCCTATGCGCTGGTGTCGCTAACCAACAAAAAACTGGTCGGCGCCCGCGACCCGCTCGGCATCCGCCCGCTGGTGCTCGGCGAACTCGACGGCTGTCCGATCCTCGCCTCGGAAACCTGTGCCCTCGACATCATCGGCGCCAAATACATCCGCGACATCGAGCCCGGCGAAGTCGTGGTCTTCGACGAGAATGGCGCCCAGAGCCACAAGCCGTTCGCCCCGCAGCCCCCCCGTCCCTGCATCTTCGAATATATCTATTTCGCGCGTCCGGACTCGGTGGTCGCCGGCCGTTCGGTCTATGACACCCGCAAGCGCATGGGCGAAGAGCTCGCCCGCGAGACCCATGTGGACGCCGACGTGGTCGTGCCGGTCCCGGACTCCGGCGTTCCTGCCGCGCTCGGCTATTCCCGCCAGTCGGGCATCCCGTTCGAACTCGGCATCATCCGTAATCACTATGTCGGCCGCACGTTCATCCAGCCGACCCAGAGCGTGCGCGAACTTGGCGTGCGCATGAAGCATTCGGCCAACCGCGCCGCCATCGCCGGCAAGCGCATCATCCTGATCGACGATAGCCTGGTGCGCGGCACCACCTCGAAGAAGATCGTGAAGATGATGCGCGATGCGGGCGCCACCGAAGTCCATTTCCGCATCGCCTCACCGCCGATCACCCATCCGGATTACTACGGCATCGACACGCCCGATCGCGCCGGCCTGCTCGCCGCCACGCATTCCCTAGAGCAGATGCGCGACCTGATCGGTGCGGACTCGCTGGCCTTCGTCTCGGTGGACGGCATCTACCGCGCCATGGGCGAGCCCGGCCGCAACCCGGCCCAGCCGAAATTCGCCGATCACTGCTTTACGGGCGACTATCCGACCCCGCTCACCGACATGAGCGAGATCGACGACCCGCGCCAGCTGTCGCTGCTGGCGGAAGCGAGCTGATCCATCAGCGTTTTTTGATCACGATCAATCACCACCATGGCCGGGCTTGTCCCGGCCATTTGCGTCTGTAAAACAGCAGCAAAGACGCGGATGCCCGGAACATGTCCGGGCACGACGGAGTGAAGCTGCCACATGTCAAAACCCCTCGCCTCCCGTATCGCTCTCGTCACCGGCGCCTCGCGCGGCATCGGCTATGCGACCGCCATCGCGCTCGCCAAAGCCGGCGCGCACATCATCGCCGTGGCACGCACGCAAGGCGGCCTTGAAGAACTCGACGACGCCATCACGGCGGAAGGCGGCAGCGCCACGCTGGTGCCACTGAGCATCACCGATTGGGACGGCGTCGCGCGCTTGGGTGCCGCGCTGCATGAGCGCCATGGCAAGATCGACATCCTGATCGGCAATGCCGGCGTCGCAGGCCCGTCCTCGCCGCTCGGCCATGTCGAGCCGAAGGGCTGGAACGACACCATGGCCGTCAACGTCAACGCCAACTTCCAGCTCATCCGCTGCATGGAGCCCCTGCTGCAGCAGTCCGATGCCGGCCGCGCGGTCTTCGTTACGTCGGGCACGGCCAACAAGGCCTCGGCCTATCGCGGCCCCTATGCGGCCTCGAAGGCCGCGCTCGAAGCGCTCGTGCGCGTCTGGGCCAACGAGACCGCGACGACGCCATTGCGTGTAAACCTGTTCAATCCCGGCCCGATCCGCACCCATATGCGCGCCATCGTGATGCCCGGCGAAGACCCGGAAACGCTCGACACGCCTGCGCAGGCTGCCGAAGCCATCCTGCCGCTGTGCCTGCCCTCATGGACGGAGACGGGCAAATTCGTTGACTACAAGACCGGCAAGGTGATGAGTTTTCATCCGCCGTCGTGACGCGGACTCAAACTGTCATCACCCGGCTTGACCGGGTGACCCAGTACACACCGTAAGACCTGAGACTACTGGATCGCCCGGTCAAGCCGGGCGATGACAGGCATGGCGCAAATGATCACCCCGAAAGATTGACTCTTCTTCGTCACGCGCCTTCACTTCCCCCAAGCGGGACAAACCCGCATCACTTAGGGAGGTCGTCATGGCGCCACGCCTGCGCACGTTCGCACTTGCTGCAACACTCACCCTCGCCGCTTTTTCCGCCCGCGCCGCCGACATTCCCCGCTTCGAGGTCGAAGCATCCTGGCCAAAGCCTCTCCCCAACAACTGGATCCTCGGTCAGGTCGGCGGCATCACCACCGACAAGGACGGCCACATCTGGCTGATCCATCGGCCGCGCTCGCTCACCGATGACGAGAAAGGCGCCGCGCTCAATCCGCCGCGCTCGAAATGCTGCGTCTCCGCACCGCCTGTGCTCGAATTCGATGCCGAGGGCAATCTGCTGCGCTCATGGGGCGGGCAACCTTCTAAAGAATCTGGCGAAGGTTATGAATGGGTCGGCCGCGAGCATGGCATTGAGGTCAGCGACGACGGCTTCGTCTGGATCGGCGGCAACGAGGCCAACGACAATGCGATCCTGAAATTCACCCTCGACGGCAAGTTCGTGATGCAGATCGGCAAGATCGCGCCGAGCAAGGGCAGCAACGACACCACCCAGCTCGGCAAGCCCGCCGAAACCGCCATCGACAAGGACGCCGACGAAATCTATGTCGCCGATGGCTACGGCAACCGCCGCGTCATCGTGTTCGATGCCACCACCGGCGCCTACAAGCGGCACTGGGGCGCCTACGGCAACAAGCCGAATGACGACAAGCAGGCCGCCTACGATCCGAACGCGCCGGTGTCGCAACAGTTTGGCAATCCCGTGCACTGCGTCAAGCTCGCCAGCGATGGCCTCGTCTATGTCTGCGACCGCATCAACAACCGCGTGCAGGTGTTCAAGAAAGACGGCACCTTCGTGAAGGAGTGGTTCTACGAAAAGGCCACCCTCGGCAACGGCGCGGTGTGGGATCTCGCCGTCTGGCCCGATCCGAAACAGAGCTGGCTGCTGACGGCAGACGGCGAGAACAACGAAATCCGCATCATCAATCGCGACGACGGCAAAGTCGTCGGCTCATTCGGCCGCAGCGGCCGCAATGCCGGCCAATTCCACTGGGTTCACGCCATGGCGGTGGATGCGAAGGGAAATGTCTATACGGCCGAAGTCGACACCGGAAAGCGCATCCAGAAATTCAAACTGGTGTCGGATGCATTGAAGTAGTGCCACCGTAGGGCGGATGAGGCGCAGCCATCATCCGCCGCGGAGTTTCAACAATGAAATCGCTGGCGGATGACGCTTCGCTCATCCGCCTACGGCTGCGAGCACGAGTATGTAAAGTGAATTGAGCGCGACGATCACCATCACCGCCCGGCTGACAGCTCCCCGTAACATTGCGCAAACTACCGACCCTAATTACGCCCCTTTTCACCCGACACCATCGGCACAGTCGATGATGGTTCAGGGGAGCCTGTCACGGCAGTTCATCGAGGGGACGACGGTGAGATGGATAGGGGTTGCAGCCTTGGCGCTGCTCACGGCCGGCTGCGCGGCTGCGCCTCTGGAGATGTCCGGCGCCCTGCGCGACTATACGAACCTCACTCCTTCAAATGGCACGGTCACGAAGTCCCTGCTTCGCGTCAGCAAGGACGAGGTGCTGGCGGCGCGGACCGTCAAGATCGCAGAGACGCGTTTCGCGCCCCGTGCCTATCGCGGCTTCAAGGACGACGAACGCAGTCTCGTCGCCAATGCCATCAATCGCGAACTGTGCGACCGGCTCGCGGAGCGGTTCACGATCGTTGCGCCCGCGGAGCCAGCCGACCTGACCGTGCAAGCCGTCGTCACCCATGCGACGCCGACGGACGTCACCGCGGCGGGCGCCAGCAGGGTCGCGCAGCTTGCCAAGACCATCGCTCTGCCCGGCGTGCCTGTGCCTGTCCCGCGGCTGCCGGTCGGGCTCGGCAGCCTCTCGGTCGAGGCCGAGGCGATCGGACCGGAAGGAGCGCAGAAGGCCGCCATGGTCTGGGCCCGCGGCGCCAGTTCGCTCACCCAGGCCCGCATGTCGAACGAAGGCGACGCCTACGATCTTGCCGCGGAATTCGGCGCAGATTTCGCCAAACTGCTGGTGACCGGCGCCACGCCGTTCGGTGGCGTACCGCAGCTTCCGACGATCGAAACGATCCGAACGCGTATGGGCGGTGCGCCGAAATACACGGCCTGCGAGAGCTATGGTCGCTTTCCCGGCCTTGCCGGTGTGGTCGGTGGCGGTCTCGGTTTGCCGCCGAACATGGCTGACAAGGGAGCGCCGACCCAGCCCTCATCCGTCGCCGAAGCCAGCCGGTAGTCACGCTGCGAAGCTTCGCAGGCATCCAGAGCCGGGACCATCACAAATGCGGAGCTTTGCACGGTCCCGGTTCTGCGCAGCAGCGTTGTCGGCGATGCTCCGCATCGCCTGCGCTGCAGCGCGCTCGGGACACGGTTCTATTAAGCTCAAAAATACTTCAGTTCGGCTGCTTCCGCTTATGCGTGAACATGAGGACGCGGATCGCGCGGGCGTCTGCCCACCGTTTCCGCCGCGATAGGCGATTGACACCCTGCCCACCACCCAGCCCACAGATTGACGAAACGAGATCGCTCCCCTTAAGTCACGGTGTCGAGGTCTCCGGGTTGCCATGCAGCCTGGAGCTAAGAGGGAAGCCGGTGCGCAGTGAGCCAAATTGGTCCACCGCAATGCCGGCGCTGCCCCCGCAACTGTAAGCGGTGAGCCAGCGTCCATCAGTGTCACTGAAGCGCAAGCTTCGGGAAGGCCGGACGCCAGCTATGACCCGCGAGCCAGGAGACCTGCCCCGGCAAAATGTACGTCCACGGGCGGGGTGTCCCGGTGTGTCGCCAAGCAGCTGCCGCAGCCCGCGGCAGATCATGCCTGCGTCCGCCATGCCTTTGCCCCCAATCATGGGGTTAAAGTTATGTCTCTCTCTTCTTCCTCACTACCTGTTGCAACGCTCGGTACGCCGCGGATCGGTCCCCGGCGCGAGTTGAAATTGGCCCTCGAAAGCTTCTGGGCCGGGAAAACCAGCGAACGTGATCTGCTGCAGACCGCCGCCGCCTTGCGCACGGCCAACTGGGCGCGTCAGCATGCGCTCGGCATCACGGTCATCCCGTCCAACGACTTTTCCCTTTACGATCAGGTGCTCGACACCAGCGTGATGGTCGGCGCCATCCCCGCCGTCTATGGCTGGGAGTCCGGCCCGGTGCCGCTCGCCACTTATTTTGCCATGGCGCGCGGCGCCCAGGGCGATGCGCATGATACGAGCTGCGGTCACGCCCATCACGGCCGAAGCGTGGTGGCGCAGGAAATGACCAAGTGGTTCGACACCAACTATCACTACATGGTGCCGGAATTTTCCAAGGATCAGACCTTCGCGCTGTCGTCGCGCAAGCCGATCGCGGAATTCGAGGAAGCGAAAGCGCTCGGCTATCACACCCGCCCTGTCCTTGTCGGCCCCGTAACGTTTCTCAAACTCGGCAAGAGCCATGATGCGGGCTTCGATCCGCTGTCGCTGCTCGACAGGTTGCTTCCGGTCTATGTCGAACTGCTGCGCGAGCTGGCGCAGCGCGGCGCCGACTGGGTGCAGATCGACGAGCCCTGCCTCGTGCTCGATCTCGACGAGGCCACCCGTGACGCGCTGAAGCGTGCCTATGCTGGCATCAGCGCCGCAGTGCCGGAACTGAAGATCATGCTCGCCACCTATTTCGGCGAGGTCGGCGACAATCTCGACACCGCACTCGCACTGCCGGTCGCCGGCTTGCATATCGATCTCAAGCGCGGTCCCGACCAGCTCGCACCGATCGCGTCGCGCATCCGGCCTGACCTCGTGCTCTCGCTCGGTGTGGTCGACGGCCGTAATGTCTGGCGCACCGACCTGTCCGGAACGCTCGACCGCATCACACCCGTGGTGAAGCAGATGGGCACTCACCGCGTGCAGATCGCGCCGTCCTGTTCGCTGCTTCACGTGCCGATCGATCTCGCGCTCGAAACCGATCTCGATCCGGACGTGAAGACATGGCTCGCTTTCTCGGTGCAGAAGATGGCCGAGCTGGCAACCCTGGGCAAAGCGTTGTCACAGGGACGGGCCAGCGTGGCCGATGCCCTCTCCGCCTCCGACAGCGCGGTGATTTCCCGCGACACGTCGCCTAAGATTCACAACGATGCGGTTGCTCGGCGAATGTCAGGCTTGGCCAGCGTCCGTCACAACCGGCAATCTCCCTTCGCACAGCGCGCGGAGATCCAGCGCAAGGCATTCGACCTGCCGCGCTTTCCCACCACGACCATCGGCTCGTTTCCGCAGACCGCGACAGTGCGCAATGCCCGCGCGTCCTTCACACGCGGCGACATCACGCTGGATACATACGAGAAATTCCTGCGCGCCGAGACGGCCGAGGCCATACGCTGGCAAGAGGAGATCGGCCTCGATGTGCTCGTACACGGTGAATTCGAGCGCAACGACATGGTGCAGTATTTCGGCGAACAGCTTACCGGCTTCGCCTTCACCAAACACGCCTGGGTGCAGTCCTACGGTTCGCGCTACGTGCGCCCGCCGATCCTGTTTGGCGACGTGTCGCGCCCGACATCGATGACCGTCGGCTGGTGGCGCTACGCACAGTCGCTGACCGCGAAACCGATGAAGGCGATGCTCACCGGCCCGGTAACCATCCTCAACTGGTCGTTCGTCCGCGACGACGTGCCACGTAGCGTCGCCTGCCGACAGATCGCCTTCGCCATCCGCGACGAAGTGATCGATCTCGAAGAAGCCGGTGCCGGAATGATCCAGATCGACGAAGCTGCACTTCGCGAAGGCCTGCCGCTACGCAAGTCGCAGTGGAAGACCTATCTCGACTGGGCCGTGGATAGCTTCCGTATCTCGTCGTCGGGCGTACAGGACAAAACCCAGGTCCACACCCATATGTGCTATTCAGAATTCAACGACATTATCGATGCCATCGGCGCCATGGATGCGGACGTCATATCGATCGAGACGTCACGCTCGAAGATGGAGCTACTCGATGCATTCAGGAGCTACAAATATCCGAACGAGATCGGACCGGGCGTTTACGATATCCATTCCCCGCGCGTGCCCGAGATCGGCGAGATGACCGAACTCCTCACGCTCGCACGTCAGCGCCTCACCGATGACCAGCTCTGGATCAATCCGGACTGCGGCTTGAAGACCCGCAAATGGGAGGAAGTGAAACCGGCGCTGGTGAATATGGTGGCGGCGGCGCGTGAGATGCGAACGGCGCTGGCTTCCGGGCGTAGGATGAATTGAACGCAGGCGCAAAGTGCTGACGGCCGCCAGGCGGATTGCGCTTCGCTAATCCGCTCGGCGGCCTACGCTCATCCGCGCTTCATTCTCAGTTCGGCCGCTTGCGCTTGTGCGCGAACGGGTTCGCTTTCTCGCGCAAGGTGATGCGCACCGGCGTGCCCGGCAGATCGAACGCCTGCCGCATGCTGTTGGTGAGATAGCGCAGATAGCTCTCGGGCACGGCGTCGGCGCGCGAGCAGAACACCACGAAGCTCGGCGGACGCGCCTTCGTCTGCGTGATGTAATTCAACTTCAGGCGCCGTCCCGACACCGCCGGCGGCGGATTGGTCGAGATCGCATCCTCGAACCAGCGGTTCAGCGCGGCGGTCGGAATGCGGCGATTCCAGATCTTGTAGGCCTCCTGGATCGCCGCCATCAGGCGATCGATGCCCTCACCCATCAGGCCGGAGATCGCGACGATCGGCACGCCCTTGATCTGCGGCAGCCAGTGATCCGCCTCGGTGCGCAACTGGCCGATCATGCCACCGCGCTTCTCGACGAGATCCCACTTGTTGACCGCGAGCACCAAAGCGCGGCCCTCGCGCTCGACGAGGTCGGTGATGCGCAGATCCTGTTCCTCGAACTTGTTCTGCGAGTCCATCATCATCACGACGACTTCGGCAAAGCGCACCGCGCGCAGCGCGTCGGCGACGGAGAGTTTTTCCAGCTTCTCCTCGATGCGCGAGCGGCGGCGAAGTCCGGCCGTATCGAAAATGCGGAAATTGCGGCCCTTGTAGTCGACCTCGACGGAGATGCTGTCGCGCGTGGTGCCAGCCTCCGGCGAAGTCAGCAGACGCTCCTCGCCAAGCAGATGATTGATCGTGGTGGACTTGCCGGCATTCGGGCGGCCGACAATGGCGACACGGATCGGGCGTGACGCGATCTCTTCGTCGCTCCACTCTTCCGCAATCGTCTCCTCTTCTTCCTCTTCCACCGGCTCCGGGAGAAGCTTGGCGAGTTCGTCATAGAGCTCGCCCATGCCCTCGCCATGTTCGGCGGAGATCTGGATGGGATCGCCGAGGCCGAGCGCATAGCTCTCCATGGCGCCGATCTCGCCATGCTTGCCCTCGCTCTTGTTGGCGAGCAGCAGCACCGGCTTGTTGGCACGGCGCGCGAAATCGGCGAAGGCGCGGTCGTTCGGCGTCAGGCCCATGCGCGCATCGATGACGAAGAACAGCGCGTCGGCAAGTTCGATCGCCGTCTCGGTCTGCTCCTGCATCCGCGCGGTGAGCGAGCCCTTGGCCCCCTCGTCGAGACCGGCGGTGTCGATGATGGTGAATTCGAGGTCGCCGAGCTTCGCCGCCCCCTCGCGGCGATCCCGCGTCACGCCCGGCGTATCGTCGACGAGCGCCAGCTTCTGTCCAACCAGGCGGTTGAACAGCGTGGACTTGCCGACATTGGGCCGGCCGATGATGGCGATCGTATAGGACATGGGCGATCCGTTCGCCCGTTACGGACGACCTGTCAATGTGAGGAGCCAGAGCATGATCCCGAAAAGTAACATTCGGTTTTCGGATCAGGTCGTGCTCCAAAAGAGAGTTTAAGCGAGCTTAACGCGAAAAGCTTCCCGAAGGCATCGGGGCCGGGAATGGCGACGACTGCTGCTGCTGTGCAGGCGCGGCCGGTGCGGCGGCAGCAGGCTCTTCGGGCGGCGGCGCGGTCGTGCGGCGACGGGTGATCTTGCGACCGGCCGGCGGCGGTGCAACGGCGGCAGCGCCGCCCTCATCCGTCGAAGCGGCACCGTCCTGACTGACCGTCCCGACCTCGACATCGCCGCGGCTGCGCGACCGCGATTTGCGCGGTTGAGACGGAGGTGCAGCAGCCTGTTGCGGCGGCGCTGCTGCAGCCGCGGCAGCGGCGGCCTGTTCGGCCTGCTGGCGCTCGACGCTTTCCTTGTAGAGATCGCGCGGCACGCCCTGCTCGAGGCCGGGAACGCCTTCGGGGAACACCGGCTTGCGGTCGCCGGGGAGCTTCTTCTTGGTGTCCATGAAGTCGAGCAGATCCGACGGATCCCAGCTGGACGCGCCGCCGCAACCGGTCAGGGCGCTTGCGAGCGCGATCAGAACCGCAGCGGAAACAAGGCGTTGCATCGACAAGCGCATGGTCTTCTCACTCAAACTCGGTTAGACGCCGGGATCAGCTCTTGGCTGCCGGCGGCAGCAGCGCCTGCAGCGCTTCGGCACGGGTGCGGATGCTGGACGGCGTTTCGGGATCGTTGGACAGCGTCTCAACCCATTTGCGCGTCTCGCCGGCGTTATTGGCCTTCCAGGCGGCCAGGGCGAGCAGTTCGCGGGCCGAATGGCGATAGGTGCCGCTGGCCGTGGTGGCCGGCTCCAGTTTCGCCAGGAGCGTGTCGTAAGGCGTTGTTTCAACGAGCAAAGCGCCGGCGCGGACGCGGGCCAGGTCCTTCTCCAGCGCGCCGACGCTGCCATCCGCGATCAGGTCGTCATACAGCTTCACGGCCGCCGCGGCATCGCGCTTCGCGGCCTCGCCGGCTGCGCGCAAACGCGCCAGGGTGCGATAGCCGCCCGGTGCTTCGGCGGCGAGTTTGGTGAAAGCGGCTTCGGCCTCGGCGGGCTTGTTCTGCTCGGACAATTCCGACGCGCGATCAAAGGCCGCGCCCGCTTCGGCGGCCTTTTTGGCCTCGAAATGGCTGTAAATCCGCCAGCCGCCGACGCCGCCGATGATCAGAACGGCGACCAGAATGATCAGGAGGGAGTATTTCTCCCAGATCTTCCTGAGTTGCTCGCGGCGCAGATCCTCATCGACTTCATTAAATAATTCAGACACTTAGAGATTTCCCGTGATGGATCGGCCGCGCTCACCCCGAGCGGCGCAGGGCGCATCGGCCCGCGCATTGTGGCGGCGATACCCTAGCGTTATGGCGTTGGCAAGGCAAAGCCAACGCGATCAAGGTGTTATCCCGGAAAGCCTAGGGGCAGACCGGATCAGTTCATTCCGCCGGCGCCGCCGCTGGTGCGGCCATTGGCGTTGGAATCGGCGCCGTTATCGCCGAAGGCGGAGTTGGCATTATTGCCGCCAAGCGCCGCGTTTCCGCGAACAATCGCAGCGGGATCAACGACTTGGCGCGGCTGCTCGGTGCGCGCCTGATGGTGTTGCGGTCGTCTTGCGCCTTCCGTGTGGCCGGCTTGCGGCAGCAGCACCAAGGCGGCGGCAAAGCCGAGCATTGTCAACGTCTTCATCGCCTGCGTCCTTTGCTCACAGCCCCGCGCATGAGAACCCCGAAATAGGCGCCGAATTCCGGAGTTCGGCGCGCATTTCCTGAGGCAACATTGCGGCAGCCGCGTCATGCCTTCGGCTTGCCACCATACACGTGCTCCACCCCCGGAAATGCCCTTGAGCGTACCTCGGTGGCGTAGTCCTGGATCGCGGCCTCGATCATGGAACCGAGATTGCCGTACTTCTTGACGAACTTCGGCACCCGCGCGTTGAGCCCGAGCATGTCCTCGAGCACCAGCACCTGGCCGTCGCAGGCCGGGCTTGCGCCGATGCCGATGGTGGGGATCGCAATCGTCTGCGTGATTTTTCGCGCGACCGGTTCGGCCACCGCTTCGACCACGACGGAGAATGCGCCGGCCTGCGCCACCGCGATCGCGTCGTTCTGAATCGGCCCGCTCACATTCTCGCCGCGCGCGAGCGCTTCGGCTTCTTCCTTGCCCTGCGAGCGGAACGAGCCGAGCGCGTTGATCGATTGCGGCGTGAGGCCGATATGCGCCATCACGGGAATACCCCGCTCGGTGAGAAACGCGATCGTCTCCGCCATGCGCGCGCCGCCTTCGAGCTTCACGGCGCCGCAATGGGTTTCCTTCATGATGCGCGCGGCGGAATGAAACGCCTGCTCCTTCGACGCCTCATAGGAGCCGAACGGCATGTCCACCACGACGAGCGACTGCTTCGATCCGCGCATGACCGCATGGCCTTGCAGGATCATCATCTCCAGAGTCACCGGCACGGTGGTCTCGAAACCATGCATCACATTGCCGAGGCTGTCGCCGACCAGGATCACATCGCAATAGCGATCCACCAGCGAGGCCGTATGGGCGTGATACGACGTCAGCATCACGATCGGCTCGCCGTTCTTGCGGGCGAGAATATCCGGCGCGGTCTTGCGCTTGACGGCTGATTGAATCGACATGGCTCAGGCTCCGAACACGGGCACGCCGATCACCACCGGGTGGAAGGCGAAGCCCAAGGCAAGATAAGCGACGATACCGACACCGACGGCGATCGCGTCGTTGCCGACGCCGCCCACGGGAATTGGCGGCGCACCGGGATCGGCGCGGCGCTTCAGCGAGATACGATCGAACACCGCCCAGGCGAGAAACGAGCCGAACAGAATGATCGAACCGAGATCGCCATTGGCGAGGAGATGCGACAGCGCCCACAGCTTGACGCCGGCGAGCATCGGATGCTTCAGCGTGGTGTAGATGCGGCCGCGGATATAGGACGCCGCGACCATGATCACCGCCGGCAGCATCAGCGCGATGGTGAGATGCTTGATCCACAACGGCGGATACCAGACATCGATCCAGCCGGTGGTGCGGTAGGTCGCAAAGCCCCAGATGATCATGATGAGACCGACCAACGAGATCGCGGAGAAAGCGATCTTGTAGCCGCCTTCGCCAAGCCGCGCGATCATGTCGGCGCGCGCGGCGCGGCGCGTGATGAAGATGTGGATACCGAGAAACAGCACGAGGCCGACGATCATCGTGACGAGGCCCATGGCCTGTTTCCTCTCGCAGGGCGGTTGCGTGCCGGATGGGTTGCTCGCCCCGAAATTCCAATTATGGTCCCGCTCGCCACGGCGTCAGGACGCTGTTCGGGTATCACTTTTCCGGGGAAACGCGCAATGCTGCGAAAAGCCACCATCTCCATCCGCGCACGCATGGCGCTCGCCGCGTTGCTTGTCGTCGCCGTGCCGCAGGCGGCTTTCGCGCAGGCAGTGTGGCCGCCGAAAACAGTACGCATCATCGTGCCGTTCGGCGCCGGCGCCAGCCCGGACATCGTCGGCCGCGTGCTCGCCGACAGCCTGCAGGCCCGGCATCCCGACACTCATTTCGTGGTGGAGAATAAGCCCGGCGCCTCCGGCAATATCGGCACCGATGCCATCGCCAAGGCTGCCCCGGACGGCACGACCATCGGCATCTCGCTGGGCGGCCCGCTCGCCATCAACACGCTGCTGTTCGCCAAGCTGCCCTACAACCCCGACACCGACATCGCGCCGATCACGCTGCTCACGCAATTGCCGAGCGCGCTCGCGGTGCCGAGCAATCTCGGTGTGAACTCGGTGGCGGAGCTGCTCGCCAAGGCGAAGGCGGAGGGCAAGGGCCTTGCCTACGGCTCGATCGGTGTCGGCACGCTGTCGCAGATCTGCATGGAGGCGATTGCGCAGAAGGCCGGGGTGAACATGGTCCACATCCCCTACCCGTCGTCGCCCGCTGCCACCACCGCGCTGATCCGCGGCGATGTGCAGGTGGCGTGCCTCCCCGCCATCGGTGTGACTCCGCAACTGTCCACCGGCGCGGTGAAGATTCTCGCGGTGACGACGGCGCAGCGTTCGCCATTCCTGCCGGATGTGCCGACGCTGAAGGAAAGCGGCGTGGACGTGCAGTCCGATGCATGGAATGCGCTGGTCGGCCCGGGCGGACTGCCGAAGGAAATGGTCGCCACGATCAATGCGGAGGTGCGCAAGACGCTGACCGAACCGGCGGTGATCGAGAAGCTGAAAGCGCAGCTCATCACGCCCTCGCCGACCACGCCGGACGAACTGCGCAAGCGCATCAACGACGAGAAGGCGCTGTGGGCCGATGTGATCAAGGCAGCGAAGATCAGGATCGAGTAGTCGGACGGCCGTAGGGCGGCGTCATCCGCCGCTCTTCGCCACACGCAATCGGCCGGCGGATTACGCTGCGCTCATCCGCCCTACGGCAGTGGGCAAAGGTTCGAAGAAACCTCTCACACGAACCGGCAGTTTCTTGCCGTCTGCGCCATGCCGGAGGATGACGTCGTCGGCAGGCTGTAGACCGCCGCGCCCGGCATTTCGCCGCGGGCGGGAATGGTGACGGTGCCGTGGTCCTTCACCGTGCCTCTGGCGTTGCTGACCATGACATCGAGGCCACACGCGATCTTGCGGTAGCAATTGTTCTCGAATTCCATCCGGAACGAATACTGGCCGCTGGCTTCCCAGAACCCCGCATATTTGTCGCCGATGCAGAGTTTGGCTTCCTCGGTCCAGTTCTCCGGCTGCGGCCAGAGCAACCACGCACTCGCGCCGCCGATGATGCCGAGAGCACCGATCACCCCCGCAGCCAGCAGTAACTTGCGCTTCCACATCGTCGTCTCCGGGATGGTTTCTCCTTCGTCGCGACGATGAGTTCCGTGGTTCAGATGAAGTACGAGCGGCTCCGGCTAACCTCTCCCCGCATCTTGCGCGGGGAGAGGTCGAGCGGGCTTGCGATGCAAATGTCTTTCGAGACGGTCCTGCAAGACCATCTCATGGTTCGAGACGGCCCTGTCAGCGGCGCAATTGCGCCGCTAGGCCTCCTCACCATGAGGGGCGGAGTTTTCGGTCAGACACTCAGGATGAGGACCGAGTGTGGGATCGTAGACGACCCTCATGGTGAGGAGCCCGCAAAGCGGGCGTCTCGAACCATGCAGGCCGAGCGCCATCCCCATCGCTGAACGCCATATGCGATGCCCTGCTCTCCGAGGGGAGAGGTTGGCGGGGGCCGCGCCGTTCGCGGGTTACTGCCGCGCGAACGGAATGTACTGGTGATATTCCTTCGGCACCTGGCTGCGATAGCGCGCCGGCACCGTGCCGGTCTCAAGGGAGCGGTCGAGCTCCTGCTGGCGCGTCAGCCGCTTCGCCTTCTTTTTCTTCGGCTGCTCATGGTCGCCGGCTGCAGCGGCCTTGTCCGTGGCGGGCGCCTCAGCCGCCGGCTTCGTCGGCGAGCGCACGGCTTCCTTGTCGGCGGGCTTGTCCGTGGCGGCCTTATCTGAAGCGGCCTTGTCGGTGGCGGAGCGCTCCGCTGCCGGTTTCTCTGCGGCCGGTTTCTCAGCGACGGGCTTCTCCACCGGCTTGTCTGTCGCCTTGTCCACCGCCGGTCTGTCGGCAGACTTCTCGGCTGCGGCAACCGGCTCCGCCTTCTCCGCCGGCGCACTCTGGGCAAAACCGGAATCGACCTGGACAATTGCGAACAATGCGGCGACGGCGCTGCAGCCCAGCCATTTCAACATCCGACACTCCAATCAGCTTGCATGAGCGATGGCATTCCGCAGCGGATTCTGCTGTGGTCCCGTTTCGTCGCAGCAAGCGCGTACGCGGTTCAAACCGCGGCATGGATGGTTCACGACCTTCATTGCCTGGAACGCACGCCACAAGGGGACACGCCGAAATGACGACCATGGATCTCAGGCCGCAGGGCGCCACGCATCCGTTCGAGCGCAGCCATGCCATCGTGATTGCGGCCGCGCCCGAGGCCGTGTTCGATTACGTCACCAATCCGAAATCATGGCCGGAATGGCTGCCCTCCTCCCACGCCATCGACTGCGACGACCGCCCGATGGGCTTTGGCGACACGTTTCACGAACACTGGTCGACACGCTCGGGCCCGGTCTCCCTCGACTGGCTGGTGATCGCCTGCGACCGCCCGCGGCTGTGGATCGGACTCACCCACATGAACGCGATCGGGCCGATCGTGGTGCAGTATGACTGCCACGAGATCGATGGCGGGACGAAGTTCATCCGCACGGTACGCAACCCGGCGCGGCCGAAGGAAGCGAGCACGGAGATCGTAGCGCGGATCGATGCGGAGGCGGAATTGGGGCTGGGGAATATCAAGAGGAAGGTGGAGCGGCAGGCGTGACGATGCGCAGGAGGGAGAAGGAAGTGCGCTCGGCTCGATCGTCGATACGCACCAAACCTTCAGCCCATTTCCGCCAGCGGATTGCCGGCATGTCCCGCGTGCCGGTCAGGTGCATCATCAGACACGCTCGATAGTCCGTGCGCGATGGTGCGATTGCGGCCGCCCCGCTTCGCTGCGTACAGCCGCCCGTCGACGCGCTTGTACAGGCTCGGCCAGTCGTCGCCCGGCTGCAATGCGCCCACGCCGAAACTCACGGTGACGTGCCGCGCGCCGCCCGGGATGACGAACCCATGCTGCGCGATGGCGATCCGCAGCCGTTCGGCGTAATCGACCGCGTCCTGCTCGTTCGTATCCGGCAGGAACACCGCAAACTCCTCGCCGCCCAGCCGCCCGACAATGTCGCGCCTGCGCGACGCGCCGCGCAGCAGGCGCCCCACCTCGCCGAGCACGTCGTCGCCGATGTCATGACCGAGGCTATCGTTGATGCTCTTGAAATGATCGATGTCGCACAGAGCCAGCGCGGCATCGCCCGGGCCGCGCCGGTGCAGATGGGCGGACACCCGGTCCTGAAAGCCGCGGCGGTTGAGGATGCCGGTCAGCGGGTCGAGATCGCGTTCGCGGCGCAGGTCGTCGATCATGTCGGACACCGCCGCCGCAAGGATGGCCAGCGCGAGGCCCGCCCCGAGCACGGCGAGCGACAGCTGCAGCGCCTGCCAGAACACCGAATTGGCGAAGGCGGTTCTGTCCACCGGCAGGGAAAATCCGACCGTGAGCAGGGTGCGCGGAAAGAAATGCAAGCCGAACAGCAGCAGCACCCAGAACAACGCCCGGTCGACATAGCGCCCGCGCGCCAGGGCGGTGAGCCGCCACGCGGCGATCACCATCAGCAGGCCGTAGCCGAAATTCTGGATGTAGACCCGGGCGATGAGATTGCGGTCGATGTAAAAGAAATAGGCGAGCAGAAGCACGAAGACGGCCAGGATCGCCATATCGATGAGCGGGCCGAGCGGCCTGCCCGATCGCAGCAGGATGCCTTCCACGGCGGCGATGACGGCCGCGGTGTAGAGTGCGCCCGAGACGATGGCATTGGGCCCCGCGCCGGGCGGCCAGCTCAGGATCTGCGACATGGCGCCGAAGGCAAACAGCACGCATGCGGCGGCCAGCCAGAACAGATAGTTGCGCTTCCTCTCGATGAGCCACGCGCAGACAAAGGCAATCCCGAAGACGACGAGGATGCCGGGCGCTATCAGCTGGAGCGTAGTCTTGACGACGACCCCGTCCATCTCACTCACACTTTCCAACAGGCCGCGCCGTCATGGCGCGATCACCCAGACATCACGTGCCTCGTAGCCAGAAAACGCTATCGAATGTGATCGGAAATGATTCAAATTCGAAACGATCGGCCCGAACGGGGACCATCGCCCCCGCCGTCACATCGCGTGCAAGCGCCCGCCCCCTCGCCGCTCGAGAGCGGGAAAGAGGCCCTAGCCCTTCTTCTTCACGTCCTTCACATTCGAAAACACGATGCCTTCGGCGCGTTCCTTGGTGTAGTTCAGATAGAAGTCGTTCTTCGCCAGGAACACCGGATCGCCATCGACGTCGTCGGCCACGCCGGAATTGTTGGCGCTCATGAAGGTGTCGAGCTTCTTCCTGTCGTCCGACGAGATCCAGCGCGCCAGCGAGAATTCCGAGACTTCGAAACTCACCGGCAGCTGATATTCGGCATCGAGCCGCGCCTTCAGCACGTCGAGCTGCAGCGGGCCGACGACGCCCACCAATGCGGGCGCACCGTCGCGCGGGCGAAACACCTGCACGACGCCCTCTTCCGACATCTGCTGCAGGGCTTCCTTGAGTTTCTTGGCCTTCATGGCGTCGCCGAGGCGGACGCGGCGGACGATTTCCGGCGCGAATGAGGGCACGCCGATGAAGGTGATGTCCTCGCCGTCGGTGAGCGTGTCGCCGATGCGCAGCGTGCCGTGATTGGGGATGCCGACCACGTCGCCGGCATAGGCCTCATCCGCAATGGCGCGGTCCTGGGCGAAGAAGAACTGCGGCGACGACAGCGACATGTTCTTGCCGGTGCGCACCAGCTTCGCCTTCATGCCGCGCGTCAGCTTGCCCGAACACAGGCGCGCGAAGGCGATGCGGTCGCGGTGGTTGGGGTCCATATTCGCCTGGATCTTGAACACGAAGGCCGACATGCGCGGCTCCTCGGCTTCCACCTTGCGCACATCCGCCTCCTGCGCGCGCGGCGACGGCGCGAAGCGGCCGAGGCCTTCGAGCAGATCGCCGACGCCGAAATTGCGCAGCGCCGAGCCGAAATAGACCGGGGTCATGTGGCCTTCGCGGAAGGCCTGCAGGTCGAACGGCTTTCCGGCCTCCTTGACGAGTTCGAGTTCGCCGGCGATTTCGTCCGCATCGAGATTGGCGTTGCGGCTGGCGAGTTCGGAGATGGCGATCTGCTCGGCCGCGCCGGTCTTGGCGCCGCCGCCTTCGAGCAGGCGGATGCCTGATGTCTCGATGTCATAGGTGCCGACGAAATCGCGGCCGCGGCCGACCGGCCAGTTGATCGGCACGGTGTCGAGCGCCAGCGTCTTCTCGATCTCGTCGAGCAGATCGAAGATGTCGCGGCTCTCGCGGTCCATCTTGTTGACGAAGGTGATGATCGGGATGTCTCGGAGACGACACACCTCGATCAGCTTCAGCGTGCGCGCCTCGATGCCCTTGGCGGCGTCGATCACCATGATGGCGGAATCCACCGCCGTGAGCGTGCGATAGGTGTCTTCCGAGAAGTCTTCGTGGCCGGGCGTGTCCAAGAGGTTGAAGACATGGCCCTGGAATTCGAACGTCATCACCGAAGTGACGACCGAGATGCCGCGGTCGCGCTCGATCTTCATCCAGTCCGAGCGCGTGTTGCGGCGTTCGCCTTTCGCCTTCACCTGGCCGGCAAGATTGATGGCGCCGCCGAACAGCAGCAGCTTTTCCGTCAGCGTGGTCTTGCCGGCGTCAGGATGCGAGATGATCGCGAAGGTGCGGCGGCGGGCAACCTCGAGGGCAAGCGGCGACGCTTCGGAATTGGAGAGGGCTGCAATGTCGGACATGATGGGGCTGTGGCAGGTAAAATGCTGGTGATCAAGGGCTTTTGCCGGATGTGGCGACCTTCGGCCGCGTTGCGATGCCCATGCTTGGCACCCATATAGACCGGGCGAGGACGACCTCCAAATCAATCCATCATGCGCAGGGAACGGCCCTGCCTGTTTCAGGGGGTCTTCCCATGGCCTGGGCTATTCTTTTCGTTGCCGGTCTGCTCGAGGTCGGCTGGGCCGTGGGGCTCAAATATACCGAAGGCTTCACAAAACTCGTTCCCTCCGTCCTGACGCTGACCAGCATGGCCGCGTCGGTCGGCATGCTGGCGCTGGCGCTGAAGGAATTGCCGATGGGAACCGCCTATGCGGTGTGGACCGGCATCGGCGCGGTCGGCACCGCGGCGCTGGGGATCTATCTGTTCGGCGATCCCGCCACGGTGGCGCGGATCGCCTGCATCGGACTGATCGTGGCGGGGATCGCAGGGCTCAAGCTGGTGAGCTGAGCTCCTGCTCCTGCCCCCACTCCCGCCCTCATGGTGAGGAGCGGCCGCAGGCCGCGTCTCGAACCATGAGATGGCCTGGCTCCCGAGCTTGTTGCCATCCTTCGAGACGTGCGCTGCGCGCACTCCTCAGGATGAGGGATGGAGCTAGATAAAACTCAGATGCAGCAGCTTCACCGCCCACCATGTCGCCGCGGCGACGATGGCGGCGGCGGGGATGGTGATTACCCAGGCGTAGACGATCGAACTCGCCACGTTCCAGCGCACGGCCGAGACGCGCCGTGCGGCGCCGACGCCGACAATGGCGCCGGTGATGGTGTGGGTGGTGGACACCGGCACGCCCATGAAGGTGGCCGCGAACAGGGTCGCCGCGCCGCCGGTCTCGGCGCAAAAGCCCTGCATCGGATTCAGCTTGGTGATGCGCAGCCCCATGGTGCGGACGATGCGCCAGCCGCCCATCAGGGTGCCCAGCGCCATCGCCGCCTGGCACGAGATCACGACCCAGAACGGTACCGAAAACTCGCTGCCGAGATAGCCCTGCGAATAGAGCAACACCGCGATGATGCCCATGGTCTTCTGGGCGTCGTTGCCGCCATGGCCGAGCGAATAGAGCGAGGCCGAGACGAACTGCAGCACGCGAAAAGCGCGGTCCACCGCAAAGGGCGTCGAGCGCACCGAAGCCCACGACACGATGGCCACCAGCAGCAGCGCCAGCAGGAAACCGATCAGCGGCGAGAGCACGATCGCAAGCAGCGTCTTGATCACGCCGCTCCACACCGCAGCCGACAGACCGGCCTTGGCGAGGCCAGCCCCCAACAGCCCGCCGATCAGCGCATGCGAGGAGCTGGAGGGAATGCCGAGCGCCCAAGTAACCACATTCCACACGATGGCGCCGACCAGCGCCGCAAAGATCACCTGCGCATCGATGATGCCGGGATCGACGATGCCGGTGCCGATGGTGTTGGCGACATGCAGGCCGAACACCATGAACGCGATGAAGTTGAAGAACGCCGCCCAGAACACCGCATATTGCGGGCGCAGCACGCGTGTCGAGACGATGGTCGCGATCGAATTCGCCGCATCGTGCAGGCCGTTGAGAAAATCGAACAGCAGCGCGACGGCGATCAGGCCGATCAGCACCGGGAGTGCGAGCGTGGCGTCCACTGGCCCTGCCCTTACACTTGCTCGATGACGATGCTGCTGATCTCGTTGGCGACGTCGTCGAAACGATCCGCCACCTTTTCGAGATGCTTGTAGATCTCGGCGCCGACCACGAAATCCATGGTGTTGGCGTCGCGATGTTTGAGGAACAGCTCCTTCAGCCCGATGTCGTGCAGGTCGTCGACGCGGCCTTCGAGCTTGCCGATCTCCTCGGTGAGCGCGGTGAGCAGACCGAGATTGTCGCCGATCTTGTCCATCAGCGGCACGGCCTTGCCGATGAGTTCGGCGCATTGCACCAGCAGCGTGCCGATCTCGCGCATCGGCGGCTCGAACTGGCGCACCTCGAACAGCATCACGGCCTTGGCGGTCTGCTGCATCTGGTCGATGCTGTCGTCCATCGCGCCGATCAGGTTCTTGATGTCGATGCGATCGAACGGGGTGATGAAGCTGCGGCGAACGGCCGTCAGCACCTCGCGGGTGATGTTATCGGCATCGTTCTCGAACTGGTTGACGCGCTGGCAATAGACCGGCGTCTCCTCGCCGCCTTCCAGCATCCCCGCCAGCGCCCTGGCGCCCTCGCTCACCGCACGCGAATGCTGGGCGAACAGGTCGAAAAACCGCTCCTCCCGCGGCAGAAAGGATCGGAACAAGCGCAGCATCGGGGGCACCTAGAAATCAGGACGGGAGGCGCGACCGGAACCGCCCGGCGGCCCGTTGTCACGAAACCGTCATAAATCACATCCGGGAGGTGGGGGCAATCGCCGGGGCACCCGTGCGGGGTCATCCACCGAATTGTGCGTGCGGATTTTTATGAGGTGACACAATGACTTCGCGAAAATGCGAGAACATTGGCGGCCGTAGGCGGATGAGGCGCAGCCGTAATCCGCCGTTCTTCGCATCTTGCATCGGCCGGCGGATGATGCGGAGTTTTATCATCGGGCGCGCTTCGCGCGACCCGTTGGCTCATCCGCCCCACGGCGGAGCCGAAACGCAAAAAACGCCGCGGTTTTCCGCTGCCGATAGTCACGGACGTGGAACGGTCCGGAGCGACGACTGATTGGCATGCGCAAGAGGATTTTTCAGTGCGGCTCCTGGAGCATCCCCACCCGTCCTGCCGCCACCCTCCACAGGCAAGGCGTAGCCGATGATGGCCTTCACGACCCAGCGATCGGATGCCGGCGTCAATCCGTAGCCGATGCCAAAATTGACACCGACCTCGTTTACCTTGAAGTCCGTTACAGCAAACATCGTATGCTGTTGATTGCTCAAAGTATCGAAACTGCCGATACGCCCCAGATCGGAATAGTACTCGACACCGAAAGACAGGTCGTCGGTGAGGCGGCGAGCGACGCGTGCCGCCGGCGTAAAGGTCGCCTCGCCGGATTGGCCGAAGCCGATATCCACGATTGGATTGACGATAAGTTCGTAGCCGGCATTGCGCACGCCTATGATCGGTCGGATTTCCATGCCCCATCGCGTCTGCGCAAATGCGGGTGTCTCGTGGCTGAGTTCGAAATTGATGCCGTAGAAAAAGTTTCGCTTGTCGGCATTCGGTGACACGAAGAGGGAGCGCACCTTGAAGGCATCCGAGTAGAAGCGCTGGTCCTGGATCGAGAATGGAAGATACAGGCCGACCTCCCACCAATCCGTGACGCCGTAAGCGAATTCCGGGGTGCCGTTGAGGCTTCGGTTGGATGGAATGCCGCCTGCGAAGGGCGGCGTCTTGCTGCCCAGAGCGACGTAATTGAGATGCTGCTGGATCGTGAGCTGACCGATCTCGGCAATGCTGCCGTTATAGACTTGGATTTCGTCTACGGCTTTTGCCGGCCCGGCGTTCGTGACGAAGAGACATGCTGCCGCCAGCCATGACACACGACCTCGAGACAAGATAGCGTTCACCATAGCTGCCACCTGGCTATGCCGCTCCGATGAGAATGCCAACCGCAAGGACGATGGCGCCGCCAAGGACGATCTGGAAAACCGCCTGAAGAAACGGCGTGTCCATATATCGCGCCCGAATGAAGGCGATGGCCCACAGTTCGAAGAAGACCACGACCCCCGCGATGGCCGTCGCGATCCAGAACGCATTCGCCCAGTTGTCGGGGACGAGATACGGCACGCTGTGTCCAAGTCCGCCGACGGTCGTCATCAGGCCGCAAACAAAACCTCGAAGCCATGGTGAACCGCGCCCCGTGAGCGAACCGTCGTCTGAGAGCGCCTCGGCAAAGCCCATGCTGATGCCGGCGCCGATCGATGCGGCAAGGCCGACGAGAAAAGTCTGCCAGTTGTTGTGCGTCGCGAATGCCGCCGCAAATAATGGCGCAAGCGTCGAGACCGATCCGTCCATCAGCCCGGCCAGCCCGGGTTGGACATATTGAAGAACGAAAATCCGCCGCTGCGTCGCATCCTCGGCAGACCGCGCACTAGCGTTCAGGATGTCGGTGGTGATCCTGGCAGCATATTGCTCGTGATCCCTTTCCTCCTCGGCGAGATCCGCGAGCAAACGGCGCAGACCGACATCGCTCGCCTGCTCTGCCGCGCGGATGTAGAACCGCTGCGCCTGCAGTTCCATCGTCTCCACCTCGCGGCGAATGACGTCCAGCGACAGGTTCTTGGTCAGCCAGACGGGGCGGCGCTTGAGAAAACCCTTCACGTCCTCGCGCCGGATCGGAGGGAGGTTCGGACCGAAGCGTTTTTCGTAGAGATCGAGCAGCCGGTGGCGATGCCCGCGCTCCTGCTCCGCCATGGCTTCGAATATGCGGGCGGTGTCCGGGTAGCGTTCCTGAAGGTCCTCCGCGAATGTCGCATAGATGCGGCTGTCTTCCTCCTCGGCGGAGATGGCTACCGCCAATACCTCACGCTCGGAAAGTGCGGAAAAAGGCTTCATGGGGACCCACGCAGATTAGAATAATTCTAAATGCGATATTCGGTCGCAGAGGGCAGGTCAAGCGCGGACCTCCTCCTTCCGCGCATATTGTCTGCTGGGCAATGGAGTGCAGCGGTGTTGCCGCCTCATCGACGCCCTCCCACCAACGCAAAACGCCGCCTTGCGGCGGCGTTGCGCTGGTCGATGGTATCCGCCCTGCCCTTACAGCGAGCGTTTGAAGAGGTGGCCGATCTCGCCGATGATGCCACGGCGGAAGGTGAGCACGCAGACCACGAAGATCACGCCCTGGATCACCGTCACCCACTGACCGAAGCCGGCGAGATATTGCTGCATGGCGATGATCACGAAGGCGCCGACCACCGGGCCGTAGAGCGTGGCAAGGCCGCCCACCAGCGTGATCAGCACGACTTCACCCGACATGGTCCAGTGCACGTCGGTGAGCGAGGCGTTCTGCGCCACGAACACTTTCAGCGCGCCGGCGAAGCCCGCAAGCGTACCCGACAGGATGAAGGCGAGCAGCTTGTACTGGTCGGTCTTGTAGCCGAGCGAGATCGCGCGCGGCTCGTTTTCGCGGATCGCCTTCAGCACCTCGCCGAACGGCGAATTGATGGTGCGGAAGATGATCAGGAAGCCAAGCAGGAAGCCCACGAGGATCACGTAATACAGCGTGATCGGCTTCGAGAGGTTGAAGATGCCGAACAGCATCCCCTGCGGGATGCCCTGGATGCCGTCTTCACCATGGGTGAACGGCGTCTGCAGATAGAGGAAAAAGATCAACTGCGACAGCGCCAGCGTGATCATGGCGAAATAGATGCCCTGACGGCGGATCGCGATCAGGCCGGTGACGACGGCGAGCACGAAGGCCGCGACGAGGCCGAACACGATCGAGAGCTCCGGCGACAGCGGACCCATATTGATCATGAACTCGCCGATCAGAGGCACCTTGAAGCCGATGGTGCCGACCTTGGCCATATGCGCGGTGACATAGCCCGCGGTGCCCATGAACATCGCATGGCCGAAGGACAACAGGCCGCCGTAACCGATCAGCAGGTTGAAGGCGCAGGCGAACAGCGCGAAGCACAGCGCCTGCATCACGAAGAACGGATACAGGCCGGTGAACGGCACGGCTGCGAGCAGGACGGTCATGATCACAAAGGCGATCATCTCGTCCTTGACGCCACGGCTTTGCACGGGGATCGAATTGTCGGTGATGGTGGTCATATCAGGTGGTCCGTCCCGTCAGGCCCGAGGGTTTCACGAGGAGCACCAGCACCATCAGCACGAAGACGACGGTGTTGGAGGCCTCAGGGTAGAAATACTTGGTCAGACCCTCGATGATGCCGAGGGTAAAACCGGTGATGATCGATCCCATGATCGAGCCCATGCCGCCGATGACGACGACCGCGAACACGACGATGATGAGATCGGCGCCCATCAGGGGGCGAACCTGGTTGATCGGCGCCGACAGCACGCCGGCCAGCGCGGCAAGACCGACGCCGAGACCATAGGTCAGCGTGATCATCAACGGCACGTTGATGCCGAAGGCGCGCACCAGCGTCGGGTTTTCAGTCGCCGCGCGGAGATAGGCGCCGAGACGCGTGCGCTCGATCAGGAACCAGGTGGCGATGCAGACGATGAGCGAGAACACCACGACCCAGCCGCGATAGATCGGCAGGAACATGAAGCCGAGATTCATGCCGCCCTTCAGCGCGTCGGGAATGGCGTAAGGCAGACCGGACGAACCGAAGTAGTTCTGGAACACGCCCTGGATGATCAGCGCGAGACCGAAGGTCAGCAGCAGGCCGTAGAGATGATCGAGATTGGCGATCCATTGCAGCATGGTCCGCTCCAGGATCATGCCGAAGATGCCGACGATGATCGGCGCGAGGAACAGCGCCGGCCAGTAGCCGATGCCTGCCAGATTGAGCAGGAAGTAAGCCACGAAGGCGCCCATCATATAGAGCGCGCCATGGGCGAAATTGATGATGTTCAGCATGCCGAAAATCACGGCGAGACCGAGACTCAGCAAGGCGTAGAAGGAGCCGTTGATGAGCCCGACCAGCAATTGGGCGGACAGGGCCTGGAGATTGATCGACATGGCGCTTTCAACTCTAGTTTTGTTAGCAGAAGTCACGACCCGGCGGCGGATACCGCCGGGCCGCAGCTCGCGTTATTTCTTCAATAGCGAACAGGTGCTCTTGTCGAGCGGCGTGAAGGCCTGGTCGGCCGGAATGGTAGCGACCAGCTTGTAGTAATCCCACGGCGCCTTCGATTCCGAGGGCTTTTTGACCTCGAACAGATAGGCCGGGTGGATCTTGCGGCCGTTCGGCTGGATCGAGCCCTTGCCGAACAGTGGATCGTCGGTCGGCATTTCCTTCATCTTGGCGACGACCTTGGCGCCGTCATGCGGATTGCCGCCGAGGGCCTCCAGCGCCTTCAGGTAATGCAGCGTGCCGGAATAGACGCCCGCATGCACCATGGTCGGCGGAGCCGCCCCCTTCGAACGCGCCGCGAAGCGCTTCGAGAAGGCGCGGGTATCGTCGTTCAGATCCCAGTAGAATGTCTCGGTGAAGTTGAGGCCCTGGGCGAGATCGAGGCCGATCGCCTTGACGTCGGTGAGGAACAGCAGCAGCGCCGCCATCTTCTGGTTCTTGGTGATGCCGAACTCGGCCGCCTGCTTGATCGTGTTCGAGGTGTCGCCGCCGGCATTGGCGAGGCCGATGACCTTGGCCCCCGACGACTGCGCCTGCAACACGAAGGACGAGAAGTCCGACGTGTTGAGCGGATGCTTGACGCTGCCGACGACCTTGCCGCCCGCCGCCGTCAGCGCATTGCTGGTGTCACGTTCGAGCGCGGCACCGAAGGCATAGTCGGCGGTGAGGAAGAACCACGAGTCGCCGCCGGCCTTGGTCAGCGCGGTGCCGGTGCCGTAAGCGAGATTGTAGGTGTCGTAGGTCCAGTGGATGGTGTTCGGTGTGCACTGGGCGTTGGTGAGATCCGAGGTGCCTCCGCCCGAATTGATGTAGACGCCGTTCTTCTCCTTGACGACGTTGTTCACGGCCAGCGCGACGCCCGAATTCGGCACGTCGGCGATCATGTCCATCTTTTCGCGGTCGAACCACTGGCGGGCGAGATTGGCGCCGATATCCGGCTTGTGCTGGTGATCGCCGGAGATCACGTCGATGATCCAGCCCTTGGCCTTGAGGCCGGAGTCTTCGACCGCCATCTGCGCGGCCAGGGTCGAGCCCGGCCCGGCAAGATCGGCATAGATGCCCGAAAGGTCGGTGAGCACGCCGATCTTGACGTTCTTGTCCTGAGCCGTGGCCGCAGACACGGTCGCGGCGGCAATGGCGGTGCCGAGCAGCAGTCTTGCTATCATTCCAGACATTCAATTCCTCTTCAGACTGCTCCCGGCACGCACCGGGAGCACTATTTCTTCAACAGTGGACAGGTGCTCTTCTCAAGCGGCGTGAACGCCTGATCCGCAGGGATCGTCGCCACCAGCTTGTAGTAATCCCACGGCCCCTTGGATTCTTCGGGCTTCTTCACCTCGAACAGATAGGCGGGATGCAGTTTGCGCCCGTTGGGCTGGATCGTTCCCTTCCCGAACAGTGGATCGTCGGTCGGCGTCGCCTTCATCTTGTCGACGATCTTGAGGCCGTCATGCGAATTGCCGCCCATCGCTTCGAGCGTCTTGAAGTAATGGATCAGCGACGAATAGACGCCGGCATGCACGGTGGTCGGCATGCTCTTGTTCTTCATGCGCTCCTGAAAACGCTTGGAGAAGCCACGGGTGCCGTCGTTGAGATCCCAGTAGAAGGTCTCGGTCAGGTTCAGGCCATTGGCGACCGGCAGGCCGAGCGCATGGACGTCCGAGATGAACATCAACAGACCGGCGAGCTTCTGGCCGCCCTTCACGATGCCGAATTCGGACGCCTGCTTGATGGAATTGATGGTGTCGCCGCCGGCATTGGCGAGGCCGATGACCTTGGCCTTCGAGGTCTGCGCCTGCAGCAGGAAGGACGAGAAGTCCGGCGTGTTGAGCGGCGGCCGCACGCTGCCGACCACCTTGCCGCCGACGGCGGTGACGGCTGCCGTGGTGTCTCGCTCCAGCGCGCTGCCGAAGGCGTAGTCCGCAGTGAGGAAGAACCAGGTGTCGCCGCCGGCCTTGGTCAGCGCGGTGCCGGTGCCGTTGGCGAGCTGATAGGTGTCGTAAGCCCAGTGAATCGTGTTCGGCGAGCACTGCGCGTTGGAGAGATCCGAAGTGCCCGAACCGGAGTTCAGATAGACGCCGTTCTTCTCCTTGACCACGTTGCTCACGGCGAGACCGACCGACGAGGTCGGTACGTCGACGATCACGTCGACCTTGTCGCGATCGAACCACTGGCGCGAAATATTGACGCCGACGTCGGGCTTGTTCTGGTGATCGCCGACCAGAACCTCGAGCTTCCAGCCCTTGGCGGTGAGGCCGGAATCCTCGATCGCCATCTGGGCAGCGAGCACCGAACCCTGCCCGGTAATGTCGGCATAGAGACCCGACTGGTCGTTCAATACGCCGATCTTGGCCGTCTTGTCCTGCGCCGATGCCATTGAACCCGCGGCCAGAATGGCCGCGGCTGCAAGCAGTGACGACGTAACCCTCTTCTTCAGCATTGTGTCTCTCTCCCTGAGATATTCATGATTTCACTCGGACCGTTGGCTCGCTCCGTAGCTTCTTATGAATTAGACGCCGAGATAGGTGTGCAGCTTGTCCATGTTGGCGGACAGCTCCGAATTGGCGAAGCCATCGACGACCTTGCCGTGATCGACCACGTAATAGCGATCGGCAACCGTGGAGGCCCAGCGGAAGTTCTGCTCGACAAGCAGGATGGTGAAGCCTTCCGACTTCAGTCGTGCGATGGTGTGGCCGATCTGCTGAATGATGACGGGAGCCAGTCCTTCGGTCGGCTCGTCCAGCATCAGGAAACGCGCGCCCGTGCGCAGGATGCGGGCGATCGCCAGCATCTGCTGTTCACCGCCGGACAGCTTCGTGCCCTGGCTCGACAGACGTTCCTTCAGATTTGGAAACAGTTCGAAGATCTGCTCGACCGACAGGCCGCCGGGCCGGATGGTCGGCGGCAGCATCAGGTTCTCGCGCACGTCGAGGCTGGAGAAGATGCCGCGCTCTTCCGGGCAGAAGGCGATCCCCTGTTTGGCGATCTTGTCCGACGAGGCCTTGATGATCTCGTTACCTTCGAACTTCACCGAACCGGTGCGCTTGCCGATGATGCCCATGATGGACTTCAGCGTCGTGGTCTTGCCGGCGCCGTTGCGACCGAGCAGCGTCACCACCTCGCCCGGCTTCACGTCGAAATTGATGCCGTGAAGAATGTGCGACTCGCCATACCACGCCTGCAGGTCGCGGACTTCGAGAACCGGTTTCGTCGATGCAGTAGCCGGTGCGGCTGCGAGTGTATCAGCCATGTCCGGCTCCCAGGTAAGCTTCCTTCACGCGTTCGTCCTTGGTGAGATCGGCATAGTTGCCTTCCGCCAGGATCTTGCCGCGCGTCAAAACGGTGATCTTGTCCGACAGCGTCGAGACGACGCTGAGATTATGTTCGACCATCAGGATGGTATATTTCGCCGAGATGCGCTTGATCAGCGCGGCGATCTTGTCGATGTCCTCGTGGCCCATGCCGGCCATCGGCTCGTCGAGCAGCATCATTTCCGGATCGAGCGCCAGCGTGGTGGCGATCTCCAGCGCGCGCTTGCGGCCATAGGCCATCTCGACCGCCGGCGTGTTGGCGAATTCGGACAGGCCGACGTCTTCGAGCAGTTCGGCGGCGCGCTGATTGTATTTGTCGAGCACGCTCTTGGAGCGCCAGAAATCGAATGACGAGCCATGCTGACGCTGCAACGCCACGCGGACATTCTCCAGCGCCGTCAGATGCGGAAACACCGCCGATATCTGGAACGAGCGCACGAGGCCGAGGCGGGCAACATCCGCCGGCGCCATCGCGCTGATGTCCTTGCCCTTGTAAAGGATCTGGCCTTCGGAGGGCTGCAGAAACTTGGTGAGCAGGTTGAAGCACGTCGTCTTGCCGGCGCCGTTCGGCCCGATCAACGCGTGAATGGTACCCTTGCGGACCTGGAGATTAACGTCGCGAACGGCGTAGAATCCCGCAAATTGTTTGGTCAGCCCGTGGGTTTCGAGAATGAACTCATCGGTCAAGCAAATTTCCCCCAACCGGCCTTGCTCGCGGTGTCGCGCGACTGGCCGGTTTTTTGCGCAGCGGTCGTGAACGATACGAAGTCGGGTCGCCCCAGCCGGCTCCATGTCGTGGCACGGACTATGCCGTCAAGCGATCAATTAACGCAAGTGCGGTACGGACGTTTTGCCGGGGACGCCATACCGCGCCAACTTCGCCATTAGTATTAGTGGGTTGCACTCTTCGTGCGCTGCACAAAAGAGATGCGCGCGCGTTCTGGCCAAGCGAACTTTTCACAGGGCGAGCGCGTGCGTCGCGCATGGAACGAACTGGAAATCGCCTGTTAATTGTACATGTAAAGAACTACGCGTCTTCACGCTTTATTTGCCTGACGGGCTCATGCTTTGCGGCATTCGCAAATGATAGGACGAATGGCCGTGAGTTTCGAAAGCTCAGACGCATCCGTTGTGAAATCGATCCGGCAGCGTGATCTCCTCAACTGCTGGCTCCGGCTCTATACGTCCGTACAGAAACCACCACAGCTCGCTGCCTATCGGCCCGACCGGCTCGAGGACGAGCGTGCCGATCTGGTTTACTACATCGTCGATCACGCCAGCACGCCGACGCGCTTCATCATCGACAGCAACGGAACACGGATGGCGAGTGCCTATGGTTCCACCGGCAAGGGTCGCTATCTCGACGATTATCTCGGCCCGATTCTCGGCCCCGTGGTGCTGCCGGCCTATCACACCTGCATCGCACGTCAGCTGCCGACCTACACGATTTCGATGATCGACGACGTCAACGGCCGAGTGGTGGCATATGAGCGGCTGCTGTTGCCGTTCTGCGATAGCGGCAACGACGTCACGCATATCCTCGCCTCGCTCAAAACCATCAGCGAAGACGGCGGCTTCGAAATCCGCAACCTGATGCGCGGCCATCACAGCGTACCGAAACCCGTGCTCAGCGTCGTGCTCGACCGCAATCTCACACACCGCATGCCGGGCCGCGGCGCGGCGAGCGAGTTGATCGAGATCGGTTGAGCTATGCGAACTCCTTCGCATAGATCTCCGGCTTGAAACCGACCAGGATCTTGTTGCCCGCTTCCAGCACCGGACGCTTGATCATCGAGGGCTGCTCCAGCATCAGCGCAATCGCCTTCGCTTCCGTGAGCCCCGCCTTCGCCGCATCGTCGAGCTTGCGGAACGTGGTGCCGGCGCGGTTGAGCAGCGTCTCCCAGCCGACCGTTTTCGACCAGCGCTGCAGATGCGCCTTGTCGATGCCGGAGGCCTTGTAGTCGTGGAACGCGTAGGCGACGTCGTGGCTGTCGAGCCAGGTGCGCGCCTTCTTCATCGTGTCGCAGTTCTTGATGCCGTAGATGGTGTTCGTCATTGAGATATCCGCCAATCGGTTGCTGCCGCCCTGACTAGCAGATGTGACATGACGCCCGACCGTATTTCCGCTGTCATCCACAGCAGGCGCCGGTGACACAGGCCTGCATCAAAAGCTTGCATCACCGGCGGGCGCGATCGGGTTCAGACGCCTCGCCGACGATTGGCAATGATCAGCCAGACGGCAGAGACAAGAAAGTAGAACGCGCCAAAGGCGGCATAGGGCGCGACATCGATGATGGTCGGGACCTTGGCGCCGCCGGACTGCGCCACGAAAAATCCCCCCGCAAGCGCTGACTGCGCACCGCTGAGGATCATCGCCCATTGCGCACCGGCCACGCGCCAGCGGCGGATACCGGTCACCAGTTGTGCGAGACCTGCCAGAACGGCCCAGACGCCGAACACCGCGAGGACGGCATTCATGCCCACCTGCAATGCGACCGCCACGGCCACCGCCGTGCCAAGGCTGACCACCACATTCAGCGCCTGGGACGGATTCGCGAAGAGGCCGCCACTGCCCCTCGCGTCGAACCAGTTCGCCAGCGCATCCCAGGCCGGATAGCTCACCAGCAGGATGGCAGCGGCGGCCGCATGCGATCGGCCGACCGCCACCGCGGCGGCCACCCACCCCGCCGCGACGAGGCCGCGGATCAGGTAATACCGGGCGAGATTGTCCGTTTCGACGATCTGCACGCCGGTGGTTTCTGCATTTGTCATAACTTTCTCCCCGAAAGCTGGGCACGGGCGTCAAAGATGGACCGCCTCGGCCGATTTAAATATAGCGATAATAATTATCGCGATATATTTATCATCGCAACCAACTGACCTTGTCCAGTCATTTATCGCGATATACATTATTGTGATATTGAGTTGAGGAGACGTGCTATGGTTACGGCCCACATTCCGCTGAATCAGCAGCTTTGCTTCGCGCTGTATTCGGCCAGCATGGCGATCGGCCGTGCCTACAAACCGTTGCTCGATCGGCTGGACATCACCTATCCGCAATATCTGGTGCTGAGCACCCTATGGGAGGCTGGCCCGCAAAGCATCGGCGCGATCGCCGACCGGCTGGCGTTGGAATCGAGCACGGTGACACCGCTGGTGAAGCGGCTCGAACAGGCCGATTTCGTCACCCGCCAGCGCAATCCCGAAGATGAGCGCCAAGTCGTGGTGTCGCTGACACCGAGGGGCACGGCGATGCGCGAGAAGGCCCGCTGCCTTGGTGAAACTCTGTTCGCTGCCGCCGGCATGACGCCGCAGCGGCTGATTGCACTCAACAGCGAGGTCCACGCCTTTCGCGATGCGGTGGCGAATTACACCAACAGGACGGATGAGACGACGAAAGGCTGACGACAGCCAGCGTCCGTCCATTGCTGGGCACGTTTCGCCGAATCTGATCTAGCTTCAGCGAACAATGCGGATGCCATCATGGAGTTCACGGTCCTCTTTCTCGCCGTCACTGTCACCATGCTGGTCGCATGGCGCGGTCCGCGTCTGCTCGCGCTGTCGCTGTTCGCCATGGTGCTGATCGCCTGTATCGCGACGTTCATGCACCACGCCACCGACACGCTAAAGCTGTCGTTCTGAGGCGGCCATGACATCCGATCGCGCCGTCACCTTGAACGTCCTCGCGCTCTACGCACTCGCCGCAGTGCTCGCCACCGCCTTCGGCGCGCAGTTCATGCTCGGCGAACTCCCCTGCCCGCTGTGCCTGCTGCAGCGGATCATGTTCGCGCTGCTCGCCATTGGTCCGATCCTCAATATCCGCTACGGTCCGCGCCCGAGCCACTATGCGCTGTCGCTGCTGGCCGCCATTGTCGGCGCCGTGGTCGCAACGCGCCAGGTGCTGCTGCACATCATGCCCGGTGATGCCGGCTATGGCACCGCGCTGTTCGGTTATCATTTCTACACGCTGGCGCTGCTGGCCTTCGTCACAGCGATTGCGCTGATCTCGCTGGTGCTGCTGTTCGATCGTCAGTTCGCATCCCAGCCGGCACCGAGGACAGCGGGCCTCTTCGCAACCGTCGCTGTCGGCCTCATCATCGCCCTCACCGCCGGCAACTTCGCCTCGGCTTTGCTCGAATGCGGCTTCAAGGCCTGTGCCGACGATCCAGTGGTATATGAGCTGCTGAAATGAGCTGATGAAGCGCTGATCACGGTCGCACCAATTCCAGCCGCCGTGTGATCCCGACATTCTCCAGAAACGTCTCGTCGTGACTGACGATCAGCAATGCACCGTCATAGGCGCGCAACCCGGATTCCACCGCCTCGATGGCATCGATATCGAGGTGGTTGGTCGGTTCATCCAGGATCAGCAGTGGCGGCGGCAAGGCGCCGCCCATGACGCAAGCAAGGCCGGCGCGCAGCATCTGCCCTCCGCTCAGCGTGCCCACCATCTGGAGCGCAGCATCTGCGCGGAACATGAAGCGTGCCAGTGCCGCACGACAGGCATTCTCGTCGGCGTCAGGATGAAGCCGCCGGAAATTGTCGCGGATCGTCTGTGAGGGATCGAGCAGGCTGACTTGCTGATCGAGCACCGCGTGATCGACAGGCATCTGCAAGGCGCCACTGGCTGGACGAAGCGCACCGGTGATCAGGCCCAGCAACGTCGTCTTGCCGGAGCCATTGGGACCGGTGACGGCGACACGTTCGGGCCCGGTGATGGCGAATGACAGATCGCGAATGATCGGCAAGCCCGGCGCATAGCCGAAGCTGACATTGTTCATCTGCAGGACCGTCCTGCTGGCAACAAGTCCTGTCGACTGGATCGTAACCGATAGCGGTTGCAGGATTTCGATACGTGTTCGCGCGGCGGCCAGCGCCTCATTTGCCTGCGCCTGCCGGCGTTGGGCCAGACGTGAATTCTCGCCGCCAGTGTCTTCGCTGCGATCCTTCATTCCGCCAAGGGAGATCCGGGGGATGCCGCCCTTCGCGCCCTGCCTGCGGCCGGTCTGGTCGCGACGCGCCTGACGCTCTGCCGTGGCCTGCGCCTGCCTTGCCAGCGCATCGACGCGTCTCGTCGCATCGTTCAACTGATGCTCCGCCGCGGCCAGTTCACGGGTCTTGCGCGCGCGATAATGCGTCCAGTTTCCGCCATAGCGCGTGCCACCCAGCGACGTCAGTTCGACAATGGCATCCATCGTATCGAGCAATTCGCGATCATGGCTGATGACGATCGCTCCCGCGCGCCAACCAGCCAGAAGATCGATCACCGCCCGCCTGCCATCGCGATCGAGATTATTGGTGGGTTCGTCCAGCAACAGGAAATCCGGCTCGGCGAAGATCAGCGCTGCCATTGCAACACGCGTGCGCTGGCCGCCGGACAGTTCGGACAGCGCCGTCGTGTGCGGCACATCGAACCCGACACGCCCGAGCGCGCCGATCAGGCGGGCTTCGACATCCCAGTCGGCGCGCGACAATTCATCGGCCGTGGCCTCGCCCGCTTCGGCCCGTGCCAGAAGGTCGAGTGCATCGGTGACACCAAACAGATCGGCAACGGTCTCGTGCGGATCGATCTGCAGCGCCTGCCGCAGCACCGCGAGCCGGCCATGGACATCAGCGTTCCCCTGTTGGGGCACGATCTCGCCGGACATCACGCGCAGCAGCGTGGATTTGCCGATGCCGTTGCGGCCGACCAGGCCGGTGCGTTCGGCACCAAAACTGAGATTGAGTTGTGCGAAAAGCGCGCGGCCGTCAGGCCTCGCGACAGACAGATCGGTTACAGTGATATGCGCAGGCATGGACAGACATCTCCCGGGAAACAAAGCGAACTGGCGTTGTCACCTGGGTGAAATTCATCGAAGCACGCATCCTGTTGAAATGATCGTCGCCAGTGAGTATTCGCCAACTGCGGCGCCGTTGTGGCGTTGGCAATAAGGTCAGGCCCGTCTAACAACGAAGCCATGACTGAGATCACCGGCATCGCTGCCGCTTTCGCGCCGTTCGAAACGCTGGCCTCTGCACTTCTGCAGCACATCAAGACCGACGACGGCTCGCATGACGTCGCGCATCTCGCGCGGGTCTGGTCCAATGCCCGCGCCATCCAGGCTATCGAGGGCGGCAACCTCGAAATCCTCGCGGCGGCGACGCTGCTGCATGATTGCGTGGCCGTCGAGAAGAACTCACCGTTGCGCGCACAGGCCTCGCGCCTCGCCGCTGAACATGCGGTGACGCTGCTGGCGCCATTCGGCTGGGCGCCCGAGCGGCTGGACCGCATCGCCCATGCCATCACTGCCCATAGTTTCTCTGCCAAGATCACGCCGGAGACCATCGAGGCCAGAATCCTGCAGGATGCCGACCGGCTCGATGCCATCGGCGCCATCGGCATTGCGCGCTGCTTCTACACCGCCGGGCGAATGCAATCCTTTCTCTACGATGCCGAAGATCCGGCCGCGCGCCACCGCGCGCTGGACGACCGCGCCTTTGCCATCGACCATCTGCCGGCAAAACTGCTGACGCTCGCGGAGGGCTTCAACACCGCGGAAGGCAAGCGCATGGCGCAGGAACGCCACGCGCGCATCGTGGCTTTCCTCGCCGACTTCATGAGCGAAGTAGGTGCGCCCCTACCCTGAGGCTCACGGTGCCCATTTCGTGAACACGTAGTCCCGCTGCTTCACGCGCCCTTCGTGGCAGGCAAAGCAGGTCTCGTGCTGTGCGCGGTCGACCGGCTTGCCGTCGATGAAACGGCCAAAACCCCAGCCACCGGACGCGGCATATTTCTTCGCGTCCTTCACCATCACCTGAACCGTTGTGGCGGCACCGGGGATCGAAGCGGATTCGAACTCCGGCGACTGTGTGTGTTTCCACGCCAGCTTCACCAGCACCGTGCCATCGGGAAACGGCAGCTTGCCATCCCGATAGGTCTTTACGGCGATGTCGTTGCCGACCACTGCGCGGAGTTCGTTCAAAGGCTCCGCCTCCTGAGCGGGCGCGATCAGCTCCCATTTGCGATAGCCATCGGGAATGCTGACGCCGTAGATCGGTGACAGGTTATCCTGATCGGTCGTGCTGGCGGCGAAGGCCGCCGCCACCGCCGATGACGCGACACCGGCGGCAAGGCTTGCCAGAATGATCTTGCGCATCAGCGGGCCATCGCATCGGCGTCGATGATCGCCTGGGCGAAATCGCGCGGCGCTTCCTGCGGCAGGTTGTGGCCGATGCCGCCGGTGATCAGGCGATGCTCATACTTGCCGGTGAACTTCTTCGCATAGGCCTTGGGATCGGGATGCGGCGCGCCATTGGCATCGCCTTCCATGGTGATGGTCGGCACGGAGATGGTCGGCCCCTGCGCCAGCCGCTTCTCCAACTCGTCGAACTTCGGCTCGCCCTGGGCGAGTTCGAGCCGCCAGCGATAGTTATGGATGGTGATGGCGACGTGGTCGGGATTCTCAAACGCCTTGGCTGAGCGATCATAGGTGGCGTCGTCGAAATTCCATTGCGGCGAAGCGAGCTTCCAGATCAGCTTGGCAAAATCGTGCCGGTACTTGTCGTAGCCAAGCCGGCCGCGCTCCGTTGTGAAATAGAACTGGTACCACCACTCCAGCTCCGCCTTCGGTGGCAACGGCATGCGGTTGCCTTCCTGGCTGCCGATCAGATAGCCGCTGACGGCGACCAGCGCCTTGACCCGCTCGGGCCAGATCGCCGCAAGGATATCCGCGGTACGGCCACCCCAGTCATAGCCGCCGACCACGGCCTTCTCGATCTTGAGGGCATTCATGAAGTCGATGATGTCGGTGGCGAGTGCCGCCGGCTGGCCGTTGCGCGGCGTCGCATCGGACAGGAAGCGCGTGCCGCCATAGCCACGCAGATACGGAATGATGACGCGGTAGCCGGACGAAGCCAAAAGCGGGGCGACATCGACATAGCTGAAGATGTCATAGGGCCAGCCATGCAGCAGCAGGACCACGGGGCCATCGGCCGGGCCGTCCTCGGCATAGGCGACATTGAGCACCCCGGCATTGATGCTCTTGAGCGGCTTGAAGCTGGTATGGGCGCCGGGCTTGACCGCCGGCAGTTGCTTGGCTGCCTGCGCCATGGCCGGGCTGAGACCACCGAACTGGGCCGCGGCCAAGCCGATGATGGTGGCGCCGAGCAGGCTGCGGCGATTGAGATGGGGGCTGTTGCGCTTGTTGTCCGTCATGGTCGGTTCTCCCAGGCAGTGACGGCGGCGGCCGTCGATGCGCAGACCATGACGTTTGATTGATCGGCTCGCTTGGAGGATTCCCGGAGTTTCCCTTGAGAAGGCCATGATTTGTCGTTGAGACGGGGTGTGCTAGGGACAGTCCAGACGCAACGCCTTGACACCACAACAGGAAATGGACCCCGCCGTGCTCTTCCGGTTCGACGAATACGTGCTCGATACCGGCCGGCGGGAGCTACGACGGGGCACCGAGACGATCGGCGTCGAGCCGCAGGTATTCGACGTGCTGGAACTCCTGATCCGTGCGCGGGACCGGGTGGTCAGCCGGGACGAGCTGCTGGCCGAGGTCTGGCACGGCCGCATCGTTTCCGAGGCGACGCTGAGCAGTCGCGTCAATGCGGCCCGTACCGCCATCGGCGACAATGGCGAGCAGCAGCGACTGATCCGCACGCTGCCGCGCAAGGGCGTGCGCTTTGTCGGCGAGGTCGTCGAACACAACGATGCGGCGACAACGCCAGTCGTAACGGCGGACGCCCCGCCCGCCTCCGCCGATTTCTCCATCGCAGTGCTGCCGTTCAACAATATGAGCGCGGATCCCGAACAGGATTATTTCGGCGACGGCATCGCTGAGGAGATCATCACAGCACTGTCCCGCTGCAGCGGATTGCTGGTGATCGCGCGCAACTCCTCCTTCATCTACAAGAACAAGCCGGTCGATATTCGCGAGATCGGTCGCGCGCTGGGGGTGAACTATGTGCTCGAAGGCAGTGTCCGCCGTGCCGGTGAGCGGCTGCGCATCATCGCGCAATTGATCGGCGCACGCTCCGGCGCGCATCTGTGGGCCGATCGTTTCGACGGCGATCGCAGCGACGTGTTCGATCTGCAGGATCGCATCACCGCCTGTGTCGTCGCCGCCATCGAGCCAACCTTGCGTATCGCCGAGATCGAACGGCGGCGGCAGAACCGACCGAACAAGCCCGACGCCTATGACCTGCTGCTGCGCGCATCCGCTCATGAACGCGACTTCACGCCGGATGGCATGATCTCGGCGCTCGATTGTCTGCATCAAGCCATCACGCTCGATCCCGGCTACGCTCCTGCGATGGCCGCCGCGGCCTATTGCCATGCACAGCGCCATTTCCAGGGCTGGATCACGCAAGGTGGCGCCCATCGCAGCGAAGGTCTCGCGCTGGCGCACAGCGCGATCGAGCGCGCGCCCAATGATCCGCAGATTCTCTGGATGGCGGCTTTTGCGATCTGGAATCTCGCCCACACCCAGAACGCCAAGGACGCCGCCACCGAGTTGTTCAGCCGATCCCTCGCCATCAATCCGAATTCCGCGACCGCGCTCGCCCTCGCCGGCTGGATCGAGACCATGCGCGGAGAGCAAGCTGCAGGCCGAACACTGCTCGAACGCGCGCGGCGGCTGAACCCACTTGATCCGCACGGCTGGTTCGTCTGCGGCGCGCTGGCGATCGCCGATATCATCGATGGGGACTACCGTGGTGCTATCGCCTGGGCGGACAAGGCGCTGGTACAGAACCGCCGTTTTGCCGTGGCACTGCGCGCGCTGGCTGTCGCGCTGGTGAATGTCGGCGAGCATGAGCGCGCCGCACAGGCGGTGGAAGAGTTGCTCGCCATCGAGCCTGAGCTCACGGTCTCGGCCTTCTTCGCACGCATCCCCGTCCCGGTCGCCTCGATGGCGCAAACCTATGCGACGGCCCTGAAAGCGGCGGGACTTCCGGAATGACCATCCGCTCCATCGTCCGCTATCCCGATCCGCGTCTCGTGCAGCATGCGGTACCGGTCGCCGCGTTCGACGATGCGCTGCGTATCCTCGCCGACGATCTCCGCGACACCATGCACGCCGCGCCGGGCATCGGCATCACTGCGCCGCATATCGGCGTTTTGCTGCGCGTAGTCGTGCTCGATCTCGGCGATGGCGCGAAAACCTATGTGAATCCCGAGGTGACCTGGGCCTCTCCCGAACTGATCATGCACCAGGAAGGCAGCGTGTCGATGCCGGGTGTCAATGACGATATCCAGCGTCATGCGCGCGTACGGATCAGCTACCGCGATCTCGACGGCAATTTGCACACTGAGGAGTCCGACGGTCTTCGCGCCGTCTGCCACCAGCACGAGATCGACCAGTTGAACGGCCTATTCTGGATCAAGCGCCTCTCGCGCATCAAGCGCGAGAGGATCATCAAGCGGTTCGAGAAGCTGTCGCGGCACTGAGCCAAGACCTCAATACTGATCGTGCCGCCGTACCCAAGACATGGTAAAATCGAGCCCGTCCTCGTCGCGCCCCTTGGGCACCATATCAAGAAAGTGATAGGCCCCGTTCACTTCCTCGACACCACGGCCGAAGATCGAATAAGTGTGAAACACCTCGCCTGCCGCATTCTTCGCGAAGACGCTGATGCCGACCTGTTCTGACGTGGTGTTGGGCTGCACTTTGTAGTTCCAGTAGGTCTCGCCCTTGGCCAGGTCCTCGGGCGAAAATGCGCCGTAGTAATCGATGCTGAAATCGCTGCGATCGGTGACCCAGGGGAAGCTCCAGCCGAGACGCTGTCTGTAGGCCATGAGCTTTTCCAGCGGCGCCCGCGACACCGCGGTGAAGGCGACATCCCGATGTTTCAGATGGATCGGGATGCCATTGAAATTGTCGGCCCAGAACGAGCAGGATTTACAGCCCTCCTGCCAGTCCGGCCCGAACATGAAGTGATAGACGATGAGCTGCGAGCAATCACCGAACAGATCGGCGAGTGTCCGTTCGCCGCCCTGAGCTTCGAATCGATAGGGCTTTGCAACCCGCTCCCACGGCAACGCCATGCGCCGCCGCGTGAGTTCGTCGCGCTGACGGGTGAAAGCCTTTTCGGCTTCCATCAGTTCGAGCCGTGCTTTCAGCCAGTCCGCGTGCGAGACGATCGTGTTCTGCATCTTGACCTCCCTCGTCTGTTCGTGCCGCCGGCTCAGGCCGGCAGGCGCTTTCCGTATTCCTCGTGCAGGCGCTGCCAGACCTCCCAATAGGGTCTTGGCTCTTCGCCATTGAGACGCGCCACCAATACGTCAAGATGGGTATGCCAGCCGGCACTGACCTTGAGCGTATTGACGCGATCGCTGATGCGGCGATGGATCACGGTCAGCAGCACCTTGCTGCCTTGCGGATTGAGCTCGAACGTCACCTCGCCGCGCGGCGCCCAGGTGAAGGTGATCTTACGCGGCGGATCGAGCTCGGTGATCTCGCTTTGCATGCGATGCTCCTTACTAAACCCCTCGGGCCGCTTCGCAGGCGGATTGGATAGTTCGTCATTGCGCCAGACGAGTTCGAACGGCGTGCCGACACTCATCTGCATCTCACCCGATGCAAGCCATTGCTTGCGCAGATCGCTTTCCGTGAGATAGGCCCAGACCCGTTCGATCGGCCCTGGCAACAAGCGCTGGATCGTCAGTTCGGCGTGCCCGGTGAGTTTGCCATAGGCCGATGGCGTGATGTCGTTCATCGCTTCTCTCCTGTCGCTTTGGGGGACGTCGCTGCATCGTCGGCGTGCAGCAGCTGTTCAAGCGTATCCAGACGATCCGTCCAGAACTGCTCGTAGAAGCTCAACCATTCATGCGCGCTTGCCAGCGCGCCCGGCGCAAGCTGGCACCAATGTGTCCGGCCGCGTACCTGACGGCGGATCAGGCCGGCCCCCTCCAGCACCTTGATGTGCTTGGAGGCGGCGGCCAGCGACATCTCATGCGGTTGGGCGAGCTGGCCGACGGTTCGCTCCCCATTGACCAGTTCACGCAACATCTGGCGCCGCGTGGCGTCGCCAAGAGCGTGGAAGACATTGTCGAGCTGGGGCGCAATTAATTCAACCATAAGGTTGAATATAAGAGAAGGCCTCGGCTTTGTCAACCGATTGGTTTAATATCAGGTTTCAGCGCGCGTCGAGGCCCATCTGCCAGAAATCGGCTTCCAGACGCGAGGCGAGGGCAAACGATTTTGCGAGCTCGCCGAAACGCCGCTCCGTCATCGCGCGGGCCGCAAGATCGTCGAGATGACGACGCGCATTGGTCGCGATGTCCTGATAGCCCTGCCCGGCATATTCGCCGATCCACTCGCGATACGGATGATTGCCGAGCGCCGCGGCGCCATCCGGCGCGAGCTTCGCGCCGATCTCCGCATAGCCGATGACACAGGGTGCGAGCGCCACATGCAGATCGAGCAGATCGCCGGCGGCGCCGCAATCCAGCACAAAGCGCGTATAGGCAACGGTCGCCTGCAATTCCGGGGCGGCTTCGATATCTGCCGGTGACAATCCCCACCGGCCGCACAGTTTCACGTGCAGCTCCATCTCGCCGAGAATGGCAGCGAGGCCACCTTGAGCCGCCTTCATATCCTCGAGCGTCCGGCTCTTGTAGGTCGCGAGCGCGTAGGCGCGCGCAAACTGGATCAGGAACAGATAGTCCTGCACGAGATAAGTGCGAAAGGCCGTCTCCGGCAGCGTGCCCGCGCCCAGCTGACGGACGAAGTCATGATCGACATAGGACGACCAGTCGTCGGCAGCTGCGGCCTTGAGGCGATCGAAGATATCCATCGACGCAGCGCTCACGCGTCGTTCTCGAGGCTCACCACCACCGCGGCATTGGCGATGAGAATGCCATCGGTGCCGCTCTCCGCCGGAATATCCAGCCCGCCGTGCACGGCTTTCACCGTCACGGTGCCATAAGGCAATTCCTTCGCCACGGCGTCCGTATCGACCGCCTCGGGATTGGGCACGCCGATGGTGACATCAACGAACATGTCATGCGGCGTCTTGCCGACCATGCGGAAGAAGCCGACGCTGGAATGCCTGATCGCGTCCGATACCGCGCGCTTCGCCGCCTTGGTCGCGTCACGCCCGTGAACGTCGACGCCCATGCCCATCTCGGTGATACAGCGCACACGTGCCATTGATCGTCTTTCCATTTACCAGGATTTGTCGCGCGCAAACATGCGCCGGAACCAATCGTCAAGCAACGCCTTCTCGTAAACAAGGCGATCGCCGCTGAAGCGCGCGGAGGGATTCATCTGATAATTGATGTCGGTCAGCGTCTCCTCGCCGCCACGCGGGCGCTTGCCCTTCTCGCCCAGCACATAACGCAGCTTGATCCGCGGTGGCGTAACGCCCCGCATGATACGGACGTCACCCATACTGCCGCCACGCCATGACTCGTTTATGCCGGCGCGATCGATGTCGAGAATATCGATGGTCAGTTTCTGGCCGGGCGCGAGAAACCTGCCGCCCAGCCGTTGCAGATGGGTTTTGATCTCTGCCAGCACACCGGCTTCTGCAGCGCGAAAGCCGTTCGTGTCGGCATCGGTGAAACGCTCGGGATCGACGAAACGGACATTGACGCCAGCAGAAGCCTGACAGGACGCGAACGCTGCAACGATCAAGATCGCCGCGAGGATTGCTCGTTTCCTCATCGCGCGTTCTCCTGCTTCATCAGTGACAAAGCGACATCCACTCCCATCGATGCAGCCACGGCATGACGCGCGCAACGGCTGCGACCTTACAATCGCTCAAGGCAGCGATTGCGCCTTTGGTGCAATCGGCATCGGCGCCGCACCGGCAGGCACCGGCGCATCCGTAGCCGGCGACGCCGTGTCGGCTGACACGGCGTCAGGGACAACCGAGACGGGCTCGGCGGGATCGGATGTGGCAGGAATGGATGAGGGTGGAGCCGCGGGCGGCGGCGCTGATGCCGTCGATGTAAACGGCTTGCAGAGCATCACGGTTGCGGCCGTCGCCACCACGGACGCCAGACTTTGAAGCTCCGTCGGTTGCCGGGGATCGCGGGCCACGGCGGCGGCTTCATCGCGCAAACGCGCATTGCACTCGCAGGTGGGCAGGCGTCCCGTCGGGGTGCAGGCATCGTGATGCATGCAGGCGACGTCGAGCGCATCGATGGGCCCGCCCGGACGCTGCCCGACACCGCAATAATTGCCGTGGATCAGCGTCAGGCCATTGGTGGTGGGATCGAGATTCTTTGGATCGCGCGGGGTTGGAATTTCCACGCGTGCAGGCGGCGTCACCGCAACGGGCGCCGCGACCGGGGCTTCACGCACGACGTCCTGCGCATGGACAGGCACAACCACAGCACCGCTGACGGAAACCAGCAGCGCCGCGCATGCGTATCGAAGCCACAAAGCGAAATGCGTGGGCCTGGTCATCTCTGCACGATCCGGGATGGCGACCGACGGAAGTATCGGCCGCCAAGATGACGCGCAGAGCGCCTGAAAGTTCCCTTTCGGGTTTTCAGCCCGGCCTCAGACCCGCCCGGCCATCAGATTCTTCGCCAGGGCCATATAGGCCGGCAGTGTGACGGGATCGTTGGCAGCATTGCCGGCGACCGGATGCGATGCATAGCGTGCGATCACCATCTCGGCCCTGGGATCGATATAAAGACCCTGCCCGTAGACGCCGCGCGCCATATAGGCACCGTGTTCGTTGTGCGTCACCCACCACTGATTGCGGTAGGAGCCACCCGGCAGCGTGACATAGCCGGCAGGCTCGAACTTGGCGGGATCGGCGCCGCGTTCGATGTCCTCGACCACCGACGCAGGCACGATCTGGCGGCCATTGAAGCGGCCGTGATTGCGCATCACCTCGCCGAAGCGGGCGAGATCGCGCAGCGTGGTCGAGAGGCCGCCACCGCCGCTCTCCATGCCGACGCGATCGACGTGATAATGCGCATCTTCCTCGGCGCCCATCGGTTGCCAGATACGCTCGGAAAGCAGATCGCTCAGCGCCGTGCCGCTGGCACGTCGGACGATGAAAGCGAGCACATCGGTATTGACGGTCTTGTAGGCAAAGGCCTTGCCGTGTTCGCCCTGTTTCTCCTGCTTGCACAGCAATGCGAAAATATCGGTCGCGCCTTCGTAGTCCGACGGAATCGGCGCCATGCCGTTGGCCCGGCGCAGACTCCAGACGTCCGAATTCCTGTCGGTATAGACCTCGGTGTATTTCAGCCCCGTGGTCATATCCATGACTTCGTGCACGCGCGCATCGCCGAAGGCCGTATCCTTCAGCTCCGGCACATAGTCTGTCACCGGCGCCTGAGGATCGATCTTGCCTTCCGCAATCAGCATGCCTGCCAGCGTGCCGGTGAACGACTTGGTTACCGACATGGCGATATGCGGCTTGTGCGGCTTCAGCGCCCCTGCATAGCGCTCGTAAACCAGCTTGCCCTTGTGCAGCACCGCGATGCCGTCGGCATATGTCTCCTCAAACATCCTTGCGAAGGTCATCGGCCGGCCATCCATGGTCGTCGATTGCACGCCGCCGACATCGCGCTCTCCGCGCGGCAACACCGACACGCCGCCCCCGCCGCGCCAGACATTCACCGTCGGCACGAGCGAGCGCACATTGCTCCAGGCCCAGCGCAGCTCGGGAAAGTTGCGGAAGGAGTCGTCGTGAAAGCGGATGGTCCTGTCCGGTGCAGGCGGAAAGCCCTTCATCCAGCCGAGAGTGTTCGGGTCGGTTTCGGCAGCGGTGGCGGGCTGGTTCGATAGGGGCGCGTCGGACATGAAGGAGAACTCCGGAGATTGGTACCGAAGCCTAACAAGAGAAGGTGCCGTACACACCCCGCATAGACGAGTAACGGCATTCATCCGCCGCATATCCCGCGACGGCGTTGCTCACGGCTGCTCGACCGCCACCAGCGATCGCCCTGCTGCCAGCTTCGCCAGTTTCCGATCAAAGCTCAGAAACGCGGTACAGGCATTCGCCCTGGCGAGATGCATCGCATCCGCCAGATCCATTCCCTGATCCATCCAGTCCAATGCCTGGGCCAACAGCGCAGGCTCTTCCACAGTAACATTGGGAAGCCCGGCGACCGCCTTCAAAGCCATAAAGATGCGCGTCGGAGCAAAACCATAGCCGCTACGCAGCACCCACTCAGTCTCGAGGACCACGGTCGAAGCGATAAAAACGTCGCCCGCCGTGAATACTGCTTGCGCCCTTTTTGTTTGCTGCTTGTCGTCGGCTACAATCAGGCGGACGACAACATTGGTATCAACGGCCCGCATGGCGTTTCGCTTCGGCGGCGACGGCAGCATCCATGTCGTCCAGCGACAAGGGCTTTCCTTCATGACGAAGAATGCCGACCACCTCATCGATCGTGGTTTCCGGAAATAGCGGAGCGGCCCGGAGAAACACGCCTTCCGGCGTCTCCTCAACCGTCAGGCGTGTACCTGCCGACCAGCGCCGTTGATCGCGAATGGCCTTGGGCAGGATGACCTGGCCTTTCGTAGAAACCACCGTAGTCAGATTAGTCGGGCGCGACACCATGGAAAACCTCGCGGTAAGACCATGGTAAGATAGCTCCTCGAACCGTCGTTCACAAGAGATCTCCGCGCGTCGATGATACCGTCGGTATGCGGGTTCCTGCCTGGAAGACCGGAAGCAAAACGCGTAGCTTGATCCGCACCGCCGACCGCCACGCCATCATTCTCAGCAGAACTGCCCGCTCGAGCCGTACTCGCTTCGGCAACTTTGATGGGAGCACCGGGGACATGGGTCTCGTTCTGAATTTCATTGTCCAGATGATCGTCTGGTACGGTTTGATGGGCGCGATCATCTTTGGTGCCGCCGGCACGACGGACTATGTCGGCGGCTGGCTCTATCTCGGCGAGATGATCGCCATCTCGGCCGTGTTTGGGGCCTACGCAATCCGCGTCGATCCGGGGCTCCTCAGGGAGCGCCTGAAGCCGCCCATACAGAAGGGGCAGCCGCTTGCGGACAAGCTGATCCTTGTTCCGCTCCTGCTCATTATCTTCGCTGGAATGGGCGTCATGGCAGCGGATGCCGCGCGTTGGCGCTGGTCAATGATGCGGCCTTCGGTGCAGTGGGCCGGATGCGGCCTACTTCTCGCATCGTTCCTGTTCATCGGCTGGACCATGCGCACGAACAGTTTTGCAGCGCCTGTCGTCAAAATACAGAAAGACCGCGGGCAGACAGTGATCACGACCGGCCCCTACGCGATCGTCCGCCATCCCATGTATTCCGGCGCGCTCTTCTACTTTGCCGCCACCTCGCTCGTCCTCGGCTCGTGGTGGGGGCTTGCGATTGTCCCCGTCCTCACCCTGCTGCTCGGCATCCGGATCGGTATCGAGGAAAAGACGTTGCGCGCGGGCCTTGCAGGCTACGACGAATATGCGCGCCATGTGCGCTGGCGCTTGTTTCCGTTCATCTGGTGAGACAGCGTGCCGGCCGGTGAAGAGTATGGTCGCGAGCAAAAAATACTGTCGACCCAGAGGCGCCTCGAGGTAGAGCCCGATGGCTGCCTGCCGCCAGACTACAATAGATGCTATCGCTTCGCCGCATAGTCAGAGAATACACTGGCTTGCGGCAGCAGCTTGCCGGACGTATCAGCTAGCCAAGTATCGTAACGATAGAACATGATGGGCCCTATCGAAAGTTGCCCCCGAAGCCTGTCGAGCACGTCGAGAAACTCCTGAATAGTCCGGCTCAGGCTGTGGCCTTTCTTATTGGGGAAGGCCTTGATGTCCTGGAAGCCCCATTCTGTGACCCACAAGGGCTTATCCGACCCGACGGCGGCTGCGTCCTCTCGCAGCATGCGTGTGACGGAGCCGTCGACGTCATTCGGCGAAGCGTAGATATGCGTGCCGTAACCATCAACGCGGTAGGACGCATTGTTGAGATAGTTGAAGCCATCCACATTCTTCAGCATGGCGACGATCTTTGCCGGGTTTGAAAGATGCCGTGGCGGACCGCCACATTGGTCGCAACCGTGAGCGATGCCAAACGTGACTATCTTTGCGTCGGGGTAATAGCGAGGATCGTGCAAGACTGTCGCTCCCGCCCTCAGAAATTCGCCGTATCCGCGCAGCCATATGTGCAATTCGTCCGTCGTGGCGCGATGCTCGGATGGTACATCGGCGTCGTAGTAATAGCTGTCATCCTCGTTGCCGAACTCGACCGCATCAATGGCGAGGTCGGCAGCCTTCAAGGCGCTAAGCAAGGTACTGAGCCGTCGCGTAAATTTGTCGAGATTGATCTGGCTGAGCTTCTTCGCTTTCCAGCCATGATCATGGATGGGCAATGGGCCGTCATAGTCCTCGTCCATCTGGACGATGTTCACCAAAATCTTCAGGCGCTGTTGCTTCGCCAACCGGACCTCATTGACGAAATTGGCCACACCCTGCGCTGATCCGGAAGTCGGTCCATCGCGAAACCAACTGGCGCCCAGACCGCGGATATTCTCGAACGTCTTTTCCTGAATCGCCGGACTTTGCAATGAAAGGCCCGAGCGATCGATACCGAACTCTGACGCCGATGCGGAGGGTGGTCCGAGCATCATGATCAGCGCGGAGATACCGGCAAAGCGACATAGCGCGTTCTTGAATATCATTTTTACCTACTTCATCCAGAACTGCCCCATCTCGTGCCAAACGCCCTTTCCCCGCTCTATAGTGCTTTTCCTACTCCCACTCGATCGTGCCCGGCGGCTTGCTCGTGATGTCATACACCACACGATTGACGCCCTTCACCTCGTTGATGATGCGCGTTGCCGTTTCGCCGAGGAACTTCATGTCGAAGGCGTAGAAGTCCGCGGTCATGCCGTCGGTGGAGGTCACGGCGCGCAGGCCGACGACGTATTCGTAGGTGCGGCCGTCGCCCATCACGCCGACCGTCTTCACCGGCAGCAGCACTGCAAAAGCCTGCCAGATGGTGTCGTAGAGCCCGGCCTTGCGGATCTGATCGATATAGACGGCATCAGCCTCGCGCAGGATGTCGAGCTTTTCCTTCGTGATCTCGCCGGGGCAGCGGATCGCGAGACCGGGGCCCGGGAACGGGTGGCGGCCGACAAAGATGTCGGGCAAGCCAAGCTCGCGGCCGAGGTCGCGCACTTCGTCCTTGAACAGTTCGCGCAGCGGCTCGACCAGCTTCATATTCATGCGCGCCGGAAGCCCGCCGACATTGTGATGCGACTTGATGGTGACCGAAGGTCCGCCCGTGAAGGACACGCTCTCGATCACGTCGGGATAGAGCGTGCCCTGGGCGAGGAAGTCCGCGCCGCCGATCTTCTTGGCTTCCGCATCGAACACGTCGATGAACAGACGGCCGATGGTCTTGCGCTTCACTTCGGGATCGGTGACGCCGTCGAGCTCGCCTAAAAACTGCTTCGATGCATCGACGTGGACGAGCGGGATGTTGTAGTGGCCGCGGAACAGATCGACGACGGTCTTGGCCTCGTCCTTGCGCAGCATGCCGTGATCGACGAACACGCAAGTGAGCTGATCCCCGATCGCCTCATGGATCAGCACGGCAGCCACCGCAGAGTCGACGCCGCCGGAGAGACCGCAGATCACCCGGCCCTCGCCGACCTGGGCGCGAATCTTCTCGATGGCTTCCTCGCGAAAGGCACGCATCGTCCAGTCTCCGGTGAAACCGGCGACCTTGCGCACGAAGTTGCGGATGATTTTTGCGCCATCCGGCGTATGCGCGACTTCCGGATGGAATTGCATCGCGTAGAACTTGCGGACGTCGTCGGCGATCACCGAGATCGGCGAGCCCGGCGCTTTCGCTACGCCACGGAAACCTTCGGGGAGCTTGGTGACGCGGTCACCATGGCTCATCCAGACGTCGTATTTCCCGCCCTTCTCCCACACGCCTTCGAACAGCGGGCAGTCGTCGGTGATCTCGATGGTGGCGCGGCCGAATTCGCGATGGTGTCCGCCCTCGACGGTGCCGCCGAGCTGCTGCGCCATGGTCTGCTCGCCGTAGCAGATACCGAGCACCGGTACGCCGGCGGTGAGGATCGACAACGGCACCGAAGGCGCGTCCTCGTCGAGCACCGAGGCCGGGCCACCGGACAGGATCACGGCTTTCGGCTTCATCTCGGCGAAGGCGGTTTCCGCCTTGTTGAACGGCACGATCTCGGAATAGACGCCGTCCTCGCGCACCCGACGCGCAATCAGCTGCGTCACCTGGGAGCCGAAATCGACGATCAGAATCTTGTCATGCTCCGCGCCGACATGGGGCGACGGATCGGTGGACGAGGCGGAGGTTTTGCTGGGGGCTGTCATAGCGAGGAATTACGGCACGGGGGGCGCAGGTGCAAGGGCGCGCGCAGTAAATCCAAAGCTCGGATCGTAGGATGGGTAGAGCGGAGCGAAACCCATCATTCCCGATGGCCGCAAACTCGGCCAATGGGTTTCGCTCCGGCGCCGAGCGCCTGCGCCCTACCCATCCTACGGCTGTGAGCGTTTGATAATACTCACAAAAAAACCGTCCGTGCCGGTCTTGCGCGGCGTCATCAGCAGGCCCTCGGGCGACTGGTACACGGCTGCCGCAAAATCCTCGGCCTTGTCCCACAGCGCCGACATCACCTGTTCCGGCGGCACCACTGTGAAGCCGGACTGGCGCGCCAGAAACCCCTTCACCTGCTCACGGTTTTCTTGCGGCAGCACCGAGCACGTCACGTAAGCGATGCGGCCGCCCGGCTTCACGAATTGCACGGCGCGGTCGAGCACTTCTTGCTGGTCCTTGACGCGCACTTCCAGCGCGCCTGGGCGCATCCGCCATTTGGCATCGGGATTGCGGCGCCAGGTGCCGGTGCCCGTGCAAGGCGCATCGATCAGGACGAGATCGGCGGAGGCGCGGATATCGGCGAGCGGATCTTCATCGCCCTTCGGCGTGCGGACATCCGCATTGTGGACCCCGGCACGCGACAGGCGCTCATGGATCGGCGCGAGCTGGCGCTTGTCGGCATCGGTCGCGATCAGGCGGCCCTTGCCCTGCATCATCGCGCCAAGCGCCAGCGTCTTGCCGCCGGCGCCGGCGCAGAGATCGATCACCTGTTCGCCGGGCTTGGCGCCTGAGAACAGCGCCGCAAGCTGCGAGCCCTCGTCCTGCACCTCGATGCCGCCCTTGATGAAATCCTCCTCAGCATGGACGCCGGGATTGCGCGCATCGGCGCCAAGCTCGATGCGCAGGCCGAGCGGCGACCATGGCGTCTCGGTGGCGCCGAGATGCTTCAGCGAAGCCAGCGCCTTCTCGCGCTTGCTCTTGAGCGTGTTGACGCGCAGATCGAGCGGCGCGCGGCTGGCCATCGCGACGGCCTCGGCGATGCGACCGTCGCCGAACACGTCGGCAAGCTGGCTGTCGAGCCATTCCGGGTAATCGCCGGCGATGTGCGCGGGTGCTCCTGCCGCCGTGCGCGAAGCGAGTGCCTTGCGCTCGGCGTCGCTGAGCGGCGCCGGTGCAAAACGGCTGCCGTCGCACATGGCCTCGATATCGGCGACATCCATGCCGCGTTCGAGCTTGAGCATGCCGAGGACGCGCGCGCGCGAAGTTTCATCCTCCATTACCCAGGCGCTGGAGGCGCGTCGGCGCAGCACATCCCAGACGAGGCCGGCGATCCCCGCACGGTCGCCGGAGCCCGCGAAACGGTGCGCGGTCCCCCATTCCTTCAGCGCCTTGGCGGCGGGAATGCGCTGGGTCTCGATGGCGTCGATAACATCGATGGCGGCGGACAGGCGGGCGGCGGGGGTCATGTCAGTCTTTCAGTCCAGAGAGAACGGCGCCGCTCCACGCCTCACAGCAGAAGCAGCATCCGCAGCGCGAAGTAGAACCACATGGCCAGCAATACAAGCGCGCTGGCGATCCAGGCCTGTGATCCCCTGCTCGTGGCAAAGAAACCGGCCCCGACAAAACGGGCAACGACGAACACCCAGGACAGGCAGACCAGCACCAGATCGATCTTGCGCAGCGGCAGGCCGAGGGCGATCAGGGTGTAGAACAGGAGGTCGAGGTGCGGGGCGGTATTGGGCAGCTCACGGGCGTCGCTGAGCCCAACTCTGCCGCTGCGCAGACCGGTGACGAAAAACATGCCCAGCGTGATCGCCACAAGGACGAAGACCGGCAGCAGAACCATTTGAACCGACATGTAAATTCCCCTCAACCCGCCGGCGTTGCGATGCGGCCGGCTTCCGGGAATGGGAACCCGCAGGGAGGGCTGGAGTTCCAATCGCGTGTCATCCCGGCGAATGCCGGGATCCATGCACGCTGTAGAGCTGTCTTGATGTGATCGAAGCGGCTCTGCCTGAGCTCCACCATCCGCTCGAAGGCGATGGGTCCCGAGGTTCGCCGGGACGACAGCCGCGTTACGCCTTATCCGGCCCCACCCGCACCAGCTGCTTGCCGAAATTCGCGCCCTTGAGCAGACCGATGAAGGCTGTCGGCGCGTTGTCGAGACCTTCGGTGACATGCTCCTTGTACTTCACCTTGCCCTCGCGCACCCATTGCGACATGTCGCGCAGGAAATCGCCATGCATCGACGCGAAATCGCGGACGATAAAGCCGCGGAAGTTGAGGCGCTTGGTCAGCACATTGCGCATCATCGCGGCCGCCCATTTCGGCGCCGTCGAGGCCGTGTCGTTGTACTGCGCGATCAGACCGCAGACCGGAATGCGGGCGAAGAAATTGAGCAACGGAAACACCGCCTCGAACACCTCGCCACCGACATTCTCGAAATAGACGTCGATGCCGTCGGGGCAGGCTTCCTTGAGCTTCGCTGCAAAGTTGGGATCGCGGTGATCGATGCAGGCATCGAAGCCGAGCTCTTCCACCACATAGCGGCACTTGTCGGCGCCGCCGGCAATGCCGATGGCCTTGGCGCCCTTGATCTTGGCGATCTGGCCGACTGCGGAGCCCACCGCACCCGATGCGGCGGCGACTACGACCGTCTCGCCCGGCTGCGGATTGCCGATGGCAAGAAGTCCCGTGTAAGCGGTCATGCCGGGCATGCCGAGAATGCCGACTGCGGTGGAGATCGGCGCAAGTTTCGGATCAATTTTGCGCAGACCTTTACCATCGGAAATAGAATGCGTCTGCCAGCCCGAATGCGACAGCACGATATCGCCGGCGACAAAGCCCGGATTGTTCGAGGCGATCACCTCGCACACGGTACCGCCTTCCATCACGCCATCCACCGGCACCGGAGCGGCATAGGACGGACCGTCATTCATGCGTCCGCGCATATAGGGATCGAGCGACAGCCAGATCGTGCGCAGCAGCACCTCGCCCTCGCCGGGCTTCGGCACGGCGAACTCCTCCGTGCGGAAGTTGGACGGGCCGGGTTCACCATGGGGGCGCGATGCGAGAACGACGCGCTTGGCCGATGCTGACATGAATGTTTCCTCTTGCTTCTTGTTGGGGAGAGCCGGACGCAAAAACGCGGCCCGCGATGATCGCGCGCCGCGCTCGATACGTAAACCCGTCTTATGTGGGATCGTGATCTTGTCCGATAACCCGCGATCACGCTTCAGAAACACACTTGCTATCAGGCGGCGATCTTCGCGAGCACGGCATCGAATGCCGCAGCGGCGCTGTCGAGATCCTTGAACGACAGGCCACCGTCGGCCGACTGCTTCTGCGTCGGCATCGCGGTCGGGCGGATTTCCGCTACGGGCTTGCCGCCGTCAAGCATCGACAGCGGCGCGATCACCTGAAATTCGCGGGCCTCAAGCGGCTGGTCCTTGAGCAGGAAGACGCTGAGCGAAACGATGTCCTTACCGCGGCGATAGGAGATATAGCGATCAACGGCCACCGAGCCATCGCGCTGCATGCCGCCGAGCTTGGCCGAGCCCTTAGAGTCGAGCAGCTTGTGGGCCTTGAATCCCTTCACGCCTTCAGACTTCGCCTTGGCGGTGGCTTCCGACAGATCGTATTTCTCGGCCATGGTCTTGCCGACGGCCGCGATCTGATCGGCCATATCGTGCTCGAACTGCTTGGCTTCGCTGCGCGGCTGGCCGATCCGGCGCGGCTTGTCGGCGTTGCGTTTGGCGAGTTCCGCCGTGCAGAGATCGGCCAGAGCGGCGACGTCGCGCTTCAGGGCGTTCTCGCGCAGGTTCTTGAGCTGCGGGGTTTCGAGTGCCGCGACGCGGTCTTCGGTCCATTCGATGGCCATGGAATTCTCCAATGTGCTTGGCGAGTGAGCGGCGAGCGGTACCGCGTTAGGCGGCACCGGAACAGGTCTCAACGCGCGCAACCTAGCGACCGCACGCGTATGAGGCGAATACGCGAGCTTTTGGCCCATCCATGCGGCCCAATTTAGGCGAGAATGCCTAGGACCCCCTTAGGCGAGTAGGCGTCACCATCATCCACCGACCGGCTTCGAAATCGAAATTCCGCGGCGGATGACGCCTTCGGCTCATCCGCTCTACGATCTCGCGTTACCGTCCGCCGGGGTAATTCGGGCTTTCACGGGTGATGGTCACGTCGTGGACGTGACTTTCCCGCAGGCCTGCGCTGGTGATGCGGACGAATTCCGCCTTCTCGGAGAATTCGGCCAGCGTCTTGGCGCCGACATAACCCATGGCGGCACGCAGGCCGCCGGCGAGCTGGTGAACCACATTGCCCACCGGGCCTTTATAGGCCACCTGCCCCTCGATGCCTTCCGGCACCAATTTCAAGGTATCCTTGATGTCCTGCTGGAAATAGCGGTCGGCCGAGCCGCGGGCCATGGCCCCCACCGACCCCATACCGCGATAGGCCTTATAGGAGCGGCCCTGCCACAGGAACACTTCGCCGGGGGTTTCGTCGGTACCTGCCAGCAGCGAACCGACCATGGCGATGTCAGCACCGGCAGCCAGCGCCTTGGCGAGGTCGCCTGAGAACTTGATGCCGCCGTCGGCGATCACGGGGATGTCGGCCTTCTTGGCCGCTTCCACCGCATCCATGATGGCGGTGAGCTGTGGCACGCCGACGCCGGCCACGATGCGCGTGGTGCAGATCGAGCCCGGGCCGATACCGACTTTCACGGCGTCAGCGCCGGCATCGATCAGCGCCTGGGTCGCTTCGGTGGTGGCGACATTGCCGGCGATGACCTGCACGGCATTGGAAATGCGCTTGATGCGGTTCACCGCTTCCAGCACGCGGGTAGAGTGGCCATGCGCGGTATCGACGACCACGATATCCACGCCGGCATCGATCAGGCGCTCGGTGCGCTCAAAACCACCGTCACCGACGGTGGTCGCAGCCGCCACACGCAGACGGCCCTGGGCGTCCTTGCTCGCCAGCGGATGCGCGACGGCCTTGTCCATGTCCTTCACGGTGATCAGGCCGACGCAGCGATACTGGTCATCGACGACAAGCAGCTTCTCGATGCGATGCTTGTGCAGCATGCGCTTGGCTTCGTCCTGGCTCACGCCCTGACGCACCGTCACGAGATTTTCGTGGGTCATCAGCTCGGAGATCTTCTGATCCGGATTGGTGGCAAAACGAACATCGCGATTGGTGAGGATGCCGACCAGCTTGCCGGGAACGTTCGGGCTTGCGCCGGTGACCACCGGAATGCCCGAGAAACCGTGCTCGTTCATCAGGGCCAGCGCTTCGGAGAGCTTGGCATCCGGACCGATGGTGAGCGGATTCACCACCATGCCGCTCTCATACTTCTTCACCTGGCGGACCTGCGCGGCCTGCCCTTCCGGATCGAAATTGCGATGGATGACGCCAAGACCGCCGGCCTGCGCCATAGCAATCGCCATTCTGGCTTCGGTGACGGTATCCATGGCCGAGGCCATGATCGGAATATTTAAAGCGACGCTGCGTGTGGCGCGCGAGCGGATATCGGCATCGGACGGTAGGATGTCCGACAGGCCGGGCTTCAGCAGCACGTCATCGAAGGTGAAAGCTTCGCGTATCTTGGGGGCGACTGCCATGGCCAACTCCGTATCAAGCGGCTGGAAGCCGCGCTTGGGGCTGAGGATGCACCAAAGAGGCGGCGGTGCATCACCGTCGCCGACTCGGAGCCTCAACATAGGATTGGCGGTGGTCGATAGCATGCTGCCCTGCGGAATCAAAGCGTTTGGCAGCCATGCACAGGGATATTTCAAGGACGGTACCCCGTGGCCCAGCTCAAGCCGTGGAGTTCACAGGACCGTCATCGGGCCGGCTTGCGGGATGATGGCCGCCCCTGCGACATGATGTTAAAGCCCGGCGGCGAGTTGCTGAAAGAATCGAGAAGAATTCAAGCCACCTGGATCGGAATTAACTGCCGCATGATGACCAAGGAACGCCTGATCCCGCTGATCGTCGCCGCGGCCCTGTTCATGGAGAACATGGACTCCACGGTGATCGCAACTTCGCTGCCGGCGATCGCCGCCGATATCGGCACCAGCCCGCTGACGCTGAAACTGGCGATCACCTCCTATCTGCTCTCCCTCGCCGTCTTCATCCCCGCCTCCGGCTGGACCGCCGACCGCTTCGGTGCACGCACCGTTTTTTCGGTCGCCATCGGCGTCTTCATGATCGGCTCGATCGGTTGCGCCATCTCATCATCGGTGACGCATTTCGTCATCGCCCGCATCATCCAGGGCCTCGGTGGCGCGATGATGACGCCGGTGGGACGTCTCGTGCTGGTGCGCTCCATCGATAAGGCCGGCCTCGTCAATGCCATGGCCTGGATGTCCATCCCCGCGCTGATCGGCCCGGTGATCGGACCGCCGCTCGGCGGCTTCATCACCACCTATGCCTCGTGGCACTGGATCTTCCTGATCAACATCCCGATCGGCTTTCTCGGCATCTATCTCGCGCAGCGCTATATCGATCCGATCAAGTCGGACAATCCCGAGCGCTTCGATCTGCTCGGCCTCGTGCTGGCCGGCGTCGGCCTTGCCGGCATCGCCTTCGGCCTTTCTGTCGCGGGGCTCAATCTGCTGCCATGGGAAATCGTCACCGCACTGCTGGTGGTCGGCACCATCTCGATGACGCTGTATCTCATCCATGCCAAGCGAACGGCATCGCCGGTGCTGGATTTCTCGCTGATGCGCTACGCCACGCTGCGCGCCGCAATCATCGGTGGCTTCCTGTTCCGTCTTGGCATCGGCGCGCTGCCGTTCCTGCTGCCGCTCATGATGCAGATCGGCTTCGGCCTGTCACCGTTCCAGTCCGGCCTCGTCACCTTCGGCTCTGCGGTCGGCGCCATGGGCATGAAGACGCTGGCGACGCGCATCATCCGTGCCTTCGGATTCCGTAATGTGATGACCGTCAATGCGGTGGTGAGCTCGGTCTTCCTTGCCGTCTGCGCGCTGTTCACGATCTCGACGCCGCTGACCTTGATCCTGTTGATCCTGATCGTCGGCGGCTTCTTCCGCTCGCTCGAATTCACCGCGATCAACACGGTGGCCTTCGCCGAGGTTGAACCGGCACAACTCAGCCGCGCGACCACGCTGACCGCTGTAGCCCAGCAGCTGTCGATCTCAGCGGGTGTCGCCATCGGTGCCTTCAGCGTCGAAAGCACCATGATCTTGCGCGGCATGACCGAATTGTCGGCCGACGATTTTGCCCCGGCCTTCCTTGTGGTGTCGCTGATCTCGGCGACATCGGCCTGGTTCTTCTGGCAAATGCCAGCCGACGCCGGTGCGGAAATCGCCGGCCGCAAGGCCGTGGAGATCGCCAGCCGCAAAGGCGAGAAGAAAGGCGCCGAACACGCGGCCGCAAAAGCTGCCAGCGAGACCACGGAAGATACGCGGGACCAGCGGCTGGGGTAAGGCTTGCTCCGACCGTCCGAGACCGCGTCACCGAAGGCGCTGTCTCTCTCTCTTTGAATCGGCGATATCAGTACTTCGCCTTCACCGGCAATCCCGTCGGGGCCGAGTTGAATGCGTAGTTGATACCGAAGCGGCCGCCATAGTTCGTCGTGCCGTTCTGACCGAACTGGGCATTGAAAGCGGCAAGACCGGTCCAGTCGCGCGCAATCGTCACCGTCGTGCCGACCACGGCACTCGCCCAATCGCGGCCGAACTGCACGATAGGCATCGAATAGCTGGGCGCAGTGATCGATGTCAGCGAGGCGGTGACGGTCCGGTTCGCCGTGTCGTCGAATTCGTGATTCCACGTGACCTGCGCGAACGGTCGCCAGTTGCCGTAATCGACGGCCGCGCGATAGCCGAGCGCCGACACCGTCGAGGTGCGGCCGATATTCGAGAATGCGAGACTGGTGAAGCTGCCGGTTTCGGTGAAGGCATCGATACCGACCGACTGCACTTCGACGCCGGCGACCGGGCCGTGGGTGATCGCCCCCTGGCGGAAATCGTAACCGGTCAGCGCGGCAAAGGAGAAGTTTCTGCCGTGGGTATTGCCGCTGTTGCTATCGAAGGTGATGCCCAGCGGAACGACGCGGTTGACGTCATATTTCTGCCAGCCGAAGCTCATGATCGCATTGGCCCACAGGCTGTCGGCCCGTACGGCACCGAACACGGTCGCCGCCACTTCCTGCTGACGGAAGCCGCCCCCCGACGTGAAGGTCGGGTCGAACTGTCCGAGCGTCACGGCGGCGCCGATCAATGCGTTGCTGCTGAACGTGTAGCTGCCGCCCAGCGTGCCCGAGATCGGCGTCGAGGGATCGCCGGGGAAGCCGGGCGAGCTGTTGTTGAGCTTCAGCGACGACACATCGCCGTTGAACCACACGTTGAAGCCGGGCGTCGCACGACGCTGGGTGATATCGATCTGCTCCTGGATGCCGAGCGTGACGCCGCGACGGGCTTGAATGGTGCTCTCGGTCAGGAACGAGATCTGGCTCGGAGCGACGATCAGGCTGTAGTAGTAGTCCGCTTGGATCTTCTGGCCTGCAGGCGACAGATGCAAGTTGTCGGAGAACAGATTGGTCTGTAACGCGTCGGCGGATGTGAGATAGGCGGCGCCGTTCACGCCGCCCACGGGTGATGTCGAAGGCGTGCAGTAGAGACCGTAACCGGAATAGCCGCCTTGCGGCGGACGACATGCCGAGGACGAGGGCACTGGTGTCGGGAATGTCACGCCGACAGGCGCCGGGCCGCGCGCAGCGGAGGTCAATCCGAAGCGCACAGGATTGGCCATGACAGCCTGAATCATTGCGACCTGATCGGCAGGGATGAAGTTGACGCCGGCGGCAGCGAGGTTCTGGTAGATCGTCGTGTTGAGCACATCGTTGCGTTGGAGATTGGGAACGAGGATGTAACGCGCCCCGGCGTTTCTGAGTGCCGTGACGGCATTCGAAAAGATGCCGGCCTGCTGAACCAGGTTGACGCCGGGCTGGCCGACATCGTTGCTGCCAGCGCTGATCACATACAGCGCATTGGAATTCGCGACCCCGCCGGTCGAGGCCAGATAATTGGTCATCTGCTGCGTGATGCTCGGCGTCGCCGCGGCGAAACCAAACGCATTGGGACTAGCGATTCTTGCTCCTGAGACTGCGTAGTTCGTCCCGGTGGCGGAGACGCCTTGCGAGATATCTGCCAGGCCGAAGCGTGCCGCCAGAATGTCTGTATTCATGATACCGCCTGATGGCGTCATGGATGCGCCGTTGTTGCGCGCCGCCGTGAAATGGAGGTCGCCCCCGTTCAGCTTGAAATAGCCGCTGTCGAGCAGGCTGGGTCCGAAAACGATGAACTGATTGAACGTTTGCGCCGACGCCGAGGTCGCGAATATTGTTGAGGCGAGCAACGCGATACGAAAGGACGAATTCATGAAATTTCCCACCAATCAAATCAGGCAGAGCAATATCGATCCGCAGTTCTAGACGGTATTTTGGCTCGCGAAGACGATGCGGCGTCGTCTTCTGTCGAAGTCCGGCCGCCCTCAACATCGTTGCTAGAACTTCGCCTTCACCGGCAATTCCATCGGGGCGGAGTTGAATGCGTAGTTGATACCGAAGCGGCCGCCATAGTTCGTCGTGCCGTTCTGACCGAACTGGGCATTGAAAGCGGCAAGACCGGTCCAGTCGCGCGCAATCGTCACCGTCGTGCCGACCACGGCACTCGCCCAATCGCGGCCGAACTGCACGATGGGCATCGAATAGCTAGGCGCGGTAATCGATGTCAGCGTGGCCGTGACGGTCCGGTTCGCCGTGTCGTCGAATTCGTGATTCCACGTGACCTGCGCGAACGGTCGCCAGTTGCCGTAATCGACGGCCGCGCGATAGCCGAGCGCCGACACCGTCGAGGTGCGGCCGATATTCGAGAATGCGAGACTGGTGAAGCTGCCGGTTTCGGTGAAGGCATCGATACCGACCGACTGCACTTCGACGCCGGCGACCGGGCCGTGGGTGATCGCCCCCTGGCGGAAATCGTAACCGGTCAGCGCGGCAAAGGAGAAGTTTCTGCCGTGGGTATTGCCGCTGTTGCTATCGAAGGTGATGCCGAGCGGGACCACGCGGTTGACGTCATATTTCTGCCAGCCGAAGCTCATGATCGCATTGGCCCACAGGCTGTCGGCCCGTACGGCACCGAACACGGTCGCCGCCACTTCCTGCTGACGGAAGCCGCCCCCCGACGTGAAGGTCGGGTCGAACTGTCCGAGCGTCACGGCGGCGCCGATCAATGCGTTGCTGCTGAACGTGTAGCTGCCGCCCAGCGTGCCCGAGATCGGCGTCGAGGGATCGCCGGGGAAGCCGGGCGAGCTGTTGTTGAGCTTCAGCGACGACACGTCGCCATTGAACCACACGTTGAAGCCGGGCGTCGCACGGCGCTGGGTGATATCGATCTGCTCCTGGATGCCGAGCGTGACGCCGCGACGGGCTTGAATGGTGCTCTCGGTCAGGAACGAGATCTGGCTCGGAGCGACGATCAGACTGTAGATGTAGTCCGACTGGATCTTCTGACCGGCCGGCGAGAAATGCTGATCGTCGGAATACAGGCTCGTCTGCAGCGAATTCTGCGCGTTCAGATAGGCCGTGGCGCTGACCCCCGCCCCCACCGGCGTGGTGCTGGGAATACAATACAGCCCGAAACCGGCGCCGTTGGCAGTATTCAGATTGTTGGCCGTATGACAGCCGGCTGTCTGGTTGGTGCTGCCGAGCACCATCGGCCGCACCGATGTAAATCCGAAGCGTGCGGGATCGCTGAGGACGGCAAGGCGCATGGCATTGACGTCAGCGGGAATGAAGTTGACGCCATTGTTCGCCAGTGCGTTCCAGATTCCCTGCGTCAGGGCCGTCGGCCGCGCGTTCGACGATGCATAGTTGGGCACCACGATGTAACGCGCACCGGCACGGCTCAGGCTGGTGATGGTCCTGACATAATCCGTGGCGATGGGAGTAATGGCAGCCAGATACGCGGCCTGAGACAGCGTTGCAAAGGCCGTGAGATCGTTGGCACCGCCGCTGATGAGATACAAGGCGTTGGGATTGGCCTGTCCGCCATTGGCCGCCAGATATGTATTGATCTGCTGCACGATGCTGGGGCTGGTGCCGCCGCCGAGGTTCGGCAAATCGATGCGGGCGCCGGCGACTGCGTAGTTGGTGCCGCCCCCAGGGGCGCTGGACGTCGTGGCCGTCAACCCGAACGCCTCCGCCAGATATTGCGAATTCATCATCCCGGCGGATGGCGTGATCGTGCCGCCGTTCTGACGAGCAGCCTCAAAGCGTGGCTCGGCTCCGTTGCCGCGCGCGACATATTTGAAATAGCCGCTATCGATCGAACTATCACCGAAACCGATGAACTGGGTAAAGGTCTGCGCGGAGGCCGGTGTGACGGCAATGGCCGAAGCCAGAACGGTCGAGGCCAAAAGTGCAATGCGGAGCGACGAATCCATGAATCCCCCAGGTAATACGTAAAGTAGACAGCCAATGAACTGCGCTTAGCGCGCGGTGGGTTCGGTGGTCGTACCCCAGTTGGGGTAGCTTGCTTCTATTTCATGGCGGTGTGACTGAGCTGCATCATGCTGGCGACGGCATCTCCCTCACGGTGCCAGGCGGCGCAACAACATCAGCAGTTCCTGCTGGCGATGGGTCTGCGTTTTCATCAGAACGCGCTTGAGATGCGTCCGCGCCGTTTCCACGGAAATCGACATCCGCGCCGCCACGTCGGACAGCGGCAATTCCTGCTCCAGATGCAAGGCGAGCATGGCTTCGGTTTCGGTCAGGCCGAACACTCTGGTCAGGGTCTCTGGCGCCGTCGGTGCGCCGCGCGCATCGGGATCGGAGACCAGCAACAGGATCGCGCCCCGAGCGAACACTGAGGCGGCGATGCCTTCCAGCTTGATGGCGCGCAGGATCAGCGGCCGCTTGCCGCGGCGATGAACCAACGCGAGATCACGTTGCGGAATCTGCGCCACTTGTCCCGGCCGATGCGAAGCGATCAATGCTTCGAGTTCGGCATTGTCGGGCGGATACATCGACCGCAATTCGCGGCGATGCAATTCGAGCCCGTGTCCGATCAGATCCTGTGCTTTCTGGTTATGGCGCACCACAAGGCCGGCATGGTCGATCAGGAAGCTGGCGCAGCCGATCGCCTGATAGGCGTCGAGCGCCCCCACAGCGCTCGCATAAGACAGGCTGCGCGCGATGGCCGCCGCCTGGCTGAGCGGCTTGGCAAACCTGACGAGATCATCCTGCGCCGCGCGGTCGAAAAAACCGTGGCGATCGCCGCGCTCGAAAACAAGGCACCATTCATCGACCGGATCGAGAAAGCCTACCACAGCCGACCAGTTGCAGTCATAGCGCGCAAGCAGGCCGCGATAGTAGTCGGAAGACGCAAGTTCTTCGGGGCTGGCAAAATCCTGGTCGACAAAAATCCCGCGCAGCGGAATCATCGGAAGACCGCGTTGTCTTTCGTCGCGTTCGTGCCAGCCATCGCGGAAATAGGCTTCGAGCGCCTCGGTCAGAGATTGCGAATGCGGCGTCCCCGGGCTTTGCCCCTTGACGGGAAGCAGCACCGCGCCCGTGGCCCCGGCGTATTCGCCGAGGAGATCCATGGTCGCGGTCCAGCGCGACGGATCGACTGCCGCATCCAGCAGAGACCGCGACGCCTGTTCGAAGGAGATTCTGGTGTTGCTCATGGCGCGGGCTATAAGCGCCGGGGCGTCAAACCAGCGTCAAAGCGGGGTGATGCGGCACAAAATGCTGCAAATCACCTCATTCAAGCGCCCGCACCGCCCGGAACGCCTCGACCATCTGGTCTTTCGCCTCCTGGTAACGTGGATCCGCCGTGCGGCCACCGCGCAGCTTCATGACCTCCGGCGTATAGTTCGGGCTGAGCTGCCGCGCCTTGATTGCTGCGGCGCGGGCTTCATCGAGCCGGTTGGCCCGAAACAGAGCCACCGCATATAGCGCCTGAATGCGCCCCACAGTCGGATTGCCGGTCACAGCCGTGCCGAGATACTGCGCGGCTTCCGGATAGTGTCCCGCGACCAGGGCGGTCTCCCCGGCGATATAGGCCGTCTCGGCAGCGGCCAGATCGGGCAGAAGATTGGGTGTGGCCTCCTGCATCAGGCGATAGCCCTCCTGCAGCCGTCCGAGGAAGATCATGATATGGGCATACTGCGCTGCAGCATTCCAATGCGCGGGGTCGAGCCGGACAGATTGCTCGAAATTGCCGAGCGCCTGCTCGAAATTGGTTTGCAGCTTGTTCAACATGCCTTCCTTGAAGGCGATGTCGGACGAGTTCGGCACTAACGGCTTCACGCGAATCAGCAGGTCGCTGATCGCAGCGATATCCTCGGCGCGCTGCGGACTGGCGTTTCGCGCCACCCGGAGAATGAGGCAATCGGACAGTTCGAGCAGCGCGATCACATTGGTCGGGTCTTCCGCGAGGACCTCCTTGTATAACGTGATGGCCGTCAGATCCTCGGTGCCTAGCCGGGTTTGCAATTGGGCCGCGCGGCCGCGCCAGAGTTTTGCTGGCACCGAACTGGCGCGCGCCAGCAATCTGGCCTGATGCAGTACGATTTCGGACGTTACATACCCGTAGAGTTCGCGTGCGAACTTGGTTGGAGGCCCAAGGTTCGCAGGAATCGAACCCGACCATATGGTTTCGTTGCTGCGGGTGGCCGTCAGGTGAACGTCGATACGCGCGACCGGAGCGGCGGATACGAACTGCGCACTGATACGATAATCGGGCCGTCTAGCTGGTGCATGGGTGAATTCGATCAGTGTTACCCTGTTGTTACGCGAAAACGCCAGCGAGGCTTCGCTGGTGAGCGCGCGGATCAGCTCCTGATTGCCCGGATCGCCGCCGCTGATGGGGGCGAGTGAAACCGACACACGGCCATAGCGCCGGTCGTCGATGCTTCGGTCACCGGGCCAGCCCCATATGACGACACCGACGACGGCCGCGATCAACAACGTCAGCAACCCGCCGGCAGCCAGCACGATCCCACGCCGGCCGGTGCGTGGCACGGTTCCCGCCACACGGGCCACAACCACTGCATCCTCATCCGCTGTAACCGACGCGGTCTCCGGCAGGTCCCGCAATTCGTCGATCAGCTTGAACGTTGCAGGCTCCGGCCGCACGGCGAGTTCTTCGCGCAGCAGAATACGAAAGGCCTCGAAACGCTGCATCGCAGCCGCCCGCCCGGACACCACGGCCTCGAGCCCGATGATCAGGCGATGGGTTTCCTCGCGGATCGGATTGATGGCCAGCAGCGCGTTCGCCTGGATCAGGGCCTCCTGATGCCGGCCGTCGCGCTCCAGCGCCTTGACGAGGCGATCGTGCAGAACGATCGCACGATCCATGACGCGCTGGCGCTCCTCGCGCAGCCAGTCGTCAAAAGCGGGTTCGCCGATTTCCAGCCCGGTGCCGAACGCCCCCTGATAGGCCGAACAGACCCGCATCAGATCGGCGATGTCCGCATCGTCCGGTAATTGCAGCAGATCAAGGCAATCGGCATCGACGAGTTCGCACGCCAGCCGGACGATCTTGTCATCGGATTGCAGCAGGCCGTCGCCATTTACCTGGATTCGGCGCAGGCTGCTCAGCGCTTGCCGCAGGCTTTGCCGCGCCTGTTCATCGGCGTTATCGCCCCACAACAGGCCCGCCAACATCACACGATCGGCCGTGCAGCGCGGCGCCATCACGAGATAAGTCAGCAGGGCGCGGGCTTTGCGGGACGTAACAGGTATTTGAGCACCGGAACGGCCGTCCAGCAACGCGAACAGGCCAAGCAGCGTGAGCGAGAACGATCGCGCCTGATATGGCGTGTCCCTCCCTCCTCTGACCGGCTCCTGAACAAATGACGTCTGGTCGTCCATACAGCATCAAACCGGCACGATCACGCCGACCGCCATGAACGCCAGTACAACCGCCATGGCCCGCAATGACCCATCATTATGCAATGTCTCAGCATATTGCCGGACCGGTACATGATCAATCCGGGATACCCCATTTGGGGCAACGCAACCGGAGCGTCTGCCAGGCCAACCGGCGCGATACCGACAAACAAAAGCCCCCGGCGTGACGAATGCCGGGGGCAGGAGGTGTTGAATGGTGAATTGGCTCAACTCCCCGACATTGAACGCTTAAGGCTCTGCCGGCATCCCCCATTCGGGTGATGCTCGCGCATTTTAGTCTGAGAACACGGCCGGCCCCAATACGCCCCTAGGCGTCGGTGCCAGCGTCGCCAGGGCCGCCGCGAAATCCCATCGCCAGCACGTAACGTTCGGAGGAATCCTTGCGGCTCGATGCCGGCTTCACATGTTTCACCGTAGCGAAGTCGCGCTTGAGCTGGGTCATCAGGGCAGCGTCGGCACCGCTCTGGAACACTTTTGCGATAAAGGTGCCGCCAGGCTTGAGCACATCGGCAGCGAAGGCGGCGGCGTCCTCGACGAGGCCGACGATACGGAGTTGATCGGTCTTGCGATGACCGGTGGTGTTGGCCGCCATGTCGGACATCACGACATCCGCGAGGCCGCCCATCATCGCTTTCAGGCGGTCCGGCGCATCGGCGTCGAGAAAGTTCATCTGCGTGAAGGTGACACCGACGATCTCCGGCATTTCCAGGAGGTCGATGGCAACCACCTGCCCTTTCCCTTCGGCCGAACCGACACGTTTCGCGGCAATCTGGCTCCAGCCACCGGGCGCTGCGCCGAGATCGACCACCGAGGCTCCCGGCTTCAGGAAGCGGTGCTTGTCGTCCATCTCGATGATCTTGTAGGCCGCGCGCGAACGCAGGCCGTCTTTCTTGGCCTGTTGCACATAGGGATCGTTGAGCTGGCGCTCGAGCCAGAGTTTTGACGACAGTTTCAGCCTGCCGGCACTCTTGACCTGGACGCGCATGCGGCCGGTGCTGTCTTTTGCCATCGGTACAATTGCTTGCCTGAGATAATTGCCGGTCTCTTAGCATGACCGGCGCAAAAGCCGAACGCCTTACGACGTCCTGATCACCCCGTCCTCACGCATCATTTCCACCAGCATGCCCTCGCGGAGCCCGCGATCAGCAACCCGCAGGCGTGGCAACGGGAATGCATTCCGGATCGCATCGAGGATAGCGCAACCACACAGGACGAGATCGGCGCGATCGGGGCCGATGCACTGGTTTGCCGCCCGCTCGGCATAGCTCAACCCCATCAGCTTTACGATGGTCGCGTCGAGTTCGGCATTGTCGAGCCAGATGCCGTCGATGCGGCGACGGTCGTAGCGCAGCAGGCCCTGATGGATGCCGGCCAGTGTCGTCACCGTACCGGAGGTGCCGAGCAGATGCATGCCGTCGAGATCGAGGCCATGCTCGGCGGCGAAGGGCGCGACGTGCTGAGCAACCTCGGCGACCATCAAATCGTAGGATTCGCGCGTGACATTCTTGCCGCCGAATTTTTCGGCCAATGTCACCACACCGAGCGGGATCGACATCCATGCCTTAATCAGCGGCACACCGTTCGGATCGGCCGCATTGCGCTCGATCCGAACCAGTTCCGACGAACCACCGCCGATATCGAACAGAATAGCTCCACGCCCTTTGGGATCGATCAGCGGCGAGCAACCGATCACGGCGAGGCCGGCCTCGGTCTCGCGGTCGATGATCTCCAGCGTAATGCCGGTGGCATCCGCGACTCGGCCGAGAAATTCATCGGAATTCGACGCCGCGCGACAGGCTTCCGTCGCGATCAGACGCAGCCGCGTGGCCTCACGAGCGCGAATCTTGTCACGGCAGATCGAGAGCGCCGAGATGGCACGATTGATCGCGGCATCGGATATCAAGCCCGACGTCGATACACCCTCACCGAGACGGATGATCCGCGAAAACGAATCGATCACGCGAAAGCTGTCGCCGGTAGGCGCGGCAATCAGCAAGCGGCAATTATTGGTGCCCAGATCGAGCGCGGCGTAGACGGCTGGATTGGCCGCGTCGCTCGCGCGCGCAGCCACCATGGCCCCTTGCTCCGATCCCTGCACGTCGATCGGCTCCGGCGAAGCACGGAGCCGCGTGGTGTCATCCATTAAATCGGTCTTTCCGCGGCTTTTCGCCGACATGGAAACCATTCTCACGGAAACTTTAGCAGGGCACGAGATTGGCGCAACCGTCGCACCGGCCCCATGCCCAATCGGACGTTGTGACGTTCTGTCAGGCGTCCTATTTCAGGTTATCGCCGGTGGATCGCGAGCCCACCGGTCCCCGACAGTCAAATGGACGCCCCCATGCAGGATTTTACCGGCTCCCGCGACAATTCCATTGCAATGCAGAAATACGGGGTCGGCCAGCCCGTTCGGCGGAAAGAGGATGACACGCTGGTGCGCGGCAAGGGTCGCTATACCGACGATCTCCATTTGCCCGGCCAACTCTATGCCTGGGTCGTCCGCAGCTCCCATGCCCATGGCGTGATCCGCAAGATCGACGCCGAGGCGGCCAAGGCGATGCCTGGCGTGCGAGGTGTCTGGACCGGCGCGGATATCGCCGCTGCCGGTTACAAGCCGTTCACCGTCGGCATTCCGCTGAAGAACCGTGATGGCTCGCCGCTGCTGCAAACCAATCGGCAGGCACTGATGACCGACCGCGTGCGTTATGTCGGCGATCCCGTCGCTTTCGTCGTCGCCGAAACCTTGGCGCAGGCGCGCGATGCGGGAGAGGCCATCGAGCTCGATATCGATCCATTGCCGGCGGTGACATCGGCCGAGGATGCGGCGAAGCCCGGCGCGCCGCAACTCTATCCGCACATTCCGAACAATGTCGCGCTCGATTATCACTACGGCGATACTGATGCGATCGATGCGGCCTTCGCTTCGGCCGCGCATGTGACAAAGCTCGATATCGAGAACACCCGCGTTGCGGTCGTCTCGATGGAGCCGCGTTGCGCCCTGGCATCTTATGACAAGAAGAGCGAGCGTTATATCCTTCAGGTGCCTACCCAAGGCGTCGCCGGCAATCGCGCGACGCTGGCCCGGCATCTCGACGTGCCCGCGGAAAAAGTGCGCATTCTCACCGGCAATGTCGGCGGCTCTTTCGGGATGAAGAATGTCAGCTATCCCGAATATATCTGCCTGCTGCATGCAGCGAAGGAATTGGGCAAGCCCGTGAGATGGCTGGACGAGCGCTCGTCCAGCTTTCTCTCCGACAGCCATGGCCGCTCGCAACAGATTCATGCCGAGCTGGCGCTGGACAAGGACGGCAAGTTCCTCGCCGTGCGCGTTTCCGGCTATGGCAATCTCGGCGCCTATATCACCGGCGTATCGCCGTTACCGCTGTCTCTGAACACCGGCAAGAACCTGCCGAGCGTCTATCGCACACCACTGGTCGGCGTCGATGTGAAATGCGTCGTCACGAACACCACGCTGATGGGCGCCTATCGCGGCGCCGGCCGACCCGAGGCCAACTATTTTATGGAGCGCCTGATCGACTGCGCAGCGGACGAGATGGGCATCGATCGCCTGACGCTGCGGAAGCGCAATTTCATCAAGCCGTCGCAACTTCCGTTCGCGGCGGCGTCGGGTGTCACGTATGACAGCGGCGATTTCCAGGGCGTGTTCGAGAAGGCCCTGACGATTTCCGATCATGCCGGCTTTGCCAAGCGCAAGCGCGAGGCCAGGAAAAACGGCAAGCTGCGCGGCATCGCCGTTGGCTCCTATCTCGAAGTCACCGCGCCCCCCTCGCCCGAACTTGGTAAAGTCACGTTCGAGCCGGATGGCACGGTGACCGTCACGACGGGTACGCTAGACTACGGCCAGGGTCATGCGACGCCGTTCGCACAGGTGTTGTCGGAGCGGCTCGGCGTGCCGTTCGACGCGATCCGCCTGCAACAGAATGACAGCGATCTGGTGCGCATGGGCAATGGCACCGGCGGCTCGCGCTCGATCACCGCATCGGGCCAGGCAATCATCGAGGCATCCGATCTCGTCATCGCCAAGGGCAAGAGCGCGGCCGCGCATCTGATGGAGGCGTCCGAGGCAGATATTGAATTCGCCGATGGCCGTTTCACCATTGCCGGCACCGACCGTTTCATCGACATCATGGAGCTGTCGCAACGGATGCGTAACGGCCAGCTACCCGAAGGTGTGCCGACGTCGCTCGATGTGGATCACACCGGCAGCGATGTGCAGTCGACATTTCCCAATGGCTGCCATGTCGCGGAAGTCGAGATTGATCCCGACACTGGCGCGCTCACCATCGCGCGGTACAGTGCCGTCAACGATTTCGGCACCATCGTCAATCCGATGATCGTCGCCGGTCAACTGCATGGCGGCGTCGCGCAGGGCATAGGCCAAGCGCTGATGGAGAAAGTCAGCTACGACGCCTCGGGTCAACCGATCACCGGTTCCTTCATGGATTACGCGATGCCGCGCGCCGGCGACATTCCGCCGATGCTGATCGGCGATCATCCGTCGCCCGCGAAAACCAATCCGCTGGGCAGCAAGGGCTGCGGCGAAGCGGGCTGTGCGGGCAGCCTCGCCACAGTGGTCAATGCGGCGGTGGACGCGCTGAGGGATTATGGCGTGACGCATCTCGATATGCCGCTGACGCCCGAGCGCATCTGGCGCACGATCCAAAATGCGAAGAGCGCGGCCTTATAAGGTCTCGATCGCAGCACAATGCGGCCATCCGCAAAGGTGGCGTTCACGCGGCAAAACCACACCTAGAGACCAGTGTAACCCGCTTTCACCGGATCGTTGCTGCCATCGCGCTCGCGCAAATAGGTCAGGCCGCAAACCGTAAGCCGCTGCATGTCGGTCTCGCCGCCATCGAACAGCGATTGCACATACTCTGTAACTTTGATGCGCGCTTCCTCGCTCGCTCCTTCGGCGCGATTGGCCATAAGGTTGTAAGCCTGCATGATACGGTCGATAGCGAGTTGCATGTGTCGTTCCCCTTAGACGGCAGTGCGATGGGTGCCGGACAGCTTCACCTCGCGTTCGACAGCCTGGAATTGCGCGATCGCTCGATTGGCGAGACGGAGCTTGTTGTCCTCGCCGCGATGAAACATCTGCACGATCATTTCGAGCAGCCGATCATTGGTGACGTAAGTGTCCGGGATGACGCCGGAGCGCCGCAGGAAGTTTGCGGCGATCGCATAAGCATCGCCCACTGCCTCGACATTCATCACTTTCAGACCGCGTTCGACCAACATGGCACCGATCTCCGTTGCAAAGATAAGTCATGCCTGGGAACTTGGTTCCATTGCGGGAAGTTCATTTCCCAAATCAGGGCACGGAATCGCGCAGATATGGGAAATGCCCACATTGCGCGATGAATATCACTCTGGCACCTGCGCCACACGATCCATGCGATCGCATATCTAAACAAGAAAGGCGCCCGTTGAGGGCGCCTTTATCGTTTCAATCAGCCGCATGCCTCTTGTGTGCATTTCGGCTTTGCTTTCGGAGGGCAAAATCCGTCAGCGACAGTGTCCGGCCTGGAGGTTCGGAATGCTAAACTCTTAGAGGCGATACAGGATCTGGTCGGTCCAGAAGCGCTCGAGGCGGTGCAGCGACTTGTTGAGGGTCGCGAATTCCTCGTTCGAGATGCCGCCGACCTGCTCCACCGTCTTCACATGCTTGGCATAGAGCGCCTCGACGATGTGGCGGATTTCCTGGCCTTGCGCAGTCAAGCGGATGCGGACCGAGCGACGATCGACGCGCGAACGCTGATGATCGAGGAAGCCGAGCTCGACGAGCTTCTTCAGATTGTAAGAAACGTTGGAGCCGAGATAGTAGCCACGGGTGCGCAGCTCGCCGGCGGTCAATTCCTTGTCGCCGATATTGTAGAGCAGCAGCGCCTGCACCGAGTTGATGTCGGCACGGCCGCGACGGTCGAACTCGTCCTTGATGACGTCGAGCAGACGGCGATGCAGCCGTTCAACCAGCGTCAGGGCTTCGAGATACAGCGGCTGAACCGGAGCCTGGCCGGGAACGAGATCGACGCTTTCCACCGTCGCAACGGACTTCATCATGACACTACCCCTGCTGTCGTTTTTATCGACTTATTCGACGAAACTTGTGTCCCGCCTGATAGGTCCAACTTAAGCGGTGGCTTTGAAGAAGCGCCTAAAAAAGACAATAAAGAGATCATGAATTTGCGAGAGTGAATCGTCGATTAAGTCTACAAAAACAGCGCTTTTTACAGGTTTTGATTCACGCTGAAGCGATGATGTTGCCATCATGTTCGCGCTCCTGTGCTGATGCGGGACAGGATCGTTCAAATGCGAAAGATTGGGGTAAGATTCCTCACCGGCCCGTTAGGGTGACCGAGACCTTACCGGGGTTAATGGGAGTAAATTTCTGAGAGTTTGAAGGATTTGGGCCACCAGCCGCTCTCCTTGTCAAAGGCAGCTTGCGGCCATCCTTCGAGACGCGGCCGAAAAGGGCCGCTCCTCAGGATGAGGGAAGCGTATAGGGCGCGCGCCGTAGAAGACCCTCATGGTGAGGAGCCCGCGAAGCGGGCGTCTCGAACCATGCAGGCCGAACACTATCCGCGCGAGAACTTACGCCACGCCCCTCGCCCGGCCTTCCCAATAAGGCGCGCGCAGGGCCTTGCGATCGATCTTGCCGAGGCCTGTCACTGGAATTTCCGCGACGAAGTCGATGCTCTTTGGCGACCACGGTGCGCCGCGTTTGTCCTTCACATGCGCCTGCAATTCCTCGGCGGAATTATTGGCACCGTTCTTAAGTACGACGAAGGCCTTCACTGCCTCGCCCCATTTCGGATCGGGGATGCCAATCACGGCCGCGGAGGCAACAGCATGATGCGCCATCAGCGCGTCCTCTACCTCACGAGGATAGATATTGAAGCCGCCGGAGATGATCATGTCCTTGGTGCGATCAACGATATAGAAGAAACCGTCAGCGTCCTTTATCGCGACGTCGCCGGTATGCAGCCAGCCGCCGCGGAAGACTTCCTCGGTCGCGTCGGGACGCTTCCAGTAACCATCCATCACCAGCGAGCCGCGCACACAGATTTCTCCAGGCTCCCCTGTCGCAACTTCGTTGAGCTCGCTGTCGAGCAGCTTCACTTCCACCATCGGGTTGGCGCGGCCGCAGGAGCCGAGCCGGCCGGGCTTGCTGTCGTCGTGATCGATCTTGCGCATCGTCGTAATGATCTGCGGCGCTTCGGTCTGGCCATAAAGCTGCACGAACACATTGCCGAAAATGCGCACGCCCTCGCGCAGGCGATCCGGCGACATCGGCGCAGCGCCATAGACAATCATATCGAGTGACGACGTATCGTATTTTTTGCGCAGCTCCTCCGCATCGATCAAGGCGTAGATCAGCGTGGGGACGAGGAAAGTCGCGGTGATCTTCTCTTCATGCACCACGCGTAGATAGGTCTCGGCGTCAAAGCCCTGCACGAGGCGGGTGAAGCCGCCGCGCAGCATCACCGGGAAAATAGTGATCCCTGCAGCGTGGCTGATCGGCGTGGCGGCGAGATAGCGGATGTCCCGCGGCCAATCCCAGTCGGCGACGATCGCAAGGCACATGGCGACGACCACGCGATGCGGATTCATTACGCCCTTGGAGCGGCCGGTGGTGCCGCCGGTATAAGAGAGCCAGCAGATGTCATCGACATGGCTATCGTCGACCAGCGGCTCAGGCTGGATGGCGGGCAGCTCCTTGAGGAGATCGCGCACGTCATCCACGGCGCCGAAGGAATAGAGATGCTTGAGGCTGGGCACGCGCGCCTTCAGCGCCTTGCCGCGTTCGGCGAATTTGCCGCCTTCGACGATCAGTACATCGATCTCGGCATCCTCGACGATGAAAGCGTGGTCGTCCTCGGCTGCCATCGGATGCAGCGGCGTATAGCGGATGCCCATGATGGCGGCGGCGGAAATGGCGGCCCAGGTCTCGGCGCGGTTGCCGGACAGCACGGACAGGCCGCTCTTTTTGGTCAGGCCAAGGCTACGAAACAGGCCGATAAAGCGCGCGACCACATCGCCATATTCGCGATAGGTCCAGCGCGAGGTGCCGTCCGCAATGGCAGGCTGATCGGCATAACGGGCGATGGCGCTGATGAGAAGGCTCCCGACGGTCCCGCCGGAACGAAGATGGCTCACTGGTTTCTCCCTTTGATGCGGACCGTTCTTTTCCGTGCGGTCTCTGCTTCGCCTTAGCTGTCATTCCGGGCGACCGCGCTCGTTGCGCGGGCGAACCCGGAACGACAGAAGTCTATGGCGGCCGTTCCTTTGCCGCCATCCATGCCAGCACAAGATAGGCTGCAAGAAACGCAGCCTGTAGGCCGACCACGATGAGATTGCCCCCATAGATGGTCGGAAACATCAGCTCGATCACCGCCATGGACACCACGGTGGTGAGCCAGACCACCGCTCCCCACGGGGTCGCCAGCCAAAGGCCGACGGCACTGACCAGCTCGATGACGGCGAAGTAGATGGTGGCGGACTGCCATGCCATGGACTGGGCCTCGAAAGCCTCGTCCTCGGTGCCCACAAAGCCGGTCACCTGAGCCCAGTGATAGAGGCCCTGCAACATGGAGACGATGGCCATGATCCGCAGGAACAACACCAGGCGGCGTGTCCAGACATTTTCGTCGCTCTCGATCCGCTCGGACGAGATCGCGGCCACCGACATGGCATGATCGCGCGCGGCGGCGTCGCGTGGCGTCTGGTCAGCCAAGGGCGGCCCCCTGCCGGACGGCCGGGATCTCGAGATGGAACAAGGCGCTCGGGCGATTCATGGGGCTTTTGTGACCCGTCAGGCCCGCGAAATCAATGTGTGAACGCTCACTCACGCACAACCGCCACATGCAGCCGACTTGGACGACGGCAAGGGGAAATGCTAAGCTTGGAACAAGTCCAATTTACAGCACCATAGATGAAGTGGTCGGTTCAGGAGACGGTATCATGGCGATCAAGTTCGGGCGGCCCATCGAATTGCGTGAACAAGCACCCCGCTCGTCCGTTTATGACGCCCCCTCGCTCGGCCTCACCACTCGCCCGCGCCGCAACCGCAAGAGCGAATGGGCACGCCGGCTGGTGCGCGAAAACACGGTCACGACCGACGACCTGATCTGGCCGTTGTTCGTGGTCGAAGGCCACGATGCGCGCACGCCGATCGCCTCCATGCCGGGCGTGGAACGGCTGACCGTGGATCAGGTGGTGCGCGAGGCCGAGCGCGCCGTGAAACTCGATATCCCCTGCCTCGCGCTGTTCCCCTATACCGACCCGTCGCTGCGCGACGAGACCGGCTCCGAAGCCTGGAATGGCGAGAACCTGGTTTGCCAGTCGGTTCGCGCGATCAAGAAGGAATTCCCCGATCTCGGCGTGCTCTGCGACGTCGCGCTCGATCCCTATACCAGCCACGGCCATGACGGCCTGCTGCAGGGCGGACGCATCCTCAATGACGAGACCGTCGCCGTGCTGGTGCGCCAGGCGCTGGTGCAGGCGGAAGCCGGCTGCGACGTGATCGCGCCCTCGGACATGATGGACGGCCGCGTCGGCGCCATCCGCGAGGCGCTGGATGAAGCCGGTTTCGGCGATGTGCAGATCATGGCCTATGCGGCGAAATATGCCTCGGCCTTCTATGGCCCGTTCCGCGACGCCATCGGCTCCGCCAAGACGCTGAATGGCGACAAGCGCACCTACCAGATGGACAGCGCCAATTCGGACGAAGCGATCCGCGAGGTCGAGCTCGATCTGGCCGAAGGCGCAGACATGGTGATGGTGAAGCCGGGCATGCCCTATCTCGATATCGTCCGCCGCGTGAAGGACACGTTTGCGGTGCCGACCTTCGCCTATCAGGTGTCCGGCGAATACGCGATGATCATGGGGGCCATCAACAATGGCTGGCTCGACCGCGACCGCGTGATCATGGAGAGCCTCGTCGCCTTCAAACGCGCCGGCGCCGATGGCGTGCTGACTTATTTCGCGCCGGAAGCGGCGGAACGGATCAAGGCCGGGCGGTAATGGTCGCCATCGTCATTGCGAGTAGCGCAGCGACGAAGCAATGCAGTCTTCCTTCGCGGGCTTCTGGATTGCTTCGTCGCCTTCCGGGCTCCTCGCAATGACGAGGTATAAATTGCCGCCCTTGTCCCTTCCCTCGATCATCTCCATGTGATCGTCCGTGAAGATGCCAATGGAGGAATGCATCCATGTCCGACACCGGTCCGCGTTACGGCAGCACGCAAGGTGACACCTGGCGCAGCAATGGCACGCCGCCGCGCAGCCATGCTTTCGATCCCTACGCCCAGCCTGAACTGTTCCACGGCGTGCTGGCGCGGCGCATCGTCGCTTTTCTGGTCGATGTCGTGGTGATCTCGATTCCGATTATCCTTGCCGTGATTTTCATCTCGGTATTCGGCCTTATTACCTTCGGCATCGGCTGGGGTCTGTTCTGGCTGATCTCTCCGGCCACGGTGATCTGGCCGATCGTATATTACGGCATGTCGCTGGGCGGACCGCATTCCGCCACCTGGGGCATGCGGATGATGGACCTGCAGCTGCGCACCTTCTCAGGTACCCCGGGCTATTTCGTACTCGGCTGCGCCCATGCGGTACTGTTCTGGGCTTCGGTGTCGCTGCTGACACCGCTGGTACTGATCGTCGGCCTGCTTAATGGCCGCCGGCAGCTGCTGCATGACCTCGTGCTGGGAACCGTGGTGGTGAACGCGTCCGTGGCCCGGGCGCAGGTCGGCTACGCCAGCTGAATTCGGCCGCGATCAAGCGGGCTGATGGGCAAATTCATTGACCGTTAGCCCGGTCGGCGCAATGCTGTGAGAAGTTGTTTCGGAGCCCGACCGCCGCCTTGACCCAGCACTCCCGCGACACCCCGCAATTCTATCTGACGGCGCCGTCGCCATGCCCGTATCTGCCGGGTCGACAGGAGCGCAAGGTGTTCACACACCTGGTGGGCGACAAGGCCGGCGATCTGAACGACCTCCTGACCCATGGCGGCTTCCGCCGCAGCCAGTCGATCGCGTACCGACCGGCCTGCGACCAGTGCCGTGCCTGCGTGTCGGTGCGGGTTGTCGCCAATGAATTCCGGCCGTCGCGAAACTTCCGCAAGGTGCAGGCGCGCAATGCCGACGTAATCGGCGAACAGCGCAGTGCGGTGCCGACCTCCGAACAGTATTCGGTGTTCCGCGCCTATCTCGACCAGCGCCATCGCCTAGGCGGCATGGCGGACATGACCGTGCTCGATTATGCGATGATGGTGGAAGACTCCCATGTGGAAACCCGCATCATCGAATATCGCCGTCGCGGCCCCGACAGCGGCATCACCGGCCGCGGCGAGGACCTGCTCGCGGTGGCGCTCACGGATGTGCTGAGCGACGGACTGTCGATGGTCTATTCGTTCTTCGAGCCCGGCGAGGAAAGCCGTTCGCTCGGGACCTATATGATCCTCGATCACATCGACCGTGCCAAGAAGATGGGCCTGCCCTATGTCTATCTCGGCTACTGGATCGAGGGATCCAAGAAAATGGATTACAAGGGGCGATATTTGCCGCAACAGCGGCTGGCCCCGTCCGGCTGGCTGCGGGTGGATGAAAACGGTGAGATGTTTGGCGAGCCGGAGGAGTAGCTCGCAGCCGTAGGATGGGTAGAGCGTAGCGAAACCCATGTTGTCCGCCGATTTCAGCAGGCTTGGCCGATGGGCTTCGCTCCGGCGCTTTGCGCCTGCGCTCTACCCATCCTACGAACTACGAAAAAAAGAAGTCCACCACCAGCTTCACATTCAGCGCGATGATCACCACCGCCGTGATGACCGCCAGCGTCGTGACCCAGCGCGGTGCCACGAACGGGCCCATCTTGCGCTTGCTTGCGGTGAACATCACCAGCGGCACCACGGCGAACGGCAACTGCAGGCTCAGCACCACCTGGCTGAGGATCAGTAGCTGCCCCGTCCCCTTCTCGCCATACCAGATCGTCACCGCTACCGCCGGCACGATGGCGATCATGCGGGTGATCATGCGGCGCAGCCAGGGTGGCATGCGTAGACGCAGGAAGCCCTCCATCACGATCTGGCCCGACAACGTGGCCGTGATGGTCGAGTTCAGGCCGCAGCACAACAACGCGATCGCAAACAAGGTCGGCGCGAGGCTGGAACCGAGCAGCGGCGCAAGAAAGGCGTGGGCCTGATCCAGCTCGGCCACGTCGGTCTGGCCGGATTTGTGGAAGGTCGCCGCCGCAAGGATCAAGATGGACGCATTGATCGTCAGCGCGAGGCACAGCGCGATGGTGGAGTCCCAGGTCGAGAGCTTGATCGCCTCCTTGCGTTCCTCGACGCTGGAGCCATAACCGCGCGTCTGCACCAGGCCGGAATGCAGATAAAGATTATGCGGCATCACGGTCGCGCCCAGAATACCGAGCGCGAGAAACAGCATTTCCTTGTTGGCGACGATCTCCGTGGTCGGCGCAAAGCCACGGATCACCTGTCCCCAATCGGGATCGGCCATGGCGATCTGAATGGCAAAACACGCGGCGATGACCCCGAGCAGCGCCACCACAAAGGCCTCGATCCAGCGGAAGCCGAACGCCTGTAGCGCGAGAATGAGAAATACATCGAGGGCGGTGATGATGACGCCGATCTCGAGCGGAATGCCGAACAGGAGATTGAGGCCAATGGCGGTGCCGATGACCTCGGCAAGATCGGTGGCAGTGATCGCAACCTCGGCCGACAGCCAGAGCAGCAAGGCTACGGGTTGCGAATAGCTGTCGCGGCAGGCCTGGGCGAGATCCCTGCCCGCGCCGACGCCGAGCCGCGCGCACAGCGACTGCAGCACGATAGCCATCAGATTGGAGACCAGCGCCACGGTCAGTAGCGCGTAGCCGAATTTGGAGCCGCCGGCGAGCGACGTCGCCCAATTACCGGGATCCATATAGCCGACGGCGACGAGATATCCCGGGCCGAGAAAGGCAAGCAATTTGCGCCAGAAAGAGCCGGATTTGACCGTCTTCACCGAGCCGAACATCCCTAGCAGCGACGGATCGCCTCCGCTCGTCCGCCAACCTGGCAGATCGACAACAGGAGCGGACGGTGTGGAACTCAGGGGCTCGGGAGCAATAACAGGCGATTTGGCATCCATATCAGCAAGATGGCCGAAAACGAACCTTATTGCAACTCACTTGCAAGTGCATCTAGTGTAGTTCTGCCGTTGCCGGACTGACTACGAATGAGTGAGGTCAAGTCAGACGGTAGGTGCCAACTCACCGGTCGCGCTTTCTGATCGGCATGTGCTCCGAGGCCGACCTGCCACTTTCGCTTGACGTAAATGTGCAACCAAACTTTCGGCCGTGCGGCCATCCGAAGCATCTGCGGGACCGCGCGACCTCACGCACGACTTCAATGCGCACACGCCGCAGGCAGATCGATCAGCGGATGTAGCTGACGCACACATCAATAGGTCTCCACATGATATCGCCCGGCTTCGCGCATCTGTTGCTTGAGACTGCTCCAATCGAGACCGATATCTGTGCAAGCCTCTGCAAGCGCCTCCTCGACGCCCGTTTCCATTCCTTTGAGACCGCATAGGTAGACATGCGTTGCGTCCGATCGCAGCAGATCAGCCACTGGCATTCGCTGCCCACGTATGCCGTCCTGCACATAAGTGCGCTGTTGTCCCGGTACGCGCGAATAGCAGAGGTGTTGGGTCAGCAGCGATGCCGGAACGCGTTGCAAAGGACCGAAATACGGCAATTCCTCCGGGCGGCGCGCGCCAAAGAACAACATCAGCTTTCCGGAAGCGTTCGGCATCGCCCGGCGACGACGCTCCGTAAATCCCCGAAACGGCGCCGAGCCCGTACCGGTACAGACCATGATGATGTTCGCTGCGGGATCATCCGGCATCAGGAACGTTGCACCGAACGGGCCGGTGACTTCGACCTTCGCACCGCGCGGCAAGTCGCATAGGTAATTCGAACAGAGGCCACCGTTTTCCCGCTTTACGGTGAGCGCGAGGTTATTGGCATTCGGCTTCTCGCCGCCTCGCGGCGAGGCAACCGAGTAAAGCCGCGCGACATGGGGCTTGCCGTCCGAACCATGCCCGGGAACCACAACGCCAATGCTCTGGCCTTCGAGAACGGGAAACGGCAACTGGCCGAAGTCGAGAATGATATGCCGAACGTCGGACGACGCGCCCTCGTCGGTCAGCCGGAAGTTTCCGGTCACGGTCGCTGTTGCGGGCTTTACACGGTTGTACAGATTCACTGTCGGCTTGCTCGCGGAGCGCGGTGCTACGGGTCTGCCGCCGAGCCCCTTGCGCGCCTCGTCGAGCAAGGCGCTTACCTCATCCTCAAGTGCTTCCACGGCATGAGAGCTACCCGCATCAGCGGCAATCTCCTCCTGCGCGGGAAGCTCCTCCCAGGAAAACTGCTCTTCCAAAGAGTAAGTCTTCGTCACCACTCGCCAGTTATCGATCGATCCCGTCGGACATGGAGAGATGCAATCCATGCAGTGATTACAGATTGTCGCATCGACAACGTAATTGTTGCCATCGTGGGTGACCGCGTCCACCGGACAGGTCTCCTCGCACGTGTTGCAACGGATGCAGATTTCCGGATCGATCAGGTGCTGCTTGATAACGGCAATGGTCATCTCGATGCTCTCGTCAATTCGGTCGCCTGCGATCAAGGAATGACCGCAGGCGTAGCGCTTTAGGCTGCGATCTTGACGTATTCGAAATCGCCGGGTTTGTTGTCGATGCCGACTTTGGGCGGCGCAATCCAGTTGGCGAACTTGCCGGGCTCGCTGACAGGCGTCATGAGCGAAGTGATGAAGTCGCCATCCGCCGTCGAAGGCAGATAATCGTCCCGCACATTCTTCCAGTCGACATCATTCAATATAATGCCCTTCGGGGTCGCATGGACATTGGCAAACTCGCCGATCTGGCGGTGAAACGCCGTGTGCGGCAGCTCCAGCCGGAAGTTGACGCCAGCCTTCTCGATCACCTTGTTCCAGCGCTCCACTCCTTTCGCGCAGTCCTCGGTATAGTCGTCTCGCAGACGCATATTGAGGGCGGTCAAAGCGGGTTCATCGACAAGCGTTGGCTGTCCATTGACGAGCTTGAGCACCTTGTATGTGTCGTTCGTCAGACGGTGATCGTCGTCGATCTTGGTCTCCTGAAATCGTCCTTTCAGGCCGGAATTGTAGAAATTCGCAGCGTTGGTCGAAACTTCCGAGCCGAAAAGATCGAGAGACAGCGAGTAGTGAAGGTTCATCTTTTTCTGCATGGTCGGCAGATCAATCACGCCCAGAGCCCTGATACGCTCGATGTCGTTCGGATCCTCAATCCCTGCAGATTTCATCGCATCGCATGTCCGCTGCAGGACGCGGCTGACGCCAGTCTCGCCGACGAACATGTGGTGCGCCTCTTCGGTGAGCATGAAGCGGCAGGTGCGCGACAGCGGGTCAAAGCCGGATTGCGCAAGACTTTCGAGTTGCATCTTGCCGTCGCGATCCGTGAAGAACGTGAACATGAAGAAGGACAGCCAGTCCGGTGTCGCCTCGTTGAAGGCGCCGAGCATACGGGGGGCATCCTCGTCCCCGGAGCGGCGGCGCAACAGGTCGTCGGCCTCTTCGCGGCCGTCACGCCCAAAGTACTTCTGAAGGAGGTAGACCATTGCCCAGAGATGGCGGCCTTCCTCGACGTTGACCTGGAAGAGGTTACGCATGTCGTAGAGAGACGGCGCCGTCTTGCCGAGATGGCGCTGCTGTTCGACGGATGCCGGTTCGGTATCGCCCTGAACCACGACCAGACGCCGCAGCATCGCGCGATACTCGCCGGGAACCTCCTGCCAGGCCTTTTCGCCCTTGTGCTGACCGAAATTGACAAGCCGCTGCTCGTCCTGCGGGGCCAGCAGCACACCCCAGCGATATTCGGGCATCCGAACATAGTCGAACTTTGCCCACCCCTTGGGATCGACGCTGATCGCTGTGCGGAGATATACGAGCGACTCCTGGAAGCCCTCGGGTCCCATATCGTTCCACCAGTCAAGGTACCCGGGGTGCCAACCCTCAAGCGCCTTCAAAACCTGCCGGTCTTCCGCCAGATTGACGTTGTTCGGGATTTTGGTCGTGTAATCGACGTTCATGAAGTTCATGGCGTATTTCCTGTGACCAGTACGAGGATGTCAGACGCGCGTCATGTCGAATTCGGCCCGTTCACCAGTGCCGTAGCGTTGCAGAGCGCCGTGCTCGCCGACTGCATTCGGACGCTGGAAAATCCAGTTCTGCCAGGCAGTCAGGCGTGCGAAAATTTTCGACTCCATCGTTTCCGGACCAACGAAGCGCAGATTGGCTTCCATGCCGGTGAGGCTATCCGGAGAGAACGAGGTCCGTTCCTCAAGGAACACGCGCACTTCGTCGTCCCAGTCGATGTCGTCGAGCGCGAAGGTGACCAGGCCGAGTTCTTCCGCAGCTTCTGCGCCGATAGCCTCACCGGTTCGGCCCTTCACCACATCAAGACTTGCCGCGTCGCCCAGGAAGCGTGATTCGAGTCGGGTAAGGCCATTGCACATCGGATAAGGCCCGAAGTTCGCAGCCGTCAGAACGATCTCCGCCGGAGCGCGGTTGTCGCCCTGCCTCTCGCCGATCAACATGTACGAGCGGTCCGAGGCAAAGATCAGTTCGGCAAGCGTTCCGACGAAACAGGAGCCGGGCTCGACCAGCGTAACGAGCGTGCGCGAGGTCACGTCGATCCGCTTCAGTACGCGTTTCCAGTAATGCCTGATCTCGTTGACCAACCAATAATCAGCATGCATCGCCAGGAATTCATCGTACTCCTTGACGCGATCACGCTCGCCGATCGACTTGAACACGAGCATCGCAGTCTCGAGTTCATTGATACGCAGATGCAGGATCGCATCATCGAGCTCGCGGCACACCTGCAATGACCAAAACTTGGCGCCCTGCTCCACCATTGAAGCAACGTCGCCTGGCGCCGGCGCGTCGGGCGCGCGAAGCGTGATCGTTGCCGTCCGTTGCTCGCGATTGATGTCAACCGACACGTATTCGTAGCGAATACCGTCGGGAATAAACTCGCGCGTGATCGGCGTCAGCGTAATGCCGCTCCCCTCGCCGCCGCGCTTGGAGGTCGACGCGAACTGCTGCGCCCGTTCAGCGACCTTAGCGTCCAATTTGGAATTCGGCACCGTTTCATCAACGAGGCGCCATTGCACCGCGCGCTTGCCCTTGATGCCTTCTTCGATCGTGCAGAAGAAATCCGCGTGATCGCGGCGAACCTTGCGCTTATCCACGACGCGCGTGAGACCGCCGGTTCCGGGCAGGACCGCAAGGAGAGGCACCTCCGGCAGGGCGACGGCCGCCGATCCGTCGTCGGCCAGGATGATGTGATCCGCCGCCAAGGCGAGCTCGTAACCGCCGCCTGCGGCGGTTCCGTTCACGACGCAGATGAAGCGCTGGCCGGAATTCTCGCTGGAGTCCTCGATTCCGTTGCGCGTCTCGTTGGTGAACTTACAGAAGTTCACTTTATGCGCATGGGTCGCGCCGGCGAGCATCCGAATGTTGGCGCCGGCACAGAACACGCGGTTCTTCCCGGACTTCAGGATGACAACTTTCACTTCGGGATGTTCGAAACGCAGCCGCTGAACGGCATCGGCCAATTCGATATCGACGCCGAGGTCATAGGAATTCAGCTTGAGCTGATACCCCTCGAACAGGCCGCCGTTCTCATCAACATCCATCACCAGCGTGGCGGCGTCACCGGCCAGTTCAAGTTTCCAGTGGCGATACTTGGATGGCTCAGTTTGAAAATCGATGATTGCAGAGCCATTGGCGAGTTTGCGGGGTTCCGCACCCATGATCCTCCCCTTTGATTTATGCATTATATTTCATACTACGAGGCAATATAATGCATTTTCAGGCCGCGCCGCAAGCCAATTTTGCACTTTATTGCAAATCAAGCAGCTTGAAGAGCGGCCTCGCCGTGTGTCTTCAGAAGGCGGTTGGCAAATTCAGCTGTTGCGCGAAGCGTCGAAACAGCCGCCTCCCGTTGTGGCGAATGCCCCGTCCTCTCAAGAATCGTGGCTTCGACGGGGCAGTAGCATTCCTCTTCTGCGATCCGGACGTGACGCAGCGAGCCATAGGGATCGCTGGCCCCCTGCACGATCGAGATCGGCACGCGCACGTAAGCGAGATACTCGGAGATATCGAAGTCCCGGAAGTCCGGGTTCAGCCAGACGTCGGCCCATCCGTTGAAGGCGTTGTCGACATTGGCGTGCCAGCGGGAGAGACGCTGCCGCAGGTCGTCTGTGTCGAACCTGGCTTTTGTATTGCGGATGGCTTCGACACAGATATCCTCATTGACAAAATGGGGCGCAATCAAAATCAAACCGCGCACGCGGTGATCCTGCACACCTCCCACATAGATCGTCGCGATTGAGGCGCCGTCCGAATGACCGAGCAAGAGGCCTCTGCGGAAGCCGATACGGTCTAGCACCTTCGGAAGCACGTCCAGAGCCTCGCGGTGCATAAAGTCAAGTGGCCGGGGAAGCTCGGCGGGAGATGAAGCGCCGTATCCGGCACGCGAATAGACGAAGACGCCAGCGCCCGTCGCCTCCTGGAGTTTCTGGGGGTACTCGTGCCACAGAGCTGCCGACCCCAGCCCTTCGTGAAGCATGACGATGGTTGGGGCGTTCTCCGGGCTCGGACCAAGCATCAGATACTCGAGCCGGGCATCGTCGATTTCGAGCGTGCCTTGGGGCTGTAGTGTCATCGTATCCTCCATGCACTTCGGCGCTTACGAAGTTGCCCTCAGTTTGAAACGCTGTATTTTTCCGGTGGCCGTCTTTGGCAAGCTTTCCAGCACCTCGATCCAACGAGGATACTTCCATGGCCCCACGCTCTTTTTCACGTGCTCCTTCAGGCTTTCGTTCAAAGACGTCAGATCGGCGCCAGGCCTTGCCACGATGAAAGCCTTGGGTTTGAGCAGCCCCTCGCCATCCTCCGCCGGGACCACCGCTGCCTCCAGAACGTCGGGATGTGAGATCAGCGCGCTCTCCACTTCGAAGGGCGACACCCAGATGCCTGAGACCTTGAACATATCGTCGGAGCGGCCGCAGTAGGTGTAACGTCCGTCCGCATCGCGCTGATACTTGTCTCCCGTCCGTGTCCATCCGCCTTCGAACGTCTGACGGCTCTTGCTGCGCTGATTCCAATATCCTTCTGCGGCCGATGGTGCGTTGACGATGAGCTCGCCGATCTCGCCATCGGCCACATCCCGGCCCGCGTCATCGATCAGACGGACTTGATAGCCGGGCACTGCGCGCCCGGACGTGCCGTATTTGACGTCGCCAGGTGCGTTGGTGAGAAAAATGTGAAGAAGTTCCGTGGAGCCGACGCCATCGAGAATGTCCACACCGAAGCGCTCTCGCCAGTTTTTGCCGACCATTTCCGGCAGCGCCTCACCCGCCGAGGTGCATATCCTCAAACGTTTCGTTCGCGGCACATCTTTGAACGTCGCGTCGTTCAGCATCGAAGCGAAGAGCGTCGGAACACCGAAAAAGATGCTCGGGTCATGTCTGCGGATGAGATCGAACATCACTGCCGGAGTCGGCCTCTCCGGGTTGAGAATGGTAGACGCACCAACCGACATCGGGAAAGTCAGCGCGTTACCGAGACCGTAGGCAAAGAAGAGCTTCGCTGCCGACAGCCCGACGTCGTCTTCGCGAATGCCGAGAACGCACTTTGCATATGTTTCGGCGGTCGCCTCAAGGCTCGCATGCAGATGGCGAACACCCTTCGGCATCCCCGTGGAGCCGGATGAGTACAACCAGAAGGCAGGCTCGTCCGGATGAGTTCTTGCTGTGACGAAATCGTCCGCTTCTCGAGCGAGTTCATCATCAAAGCGAAGACAGCCGGCTGCGTCGCCGCCTGCGACGACGACATGATCAAGGTCCGGCATCCGGCCGATGACATCCCTGACAGATGCAAGTAGTGGCTCTGAAACGAAAAGAACGCGTGCGCGACAGTCCGCCAGTATGTAGGCGTATTGCTCGGTCGTCAGCAGCGTATTCAACGGCACGGGGACAACCCCGGCACGGATCGCCCCAAGAAAGGCAACCGGGAAGTCGACGGTGTCGAGCATGATAAGCGCTATGCGCTCCTCACGTCTCACGCCCATCCGGCGCAACAGATTGGCGAAGCGGCGGCTTTGGCTTTGCAACTCGCCATATGTCAGTTTTCGCGTCGGGTCCTGGAAGGCGACCTTGCCTCCCCGGCCCTCCTCCACGTTCCGGTCGAGCAGATACGTGACGGCGTTGTACGGCCCATCCGTATTGACGGTGTTCGGCGCGCGCATGCCCGGATATGCTGCGGGACTCATCAGCACGGCGTTTCCTCTCGCGTGGTTTTTTAGAATTATAATGCAAATAAAGTCAGAAACTCGACTTGCTTGTCAATGATTACTTGCATTATCTTTCAGCATCAGCGTAACCCCATGGAATTGATGGCAGAATGGCGGATCCCGAAGCGGCGGAGCTCGAATTTCTCGAACAGCTAGGCAATCGCGTGCGCACGATGCGCGGTCTGCGCGGCATGTCGCGCAAGGTCCTGTCGTCCGCATCGGGTCTTTCCGAGCGTTACATTGCGCAACTTGAAGCCGGACAAGGCAATGTCTCGATTGTCCTTCTGCGCCGGGTATCCGCAGCAATGGGAGCGCATCTCGAAGACATCATTCCGTCCGCCGATATGTCGCCGGACTCGCTCGTGATCCGCGACCTCATTCGGAACGCAACACCGCAGCAGATCGCCAAAGCGAAAGAGGTCCTCTCGGGACACGGCATCCCGCGTCATGCAGGCATTGCGTTGATCGGCCTTCGCGGAGCAGGCAAATCGACGCTTGGGCGCTTGCTGGCCGAAAGCATCGGCTGGAAATTCATCGAACTCAATAAGGAGATTGAGAAGCAAAGCGAACTGTCAGTCGCCGAAATCCTCGCTCTATACGGACAGGAAGGTTTCCGGCGCAAGGAGCAGGAGGCTCTAGCCCATCTATTGGCACAGCGCGACCCGATCGTACTCGCTACGGGCGGCGGCATTGTCTCGGAGCCTGTGACGTTCGATCTGGTCCTGTCGTCGTTCTACACAGTCTGGCTCCGCGCCAAGCCCGAAGAGCACATGGGTCGCGTCCGGAAACAAGGCGATCTGCGCCCGATGGCCGACAATCGCTCCGCCATGGAAGAACTCCGTACGATCCTGCTCAGCCGCGAACCGCTCTATGCGCGTGCTGCGGCCGAAGTCGATACGGCGGGCCTCACCATCGATAAGGCCGCCGAGAAGCTTCGGAAAGCCATCGCGCCAGCGCTCGATCGCGGCTCCCTAGCCTCACTGCCACGGACGGCAGCAGGTCGGTGAAAACAGCGAAACATCGCCGAACGCTGGCCGACGTTCTTGTCGACCACGGCCTCGATCCATGTCGGATCGTCGTGACCTACAACGACCTAGATCCTCTCGATGCATGCGCCGATTTCCGTAACATCGATGACGTCGTGCAAGCCAACGCCCATCATATCCTCGACCGCATGCACGATGGCCCCAATATTCCGGACGGTGCCGTCGTTATGTCGTTCGTGGCAGAGGGCGCTGACAAGGCCCGTCTTACCGCCTTCCGACGCTTTGCCATGCGCCGACCGGGGGTCGTCCCCGGAGATATCGTCTACGACTACACTGCGGCCCACCTGCTCCATGCTTTCATCGCACGCTCGGAACATCCACACTTCTATGACGTAGTCGATGAGACAGGCCTCGATGACGTCGTCGGATTCCTGACCGTCGAATGGCCGAATAGCGAATCGCGAACCATCATTGGCGCTGACGACGTCGATCTTCGCGTGTCCGATCAGAGCCCGAGGTGAAGGGCGAGCATTTGCGGTTGCTGCGCCAGCACGGATGGACTGTCGTTGAAGACGACATTCCCTTTCGACAACACTACGATGCGGTCGGCGATTTTTGACAACGACCGAAAATCCTTGTCCACGACAATGCTTGCGACCCCTTCCTCGCGGATCACATCGAGCGTTGTCCAGATGTCTCGAGCAATCAGTGGCGCGAGGCCTTCGGTCGCCTCATCGATCAGCAGCAGGTCTGGATTGGTCATCAATGCCCGCCCGATCGAGAGCATCTGCTGCTCGCCGCCGGACAACTGATGACCTCCATTGCTTCGCCGCGCATGCAGCCGAGGAAACAGGTCGTAGATCCGTTTCAGCGTCCATGACCGGTTTCCGCCTACGCCCGGCCGAGCCGTCATTACGAGGTTTTCGGCGACGGATAAGGATCCGAAGATTCCGCGACCTTCCGGGACGAGCGCCACTCCCGCGCGCGCGATCGTTTCCACTTTCGCCCGCGAGATGTCCTGTCCACCCAGGAGTATCTGACCACGGCGATCCGCAACCAGCCCCATGAGTGATCGCAGAAGTGTCGTCTTTCCCATTCCGTTGCGCCCGACCAACGCAACTTGCTCACCGCGCCCGACGCGCAGATCCAGCCCATGCAGGACCTGTCCCAGGCCGTAAAATGCCTGTAGCTGGCTTACGCTGAGAAGCGATGTCATGCAGCCCCCTCGTCTTCGCCGAGATACGCGACCCGGACGGCCGCATTTGAGCGCACGTCCTGAGGCAATCCGCTGGCAATGACCCTTCCGTCGGCCATGACCGTGAGCCGATCCGCCAATTCGAACACCGCATCCATATCGTGCTCGACGACGAGAACGGCGCAGTCGTGCCTCATCGCAGCGATGAGGGCTATCATGTTCCTTGCTTCCGCATGTCCCATTCCGGCAAGGGGCTCATCAAGCAACACCACGCGTGGTCCGGTCGCGAGAACCATGGCAATCTCAAGCTGGCGTTGTTCGCCGTGCGATAGATTCGCTGCGATGATGCCGGCGCGGGCTGAAAGACCGGTCCTGACCAGAGCCTGTTGCGTCGCCTGTCGGACAACGGAGTCCGCATCCGTGCGTCCCCACATCTTCAAAGCGGTCGGCATATGCGACTGCGCCGCTAGACGTACGTTTTCCCGCGCGGTGAACCGAGGAAAGATCGTCGTCTTCTGGAAAGAGCGCCCGATTCCCTTAAGCGCGCGCTTGTCCGGCGGAAAATGCGTGAGATCGTGGTCGCCGGAGCGGATCTCGCCGGATGTCGGCAACAGATCTCCGGAGAGCAGGTTGATCAAGGTCGATTTGCCTGCCCCATTCGGACCGATCACTGCGTGAATTTCGCCCATGTGCAAATCGACCGACACGTCATTGACGGCCACGAGCCCACCGAACCGCTTGGTCAAGCTGACGGCACGGAACACGCAATGCGGACTCTCAGCCATGACTGGCCTCCGTCACCGGCTTAGCTCCCACAACGGGCTCCGCTTGCGGTCGAAGCAGCGACAGCACCCTGTCCAGACCGTTCGGCATCGCTAGCACGATGACAATCACAATGATGCCTTCGGCCAGCTTCCAATGCTCGGTAACGCCTTTGAGAATCTCTTCCAAGCCGGTCAAGACAAGAGCGCCCACCAAGGGCCCCGGCACCGAGTTGAGTCCTCCGATCAACACCATCACCAACACGATTGCGGATAGGTGCCAGCCTAGCGTCTGCGGTGCGACGAATCCGAACTGCGCGGCAGAGAAGTAACCGGCGGCTCCTGCGATCATTCCAGAAATGACGAATGCCGTGAGCCTGATCCGGAACACTGGAAAGCCGAGCGCGCGAGCACGTCGTTCATTGTCCTTGGACGCGGCAAGAGCTCGGCCGAATGGAGAATTTACCAGCCCGTGCAGCAGCACCAGCACAAGCGCCGTCATTCCAACGACAACGAGATAGAATGACGTCGCGTCCTCCAGATTAAGGAGTGACCAGCCGCCGATATCCGCCGTAGGCTTGAAATTGATGAAGATGCCGTCGGAGCCACCCGAAAATTTGCTGTCGTGGAATAGGTAAAACAACATCTCGCCGAAGGCCAACGTGACCATGATGAAGTAGACGCCCCGGGTGCGTAGAGCCAACGCCCCGATAATCGCCGCCGCGGTGCCGGCTGCGATGATCGCCAAGGGCAAGGTCATCCACAGCGAAACCGGATCATATTTGGGCGTGACCAGAGCCAGGATGTATCCTGCAAGCCCGAAGAAAGCCGCATGGCACAGGCTTACCAGCCCGCCATATCCGACAACCAGGTTAAGGGACATCGCGAGGACGCCGAACAAGAGGGCCTTGGTGGCGAACTGCACATAGTATGTCGATACGAAGAACGGCAAAGCCACCGCGCAAAGACAGAGCAGACCCAGAGCTAGAACGGCGCGTCTCTCGATCATTGCAATCATCTCAGGCTTCTCGGCGACCGAGCACGCCGTTCGGACGCAGCAGCAAGATCATCGCCATCAACAGATAAACCAGCACGCTCGAGACACTTGGGAAGAACACCTTGCCGAACGTGTCCGTAAGGCCGATCAACAGCGCCCCGATGGCTGCGCCTTCGATCGATCCGATACCGCCCAGCACGACGACCACGAAGGACAGGATCAGCATATTGTCGCCCATACCCGGATAGACGGTCGCAACGGGCGCGACCAGAGCCCCGGCAAGTGCCGCCAGCGCGATACCGCAGGCAAACACGCCCGTGCTCACGGAATCGAAGCCGATGCCGAGCGTTCTGGTCATCTCCCGATTTTCCGCCCCTGCCCGCACGATCATGCCAATCTTGGTGAAGCGAATGACCACGAAAATCGCCGCCGCCGCAACGAGACCGAATAGGACGAGGGCAAATCGATAGATCGGATAGGATAGATTGTCGGTAAGCTGAACCGCGCCCTGCAGGAAGACGGGAGGCAGGACCGAATGTACGTCCTTGCCGAACAGTATCTGCCGAACCTCGTCGACCACCAGAATGAGTCCGAAGGACAGCAAGACCTGGGAGAGATGATCCCGCTTGTAAAGACGCCGCATCAGCGTCATTTCGAGAACGATACCGACGACGAACGCGATAGCCATGGAGCCCGCGAGCGCGATAAAGAAATTCCCAGTCGCGGCCGCGATCCAGAAGGCCAGATAGGCTCCCAGCATGTAGAATGCACCATGGGCCAGATTGATGACGCCCAGAATCCCGAACACCAGCGTGAGGCCGCTAGCCACGAGGAACAGCGTGGTGCCGTACTGTACGGCGTTCAGAAGCTGCACGCCGAAAGTCATACTGTCCTCTCACTGTTCACTTCAACGCAAGCGTTCGACGCGTTGAAAAGCCGATTTGCAGACGCGGCCTTCATGTCATTCGGCAGCCGCGCCCGGGATCATCAACGTTCGGTTGGGCTATCGCGACGAGTTCGTTGCGACCGTTCCGCACTTCGCGCAGATAGATGTTCTGAATCGGATTGTGAGCCTTGTTGAACGACAAGGGGCCACGCGGCGAGTCGATCTTCGCCGATCCCATCGACGCCACGAGCTTTTCCCGTGCTTTATGATCGCCGCCAACGGCTGAGAGTCCGATGTCATAGAGAGCTGCCGCATCGTATCCCTGAACCGCGTAGATATCGCCATCCTGTCCGACCTTGGCCTTGAACGCCTTCAGGAAGGCGACATTGGCCGGATTGTCGAGATTGTCAGCGTAGTGAAGGGTCGTCCTCACGCCGTTCGCCGCAGCGCCCTGTGCTTCCAGCGTTCCGTCCGTCAGGAAGCCGGCGCCGTAGAGCGGAATCGTCTTCCGCAATCCCGAGGCATCGTAGTCACGCACGAACTTTACGGCGCCGCCCCCCGCGAAGAAGGCGAAGACTGCATCGGGCTTGAGGGTCGCGATCCGCGTGATCAAAGCCTGGAATTCGACTTCCGGAAATGGAAGTGTCAGATCTTCAACGATCTTGCCGCCCAGTTTCGTAAAGTTCTCCGCAAACCCGCCGATCATCTCGGCGCCAGCCGTATAGCGCCATGTGATGGTGACGACGTTGCGGATACCAGCGTCGTACATGGATTTTCCCGCCGGGAATGTTGCCTGCCAGTTCGAAAAGGATGTCCGGAAGATATTGGGCGCGCACATCGGGCCGGTGGCGTCGTTGGCGCCAGCATTGGGAATGATAAGCATGGAATTGGTGTCGCGCGCGACTTTCACCATCGCCATGGCAACGCCGGAATGGACGGTACCGACCACGAGATCCACTTTTTCCCGGCCAACCAGGCGGTTCATGTTGTCGGCCCCTGCCTCGGGCTTGGACTCGTCATCGACCTGGACGAAGGAGACGTCGCGTCCCCCGAGCTTTCCGCCTTTCTGTTCCACGTATAGACGGAAACCGTTGTCGATGAACTGCCCAAGCTTGGCAAATGTCCCCGTATAAGGAAGCATCAAACCAACCTTTAGAGGCGCGGCCTGTGCTATCGCCGGCGCCCCTATCCATGGCGCCGCCGCGGTGCCTGCCGCGCCGGCGAGAAATGTTCGGCGCGAAACTCCCCGAATAATCATGCATCCCTCCAATGTGCTGTTGTGTTTGATTGTCGGCATCGCTTTGCTTGTGCATGCGACGGTCGTCTATGTTGGACAGTCGATACGCTCGTTGCAGGTTGCGTCGTAGAGCCTCGTCACCGCATCGGCGCGTCTGGTCAGGATCGCACGCTGGTTCAGATAGCCCTTGTCGGTGATTTCGCCGCCATCGACCGACGGCGGGTCGACGAGAAGCATCGCTCGGCTGGCGAAAGTCGAAGAGCCGCCGCCCCGCGCCTTCAGTTTTGCAAGGCCGTTCGCGAGATGCTCCCGCACGGATGCGCAGTCGAGGATGTCCTTGACCGTCGCCCCTTCCGGAAGACCGCAGATCGCTCGGCAGGCTGCAAGATTGGGAAACACGAGCAATCCGACTTCGTTACGATCATGACCCGTTACGACGATATCCTGTGCCAATGGCGCCAGTGCGGTGATTGCGTCGATGCGCAACTTGCCAACTCCGACCCATGTCCCCGTCGTCAGCTTGAAGTCCTCGGAGACACGTCCATCGAAGAACAGGCCCTTTGCCGGGTCTAGCGGATCGGCAAAGGCTACGGCATCGCCGATGATGTAGAAGCCTTCCTCATCGAAGGCCTTGGCCGTTTGATCCGGAGATTTCCAGTAGCTGGGCGTCACGTTGGGCCCGCGCACCCGCACTTCCAGCTTTTCCGCCGAGGGCACCAGTTTTATCTCCGTTCCCGGAACGGGCACTCCGATGTTTCCCGATCGTGGTGACCGGAAATGACAATCGGTTGCCAGCGGAGCGGTCTCGGTCGCCCCCCAGGCCGACACCAGGGGCACCAAATATCCCACCGTTGCGATCGACATCTCCTCGAGCGCCTCCCAGAGGCTCTGCGGCAGCGCCGCCCCGGCGTAGAAGATGAGCTTCGTTGCCGAGAAAAAGCGGCGGCGCAGTATGTCGTCAGCCTTCAGCGCTGAAATGAGCATTTCGAAGCCGCGGGGGACGTTGAAGTAGACGGTCGGGATAACCTCCCGCAGATTGGCCAGCGATAGATCGAACGCACCCGGCATCGGCTTGCCGCCATCGATGTAGAGCGTTCCACCGTTGCGGATGACGCAGTTGAGGTTGTGATTTGTCCCGAACGTATGGCTCCATGGCAGCCAGTCGAGAATGACGAAATCGTCCTGTTGTTCGAGAAACGGCCAGACCAACGCCTTGGCGGCCTGATTGGAGGTCATCATACGTTGCGTGTTGATCACCGCTTTCGGCGTTCCGGTCGAACCCGACGTAAACAGCAGCTTGGCAATGGTGTCGCTCGTTACCGCGCGAAATGCCGTATCGACCTTCACATCGCGCGACAATGCAGCATCGGCGTCCTGTCCTTCGAGGGTGAAGTCCTTGGTCAGGATAGATGCGCGATGATAGTGGTCCAGCGCCTGCAACGCGCGCGCGAAAGGTTCGGTGCTCGATACATAGATCGCGCCCGGATCGAGCAACTCGATCATGCCTTTCAGCTTTTCATGATCTTGCGAGACCAGGGAGTAAGCTGGAGAAATGGAGGCTACTGGTATTCCGACATGCATCGCGGCCAGCATCATGACTGCGTGATCGATGGAATTCTCGGAAAGGATAGCGAGCGGCCGGTTCTCGCCGCAGCCGGTTTGGAGAAGACGCCCCGCTACATCCCGGACGCGCCTGAGAGCATCGCCGTAAGTCAGGGAATGCCACCTGGCATCGGCGGATGCTCGCTCAGCCAGAAATATCCGTTGGGAACGGTGCCGCGCCCAATGCTCCAACCAATCGCCGACGCATCGCGCCGTGTGACTGAGGGAGACGGTTGACCTGAGGACGAGTGAACCATCCGGACGGCTGTCAGAAACGATCGAAGGCGCTGCGAACAATGCGCTGGAATCCGCGAAACTCACCTGAGATGACGCAGCCACGACCATCCGCAGCCTCCCCTTGCTGTCCCAACGCCTCGTCCCACCCATGCATCATATTTCATGGGATTATCTTTTATCATTCTATTTTTGCACAATAGTGCATCTCGGATGGCCGATGTCAACGCGTCATAAGAGGCGATTTTCGTACCAACGGGTCCAAGCGCAGCTTTGGGGTTGAAAAGCGTGGTAGGCCTATTCGATCGCTGATCCCGACAAAATCGAAGATATCAAGCGTCACGGTTGCAGCATTCATGCGGATGGCTGTCGCCGCAATCTCGCGGTCGCGTCAATAAAGGCCCAGCGGGCGCATTTTCCAGATTAAGTCGATTAGCAAGCGAAGCCCGTTCGGTACCTGACGGCGACTGTGATAGTACATTTAGTATCCGGGACCCATGGCAGCCCATGCTTCGAGCACGAGCTTCAATCGTCCGTCTTCGAAATATTTTTCGATGAGCGGCCGTGCAACGAAGAGAAGCCCTATGCCATTGCGGACGAACGTCATGGCCGCAGTGGCTTCATCGATGGCGCTCGATCCAGGAACATCGATTCCTACGGAAAAAGCCCTCGGGTATTCTTGGCCGCACGCACTTTTTCGACGCCGATAGCCATCGCAGCTGTTCGATGTGCGACATGGTCTGCGCTGGCACGCGCGACCATCTGGGTGAAAGCCCGGTCCAGTATCTCGTACTCCCTGCGAGTGACTTCGGATTCCTCCCAAAACAGCTGCTGAAGGTCCTGCACCCACTCGAAGTAGCTGACAACGACCCCGCCGGAATTACAGAGAATATCTGGGATCACAAAGATCTCATCCTTGCGGTGATCAAGAACCACGTCGGCGTCGGGCGTGGTCGGCCCATTCGCACCTTCGGCCAGGATTCGGCACTGCAGGCGCTCTGCGACCTCTCGATCGATGACACGCTCCATCGCCGCTGGGATCAGCACCGTGCACGGAAGCAGCAGAATTGCAGCAGGATCGAACGCCAGTTCGACCGAAAACCCGGCAATGCTTCCGTGAATCGACGTGTGTTTCATGAGAGCGGGAACATCGAGACCCGTCGCGCAATGAAGCGCGCCGGTGTGATCGCTCACTGCAATGATCTTTACTCCTGCATTGTAAAGCTCGAGAGCTGCATACGAGCCGACATTCCCAAAGCCCTGAACGACAGCTGTGGCGTCGCCCATGCAGATTCCGGCTTCTTTCATCACACGCTTTGAAAGATAAGCAACGCCCCTCCCCGTCGCCTCTCGACGTCCAAGCGTTCCTCCCGAGGAAACCGGCTTCCCGGTTACGATTTCGGTGACCGTCTGCCCTTGATACATGGAGTAAGTGTCCATGAACCAGGCCATCACCTGTTCGTTCGTCCCCATATCGGGCGCCATGACATCGGTATGTGGGCCCACAAACGGAATCATCTCCTGCATGTAGCGCCGCGAAAGCGCCTCTAACTCTCGCTTCGAAAGCCTGCCCAGGTCGACATTCACCCCGCCCTTGGCGCCCCCGTAGGGCAGTCCGACCAGCGCGCACTTCCAGCTCATCCAAATCGCAAGCGCTCCAATTTCGCCGATGTCGACAGTCGGTGCGAAACGGGTGCCACCTTTCGTCGGCCCGAGTGTGAGATGGTGCTGTACGCGATAACCCTCGAATACCGCGACGGTGCCGTCATCCTTATGAATGGGACACGACACCGTAATGGCCCGCTTTGGCATCAGGAGGCGATCACGCTCGTCCATCGGAATTTCGAGATAGTTCGCAATCACATTGAACTGGTTCACTGCCATCTCGAACACAGGTCCGGAATACACGGTCATCTCTGCTCTCGTAAGCTGTTGGTCCACGCCAGTTTGGCAAATACAGGGAAGCGGCAACATACTCCATTCAACGGCTCACACCGAATTCACGAGGTTGTTTGCGTGGCCGTGAACTTTTATCAGTACTCGATCGGCTATCTCGCGACTGCCGAAGCTCCGGCGACGTCAGATCCCGCAACCGTGATTGGATTGACAACCGATCGAAAGCTCACAACGCCGCGTCACCGACGCAGATACTCTCATTCGGCCTGTGTGCAACCTTAGGCATGATCGATTGCCTTGCTAAAGACGTAAAGAATTTATTCTCTGTTCACATCCGTGCGCTCACCCTCAGATCAACGACCAGGTCTTTGACACGGAAAACGGCGATCCATTTCACTCGACGGCTCCCCTGCGTCTTCGCTGATGCACTCCCTGCATTGCAGCACGTTTTATTAGTGTAGTTCGTCCGCGTCCTAGCGTCGCAGCGAAGCGATGGTCCTTGCCAAAGGCCGAGGCAAGCCTTTGTCTTGCTCACAATTAACAAGGTCAGTTCGCAAAGAACGGCCATTCGGGGAGGATATCATGACGTCAACCAAGGACAGGACTCCGTCTCGGCGCCGCTTTCTGAAAGTCGCTACGGCCGGAGCAGCCGCAACCGTCGCGGCGCCGGCCATTGCGCAGAGCACAGGGCCGATCAGTATGCGCTGGCAAAGCACATGGCCGTCCAAGGACATCTTTCACGAATACGCGCAGGACTACGCCAAGAAGGTCAATGACATGACCGGCGGAGACCTCAAGATCGAGGTGCTTCCGGCGGGCGCGGTGGTGCCGGCCTTCGGCTTGCTCGAAGCAGTATCAAAAGGGACGCTCGACGGCGGCCACGGCGTGATGGTCTATCACTACGGCAAGCAGACCGCACTCGCGCTCTGGGGCTCGGGCCCGGCCTATGCGATGGACGCCAACATGCTGCTGGCCTGGCACAAATATGGTGGCGGCAAGGAGCTGCTGGCCAAGCTCTATGCCTCGATCAACGCCAATGTCGTATCTCTTCCCTATGGACCGATGCCCACGCAGCCGCTCGGCTGGTTCAAGAAGCCGGTACAGAAGGCTGAAGATCTCAAAGGCGTGAAATTCCGTACCGTCGGCATCTCGATCGACGTGTTCACCGGCCTTGGCGCCGCAGTGAACGCACTGCCGGGCGGTGAAATCGTCTCGGCGATGGATCGCGGTCTGCTCGACGCTGCCGAATTCAACAATGCTTCATCGGACCGCGTGCTCGGCTTCCCCGACGTTTCCAAGGTCTGCATGCTGCAGAGCTATCACCAGAATGCCGAACAGTTCGAAATCCTGTTCAATAAGACCAAATACGACGCTTTGCCCGACAAGCTGCGCGCCATTATCGCTGCTGCGACAGAGGCGGCCGGACAGGAAATGTCCTGGAAAGCCATCGACCGCTATTCGCAGGACTATGCGGATATGCAGGCCAAGGACAAGGTGAAGTTCTACAAGACACCGGATTCGATCCTGCAGAAGCAGCTCGAGGCCTATGACGAGGTGGTCGCCAAGAAGTCGGCAGAGAACCCGCTGTTCAAGGAGATCGTCGAGTCGCAGATGGCGTTCGCCAAGCGCGCGACGCAGTGGGAGCAGGATACGGTGGTCAATCGCCGAATGGCCTACAACCATTATTTCGGACCCAACGCAAAGAAGAAGACCTGACACCGTCGGATGCATCTACCTCGCATCATCCGGGATCGCTTTCCGGATGATGCTTTGCTGTTGTCTGAACTCGCCGATCTCCCACCACCCGTGTCCCCGTAGACTGGCCACCATGCAATGACCGCCGAGCGTTTCCTGCACTCCATCGATGGTATCAGCACTTTCGCCGGCAAGGCTGCGGCCTGGCTCATTCTGGGGTTGATGGGTCTCGTCTGCGCCGAAGTGTTCAAGCGTTATATGCTGAACATGCCGACGGCATGGATCTTCGACGCCTCCAACATGCTCTACGGCACACTGTTCATGCTGTGCGGCGCCTATACGCTGGCGCAGAACGGGCATGTCCGCGGCGACTTTCTCTATTCATCGATGAAGCCCCGCACGCAGGCTTCGCTCGATCTCGTACTCTACATCGTATTTTTTCTGCCGGGGATAGCCGCACTCGTTTATGCGGGCTGGGATTACGCGGCCGACAGCTGGCGCATCCGTGAACATTCCAACGTCACCGCCGATGGTCCGCCAGTCTACCATTTCAAGGCGATGATCCCTCTCGCCGGGGCACTATTGCTGCTGCAGGGCTGTGCGGAGATTGCGCGCGCGGCGATCTGTCTCAGAACCGGCGTGTGGCCGCGCCGCCTCAAGGATGTCTCCGAGATCGATGTGGTCGAGGAGCAATTGGCGCTGTCCGAACATGTCGACGAGGAAACCCGCCGCAATGCCATCGCGCATGCGCAGGACATCGAGGAAAGCGCGCGCCAGCGCGGCATGGGAGAGATGCACAAGTGAGCGACCCCGCCCTCGGCTTGTTGATGCTCGGTCTCATCGTCGTCGTGATCATGCTGGGCTTCCCAACAGCGTTCACGCTGATGGGTCTCGGCATGTTCTTCGGCTTCGTGGCTTATTATCGAGCCGGAGAAGCCTGGACCGACAATCACATCTTCGACCTGATGGTCCAGCGCACTTATGGGGCCATGACCAATGACGTTCTGATCTCCATCCCCCTCTTCGTACTGATGGGATATGTGATGGAGCGCGGCGCGCTGGTCGACAAGATGTTCTATTCGATCCAGCTCGCCTTCCGTCGCGTGCCTGCCTCGCTCGCCGTAGCGACACTGATCGTCTGCACCTTCTGGGGCATCGCGTCCGGCCTTGTCGGCGCCGTGGTGGTGCTGATGGGCGTGATTGCCTTCAATCCGATGCTGAAGGCCGGCTACGACGTGAAGCTCGCCTCGGGCGTGATCACGGCCGGCGGCACCCTCGGCATCCTGATTCCGCCTTCGGTGATGATCATCGTCTATGCGGCCGTCGCCGGGCAATCGGTGGTGAAGCTCTATGCGGCCGCGATGTTTCCGGGATTCTTCCTCGCATTCCTCTATCTCGTCTACGTCATCGGCTGGGCGCTGCTCAATCCGAAGATCGCGCCAAAGCTCGCCGAGAGCGAGACGCGCGTGCCGGTGCGCCCGTGGATTGGGCAATTGCAGCAGGCCTATTCACACCGGATGCTACCGGCCCTGCTGACTGCGGCCGTGGCTCCGTCCCGCGCCATGTCGTTGACCATGGACGGCGCCCGGATCGGTTACGGGACAATCCTGAAAAATCTCGGCTTTGCGTTGGTTCCGCTGATCCTTGCACTGTCTACGCTGTGGGCGGCATGGTGGTATGTAGTCATCCACCCGCAACCCGATACGCCCGCCCCCGCCGCCATCACCGAGCGCGTACAGACCGGTGATGCAAGCAAGCAAGATCCGGCCGAGGAAAAACTCGAAGAACTCGGCGCTGCGCAATCCGGCTCCGCACAGGAAAGCGAGCCGGAAACGCTGCAGCAGATGGGAAATGCCGAGCTGCAGACGAGCAACTCGCCCGCCTATGTCGGGCCGGCACCCGAGTTCTACACCTACTTCGCTTTCATCGTGGCGATCATCGCGCTACTGCTGTTCTATTACTATTGGACCATGGGCGCCGAGCAATTCGAGGTGCTGCGGCTGCTGACGTCCTCGGTGATGCCGCTGGGAATCCTCACCGCGGTCGTGCTCGTGGTGATCTTGCTTGGCATTACCACGGCGACAGAGTCCGCAGCGGTCGGTGCGGCTGGCGCATTCCTGCTCGCCTTCCAGGCACGCACGCTGGACTGGAAGCGCACCAAGGAGGCAGTCTTCCTGACGGCCAAGACCACTTCCATGGTGTGCTGGCTGTTCGTCGGATCGGCGCTGTTTTCTGCCGTGTTCGCCATTCTTGGCGGCCAGGCGCTGCTGGAAAGCTGGGTGCTGTCGTTGAATCTCACCCCGCTACAGTTCATGATCCTGTCCCAGGCGATCATCTTCATTCTCGGCTGGCCGCTGGAATGGACCGAGATCATCGTGATCTTCGTGCCGATCTTTTTGCCCATGCTCAAACATTTCGGCATCGACCCAATCCTGTGGGGCGTGCTGGTCTTCGTGAACCTGCAGGCCGCGTTCCTGTCGCCGCCGGTCGCCATGTCCGCCTTCTATCTCAAGGGCGTGGCGCCGAAACATGTGACGCTGAACCAGATCTTCGGCGGCATGATGCCTTATATGGCGATCGTCATCATCTGCATGGTGCTGATGTATCTGTGGCCCGGCCTGACCCTCTGGTTGCCGAATTACCTCTACGGGAACTGACGCCTCCCCGGTCATTGCTCCGGCCGTGCGACGACCCGCTCCCTCATAGAGAGACGACGAGCGGCTGCCTCTTTCCAGCTCGATTTATATGATGTACATCATTCAATTAAGAATGAGACCCATCATATGACCGATCAGATCATCGACGCCCAAGCAGATGCACCAGCACGAGAGTCATCCTCCACCGGCGGACAGATCGCCGTGTTGGCAGCCCTCGCCTCGGTCGGCACGCTCGCCACCAACATCCTGCTGCCGTCGCTGCCGCAGATGGCCGTCGCGCTGCAGGTGACGACGCCGGCGGTCACCGCCTCGATCACGATCTTCCTGGCGGTCTTCGCGCTCGGGCAACTCGTTGTCGGGCCGATCTCGGATCGTTACGGCCGCCGCAGCCCCGTCCTCGCCGGCTTTGCAATCTTTATCGCGGGAAGCATCTGGTGCGGGCTGTCCACCGACCTAACCTCTCTGCTGATCGGCCGTGCCATTCAGGCAGTGGGCGCCTGCTCGACCTCTGTTCTGTCCCGTGCAATCGCGCGCGACCTGTTCAGCGGCGCGGCCCTGGCACGGGTGCTGACGCTGGTCATGATCGCCCAGGCAGCAGCACCCGGGTTCTCGCCTTTACTCGGTGGCGGCCTGGACCACTTTTTCGGCTGGCGGTCGGAATTCGTCTTTGTCGGCGCCTTCGCGCTGCTTTCCGCCATCGCTTTCACCGCTGTGCTCGGCGAAACGCACAATGCAACCCGTATTCCCCTTAATCCGATCGCTGTCGGCATGACCTATGGCAAGCTCTCGGTCAACCGGCATTTCCTGGTTCCGGCCGCGACGGTCGGCCTGATCATGGGCGGCCTATTCTCGATGTTCTCCGCTGCGCCGCGCATCCTGATCGAGGGCTACGGCTTCACCCCGATCGCGCTCGGGCTGTTCTTCGCGGGCACAGTGATGGTCGTGTTTGGATCGGGTATGCTGGCAGCGCGTCTGGCGCCGCGCTTCGGGCTGGAACGTGCGATCCGCTATGGACTGCTGATCGCCTGTCTTGGGGGTATCGCCATTCTCACCTCCGCCTATGTCCATGCCAATGTCGCGACCTTCATCGCGGCAACCTGCGTGTTCCTGCTCGGCATGGGCGTGGTCAATCCGCTCGGCACCGCACAGGCGCTGTCGCCATTCGGCACCCATGCGGGTGCAGCCTCGGCTCTGCTCGGCTTCTGGCAGATGACCGGCGCGGCAATCGGGGTGTTTCTTGTCGCAACCATCGTGCCGGACGCCTTGCTGGCGCTCGGCATCGTTCTGACGGGTGGATGTCTGCTCGCGATCCTGCTCTATGCGATGCGCGGAAAAGCGATGACGGCGTAACGTTTGCAGGATGTGTGGAACACAGGCGCAAAGCGCCGCAGCGAAACCCGCCAGCGGAATCTGCCGCAATGTTTGAAGACGGGCTTCGCTCCGCTCGACCCATCCAGCAATCCCGCTAATGCGCGAGATAACGCTCGTAGCCGCCGCGCATGATCTCGTCGCTGTCGATCTCCGGATCGAGCGTATAGAGATCCTGCGCGCGGCCAATGCCGCGCAAGGCGTAGCGGCCGGTGGACACCAGATATTTGCGGCCGACGCTATCCAACCCCGTCTGAAACGCTGACGACGTCAGCAACGGTCGATCGACCGAAGAGCACATGGACGCGATCCGGCTCACCTCGTTCACCGCCGGTCCCACCACAGTGAAATCGAGCCGCTCGTCACTGCCGATATTGCCATAGAACACCTCGCCTTCGTGCAAGCCGACATAGGCCGTCGTAACCGGCCGCTCCGCAGCCCGGCGCTTGGCATTGAGGGCGGCGATGTTCTTGCGGAACTGGTGTTCCGCACGCAGCGCATTGCGCTTGGCCTGTCCCATATCATCCGCTGTGAACATGGCGAGCAAGCCGTCGCCGATCAGCTTCAGCACATCGCCACCGGCTTCGTGGATCGCGTCAATGGACGCCTCGGCATAGTCGTTCAAGAAAGGAATGATCTCGTCAGGACCGATGGCCTCGCCAATCCCCGTCGAGTTGCGCAGGTCGGAAAACCACAGGACGGCCTTGATGCGTTCGGTCACGCCACGCGATATCCTGCCCCGCAGCACCTGCTCGGCAGCGTCGCGGCCGAGATAGACACGACCGAGCGTCCGGGCGATCTCCATCTGTGCCACGGCTTTGAGCGCCAGGCCGAGCAAAGGGACGAGCTCGCGCAGCGCTGCCATCTGATCCTCATCGAAACCGGCTTCACGGCGGGTCGTCCAGTGCGAATAGACGCAATCCATGTTTCCCATGGAGCCCTGTTCGCCGAATCTATGGACGAAGACAGCGCCATGCCGGTGCCCGTTGTCGCGCAGGGTCTGGATCATATTGAACCGTTCGGCGATGGTCGGGTCGAACAGATCGAGACGCATCTCGTCGTACCCTTCTTCCAACATGTGGAAGAACACCGAGCGACGCCAGGCTTCCGCAGCCTCACCGGTCGCCGTCGAACCATATTCGAACATCTCGCTTTCATTGGTCGGCCTGTCGCTCCAGCGAAAGCCGCGGCCCTCGAACAGAGGATGCAGCGTGTCGAGAAATACCTGCCCGCGCGACAGCTCGATCCCCAAGGCAAGGCAGCGTTCGCAGAAGCCGCGGATCAGTTCGCTTTCAGGCGAGCCGGTAAGACCCTGGCCGGTGAGCCAGTTCATCAGTTCGATGCGGGGGGCAGCGTCCATCAACATATTCCCGGAAATGCCGAACTTCATGGTGAGGAGGCGCAATTGCGCCGTCTCGAACCATGAGGTGCAGGGCTGTACCTTAAACCCATCCTTCGAGACGCGTGCAAGAGCGCGCTCCTCAGTGTCTGACTGGAAATGCAGTCAGTAGTTTGGCGCTGCTGGTCGCCCAGACGGAGCGCAACAGACTCTGTCCCTCATGGTGAGGAGGCGCGCAGCGCCGTCTCGAACCATGAGATGGCTTGGCTCGGCGCTCTTCGGCCATCCTTCGAGACGCCGCTACGCGGCTCCTCAGGATGAGGGGCGGAGAAGCGAGATACTGAGTTGAACGTTGCATTGTCCCTAGCAAAAGCAGTCGAAAAGCGCCCCAGATCGCTTTATGAGTCAGACTCTCAGGATGAGGTCGGAGGTGAAGGCGATCACGCCTGTGCCTCCGGCTCCTTTTGCACAATCACCACCGATCCCGGAAACAGGCGGCGGATCAGGATGTAGAAGATCGGTGTAAAGATGAGACCAAAGATCGTCACGCCGATCATCCCGAAGAACACGGCGACACCGACAGCCTGCCGCATTTCCGAGCCTGAACCCGACGAGATCACCAGCGGCAGCACGCCCAGGATGAAGGCGAATGACGTCATCAGGATCGGGCGGATACGCAGCCGGCAGGCTTCGATCACGGCCTCGAGCTGATCGCGGCCCTCCTGCTCGATGTCGCGGGCGAATTCGACGATCAGGATGGCGTTCTTCGCCGCAAGGCCGACCAGCACGACGAAACCGATCTGGGTGAGGATATTGATGTCCTGCCCCATGATACGCACGCCAATCGTCGCCGCAAACAGACACATCGGCACGATCAGAATGACCGCGAAAGGCAGCGACCAGCTGCCATATTGCGCGGCCAGCACGAGATAGACGAACAACACGCAGATCGGAAAGACATAAAGTCCGGCATTGCCGGCGGTGACCTGCTGATAGGACAGATCCGTCCATTCGAAGGAGAAGCCGCTCGGCAGCGTGTCATCCGCCAACTTCTTCATGGTGTTCAACGCGGTCGTCGAGCTGACACCGGGCAACGTATCCCCCTGAAGTTCGGCGGCAGGATAGAGATTGTAGCGCGGCACGCGATCCGGCCCAGCCATGTCCTTGAAGTTCACGACGCTGCCCAGCAGCACCATATTTCCGTCGGCATTCCGGGTCTGCAACCGCGCGAGATCGGACCGTTCCTTCCGGAACGGAAGATCCGCCTGCGCGGTGACATGATAGGTGCGGCCAAGAATGTTGAAGTCGTTGACATAGGCGGAGCCGAAATAGACCTGGATCGCGTCGTTGACATTGGTGATCGGCACATTCAGCATCTGCGCCTTCTGGCGATCGATATCGACAAAGACCTGCGGCGTGTTGGCGGTAAATGGCGAGAACACGGATGTCAGGCCGGGCGCTCGGCGTGCGGCATTGACCAGCTCGTCCGTCGCTTTTTCGAGCAGGTCGGGACCCCGGCCCTGATTGTCCAGAATACGCATGGCGAAACCGCCGCCGGTGCCGATACCGGATACCGCGGGCGGCGGCACCACGATCACCAGCGCACCTTCGATCGTTGCCAGCCGTTTGCGCAATTCGGCGGTGATTTGCGTTGCCGTGTGTCCTTGCTTGGCACGCTCCTCCGCATCGGCAAAAACGGGGAACAGTGCCGCAGCATTGGAGGCCTGCGTGCGCGTCGCGCCGTTGAAGCCGGCAAAAGACGGCACGCGAACGACTCCGGGCACATCAAGTGCGATGCGCTCAATCTCGCGCACCACTTCGGTCGTTCGCGCCAGCGACGACGCACCGGGCAGTTGCACGACAACGATGACATAACCGCGATCCTGCGCGGGAATGAAGCCCTGCGGCGTCGCATAAAGCAGCCAGCCGGCGGTGCCAATCAAGGCCGCATAGACGACCAGCATCAGCGCGAGGTGATGGATGACAAACCCGGCCGCAGTGCCATAGGCATGCGACAACCGGTCGAAGCCGCGATTGAAGACACCCGTGAACGCGTTCCAGCCGCGCGCCACCACATTCCAGCTCGCAGGCGGCTTCTTCTCATGATGCTGCTCGAGAATCATCGAGGCCAATGCCGGCGACAACGTCAGCGAACAGAAACAGGAGATCGCCGTGGCCACCGCGATGGTGACGGCAAATTGCTGGAAGAACTGCCCGGAAATGCCGCCGATAAAGGCCGTCGGCACGAACACCGCACACAGCACCAGCGCGATCGAGATCAGCGCGCCTCCGACCTCGGTCATGGTCAACAGCGCCGCCTCGCGCCGTGTCTTTCCCTCGGCCAGATGCCGCTCGACATTCTCGACCACCACGATGGCATCATCGACCACGATGCCAACCGCCAGCACGAGACCGAACAGAGTGAGATTGTTGATCGAGAAACCGAGCGCCGCCATGATGGCGAAAGTGCCGACCAGCGATACCGGGATCGCCATGATGGGGATGATCGCTGGCCGCCAGCCTTGTAGAAAAACGAGCACGACGATCACGACCAGCACCATCGCCTCATAGATCGTCTTGATCAGCTCATGCACCGACTGCGCGATGAATTCGGTCGGATTGTAGCCGATATTATATTCGAGCCCCTTGGGAAACTCGGTCTTGAGCTTCGCCATGGTCTTGGCGATCGCTTCTGCCGTGGATAACGCATTCGAACCCGGCCGTTGAGAGATCGCGAGCGCCACCGCCGGCTTCTTCAGCAGAAAACTGTTGGTCGTGTAGGACAGTGCGCCAAGCTCGATCCGCGCGACATCTTTCAGCCGCACGGTGCGGCCGTCGCTGCCAGCCTTGATGACGATGTTGCCGAATTCCGCCTGATCCTTGAGGCGACCGGTGAAGGTCAGGTTCGGCGAAAAGGCGCGATCGGAAATTGGCGGCTCCGCGATCTGACCGCCGGCGATCTGGATATTTTGAGCACGGATGGCGGCGATAACGTCGCCGGCCGTCATTCCGAGACTGGCGATCTTGTCTGGGTCCAGCCAAAGACGCATCGAGTAATCGCGCGCACCAAAAATCTGAATGTCGCCGACACCATCGAGACGCAGCAACTGGTCGCGCACATTGCGCAGCGCATAGTTGGAAATATAGAGCTGATCGTAGGTGTCGTCAGGCGACAGCATGAATACGACCATCATCAGGTCGGGTGAATTCTTGCGGGTGACGACGCCGTTGCGCTGGACTTCCTCGGGCAGACGCGGTTGCGCGATGGCGACGCGGTTCTGAACCAGCACCTGCGCCTTGTCGAGATCGGTACCGAGCTTGAAGGTGACGGTGATGTTGAGCTGGCCGTTCGAGGTCGCCTGGCTGTAGAGATACAGCATGTCCTCGACGCCGTTGATCTCCTGCTCGATCGGCGTCGCCACCGTCTCCGACACGGTCTGCGCGGAGGCGCCGGGATATTGCGTCGTGATTACGACGGTCGGCGGCGCCACCTCGGGATATTCGGACACCGGAAGCGTGGTATAGGCGATGGCGCCGACGATGATCAGCACGATGGACATGACCATCGCGAGGATCGGACGATTGACGGAAAGGCTGCCGAGATTCATGGCTTGGCGCCGCCTACGGCAGTTACGGACTTCACTTCACCCGCCTTTGGCGTCACCTTCGCACCGACACGGGCGCGCTGCAGGCCGTCGATGATGACGCGATCGTCCTGTTTGAGACCTTCGCGGATCACCCGCAGGCCATCATCGAGCGGGCCGAGCGTCACGGGCCTCGCCTCGACCGTATCGTCGGGCTTCACCACCATCACGATTTTTCGCGATTGATCGGTGGCGACTGCTGTGTCCGGGATCAGCAGCGCTTCATATTCGCCGCTGGCAATAACCCGCAGTCGTGCGAACTGGCCCGGCAGGATCGACAGGTCGTGATTGTCGACGACGGCGCGGCCCCGCAATGTGCCGGTGCCGATATCGAGCCGGTTGTCGAGGAAGTCCATCTTCCCCTCCTTCGTCGGCCTGGTATCGCCGGTCAGGGTGATCTGCACGGGATTGGGCGTATCGCGCGAGCTCGGTCGTTTGCCTTCGAACCACAGGCGGCTGTTGCGCTGATAGATGGACTCGTCCATGTCGAAATACAGATAGATCGGCGTCATCGACACGATCGTCGTAAGCAGCGTTGCACCGCTGTCGCTGCCGTTGACGAGATTGCCGATGCTGACGAGATGGCGGCTCACGCGGCCATCGATGGGCGCAACGACCTTGGTATATTCGAGATTGAGCTTTGCCAGCTTCAGGGCGCCTTCGGCAACAAGCACCGAGGCCTGCGCTGCGGCCAGCGCCTGGTTGCGCTGATCGACGATATTCTCGGAGATGGCCTGCGTCTTGATCAGCGTGGTGGCGCGTTCGAGCTCTTTCTGCGCGAGATCGACCTTCGCCCTGGCATCGTCCAGTTGGCCCTGGGCCTGCTCGGCCGCGGCTTCATACTGGCGCGGATCGATTTCGTAGAGGACATCGCCCGCCTTTACCACCGCGCCGTCTACGAAAGTCACCTTGGTGACGAAGCCAGTAACACGGGCACGGATCTGCACCTGATCGATGGCATCGAAGCGGCCGGTGAACTCGTCCCAGTCGGTGGTCATCTTCTTGAGCGGATTGGCGACCGTCACGGGCGGAGGTGGCGGTCCGGCCGCTTCCGGCTTCCGGTCGCAGCCGGCGAGCAGCACGGCAAGAGCGACGAAGGCGGCGGGAAAGATCGATCTGAAGCAAATCAAGACAAATGCCCCCAGCAAGCCGACTGACCGGAGGCAATCGTACATGAAAATTGCGATGCGTCGAAATTTTTGCAACCGCGCGGCGCAACCGGTTTGGAACGCTGCAGATGGGCGCTTACGCCGCAGTGCGCAATATGCTGCAAAAGCACGAAAGTTTGAGGGGAAATCCTCTCTTTGTCATCTCGCCTGCATGGCGCCCCGGCAGTGCCTGGCATTCCGGGCGCGCGGCATGGGCCCCCCATAGCGATGCCGCCGACGATCGCCTATATTTTCGGCTTCATCATCAGAAGGAACCACTGTGTTATCGCTCGAACTCGGGATCGTCGCGGTCCTGATCGTCCTCAATGGCCTGCTCGCAATGTCCGAGCTGGCGATCGTATCGTCCCGTCCTGCCCGCCTCGCAGGGCTTGTCGAAAAGGGCGTCACAGGTGCGCGCCGCGCCCTGGCGCTGGCATCCGACCCCGGCAAGTTTCTCTCCACCGTGCAGATCGGCATCACGCTGATCGGCGTGCTGTCGGGTGCCTTCTCCGGCGCGACGCTCGGTCAGCGACTGTCGAGTGAGCTGCTCGATCTCGGCCTGTCGAAGGGCCTTGCCGACACGCTCGGCGTCGGTCTTGTCGTCACCACCATCACCTATGCCTCCTTGATCATCGGCGAGCTGGTGCCCAAGCAGATCGCCTTGCGCGATCCGGAAACCGTGGCTGTGCGCGTCGCGCCGGCGATGGTGATGCTCGCAAAGATCTCGCTCCCGCTGGTGTGGCTGCTGGATCGTTCAGGCAAGGCAATCCTGTTCGTGCTCGGCCAGCGCGGCGGTGCCGAGGACAAGATCAGCGAAGCCGAGATTCATACGCTGGTGACCGAAGCGGAAACAGCGGGCGTGCTCGAACCGGGCGAGAAGGAAATGATCGCTGGCGTGATGCGGCTCGGCGACCTGCCCGTCGGCGCCGTGATGACGCCACGCCATGAAGTGGCGATGATCGATCTCGCGGATTCCATCGAAGACATTCACGCCGAGATCGTCGGCTCCTCGCATTCCCGCTTTGCGGTGTTCGACGGCAATCTGGATTCCGCCATCGGCATCATCCAGGCCAAGGACCTGCTTGGCGCCTATCTTGCGGGTCACACCCCGGACTTCCGCGCGCTGGTGCGCGAGGCGCCTGTTATCCCCGATACGCTGGATGCACGCGATGTCGTGCGGATTCTGCGAGAGTCGGCTGTGCATATGGGTCTCGTCCACGACGAATACGGCACCTTCCAGGGCGTCGTGACGTCGGCGGATATCCTCGAAGCGATCGTCGGCGCCTTCCACACCGAAGAAGGTCCGGCCGAGCTCGCCTTTCACAAGCGCGATGATGGCTCCTATCTGATCTCAGGCTGGATGCCGGCGCTGGAATTCATGTCGCTGCTCGGGATCGAGTCACCGCAGGGCTCGCGACCGTATCAGACCTTTGCGGGTTTCCTGCTCTACGAGTTCGGCCGTATTCCCGATGTCGGCGACACCATCATCTCGCATGGCTGGACGTTCGAAGTGATGGATCTCGACGGCCGGCGCATCGACAAGGTGCTGGCAACGCCAATGGTCGAGGAAGAGACGGGCTAGTCTCCGCCCCCTCATGGTGAGGAGCGCGCTTTTGCGCGCGTCTCAAACCATGAGATGGCCTGACTCGGAGTGCGCGACCATCCTCCGAGTCAGGCGAGGTCATGGTTCGAGACGGCGCTGCGCGCCTCCTCACCACAGCCTGAACGCAACTGCGTTCAGGCGGGAGGGACAGAGTCGATTGTGCTCCGTCTGGGCGACCAGCAGCGCCAAACGACAGACCGCATTTCCAGTCAGGCTCTCAGGATGAGGAGGCGCGTTTGCGGCACAAGCCAACCAATTACTCGATCGGCTTGTTGAACTTGTTGGACGACGGCAAACCCGTTGCCTGCCGGCCCGCATCAGCGCGGTTGCCGCGCCAATCCGACAGCTCCTTCCAGGTCATCGAGCGTTCGCGGCCCGACGAGTCGCGCCATGTCAGACCCGCCTTGGCGTTGAACACGGCAACGTCCGAGAGCGCGGCACTGGTGTATTTCTGCAGCCGCACACCTTTGCCCTTCGACATTTCCGGCACTTCGCTGAGCGGGAAGATCACCATCTTGTGGTTGGTGCCGATGACGGCGACCTGATCGGCGCCCTCTTCCACCAGCGTCAGGGCGCGTGCCTCGTTCGGCATGTCGACATTGATGATCTGCTTGCCCTTACGCGTCGCGCTGACGCAATCGTCCTCACCGACCACAAAGCCCTGGCCGTCATGGCTGGCGATCAGGAACTTGCGGCCTCCCTTGTGCACGAACACCGAAACGATAGCAGCATCGCCTTCCATGTCGATGAACAGGCGGATCGGCTCGCCATGACCGCGGCCACCGGGCAGCTTCGCCACATCGAGCGTGTAAAAGCGCCCATTGGTGGCGAGCAGCATCAGCTTCGAGGTAGTCTCGGCGAAGAAGGACTGGCCGAGCTTGTCGTCCTGCTTGAAGGTCAGGTTCGACAGATCCGCCACCTGCCCCTTGAGCGTCCGCACCCAGCCCTTTTCGGAGATCACGACCGTGACGGGCTCGCGCTCGACCAGCGACTCCTCGAGCGCGGCGAGATCGTGCTCCGGCGCATCTGCAAACACTGTGCGGCGCTTGCCGAGCGGTGTCTTCGGGCCGAACATGTCGCGCACCTTGCGCACCTGCTCGCCGACCTTGCTCCACTGCACGGCTTCCGAACCGAGGATCTCGTTGATCCCCTTCAGCTCGGCGCGCAGTTCCTTGTCTTCCTTCTTGATCTCGAACTCTTCGAGCTTGCGCAACGAGCGCAGGCGCATGTTCAGGATCGACTCCGCCTGTAGCTCGGTGAGGCTGAAGGTCTTCATCAACACCGGCTTCGGCTCATCCTCGGTACGGATGATGCGGATGACCTCGTCGATGTTGAGATAGGCGATCAGGTAGCCGCCGAGTACTTCGAGGCGATGCTCGATCTGGCCCTTGCGATGTTGCGAACGGCGCAACAGCACTTCGCGCAGATGATCGAGCCATTCGCGCAGGCATTCGGCGAGGCCGAGTACCTTTGGAATACGGCCCTTCACCAATACGTTCAGGTTGAGCGGAATCTTGCTTTCGAGCTCGGTAAGCTTGAACAGCGACTCCATGACGAGGCCGGCATCGACATTGCGCGTCTTCGGCTCGATGACGACGCGGATGTCCTCTGCTGATTCGTCGCGGATGTCGCCGACCAGCGGCAGCTTCTTGTCGTTGAGCAGTTCGGCGATCTTCTCGATCAGGCGCGACTTCTGCACCAGCCAGGGGATTTCCGTCACCACGATGGTCCAGGCGCCACGGGCCCCCTCTTCCACCGACCACTTCGCGCGGGTGCGGAACGAGCCACGGCCGGTCGTATAGGCCTCGGCGATTGCTTCCTTGCTGTCGATGATGATGCCGCCGGTGGGAAAATCCGGTCCCTTCACGAAACGAAGCAGCGACTTCGACTTGGCGTCCGGCTTCTCGATCAAATGCAGCGCGGCATCGCAGAGTTCGGCAGCGTTGTGCGGTGGAATCGCGGTGGCCATGCCGACGGCGATGCCCTGCGCGCCGTTGGCGAGCAGGTTCGGGAAGCCACCCGGCATGACCGAGGGCTCCTTCGACTGGCCGTCATAGTTCGGACGAAACTCGACCGCGTCCTCGTCGATGCCCTCGAGCAAGAGCCGCGCGACATCGGTCATGCGGGCTTCGGTGTAACGATAGGCGGCGGGATTATCGCCGTCGATATTGCCGAAATTGCCCTGGCCATCGACCAGCGGGTAACGCGAGGAGAAATCCTGCGCGAGGCGGACCATGGCGTCATAGATCGCTTGGTCGCCATGCGGATGGAACGAGCCCATCACGTCGCCGACGATTTTGGCGGATTTCTTGAATGGCGTGCCGGGGTCGAGCCTAAGCAGGCGCATGCCATAGAGGATGCGGCGATGAACCGGCTTCAGGCCGTCCCGCGCATCGGGCAGCGCGCGATGCATGATGGTGGAGAGCGCATAAGCGAGATAGCGCTCCTCGAGCGCATCGCGCAATTGCACCAGTTGAGGCTCGGACGGCTCAGGCGGAATCAGTCTTTTTCCCATGGCGGGGCATTAGCGCGGGACAGCGAATCGGGCAAGAAATGAATCAACAGCAGCCCGCGGGTAGCCAAAAGCGCAATTCGCCGCGGAGTTTCAACCATGAGCTTGGCCGGCGGACTACGCTTCGCTCATCCGCCCTACGATTTGGCGCATCACAGCCCCGATAAAACCGGCCCGTGCATCGGAGTGGCGCTGGCCGCGAGGTTCCAGCACGTTTCGGAGCAGAAAGCGTCCGGTAATTTCGAAGCCGTCCTGCAGGTCTCGGTCGGTCAGGCTGCCCTCACCTTCCTCGCCCTCGCGCATGAAAGGCGGAAGGCGCAGGAGTTTGTCGCGCCATGGTTCACCGGCCGCACGCGAAACGGCGTTGCCGGATTTCGGTGAGACATAGATCAGGTCCGTGGTCGCGCCTGTGGCGGCACAGTTTTCGAGATCAAGGCCGACACCGAGTTCGGCAAGCATTGCGAGTTCGAAACGGATCGTATGGATTGCCGCGACCGCTGGATGATCGAAGTCGTCGAGAATGGCTTCGAGCATGGCGAAGATCTCGTCATGCGGGTCACGCTCCGGCAACAGCCGGGCTACCGCTGCCAGATGTGTGACGCCGTAAGCCGCATGCGACACGCCCAGCAGCGTTGCGGCGCGTAATCTGGTGCCGTCGAGCAGGTAGTAGCCGAGCTGTTCGTCGAGCCGCGCGCGCCAGATCGCCTGCACGCTGTTGCCGGGCTGCAAAACGGGCCGCATCCGTGCACCGGCGCCGCCACGCACGAGGCCGAGATGGCGGCCATGGCTACGCGTCATCAGTTCGACGATGGCGCCGGATTCGCCATGCCGCCGCACGCCGAGGATGATGCCTTCGTCGGTCCATTCCATGGGGGGATTATAGTTCGTAGGATGGGTAGAGCGAAGCGAAACCCATCGGCGGAGCTTGCCGCAACGACGGGCTGATGGGTTTCGCTCCGGCGCCGCGCACCTGCGCTCTACCCAACCTACAGATCACCCCCTGAACCACTCCCGCGCGTCGCCGGAGAAGGCGCAATAGAGTCCAAGCCCGGTCAGAATGCAGGACACGATCTCGATGGCGCTGTCGAATTGCAGGCCGTAGACGCCAAGCACCTGGAGCAGCGACAGCGCCGAGAACCCCAGCGACACCAGCAGCACCCAGCGCGGCCAGCTCTTGCGCCGATAGGCTGCCAGCCAGACCAGATAGACGAAGAACAGCAGCATGCAGGCGGCGACAAACGTCGCCACGGCAATCGTGCCCTCGGACAGACTGGCATCGGCCGTACGATCCTGGAAGGCGATCGATACGCTGTCCAGGATCAGCGACACGTAAAGCAGCACTTCGAAATAAAAAACGTTCTTCGGCAGATCGGCGGGAGCGGTCACGGCTGAACTCACTTGATCGGTCCCAGCTTCATTCCTGCGGGAATTCGAGGCCCATTTCGCGATAACGGTTGGGATCGTCGCCCCAGTTCTCGCGCACCTTCACGAACAAAAACAGATGCACGGGAAAGCCGACGATCTCGGTGAGCTCGCGGCGTGCATCGGCGCCGATCTGCTTGATCGTCGCGCCGCCCTTGCCGAGCACGATCTTGCGCTGGCTCTCGCGCTCGACGAAGATCGTCTGCTCGATGCGCACGGAATTGTCCTTGCGCTCCTGCCAGCTGTCGGTCTCCACCGTCGACTGATAGGGCAGCTCCTGATGTAGCTGACGGAAGATTTTTTCGCGGGTGATCTCCGCCGCCAGATGCCGCAGCGGCGCGTCCGACATCTGGTCTTCGGGATAATGATATGGACCTTCCGGCACGTCGGCCGCGAGCCGGCGACGCAGGTCGTCAACGCCGTCGCCGGTCATCGCCGAGATCATGAAGATGTCTTCGAACTTCAGCCGCTCATTGGCATCCTGCGCCAGCTTCAGCAACCGTTCCTTGGAAACGATATCGACCTTGTTGATCACCAGAATCTTGGGATGATTGACATTGCCGAGCTGGTTGAAGATCGCCTCGGCCTGTTCATTGATGCCCGCCTTCGCGTCGAGCAGCACGCAGACGAGATCGGCGTCATGGGCGCCGCTCCAGGCGGTTTTCACCATCGCGCGGTCGAGTCGGCGTTTCGGCAGGAAAATGCCGGGCGTATCGACCAGAATGATTTGCGAATGATCCTCGATGACGATCCCGCGGATCAGTGCGCGCGTCGTTTGCACCTTTCGCGAGACGATGGTGACCTTGGAGCCCACCAGCGCGTTCACGAGCGTCGACTTGCCGACATTGGGCGCACCGATCAGCGCAACGAAACCGCAGCGGGTGTTCTGCGGGGCGCCTTCGGCGGTGTGGTCAATGTCGTCGTTCAAGTCATCATCCTTCAAGATTTTACGCCTTCGCGCTCCAGCATCGCGGTTGCGGCTGCCTTCTCGGCGGCACGTTTGCTGCCACCCTCGCCTTCAGCGGAGGCGAGCCCGCTCACATCCACCGCAATTTTGAAATGCGGATCATGATGCGGGCCGGAGCGGCCGACCTCGCGATAGATCGGCGTCGGCAAGCCGCGCCCCTGCGCCCATTCCTGCAGCACGGTTTTGGGATCACGCAGCGGCCGCACCGGCTTGCGCATCCGCTCCGTCCAGTTGCGCTGGACGAAGGCTTCGGCTGCGGGATATCCGCCATCGAGAAAAATCGCGCCGATGACCGCTTCGCAGATGTCGCCGAGCACCGATTTGCGCAGGCGTTGCCCTACGCCGGCGCCGACGGAACCAAGCTTGATGCCATCCTGAAATCCCAGCGAGCGCGCGACATCGGCGCAGGCCTCCTTGCGAACGAGATCGGCCAGGCGCTTCGACAGCTCTCCTTCGTCGCCATGCGGAAAAGCGCGATACAGCATGTCGGAGATCACGAGGCCGAGCACGTGGTCGCCCAAAAATTCCAGCCGCTGATAGCTCTCGGTACGGCTGCGCTGCGACTTCAGCGCCGAAACATGGGTGAACGCCGTTTCAAGGAGCTGCGCATCCTTGAACTTGTGACCGATCCGCGTCTCGATTTCGGCCGCCGCAGCCTTGGCCTCGGCGCGCGCACGCTTCTTGCGCTGGGCCGCAGTCTCCTTCGGCGCCTCAGGCGCCGGGCTGTGATCGTCGGAATTCGGCGCTGCGGCTGTCTCGATGGTTTTGGTGTGATCGTCCGTCATCGCACAATGGAGAAAATGCGGCTCCAGCGCACCGCAGTCGGCCAGCGCCAGATCTGCCAAGCCTGCTCGCCTTCGGCGATCGAGAAGAAAATCATCTGCGCGCGGCCGATCAGGTTTTCGGACGGCACGTAACCCACCGCCGACTGCACGCGGCTGTCGGTGGAGTTGTCGCGGTTGTCGCCCATCATGAAGAAGTGGCCGGCAGGGACTTTGTATTCGATGGTGTTGTCGTAGAAGCCGTTATCGACGCAATCGAGCGTCTCATAGGTGACGTTGTTGGGCAGCGTTTCCTTCCAGCGCTTGACCCGCGCCGTCGCATCCGAACCGCAGGGATCCTCGCCGACGAAATCGCTCAGGCGTTCGCGCTGCACCGGCTTGCCGTTGATGTAGAGCAGCCCCTCTTTCATCTGGATCGTATCGCCCGGCAGGCCGATCACGCGCTTGATGTAATCGGTGGTGTCGTCCTTCGGCAGGCGGAAAACGACCACGTCGCCACGGGCCGGATCGGAGCCGAAGATGCGGCCGGAGAAGATGTTGGGCGACAGCGGAATGGAGTAGTGACTGTAGCCATAGGAATATTTGGATACGAACAGATAATCGCCGACCAGCAACGTGGCCTTCATCGAGCCCGAGGGGATGTTGAAGGGCTGAAACAGGAAAGTGCGGATCACCAGCGCGATGAGCAGTGCATTGATGACGACGCGGATGGTTTCGCCGAAGCCGCTTTCAGTCTTGGTCCCCGAAGTCACGCTCATCGCTTTCCCGATTCCCGCGGCTGATTGCGCGGCTGGTCTCACATTTCATGCCGGGGCGCCTGCCCCATCTCAATAAAACGCAATCAATTCAATCTATTACGGCAAAATCAAGCGAGGCCTGGAAAGGCGAAAGCGAGAATTCGCGCCGGTTCGGTATCGCAGCAGGTTTATCCGGTTGCGCGGATCGGCGCAACGAAGCCTGCCCGGCCCTGCCGCAAGTTTGCCGCACGATTCCGTGCAAATAAGTGTCCGAAACACGACAATTCCAGCGGCAGACTTGCGCAGGAGGTCTGTCAGGATTTGGGCGGGATGACGGCCGAGATGATCACAAAGGCCTGCGCCAGCGGCCAGTCGTCGGTGATCGAAAGATCGATCTGGGGCTCGTGCCCTGCCGGGGTCAGTGCCTGCAAACGCGCCAGCGCGCCGCCGGTCAGTTTCATCGACGGTTTACCGCCCGGCAGGTTGACCACCCCCATGTCGCGCCACCAGACGCCCTGGCGGATGCCGGTGCCGAGCGCCTTGGACATGGCCTCTTTGGCAGCGAAACGCTTGGCATAAGTGGCAACCACCATCTTCTCGCTCTTGGCGCGGCGCTCGGCACGGGCACGCTCGGTCTCGGTGAAGATGCGATCGAGAAAGCGGTCACCATGGCGTTCAATCACCTTGGCGACGCGGGTGATATCGATCAGGTCGGAGCCGATACCGATGATCATGCGCTCGCTCGCTTGGCGACGCCGCGATCCATTGCTGCACGCATCTGCTTCACGGTTTCGGAGAGGCCAACGAACAGCGACTCGCCTATCATGTAGTAGCCGATGTTCAGCTCCTTGATGTCGGGCAGCGCGGCGATCGTCTCGGCAGTAGCGTAATCGAGGCCGTGGCCGGCATGGACTTCGAGGCCCATCGACTTCGCCAGCTTCGCGCCGGCGGCGATGCGCTGCCATTCGGCGTCGGCCTTGATCAATTCGCCATCAGTAATGGCATCGCACCACGCGCCAGTATGAATCTCGATCACCGGCGTTTTCAGCGTGGCGGCCATCTCGATCTGCTTGGGATCTGCGGCGATAAACAGCGACACGCGCACGCCAGCATCGGTGAAGCGTGCGATAGTCGGCTCCAGCGACTCGCGCTGGCCGACCACGTCCAGACCTCCTTCGGTGGTGAGTTCTTCGCGCCGCTCCGGCACCAGACATACCGCATGCGGCTGCACGCCGAGCGCGATGCGCACCATGTCCGGCGTCGCCGCCATCTCGAAATTCAGCGGCTTGGAAATCTCGGCTTTCAGACGCTCCATATCGGCATCGCGGATATGGCGGCGATCCTCGCGCAAATGCGCTGTAATGCCATCGGCACCGGCGGCGATCGCTTCGAGCGCCGCGCGAACCGGATCGGGATGCTTGCCGCCGCGGGCATTACGCAGGGTCGCGACGTGATCGATATTGACGCCAAGGCGGAGAGACGAAGACGGCATGTCAGGCTTTCGCAAGCGGGTGTCGAGAGTTCCTTCTAGCAACATGGCGCTGTCATTGCGAGGTATTGCGGGCATGCAAGGCCCGTAGGGCGGATGAGCGTAGCGTAATCCGCCGGCCGATTCACGGTGGAGACTCCGCGGCGGATTACGGCTTCGCCTCATCCGCCCTACGGCCGCGTGTTACAGCAACCCCAATTCACGCAGCTCGCGGCGCATCGGCTCGGGCATTGCCTCGATGCTCGCGGCGGCCTTGCCGAGATCGGGCGGCGCATCCTTGTCGGTAAGATAGCGCCAGCCCTGAAATGGACGCAGCGGACGCGGCGCCACGGTGACGGGCTTCGGCTCCATGATCAGTCTGCAGCGATTGATGCCCTCGCCGTCACGAAATGGTTCGATGGCGATCAGCTTCTCGCGCAGCGCGATCTCGCCGCGGATCACCCAATAAAGCGAGCCACCATCGAGCAGTTCAGTATCGCGCTTCGGCACCATGCGGGTGACATGGATGTGCTGCTGCTTCTCGCCGCGCGCCTTGGCCGCGCGCATACGCTCGCTCAGATAGCTCTTGAAATCGGCGATGGACTCGCAACCGACGGCGAGTTTGACGAGATGCAACGGCATGCGCGTGAGATCGGAACCAACAGCAGTCTTAAAGGTGTATCTACAGCTCAATTATCCGTCTGCCCCGCTCCGGGCGCAAGCTGAACCGGCGCAACCGGCTGTGGACGGACCGCTTCCTTCGCCGCCTCTTTCGGCGCGGCCTGCTTCTTTGGCGCGGGGCGCGGGGCGGCCTGTGCGTTGGCCGGCTTCGGCGCTTGAACGGGCGTGTCGGTCATGATCGAAATCGGCGGGATCGACGAAGATGACGGGAATTCAGCATTGGTCGGCCTGCCCGTCGGAACCGACGCCGGAAGACCGCCGATCGCGGCAGCTGCGGTTGCCGCGCCCGGAACCGGAGATGGAGCCGCGGCGATTGCCGGCGGCGCGGTCCAGGCCGGCACATAGCGCGTCAGCAGACCCTCATAGAACCGCTCGCCCATATTGGACGCGATCTGCTTGTGGTCTGTGACGGAAGCATAGGCCGGGCAGCTCTCCGGCATGCAGCGATCGCGCGCCTGCAACACATAAGCAAACAAGCCATAGCGATCACGCTCCACCGCACGGCGCAGCAACGCGAGCTCTGGCGTCATCGTCTTGTCTGCGGCGGCGACATCGCCATGGGCGCGCAGACGGTCGAGCAATGCAGCCGAACTCGACACGGCCGCAGCTACGGATTCCGGCGAGGCAAACAGCGATTTCTCGCACGCGGCAAGCACCATATCTCCCGCGAGTTCGTCCAGACAGGACAATGCCGGCAAGGCGCTTGCAAATTGCAATCCCGCCGGAGCCGACGCTGCGACCGCGTGCTCCGTCGTCTCGGAGCTGCGCAGAGTGGCCGCTGCCGCGACGCCGATGGCGAGCAACGTGATCACCGTCAGTGCGCCATTAGCGACCGACTTCTCGGCACGCAGCAGCGTCACCAGCACGATCAACGCAAAGAACACGGCCGCTGCGAATGCGAGCCACATGGGGAGTGTGGCCGAGCGCCAGAGATGATCGAGCGAAACCGCCCAGGCCGCATTCATTCGGAAGTCCCCACCGATATTCAAGACGTTGCGGCTGCATGCACCCGCAATATGCTGTTGTTATGGCGACGATATCCGCCAGAACAAGTCCGGATCGCAGCCGACGCGATCACTCTTCCTCGAAGCGCGGGATCAGGAGGGTTTCGGCGAGCCCTTCCTCCGTCCACTGCCGGAACGCCGGATTCGCCTGCATGGTGTCCATGTAAGCGCGCGCGGCGGGAGACACCTCGATGGCGTAGGTCAGAAAGCGGTGCACCACCGGCGCGAACATGGCATCGGGGGCGCTGAAAGCGCCGAACAGATATGGGCCGGCCGCACCATAGCGCGCACGGCAAGACGACCAGATCTCGTCGATACGGGCGATATTCGCCCTGGCATCATCCGACAGCACCTTCGCCTTCACCGGCCGGTGCAGGTTCATGCCGCATTCATTGCGCAACGGCATGAAACCGGAATGCATCTCCGCCGAGATCGACCTCGCATGGGCCCGGTGGGCGGCGTCTTCCGGCCACAGCTTCGCCTCGGGGAAACGCTCAGCGGCGTATTCGATGATCGCCAGGGAATCCCAGACGGTGACGTCCCCATCGATCAGCGCCGGCACTTTCCCCGACGGCGTGACATCGAGAAGCCGCTGCTTGTCGGCGGGGCCGGTATAGAGCGGGATCATCACCTCATCGAACGCGATGCCGGCGCCCTTCAGGGCGACCCATGGGCGCATCGACCACGACGAGTAGTTCTTGTTACCGATCACCAGTTTCAAAGCCATCATCTGCTCCCTGCAAGGCGCGCAAAATGCCACGCGCGCGCCAGCGCTGCAATCAAGTTGGGCATAGCAGGCCGTTGCCGCCCGCGAAACGAAGTGGCAGAACCGCAGCCTGAGACGATGGGGGCCGCATGCTGAACTATTCCTGGATCGACGTTTTTGCGCTTGGCTTCTTCATTCTGGAATGGGCTGCCTATGCGATCACGCTCGAACACAGCAAATATGGTCGCGACAGCCTGTCGGCGCGCATGCATGCCTATCGCGAGGTGTGGATGCGCCGTCTGCTCGCGCGCGAGGCACGGATCGTCGATACCCACATCCTGACCTCGCTGCAGAACGGCACCGCCTGGTTCGCCTCCACGACGCTGATCGCCATCGGCGGATCGCTGGCACTGCTGCGCGCCACCAATGAAGTAATGCCGATCATGGCCAATCTGCCGATCGGCTTCAATTCGTCGCCGGGTCTGTGGGAAATCAAGTGTTTCGGGCTGATCCTGATCTTCGTCTACGCCTTCTTCAAATTCGCCTGGGCCTATCGGCTGTTCAACTATGTCGCAATCCTGGTCGGCGCGATGCCCTTCGCAGCGGATCGCCACACGCCGGAAGCGGAAGCGCATGTGGTGCGCACGACGCAAATGTTTGGCGCCGCCGCGCGACATTTCAATCGCGGTCAGCGCGCATTCTTCTTCGCGCTTGGTTATCTCGGCTGGTTCGTGAGCCCGTGGGTATTCATCGTTTCCACCGCAGCGGTGGTAGTGGTGACATGGCGACGGCAATTCGCGTCCAGCGCCTGGCGTGCCATGGGCGACGATCTACAAATCGCCAAGAAGACACTCGCCGAGGAGAAAGCTAGCTCCCGAAATCCTGCGGCGTGAACGGCAGATCGAGCACCCTCCACTCATTGTATTTGTCTGCCGGCAGCATCGAATAAGGCTGGCAAGCTTCCAGCGCATGTTTGGCGGCCTGCAGCAGCAATGCCGCCTTGGCCGGCCGGCGCACCTCGATCACCGTCGGCTCGGCCACGAGGCGACCGTCCGGCGACAGCATCGCGCGCAGCTTCACCATGGCATCGTCGCTGCGCGCTACATCGGCCGGCAACTTCAGGCATGTTTTCAGGTGGCGATGAAAGGCAGCAATATCGGTCTTGGCGACATCCGCCTGCTCCGATGCCGGTGCGCCGCCGAAACCGGGCAAACCGAGCATAACGCCATATTTTACCGTGATGTCCGGATCGGGCTGCGGCGGCGCCTGTCCAACTACCGACGGAGGAAGTTGCAGTTCCGGCTGCTGCGGCTGCAAAGCGGTCTGCTGCTGCTCCGACGGCGGCGCGGTCGGCTGCGGCGATGATGGCGCCTGGGCCTGCTGCTGGGGCGACGAAGACGGCCGGGGCTGCTGCTGTTGTGGATGCGGCGCAGGTGCAGCCTGCTGTTGCGGGGAGGCACTTTGCGGCTCGGAGGGCGGTTTGGCCGCCGACTCAGCTGGCGTCTTCTCTTCCAGCGTCGGCTGGAAGGTCAGGTCAGGCAGGCGGAATTCGGGTTTTGCAGGCTCCGGCTGCTTGTCCGGCTCCGGCTGCGCCTCCTCGGCCTTCTTCTCGGCCTCGGCGAGGTCCTGGGGCGTCACCAGATCGACGCTGACGCTTTCGTCATGGACCGCGATCGGCCGGGCATCGGCGAAGTAGACCCCTGCGGCCAAGGCCAGATGACCGAGCACCGAGGCGGCGATCGCTGCGCGAATGAGGTGCCGAGGTTCCATGAATGCGAAGGATATGAACTTGAAGACAATTGGTACGCGAGTGGTGCGACCTTAGCGCCGGTCCCCTCTGCGCGCCATGTCCGCCATGTCACAGCTTGCACGACGATGCGGGATCGGCGATGCCAGGACATGGCCAAATCCGAATCCAAAGCTCCAAAGAAATCGTCCGCCGCAACGCCCAAGCCGGCGAAGCCCAAACCCCTGCCCCTCGACGAGCGCATCCTGGCCATTCTCGGCCGCGATCCCGCCCGTTCCCTGAGCGCGCCGGAGATCGCTCAGATGATCGAGCCGGAGGGCGACTGGCATGCACAACTGGCGCCGATCCGTCGCGCCGCCGTAACATTGATGCTGGAAGGCCGGCTTGTGATTTATCGCAAGGGCAAGCCGGTCGAAGACCCCGAGGATTTCCGCGGCGTATATCGGCTAGGGCTGCCGAAGGACGAATAGGCCGCTACTGCTTCTTCGGTCCCGGCAGCAATTCACTGGTGCGGCCGATAAGCCTGTAAATCACGAGGCCGACCCACTCATGCAGCGCGATATCGGCACGCGCGAGCCCAGCACTGGCGGTATCGAAGGTCTCGGATGCATCGATCCAGCCACGGGTACGCCAGTCCACCGGATAGGCATCGACATCGAAGCCAGCCTTGCGGAAGACACCGATCGAGCGTGGCATGTGCCAGGCAGAGGTGACGAGAAGCCAGCGCTCGCCGGGCTTCGGATTGACGAGGCGCGCGGTGAAAGTCGCATTCTCCTCGGTGGTGCGGCTGTCGGTCTCCAGCACGATTCGATCAGGTGCGACGCCGAACTGCCGCAGCACGTCGCCGGCGACCGGCGCCTCGGACAGCGTCTGTTCGATCAAACTCGCAGCGCCACCGGTGAAGGCGATTTTCGCCTGTGGATAGCGGCGTGCGAGCTCCAGCATCGCGACGACGCGCTCGCCGGCCGCATTGATCTCAAGCGAATTGCGAGCCGCGGTGGCATCGGGATCGATGGCGCCACCGAGCACAACAACGCCATCCGGCGCCCGGCCGCCGTCCTGCCATTGCGGAAAACGCTCGGTGAGCGACAGTAGCAGCACATTGCTGAGCGGCGAATAGCCCAGCACCAGCAGCAACAGGACACCGAGACTGACCAGCCAGGTGCCAATCCGTTGTCGGTTCAAGAGCACCAGCGCGAGGCCGATGACGCAGAGCGTGGCGATGATATTGGACGGCTGCGTGAAGAAGCCGAGGATCTTCGAGGCATAAAAGAACATGATAGGTCCGCTGGCGGGCAACGAGCTTGGAAATGGCCGATCCCCTCTGCGGGATCAATGAGGCAAATGCGCGTTGGCCGGCATGACAGCCAAGTCAGTCCCATTTCGGCGCGAAACCGTAGTCGGTCAGCCGACCGTCGGAGCGACTGAGGGCAGAAATGGTTGCCATCTCATGTTCGGACAACATGAAATCGAACACGTCGATATTTTCAGACAAACGCTCGACTTTCGAGGTGCGCGGAATCGCAACGGCCCCCTGCTGCACGAGCCAGCGCAGGCAGACCTGCGCAGCACTCTTGCCATATGCTCTACCGATGGCGGCAAGCGTGTCGTCGCCACGGACATTGCCCTTGGCGATGGGACTGTATGCGACCAGCGCCAGACCGTTATCGCTGCAGGCTGTGCGCACTTTCGCCTGGTCGAGATACGGGTGGTACTCGACCTGATCGCAAACCAGCGGCTCCGGACAGGCGGCGATCGCCTGCTCGATCAGCGTCACCGTGAAATTCGACACCCCGATATGCCGCGTCAATCCAAGGCGCCTGGCATGCGCCAGCGCGCCGAGCGTCTCGTCCAGCGGCACCTGTGAACTGGGCCAGTGCAGCAGCAGCAGATCCACCTCGCTCATGCGCAGCCGCGTCAGGCTTTCCTTCACCGAGCGTTCGAGATTGTGGGGTGCGAAATGCGTCGTCCAGATCTTCGTGGTGACGAAGATCTCGTTGCGCGGCACGTGCGATGCACGAATGCCCTCTCCGACGTCACGCTCGTTCTCATAGACCTGTGCGGTGTCGATATGACGATAGCCGAGCTTGATGGCCTGCTCGATCACCCGCGCGCAGGTGCGGCCACGCAGCTCCCAGGTGCCGAGCCCGATGGCCGGGATACGGGCGCCATTTGCTTCGACGAACTGCACGCCGTCCCCCTTGTTGGAGAAGACACGTTCTTCATGGGCGGATGCGAACTGGCATCCACTTTTCGAACCATATTGCGCGCCGGGGGCTAGTCCGGCGCTGTTCGAGCTCACGCCGCTCGGATCGAATGCTCAGGCACCCGCAGGCGCGAGCGCCGCAAACACCGTGTCGGGTGCATGGGCGATCACAGCCAGAAGCGCACGCGCCGGGCCGCGCGGGCTGCGCTTGCCCTGCTCCCAGTTGCGAATGGTCTCGACGGGAACACCGAGGCGGGCAGCGAATTCGGTCTGGGTCAGTTGGGCACGGCGGCGCAGGTCGCGCACCTCCGGCTCGCTGGCGCGTGATTTGACCGGCATCTCGGGCGCGAGCGGCACTTCGTGCCCGTCGCGCAATTCGACGATCCGTCCGTCAGCCTTCAACCGCAAGCGCATGTTCGACCTCTTTGCCAGGGATGGTCGGGCAATACCGTTAAGGAGCGATGAAGACGCGGGCGTTCCGCTATTTCAGCCCGAACCACACTGTCGCGATACCGAGGAAGGCGAAGAAGCCGACCACATCGGTGACCGTGGTCACGAAAGTTCCGGACGCCACGGCCGGATCGGCTTTGACGCGGTCGAGCGCCATCGGGATCAGAATCCCGCCGAGGGCGCCGGCGACGAGATTGGTGATCATCGCAAGGCCGATGACGATGCCCAGGCCAGGGGTCTTGAACCACAGGAAGGCGGCGATACCGGTGACGACGGCAAAGGCGATGCCGTTCATCAGGCCGACCAGCGCCTCGCGGATGATGATACGCAACGCGTTACCGGGATTGAGCTGACGCGTTGCGAGCGCGCGGACGGCCACCGTCATGGTCTGGGTTGCGGCATTGCCGCCCTGGCTGGCGACGATTGGCGCCAGCACGGCCAGCGCCACCATCTGTTCGAGCTGGCCCTCGAACAGGCCGAGCACCGACGAGGCCAGGAAGGCGGTGGCAAGATTGATCAGCAGCCAGGTGAAACGTCCACGGGCGATGGTGACGAAATTGTCGGACAGCTCTTCGTCTGACGTGACGCCGCCCAGTGCCTTGACCTCCTCGTCGGCCTCCTCCTCGATCACGTCGACCACGTCGTCAATGGTGATGACACCGACCAGACGGCTATCGGTGTCGACAACCGGTACCGAGACCAGGTTGTATTTGCCGAACATGCGGGCGACGTCGCTCTGATGATCGAGCACCGAGACGCGACGGCGATCCTCGTCGATCAGTTCGGCGAGCGGCACTGGACGACGGGCGCGCAGCAGCCGGTCCAGAGAGACCGCGCCCTGCCAGCGCTGGTCGGCATCGACGGAATAGATCTCGTAGAAGCGGTCCGGCAGATCCGGCGTTTCACGCATGTAATCGATGGCCTGGCCGACATTCCAGTCCGGCGGGACGGCGATGAACTCCGTCTGCATCCGGCGGCCGGCGGTCTCCTCCGGATAGGTCAGGCTGCGCTCGATAGCGACGCGCTCGGACAACGGCAGCTTTTCGAGAATCTCGTCCTGAACGTCTTCGTCAACACCCTCGAGAAGCTCGACCGCATCGTCGGAGTCGAGTTCGCGAACCCCTTCGGCGACGGTTTCCGGTTCCAGCTCCTCGAGCAGTTCCTCGCGAACGGTATCGTCCACCTCATTCAGAGCGGAGAAATCGAAATCCGCCTTGGTCAGCTCGATCAGCCGGACGCGTTCGTCCGCCGCCAGCGCCTGAACGAGATCGCCGAGGTCCGCTTCATGCAACTCGCCCACAAGCTCACAGAGGAATACGGCGTCCGCCGACCGAACCGCCTGCGAAATAGTCTCGACGAAATCGGGACGAATGTTCCCCTCGCTGTCGCGCATCGGCATGCGGTCGAGGATCGAGGCTTCGGCTTCAGGTTTCATGGCGAGCTCGACGTCATCAGCCATGTCGGACCTCGCCTGATCGATGAGAAATGCGGATGGCGCAGTTTCAGCGGAAATGCGCTAATCCAGCTGGGAGCATTCGTTAGGATCAGGCAATAGCCAGTGCCGGATGCTGGATGCAATCGGAAATATCGAGTCCGCGAAATCGCCGACAGGAAAGTGAATTGATCGTGTTCAGGATTGTCATCGCTGCGCTGATTACCTCGACCGTGGCGGCTCATGCCGAAAGCTGCCCCCGCCCCGACACGCTCGGCACGGCGCGGGTGCTCACCGTCGATCCCAAAACCTACCCGCGCGTCGGCAAGCAGAGCTTTCCCGATACACTCCCGCTGGGAGATCGCGAGGTGGTGCTGACCTTCGACGATGGACCGAATCCGCCGACCACTTCCAAGATCCTGGCCGCGCTGGCCAGCGAATGCGTGCGTGCCACCTTTTTCATGATCGGCCAGAGCGCTGCAGCACATCCGCAACTCGTGAAGCGAATGGCGGCCGAGGGGCATACAATTGCGCATCACACTTTCGCGCATGCCGACCTCAAGAAAGTCAGCTTCGAGAAGGCCGTCGAGCAGATCGACCGCGGCATCTCGGCGGACGAAATGGCCCTCAACGGCAAGGCCACCTCGGTGCCGACGACGCCATTCTTCCGCTTCCCCTACTTTGAATCGACGCCAGCCTTGCTCGATCTCCTGCAGTCGCGTCGGATCGCGGTGTTCGGGGCCGACTTCTGGGCCAGCGACTGGAACCCGATGACGCCGCAGCAGCAGCTCGAACTCGTTACCGGCCGGCTGAAGGCGAATGGGAAGGGCATCATCCTGTTCCACGACACCAAGGGCCAGACTGCCGCGATGCTGCCCGATTTCCTGCGCTATCTCAGAAACAACAACTACAAGGTCGTGCATATCGTACCGCCGACCGCGAGCTCCCGCGCCATCTCTCATTAAAGAGCAGATCGAACGATCCGGCAGACGGGGCCGACATACTTAACAATGTCTTTACGGCCACGCCGGTAGTTTTTCCGGACGGCAAAGTTCGGATGACGGATCGGATGATGGAAGCAGCAACGACTGGCAAGCGGGCACGATCGCTGCTCTGCCCCGCGTGGCGGCAGTGCCTCGGCGCGCTGACGGGTCTGACGCTGTTCTTCGCGGTCCCTGCTTTCGCTGAGACGTGCAGCAATCCCGATGCACTCGGTACGTCGCGCACTATCGTGGTCGATCCGCGCGAATATCCGCGCATCGGCACCATGCAATATGCGAAGACGCTGCCGCTCCGTGACAAGGAAGTCGTGCTGACCTTCGACGACGGGCCAATTCCGAAATATTCGAACCAGATCCTCGATATCCTCGCTTCGGAATGCGTGAAGGCAACGTTCTTCGTGATCGGCCGCATGGCCAAGGAATTTCCCGACGGCGTCCGGAAGCTGATCCGGCTCGGTCACTCGGTCGGCACGCATACGGAAAACCATCCGCTCAGCATGAACCGGATGCCGATCGAACAGGCGCAGAAGGAAATCGAGGACGGGATCGCGCATACGCAGGCGGCGCTCGGCGATCCCGCTCTACTGTCGCCATTCTTCCGCATTCCCGGCCTGCTGCGCGCAGGCGCGGTCGAGGACTATCTGGCCTCGCGCGGCATCCAGACCTGGAGCGCGGATTTCCCCGCCGACGACTGGCGTCACGTCTCGTCGCAGACGGTGCACGATCTGGCGCTCTCGCGCCTGAAGGCCAAGGGCAAGGGCATCCTGTTGCTGCATGACATCCAACCGCGCACGGTGGCCGCCCTGCCCGGCATCCTGCGCGACCTCAAGGCCGGCGGCTATCGTATCGTCCATGTGGAAGCAGCCACCGCTGGCAAGCCGAAGACGCCGACGACGCCGCAGGAGTGGGATCTGCACCCGGCCTCGGACACCGTCGCCATCACCCACTGGCACAAGGTCCCGCGCTTCGCTTTCGCGCATTTCGATATGCTGCCGGCGCCGGAGATCACCCCATCCGACCAGATGCTGTCGCTGACGGAGAATTTTGCACACGTCCGCCAGCCACGCGGCACGACGCCCTCGCTCATAGAGGCGCCATGGCCGCGCATTTCCGGCATTCCGGCGATGCCGGCGATCGATGCTCTGCCAGTGCCCGGCGAGTCCCTGTTCGATATCGCCGAGCGACATAACAAGCCGATCAACGCGCTGGTGCGGCTTCCGCACCATGCCGAGCGCAGCCCTCATGCACAGGCCGAGAACGATGGCATCGCACGCTTGATCTCGATCGATGCCAGCAGCGAACGCCGGACGATTCCGGGTGCGATCCCGCCGGGCCTGTCGCCTTCCGCAGCGGCTGCGCCTCGCTAATCCGCATCCCGCTTTAGTCGGTGACGATCTTGACGACGCAGAGCACCACGATGATGGCGAGGAAGAACAAGTCGATATAGGCCTTCATCTCGCCAGCCTGGCGCTGCTGCACCACATCGCCAACCAGTGCTTTGCGACTGGCGACGGCCGATGGACCTTCGCCGGCGAGACCGCCGAGGCGCCGTGTCTCCAGCTCCAGCTTCTGGATCGCCTTGAAAAACACGAAACCGCGCGCGGCCGAAATCGCCCGCATGCCCGCATAGGCCAGCACCAGCGCGGCGACGATGGCGCGTTGCTGATACGTCCCGATGAAATTCAGACTGAAGTAAACCAGCGCCAGAAAAGCGAAGTTGGCAGCCGCGCGGTAGATATAGCTCAGATATTTCATGGGCGCTCCGGGCGACCGTTACGCCCCACGATCATCGCAGGCCAGGGTCGCGGCGGGCACTGCTAACGGTAGATCGTTACGGGAGCACTAAGCCGGAATGACAACTGCAATCGATCAGGCGATTTCGTACGCTGGATCGCCCCGCATCAAGGGAGCCTTGCCGACCGCCCGACGCGGCGGCTTGACTTGTCGGCCACGGCCGAAGTAATTGCTGGCCCCACAGGGGTCGCCCCGTCGTAAGCGTTAACGTCAATCAACGTGCTCGGATGTGGCTCGCATACGCGACCACGGCAAAGAAGCACGTCGATATGAATCAGAACGCCCCTCTCCGCACCAAACCTGCGCCGCTGACCAGTCCCGATCGCAACAGTCTGCTCAGACATGTGGCCATCGTGTTTTTCGGCTTTCTTTCGGTCGGCCTGCCATTGCCGCCAATCGCACTTTATCTGCATGACCAGCTCGGCTTCGGCGCCGGCGTGATCGGCTTCGCCATCGGCCTGCAATCTGTCGTCACCGTCCTGACGCGCCACCGCGCCGGCACATGGTGCGATCATCGCGGTGCGCGCTCCGTCATCCACGCCGGTCTGCCGCTCGCGATCGTTGCAGGCCTGCTCTATCTCACTGCGGCATTGCTGCCGATCCACGCCGTCGCCAAGCTCGCTGTGCTGCTGGCCGGGCGCGTCGCGCTGGGCTTCGGCGAAAGCCTGTTCATTACGGGGGCCATGAACTGGAGCATCGGCCGGCTCGGTGCGCAGCGCACCGGTCTCGTGATGTCATGGCAGGGCATCGCCATGTACGCCGCCATCGGTCTCGGTGCGCCGCTCGGCCTTGCCATCTACGGCGCCGCCGGCTTTGCCGGCGTTGCAATCACGGCAGCCGCGTCACCGTTGATCGCATTCGCCATCGCCGCGACGATTCCCGATATTCCGGTCTCCGGCAACATCGAACGCACACCGTTCTATAAGGTGATCGGCCTGATCTGGCGCCCCGGCACGATCCTGTTTCTCTCCACCATTCCCTTTGCAGGCATCACCAGCTTCCTCGCCCTCGCCTATGCCGCGCGTGGCTGGTCCGGCGCCGGCATGGCGCTGGCTCTGTTCTCCACCGGCTATATCGCCGTGCGTCTGATCGGCAGCCATTGGCCCGATCGGTTCGGCGGCACGCGCGTCGCGGTGATCTCACTGGCAATCGAAGCCATCGGCCAAGCCATGATCTGGCTGGCGCCGGATCCCTGGACGGCCCTGGCTGGCGCGCTGGTCACCGGCATCGGCTTCTCGCTGATCTTCCCGTCGATGGGCGTCGAGGCGACCCGCCGTGTCCCCATCGAACAGCGCGGCCGCGCGATTGCGAATTTCATCGCGTTCTTCGACCTGGCGATTGGTGTCACCGCGCCCGCGGTCGGCTATGCAGCCGGGCTTTTCGGTTACGGCGCAGCGTTTTTAATCGGCGCCGTGGCGGCGATGGGAGCGCTGGTGCTCGCAGCGCGGGGATAGCTGCTGCCGGCATCCGACAACGGTATCGGCATTCCACGATAGTGAGGCACCTTGCCGTTCCTATCGGTCTCGGTAAATACCGCCACGATTGCCGTTGAGGCGTCCGGATATGCAACTGCAATGCCCGAAGCTCATACGGCCTCGCAACACATGCCCGCAAATATCTGATTTTTATGAGGTATGTGGTGCGCTCGGAGGGACTCGAACCCCCACCCTGTTACGGACTGCCACCTCAAGGCAGCGCGTCTACCAATTCCGCCACGAGCGCTGGAAATGACCGGCGGGGCAAATCGCCCGGCCGGTTCGACCGGCGCCGATGTAACAAATCGATGATGGGGGCACAAGGCCCGAACCGCGTTCCCACCATCCCTTTGGGGAAAATTATCTGCGCTGGATTCAGCGGCGTTCCGGCGAGCGCGGCAGCATCTGCTTGACTTCGACGGCGATACGGTTGCGATCGACCATGACCGAACCGGAGGCCACGGGCAGATTGTTGGCGAGAATCTTCACCTCGTCCTGCTCGGTGGCATCGAGCTCGATGATGGCGCCGCGGCTGAGCCGCATCACCTGATGCACCGGCATTGTGGTGGTGCCAAGCACCACCATGATATCTACGGAGATATTGTCGAGGGTTGGCACGTCGGCCCCACAGTCACAAATAAAGGACCCTGCGCACCTGCGCGTCAGGACAGCCTGAGAACAGCACGCTTATGGTTAGCCAATGGTTAATGACCGCCAAACCCTCGATCTGACGCCGTTTTCCCGCGGCGCCGCCGGACCTGCCGTGGAATGGCGGATCGAGGACGGCCCGATTCCCTATCTTGAGGCGGTGGCGGCGATGGAAACGCGCGTGGCCGCAATCGCGGCTGGCGAGGCGCCGGAACTGGTCTGGCTGCTGGAGCACCCGCCACTCTATACATCCGGTACATCCGGCAAGGAGACCGATCTTCTGGCGGCGCGTTTTCCTGTCTTCGAGAGCGGCCGCGGTGGCCAGATCACCTATCACGGACCCGGCCAGCGGGTGGCCTATGTGATGCTGGACCTGAAGGCACGACGCCCTGATGTACGCGCCTATGTGGCGGCGCTGGAAGACATGATCATCCGCACGCTGGACACCTTCAACGTAAAGGGCGAGCGGCGCGAGGATCGTGTCGGTGTCTGGGTGAAACGGCCCGACAAGGGGGCAGGATACGAGGACAAGATCGCCGCCATCGGCGTGCGCCTGAAGCGCTGGGTCTCTTTCCACGGCATCGCCATCAATGTGGAGCCCGACCTCAGGCACTTCGACGCGATCGTCCCCTGCGGCGTGGTCGATCCGCGCTATGGCGTGACGAGCCTCGTCGATCTCGGCTTGCCTGTGACGATGACGGATGTGGATGTCGCTCTGAGGAAGGCGTATGGCGAGGTGTTCGGCGAGATGCAGAGCACGGGGCTAGAGACGGCGTAACCTGAACCTGCAATTCACCTCCGCCCTCATGGTGAGAAGGCGCCCGCTCGAGCGCCGTCTCGAACCATGAATGGGACACCCCGACGCTTGCGGCCATCCTTCGAGACGTCGCGCAAAAAGCGCGGCTCCTCAGGATGAGGGCGGAGTTGGTTGCTTCTCCGCAACTACAGCGTTCCCAACTGCGAAAACGTCTCGCCGCCCGAGCGCAGCTTGAGCATGTCCGGCATGGCATCGCTGACCACGACACCGGACACATGCGCAGGCGGCGGGCCGCGGCGGCACATCTCGATCATCTCCATCACCGCATCCTGCGGTCCGGCGAACACCGCCTCGACACTGCCGTCGCGGCGATTGCGCACCCAGCCCTGCAGACCGAGCAGGATGGCCTGATCGCCGGTCCAGGCACGGTAGCCGACGCCCTGCACGCGGCCTGTCACCGTCACATGGCGGATAATACTCGGCATTATTTTTTCAGCCCGAGATAGTCGATGCCTCGCTGCTTGACGACAGTGCTGCGGGTAACGCTGTCCATCAGATCGGCAGAAGCGAGGTTCTTCAATTCCTTCGGCCCTGCCCCTCCGCGCACGGCCTTCAGCGTCGCATGCACAGCGGCCATGGCCGCGGAAATTGGCGCGTGGCCCTGAATGCAGATGCGGACGCGCTGGGCGCTCAGGAAATCCCCTTCGATCATGTCGTCGCTGGGCGTGCCAAGCACGATGGGCAATGTCGTCGCGGCACTCGCGGCCTGCAGTTCGGCGCGGTTCTTGAGACCGGTGAACATGATCGCATCGACGCCTGCAGCTTCGTACGACTTTGCTCGTGCAATGGCATCGTCAACTGAAGTGATCGAAGCCGCACCCGTACGACCGACAATGACGAGCGCCGGATCCTGGCGCGCACTGAGCGCAGCCCTGACCTTGCCGAGCCCCTCTTCCGCCGAGATCACCTGTGCCCTGGCTTCGCCGAACGCGGCGGGCAGCAACGTGTCCTCGATGGTGAGGCCGCCGGCACCGGCGGCTTCCAGCTCCTCCACCGTGCGGCGGACATTGAGCGCATTGCCATAGCCATGATCGGCGTCGACCAGCACCGGCAGATTGCCGGCACGCGACATCCGCCGCATCTGCTCAGCAAGTTCGGAGAGCGTGATCAGCGCGATGTCGGGATCGCCGAGAATGGCGAGCGACGCCGCGGAGCCGCCGAACATGCCGACCTCGAAGCCGAGATCTTCGGCGATACGTACCGAGATGGCATCATAGACCGAGCCCGGCCGCACGCACCGGTCGCCGGACAGGATCGCCCGCAGACCGTAGCGCCGCTGCCGGAACGTCGTCATGCGAATTCAAGAATGAGCGCATCCACCGCCAGCGTTGCGCCGGCAGCGGCATGGATTTTCTTGACGGTGCCGTCGCGTTCGGCACGCAGCACATTCTGCATCTTCATCGCCTCCACCACGGCGAGGGTCTCGCCCGCCTTGACGTCCTGGCCTTCGGTCACGGCAATCGAAACCACGAGACCCGGCATCGGGCACAGCAGTTTCTTGCCGGTATCCGCCTTGACGCCGACGGGCATCAGACGTGCGGCTGCAGCTTCGGTTTCGGTGAAGACGTTCACCGCAACTTCAAACCCCTGATGCGCGATCCGGATGCCCGAGGCCTGCGGGCGGACCTGCATCGCGACGTGATGACCATCGATGGTGCCGTCCCAGACCGGCACACCGGGCTTCCACGCCGACTGCACCCGATGCACGGTGCCGGCCTTACCGTCGGTATCGATGAAGGCGACCGTCACGGCATCCCCATCCCTCGCGACATCGAGCAGGACTTCCTCCCGCTCGAGCCAGACGGCACGACGGCCGGCGCGCACCACCGGGCGGCCGATCATCTGGCCCGAGATCTGGCGCTTACGCTCGCCATAAACGGCATCGACCGCTGCAGCCACCGCAGCGATACGGCGGGCGACCTCGCCCTCCGGCGCCTTGGCGGCAAAGCCGCTCGGGAATTCCTCGGCGATGAAACCGGTGGAGAGATTGCCGCTGCGCCAGCGCGGATGAACCATCAATGCCGACAGGAATGGAATGTTGTGGCGGATGCCGTCCACATAGAAGGCATCGAGCGCATTGGCCTGCGCATCGATGGCCGCCGCGCGCGACGGCGCATGGGTGACGAGCTTGGCGATCATCGGATCGTAATAGATCGAGATCTCGCCGCCTTCCTGCACACCGGTGTCGTTGCGCACGGTGACGCCGCCCTCGACATGGCTTTCGGCCGGCGGACGATATTTTACGAGACGGCCGATGGAGGGCAGGAAATTGCGGAACGGATCCTCCGCATAGACGCGGGACTCGACGGCCCAGCCGGTCAGCGTGACGTCCTTCTGCTGCAGCGCCAGTTTTTCGCCGGCTGCAACGCGGATCATCTGCTCGACAAGATCGACGCCGGTGACGAGTTCGGTCACCGGATGCTCGACCTGCAGGCGGGTGTTCATTTCGAGGAAATAAAAGCTCTTGTCCTGACCCGCGACGAATTCGACGGTGCCGGCGCTGTCGTAATTCACGGCCTTGGCGAGGGCGACCGCCTGCTCGCCCATCTTGCGGCGGGTGGCTTCGTCCAGCAGCGGCGACGGCGCTTCCTCGATGACCTTCTGATTGCGGCGCTGGATCGAACATTCGCGCTCGCCGAGATAGATCACATTGCCATGCTTGTCGCCGAGCACCTGGATTTCGATATGACGGGGATCGACGATGAACTTCTCGATGAAGACGCGGTCGTCGCCAAACGAGGCCTTCGCTTCGGCCTTGGCGAGATTGAAGCCCTCGGCGACTTCCGCGGTCGAATGCGCGATGCGCATACCCTTGCCGCCGCCGCCGGCGGAGGCCTTGATCATTACGGGATAGCCGATCTCGTCGGCGATCTTCACGGCATGCCTGTCGTCCTCGATGACACCGAGGAAGCCGGGCACCGTGGAGACCTTGGCCTGCGCAGCAGCCTTCTTGGACTCGATCTTGTCGCCCATGGCCGCGATGGCGCCGGGGTTAGGGCCGATGAACACGATACCCGCCGCTTCCAGCGCGCGCGGAAAAGCCTCGCGCTCGGACAGGAAGCCATAGCCGGGATGCACCGCTTCGGCGCCGGTCTGCTTGCAGGCCTCGACGATCTTGTCGATCAGGAGATAGCTCTCGGCCGCGGCCGGCGGGCCGATGAAGACGGCCTCGTCGGCCATCTCGACATGCAGCGCGTCGCGGTCCGCCTCGGAGTAAACGGCAACCGTCTTGATGCCCATCTTGCGGGCGGTCTTGATGACGCGGCAGGCGATCTCGCCGCGGTTGGCGATCAGAATCTTTTTGAACATGAGCTGTCTTACTTGCAACCTTGAGGCGGGATCGGGAAGATGAAACCGGCGGCACAATGTGACATGGCGCCGCAGCCGTAACAATTCTGTCGCGGACGAAAACTAGAAAAGAGGCCCGGTCCGACGGGGCCGGCGTTTCCTGAAGCGAGGTGTTTCATGCGCGGCGCTGCCACCATCCTCTCCCTAAGTCTCTGTCTTATTTCAGCACCCACGGTGTTCGCCCAAAACAGTCCGCCCCGCAACCTCATTTTGTTCGTACCTGACGGGCTTCGGGCACTGAAGGTGACGCCGGAAACGGCACCCGCCATGTCCGCGGTGCGGGATAAGGGCGTCAACTTCAGGAATTCGCATTCGCTGTTTCCGACCTTCACCATGGCCAACGCGTCGGGCATGGCCTCCGGCCACTATCTCGGCGATAGCGGCGTGTTCTCGAACTCGATCTATACGGGCCGTGCCACCTCGGTTCAGAACGGTAGCACCATCCCTTTCATCGAGCATGACCAGGTGCTCGGCGATCTCGATGAGCAGTTCAACGGCGACTATCTCAACGAGGAAACGCTGCTCAAGGCTGCGCGCAAAGCGGGCTTCTCGACCGCCGCCATCGGCAAGGTCGGGCCGACGCTGATGTTCGATCACACCGAACGGACCGGCCGTGAAACCATCACCATCGACGACCAGACCGGGGGCGTCGACAAGGCCGGCAAGCTGCTTGGCATTCCGCTTTCGGAAGAGATGAAAGACGCGCTCAGCAAGGCCGGTCTCGCTCTGGAAACGCCGAGCCGCGGCGACAATGCCAAAGCAGGTGACGCGAAGACGCCCGGCACGACGGAAGCGAATACCAAGCAACAAGCCTATATGGCCGATGTCGCGACCAAGGTGGTTCTGCCGATGTTTAAGGCGCGCAACAAGCCGTTTGTGCTGGTGTTCTGGTCGCGCGACCCCGACGGCACTCAGCACAATCAGGGCGACAGCCTCAACAAGGTGACGCCGGGCATCAACGGCCCCTCCTCGCTCGCCTCCATCAGGAACGCCGACGACAATCTCGCCCAGCTGCGCAAGGCGCTCGACGATCTCGGCCTCTCCGGCACCACCAACATCATGATCTCGGCCGATCACGGCTTCTCGACGATTTCAAAGGAGAGCAAGACCTCGGCGACCGTCAAGAGCACCTATCCCGACACACCAGAAGGTTTCCTGCCGCTCGGCTTCCTCGCGATCGATCTTGCCAAGTCGCTCGGCCTGCCGCTGTTCGATCCCAATGACAAGTTCGCAGCCGTCGGCGACAATGCCTATCCGAAAGCGGGTAATGCCTATATCGGCAAGGACAAGGACAAGCCGGATTTGATCGTTGCCACAAATGGCGGCTCCGACCTGATCTATCTGCCGAGCAGGGATAAGGCGCTTGCTGCGAAGACCGTGAAGGCGCTCCTGAAGCAGGACTATATCAGCGGCATTTTCGTGGATGACCAGCTCGGCTCGTTCCCCGGTGCACTGCCACTGTCGGCGATCAATCTCTCGGGCAAAGCCGTCACGCCGCATCCAGCCATCGCCGTCTCGTTTCGCTCCTATTCGACCGGCTGCGATCAGCCCCCCGCCTGTCAGGTCGAGGTCGCGGATACGGTGCTGCGTCAGGGTCAGGGGATGCATGGATCATTCGGCCGCGGCGACACCCACAATTTCATGGCGGCGATCGGCCCGGATTTCAAAGCCGGCTTCGTCGATCCCCTGCCGGTCAGCAATGCCGACGTTGGCATCACCGCCGCGCATCTGCTCGGGCTCAAGCGCGAAGCCAAGGGCAAGCTGATCGGCCGCGTGATGACCGAGGCCATGCCGAACGGCAAGACACCGAAAGTGATGTCGGAGACGACGCGCTCGAAGCCGGACGACCAGGGTCTGCGCACCGTGCTGGTCGGGCAGAAAGTCGGCGCGCAACGCTATTTCGACGTCGCCGGATTCCCCGGCCGTACGGTCGGACTGGACGCGAAAAAGTAACGACCAAAACAAAACGGCGGGCAATGCCCGCCGTTTCGCTTTCAAGACCGATTTCGCTTACATGCCAATATCGAACACCGTCGGCAACTGCGCCAACGGCAGCGTGGCGGCGCCGACTACGGCCGCGAGCAGCGTCATGATGGTAGCGTTGCTCACGCGTTTGGCACGCATCTGCGATGCGATCCATTCCAGCACTTCGACATTCACACCGACCGCCTTGGTGGGCGCCCAGCTGTCGATCGACACGTCGGGCGACAGCGCGACATCACGTGGCGGCACTGGCAGGCCGGAGGCGGAGGCGGCGTGATGCACAACGGCCTTAGCAAACAAATCGTCGAAACGACCATTGTCGCTGCGCTCGCGCGCGGCCTCGTTGATGGCGAACAGCGCCTCGGCTTCGTCGCGGCTCACCGGCTCGCCGGCAAGTGCCGATGCGCCAAGAATGCGCGCGCACAAGTCGGCATCATCGGCATCGAGCGCACGGGAGAAATGAATACGACCGCGGGCGGTCGGCCCCTCGCCGGTGATCACGCCGTCGCGGACGAGAGCGAGGGCCTGCGCCGCAGCGCGGCGATCGGCGATGGAGGACGTTTCGATGGCGCCGAATACCTCGGCAACGGCAGCGGTGGACATTTCAAACTCTTCTATTTGCAGTGCTTTTTAAGATAGCCCAGAGATTCCACGAGCGAATTAACGAGCGGTTAAGAGAAAGAATTGGCACATTTCTTATCCCCAACCGTTGCAGGTCAGTCGCACGGTGGCCTCGCTTGGTTCGACAGGATGTGGCGATCACCTCCGGCGACATTGCGCCTGGCGGGCGGCAACTTCGCGGCATCGCATCACTTCATATTGCCAGGGCTATTATGTCGCAGAGGGCTTGCGTAAAAGACGATGCTCTTTGAGGCGCGAACGGGAGAACGATCTTGTCCTTTTCGAGCACCGGTTCCAATGACGCAGCCCCCTACCTATAATCGGCTGACGCACGCTTCTCAGCGCGATCCCTTCCAAGACATGAGGTCGACCATGGGTCTTCAAATCAATTCCATCGCACCTGACTTCGAGGCAGAGACCACCAACGGCGCCATCAAATTCCATGACTGGATCGGCGACAGTTGGGCACTGCTGTTCTCGCATCCGAAGGATTTCACCCCGGTCTGCACCACCGAACTCGGAGCATTGGCGAAACTTCAGCCGGAATTCGACAAGCGGAATGTGAAACTGATCGGCCTCTCGGTCGATCCCGTTCACAAGCACTCGCTATGGGCAGACGACATCAACGAGACCCAGGGCGCACGCCCTGCCTTCCCGATGATCGGCGACACCGAGCTGAAGGTTTCGAAGCTCTACAACATGCTGCCGGCGGATACCGCGGGCGGCGCCGACGGCCGCACCGCGAACGACAATGCCACCGTGCGAAACGTCTTCGTCATCGGGCCGGACAAGAAGATCAAGCTGATCCTCGTCTATCCCATGACCACCGGGCGTAACTTCCAGGAAATCCTGCGCGTCATCGACAGCCTGCAGCTCACCGCCAAGCACCGCGTCGCCACGCCGGCGGACTGGGCCCAGGGGCAGGACGTGATCATCGCGGGCTCGGTAACCAACGATGAGGCGAAAACGATTTATCCGAACGGCTGGAAGGAGCCGAAGCCCTACATCCGCATCGTACCGCAGCCGAAGTAAGCTGCGAGCGATTTGCAAGAACATAGAGGCGCCGCGAGATGATCGCGGCGCCTCTTTTGTTTTTGAGCAGGCTGGATCCAGCGCTGCGAACCCCGCCGGCCTGGTGCAGCGCTTGAGCAGAGATGGCGAGGTCAGCTCGACCGTCGCGTAGCGAGAGAAGCCGAATAGCGCGCCATAGAGCAAAAGCGGAGCCCATGTCGCATCGGCCGATGCACCGCCGAAGATCGCGATGCGAGCTTCGCGGTCAAGCGCGGGAAGAGAGTCAGCGGCAGCATGACGATGAAGGTCGCCAGACAGAGAATCACATTGCGCTTGACATCACCCTTCGGCCCTTTGGGCTGTCGATACGAACAGACACGCATCAGTCCGTGCAAGCTTGCGGATACACCGAACTGGATCGATCTCACGTGATCCGTGTTAGATCGGCATCATGACCGATCAATCCCCTATCATTGTCTGGTTTCGCGACGATCTCCGCCTCTCGGATCACCCCGCGCTCCACGCCGCCGCGCGATCAGGCACGCCGGTGCTCTGTCTCTATTTGCTCGACGAGCACAGCACGCAGATCAAACCGCCACGGGCGCGGCCAATGGGCGGCGCGACGCGCTGGTGGCTGGCGCAGTCGCTACGCGCGCTGTCCGCACGGTTGGAGGCGATTGGTGGCACGCTTGTCCTCCGCCAGGGCGCTGCGATAGACGTGATCCCTGCCCTCGCCCGTGAGATCAACGCCAGCCACGTGTATTGGAACGAGATCGCACAGGCACCGCATCTCACAATCGCCGATGGGGTGACCGAGGCGCTCGCCGATCTCGATATCGGCACCGAGAGCTTCCCCGGCGACCTGCTGACGCACCCAAGCACCATTCGCAACAAGGACGGACGTGGCTTGCGCGTCTTCACACCCTTCTTCAAACGCATCCTCGCGATGGGTGGCCCGGCCAAGCCTGTCCCCGCGCCGAAGCTGCTCATCGCCGCCCCAAAGGTAAAAAGCGACAAGCTTGAGGACTGGCAACTGGAGCCCACGAAACCAGACTGGGCAGATGGCCTGCGTGAGAACTGGACGCCCGGCGAAGCCACGGCGCAGAAGCATCTCAAGCGTTTCCTCAGGGACATTCGGGGCTACTGCAACGATCGCGATCGCCCCGACCGTGCCGGGACGTCACGCCTGTCGCCACATTTGCGCTTCGGCGAGATCAGTCCCAGGCAAGTCTGGCACGCCGCACAGTTCACCGCAGACCAACAGCCTGAGCTCGCGAGCGATGTCGGCAAGTTCTTGAGCGAACTTGGCTGGCGCGAGTTCAGCCGGCATCTGCTGTTCGACATCCCCGATCTTGCCGCGCGCAATCTGCAGGAGTCGTTCGACGACTTCCCGTGGAAGGCCGATCGCAAGGCACTGAAGGCGTGGCAACGCGGATTGACGGGTTATCCCGTCGTCGATGCAGGCATGCGCGAGCTATGGCACACCGGCACGATGCACAATCGCGTACGTATGGTGGTCGCATCCTTCCTCGTGAAGCATCTCCTGATCGACTGGAGAGAGGGCGAAGCTTGGTTCTGGGATACGCTCGTCGACGCTGATAGCGGCAGTAACCCCGCCAACTGGCAATGGGTTGCCGGCTCCGGCGCCGATGCAGCGCCGTACTTCCGCGTCTTCAATCCGATCCTGCAGGGTGAGAAGTTCGATCCGGACGGCAACTACGTCCGCCGATGGGTTCCGGAGCTTAACAACTTGTCAGCAAAACTCGTTCATCAACCGTGGACGGCCACACCGATGGAGCTGGAGGACGCAGGTATCAAACTCGGGATCGACTATCCGATGCCTATCATCGACCACAAGGAAGGTCGCGATCGCGCATTAAAAGCGTATAAAACGATACGCAGCGGTTGACTGTGTAGTGCATGCACTTCAACACGCCGCCGAATCGGACTAACGTAAGAAAGTCGAGAACCGCTGGGGGATGCTATGACTGACGACACTCCGATCATCGAACAAGTGACGGATGCGCTGAGCAGCGCCGCCGGTGCGACCAAAGAAGCGGCCACCTCGGTGGCCGAGACAGTTACCAAGGCCGCGAAGAAAGCCGCAAAGAAAGCGACTCCGGCCAGGAAGAAGTCCACCAAGAAAGCTTCTGCGAAGACATCTTCAAAGAAGACAACCAAGAAAGCGAGACCACCAATGGCTAAGAAAGCTGCTAAGAAGACCGTGAAGAAGGCTGCCAAGAAGACCGTGAAGAAGGCCGCCAAGAAGACCGTGAAGAAGGCTGCCAAGAAGGCCGCTCCGAAGAAGGCCAAGAAGGCTGCTCCGAAGAAGGCCAAGAAGGCCAAGAAGGCTGCCAAGAAGAAGTAAGCTTCTTCCTCGCAGATGTGAAAGCCTCCGGGTCCAAGTCCGGAGGCTTTTTCATGTCCGGGGATATTCTGAGCTGTAATGCTGTGCCGTAGGGCGGATGAGCCGAAGGCGTAATCCGCCGTCCTTCGTCACATGAGCTCGGTAGGCGAATGACGCTTCGCTCATCCGTCTACGGTAGAACGCCCTACGCCTTCGCGCGATTGACCAGCAGCACCGCAGCGCCGCAGGCGATCATACCGACGATCGCTACAGCATCCAGCTTCTCGCCGAACAGGATGAAGGCCATCAGGGCCGTCACCGCCGGCACCAGATAGAACAGGCTCGCCACCTGGCTCGACGCCTGACGGCGCAGCAGCCAGTACAGCAATCCCACGGTGCCGATCGACAGCACCACTGCCAGCCAAGCCACCGACAGGACGAATTCCGTGGTCCAGTGGATCACACGCGTCTCGAACAGAAACGCGCCGATGCCGAGCATCACCATGGCAGCGAATTGCTGGATGAAGCTCCCCACCCGCCAGTCGGTGCCGCTGCAGAAGCGCTTCTGATAGAGCGTGCCGATGGTGATGGTGACCAGCGAAAGACCCGACGCCGCCCACCCCCAACCGGCATTGCCGGACATTGGACGGCCATGCAGCACCAGTAGCACGCCGCCAAGGCCGAGCACGAGGCCGCACCACTGCAGCGGTGTCACGCGTTCCCCCAGAAACCGACTGGCGAGAATCGATGTCAGGATCGGCTGCAATCCCGGGATGACCGCCGACAGGCCGACCGGCACCTGATGCGCAATCGCCAGCACCGTGCCGGCGAGATAGAGCCCCTGGATCAGCAAGCCGGCAACGATGTTGTGCACGATACCGGCGCGATCCGGCCATGCCGGTCGCGTCAGCGCAACGATGAAACCCATGATGCCGGCGGCGACGATCATCCGCACGGTGAGATAGGTCAGCGGCTCCGCACCGTTCAGCACATATTTGGTGCCGATGAAACCGGTGCACCAGAGCAGCACGAACAGCACCGGCGTAGCGGAGGCGATGAGGGCATTTGTCTCTTTATTCATGGGCTGCTCAGTGCCCCATCATGTGCTAAGCGGCAATGGCTGATTGCGCGGACCTGCCCGCCCGCGATCACAACCTTGCATACCCCCTGATCAACTGAGGAATTCACCATGGATGTTCGCGCCGCTGTTGCCATTGCCGCCGGCAAGCCGCTGGAGATCACCACCGTTCAACTCGATGGCCCACGCGATGGCGAGGTGCTGGTGGAGATCAAGGCGACCGGCATCTGCCATACCGACGAATTCACGCTGTCGGGTGCCGATCCGGAAGGCCTCTTCCCGGCCATCCTCGGCCATGAAGGTGCAGGTGTCGTGGTCGATGTCGGCCGTGGCGTCACCTCGGTGAAGAAGGGCGACCATGTGATCCCGCTCTACACGCCGGAATGCCGCCAGTGCCCGTCCTGTCTGTCGCGGAAAACCAATCTCTGCACGGCGATCCGCTCGACGCAGGGCCAGGGCCTGATGCCCGATGGCACCTCGCGCTTCTCGCTCGAGGGCAAGCCGGTGCATCACTATATGGGCACCTCGACCTTCGCCAACTACACCGTGCTGCCTGAGATCGCGGTGGCGAAGATCCGCGAGGACGCGCCGTTCGACAAGGTCTGCTACATCGGCTGCGGCGTCACCACCGGTGTCGGCGCTGTCTTCAACACCGCCAAGGTGGAGCAAGGCGCCAAGGCGATCGTGTTCGGCCTCGGCGGCATCGGCCTCAATGTGCTGCAGGGACTGCGCCTCGCCGGCGCCGACATGATCATCGGCGTCGACATCAACAATGACCGCAAGGCCTGGGGCGAACGCTTCGGCATGACCCACTTCGTCAACCCGAAGGAACTCGGCAAGGATCTGGTCCCTCACCTCGTCGACATGACCAAGACGAAGGACGATCAGATCGGCGGCGCCGACTACACCTTCGACTGCACCGGCAATGTCACCGTGATGCGCCAAGCGCTGGAATCCTGCCACCGCGGCTGGGGCCAGTCGATCGTCATCGGCGTGGCGCCGGCCGGCGCCGAGATCGCGACGCGGCCGTTCCAGCTGGTGACGGGACGTGTGTGGAAGGGCACCGCCTTCGGCGGCGCACGCGGTCGCACCGACGTGCCGAAAATCGTCGACTGGTACATGCAGGGCAAGATCCAGATCGACCCGATGATCACCCATGTGATGCCGCTCAGCGACATCAATAAGGGTTTCGATCTGATGAAGTCCGGCGAGTCGATCCGCGGCGTGGTGACGTTCTGACGTCTTGTAGGGTGGGCAAAGGCGCTCTTGCGCCGTGCCCACCTTCACCTGCCGAGACGAAGAGGGTGGGCACGCTGCGCTTTACCCACCCTACATGTTAGGTCGACATCACCGCGGTCTCGCCCTCGATACCGTCTTCATCCCGGCGCCTGGCATAGCGCCGCGCCAGGATCGCGCAGACGAACAATTGCGCCTGGTGAAACAGCATGATCGGCAGCACGATCAGGCCGAGAGCGTGGCCCGGAAACAGGATCGCGGCCATTGGAATGCCGCTGGCCATGCTTTTCTTCGAGCCGCAGAACACGATGGCGATCTCGTCCGCTGTCGAGAAGCCCATTCCGCGGCTGGCGAGCATGGTGGTGACGATCACCAGCGCCAACACGGCGAGATCGACGGCAAGAACCGCTGCGAGCGTGCCGACCGAAAGCTGGCCCCAGATTCCTTCGACCATGCCGGCACTGAAAGCGGCGTAAACGATAAGCAGCACGGAGCCGCGATCCACCGCCGAGGTGAGACGTGCATGACGCAGCAGCCAAGCTCCGACCCACGGGCGGATCAGCTGGCCGACGACAAAAGGCGCGATGATCTGCGCCGCGATCTCCTCGAACGCCACCAGCGAGAACCCTCCCCCGGCCGATGAGAGCAACAGCGACACCAGGATCGGCGTGAGCGCGACACCAAGCAGGTTGGACACCGATGCGCTGCAGAGGGCTGCCGGCACATTACCGCGTGCGATGGAGGTGAAGGCGATCGAGGACTGCACAGTCGAAGGCAGAAGACACATAAAGAGAAGACCGGTCACGAGGTCGGCCGGCAGATAGGGACGCAGCGCCAGGCTCGTTGCGACGCCAACGAGTGGAAACAACAGATAGGTACTGGCGAACACCATCGACTGCAGGCGCCAGTGCAGCAGCCCCTCCTTCACCGCAGTCGGCGACAGACGCGCGCCGTAAAGCAGAAACAGGGTCGCCACCGCCGCAGTAACGACATGATCGACATGCACCGCGGCCTCGCCGCGCGCGGGCAAAACGGCAGCCAAAGCCACCGCTGCCATCAGCCAAAGCAGGAACTGGTCGATCGGCAGCTTGAAACGATGGGGTGCAGCGGAAGTCATAACGGTCGGCCCTTGTTTGATTGGCCCAGATCTAAGTTCCCCTGTCTTGATGCAAAATCCCCATAACAATGATATCAATCATCATATATTGTAATGACCATGGATCATGTCCCCGTCGATCTCCTGCAAAGCTTCGTGGCCGTCGCGGATGCCGGCAGCTTTACCGGCGCGGCTCGTATCCTCGGCCTGCAGCAATCGACCGTCAGCCAGCACATCCGTCGCCTCGAGGAGCAGACTGGCCGCCGCCTGTTCGACCGCAGCACGCACCGCGTCGGTCTGACGCCGGACGGCGACATCCTGCTCGATCACGCGCGCTCGATCCTGGAACGTTATGCCCATCTGCAGCAGTACCTTTCGGCTGCGCCGTTGCGCGGCCGACTGCGCTTCGGCGCCTCGGAAGATTTCGTGCTGTCGGCCTTGCCGAACGTGCTCGCCGCCTTCGCGCGCCGGCATCCGGAGCTCGATATCGAGCTGCATTCGGGATTGAGCGAGGATCTGCGCGTGGCTTTCGATGCGGGCCGGCTTGATCTCGCGCTGGTGAAGCGACGCGACGGCGATGGCCGTGGCAGGATCGCGTGGAAAGAACCGATCGAATGGATGGCACATCCCGAATTTCGGTTCGATCCCGACAGCCCGCTGCCGTTGATCCTCTATCCGCCGCCGAGCATTACGCGCGTCAGCGTGCTGGAAACGCTGGAAGCAGCAGGGCGACGGTGGCGCATCGCCTTCACCAGTGCCAATGTCTCCGGCCTGAGCGCTGCGGCGCGGGCCGGCATCGGCCTGTTGCCGCATTCGGTACGCCTGATGCCGCCGGGGCTGACGATCCTGTCATCGCGCGAAGGTCTGCCGAAATTGCCCGGCATCCAGTTCGCGGTGATCACGCCGGATCACCCACCCCCGGCGGTCGAAGCACTTGCTGCGACCATCATGAATTGGGCCGGCCCCCGCGATCGCCAGAGCTAGGCTGGCAATCGTAGGATGGGTTATCGCGCAGACGCGCAGCGCCAGAGCGATAACCCGTCGGCAGAGTTTGCCGCGAGCTACGGACAGCAGGGGGTTCGCTACGCTCAACCCACCCTATGTTCCCTCGCTTTTGGCTCACAAAGACTTTTCGAAGAATGGCACGAGGCGGCCAGTAAACTGGCGATAGTTCGCCTTCACCTTGTCGCCAATGACGAGATCGTTGGCGCCGTGAGCCATCATGCGAAAGCCCTCCGCGGTGTCGATCAGCACGATGTTGTAGGGTACATGCTCGCGCGCTTCCGGCGTGCCCGCGCGGAGAACAAGTGACGTCGCATAGACCGTACCCTCGCCACTCGATGTTTTATCGTCGAGCTCGGACGAGCCACAGGCAGCGCAAAAGCTGCGGCGGAAATACTGGATCGCATTGCAGGCGCGGCAGGACTGGAAGCTGATGGCTTCCGTGCCGGTAGTCCAGTCGGCGGCGGGCTTGAGCTGGCTCATCACACGCGCTCCAGGAACATCGAGACATGGGAAGACAACACGCCGCCATCGCCATGCAGCAGCGCGACGGAGGCATCCTTGACCTGACGGTTTTCGGCCCTGCCCGTCATCTGCAGATGCGTTTCGACCAGATGCGCCATGGCGCCGCCGACGCCGCAATGACCGTAAGAGAGCAACCCGCCATGGGTGTTGAGCGGCATCGCGCCATGCTGGCTGAAATGGCCTGATCGCACCCTGGCTGCCGCCTCGCCGCGACCGGCAAGGCCGAGATCCTCGAGCAGCATCGCCAGCGTGATGGTGAAGCTGTCATAGATCGCGGCGTAGCGGACGTCCGAAATCGCCATACCGGTCGCTTTCTTCGCGCGATCGATAGCGATTTCGGCACCGAGCCCCGAAAGCGGCGGCGCCGCCGTGATATGCTGATGCGTATGCGCCTGCGCCGCACCGCGCACTTTGATCTTTGCCTCGCTGGTCGGCTCATAGCTGACGATGAACGCCGCACCACCATCGGAGACCGGGCAGCAGTCGAGCAGTTTCAGCGGCGTCGCAATGGTCTTCGAGGCCATCACATCGGCGACGGTGATCGGTTCATGAAACTGCGCGCCGGGATGTGTCAGCGCATGCTGGCGCATCAGCACGGCGAATTCGGCGAGGTCTTCCTGCGTCACGCCATATTCGTGCATGTAGCGGTTGGCGACGAGGCCGTAATAGGCTGGGATGGTCGGGCCGAGCGGCACCTCATAGGTGGGATGGCCGACCTGCGCCAGCGCCTGGATCGAGGCATCGCGGCTCTGGCCGGTGAGCCGGTTCTCGCCGCCGACCACCAGCACATGTCTGGCGACACCGCCCTCGACGAGTTGATGCGCCAGCATCGCCATCGCCATGCCGGTGGCGCCGCCGACCTGGATCGCATGAGCGTAGGACGGCGTGATGCCGAAATGTTCGGCAAACACGGTGGCCAGCATGATGTGCGGCATGGTGGTGGAGTAGCCGCACAGGAAGCCGTCGATATCCTCCCGCTTGAGACCGGCGTCGGCGAGTGCGAGCTCGGCGGCGCGGCTCATCAGATCGATGGTCGATGAGCCTTCGTGCTTGCCATAAGGGAGAAGGCCCACGCCTGTGATGTAGCTCATGTTGAAAGGCTCTCCATCGATGCCGCGCACGCTGTAAGTCCTCTCCCCCCACCGGGGGGAGGATTAGGGAGAGGGGGAGCCACACGCTCTGCAAGAGTTTGTGGCTCCCTCTCCCGCCGCGAAGACGCGGCGACCTCTCCCAGGTGGGGAGAGGTGAACCGAGCGCTGTCGCGTCGGCCTTGCTCTCATCAATACGACTTCGGCAACCCAAGCGCCTTCTCGGCGATAAAGCTCAAAATCAGCTCGCGGCTCACCGGAGCGATGCGCGGGATCAGCGACTCCCGCAGATAACGCTCGACATGATATTCCTTCGCATAACCGAACCCGCCATGGGTCATGATTGCCTGCTCGCAGGCATGATAGCCCGCCTCGGCCGCGAGATATTTCGCCGAATTCGCCGCAGGACCACAGGACATGTTGTTGTCGTATTGCCAGCCGGCCGACAGCACCATCAGCCACGCCGCTTCCAGCTCCATCCAGTTCTTCGCCAACGGATGCTGGATCGCCTGGTTCTGGCCGATCGGGCGATTGAAGACGTTTCGCTCCTTGGCATAGCCAGCCGCCCGCTTCAACGCGACTTTGCCGAGCCCGACTGCTTCCGCCGCGATCAGGATGCGCTCAGGGTTCATTCCGTGCAGGATATATTCGAAGCCACGGCCTTCCTCGCCGATGCGGTCCTCCACCGGGATTTCGAAATCAGCGAAGAACAGCTCGTTGGAATCAACGCACTTGCGGCCGAGCTTCTCGATCTCATGCACTGTGATCTTCGAGCGATCAAAATCCGTATAAAAGAGACTGAGCCCATGGGTCGGGCTCTTCGCCTCTTCCAGCGGCGTGGTACGCGCCAGCAGCAGAATCTTTTCGGCGACCTGTGCGGTGGAAATCCAGACCTTCTGGCCGTTGACGATATACCGATCGCCCTTGCGGACGGCGCGGGTCTTGAGCTGGGTGGTGTTGAGGCCGGTATTCGGCTCGGTCACCGCGAAGCAGGATTTCTCCTTGCCTTCGACGATCGGCGGCAGCATGCGCTGACATTGTTCCGGCGTGCCGAACACCACCACCGGATTGAGCCCGAACACATTCATATGCACGGCTGATGCGCCCGACATGCCGGCTCCGGATTCCGAGATTGCCCGCATCATGATCGCGGCATCGGTGATCCCCAATCCTGAGCCGCCATATTCCTCGGGAATGCAGATGCCGAGGTAGCCGGCGTCCGCTATCGCCTTGTGGAATTCGATGGGGAAACCGCCCTCTTTGTCCTTCTTCAGCCAATAGGCATCGTCGAAGCGCGAACAGATCTTCTCGATCGTATCGCGGATGGATTCTTGGTTCTCATTGAGGGCGAAATCCATATCTTAGAAATCCTTGCGTCAGAGCTCCGACGTATCGGGGATGGCCGCCTGCTTCAGCACGCCGTCCTTGTGCAGTTTCTCGATTTGCTCCGCGGTGTAGCCAACCTCGGCCAGCACTTCGGCATTCTGCTCGCCGAGATGCGAGGCGAGACGTGACAGATCGACCGGCGTTTTCGACCAGGTGGCGGCAACCTTCATGTTGCGCACCGCGCCTTCGGTCGGATGCTCGACCTGTTGGAAGAAGTCTGTCGCCACCATATGCGGATCTTGCATCATGCTTTCCAGCGTATGCATTGGCGTCGATGGCACATCGGCCTCGTCGAGCAGTTTTGCCCATTCCGCCGTGGTCCTGGTCTTGAAAATCCGCGACAGCTCGGCATTCACCGTGTCGATATGCTGGATGCGTTGCGGGAAGGTCGCGAAGCGTGGGTCGTCGAACAGCTCCTCGCGGCCGACATGCTTGAGAAAACTCTTCCACTGCTTGTCGTTATAGACCATAGCGCAGATATAGCCGTCGGAGGTCTGATACGGCCGGCGATCCGGCGACAGATGGCGTCCATAGCCCCCCTTGTCGAGCGGCGGATCGTAAGTGAGGCCGCCCATATGGTCGCCCATCATGAAGCCCGCCATGGTTTCGAACATCGGGATGTCGACGCGCTGTCCCTCGCCGGTCTTGTCGCGATGGATGACGCTGGCAAGGATGGCGCCGAGCGCATTGAGGCCGACGATGCGATCGACCAGTGCGTTCGGCACATAACGCGGCACGCCATCGGGGCTGATCCGCGCATTCAGCGCCGCCAGCGCGGTGGCGCCCTGGATCAGATCGTCGTAAGCGGGTTTGGCGGCATAGGGACCAGCCTGGCTGAAACCGAACACGCCGGCATAGATCAGGCGTGGATTGATCTTCGACACCACGTCGTAGCCGAGATTGAGCCGGACCATTGCCGCCGGACGGACATTGTAGACCAGCACGTCGGCACTCGCGACCAGCTTCAGGAGCGCCTCGCGGCCCTCTTCCTTTTTGAGGTCGATACAGACGCAGCGCTTGTTGCGGTTGGTGTTGAGAAAAATCGGCCCCATGCCGGGATTGCGCATCGGTCCGATCGCGCGGACCACGTCGCCATCGGGGGACTCCACCTTGATGACATCGGCGCCATAGTCGCCCAGCGTCTGGGTGCAGTAAGGCCCCATCATCACCGAGGTCATGTCGATGATCTTGATCCCGTGAAGTGGTCCCGCCAAAGCTGTTTGCTCCCGAAAAGCGTGTGATTGCCTTCGTCTTAGCGGCAGCGGCTTTGCAGGCGCAAGGGCGCTGGGCGCGGAGCCTTATGCGTGGGATGGCGCCACGGACCTGTAGGATGGGTAGAGCGCAGCGAAACCCATCATCCTCACGACCGCCGGTTGATGGGTTTCGCTCCGGCGCCATGCGCCTCCGCTCTACCCATCCTACTTCCGCATCATCTCCCGCAATGCGGTCTTCAGCACCTTGCCGTAATTGTTCTTCGGCAGCGCATCCAGATAAACATAGCGCTTCGGGCGCTTGAAGCGCGCGATATGGGCGAGGCAATGCGCGTCGAGCGCGGCATCGTCGGCCGTGGCGCCATCGTTCAGCACCACGCAGGCCACAACGATCTCGCCCCAGTCCGGCTCGGCAACGCCAATGGCCGACACTTCCCGCACGGCGGGATGCGTCAGCAGCGCTTCCTCCACCTCGCGCGGATAGATGTTGGTTCCGCCGGAGATGATCACGTCCTTGGAGCGGTCAGACAGCGTGAGGAAGCCGTCCTCATCGAGCCGACCGACATCGCCGGTGCGCAGCCAGCCGTCCTGGAGCGTCTCGGCATTGGCCTTGTCGTTATTCCAGTAGCCCAGCATCACCGCCGGCCCCTTGGCCTCGACCTCGCCGGTCTCACCCACCGGCAGCGGCTGACCATCGGCGCCAGTAATCCGCACCGACATCACGCTCTGCGCCGGTCCCACCGAGGCCAGCCGTTCGAGATAGCGCGGATGATCCACATCCGCATGAAACGCGCGCGACAGAGAGGTGATGGTCATGGGCGACTCGCCTTGACCGTAAATCTGCACGAAGCGCTGCCCCATGACCGCGATGGCATCGCGGATATCCGCGAGATACATCGGCCCGCCGCCATAGACGATGGTGCGGATGCCGTCGCCGCTCTCGCCACGCTTCTTGGCGGCATCGACGAGGCGGCGCACCATGGTTGGCGCAGCGAACATCGCGACATCGCCGAGCGCACGGCCAATAACCAGAACTTCATCGGGCTCGAAGCCCTGGCTTTCCGGCACGACATGACGTGCGGCCATGCGGACATGGATGAAATTGTAGAGCCCGGCGCCGTGCGAGATCGGCGCAGCATAGAGGATGGCATCCTTCTGATGCACGGGGTCGACATCGGCGAGATAGCACATGGACATGGCGACGAGATTGCCATGGCTCAGCATCACGCCCTTCGGCCGGCCTGTGGTGCCCGATGTGTAGAACAGCCAGGCAAGATCGTTATCCTCACGCGCAAGAGGCGCCATCGAGGTCGGCTCGCCATGCTGCAGTTCGCGAAACGTTTCGCTCTCCACCGACAACATCTGCATTGATGTCGGCAGGTCTTCTTGCACCGCGACGAGCGCATCGTGACCATCGTCATCGACAATCGCGAGCCGCGCCCCGGCATTGTCCGATATCCATGCCGCCTCGCGGCCATGCAGCTTGGCATTGATGGGGATGACGACGCCACCGATCCACCACACCGCATAGAGGCATTCGAGATATTGCGTGCAGTTCGAGGCGAACAGCACGACACGATCGCCGGGCTCGATGTCGTAGTCGCGCGCAAGCCCCGCGCCGATCGCCGCAGCGCGGCGCGCGAATGTGGCGTAGTCGGCCTCGACGGCGGTCCCCCTCAGCAGCGCCGGCGCCTGCGGATGCAGACGCGCCGACGCCGCCAACCATTGTGCGACATTCATCCCGGCGAGCCCGCGTTACTTCGCGGGCTCGAGGATCGAGACGTAATTCGCCACCGCGGCACCGCCCATATTGAAGATGCCGGCGAGTTTTGCGTTCTTGATCTGCATCCCCTCGGGCGCCTGATCCAGCAGTTGCATGGCGCTCAGCACATGCATGGAGACGCCGGTGGCGCCGATCGGATGGCCCTTGGCCTTGAGGCCGCCGGACGGATTGACCGGCAACTTGCCGTCCTTCTGGGTCCAGCCTTCCTTGATGGCGCGTGCGCCCTGCCCGCGCGGCGTCAGGCCCATGGCTTCATATTCGATCAGTTCGGCGACGGTGAAGCAGTCATGGGTCTCGACGAACGAGAGATCGCCGAGTTCGACGCCGGCCGCCTTCAGCGCCTTCTGCCACGCCACGGTGCACCCCTCGAATGCGAGGATGTCGCGCTTGGACATCGGCAGGAAGTCCTGCGCATGGCCGGTGGCCTTGATATTCACCGCCTTGCCCATGGTCTTCGCCGTCTCTGCATCGGTCAGCACCAGCGCCGCGGCGCCGTCCGACACCAGCGAGCAGTCGGTGCGCTTCAGGGGCCCGGCGACGAACGGGTTCTTGTCGCTCTCGGAACGGCAGAATTCGAAGCCAAAGTCCTTGCGCATCTGCGCATACGGATTGTGGACGCCATTGGCGTGGTTCTTGGCAGCGATCATCGCCAGCGCGTCGGACTGGTCGCCGTATTTCTGGAAGTATTTTTGCGCGATGCCGCCGAACACGCCGGCAAAGCCTGCCGGTGTCTCGCCGTCTTCCGGGAGGTATGAAGCGCGCAGCAGGTTCTTGCCGATCTCGGGCCCCGGCGTCTTCGTCATCTGCTCGACGCCGACCACCAGCACGATCTTCGCGGTGCCGGCGGCGATCGACTTGATGCCCTGATGCACGGCGGCGGAACCGGTGGCGCAGGCATTCTCGACGCGGGTGGCGGGCTTGAAGCGCAGCGCCGGATCCGCCTGCAGCACCAGCGAGGCGGTAAAGTCCTGCGGCGAGAAGCCAGCATTGAAATGACCGAGCACGATTTCATCGACATCGGATGCCGAGATGCCGGCATCGGCCATCGCGTCCGTGGCAACGCGCACCACCATGCTCTCCACGGTCTCGGCGTCGAATTTTCCGAAGGGCATATGCGCCCAGCCTACGATGCTGGCAGTCATGGATTCTCTCCCGGTTTCGATCTCGCAGTTGCGATAGATATAGCGCGGCCTCAGCGCGGTGACAGGCTTTTCATCGTCCGCGCGCACATGGCCGTTATGCCCACCCAGTCCCCAGCCCGAACGGACGCCACCGGGCAGATCCAGGAGCCGCCGACCGCGAGCACATGGGGTTCGCCGAGCCATTCTGCCGCATTCGCCTCGGTGATACCGCCGGTCGGACACACCCGCAGATCGGGGAAAGGCCCCGTCCATGCCCGCAGCATCGCGCGCCCGCCGGCCTGCTCGGCCGGGAAGAATTTGAGCGTGTCAAAACCGTAGTCACGGGCCAGCATGACTTCGGAGGCTGTGGCGACGCCAGGCAACAGTGGAAGATCGCTTTTGGCTGCCGCTTCGAGCAAAGCCGGCGTCGCTCCCGGGCTGACGGTGAAACGCGCGCCGAGCTTCTGCGCCCGTTCAAAATCGGCGGCGGAGAGTACCGTGCCTATGCCGACGATGGCGTCGGGCACTTCGGCGATCACCGCTTTCGCTGCTTCGACCGCCGCAGCTGTGCGCAGCGTGATCTCCAACGTGTGTACGCCGCCTGCGACCAGCGCATGCGCGAGCGGCACGGCGTCGGTGACACGTTCGATTGTCAGCACCGGAATGACCTTCGCGGCAGTCAGCATCTTGCGCAGATCGTCCTGACGGCTGGCAATATCGGTCATGATGTTAGCCCTCTCATATCCGGCATCGCCGCGCGCGGGATGATCGCGCCGGGATGGCAGACGACCGTGCCAGCAAGATAGTGGCCAGCTTTTGCGGCGGCCACCGGCTCGGAGCCGTTCAGCCGCGCATGAAGATAGGCCGCCGCAAAACTGTCGCCCGCGGCTGTGGTATCGACAACCGTGCCCGTCACCGGCTGCGCCTCGACGCGCGTCGCCTTGCCATTCATGCATACGACACTCGCAGGCGTCCCGAGCTTGAGCACGAGCTCATCGGCATAGATCCGGTCGAGCAAGGCGTCCTCGCCGTCATCCGGATACAGCACGGACAAATCCTCGACCGAAGCGAGCACGATATCCGACGCGGCAAAGGCCCGCGCGAATGCCTTACGCGCCAAATCGAGATCGGGCCAGCCACGGGCCCTAAAATTGGTATCGAAGGCGACGCGGACACCCGAGGCACGACAATGCTGAAGCGCTGCGATCAGGCGATCGCGTCCGGCCGCATCGAACAGCGACAGCGTGATGGCCGAGAGATAGATGAGGTCGTATCTGGCGAGGGCGGCCAGCAGCGCCTCCGTCTCCGGGCGGTTCATCAACCCGCGCACCGCCGAAGCATCGCGCCAGTGATAGAAACGGCGCTCACCGGCTGCATTGGTCTCGATCATGTAAAGGCCGGGAAGCTTGCCCTGGAGGCGTAGCACGCGTTCGGTGCCGATCCCCTCGTCCCGCCAGCCTGCGATCATTTCGTCGCTGAGGGGATCGTCGCCGAGCGCGGTGACGTAGTCGACGCTGGCGCCCAGCCGCGCCAGATAGACGGACGTATTGAGCGTGTCGCCGCCAAAGGACCGCGTCAGGTGCCCGCCGGGCATCTGACGTAGCTCGATCATGCATTCGCCGATGCTGGCGATCCGCATCGAAACCTCGATCAATGTGACTGGCCTAGAGCAAATTCACTTTGAGATGAATCGGCAACTTACACTCGGCCCTCATGCTGAGGAGCGGTCGTTTTCGACCGCGTCTCCCAGCGAATGGCATAGCCATTCGCAAGGGATGGCCTCACGCTCAGAAGCTGAACATCTCATGGTTCGAGACGCGCGCCAAGCGGCGCGCTCCTCACCATGAGGACAGTGGATCGCTTCAATATAAGAACGCTCTAGACGACGCCCATCTTCCTCAGCGCGCCGATCCGTTCTCCGTCATAGCCGATGTCAGCCAGGATTTCGTCCGTATTGGAGCCGAGAAGCGGCGGTGCGCGATACTCGGTAACCGGCGTGCCCGAAAACATCAGCGGATTTCGTATGAGCGGAAGGGCCGACTCGAAGGGATGGTTCGAGCTCACCCGCATTCCGCGGGACTTCACATGAGGATCAGCGAAAACCTGATCGAAATCGTTGATCGGGCCGGATGGTACGCCGACCGCCTCCAGACGCTCCAGCCAATAGGCGACGGGTTGCTTCAGGAAAAGACCGGCGAAGATGGCCATAATCTCCCTGCCATGCTGGACACGATCGTTGTTCTTCAGGAAGCGCGGATCCTTGGCCAGATCCGGCTCTCCGAGCACTTCGCATGTCCGCTGAAACTGGCCGTCATTGCCATTGACGATCATGATCTCGCCATCGGTACAACGGAACACACCGGCGGGCATGCCGCCATTGCCCCAGGTGCCGCGGCGCGGCGGAACTTTGCCGCTGATGAGATAGGGTTGCAGCCAGTGCGACAGGGAGGCAATCACCGTGTCGAAGAGACAGGCATCGATATGCTGTCCCTCGCCGCCGCCGGCGTCGCGGTGATAGAGCGCCGACATCACGCCGATGGTGGCGTTCAGGCCGGTCATGTAATCCACGATCGAGGGACCGACCTTCATGGGCCCCTCTCCCGGTTCGCCGTCGAGGTGGCCGGTGACGCTCATGAGACCGCCCATTGCCTGCAGGATGGCATCATAGCCGGCGCGCGTCGCATAGGGACCGGTTTGTCCGAAGCCCGTCACCGAGCAGTAGACGATACGCGGGTTGATGGCTTTGATCGTGTCGTAGTCGAGGCCATAACGCTTGAGGTCGCCGACCTTGTAGTTCTCCAGCAACACGTCGGCCGTCTTGACGAGCTCGCGAATGATCTCCTGGCCTTCAGGCTTGGCCACATTGACCGTGACCGACTTCTTGTTGCGGTTGGCGCAGAGATAGAAGGAATTGTCTCGCCTGCTCCCTTCCGGGTCGTGCAGATAAGGAGGGCCGAATGCACGGGAATCGTCGCCGGTTCCTGGGCGTTCGATCTTGATGACTTCGGCGCCGAAATCGCCAAGCATCTGACCGGCGATCGGGCCGGCGAGCACCCGAGTCATATCGATAACCTTGATGCCCGAGAGCGGCAGAGCCGGCATACATTCCTCCTGCTATTTGATCGTCCACGTCGACCACGCTGAGCGTGTGAAGTGAGCGCTTACAGGAAAATCCCCCCGAATGCACTGCTCCGTGAGCATGAGGGCTATCCCGTTCAAGCAGGCACCGAACGGCGCTTGTGATTTCGGGGGGCGGAAAACGTCGCTGCGGGAGAAGCATCCCGCAGCCATCCTTCGAGACGCCGCTGCGCGGCTCCGCAGGATGAGGGCGGAGTATGACGCTGTAGAAGACCCTCATGGTGAGGAGCCCGCAAAGCGGGCGTCTCGAACCATGCAGGCCAATAGCCCTGCCGCTAGGCGGAGCGACGTCCCGACCTCAATCGACGAACTTTCCGCCGAGTTCATCCTCGATATGGATGCGGATGATGTCATCGAAGGTCTTTTCGGCGGTAGTAAAGCCGAGGCTCAGTGCCCGCGCAGTGTCGAAATCGCGCGGCCAGCCGGAGACGATACCGGTGATGATCGGATCGGTCTCGCGCTTGATGCGGCCGACCACGTTCTTGCCGGCAACACGCTGCAGCGCCGCGATCTGCTCGCCGACGGTGACGGACATGCCGGGCATCGAGAGATTGCGCCGTGGGCCCATCGCTTCGAGATTCATACTGCCGGCATGGACGAGAAAGCCGACAGCGGAACGCGGCGATGCATGCCAGTGACGGACATCCTCGGACACCGGCAGGATCGCCTCCTTGCCAGCCAGCGGCTCGCGGATGATGTTGGAGAAGAAGCCGGAAGCCGCCTTGTTGGGTGCGCCCGGGCGCACGCAGATGGTCGGCAGGCGGATGCCGATGCCGTCGAGCAGCCCCTTGCGGGTGTAGTCGGCGATCAGCATTTCACAGATCGATTTCTGGGTGCCGTAGGACGTCAGCGGCGTGTGGAAGAACTCGTCGCCAATCTTCTCCGGGAACGGGGCACCAAACACGGCGATGGACGAGGTGAAGACGAGACGTGGCTTGTAGCCACCGCCAACAGCGCGGATGGCGTCGATCAGATAGCGGGTCCCATCGAGATTGATGCGATAGCCCTTGTCGAAATCGGCCTCGGCCTCTCCCGATACGATGGCCGCGAGATGGAAGATCACTTCCGGCTTGTGCGTCAGCAACGGCGCGGCGGTGTTGGGATCGGCGAAGTCCGACGTCACCAGCTCGATAGGGATCGAGGCACCTGCGGGCTTCTGCGGCGCCACCACATCCTGCAGGGTCATGCGAGTGATGTCGCGGTTGCCGAGGCGGCCGTCTTTCACCAGACGTTCGGCAAGCTTGCGGCCGACCATGCCGGCGGCGCCGAGAATGAGGATGTGCATCGGATTATCCCTGTTTCTTGTTCTTGAACTAAACTCGGCCCCTCATGGTGAGGAGGCGCGAAGCGCCGTCTCGAACCATGAGATGGGGAACTCCGCCGCCATCCTTCGAGACGCACGCCTTCCGCGTGCTCCTCAGGATGAGGGTTATGTGTGATGGAGCAAGTGACCCTACTCTTTCACGGCGCCGGTCATTGCCGAAACATAGTGCTCGACGAAGAAAGCATACAGGATCACCAGCGGCAATGAGCCGACCAGTGCGCCGGCCATCAGCGAGCCCCATTTGTAAATGTCGCCATCGACGAACTCGTTGACGATCGCCACCGGCACCGTCTTGTTCTGGGTCGATTGCAGGAAGGTCAGCGCATAGATGAACTCGTTCCAGCACAGCGTGAAGGAGAAGATGAAGGCCGAGATCAGGCCGGGCACCGCCAGTGGAATGATGATCTTGACCAGGATCTGCCAGCGCGAGGCGCCGTCGATCAGGGCGCATTCTTCCAGCTCGAACGGGATGGTCTTGAAGTAGCCCATCAGCAGCCATGTCGAGAACGGGATCAAGAGCGTCGGATAGACCAGGATCAGCGACAGCGGCGAGTCGAACAGGCCGTAGGCCTGGATCACCGAGGCCAGCGGAATGAACAGGATCGACGGCGGCACCAGATAGGCCATGAAGATCAACGCGCCCACTGTCTCGGCGCCACGGAAGCGTAGCCGCACGATGGCATAGGCGGCCAGCACGCTGGCGACGATGGACAGGAAGGTCGCCGCCGCCGCCACATACATCGTATTCCAGAGCCACTGCGGATAATTGGTCTCGAACAGCAGTTTCTGGATGTGCTTGAAGGTCGGCTTGACCACCCAGAACGGATTGAACCGCTCCATGTCGATCAACTGCTCGTCCGGTTTGATGGCGGTGAGCGCCATCCAGTAGAACGGGAACAGCAGGATCACCACGATGATGAACAGCGGAATGTAGAGCGTGACGATCCGGCGTGGCACGGATTCGAGATAGGCCATGCCCTCGGTGTGATCGTCTTTCTCGAGCTTCAGCGGCGCCGTGCGCGCGGTATCTGCGATTGCATCAGTCATTGTCAGTACCCTGCTGCCACTTGCGGCGCTGCATGCCGAACCACGAAATAGCGATGGCTGCCAGAAGGAACGGGATCATGGCGGTGGCGATCGCAGCCCCCTCGCCGAGACGACCCGACAAAATGCCGCGCTGATAGCTGAGCGTCGCCATCAGATGCGTTGCATTGACGGGACCTCCGCGAGTCAGCGCCCAGATCAGCTGGAAGTCGGTAAAGGTAAACAGTACCGAGAAGGTCATCACAACGGCGATGATCGGGGTCAGCAAGGGATAGGTGATGTAGCGAAAGCGCTGCCACGAGGTAGCGCCATCCAGCACCGCGGCCTCGTAGAGCGAGGGCGACACGGTCTGCAGACCGGCCAGTAGCGTGATGGCGACGAAGGGCACACCGCGCCAGATGTTGGCGAAGATCACACTGGCGCGCGCCCAGGTGCTGTCGCCGAGGAAATTGATGTTGCTGTCGATGATGCCGAGCTTGATCAGCGACCAGGAGATGATCGAGAATTGCGAGTCGTAGATCCACCAGAAGGCGATGGCAGACAGCACCGTCGGCACGATGAACGGGATCAGCACGGCAGCGCGGATCAGCGCCTTGAACGGCATGTGCCGGTTGAGCAGCAGCGCGAGATAGAGGCCAACGGCGAATTTGATGGCCGACGCCACGAGCGTATAGAGCAGCGTGTTGAAGACCGAGAGCCAGAAGATCGAGTCGTCGCGCAGCCACTCATAGTTTTCGAGGCCGACAAAGACGCCGCCGCGACCGATGCGGTCGTCGGTAAAGCTCATCCAGACGCCGAGAAACAGCGGGTAAGCGAGAAACAGCAGCAGAAACGCAGCGGCCGGCAACATGAACCACAGGGCGAGCCAGTTGCGGTTGACCCGCAGCCGGTCCCAGGCCGAGGTTTTGGGGATCACCTTCCCCACCGGCATCGATGTCTGGATCGTCGTCATACTCAGAAAGCTCCAGTCGAATGTTACGGCAGGATCGCTTCGCCTTCGATCTCGACACGTGCGTGCGGATCGATCAGCGCGGAGACCTGCACCAGCGTCATCGCCGGAAAATGCTTGCCGAGCGTCGCGCCCCAGGCCTCGCCGATGGCGGCGCCGGAGGACTTGAAGGCTTCGATATCGGTGACATAGGCGCGCAGCATCACGATCTGCTTGGGCTCGCCGCCCGCGGCCTTCAGCACGGTAACGAGGTTTTCCATGGCGTAACGCCATTGCGTGCCGAAATCCGAGGACGCGGCGACGTCGCCCTGTCCGTCCTTCTTGCCGAGCTGTCCGGAGATACGGACGCTGCGCGTGCCACCGCATACCACCGCATGCGCAAAACCGCGGGGCCGGCTCCAGCCGTCGGGCAAAATGGTCTTGTAGTCGATCTCCGGCATTCCCATTCCCATCATTGTTCAGGCCGGCTTGTGCCGGCTGCAGAAAAGTGGCCGGCGCGGGTCGCTCCGCGCCGGCAACCGTACTCAGCGGAAGATGCGCTTCGCAGCCCGCTCGGCCGACGCCATCGCGGTCTTCACGTCCTCACGGCCCGTGCAGTAATTGGCGTACATGTCGACGAGCACGAAGTCGGCGATCGCGGCTGCCGCGTTCTCGCTCATCTGCGCCTCGCCCGCCGGGGTCGATGCCGTCGAGGCCACATCGCGATAGGGCGTGTTCTTCGGATCGGCGGTCCAGATCGGGTTCTTCTCATAAGCGAGCAGGAACGGCGACAGATAGCCCTGGGCCGCTTCCACCCACGGATTGAACTGATCCGGCTCCATCATGAACGCCGCCAGCGCCTTACAGGCCTGCGGGAACTTGCTGAAGGTGAAGATCAGCACAGGGAAACCGAGATGCAGTTCGCGGCGCTTGCCGTCGATGCCCTTGGGCAGATGCGCGTGGTTCATGTCCTCGGCAATCTGCGGAGCTTCCTTCTTCGCGGTCACATAGACCGAGATGCCGTTGGTGGTCAGATGCAGCTGACCGGCGAGAAAGGCCTTGTTGTTCGAGCTATCGTTCCACGACGCCGTGCCGGGGATGAAGTTGTCATAGAGCGACTTCACATATTCCAGCGATTTGGCGGTTTCCGGCGAGTTGATCGTCACCTTGTTGTTCTTGTCGATCATCTTGCCGCCATGGGCCCAGAGCGCCCAATGCACCCAGCCATTGGCGTCGCCCGAGGCGTGGCCGAGCGCCATGCCGGCCGGGGTGCCGTTCTTGTTCAGGCCTTTGACGAGATCCTGGAACCCGGCGAGATCTTCCGGGAAGGTTTTGTGGCCGGCCTTCTCGGCCGCGGCGACGCGGTAGTTGACCAGACCGCCGGTGGCCGCGACGGGCAAGCCGATCCACTTGCCGTTATACATGCCGTACTGCTTGCCGGACTCCGCCCAGCCGCCGGCCTTGTTGCCGAGATAGGTGGCGACATCGGTGACGTCGAGACATTTGGTCGGGAACAGGAAGGGCAGCGAGTACAGCCCCCACACCATGTCGAGACCCTGTCCCGTATTGGCGGCGACCGAGGCTTTCGGCTGGATGTCGTCATAGGATTCGTTGGACACGGTGACGGTGACGCCGGTGGCCTTCTGGAAGGCATCGACCATCTTCATGAAAGCGGCGTCTTCGGCTTCGACGAAGCGCTTCCAGCGCAGCAGATTGATCTTGGCGCCCGCTTCCGGCTTCCACTGCGAAGCCTGCGCCCACGCCTTGGCGTAGCCGAGCAACTGGTCGGCCGACATCGTCGCCGCCGCGGCCAGCGTGACCGCGCCGCCTTTGAGCAGAGATCGGCGATCCGGGGTAAATCCAGTCATCTTGCGTCTTCTCCCTGTTATATTGGTTCGTTGATCGACCAATGTTCTTGAAAATCACGTGCAGGCAGATGCGCGTCAGTTGACGCGCTTGCCCGTCTCCTTGTCGAACAGGTGCGCGGAATTCGCGCGCGGCTTCAGGTGGATCTTGTCGCCGGGCGCGACAGGACGACGATCCCTGAAGATCGCGATGATGTCCTGGGTGCCGATGCGCGCCACCACCTGCGTCTCCGAGCCCATCGGCTCCACCACCACCACCTCGGCCTCGATGCCGTCATCGCCGAATTCGAGATGTTCGGGGCGGATGCCATAGGTCACGGTCTTGCCATCGGCGGTCGTCGGCGTGCCGGCGAGCGGCAGCTTGGCGCCATTGGCCGTCTCAACCCAGGCGCTGCCATTCACCTTCAGGGTCCCCTCGAGGAAGTTCATCGCCGGCGATCCGATAAAGCCGGCCACGAACTTGTTCTCGGGATGATCGTAGAGTTCGAGCGGTGCGCCCATCTGCTCGACGATGCCGTCCTGCATCACCACAATTTTATCGGCCATGGTCATGGCCTCGATCTGGTCGTGGGTCACGTAAACGGTCGTGGTCTTGAGCCGCTGATGCAACTCCTTGATTTCCGCGCGCATGGCGACGCGGAGCTTTGCATCGAGGTTCGACAGCGGCTCGTCGAACAGGAACACCTGGGGATCGCGCACGATGGCGCGGCCCATGGCGACGCGCTGGCGCTGGCCGCCCGACAGCTGCCGGGGATAACGATCGAGCAGACGCTTCAGATCGAGAATATCTGCCGCACGATTGACCTTCTCGTCGATCTCGCTCTGCCTGGCGCCGCGCAGCTTCAGCGAAAAGCCCATATTCTGGGCAACCGTCATATGCGGATAGAGCGCGTAGTTCTGGAACACCATGGCGATGTCGCGCTCCTTCGGCTGGACATCGTTCACGACGCGGTCCCCGATGGAAATGGTGCCCGAGGTGATCTTTTCCAGACCCGCAAGCATGCGCAGCAAGGTGGATTTCCCGCAGCCGGACGGGCCGACCAGCACCACAAACTCGCCGTCCTCGATCGGGACGGACACGCCATGAAGCACTTCAAAACCGCCAAAAGACTTACGCACGTCGTGAATCTGCACGGACGCCATACACTTCCCTCCCAAAAGTCCCGCTGCGGGATACACCCTTCGATGAACATCCAGAAAGGATGAACAACTGGGGCGCCTGTTCTTACTTGTCAGACATCCTACCAGCATTTCTGGTAGAATGTCGTTGGATCATAGTCGTAGAAAAATCTCGCGGATGCAAACATTGCGCAGCATCCAATGCCGTGCAAACATTCGCGATCAATCAAGAGACGACGCACACATCACAAATGTGTGCGCTGCGGGAGAAATGATGACCAAGCCGACTGCATCCTCGCCGACTTCAGGGGTAACCAAGCGCAAACTTCGTTCGAGCGAATGGTTCAACGATCCCCACAATCCCGGCATGACGGCACTCTATCTTGAGCGCTATCTCAATTACGGCCTGACGCGGCACGAACTACAATCCGGCAAACCGATCATCGGCATCGCCCAGACCGGCAATGACCTGTCGCCCTGCAATCGCCATCATATCGAGCTGGCAAAGCGCGTTCGCGAAGGCATCACCGCGGCCGGCGGCCTGGTGATGGAATTCCCGGTGCATCCGATTCAGGAAACCGGCAAGCGCCCCACTGCGGCACTTGATCGCAATCTTGCCTATCTCGGCCTTGTGGAAGTCCTGTTCGGCTATCCGCTCGATGGCGTCGTGCTCACCACGGGCTGCGACAAGACCACCCCGGCCTGCCTGATGGCGGCGGCGACGGTCAATCTGCCCGCCATCGTGCTCTCCGGCGGCCCGATGCTGAATGGCTGGCACGACGGCCAGCGCACCGGCTCCGGCACCGTGGTGTGGAAGTCGCGCGAACGTCTTGCCGCTGGCGAGATCGACTATGAGGAATTCATGACGCTGGTGGCGTCGTCGGCGCCGTCGGTCGGTCACTGCAACACCATGGGCACCGCCTCGACCATGAATTCGCTGGCGGAAGCACTCGGCATGTCGCTGCCCGGCTGCGCCGCCATTCCCGCCCCGTATCGCGAGCGCGGCCAGATCGCCTATGAAACCGGCCAGCGCATCGTCGACATGGTTTGGGAAGATCTGAAACCCTCCGACATTCTCACACGACAAGCGTTCGAGAACTGCATCGTGGTGAATTCCGCCATCGGCGGCTCTACCAATGCGCCGATCCATATCAACGCGCTGGCACGTCATATCGGCGTCGAGCTCGATATCGACGACTGGCAGAAGGTTGGCCATGATGTGCCGCTGCTTGTGAACATGCAGCCCGCCGGCTTCTATCTCGGCGAGGAATATCACCGTGCCGGCGGCGTGCCCGCGGTGGTGCGCGAACTGATGAAGCACAAGCGCATCCATGAGGATGCGATTACGGTCAATGGCAAGACCATGGGCGAGAACTGCGCCGCTGCGCCCGCGCCGGACAAGGATGTGATCTGGACCTACGACAAGCCGCTCGTTCCCGATGCGGGCTTCCTGGTTCTGCGCGGCAATCTCTTTGATTCCGCCATCATGAAGACCTCGGTGATCTCCAAGGAATTCCGCGAGCGCTATCTGGTCAATCCGAAGGACCCCAACGCCTTCGAGGGCCGCGCCATCGTGTTCGAGGGCCCGGAGGACTATCATGACCGCATCGACGATGCCTCGCTGAACATCGACGAACATTGCATCCTGTTCGTGCGCGGCACCGGCCCGATCGGCTATCCCGGCGGCGCCGAAGTGGTGAACATGCAGCCGCCGGCCGCGCTGATCAAACGCGGCATTCTCTCCTTGCCATGCATCGGAGACGGCCGCCAGTCGGGCACGTCAGGCTCGCCGTCGATCCTCAACGCCTCGCCGGAAGCGGCGGCCAATGGCGGTCTCGCCATCCTGCAAACCGGCGACAAGGTGCGCATCGACCTCAACAAGGGCAGCGCGAACATCCTGATCTCCGATGAGGAGCTGAAGCGTCGCCGTGCGGAGCTGATGGCCAAGGGTGGTTTCAAGTATCCCGCGCATCAGACGCCGTGGCAGGAACTCTATCGCAACACCGTCGGCCAGCAATCCACCGGTGCATGCCTCGAACTCGCCACGCGCTATCGGGATATCGCCGGCAAGGTCGGCACGGCCCGGCATAATCACTGATCTTAACCTCTCCCCGCTTGCGGGGAGAGGTCGACTGGAGTGCGCGCAGCGCGCGGAAGTCGGGTGAGGGGGAGCCTCAACGACGCTTCGAAAAAGAAAGCAAGAGCCCCTCACCCCGCCCTCTCCCCGCAAGTGCGGGGCGAGGGAGCGAGAGATCGGCGCAAAACACTAGCAAGAAACAGACAACATCCTCAGGGAGACCACCCATGTCCAACCGCCTCAAGGGCAAACGCGCCTTCGTCACGGCGGGCGCCGTCGGCATCGGCCGCGCCTGTGCTCTCGCTTTCACGCGGGAAGGCGCCACCGTCATCGCCACCGATATCGATGAGAAAGGCGTCGCACTCCTCACAAAGGACGGCGTCGCAGAGACCGCCAAGCTCGACGTCCGCGACACGGCCGCCGTCGAAGCCATGGCCAAGAAGGTCGGCGACATCGACATCCTGCTCAACGCCGCCGGCTTCGTGCATCATGGCGATGCGTTGAACTGTTCCGATGCCGACTGGGATTTCTCCTTCGACCTGAACGTCAAGTCGATGCACCGGACCATCCGGGCCTTCCTGCCCGGCATGCTCGCGCGTGGCCGTGGCTCGATCGTCAACATCTCCTCCGCCGCCGGTGTCTTCAAGGCCGCGCCGAATCGCTACGTCTATGGCGCCACCAAAGCTGCCGTCGCCGCCCTCACCCGCGCGGTCGCGGTGGACTACATCACCAAGGGCATCCGCTGTAACGCCATCTGCCCCGGCACCATCGAGACCCCGTCGATGCTCGACCGCGCCGCCGCCGCAGGTCCGAACGGGCGCGAGATGTTTGTGAGCCGCCAGCCCATGGGCCGTCTCGGCACCGCAGACGAGATCGCCAATCTCGCGCTCTATCTCGCCAGCGACGAAAGCGCCTTCACCACCGGAGTCGCTCACATCATCGACGGCGGCTGGACGCTGTAACTTCGAAACTTGAGGAGCGGACAACACACTCCATCCCTCATCCTGAGGAGCCGCACAGCGGCGTCTCGAAGGATGGCCGGGTACTCAGAGCCTAACCAGCTCATGGTTCGAGACGGCGCTTCCGCCTTCGCTCTTCGAGCTTCGGCGGACAAGTCGCGCCTCCTCACCATGAGGGACACCAGATCAGAACAGGATATCGCCTCATGAACAAGATCGACCTCTCCGGCCGCTGTGCCGTGGTCACCGGCGGCGCCCAGGGCTTTGGCCGCGCCGTCACCGAACGCTTCGTCGCCTCCGGCGCCAAGGTCGCGATCTGGGATCATGACATCGATCTCGCGGTGAAGACTGCCCGCGAGATCGGCGACGCCGTCATCGCCCTCAAGGTCGACGTAACCGACACCGCCTCGATCGATGCAGGCCGCGATGCGACCCTGCAGGAATTCGGCCAGATCGACATCCTGGTCAACAATGCGGGCATCACCGGCTTCAACAAGCCGGTGTGGGAGATCGATTACGACGACTGGCGCAAAGTGATGCGCATCAATCTCGACGGCCCGTTCCTGTGCTGCAAGGCCGTGGTGCCGGTGATGTTGAAACAGAATTACGGCCGCATCGTCAACATCGCCTCCATCGCCGGCAAGGAAGGCAACCCCAACGCCTCGCATTACTCGGCATCGAAGGCGGGTCTGATCGCTCTGACAAAATCGCTCGGCAAGGAGCTGGCCAGCACCGAGATCAATGTGAATGCAATCACGCCGGCAGCAGCGAAGACGGCGATCTTCGATCAGATGACCGAACAGCACATCAACTTCATGCTGTCGAAGATTCCGAAAGGCCGCTTCGTGCTGGTACAGGAACTCGCCGCAATGGCGGCATGGCTGGCGTCCGAAGACTGCGCGTTCTCGACGGGCGCCGTGTTCGATATCTCGGGCGGCCGCGCGACGTATTGAGACCGTCTACGCTCCCGACTGTCATCCCCGCGAAAGTGGGGATCCAGTCAACGCAAGCGTTGCGGCATCATCACAAATATCGGTGTCTGCTGGATCGCCCGGTCAAGCCGGGCGATGACAATGGAGCGAGTTGCTCAGATCAAGAGCTGCGGTACAGATCGGCAACAAGAGATACCGTCCAGCCCTACCCCTTCTTCACCCGGAAGATCACCGGCACCGTAAAGCTCAGCCCGTCATCGGCGATCAGAGCCGGCGGCGGCGGCAGCGGGTCGGAGCGACGGACCATCGCGACGGCCGCCTCATCGAAGGCGGCATCGCCGGAGCCCTTCACCACGCGAACCGCCAGAACCTTGCCGACGCGGTCGATCTCGAAATTCACCATCACCTCGGCCGCCTTCTGCTGGCGTTCCGCGGGATAACGCTTGTTCTTCTCGAGATAGGCGCTGAGCTGCTTGGCCCAGACGGTGGACAGGCGCTTCTTGTCCGTACCCATGCCGGCATTGACGGCTTGTGCCTTCTCGCCGGTCTTCGACTCATCGAGCTTCTGCTGGGCGGCGGCTTCCGATGCCACGGATTCCTGCGAGGCCTGCTGCTGCTTCTGAGCCTTCTCCGGTGTCTCTTCCTCGGGTTTGTTCGCCTTGTTCTCGGTGACAGCCATATCCGGCTCTTCACTCTCGTGCGGCGTTTCCTTAGGAAGGTCGCTTTCCTTCTCGACAGCCTTCTGCTCCTGCACCGCAGGAGAAGCTGCCGAAGCTTCGGAGTCCGGCCCCTGCGGCAGATCGGTCTGCTCGACGTCCGGCGACACCATCTCCATGCCGACTTCGATGGCATTGGCGCCGAGACCGTCGTCGTCCGCGTCCTGCTGCATCTCATAGACGGCGGCGGCAATGCCGCCGACATGCAGCGTCACGGCACAGACCGCCGCGATCAGCCACATGCGCCAGGAGGTGTTTCGATCGAGCTCCGACATAACCGTTCCGACGTCAGGGCTGCGACGCGGCCGGCGGCGTCGCTCCCGACGCGGGCGCTGCGCCCGGCGTGGCAGCCACGCCTTCCAGCGCGACGAGTTTGGTCTTGGTATAACCGCCCGCGCGCAGGCGCTCCATCACGTCGAAGAACTCGCCGTAGGGCACCGCACGATCGACACGCAGAAAGATCGGCCGGTCCTTGTTGCCGTTATCCATGGCATCGAGACGGCTGACCAGATCGACACGGCGAACCATGTCCTCGCCGATGGCGACCGCGAGATCCGGCTTGATGCTGACATAGGTCGGCTTGTCCGGCTTCTTCTGCGGCGCCACGGTGGAGGTCGGCAGGTTGATCGGCAGGTCCACGGTCGACAGCGGCGCCGCCACCATGAAGATGATCAGCAGCACCAGAATGACGTCGATGAAGGGGGTAACGTTGATTTCGTGGTTTTCCTCGAAATCGTCGTCACCGGAACCTTCCGAAAGCGACATACCCATGATTATTCAGCCGCTGCGCGCATGTGAGCGCTGGAATGGGTGCGATCGAGATCACGCGAGAGCAGACGCGCCGAGGCGCCCTGCGCGCGGCCGACGATTTCCATGTAGTTCCTCGTCACGCGGGCAAAGTGATTGTAGATGATTACCGCCGGGATCGCCGCGACGAGACCGATCGCGGTGGCGAGCAGCGCTTCGGCAATGCCGGGCGCAACCACGGCAAGGTTTGTCGTCTGCGACTTCGAGATGCCGATAAAACTGTTCATGATGCCCCAGACGGTGCCGAACAGTCCGACGAAAGGCGAGATCGCGCCGATGGTCGCGAGCGCGCCCATGCCGGTGCGGACCTTGCGGCCCTCGGCGCGTACGATTTCGCCGAAGCTCGACGCCGCGCGTTCCTTGATGCCCTCGTCACTGGAAATGCCGGCCGACATCTTGCCTTCGCGCATCGCAGCGGCGAGCAGACGCGACAGCACTGTCCCCCTGTCGCCGAGCGCCATCTGCGCTTCCGCGAGCGAACGCGACTCGCCGATCTTGCGGAGCGCGCTCTTCAGGCGGTTGGTCGAATAGGTCAGCTCCATGAACTTGAAGATGCCGACCGTCCAGGTGAGCACCGAGGCAAGCGCGAGACCGACCATGACGGCCTTGACGATGATATCGGCGCCCATGAACATCGCCCATGGGGACAGATCGTGCTCGCCGGTCGCCACCGGCGCTTTGGCGATCTCTGCTGCTGCCGGGCCCGCGAGCGCCGGCGCTGACGGAGCATTCGACGTGACCGGCGCAGTCGTTGACGGAGCCGCAGGCGGTGTCGCCTGCTGCGCGATGAGCGGTGATGCGAACCAGACCGTCGCTAGCAGCGCCAGCAACTTAAGAACGTTTCTAAACAAGATGATACCTCGGCCCAGTAGCAGACGGAATGTCGATCAACACGGCCAATGCGGCCGTTTCAGGTTCGCCGCGTCCGGCACGCAAGCGCAGCGCGCCGCCATCCCCAGAGAACGCGCGCCGTGGGTATTCATGCCGTATCACAGCGCGCCCGCTCACAGAAGCCGCGTCGTGCATGGCTGCTTTCACAGCCTTCACGAACCGCGGTCCCAAAGCAGTCCAGGCTAAGCTCGCGTAAGCATCCTCACCTACGCCGTCACCCGGTGACGAAGCTGAACATGTAACTGTAACGGGCATCGTCATAAGGCTGCGTGACCCAGAAATGGCTTGTGATGCGCTCACGGCAATACCGCGACTGCGAACCCGTCATGTCCTTAACTGCATCGTGGGTCGTTTGCCCACACCAATGGACTCAATTCCGCTTGAATAGCTCCAGATCAAAATCATTCTAAACTGCGCGCGCCTCTTTCGGCTGCCTCAAGAACGCCACTGGAGCACCGCAAGGACGCCGCATCGTTTTCGGGGCATTGCGCGCAAAAAACGCGCAAGTGCGGTCAATTGACGATTGCTCAGTCCAAGGCTGGCCGCGCAGCATTCCGCATCGTCATGCCAGATCATACGACCCCGATTGTCAGCGGCGGAAATATGCAGAAACACTTGAATACATGAAGTTTTTGCAATGATGAACATTCTCAAGCGGTCGTGTGTTTACAGAATTGAACCGGGTTTTTAACTGGCTCCGAAGCTGCAACCGGACCGGGTAAAATGATCCGCGCCGCACAGTTGCCGCAAGCCGAAAGAGCCGCTTATGACCATGCGCCCCCGCTTTCGCTGGATCAGCCTGATTTTGCTGGCCGTTTTGGCCGGGGGCGGCTACGCGGCCTTGCGGCATTACAATGGCAGCAGCGCGCAGGCACAGGCGGACAAACGCCGCGGCCCTGCGCCCATTCCGGTCAAGATCGCGTCAGTCGAAAGATCGGATTTCCCCGTCTATCTGACCGGGCTCGGCACCGTGCAAGGCTTCAACACCGTCGTTGTGCGGACGCGCGTCGATGGCCAGATTGACCGCATCGCTTTCACCGAGGGGCAGATCGTCAAGGAAGGTGATTTGCTCGCGCAGATCGATCCCCGCCCCTTCCAGGCCACGCTGGATCAAGCCAAGGCGAAGAAAGCACAGGACGAAGCCAATCTCGCCAATGCCAATCTCGATCTGCAGCGCTATACAAAACTCGGCGAATTCGCGACGAAGCAGCAGACCGACACCCAGCGTTCCACGGTGCAGCAGCTGACTGCGCAGATCGCGGCGGATGAAGCCGCGATTGCCAATGCGCAAACGCAACTCGACTATACGACCGTGAAAGCGCCGATTGCCGGTGTCGTCGGCTTCCGCCAGGTCGACAAAGGCAACATCGTCAACGCCTCGACCCAGACAGGCATTGTCACCATCGCGCAGATCGAACCGATCGCGGTGATCTTTACCGCGCCCGAGCAACATCTCGTTGATATCAACGCGCAGCTTGCCGCGCATCCGTTGGAAGTCGATGCCTATACAAGCGACGGCAAGCGGTTGCTGTCGAAGGGCACGCTCGCCGTCGTCAACAATCAGGTCGATACGACCAGCGGGACGATCCGTCTGAAGGCAGTGTTCGACAACAAGGATCATGTGTTGTGGCCCGGCCTTTCGGTCTCCACACGTCTGCTGGTAACAACGCTTCAGAATGCCACCGTCGTACCGGACGATGCCGTGCAGCACGGCCCCGACGGCCTTTATGCCTTCGCGGTCGGCACCAACAGCAAGGCCGAGGTCCGCAAGATCAAGGTCGGCCGCTCCATCGATGGCCGCACGGTCATCGACGAGGGTCTAGCCCCCGGCGACCGCGTGATCGTTGCCGGCCAATACAAAGTGCAGCCGGGCTCGGTGGTCGCGTCTGCTGTGGCATCCGCCGATGTCGCGAAGGAGCAGTGAGCCATGAACGGGGGCATCTCAACACCGTTCATCCGCTACCCGATCGCCACATCGCTCCTGATGGCCGGCATCCTGTTCGTTGGCCTCGTCTCCTATCCCATGCTCCCGGTGGCACCGCTGCCGCAAGTGGATTTCCCGACCATCCAGATTTCGGCCACGCTGCCCGGCGCCAGCCCCGAGACCATGGCATCGTCCGTGGCGCAGCCGCTTGAACGGCAATTCGCGCAAATCCCCGGTGTGGCGCAGATGACGTCCACCAGTTCGCTCGGCACAGCGGCGGTGACGATCCAGTTCGATCTCAGCCGTTCCATCGACGGCGCCGCCAATGACGTGCAGGCCGCCATCAATGCCGCCAGCGGCCAATTGCCGAAGAGCCTCCCCTTGCCGCCGACATATCGCAAGGTGAACCCCGCGGACTCGCCGATCATGCTGCTATCGGCGACATCCGACACGCTGCCGATCACGACCGTGAGCGACAGCGTCGATGCGCAGCTCGCCCAACAGATCAGCCAGATCAATGGCGTGGCCCAGGTGACCATCGGCGGTCAACAGAAACCGGCGATCCGTATCCAGATCGATCCTGCCAAACTCGTCACCAAAGGCCTCGGCCTCGAAGACATCCGCACCCAGCTGGCCGTCACGACAGTCGATAGCCCGAAGGGCAATATCGACGGCGCCACGCGCAGTTATACGATTTATGCCAACGACCAGTTGCCGGAGTCGAAAGACTGGAACGACGTTATCATCGCTTATCGCAATGGCGGTCCGCTGCGCGTCCGCGATATCGGCCACGCGGTGACCGGCCCCGAGGATGCCAAGCAGGCGGCCTGGGCCAATGGCAAGCGCGGCGTGTTCCTGGTGATCTTCAAGCAACCCGGCGCCAACGTCATCGACACCGTCGACAAGATCAAGGCCGAACTGCCGCGTCTCGTCGCGGCGATCCCTCCGGCGGTGAAGATCAAGGTACTGAGCGATCGTACCGAGACCATCCGAGCCGCGGTGCAGGATGTGCAGTTCACATTGATGCTCACCATTGCCCTCGTGGTGATGGTGATCTTCATCTTTCTGCGCAATGTCTGGGCGACCATCATTCCCAGCATCACGGTGCCACTGGCGCTGCTCGGCGCATGCGCGCTGATGTGGGTGTTCGGCTATACGCTCGACAATCTCTCGCTGATGGCCCTCACTATCTCCGTCGGTTTCGTGGTCGACGATGCCATCGTGATGCTGGAAAACATCACCCGCTATATCGAGGAAGGCGAGACGCCCATGGCTGCTGCCCTCAAGGGAGCCGGCGAGATCGGATTCACCATCGTATCGATATCCATCTCGCTCGTCGCCGTGCTAATTCCGCTGCTTCTGATGGGCGGCATCATCGGCCGCCTTTTCCGCGAATTCGCCATCACCCTGACCATGGCGATCTTCGTGTCGCTGGTCGTCTCGCTGACCCTGACCCCAATGATGGCCTCGCGCTTCCTGCGCGACGAAAAGCACGCCAGACACGGCCGCTTCTACCAGATGAGCGAGAATGTGTTCGATGCCATGCTGCGTGCCTATGAACGCGGGCTCGACATCGTGTTGCGCTGGCGGCTGACCACGCTGATGGTGTTCTTCGCCACGGTGGCGCTGTCCGTCTATCTATTCGTCATCATCCCGAAAGGGTTCTTCCCGCAGCAGGATACGGGCCTGATCACCGCATCGTCGGAGGCCGCGCAGGACATCTCGTTCGCCGATATGCGCAAACATCAGGAAGAGCTCGGCAAGATCGTGCAGGCCGATCCCGATGTCGCCACCGTCGCCATGGCGATCGGCGGCAATAACGGCGCACTCAATACCGGCCGGATGTTCATCACGCTCAAACCCCGCGACGAGCGCTCAGCCTCGGCGCAGCAGATCATCGCGCGGCTGAGACCCCAGCTCGAGAAAGTCGAAGGTGCAAGGCTGTTTATGCAAGCGGCACAAGATGTTCGCCTCGGCGGTCGCGCAACCCGCACACAGTTCGAATATACACTGCAAGACTCCAATCTCGCCGAGCTGAACGAATGGGCGCCAAAGATCCTCGCCAAGATGCAGACCTTGCCGGAATTGCGTGACGTCGCCACCGACCAGCAAACCAAAGGCACGACGCTGACGCTCAGCATAGATCGCGACAACGCCTCGCGCTTCGGTATCTCGCCGCAGCTGATCGATGACACGCTTTATGATTCATTCGGTCAGCGGCAGATCGCACAGTTCTTCACGCAGCTGAACAGCTATCATGTCATCTTGGAAATCCTGCCGGAGCTGCAAGGCAAGCTCGATACGCTCGATAAAATCTACATCAAGTCGCCGACCACCGGCGACCAAGTGCCGCTCTCCGCTTTCGTCAAATGGACGACAGTCCCGGTGCGACCTCTCTCGATCAGCCATCAGGGCCAGTTCCCGGCCATTACCATCAGCTTCAATCTCGCTCAAGGCGTGGCACTCGGCCAGGCGACCGACGCCGTACAGGCCGCGATGCAGGAGCTAAATGCCCCAGCCACGCTGCGGGGGACTTTCCAGGGCACAGCACAGGCGTTTCAGCAGTCGCTGTCCACGGTACCGCTACTGATCGTCGCGGCCCTGATCGTGGTCTATCTGATCCTCGGCATTCTCTACGAGAGCTATATCCATCCGCTGACCATCCTCTCAACCCTGCCCTCGGCTGGAGTGGGTGCGCTGGCGATCCTGATGGCATTCGGCTTCGATTTCAGCCTGATCGCGCTGATCGGAATCATTCTGCTGATCGGTATCGTGAAGAAGAACGGCATCATGCTGGTGGATTTCGCAATTGTCGCTGAACGCGACGAACATATCGAAGCGGAAGCGGCGATCCGCAAGGCGGCGTTGCTACGCTTTCGTCCGATTATGATGACGACGATGGCGGCGCTGCTCGGCGGGGTGCCGCTGATGCTAGGTACCGGCACCGGCTCCGAGATCCGGCAGCCACTCGGCTATGCCATGGTCGGCGGCTTGATCGTGAGCCAAGCCCTGACGCTTTTCACGACCCCGGTGGTGTATGTCTATCTCGACAAGCTCGCGAACGCGATGTCCGACTGGAGCCGCGGCCCAACCACCAAGCCTCCCCCGCAGGTTGAGGACCGTCTCGCCAAACAGGCTGCGGAATGACGTTCAGACCTTGACCATTGCGCTGTCGCCTCGCGCATCAGGCTTCCCTGGTGCTGCCTTTGATGCCGATCAACCGGATGTCAATCTGGGCATTATTGATCCAGACCGGTTCGCAACCGGTCGACAACAGCAGCAGGATGACTTCTTTCAGATTCAGGCCTTCGATCGAGCCCACAAGCCGGCGCTGATGCGCCGGCTGTGATGTCATAGCGGAGGATGGCGCGGATCAGGCGGCGCGGACAGCGTTCAGGAAGTTGCTGACCTCAACCTTCAGCCGGGTGCTGTCCGAAGACAGCGACTGCGCCGCCGAGAGAACTTGCGACGAGGCAGAGCCTGTCTCGCTGGCGCCGCGCTGGACATGGGCAATGTTGGACGATACCTGCATCGTCCCCTGCGCCGCCTGCTGAACATTGCGCGAGATCTCCTGCGTGGCCGCCCCTTGCTCTTCAACGGCCGAGGCAATGGTCGAGGCGATCTCGGACATGCGTCCGATGGTGTCGCCAATCTCCTTGATGGCACCGACGGACTCCTGCGTCGCTGCCTGGATATCCGCGATCTGGGTCGAGATTTCGCCAGTCGCCTTGGCGGTCTGCTCGGCCAGTGCCTTCACTTCCGACGCCACCACTGCGAAGCCGCGGCCGGCCTCCCCAGCACGGGCCGCTTCAATCGTGGCGTTGAGGGCCAGCAAATTGGTCTGCCCGGCGATATTGTTGATCAGCTCCACCACATCTCCGATCCGCGCGGCCGCACTCGCCAAATCGCTGACACGGTCATTGGTGATGCGCGCTTGCTGCACAGCCTGCCCCGCAATGTTCGCGGAATCCTGCACCTGGCGGCTGATCTCGTTGATCGACGACGCCATTTCCTCGGTTGCCGAAGCCACCGACTGAACATTGGTGGACGCCTGTTCCGATGCAGCGGCAACCGACGTGGTCAGTTCCTGCGCGCGTTCAGCCGTCGCCGTCAACGTTCCGGCCGAAGCCTCGAGTTCTGTCGATGCCGAGGATACGGTCTCGACGACCTCACCAATCATCGCCTCGAAGTCGCGGGTGATCTGATCGACGCGGCGACCGCGCTCGATCTTGGCCTCGGCATCGGCTGCAGCCGCCTGATCTGCGGCGCGCTTGTCGATCAACGCCTGCTTGAACACCTGCAATGCGTCGCCCATGGTGCCCATCTCGGTCTTCATGCCCTGATGCGGCACATGCGCGTCCAGATCGCCAGCACCAAGCGCCTGCATCGGCCTCACGATCGAGGAGATGCCGCTGGCCACGTCACGCACGAGATAGACGCCTAAGCTAAGACTTAGAACAACCGAAACGGCGAGGATCGCGACAATGACAAGCAACGCGCCGTCAAAGGTCTGGTCAGCGTCGGCTCCCGCCTTGTCCGCGCCCGTATTGTTCATCTCGACATTCTTGCTCAGCAGTTCATCGGCCTTCCGGCCCTGAGGAATTCCTCTGGTCTCATTCAGTCTGATCGCATCGGCGGGAAATTCACCAGCCTTGTATTTACGAGACAGCGCAATCACCTCTCGTGCAATCCCGGTGTACTCCTCCCATTCGCGCGCCCATTCATCGTACATCGCGCGCTTCTCCGGAGACGTGATGAGCTTCTGATAAGTTTGCCGGATCTCGTTGACCCGATCCATCTGCGTCTGCATGCGCTGTTCGAAAGATTCCTTTCCTTCGACGGTGTCTGACAGCAGATGACCGCGCAACGTACCGCGATAATTGCTGGCGGCGGCGTGCAACTCACCGAGCGCACGTACACTCGGTAGCCAACCAGCCTGGATTTCGACGGTTTTGACGTTGATGGCACGCATCTTGGCGACGGCAAGCAGGCCCATGCCGATTATGGCCACTAGAAGCAGCGAAATGACGATGGTGATTTTATTGCGAATGGAAAAGCGAGCAAACATGAGTCATCGTTCCTTCGACTAAAGATCGTTGGCAAGATCGACGGTGATTTTCGTCTCAAATAAGCGCAGCCGCGTTGATAACGCTGATCTGTGCGGAGCTGGCCGCATCATGCGGAGCCTTCGCGCTCCACCCATTGATATCAGTCATGGTTAAGGAAAGGTGGAATGAAACCGGCGGCGCCGTATCCAGCCCATCTCCAGACATGCGTAATTTGGTCGCGCATGAAAAAGCCGGCGCTGATGCGCCGGCTGTGATGTCATAGCGGAGGATGGCGCGGATCAGGCGGCGCGGACAGCATTCAGGAAGTTGCTGACCTCAACCTTCAGCCGGGTGCTGTCCGAAGACAGCGACTGCGCCGCCGAGAGAACTTGCGACGAGGCAGAGCCTGTCTCACTGGCGCCGCGCTGCACGTCGGTGATGTTGGACGATACCTGCATCGTCCCCTGCGCCGCCTGCTGAACGTTCCGCGAGATCTCCTGCGTGGCCGCCCCTTGCTCTTCAACGGCCGAGGCAATGGTCGAGGCGATCTCGGACATGCGTCCGATGGTGTCGCCAATCTCCTTGATGGCGCCGACCGACTCTTGCGTTGCTGCCTGGATACCCGCGATCTGGGTCGAGATTTCGCCGGTCGCCTTGGCGGTCTGCTCGGCCAGCGCCTTCACTTCCGACGCCACCACTGCGAAGCCGCGGCCGGCCTCCCCAGCACGGGCCGCTTCAATCGTGGCGTTGAGGGCCAGCAAATTGGTCTGCCCGGCGATATTGTTGATCAGCTCGACCACATCGCCGATGCGCGCTGCGGCCGTGGCCAGTTCACTGACGCGATCGTTGGTCTGTCGCGCCTGATCCACAGCCTGTCCCGCAATGTTGGCCGACTCCTGCACCTGGCGGCTGATCTCGTTGATCGACGACGCCATTTCCTCAGTTGCCGAAGCCACCGACTGAACATTGGTGGACGCCTGTTCCGATGCAGCGGCAACCGACGTGGTCAGTTCCTGCGCGCGTTCAGCCGTCGCCGTCAACGTTCCGGCCGAAGCCTCGAGTTCTGTCGATGCCGAAGAGACGGTCTCGACGACCTCGCCAATCATCGCCTCGAAGTCGCGGGTGATCTGATCGACGCGGCGACCGCGCTCGATCTTGGCCTCGGCATCGGCTGCAGCCGCCTGATCTGCGGCGCGCTTGTCGATCAACGCCTGCTTGAACACCTGCAATGCGTCGCCCATGGTGCCCATCTCGGTCTTCATGCCCTGATGCGGCACATGCGCGTCCAGATCGCCAGCACCAAGCGCCTGCATCGGCCTCACGATCGAGGAGATGCCGCTGGCCACGTCACGCACGAGATAGACGCTGATGCCAATGCCGACCACGGCTGCGATGGCAAGGATGGTCATAACAAGCATGAACGCGCTGTTATAGCTCGCCTCCGCCTCCAAGCCAGCGGCGTCAGAGCCTTTGGTGTTCAGTTCAATGTCCTTGATGAGCAGCTCATCGGCTTTGAGGCCAATCGGATTGACGGTCTTGGTATTCAGCGCGTTGGCTTCTTGCGGCATCTTACCGGCAGCCTTGCGCGAAAGCTCCATCACCTCGAGCGTCCCTTGCTTGTAGGTGTCCCACACCCGGCCCCATTCTTCGTAAAGGGCACGCTCTGCGGGCGACGTGATGAGCTTCTCATAGTTCGCACGCAGGCGCATGTTGTTGGCCACCACCGTCTCAAGCGTCTTCTCGTTGGCCAGCTTTTCCTCCAACGACTCTGCGAGCATGTGTTGGCGGATCACATTGCGATAAGTGGTCACCCCCGCCCGCAGCTCGCCCAGCACCCGAACGCTCGGCAGCCAGTTGGTCTGGATATCCACTGTATTCGCGTTGATCGACCGCATCTTCGCGATGGCGAGCATCCCGAGCCCGCCCATGGACAGCAGAAGGAACGTCACAACGATTGAAATCTTGGCGCGGATAGACATACGAGCAAGCATGACGAAGGGTTCCCTCGGTATATGACCGCTGGTGGGGAGTGTAGGTTTGGTCAGCTGGAATGCGTGACAGATCGGTAGACGCGAGCCTTGCAGCGATCCCACTGCAAACCCCACACATTCAATTTGGGGGTATTATGTAAACCGCTGGTAAAGGATGCGACAATCTGACCGACAAAAATGAATCCCGAGCGCTTTTCTTACCCACTAAGAAAATCAAATCCTTAGCAGACATTGCGCTCCAGCATCCCGCGCAATCTTTGCGTGTATTTAGATGTCAAGCTGTACGCCCAGCGAACAGTTGAATATAAATTCACGGAACAAAGACAGTATGAGCAGCGACACCCGCGCGCAATGCCAGGTCTTTACGGCTAATGCAGAGTCGAAGACTTGCCGGGGCCGCTTGCGGACGGCCAAAACGGTGGGCGGAGGCATAGCCTCATGCCATCGCTTAAGTGCAACCACGACTCACGCCGTACCATCTCCCACGGTCGCCCCCGTACACAGCAAGCAAGCTGATCGCCACTCCGATAGCGTTCGGACGATAGTTCCACAGGGATCAGCCGCTATTGCGACGATATCCATGCGAAGCTCTTGCGCTTAACGAGGCGGACGGGCTAGAAGGCCCTCCGTCGAGAGGATCTCTCGGCCAACCGATTCCAGACCGTGGCCTCAAGGCCCCTTCGATTGTCTGAATCCGTTGGGGAATGGTGTAACGGTAGCACAACAGACTCTGACTCTGTTTGTCTTGGTTCGAATCCAGGTTCCCCAGCCACACGCACGCTCGGATGCATTTCGCCGTTGGTTGAAGCCAACTAAGTTCCGCAGCCCATAAGGTGACTGCCGGTATTTTAGCACAAGTTTTTGCGTCTCGATTACCGCATTTTGCGCAGTCGGATTCGCAATGGCGCTCCGGCTCAATCTACCGCTTCGCCTTAACCGTTTTTCCAGTCCCTGCGCCTCATAGTGGCCCGTGAAATCTGCGTGCAGAACACCAATTCGGATATGGATACCATGAGTATGGCAGCGTCGTTCGGACGCATCATTTCAGTGCGCGGATCACTGGCACGCGTCGGTCTTCTGGCCGTCAATCCGATGACCCCCGCCGAGATGCGCGGCACGGTCGGCCGCTTCGTCAGCATTCGCTGCTCGACTTCGACCATCGTCGCCATGATCACGGAAGTTTCGTCGGAAGACATGAACAGGTCGGACATCTATGTCGCCAGCGCATCAGTAGATCTGCTGGGTGAGATAACCGGCCCCCTCGATCGTCCAAAATTCCAACGCGGCGTCACCAACTATCCGACCATCGGCGACACCGTCGAGCTGATCAGCACCACCGACCTGCGCACGATCTATGCGCCATCCGGCTCCGACCAGATCAATGTCGGCGCGCTGCAGCAGGATCGCTCGGTCACCGCCTATGTCGATGTCGAGGAAATGCTCAGCAAGCATTTCGCCGTACTCGGCTCCACCGGCGTCGGCAAATCGTCGGGTGTATCCCTGCTGATCAACGAAATCCTGCTCGTCCGCCCGAACCTGCGCATCTTCCTGCTCGACGTGCACAACGAATATGGCCGCTGTTTCGGCGACAAGGCGTTGGTACTCAATCCGCGCAATCTGAAACTGCCATTCTGGTTGTTCAATTTCGAAGAGATCGTCGATGTGTTGTTCGCCGGCCGGCCCGGCATACCGGAAGAACTCGAAATTCTCACGGAAGTCATCCCGCTCGCCAAGGGCATCTATACACAATACCAGAACGCCGAGCGCATCGGCCTCAAGCGGATCGATCCGAAGACCGTCGGCTACACGGTGGATACGCCCGTCCCATATCGTCTCGTGGACCTGATCTCACTGATCGACGAGCGTATGGGCAAGCTGGAGAACCGCTCGTCGCGCATACAGTATCACAAGCTGCTGTCGCGCATCGACGCTGTCAAGAACGATCCGCGCTACGCTTTCATGTTCGACAACGCCAATGTCGGCGGCGACACCATGGCTGAAGTGATCAGCCATCTGTTCCGCCTGCCCGCCAATGGCAAGCCGATGACCATCATGCAACTCGCCGGCTTCCCTGCGGAAGTCGTCGATTCCGTGGTATCGGTGCTGTGCCGCATGGCGTTCGATTTCGGTCTGTGGAGCGACGGCGTCTCACCGCTGCTGTTCGTCTGCGAGGAAGCGCATCGTTACGCCGCAGCGGATCGCAATATCGGCTTCGGCCCGACCCGCAAGGCGGTGTCGCGCATCGCCAAGGAAGGCCGCAAATACGGCGTCTATCTCGGCCTCGTGACCCAGCGTCCGGCCGAGCTCGACGCCACCATCATCTCCCAGTGCAACACGCTGTTCGCGATGCGTCTCGCCAATGACCGCGACCAGGCGCTGCTGCGTTCTGCCGTCTCGGATGCGGCAGCCAACCTGCTCTCTTTCGTGCCCTCGCTGGGCACACGGGAAGTCCTGGCATTCGGCGAAGGCGTCGCGCTGCCGACACGCCTGCGCTTCAAGGAAGTGCCTCCACATCAATTGCCGCGCTCGGAGGCCGCCATCGCCACCGTACCGTCGGTGGCAGCCGGCCACGACATGAACTTCGTCGCTGCCGTGCTGGAGCGCTGGCGCGGTGCCACTTCGAGCCGCGATGTACCGAACGATCCTGGCTTCAGCGAGCGTCCGATCCCGCCGCCGCAACCGCGCATGGTCGATACGCCGCTTCTTCAGCCCTCGCTCGGCCTCGACCCCGACCGCTTCTCGTTGCTGAAGAAGCCGCTGCGTTAGGCGACAGCTTTGCGCCAGCGACGTCATCGCCTATCATCATCCCTTGATGAGACGCCCGCCGAAGTAACAGCAGCGAAGGAGCGTGCCAGTGCTCGACTGGTCGGAGATTATCCTGCGTCTGGGCATTGCCACCCTTGCCGGAGGCGCCGTCGGACTCAATCGTGACCTGCGTGGCAAGCCAGTGGGCGTGCGTACCCTCGCCCTCGTCAGCCTTGCTACCTCGATGCTGACGACGCTCGCCGATCCGCTCCGCCAGGGTGGCTTCACCGATGGCGGCAGCCGTATCGTACAAGGCATCGTCACCGGCATCGGCTTTCTCGGCGCTGGCGTCATCGTTCACTCCGAACGGCACTTCCGCGTCCGAGGCCTCACCAGTGCCGCCTGCGTCTGGCTCACCGCCTGTATTGGCATCATGTGCGGTGCCGGCCACTGGCGCCTGGTCTCGGTGTCACTCGCCGTGACCTTTGTGGTTCTGCTGTTTGGAGGCACGGTCGAACGCTTCCTGCATCGCATCCTCGGCGGCAAGGGCGATCCGGCCTCGGAGCCGATAGACGACTCTCAGCTATCCGATGACGGGCCGCACCAGCCCGGCAAATAGATCGCGTCCTTGCTCTTGGCGATCGCCAGCGCTTTCTCGATCGCAGCGGCGAAATCCGCTTCGACGGCCTTGCGCGCGATCCGCCGACGAAACAGATCCGCCCACAGGAATTCGCTGAACGGCGTGGTATCCTTGGCATAGCCGCCGGCACGGCGAATCTCGCCGGCCAGGCTGCGATAAGGGTCGTCCTTCAGCCCGGTCACCGATTTCGGGATATCCCGGAAGTGCCGTCGTTCGCCCTTGGCGTCATAGGGGTAGGCCCAGCGGCGATGATCCAGCACGCTCCAGAAAGCATCCTTGTCGACCATGGTGAGATCGGCGATCACGGTAACCAGAACGTCCTTGACGCCCTCGTCGTGCAGCGCGCGAGCCAGATGATGATGGTCGACGACATAGTACCGCTTGTCCGGACCCAGCACCACCGGGATCATATGTTTACCGAGCAATTCGGATTGCTTGCGTGCCGATTTGTGCTGGCGCCAGCGTTTCCGCTTTTCCTTTACCTCGCGCATGCCGACCGTCATCTGCGTGGGACGCAGCGACAATATCGGGACCGGCTGGAGGATCGGTTCTCGGATGTTCGACATGTCAGGCTCCGTGGACGGGTTTCCATAGCGACTATGACATAGCGTTCCCGCAAAGAGCGATCAGTTCCACGTCATCACGCGACATCACGACATTGCGGTTATGCGACTTTCACCGACTCAACACTGCACCGCCATGCTACCGTCAGCTATCTGTATCGCTGACGACCGATCATGAAAACGCAGCAGCCGATCATCCGGGACGACGACGAGCACCGCGTGTTGCGTTTCGTGCCACGTACGTCGAGCACGCTGCCAGACCACCCGGCTATTCCCGCCTCCCGCACCGCACTCAAGCCCGCAGGCGATCTCTCGCACTATCAGCAGAAGCCCGAGCCCGACGACTTCCGCCACCGCATGCTCGCGAATGCCGCTGCCTTTGCCTTCACAGCCCTGCTGGTCGGGGCCGGCATCTGGCTCGCCGTGACCCTCGCCGATCTCCGTAAAACCCAGGATTGCGTCCTCATGGGCCGCCGCGACTGCGCCCGTATCGCCATCCAGCACCCTTGACGGCCGTCCCCCAGGTGTCTTTCCACCGCCCCAACACGTTGGTGAGCGACCGCTCAACTGCATTGAACTACTGCCCCCGCTCCGATATACGGGCAAACGACTCCCTGCGGCGAACCGGCCCAAACCGGGGCGAAGCCTAGCCTTTGCGCGCGCAGAATGAAATTATCTTCAATATATCAAAGGCTTAGTAATGTCCTCCACATTCGATCAGGTCGCCACCATCATCGCGGAAACCTGCGACATCCCGCGCGACACGATCACGCCGGAAAGCCACGCCATCGACGATCTGGGCATCGACAGCCTCGACTTCCTCGACATCGCTTTCGCGATCGACAAGGCATTCGGGATCAAGCTGCCGCTGGAAAAGTGGACCCAGGAAGTCAACGACGGCAAGGCGACCACCGAACAGTACTTCGTCCTGAAGAATCTCAGCGCCCGCATCGATGAGCTGGTTGCTGCCAAGGGCGCATAACGCTTCCTGCTTTTGATAGCGTTCAAGGCCGCACCGACCTTTCAACGGGATCGGTGCGGGCGTATGGACACCATGGTGAAGCGCCTGCGCTTCCCGCTTGCGGCCATGTCCCTTAAAGGCACAGTCCCAGGCATCCTCTAAGGTACCGTCCAATGGCTGAAACCCGTCCTGTCGCATCCGAGCCCGTCGAAGCATGGATCACCGGCATCGGCATCGTGTCGTCGCTCGGCGAAGGGCCTGACGCGCATTGGGATGCGCTGAACGGCAAGCGCGTCAATGTCGACGAGACGACGTTCGCGCCCTATGTCGTGCATCCGCTCTCTCCGGTCAGTTACGACGCCCAGATTCCCAAGAAGGGCGATCAGCGCCAGATGGAAGCTTGGCAGCGCATCGGCACCTACGCAGCCGGTCTTGCGCTCGATTCCGCCGGCGTAAAGGGCAACAAGGACATCCTGTCGAAGATGGACATGATCGTCGCGGCCGGCGGCGGCGAACGCGATCTCAATGTCGACTCCAGCATTCTCAACGCCGAAGCCTATGGCTCGGCAACGCCGAACTATCTGAACGAGAAGCTGCTCAACGATCTTCGCCCCACCCTCTTTCTCGCGCAGCTCTCCAACCTGCTGGCGGGCAATATCGCTATCGTGCATGGCGTCACCGGTTCGTCCCGCACCTTCATGGGAGAGGAAGCTGCCGGTGTGGACGCCGTGCGTATCGCGCTCGCACGTATTGCCGATGGTCAGAGCGACATCACCCTTGTCGGCGCCGGCCATAATGGCGAGCGCAAGGACATGCTGCTGCTGTACGAATTCGACAACTTCAATCTGCGCGACAAATATTCGCCGGTATGGGATCGCAAGAACAACAGCGGTTTTGCACTTGGCTCCGGCGGCGCCTTCCTCGTGATCGAGTCGAAGGCCCATGCGGAAGCGCGCGGCGCCAAGCCATTCGCACGGCTGAAGACGGTGGTCGCCGATCGTGCGCGTCGCAAGGGCGGCGGCGAGATTACCGCATCGCTCGACGGGTTGTGGAGCAATATCGGCGCGGGCGAGCAGAACACAGCGATCATCACCGGCGCCACCGGCGCCGAGCCGGCAACTTCGGAGGAGCTGAGCTTCCTGAAGAAGCATGCGAACGTGCCGGTGCGCGCGACAGGCTCGTCCTTCGGTCATGCGGTTGAAACACAGTTTCCGCTCGGCATCGGCCTCGCGGCACTATCGCTCTCGCGCGGGGCGCTCTATGCGCCCAACGATTCCACCGGCCTTGAGATTGAAATGTCGAAGGCGCCCTCCCAGATTGTCGTGATCGGGACCGGCCACTGGCGCGGCGAAGGCATGGCGCTGGTCGAAGCGATTTGATTGTCGAGTTAAGCGGTCCGCACGGGCAACGGAGAACACATGTCAGCAACGCGCGATAAATTCGGCCGACCGATCGTCGTCGTCACTGGTATGGGCGTTGCCACTTCGCTCGGCGCCGGCAAGACCGACAACTGGAATAAACTGACCGCCGGCGAATCCGGTATCCGCACCATCACGCGCTTCCCCATCGACGGCATGAAGACCACGATGGCCGGCACGGTCGATTTCCTGAATGTCGATCCGTTCTCCTCCACTGATCTCTGCGAGAAGCTCGGCGAACTCGTCGCCGAGGAAGCCATCGCCCAGGCCGGTATCGGCGCCAAAGGGGACTTTCCCGGCCCGCTGTTCCTGGCCGTAGCCCCAGTCGAGGTGGAATGGCCGCAACGCCAGGCGCTCGCCAAGGCCGGCGGCGCGAACTCCGATATCAATTACGACACACTGCTGCGCGCTGCCGGTTCCGGCAACTTCACCGAATATCACCGCCGCTTCCTGTTCGGCTCCGTCGCTGACACCCTCGCCGATACGTTCGGCACCAAGGGTTCGCCGATCTCGCTCTCGACCGCTTGCGCCTCCGGCGCGACCGCGATCCAGCTCGGCGTCGAGGCGATCCGCCGCGGCGAGGCCGATGCGGCTCTGTGTGTCGGCACCGACGGCTCGGTCAATCCGGAAGCGCTGATCCGCTTCTCGCTGCTCTCGGCGCTCTCGACCAACAACGAGACGCCCTCCAAGGCCTCCCGTCCTTTCGCCAAGAACCGCGAGGGCTTTGTGATGGCCGAGGGTGCCGGCGCGCTGGTGCTGGAAAGCCTCGAGGCTGCCAAAGCGCGCGGCGCAAAGATCCTCGGCATCGTTGCCGGCTGCGGCGAACTCGCCGACAGTTTCCACCGCACCCGATCGAGCCCCGACGGCAAGCCGATCATCGGTTGCGTGAAGAACGCGCTGATCGATGCCGGCATGACCGTGGACAAGATCGATTACATCAACGCCCACGGCACCGGCACGCCGGAAAACGACAAGATGGAATATCTCGGCATCTCCACCGTGTTCGGTGAGCTCGCCAAGACCATTCCGGTGTCGTCGAACAAGTCGATGGTCGGACACACTCTATCGGCTGCCGGCGCCGTCGAGGCGGTGTTCTCGCTGCTGACGCTGGAACACCAGCGGATTCCGCCGACCATCAACTACGATGTTCCGGATCCGGCAATTCCGTTCGACGTGGTTCCCAACACCGCCCGCGACGCCCGCGTCACGGCGGTGATGTCGAATTCGTTCGGATTCGGCGGCCAGAACGCCTCCCTGATCCTCACCGGCGAACCGGTTTAAGATTTCATGTCCCGAACGCGGCGCACGGCCTGGCAACGCTCCGCGGGGCCGGAACCGTACCATGCGCCGGAGTTCGTGATGGTCCCGGCCCTGCGAAGCGGCACTTCGTGCCGCATGGCGTCCAAGACCCCAAACCTACCTGTTCAAAGGCTCTAACCGGTTGACGCGCCAGCGTGAACCGGCGATACGCAGGCCTCAGAAATCAACATCTTAGACCCTGGAGACGCGGCCTATGCGTGCGCTCAATCTTGCTGCTGAACGCGAGCTCATCACCGCCGACGTTCCCCCGCCCCCGCCGCCCCTAGCCGGCGAAGTGCAGATCCGCGTCAAGGCGGTCGGCCTCAACCATATCGACGTCTGGGGCTATCGCGGCATGGCCTTCGCCAAGCGCAAGCTGCCGATCACCATCGGCGCCGAAGCGTCCGGCGAGATTGCAGCGGTCGGCGAGGGCGTGACCAATTTCAAGCCAGGCCAGAAGGTCGCCATGTATGGCGCGCTGACCTGCGGCCACTGCAAGGCCTGCCAGGAAGGCCGTGACAATTTCTGTGAAAACGTCGGCGGCCTTTATGGCTTCCACATCGACGGTTTTGCGCGGGAGCTGATGAACATGCCGGCGCGGCTCGTGATCCCCGCCCCTGACAGCCTGAGCTTCCGCGATATCGCTTGCGCACCGATCGCCTTCTCCACCGTGCAGCATATGCTGTTCGACAATGCCAAGCTGCAGCCGGGCGAGACGATCCTCGTCCATGCCGGCGGCTCCGGCATCGGTACCGTCGCCATCATGATGGCGAAAAAGATCGGCTGCACTGTCATCACCACCGTGGGCGACGACAGCAAGATCGAAGGCGTGAAGAAGCTCGGCGCCGACCATGTGATCAACTACCGCAAGGACCGCTTCGAGGGCGAAACACGCAAAATCACCAAGAAGAAAGGTGTCGATGTCGTATTCGAGCATGTCGGTGCCGACACGTTCAACGGCTCGCTGCTGGTGATGAAGCGCGGCGGTCGTCTGGTCACCTGCGGTTCGACCTCGGGGCCGTCGACGACCATCAATCTGATGCAGCTGTTCCAGCAGCAATATCGCATCTTCGGCTCCTTCGGCGCCTCCATGCGCAACATTGCCGAAAGTCTCGACAAGATGGCCGACGGCATGCTGCCGGTGATCGACACCGAAGTGCCGCTTGATGACGTTGCCACCGCGCTGAAGCGGATGGAGACGCGTCAGGTGTTCGGCAAGATCATCGTCCACTTCTGATGCTCCGCCTGCTGCTTCGCACCAAGGCGCGCATCCGCGACGCCCTGAAGCCAGCGGGCGAAGCTGCCGTGGGCGCGCTGACCATCGGCATGCTGCGCACAACGCGATGGTTCGATCCGATCAAGACCGCCAACCTGTTCGGCAAGATCACCCGCCGTATCGGTCCCTTGTTCCGCGAAGACAAGATCGCGCGCGCGAATCTCACCGCCGCCTTCCCTGAGAAGTCGCCGGAAGAAATCGACAGGATTGTCACTGGCGTATGGGACAATGTCGGCCGCATCGGCGCCGAATTCGCGCATCTCGATCGCATCTGGGATTACGACCCCGCTAACCCCGACAAGCCGAGCAATGTCGAATTTTCGGCGCGCACCGGCGAGATTTTCGATCAGCTCCGCGATGACGGAAAGCCTGCGCTGATCTTTGCGAGCCATCTCGGCAATTGGGAGATTCCTGCCCTCGCCGCTGTCGCACATGGGCTCGATACCGCAGTGCTGTATCGCCCACCGAACATCGCGGCGGCGGACCGTGCCATTAAAAAAATCCGGGCGGTGAGCATGGGCCATCTGATCGCCGCCAGCCACGATGCACCGGTAAAGCTCGCGCATGCGCTCGACGAGGGCAAGCATGTGGCGATGCTGGTGGACCAATGGTTCACCAAGGGCGCCGAGGTGGATTTCTTCGGCCGCAAGACACGCGCCAATCCCATGTTGCCGCGCCTGCTGCGTCAGGTCGATTGCCCGATCCATGGCGTGCGCGTGATCCGCTTGCCAAACCATCGCTTCCGCATCGAGCTGTCCGAGGAAGTGAAGCCGGTGCGCACGGCCGACGGCAAGGTCGACATCGCAGGCACCATGCAGGCAGTGACGTCGGTGCTGGAAGGCTGGATCCGCGAATATCCGGATCAGTGGCTGTGGCTGCACAGAAGGTGGCGTTAGCTGTGGCACTCTTGCCGCCCACTCCGCCCTCATGGTGAGGAGGCGCCTTTTGGCGCCGTCTCGAACCATGTTGGCTTGGCTCTGCGGTTGCGGCCATCCTTCGAGACGCCGCTGCGCGGCTCCTCAGGATGAGAACGGAGCCTTAACGGTGTCGCTCACTTCCCCGTCTTCACCTTGGTCCACAACCGGTTGATCACGCGCTGCGTCTGCGGATCGCGTGCCGTGATGATAAACAGCTTCGCCAGCATCGCCTCGTCCGGATAGATCGTCTTGTCTTCGATGATCTTCGCATCCACCAACTTCTGGCTCGCCAGATTGCCATTGGCGTAGCCGAGGAAATTCGAGTTCTTCGCGGCGACTTCCGGCCGATAGAGATAGTTGATCAGCTCGTAAGCCTCGGCGACATTGTTCGCGTCCGCCGGAATCGCGAAATTGTCGAAAAACATCTGCGCGCCCTCTTTCGGGATCGCATAGCCGATCTCGACGCCGTTCCTGGCCTCGGCAGCCCGCGCTCTGGCCTGGATGATGTCGCCGGACCACCCCACCACGAGGCAGATTTCGCCAGTGGCCAGGCCATTCAGATATTCGGACGAATGAAATTTCCGAACGCTCGGCCTGATCTTCGCGATCAGATCCGCCGCCTTTTCAAGATCTGGCTGCTTGGTCGAGTTCGGATCGAGGCCGAGATAATTCAACGCCGCCGGCAGGATGTCATCAGCGCTGTCCAGCATGTGAACGCCGCAATCCTTGAATCTTGCGAGGCTTTCCGGCTTGAAGACGATATCCCAGCTATCGATCTTCGCATCCGGGCCGAGGATTTTGGCAACCTGCTTGACGTTGTAGCCGATCCCCGTGGTGCCCCACATGTAGTTGGCGGCGTGCGCATTGTCGGCATCATAGATCGCGAGGCGTTTTGTCACTTCCGGCCAGGCGTTGGCGAGATTCGGCAGCTTGCTCTTGTCGAGCGGCTGAAACACCTTCGCCTTGATCTGACGCTGCAGGAAATAGGCCGTGGGCACGACGACGTCGTAACCGGACTTGCCGGCGAGTAAGCGCGTCTCCAGCGTCTCATTGGCGTCGAACGTGTCGTAGACGACCTTGATGCCGGTCTCTTTGGTGAAGTCCTCCAGGACTCCCGGCGCCATATAGTTCGACCAGTTGTAAAAATTGACCACGCGCTGCTGCGCCCCTGCGGGTGAGGCCAGCAACAGTGCAACCAATGCCAGTCCCGCCTTGCGCATGGTCATCTCCTTCAACGTCGATGCACCGCGTCCGACAGCCGTTCCAGTGCAGCATCCAGCGTCGCGTCGTTCTTCGCAAAACAGAAGCGCACTACCGAGGTCACCTTGTCCTGCTCATAGAAGGCCGACACCGGAATGCCCGCCACCTTGTATTGCGTGACGATGCGCTTGCAGAAATCCTCATCGGTCTCGTTGAGCCCAAGCGGCGACAGATCGACCGTCAGGAAGTATGTCCCCTGCGACCTGATCACCGGAAAGCCGATCCGCTCGAGGCCTGCCGCCAGACGATCGCGGCTGCGCGCGAGATCGGCGCGCATCGACTTGAAGTATTCGTCCGGTTTGCCGAGCCCATAGGCTACCGCCACCTGCAGGTTCGGCGCCGTGGTGAAGGTCAGGAATTGATGCACTTTGGCGCAGACGCGGAGCAGATGCGGGGCGGCACAGACGAAGCCGATCTTCCAGCCGGTCAGCGAGAAGATTTTGCCGGCCGAACCGACCTTGATGGTACGGTCGCGCATGCCCGGAATGGTGATCAGCGGGATGTGCTCGTGGCCGTCGAAGGTGACGTGCTCCCACACTTCATCGCAGATCGCAATGGCATCGAACTCCTGGCAGAACCTTGCCAGCAGTTCGAGATCTTCGCGCGGATAAACCACCGCCGCCGGATTGAGCGGCGAATTGAACAGGACAGCGCGGGTCTTGTGATTGAAGACGGCACGCAGATCCTCCTCCGTTAGCCGCCAGTGCGGAGGCTTCAAGCTGACAAGTCGCGGAATGCCGCCAGCCTGCCGGATGATCGGCAGATAGCTGTCGTAGACAGGCTGGAACACCACCACTTCATCGCCCGGCTGCACCACGGCCAGGATCGAGGAGGTCAGCGCTTCGGTGCCACCCGACGTCACCATCACCTCGGTCATCGGATCCAGCGCCAGCTTGTGCCAGTGCTGATAATGCGTAGCGATGGCCTGACGCAGCTCTGGGATACCCATCATCGACGGATACTGGTTGTAGCCGTGAATAGTGGCGTCTGCTGCGGCCTGACGGATGTCGTCGGGACCGGGATGATCGGGAAAACCCTGGCCGAGATTGATGGCGTTATTGTCGCGAGCGAGCTGCGACATCGCCTCGAAGACGGTGACGGGCAGCTCCGAGAAAATCTTGTTCATCGAAGGATCAGGCTTTCGTCGGCAGGCCCGCGGCTTTCCAGCCAATGATGCCACCGGCAAGGTGCTTGTCGTAAGCGAGACCCGCAGCCTGCGCCGCGAGCGAGGCAGTCACCGAGCGTTTACCCGAGCGGCACGCGAACACGACCTCTTTGCCGGCCGGATCGGGAATCTGCGCGGGGTCGAAGGTCGAGAGCGGCACCACCACGGAATCCGGATAGGCTTCGACTTCGACCTCGTTCGGCTCGCGCACATCGACCAGCAGATACCTGCCGTCCTTGATGCCCTGTGCGACTTCCTCTGGCGTCAAATCCTGAACTTCGCCTGCCACCACAAACCTCCTGTACTCCGGCGTCCGGAGCAAATCAGAAGGGGCCGGATCGGCCCCTGTTTTCGGGGGCCAAACTCGCGCTTTGGAGGCCGAAAATCAAGCTCGCAAAGAGACGAATAAATCGGGCATCCGTGCCCCGGGCGCGATGCAATGCCAAGCATTGCTTCGCAGAACCGGGGCCCTAACGAACGCCGGCGTTCGTGGCGATCCCGGCTCTGCGGAGCAGCGTTACACGCTGCGCCGCGTCCGGGATACAAGGAAGTCTAAATCGTCACCTGGGTGCCCACCTCGACCACCCTGCCCGTCGGGATCGAGAAGTAGTCGGTGGCGTCATTGGCCGTGCGGCTGAGACCGATGAACAAATGATCCTGCCAGCGCGGCATGCCGGAATGCGCGGCCGGCTTCAGCGCACGCCGCGACAGGAAAAACGAGGTTGCCATGATGTCGAACTGCCATCCCGTTTTCCGCGCGATGGCGAGGGCTTTGGGTACATTCGGCGATTCCATGAAACCGAAACGCAGCGTGATCTTCGAGAAGGTCGCACTGATCTCCTCCATGCGCACGCGCTCGGCAATATCCACCTTCGGTGTCGGCGCTGTCTCGATCGTGAGAATAACGTTCTTCTCATGCAGCACCTTGTAGTGCTTCAGACTATGCATCAGCGCGGTCGGCGCGCTGAGTGGATCGCTGGTGAGAAACACCGCCGTTCCGGGCACGCGCTGCGGCGGTCGCTTCTCCAGCATGGCGACAAGATCAGCGAGCGGGAACTCCAGTTTTCGCGACTTCTCGAACAACAGCCGGCTGCCCCGTCGCCACGTATACATCAGCAATACGATGGCTCCGCCCATGGCCAACGGCACCCAGCCGCCGTCGAAAACCTTCAACAGGTTGGCCGTCAGGAAGGTGAGATCGATGACCAGGAACGGCACGATGAGCGCCCCCGCCGCGATCGCCGACCACTTCCAGCCGCGCCAGATCACCACGAAGCCCATCATCGCAGTCACAACCATCGTTCCGGTAACCGAGATGCCGTAAGCCGACGCCAGCGAACTCGATGATTTGAACATCACCACCAGCACGATCACGACGATCAACAGCAGCATGTTGACGCGCGGAATATAGATTTGGCCGGAATGCGACTCCGACGTATGGCGGATTTCGAAGCGCGGCAGCAGGCCGAGCTGGATCGCCTGCCGTGTCAGCGAATAAGCGCCGGTGATGACGGCCTGGCTGGCGATCACCGTAGCGGTGGCCGCCAGGATCACCATCGGGATCAGCGCCCAATCGGGGAACATCAGATAGAACGGATTCTCCAGCGCGGTCGGATCATGCATTACCAGCGCCGCCTGCCCGAAATAGTTCAGCGCCAGCGACGGCAGGACGAGGAACAGCCAGGCGAGCCGGATCGGCTTCTTGCCGAAATGGCCGAGATCGGCATACAGCGCCTCAGCCCCGGTGACCGCCAGGAACACCGCACCCAGCGTCACGAAGGCAACGATGCCGTGATGAAACATGAAGTAGATCGCATGCCAGGGATTGAGCGCCGCGAGCACTTCGGGATGCTGGACGATCTGCGGAATCGCGGCAGCGGCGATGACGGTGAACCACAGCACCATGATCGGACCGAAGAAGGTTGCTACCCTCGCGGTGCCGCGCGACTGCACGGCAAACAGCGCCACCAGAATAACGATGGTGATCGGTACCACATAGGGATCGAAGGCCGAGGTCACGAGCTTGACGCCCTCGATCGCCGACAGCACCGACAGCGCCGGTGTAATCACTGCATCGCCATAGAACAACGCCGCGCTGATGATGCCGAGCATTGCGATCGTCGTCCCCCGCGATCCGATGGCACGTTGCGCGAGCGCCATCAAAGCCAGCGGTCCGCCCTCCCCGTTATTGTCGGCACGCAGCAGGATCACGACATATTTGAGCGTGACCACGATAATCAGCGCCCACAGGATCAGTGAGAGAACGCCGAGGATGGCCTCATTGCCCACGCCCGGCGCCTTATGCCCGCCTGCGGCGATGATGGCCTCACGAAATGCATAAAGCGGGCTGGTGCCGATGTCGCCATAGACCACGCCGATGCAGCCCAGGATCAGCGAGCCGAAACTCGCCGTGGAATGGCCATGGCCCGCATCCGCCGGGGGGTCCACGGCGGGAGTGGCATTATCGCTTGTCATGGAAATGGCCTCGGGCAGCTGTCTGTACGGGCATCTGAACAACGGGGCAGCGAGGCCTTTCCCGGCCCCGATGATCTCCCTCAGTCTAGCGCAAATCCGCGAACCGCAAACGACAAAAGGCGGCCGCTAGATCGTTACCTGAGTACCAACTTCCACGACACGGCCGGTCGGGATCTGGAAGTAGTCGGTGGCATCGTTGGCCGAGCGGCTGAGCGCAATGAAGATGTGGTCCTGCCACAGCGGCATCCCCGATTGCGCCGACGGCTTCAGCGAACGCCGCGACACGAAGAAGGACGTCGCCATGATGTCGAACTGCCAGCCGAGTTTTCGCGCGATGACGAGCGCTTTCGGCACATTCGGCTGTTCCATGAAGCCGAAGCGCAGCTTCACCATTGAGAACTTGTCGCTGATGTTCTCCATCCGCACGCGCTCGGTTAGATCGACCTTCGGAGTCTGCGCGGTCTCGATGGTCAGGATGACATTATGCTCGTGCAGCACCTTGTTGTGCTTCAGATTATGCAGCAGCGCCGTCGGCACAAATTCGGGATCGCTGGTGAGAAATACCGCAGTGCCTTTCACGATATGCGGCGGGCGCTTCTCGAGACTTTTGATGAGATCGCGCAACGGCACTTCGGTGCGACGGGTCTTGAGGATCAGGATCGCGGCGCCACGCCGCCACGTCCAGATCATACCGGCGACCAGCAGACCGAACAGCAGCGGCACCCAACCGCCTTCGAGCAGTTTCAGAAGATTGGCGCTCAGGAAGGTCAGATCGACGAAGACCAGTGGCGCGATCAGCGCGAAGGCTGTCGCTGCCTTCCAGTTCCACAACTTCCAGATCACCACGAAACCCATGATGCCATCCACAACCATCGTGGTGGACACAGCGATGCCATAGGCCGAAGCCAACCCGCTCGATGACTTGAACATTAGCACCAGCAGCACGACGCCGATCAGGAGCAGGCGATTGACGCGCGGCAGATAAATCTGCCCGGCATGCGTTTCCGAAGTGAAGCGGACCTCGAAGCGAGGCAGCAGACCGAGTTGCACCGCCTGGCGAACCAGCGAATAGGCGCCGGTGATCACAGCCTGGCTGGCGATGACGGTGGCTGCGGTGGCAAGCACGACCAGCGGAATCAGCATCGCTTCCGGTGCCATGCGATAGAATGGATTTTCGATGGCCATCGGATTGGACAGCACGAGCGCACCCTGCCCGAAATAATTGATCAGCAACGCCGGCAGCACGAAGAAGAACCAGCCATACTGGATCGGCCTGCGACCGAAATGGCCGAGATCGGCATAGAGCGCCTCGCCGCCAGTCACCGCCAGGAACACTGCACCGAGCGTTACCAGACCGATCGTGCCATGCGTAAGCATGAACTGCACCGCATAGTACGGATTGATTGCCTTCAGCACCGTCGGGTCGTCTGAAATATGCGAAGCTCCCATCAATGCGAGTGCGGAAAACCAGACGATCATGATCGGGCCGAAAGCGGAGGCTACTTTGGCTGTGCCGATCCGCTGCACCGAGAAAAGCGCAACGAGGATGATGATGGTGATCGGAACGACATAGGGCTCGAGTGCCGGAGCCTTGAGCTTGAGCCCCTCGACTGCCGACAACACGGAGATCGCCGGCGTAATCATGGAATCACCGATGAACATCGAGGCGCCAAGCACGCCAAGCGCAAGCAAAATCCAGCTCTGACGACCGAGCGCGCGTTGACCGAGCGCCATCAGCGACAATGTTCCTCCCTCGCCGTTATTGTCGGCGCGCAACAGGAACAGCACGTATTTGACGGTGACGACGATGAACAGCGCCCACAGGATCAGCGACAGGACCCCGAGCACGATGACAGGCGTCGGAGGACCACCATGAGTGGCGCCGTGAACCGCTTCGCGAAATGCGTAGAGTGGCGAGGTTCCGATGTCGCCGAACACGACACCGATGCTGCCGACCATGAGGGACCAGAAACTGGCCTGCGCCGCCGGAGCTTCGGTCGTAACCTCGCCTGTTGTTTCCGTGACAGCCATGCCGGTGGTAACGCCTAAGAATAATCCGGCGCCCGCTATGGCGTGCCGGACCATGCCAGTCAACCGCCAGCCTAGCCGATCCCGCTGCCAGATGCCTCTCCCGGGACATGGCAAAAAGGGCGTGGAGCAGCAAAAAAAGGATTTGACTGCACTACGGTTTGAGGTTCGGCGGGAGTGGCGGGTCTTCCCGCATCAGCGTGATGGTCACGCGCCGATTGGCCGCCATTGTCGGATCGTCCGGGAACAGCGGTTGGCTGTCGGCTTTACCGGACACCGAGAAGATATGCGACGGCGGCAACCCTTCCCGTTCGAGGATCTGGCGGACGACATTGGCGCGATCCGATGACAGATCGAACGCATCGTAATCGTTCCGCGACGGCACGAAGCCCGCGGCTGTGTGGCCGACGATCGCCACCCGCAATGGTGTGGCTTTTAGCGGAACCGCCAGTTTTTGCAGCAACTGCCGGGTACGCTCATACGGAACCTTCGAACCTTCAGCAAACATCGAGCGGCCGTTCTGGTCGATGATTTCGAGATTGAGACCCTCCTTGGTTTCCTCGAACATGATGTTCTTGGAGATTTCGGTGATCTCGGGCATGTCCTGCAGCGCTTGCCGCAGCGAAGCCGAGGCCAGCGCGAATTCGCGGTCCAGCTTCAGCCTCGCACCGGACGCACGCGCAGTGGCCGACTTTTCGTCAGGGGTAGTGACGTTGGAGGCATCCTGCGGCGAAACATGATCTTTGTTCTTGGCCAGGCCGCGCGTGGGCAGACCGTCGGATTCGATGATGCCGGAATAGCGGGCGTCGGTCTGTACGCCGAACGCCTCGCGCATCGAACCGGCGACGATTTTGAGCTTTGCCGAGTCCTGCGTCGAGAACGCCACGAGCATCACGAAGAAACTCATGAGCAACGCCATCAGGTCGGCAAAGGTCACGAACCAGCCGTGACCGCCATGTGCCGCGCCGCGCTTTTTCTTGGCCATCTGCCGCTACTCCGCAGATCCAGCAGCCACTATGCCGGGACCGGCTCACCCTCTTCGTGTCGATGCTTCTCCGGCAGATAGGCCAGCAGCATTTCTCGCACCAGCGCCGGGCTCTTGGAATCGCGGATCATCAGAATGCCGTCGATGATCAGCGTGCGGTTGGTCTCCTCGTCCAGCACCTTGACGTGCAGCTTGTCGGCGATCGGCAGGCAGACGAGATTGCCGACGATGGCGCCATAGAGCGTTGCCAGCAGCGCGACCGCCATGAACGGGCCGAGCTTCGAGGGATCCGACATGTTCGAGAACATCTGCACCATGCCGATCAGCGTGCCGATCATTCCGAAGGCCGGAGCACAATCGCCGATCGCACGATAGATCTTCGAGCCTTCGTCGAGATGCATGAGGAAATTATCGCGGTCGCGCTCAAGATTGTCGCGAATGAATTCGAGGTCGTAACCGTCGGCCACGAAGCGAATGCCCTTGGCAAGAAACGGATCGGCAGTCTCGACCTTCTCCAGACCGACCGGCCCCTGCTTGCGCGCGATCTCAGCGATGCGGGCGAGTTCGTCGACGAGATCGCGGGCGTTCAGACGGCTGAGCGTGAACGCGAATTTGGCGCCGAGCGGCATGCCATGAAGGATCGACGAGAGCGGAAAGCGGATGAGCGTGGCAGCAAACGAACCGCCGAAAATGATGATGACGGCGTGGACGTCGTAGAACATCCCGAAGCTGCCGCCCATCAGGACGAGGGTGACCAACACGATGACACCGGCGACAAAACCGAGCAGTGTTGTGATATCCATGACAGCTCCGACGCTACGCGTACCGACTCTCGTCCGTCCTGGACGGCGGCGCGCTCCCATCGAGCGCACGGAGGCAACTTAGCGATACTACGATTAAAGACGGGTTACCGTTCACCTCGCATTAACGATGGCTTAACGTCGGAACGGCGCTGGCCGGAACGAAAATGCGGAGATGTTTCCGCCTCCGCATGTCGCCCGCGTTTTGCGTCAGTGAATCTCCGAAGCCTTCGCCATCGCATCGCGCAGCTTGGCCAGCGAGAAAGACGGATCGCGTGCGACGGCCAGAATCGGCTCCTCGCGTCGTGCGCAAAGCTCGGCGGCGTCCGGCAGCTTGGCTGCCACATCCGGCGGAATCACGACTGCGCCGTGACTGTCCGCGTGGATCAAATCGCCGGAGGCGACCGTCATGCCGGCAACCCTCACTTCATGGCCGAAGTCGGTGACATGAACATGTGCATGGGACGGACCGATCGATCCCGCCAGCGCCTGGAAGCCGTCGGCCCATTGCGGAATATCGCGGATCGAACCGTCGGTGATGACGCCGAGGCATCCGAGCGCTTTATGCACTGCGCTGTTCACCTCGCCCCAGAATGCGCCATAACCGGCATCCGGCCCGTCGATATCCTGGATGACGCTGATCTGCGGTCCGGGGCCGCTGCCGACATATTCGTAATAGGCCAGACGCCGCGCCTTCTGCTCCGCCGCAGGCAGACCGGATGCCACCGTGGCGCGGATGGTGGCGGTTCGCGCATAGCCCACGATCGGCGGCAGGTTGGGGAACGGGCAGACCAGCGGCCGCGTGGTGTAGCCGATCAGGCGGCGCTCCGGCGCCACGATCTCCAGCGCGTTGCAGATCGTCGGCGTATCGTAGCGGCGGAGCGCCTCGAGCACGGATGCGGGCAGCAGGGTATCGGGCTTCGTCACGGTGTTTTCTCCCTTTTGATGATTTTACCCGGTCGTTGCCGGGGATCTTATCGCCGCCAGTCAAGGCAAAGGCGGCAGCGGGTCGTCGGATGATGGCAGCGGCTCCGCACCCTGTGCCTGCCCGCTTGCCTCCGTCTGCGCTGCCAGCGCGCGCTCCTGCTCGCGATAGGACTTCCAGCCGAATGGCAGGCTGGCCAAATAGCCGATCGAGATCAGCGAGAGCATATGCCAGGGGTAACCGATGAGCAGCGCCACGAAGAGCACTACCGATGCGGAGATCAGCAGCACCAGTTCGCGCGGCACCCGCATGTTCACGGCTTTGCCGGAGAACACCGGCAGGCGCGACACCATCAGGAAACCGATCACGAGCACATAGGCAGTGGTGATCACGGCCGGAGGCGTCGGCACGTCAAGGAACGACAGATAGACCGGCAGCATCACCGTGATCGCACCGAGCGGCGCCGGCATGCCTGTGAAATAGTTGGCGGCAAAAGCCGGCTTGTCCGGATCGTCCATGGTGGCGTTGAAGCGCGCCAGCCGCAGGGAGCCGGCGATGGCAAACACCATCGAAGCGATCCAGCCGACATTGTTGAGGTCGTGCAGCAGCCAGAAATACAGGATCAGCCCCGGCGCCACGCCAAAATTGACGAAATCGGCCAAACTATCCAGCTCGGCGCCGAATTTCGACTGGCCCTTGATCATCCTCGCGATGCGGCCATCGACGCCGTCCAGCACCGCGGCAAACACGATGGCGGCCACCGCAAGCTCCATCCGGCCTTCCGTGGACAGCCGGATCGCGGTCAGGCCGGCGCAGATTGCCAGCAAGGTGATGAGATTCGGCACCAGCATCCGGATCGGGATGGTGCGGAACCGGCGGCGACGGGTTTCGGGGATTTGGGGAGTGTCAGGCATTTCCATGAACCGACCTTAGCAGACCCCACCTGGGTCCGCCATGACGGCACCCGCGGGCCGTGGCAGGCCCGCCAATGCGGTTAATCGGTCCGGTAGGTGCGTCCGCCGTCGCCGATGCGGAAGTCCGCGAGCACCGTCTCGCCGGCGATCGCCGTCTGCCCCACCGCGACCAACGCCTTGCTGCCTTCCGGAAGATAGATGTCGAGGCGGGACCCGAAGCGGATCAGGCCGAAGCGCTCGCCGGCCTCCAGCACCTGCCCCTCGCGCACGAAGGAGACGATTCGCCGCGCCACCAGACCGGCGATCTGCACCACGCCGATGCGGCCGCCCGGGGTCGAGATAACCAGCGAATTGCGCTCGTTGTCCTCGCTGGCCTTGTCCAGCTCGGCATTGATGAACTTTCCGGGCCGATAGGCGATGCGCTCGATCCGCCCGGCCACCGGGCTGCGGTTCACGTGCACGTTGAACACGCTCATGAACACCGAAATGCGCAACAGCGGCTGATCGCCAAGACCGAGCTCGGCCGGCGGCAGCACCGGCTGCACCATCGACACCTTGCCGTCGGCCGGCGACACAACGACGCCTTCGCGGATGGGGGTGACGCGAACCGGATCGCGGAAGAACAGCGCGCACCAGACGGTCAGGCCGGTACCGATCCAGCCGAGCGGCGTCCAGATCCAGAACAGAACCAGGCTCGCCAGCGCGAAAATGCCGATGAACGGATAGCCCTCCTTGTGGATCGGGGGAATCTGGCCACGGATGGAATTGGCGATGGACATGAGTGCTTGGGACCTGTGTTCAGAAAAATCTGCGTCTGCTTTAGCAGAGATTATTCCGCCGCGTCATGTCTTGCGACGGCCTCCCCTTCTCCCTCTTCCGCCACCAGCGGCGGACGGCGGTTGGGCGCCGCATCCTCGTCATCGATCTGGGCCAGCCGCTCGCGGGCGGCTTCCGCCTCGCGCTGCCGGTTCCACATGCTGGCATAAAGGCCGTCGGCCACCATAAGCTGCTCATGTGTACCACGTTCGGCGATGCGGCCCTGCTCGAGCACGATGATCTCGTCGGCGCCGACGATGGTGGACAGCCGATGCGCGATCACCAGCGAGGTACGGCCCCGCGAGACCTTTTCCAGCGCATCTTGAATCTCCTGCTCGGTGTGACTGTCGAGTGCCGATGTCGCCTCGTCCAGCAGCAGGATGGGCGGCGCCTTCAGCACGGTGCGCGCGATCGCCACGCGCTGTTTCTCGCCGCCCGAAAGCTTGAGGCCACGTTCGCCTACCTCGGTCTCGTAACCCTTTGGAGCCATGCGAATGAACGGATCGATCTGCGCCATCCGCGCCGCCTCCTCCACCTCGGCATCGGTCGCATCCCAGCGGCCATAACGGATGTTGTAACGGATGGTGTCGTTGAACAGTACGGTGTCCTGCGGCACCATGCCGATGCTCGCGCGCAGCGACGACTGCGTGACGTCGCGAATGTCCTGACCGTCGATGGTAATGCGTCCGCCTGAGACGTCATACAGACGAAACAGCAGCCGCGAGATCGTCGACTTGCCGGCGCCGGACGGGCCGACCACGGCGACCGTTTTGCCGGCCGGCACTTCGAAGCTCAGGCCTTTCAGGATCGGCCGTTCCGGATCGTAAGCAAAACGCACATCGTCGAAGCGGATCGCTCCGGACGTCACCACCAACGGCGCGGCGCCGATGCGATCCTTCACCTCGGCATCTCGATTCAGCACGCCGAACATCTTCTCCAGGTCGATGATCGCCTGCTTGATCTCGCGATACATCATGCCGACGAGATTCAAAGGCTGATAGAGCTGAATCATCATCGCGTTGACCATGACGAAATCGCCCACCGTATGCGTACCGTCACGGACGCCGATGGCGCACAGGACCATGGTCAGCGTCAGGCCGATGGTGAAGATGACAGCCTGCCCGGCATTGAGCACGGCGAGCGACGTATAGGTCTTCACGCTGGCGCGCTCGAAGCGCTCGACGCTGCGATCGTACCGTTCGGCCTCGCGCGCCTCGGCGCTGAAATACTTTACCGTCTCGTAGTTCAGCAGCGAGTCGATCGCCTTGGTATTCGCCTCGCTGTCAGACTCGTTCATGCGGCGACGGATGCCGATGCGCCACTCGGTGGCGACATAGGTGAACGAGCAATAGACAACCACCGTCAGAGCCACCACGACGACATAGCGCCAGTCGAACTGCCAGACCAGCACCGCCATCACCAGCGCGAGTTCGACCACCGTAGGAATCGCCTGCAGGATAACCATGCGGACGATGACCTCGATACCCTCGCGTCCGCGCTCGAGCACGCGCGTCAGGCCGCCAGTCTTGCGCTCCAGATGGAAACGCAGCGACAGCTCGTGCATATGCACGAATGTCAGATAGGCAAGTTTGCGTACCGCATGCATGGCGACGCTGGCGAAGATGCCATCGCGCCATTGCGTAAACAGCGCCATCAAGATGCGCACCAGCCCGTAGCTCGCCGTCATCGCCAGTGGCGAAGCGATCAGCCACAGCATCCAGTTCGATGGCGCAATCGGCGCCGAACCGGTGCCGCTGAGCGCGTCGGTCGCCCATTTGAAGGTGAAAGGCACGATCAACGTGGCAAGCTTGGCGACCAGCAGCAGCACCATCGACCATACGACACGGCGCTTCAGATCAGCGCGATCGCTCGGCCAGATATAGGGCCACAGATGTCTGAGCGTGCCGAGCAGTGTCGCCTGCCCCAGCTGATCGGCTGGAACCTTGTTCGGCATCTTATTGGAAGAGTTGTCGGTCATCGATCGCACCCGGCAGAAGACGAGCAGCGGCGCCGGGCCGCGCAGGAAACGTCATTGTCATCGCCGTCATATAGGAGCTTTGACGCGTTGTCGCACCCTTGCGAAGAATCATTTACCGTTGGCGGACTGCATCGGGGATCATTTTCCCGCTATGCGTTCAGAGCGTCTTGACCATGTCATATGGCGATGCCACATGCCCGACATGAACACTATCAAAACAATCTGCGTCTATTGCGGCTCCGGCCCCGGTACCAATCCCCACTTCATCCAATCGGCGGTCCACCTCGGAAAGATCATGGCCGAGAACGGTATCGGTCTCGTCTATGGCGGCGGCTCCATCGGTTTGATGGGTGCAGTTGCGAAGTCCGTGCTGGAGCATGGGGGCCACGTCACCGGCATCATCCCTGAATTCCTCACCAAACGCGAAAATGCGCTGGTCGGTGCGCAGGAGCTGATCGTCACCCACGACATGCACGAGCGCAAGCGCCTGATGTTCGAGCGCTCGGACGCCTTCGTCGCTCTGCCCGGCGGTATCGGCACGCTGGAGGAACTGGTCGAACAGCTCACCTGGCAGCAGCTAGGCCGCCACAGCAAACCCATTCTGCTGGCGAATATCGACGGCTTCTGGGAGCCGCTGCTGACGCTGTTGATCCATATGCGCACCACGGCCTTCATCCGCCCGACGCTGCCGCTCGACGTGCTCACCGCCGATCAGACCGAAGACATCCTGCCCCGCCTGCGCGCGGCCGCTGCCAAGACGCCGGATGAAGGCAAGAAGCTCGCCCCGGACGTCGCGGCGCGTCTCTGACGTCTATATCCCGGACGCGGCGCAGCATGCAGTGTCGCTCCGCAGCGCTGCATCGCGCCCGGGACACGGTCAGTGAGACATCTCGTCCTGCGGAAACGTCACCGCTTCGATTCGATTGCCATCGGCATCAGCGATGAAGGCCGCGTAGTAGCGCACACGGTCGTGCGGCCGGATCGATGGCCCACTTTCGGAGACCGCGCCCGCTTGCATCGCAGCCGCATAAAACGCGTCGATCTCTGTCGCCGTCTTAGCGCGCAGGCACAGATGCGCGCCGCTGCTTGGTGATAGCGGCGCCATCCCGACGCGAAGATTGATCCACACCTCCGGATAGGTTTTGCCGAAGCCGACCATGCTCGGCCTCGTCACCAGGCGGGTCATGCCCAGCGGTGCGAAGACTCGTTCATAGAACGGGACAGCGCGATCGAGGTCGCTGACGGCAATCGAGACGTGATCGATCATGTTCGCCTCCAACTCCGAACCGTAGGATCGGTGGAGCCAACGGGTCGCGCGAAGCGCGCCCGATGATAAACTCCGCGAAACCCATCATTCCGTCGTTGCGGCAAACTCGGCCGATGGGTTTCACTCCGGCGCTATCGCGCCTGCGCTCTACCCATCCTACGCATTTGCCGCGAGTGCCTTCTTCATCGTCGTATTCGCCAGCCACTCGTCATGAACCGGCACGCTGTTGCGCTGGGTCGCCACATAACCGCGCTTCATGAAGAATTCGAGCGCAGTGTCGCTCGCATCCACCGTGAGCGCCGTCGCACCGCGCGCACCAGCCAGTTTCTCCAGCGCGTCGATCAATGTGGAAGCCACCCCCTTCAGCACCGCATTCGGATGCACATAGAGCAGATCGATATGATCGGCGCCCTTCAGTGAAGCGAATCCCACCGGAATCCCATCGAGCGTCGCGATCAGCGTGAGCTGCGAGGCGAGGCGTTTGCCGAACCGCTCCTCGTCATCGCCGGCCTGCGCCCAGGCCTCTTGCTGCGCCTCGCTGTAATCGTCACCGGTCAATTCCGCGATCGACGCAACATAGATCGCCGCGGCAATCGCGGTGTCTTCGGGAAGAAACGGACGCAGGCCCGGCTTGGCGTTCGATGCAGCCATCGGTCTCACCAGTAATCGACGAGCTTCAGCGCCAGCGCGATGGCGCCGATGATGAGCGCCCATTTGATGGCGATGTAGTATTTCCAGTGCTTTGGAAACGGCGTGTCAGGACGGCTCATCGCGCGACCTCCCAAGTGGTGCCTTCCTTGGAGTCCTTGATCACAATGCCCATCGCAGCGAGTTCGTCGCGAAGGCGATCCGATTCCTTGAAGTCTTTGCGAGCACGGGCAGCGGTGCGTTCGATAATCAACGCATCGACCTTTGCTGCATCGATACCACTCGCTTGCTGCTTGCGATCGTTCCACGCTGAAGCTGAATCCAATAGGAAACCAAGCATGCGCATCGATGCTGCAAACGTCGCTCGATCAGCCTCACTGCCCGCGGCTGCGCTGTTGCGCAGGCCATGCAAAGCCGCCACAAGCAACGGCGTGTTCAGATCGTCATACAGCGCTTCGATAACCTTCGGCGACACCTCGCCACCAGCATGATCGGCAGCCACGGCATACCAGTCGTCGAGTGTCTTTGCGCTTTCCTCGAGGCCCTTCACCGTCCAGTCGACCGGAGAGCGATACTGGGTCTTCAGCATGTTCAGGCGCAGCACTTCGCCCGGCCAGTCATCGAGCAATTCGCGGATGGTGAAGAAGTTGCCGAGGCTCTTCGACATCTTCTCGCCTTCCACCTGCAGAAAGCCGTTATGCATCCAGTAATTCGCCATGGCATGCGTGCCATGGGCGCAGCGCGATTGCGCGATCTCGTTTTCATGATGCGGGAAGATCAGATCGAGCCCCCCGCCATGGATATCGAAAGTCGTGCCGAGATAGGCGGCTGACATCGCCGAGCATTCGATGTGCCAGCCGGGCCGGCCTCTGCCCCATGGCGAGTCCCAGCCGGGCTCCTCCGGTGACGACTGCTTCCACAGCACGAAATCGGTCGGATGCTTCTTGTGCGCGTCCACGGCGACGCGTGCGCCGGCCTGCTGGTCCTCGAGTTTGCGGCCCGACAGCGCGCCGTAATCCGGCATCGACTGCGTGTCGAACAGCACTTCGCCCGCCGCTTCATAAGCGTGACCGCGCGCGATCAACTCCTTGATCAACGTCACCATATCGGTCTTGCCATCGGGCCGCGGCAGCACGAATTCGGTCGCGCGCGGCTGCACCGTCGGCGGCAGGCAGCCGAGTGCTTTCACGTCGGCTTGGAATTGATCGGCGGTCTTCTCCGTGACCTTGCGGATCGCCTCGTTGAGCGGCAAGCCGGGATAGTCGCGTAGCGCACGGTTGTTGATCTTGTCGTCAACGTCGGTGATGTTGCGAACATAAGTGACGTGATTTTCGCCGTAGATGTGCCGCAGCAGGCGGAACAGCACGTCGAACACGATCACCGGCCGCGCATTGCCGATATGGGCGAAATCGTAGACCGTTGGGCCGCAGACATACATCCGAACGTTGTTCGCATCGATCGGCGTAAAAACCCGTTTCTCGCGGGTCAGGGTGTCGTAGAGGCGCAGTTCCATAGGATGTCCGTCGGCTTGGCGGCCGGGCGTCCGGTGATCTCGGATGAGAAAAAGACGGCCTCAGCCAGCGAATCGCTAGCGCATAATCTCGCGGCAAATGCCGCAAATGGCGAGGAAACCGTTCATGCGGGCACCATGGGGCAGCACGGTTTCACCGTCAAGCGCCACCGAGGTGCCGCATCCGCCTCTGGAAACCCGCAAGGACGGCACATTTCAGCCGCAATCGGTGCGTACCCGGCCGTCACGGTTAACCCTTGTTAACCATTGAGGTTTATCGAGTGGAACTCGGTTCCTCATCTGCCTGGTGGGTTATGAAAGTCATTTTTGCTGCTCTGACCGCGGCATTTGCGGTCGTCTCCTCGGCTGCCTCAGCCGATTCCCGCGTTTTCATCGTCGCCAACCAGTCCGACGGCTATGGCATCGACCAGTGTCTGGCCAAGGGCGAGAAATGCGGCGCGCCGGCTGCGCTATCCTATTGCAGGTCGCGCGAATTCACTCAGGCGGTGGCCTATCGCCGGGTCGATCCCGATGAAGTGACCGGCTCGATTTCGTCGAGCACCGGCGCCTGCAAGTCCGGCAAATGCGACGAATTCGTCGCCATCACCTGCCAGCGATAACGCCTCTTTCTGCAGCTTTTGCACCTGTTCGGTGCGGCAGTCTGGAGGCCGCGTTGCGGCGGCTTTGCGGCACCGGAATTCGACGTGACCCGGCCCTGAGAAGCGGCTATGAGACGCGTTCATCGCCGCAATTTCATCGCGTGCATATGGCAATGACGGCCCGGGTCGCGGCTGATTGCGCACCCGACCGTTCCTCGTTCATCGGCCGGATATGTCTGTACCTGTGACTGCCACTTTTTTCCGCTGGGCCCTCGCCTGCGCCGCGCTGATCGGCGCCTCTGCATTTCATGGTGACGCATACGCGCAGGGATATCCTGCGCAGGTCTATCCGCCGGGCCAGGCGCAGCAGCAGCAATCCGCCAATCCGATGTGCGGCCGGCTTGAGGCGCAGCTCGCCACCATCGATCGCGGCAACGGCATTGACCCCGCGCGCGCCGATCAGATCAGGCGCTATGAAGATTCCATCAGTCGCCAGCAGGCCGAGCTCGATCGCGTCTCGCAGCAGGCGCGGCGGATGGGCTGCGATTCATCCGGCTTCTTCTCGCTGTTCTCCGGCCAGTCGGCGCAATGCGGTCCGGTCAACAACCAGATCCAGCAGATGCGCGGCAATCTCGATCAGATGACCAACAGTCTCGAGCGTCTGCGCGTCGGCACGCCGGGACTGTCGGACCGCGACAGCCAGCGCCGGTCCGTGCTGCTGGCACTCGCGCAGAACGGCTGCGGTCCACAATATGCCGCCGCAGCGCGCAGCGCGCAGCAGAATTCCGGCCCCGGCGGCTTCCTCAGCAACCTGTTCGGTAACAACGAATCCAGCCCTGGCGAAATCCCGCCGGCCGGCGACGCGATGATGAGCAATGTCCCGCAGGGCACCTATCGCACCGTCTGCGTGCGCACCTGCGACGGGTATTACTTCCCGATCTCGTTCACGACCGTCCCTGCCCGCTTCGCCGATGACGAGCGCGCCTGCAAGGCGCAGTGCCCGGCCACGGATGCCAATCTCTACACCTATCGCAATCCCGGCGAGGACATGAATGCGGCGGTATCGATCGCCGGTCAGCCTTATTCATCGTCGCCAAACGCGTTCAAGTATCGCACCGAGTTCAATCCGTCGTGCTCCTGCAAGGCGCAGGGCCAGACCTGGGCGGATGCGCTGAAGACCATCGACGACAAGGCCGCGGCGGAAAATGGCGACATCATCGTCACCGAAGAGCGCGCCAAGCGATTGTCGCAGCCTCAAAAGGGCACGCCGGCCGCACTGAAAAAGAACCCGACGCCGGATTCATCGCCCGCACCCGCACAGCAGCCGGCGGCGCCGAGCAATCCTGGCCAGATCCGTCAGGTCGGCCCGCAATTCTTGCCGAACAACGCAAAGCAATAGTCGAGATCGCGACGCGCCAAATCCGTCATCGCTCGCCTGGCGGACAATTGCAGCCTATCCCGGCGATCCGTTCGCCTTGCGTACCGTTCGGGCGACAACCGCGATCGCGACAGTTGGCTGCAATCGCGCAAGCTTCGGATAACCTCGCGGCAATATCATCGGAATAATCCGAAAGGCGCTGTCCGATGGTGTCGACCTATATCAACTACAATCTGGTCTCGCGCGACCTGCAGAAGTCGATGACAAAAGTCTCGCAGCAGGCCGCAGTGAGCAAGGACAGCGCTTACTACAAAGCCAATATCGGCAAGGTAACGAGCGTCGACGATCTCCTGAACGACCATCGACTCTACACCTACGCCACCAAGGCCTATGGCCTGGAGGATATGGCCTATGCCAAGGCCTTCATCCGCAAGGTGCTGGAGAGCAACCTCTCCGATGCCAACAGCTTTGCCAACAAGCTGAGCGACAAGCGCTACCGGGAATTCGCGGCTGCCTTCCCATTCGGCACGGCCAGCGCCGACACCAAGACCGCCCAGTCCGCGAACCAGATCGACGACATGATCGGCCTGTATACGGCAGTGGCGAAACGCGGCGTGGATGCGCTGGACGCGAACAAGAACTACTACAATCTGACGATCGGCAAGATCACCAACGTCAATGCCCTGCTCGCCGACGACAAACTGCGGGACTACGTCTTCTCGGCTTACGGAATCGACAAGAGCAACTGGTCGCACGACACGATCAGCAAGGTGCTGGGCAGCGACCCATCCGATCCGAACAGTTATGTCAATTCCGTCTGGGTGTCGCAGAAAGACGACATCAACGCCAACATCACCAAGGCGCAGGCGGCGATGGCCGACGCCGCCAGCAAGATCGACGCCTATACGGCGCAACTCAAGGAGCCCGGCGCCGATATGGCCGATCTGCGCCGCAAGATCGATCTGGAACGCGCGCGCGGTTCGATGAACGAGATCAGCATCGTCAGCTACCGAAAGGCGCTCGAAACGATCGACAGCTATGTCGCGCTTGCCAGCGCCTTTCAGTTCGCATCGGACGGGACATTACCTGCCGGCACCGACCCGCAGACGGCTGCCCAGCAGAGCGACACCCATGCCAAATATGTCAACAGCCAGGGCGCGGTCTATCTCGCGGCGGACCCGAGCTATTCCGAATCGTTGATCAAGCAGTATCGCGCGGGCCTCGCCAAGGTGACGACCGTCGACCAGTTCCTGAAGACGCCAAACGTTTTCAATTTCGCGCTGAAATCATTCGGAATCGATCCGGAGACGGTGTCGCCGACCATCATCAAGAATGTACTCAAGAGCGATCCGAACGATCCGAAGAGTTATGTCAACAAGCTGAAGGATGATCGCTTCGTCCAGCTTGCGCGCGCGTTCAATTTCGACAGCAGCGGCAATGTCACCACACCAGTGGTGGCGCAGGACGGCGCGGAAGTGAAGCTGGTGATGAAGGACTACATCATCGCCAAGACGCGCTTCACGAAGGACAAGGAACAGGCCGAGCTGCGCAAGGCCGCCGACAAGGACGCCGTTTACTATCAGAACACCATCGCCAATATCGGAAGCGTGAAGGAGCTGCTCGCCGACAGGAAGCTGATGGACATCGCGCTCGTCGCCAGGGGTCTCGATCCCGCCAAGGTGACGACCGCCGACCTGCGCAAGATGTTCGACTCGGACCTCACAGACCCCAAGAGTTTCGTCAACACCCAGACCGATCCGCGCTTCGCGGAGCTGGTGGCTTCGTTCAATTTCGACAACGACGGCGAGGTCGCCCGGTTGCCGAAATTCGGACCGCAGACCCGCGACCAGTTTATGGAAACCCAGCGCAAGTATCTGCAGCAGACGCTGGAAACGCAGCAGGGTGAGACCAATCCGGGCGTCCGGCTCGCGCTTTATTTCGAGCGCAAGGCGCCGGGCATCACTTCGGCCTATGACCTGCTCGCCGACAAGGCGCTGGCGGAAGTATTCCGCACCACCTTCGGCCTGCCCGACGAGGTCGGTGCCATGGATATCGACCAGCAGGCCAAGGTGGTTGAAAAACACCTCAACCTGAAGGACCTCGCCGACCCCGCCAAACTCGCGAAGCTGCTGAACCGTTTCTCGGCGCTGTATGACATCAAGAACGGCACCGGTGTCGCATCCTCACCGGTGATCACCCTTTACCAAGGCGGCGGGTTGCTGAGTAATACGGCCTTTGCCGCAGTGGCGAAGACGGCGCGGTGACACCCTTACAGCTCTAAACGTCACATAACAGGCGACATTCGGGACGTAGCCGCACTGCAATTCCGGCCATCACGACGCAGAGTAGCGCCATCAGCCACCAGGCCGGCGTGAGATCCGAGAGATGCTGGCGCAACAGCCCTGCAATGAAAGGCAGCAAGGCTGCGAGCACATAGCCGCCGCCCTGCACGAAGCCGACGATGGCACCGGCCTCGCCGGCATCCCCGGCGTGATCCATCGATACGATCAGCGACAACGGAAACAGCGCGCCGATGCCGAGTCCGGCGAACAGTGCTGCCGGCCAAGCGAGCGATAGCGGCGCAAGACACAGGCAGAGCAAGCCGACAAGCAGCGCGCCGATCGCAACCAGGAGCGCAGGGCGACGATCCGGCAAACGGTTGATCCAGAGCGATACCGCGATTCCCGAAACCACCTCGGCAAGGGTCACGAGACCAAGCAACGCCCCGGCCGCCTCCGCGGTCCATCCGAACCGGGTGTAGAACGGCGGCAGCCACGCCAGCACCAGCGTATAGGCGCCGGTGCCAAGGCCGAAGAAGGCGAGCAGAACCCATGCGCGCGGAAAGCGATAGATGGCACGATGCGCAGAGCCGCTTGTGGCAGTGTCGGGGCGATCCATCACCTTCCACCATGCGGCAAGCCCGACGAGCGCCGGCACGGCCCAGATGCCGAGCGCCGCAGGCCAGCTTACGCTGCGTGCGATCCAAGGGCTCAGCGTACTCGCAATAAGCGCGCCTCCCATGATCGCCGTCGAATACAGTCCCATCAGCCGCGCCGCGCTTCCCCCGGCCTGCGCACGGATCACTGACGGCATCAGCGCCTGCACGATGGCGATACCGATGCCGCCGAGCACGGCAGTCAACAGCAAGGTGGACAGGTCGGGAAACCACCAGCGCATGGCGCAGGCCAGCACGATCAGCACCGCGCCGAGCGCGATGCCGCCGCGCTCGCCGAACAGACGCCGCAGCCACGCCGCGCCGAACAGGCACACGCCCATCAGCACCACCGGCAGCGTGGTCAGCAGACTGGCGCCGGTATCGCCGAGACCGGTGTCGCGCTGGATCGCATCGAGCAGCGGGCCGACTGCAGCCAGCGCCGGACGCAAATTGATGCCGACGATGATGACGGCCGCCGGAAACAGCAGCCGGGAAGAAAAACGAGACATGACGACTCCATCGGCACCTTCCGATTGCGTTCGCGGGCGCCTTCATATATCTTGACGTAGAGACAATTATGTCTCGACGTCAAGACAGACGATTGTGATGGACAGAGCCGAGAGTGCCGCCGAGCAATGGGCCCGCGAGCGGCCGGAGATCGACACGGGAGCGATGGTGCTGCTCGGCCGGCTGGCCGAGGCCGCGCTGGTGATTTCGCGCGACAGACTCAATCCGCTGTTCGCACGCTTCGATCTGCAGCCCGGGGAATTCGACGTGCTGGCGACGCTGCGGCGAAGCGGCAAGCCGCATGCGCTGACACCGACCGAACTCTATGAAGCTGCGATGATCTCGTCCGGTAGCATGACCAACCGGATCGATCGGCTGGAAAAGGTCGGTTTTGTCATGCGCAAACCGAACCCGGCCGACAAACGCGGCACATTGGTGGGGCTCACGGTGCAAGGGCTCGCTCTGATCGATCGCGTGATCGATGCGCATGTGGCGAACCAGCAGGCCATCGTGAGCGGCCTTAACGCACGCGAGCAGAGTCAGTTATCGGGGTTGCTGGCGAAGCTGTTGGCATCGCAGAAGTAGCTATTCCGCTTTCATCAAGCGGGATGGCCATCCGATGCGGACCAGCAAGCCATCCGGGCCGTTGATGCCGACCTCATACATGCCCCATTCGCGATGGCGCAGGATGCCGCCGGGGCGGACGATCAGATCGTCCACCCGCGCAGCGATGGCATCGACATCGGGCGTGCGAATGAAAATGCCGAACGGGTTGGCTTCCGGCACGCGCCACGGGCCTTCGCCCGCCTGCGTCACATGCACTTCGCAATTCCAGCCGGTCATGACGACATAGTCGCCCTCGCCGCCTGTGCGTGTGAAGCCCAGTCGTTCCCAGAATGCGATGGACGCTTTAAGGTCGTTGCTCGGCACGATGGCAAAGGCGCCAACGGAAACATCGGTGAGCATGCGCTCTCCTTCAGAGCTGGCGTCAACGACCGTAGGGCGGATTAGCGCAGAGTAATCCGCCGCGGTCTATCCTTTTGGCGCGTTAGCGGCGGATTCCGGGTTCGCCTCATCCGCCCTACGAATTACCGGGTCAATCGAACGCCTCGCTCGTGCCTTTGCCGGGACGCGTTACCAAGTCCTCATCGGGCTTCGGCAATGGCTTTGCCTGATCGCGAAAACGGTTGGTGATGGGATAGCGGCGGTCGCGGCCAAAGTTCTTGCGCGTCACCTTCACCCCCGGGGCAGCCTGACGGCGCTTGTATTCGGCGATGTTGAGCAGGCGATCGATGCGCAGCACCGTATCCTTGTCGAAACCATCGGCGATGATCTCCGACAGCGGCTGCTCGCGCTCGACGAGGCGTTCGAGGATCGCGTCCAGAATATCGTAAGGCGGCAGCGAGTCCTGATCGGTCTGATTCTCGCGCAATTCCGCCGTGGGAGGCCGGATGATGATGTTGTTCGGGATCACCTCACCCTCCGGCCCCATGGCGCCTTCGGGCTTCCATGAATTGCGCAAGGTCGAGATGCGGAACACCTGGGTCTTGTAGAGATCCTTGATCGGATTGAAGCCGCCATTCATGTCGCCATAGAGCGTGGCGTAGCCCACCGACATTTCTGACTTGTTGCCTGTCGTCACCACCATGGCGCCGGTCTTGTTGGATACCGCCATCAGCAGCGTGCCACGCGTGCGCGCCTGCAGGTTTTCTTCGGTGATGTCGCGGGCGAAGCCCTTGAAGGTGTCCGCGAGGATGTTTTCGAAGCCGTTCACGGCATCGGCGATGGGCAGGATTTCGTAGCGAAAGCCGAGCGCCTTGGCGAGCTTGTCGGCGTCGTCGAGCGATACCTGCGCGGTGTAGCGGAACGGCAGCATGATGCCGCGCACGCGGTCGGCGCCAAGCGCATCCACGGCAATCGCGGCGCAGAGCGCGCTGTCGATGCCGCCGGAAATACCCATCAGCACGCCGGGAAAACCGTTCTTGTTGACGTAATCGCGCAAGCCGAGCACGCAGGCGGCGTAGTCGCCCTCATCGCCCTCCGGCACCTTGGCGACAGGGCCGTTGCAACGCCATGCGCCACCCGCCTTCTCGAATATCAGCGTCGTGATGTTTTCGGCGAAGGACGGCAGCTGTGCGCCGAGCGAGCGATCGGCATTGAGCACGAAGCTGGCGCCATCGAACACCAGTTCGTCCTGGCCGCCGACCTGATTGAGATAGACCATCGGCAGATGGCTCTCGGTGACGCGGGCGACCTGCACATTCATGCGCAGATCGTGCTTGCCGCGGGCATAGGGCGAGCCGTTCGGCACGATCAGGATTTCGGCACCGGTCTCGGCCAGGGTCTCGACCACGTCCTCGTAATCGGCGGACTCTTCCATCCAGGTGTCTTCGCAGATCGGCACGCCGACGCGCAGGCCGCGGATGGTGATGGGACCGCCGACCGTGCCGCGGGCGAATACGCGCTTCTCGTCGAACACGCCGTAATTCGGCAGGTTGACCTTGAAGCGAATGGCGGCGATGCGGCCGCCGTCGAGCAGCGCGCAGGCATTGTAGAGCTTGCCACCATCGACCCAGGGGGTGCCGACGAGCATGGCTGGGCCGCCGTCCGCGGTCTCGCGGGCGAGCGCCTCCACTTCAGCGCGGCAGGCCATCTGGAAAGCGGGCTTGAGCACGAGGTCTTCGGGGGGATAGCCCGCAAGGAAGAGTTCGGGCAGCACGACCACGTCGGCGCCGTCGGCGGCAGCCCGGGCACGCGCGCGACGGGCCTTGTCGGCATTGCCGGCGATGTCGCCGACGGTTGGATTGAGCTGGGCCAGCGTGATGGTGAAGCGCTTTGAATCTGTCATGGCGTCATTCAAGCCTTTGGGCTGAAGCGTTGCAACCGCCTGGGATCGCAACGCACCTCCACTGTCATCGCCCGGCTTGACCGGGCGATCCAGTAAACACTGTCGGACGAAATAGAACCGAGAAGTCCCCGCATACTGGATCGCCCGCTTTCGCGGGCGATGACAGACGGAGTTTCGATGCTTCCGTTATTCTCAAAACATCCCCACCCGCTCACCCAGCGCGAACAGCCACACCATTCCCGCAATCAGCAGCGCGACGCCCACCGCCGCCGAGCCTAGATCCTTCACACGACCAATCTGTGAATCGTGTTCCAGCGTGACGCGGTCAGCCAGTTTCTCGATGGCGGTGTTGAGGAGTTCGACGGTGAGGACGAGCATCACCACCGCGATCATTTCCAAACGCCGGGCCATGCTGGTGCCGATCAGGAATGCCAGCGGGAGCGCGAGGGCAAGCGCCACCAACTCCTCACGAATGGCCTGCTCCGATCTGATGCCGGAACGCAGGCCATTCCAGGAATTGACGGTGGCCCGCCAGAGCCGATGCAATCCGAAACCAGATCCCGACACGAACCATCCCGCCCTGTCCGGGACGCGATGCGGCACGAGGTGCCGCTTCGCAGAGCCGGGACACGCAATCAGAGACCCGAGACGGCCGGCAGCGGCTGGGCCTTGTCGGCGCGCGCGGTCTTCAGCAGTTCGGCGATCAGGAACGCCATATCGATGGCCTGCTCGGCGTTCAGGCGGGGATCGCAGACCGTGTGATAGCGGTCGTTGAGATCCTCGTCGGAGATCGCGCGGGCGCCGCCAGTGCATTCGGTGACGTTCTGACCGGTCATCTCCAGATGCACGCCACCGGCATGGGTGCCTTCGGCCTGGTGAATCTGGAAGAACGACTTCACTTCGGACAGGATGCGGTCGAACGGACGGGTCTTGTAGCCCGAATTCGACGTGATCGTGTTGCCGTGCATGGGATCGCACGACCACACCACCTTGCGGCCTTCCTTCTGCACGGCGCGGATAAAGCCCGGCAGATGCTCGCCGACCTTCTCATGGCCGAAGCGGCCGATCAGCGTCAGGCGGCCGGCCTCGTTGTCCGGGTTGAGGACATCGATCAGCTTCAGCAGCTCATCCGGCTTCAGCGACGGGCCACATTTGAGACCGATCGGATTCCTGATGCCGCGGAAGTATTCGACATGCGCATGGTCGAGCTGGCGCGTGCGATCGCCGATCCACAGCATGTGCCCGGAGGTCGCGTACCAGTCGCCCGTCGTGGAATCCACGCGGGTGAAAGCCTGCTCGTAGCCGAGCAGCAGCGCTTCGTGGCTGGTGTAGAAATCCGTCGAGCGCAGCTCCGGATGGGCTTCGAGATCGAGGCCGCAGGCGCGCATGAAATTCAGCGCGTCGGAGATGCGGTCCGCCAATTCCTTGTAACGGCGCGACTGCTGCGAATCCTTGAGGAAGCCGAGCATCCACTGATGCACGCTGCCGAGATTGGCGAAGCCGCCCGAGGCGAAGGCGCGCAAGAGGTTCAGCGTCGCGGCCGACTGGCGATAGGCCATTAGCTGGCGCTGCGGATCCGGCACGCGGGATTCCGCCGTGAAGGCGATGTCGTTGATGATGTCGCCGCGATAGCTCGGCAGCTCCTGCCCGTTCGCCTTCTCGATCGGCGAGGAGCGCGGTTTGGCGAACTGGCCGGCGATGCGGCCGACCTTCACCACCGGCAGCGCGCCGGCATAGGTGAGCACCACCGACATCTGCAGGAAGGCGCGGAAGAAGTCGCGGATGTTGTTCGCGCCATGCTCGGCAAAGGACTCGGCGCAATCACCGCCCTGCAGGAGGAAAGCCTCGCCATTGGCCACTCTGGCGAGCTGCTTCTTCAGGTTGCGGGCCTCACCCGCAAAAACGAGCGGCGGAAACGTTGCGAGCTGCGCCTCGACATCGGCCAAGGCCTTGGCATCCGGATATTCCGGCATCTGCATGACGGGCTTGCCCCGCCAGCTCTCGGGTGTCCACCGCTCGGACATTGAATTGTCTCCTGAAAACCGCGCGTTATGGCTGCGGAGGCCGCGTTATACATGGGTCATATACGCTCCGCCAGTTGGAAATCCACCCCCGCGCGCTTCGGCGATGCGCGTCAAGCCCTTGCCAGAGCAGCCGAATTCGCATTTGCTTGTCGTGATTTGGGGGAACTAAAGGATGAGACTGCCGGACGCTGCGCCTGACGACGCATTTTCCGACGACATCGCTATTCCGGCCACCGACGGTTTTCCGCTCGGCGCGACGCTGTATCTGCCGCGCGGTACCCGCACCCATGCCGTCCTGATCAACTCCGCCACTGCCGTACCGCGGAAAATCTACAAGGGCTTTGCCAGCTATCTGGCGAACCGTGGCTGCGCCGTACTCACTTACGACTATCGTGGCACCGGCGACTCCCGGCCGAAGGGCGCGACGTCGCTGCGCGGCTTCAAGGCCTCGATGACCGACTGGGCAGCGCTCGACGTTGTCGCGGCGGTCAACTGGATGCGCGAGCGCTACAAGCTGCCGCTCGGCTATGTCGGCCACTCCTTCGGCGGCCAGGCGCTGGGACTGATCCCGAACAATGCGGACGTATCGCGCGCCTTGCTCGTCGCGGCGCAGGCCGGCACATGGCGTCTGATGACGCCGCCGGAGAACTATCGCATCTACGCGCTGATGAAATTCATCGGCAAGCCGTTGGCACAGGCGATGGGCTATGCCCCAGGCAAGATCGGCCTTGGGCTCGATTTGCCAAAAGGCGTGTTCCTCGAATGGGCGAACTGGGTGACCAGCGACCATTATTTCTTCGATGACCGCAAACTGCGCGCCTTGGCGAATTTCCCAAGATATCGCGGCGCACTGCGGGCACTGAGCTTCTCCGATGACCCATGGGCGACACGGCCGGCGGTAGAGATGCTGTGTGCGGGCTTCACATCAATCAAGCCGGACATCGATACGATCCGGCCGATCGAGGCTGGCAGCGACAAGATCGGACACTTCGGGTTCTTCCGCCCGGAGCATCGCGACACGCTATGGCGGGGCGCGGCCGAATGGCTGCAGATGGAGGATTAGCGGCGGCGCGGCTTAGTCCGCTCCTCACGGTGAGGAGGCCTAGCGGCGCAATTGCGCCGCTGACAGCGCCGTCTCAAACCATGAGATTGTCCGGCTCCGAGCGCGCGGCCATCCTTCGAAACGCGCGCGATGCGCGCGCCTCAGGATGAGGCGGAGGAGCAGTGCGACGTTCAAAACGACCTCTACAATTTCCCCACAACCTTAGAATATCTCGAACAATCCCAGGCCGTCCGGTGGCGGAGCCGAAACGGCGTCAATCGAAAAACGTCGATTTTTCAGGGGCTTTTCGTCGCATCAAACTTAGACTCGTTCCAGACAGCACACTTCCGGATTTATTCCGTCCGCGCGGACAAATTTAGTTGCCACCTTTGGGCTTTACGCGCGCGCCCTTCCTCCCCCATGAGCGATCAAGCACTTACAGGTGCGACAATTTGTACGGGGACCTCTGGGGAGCGACGCATGCGTCACGGCATCAAGACACTATCACTCACGAAACTGCTGGCGCACGCGACGCTGCTGTCCGCCAGCACGCTGGCGCTGACGCTGCTGGCAACGCCGGATGCCCACGCCCAGACCACGACCCCGCGCGCCTCCGCGCTGCCGCCGGTCACGGTGGATGCGCCGAACACCGTACGCCGCTCGCGCCGCACCGCCGCCACCCCGCGTGCGGCCGCGACCACGCGTCGCCGTACCGCCGCCACGCGACCGGACCCCCCTGCCAAACCGGTGCCGGCCTTCAACCAACCGCATGACGTGCGCACCGGCACCGTCGGCATCTATGCCAACTCGACCTCCACCGCGACCAAGACCGACACGCCGCTGCTAAATATTCCGCAATCGATCAGCGTACTGACCAAGGACTATATCCAGGACCAGGCCTTTCCGGGGATGACCGACGTGACGCGCTACGTGCCCGGCGTCGCGATCCATCAGGGCGAGGGCAATCGCGACGAACTGGTGATCCGCGGCGTCGATTCCAGCGCCAACTTTTTCGTCAACGGCTTCCGCGATGACGTGCAGTATTTCCGCGATCTCTACAACGCGCAGAGCGTCGAGGTACTGAAGGGCCCGAGCGCGCTGATCTTCGGCCGCGGCGCCGGCGGCGGTCTGGTCAACCGCACGCTGAAGGAAGCCGATGGCCAGCGCGTCTATCAAACCACGCTGCAATCAGGCTCCTATGGCGACCGCCGCTTCACGCTGGATTTCGGACAAAGCGTCAATCCCGACGTCGCGGTGCGCCTGAACGCGATGTATGAGGGCTCCGACACGTTCCGCCAGTTTGGCAAGCTGGAACGCTACGGCCTCAATCCCTCGGTGACGCTGAAACCGAACGACACCACCACGATCAAGCTCGACTACGAACTGTTCCATGACGAGCGCACCGCCGATCGCGGCAATCCCTCGCAGGCGCTGAGCAACACCGCACCGTCCTCGACGCGCTTCAATCCGGCGCTGCCCTTCGCACCGAATGGCGACCTCACCGCCTTTTTCGGCGCGCCGGGGCTGAACCGGTCCTATGTCGACATGAACCGCGCATCGGCAGTGATCGATCATGATTTCGAGAACGGCCTCACCGTACGCAATGCGACGATGTATGCCGACTTCAAGCGCGGCTATCAGAACATCTGTCCCGGCGGCGGCGCACTGTCGGGCGCAGTCAATACGTCAGACACATCGTTCAACCGCGCCGCCTATAACAACACCACAAACCGCGAAAACATCTTCAACCAGACCGACTTCACCTACAAGACGTGGACCGGTCCGGTGTTCCACACCCTCGCTTTCGGTACCGAATTCGGCCGCCAGAGTGGCCTCTCCTTCCGCAACACCGGCTTTTTCCCGACGGCCGGCGGCGGCCTGAGCAACACCATCGCGGCCAATCCTTTCGACAGCGCCTATCTCGGCCCGGTGACCTTCATTCACCAGGCAAGCGATGCGAACAGCAAATATCGCCTCAATATCGCGTCGGGTTACGTGCAGGACCAGATCGACATTACCCGCTGGCTGCAGGTGATCGCGGGCGTACGCTACGACAATTTCGATCTGCAGGCGCTCGACCAGAACACCGGTATCTCGCGTAGCCGTACCGACGGCAAGCTGTCGCCGCGCGCCGCCGTCATCGTCAAGCCGATCGACAATCTCTCGGTCTATGGCAGCTACAGCATTTCGTATCTGCCGGCATCGGGCGACCAGTTCAGCGCATTGTCGTCGTCCACCGTGCTGCTCGATCCGCAGAAGTTCGACAACAAGGAAGTCGGGGTGAAGTACAACATCCTGCCGCGCCTGCAATATACTGCGGCGGTGTATCAGCTCGACCGCACGAACGTGCCGCTGGCCAACCCGAACGGCGACGGCACCTTCTTCCTGTCCGGCAAGAACCGCATCCGCGGCTTCGAAACCACCCTCAACGGCTATGTCACGGATATCTGGCAGTCGACGGTGGGCTATTCCTATACGGATGCGCGGGTGACCAGCGATACATCGGCGACCATCCTCGCCGGCAATCGCGTCCAGCTCGTACCCTACAATCAGTTCTCATGGTGGAACAAGGTGCAGATCGATCCGATCTGGGCTGCGGCCGTAGGCATGATCTACTTCTCCAACTCTTACGCCTCGTCGGATGACAGCGTACGCCTGCCCGGCTTCGTCCGCTTCGATGCCGCGCTCTATGCGAAGATCAACCAGAACTGGAAGCTGCAGCTCAACGTGGAGAACATCTTCAACAAGGGCTACTGGGCCTCAGCGGACGGCAACAACAACCTGTCGCCGGGCCTGCCGCGGACATTCCGTATCTCGGCGATCGGGAATTTTTGATGCGCATATCAAAACGGGCGGCCTATTTTCGGGCCGCCCGTTTTATCTCTTCCCTCATCCTGAAAGTCTGACTCATAAAGCGGTCTGGGGCGCTTTTCGACTGCTTTTGCTTGGGACAATACCGCGTTCAACTCAGCATCTCGCTTCTCCGTCCCTCATCCTGAGGAGCCGCGTAGCGGCGTCTCGAAGGATGGCCGAAGAGCGCCGAGCCAGCCATCTCATGGTTCGAGACGGCGCTGCGCGCCTCCTCACCATGAGGGACAGAGCGTTATTCCGCCGCCTCGCGCACGTAACGCGCCGTCGGCGTCCTCATCGTCACCAGCTCTTCGGCGGCGCTGGGATGCACGGCGACCGTCGCATCGAAATCCGCCTTCGTCGCCTTTAGCTTGATGCAGATGCCGAGGATCTGGATCAACTCCGCGGCCTCCGGGCCGACGATGTGGCAGCCGACCACCACATCGGTCGAACCGTCGACGATCAGCTTCATCAGCACACGGCTCTCGCTGCCGGAAATGGTGGATTTGATGCCGCGGAAATCGGTCTTGTAGATATCGACGAGACTGAATTTGGCGCGCGCCTCTTCCTCGGTCATGCCGACCGTGCCGACTTCCGGCTGCGTGAACACCGCCGTCGGGATATTGCTGTGATCGACCTTCACGGTCTTGCCGCCGAACACGGTATCGGCAAAGGCATGGCCCTCGCGGATCGCCACTGGCGTCAGGTTGACGCGATTGGTGACATCGCCCACCGCATAGATGTGCGGGACATTGGTCTGCGAGAATTCGTTGACGATGATAGCGCCGTCGCTGTGCTTGAAATTCACACCGGCCTTCTCCAGGCCGAGGTTCTTCGTATTGGCGTGCCGGCCGATGGCGAACAGCACCTGGTCTGCGGCGATGCTGGCGCCGCCGGACAGATGCGCCGTGAGTTCGTGGCGATGCTTGTCAACGGCCTTGACCGTACAGCCGGTCAGGATGGTGATGCCCTGCTTCTCCATCTCCTTGCGGACATGGACGCGGACGTCTTCATCGAAGCCGCGAAGGATATTGTCACCGCGATAGACGACGGTGACTGCCGAGCCAAGACCGGCGAAGATGCAGGCGAACTCCAGCGCAATATAGCCGCCGCCCTGGATGACGATGCGCTTCGGCAATTCGGGCAGATGGAAAACCTCGTTGGACGAGATCACATGCTCGATGCCGGGGATCGCGGGCCCGTGGCTGGGCGTGCCGCCGGTGGCGATCAGGATGTGTTTGGCACGGACGGTCTCGCCATTGCTGAGCTTCAGCGTATGCGGGTCCTCGAACACGGCGCGCGCCTTGACGGTCCTTGCGCCGGGCTTCTCCACATTGGCGGTGTAGATGCCCTCGAGTCGGGCAATTTCCTTGTCCTTCGCGGCGATGAAGGTCGGCCAGTCGAAGGTCGCGGTCGGGATCGTCCAGCCAAATCCCTTGGCATCATCGATGTCACGCGCGACATGCGAGGCATAGACCATCAGCTTCTTCGGCACGCAGCCGCGGATGACGCAGGTGCCCCCGAAGCGATATTCCTCGGCGACCATGACGCTGGCGCCGTAACCGGCGGCGATGCGGGCGGCGCGAACGCCGCCTGAACCACCGCCGATAACAAAGAGGTCGACGTCGAAGTCAGACTTGCTGGACATGAATTGCTCCGAACTCTGTTTCCCGGACGCGATGCGGCGCGAAGTGCCGCTTCGCAGAGCCGGGATCGTCGCAAACTCCGGCGTTTAGAACTGTCTCGGCTCTGCGGAGCTGCGCAAGCCAGCGATGCAATTGCATCGCAAGGCTACACCGCGTCCGGGACAGGTTCGCCTCCTCAGATTTCCTTGCCGCGTTTGCGCATTTCGGCGCGGAACTGGCCGTTCACCTGCTCGGCGAATTGCTGCGCCCACTGCTGCATATAGTTCACGCTGGCAGAAATGGACTGCGGCTCCATCTGCAGCAGCTTCTGGCCGAGTGGCGACTTGTAGAACGCCGCGAGATCCTTCAGCTCGGCTTCGGTGAAGTCGCTGGCATAGATCTTCGCCATCTGCTCGCCGATCTCCTTGTCGCGGCCGGCATTGGCCTGCGCGACGATCACCGCGACCTCGTTGAGATCCTTCTGGTAGTTCAGATTGCTCGAGAGCAGCGAATCCTTGACGCGCTGGACCATGTTCGGAATGGCGTTCGCATACATCGCGCTCGCATTCTTCATCTGCAGGATTTCCTTGGCGTAGCCGATGGCGGCCGGCGATGCCGGCTTGATCGGACGCTCAGCCGGCGGCGTCGCGGGCTGCTGGGCGGAGGCCGGCAAGGTTGCGGCCGCGGCGCCGAGCACGAGGCTGGCGGAGAGCAGCAGTTTCGACAGGGTTTTCATGGGAGTCTCCTTGAGAACGCAGCCCTAGGGCCGCTCAACGACGCGAATTCCATCCGAGCCGGCGAGCACGATGGTGCGCGCCAGGCCGATAAACAGTCCATGTTCGACGACGCCGGGAATGGCACCGAGAAGCGCCGCCAGACGGGGTGCGTCGGTGATGGTTCCGAGCTTGGCATCGACGATCCAGTGGCCGCCATCGGTGACCAAAGCATGACCGTCCTTGCCAAGACGAACCGCCATCTCGCCGGACAGGCGGCATTGCGCGAACACGTTTTCGATGGCCCGGCGGGTGGCGCCGAGACCGAACGGAACGACCTCGATGGGCAGCGGAAAACGGCCGAGCTTCGGCACCCATTTGCTGTCGTCGGCAATGACGATCATGCGGTCCGAGGCTGCCGCGACGATTTTCTCACGCAGCAGCGCGCCGCCGCCGCCCTTGATGAGATTGAGGTCGGGATCGGCCTCGTCCGCGCCGTCCACGGTGATGTCGAGATGATCGATGTCGTCCAGCGTGGTCAGCGGGATGTTGCAAGCTTCGGCCTGGATGCGCGTGGCCTCCGATGTCGGCACGCCGACCACTTTGAGCCCCCCCTTCACGCGCTCGCCCAGAAGATCGACGAAATGCTTCGCGGTCGAGCCGGTCCCGAGGCCGAGCTTCATGCCGTCCTGCACCTGTTCCAGCGCCTTGGCGGCGGCCTGTCGTTTCAGTGCATCCATATCCATTGGCTGGTCGTCCTCGCAGTCAGATCGGTCCCGCAGGCGGGAGCGCGGCATATCTAGCGACGTTTGTGGGGGAGGAACAGGGTGCAAGACCTGCTTTCCCAGGAAACAGGCCTGCTTTCCCGGGAAAGCCGACTGGCGTCCGCAGAGCGGTCTTGCGGGATCGGGCGTGGCCCGCTAGCGATCCCGCATGACCAAAGCTCCCCTCGTCGTTTTCGACCTCGACGGCACCCTCGTCGATACCGCCCCCGATCTGATCAGCGCCCTCAATCATGTGCTGGCGCGCGAAGGCCTCGCGCCCGTGCCGCTGGAATCGGCGCGCAAGATGATCGGCCAGGGCGCCCGCCGCCTGATCGAGCGCGGGCTTGAGATCGAGGGCCGCGAAATGACGCCCGGGGAGGTGACCCGGCTGACCGCGGATTTCATCGATTATTACGCCGCGCATATCGCCGACGACTCGCGCCCTTTCGACGGGCTGGTCGCGGCGCTGGATGTGCTGGAAAGGAAGGGCTACCGCTTCGCTGTCTGTACCAACAAGCTGGAATGGCTGTCGAAACTGCTGCTCGACAAGCTCGGCCTCAGCGCGCGGTTCGCGGCGATCTGCGGCGCCGACACCTTCGGTGTCTCCAAGCCCGATCCCGTGATCCTGCAGCAGACTGTGGCCCAGGCCGGCGGCGTGATGTCGGCGGTGGTGATGGTCGGCGATGCAGGACCGGATGTGGGCGTGGCACGACGCGCCAATGTGCCGGTGATCGGCGTCACTTTCGGCTATACGGAGACCCCTATCGCCGAACTGAAGCCCGACGTGATCATCGATCATTTCCGCGATTTGCCCGCCACGGTTGAGCGACTGATCCATGCCACACGCCCTTAGCCGCTCAATTAGTTGAGTTTTTCAGGCTTCTCCACGATGGGATTAACCATCTATTAACTATCACGCGCCGGCTGGTTGCGTCATTGGACCTGCGCTCCTATTGTGCCTGTGGGGACTGCGGCAAGCCGCGAAAGTATACGGATTCAACTATGCGTCGAGTATTGGTATTGACGGCAGCGGGCCTGAGCCTCGCTGGCTGCTCATCGTTCTCCATGGATGCCTTCAAATCGGCACCCGAGCCCGTTACCGTCCAGTTCGAATCGACGCCGCCCGGCGCCGAGGCGAAGACCTCGATCGGGCCGGCCTGTACGACTCCCTGTTCGTTGCCGATCGTCACCGAAGGCAATTTCGAAGTGACCTTCACGCTGCCGAAGTTCCAGCCCGTAACGGTTCCGGTGAGCGTGACCCGTGTGCCCGGCGATTTCACCTCGCCTGCCCGGACCACCGTCGATCCGAGCCCGGTTGTCGCCGAGCTGCAGCCGGCGACGCCACCGCGCAAGGGCCGCAAGGCTGCCAAGAAGCGCGCCGCCGCGCCTGCTCCGGCAGCGGCCCCCGCTGAAGCGGGCACCTCGCCTTTCCCCAATCCGCGCTGATGGCGCGGACAGGCGGATCGGACCAGGTTCGATCCGCCATCATCCTCCGGAATAGGGTTTTCAAATCGCCTCATAAGCAAACGCCTCTCGACGTTCGGCGCAATTGTGCCAGAGATGCTGCGTGATTACATTGTGACAAGTGGCGGACGCGCCGTCCGTTGCATGTAGCAAGGCGTTTGGAATGTCGGTCACTACGCTCACCCCCGCACAGACCCCCTCTGCCATGACCGATCCGTTCGGGCGGCGGATTAGTTATCTGCGTGTATCTGTTACCGACCGCTGCGACCTGCGCTGTTTCTATTGCATGTCGGAAGACATGACCTTTCTGCCGAAAGCCGATCTGCTGACGCTGGAAGAGCTCGACCGCCTCTGCTCGGCTTTCATTGCCAAGGGCGTCACCAAGCTCCGGCTCACCGGCGGTGAGCCTCTGGTGCGCCGGAACGTGATGGGCCTCGTACGCTCGCTGTCGCGACATCTGAAGACCGGTGCACTGAAGGAGCTGACGCTCACCACCAACGGCTCGCTGCTCGCCAAATATGCGGACGAACTCGCCGATTGCGGCGTGAAGCGGATCAATGTCTCGCTCGACACGCTGGATGCCGACAAATTCAGGACCATTACGCGCTGGGGCGATCTCGCCAAGGTGATGGCCGGTATCGATGCCGCGCAGGCCGCCGGCCTCGCCGTGAAGATCAATGCCGTCGCGCTGAAGAATCTCAATGAGGACGAGATCCCGTTGCTGATGGAATGGGCACATGGCCGCGACATGGCGCTGACGCTGATCGAGGTGATGCCCATGGGCGATATCGGCGAAGGCCGTATCGACCAGTATGTCCCGCTGTCGCTACTGCGCGCGCGGCTCGCCAGCCGCTATACGCTCACCGACCTGCCCGACAATACCGGCGGCCCTGCCCGCTATGTCCGCGTCGCGGAAACCGGCGGCAAGCTCGGCTTCATCACGCCGATGACCCATAACTTCTGCGAATCGTGCAATCGCGTCCGCATCACCTGTACCGGCACAATCCACACCTGCCTCGGCCACGAGGACGCGTCCGACCTGCGCAAGCCACTGCGCGCCTCCGCCGACAACGATCTCCTGAACGCCACCATCGACCGCGCCATCGGCTTGAAGCCGAAAGGCCACGATTTCATCATCGACCGCCGTCACAACCGGCCGAGCGTGTCCCGGCATATGAGCGTCACCGGCGGCTGACCTGCCCGCCCGGTACCCGCCCCAAGACCCCCGACCAATGGCCTGTCCGCAATCGTCAATTTCTGATTGACGATCGCATGACGCGCTGAAATGGTGCCGCAAATTTTCTTCGCGCAGCGGAAAAAGCTCCGCTTTCTCAGTGGGAAAGACGAGGCTCGCGAAGACCTGGGCGAATTTCGGGGGAAACCGTGGACGTACTCAAATTCACGAGCGCCATCGACAGGCTGAGCGATGCCTTCGGCTTTGTCGCAAAATGGCTGGTGATGCTGGCCTGCCTGATCAGCGCCGGCAACGCGACCATCCGCTATCTCTTCCATTACTCGTCGAACGGCTGGCTCGAAATCCAGTGGTACATGTTCGCGGGCATCGTGTTCTTCGGTGCCGCGCAGACCCTACGCCTCAACGAGCACGTGCGCGTCGATCTGCTCTACTCCGCCGTCTCCGACCGCACACGACTGTGGATCGACATTATCGGCCTGTGCGTCTTCCTGCTGCCGGCGATGATCTATCTCACTTACATGACGATCCCGTTCTTCCTGAATTCGTGGAATTCTCAGGAATCTTCCAGCAATGCCGGCGGCCTGATCCTGTGGCCGGTGAAACTCGTGCTGCCGGTCGGCTTCGCGCTGCTGGTGCTGCAGGGCTTTGCCGAACTCGCCAAGCGCATCGCCGCCCTCGCCGGCCTCGTCAAGATCGACACCCATTACGAAGCGCCGCTGCAATAGCGGCGTTTTCTTTTTGCCCCGCCCATTCGACGATACGCATTCGATAGTTAGGGACCACCGATGTTTTCCTATGGCGTGATGCCCCCGCTGATGTTCGGCACCATGATCTGCTTCATGGTGTTCGGCTTCCCGGTCGCCTTCTCACTCGCCGCCGTCGGCCTGTTTTTCGGCATTCTCGGCATCTTCACGGGGCACTTCGATCCGTCGTTCCTGCAGGCGCTGCCGTTCCGCTTCTATGGCACCATCTCCAATGACCTGCTGCTGTCGATCCCGTTCTTCACATTCATGGGCGCCATTCTGGAGCGCTGCGGTCTCGCCGAAGATCTGCTCGAAGGCACCGGGCAACTGTTCGGCAAGGTCCCCGGCGGTCTCGCTTACGCGGTCATCATCGTCGGCGCGATTCTCGGCGCCATCACCGGCACGGTTGCGGCATCCGTGATCGCCATGGGCGTGATCTCGCTGCCGATCATGATGCGCTACGGCTACGACATGAAGCTGGCCACCGGCGTTATCGCGGCATCCGGCACCATCACCCAGTTGATCCCGCCGTCGCTGGTGCTGATCGTGCTCGCCGACCAGCTCGGCCGTTCGGTCGGCGACATGTATCTCGGCGCCATCGGCCCCTCGATCCTGCAGGTCGTGATCTTCCTGCTGTTCATCGTCATGATGTCGATCCTGCGTCCGAATTCGATGCCGCCGATTCCGGAGCACGCACGCGAGCCGATGGGCTGGAAACTGATCAGCCGAGTGCTGTGGGGCATGATCCCCTCCATCGTTCTGATCTTCCTGGTGCTCGGCACCATCGGCCTCGGCCTCGCAACGCCGACCGAAGCCGGCGCTATGGGCGCGGTCGGCGCCATGGTACTCGCCGCTCTGCATCGGCGCCTCACCTGGCCGCTGGTCGAACAGGCGATGACCTCGACCATGCGCCTGACCTCGATGGTGGTGTTCATCCTGATCGGTTCGACCTGCTTCAGCCTCGTATTCCAGGGCATGGACGGTTCTCACTGGATCGAACACCTGCTCACGGGCCTGCCCGGCGGCAAGGTCGGTTTCCTGGTCTTCGTGAACATCTTCGTGTTCTTCCTGGCGTTCTTCCTCGACTTCTTCGAGATCGCCTTCATCATCATTCCGCTGCTGGCACCGGTCGCAGCGAAGCTTGGCATCGATCTCGTCTGGTTCGGCGTGCTGCTCTGCGTCAACATGCAGACCTCATTCATGCATCCGCCGTTCGGCTTCGCACTGTTCTACCTGCGCGGCATCGCTCCGCCGGAAGTGAAGAGCCGCGACATCTATCTCGGCGCAATCCCGTGGGTCGGCATGCAGATCCTGCTCGTGATCATCGTCATCATGTGGCCGGGCCTCGTGACCTACTGGATCGACAACACGGTGGTCGATACGAGCAACGTGAAAATCGAGATCCCGCAGATCGAGATGCCGGCGATGCCGGACTTCGGGCAGCCGAAATAGTCGAAGAACGGGCTAGCCGTCGAACACCACTTCGGCTTCGCCCAACCCTTCAAAGCGAACGATGCATCGATCGCCGGGCTGCAAGAACGGCAGTCCGGTCCAGCTTCCCGTCGTCACGATCTGCCCCGCTTTCACGCCACCCGGCATCATGTTTGCCAGTGCCACGGCACCTGCGATCGGATCATCGGTGGGATGACCGCCTTCGCGCTCGATCAGCACCTCGCCGTTGACGATGAAGGTCATGCGCAGGTTCGCCAGATCGAGATGCGACCAGTCCGCTGTCTCCGGCCCGATCACCAGTCCCGCATTGATCCCACCATCGGCAAGCTGCTCCAGCTTCGGTCGGGCGAGCGGTTCGCGAAAGCGGCCTGAGACGACCTCGATGACAGGCAAAACCGACACCGCAGCGGCAACCTCCTTGCGCGAATAGGGCTCGCTGCGCTCCGGCAGGTCGCGGGTGAACCGAAAGGCGGTCTCGCCCTCTACGCCGCAATGCGGAGCTTCCGAGACCAACATCCGCGCCGGGCTCGTACGTACCATCCGCGCCTCGATCAGGCCGCGGGTGGGCTCGCCATCCGGCGGCGCGCTGGCCTTGAAGGCGCCGATGGGCTCGCCGAGCAGTGCCGCCACGCGATCCTGAATCGCATGTCCCTCCGCCACCGATGATGGCGTCACCGGCAAGCCGTCGATTTGAGTTCCGTTACGACGTGCCTGGGTGAGAATCTCGGCGGCGGCGGCGATTTCGGCTTCGGTCATGACAATCTTTCTTTCAGATCGGCTCTGCTTATTCACACCGCGCCAGTCCTTCGATCCTGACGCATCATGAGACGCAAGCATAGTGCACCTGTTGCGGGCTTGAAGCGAGACATGAACAGTCGCCTGTAGTATTCATTTGACTGACCGATAGAATCGCTGCGTCTAAGGGAAGTATCATCCATGCGCTATGAAGGAAGCTGTCATTGCGGCGGCATTGCATTCGACGTCGATGGAGAGTTCACCTCGGCCATAGACTGCAATTGCTCGATGTGCCGGCGGCGCGGTGGGCTTTTGGCTTTCGTACCGCGCGAGTAGTTCACGCTGAAAACGCCTGTTGAGAAGATCTCGACTTACCAGTTCAACAAGCACAATATCGCGCACCATTTCTGTGCGACCTGTGGCATCGCACCTTATGGCGAGGGCAAAGGCCCGAATGGTGCGGTGATGGCCGCCATCAATCTGCGCTGCGTGCCGTCGATCGATCTCGCGACGCTGGAGATCCGAAAAGTGGACGGAGCGAGTTTCTAGCGCCAGCAGATATCACCATCATTGCGAGATCGGGAAAAGCCGAAGGCTCTTCCCCGAACGAAGCGACGCAGCAATCCAGCAAACCGCCAGCACAGAACCGGATTGGTTCGCCTCGCTCGCAATGACGAAAATGAAAAGCCCGGCCTCTTCGCGGAGACCGGGCTTTTCGTATCTTCCGGAAGCCTCGATCAGCCGCGGGTGCGCGAGCGGATCATGAAGCTATCGAACGTGTATTCGGCGACCTGCCACCACAGATATTCGTCGGAACGATAGGCCTGCATCGCATCGATGGTCTTCTTGAAGTCGGGATTCTTCGACGAGATGTCCGCCCAGAGCTCATTGGTCGCCTTGAGGCAGGCATCGAGCACTTCGTTGGTGAACGGACGCAGCTGTGTGCCAGACGCCACGAGCTGCTTCAGCGCTTGCGGGTTCTGCAGGTCGTACCGCGCCGCCATCCAGCTATTGGCGTTGGCGCAGGCGTTGGCGAGGATCGCCTGATAGTTCTTCGGCAGCGCGTTGAACTTGTCGAGATTGGTGAAGGCATGGATCGTCGGGCCGCCTTCCCAGAAGCCGGGATAGTAGTAGTACTTCGCGACCTTCTGGAAACCGAGCTTCTGGTCGTCATAGGGACCGACCCACTCGGCCGCGTCGATGGTGCCCTTTTCCAACGACGGATAGATGTCGCCGCCGGCGAGCTGCTGCGGTACGACGCCGACCTTCTGCAGGACCTGACCGGCAATGCCGCCGATGCGCATCTTGAGGCCGGATAGATCGGCAACGGTCTTGATCTCCTTGCGGAACCAGCCGCCCATCTGAGTGCCGGTGTTGCCGCAGGGATGACCGATGAGACCGTACTTCTTGTAGAACTCGGTGCCGAGCTGCTCACCGCCGCCCTGATACCACCAGGAATTCTGCTGGCGCGCATTGAGCCCGAACGGAACCGACGCGAAGATCGCAAAGGTTGGGTCCTTGCCGACATAGTAGTACGAAACGGTGTGGCACATCTCGACGGTGCCATTCGAGGTGGCGTCCAGCACCTGCAGGCCCGGCACCAGTTCACCGGCCGCGAAGACCTGGATCTGGAATTTGCCGTCGGTCATTTCGGAGACCTGCTTCGCCATCATCTCGGCGCCGCCATAGATGGTGTCGAGCGACTTCGGGAATGACGACGCTAGGCGCCATTTCACTTCCGGCATCGACTGCGCAATCGCCGGCGAGGCAATGGCTGCGGCCCCGGCAGCGCCAGCCGCCGAGACCTTCAAAAACTCACGACGCTTCATTCAAGCTCTCCTTTTGAAAGCGTTTCCCCACGAATCCTTCGAGCTTTTCGACGGCGCGACTACCGCGCGATTCAACCGCCGCCGCTCTTGGTAGCGGCTGATGTAACACGGTTATGAAGCGGCGGAAAATGAGACGAGCGTCGTAGTTCGCCTGATTGGACGAAAGTTCTATACGGCATCTGCGCCGGCTTCGCAGGCGCAGCGCGATCAGGCCAAAACGGCCTGCAGCCGATCCCGGATCTGCTTGCCGATCGACTGGTAGACAGCGGCATGCGGGCCGTTCGGCTCGCTCACCACCACCGGCGTGCCGGCATCCGACATCGCGCGAATAGACATATGCAGCGGCACCTCGCCGAGGAAAGGTACGCCCAGCCGCTCTGCTTCGTGGCGGGCGCCGCCATGACCGAAAATATCCGAGCGGGTGCCGCATTCCGGGCACTGGAAGTAACTCATGTTCTCGATGATCCCGAGCACGGGAACGTTGACCTTGGTGAACATCGCAAGCCCGCGGCGGGCATCGATCAGCGCCAGGTCCTGGGGGGTCGAGACGATCACCGCGCCCTTCAACGGCACGTTTTGCGCCAACGTCAGCTGGGCATCGCCGGTGCCGGGCGGCATGTCGACGACCAACACGTCGAGCTGCCCCCAGGCGACATCGCGCAGCATCTGGGTGATCGCCGACATCACCATCGGCCCGCGCCAAATCATCGCGGTCTCCTCCTCGACGAGGAAGCCGATCGACATGATCGCCAGGCCGAAGCGCTGGATCGGGATCATCTTTTTTTCGTCATCGAGCACCGGCTTCTCGTTGATTCCGGTGAGACGCGGCACCGACGGGCCGTAGATATCGGCGTCGAGCAGCCCGACCTTCAGCCCGAGATCGCGCAGGCCGAGCGCGACATTCAGCGCGGTGGTGGATTTGCCGACACCGCCCTTGCCCGACGCCACGGCGATGACCGCCTTCACGCCGGGAATCTCCGTCTGTTTGCTCATGGCTGACGGTGCGCCCGGCGGCTGATGCGGCCGATGCGCGGAGACCGGCTGCACGCCATGGGAATGGCCCGGGCCGTGGCGGTGCGGCGCCGGTGCAGCAGGCGCGGCACTGGGCTTGCGCTCCGCCGTCAGCGCCACCATCGCACCGATGACGCCAGGAATGGCGCGCACTGCAGTTTCCGCCTGCGCACGCACGCTCTCCCAGGCGCGCGCCTCGGCCGCATCCACATTGATGGAGAACATCACCTTGCCATCCATGATGGCGATTTCGGACAACACATTGGCATGCACAAGCGGCACGCCGCGCGGCGACGCCACCTTGGCGAGGCCATCGAGAACCTGTTGTTTCGAAACGCTCAAATGCTCTCTCCCGGTCGGCGCAAGTCAGACCGCAGAGATAGAGGCTTTGCGTCTCATGTCCATGCCAATTCGGTCGCAAATTCGTCATGAGGCCCATGTGCGCGCCCAGAACGGGCCCTTGCCCCACCCTGTCCAGCGACTATGCTGCGCCGACTTCGCGTTTCCCCCGGCGGAACGCTCACCTCCCCACAGTCGATAGCCGGCGACCAAGCCGGCAACACATTAAGGGTTCGGATATGGCCAAAGTTGCTTTCATCGGTCTCGGCGTCATGGGCTTCCCCATGGCCGGCCATCTCGCCACCAAAGGCGGCCACGAGGTTACCGTCTACAATCGCAATACGGCCAAGGCGAAAGCATGGGTAGAGAAGTTCGGCGGCAAGTCTGCCCCGACCCCGAAGGCCGCCGCAGAGGGCCAGGATTTCGTGATGGCCTGCGTCGGTAACGACGACGACCTCCGCTCGGTGACCACCGGCTCCGATGGCGCCTTCAGCGGCATGGGCAAGGGCAAGATTTTCGTCGACCACACCACCGCTTCGGCCGAAGTGGCCCGTGAGCTCGATGCAGCCGCGACCAAGGGCGGTTTCCACTTCATCGATGCGCCGGTATCCGGCGGTCAGGCCGGCGCCGAGAACGGCGCCCTTACCGTGATGTGCGGCGGCACGGCCGACGTCTATGCCAAGGTCGAGCCGATCATCACCGCCTATGCCAAGATGCAGAAGCTGCTCGGTCCGGCCGGCTCCGGCCAGCTCACCAAGATGGTCAACCAGATCTGCATCGCAGGCCTCGTCGAAGCGCTGTCCGAGGGCATCCACTTTGCGAAGAAGGCAGGGCTGGACGTCAACTCCGTTGTCGAGGTGATCTCCAAGGGTGCAGCGCAATCGTGGCAGATGGAGAACCGCCACAAGACCATGAACGAGGGCAAGTTCGACTTCGGCTTCGCCGTCGAATGGATGCGTAAGGACCTGTCGATCTGCCTCGCCGAAGCCCGCCGCAACGGCGCCAGCCTGCCCGTCACGGCGCTGGTCGACAACTTCTATGCCGAGGTGGAAAAGATCGGCGGCAAGCGCTGGGATACTTCGAGCCTTCTCGCAAGATTCGAGAAGTAAACGCTTCTAACCGCTCACAAAGCTGCGGCCGGGTAAGCGTCTTGCGCTTCCCCGGCCGCACTCATTTTCACGGATAATTAACCGGATTGCCGCGTTCTTTAAGGCGCCCTTTAAGAATTGTGCGGCACAGATAATGATCTGTGAAAACCGCCCGCTTCTGCGTGCAGGATTTGTGTAAGCGTGATGAGTGAGCCCGCCGTCAGGCCCGAGGTCGTCCAGCTGCCGGCTGAAGAGCCCGTCGCTGCACCGGCACGCAACCGGCGGGTAGCCCAGCAGCGTGTGCGCGAGGCCCGCGACCGCCTGACGTCGACGTCCGGCACGCGCCCCGCCTTCGACCGCGAACTTCTCCGTCAATACGCCCAGACCCGCCTTTCCGCCTCGCTGGTTGTCACGCTGCTGGTGGTCGGCACCGGCATCGTGTTCGGCGTCTGGTTGCAGCCGCTGCCTGCCGCCGCCTGGGCCTGCGGCATGCTATGCATCCATGCGGCGATCCTGCGCGCCTGCAACCGCTATCTCGCCGAGCCGACCGGCCCGAACACCACGCGAAAGTGGCGTACGCGTTTCATGGCGCTGGACGTTGTCTACGGCCTCGCCTGGACATCGATCCTGGTGCATCCCACCGGCGCGGATATCGTCTCCAATTCGATGATGATGTTCCTGATGCTGCTGGTGGTGGCGGTCTCCAGTATGCTTGCCTCGAGCCTGCCCATCGCCGCCATCGCCGCCACCGCCCCGGTGACCTTCGGCGTGGCGTTGAGCTTCATCCTGCGGGGTAATTTCGACAGTTATGTCCTCGCTGCGCTGGCCATTGCAGCGGAAGGCTATTTCATCCTGCTTGCCCAGCGCCTGCACTCTACCACGCTGGCCGCGCTCGAAGCGCGCGCCGAGAAGGATGCGCTGATCGGCGAACTCGAACAGGCCAAGGCCATCTCGGACGAAGCGCGCCACCGCGCCGAGGCCGCCAATGTCGCCAAGTCGCGCTTTCTTGCGCAAATGAGCCACGAGCTCCGCACGCCGCTGAACGCCATTCTCGGCTTCTCGGAAGTGATGAAGAGCGAGATTTTCGGCGCGCATGCAATTGGCGTCTACAAGGATTATTCGGCGGACATCCATAATTCCGGCGTCCATCTGCTCAACCTCATCAACGAGATCCTCGACCTCTCGCGCATCGAGGCCGGCCGCTACGAACTCAACGAGGAAGCCGTCTCGCTCGAACATGTCGTCGCCGACTGTCATCATCTCTTGAAACTGCGCGCCACCAGCCGCGGCATTACCATCCATGAGGTGTTCGAGCACGGCATGCCGCGCATCTGGGGCGATGAGCGTGCCTGCCGGCAGATCGTGCTCAACCTGCTCTCCAACGCCATCAAGTTCACCCCGCAGGGCGGCGAGATCTGGCTCAAGGTTGGCTGGACGGCCTCGGGCGGCCAATATCTGAGCTGCAAGGATACCGGCTCGGGCATCGCCGAAGACGAGATTCCGATCGTGCTGGCCTCGTTCGGCCAGGGCTCGAACTCGATCAAATCCGCCGAGCAAGGCGCCGGCCTCGGTCTGCCGATCGCAAAAAGTCTGATCGACATGCATGGCGGCACTTTCACGCTGAAGTCGAAGCTGCGCATCGGCACCGAGGTGATCATCACCTTCCCGCCCGAGCGCGTGATGTCGGCGCTCGCGCCGGTGACGGAGGACGCACCGCCGCTCCAGCCGGACTACGATTTCAACATCGCCGACGACAAACGGCGTGCCCGCAACAAGCCGATCATGAACGCGGGAACGGGTCTGTAGCGCATGATCCCGAAAAGTGTGCAGCGGTTTTCGGATCAGGTCATGCGCGAACAACAAATTTCGCGGCTTGCACACATGCGCCAAACCGCTCAAATATCCTCGTATGAACAAAGAAACGCCGTGCGTCGCCATCTGTGTCATCGATCCCAAAGCGAAGCTCTGCCTTGGATGCGGACGCACGCTGCAGGAAATCGCGCGTTGGGGCCGGATGGAGAGCGCAGAACGCCTCGGCATCATGGCGTCTCTCGAAACGCGCATGACGGAAGCCGGCTTCGCGCCCCCCTCGACTTACGTTCGCAAGCCGCGCCCCGCGACATCCTGACCAGCGCAATCCTCGGGAGCGCAGCGTGACACGCGTCCTGCTGCTGATCGCCGCAATTCTCGCCACTGCTGGTGCGGCGCTCGCTTATGGCGATGCCAAACAGATTACGAAAGCGGGGTCGCTCGTCACCGAAATCCTGCGCAAACAGGTCCCGCCGATGCCGCGCATCGTCGACGTTCCGCGCGGCGACGGCGGCGAATTCGCTTTGCAGGCGACAATCAACGGCATCGCCACGCCGATGGTTATCGATACCGGCGCCACCTCGGTGATGCTGTCCTACGAAACCGCGAAAGCGATCGGCCTGCCCGTCGAACTGCTCGCCTACAATATCGACGTCGAAACCGTCTCCGGCCGGACCAAAGCGGCGCGGCTGACCCTGGATCGCCTCGCCATTGGCAAGCTGGTGGAACGTGCAGTCCCTGCCCTCATCGTCCCGCGCGGATCGATGAAGACCAATCTGCTGGGCATGAGCTTTCTGGATCGCCTGGAAAGCTGGGAAGTGCGTGCGGACAAGCTAAAACTGCGTGGTTACCCGTAAGTTCCGTCCCTCATGGTGAGGAGGTGCGAAGCGCCGTCTCGAACCATAAGATGTGGAGTTCTATGTTCATCCTTCGAGACGCGCGCAAGGCGCGCTCCTCAGGATGAGGGCGGAGCTCATTTTACGCCGCTTCCGCGACCGGCTCATCTTCCACCAGCGCGATCGCGTCACGCAGCACGTCGATCCCCGCGCCGTGCCTCACGCCATGTTCGGCAAGGTGCCGGCGGAATGCCCGCGCACCACGCACCGCATGGAACGCGCCGACGAAATGCCGGGTGATCGAATGCAGCCGCGTCCCCTGCGCGATCTGGTCCGAGATGTAAGGCATCATCGCTTCCATCGCGTCCTTCATCGTCGCGTGCGGCGCAGGGGTGCCGAAAATTTCGGGATCGACGGCAAGCAGACGCCACGGCTCCTGATAGGCCGCTCGTCCGAGCATCGCGCCATCCACATGCGCCAGATGCGCCTTCGCCTCGGTGACCCCGGGAATGCCGCCATTGATGGCGATCGGCACATCCGGCATCTCCAGCTTCAGCCGATAGACGCGATCGTAATTGAGCGGCGGGATGGTGCGGTTTTCCTTCGGCGAGAGACCGTTCAGCCACGCCTTACGGGCATGCACGATGAGGCCATCGGCGCCTGCCGCGACCACCGCTTTCGCCAGAGCATCAAGCGCGACTTCCGGGTCCTGATCGTCGACGCCGATACGGCATTTCACCGTCACCGGCACATCGACGGCCGCTTTCATCGCGGCAACACAGCGTGCAACCAGATCGGGCTCGGCCATCAGGCAGGCGCCGAAGCGACCTTCCTTCACCCGATCCGACGGGCACCCGACATTGATGTTGATTTCGTCGTAACCGAAATCGGCACCGATCTTGGCGGCTTCGGCGAGCTGCACCGGATCTGAACCGCCGAGCTGAAGCGCAACGGGATGCTCGCTCGCGTCGAAGCCAAGCAGGCGCTGGCGATCACCGTGAATGATCGCAGGCGTTGTCACCATCTCCGTGTAGAGGAGCGCACGCCGCGTCAGCAGACGGTGGAACACCCGGCAATGCCGATCAGTCCAGTCCATCATGGGCGCTACGGAGAATGTGCAGTTCGGATAGGTCAAGCGCTTGGTCCCTGCCCGCAGTGGCGGGCGTTCCGATCAATCCTTGTATTCGTACAGCAGACGGGCGCGGATAGTGCCATCGAGCGCACGGATGTCTTCCAGCACGCGCTGGCTGTCGGCGGCCGACGCGTCGGCGTCGAGCACGACGTAGCCGATATCGTTATTGGTCTCATAGTACTGCGCGGCGATATTGACGGCATGGCGTGCCAACACTTCGTTCAAGCGGCCGAGCATGCCCGGCATGTTGCGCTGGACCTGGATGAAGCGCGTCCCCTGCGGACGGGCTGGCAGTTGCACCTGCGGGAAGTTCACGGCGCCCACGGTCGAGCCGGTGTCGCTGTAGTCGATCAGCTTTCGCGCCACTTCGGCGCCGATGCGCTCCTGCGCCTCTTCCGTGGAGCCGCCGACATGCGGCGTCAGCAGCACATTGGGAAGTCCCTGCAGCGGCGTAACGAATTTCTCCTGATTGGAGCTGGGTTCCACCGGGAATACGTCCACGGCTGCGCCGCGCAGCTTGCCGTTGCGCAACACGTCGGCGAGCGCGTCGAGATCGACCACTGTGCCACGGCTGTTATTGATGAAATAGGCGCCATCCTTCATCCAGGACAGCTCCGTCTTGCCGATCATGCCCTGGGTTGCCGGCGTTTCCGGCACATGCAGGCTGACCACGTCGCTCTGCGCCATCAGTTCCTGCAGCGTCGCCACCGGCTCCGTATTGCCATGACGCAGGCGGTCGGTGTGATCGTAGAAAATCACCTTCATGCCGAAAGTCTCGGCGAGGTTGGACAGCTGTGAGCCGATATTGCCATAGCCGACGATGCCGAGCGTCTTGCCGCGGACTTCATGGCTGTTGGTGGCCGACTTATCCCACTTGCCCTGATGTGCGGCAACCGAGCGGTCGACGATACGGCGGAACAGCATCACGATCTCGCCCATGACCAGTTCGGCCACCGAGCGGGTGTTGGAGAACGGCGCGTTGAAAACCGGAATGCCGCTGCGGCGCGCGGCATCGATATCGACCTGATTGGTGCCGACGCTGAAGCAACCGATCGCGATCAAGCGATCCGCAGCGTCGAGCACATCCTGGGTGATCTGCGTGCGGGAACGGATGCCGAGCAGATGCACGCCCTTGAGGGCTTCCTTGAGTTCGCTGCCACCGAGCGCCTTGGTCAGGCGCGTGACATTGGTGTAGCCGGCCATGTCGATCAGTTCGACGGCGCTGTCATTGACGCCCTCGAGCAGAAGGATCTTGATCTTATCCTTCGGGAGCGAGAGCTGCGGGGCGAGCATGGCGGTCTTTGACACGGGCGCGGTGTCCTTTGCGGGGCAGTTGGAATGGCGACGCAACGGGAGCCCAGAGGGCTCCGGCGCGACGGGACGCCAGACGCTGGTTCGATTTGGCCGCATCTTTAATCCGGCCGTCCCGATCATGCCAAGTGGGGACACAACAAATTGAAAAATAAGATTTTTTGACCATAGGACCGTATCGGCTCCGGTCTTAGCGGCTCGCCCGGGAGTCGCTGCATCGTTCGGGGCCCAGCGCAACGTCACGCGCGCGCCTGAGGAGTGCCCGTTCGCAGGCGATAACCGACCCGATTCCATCAGTCACGCCGATTGACAAGGAAGGGATGATTATTAGCATACAAGCGATTTTTGGCACTCCTTCTGGAGTTGGTCGAATGAAACCGGCGCCGTTTACTCGCCACGTTCCGCGCACAGTGGACGAAGTCGTGAGTACCCTGGCCGAATATGCGCCGCTGGACGGACGTATTCTCGCCGGTGGGCAAAGTCTCGTGCCCATCATGGCATTCCGCATGGCACGGCCGGCACATCTGATCGATATCAACGAGGTCAAAGGGCTTGACCGCCTCGCCGTCGATGCGGGCTATCTGTCGATCGGCGCGTGCGTGCGCCACGGCGCTTTCCACAAGCCGGTGGTCGGCGGGCCGCTTGGGCCCCTGCTGGCCTATGTCGCCAAACATATCGCGCACTATCCGATCCGCATGCGAGGGACCTTTTGCGGCAGCCTCGCCCAGGCCGATCCATCATCGGAATGGTGCCTCGTCTCTGCGACGCTTGGCGCGCAACTGGTCATAAAGAGCGTTCGCGGCGAACGCATCGTGCTGACCGAAGACTTCCTTGAAGGCGTTATGACGACGGCACTGCAGGAAGACGAATTGCTTGCCGAAGCGCGGCTGCCGTTGTTGCCGGGCGACACCAAATTCGGATTTTATGAATTTAGCCGTCGCGCCGGCGATTTTGCAATGTGCGCGGCGCTCGTCGTTTATCGGGTGGTGGACGGAAAAATCACCGATGCCCGCGTCGGCATCGGAGGCGCCGAAGACCGCGCGCGGCGGATTGCCGAGATAGAGCATGTGCTGAACGGGCGGCCGCCCTCCCACGATCTGTTCGTCGCAGCCGGCGAAGCGGCTGCGATTGCCATCGATCCGATGGAAGACGCCCAGACGACTGCCGAATATCGCCGCGATCTCGCCCGTGCCGTGACGCGACGCGCACTCGAACATTCGCAACAATGACCATGCTCGCAAAGCACGCCCGCAACAGCGGGAAACCACCATGACCGACAAGGGCGACGTCACCCTCACCATCAACGGCAAAATGCATGCAATATGCGTCGAGCCGCGTCGCACGCTGGTGGATGCCATCCGCGAGGAATGTGGGCTGACCGGCACCCATATCGGCTGCGAACATGGCGTCTGCGGCGCCTGCACCGTGCTGGTGGATGACGAACCAGTGCGCGCCTGCCTGATGTTCGCCCACCAGGCGGAGGGAAAGCCGATCCGCACCGTGGAAGGACTCGCCGATGGCGACACGATGCATGTGATGCAGCGCGCTTTCATCGAAAATCATGGCCTGCAATGCGGTTTCTGCACGCCGGGCTTCCTGATGCTCGCTGTCGGCGTGCTGGAACGTGAACCAGACATTTCCGATCTCGATCTCGTCGACGTGCTGTCATCGAACCTGTGCCGGTGCACGGGCTATCAGAACATCATCAAGGCAGTACGCGCCGCGGCCGCCGAGATGCGCCTGCCGTGAGCGCTCCAGCCAAGCCTATGCTGGTTGGCAAATCCGTTCCCCGCAAGGAAGACGAACCGCTGCTGCGCGGACAAGGCAAGTTCGCCGCCGACATCAGCTTCCCGAACCAGCTGCATATGCGCGTTGTCCGCTCCGCTTATGCGCATGGCCGCATCGTATCGGTCGATGTCGCTCCAGCCCTCGCTCTGCCCGGCGTTGTCGCTGCCTGGAGCTTCGAGGATGTCGCGGATATTCCTCCGATCGATTTTCGCCTGACGCGCCTCGAACAGCTCGCCGCCTATCGCCAGACCATTCTAGCCAAGGACAAGGTACGCTATGTCGGCGATCCCGTCGCCGTCGTGTTCGCGGAAGATCCGTATCTCGCCGAGGATGGAGCCGACCATGTCGATGTCGAGATCGAGGAGCTGCCCGTGATCCTGCATGCCGATGGAGAGATCGGCGAATTCCGGGACGGTCTGCCGACCGAAGCGGCGTTGATCGACAAGAGCTATGGCGACGTAGACGCCGCCTTCGCGATGGCGCACGCGACCATCGAGCTCTCTCTGTCCATCGGGCGCCACTCGGGCGTTCCGATGGAAACCCGGGGAGCCATCGGGCGCTACATCGTCGAAACAGACATGCTGGAAATGTACGGCGCCGCCAAGGTGCCCCACTGGAACCGCGACCAGCTAGCAAGAATGTTCGGCCGCACGGCTTCCAACACCCATCTCTATGAAGGCCATGTCGGCGGCGGCTTCGGCATTCGTGGCGAGCTCTATCCGGAGGATGTGCTGGTGTGCCTCGCAGCCATGCGCCTCAGGCGTCCAGTAAAATGGATCGAGGATCGCCGCGAGCATCTGATATCGGCCAATCATTCCCGACAGCAGACGCATCACATCCGCGCAGCCATCGACAAGGACGGCAATATTCTCGCCATCGACGACGAATTTTTCCACGATCAGGGGGGTTATATGCGCACGCATGCCGCCACCGTCCCCGACCTCACCGCAGCAATGCTGCCGGGCCCCTATCGCATTCCCGCCTATCGTGCCCGCGGGCATATCCGGCTCACCAACAAGACGCCCGGCGGCACCTATCGTGCGCCGGGCCGCTACGAAAGCACTTTTGTGCGCGAGCGCCTGCTCGATGCCGTCGCTGCCAAGGTCGGGATCGATGGCGCCGAAGTCCGTCGCCGCAACCTGATCCATACCGACGAGATGCCGATGAAACGCGCGCTGGAGACGCTCGGCACCGATATCGTGCTCGACTCCGGCGACTATGCGAAACTGCTCGACAAAGCGCTCGACGGGATCGGCTGGATGGAACTGCGTGTACAGATCGACGAACGGCGCAAGGCCGGCGAATGGGTCGGCGCCGGCCTTGGCATGTTCGTGGAAAAGAGCGGGCTAGGTCCCTTCGACGATGTCAGGATCGCCGTCAGCATCGATGGCCATGTGGAAGTCGTCACCGGCGCCGCCTCGGTGGGCCAAGGCGTCGAGACGGTGATCGCACAAATTTGCGCGGAGAAGCTTGGCGTCGGTTATGACCGCGTCAGCGTCATCCACGGCCAGACCGATCGCATCGATCGCGGTCTGGGCGCCTTCGCCTCCCGCGTCACCGTGATGACCGGCGAAGCCACCCGCCTCGCCGCCCTGAAGCTGCGCGATCTGGCGCTTGCAACCGCGGCGGAGTTGATGCAGTTGCCTGCCGATCAACTCGATATCGTCGATGGCGAGATCGTGCGTACCGATGGCAGCGCCGGGCCGTCGATGTCGCTGGCCCAAATTGCCAAAGTGCTTGAAGCGGATGACCACGCTCCGGGTCTTGTCGCGGAGGCTTCGTTCGAATCCAAGCATATGACCTATCCTTACGGGGTCCATATCGCTGTCGTCTCGATCGCGCCGGATACCGGCTGCGTCGCCGTCGAGCGCTATCTGGTGGCCTACGACATCGGCAAAGCGATCAATCCGATGCTTGTGAGCGGCCAGATCGTCGGCGGGGTCGCACAAGGCCTCGGCGGCGCGCTGTTTGAAGAATTTAACTATGACGATCGCGGCGAACCGCTGGCGGTGACGCTTGCAGACTATTTGATGCCAACCGCACGCGAGGTGCCACCCGTGGAGGTCCTCATCACCGAGGATGCACCAAGCCCGCTCAATCCGATGGGGCTGAAAGGCGCCGGCGAAGGCGGCGCAAATGCGGTCGGCGCGGCAATCGCCGCAGCCATCGACGATGCGCTTGGCCGGCCTGGCGCCATCACGCGGCTCCCGGTGTCGCCGCAGCAGATCAAGGCGTTGATCAATCGGAAAATGTAGGGCGGGCAAAGCGCAACGTGCGCACCTTCCCATGCATAGCGGACAATGGCAGGCACGGCGCTTCGCGCCGTTGCCCCTCTACAAGTTGCTACGTTATCTTTTTCAACAGCCGCGTCAGCGTGCGCTGCTCGTCGATCGTCAGCGGCCTCAGCGTCCTGGCGGTGACATCCGTCGCCACCCGAATAGCGGCCTCGACCACGCTGCTGCCCTTTTCCGTGAGCGACACCGCTCGTCGGCGACGGTCATCGGGATCGGCCCCCACATTGACAAAGCCGCGTAGTCCAAGTCGGTCCACCACACCCTTGACGGTGGCAGCATCCAGATAGACCAGACGACCGAGGTGGTTTTGAGAACATGGCCCGACTTCGTGCAGTTTGGCCATGACGGCGAATTGGGTCTGCGTGAGTTCCTCGATCATGTTGGACATGAAAATCGAGGTGTGACGCTGCATCGCGACGCGGAGCAGGAAACCCACCTGTACATCGAGCTCATAGCCGGCGGACGCTTCGGCGCCGGCTTGAGATTTCACCTTGCCCGATTTCTGCATCACCGCGATCCCGTTGTGCGACCTCAGTTATGAACGATCCGCGGCGACAGGAACAGATGAAGTTTTGATCGCCAAGTCTCATTCACCTTCGATGAAGCTGACTTGAGCGATCCGCTTTCAGGGACCACGTGCTAGACGGTCAAATAAGCACGCTGGATATCCACGTTGTCGGCGAGCTCAGCCATGGTCCCATTCCATCGAATTTGACCTTTCTCAAGAATGTAAGCGCGATCGGACACCAGTTCTGCGAAATGAACGTTCTGCTCCGAGAGCAGAATGGAGACACCGGCTTTCTTGAGTTCGAGGATCGTGTTCGCCATCATTTCCACGATCACAGGTGCAACACCCTCCGAGGGCTCGTCGAGCAGGATCAGGAGCGGATTACCCATCAGCGTCCGCGCCACCGTCAGCATCTGTTGTTCGCCGCCGCTCATGCGACCACCCGGCCGGTTCGGCATCTCGCCGAGATTGGGAAACAGGGCAAGGAGCTTCTGCTCGTTCCATACGGGCGCGTCGATGCCGTCGCTGAACTTTCGCGGCGGTTGACGGCCGATGTCGAGATTTTCCAGCACGGTCAGGTCGGAGAAAATGCGGCGATCTTCCGGAACGAAACCAAGACCGAGCCGCGCGATTTCGTAAGGCTGACAGTCCGAGATGTCGTGCCCGTCGAACATGATCTTGCCGGTCGATTGCGTCATCAGACCCATCACCGCTTTCATGGTGGTGGTCTTGCCGGCGCCGTTGCGGCCCATCAGGGCCACCACCTCGCCGCGCCCGACCTCGAGGCCGATATCGTAAAGGATCTGCGCCGCGCCATAGGAGGCACGTAGCCCTTCCACCGTGAGCATCTGCACGCTCATGTCTTCGCTTCCACCTTGAAGGTCTTGCCGGTACCGAAATAGACCTCCTGCACCTGCGGATTATCGCGGATCGATTTCCCGTCGCCATCGGCGATCAAGCGCCCGCGCGCCAGCACGATGATGCGATCGGCGAAGGCGAATACGACATCCATGGAATGCTCGGTGAACAGCACCGAGATTCCGCGTTCGATCACCAGCCGCTTTACCAGCGCGATCAGATCGTTGCGCTCTTTCGGCGCCATTCCTGCAGTGGGCTCGTCCATCAGCAGCAGCCGCGGATCATTGGCGAGGGCGATGGCAAGCTCAACGCGCTTGACGTCGCCATAGGCCAGTTCACGGCTCGGCCGATCGGCCGCATCCTGCATGCCGACCTGGGCTAGCAGTTCGAGCGCACGGCCGCGGTGCAGCGTGCGGGCCGGTCGCCACAGCCGATAGACCTGACCGGCATGGGACAACAGCGCCATCTGCACGTTCTCGATCACGGTCATCGAATTGAAAGTCGCCGCCACCTGAAACGTGCGACCGATGCCGAGCCGCCAGATATCGCGCGGTTTCCTGCCGTTCAGCGCATTGCCCTCGAACCAGATTTCGCCGGAATCCGGCGGCAACTGACCATTGATCATGTTGAAACAGGTGGATTTGCCGGCACCGTTCGGCCCGATCAGCGCGAGAAATTCTCCGCGCTTGATCTCGAACGATACATCGTTGACGGCGCGCACACCGCCGAAGGATTTTGACAGCCGACGGATGCTGAGATCGCTCATGACGTAGCTTTCCGACGCACGACCAGTTTCGAGAGGCCGCCGACGATCCCCGCCGGGAATGCCAGCACCAACAGCAGGATGACGCCGCCGAGCAGCGCGCGCCAGTATTCCGTGGAACGCATGATGCTGTCCTGCAGTACGGCAAAGACCGAGGCGCCGACGATGGGACCGGTCAATGTCTGCAGGCCACCGAGCAGCACCATCACCAGACCATCGATAGAACGGCCGACGGCGATCGTCTCTGGCGAGATCGATCCCTTGGCGAAGGCAAACAGCCCGCCGGCAACGCCGCAGACACACCCGGCGATGGCGAAGGCCAGCCAATGGATGCGTTTCACGTCGAGTCCGATTGCCTCGGCACGCAGTGGCGAGTCACGCCCCGCCCGCATGGCATAGCCGAATGGGGAAAACAGGAAGCGCCGGATCGCGAACACGCCAAGCGCAGCGAGGGCAAGCGTGAGATAATAAAACATCGGACGGCTCTCGAACGGTGCGGATGGCCAGACGCCGAGTACGCCATTGGAACCGCCTGTCAGAGTCTCCCACTGGAACACGGCAGCCCAGACGATCTGCGCAAAGGCGAGCGTCAGCATCGCGAGATAGACGCCGGACAGGCGCACGGCGAACCAACCGAACAGCAACGCGCCGGCCAGCGCCACCAGCGGAGCGGACAGAAGCGCAATCCCCATAGGAGCAGCGAACCACTTCGCCAGCAGAGCGGCACCATAGGCGCCGAGACCGAAGTAAGCCGCATGGCCGAATGAATGCATCCCGCCCGGCCCCATGATGAAGTGCAGGCTGGTCGCAAACAGGATCGCGATCAGCACATCGATGCCGAGCACCAGCGTGTAAGGCGAGTCCTTCGCGATCAGTGGCAGGCAGATCAGCACAAACAACACCACAAGTCCGCCGATCTTGGTCGCCATGGTGGCCGGACGCAGCGGCTCCTCCGGCTCGGCGACGCTGCGCACCACACCTTGCTCGCGGCCAAGCAATCCATAAGGCCGTGCAATCAGCACGATGGCCATTACCAGAAATTCGGCAACCAGCGTCATCTTGGAAAAATTGACGGTGAACAAGCCAAAATCGATCACGCCAAGCGCGATACATAAAGCCTTCACCTCGGCGATCAGCACCGCGGCCACATAGGCGCCGGTGATCGATCCCATGCCGCCCACCACAACCACCACGAAGGCGTCGCCGATGACATTCAGGTCTGTCGTTAACGTCGCCGGCTCGCGGGCGATCTGGAGCGCGCCGCCGAGGCCCGCGAGCATGGCGCCGAGCGCGAATACGCCGGTGAACAGCATGGCCTGATTGACGCCGAGCGCGCCGACCATCTCGCGGTCCTGCGTCGCCGCCCGCATGAGGCGACCGAAACGCGTCTTGGACAACGCCATATGAAGCAGCAGCAAAACGACCGGACCGACAATGATCAGGAAGATATCGTAAGTCGGCAACCGGCGCCCGAGGATTTCGATGGAGCCCTTCAAACCCGGCGCACGCGGACCGAGCAGGTCTTCCGGTCCCCAGATCCACAGCGCCGCATCGTTGAAGACGAGCACCAGCGCGAATGTCGCCAGCAACTGAAACAGTTCGGGCGCGCGATAAATGCGTCGAAGCAGCAAGACCTCGATGATCGCACCAAGAATGCCGACCAGAATGGCGGTCAGCACGATGCCACCCCAGAAGCCAAATGCACCGCCGATCTTGGTGGCGAGGCTATAGGCGATATAGGTCCCTAGCATGTAGAGGGACCCGTGAGCGATGTTGACGATCCTGGTGACGCCGAAGATCAGCGACAGGCCGACGGCGACCAGAAAGAGGCCCGATGCCGCCGACAGTCCATTGATCGCCTGGAATACGAACGCATTCAGGTTCATTAGAATCCCGCCTCTTCCCGCGCGGGGATCGTGGGAAGAGCAAGCGTTGCGGCCATCGGCTCGTGACCTTACTCGGTAGCCGGACGAAGCTTCTTGACTTCGTCGTCGCTCGGCAACACGGCGGCACCATCGACATATTTGATGTCGCTCATGGTGCCCTTGCCGTTCTCCAGCGCGATCTTGCCGACAAAAGCACCGGCCGTCGCCTGATGATCGCTGGCGCGATAGGTGAACGGGCCGAACGGACCAACGACATCAAGACCGCGGAATGCCGTGATGAGTTTTTCGGTGTCCGTCGATCCGGCCTTGGCGATACCGGCAGCAAGCGACTTCATGGTGGCATAGCCGACGATCGATCCGAGACGCGGATAGTCATTATACTTCTTCTGATAGGCAGCGAGGAATGTCGCGTGTTCCGGGATCTTGATCTTGTCCCAGGGGTAACCCGTAACGATCCAGCCAACAGGCGCTTCTTCCTTGACCGGATCAAGATATTCCGGCTCGCCGGACAGCACGCTCACGACCGTGCGATCCTTGAACACACCGCGCGTGCCGCCTTCGCGCACCAGCTTGGCAAAGTCTGCGCCAAACAGCACATTGAAGATCCCGTCCGGTTTCGCATCGTCGATCGCCTGCACGACGGCGCCGGCATCGACCTTGCCGAGCGGCGGCGCCTGTTCGGTGACGAATTCGATGTCAGGCTGCTTGGCCTTCATCATCTCCTTGAAGGTCGCCGCCGCGGCCTGTCCGTATTCGTAGTTCGGATAAACCAGCGCCCAGCGCTTCTTCTTCGCAGCCAGCGCTTCCGGCACCAGCATGGCGACCTGCATGTAGGTCGTGGCGCGCAAGCGGAATGTGTAGCGATTGCCGTTCTGCCAGGTGATCTTGTCGGTCAGCGGTTCGGCAGCGAGGAAGAATACCTTCTTCTTGCCGGCGAACTCCGTCACCGCAAGACCGGTGTTCGACAGGAAGGTCCCGGCGAGAATATTCACCCCTTCACGCGTCACCAGTTCTTCGGCGACACGCACAGCATCGCCCGGCGAAGAGCCGTCGTCACGCGAGATCACTTCGAGCTTCTTGCCGAGCACGCCGCCCTTGGCGTTGATCTCCTCGATCGCCAGCTCCCATCCCTTCTTGTAGGGATCCAGGAATGCCGTCTGCGTCTTGTAGCTGTTGAGCTCACCGATCTTGATCGTGTCCTGTGCAGCAGCGACATGGGTGAGTGAAAGAGCGAACAGGCCAGCTAGGGCGAATGAACCAGATATACGAGCCGTCATCATGATCGAACTCCGTTGATAGCAACGATTGCGATGGATGTTATCGTCGAAATTTCGCGGGCTGCGCCATTTCTCTGCGGATCGGTCGATCCTGCCGATGGCATCTTGCCGAGCAACTCGAATTAGTTTGTACGCAAATAGTCTGGCGCACCCCTGAGGTTGTCAAGGCTGGTCTTTTAGCAATGTGCAAAGCACATCGCTGATCTTTTGATCATTGCAGGCGCATCCCGTGAATCGACCGGACACACAAAGCAGCACGCGGCGACGAAATCAACGTCGCCGCGCGTGTACCGCGACTAGCGGTCGCGGAAGCGATCCATCAACGCCTTGTCCTGGCCGCCATCGATCTCGATCATGGTGCCGTTCGCCATCTGAACCAGGGGCGACGACAGCATCACCACGAGATTGGCGACTTCCTCGACCTCCGCGATACGTCCGAGTGGAATCGAGGCCGGCGCCAACTTGTCGGCGTCCTCGTAAGAGATCTTCATGTCACGCGACATCGCGCCGACAAGACCAGCCCAGCGTTCGGTCCGGACCGGACCGGGGTTCACGGCGCAGAACGAGATGTTGTGGCGCCCATACTGTCCAGCGAGGGACAGCGTCATGTTCTGTCCAGCGGCATTAGCCGCACCGGGAGCGATTTCCCAATAGGACGGCTTCACGCCATCATTCCCGATAAGATTGACCACGCGACCGCCGCCCTGCTTGACCATGATCGGCAGCGCGTAGCGCAGGCAGCGCACATAGCCCATGAATTTGAGCTGCAGCGCCTGTTCCCAGTCGGCTTCGGTCAGCGTCTCGATCACACCGCCAGGCGCCGAACCGGCATTGTTGATCATCAGATCGATAGCACCGAGCTTCTTGTGCGCGGTGTCGACGAAGTTTTTGGCATCGGCATCCTTGGTGAGATCGGCCGGGATCGCAACGACCGTCACGCCGGTTGCTCCCCTGATCTCTTCGGCGGTCTTCTCCAGCGGTTCGGGGCGGCGCGCGCAGATCGCGACGTTGACGCCCTCTTTCGCCAGCGTCATGGCGATGCCCTTGCCGATACCCTCGCTGCCACCGGTGATGAGTGCGCATTTGCCTTTGAGTTGGAGGTCCATGAGATCGTCCTTCTGGGTTGAAAGGTCGTGTCAGCTCCCGGTAAAGCGCGGAGCCCGCTTCTCGGCGAAAGCCACTCGGCCTTCGGTGTAGTCAGCACTCGCGTCGGCATCGGCGTAGAGGCGTTCGGCCTCGGCCATGAGATCGGCGTCGGCGGTCAGCGCGCGGATCGCGGCTTTGGCCGCCTTGATCGTCAGCGGCGCATTGCCGGCAATTTTCTGCGCGAGTGCTACGGCAAGCGGCGCGACTTCCGCCTTTGGCACGAGGACATGCACTGCGCCGAGCTCATAGGCACGCGATGCAGGAAGTCGATCGGCGGTAAACAACACCTGACGCGTAGCACCGGCGCCGAACACGCGAATGAAACGGGCAATGCCACGCGGATCATAGCCGAGACCAAGCTTCGCAGCCGGCACGGCAAAGAATGCATCGGACGCTGCGATCCGCATGTCGCAACTCGCGGCAACCGAAGAGCCGGCGCCCATGCAGCCGCCAAAGATCACGCCGATGGTCGGCTGCGGGATCGCCTCGATGGCGCGGCAGGTGTTCTCGACGAGATCGTCATAGGCCCTGGCGTTGCCCTCGCCGCTCCGCGCGGTCGCAAAATCGGAGATGTCGGCGCCGGCAGAGAACATGTCCTCTCCATCTCCGCGGATGACGACAACGCGGATATCCTTGCGGGCCGTCACCTCCACCGCGAAGGCCGCGATCTTGTTCCACATCACCGTTGAGATCGCATTGCGGCGTGCCGAATAGGCGAGCCGCAGCGTTGCAATGCCGTCCGCAATATCGATGAAGATATCGCCGGGCGCTGCCATCGGATCAGACCGCCGGCCGGTGTGACATCCAGCGGCCGGATTCGGCTGCCGGAAAGAGCTCGGCAAGCGCGGCATTGAAAGCCGCCGGCTCCTCGCTGGTGATGGTATGGCCGGCGCGCGGCAACACCAGCAAGCCCGCCGTCGGCACCGTGCGCTTCAGAAAAATGCTGGGATCGAGGCACCAGTCGTCCTCGTCGCCGACGACGATCAGCAGCGGCGGCGTGAATTTTTCCAGCTGCGGCTTCATCTCCCAAAGCATCGGCCGCTTGGCCTGCAACTCGCGCATGGTGAGCGCGTGACCGATCGGCGAATGATCGGCCAGCATACTGGCGAATTCCGCGAAGCCGCGCGGGTCCTTATGCTTATGCGTCTGCCGCGTCGCACCATCGGCGTAACGCGCTGCCGCCGTTCGCCAATCGACCGTCTCGAACATTTTTGCGGTTTCGCGCGAAGCGGCACGCCCCTGTTCGACAAAGGCCGGATCGGGGCTCGAACCGTAGCCACAGCTCGCGGCCGTCACCGAAAGACAGCGATCCGGATAATGGATACCGACATGCAGCGCCGTCGATGCGCCCATGGAATGGCCGACAATGTGCGCCTTCTCGATCTTCAACGCGTCCATCAGCGCGATGACGTCGTCGCGCGCGATATCCTGGCCGTATTTCGCGGGGTCCGTCGGCACATCCGACGGCGGGTAGCCGCGCTGGCTGTAGGTCACACAGCGATGCGCGCGCGAGAAGTAACGAAGTTGAGGCTCCCAGGTGCGATAATCGCCCGCATATTCGTGCACGAAAACCACAGGACTCCCGGTGCCGACCTGCTCATAATAAAGCTTCGTCCCGTCCGGCGTCGTGAGGTGCGGCATATTGGTCTCCTGCAAGCCAAAAGCAGATTTCATTTGCGCACATACAAAATGCTAGTAGCGTTAGTTCGCCTGAGCAAGAGGATTTAGTGAATGTAATTTTGGCATATCGTTTGCTTACAAACGAATGCCGCATTGCCGCATGGAAATGATCGAAAAGCTACGCGCCACGACGTTTGCCACCACGTTTCCCGGGAGATGTTTATGATCGGTCTTTCGCGACGCGCCTTCAACTTGGGCATCGCTGCTACGCTGCTAGGCACGACACACGCCACAAATTCATCGGCGCAGGCGCTCCCGAAAATTCGCGTCGGCAGCCTTACACTTCCAGTGTTTGCTCCCATCGTCGTCAACATCATGAAGGCGCAGAAGTTCGATACCAAGAATGGTTTCGAAGCGGAGGTGCAGACCTATCCATCCTTTTCTGCCTACTATGCCGGCCTCGCCACCGGCGAAATCGATACGCTGATCGGCGGCCCCACTTATTTCCAGAAGCTCCGCCTCGAAGGCGTGCCGCTGCGCATCGTCGCAACGGGGGCGACGCTGGCCGACCTCGTGGTCATCGCCAAGGATCCGGCGATCAAGTCGCTCGCAGAGCTCAAAGGCAAGCAGCTCGCCGCCGATATGGGCAGCGGCCAATTTCAGATCCTTTCGATCTACGCAAAGTCGAAGGGGATCGATCTCGCCAAGGACATGACACTGGTCAATGCCAACTTCGCCGTGGCACGCGCACAACTGGCGGCAGGACGCGTCGAGGCCGCGATGATCATCGAGCCCATCGCCACCATGATGATCAAGGAAGACCCCAGCCTGAAGATCGTCTTCAATACCGATGCAGCATGGAAGGAAATGGCCGGTGTGACGGGTTGGGAGCTCGTCTATGCGATGCGCGAGGACACCATCAAGAAGAACGGAAACGCGCCGAAGCAATTTGTCGCGGCTCTCGCGGATGTCACAAAATATCTGCAGACCGATCCCGACGGCGCCGACAAGATTGCCGTCGAGACGGTGAAACTGCCACCCGGCATCCTGAAGGAGGCCGTCCACGCCAAGCGCTGGGTGTTCGACGCCAAGCCGGCCTGGGATGCCGCAGAGAAGAAGAGCATCTGGGATACGTTCGAGCGCGCGGTCGCTGCCGGCTTTCATCCCAAGCTGCCTGACGATGCGATCATCTATGCCCCCTGACGAGGGGCGGCCGGCAACGCCATTCGAAGAGCCGCATCGCGTCCTCATGATGCCAGGCCTTCCGCGCGAGACGATCATCTCGGTTGTGCTCTTCGCAACCGTCTGGCAGATCATGTCCTATCTGGCGCCGTCGCTCGGCATCCCGGCCTTCGCGATTCCCGGTCTCGGCCGCATCGCGCAAAGCCTGACCAAAATCACCCCGCTCGATGTGGCGGTGACGCTCGGCCGCGTCCTGCTCTCGCTGTTCGTGTCCTTCGTCATCGGCATGCTCGTCGCCGTTCTGATGTACGTGTCTGGCAGTATCGAGCGCTATCTCAAGCCCATGATCCGCATCCTGATGGCGGTGCCGGTGGTGTCGTGGATCCTGTTCGCCGTACTGTGGTTCAAGGGCGTCGAATTCCGCATCGTCTTCGTATTGGTCGTCGTCTGCGCACCCGTCTTCACCGTCGATGCGCTCGACAACATGCGTGACGTCTCACGCGACCTGAAGCAGATGATCCGCTCCTTCCGTCCGACGCCGCTGCAATTCTTCGCCAAGCTGATGCTGCCGGCCATCACCCCCGGCATCATCACCAGCTGGAAGATCACGCTCAGCCTCGCCATTCGTGTCGTCACCATTGCAGAACTGGTCGGCGCGGTCACAGGCATCGGTCATCAGCTATCCGTCGCACAAGAACTGTTCTCGGTCGCCGACGTTTTCGCATGGACCTTCGTACTGGTGGTTCTGCTCTTCATCCTGGAGGCGCTGATCGTGCTGCTCGAGACCAGAGCACTCAGGTGGCGCGCGTGACCAGCACATCGGCGTCCATCGAGATCGCGCAGCTACGAAAGGTATTCCGGCAGACCACGACGGGCGAAGCCATCGTCGCCATCGATCAGCTCACGCTCAGCATCGCTCCCGGCGAACTGGTCGCCATCGTGGGCAAGACGGGTTGCGGCAAATCGACCTTGTTCGATCTCCTGATCGGCCTCGAACATCCCACCGCCGGCAGCATCACGATCGGCACCAAGACGCCTTATGACGACTTTGGCGATTTTCGCGGCAAGATCGCCACGATCTTCCAGCAGGACCGGCTGTTTCCATGGCGCTCGGCGATCGACAACGTCAAGCTTCCGCTAGAACTGATCGGGATCGCCGAGGACATTCAGCAGGAGCGCGCAATGTCCTGGCTGAAGCGGCTTGGTCTGGAGAAATTCGCCAATGCCTATCCGCGTGAACTCTCCGGCGGCATGCGACAACGCGTGGCCATCGCGCGGGCTTTTGCCGTGCAGCCGGAAATCCTTCTCGCCGATGAATCCTTCAGCGCGCTCGACGAGGTCACGGCCAACGACCTGCGCAAGACCTTCGTCGGTCTCGCCCGCGAATTCCGCTCGACCGCCATCCTGATCACGCATCAGCTGGAAGAAGCCATGGCGGTCGGCGATCGCATCGTCGTATTCGGCAAATCGGCTGCGCTGCTCGCCGATATCCGGATGAACGACTGGGGCCGCAGCGATCACGCCACGCTACGTTCCGCTATCCAGAACACCTTGCAGATGAATGCGCCCGACGAACGGTTAAAGCGCGGACTCGAGGACGGGTAGAGCGTCGGCGCGTAGCGCTGGAGCAACTCCATCGGCCGAACTCCCCGGCAACCGACGGAATGATGGGTTTCACTGTGCCCCCCATTCCATCCGCCCTAATCCGCAGCCACGGCTTGCGGATTCCGGATTCAGTCATTGCGTTGACATCCTTTTGACCGGCGGATACGCCAATTTCATCAATGGGCCGCAGGTGCGGCGCCGATATTGCGGCGATGCCGCTGATGGAAAAATGCCGTGTCAGGCATGATTTGGGGAGTGGCGTTGCGATGATGGATTTCGCCACCCGGGTCCACAACCACAATTACCGGCTCGATCCGATTATCCGTTCCTTGCTGGACACGGATTTTTACAAATTCTTGATGCACCAGTTTATCTGGATGCTGTATCCGAAGGTGCCGGTGACCTTCAGCCTGATCAACCGCACAAGAACGGTGCGGCTGGCGGAGATCATCCCGGAAGCCATTCTACGCGCGCAGCTCGATCATGCCCGCACCCTCACCTTCCGCGAGAACGAACTGATCTGGCTGGCCGGCAACCGCTTCTACGGCCGCCGCGATATTTTCCGGCCGGAATACATCGAGTATCTGCGCACCTTCCGGCTGCCCGACTACAGACTCGAGACGGTTGATGGCCAATATGTCCTCACTTTCGAGGGCGAATGGGCCGCGGTGACCATGTGGGAAATCTACGCCCTCGCCATCGTCAGCGAATTGCGTTCGCGCATGGCGATGGCGACGCTCGACAAGTTCGAGCTCGACATTCTCTATGCCCACACCAAGACCAAGCTGTGGGGCAAGATCAAAAAGCTGCAGGCCTATCCGGATTTGCGCCTCGCCGAATTCGGTACCCGCCGCCGTCACGGTTTCCTTTGGCAGGAATGGGTGACGGATGCGATGGCCAACGAACTCGGCCGCAGTTTCGTCGGCACCTCAAATGCCCTGCTCGCCTTCAAGCACTCGTTCGAAGCCATCGGCACCAATTCGCACGAATTGCCCATGGTGTTCGGCTGTCTCGCAGACAGCGACGAGGCGCTGAAAAAGGCGCAGTATGAGGTGCTGGCAAAGTGGCAGGAAGTTTATGACGGCGAGCTGTTGATCATCCTGCCCGACACGTTCGGCATGACCCAGTTTTTGCGCGATGCCCCGACATGGGCATCGAAATGGACGGGCATGCGCATGGACAGCAAGGAGCCTGTCGCTGCCGGGGAGGAAGTCATTGCCTGGTACGCCATGCGCGGCGAGGATCCGCGCAAGAAGCGCGCGATGTTCAGCGACGGGCTCGAAGTCGATCTGATGATCGATCTGCATAAGCGCTTCCGCGGTCGCATTCGCGAGAGCTTCGGCTGGGGCACCATGGCGACCAACGACTTCCGCGGCGCGCATCCGCGCGGGCTCGATACGCTCGATCCGATCAGCCTCGTCTGCAAGATCACGGCGGCCAACGGACGACCGGCCGTGAAACTGTCAGACAATCCGGCCAAGACGACGGGAGGCAGTCCGGAAGAGATCGACCGCTATCTGCGCATTTTCGGCCGCGAGGGCGTCGCCGAGCAGAAGGTGATTGTCTGAACCGGCGTTCCACACGAAGAGGACGAGGCCGTTGCCGAACTGGGTCGAACACGCGGTCTTCTGGCATGTCTATCCACTCGGTTTCACCGGCGCTGAACGGCAGCTCCGCACAGAGCCCGGCGTTGTGCATCGGCTGCCGCAGCTCGTAGCCTGGCTCGACTATGCCGTCGAGCTCGGCGCCTCCGCATTGCTGCTGGCGCCAATCTTTCAGTCGACCAGCCACGGCTATGACACCACGGATTATTTCAGGATCGATCCCCGCCTCGGCGACGAGGCCGATTTCGATGCTCTGATCGTGGCGGCACATGGCCGCGGGCTGCGTGTGGTGCTTGACGGCGTGTTCAACCATGTCGGTCGCGATTTCCCGGCGTTTCGGCGGGCCATCGGCGAAGGTCCCCAGGCTCACGAGGCATCGTGGTTTCATATCGACCTCGACAAGCGGCTGCCCGACGGCGAACCGGAATATGCGACCTTCGAAGGCCACCAGCAGCTCCCTGCGCTCAATCACGACGAACCTGCGGTGGCTGACCTCGTCACCGATGTGATGCGGCACTGGCTGGCGCGCGGTGCCGATGGCTGGCGGCTCGATGCAGCCTATGCGGTCTCCTGCACTTTCTGGGCAAACGTGCTGCCGCGCGTTCGCGAGGATTTTGCTGAGGCCTATATTTTCGGTGAGGTCATTCACGGCGACTATGCCGGCTTCGTCCGCGACACCACGGTGGACGCCGTCACGCAATATGAACTGTGGAAGGCGATCTGGAGCTCGATCAAGGATCGCAACTTCTTCGAACTGGCCTGGACGCTGCAACGGCACAACACCTGGCTCGACACATTCGTGCCGCTGACATTCGTCGGCAATCACGACGTGACCCGGATCGCGACCGAGATCGCCGACCAGCGCCATCTGCCGCACGCGCTGGTGATCCTGTTCACATGCGCCGGCACGCCCTGCATCTATTACGGCGACGAGCAGGCATTTCGCGGCCTCAAGGAAGCCCGCGCCGGCGGCGACGACGCAATCCGGCCAGCATTCCCCGCAGCACCGGCGGATCTGGCGCCGTTCGGCTGGCCGATCTACCGGCACCATCAGGACCTGATCGGTCTGCGGCGCCGCCATTCCTGGCTGCACCGCGCGCGCAGCCACACGCTGTCGCTGGCCAACACGCAATTCGTCTATGAATGCGTCGACCGCGACCGGCGCATCACCGTTGCGCTGAATCTCGGCGAGGAGATTCTGGTGGTGCAAGACGCAGAACAGCTGCCGAAACTCGCCGGCAGCGACGGCGTCGGCAACAATTCCGGCGAGTGGCATATCCCCGGCCACGGCTGGGCTGTATTCGGGCAAACGTAAATCTCAGCGCATCGTCGCGCAGCCGGTGATCGTTTTGATCGCCGCACTCCTCGCAATGACGGCTGAGAGTGGCTGCACACGACAAAAAACGCCGCCCGGCTTTCCCGGACGGCGTTTGTCTTCTAACGCTACGAAGGCCTTACAGCAGCCCTGCCCCCCGCGCCCACTTGTACTTGGCGCCGAGCACTTCTACGGGAAGCTCCGTTGAATAAGCGTAAGCCGGGATGCCGTTCTGATAGAGATATTCCGCGGCCTCCTCGACCTCGATATCGCCCGCGAGTGAAGCCACCATCGGCTTCTCGATGCCCTTCTTCTTCATCTCGTTCTTGATCTCGACCATGTTCCTGGCGAACACCATCGGCGGCGTTACGATCGTGTGCCAGTAGCCGAGGATCAGCGAATGGATGCGCTCATCTTCGAGGCCGAGCTTCACCGTGTTGACATAGGTGATCGGCGGCTCGCCGCCGGTGATATCCACCGGATTGCCGGCGGCACCGAAGGGCGGGATGAACTTGCGGAATGCCGCATCGAGATCCGGCGGCATCGCCATCAGCGACAGGCCGTTGTCCACCACCGCGTCCGACAGCAATACGCCCGAACCACCAGCACCGGTGATGATCAGCACGTTCTCACCTTTCGGCGTCGGCAACACCGGAATGCCGCGGGCGAATTCGAGCAGCTGGCGCAGCGAGCGGGCGCGGATGACGCCAGACTGTTTCAGCACGTCTTCATAGATCTTGTCGTTACCGGCAAGTGCGCCAGTATGCGACGAAGCCGCCTTGGCGCCGGCCGAGGTACGCCCTGCCTTGAGGACAACCACCGGCTTCTTCTTGGAGACGCGCTTGGCCGCTTCCGCGAAAGCACGGCCGTCCTTCAGGTCTTCACAGTGTTGCGCGATGATCGTGGTGTTCGGATCCTGCTCGAAGAAGGCGAGCAGATCGTCCTCGTCGATATCCGACTTGTTGCCGAGACCGACAATGGCCGACACGCCCATTTTTGCCGAGCGCGAGAAGCCGATGATCGCCATGCCGATGCCGCCGGACTGCGACGACAGCGCTGCCGAGCCCTTCACGTCGTAGGCGGTACAGAAAGTCGCGCAGAGATTCGACGGCGTGTAGTAGAAGCCATAGATATTCGGGCCCATCAGGCGGATATCGTATTTCTTGCCGACGGCGACGATCTCTTCCTGCAATTCAGGTGCACCGGCTTCGGCGAAGCCCGACGGAATCAGCACCGCGCCCGGAATTTTCTTCTCGCCGCATTCGGTCAGCGCGGCAGCAACGAACTTCGCTGGGATAGCGAACACCGCTGTGTCGATCTCACCCGGGACATCCTTGACGCTCTTATAGGCCTTGAGGCCCATGATCTCGTCGGCCTTCGGGTGGATCGGATAGATTTGCCCCTTGTAGCCGCCATTGATCAGGTTCTTCATGACCGAATTGCCGATCTTGCCGTCCTCCGCCGATGCGCCGATCACGGCAACGGCCTTGGGCTGCATGATACGGTTCATCGCGGTGACGATTTCCGCGGTCGGGCGCGGCGCCGGGCGTGGCTTGTAGTCGAAATCGACGACGATGCGGACGTCGGCCGCAATCGCGTCCTTCTTGGTCGCGAAAACCGGATTGAGATCGAGCTCGACCATTTCCGGGAAATCGCTGACGAGCTGCGACACCTTGACGATGATGTCGGCGAGCGCCTCGCGATTGGCGGGATCGCCGCCGCGCACGCCGTGCAGCATCTCTGCAGCCTGGATGCCGTCGAGCATCGACAGTGCATCGTCATTGGTCGCGGGCGCAAGACGGAACGTCACATCCTTCAGCACTTCCACCAGCACGCCGCCGAGACCGAAGGCGACGAGCTTGCCGAACGAACCATCGGTGATCGAGCCGATGATCACTTCGGTGCCGCCCATCAGCATCTGCTGAACCTGGACACCTTCGATCTTCGCATCGGCCTTGTACTTCTTCGCGTTGGCCAGAATGGTGTCATAAGCCTTCTGCGCGCCCTCGGCCGTCTTAACACCGACGATGACACCGCCGGCTTCGGTTTTGTGGAGAATGTCCGGCGAAACGATCTTCATCACCACCGGAAAACCCATGCCGCCGGCGAGCTTCGCAGCATCCGCCGCCGAGGTGGCCACGCCCTCTTTCGGAACGGGAATGCCATAGGCGTCGCAGACGAGCTTGCCTTCCGGCGCCGTCAGGCTGGTCCGCTTGTCCGCCTTGACGGCATCCAGCACCTTGCGCACGGCCTCCTTGGCTGAGGGCGCAGCTTCTTTGATGGCGAGATTCGATTGAGACATGGCCTTCTCCCATTGCGTTTCTTGACGCGGACGAATTAATGGCATTTGGTATGCCAGAAACTTGAAAGTCAAGGCGCGGTGCAACGCAAAAATGCCGAAATAGCCGTCAGCTTGACATGCTGGCATCTGGCATGCCAAAAACTCTGCACGTTGTTTCTGTGGTACGACATCTCCGACCGGAGATGATTCATGCCCACGCGAAAACCAACCAAGGCGCCGTCCATTATGTCTGAGGCCGACCTTGCGATCGTTCGGATCGCACCCGAGACCAGCTTCAAGACCAAGGCCTATGAAGCCTTGAAAGAAGCCATTCTTAAGATGGACATCTACACGACGCCGGATCCGGTGATGCTCGACGAGCGCGCCCTGTCCGAACGTCTCGGCGTCAGCCGTACGCCGATCCGCGAAGCGATCGCGATGCTGGAACAGGACGGTTTCGTGAAAACCGTGCCGCGCCGCGGCATCGTTGTGGTCCGCAAGACCAAGAACGAGATCGTCGACATGATCCGCGCCTGGGCGGCGCTGGAAAGCATGGCTGCGCGCCTGATCACCACCACCGCACGCAAGAAGGATATCTCGGCGCTGCGCGATTTCTTCAAGGATTTCGGCAAGGACCGCCTGCCGCAGGATCATGTCGAAGAATATTCAAAGGCGAATATCGCCTTTCACCAGGCGGTGCTGTCGCTCAGCGAAAGTCCGGTGCTGATCGACATGACCAACGATATCCTGCTGCATGTGCGCGGCTATCGTCAGCTCACCATCGGCCGGGTCGATCGTACCGCAACCTCTTTGCCCGAGCATCTCGCCATCATCGAAGCGCTCGAAGAGCGCGACACCGAGCTCGCCGAGAAGCTTGCGCGCGATCACACGCTTGGCCTTGCCTCATATGTCGAGGCGCATGGCCAGGAGCTTTTTACCTAGAGCCTGCTTTTAACCCAACGCCGTCGCGCGGCCTGCCGCGTGGCTTCCACCAACAACCATACGCGTTCAGAAACGTCACGGGAGAGCGGAATGTCCGCAGTTCACAGCATCGACACTTCAACCGAACAGGAACTGACAGATGGCTTCCATCTGATCATCGATGCACTCAAGCTGAACGGCCTCAACACGATCTACGGTGTCCCCGGCATTCCGATTACCGACTTCGGCCGCATGGCGCAGGCCGAAGGCATTCGTGTTCTCTCCTTCCGCCACGAGCAGGCTGCAGGCTATGCCGCGTCCATCGCCGGCTATCTCACCAAGAAGCCGGGCGTGTGCCTCACCGTCTCGGCGCCGGGCTTCCTCAACGGTCTCACCGCCCTCGCCCACGCTACCACCAACTGCTTCCCGATGATCCTGATCTCCGGCTCGTCCGAGCGCGAAATCGTCGATCTGCAGCAGGGCGACTATGAAGAAATGGATCAGCTCGCCATCGCCAAGCCGCTGTGCAAGGCTGCCTATCGCGTGCTGCATGCGCAGGATATCGGCATCGGCCTCGCCCGCGCGATCCGCTCGGCGGTGTCCGGCCGTCCCGGCGGTGTTTATCTCGACCTGCCCGCAAAACTGTTCGGCCAGGTGATGAATGCCGAAGCCGGCAGGAAGTCGCTGGTAAAGGTCATTGATGCGGCCCCGGCGCAGATCCCTGCCCCGGATAGCATCAAGCGCGCCCTCGACGTGCTGAAGTCGGCAAAGAAGCCGCTCATCATTCTCGGCAAGGGCGCCGCCTATGCGCAGGCCGACGAAGCCGTGAAGGCGCTCGTCGAGACCTCCGGCATTCCGTTCCTGCCCATGAGCATGGCGAAGGGCCTCCTGCCGGACACCCATCCGCAATGCGCTGGCGCAGCACGCTCCACCGTGCTCAAGGATAGCGACGTCGTCATGCTGATCGGCGCGCGCCTCAACTGGCTGCTGTCGCATGGCAAGGGCAAGGCCTGGGGCGATCAGCCGAAGAAGTTCATCCAGATCGACATCGAACCGAAGGAAATGGATTCCAACGTCGAGATCGTCGCGCCCGTGGTCGGCGATATCGGTTCCTGCGTGGCTGCGCTACTCGATGGCATGGGCAAGAACTGGCAGAAGGCATCCTCCGACTGGATCGGCGCCGTTACCAAGAAGCGTGACGAGAACGTGTCGAAGATGGCGCCGAAGCTCATGAACAACAACTCGCCGATGGATTATCACGGCGCGCTCGGCGTCCTCCGCACCATCATCGCCGAGCGTCCCGACGCCATGCTCGTCAACGAAGGCGCCAATACGCTCGATCTCGCCCGCGGCATCGTCGACATGTACAAGCCGCGCAAGCGCATCGACGTCGGCACCTGGGGCATCATGGGCATCGGCATGGGTTATTGCATCGCCGCCGCCGTCGAGACCGGCAAGCCGGTGCTGGCCATCGAGGGCGACAGCGCGTTCGGCTTCAGCGGCATGGAGGTCGAAACCATCTGCCGCTACAATCTGCCGGTCTGCATTGTCGTCTTCAACAATGACGGCATCTATCGTGGCACCGACGTCAATCCGACCGGTGGCCCGGACGTCGCCCCCACCGTTTTCGTCAAGGGCTCGCGCTACGACAAGATGATGGAAGCCTTCGGCGGCGTCGGCGTGAACGCCACCTCACCCGACGAGCTCAAGCGCGCCGTCAATGCGGCGATGGATTCGGGCAAACCGACGCTCATCAATGCGGTCATCGATCCGGCCGCCGGCAGCGAAAGCGGCCGCATCGGCAACCTCAATCCGCAGAGCGTGCTGAGCAAAAAGAAATAAGGGGCGTTCGCCCCCTTTCAACTTTCACCTGCCGATACGGCAGACCAATGATAATGGGAGTAACATCATGACACAGGCGCTCAAAGGCGTTCGCATTCTCGACTTCACTCATGTGCAATCGGGTCCGACCTGCACGCAGCTTCTCGCCTGGTTCGGCGCCGACGTGATCAAGGTCGAGCGCCCTGGCGTCGGCGACATCACCCGCGGTCAGCTGCAGGATATCCCGAATGTGGACAGCCTGTATTTCACCATGCTGAACCACAACAAGCGTTCCATCACCCTCGACACCAAGAACCCGAAGGGCAAGGAAGTCCTTACCGCACTGATGAAACAGTGCGACGTGCTCGTCGAGAACTTTGGACCGGGCGTACTCGATCGCATGGGTTTTCCGTTCGAGAAGATCCAGGAGATCAACCCGAAGATGATCGTCGCCTCGATCAAGGGTTTTGGTCCCGGTCCGTACGAAGACTGCAAAGTCTATGAGAACGTCGCCCAGTGCACCGGCGGCGCCGCATCGACGACCGGCTTCCGCGACGGCCTGCCGCTCGTCACCGGCGCACAGATCGGCGACAGCGGCACCGGCCTGCATCTCGCGCTCGGCATCGTCACCGCGCTGTATCAGCGCACCCAGACCGGCAAGGGCCAGAAGGTCACCGCCGCGATGCAAGACGGCGTGCTCAACCTCTCGCGCGTCAAGATGCGCGACCAGCAGCGCCTCGCCCATGGCCCGCTGAAGGAATACAGCCAGTATGGCGAAGGCGTCCCGTTCGGCGATGCCGTGCCGCGCGCCGGCAACGATAGCGGCGGCGGTCAGCCGGGGCGTATCCTGAAGTGCAAGGGCTGGGAGACCGACCCGAACGCCTATATCTATTTCATCACCCAGGCGCCGGTGTGGGAGAAGATCTGCGACGTCATCGGCGAGCCCGGCTGGAAGACCGACCCGAACTACGCGAAGCCGGCTGTCCGCCTGCCGCGCCTCAACGAGATCTTCGCCCGCATCGAACAGTGGACGATGACCAAGACCAAGTTCGAGGCGATGGACATCCTCAACAAGGACGACATCCCCTGCGGTCCGATCCTGTCCATGAAGGAAATCGCCGAGGACAAATCGCTCTATGCCACCGGCACCATGGTCAAGGTCGATCATCCCACACGCGGCGAATATCTCTCGGTCGGCAATCCAATCAAGCTGTCGGATAGCCCCACCGTCGTGCAGCGCTCGCCGCTGCTCGGCGAGCACACCGACGAGATCCTCAAGCAGGTGCTCGGCTTCAGCGATCACCAGATCGCCGAAATTCACGACAGCGGCGCCGTCGATCCGCCGCGCAAGGTCGCCGCGGAGTAAGCAACGCCGCCAGTAAATGTCTCATGCGAAAGGCCGCCCAGTGGGCGGCCTTTTTTTTGCATTGACCTCTCGGTCGTCATTGCGAACACAGCGAGGCAATCCATAGGCAACAAACAAAGACCGGATTGCTTCGTCGCTGGCTCCTCAAAATGACAGCTGGAACTTCAATAAGAATTCCCAATCGTTTGATTTTGCATTGAAAAATTCTCCTGCTGCCATGCAAACAAACGACTGGTCCGTGGCATCTGGTATACGTAGATTAATCCAAGATCAGAACGTGGCGCCCGGTGCCATTTGGAAGGGAATACCGATGTCCAAGATTGCTTCATTTGAGGTCAGCGCCAACACCAGCTTGTTCGGCCGCCTGCTCGCTTCGATCGACCGCGCGTTGATGACCAGCGCCAGGATTTCGATCCGCAACGGCGACCTGCCGCGTTTCGGCCTCTGATTTCCAACTCCTGCGGGCATACGCCCGCACGGTTTGCGTTCCTCCCGACCTTAGCCCCGGTTTTCCGGGGCTTCTTTTTTGCCCTCAAGGTTGCATTGCAGCGGGAATTCCCGCTCCCTGCGACATATTGGCATCCCTCGCTTTTAACGTCTCTAATCGCTTGCCGTCTGGCATATCGCATACCAAACTGCGTCAACGGTAATGCTTCAGGTTTGAATAGAAAGCATACCGGGGGAGGACGAAGGCCGAGCGGCCCTGGACGGGCGCGCGATGCCGTATGCGCTATGACACAGCGATCCAAACCCACCCACCCAATCCGCAGGAGAGCCGTTTCGGCTCAACAGTCTGACGCGCGCATGTGGCGTGCGCAAGGGCATGTTCGCCCGCCCGCCGATTGGAAACTCGAAGGACAACTGACCACGCGCTGACGCCTTTGCACTGACGATGACAAGTCGGCGGACGACCGACGCATCAGAACGAATGGGAGAGAAACAATGAAACGCTTTGCCTCGAATCGCTTGGCTTCATGTCTCACGCTGGCCGCCGCGGCGTCCATTCTTGCCTTGGGGACGAGCCTCCCTGCTTCCGCAGCATGGGAGCCGGTGAGGCCGGTCGAATTCATCGTGCCGGCAGGCACCGGCGGCGGCGCCGATCAGATGGCGCGCACCATTCAGGGCATCATCACCAAGCACAATCTGATGAAGCAGCCCCTTGTCGTCATCAACAAGTCGGGCGGCGCCGGCGGCGAAGGTTTTCTCGACGTGAAGACCGCCAACAACAATCCGCACAAGATCATCATTACATTGTCGAACCTGTTCACGACGCCGCTCGCGACGGGCATTCCGTTCAACTGGAAGGACATGACCCCTGTCGCCATGCTGGCGCTCGACGAGTTCGTCCTCTGGGTGAACGCTGACAAGCCCTACAAGACGGTGAAGGACTTTGTCGACGCCGTGAAGGCGGCGCCTCCCGGCACCATGAAGATGGGCGGCACCGGCTCGAAACAGGAAGATCAGATCATCACCGTCGCCATGGAAAAGGCGATCGGCAGCAAGTTCACCTACATCCCGTACAAGGGCGGCGGCGAAGTCGCGGTCCAGCTCGTCGGCCAGCACGTCGACTCCACCGTCAACAATCCCATCGAGGCAGTAGCGCAGTGGCGCGGCGGCAAGGTTCGTCCGCTCTGCGTGTTCGATAGCAAGCCGATGGCCTATGACGAGCCCATCGCCGACGGCAAGAGCTGGAAGGACATTCCGACCTGCAAGTCGCAGGGCCTCGATATCGAATATGTGATGCTGCGCGGCATCTTCATGTCGCCCAAGGCCACCAAAGATCAGGTCGATTACTATGTCGAGCTGTTCAAGAAGGTTCGCGCCACGCCAGAATGGCAGGACCTCATGAAGAGCGGCGCCTTCAACACCACCTTCATGACCGGCGGCGATTACGCCGGCTGGGTGGGCACCGAAGAGAAGCGTCACGAGACGCTGATGAAGGAAGCCGGCTTCCTCGCGAGCAACTGAACGCGGGAACCGAGGACGCACACGCAGCGCCGGCTCACGTCGCTGAGCCGACCGCTCCCAGCCCGATCCGCAAGTTCGAAATGGACGTCTCATGACCACGCAGCATTCCCACACCACAGGTCCGACTCATAAAGCGGTCGAGGCCGGCGTCACCACCGTTATCGGCCTGTTCGGAGCCCTTGTCGTCTATGGCAGCATCAAGGCCGGCATCAACTGGGGCGCGGAAGGGCCAAAGGCGGGCTTCTTCCCGTTCTACATCGGCCTGTTCATCATCATCTCCAGCCTCGTGAACCTCTTCAACACCTTGCGAGAAGAGGACGATCTGCTCTTCGCCGAATGGGGGCAGCTCGGTCAGGTGTTCAGCGTCGTCATTCCCACAGGAATCTATGTGGCGTCCCTGCCCTTCATCGGACTGTACGTCGCATCGATGATCTTCATCGCCTGGTTCATGCGCTGGCTCGGCAAATACAACTGGCCGATCGTCGCCGCGATTTCGCTCGGCATGCCGATCGTCACCTATCTCATTTTCGAACGCTGGTTCCTCGTGCCGCTTCCGAAAGGGCCGGTCGAAGAACTGCTCGGTCTGTAATCCGTCGCGCCTGACAGTCGGTTCAAGGACTTTTCGACATGGAAGAACTCGTCAATCTGTTTCACGGCTTCGCGGTCGCTCTGGAGCCCTTCAACATCGCCGTGATGATACTCGGCATCGTGCTTGGCGTGATCATTGGCGTGCTGCCTGGTCTCGGCGGCGCCAATGGTGTCGCCATCCTGCTCCCCCTCACCTTCAGCATGCCGCCGACCTCGGCGATCATCATGCTGTCTTGTATCTATTGGGGCGCGCTGTTCGGAGGTGCGATCACCTCGATCCTGTTCAATATCCCGGGCGAACCATGGTCGGTGGCGACCACCTTCGACGGCTATCCGATGGCCCAGCAGGGCAAAGCCGCGGAATCGCTCACCGCCGCGTTCACCTCCTCTTTCGTTGGCGCACTGTTTGCCGTCATCATGATCACGCTGGTCGCGCCACTGGTCGCAGGCTTCGCCTTACGATTCGGGCCCGCGGAGAAATTCGCGGTCTATTTCCTCGCCTTCTGTAGTTTCGTCGGATTGAGCAAGGAGCCGCCATTCAAGACCATTGCGGCCATGATGATCGGCTTCGCGCTCGCCGCCGTCGGCCTCGATTCCATTACCGGCCAGCTTCGCCTCACTTTCGGCTTCACCGAAATGCTGAACGGTTTCGACTTCCTGATCGCGGTCATCGGCCTGTTCGGCCTGGGCGAAATCTTCCTGACCATGGAAGAAGGCCTCAACTTCCGCGGCGGCAAGGCGAAGATCGACCTGCGTGTCGTGCTGCGCACGTGGATGAGCCTGCCGCAATACTGGATGACGTCGCTGCGCTCCTGCATCATCGGCTGCTGGATGGGCGTCACGCCCGCGGGCGCAACACCGGCCTCTTTCATGAGCTACGGCATCGCCAAGCGCGTGTCGAAGAACGGCAAGAATTTTGGCAAGGGCGAAATCGAGGGCGTCATCGCGCCGGAGACCGCCGCGCATGCCGCCGGCACCTCGGCGCTGCTGCCGATGCTGTCGCTCGGCGTCCCCGGCTCGCCGACTGCAGCCGTGCTGCTCGGCGGTCTGCTGATCTGGGGTCTGCAGCCCGGTCCGATGCTGTTCGTCGAGCAGAAGGAATTCGTCTGGGGCCTCATCGCCTCGATGTATCTCGGCAATCTGGTCGGTCTGATCATCGTGCTGACCTGCGTGCCGATCTTCGCCGCCATCCTGCGCGTGCCATTCAGCATCATCGCGCCGCTCATCCTCGTGCTGTGTGCGATCGGCGCCTATTCCGTGCACAACTCCACGTTCGACGTGGTGATGATGCTGGTGTTCGGCGTGATCGGCTACGCACTGAAGAAATGTAACTATCCGCTGGCACCGCTGGTGCTCGCCATCGTGCTCGGCGACAAGGCCGAAGAAGCCTTCCGGCAGTCCCTGCTCGGCTCTCAGGGATCGCTCGGGATCTTCTTCTCCAATCCGCTGGTCTCGACCATCATGATCCTTGGTCTCATCGCGCTGTTCTGGTCGGTGATCTCGAACGGCCTGGCCCGCCTGCGCACACGTACTGCAACAGCGTAACGACAGGTCAAATAGCCGTTCAAAAACAAAAGCCGGCGGATTTTCCCGCCGGTTTTTGCTATTGGTTGAAGGCCAGCCCTTCTGCGGCGCAACATTCAGTTATGCGAAACTAGCTGCGACAAATTGTCAAAATTCCGCTTGTTAGTTGGCATATCATATACCAAACTCCCGGTTGCAGCTGTCGAACACGCAATAGAACAGCGCATTAGGAGGAAGTATGACTGATGCAGTTCACGGAGCGGCGCCCACGGCCGCGCGGGTCAGCGATGCCTATCGCTGGACGCAACTCGCTATCGGCGTCGGCGCCATGGTGATGATCGCCAACTATCAATACGGCTGGACGTTCTTCGTCCCCGACATCCAGAAAAAATTCGGTTGGGACCGCGCCTCGATCCAGTGGGCCTTCACGCTGTTCGTGCTGTTCGAAACCTGGCTGGTGCCGGTCGAGGGCTGGTTCGTGGATAAATACGGCCCGAAGATCGTCGTGCTCGTCGGCGGCATCCTCTGCGGCCTGGGCTGGGCGATCAATGCGCAGGCCACCACGCTCAACGGATTCTATCTCGGCATGATCATCGCCGGCATTGGCGCCGGCGGCGTCTACGGCACCTGCGTCGGCAATGCGCTGAAGTGGTTTCCCGACAAGCGCGGCCTCGCCGCCGGCATCACCGCCGCCGGCTTCGGTGCGGGCTCCGCGCTCACCGTGGCGCCGATCCAGGCGATGATCAAGGATTCCGGCTTCCAGACCACGTTCCTCTATTTCGGTCTCGGCCAGGGCATCATCATCGTGCTCCTCGCCTTCTTCCTGTTCGCGCCGAAGGCCGGCCAGGTCCCGACGGTGGTGCAGAATGCCAACATCATCCAGACCCGCCGCAACTACGCGCCCACCGAAGTCATCCGCCACCCGATCTTCTGGCTGATGTATTTCATGTTCGTGATTGTGGGCGCCGGCGGCCTGATGGTGACCGCGAACCTCAAGCCCATCGCCGCCGACTGGAAAATCGACAATGTGCCGGTGACACTGATGGCGATGACGATGACCGCCGTCACCTTCGCCGCCACCATCGACCGCGTACTCAATGGCCTGACGCGTCCGTTCTTCGGCTGGGTCTCCGACATGATCGGCCGCGAGAACACGATGTTCATCGCCTTCGGCATGGAAGGCCTCGGCATCTGGGCGCTGTATATGTGGGGCCAGGATCCCCTGTGGTTCGTGCTGCTGTCGGGCTTCGTGTTCTTCGCCTGGGGTGAGATCTATTCGCTCTTCCCGTCGACCTGTACGGACACGTTCGGCGCCAAATTCGCCACCACCAATGCCGGCCTGCTCTACACGGCAAAAGGCACCGCGGCGCTGCTCGTGCCGGTCGCGAACTACATGCAGCAATCGTCCGGCCATTGGGACAGCGTGTTCCTGATCGCCGCCGGCGCCAACATCCTCGCCTCGCTGCTGGCCCTGTTCGTGCTCAAGCCGTGGCGCAAGGTGGTCGTGGCCAAGGCGATGAACTGACGCCGGAAAGCGGTTTCTCAAACCGTCGAAATGCGCTCATTCGCGGGGATGAGCGCATTTTTCGTGTGGCAGTCCTTGTGGCAGATCAGAGGCGTCACGAAGGCAGAGAAAACTACCGTGGCATACCAGATAAAGCGCTACGAAATCTCGTGATACCGAAAACGCACGACAAAAACGGCGAGAAACGGCAGCATCACTGTCCCATTTGCGGATTTTGGTTGTAATCCGCGATATCACGCGTTGACAACTGGCATACCATATACCAATCTCATTGTCGCGAGATCGATCCTCAGCCGATCGGCCCAAGGAAAAATCGAGTGGAAATCGAGGGAGGTTGCCATGCAAGTCGGAGACGTTCTGCGTCGTAAGAGCACCCGTATCGCCACGGTCCGGATGAATGAGACCGTCGCCATCGCCGCCCAGCTGCTGCGCACGGCGAATATCAGCGCGCTGGTGGTGAAGGATGTGTGCCGCACCGAAGGCAACACCGCGGTCGGTATGTTCTCCGAACGCGACGTGGTGCGCGCGATCGCCGAGCACGGCGCCGCCGGCGTCAATCGCAAGGTGTCGGACATGATCTCGGTGCAGCAGCTGATCTCCTGCTCCTCCACCGACACGCTCGAACATGTCCGCCGCCTGATGAACCGTCATCACATCCGCCACGTGCCTGTGATCGACGACTACACGCTGGTCGGCGTAATCAGCATCCGCGACATCAGCCGTGCGCTCGATCGAGACGACGCGCCGCAGCTGCATGCGGCAGTGGCGTAGCCCGTCGGGCGGATGAGGCGAAGCCGTCATCCGCCGTTCTTCGCCAAATACACTCCGCCGGCGGGTTACGCTTCGCTCATCCGCCTACGGCCGAGGTGTGGCTGAAGTCGAGAACCATCAGCGTTTCATCATAATATCGGTTGCCATACTTGGACGCTTTTATCTCTCGGCCAAACGCCTCAAAGCCGGCACTTTCATAGAGCCGCACAGCAGGTTCGTTGTCGCTCACCACGCTTAGCTGAATCAACTCGACGTTTTCACGAGCGACCTCCAGAGCGGCATTCAACAAAAGCCGCCCGATGCCGGCATTTCTCAGGCTCGGTCGAACATACATGCCAAACAGCCTGCCCTTATGGGCATTGGGGTCCCCTTGCTGAATAGCGAAGCCTGCCATCCCAACAAGCTCGTCGTCGCGAAACGCACCCATCACATGCGCGTCTTCAAGTCGGCCCGCGAACCAGGACACATCCAGTCTGGACTCCAGCTCAACAGTGCTGCGTAGCAACTCCGGCCGCTCTGCCAGTGCCTCCAGCCGAATGGCTTTGAAAGCCGCAGCGTCGTCTGATCTCAAGCGTCGGATTGCAGTCACAGCGCCCATGATCAAGCTCTTCTGGATGACTCAAGTCGCCATTCTAGAGCGCGACATTAGCAAAACAACGAGATTGCCATGGGGCTTGCGACATCGTTACTCCACGATGCCGCCACAGCTTCACGCCGCCGTGGCCTGATCGACCTCGCGTCCCGGACCTGCGGGCCATGAAGAACGTGCGCTTGCGTTCCACGTGATGCTTCCTCATACAGCGGGCATGACCGCTGCATCCCTTCCGCAAGAGATTGACCCATACCTCAGGGATTGGGCTCTCGTCCCTGACGGTCCTCTGATCACCACACGTTCGAGCTGGGTGTTACCCGTTCTCTGCCAATCCGAGCCTGCGACGCTGAAAGTCGCGCGCATTCCCGATGAGCACGCCGGATACCAGCTGATGTCGTGGTGGAACGGACAAGGGGCGGCGAAGACCATCGCCGCTTCAAACGGCGCGTTGCTTCTGGAGCGCGCCACCGGCCCGCGCAGTCTGGCTCACATGGCGCGTTCGGGACGCGATGATGAGGCCTGCCGCATCCTCTGCCGGACAGCCGAACAACTGCATGTCCGGCGTTCGGAACCTTTGCCCGAGCTGTATCGCCTGGATATCTGGTTCCAGCCGCTTTTCGATCTGTCGCCAAGCCATCCGGTCCTGGCACCTGCGGCAGAGCAAGCTCGGAGACTGCTGGCAGATCAACGTGACATCCGGCCGCTGCATGGCGATCTTCACCATGACAACGTTCTCGACTTCGGCGAACGTGGGTGGCTCGCCATCGATCCGCATGGGCTGGTCGGCGAGCGCATATTCGACTTTGCCAATATCTTCACCAACCCGGACCTTGCCGATCCCACGCAACAGGTGGCGACGCTGCCAGGGCGATTTGAAGCGCGTCTCGGCATTGTCACGGAAGAGACCGGTATCGAAACCGTTCGCCTTCTCGAGTGGATCGTGGCCTGGACAGGACTTTCCGCAGCCTGGTTTATCGGGGACGGCGATCACGCCGGCGCGGAGATCGACCTCCAAGTCTACGCGCTGGCGCAGCAATTGCGCGGGCGATGACATCGCCGCATTCGAAGCGATCCCCGCCATTCCGGTCGCATCATCAAATGATGGGAGCGCCAAAAGGTGCGGGAATTGGCCGACGCTACGTCCCTTACCCGTAACGCGACGGCTAAATCAGTTTCTGCTTTGATGGACTCGTGTCCCGGACGCGATGCGGCATGCTTATGCCGCTTCGCAGAGCCGGGACCGCAACGAACGCCGAGCTTTTCACGGTCCCGGTTCTGCGCAGCAGCGTTGTCGACGATGCGACGCATCGCCTGCGCTGCAGCGCGCCCGGGACACGGTTCTAGGTTAAAAATACCTAGCTCTTCACCATCGCGATCGACACCTGGCGGATATCGCCTTGCGAGGTGATCGATACCGACTGCTTGTTACCCGTCGTCGTCAGCGTGATATTCGCGGTGAAGACAGGCGAGTCGGCCACAACATTGATCCGCCCTCCACTCGCACGCCCCTGCAGGCTGCCGCTGATGCCACGCGAGGTCTCGCTCCACGAGCCCGAGACACGCCCGCCCTCGCTCACCACATCGCTGCTGAGCTCGAACTTGTAGCTGTCGCTGGCGCAGCGCAGTGACTGTTGCAGCGCATTGTCGCCGGACGACACGCGATAGCTGGCGCGGCAGCGCAGCCGTTCCTTCGATCCGTCGGAAAGCATAATCGTGCCCGAGCCGGACCAGGCGCCATGCATTCCCGCGAATGGCGATTGCGCGAAGGCCGGCGTGGCCGCTGCGAGAATGCATGCCGCCAGACCGGCGACTGCCACAAAAGCTTTCTGTGAAGTCATCATGGAAGGTGTCCTTTTCGAACGACGCCGGTCGCGTCGCATCATTTGTGCCGGCATCGTGTCGGGTGGTTCATTGCTTCTTCCGTAGGGCGGATGAGCCGAAGGCGTCATCCGCCGGCCGACTTCAAAGTTGAAACTCCGCGGCGGATGACGCTTCGCTCATCCGCCCTACGGCATTGCTTCACAGCAGCTTGTCGGGTGTGATCGGCAGATCGCGGACGCGCTTACCGGTGGCGTTGAACACCGCATTCGCGACGGCAGCGGCGACGCCGGCGATACCGATCTCGCCGATGCCGCGCGCACCCATCGGCGTGCGGGGATCGGGAATGTCGGTCCAAACAACGTCGATCTCCGGTACGTCCATGTGAACCGGCACATGATAGTCCGCCATGGATGCGCTCATGATGCGGCCGTTGCGCGGATCGAGCAGCGTCTCCTCGGTAAGCGCCATGCCGATGCCCATGATCATGCCGCCCTTGAACTGGCTCGTCGCCGTCTTGGGATTGAGAATGCGCCCGCAATCGAAGGCGCCGACAAGGCGATCGATGCGGACCTCGCCGGTCACGTCGCTGACGCGCAGCTCGCAAAAAATCGCCGACCGGCTGTGCATCGAGAATTTCAGCATTTCCAGCGGTGCGCCGCTCTCGCCCGTCGCGCTGACGTCGTTGCGTGCCGCGCGCTTGAGGATCGACGCAAAACTCTCGTAGCGCGACGGCTCGCCGATCTTGCGCAGACCGTGATTGGCGAACTCGACCTCGCTCGCCCGCAAGCCTGCGAGCGGCGTGTCGTTGCCTGCGAGCCGCAGCAATTCGCCCGCGAGTTTGCTGCTGGCCGCATTGATGGCCGCACCGAGCGAGGCCGTCTGGGAGGAGCCGCCGGCAAAGCTGGCGAATGGCAGGCTGGTGTCGCCGATCCTGACCGACACATGTTCTAGCGGCAGGCCGAGACGGTCGGCGGCATGCTGCCGCTGCACCGTGGCGGTGCCCATGCCCATCTCATGCGCGGCGCTGGCGACGGTCGCGTATCCATCGCTATCGATAGTGATTTTCGCCGACATGCCGGGCATGCGCGCATAAGGGAAAGAGCCGGTTGCGCAGCCCATTCCGATCAGCCACTCGCCATCCTGATGCGACCGCGGCTGTGCCGCGCGGCGATGCCAGCCGAACCGCGCTGCGCCGAGATCATAGGCCAGCATCAGGTCGCTTTGCGAACGGGGAGCGCCGCTCACCGGATCGCTGTCGCCGATATTGCGGCGCCGGAGCGCAATCGGATCGATGCCCAGCTCATGCGCAAGCTCGTCCATCGCACTCTCGATGGCAAAGGTCCCCACCGCCTCGCCCGGCGCACGCATGAACGTGTTCGCCAGCAGGTCGAGATCGATCGTGTGCTGCACGATGTCGTGACTGTCCGACGCATAGAGCGAACGGCTCGCCAGCGTGAAAGCTTCATCGCAGGCGCTGTGCGGCTGTTTCACCGAATAGCCGTGATGGAGAACGGCCGTCAGCTTGCCATCGGCAGCGGCGGCGAGCGCCACGCGCTGCTCGGTCTGCGACCGGCCGCCGATCAGGCGATGCATGCTCGCGCGCGACAGCGCGATGCGCACCGGCCGCCCGGCGAGCTTCGCCGCAGCCGCGCCGAGGATCTGGTGATCCCACAGCGCCTTGCCACCGAATGCGCCGCCGACATAGGGCGAGCTGACATGGATCTGGGTTTCCTTGATACCGAACACCTTTGCGAGCGACCCGGCCGTGCCGTTCAGCGCCTGGGTGGCGTCATGGATGATCAGGCGGTCACCGTCCCAGGCGATGGTCGCCGCATTGGGCTCGATCGGATTGTGATTGTGCCAGGGCGTCCGATAGACCGCATCGACACGGCCTGCCGCTGCCTTGAACGCGGCATCGGCGTTGCCGCGCTTGAGCCGGTTGGGCTCGATCATTAGCGAGTCCGGCGTTTGCGCATGCGCCTTCGCATCGTCGAAGCGTGTCCGCGCCACGGCCTGTTCATACTGCACTGATATCAGCGAGGCCGCGTGATCGGCCTGTTCCTGCGTCTCCGCCACCACGACGGCCACCGTCTGGCCGTTCCAGCGGATCTCCGCATCCTGCATCACCGGCAGGATGTTGTTGCCGGCGGCCTTGAGATTGGTGAGGCCGATCGGCGGCGGCAGCGCCAGTTTTGGCGCATTGCGATGGGTCATCACCAGCACGACGCCCGGCGCGGCCTCGGCCGCCGCGAGGTCGAGCTGCGCGATCTTTCCGCGCGCGATGGTCGAATGCACGAAGGCCGCGTAGGTCAGCCGGTCCATACGCACTTCGGCGGCGAAGCGCGCGGCGCCCCGCACCTTGTCGGGACCGTCGATGCGCGACTGCTGCGTGCCGAGCACCACGCGCTTGTCGATCAAGGGATCGGGCACACCGCCCGGTAGCCAGCTCGACGGCACATAGCCCATCGCCGTACGGACACCGCCGACGATCGCGTTCTGCAGCTTGCTCATGCGCGCCCTCCTGCCAGTTCGCCGAGAACGGCGGCCATGGTTCGCTTGGCGAGTTCGACCTTGAAGGCGTTGGCGTCGGTGGGTTTGGCCGCAGCGAGTTCGGCTTCGGCCGCGCGGAGGAAGTTGTCTTGCGTCGGCGCTTCGCCGCGCAAGGCGTCTTCGGCGCGCATCGCACGCCACGGCTTGGCCGCCACACCGCCGAGCGCGATACGAACATCCCTGATCCGGCCGTCGGCCACATCCAGCCCGGCCGCGACGGACACCAGCGCGAAAGCGTAACTCGAGCGATCGCGCACCTTGCGGTAGCGCGAATGCGCGGCGGCCGCGCTCGGTGCAATCGAGACGGCCGTGATCAATTCGCCCGGGCGCAGCACGGTCTCGATGTCGGGACGCGTGCCGGGCAGCTGATGGAAATCCACCAGCGGAACATGCCGCGTGCCGTCGGCGCCGCTGACATGCACCGTCGCATCCAGCGCCGCGAGTGCCACGCACATGTCGGACGGATGCGTCGCGATGCAGTGGTCCGACACGCCGAGGATCGCGTGATTGCGGCTCAAGCCATCGATGGCATCGCAGCCGGCACCGGGCTGGCGCTTGTTACAGCGCGAGCCGGCGGCGTCATAAAAGTAGGCGCATCGCGTCCGCTGCAGCAGATTGCCGCCGACCGTCGCCATGTTGCGGATCTGCGCCGAGGCGCCGGCCAGCAAAGCGCGGGACAGCATGGGATAGCGCGCGCGGACCACGGGATGCGCAGCCAGCGTGCTGTTGCGGACGGCCGCGCCGATCACGAGGCCGCCATTGCCCTCCTCCTCGATGGAGGCCGGCATGCGGCTGACATCCACCAGCGCGGCCGGCGCCTCGATATTCTGCCGCATCAGATCGACGAGATTGGTGCCGCCGCCGAGGAAGCGGCAGCGGCTGGCATCCGCGAGGGTCAAGGCTTCGGCCGCGTCGGTCGCGCGCTGATAGTGGAACGGCGTCATGCTGCGTCTCCGATGAGCTCGCCTTCGATGGCTTCGACGATTCCGTTATGCGCGCCGCAGCGACACAGATTGCCGCTCATGCGCTCGCGAATTTCCTCGCGCATCCGGGGGCCCGGCCCCACGGCGAGATCGGCGGTGACATAGCTGGGGTCGCCGCGGCGCAGCTCGTCCATCATGGCGACGGCGGAACAGATCTGGCCGGGGGTGCAATAGCCGCATTGCAGCCCGTCATGGGCGATGAAGGCCTGCTGCAACGGATGCAGCGCGCCATCGCCGTTCGACAGCCCTTCGATGGTCGTCACCGATCGCCCGTCGACCTGCACGGCCAGTGTCAGGCAGGACAGCACCCGCTGGCCGTCGACGATGACGGTGCACGCACCGCAGGCGCCCTGATTGCAGCCGAGCTTGGTACCGGTCAGGCCGACGCGCTCACGCAGCAGATCAAGCAACGACACCCTGGGGTCATCGGGCAGCGGATATTCGGTACCATTGACGGCAACAGCCACGGGCGCCTCCTCCTCCGGCCGGCATTCGACATGAAGCCGGCGGGCACCCCCGAAATAATACGAACTTCGTAATGTTCAAGTTTCGTTGCCGGCGATTTTTTCTGTGAGCCGAATCAACTCGTTACGCTCGATAGGGTCGAGGGACCGCAGCATCATCTGACAGGCGGCGCGATAGCCCGCAGCCAGATCCTCGACCGCCCCCCGGCCCTTCTCGGTGGCGGTGAGCGCCACGGACCGGCGGTTATCCTCGGGGCGGCGGCGCTCGACCAGGGCCTTCTTCACCAGCCGGTCGATGGCAGAGGACATCGTGGTCATGGCGACATTGAGATAGCGGGCGACATCGCCCATCAAACATCCGGGATGTTCCTCGACATAGACCAGCGTCTGCGCATCGAGGGCGTTGAGCGCGTTGTCGGCGGCAGCGGCGGCTTCGGCGACCTTGAATTTTCGCGTAAATCGCTCGAAGGCGCGCGTCAGCTGCTCGATCTGCTGCGGGGTCGGCTCGGTGGCTGTCTTGGTCATGACGCCGACAAAAGCATGTTCGCCCCGTCAGTTCCAGCGATGGCAGCTCGCGCCACGGAATGTCTGCGATCTCCATTGGTCATGCATGAGGTTGCGCATGGGCCCATGCCCGGATGCGGTAGACAATGCCGCGTGCCACCGGCATCCTCCGCCGCGAACAAACAACAACCAGATCGGCCCGCGTCGAAAGCGCGCCACGGGGAAACCAGAGGACCCATCATGATCAAGACACGCTTCACCGAACTCGTCGGCGTCGAACACCCGATCGTCCAGGGCGGCATGCAGTGGGTCGGCCGCGCCGAGCTGGTCGCCGGCGTCGCCAATGCCGGCGCGCTCGGGCTGATCACCGCGCTGACGCAGCCGACTCCGGAAGACCTGACCAAGGAAATCGCGCGCACCCGCGAGATGACCGACAAGCCGTTCGGTGTGAATCTCACAATTCTCCCGACCATCAAGCCGCCGCCTTACGCCGAGTATCGCCAGGCCATCATCGAGGCCGGGATCAAGGTGGTGGAGACCGCCGGCAACAAGCCGCAGGAGCATGTGGACGAATTCCGCAAACACGGCATCAAGGTGATCCACAAATGCACCAGCGTGCGCCATGCGCTCTCCGCCGAGCGCATGGGCGTCGACGCCATCTCCATCGACGGTTTCGAATGCGCCGGCCATCCCGGCGAGGACGATACGCCCGGCTTGATCCTGATCCCGGCCGCCGCCAACAAGGTCAAGATTCCGATGATTGCGTCCGGCGGCTTCGGCGACGGACGCGGCCTTGTCGCAGCACTCGCGCTCGGCGCCGAGGGCATCAACATGGGCACGCGCTTCATGTGCACCAAGGAAAGCCCGATCCATCAGCTGGTGAAGGAGCGCATCGTCGCCAATGACGAGCGCGCCACCGACCTGATCTTCCGCACCATGCGCAACACCTCGCGCGTTGCCAAGAATGCGGTGAGCCAGCAGGTGGTGGCGATGGAGAAGCAAGGCGCGACCTTCGAACAGATCAAGGATCTCGTCGCCGGCGCGCGCGGCAAGCTGGTCTATTCCACCGGCGACAGCGAGGACGGCATCTGGTCGGCCGGCCAGGTCCAGGGCCTGATCAACGACATCCCGTCATGCCAGGAACTGGTGTCGCGCATCATGCATGAGGCGGAGACCATCATTCGCGGTCGCCTCGATGCGATGCTGTCGGGCGCCCGGCGTCAGGCCGCGGAGTGATCACAACGGCGAAATGCCATTGCGCACTTCCGGGTGTCCCGGACGCGATGCGGCATTCTTTATGCCGCTTCGCAGAGCCGGGACCGTCACAAACTCCGGCGACTGATACGGTCCCGGCTCTGCGAAGCACCGCGCCAAAGAGGCGCGCTGCATCGCGTCCGGGACAAGCCTGAGTGACTAGCACCAGGCACACCTTCGCAGAGAGCAACATCATGAAGGCTTACGTCTACACAGAGAACGGCGCGGCCATCGTCGATGTCGCTGCGCCAAAACCGACCGGCACGCAGGTGCTGGTGAAGGTAAAGGCCTGCGGCCTTAACCGCGCCGATCTCGGCATGACCAAGGGCCATGTCCATGGTGCAGCCGGCGGCGTCGGCACCGTGCTCGGCATGGAATGGGCAGGCGAGATCGCCGAGTTGGGACCGGAGGCAAAAGGCTTCACGGTCGGCGAGCGCGTAATGGGCTCGGGCGGCGCGGCATTCGCGGAATTCACGGTGACCGACCATGGCCGCCTGTTCCACATCCCGCCCGGCATGGGTTTCGACACCGCGTGTACCCTGCCCGTGGCGCTGACGACGATGCACAACGCGCTGGTCACCGTCGGCGGATTGCAGGCCGGGCAATCCGTACTCATTCAAGGCGCGAGTTCGGGGGTCGGCCTGATGGCCCTGCAGATTGCCAGGCTGAAGGGCGCCAGGCCGGTGATCGGCTCATCCACGCATGCCGCACGCCGCGGCCGGCTGGGCGAATTTGGCGCCGATCTCGCCATCGATTCGAAAGAAGTTGGCTGGGTCAACGAGGTACTCAAGGCGACGCTTGGCGACGGTGTCGATCTGATCGTCGACCAGATCTCCGGCCCCGTTGCCAATCAGAACCTCAAGGCAACGAAGGTGCTCGGCCGCATCGTCAATGTCGGCCGCCTCGGCGGCACCCATGCAGATTTCAATTTCGATCTGCATGCGGCCAGGCGTATCAGCTATATCGGCGTCACGTTCCGCACCCGGTCGATGCAGGAGATCCGCGATATCTTCAGCGCGGTGCGCGCCGACATCTGGCCGGCGGTCGAGGCCGGCAAGCTGAAACTGCCGATCGACAAGGTGTATCCGTTCGCGGAGATCGCAATGGCGTTCAACCACATGGAAGCCAACAAGCATCTTGGCAAGATCGTGGTGACGCTGTAGCTCGCGCAATGCGAGTCCTCGCATCTCCACACGCACTGCCCCTCATCATGAGAGCCAGTCTGCGCGGCGTTCGCGTTTCGGACTCGTTTTTGAGTCCGAACGCGCACTCAGTTTTCGTTGGATAGCATTTATTTCACGTTAACGTTTCGTTGACTCTCGACACTGTGCGGAAAGTGGATTCATATTGCCTTGTCGATTCGAAGTGGCGGGGCGTTGGGGGTCGAATCGACACTACACATCTTCCGAGGGGGCCAAGTATGTCGCGTGCGCATGCGGACAACGCATGCGTCCAATCCGATTCCATCAAAGGATTGGCGCAATCGATCGCGAAGCCGGCCTATCACCGGCTGCTCATCGCAGAGCCCGCACTCCGTCGCGCCGTTCCCACGCTGATCATCGCGTTCCTCATCACCATCTTCTTCGGCGCCTTCGTGCAGGTCGTCGACCAGAGCCGCCAGAAGCAGACTTCTCTCAAGCGTGACCTCACTGCGCTCGGCGACATGGTTGCCGAACGTCTCGATCGCAACGGCGCCGTTCGACAGGATCGCCAAGCCTCCCTCGAGCGACTGCAGGCGTTGCTGCCGAGCCTGATCCCGGCCTGGGGTATCGCCCCGGGCCGCCACGTGATCGTGCTCGGCGCCGATCAGAGCATCATCGCCCGCATGCCGACGGATGTGCCCGCCGGCGACGACCGGCGCGTCCTCGACATTCTCAGCGCCGTACAGAACATATCGGCACAGAGTCAGCGGACGGATGTGTTCGAGATCGTCACATCCGACGGCCATCACGCTCTCGCCACGCGCCGCATCGTGCGTGCGCTGCCCGGCCAGATCGTCGTGCTGCAGGAAAACAACGAGTCGATCTGGCCTTCGGAATCGGCGCTGTCGATCACGCTTTCCGCGACGACGGGCTTCGTCGTGCTGATCCTCGGCTTCGCCTTCCACTGGCAATCGACCCGCGCCCGCGAAGGCGACGCCATCAACGATGCCGTGCGCGGCCGTATCGACACCGCGCTCAACCGCGGCCGCTGCGGCCTGTGGGACTGGGACCTGTCGCGCGGCCGGATATTCTGGTCGCAATCGATGTTTACCATGCTCGGCCTCGACAGCCGCAGCGACCTTCTCACCTTCGGCGAAGTAAACGCGCTGGTGCGCCCGGAAGATATCAACCTGTTCGAAATTGCCGATCAGCTGGTCTCGCAGCAGCTCGACTACATCGATCGAACCTTCCGCATGCAGCACAGCGACGGCCACTGGATCTGGCTGCAGCTGCGCTGCGAGCTCGTGGCCGGCCAGAGCGACGGCAGCCAGCATCTGATCGGCATCGCCATCGACGTCACAGAGCAGAAGAGCCTCGCACAGAAGAGCATCGAAGCCGATGTCCGCCTGCGCGATGCCATCGAGACGATCCCGGAAGCCTTCGTGCTATGGGACGCCGACGATCGCCTCGTGCTCTGCAATTCACACTTCCAGCGCCTGCACAAGCTGCCGGATTCCGCGGTGAGGCCCGGCACGCCCTATGAGACCGTGCTTGAGGTCGGCAGCATGCCGGAAGTACGCTCCCGGCTTGCGGACGCCGCCGACGCCTCGCAGGGCGCACGCACCTTCGAGGCGCAGCTAGAAAACGGTGCCTGGCTGCATATCAGCGAGCGCCGAACCAAGGATGGCGGTTACGTCTCGGTGGGCACCGACATCACCCGCATCAAGGAACACGAGCAGAAGCTGATCGACAACGACCTGCGCCTGCGCGCCTCGGTCATCGATCTCAAGCACTCCCAGGCGGCGCTCGAGAAACAGGCGCTCGAACTCGCCGATCTCGCGCAGAAATATTCCGAGGAAAAGACCCGCGCCGAGGAAGCCAACGCCACGAAATCGAAATTCCTCGCCAATATGAGCCACGAGCTGCGCACGCCGCTCAACGCCATCATCGGCTTCTCCGAAATCATGGGCAGCGGCATGTTCGGCCATCTCGGTTCGGAGAAATATTCGGAATACTGCCACGATATTCTCACCAGCGGTCACTACCTGCTGGAAGTGATCAACGACATTCTCGACATGTCGAAGATCGAAGCCGGCCGCATGAAGCTCGATCTCGAACCGCTCGATCTCGGCCAGATCCTGTCGGAATCGATCCGCGTCGTCTCCGGTCGCGCCGAAGCCAAGAACCTCACGCTCGGCGCCGACATCGCGACCGACGCTGCCGTCGTCGCCGACCGCCGTGCCATCAAGCAGATCCTGGTCAATCTTCTGTCCAACGCGGTGAAGTTCACCCCTGATGGCGGACGTGTCACCGTGCGCAGCCGCGTGATGAAGCATTCGGTCGCGCTGATCATTGCCGACAGCGGTATCGGCATTGCACCGCATGCGCTGAAGCGATTGGGGCGCCCTTTCGAGCAGGTCGAGAGCCAGCTCACCAAGAGCTATCACGGCTCGGGCCTCGGCCTCGCCATCGCCAAATCGCTGACCGGCCTGCATGGCGGCGCGATGAAGCTGCGCTCCAAGCCCGACGTCGGCACCGTCGTCTGCATTTCGCTGCCGCTGGAAGGCGAGCGCCGCGCGCTCTACGTTTCCAGAGCGGCCTGATAGAAGACCGCCCCCGCAGCCACGGCGGTCCGATGCCGATCGAGCCGCCAGCACAGACGTATCGGCCCAGACGCGCCGCCTCAGAAATTGAAAGTCGTCGAGACCAGATAGGTTCGCGGTGCACCGAGGATGACGTAACCATCGTTGGTCGCGGCCTGCCAGTAATTGCTGTCAAGCACGTTCTCGACCGAGAACCGCAACACCACCGGCTTGTTGTTCCACGGCGACGCAAATGTATAGCGCGCCCCGGCATCGTAACGCGTCCAGCTCGCACCCGCGACCCGGTTCGCTTGGTCGGCGTAATAGGCGCCCGTGTGGATGGCACGGCCGGTCAACGTCAGCCCGCTCAAGAAAGGCACGTCCCATTCGCCGCCGATATTGACCTGAACATCCGGCACATTGAACGTGCGCAGCCCGTCATAGGTGCCGTTCTGCGTCGTCTCTTGCCGTGCATCGATGAACATGAAGCCGCCGAGCAGGCGCAAGCCTTCGGTTACCTCGCCGAAGGCGTTGAACTCGATGCCGCGATTCCGGCTCGCGCCCCCCTGCGATACGGTGTTGGTCGCGCGATCCACGATCTGGAACGGGCGCATGATGTCGAATGCGCTGACGGTGGTCGTGATACGGCCCCAATCGACCTTGATGCCAACCTCCTTCTGCTTCGAGCGATAGGGCGCAAGCACCTGCCCGGCATTGGCGAAGCTTTCGCCGACGACCGAACCGGGTTCGAACGCTTCGATATAGTTGCCATAGAGCGAGACGTTCTCCAGCGGCTTGACCACGAGAGCGAATGCCGGCGTGGTCGCGGAGGCGTCATAGCCGCCGGTGCGAACGCCCGTGCCCTGGGCAAACGATTCCGATTCCACATACTGATGACGCACGCCGGCCGTGAACTGGACCCGGTTGTCCAGGATCGACATCGTATCGGCCATACCGAAGCTGGAGAGCTGCGTGCCGGAAGTCCGGCGCGGAGCACCCACCTCGACATTCGGCACTGCGCTCTGCGTCGGATTGTAAAGATTGGAGCGGAACAGCCTGCCGGAGGTGTTCAGGATGCCGACATAGGCTTCCGATGCGGCCACGTTGAAGTTGATCGCGTGGTTGACCGGCCCGGTATCGACATTGGCGCGGAAGCCTGCCTGGCCCGCCGACCGCTCGTGCGCCTGATTGTTACGCCGCGGCGTCCCGTTGAAGTTTCCGTTCAGACTATCCATCCGGATATCCGAATAGAGATAGCGCACGTCGCTCGTGCCGATGCCGGCCTGGGCATAGGCCGTCAGGTTCTCGGTGATATCGACTTCGCCCTGCACGATGGCGTAACGGGACTCCGACTGCCAGAAGCCCCAGTTCGGCATATAATTCGCGCGCGCATCGGGCGGCGCCGGAAGCGCCGTGAGATTGCCGAGATCGATGAACCGTGTCATCGCCGTGGTGTTGTTCTTCTCATAGCCGATATCGGCCGACAGCCGCACCCGTTCGCCACGGTAGTCGAGCCCGACAAAGGCGTTGCCGACTTCCTGATTCTGGTTGGCGAGTTCGGTGCCACCATCCTTGTAGCTGCCGTTGAAGCGAACGCCGTACTCCTTGAACTCGCCAAACCGCTGACCGACATCGATATGTGTCCCGACCTGCGAGCGCGACGAATAGGTGTTGGTGATCTGCGCGACCGGCACGTCCTGGGCGCGCTTGGTCACCAGATTGACGCTGCCGCCAACGCCGCCGCCACCGGGCGGCATGCCGTTGAGCAGCGCCGACGGTCCCTTCAGCACCTCCACGCGCTCGATGGCGCCGAGCGAAGACAGCGAGAATGCGGAAGCGATGCCGTAAAGTCCGTTCAGACCATAAGCGGTGCTGGAAACGCTGAAGCCGCGGATGTTCAACTGATCGAAACCATAGGCGCGCGGCACGGTGATGCGTGCCGACGGATCGTTCGCGAACACGTCGTCGAGCTTGCGCGCCTGTTGATCCTGAATGGTCTGCGCGGTGTAGCTGGTCTGGTTGAACGGCGTGTCCATCACACCGCGGTTGCCGAGCAGGCCAACCTGGCTGCCCGAAGCCACCTGCCCGCCGGCATAGGCGGCCGGCAGATTGCCCGTGAGACCGGTTGCCGGCGTCGGGGGTGCGCGTCGCTCGACCGCGCGCGGCTGCGCCTGCTGTGCTCTTGCGGCATTTTGGCGCGGCACCGCGCGGCGCGTCGCACGCGGCTTCGGCGCGTGGACTTCGACGGCCGGAAGCTCGCGCGCCGTCTGCGCAACGGATTCGTTGCTGCCGGCAACCGTCAACGCAAGCGCGCTCGCTGCAGCCAGAAGTCCATTCGTGCGAAGTGTAGTTGCGTCGTTCATTTGCCTGATCGCCCCAAGTCCCGGCCGATGTTCGATCAGCCAACTCGTTGGGGCCTTACAGGACGTCACTGTGCGTTCACAATGCGGCGCACTTAGATTCTGTCTAGCACTTCGCCTGCAGATGACGATGACTGCTGCACGCAACCGACCGCAGCGTGCAGCCTCGCTTGACTCCCCGCTTCACACCGGACTGTGAAAAACGCACGCACAAGCTCTTCGCGGCTTTCGCTATTGCGCAGGCTTGGCAGCAAGCGCGATGCGGCCGATGTGATTGGCCTGCGACGAGAACCAGACCACACCATTCCGTCCGGCGGTCATCCCAAACGGCTGCGCATTCGCCGTCTTCAGATCGAACAGAGTCACGAAACCGGCCGGCGTGATGCGCCCGATCTTGTTCGGCTTGAAGGCGGTGAACCACACATTGCCGTCGCCGCCGGCTGCAATGCCGATCGGCTTGGTGTCGGCGGGAAGCGGAAACTCCGTCATCTCACCCTGCATGGAGATGCGCCCGATGCGGTCGGTGCCGTTCATCGAGAACCAGAGATGACCGTCCGGTCCCACCGTGATATCGCGCGGTCTCGCCTGCGGACTGCTCAGAGCGAATTCGGTGATCTTGCCGGTCGCCACATCAAGCCGGCCGATCTTGCCGGCGCCGCTTTCGGTGAACCACAGATTCCTGTCCGGGCCGGTTACGACGCCATAGGCCTGCGCGTCCTCGGTTGGAATCGTGAATTCGGTGAACTCGCCATTCACGGTGATGCGACCGATTTTGTTGGCCGCCATTTCCGCAAACCAGAGATGTCCGTCGGGTCCGACGGTGATGCCGCGCGGCCATGAGCCCTTGTTGAGCTGCGTCGGCTTCGTGGCCTGTGAGGGAATGACGAAGGTGCCGTTGAACTCACCCGTCACCGACATGCGGCGGATCGCATTCTCTTCGCGCGAGGTGAACCAGATGTGCCCGTCGGGCCCGAATGCGATGCCCTGCAGAACGCCGACCGCCTCACCCGGAACACGAAATGGCGTGATGGCGCCGCTGGGTTCGATGCGGAAGATCTGATGCTTGAGGACTTCCGTCACCCACAGATTGCCATCGGGCGCGACGACCATGGCCTGCGGCCGCTGCCCTTCGCCAGGCAGAGCCGTCTCGACGATAGCAACCTCATCGGCCGTCACGCCTTCTCCGGCCCATGCCACCAGCATGGCCGCAACGGCTGCGATCACACGAAAAAACCTCAACCGCATCTCGTCCCCCCAAGCGCTCGATCACCGCGCGCCACGCAACCGTTCAGGTTACGCTCACGCGACGAAAAGACCGGAGCTAGCGGACAAGGAGGTGCGACAACAATTGCGACCGATTAGATTTCGTCTAACCGGTTCACAAATCCGATTATCCGGGGAACATTCACGCACAGCGTGCAGACGCGCTCGACCGAGAAGGTCTCTCAACCACCGACGATCTGCCGGAAGACCTGCCGCACATCCTGCTGGATTTCGCGGACGCGCGCTTCCAGCGACGAGAAGTCAGGTTCGTTGCTGACACGCGCCAGCAGCCGCAACAGATCGGCGCCTGCGGACTCCGGCTTGAAGCCCTCGCTGACGCAGAGCCGCAGGATCTGGGTGAGATCGTTGAACAGACGCACCGCACGGCGCAGCACGTCGAAATGCTCGGTTTGCAGCACACCCAGCCTGGCGGCGTTTTCGAGCACCTGCTGCGTGTTGACGTTCAGAATGGCGGGTTTCTCGGCGGCATGAACGAGCTGCAGATATTGCGCGATGAACTCGATATCGACCATGCCGCCGGCGGCATATTTGAGATCCCAGATATCGTCCTCGCCCTTTTCCTCGGCGATCGCCTGACGCATCTCGGCGACATCGTTGGCGATGATTCCGTGCTCGCGCGGGCGGGTGAGCACGTCGCGAATGGCGGCTTCCACCCTTTCGCGGAAAGCCGGCGACGCCGAGATGACGCGCGCGCGCGTCAGCGCCATATGTTCCCAGGTCCAGGCTTCGTTCTGCTGATATTCAGAGAAGGAATCGATGCGCGACGCCAGCGGTCCGGATCGTCCCGACGGCCGCAAACGCATATCCACTTCATACAGCACGCCATAATTGGTGCGCGTCGTGAAAGCGCTGATCAGCCGCTGCGTCAGGCGTGCGAAATATTGTGCGCCATGCAGAGAGCGCGCGCCATCGGAATCGGGTGCGTCGTGGTCGAAGTCGTAAATCAGGATCAGATCGAGATCGGATGACGCCGTCATCTCGCGGCTGCCGAGCCGTCCCATGGCGATGATCGCCGTTTCCTGATCCTTGATGCGGCCATGTTGTTCGACGAATTGATCGAGCACGAGACCATGCAGCGTCTGCGCGATGCCTTCGGCGACATCGGCGAAAGCCGTGCTCGCTTGCGGCGCCGTCACCGTGCCGGACAGGATGCGCGTGCCGATCAGGAACAGGCTCTCCTGCCCGAACAAACGCAAACGATCGAGGAATTCCTCATAGGAGTTGGCATCTTCGAGCGTGACGGCGAGACGCAGGGACAGTTCGCGGCGGTCAGGCATGGCCCCGAAAAAGCGCGGATCGATCAGACCGTCGACGAGCTGCGGCTGCCGGGCAAGCATGTCGGCAAGCCGCGGCGCAGCGCCGAGCACGAGCGCAACGAGTGCCACGAGATCGCGATTCTGGCTCAGCAGCGAGATCAATCGTGCACCGCGTTGCAGGGCCTGCAGGAAGCGATCGAAGGCGATCACGGCGCTGTCGGGCTCCTCGGCATTGGCCAGCCCGACGATCAGCAAAGGCACGAAATCGAGAAAGGCCTGCCGCGTGCTCTCGACCCGCAGCGCGCGATAGTCCTCGTCCAGCATCCAGTGCTGCACGGTCTGCGCCACCATGGCCGGCTTGCGGAATCCGAGCTTGGCGAGATGTTCGAGCAGGCGCTGGTCGGAAGCGCCGGCCTTGTAATCGACCGCGGGCAGATGAATGTCGTCCGTCGCATCCCCTTCGAACAGGCGGCCATAGTGCCCCTGCACGCAATTCAAGTGCATCAGAAGATCGCGCGCGAAAGCCTCGCGGCTTGCATAGCCGAAAAAGCGCGCGAAGCGTTCGACGGCCTCCTCGTCTTCCGGCAATGCGTGCGTCTGCTCGTCGGCAATCATCTGCAGCCGGTGCTCGACCCGACGCAGGAATTCGTAGGCGACCGTCAGCTCGTCCCGGACGTCGCCGGTGATCCAGTTGCTGGCGGCGAGAACGCCCAGCGCGTCGAGAGTCGGTCGCACGCGCAAGTCCGGATGACGGCCGCCGGCGATCAATTGCTGGGTCTGTGCGAAAAACTCGATTTCGCGAATGCCGCCGCGCCCGACCTTGACGTTATGGCCTTCGACCGAAATCTCGCTCTGGCCGCGATAGGTCTGCATCTGGCGCTTCATGTCGTGCACATCGGCAAGCGCCGCGAAGTCGAGATGCTTGCGCCAGACGAACGGTGCGATGTCCGCCAGCATACGTTCACCGGCTTTGGGATCGCCGGCGCATGGCAGCGCCTTGATCATCGCGGCGCGCTCCCAGGTACGTCCCTCGCGCTCGTAGTAATACAGCGCGGACGCCGTCGAGACCGCCACAGGCGTCGAGGCCGGGTCCGGTCGCAGCCGCAGATCGACGCGGAACACATAGCCGTCGCCGGTGCGCTGCTGCAGCAGCCGCGACATCCCCTGCGCGATGCGCACGAAGAACGTATTGGGCTCGATATCTTCGGGCAGCGAATGAGCCTCGAGATCGAAGAACACGATCAGATCGATGTCGCTGGAGTAATTCAGCTCGCCCGCGCCCATCTTTCCCATGGCGAAGACGATCACGCCGCTGCCCTCCTCGGGCGCAGCCGGGTTCGGCGGCAGGATACGTCCGCGCCCGGCTTCCTGGGTCAGCAGATAGCGGATCGCCGTCTGCACCGAAACGATGGCGAGATCCGTCAGCGCACGCGTCACGCGCATCACCGGCCATACGCCGCCGATGTCGCATAGCGCAATCATCAGCGCCGCCTCGGACTTCATCCGCCGCAGCGCAGTCATCACGTCGGCCTCGCTGGATGCCTCGCCAACCAGCCTCACGGCGCGCGCCATGAGATCGGGCAGCGCCTTGTCGGCGTCACCAGTCAGCACGCGCAAGGCGCGCGCGGCGTCGGCGCGGATCAGATCGAACAGATAGGGAGACGCTTCCGCAATGCCGAACAGAATCGCACGGGCATGGGGATACTGATCGACGATGGCCCGCAATGCGCTGGCCTGTTCGGGCGCGATATCCGTGAGCCAGTCGGCGAAACGGCGCTCGGCCTCATGAGGATCGAACAGTTCCGGTCCGCTCACGAACTGCGCGGCCAGCATCGACTGGCCCTCGCCTGCGGTAGCTGAAGTCATACGGACTTCTGTTGCACATTCGCGCTTTGCCCTGCAAGGGCCTCGCCCGCTGCGGCCGGTAATACCAGTGTCACACGCAGTCCCGGATGGTTGTCGCCGAGTCGCAGTTCGCCGCCATGCAGCGTGGAAACCGCCGACGCAAGGCTGAGACCGAGACCCGAACCCGGCAATGTCCGGCTGGCTTCCAACCGCACGAATCGCTCCACCGCATGTTTGCGATCGGCTTCCGGAATGCCCGGCCCGTGATCGGCAACGCTCAGCAGGACGTGATCGCCCTCGCGGCGTGCCTCGATCAGAATGTCGGACGCGGCCGCGCCGTCATCCGTTTCGGGCTTGCCGTATTTGATGGCGTTCTCCACGAGATTGGCGAGCGCCTGGCTGATCAGTTCGCGATTGCCGCGCAAGGGGGCGAGCGACGTTTCGACCTTGAGAACGAGATCGGCGTCTTCCGCGAGCGGTTCATACAGTTCGTGAATGCCGGCCGCCACATCGGCCGCGTCGAACAAGGTCATGTTGTCGCGCGCCTGTCCGGATTCGGCGCGTGCGATCATCAGCAACGCGTTGAAGGTGCGGATCAGACCATCGGATTCGTCGATCGTGCTTTCCAGCGCGGCCCGATAGTCGGCCTCGTTGCTGGAACGCGCCAGCGCTTCCTCGGCGCGATTGCGCAGCCGCGTCAGCGGCGTCTTGAGATCGTGGGCGATGTTGTCGGAGACCTCCTTGAGGCCGCTCATCAGCGCCTCGATGCGCTCCAGCATCGTGTTGAGATTTTCCGCGAGCCGGTCGAGTTCGTCGCCGCTGCGGCCCACCGGCAGCCGGCCGGAGAGATCGCCCGCCATGATGCGCTGGGTGGTGCCGGTGATCGCATCGATCTTGCGGAGCACACGGCGCGACACGAAAATGCCGCCGCCGAGACCGAGCACGACGACGATCAGCACCGACCATTTGGCGGCATCGCCGACGATGTCGAACAGCCGCCGCCGCTCCTCCAGATCGTGGCCGATCAGCAGGCGAAAGCCGCTGGAAAGCTGCTCCACCTTGACCAGCGCGCGATGGTTCGACGAGTCCGGATCGTCGAGCCGGCGATACGGCGTTTCCGACCAGCCCGTGCTCGCCATCACGCCCGGTGCCAGCGAGGACACGTTGCCAGCCACCGACTGCCCAGCCGGTGTGGTGATGAGATAGAGATTGGCGCCCGGCCGCAGTGCCCGGTTCTCGATGGCGAAGACGATGCCGCGCAACCCCCGGCGCTGATAGAGCTCACTGAGCTCGCTCATCTCGGCATTCACCGTGGTGGTGATCTGATCGTTGATCAGCCGGTTCGTATTCCAGGCGAAATAGCCGAGCAGCGCCGCCGCAAAGAACGCGAACAGCAGCAGATAAGCAAGCGTCAACCGGAATGCGGTGGTGCGGAAGAGTTTGCCGAGGGCGGTCACGGATTGTCTCTGAAGAACACGAATGACGTCAGCCATATAGTATGTCCCGGACGCGGTGCAGCGCTTTTGCGCTGCGCCGCAGAGCCGGGACCGCCCGAAGCGCCGTCATTCCTAAGGTCCCAGCTCAGCAGCGCACCACTCCGTGATGCACGGCGTCCGGGACAAGCTTTAAGCATTGCAGCTCACTTCACCCCGTCGCGCACCATGTAGCCGGCGCCGCGGATCGTGTGCAGCAACGGGCGGTCGAAACCCTTGTCGATCTTCGAGCGCAGCCGCGAGATGTGGACATCGATCACATTGGTCTGCGGATCAAAATGATAGTCCCAGACATTTTCGAGCAGCATGGTGCGTGTCACCACTTGCCCGGCATGCTTCATCAGATATTCGAGCAGACGAAATTCGCGCGGTTGCAGGATCAGCTCCTGGCCGCCGCGGCTGACGCCGTGCGACAGCCGGTCGAGTTCGAGATCGCCGACGCGATAGGTCGTTTCTTCTGCCGGGCCGCCCTGGCGGCGCGACAGCACTTCGACGCGCGCAAGCAGTTCGGCAAACGAATAGGGCTTCGGCAGATAGTCGTCGCCGCCGGCGCGGAGACCCTTGACGCGGTCATCGACCTGGCCGAGCGCAGAGAGGATCAGCGCGGGCGTGCGGTTGCCCTTCTCGCGCAATGCCCCGATGACGGACAGGCCGTCGCGCTTCGGCAGCATGCGATCGACGACGAGCACGTCGTAATCGCCGCTGTCGGCGAGCGCAAACCCTTCCTCGCCATCGGCCGCGTGATCGGCCACATGGCCGACCTCGCGAAATGCCTTGACCAGATAGTCTGCGGACTCGCGATCGTCTTCGATGATGAGCAGGCGCATTTCGGGAACGGCTCTGGACGTGGCGGTTTCGCTGCGGATCGGTTGAATCTCTGTCACCATGGCGTGCACTGCGCTCTCATGCAAGGCGGCATCGTCGTCGCCTTTTGATGGGGGATGGGCGGTGAAGCTGGGGGAACTTCACCGCCCATGTACCTTCCGACGGAAACGGGCACAGCCGAGGGAAGGAAGAGGCGGGAGCGAGTTTGAGGCTCGCTCCCTGGAAAGCACCGTCAGCGGGGGCGACTATGCCGGCGATACCTTCCGTCTCGAAAGCATGATCCCGAAAAGCGAATACGATCTTCGGAAACCATCATGCTCAACTCGGAGAATCCGGGCGTCCGATCATCGACGATGCTCAGACGCCCCGCGGTACTCAGCCCTTGGCGAGCGGCACCGCGACGAATTTGGAGGAGCCGCCCGAGCGAACCCGGATCAGCACGCTGTTCTTCTTGTCGTTGTGCGCGGTCACGATGGCCTCGCGCACCTCGCCGGGAGTGGCGACACTCTTGCCGGCGACCTCGAGAATGACATCGCCTTCCTTGAAGCCACGCTCCGCTGCCGCGCTGTTCGGATCGACACCGGTGACGACGACGCCTTCCTTGCCGGCGCCGGCGACGCTGCTCGCCGGCGAGACCGTGAGGCCGAGCTTCGGCACATCGGCGCCGCGCGACGACGAGCCCTTGTCGCCGTCGAAGTCGGCCTTGGCCTCCTGCACGCTCGGCATCGTGCCCAGCGTCATGGACAGCACCTTGTCCTCACCCTTCGAAAGGACGTTGAGCTTCACCGTGTTGCCCGGCGCGAAGCCGCCGATGGTGCGGGCGAGTTCGCGGGCGTCCTTCACCGGCGTGCCGTTCACCTGGGTGATGATATCACCCGACTTGATGCCGGCCTTGGCCGCCGGACCATCCGCCTGCGGCTCGGCGACCAGCGCGCCTTCCGCCTTCTTCAGGCCGAGGCTGTCGGCGATGTCCTGCGTCACCGGCTGAATCTGCACGCCAATCCAGCCACGCGAGACCGAGCCCTTCTCCTTCAGCTGGGCGACCACCGTCTTCACCGTCGAAGCGGGGATCGAGAAGGCGATGCCGACGCTGCCGCCCGAAGGCGAATAGATGGCGGTGTTGACGCCCATCACCTCGCCGGACACGTCGAACGCCGGTCCACCCGAATTGCCCTTGTTCACGGGCGCGTCGATCTGGATGAAATCGTCATACGGACCGTTGCCGATGTCGCGGCCCGAAGCCGAGACGATGCCGGCGGTCACGGTGCCGCCGAGGCCGAACGGGTTGCCGACCGCCAGCACCCAGTCGCCGATGCGCGGCTTGCCGTCGGCAAGCTTCGCGAACGGAAAGTCGGTGCGGCCCTCGACCTTGATCAGCGCGAGATCCGTGCGCGGGTCCGTACCGATCACCTTGGCCGAATAGGTCTTGCCGTCGTCGGTGTTGACCTCGACCTTGTCGGCGCCATCGACCACGTGGTTGTTGGTCACGGCATAACCGTCAGCCGAGATGAAGAAACCCGAGCCCTGGCCGCTGATGGGGCCGCGGCCGCCGCGCGGGCCGGGACGCAGGCCGGGTGGCAGGCCGTCCTGGCCGAAGCGCTTGAAGAAACGCTCCATGGGCGAGCCCGGCTGGAACGGCGAGTCGCTGCTGTCGTCGTCCTTCGACGCGACCTTCTCCTTGATGTTGACCTTGACGGAGATCACCGACGGCTTCACCCGCTCGACGATGTCGGCGAAGCCGACCGGCTGGGCGGCCTGTGCCTTGACCTGCTTGTCGACCTGCGCATGGGCGGCGGTGGTGAAGTTGATGCCGTTGTTCGACGGCGAGATGCCATAAGCGGCGACGCCGAGGCCGGCGACGACCGAGGCCATCAAGGCGAATTTGCGCATGGACAGCAACGAACGACGCGGCGCCTTGTAGGACGGCAGGCCGGAAAAATCGGTGGGACGGTCGGACATCGAGAAATCTCCAGAGCACGGCGCGGGGGGCAAGGCGCCTTGTGTGATCCGAAGATGAACGAGCGAACCTTACCGCCCGCTGGCAGCGGGATTAAGGTTTTGTAATTTGGCGGGAAGGGGTGTGGCGGGATGACGCGGGGCTTCGCATCCTGCCCTTTACGGCCGAAAGGACGCCGAAATCGCGCGAAAACGCCGCTAAATCCCGCCAATTGCTACGAACTGCAGCGCGTCGTCATCTTGCCGCCCTGCCCGTCCCGTAGGACTTTCGGCCATCGGCCACCCGAAACACGCAGGATCGACATGTCATTGGACCCATTGCTCGGCAAAGGTCGTATCCGGGCATCAGGCGTGATGGCGAATCCGGCTGCATCGCGCGGCTGGCTCGGCGGCCGCGTCATCCTCGACCATCGCCGCTGGACATGTCGCGAGGCCGACCTGACTTGGTCGGCCCCCTCCCATGTCGTGATCCTGACCCGCCGTGGCGGCACGTCGCTGACATCGATCACCTGTGCCGGCGAGACCAGCTATCGTGGCATGGACCGGCCGGGCTCGCTGTCCTTCGTCCCCGCCAATGTCGTTCGCGACGGCAGTTATCGTGACGCCGATCTGGTCTATACGGCGCTCTGGATCGATCCCGACTTCACATCCCGGCTCGGCATCCGCAACGAGACGCTTCCCATCCTGCTCAATCAGCGCGACACCGCCATAGCGGCGGCGCTACAGGCCTTTCAGGAAGATCTCGCCGCAGGCGTCGAATTCGACAGCGGCTATGTCGAGCATCTCACCGGCTTCATCGTGCACCGGATCGCGCAGCTCGACCGCCGCAAGGTGAAGCGCAAGACTTACGGCGCGTTGAGCGGCGGCGTCATGCGCCGGCTGGAAGACTTCATCGATGCCCATCTCGCCAGCGAGATGACGTTGCAGCAGCTCGCAGACATCGCGCGGCTGCCCGTCGATACCTTCGCGCGGCGCTTCAAGGCCACCACCGGCCTTGCGCCCTATGCCTTCATCCTCGAACAGCGCGTCCGCCACGCCGAGATGATCCTGCGCGCCGGCGAGACACAGATCGCCAGTGTGGCGGCACGGACCGGATTTTGCAGCCAGAGCCACTTTTCCGGCACCTTCAAGCGCCTGCGCGGCATCACGCCCGCCGCTTTCGCACGCGCCGTTCCGGAATCCTGACATCCGTCCCGGGATCGTGGAAGACCATCGCCGCTGAAAGGTCCATCTCCAGCACACCCACGACATGGAGTGTGCGATGGACGGTGCGATCAATCCCTTTCTGCCGACGCGGCGGCAGGTCCTGGAGGGCAGCTCGGCCCTTGCGCTGGTGATGGCCAACGGCATGGCGGAGGCTGCATCGCCCGCTACGGAGGTCGCATCGGCGGTCGCCATCGAGCCTGTCGCATTCACGCTCATCATAAACGGCCAGCCGACGGCGTTGCACCTCGATACAAGAACCACACTGCTCGACGCGCTGCGCGAACATCTCGGTCTCACCGGCACGAAGAAGGGCTGCGATCACGGCCAGTGCGGCGCCTGCACCGTGCTCGTTCACGGCCGGCGCATCAATGCCTGCCTGTCGCTCGCCGTGATGCATCAGGGCGATGACATCACCACCATCGAGGGCCTTGCGACAGGTGACGATCTGCACCCGATGCAGGCTGCCTTCATCGCGCACGACGGTTTCCAGTGCGGCTATTGCACCCCCGGCCAGATCTGCTCCGCCATCGGCATGCTGCAGGAAGCGCGGGCGGGCTGGCCGAGCCATGTGAGTGGCAATGTCGCGGCGACCACCATCGCCCTCACCGATGACGAAATCCGCGAGCGCATGAGCGGCAACATCTGCCGCTGCTCCGCCTATCCCAACATCGTCGCCGCCATCCGCGACGCAGCCGGGAAGGCCTGACCATGCAGCCCTTCACCTATGAACGTGCCACGACCGTCTCCGGCGCCATCGCCTCGGTCGTCAGGCGCCCCGACGCCAAATTCATCGCCGGCGGCACCAACCTGCTCGATCTGATGAAGCTCGGCATCGAACGGCCCGCGCATCTCGTCGATATCAGCCGCCTGCCGCTGAACGAGATTGAAACACAGCCCGATCGCAGCCTACGGATCGGTGCGCAGGCAACCAACAGCGACCTCGCGGCGCATCCGCATGTGCGCATGCATTTCCCATTGCTCACCCAGGCGCTGCTTGCGGGCGCATCCGGGCAATTGCGCAACAAGGCATCGGTCGGCGGCAATCTGCTGCAACGAACGCGCTGCCCGTATTTCTACAACACCCACACGCCCTGCAACAAACGCGTGCCGGGCTCCGGCTGCGCGGCCATCGGCGGCTTCAATCGCGCCCATGCCATTCTCGGCGCCAGTTCATCCTGCATCGCCGTGCATCCCTCCGACATGGCGGTCGCAATGACCGCACTCGACGCACAGATCGAGACGGTCGATGCGACCGGCCAAACGCGAAAGTTCGGCATCGGCGATCGAGACTCCGCGCGTGACGATGCGTGGCCCAGTTTAGCGGACTGGTGATTGAGGGCCAACCGCAACGCCGACATGGACGGCTGGGCCTCAATGATGATTTGGCCGAACGACATGTGCAGAGATATATCGAACTCGCTAGCGCCCGCCACGATTGGACAGTGAAACAGCCGCTCTACGGCATCCGGGCCACGTAGGGCGAGCAGCAGAAGAGCTGGGCCCGGCGGGACATGCGCGAAGCTTTCAAGCAGGAAATCGGCTTAAGAGGCCCCGCGCCTCAATTGTCGAGGTCATCGAGTAGGTTTCGGACCTTCTTGGCCAGCTCTTCAATCGTATAAGGCTTTGAGATCAGCTGCGTCCCGGCGTCCAGCACGCCGTTGTGCACGATGGCGTTGCGTGTATAGCCGGTCGTGTAAAGCACAGGGATGCCGGGGCAGAGCTCTCCCACGATCTTCGCGAGTTCGCTGCCGGTCATCTCGGGCATCACCACGTCGGTGAACAGCAGGTCCGGCTTTGCACCGTCCTTGATCTTGCGCAGGGCTTCCGTGGCGCCACCGGCCTCAATCACGCTATAGCCGAGCTCCCGCAAGGTCTCGACCGAAACGGCACGGACGCGATCTTCATCCTCGACGACCAGGATGACCTCTTTGAGCTGCCCGCAGCTTTGCCGAATACCCTCATTGGCCGGCTCGTGCGCACTGTCCTCGCCCAGAAACCGTGGCAAGTAGATCTTGACCGAGGTGCCGACGCCGATTTCCGAGTAGATTTTGACGTGACCGCCCGACTGCCGAACGAAACCGTAGACCTGGCTGAGGCCGAGGCCCGTCCCTTTACCAATCTCCTTCGTAGTGTAGAACGGGTCGAAGGCTTTTGTGAGCACATCTGCGGGCATGCCTGCACCGGTGTCCGTGACAGCAACCAAAACGTACTGGCCCGGCTGAATGGCGTACTCATGCGCATACTTCTCATCGACTGCGGCATTTGCGGTCTCGATGGTGAGACGCCCGCCCTTCGGCATCGCGTCCCGGGCGTTGACCGCCAGATTGAGCACGGCGCTTTCAAGCTGAGCCTGATCCGCCTTCACATTCCACAGTCCAGCCGCTAGCACGGATTCGATCTGAATGAGCTCTCCAAGCGAGCGATCGAGCAGGTCGCTCATCCCTGAGATCATCCGATTGACCCCCAGCACCTTGGGCGCAAGCGGCTGCTGGCGGGAAAATGCCAACAGTCTTTGCGTCAAATTGGCTGCGCGATTCGCGCCATCCAGCGCCCCGTCGATAAACCGCGTGACGTCGATTTCGCCGCGATCGAGCTTCCGCTTGGCAAGATTGAGTCCGCCGATGACGACCGCGAGCATGTTATTGAAGTCATGCGCGATGCCGCCAGTCAGTTGGCCGACCGCCTCCATCTTCTGCGCCTGTTGCAGCTGTTGTTCAGCTTTGGATCGCTCTGCGATTTCTTCCTGCACGCGCTGCTCGAGGCTGTAGTTCAAGGCCTGCAGCTCGGCTTCTGCGCGGCGACGTTCGTTCAGTTCGCGCTCGGCAGCGTTGAACAGCCGAGCGTTGTCGATGGCGGTCGCCGCGTGTCCTGCAATGCCAAGAAGTGCCGTCTCATGGCTCTCCTGAAATTTTCCGGTTTGCTCGTCGCCGAAGAACAGACCGCCGAGCACTTCCCCGCTGCGGGAGATGACTGGGACCGCAAGATAGGAACGCACCGGCAGGTGTCCATCCGGCATCCCCTTCCTTGGCGCGTTCTTCCCGTAGCGGGGATCTTCAAGGATATTGTCGGATCTCACAACCGACGTACCGAGAAAGGTCGGTTCGAAAACCGCCGTGTTGCGCGGCATCGGAAAATTCTCGAAAGCGGAACGTGGCACGCCCGAAAGGGCATAGAGCATATAGCTGCCACCGTCCGGGGTCAGGACATTGTAAAAAAACGCGCCGAACTGGGCGCCGGACAGTTCAACACCGGCGTCGGTGACGGTTTGAACGATCTTCTCAAGATCACGCTCGCGGGCGACTGAGGCCCCGGTATCGTTAAGAATGCGAAGGTGTCGTTCCGTTCTCTTCAGGTCGGTGATATCGATGACCGTCCCGACAAAACGCACAGCCCGCGCGCTGTCAAAGATTGCGTCGCCGGTTGCGGCAATCCATCGCTCCACCCCATCATCGATACCGACAGTGCGGAATTCGACGTCGTAGGAGGTTGGCGACGCAGGATCGAGAGCTTTCGAAACCGCTTCATGGATGCGATCGCGATCATCCGGGTGAAGCCCTTGCAAAAATGAGCGCTCGTATGTCACCTGCGCGTCCGGCCGGAGTCCAAACATGGCTCTGCACTGATTGTCCCAGCGCAACGTGCCGCTTATGGGGTCGTAGTCCCAGATGCCGATGCCGGCAGCTTTGGTTGCTAGGCTTAATCGGTCCGCGGCCTGCCGCGCCGCATCATCAGATCTCACACGTTCAATATGCGCCCACGATCTGGATGTTACCTCTTCGAGCAGCGCGAGCTCTTGGGCTGTCCAGACGTGCGGATGGGCGTGGTGGATCGCCATGAGGGCGGTAAGCCGACCATCTTTGAGAAATGGCATGCAGATCGTTGCGCCGATGCCGATAGACTGGAAGGTCTGCGCTTCATGCGGCGCCAGTTCCTTGAGGTTATCGTTGATGATCAGCGGTCGACCTGCGCCTAGCTCTCGCACGGCTTTTGTTCCGAAATCCGCGAGGCTGTAGTGGCCAAGGATATGTTTGGCGCCGGGGGCCGCCCAGTCGCCCCTGATCGTAAAGCCGTCTTGGTCGCCATCCATATCCGCGTAAGCGCAGTTGGCGACAGAAAGGCGCTGGCCAAGCAACTGGGTCGTGACTGAGAGAATCTCGTCAGCCGTTTGCGCTCCGGCTGTGCGGCTGCCCAGTTCGTCTAGAAATCTTAATCGAGACTCGTTTTCACGAACGACCGTCTCAGCCCGCCGCCTTTCAACCGCCGTACGGGTGCGTTCGGCGACCTCGCGTATGAGGCTGAGCTCCGTATCGCTCCAGGACCGGACTTGGTTGTGATTGAGGTAAAGGAGCGCCACGACACCGTTGGACTCCAGTACGGGCATGTTGACGATGGCGCGAGCCGAAATCTGTTCCAAGGCCTCAGCGTTGTCTCCGACCCGCGGATCTTGCCTGGCATCTGCAAAAACCACGGTCTCGCCGCGCTTCAAGTCCTCAATGTATCTCCCGTAGTCCCGGAACTTCAGCACGCCCGCGAGACTGCGAACGCCCGGCGCATTCCAGTCTTTAGCGATCGCGATCGTTTCGGCCGCTGCGTCGATAGTGCCGTATCCGGCGCGGCTGACTTGTAGCGTTTTGCCGAGCAGCTCGGCCGCGAGATAAGCCAGCTCCTCCGGATCGGCAACGTCCCTGATGTAATCTCCAAGAACGGCCAGCACTTCGTCGCGAGTCGGCGACAAACTATCCCCGGCCATTTAATCCCCCGACGTTTGGTAGCTTAGGCGAACATCACTGCCGAGCAGCGGCCGACGAAGAAGCCGGTCGCAACCACGTCGGAACTCACAAATGAGAGGAAAAGTTCCATCAATACAAGCACGTCGCCTGTGCGCACCAACGCTAACGAAACTGTATGCGGGAACCCGGATCGGGAGACCCGCCAATGACGGCAGGCGTCGGCCATCCGGGTACCACGCTTACGGAACGGGATGTCGGAAATCTTCAATCATAGTTTCGCATAGCCACGTGAGGCATGCCGCCATCCATGAACTCTTCACCATAGGCTTTAAAGCCCAGCTTCATGTAAAAGCCGACTTTGTCGACCTGTGCCGCTAGGTGAAAGCGCTCATTCCCAGCAGACTTCGAAGTTTTCATCGCACGCGAGATCATCTGCTTTGCAATACCTTTACCCCTCGCGCCATGGGAAACGGCGACCCGACCTATTTTGATATGTCTGTCTTCCGAGACCAACCGCAGGGTCCCGACAACTTCACCAGCGAGTAGGGCAACCAAATGCACCGCTGTGAGGTCATCGATGTCAAACTCTTCGGCCTCAGACACTCCTTGCTCACGGACAAAGACCTCCTTTCGCAATGAGAACGCTTCATTGCAAATCATCGAGAACGCCGGGGCACTTATAATCGTCAGGTCTTGGGTCATGTGTTCAACAATACCGCATTAGCGTGCGATGCAAGTCTTGCGGAAGGAGCCCGCACTCTCGGTTAAGCAGCGATTGCACGATAGTTGCCGCTTATACTCCCGGCACCCCCCTTTTGTCTGTTAACCGACATATTATGGCTGATGGCTGGAACCGTCAGCACAGCGAATGAGTTCGTAAGCCGTTGCCAGTTACTTACAGATTGGAGAAAGAAATGAGCGGCACCACCGACAAGATCAAGGGCATCGCCAATGAGGCAGTTGGCAAGGCCAAGCAGGGCATCGGCGAGATCACCGGATCCGACAAACTCAAGGCAGAAGGCGCGGCGCAGGAAGCCAAGGGCGACGCGCAGAAGGCTATGGGCGACGCCAAAAATGCGACGAAGGATGCGATCGACAAGACCGCTGATGCGCTCAAGAAGCCGCTCTGAGTAGCACAAGCATGTCAATAGAGAAGGCCGCTATTATGGCGGCCTTTTTCATTCTGCTGTGTGTCTTTCGGCCTATCCGATCACGCTCGCTCTCTCAATCTTGTTCTGAAAAAGCGCGCGCGGCGAGATCTTCTTTCGCAACGCTTCACCACGCATCTTAGTTTAGCGGACTGGTGATTGAGGGCCGACCGCAACCCTCCTGGAGGGTGGCGCGGCCGGCCTCAATTTAACGGACTGACAATCAAGAACAGTAACACCTAAAAACTTCAACGCGCGGAGTAGATCCAGTCACATTCACAGCAACACGCGCAGCGATTTGCGATCAATCGGAGCGTGTTTCCGGAAACAGGCCCGCGAGAATCTCGCCTGCCATGTTGAAGGCCGCGACGCCGCGGAAGAGTGCGGCGATGCCGGCGCTGGCGTGGAGTTCGTCCAGCGTCGCCCCCGCCTTGATGGCCGCCCTGGCGTGATTGGCGGCGGCTTCGGAGGTCTGCACCAGCAGGATGGCAAACGCCATCAGCTGCACCGTCTTCTGATCGAGCGCCGCCGGCGTGAGCGCGGCGATGCGCCAGTCTTCAAGCGCAGCGACAAGACCGGGGTCGACGCGCATGCCAAGCTCGAGCCGCTTTGCGATCTTCGGCGGCGTGAAGCCGATCATGGTCTCGTAGCGGGCTTTCAGTTCATCGAGCTTGGCATCTGTTTTCGACATGTCGTTCCTATCTTCAATCATGGGATCGCGGACCGGCGGTCACCGACACCGCAAAGAGAGCGCCGCCGTCAGTCGACCTTCGCCCCTGCGGTCTTCACCACCTGCCCCCATTTCTGCGACTCGGTGCGGAGGAAAGCGCCGAACGCGTCGCCGGACAAGGTGCCGGGCTCGGCCCCGACCTCCGCCAGCCGCTTCGTCATATCGGGGTCCTTCATCACCTTCGCCACGCCGCCGATCAAGGCCTTGGTGACGTCCGGCGGCATCTTCGCCGGCGCCACGAGGCCGAACCATGACGACGCCTCGAAATTCGCGATGCCGGCCTCGGCCATCGTCGGCAGCTCCGGGAAAAGCGATGAGCGGGTCGCACCGGCAACGGCCAGCGCGCGGATCGTCTTGCCTTGCACCTGGGGACGAACCGCCGGCATGTTGTCGAACAGGATCGGGATCTGTCCACCGATGAGATCGTTCATCGCCGGCGCTGCCCCGCGATAAGGCACATGCACGATGTCGATACCGGCGCGTGTCTTCAGCAATTCGCCGGCGAGATGATTGGTCGATCCAAGGCCCGACGATCCGAAATTCAGCTTGCCCGGCGACGCCTTCGCCAGCGCGACGAGTTCGGCCACGGTCGTCGCCTTCACGCCGGGATTCACAGCGAGCACGATCGGCACCGAAGCGATCAGCGCCACCGGCGTGAAATCCTGCACCGGATTGAACGGCAGCTGCGTATAAAGCGATTGATTGACTGCGAGCGGCCCCGGCGCTGTCAGCAGCAGCGTGTAGCCGTCGGCGGGCGAACGGGCCACCGCCTCGGCGCCGATATTGCCGCCGCCGCCGGGGCGATTGTCGACCACCACCGGCTGGCCCCAGAGTTCGGACAGCTTGGTGCCGAGCAACCGCGCCACCACATCATTCGATCCCCCGGCCGGGAACGGCACCACGATCTTGACGCCGCGGTCCGGAAACCCCGCGGCCTGTGCCGGCTGACCGATCACGGACGCCATCACCAGCGCCGTGACTGCAGAAACCCAATACCTCACGCCATCCTCCAAATAATCGATTTTTTTTGTTTCGTCGATTTTATGTTGACACCGCTTGGCGCCGTCGTCAAATCGGCGGCAAAATTCGCGCTGTCCATGCAGGGATGGCCGACCGGTGGTGGAGAAGCGCAACCATGAGTTCACACACATCCGGCTCGCCCAAACCCTGCCCCGGTCCCGACCGCCATCCGAGGCGTCCGGCCTTCGCCATGCCGAAAGGCGCGTGCGACACCCATGTCCACGTCTTCGGTCCGCAGGCGCAGTTTCCCTTCAGCGATCAGCGCAGCTACACGCCGGAGGACTGCACCTATGAAGACCTCATGCAGCTTCACGACGTGCTCGGCGTCGATCGCGCCGTGATCGTGCATGGCGGCGCGCATGGCACCGACAACAGCGCCACCCTGGCGGCGCTCGACCGCAATCCGACCCGCTTGCGCGGCGTGGCCGTGATCCCCTCAGGCCTCCCCGAAAGCGAACTTGCGGACATGCATCGCCGCGGCATGCGCGGCTGCCGGATGTCGACGGTGGTGAGCGGCGGCGCGTCCTTTGCGCATCTGGACCGCCTCGCTGGCGAAACCTTCGATCTCGGCTGGCATCTGGTCCTGCATTTCAACAAGGCCACGGAGCTCGTCGACATCGCGCCGCAATTGCTGGCGACGCGCAGTCCGTTCGTGCTCGATCACCTGGCCCGCATCAGCGCCGCCGAAGGCGTCGATTCCGAACCGTTCCGGACACTGCTCCGCCTGCTCGATACGGATCGCTGCTGGGTCAAGCTCGCCAGCCTGTACCGGCTGTCCGCCGAGCCCTATCCGCATCGCGACATGCTGCCCATGATCGAGAAGGTTGTCGCCCTCCGCCCGGATCGGATCCTGTGGGGCAGCAACTGGCCGCATCCGATCTGTCCCGTGGCGATGCCGAATGACGGCGATCTCGTCGATCTCATTCCACTCTGGCTGCCCTGCGCCCGATCGCAGAAACTGGCACTGGTGGACAACCCGGCTTCGCTCTACGGTTTCGAATCCATCAGTTGACCTGATCATGAGCAACACAGCCACCACGCCCCTTCCGGCGCCCGCCACCCTCTCGACCGCCCTCGTCGTCCGTCTGCGCGACGCCATCATGCGCGGCGAGTTGTTGCCCGGCAGCAAGCTCAATCTCGACCGCCTGCGCGCCGCCTTCGGCGTCAGCCTCAGCCCGTTGCGCGAGGCGCTGTGCCGGCTCGAGAATGACGGTCTCGTCGCGCTGATCGACCAGCGCGGCTATCGCGTCACGCCGGTTTCGGCCGAGAATCTGACCGAGATCATCCGTCTGCGTATCGAATTCGAGGGACTGGCGATCAGGGAGGCCATCGAACACGGCGACATCGCATGGGAAGGCCGCGTGCTGGGCGCGCTTCACCAGCTCAGCCGTTGCAAGCGCGGCTCACGGTCAGTCGCCGAACAGGAGGTCTGGGAGGTCGCGCACCGCGCCTTCCACGCCGAACTGATCGCGGCCTGCGGAATGCCATTGCTGCGCCAGTTCTGCGCCACCCTGCATGACCAGAGCGATCGCTATCGCCGCATCTTCCTGAAGAAGCATCGGCCGGATCGCGACGTTCCCGCGGAACATACGGCCATGGCCCATGCGGTAATCGAGCGCCGCACACGCGATGCGACCCGAATCTTGCGCGAACATATCGAACGCACCGGACGCAATATTCAGGCCGCTCTCCAGAAATAGACCGCGGGCCCGTTTACTTCGACTTGTCCTGCGCCTGCAGCAGCCGTTCGATCCGGGCCTCTTCTTCCACCGTCAGAGCGGCGATGGTGTCGTGGCTCTTGCGTCGCCGGGTCTGCCACCACAGCGCGCCGGCCCCGCCGATCAGCACCAGCGGCGTCAGCAGCCACAGCAACAGCGTGTGCAGTTCCAGGCGCGGCTTCAGCAGGACGAATTCGCCGTAGCGCGCGACCAGGAAATCCAGCACCTGCCTGTCGCTTTCGCCGCCCGCGATGCGCTCGCGCACCAACAGGCGCAGGTCGCGCGCCAGCGGCGCGTCGGAATCGTCGATGGACTGGTTCTGGCAGACCATGCAGCGCAGCTCTTTCGACAGGTTGCGCGCCCGCGCTTCCTTGGCCGGGTCCTGCATGATCTCGTCGGGCTGCACCGCATGCACCGGCGAGCCCGCCAGCAGCGCGAAAGCAAGAAGCCCGGCCATCATCCGCCGCATCGCCCTACTCCGCCGCCTGCAGCGTCGGCGCGGACTTCGCCGGCTTCGGCGCTCCGACGCGCAGGCGCCGGTCGGACAGCGACAGCACGCCGCCCAGCGCCATCAGCACCGGTCCCCACCAGATCATCAGCACCAGCGGCTTGTGATACATGCGCACCGCGACGGCGCCGGTCGTGGTGTCGTCGCCGAGCGAGATATAGAGCTGGCTGGCGCCGCGCGACAGCAGCGCCGCCTCGGTGGTCGACGTCTGCCGTGCCGGGAAATTGCGTTTCGAGGGCACCATCTCGCCGATCTCGTCACCGTCCCGGGTGATGCGGAAGCGCGCGATGCTCTCGCGATAGTTCGGCCCCTGGCGCTGGGTGATCTCCTTCAGCGTCAGCTCGTAACCGGCGAGTTTCGCCACATCGTTCGGCTTCAGCGTGCCGATGAATTCGGTATTCCATGTGCTCTCGCACACGATGCCGATCAGCGCGACACCAAGGCCGGCATGCGCGAAAGCCGTGCCCCAGGCTGCGCGCGGCAGACCGGCCGCGCGTCGCAACGAGACCGCCGGCGGCAATCGGAACAGCATGATGCGTTCGGCGATATCGACGATGGCGCCGCCAATGACGAACACGGCGAGCCCGATCGCCAGCGGCGCCAGCGCCGCGCCGCCCGATGTCCAGGCCCAGACGAGCGCGATGGCGAGCAGCGCTGCGATGCCGGCGGCGAGCAGCCGCTGCGCGACGCCGCGGACATCGCCGCGCTTCCAGGCCAGCAGCGGGCCGAACGGCACGGCCAGCAGCAGCGGCACGAAAAGCGGTCCGAATGTGAGGTTGAAGAACGGCGCCCCCACCGAGATCTTGTCGCCGGTCAGCATTTCCAGCGCCAGCGGATACAGCGTGCCGACAAAGACGGTGGCGCAGGCCGTGGTGAGGAACAGGTTGTTCAGCACCAGCGCGCCTTCGCGCGAGATCGGCGCGAACAGCCCGCCCTGCTTCAGCGAGGGCGCGCGCCAGAGATAAAGCGTCAGGCTGCCGCCGATGAACAGGCAGAGAATAACCAGAATGAACACGCCGCGGGACGGATCGGTCGCGAAGGCATGCACCGAGGTGAGCACACCGGAGCGCACCAGGAAGGTGCCGAGCAGCGACAGCGAGAATGTGAGGATCGCGAGCAGCACGGTCCAGACCTTCAGCGCGTTGCGCTTCTCCATCACGATGGCGGAATGCAGCAGCGCGGTGCCGGACAGCCACGGCATCAGCGAGGCGTTCTCGACGGGGTCCCAGAACCACCAGCCGCCCCAGCCGAGTTCGTAATAGGCCCAGTACGAGCCCATGGCGATGCCGAGGGTGAGAAAAATCCACGCCACCAGGGTCCATGGCCGCACCCAGCGCGCCCAGGCGGCGTCGATGCGGCCTTCGATCAACGCGGCGACGGCGAAGGAGAACGAGATGGAGAAGCCGACATAGCCGAGATAGAGCATCGGCGGATGCACCGCGAGCCCGATATCCTGCAGCACCGGATTGAGGTCGCGACCTTCCAGCGGCGCCTGCGCCATGCGCAGGAACGGGTTCGAGGTTGCGAGGATGAACAGATAGAACGCCGCGGCGATCCAGCCCTGCACCGCCAGCACATGGGCGCGCAGCGACAGCGGCAGATTGTTGCCGAAAGTCGCCACCAGCGCGCCGAAGAAAGCGAGGATCGACACCCAGAGCAGCATCGAGCCTTCGTGGTTTCCCCATACGCCGGTGATCTTGTAGAGCAACGGCTTGGCCGAATGCGAATTCTCGAACACGTTGGCGACGGAGAAGTCCGACGCGACATAGAGCGTGGTCAGCGCCAGGAACGACAATCCGCAGAACAGAAACTGCGCCAGCGCCGTCGAGCGCGCCACGTTCATCAGCGCGGTGTCCCGCAGCTGCGCGCCGGCCACCGGCACGGTCGACTGGATCAGCGCCAGCGCGAGCGCGAGGATCAGTGCGTAATGTCCGGCTTCGGCGATCATCGTGTGATGCTCGGATTGGCGCTGGTGGTGTCCTGCGAAACCACCGGCTTGCCGCCCTCGCCTTCCTTCCAGCGGCCCTGCTTCTTCAGCGCATCGGCCACTTCCTTCGGCATATAGGTCTCGTCATGCTTGGCGAGCACGGTGTCCGCCTTGAACACGCCATGCGCGTCGAGCGCGCCTTCGGCGACCACGCCCTGTCCTTCGCGGAACAGGTCCGGGAGAATGCCCTTGTAGTTCACCGGCAGCGTCGCGCCGCCGTCGGAGACCTTGAAGCTCACGGCGAGATTGTCGCCACGCTGCAGCGAGCCCTGCTCCACCATGCCGCCGAGGCGAAACCGCTTGCCTGCCGGGATTTGCTTCTCTGCCGCCATGGTCGGCGTCGAGAAGAACACGATGCTGTCGCGCAACGCATTGAGCACGAGGCCCGCCGCGATCGCCAGGATCGCGAGCGCACCGCCTATCATCGTCAGTCGTCGCTGCTTGCGTGTCATCGCGAATTATCCATCGAGACCGGCGTCCTTGACGCCGTCATTCAGCTTGCGCAGCCGCTCGGCGTCGCTGCCGACGGCCTGCCGCGCATCGGCCAGCGCGCTCTTTGCCTTGGCGTGCTCGCCGAGCACGAGATAAGCGCGCACGAGGCGCAGCCATCCATCCACATCGCTGCCGTCCTGCTTCAGGCGCGTTGCCAGACGATCGACCATGCCCTGGATCATCGCGCTGCGATCATCGGCATTCATGTCCTGCGCGGCAGCAACAGTCTCCCGGGGCAGCGCAGGGAGCTCCGGTCCCTTGCCGCCGACACGCGCCAGAGCCGCGCTCACCGCCGGGCGCCACGGCGCATCGGCCGGAGCCTGGTCGAGCATCCCGCGCCAGATCGTCGCGGCGTCGGCGCCGCGACCATCCTGCTCGGCGGCAAGGCCGAGGAAGAAACGCGCCTTCACCTCATTGGCGTCCTGCGCGACGGCGCGATCGAATTCCGCCTTGGCGTCTGCCGTGATCACGCCATTGGCGGCCATGGTCATCGCCTCGCCGAGATCGGCGCGATGCGCCGCGCTGTCGCCGCCAAAGGTGATGATGTTGCGATAGGCGCGCACCGCGTCGTCATGGCGGCCGATCCGCGCCAGCACCGGCGCCAGCACCGTCCAGCCGCGCGCATCGGTGGGGTTCTTTTCGAGATGCGCCTCGACCTGCGCGATCAGGCTGACAACCGATTGATTGGGGCTCGGCGTCTGCTGGCGCGAGGCCAGCGGCATATCCGGAAGCTGCGGTGAGCCGAGCGGCAGGTAGACGCCGACGGCAATCAGCGGCAGCCCGATCAGCGCCACCAGCGACACCGCCTTGCGCAGGCGCGGCGCGCTCCCCGCCGCGCTCTTGCCGTCGGCATCCACGGCCGCCAGCAACCTGCGGCCGATCTCGACCCGCGCCGCTTCCGCCTCGGCAGGTCCGATCAGCCCGGCCGCGACATCCCGCCCGACCTCGGCAAGCTGGTCCTTATAGACGGCGACTTCGGTGCCCCCCGTCGCGGCGCTCGTCCGGCCGAGCGGCCACAGCACGGCGAAAGCTGCCGCGGCGGTCATCAAGGCGAACACAAACCATAAGGTCATCAATGGGTTCCGACGTACCTTCGAGTCGATCTAATCGACGTCCGGGGCCGGTTACATCATGGCCTTTCCCCCCGCGCAATTGACTTTTACGCCATCGTGCCGGGCGGGATATCGCTATGGATCGGGAATGGCGCGGTCCACGGCCGCAAACCGCGCCTTGTCACAAGCTTCGTTGATAGACGGCGCAAAGGTCACGAGCGATCGACGCCCGCCAGAAACGCCAGCAACATCGTATTGAACACGTCAGGCGTCACCGCCGTGAAGGCATGCGCGCCGTAGCTGACTTCGCGCAATGTCGCGCCAGGAATCGCCGCGGCGAGTTCGCGCGTCAGATACGCAGGCACCAGTGCATCGTCGGCAGCGGTCGTTACCAGTACCGGCGCCTTGATCGCTTGCAACCGCGCGCCGGGATTGAAGGCGAGAAACATCTCGATACGCGCATTCATCGTCTCCGCTGGCGGGAAATGCGAGACGATATGTGCCTCGTCCGCGTCGAGCTTCGCTTCGTTCTCGGCGATCCATTGCGGCGGAAACAGAAACAGCGGTTGTGCACGGACATAGGCCTTCGGTCCGGAGACCCGCAGGATTTCCTTGCGCACCTCGAAGCAGCGCCGCAAAAATGCATCGGCGCGGCCCCAACCGTTGACCACGGTGACGCTGCGCAAGCGCTCGGGCTGCGTCATCGCGAGTTCGAGCCCGACAATGCCGCCGATCGCATGGCCGACCACATGCGCCTTGTCGTGGCCGAGATGATCGAGCACACTGGCGATATCGCCAGCCATGCCAGCGATGCTGCGCCCGACCGGCGCGTCGCCCCGGCTCCGCGCCGTCCCGACATGATCGTAGACGATGACCTGGTATTGTTTCGCGAGCTCGGCAATCTGCGGCGTCCAGAAGCCGCCGCCGCCTCCCATACCTGCCGAGAAGATGAGTGGCACACCTCTGCCATGAGTTTCGAAATAGATGGGTGCGCCATCAAAGCTCTTGGCAAAAGTCATCGTTAGAACTCACCTTTGGGTCTGATCGAAAATCATGTGTGGAGAATGTCCGCCTTGGCGCAAAGCGGACATGACGGGGTGCAGTTACGGCGTGATCAGGACTGCGCCCGTGGTCGCGCGGCCCTTGACCTGCTGATGCACCTTGACGATGTCCTCGAGCTTGAAGCGCTGGCCGATATCCACCTTGACCTTGCCGGTGGCGATTGCATCAAACAGGTCGGCTGCATTGGCGCGGAAGGTGGCCGGATCGGCATTGTGCGGAAACACCGACGGCCGCGTCAGGAACAGGCAGCCCTTCTTGTTGAGCAGTTCCGGCTCAAAATCCTTCACCGGCCCCGAGGCCGCCCCGTACAGCACGACAAGGCCGAACGGCGCCGTGCAATCCAGCGATTGATAGAACGTATCCTTGCCGACGGCATCGTAGACGACGCGCGCCTTGCGGCCGCCGGTCACCTGCAGGAATTCCTCAACCCAGCCTGGCTTCGAATAATCGATCGCGAAATCACAGCCAGCCTTCCTGGCAATAGCGCATTTCTCCGGCGTGGACGCCGTACCGACAACCGTGGCACCGAGCGCCTTGGCCCAGCTCGAGAGAATCTGGCCCACGCCGCCGGCGGCAGAATGCACCAGCACGATATCGCCCGGCTGGACCGGATGCGTTTTCTTGACGAGATACTGCGCCGTCATACCCTTGAAGATCAGCGTCGCCGCGGCCTCGTCGCTGACGCTCGCCGGCAACACCACGAGCTTGCCCGCCGCGACATTGCGGACATCGGCATAGGCGCCGATACCTGCATTCATATAGGCCACGCGATCTCCGACCCTCACATCGGTAACGCCCTCGCCCACCGCCTCGACCACGCCGGCAGCTTCGTGTCCGATCCCGGTCGGCAATGGCAACGGCATGGCACCGCCGCGCTGGGAAATGTCGAGATAGTTGAATCCGATCGCCGTCTGCCGGATCTGCGCCTCGCCCGCAGCGGGCGGCGGCAGATCCTTGGTCACGACCTTCATCACCTCGGGAGCGCCGAACTCAGTAACCTCGACCACGCGCGCTTGCGTCATACTCAATCCTCTTGATGTCCCATGATCCGGCAATCGCCGTTGCCATCGCCAGAACCATGCAACTGCATGTATCGGCAATGCAAGGGCCGCCGATGGCGCCATTCACAAGTCTCGGTGATCAGGCGGCGATATTGACGCCGAGCTCCGCCCAGATCTGCTCGTACAGCTGGGTGAAGCGCGGCTGCTTGCGCACCTTCATGGGATGGCGCGACTCCGGTGCGATATCGACGTCATGGATGGCCTTGACGCGGCCGGGGCGACTGGTGATCACGACAATGCGGTCCGCCATGGTGATGGCCTCGCCGACATCGTGGGTGACGAGCACGACGCTGCAGTTGCGCTCGCGGATGATGCGCGCCATGTCGGCCTGCAGCACCAGGCGAGTCTGGCTGTCGAGCGCCGAAAACGGCTCGTCGAGCAGGATGACGTCGGGGCTGAAGGCCAGAGTGCGCATGAAGGCAACGCGCTGGCGCATGCCGCCAGACAATTCCGACGGATAGCTCTTTTCGAAATCCCTGAGACCGTAAGCCTCGATCAGGCCGCGTGCGATCGTCTCAGCCTCCTTGCGCGGCGTGTTCCGTACCTGCAGGCCGATGATCACATTGTCCAGCACGGTCCGCCACGGCAGCAGCAGGTCCTTCTGCAGCATGTAGCCGACGTGACCGGTCGCCTGATCGACCTGCTTGCCATTGACATGCACCTTGCCCTGGGACGGAATCTGCAAGCCGGCGATGATATTGAACAGTGTGGTCTTGCCACAGCCGGACGGGCCGACAATGGCAACCACTTCGCCGCGATGCAGGTCGAAGCCGATATCGGCGATGGCCGTCACCGGCTTGGCACTGTCGGGATTGAAAATCATCCCGATGGAATCGGCGCGAAGGACGACGTCTCTCTCGATCGAACTCATGCTGCGGCCTCCTGGGCGATCGGGTGTTTGGCGAGGAAGCCGAGCACGGCATCGTTGAAGATTTTTGGCTCCGAGCGCGACAGCGCATGGCCGCCTTTCGGCACCTTGATCAGGCTCGCGCCCCTGATGCGCTCCACCATGATGTCCGACGCATAAGGCGGCGTCAGGATGTCGTCCTCGGCGACGATGGCCATGGTCGGACATGTGATGCGGTCGTGATATTGCAACCCGTCGAAAGCGAGGATGCCGGCAGCGCGGGCGTCGAGAATGGTCTTGCTCGACGTGCCGGCGATGGAAGCGGCGATATCGCGCTCCAGCTGCTCCTTGTTGTCGCGGATATAAGTGGGCGGATAGAGAAACACCGGCGTGGTGCGGTGATATTCCGCCTCCCCCATCGCCATGGCGATGCGGCGGCGCAGCTGCATGTTCACTTCCATCAGATTGTCATGCACCGCCCAGCTGGCATAAAGAACGAGGCTCGCAATCCGCTCCGGCGCAATGGCGGCGATCACCTGGCCGATGGCGCCACCGGTCGAATGTCCGACCAGATGCGCCTTCTCGATCTTCAGCACATCCATCAGGCGCAGCAGGTCGTCCGCCATCAGTTCGACGCTGTAGCGCATCTCCGAACGCGTGCTGCCGCCGGTGCCGCGATGATCATGCAGGATGACCTGATAGCGCTCGGTGAAAGCTGTGAGATTCGGATTCCAGTAGGACGCGACGCCGCCGAGGCCGGCAACGAGCAAGACCGGCTCGCCCTCGCCCTTGATGTCGTAGTGAATGTCGGCGTCGTGAATTTTCGCGAGAGGCATGACAGTTCCTTCTCAACGCCACATCATGCTGCGTTCGATCCTGCCGACGATGGCGTCGAGCACCAGCGCAAGGATCATCAAGGCGAGGATCCCGGCCCAGACGGCATTCAGGTTGTAGAGCGTTCCGGAATAGTAGACGTAGTATCCGAGCCCCTGCTCCGCGGAGATGTATTCACCGACCACCGCACCGATCATGGCAAAGCCGACATTGAGGCGGAAGCCCGAGGCGATCCACGGCAGCGAGCCCGGCAGGATCACCATCCGAAAAATCTGCCAGCGGCTGGCGCCGATCGCTTTCAGCATCCGCACATAGTCGTGGTCGATCTCCTTGGCGCCGTCGAAGGAGGTGATCATCGCCACGATGAAGGTGATGATGGCTGCCACGGCAATCTTCGATTCGATGCCGATGCCGAACCAGACGATGATGAGCGGAGCCAGCGCGATCTTCGGCAACCCGTTCATGGCCACCATGATCGGCCGCAGCACCGCGGCCACCGTCGGCGATAGCCACAGCGACAGACCCGCCAGCGAGCCGAGAATGCCGCCGATCAGAAAACCGACCACGGTCTCCTGAGTGGTGACCCAGGTGTCGCGCAGCAGCGTGCCAGACGTCAGCGCCTTGACGAATTCGCGCCAGATGCCGGTCGGCTGGCCGTAGAGATAGACCTTGATCCATTCATTGCGGATCGCGACTTCCCACAGCAGCAGGAAGGCGCCGATCACCAGCAGCTGATAGAACAGGATGCGGCCCTTGCCGATCAGCGCGAACGGCGACCATCGTCGCCGCGCCGCCAATTTGCTGACCATCGCCCGCTCGGCCAGCACGCCCGCGGTTTCGGTGTTCGCCATGTCAGGGCCCGACATAGGCGGTGGTGGCGAGTTCGACCAGAAAGTCCGGGCGCACCAGCGGCGTTTGGATGCAGTAACGCGCCGGCGGATTTTCCGGGAAGTACTCCTTGTAGACCGCGTTCATGGCGGCGTAATCGGCAAGGTCCTTCAGGAAGATCTGGTTCATGACGACATGCTTCAGCGTGCCACCGCCCGCCTCGATCACCGCCTTGATCGCCTCGATGACATAGCGTGTCTGTGCGGCGGCATCGCCCACATGCATGGTCTCACCATTCGGCCCGATTGCCAGCGTGCCGGACACGTAGATGAAGCCACCGGCCTTGGTGCCGGCGCTATAGGGTGCAAGCGGCGGCGGCGGATTCGGCGGGGTCAGGATTTCGATGGGCATGACGGTCCCTTTGCGATGTGCGTGGTTGATCAGGCGGCGCGTTCGACGGCGCAGGCGGCGGCGATGTCGTTGATGGACGATGTCCAGCCGAAGAAGTGCTCGACATTGTAGATCGTGGCGTCCTGGATGAAGTCCGGCCCGGCCTGATAGCAGGCATCGCGAACCAGCACCGGGAAGTACTCCTTGAAATAGGCGTCGCGGATGGTGGACTCGACGCACACATTGGTAGCGACGCCGCAGACCAGTACGGTGTCGATGCGGCGGCTGCGCAGAATGCTGTCGAGCTGGGTGCCGGTGAAACCGCTATAGCGCGGCTTCGGGATCACGATGTCGCTGCCGTCAGGCTTCAGCTCCTTGACGAGCTCGTAATCCCACCCGCCCTTGGTGAGCAGCTTGCCCTTCAGCTCCGGACGGCTGCGCATCAGTTTCAGGGAATTGCCCTTGAGCTGATTGACGGAGCCTTCGCCCCCGGCTTCCTTCAGCTCGGTGTCCCAACCATTCTGCAGCCAGATCACCTGCATGCCGCCCGCGCGTGAAATTCGCACGAGTTCGGAAATTGCGGGAATGACCTGCTGGGTCGGTGCCAGATCGACGCCGAGATGGCTGAAATAACCACCCGGCGAGCAATAGCCGTTCTGCATGTCGACGACGATCAACGCGGTGCGCGATGCGTCGAAAGCGATCGGCTCCGGCTTGGCAATCAGACTTCGCATCATCGTCTCCCTCAGCCGGCCTTGCTGAACTTGGCTGCGACCTTTTCGGCGAATGTGTTGTTGACCATCTCCTCATAGGGACGGCCGACCTTGAGCGAACCGCCAGCGATCTCGAAGGCGATATCCGCGTCCCACTCGGCCTTGGAGATGGTCGGAGCTTTCGGAATGGCCTGCGATTTGACCAGGATGTTTTCAGCCGCCGAACGGATCACTGCCTCCGACAACTGCGGGAATTCGGCCTGCGATGTCTTCACGAACAATTCGCGGTCCGCATGCAGCGCCACTTGTGTTTCTGCCAGCGCGTCGCAGAAGGCCTGAACCATTGCGGGGTTCTTCGTGACCTCGGCAGTCGGCAACATCGCCGTCGTGAAAGCCGCTGGCGGGATGAAATCACCGAGCGCCATCACGGGCTCGAGACCGAACTGCTGTTTGGCGATGCTCGCATCCCACTCGAACATGACCGCGACATCGGCGCGGCCATCGAGCACGGCCTGCGCCTGGGCACCGGGTGGCAACTGCAGGAATTTGACGCCGGCCTTCTCGGCCTCGAAGCCGCCCTTCTCCTTCATGACATAGGTCGGCACCTGGATCGTCGATGACGGGAAGCGCAAGGTAGCCAGCGTCTTGCCCTTGAAGTCGTCGACAGTCTTGAAATTCGCGCCCGGCTTGGCCACCGCCCACATGGCCATGCCGCCGACGATCTTGGCGATGTTGGAAATCTTCGCGCCTTCCACGGCGGCGTTGACCGACATGCCCGTGCCCGTCACGGCGAACGTGGCGTTGCCCGACAACACCACCGGCAGCGCCGCAGCGATGCCGCCGGCGGAGCTGACCGCGACATCCAGACCGTGCTTCTTGAAGAAGCCTCCGAATTTGGCTGCGTAGACCGAGACATAGATGCCGAGATGGATGGCCTCGGAGACTTTGACCGAGGTCAGGCCCTGCGCGAGAGCCGGTGATCCCATCCGGCCCAGGACAAGGGCCGCACCGGCGCTGCTGGCACCAATGAGAACAGTTCTTCTCGACATCGCGAGCGAAGGAGAAGGAAATTTCACGTTTGAGGGCATAGACCAGCTCCATAGAGGTCGATGCCCAAAGCCTAGCCAGTGCCTTCAATCGTGCAAAGACGAGAAGCTGTCATGTGAACGTACCGAAAAGGCAACACGTCAGCCGACGGCGGCCGCTCCGGCCGGATTGGCGCGCGGCGCCGCGGAGAGGCCTTTCAGCTCGGCAGTCAGCACTTTCAGGAACTCCTGCGCCGCATGGGGCAGCGGCCGGTCGCGGTGGACGCTGATGCTGGAGCGGCCGGACACGAATTCAGGCTCGCTGACCGGGATCGCGCGAAGACTCCCCGTGGCCAGTTCCTTGATGACCGTAAGCGCCGGCATGAAGGTCACCGCCTTCCCCGTGGCGGCCATCGTCTTGGTCAATTCGAGGGAGTTGGTGGTCACCACGATCTTCGGCTTGAGCCGACGTTCGATGACGGCCCGCTCGAAGATCTGGCGAAGACCGAAACTGTGCTCCGACAAGGCGAGCGGCGTGCTGCAGATATCGGCGAGCGTCAACGACGCACGGGACGCGAATGCATGCGACGCCGAGACGAGGCAGTAAATCGGCTCGACGAATTCACCGACGATCTCGATCTCGATGCGACGCGGTGCGTTGAATGTGATGCCGATATCGGCCTCGTCCGCCAACAGCGCTTCGATGATGCGATCGCTGGACGCGGTGAGCACCTTGAAGGAAATGCCCGGATACTTGTCGTGAAACCGCGCGAGAACGCCAGGAAGCAGATCCGATACGATCCCTTCGATGACCCAGAGATTGACCTCGCCGCGCCGCAAGCCGCGCAACTCGTCAATCCCTGTCCGGGCCCGGTCAAGATCGCGGAAAATGCCGTGACTATGCCGCGCCAGCACCTCGCCTGCGACGGTGAGCTGCACGCCCCCCTTCGATCGCTCGAACAGGATCGCGTCGACCTCATGCTCGAGCTGCGCAATCTGTCGGCTGACCGCCGATGGCGCCACATGCAGGCGATCCGCGGCCTTGCGGATCGAGCCCAGTCGGGCCACTTCATTGAAGTAACGCAGCGTGAGAAAACGCACGACCACTCGCAACGCGGGAAGAAACACGATGGATGCGCTAGTCTGCCATCGTCACCGCTTCTCGTCGAGTGATGCCGGCGCCAAGACTCGCATCGAGGCTCCCATCGGGACGCGGCTCTGTGGCGGGGCGTCGGCGCAGCGGGCGTTCGTGCCTCAGCCTGCCTTCTTCGGCTTCTCGACCACCACCATCGCCTGCTCGGCGGCGCGGGTCATCAGCGCGGCGTATTCCTGGCCGAACAGGACGTGGCAGAAGCGGATCGCCGTTCTGGCCTGCATCTGCCGATAGTTGCGCACCCGCGCATCGCCGGCGCGGAGCGACTGCACCAGCGCCTCGGTGGATTTCTCGACATATTGCTGCAGGTCCGAATAGGTCCGCAGCGTGACTTCGTTGATCGCCAGCTCGCTCGCATAGGTGCGGCACACCGCGACGAAATTGATCAGCGCGACGACCTCCTCGACCTCGGAGGGATCGATGGCCGCGGTCGGCGCGATCTCCTTGTCGGGGCGCTGCCGCAGCAGGCGGCGCACGCGGCCGGGCACGCTCTCGATTTCCGATTGCAGCGTCGCGGAAATCTCGACCCGGATCGCCGCCATCTGGCGGCCCCACGTGCTGTCGTTGCGCATGTCGAGTTCGGTGCGCAGACCGCGCACGCCGTCATGGGCGATCTTCAGCAGTTCGGGTGCGCTGTCGAGCCGGCCGCGCCGGATGTCGACGCGCAGATTGGCGGCGACATTGTGCAGATCGGCGAGCGCCATGGTCACGGCCACGCCATAGGGCGTCGCGGCGACGCGGATTTCGTCGTCGGAGGCCGCGATCTTCACGGCGAGCCGGATGATCTGCCATGGCGCGGCGAGCCGCTGCATCACCAGCGACAGCGCGAAAGGCAGCACCTGCGGTGTGGTCAGCGTCGGGACGTTGAGCGCGCTGTTGATGGAGGCGACCTGGGCCTCGCCGAAGCTGCGCAGGACCCCCGGCAGCTTGCCGGCGAAAGCGTCGAGCTGTTCGCGCGCCTTCAGCGCCGCGCCGATGGCCGGAAGGTCCTCCACCGCATGGGTCGGTCCGATGCGCGCCGCGCGGCCACCGCCGCCCGACAGCGCGTTGGCGATGGTGCCGGCCGCCGCCTGCTGGAATTTCTTCACCGCGCGCTCGATGGCGGCGGCGTTGTCGGACGCTTCCGCGACGGCGGCGTCGAAATCGCGCACCGCGTCCGCCGCGTCGCGCTCCAGCCACTGCCAGACCGGCAGCAGCGACGGCCGCCGGATCTGCCCCGGCCGTACCGCCTGCACGCCATCGACCAGGAACGGTTCCAGCGACCTGAACACCAGACGGGTGGGATCCTCGACGCGGGGTCTGACGGCGTCTTCGTGTCCGCGCATCACGCCGCGCAGCTGATCGAGCACGAAATGAGCGACCTTGACGTCCTCGCCGCGTTCGATCGCGCGCTCATATTCGCGCAGCAGGAGCATCTGCGACTGCTGGGGCAGTTGCGCCAGATAGTCCCGGAGACGATCGATGGAGGTCTTGTTCATAAGGCCCAGAAATCAGCACTCGCCGGCAGGTTCAAGACCGAAAGCGGCCACCGGGTCTTGTAGCAGTCGCGTCGTTAAGAACCGGTTGAGGATAGGGCTCAGGCAGCCGCCGCCCACGCGCCTTCCGGGCTCTTGCAGGCCGTGCCGCGGGCCGACTTGATGTCGCCGTTCACCGTAATGGTGTGGGAGAAGCCGCGGCATTGCAGGCCCTTCTGGCTATAGACGGGGCCGGCGACGATATTGCCGTAACGCCCGCTCTGGTCGTTGCGCCAGGGCACGGGTGCGCCGGGCGCACCGCGGTCGAGTGCGGCGAGCTGGGCCTCATAGGCCAGCCGGCGGTCCTCGTCATTGAGCTGGGCGCCGAGTTTGGCGCCGATCAATCCGCCGAAGGCGGCGTTGGTCACGGCGGTCGCCGCGTTCTCTTCCGACAGGCCGACGGCCGACTTGGTGCTGCTATAGGCCCGCGCGATCGTATCGGTGCCAAGGCCGAGGCTGCCGTCCGACGTCGTCATGTCGCAACCACCCAGCGCCAGCGCAACAGCGGCAACACAGAGCATGTCGAACCTGAGCATGGACGGGAACCTCGGACGCAAAACAGGGAAGTAACAAACGCCAAAGTGGTTACGAACGGGATAATTCGGGCGAGATCGGGGCGCCGTCAAGGAAACCTAGATCGCCGGCAACACCAGCACCGCCCGCAGGCCTCCGATAGGCGCCTTGCCCAGGGTCAGGCTGCCGCCATAGAGCGCGGCGAGATCGACCACGATGGACAGGCCGAGACCGGAACCCGGCTTGGTCTCGTCGAGCCGCCGGCCGCGACGGGCGACCTGGGCCCGTTCGTCATCGGACAATCCGTGACCGTCGTCATCGACGGTGATGCGCAGCTTCGGCGACGGATCCCCGGCGCCTGCCCGCTCCACCTCGACGGCAATGCCGACGTGATGGTCGGCCCATTTGCAGGCGTTGTCGACGAGATTGCCGACCATTTCTTCCAGATCCTGTTTCTCGCCGCGGAATTTCGCGGCGCCGTCCGCGGTCAGATCGATGTCACAGCCGCGATGGATCTTTTCCATGGTCCGGCACAGCGCCTCCAGCGCCGGTGCCACCTCGGTGACGGTGCCGATGACGGTGACGCGCGCCGCAATGCGCGCGCGTTCGAGATGATGGGCAAGCTGGTCGCGCATCACATCCGCCTGTTCCAGCACCTTCGCCGCGAGCGGATCGGCGGCATTGCCGTTGGCGCGCACGGCGCCGGCTTCGTTGACGATCACCGAGAGCGGCGTCTTGATGGCATGGGCGAGATTGCCGACATGGGTGCGCGCGCGCTCGACGATGGCGCGGTTGGCATCGAGCAGCGCGTTCATCTCGCGCGCCAGCGGCACGAGCTCGACGGGATAGCGATCCTCGAGCCGCTCGGCGCGGCCGGAGCGGATATCCGCGATGGCTTCGGACAGGCGCTTCAGCGGCGCGAGGCCGAAGCGGACCTGAAACAGCGTGGTCAGCGCCAGCACGATGGACAGCGCCGCAAAGGTGCTGCCGAGATAGTAATCGAACGTGCGCGTCTCCTCGAAGATCTCCGTCGCGTCGCCGGCGACGCTGACGCGGAATTTGCCGTCGGCGCCGAGATCGACCGGCCGCTCCACCATGCGCAGGTGCTGCCCCTCGGGCCCGTCCACATAACCGAGCCGGACGCCGGAGGATGTGAGCTCGGCCCCCTGGTCCTCGAGCTTGGGCAGCTTCTTGTCCCACAGCGAGCGTGAGGCGCGGATCTCGGTCTTCGCGCCGTCGGTCGGCGCGATTTCCCAATACCAGCCGGACAGCGGCAGCTCGAACAATGGCTCGCCGAGCGAGGGCGATTGCTCCCCGGATTCGGGCGGCGATGCGACCTCGGCGACCAGCGTACGCAGATACAGATTGAGCCGGCGGTCGAAGGCGCGCTCGGTCGCGCTGCGATAGACCGAGGACAGGATGAAGGCGGTGACGACAAGGATGACCACCACCCACGCCGTCGCCGTGAGAAACAAGCGGGTGGCGAGCGAGTTGGTGCGAGTCATGCGATGCTCCGCCAGCATGGAGCACAAACAGTCCAAGCTCTCCCCTCATCCTGAGGAGCGCGCTCTTGCGCGCGTCTCGAAGGATGGCAGCTAGGCTCGGAGCCAAGCCAGCTCATGGTTCGCGACGGCGCTGTCAGCGGCGCAATTGCGCCGCTAGGCCTCCTCACCATGAGGGCCGAGCCTTGCGCATATGTCCGGCCATTGCCATCACGCCCCCGCCTGGGGCGGCGTCAGGAGATAGCCGAGACCGCGCACGGTCTGGATGATGTCGACGCCGAGCTTCTTGCGGATGCGGCCGACGAACACTTCGATGGTGTTCGAGTCGCGGTCGAAGTCCTGATCGTAGAGATGCTCGACCAGCTCGGTGCGCGAGATCACGCGGCCGGTGTGATGCATCAGATAGGACAGCAGCCGGTATTCGTGCGACGTCATCTTGATCGGATTGCCGGACACGCTGACACGGCCGGTGCGCGTATCCAGCACCACCGGACCGCAGCTCAGCTCCGACTGCGCATGGCCGGTCGAACGGCGCAGCAGCGCGCGGATGCGGGCCAGCACTTCCTCCAGATGAAACGGCTTCGCCACATAGTCGTCGGCGCCGGCATCGAAGCCCTGCACCTTGTCGCTCCAGCGGTCCCGCGCGGTCAGGATCAGCACCGGCATCACGCGGTGATTGCGCCGCCAGGCTTCCAGCACCGAGATGCCGTCCATCTTCGGCAGGCCGATATCCAGCACCACGGCGTCATAGGGCTCGCTGTCGCCGAGAAAATGCCCCTCCTCGCCATCGAAGGCGCGGTCCACGACATAGCCGGCATCGGTCAGCGCGGTGGTGAGCTGACGGTTCAGATCGGGATCATCTTCGACGACGAGCAGACGCACTTTGAGTTCTCCACGTTCACATGCCGAGTGGAGCCCCCGGCGGGTGAACGCCAAATGAATACCGGCGCCGGCCGATATTACTTTTTCTTCACGCCCTCTTTGGCCAATACCGCCTTGACCAGCCTTTCGATCGTCCCGGGCGCATCCTGCCCGGTGACCGCGCTGACCTTTTCGCGGGTGCGGCCGCCGATATAGACGCCTAGCACGCCGAACCGGAACCCCCAATAGGCCACCAGCAGCGCGGACGCGTTGACCAGCGTATTGATGGTCTGAATATCCCCGGTCCAGAATTCGTGCATCAACACGGCCCAGAGCGCGGCACACTCTACCGTCAACTCCATCGCATAGGCCGGCCGCCACCAGCGCTGCAGGGCATCCTCGCTGGCAAGTTCGGCGCGGATCGTCGCCTGCGTTTCGGCGATCGCCGTCCGCTGCGTCTCCGCCTCGGCGCGGATCATTTCCGCCCAGCGCGCCTCCGCCTCGGCAAGCTTGGCCGGGTCGGCGGCGGGCAACGCCGCCTGTACGCCGGCCGGGGTCGATGTCGCCGCGCCGATGGCCTTGGCGAGAATGTCCCCGGCGACACCGCCGAGCGGGCCGCCCAGCGCCATGCCCAGCATCGGCGCCCCCAGGGAAATCACCTGCTTTGCAAGATGCTCCCATTCCATGATCATGCCCTCCGGAATGCCGCGATGACCGCGGCGATGATCGATGCGACGGCGGATCGCTTTGCGGCCGGCATCTCCGGCGCGAGCGGCGGCGATGCGATCGCCGGCGTTGCCGCCGCGCCCGCCAGTTCGCGCTTCCATGTCGCGAGCCAGACCTTGCGCTCTGCGAGGCCGATGGTGCCGCCGTTCAGACGCCGCGTGACGCCGACCACGTCATCGGCCCGCGCATAGGGCAGACATCCGCAATTGACGAAATCCGACACGGCGCAGTTCAGGAAATGCACGGGATCGATCAGCAGCTCCGGATGCGCAATCACGTCCAGCCCGGTGGCCTGCTTCACGCGCTGATAGCCCTCGCGCCCCGTCGTCTGCGCGCCACCGCGACCGCGAAAGGTCCAGCCGTCGTCGGAGCCGATGCGATTGCCCATGCGGCCGTTATAGACCTTGTTGGCGAGCGCCCGCGGATGGCCTGCGTAAGGCTGCGCACTTGCCAGCGTCGGAAAGCGCGACGGCCACACCTGCATCATGCGCGCCGCCGTATAGTTCATGTTCTCCACGACATCGCGCCCCGCCCCGCATTCGTGGCTGATCTGCGCCATCGCATGCGCGGCGAGATCCGCCGTTGCGATGCCATAGCGCGCGAACACATCCGAAGACGACCGCGCGATGCCGGCGATCAGACCGGGCACGCGGCTGTCGCCCCGCGGCCACAGCCGCCGCAGGCAGGCTTCATCGAGCTGCATGATGTTGTCCTCCGGGTGACGATGGATAAACACGCCGGCCAAGCACTCCCCCTCATCCTGAGGAGCACGCCGAAGGCGTGCGTCTCGAAGGATGGCTGCCGGACTCCGGAGCCAGGCCAACTCATGGTTCGAGACGCGCGCAGATGCGCGCTCCTCACCATGAGGGGCGGAGATTGAGATGTTGTCCTTTGGTGAACTCGAATAACCGAACGCTCCCGCGTTCCATCCCGCATCCTGAGAAGCCGCGACTTGTCCGCCGAAGCTCGAAGAGCAAAGGCGGAAGCGGCTTCTCCCTGCGAATGGCAAAGCCATTCGCAAGGGATGACCGCAGGCTCAGAGCCAGGCCAAACACTCTTCCCTCATCCTGAGGAGCATGCTGAAGGCGTGCGTCTCGAAGGATGGCTGCCGGACTCCGGAGCCAGGCCAACTCATGGTTCGAGACGCGCGCAGATGCGCGCTCCTCACCATGAGGGACGGAGATTGAGATGCTGTCCTTTGGTGAACTCGAATAACCAAACGCTCCCGCGTTCCATCCCGCATCCTGAGAAGCCGCGACTTGCCCGCCGAAGCTCGAAGAGCAAAGGCGGAAGCGGCTTCTCCTTGCGAATGGCAAAGCCATTCGCAAGGGATGACCGCAGGCTCAGAGCCAGGCCAAATACTCTTCCCTCATCCTGAGGAGCACGCCGAAGGCGTGCGTCTCGAAGGATGGCCGCAGGCTCAGGAGCCAGGCCAGCTCATGGTTCGAGACGCGCGCAGATGCGCGCTCCTCACCAAGAGGGACGGCGCCGGGATCAGGGAATGCGATGGCCGTAAAAGCTGTTCTGCGCGGCGGCGATGTAGCCGTCATTGGTCTCCATGAGGGCCCAGACGGCAATCGTGTCGCCGGCCGCCAGCTTGAGCACGCCGCTGGCGCTCAGCGAGGTCCTGTTGCTGACCGGAGGCGATGAGGTCTGCATCCGCATGTCGTCGATCAGCTCGCTGCCGTTCTTGTAGAGCGTCGCGATCATCGAGGTCGGCGGCGCCGCATTGGCCTTGAACAGCACGCGATAACCAAGGGCGTAGTACCCCGCGGCCGGTGCGACGAACTGATTGTCGGCCGTGTCGAACGCGTTGAAGTCGTTGTGCCGTCCGTTGTTGAACTGCACTTTGGTGAAAGTGTTGGCCGCGCAATATTTGTCGAAGTTCATGAAGGCCGAAAATTTCGGCGATTGCGGAAGGCCGATCTGCCCGCTGGTCCGGTCGACCGTCAGCGCGGGATGAAACGCCGCCCCGTCGGCGGAGACCCTGATGGCGAAATTATCGTCGCCGAACAGGCCGAGCAGAGCACGCGCCGAAAAGCCGGTCTGGAACATGAGCGCGGCATCCTTTGCCGCCAGCGCCTTGTTCAGCGTCATCCGCACATCGCCGCTGCCGGGCGTCACGTCGTCATGCGACAGCAGCACTGAATCGGACTTGACGCTGAGCCGGTTGACGAGGTCGGCCGCCGTGTTGACGCCGAGATGGGCGGCGTTGTCGAGCGCGAGATTGCGCAGGTCGCGCCACGCGGCGCCGTCGAACACCAGCACGATGTCATCCGCGATCGACCATATGCACCAGCCGGCCCTTGGCGCGAGAAACGCCCAGGCCCCGTCCTGCCATGTCGCGATGGCCTGCGCATGGCCGCTCCATGCGCCGCTCGCACCCGCCGCCACGACGTGCCGTTCGCCTTCCGCCGGCATTGGCGGCGGCACGGTCCGCGTCCTGTCCAGCACCGCGATCTGGATCGTGGCGTCCAGCATGCGCAGTGCTTCGTTATGCGTGACATGCTTCTGCGCCTGCCCGCCATCGATATAGGGCAGTCCGAGATTGGGCGTCGTGCTCATGATGTCAAACCGTCAGTGTAACGTCGGTGCTATGCCCGGCCCCGACCGTGCCGGAGAGCTGCATCACGCGCAGCTGCAGGCTCGGCTGCAACGCGCCGAAGTCGCCGATCTCGTCCGCTGCGGCATAAACCGCCTGCGCCGCCGCGCAGGCGATGCTGCGCCTCACGCTGCCATCGGCAACAATATCGAGCCGGTAGGCTTCGCCATCCTCGCCGAGCGGCACCTCGGCGGCCCAGCCATCGCCATCGATGCGCGTGCGGCGGATCCAGCTCACATGCACGCCGTCGCTCCTGCGCACGGCCTTCACATGCACCGGCGCCAGCGGCAACAGCGCGGTGCGATCCGGCAGCGCCGTCAACGCCGTCGCGCTGGCGTCGTCGGTGCTGCGCCCACGGCCGACGAGCCGCAGCGACAGCGGCCGGTCCAGTGCATCCAGTCCGCGGGCGATGGGAACGAGGTTGCCATCGAGCAGTACGAAACGGGTGCCCTCGGGCAGCGTTGCCGCCATGGCCGGATCGCTGCCGCTCTGCCCCCGCAGCAGACGCGACAACCGATAGGTCCGTTCATCCACGAGTTCAGCCCGCGCGAACTGGAAAATCTCCCATCGTCCCTCGCCATTCTGCACCGCCGCTGCATTGCCGCCACCGAGCACGCGCGCATCGGACAGCGAATTCAGAACGCCGCCATAAAGCCGCACGCGCATCGACGACGCGTTGTCCCACCGTGCCAGCGGCCCCGCCGGAAGCGGATCGAGCGTTTCGCCGATCACCGCCGGCCGCGGCACGCTGGCTGCGACCTGAAAACTCGCATCGTCCTTCGACTGCCAGACCGTCACACCGCCCGGCCACGGATTGGCGAACACCGCGAGCCGCGTCAGCACATCGGCATTGCCGTTGTCGATGACCGGCAGATTGAGCACGACAACCTGCACCGGCCCGAGCGCTGGCGGCGGCGGCGGTGGCGCGATCGTCGGCGTCGGCTGTGGCACGTCGAACAGGTCGGGATCGATGCTGCGCGCCGTCACGCGCCGCGCATCGGCATCGACGAGACCGTCGATCTCGAACAATCGCCGTCGTCCATTCAGCGCGAGCGCAACCACATCGCCCGGCGCAAGTGCGAGCGACGCCCTGCCGAGCGAGAATTCTGCGCGCTCGCGTCCGGCCCACAGATCCTGCAGCCACACCTCCGCACGCTGCGTTGCCGCTGCGTCGCTGGTGATGACGGCGAGATCGGCCTGTAGCAGGCGGTTGGCGCCACCGACCAGTTTGCGGGAAGTGACGGCCCTGCGACGATAATCCGCCAGCGCATCGGAGAAACCGATGCCCACCTGCCGCGGCAGTTCCGTCTCCTGCGCGCGCACCATGTGAGCAAGCGCGCCCTGCTCCGGCGCAACGAGATCGTCCTCGGACAATTCCGCCACCACTTCGCCACCGCGCGGGATGAAGCGCAGCACACCATCTGCCGCAGTCGCATTGAAGGCAAAGGCGGCAGCCAGCGGCTCGATCATCGCCCGCGGCGCCATCGGCCGATCCACCGCATAGCCATCGCAGCCACCGCGGAGTTGCGCGGCATCGACCCCGACGACACCGCTATCGGTGACGAGCCGCTCCACCAGCGCATCCAGCGGTGCGCCGCCGAGCCGGCCGTTGAGCCAGTGTCCGGTATGCCAGTTGGCTCCGTCGCTCCAGGCGTCCTCCGCCGCGGGAAATACTGGATACGGCCTGGAATCCCAGGTCCACAGGTGGATCGCCGAAACGTCGATCATCGGCATGCCATAGACGGCCGACACCGGGTTGAGCGTTGCATCGCCGCCATGAGCGGGATCGAAGGCCGACAACAGCGCTTCCAGATAGCGCCGCTGCATCAGGTCGTCGCGCGCGCCGTTCGAGAAATGCGGCACGAAATTTTCCGACGATTTCGGATCGGGAAATACGCTCGGCTGATTGGCGCCCTTGTCCACCGCCGGACAGCCGACTTCAGTGAGCCAGATCGGCTTGCCCTGCGGCACCCAGGCGGTGGCGCCGGTCTCGACGCCGCCGACCCGCTCATGATGCGCATGCGACCACCATCCCCGCAGATCTTTCAGCCGAAACATCCAGGGTTTGCCGAGCCTGTCGGTGATCGCGCTGCGCGCCTGCGCGTTGCGCGCCGCATCGTCCGGATAAAACCAGTCATACGCCTCGCCACCGGCGACGTTGCTGCGCAAATAGTCGCGATCGTAGATCGAACCGGCCTTACTGCGATCGCGATGCAACGCGCCGTCGCGCCAATCCGACAACGGCGCATAGTAATCGATCCCGACGGCGTCGATGGCCGGCGATGCCCACAGCGCATCGAGCGGAAAGCGGACCTCCGATGCATCCGGCGTCACGACATCGGCGCCATACTCCGTCCAGTCGGCGCCGTAGGTCACCATGGTGCCGCCGCCAACGATCGCCTTGACGTCGCTGGCAAGCGCTGCCAGCTGGGCGACGGCGGGGTATTTGCCAGGCGCCGAGCGCACGCGCGTCAGCCCGCGCAGCTCCGAGCCGATCAGAAACGCGTCGACACCGCCGGCCAGCCCCACAAGCTGCGCGTAATGCAGCACCATGCGGCGATAGTTCCACACGCCGCCGGCAAAGAACGCGTCCACCTGGGCCGCCGCAAGTTCCGTTTCTTGCGGCGATCCCGCAACGCCAGGCGCCGGGTCGCATGTGATCCGACCGCGCCATGGATAGGCGGCCTGCGGGACCGCGCCGCTCCACGGATCGGGCAGCGTATTGCCTGCGGGCACATCCATCATCACGAACGGATAGAAGGTGATCTTCAGCCCGCGTGCCTTCAGTTCCGCGATCAGATGCATCACGCTCGCATCCGACGGAGTGCCGCCGAAGGCCGGCCGGCCCTCCGATTGCGAAACCACATAAGCGTGTTCGCGCGTCACTCCCTGGACCGACCACGCCTCCGGCGCCGTCGCCTTCGCGGTGCTCTCGACACCTGGCCGGACCACGCAATGGCCGGCGCGCAGATCGGAGCCGAACCAGGCGACGACGATGGCCACGCGCGCGAGGTTCGGGCACATGCCTTGCAGATCGTCGAGTGCTGCAACCACATCGGATGGCGCCGAGGCAATATGCCGGTTTTCCGGCGCGGCCTGTCCCGGCCCGACCACCTGCACCACGGGCGACGGTTCGTAACCGAATTCCGTCGTGCCCGGAATCAACGTCACCGCCCGCGTCATCGTCTCGAGCAGGCCGATCGGCCTCACCACCTCGAACGACAATTGCGGAATCCGGTTGCCGAAATTGACCAGCGGCAGACGCTCGAACACCACGTAAGCGAGCCCGCGATAGGCCGGCGCATGTCCTGCGCCCTCCTTGGCGACGATCAGCGCATCGGGCGCCTGATCCTCGCTGCCGCGATAGATGCGATAATTGATGCCGTCGAGATCGAGCGGCTTGCCATCCGCCCACACCCGCGCCACCCGGCCGATGGTGCCTTCGCAAAGACCGACCGCAAAATTGGCGAAGTAACTGTAGGTCGCCCCGCTTGCGACCGCTCCGCCCATGCCCTTGCCGCCGCCGGCTTCGTCGGTGCCGGCGACTTCCTCCAGCTGCGTTGCCCAGATCACCTGTCCGGCGAGCCTGACACGGCCATAGACGCGCGGGATCGGCGTGCCTTCGCTGGACGACATGACATCGAGACTGCCGAGCCGCGGTCCTTCCCTTCCCGCACCGCGATTTCCAAACAGCGCATTGTCGATCACACCACCGAGCGCAGCTCCGGCGATCTGCCCGATGACCGTCCCCGCTGGCCCGAACAAGCCGCCGATCGCGGCGCCGGCAGAGGAGAGAACGAGCGTGGACATGATAGATTCCCGGTGGCACGCGCAAAAGCAAAGAGCTCCGGCATGCCGGAGCTCTGGCGCGATCGAAAAGCGAGGGTCTTTCTGACCTTGATAGAACCGTGTCCCGGGCGCGCTGCAGCGTCAGGCGATGCGTGGCATCGCCGACAACGCTGCTGCGCAGAACCGGGACCGTGCAAAGCTCGGCGTTTGTTGCGGTCCCGGCTCTGCGAAGCGGCATAAGAATGCCGCATCGCGTCCGGGACACGATTCCATGAAAGCAAGAACTGCTCTAGGAATTCCGCACTCCGCGCCGATGCTCAATTCAGTCGGCCGCCTCAAACATCTTGCGATCACGCTCGGCCTGCTTCAGGAGTCGATCGCGCAGATGGGTCTCCCCTCGCTCGATGGCCATGTTCGCAGCCTTCACAACCCCTGCTTCGATGGCCGTGTCGGCGGACAGCCCCTTATGCGCGACCATCCAGCCGGCCACTTCGGCCCAGTCCCATAGCGGCGTATCGGACGTCACGCGGGCGACCGGCGCGGGAAAACGCTTTGAACCTGCAGCATTCGCATATTTTGAAATGGCAGCACGGGTAAGTGCCGTTCGCCCGGCAATATCCGATAGATTCACAAGCGGATCGGGCTCGATCCGGTCGACGATAGCTCCCGCAGCAACCACGTTCTCGACCGCCGACGCAATGGCATGCGCCAGGGACTCTGCCTCGCGCGCAAAATCGATGATCGTATGCCCCTTCTGGAAAGCGACCAGCGCATCATCGCAGCCGGCGTCGTAAAAGCGATCGCCAAAATCATCCGCATCGGGATCGACGCCGGAAGCGATGATGCTGAATTCAAACGTCTTCATTCTTGCCCCGCTCACGCTGGTGAGGACACCTCTCGACCGCCCGTCGAATCTGCTTCGCGTGGTTCTCTGCGCTCCTGGGCGTTCCGTTGACTTGCTGGGCGCATCCGTCGCGATCCGCGTGCGCGCAAAACAGCCGACCCCAATGGCCCATTTTCCTGAATCGCCACCCCATCGCTTCCGCATAGAGGATTGCGGCCTCGACCTCTTTGCTGATGTGCTTCGGCCGGCTCACGCGCTTCAGCAACTATAGCGCGCCGTTGACATATGTCAACGAAAGGCACAGAAAATGGCACGGGAGATGAGTTCGACTCATCGGCATCCTCAAGGGTGCAAAAATTGCAAAATACGACCTCTACGAGAAATCAACAATCGTCTTCAACTCGCTCCGGAAACCGAAATGCGAATGCCAGCCTTCGCCGCCACCACGGCGCCAGCGCGACTTCGCTGACGACGGCTCCGTCATGGGCGTGGATCATCGTGCCGTCGTCGGTCGCGATCGCCGCATGTTTGGCGACGCAGCCGTCGCGCCAGCGGAACAGCAGCACATCGCCGGCATCGAACGCATCCGGCTTCACCGCGACGAGATGCCGGCATGCCACTGCCGCGAGCGCCTCCTCGCCGCGCGCCTCCGCCCAGTCGGGCGCGTAGGGCGGCGGCGTTTCCGGCTCGGCGCCGACGCAGTTGCGCCAGACCCCGCGCACGAGACCGAGGCAATCGCAGCCGATCCCCTTGAGCGAAGCCTGATGACGATAGGGCGTGCCGATCCAGTCGCGCGCCTCGGCGACGATGGCCGCCCTGGAGATCGAGGATGTCATGACCGCGTTTCCAACGACGACGTCAACCGAACAGCGATGCGCCGCTGTCCTGCGACAGCGTGCCGGGCAGCGGATAGCTCATGATGAAATCGTTGCCGGGCATATGCGGGAAGCCGCGGAAGTTATCGACATTGGCAAAACGATCGCGGCAGGTCGCCAGCGTCTTGTCGCAGCCGGCGGTGACAACGAAGGTGTCCCCCACCGCGACGGGTTCGGGCATCGCCTGCCAGAGCGATAACATCACCTCGCCGTCATCGGCGCGATGCTGCTTCACTTCGATGGCAAGCCCGGCATTGGCGCCGCCGGTCCAGTTCAGCCGTCCTGCCGTGAAATAGCCACCGGCAAAGCCCGCAAGGCCTCCCGTCACGAAGACCGACGTGCCGAGCAATGCATCGACGGTGCCGTATCCGCGCCGCGAGGGATCGCCGAGATCGATCCGGCAACGTGCGTCGCCGAGATCGGCGCTGCATGTTGCCGTATAAAGCCGGCCGCTTTCCTGCGCGAGCAGATCGGCAAGACCGCGGATTTCCGCGATGAAGGCGATGCCTTCGCGCTTCACCTCGCCGAGCCGCCCGCGCGCCGTCAGCACGCGCAGGGACACATCGCTCCAGTCCGCCAGCCAGGTCTCGATCTCCGCGGCGTCGTATTTTCCGGCCGCGAGATCGGCCTCGTCGAGGCCATCGCCGTCCAGCGCTCCCGCGATGTCCCCGCCCTCCACCGACAGGTCGAAACGCCCCGCCGCCTCCGACGCCGCAAAGCCGGTACCGGCGCGAAAGACGACACCGTCGAAGACGAGATCGCGATCGTGATCGGTGAATCCCAAGACGACACCATCACGCCGCGTCAGCTTCCACGCCTGCGCCAGCGTGGTGACGCCGCTGTCGAGTCTTGCCTGCAATGCCGACGGGATCGCTCTCATATCCGGATCTCCACCAGCGGAATCTTCGGGATCGCCCCGGCCGCGAAGGCCGACAGATCGACTTCGAGATAATCCGTATCGAACCGCACCGGCACATCGAAACGAAAGCCGGCCGTAACCGCCGCGCCGGACGCGGGTGCCGCGGCGAACGTCACCAGCCCGGTCGTCGCATCGCAGCTGAACATCGGCGGCAGCAATTCGCCGCCATTCACCGCCACCCGCACGCTGCCATCCACCGGCTTGTCGATCACGCGATGATAAGGCGCGAAATTCCCGCCATATGTCTTCGTCAATTGAAACACCTGGCGTACACCGTCGCCGGTGCCGATGCCCTGATCGAGTGGTGTGATGCCGGAGAGACCCGAGATCTGGTCGAGCCGGTCGCGCCAGCGAAAGCCATGCAGCCGCCCGCGCCGCTCTTCGAAGAACGCCACCACGCTGCGCAGCGCGTCCAGTGTCTTGATCCCATAGCCGGCGTCGTAACGCCGGCGCGAATGCGCCCAGCGCGCGTTGCGCTCCTCGCGGCCGGAGCCGAAGGAGACGATCTCCGTGCGGCGTTCCGGCCCGCCCGCGCTCTTCAGCGCGATGTCGAGCGGGAACAGCACCTCGTGAAAGCTGTTCATCTTCGCTCCCCATACTCTCCCCCCTCATCCGGAGAGGCTGACTCATAAAGCGGTCGAGGTGGTTTTCGGCTGCTTTTGCTCGGAACAATGCCCGTTCAGCTCAGGATCTCGATTCTCCGTCCCTCATCCTGAGGAGCCGCGTAGCGGCGTCTCGAAGGATGGCCGCACACTCCGAGCCAGGCGAGGTCATGGTTCGAGACGACGCTTCCAGCGGCGCGGTTGCGCCGCTAGGTCTCCTCACCATGAGGGACAGCAGCGCTACAGGCTGCGCTGGCCGCGCGCCACCGCGCGGGCAATCTGGCCGGTGACGTAACTCTCCGAGCGGCGAAAGCTCTCGGCATCCGGCGTCGCGATCTGCACATGGATCACGCTGCCGCCGCCCTGCGCGGCGACGCCGAGACTGCCGTCGCTCGCACGCCGCAGCGGCATGATCGCCTCCGGCCCGGCCTCGCCGGCCAGTCCGGTGCCGCCGGCCATCGGAAAGTAGCTCGGCGTCCCGATGATGCCGCCGGCAGCAAACGCCTTGACGTTGTTCGCGCTGCCCGTGAGACTCGACACGATGCCTTGCAGCCCGCTGGCGAGACCCGTGGTCGGGTTCGACGCCAGCGACATCGTCCTGCCCGCCAGCGTTTTCAGCACGTCGTCGAATTTCTGCCCGCTCGCGCTCGACGACGCAAAGGCCTGCGTCATCGTCTTGGCAAACGTGGCCGCGGCAGCCGTGAGATTGACGGTCTTCGCCTTCAGCCCATCGACGCGCGCAGCGGCGGCATCGAGATCGTCAATCTCACTCATGATCCACCTCGCGATCGGGAAACCGCCGCATCATGTCGTCCAGCCGCGCGCGGTCGATCGGTTCCGGCATCGCGCCGCGCAGCATCGTCATCGCCGCCGCCAGTTCGCGCGGCGTCATCCGCCAGAACGCCTCCGGCGACAGCCGCAGCACGCCGAAGCCGATCTGCATCGCCGCCTGCCAGGGAAACGGCGTCATCGCGCAATCTCGCCGAACGTCGCTGCGACCAGATCCGCGGCAATGGCGACGAAGCCGGCGGCGCCGCCGCTCGCGGTCATCGCGGCCACCTCGTCATCGCTGACGACCTCGCCGGCGCCGCGCAGCCCCGCGCCGATGATGGCGACGAGATCGCGGGCCGCCAGCCGCCCCGCGCCAAAGCGTTCCGCCAGCGCGACGAGATCGTCAGCGCCGAACGCGCTCTCCAGCTCCGCCAGCGCGCCGAGCGTCAGCACCAGCGTGCGGCTCCGCCCGCCGAGCTCCGCAGCGATCTCGCCGCGATGCCGGTTCGCCATGATCGCCTCCTCATGCGGCCGCGAAGACCAGCGGCCCCGCCGATTCCAGCGCGATGTCGAACGTCAGCTCGCCATTGTGCTCGCCCGCGAATTCAAGGCTGGCGATCTGGAACAGGCCGGTGATGCTGCCGAAATCCGGCACCGCGATCTGGCAGTTGCCGATCGTGCCGTCGAAGAAATGCTGCCGCACCAGCGCATCGGAGGCAGCGTCCCTGAACAGCCCGCGCCCCGACAGCGAGGCGCGGCGCACGCCGGCGCCGGCCAGCAGCTCACGCCAGCGGTCGACGGACTCGGCATGGGTGATGTCCACCAGCTCCGCGTTGAAGGCGATGCGCCGGCTGCGCAGCCCCGCCACCGTCACGTAAGCCGTGCCGTCATGGATCTTCAGCAGCAGATCCTTGCCTTTCTGTGCGGCCATCTCGTGCTCCCCCATTGATATGTCCCGGGCGCGATGCAGCGCTCTTCGCGCTGCTTCGCAGAACCGGGACCGTAACGAGCTCCGTCGCCTGCGACGGTGATCAGCTCAAAGGTTCGGTGACGGCGCGGAAGCGCACCGCCGCGTGATAGGTGCGGCCATCGCTCTCGCGGCGGATATCCGCCACGGCGAAGCGCAGATTGACCAGCCGATGCCCCGCCGGCGCCAGCGGCGCGTCGTCGAGCGCGGCGAGCAGCGCGCCGGCGATCACATGCGCCTCCTTGTGTCCGCCCTGACGCGACCACGCATGCAGCACCAGCTGATGTTCCTGCACCTCGCCGTCGTCGGTGGACATATCGGTGATGCGGGCGTCGCCCAGCGTCACATAGGGAAACGCGGCATCGCGCGGCACTTCGTCATGCACGCGCGCGCCGCCGAGCACGGCGATGAGCGCGGTGTCGGCCTTCAGCGCCGCATGCACGGCCGCACGCAGCGCCACATGGGCAGCGGGCATCGGACACTCCTTGGTCAGGTCACGCGATAGCTGGCATGGATCTCGGTGAAGCGGCGATCCGCGCTGTCGCCGAGCGCGTCGATGCGATAAATCCTGTCGCCATCGACCAGGCGATGCCGCAGCGTCAGCCCGTGTCCGCTGCGCAGCACGATGCGCAGCCGCACCACGGCGCCATCGCTGTCGGCCTCGCCGCCATGCTGCATGCTGCCCGGCATGACGGCCGCCCAGGCAGCGGCGACCGGCACATGGCTGCGCACCACGCCGCCCTGCCCGTCATCGCTGTCTAGCGGCGCCTCGATGACGAGACGCGTCTTCATGCGGCCGGGATTTTTCATAGCGCCGGCATCCGGTAGGGCGCGAGCAGCGCGCCGACGCCCGCCGGCGCCAGCGCGCCATCCGCCGTCGCCACGCGGTTGTCATACCAGTGCGCCAGCAGCATCCGCAGCGCCTGCCGCAGATCCTCCGGCACGTCGCTGGCGTCGGCGCCATAGCCGCAATGCACATCGAGCGCGATCCCCGCATGCGCCCGCCCCGGCGCCGGCAGCGCGAAACATGGTGCCGCGATCGCATTCGCCGCGCTGTCGACGACGAAACTCTCGGGATCGATCGCGCGCGCCGCGCCATCGGCATCGAACACGCGCGCCGCGATCAGCGCGCGCAGCGGCCCGATCCGCGGCGCGAAGCGGCCGTGGCGCGGCCACGCATCCAGCACGAAGCGCCAGCTCTGCGCCAGCAGCGCGCGCCGTGTCATCGCTTCGACATGAACGCGCGCCGCCGCGATCAGCGCGGCGATGACGGCGTCGTCATCCGCGTGGTCGACACGCAGGAACGCCTTGGCTTCGCTCAGCGTCAGCGGCTCGCGCGACGGCGGTGTCAGCAGAATCGCGGACATGCGGCTCTCCGCAGATGGGATGGGACAAATCGGTGCATTGACATCGCGGCGACGCAGCGGTGACATTCCGCCATGATTCAGACAGGTCGCGCGCTCGCGCTGATGGCGCTTGCGTCGTCGTTTTTTATTGCGCCGGCGAAGGCGCTGGTCGGCGGCGCCGGCGTCGACAGTGATGCGCTCGGCCGCAGCGTGCTCACCATTGTCGGCTCGCGCGGCAATTTCTGTTCGGGCACCTTGATCGCGCCCACCCTCGTGCTGTCGGCCGCGCATTGCGTCTCGCCGGGCGCGAGCTACAAGATCGTGCAATATGATGCGGACCGGCAGCCGCGGCTGCTCGCGGTGAAGCGCGTCGCCGATCATCCCGGTTTCAACGCCCAGGGCATCAAGGCGCATCGCGCCAGCGCCGATATCGCGCTGCTGCAGCTGAGCGATCCCCTGCCCGGCAAGTCCGTTCTGCCGCTCGGCATTCCGCTCGAACCGTTCGAGGCCGGGCAGGCCTACACCATCGCCGGCATCGGCGTCGCCGCGCGCGGCGACGGCAAGAGCGGCGGCACGGTGCGTTCGGCGCAGCTCGTCTCCACCAGCCATCCCGGCCGGCTGCAGATCCGCCTGCTCGATCCCGCCACCAATAACGAGCGCCCCGGCATCGGCGCCTGCACCGGCGACTCAGGCGGCCCCGTGCTGCAGCAGCAGAACGGCCGCAGCGTCGTCATCGGCGTGATCTCCTGGTCCACCGCCGCCAGGAACGCCGCCGGCTGCGGCGGCCTCACCGGCGTGACGCCGCTGACGCTCTACCGCGACTGGATCGTGCAGACGGCCAAGGCCTGGGGCGTAGGGCTGTAGGGCGGATGACGCTTCGCTCATCCGCCCTACGCCGCCTCGTTAATCTCCGTGAAACCTTCTCCGCTATCCTCGGCGAATCATGCACCGCATCCTCGCCGCCCTGTCCCTCGCCGCCTGCGCCCTTGGCGCGGCATCCGCCGACGCCGCCGATCTCGCCGGCCACAGCCGGCTCGGCGCCGTGTTCGCCGAGCCGCTGCCGCAAACCCGCCGCGTGGTGGTGGCGGAGCGGGAAAGGCCGGTCGAGGAACCCATCGTCACCTATGCCCCGGAGGTGGACATCCCCTCCATCGTTCACGGCTATTACGGCAAGCCGAATTCGTATTATTATCGCTCCTATTACGGCACCAGGCCGGAGACGATCTTCAGCCGCGCGCCCTATGGCTGCGGCTGGTATGGCTATTGCTGAACAGGCCGTACCGAACGGCTCAGCCGCGCGGTGAGAGTCATTTCTGCTGTGATGACATCGTGTCCCGGACGCGATGCGGCATTCCACGCGAAGCGAAGCTTCGCAGGCATGCCGCTTCGCAGAGCCGGGACCGCAACAAACGCCGAGCCTTGCACGGCCTCGGTTCTATCAAGGTCGAAAATACGTTAGACTCACAGCCTCTCCGGCTCGCCGCCTTGTGAACGGGCAAGCCGAAACCTATCATCATATGAGGAAGTAGCTTTCACCGCCGGGAGGAAAGCCACTTGGGCAAACAAGAAAAGACCGAAGCCGAACTCGAAGAGATGATCGCCCAGCGCATCGTCGTGGGCGGCGTCTATGTCTCCGTCCGCCCCGATCCCGTCCTCGGCTGGCGCGCGATGGTCATCACCGCCCCTAAACACGCGACCTATGCGCAGAAGATGGCGGATGATGTCGCGGTGGAGCTGCGGAAGAAGTTTGTGTTGAAGGGGGAGTGAGTATGCCCTTCAACGTTGTTCACTCAGGAACGTATCTGCCGTCGCTCAGATACAGCAGTGTGAACCCTGCGTCGCCGGCCTGGGGAAACTCATGCCGATCGATGATCATTTGCAGCGCAGCACGCGCCTCAGCCGGAAGAACGGCTAATGTTGCATCGGCGGCTTCCAGACGGACTTGGGGGTTTGGATGACTATAAAGCGCGTGAAGCGCACGACGCTGATCACCGTCACGCGATTTCAGTTCCCTCTTTAAGGCATCAATTTCCCAATAGAGCCTGCTTGCCTTAGCGATCTGACCGCCCGTGATCGCCTCGCCCTTCGCAAGCGAAAGCGCCTGAAATTTCTCAACGAGTTGCTGTACCGTCTGATGCGAAATGTCGCGACGCTTCATGGCTTCAGTACCTGGAAAAGAATCAGAGCCTCCCGTCCGACACGGGCATGTTCGTCAGGAGCTTTGTCAGCGAGATATTGGCGCGGCGATAGTCCACCAAACCTCTCATTAGGCGTTCGGTACCAATTCGTAATATCATAATGCTTGAAGGTCGGTATCCTAACACGATTTCCTGGAGCGTCGATCTCGGATTGTGGAATGCCGCGCTGCCTCGACACATGCTGCTCCATCTTGTGATGATGCAACTCCGTTCCACGTCGCGGCACGGCAACGGCCTCTTCCAATTCTTTCATCGATTTGGGCGGATCGAGAGAAGTGACAATTTCGTGCGCCTTTGCTCTCGCCCAACCTCTCGCACTAAGTACGCTGATGAACAGAGCCGCTTCCTTAAACGCGCCGACTGCAAGTGCACGACCCAACCAGCTTGCCGCAACTCGTAGAGCTGCCGAAGAAGAACGAGGCGGTTTAACTTCCGGAATCTCCGGCGGATCGTCGAGCGGAGGATGGTTATTGAATGGATAGTCCGAAGGCCCGCTAGCTACAGTAAAGACGCTATCCAGCCCGTTGCTGCCCCCGCCGCCAGAGCCTTCCCCCTCAGCATCTTCATCTCTCGAAGTATAAATATAGAGGCGCTGCGGATCACTAAACGACTGCGTATCTCCGTCCTGCATACCGAACGTAAACTGCCCTCCATCTGGATCGCCCGCCTCAATTCGCGGTTGTCCATCCCACTTCCGCTCCGGCGTCAGATAGCGCCCGGCATCCGGTCGCAAATATCGTCCTGCATCTGGGCGCACGAACCGACATTGCTGGTGAAGCGGCCAGGCCTTCATGCGCGCACCCATCCGAGTGATAGTGAGGGAAGAGAAACTCAAAAGCCGTCATGGCCGGGCCTGGTCCGGCCATCCATCTTTCAGCAACGGCACAAAATGAAGAAGCGGGTCAGGCCCGCGTATGACGTCAGCGCTCTGGCTGCATCGTGCGGCCTTCAACCGCCCCGGCACGACGCGGCTCGCATGCCTGCGTCAGCTTCACACAAGCCAGTTCTGACAACGATGCGTGGTCACCACGCTCGTGCGACGAAACGCTTGTCATGAGGAATGCCCGTCGTGCTGCCCCCGCTCGTCCTTGCCTGCATCGCCGCCGCCATGACGCTGCCGGCGACCGCCGCCGATCTCTCCGGCTATCCGCGTAACGACTACGGCAGGGCGATGGAGCCGGCGCCGCTAGCCGGCCGCGGGCGTTATCTCGAGGTCCAATCGCCGCCCTGGGACAAGATCACCACTTATTCGCCCCAGGGGGCAGGGCCGCTGCAGGTGCATCGCTATTTCGGGCCGCCGCAGGTGTCCTACTATTACAGCCACTACGGCGCGCCGCAGGACCTGCTGATCGGTCGACCGCAATTCGGCTGCAACTACTTCACCTATTGCTGAACTCCCCTACGACGGGCAACGCGACGTGGCCCGCGCCAATCGTGGCTCTATCAGCTTGCCGCCATCTTCAGCAGCTTGATCGCGTCGAAATCCTGCACGCCGCCGCCAACACGCTTGGTGGTGTAGAACAGTACATAAGGCTTGGCGCTGTAGGGATCGCGCAACACCCGCACGCCGACGCGGTCCACGATCAGATAGCCGCGCTGGAAATCGCCGAACGCCACCGCCAGCGCATTGGCCGCGACATCCGGCATGTCCTCCGCCTCGACCACCGGGAACGTCATCAGCGTGGCGCGGCCGCCGCTCTGCGCAGGCGGCTGCCATAGATACGCGCCGGTCGTGTCCTTAAACTTGCGGATCGTCGCCTGGGTCTTGCGGTTCATCACGAAGGAGCCGTTCTGGCGATAGCCGGCCTTCAGCGCGTAGATCAGATCGACCAGCGTGTCGGACGGATTCGACGCCGCGAAGGTGCCCGCCGCGCCGGAGGCGAGATAGCCGAGATTGCCCCAGCTCCACGACGCATTCGCCGCCGTCGGATAGCTGAGAAAGCCCTTCGGCTTGTTGACGCCATCGCCGCCAACGAAGGCCGCGCCCTCTTGCATGGCGAAAACGAGTTCAACCTCTGAGGCGATCCACTCGTCGAGGTCGACCGCGCTGTCGTCGAGCAGCGTCGCGGTCGCCGCCGGCATGGCATAAAGCTCCATGGCCGGGAACGACAGCGCATCGAGATTTGGCGACGCCGTTTGCGGCCGCGCATCGGTCTCGCCGACCCAGCCCGTCGCCGGGCCCGCCGTCATGAACGGTTTCTTGTAGACGCTGCTGGAAATCTCACGCACCGAAGCGATACTGCGGATCGGCGAAATCGCCATGAGCCGTGCGCCGATGGTGCGCTCGAGCTCGGGCGGCACCAGATGCCCGCCATCGGGGTTGGAGCCCACCGACATCGCCTTGGTCTCGAACGCGCGCAGCGCCTCGACATCGCCGGCGCGCACATAGGCATCGAAGGCACTCTTGTGCTCGCGCGCGGCATGATCGCGCGAGGTGCGCGAACCGCCTATCCCTGGTCGAGCGCCCCGAAGCAAAATATCGTCCAGCCGCCGCTGCTGCGCATCCAGCGCTGCATTGATGCGATCGACCTTCTGCTCCAGCAGCACGTCGCCGCGCTTGTGCTCGATCACGGCCAAGCGCTCGTCATTGGCGGTCTTGAAGTCCTCGAAGATCTGACGCAACTCGTCATAGCTTTCGCGCGGCGCGGCAAAGCCGGCCTTGTGCTCGGGGGCAGCGTCGGTAAGTTCGAAATTCATGATGGCCTCCATCTGACAATGTTGAATGGCTAGGTGATCGGCATGCAAAAGCAGCGCTCCGCTATGCTGCGGAACGGGATGAAAGAAATGGCTGAACGGACGAACCGCTCGGATTTTGCCAAATTGGTTGTTACGTGACCGTCTCGTAACGCAAGCAGAATCTCTGCGCGTTGGACTACGATAGCTCGTGATTAAAAGCGCATATCTTGAAAGATAGCTGGCAGATATTCGCGCTGGAGCTCATCGCCGATTCTATCGGACTGGACGATCAGCCCCATGCCTCGCCCCTTTCCTGTCTCGTCGATTCCCTCGACACGCACGGCAATTGACCAGTCCGGATATTCGGCGAGCAACACCTGTAGTAACTTAATTACCGGCAGGCGCAACAGATCCAAGTTCAAGAACTCGACTTCTACCATTTTTGGCCAGGTATCATCCTCGGACACCCAATAGTCGCCCCGACGGCTGTTGTGTTGATAGCGAGTACCAAGTGGCGTCAGCAGCGCAACAATACGATCAAGCAAGATCGTAAAGACAGGATCGAGCGGTGGATTACTCCATTCAGCCATGACATCCTCTATTGGTTGCCCCGACCTGAGCCGCTTCTGAATATCCGGCCGATCGATCGCATAGCACGATTGAAATCCCTGATCTTCGGCTCATCGGATTCTCGAATCTCTTTCAGGAGATCTCTCGCCTGATCGGGCGTCATTCTCCGCGTTTCCATAATATCATTCTCTCTGAAAAATTTATCACTAAGATCCGATACGGCGTCGTTGTATTCGCGATGAGCACGATCCCAAAAATGCCCTCGAAGTTCTCCATTCGGAGTCACCGGCATCCGGTCTTTCGGCAAACTCCCCGTTGTAGATTCACCAAATACCCGACGAGTTTCAGGAGCAAGATCCCATTTTTCGTAAACCGCCCGTGGCATCTCGTGGTGTCCGCCGCTCTTGTAATATGGCTCGCCAAACTCATTGAGAATAGGGCTGTTACTTCCCCCAACGCGGATCAGCTCGCCGGTTTCAGGATCAGTATCTTGTGTCTGAGCATCAACGAACGCTTCGGTCGTATCCGATGGGATGAAGTCACCGTCGCTGACAACGACTTCATCTCCGGCGCCGGCATAAGCGTTGCGAAACACATCATCACTGACGTCTATATCGCCACCTTCCTCGTCATCTTCCTCGTCATCGCCCTCGTCACCATCGTCATCCTGCTCGTCATTCGCGCTGGATGGCGGCACGCCCCAGATCAGCCAAGTCAGCATGTCGGCCCAACGCCCACCGCCGGGCTGCCCGGCGGGAATGCGACGCTGATCCGCTCTGTATTTGAGATCGGTCCGAGGCAAGACGTCGGGCAAGATCGTTCCCGGCGCCAGGATTCGCACGATATCCGGGCGGATGAACCGCGCCCCATCTGGCCGCACGTAACGGCTGGCATCGGGGCGCAGATAGCGTGACGACAGCGGCGTTGAGCCACCGCCGAGATGATGGGTCATCGGAGCACTCCCGTCACAATGCCGCGGAATGCCGCTTTCCGTGCGGCGCGGGAGTGCAGTGAGCACACCGCTCTCCCGCGCCGCGCAGCCGCCGGCGGTGCGTCCGCGCCGGCACCTGAACCGGTCAGCTGCTGCCATTCGCGCTCGGCCACCGTGCGCAGCCGCGACTGCTTCACCGCTTCGACACGGGCGCCGTCGAGCAGCGGGAAGGTGACGAGCGAGATCTCCCAGAGATCGACCTGATGCAGCCGGCGGATGCGCGTCTTCGGATCGATGGCGCCGTGCCGGGTGCGATAGCCGATCGACAGGCCATCCACCGCGCCGGCCTGCAGCAGCGCGAGCAGTTCGCGCGCCCGCGCCACGTCGGGAATGAGTTTGCCGCGCGCCCACAATCCGCGCATGTCTTCGCGCAGCTCCAGCCAGACGCCGATGGGCTCCGACGGGTCGTGCTGGAACAGCATCGGAATCCTGCGCAGGCCGCGCTGCTGCAGCGTCAGCCGGAAGGCGCCGGGCATCACCATGTCGCGCGCCTGGTCGACGGCGCCGAACAGCGAGGCATAGCCCTCGATGATCCCGTCCGGCGTCAGCGCCAGACGCGTAGGTGCAGGCGACGGGGCAAGCATGAGCGGCCTCGGGACGATGAAGATGAATGTCGGGCACAGGCGGTAACGTCCCTCCCCTCCAGCACAGCGAAGCTGTGCGCAGTGGGGTCCGACGGACGAATTCGTCCGTGGTGGGTCAGGGCGAGCCACGGCGAAGCTCACAGAGCGAAGCCGGGAGGGGGCACCACGCGTGACGTCGCGTGTGGAGACACCCCACCCGTCGCGATCGATCCACCATGACGGACGAATTCGTCCGCCAGACCCCGCGTCGCGAGGCTTTGCCTCGCCAGGGGGAGGGAAAAGAACTACTTTCCGCGCCGCTTCGGCCTGGCGGGCGGCGATATCCGCGCCGTCTGGCGCTGTAGCTGGTCGAGATGGGCGAGAAATTCGCTGATCACGCTCAGATGATTTTTCGCGGTCTTGGCCTCCGGCCGGATCGCACGCAGCACGTCATGCAGGCTATCCATCGTTCCCCTCCGAAGCGCGATCTTCAGCGTTCGCCGTCAGCATCGATGTCGTTGTCGGCCTTATGCCCGCGCCGTCCGATGCGGCGATTGAAGAGCGCCAGCTGGCGCACGAATTCGTCGAACCGCCGGGACGCGCCGGCCAGCTCGCGCAGCGCGAACAGCGCCGCCAGACTCGCCACCGATGCCCACAGGAACAGCGCCAGATGCGCGAGATCGCCGCGGGTGAGAAACGTCTCGATGAGATCGGAGATGACGGTCATGGCATTCACGCAGCTGCAGGCACACCGCCCCCTGCGGGGCAGCGCATGCACAGTCCGGATGTGAGAAGAGACACGGCATCAGCCGCAGCGTCGCGTCGTCGTTACGGCGTGACCGCGATCAGCTCCGCCGGGCCGCCCGGCACCTCGTCGTCGAACACGCCGATCACCAGCCGCCCGGTGGTCCATGCGCTGGTGTCGAGATTGCTGCGATGGGCCAGCAGCAGCGGCCCGTCGCGACGGCGGTCATGGCCATGCACCACATGCTTGCCGCCAAGCCCGCTGTCGTCGTCATCGGCATAGCGCTTGGTCAGCAGCACCGATGCCTCCTGCTGGCGCAGCGGCAACAGGGGATCGACGCCGGCATGCACATAGACCCGATGCGTATCCTCATAGAACAACGGCCGGCCGTCGAGCCAGGCGATGTCATGCACCGGCACCTCGGCGGCATCGCCGCCATAGGATGCGAGCGCGGTGTCGCCGCCTTTCGCCATCCAGTCATCCATGGCGATGTCGCCGCGCAGCGCCGCCGCCATCAGCGCATCGTGATTGCCCTTCAGCATCGCGGTGCGCCACAGCGGCGGCATCGCTGCCCGCAGCCGCGCGATCACCCCGCGCGAATCCGGCCCCTTGTCCACGTAATCGCCGAGCACCACCAGCGTCAGCGCATTCCCCGCCGCATGCGCATCGATCCGCGCCAGCGCGCGATCCAGCAGATCGCTGCGGCCGTGCAGATCGGGAATGACGTAAGTCAGCGGCATCCGGCGAACCTCAAGCAATTTCCGCTTTGATGACATCGTGTCCCGGACGCGATGCGGCATGCTGATGCCGCTTCGCAGAGCCGGGACCGCAACAAACGCCGAGCTTTGCAACGCCGAGCTTTACACGGTCCCGGTTCTGCGCAGCAGCGTTGTCGGCGATGCGCCGCATCGCCTGCGCTGCAGCGCGCCCGGGACACGGTTCTATCACTCTATCCCAACCGGTCCCCGCCCTCCACCGGCGCGTAGCCCACCGCTTCGCGTTTCTCGTTCAGCGTCAGGAAATTCGCGGCGTTGACGCGCTCCCACAGCGCGACGCGGTCGCCCGCCAGGGCGTCGATGCGGTCGGTGTCGATTTCGACGCGGATGGTCTCGCCATATTCGCCGGCCAGCCACTGCGCCAGCGCGTGGCCGGTGCGTGCGGCGAGCGGCAGCACGGTCTGGCGGAAGAAGCTGCGATTGGCTTCGGCGAAATTCGCAAAGGTGTTGTCGCCGGGAATGCCGAGCAGCATCGGCGGCACGCCGAAGGCCAGCGCGATCTCGCGTGCGGCGGTGTGGCGGGCCTCGAGGAAATCCATGTCCTTCGGCGTCAGCGCCATCGGCTTCCAGTCGAGGCCGCCTTCCAGCAGCAGCGGCCGGCCGGCATTCGCCGCGCCCTGATAATTGGTCTCCAGCTCGTGCTTGAGCCTGTCGAACTGCGTGTCCGACAGCACGGCGCTGTCCGGCCCGGCATAGACCAGCGCGCCGGACGGCCGCGCCGCATTGTCCAGCAGCGCCTTGTTCCATTTCGTCGAGGCGTTGTGCGTGTCCAGCGCCGTCGCCGCCGCATCGATCGGCGCCAGACCGTAGTGATCGTCGAGCGGATGGAAGAAGGTCAGATGCAGGATCGGCGGCACACGCGCCGCGGCCTGGTCGAAGCGCAGGCTGCGGCCGCTCACGCTGTATTCGTAAGCCTCGGCCCAGCCATCGCTGCCGGCGAGCAGCTTCATGCGATCCGGCCTCAGCGCATGAAGCTCGCGCACGCGCTCATCCAGCGTCACCGCCTCGATATAGGCGTTGCCGGCGAGCAGGAGATGGGCATACAGCGTCTCAAAGAACACGCTGCCGTCCTGCCGCGGATTGGGCCGCGCCAGCAGCTGCGCGAGCGGATGCGCCTCGCTCTCCTCGGCGCCGTCGAACACGATGAGGCGGCACGCCGCCGCGTTGTCGGCGATCAGCCGCACGGCGCGATGCACGATGGCATTGGCGATGTAGCCCTCGCGCGCCAGCGAGGCGTAATCCTTCGCCGTCCAGCGCGCGCGGCCTTCATATTGCAACGCGAGCAATTTTGCCGTGCGCGACGCCTTGGTCTCCGGCGCCGCGAGATAGGCTTTCAGGCGTTCGAACATGAGTCTATCCTTGCCTTGTCCCGGACGCGGCCCCGCAGAGCCGGGACCGCACGAAGCTCTGGAGTTTGATACGGTCCCGGTTCTGCGAGGCAGCGCAAATGCGCTGCATCGCGCCCGGGACAAGAACTACAGCGTCCTGATCCGAGGCCCGTCGCCGCGCCGTCCGAGCGCGAGGGAGGACACGGCCCAGACCAGTGCATCCAGCCGGTCCGGCGATTTGCCGTTCGACAATCCCGAACTCGCGAAATCGCACATCTCGTCTTCCAGCGCGGCGAACGCGCCGACATGGCGGACGCGGCCCTGCTCATAGAGCGCGGCGACCGGCTCGGCGCGCAGCCATTTGCCGCGCGTGGCGCGCACCGGTGTCACCGCCACGCCCGCATCGATCTCGTTGATGACAGTCCGCACCATGTCGCCGCCCTGATTGACCTCGACCACCAGCGCATCCGCCTCGAGCCGCCGCCACAATGCAATCGCCTTGCTGGCCCACATGGTCGGCGTGGCGCCATGCACGCTGTCGTCGGCGAGCACATAGACGGTGCCGTTCTCGCTCAGCCCCGCCGCCACGATGCCGCAGGCATCCGCGCGCTTCGTCGATGTCGCCGGCGGATCGACGGCGACCACGATGCGCTGCAGACAGGGCGCCGCATCCACGCGGCACTGCTCCAGCATGGCGCGCGACCACAGCGCATCCGGCCGGTCGTCGATGATGTCGCCGTTCAGCTCCTGCCGCCCGAGCCGCGTGCCGGCATAGCGCGCCAGCACATGGCGCAGGAAGGTCGGTGCGAGATGAAACGCATTCGCCGCGGTCCCTGCCCGCGTCACCGCGGTGGAGGGATCGGCGAGCAGGCGCTTGAGCAGTGCGGTCGGCCGTGCCGTGGTGGTGATCAACTGCCGTGGATGCTGCCCGAGCCGCAGTCCGAATTGCAGCATGTCGAAGGCCGCCTCGGCCTGCCGCCACTTCGCCATCTCGTCCAGCCATGCACAATGGAATTGCGGTCCACGCAGGCTTTCGGGATCTTCCGCGGAGAACACCTCGGCGATCGCCCCGTTCTCCCATTGCAGCCGTCTGCGCGATGGCGACCATACCGGCCGTTCGCCGCGCGGATGCACGCCGAGAATACCCGACACGCCCTCGATCATGACTTCACGCACATCGTGCTCGGTCTCGCCCACCAGCGCGATGCGGCCGGTCGCGCGCTCGGCGAAGGGCGGCCGGCCCAGCGCCTGCGCGCGCACCCATTCGGCGCCGGCGCGTGTCTTGCCCGCGCCGCGTCCACCGATCAGCAGCCAGGTCAGCCATGGTTCGCCATTCGGCGCGCCGACCGGCGGCACCTGATGCGGATGCGCGAAGACCGGCCAGCAGTCTTCAATCAGGAAGTCGAGTTCCGACGGCTGCATCGTCTCCCACAGGAACAGCCGATCCGCGTCCGAGCCGCGCTTCCAGACGGCGAGAAAGCCTTTCACGGAGTTCGTCCAGGTCGCGCGGCCGATCGGAATCGGCGGATCGGTGGTCATCATCTGCACGTCTCCGGTCGGCTTCCCGCTCCTTGCGCAGTTCCGCCGCCACGCGCGCCAGCGCCGCCACCGTGCGCGCATGGCGTTCGGCCTCGCTGGGTCCGGTCTCGCTGCGGCCGGGCGCGCGGGTGATGGCGTCGATCTGGTCGAGCTGGCCGGCGATCGTATCGGCGATGCGCTGGATGAACTGCGAATGCGTTCGCAGCCGCTTGCGTGCGGCGGGCCTCAGCGATGCCGCGGCGCGCGGTGTCTTTGCGGACGGCGTCGCGGCAGGCGTCTTGCTCGCCGCCGGCTTTCTGGCTGCCGGCTTTTTGGCTGCGAGCTTGAGCGCCCGGTCGCTCGCCCGCAATCCGAGCCCGGCATAGACCATGGTGGCGGCGACGGTCTTCTTGCGCAGCGCGATGCCGGCGAGCCTGCGGGCCTCCGCATCGTCCCCCTCGATCGCGTCACCATCCAAAGAAGAAGCCCGCGCCGGCTTCTCTGCCGGGCGGGCTTTCGATGTCCTGGCCATAATGGACTCCCCTGCTGACATTCACCTTGGATTGATCGGGTTTACGTCCGGAAAAACACGAACCACACGATCGCCAGGATGATCACGGCCAGACCGATGCTGATCGACAGCAACGCGAGCACCGACGGCCCCGGCTCGGCCTGGCGAGCCTCGGTCGGGGTTTCGACGATCTGTCCATTCTGCTTCGTTGCCATGGCGTCCTCGCTCTGCTCGGGCGACGTCACACCTCGCCCGGGTGCCTTTCGGCACCTCGTGAAATAGGCACGCACCGGCGCCTTGCCCAAACGCAACGCACCATGGAAGGTGATGTTCCGGTAACAGGTGCTATCGAAACGAGGGAGAACTCCGCCGGTTCGCGACGCTGCCGCTAAGGCGACCGTCTCGAAACCCACTTGTGGAGCATGCCGTAAACCTATCCGGGCAGCGCGACGCTGTCAAGGCATAAAATCTTAGATCGGAAATAAATCTTGCATCCAGCGGATTCGGCTGCGCGCTCAGGAGGTTGCCTCACCGCTCCGGTTGCGACCAGGCCGCGCCGGGGGCGCTGGTGATCTTGCCGGGATAGTCCACGTTCACCACGCAATTGCCGCGCAGCTCCGCTGCCGCCTGCAGGCATTGCCGATAATCGAAGAACCGGCAGATCTGCGGCAGGCTTCCGGGGCCACGGGGGCCGCCGGTGAGCACGCAAAATGGCGGAATGGCGGATCCCACCGATCGTGCCGGCCGGGCTTCGGCCGCACCATCGGCAAGGCATACTGCCAGCATGGCGACAGCGAGGAGCGATACACGACGCGTATTCATGTGAAGCGCTCCGGTCAGCGCCCGCGACGCGGACGCGCCGGCGCCGCATCGGCACCGCCGCGATATTCGACATTGCCCACGCAATTGCCGCGCGTTCCGACCGCGGCAGCGACGCACTGCTGATAATCGGAATAGATGCAGTTGCCGACATAGGCGGCCGGGCCATTGGCGCTGCTTTGAGCAATACAATATTGCGCGCCGGCCGCAGGAGACGGCGTCGGCGCCGCAACGATAAACAGGAAAGCGGCCAGCCCGGCGGACGCAGCCCATCGCAAATAGAGGGTCATCGATATGCCTCATATGAAAATGCGCGGCGAATGCCGCGCAGCTACATATAGGCCGCATCGTCGCGTCGGACAGAACCTTCACGATATTGCGTTCGGGCAAGCCGACGCCGCGGACGAGGATCGGGCCGCCGTCGCCCGTCCTATTTCAGTGACGCGTTGACGTCAGCGTAACGGCCATTGAGCGTCGTGCCGAGCCCCTGCACGGCAGCAATAATCGCGAGGCTGATGCCACAGGCGATCAGCGCGTATTCGATGGCGGTCGCACCGGACTCGTCTTTTGCAAATGTCGAAATCAAACGCAGCACTTCGGCCTCCTCAATCCGGTGCGGATTTCTTCCGTCACCGTGCCTGGCAATGACCGTCACCCTAGCTGCGAGAAGTTGCAGTGAAGTTCCCAAACAGCGTCAATTATGAATTAATCGTGCGGTAACTATCTGCAAATGCGATGCGCGATCTCCGTCTACTCCGACACCACGCTGGCCGCCTGCTTCGCCGGCCCCGCCAGGGGGCGCTCTTCCATCAATATCAGGAACAACGCAGCGAGTGCGAGCATCGCCGCCGCGGACTCAAACACATAGCGGAACGCCGTGATCATTTCCTCGCGGGCGATCGCCTGCGTCGCCTGCGCGTGTTCGCCCGATATCGCGAGATTCGGCCCCAACGCCATGAGCAGGACCGTGGTGAAGGCGGCGACGGTGAATGACGACACCAGCGCGCGGAAGAAGTTCATGGCGCCTGTTACGGTGCCGACCTGCGGTCGTGGCACCGCATTCTGAATCGACACGAGGCTGACCGGAAAGATCATGCCGAGGCCTACCGAGAGAATACCGAGCATGGTGAGCAGCAGCCACAGCGGCAGCGGCGTCAGCAGCGCGATGGCGAGACCCATCGCGGCGGCCACCGACGTGCCGCCGATGGCGATGCGCTTGTAATGCACGGCCTTCACCATGGTGCGGCCGGCGATCAGCGCGCCGAGCACCGAGACGGCAGCTATCGGGATCAATGCGAGTCCGGCCTCAGCGGCAGTGAGACCATAGACGACCTCGTAATACAGCGGCAAATGCACGGTAAGACCGAGCATCGCGCCCATGCAGCAGCCGCCGGCCGCCATGGCATACGGCACCACGCGTCCGCCGATCAGGGACAGCGGCAGGAACGGCTGATCGGTATGCATGGCGTGCCAGACGAAGGCGAAGCCAATGGCGACGGCAGCGCCGAGCAGCGCGATGATGGTCGGCGAGAGCCACGAGAAGCGCGTGCCGCCCCAGGTCAGCGCCAGCATGAAGGCGACGGCGGAGATCATCAGCAGGACGCCGCCAAGCCAGTCGACCTTGCGGCGGCGATGGAAGACCGGAATCTTCTTCATGTTCGGCAGCATGAGCGCGAGCGCGCCGATGCCGAGCGGGATGTTGATCCAGAAGATCATCGACCAGTGCAGATGCTCGGCGAAGATGCCGCCGAGGATCGGGCCGCCGATGCCGGCCGAGACCCACACGCCGCTGAAATAAGCCTGATACTGGCCGCGCTCGCGCGGCGACACGACATCGGAGATGATGGTCTGCACGATCGGCAAAATGCCACCGCCACCGAGGCCCTGCAGCGCGCGGGCAATGATCAGCACCAGCATGTTCGGTGCCAGCGCGCACAGCACGGAGCCGACCATGAACATCGCCATCGCCGCGATGATGGTGGCACGGCGGCCATAGATGTCGCTCAGGGTGCCGAACACCGGCGCCACCGCGGTGGAAGCGAGCAGATAGGCTGTTATCACCCAGGAGAGATTGGAGACATCGCCGAATTGCCGACCAATGGTCGGCAACGCCGTCGCGACGATGGTCTGGTCGAGCGCCGCCAGGAACATCGCCATCAGAAGGCTGATCAGGATACTGCGGACTTCGGCGGGCGAGAGCGATGCGGAAGCCACCGGCGGCGGCGCGTGTTCAAGGTCGATCGCTTCGGTGGGAATGCGCGAGAGTTCTTCGGCAATGTCGTCGGCAAGAAGGACGTCGGACCGGAGATGGTCGGGCCGGAAATCTTCAGACCAGCTATCGTCGGACAAGGGCTGGCCGTCGGCGGAGCCGCGGCACTGGCGTTCGATCTTGTTCATGAACTCTTCGATGCACTGAAAAGTCGCGCCGTCAGCGACGCAGAAACGCACGCGCCGGCATCTCTGCGAAAATCTATGCTTCCCGAGGCGCGCGCGACAGTTGTTTCATTGCATGGGAGCATCCCGCCGCGGGCGGTCGCTCGCGCATGCGTGATCAGGCGTGACGGCTCAGCTCCGCCAGCCGGCGCCATTTCTCATAGGCGTAACGGCAATTGTAATCGGCGACATGCCACCCTGCAGCACCGTCAAGGAAACCGGCACGGAGAACGAACGTCTTGATGAAAGCGGCCGAGCCGTGCAGCAGCGCCTGCATGGCGCCGGCGCGTCGGCCGCGCGAAAACATCTGCTGCGCTGCGGCGGTGGAATAACGGACGATCTTGTCCTCGGCATCGGCGCGCGAGGTGATGCTGTCATGCTCGATGCGGAAGCTCGCGGTGCGAACCTCGCCATCGACGATCACGCGCTCATGCACGAGATCGTCGGAGAACCGCGCCTGCCCGCGCCGGAACAGCCGCGTGACATAATCCGGCGACCAGCCGCTATGGCGGATGACGCTGCCGCAAAAGCGCGAGCGTCGCGACATGCGGTAGGCCGCCGGCGCGTCGGCCGCGGCGACAGCCGCCTTCAGCGGCGTGACCGCCTCCGCATCCAGCCACTCATCGGCATCGAGTGACAGCACCCATTCGCCACGCGCCCGCTCCAGCGCCCGCGCCTTCTGCGGCCCGAAGCCCGGCCAGTCCGTGGTGACGATGACCTCCGCGCCGAAGGATCTGGCAATATCCACCGTGGCATCGGTGCTGCCGCTATCGACGACGATGATCTCGTCGGCGAATGACACCGAGCCGAGGCACCGCGCAATCGCGGCTTCCTCGTTCTTGGTGATGACGATGAGCGAGAGTTTAGGCGTTGCCGTCATCCGAACCGATTGCTGCCTCGCTTGGCCCCGTACGACGAGGCTCCAGCGCCCCTCATAGAGGCCGTGCCGTTGGGCAGCAAGCCATATCCGGCAGCTTTCCGCGGGTTCAGCACTGCGCGCTAGGCGGGCCGCTTCTTCAGTTTCGCCCTGCGCGGCAATTGCGCGGGCCACGACACGATATGATCCTCGAGCTCCTCGTCCGGCACGGTTTCCTCGCTGGCCACCACGCGCCCGCGAACCGAAACGCCGGCCTCATGCACGGTCTCGGAACTGCCGGAAATCAGCGGATGCCACCAATAAAGATCGCGCTTTTCAGCGGCGAGCTTGTAACCGCAACTGAGCGGCAGCCAGCTCAAGCTGCGAACGTTGTCCGGTGTCAAACGAACGCAATCGGGCACCTGGTCGGAGCGATTTGGATAGTCCTTGCAGGCACATAGGCCGGCATCCAGGAGCTTGCAGGAGATGTGGGTGTAGTAGATCCGGCCGGTATCCTCGTCTTCCAGCTTGTTCAGGCAGCAGCGCCCGCAGCCGTCGCACAGGCTCTCCCATTCCGCGTCGGACATTTCTTCCAACGTCTTGGTTTTCCAGAACATTCCCTCTTGCGCGGAGGGACGGGGCGGACGCGCGGTCATCTGTCGAATAAGTCCAATCTGCAGTGAAACGCCCTTCTAGCGGCGTTAGCCTTGAGCAGCAATTGTACTGCCCCACCATTGGTTTATCGCCCCTCCTCGGCTAAAACTTTACCGAGTCTCCGGTGCCGCAACACTGCCGCCGGGATGCCGTAATGATTGCGCAACAGACGCCGGCTTGGCCCATTCGGGGGCGAGGCTTTCGCTGCAACGATACCAAGGCCCCAGGTGCCGACAATCGACCCGTCGAAGTGGATCACAAAAATCCGGCACTTCCTGCTGGATCTCGACGCACGCATCGATTCCGGCCTGTTCTCCTCCGGCCGCGGTACCCGGGAGCTGTGGGAGCGCTACGCGACCTTCATGGACAGGTTCCATGTGGGAAGCTGGAAGCGCTGGCTGTTCATCGAGCCGCTGTCGGAAGCCGCCACCCTCGGTCTCGGTGGCCTCGTGCTGATGCTCGCGCTGGCGCAGCCGGCGTTCCGCGAAACCGCCGACGAGGACTGGCTGAAGAAATCCGATCTCGCCGTCACCTTCCTCGACCGCTATGGCAATCCGATCGGCAGCCGCGGCATCAAGCACAATGACTCGATCCCGCTGGAAGACTTCCCGGACAGCCTGATCAAGGCGACGCTGGCCACCGAAGACCGCCGCTTCTACGATCATTTCGGCATAGATATCGCCGGCACCGCACGCGCGCTGGTCACCAATGCGCAGGCCGGCGGCGTGCGCCAGGGCGGATCGTCCATCAGCCAGCAGCTCGCCAAGAACCTGTTCCTGACCAATGAGCGCACCATCGAACGCAAGGTCAATGAAGCGTTCCTTGCAATCTGGCTCGAGACCCGTCTCACCAAGAATGAAATTCTGAAGCTCTATCTCGACCGCGCCTATATGGGCGGCGGCACCTTTGGCGTCGACGGCGCCGCGCATTTCTACTTCAACAAGTCGGCACGCGACGTGACGCTCGCGGAAGCCGCGATGCTCGCCGGTCTGTTCAAGGCGCCGACCAAATACGCGCCGCACATCAACCTGCCTGCCGCCCGCGCCCGCGCCAATCAGGTGCTCGACAATCTCGTCGATGCCGGTTTCATGACCGAGGGCCAGGTGTTCGGCGCCCGCCGCAATCCGGCCGTCGCCGTCGATCGCCGCCAGGAAGTGTCGCCAAACTACTATCTCGACTGGGCCTTCGACGAGATGCGCCGGCTCGTCGACACGTTTCCGAAATCCTATGTGGAGCGCGTCTTCGTGGTGCGCACCGCCATCGACATGAACGTGCAGCGCGCCGCCGAAGCTGCGGTTGAAAACCAGCTCCGTCAGTTCGGCCGCGACTATCACGCGACGCAGGCGGCCACCGTGGTGGCCGATCTCGACGGCGGCATCCGCGCCATGGTGGGCGGCCGCGACTATGGCGCCAGCCAGTTCAACCGCGCGGTGGACGCGATGCGCCAGCCTGGCTCGTCGTTCAAGCCTTATGTCTACACCACGGCGCTCTTGAACGGTTACACGCCGAAATCGGTGATCCTCGACGGCCCGGTCTGCATCGGCAACTGGTGCCCGCAGAATTACGGCCACTCCTATTCGGGCAATGTCACGCTAACCCAGGCGATCACGCGTTCGATCAATGTGGTGCCGGTGAAGCTCTCTATCGCGCTCGGCAAGGGCAGCCCGAAAGCGGGCCGTGCGAAGATTGTCGAGACCGCGCGCAAATTCGGCATCAAGGCTCCGTTGCTCGATACGCCATCGCTCCCGATCGGCTCCACCGAGGTCTCGGTGCTCGAGCATGCGACCGCCTATGTCACCTTCCCCAACAAGGGCCGTGCGGTGTCACCGCATGCGGTGCTGGAAGTTCGCACCGGCGCCGGCGATCTGGTCTGGCGCTATGACCGCGACGGACCGAAGCCGACCCAGGCCATCCCCGCCTCCGTCGCTGCCGACATGGCAGAGATGATGAGCCATGTGGTGAGCGAAGGCACCGCACGCCGCGCTGCGCTCGATGGCATCCCCACCGCAGGCAAGACCGGCACCACCAATGCCTATCGCGATGCCTGGTTCGTCGGCTACACCGGCAACTTCGCTGCCGCCGTCTGGTACGGCAACGACGACTATTCGCCGACCAACCGTATGACCGGCGGCTCGCTGCCGGCACAGACCTGGCACGACATCATGGTCGCCGCGCATCAGGGCATTGAGGTGCGCGAACTACCGGGCGTGGGCATGGGCACGCGCAATCCGGCCGCAGCTGCCTCGTCCACGATGGCGGCGAATGCGCAGGAGCAAAAGCCCGGTCCGCCACCGGTGCTGACGCGGCGCGGCGCCGACATCCTGCTGCGCGTGGAAAAGATGCTGGACGATGCCGGACGCACGATCGGCAACACTTCCGCGAATGAAGAGCCGATGAAGCCACGTGCCTCGACCACGCTCGCCTTCCCGGAAAACTATGCGGCAGCAGGCGATGCCTCCCCGAAGCCCACCCCTGTTCCCACCCGCAAGAATTAATGCTTGAGCGTATGTCATCTCGATGGGATCGTGTCCCGGATGCGATGCGGCGCAAAGTGCCGCATCGCGAAGTTTCGCTTCACTTGAAATGCCGCATCGCGTCGGGGACACGTATTCATCAAGCTGAGCGTCGTTCTGAAAAGATGGTGGTGGCTACGTGCGGCTGATCTTCCTCACGCTTCTGGCGCTTGCCATCGCAGCTGGCGTCGGCCTCGGCCTGACATGGACGACGGCCACGCGCGGCGTCGATCTCGGCACGCTCACCATTGGCTCGTGGACCGCGCGGCCGCGCAGCGGTTCGAATGAGATCGACCCCTATGCCCGTGCGGGCATCGCGCGCTCCGGCGAGTTGCCGATCGGCACCGGCGACGGCATCACTTTCACGGCCATGACCGACGACAACAAGAAACCGCTCGACGGCCGCTGCGATGTGGCGATCAGCGGTGTCACCCCGCCGGCCCGCTTCTGGACGCTGACGCTGTACGATACCAAAGGCCGCCTCGTCGCCAACACGCTGGATCGCTACGGTTTCACCAGCCAGGAAGTCGTGCGCAGTGCCGACGGCGCATTCGAGGTTCGTATCGCCGCGCGTTCGCGCGCCGGCAACTGGCTGCCGACGAGTGGCATCGATCGCTATGTGCTGGCGCTGCGCCTTTACGATACGCCGGTCGGTGTTGCGACGCGCAGCCAGAAGGACGCGCCGATGCCGGCTATCGTTACGATGGACTGTCCATCATGATCCGGCTGCTGTTCACCATCATCGGCGGCCTGCTGCTCGGCGGGGTGGTGCACCTGGTCAGCGTGCTGGCGCTGCCGCGCATCGCCACCCAGGACGCCTATTCGCGGATCGCGGCGGTGACCAAGGAAAATACGGTGACGCCGCTGGCGCAGACCAATCCGACAAATGCACTGCTGCCCTTCATGGACCCCGCTTTCGCGATGGCGGTGTGCCGTTACGATCTGTCCAAGGGGCCGATCAAGCTGACGGTACCGGTGAGCCAGTCTTATACGTCGGTGTCGTTCTATACCCGCAGTGACGTCGCCTATTACGCCATCAATGACCGTTCTGCAGGCCGCCGCGTCATCGAGCTGGACTTGATGACCGAAGCGCAGCACGAAGCGCTGCCCGAGGAAGAGGATGTCACCGCCGCCGACCGGCTGATCATCGACTCGCCCAGCGAGACCGGACTGATCGTATTAAAGGCACTGGCTGCGGAACCCGGCTTGATGACCCAGGCACAAGCCTCGCTGACCGCCGCGAATTGCCGCGTTCAAACCGATCAGCCGGCAGCGCCAACGAAACGGTAAGCTCAGAAAAACCTGACCGGCCATCTGTTCTCGCCACAAAATGACGGGAACAGAGCTCACATTCCCCACGCTCCATGGAGAGGAATACGAGGCGACGCCCGTGACATCTTTCCGCATGGAAAAGTTTCAGGCGGAGAACACGCGTAATCTGCCTGCCATCCATATCGGCGATGCTGCGTGTCGATCCCATGACACGGCGAATCGACCGGACCGGAACTCACATGCATCACGATCAGGCCACGGCGGAAACGAAGGTTTCCTATCCCCTCTCTCTCGTTTGGTGGCCACTGCTTTATTTCGGCGCGCTCGTCGGTGCAGGCTTCGCCTTTGCCAGCACCGCGCCCATCATGTGGTTCAACGCCGTCTACGCGGCGCTGCTGGGCGCGATCTTTCTGCTCGAACGAACCACGCCGCACCGCGCAGAATGGCTCGAACATGACGGCGAACTGCTGAACGATATTGGACATACATTGCTCACCAAGGGCGCGGCGCAGCTCGCGATCGCCGCCACGTCGATCGTACCGATGGCGGTCGCGACCGTGACTCGCACCGAGGACCATGTCTCACAGCTGTGGCCGACACATTGGCCACTGATTGCACAGGTCGTTCTTGCGCTGGTGATTGCCGAATTCGGCCTCTACTGGTCGCATCGCATTGCGCATGAAAATCTGTTCTTCTGGCGCTTTCACGCCCTTCACCACAGCGTCATCAGGCTCTGGGTCGTGAATACCGGACGTTTCCATGTGGTGGACTCGCTGATCAAGACGGCACTCAGCCAGATCCCGCTCTATCTGCTCGATGCGCCGCTCCAGGTGTTCCTGTGGGTCGGTGCGGTGACGGCGATCACGGGATTGCTGACCCATTGCAACGTGGAAGCGCGCACCCCGCTGTTCGATCCGGTGTTTGCGACACCAAAGCTGCATCGCTGGCATCACTCCAAGACTCTGAAAGAGGGCAACAGCAATTATTGCGAAAACATCATGATCTGGGATCATGTGTTCGGCACCTATCTCAACCCGGACAAAGCCTCGCCCGACCGGCTCGGCATCAGCGGCAAGGTCGTGCCGGATTTCATCGGTCAGATCGTGCAGCCGTTCTCACGCAAGGGCGCGCGGCAAATTCTGGGGCGACGGGTGGAGACGACTGATGAGCACGGCAAGAGCGCAGACGAGAAAGCGAGTGCGCCTGCCGTAGGGCGGATTAGCGAAGCGTAATCCTTGATGTGGCGAAGAACGGCGGATTGCGCTTCGCTAATCCGCCCTACGATCATCCGCCGACACGAAGTGCCCTGCCCGGGCGCGCGGATACGAGCGTGCCCGCTGCTGCATCGGCCTGCGAGGCGAGTTCGTTGATCAGCATGTCGGCACTTGCCGCCATATTGTCGGGCGCATGAATCACGAGGCGTTCCAGCGCCCATTTATAGGACGACACGCGCCGCTGCAGGCATTGCTCGACCCATTGCACGATCAACGCATTCTCATCCATGCGTGCACTGGCGTCGAGGCGTTCATTTGGCTGCAGGCCTGACACGAGCTTGAGGCTGGCCGCACGCTTGCGGTCAAGCTCGGTGACACGCATCGCCGTGGCGTAGAAGCCCTCGAAGCGCAGGATGTCATTGCGCACATCGTCCATCAGCACCGCGTAGCGCGATGAATGGGAGCGATGAGGTTCGTCGATCAGAAGCTTCCCGTAGGCCGTGCGGTCGAACACGACGTTCTGCCGCCACGGCGCTTCAATCGACTTGTAATCGCCGAACACGCTCTTCCACAGCGGACGCGAATGCGGCGGCTCGATCAAGGGATAGGCCTGATCGCGCAATTGCCGCTCGAGATCGGTGAGCTGGAATTCGGATGACTTCAGACCGACGCTGCCGGTGGCCTCGATGCCCACCCAGCGATGCATGTCGTCGGTGACGGCGTTGTTTCGCGTGCGGCCGAAATCCCCTCCGGCGCAACCGCCGAGCGTCGCGCTGAGGACAATCGCAGATGCGAAAACCGGAGCCATCCTCCGAAACCGTATGCGGCTCGGTGTGCGCATCATCGACATGCTCCAACTTCCGCGATCAGGACCGCGCACGACGCTTACGGCGACGACCCGGCGCAGTACCTTCTTCCGGACCACGCCCGCCGCTTCTGTCATCGACGTGACGTTCGATACGGATCACCGGAAGGATCAGGATTTGTGCTGATAGTTCGCGAGGTTGCAGGACCACATCCACGCCCAGCCGGCGTGCCGCCGCATTCACCGGGAACTTGATGATGCTGCCCATCGTCTCCGCCTCTCGCACCGTCTCCTCGCGAACTGTGCCTGCGCATTAAGGAGATTTATGGTTAACGAGTTCCTAACGACATCCGAGGGACCTTAACCACCTATCGCAGCATTCCTGTCTGAAAATCCTCTCTGCAGGTACCGCCGGGGATCGGACCGACGCCTCCCCTCATTCGACCATCTGACAGACATGCAGGACGAAGTCTGACGATGAGCGCAACGCTGCAAAACGTGGACGACCTTCCCCTCTCTCAGAACTGGAAAGAAACGGATGCGCTGCCCGCGCTGCGACTCGCCGATCTCGGACATTCACGCCAAACCCTCCTGCGTGAATTATCGCTGCGATTACTCGACTGATGGCTTTCCCGGTGGTCGGTGGCCAACCGGTGCTGATCGATTTCGCGGGCAGGCGCTTTGCCAACCTACAGACAACGGTGCACCCGGCAGCGATGCCGGGCTTTTCTGTGCTGCGTGCGCAGCAACATGCCGGTCAAAAGCTTTTTGTTGCCTTAGCAACTAATTCGTGAGAACGTCTCTCAAGCAGGCGCCCCAACAGCAATTCGATTGCCGCGCTGCTTCAGGGAGAGAAACGATGGCGGGCCGCATGCGCGGAACCGGACGGGATGGTGTGCGCCCGAGCCTAGTCGGCTGGAGCGGTGACGGCATCGAGATTGCCGTGAATACGCCGCAACAAATCGATCAGGACTTCGCGCTCGCTGTCCGCGAGACACGACAACAGCCTTTGTTCGCGCTCAAGCGCAGCGACGATGACCGCATCGTGCGTCTTGCGCCCCTTGGCGGTCAGCTTGATCGAATGCGTCCGCGCATCGCGCCGATCGGTGCCGATCGTCACCAGCCCCCTGCTTTCGAGCATCGAAAGGGTTCGGCTAACAGGCCCCTTGTCGAAGCCGATGACCTGGCAGATCCGCGACGCCGGAATCCCCGGCTCGATCGCCAGCAGCGACATGATCCGCCATTCCGTGACGTTCACGCCGAAATGCTTCTGATAATGGATAGTCGCGCTGTTCGACAGCTTGTTCGCAATGAAGGTGACGAAAGCCGGAACGTAGCGGTCGAGATCGAGCAGCAACGCGTGTGCAGCCGCTTCATTGTGCGCAGGCGCATTGCTCCTGGACACGTCCTTACCCGCTTTTTTTCTACCCATCCGCCGCGGCCTCACCTGCGTTTCCAGGCCAGCCGCGATCCGGGCCGCCCGTGCCGTCCACATAGAGATATGCGGCGACAGTTGCCAAGAAGAAAACAGGGAGACGCGCCATGGTCGCTTTGACCGATCCCCACCCGGCACCGGCCGCGCCGGTCCTCGCTTTCGATACGCGTGCGGCAGACCATACGTTCCCGCAGATCCCGACGCTCGACGTCGATCCTTTCGCCATCGACTTCTTCGCCGATCCGCATCCGACCCATGAGCTGCTGCGCGAGGCCGGCCCCGTGGTCTATCTCGACAAATGGAACGTATATGCGGTGGCCCGCTATGCGGAAGTCCATGCAGTGCTGAACGATCCCGGCACCTTCTGCTCCAGCCGCGGCGTCGGCCTCAGCGATTTCGCCAAGGAGAAGCCGTGGCGACCACCCAGCCTCATCCTCGAAGCCGATCCGCCCGCACATACGCGGACCCGCGCGGTGCTGAGCAAGGTGCTGTCACCCGCGGTGATGAAGACGCTACGCGACGGCTTTATGGCCGCGGCCGATGCGAAAGTGGATGAGCTGCTGGAACGACGCAGTTTCGATGCGATCGCGGATCTCGCCGAAGCCTATCCGCTGTCGGTCTTCCCGGACGCGATGGGGCTGCAGAAGGAAGGCCGCGAAAACCTGCTGCCCTATGCAGGCCTTGTCTTCAACGCGTTCGGCCCGCCCAACGAATTGCGCGAGAACGCCATCGCACGCTCGGCGCCACATCTGGCCTATGTGCAGGCGCAATGCCAGCGCGAAAACCTCACGCCGGGCGGTTTCGGCGCCTGCATCCATGCCCGGGCCGACAGCGGCGACATCACCCACGACGAAGCGCCGCTGCTGGTACGTTCGCTGCTCTCCGCGGGCCTCGACACTACCGTCAACGGCATCGGTGCCGCCGTCTATTGTCTCGCGCGCTATCCCGATGAATTTGCACGGCTGCGAGCCGATCTCACCCTCGCCCGCAACGCCTTCGAAGAGGCCGTGCGTTATGAGAGCCCGGTGCAGACCTTCTTCCGCACCACGACACGTCCCGTCGAGATCAGCGGCCACCGGATCGGTGAAGGCGAAAAGGTGCTGATGTTCCTCGGCGCCGCCAACCGCGATCCACGGCGGTGGGACGATCCCGCCCGCTACGACATCACGCGCAAGACATCCGGCCATGTCGGCTTCGGCTCAGGAATCCATATGTGTGTCGGCCAGCTCGTCGCCCGCCTCGAAGGCGAAGCAATGCTCTCGGCTTTGGCGCGCAAAGTAAAAACCATCGAGATCAGCGGCCAGATCGCGCGCCGCTACAACAACACACTGCGCGGGCTGGAAAGCCTGCCCGTCACCATCACGCCCGCCTGAGGACCCCATGCCGAGCATTACTTTCATCCATCCCGATGGTCGCGCGCAGAGTGTCGATGCCGCGATCGGCGACAGCGCCATGGCGGCCGCGCTCCGGCACGGAATCGACAAGATCGTCGCGGAATGCGGCGGCACCGCCGTCTGCGCAACATGCCATGTCTATGTGAGCAACGACTGGATCGCGCGCGTTGGCGATGTTGGCTCTGACGAAGACGAATTGCTCGAAGGCGTGGCGGCGGATCGGCTGCCGAACAGCCGCCTCTCTTGCCAGATCAGGATCACCGATGCCCTCGACGGGCTCGTGCTGCGGCTGCCGGAGCGACAGATCTAGCTTCGTGTCAATCACCGCGACCGGCAACGTCCGGACCCGCGTCACCAACCAAACAGGGGGAGATACAATGAAGGGTTACAAGACAATGTTAGCCGCCGCGGCGTCCTGCTTCATGGCAGGCACGGCGCAGGCGCAGGCGCAGATTTCCGACGATGTGGTTCGCATCGGCGTACTCAACGATATTTCCGGCGTGTTCCAAGACACCAACGGCATGGGCTCGGTGGAAGCCGCACGCATGGCGGCCGAGGATTTCAACGGCGGAGGCAAGAATATCAAGGTCGATATCGTCTATGCCGATCATCAGAACAAAGCCGATGTCGGCTCCGCCATCGCGCGCAAATGGCTGGACGTCGAGAAAGTCGATGCCATCGTCGATGTGCCGAACTCGTCCGTCGGACTTGCCATCAACAATATCGCGCGCAACACCAAGATGACGTTCCTCGCCTCATCGACGGCGACATCGGATCTCACCGGCAAGGACTGCTCGCCGAACACGATCCAGTGGGTCAACGACGCCTGGGCCACCGGCAACACCACAGCGCAGGCCATGATGCAGCGCGGCGGCGACGACTGGTATTTCATCACAGTGAACTACGCGCTGGGACAAGGCATCGAGGCAGAGGCCACGAACTACATCACCAAGCACGGCGGCAAGGTGCTGGGCGCGTCGAAACATCCGCTCGGCACGTCGGACTATGCGTCGCTGCTGCTGCAGGCGCAGACATCGAAGGCGAAGGTGATCGGCCTCGCCAATGCCGGCGCCGACACCATCAACACCGTGAAGCAAGCGAGCGAATTCGGCATGCAGGACGGCCCGCAGAAGCTGGTGGCGTTCCTGATCTTCATCAATGACGTCCACGGCATGGGCCTGAAGACCGCACAAGGCCTGCTGCTGACGGAATCCTTCTATTGGGATATGGATGACGATACCCGTGCCTTCGCCAAACGCTTCGCGCAGCGCCCGGGTATGAACGGCAAGATGCCAAGCGGCAATCAGGCCGGCGTCTATGCGTCGACGCTGGCCTATCTGAACGCCGTCGCCGCGAAGGGCAGCGACGATGCCGGCGTGGTGGTGCCGCAGATGAAGACCTTCAAGGGCAAGGACAAGCTGTTCGGGGACGTGACGATCCGTGCCGACGGTCGTGTCATCCATCCGATCTATCTGTTCGAGATCAAGAAGCCCTCGGAGTCGAAATATCCCTATGACTACTACAAGCTGCTCGCGACCGTTCCGGCGGAGAAGGCCTTCCGCCCGATGAGCGAAGGCGGCTGCCCGCTGGTGAAATAGGCGCACAGAAAAAGGCCGAGGTGAAAATCACCCCGGCCTTCTTTCGTTCAGATTAGACCAGAAGCCTTAGTAAAGCTTCGCGCCGGCGGCGTCGACGACCTTGCCCCAGCGGACATGGTCTTCCTTGATGGTCCTGGCGAAAGCTTCGCGGGTCGAGGTCGTGACGCTGAGACCCTGGGCTTCCAGGCGCTCCTTGACTTCCGGCAGCGCGCCGATGCGCACCACTTCGGCATTCAGGCGATCGACGATGGCGTCGGGCGTGCCGGCGGGGACAACAAGACCGAACCAGCTATCGACGACGAAATCCTTGACGCCAGCTTCGGCAGCGGTCGGCACGTTCGGCAGTTGCGGCGAACGCTCGCGGCTGGTGACCAGAAGACCCTTCACCTTGCCGTCGCGAATCTGCGGGGCAAGCACGGTCAGCGTGTCGAAGGACAGGTTGACCTGATTGCCGAGCAGCGCATTCACTGCGGGGGCACTGCCCTTGAACGGAACATGCAGCAGATCGGTCTCGGTGAGGCTCTTGAAAAGTTCGCCGCTCAGATGGCAGAGCGTGCCGGGACCGCAGGACGAGTAAGTGAACTTGCCGGGCTCGCGCTTCGCAGCCGCAATCAGCTCCTTGACGTTTGACACGGGCGCATCGGGGCTCGCCGCGAGCACATAAGGCACCGAGGTCAGGATCGACACCGGGGTGAAGCTCTTGAACGGATCGAACTGCACCTTGTTGTTGATGTGCGGCAGGATGGTGAGCTGCCCGGCCGGCGCCAGCGACAGCGTGTAGCCATCGGGATCCGCCTTGGCCACGGCTTCGGCGGCAATCGCGGTGCCGGCGCCGGCCTTGTTCTCGATCACGACGGTCTGGTTCAGCGCCTCGCCGAGCTTGTCGGCGAACACACGCGCCGAGATATCGGCGGCGCCGCCCGGCGGGAACGGGACGACCAGCTTGATCGGACGGCTGGGCCAATTGTCAGCCGCGCAAGCCGCGCCGATCCCCGTGGTCAGCATGACCGAGGCGAAGGCAGCGGAGAGAAGCCGGGACAACAGGACGGAGCGCACGATCGTGATCCTTTGGTTGCGAGACATGTTTTAGCTGCCGCCGCAGAGACGACAATTCGGCCCTGCTCGCATGAGCAGGCCGGAAAAGCCGGCGATGTTGGCTGTTTTTGCTGCCGTCGGTGATCTTTCGACAGCTTCGGAAGCAGCTTTGTTAGCTCACTGAAAATGTCATCGGAGGGTCCATCCGGCAAGGAAACGGGTTTGCAAATGCAATTGGGGCGGTGGTGAATTGCTGTCGCGTTCACGCTGCATGCGATAGAATATTTCTCCTGGACGACCCCCGCCGGCACGGACCATGGACGGAACCATTTTTTGGCGGCACGCTAAGTCCGGATGGTCATCGGGATCGGAGAGCGTCATGACTGCGCTGGATCAATCGACCGGAAAGAACCGCTACCTTACGGCACCGAAGCGCGCCGACTTCACCCTCGATCAGGACTGGGCCTCCTATTCCGCTGCCGAACACGATCGCTGGGACCGGCTGTACGCCCGCGCGCAGACGGTGCTGCGGGGCCGCGCCTGCGACGAATTCCAGAGCGCGTTGCAGCACCTGCAACTCTCGGACGGCGGCATTCCCGACATGGCGACACTCAGCGCCCGGTTGAAGCCTCTCACCGGTTGGCAGGTGGTGCCGGTGGCCGAGCTGGTCCCGGATGACGTGTTCTTCGATCATCTCGCCAACCGCCGTTTCCCGGCCGGCGCCTTCATCCGCCCGGAAAGCGAGATGGACTATCTGCAGGAGCCGGACATTTTCCATGACGTGTTCGGCCATGTGCCGCTGCTCGCCAATCCCGTCTATGCAGATTTCATGGAAGCTTACGGAAAGGGTGGTCAGCGCGCGATGGCCCTCGGCCAGCTGAAGAACCTGGCGCGGCTGTACTGGTACACGATCGAGTTCGGACTGATGAAGAGCGCAGAGGGCCTGCGCATCTTCGGCGCGGGCATCCTGTCTTCAGTGACGGAATCCGTCTTCGCGCTGGAAGATCCCTCCCCCAATCGCATTGGTTTCGATCTCGAACGGGTGATGCGCACCGACTACATCATCGACGATTTCCAGCAGACCTATTTCGTCATCGACAGTTTCGAGAAACTGCTGGAGGACAGCTATCGCGATTTCGCCCCGCTCTATGCGCGGCTTGCGCAGGCAAAAGACATCGCGGCCGATGAGGTGGTCCCGCAGGATCACGTCGTCAGCCGCGGAACGTTGGCGTATTTCAGGAAGAAACGAAGCGCTACACCGTAGGTAGGGCGGATAAGCGTAGCGCAATCCGCCGCCGGAATTTCGTTGCAAGCTCGGCCGGTGGGTTACGGCTTCGCCTCACCCACCAACCCTACGCTCCAGGTCAGCCGTTCATCGACTGAATGCGGAACTTGGCCGGCGAGACGCCGAAGCGGCGGCGGAAGCTGCGATGGAAATAGGACAGTTCGTTGAACCCGCAGGCGCCGGCGACTTCGCTGATCTTGAGCGTGCATTGCTTGTCTTCGGTGAGCATGCGGCGGGCCTTGTCGAGGCGGAGCTGCATGATGCGATCGGTGATGCTGAGACCGGAGCCCTGCAACAGATCCTGGACATAGCGGACCGACAGGCCGAGCTTCTCCGCGACCACCCGGGTCGAGAACTGCTGGTCGGCATAGCTCTCATTGATCTGGTTGATGACGCTGGCGATGCGCGCGCCGCGCAGGCCCCCGACATCGGTCAGATTGGTGATATCCGGCTGCGCGGGGGTCGCCGGCGGGCTGTCCTGCAGGGGCGCCCGGTTGTTCGTGAAGTCGGAGTGGTTGCTGAAAGCAAGCTGTGTGTTGTCCATTTTCCCAATCACCGCCCGTGTCTGTGTGCGGTTATGGGTCGCGGCCTCCATGGCGAAGGTTCAATGCTGCCTGCGATTTTCTTGGCCGCCGCCGAGTTCGGGCGGCAACGAGCGGTCGAGCACCTCGCCTGTCGGACCTTCGAGCAGGTCGAGCTGGACATCCTCGATCACAAGGGGGCCGCGCCTGCGCTGGAGTTCGGCAACCTTTTCAACACGGCTGAACGCATCGCGCCATTCGGGATCGGCCATCAGGCCGGGCGGCGCGACCAGCAGCAGCTTGCCGGCCAGGTCTGCGGTGCTGGGCTCCGGCATGTTGATCCAGCGGATGCGCTGACCACGCTGGGCCACACATGTTCCCTTCGGGAGATAGAACGCCAGCCAGCTCGTGGTTCCGTAGTCGGGTGCCAGGATGCAAGTGGCACCCGTGCGCTGACGCACGGCTTCAATCTCCGCAGCCAGCTCGGGGAAACCGACCCCGACGCTGCGTACGGTGGCGTCGCGCTTGTAACCGGACAAAAGGCCGGTATTGGCCTGCACCACCAGCGCGACGAACATCACAGCGCCGACCGACGTTGCCCAGCGCAGACAGATATCCACAGTGCGCTGCGCCCGGCCACGCCACTGGACCATGGTGGCGGCGACCGCTGCGGCGATCGCGAAGGCCGGATAGACCGGCGCGAACCAGTTGGCCTCGACCCGGGCATGCAGCGCGTGCCAGGCGAAATACAGCGCGATGACCCAGACCATGGCGCTGACCAGCACGCGCGACGACAGAGCGCCGGACTGGCGACGGGCCAGCGCATAAAGGCCCATGGTGCCGAGGATGAACACCAGTGGCGTGGCGAAGGCGAACTGGGTGGGAATCAGTTCGGCGATATAGGCCGCCTTGAACTGCTCGATACGGGCCCGGCCGAGCTGCTTGATGAACGACACCCACTGGTGATCGGCATTCCAGAACAACACCGGCGAAAACACGGCGAAGGCCGTGAGGCCACCGAGATAGGGCCATGGCGAGATCAGCCAGCGCCGCATCTTCGGCACCACAACGAGCCAGATCAGGATCGCCGCGCCGAAAAACAGCGCCGTGTATTTCGAAAGCAGCGCGAGGCCGACGGCAACGCCGACCGCCAGCCACCAGACGCCCCGCCCGGTCGCCGCGACCTGCGCCAGCGCCAGCAGGACGAAGCTCGAAGCCACCAGCAACGGTGCATCCGGCGTGACGATCATCAGACCGACCGACGCAATCATGGTGGCATTGAGCAGCAGCATCGCTGACACCGCAATGCGCTTGCCGCCGAACAAGAGCTCGGCCGCGCGGAAAATCGCCCAGCTCATGGGCAATGTCAGCAGCACCGAGAACAGGCGCACGCCGAACGGCGTATCGCCGGCGATCAGCGTGCCCAGGCGGATCACCACAGCGACCATTGGCGGGTGATCGTAATAGCCACCGGCGAGATGCTTCGACCACATCCAGTAATAGGCTTCGTCGAAGGTCAGCGGCGTCCAGGCGGACGCCGCGAGACGCAGCAGCACGAGGCCGATGACCACGGCGAAGGCGCCGCGGACCATCCGGGTATCGGCCGCCGTCACCGCTTGCGCCACACGAACAGGCCGGACATGGCGTAGTTCCAGACCACGCCCATCAGCGCACCGGCCGCCCCGGCAAGCCACCAGATCGGCTCATTGTCAAACACCGACCAGGCGACGCCGACATTGGCGAACAGACCGACGCTGCAGACCAGATAGAACAGAATCAGGCCCTGCAGAATGCGCAGGCCCTTCAGACGCTGGTCGCGATAGGTCAGGAAGTTGTTGAGCACGAAGTTGCTGGTCATGGCGCAGAAAGCCGCGATGCCCTGCGCTTCGGCAAAGGGAAGCGCGAAGGCTTCCAGGCCGGTGAACAAGGCTGCGAAATGCACGACAAGGCCGATGGAGCCCACCAGCGCGAACAACAGGAAGCGCAGCGACACCGCATCGTTGGTGAGCTTCGCCAGAATGAGGCCGAGGAAATCCAGCGCCACCATCGAATCGAGCTTGCTCTCGCCATGCAGGCGCGAGCCGAAGGTATAGGGCACTTCCTTGATAACAAGCGCACCGCGCGCAGTGGCGACGACATCGAGCAGGATCTTGAAACCCTGCGTCGAGAGCTGTGGAGCAAGCTGCTCGAAACGATCGCGGCGGATCATGAAGAAACCGCTCATGGGATCGGCGACATCAACGCGCAGCACCTGCTGGGCGAGCACAGTGGCAAATTTGCTGAATCCGGCACGCTTGTTGTCAAAGCTGTCGGCACTGCCGCCATCGATATAACGGCTGCCGATCACGAGATCGGCTTCGCCGCCCTCGATCAGGCCCAGCATTTTTGCCAGTTGCGTTTCGTCGTGCTGGAGGTCGCCGTCGATAACCGCGGCGCTGGGGGCGGACGAAGCCAGCATGCCCTCGATGCACGCACCGGACAGACCGCGGCGGCCGATGCGGCGGATGCAGCGCACCCGCGCATCCGTCCGCGCCAGTTCGCGCACGGCATCGGTCGTGCCATCGGGAGAATTGTCATCGACGAAGATGACTTCCCAGGCGATGCCAGCAAGGGCTGCATCGAGGCGCCGGACCAAAGTGGCCACATTGCCGCGCTCGTTGAAGGTGGGGACGACGACCGACAGCTGCAGCGGAGCGCCCGCATGCAGGATCTGTCCGGAGCCCGGTGTGATGGCATCGTTCATGGCGCCAGCATATATCCGCCGCGCAGGAACCTGCCAAGGCGCTGCTGGAACGCATCAACCGTTTGAATGTATATGGAAAACGGGTCGGCGAAAGCAACGGCGTCAGCCCAAAATGCAAACGACCCCGAACAACCGGCGCACGTACATCCGGCGCGCCATCCCACTCAAGGGCTCAGGTCATTCAAGGTCGTCTCGGCAACGGAGCGGTTAGGCATCGACGTCACCGTTGAATGCGAGATAGGAATGGTTGGGCCGTTCCACAAGGGGCGATTCGAAGAAAACGGGAGGAACCGGAATGGCAGCAAAGACCGGAAAGATCCGCATCGGAATTGGTGGCTGGACCTTCGAGCCCTGGCGCGGGACGTTCTATCCGGAGAAGCTGACCCAGGCGAAGGAACTCAGCTACGCCGCCTCCAAACTTACCTCCATCGAAATCAACGGCACCTATTACGGCTCGCAGAAGCCGGAAAGTTTTCGCAAATGGGCGAGCGAGGTACCGGACGACTTCGTGTTCTCACTGAAGGGTCCGCGCTTTGCCACCAATCGCAAGGTGCTGGCCGAAGCCGGTGACAGTGTGAAGCGCTTCTACGATTCCGGTGTGCTCGAACTCGGCGACAAGCTCGGCCCGGTGCTGTGGCAGTTCATGCCGACCAAGAAATTCGACGAGGCCGATTTCGGCGCTTTCCTCGAACTCCTGCCGCGCGAACGCGACGGCCGCACGCTGCGCCATGTGGTCGAGGTGCGGCATGACAGTTTTCGCACGCCGGCTTTCATCGCCCTCCTCCGCGAACACAAGATCCCCGTGGTATTCTCCGAACACGCAACCTATCCCGCGATCGCCGATGTCACGTCCGATTTCGTCTATCTGCGCCTGCAGAAAGGTGAGGACTCGATCCCGACCGCCTATGCGCCGAAGGCGCTGGACGCCTGGGCCAGGCGGTTCAAGCATTATGCCGGCGGCGGCGAACCGGACGACCTGCCCAAGGTGAGCGACGGCAAGATCAAGAAACAGCCGCGCGACGTGTTCGCCTATGTGATCCACGAAGCGAAGGTGCGTGCGCCGCATGGTGCGATGGCGCTGATCGAGCGGGTATAGCCGGGAGCGATGCATGGCCAAGGCGAGGAAAACGGCAAAACTCTTCACCATCGGCTATGAGCAGACGCCGGCGAAATCCGTGCTCGACGAGCTCGAAGCCGCTGGCGTGCAGCTGCTGGTCGATGTCCGTGCCGTCGCGTCGTCACGCAGGCCAGGCTTTTCGAAGTCGCAGCTTGCCGCAGGGCTGGACGAACGCGGCATCGGCTATGTCCATCTGCGCGGGCTCGGCACACCGAAGGACGGCCGCGAGGCGGCGCGCTCGGGCAACATCGCGGAGCTTGAAAAGATCTACAGCGCCCATCTCAAGACGCCGCAGGCGCGCGAGCAGATGGATGAGCTGGCGGCCTTGGTGGAGAAAGCCGGCCCGATCTGCATCCTCTGCTATGAGCGCGATCATACGCATTGCCACCGGCGCTGGATCGCCGAGATCATCGAGGACCGCGAAGGCGTCGCCATCGAGAATCTGGTCGCGCCTCAGATCGAGCCGAAGTAAAAAAACTTCTTCCATGTTCTTCTATCGTTCCCTTATCCACACTGGACGTAGCATTATCCACATGTATTCTACCTAAAATTGTTATTTACGGTTGCGTTCTGTGGCGTTGGGTGGGGGCTCGATGCGTTGGGGACGGATATTGCGAACCGCGGGGCTGGCCATCGGCTTCAGCCAGGCCGATGCGGCCGGCGCGCAGGACTTCGATGCCATGGACGTCGAGTTCAACGTGTTGACGCCCGCACGCAGCAAGTCGTTCTGGTCGGAACTGTTCGACAACCGCGCCAACCGTAAACGACCTTTCGATTATCTGTCGGGCGGCATGCCTGACAGGCTGATCTATTTCGGCGGAATCGACGCGTCGAAATGGAGTTTCGGCGCCTTTGCGGGCGCGCAATGGATGCCGAACGGCTTCGATCGCAACGGCTTCATCCTGCGCCTCTTCGCCTCCGAAAGCCTGGAACGATATGTGGATCGCTTCGGCCGCTACGATACCCAGATCACCCGCGCTTATCTTCTACCTGGCTACATGTTTCGCGTCGGTCGGATGGAAGCGCAGTTCCTCCTGGGCCCCGATGCCGAAGTGGACTTCTTCTACCGGAACGGTCGCAGCGACCGCTGGCGTTCCCGTTTGGGCCTGCGCGGCATCGCCGATTTGTGGTGGGAGCCGACAGCCGAGCTGATGGTCCAATATGCCCTTACAGGCACCACCATCGATAACGGCTACACCACGCGCATCGCCGCTGGCTGGCGCCTGTTCGATTCATTCTGGATCGGACCGGAAGCAGCGCTGTCCAGAGACCGTTTCAGCCGGCAGACACGGATCGGCGTCCATCTCACCGGGCTGCGCACGAACGACTATGAATGGAGCTTTGCAGCAGGCCGCGTCTCTGACGACTTCGGCCGCGACGGCGTTTACGGCCGTCTCGGCATCATGCTGCGGCCGAAACGGGCGCCGTTCTTCGATAACTAGGCTACGATCCCGAAAAATGGTTTTCGGGCGATCGGACAGGATCATTCTCTAACGAAGCTGCCACACCGCCTGCGGCTGCTCATAGCCACGCACCTGAACGTCGCCGAGACATGTCGCATCGCGCCCGGCCTCCCCCGCGGCATCGCGCACCGCCGTGGAAATCAGCAATTGTGAGCCGAATTCCTTATTGAGCGCTTCGAGACGGGCGGCGAAATTCACGGTGTCGCCCATGACCGTATATTCTTTCCGCCGCGGCGACCCGACATTGCCGGCGATCACCGCGCCCATATGAATGCCGATGCCGATCCGCAGTGGCCACGCGCTGTCGCTGTTGTTTTTCTCCATTTCCGTCAGCATCTCGAGCGCGGCTTCGACTGCGCACTGCGCCGCGTTGGGATCCTCGATCGGCGCACCGAACAGTGCGAGAAATCCGTCCCCGAGAAACTTGTTCACGATACCGGAGTGGCGGTCGAGCACATCGACCAGGATGGCAAAGGCCTCGTCGAGACGCTCCACCACCTGGCGCGGCGTGTGAACATGAGTAGCCGCAGTGAAGTTGCGGATATCGACGAACATCACCGCGACCTGCCGCATCTCGGTGGTCGGTGCCGCGCCGGTCGCGAGCAGCCGCTCCACCACTTGCGGCGACACATGCTGGCCGAACAGATTGGTGACGTGATCGCGCGCGGCGGTGGCAGCGATGCTCGCCTCGAACTGTCGCCGCAACTGCATGCCGACGCCCCCCGCAAGCACGCCGCCGACGAGCAGCATGATCGCACGGACCAGCTGGAAAATGCTTTCCGGCATCGGCTCGTCGGCAAAACCTGCGGGCCGATACAGCATCGCCATGGCGAACATCTCCGACGCCGCGACAAAGCCGGTGAAGGTGGACAGCCAGAAATCCAGCCGCAATGTCGAGAGAATAATGAAGATGAAATAGGTCAGCGGCGCCGCAAAGGCGAGCGCGGTGTTGGCGCCCATCCAGTTCATATGCAGATAGAGCGCCGCGGTCGGCACGCTCGTTTCGATCAATGCGCTGAGATAACGCCGGAAGACCGGTACATCCTTGTTTTCGGCGGCGCGTCGCGTGATCAGATACAGTGCCAGAAGCTCGAGTGCGAGAAATGGCAAGAAGATCACATAGGTCGAGCCGAGTTCGAAACCGCCCCGGGAAATGCCGGCGAAGATGGACGGCGCGAGCAGCTGCACGACCGTGACCAATGCCATGAGGATCGCGACGGTCGCGATGACGGCCTTGATGCGCAGCCGCTCGGTGAGCAGCACTTGGCGGTTCAGCGCCTCACGGGCCGTCTGAAGCTCGGCGCCCTTGGCAGCGGGTGTAAAAATGGTTCGTCGGAGCGGTATCATCGGCGACAACATAGCCGTCGATGACGGAATCAACGAGGCCAAATATAGGCGAATGCGATGGTGACCATGACCGGCAGGTAACGATGCTACCCCTTGGCGTCACATGCCCAGGCGCGGATGACGCATTCCTTGCCGCCATAGTCGTAGCACTTCCTGGTCGCTTCATTGAGCGTCGAGGAAATGCGTGGAGCCACCGCATAACCGTGAGCTCCGCATGGATTGGCCATATCGACCGACAGCGCAGCGCAGGCGCGGTTCATGGTGACGGTGGTGCAATCGCCCTTGCAGGCTTTCTTCGCGGCAGCGACAGCGGACGCCGACGCAGAATGATCGTAAGCCTGACCATAGGCGCCGCACTTGCCGATAGCGAGCGCGCCGGCACCAATTGCCGGCTGTAGCGATGCAAAACTGAAAACAAGCGCAGCAGAAAAAAACGCGCGTGAGCGCGCCGCGATACGAAATGACAAATTCCCCTCCCCCGAGGTGCAGTCCGGCGGGACGTTAGCGCGAGGGAGTTTCGACTTGGTGAATGAAACGTCGCTAGCCGCCCCGCGCCTCTTCAAGCGCCTGCGGCGTGTCGACGTCGAGGAAGGCTCCCCGGCCTTCGACAGCGACATCCGTCACCGCTTCGGCATGTTTCAGGATCAGCTCTCGCGCGCCGATATCGCCGTCCAGCGCCATCAATTCCGGAAAGAAGCGACGCGACCATAGCACCGGGTTGCCGCGACGACCGTCACTGACCGGCACCGCGATCAGATGGCTGCGATCCGGCGCGAAGGCGTCGATCAGGCGATCAATCAATTTGGCATCGATCAATGGCATGTCGCCGAGACAGACGACTGCACCGTCCGCACCTTGCGGCACGGCGGCGATGCCCGTCTTCACCGAGCTGGCGATGCCGTCGGGATAATCGGGATTATAAACGAACGTGACATTGAGACCGCGCAGCGCCTTTTCCACTTCGGCCGCCTGATGGCCCGTCACCACCGTGACACTGCTCACTTTCGACTTCAGTACATGTTCGGCGACGATACGCACGAGCGGCTTGCCGTTCAGCTCGGCAAGCAGCTTGTTGGGCCCGCCCATCCGCGTGCCGCGGCCAGCTGCGAGAATGAGCGCGGCAACATTGCGGTTGCCATCAGTCTCCGCCGGCGCGCGCGGCTGTGGTCGCGTGACGATCTCCATCAGCAGGCCGCCGACACCCATGCCGACCAGATCGGCGCGCGTCACTTCCAGCCCGGCCAGCAGACGCATCAACACCCAGTCGAATCCGTTCTCCACCGGCGAGCGCGCGCAGCCGGGCGCACCGAGGATCGGCACATCGCCGGCGCTGCCGATCAGCAGCAGATTGCCGGGGTCCACCGGCATCCCGAAATGCCGGATGTTGCCGCCGATCTGCTCGATGGCCGCGGGGATGACATCGCGGCGATCGGCAATGGCCGAAGCGCCGAACACGATGATGAGTTCGGCGCCGAGTTGCAGCAGTTCGTGGATGGTCTCGGCGAGCACCTTTTCGTCGTGCGGCACGCGGCGCTCTGCGATGATTTTTGCGCCAGCGGGGCCGAGGCGTTCCTCGGTCACGCGCAGGGTCTTGTCGATCACCTTCGGCGAAAGGCCCGGCAGCAGGGTCGAGACGATGCCGACCTTCTTCACCTTGTAAGGCGCGATCCGCATAGCCGCGCCGCCCGCAGCTTTCACCGCGGCATCGCGGAGCGTCGCGGCAATGCCGAACGGGATCAATTTCACGGTGGCGATCATCTCGTTCTCGACCACCGGCTTGAAGGCTTGCAGCGTCGCCAAGGTGATCGCTTCGTCCACGCCATTGATGCGATCGACGGCGGCACGGTCGACGACAAGCACGCCTGGCTTTGCCGCGAACAGATTGGCGCGGCCCGTGAAAGCGCGCTCGACAGCAACGCCTTCGCCCGCAATCGCCTGTGCAATGCTGGCGGCAGCAGCGTCTTCGGAAACATCGCCGTCCTCGAGACGGACAACCACGACTTCCCTGACACCAGCGCGCGTCAGCTCAGCCACTTCGTCTGGGCCAATGGTGGTGCCCTTCTTGAGAACGAGCGTTCCCTGCCGTAGCGTGTGAACCGTCACGCCGCCGAGAGCTTCGGTCGGACTGGCCGGGCCGAACTTCATGCCGCGCTCGCCTTTGCTTCCCTCGGCAAACGCAGCTCCGCGGTAATCTCGGCCATAATCGAAACGGCAATCTCGGATGGCGAGACAGCGCCGATGTTCAGGCCGATGGGCGCCTTGATCTTTGCGAGATCGGCATCGGTCGCGCCCTGCCCCTTCAGGCGGTCGAGACGCTTGGCATGCGTCTTTCGCGAGCCGAGCGCACCGATATAGAAACAGTCTTTCTCGAATGCGTGCAGCAGCGCGGGATCGTCGATCTTGGGATCATGGGTCACGGCCACAAAGGCGGTCCAGCGATCGACGCCGAGTGGCGGCAGCGCCTCGTCAGGCCATTCGGCGATCAACTTCACGTCCGGGAAGCGCTCGGGGCTGGCGAAAGCGGTACGCGGATCGACCACGGTGACATCGTAATCGAGCGAACGCGCCAGCGGCGCCAGCGCCTGACTGATGTGAACAGCACCAATGATCACGAGTTTGGCTGTGGGCGCATAGACATTGAGGAACAGCTTCTTACCGTCCACCTCGACCATGGCGCTCTTGCCCATGCGGAGCTGCCTTTCCAGCTCCGCATGCAAGGGATCGGCGGCGAAATCGGCTGCTTTCACCATGCGCTGTATACCATCAGATATATCGGTCACCACGATAACTGCGCGGCGAGCGGCGCGCTCGGCATTGAGCAGCGCCAGGGTCTCGGTTTTCACGATCAGCCTACCTTTTCGACAAAGACGCGGATGGTGCCGCCACAGGACAAACCGACATTCCACGCGGTTTCGTCAGCCACGCCAAATTCCAGCAATTTCGGCTGGCCGCTTTCGATCACATCCAGGGCCTCGGTGACCACGGCGCCTTCGACGCAGCCGCCGGAGACTGAGCCAAGAAATGTGCCATCGTCATTGATGACCAGATTGGAGCCGGCCGGACGCGGGGCCGACCCCCAGGTCTCCACCACCGTAGCCAGCGCAACGCCGTGGCCAGCCTTTTGCCAGGCTTCGGCGGCCTGCAGGATGTCTTCTTCGCGATTGAGCATCAGAACCCTCCTTACACAGCGGGACGGATCAGCAGGCGGTGATGGCCGGATATCGGCGCGGACAGGGCTTTAATGAGCCCATCGATAGACGTCAAATTATGTACCGGGCGGAATTCGTCAACGTGGGGCAGCATCATTTTGATTCCCTGAGCCTTCGGCTCGAAACCATCGAAGCGCAGTAGCGGGTTCAGCCAGATCAGCCGGCGACAGGAGCGATGCAGGCGGTCCATCTCGAAAGCGAGCTGCGAATCCGCCTCGCGTTCGAGTCCATCAGAAATCAGGAGCACGATGGCGCCCTGTCCGAGTACTCGGCGGCCCCACAGCTTGTTGAAATTGTGCAACGAAGCCGAGATGCGGGTCCCGCCAGCCCAATCCTGCACCGATGCCGAACAACTCGCCAGCGCTTCGTCGGGATCGCGCGCCCGCAGGGCACGGGTGACATTGGTCAGCCGCGTGCCGAACAGGAACACCGAGACACGCTTGCGCGCGTCGGTGATGGCGTGGAGAAAATGCAGGAACAGGCGGGTATATTCGCTCATCGAGCCCGAGATATCGAGCAACGCCACGATGGGCGCCGGCTTGTCGATCAGGCCGAGGCGGCGGATATCGACGATATCGCCGCCGGTGCGCAGCGAGGCGCGCAAGGTGCGGCGCAGATCGAGCCGCGCGCCGCGGCGATCCGGCCGTGTGCGGCGCGTGCGCAGTTCCGCCTGCGGCAGTCGCATATCGGCGATGGCGCGGGTGACCTCAGCAATCTCCGCCGCGCTCATCTGTGCAAAATCCTTCTTCTGCAAGATTTCGCGGTCGGAAACCGAGAGCCTGACCTCCTGCTCCTGCGGCGCCTCACGCTCCTCGCCGCGGGACGGCTGGGTCATCGCCTCCTGCACACGGCGCGAGGCCGGGGGCGGCTTGCGCCTCGCGTCATCCGGCAGCGGCACCGAATCCAGCATCTGCTTCCAGTCTTCCTCGGCGCGAAAGAACAGATCGAACGCCTGTCGGAAGATCAGCGCATGTTCGTGGCGTTTGACAAAAATGGCCTCCATCGTCGTGAAGACGTCGGCACGTTTTCCGATATCGACCAGTTGCAGCGCGTCGAGCGCATCGATCGCCCCACCGGGCCCGACCGGCAGCCCCGCTTTGCGCAGCGCGCGAGCGAAACCGATGACATTGTCGGCCATCTGCCCGGTCGGCGGATTGAGATGATCGATGGGCATGTCAGCTCCCCCAAACACCGGCCTCATGGTGAGGAGGCGCCGCTTCGGCGCCGTCTCGAACCATGACTGCATTTGGCTCAGAGCGTGTTGCCATCCTTCGAGACGCCGCTACGCGGCTCCTCAGGATGAGGGCCGGGTATGGTGCTGGCGCTCTCACTCGCTCGTCACTTCCTTGATCGTCTTCGCCAGCGCATCGCCCTGCATGCGCTGAATGTCATCCTGATACTTCAACAGCGCGCCCAGCGTGTCGCCGACCACTTGCGGCGTCAGCGAGCGTGCATCGAGTTCGGTCAGTGCGGTCGCCCAGTCGATCGTCTCGGCGACGCCCGGCGATTTGTAGAAGTCCTGATCGCGCAGCTTCTGCACGAACGACACCACCTGCTGCGACAGTTTTGCGGAAATGCCGGGCACGCGCGATTTGACGATGGCGAGTTCGCGATCGGCTGCGGGATAATCGACCCAGTGATAGAGGCAGCGGCGCTTCAGCGCATCGTGTATCTCGCGGGTACGGTTCGAGGTGATGACGACGATCGGCGGTGCCGGCGCCTTCACGGTGCCGAGCTCGGGAATCGTGACCTGGAAGTCGGAGAGGATTTCGAGCAGATAAGCCTCGAAGGCTTCATCGGCGCGATCGAGTTCGTCGATCAGCAGCACCGGCGGACCGTTCACATCCGGCTCCAGCGCCTGCAGCAGCGGGCGTTTGATCAGATAGCGGTCGGCAAAGATGTCGCTGGCGAGCTGGTCGCGGTCGCTTTCGCCCGCAGCTTCCGCGAGGCGGATCGCAATCATCTGCGAGGCGCTGTTCCACTCATAGACGGCGGACGAGACGTCAAGCCCCTCATAGCATTGCAGGCGGATCAGCTTGCGACCAAGCGCGGCCGACAGCACCTTTGCGATCTCGGTCTTGCCGACCCCGGCCTCCCCTTCGAGAAACAGCGGCCGCCCCATGCGCAGTGACAGATAGGCCACCGTCGCCAGCGCGCGTTCGGCGAAATAGCCACGCTTGGTCAGCAGATCGAGCATGCCATCGACGGAGGTGGGAAGCGCCGATGGTGCAGTCATGAATGTCCCGATCTCAGAATGATGGGCCCGATCGATCAGGCCCGGTTGTTGGCGGCTTCGACCGCGCGCTTGGCCAGCACGCCGATCAGATGTGCACGATACTCGGCGCTGCCGTGCAAGTCACTGTTGAGGCCATCCGCCGACACCGGAATGCCATCCAGCGCCTTCGGTGAGAAACGCTTCTTCAGCGCCTCCTCGAACGCCTCGACGCGGAAAACGCCATCCGAGCCGGCGCCGGTGACGGTGACGCGCACCGCCGACGGCATCTTGGCAACGAACACGCCAACCAGCGCATAGCGCGAGGCCTGGTTGCGGAATTTCTGGTAGGCGGCCTTCTTCGGCAGCGGGAACGACACCTTGGTGATGATCTCATCCGGCTCCAGCGCCGTGGTGAACAGGCCCTGGAAGAATTCTTCCGGCTTCAGTTTGCGCTTGTTGGTGACGATGGTGGCGCCCATCGCCATCACGGCCGCCGGATAGTCCGCGGTCGGATCGTTATTGGCGAGCGAGCCGCCGATGGTGCCTTTATGACGCACGGCGGGATCACCGATCAGGCCGGCGAGTTCGGCCAATGCGGGAATCGCTTCGGCGACCGTCGCCGAAGCTGCAACATCTGCATGCTTGGCGAGGGCGCCGATCACCAATACGCGACCTTTGATCTCGATGCCGTCGATACCTTCGATATGCGAGAGATCGACCAGATGTGGCGGCGCTGCGAGGCGCTGCTTCATGACGGGCACCAGCGTATGGCCGCCGGCGATCAGTTTTGCGTCCTCATTCTTGGCGAGGAGATTCGCGGCCTGCCGCACGGTGGACGGACGATGATATTTGAATTCGTACATGGGAGATCCCTGAAGCGCGTTTCGCGATTATCGTTGAACGTCAGGCGAGATCGGATTTTTCCATCGCCTTGGCACCCGCAGCGATCGACGCCACGATGTTCTGATAACCGGTGCAGCGGCAGAGATTGCCTTCGAGCTCTTCGCGGATCACATGGTCGTCGAGATCGTGGCCCTTGCGGCGGACGATATCGATGGCGGTCATGATCATGCCGGGCGTGCAGAAGCCGCACTGCAATCCGTGATTCTCGCGAAACGCTTCCTGCATCGGATGCAGCGGCGCACCATCGGCAGCGAGCCCTTCGATGGTTTTCACCTCATGACCATCAGCCATCACCGCGAGCGTTGTGCAAGCCTTCACCGCCTTGCCGTCGAGATGCACGACGCAGGCGCCGCATTGCGAGGTATCGCACCCCACATGGGTGCCGGTCAGCCGCAACTCTTCGCGCAAAAACTGCACCAGCAGGGTGCGCGGATCGATATTCTTGGTAACGGGGCTGCCGTTCACGATCATCGAGACTTTTGCCATATGCACTCTCTTTGCCGGCGCAGGCCATCGCGTGGCCGCCCGGTTCTTAAAATCGTTCCAAACGCATCATATGGATGAAGTTTTGGCTCGGCAACCACGGGGAAACGCAGCCAGCTGCGCGTTTTGCGCGGACATCAAGAGAGTGTGATCGCATGCGATCCTGTCCCGGGGCGCGATGCAGCGGCATGCCCGCGAAGCCTCGCTTGGAATGCCGCAACGCGCCCGGACAGAGGCTCAGCCCTGCACGGCTTTCGCAAAATTTCCGAAGAACTCGTCGGCAATCTTCTTGGCCGAGCCGTTGATCAGACGCTGGCCGAGTTGGGCGAGCTTGCCGCCGATCTGGGCTTCCACATTGTAGGTCAGGAGCGTGCCGCCATCCTTGTCGGTCAGGACCACCGTGGCGCCACCCTTGGCGAAACCGGCGACGCCCCCCTCGCCTTCGCCGGTGATCTTGTAGCCGTTCGGGGGATCGAGGTCGCTCAGCGTCACCTTGCCCTTGAAGCGGGCCGAGACCGGGCCGACCTTGATTTTTGCCGTGGCGCGGAAGCCGCCCTCATCGGTGGCCTCAAGCTCCTCGCAACCGGGGATGCAGGCTTTCAGCACGGCTGGATCGTTGAGCTTCTCCCACACCACTTCGCGGCTCGCGGCCAATTGCACTTCGCCGCTCATCGTCATGGCCATGGGCAGTCTCCTGAACATCGGGGATTCAAAACGCGATATAATCCCAAGTAATGCACAGATCGTACAAAGGAAAGGCCGACGGATCGCCGAAAGTTGCCTGTTCGCAGTGCAACAGCGACAAGTCGTCCGGCCCCTTTTGCAGACCTCTTGGAGACTCCATCGGGAATGGCTAGGGTCCGGCCGCAATGAGCACAGCCCTTTCCCCACTTCTGGCACCGCTGCTGTCGAGCGCCGCCATGCGCACGATCTGCGACGATGCGACGACTCTGCAGCATATGCTCGATTTCGAGGCCGCCCTCGCGCGCGCAGAGGCTTCAATCGGCGTGATTCCCGCCGCTGCCGTCTCCGCCATCGAGGCATCGTGCCGCGCCGACCGCTTCGACCTCCCCGCGCTGGCCGAGGCAGCGACTCGCTCGGGCAATCTCGCGATCCCTCTGGTCAAGGCGCTGACGGCCGACGTGGCGAAGACTGATCCGGACGCCGCCCGCTATGTGCATTGGGGCGCGACCAGTCAGGACGTCATCGACAGCGCAACCATGCTGAGCTTGCGCGCCGCCGCTGATGCGCTGCTTGCCGACTGCGATCGCGCCATCGCCGGCTTTGCGAAGCTGGCGGAGCAACATCGCCATACGGCAGTGGTCGCGCGTACCTGGCTGCAACATGCCCTGCCGATGCCATTCGGGCTGAAGCTCGCCGAATATGCCGCAGCGCTGCATCGCTCGCGGCACCGACTCGCGCGCTTGTGCGCCGAAGGCCTCGCGCTGCAATTTGGTGGGGCCGCAGGCACGCTGGCCGCGCTCGGCGATAAGGGACTGGCGGTAGCGGAGCAGCTCGCGAAGGAATTGGACCTGCCGCTGCCGGATGCGCCGTGGCACACGCACCGCGACCGCATCGCCGAAGCGGCGTCGGTGCTCGCCATCCTCACCGGCACCTGCGGCAAGATCGCCCGCGACGTCTCGCTGATGATGCAGACCGACGTGGGCGAAGCCTTCGAACCATCCGGCACGGGCCGCGGCGGATCGTCGACCATGCCGCACAAGCGCAACCCGGTGGCGTCCGCCTCCGCACTTGGCGCCGCCACCATGGCCCCCAATCTCGCCGCCACGATCTTCGCCGCGCAGGTGCAGGATCACGAACGCAGCGCCGGACCGTGGCATGCGGAATGGCCGACATTGCCGCAACTGCTCCTGGTGACGTCTGGCGCGCTTGCTGCGGTCGTCGATATCGCCGAAGGGCTGGAGGTCGACGCGGAGAGGATGCGCAGCAATCTCGACTTGGCGCACGGCCTGATCATGGCCGAGGCCGTGACCTTTGCGCTCGCCGAAAAGCTCGGCAAGAGCGACGCCCATCATCTGGTTGAAGCGGCCAGCAAGAAGGCCGGCGCCGAGAGCAAGCATCTGCGCGACGTGCTGGCTGCCGATCCGAAGGTCACGGCACAGCTCAGTGCCGATGCAATCGCCAAACTGTTCGAGCCGATGGACTATCAGGGCGCCTCCCAGGCCCTGATCGATCGTCTGCTGACTTCACTCAAGCACTAAGAACGACGGAGTTTTCCGATGCCCATGATCGACGCCGACGGCTGCCTGCTGAATGTTTCCGTCGAAGGCCGCGACAGCGGGCCGACCCTGATGCTGTCGAATTCGCTTGGCTGCACCATGGCCATGTGGGAACCGCAGATGCCGGCGCTCACAAAACTGTTCCGCGTGGTCCGCTATGACCGCCGCGGCCATGGCAAGTCGGGCATGAACGGCCCGGTGTCGATGGAGCGCTACGGCAAGGATGTGCTCGCGATCCTCGACGATCTCAATATCGACAAGGTGCATTGGTGCGGCCTGTCGATGGGCGGCATGGTCGGGCAATGGCTGGGTGCTAATGCGCCGGATCGCTTCAACAAGATGATCCTCGCCAATACCAGCTGCTATTATCCGGACCCGACCAACTGGCATAACCGCATCAAGGCCGTGCGCGAGGGCGGTCTCGCAGTCGTCGCCGATGCGGTTATCGGTGGTTGGCTCACCGCCGATTTCCGCGAGCGCGAGCCGGAGGCCACCGCAAAGATGAAGGCGATGCTGCTGGCCACCCCTGTGGAAGGTTATCTCGCCGCCTGCGAGGCGCTCAGCACGCTCGACCAGCGCGCGCTGCTGCCCAAGATCAAGAGCCCGGTGCTGGTCATCGCCGGCAAGCAGGACAATGCAACGCCGGTATCGGCGAGCGAATTCATCCGTGCCAACATTCCTGGCGCCAACATGACGCTGCTGGACGCCGCGCATATTTCCAACGTTGAGCAGAGTCACGCCTTCACCGAAGCTGTGGTCGGCTTCCTGACACAGCGTTGATCTTAACCTCTCCCCGCAAGGGGCGCGAGGGAGCGCACGGCCATCGCCTGGAATACAAATCAATTCGTGTGCGGAGTTACACACATGGACGAACAACAACGCGCCGAGAACGGCACCGCCAAGCGTCGCAAAATTCTCGGCGATGCCTGGGTCGACAAATCGGCTGCCGGCAAGAACAGCTTCAATGCCGACTTCCTCGATCTGATCAGCCGCTATGCCTGGGGCGAGATCTGGACTCGGCCCCATTTCGACGATCGTACGCGGCGCGTGCTGGTGATCGGCACCATGCTGGCGCTCGGCCAATGGGATGAATTCCGCATGCATGTGCGCGCCGCCCTCACCGAAGGCGGCTTCACGCCGGACGACATCAAGGAAATCCTGCTGCAACAGGCGATCTATTGCGGCGTTCCCGCAGCCAATCATGCCACCAAGGAAGCCGCCGCGGTGATCAAGGAACTGGGCCTGAAGATCTAGGCTGCATTCGCCTTGTGCAACGACGGCGCTTCGCCGGGATCTTCGCCCGACCATTCAGGCAGCTGGACTGCCTCGCGGCGCATCGGCGGCTCGAACGCCATCACGATGGCGACGCCGAGCATCAGCAGGAGCTCGGTGATGTGCAGCCGCATGGCGGCGAGTTCGCCGACCCGCCACGCCATCGCCATGCCGGCAAAGGAAATCGCGCCGCCGATGCCGAGCGCCATCGCCAGCGCCTCATCGCAGCCGCCGGTCTTGCGGACTTTCGGCTGCGTGATGAAGACGAGGAACACGGCGAAGAATGCAACCACCGTCAGCTTGGCGAGCGCCAGCAGCCACGCATAGCGCACGGTGCCGAAGCTCGAGAGCTGCAGGACATCGCTCAGAAACAGTGCCAGCGAGATGTTCGGACGTTCGTAAAATCCCTGGATCGGCGAGACCATGATGCGGAGGGCGAAGATGGTCCAGGTCGGGATGAAATAGCAGGCAAGCAGCGCGCCGGTGACCGTACTGAGCCGCCAGGTCTGGATCGTGCCCTGCGCAGACCAGTTGTCCTGCGAAATGCCGTCCCGGGAAATGCTGTGCTCGGACATACCGCCAACGCCTTGTCTGCGACTCGCGCGCGAGCCGAATGGTTGACGGCGAGCTAACGCCGCGCCCCAGTCTGCGACAACGTAAACCGATTGGTAACCTTAATTTTCAAAAGGTGGGGAAGCGGCGGAATTTTTGCTTGCCAAAAGAAAAGCCCCGCCTTTCGGCGGGGCCCTTCTTCAAGAGGCTTGGAACGCTCGTTCCCTAGGAACGCTGACCCGGATTACCTTGCCGCGGGTCCTGCTGCTGGCCCGGACGGTGCTGCCCGCCCTGCTGGCCCTGATGCCCCTGGCCGGGATTCTGGGTCTGCTGCCCGGGGGTACGCTGGTCCTGATTGTTCTGGCTCTGATTTTTCGACACTTGCCGTTCTCCTCGATTGAACCGCCCAGCCGCCTCACAACGCATGTCAGGACAAATCGTTTCAGTTCCCACATGTCATTTGCAAGGCGATTTCGCTGGGTGAATGTGACGGCGGAACCGGTTGCGTTGCAGCGAAAAACGGCAGGGACAGCTCAACTTAGCCGCACCTGCCCCTGTTGCTGTCTCCGCAAAAGCGCTGTTAGAAAATGGAGCAGCGACCGCGAGATTCCGGCTGTCGGGGTTTTGGCATCGGCGCAGACAGAACGACAGCTCGATACGGGTCTATGGATTATTTCGCCCAGCAACTGATCAACGGTCTCGTGCTCGGCTCGATTTACGGCCTGATCGCCATCGGCTACACGATGGTCTACGGCATCGTGGGTATGATCAATTTCGCCCATGGCGATATCTTCATGATCGGCGGCTTCATCGCGCTGATCACCTTTCTCATTCTCGTCTCCATCGGTCTCACCGCGGTACCGGTCATTCTGCTGCTGGTATTGCTGGTCTCGATGGCGATCACCTCGCTCTATGGCTGGACCATCGAACGCATCGCCTATCGACCGCTGCGCCAATCCTTCCGCCTCGCGCCGATGCTGTCGGCCATCGGCATGTCTTTCGTGCTGACGAATTTCTCGCAAGTGTCGCAAGGCGCGCGCGTGAAGCCCGTGCCGCCGATCATCACCGGGGGCTATACGTTGCATGAAGGCGCTGACGGTTTCGCCATCCGCGTGTCCAACATCCAGATCATCGTGGTGATCACCACCGTCGTGCTGCTGGCGCTGTTCACCTGGCTGGTGGCCCGCACGCGGCTCGGCCGTGACATGCGCGCCTGCGAGCAGGACCAGAAGATGGCCTCGCTGCTCGGCGTCGATGTCGATCGCACCATCTCCATGACCTTCGTCATCGGCGCCGCCCTCGCCGCCGTCGCCGGCATGATGTACCTGCTCTACTACGGTCTCGTGGATTTCTTCATGGGCTTCGTTGCCGGCATCAAGGCCTTCACCGCCGCCGTGCTCGGCGGCATCGGCTCGCTGCCCGGCGCCATGCTCGGCGGATTGCTGATCGGCCTGATCGAGACGCTGTGGTCGGCCTATTTCTCGACGGAGTACAAGGACGTCGCCGCCTTTTCGATCCTGATCGTCGTGCTGATCTTCCTGCCGACCGGCTTGCTCGGCCGCCCCGAAGTCGAAAAAGTCTGAGGTAGAATCCGGCGTGGCAGTAGCATCGACATCAAGCAAAACTGCCCGCGGCCTCGACGCCACATTCATCCTCAAGAAGGCGGTCATCTCCGCGCTGGTGGCGCTGGTGCTGTTCTCGCTGATGATCGGCGTACGCACCGAAGCCGGCCCGACCGGGCAGCTCGTTTACTGGACACGCTTCGGCGATCTCGCGGCCATGGTCGCCACGGTGTTCGGCGGCAGCATCCTGATCGAACTCCTGCGTCACTGGTGGGGTCCCGTCGAGACTGTGCGGGCCATGCCGCCTTCCGCCACCCGGGCACTCTCGTTCGCCGGCCGGGCCCTGGTGCCGGTGCTGCTGATCTTCACCTTCCTCGTGCCGGTGATCTTTTACAACGAGCGCTACATTCTCGATCTCGGCATTCTCGTGCTGACTTATGTGATGCTCGGCTGGGGTCTCAATATCGTCGTCGGCCTCGCCGGGCTGCTCGATCTCGGCTACGTCGCATTTTATGCCGTCGGCGCCTATTCCTACGCGCTGCTGGCAACCACCTTCGGCTGGTCGTTCTGGATCTGCCTGCCGCTGGCCGGCATCCTCGCCGCCTTCTTCGGCATCCTGCTCGGCTTCCCGGTGCTGCGCCTGCGCGGCGACTATCTCGCCATCGTCACACTGGCGTTCGGTGAGATCATCCGTCTCGTGCTCTTGAACTGGCAATCGCTCACCGGTGGCCCGAACGGCATTTCCGGCGTTCCGCGCCCGTCCATGTTCGGCATTCCACTGACGCCGGGGGACGACGGCCTCGCCGCCCTGCTCGGTATCGACTTTTCGCCGACGCACCGCATCGTCTTCCTGTTCTACCTGATCCTGGCGCTCGCGCTGATCACCAACTGGGCGACGATCCGCCTGCGCCGCCTGCCGATCGGTCGCGCCTGGGAGGCCTTGCGCGAGGACGAAGTTGCCTGTCGCGCGCTCGGCATCAACACCACGACCACGAAGCTTACGGCCTTCGCCATCGGCGCCATGTTCGGCGGCTTTGCCGGCGCCTTCTTCGCCACCCGCCAGGGCTTCATCAGTCCGGAGTCTTTCACGTTCCACGAGTCCGCTCTGGTGCTCGCCATCGTCGTACTCGGCGGCATGGGCTCGCAGCTCGGCGTCGCGCTTGCGGCGCTCGCGCTGATCGGCGGCTTTGAGCTGTTCCGCGGCCTCGAGCAATTCCGCATGCTGGTGTTCGGCATGTCGATGGTGTTCTTGATGATCTGGCGCCCGCGCGGCCTGATCGGCCACCGCGCGCCCACCGTCTATCTCGAACGCAATCAGGCAATCTCCTCCGAATTCGTGAAGGAGGGCGCGGGATGATCAACGACATTCTCAGCGTCGAGAACCTGACCATGCGGTTCGGCGGCATCGTCGCCGTCAACGACCTGTCCTTGACGGCCGAACGCGGCAAGATTACCGCGCTGATAGGTCCCAACGGCGCCGGCAAGACCACGGTATTCAACTGTATCACCGGCTTCTACAAGCCCACCTCCGGCACGATCCGCCTGCGCCATACGGATATGGAATGGCGGCTGGAGACGCTGAACGATTTCCGCATTTCCAAGGCGGCGAAAGTCGCGCGCACCTTCCAGAACATCCGCCTGTTTCCCGGCATGACCGCGCTGGAAAATTTGATGGTCGCCCAGCACAACGCGCTGATGCGCGCGTCTGGCTATACGTTTCTCGGCCTGTTCGGCGTGCCGTCGTTCCGGGCGGCGGAGGGCGCGGCCATTGATCTCGCCCGCTACTGGCTCGACCGGATCGGCCTGCTCGGCCGTGCCGACGATGCTGCCGGTAATCTCCCTTATGGCGACCAGCGCCGCCTCGAAATCGTGCGCGCGATGTGTACCGAGCCTGCACTGCTTTGCCTCGACGAACCTGCCGCCGGCCTGAATGCGAAGGAAAGCGGCGAACTCAACGAACTCCTGCTGCGTATCCGGGGCGAGCACGGCACCTCGATCCTGCTGATCGAGCACGACATGTCGGTGGTGATGGAAATCTCCGACCACATCAACGTGCTCGACTACGGCGTCAAGATCGCCCACGGCACGCCGCAAGAAATCCGCGACGATCCGAAAGTGATCGCCGCCTATCTCGGCGCCGATGAAGAGGAGGCGATTGCGGTGATGGAGGGCGAGACGTGAGTGACGCTCTTCACTTGTCCCGGACGCGGTGCAGCGTCCTACACGCTGCTCCGCAGAGCCGGGACTGCCACACACGCCGCGCTTCGTGCGGCCCCGGATCTGCGAAGCAATACTTCGTATTGCGTCGCGTCCGGGGCACGGAGGTCACGGCATGACCACCTCCACCGCCCCCATGCTCTCCGTCACCGGCCTGCGCGCCTCCTATGGCAAGATCGAAGCGCTGAAGGGCGTCGATCTCTCGATCCAGCACGGCGAGATCGTCGCGCTGATCGGCGCCAATGGCGCCGGCAAATCGACGCTGATGATGACCGTCTTCGGCAAGCCGCGCGCCCGCGCTGGCAGCGTGGTCTATGACGGCACGGATATCACCGGACTGCCGACCCACGAGATCGCGCGCATGCGCATCGCACAGTCGCCGGAAGGCCGCCGCATCTTCCCGCGCATGAGCGTTGCGGAAAACCTGCGGATGGGCGCCGACGTCAACGAGATGACGCCGGCCGAGCGCAGCGAAAGCCTGGACAAGGTCCTGACGCTGTTTCCGCGCCTGAAGGAACGCATGACCCAACGCGGCGGCACGCTGTCCGGCGGTGAGCAGCAGATGCTGGCCATCGGCCGCGCGCTGATGAGCCGCCCGCGCCTGCTGCTGCTGGACGAGCCTTCGCTCGGCCTCGCGCCGTTGATCGCCAAGCAGATCTTCGACGCCATCCGCGTGCTCAACAAGCAGGATGGCCTCACCGTGCTCATCGTCGAGCAAAACGCCAACCACGCGCTGCGTCTGGCCCATCGCGGCTATGTGATGGTCAACGGGCTGATCACACTGTCGGGCACAGGCAGCGAGCTGCTGAGGGCGCCAGAGATCAGGTCTGCCTATCTCGAAGGCGGGCGGCACGGGTGACATGCGTGCCCGGCTGAGACAGTCAGAACGCGCCATGGAAAGCCGGCGGCGAAGTGACGCAGCCGCCCCTGTTGGCGCCCTAAAATTGCCGATGACTTCATGCGGAAATCATCAGACACTCTCGTGTCGTCCACCCGGCCGCACGGCCCTGTTTCGGATCATCGCGAGGATCATATGAAACCCATCAAGCTCATCGGTCTGGCTTTCGCCGCATCGCTGCTGTCGTCGGCAGCCTTTGCGCAAGACATCAATGTCGCGGTGGCCGGTCCCATGACCGGCGGCGAATCCGCCTTCGGCCGGCAGATGAAGAACGGGGCCGAGCAGGCCGCAGCCGACATCAATGCCGCCGGGGGCGTGCTCGGCAAGAAACTTGCGCTGAAGGTCGAGGACGACGCTTGCGATCCCAAGCAGGCGCGCTCGGTCGCCGAAAAGCTGGCCTCCTCGAAAGTGCCGTTCGTCGCCGGGCATTTCTGCTCGTCGTCGTCCATCCCGGCTTCTGAAGCCTATGCCGACAGCAATGTGCTGCAGATCACTCCGGCCTCGACCAATCCGCTGTTCACCGAGCGCAAGCTCAACAACGTGCTGCGCGTCTGCGGCCGTGACGACCAGCAGGGTCTTGTCGCCGCCGACTACATCACCAAGAACTTCAAGGGCAAGAACGTCGCGATCCTCAACGACAAGACCACCTACGGCAAGGGTCTCGCCGACGAGACGAAGAAGGCGCTGAACAAGGCTGGCTTCACCGAAAAGATGTTCGAGAGCTACAACAAGGGCGACAAGGATTTTAACTCCATCGTCTCGCGTTTGAAGCGCGACAATATCGATCTCGTCTATGTCGGCGGCTACCATCAGGAAGCCGGCCTGATCCTGCGCCAGATGCGCGACCAGGGCCTCAAGACCGTGCTGATGGCCGGCGATGCCATGAACGACAAGGAATTCGCCTCGATCACCGGCCCGGCCGCGGAAGGCACCTTGTTCACCTTCGGCCCCGATCCGCGCAACAAGCCGACGGCCAAGGCCATCGTTGAGAAGTTCAAGGCCAAGAACATCGATCCGGAAGGCTACACGCTCTACACTTATGCCGCTTTCCAGGTGTGGTCGCAGGCTGTCGCCAAGGCGGGCTCCACCGACCTGAAGAAGGTGATGGACACCATCAAGGCCGGCGAATGGGACACCGTGCTCGGCAAGATGGCCTTCGACGCCAAGGGCGACATCAAGGCGATCGACTACGTCGTCTACAAGTGGGACGCAAAAGGGAATTACGCGGAGCTGGGTAAGGGAAGCTGAGGGGCTCACGCCCCCGCGCCCCTTCGCACCCCCCACTCCGCCCTCATCCTGAGGAGCGCGCCCCTAGGCGCGCGTCTCGAAGGATGGATGCGATCACCAATCATGGTTCGAGGCGGCGCCGAAGCGGCGCCTCCTCACCATGAGGGCGGAGGTTCAGGCTCTAACCACCCTCACCCGAAATTCTGCAATGCGGGAAACGTCTCCAGCAGCCAGATGCTCATATTGGCGATCGCTCCTGTGAGAAACGCGACGCCGGTGAGGATCATCAGTACGCCCATCACGCGCTCCACGTGGACGAGATGCTTTTTCATCCGCCCGAACACGCTGGAGAAGCGCTCCACCATGAAAGCAGCGACCAGGAACGGGATGCCGAGGCCAAGCGAATAGATCGCCAGCAACCCGGCTCCCTTCGTCACCGTCGCCTCCGCAGCTGCGACCGACAGGATTGCCGCCAGGATCGGGCCGATGCACGGCGTCCAGCCGAACGCGAAAGCGAGGCCCATGACATAGGCGCCCCACAGGCCCACCGGTTTCGGCATCGCAAGGCGCCCCTCGCGCATCAGGAGACGGATCCGCGTGAGGCCGAGGAAATGCAGTCCCATCAGGATGATCAGCACGCCAGCGATGATGGAGAGCTGCGCCGCATAGGCGCGGATCACGCTGCCGATCAGGCTGGCGCTGGCGCCGAGCATGGTGAACACCGTGGAGAAGCCGAGCACGAACATCAGCGCCGAGATCATCACCGCGCGCCGGGACACCGCCTCCTGCTCATCATTCGCGACATGTTCGATGGTCGCACCGGTGAGATAGATGAGATAAGGCGGCACCAGCGGCAGCACGCAAGGTGACAGGAAGCTGACAATGCCGGCAATCAGCGCAGCGGGGATCGTGACATCCGTGATCATGCGGCTAGATGCACCGCGCGCACGCCGACATGCAAGCATGTTAGATCAAGGACTGTGCAGTTGATACGGTTGTGATCGGGCGTGATCGCCATCGCAGCATAAAATTTGCCGTGAGGAACCAGATGAAAAACTTGCTCACCGATATCGCCGGCATCCGCGTCGGTCACGCCGACGATTCCCGGCTTGCCTCCGGCGTCACTGCGATCCTGTTCGACAGACCTGCGGTCGCTTCCGTCGACATCCGCGGCGGCGGCCCCGGCACGCGCGACAGCAACCTGCTCGATCCCGTCAATACGGTGGACGTCATTCATGGCTTCGCGCTCTCGGGCGGTTCCGCATTCGGCATCGAGGCCGGCGGCGGCGTGCAGGCCTGGCTGTCCGAGCAAGGCCGCGGTTTTGCCGTCGGCAGCGCGCTGGTGCCAATCGCCCCCGGCGCCGTGCTGTTCGATCTCCTCAACGGCGGCGACAAGAACTGGGGCCGCTTTCCGCCCTATCGCGATCTCGGTTATGCAGCGGCCGTCAATGCCGGCGAGAACTTCGCCCTCGGCAGCGTCGGCGCCGGCATGGGAGCCACCACCGCCAATCTGAAGGGCGGCCTCGGCTCGGCCTCCGCCGTCACCGCATCGGGCGTGCGTGTCGCAGCGCTCGCTGTCGTGAATGCGGTCGGCAGCGTCACCATGGGCGACAGCGCGCATTTCTGGGCTGCAGCCTTCGAGATGAATGCCGAGTTCGGCGGCCGCGGCCTGCCCGCAACGGCCACCCCCGACATGCTCGCCATGCGCATCAAGGGCGGCCCGGGTGCAACGGCCGCTGAAAATACCACGCTCGCCGTCGTCGCCACCGATGCGATCCTCACCAAAGCGCAGGCGCAGCGGCTGGCGATCATGGCGCAGACGGGATTTGCGCATGCGATCTATCCCGTGCATGCGCCGCTCGACGGCGACATCGTGTTTGCGGCTGCGACCGGCGAGAAGGAGATCGATCCGCTGGCGGGCCTTACCGAGCTCGGCATGCTCGCCGGCAATGTGATCGCACGGGCCATTGCACGCGGCGTCTATGAGGCGACTGCTCTCCCCTTTGCGGGCGCATTGCCGGCGTGGCGCGACCGCCACGAGGGATCTTGACGCCTTTTCCGAACGATATTGGCGCCGACACAGGTATACTTCTGCACGGCAACGTATAGATCTACCGAAACCCAAATAATCGGAAAGTAAAAGTCGCCACCTTTAATATTAAGAATGTCTTTCAGTTGCAGCGACAAATAGATCGACGCATCCTCCGACGTGTCCAACAACGGGCACACAACAGAGGAGAAACGTCATGAAGAAAATGCTCTTCGTCGCAGCCATGGCGACTGCCTTGGTCAGTGCTCCGGCTTTTGCCGGCGGCGGTGGTGGTAAAGGCCTCGGCGTGAATGCGAACGTGCTGACTGGGTCGGGCGGTGTGCTCGGTCTGCTCAGCGGTCGTGGCGGTCTGGCGATCAATGCCAGTGTCGTCACGGGCAAGGGTGGCGTTCTTGGCGCAGTGCTTGGCCGTGGTGGCCTGCTCGGCGGCCTTCTTGGCGGCGGCGGACACGGTGGCTGCGGTTGCTAAGACCTGACACCTCTGCAGCTACTCGTAGCTGACACCAGAAGCGGACGAGCGGGGGACGCCCTGCTCGTCTTCGCAACCCCCGACCTGCCACGGCTGTTTTAAAGCCTGCCCTATTTCAAGGGCCTGACGGTTTCATCCGTCTTGGCCTTCGCCAGATCCGGCGAGAACGTTTTCGTCAGCGACGACGCCACGATGATGGCCTGAGTCTTTTCACCGTCGAGCAGCGTGCCCCAGGTTCGCGAGACATCCATCCCCCATTTCAGATCCTTGGCAATCTCGCGCGACATGCCGATGCCGAGCGAATAGGTTTCGGTGCGGAACGGCGAGTCCAGATACTCCATCGTCGCATAGGCCGCGCCCGCCGTGAGCGTCAGTTTGGGATCGACCTGCCATGCTGCCTTGGCCGAGTAAATCGAGTCGACGGTGATCGGCGAAATCGGGAACGACGTCTCCGCCGCCCGCCGCGTTGCCAGGAAATCCAGCGTCACCGGCTTCAGTCGCCATGTCAGGCTTGCCTCGAACATGGTGCGGTTGACATTGGTGAAATCGACGTCGTGAAAGAAGCCGTAGAGCTGTGAGATCGAGGCCTGGGCCGTGATGGTCTCGCCATCATACTTCGCAAACAGGAACGGCTGGACCCGCTCGTTGTCGCGGCGATACCCGAATGTGTCGAGCTCCTCGGTATAGCGCCGCGCCGACAGATTGACGGACACGCCGACCTCGGTCTTGTCGCGGATCACACTGATCCCGGGAATGATGGCGCCGCGCCAGTATTGCAACGGCGTCGGCAGGAAATCCTGGAAAATCACATTGGTCTGGTTGATGGACGATTGCCCGCCCTCCGCCGTCACGAACAGCTTCACCGAATTCTGCAGCGACTCCACCTTGATGGCCTGCAGCAGGTCGGTACTACGCAGATTGTAGGTATTGACGTCGGCGATGGTGGTCGTCGAACTGATGCGCAGCGCGTCATCCCCCATCGAACCGCGCAAAATCACCTTACCCGTCAGCGCCGGCAGCAGATGCGCATTGGCATAGCGCGTGCCGCTGGCCTCGGCGACCACTCCCCAGCTGGTATTTTCACCTCGACCAGCCGCCGCAAGTGCGACATCGGTCGCGATATAGGCGCTACCGATCGGCGAACCGCCCGAGGTGAATTGCGGGTTGCTATCATAACCGCCGCGCAGACGCAGCGATGCCAGGAACTCGTCGTCCGCACGGGCCGGCGCACCGCACTGGCTACCGAGTATATATATACCCGCAGCTATCGCGAATACTTTGCTACGCAACATCTTCCACCACAATTACTTGTAACTGGTGAGAAGCGTGGCCCGTTATAGTTAGCAAGAAATGAAGGTTTGCCGGCGCCTGCGGGCCTGCGGCGATCTGCGCGCGGAAAAGACGGAGCCGCGGAAACAACTACCAGTTTACGCGGAACTAACCACCCACGCGGACCGCCTGATAACAAAACGCGCGGTAGTTATGTCTCCACAGCGCTTCTGCACCAACATCCAGCGCATCAGCTACGGTATGTGATTCGTGACGATGATTCGGAAGTACCCGAACGCAATGTCGCGCTCATGTGCTGCGGTCGCCGTGTCTGCGCGTTTGTGAGCAGCGATCGACGCCGTCAACGCGCGAAGATGCAGCGCGCCATCGTGGCGATCGCGAACAGTCGCATAAGACGGAATCAGGCGTTCATCGAGATCGACGACCTGGCGGCACTGGACGCCGCAGAGATCCTGTCAGCCTGACTCTGGATCATCTTTTCAATGGCGTTGTAGGAGGCTGTTGCCGCGGTGGACGCCGCGCTCGGCGGAGCGGTGGTCGAGGTGACCTTGGAGCCGTCAGCATAAGTCGTCGATATCGTCGTGGAGCCGTCGGGATTGATCGCAGTCGTAGTGGTCGCGCCAGTCACATCGCTTGAATCACCGACCCCGACGGTACCGCCGGCACGGCGATGGCCGCCGCCCTTGCCTGCGCCCTTCAGCGCCGAGCCGAGCTCATCCAGACTCACCGAACCATTGCCGTCCTTGTCGAGCTTGGCGAATACAGCGTCGGCATTGGCGACATTGGTACCGCCGGCGCCGAGCTTGTCCTCGAATTCCGCCTTGCTGATAGAACCGTCACTATCGCCGTCGAGCTGCTTGAACAGGCTCTTCAGCGCATCGGAACGGGTCTTGGAGTTCGCCGAGACATTGGTCTGGCTCTGCGCATCGAGCAGCGCGCTCATGGTCGACGCCGAGAGGTTGCCGGTCGATGGCGTCGTGCCCACCGCGCCCGATGTCGATGTGATCGCGGCGGGGGTGCCAAGCTGGAACGATGTGCCCTGCGAGAGGCCGGTCGTTGTCTTCGCCGGTGAGGAGGACGAGCTCTTCTTCGCGGTCAGCGACTGCAGAAGGTCCATGGCCGAAGTGGCAAGCGCCGCGACGCCCAGCATCGTCGATCTCCATCCGGACCGGAATGGCCCATGGAGAGATCAGCAAGCGCCGTGCCAGCAAAAAAGCGACGTAAAATCAATGCTCCTCGGGCACTCCAGCCCCTTCCGGACCGGGCAATCCCTGCCCCGGCGGCAGATTTTGCCGGAACTCCACAGTCCCGCTCTGCCGCGTTGCCGCGCTCCCACCCACATGTTACGCGGAGCCGCTCCCATCGCCCTTCAGGAAGACCGACCATGTCCCAGAGCTTTGCGCCGCGCCCGCTGGTGATCGCCCCGTCCATTCTGGCGGCAGATTTCGCCAAACTCGGCGACGAGGTCCGCAGCGTCGATACAGCTGGCGCCGATTGGATGCACCTCGACGTGATGGACGGTCATTTCGTGCCGAACATTTCCTACGGCCCCGACGTCATCAAGGCGCTGCGCCCGCACACCAAGAAGGTTTTTGACGCGCATCTGATGATCGCGCCGGTCGATCCCTATCTGGAAGCCTTCGCCAAGGCCGGCTGCGATCACATCACCGTGCATGCCGAGGCAGGTCCCCATTTGCACCGTTCGCTGCAGGCGATCCGCAATCTCGGCAAGAAAGCCGGCGTCTCGCTCAATCCCGGCACGCCGCTCTCGGCCATCGAATATGTGCTCGACCTCGTCGATCTCGTGCTGGTGATGTCAGTCAATCCCGGCTTCGGCGGCCAGGCTTTCATCCCGTCGGCGATCAACAAGGTCACCGATCTCCGCGCGATGCTGGCCGGGCGCCCGATCGACATCGAGGTCGACGGCGGCGTTTCAGCGGCGAATGTCGCAGCGCTCGCGGCTGCAGGCGCCAATGCGTTCGTGGCAGGCTCGGCGGTGTTCAAGGGCGGCACGACGGAGAGCTACAAGGCGAATATCGACGGCATCCGCGGCGAGGCCATGAAGGCGCGCGGGGAGATCATCTAGTTCATAGGACCATCGTCTCTGTCGGCGCGATGCTGTTAATGCGGTAAGTTTGCACAAGCTGTTTGGCCTCTGCTAAACCGCGGCCAAATCCCCCTCTTACGTCCGAGACGCCGATGATCCCGCGCTATACCCGTCCCGAAATGGCTTCCATCTGGGAGCCGCAGACCCGCTTCAAGATCTGGTTCGAGATCGAGGCGCATGCCGCCGACGCATTGGCGGAACTCGGGACTATTCCGAAGGACGCGGCCAAGACGATCTGGGCCAAGGCCAAGGACGCCACCTTCAATGTGGAGCGCATCGACGAGATCGAGCGCGAGACCAAGCATGACGTCATCGCCTTCCTGACCCATCTCGCCGAGATCGTGGGTCCCGAAGCCCGCTTCGTGCATCAGGGCATGACCTCGTCGGACGTGCTCGACACCTGTCTCAATGTGCAGCTTGTGCGCGCCGCCGATATTTTAATCGCCGATATCGACCGCCTGCTCGCCGCGCTGAAGACCCGCGCCTTCGAGCACAAGATGACGCCGACCATCGGCCGCTCGCACGGCATCCATGCCGAGCCGGTCACTTTCGGCCTCAAGCTCGCTTTCGCCTATGCCGAATTCACCCGTAACCGCGAGCGCCTCGTCGCCGCCCGCAAGGAAGTCGCCACCTGCGCCATCTCCGGCGCCGTCGGCACTTTTGCGCAGATCGATCCGCGCGTGGAAGAGCATGTCGCCAAGGCGATGGGCCTCGAGCCGGAGCCGATCTCGACCCAGGTGATCCCGCGCGATCGCCATGCGATGTACTTTGCGACGCTTGGCGTCATCGCCTCGTCGATGGAGCGCCTCGCCGTCGAAATCCGCCACATGCAGCGCACCGAAGTGCTGGAAGCCGAGGAGTTCTTCTCCGAAGGCCAGAAGGGCTCGTCGGCGATGCCGCACAAGCGCAATCCGGTGCTGACCGAGAACATCACCGGCCTGTCACGCATGGTGCGCGCCTATGTAACGCCGGCGCTGGAAAACGTGGTGCTGTGGCACGAGCGCGACATCTCGCATTCCTCCGCCGAGCGCATGTTCGGCCCTGACGCCACCGTGACCCTCGACTTCGCGCTGAACCGCCTCGCCGGCGTGATCGAGAAACTGCTGGTCTATCCTGCCAACATGCAGAAGAATCTCGACCGTCTCGGTGGCCTCGTGCATTCGCAGCGCGTGCTGATCGCGCTGACGCAGAAGGGCGCCTCGCGCGAGGACAGCTACACGATGGTCCAGCGCAACGCGATGCCGGTGTGGCGCGGGGAAGGTGACTTCCAGACGCTGCTGAAGAACGACGCCGACGTGAAGAAGTATCTCACCGACGACGAGATCGCCGAGAAGTTCGACCTCGGCTATCACCTCAAGCATGTCGACACGATCTTCAAGCGCGTGTTTGGATCGGCCAACTAACTGTGTCCCTCATCCTGAGGAGTTGCGCTGTTGCGCAGCGTCTCGAAGGATGGAGGCGCGCTCTAAGCTTAGTCACACATGGTTCGAGACGGCGCCATAGCGGCGCCTCCTCACCATGAGGGTAGAGCTTAGTGGCCGCGTTGTCGCCGTCTGCGTCAGGCGCGGCCATCACTTCAGCAAGACGCCGGCACTGAGCATTCGCCTGCTCAGCGGCCTCGGCGTCGAAGGTGACGGCCATATGGGCGCCACGGTGCAGCACCGCTACGACCGCCGCCGCGATCCTTGCAGGCCTAATCTGCGGCAGGTGCATCTGGTCCCGTCCGAGCTGTTCGACGAATTGCGCGGCAAGGGTTTTTCCATTGCGCCCGGTGATCTCGGTGAAAACATCACAACATCGGGCGTTGACCTCGCCGCGTTCCCGACCGCCACGCGATTGCATCTGGGTGCGAGCGCGGTGATCGAACTCACCGGCCTGCGCGAGCCGTGCACGCTGATGGACAGGTTTCGGCAAGGACTGAAGGCCGCGACACTAAATCGTGATGCCGGCGGCGGCCTCATCTACAAAGCCGGCGTGATGGCCGTGGTGTTGGCCGGTGGCGAAGTCGCCCCGGGCGATGCGATCCGGATCGAGATGCCTACGGATACATCCAAACCGCTGCGGCCCGTTTAGCACCAGGCTTGTCATTCTGGGGCGCGCGGCATGCCCGAACCCGGAACGACGCGCTTGTGTCCCCTTCCCGAAAAAGCCCAAATGGCCGTGTCTTGATGGCTCGACCTGCAGCAACTCCGCAGTAACCAACTCGGCCTAAGCTTCCTTCGTGTCCACGCGCCCCACCATCCTCGTTTTCGACTCCGGCCTCGGCGGCCTCACCGTCCAGCGCGAGATCGCGAAGGCACGGCCGGGTGCGCGCTATGTCTATGTGGCCGATGACGCATTCTTTCCCTATGGCCAACATAGCGAGCAGGCGCTGATCGGCCGCGTCGTCCCTCTGATGGGCGAACTGATCGCCGCGCACCGGCCCGATCTCGTGGTCATCGCCTGCAATACCGCATCGACCATCGTGCTCTCACATCTGCGGGCTGCCTACACCGTGCCCTTTGTCGGCACCGTGCCGGCGATCAAGCCGGCCTGCGCGGGCTCGATCACCAAGCGCGTCTCGGTGCTCGGCACCTCCGGCACGGTGAAGCGCGAATATACCCAGACGCTGATCCGCGAATTCGGTGGCGGCTGCATTGTCACGCTGGTCGGCTCGGCGAATCTCGCTTCGCTGGCCGAAGCCGCGCTCAGCAGCGGTCGCGACATGGCCGACGCCGACATCTTCAACGAGATCGCTCCTTGTTTCGTGCAGGACGCCGCGGGCGCCCGCACCGACACGGTGGTCCTCGCCTGCACGCATTACCCGCTGCTGCTGGATGAACTGACGCGCCTCGCGCCATGGCCGGTGGCCTGGATCGATCCCGCCCCGGCGATCGCGCGCCGCGTCGTCGATCTGATCGGGGCACAGCAACCGGGCGTCATGCACAATGACTCCGTGCTGCTCTACACCTCCGGCAAGCGCCACGCATGGCCGGAAACACTGGCGCCGTTCTTCGGCGGCAGGGTCGCGGCCTGATCGGCAAGATCACTCGACTTTCCCACGCGCACTGCTAGCCTCCCGTTGCGCCGGCCCGACAAGAGACCGGCAAGGGAGAGTGACATGCTCAAGACCAGCGTTACCAAGCCGCTTCTGCTCGGCATTGCGATCGCAGCCTTCGCTGTTGGCGCAGCCTCCGCGCAAGGCATCAAGCGCACGCCGCTGCAGGACATCAAATATCCCGCCGGCCATCACATCGTGACTGTCGTCGCCGAGATCGGGCCGAACCAGCTTGCCGGCCGCCACACCCATCCGGGCGTCGATACCGGCTACGTGCTCGATGGCGAGGCCACGCTGATCATCGAAGGGCAGCCCGACAAGGCGCTGAAGGCCGGCGATTCCTATGCCGTGCCGGCCGGCATCCCGCATGACGTGAAGACCGGCGCCAAGGGGCTCAAACTGCTGGCCATCTATGTGGTCGAGGACGGCAAGCCGGTGGCCACGCCGGCCCCGAAATAGGCTAGAACCGGCGGGAACCCGGCTTTTGCCTGCCAAACCGGTGGTTTCGGCTGGGAAACCGGTTGCCGGGCTGGCGAAATGGCCAAAAAGTCCTGTCTTTGAATTGACATAACCGGCCCCGCCCCCTAGAAACCGCCCTGCTCGCGGGCCGTTTTCGGCCCGCGAAGCGTTTCGCACCCGTGGTTCTCCTCCCAGCTTTGGGAATGAGCCTGTCGGTGCCGGGATTTCCTTCAAAAGATCACCCGGTACACAGGAGGGCGCGTCTCCTCACATCCATTGTTCAAACTATCGAGGACGCGATGACAAAGCGTAGTGAAGCCAAGTACAAAATCGACCGCCGCATGGGCCAGAACATTTGGGGTCGCCCCAAGTCTCCGGTCAACAAGCGCGAATACGGCCCCGGCCAGCACGGCCAGCGCCGCAAGGGCAAGCTCTCGGACTTCGGCACCCAGCTGCGTGCCAAGCAGAAGCTCAAGGGCTATTACGCCAACATCTCCGAGCGCCAGTTCTACGCCGTTTACGTCGAGGCGTCCCGCCTCAAGGGCGACACCGGTGAAAACCTGATCGGCCTGCTCGAGCGCCGTCTCGACACCGTGGTGTATCGCGCCAAGTTCGTCGCCACCATGTTCGCTGCCCGCCAGTTCATCAATCACGGCCATGTCCGCGTGAACGGCAAGCGCGTCAACATTTCGAGCTATCTCGTGAAGGTTGGCGACGTCATCGAGGTCAAGGAATCCTCGAAGCAGCTCGCTGTCGTTCTCGAAGCCTCGCAGCTTCCGGAGCGCGATGTGCCGGACTATGTCGAAACCGACCACAACAAGATGACCGCGAAGTTCATCCGCGTTCCCGCCCTGTCGGACGTGCCCTTCGCGGTGCAGATGGAGCCCCATCTGATCGTCGAATTCTATTCGCGCTAATCGCTTTAGCGACGATGACGAAAAGGCCCCGGTTTCCGGGGCCTTTTTTGTTGGCGCTCAAACCTGAGCGATAACGGCCTGATAGCCGAGAAACCGCTCCCGGATTCGTTCGGCAGCATCCGGAACGGTGACGCCAAGCAGCGCCAGCGAGACACTATAGCCGAGCTCCGCCTCGACCTCACGCTGAGAGAGATCGCGGGCGATCCAGACGCTGATCGCCTGCAAGGCGATGCGGCGCAGATTCACAGCTAGCGGCTCTTCGGCCACGAAAGCGTGCAGATGCCCACGCTGCTTCAGCGTCCGCGTCAGGCGACGCCAGAATTCGTCGCGCAGCGGCGTTGCCGGTGGCTGCTGCGGCGCGCCTTTCAGGTCGAGTAGCTCGCGATAGAGCGTCTTGTAGAACAGCGGCTCGGAAAACCAGAACTCTGCACACAGCGCCACGATCTCGAAAACCTCAACCAATGGATCGACACTGTGTCGCGCCTGCACGGCAGCCTCGAACTCCGCCATGTCGGCATCGAGCACCGCAAGCAGCACCGCCTGTTTCGATCCGAACAAATTGTATGGCGTCATGTGCGCCACATCAGCCTTGGTTGCCAAGGCGCGCATGGAGAATTCGGCAGACTCCGTCTCCGACAGGAGCGCGCGCGCGCCGGCGACGACCTTGCGGCGAAGTTCCTCGCGGGTCTGTTCTCGGGGCGCCAATGGGTCGATGTCCTTGTTCAGTCCGATCGCGCCCTTCTCTAAGCCCGGGCTACGGCGATGACGCAAGGCAATGACGCTTGACGCCTGTGAAATCATTTATGTATAACGCGTTATACGAAAATGGCGAACAATGCCATCCGTACGGTTCATCGCGGCCGGACGGGACATCACGAGGAAACGTTGCCATGCGGTTTAGCGGCAAGGTTGCTGTCGTTACGGCAGCAGCATCGGGCATTGGTGCGGCCACCGCCGCCCGCCTCGCGCGCGAAGGCGCGTATGTGTATCTCTCCGACATCGATCGCGACGGCCTCACCCGCCAGGCGAAAGCGCTGAAGGATGTCAGCGACCGGATCGCCACCGTCATCACAGACGTCACTGTTCCTGACGACGTCGCTGCGCTGATCGCAAAGGCGACGAGCGAGCGCGGCCGACTCGATATCCTCGTCAACAATGCCGGCATGGGCTCGTTCGGCCGCGTCAGTGAAGTGACGCCGGAGAACTGGCACCGCGTGTTCAAGGTCTGCGTGGACTCGGTGTTCCATGCGAGCCGCAACGCCATCCCTCATCTGATCAAGACGCGCGGCAATATCGTCAACACCGCCTCGATCTCCGGCCTGTTCGGTGACTACGGCTTCTCCGCCTACAACGCCGCCAAGGGTGCGGTGGTCAATCTCACCCGCAACATGGCGCTGGACTACAGTCGCGACGGCATTCGCGTAAACGCGGTCTGCCCCGGCCTGATCGCTACACCGCTGTCGCTAAAACTGCGCGGCAACGAAACCGTGATGGCCGAGTACGATCAGCTGATCCCGCTCGGCCGCCCGGGCCAACCGGAAGAGATCGCCGGCGCCATCGCCTTCCTCGCCTCCGACGACGCATCCTATGTCACCGGCGTGAATTTTCCGGTCGATGGCGGTCTCACCGCACGCACCGGACAACCGAACTTTCTCGGACACCTCGCGCCCGGGCCCTGAGCGCGCAGCGCCACATAACAATCAACAAGAATAACGAGGAGACGACATGTCGGCACCGACCTCCCCTTCTGAGAATTGGATCGAAGGCGGCGAATTGCTCGCCCGCACGCTGCGCGTCGCCGGCGTGGACACCGTGTTCGCGCTCCATGGCGGCCATCTCGAATCCTTCTATCGCGGCTGCTTCAACAACGAAATCCGCCTGGTCGATTTCCGCCACGAATCCGCGGCCGGCCATGCCGCCGACGGCTACGCACGCGCCACCGGCAAGCTCGGCGTCTGCGTCATCACCGCCGGGCCCGGCTTCACCAATGCCATCACCGCGATGCTGAACGCCCAGCTCGACAGCATCCCCACTTTGTTCATCATCGGCGCGCCGCCGCTGCGCGAGGACGAGACCAATGCGCTGCAGGGCGGCTTCGACCAGATCGCCACCGCATTGCCGATGGTGAAGTACGCGCATCGCATCACCAATACCGAGCGCATCCAGGATCTGACCGCCCTCGCCATCCGCAAGGCGACCACCGGCCGCCGCGGCGCGGTGCTGCTCGAATTGCCCATCGACATCCTGCATATGCGCGCGCACAAGGACGATGTCCGCGCGCCGCATGGCCTGCATGTGCATCCCCGGCCCGCGCCGCATCCGGACGAGATCAACGCGGCCATCGCGATCCTGAAAAAAAGCGAGCGCCCGGTGATCGTGGTCGGCGGCGAGGCGCGCTATTCCGATTGCCGCAACGATCTTGTCGCCCTCGCCGAGGCGACACGCATCCCGGTGTTTTCCAATACCCGCGGCATGGGCGTGTTTCCGTCCAGCCATCCGCTCAACGGCCAGATCATCGGCAATCTGGCGCTGCTCACCGATCACCGCCCCGATGCGGCGCTGCTGCTCGGCACCCGTTTCGGCTTCCGCATGGCCGGCCGCAGCACCTCGTTCTTCCCGGCCGAGACGAAGTTGATCCAGGTGCATAGCGACGCGGCTGAACTCAGCCTGCTGCGGCATGTGGAGCTTCCCATCGTCGCCGATGTCGGCGCCGCCATCCACACGCTGCGCGCGGCTGCAGATACGGAGAAATGGCCGGAACGCAAGGCCTGGATCGCAGCTGCAACCACGGCGCAAGCCAAGCTGCATAAGCTCTATCCGAACATGCAGGAGCCAGGCGGTATACATCCATTCCGCGCGGCCGAAGCCGCGGTGCGCGCTGCCGGTAACAATGCCGCCATCGTGCTCGACGGCGGAGAAGCGGCAAGCTGGGCCGCCTTCCATGTCCGCGCCGACCGTGCCGGCCATGTACAAGGCGTCGGCTATCTCGGCACTCTCGGCAGCGGTCCCGGCCATGCGATCGGTGCGCAGGTGGCCGAGGCCGGCAAGCGCGTGATGCAGATCACCGGCGACGGCGCCATGGGCTTCCACATCCAGGAATTCGACACCATGGCGCGGCACCGGCTGCCGATCTGCACCGTGGTGCTCAACAATCAGATCTGGGGCATGTCGATCCACGGCCAGCAGATCATGTACGGCGCCAATTATAGTGCCATCAGTGAGCTCAGCGGCACCCACTATGCCAAAGTCGCCGCCGCCTTCGGTTGCCATGCCGAGCGCGTCACCGACTATGCCGAGATCGAACCGGCCATCGCCCGCGCCTACGCCTCTGGCAAGCCGTCCTGCATCGAGATCATGATCGATCCCGATGTGGTGCATCCGGTGACGGTGGCCGCGCTTGGCACGATCAGCGACGAGAAGCGCGAGATCATGATCCCCTATTACGAGAACATCCCCGTCCGCGCGCCGGCCTGACGGCGTGCGACGGCTGAGAAGCGATGAGGACATCCATGCGCGCTGCAATCTTCGAACAGACAGGCGAGCGTCTCGTCATCCGCGATGTCGCACCGCCGGTGCTCGGCGATAACGAGCTGCTGCTCAAGATCGCTTTCACCGGCATCTGTGGCTCCGACCTGCATGCTGCCGAGACGCCCGGCGTGCTACCGCCTGGCACGATCATGGGCCATGAATTCTCCGGCGAGGTCGTGCAATCGACTTCACCGGACTGGCAGATCGGCGCGCGTGTCGCCGCCAATCCCACTTGGGTCTGCAATGTCTGTGCCGGCGGCGGCAAATGCCACACCGGCGCCGATCCCGCCTGCGCCAATAGCTGCTTCATGGGCTTTCGGCTGGACGTACCGGGCGCCTATGCCGACCATGTCCGTATCCGTGCCTCGCAGGCGATCGCCCTGCCGGACAATGTCAGCCTGCGCGACGGCGCTCTGATGGAGCCGCTGGCGGTCGCCCGTCACGCCGTGGATATGTGCGGCGACATGCAGGGCCACAGCGTTCTCGTGATCGGCGGCGGCCCCATCGGCCTCGGCGTGCTGCTGATGGCACTGGAGGCCGGCGCGGCACGTGTCGTTGTCAGCGAACCAGACGCCAACCGCCGCGCCTGTGCCGTGCAACTCGGCGCCATGGACGCTATTGATCCCTTCGCCGAGGGGCTGCCTTCCGCCATGGCCCGGATCGGCATCGACGCGCCCGACATCGTGTTCGAATGTGTCGGCGCACCCGGTTTCCTGCAACAGACCATCGACGTGATGGCACGCCGCGGTCGCGCCGTGATCGTAGGCGTCTGCATGACTGAGGACCGGCTGCTGCCGCGCTCGGCGATCCGCAAGGAAGCCACGCTGAAATTCGTACTCGGCTATACGATGGACGATTTCCACCACGTCAGCCGCTATCTCGCGCGCCATGCCGATAAGGCAACCGCAATGGTTTCGCGCATCGTCTCGCTCGATGCGCTGCCCGAGGTGTTCGATCAGCTCCGGAGCCAAAAATCGCTGGTCAAGGTTTTGATGACGCCCAGCTAACACCGCATGCGCCAGAACATATTTCGGGGAGAGACCGCAATGATGACCTTAGACCGCCGCCATTTCTTGGTCGGCACGACCGCAACGGCAATCACACTCATATCGGGGAAGGCGCGTGCCGCCGACACCACCGGCATCACGCCGACATCGATCAAGATCGGCAGCACCTCGCCGCAGAGCGGACCGGTGTCGGCCTATGGCGTGCAGGCGCGCTGTCAAGCCGCCTTCTTCAAGATGATCAACGACCGCGGCGGCATCAACGGCCGCAAGATCGACTTCATCTACTACGACGACGCCTTCAATCCGGCTAAGACCGTCGAACAGACCCGCAAGCTGGTCGAGAACGACGAGGTTGCCTTCCTGTTCAGCAATCTCGGCACTGCGCCGAATTCGGCCATCGTCAAATACATGAACACGAAGAAGGTGCCACACCTCTTCCTGTCGGTGAACGGCGACAAATGGAGCGACTACAAAACAAGTCCCTGGAGCATGGGGTTTGCGCCGAGCGCCCGCACCGAAGCGGCGATCTTCGTCAAACATATGCTGGCCGACAAGCCCGACGCCAAATTCGCTGTGCTCTACCAGAACGACGATTTCGGCAAGGATTTCGTGCTCGGCGCAAAAGATGCGCTCGGCGCCCGCGAGAGCAGCCAGCTGACCATTATCTCACACGAGACCTCCGACCCGACCATCGACTCCCAGATCCTGCGATTGAAGTCAGCGGCGCCGGATGCGCTGATCTCCGGCACCACGGCAAAGTTCACCGCACAGGCGATCCGCAAGATCGCCGAGACCGGCTGGAAGGTTCGTCACTACATCACCGGCGGCTCGTCGTCCTATGCCGGCACCATCGGCCCGGCCGGTCCAGAAAATTCCGTTGGCGTGCTGTCATCGGCCTATCTCAAGGATGTTGCCGATCCAGCCTGGAAGGACGATCAGGGAATCGCCAACTTCCTTGCCTTCATGCAGAAGTACTTTTCCGAGGGCAACAAGGACGACTTCTATAATCTCTACGCGTACACGGTCGCCTCGGCGCTAGTGAAGGTGCTCGAACAGTGCGGCAGCAACGTCACACGCGAAAACATCATGGCCCAAGCCGCAAACCTCAAGGATGTGATGCTGCCCACCTTGCTGCCAGGCATCCACGTCAATACCAGCCCGACCAACTACCGACCGCTGACGCAGGTGCAGTTGCAGAAATGGGACGGCAAGGCCTGGGTGCGTTTCGGCGAAGTACTGGGGACGTGATCACCAACTGCCGTTGCCCGGCTTGGCCGGGCAACCCAGTACACGAAGGCAAGTGTCTAGTGGATCACCCGCTTTCCCGGGTGATGACAAACTGAGTGTAACGGCGCTACTCCAGCGCCTCATAGACGATCTTCCGCACGTCCACCTCCATCCGCCAGCGTTGCGACGGCGCCTGAGTCATCACCAGCACGAACATGTCGTCCGTGGGATCGACCCAGAAGAAGGTGCCACCAACGCCGTCCCAGCGAAATTCGCCGAGCGGCCCCGGTTCGTCCGCCAGTTCCTTTGTGCGCACGGCAAAACCGTAGCCGAAACCGCTGGCCGCGCCGGGAAAATAATAATAGTCGCGCGCGATGCCGCTGCCGGGACCGATATGGTCGCGCGTCATCTCCTTCACGCTCTCCGGTGAGAGATAATGCCGGCCATCGAGGCTCCCGCCATCGAGCAGCATCTGCAGGAAGCGCGCGTAATCTGCGATCGTGCCGACCAGGCCGGAGCCTCCCGCCTGCCAACGTCCGACATCGGCCGGATCGTGCATGCCAACCACCGCTCCCACCATGCGATCCGACGCAAAGGGTTCGGCGACGCGCTCGCGGTGATTCAAGTCGGTGATGTAGAAGGACGTGTCGGTCATGCCCAGTGGTTCGAACAAGCGATCCCTGAGAAAGTGATAGAGTGTGTCGCCCGACACGACTTCGATCACACGTCCGAGAATGTCGGTGGAATGCCCGTAATTCCACAGGGTGCCAGGCTGCTCGGCCAGCGGCAGTTGCGCGATGCGCTCGGCCCAGGAAGCATTGTCCCAGTCGCGGCCGAAGACATCGAGCTGCGCATAGCGTTTTCGCGCGGGATCTTCGCCATAGAAGCCGTAAGTAATGCCGGATGTATGCTTCAGCAGATCGGCGATTGTGATCGGACGCCGCAGCGGAGTCAGCCCGAAACTGGCGTGCTCATCGCCGCCGGTCGCATCCAGCCCGACCTTGGCCTTGGCAAATGCCGGAATGTATGTCGACAGGGGATCATCAAGCTTGAGCTTGCCATCTTCGACCAGCATCATGGCCGCAACCGAGGTGATCGGCTTGCTCATCGAATACAGTCGGAAGATCGAATTCGCCGTCATCGGATGGCCGCTGTCGCGATTGCCGAATGTGTCGAAATAAACGCGCTTGCCATGCTGCTGCACCAGCACCACCGCGCCGGGGATCTTCCGCTCGGCCACCATGCCGAGGAAGTAATCGTCGAGCTTGAGAAGTTTGTCGGGCGAAAATTCGCGCGCGACAGCTTGTGCTTTCTCGGCGCGCGCGATTGGCACCGCAGCGCGATCGGTGCCGGCACCGAACAGCGCCAGCAACATGAGCGCAACGGCGCTATTTCTCCAGCGCTTCATAGACGAGCAGCTTGAGCGAGCGCTGGATGCGCTGGCGTTCCGAGGGCGTCTGTTCGAGCAGGATCATGAAGAAGTCCTGCACGGGATCGATGATGAAATAACAGCCGGACGCGCCGTCCCATTTCAGCTCGCCGAGCGATCCCGGCGGCGGCGGCTTGGCATTGCCCGCATCGGTGCGCACGGCAAAGCCATAACCGAATCCGAAGCCGTCGCCGGGGAAATAGAGATAGTCGCGCGCAATGCCACTGCCCTTGCCGATGTGATCGGTGGTCATGTCCTTGAACGTCACCGGGCTCAGATAACGCTTGCCGTCATATTCACCGCCGTTCAGCAGCATCTGCGCGAATTTGCGATAGTCGGACAGGGTCGAGACCATGCCGCCGCTGCCGGACTCCCATTTTCGATAAGTTTCGGGGCGCCCTTGCCGTCCCGTGCGGAAATCGCTGTCCCATCCCATCGGCTTGGCAAGCAGCGCCTCTTTCGCCTTTTCCTTCACGTAAAAACCGGTCGAGGTCATGCCGAGCGGCTTGAGCAGCTTCTCCTCCTCGAAACCGAGCAGCGTCTTGCCCGACACGACTTCGATCACGCGGCCCAGAATGTCGGTGGAGTGTCCGTAGTCCCACATGGTGCCGGGCTGATATTCCAGCGGCAGTTGCGCGATGCGATCGGCGAACTCCTTGTTGTCGAAATCGCCATTGTAGATATCGGCATTGCCATAGGCGCGACGGACCAGGCTGTTGCCATAGAAACCGTAGGTGATGCCCGACGTGTGGAGCAGGAGGTCCCGGATGGTGATCGGCCGGTTTGGCGGCACGATCTCCAGCGCCTTCTCGCCATTCTCCAGCGTCTTTTCGACCCCGACCTTGGCCTTCGCAAAGGACGGAATGTATGTCGAGACGGGATCGTCGAGCTTCAGCTTGCCCTCGTCCACCAGCATCATCGCCGCAAATGAGGTAATGGGCTTCGACATGGAATGCAGACGGAAGATCGTGTCCGCTGTCATCGGCTGCTTGGTGTCGGGATCGCGAACGCCGAAGAAGCGCTCATAGACAGGCTTGCCATGCTGCTGGATCAGCACGATGGCGCCCGGGATCTTGCCGTTGTCGATCTGCGTCTTGAAGAAAACGTCGATCGCGTTGAGCTTCTCCTGGGAGAAATGCGCGCCGGCAGGGATATCGAAAGTGCCTTCGGAAGCGAAGCGGTCTTCGGCTACGGCGAAGGTCTGAAATAGGAATGCAGCGGCACCAGCCGCAAATATCGCGCCGGCGATCAGTGCGCGCATCACATCCCGTCGCCCCATTGCAGATCCTCGTGACCAGACAGCGCGAAGTCTAGCGACGCACCGGTCTCAAACAAGAGGCGCAACGCCAGCCAGCGTGCTGCGATGCAATCCGGCAGATGGCTCGGAAAAACAGCAAAAGGTGACCGTGCGAATACCGGGTGTTTTCGACACCGTTTCGACGACCGCGCGTACCGCAATGCCCGCAGCACGTTTGGCGGGGAAGCCGTAGACGCCGGTGGAGATCGCCGGGAAGGCCACCGTCGCCAGCCCGCTCGCCTCACAAAGCGCGAGCGAGCGCCGGTAACACGAGGCGAGCGCAGCGTCCTCGCCCTGTTGGCCACCATGCCAGATCGGGCCGACCGTGTGGATCACATGGCGGGCGGGCAAACGGTATCCAAGGGTGATCTTGGCATCGCCAGTGGCGCAGCCGCCCAGCAGGCGGCATGCGGCCAGAAGCTCCGGGCCGGCGGCCTGGTGGATCGCGCCATCCACGCCGCCGCCGCCAAGGAGCGTTTCATTGGCGGCGTTGACGATGGCATCCACGCTGAGCGTGGTGATGTCGGCCACGATCACGTCCAGCGTCACCGGGCCGATTTGTCGTTGGAAGATCAGGCCGACGCCTGGGCTTCGATCACGCCCTTCTCGGCCAGCAGGCTCTGCAGCTCACCGGCCTGGAACATCTCGCGGACGATGTCGCAGCCGCCGATGAATTCGCCCTTCACATAGAGCTGGGGAATGGTCGGCCAGTTCGAATAAACCTTGATGCCGTCACGCAGTTCAGCGGATTCGAGAACATTGAGGCCCTTGTAGCCGACGCCGACGTGATCCAGGATCTGGACCACCTGGCCCGAGAAACCGCATTGCGGAAACTGCGGCGTGCCCTTCATGAACAGCACCACGTCGTTGGTCTTCACTTCGTTCTCGATGAATTGCTCAATGCTCATGATCGCGTCCTTGCTCGCAGCCTGATCGCTGCCTGCCCGTTCGGCGCAGCGGCCCTCGCCTGCCCATATATGTAACCGAAACCGTTTCGCATCCCAAGCCGAAAGCCCGGTTGGGCGGGCATTTCCGGCTAGCCGCGCAGCCCTCTGGTCGCTTTTCCGCAGCTTGTCCAGGCGGCGGAAGAGCGGATTTATATGATGGGAAGCCTTTCATCCCGTTTGGAAGGCCCCATCTAGGACAAACCCGTTCCGTGGAACCCATCGGGAAGACTGACGTTCTCCTCAAAATCGGAGACTTTCGTGACGCCAACAGCATCCGCCCAGCACGCAGCCCCGATCCTCCAGGCCGGCGCCCTCGCCAAACAGTTCAGCAATGCGTTTCTGACGGTTCGTCATGAGACCGAGCGCCGTGCCGCGCCGTTGACTCCGGAAGATCAGCTGATCCAGTCGATGCCCGACGCAAGCCCGGCCAAGTGGCACCGTGCACATGTGACCTGGTTCTGGGAGCAATTTCTGCTTGGAGAACATCAGCCGGGCTACAAGGTTTTCCACCCCGATTACGCCTATCTGTTCAATTCCTATTACGTCTCCGCAGGTCCCCGCCACGCACGTGCCCAGCGCGGCCATCTTACGCGGCCCTCGGCCGATGAGGTCACCGCCTATCGTCGCCATGTCGATGACGCCGTCGTGAAATTCGTCGACACCGCAAGCGAGGACAAGCTCGCGTCGCTGGTCCCGCTGCTCGAAGTCGGCATGAACCACGAGCAGCAGCATCAGGAGCTGATGTACACCGACATTCTACACGCCTTCGCGCAGAACCCGATTCCGCCGGCCTACGACGCCGACTGGCGCTTCCCGCGTTCAATGCGCAGCAGCGACGCATGGACCACCCTGACCGAAGGCATCCATACCATCGGCCATCAAGGCGACAGCTTCCATTTCGACAACGAGAAGCCTGCACACCGTGCCCTCGTCGGTCCCGTGAGACTCGCGCGCAATCTCGTCACCAATCGCGAATGGCGTGCCTTCATGGATGACGGCGGCTATGACAAGGCCGCGCTGTGGCTGATGGACGGCTTTGCCGCCGCGGCACGCGAGGAGTGGCAGGCGCCCGGCCACTGGCGCAAGATCGACGGCGAATGGCGGATCATGACGCTGGGCGGTCTGCAGACAATCGATCCCGACTCACCCGTTTGCCACGTCAGCTATTACGAAGCCGATGCCTTCGCGCGCTGGAGCGGCAAGCATCTGCCGACCGAGATGGAATGGGAAGTTGCCGCTCGCGCAAACAGTCTCAACGATGCCTACGGCATCGTCTGGCAATGGACGCGCAGCTCCTATGCTCCCTATCCCGGCTACCGTGCCGCCGAGGGCGCCCTCGGTGAATACAACGGCAAGTTCATGGTGAACCAGTATGTGCTGCGCGGCTCGTCGCTGGCGACGCCCGAGGGTCACAGCCGCGTCACCTATCGCAACTTCTTCTATCCCCACCATCGCTGGCAGTTCACCGGCCTGCGTCTCGCAGATTACGGCAACTGATTTCATCACCATCGCATTGGATGCGACCGCGTTGAGGAGAGAGTCATGAACGTTCACGCCCCTCTGGCTGCCGTGGAAGTCGACCCGGCCACGTCCAGTTTCGCTGCCGACGTCACCGCAGCCCTGTCGCAGCAACCGAAGAAACTCTCGCCCAAATATTTCTACGACGAAGCGGGCTCTCGATTGTTCGAGCGAATTACAAAGCTTCCCGAATATTATCCGACGCGCACCGAACTGGGCATTCTGCGAGCTCGCGGCAAGGATATCTGCTCGATCATCCCGGAGGACGCGGCACTGGTCGAATTCGGCGCCGGCGCCACCACCAAGGTGCGGCTGCTGCTCGAACAGTGCTCATTCGGCGCCTATGTGCCGGTGGACATTTCCGGCGACTTCCTCGCCGGTCAGGCGGAAGAATTGCGCAAGGATTTCCCGGCGCTGAGCGTGCTGCCGGTGAATGCAGACTTCACCACGACCTTCTCGCTGCCGGACGAGGTGGCGGCGATGCCGAAGGTCGGATTCTTCCCGGGCTCGACGCTCGGCAATTTCGATCCGCACGAAGCATGCGCGTTCCTGCGTTCGGCACGCGCGATCCTCGGCAAGGGCGCCCTGATGCTGATCGGCATCGACCTCGAAAAGGACGAGCGCATTTTGCAGGCTGCCTATAATGATGCCGCCGGCGTCACCGGCGAATTCAACAAGAACGTGCTGGTGCGGATCAATCGCGAACTCGGTGGCGACTTCGACCTCGGGGCCTTCGTACATCGCGCGATCTACAACAAGGAGCGCCACCGCATCGAGATGCACCTGATCGCCAAGAAACCGCAGACGGTGCATCTGCTCGGCCAAAGCTTCAATTTCCGCGCCGGTGAGAGCATCCACACCGAGAGCAGCTACAAATATAGCATCGAGCGCTTCGGCGCACTTGCACGCGGTTCGGGCTGGGAACCGAAATCGTCATGGACCGATGCGGAGGATCAGTTCTCGGTGCACGCGCTGGTGGCGGTGGAGTAAAGGTCCGCCACACTCACTCCCTCATCCTGAGGAGCCGCGCCCTTGCGCGGCGTCTCGAAGGATGGCGGCAAGGCTCCGAGCCCGATTATCTCATGGTTCGAGACGGCGCTACACGCGCCTCCTCACCATGAGGGCAGGTGTTAGCTCTCCGGCACGCCCGTCTGCAGCGCCAGCGCATGCAAAACGCCGCCCATCTGGCCTTTCAGCGACTGATAGACGATCTGATGCTGCGCCACGCGGGACTTGCCGCGAAAGCTCTCCGAAATGACCGTGGCCGCATAATGGTCACCGTCGCCGGCGAGATCGCGGATCGTCACCTGCGCGTCGGGAATCGCGGCCTTGATCATGGTCTCGATATCGCGGGCGTCCATCGGCATTAATCGGGTCTCCAGAGGTCTCGAATCGCGGCCTGATCAGGCCTGCAGGAAGCTCAAGCCTATCGCGTGCAGCGCGGCATTCCCATCATGATAATCCGTCATCCGCCCCTTTTAAAGGCAGGCAGGAGGTCACATCTGTTACGGCACCATCGATCGTCACGAGGATGCCCATGAAAATCCCCGGTCCAGACCATCCGATCTCTATCACGCCCTCGGGCAAGCACATCCGCGTCACCGCGGGCGACGTTGTGATCGCCGATACCACCAGGGCGGTGACGCTCAAGGAAGCCACCTATCCCGAGGTGTTCTATATCCCGCGCGCCGACGCGAATATGGATGCCGTGACGCGCACCGAACGCGTGACGCATTGCCCCTATAAAGGCGATGCGAATTATTACAGCATCAAGACCTCGGACAAGGTCCTGGATAACGCGATCTGGACCTATGAGACGCCGTTCCCGGCCATGGCGGAAATCAAGGACCATCTCGCTTTCTATCCGGACAAGGTGAAGATCGAGATCCTCCCCGCCTGATCCGGCGCGGGCGATCCCGACGAATTGCCCGCGCGGCCTTCGCCCCCTATCATGGCAGCCGATCGATGATGCGATGGCCGCGCCACCGGCGCGGCATAGCGGGGGCCCGCCTACCACCATGTCAGACCGTAACGCCGCGCTCGACCGCGCCCGTACCTTCGTCACCCTGCTGGTGCTCGCGAACCATGCGGTGGTCGCCTACACCGCCTTCGGCCGCTATTACCCCAACCACTATCTGTGGTCGACAGCGCCCATCGTGGATGACCAGCGCTGGTTCGGCTTCAATGTCCTGACGCTGTTCAACGACACCTTTTTCATGTGCCTGATGTTCATGCTGTCGGGCCTGTTCGTGTGGCCCAGCCTGAAGCGCAAAAGCATCGGCCATTTCCTGCGCGATCGCGCGTTGCGGCTCGGCCTGCCGTTCCTGGCGATGATCTTCGTGCTGATGCCGGTCGCCTATTATGCGTCGTTCAGCCTCTCGACCCACAAGACCGGCTTCCTCGAATTTTACGTCAACAATTTCAAGCAAGGTCAGTGGTTCGCCGGTCCCGGCTGGTTCATCTGGTACCTGCTGTTTCTCGATCTCGTGGCGATCCCGGTCTTTCTGTTTGCGCCGCGGCTCGTCGACGCCATCAACCGGCTGTCGATCCGCGCCTTCGAGCGGCCGTGGCTGTTTGTCGTCGCCCTCGCGGCCGTGGCCGTGATCTCCTATGTGCCGTTCCTGTTCACCGTCGGCGCGGTGCGCTGGTTCAGCCTCGGCCCGCTGCAGGTGCAGTTCAGCCGTATGGCCATCTATGGCGTGTTCTTCTTCGCCGGCATGGGCATCGGCGCCGCCAACCTCGATCAGGGCTTGCTCGCCCGCACCGGCGCCCTGGCACGGCAATGGCTCTGGTGGACCCTCGCCGCCGCGTTATCGTTCGGTTCGCTGGCCTATCTCATCAATTTCCGCCGCATGAAGCTCACCAATCTCACCGGAGCACCGCCATTCTGGTGGCAATCGAGCTATGGCGTGATCTATGCGGTCGCCTGCACGCTGATCTGTCTCGCCGTGCTCGCGCTGTTCCTGCGCTTCGGCCAGCGCGAGAAGAGCATCTTCGATCCCCTGCGCGCCGATGCCTATGGCATATTCGTCATCCACTATCTGCCGATGCTGTGGCTGCAATGGGCGATGCTGAAAATGCCCTGGGGCGCGCAGCCCAAGGCGCTGATCGCGTTTGCCGGAACGCTGGCGATCAGCTGGGCGGCGACGCGAGTGCTGCGGGAGATCCCCGGCGCGACGCGCGTGCTGTAGCACCCGTTCCCCACTCAAACATGACCGACGATCTTCAAGGAGACAGCATGCGCGCGCGCAACGGCAACAAGATCAACTTGCTCTTCAACGTCACGCCGTCCGTGCTCGAAGAATATCGCGATCCCATTCTGGCTGCGCTCGCGCGCCGAAGCATCGACGCCGGCGCTGGCCTCCTCGGCGAGATTGCGCCGGAGGATGCGGATTACATCATCCATGCGACCGGCGGCCCCATCGCCGACTTCGCGCCCTTCACCAATGCCCGCGCCGTGTTGAGCCTGTGGGCTGGCGTGGAGAAGATCGTCGGCAACACCACGCTGACGCAGCCGCTGTGCCGGATGGTCGATGACGGCCTGCGCCAGGGCATGGTCGAGTGGGTGGTCGGCCATGTCTTGCGCGCCCATCTCGGCATGGACCGCTATGTCTGCGAGAAGCCGCGCACATGGGAGCAGCATGTCCCGCCACTGGCCGGCGATCGCTCGGTCACGGTGCTCGGTCTCGGCGAACTGGGAGCGGCTGCAGCGAAAGCGCTCGCGCAACTCGGCTTCCGCGTCACCGGCTGGAGCCGAAGTCCGCGCGAGGTCGCGGGCATTCGCTGCCTCGCCGGACCGGACAGCCTGCCGCAGGCATTGGCCGCGGCGGAGATTCTGGTCGGGCTACTGCCGCAGACGCCGGAGACCATCGATCTGCTGAATGCCGAGCGGCTGGCGCTGCTGCCCAGGGGCAGCTTCGTCGTCAACGCCGGACGCGGCACGCTGATCGTCGATGCGGCGCTGATCGCGGCGCTCGACAGCGGGCAGATCGCGCGGGCGACGCTGGATGTGTTCCGCACCGAGCCGGTGCCGCAGGATCATCCGTTCTGGTCGCATCCGGGCGTGACGATCTCGCCGCATATCGCAGCCGCCACGCGGGCTTCGACGGCAGCGGAGAAGATTGCGGAGAATGTAGCGCGCGCGGAGAGCGGGCAGCCACTGCTGCATGTGGTGAATAGGGCGCTGAGTTATTGAAGCTCACTTGCCATCGCCCAGCTTGACCGGGCGATCCAGTAAACATTGCGGCCAGTGCATCACACAATCGTCGGTGGCTACTCGGTCACCCGGTCAAGCCGGGTGACGACATGCAGAAAGTACGCAGCTTACGCCACCTTGCCGCTCATATAGTTCGGCAGCCAGCTCTCATGCGCGTGCACGAGCGCCTTGATATCGAGCGCCTTCTCGCCATCGATGGCAACCGCATGGCCGCCGGTCTTGCCGATTTGCATGCAGGGCACATCCACCGCCTTCAGCTTCGACAGCACGGTGAGCAACTGATCTTCCGCCACGGTGACGACATAGCGCGCCTGATCCTCGCCGAACCAGAACGCATGCGGCACGATCGACGACGGCGCCGCATCGAGCTTGGCGCCGATACCCGAGGCCATCGCCATCTCGGCGATCGCCACCAGCAGGCCGCCGTCGGCCACGTCATGCACGGCGGTCGCGGTGCCGGCGTGGATCATGCCGCGCACCACATCGCCATTGCGCTTCTCGGTGGCGAGATCGACCGGTGGCGGGGCGCCCTCTTCCTTGCCGCAGACATCGCGCAGATAGACGGACTGGCCGAGCCAGCCTTCGGTGGCGCCGATCAGGAGGATGGCCTCGCCCTCTTTCTTGAAGGCCAGCGTCGCCGACTTGGTGAAATCGTCGAGCACGCCGACGCCGCCGATGGACGGGGTCGGGAGAATGCCGCGGCCGTTGGTCTCGTTATAGAGCGAGACATTGCCGGACACGACCGGGAAATCGAGGGTGCGGCAGGCTTCCGCGATGCCCTTCAGGCAGCCGACGAACTGGCCCATGATTTCCGGCCGCTCGGGATTGCCGAAATTGAGGTTGTCGGTGATCGCCAGCGGCTTGCCGCCGACGGCGGTGATGTTGCGCCAGGCTTCGGCGACGGCCTGCTTGCCGCCCTCGAAAGGATCGGCCTCGCAATAGCGCGGCGTCACGTCCACCGACATGGCAATGCCCTTGGGGCCGTTCTCGATGCGCACCACCGCGGCATCGCCGCCCGGGCGCTGCACGGTGTTGCCGCCGATAACGTGGTCGTACTGCTCCCACACCCAGCGCTTCGAGCAGAGATCCGGCGAGCCGATCAGCTTCACCAGCGCATCGGTGAGCGAGGCCGGAGCCTTCACCTCGCGCGCATGGATCACCGGCAGCGCCTTCGAGGCCACATGCGAGCGGTCATAGAGCGGCGCCTCGTCGCCCAGCTCCTTGATCGGCAGGTCGGCCATGGTCTTGCCGCCATGCTTGACGACGAACCGCTTGGTCGGGGTGGTGTAACCGACGATGGCGAAATCGAGGCCCCACTTTTTGAAGATCGCCTCGGCTTCCTTTTCCTTCTCAGGCTTCAGCACCATGAGCATGCGCTCCTGGCTTTCCGAAAGCATCATCTCGTAGGCGGTCATGCCCTCCTCACGCGTCGGCACCGCATCGAGATTGAGTTCGACACCGAGATCGCCCTTGGCGCCCATTTCGACGGCCGAACAGGTGAGACCCGCCGCGCCCATGTCCTGGATCGCGATGACGCAGTCGGCGGCCATGATTTCGAGGCAGGCTTCCAGCAGCAGCTTCTCGGCGAAGGGATCGCCGACCTGCACGGTGGGGCGCTTCTCTTCCGACGCATCGTCGAATTCGGCCGAAGCCATGGAGGCGCCATGGATGCCGTCACGGCCGGTCTTGGAGCCGAGATAGACGATCGGCATGTTCACGCCCGAGGCGGCGGCGAGGAAGATCTTGTCCGCGTCCGCAAGGCCGACGGCCATCGCGTTGACGAGGTTGTTGCCGTCATAGCGCGTGTGGAAACGCGTCTGGCCGCCCACGGTCGGCACGCCGAAGGAATTGCCGTAGCCGCCGATGCCGGCGACGACACCCGACACCAGATGCCGCGTCTTCGGATGTTCCGGCGCACCGAACGAGATCGCATTCAGGCACGCGATCGGCCGTGCGCCCATAGTGAACACGTCGCGCAGGATGCCGCCGACGCCCGTGGTCGCCCCCTGATACGGCTCGATGTAGCTGGGGTGGTTGTGGCTCTCCATCTTGAACACGATGGCCTGGTTGTCCCCGATATCGATGACGCCAGCGTTTTCGCCCGGCCCCTGCAGCACCCACGGCGCCTTGGTCGGCAAGCCCTTCAGATGGATGCGCGAGGATTTGTACGAGCAGTGCTCGTTCCACATGGCCGAGAAAATGCCGAGCTCGGTAAAAGTCGGCTCGCGCCCGATCAGCTTCAGGATGCGCTCATACTCGTCGGGCTTGAGGCCGTGGGAGGCGACGAGTTCGGGAGTGATCTTTGGCTCGGTCATGGGGTCTCGCGGATCTGGGAAGGCACCTTCATAGAAAGATCGGACCAGCCGGAAAAGGCCCTTTTCAGACCCGTTCCCTGCATGTCCCAAGCTTTGCCCGAAAATACCCGTTTGGGCCGGAAATCGGCCTGCATAACGCTCTGCGGCAGGTGCGGATTGCGCCCGCCGGACGGATCGGATTTAACACTTTTCGCCGACAATCCAAGGAGTTCCGCGCTGTGAATGTGCCCGCCGACGCCGTCATCCCGTTCAGTTCCGATGTCTATACCGAAACCGAGGGAGAATTCGCCGGCTGGAGCACTTGGAAACGGGATTCCTTCGAATCGCTGTCCGGCCCGTTCTGGCACAAGGTCGAGGCCGATGGCCGGGTCCGCTGCGCCTTCCGGGTCGAGCCGCGGCACCTCAACGGCATGAAGAACGTCCATGGCGGTTGCTTCATGACCTTTGCCGACTACTGCCTGTTCGCCCTTTCCTCGCGCGAGCTCGCCGGCCCCGGCATCACCGTCTCCTTCGCCTGTGAATTCCTCGATGCCGGCAAGGTGGGAGACCTTATCGAATGCGACGGCGAGATGACTCGTATCGGCGGCTCGCTGATCTTTTTGCGGGGCGTGCTGCATACCGGCGGGCGAAAGCTGTTCACCTTCTCCGGCACCATCAAGCGGGTAAAAAAGCGCACCAAGCCGGCGGCGGTCGCCGCGGAGTAGCCCCGCACCAATTGCCGGGTGCGGGTGCGTGCTGGTAGCTTCCCCGCAACAAATTGGGCATGGACATGCTGAGTTCATTCGAACGGCTACGCCATCCGGCGAATCCGGACATTCTGATCGCTGCTGACGACGAACATGCAAGCATCGCCGGCAGCGGTGACTACGCCATGCCGTGGCACTGGCACGATTGCATGATGTTCATCCTGCCGAGCCGGGGGGCCATTGAACTCAAGCACGAAGCCCGGCGCGAAGGGACCTGGTTGTCGAAGGATCGGTTCGCGGTCGTTCCCGCCAACCAGGCTCACGAGACCCATGCGGGCATCGGTCCGCACAGTCATCTTGCGATCTACGCAACAGGCGCCGTGCTCGACAGGGTTGAACGACAGAACGGATCTCTGACCGAATTTCGGCGAAAGACCTCGAAGACTACATTGTTTCACCGAACACCGGCGCTGTGCGCTCTGCATGATCTCCTGGTTCGCAGCGACGCGCGGGCATATGGCAATGCCGATATGCGGCGGGCGCTGTCGTCCGCCTTTCTCATTCAGTGCATCGCCGAGACCCTGGCCGGCGAAGCCGCATCGAGCGCATCCCATCGTGAACACGGCATGGTCGTCGTCGAGAAACTGAAGGACTATCTCACCATCAATGCTGACCGCGATGTCCCGCTCGATGCATTGGAAGAGCGCTTCGGCATATCGCGACGTCACATCACGCGGCTGTTCCGCGCCGGTACTGGCGTTTCCATCGGTGATTTCCAGCAGCGCGTTCGCCTGACCAATGCGGGCGAACTGCTGACCGGAACCGATCTTCCGGTCGGCGAAATCGCGCATCGTGTCGGCTTCGAGAGCGGAGCGGCGCTGGCGCGGGCGATGCGCCGGACCGACGGCCTGTCGCCGACCGACATGCGCAAACGCATGGCCCGATCGGCCAAGACATAAGGCCCGCGCGAACGCGCGCAAAAGCGGCCTCCCACCTAACTTCAGCCGATGCATTGCAAGCAACCTGGGATTTGCCCGGGCTGGGCCGGCCCGTGCGCGATTTCGCGCCACAGGCGCGCGTGAAACCGACCGAGGGATAGACGACATGACAACGATGAATCGCGAGCCGGATGTGCAATTCGTCAGTGTCTTCGGTGCCGGTCCCAATGGCGGCAATCCAGCGCCCATCGTCATCGATGCTGCGGGCATGACCGATACAGAGATGCAGAAGGTTGCCCGGACCTACGGTCATGAAAGCGGCTTCGTGCTGCCGCCTCCGGCAGGCTCGGATGATGATTTCGAATTTCGCTTCTGGGTACCCAATCACGAAATGTCCATGTGTGGGCATGCCACCGTCGGGACGGTTTGGCTGCTCCATGAACTCGGCAAGCTGTACAAGGATCGCCTGTCCATCCTGACCAGAAGCGGCCGCGTGCATGCGCGCATCAGCGTATCGGCCGACCGGGATATTTCCGTGGAAGTCTCCCAACCTGCCGGCGTCGTCGAGCCCCTGCCCGACGCTGCGCGAAGCGAAGCTGAAATTCTGGACGTGCTCGGCATCGACAGGGACAGCCTCGCGCCCTTTCCGATCCAGAACGCCCGCACCAGCCGGACCAAGACGCTCATACCGCTGAAAAACGCCGCCATCCTCGACAGCCTGAAACCCGACTTCGCGAAGATCGAGCAACTGTGCAACCGCATCGACTCGACCGGGCTCTATCCCTATGCCGTCGTCGACCCGGACGCCCAGATCATCGATGCCCGCCAGTTTCCGAGTTCATCCGGATATCCGGAAGATGCCGCAACGGGCATCGCAGCATCCGCCCTCTCATTCGGCCTGCTGGCGAACGGGATCGTCGAAGCATCGGAACGCCTCATCACCATCCGTCAGGGCCGCGCGATGCTGCGCCCGTCCGCCATCCATGTCCGCTTCAGCTTCGACGGCACGGCACCGAATGGCTGCTGGCTCGGCGGCGCCGTTGAGCGCACCGAATGCGAGAAGATCGCATGATGACGACATCGGTGCACCCGTCCGCTTTCGAAGGCGACTATGGCTTTCCGAGAACCGACGTTCATCTCGGCAACTGGCGTCAGGCCCCGTGGAATGTGTGGGCCTTTCGCCATGTGTCCGAACTCATTCCGACGGCACGCATCGCGGCGACGCCAGGACTGACGGAGCCCCCACTCGTCGATGCCTCTGATCTCGTCGGCGAGACATTTCCCTTCGGGCAACGAATGACGCTCGCAGACGCCTTGCGCCTGACGTCCACCGACGCGCTTGTGGTGATGAAATCCGGCCGCATTGTTACAGACTGGCACGCGCCGAATTTTACCCTGCAATCCCGGCACATCCTGTTCTCCGCCAGCAAGTCGGTCACCGCCATCGTCGCCGGAATCGTGCACGGCGACGGCCTCATCGATCTGGAGCACACCGTCGCGCACTACATTCCCGAGCTTGCATCCTCGGCCTTTGCGGATGCGCGCATTCGCGATGTCCTCGACATGCGCGTGAGCCTCGATTTCTCGGAGACCTATCAGGACCCGAGAGGCGATTTCGCAAGATACCGCCGCGCCGGATTGCTCGAGCCGCCGATGACTGGGGGCGTAGCAGAACCGCTGATCGCGTTCCTCGCCTCGCTGCAAAAAGCTGCGAACGATCACGGCGGGCCATTTCACTACTGCTCGCCAAACTCGGATGTCCTCGGGCTCGTCGTCGAACGTGCGACCAAGCAGCGCTTCGTGGATGTCGTAACCGAGCGACTGTGGCAACCGCTCGCTGCGCGGGAGGATGGCTATATCACCGTCGATGCCACGGGCATCGCGCGGACCGGCGGCGGCTTCTGCATGACGCCGCGCGACCTCGCGCGAATCGGCGAGATGATGCGGCTGGGCGGCGTCGCAAACGACCGTCGCATCGTCCCGCAGGCCTGGGTCGAGGATACGATCATGAATGGCTCGGTCGAGGCGTGGCAAGCAGAACCAGCTGCCGGTTGGTTGCCCACCGGCCGCTATCGCAACAAGTGGTATCAGACCGGCAAGCCCAGCGGCGCATACTTCGCCCTCGGCATTCACGGACAGTGGCTCTATGTCGATCCCGCAGCCGAAATGGTCGTGGCAAAGTTCTCGTCGCAGCCCGCGCCCGTCAACAATGCGTTGAAGGCTCTCAATCTTGCGCTGTTCGATGCGCTCGCGGATCTGAGCTGAAGCATCGATGGGCAAGGCGCTCCGCGCCTTTGCCCACTCTCCTTTCAGGACCGGCTTACATGCACCGCCGGCACCTTGCCGGCATTCCACTTGCCGTCGATCGCGCGCTCAATCTGCGCCGCGAGCTGCAACAGCAGGCCGTCATTGGCCTGCTTCGCCTGCGCCTGGATGCCGAGCGGCAGGCCGTTCTCCTGGCTCGCCAGCGGCAGCGAGATGCCGGGAATGCCGCATAGATTGGCAAGCGGCGTATAGGCGAAGAACTGCCAGAGATTGGCGAACCAGTCATGCACTGACGGATTGTCACTCATGGTGAGATATTCCGTAGTGCCAATCTTCGGTGTCGGCTTCGCCGTGATCGGCGTCAGGATGATATCGTAGCGTTCGAAGAAATTGCCGAAGGCGCGCGACGTGGTGTTGAACATCGCCTGCATCGCCGCACGTTCGGTGTAGGACGTGTTCAAGCCGGTTTCCCAGATCTTGATGTTGATCGGCTCCAGCAGCTCGGTGGTCGGCTCTTTCAGACCGAGCCGCGCCAGATGGCCGGCGATCACCTGCGCGAAATTGCTGATGTAGCAGGTCGTCTGCGCTGCGAAGGCGGCGCGGAAATCGACCTCGGGCGCCGCCCATTCCACGTGGTGCCCGAGTCCTTCGAGCAGCTTGCCGACACGTTCCAGCTCGGCCACGAAATGCGGCGGCGATTTGTAATCGCCCCATTCATGCGAGAGAGCGATGCGCAGCTTGCCCGGATCGCGCTTGATCAATTCGCTATAGGGCTCAGGAGGCGACCAGAACGGCATGAATTCGCCAGGCGCACCGCCGCGGCAATTGTCCACGAAAGCGGCGGTGTCGCGTACGCTGCGGCTGGTGCAGCCCTGGATCGACACCAGTCCGGAGAGATCGGACAAGGCCGGCGCCAGCGAATAGACACCGCGCGATACTTTCAGGCCGATGGTGCCGCACACGCCGGCAGGAATGCGGATCGATCCGCCGCCATCGGTGGCGTGCGCGATCGGCAGCACACCGGCGCCGACCATCGCCGAGGAGCCGGCCGAGGAACCGCAGCTGGTATAATCCACGTTCCAGGGATTACGCGTGACATAGAGCTTGTTCTCGGCGGAGCTGCACACGCCGAATTCCGGCGTGGTGCTGCGACCGATGATATTGAGTCCGGCCTTACGGATTTTTCCGGTGAGGAAGCTGTCCTGCGCAGGGCGATGGCCCTGCATGATCATGGAGCCGAATTCCTGCAACCGCCCCTTCAGCGTCGGCCCGAGGTCTTTCATCAGATACGGCACGCCGCCGAACACGCCGTCGGAATTCATCCCGTCCTTCAGCGGATCCGCCACCACATCGTCGAACACTTCAACGACAGCGCTGAGCGCGGGATTGGTTCTGGCGATGCCGGCCGCTGCCTGTGCCGCCAGTTCGACCGGCGTGAGTTCGCGCTTGCGCACGCGCTCAGCCAGCGCGATCGCGTCATGCCTCGCCCACTCGTCCCAACCCATCGCCAAAGTCATGTCGTGCATCCGTTCAACAAAGTGATTGTTGGAACGAAGGGTAAGACGTCGGTGACGACGCTGTAAACCAGCGGCGTGCCGGCGCATGGAGCCTATGCGCAAGCTCTGCCGTAGGGCGGATGAGCGAAGCGTAATCCGCCGGCTTAGGTCATTGTTGAAACGCCGCGGCGGATTACGGCTTCGCCTCATCCGCCCTACGAACGAGTTCTATCGCGTCACCGGCTCATTCGTCGGCTTCAAGAACGCCTTGATGTCGGCGGCAGCTTCGTTGAGCTGCGCATCCTGATCGTACACGTCGTTGCGGAACTGCACGATACCGTCACGCGCCATCCACGCCGTGAGATAGACCCACGCCACCGGCACGCTCTTGCTCAGCCTAATATCCTGGCGCAATCCCGTCGCGATACCGAGATCGATCTGGGTGCGATCCCAATTCGCCGTATCCTTCAGCAGCCATGCCGCGAGATCCCGCACGTTGTCGACGCGCACGCAGCCATGGGAGTCGAAGCGATAATCGTTCGCGAACAGATTGCGTTGATTGGTGTCGTGCATATAGACGGCGTAGGAATTCGGCATGTCGATGCGCACCCGGCCAAGCGCATTCCACTCGCCGGGGTCCTGACGCACCGTGACATCCGGCACCTTGCCTTCGTTCCAGTCGATGCTGGCGGGATCCAGCGCATTGCCGCGGCCATCCAATACCTGCATGTGCATGCGCGCGAGATAGCCGGGATCCTTGCGCATGCGCGCGGAAATCTCGTGCTGGGTGATCGAGGACGGCACCGTCCAGGTCGGGTTGAGGTTGACGTTGTTGATCTGGGAGGTGACGGTCGGCGACGGCTTCTCGCTCTTGCCGACCACGACCCGATAGCGCCGCACCACCTTGTCGCCTTCGACCGCTTCGGCATAAGCGGCCGGGATGTTCACCACCACATAACGTTCGCCGAATTTGAAGTCGATCGCCTGCATCCGCTGCAACGACGCCTCGAGCTGCTGGATACGCTTTTCCACCGGCACGTTCAGCGCCGCCAGCGTGCGCGGGCCGACGAGACCGGTGGCGAGCAACCCGTTGCGAAGCTGGAAACGTTTCACGCCGCCGATGAGCTCATCGTTGTAGGGGCCGGAGCTTTCCACGGTGAACAGATCGCCGGTGACCACGAGCCGACGCCGCAGCAATTCGACATCCGGCCCTTCTGCGCCCACCGCGTATTTGGCTTCCGCCGGAACCAGCGGCCAGCCGCCCTTGGCGGCGATGGTCTTGTAGCGCTTGATGGCCTCTTCGGTGCGCTGCGCGGACTGCGGATCGAGCACCGGCTCGCCATATTGCGCGAGGATCGCTGCGGAGCGCTGCTCCGGCGTCATGTCCTTCGTGTCAATGATCGCATTGGCGTTTGGCGCCTTGGCCGGCGCAGGCGCTTGCGCAAGAGCCGTCGATGCATGCGCCGCCAGAGCGACGACCAGTAGGGTGAACCGCAATCTCATGATTCAAATCCGATGTTGCCGGAGCAATAATCCGAGCATGAAACGAAATGTTCATGCTTTGATTAAGATCTGAATAAATGCGGTTACCGGAAGGTTAACGCCAGTCGATCGTCATGACGAGGAGCGCTTGCCACGAAGCAATCCAGCTCTCGTTTGTCTGGATGGCTTCGTCCAAACGAACTGGCTTTGCCAGCACGTCAGGCCTGCAATGAGTGGCAGGCTATTCCCACCAGTTACGCTGATACACCGGCCGTTCATTCTGGCCGCTGCGGCGGCGCATCGCGTTATTTTGCGGAGCGCGCTCGCGCGGGAAGAACATGCTGAAGCCGTCATCGTAGCTGTCGTCGCCGCTCGCAACGGCCGTCATTGGCGGAGGCGTCGGCTTGCGGGTAATGAAACCACCCTGCGGATGATTGTTGAGTACGGTGACGAACTCGGTGCGATAGTTGGTTTCGGCGCTCAGCGGCTCGTCGGAGATCACGATCGAGGAGCGCGGCAGCGCCGTCGGTCCGATCCGGTCGAGCACCTCCTGCGGAATGGTGATGCGATCGAGCGCGCTCTTGGCACTGTCGCCATCGTCGATGGTCACGGCGCTCCAGCGCAGGCCTGCGCCGTCCTGCGCCATCGCCGTGAACACATGCGTCCCGATCGGTCTGCCGGCGTCGCGGATGGCGACCGGCACTTCGATGCTGGCGTCGAACACCTCGCCGCCGCCATCCGGCGCCGGCTTATGCGTGTTGCGGCGAACATACAGTTTCTGCGTCTCGCGGCTGATATAGACCGAGACCGGTTCGGCGGCGAGCTTGGCGTCGTTGGCCGCGGCGGCGGTGGCAACCTTCCTGGCGTCTGCAACCTTGGACGCATCCTTGGCTGCGGTGGCCGCATCGCGTTTGGCCGCCGTATCGGCCTTGGTCGTCTCGAACTGCGCGGCGAGTTCTGCAGCCTTCGCCGCCGCCTTCTGCTGCAACTCCTCGGCGCGCGCCTTCGCCTGATCGGTCGCTGCAGCGGCCAGCGCCTTGTCGGCGGATGCAAGCTGGGCGTCGGCGCGGGTCTTGGCAGCCTCGAGCTTGCGCAGCGCCGCCGGCAGCGGCTTTGCGTCACGTGCGGTCACCGTCGCCAGCTTCTTCGCCTCGGCAGCAGCGGCGGCGGCCTCGGCCGCTTCGCGCGTCGCAGCCTCGGCACGCGCCGGCGCAGCTGCGATCACCTCGGGCTTCGGCACCAGCAGCGCCGGATGCGAAATATCGACCGGCGCCGCATCGATCGGCGAGACGATGACGCGCATGCCGATCCTCGTTTTTTCGAACATCCTTTCGGCAAAGCCATAGGGCATGCGCACGCAGCCATGGGAGGCGGCGTAGCCCGGCAGAGGTCCGCCGTGCAGCGCGACACCGTTCCAGGTGATACGCTGCATGTGCGGCATCGCCGCGTCATCATACATGTTGGAGCGGTGATCCCTGTTCTTCTCGAGGATCGCGAACACCCCCGCCGGCGTTTCGCGTCCCCCCACCCCGGTCGACACCGGCGCGCGCGCGATCCATCCGTCGGCATCGTAGAACGTCACCTGCTGGCTCCTGGTCGATACGATCGCCATGATCGGCTCGCCGGCATTACGCGGCGCCATCGCCTCGACGATCTTCGCCGGCCGGGCCTGCTTGGCGGCCAACGCGGAGACCGGCACCGTCACCACCGCCGCGAGCGTCATGACAACGGAAGCCATACGGCACCGCGTCGCCACGGTGGCATGCGCCGTCACCAACCGAATTTTCATGCAATGCCCCAAATCGAATCTCTAGCCGGAGACCAGCCTTGCAAATGTTGATTGCGATTTTATCAATTCGCGCCCGCACGGAGCGGCCGACGCCAAATCACGCGTGAAATGACCTCATATATCACGGAGCGCGCCGGAGGAAGATGGCCCACCGTCACACCCGGCAGCGGATAAATTGCGGGATGGGCAAGCTGCGCGTTGCCCGCCCTGCCCAAGCGCCGGTCGCGTCGTCACTGCATGCTGACCAGCGTCATGTCCAGGAACCAGGACTGCGGCGAGACGAAGCCCTTCACATTTGTGGTCATGGCGCGTGGATTGAGATCATGGACGATGTAGAGCCAGGGCGGATTGTCCACGAGGCGCTCATGCGCCTTGCGCGTTGCATCCGCGATCACCTTGGGATCGGTGGACTCGGCCAGCGTCTTCAGCGCGTCTTCGAACACATCGTCCTTCCACTGCTCGAAATTGAAGCCGTTCGGGGAGAAATTCGCCGCCGCGAAGTAGCGCGCCATGACGCCGGCATCCGAAGAGGGCGACGAGATGTTCAGGCCCATCGCTCCCTTCAGATTCGGATTGTCCGGCGTCAGGCGCGCGGCCGTGAGCAGCACGGTCCATTCGACCACATCGAATTCGACATTGACGCCGCAAGCTTCCTTCAGGTTCTGCTGCATGAACTCGTTCATCGGCATCGGCAGCATCTGGCCGGAGCCTGAGGAGGAAATCTGCACCTTGAAGGACAACGGCTTCTGCGGGGTGAAGCCGGCTTCGGCGAGCATCGCCTTGCCCTTGGCGGGATCGAATTTGTAGCGGTTCGCCGGGCTGCCGAAATTCGGATCGGACGCCTTCAGCCATCCCACCGACGGCTCGGCGGTGCCCGACAAAAGCCCTACCAGTCCTTCGCGATCGACACAGTAGTTCAGCGCCTGCCGCACCCGGACATCCTTGAACGGCGAATTGGCGGCACCGATATTGTAGAACCACGGCCAGACATGCGGATAGGAGCCGGTCGTGATGGTGAAGCCCGCCGATTTCAGCGAGGCGAGACCATCCGGCGGCGGCACCTCGATCCAATCCACCTGCCCCGAACGCAGCGCGGCGAGCCGCGCATTCGCCTCCGGCACCGGCATCAGCACGACCTTGTCGACCTTGGCCTTCTTCGCAGCATCCCAGTAATCGTCGTTGCGCAGGAGCTCGACACGCTCGCGCGGCACCACCCGGCTGATCCTGAACGGCCCGGTGCCGGCAGCCGGCAAGGTCGCCACCTTGCCCCAGTCCTTCCCGGCCTTCTCGAACGACGTCGGCGACGTGAACAGCAGATACACGGCCATATAGGGAAAATAGGAAGCCGGCGTCGTCGTCGTGATGGCCACCGTCGCATCGTCGATCTTCTTGTAGGACCCCATCAGCGGCACGCGCGCCCGCGACATGCCCGATGCCGCCGCCTCGAACTGCGGACTGTCGTTCTTGAAATAGCGGTCGAGATTCCAGATCACCGCATCGGCATTGAAATCGCTGCCGTCGTGAAACTTCACGCCTTTGCGCAGATGGAAGATCCAGGTCCTGGTATCGCCCGGCGCCTGCTCCCATTTCTCGGCGAGACCCGGACGCAGCGTGGCGAGCTGATCCGTCTTCGTTAGGTCCCACAGCACGAGACCTTCGAAGATCGGATAGCCCATGAAGCGTATGCCCTCGAAACCGTTATTGGGCAGGCCCGTGGCTGTCGGGATGTCCGCCGCCGTCATGGCGATGCGCAGCGTGCTTTCGGCCAGCGCCGGCCTCGCCGCGAGCACGCAGGCGGCAGCGGTGAAGGCGAATGCAAGGCAAGTCTTGATTTGACGTGTTTTGATCGCGAAGCTGTTGAACTTGGACATGTCATCTCCGGCAGCCTGCGACCAGGGACACGCACGGCGGGCTGCAATAAGCCTTTCAGCAAATATCAGGCCAGCTACACGGACCACTGCATCAGCGCGAGCGTCCGGCGCAGCGCAACTTGCGAAGTGCTGCTGCGGCGACTACGCTGGCAATGTCGAAAAAGGACATGGCCGGCATTGGTAAGCTCGGCCCCTCTCTGCGAGGTCCTGTGTCGCCCTCACCAGCGAACCCTCGACAAGCACTTGACGCAATCGCGCAAGGGCCTGTCGGGTTATGTGTGCGATGGCGGCGCTTGGCGACAAGACACCCATGACCGGCGGCCCTTGCCTCACAGCAAGGAGAGACCATGCCTGTTATCTCAGCCCATCGCGGCATCATCACCCAGATCAACACCTTCACAACGCCGCCGGGGCAGCAGCAGCCGCTGATCGATTTATTGTCGGAAGCTGCCGCCTGGGTGAGCACGACCGAGGGCTGGATATCGGCCAGCCTGCATCGCAGCCTCGATGGGACGAAGGTCGTGAATTACGCGCAATGCACGGATCTGGATGCATCCCACGCCGTGATCATGCGCTTGAAGGACGCCGGCTACTTCGAGCGCAATGCCAAACTGGGCGTCGCGTCGCCTGGACTTTACGAGACGGTGTTCACACTGGAAAAATAGCGCAAAGCGCAACAAACGTGTCGCTTCAGTCCGTCTGGAGCGACGCTCACTTCTCCTGCAGCAGCTTGTTGTATTTCGCGACGTCGCGCGTCACCAGTTGCTGCAGCACTTCGGGAGCATGCTCATTGGCGCCCGGCGCCACCGTGGCAAGGTCGCGAAACCGTCTCTTCACCGGCTCGCTTTCCACCGCAACGCGTGCAGCCGCATTCAGCTTTGCAATGACCTCCGGCGGTGTGCCCTTGGGCGCGAACAGTCCGTTCCAGCCCTGCGCCTCGAATTCCGGCAACCCGGCCTCCGCCGAGGTCGGCAGATCCGGCAGCGAACCCAGTCGCACATCGGAGCCGACCACGATCGCCTTCACCAGCTTGTCGTCGATGGCCTGCGAGACCGATGCGGCCGAATCGCAGACGCCATCGATCTGGCCGCCGATGGCATCGGTGAGCGCCGGCGCGGCCCCGCGATAGCCGACCAGCGTGACATCGATCCCCGCTGCCTGCACGAAGCTCTTGCAGATCAGGTAATTCGACGAACCGACGCCCGCATGGCCGAGATTGATCTTGCCGGGATTGGCCTTCGCATAGGCGATGAACTCCTTCAGATTGGCCGCCGGAAAGTCCTTGCGCAGGGCGACGATGCCGAACGTCTTCGCGACCATGCCGATCGTGACGAAGGAGTCCGGCTTGAAGGTCAGTTTCGGATAGATCGTATAGGTCGCGGCGCTGGTCCCGGCATTGCCGATGGCGATCGTATACCCGTCGGGCGATGCATGCGCCGCGCGGGCCAGCGCCGTCGAGCCGCCGGCACCGGTGACGTTCTCGATGATGATGGTCTGGCCGAGCGGGATGGCCATCTGCTCGGCAACGACGCGGGCGATGACATCCGATGTCCCGCCGGCGGCGAACGGAACGATCATGGTGATCGGGCGCGAGGGGTAACCCTGCGCGTGGGCGACCGCCGCGAGCGACATGGAGGTCAGCAGGACGATCGCCCAAGCGATCCAGCGATCAATCACATTCCTCATGCCGCACGCTCCGCTTCAATCAAAAGGGAACGGAGCTTGCAGCCGCGCCTCTTAGGCCGCAAGCAATTTTTCTGCGATGGACAACCATTCGGCCTGTGCCCTGCGGGCGAATTTCGGCGCGCGCTTCATCTGCACCACGAACTCCGCCAAAACCACTTTCGCTTCCGGTATCCGGCCCATCGCATGCAGCAGCTGGCCGTAGCGGACGCTGGCTTCGGCACTCGGCGCATAGCCCAACAGTGCTTCATACTCGCTCAACGCCTCCGCGTTACGCCCCGCCTCCGTCAGCGCCCGCGCATAGAGCAGATGAGCTTCCGCGGATTCGAATTCAGACCAGCGCTTCTGCAGATCGTCGAGCGTTGCGATCGCATCCAGCGGACGTTTGGCGCCGAACTGCGCCCTTGCTTTGGCGAGCGCATATTTTGCCTCATGCCCGAGTGGCAGCGCGAGGATATGCTCGTAATGCTGCACGGCTTCGTCGAAGCGGCCGATCTCCAGACATTCGGCCGCCAGTGCGGCGCGGTTGGTGATCGTGTCGGTGGCCGCGAGCTGTTCCACCAGCCCCCGATAGGTCTTTTCGGGATCGATGCGCCTGGCGACATTGCGGCGTGCCTGCTGCGCCGCACGGCCGCCGAAGATATCCGGCAGGAGCTCGACCACCACATAGGCGACCGCGCCGGCCACCGGAACCATCAGGATGATATAGGCCCAGGGCTGCATCCGGCCGGTGCGGGCAGCGTGATAGACCAGCATGATATCGAGCAGAACAATGACCAGAGCCAGCGGCATGAGCGTCCCCTCAGGCAAGCAACGAACTGCACGAGCCGGCGCAGGGCCGGCCACGTGCCATCCTATGCCGTGATGGACGCAGCGAGATGACGTTGGGTTCGAATGCGCAGTGCAGCTATGCGGCGCGCGCCAGATGGGCTGCGAGGCCGGTGAACAGGCCGCGGCCGTCGGTATTGCCCATGATGTCTTCGACGTGATTTTCCGGATGCGGCATCATCCCCAGCACATTGCCGTTCTCGCTGACGATACCGGCGATCGAGGCGGCCGCGCCATTGATGTTGTGGAGATCGCCGACATCCCCGGTCGGTGAGCAATAGCGGTACAGCACGCGGCCATCGCCTTCGAGGCGTTGCAGCGTCTCGGCATCCGCCGTGTAGTTGCCCTCGCCATGCGCGACCGGGACACGGATCACCTGCCCCGCATTGTAGCCGCGGGTGAACGGCGTATCGGAGCGTTCGACGCGCAGGTGCACGTCCTGGCAGATGAATTTCAGCCGCGCATTGCGCATCAGGATACCCGGCAAGAGGCCGCTCTCGCACAGGATCTGGAAACCGTTGCAGACGCCGAGCACGAGGCCGCCGTCGGCCGCGAATTTGCGCACGGCCTCCATCACGGGCGAACGCGCCGCGATGGCGCCGCAGCGCAGATAGTCGCCATAGGAGAAACCGCCGGGCACGACGACCAGATCGGTGCCGGCCGGCAGCGACGTCTCGGCATGCCACACCATCTTGGCTTCGGTGCCCGACGCCAGCTTGAGCGCCCGCGCCATGTCGCGCTCGCGATTGATTCCGGGGAAGACGAGGACGGCGGATTTCATGTCAGGCTCGGTGCTCATAAAGTTCGGTACAGAGCTCGATGCGATCGAGCCGAAGTCTTGGTGGAGACGGCTTCAGGCGAAAGCCCTATCCCTGCACCTCAACCTTGTAATTCTCGATCACGGTATTCGCCAGCAGCTTGTCTGCTGCCGCCTTCAGCGCGGCCTCGGCCTTCGCCTTGTCGGCACCGTTTGCAAGTTCGATGTCGAACACCTTGCCCTGGCGGACCGAGGCGATGCCGTCGACGCCGAGCGACTTCAATGCGCCCTCGATCGCCTTGCCCTGCGGGTCGAGGATGCCGTTCTTCAATGTGACTGTGACGCGGGCTTTCATTGTCGATTTGACCTGTTTGTCCCCTTGGGGAAATTCCCATCATACAATCTCATCCTTCGAGACGCGGGCTGCGCCCGCTCCTCAGGATGAGGTCCCTCATGGTGAGGAGCGGGCGCAGCCCGCGTCTCGAACCATGAAAGGGTTCAGCTCTTCACCAAGACCGGACCGGTTCCCATCGGGCGCTCGTTCTCTGCCAGAATGCCGAGACGCTTGGCAACCTCGGTATAGGCCTCCAGCACGCCGCCGAGATCGCGGCGGAAACGGTCCTTGTCCAGCTTCTCGTTCGACTTGATATCCCACAGCCGGCACGAATCCGGCGAGATCTCGTCGGCGACGATGATGCGCATCATGTCGTTCTCGAACAAGCGACCGCATTCCATCTTGAAGTCGACGAGGCGGATGCCGATGCCCAGGAAGAGGCCGGTCAGGAAGTCGTTGACGCGGATGGCCAGCGCCATGATGTCGTCGATCTCCTGCGGGGTCGCCCAGCCGAAGGCGGTGATGTGCTCTTCCGAGACCATCGGATCGTTCAGCTGATCGTTCTTGTAGTAGAACTCGATGATCGAGCGCGGCAGCTGGGTGCCTTCCTCGATGCCGAGACGCTGCGACAGCGAGCCGGCGGCGACATTGCGCACGACGACCTCGAGCGGCACGATCTCGACCTCGCGGATCAACTGCTCCCGCATGTTGAGCCGGCGGATGAAATGCGTGGGCACGCCGATGTCGTTCAGGTGCTGGAACAGGTATTCCGAGATCCGGTTGTTGAGGACACCCTTGCCCTCGATCACCTGATGCTTCTTCGCATTGAACGCGGTCGCGTCGTCTTTGAAGTGCTGGATCAAAGTGCCGGGCTCGGGGCCTTCATACAGAACCTTGGCCTTGCCTTCATAAATACGACGTCGACGGCTCATTGGGATGTACCGTGTGTTGTTGAAATCCATGGATGCGGGTTGCTCCGGAGTTTACGGGATCGACCCACGACGGAGCTGCCGTGAAGGCCGGGAACCGAGCTGCGAACCAATCTGTGCACAGATTCCGAATACAGAACTGTGTACATGAAACAGAACGAGAACCGAGCCTGTCGGCAACCTAGCCGATCCCCCCCGCCGACACAATCGATCCGGCAGGACAGAGGCGGGTTTTACCCGATCTCGCTGCTGTCACGGCGGGTCCTGGCCTGCGACCTTGCGGCCGGTTGTCCGGCCGATTCAGCCCTCTTATCTAAGCCCGAAGCTGGCGGTTACAACGTCGCCGGCCCCACATGCCAACCAGGATGGAACCCGACCATGTCATCGATGGACAAGCGCGGACAGGATTTTGAACGCAAATTCGCGCTCGACGAAGAGCAGAAGTTCAAGGCGATGAACCGCCGCAACAAGCTGCTCGGCCTGTGGGCCGCCGAGAAGATGGGCCGGAGCGGCGACGAAGCCGCTGCTTATGCCAAGGATGTGGTCGCCGCCGACTTCGAGGAAGCTGGCGATGACGACGTGCTGCGCAAGGTGCTCGCTGACCTCACCGCCAAGGGCGTGACCATCACCGAAGCCGAACTGCGCACCAAGATGGACGCGCTGATCGTCGAAGCGGTCGCCCAGGTGAAGGCTGGAACGTAACCGCCGATTCCCGCCATACAACCGCGCGGCGCGGTCCACCGATCGGACCCGCGCCGCGCGTGCTCCATAGCTTTGCAGAAAAGCTTGCCGCCCAATCGGAAAGCATCTTTCGCCCGCCGCGGCGGCACTTCGGTGCTCGAAGGTCCACTTAGAGCTATTCAATCCCGCCAGTTGTTCTGTTCGGCGTGACCGCCTGATACAGCGCCACTTTCTGACCTCAATTCGAGAAGTGGCGGGCGACGTGACGACAACACATTTTTGCGGCTTTCAGCGAAGCCCGGGCAACGCAGCCGGCCTGCGCCGGGCGTATTGGCTGATCGGAGCGGCATTCCTGCTCGGCGACGTGACCGCCGCGACCTCGCCTGCCCGCGCCCAGACATCGCTGCCGGCCGTGACCGTCGAATCGTCGGCGCCGGCCCGCCGTCCTGTCCGCGCGGCAACGGCAACGCCCAGCCGTGCACGCACCGTCGCCGCGCGTCGCAACACCACGCCGCCGCCTGCACCGCCGACCATCACCGAACGGGCCATCGCGGAAGCCGCGGCCAGATACGAGCAGATTCTCGGCTATCGCGCGATGCCGAGCGCCACCACGCTGAGGGGCGCCACCTCGCCGCTCAACACCTCACAGGTCGTCAATGTCGTGCCGCAGCAGGTGCTGAGCGACCAGCGCCCGCGCAATCTCGACGACGCGCTGATCAACGTCTCCGGCATCACTCAGGCCAACACGCTGGCCGGCACCCAGGATGCCGTCATGCGCCGCGGCTTCGGCGACAACCGCGACGGCTCCATCATGCGCAACGGCATGCCGATCAATCAGGGCCGTTCGCTCAATGCCGCGGTCGAAAGCGTCGAGGTGCTGAAGGGTCCTGCCTCGCTGCTCTATGGCATCATGGATCCCGGCGGCATCATCAACACCATCAGCAAGCGGCCGGATCTCTATCAGCACGGCTCGGTCACCCTCCTCGGTTCCACCTTCGACAACGGCAACAGCGGAATCAACGGCACCGTCGACATCACCGGCCCGATCGGCACCGATGGCCTCGCCTATCGCTTCATCGCCGATGGCCAGAGCGAGGACTATTGGCGCAATTTCGGCACCCGCCGCGATTCGCTGATCGCGCCGTCGCTGTCATGGTACGGCGAAGACACCACGGTGCACCTGAACTACGAGCGTCGCAGCTTCTCCTATCCGTTCGACCGCGGCATTGCGCTCGACCCGCGCACCTTCAAGCCGCTGGCCGGCGTGCCGATCACCCGCCGCTTCGACGAGCCCTACAACCAGATGTGGGGCCAGTCCGACCTGATGCAGGCCTCGATCGATCACCGCATCAACGAGAACTGGAAGCTCTATGCGAGCTACAGCTACAACGAGGAAACCTATACGGCGAACCAGCTGCGCGTTACCGCGGTCAATCCGGTCACCGGCGCGCTTACCCGCAGCAATGACGGCACATCGGGCGCGCTGACCCAGGTCAGCTACGGCACCTCCTACATGCAGGGCACCGTCTGGCTCGGCGGCTTCAGGAACGAGATCGTGTTCGGCGGCGACGCCGAGTATCGCGTGATCTATCGCAAGGATCTGATCCGCCAGGCCGTGCCGACGCTGAACATCTTCAATCCCGTCTACGGCCTGCAGGGACCGGGCACCACCGTCTCAGCCAGCGACAGCGACCAGACCGACAAGCTCGGCCAGCGCTCGATGTTCGTGCAGGATACGCTGCATGTCACCAACTGGCTGCTGCTGGTCGGCGGCGCACGCTGGATGGAATATGAGCAGATCGCCGGACGCGGGCGGCCGTTCACCGCCAACACCAATCTCGCCGGCGACAAGGTACTGCCCATCGGCGGCGTGATCGTGAAGGTCAACGAGCAGCTCTCGCTCTATGCCAGCTACACGGAATCGCTGAAACCGAACTGGAGCATCGCACCGCAGGCGAGCATCATCACCTCGAGCCTCGCGCCGGAGGAAGGCACGTCCTACGAGGCCGGCCTGAAATTCGACATCAACAAGCGGCTGTCGGGCTCGCTCGCCTTCTACGATCTCAACAAGAAGAATACGGCAGTGACGCAGTTCGACGCCTCGCTCGGCCAGAACGTGCTGCGCACCGCAGGCGAAGCCCGCTCGCGCGGTATCGAATTCGACGTCACCGGCAAGCTCACCGACAGCCTGAGCGCGATCGCGACCTATGCCTATACCGATGCGATCGTCACAGCGGACCCGACCCTGGTCGGCAAGCGCCTGCAGAACGTCGCCATGAACACCGCGTCGCTGTTCATGGTCTACGACTTCGGCACGCTGCTGCCGGGCCGCCTGCGCATCGGTGCCGGCGCGCGTTATGTCGGCGATCGTCCGGGTGAAGCCGACAATTCGTTCTTCATGCCGTCCTACACGGTGGCCGATGCGTTCGCGACATATGAAGTGAAGCAGATGGGCCTGCCGGTGATTTACCAGTTCAACGTCAAGAACATGTTCGATAACGTCTACTTCCCTTCAGCGGTGAACCGCCTGAATGTGGCCGTCGGCGATGCGCGCAGGTTCTCGCTGGCGGCGACGGTGAAATTCTGACCTGAGGCGCAAGATGCAAGCAAGACACCGGAAGCTTCCCACCCTCCTGCTTGCGATCGGTGCAACGCTTCTGTCCTCGGCGGTGTCAGCCGAGGAACTCAATCTCTATACGACGCGCGAAGCCGCGCTGGTGAAGCCCGTCACCGACGCGTTCTTCAAATCGACCGGGATTACGGTCAACACCACCTTCATCGAAGACAATCTCAGCAAACGCGTGACCGGCGAAGGCAAGGCCTCGCCGGCCGATGTGCTGCTCACCATCGGTCTCGACAAGGCCTCGCAATTCGCAACGCTCGGCCTCACCCAGCCGGTCAAGTCAGCGGCGCTCGAAAAAGCCATCCCGTCCGCGCTGCGCGACCGCGGCAACATGTGGTTCGGCATCGCCATGCGCCCGCGCGTGGTGGTGGCACGGAGCGACAGCGCGCTGTCCTCGATCACCTACGAGGATCTGGCAAGGCCCGAATGGCGCGGCAAGCTCTGCATGCGCACGGTGCTGCATCAGAACAATGTGGCGCTCGTCGCCGCCTTTCTGCTCCACAACGGCGCCCCGGCCACCGAGACGTGGCTGAAAGGCCTGAAGGCCAATCTCGCCGGACTCCCCGAGGGCAAGGACAACGACGTGATCCGCCGGATCGCGCAGGGCCGCTGCGAAATCGGTATCGCCAACACCGTGGCGCTGGCGCAGCTCCGCGACGGCCGCGAGGGCGCCGACTGGAAGGCCGATGCGGACAAGGTGAAGGCCGTACCGACCGTCTTCCGCAATCGCGGCACGCATATGAATGTGACAGCGGTGGGGATCGCGAAATACACGCCGCACAAGGCGGCGGCGCTGAAGTTCGTGGAGTTCCTCGTCACCGACGAAGCGCAACAACTTTTCGCCGCAGCGGAGCTCGAATATCCGGTGACGAAGACCGGTGAACGCGCCGCCATCGTCACCGGCATCGGCAGCTTCCCCATCGACGACCGTCCGATCGATCAGATCGCCACCGCGCAGAAGGCGGCAGTGGATCTGATCAGGAAGGCGGGGTTTACGAAGTGATTCCTTCTCCCCGCATGCGGGGAGAAGGTGGCCCGGCATAGCGCAGCGACGCCGGGTCGGATGAGGGGGACTCTCCGTGAATTCGGAGCCCATGGAGAGTCCCCCTCACCCGCCTTCCACATGCTTCGCATGCGAAAGGCGACCTCTCCCCGCAAGCGGGGAGAGGTCAAAAGCTCACCGCCATCCCATCCCGGGCGCCACATGCTTGAGGATGGCCTCGATCACATGGGCGTTGTAGTCGACGCCGAGCTGGTTCGGCACCGTCAGGAGCAGCGTATCGGCCTCAGCAATTGCCTCGTCGCCCTTGAGCTGGTCGATCAGCCTGTCCGGCTCCGCCGCAAAACTGCGGCCGAAGATGGCGCGTTCAGTGGCGCTCAGCATGCCCACCTTGTCCTCATCGCCCGAGCGGCCGAAATACATGCGGTCCTCATCGTTCACCAGCGCGAAGATACTGCGGCTCACCGACACGCGCGGGGTGCCCGCATGTCCTGCCGCCTTCCAGGCGTCGCGATAGAGCCGGATCTGCTCGGCCTGCTGCACATGGAACGGCTTGCCGCTCTCGTCGATCTTCAGTGTCGAAGATTGCAGGTTCATGCCCATCTTGGCCGCCCATTCCGCGGTCGCATTGGTCGCGGCGCCCCACCAGATGCGCTCGCGCAATCCCTCGCTATGCGGTTCCAGCCGCAACGGCCCCGGCGGGTTCGGAAACATCGGCGCCGGATTCGGCTGCGCAAAGCCCTTGCCCTTCAGCACGTCGAGAAACACTTCGGTGTGCTTGCGGGCCATGTCGGCATCGGTCTGGCCTTCCGCCGGCGCGTAGCCGAAATAGCGGTAGCCCTCGATCACCTGCTCCGGCGAGCCGCGCGAAATGCCGAGCTGGAGCCGGCCGCCGGAGATCAGATCCGCAGCACCGGCATCCTCCGCCATATAGAGCGGGTTCTCGTAACGCATGTCGATCACGGCGGTGCCGATCTCGATCTTCTTCGTGCGCGCGCCGATAGCGGCGAGCAACGGAAATGGCGCAGCGAGCTGGCGTGCGAAATGATGCACGCGGACATAGGCACCGTCAGCGCCCAGCTCCTCGGCCGCGACGGCGAGATCGATGGATTGCAGCAGCGCATCGCCAGCCGAGCGCGTCTGCGACGAGGCCGACGGCGTCCAGTGGCCGAAGGAGAGAAAACCGATTTTCTTCATGGCGACAGGTCTCGGGGTGAGTATGCTGAGACCTATCTAGGCGCTTTTCGTCGAAGGAACAGCACAAGCATGGAAACGATGCGTTTCCGGAATATCCCCGACCATAGCCCAGACCGTAGGGCGGATGAGCGCAGCGTCATCCGCCGGCCGAGTTCGAAGTTGAAACTCAGCGGCGGACGGCTTCGCCTCATCCGCTACGCGCCTCAGTCCTCTTTATACCCATATTCCGGCACGTTGCCGCTCGCGCCATAATACTTGTAGGGCAGGAACTTGCCCGACATCGTGATCTTCACGCGGTCGCCCTTCGGGTTGGCGACGCGCTCGAAATCGAAGTCGAAATCGATCGCCGACATGATGCCGTCGCCGAATTCCTCTTCGATCAGCATCTTCCAGGCCGGCCCGTTCACCATCACCATTTCATAGAAGCGATAGATCAGCGGGTCCTGCGGCGGCATCTGCATGGTCTCGGCGCGCATCGGAATTTCGTTGAGCATCGCGGTTTCGGCCTTGGAGAGCCCGAACAGCTCACCGGCATTGGCGGCCTGCGGCTTGGTCAGCTTCATGTTGCCGAGAATGGCGCCGACAATCAGCACGTCGGAATAGCCGCCGATCTTCTCGCAGATATATTTCCAGGTCCATTCCTTCTCGCGCTTGATGTCGAGCAGCTTTTCGGTGAGGTCGGATCGCAGCATGGCAGTTCTCCTTCGGGGTCTTGCAGTTGTTAGCGCACGGCGCTGTGGAGAGACGGCATCGTTGGCGCCTCGATGAATGTGGGCCGCACCACCGGCACATTGCGCGGATCATGGTTCGGCGTGGTGGCGACAAACGTCTTGCTGCGCGTCACCAGGAAATCGATGATGTGATTGCGCAGCGCGTAGTAATGCGGGTGCTTGTGCAGATCGATGCGGGCCCGGTCCTTCGGCAACGGATTCTCGACGATTTCCGCCAGCACGGCGCCGGGGCCGTTGGTCATCAGAAAAATCTTGTCGGCAAGATACATCGCCTCGTCGACATCATGGGTGATCATGAAGGTGGTCTGGCCGGTCTCCAGCGTGACGCGGCGCACCTCGTCCTGCAGCGTGCCGCGGGTGAGTGCGTCGAGCGCGGAGAATGGCTCGTCCATCAGCATGATTTTTGGCGTGATCGACAGCGCCCGCGCGATGCCGACGCGCTGCTTCATGCCGCCGGAGAGTTCGGACGGCCGCTTGTGCTCGGAGCCGGTGAGACCGACCTTGTCGATGAAGGTCTGCGCATGGGCGCGGATTTTTGCCTTGTCCCATTTGCGCCACTTCGACGAGACGGCATAGGCGATGTTGCCCATGACCGTGAGCCAGGGCAGCAGTGCGTGGCTCTGGAAGATCACCGCGCGGTCGAGGCTGGTGCCCGAGATCGCCTGGCCATCGACGATGACGGTGCCTTCGGTGGGCTCGTCGAGTCCGGCAAGGATGTTAAGCACCGTGGTCTTGCCGCAGCCGGAATGGCCGATGATGCAGCCGAATTCGCCGGGCGCCAGCGACAGCCAGAGATTCTCGAAGATCGTGGTCGCGCCGCCCGACGGCTGCGGATAGCGTTTTGCGATGCCTTCGATGGAGATGAACTTTGTGCTGCTCATGACGCGCTCTTTCCGTGTCCCGGACGCGGTGCGGCACGCAGTGCCGCTCCGCTGAGCCGGGACCGCCCCAGACGCCGGAGTTTTGTGCGGTCCCGGTTCTGCAAAGCAGCGCTACGCGCCGCTTTGCGCCCGGGACAAGAAACTTGAGTAAGCTGCTCCATCGCCTTCACTCCGGAAACGTGACCATGCGGGTGAAGCGCGCGAGGATCTGGTCGAGCAGCATGCCGACGAGACCGATCATCAGGATCGCGATGATCACATTGGTGATCGACAGGTTGTTCCACTCGTTCCAGACGAAGTAACCGATGCCGGTGCCGCCCACGAGCATCTCGGCGGCGACGATGACCAGCCAGGCGATGCCAATGGAAATGCGCATGCCGGTGAGAATGGTGGGCGCGGCGGCCGGCAGGATCACCGTGAAGGCGCGGCGGAAGGTACCGACTTCGAGGGTGCGCGCCACATTCACCCATTCCTTGCGCACCGAGGCGACGCCGAAGGCGGTGTTGAGCAGCATCGGCCACACCGAGCAGATGAAGATGACGAAGATGGCCGACAGCGAGGAGTCCTTGATCGTGTAGAGCGCGAGTGGCATCCAGGCCAGCGGCGAGATCGGCTTCAGCACCTGGATGAAGGGATCGAGCGCCTTGTTCATCAGCGGCGACATGCCGATGAGAAAGCCGAGCGGGATCGCCACCAGCACGGCGATCAGATAGCCGGTGCCGACGCGCGCGATGGAATAAGCGAGCTGGATGCCGAGGCCCTTGTCGTTCGGCCCGTTATCGTAGAACGGCCGCTTCAAATGCTCCCAGAGTTTTGCGCCGACATCGAGTGGACCGGGCATGGCGGATTTGCCCTGGGTCGCGGTGATGCCCATCAGCCGCGCATATTCCGGAGACATGGTGGTGGTGCTCGCGCTCTGGCGCGTGGCGAGATGCCAGGCGCCGAGGAAAGCGAGGAACAGCGCTAGCGATACGACGGCGGCGCGGAAGCGAAGGGATTTTGTCATCGCAGGTCTCCACCCTCCCCTGCAGGGGGAGGGTCGGCTGCGCAGCAGCCGGGGTGGGGTGACGCGCTCTCGGCCACCCCCACCCGACGATACTGCGTATCGTCGACCTCCCCCCTGCAGGGGGAGGTGAAAACAAATGCCGATGTCATTACGTCACGACGCCTTCTTGATCTTGAAGCTCGCCACATAGTCGTCCGGCTTGGTCGGATCGAAGGTCTTGCCCATCACCGCGAACGACTTGTAGGCGGTCGCCGGCGGGCTCAGGCCCATCTCCTTCATTACCTTGCCGGTGTCGGTAGCGAGATAGATCTGTTCGGCCACGGCCTTGTAATCCACATCGCCCTTGATCTGCCCCCAGCGCTTCATCTGGGTCATCATCCACACCGCAAAGCTCTGCCAGGGGAACGGGTCGAAATCGACGCGCTTCGGATCGGTCTTGATGCCGCCGAGCCCGTCCGCATAGGTCCCGGTCAGCACCTGCTCCAGCACCACCGGCGGCGCGTTGAGATAGGCGGCAGGCGCAATCGCTTCCGCGATCGACTTGCGGTTCTCCGCCTTCGACGCATAGGCGGTGGCGTCCACAATGGCGCGCGTCAGCGCGGCGAAGGAATTCGGCGCCGTGGTGATGAACTCCTTCGAGGCCGCAAACGAGCAACAGGGATGCCCGTCCCAAATTTCCTTCGACAGGATGTGCATGAAGCCGACGCCGTCATAGATCGCACGCTGGCAGATGTTATCCGGCGCGAGGAAGCCATCGATATTGTCGGCGCGCAGATTGGCCACCATTTCCGGCGGCGGCACCGAGCGGATCTGGATATCCGCATCGGGATCGATGCCGTGTTCGGCGAGATAGTAACGCAGCAGATAGTTGTGCATCGAATAGTCGAACGGGACGGCGATCTTGAATCCCTTCCAGTCCTTCGGATCGCGCTTGTCCTTGTGCTTCATGGCGAGGGTGATGCCCTGCCCGTTGATGTTCTCGATCGCCGGCACGGTGAACGGAATCGGCTGCGAGCCGAGCCCCAGCGAAATCGCGATCGGCATCGGCGCCAGCATATGCGCGGCGTCGTATTCCTTGTTGATGGTCTTGTCGCGAATGACCGCCCAGCCGGCGGTCTTCACCACTTCGACCTTCAGCCCCTGCTTCGCATAGAAGCCGAGCGGATCGGCCATGATGATCGGGGTCGCGCAGGTGATCGGAATGAAGCCGACCTTGAGCTCGGTCTTCTCCAGTTTGCCCGCGCCCTGCGCGAAGACTTCGGTCGCCGTCTTGATCGGGAAGAACTGCGACAGCGCCGCCAGCGCCGAGGACGCACCGACCGACTTCAGGAACGCGCGGCGCGTGGCCTGTTGCGGGAACACCGCACGCATCACCGCCGAGGCGATCACGCCCTCGTAGCGTTTATCCTCGGTCTCCGGGATGTCGCACTGCAGCCGCAAGGAAGCCGCATGAATCGCCTCGCTTGCGTGCTGTCCGCAGCTGCAGCCGCCGAGGCGGCGATCGGGGTCGAACGGATTGTCGAATGTGGACATTGTGACTCCTCCGGTGATGCTCCCGAGGAGTATTCAAGGAGTGTGCCAGCCCCGGCGGTGCCGAGAAGTCCAGGTGTCGCAGGCATTTCTGCCCTTCATTGGCCATTACGAGATTTCGTGCTACACGAAATTTCGTAGCTCAATTACGAAATCTCGGAGCCCATCATGGATCAGCCGCAGCGTGAGCCCGATCTGCGCCTGATCGCCTTCGACTACGCCATCGAGCCGACCTTGCTGCTCGATCCCCACAGCGACCGGATCATCGACGGCAATCTCGCGGCCTGCGCCCTGCTCGGCTACGACCGCATGACCCTGCGCGAGATCAAGATCAGCGCGCTGCATGCGGGGCAGCTCCCGGCCCTCATCGTGTTCACCCAGGCCGTGCTCGCCAAGGGCAGCTACTTCACGCGGACGCTGACGCCGCGCCATGCGACGGGGCAGCCGCTGCAGCTCGAATATGCCGGCGCGGCGCTCGAAGTCGGCGAGCGCATGCTCGTCACGCTCACCATGAGCGATCTGGAAGAACGCCGACGTCGTCACGTCGATGCCGACGCCGAAGACTACATGCATGGCGGGATCGCCGCTTGGCAGCGTGTCGAGCGCGTGTTTCAGGACATCGAGCGGGAAAACCAGCTGATCCTGCGCGCCGCCGGCGAAGGCATCTATGGCGTCAATGCCGAGGGCAAGGCGACCTTCGTCAATCCCGCCGCCGAGCGGATGCTGGGCTGGACGGCGGATGAGCTGGTCGGCCGCGAGATCCACGCCATCATGCATCACAGCCACGCCGATGGCAGCCACTACCCCGATCACGACTGCCCGATCTATGCCGCGTTTCGCGACGGCGCCGTGCACAAGATCGACAACGAGGTGTTCTGGCGCAAGGACGGCTCGCCGGTCTGGGTCGAATACACCTCGACGCCGATCCGCGACCGCCACATGGTGGTCGGCGCCGTGATCGTGTTCCGCGACGTCAGCCAGCGCCGCGAGGCGGACGAGAAACTGCATGCGGCGCTCGCCGAGGTCGATCGCCTGCGCGAACGGCTGGAGCTCGAAAACGCCTATCTGCAGGAGGAAATCCGCATCGAGACCAATCCGCGCGGCATCATCGGGCAGTCGGCCGCGATTCAGCAGACGCTGCGGCAGGTCAAGCTCGTCGCGCCCACCGCCGCCGCGGTGCTGATATCCGGCGAGAGCGGCACCGGCAAGGAGCTGATCGCCCGCGCCATCCACGAAGCCTCCGGCCGCGCGCACCGCCCGCTCATCCGCGTCAACTGCGCCGCCATCCCGCGCGAATTGTTCGAGAGCGAATTCTTCGGCCATGTGCGCGGCGCCTTCACCGGCGCGGTGCGCGACCGCATCGGCCGTTTCGAGCTCGCCGATGGCGGCACGCTGTTTCTCGACGAGGTCGGCGAAATCCCGCTGGAGCTGCAGGGCAAACTGCTGCGCGTGCTGCAGGAGGGCAATTTCGAGCGCGTCGGCGAGGAGCGCACGCGCGAGGTCGATGTCCGCGTCATCGCCGCCACCAATCGCAACCTCAAGCAGGAGGTGCAGCGCGGCCGGTTTCGCGAGGACCTGTATTTCCGCCTCAACGTGTTTCCCGTGGAATCCGTGCCGCTGCGCGACCGCCGCGAGGACATTCCGCTGCTTGCCCAGCACTTCCTGCTCAGCGAGAAACTGAATTCCGATCTGCGCCTCTCGGAAGGCGACGCACGCAAACTGTCGCGTTACGACTGGCCGGGCAATGTGCGCGAATTGCAGAACGTGATCGAGCGCGCGGTCATCCTGGCGCAGAACGGCCGCCTGCGCATCGACCTGCCCGACGGCGCCGGCCCGCAGGCCGCCACCGGCCCGCGCGCGAAAACCGAAGCGCGGCCGGCGGTGATGACAGCCGGCGAGCTGCGCGATCACGAGCGCAGCAACATCCTCGCCGCGCTCGGCGCGACATCCGGAAAAGTGTTCGGCCCCGGCGGCGCGGCCGAATTGCTGGACATGAAGCCGACGACGCTGTCCTCGCGCATGAAGGTGCTGGGGATCGAGGCACCGCGCGGACAGCGCTAGCTCCCCTTGTCCCGGGCGCGACGCAATGCGCAGCATTGCTTCGCAGAACCGGGACCGCATCAAACTCCGAGCCCGCGACGGTCCCGGCCCTGCGAAGCGGCATCAAACATGCCGCATCGCGTCCGGGACACAGGCAACGTCACTTCAACGCCGTCTCCACCTTCGCGATCCCCGCCACGCAGAACCGACACAATCGGGGATTGCACGACGCGTGAATAGGCATATAATCCCCTTCATGGCCCATCCCCTCAATCCTCTCTTCAACAACCGGTTCCGCATCCGCGATGCATCCGCGGAGCCGGTGCTGCGCCTGCGGGTGACGGATGATGCGGACAGCGGACCGCCGCCCGTTCCCGGCGGCCGCCCCAGGGGCTGCAAGCGGATGCACACCAATGCCACCGTGGCCGAGACGCGCCGGCTGATCGAGCAGACGACGCTGACCTACAAGCAGATCGCGGCGCGCACCGGCGCCACCGCCGGCACCGTCGGGCGCTGGGCCCGCGAGGGCGGCTGGCAGCGCCATCCCCTTGCGCCCCGCGCCACCGACACGGTGCCGACACCCCGCGCCGGCCGGCGGCTGAAGCTGCGCATGCTGGGCGTCAAGCTGCAGGAGCTGGCCGAGCGCTGCGTCGTCGATCTGTGGAACAGCCCCGCGGTCGATCTCGACCGGCTGATCAAGGCCATGGAAGTGTTCAAGATGGCCCGCCTGATGGCGATGGGCAGCCGCCGCCCGCGCCGCTATCGCGATCGCCCGGCGCGCACCGGCCAGGACTGGATCGACCGCGACGTCGCCATCGCGAAGGCGCTGAAGGACATGCGCTGGGGCGGCGTCAGGATCGAGCACATTCCGGAGGAAGCGATGGCGTTACTGGAAGACGCACACACGCCGCCGGAGCGGGATCATCCGGCGCTGCGGGTGCGGGGGCCGCGAAGGCGGCGATAGAAGCTGAGGCGCAGCTGTCGTGGCTGGGTCGCGCCGTGGATGGTTGGCCATTGACACAGGCTGAAGCCGCTAAACGCCTCGGCGTGACGCGGCCGCGAATGAACGATCTGCAGCGTGGACGGATCGACAAGTTCAGTCTCGACGCGCTGACGATTCTCGCGATTGAAGCCGGCCTTGTCGTGGAGTGGCGAATCCGCAAGCCGGCGACGTGAGCAGTCTATCCGCAGCAGGGCTCGCTGGCCTTCGGCCCGCAGCAGGACGACCGCTGCTCCAGCCAGCGATCGCGCGGCTTGCAGCTGCTCGGGCGCGCCGAGAGCGGCACGCGGACGATCCCGCCATCAATGCTGATCGCATCGGCCTTGTAGAGCTGCATCGGCGTCACGCCATCGCTGACTTCGAAGGTCAGCCGCGCCTCGGCGGGAAACGGCACGCTCTGCGCCACCTTGCCCATGATGGCGAGAAACTTGCCGACCGGCATATGCCCGCGATGGTCTTCGACAATGTCCCAGAGCTGGATGAATGTTTCCTGCCAGCTTTCGGGATTGGCGCCACAGTCGAGCGCGTTGAACGCACCCGTCTTCACTTCGGTCACATGGTAGCTGGGCCGCACATCCCGGCCGTCATAGTGAAACACCAGCGCCTTGTCCTCGTGACCCGCCAGGCCGCCGAACAGCGAAGCCATCGACAGTTCTTTGGTTGAATCCTGCACAGAAACGGGGTTGGCAGCGGCCGTCATCTCGCCTATCCTCATTTTGATATTTGTTGAAATATAGGATCGTCGATGGACGAACGTCAAGCCACCCTCGCCTTCCGCGCGCTGTCGCAGGACACGCGCCTGAACATCGTGCGCATGCTGGTGATCGCCGGGCCGGTGGGCATGGCGGCCGGCGCCATCGCTGACAAGGCCGGCGTCGCGCCGTCGAACGTGTCGTTTCACCTGAAGGACCTCGAACATTCCGGCATGGTCAGCTCGCGCCGGGAGGCGCGGTCGATCATCTATTCGGCCAATTACGAGACGCTCTCCAGCCTGATCCAGTTTCTCATGAAGGACTGCTGCGCGGGCCATCCCGAGATCTGCACCCCTGCTCTCGCCGCGTCGTGCTGCCCGCCCGCGAAGGCGACGAAGCGCAAGAAGGCGCTGCAGACGTCATGAGCAGGTTCGAGCGCTATCTCTCCGTCTGGGTGGCCCTGTGCATTATTGTCGGCATCGCGGCCGGCCATGTGATGCCCGGCCCCTTTCGCGCGATTGCCGCCGCCGAAATCGCCCGCGTGAACATCCCTATCGCCATCCTGATCTGGCTGATGATCGTCCCGATGCTGCTGAAGATCGATTTCGGCGCGCTCGGGCAGGTGCGCGCGCACTGGCGCGGCGTCGCCGTGACGGTGTTCATCAACTGGGCGGTGAAGCCGTTCTCGATGGCCCTGCTCGGCGCGTTCTTCATCGGGCATCTGTTCGCCCCGCTGCTGCCCGCCGGCCAGGTTTCGAGCTACATCGCCGGCCTGATCCTGCTCGCCGCCGCCCCGTGCACGGCGATGGTGTTCGTCTGGTCCAATCTGTGCGAGGGCGAACCGCATTTCACGCTGTCTCAGGTCGCGCTCAACGACCTGATCATGGTCGTCGCCTTCGCGCCGCTGGTCGGATTGCTGCTGGGCGTCGCGTCCATCACGGTCCCCTGGGACACGCTGATCCTGTCCGTGGTTCTCTACATCGTGGTGCCCGTCGTCCTCGCGCAGCTCTGGCGTCGCGCGCTGGTTAAGGGCGACGGAGCGGCCCTCGGCAAAACCCTCGCCATCCTGCAGCCGCTCTCCCTCGCCGCATTGCTGGCGACGCTGGTCCTGCTGTTTGCCTTTCAGGGCGACCGGATTCTGGCGCAGCCGCTGGTCATCGTGCTGCTCGCCGTGCCGATCCTGATCCAGGTCTATGTCAATGCCGGACTGGCCTACTGGCTCAGCCGCCGCTTCGGCGTCGCGTGGTGCGTCGCCGCCCCCGCGGCGCTGATCGGCGCCAGCAATTTCTTCGAACTGGCCGTGGCCGCCGCCATCTCGATTTTCGGCATCGAGTCCGGCGCCGCGCTGGCGACGGTGGTCGGCGTGCTGGTCGAGGTGCCCGTCATGCTCTCGGTGGTCCGGATCGTGAAGGCCACGCGTACCTGGTACGAAGCCGGCCCGATGCGATCTGCGAACACGGAGCTCTCCTGATGCCTGTCACCATCTATCACAATCCGGATTGCGGGACGTCGCGCAACACGCTGGCCATGATCCGGCAGAGCGGCGAAGACCCGGCCGTGGTCCTCTATCTGCAGACGCCGCCCTCACGCGACACGCTGGTCGCACTCATCGCCGCCATGAAGATCACGCCACGCGCACTGCTGCGCGAAAAGGGCACACCCTATGCGGCGCTCGGCCTCGATGATCCCAAATGGAGCGACGATCAGCTGATCGACATCATGCTGGCGCATCCGGTCCTGATCAACCGCCCCATCGTGGTCACGGACAAGGGCGTCCGCCTGTGCCGTCCGTCGGAACGCGTGCTCGACCTGCTCGACCACCCCGTCGCCCGTTTCGAGAAAGAGGATGGCGAGATCGTCACCGCGACCGGCGCCACGCGATCGACGCCATGAGCGCTCCGCACGCAAGGCGCATCGTCGTCACGCTGGGCGGCCTTCAGATCCTCGCCTGGGGATCGTCCTTCTATCTGCTCGGCGTGCTGGCGCCCGCCATTGCGCGGGACACCGGCTGGTCCACCGCCGCCGTGGTCGGCGGCATCTCGCTCGCGCTGCTCACCGCCGGCATCGTGTCGCCGCGCGTCGGCCATCTCATCCAGGCCCATGGCGGCAGGCCCGTGCTCGCCATCAGCTCGCTGCTGTTCGCGGCCGGGCTCGGCCTGCTCGCCGCGGCCACGCAGCTGCCCGTCTATTTCGCCGCCTGGGCGATCATCGGTCTCGGCATGGCGTCGGGCCTCTACGATCCCGCCTTTGCGACGCTGGGACGGCAGTTCGGCCACAGTGCCCGGCAGATGATCACCACCGTTACGCTGTTCGGCGGCTTTGCCAGCACCGTGTGCTGGCCGCTGACAGCGTGGCTGCTCGAGCACCATGGCTGGCGGCTCACTTGCGCCACCTATGCCGGCCTCCACCTCGTCATCGGCGGCCCCGCCTATGCCCTGCTGCTGCCGAAACGCCCGCCGGCCCCGGCGGCCACCGCCGGCGCCGCCCATGCGGCGAAGGCCGAACTCCCCCTCGCCGCGCAAACAACCGCGCTGATACTGCTCGGCGTCATCCTCACCATCGGCGCGGTCACCATGTCGCTGCTCTCGGCGCATCTGCTGATCCTGCTGCAGATGCGCGGCATCGATCTCGCGGCCGCTGTCGGCCTCGGCGCCCTGATCGGCCCGTCCCAGGTCGCCGCCCGCGTGGTCGAGATGGCGTTCGGTCGCCGCCTGCATCCGCTGTGGACGATGCTGGCCGGCGTGGTGCTGGTCGCCTCCGGCATCGCCCTGCTCGCCACGGGCTTTCCTTTCATGGCCGTGGCGCTCATCGCCTATGGCGCCGGCAACGGCATCAGCTCGATCGTGCGCGGCGCGGTGCCGCTGGTCCTGTTCGGGCCCGGCCGTTACGCCATCCTGATGGGACGGCTCGGCCTTCCCATCCTGATCGGCATGGCGACAGCCCCGACCGCCGGCGCGCTGCTGCTCGACATCGGCGGCCCGAGTCTGGCCTTCTCCGTGCTCGCACTGCTGTCGACCGCCAACGTCCTGATCGCCGGCTATCTCACCTGGTTTTGCCTGAAGGCGGAAGGACAGGCGGACAGGGCTGCGGCGTAGCAGTTAGGACGGCGCGAGCCACGGCACCGCCGGCCGCTGGGCCCGCGAATTCGGCTGGCAGCGCCATCCCTTCGCGCCCCGTGCCTGCGACACGGTGCCCACCGCCCGCGCCGGCCGCCGGCTGAAGCTGCGCATGCTGGGCGTGAAGCTGCAGGAGGTGGCCGAGCGCTGCGTCAATGAGCTGTGGGCCAGCCCCACGGTGGACTACGACCGGCTGATCAAGGCCATGGAGGTATTCAAGATGGCGCGCCTGATGGCCATGGGCAGCCGCCGCCCGCGCCGCCATCCCGAGCCCAAAGCGCGCAGCGGCGAGGACTGGCTCGACCGCAACGCCGCCATCGCGAAAGCGCTGAAGGACCTGCGCTGGGGCGGCGTCAATATCGAGCACATCGCTGAGGAAGCGATGGCCCTGCTGGAAGACGCGCACACGCCGCTGGAGGATCATCCGGCGTTGAAGCCGAGGGGGAAGAGAAGGAGGAGATAGGCTCTTGAGCTATCTGCCGGCGAGCTGAGACCTTTCAAAAACTTCTGCCACTGTTACTGGGAGAATCCTTTGACAGTCTGTATGCTTGAAACAGCAACTTTCAGTTGTTACGATACGCTGCGGCACGGGGAGCCGATACACCGAATGACAAAGTCCAGAGTAACCAAGGCCGCGCCAAAAAAATCAAAGAACGCGTCCTTGAGCGAAGTGTACAGCACTCAAAAAGGACGAATGCTCGTCGGCCGCATCGAGGACGCTCTTGAAAGTCCAATATTAAGAGCGCTGCAGGGAAAAGTGAATCTAGTCTTCACTTCTCCGCCCTTCCCGCTTGTACACAAGAAGCGCTACGGCAACGAAACTGGCGAGCAGTATCTTCGATGGCTCGAAAGCCTGTCTCCCAAATTGTGCGACTTATTGACGCCTGACGGTTCAATCGTTGTTGAAATTGGGAATTCTTGGGAACCCGGCGTGCCAGTTATGTCGACTTTGGGTTTAGAAGCCTTGCTTGCTTTCAAGCGTGCAGGAAATCTGCACCTGTGTCAGCATGTCATCTGCCACAATCCAGCTAGGCTTCCCAGCCCAGCGCAATGGGTAAATGTTAAGCGCGAAAGGCTCAAAGATTCATTCACCCACGTTTGGTGGATGTCGCGCACGGAACATCCAAGAGCCGACAATCGCCGGGTACTGCTGCCCTACAGTAGCCACATGAAGAGCCTGTTGAAATCACAGAAGTACAACGCAGGAACCAGACCTTCCGGTCATGTTATTTCAGGAAAAGGATTCCTTACCGATCACGGCGGGGCAATTGCGCCTAACGTTATTAGTATTGCGGAGAACGAGGCGTCACTGCCAGAATCTTTACTGCAGTTTTCCGGCACTTCGGCTGATTCAAAATATCGGCAATACTGCAAAGAAAACGGTCATGCGCTACATCCGGCCCGCATGCAGATGGGACTCGCGAGCTTTTTTATTGAGTTCCTAACACAACCCGGCGACTTGGTTCTCGATCCTTTCGGCGGATCAAATACGACAGGCTACGCCGCAGAAAAGCTAAACCGCAAGTGGATCGCGATTGAAGCGAGCACGGAATACGCTCTTGGTTCAAAGGGCCGCTTCGAAGACGACAAAGAAAAACCAAAAAGCAAAACAGTAAAGGGTCGGAGGAATGCAGCAGCCTAGTGATTTTGGCGAGGTAACGATTGGGTCCGCCGCCATCAAGAACTATGCGCGAATGCCATATACTATGTGGTTTGCGCTAGCTGAATTCATCGACAACTCAACGCAGTCTCGTTTGAACTATCCTGAGATAGTCGATGAAGCCTTGAAGAAAGAAGGCACGCCACTCGTTGTTGACATTAAGTACAGCGTCACTAACCGACAATGGACGATCACCGACAACTCGATCGGCATGTCAAAAGACGATCTCGTTGCTGCTCTGAAGATCGCGTCTCCCACACGCGACAGTAAAGGACGATCCAAGTACGGCATGGGCATGAAAACTGCTGCATGTTGGATCGGCAACAAATGGAAAATCGAAACGGCAGAACTAACAGGCGGCGAAGAGTGGACCGCTGAAATTGACGTAGACAAGATCGCTGCCGGCGAGACCATGGTGCCGCTTGTCGCGCGCGTCGTCAGCAAAGACGAACATTACACCCGCATCACCATCACCGACCTAAACCGAAATCTGCAGGCGCGCACCGATGAGACCATCAAAGCATATCTAAGCTCGATCTATCGGTTCGACCTTCAAGCAGGCAAACTGAAGATCATCTACCGCGATGAGGAAATAGCAGCCCCGAGCGAAGAGAACTTCGACTCGGATATGGACGGCAAGCCGATGAAACGCCCCTTCGAAACGAAGGTCGGCGGGAAAGACGTCAAAGGCTTCGTAGGAGTACTAAAACAAGGCTCTGGTGGACGGAAATTTGCAGGCTTCTCACTCTACCAAAACGGAAGGCAAATCAAAGGGTTTCCGACAGCTTGGAAACCAAGCAACATCTTCGGTGGAATAAACGACGAAGGAGCCAACAACCTCGTCTCACAGCGACTAATGGGGATCATCGAACTCGATCAGTCCTTCAATGTTTCCCACACAAAAGACGCTGTTCTTTTTTCGGGGAACGAAGAAGAGGAACTCGAAAATTATCTCTTCGATCTAACGAAAGATTATCAAGAGTTCGCGAGCAAGCGGCGAGGCCAGGATCGCGACCCAATAAAGCGCGAAAAATTCAAAGAGATGGTTGCTGACTTGAAGTCAGAGTTTGTCAGCGACGAAATGCGCGACGTGATCAACACATCAATCCTTCCGCCGCTGGAAATGATCCTCGCCAACAACGCCAAACAAGCGGAGAGCGTATCCGACGAAGAGAAGGTCGCGTCATGGATGGTCACTGCAGACTTGCGTGTGGACATCTGGATACAAGATAAGAGCGAAAACGATCCTTACGTCGTGCGCTATGCCGCCGCCGATAAAGGAGTTATCCATATTATCATCAACCGTCTTCACCCTTACTATGCGGCAAGACCATCAGTCGAAGCGATCTATGAGTGCATTCGACAATACATCTACGACGCCGTGGCGGAATTCCGCGTCGCCCAGATGATTCAACTCACTCCGGACAGCGTCAGACGCATGAAAGACGCCCTTTTGCGAGCAGAAGCAGATCGCATCGACAATCTGGAAGCTCCACAGCAAACGCCCCAAGCAGCAGACAAGTCAATCAGAGGATGATTTGTGAGCAACTTCTCACTTCGCTCTTGGCAGATTGAGGCGCTCGCACTTTGGGAGGGAGCAGGCAACCGTGGAATCGTTGAAGTCGTAACTGGTGGCGGCAAAACAATATTTGCTCTGTCTTGTATCCGACATCTAAAAATAGATACCACGCTCGTTATTGTGCCGACCGTTGCCTTACTCGACCAATGGTGGGAGGAGGCGGCCTCGTTTTTTGGCATCTCATTAGATGACATAAATCTAGTGGCTTCCTCAGGAAGAATTCGCAGCGGCACCGTAAATCTCGCAGTTCTCAATAGCGCGTCGAAGCTAGATCTTCGAAATGTAACTCAGCCATATTTCCTGATTGTCGACGAGTGCCACAAGGCAGCCAGCAAAAAGTTTAGAGCCGCGCTCGAGGGAAGACCGATCGCAACACTTGGATTATCAGCCACACCAGAAAGACCTTACGACGAAGGGCTGGAAGAAGTCCTAATACCAAAACTAGGAAACATAATATTTCGATATACTTACAAGGACGCGTTACGTGACCAAGTAATCGTTCCTTTTGAACTCAGGAACGTGATCTTCGATCTCGAACCTGAGCGCCAAGCAGAGTACGACAAGCTGACGAAGGCTATAGGAAGAGCCTACAGTAGCGACGCAGAAGACGAGCGCACCATCGCTCTACTGCTGAAACGCGCCCGCGTACTCAACCTTAGCGTAAACAGAATTCGTTTAGCGCTTCGGTTAGTGCTAGCGCACAAGGGCTACCGGACAATTATATTTCACGAAGACATAGAAGCATGCAACGTGATCCAAGAGGTACTAAGCGAAGCAAAGTTGCGCTCTGGCGTCTATCATTCCAAGATGAAATTACGGCAAAGAGCCGAGGTACTTTCAGCGTACCGACAGGGCGAACTTGATGTTCTCATCACATGCAGAGCACTAGACGAGGGGTTCAACGTTCCCGAAACTGAAATTGGCATCATTGCTGCGAGCACCGCAACGCGGCGACAACGTATCCAGCGTCTCGGAAGAGTCCTGCGACCAGTCAAGGGCAAGTCGGCAGCAACTGTCTATAGCCTTGTTGCGACAGAACCAGAAATCGCTCGTTTGCGTTCAGAGGAACGCGAGCTAGAAGGCGTCGCCGTCGTCAACTGGAGCCGCGCATGACAACAATACTTTTTGGCGAATGCGCTCCCTCAAATCTATTTGAGATCTGGGACCCAGACGCGGCTTTAGAGACCGAATTCGAACTAATTGTCGCCAAAGCTCTGATGTGCATTTATCCGCAACATCATTGCTTCCCATTTGGCGGAACATTCAGACTAGAAGACAATGTTTCCCGCCCCGACATCGCGCTTGTCGCGAAAGACCTTTCACACTGGTTTGTTATTGAAGTTGAACTCGTCTCACATTCGCTGGAAGGACACGTTCTTCCACAGATCCGAACTTTTCGATATGGGACGCCGCAACCTGATTGCATTTCCGTTCTTTCGAAAGCTCTTTCTATAGACCGCAGTCAGATCAGAACTTTCTTACTTACCGTTCCTCGCACCGTAGCTGTTGTAGCGAACAAACGTCATCGAGATTGGGAAATTTCGCTACGATCGCACGAAGTTCAGCTACTGACAGTCTCGGCCTTTAATTCGTCTACCGGTGTTCAAGCTGTTGAAGTAGATGGCAAGCTAATTGCCAAGCAAGAACACATTGCCTTCGGTCAGTACTTAGCTACCGATCGCGCTATACGATTTCATCAAGCCGTACAAATTCCGAACGGCGAGATCATGGTAGACAATTTTGACGGCTCGGGGAGCATTTGGGTTACCACAAGAGATAGTGCTTGGGCATGGGTGACAAAAAAACAAGGAACACCAGACATACCGAATGGCGCGTTCATTCAGATAGTTCGCACATTCGGTGGACGTTTCTCGATGCTTCGCTCACCTCAGTAATCAAGCAATATTCCGTTTGATACTGGAAGGCAGGTAAGCCGCTGCAACTCATCGAACCCTATTGTGATCGAGGCAAACGTTCTCGAACACGTTACTTAGATTCGCCTGGAGTGAAAATTTTGGCTAAGCACTAAACAACTTATTCAACTCCCCGCCCTTCGCCCCATTCGCAAAACTCGTGAACGTCCCCTGCCCGGCAATCTTCTGTGCCGCCCCCATGAACCCGGCCCAGGCCACACGCGCCAGTGAGCCGCCGACGCTGATGCAGCGGACGCCGAGACTTGCCAGATGCCGCACGGTCATGGTCGGCTGCACAGTGAGCACGTTGAGCGGCTTGCCGCCCAGCGCCGTCACCAGCGTGGTGATCTCCTCATCTGAGGCGACGCCGGGCGCAGAGGCAATCGACATCGGCCTCAGAAGACGACGATCCGCATCAAAAATACAACCAGACGCGGCACCGTGAGTGATAGCCGCAGGGCCGGCCAGGACGTAAACTCAACGAGCCATCTCCGACCTCACCGTTCAGGTGACGATCGAAGGCGCCGAAACGTCGTTGTAATCAATCACGACCGTGGCCTTCGCTTCCGGTTGGCAGCTTCGGAGATAAAGCCGCTGGCCCTCAACATAGCGCCTGTTGGATGGCGCTTCAGGGTCCGGTGATGAACCATCGCGCGAAGCGCACCGCGCGACGGACACGGCAAAGTCGGTTCGGAGGAAGACCGAAGCGTCCCAGTAGCTGAGCAATTCGGGCCGATGCAGAAAGATGCCGTCTAGCAGCAGGACGGAAGATGGGTCCGCCTCCTGATCGCTGGCAGGCACGAACGCGTCGCTCACATGATCGAAGAATGCCCGGCGATACCGGCGTGAACCACCGGGGCTCAGCGGATCCAACAGACATCGCTTCAATGCCGCGTAGTCGTAAGAATCCGCAAAGAAGCCCTCCGGCGAATGCCGTCCCCGCTGATACCTGACCGATCTGGGATGATGAAATCCGTCGACTGATGCGCGAATGACCGGTCGTCCCTCGGCCGCGACGAGGCTCGCCAGTTCATCGGCGAATGTCGTTTTTCCGGCCCCGTCGACGCCATCGATGGCGACGCGGGCCGTTCGGTCCGGCAACGTCACGACAAGGCGATGGGCGAGCTCGGAAAGTAACTTCTTTCTCTTTTCCATCTGCTGCAAAGCACCGAGGCCAAACGGGCTTCAGCCTATAGCGGCGCGACTATCTTTCGCAATTGGCTCATCGCCTCATTTGCTGCACGCTCAGCCACCAACATGCCGCCCCGGCAGCATTCGCTCATGCAGCACCCGGACGACCTCGATGATCCCCGCGCCTTGCGTGCGATAGAAAATCACATGAACGGGGTGACCGACTGGAGCCTCACGACTGTGGTTGCGGCTGTGGCGGATGTGATAGCTGCGCAGGCCGGCAAACAGATCGCTGCAATCGACACTTACGGATACAGTCGGGCGGACTGCAATGCGCCGCAGCGCCGCCGTCAGCAATGCGCGATAGCGCAGGCGCGCGTCGGCGCCGTGCATGGTTTCACTGGTGCGCAAGATCGCCGCAATATCCGCCTTCGCCGGTTCGGAAAGGCGGTAGCGCGCCATGGCTCACCGCGTCGGCGGGGCGAGGTCGTCCAAAGTGGCATCGAGATCGGCGTCACCCACCTCGGTGAAACGTCCGTTTTCCAGCGCGTCGAGCCCGGCCTGTAGCTGCGTGCGCAGCAGATCAAGCTTCAGTTCGTCTGCCTGAATGCGATGCTGCAAGCCGCGCACCGCATCGCGCATCGCCTCGGAGGCGTTCTCATATCTGCCCGCGCGGACAACCTCCTCGACAAAGGCGTCCTGCTCGTCCGTCAGATGGATGTGGCGTGTCGGCATGGTCATGGGTTCCGCTGGAGCACAGCGTATCGCAAATGGGCATTTCTGCCAATGCGCAGCCCGATCGGGGGCAATGGTGAGAGGTGTACTCGGTACGTAGAGCGGATGAGCCGAAGGCGTAATCCGTCAGGCGTAATCCGTCAGCCGAATTCATGGTGGAGACTCCGCGGCGGATGACGCGGAGTTCATCATCGGGCGCGCGTTCGCGCGACCCGTTGGCTCATCCGCCCTACGGCTACGCACTGAACAGCTTATTCAACTCCCCGCCCTTCGCCCCATGCGCAAAGCTCGTAAACGTCCCCTGCCCGGCGATCTCCTGCGCGGCCTGCATGAACCCCGCCCAGGCCACACGCGCCAGTGCGCCGCCGACCGAGATTCGACGCACGCCGAGGGAGGCCAGATGCTGCACGGTCATGGTCGGCTTGATGGTGAGCACATTGAGCGGCTTGCCGCCCAGCGCGGTCACCAGCGTGGTGATCTCCTCATCGCTGGCGACGCCGGGCGCATAGAGGCAATCGGCGCCGGCCCCGGCAAAGGCGATGAGCCGCGCGGTGGTCTTCTTCAGGTCGCGCTCGCCATGCAGAAAACCTTCGCAGCGCGCCACCAGCATGACGGCGGGATCGACACCATCGATGGCGGCGCGGGCGGCCTTGATGCGCTCCACCGCCAGCCGGTCGTCATAGAGCGGCTGGTCCGCGCGGCCGGTGGAATTCTCGATGGACAGGCCGGAGATGCCGCTCGCCGCGGCGCGGGCGACATGGGCGGCGACGCCGGCGGGGTCATCGGCAAAGCCGTTCTCGAAATCGGCATTCACCGGCAGGTCGGTGGCGGCGGAGAGGTCCTTCAGGTGGGCGATGACATCGTCGGCCGTGACCTTGTTGTCGGGGCGGCCGGTGGACCAGGCATAGCCGGCCGAGGTGGAGGCCAGCGCCTTGAAGCCGCAATGGGCGAGATAGCGGGCGGAGCCGACATCCCAGGGATTGGGGAGGACGAAGCAGCCACTCTCGTGCAGCTTGCGGAAACGGGCGTGCTTCTCGGCGGTGGAGAGGGGCATGAGGCGGGTCTCCCGGTTTTGTTTTTATGGAGCTTCCACTATGTCCCGGGCGCGCTGCAGCGTGCAACGCTGCTGCGCAGAACCGGGACCGTCGCAAACGCCGTCGCCCGTCACGGTCCCGGCCCTGCGAAGCGGCATAAGCATGCCGCATCGCGTCCGGGACAAGAGCTAGCCCTTCCCCGGCATCCCGCTGCCCAGCAGGGCCGCCACCCGATTTCCGATGACCGCTGCTCTTGCGTCATCACTCTGTCCCGGGCGCGCTGCAGCACTCAGGCAAAGCGCAGCTTCGCCGCAAGTGCTGCTGCGCAGAACCGGGACCGCATCAAACGCCATCGCCCGTCACGGTCCCGGCTCGGCGAAGCGGCATCAGCATGCCGCATCGCGTCCGGGACAAGAGAATTACCCCTGCCCGGGCATCCCGCTGTCCAGCAGTGCGGCCAGCCGGTCGAGCTCCGGCGCGATATCCCGCGTCACGTCATCCGCACGGATCGCCAGCACGCGGTAGCCGCGCTCCTCCAGCCAGGCTTTTCGCGAGGCGCGGTCCGCCACGATCACCTCGGTTTCGTCCGGGTTCACCAGCTCCACCGCGATGCGCTCCGGGAAACTGACGAAATCCGGGATGTGGCGGCCCACCGGGGTCTGGCGCTTGAACTGGCCTGCAAAGCGGCGGTCGGCGCGCAGATGCTCCCACAAAATCCGCTCGGCATCGGTGGGGTTGCGGCGGAGCATGCGGGCGAGGCCGCGGACGGTGCCGCTCTCGTGCTCCTTGGCGCCGCGACCGTGTTCGGCCAGCAGCGCGCGCAGGCGCGTGGCCTGTTCGCCGTCGAGCACGCCGCCCTTGGCCGGGCCCTTGCGGCCCTCGGCGATGGCCATCACCACGCCGTGCAGCGTGTGCATGTCCTGCTTGGACGGCTCCATGCGGGTAAAGATGTTGCGCAGGTTCACCAGCATGGTGTCGCGCTTCTCCGGCGGGCGCAGGAACTCGACCTTGTCGAGCTCGGCGACCAGATTGTCGAAGAAGGTGCCCATCTGGTGCTGCGAGGCGCGCTCGGAGCGCTCGGGCATGGCGTAAGGCAGCGCGTTGCCGGTCGCCTGCTTGAACCATTCATAGGCGCAGAGCAGCACCGCCTGGGCGAGGTTCAGCGAGGAGAAGCCGGGATTGACCGGGAAGGTCATGATCCGGTTGGCGAGGGCCACTTCCTCGTTCTGCAGGCCATAGCGCTCGCGGCCGAACAGGATGCCGGCGGTGGCGCCCGTCCTGATATGGGCGATGGTCTCGGCGGCGGCGGCATCGGGGGCGACCACCGGCTTGGCCTGGTCATGAGCGCGGGCGGTGGTGGCGTAAAGCAGGGTGCAGTCGGCCACCGCCGCCTCCACCGTGTCGAAGATCTCGACGGCGTTCAGCACGTGGTCGGCGCCGGAGGCCGCACGCTGGGCGTGGACATTGGGCCAGCCGTCGCGCGGCTTCACCAGGCGCAGGCGGGTCAGGCCGAAATTGCCCATGGCGCGCGCGGCGGTGCCGATATTCTCGCCGAGCTGCGGCTCGACCAGAATGACGACGGGGCCTGTCAGCTCTACATGGGCCTTTGTGTGGTCGGTGCCTGAACCGGACATCGCTCTTCACTTTCTGATTCAATCTCTGAAGGTGTTGAATCACCCCCTGAAGGTTTTGATTCAACATCTCATCCGGGCGTCAACGGACTTCTCGGCGGCGGCTGTTTTCCCGAACGGAACGAGGGGCTTGGCCGGGTTTTGCAAGATTTCCCCTAAAACCAGCCAGAACCGCCCTGCAGGACATTTGCTTTCGTTCGACTTTCGGTTAGCGGTGATAGCCAACCCGAAACGAAACTGCGAATGACCCCTGCGGCCACAACGGCTGCGGGATTATGGGAGGAATGCGATGCGCGCAAGATGGACATTGGCGATCATTGGCGCCGTGGCGATGATCGCCGGCAGCCTGCTCGCGCATCTGACGCAGACCTCCGGCGGTATCAAGGTGGAGGACATCCGCTTCAAGGGCGCCAAGGGCAACACCATGAGCGCCCTGCTCTACACGCCGCCGAACGCCACGGCGCAGACCCCCGCGCCGGGCATCCTCGCCGTCCATGGCTACATCAATTCCCGCGAAACCCAGGACGGTTTCGCCATCGAATTCGCCCGCCGCGGTTATGTGGTGCTGGCGATCGACCAGACCGGCCACGGCTACAGCGACGGGCCGGCCTTCGCCAACGGCTTTGGTGGACCGGACGGGCTGGCGCATCTGCGCAGTCTGCCGATGGTCGATCAAAACAATATCGGCCTCGAAGGCCATTCGATGGGTGGCTGGACCATTCTGGCCGCCGCCACCGCCATGCCGAACGACTACAAGGCCATGGTGCTGGAAGGCTCCTCCACCGGCAAACCGTTCGCCGCCGACGGCTCGCCGAGCTGGCCGCGCAACCTCGCGCTGGTGTTCTCCAAATATGACGAATTTTCGCCCCTGATGTGGGGCGTGGCCAAGGCCCGCGACGTGGTCAGCAGTCCGAAGCTGTGGGGCGTGTTCGGCACCTCGTCGGCGGTCGAGCCCGGCAAGGTCTATGGCGATCTCGCGGCAGGCACCGCCCGGGTGCTGTACACGCCCGCCGTCACCCACCCGGGCGACCACTTCTCCCATGAGGCGATCGGCCATGCGCTGGACTGGTTCGGCAAGACGCTGACCGGCGGCACGCCGCTTCCGGCCCATGACCAGATCTGGCTGCGCAAGGAGATCGGCACCGGCATCGCGCTGCTCGGCTTCGTCGCCTTCCTGCTCGGCATGTTCGACGGGTTGCTGGAGGCCCGGATATTCTCCCGGCTGGCCCTGCCGAAACCCGCGGACGGCGCGCAGCCCGTGGAGGCGCCGGTCAACCGCGGCCGCTGGCTCGGCGCCCTCGCGCTGTCGGTGCTGATCCCGGCCCTCACTTATTATCCCGCCTTCACGCTGGCGGGGAACGTCGTCAAGGCACAGCCCTGGCTGCCGCAGGGGATCACCAACCAGATCGTGGTCTGGGCGCTGATCAACGCCGCCATCGCGCTGCTGCTGATGCCGTTCGCGCCGAAGCGCGCCAGCCGGCGCGGCATCGTCGGCCTGTCGGTCGCGATCGCGGTGGTCACCGTCGCCGCGGGGTATCTGGCGCTGTGGCTGGCCGACCGGATCTTCACCGTCGATTTCCGGTTCTGGATCGTGGCGCTGAAGCTGCTCAGCGGCAAACAGGCGCTCATGGCGCTGATCTACCTCGCCCCGGTCACGCTGTTCTTCGTCATCGCCCTGCATGTGATGCACCGGAACTTCTCGACGCTGTCAGCCAGCCGGCCGGCGATCTACCTGACCAATATGGCGGCGCTGGCGCTGGGATTCGTCCTGTTGCTGGGCATCCAGTATGGCGCGCTGTTCCTGAACGGGCAGCTGATCGATCCGGCCCCCACGGTGATCACCTCGATGGCCCTGAACACCATTGTGGCGATCCAGTTCGTGCCTGTCATGGCGACCGTGGCGGTGATCGCCACCTTCACCTGGCGGCGCACCGGCTCCAGCCTGCCGGGGGCGCTGATCTGCAGCCTGCTGGTGACCTGGTACGTGGTGGCGGGCACAGCGACGCAGGCTGCGTTCTGAGCCTCAAAATGGGGCGAAACTGCATAGCGCCTTGGCTTTCGCCCAAGCGGGCGCGGTGCTATAGCCCCCCCTGCAAACACCCTCCCGCAACGCGAAGGCCCGATTTCCCATGGCAAAAATCAAGGTAGCCAACCCGGTCGTCGAACTCGACGGCGATGAAATGACCAGAATCATCTGGCAGTACATCAAGGACAAGCTGATCACGCCCTACCTTGACGTCGACCTGCACTATTACGACCTCGGGATGGAATACCGCGACAAGACCGACGATCAGGTCACCGTGGATGCGGCCAACGCGATCAAGAAGTTCGGCGTGGGCGTGAAGTGCGCCACCATCACCCCGGACGAAGCCCGCGTGAAGGAGTTCGGCCTCAAGTCGATGTGGAAGTCGCCGAACGGCACCATCCGCAACATCCTCGGCGGTGTGATCTTCCGCGAGCCGATTATCTGCTCGAACGTCCCGCGCCTCGTCCCCGGCTGGACCAAGCCGATCATCATCGGCCGCCACGCCTTCGGCGACCAGTACCGCGCCACTGACATCAAGTTCCCGTCCAAGGGCACCCTGTCGATGAAGTTCGTCGGCGAGGACGGCACCGTGATCGAGAAGGAAGTGTTCCAGGCGCCCGCCGGCGGCGTCGCCATGAGCATGTACAATCTGGACGCGTCGATCACCGACTTCGCCCGCGCATCGCTGAATTACGGCCTGATCCGCAACTACCCGGTCTACCTCTCGACCAAGAACACCATCCTCAAGGTCTACGACGGCCGCTTCAAGGACATCTTCCAGGATGTCTATGACCGCGAGTTCAAGGCCCAGTTCGAAGCCAAGGGCCTGACCTACGAGCACCGCCTGATCGACGACATGGTCGCCTCGGCGCTGAAGTGGTCGGGCGGCTATGTCTGGGCCTGCAAGAACTATGACGGCGACGTTCAGTCCGACACCGTGGCCCAGGGCTACGGCTCGCTCGGCCTAATGACCTCGGTGCTGATGACGCCGGACGGCCAGACCGTGGAAGCCGAAGCCGCCCACGGTACGGTGACCCGTCACTATCGCGAGCACCAGAAGGGCAAGGAGACCTCGACCAACTCGATCGCGTCGATCTTCGCCTGGACTCAGGGCCTCGCCCACCGTGCCAAACTGGACAACAACGACGCGCTGCTGAATTTCTCGAAGACCCTCGAGAAGGTCTGCGTCGACACCGTCGAAGCCGGCTACATGACCAAGGACCTCGCCCTGCTCGTCGGCGCCGACCAGCGCTGGCTGTCGACCACGGGCTTCCTGGACAAAGTCGCCGAGAACCTGACCAAGGCTCTCAAGGCCTGATTTCTGCCCCTTCTTAAAGGCAGCATGAACCAAGTCCGGGGCGCCGCTGGCGTCCCGGATTTTTTTATTCCTTCGCTTGCGGGGAACGAGGCGTAGGATGGGTAGAGCGTAGGCGCTGCGCGCCGGAGCGAAACCCATCGGCGGAGTTGCCAAAGCGATGGCAGGATGGGTTTCGCTCCGCTCTACCCATCCTACGCCGCCAGCCACTGAAAGATGACTATGACAGCATCCAATCCCGCCGACGGCCACGACGATCCCTTTCTCTGGCTTGAGGAGATCGAGGGCGACGAGGCAATCGCCTGGGTCGATGCGCAGAACAAGCGTACCGACGGCTTTCTGGTCAATGACGGCTATGTCAGCGATTTCAAAGCAGTGCTGAAGATCCTCGATGCCGACGATCGCATCCCCTTCGTCGGCAAGTCCGGCGACTTTCTCTACAATTTCTGGAAGGACGCGGAGCATCCGCGCGGCCTGTGGCGACGGACGACGCTGGAGAGCTACCGGACCGACAAACCGGACTGGAACGTGCTGCTCGACATCGACGCGCTGAACAAGGCCGAGAACGTGAGTTGGGCGTTTGCCGGTGCGGCACGCTCGCCGGACAAAACGCGGGCGCTGGTGAGCCTGTCCTTCAATGGCACCGACGCCATCGAAGTGCGAGAATTCGATATCGCCACGAAGAGCTTCGTTCCGGACGGTTTCGTGATTCCGAAGGCGAAGACGCAGGTGGCGTGGATCGACAACGACACGCTGCTGGTAGGCAGCGCGCAGACGCCCGATGACAGCACCGAAGCCGGCTATACCCGCGCGGTGCGGCGCTGGACGCGCAGCACGCCGCTGGCTGCGGCAGAAACCGTGTTCGAGGTGGAGAAGCAGGACGTCGCGGCCTGGTTCGGCGTCAATCGCCGGCCGGGTCATGAAGGCCTGATGTTCTGGCGCGCGCTGGACTTCACGCGCTCGCAGATTTTCGTCGAGCGCAAGCATGGCCCGCATGCGGGCAAGCGGCTTCGGCTGGATTTGCCGGAAGAAATCAGCGTCGGCGCGGAAGCCGAGGATCTCCTGGTCAGCCCCAAACAGGATTGGACGCTGGGTGATCTCACGATTCCGGCCGGCGCGCTTGCCGTGATCGATCTCGATCGCTTCCTGTCCGGCGCGCGCAATTTCGAGATTGCGTTCTCGCCGACACCGGAGCGCGCGCTGCAATCATGGGCGGAGACGCGCCATGGCATCGTGCTTGAACTGCTCGACAATGTCCGCGGTCGCGTCGTGCTGATGCAGCGGAGCGAGGCCGGCTGGCAGGAAACGCCCCTGCCCGGCCTCCCCGATAATGCGTCGATCTCTGCGCAGAACTTTGGCGGTGAAGACGATCCGGATTTGGGCGCTGAACTGCTGCTGACCGTCACCGGCTTCGACCGGCCGACGACGACCGCGCTATGGGACGGCCACGGCACACCGGCGCCGCTAAAAAGCGCACCGCGCAATTTCGATCCGGAAGGCATCGAGGTGCAGCAGCGCCACGCCGTGGCCGGGGACGGTACGAAGATTCCGTATTTCCTGATCGGCAAGAACCTGAAGGGCGGACCGCGACCGACGATCCTTTATGGCTATGGCGGCTTCGAGGTGTCGTTGACGCCGTCCTATATGGCGATTGCCGGCAAGCTGTGGCTCGAACATGGCCATGCCTATGCCATCGCCAATATCCGCGGCGGCGGTGAATTCGGGCCGGGATGGCATCTCGCCTCGCGCAAGAACACCAAGCATGTCGCGCATGATGATTTCGCGGCAGTGGCGCGCGATGTCGCGGCGTCGGGCGTGACGACGGCTGCAAAACTCGCCTGCCACGGCGGCAGCAATGGCGGACTGCTCGTCGGCAACATGCTGACGCGCTATCCTCGGCTGTTCGGCGCGATCTGGTGCAGCGTGCCGCTGCTCGACATGGCGCGCTACACCAAGTTGCTCGCAGGCCAGAGCTGGATCGCCGAATATGGCGATCCGGAAATTCCCGACGAGTGGGCCTATCTGCAGAAATTCTCACCCTATCATCTCGCCAAAGGCGGCGAGAACTATCCTCCGATCCTGATCACCACCAACCGGACCGACGACCGCGTGCATCCCGGCCATGCCCGCAAGATGGTGGCGCGACTGCAGGAACTGGGATGCCCGGCCTGGTTCAACGAAACCGTCGCCGGCGGCCATTCCGGTGCGGTGGACAACAGCAAGCAGGCACAGAGTCAGGCGCTGGGTTATGCGTTCCTGCGGCGAACGATTGCGAGCTAAACTCGGCGCATCGAAGAGAGAGCATCATCATGTCAGCAGGAAAAGTCGCCGTCATCACTGCAGGCGGAAGCGGAATGGGCGCCGCCGCAGCGCGGCGGCTTGCGGCCGATGGTTTTCACGTCGCAATCCTGTCGTCGTCGGGCAAAGGCGAAGCGCTGGCGCAGGAGCTGGGCGGCATCGGCATCACCGGCTCGAACCAGTCGAATGACGACATCAAGCGCCTCGTCGATGGCGCGATGAAAAAATGGGGACGTATCGATGCGCTGGTGAACAGCGCCGGTCACGGCCCGCGCGCGCCGGTGCTCGAACTGACCGACGAGCAATGGCACACCGGCATGGATGTCTACCTGATGAATGTGATCCGGCCGACCCGGCTGGTCACGCCGATCATGCAGGCGCAGAAGGCGGGCAGCATCATCAATATCTCAACAGCCTGGGCATTCGAACCGTCGGCGATGTTTCCCACCTCTGCAGTGTTTCGCGCGGGTCTGGCGTCCTACACAAAACTGTTCGCGGATGCTTTTGCGGCTTCGAATGTGCGCATGAACAATGTGCTGCCGGGCTGGATCGACAGCCTGCCGGCGACGGAAGAGCGCCGCGCGAGTGTGCCGATGCAGCGTTATGGCAAGAGTGAGGAGATCGCGGCCACGATCGCTTTCCTCGCCTCGGCAGGCGCCGGCTATATCACCGGCCAGAACATCCGCGTCGATGGCGGCATGACGCGCTCGGTGTGATCGAACTCGTCATTCCTGGTTCGCGCGTACTGCGCGCCCCGGAATGACGGCATAGGCTCACACCGCCATCGTCGCGCCGATCTTCAGCAGCATCGCTTTCGCGATTTCCTGCTCGCCCATGATCACGACATTGGCGCCGTGATATTTGAGATGCGCGACTTCTTCGTCGGAATGCGCGCGAGCGATGATCGGCAGGGTCGGATTGAGCGCCCTCGCCTTGGCGACGATCTGGCCGCCCTCGAAGGCGTCGGGAATCGCGACCAGAAGACCGCGGGCATGACCGATATTGGCCGCCTGCAGCATGTCCGGCGCCGCCGCGTTGCCGGTGATCACATCCACATGACTCTCGCGCAAGCGCTCGACGACACCGGGCGTATCCTCAATGACGAGGAATGGCATCGACGCTGCGCGAAGCGCCGTCGAAACCACGCTGCCGACGCGGCCGTGGCCGACCAGTACGACGTGATTGGTGAGTTCGGATACGGGTGGGGGATCGCGCACCACCGGCTTGGCCGGATCTGGCGGGCCCACGGGCTGCGGCTCGGCTTCTTCCTTGGCGACCATCCGATCGAGGATCGCAAAGAACACCGGATTGATCATGATCGAAATGATAGCGCCGGCGAGCACGAGATCGCGACCTCGATCCGGCAGCAGGCCAAGGCTGACGCCGAGACCGACGAGAATGAACGAGAATTCGCCGATCTGCGCCAGCGAGGCTGAAATCGTCAGGGCCGTCGATTGCGGATAACCGAACAAACGGACGATACCGAAGGCAGCAACGGACTTACCGACCAGGATGATGAACACCGTCGCCAGAAGCGGCAGCGGATCGCGCAGGATGATGGCGGGATCGACCAGCATGCCGACCGAGACAAAGAACAGCACCGCAAATGCATCGCGCAGCGGCAATGTTTCATTGGCCGCGCGCTGGCTGAGCTCGGACTCGCTGAGGATCATGCCCGCGAAGAATGCGCCAAGCGCGAAGGAGACGTCGAACACCACGGCCGCACCGAAGGCAACGCCGAGCGAGATGGCGAATACCGCGAGACGAAACAGCTCGCGCGAGCCGGTGTGCGCCACGTAGTGCAGCATCGCCGGAATGATGCGGCGGCCGACCACCAGCATGAAGATGACAAAGCCGGCGACCTTGCCCAGCGTGACCAGCACCGGCATCGCCAAAGCCGACAGATCGCCGGCGCCCTGCCCCTTGAGCAATGGCGCGATCGCCGGCAGCAGCACCAGCGTCAGCACCATTGCGAGATCCTCGACAATCAACCAGCCAACGGCGATTCGGCCGCGCTCGCTGTCGATAAGTCGGCGCTCCTGCAGCGCGCGGAGCAGCACCACGGTCGATGCGACCGACAGCGCAAGGCCGAACACCAGACCGCCGCCGATACCCCAGCCGAGCGCCTCACCCAGCCCGATGCCGAGCAAGGTCGCGACCGCGATCTGCACGACGGCGCCGGGGATCGCGATGTTTTTGACGGAGAGCAAATCCTTCAACGAGAAATGGAGGCCGACACCGAACATCAGGAGAATGATGCCGATTTCGGCCAGCTCGTTGGCGAGCTTCTGATCTGCCACATAGCCTGGCGTAAACGGGCCCATCAACACACCGGCCAGGAGATAACCTACCAGCGGCGATATGCGTATACGCTGCGCAACTACACCGAGAATGAAAGCCAGCACGAGGCCGACGACGACGGTCGAAATCAGAGGGGTATTGTGCTCCATGCCGCTTTTTGCCGCATGGGAGCTTGGGATGCCAGCGTCAACTGAGGCTACTCATGGTCGCAGCCTGAAACGTTATTGTTATCGCGAGAAGCGGTTGCGACGAGACGACCGGATGCCTAGCTATCGGTGTTAACGCACCCAATTCACAACGTCATTGTGAGCCGCCGTGCGAGGGGAAGCCGAGGCTTCCCCCTTAGCTCGCGATGACAATCTCAGCCCGCAATCGCTGCCTCGATCGCCTTCAGCGCATCGCCAGCCTTGGCTCCGTCGGGACCGCCGGCCTGTGCCATATCGGCGCGACCACCGCCGCCCTTGCCGCCGAGAGCTTCGGAGGCGATCTTCACCAGGTCGACGGCGCTGAAGCGCTTGGTCAAATCTTCAGTGACCCCCACCACGACGCCGGCCTTGCCGTCCTCGCCGACATTGATGATCGCGACAACACCGGAGCCGAGCTGCTTCTTGCCAGCGTCGGCGAGACTCTTGAGATCCTTCATCTCGATGCCCGACACGTTCTTGGCCATCAGCCTGGTACCGCCGACATCGCGGACATCGCCGCCGCCTGCGCCGGCCGCGGCACTGCCGCTACCGCCGCCCATGGCGATGGTCTTCTTCGCTTCCGACAGCTCGCGCTCGAGCTTCTTGCGCTCTTCCATCAGCGCGGCGATGCGGGCCGGCATGTCGTCGAGCGTGGTGCGGAGCTCATTCGCCGCGCTCTTGGCAAGCGCGATGGTGTCGTTGGCATGATGACGGGCCTGGGTGCCAGTGAGCGCTTCGATCCGGCGCACGCCGGACGACACCGCGCTCTCCGACGTCACCGAGATCATACCGATATCGCCGGTGCGCTTCACGTGGGTGCCGCCGCAGAGTTCGACCGACCAGCCGAGCGCGTTGCTGCCGCTATCACGGGCCATCTTGCCCATGGAGACGACGCGAACCTCATCGCCATATTTCTCGCCAAACAACGCGCGGGCGCCAGCCTCGCGAGCGTCGTCCACCGCCATCAGGCGTGTGGTGACTTCGTCATTCTCGAGCACGACATTGTTCGCGATGTCTTCGACCTGACGCAGTTCTTCCGGCGTGATCGGTTTCTGATGCACGAAATCGAAGCGCAGGCGCTTGTCGTCGACCGACGAGCCCTTCTGCGCGATGTGGTCGCCGAGCACTTGCCGCAGCGCTTCATGCAAGAGATGCGTCGCCGAGTGATTGGCACGAATCGCCGAACGGCGCGCATGATCGACATCAAGCGCCAGCGCGGTGCCGAGCTTGAGTTCGCCAGACTCGACCGTGCCGAGATGCACGAACAGATCGCCGGCGCGCTTCTGAGTATCGGTGACGCGGAAGCTAACGCCCTCGCCGGTGAGCACGCCGAGATCACCGACCTGGCCGCCGGACTCCGCATAGAACGGCGTCTGGTTCAGCACGATGGCGCCGGTCTCGCCAGCCTTCAGGCTCTCGACTTCGTTGCCATCCTTCACCAGCGCGGTGACGGCGCCTTCGGCGCTTTCGGTCTCGTAGCCGAGAAATTCGGTGGCGCCGAGCTTTTCGCGCAGGCCGAACCACACGGTCTCGGTGGCGGCTTCACCCGAGCCGGACCACGAGGCACGCGCCTTCTGCTTCTGCCGCTCCATGGCATCGGTGAACGACGCGATATCGACGGAGATGCCGCGGTTACGCAGCGCATCCTGCGTGAGATCGAGCGGGAAGCCGAATGTATCGTACAGCGTGAAGGCGGTCTCGCCGTCGAACATGTCGCCTTGCTTCAGCGTGGCGCTCTTGTCGTCGAGGATCGCGAGGCCGCGATCCAGCGTCTTGCGGAAGCGCGTCTCTTCGAGGCGCAGCGTCTCCTCGATCAGCGAGCGAGCGCGCTGCAGCTCGGGATAGGCCTCGCCCATCTCGCGCACCAGCGTCGGCACGAGCTTCCACATGATGGGCTCGCGTGCGCCCAGCAACTGGCCATGGCGCATCGCGCGGCGCATGATGCGGCGGAGCACATAGCCGCGGCCTTCATTGGACGGCAGCACGCCGTCGGCGATCAGGAACGACGAGGCGCGCAGATGATCGGCGATCACGCGCAGCGAAGCTTTCATCGGGCCATGAGGATCGGCGCCGGTCAGATCGGCGATGGCGCGGATCAGGGCAACGAACAGGTCGATGTCGTAATTGTCATGCTTGCCCTGCAGCACCGCGGCGATGCGCTCGAGACCCATGCCGGTGTCGATGGATGGCTTCGGCAATGACAGCCGGTTGCCCGGCGCAATCTGCTCGAACTGCATGAACACGAGATTCCAGATCTCGATGAAGCGGTCGCCGTCTTCGTCGGGCGAGCCGGGAGGGCCGCCGGGGATCTTGTCGCCATGATCGTAGAAGATTTCCGAGCACGGGCCGCAGGGACCGGTGTCACCCATCTGCCAGAAATTGTCCGAGGTTGGGATGCGGATGATCTTGGACTCGGAAAGACCGGCGACCTTTTTCCACAGACCGAAAGCTTCGTCGTCTTCCGAGTAGACGGTAACGAGGAGCTTCTCCTTCGGCAGGCCGTATTCCTTGGTGATCAAATTCCAGGCCAACTCGATGGCGCGTTCCTTGAAGTAATCGCCGAACGAGAAGTTGCCGAGCATCTCAAAGAAGGTGTGGTGACGCGCGGTATAGCCGACATTGTCCAAATCGTTATGCTTGCCGCCGGCGCGCACACATTTCTGCGAGGTGGTAGCGCGTTGATAGGATCGCTTCTCGATACCGGTAAAAACGTTCTTGAACTGCACCATGCCAGCGTTCGTGAACATCAGCGTGGGGTCGTTGCGCGGTACCAACGGCGAAGACGGCACGATGTCGTGGCCGTTCTTGGCGAAGTAATTCAGAAATGCCGACCTGATCTCGTTAACGCCGCTCATACCCGTCCAATCACGCCTGAAAGCGGCCACGGTCCATCCCGCGGCCTCAAACCACAACCGGTAGCTTTTAGACCGGGGCCCCCGCGCCTGTCCAGAAACTGTGCAGTTTAATCATGGGGTTGCCGCATCAGCACAAGCCGTTGATAGATGCTGCATCTGCGTTGACAGGCGCGAGGAACGTGTGGTTGTTTGCGGGCGTTGAACGACGTCACGTCGGGAGAGACCGGTCCTGTGAGGGATCGGCGCCGAAGGAGCAACCGCCCCGGAAACTCTCAGGCAAAAGGACCGTGTGACGGACTAAGCATCTGGAAAGAGGCGCTGCGGGCTGATCTGGCCGTGAGCGTCCGCCGACGGGATAATACTCTCAGGCACAGCGACAGATGGGGCTTTCGGCGACATCTCCGGGAATCGGCCCGGGGAACCGCGAGGGCTCCCATTGATGCTTTCAAGCGACAAAACCTCAATTTTGAAACAAACGCCGCTTCATGCGCTGCATGTCGCGCGCGGCGGCAAGATGGTGCCGTTCGCCGGCTATGATATGCCGGTGCAATATGCCACTGGCGTGCTGCAGGAACACCTCCACACCCGTGCTGCCGCCGGTCTCTTCGATGTGTCCCATATGGGGCAGATCGTGCTGCGGGCGAAATCGGGCAAGGTCGAGGACGCCGCACTGGCGCTGGAGAGACTGGTGCCGATGGACATCCTGGCGCTCGCCCCCGGGCGGCAGCGCTACGCGCAGTTCACCAATGAATCCGGCGGCATTCTCGACGACCTGATGGTGGCGAATTTCGGCGACCACCTTTTCCTGGTCGTCAACGCCGCCTGCAAGGCCGAGGATGAAGCGCATCTGCGCAAACACCTGTCCGATACCTGCATCATCGAGCCTTTGGCCGACCGTGCGCTGATCGCGTTGCAGGGACCGAAGGCCGCCGATGTGCTCGCCAAATTCTGCCCGGAAGCGCCGGCCATGAAGTTCATGGATGCCGGACCGCATCGGGTGAACGGCATCGCCTGCTTCGTGTCGCGTTCGGGTTATACCGGCGAAGACGGGTACGAGATCTCGATCCCGAACGATCAGGCCGAAGCGCTGACCTCGGCCCTGCTCGATCATCCCGATGTGCTGCCGATCGGCCTGGGAGCCCGCGACAGCCTGCGGCTGGAAGCCGGCATGTGCCTTTATGGCCATGACATCGACACGACGACGACGCCCGTCGAAGGCAATCTGGTCTGGTCGATCCAGAAGAGCCGCCGCAGCGGCGGAGCCCGCGCCGGCGGCTTTTTCGGCAGCGATACGATTCTCGCGCAGCTCGGTGGCGGAGCATCGCGCCAGCGCGTCGGACTCAAGCCCGAAGGCCGTGCACCAGTGCGTGAGGGCGTCCTGCTGTTTGCGGATGCGACCTCCACCAATTCGATCGGCAAGGTCACTTCGGGCAGCTTCGGCCCCAGCATCTCGGCGCCGATCGCCATGGGCTATGTGCCCACGTCACACGCCAAGGACGGAATGACCGTATTCGCCGAATTGCGCGGACAACGTTTGCCGATAACCGTCTCCCCCATGCCTTTCGTCCCGAACAACTACAAGCGTTGAGGAACTGACCTATGACCACCCTCTACACCGAAGACCACGAATGGCTGCAGGTCGACGGCGACATCGTCACCGTCGGGATTACCGATTTCGCGCAGTCACAGCTTGGCGACGTCGTCTTCGTCGAACTGCCGAAGATCGGCCGCGCCCTGAAGAAGGCCGAAGCCGCCGCCGTGGTGGAATCGGTGAAAGCCGCCTCCGACGTCTACGCGCCGGTCTCCGGCGAGGTGGTCGAAATCAATGACGGCCTCGCCGCCGAGCCGGCGCTGGTGAACTCCGATGCCGAAAGCAAGGCCTGGTTCTTCAAGCTGAAGCTCGCCGACAAGGGCGAACTCGACGGCCTGATGGATGCCGAGGCCTATAAAGCGCACAGCGCCTGAGGACGTATCATGACCGTGAAGACCTCTGCCGACGTTGCCACCGATTTCGTTCGCCGCCATCTCGGCCCCTCTCCTTCCGACATCCAGGCGATGCTGGAGACGGTGAGCGCCAAGAGCCTTTCGGGCCTGATGAGCGAGACGCTGCCGGGCTCGATCCGGCAGAAGGCGCCGCTCGATACCGGACTCGCGCTCAGCGAAACCGAAGCGCTGGCGCATATGACGGAACTGGCGAAAGGCAATCAGGTCTTCACCTCACTGATCGGCCAAGGTTACTACGGCACTGTGCTGCCCACGGTCATCCAGCGTAATATCCTTGAGAATCCGGCCTGGTACACGGCCTATACGCCGTATCAGCCGGAGATCAGCCAGGGCCGTCTGGAAGCTTTGTTCAACTTCCAGACCATGATCTGCGATCTCACCGGCCTCGATGTGGCGAACGCGTCGCTGCTCGATGAAGGCACCGCAGCCGCCGAAGCGATGGCGCTGGCGGAGCGCGCATCGCAGGTTCCGACCAAGACCTTCTTCGTCGATCAAGAAGTACATCCGCAGACGCTGGCGGTGCTACGCACCCGTGCCGAGCCGCTCGGCTGGTCGCTGCAGGTCGGCAATCCCCTCACCGATCTCGACAAGGCCGATGTGTTCGGCGCGCTGCTGCAATATCCGGGCACAAGCGGCGCGGTTCGCGATCTCAAACCGGCGATTGCCGCGCTTAAAGCCAGGGGCGGCCTCGCCGTCGTCGCTGCCGATCTGCTGGCGCTGACGCTGCTGGCCTCGCCCGGCGATCTCGGCGCAGACATCGCCGTCGGCTCGGCACAGCGCTTCGGCGTGCCGATGGGCTATGGCGGTCCGCATGCCGGCTACATGTCGGTGCGCGACGCCATCAAGCGTTCGATCCCCGGCCGCCTCGTCGGCCTGTCCATCGATTCGCGCGGCGAGCCCGCCTATCGGCTGGCGCTGCAAACCCGCGAACAACATATCCGCCGCGAAAAGGCGACCTCGAACATCTGCACCGCGCAGGTGCTGCTCGCCGTCATCGCCTCGATGTATGCGGTCTATCACGGCCCCGAAGGCCTCAAGCATATCGCGCGCACCACCCATCGCCGCGCACTGACGCTGGCGGCGGGCCTCAAGCAGATCGGCTTCGCCCCCGTGAGCGAGGTGTTCTTCGACACCATCACGATCAAGGTCGGCGACAAGCAGGCCGGTATCATCGCCGCGGCGCAGGCCGAGAAGATCAACCTTCATATTGGTAACGGCACCATCGGCATCGCGCTCGATGAGACCACGACGCCGGAGACCGTGGAAGCCATCTGGCGCGCCTTCGGCGGCAAGCTTGGCTATGCCGATATGGAGCATGGCATCAGCGACGGCCTGCCCGCTTCGCTGAAGCGTTCCTCGCCGTTCCTGACGCACGCGGTCTTCCATAGCCATCGCTCGGAAACCGAACTGCTGCGCTACATGCGCAAACTTTCGGATCGCGATCTCGCGCTTGATCGCGCGATGATCCCGCTCGGCTCCTGCACCATGAAGCTCAACGCCACCACCGAAATGATGCCGCTGACCTGGCCGGCCTGGGGCTCGCTGCATCCGTTCGTCCCGGCCGATCAGGCCAAAGGCTATCAGCAGCTTTTCACCACTCTGGAGAAGTGGCTGTGCGACATCACCGGCTATGATGCGGTGTCGCTGCAGCCGAATTCGGGCGCGCAGGGCGAATATGCTGGGCTGCTTGCGATCCGCGGCTATCATGCTGCGCGCGGCGATCATCAACGCACGATCTGCCTGATCCCGTCCTCGGCGCACGGCACAAATCCGGCATCCGCCGCCATGGTCGGCATGAGCGTCGTCGTCGTCGCCTGCGACACGGACGGCAATGTCGACGTCGAGGATCTGCGCGCCAAAGCGGAAAAGCACACCGCCAATCTCGCCGCGATCATGATTACCTATCCCTCCACCCACGGCGTGTTCGAGGAACAGATCCGCGAGATCTGCGAGATCGTCCATACCCATGGCGGTCAGGTATATCTCGACGGCGCCAACATGAATGCGCAGGTCGGCCTGTCCCGGCCCGGCGAATACGGCGCCGATGTCAGCCATCTCAACCTGCACAAGACCTTCTGCATCCCGCATGGCGGCGGCGGCCCGGGCATGGGCCCGATCGGCGTGAAAGCGCATTTGGCGCCTTACCTGCCTGGCCATCCCGCGACCAATGGCGATGCGCCGGTCGGCCCGGTCTCCGCCGCGCCCTACGGCTCGGCCTCGATCCTGACGATCTCCTACATCTACATTCTGATGATGGGCGGCACAGGCCTCACCACGGCGACTGAAGTGGCGATTCTCAATGCGAACTACATCGCTGCGCGGCTCGATCCGCATTTCCCGGTGCTCTATCGCAACCACAACGGCCGCGTGGCACATGAATGCATTATCGATCCGCGCCCCCTGAAGGCGACGTCTGGCGTCACCGTCGACGATATTGCGAAGCGCCTGATCGACTACGGTTTTCATGCGCCGACCATGAGCTTCCCCGTCGCGGGCACGCTGATGATCGAGCCGACGGAGTCGGAATCGAAGGCCGAGCTGGACCGCTTCTGCGACGCGATGATCGCGATCCGCAAGGAAATCGCAGAGGTCGAGGGCGGTCGGTTCAAGATCGACGCCTCGCCGCTGCGTCATGCGCCGCATACGGTGCATGACATCGCGGACGACAACTGGACGCGCGCCTATACGCGTGCGGAAGGCTGCTTCCCGGCAGGCACGTCGCGCACCGACAAATACTGGTGCCCGGTCGGCCGCGTAGACAATGTCTACGGTGACCGCAACCTCGTGTGCTCGTGTCCGCCGATGGAAGATTATGCGCAGGCAGCGGAGTAAGACTCCGCTGCCGTAGCAGTTCGTAGGGCGGATGAGCCGAAGGCATAATCCGCCGGCCGACATCATGCGGCGAAGAACGGCGGATTATGCTTCGCTCATCGCCCTCCGCTTGGCAGCGCTCACGCCGCCAGCGACGTCTCCACCAGCTTCACCCAATAGGACGAGCCGTACACGATCGCATCATCGTTGAAGTTATAAGCGGGGTGATGCAGACCGGCGCTGTCGCCGTTGCCCATGAAAATGAAGGCGCCCGGCCGCGCTTCGAGCATATAGGCAAAGTCCTCCGCCCCCATCACCGGCTCCATATCCGTGGCGACATTTGCCGCACCACCGACTTCGCCGGCGATCTTCGCGGCCAGCCTGGTTTCCTCGGGATGATTGACCACGACGGGATAACCGCGGTCGTAGTTCAGCGTGATGCGCGCACCGGTCTGCAACGCGACGCCAGCGCAAACCTCGTTCATGCGCTTCTCGACGAGATCGCGAACCTCTTTGCGGAGCGTGCGCACCGTGCCGCGCAGCTCGGCTGATGCCGGAATGACATTGCTCGCATGGCCCGCGTGGAATTCACAGATCGAGATGACGGCGGAATCCAGCGGACTAACCGTGCGCGAGACGATCGACTGGAACGCCATGATGAGTTGCGAGCCTGCCATCACCGGGTCGATGGTCTTGTGCGGATAGGCCGCGTGGCCGCCGACGCCTTCAATGGTGATGCCGATGCGATCCATTGCCGCCATGATCGGGCCGGTGCGCATGGAGAACGAGCCGATCGGCATGCCGGGATTGTTGTGCATCCCATAGACCTTCTGGATGCCGAAACGATCCATCAGGCCATCCTTGATCATCGCATCGGCGCCCGCCCCGCCCTCTTCGGCCGGCTGGAAGATCACCACGGCATCGCCGGCAAAATTGCGGGTCTCAGCGAGATATTGCGCAGCGCCGAGCAGCATCGAGGTGTGGCCGTCATGGCCGCAGGCATGCATCTTGCCGGGCGTCTTCGAGGCGTAAGACAGGTTGGTCTGTTCCTCGATCGGCAAGGCATCCATGTCGGCACGCAGGCCGATCACACCGCCCGCTCCCTTCTTGCCCTTGATGACGCCGACCACACCGGTCCGCCCTATGCCCTCGACCACCTCGTCGCAACCGAAGGCCTTCAGCTTTTCCGCCACGAAGGCTGCGGTGCGATGCACGTCGTAGAGCAGCTCCGGGTGCTGATGCAGATCGCGGCGCCAGGCCGTGATCTCGGGCTGCAATTCGACGATGCGGTCAATGATCGACATAGGTCAACTCGCTGCAATGAAATCTGTCCGTCTCAGCCTAGCATGTGACGTGCCAACTGCCCAAGCCGGCCCGCTGTCCCCGGTTATGCAATGGTTGTCTGTACATCGCAGCGCGCGGCCGCTAAGGCGTCATAATCCGGCAATGAACCGTGAATGATGGCAGGGAACGATGACGTGGCTCGAGGGTGATTTCGACTATATCGTGGTTGGCGCAGGCACCGCAGGTTGCATCGTCGCCAATCGTCTCTCTGCCGATCCCCGCAAACGCGTGCTGTTGCTGGAAGCCGGCGGAAAGGACAACTGGATCTGGTTTCACATCCCGGTCGGCTATCTCTTCGCGATTGGCAATCCCCGCTCCGATTGGATGTTTCGCACCGAGCCCGAGCCCGGCCTCAATGGCCGCTCGCTGGCCTATCCCCGCGGCAAGGTGATCGGCGGCTCGTCCGCCATCAATGCGATGATCTCCATGCGCGGGCAAGCCGCCGACTACGATCACTGGCGCCAGCTCGGCCTCACCGGCTGGGGCTATGACGAAGTGCTGCCGTCCTTCCTCAAGCTGGAAGATCACTTTCTCGGCAAGAGCGAGCATCATGGCGTTGGCGGCGGCTGGCGCATCGAGGCGCCGCGGCTGTCATGGGCGGTGCTCGATGCCGTGGCGGATGCCGCCGCGGAGATGGGCATTCGCCGCACCGACGATTTCAACACCGGCGACAATGAAGGCATCGGCTATTTTCATGTCAATCAAAAACGCGGACGGCGCTGGTCGTCGGCACGCGGTTTTCTCAAGCCGGTACTGAACCGGCCCAATCTGCGCCTCGAAACCGATGTGATGGTCGATCGGCTGATCGTCGAGAATGGCCGCGCCGTCGGCGTCCGCTTCAAGCAGAACGGACAGGAAATCGAAGTGCGCGCGAAGGGCGAAGTCGTGCTCTGCGCAGGCGCCGTCGGGTCACCGCATCTGTTGCAGCGCTCGGGCATCGGACCTGCCGAATGGCTTGCCGAAGCAGGAGTTAATGTCGTGCTCGACAAGCCCGGCGTCGGCCGCAATCTGCAGGACCATCTGCAGCAACGCGCGATCTACAAAGTCTCCGGCGTGCGCACACTGAACGAGACCTACTACAATCTGTTCCGCCGCGGCTGGATGGGCGTCGACTATGCGCTGCGCCGTCGCGGGCCGCTCACCATGGCGCCGTCGCAGCTCGGCATATTCACGCGTTCAGACGCTCATCGCGAGAGGGCGAATATCCAGTTTCACGTGCAGCCGCTGTCGCTCGACAAATTCGGCGATCCGCTTCACCGCTTCCCCGCCATCACCGTCAGTGCCTGCAATCTGCGTCCGACCTCGCGCGGCACGATTAAACTGCGTTCGGGCAAACCTGATGAAGCACCGGCCATCGCTCCGCACTATCTCTCGACGGATGAAGACCGTCAGGTCGCAGCGGACGCGATCCGCGTAACGCGAAAACTGATGAAGCAGAAGGCGCTGAGCGCCTATCGACCGGAAGAGTATTTGCCGGGACCATCTGTGGGGGACGATGCGGAAGCTTTGGCGAAAGCTGCCGGCGATATCGGCACCACGATCTTCCATCCGGTCGGCACCGCGAAGATGGGCACGGCATCAGATCCGAATGCCGTCGTCGACGAACGTCTGCGCTTCCACGGGATCGACGGATTGCGTGTAGTGGATGCCTCGGTGATGCCGACCATCACATCGGGCAACACCAACACCCCAACGGCGATGATCGCCGAAAAAGGCGCAGGGATGATCATCACGGATTCGCGATAACGCCGAATTCCGGGAATAAACCTCGCGCTCTCCCGATCCAGTCCTCGTTACCCGATCAAGGGTACAGGGAGACTGGCCATGAACGCATTCGACCACGACCATCATGATGACGATCCCCGCCTGAGTCGCCGCAAGGTGCTGGAATGTATGACATGGGCCGGAACCGGCGTGCTCTGGACCATTGCCGGCGGCGTGCCGCGCGCACTCGGCCTCGTCGGGGCGGCGCAGGCCTCAGAGCCCGCGGGGCTGACATTCCTGCAGATCAGCGACAGCCATATCGGTTTCGACAAGCCAGCCAATCCGAACGCGATCGGGACCCTCGAAGAAGCCATCGGCCGGATCAAGGCGATGCCGGCCGTGCCATCCTTCTTGATCCACACCGGCGATATCAGCCACCTGTCCAAAGCGTCTGAGTTCGACGATGCCGACCGGATCATCTCGCAGGCACGGCTCGATGTGCACTACGTGCCCGGCGAACATGATTTCATCGATGAGGAGGTCAAGCTCTATCGCGAACGCTATGGGCGCGGGACCAAGGGATCCGGCTGGTATTCATTCGATGCCAGCGGCGTGCATTTCATCGGTCTCGTCAATGTCGTCGACCTGAAGGCCGGCGGTCTCGGCAATCTCGGCGCGGAACAGCTTGCCTGGCTGGAAGACGATCTGCGGGGTCGATCGACATCGACGCCCATCGTGGTGTTTGCACATATTCCATTGTGGTCTGTCTATCCGACATGGGGCTGGGGTACCGAGGACGGTGCGCGTGCGCTGAGCCTGCTCAAGGACTTCGGATCGGTCACCGTGCTGAACGGCCACATCCATCAGGCGATGCAGAAGGTCGAGGGGAACGTCACCTTCCACACCGCCCGCTCGACGGCGTTTCCGCAGCCCGCACCGGGGACGGCGCCATCTCCGGGCCCGATGAAGGTCACCGACGACAAGCTACGCAGCCTGCTCGGTACGGCGAGCATTGTCTTCAAGCCGGGCGCCGAAAAACTCGCGATCATCGACACGCCATTGCAAAGCTAGAGGGCGTACAGTCATGACATCGCTGTTTTTACGCGGAGGCGGCTTTGGCATCACTCTCGCGGCAGCCATGGCTTTACAGATCTCTGGGGCACGTTGCGAAGAGGTGATGGTGACCATCGACAACTTCACCTTCTCGCCCGGCGAACTCACCGTGAAGGTCGGCACGACCGTGACCTGGAAAAACCAAGACGACATCCCGCACACCGTAGTATCCGCCGGAAAATTCAAGTCAAAGGCCCTGGATACGGGTGACAGCTACTCCTTCACCTTCTCGTCAGCCGGCGACTACAAGTATTTTTGTTCCCTGCACCCTCATATGACAGGGATGATCAAGGTTGAGTAACGACGGAAACCGGGGCATCACAATAACGTCCGGCCACCCACGGCCGGACATTGGCTGTAATAGACAAGTCGCTGCAACGGACAAGTCAATGCCAGCTCACGTCTCTGGTAACGACCCGGACAGGACACGGCGTTTCCGCGACGCCGCGTTGCCCTATCTCAATGACGTCTACACGCTGGCACGCTATCTCCTGCGCGATGCCACCGATGCCGAGGACGCCGTCCAGGAATGTTACCTGCGGGCGCTGAAGCATTTCGACAGCTATCGCGGCCCGGCGATGAAGCCATGGCTGTTCTCCATCCTGCGTAACATCTGCTTCGCCGAATTCGTCCGCCGGGCAAACGCCGCCTCCCCGACCGACGTGGAAGCAAACGGCCCGCAAACGGCCGAGCCGCTATGGCATGCAACCCAGGTTTCTCCAGAGACCGAACTGCTACAGCTGCGGGACGCAGCGTCCATCCAACGACTCGTGAGCGCGCTGCCCGAACCATTTCGGGAAACGATCGTGCTGCGTGAAATACAAGATCTGTCCTATCGCGACATCGCTGCGATCACGGACGTCCCGGTCGGGACCGTCATGTCCCGGCTTGCGCGCGCGCGCGCCATGCTGCGCGCAGCATGGCTTGCCGAAGAGGAGCGAGACAAATGACCTGTGACGAGGCCGAAATCCTGCTGCACGCGCTGCTCGATGGCGAGCTCGACGCGGGTCATGCGCGGGAGGTCGAACTGCACATGGCCGCCTGCGCGCACTGCGCCGCGCTGCTGCAAGCCTATGGCCAGATACGCGACCAGATGGCTCACAGCAATCTCCGGTTTGCCACGCCGCCACTGCTGCGTCAGCGCGTCGAAACATCCTTGCCACCGGCACGCGCCCCCAACCGACGTGGGGTCCTGAAAGGATTTGCGCTGGGATCGGCATTGTCGGCGCTGGCCGCCACAGGCCTCGTCGTACTTGTGCGTCACCAAGAAGACGAGCAACGCATTCTATCGGATGTCGTCTCGGCGCACCTGCGCTCGCTGCAGGCAGGGCATCTGACCGACGTTCTCTCGACCGACAAGCATACAGTGAAGCCCTGGTTCAATGGCCGGCTGGATGTCGCGCCGCCGGTCATCGATCTGGCTGCGCAGGGCTTCACGCTGATTGGCGGGCGGCTTGACTATATCGACGGCAGGACTGTCGGTGTCATTGTCTACCGGCGGCGTATCCATGTCATCAATCTGTTCGTCGCCCAGACGTCGAATACAGACACATATCCGGCGAAACTCGAAACCGTCCAAGGCTTCAATATTCGCCATTGGAGCCAGCGCGGCCTGAGTTACTGGGCAGCGAGCGACCTGAACAGCGAAGAACTTGCCGACTTCGGCAGCAAGTTCGAACATGCGGTGAATACGAGCTGACGCTTAGGCCGACTTCCGTACGGCATTATCGACCAGCGTCTTACCGAGCGACCAGATCGCGCCGGGAACCTTATGGCTGTCGGCAATCACCGTACGGAACGAATCCGTGATCCATCTGGTGTCGTCCTCGGTCACCACCAACGGCGGCAACAGCTTAATCGTGTGGCTGCCGTGGCCGGACACTTGCGTCAGGATTTTCTGATCCTTGAACAGCGGCACCGTAATCAGCTGGCAGAACAGTCCCTTGCTGGCCGATTCCAGGATATTCCACGACGCCTTCAGGCGCAGCGATTTCGGCGGCCCGAATTCGACGCCGATCATGAGACCCTTGCCGCGCACTTCTTTGAGGAGCTCGAATTCCGGGATCATGTTCTGCAGGGCCAGGCGAAGTTCGGCACCGCGTTTGGCGGCGTTCTCGACCAGCTTCTCGTGCTTCATGATTTCCAGCGTCGCGATGCCGGCAGCCATCGCCAGGTCGTTCTTGCCGAAGGTCGAGCCGTGGACCAACGAGCGATCCATGCGGTTGAAGATCTTGTCGAAAATCGGCTTGCGCGTCAGCAGCGCGCCGACCGGAACATGGCCGCCGGACAGCGCCTTGGCGAGCAGGATCATGTCCGGCTCGATGTTCCAGTGCTCGATGGCCAGAAACTTGCCGGTGCGGCCGAGGCCGGTCTGGATTTCGTCGGCGATGAACAGCGTGCCGTATTTGCGGCAGAGTGCGAGGGCGCCGGACAGGAATTCGTCCGAGGGCAGATTGACACCCTTGCCCTGGATCGGCTCGACGATGAAGCCTGCAACCTGTTTCGACGACAGCGCCTTTTCGAGCGCTTCGAGATCGTTGAACGGCACCACCGAGCAGCCCTGCAGCAGAGGGCCGAAACCGGAACGAAAATTGCTGTCATCGGTCAGCGATAGTGCGCCATAGGTCAGGCCGTGATAGGCATGATCGCAATAGACGATTTCGTTCCGGCCGGTGGCGTTACGAGCAAATTTGATCGCCGCTTCGACAGTCTCCGCGCCCGAATTCGCGAAAAACACCTTGTCCATATAGGGGACGTTTTCGAGTAACTTCTCGGACAGAATACCAGCGAGTGTCGAGACGTCCATCTGCACCAAATTGGGCAAATCCGCATCGAGCACCGACTTGAGCGCATTCCGCATCACCGGATGGTTGCGGCCAATCGCAAAAACGCCAAATCCGCTGAGTAGATCGAGGTAGCGGGCCCCCTCCCGGTCGAATAGATATTGGCCCGAGCCTCGCTGGAAGCCGACGTCATATCCGATCGTCTTGAGGACTCGGACGAGTTGCTCGTTGAGGTGGCGCGTATGCATGGAGCTACGCTGCGCCTCCCTTTCGACAAACATCTCGGAAACATCTAGATTCGGATATACCATGAGTTACATACGTCGGTTGATGGTCGCTTCGTCAACTGAAAACCGTAAATGCGGCGATTTGACTTCTCAGACACCGCAGATCGCCGAGAAACGCTACTTAAGCATAGGTCTGAACATGTTGCAGCGCCCACGCATTTCTACGCGCCCCCTTACATATTGCGGAATCCTTTTTTCAGCAGGCCTGTTTTCGGCAGGGCTGGCTCCTGCATTTGCCGCCGATCCGACCGGCGACTGGCAGGTCGAGGACGGCGTGGCGCATGTGCGCATCGCTGAGTGCGGCGGCAGCATGTGGGGCGCCATCTCTTGGGAAAAGACCCCGGGGATGACGGACAAGAATAATCCGGATGCAACCAAGAAATCCCGTCCGACGCTTGCTCACGCAATGATTCTCGACATGAAGCCGAACGCGGCGAAAGACAAGTGGTCGGGCCAGATCTACAATGCCAAGGACGGAAAATTCTACAAGTCCAGCATCAAGCTCGGCGACACCACGAACGAGCTTGAGGTCGAAGGCTGTGTGCTCGGCTTCCTGTGCGGCGGCCAGACCTGGACCCGCGTCGGTCCGCCGATCCCCTCAAGCCCCTCGAACGCCACCGCGAAGAATGCCGTTGCAGCCGGCGCCAAGGGTGCGCCTGCTCCCGGCGGCAAGATGGCCCCGGCACCTGCGCCGGGCAGCAATACGATGGCCAAGACCACGCCCGCTCCGACCACCGGCGCCAAGGCACCGGCTGGCCAGAAGCCGGCACTAGCGCCCGTGGCCGGTGCGCCGCAGCCGGGTGCAGATATCGGCGACATCTGCCTGCTGCCTGAAATCAACAAGGCGACGCATTAGTCAACAAAGCCTGTTGCAGGCAAAAAGGCGACCCGATCCGGGTCGCCTTTTTTCATTGTCACCGGTTCATTGTCACCGGTCGATTTCGCGCGGCTTGCCCATCAGGGCCGGCTGGAACAGCAGCACCGCCGCTAACGTCACCACGAAGGACATCGCCAGCAGCTTGCCCATGCTCGCCGTCCCCGGATGATTCGACAGCCAGAGACTGCCGAAGGCCGTGGCCGTTGCCAGCGCGCTGAAGAAGATAGCGCGCGTCAGCGACGACTGCAGCAGGTTTTTATGGCCCGCGCGCCAGGCGACGACATAGTAGATCTTGAACGCCACACCGACACCCAGCAGCAACGGCAGCGCGATAATGTTGGCAAAGTTGAGCGGCAGCCCGATCAGCACGCATATTTCCAGCGTCACGGCGCCCGCGACCAACAGCGGAACGATGGTGAGGAGTACATCGACGAAGCGACGCAGCGCCAGCCATAGCAGCAGCGAAATTGTGATCAATGCCCAGAAACCGGCGTGAATGAAGGCGGTCACGATCGTATCGCCCGACTTGAGGATAGAGACCGGACCGCCGACAGCGAGCGGCTCAGACTTCAGCACCGCATCGGCGAATTTGCGGAGCGTATCATTGTCGTTGGGATCACCGCTCGGCTGCGCCTCGACGCGAATCTGGCCATCCTTGGTCTTCCAGGAGTTCACGAGTTGGGGCGGCAGATTGTCGAGAGTGACCGGCGCTGCCTGCATGAGATTGCGAAGCTGCGCGAGAGCGATCTTCAGGGGCACGACAAAGGTCGCCTGCACCTGATTGCGCACGGCCTCGCTGGCATCGGCGGTCTTGGCAAGCGCATCCGCGAGCCGTCTGGCAGCGACCGCGCCAGGGCCGGTCTGATTGCCTGCGAGCTTGCGCAGGCTTGCAGCCGAATCCTTGAGCGCGGTCACATTCTCAGCATCGGTCGGCGCCTGATCGACAGACTCCGGATTGAGCGCAGGCTCCAGCACCTTTGCGCCAGCCTGAATGGCGGCAAGCTTGGCCGGCTGATCTTGCGGTACGAAACTGTCGAGTGAAATCGTACGCGCGACTTCCGGCAGCTTGGACAGACGCTCTTCAACCTGTTTCGCACCAGCTTCGTTGGGCGCCATCACATTCACGGCGTTCGCGCCGGTGTTGGGGTCGCGGCGCAGATCGAGGAACGTGGCGATCGATTCGACATGCGGATTGCGCAGATTGATTGGATTGAAATCGAAACGCAGGTGGGCCAGCAGGGGCAGGCCCGCAAGGGTCACGGCTAGCGTGCCGCCAATGATCCAGTAGCGCTTCTCCTCGAGGAAACGATCGACTGGCGCGAGGAAGGCGTAACCGACAGGCTCTTTCTCGCCGGCGGGATTCAGAAGATCGAGCAGCGCCGGGAGCATGGTGATGCTGGTGATGAATGCGATCATCATGCCGAGACCGGCGATCTTGCCGAGTTCGGATACACCTTTGTAGTCGGTCGGCAAAAAGGAAAGGAAGCCTGCGGCGGTGGCGAAGGCGGCCAGCGACAACGGCACGGCACAATAATTGGCCGCGCTGGCTAGAGCTCCGCGGAGATCATCCTTCTTGTAGCGCTCGGAGCGGTAGCGGACACTGAACTGAATGCCGAAATCAACGCCGAGACCGACGAATAGAACGGCGAACGCAATCGATAAAAGGTTCAGCGAGCCCACCATCATCAGGCCAAGGGCTGTGGTGATGGCGAGACCGACGAACAGGTTGACGAACACCGCACCGATGATCTTTGCCGAATGCAGCGCCAGCCAGAGGATACCAAGCACCAGCAGGACGGTAACGACGCCATTGAGCACCGCGCCGTCCTGTACGGTGGAGAATTCCTCATTGGCGATCGGAACCGGACCGGTAAGACGCACCCGCGCGCCGTATTCTCCCGCGATGTTCAGATCGACGGCAGCCTGACGGATGGCGTCGGTTGCATCCTTGCCGGGCTCCAGCGCCGCGAAATCGAGCACCGGCTTCGCCTCGATGAAGGCGCGCTTGTCAGAATCAGTCAGCGGCTTGTCGCTGACGAGGCCACGCCAGGAGAACGTGCCCTTACCGTTCTTCAGGACGTCTTCGATCGTCGCGGCGACCGTGTCGAATGTGCCGGCTGCGCTGTCGAGTTGGAGCTGGCCGCGGCGAATGCCCATGAGACCGGTTTCGAGTGCGCCGGTGAGGCCCCGGATGCTGGGATCGCCGGCCATGATTTCGAGCAGCGGCGCAGCCTGTTCGAACTGACCGGTCAGCCCCTGCACTTCCTTGGTGGGCAGGAACAACAGGCCGTTCTTCTCGAAGAACTCGCCGCCGTCGAGACGGCGAACGGAATCGAAGTTCTTCTTGTTGGGAGCGAGCTTTTTCTCAAGAGCATTCGCCGCTGCATTGGCGAATTCCGGCGTCGGCGCCTCGACAACGGCAATGATCAGGCGCTCCTGATCGAATGCCTTGTCGAAGGCCATGTCGCGCTGACGCCAGTCCAGATTCGGCGAGATCAGCTTATTGATGTCGGTGTTGATCGAGAAATTCTTGGCCGAATACCAGGCGGACGCGATCGAGAGCAGCACACCGACAATCACCACCGGAAGCGCGAATCGGGTGCAGAAATTCACGATCGAGACGACGACTTTTGTCAGCACGCTTTATCTTTCTATCTGGACGGGGCTCGCAATGAATGCGGCGCGCTTCGGTGGGTTCCGCAAAGGATGGCTTCGTAGCCGAACGGATGCGCTATCAGCAACGTGACGCGATGGCACAAAACGTGAGGTGGAATTGATTGAGAGCTGCGACGTCCTGTTATCGGGGTCAACGCGCGGGGTAAAGTGACGAACTGTTGAAATTTCGCAGCATTCTTTGGCCTAAATCCGAGATATCGTAAAGGTTTAAGCCTTAACCCGCGTTCAGGAACCCTGTTCCCGCCGGGTGTTGCATACTGAGTGATTTTTGTCACACAGAACGGCTCAAATACTTGGCCGGGCTGGATATGTCCCTGATTATGGTACACAATTATTGTTTGTCGGAATTCGTGATGGACTCTGTCTCTCGTGCTTGATCGCCCCCGCCCCTTGGAGATCTATTTGGCCCAGCCGCGCGGATTCTGTGCAGGCGTCGTGCGAGCCATCGAGATCGTGGAGCGAGCGCTCGAGCGCTATGGCGCGCCGGTGTATGTGCGACACGAGATCGTGCACAATAGGCATGTCGTCGAAACGTTGAAATCGAAGGGCGCTATTTTCGTCGAGGAACTCTCAGAGGTACCTGACCACGCCATGACGGTCTTCAGCGCCCACGGCGTCGCCCGCACCGTCGAGGAAGAAGCCGAGGCCCGCGGCTTGCCGGTTCTGGACGCCACCTGCCCGCTCGTCGCCAAGGTCCATAACCAAGGAAAGCGCTACGTCGCCAAGGGCCGAACGGTCATTCTCATCGGCCATGCGGGGCATCCGGAAGTCGACGGTACTATAGGACAGGTTCCCGGCCCTATTCATATCGTCCAGAGCATCGCCGATGTGGCCGCGCTGACGATTCCCGTGGACGAACCGGTCGCCTACATCACGCAAACGACGTTGAGCGTAGATGACACACGGGACATCATTTCCGCGTTACAGGCGAAATTCAGCGATATTCAGGGCCCGGACACCCGCGATATCTGCTATGCGACACAAAACCGCCAATCTGCGGTAAGAGACCTCAGCCGGCTCGTGGACGTGATCCTGGTCGTGGGGGCGGCCAACAGTTCCAATTCCAACCGACTCCGAGAGATTGGAACGGAAGTCGGTGTCGCGAGCTACCTCATCGCCGATGGCAGCGAGCTGAACCCCGAATGGTTAAGGGGCGCGCGGACTGTCGGCATAACGGCTGGCGCTTCGGCGCCAGAAGTGCTTGTAGACGACGTGATTGAAACCCTGCGGCGCATCGGGCCGGTTTCGGTATCGGTTCTGCCAGGACGCGAAGAGACGATTGAATTTCGACTACCCGCTGAACTGACCGCGGTTTGATCAACCTTCTTTAGTGAAGATGCCCAGAAAGAAAACTGTAATGGCAATTCCGTTCTTCAAAGAAATCAAGATTGGCGGCTATCTGATGAAGCAGAAGCTGCTGGGCCGGAAGCGCTATCCGCTCGTGCTGATGCTGGAACCCCTGTTCCGCTGCAACCTGGCCTGCGTCGGCTGCGGCAAGATCGACTATCCAAATGCGATCCTGAATCGCCGCATGTCGGCCCAGGAATGTTGGGAAGCCGCCGAGGAATGCGGCGCACCGATGGTTGCGATCCCGGGCGGCGAGCCGCTGATCCACAAGGAGATCGGCGAGATCGTGCGCGGCCTGGTCGAGCGCAAGAAGTTCGTCTCGCTCTGCACCAACGCGCTGCTGCTGGAGAAGAAGCTCGACCTGTTCGAGCCCTCGCCCTACCTGTTCTTCTCGGTGCATCTCGATGGTCTCAAGGACCACCACGACAAGGCCGTGTCGCAGGAAGGCGTGTTCGACAAGGCCGTCTCCGCAATCAAGGCCGCCAAGGCCCGTGGCTTCACCGTCAATGTCAACGCGACCATCTTCGACGGCCATTCAGCCGAAGAGATCGCAAAATTCCTGGACTTCACCGTGGAGCTCGGCGTCGGCGTCTCGATGTCGCCCGGCTATGCCTATGAGCGTGCACCGGATCAGGAGCACTTCCTGAACCGCAAGAAGACCAAGAAGCTGTTCCGCGACGTCTTCGCGCTCGGCAAGGGCAAGAAGTGGAACTTCATGCATTCCGGCCTGTTCCTGGACTTCCTCGCCGGCAATCAGGAATACGAATGCAAGCCGTGGGGCATGCCCGCGCGCAACATCTTCGGCTGGCAGAAGCCCTGCTACCTGCTCGGTGAAGGCTATACCAAGACCTTCAAGGAGCTGATGGACACCACCGATTGGGACACCTACGGTACCGGCAAGTACGAGAAGTGCGCCGACTGTATGGCTCATTGCGGCTACGAGCCGACCGCGGCCGATGCAGCCCTCACCAATCCGCTGAAGGCCATGTGGGTTGCGCTGCGCGGCGTGAAGACCGAAGGCCCGATGGCGCCGGAAATCGATCTCAGCAAGCAGCGCCCGGCGCAGTACGTATTTTCGTCGGAAGTGCAGAAGCGCCTGTCGGATATCCGCAAGGAAGAAGCCGAAGCCGCCGCTGCAAAGGCTGCCGCGAAGGCGGAAGCTGCCTCGGCTTCGACCGCCGCATAAGGCGCTTTTCATATACGGACAGCAAAAGGGCGCGATTCAGATCTCGCCCTTTTTGTTGGGGTTGCCCCTGCTCCACCCTCATCCTGAGGAGCCGCGTAGCGGCGTCTCGAAGGATGGCCGCAGAACTCCGAGCCAAGCCATCTCATGGTTCGAGACGGCGCTGTGCGCCTCCTCACCATGAGGGACTGAGATTACGCTTCCGCCGCCAGACCAATCCTGCTCAGCAAATAGCTACGGCAATCCTTCAGGCTGCGCAGCGCACGGTTGAAGTCGCGGCCGGTCGAGACCAGCGCGCGGATCACCAGCGGATTACGAGCGATGCCGCGCAGAACCTTGCGCAGATCGACATCGCCATTCGGCTTGATGGCGGTGGTGGCAATCTCCGGGAGCGCGCGGGTCGCGGGGTCGCTGACCACACGCAGAGCGGCAAAGGGCAAACCGGCCAGCGCCGCGAATTCAGCGGCGATATGGCTTTCCATATCGACGGCCGAGGCGCCGAATTCCGACCGCAAGGCGGCCTTGCCGGCCTGCCCGGTGACGACCTTCTCGACGCCGACCAGACCGCCGCGCACAACCTTCTGATTGCCAACGCCGGAACCTGCCAGAAGCTCGGCGCTGAGCTGTTCGGACGCCGGCCAGACCTGACCGGCGGCGACCACCTCAGTGGCCAGAACGACGGTGCCCGTCGTGAGGGCGGGATCGAGGCCACCGGCGACACCGAAGGAGATGACGCCTCGAACGCTGAGGGGATCGATATCGGCGAGCAGGCTACGGAGCTGAACCGGATCGCTGGACGAGCAGATGACCGTCATCCCGGGCCCGGCCGCGATCTTCGCTTCCTGGACCAGCCCCGTCACGATCAATACCGGCCGCGGATCGGCCGACATCATCGCGGACGACGTCGCCGCAGCGGAAATGCCCCCATCACCCAAGATCACATTCCGACTCCGACCGTCCTGCTGTTGGTGCTCTGCAAATTCCGGAACCGCGCCAACGCCCAGAGCGGAAAGAATTTTGAGTAGCCATGATATCGCAGATAAAATACGCGCGGGAAGCCGGTGGCGGTGTATCGGGCCTCGTCCCACAACCCTTTTTCGTTCTGTGTGGCCATTAAGTATCGCATTCCGCGTTCCACCGCCGGATTGTCGGCTTCTCCAGCCGCCATCAATGCAAGCAAAGCCCATGCCGATTGCGAGGCTGTGGACGGGGCCCCCTCGAAGCCCTTGTAGTCGAGACGGTAGCTGACCGCATCCTCGCCCCAGCCGCCGTCCTCGTTCTGGATCGAATAGAGCCAGGCGACAGCCTTGCGCATCGCCGGGTCCTGATGGTTCACGCCGGCCATGTTGAGCGCGCACAGCACCGACCAGGTGCCGTAGATGTAATTGAGCCCCCAGCGGCCGTACCACGAGCCCTCCGCAAGCTGGGTGCGGCGGAGATAGGCAACCGCATCCGCCAGCGGCTTCGAGCTCTCGACCGTATCCCCGAGCTGCGCCAGCATGGAGACACAGCGCGCGGTCACATCCTCGGTCGGCGGATCGAGCAGAGCGCCGTGATCGGAGAACGGAATATTGTTCAGGTAGTGATAGTGGTTATCGACGTCGAAAGCCGCGAAGCCGCCGTCGCTGCTCTGCATGCCAAGGATCCACTCCTTGCCGCGATCGATCGCCTGATCGTAATCCTTCGTGCCGGTCTGCCGGCGCGCACGATCCATCGCCATCATGACCACGGCCGTGTCGTCGAGATCGGGATAATGAGCGTTGTTGTACTGGAACGCCCAGCCTCCCGGACGGAGGTCCGGACGCTTGTCCGCCCAGTCCCCCTTCACTTCGAGTTCCTGCCGCGGCACCAGCCAGTCGAGGCCGCGCTTGGCCTGCGCGAACGTATCCTCGCCGCCAGTCTCCAGCATCGCATGGGCCGTCAGCGCGGTATCCCACACCGGCGAAACGCAGGGCTGGCAATAGGCTTCATGCTCGTGGATGACGAGCAGCTTGTCGATACCGCGGCGCTGGACGGCGCGCGGCGGATAATCCTCGGGATAGCCGAGAACGTCATAGACCATGACGGCATTGGCCATCGGCGGGAAAATGGCGCCGATGCCATCCTCGCCGTTCAGCCGCTCCTCGAAGAAGGCGACAGCCTTATCGATGGCGCTCTGGCGAAACTTCTTCGGAAAATAAGGTTCGGCAGCACGCAGCAGCTTGTCGATAGCAGTGAAGAACGCGAACCAGCCGCGATTCTGATGCGGCGCGCGGGCCAGCGTGCCGATCGTGCGCGGATCCTGCAGGAACAGTTCGTCGATGCCGACGCCCTTCGGATTCTTGGCCCGCGCCTTCTTGGCCGCCAGCACGATCAAAGTGACGACGGTGGTGCGCGCCCAATAGGACATCTTGTTGAGGTGGAACGGAAACCACGCCGGCAGATGCATGATCTCGACCGGCAGCACGGGAACGCTGCGCCAGGTAGTTACGCCGAACATCGACAGCAGGAAACGCGTGAAGACATTAGCGTTGATGGCGCCTCCCCGCTCCAGCGCCGCCTCGCGTGCCCGCTTCATATGCGGCGCGTCGATGTCGTCACCGATCATCTTCAGCGCGAAATAGGCCTTCACGGTCGCGCTCATATCGAACGGACCGTCATGCACCAGCGGCCAGCCGCCATGCGCGCCCTGGATGCGGCGCAGATAGTTCGCGATCTTGGCTTCCAGTTCCGCATCGACCGGCTCCGCAAGGAAGTGCCGCATCAGCACATATTCCGCCGGAATGGTGGCATCGGCTTCGAGCTCGAACACCCAGTGACCATCGCTCTGCTGGAAATCCAGCAGGCTCTTCTTGGCCGATGCGATGCTGCCTTCCAGCTTCGCCCTGTCGATGGTGAGTTCAGAAGTGGTCGAGGCCATGATGTTCGATTGATCTCCGTACGCGTCGTAACGTTGGGCGACTGAGTGTGTTTCCGTTCAGATCTTCCCCAGTGCCATATCGGCGGCACGATCGCCGGAGCGGATCGAGCCTTCAATGGTCGCCGGCAGGCCGGTATCGGTCCAATCACCGGCAAGGAACAGGTTCTTGAATTCGGTGCGGGTTCCGGCGCGCAAGGCGTTCTGCGCCGGCGTCGCCGCAAAGGTCGCGCGGCGCTCACGCACGATCTGCCATTTTGGCAACGGCGCCTTGATGTTCGAGACCTGACAGATCTCGTCCCAGATCTGCTGCGCGAACTGTTCGCGCGGCAGATTCACGAAACGATCGCCATTGCTGATGGTGATCGAGAAACGATTGTCGAAGGCGAACAGCCATTCGACGATGCCGCCGACGACACCGACCAGCGGCGCCTGGCCCGGGGGCGGCACGTAGGCAAAATGCGCATTGACGATAGCGCGCATTTCCGTCGGCGTCTTGACGCCTGGAAGCAGGTTCTTCGCCGACCATGCCGGCACGGCCATGATCACCACATCTTCGGCACCGAGCGCGATCACATCGCCCTCGCCGAACTTCAATTCGCTGACACGCTCCCCGGCCATGGTGTAGCCGCGCAACTCGTGGCCGAAGTGAACGCCGGCACCCTTCTTGCGCAGCATCTCGACGGCGGGTTCGACCAGCACGTCGCTGAGGCCGGAGCGCGCAATCAACGGGCGACACGCCTGCCCGCCCGCCAGCAAGGTCTCGCGCACGATGGCGCCGGCAAGACCGGCAGAGCCTTCTGGCGGATCGACATTCAGTGCCGCGAGCAGCAGCGGTTGCACGAGGCGGTCGTAGAGCACGCCTTCACATTTGATGGTGTCGCCAACGAGCTTGTCATTGCCGGCCCAGAGCAGCGGCGTCAGCGCGAAATAATCGCCGACCGACGTATCGGGCACGCGACGCGATGCATCGAACAGCCAGGTCGGAATGCGGCCGTCACCGAGATCGAGCTGCCAGCGCTTGCCGGATGTAAGATCGGCGAAGGCGAATAGGGCGCGCGCCGGGCCGACGAGGCCAGCTTCGGTGCCGATCGACTTCGCATAGTTGAGGACATGGCTGTTGCCCGACAGGACGAGGTGATTGCCGTTGTCGATGGTGAGTCCGGTCTGCGCATCGAAATAGGAGCGGCAGCGGCCACCGGCCTGCTGGGTCGCCTCATGCACGTGGACCTGGTAACCGGCATTGCTGAGACTGACAGCAGCGGCAAGGCCGGACACGCCGGCGCCAATGATATGGGCGGTTTTGGACATCAGATGATCGCGTATCGCAGCAGGATCGCTATCTTGGAGGCCTTGCCGAGACGAACGGGATCGCGCGGCAGAGCGAAGCCGCGTTTCACCAGCAATTCCAGGATGGCGTGATAGTATTTCGACATGATCCGCGGCGCACGCACGGCGCGGCGCCTGTTACGGGCCATGATCTCGTCAGACTTCTTGAAATGCTCCTGAGCCCGGCGCACGAGAGGTGCAGCCACCTTCGGAAGCGCCTTCTCCTTGATCACCACCTGCGGGTCGCTGGAGGTGATGCCGGCATGATAGAGCAGTTCGCGCGGCAGATAGAGACGACCGAGCGCGGCATCTTCATCGATATCGCGCAGGATATTGGTGATCTGCAGCGCGCGGCCGAGATGATGGGCGAGCAGCACGCCGTCCTCATCGGGCATGCCGAACACCTTCACCGACAGCCGGCCCACCGCGCTCGCCACGCGATCACAATAGAGATCGAAGGTTGCCTCATCCGGCGCACGGATGTCGGCGGGGATATCCATCTCCATCCCGTCGATGACGGCGAGATAGTCTTCCTTGAGCATGCCGAAACGCTTGATCGGCTCGACATAGTCGCGCACGCGCGGCGGCGGGTTGCCGGCATAAAGCGCTTCGATGTCCTCGCGCCACTGCTGCATCTGGCTGAGCCGCAGCTCGCGCGGCTCATGCGAGTCCGCGATGTCGTCGACCTGACGGCAAAAGCTGTAGATCTGAAACATGGCGTCGCGCTGCTCGCGCGGCAGGATACGCATCGCCGCGTAGAATGAGCTGCCCGCGGCGACGCCCTGGGCTTCGCTGGTCTCGGTCTGGGTATTCATCTGGTTCATTTGCCCGCCGCCGGACGCGAGAGCGGAACGGATGTGGTCGCGCGGCGCCACAGGCACCCCGCGATGGCCGCGAGCGCATGACCGGCCATGCTGCCCTTGGAGAGATGCACCTTCTCGCTCAGCGGATCGCGCACCCGCAGCAGCTTCGAGATTTCCCAAGCGAATTTCTCGATGACGGCGATGTTGCAGGCAAACCGCGTGTCCGCCATGTGCACCGTCAGACTGTCGCCCTCGCGCAGCAAGGCCTCGTTGCGAGACACGATCTCGCGCAGGCATGCGAGCAGCGCCAGCGACGACTTTGGCTTGTCGAGCGCTTCGACGCCGACGTCATGGCGCTGCATGATATCCTGCGGCAGGTAGACGCGATCGAGATCGCGATAATCCTTGGCACAATCCTGCAGATGGTTGTTGATCTGCAGCGCCGCACAGATGGCATCCGAAGCCGGCCAGGTGGCCTTGTCCTCGCCATGCACCTCGAGCATGAAACGACCGACCGGCATCGCCGAGAACGAGCAGTAATGGATCAGTTCGTCCCAATCGGCATAGCGCAGCTTGGTCACGTCCATCCGGAAGGCGGTGAGTAGATCGAGCGCATGGCGCGGCGGCATGCCGCGCTCGGCGAAGGCAGCGCGTAGCGTATTCGCTTCGGCCTGCTCATCGTGCTTGCCGAGCAGCCCCGTCTCCAGCTCGTCCAGCATCGCGAGCTTGGTCGAGGCATCGAGCAGCGCATGATCGGCAATATCGTCGGCGGTCCGGACGAAATTATAGAACGCCAGAATCAGCGCCCGGTGGCGCGAATGGATGATCCTCGACGCGACCGGGAAGTTCTCGTCACGATCGGTCTTGCCGGATCGCAGCTCGCTCGCAGGGGTCATCAATCTCGGCTTCGTTCAATGAAAACTGGGGTGAAGTGGACGCTGTCGCGGTTCAAAAATACCGGCCGACGAGCCGTCTGCGCCCTCATATAGGCCAAATCGGCCAGCGAAACCAATGCCAATATGCCACCCTCGGCCGCAGCGCATGCCAGGCCGGAACAGCTGCCGGCGGGCTCGCGGCAGGCGCCGTGAGCCCGGATAATCGGGAGATGGAACCCTTACTGGCCGTGGCTGACCAGCACGTCGTTGCAGGCCTTGCTGATCTTGGGACGATTTTCCTTGAGGCAGGACAGAATCACCAGATCGCCCTGATCCATGACGTTGCGGCAAAGCTTCTGCACGTCGCGGGTGCAGGCCTTTTGCTCAGCTTCGGTGCCGCTGCGGCCTTGGGTCTGCTGGGCCAATGCGCCGGTCGAGGCAGATGCGGCGATCACGGTCAAGGCCAGGAGAATTTTACGCATTGTCGTCCTTCAATTCAGCAAGCGAGAGTCAGCCCGAAGGGCTCCATAGCACAAACCGTAACAATCGCACCTGTCGACCGATCCCGAACAGCGGCCCTCCGCGCACATTCATCGCGAGGGATGCATGGGAGACACAGGCCGCAAACGCACTAACCCGCAAAATGCGACCGCAGGGTGCCTGCCGGTCCCGCGCTCACCGACGGGGACCTGCTCCAGCCCGACCGATCAGCCCGGCGCCAGCCATCGCGACCAAGACTGGAACCTGCCAATGCTCAATCGACAATGCTTCGGGGGCCCCACGCGGAACCGAGACGGATGTCCATACGGTTTCGTGATCGCTCCTCATGGCCGATTGAACCTGTCCCAACCGCTGCAACACTCACGTCCGAAGCGTCGCGGCACCATATTGCCGGCGCGGTGCCAATCTTTTCGGGGATACCAACATGACGATTCATTCTGCCGGCCTGCTCGGCCATGCCCTCAAGGCCGCCGGCGCCGGCGCGCTTCTGATACTGTCGGTCTCGGCGAGCTACGCCCAGTCCGCTCCCTTTGCAGGCTTCGACGGCAGCTGGAGCGGCAACGGCACCGTCACCCTTTCGGACGGCTCGTCCGAGAAGATTCGTTGCCGTGCGACCTACAAGGTGGGCAGCAGCGGCACGGCGCTCGAACAGAGCCTGCGCTGCGCCAGCGACAGCTATAAATTCGATCTTTCGAGCAATGTCATCAGCTCGGGCAACAACGTGTCCGGCAGCTGGAGCGAAGCCAGCCGCAACGTCTATGGCAATCTGAATGGAAAAGCCGGCGGCGGCCAGATCGAGGTCTTCGTCGAAGCCGCGGGTTTCGCGGCGAACATCACGCTGACGACCAGAGGCAACAAGCAGAACGTCTCGATCTCGTCGAAGGGCGAGATTCGCGGCGTCAGCATCAGCATGACCAGGGGTTAAACTCACGCTTGCTGTCATCACCCGCGAAAGCGGGTGATGACAGCACACACCGACTCCGGACACGTTCTCAAAGGCCGATGTCTGCTGGACCGCCCGGTCAAGCCGGGCGACGATAGGTGGCGTCAGCGCACGCTCATTCCATCCCCTTCGCCAACGTCGATTTGCCCGTCAGCTTCTGCTGCATCTGGATCAGCCACATCGATGTCGGACGCAGGATGAAGAGGTCGGCGACCAGCGCAGCCACCATCGAGAAGGCGCTAAGCCAGCCGAACAGCCGTAGCGATGGCAAATCCGAAAACACCGTCACCACGAGGCCGCAGGCCAGCACCACCGTCGTGAGAATGAGCGCCGGGCCGACCAGCACGGTCGCGCGCTCGACAGCGACGGCCGGATCGGTGCCTGGCGTATCTTCAAGCCGCAGACGGTTGAGAAAGTGGATGGTCGCGGACAAGCCGAGACCGAAGGAGACCGTGAGCGCGACGACGCTGGCGAATTGCAGCCCCTCCCCGAGCAGCCACAACACGAATCCCGACAACACCACCGGAAAGATGCCCGGCAGGATGCAGGCCAGCATCACCACCCAGGAGCGGAAGGCCAGACCGATGAAGACCGCGACCAGACCGAACTCGATGGTCAAGCCGTGATTGAGCTTTTCGATCATGCTGGCGCTGTTGCGCGCCGCGATCGCAGAGAGGCCCGTCACCGCAATCTCATAGCCGGGATGCGCGCTGCGGACGGTGTTCAGCGCCGTATCGAGTTTGTCCACCACCGGCAGGATCTGACTGGCGTCACTGTCGGGCACGCGGCCTGACACCACGACCGCGGTCTTGTCGGCCGAGATGAAGCGGCGCACGAGATGCTCGGGAATAACGTCGACATATTCCTTCAGCGTTGCGACATCGGTCGAGCCCGCCTTCTCCGCCAGCCAGCGGCGCAGCGTTTCCAGCGACCAGACATTGCCGACACCGGATGTCTTCTCGACCATCGCATGGACATCGGCGATGGTCTTGAGCGTTTCAGGCGAATACAAGTCCTGTCCCTTCGGGAATTCGATCAGCACGTCGATGGGATTGGCGCCGGTAAGCTTGGCGTCGAGACGGCCGCTGGCCGCCACCGCCTGTTCCTTGTCCGGCACCTGATCAGCCAGACGATAGCGTGGCTCGAGACTGGCATAGACGGTGCCGAGGCCGACCACGACCAGCAGTGAAATCAGGCTGAACAGGCCGGGACGCCCGACCATGCGCACCGCAATCCAGTAACAGAAAGCGCGCAGCGCCTGCACGCCCGCATCGGCTGCCTGGAACTTCTGCGCGAAGATCTTTTCGTTGCGCACCAGCAGCACGCCGAACACCGGCACCAGCGACAGCACCGCGACCAGCGCGATGATGGTGGCGGTCAGACCCGCCTCACCGAAAGCGCGGATCAGATCGGAGTCCGAGAACTGCAGAGCGAGGAACGAAATGCCTGCGGTGCCATGGGTCAACACGCAGGCCGGACCGACAACGCGCACCGCGTTGGTGAAGGCCGAGTATTTGTCCTCACCGGCGATCAGGCGGTCACGCGCGGCGAAGGTCAGTTGCATGGAGTCGGCAAAACTGATCACCATGATCAGCGGCGTCATCACATTGAGGAACATGTTGAGGCTGAAGCCGGCCCAACCGAGCGCACCCAGCGCCAGCAGGATCGCCAGCAGCGGCGGAAACGCCGCCACGATCATGAAAGAGATCTTGCGGAAGAAGATGATGGCGATGATGCAGCCGGCGAGAATGCCGATGACATTATACATCAGGCCGTCGCGCTCGACCGCATTGCGGATTTCGAGCTGCATCACCGGCACGCCGGACAATTCCTTGGTCAGGCCGCTATCCGCCAGATCTTCATTCATGGTCTTGCGGATATTTGCGATGACGCCGGACAGCTTGTTGTTGCTCACGACTTCTGGATCGAGCGACAGCACCACGAGCGCGAGAGTGCCGTCTTCCGACAGCAGCTTGCCGCGGATCAACTCGTTCTGCTTCACCGTCTCGATGAACTGGTCATAGGCCGCGCCTTCCGGCAATTCGCTGGGAAACAGCGCCGCCGGCAATTTACCCGGCGCTGGCGTCTGCCGTGCCGAGAAGATCGAGATCAGGCCGCGTACGCCATCGACCAGTTGCAGATCGGTAACGAGGTCGCGCATCTTTTCCAGATTGTCGCGGGCGAGCAGCGTCTTGCCTTCGAGCACCACGAGCACATCGAATTCGGTCGAGGGGAAACGCTTCGTCACTTCCTCATACTGTTTGTATTCCTTGCTGTCGGAGCGGAACAGCTGGCTCAGCGAATCGTCGATCTTGATGCGCTGGATGCCGAACACGGCGCCGATCACCAGCGCCAGCAGAATGATGCAGGAGAGCACAGGGGCACGAACGGCGATTAGGCCCATGCGCTCAAGGCCGAAGGCGATGCTGGATGGACCACGCCCCAGTTTCTTGATGTCGGCGTCGTGGGAGCTCATCTGGTCCATGCCGTGTCCTGTAAACGTTTATCTCGATTAAGCACGATCTTCCCCGAAAACCGGTGACCACTTTTCAGGATCGTGCTCTAGCCTTTGAAATTACGTGGTAAATTCGCCGGCCGGGTGTAGCAGTTCTGTGTGACTTTTCGCAAGGCGACGCTGGTGCAGGGCAATCACCGGGACAACAAATTACGGTGTGGAGTGCGTCAACCTGCCGGTGCGGCCAGATGCATTCCGCTTTCTTCCTTCAAAGCGATACCGGTGACGCCACGTCGCAGGCCCTCGCGAGCCAGCCACGCAATCTTGATCGCAGCCTCGTCGAAGCTCAGTCCTGCGGACTGGATATTGGAGACACAATTGCGTTCGGCATCGCTCCGGCCCGGCCGGGGCGCGACAGTGATATAGGCACCGAGACTCTGTGGCGCGGATAGCCCAGGCCGCTCGCCGATCAGCATGACGGTCATGCGCGCATTAAGCAGCGCGCCAATCTCGTCGCCGAGGGCCACGCGCGCACCACTGGCAACGACCATCGGCCCGAGGGACAGACCCTCGAGCTTCGGCAGCAACACCGTGACCAGGCCGATCCCGTGCGCATTGACCGCCGCCGGCGAAAGCCCGTCCGCAATCACAAGCGCAACGTCGCAGCCGTCACCATTTCGCTCGTCGAGCAAGGCGCGCGATTCGGGGGCGAGCTTGCGGCCGAGATCGGGACGCTTCAGGTAATCCGCGCGGTCGGCCACAAGGCTCGATACGGTCAGCGCCCGCCAACCTCGGTCGGCGAGAGCTGTAGCCATGACGGCAGCCGCGAACGGCGCATGCACGGCATCGCGGGCACGTGCATGGTCGAGAGTAAAATCAAGCAGCGCCGGCGTCGTGAGGCTTGCGCCCGCGCGGCCAAGGCCGACACGCGCTGGCGTCAGCCGTCGCAAATCGGCAAGCGACGGAGTTGAAGGGCCCGCTATTGGCGTGTCGCGTTCGATCATGAAGGCACTTTGCCCAACCCCGCCAAGAAACTCCACCCTCATGGTGAGGAGGCGCAACGCGCCGTCTCGAACCGTGAGATGGCTTGGCCTCCTGCGTCTGCGGCTATCATACGAGACGCCGCGGCGCGGTTCCTCCGTGTCTGACTCAAAAAGCGGTCGAGGTGGTTTTCGACTGCTTTTGCTCGGAACAATGCCCGTTCAGCTCAGAATCTAGATTCTCCACCCCTCATCCTGAGGAGCCGCGCAGCGGCGTCTCGAAGGATGGCCGAAAAGGTTCCGAGCCAAGCCATCTCATGGTTCGAGACGGCGCTGCGCGCCTCCTCACCATGAGAGACAGAGCTGTTGCGTTCCGCCTGGGCGGCCAGCAGCGCCAATTACGGGCCACATTTCCGGTCAGGCTCTCAGAATGAAGGAGGAGCACTACTCCGCCGGCACCGCAGGCGCGGCCGCTGCATCCTGCAGTTTCATCGAGTAATAGGATGCGTTGGTCACGCCGCCGGAGGCGTCGCGGGCGAAGTTGATGAGGTGATGCGCGACCATGATGGACGAGATCAGATATTCGATCTCGCCGCGGGCCAGACGCCGGACGGCGAATTTCCAGAACGCGCGCTTGTAGTCGCCGAGTACGCCGACCTTCCAGAAAATATTTCGCAGCATCACAAGACCCAGGCGGATGTTCTTCGCCGTCAGCATGGCGCCAGCCGGCGGCTTGATGCGGTGCGGATAGGTGTTCGTGATCTGGTACTCGAAGCGCTGCAGCAGCTTCTCGGGCACATAGGCCGATCCCATGGCGCGGCGCCAGCTGCGCACCACGTCGTCATAGGGCAGCAGGAAATCCACGTTGGAATCGCGGCCTTCGTCCTCGATCAGGCGACCTTCCTTCTTCAGGCGGTCCCAGAGCGGGGTCTGCGGCAACGCCTGCAGCAGATTGATGGTCAGCAGCGGGATTTGCGAGGTCTCGACGAATTCGAGCAGATGTTCGCCGGTCTCCGGCTTGTCGGTGTCGAGGCCGAGAATGATGCCGGACACCACCTCCATGCCAAAGCTGTTCAGCGTGTGGATCGCCTCCATGATGGGGACCATCATGTTGTGATCCTTCTTCATCGCCTTCAGCGCCGCTGGATCCGGGGTCTCGATGCCGCAGAAGATCGTGCCGAACCAGGCATCGCGCATCAGCGCGAGGATCTCCGGCCGCTTGGCGATGTTGAGCGTCGCCTCGCAGGACAACCGCAGTACATAGCCTGTCTTCTTCTGCCACTCGACGAGATGCGGCAGGAGATCGAGAGCAGCCTTGCGATTGCCGATGAAATTGTCATCGACGAAATAGACGGAGCCATTGATGCCGCAGGCCAGCAGCTTGTCGAGCTCGGCGGTGATCTGCTGCGGCGTCTTGATGCGCGGATTACGGCCATAGAGGCCGGGAATGTCGCAGAATTCGCACTGATACGGACAGCCGGACGAGTACTGGATGCTGCCGAGAAAATAGCGCGGGATATCTGCCAGCTCATAGGCCGGAATCGGGAAGTCATGCATGTCGAGCCGGTCGGCGGTCTTCAGCACGATCTGACGCGGCGGACGCTTTGTATCTTTCTCCAGGATATCGATCAGCCGGTCGGTCGCATCGCCGAGTTCGCCGAGATGAAGATAATCGAAGGCCGGGTAGTAATCGGGGCAGGACGACACCGACGGGCCGCCGATGGCGACGGGGAGATCATAGGCATGTGCGCGATGGCAGATGTCGTTCATCTGCGCGCGCTGGATGTGCATGCCGCTGACCAGCACCGCCTCGGCCCAGAGAAAATCGTTGGGCGTGGCGGTCTGGATGTTTTCGTCGACGAAACGAACCTCCCAGTTCTCCGGCATATAGGCCGCGATCAGGAGAAGCCCCTGGGGAGGCATGAAGGCCTGAACGCCATCGGTCAGGGGATATGAATACTCGAACGTGCCGAATGAAGAAGTATATCGCGGAAAGACGCACAGGATGCGCCGCGCCGTCTGCCTGCCCTCAGCTCTCATTCAAAAACCTCTGCGGATGCATCAGCGGCCCCTCGCTAAACCCATAACAACGCCGCTGAGATGAAACCGTTCCACTCCGTTCGAACGCTCCAGCCAAATCCAGTTACAAGCGGCGAATCTGGGCCAGAATTCCTTCAACATTGTGACGGGACCGCGCGGCCGACGCGACGTGGTCAGCTCCACGTCAGGCGATGAGCCGCGCCGCGAAATCCGGCAACACGCCGCCCTGGTCGCGAATGCGCAGATCGCCATCGACAATTCCCGCCTGCAACAGCCAGGCATCGAATTCCGGAGCCCGCTTCAGACCGAACAGATCGCGCAAGTAGAGCGCATCGTGAAAGGATGTCGACTGATAGTTCAGCATGACGTCATCGGCGCCCGGCACGCCCATGATGAAATTGACGCCGGCAGCGGCCAGCAGCGTCATGAGGTTGTCCATATCGTCCTGATCGGCCTCGGCATGGTTGGTGTAACAGACGTCCACGCCGAGCGGCAGGCCAAGCAATTTTCCGCAGAAATGATCCTCCAGCCCGGCGCGGATGATCTCCTTGCCGTCATAGAGATATTCGGGACCGATGAAGCCGACCACGCTGTTCACCAGCAGCGGCGAGAAGGCCCGCGCCACCGCATAGGCGCGGGCTTCCAGGGTCTGCTGATCGACACCGTGATGGGCATTGGCGGACAAGGCGGAGCCCTGCCCGGTTTCGAAATACATCACATTGTCGCCGATTGTGCCGCGCTTCAACGACAGGCCGGCCTCGCGCGCTTCCTTCAACAGGGCGAGGTCGATGCCGAAGCTCCTGTTCGCCGCTTCGGTGCCGGCGATGGACTGAAACACCAGATCGACCGGAGCGCCCTGCGCGATCAGATCGATGGAGGTGGTCACATGGGTCAGCACGCAGCTCTGCGTGGGAATACCGAGCCGGACGATCACGTCGTCGAGCATCCGCACCAGCCGGCCGAGCACCGCCGGATCGTCGCTGGCCGGATTGATGCCGATACAGGCGTCGCCGGCGCCGAGCAACAGGCCATCCAGCGTCGAGGCGGCTATGCCCCTGATGTCGTCGAACGGATGATTGGGCTGCAGACGCACGCTCATGCGGCCGCGCAGGCCGATGGTGTTGCGGAAACGGGTGACGACCTCGCACTTCTTGGCCGCCAGGATCAGATCCTGATTGCGCATCAGCTTGGAGACAGCAGCCGCCATTTCCGGAGTCACGCCGGGCGCCAGCCGTGTCATCGCTTCAGGCGTTGCAGCATCCGACAGCAGCCAGTCGCGAAACCCGCCAACGGTGAGCGATGCGATCGGCGCGAAGGCCGCGGCGGCGTGCGTATCGACGATGAGGCGGGTTACCTCGTCGCTCTCATAAGGGATGACGGTTTCGTTCAGGAATTGCACGAGCGGCAGATCCGCCAGCGCCATCCGCGCGGCGATCATCTGCTCGGCGGTCTCCGCCGCAATCCCCGCAAGCCGATCGCCGGAGCGCGGGGGTGTGGCCTTGGCGAGCAGATCGCGCAGCCCGGCAAAGGTATAGGTCGTGCTATCGATGGTGTGGCGATAGGTCATGCCGCTATTCTTGGTCGTGCCCACCGCCCTGTCCACCGGCGAATGCGCTACATGGTCGCGCCAAGCACCCACGGCGCGAATTCGGCGCCGCCGAAATCGAAGCTTTCGCTCTTGGTGCGCTGACCTGACGCGGTCTTCAGCATCAGGTCGAAAATGCGCTGGCCGCATTCCTGCACGGTCTCGTCGCCATCGAGCACCGTGCCGCAATTGATGTCCATGTCGTCTTCCATACGCTTGAACATCGGCGTGTTGGTGGCGAGCTTGATGGACGGCGCGGGCTTGCAGCCGAACACGCTGCCGCGGCCGGTGGTGAAGCAAACCATATTGGCGCCGCCGGCCACCTGCCCCGTCGCGGCGACCGGATCGTAACCGGGCGTGTCCATGAAGACGAAACCCTTCCGGGTAATGGCCTCGGCATAGTTGAGGACATCGACGAGATTGGTCGAGCCCGCCTTGGCCATGGCGCCAAGCGATTTTTCGAGGATGGTCGTGAGGCCGCCGGCCTTGTTGCCCGGCGAGGGATTGGCGTTCATCTCGGCGCCTTCCCGTTCGCAATATTGCTCCCACCAGCGCATCAGGCCGACCAGCTTTTCCCCGACTTCGCGCGAGACGGCGCGGCGCGTCAAAAGATGTTCGGCGCCATAGGTCTCGGGCGTTTCGGACAGCACCACCGTGCCGCCATGACGCACGAGCAGATCGCTGGCCGCGCCGAGCGCGGGATTGGCCGAGATGCCCGAATAGCCGTCGGAGCCGCCGCATTGGAGCGCGACGGTGAGTTCGCTCGCCGAGACTTCTTCGCGCGTCACCTTGTTGGAATCGGCGAGCGCTTCCTTGACGAAGGCAATGCCGGCTTCCGTCGTCTTGCGTGTGCCGCCGATCTCCTGGATCTGCATCTCTCGCAAGCGGCCGGCGAGCTTCTGCTCCTGCATCAGGCCGCCGATCTGGTTGATCTCACAGCCGAGGCCGAGCACGACCACATGCGAGAAATTCACATGCCGCGCATAACCGCCGAGGGTGCGGCGGAGCAGCGTCAGCGGCTCGTCCTGCGTCATGCCGCAACCGGTCTTGTGCGTCAGCGCGACGACACCGTCCACATTCGGATAATCGGCAAGCGGATCGTGGCCGCTGAAGGGATTGCGCTTGAACACATCGGCAACGAGGCTGGCGACATGGGCGCTGCAATTCACCGATGTCAGCAGGCCGATATAGTTGCGCGTGGCGACGCGGCCGTCGCTGCGCCTGATGCCCATGAAGGTCGCGGGCAACTCGACATTCGGCGTCGGCTTCACGTCGACGCCGTAAGCATAGTCGCGGTCGAAATCGCCCATGCCGCAATTCTGGGTGTGGACATGCTGGCCCGGCGCAATCGGCTGAGTGGCGAAGCCGATGATCTGGCCGTAGCGATAGATCGGCTCGTTCACGGCGATCGGCCGGATCGCCACCTTGTGGCCGGCGGGAATACGCTCGCTGGTGGTGACGCCTTTGGCGACTTCGACACCCGGCAGCAGCATGGTGCGCGCGATCAGCACGGCGTCGTCGGGATGCAGACGGATGACGGGAGACGGAGCCGTAGACAGAGCCGTAGACAGAGCCATGGGGATTTCCTTGCGCGCGCTTTTGTTGGGCCTCTTGTTTGGAATGAGTCTAGCTGAAAGTCGGGAGCGGCGTCAGCCCTGCTTCGGCCTGTGACCGCACCTCAGACATGCGTCGTCGCCCCTGTTGTTTGCGGCGCGGGGGCGCCGTCGTCTTTCATTCCCACCTCCCCCCTCGAAAGAGGGCGTGCGGAACGCCGGGTGCCCGATGCACCCTTGGTGCCTGATGCCGATGCGGTACTCCGCAAGGGTATGCATCAGGACTTTCGGAATGATCGAGCAAGCTCGACGTTCCGCACGCGGTGTTCGGCTTGCTCGTGTCGCCGGGGTCGTCGACCCGTCTTGACCCGTTCCGCCCAAGGCGATGGGCCGGGACAGAGCGCTTTGGCCGGACGCCGCCGCGAGGGTCGTCCGTCGTGCGTGACCCCAAATCGGTCCATCCGAAGGTGAGACATCTCCACGCCAGTGGCAGGTCTGGCACGGGTCCGTCCCGCCCGCAGGCGAACGTCTTCAAGGCACCGCGCGACGCCCAAGCCTTGGCGTCCACCGCATCCAGCCCCGCGAACGTGACGATCGCGCTCGCCCCTCTCACCGGGGCCGGACAACGCGGAACATAGTCCTTTACGGAATTCAGTCAAGAACAAAATAGGAATATTTTACACGAGCGGCAGGGCCGATGAGCGGAGCGTCATCCGCCGCGGCGTTTCAGCCATGTATTCCGCCGGCGGATGACGCCTTCGGCGCATCCGCCCTACGGGCGCGACATTAACCTGCCGCTTTGCGCCAATGGCGTATGGTGAGCGACATCTTCCGCCACGGGATGCGCGCCATGATCACCGACCGCCGCCACTTGTTGAATGTCTCCGCGCTCGGCGCGGCCGGCGTGCTCGTCGCCTCGCGCGCCGAAGCGGCGCCGCTGCCCTCGGCACTCGGGCGCGATGCCACGCAATATGGCGTGCGCTCCAATACCCAGGACGATCAGACCCGAGCATTGCAACGCGCCATCGACGACGCCACGCGGCTGCAGGCGCCGCTGGTGCTGCCGCCTGGCAACTATCGCACCTCGACGCTGAAGCTCGCACGCGGCACGCAGCTGGTCGGCATTCGCGGCGCCACCACCCTCACCTCCCTCGGCGGCGGACCGTTGCTGGCGGGCGATGGCGCCGATTACGTGAGTCTGAACGGATTGACCCTGGACGGCAATTACGCGGCGTTGCCGCCGCGCACCGGCCTCGTGCAGGTCACCACGAGTAATGACATCCGCATCGACGATTGCACGATCCTCAAAAGCGGCAATGCCGGCATCTGGCTCGAACGTTGCGCCGGCGCGCTGCGCGGCAACGCTTTCAGCGATATCGCCACCACCGCCATCGTCTCGTTCGATGGCAATGGCCTGCTCGTCACCCAGAACACAATCGGCAACACCCGCAGCAACGGCATCGAAATCCTGCGCAGCGCCCTTGGTGACGACGGCACGCAGGTGATCGACAACCGCATCGAGGACATCAAGGCCGGCCCCGGCGGCTCCGGCCAGTATGGCAATGCCATCAACGCATTTCGTGCCGGCAATGTCATTGTATCCGGCAATCGCATCAGAAATTGCGACTACTCGGCGGTGCGCGGCAATTCGGCCTCCAACATCCACATCACCGGCAACAGCGTCTCGCAGGTGCGCGAGGTCGCGCTGTATTCGGAATTCGCCTTCGAGGGCGCAGTCATCGCCAACAACACGGTGGACGGCGCGGCGTTCGGCGTCTCTGTGTGCAATTTCAACGAAGGCGGCCGCATCGCCGTCGTGCAGGGCAACATCATTCGTAACCTGATTCCGAAACGGCCGATCGGCACGGCACCGGATGACGATGCCGGCGTCGGCATCTATGTGGAAGCGGATGCCACGGTGAGCGGCAATGTGGTGGAGAATGCGCCGGCTTTCGGCATCATCGCAGGCTGGGGCCGTTATCTGCGCGATGTCGCCATATCCGGCAATGTGGTGCGCAATGCCTTCGTCGGCATCGGCGTGTCGGTGATGCCCGGAGCGGGCACGGCGCTGGTCAGCAACAACATGATTTCAGGAGCGGCGCGCGGTGCCGTGGTCGGCCTCGACCACGCCAAACCGACGACGCCCGACCTGACGGCGAAGGGTGCGCAGAGTTTTGCGCAGATCGCGCTGTCGGGAAATACGGTGCGCTAGATGGAATTGCGACCTGCTGACGTCGTGTCCTGGACGCGATGCGGCGCGAAGTGCCGCTTCGCAGAGCCGGGACAAGATCAGTAGCTTACATCGCCGCGCGCAGCATCGGATAGCGGGCGACGATGGCGTCGTGATCGAACAGATCGAGCGGCGAGACGGCGTGCACCGGCGACTCCGCCTCATCCGTCTCAACCACGCCTTCCGCTTCGGCGTGGTTCACGATCACGTCGCTCATCGCAACGAAATGCGGCCTGCGTGCAGTGTCGCGCTGGGCGGCATGGTCCTCGAAGGACAGCACCTCGGCCTGCTGCTGCTCGACCGGGGCGACAATGGCGGCTTCGATCGCAGCAAGGACCGGCTGCAGCGGCGGCGCAGCGCGGATCACCGGGGCAACGAACTCGCCATTCGCCATCGCCTGCCAGCGCGCCACGGCGTCCTTCGCTTCCGCGATGTTGTCGAGGAATTCGGCCTCGCCGTGAAAGCGGCGCCAGCGGCCGCTGTCGAACAGTTCGGTGAGATAATCGAGACGCTGCTCGGCCAATGCAGCCCAACGCTCCACGATCTTGCGGGTCTTGGGATCGCTGAAATGCGGTGCGGCAGATCGAGCAAACAAGGGATGCAGTGACATGTGCATGTCCGCAAAAGAGAAGAACGGAATCAACGCAACAGAATCACTGACTGGTACTTAGCTACAATCTGTGGAAAAACGCCCGCAGTCTAGCGAAATGTGTCTGCAATTTGACAGTTTCCAGACGCAAGCTTCGGGAAAGCTCCGTGGAATCTGCACTTCTTCTGTCAAGCCGAGTCGATGAATGGCTGTATGTCACAGAAGATTGGAACAAATATTACAGAGCGCGTTAGGGCACTCTTCGCCATCCGGCTCCGTTTTCCCCGGCCCCGTCGCCGGTTCATGCGCCCATAAAAAGACCCGCCCGGGGGGACAACCGGACGGGTCGAGCGATACCTCTTGGCGCAGGTTGGGCGCTTGCGCCGGGGAACGGTCTCGCTGGGGAGGGCAAGCCGCTCCCGCATTCATGAGTCCGCGCAGGCCGGAAAACGTTCAACGAAATCGGATGATTTCCACGGCTGGACGATGCCAGCCCCGGCACCGCGATTATTGCGCCGGGACCGCCATGCTGACGATCTTCTCGTTCTCGAGACGGCGGATCAGGCCGGCGACCTGATCCCTGGTCATGACCTGACTGCCAAACTGCAGGCGGAACAGACCGTCCTTGTCGTTGCCGACAATCGTGCCCTGATAGGCCTCGAGCAGCGCGGTGATGTCCGACACCCGTGCTGTCGGCGCGAAACGGACGAACAGCCGGGTCGGGCCGTCGGCCGCCGCAGCAGGTTGCGAGGTCGGCGACGAAGTCATCGAGCGCGTGGTGACGGCCGGAGCGGCGCTCCGGGGCGCCGGGGCCGATGGAGCCGGCGCAGCCTGCGGCGCAGCTTCCCGCGCGGGCGCTGGGAAGCCGCCCTGCTCGCGTTGCATGACGATGCTGCCGATCACGCCGGCCTGCAGCATGATCGCGAGACAGCCGACGGCAGTGCCGGCCATCAGCGTGCGCGGCGACAGGCCGCCGAAGAAACGGGTGAGGCGCGCGCCGAAGCTCACCGACCTGGACGTATCCTTGCGAAGCGGCTCGGCATCGATCGCCGCGAACAGCTTTTGCATGGCGCGCACGGTCGGCGCACCCAGGCTCTCGTTGAGCGCGATGGTCTCGGCATATTCCTCGCGGATCACCTCGTATTGGCGAGCCAGATCGGGATCGCGGGCGAGCGCGTCCTCGACGCGGCGCGCATCGCGCGCACCGAGCGTGCCGGCGGCATGCCAAGGCAGCAATGCCTCGATCTCGCCCGGCTCCTGCTCCGGCATCTTGTTGCTCATCGCCATCATGGCCAGCCTCGTTCAATGCCGGCTGCCTTCAGCAGTTCGGCCAATTTCTTGCGCGCATAGAACAGACGCGTTTTCACGGTGTTCTCTGGAATTCCAACCAGCTCGGCCACCTCCTCCACGGATTTTTCGTGGTAGTAGACGAGATCGACAATTTCGCGGTGCTCCGCCGAAAGCGACGACAGACAACGTCGCAGGGCGTCACCCTTATCCTTCTTCTGAACCGTGACCTCCGGATCGTCGGACGTATCCTCGATCGCATTGGCCGTCTCGTCGTCCAGCTCGGCATCCTTGCGCTTCCGTAATGCGGAGAGCGCCTTGAAACGCGTAATGGCCAGCAGCCAGGTCGAGACGGCCGAACGCCCCTCGAACTTGCCGGCCTGGCGCCATACATCCAGGAACACCTCGCTGATAAGGTCCTCCGCAATCTGTTCGTTGCGCACCAGCCGCAGGCCGAAGCGAAACACCCGGACGTGATGGCGCCCGTAAAGCACCTGCATCGCGAGACGGTCGCCCTGCGCGATACGGCCGATCAGGGCTTCATCTGATGTCGCCTGGCTCGCGCTCACTGTCCGTCTCGCAGGGTTGGTCGGGTTGAAATCACAAGAGGTTCGACTGGCAAGGCGAAATCTTCTCAAAATCGAGCAGAATAGACCACAGGCTGCCGGCAGGGCGCCGGCGGGATATTGCGGCCGGGAACCGCAGGGGGATGGGTAGCATAATGCTCGTTCGTTTCCGAGTTTGTCTGCATCATTCTCCCAACAGGCCTGCGAAGTCGACAGCGAGCGATCCAGGCCGGCCGGCAAAACCGGGAAATCGCTGCGACAGACCGGGACCACCCTACCGGAATACGGAAATTATCCTGACGGTTGAGTGACATAGTTAAAAACGGGGCATCCCCGCACGCCCATAGATACCAAACTTAAAGGCTTGGAACCTACTGTTCGGTTATTGAAATCCGACATCCTGGATCGATGACAGCAGCCGCCGGTTCCTTTTACGATCCCGTCAACGGCGACTTCGAAGCCGTCGATGGCGAGCCGTTGCCGATTGCGCTCGCGCGGCGGCTGAGGCGGCGGCGCCAGACCATGGTTTTGGCTGCCGCCAGCCATGTCATCAATATCGGCCTGCTCGCCCTGTTCGCCGCAGCCGGAACCATCTCCGGCACCTTGATCGCCGCCTTTGCCATCTGCGCAACCTGCAAGGTCGCGATATTCGCGGCAATTTCCGAGAGTGGCCTGAGCGACCGCTGGAAGGATCACTTCCTGACCGGTCCCTATACCGCGGCGACCTGCGCGCTGATGCTGGCGTTCATCTACGCCGCCCCCACGGTCGCCGTCGTCTTTCTCTGCACGTTCTTCATTATCGTCAATGTGATCGCCTTCCGCGCCGGGCCACAGCGCGGCGCCATTGCCTGCACGATCATGGCCGGCAGCGTCGCCGCACTCTATCTGATAACGGATCTGCCGATCGTGCTGCCGGCGAGCACACCGCTCGAACGCATCGCAACGCTGCTGACCTTCGCGGCGACGCTGGCGCGCATCATGTTCATCAACATCTTCGCGAGCCGGCTGCGCGACAACCTGTATCGCCGCAGCGCCGCGCTCGAAACCGCCTATAAGCGCATCGAGGAGCTGGCCGAAGTCGATGAACTCACCGGCGCGCTCAATCGCCGCAGCATCATGCAGCAGCTCGATCACGAGGTCTCCCGCTGCCGGCAGAACGGCGTCGCCTGCAGCGTGGCCCTGATCGACCTCGACCTGTTCAAGCAGATCAACGACAAATTCGGCCACCTCACCGGCGACGAGGTCCTGCGCACCTTCGCCATCAGCATTTTCGCCAATATCCGCGACGCCGACAGGTTCGGCAGGTTCGGCGGCGAGGAATTTCTGCTGGTGCTGCCGGACACGCCCCATGACAGCGCCGCGCGCATGCTGGACCGGCTGCGTGCCATCATTGCAACGCTCGACTGGAGCGCCTTTTCGGAAGGCCTCACTGTCACGATCTCGGTCGGCGTCACAACCCTGCGCGAGAACGAAACATCCGAATCCCTGCTTGCCCGCGCCGATCTTGCCCTATACGCAGCAAAGGAACGCGGGCGAAATCGTATTGCCACCGCCTGATTATTTTTGACCACCCAGGGCGACCGAGAACGGAAGCCTGTTTTTTGAATACTCCAGGATAGAGTCATGGTTTTCAAATCGCCGCTGTCGGCCAATATTCTCGACGACCTCCAGGCCGCGCTTGCGCATGGCAATGTCGCGCGCCGCGTTGATATGCTGCGCAAGGTCACCGATCTGTTCATCGATCATGCGCCCGATTATTCCGCCGCGCAGATCGCCGTGTTCGACGATGTGTTCGAATGCCTGATCGAACATCTCGAAGCCCATACGAAGGCCCTGCTCGCCGAACGTCTCGGCGCTGCCAGCAGCGCGCCGCCGCGCGTCTTGCGCAATCTCGCCTTCGACGACCGCATCGAGATCGCGGCGCCTATTCTGTCGCAATCCAGCCAACTCGACGACCCCACGCTGATCGAGAATGCGCGCACCAAAAGTCAGGGCCACCTGCTCGCCATCTCGACGCGCAAGACATTGAGCGGCGCCGTCACCGAGGTCCTGGTCGAGCGCGGCGATGACTCCGTGGTGATGAGCACCGTCAACAACCAGGGCGCTTCGTTCTCCGAGCGCGGTTACGACCGGCTGGTGCAGCGTGCCGGGACCAGCGGCGGCATCGCCGCGTGTGTCGCCGTCCGCCCGTCGGTGCCACGCCATCACCTCCTGAAACTGATCAGCCAGGCCTCGGCATCGGTGCGTGGACGGATGGCGTCAGCCAACCCGAAACTCGCCGAGGAAATCGCTTCCGCGGTCCAGAAGGCCACGCGCCAGGCCCGCTCGGCACCTGCCACCATGAGCGACGAAGCGGTGATCTCGCACGAGCTGGTGCGCCTGCTCCACAAGGACGGCCGCCTCGACGAGAACGAGGTGATGAAGTTCGCCATCAATGAGAAATTCGACGAGACCAATGCCGCCGTCGCATGCCTCGCACATGTACCGGTGTCGGTGGTCGAGGCAATGATGATCGAAGCGAGCAACGAAGGCGTTCTCATCATATCGAAAGTCGCCGGTTTTTCGTGGCCGACCGTCAAGGCGATCATCGATATGCGACAGAAGCTGGCGAACCAGCCGCTATCCGAGAACACGTCCGATCGCGGCACTTATGAACGGCTGCGTCCTTCGACCGCACAGCAGGTGCTGCGCTTCCATCGCATGCAGCAGGCGACGGCGGACACGTCCGTCGCCTGATCGCTCGCCGCCTGATCGACACCTGTGCGGCAGTGTGTGCCACCGGACGCTGCCGCTGCAACGCCAATTGCGCTGACCTGCCATTCGCCCAGCACGCATCGACTTGTCTGCGCAGGCGTTGATAGTGATGCGACGTCGCGGCGATCGACGCCGTGAGCGGGGCGAAGACAGGGCAAAATCCATGCGTGTCTTGATTACAGGCGCCGGTGGCTTCATCGGCACGACGCTCACCGCAGCGCTGCTGCAAGGCGGTGTTCTGAAAAACGCGAAGGGCGAGAGCGAAACGATTGACGGCGTGTTGCTGCTCGACACGTATCTGCCGCCCACATCCGATCCGCGCATCACACGCATGCAGGCCGATATGTCCGATCGTGAGACGCGTGCGGCGATCGCCGCGTGGAAACCGCATAGCGTCTTCCATCTCGCTGCCGTACTCACCACGGCCGCCGAGGACGATCCTGCGGCTGCGCTCGTCGTCAACGTCTCGTCGCTCGCTGGGCTCATCGACGCCGTCGGCAACAAGACGGCGCCGCCGCGTCTGATCTTTCCAAGCTCCATCGCCGTATTCGGTGGATTGCTGCCTGACAATGTCGACGACGATCACCTGCAGAAACCACAGACGTCCTATGGCACGCACAAGGCCATCGCCGAACTGATGCTGGCGGACGCAACACGCCATGGCGTGGTCGATGCGCGTGCGCTGCGGCTGCCGATCGTGCTGGTGCATCCGGGACCGCCGACCTTTTCGGTGTCGGACCGCATCGCTGGCATGGTGCGCGACAGCGTTGCCGGCAGGCCAACGGTCTGTCCGCTGCGGCCGGATACCAGGGTGCCTGTGATTTCGGTGGATACGGTGGTGCGCAACCTGATCACGCTGCACGATGCCGACACCACGGCGTTGCGCGGCAAACGCGTGCTCAACCAGCCGGCGCTGACCGTCAGCATGGAAGATGTCGTCGCCGCGCTCAACATCGTGACGGACGTCGTGCCGCGCGTGACCTTCGAGCCCGACCCCGAACTGAAAAAGATCGTCGATGGCTGGCCGAAGGGGTTCATTTCGACTCGTGCGCCGTCGGTCGGCGTGGTCGCCGACAAGACATTCGACGAGATCATCATGAGCTATCAGCGCCATCTTGGCAGCGCGTCGAAAGTACAGACGCCTGCGGCGTGAAGCCTCAGCGCGCCGCAGAATGCAGCGACCTCAATAACGCAACACGCGTGCGCCCACGACAGCACCGAGCGCGGTGACCGCGGCGGTTGCGATCGTGTACCAGACCGCAACGAATAACGGCGAGTCATCCACGCAATGCGCGGCATAGATCGCAGCCGCGAGCCCTGACGACATCAGCCCGGCCAATGCGCCGGCACATGCGGGACGCGACGGCGCACCATGCCGCAGCGCCAGCAAGGCGGCGCCGAGGATCGGCAGCGACAGCAGCGAGATCAACATCGTGCACACGCCCGCGTTTTTGCCCATGATGCGCATCATCATCGGCGTGCGTTGCGGCACCATCATTTCGGCGATGATGGCGGCGATCAGGATGAAGGGCGACAGCAGCAGCATCCACACCCAGCGGCCAAGCGACGCCTCGGGCCGCGACAGATGCACGCTGATGACGATGGCCGGGATGGCGAGCGCGAGCGCGATCACGAATTTCAGATCGAAAAACGGGTTACGCATCGCCGCCATGAAATCCGGCCGCATCCCGATGGTGACGAGCATCATCGCTGTAGCCGCCGGCAGGGTAACAAGCAGAGCCATGGCAAGTTGCATACGCACCGGCTGCGGCCTGTGATCGTTGTCGGCGGCGAGCGCCAGCATCAATCGATCGGTATCCACGCTCAATCCTCCCGCAATTTCGCCGCAAGGCTCGCAAGCCCGCGATGCAAGGCGACGCGCACATTGCCTTCGGTCATCGACAGTTTCTCGGCGGTCTGCCGGATCGATGCCTGCTCCACCGCGATGGACTGCAGCACGTCGCGCTGGCGCTGCGGCAGATCGCCGAGATGAGCGGCGATATCCACCGACGGCAACGGCTCCGCCGGTGGCTCACTCGGCAGCGTTTCCGCGAAATCGTCGATATCGACGAAGACCCGGCGGCCGCGCTTGCGCAGCGCATCGATCAGCTTGTTGCGGGCGATGGCGAACAGCCACGGCGCAAAAGGCGCATCGGCGTCCCAGGTGTGCCGCTTCAGATGCACCGCGAGTAGAATGTCCTGCACGATATCCTCGGCCTGATCCGGCGGCTGACCGGCGCGTGACAAGCCTTGCCGCGCCCCCGCACGCAACACCGGCGCAACCGACTTGAGCAGGCGGTGATAGGCTGCGCTGTCACCGGCATTGGCCGACCGCATCAGACCAGTCCATTCGTCGTCACGTCCGCGCACGCGCGCTCCTGAAGGCATTTCGGCGGCCGGGCCCGAACGTTACATCCGCTCCCGAAAAATCACGGAAGCGTGACCTCACGCAGCGATCCCAGCCCTGCAATACCGCTCATAGCACCATTGCGGCGCGGCGGGCATCCCGGCTGTGCCAGCGAATGCCCATCAAGGCGCGAAGATTCCCCTTTTTTGCCGCGGTGTGGTCACGCGCGCAGTTTCCTGTGGCGCCGGTGGGGCGGGTATCTTGGGGAGACTCAGATGAAATTGAACACCACCGGGCATGCCGCATGGATCGTCGCGGCGGGATTGTGGATATGTGCCGCAGCCCTGTTCCCTGCCGCCGAGGCCACGGCGCAGACAGCCGCCCAGACGCCTGAACAGCCGACATCCGTCGGCACGGCCGCCGATACCTCGACAGAGGCGGTCAAGCCAGCCCGCAGCCATGCGAAGAAGACCGCCAGCAGGTCCCACAAGGCCGAGCGCCAGACCAAGGCGAAGAAAGCCGCCGAGGACCAGGCCGCCAAGGCAGACGCAGCGAAGCCCGAACAGGACGGCAACATCACCCCCGCCGTCGCCAATGCCAACGCGCAATGGCCCACCGATGCGAAACCGACCGACACCTACAACATGTCTGCCCAGGCCGGAAATGTGCTGAGCCAGATGGACGCGCAGCCAGCGCCGGGCACGGGCGCTGCCGCCACAGCCAGCGCGAGCACCGAAGACGTGGTGGCCGCCGATCAACTGAACGATCTCGACCGCGCCGCCGAAGAAAAGCCGCCCCTGACTCTCGCCAGCGCCACCATCGACACGCCGCCCGCCGCTGCAACGGCCGAGAACAACGGGCCGTGGGAGCAAACCTCGATGATCGGCAAGATTTTCATCGCACTCGGCGGACTGCTGACCATGGCCTCCGCGGCGCGGATGTTTATGGCTTGAACCTCATCCTGTGAGCGGGCAGATTGCGCGCGGTCGCCGGCTCCGGCGGCCGCAAGCAACAGACCGCGGGATGAAACATGAGCAGCTTCGAACACATTCTCGTCGAGCGCAAAGGCGCCGTCGGCATCGTGACCCTGAACCGCCCGAAGATGCTCAATGCACTGTCGTTCGGCGTCTTCAGCGAGATCAAACGCGCCATCGATGATCTCGAAGCGGACGATGCCATCGGCTGCATCGTCATCACCGGCAGCGAAAAGGCCTTTGCCGCCGGCGCCGACATCAAGGAGATGCAGCCGAAGGGCTTCATCGACATGTTCTCCAAGGACTTCACCCAGATCGGCGGCGACCGCGTTGCCACCTGCACCAAACCGACCATCGCCGCTGTGTCCGGCTATGCGCTCGGCGGCGGCTGCGAACTGGCGATGATGTGCGACATCATGATCTGCTCGGACACCGCAAAATTCGGCCAGCCCGAAATCACCCTCGGCACCATTCCCGGCATCGGCGGAACACAGCGCCTCACCCGCGCCATCGGCAAGTCGAAGGCGATGGATCTCTGCCTCACCGGCCGCATGATGGATGCGGCGGAAGCCGAGCGCTCCGGCCTCGTCAGCCGTGTCGTCGCCGCCGACAAGCTGATGGAAGAGGCGATCGCGATGGCCGAGAAGATCGCCGGCATGTCGCGCCCTGTTGCCGCGATGGCGAAGAGCGCCGTCAACCGTTCGCTGGAAACCTCGCTCGCCGAAGGCCTCAAGGTCGAGCGCGACCTCTTTCACGCGACGTTTGCGCTAGAAGACCGTAGCGAAGGCATGGCCGCCTTCATCGAGAAGCGGAAGCCGGTCAACAAGAACAGGTAACGTAGCGTGTCCCGGACACGATGCAGCACGCAGTGCTGCTTCGCAGAGCCGGGACCGTTCCAGATGCCGGAGTTCGTGACGGTCCCGGTTCTGCGAAGCAGCGCGAAGAGCGCCGCATCGCGCCCGGGACAAAATATTTAAGAACGACTGCTCTTCAGCGCGCCGGACACCAGCCAGCGATAGGCTCGCTCTTGGATCGTCGCGGGTTTGTCGAGCTTCAGGCGTGCAAGGCAAGCCTCTTCAATCGCGTTCGGCGAGGACATAAGCCCCTCCCATAACAAAGTCGCCAGTTTCGAAGGCACCTTCACCGCCGCACTCAGTATCTGCAGCGCCGGGATCAGACGTTGCTCGACATCCGTGAAATCGCTGCCGAACGGAAACATCGGCAGCAGACCCGCATCGCGCGCCGGCTTCAAGGCGGTAGCGATCCGATCCGGCATGTTGTCGCGATGCGCCGCTGCGATCTGGAAAGTCTTCGGCAGCTTTCCGGCATCCTTCGCCTGCCGCATCAGCTCTTGCTGAAAGCGCGAGTCCGCGACGGACAGCATCGCCGCAATGGTGTCCGCATCGGATTTGCCGCGCAGATCGGCGACGCCATATTCGGTCACGAAGATATCGCGCAGATGGCGCGGGATGGTTTGATGACCATAGGACCAGCGGATATTCGATGACGGAGTTTTTCCCGCGCGCGTCGCTTCGAGGGTCAGGATCGAGCGCGCGCCTTCGAGCGCAAAGGCCTGTGCGACGAAATTATACTGGCCGCCAACGCCGCTGATCACCTGTCCGTCGTCAAGACCATCGGAAATCGCAGCCCCCGTCAGGGTCGCCATCATGGTGTTATTGACGAAATGCGCATTCACGCGCGCGCGCCGCTTGGCCCCTTCATCGCCATAGAGTTCGTTCGTGAAAGACACCGGCATCATCCGGATTTTCGCCAGTTGCTCCGGCGGCATGTCGTGCAATTTTGCGTAGAAGGCCTGCGGCCCGAGGAAAAATGCCGCGTGCAAAATTACGCCATCGACATCACGCTTCAGGATGCCCGCCTCGATCAGACCGAGAAACGCTTCGAACAGCATCTCGCTGACGCCGTAGAGGCCCTGCGCGAACGGCGCGGTCTGCACATGCGCCGCAGGCGACAGGCGCTGCATGACGTCCTTGAACGCCGCACTGTCGCGATGCCGAACAATCAAGCCCTGCGCCAGCGCATCGCCGATCTGGCCGATGCCGATCTGCAAGGTTCCGCCGTCGCGGATCAGGCCGGCGGCATGCAGGCCGATCGCGTATTTGGTGTCGCTGACCGGCTCGGACGGCGGCGCGAACAGCGGAAATTCGGTGTCCGGACTCTCCAGCACCGCATGGAATTCGTCGCCGGGAAGATCGCCCTGCCCCGGCATGTATGGCAGGTCCGAATTCACTTGACCGATCAGTCTGAACGACGCGCGGCCTTCCGCGCGGGCGCGCATCATGTCGAGCGTCGTGTCGGTGTTGCAGCTCAGGCTGTAGCGCGCGGCGCCGTCGACGACGCGCTTGGCGACGAGCTGCGTGATCACATTGAGCCCGCGTGCCAGCAGATAGGACGCGGCGTGAGTGTAGTTCGCGGAAATGTAGTGCTGCTGCGCGTCGGCGACACCAAGCCATTTGCCGGCGAGAAAGAAGAACTCGTTGACCTGGATATTCGGAGGCAGCTCGCGCTTGCGCAGCGCCGTCGCATAATCGAGATCGGGATAGCCGCCGAACAGGCGATCGATCACCGGGCCGATGAAACGCTTTTCCAGTTCGTTCGACGGCCGCGGCTTTTCCAGCGTCAGCGCCGTGAAGAACGTCAAATGGATGCTGCGATCGGCAACCGCACGCCGATAGAGCGCATTGACGATGTGATTGGCCTTGCCGAGACCCAGCGGCAGTCCGACCACCAGCGTGGTGCCGACATCGCGGACGATGTCCTCGGCGATGGCATCGGGATCGGAGAATATCTTCGGCATGACGTTTCCGATTGAACAGCGTGGACCGGACATGGCTACCGCTTCGCGAGTAAGCGTGAATGTGCCCATGATGCAACAGGCGTGCGCAAATTGAGCGGGCTCGTTGTCGCATTCCATCACCTGACCGGCGCCGCTAGGGTATTGATCAATCGAGAAGATCAGGGCCTCGAAATGCCCTGTGGGGAACGCGCGAAAGCTCGGAGGTTCTTCGTCGGAAGGTTTGCCACTCCCGGCAACGCCCTCTAAACATACCTGTGGATGTCAGCGGGGGCGGATATCCGAAGATCGCTTTGGGACAAAATGACCAGTCATTGCGTGAGAATGGGCCGCGCCGCACGGAACGTGCTCCGGGCGGGAACGGCCTTGGGGGTGATCGCCTGCAGCCTTCTTGCAGCGACCGATACACGCGCTGAAACCGTCTCCGATGCTCTCGTCAAGGCCTACCAAACCAATCCGCAGCTCAACAGCGAGCGCGCGCGCCAGCGCGCCACCGACGAAAACGTGCCGCAGGCGATGGCCGGCTATCGGCCGCAGGTGGTGGCAACGCTCAGCGCCGGACTTCAGGCGGTGCGGAACCTGCAGGTCGACAACACGATTCAGGGCGCGACGCTGAAGCCGTGGACCATCGGCGTCACCGTCACGCAGACGCTTTATAACGGCAACAAGACAGCCAACAGCGTTCGCATCGCCGAGTTCCAGGTGCAGTCCGGCCGCGAGGCGCTGCGCAATGTCGGCCAGGGCGTGCTGCTCGACGCCGTGACCGTCTACATGAACGTGCTCGCCAACCAGTCGCTGGTAGAAGCGCAGCGTTCCAACGTCACCGCGCTGCGCGAGACGCTCGACATCGCCAGGAAGCGCCTCAATGCCGGCGACGTGACGCCGACCGACACGGCCCAGGCGGAAGCCCGCCTGGCCCGCGGCCAGGCCGATCTCAATGCCGCAGAAGTCGCGCTGTCGATCAGCCAGGCCACCTATGCGCAGATCGTCGGCTCATTGCCGAACCGCCTGAGCCCGGCCGAGCCGGTCGACCGGCTGCTGCCGCGCGGACGCGAAGATGCGATTGCGCAGGCCTTCAAGGGCCATCCCGCCGTGCTCGCCGCCGGCTTCGACGTCGATGTGGCGACCACCAGCATCAAGGTCGCCGAGAGCAGCCTGTTGCCGACGCTCACCTTGCAGGGCAGCGCCAGCAAATCGAGCCAGTCGGACTCGACGCTCGGCACCTACGGCACCGACCAGGCTTCCATTATCGGCCAATTGAACGCGCCGATCTATGACGGCGGTCTCGGCGCGGCGCAGACGCGTCAGGCCAAGGAACTCTCGACCCAGAGCCGGCTGGTGCTGGAAATGGTGCGCAACCAAGCGCGCACCGCGGCCATCGGCGCATGGGTTTCGAACGAGGGCGCCAAGACGGCCGTCACCGCCGCCGAGGCTGAAGTGCGCGGCGCGGCCGTCGCTTTGCAGGGCGTACAGCGCGAAGCCGCAGGTGGTCAGCGCACCACCGTGGAAGTGCTGAACGCGCAACAGGATCTGATCCAGGCCAAGGCCCGTCTGATCGGCGCGCAGCGCGACCGCGTGATCGCGTCCTATGCGCTGCTCAGTGCCGTCGGCCGTCTCGACGTCAGGACTCTCGGCCTGAAGACGCCGGACTATCTGCCGGAGGTGCATTATCACCAGGTGCGCGACGCCTGGCACGGGCTGCGCACGCCGGACGGGAAGTAAACACCGAACCGTAGGGCGGATGAGCCGAAGGCGTAATCCGCCGCGGAGTCTCTGCCATGAACTCGGCCGGCGGATTACGGCTTCGCCTAATCCGCCCTACTCATCGCCCTACGATTTGCGCGCCATCGCAGCGCCGAGCGCGGTGACGAGTGAGACGAGATCATACGGCTTGCGGATCACCGGTACAGCATCGAGCGGCGCTGGAATGCGGTCGGTCTCGCCATAGCCGGTGGCAAACACAAAAGGCACACCGAGTTCAGCCAGCATATGCGCCACCGGCATCGAACTGCCGCTACCGAGATTGACGTCGAGGATCGCCACGTCCGGCCGAAAGCTCGCGAGCAAAGTCAGCGCTTCCTTCGCAGTGGCGGCAATCTCGACGCGTGCGACTCCCTCCCCCGCCAGCATGGTCTCCACATCCATCGCGATCAGCAACTGATCCTCGACCATCAGCACATCGAGGCCGCGCAACGCGACCACCGGCCTGTCGTCGCTCCGCTTGCTACGACGCATCCGCGCCGCGATCGGAGCCGGCCAGGTGACGAAGCGCGCGGGGATCAAGAGGCGCACACGCGTGCCGGCGGGGTCGTAGTCGACATCGCTTTCGCCGCCGAGATCGTAAGGAACGCTGCGACCGATCAGCATGGAGCCGAAGCCCCGTTTCAACGGCGGCTTCACGATCGGGCCATCGCGCTCCTGCCAGCGGATTTCGCAGTCACCGCCATCGACACGCCGCCAGGTCAGCGACAGGCGGCCGGGGCCGACGGACAGCGCGCCGTATTTCGCGGCATTGGTAGCAAGCTCATGCAGCACCAGCGCCAGCACCGAATAGGCACGGGCGTCCAGCATCGCCTCGGGACCTTCGACCTCGACTTCCGTCACCGCCTCGCGATAAGGCGACAGCTCCGCGTCGATCAGGCTTTTCAGCCCGCCGCCGCCCGCACCGCGGATCACCTGATCATGAGCCAGCGACAGCGCCTGGATGCGGCCCTTCAGCGAGGCCGCATAATCCTCGATGCTGTGCCCCTCTTCCACCGGATGCGAGACCAGTGACTTGATCAGCGCGAGGATGTTCTTGACGCGGTGGCTGAGCTCTTCGTTGAGCATCCTCTGGCGCAGATCGGCCTTGTGACGCTCCTCGGCCAACAGCTCGTTGTGGCGCAGCACGACTTCCACCAGCGCCGCACGCGTGGCTTCTGCCGTATCGCGCTCGTTCTGCAGCCACGGCTCCGATTGCAGCCGGACGGTTTCCTTCCAGATCTGGAAACTCTTGCGCGGGGTCAGACGATCGCCGAGCGGCCCGGTCTCGTAGGTCTTGCTGGGATCACCGGCCCAGTTCACCGTCTGCGCGACCTCGCTGCGGAAGAACAGCAGATAGTCGCGCGGCAATTGCGACAGCGGAACGGCCAGCACACCAGCCACCATGTCGCTATAGCCCTCTGCCTCGGGCAGCAGGTCCGACAACGCGCTGTTGGCCCAGACGCGCCCCTCGGCGGCCGAATTCACCAGCGCCATGAGCGGGGGAACGGCATTGGGCGGCGGTACTTTGCCGAACCCCGTCCAGACATTGTTAAAATAGAGACCAACCCCGTCGCACGGGATCAATTCGCGGAAGTCGCGGATATTGCTCTTGAGCAGATCCTCGACATTGTCATGATGCGAGACTTTGCGGAGGAGCTCATCGAGATAGCGGCGCACACGCTCGCTCGCCGCGAGCTTGCGCTTTTGAATCAGCGACGCGAGCTGCATGGAAAAGAACTCGCCGAACATTTCGGCGGCGACGCGCTTGTCCATCGACAGCGCGCGGGGTGCATAATGATGGCAGGCGATCAGGCCCCACAACGCGCCATCGAGAACGATCGAGATCGACATCGAGGCGCCGACCCCCATGTTGCGCAGATATTCGCAATGGACCGGCGATACGCTGCGCAAATGCGCAAAGGACAGGTCGAGCGGCTCACCCGATGCGTCGCGCTCCGGCAGGATCGCCACGCGAGCGCCCGACGAATCCGAAACCACACGCACTGTGTTCTGCATATAGAGAATGCGCGCCTGCTGCGGGATATCGCCGGCAGGAAAGTGCTGGCCGAGAAAGCTCTCGAGATCGCCGCGCCTGGCCTCGCTGATGACACGGCCGGAGCCGTCATGGGCGAATTGATAGACCATCACCCGGTCGTAACCAAGCGCACCGCGCAGGAGCCGCGCGGCATTGTCGAATAGCACATCGAGATCGTTGCACTGGCCGATGCGCCCGATCAGAAGGCGTGACAACTCCAGCGGAGGCGTAGCCTCGACAGGATCGACCGGTTCGAACTCGACGATGTTGACGCCGTGATGCCGGTGGACCGCGACGTTGAAGGACGTCTCCGTATGAGCGACCTTGAAATTGGCGAGCAGGCCGGCGCGCTGCTGGCTGCCCCACTTGGCGATGGCATTGCGAATGTCATGCGCCGGCTTTTCGCCGATGAGATCATCAAGGCGACAATCGTTGATCTCGCCGGTGATACCAAGCATGGCGCCCGCATTCGCCGAGTGCCGCCGCACCATACCCACCGAGCCATCGCAGGCCAGCAGGCAGCCATAGGGCTGGATGCTGCCGGGAATATGAATCGGCTCGCGGTCGCAATTGGTGAGATCGACGGGAGCGGACGTGGTGGGCATCAAAACTCTCTGAAACGGCGTATCGCGCAAGCCGTATCCCGCAAGCCATGGATCGGAGCATACCACGTCCCAGGACTTCGACCGACAAACGCTCAAACCCCGACACCATCGGGAAGATGGTCCCAGGGTTCGCTCATGCATGACAGAGATAACGGATGAACTGGCATTTCGATCCAGCCTCATGCCAGCTTTTTAGGCGCCCTCAGGTCTGTTTCGAACGTCTGGCGAAGAAGGTCATCAGCACCGGTAGCGTGATGAGGATGACAAGGGGCGCCAGCATCATACCCGTGACGACCACCACTGCCAGCGGCTTCTGCACCTGTGAGCCGATTCCTTCGGATAACGCTGCCGGCAACAGGCCGATGCCTGCAACGATACAGGTCATGAGCACCGGTCGAAGCTGCAGCTCACCGGTCCTGATCACCGCCTTGATACGCTCCATGCCCTCATCGATGAGCTGATTGTATTGCGAGATGATCAGGATGCCGTCCATGACGGCGATGCCGAACAGCGCGATGAAGCCGATGGCGGCCGAAACGCTGAACGGAATCCCGGTGAGGAACAGGCCGAGCACGCCGCCGAAGATCGCCATCGGAATCACGCTCATGGCCAGCAGCGTGTCGGCCATGGAACCGAAATTGAACCAGAGCAGCACGGCGATCAGCAGCAGGCTGATGGGCACGACGACGGACAGACGCGCGATGGCGTCCTGCAGATTACCGAATTCGCCGACCCATTCCGTGCGCGACCCCGGCGGCAGCTTCACCAGCGCATTGACCTTCTCCTGCGCTTCCTGGATCGCGCTGCCGAGATCGCGCTCACGCACGGAGAACTTGATCGGTAGATAGCGTTCCTGGTTCTCGCGATAGATATAGGCGGCGCCGGAGATCAGATTGATCGACGCGACTTCGCTGAGCGGAATCTGCGTGATGCTGCCATTCGGACCGGGCGTGCCGATACGCAGATTCTGGATTGCCTCGGCGCTGCGGCGGAATTCCGGCGCCAGGCGAACCACGATCGGGAAGTGGCGGTCGCTGCCGGACTCATAGAGATCGCCCGCGCTGTCGCCGCCGATCGCCACCTTGATGGTGGCGTTGATATCGCCCGGCGACAGGCCATAGCGCGCCGCCTTGGCGCGATCGATGTCGATCTGGATGGTCGGCTGTCCGAGCGAGGTGAACACCGCAAGATCGGTGACGCCCTGCACGGTGGACAGCACCTCCTTGATCTCGTTCGCCGTCTTGGTCAGCATCTGCAGATCGTTGCCATAAAGCTTGATCGAGTTCTCGCCCTTCACGCCGGATACAGCTTCGGAAACGTTGTCCTGCAGATATTGCGAGAAGTTGAACTCGACGCCCGGGAACTTGGTTTGCAGGTCCTTGAGCAGGCGCGCGGTGAGCACGTCCTTGTCCTGCGGCGCCGGCCATTGCGACGACGGCTTCAGCGGCGCGAAGAATTCGGCATTGAACAGGCCGGCAGCGTCGGTGCCGTCATCGGGACGTCCATGCTGCGACACCACCGACTCGACCTCGGGCTGCTCGCGAATGAAGCGGCGCATCTCGTTGACGTAAGTGTTGCCCTCCTGCAGCGAGATGGTCGGCGGCAGCGTGGCGCGAATCCAGAGATTGCCCTCTTCCAGCTTTGGCAGGAATTCGAGGCCGAGCAGACGGATCATGACGGCCGTGACCACCAGCAGCGCGACAGCGATGCCGACCACCACGGTGCGTGTCTTCACCGCCCAGTTCAGCACCGGCACGTAGAGGTGATGCAGCTTGCGGACGATCCAGGTCTCGGTCTCCTGCACGTGCGCCGGAAGGATGAGCGCGCTCAGCGCCGGCGTGATGGTGAAGGTGGCGATCAGACCGCCGGCCAGCGCATAGGCATAGGTGCGCGCCATCGGCCCGAAGATGTTGCCCTCGACGCCCGACAGCGTGAACAGCGGCAGGAAGGCCGCGATGATGATCGCCGCGGCGAAGAAGATCGAGCGCGAGACATCCGCCGAGGCACTGAGGATGCCATGTTTCTTCATCCCCATGATGGTTTCGGGAGATATGTGGCTCTTCTCGGCATCCGACAGCGACGTCGTCTGGGTCAATCGCCGGAAGATCGCCTCCACCATGATGACGGTGCCGTCCACGATCAGGCCGAAGTCGATGGCGCCGACCGACAGCAGATTCGCGGATTCCCCGCGCAAGACGAGAATGATGACGGCAAAGAACAGCGCAAACGGAATCGTGGCGCCGACGATCAACGCGCTGCGCATATTGCCGAGGAAGATCCACTGCAGCAGCACGATCAGCAGAATGCCGACCACCATATTGTGCAGCACCGTGTGCGTGGTGAGATCGATCAGATCCTTGCGGTCGTAGATGCGCTCGATGCGCACACCGGGCGGCAGCACATTGCCGCTGTTGATCGCGCGTACCGCCTTTTCCACATTGGCGATGGTCGGCGAACTCTTCTCGCCACGCCGCATCATCACGATGCCCTGGACGATGTCGTCGTCCTGATTGATACCGGCGATGCCGAGGCGCGGTCGTTCGCCGACCGTGACCGTGGCGACGTCGCGGATCAGAACCGGATTGCCCGATGTCTGCGAGATCATCGTATTCGACAGATCGTCGATCGAGCGGATCAGACCGACGCCGCGCACGACCGCCGATTGCGGCCCGATATTCACGGTGTTGCCGCCGACATTGATGTTGGCATTGCCCACGGCCGTCAGCATCTGCGGCAAGGTCAGGCCATAAGCGACCAGCTTGTTGAAATCGACCTGGATTTCATAGGTCTTGGTCTTGCCGCCCCAACCGATCACATCGATCACGCCGGGCACCGCGCGGAAACGGCGCTGCAGCACCCAATCCTGCAAGGTCTTGAGGTCGAGCACGCTGTAATTGGGCGGGCCGACGAGACGATAACGGAAGATTTCGCCGACCGGCGACAGCGGCGAGATGGTCGGCTGCGCATTGTTCGGCAGCGGGCCGAGCTGCGCGAGGCGGTTCAGCACCTGCTGAAGCGCCTCCTCATAGGTGTAGTCGAACGAGAACTGAAGCTTGACGTCGGACAGACCGTAAAGCGAGATCGTGCGGATCGTCTTGACGTTCTTGATACCGGCGACCTGTGTCTCGATCGGGATGGTGATGTAACGCTCGATTTCCTCAGCCGAGAGACCGGGGCTCTGCGTCACGATATCCACCATCGGTGGCGTCGGATCGGGATAGGCCTCGATGTTCAGCTGCTGGAAAGCGAACATGCCGCCGATGAAGACGGCGAGGAACATGCCAACCATCAGGAAGCGACGGTCGACGGCGATAGAGACGAGACGATCCATCCAGATCGGACCTTTCAGACGAGCCGAACTGGAGCTTAGCTGGCAGACGCCACGCGATCGATGAACAGGCTGCCGCGGGTCACGATCTTCTCACCCGGCCGCAGATTGCCGAACACCTCCACGAGGCCCGCATTGGTCATGCCGGTCTTGATGGTGCGCAGCTCGATGCTCTTGTCGTCGTTGGCGACCCAGACGCGGACCTGATCGCCTTCATAGATCAGCGCGGTCTTCGGCACACCCACAGTCGGCTGTTCGCCCGGCGCATAGATCGTCACGGTGGTGAACATTTCCGGCTTAAGCAGGCCGTTGCTGTTGTTCAGCGTCGCGCGCACCATCAGGCGGCGCGTATTGGGATCGAGGGCAGTGGCCACATAATCGATGCGGCCGGTCATCACCCGGCCCGGCAGCGCGAGCGCGGTGAAGGTCATTTCCTGACCGACCTGAACCGAGGCCGCTTCGGTCTCGCGCACGAACGCGGTGAGCCAGACCGTGGAGAGATCGCCAATCACAAACACCGGATCGCTGGCGCCGGCGCTGATGAACTGGCCGGGACCGACCTTGCGCTGGACCACGGTGCCGGCGAGCGGCGAGAACACGGTGGTTTCCGGATTGATGCGTCCCTTCTCCTGGAAGGCCGTGATCGCCTCTTCCGTGAGGCCGAGAATGCGCAGGCGGTTGCGCGCGGCTTCGAGCGCGGTCTCGGCGGTGCGCAGATCGTTCTGCGCCTGCAGCAGCGTGGCCTGGGCCTGCTGATAGTCCTTCAGCGGCACGGCCTTGCCCTCGAACAGGTCCTTGGCGCGCTTGTCCTGGATGGTGGCGAGATCGAGCTGCGACTTCGCCTTGTTGGCGGCAGTGACAGCGGCGACGAAATCATTCTGCGCACCGACCGTGTCGGCGGCTTCGACGACGAACAGCGGCTGCCCCTGCACCACATGGTCGCCCGGCTTGGCGAGCAATTTTGTCACGCGGCCTGCATAAGGCGAGAAGATCGGCGTCGAACGATCTTCATCAACGGCGATCTTGCCTTCGGTGACGGATTCCGACCGGAACGACTTCACCGTGACCGGTTCGATGGTCAGGCTCGCCCATTCCGCCGGGCTCGGCGTGTAGCGCTGCGGGTTCTTGCGGGACTGGCTGGAAACGTCCGAATGCTTCTGCGGGGTCGCATTGAGTTGTGTATAGGCATAGCCGCCGGCGGCCAAAACGGCGATCGCGCAAACGCCGGCAACCAGCTGTTTACGGCCGAATTTCGAAGATCCCTGGTTCACGTTCGTCACCTGCCGAGCCCTTAACATATGAGAGGTCGCTTATGCCGCGGCCTTGGGTGCCATTGCGCGCGCTATTAGTGCGCATAAAGACGTTGAGACAATCAAAAAACGCAGGCCAGACCCGCATTTTCGGTTAAAATTGTTGCTGCGCTTGCGAGCCGCAGTCATGCTGCGGACCCCCATACCGGCGGATCGGTCCCGAGCGGCACCGCGGGTCGCGCCCAATAGGCAGGTGTGAACCCTAGCACAGCGGCATGACGAACAGCCGACAAGGTGCCGAAACCGGACGGCAGCTCCTCGACAAGAGGCGTAATGACGTCGCCGGCGATATCCGGCACGTCCAAGCCCTTTGCGAGGCGGCCCATCTCCCACAGCCATTTTCCGGTGCGCGCGAGCGAGACCTGGACATGCCAACTGCCGCCCTCGCGCGCCTGGCGGAGCCTGGCCATCATGGCCCCAAGGGCCATCAGGTAGCCGGTGGCGTGATCGAGGATCTGGGCCGGCAGCTCCTTCGGCCCCTCGACGCCGGCCGCCTGCCCTTCGGCGTGATTGAAGCCCGTGGCGCACTGAACCAGCGAATCGAACCCGCGGCGCCCCGCCCAAGGGCCACTGCGACCATAGGCCGACAGCGAGACGTGAACGATGCCGGGGCTGAGCCGTGCAGTGTCCTCCGGCGCAAAGCCGCGTCCGCCCAGCGCCTGCGGGCGATAGCCCTGGCAGAAGATATCGGCGCCCTTGAGCAGGCCGCCTAGCGTCTCCCTGCCCTGTTCGGTATCGAGATCGATAAAACACGAGCGCTTGCCGCGACCGGTGTCGATGGTGAGCCACGGGATCGCCGGGAGATTGGGACTGGAAACGAGCATCACCTCAGCGCCATGGACGGCAAGCGTGCGCCCGGCGACGGGGCCTGCAATCACCCGCGACAGATCGAGGACGCGCAGGCCGGCAAGCGGCCTCTCGCCTGCGGGCCATGGCCGTGGCGCGGCATCGCCGATCCTGGTGATCTCGATAAGCGGCAGCTTGGCGATCGCTTGTGCCTGCGGCAGCGCCGTCCATTCGTCGTAGCTGCGCATGAGCGCGACGACACCGCCGGCCGCATAGGCCGCGGTCTCGAACTCCTCACCCTTCCACCGCATCAGTGCGGCCTGAACGGCACCGCGTTCTGGTGCGCAGGACAGAACCTTGCAGACGGCATCGCGATGATGCGGGAAATTGGTATGCAGGCGGACGAAGCGACCATCGCCGGTATGATAGACACCGGCGATCGCGTCCCAGGCCGGCGGCGGCGGATTGCCGTCGCAGCGCAGGTAACGCTCGCTGCGGCACTCGACGACGGCGTGGCGCATATCGACACCGATATCCTGCCCCTGCCCGCTGCGGGCACGCCAGATCTCGGCGGCGGCGAGACCGGCCGCTGCGATCGACACCTGTGCGGCGGCGCCGACGCGAAACGTCGATGGCAGCGCAGGCTCGACGCCGGTCAGCGTAACGCGGTCCAGCGCGGCGCGATCTCCGCCCAACCGGGCCCACAGCTCGGCAAGCATGTCGCGCGGCGTCTGCATCTTTTGTCTGTCCCGAGAAGCGGTGGCTGGCTCAAGCCAGCAGACCGTATTCTGACGGTACAGGTCAACGGCTGAACGGTTGCTGAATGACGCTAGTGAAAGTCCCGCGAGCGCGGCAGGATGCGCACGTCGCGCGGATGGCGGATGCGCTGGGCGGGATTGTCGGGATGTTCGCGGCGATCGTCATTGAGCGGCCCCGGGGCCGATAGCAGGCGCCGTGGCGGGCCGAGCGCATCATTGGCAAGGTATCTCAGTTCATCGGAGCGATCGACCAGCCGCTCGGCGACGAGATGCACGACTTTCTCCTTGCTGCTCTGAATGCGGCCTTCGACGAAGATCAGCCGTGCGCCCATCACCTCCTTGCGGAACTTCTCCATCACCTTCGGCCAGATGACGACATTGGCGATGCCGGTTTCATCCTCCAGTGTCATGAAGATCACGCCTTTGGCGCTGCCCGGCCGCTGCCGCACCAGCACGACGCCGGCACAGCGCGCGGGCGTGTCATTGGAGGAGGCAGCGACTGCCGCACATGTGGAGACTTTCTCGGCGGCGAACATCGTCCGCAAGAATTCCATCGGATGGCCTTTGAGCGACAGCCGGATACTTTGATAGTCCGCCACCACCTCCTCGGCCCGCGGCATGACAGGCAGCGGCGCGGCGTTTTCATTGGACAGCTCGCGCGCGGCGGCCGCTTCGAAAAGAGGCAACGGTCTGTCGTCCGGCAAACGCCTTATGGCCCATAGGGCGGCGCGACGATCGAGACCGATGGAACGGAACGCATCGGCATCGGCCAGCATGATCAGCGCCCGTTTCGGCAGCGAGGTGTCGCGGGCGAAATCTTCCAGCGAGGTGAAGGGAAGTTTTTCGCGCGCTTCGACGATACGGGCGCCCCAGTCCTCTGGCGCGGGCTTTGGGTTTTCCCTGTCCTGCCGCAGCCGTTCCTCGTCGGCATCAACCCATTTGAAACCATCGATCTGGCGGAAGCCGAGGCGAACGGCATGATATGCGCCGCCGGTGTCTTCGAGCGTATTCTGCGAATGGCTGTACGAAACGTCGATCGGATACACCGTCACGCGATTCTTCTGTGCGTCCTGGACGATCTGCGACGGTGCATAGAAGCCCATCGGCTGGGAATTCAAGAGACCGCAGCAGAAGACGTCGGGATGATGGTGCTTCAGCCACGACGAAACATAGACAAGCTGCGCAAAGGCGGCTGCGTGGCTTTCCGGGAAACCGTAACTGCCGAACCCCTTGATCTGCTCGAAGCAATTCCTGGCGAAAACCGGATCGTAACCGCGCGCGATCATTTGGCCGATCATCTTGTCCTGAAAATTTCCGATCGTGCCGACATTGCGGAATGTCGCCATGGCGCGACGCAGCCCGTTGGCCTCCTCTGACGTAAATTTCGCAGCCTCAATGGCGATGCGCATGGCCTGCTCCTGAAACAGCGGCACACCAAGCGTCTTGTGCAGAACCTTGCGGAGTTCGTTCTTGTCGCCACCTTTCGGGTAAGGATAGACGATCTCGTCCGGATCCATCTCCCTTCGTTTCAAATAGGGATGCACCATGTCGCCCTGAATAGGTCCAGGGCGCACGATGGCGACTTCAATGACGAGATCGTAGAACGTCTTCGGTTTCAGCCGCGGCAGCATGTTCATCTGCGCGCGGCTTTCGACCTGAAACACACCGAGGGACTCGCCGCGCTGAAGCATGGCAAATACCGGCTCGGATTCCTCCTTATTCTGGACCTTGATGTCCCTCAGCTCATAGCGTCGCCCCTTGTGGCGAAAAATCAATTCGAAACACCGGCGGATGCAGGTCAGCATGCCCAGAGCGAGCACATCGACCTTCATCATCTTCATCGCATCGACATCGTCCTTGTCCCATTCAATGAAGGTGCGGTCGTCCATCGCCGCATTGCCGATCGGCACATACGTGTCGAGATTGTCCTGTGTCAGCACATAACCGCCAACATGCTGCGAGAGATGACGCGGAAATTCGATCAACTGCGTCGCCAGCGCAACCGCCTGCACAATGGCTGGATTGGACGGGTCGAGCCCAGCCTGTCTCACCTGCATCTCGTCGAGACCCTTGCCCCAACTGCCCCAGACGGTATCCGCCAGCGCCGTGGTGACATCTTCGGTGAGCCCCAGCGCCTTGCCGACATCGCGGATCGCCGAGCGCGGGCGATAATGAATGACGGTGGCGATGATCGCGGCACGATGACGGCCATAGCGGCGATAGACATATTGCATCACCTCCTCGCGCCGAACGTGCTCGAAATCGACATCGATATCCGGCGGCTCCAGGCGTTCCTTGGAGATGAACCGCTCGAACAGGAGATCGACTTCGGCGGGATTCACCGAAGTGATATCGAGCATGTAGCAAACCGCCGAATTGGCCGCCGACCCACGGCCCTGACAGAGAATGCCCTCGCGACGCGCGAATTGGACGATATCGTGGACGGTCAGGAAGTAGTGCGCGTATCCAAGTTCGGCGATCAGTGCGAGCTCCTTCTTCAAGGTCTCGATCAGCTTCACATCTTCTTCGCCGGGAAAATGCCGGCGATAGCCTTCCCATGTCAGATCTTCGAGATGCCGCTGGGCCGTCTTCCCCGGCGGCACCGGCTCATCGGGATATTGATATTGCAACTGATCGAGTGTGAATTGAATGCGTTCGGCGAAACGAAACGTCTCGGTGATCGCTTCCGGATAATCGCGAAACAGCCTCGCCATCTCGGATGGCGACTTGAGATGACGTTCGGCATTCGCCTGCAGTCGACGACCGATCCTGTCGATCGTCGTCTTCTCGCGAATGCAGGTCAGCACATCTTGGAGCGGCCGCTGGCTGTCATCGTGATAAAGGACCTCATTGGTCGCGAGCAGCGGCACGCGGACAGTGTCAGCAATACGTTCGATCCGCGCAAGACGCCGTTTGTCATCCCCATGATGGAAAAAGGCGGCAGCGAGCCAAACATTGCCGGGACATGCCCTGATCAAACAGTCCAGCGTCTTGAGCGCCGCCGCCTTGTCGAAGCGATACGGCAGAGAAACGATGCAGAGCTGTCCTTCGGCGAAATCGATCAGATCGGTCAGCGTGAGATGGCATTCGCCTTTATCCGCCTTCAGCTTTCCACGGCTGAGCAACTGGCATAGCCGTCCATAAGCATCACGATCCCGGGGATAGACGACGATATCGGGCGTACCATCGACAAAAACGAGACGCGTGCCGACCAGCAGACGGGGCGGATGTGAAATTTTCTTGTTTCCTAATTCGCTATAGGCACGCACCACGCCGGCCAGCGTGTTGTGATCGGCAATGCCGATGACCGGCAGACCGATTCCGCTGGCCTGATGCACATAACTTTGCGGATGCGAGCCGCCATGCAGGAAAGAAAAATTTGTAGTGATGCCGAGTTCAGCATAGGCCGATGCCGGCGGTTTGACCGGATGCTTGCTCATGCGAATAATCCGTGCACGAACCATTTTGGATCGATGCGATTTTCCTTCGCATCCAGAACCTCGCCATAGAGCCCATCGCGAAAGATCCAGAGCCGCTGTCCCCTATCGTCTTCAATGCGAAAGTAGTCGCGCGTGGGCTGCGGCTCCTGCATGCGCCACCACTCCATCGCGATACGTTCCGGACCTTCGGCGCGGCGCACGACATGCTTGACGCGTCGCCATGTGAAATATTTCGGCGGCTTATCGGGAAATTCGGCGAGCGCGACATCGATCGGCTCCGGCCGTTCGAACAAACGCAGCGGTCGTAGCGGCGGCTCGCCGGCGATGCGCAGCGGCCATGGCACAGACGATGCATCGATCAGGCCCTGCTGGGCCGGCATCGGATTCGCTTCCAGCTCCGGAATATGCGTATCGACCGGCAGATGCACAAGGACACGGCGCGGACCGATCCGCGCCGAGAGACGATCGATCAAGCCAAGCACCTCGTCATTGTCCTGCACGCGGCTGTCGAGATCGTTCTGCTGCTGCACCACGATTTCGGTGTGGCTGGCCGAGAGCCGGATCATGTCGAAACCGAAGCCGGGATCGAGGGGATCGGCGATGGCGTCGAGGCGCTCGCGAAACAGACGGTCTATGGTCTCGACGCGGTTCACCGCTTGCCCGGTCTGTGCGCCGATCACGCGGACCGCACCATCGGTGCGGAAAAAAGCCGCCTCCAGCAGACGTGCGCCTTTGCCCTGCTTGTCCATTGCCGCGATCAGCATGCCGGCCAAACCATGCAGCGTCGCCGCGATTACGGCATCCGTCGCGATCGGCTCGGGGAAGCGTTTCTCGACGATGTAATCCGGCAGCGGTTTTCGCGGACTGATCGGACTGTCGCTTTGCCCCAGTGCCGCTTCCAGCAATGCGGTGAAAGCCGCACCAAAGCGCGCAGTGATTTCATGACGACCACGCGCCGCGACATCGCCGATGGTCTTGAGACCAGCCCGGCGCAGACCGCGGATGATCGTATCATCGGCACCGAGCGGATAAAGTGGCAGCGGCGTGACGGCCTTGGCTTCGTCGCCGGCAGCCACGATGTAATTGGGCTTGTAACGGCTCAGTGTACGGGCGCAGATCGAGGTGCCGGCAATGGCTGCACTGACAATGAAACCCTGCCGGTGCAGCGTGTCGCATAGTTGCCGCATCAGCGCCGCCTCGCCGCCGAACAGATGCGCGCAGCCGGTGATATCGAGAAACAGGCCATGCGGCGGATCGAGCGCAACCAGCGGCGTAAAACGATCGCACCAGTCGGCGATGGCATTCAGCAATTCGGTATCGGCGACAGGATCGGCATCGCAGACACCGATATCGGGACAGACCGCGCGCGCATTGGCGAGCGGCGTGCCAATCTCGAGGCCGAGTCCGGCCGCCGCATCGTTCAGCGCCGTGACCTGCCAGGCATTGTTCTCCTTGGCAACGACGATGACAGGCTCATGCGCGTCGTGCAACGCGCCGTTGCGGACGCGCTGGCGCTTGATGCGGTCGGTCGGCAGGCGCGGCAGCCACAGACTGAGAATCCGTCTCGTCTGTACGAGACCAGGTTTCACGGAAAAGGCACTCATCACATTTCCATTCCATGATCCAACGGCCTGTCATGCCGTGGCGGTTGCGAACAAGTTGCGCATCGAGGATCGGCACTCCCCAGGCCTCCCATGGCGCCACCTCCGGCGAAGGCGCCGCCTGCACCACCCAGCGCGTCTCCGCAGTGCTGACCATCGGCAAGGCGGAGGTACGCAGCATCACGCAGCTCACCCCGGAGCTTTGCGCGGCGAGCGTATATTTGCGGCTGGCAACGAGATCGAAGGCCCGCACCTCGCCCCACAGATCGAGCACCACGGCGCCGAGCGCATCGCAGGCCAGCGCGTCCGCGCCGACGCGCAGCGCCATCTCGTGATCGGCCGCCTGCACCAGCACGATGCAGCGCGGATCGAGACCGAGTTCCTTGAGCCCCGTCATCGCCAAGGCGCCTGCTTCACGAGCGACGAAATCCTGCCGGATCCAGAACAGCGGCCTGCCCCTGCTCAGGCGCTGGGCGATGCCGGAGACAAAGCCCGTCGCCGCGCCGATCTGCCGTGTCTCCAGCGCAAACACCTCATGCAGGGCGCCACGCATGAGGCCGCCTTGCAGCACGGTATCGGCCTCGGAATGGCCGAGCGCCACGCGATCGAAGCGAACGGTGTCATCATGACCCTCGATCCGTTCGATGCTGCCGCGCAGGCGCGCAAGCATGTCCGTGCGTGCGCTGGTCATGCGACGCTCCTCAAAAAATCCGGTGCCGACAAAGGTTTTTGATGAACGCTTTGCCGGCCACATTGTTCATGGTATGTTCCTATATAAAACCCACTGGCCCGGACGAGTCAACGGGGAGCACGCCCCAAATTTTGGCGGTGGTATTGGAAGGAATTTGGAATGGACGTGAAGCGCAAGCTGGAGATCCTCGCGGATGCTGCGAAGTATGACGCCTCCTGCGCATCGAGCGGCACGGAGAAGCGGGACTCGCGCGACGGCAAAGGCATGGGATCGACCGATGCAGGCATGGGCATCTGTCACTCCTATGCGCCGGACGGCCGCTGCATCTCGCTGCTCAAGATTCTCCTCACCAATGCCTGCAACTACGATTGCCTCTATTGCGTCAACCGTGCCTCCAGCAATGTAACGCGGGCGCGCTTCACCGTAGACGAAGTGGTGCAGCTGACGCTGGATTTCTATCGACGCAATTACATTGAGGGGCTGTTTCTTTCCTCTGGCATCATCCGCAGCGCAGATTACACGATGGAGCAAGTGGTCGCCGTCGCGCGCAAGCTGCGCGAAGAGCATCATTTCCGCGGTTACATCCATCTGAAGACGATCCCCGAAGCCGATGATGCGCTTATCGCCGAGGCGGGCAAATATGCCGACCGGCTCTCGATCAACATCGAGGTGCCGGACGAAGGCAGCCTGAAGAACCTCGCGCCGGAGAAGGACGTCCGCGCGATCCGTCGCACCATGGGACGTCTGCGGCTGAAACTGGACGAGGCGCGCGAGGGTGCCAAACCCACGCCCCGCGGCCGCACCGCGCCACGCTTTGCGCCGGCGGGTCAAAGCACGCAGATGATCGTCGGCGCCGACAGCGCCAATGATGCCACCATCATCAAGACCTCTGCCAATCTCTACGGCTCGTATCATCTCAAGCGCGTCTATTACTCCGCTTTCAGCCCGATCCCCGATGCTAGCCGTTCGCTGCCGCTGCGCGCGCCGCCTTTGATGCGTGAGCACCGGCTATATCAGGCCGACTGGCTGATGCGGTTCTACGGTTTCGATCCCGACGAGATCGTGGGCAGCGAAAGCGGCATGCTGCCGCTGGACATGGACCCGAAACTCGCCTGGGCGCTGCGCCACCGCGACCGTTTCCCGCTCGACGTCAACCGCGCCAGCCGCGAAGACCTGTTGCGGGTGCCGGGCTTCGGTGCGCGTGCCGTGCAGCGGATCATTGAAACGCGGCGGATTTCCTCGATCCGCGTCGGCGATCTGGCAAAGCTGCACATCCCGCGGAACAAGGCGTTACCGTTCATCGTTCTTCCCGATCATCGGCCGGCCGTGCACCTTCTCGACAGCGCGCAACTGGCCGAACGCTTCAAGCCGAAAGCCAAGCAATTGGGCTTTGCTTTCTGACAGGCACAATACACAGCTCCTCATGGTGAGGAGTCGCGAAGCGCCGTCTCGAACCATGAGCTGGCTTGGCGCTGAGCTTGCGGCCATCCTTCGAGACGCCGCTGCGGCTCCTCAGGATGAGAGCTGGAGAGTGTTGGGAAGAAAGATTTGAGCCAATGCACACCATCACGCTCAACGGCGAAACCGATTTCGACGGCTGGCGCAAGGCGGCGCGTTTACTGGCGATGAACGGCGTCGCGCCTGAGGATGTGACCTGGCGCGTTGCTGACGGCGATGAGCCGGAGCTGTTTCCAGCGACGCTGGATGTACCGCTCCAAGAGATGCGCGGCACGTTCAACGTCCCCGCCCATTTTGTCGATCTCGCGCAACACGTCATCCTGCATCGCAATCCCGAGCGTTTCGCCCTGCTCTATCGCATGCTGTGGCGATTGCGCAGCAATCATGACCTGCTGCAGCTCTCCACCGATGCAGACACTTCAAAACTGGAAAGCATGGCCAAGGCGATCCGCCGCGACGAGCACAAGATGCATGCCTTTGTTCGGTTTCGCGAGATCGGCCGCGAACCACAATCGCATTTTGTGGCCTGGTTCGAACCGGAGCATCACATCGTCGAACTGGCCGCGCCGTTCTTCGCAAGGCGCTTTGCCGACATGGCATGGTCGATCCTGACTCCCGATCTGTGCGCGCATTGGGACGGGCACGACGTGTCGTTTTTGCCAGGCGTCGATAAATCCATGGCGCCATCGAGCGATCGTCTCGAAGAGACGTGGCGCACCTACTATGCGAGCATCTTCAATCCAGCCCGCCTGAAGACCAAAGCGATGCAGAAGGAGATGCCGAGGAAATACTGGCGCAACCTGCCCGAAGCCGGGCTGATCAAGCCGCTGATCGAGAAAGCGGAACGAGTCACGAGCGAAATGATTGCCGCCGAAGCACAGGAGCCAAAGAAGCCGCAGCGCCGGGAGGATGCCATGGCGAGATCCCATTCTATCGCACCGACCGAATATCCTGATGATACGAGCCTCGCTGCGCTGCGCGATGAGGCTGCAGACTGCCGCGCCTGCGCGCTCTGGAAAGACGCGACGCAGACCGTGTTTGGCGAAGGACCAAAACATGCATCAGTCATGATGGTCGGTGAACAGCCAGGCGACAGGGAAGACCTTGCCGGCAAACCATTTGTCGGTCCGGCCGGGCAGATGCTCGACAAGGCGCTGAAGGAAGCCGGGATTATCCGCGAGAAAGTCTACGTCACCAATGCCGTGAAGCATTTCAAATTCGTGCCACGCGGTAAATTCCGGCTGCATCAGAAACCGGCGACGCCGGAGATCAAGGCGTGCCGCCCTTGGTACGAGCGCGAGAAAGCATTGGTGAAACCCGAGCTCGTTGTCGCCATGGGCGCGACGGCTGCGCAGAGCGTGTTCGGCAAGATCGTGCCGGTCGGCAAGACGCGCGGGCGCGTGATCGATCTCGATGACGGCACACGCGTGCTGGTGACCGTACATCCATCCTATCTATTGCGGCTACCGGATGAAGAGGCGCGGGCAACCGAGTATGCGAATTTTGTCGAAGACCTGCGCATTGTCGCGGCGCATCTGAGCGAAAAAGCACGGGCTGCGTAACCCCTATTCCACTCCGCCCTCATCCTGAGGAGCGCGCAAAGCGCGCGTCTCCCAGCGAATGGTGAAGCCATTCGCAAGGAATGGCTGCACGCTCCGAGCCAGGCGAACTCATGGTTCGAGACGGCGCTCTCAGCGGCGCAATTGCGCCGCTAGGCCTCCTCTCCATGACGGACTGAGTGTGTAGGCCCTCAAAATCAAAAGGCGGACCGACATTGCCGATCCGCCTTCCAACATGGATCAATCTATTCGTGCAAGCTCAGCGCCGCAAGGCCTGATGCGTTACGTCGTCTTCGCGTGCTTCATATCGAAGTCGGCGATTTCCCTGGCGCGCTCGCTCTCCTTGCCGGCGCGGTGGTCGGTGGCGATGGCCACATAGACCGCGGGCAGCACGAACAGCGTGAACAGCGTGCCGATCAGCATGCCGGCGACCACCACGAGGCCGATGGAGAAGCGGCTCGCGGCGCCGGCGCCCGATGCGGTGAGCAGCGGCAACAAGCCGGTGACCATCGCCGCCGTCGTCATCAGGATCGGACGCAGACGAACGCGGGCGGCCATTTCGATGGCCGAGCGACGATCGAGACCTTCCTTCAGCTGCAGCTCGTTGGCGAACTCCACCATCAGGATGCCGTGCTTCGAGATCAGGCCGACCAGCGTGAGCAGACCCACCTGGGTGTAGATGTTGATCGTCGCCACGCCGAAGAACAGCGGGATCAACGCACCCGAAATGGCCATCGGCACCGAGATCATGATGACCAAGGGATCGCGGATCGACTCGAACTGCGCCGCCAGCACCAGGAAGATGATGATCAGCGCAAAGCCGAACGCCACCGCGAGCTGGTTGCCTTCCTGCACATACTGGCGCGAGTCAGCGAGATAGTCGTGGTTGAAGCCGGCCGGCAGTTTCTTCGCGGCCTGTTCGAGGAAGTCCACCGCCTGTCCGACGGTCACACCCGGCATCGGCACGGCCTGGAAGGTCGCCGAGTTCAGCTGGTTGAAATGCGACAGCGCGTTCGGATTGGTGCCGGTTTCCACCTTCACCAGCGTCGACAGCGGAACCTGCTGGCCCGTTGCGGTCGGCACATAGTAGTTGGCGAGTGAATCCTGCGAGATGCGCATGCCGCGCGGCACCTGCGGAATCACCTGATAGGAGCGGCCTTCGAGGTTGAAGCGGTTGATATAGTTGCCGCCGAGCATCACAGCCAGCGTATTGCCGACGCTCTGCATGGTGACGCCGAGATCGTTCGCCTTCGACCGGTCGACACTGACGCGCACCACCGGCTGGTTGAAGTCGAGGTCGCTGTCCGAGACGATGAACAGACCGCTCTTCTGTGCTTCAGCCTTCAGCTTCACCATCTCCTCATAGACCGACTGGAAGCTGCCGACGGTGCTGATCACCATCTGGATCGGCAGGCCGCCCGGCCCCCCCGGCAGCGCCGGCAGGTTGAAGGCGAAAGCCTGAACGCCCTCGATCTTGCTGAGCTCGTTCTGCACCGGCTGCTTGAGCTGATTGGTCGAGCGCTTGCGTTCATCCCATGGCTTCAAGAGCATGCCGGCAATGCCGTTATTCGGGCCGTTGATGCCGTTGATGATGAAGCGCAGATCCGTTTCCGGGAACTGAGCGAACACCTTGTCCATCTTGTCTCCGTAATAGTCGGAGTAGTCGATGTTGGCGTATTTCGGCCCCTTGGTGATGGCGAACAGAATGCCCTGATCTTCCTCGGGCGCCAGCTCCTTGGACGTATTCATATACATGAAGCCGACGAGACCGAGGATGACCACCGCGAACAGGGCGGTGATCGGGCGATAGTCGAGCGAACGATCGAGCTGCCGGCCATACCAGCGCGTGGTGGCGCCGAATACCTTGTCGACCTTCTTGGCGAACCAGCCCGGCTCCTCCTGCTTGAGCAGCACCGAGCACATCATCGGCGACAGCGTCAGCGCGATGACGCCCGACACGATCACGGAGCCCGCCAGCGTGAAAGCGAATTCGCGGAACAGCGCGCCGGTGAGACCGCCGATGAAGCCGATCGGCGCATAGACCGCCGCCAGCGTAATGGTCATGGAGATGACCGGGCCGATGATTTCGCGCGCGCCTTCCAGCGACGCCTGCACCGGCGACTTGCCCTCCTCCAGATGGCGATGAATGTTCTCCACCACCACGATGGCGTCGTCCACCACGAGGCCGATGGCGAGCACCATCGCCAGCAGCGTCAGCAGGTTGAAGCTGAACCCGGCCATCAACATGAGACTGCAGACACCGATCAGCGACAGCGGGATGGTCACCACCGGAATGATGACCGAACGCAGCGACGCCAGGAACAGGAAGATGACCACGACCACGATCACCACCGCTTCGATCAGCGTATTGCGCACCTCCTCGATGGACGAGGTGATGAACTTGGTGGAGTCGTAGGCCACCTTCATCTTCATCGATGGCGGCAGGTTGCGCTCGAGTTCCGGGAACAGGTCGCGCACGCCCTTGACGATGTTGAGCGGGTTGCCGAGTGGGGTCGATTTCACGCCGATGAAGATCGCGCGCTCACCGCTGAACGCCACGCTGGCATCGGAGCTTTGCGCGGCAAGTTCGACGGTGGCGATATCCTCCATGCGAACGAAGCCGCCATCCTTCGCCTTGATGATCATCCGCTTGAACTCGCCGACATTCTGCAGGTCGGTGTTCGCGGCGACGTTGGAGATGATGTAGTAGCCCTTGGTCTGACCCGCCGCTGCCTGGAAGTTGTTGGAGCGGATGGCATTGACCACGTCGTCCGCCGACACGCCGCGACCGTTCATGCGCACGGGATCGAGCCACAGGCGCATTGCGAAGGTCTGGCCGCCGAGGATTTCAGCATTGGCCACGCCATCGACAGTCGACAGCACCGGCTGTACGGCGCGTGTCAGATAGTCCGAGATCGCCGAACCGGACAGCTCGTCACTGGAGAAACCGAGATACATGATCGCGGTGGTTTCGCCGGTAGACTTCAGGATCACCGGGTCATTGGCTTCACGCGGGATCAGATATTTGACCGAATTCACCTTCGACAGCACTTCGGTGAGCGCCGCGTTCGGGTCCACATTCAGCTTGATGTAGACCGAGATCAGGCTTTGCCCCTGGGTCGAGGCAGAGGTCATGTAGTCGATGCCTTCGGCAGCCGCGACGGCTTGCTCGATCGGCGTGGTGATGAAGCCCTGCATCAGATCCGGAGACGCCCCGGGATACACAGTGGTGACGGTGATCACGGTGTTGGTGAGCTTCGGATACTGCCGGATCGGCAGGCTGGTGGCCGCCTTGAAGCCGATCAGCAGGATCAGCAGGCTGACCACCACCGCCAGCACGGGGCGTTTGATGAAGATATCCGTGAAGGACATGCGTGTGTGCTCCGGTCAGTTCAGCGGCGGCTGTGCCGGGATCTTCGGCGGCGGGTCAGACGAGATTGCGACCAGCGCACCCGATTGCAGCTTGAGCTGGCCGACCGCAACGACGCGATCACCGGCCTTGACGCCCTGGGTGATGACTGCACGGCCATCGATGCGATCGCCGGTGCGCACGAAGGTTCTGATCGCGTGCAGCTCGGTCTTGCCGTCGTCGGTCTTCTTCTCCTGGATGACATAGACGCTGTCGCCATAGAGCGTGTAGTCGACCGCGGTTTCCGGCACCGTCACGACGGCGGGCTTGTCCGGCAGCACCACAGTCGTGGTCGCGAACATGCCGGGCTTCAGGATGCCTTCCGGATTCTGGATCGTGGCCTGCACGCGGATGTTGCGCGTATCGGCCGAGATCTGCGGCTCGATGGTGGTCAGCTTGCCCTCGAAGGTGCGGCCCGGATAGGCGTCGACCGTAATGCGCACGACCTGGCCGACCGCGAGCTTGCCGCTATCCTTTTCGGTCACGGTGAAGTTGGCATAGACCGCCGACAGATCGGTGAGCGACACGATCTGCGTGCCGGCCGTGAGATACTGACCGACTTCGATACGGCGGGTACCGAGCACGCCATCGAAAGCCGCACGGACCAGCTTCTGCGAGATCACCGCTTCAGTCTTGGCAATGTTGGCGAGCGCCTGGTCATACGCCGCCTGCGTGGTATCGACCGTCGCCTGCGGGCCGACCTGACGCTCGGCAAGCTGCTTGGCGCGGTCCAGATTGATGCGCGCCACGGAAGCCGCGGCCTTGAAGTTGGCGAGGTCGCCCTGCTCCGGTCCGTCAAACAGCTGCACCAGCGGCTGTCCCTTCTTCACGGTGGCGCCGGCCTGGAACATGATCTCGGTGACACGGCCATTGACGTCGGAGGTGACATTGACCTGATGCACGGCGGCCAGATCGCCAACGGCGCCGATCAGGTTCGGCACCACCTCGGACTTCGCTTCGGCGATGCTCACAGTGATCGGCGGCGGCTTCATATTGGCGAAGAACTGCTTGATCATATGCGAGCGGAAGGCATTGAAGCCGACGATGGCGACGACAAGCAGCGCCAGCAGGCCGCCGACGATGATGAACCAGCGCACCGTGCGCGGACGCTTGCGTGGCGTTTCGACGGACGGCTGCTGGTGCGCCGTAGGAGGGTTCTGGGTCATAGTCATCTTATGCGCTTTCTGTCGTGGTCGCGGCTGCCGGCATCAGCTCGGGCGGCAGTGCGCGACGAATATGCGATGCGATCGCATCGTCGTTCAGTCCAATTCCGCGAAGGATGAATTCCGTCAGTTGCAGATCGAGGCTTTCCGACTTGTCGTAAGAAAGAGAAGGCACCGCCGGCATCAGTGACAGCGACGTCGTCATCGCCGCATGATGCGCGAACCAGAAGAGATTCATCGGCGCCTGCGATGACGCCCGCGCATCGCCCGACTTCACCGCCCGTTCGTAGGCGGCAACGAAGGCCGAACCGATGATGTCGGCGATCTTCTCGTGCATCAGGCGGGCGAATTCGCCATCGTTCAGATAGCTGATCGTGACGAGACGCAGACGCTGCGCCTCCTCGTCGTCCGGCTCGCGGGCGATGTCGAGGAAGTGCCGCACCATCTCGCGGATCATGATCACCAGCGTCTCGGTGGAAGCCGGCAGATCGAGCAGCCGGTTGAGGGCCGGATCGGCCTTGCACTCCTCCGCCAGAATCTCGGCATAGAGTGCCGACTTGGTGGGAAAATGCTTGAACAGCAGTCCCTCCGAAATCGATGCCGCCGCCGCCACGCTCTTGGTCGTGGTGCCGGCAAATCCATTGTGCGCAAAGCAGCGCTTCGCAGCCGAAAGGATCAGTTCGCGCCGCAGATCGTGAGTCATTCGGAGAGTTGTCATAGCGGCGTGAGTAAGCGCTCACCTCAGCTCCTGTCAATGAATTGGTGCGTTGCATCAAGGGATTTACCGGGGGTGGTATCCAGGAGACACAGTTCGGCGATCTCGCGGCGCCCTGGGGCGTCCGAGGTGTGAGCAGGTCTCCCCTCGAAGCATGAGGGGAGGCGGTGCGCCGCAAGGCGCGAGGGTGGTTTCTGACGCTGCTCCTGCCCGCTGGATCGCCAGCAAACCTGAGCCGCGCAACGCCTGACGGCGCACCACCGTGGCGATTTCGGACCGAGGGACCGTGCTTCCGGGTACTGGAAGCTGGCAGGTGCCCTGCCATCGGACCGGCTTTCGCCAGCCGTCATCCGCACCCGTCCAGCCACTGAGTGGCAGAGCGCCGTAGTGGGCCCGGACGGTGACCCAAGGCCTCCCGAGTGTGAAGGGTACGTCCCCCTTCACCCGCAGGCGCCACATCCACGTTCCGCTCCAAGACGCCTCATGAAGCGCCCCCTCGCGAACGAGACGGAGGGAGGATATTCCTGAAAGAAGCACCTTGTCAAGAACAAATCATGAACTAATGTAAAACAACTTTAGGATGTAAAATACAGATCATTAGGGGGCGACGATGGCTGCGTCAGCAACACACCGGGGCTACCGTATTTACACGCGCGCGTTCGATCGCGTCGTCATAGCAGATCAACTCGACAGCGTGCTGGGGCCGCTTTCCGCGGAGACGAAAGCAACCCTGGAGAAAGCCTGGGACATTTTCGAAACAGGCCTGATGGACTGGAAGATGCGGGTCCACCTCGATGCGCTCGCAGCATCCGAGCGATTAAGACGCGTGACCACCGACGATGATCGCGCCGACACGGTGATCGCCCTCCTCGTGGATCAGTCTGGCTCTATGCGCGGGCAATCGATGTTGCTGGCCGCCGCGACGACCGACATCGCGCAGGATTTTCTGGCTCATCTCGGTTACCGGGTCGAAATACTCGGCTTCACGACAGTCTCGTGGAAAGGTGGGCACCCAAGGCAGTTCTGGAAATGGTGCCTCCGACCGAAGGATCCGGGGAGACTATGCGAATTACTACACATCATCTATCGATCTGCCGATAATGAATACGCATCTAGTCTCGGGTGGAGCATCCGACAGATGTTGCGGCCTGATCTGCCGAAAGAGAATATCGACGGCGAAGCGTTGCTATGGGCGTCGGAGCGCCTGCTCGCTCGTCCAGAGAAGCGCAAGATCATCGTCGTGATCTCCGACGGAGCGCCGGTAGATGACTCGACGCTGCTCGCAAATGAGCCGGATATCCTGATTGCGCATTTGCGCGAGGTGATCGCCGATATCGAAGCCAAAGGGGAGATCGAGCTCTTTGCCCTCGGCATCGGTTTTGACGTAGCTCGCTGTTATACCGCTTCCACGACAATCAAGACGGCGGAAGATTTGGGGACCTGTTTGATCGGATTGTTGGAAAGGGCGCTAGCGACGCGACGAGGTAAGCAGGATGGATAAAGCATAGCCCGCAACTGTAGCCGCCGCGTCACGAAGCTGTGCTTTGCGGTTAGCGTGAGGCGCTCTTCTTTCCCTCCCCAAGCGGCGCAGCCGGGAGGGTGGATCGAAGCGAGCGTTCAGCGAGCTTCGAGACGGGTGGGGTCTATCCCAACACTCCGTCCTTTCGTGGGGAGCGTCCCCACCCCCGCCTGTTGGCGGACCCTCCCCATTCGCTTCGCTCCGGGGAGGGAGGCCATTAGCGCCGGCGCGTCGAAACTACACCACCGTCTTGTGGCGCGTGATGCAGGTCTCGAGCACCTCGTACATCGGCCTGCTCCACCAGTGCTCCGAGAAGATCTCGATCTCGCAGTAGCCGGCAAAGCCCTGTGCCTCGACGGCGGCGCGAGCGGCTTTGATGTCGATGACACCATCGCCCATCATGCCGCGGTCGTTGAGGATGTCCTTGGTAGGGACCATCCAGTCGCAGACATGGAAGGCGTGCAGACGGTCCTTCCCGGCTCGCGCGATTCCCGCCAGCATCTTCGGGTCCCACCAGATGTGATAGACGTCGAGCGCAACACCGAGCATGCCGGTGCGGTCGGGATCGAGGCGGTCGCAGATATCCAGCGCCTGCTCGGTGGTGTTCACGCAGGCGCGGTCGGCGGCATAAGCGGGATGCAGCGGCTCGATGGAGAGCGGCATCTTCGCCTGCTTCGCGTATTCGAGCATCGCGGCGATGCCGTCATCGACCTGATTGCGGGCATCGATGATGTCCTTGGACGTCACGCTACCCGGCCGCGAATATTGCGGCAGGCCGCCGACGACGAGCACGATGCAGGGCGAGCCCAGCGCAACAGCTTCATCGACGCAGCGCCTGTTGTCGTCGCGTTCCGCCTGGCGATGCGCGCTATCCGCCACGAACATGCCACCACGGCAATAGCCGGAGAGTTCGAGATCGTGATCCCTCACCGCCTTCACGGCGCGATCGAGACCGACATGGGCGACCTGATCGCGCCACGGGCTCACGCCGCGGATCTTGTGGCGGGCACAGGCCTCAGTGATGGCGACGAAATCGCCCTGCTTGCGGACCGTCGCCGTATTCAGCGACAGCCAGCGATGGTCGTTGGAAAAATCACGCATGATCAGGCGTCGATCCCGCGCGTGGCCATGACCGACTTCATGCGCGAAACCGCAAGCTCGGGATTGGCGAGCAGGCCTGCCTTGTCGGCGAGGCGGAACAGTTCGGCGAGATGCTGGGTCGAGCGCGTGCTCTCCTGGCCGCCGATCATGGTGAAGTGGTCCTGATGGCCGTTGAGATAGGCCATGAAGACGATGCCGGTCTTGTAGAACCGCGTCGGCGCCTTGAAGATGTGACGCGACAGCGGAACGGTTGGGCCGAGCACATCGTGGAAGCCGGCTTCATCGCCTGCCGCGAGACGCGACAGCGCATAGGACGCCGCCGGCGCGATGGCATCGAAGATGCCGAGCAGCGCGTGGGAATAGCCCTTGTCGTCGCCGGCGATCAGTTCGGCATAATTGAAGTCGTCGCCGGTATACATCTTCACGTCGGGCTTGAGGCGGCGGCGCATGTCGATCTCGCGCTGCGCATCGAGCAGCGAGATTTTTACGCCATCGACCTTGGCGGCGTTGCGGTTGATCACGTCCACCGCGGTGTCCATCGCCTTGCCGAGATCCGAGGTGCCCCAGTAACCCGACAGCGCGGGATCGAACATGTCGCCGAGCCAATGAATGATCACCGGGTTCTGCGACTGCGACAGAATGCGGTCATAGACCTTCGCGTAGTCGTCCGCATTCTTGCCGATCTTGGCGAGCGCCCGCGACGCCATCAGGATGATGCGGCCGCCGACCTTTTCGATGGCTTCGAACTGTTGCTCATAGGCCTTGATGACATCGTCGATGGACTTCGCATCTTCCACCGCGAGGTGGTCGGTGCCGGCGCCGGAGAACACGAGGCCGTTGCGGGGCTTCGCGGCATTCACCGAACGCGTGATCAGTTCGAGCGAAGCCGGCCAGTCCAGACCCATGCCGCGCTGGGCGGTGTCCATGGCCTCGGCGACGCCGAGGCCGAGATCCCACACATGCTCACGGAACGCGATGGTCCTGTCCCAATCGATGGCCTGATTGAGCCACGGATCGCATTCGGCAAGCGGATCGGCCACCACATGCGCGGCCGAGAAGGCAACGCGGTTGAGCGTGCCGCTCAGCCTGGCCGGGAACGCGCGCGAGGCCGCGAGACGATAGGTCTCGATGCTGCGATCGGCGGTCGGCAGCTTCAGCGACAGCGATGAGCCGGTGGTGGACTGGACTGGCTTGTTCATGGCGAACCTCAGACCTTGAGCGCGGGAACGTCGACCCAGCGGCGCTCCTTCCAGCTCGTGAGCGCGGCTTCCACCGTCTGCACGCCCTTGGCGCCTTCAAGCAGCGTGTACTTGTAGGGCGCATCCTCGACCACGTGGCGGATGAACATCTCCCACTGCTCCTTGAAGCCGTTGTCATAGACGGCGTTGTCGGGAACCTTCTGCCAGTCGGCATAGAAGTCGTGGTTGCGCTTCTCGTCAGGATTCCAGACCGGACGCGGCGTCGCCTGGCGGGCCTGGATCATGCACTCGGTGAGGCCGGCCACGGCCGAACCATGGGTGCCGTCGACCTGGAAGGTGACGAGGTCATCGCGATAGACGCGCGTGGCCCAGGACATGTTCATGTGGGCGATGACGCCGCCCTTGAGCTGGAAGGTGGCGTAGGCGCTGTCGTCCGCGGTCGCCTTGTACTTCTTGCCCTGCTCGTCCCAGCGCTCCGGAATATCCGTCGTTCCCAGGCAGGTCAGCGCCTCGACCTCGCCGAACAGGTTGTCGAGCACGTAGCGCCAGTGGCAGACCATGTCGAGGATCATGCCGCCGCCGTCTTCGGCGCGGTAGTTCCAGGACGGGCGCTGGGCTTCCTGCCAGTCGCCTTCGAACACCCAATAGCCGAACTCGCCGCGCACCGAGAGCATGCGACCGAAGAAGCCGCTGTCGCGCAGCATTGCCAGCTTCTTCAGGCCGGGCAGGAACAGCTTGTCCTGCACGGTGCCATGCTTGAGGCCCTTGGCATTGGCGACCTTGATGACATCGAGCGCTTCGGCAAGGTTGGTCGCAATCGGCTTCTCGCAATAGATGTGCTTGCCGGCCGCGATCGCCTTCTGCAGCAGGCCCGGACGCGCCTGGGTGGTGGCGGCGTCGAAGAAGATGGTGTCCTTCGGGTCCTGCAGCGCCTTGTCGAGATCGGTAGTCCAGCGCTCGATGCCGAAACGCTTGGCGAGGCCTTCGATTTTCTCGGCATTGCGGCCGACGAGAATCGGATCGGGCATCATGCGGTCGCCATTCTTCAGCGTCACGCCGCCCTGTGCGCGGATCGCGACGATCGAGCGGATCAGGTGCTGGTTGAGACCCATACGGCCGGTGATGCCGTTCATGATGATGCCGAGGCGGTGGACAGCCATAGTCAGAACTCCTGGAGAACTTCAGTTTGGGGGACTGCAAGCGGCTGAAGCGCCGTCCAGTCCGGATGTGCGCCGGATGCAAATCCGGGAGCGGTAAGCGATCCCGTGAGGAGATCGCCGTCATGGATCTGCAGGCGGATGAAATCCTCATCGCGGCTGTAGAGATCGGGATGGGCCTGGAGGAAAGCCTCGGCCTCGCCTGCAGGCGCGAAGCCGAAACCATCGACGTAGTGATGACCGTTGCGCTCGGCATGGGTGACGCCGATCAGCGCGCCGAGCGCGAGATCCTGCTGCACACCGAGGCCGGCCTGGCAGGTGAGATCCTCGCCGGTGATGAAATACGGCCTGCCCTGCGCGCTCCACGCCGCGGCGCGCGTGGCATTGGCGATAGATTTGTAAAAGCCCTTGCAGGATTTCGAGGAGATGCCGCGATAGCCGAGCTGTTTCGCGGCGGGAAACGCATCCCAGCTGTCATCGGCTTCGTCGATGATGAAGGCGCGCGAGCTCAGCAGACCGAGAGGCTGTTCGCGCGTGATGTCGCGCGGCATCGGTTGCTCGATATAGAGCAGCTTCGATGCGATCGGCGCCAGCGCGGCGTCCTTGTCGAGACGATCGACGAGTGAACAGAGCGCTTCGAGATCGGCATATTGCTCATTGGCGTCGAGCGTGACCTGATAATCGTAAGGCAGCGTGGCGAGCGCGTTGCCGATCCGCGTCAGGCGTCCGGCGTCCGCGTCGGGATCGCCATTCATCTTCAGCTTGAAGTAATGCGCGCCTGAATTCTCATTGAGATCGGCAACACCGCCCTCACCTTCGATCACATCATCGAGGCCAACAGTGTGACGCAGCGCCACGCGCGGCAGGCGGCGGCGGCTGGCAAGGAAGGCGGCGATGTCATCGGCGCCGAGATCGGGCGCGAGACGCGATGTGAGACCGGCGACGTTGGCCTTCATGCCGGAGAAGAAGTCGGTGCCGAGACCCCGCAGCAAGGCATCGAGCACGGCCTTGTCGATCTCCGCGGGGCCGAAGGCGGCTGCCAACGGCGGGATATCCAGTTCGGCGCAGGCCTTCATCTGCGCGCCAATACAGGCGGCATGCAGACCGAAAGCGGTGATGTAACCGGACTGCGCGCGATAGAGGTCCCTCGCAATCGCCAGCGACCGGCGCAGCTCGTTCACGGTGTCGTCGATGGACAGATGCGGCCGCTTGTCGAACCATTTCGGCACCATCAACTCGGCGGAGGCGCCGACGAACACGCCCCTGCCCTCGACCTCAAGCTCGACGCGCGTAAAAGCCTGCGGCGCGGCATGAACCGTTACGCTGCCAAAGCGAAACGGCCGCACGAACGCCGTCGGGCGTTCGAACAGCGTGATATCTCGCAAGGCGACGCGTGGTGTGGTGGACATGGTCATGCCCTCTCCAGACCTCTCCCCGCTTGCGGGGAGAGGTCGACGTCCGCATGCAAAGCATGTGGGCGTCGGGTGAGGGGGAGCCTCCACATGCTCGGAGCCCGCGGAGAGTCCCCCTCATCCGTCCGCGCTCCGCGCGGCCACCTTCTCCCCGCAAGCGGGGAGAAGTCAGAACGCGCGTCGCGGCGACGGCAGGATTGCTTCGCAGCACGCATCATCAATCCAGCGCGCTGTTGGTCATGAAGTGCTTGCGGATGCGGGCGACCAGATCGGTGAAGATCGGGTTCGACATCACATCGAGCGTGCGCTCGCGGCCGAGCGGCACGTCGTAGATCGCAGCGATGCCGCCCGGACGCTCGGTCATGACAAGCACCTTGTCGGCGAGGAACACCGCCTCCGGAATCGAGTGGGTGATGAGCAGGATGGTCTTGCCGGTGGTACGCTGGATGCGTGACAGCTCGACGTTCATCTTTTCTCTGGTCATCGCATCGAGCGCGCCAAAGGGCTCGTCCATCATCATGATCTTGGGATCGTGCACCAGCGCACGGCAGATCGAGGCACGCTGCTGCATGCCGCCCGAGAGCTGCCACGGCAGCTTCTTCTCGAAGCCCTCAAGGCCGACCATCTTGAGCAGTTCTTTCGCGCGCGGAATGTATTTTTCGCGCGAAAGATTCTTCATGTCGATCGGCATGAGGACGTTGTTGAGGATATTCCGCCACGGCAGCAGCAGTGCGTTCTGGAACACGATGCCGACATCGCCATGGGGCTCGGTGACCTTCTTGCCATCGACATGGATCTCTCCGGTCGTCGGCGCAAGAAGGCCCGAGATCAGCTTGAGCAGCGTGGACTTGCCGCAGCCGGAAGGACCGACCACGACGAAGAACTCGCCGTCATTGATGTGAAAGTCGAGAGGACGCAGCGACTGCACCTGGCCGTCGCCGGTCCCGTAAGTCTTCGACACGCCGGCGAGGTGAATCCCCGTGGCGTTGGACGACTGCGGCTGTTCCGACACGACACGAAGATGCGCGCTGGGTTGATCGACGCTCATTTTGTTCGTGGCCCTCAGTGTTGCAGTCATCGCAGTCGTCCCTGTCGCGCTTACTTCGGCAGATAGTCGTTGGTGTAGAAGGCCTTCGGATTATCCTTGGCCTTGGCTTCCAGACCGCCGTACTCGACCATCAGATCGACCGAGTCCTTCATGTTCTGGTCGGTGACCTGGAACGGGCGCTTACCTTTGGTTTCCGGGGTGGTGTAGAGCGGGATGGTCAGTTCGAAACCCTGAGTCAGGGTATCGATCTTGCCGCCCTTCGGATTTGCATCGAGGATCGACTGGGCGGCCGCCTTCGGGTCCTTCGAGGCCGCTTCGACGGCCTTGGTGGTGGCCGACATGAAGCGCTTCACGAGGTCAGGGTTCGCCTTCACCCAATCGGTGTTGGAGATGATGCCCGACGAAACGAGGTGAATGCCGTAATCCGCGAACTTGATCGGGAACACATCCTTGCCGGTGGCGTCCTTGATCTTCATGGACTGGTCCATGACGTAGCCGAGCAGCAGATCGGCCTGGCCGTTGATGACGGCGTTCAGCTTGGTCTGACCATCGCCGGCAACGGTCTTGAAATCGGATTCCTTGAGGCCGGCCTTCTTGAGGAACAGCGGCCAGATCTGGGTCATCGAGTCCGCGGGGGTGATGGCGACGGTCTTGCCCTTGATGTCTTCCGGCTTCTTGATGTTCTTGTCGACGAAGCCCATCGCCGACATCGGCGAGGTCTGCAGCAGCACGCCGGTGGAAATGACGGGTGCGCCCTTCACGGCAGCGCGCATCATGGTGGGAACGTCGACGTAGCCGAAATTCACGCTCTTGGCGGCAACGGCCTGGGTGGTCGCAGCCGAACCGCGGCCTTCCTGAATGTCGAGATCGATGCCTTCAGCGGCATAGATGCCCTTGGCCTTGCCGTAATAGAACGGCGCGTGCTCGCCATAGACATACCAGTTGAGCATCAGCGTCACCTTGTCGGCGGCAGCGGCCGGCGCGGCGAAGGCGATCGTCGCAGCGATCGCAGCAGTCGAAACAGCGGTAACCCATTTCAGCATAGTCAGCCTCCCTTTGAAGCAGGTGAAGGCGGCCCGTTAGACCGGGCCGCTTTTTGGATATTGGCGCCCGGTCAGGACGCGACGAAAACATCAGCGCGCTGGCTGACGTGCCATGGAATGGCGATACGCTCGATGCGATCGACCAGCCAGAACAGGATCACGCCGAGCAGCGCGAGAATAACGAGAGCCGCAAACATGGTCGGCAGGTCGAAAGTGCCGATCGAACGTTGCAGGACATAACCGATGCCTGAATTGGAGCCCACGAACTCGCCGACCACCGCCCCGACGACGGCGAGCGTGACCGACACCTTGAGGCCCGAGAAGATCGCCGGCAAAGCGTGCGGCAGGTTCACTGCGCAGAACACACGCATGCGGCTGCCCTTCATGGCGCGGGCGAGATCGACCATGTCGGGATCGACCGACTTGAAGCCCTGCACCGCGGAGACGACCACCGGGAAGAAACCAAGCAGGAAGGCAGCGATGATCTTCGGCACGATGCCGAAACCGAACCACACGACGAACAGCGGCGCGATGGCGACCTTCGGGATCGACTGCGAGAACACCAGCAGCGGATAGACATAGCTTTCCACCGTGCGAGATCCCGCGATCAGCATCGCGACCGGAATGCCGAACACGGCCGAAGCCAGGAAGCCGAGCAGCGTCGCATAAGTGGTCGGCCACGACTGCGCCAGCAACTCGGGCCAATCGGTATAGAGCACCTTCACCACATCCATCGGCGCCGGGATCTGATAGGCCGGAATGCCGAAGATACGGATCGAGAGATCCCACGCCGCGATGATGAACAGCAGAAAGATGAACGGGCGCAACCAGGATGAATTCAGCAGTCTTGTCACTGCCCCTGGCGCCTTTTTCTCACTCACGCGTCTCGTCTCCCAGTTGGCCGGCTTCGCGGTCGCAATTAACTCGTTGGATAAATACTAACCACAGCGGTTGCGTTGTCAATTGGGTGATTAATTACGGAAAATTATGGAATGAAATCAGCTGGATAAGCTGTTTACAAGCCTCCATCTGTCAGCGCCCGGCTTGACCGGGCGATCCAGTAAACGCCGAAAGCAGCGCTTGATCGGAAGCTGCAGAGGCTACTGGATCCCCGCTTTCGCGGGGATGACAGGCTGAGATCCAGGCACGGGAATCTCAGCGGCCGAGCGACCTGTCAGCGCGCCCAGAATGAGCGACACCATATGCGCCAGCCGCTCGTCCTTGGCATCCTTCGCAAGCAAATCGCGGCCGAAGATCACGCTCAGCGTGGCATTGTTGCCGATGTAGAAAAAGCTGAGACCGGCGATGGAAATGTAGAGCTGCACCGGGTCCATCGCGACCTTGAAGTCGCCGCTTGCCACGCCGCGCACGACAACTTCGCGGATCATCTCCACGAAAGGCGAATGCATCGACTTCACCTTGTCGGACCGCTTGAGGTGTCTGGCGCGCTCCAGATTCTCGGTATTGAGCAGCGCAAGGAATTCCGGATTGCGGATGAAGTAGTTCCAGGTGAAGGTGATCAGGCTCTCGATCGCCTCGGGCGGATCGAGGTGTTCGAGATCGAGCGTGCGCTCCTCGGCACGGATTTTGGCATAGGTGCCTTCCAGCACCGCCAGATAGAGATCGTCCTTCTTGCCGACGTGGTAATACAGCATGCGTTTGTTGGCGCCAGCGGCCGCCGCGATGCGATCGACACGCGCACCAGCCAGGCCGCGCGTGGCGAATTCCTTGGTCGCCGCCTCCAGGATACGCAACCGCATACCCTCGGGGTCTCGCTGCCACCTCTGGGCCCTGCCCGTCGACTTGCCTGCCCTGGTCGACCTTGTCCGGATCGTTTGCCTGGTCGCTTGTTTCTTGGCCAAACCTTATCCCTGTCATCGACCGGTATGATGGATCACACCGGCAACCTCATCGCGTGTAGCATGCGGTCGCAGCATTGAGAACCGCATACGTTCTGGCGAGTATGCACAAACATCCATCGCCTTTTAGCCGACACGTCGCTATCACAGCGCGGCCCAACCGGATCCCGCCGTGCCTACCATCATCACCGACCCGTTCTTCTATCTCGTCGCCATTCCGGCGGTGCTGTTCCTCGGCCTGTCCAAAGGCGGCTTTGCCGGTGTCGGGATCGCGGCGACACCCCTGCTCGCTCTGTATCTGCCGCCGCTCGAAGCAGCCGCCCTTCTGCTGCCGGTACTGATCACCCAGGATCTCATTTCGCTTTATGTCTATCGCCGCGAATGGGATGCCTCGAATCTGAAGATCATGCTGCCCGGCGCCATCATCGGCATGGCGATCGCGTGGCTGCTTGCCTCCGTCATTTCCGATAACGCGGTGCGGATCACCGTCGGCCTGATCGGCCTTGTCTTCGTCATCGATGTCTGGCGCAAGCGCGCCCAGATCGAACCGCGCCGCATGGGCCCGGTTGCGGGCGTGTTCTGGGGCGCAGTGTCGGGCTTCACGTCTTTCATGACCCAGGCGGGCGGCCCACCGTTTCAGGTCTATGTGCTGCCGCAACGATTGCCGAAGCTGGTGCTGGTCGGCACCATGACGATTTTCTTCGCCATCGTGAATGCGCTGAAGATCGTGCCCTATCTGGCGCTTGGACAATTCAACACGGCGAATTTCGCGACATCGCTGCTGCTCTTGCCGGCGGCCGTGCTCGCCAATTTTGCCGGCATCTGGCTGGTGAAGCACACGCCTACCGACCTGTTCTACAACATCGCCTATGCCATGCTGCTGGTGATCTCGATCGTGCTGCTGTGGCAGGGGGTATCGCATTTCGTGCGATAACCAGTACCCGGCTTGACAATGTAAGCCATCAGCTTACATTTCAAGGGCGTGATCTCCTGCGAGGCGCCCGTGATCCGGTCTTTCATTCATCCCGGACTGAATGAGCTCTGGAGCAAGAAAACGCCGGCAAAGATCGACAAGAAGATGCATGGGCGCATTTTGCGCAGGCTGGACATGCTGGATGTCGCCGCCACGCCGAACGACATGGGCCTGCCTGGATTTAATTTTCATCCGCTGCGCGGCAAACCGCAGCGCTATTCGGTTCACGTCAACGGACCATGGTGTCTCACCTTCGAATTCGAAGCCGGCGATGCGTGGCGCATCGATTTTGAGCAGTATCACTAGGAGAACCGCAATGGCTGAACAGATTACCAAACGTAGTGCGTCCCGCTGCCCAACTCACCCAGGCGCAATTCTGCGCGAAGATGTTATTCCGGCCGTCGATCGCTCAAAAACCGAGATCGCTCGCCTGCTGGGGATTTCACGCCAGCATTTGCATGACATCCTCGAAGAGAAGAAGCCGATCTCGCCGGAAGTGGCGGTACGGATCGGCAAATTGTTCGGTAACGGCGCAGGCATTTGGGTTCGGATGCAAGGCGCCTATGACACCTGGCACGCAGAGCAGAACGTCGATGTCAGCGGGATCGAGACATTGAAGGTGGCGTAGCAGGCTTCAGCTCTCCCTTTCCTCCCGCTCGATCAGTAGCGTCGGAATACCGAGCGTGCCGTCGCGCAGGCTGGCGACGCGGGTGCCCGGCTTGCGACCGCTCCGCACCTCGGAGACGGTGACATGAGCGGCCAGCAGGCGTTCGCGCGTCGCATCGATATCGGTCACGCGCCATGTCATGCCCCACAACACGTCGCGATGGATATCGCCCTGATCGTGCGGACGCTTGACCAGCTCGACGATGAGATCGCCACAGCGGAAGAACATCAGGTGACCCCAGTCCGGATTGGAGCGGTCCAGCGCGAGATCGAGGCCGAGGCGTGCACCATAGAGCGCGGCAGCGCGTTCGGGATCCTGCGTGGCGACGACGATGTGATCGAGGCCGATGACTGGCGTCTCGCTGGTGCTGGCCGAAGCCGGGCGCTCGCCATTCAGCTCGAGGAAGAACTGGCGCACGCCGCGGGTGTGATCGGTGGCGGCGCGGGTGCGCTTCCAGGACAGCGTGGCGCCGGTGTCACGATCCCGGCTCTCGACCTCGGCAATCGGGTCGGGCTTCAGAGCCACGCGATCGAGGCGGCGATGCATCTTCGCGATATCATTGGTCGCAAAACAGATGCTGGCGAGGCTGGCACCGCTTTCCGGCAGCACCGCACGGATGCGGTTCGCCGCCGTGCCATCGCCCTGCGGGGCCAACAGCTCGACGGACATGTTAGCCAGCGTGAAAATCGCCAGTTCGGCACCCTCGCTGGTGCTGCGCCAGGCGGGTTTGCGCGAGAACAAGGTCTGGTAAGCGGCGATGCCGGCCTCCAGATCGTTCAGCAGAATGACGACATGATCCAGTCCGGTGATCATGGTTATCTCCTCCCGTTTCTTGCTGCGCCACTATGCCAGCTTTTACGGTCGGCCGGTCAAGACGCCGCAGACACTTGGCGCGATTTGCCCCAGTGCGGCCACGACCGCGGCACAGACAGGATGGGCGGCACTCGTGCGGCATCGCACAATTTCCATGGCGGGAAGCGCCACGGCTGTTAAGCTACCGATGTGGCCGATGCCCGGGGGCCGCACCGCCATCACCCTGACGCGACGGACGGATCCATGAAAGCGCTCTTTATCGGACAGACCTATATCGACGTCACCTTCATCACCGACCACATGCCCACCGGCGACGAGAAGCATGTCGCCTCCGACTACGCCGTGTCGTTCGGCGGCAATGCCGTCACCGCGGCGTTCTGCTGCGCCAAGCTCGGCATCGTGCCCGACCTGATCGCCACCGTGGCCAATGACTGGCTCGGGCGCATGTTCATGGACATGAGCGCGAAGTACAATATCGAGATTCATCCGCGCAAGGTGGCGTCATCGTCGCTGTCCTTCATTATGCCGAAGGACGGCAAGCGCGCCATCGTGCGCTGCCGCGACGACGAGCACATCCATCCGTTCCCGCTGTTGAATTTGGGCGCCTGCCGCGCGCTGCATGTGGACGGGCACCAGCCGGACGCGGCGATCCATTATGCGAAACTGTGCCGCGAGGCCGGCATCCTCACCTCGCTGGATGGCGGCGGTCTGCGCACCAATACGCATGAGCTCTTGGAATATATCGACGTCGCCATCGTCGCCGAACGCCTGTGCGAGCAGATGGACCTGACGCCGGAAAAGATGCTGGACTATCTCAAGGGCCGCGGCTGCCGCGTCGGCGGCGTCACGCTCGGCGAGAAGGGACTGCTCTGGTATGACGAAGCAGGCACTGTGCATACGCAACCCGCCTATCCGATCCCGCGCGAGCGTGTGATTGACACCAACGGCGCTGGCGACGTGTTTCACGGGGCTTACGTGTATTCATATCTCGCCAATCCCGGCGCGAGCTGGTCGGAGCATTTCCAGTTCGCCCGGGCGGCCTCGACGCACAAGATCCAGAAACTGGGGAATGAAGCGGGATTGCCGACGCTGGCAGATATTGCTGATGTGAGGACGGAGTTCGAGAAGGCGTGATCGCCTCACACACTCACTGTCGTCGCCCGGCTTGACCGGGCGATCCAGTAACCTCATGAGCTACAGTTTTTACTGGGTCACCCGGTCAACCGGGTGATGACAGTGAGAGTTACTGCTTCCCCTCACCCGTCATGAAGTCGAAATCGCAGCCTTCATCGGCCTGCAGGATCGTCGCGTGGAACAGATGTGCGTAGCCGCGTTTCGCCCAGTCCGGCGTTTCCGGCTTCGGCAGCGCCGCCTGCCGCTTCGCGAGCTCCGCCTCATCCACCAGGAGATCGATTGACCGGTTGGCGACATCGAGCCGGATCATGTCGCCATTCTGCACCAGCGCCAGCGGACCACCCACGGCGCTTTCCGGCGTGATATGCAGCACGATGGTGCCGAAAGCCGTGCCGCTCATGCGCGCGTCGGAGATGCGCACCATATCCTTCACCCCGCCCCGCGCGAGCTTTTTCGGGATCGGCAGATAGCCGGCCTCGGGCATGCCGGGCGCACCCTTGGGGCCGGCATTGCGCAGAACCAGCACGTCATCGGCATTCACATCGAAATCGGGATCATCGATCCGGTTGGTCATGTCCTCGACGGATTCGAACACGACGGCGCGGCCGGTGTGCTGAAGCAGTTTGGGAGAGGCCGCCGCGTGCTTGATGACGGCGCTGCGCGGCGCGAGATTGCCATGCAGGATGGCGAGGCCACCTTCGCGCTTGATGGGATTGTCCTTGGAGCGGATCACGTCCTGCCCCGGCACGTCCTCGGCCTTAGCCACGATCTCTCGCAGCGTCTGGCCGGTGACGGACTTCGCATCGAGATCGATGAGATCGCCAAGCTGCTCCATCAGTTTGGGCACACCGCCGGCGTGATGGAAGTGCTCCATGTAGTGATCGCCCGAGGGCTTGAGATCGACCAGCACAGGCACGTCACGTCCGAGATCGTCGAAGGCGCCGAGGTCGATGCGGTTCGGCGTACGGTTCGCCATCGCGGTGAGGTGGATCAGGCCGTTCGTGGAGCCGCCGATCGCCTGCAGCACCACCTGCGCGTTACGGAACGAGCCCGGCGTCAGGAATTCGCTCGGCTTCGGACCTTTGTTCCTCGCAAGCTCGGCCGCAACCTTGCCGCTGGCCTCCGCAGAACGGAAGCGCTCCGCATGCGGCGCCGGAATGGTCGCGCTCATGGGGAGGGACAGACCCATGGCTTCGGTGATGCAGGCCATGGTGGAGGCCGTGCCCATCACCATGCAGGTGCCGACGGATGGCGCGAGGCGCGCATTCACGTCGTCGATCTCTTGCTGATCGATCTCCCCCGCGCGGAACTTGCCCCACATGCGCCTGCAATCCGTGCAGGCGCCGAGCACTTCGCCCTTGTGATGGCCGACCACCATGGGGCCGACCGGGATCACCACCGTCGGCAGATCGACGGACAGCGCCGCCATGATCTGTGCCGGCAACGTCTTGTCGCAACCGCCGATCACCACCACGGCGTCCATCGGCTGGGCGCGGATCATCTCCTCCGTATCCATCGCCATCAGGTTGCGCAGATACATGGATGTCGGATGCGCAAAGCTTTCGCCGATGGAGATGGTGGGGAACACCATCGGCAGCGCGCCGGCCAGCATGACGCCGCGCTTCACCGCCTCGATGATCTGCGGGGCGTTGCCGTGGCAGGGATTGTAATCGCTATGGGTGTTGGTGATGCCGACGATGGGACGATCGAGCGCATCGTCGGAATAGCCCATCGCCTTGATGAAGGCTTTTCGCAGAAACAGCGAAAAGCCGGCATCGCCGTAACTCGTGAGCCCCTTGCGCAATCCGTCGGCCATTCTCGCGTTCCCAATGCTTGTTTTGAATGGTTCTTATGGAGCGATGGGGAAGGATGTCAATGCGGGGCACGGAGCTATAGGATGGGTGGAGTGCAACGAAACCCATCATTTCGTCCGATGTGGCAAGCTCGGCCGATGGGTTTCGCTCCGGCGCCATCATGCTTCCGCTCTACTCATCCGACGATCTCGGCGCCCAGATCTTGCTGAAATCTCCCGAAAACTCGGCGCTGCAAAAGGCACCGCCCTGATAGAAATCGCCGACCGGATCGGGCTTCAGCTTGGCCTGCTCCGCCATCGCGTGCGCGCGATGATCCTCGCCGCGTCCGGTCGGGCGATAGCCGAGCTCATAAGCGCGCGTGTTGTCCCACCAGGCGCGCTCGTTATAGGAGGCGCCGTACAACACCTCGAAATGGATACCGGGATGCTCGAGCCCGATACGGCAGAGCTGAACCAGATCCTCCGGCTTCAGCCAGATCGAGAGGCGGCGTTTGTCGAGCGGAACGTCGCCGAAATTACCGATGCGCAGGCATGTCACCGAGAGGCCGTGCTTGTCGGCATAGAGCGCGCCGAGCGCCTCGCCAAATACCTTGCTGACGCCATAGCGACTGTCCGGCCGCGCTGTGACGTCCGGCGGGATCTTGCTGTAGCGCGGATAGAAACCGACGGCATGGTTCGACGACGCGAACACGATGCGCCTGACGCCCTTCCTTCGTGCCGCTTCGAACAGATTGTAGCAGCCGACAATATTGGCCTGCAGGATGGTGTCCCACGGCCCCTCCACCGAGAAACCGCCGAAATGCAGGATGCCATCGACACCCTCGCAAATGGCCTCAACGGCAGCGAGATCGGCGAGGTCGGCCTGTTTGAACATCTCGTCCGACTTCAGGCTCGGCGGCGTTGCGAGATCGCTGAGGACGAGATCCGGATAGATCGGCGGCAGGAGTTCGCGCAAACGCGTGCCGATGCCACCCGATGCGCCCGTCATCAAGATCCTTGGCATTCCCGTCCCTCATGATGTTGTCAGTTGTCAGACAAGTATGACGCAGCGTCGGCGTCTCAGCAAGGCAGCGCGACCGGCATTGCTTGCCGCCCATCCCTGCCGATGCTAGCAAACGCATCCGAGGAAACGACAGTGAACGAGACGCCAATGTCCGATACGTCATCGCGCGGCTGGCAGCCGGCAACCTCCTATCCAGACCCCGCCATCACCGCCCTCGATCCCCGCTTCGAGAAATACTGGATCAAGCTCGGCGCCGTCGAACGTATCGCCACCGGCCTGCGCTGGGCGGAAGGTCCGGTCTGGTTCGGCGATGGCCGCTATCTGCTCTGCTCCGACATTCCCAACAACCGCATCATTCGCTGGGACGAAGAGACCGGTGCGGTCAGCGATTTCCGCAGGCCGTCGAACTACGCCAACGGCAACACGCGCGACCAGCAGGGCCGGCTGATCACCTGCGAGCATGGCCGCCGCCTGATCCGCACCGAATATGACGGCAGCATCACCGTGCTGATGGACAACTTCGAGGGCAAGCGCCTGAATTCGCCGAATGATGTGGTGGTGAAATCGGACGGCTCGATCTGGTTCACGGATCCCGCCTTTGGCATCCTGAGCGATTACGAAGGCAACAAGGCACCGTCCGAGATCGGCATGAACGTCTATCGCATTGACGGCGAAACGCTGCAGCCGAGCATCGTCGCCGACGACATCCTTGCCCCGAACGGATTGTGCTTTTCGCCGGACGAGACGATCCTCTACATCGTGGAGTCGCGCGGCGTGCCGACACGCAAAATCCTCGCTTACGATGTCGCGCCCGATGGCAAAACGCTTAGAAACAAGCGCATCGCTATCGATGCCGGCCCAGGCACGCCGGACGGCATGCGCTGCGATGTCGACGGCAATCTGTGGTGCGGTTGGGGCATGGGAACGCCTGAACTCGACGGCGTGATGGTGTTCGCGCCGGACGGCACGCCGATCGGGCGGATCGCGCTGCCGGAGCGCTGCGCGAATGTGTGTTTCGGCGGAAGGAAACGTAACCGGCTGTTCATGGCGGCGAGCCAGTCGATCTATGCGGTGTATGTGAACACGCAGGGGGCGCCGGGCGGCTAGTTCCACATCGTAGGGCGGATGAGCGCAGCGTAATCCGCCGGCCGAGGTCATCGCTGAAACTCCGCGGCGGATTACGCCTTCGGCTGATCCGCCCTACGGCTGCAGCAAACAAAAACGCCGGAGCTTTCGCTCCGGCGTTTTCAGTCACGAAGCATGACGCTTCGAGACGCGGTCTTACGCCGCGTCGTAGCCTGCGATGGCCTTGATCTCGAGGAAATCCTCGAGGCCGGCCTTGCCCCATTCACGGCCGTTGCCGGACTGCTTGTAACCGCCGAACGGCGCGGTGCGGTCGTTCGGTGCGCCCTGCAGATTGACATTGCCGGCGCGGATGCGGCGACCGAACTTGCGGGCGGACTCGATGGTGTCGGCCGAGACATAGCCAGCGAGGCCATACGGTGTGTCATTGGCAATGCGGAGCGCGTCGGCTTCGTCCTTGGCGCCCATGATCACGAGCACCGGCCCGAAGATTTCCTCGCGGGCAATGGTCATGTTCTCGGTGACATCGGCGAAGATCGTCGGGCGGACATAGAAGCCCTTGTTGACGCCTTCCGGCAGGCCGGGGCCGCCGGCAACCAGCGTCGCGCCTTCGTCGATGCCCTTCTGGATCAGACCCTGGATCTTGTCCCACTGGCCGCGATTGACCACCGGGCCGATCACGGTGCCGTCGGCACGCGGATCGCCGGCCTTGGTCTTGTCGGCCTGGGCCTTCGCGATGGCCGCGATTTCCTTCATCGCGCCTTGCGGCACGATCATGCGCGACGGCGCGTTACACGACTGTCCGGAGTTGTTGAACATGTGCGCGACGCCGCCGGTGACCGCCTTCACATAGTCCGCGCCTTCCAGAATCACGTTCGGCGACTTGCCCCCGAGTTCCTGGCTGACGCGCTTGACGGTGTTGGCGGCGCGCTTGGCGACGTCGATGCCGGCGCGGGTCGAGCCAGTGAACGACACCATGTCGATATCCGGATGCTCGCTCATGGCGACACCAACCTCAGGACCGAGGCCATTCACGAGGTTGAACACGCCCTTCGGCACGCCGGCCTCGTGCAGGACTTCAGCAAAGATGAGAGCCGAGGTCGGGGTGAATTCCGACGGCTTCAGAATCATGGTGCAGCCGGCTGCGATGGCGGGCGCAACCTTGCAGGCGATCTGGTTGAGCGGCCAATTCCACGGCGTGATCATACCGACGACGCCGATCGGCTCCTTGGTGATGACGGCCTGGTTGTGCTTCTCGTCGAACGGATAGGTCTTGAGGACGTCGAGCGTCGCGGTCAGGTGGCCGAGACCGGCACCGGCCTGAAGGCGCTCGGCCATCGGCAGCGGGGCGCCCATCTCGTCGGACACGGCTGCGCCGATATCCTTCATGCGGGCCTTGTAGGCCTCGATGATCTTCTCGAGCAGCGCGACGCGCTCCTCACGGGTGGTCTGCGAGAAAGTCTCGAAGGCCCGCTTGGCGGCGGCAACGGCCTTGTCCACATCGGCCTTGGAGCCGAGGGCAACTTCATACATCGCTTCTTCGGTCGCCGGATTGACGACAGGCGTCGATTTCTTGACGACGGGATCGACCCAGGCGCCGTCAATGTAGAATTGCATGCGGTTGACCATTGGTAACCTCTTTGAGTTCGGGAGCGTCTTTTGTTGAACGCCAGTGATGACGGCTCGTGTGGGACAACGGCCTGCGCGGCAAGCATCCTTGCGCGATCATTCCGCCTGATGAACCCGCCATGCACGGGATGTCGCGTGGATACGACGGCCAGCATTTAAGTGCAGTCCCATGGCTGGAGCAAGACCTGCCACATTGTGCATGTTCCAAATTCAAAAATGCCGCAGCTGAACAAAGTGTGCAGCGCAGCAATCACAGTTGGTCATTTCACGCGCAAGGTCACCGGCGCGTCGGGATCGACTTCGTCATCCGCCATGGTGGAGATCGGCGACATCGGCGTGTCGCGCAGGCGCTTGAGGCCGAGATAGCGCTCGCGCAGGATGACGAAGATGCCGGCACCTGCGACGATCACGGCACCGAAGACGACATAGGTTGTCGGCACTTCGCCGAACATCCAGTAGCCGAGCAGGAAGGCCCACAGCATCGCCGTGTAGTCGAACGGCGCGAGAAAGGACGCCGGCGCATAGCGATAGCTTTCGGTGAACAGCATCTGTCCGAGGCCCCCACAAACGCCGATGCCGACCAGCAGCGCCAGCTCGAAATGCGATGGCCAGACCCAGCCGAATGGCGCCGTCAGCAGCGACGCGGCCATCACGATCAAGGTCATGATGATCACGATGGCGGACGAGGATTCCGTCGCGGTGAGCCGCCGGATCTGGATGGTGGCGCCGCCAGAGGTAAACGCGTTGAGCAACGCGAGGCCGAGACCGACCATCATCGAACCGGTGATCGCGGCGTGGTTCTGGAAATACGGCGACAGCATGAGGATGACGCCGGAGAAACCGACCACCACCGCCGACCAGCGATAGACGTAGACCTTTTCCTTGAGAAAGATCGCCGCGAAGACCACGGTGATCAACGGTGCGATGAAGGCGATGGCGGTGACGTCGGCAATCGGCAGCCGTGCCAGCGCGCCGAATGTGCAGAAGGTGCCGATGACGCTGAACGAGCCGCGGACCAGATGGGCGGAGAACCGCGTGGTGCGGGCGGCATCGCCGAGCTGCCCGCGCCAGCCGAAAAACAGCAGGATCGGGATCAGCGCAAACAGGCCACGGCAGAACACAATCTCGCCGAGCGGGATGGCAGTGCCGAGATAGCGCCCCTGCGCGCCCATAATGGCAAAGGCCATGGTGCTGGCAATTTTCAGCGACACGGCTTTGAAGATGTTCATGAGGCGCGGGAGATCAAAATTCCAAGAATCGCTGTTTGCGAGGTGCCGCATCACACAAACACGTGAGTCGGCGCACGAAAACCACCACGGGGACATGGCTTGGCGGGTGTCCATGCGTGGGAGGGCGAAGCTGATCCCTGTCACCGCCCGCGAAAGCGGGTGGTCCAGTACACGCTGGCGTTGGCGATCAAAACGAAAGAGCGGTGTCTACTGGATCCCCGCTTTCGCGGGGATGACAACCGAGCGGACGGGTGGACGCTGCCCTACCCCTTCCTGGCCGGCTTGGGCGGCCCCTCCACCGCCGGCAGCGACTTCAGATAGATCGCCATGGCGGCCCGGTCGTCGTCGTCGAGCTGCGTGGTGTTGCGGATGACCGGGGCCATGGAACCGCCCGCCGTGTCGCCCTCCGGCGTCTCGCCCGTCTTCAGGAAATAGGCGATGTCCTTTTCGCTCCAGTCCTTGAGGCCTCTCTGGGTGATGTTGGGCACCCAGCCCTGCCCTTCGGGATTGGGACCGCCGGCGAAGCGCTGTTTCTCCTCGAGGCCGCCGAGAACATTACGCGGACTGTGACACTCGGCACAGTGACCGAGCGCGTTCACGAGATAGGCGCCGCGATTCCATTGCGGCGATTTCGAACTGTCGGCGACGAACGGCTTGCCGTCGAGGAACAGCCACTTCCAGACGCCGAGATTGCGGCGAAGGTCGAACGGAAAGCCGACGTCATGATCCGGCGCCTTGCCCGCGACCTGCGGCAGCGTCTTGATATAGGCGAACAAGTCGCGCGCATCGCCTGAGGTCATCTTCTGATACGAGGTGTAGGGGAAAGCCGGGAAGTAATGCTCGCCCTTCGGCGACGTCCCCTTCAACAGCGCCGTGACGAAATCCGCGTCGCTCCAGCGGCCGATGCCGGCAGTCGGATCTGGCGAGATGTTCGGCGCGTAGAAGGTGCCGAACGGCGATGTCAGCGGCAGACCACCGCCAAGCCTCAGCTTGTCATCCTGCTTGGGCGTCGCATGACATGACGCACAGCCGCCGGCGTTGAACACCAGCTTGCCATTGGCGACATCGGGCGTGTGCGCCGGCAGCGTGCTGGCTGCGACCGTGGCCGGAATCGTCAGCCACCAATAGGCGCCGAGGCCGACGGCAAAGAAAAAGGCAAAAAGGATGAGGAAGCGCTTCAGCACGCGGAGGCCTGTCATTCTGGAAGATAAAACCACTGCGCTGAAACTCCGCCCTCATGGTGAGGAGGCGTTCTCGCGTGAGAACGCCGTCTCGAACCATGTATCGCTTAGGCGACCATCCCCAGCGAATGGCGACGCCATTCGCTGGGAGACGCGGCCGATGGCCGCTCCTCAGGATGAAGGCAGAGCTTTGCTCAGCTCTTCAGCCGATAATTCTCATGGCAGCTGCCGCACTGCTTGCCGATGGCGCCGACATTGGCCTTGAGGCTGTCGAGATCCTTCACCTTGGCCTTCGTATCCGCAACGGCCTTGCTGAAGTCCGCGATATGCGCGGCGAAGCCCGCCTTGTCGTCCCACACCTTTGGCGAGGCGGAATATTCGTTGCCTTCCTTCAGGCCCTTGGTGCTGTCCGGAAACAGCGCCGGGAGCTTGGTGGCGGTCTCGGTCAGGGTCGCGAAGGCGGCATCGACGGCGGCCTGGTCATAGGGCTTGTCGCCCTTTGCGATGGCGCTGAGCGTGCCGCCAAGCGCGCGGCCGGTGGCCTTCATCTGAGTCTGACGGTCCTTGACGATATCCTGCTGAGCCGAGACGGCGCCGGCCCCGAGCACAAGGGCGCTGGCGACGAGAAATACGTATTTCATCAAGACCTTCCTTCTTTGGAATTCGACCAAGGGTAATGTGCAATATTCGTGTGAACCCCGCCTGACACCGGCTATTCCGGCGCGGCGATGCGACAGTCTGTCAGAGGGTGTGAAGCCGCTCCTGCTCGCGGATCGCCATCCAGACCCGCTCGGGGGTGGCTGGCATATCGATATGCTCGATCTTGTATTCGCGATGCAGGCCTTCGATGATCGCGTTCATGATCGCCGGACAGGAACCGATGGCCCCGGCCTCGCCTGCTCCCTTCACGCCCATCGGATTGGTCGTGCACGGAATGTTGTGCGTCTCGAACGAGAACGTGGCGCCATCCGCCGCGCGGGGCAGCGCGTAGTCCATGAACGTGCCGGTGACGAGCTGGCCGTCATGGGGATCGTAGACCGCCCGCTCCATCAACGCCTGACCAATGCCCTGCATGGTGCCGCCATGGACCTGGCCCGCCAGCAGCAGCGGATTCAGCGTGACGCCGAAATCATCGACAATGACGTAATTGACGATTCGGATCTTGCCGGTGGATGGATCGATTTCGACTTCCACCAAATGGGTGCCGTTGGGGAATGTGCCGTCGGCACTGCTGAACGTCTCGCTCGCATTCAGCTTAGACGGATCGGTCTTCCGCGCGAGATCGGCGAAGGATACTGAGCGATCGGTACCGGCAATGCGCACGACCCCGCCATCGATCTCGAGATCGGCCGTGCTCGTTTCCAGCACGTCCGCAGCCAGCTCTTTCAATTTGATGCCCAGCTGCCTCGTCGCGCGCTGAACGCTGACGCCGCCGGACGGGATCGAGGCCGAGCCGCCGGTGCCGAGACCGGTCGCCACCTTCGCGGTATCTCCCTGGATGATATGCACCCGCTCCGGCGCGACGCCGAACTGTTCCGCAACGATCTGCGCATAAGCGGTGTGATGGCCCTGCCCGGTCGATTGCGTGCCGATCAGGATGGTGATGTCGCCATCGGCACCAACCGCGACATTGGCGGTCTCCTCGCCCATGGTGCCGCAGACTTCCACATAAGTCGCCATGCCGATGCCACGAACGAGTCCTTCCTTCCTGGCAGCCTTGGCGCGCTTCGGAAACTCCTTCCAAGCCGCCACATCCATCGCGCGCTTCATATGCGCGGTGAAATCGCCGCTGTCGTAAACCTTGCCGGTTGCCGTCGTATAAGGCATCGCCTTCGGCGGAATGAAATTCTTGCGGCGGATGGCATCGGGCGACATGCCGAGCTTGCGCGCGCACTGATCGACAAGACGCTCGACGACATAGGCCGCTTCGGGGCGGCCGGCGCCGCGATAGGCATCCACCGGCACCGAATTGGTGAAGATGGTGCGGACGCGGCAATGGAATGCCTGGATGTCGTAGAGGCCCGGCAGCATGCCGGCGCCGCCGTGCGGGATATAGGGACCAAAGGTCGAGAGATAGGCCCCCATATCGGCCATCAGGTCGACATCCATGGCGAGAAACTTGCCGTCCTCGCTCAGCGCCATGCGGGCGTGAGTGACGTTGTCGCGGCCCTGCGCATCGCCGAGGAAGTGGTCGGTGCGATCGGCGGCCCATTTGACGTTCTTGCCGAGCTTCTTGGCGGCAAACGCCACCAGCGCATATTCGCGATAGGGAAACAGCCTCGTACCGAAACCGCCGCCGACATCGGGGCAGATCACGCGCATCTTGTCCTTCGGCATCTTCAGGACGTTGTCGCAGAGGATGTCACGCAAACGATGACTGCCCTGGCTGCCGATGGTCAGCGTCATGTGATCGCGCTTGGCGTCGTATTCGCAGATCGCCGCGCGGGTCTCCATATAGTTGATGACCACGCGCGGATTCACGATCTTCACTTCGGCCGTCACAGGCGCCTTGGCGAAGATCTCATCCACCTTCTTCTTGTCGCCGATGGGGACGTCAAACAGGACGTTGCCGGCATGCTTCTCCCATACCTGCGGTGCGCCCTTGGCAACCGCATTCACGACACCGTTCACCGACGGGAGAGTCTTCCACTCCACCGCGATCGCTTCGATGGCGTCGCGCGCCTGCTCGACCGTCTCGGCGACGATGAAAGCGACGGCATCGCCGACATGGCGTACTTCCCGGGCGGTCAGGATGGGATATTCCGGACCGGTGAACGGATTGTCCTCAAGGTTGAACAGACAGGGCAGCCCGCCGAGATCCTTGGTGTCTTCGGCAGTCAGGATCGCAGCAACACCCGGCATGGCATGGGCTGCGCTCGCATCGATGGTGAAAGTGGCGTGGGCATGAGGCGAGCGCAACACGAGAGCGTGGAGCGTCGAGGGAGCATGATCGTCGGTATAACGGCCACGGCCGCGGATCAGGGCGTCATCTTCCTTGCGCAGGACGCTCTGTCCGACGCCGAACTTGATGGGAGCCGCCTTGATAGAATCCGCCTTGATAGAAGCCATGGGTCCTCCGACTGCAATTTAGAAACAGTCTACACAGCCGTCGGAGAGCGGCAAGTGGGCGGCGCAGCATGGCGATCACAGTATCGTAGGACGGATCAGACGAAGCCGCAATCCACGGGCCGAAGACGTGTGGCGAAGAACGGCGGATGACGCTGTGCGAATCCGCCCTACGGCTGAGCTTATTTCGCCCGTACCAGATCGCGCAGCCAGCCCTTGCCGAACAACGCGAGGATCGAGATGCCGTAGACGACAAACGTCACGACAATAAGGGCGCCCAGCGTCGCTTCGTCGCGGAGCGTGACAACATCAGCGAATTGCTTCGCTGCCAGTTGCGCAATGCCCCACAATGTCGCAGCCAGAACAAGGCCCGCAACAACGAACTTGCCAAGCGCGATCAGGAACGCGCGGTCGAATTCCAGATAACCGGCGCGCATGGCGAAGAAAATCACCAGCAGCAGATTGATCCACGCGCCCGCCGCCGTGCCGAGCGCAAGGCCGATCTGTGCAAGCGAGCCCATGAGCATGATCTTCAGCACGACGTTGACGGCGATGCCGGTGAGTGCGGCGATCATCGGCGTGGTCGTATCCTTGCGGGCGTTAAATGTCGCCACGGCACTGCGGATCATCACAAAGGGAATCAATGCGATGGCGTACGCAGCGAGTGTCGCCGCTGCCACTGCCGCATCGGCTTTGCTGAAGGCGCCGCGGGCGAACATCGCACGCATGATGACATCGGGCACGACCAGAAAGGCAGCCACGAAGGGCAGCGAAAACAGCAGCGTGAACAGGAAAGCGCGGCGCTGCGCGCCCATGGCGCCGAGATGGTCGTTCGCCGCCATCCGCCGCGACATTTCCGGCAACAACACAGTGCCGATGGCGATGCCGATGACGCCGATGGGAAGCTGGTTGAGGCGATCGGCGTAATACAGCGCCGACAGCGCGCCGACCGGCAGGAAGGTCGCGATGATGGTGTCGGCGAACAGCGCGACCTGCGTGCCCATGGAGCCGAGCGTGGCCGGGCCGAGCGCGCGGAAGAAGCCGCGGATGTCCTCGTCCAGCCGCAGCGGGGCAAAGCGCGGCAGGCCGCCATGGCGCTGCAGGTCGCCGGCGAGCAGGAGATATTGCAGCACGCCGGAGATCAGGACGCCCCAGGCTGCGGCATGGCCGGCACTCGGGAAGAATGCCGCGAGCGCAAGCGTCGCCATCATCGAGATGTTGAGGAAAATCGATGCTGCCGCAGCGCTGGCGAAGCGCTGCATCACATTGAGCATGCCGCCATAGAGCGTCACCAGCGTGATCAGAAGGAGATAGGGAAAGGTGATGCGTGTCAGCTCGATCGCCAGGGCGCGCTGGGCGGGATCGTCGGTGAAGCCCGGCGCGAGAATGCTCATGGCTTGCGGCATGAACACGATGGCAAGCACCAGCAGCACCACCTGCGAGGCGAACAGCAGCGTAAAAATGCGATCGGCGAACAGATGCGCGGCGTCCTGGCCGCCCTTCCCGCTTACATGCGCATAGGCCGGCACGAACGCGGCGTTGAAGGCGCCCTCGGCGAAGATGGCTCGGAAATGATTGGGCAACCGTAGTGCGACGAAGAACGCATCCGCCACGGGGCCGGCACCGAGAATCGCTGCGAGCATGATATCGCGCGCGAACCCGGTGATCCGCGAAAGCAGCGTATATCCGCCGACGGTGAAAATGCGTGCGAGCATGCGTTGATTGTAGTGATCCCGTCTCCGTTGTCGTCACCCGGCTTGACCGGGTGACCCAGTATACACAGGTAGCGGTGTGTCACACGAGCGATGCCGCATACTGGATCGCCCGCTCCAAGCACGCAATTGCGCGCCAGGGCCGGCAATGACAATCGATGGGGGTGGCGGCTGCCAAAAGCCTTACGCCAGCGCGTCGCGCACGGCCTGAATGACGCGTTCCTGGGTAGCCTCGTCGAGATAGGCGTGCACCGGCAGGCTGATGACATCGGCAGACAACGCCTCGGACACCGGCAGGCCGCCATCGACCACCGGATAGTCCTTGTACGCCGTCTGCATATGCATCGACTTCGCGTAATAGATCGCCGTCGGCACGCCCTGCGCCTTCAGCGCATTGGTAAAGGCATCGCGATCCGTCCCCTTGGGCAGGCGAATGGTGTAGCAGGCCCAGATCGATGTATTGCCGTCGGCCACCCGCGGCACCGTCACGACGTTACCGAGACTGCGGGCGTAGCGATCGGCGACCTTGTTGCGGGCGGCGATCTCGTCGTCGAAAATCTTCAGCTTCTCGAGCAGCACCGCGGCCTGAATGGTGTCGAGGCGACCGGTGATGCCGAGACGAACATTGTCGTATTTGTCGGAGCCCTGACCGTGGATACGGATGCTGCGCAGGGTCTCGGCAAGCTGATCGTCATCGGTGAAGATCGCGCCGCCATCGCCGAAGCAGCCGAGCGGCTTGGCCGGGAAGAAGCTGGTGGTGGTCGCGAGTGCCGAGGTGCCGATACGCTTGCCCTTATAGGTGGCGCCGAAGGCCTGCGCGCCGTCCTCGAGCACGAACATGCCCTCGGCGTCGGCAATTGCCCCCACGGCGTCGAGATCGGCGGGCTGACCGAACAGATCGACTGGAATGATCGCTTTCGGCTTGAGACCGGCCTTCTTCGCAGCAGCGATGCCGCGCTTGACCGACTCCACGCTGATATTGAACGTCACCTCATCGACATCGACAAAGACAGGCGATGCGCCGACCAGCGCCACAGCCTCACCCGTCGCGCAGAAAGTGAAGGACGGGCACAGCACGGCATCGCCGGGACCGATCTGCTTGGCCATCAGCACCATCACCAGCGCATCGGTGCCGCTGGCACAGCTGATTACATGCCGAGCGCCGCAATATTTTGCGAGCTCGGCCTCGAGCTTGGTCACCTCCGGGCCATTGATGAACTGGCAGTGATCGAGCACGCGGGTGACGGCTTCGTCGACCGACGAACCCAGACGCCGACGCTGGGCATTGAGATCGATGAACGGAACAGGAGTGTGCTGGTTCATTGCAGGGCCTAAAAGAGGAGCTGTTGAATCGAAGCCGGCGCCGAGAGGGCGCCGGAGAGACGGGATGCCGAACTAGCCAGCGACCTTACGTGCTGCCGCGCGCGGCGCGGTGGCGGCCTGGGTCTTGGGCGCCTCCAGGCACTGGATCGCGATTTCGAGCGAGGCGACGCCCTCCTCGCCCGTCACGGCCGGCACGCCACCCGTGCGCACGGCATCGAGGAAGGCATTGAGCTCGGCGCGCAGCGGCTCGTCCTGGCCGACCGGCAAGTGGCGCATGGAATAGCTGCCGTCCGTCTTGAAACCGAAGCATTCGGTGACCTGACGGGTGAGCAGATCGCCCATCACATATTTGCCGCGCGTCGCCACGGTCACGGTGCGCGCCTTGAACGGCGTCAGCCAGTTGGTGTTGATGTGCGCGAGCACGCCCGAGGCGGTGCGGAACTGGAGCAGCGCGATGTCCTCGCGCTCGGCCACGGCCGAGGCAAGCTGCGGCTGCACATCGACGATGTCGCTTTCGGTGAACCAGCGGATCAGATCAATGTCATGCACCGCAAGATCAATGACAACACCGACATTGGACATACGCGGCGGGAACGGGCCGACACGGGTGATACCGATCGAGAGAATGTCCTCACCGGCGATGGCCTTCTTGACGGCAGCCACAGCGGGATTGAAGCGCTCCACGTGACCGACCATCAGGGTGACGCCGGCCTTGTTTGCGGCGGCGACGATCTCGCGCCCCTCTTCCACCGTCGAAGCCACCGGCTTCTCGACGAGGACATGAATGCCTCTGGCGATGCAAGCGAGCGCGATCTCGTGATGCAGATGCGTGGGCGCGGCAATACTCACGGCATCGACGCCAACCGCAAACAACGCATCGAGATCCGCAAATGTTTTGCAGCCGATGTGGTTCTCCGCTCGGGTCCGATGCTCAGCCAAGGGGTCGACAATGCCGACCATCTCGACACCGGGCAGTCCGGCCAACACGCGACCGTGATTCGTCCCCATGATGCCGGCGCCGATCACGCCGACACGCAACACGCGCGCCTGATCGCCGCCAACTGCTTTGGAACCGCTCGAAACCATCCTCTAATCCCACCAAATCACGCCCATCCCAGCGTGTGCCGGTGTCCTAACATGACGCCACAAATGTGGCGATGCAGCAAAAAGGAGTTTCAAACACGTTTTAAGTCAGAGAATTACAGATGAATTGGTCCGCAGACCGGCCTGTTCGCCTTATTTTACAATCGCGTTCTCGGCTAACCGTCCCTGGCCGGATGCGCCTTGCGATGCCACGCCCAAGCGGTACGCACGATGGTGGCAAGATCCGATGACACAGGGCGGAAGCCAAGTACATCGAAGGCCGCCGACGGATCGGCCACCAGGAATTCAGGATCACCGGCGCGGCGCTCGCGGATCACGTAGGGCACAGCACGACCTGCCTCCTGCTCGATCGCCTTGAGAATTTGCAGCACCGAGAAACCACTGCCGGTCCCGAGGTTGAACGCGCCCCCCGCATGACCGCCCAGCAAATGTTTCAATGCGAGGATGTGGGCGGCGGCAAGGTCGGCGACATGGATGTAGTCGCGGATCGCGGTGCCGTCGGGGGTCGCGTAATCGTCGCCAAACACGGAAAAATCCACATGCCCCTGCAGCGCCATCATGGCGCGCGGGATCAGATGTGTTTCCGGGTCGCGCAACTCGCCGATATCGCCGCCAGGATCATCGCCGCAGGCATTGAAGTAACGCAGGCTGAACGAATGAAGCCCGTAGGCACGGCGATAATCCGCCAGTACCTGTTCGATCATCCACTTGCTCATGCCGTAAGGATTGATCGGCCGGCCTGCCGCCGCCTCGGCGATCGGCTTGCTGTCGGCTTGGCCGTAAACCGCGCCGGTGCTGGAGAAGACGAGCTTCGACACATCGGTCTCGCGCATCGCCTGCAGCAGCCCGAGCGTACCGGCCAGATTGTTCCGATAGTATTTCTGCGGATCGACGACGGACTCGCCGACCGCGCTGAAAGCCGCAAAGTGCATCACGGCGATCACACCGTGGGCGGCAATCGTTTCCGCCACCTTGCGGCTATCACCGATATCGCCGACGACGAGCGGTCCCCATTGGACGAAGGCCTCATGGCCGCTAGACAGATTGTCGTAGCAAACCGGCAAATAGCCGGCTCCATGCAGGGCCTTGCAGCAATGCGCGCCGATATAGCCCGCGCCGCCAGTGACCAGAACGGCTTGCCTCGATACCATCGTGTGAAAGTCCTGTATCCCACTCGCTCGGAGCAAGTGATGTGAAAAAAGGCGACCGCGATATCGGCTGTCGCACTCTATCCGGGCTGAACAATCGTGACGACCATGCCGTCGATCGGAACGAGAAATGCCATGGTCGGCCCATCCGATGGACCCGCACCCGTCAGAGCATGATTGAAGGCGACGATTTCGACATCCGTCGCCTCCCGCGCCGCAAACACCGCAAAATCGCCGAACAGCGGCTTGCCGTGCCGTTTCAGCTCACCGAGGTCGGCGCGAAATTCGGGCAATGCGCAGATGCCGCGTGCCTCCTCGATGCTATCAGCATCGAAAGCCATGATCGGCTGTCCGTCGATTTCGAGAGTAAAAACTTTCACCGGAATGGCTCGGGCAATAAAAGATTACATTCGTGGATGTTTACGCGACGCGCTGCCGGTTATCCATTAAATTAAGAATATGTGGTCGGCAGGCCTCGCCGGTAACCTTGATTGGTTAGGTTAAATCCACGAAGCAATTGAACAATTCCCCGTATTGCGCGCAACTGTGGACATCTGCACGCCGAGGCCACGATGTTCGCCGACAGCCGAAATTATCTGCGCATGCTCAAGCTCAAACCGAGCGCCGAACAGGCCTCAATCTGGCACCTGTGGACGGTATTCATCCCGCGCCGGTCGATCACCGGCCGCCTTGTGCGCGGGCAAGTCTGGCGCCGGCGTGACGGACGGCGATGGATCTACAAGCAATTCGCCAAATATCGCTGAGCGATCTTCCCGTCTCGGGCGCCTGACGCTACGGCTCAGCTTCGCTTGTAATCGTCCTCGATCCGGACGATGTCGTCTTCGCCGAGATAACTGCCGGTCTGCACTTCGATGAGCTCGAGCGAAATCTTGCCGGGATTTTCCAGCCGATGCGTGACGCCGATCGGAATGTAGATCGACTCGTTTTCCTGCATCACCTTCACCTCGTCGTTCAGCGTCACCTTCGCGGTGCCGCGGACGACGATCCAGTGCTCGGAGCGATGGTGATGCATCTGCAGCGACATCCGCTCGCCGGCCTTCACGACGAGGCGCTTGACCTGGTAACGCTCGCCGGTCTCCAGCGCCTGCACCGATCCCCAGGGACGATGTGTCTTGAGATGGTCCTCGGTAACGTGCGGCGCCGCGACCTTCAGCTTCGCCACAAGGCGCTTCAGATTGTTGGCGTCCTTCTGCCGCGACACCAGCACCGCATCTTGCGTGGCGACGACGACGAGATCGTCCACGCCTTCCAGCGCCACGACCGGCCCGTCGCTGGCGACGTTGCAATTCCGCGCGTCCTCGAACACCGCGACGCCCTGCACCGCATTGCCTTGGGCATCTTTATCGGACAACTCCCATACCGCGAGCCAGGACCCTACGTCGGACCAACCGCAGGAAACAGGCACGACGGCGGCCTTCGCCGTTTTCTCCATCACCGCGTAATCCACGGAGATCGCCCGGGCCTTTTTGAACGCGTCAGCATCGAGAGTGAAGAAACCGAGGTCGCGCCCGGCTTTCGCCACAGCATGCGAGATTGTAGCAACGCTGTCTGCATCGACGGTGCGATACTCGTCCAGCAGGGTGGCCGCCCGAAACATGAAATTGCCGCTGTTCCAGAGATAACCGGCTTCGACATAGCGCGTAGCCGTCGGCAGATCGGGCTTCTCGACGAATGTAGCGACGCGCTTCACCTCACCCGAGAGTCCGTCTCCCGGTGAGATGTAGCCGTATTCCACGGCCGGCCGCTCCGGCGTGACGCCGAAGGTAACGATGTGGCCGTTATCGGCCTCGACCAGTCCCGCTCGGCAAGCCGCAACAAAAGCCGGCACGTCACGCACGACATGATCCGCCGCCAAAGCGAGCACCACCGCATCTGGGTCGCGTGCCAGCGCAAAGGCAGCACCGGCCGCAATGGCCGGACCAGAGTCGCGGCGCGCAGGCTCCAGCAGGATGTCGGCTTCACGGCCGATCTCGGCCAGTTGTTCACGCACCATGAAGCGATAGGCCTCGCTGGTGATGACGATAGGACGATCAAACAGCTCGGGATCGGCAATACGTAAAATCGTGTCCTGGAACGTTGAGCGCGGGCCGAATAACGGCAGAAACTGCTTCGGCCGTCCCTCGCGCGACGACGGCCACAACCGCGTGCCGGCTCCGCCACACATGATGAGGGGAATGATGCGCTTGCTCATCGTTCGCATAACCTCTTTGTCGTTCAGGCACGTTACCGGCTTGCGCCGAGATTGCCGTAATGGCCGCGATACCAAGCCACAAACTGCCGGATACCGTCCTCGATGCTGGTATCCGGCTTGAAGCCGACATCGCGCATCAGGTCGTCAACATCCGCAAAGGTTTCTGGCACGTCCCCCGGCTGCATCGGCAGCATAGTCTTGACCGCCTCCAGCCCCAATTCCTTCTCAAGGACCTCGACGACATGCAAGAGATGTTCTGGCTTATGGTTGCCGACATTGTAGATGCGTGCGGGCGCCTCGTCAGTGCCACCCGCAGGTACGTGATCGATCAGCCGCCCGATCACACCGACCACATCATCGACATAGGTGAAATCACGCCGCATGTCACCGTGATTGAACAGTTTGATCGGCTGCTTGTCGATGATCGCTTTGGTGAACAGAAAGATCGCCATATCCGGCCGCCCCCATGGGCCATAGACCGTGAAAAAGCGCAGGCCCGTTGTCGGAAGCCGGTAAAGATGACTATAGGAATGCGCCATCAGCTCGTTCGCCTTCTTGGTGGCAGCATAGAGGCTGATGGGATTGTCGACCCGGTCGCTGACCGAAAACGGCTTCTTCTTGTTCGCACCATAGACCGAGGATGACGAAGCATAGAGCAGGTGCTTGCAGCTATTGTGGCGACAACCTTCGAGGATGTTCAAAAACCCTTCGAGATTGGCGTCGGCATAGGCATGCGGATTGTCAATGGAATAGCGTACGCCGGCCTGGGCAGCGAGATGAATCACCACAGGGAATTTGTGCTCGGCCATCAGCGCCAGCAGACCTGCCCGGTCGGCCAGGTTGGCTTTGACAAAAGTAAAGTTCGGTTCGCCCGCAAGCCGGGCCAACCGAGCTTCCTTCAGTGCGGGGTCGTAATAGTCATTGACGCTGTCGAGGCCGACCACCCTGCGCCCTTCCGACAGCAATTGGCGCGCGACGTGAAAGCCGATGAAGCCCGCGGCTCCGGTAACCAGGATGGAAGATTCAGACATCGCGTCCCCAGAGCTCGGATCAGGCCGCATTGCACAGCCATTCGTGCAGCATTCTCATAGCCAAGAGACCACAAATGCTGCAACCTTTCGGCATCGCAGCATTCGATTGCGTCAGAACCGCGACCGCAAGGCGTGGCCATGCCCGAGAAACCCGCTATGAAGGCGGCCGTGCATAGCTCGCTAAAATCCTCAGAAAACTCCCTCACCCTGTCATCCAGATGTCGTCAACCGAACTGATCGTTTTGTCCGCCGCGCTGGCCGCCGCCGTTCTCGCGCGCCTTTGCATCCAGGCCATCCATCCGCTGCTGATCCGCTACGCACTGGCCCGGCCGAATGCCCGTTCCTCCCACAAGATACCGACGCCGCAGGGCGCCGGCATCGCCGTGATTGCAGCGACGTTGTTCGTGGCAGGGGTTGCGATCGCCTGGTTCGCTGCCATTACGGCGATGCTCTGGGTGCTGTTCGCAGCGACAATCGTCATAGCCGTTGTCGGAGCCGCGGACGATTTGCGGCCGCTGCCCGTCGCACCGCGCTTCGCGCTGCAGGCTTTGTGCGTCGCTGCCACGCTCTCGGCATTGCCGGCCGATCTGCAGATCCTGCCAGTCCTGCCGCTATGGCTCGAACGCGCGGCACTGCTGATCGGCGGATTGTGGTTCGTCAACCTCACCAATTTCATGGACGGTCTCGACTGGATTACCGTTGCCGAAATCGTCCCGGTCACAGCGACCCTGGCTCTCATGGGCCTGTCCGGCGCGCTCTCTCTCCCGGCTGCGCTGATGGCTGCCGCCCTTTGCGGCGCGATGCTGGGCTTTGCTCCCTTCAACAGGCCGGTCGCCAAGATGTTTCTCGGCGATGTCGGCAGCCTGCCCATCGGTCTCCTGCTCGCCTGGTGCCTGCTCCAGCTCGCTTTCGCTGGGCATCTCGTAGCAGCCGTGCTGCTGCCGCTGTACTATCTTTGCGATGCGACCGTGACTCTGCTGCGACGAATGGCGCGAAGCGAGCCGTTCTGGCTCGCCCACCGCTCGCATTTCTACCAGCGGGCAACCGACAACGGCTTTACCGTGATCGAGGTGTCAGGAAATATCCTTGCGTTAAACGTCGTTCTGGCCGCACTGGCGGGACTGTCGATCTATCTCGAGTCTGCACCGGCCAGCATCGGGTTGCTCATTGTCGGCATCGGTGCGACAGCGGCCTTGCTGCGGCGGTTTGCGACACCGCGCACCTAGTTCATCATTCCGCCGGAACGCGATATTCCGGCACCGCGTCCTTCAGGATTGCGACCACGACGTCATGCTGATTGGCGTCGATCGCCGTGCGTAGCGTGGCAAGCCATGCATTGAGCACATCCAGCGGCAATTCCTTCGGCTTTGCAGCCATGATGCCGGCAAGGCCGATCTCCGCCGTGGGCTCCTGCTCGGCGAACAGGATTTCGTGCATACGCTCGCCCGGCCGCACGCCGGTGAACACGATGTCGATGTCGTATCCGGGCTGCAGGCCGGAGAGCCGGATCATGCGGTCGGCGAGATCGACGATCTTCACCGGCTGGCCCATGCTGAGCACATAGACCGATGCGTCGGAATGCTGCGCGTTCTTCGCATGCGTCGCGGCTGTCACGACCAGGTCGCAGGCTTCGCGAATGGTCATGAAGTAGCGCACCATATCCGGATGCGTTACGGTCACCGGGCCGCCGGCCTCGATCTGCGCCTTGAACTTCGGAACGACCGAGCCGTTCGACGCCAACACGTTGCCGAAACGTACCGAGATCAGCCGCATGCGTGGCTTGCCGACAGCGCTCGCCGCAACATCGCCATCGAGCGCCTGGCAATACATTTCGGCGAACCGTTTGGTGAGACCGAGCATCGAAACCGGTTCGATCGCCTTGTCCGTCGAAATCATCACCATGGCCTCGGCCCCCGAGGTCAACGCCGCATCCGCGACATTCACCGAGCCGAAGATGTTGGTCTTGACCCCCTCGCCCCAGTCGCGCTCCAGGATCGGCACATGCTTCAGCGCTGCGGCGTGGAACACGACGTCAGGCTTGAAGACCTCCATCAGTTGATGGATGCGCTTGCGATCGCGTATATCGGCAATGCGGCCTTCGATCACCGCGCTTGTCACTTTCGCAGCGAGCTTCTCCAGCGCCGCATGCAATGCCGGCTCCGAATTTTCGATGATCAGCAGCCGCGCCGCGCCGAAAGTGACAACGCGGTCGCAAATCTCGAAGCCGATGGAGCCGCCGCCGCCTGTCACGATCACAGCCTTGCCGCGCACAAAGCTTTCCAGGCGCGCATAGTCGATCTTTACGCTCGGCCGCAGCAGCAGATCTTCCACCGCCACCGGCGCGAGCTGCGGGATGTCGCGACTCTCTTCCAGTGTCGGAATCCGGCTCACCGCAAGACCGAGCTTGCGCGATCGTATCAGGATCGACTCAGGCTGAGCCTCGTCCTCGAATGCGGACGGGGTCATCACCACCCGCTCGATAGAGCGCTGGCGATGCTTGAAGTCGTCGATGACGTTGCTGAGATCGTCGAGACCGCCCAACACAGGGACACCACGGATCGTCTGTCCGCGATCCGACAGGGCCGGAGAGAGAATGCCGACCGGCCACATCCGCTTCACCGCCCCGCTTTCGATCCCGCGCAAAAACACCTCGGCATCGGCAGCGCGGCCGATCAGCAAGGCGGGCGCAGCATCCGTCGCGCGCGCTTTGTTACGCGTGCGCGAATAGCGGAAGTAGCGATAGGCCAGCCTCGATCCGCTTAGAAAAAAGATCTCAAGGAACCAGTAAATGATGATGGTGGTCTTGCCGAGAAAAAAGGTTCCGTAAACGTTCGGCGCGAGGAAAATATAGTCGAGCACGAGCAGCGCACCGGTCAAAACCGTCGAGGCCTTGATGATATTGAGTAGATCCGGCAGCGAGATGAAGCGCCACTTCGTCGTCGTCAGGTTGAAGACGTAACAGACAAGAAAGCTGAAGATGACGAAATAGGGCAGGATCGTCAGCAGCAAGGGCAGGCGGTCCAGCAGGTTCTCGCCATCGAAGCGCAGCACGAAGGCCAGCACCACCGCTGCGGCAGTGACGATGGCATCATGGACCGCAATGACCCAATTGCGGATGGTGAAGCTCGAAATACGCGTCATGACTTCCCGCTGCGCGCCCGTTCGACCAGCGAGGTTGTGCTGTGCCCCTGCAGGATATCGACGATGACCACCTCGCCGCCATTCGCGGCGACGATCTCGTGGCCGACCACCTGTTCACGGGTGTAGTCGCCGCCCTTCACCAAAGTCGAGGGCAAGATCGTCTCTATCAGCCTGATCGGCGTGTCTTCGTCGAAGATGACAACAAGATCCACCGCCTCCAGCGCCGCCAGCACTTCGGCACGGGCGCGCTCGTCCTGAACGGGACGATCTGGCCCCTTGAGGCGCTTCACCGACGAGTCGCTGTTGAGGCCGACGATGAGGCGGTCGCAGGTCGCGCGCGCTGCGGTCAACACCTTGACGTGGCCGGGATGCAGGATATCGAAACAGCCATTGGTGAAACCGACCCGCAACTGTTCCTGACGCCAGCCATCGAGCCGGGCTGCGAGATCTTCCGCGGCGACGATCTTGTCTTCGGCCGCCAAAGTCGCATGCGGCAGCACCTTGCGACGCAGCTCCTGCGGCAGGACGACCGCCGTCCCCTGCTTGCCGACGGCCACGGCGGCGGCCGCCGCCGCGAGGCGGAGCACCGTTTCCCAATCCGCCCCGACCGCGAGTGCAACAGCCAGCATCGCTGCGACGGTGTCGCCGGCGCCGGAAACGTCGCGTACTTTCGCCGACATGGCCGGCACATGAATCGCCTCGCCATCGCGCGCAACCAGTGTCATGCCGTGCTCGCTCTGGGTCACCAGCATGGCGGCGCAATCGGCGAGGATCATCGCCTCCTGGGCTGCGGCAATATTGATCTCGGTATCGGCACGGCTGCGAGTGGCCTCGGCAAATTCCTTGCGGTTTGGCGTCAGCAGCGTGGCGCCGCGATAGATGGCGAAATTCGCGCTCTTCGGATCGACGATCACGCGCTTTCCGAATTTCTTCGCTGCGTCGATCACATTGCGGATCACCCGCGCAGTCAGCACGCCCTTGGCATAATCCGACAGCAGCACGATATCGGCACGGACGATCTGCGGCAGGATGACGTCGAGCAATTGCTTCTCGATCTCGGCTGAGGCCGGCCTCGCCAGCTCCCAGTCGGCGCGCAGCATATGGGTCGAGAAATGCTCGGAGACAAAACGCACTTTTCGTGTGGTCGGGCGCGAGGCATCGATTACCAGCAGCGCCTCGATGCCACTCTCCTGCGCGAGATGCCGCTTCAGCGTCTCCGCCGCGTCGTCAGCGCCGATCAGGCCGACGAAAATGCAGCGGGCACCGAGCGCCGCGATATTGCGCGCCACATTACCCGCGCCGCCGATCACGATCTCGCTGCGCTGCGCGGCAATCACCGGTGCCGGCGCTTCCGGCGAGATGCGCGACACCTCGCCATAGACGAATTCGTCCAGCATGAGATCGCCGATGCAGAGCACCGTCTGCTTCGGAAGCAAATGGGACAGGGCGTCAAAGTCGAACATCACACCGGAACCTGGACGTCAGCGAAAGCGATCGGGCATATCGAGATAGTGCGTCACATAATGCATCACCGCATCCTCCAGACGGGTGAAACCACCATTATAGCCGGCGGCGCGCAGCCGATCGGCCTCGCTCTGCGTGAAATACTGATAGCTGTCGCGAATCTGTTCGGGCATATCGATATAATCGATATCAGGCGCGGTGCCGAGCGCCGCATAGGCGGCCAGCATCAGATCCTTGAAGCTGCGCGCCGTGCCGGTGCCGACATTGTAGATGCCACTGACACGAGGCGTTGCCAGCAGCCACAGGATGACGCGGACGACATCCTCGACATAGATGAAGTCGCGGCGCTGATCGCCATCCGCAATGCCCTCGCGATGCGACTTGAACAGCTGGATGCCGCGGCCGCCCTTGATATCGTCGAAGCGCCGGGTCAGCACGCTCATCATGCCGCCCTTGTGATACTCGTTGGGCCCGAACACATTGAAGAATTTCAGGCCCACCCATTGCGGCGGCATCGGCTCGCCGCGGGCAGCGCGCTCGGCCACCGCAAGGTCGAACAGGTGCTTGCTCCAGCCGTAAAGGTTCATCGGGCGCAGCGTCTTCAGCTCGGACACGGTGTCCGCATCGCGAAAGCCCTGTGCCCCATCGCCATAGGTCGCCGCGGATGACGCATAGATCAACGGCACGCCGTTGGTGGTGCACCAGTCGAGCAACCGCATGGAGAGGCGGAAATTGGTCTCGACGACGAGGTCGCCGTCTGTCGCCGTGGTCTCGGAGATCGCTCCCATATGGATGACAGCGTCGAGCCGGCGGCCCTTGAGCCACTCCATCAGCTCGCCCGGCGGCACCACGTCGGCAAGCTGCCGTTTGGCCAGGTTCCGCCATTTGCCGTCATGGCCGAGAAAATCGGACACGGCGACATCGGCGCGGCCGGCGTCATTCAGCGCCGCCACCACATTCGATCCAATAAAACCGGCCCCTCCGGTTACCAGCAGCATGAAATCCCCATATACGTCCTGTGCCGCCACCTTTGCCCCAGTCCCGCCCTGCAGGCAACTTGGGCCACCAGATGACGTGAAGCCGGTGGAGACATCATCTGACATCTTTCCAAACCGCTTGTCTGCCCCGGGCGGACGGGCTACCGACTGACTTAAGCCATACGCGAAGTCTTTGAAACCATGACCCAAAATACCCCATATCCGGGCGTGACGGTGGATGCGGAGGATATCCGGCCGATCCTGATCGTGCCCTATATGTGGATCGGCGACTTCGTCCGCGGTCATACCGTGGTGCGGGTACTGAAACAGCGCTGGCCGAACCGGCCGATCGACCTCCTGGTGACCAAGCTGGTGGCCCCCTTGGTGGACTATATGCCCGGCGTGCGCTCCGGGATCGTCTGGGATCTGCCGCGCGGCCAGCTGGCGCTCGCAAAACAATGGGAACTCGCCGCGCTGATGCGCGAGCGTAACTACGGCACCGCCCTGATCATGCCGCGGACATGGAAATCCGCCCTCGCCCCGGCACTGGCGGGCATTCCGGAGCGCATCGGCTTCGTCGGCGAGGTTCGCTTTGGCCTGCTCAATGACTGGCGCTGGGGCGAAAAGAAGCTCACGCGCATGATCGACCGCAAATGCGCACTGGCGCTACCGCCGGGCACCGAATTGCCGGCCGAGTGGCCCGTTCCGGATTTTCGCGTTCCTGCCGATGAAATCGCCCGCTGGCGGCAGGCCAACGGGCTTGGTACCGGCCCGGCCGTGGCCCTCGGCCCCGGCTCGGTCGGCTCGTCCAAGCGCTGGACCTATTATCCCGAGGCGGCGAAGCTGCTGGTAGAGCGCGGTTATGACGTCTGGGTGATCGGCGGCCCCGGGGAGAAGGATCTTGCCAACGAGATTGTCGCCGCGGCCGGTCCACGGGCACGCGATCTCACCACGAACGATCTGCGTAACGGCGTGATCGGCATGGCCGCCGCCCAAGTCGCCGTCGCCAACGATTCCGGCCTGATGCACATCGCCGCCGCAGTGGGCACGCCGACCGTTGGCATTTTCGGCCCCACCAGCCCGCATCTGTGGGGCCCGCTCAATCCCCTCGCCGCCACCGTGCAGACCAGGACCGTCGTACCGTGCCAGCCCTGCCATACGCCGGTCTGCCACCAGAACAATCACGCCTGCATGCGCGACATCCCGGCAGCCGATGTCGCCGACATCATCCAGACTATCATGGCAAAAGCCGAAGCCTTCGGCGTGTCCTCATGACGTCGATCAAGCAACACAAGCCTGCCGCCTTTCTCGATCGCGATGGCGTGCTGAATTACGACGACAACTATGTCGGGCACCCGGAGAAAATCCGCTGGATGCCGAATGCGGCGAAGGCGGTGAAGCGGCTCAACGACGCCGGCTATCACGTCTTCGTCTTCACCAACCAGTCCGGTGTCGCGCGTGGCTATTTCACCGAGGATGAACTCAACGAACTGCTCGACTGGATGCGGAGAGAGCTCGGCAAAAAAGGTGCTGTTATCGACGACGTCCGCTACTGCCCGCACCATCCGAGCGGGATCGTCGAGGGGTATCTGGAAGATCATCCCTGGCGCAAACCAAAGCCCGGCATGATCCTCGACCTCATGCAACACTGGGCGGTCATACCTGAAGGCAGTTTCGTCATCGGCGATCGCGACAGCGATATCGAAGCGGCAACCGCCGCGCATCTTCCAGGCTACCTGTTTGCCGGCGGAGACCTCGATGCCTTCGTGGCGGATATTTTGAAGACCCAATGAGCCTGCAGAATGTCAGTAAATCGCACAGTTCAGCTTTCTGGCGGGATCGAGCCCCGCCCTTCACCCAACTCTACAAGCCTCCCCCCCAAAAAAACCCAAAATAACACTCTGAAGTATTTAGCATTCTTATCGTTCCTCATGCAAACTGTGCATAGCGTCTAAGCCCATCTTGAGAGACGGTGATCGACATGAACGCCTTGCGTCTGAATGACCGTTCTGGCAAGCGTTCGTGATGAGGTGTCGTGTGGGTATATGTCGCAGAGCATTGCCGACCTGCCTTTAAGGCACATGACAGCCCCGCCTAGATCTCGAGAACTCAAAAGATGCCGTGCTTTTTCGGCGAAGCAGGGCTCATTACAGTTACGTATTAGAGCCAATCGAACAGGTATTCTATGACGAGGAAAACAGCGCTTATTACCGGCATAACGGGCCAAGATGGCGCCTATCTCGCCGAGCTACTTCTCGCCAAGGGCTATGCGGTTCACGGCATCAAACGCCGCACCTCGCTCTTCAACACTGACCGCATCGATCATCTCTATCAAGATCCGCACGAACAAGGATCTCGTTTTAAACTCCACTATGGTGACCTGACTGACTCGTCGAGCCTGATCCGTATTGTCGAGCAAGTACAGCCAGACGAAATTTACAATCTCGCCGCCCAGAGCCATGTCGCGGTCTCTTTTGAGGAGCCGGAATACACCGCCAATTCGGACGCGCTTGGCGCGCTGCGCATTCTTGAAGCTATGCGCATTACCAAACTCGACCAAAGATCGCGTTTCTATCAAGCATCAACGTCAGAGCTTTACGGTCTGGTCCAAGAGATTCCCCAAAAGGAAAGCACGCCGTTCTATCCGCGATCTCCTTATGCGGTCGCAAAGCTCTATGCCTACTGGATCACAGTAAACTACCGCGAGGCCTATGGCATGTACGCGTGTAACGGCATTCTGTTCAACCACGAATCGCCGGTACGCGGCGAAACCTTCGTGACTCGAAAAATTACGCGCGCCATCGCCCGCATCAAACTTGGCCTTCAGGATCGGCTATATCTCGGGAACCTCGACGCGCTGCGGGACTGGGGCCACGCACGCGACTATGTCGAAATGCAATGGCTGATGTTGCAGCAGGACAAGCCTGAAGATTTCGTGATCGCCACGGGCGAGCAACATTCGGTCCGCGAGTTTGTCGATATTGCCGCCAGAGAGGTTGGCATCAAGATTCGTTGGGAGGGCAAGGGCCTAGACGAGAGAGGATACGATGCCACCAACGGACAATGCATCGTTGCGGTGGATCCTCGATACTTCCGACCGGCAGAAGTGGAAACTCTACTCGGCGACCCCACTAAGGCGAAAGAAAAACTCGGCTGGGTACCCAAGACCTCATTCCAGTCTCTAGTGACTGAGATGATACAAGAGGATCTTCGATCAGCTGAACGTGACGAACTCATCAAGCGTCACGGCTTCCGCTACTACGCACGTCACGAATAAAATGAACGGAGCGCGAATGCACCAAGAGTTGGCTTCGCCCGCTTGATATTTCAGTTTTCTATTCAGCCACGTCGCAGCTCGCAAATCGATACCTCCCTCCGCCGCCCAGAAAATCATCGAGCGCCTTCGGTAATCCTTCTCGTAGTGTTACTCTTGGCTTCCAACCAAGCGCCAACAATCGAGAACTATCAAGCAGCTTGCGCGGCGTTCCATCAGGCTTCGTAGTATCAAATGTCAGCTTACCGCGATAGCCGACGGCTTCCGCGACCCTTTTCGCGAACTCACCAATCGAGACTTCGTCTCCGGTACCTATGTTGATAGGCTCCCACTCGGAATAGTGCTTGAGCAGAAACACGCAAGCATCGGCCATATCATCCACGTATAGAAATTCGCGCAACGGTGCGCCCGTTCCCCATACCGCAACTTCCTGCGCATCATTGAGCTTGGCTTCATGGAAGCGACGGAGCAGCGCTGCAGGGACGTGACTGTGCTCGGGGTGATAGTTATCACCCGGGCCATAAAGATTGGTCGGCATCGCCGAAATATAATCTCGGCCAAATTGCTGACGATAGGCTTGACACATCTTTAGACCGGCGATCTTCGCGATTGCGTACCACTCATTGGTTGGCTCCAACGCACCGGTCAACAACTCATTCTCACTGATGGGTTGCTTCGCGAACTTCGGATAGATGCAAGACGACCCCAGAAACAGCAGGCGATTCACTCCGGCGTCATGACTGCCCTGAATAACGTTCAACTGAATCCGCATGTTCTCGCAAAGAAAGTCGACAGGCAGCGCATTATTGGCACCGATACCGCCAACCTTTGCCGCAGCCAGGACGACCACATCGGGCCTGGTCTTCGCAAGCCAGCGCTTGGTCTGGAGCTCGTCGAGAAGATCAGCATCTTTGCGCTCGGCGATCAGCACTTCGCAATTCTCAGCCGCCAAACGACGTATGATCGCCGACCCAACCATGCCGCGATGACCCGCGACAAAAATCTTTTTTCCAGCTAGATCATAGACATATGGGATCAAGATAAAATTCCTGAACACGATCGATTAGATGAAACGTAGCACGCATCTCCGCCAAATGCCATTCTCACAGCTTAAACAACAGGCAGATTGACCGCCGCATCGAGCCACGAGTGCTACAGAAAACTCATGCTTCCGGGCCTGATGATCAGACGAACCTGCGATAGACCGCAGCGATGCCGCGCGCTTCAGCATCAAGGCTGAATTTATCAAGCACACGCTGGCGTCCGCGCTCTCCCATGGCGCGTGCAGCGTCCGGATCGCGCATCAGCGGCTCGATCGCATCCGTCAGAGCTTTCGCGTCGCCGGTCGGCACCAGCGTTCCGGTGACACCATCGTCCACCGCGATCTCGGCAGCACCGGCGCGTGCCGCAACGAGCGCAGCGCCGACCGACATCGCCTCGATGAGCGTGAGCCCGAAGCCCTCGTTCCGCGAGGTGAATGCGTAGATCGTCAACCGACGATACCAGCGCTCGACTTCCTCGATCGGCAACTCGCCGGTGATCACGATGCGATCCTGCAGGCCGGCGTCGGCGATCTTCCTGCGCAACCCATTTGCAAATCCGATCTGGTCCGGCGTGATCGCGCCGACGATGACAGCGCTGAAATCCGGATAGCGCGGCAGCAGCGCGCACATGGCATCGACGAACAGATCGGTGCCCTTCTGTGCGCGCACCCGCCCGAAGCAGCCGATCGCATAGCGTCCCGGCAGTCGCCCTTCAGCGAAAGCCGCCGCACGATCGGCCGGCGGCGCGTAGCGATCCGTGTCGACGCCATGCATCACCACCGTCGCCTCACGTTTGAGATACGACGCCGAGGCGTCCGACGTCGCGATGATCGCATCCATGCGGCGGATCAGCCAGCGGGTGATCCAGCTGTGATGCCGCTGCGCAGCCGAGGTGAAGAGCAGTTTCAGCGGCCAGCCGAGTGCGCGGAGAAAAACACCCACGATCATCTCGTTGTTGCGCCGCGCATGCCAGACGACGGGCATGCGTCGCGTCCATAATGTCAGCAATTCACCGAAGCCCATGCGCCTGATGCCATCGGGCGCATCGGTTCCGAGCCACGCGGCGTCGATCATGGCGGCAAGTTGCGGTGCCACCATGCGGTTGGTTGCCGTCACACCGGAGTAGCGCCAATGCAGATTGGCGATGATCACCTGCAGTTTTTCGGCTGTTTTGCCCGCAATCGGCACAGAGAACTCCATTCCGCTCCGGTTCCTATACGCAACATTAAGCATAGAGACCAGTAACCACGTGCCGAAACCCGCTCTTCATCGCGAAACGTCTATCGTTCGGGAAACAGGAGAGCGAGACCATCCAGATGACGGTGCTGGTCACCGGCGGCGCCGGTTATATCGGAAGTCACATGGTGCACGCGCTGGTGGAAGCCGGCGAGAATGTCGTTGTGATCGACAATCTCTCCACCGGCTTCTCCACCTATCTGCCCGAAGGTGTGCCGCTGTTCATCGGCGACGTCGCCGACGAGAATCTCGTCGAAGGCGTGATCCAGGCGCATGGCGTCGACGCCATCATCCATTTTGCCGGCTCGGTCGTCGTACCGGATTCCATGCGCGATCCACTCAGCTACTATCGCAACAACACCATGACGTCGCGCAACCTGCTGAATGCGGCGGTGAAGTGCGGCGTCAAGCGCTTCATTTTCTCATCCACCGCCGCCGTCTACGGCAATCCGGATTTCACGCCCGTCGCCGAAGATGCGCCGACGCGGCCGCTATCGCCCTACGGTTCATCGAAACTGATGACCGAAATCATGCTGCACGACATCGCGCCGGCCTACGGCATGGAATTCGTCGTCCTGCGTTACTTCAATGTCGCCGGAGCCGATCCGCACGGCCGCACCGGCCTCGCCACCATGGGCGCCACGCATCTGCTCAAGATCGCGGTGGAAGCCGCCACCGGCCAGCGCAGCAAGATCGACGTCTACGGCACCGACTATCCGACGGCGGATGGCAGCTGCATTCGCGATTTCATCCACGTCAGCGATCTCGTCGAGGCCCATCGCGCCGCGCTCGCTTATCTGCGCAGCGGCGGCACCTCGACCACGCTGAATTGCGGCTATGGCCGCGGCTATTCGGTGCTGGAGACCATCGAAGCCGTACGTCGTGCATCAGGTCGCAACTTCGCCGTCCAATTCGCCCCGCGGCGCGATGGTGACATCATGACGATGATCGCCGACACCTCGCGCATCCGCGCCACCCTGAACTGGATGCCGCAATTCGACGACCTCGAGACCATCGCCCGTCACGCGCTGGCCTGGGAAGAAAAACTCGCCCGAGAGCGTTTCGGCATCGAATTGATGGCGCAATCGGCCTAAGACACCGGCCAGCGCCGCGACTGCTTCGGCGTCTCACCGAAACGACGCCGATAGCGCTGGTTGAAGTAGGATATCTCGTTGAAACCGCAGGCGAGCGCGATCTCGCCGATCTTCATCCGGTCTCCGGCCTCGCTGGTCAGGAGCTGCATCGCATGTTGCAGTCGCCGCTCGAGCAGACGGTCCGTGAAGCTCAATCCGGTTTCCTGCAGCAGGTCCTGCAGATAACGCGGCGACAGCCCGAGTCGCCGCGCGACCTGGCCGATGGAGAAGCCGGGATCGGCAAATCTGCGGTCGATCTCCGCAATGATTTCCTGCGTACGCGACGCGCGCAGGCCGCGCATCGAGGCCTGCTCCGCAGCATCACCGCGTGCACCGAGCGCAAGTGCCGTCAGGTCCAGCAGCGTCGTGACGATATGTGCGTCGAGCTGCGCATCGTGCGCACCGCGCTGCAGATCCACGGCGATGTCGATAGTCCGCCGCAGATGCGCGACCGCAGGGCTGCTTTCGTCGAGCGATTTCGCCAGGAGTTCGTCTGCATGGCCGACGAGCGGCAGCAAGCGTGAACGACTCACTGTCAGCGTCGACGAACGAAAACCGGCATCCGAACGCATATCGGCCGGCAGCCCGTTGGTGCCGAGAAACGCGCGCTCGGACGGCAGCACCATCTCGCGTCCCACATGGTCGATGCTGAAGGTGCCGCTGCCGTGGTGGAACAGGAGACAGAAATCATCATCTGGCCCGCGCGAAATCGCGGTCTTCGAGCGCCGTATCCGGCTGAATGGGCCACCGAAGCGCGACACCTGAAGGCTGCCGAAATCGGACCAATGCACGAATGCGGAGAACGGCCGGTCCTCGTTGCGCGTGATATCGACGCAACAGGTCAGCGCCTCCATGTTGTCGCACCAATGTGCGAACTTCTCGCGATCGTCGAGCCTGGGATCGAAGTCGTCAGAGACGAAACTGGCCTGCTGCATGCGCTCTCTCGTTTTCCTTGAAAGTGTAGCAGCGCCTTCGATTTCACCACGCGTAAAAGTGTAAGTGGAGGCTGCGACTTCTCAACGCGCAATGCGCATATGTGCTGTTGCGAAGCCGCCACAGCGCCACGAAGTTCAGCAGCACTGCGCGTGAACTAAATTCCGCTGCGCCCCCCAACAAGACCTCCGCACGGTTTCTGTCATCGTGAGCGCATGCAATCGCGCAGCAGCGGCGACTCGATCGCCGTACATCGCGCCAGAAACTGAGGAACGACACGATGAAGCGAACCACACTCGGCGCTGCGCTTGTTCTCGGCGTAGCCATCGCCCCCGCCGCCGCGGCCGATATGGCCTATCCGGTCAAGACCCCGATCGCTCCGGTGGCCGCGTTTTCCTGGACCGGCTTCTATATCGGGGCCAATGTCGGCTATGGCGGCGACAGGTTCGACTATCCGTTCAGCGCGACGCAACGCCAATTGCAGGCGGAAGCCCCGGCGCTGGTCACCAGCAGCGCCGGCAAGTTAAGCCTCACCTCCAGCGGCTTCTTCGGCGGCGGCCAGGCCGGCTACAATTATCAATTCTCGAACGGGTTCGTGACTGGTATCGAAACGGACATCCAGTGGTCCGACATCAAGGGCCGTTTCGAAGGCAACCAGACCGTCAACAACAATGGCGTTGTCACTTCGGCGACCTTCGGCACCGGCTCGCAGGTCGAATGGTTCGGCACCATCCGCGGCCGCCTTGGTTATGCCTGGGACCGCTTGTTCCTCTACGGCACCGGCGGTGGCGCCTATGGGCAGGTTAATACGTCAGGCAACTTCATCCTGACCGGGCCGAACGGCGTCATCGGCCAGATCGCCGCTGCCTCCAACGGCGGGACACAATGGGGCTGGACGGCCGGCGCCGGCCTCGAATACGCCTTCGCTCCGCAATGGTCGTTCAAGACCGAATATCTCTATGTCGATCTCGGCCGCAGCAGGCTGGCCGCGACCAATGTGAACGACGTCGCCAACGGCTTCTTCGCCAGTTCCCTGCTCGAGGTAGAAACCAGGTTCCACACCATGAAGGCAGGCGTGAACTACCGGTTTTGATCTGGCAGAACCCAGGTCCGGCTCCGTCGACGGAGCCGGACCTTGCGCTATATCCGGGCCAGGAAATCCGGTAATCTGGGCGCTTCGGTAGGCTGGCTGGAGCGTTAACAAAGTCCTGACAAGACCGGATTTGGCTTGAAAATCCTTGCTTTAACGGGCAATCAGGCGGCTGTTTCGCAACGCTGACTGGCGGCCCGCAGACTGCCGCGGACTACCGGTGAGGCGCTCCCTGGACTGCGGATGGCCAAAGTTACACGCAAAGTCACTGACGATCCCCATGGCGCCTGGGCGCTGATCCGTCGCTTGATCACAGAGCAGGCGAAAGCCTACTGGCGCCGATATCTGGCAGCCTTCCTGCTGATGGCCGTCTCCGCCGCCACCACGGCCCTGTCCGCCTATATGCTCGGCGAGGTGATCAACCAGGCCTATGTGGACAAGAGCATCGAGCGCATCGCGCTGTTCTCGAGCTTCGTGGTTCTCATCTTCCTGCTCAAGGGTGCCGCGACCTATGGCCATACGGTGATCCTGTCGAAGATCTCCAATGCCATCGTCGCCAACAATCAACGCCGTCTGTTCGCCAAACTGATGAGCGAGAGCATCGGATTCTTCTCCGAACGTCACTCCTCCGAATTCCTGCAACGCCTGACCGCCGGCGCCAATTCGGTGACGCAGGTGCTGAGCCTGCTGATCAATGCCATTGGCCGCGATCTGCTCTCGCTGATCGGCCTCGTCGCCGTGATGGTCATGCAGGATCCGTATATGGCGATTACCGGCTTCCTCGTCGCCCCGCCGGCGATCCTCGTGCTGCGCAAACTGGTCCGCCGCATCAAGGGCCTCGCCCGCAACCAGTTCACCGGCACCGCCGACATTCTCGAAGTGATGCAGGAATCCCTGCAGGGCATCCGGACGGTAAAGGCCTTCACGCTCGAACAGACGATGCAGGCGCGGATGGATGCCAGCATCGCCGCGGTCGAGCAGAATGCCAATAAGATGGCGCGGGTCTCCAGCCGCTCCTCGCCGCTGATGGAAACCCTCGGCGGCTTCGCCATTGCAGGCGCGCTGATGTATGGCGGCTATCGCGTGGTAGCCATGGGTGCGACACCGGGCCAGTTCTTCTCCTTCATCACCGCCTTCCTGCTGGCCTATGAGCCGGCCAAGCGCCTGGCGCGGTTGAACATTGACCTGAACAGCCAGCTCATCGGCGCCCAAACCCTGCTCGAGATCGTGGACAGCCCGGCCACCGAGCCAAATGACGATCATAAGCCGGCACTCAAGCTCACCGACGCCCGCGTCGAGCTGCGCGACGTCACCTTCCGCTATCGTCCCGGCGAAATCGTGCTCAACCGCATGGGCTTCGTCGCCGAGCCGGGCAAGATGACCGCCCTCGTCGGCCCCTCCGGTGGCGGCAAGTCCACCGTGCTGGCGTTGCTGCTGCGAATGTATGAGGTCTCCGAAGGCCAGATCGTCATCGACGGCCAGAATACCGCCGAGGTCTCCCGCCGCTCGCTGCGCAGCCAGACCGCCTATGTCGGCCAGGACGTCTACATGTTCCGCGGCACCATCCGCGAGAACATCGCGTTCGGCCGTCCGGGCGCAACCGAGGACGAAATCGTCGCCGCTGCCAAGGCGGCCTGTGCCCACGACTTTATCCTCAGCTTCCCCAAGGGCTATGACACGCCGGTCGGCGAACACGGCACCACCCTGTCAGGAGGCCAGCGCCAGCGCATCGCCATCGCCCGCGCGCTGGTGAAGAACGCACCGCTGATCCTGCTGGACGAAGCCACGGCAGCGCTCGATTCCGAATCCGAGAAGGCGGTGCAGGAAGCCATCGAGCATCTCTGCCAGAACCGCACCACCATCGTGATCGCGCACCGCCTGCACACCATCATGCATGCTGACGCCATTCTGGTGGTCGAAGGCGGCGAGATCGTCGAGCGCGGCCGCCACGACGACCTGCTGCGCCGGGATGGCCGCTATGCGTCGTTCTTCCGCCTGCAGCATCGTGAAGCCTCCCCGCTGGCGCCCCTCGACGCATCGGCGTAAGAGGACGCTGCCGGGGCCGCCTCACGGCGGATCGACGTCATTTGCAACCAGTCCGAGACCCCTTCATGACCGCTTCCTATGTGATCACTCCGCCGCCGCAGGCCGCCATCGCCGTCCAGGGCGAAACCGCCAAATTCCCGGTCCGCCGCGTCTGGTGTGTCGGCCGCAATTATCTCGAGCACATCCGGGAGCTCGGCAACGACGAGCGCAACCCGCCCTTCTTCTTCGCCAAGCATGCCGACATGGCCGTGGCCGACGGGAGCGTGATCCCCTATCCGACCCTGACCAAGGACATGCAGCACGAGGTAGAGCTGCTGGTGGCGCTCAAGAGCGGCGGCCTCAACATCTCGCCCGAGCAGGCGCTCGACCACGTCTGGGGCTATGGCGTCAGCGTCGACCTCACCCGCCGCGACCTGCAGACCATCTCGCGCAAGAAGGAGCAGCCCTGGGAGATCGGCAAGTCATTCGACATGTCCGCTCCGACAGGCGCGCTGATTCCGGCTTCGAAATCCGGTCATCCCTCCAAGGGCAAGATCTGGCTGTCGGTGAACGGCACCGAGCGCCAGAAGGGCGATCTGTCGGAAATGATCTGGAACATCGCCGAGATCATCTCGAAGCTGTCGCTGCAGGTCGAGCTCGGCGCAGGTGACGTCATCCTGACCGGAACCCCGGCGGGTGTGGCTGCGCTCAATCCTGGCGACAAAGTCGAGTGCGGCGTGGACGGCATTGGCACGCTGAGGTTTTCGATCGGCGAGCCCACATAGATCGCTCCGCCCAATTAGGAGGCCGACCGATCTCGCCATTGTGAAGCCGTCGAGCCTTCCTTCTTGGATTTTTCGAAGCAGTCAAAGACAAGCGATCGGGGCGCTCGCCACGGTTACGCTCCAGAACAAGAATTGATGCGATGCGTCGTATTTTGATTTTGGCTATAAAAGTTTTCGTCACGGCAGCCCTGCTCTATTTCGCCCTGCGAAAGGTTGACTTTGCCGAGCTCCTATCGCGAATCGATGCTGCGAGTTTCGGCTGGTTATTGCTTGCCATCTTGCTGGCTTACGTCGCCACCTGCGCCAGCGCGTTGCGCTGGCGAACAATTTGCACCAGTTGCGATACCCCTATCGCGGTCAGTCGAGCGTTCCGATTCACGATGATCGGAGCTTTTTTCAATCAGACGCTGCCGTCGTCGATGGGCGGTGATGCGATCCGTCTGTGGCTTCTGGCCCGCGGGGGTGCCGGCTGGCGCGCGGCAACCTACTCAATCTTCGTTGACCGCGCCTTTGGGCTACTCGCTCTGGCCATCTTGATCCTGGCGACGTTGCCTTGGAGTTATGAACTCATCACCGATCCCGTCGGTCGATCGGCCCTCGTCACCATTGACGTTCTGGCCCTGGGCGCAGGCTTTGGCTTTCTCCTATTCGGTGGATTGCGCATCGGATGGTTTAAGCGCCTGTGGTTCCTGCATCATATTCACGCCTCCGCGGTTGTCGCAAACCGTATGATATTCAATCGAACAACCGGCCCTCGCGTCGCCGCGCTTTCGATACTCATCCATGTATTGACGGTTGTCATTGCCTGGTGTGCCGTTCGGTCGATCGCGGCCCCGGCTACTTTTCTACAAGTTCTCCAGATTGTTCCACCCGTAATCATTGTGACGATGATCCCCATCTCGATCGCAGGATGGGGGTTGCGCGAAGCATCGATGGGCCTCGCTTTTTCCTATGCTGGTCTTTCGGCTAATGAAGGCATCAACGTCTCTCTTCTTTTCGGCATCGTCTTTTTCATTGTCGGGGCAACTGGCGGCCTGTTCTGGCTCTCAAGCGCGGAAAGCGCAACGCATGGAAAAGCCGGGGATGTAACGAAATAGCGCAACGCGCGAACTTGCCGACCGACCAAATAAAAAGCCCCGGATCGCTCCGGGGCTTTTCTGATTCAGCTCTGCAGAGCGAACTCAGTAGCGATAGTGCTCGGCCTTGAACGGGCCTTCCTGCTTCACGCCGATATAAGCCGCCTGCTCGTTGCTCAGCGTGCTCAGCTTGACGCCGATCTTGGCGAGGTGCAGGCGCGCGACCTTCTCGTCTAACGACTTCGGCAGCACGTACACTTCCTTCTTGTATTTGCCTTCCTTGTTGTTGGCGTAGAGTTCGATCTGCGCCAGCGTCTGGTTGGTGAAGGAGGCCGACATCACGAAGGACGGGTGGCCGGTGGCGTTGCCGAGATTCACCAGGCGGCCTTCAGACAGCAGGATCATGCGCTTGCCGTCGGCGAAGGTGATCTCGTCGACCTGCGGCTTGATGTTGTCCCACTTCAGGTTCTTCAGCGCACCGACCTGAATCTCGTTGTCGAAGTGGCCGATATTGCAGACGATGGCACGATCCTTCATCGCACGCATGTGCTCGATGGTGATGATGTCCTTGTTGCCCGTCGCAGTGACGAAGATGTCGGCGCGCGGCGCGGCGTCTTCCATGGTCACAACTTCATAGCCTTCCATCGCCGCCTGCAGCGCGCAGATCGGATCGATTTCGGACACCAGCACGCGGCAACCGGCCTGACGCAGCGAAGCCGCCGAGCCCTTGCCGACGTCACCGAAGCCGGCAACCATGGCGACCTTGCCCGACATCATCACGTCGGTGCCACGGCGGATGCCATCGACCAGCGACTCGCGGCAACCATAGAGGTTGTCGAACTTCGACTTGGTGACGCTGTCGTTGACGTTGATCGCGGGCCACAGCAGCGTGCCAGCCTTCTGCATGTCGTACAGACGATGCACGCCCGTAGTGGTCTCTTCCGAGACCCCCTTGATCGAGTCGGCGATCGCCTTGAAGTAACCCTTCGGCTTTTCCTTCAGCTGCTTCTTCAGCAGCGCAAAGAACACTTCCTCTTCTTCCGAACCCGGCTTGTCCAGGAACGCTGTGTCGCCGTTCTCGGCGCGCAGGCCGAGGTGGACATACATGGTGGCATCGCCGCCGTCGTCGAGAATCATGTTCGGGTGGCCGCCACCGTGCCAGTCGAACAGCTTTGCGGTGTAGTCCCAGTAGTCCTTCAGGGTTTCGCCCTTGACGGCGAACACCGGAATGCCGGCGGCAGCGATCGCGGCGGCAGCATGATCCTGCGTCGAGTAGATGTTACACGAGACCCAGCGGATGTCGGCGCCGAGCGCCTTCAGCGTCTCGATGAGCACGCCGGTCTGGATGGTCATGTGCAGCGAACCGGCGATACGCGCGCCCTTCAACGGCTGCTTCGGGCCAAACTCTTCACGAGTGGCCATCAGGCCCGGCATTTCGGTCTCGGCGATCGAGAGCTCCTTGCGGCCGAAATCGGCGAGCGAAATGTCCTTGACGATATAGTCGGTGAAACCGGCGGGTGCGGTCATGTGGGATGTCCTTAGTTGTTAGCGCGAGGGGCGCTGGAAATGTCTCTCTCCGTCATGCCCGGGCAAAGCGCGAAGCGCGGCTTCGCTAGATGACCCGGGCATCCATCTTCGACTTCGCCGAAGAAAAGCTGGGTGGCCGGGTCAAGCCCGGCCACGACGTCACTTGTGATTAGACGTTGCGCTTCAGCGCATCGACGAGGTCGGTCTTCTCCCAGGAGAAGCCACCATCTGCATCCGGCGTACGGCCGAAGTGACCGTAGGCGGCGGTGCGGGCATAGATCGGCTTGTTGAGGTCGAGATGCTTGCGGATGCCACGCGGGGTGAGATCCATCGCAGCCGCGACGGCCGCCTCGATCTTGTCGTCAGCGACCTTGCCGGTGCCGTGGGTGTCCACATAGATCGACAGCGGACGCGCCACGCCAATGGCGTAAGCGAGCTGCAGCGTCGCCTTGTCGGCGAGGCCGGCAGCGACGATGTTCTTCGCCACGTAACGCGCGGCATAGGCAGCCGAACGGTCAACCTTGGTGGAATCCTTGCCGGAGAACGCGCCGCCGCCATGGGGAGCTGCACCGCCGTAAGTGTCGACGATGATCTTGCGGCCGGTCAGGCCAGCGTCGCCGTCAGGACCGCCGATGAAGAACTTGCCGGTCGGGTTGATATGCCAGATGGTCTTGTCGGTGATCCAGCCTTCCGGCAGCGCCTTGCGCACGTAGGGCTCGACGCGCTCGCGCACCTGGTTCGAGGTCATGTCCTCGACGAGATGCTGATGCGAGACGACGATCTCGCGCACGCCGACCGGTTTGCCGTTTTCGTACTGCACGGTGACCTGGCTCTTGGAGTCCGGGCCGAGCACCTTCTCGGTGCCATTGTGGCGGGCTTCCGAGATCAGGCGCAGAATCTTGTGCGCGTAGAAGATCGGCGCCGGCATCAGCTCAGGCGTCTCGTTGGTGGCGTAGCCGAACATGATGCCCTGGTCGCCAGCGCCTTCTTCGGCATTGGTCGGCTGCTTGGCATCGACGCCCTGCGCGATGTCGGCCGACTGCGGATGCAGCAGAATGTCGATATCGCAGGTCTTCCAGTGGAAACCGTCTTGCTCGTAGCCGATGTCCTTGATGGCGGCGCGGACGACGGCTTCGATGTGATCGTTGGTCACGGTCGACGGACCGCGGGTCTCGCCGGCAATCACGACCTTGTTGGTGGTGGCGAGGGTTTCGCAGGCCGCGCGGATATCCCAAGGATCGATGCCAGCCTTCGGGCCTTCGCGGAAGAACAGATCGACGATCTCGTCCGAGATGCGATCGCAGATCTTGTCGGGATGGCCTTCGGAAACCGATTCACTGGTGAAGAGATAAGACGCGCGCATCAACTGATCCTCTGTGGTTGCGCCGGAGATGGCAGGCTTCGTGCTGAGTTCTTGCGAATTTCTTGAATGTTCTCGGTGTCAGTCGCGACGCCGCGAGATGACGTAGGATTCGTCGTAGAACCAGAGACCGTTGTGCTTGCGCAGAACCTCTCTCGTGGCATCCAGATAACGGCCGCTCTGCGTCACTTCCGTCAAACGGTCATCCTCGATTTGGGCCACATAGACCGCCGCGTTCCAGGCTGCGAATGCCGTCGATGTCCCGATCGATCCGGTGACCTCGTTCGGCAGCGCCTCCATGGCGTAGCGAAAGATCGACCGCTGGTCGGAATAGGCATTGAAGTTCAGATCGCGGCCGGCGGAGCCCAGCTCGTATTTCACCGCCCGCAATAGCTCATGCCGGCTGACGGCGAAAGGATTTTCTTTGGGCCAGACGGCTTGGACGATCTCCATGCCGGGGTCCTGCCCATGCGAATGAATCCCGATCAGCCGCCCACCGGCTCTAAGTGCCCGGGCCAGCGGCGCGATGATGCGGCGGGCGCGGAATTGAACGGAACTTTTCGCGCGATAGGGCTGCGAAGCAATAATCAGGTCGAAATTGGCCTCGGTGCGGCCGGCGCGTGGGATGATGGTATCGAGCAGGAACCGGTGATCCTCGCGATAAACCACCAAGGCCACGGGGCGTTCATAGGTCGGCATGCCCGATCGCGGATTAATGCTGGCGCGCCAGTTGTCCTCAAGAAAAGCTCCAAGATTCGCGATCTGGTCGGCGAATTCGCCCGATGAGGCCCCACGGAGGGGAACCTCGTGCCAGATCATGGCCGCCGCCGCAGTCGGAGACGCCGGCGTCAGCGTGGGGGCCTCGGCATAGTGCATGTTGGTCAGCACGAAGACCGTGGCCGGATGCTCGAACAGGCGATCCGGGATCTTGTCGAGAGTCAGGCGCGCATCTTCGAGGCTGAGTTCCTTGCCGGCGATATAGAACGGCATATGCGGGAAACGGCCGTGCATCGAGCGCATCACGCGCGACAGCACGGTGCCGTCGCCGACCCCCGCATCGAACACCCGCAGCGCCGGCGGACGCGGATGGATGTTGGCCAGCTCCAGCGCGACGCGGTCGGCGATCACCCGCTTTTCCGAGCAGGTGTGCACGAACAGCAGGTATTTCTGCCGGTTTTCGAAGAACCGGAAATTGCTGCGCGGGTCGCGGCGCTCGATCGGCGCTTCCAGCCCCGGCGGCGGCGGCACGCCTTCGGGCATCGACTGGGCGATGAAAGCCTGGATGCGCTCGAGCGTATCGATGGTGATCCGTTTGCCCTCGCGCAGGCGCGCGACCAGCTTGCCGTCATTCACCGCGCGGCGGCCGAAGGTCGATTCCGCCATGCCGGCCTGGCGGCAGAAATCGGCGATCGTGGCGAGGATCTGGTCGTTTTTCATTCGATTTCTTGCGGCTTTCTTGCGGCAGGATCTGTGGCCGACTTGCGGCAGCCACACGGCACAGAGTGGGCAGAAACGGCTTCTGCCCACTCTCTAGCACGGCTTGCCCACGGGGGAAATGGTCCGTAGACACTCCAGAATGTCGTGCGCCAGTCGCCCGGCTTTGCTAAGACGCCGCAGCGTCACACTTGCTTCCAGCACGCTCCAGACAAGGTTATTTCCATGCGCATTGCGATGATCGGCACCGGTTATGTTGGACTCGTTTCGGGAGCCTGTTTTGCCGATTTCGGCCATCACGTGACCTGCGTGGACAAGGCGGCGAACAAGATCGAGGCGCTGCTACGCGGCGAAATCCCGATCTACGAGCCGGGCCTCGACGCCCTGGTCGCCGCCAATGTGAAGGCCGGCCGGCTCGAATTCACCACCGATCTTGCAGACCCGGTCGCCAAGGCGGATGCCGTGTTCATCGCCGTCGGCACCCCGTCCCGGCGCGGCGACGGCCATGCGGACCTCTCCTATGTCCACGCCGCCGCCCGCGAGATCGCCGCCAATGTGAACGGCTTCACGGTGGTCATCACCAAATCCACCGTCCCGGTCGGCACCGGCGACGACGTCGAGCGCATCATCAAGGAAGCCAATCCGGCCGCCGATGTCGCCGTCGCCTCCAATCCGGAGTTTCTGCGCGAGGGTGCCGCGATCCGCGACTTCAAGCATCCCGACCGTATCGTCGTCGGCACCGAGGACGACCGCGCGCAAAAAGTGATCGCCGAGATCTACCGGCCACTTTACCTGAACCAGGCGCCGATCATGTATACCGGCCGCCGCACGGCCGAACTGATCAAATACGCCGCCAACGCTTTCCTCGCGACCAAGATCACCTTCATCAACGAGATCGCCGACCTCGCCGAGCGGACCGGCGCCGATGTACAGGACGTCGCCCGCGGCATCGGCCTCGACAACCGCATCGGAGCCAAGTTTCTCCATGCGGGTCCCGGCTTCGGCGGCTCCTGCTTTCCGAAGGATACGCGCGCGCTGGTGAAGACGGGCCAGGATCATGAGGCGCCGCTGCGCATCGTCGAAGCGGTGCTCACCGTCAACGACAACCGCAAGCGCGCCATGGCCCGCAAGGTGCAGCACGCGCTCGGCGGCAGCCTGCGCGGCAAGACGGTCGGCGTGCTCGGCCTCACCTTCAAACCCAACACCGACGACATGCGCGAGGCCCCCTCGATCCCGCTGATTACCGCGCTGCAGGATCTCGGCGCCACCGTGCAGGCCTACGACCCCGTCGGCATGGAACAGGCGAAAGCCGAACTACCCGCCTCCGTCACCTATTGTGACGACGCCTATGCCTGCGCGACCGGCGCCGATGCACTCGTCATCGTCACCGAATGGGAGCAGTTCCGCGCGCTCGATCTCGCCCAGCTCAAAGCGAAGATGAAGCAGCCGGTGATGGTCGACCTGCGCAATGTGTATCGGCCCGACGAAATGGAGAAGGCCGGGTTCACGTATGAGAGCGTCGGCCGCGGGCGAATTTGAATTCGGTCGTAAAGCGGATAAGCGGAGCGTCATCCGCCGTTCTTTGCCAAACGCGTTCGGCCGGCGGATGACGGCTTCGCCTCATCCACCAATGACACGGCACATATAAAAATGCCCGGCTCGAGCCGGGCATTTCGATGGCAAAGGTCGGGAAGCTTACTTCCCCCACACCTCGTTCGCCACGTCCACCGCGAGCTTCAGCTTCGCCCACTGCTCGTCCTCGCTGAGGATGTTGCCCTCTTCGGTCGAGGCGAAGCCGCATTGCGGGGACACGGCCAGCTGCTCCAGCGGAGCGAACTTCGCCGCTTCCTTCAGGCGGGCCAGAACGTCTTCCTTCTTTTCCAGCTCGCCGAATTTCGAGGTGATGACGCCGACCACGACCACCTTGTTGCCCTTCGGCAGGAAACGCAGCGGCTCGAAGCCGCCGGCGCGGTCGGAGTCGTATTCGAGGAAGTAGCCGTCGTAATTGGTGCCCGCGAGCAGCGTTTCCGCCACCGGCTCGTAGCCGCCCGAGGAAATCCAGGTGGAGCGGAAATTGCCGCGGCACACATGCGTGGTGATCACCATGTCGGCAGGACGCTCGGCGATGGCGTAATTGATGATGCGGGCATAGATCTGCTGCAGATTGTCGGCATCCTCGCCGCGGGCGCGCACCTTGTTGAGTTCGTCCTCCGAGCAGAGATAGGCCCAGACGGTGTCGTCGAACTGCAGATAGCGGCAGCCGGCATCGTAGAACGCCTTCACCGCCTTGCGATAGGTCTTGGCGAGATCCTCGAAGAACACTTCGATGTCCGGATAGACCTCCTTGGAGATCGCCTTGCGGCCGCCGCGGAAATGCAGCACGGCCGGCGACGGGATGGTCATCTTCGCCGCGACCCCAGCGATATCGGCATGCCGCTTCAGGAAGCGGAAGTGATCGAGCATCGGATGATCGTCGGGGAAATCCAGCTTGCCAATCACGCGCACACTGTCATGGCGGGTCTCGACGCCGGTGAACTGGATGCCGGTGTCGGGATGATAGAGTTCGCAGCCGGTCAGCTTGGCGAGAAAGTCGAAATGCCACCAGGAACGGCGGAATTCGCCGTCGGTGGCGAGCTTGAGGCCGATGGAGGCCTGCTTGTGCACCACCTTCTCGATTTCGAGATCTTCGACCTTGCGCAGATCGGCGGCGGTGATCTCGCCCTTCTCCAGCCTGGCGCGCGCTTCCTTGATCGACGCGGGGCGCAAGAGGCTGCCGACTTCGTCGGCGCGGAACGGGGCTTTTGTTCTCTGCATGTGATACTCCCAGATGATCAGTTGGCAGACGCGCCGGACGGACCGGCTTGATGTTTATTATGCCCGGCCACGCCGAGCAGACGGTCGAGCACGGCTAGATCGGCCTTCAGCGCTTCGCTGCTCGCATCATGCACGATCGTGCCACGTTCCAATATCACGACGCGATCAGCCAGACCTAAAATCTTTCGCGCATTCTGCTCCACGATGATGGAACAGATGCCGCCGGTGCGCGAAATCTTGCCGATGGCAGCCAGCAATTCCTCGACGATGATCGGGGCAAGGCCTTCGGTCGGCTCATCCAGCAGCAGCACTTTCGGATTGAGCACCAGCGCGCGGCCGACCGCCAGCATCTGCTGCTCGCCGCCGGACAGCTGGTTGCCGAAATTGCCTTTGCGCTCCTCGAGACGCGGAAACATCTCGTAGACCTTCTTCACGGTCCACGGCCCCGGCTGCGCCACCGCGGTCATGTTCTCTTCCACCGTGAGCGAGCGGAAGATGTTGCGCTCCTGCGGCACCCAGCCGATGCCGCCGCGGGCGCGCTGATCGGCACGCAGCGCCGTGATGTCATTCCCGCCCAGCCTGAGCGAACCGCCGAAGCGGCGGGTGACGCCGACGATGGAGTTGATCAATGTCGTCTTGCCGGTGCCGTTGCGGCCGAGCAGCGCCAGGACCTGCCCCTCGCCGAGCGACAGCGACATGTCAGGGATGACGACGGCCTCGCCATAGCCGGCGCGCAGATTCTGGATGGCGAGCAGCTCAGACATCGGCGCCCTCCCCGAGATAGACCGCTTTCACCTGCGGATCGCGCGCGACGTCGTCCGGCGTGCCTTCCACCAGCATGGCGCCGTTGACCAGCACGGAAATGCGGTCGGCGAAGGAGAAGACGAGATCCATGTCGTGCTCGATGAGCAGCACGGTGACGTCGCGCGGCAATGCGGCGACGGCGGCGAGGATGTCGTGTCGTTCGCTTTCCGGCACGCCGGCGGCGGGCTCGTCCAGCAACAGCACGCGCGGCTTGGCGGCGATGGCGACGGCGATCTCCAGCAGGCGCTGCTTGCCGTAAGGCAGCGTCGCGGTCCGCTCGTTCATGACGTCGATGAGATGGAAGCGGGCGAGATTTTCCGCGATCTCGTCATTGACGTCGCGGCGTGTGCCCATCAGGCGCCACCAGTCGCCGCCATGGCCGAGGCGTTCGGACACGGCCAGACCGACGGTCTCGCGCGGCGTCAGATCGGGATAGAGCTGATTGATCTGGAAGGTGCGCGACAGTCCGCGCAGCACGCGCTTGTGGACCGGCAATTCAGTGATGTCCGCCCCTTGCAGCAGGATGCGGCCGCTATTCGGCTTCAGCACGCCGGTCAGCAGGTTGATCACCGTGGTCTTGCCGGCGCCGTTAGGGCCGATCAAGGCATGGCGGGCGCCGGCCGCGATCTTCAGCGAGAGATCGCGGGTCACGCGCAGGCCGCCGAAGGACTTTTCGAGATTGGCCGTTTCCAGCGCGATGGTCATGCCGCGCGCCCCCGCGAAAACCTGCTGGCGATCAGGCGCGGCACGAACAGCACCCAGCGATGCAGCCGCTCGCGGCCGATCAGCACGATGATGACCAGCACGGCACCGATCCAGAACTGCCAGTATTGCGGCGTGATGGTGGAGAACAGCTCCTGCAGCAGCTTGAAGATGACGGCCCCGATCAGGCCGCCATAGAGATAGCCGGTGCCGCCGATGATCACGACCAGCATCAGATCCGCCGAGCGCTCGAAGGCGAAACCATCGAGGGAGGCCAGCGCCGTGGTCTGCGTCGACAGCGCACCGGCCACGCCGGCATAAAAGGCCGCCACCGTATAGATCGCGATCAGCCGGCGATTGACGGGAATGCCGATGGCGGAGGCGCGCAGCGGATTGTTGCGGATCGCCCGTACCGACAGGCCGAAGGGCGAATTCACGATCCGCCGCGCCAGCAGGAACAGGATGAACAGCACGATCAGGCAATAGATGAAGCCGACCTTGCCAAAGATATCGAAGGAAAACAGGCCGAGGATGGGCTGCATCTCGATCCCCTGCAGGCCATCGGAGCCGCCGGTGATGTTGGAGAACTTGTTGGCGAGTTCGCGCAACAGGAGCGCGATGCCGAGCGTCACCATCAATCGCGTCAGGTCGGAGCCGCGCATCACCAGGAAGCTGGTGACGAAGCCGAGCAGCATGGCGGCGAGACCCGCAACGATCAACGCCAGCACCGGCTCCTTGACGATGCCATGCAATGCGAGCAGGCCGGCGGCATAACCGCCGAATCCGAAGAAGGCGGCGTGGCCGAGGGAGACGATGCCGGCATAGCCGAGGATGAGATCGAGCGAGAGCGCGAACAGCGCGAGCCAGGCGATCTCGGTGAGGATGAGGTAGCGGTTCGGAAACAGCAGGATGCAGCCTGCCGCAAGCAGCCAGAATGCGACCTCCGGCCAGCGCCAGCGTGCGCTCGCCATCGCGACGGTGGCGACTTCGGGATGCGTGGTGGAATCCGCTTTCACGACCTCACCTCGCTGCCGTGCGGCCGAACAGGCCGTTAGGACGCCACAGCAGGATGACGATCATCAACGTATAGATGACGAAAGCGCCGAGCGTCGGCACATAATATTTGCCGGCGACATCGCCGATGCCGAGCAGCAGCGAAGCCATGAACGGGCCGGTGATGCTGGAGGAGCCGCCGACGGTGACCACGATCAGGAAATAGATCATGAATTTGAGCGGGAAATGCGGATCGAGGCCAAGGATCTCGGCGCCGAGCGCGCCGCCCATGCCGGCAAGGCCGCAACCGAACGCAAACGTGAAGGCGAAGACCTGCGGCACATTGATGCCGAGGCCCGAGGCCGCGCGCGGATCGTCCACCGCAGCGCGCAGGCGGCTGCCGAAACGCGTCTTCGACAGGATCAGCTGCAGCGCGATGGTGAGCAATCCACAGATCACCACGATCATCAGGCGGTAGCGGCCGACATGCAGGCCGAACAGATCGATCTGACCCTGCAGGTAGGACGGCAGATTGATGAACATCTGCGACGAACCCATCACGTAATCGACGCCGGTCACCGCCATGAAAACCAGGCCGATGGAAAACAGCACCTGATCGAGGTGGCTGCGGTTGTAGAGGTGGCGATACAGCGAGCGCTCCAGCACGGCGCCGATCAGCGCGCTGGCGATGAAGGCCATCGGCAAAGCGGCGAAGAACGGCCAGCCGATGCGATTGACGAGGATGGCGCAGATATAGCCGCCAGCCATGGCGAAGGCGCCATGGGCGAGATTGACGAAATTCATCAGCCCGAGCGTCACCGCCAGTCCGCATGCGAGCACGAACAGCAACATGCCGTAGGCGACGCCGTCAAACAGGATGGTGAGGAGAGTCATGGATATGTTCACTTCAAAGTGGTGATGCCCTCATGCTGAGGAGGCCCGCAGGGCCGTCTCGAAGCACGAGGGCATCGATCGTGGCACCATCCTTCGAGACGCCCGCTGACGCGGGCTCCTCAGGATGAGGACAGAGTTAGCTTACTTCTTCGTCTTGCCCGGATCCTTCACCGCTTCGAACGTGGCGAATTCCACATTGTACAATTCGCCGTCCACCTTCTTCACTTCGCGGATATAGATGTTCTGCACGATGTCGCGGGTTTCGGGATCGATGGAGATCGGGCCGCGCGGGCTCTCCCACTTCATGCCCTTCATCGCCGCGATCAGCGAGTCGCCATCGGCCTTGCCGCCGGTCTTCTTCAGCGCCTCGTAGATGAGATGGATGCCATCCCAGCCGCCGACCGCCATGAAGCCCGGACGGGTGCCGAAGGCCTTCCTGTAGTCGGCCACGAAGGCCTTGTTCATGGCCGAGGGATGCGCGGCCGAATAGAGATGCGCGGTGACGGCGCCGATGGCCGCATCGCCCATGCCGTTGAGCAGATCGTCATCCATGACGTCGCCCGGCCCGATCACCTTGATGCCGGACTTGTCGAGTCCACGCTCGGCATATTGCTTCATGAAGTTGCCGCCCTGCCCGGCCGGCACGAACACGAACACCGCATCGGGCTTGGAGTCCTTCATGCGCTGCAGGAACGGCGCGAAATCCGGATTGGCGAGCGGGACCTTCACTTCCTCGACGATGGCGCCACCGCCTGCGATGAAGTGTTCCTTGAAAGCCGCGAGCGCGTCATTGCCCGGCGCATAGTCGGAGGTGAGCGTCGCCACCTTCTTGATATTGTTCTTCGCGGCCCAGTCACCGATGATGGTGGAGGATTGCGCGAGCGTGAAGGAGGTGCGCGCGATATAGGGCGAGCGCTCGGTGATGATCGAGGTGCCGGCTGCCATCACGATCAGCGGCACCTTGGCCTGCGTCGCCAGCGGCGCGGCGGCGAGCGCGGCCGGGGTCACGCCAAAACCGGCGATGATGTTGACCTTTTCGTTGACGATCAGTTCCTGGGCGAGGCGCTTGGTATTGTCCGGCAGCGCCGCGTCGTCCTTGAGGATGACCTCGACCTTCTTGCCGGCGACGGTGTCGCCGTTCTTCTGCTGGTAGAGCTTGATGGCGTTGTTGATCTGCTGGCCAGTAGAGGCCTGGCCGCCGGTCATCGGCACGATCAGGCCGATCTTCACGGTCTCCTGGGCGCCTGCCACCGCACCGAGCGCAAGCAGGCTGGCGGCCGTTACTGCGCCGGAGATGAATGTCCTCAGCATCGTTTTCTCCTCTGCGTGATGTCGGCTCTTGTCGGCCGAAAGATCGAACTCCCCATCCACGTCGGTTCGCGATATCGAAGCCATGTTGACGTGTCAACGCTCGCCTTGACAATATGCGGCGCTACGGTGAACTGCGTAAATCCGACGCATCCCGGCCTACTGCTAAAGTCTAGCAGCGCCGTGCGGCGTGCCTTTCCTGGGACGTTTCAGAGCAATGCCTGTCGCATGACGAAGCCGGTCATCAACCACACCCGATATGTTCCGGCGCTGATCAATTTCCTCGCCAACAAGCTCGCCGCGGGCGCGTCGTCTTCCTATCGCCGCGAATTCGGCGTCGGCGTCACCGAATGGCGCATCCTGTCCAAGCTTGCCAGCGAGGACGCCTGCACCGCGCAGCAGATCTGCCAGTATTTCGACCTCGACAAGGGCCTTGTGAGCCGGACGCTGAAATCGCTGGCCGATGGCGGCAATGTCACGGTGGTCGATCAGGGCGACGGCAAGCGCATCATCGTGATGACCAAGGCCGGCCGCGCGCTGCATGACCGGATCATCGAACTGGCGCTGGACCGTGAGCAGGTGCTGCTGGATTGCCTGAAGCCGGATGAGGTGGAAACGCTGATCGACCTCCTGAGGCGCCTGCTGGCGCAGACGCCGGCGGTGAATGCGGTGCAGGTGCGGAAGGGAAAGACCCGTAAGGCGGATTAGCCGAAGGCGTGATCCGCAGCGGAGTCGCCGCAATGCAATCGGCTGGCGGATTACGGCTGCGTTTCATCCGCTCTTGCAATCAGGTCACCAAACTCAAATACCCCTTCCCGCAGCAAAAGTTGCGTGACCCCGCCTGGAGTACCTTCAACTTTCGGAAAATGGCTCCATATTGGTGAGTGTTAACTCACCACCGTCCCCATGTTGTCCCAATGCCAGTCTTCCGCCGCGTAACCGCTGCTTTCAGTCTTTTTCTGATCGCCTGCAGCCTGTCCGGCTGCGGCTCGATCAGCTCATTCGTGGCCGGGGGAATGGCCGATCTGATCCCGGCCTGGGCCGGAGGCCTCCCCGCCGATGCGCCGCCGCGGCCGGGAACGCCGGAATACGATGCTTACGTGAAACAGCGCGAGCATCCGCAGGGCGACACTGCCCGCGGGCCCGATCCGGCGACATCGCCTTCGGCCAGCGCGATACATTGAGAGTGGTCTCACCGAAACTCGCATGTCGTCACCCGGCTTGACCGGGTGACCCAGTAAACTCTGTCAGCAGCGGTGTGTACTGGATTGCCCGGTCGAGCCGGGCAATGACAGAAAGCGTGTCGCTCAGTTGGTGAAAACCACCGTTTTCTTGCCGTTGAGAATGACGCGATCCTCGAGATGATAGCGCACGGCGCGGGCGAGGACGCGGCGCTCGATGTCGCGGCCCTTGCGGACGAGATCTTCCGGCGAGTCGCGATGGCTGATGCGCTCGACGTCCTGCTCGATGATCGGACCTTCGTCGAGATCGCTGGTGACATAATGCGCGGTCGCGCCGATCAGCTTGACGCCGCGCTCATGGGCCTGGTGATAGGGCCGCGCGCCCTTGAAGCCCGGCAGGAACGAGTGGTGAATGTTGATACACTTGCCGGACAGCTTGGCCGACATATCATCCGAGAGGATTTGCATGTAGCGCGCCAGCACCACGAGTTCGGACTTCGTCTCGTTCACCAGATCCCAGATCGCGGCTTCCTGCTCGCGCTTGGTTTCCTTGGTGATCGGCAGATAGTGGAACGGGATGTCGCCGAAATCGATGCCGTTATAGGTCTCGCGCGGATGGTTGGAGACAATCGCGGTCGGGACCATTTCGAGTTCGCCGGTGCGCCAGCGATAGAGCAGATCGACGAGACAGTGATCCGACTTCGAGGCCAGGATCATCACACGGCGCTTCGTCTCCTGATCGCGCATCAGCCAGACCATCTTGAAGCGCTCGGCGATGGCGCCGAAACCGGTCTGCAGCGCGCCGAGATCAACATTCACATCGGCAGCGTTGAACACCACACGCATGAAGAACACGCCGGTCGCGTTCTCGTTGAACTGCTGGGCATCGACGATGTTCTGGCCGTTATGGGCGAGGAAGGTCGAGACGGCGGAGACGATGCCCGGACGATCCGGGCACGACAGGGTGAGAACGAAATGGTGCGACATGCTGGGCTACTGACTTGAGATTCAGAGGAAATTTTGCCCTCCTCTATCATCCCGCCCGGTCTTGCGCCAATCCAATTGCGCGCTGCAATATCAGGCAGTCAATGAAAGGATGCCACGATGGCTGAGCGACTGGACGGCACCCGCATCCTGATCCTGGAAACCCGCGAGGAAGCGCAATTCTCCAGACTTCTCAAGGAGAAAGGCGCAGATGTCCTGCAATGCCCGATGTTCACCATCGAGGACGCTCCGGACCCGAAGCCGGTTCTGGACTGGATCGCCCGTTTGACGGCTAACCCCTTCGACGACCTGATCTTAATGACCGGCGAAGGCCTGCGGCGCCTCCTCAAGCTGGTGCGGCAACACGGCGGCGACACTGAGATGGTCGAGGCAATCGGAAAATCGCGCAAATTTGCGCGCGGGCCGAAGCCCGGCAAGGCGCTGCGCGAGATCGGTCTCGCCCCGGACGTCACCACCGAGAAGCCGACCTCGGAAGGCATCGTCGAGATGCTGGCGCAATACGACCTGAAAGGCCGCCGGGTCGGGCTGCAGCTCTATCCGGAGAAGGACCACTCGGCCCTGATCGGCGCCATCGCGGCGCAGGGAGCAGCGGTCGATACGGTGCTGCCCTATGTTTACGACTCCAAGGCAGCCGATACGAACATCCTCGCGGCCATCGACGAGATGGAGGCCGGCCGCGTCGATGCCATCGCGCTCACGAGTTCGGGTCAGGTACGACGCCTTGTCGATGCAGCGCGTGCGCATGGACGTGAAGATCAACTGCGCAATGCACTCGCGAAGACACCGATCGCGTCGGTCGGGCCTGTCGTCTCCGATGAATTGCAAGCCTACGGTTTCACGGCAACGATCACGCCGGCCGAGGATGCGTTCTTCATGCGACCGCTGATCTCCGCCATGTCCGTCGCGCTCAGCAAATCTGCGGTGCGCACCACTGCAAGCTGACTTGACGCACCGGTTCAGCCCGACATGATGCCCGTTCAAGACAAAGAAGAACGGGTGGAAATGCAATGTCGGAGTTCCCGCTGTCGGATTTGCGCGTGGTGGAAATTGGATCCGGCGATCAGCTGGGCTACTGCGGCAAGCTGTTTTCCGATTTTGGTGCCGAGGTCATCAAGATCGAACCGCCCGGTGGCGATCCGATGCGCCGGCATGCACCGCTGGTCGATGTCGGCAATGGCACATCCGAAGGCGGCGTGTTCGCCTGGCTGAATACCAACAAGCACAGCGTCGTCGCCGATCTCGACGATGCGAGCGATGTCGCGGACATCAAGCGGCTGCTGCAGAGCTCCGACCTGTTGCTCGATGCGCGCGCCCCCGCAAGCATTCCGGGATCGCTTCTCGATCACGACGATCTGCGCCGCGACAATCCCGGCCTCGCCATCACGGCCATTTCATGGTTTGGCGAGAACGGACTTTACTCGAACTTCGAAGCGACCGACTCCGTCTGCCGTGCGCTGTCGGGCAACGTCAAGCTCGTCGGCAGCAAGGAGGGCCCACCGGTGCTGCCGGGCGACGGACATATCTCCGTCATGACCGGCCTCACCGCATTCATCCCGACCCTGGCCGGCCTCTACGACCGCAAGCGTTGTGCACGGCGCTTCGCCGTCAGCGCCCATGCGGCGATGCTGCATATCAGCGAATTCGACACCGGCCTCGCACTGGAAACCGGCTTCACGCGCCCGCGCATGGCGCTCAATCGTTTCGGACGCGGCTATCCCGTCGGCAATTTTCCAACCAAGGACGGCTGGCTCGGCATCACTGTGGTGACCCCTGCACAATGGGCTGCATTCTGCGTAATGCTCGGCCTGCCCGAGCTCGAGAAGGAAACCAGATTCACCGACGGCCTCGTGCGCTCCGTCAATTCAGCGGAGCTGGCGGCGATTTTCCAGCCGATCCTGCTGCAGCAGAGCGCCGAATACTGGTTCGAGAAGGGCATCGAGCTGCGCATCCCGCTTGCGGTCGTACCGAGCATGGAGGAGCTACTGCGCCAGCCCTATTATCGCGAGCGCGGCGCTTTCGCCAAAGTGCAGATCGGCAGTGGTTCGTTCGAGGCACCGATACTGCCGCAGCATCTCACCGGTTCGCCGCCAATCGCGAATGGCAGAGCCCCGCTCGCCGGCAGCGACGACATCGCGAACTTCAAACCGCGCGAGCGTATCGCGACGCGGCAAGCCGGATCCGACGATCCGCTGCCGCTGAAGGGCCTGCGCATCATCGATCTCACCATGGGCTGGGCTGGCCCCACGGCGACGCGCCAGATGGGTGATCTCGGCGCCGACGTGATCAAGGTGGAATCCTGCCAGTATCCCGACTGGTTTCGCGGCACCGATCCCCGCGGGCCCTATCATCCCGAGCGCACCTACGAGAAGGTCTACTGGTTTCAACAGATGAACCGCAATAAGCGCGGCATCACGCTCGACCTCACGCAGCCCAAGGGCCTCGCGCTGCTGAAACGGCTGATCGAAGGTGCGGATGCTGTCATCGACAACTACGCTGCCGATGTGATGCCGCGGCTCGGGCTCGATCCGGCCTCGATGCGCAAGCTCAATCCGCGTCTCATCGTGGTCACCATGCCGGCCTTCGGGATGACGGGACGATGGAGCGGCGTGCGCGCCTATGGCTCGACGCTGGAGCAGGCTTGCGGCCTGCCTTCGGTAACCGGGCGCGAGAGCGATCCGCCGACCATGGTGCATACTGCGCTCGGCGATCCCTATGGCGGTGTCAGCGCCGCAGCAGCGCTGATGATCGGCTTCATGCATCAGAAGCGCACCGGCGAGGGCCAGCATATCGACCTCAGCGCCACCGAGGCCCTCCTGCCGATGGTCGCGCCGTCGGTGATCGAGCAATCCATCACGGGCCGTACAGGTCCGCGGCTTGGCAATCGCCATCCGCGCTTCGTGCCGCACGGCTGCTTCCCCTGCATCGGCGAAGATCAGTGGCTCACGATCGCGGTCCGCAGCGATGACGAATGGCAGGCGCTCTGCAAGGTCATCCATCGCCCCGATCTGGCGGAGGATGCGGCGCTCGCCACCGCCGAGGGCCGCCGCGCGGAAGAGGACCGGATCGAAGTGGCAATCCGCCATTGGACCATGACGGTGCGGCCAGACCTTGCGATGAACGCGCTGCAGGATGCCGGCGTGCCGGCGGGCACCGCGCGTCTGCCGATGGACATGGCCGGCGATCCGCATCTGCTTTCCACCGGGCACTGGCAGCCCAGGACCCGCCGGTTCATGGGCCCTCATTTGCTGCCGTCGGTTGCCTATCGGGAAGGCACATCGCGCGCGCCCTATGCGATCACGCGGCTGGCGCCGACGCTCGGCCAGCACAATGAGGAGGTGTTGCGCAACGTGCTCGGTCTGGGCGACGGCGAGATCGCCGAATTGCGCAAGACGGAAATCGTCGGCGATACGGCCACGTCGAAGAAAGTGAAGGCGACCGTTACCGCGAAGTAATCTACGTACGACGAAGGAATGCTTGCAGCCTCTGCTGCATTCGCTCACACTCGCCATCAAGAACCGCCGGCGGACGGATCAACAAGATTCGGCGCCGGAAATAACGGTCGCAACAAACCAAGGTCAGGGAGAAAACGCATGGATAAACGGGCTTTCATCAAGTTTGCCGTCGGGGCCTCACTTGCGCTGCCGCTGTTCGGCACCGCGGTATTGGCTCAGGAAACCGTCAAGATCGGCTATATCGATCCGCTCTCGGGCGGCGGAGCCAGCGTCGGCGAAGTCGGCCTCAAGACCTTTCAGTTTCTGGCCGATGAGCTGAACGCCAAGGGCGGCATCCTTGGCAAAAAGGTCGAGATCGTCCCGCTCGACAACAAGACCAATCCGCAGGAAAGCCTGATCCAGGCACAGAAGGCCATCGACAGCGGCGTGCGCTATATCACACAGGGCAACGGCTCCTCGGTGGCCGGCGCGCTGAGCGACTTCGTCACCAAATACAACGACCGCAACCCCGGCAAGGAAGTTCTGTACTTCAACTATGCCGCGGTGGATCCGATCCTCACCAACGAGAAATGCAGCTTTGCGCATTTCCGCTGGGACGCAAGCTCCGACATCAAGATGGAAGCCCTCACCAATTACATGAAGGGTGTTCCGGCCATCAAGAAAGTGTACCTGATCAACCAGGACTACTCGTTCGGCGAATCCGTGCGCACCACCGCGCGCGCGATGCTGAAGGAGAAGCGTCCTGATATCGAAATCGTCGGCGACGAAAAGCACCCGCTGCTGAAGATCACCGACTTCGCTCCCTATATCGCCAAAATCAAGGCGTCGGGCGCCGACACCGTGATCACCGGCAACTGGGGCCAGGACTTCGCGCTACTGCTGAAGGCCGCCGCGGATGCAGGCCTGAAGGCGGGCTGGTACACCTATTACGCGGGCGGCGCCGGTGGTCCCACCGCCATCAAGCAGGCCAATCTCAACGATCAGGTCTTCACGATCGTCGAAGGCTTCGCCAATCTCGACCACAAGGCATCCAGGGATCTGGAAACGGCCTTCCGCGCCAAGTACAACGGCCAGACGTTCTGGTATCCGCGCGCAGCCAACGAAATGCGGATGTTCGCGGCAGCCGCAGAGAAGGCCAAGTCGCTCGATCCGGTCAAGGTTGCACAGGCGCTGGAGGGCCTGGAGTTTGACGTCGTCACCGGCGGCAAGGGCTTCATGCGCAAGGACGACCACCAGTTCTTCCAGCCGATGTACATCGCCCAGTTCGGCGAGCTGAAGAACAACGAGCCGTTCGACGATGAAAAGACCGGCTGGGGCTGGAAGCTGTCTGCCAAGATCGACACCGACAAGACGATGCTGCCGACCGCCTGCAAGATGGAGCGGCCGAAGTAACGGCGTCGCGACAGGCGTGGCCGCGGACGGGGCACTCGTGCCTTGCCGCGACAACAACAGACATGGATGGCCGGGACATCCAGCGAAGCTCGCTTCGCGCTGCCCGGCCATGACGGCGCTTTGTTACTTCTGACTGGCCGGCCAGGCTCCGAGGTCATACGTGCTTGAACTCATCGTCATTTCCACATTGAACAGCATCCTGTTCGGGATGCTGCTATTCCTGATGGCCAGCGGCCTGACGGTGATCTTCAGCATGCTCGGCGTGCTGAATTTTGCGCATGCAAGCTTCTACATGCTCGGCGCATTCTTCGGATTTCAGATCAGCCGCTGGTTCGGCTTCTGGCCAGCGCTGTTGATCGCGCCCATTCTCGCCGGCGCGATCGGCGCCGCCGTCGAGCGTTACGGTCTGCGCCGGGTGCACAAGAACGGCCATGTCGCCGAGCTGCTTTTTACCTTCGGCCTCGCCTTCGCCATCGAGGAAGTCGTGCAGATCATCTGGGGCAAGAGCCCTGTGGATTTCCGCGTCCCAGCCTCGCTCGATTTTCCGGCCTTCACGATCTTCTCGACCAACTACCCCGCCTACAAGATGTTCATGCTGCTGGTGTCGATCGCCATCTTCGTGGCGCTGCTGCTGGTACTGAAGCGGACCCGGATCGGCATGATCGTGCAGGCCGCCCTCACCCACCCGCACATGGTCGGTCATCTCGGACATAACGTCGGACGCATCTTCATGCTGGTGTTCGGTGTCGGCACCGCGCTCGCCGCGGTGGCCGGCGTGATCGCGGGACCTGCGCTGGTTACGCAGTCGAACATGGCGGGACTTCTCGGCCCCATCCTGTTCGTTGTCGTGGTCACCGGCGGGCTCGGCTCGCTGCCCGGCGCGTTCATCGCCTCGCTGCTGATCGGCTTCGTTCAGACCTTCGCCGTCTCGATGAACGGCTCGCTGTCCGAACTGTTCGGGCCGCTGAGCCCGGCCTATGCGAGCACGTGGCTCGCCGATATCTGGAATGTGACGGTCGCGCAGATCGCGCCGGTGCTGCCTTACGTGCTGCTGGTCCTGATCCTCGTGTTCCGTCCGATGGGTCTTTTGGGGACGCGTGAGACATGACCGATATAACCGCACGCATCGCGCCTCCGGCGCCCAACGTCGCCGAGAAGTTCAAATTCTACGGGTTCTGGGTCGCAGCCGCGGTCCTGCTGCTGGTGCTGCCGAAGATTTTCTCCTCGGGCGGCTCGCTGACTACGTTCAGCCTGATCGGCATCTCCATTGTCTTCGCGCTGTCCTACAATATCCTGCTCGGACAGACCGGCATGCTGTCGTTCGGCCATGCGGTGTATTACGGCCTCGGCGGCTTTCTCGTCATCCACGCCATCAACATCATCGGCGGCAACAAATGGCCGGTCCCACTGCCGCTGGTGCCGCTGATCGGCGGACTCACCGGCCTCGTGTTCGCCGCCCTGCTCGGCTGGGTCTCTACCAAGCGTTCCGGCACGGCCTTCGCCATGATCTCGCTCGGCCTCGCCGAACTGGTGGCGTCGTCGGCACTGATCCTGCGCACCTTCTTCGGCGGTGAGGCCGGCATCTCCGCCAATCGCACCAAGCTGCTGAAATTCTTCGACTGGAATTTCGGCCCACAGATCCAGATCTATTATCTGGTCGCGGTCTGGACGCTGATTTGCATGATTGCGATGTACGCCCTCACCCGCACGCCGCTCGGGCGTATGTGCAATGCCGTGCGCGATAACCCCGAACGCGTCCAGTTCGTCGGCTACGATCCGCATGTGGTGCGCTACATCGCGTTCTGTTTCGCGGGCTTTTTCGCGGGGATCGCGGGCGCACTCGCCGCCATCAACTTCGAAATCGCCAATTCGGCCTATCTCGGTGCGGTGCAGTCCGGCACGGTGCTGTTCGCCGCCTATATCGGGGGCGTCGGGTTCTTCATCGGCCCGATCGTCGGCGCCATCTTCGTGACGCTGCTGTCGCTCGGTCTCAGCGATCTCACCACCGTATGGCAGCTCTATTTCGGTCTGCTGTTCATCGCCATCGTCATGTACGCCCCCGGCGGCATCACCGGTCTCCTGATGATGCATCGACCGCTGATCCGCGGCAGCACGCTCGTGCAAGTGTTACCGACATATCTGGTGGCGGCCGCGCCGACATTGGCGATGCTGATCGGCCTGATGCTCGGCATCGAGTCCATCGTCCACTACACGATGAACCCGATGGAAGATCCCAACATCAAGGCGTTCGGCATTCCGTTCAACGCCGCAAGCCCCCTGACATGGATTATCTCCGTGGTTCTGACCGTCGGCGGATTTGTCATCGCGCGCATCACCTGGAAACGCGTTGCACAGGCTTGGGACGAAGCGCTGACGGCGGCGCGCGCGAAGGGATACTGACACATGACGTCAACCGTGAACGCCATCGAAATCCGCGACGTTCAGAAGAGTTTCGGCATCACAAAAGTGATCCGCGACCTCAACCTGACCGTCGGCCAGGGCGAGCGCCATGCGCTGATCGGGCCGAACGGCGCCGGCAAATCCACGACGTTCAACCTGATCAGCGGCTATATGACGCCGACCAGCGGCGAGGTGCTGATGCGCGGCGAAAAGATCTCGGGCCTGCCACCCTACCAGATCAACCGCCGCGGACTGTCGCGCTCGTTTCAGGTCACCAACGTGTTCGCCAACATGACGGTGTGGGAAAATCTGCGTTGTGCCGTGCTGTGGGCGACGGGACAGCGCTACGCTTTCTGGAAGAGCGTCGACAAGCTGCCGGAAGTCCGTGAACGCACCGCGCGGATTCTGGACGACATCAGCCTGACCTCGCGGCGCGACATTCCAGCGGGCCTGCTCACCTATGCCGAACAGCGCGCGCTGGAAATCGGCATCACGATTGCCGGCGGCGCGGACGTCATCCTGCTGGACGAGCCGACAGCAGGCATGAGCCACGCGGAGACCGAGCGCGCGGTGGCGTTGATCCGCCGCCTCACCGAGGGTCGCACGCTGCTGATCGTCGAACACGACATGAGCGTGGTGTTCGGCCTCGCCGACCGCATCTCGGTGCTGGTCTACGGCCATATCATCGCATCCGGAACGCCCGAGGAAATCCGCAACAATCCGAAGGTCAAGGAAGCCTATCTCGGCGAGGAAGCTGCCTGATGCTGAATGTCCGGGATCTGCACGCCTATTACGGCAAGAGCCACATCCTCCAGGGCGTCGATATGCATATCGGCGCCGGCGAAGTCGTCAGCCTGCTCGGCCGCAACGGCGTCGGGCGCTCGACCACCGTGAAGGCCATCATGGGCGAGGTGCCGCCGCACGGCACCATCACCTTCAAGAACCAGAACATCACGGGCCTGCCGAGCTACAAGATCGCGCATCTCGGCCTCGGCTATGTGCCGGAGCATCGCGACATCTTCCCGGGCCTGACAGTGCGGCAGAACCTGCTGCTGGGGATCAAGGACCCGCGCAAGCCCGGCAAATGGCGGCCCGACGACATGCTCGACATGTTCCCCAACCTCGCCGACCGTGCCGATACCGCCGCAGGCGTGCTGTCGGGCGGCGAAAAGCAGATGCTGACGATCTGCCGGACGCTGATGGGCGATCCGGAACTGGTGATGATCGACGAGCCGACCGAAGGCCTCGCCCCGCTGATCGTGCAGCAGGTCGGCGACCTCATCGCCGAGATCGCCCGGCGCGGCGTTGCGATCCTGCTGGTGGAGCAGAAACTGTCCATCGCGCTGCGCATCTCGCACCGGGTCTATGTGATGGGCCACGGCAAGATCGTCTTCGAGGGGACGCCGGCGGAGCTGAAGGCAAACGATCGGGTGCGAAAGGAATGGCTGGAGGTTTAACCTCTCCCGCAAGCGTAAAGCTATCGGCTATGGATGAGGATAGTGTTCGGCCTGCATGGTTCGAGATGCCCGCTCCGCGGGCTCCTCACCATGAGGGTCTTCTATAGCGCTATACTCTTCCCTCATCCCAGCCTGAACGCAATTGCGTTCAGGCGAGAGGAGCGGCCTTCTTAGGCCGCGTCTCAAAGGATGCCCGCAGGCTGCTTGCAACAAGCAGAAACGCCGCTTCACTCGCCATAGGTACTCAGCCGCTCCAGGTCGATCACCGTTACACCGCCATATTCAAGGCGCAGCAAACCTTCCTTCTCCAGCGTCTGCAGGCACTGATTGGCCTTCTGCCGCGAGATGCCGGAAATCGCGCCCAACTCCTCCTGCGTGATCTCCAGATGCCGGTTGGCGTCGCGATACAGGATCGGATTGAACAGCGAAGCGATACATCGCGCGAGCCGCCCGGTGGCATCCAGCATCCGGCCATATTCGGTGAGCGCGATGAACTGGCCGAGGCGCTCGTTCAGCAACGACACCAGAAAACGGTTGAAACCGACGCTGTTCTCGAACAGCCAGACGAACGTCGTCCGATCCATCAGCGCAACGCGTGAATCGCGCATCGCCACGATGTCGTAGCGGCGCGGCTCGTTTTTCAGCACACTGCCCTCGCCGAACCAGGCGCCAGCCGTCAGGCCGGTGATGCTCACCTCTTTACCGCTCCGTGAAATGGTGCCGATCTTCACAAGACCTGACACAACGCCAGTCCAGTAATCGAACACATCGCCACGCATGGAGACGAATTCGTTCGCCCTGAACGAGCGCTCATTGATGCCGGCGCGGGCGACCTCGATCTCCCGCTCAGTCAGATCGCGCGACCAGGCAGCGATCTTCCTCAATTGATCCGTAGCAATCATGCCACCGCCGCTTCTTCAGCTTGTTGCGACGCAACAATACATGCCACGCGACAAAATGCCGGACCAATTGTCCGGCGCGAGACATTTCCCGGAGCGGGTTTAACGTAGGGAGGATCGCCGCGGAAGGTTCATTAGTCGAATGGCCTGCGATGCCCCAGCGATATAAGCTCCGGGCGTTACCGTGGACGGGATAAAGAGCGCGTCAAGCGCCGTATCTGGGAGGGCATGCGTGACGGTTGCTTTGGAAGTACGCGGGGTATCGCTGCGCTTCGGCGGCGTGCGTGCGCTCACGGATGTGAGCTTCGCCGTCAATCAGGGCGAGCTGTTTTCCATCATCGGCCCCAATGGCGCCGGCAAGACTTCGATCGTCAATTGCATCTCCGGCCGCTACCGGCCGACCGAAGGTCAGCTCTTCTACGCAGGCCGCGAGATCACCCATCTCAACACCAATGCCCGCCCGCGTATCGGCATCGGCCGCACCTTCCAGAACCTCGCGCTGTTCCACCACATGAGCGTGCTCGACAACATCATGGTCGGCCGCCACCACCTCCTGAAGAACAACTTCCTCACCGGTTCGCTCTACTGGCTCTCGGGCGCACGCAAGGAAGAGCTCGAGCATCGCCGCAAGGTCGAGGAGATCATCGACTTCCTCGATCTGCAGAGCGTGCGCAAGGCCACCGCCGGCACCCTTCCCTATGGACTGCGCAAGCGCGTCGAACTCGCCCGCGCCATGGCGCTGGAACCGAACCTCATCCTTCTCGACGAGCCGATGGCCGGCATGAACTTCGAGGAGAAGGAGGACATGGCCCGCTACATCGTCGATCTCAACGAGGAGTTCGGCATGACCGTGATGATGATCGAGCACGACATGGGCGTGGTGATGGATATTTCCCACCGCGTGATGGTGCTCGATTTTGGCCGCAAGATCGCCGAAGGCGATCCCGGCGCCGTACTCGCCGACCCGCATGTGAAGCGGGCCTATCTCGGCGAGGAAGATGAGATGCTGGCCGATCCGGATGACACGCATGTCCAGGCGGAGAGCGCCGCATGATGGATTATGCCGGCCGCGTCAGACAGGCGGACACCTATCCAAAGCTTTTGCGCCTCAACGCTCGAGAGCACGGCAACGAGATCGCGTTGCGCGAGAAGGATTTCGGCCTCTGGCGTGAATTCACCTGGAACGACTACCACAACCGGGTGAAGGATTTTGCGCTCGGTATGGTCGAGCTCGGCATCGGCAAAGGCGATGTCATCGGCATCATCGGCGACAACCGGCCCGACTGGGTCTCCGCCGAGATCGCCGCCCACGCCATCGGCGGCATGAGCCTCGGCCTCTATCGCGACGTGCTGGATGAGGAAGCCGCCTATCTCCTCAATTACGGCGAAGCGAAGATCGTCTTCGCAGAAGACGAGGAACAGGTCGACAAGCTTCTCACGCTCGCCGACCGCGTTCCGGCACTGAAGCACATCGTCTATAGCGATCCGCGCGGCATGCGGAAATATAACGATCCTCGTTTGCTGGAAGCCGACAGTTTGGCACAGATGGGCCGCGACCGCGCATCGCGCGAACCCGGCCTTTACGACCAGATGGTCGACGCCACCTTCGGCGAGGATGTCGCCATCCTCTGCACGACGTCGGGCACCACGTCGAACCCCAAGCTCGCCATGTTGGCTGTCGGCCGCGTGCTCGGCCATTGCGCGGTGTATCTCTCGTTCGACCCCAAGGGGCCAGATGACGAATATGTCTCGGTGCTGCCGCTGCCCTGGATCATGGAACAGGTCTATGCCCTCGGCAAAGGCCTGCTGTCGCGGATGAAGGTCAACTTCGTCGAGCAGCAGGACACCATGATGAACGATTTTCGCGAGATCGCTCCGACCTTCGTGCTGTTCGCACCACGCGTCTGGGAAGGCATCGCGGCCGATGTCCGTGCCAGGGTGATGGATGCATCGCCGCTGAAGCAGAGCCTGTATGAGCTCGGCATGAAGACCGGGCTCAATGCGCTTGCCAATGGCAAGCGCTCGACCGTTGCCGACATGCTGCTGTTCCGCGCGCTACGCGACCGTCTCGGCTTCACGCGCCTGCGCTCGGCTGCCACTGGTGGCGCCGCGCTCGGGCCGGACACGTTCAAATTCTTTCGCGCGATGGGCGTGCCGCTCCGCACCTTGTATGGCCAGACCGAAACGCTCGGCGCCTTCACGCTACACGCGCCTGACGCCGTTGATCCCGACACCACCGGCATCGCCATGGGCGATGGCATCCAGATCGAGGTGCGCGATCCCGACAGCCAGGGTGTCGGCGAGATCGTGGTGAGGCACCCCAATATGTTCCTCGGCTATTACAAGAACCCGGAAGCCACCGGCGCCGATCTACGCGACGGCTGGATGCATTCGGGCGACGCCGGTTATTTCAATGACGCCGGACAACTCGTGGTGATCGACCGCATCAAGGATCTCGCAGAGACCGCGCGCGGCGAGCGCTTCTCGCCGCAATATATCGAAAACAAGCTGAAATTTTCGCCTTATGTGGCCGAGACCGTGGTGCTCGGCGCGGGCCGTGACGCCTTGGCCGCTATGATCTGCATCCGCTATTCGATCATCTCGAAATGGGCCGAGAAGAACCGGCTGGCCTTCACGACCTACACCGACCTCTCGTCGCGCCCCGAGGTCTATGCGTTGCTGCAGAAGGAAGTCGAAGCAGTCAACGCCACGCTGCCTCCCGCACAACGCATCTCGCGATTTCTGCTGCTCTACAAGGAGCTCGACGCAGACGACGGCGAACTGACGCGGACGCGAAAGGTTCGGCGCAGCGTGATCAACGAGAAATATGCCGACATCATCGACAGCATCTATGGCGGCCGCAGCGAAATCCCGGTGGACACCACCATCCGTTTTCAGGACGGCACATCGCAGCGCATCCGGACGAAGCTGAAGGTGGTGGATATGAGGGATGCAGCGCGGATGGAGGCGGCGGAATGAACACAGCCTTCCTGCTCCAGCTTCTCGTCAACGGCCTCGTGGTCGGCACGCTGTATGGCGTGGTCGCGATGTCGTTCGTGTTGATCTACAAGGCCACGCAAGTCGTCAATTTCGCGCAGGGCGAATTGCTGCTGATCGGCGCCTGGGTGTGCTGGACGCTGCTGACCAAATATCAGGTGCCGTTCTGGCTCGGCATGCCGATGACCCTGGTCTTCATGTTCACCTTCGGCATCCTCGTGCAAGTGGTCATCCTGCGGCCGCTGATCGGCGAGCCGATCATCTCGGTGATCATGGTGACCATCGCGCTGTCCGCCGTGTTCCAGGCGGCGCTGAAATGGATCTATGGCGTCAATCCGCAGCCCTTCCCGCGCGTCTTCACCAGCCAGGCGGTGACCATCGGCAGCCTGCAGATCCAGACCGTCTATGTGATGAGCCTCCTGGTCTCCGTGCTGATGATGATCGGCATGGCGTGGTTCTTCAAGGTCTCGAAATGGGGCCTCGCGATGCGCGCGACAGCGTTCAACCAGCAGGTGGCCCAGTCGCTGGGTATTTCGGTCAAGACCGTATTCGCCATGGCCTGGGCGATCTCCGCGATGGTGTCGGCCGTCGCCGGCGTCGTCGTGGCCGTGGTCAATGGCGTGTCGTCGGGTCTGTCGATCTACGGCATCAAGGTGTTTCCGGCGGTCATTCTCGGCGGCCTCGATTCCATCGCCGGCGCGGTGGTCGGCGGCATCATCATCGGGCTTCTGGAAAACTTCGCCCAGTTCATCGACAGCGAATATCTGCACTGGGGCAATCTCTATGAAATCGCGCCGTTCTACGTGCTCATCATCATCCTCATGATCAAGCCTTACGGTCTGTTCGGCACCAAAGACATCGAGCGGGTGTAAGCCATGGCGAATTCCACACTCCTCCCCGCCGGCGATTTTCGCACCTCCTATGCGGCGGACACCACGATCTTTCCGACCACCACGAGCCGAAATTTCGCGATCCTCGGCATTGCGCTCACCTGCCTCGCGCCGCTGGTGTTCAGCAACTACTGGCTCAGCATCCTGATTCAGATCGGCATCTATGGCATCGCAGCGCTGGGGTTGAACATACTCGTCGGTTTCACCGGCCAGATCTCGATCGGCCATGCCGCCTTCTTCCTGCTCGGCGCATTCACGTCGGCCTACATTTCCAGCAAGACATCGATCCCTGTGTTTTTCGCGATCCCGCTGGCCGGCATCGTCACCGCCATTGTCGGCCTGATCTTCGGGCTGCCGGCGGCGCGGCTGAAGGGTCTCTATCTCGTCATCGCCACGCTGGCCGCGCAATATATCCTGATCGATTTCTTCTCCCGTGCCGAGTGGTTCACCGGCGGCTCGGTGCCGGCGATGGCCGAGCCATTCTCGATCTTCGGCTATGTGCTGCGCGGCGACCGGCAATATTTCTACGTGGTGCTGGCCTATGTGGTCGTCAGCTATTTGCTCGTCACCAACCTGATGCGCTCACGCGACGGACGTGCGCTGGTGGCGGTACGCGACCACTATCTCTCCGCCGAGATCATGGGCATCAATCTCACCAAATATCGCACGCTGTCCTTCGGGCTTGCCGCCTTTTTCGCCGGTATCGCGGGCGCGCTCTATGCGCACTACCAGCTCGTCGTTTCCAACGAAGGCTTTGGCATCGAGCGCTCGATCCTGTTTCTCGCCATGGTGATCATCGGCGGCACCGGCTCGATCATGGGCACACTGATGGGCACGGCCTTCGTGGTGCTGGTGCCGGAAGCGATGGAATGGATCAGCATGGAGCTGAAGGGCGGCGCGATCGACAAGGCCCTCGCTCTCAACAACAATCTCACATTTTTGCGCGAGATCGCCATCGGCATCATCATCATCGCCTTCCTGGTGTTCGAGCCGGACGGACTCGCGCATCGCTGGCGGCAAATCAAAGCCTACTGGAAACTCTACCCGTTCTCGCATTGAGGACGGCAGACTACTCAAGACCATAAAACACAAAACGCTGGGAGAACGCTCATGACGATAAGATCATTACTGACTTCCGCATCGCTCGCTCTGTTGATAGCCGGCGCCTCAGCTTCCGCGCAGGCGCAGATCGCCGTCGGCCATCTCGCCGATTATTCCGGCGGCACCTCCGACGTTGGCACGCCCTATGGCCAGGGCGTGGTCGATACCTTCGCCTGGATCAACAAGAATGGCGGCATCGGCAGCAAGCAAGTCAATCTCGACAGCAACGACTACGGCTACCAGGTGCCGCGCGCGATCGCGCTGTACAAGAAATGGTCGGGCGGCGAGAAGGTCTCAGCCATCATGGGCTGGGGCACGGCGGACACCGAAGCGCTCACGGGCTTCCTCGCGCAGGACAAGATCCCGGACATTTCCGGCTCCTACTCGGCGGCGCTGACCGATCCGACCGGCGCCGGCGGCAAGGCCAAGCCCGCACCTTATAATTTCTTCTATGGTCCGAGCTATTCGGACGCCCTGCGTGCCGAGCTGACCTGGGCGGCGGAGGACTGGAAGACCAAGGGCAAATCCGGCAAGCCGAAATACGTCCATATGGGCGCCAACCATCCCTATCCGAATGCACCGAAGGCCGCGGGTGAAGCCATCGCTGCGGAGCTCGGCTTCGAGGTGCTTCCGCCGCTCGTCTTTGCGCTTACACCGGGCGACTACAGCGCGCAGTGCCTCAGCCTGAAGAGCTCCGGCGCCAACTACGCCTATCTCGGCAACACCGCCGCTTCCAATATCTCGGTGATGAAAGCCTGCAAGGCGGCCGGTGTGGATATCCAGTTCATGAGCAATGTCTGGGGCATGGACGAGAACGCCGCAAAAGCCGCAGGCGATGCCGCCGATGGGGTGATCTTCCCCCTGCGCACGGCGGTAGGCTGGGGCGGCAACGCACCGGGCATGAAGATCGTGCAGGAGATCTCCAAGATTTCCGATCCCTCGGGCAAGATCTACCGTCCGGTGCACTACATCGCGGCCGTCTGCACCTCACTTTACATGAAGGAAGCGATCGAATGGGCCGCGAAGAATGGCGGTACATCGGGCGAGAATGTCGCCAAGGGCTTCTATCAGAAGAAGGACTGGGTGCCGGCCGGCATGGAGGGCGTCTGCAATCCCTCGACCTGGACTGACAAGGATCACCGCCCGACCACCAAGGTCGATCTCTATCGTTCGAAGGTCTCGGGCTCGACCGATGGCGATCTCAACGACCTGATGGCCAAGGGCACGATCAAGCTTGAAAAGGTGAAGACCGTGGATCTGCCGCGCAAGCCGGAATGGCATGGGTGGTAGTTTGAACGCCTGAATGTCGTCCCCCGCGAAAGCGGGGGACCCAGTAGACACCGCCATTGCGGTTGAGCACTGCCGCCGCCGGATACTGGATCACCCGCTTTCGCGGGTGATGACAAAGAGAGAAGCGACGTGCCGCGTTCGACCTGTTGGATAAAGCCATATGACTGAAACAACTGAGCTTAGCCGACCGTCTTCGCCAGCAGCCACCATCCCCCTCCTCGATGTCCGTAATATCGAGGTAGTCTATGACGACGTTATCCTCGTGCTCCGCGGGCTCAGTATGGAGGTTCCGAAGGGTGCGATCGTCGCGCTGCTTGGCGCCAATGGCGCCGGCAAATCGACGACGCTGAAGGCAATCTCCGGCCTGCTCAAGACCGAGGATGGCGAGGTCACGCGCGGCGAGATCGTGTTCGATGGCGAACGCATCGACGGCACCGATCCCGATAGGATCGTTCGTCGCGGCATCTTCCAGGTGATGGAGGGGCGCCGCATCGTCTCCGACATGACGTGCCAGGAAAACCTCCGCCTCGGTGCCTTCACGCGGCGCGACGGCGATGTCTCCTCCGACATCGACATGGTCTACGATTACTTCCCGCGGCTGAAGGAACGTACCGGCCTCGCCGGTTATCTCTCCGGCGGAGAGCAGCAGATGTTGGCGATCGGCCGCGCGCTGATGGCCCGGCCGAAGATGATCCTGATGGACGAACCCTCCATGGGTCTGTCGCCGCTGCTGGTGAAGGAGGTGTTCGGGATAATCCAGAAGATCAACCGCGACCTCGGGGTGACCATTCTGTTGGTGGAGCAAAATGCGCGCGCAGCACTCTCCGTCGCCAGCCATGGCTACATCATGGAACAGGGCAAGGTGGTGCTCGACGGCACCGCGGACGAGTTGCGCGACAACGAGGACGTGAAGGAGTTCTATCTCGGCGGCGCCGGCGATCAGCGCAAGAGCTTCAAGAATCTCAAGAGCTTCAAACGGCGTAAACGGTGGCTCTAGTTCTGGACAACCTGCCTGGAGCAAACAGGCCCGGCGCAGATCACGCCGGTCTTGCGTGCGAGGATCGCGCGGACGCGACGCGATACGAGGAACACAATCGCGACCATGCTGATGGCAGCCACCACGATCATCGCGCGTTTCAGCGACGACCCGTCGTCCAGCAGCAAGGCGCGGCCGGACGCGCCGAGATAGGCATAACAGATGATTTGCGGCATCGTGCAGAGGGTGGTGATGACCGTATAGGGCAGCAGGCCGATCCTGGTGAGACCGAACAGATAGTTTTGCGCGGAATTCGGCATCGGGCCGAAGAATCGCATCAGCGCCATGATACGCCAGCCTTCGTCGTTCACCGCCTGTGCAATCACGTGCCAAGCGGCGCGTTTTTCGATCTGCCGTTCGACCCAGGCGCGCAGGACGTAGCGTGCCAGCAGGCAAGCCAGAACCGATGCCATAGCCGCGACGGGAAGGATGACCGCCAGCGATCGCATGCCGAATGCCGCACCCGCGCCGATAACGACGAAGGTACGGGGAACCGGCAGGAACGAGGACGCAACAACTAACGCCGCCAACACGCCCGCCGCAGGAAGATCAAGCTGGCCCCAGCTTTCGAGCCATTGGACGATACGTTCTGACGACATGACCTTCCCGTAGCACAACAGCACAGGCCGAGGAACGACCGCAACGTCGCAACCACCAGGACACAGCCAGATGCGCCACTTCGACAGCCTAGAGAATTGCGACCCGTCGCACCGCCATGCCAATCTGTTCTCCCGACTGCCGGATGTGCTGCGGCATGCCATGCAAGCACCGGCCTATGCGACACATCTTAAAGACATCGATCCGGCCGCCATCACCAGTCCGACCGCACTGGCGGGGCTACCGGTACTGCGGAAATCGGATCTGCCGGCGCTGCAAAAGGTCCGGCCGCCCTTCGGCGGCTTTGTGGCGGGCCAGCCGGGCACCTTCGGCCGGCTGTTCACCTCGCCGGGCCCGATCTTCGAGCCGGAATCGAAACAGGCCGACCCCTGGCATGGCGCCCGGGCGCTGCATGCCGCCGGGTTCCAGCCGGGCGATATTGTGCTGAATACGTTCAGCTATCACCTGGTCCCTGGCGGCTTCGTGTTCGATGGCGCTGCCCGAGCGCTCGGCTGCGCCGTGATCCCCGCCGGACCGGGCAATACGGACCAGCAGCTCGAACTGATCGAGACCTACCGCCCGGCGGCCTATGCCGGCACCCCGGACTTCCTCAAGATCCTCCTGGATGCCGCTGGGAAGGCCCAGCGTGACGTTTCCTCGATCAGACGGGCCTTGGTGTCCGGGGCAGCTTTCCCGCCATCCCTGCAGGCGGAGATCAAGGCCAGGGGTATCGACGCCTATCAGGCTTATGCCACCGCCGATCTCGGCATCGTCGCCTATGAGAGCCCGGCGCGGGACGGGCTGATCGTGAACGAGGACCTAATCCTGGAGATCGTCACCCCCGGCACCGGCAATCCCGTCGCCGTGGGCGATGTCGGCGAGATCGTCGTGACCTCGCTGGACCCCCACCACCCCTGGATCCGTCTGGCGCTTGGCGATCTTACCGCCGCCCTGCCCGGCCGCAGCGCCTGCGGACGGACCAATATGCGCATCAAGGGGTGGATGGGCCGGGCGGATCAGGCCACCAAGGTGAAAGGCATGTTCGTGCGCCCCGAGCAAATTGCCGAGATTGGCAAGCGGCACCCGGAACTCGGCCGCCTCCGACTCGTCGTATCCCGCGACGGCGAGAGCGATGTCATGTTGCTCAAGGCAGAGACGACTGGCGATGCGCGCCTGCTGGAGGCCGTGTCCGTCACCCTGCGGACGGTCAGCAAGCTCGGCGGAGCCGTGCAATTTGTACCTCCGGGCTCCCTGCCCAATGACGGGAAGGTGATCGCCGACGAACGCGGCGGCTAGCACAAGGCAGCATTGCGACGCGAAAAAGCCCGGACTCCGCGATCCGATCCTGCTAAGCAGCGCATGGATTCCGAAGATCGCGACCTGGATGTTGAAACTGCTGCAAACCGCCGAGAACTGGCTCCGTCACCCGACAGTGGCCAAGATGATGAGCTTCGGCATCATCGGCGTCGCGAACGCGATCATCGATTTCGGTGTCTTCAGTATCTCCTATCAGGCGCTGGGTATCCCGATCGTGCCTGCCAATGTCATGGCCTGGCTGGTGGCGGTGTCGTGCTCCTATGTCATGAACACGATGATCACGTTCCGGGCGGAGTCCGGCCGCGTGCTTCGCTGGAAAGACTATTTCGTTTTTGCGGCGTCGGGCTTTCTCGGCATGGTCGTTAATACGGCGACGCTGCTGGTGCTGTCGAAGGTCATGCCGGTCTATGCCGCCAAAATAGGCGCCATCTTCACCGCTTTCATCGTGAATTTCGCCATGTCGCACTTTGTGGTCTTTCGCGCGAAGCCGCGCGGCTGATCCTTCTTCCGCGAGCCTGAACTGATGTGGGCAGACGCATCGTCTTTGTGTACTTGTCTGCCATGCGATAACGATACACCGCCGTCGCTACCATAGTGCACATGTGACCACGCGGATCATGCCTATCCTCGCCTCGGTCGCCGAACTGTCGCCCTTAACGCTCTCACACGGTTCTGGCTGACAGGCGAATCAATACCTGCAAGTGTCAGACGGTGAGGGTCGGTCTCGCATCGAACGGGAGCGACCGCCAATCGCCGGTTCACGCCTGTCCGTACGGATTCCGCGCAATGACCTTTTGGCCTTCCCGATATTTCAGACACGGCATGGCGCGTTTCAGCGTCGTTCGCGACATTCTCGCGCACCCGCTCACAACCGGCAGCAAGACAAAAACGCTGCTCGACTATATCAGCTGGAATCTCGCGCGCAGGACGACAAACCACAAGGCGGTGCTGCAGCTGCCGAACGATCTGCAGATCATCGTACCGAACCAGAGCAATTTTGCCACCGGACTGTATCTCCACCAGCTCTATGATTTCAGCAATATGGGATTCTTCTGTCACTTCTTGCGCGCGGACGACCTGTTGCTCGACATCGGCGCCAATGTCGGCGTCTATGGCCTCCTCTCGGCCAAAAGCACGGGCTGCCGGGTGATCGCCTGCGAGCCGGCTCCCGACACGTTCCGCACGCTATCCGACAATGTGCGCCTCAATCGGCTCGACGACCGCATCGAGCTGCACAGGATCGCCGCCGGCGATGCCGAAGGCACATTGACGCTCTCTGTCGGCAAGCATGGCTTCAACCATGTGGTGCGGGGCGACGGCACAACCGTGCCGCAACGCCGCCTCGACGACATCATCGGCGACCGTGTCCCGCACGCGCTCAAGCTCGATGTCGAGGGCTATGAGATGCATGTCCTGCGCGGCGCCCCGCGCATCCTTGCCAATCCCGAGTTCAAGGTGGTGATGGTGGAGATCAACGGCCTGATCGAACGTTACGGCGAGAGCGTGGAGGGAATTCGGACTCATCTGCGCAGCTACGGCTTTGCGCCGTTCGCCTACGATCCGGCAGCCCGCAGGCTCGATCCCGGTGGGAAGCTCGACGAGATGTTCGTACGCGATCTCGATTTCGTCGGCCAGCGCGTCCGCAACGCGCCGCCCTTCGAACTGCTCGGAAAGACTTACTGAGCGTCCGGCCCGAGCACACGATCGGCTTCGGCCACCGCACAGAGGATGTGATAGAAGGACGAGGCCGGGATGGTATCGATCAGGGAATTGCCATCCGCGTCGAACTGGTCGTACCAGCCACCTTTGACCGGATGCTGCAGATAGTGCTTGTCCAGGCGGACAAGCGCCGCACGGGCCTCGTCAGCGGCGCCCGCGACGCCGGACTCGGCCTGGGCCAGCCACGCCTTGACGATCTCCGTCTGCGGCCACAGCCGCCGCGTCAATTTGACGATATTGCCTTGGGCATCGCCCTCGTCGATCAGGCAGCCGCTGGCATCGCGATAGCGGAGCGCCGTCTCCAGCAGACGCACACGATATTTTCCGGTCGGACAACCGGTGATACGCTCGAATTGCTTGAGCAGCCATACCCATTCGGCCTGATGTCCAGGCTCAACACAGACAGGCTCGATTCGCGACCAGTCCTGCTCGAAATATTCGCCGAGCACGCCCTTTTGCGTATCGAACAGATTCGAGACGAACAGGCCGTTCAGATCGCCAGCGCGCTGCTGGAACGCCGGGTCGTGGGTGGCATCGAAGGCCGCGATGAAGGCCTCGAACAAATGCATCTGCGGATTTTGCCGCCGCGGCATGGCGGCCGGAATGCCTTCGAGATAGCCGCCGTCGGGAGAGCGCAACTGCGTATCGATGAAGTACATCACGGAATCGATCTCTGCACGCACCCGGACGTCGCGATCGAGCTGATACACAGTCGCGAGCGCGAGAAGAACGAAAGCATGATCATAGGTGTCGCGCAGCGGATTGAGCACAGCGCCATCGGGCGCGAGGATATGCACAAAGCCGGGCTTGCCATCCGGCGACTTCGCCTTGGCAAGCATGTGCTCAAGACCTTTGCGCGCGATATCGGCGCCCTGCGGATACCAGCGGAGCTGCGCCGCCTTGGCGAAACAATAGATCTGGCGAGCCTGCACGCGGACCCGACGGGGAGCCGCGAGATCAGGCGTGCCGTCAGGCAAGAAGCGCTCGGCAAAGCCACCAGCACTATCATCCCAGCCTTTGCTCGCCCAAAGGGCGCAAGACAGCGTTATCCAGTCTTTCCAGTAAGGCGCCATATTCTCGCGGTTCGCTGAAACTGATTGCACCTGATTTTGTCCGACCATACCCGAGCTGCTCTCGCCTATTCAAACCTCTGACCGCTATTCTTCGCGATCAATCTAGAACGTAAATATGGCAGATGACACACATTGTGCAGCAATGGTCTGCGAATGGCGCCGGCGGCTGCTGACCTCGCCACCGTATCGATGATTTCCAGCGCGAGCTTCAGACGCAACAACGGGCAACCACCGCCCGGACCAGCTCAGCCAACGTCACCATAGGAAACGAGACGACAACGAGCACCAAGGCTTCTCTGAGAGATCCGATTCGGGCCAATTGCGGAAACGCCAATATAAAGGCGAGAGCGAGCGGGATGAAGTAACGCCCGGATGGTCCCTCGATCTTTGTGGCGGCGACGTCATTCCACGTCATGTAGAGTAGCAAAAACAGCGCAAGAACTGAAAACGAGCAGGATCGACATCGTCGCAACGAAAACCACTAGCCCCCTCGCATCCATCCGCGGATTGATCGTCGCAACAGAGCCACAAAGAAGACAGCCGAATGCAGCTGCGAGATAACCGCGTGACAAGTAAACGTCCAACCAGCCCAATCGTCCGATGAAGCTGCTCGCATAGCCGGGGGCCTTGATCGAGATGGTGGATGCCAGGATTTTGATGAAAGCCAGCGGATCCCCCATTACCCACCTAAACTGTGCGGCGGGATCGATATGAGCGTCCGGCCGGGCACTCGGCGTGCCGGCCTGAATCACTGCGAAAGATCCCCGGGCGAGCACGAGTATCCAGACAAGCGCGATGGCCGATGTTTTCTTGATACGGGAAGCGCCGTTTGCGAGACCCAACAGTGCGGCCATAGGGGCGTAAGCTGGATGCCCCATGACGACGATGCTGATTGCAGCGACAAAGCCCCATACGCGTCTCCTCGAAATGGCACGCGCGCCGCCGCACCGAGGTCGCTAACATCGCAACGCCCAGTGCGGCCATCGCGAAGATCATGCCATCCTGCGTGACGGCGTTCATCTGAGAAAGCGTCATAGGCAACAACAGGACACAGAACAGCCAAAGCGCAGAGCGGATTGCGACCGCTATGGCAATTGCGCCGATCAGGGTCGTTGCAATCCCGGTCAGGAGGCGAGCCAGATACAGCGTGCGAACGACGGACAAGCCGGACGATTTGCCGAGCCAGATCCCGACGACGGCCGGCAAATAGGTCACGGGCGAATAAAGTGCAACTCACGGATAGCTGGCAAACTCCGTTGCACCGCTCCAACCGATCGCATTCGCCTGCGCATACAGCTCAGACGTGACTTTGACGTCCACGTGAAAGGGCGCGCCCTGAAATGGCAAGGCCGCCGCACCGATCGCCCGATCGGCAAAGCCTCCGGTCATCCTCTCGCTTTGCGTTCCAACGAAACCGCCACGGCTGATTTGATAGGCACGAAGGAAGTGCGCCCACTCATCGGGATTCTGAAAAGGGGCATCCAGAAACAAAGAAATGCTGTCGCAGCCATGGCGTATAGTGCGAACATCGCCGCTAGAAAACGCTATCTATCAGCCGAGCGAATTCGCACATCGCGCGACCGTTAATGGCGACGAGATTGAGGAAAGATCAAACCGAGACTTGCTAACAAAATTCAGCTGAACAAGCTAAGAACGGCGGCACGCAAACTGGTAAGCTCAACACCGGTGGCAAGCCCAACACCTGCAAACAGCCGATCTTCGTTGCACCGATTGGAAATCATTTGCCCGCTTGAAGCAAGATGCAATCGCTACGGGTCGAGCGCCCCAGCACATGCGACGCTGCGCGGTTTCAAGCGGGCATGCGATCACCGACTGTCGTTCTGCTTGAGGAACAGAACATCGACATAGCCACCATCCGCCAGGCGAGTCTGCAGCGCAGAATTCTCAAAAGGCGTCAAACTGCCATCTTCGCCAAGCTCGTAACCGCTATAACCGAAGGACCGGAGATGGGCGAAAAGTGCGTGCGACGAGGTTCCGAACGCCATGAGCGCCTTCTCGTCAACCTCAATGAAAAGCGCCGCGCTTCGCTCTTGCAGAACCTTTTGGGCGCCCGCCAGGACGACCATTTCGGCACCCTGAACATCGATCTTGATCATCGACAGATCACGCGACGCGTGCCCAGCCACGATATCGTCGATTGCCACCGCGGCTACCTTGATTCCTTCACCATCCGTTGCGATCTTGTGATCACCCGGATGCACTTCGTTGCGCTTGAGGAAAAGGCTGCCAGGCTCGCTTGCGGCCACCGCATTCAGGCGCGTGGTGCGCTCGATACTTCCATGCTGCCGGAGCCGCTGCTCCAGGGAGCCAAAATTTTCTAGGTCCGGCTCGATCGCCATGACATGCCCTTGTGGGCCCGTCCAGTCCGCAAAGCGCGTGGTGAAAAAGCCAATATTGGCACCCACATCGATGACCAGCGTTCCGCTCGGCACGAATTTTCGAAGCGCTTCGACCGGACCAGCCTCAATCCGCTCCTTGTACCAGGTATAGGCATAGACGAAGGTCCGTCGTGCAAACGGCAAACGCATTACACCTGAGCGCACCAACAAGGCATTCGTCGTGAGACCGATCTTCTGAATCGCCTGCTTGATCATACCTTGCGCTCCGGCACGCTCTGTTTTTCCAATGTCACGAACAGACGAAACCCGAAGAAGCGACGAACCCATCGCGGCAGAGCATCTTCAAGACAGAGAACGGAATTGACTGCGCCATCAGGGACCAAACACCAACGCTTGAATCCGCCACTCAGTGGATAGGCAAACAGGCTCAGCCAATCCACTCGCTTGAGTACAAGCTCCGGCACCCGACGTTTGACTTCGACGACATTGTCCCTGTTTTCGAACAGCAGAGTCGGAATCGCTTGATTGGAATCGAACGGGTCACGTTCGGCATCGAGCGGTGGCTCGTAAAACGGATCCGCTCCCATCTCGGCCGGCTCTTCGTGCAAGAAACGGTAGAACGGATATGCCACCGTCGACATTCCCGGCTCGATCATCGTCAATCGCCCGCCCGGCCTGAGCACCCGGGCCGCTTCCTGAAGAAACGCCACCGGGCGCGCCAGATGGTGGAGTACATCCAGCATCACGATGCCTGAAAAATACCCATTCGGGAACGGCAACCGATGTGCGTCGCACGCGACGTCGATCCCCCGAAAAGGCAGGATGTCGATCGAAACGACATCCTTGCGGACATCCTTGATATTCGCCGTTCCACCGCCGATATCGAGAACGGGTCCGTCGCCGCATTCGGCCAACAGCCTGCGGTGATAGTCGGCGTAAAGCCGGCGCAGAGTCGGCTTCTGATCCCAGATCTGACGATACTCGACTGGTCGAGCATCGAACTGTTGCTCCCCGCCACTCATCAGACTGCCTTCAGCTTCCGGAAGGCGAACATCACCATGCGCAGCAGCAGAAATCCATCGCGGAAACGCGAAATTTGCGTCGAGCCGTAGGTACGAGAGGCATAATGGATTGGGATTTCGATGATCCGCAGGTTCTGCTTGGCGGCACCAAGGATCAAATCGAAATCTCCGAAAGGATCGAAATCACCAAAGTAGCTGCGATTGGCAGCAATCCTCATATAAGCGCTACGCTTGAGGACCTTGGTGCCGCAAAGCGTATCGGTGAAGCGCTGGTTCACGAGATAGCTGAATGCCGCCGCGAAGAAGCGATTCGCGATGAAGTTCAGCGGACGCATCGCCTCGCCTTCCATCGGATAAACCAGTCGCGTCCCGTTGACGAACTCGCCTTTGCCGGACGCGATTGCCGCGTAGAACTTCGGCAGAGTCTCTGGCGGCACCGTGAGATCCGCGTCGAGAATCATCAGGATGTCGCCTGTTGCTTCGTTAAATCCCTTGCGAACGGCATCTCCTTTGCCCTTGCCCGGCTGTTTGAAGACCTTGATGTCGTATTCCGACGCATAGGCGTCGCGCACGCGTTCGCATTCGTCGTATGTCCCATCGCTGGAATTGCCTTCCACGAACAGGATCTCGATATGTTTGCCGAATTTCGGCAGCCGCCGGACGGCATTCTCGATATTGCCGCGCTCGTTTCGGCAAGGCACGAGCACTGTCGTCGACAGTTCTTCCGGAACCATGGCACGGCGTGACCTCGCCACCACATAGGTGCGCAGGCACATCCGATCGATGAGCGGTAGCGGCGCAATATACTTGTTCACCAAAGTCCCGAGACCAAAGACACGTCGGGGGAGCAACTGCCGTGCATCGCGCCGTATGGGCTCGAACTCCGCAAGATCGAGGATGTTCTCGAAATCGATATGCGAGATGAAGTTGGTCTCAGGTTGCGGCATGCGCAACCCGGCCTTGGTCGCCAGCTTGAGAGCGGGGCCCCAGATCTGCGAAAAATAGGAGATGACCAGACGCGTATCGCGACTGCAAAGTCGATGCAGGCGGGACAACGCGATTTCGATATCATCCAGCAAGCCAATCGTGTCCGACAAGATGATGAAATCAAACGGACCTTCAATCGCCTCGATGCAGGCATCGTCTTCGATATCGCCGACGCGAAAATCGAGATTGGGATGATTGCGTCGTGCAACCTCGATCATCTTGCCGCTAAGATCTAGACCCAGCCCGTAGGACGGTTCCAGCGCAGCAAGCAATCCGCCGGTCCCACATCCCAGATCCAACACTCGCGCGCCCGCAGGAATGAGGAACTGCATAAATTCCCGGTCGTCTTTATAGTAAGCTTGATTCTTTTCGATCCAGCCGTCGCGTTCTACAGCCACACGATCGGCATGCTCGCGCACCAACTCGCGCCGTACCTGCCCGCGTCTAACGTATGCACAATCTGAGATTTCGGTCATGTCGGAACTTCACATCATAAAAGAAACTTCACGGGCTTTGCTCGCCCCCGTATCACACACCGGATCGGAGAACCATCACCAGGTTGTTTCCCGACCACTGAATGCCGCCACGATATCCAGATTGCGTCTTTTTCCCCGGCGCGCATGTTCGCACATGTAAACCCTTAAAGGTTCCGAGGAAGTTCTATTGGTGTGTGTGGGGGGGGGGGACACCTATTGGGAGTGATCAGTCGGTGAATGGCCTGAAGCATCTCAGAAAACCCGAGCTTTTAACACTGCTGGCCCTAGCGGCGATGTTTTGGGGAACTCGAATCCTCTATTGGCTGCAAATATCGGAGGCTCCGTTTTCCGACTTGCTCGATTACGTCAATGTTGCACGCAATATCTACACTCACTTTTTTTGGGGAGAAAATCCTAGCCTCTCCACTTATTATGCGCCGACCACTCCGGCATTCATAGCCCTGTCATTGGTTATCGGCGGGGAAGCCGGCTTCGAGTGGGTATTCAGATTCCTGATCCAGTGCCTCGCATTCGCCAGCCTGTTGTTGCTTTGTATTGAGATTTTTCTCCTCACCCGCAATCAGCACCATGCATACGCATTGCTGATCGTGGTTGCCTTGTGCCGCCCCTCGATTTTCTGGAGTTATAAGCTTGGCACCGAGACCGTCAGCGAGGCGTTGCTGTGGCTGACGATGGCCGCCGGGCTCCGCGCCATACGCACGAAAGGCTGGCAAGCGGCAATGTTTGCAGGCAGCGCTGGGCTGGCGCTTGGTCTGGGTCGCCCGCAGTTTCTTCCTGCCGTTTTGCTCATGGGCCTGACGATCGTGCTATGCGCCAGCTTTAATGGCCGCATTGCCTCGCCTCGCATCGCCGGGCTTCTGCCCAGGACTGCGCTCAGGCAAGGCTTCGCTTTCGCTGTCGGCGTCTTGATCGTGTGGTCGCCCTGGCTGGTTCGCAACCACCGGATCACGCATAACATCGTCGCCGTAGGCACAAGCGGCACAGATTCCCTGCTGTGGGAAGCAGGCGGAGGCCCGATCGGCCGTCAAACCTATACAAGCCTTGCCCTCAGCGACGGCACAGTGATTACCGAATTTGGCTTACCGGCCCTGAGGCAATGGGTCGCCCATCTGCCGACGGACTATGAGCGAAAGCAACGATTGCAGCTGGTCGTGGATGCGTGGTTGCGGGCCAACTGGAAGGAGTTTCCGGAGCTGGTGACAAAGCGGCTTCTGCTTTTTGCCAGCCAGCGCGGCCCCAGTGCATTGACCACTGTTTCACGCGAGCGCCTTTTCGGGGAAGCTGATCGCCCCGCCTGGGCAAGGATGACGCGCGCTCTGAACGTGATCTTGTTCGACAAGTCAACCGCCACGAGCTGGATCGCACTCGCCGGCGCGGCCATCGCCGCTCTCACGCTCGGCGGTGCAGGATGGGTCCTCGCCACCATGGCAATTGTCCCCGCGATCGTCGCCGCGTGCGTCATCGGCATCGAACGCTCCGTCGAACCACTGATCCCGCTGCAGTTATGGCTCGCATTCTTCGCGATGGCGACGGCATTTGCGTGGCTCAGACGGCGCATCGAGACGAAGAGACGTCACGGCGCGCGTTTACGTTAGCCGACGACGTCCCTGAGGGTTCTCGTCCAGGACGCAAGATAGCGGTCGTGATTGAATACATCCATCGCTTTAAGGCGTGCAGCAGCCGCCATCGCTGTGGAAGCGGCGCGATCGCGAAACAGGTAGTTGATGAAATCCGCCAGTTCCTCGGGACTGTCCGCGTAGAAGCCATCAACTCCCGGTTCGATGAACCGGTCAACGTCGTGATTGCGCAGGCAGACAGGAATAACGCCGGTCATCATCGCCTCCCCGCGCGAGCGAGGCATCGGCGACCGCAATGTCGTATTGAGATAGCAGGTGAAACTGCGGATGCGGTCGACGTAAGAGCGAAAGTTTCGGACCGCAAAGGCATTCGTCCCGCGCATCTCGAGCGGCGCGCCGGGATGCCGCGCGGTCTCGATTCTGATACCGGGATCGAGCAAGTCCTCGACGAGGCGATGCTCCCATGCCCCGCGATAATGCGGGCGATGGATATCCGGTTCGAGCGCCAGAACATTTCGCGTCAAATTGCCTTGCGGGAATTCTTGCGGGTCGAAACCATGCCAGATGACCTCGCTGTTCTGAAACTGCCATTCTCCTGCAGCCTGATGCGAATTGCACACCACCCTCACACCTGCAGCTGCAAGCATCGCGACAAGCCGGAGACGCTCATCGTCGTGAATAATGAATTCAGTCTTGCGGCCTGGATCAGCGCCGTACTGGCCGACAAACTGCACCGTCCCGTGACAGATCGCGATCTTGGGAATGTCCGGTAGGCCCAGGAGCCAGCGAAATGGCTCGCCCCATACAGACGACACAACGCCATTGGTCAGGTGGGGCGCAAGGACGTTCTCATCGAAATGCAGTATCGCAACGTCGTAGTCACGCGGATCTATCGTTTCGGCGGGACGCAGACGGACATTCGGCCGAAGCGGTCGCTGGTCGAACTGCCACGCATCAACCATCCCGTTGCCGAGCCGGGTTGCCAGGGTGAACTCATGCGGCAACTTGTAGAGTTCATACTGGTGCGGCACGTGCCAACGATAGGTCAAGACACGGAGCGGCCGATGCGCGCGCGCCCCCGAAACACACACATCCCCCGGCAACGCGTGATCTGCTCTGCCTGCACTCGCAGCCCAACGACGAGACGCAAGAGCAAGTTCCGGCTCGGCTTGAAGCGCTTGGGCAATGTCGCGCGCGGATACTGCGGAAGGACCTGGTTCGGTAACAGACTCTGCGTGGCTACAGCGCATGGCAAAGGCCAGATCCGTGTATCGAATGACAGCACCGTTGCTATAAAGCCTGTAACCGAGTTCGATGGCCGCTCGATCAGAAGACATTCCAGCATCTGCGAATATCAGCGTTTCTAACGCAGCGGCGCATCGGGAGACCGTACGGCGCTTGAAGGAGAAGTTCTCCCGATTGCAATTCAGGAAGCCATCGGGCTGGACCGAATCCCTCAATCGCGCATTTCGATCACCGGCCAGGAGACGCCCTTCCAGATCGCACAGCATGCGCTCGGGCAGAGCATCGCTCGCGTCGATGGGACCAGAACCGACGACGGCCTCAACATCCTCAAACCAGTGTTCAAAAACATGCGCAGCGACGAAGTCACGGCTCATCACCGCTTCGCCATCAACAAGGAGATAGAGATCCGTCTCGCGCGTTTTCTCCTCGCCCTCACTCCTCGTGATGTAACTGCGAAACGCCTCCCTGCCCGCAAACAGGCGAACCTCTCGGGCGGCATCATGCGACGCGTCAATGGCAGCGGCGTATCCGCGAACGATTGAGACCGATTCGCTCTCAAGGTCGTCGGCCACAAGTCCAAGAACGACCGGACCTGGATAGCTCTGACGCGCAAAATGCTCCAGAAACTTGTCAGTGATCGTCGGATCGCGGCTTACGGAAGCGAAGACGGTCACCCTCGGCAGCCTGCCAACCTGAACGTCCCGATGCATTCTGTCGAGCAGGTCAGCATCAACATGCGCATTGCCCTCATCTCCCGCCAACGGCCACGGCGCATTGTCGAGAGACCGAATCAGAGACGGCGGCATATCAAGCAATGCGAAATGACAGCGGCGACGCTGCACATTGCGCAATGCATTGTCATGCGCGAGCCGACCGCCATAGGACACAGCGGAAGCGCCCGGACGATCAGGGTACGCGCATGACTGATGAAAAACTGTCACAATCCCCCGACGGTGCAGTTCGAAGCATAGCGCATCGAACTCAGCGGCATCGTTTCCGAGCGTAAAGACGTCCACGAAAATGACGAAGCTCGCATCAGCCAATATCGACCAGTGCTTGACGTAATCTGCAGCGCGGAAAAGTTTGATTTTGTACCCAGGCCAGCGCGTCTCAAGCGCCGCAACCACGGACCCGGGCGCGTCCGTAGTGTCACAGAGAGCGACGATATCCATCTGGCGAGGCAACGCGCGATGCTCGAACCTGCGTTGATTTGAGAAGCCGAGAAACTCCCTGTTGAATTCCTGCTTGCCGGCGGGTGCCCTGAACGCGCGCACCCGTAGACAATCGATGTCGTCGCCGCTCTGCGACGATAATCGAATGCGATATTTTTGGCCTGCCTCGAGCCGAAGCCCGACACCATCAATAAGGACCGGATGTCCATTCGCGGCTCTGACGCCGGCCGGGTTTATCTGCCCCCGCGCAAGGACATGCCCTCGGGTATCGATCAATTCGCCCCAGATCGTCGCCCCCTTGCGGCCAACTATGGAGCATTCGAGAGAAATACTGTCGATCTGCGTTGCGGGTGCGATGAGGTCGAAGAAAAAGTCTTGATTGCGTCTAACTTGTACCCAAAAGGAAGCAGCCCCCATCAGGGGAGCGCTGGGGTGTCCGCTCCATGTGGTCGACCGATCGGTCCATCGCACGCGATAGCGCGCGACTATATCGTCTGATCCGGATTTGACTTGCTGCGCTCGCATGAAGTACCCGTGCTGCGAGGCGCGAACCACGCTGCCTTGTCAACCCAAAGTGTAGCCGTCTTCATAGATTAATGGAACTGCCGGGCGCAAGTTCTTCTCTACTCTGGTGTCATCTAAGATATACAGAGAAACACTAGACGATGTTGCCTGGAGGGGCTAGCTGGATATGTGTGGGATTGCCGGACTGTTGATGCCGAGGCGACAGCCTTTTGACGGACCAACAGCCGAGAGCGCCGTAAGAGCGATGTTACCGTCGATGCAGCATCGGGGCCCCGATGGCGACGGCGTATGGCAGGATCCGGACGGACGCTGCGTGCTCGGACAATTGCGTCTAGCGATCATCGACACCTCCCCTGCGGGATTGCAACCGTTCCCATCAGGCGACGGGCGATGGTGGATCACCTTCAATGGCGAGATCTACAGTTTCAAGGAGCTGAAGCCACAACTGGAGCGCGCCGGCGTCAATATTCGCGGGCGCACCGACACCGAAGTCCTTGTCGAGAGCATTGCCCTTTGGGGAACCGAGGCGCTTCCGAGGCTAGACGGAATGTTCGCGTTCGCAGCTTTCGATACCCAGTCTGGTGAAACCATTCTGGCACGCGATCCGTTTGGGGAGAAACCTCTCTACTACATGCATCTCGCTGGAGGCGGCCTCGCCTTCGCCTCCGAACTGCAGGCAATGGAGCGTGTTCCCGGTTTCGATCCGACCGTCGATATCGACTCCGTCGCGGAAGTACTGTCATTCCAGTATATTGGTGCGCCGCGCACCATCTATCAACACGTCCGCAAGCTTCCTCCGGGACATTGGATGCGTGTCCGCGCGGACGGCATGACAGAGATCAATCGTTATTTCCGTTTTGAACCAGGGAACAACCTGTTCGTGGGCCGCTCGATGGCCGACCTCGCTGACGAACTCGAAGACATCCTGGTCCGGAGTTTGCAACGTCGAATGATTGCCGACGTTCCGCTTGGCGCCTTCCTCTCCGGCGGTGTCGATTCCTCCACCACATGCGCACTGATCCGACGGCGACTCAACCGTGACCTGAAAACCTATTCGATGGGCTTCAGCGGCGCGAAGGAGAGCGAGCACAATATCGCACGTGCCTTCGCGGCCCATCTCGGCACCGAACACCACGAAGAACTCATTGACCCCAAAGGCGCCGAGTTCCTCTACCGAATTGGCGAATTTCTCGATGAGCCAAATGCGGACTCGTCGTGTTTTCCCACCTACCTGCTCTCGCAATTTGCGCGAAAGCACGTCACCGTTGCGATCTCGGGCGATGGTGGCGACGAGATGTTCGGCGGCTACGGCCGGTACTTTGCGACGCTTGAAGAATGCGCCAACAGGCGGCCTGGGACAACGGGCTGGCATCCTGGTGACGGTTACTATGGCGGGCGAATCCTGATTGCTGCCGAAGCCGGCGTCGAGGAGTTGCTCGGTTTTGTGCCAACTGGTTTTGCCTACCATCTCGCTGCCTTGCGGGGCGACATCAATGCAAGTGCCCCCACTCTCTTGAGTGCCATGCGCCGCTCGGATGTCGATAACTACATGCCAGGTGCGGTGCTGCCGAAAGTCGATCGGATGAGCATGCAGCATTCGCTCGAAGTTCGTACGCCGTTCCTGAACGTGGAACTGGCGCGCTTTGCAGAAAGGTTACCCGAAAACGTCCTGACCCAGAATGGTAGCGGAAAGCTGATCCTGAAGGAGATCGCTTATCGATACCTCCCGCGCGAGTTGATCGACCTTCCCAAGCAAGGCTTCGGATTGCCCATGTCCGACTGGGCCAAGAAGAGCCTCCTCAATGTAGCGTCCAAGATGCTAAGCGGAGATGAAAGCCGGCTGGTACAAGGATTGGGGCATCAGGGCGTCAATAGGTTCCTTGGAAGGCAACGCACTGCGAACGCCTTTTCGAGCTACCAGGTCTGGGCAGTCGCAATGCTGGAGTCCTGGCTGCGCAAACACCCTGTTAAATGGCCCGCTTTGGAAGGGCTTGCCCAGGCATCAGCCCGACGAGCAGCTGGAACCGCGATGTTTGCGCATCAGCGAGAAGACAACACCTGGATCGTCACGCGGCATGGCAACTCCGCAACATTTGACGCACCGATCCCTACAACCAAAAATCAAAAGGCTTTCGCGGCGTTATTTGGCTTTCAGGGTCTAGCGCACGCGACTACCTTGCCGATCAAAGACACCGTTGTGCCCATCCAGCTCCCTGAATGGAACGAGGCGCTAAATGATCAGTGGCGATCGAAGCTCGCTCCGCTTGCAAATAGCCAGCTGTTTTTCGTCGACGTCGAGGAGCGCGAGAATTTCGATTATGCTGCACTCTCACGCTTGGCCGATCTTGGCGTTCGGAAACTGATTTCCAGAACGCCGTATTCGATCCAGGATTTCGACGAGATCAATCTCAAGAAGCTACCGAAACGGAAACGCGCTCTTGGGCTGCTACGGCTCTGGCGCTACAGGATCGCATCTGCCGCCAATCGACGGTTGGCGCGCGTCGGCCTCAAGTCGATGCCATTTTCACATCAGGAGGGGCAGCGACACGTCGTTACCGGCATTCGCGGCCTTGCTGTAAATGATGGATCGGAGTTGGCCCCGCATTACGCACTGTTCGAAGGTACGCGGCAACTGCCACCGCTTCAATTTTCCCATACGACCATCGCCGATCGCGGAGGCGGACGATATTCGATCCGCGATTCCAATCTCTATTTGTCGTCAACGGAGCAAAGGCGCCTTCTGACGCGTCCGTATTGGCTCGTCGAGATCTCGCCTGCATCCGCGAAATTTTTGTCCTGGGTGCCCGCGCGCGTGGAAGCCCCTGTCGGCCGCCCCGAGGCTAAAGAAACTCTTCGAAACGTCTTTCAGTCAACTGATGGAGACGGTTTTGAGCTCCAGTCTGGCGATTCATTTGTCGTCATCACTCACGCGCTCCCGCCCGGCGGAGCCGAGCGGCAGTGGATCTATCTGGCGCAATCCCTCGCCGCGCTTGGGTACAAAGTCACCTTCGTCACATACGAGTCACTGGGCGGAGCCAACGGTCACTATCTGCCGATGCTGGAGCAATCCGGTATCACATTGATCGATGCAGCCTCATTGAGCATCGCGCAACTCTGGCAAACATTGCAGGACGTTCCCAATCTACACAACATTGTCGAAGCCAATCTGACAGGCGATGCGACAGGCCTATTGAGAGTGATGAGCGCAATCGCCATGGCGAAGCCCAGGGCGATCTTCGCCCAACTGGACCACCCGAACGTGGTCGCTGCCGTGGCCGGGCGCCTTCTTGGAATCCAGCGGATAGTCGTCTCATTTCGTAACTACAATCCTACGAACTTCCCATATCTCCAGGGTCATCAATTCCTGCCGAACTACAAACTTCTTGCTGAATCGGGAGCGGTTCGCTTCACGAGTAATTTCTCCGGCGCAGGCGAAGACTATGCTGACTGGATCGGCATCGATCGTTCTCGCGTCTCAACCATCCCGAACGCCGTCGACATCGAGGCATTTCATACGCCCTCCGCTCAGCAGCTGCAGTGTACCGCCGCGTCGTTGGGCCTGGATACATCGACACCGACGGTGCTGGGCGTATTTCGCCTTTCGGACGAGAAAGATCCCTTTACCTTCATCGAAGTGTGCAGAAGAATCGTCAAGGACTGTCCCAGCGTCAGAATCTTTATCGCCGGGATGGGTCCGCTGTGGGCGGAACTGGAGCAGAAAATCCAGGTCTATGGCTTGGCTAACCATGTCAGCCTGCTGGGTCGACGCGACGACGTCTACGCCCTGATGACACTTGCAACGCTCCTGCTATTGACCTCCACCAAGGAGGGAATGCCGAATGTCGTGGTGGAAGCTCAGGCGCTTGGAACCGCAGTGGTCGCCACCAATGCGGGTGCCGTCCCCGATATCATTGAGCAGGGAAAAACCGGGTTTATACGTCCGGTTGGAGACGCCGAGGGCCTCGCCGCAGATTGTCTCAAGCTCCTGTCGGACATGCCCCTCGCGAAGGCCATGGGAGAGGCTGGCCGGCATGCAACGATAGCAAAATTCCCGAAATCTCAGCTTGCTGCGAGCTATTTGACCGCGCTGGCCTGATGACCGGCGCGCGTTAGGAGAAGTCGATAGGATCGCCCATTGGTGTTGGGGTCGCTGTTGTCACTGGTGGAGAAGAAGATGTGCTCTCCCCAGTGCGCGAAACGCCCTTCGCCAAGCCGATCGATGTCAGCATGCATCGAATGCGGCGTCGGCAGCTGTTGGTCATCCTCAAAAATGAAAACCGGCGACACGCGCTCACCACCAAACGGATAGTCGGCTAGCGAAGCAAGATGCGGGAGGTTGACCTGCCACATGTTGCGGCGCCACGTGCGCGTGAAAGGTCCACGCAGTTCGACCGTCTCGGCAGGCGCTACAAAGTTGGCTTTGCCATCCAGATCAGAGGCGCACACACGGTCTGACAAAAAGACACAAGTACCGGGCTCGTCCAGCTTGGTTTCAGACACAATCCGGCCGTCCGACAACAGTACGTGGGTTTCCCCGTCCTGAAGCGGCGGCAAGGCCTTGATCTCGACTAACAGTCCGTTCGCGACGTCGGCGAAAGGACCGACGACGCGGTAACCGAACCGTCGACCGAACGTATTGGCGCCTTTGATCGGCGTATCGATCACTGTACCGGACAACGCATCACGGCTAAAAACGAACTCGTTGCAACCATAGCCGCTGCAATCGAACGTCTTGGTCAACCTGAAGCCGTCGATGCTATAGAAATCGACGATCTCCTCGATGGTGGCCCGCTCATATGGCAGGCCGCCGATCCAGTCGATCCAGTCGTACCAGCGGTTCATACCGCGCGTGGAAATCTTCGCGTAGTCACGCCACGAGCGCACATACTGATTGAGCGTGCCGTTGCGCAGATTGCTGACAACAGCGGGATATTCTTCCCTGCCGATGATCCAAAGTGCGTAGGCGAAGGCCAACGGTGCCGGAAGCTGGTTGTATCGCCTCTTAACCCTGTCCCAATTGTCCGTGATCTCGCCCTGATCGTTGTAGATCGCGATGAACAACTGCCCGCCGACCGGCACCAGCGGCTTCACGTTGGCCAACGCTTCCCACATGCTGCCCGTGTGGTGGAGCACGCCCCACGAGTAAACCACATCGAAAGTTCCGAGCTTGCCGAGATAGTCCTTGTCCAGCACGGAACCTTGTTCGATGGTCCAGTCGAGGTCATCCGGGAAATAGCGGCGGCGCAGCTCACGCGTACATCCTACGGAATCGGAATCGTAGTCGAACGAAAAAACCTTCGCGCCCAGACGACGAGCAGCCAGACTGAACAGTCCGCTACCGCTCCCAATATCGAGGAACGTCTTCCCAGTCAGATCGTCGGTGGCAAGGGACGACGACAGCGACTTGACCGCGAGCGCAATTCTTTCGTCGTCGATGCTCGAAAGAAAGTTCGCCCAATTCTTACCGAATGCAAAGCGGCTTCCGTCGTCGACTTCCGCTTTATGCTGGTCTGCGATATTCATGCGCCATCCGTGTAAAGTCTGCAGCCAAGGCCGCAACTCGAGCAACTTAGCCGATTTCCGGCAACTGTTGGCATGCTGCGGCGCATACCACAAGATGAATATCCGACGTCCAATGATTCCAAAGCGGAGCGCCGGCCTTCGCCAGACTCAAGCTCTCCATGAAGCTTCACGGAATCGAGATTGCTTCCGTAGCCTTGACCCACCGTTCTACAGGATTGAACGGCACAGTCTTGAGACGCCAGCCATGCCGCTCCTCCAGCAGAACCGCAGATGGGACCAGTACTGCGTTGAAGGTACGCATCCCCGCCGGAACATTTGTGGGATAGATGAAGCCAAAGGGCACCGGGGGAAGGCTTTCGAGCGGCGTCGTCTCCAGGAGGCTCGCAGTCTTCAGAAAATCGCGAAATTCACTCATCGTGATTGACGGTACTTTTGGCGGGAACCGTGATGAGTGGTCCACCACCATAAATCCAACCAATGGCCGTGCGGGTCCGATAATGATTTCATCAGGCGCAGCCGTTGGGGTGCTGACCGAACCCATTGATCGATAGTTCGCGATAAAGATTGCCGGCACAAAAGCAATCACCAACGCAGCCACCAGCGCAGCAAAAGCAAACTGGCGAGTTCGCAGCCTGACCGGCACCTCGTTCGAAATTTGGGTCGCACCAAGCCCCCCGGCGAGAATGGCGGCGACAAGGGGGTAGCAAACGATGAATATTCGCCATCCGTCCGTAATATAAACAAAGGCAGCCGAAACGATCATGCTGGCGGCCAAAAACGCGATGAGTGCAAAAATTCGCCGGTCGAAGCTGCGGACGCATATTGCGCCCCACCCGACCAGCACAAGCGCATAAAAGGACCAAACGGGGAAATAGGTCTGAGTTCGCCACGACGAATAGCCGCGGAACAGCAGAGTTGGAGCATCCGTGACGAATTGGGTACCGGTCGTGATCACGACATGGAAGAAATCCCAGGGATTTGCAAGGAAGTTTTTCCACGCAACGGCGTACAGAAACTTCGCAACTTGTGCTTCTGACGCGATTGTTGCGATCTCCGCAGCGTATCGCGTCTCGCAGATGTGATAGTTTGTCCCGAGCGACAAACCGCATATCAGCCACGGAAGAGCTGTATCGACAGCCCCCTGCTCGCCCAATTTGTAAAACAAGTTCAAAAAGTTGCCCGAAACGCTGACGGCAACGGCGGCCGCGGAGGCGAGCAGTGCAAAAACCCCACGCTGCTTCCACCCACCGGGACCGAAAAACAGTCCCCAGACAATAAATGCGGGAATCGTGAGCACGCTGCCCGACCGAACAGACATCGCCCCTAGAAAAATGGCAAATGCGATCAGGAGATAGGCGCGGGAGAAATGAACCAGACCGCGAATAAAAAATGGCACTGAAAGATAGGCGAGAGTTACACCCAAAGCCTCAGTGTATGTCGTGACGATGAACGGGCGCACAATAATGTAGGAGAAGGCGAGAAAGCAAAGTGCGGCAGCAATCCCTCTCCAACGCAAGATTGATGTTGTCGCAACATATATGGCGGTCGCCACGACAACAGTCTGAAGCAGAACAACCGTGACATACGAGTTTCCCGCCAACCACACCGTCCACGCGCGGAGGATTGTCGCGAGTGGACGACGCGCTCCGAAATCGCCATATCCGCCATCCTGCAGCAATCCGAGCGCTTCGCTGAAATATCCCCTCGCGTCGCTGTTAGGAACCAAGCCCGCAATGTTCATGTAAGGAACATCAAGTTGCGTGAAGTTGCCACTCCAGGCGCCGATCGCGATGGATAGTGAGAACAGCCCCAGCAATGCCGGGAGGCCCAGATACGTCCATAGTCGAGCAACGACTGCTTCCAGCCGTGTAGTTCGCTCGTCTCCAGGTGACGTGGACTGCGACAACACGCAAAGGATCATTGCCAATGATAACAATGCCAATGGCAAGATCGGCTCAAAATGGATCAATTCACCAAAGGCCGGCCACCACTGCCGCAATTGATCGTATCCGTACATCGGATACAGGCTATAGCCAGTAACAGCTCCGCCAATACAGCTGGCGAAAGCGAAGATCGCGAGCGCTACGAGCGAACACAGAATGAAGACGAGGCATCGCAAGCTTAGTCTATGTAATCGCTGAACCACGCCCTTCAATTCGGGGACAAATCGCGCGCTCCAAGCCAGGACAGCGAACAGCAGAAGGCTTCCGTAGAGCGCCCAGTTTTTGAAACGAACATGATAGCGAATTGTCAGCTGGCCAGGTGCAGGCTCCGCCCCTCCCTGCAGGGGCGGACGGAAATACACAGCTCGCCCCCAATGGCTGAAGCCATTCATGGACTCCGTAATGTTTTGATGTGGCTGAAGCTCAACGTCACCCAGCCAGGCACGAAGATCAGAGCCGCCTTCTGCATCGCTGCGCACCCACAGGTAGCCCTGCCGGCCTCCCCCCCTGACGGGAACAACGCGGATCGACGACCCCGCGGAAGCTTCTTGGTATGGAGCTTGAAAGACTTCGACCGACCGCAATACGCCAAGCTCGAGCAGAATCCCCGCGAGCAGCAGCGCCGTTGAAGCACAGAACGCGAGCAGCAGAAGTTTCGACCTCAAATGCAAGCTTGAACCGCCCCCATGGAAACGCGCGAAGCTACGCAGCGCGAACTGCATAACCTTCTCTGGAATGCTTTATCGATCCAGAGAAGGCAATTTTCTCACGCCCTTCAGAACGTGTGCACACCTGGATGGAGAGGAGCCGCTCTCAGCCCCGATAGCGCCCGATCCAGGTCCCCCAACCGTAGACACCGTAGCTTTCGAGGCGTCCCCGCGCGACTTCTTCATCGACAACTCGTCGCACACGCTGCTCTTTTTCTTCCGCCCCGGGAGCCGTGTAGTCATCGAACACCAACAGGCAGTTCTTGGCGATCAGCGGCCGATACAGCTCCATGTCACGATCGACCGCCCCATCCGCGTCGATAAACAGCAGCTCGATGGGGCTTCCGCGAAACAGTTCGAAGACCTTTTCGACAACCGATGGCGTATCCGACTTTCCCGGGAAAATCGAAACGAAGCTACCAAGTCCCTCGGCCGCCAGATTTTTCTTCAAATCATCGATAATATTGGATGACGGATAGAACGGATGATCGCGATAGGTGCCACCGATCTCCTCCTCGACACCGCCGTGTTCGACGCTGGCATAAGGGCGGCCACCGCCATCCCGCACACCGGAGCCGATCCCGATAGATGAACCACCGATATAGGGGCCAATTTCCAGAATGCCGCCGCGCGTCGCTCTGGCGAACAGCCGCAACAGCATCAGGACATCCACATGCAACATGGAGATGTCTTTTACCGTCGCCATTTTTGCGTAGTACGGATGCACCTCGATGCTCTTGAGGTACGCGTCGATTTCCACACGATCGATCGGCTTGCGACGGCGCACGGCCGCAGCATCGAAAGCCAGGTAATCTTCGGGTGTAGCGGATTGCGGGAAAGCCAAAATCTATTCTTTCAAGAGTTGAACATCAATTGTTCACACACCGGATTGGCATTTTCGATAGAGTGAACCCCCTTCAAAGGCAAGAACCAATCAAATGTCTCTCGGGTTCGGGTGCTACTCGACCGGGGCCCTGCGGCGACCAACAATGAGGGGCAGCAGACTTCCCAATTCAATCTTCGCGCTCGAAGCGCCCGTATATCTCTTCACCAGACGATCGATCAATGAGCCGCATTTCGAGATTTGCAAAAGATGCGGTGAATATATGTGGCGTTGGTGCAACCGTGATCGCCAAGCAATCAAATCGCATGTCTTGTTTGGTTTTATCAGCTTGGGCTATCGACGCTGTTAGGAAGTATTGCCCGCCGGACAGATTAGTCCGGAACGCAATTTTATGCACAAAAACCTCCCCCTCCACAACCGCAGGAATAGGTCCAACAAGCGAATTAGCGGTATCCCACCCGAATATCTCTATTCCTTTGAGGTCCCGCACGAGGAAGCCTATGTGCAGGTCGGAGAACACCTTTTTCGACCTCATCTTCAAGACGACTTTGTACGCAGTCAGTGTCTGCAAAAATGTGGTCGGCTGCCCGTTAGCGTCTTCAATCTTGACGTCAACAATCTCGACCTCCCGCAGTCCATAGCGCCGCTCGCGCTCACTGCCCTGGAACTCGCCTTGAGCTGGCGCATCGCCCGCGGCTACATCGGCGGCACCGTCGATCTGCTTCGGACCATCCGCAGAAATATCCTCGTGATGCTGGCCGGAAACATCCTCCGGAGACTGCGCCGGCGGCTGAGATATCGTTACTGCCGGCGCAGGAGCGAACAGCAGCTCATGATAGATTTTCCCGACCACGTTGGGGTCGCCATCTTCCAGAACGCGGCCTTTTTCGAGAAGAATGGCACGATCGCAGATCGCAACGATCTGAGCGATATTGTGGCTCACCAGAAGGATCGATTTACCCTGCTCCTTGAAGCGGCGAATGCGATCAAACGATTTGAGCTGAAACCGCGCATCCCCGACGCCGAGAGCTTCGTCGATGATGAGAATGTCAGGGTCCACACATGTTGCGACCGCAAAGGTCAGACGGGCCTGCATGCCACTTGAATAGGTTCGGAACGGCTGATCGATGAAGTCCCAGAGCTCGGCAAAATCGACAATCTCGTCGAACCGCTGCTTAATCTCGTTCCGCGACAGGCCCAGGCAGAGCCCCCCCAGGAACACGTTCTCACGACCGGTATAATCCGGATGGAATCCGGTGCCCAGTTCCAGAATAGCCGCGATGCGACCCGCGACCACAGCACTGCCGCCGGATGCATCGAGCGTTCCCGCGATGATCCTGAGCAGCGTGCTCTTGCCTGCACCATTTCGCCCCATCAGACCGACGACGGAGCCAGCCGGAACGTCGAAGGAGATGTCGGTCAACGCCTGAAATTCGCTATGGCGCACGCGACCGCTCAAGCCCTCAATCAGAAGATCCCGCGGATGCTTCCAGACGCGATAAATCTTGCTTAGGGATTTGACTGAAATGGTTTGGATTGTCACAGCGCATTCCCGAACGTGGGCCGCAACGAGCGGAAAACACGCCAGCCCAGCAATAGAAACACTATTCCGAGGATCGGGCATACGATCCACGCCACGGGGCGGGTTATCGCGCCTTCATAAAGCGCGTCCCGAAAACACCAGATCAGGTAGCTGAATGGGCTGAAGTAGAACAGCCTGTCCAGCCAAACCGGCACGGACGCTGGAGGATACAGGATGGGATGCAGGAACATCCCGACCGAGAGAAGCAGGCCCACCACATCCTTCACGTCGCGGAGGAACACCCCGATTCCGGACAGCACATATGCGAGACCCGTCAGCATCACGAGAAAGAACACGACGCAGATGGGCAGCAGGACGAACAGCCCCAGCAGCGTCGCGTGGCCTGTCGCAATCGACAGAATGATAACGATGGAGCCGCAAACCGCGAGCGTCGGAAGTCCTGCAAGCACGATCTTGAATGGCAATATCTCACTGGGAAAGACGATCTGCTTCACCAGATTGCTGCTCTGAACGATCGCGACGGGGGCGCGGCTGAGCACTTCGCTCAGGGCCACCCAGACCGCCATCCCCGACAGCACGAAAACAGCGTAAGCGGCTCCGTCGTCCTGTGCGTTCATCCGAACGCGAAAAATGAAGAGGAAGGCAAGAACATTGGCAGCGAAGATGGCCAACGGCGCGCCGACCGCCCAAGCGAGGCCCAATGAATTTCCCGAATAGCGATCCCGCAATTCACGGACTGTCATCTCCCAAATGAGAGCCGGGTGACGGCGCATCATACCGATCACTTCGGTCAATGCCGCAGCATTTCCGCGCATGTCGAGCGCTCGGCTGATCACACTCATTAAGGATTAGGTCTCCGAGGAATACGCCCCGCCTTTAGCAGCCAGTGCAATCGATATCCACCCCGGATTGACGTCGCTGCGAGACTTCTCGGGGCGCCCGTTCCGCATCGTCCGGACGATCTTCCAGCCTGGATGCAGCCCTCGCTCAACGACCACTCCGATCGTTCGCGACCGGCACGCAAAACCCGCAAATTGCCAGAAAAATCAACACCTAACCCCGCCCGCGATTGCGTCCCGCAGAGCGATACGATATTGAGGGAGCAGGAGAAGCCTTATGTCCGCATACGACATTCGCGGTGAACGCGTCAGGATCGCCGGCCAGGGCGGCTCGGCGCGCTCCGTCATCACACGCTCATCGACCGGCCTCGTTTTCGGGACGCGGCGCCTGCAGCTCGTCGCGACGCGTCAGAGCGAAGCCGATCGTGCGCCGGCCTCCATTTCGTCGAATGCAAACCAGCACAGCGCCGATGCGCAAGCGACGGTCCGGCCTTGATCCTCGGCGCGTCCAATCGGGTATCAGACAGTTCACGGTTGGAATTTTCTCCGCCCGCAGGGCTTCGGCGTGTCATCGAGCTATACGCACCGAATTCAAGGACTATCATCTTAGTTGCTGATGCAGTGTCCGACCAGATCGCATCGCTAGTCGCCCAAACATCTCCCGCTTCAGAGCTTCGCATCGTCACGCCGAAGCCGCCTTCCGGAGCTGGCGGGGGCCCTTCGGCCGTCGTCGCAGAAGCCGTCCAGGAGCTCCTGGAGGCCACGGGGGGGCGGTCATGGGACCTGATCCTTGACGCAACCAACACGGATCTGGCAACCCGCCTAGGCCTTCTCTGGGAATTGTCCCCCTGTCTGACGTCCGGTGGCCGATATGTGCTGGCAGCCAATACCACACAGCGCAGCGGGCCATTGCGGGACGAGGTCCTGGACGCACTGTCTCCGGTCATGAATATCGTACATGGCCGCTACCCCTTTGCAACGTCCATGGACACCGGACTTCGCGCTGCCGATCCCGCGCCCGACCGGTCGGGCGTGAGCGAGCACGCCTATTTTAGCGCGCTGTTCGATCGGATCGAAGTTCTCGATTCCGCTGCAGTACTGCATCGAAACCCGGCCACGCGGGTTGCGCGCGCCCCGTTCGACTATGCGACGTCCAACCTGTTTCATTGGGTGGAGTCCTCGCGCGCCGGTGACATGGATGAGAATGTCGAGACGGAGAGCGCGTCGACACGCCAGCGATATGAAACCTGCCAGCAACGAAAAATTGCCGCGCTGTCCTCCGAATTGCATCGCTTGACGGCCGCTTTGGCGCGGCGAGAACGCGATATCGTCGCTTTGGAGGAAGAGCGGAGACAGCTGGGAGACGAGCTGCGCCGCGGACGTCATGCTTTTCTTCCTCACATGATCGCACGCCGCATTGCAAACACTCCCCGCGCGCTCGACAATCGAATGCGAGACTGGGGCACCGCGAAATTCCAGTCCCTGATCGCATCTCCGCGCATCAGAGCTCAATTGCAACGCGTCCGGAATTTGCTTCGCTGACCGAGACAACCATTCCGGCACGATCGCGTTCTGCGTCGATCGCGGACAAGATGGCAACGCCGGTCTGGTATTCGATGGGCTATCTGCTATTTGAATTCCACACGAACCTGGCCAAGCGCTTGAACTTATGATGCGACGATATCTTATAACGGGCGGCGCCGGCTTCATCGGATCGGCCGTCGTGCGAAGGCTGCTGCAGACCGCCGGCGACGAGGTGCTGGTGGTCGACAAGCTCACTTATGCCGGCAATCTGGAATCGCTGGCTCCGGTAGCTTCGCACCCGCACTATAGATTCATGCAGGCAGACATCGTCGATGGCGCCGCCATGCGAGCCGCATTCGAGGAATTCTCTCCCGATGTGGTGATGCATCTGGCTGCTGAAAGCCACGTCGACCGTTCGATTGATGGCCCCGGCGAATTCATCCAGACGAATATCGTTGGAACGTTCTCGTTGCTCCAGGCAGCGCTTGCGCATTGGCATGAACTGCCGGTCGAGCGCAAGCGGGACTTCCGCTTCCATCACATTTCGACCGACGAAGTATTCGGCTCGCTCGGCGCCAGCGGCTACTTCACGGAAGAGACACCGTATCAACCCAACTCTCCCTACTCCGCATCCAAGGCCGGCTCCGATCATCTCGTCCGGGCATGGCACCATACTTACGGCTTGCCCGTGGTGATGACGAATTGCTCGAACAACTACGGACCGTATCACTTTCCGGAAAAGCTGATCCCGCTGACCATCATCAATGCGCTGGAAGGAAAACCGCTTCCTGTCTACGGTACGGGAGAGAACATTCGCGACTGGCTGCATGTGGATGATCACGCCGAGGCGTTGATCCAGGTGGCACGGCAGGGCGCACCCGGCCAAAGCTACAATATCGGCGGACACAACGAACATACCAATATTTCGGTCGTCAGGGCGATTTGCGCTCTGCTCGACGAGCTTGCGCCGGATGCCTCGATTGGCGCGCGTGAAGGGCTGATTTCCTTTGTCACAGACCGCCCCGGCCACGACGCTCGTTATGCGATCGACGCCTCGAAGATTGCGAACGAACTCGGCTGGCGGCCGCTCCACAATTTCGAGAGCGGACTGCGTCAGACCGTACAGTGGTATCTCGACAACAGAACCTGGTGGGAGCGTGTGCGCTCAGGGGTCTATCGTGGCGAGCGACTAGGCATAGCCATCCAGAGATAGCCGTCATTGCTTCAGGAAACGACATGTTGACCGTTACGCCAACCGCCATAGAGGCCGTCAAGATCATCACACCGAGAGCTTTCGCCGACTCGCGCGGTGTGTTCTGCGAGACATACAACAACAGCCGGTTTCGAGAGCACGGCATCACGCTCGATTTCGTCCAGGACAATCAATCTCGATCCATCCATGCGGGGACAGTTCGCGGCCTGCACTTCCAGAGTCATCCGGCCGCCCAGGACAAACTGATCCGCGTGCTGCGTGGCAGCATCTACGATGTTGCAGTCGATTTGCGACGCTCGTCGCCGACCTACGGCAAGTGGGTCGCTGAGACATTGACTGCAGAGGAAGGTCAGCAGTTGCTTGTGCCCGTCGGCTTCGCCCATGGCTTCTGCACCCTCGAACCGGATACCCGTGTCCTGTACAAGGTGACGGGCTACTATTCGCCGGCCAACGATCTTGGCGTGGCGTGGAACGATCCCGACTTAGGGATCACCTGGCCAGTGTCCCAGGACAAAGCCATACTGTCGGACAAGGATTTGGGATTGCCCCGCTTCAAGTCGCTTCCGACATATTTCGAGTGAAGCTTCATGCGGATCGCGATCACCGGAAGAAACGGACAGGTAGCTCAGTCCCTGCTTGAGCGGGCAGCGATCGCAGCACTCGATGTCTCCACGATTGCACGACCGGGAGTCGATTTGACCCGGCCGAACGAAGTTGAAGCGGCCTTGGTCGCACTTGCCCCGCAGGTCGTGGTCAATGCAGCTGCCTACACGGCCGTCGATCTCGCTGAAAGCGAGCCCGACCTTGCTTACGCCGTTAATGTCGAGGGAGCTGCCGCTGTCGCCCGGACAGCCAGCCGGCTCGGCATTCCCATCATTCACCTGTCGACGGACTATGTCTTCGACGGCACCCTGGATCGTCCCTATTGCGAAAGCGACGCAACAGGCCCTCTGGGCGTATATGGGCAAACCAAGCTGGAAGGTGAACGCGCGATCATCTCGGCGAGCGACAACCACGCCATTCTACGCACTGCCTGGGTCTACAGCCCATTCGGCAAGAATTTCGCGCGCACAATGCTCTCGCTCGCTAGTAAACGTGACGAGATCTCGGTGGTCAGCGACCAGTTGGGGAGCCCAACAAACGCGCTGGATATAGTGAATGGGATCATCGCCGTTGCAGAAAATCTCGTTCAGAAGCCTTCGGCAGCAGAGTTGCGCGGTGTGTTCCATATGACTGGCGCAGGCGAAACGACCTGGGCGGGCTTTGCCGAGGCTGTTTTCGACGTATCCGCCGCGGCAGGCGGCCCGTCAGCTCACGTCAAGCCGATCCCGATGTCATCCTACCCCACCCCGGCCAAGCGCCCCGCCAATTCAAGGCTGGACAACAGCAAGCTGTTTAAGGTTCATGGCGTTCATCTTCCGGACTGGCGCCAGTCGCTGCCCGATACGGTTGAGCGGCTGCTGATGCAGGATTTTCCAAAGACGTAGCCAGTAGGAATAGCTAGTCATGGGTTCGATCAGTAAAGGCATCATTCTGGCTGGTGGCAGCGGTACGCGCCTCCATCCGATGACTCTCGCCAGCTCCAAGCAGCTGCTGCCAATCTACGATAAGCCTCTGATCTACTACCCGCTCTCCACGCTGATGATGGCAGGTATCCGCGACATCCTGATTATCTCAACGCCGGTTGACCTCCCCAAATTCCAGCACCTGCTCGGCGATGGATCGAAATGGGGGATGTCGTTCAGCTATGCCGAACAACCGAGCCCCGACGGGCTGGCCCAAGCCTATATCATCGGCGCCGATTTCGTTGCTGGACAATCATCAGCATTGGTACTCGGCGACAACCTGTTCTACGGCCATGATCTGATCCCACTGCTCCAGAATGCGCGCAAGCAAGCGGAAGGCGCAACGGTTTTCGCTTATCACGTCAGTGACCCGCAGAGCTACGGAGTGGTGGAATTCGACGCCAGCAATCGCGTCCTTTCGATTGAGGAAAAGCCGCTGCAACCCCGTTCGAACTGGGCAGTTACAGGACTCTATTTCTACGATGGCAGCGCGGTCGATATCGCTGCAAATCTCAAACCTTCCGCGCGTGGCGAACTCGAAATCACCGACGTCAACCGGGCCTATCTGGAACGCGGACAGCTGCAGGTCGAGAAGATGGGCCGAGGATTTGCCTGGCTCGACACCGGGACACCGGACAATCTGCTAGAAGCAGCGGAATTCGTCCGCGTACTTGAAAAACGCCAGGGCTTCAAGATCTGTTGTCCCGAAGAGATCGCCTTCCATCTCGGTTGGATCAGTGCCAGCCAGCTGGAACAGTTGGGCAAGCCGATCGCCAAGGGAGCCTACGGGCAGTACCTGCTAAGGATCGCCCTTGAAGGCAGCTCGCCAAGCGGCATGCAGCTCCGGTTCTCCTGAAGCTGCGGATCACCTGCCGGCCAGCTGGCCGTTGACGCCATCATATCGTAGAACTCGCCTGGTGATGGGCCAGCAAAATTCACCGGAATGACCGTTGACGAAAGAACATACCCAAAGCTTCCAACAGCGGTCTTCGACGGCCAAGTTGAAGTCGTTCGTGCAACTCGTTCTTGCGCCATTCATCGTTGTCCACGACATGGTGATCGAACTGGCAGCGCGTCTGATTCGACGCAGTTCCTTGCTGCGTGAGCGTATTCCCGGCGATGATCCGCTAAGTGAGTCCCGCAAGGTCGCGGTGTATGTTCACTTCGACCCACAGGGGACCGTTCACGAATATGTCCTGCATCAGCTCAACGAACTTGTAGCAGCAGGCTTTCGCGTCACATTCGTCTCGAATGCACCGCTTCTTCCAGCCACCAGCCGAGCAGCGACGAGTCCGCTCTGCAAGGAGATCATCTGGCGCTTCAACACAGGTTATGACTTCGGCGCCTACAAGGACGGCATTGCTTCACTCGGCGATCTCAATGAGCTCGACGCTTTGCTGATGATGAACGACAGCATTTACGGCCCCTTCTGGCCTCTCAGCGACACGCTCGCGGCAATCGACCAGTCCAAGTATGATTTCTGGGGCATCGCGGATTCCTGGGAGCAACAGCGCTACCACTTGCAGACGTTCTTCATTGTCTTTTTTGCGAGTGCGCTGAAATCCTCTGCTTTCAAGACGTTCTGGCGCACGCTCCCCTACGTTAACAACAAGCGATGGGTGATCCGAAACGGCGAAACCCGCCTGACGCAAGTTCTCGGACGACAGCATCTCCGCTCCGGTGCCCTGGCAAGCCATTGGACAGTCGCCGAAACGATGAAAGACCGGTTGGCAGCCTCAGCACCTACAGAACGCCCCGCTTCGGATCGGGCTTTTCTCGCCCATCTTCATATGCTGTTGCTGACTGGCCGAGCGATCAATCCGATGCACTTCTATTGGGATGTCCTGATTTCAGACTACAAGTGCCCGTTCATCAAACGGGAGCTCCTCAAAGCGAACCCGGCAGGTATTTCAACAGCGTCGAAATGGGCAGCTGTGATTGCATCGAATAGCTCTTACGATGTGTCACTGATCCAGCGACACCTCAAATCCTAGCGTGGCAGACCGCAGCGTTTTCAAGCCAGATGGCTGCCGGTCCGCGTTAGGAAAACGCGTCAAACAAGAAGCGAGGGCCCCATTCCGATTCCATCGGAACGAAAATGCTCTAGCAGGTTGTTGAAGAAGTCATTGAACGACGCGCGATGAAAGGAATGTCGTCACTGTTGATGAGGCAGATTTCGCCTTCGAGCGAACGGTCATCCTGCAGTTCGGCCCAGCCATTACCGCTGGCTGGGTCCATTTCGTTGTTTCCGTCCCAGCTGAACTGGACGGCATCGCCGTCGCAGAAGCCGTGGATGGAGCCCGTGAGGCAATCGAAGGCGAACGCGCCGCCGACCTCATCGAACAGGATGCCAAGCCAGCGGAACTCTTGATCCAACCGAAGATTTCTTCGATGCGTTTGCGGCACCGCTGGCTGATATCATAGCTCACGTGGCGCGTCGTGCGGCTATCGACGGCCGTCTTGCGCCGCTTGCCGGCCTTGGTGAGGTGGCCGTCGATCGCGATGTGCGGCGTGACCGATCGGCCTCTCAGTTCGCGGACGAACGGCGTGACGTCATAAGCCTTGTCCGCGCCCAGGGTGATGCGGCGCTCGTGATCTCCTCGATAGTCATCGATGAGTTCGAGCGCCTTGTCCCGTTCGGCAGTACCGGTCGCTTGACTCACGCCGCCCAACACCGCAACCCATGACGGTTCTCCATCAGCGCATGGCCCATATAGCTCAACCTGGCCAGCTGGCCATCTCCCTTCTTGTAGAGTCGGGCCTCGAGATCGGTCGTGCTCTCATGGGTCTCGTTGGATCATTTCTCCTTGTCAAAGTTGCGCTCCACATTGCGTCCCGGACCGTCCTGATCGTTGTCGTTGCCATCCTTTCTCCGGAAACTCTTGATCGACATCCAAGCTTCAATCAGTGTCCCGCCCACCGAGAAATGATCACTCGATAGCAGGCGCTTGACCTTCGGCTGCGCCAAAAGCGCATTCAGGAACTTGGCCGCAATCTCGCCCTCAGCAGCCGGTCGCGGTTCTTCGAGAAGGTAGAGTGGCTCCAGACTGCATCGTCCACCCCAAGCCCGACAAACCAGCGGAACAGAAGATCGAACTCCATCCGTTCCATCAGATGCCGTTCCGAGCGCCCCCATAGAACGCCTGCAGGAGTATCACTCGAAGCAGCTTCTCCGGCGCAATCGAGGGTCGGCCGCAGTCTGTATAGAGCTTGGCAAATGCCCCGAAAAGATCGTCCAGCGCCGCATTCGCCAAGTCCCGGATCACCCGCAGCGGGTGGTCGGCGTGAACCCGAGCCTCCAGATCCACATAACTGAAAAGCGAGCCTGACCGTTCGTCACTTCCCCGCATCGTGCCAACCGCCACCCTGGATCAATTCCGATCCTACAGAATCATCATCCAAAGCGCTTCGCCACACACTTCTTCAACTGCCCGCTAGAGGCGACCGAACAGCGCGCCGACAAACAAGCCGATGTTCTCGACTTTGCTTTGTCGATAGGCTCCCGATCTGCGGATCAGATACAGCCGCCGCAGCAGCGACGCGCGGCGAGCATTGGCGAAGTCATCAAGCGTTGCGGCGTTTACCGATGTGAATGATTCCCGCATTCTGTCGAGCAGCTTCAGGTTCAGGTCATTCCACATCACGACGCGGCCATTGGCAAAGGCCGCCATTCGGATCAGACGCGCACGAATTCCGATATTGGACCCCACCAGGTTGCCATGATGCTGCCGGTACTTCAGGCTTGGCCATGGATCGTAGTGAGCAAGGCCACCCACGCCTGTCACCACCTGATAAGTCCACCAGTCGTGAGAGACCATTGCGGCATCTTCCGGCGTCGCGCGCAAGATCATCAGGGCTGCACGGTTGAAGACCATGGTGTTGCCGCCGCCGATATTCTGAACCAGCGCATTCTGAAAGGCCGGCGGCCGTGTAAACAACGGTGAGAAACCAGCAGGAGTACCATCGCCTTCAATCAGCTCGGTGCGGCTGAAGTAGAGTGCGGACACATCACCAGATTGCGTCCGGAACCATTCTACCGCTCTGGCCAACTTTTCCCTAAACCACACATCATCTTGATCGCTATAGGCGAACAGATCTCCTGTGATATCTGCGTTACGCACCAACGAAACGAAGTTCTGCCAGAAGCCCTGCATTGGCCCTGTAAGAATAGTCACACGCTGGTGCACGGATTTTGCGAACTCCTGAACGAGCTCAACAGTCGCGTCCGTCGATCCGTCATCGGAGATCAGCAATTCCCAGTTTGAATATGTCTGCGACCGGTAAGACTCGAGCTGTTCCGAGAGGAATTGAGCGCCGTTGCGAGTGGCAAGCAGAATGATGACTTTCGGCTGGCTGGACGGCAATGTGACGGCATTCCTTATGAGCGGAGTTACGCAGCGGGCGGCTTTTAGACCAATTTGAACGACAAGGAAACCGGACGACCCAGGGTACCGCAGGCCTTAGAGTTTGCCGTCAAAACTGGGCTCGAAACCACGCGGCTTCCAGCCGAAGTCTCGCATCGCAGTTGATGCGTCGAACGTCATATCTTTCGCCATTCGATTGCCCATCGCCACATTAGCATGCGGGAAAAACGGCTTTGCCAGCGTGAAAGCCAGCCGCCACAGCACGGGCGGCGCCGACACAATCCGTCGCGGCTTGCCCAGTGCATCAAAGATGCGCCCGACCATCTCGCGATAACTGAGAACTTCTCCGCCCGGCAGGGCGTAAGTTCTGTTTGCTGCCGCCGGACTACCGGCAGCGGCTATCGCGCCGATCGCCAGATCTTCCGCATGTACGGGCTGCCGCAACCCGGCACCGCTTCCCATCAGCGGCAAAAATCCGAAGCGCTGGATCAGTCGGGCGAGCCGCGAGACATTGCCATCCCTGCCCTCGGCATAGATCACCGTGGGGCGCAGAATGGTCCATTCGATGCCGAGTTGCTCACAGACAGCACCCAGGCGCCGTTCGCCATCGGCCAAACGCTGCAGCAACTCCCGCTCTGACGGAATCTCCGAATTGATCTTCGTGACGATGCTCGTCGAAGTGAAGGCAACGACGCGCTTCAACGACGGCGAGGCGATACGGGACAAGGCATCAGCGAGCACGCCGACTTCAACCGTGCAGTAAAGCGTCTGCGCTTCGGGGATGTTCAGCTCGGCAGGCCTGGTCAGATCGCCCTGCAGCCAGTCCACATCGTTGCTTTGCCGCTGCCTGCGCGAGAGCGCCAGCGGGTGTTCTCCGGCCCGAACGAGATGTTCCACAATGTAGCCCCCGACAATGCCGGTGGCGCCGATCACGATACTCTGCATTCAACCAATCCACTGCCTCAGCGCGTCGCCGCAACCGTCGCAGTCTGCAGCCAGGCGAGTTCTAACCGATCCTCGCGCCCGGAGCTATGGATCGTCCTGTCCGATCAGCGGCGAGAGAAAGGCCGAACACCACTCAAGAAGCGTGAAAACGCGGCGACAACCGGCTTCTGCCACTCAAGTTGCGATGGCGTCCGCGAGACGATGCCCCCCGTACAACACGTCAGCCCTGCGAGCCATGACCCGCATCGCCAGCGTATAGTCGGCCGCAAAAACGACAATTCCTAAAATAATACCTTCAACCATACACACAGCTAAAAGTAGTGCACTAGCATTCAACTGATTAGACTGGCGGTCAAGCGGTTGCGCGAGCTGAAGCTTTGGTTGCAACCGGTTGGTGACATCCCGGTCACATGATTTTTGCGCAAGAGACAGTGATGCGCGCTCCGCCTGCGATTGCCGGGCATGACAAGGCCGCCCGTTTGCGCGAAAGGTAATGGTCGCCACTTCACGGCATCACCGGAGCCCTCTGAATGTCCTTCCCACGCGCCTCGCAGGCCCTTTCCCGCTTTACCGTCCTCGACCTGACCCGTATCCGCTCGGGCCCAACAGCGGTACGGCAGTTCGCGGATTGGGGCGCCAATGTCATCAAGATCGATGCATTGAGCGATGATGCCGGCTCCGAGCAACCCGGCGGTCCCCGACAAGGCTCGGATTTTCAAAACTTGCACCGCAACAAGCGGGGCATGACCCTGAACCTGAAGGACCCGCGCGGTCTCGCGGTGTTCAAGCGACTGGTCGATAAGGCCGACGTGGTGGTCGAGAATTTTCGCCCGGACGTGAAAGCCCGGCTCGGCATTGATTACGAGAGCCTGAAGGCGATCAATCCCGGCATCGTCTATGGCAGTATTTCTGGATTCGGCCAGGACGGGCCCTATCATAAGCGCCCCGGCTTCGATCAAATCGCCCAGGGCATGGGTGGGCTGATGTCAATCACCGGTGCGCCTGATCAGGGGCCGATGCGGGTCGGAATTCCCATCGCCGATCTCACCGCAGGCCTCTTCTGCGCGCTTGGCATCCTCACGGCACTGCTGGAGCGCGACGTCTCCGGTCAGGGCCAATGGGTGCAGACATCGCTGCTGCAAGCGCAGATCTTCATGCTCGATTTCCAAGCCTCGCGCTGGCTGATGGAAGGTGAAGTGCCACAGCAAGCCGGCAATAACCACCCCACCAGCATTCCCACCGGCGTGTTCAGAACCTCGGACGGGTATATCAACATCGCCACAACCGGTGGCAAAATCTGGGAGCGATGCGCGCAAGCCATTGGCGCACCGGAACTGATCTCAAATGCCGACTACGCCACCGGTCCCGCCCGCTCGAAGAACCGCGACGCGTTGAATGCCGAGATCGAGCGCCGCACCGAGCAGAACACCACGGCCTATTGGGTTGAAACACTGAACGCCGCCGGCGTTCCTTGCGGGCCGATCTACAGTATCGACCAGATGTTCGACGATGCACAGGTCAGGCATCTCGGTCTCGCGCAGGACGTGCCGAACGATCAGAACCGCAAGATCACACTGGTCGGCCAGCCTTTCACCCTGTCGCGTACCCCGAGCAAGATGGCTATCCGGCCGCCTGAATTCGGCGAGAACACTGAGGACGTCCTCGCCGAGTTCGGCTTCAGCGCGGATGAGATCGCCGCGCTGAAGGATGCCAAGGTGGTCTGATCGACCTATCCCGCCGCGCTCGCCGGCCGTAGCATGCGGCCGACGTCTGTGAAAATGCGGTCGATCACCGGCCAGAACAGCAGCGTGATCGCCAGCGTGGTGATGGTGCCCACCAGCCCGTTGGACCAGAACACGCCGAGGCTGCCGCCGGAGCCGATCATGGCGAGGCGGAAGGCGTCTTCGGCGCGGCTGCCGAGGACGAGCGCCAGAGTGAACGGCGCTAGCGGGATGCCGATCTTCTTGAAGACATAGCCGACCACGCCAAAGCCCAGCATCAGCCAGATATCGAACATGGCGTTCTGGATCGCATAGGCGCCGATGGCGCAGGATACGACGATCATCGGCGCCACGGCGGCAAACGGCACACGCAGGATCGAGGCGAAAACAGGCACGGTGCACAGCACCAACACAAGACCGACGACATTGCCGAGATACATCGAGGCAATCAGACCCCAGACAAAATCCTTGTGCTCAACGAACAGCAGCGGGCCGGGATTGAGGCCCCAGACCATCAGGCCGCCGAGCAGGATCGCCGCGGTGCCGGAGCCGGGAATGCCGAGCGCCAACATCGGCAGCAGTGCCGCAGTGCCAGACGCATGCGCGGCTGTTTCGGGCGCAAAGACACCTTCGATGCGGCCTTTGCCGAAACTCTCGGAATCCTTCGAAAAGCGCTTGGCGAGGTTGTAGCCCATGAAGCTCGCCGCGATGGCGCCGCCCGGAGTGATGCCGAGCCAGCAGCCGATCACCGAGGAGCGCAGCAGCGTAGCCCAGTAACGCGGCAGATCCATCCAGACGTTCAGCACCGTGCGCAGATTGATCTTGGCAGCATGGCCGCGCAGAGCGAGCCGCTCCTCCATGGTCAGCAGGATCTCGCTGATACCGAACAGGCCGATGACGGCGACAAGGAAATTGATGCCGCGCAATAAATCGGACGAGCCAAACGTCATGCGCAGATTGCCCGAAACGGTGTCCATACCGATGCCAGCAATCAAGAGGCCGAGCGCCATCGAGATGACGGTCTTGTGCTTGGCTTCACGGCCGAGGCCGACGAAAGAGCAGAAGGTGAGCAGATAGACCGCGAAGAATTCCGGCGGGCCGAATTTCAGCGCGAAGGACGAGATCATTGGCGCCAGGAAGGTGATCAGCATCACCGCCACCAGCGAGCCAATGAAAGACGAGGTGAAGGCTGCCGTCAGCGCTTCGGCGGCCTTTCCCTGTTGCGCCATGGGGTAGCCGTCAAATGTCGTCGCCACCGACCATGCTTCGCCCGGGATGTTGAACAGGATCGACGTGATGGCACCACCGAACAGCGCGCCCCAATAGATACATGACAGCATCACGATGGCCGAGGTCGGATCCATCGAGAAGGTCAGCGGCAGCAGGATGGCAACACCGTTGGGGCCGCCAAGGCCCGGCAGCACGCCGACAAAGACGCCGAGCACGAGGCCGACCATCATCAGTGCGAGGATCTTCCATGTGAGCAGAACGGAAAAACCGTGCAGCAGGAGACCGAGGGCTTCCATATCGACCTCCTAGCGTCCGAGCGCCGCTTCGAGGGGGCCCTTGGGCATGATCACGTCGAAGGCGACATCGAAGGTCACGAACATGATGGCGGTGAAGACAAAGGCGGTGAGCAGTGATTTCCACCAGGCGATCTGACCGATCCAGCGCATGAAGCCGGCGATCAGCGTGAAGCTCGCCACATAGATGCCCAGAAACTGCGTGGCGAAGCAGAACAGCGCCGTCGGCACGAAGACGAGCAGCACGCGGCGGAGCTGCGCGCGCGTCACGAATGTCTCGATCTTCGCGCCCGGCGAGAGCAGCGCCGAGATCAGACCGTAGAGGCTCGCGCCACCGAGGATCACCGACAGATAGAACGGGAAATAGCCAGGCTGTGGTCCGGTGGAATCCCATTCGATACCGGTCTGCCAGTTATCGTAGCCGAGCAGCACCGCAAGCGCGAGCAGCACCAGCGATGCGACGATCTCGATGGTGCGACGGCTGACAACGGAGGGCGATTCATCGTCGGGCGCAGTGGGGTCTTCGACGACGATTTCGAGATCGGTGTTGGACATGGCGAGTTTCTGCAGATGGAGGAAGCAGCGCACGCGCGCTGCGCATCATGGGCATGTCATCACCCGCGAAAGGGGGTGATCCAGTCAACACAGCTGCCAGTGTAGCCCGTCAGCGCCTGTGTCTACTGGGTCCCCGCTTTCGCGCGGGACGACAGACAGCGTTACTTCGCGACGAATCCCGCTTCGGTCATCAGCGACTTATTGAGCGCATCGTCCTCTTCGAGGAACTTGGTCATCGCCTCGTCCTTGAGGAACACCGGCTTCAGCGCCTGCTTCTCCATGTAGTCCTTGTATTCGGGCGTCTTCGTCACCTTCTCGGACAGATCGACATAGTAGGCCTGCTGCTCCTTGGTTACCTTGCCGGGCAGGAACAGCGCGCGCAGCATCAGATACTGCACGTCGAGACCTTCTTCCTTGCAGGTCGGCACATCGTTCCACGACTGCGTCTCGGTGACCTTGGTCTTGTAGGAAATCCGCTCCTTGTCGAACACACAGAGCGCACGTACCTGGCCGGCACGCCAGACTTCAAGGTTCTCGCTGGGATTGTTGACATTGGCTTCGGTGTGTTCACCGACCAGCTGCGTGGCAGCTTCACCGCCAGACTTGTAGGGCAGATAGGAGAATTTTGCGCCGGTCTTCTTTTCCATGAAGACCGTGAGCACATGGTCCTCACGCTTCGAGCCGGTGCCGCCCATCTTGAACGGAGACGACGCGGCCTTCGCCGCCTCGACGAACTCCTTCACCGTCTTCGGACCCTTGGCATTGTCCCAGAGAACGAACTGATCCATCGCCACCACCGAGACCGGCGTCAGCTCGCGCCAGTTGAACGGAATTTTTGCGGACAGCGGCAGCATGTAGATCAGCGAATATGCGATCAGCACCTTACTGGGATCACCGTCGCTCGATTTCATATAGATCAGAGCCTCGCCGCCGGAGGCAGCGCCCTTCAGCGACACCACCACCGGCACCTTGGCGAGATTGTTCTTCTGAATCGCGGCCTGCATCATGCGCGCCATCTGATCGGACGCGCCACCGGCGCCGGCGGCGACCACGATTTCGATGGGTTTTGTGGGCTCCCACGCATGTGCCGGCGCGAGAATGGGGGTAGCAGCCAGCATAGCCGCAAGCGCGGCTGTGGCGCCGATCGACTTAACGCCGATAGAATTGGACATTTGTTTCTTCCCTATGACCCCAAGCGAGCTTTTGGGCGCCCGCCTCTTTTGGTTGGTTCTATTCTGCGGGGTATTGTCCGTCACATCAAGCGCGCCGGATGCATGGTCGGGGCGACTTTGGTCAGGGGGCGAAACGAAAAGGGCCGCCACGCAGACGGCCCCCTGCCTGTGATCTGATCGCTCTACTTCCCCTGCCAATTCGGCTTGCGCTTGTTGAGGAAGGCATCCATCCCTTCGCGAAAATCGTCGCTCATATAGGCCTTGAGCACGAGATCCTGCCCCTCGTCCCGCGTCAGCGTCTTGCGTAAGCGGCGCACGGCTTCCTTGGTGACTTCGAGGGTGATCGGCGCATGGCTCGCAACAAGCTGCGCAAGCTCAAGCGCGCGGTGCTGCAGCGTCTCCACGTCGGGCACGATCTCGTTGATCAGGCCCAGCGCCAGCGCCTCCTCGGCCTCGATCAGGCGGGCAGTGAAAATCATGTCCTTGGTGCGCGCCGGGCCGACCAGCGACATCACGCGGCTGATATTGGACATCGACAGGCAATTGCCGAGCGTGCGGGCGATCGGGAACCCGATACGCGCGGCCGCCGTGCCGATCCGCAGATCGCAGCAGGCGGCGATGCCGGCACCGCCGCCGGTGCAGGCGCCCGCAATGGCGGCAATGGTCGGCACACGGCAGGTCTCCAGTGCCGTCAGCACCCGGTCGATCCGTGCCTCGTAATCGAGCGCATCCTGCGCCGTCTTGAACGCGCGGAACTGGGAAATGTCGGTGCCCGAAGCAAAAGCCTTGTCGCCGGCACCAGTCAGGATGATAGCTTTGATGGAGCGATCCTCGTTGGCCGCCGTGCAGATCTCCGCCATGCGCTCATACATGGAGAACAGCATGGCGTTGCGCGCCTGCGGGCGGTTGAAGGTGATCTTGGCAATGCCGTTCTCGACGGAATAGAGCAGATCTTCGCTGACAGGCGCGGTCATAGGCAATCTCTTTCGGTAGCCGGAATAAAAAGGGGCTGAAGCGATTATGCTCAAGCCCCCAAGGTATTGTTAGACAGATTGTTAGGCCGCCGCAGCACAGACGGCATGCAGCATCAGGCGCTCGCGGCCTTGGTCATATGGACGACGCCTTTGCCGGTGAGCACATCCATCGCCGCCATCACGCCACCGGCGCGATGCGGGAGCTTGGCGAGTTCGAGGCCCATTTCGACACCGGCCAGCGTGCCCATCAGCATCAGATCGTTGAAATGGCCGATATGGCCGATGCGGAAGATCTTGCCCTTCCACTTGTTCAGGCCTGTGCCGAGCGACATGTCGAAATTCTCGAGCACCACCTTGCGGAACGCATCGGCATCATGGCCTTCCGGCATCAGGACGGCGGTCAGGGCCGGCGAATGGTCCTGCTGGCGGAGCGGAACGGTCTCGAGACCCCAGGCCTTCACAGCCGCGCGGGCGGCGGCGCCATGACGCTTGTGACGGGCGAAGACGTTGTCGAGCCCCTCCTCCTCCAGCATCGCCACCGCCTCCTTCAGCGCGTAGAGCAGGTTGGTGGCGGGCGTGTAGGGCCAGGAACCGAGCTTGTTGGCAGTGATGATCTCCTGCCAGTCCCAATAGGAACGGACGGACTGGTTGGCCCTGGAGGCCGCCAGTGCCTTTTCCGAGACGGCGTTGAAGCCGAGGCCCGGCGGCAGCATCAGGCCCTTCTGCGAGCCCGCCACGGAGACGTCGATGCCCCAGGCATCGTGTTCATATTCCAGCGAGCCGAGGCCGGAGACGGTATCCACCATCAGCAGCGCCGGATGGCTCACGCGGTCCAGGATTTTTCGCACGTCGAGCGGATAAGTCACGCAGCCGGTCGAGGTCTCGTTATGGACGACCATGACAGCCTTGATGGCGTGCCCCTTGTCGGCCGAGAGGCGCTTCTCGATTTCCGTGAGATCTGCGCCATGGCGCCAGTCGCCCGGCACGAAGTCGATATCGAGCTTGAATTTCTCGGCGAGATTCCGCCACAGAGTGGCGAATTGGCCGGTCTCCGCCATCAGCACCTTGTCGCCGGGTGATAGCGTGTTGACGATGGCAGCCTCCCAAGCGCCGGTGCCCGACGACGGATAGATCATCACCGGCTGCTTGGTGCGGAAGACACGCTGCATCGCAGCGAGAACATGCAAGCCGAGCTCAGCGAATTCCGGACCGCGATGGTCCAGCGTCGGCATGTCCATGGCCCTCAACACCCGATCGGGCACGTTGGTGGGGCCAGGAATCTGTAGAAAATGCCTTCCGGTATGTACGGTCATATGACGTTCTCCCCGAGAGTGTTCTGATGCAATGCCCGTGAATTCACCTGTGAAGGACTATGTCCCGGGGATTGGTATACATTATACCAGACGTTTATTCGAGTCCGTTTCAGCGGCAGGTGCCAGATTCCGATTCTGCAACGCAGCAAGGAGCGCTGTGACGAAAGGCCATGGCCCCCCGGCTTGCCGGATCGCCCCTCCCTTGCCAAGGCCTGACCTCGATGCAAAGACAAACTTTCATAACATGAGACTCAGGCGATGGCGACAAAGCAGGCCGTGACGACTCGTAGTTCGGCGGCCGATAGTGCGTTGGCCGCCAGACTTGCCGCTGTAACCACCGGCGACGTTTTCTTCGACGCCTTCAACCGCGGCCGTTACGCCACTGACGCCTCGTTCTACCAGATCATGCCACTCGGCGTGGTCGTCCCCCGCACCATCGACGAAGCGCTGCACGCCATGGCGATCTGCCGCGACGATGGACGCGTGGTCACACCACGCGGCGGGGGCACCTCGCAATGCGGGCAGACGGTGAATGAAGGCATCGTCATCGACCTGTCGAAGCATCTCAACAAGCTGATCTCGGTCGATGTGGAAAATCGAACCTGCATCGTTGAGCCCGGCATCGTCCTCGATGATCTCAACCGGCAACTGAAGAAGCGCGGCCTGTGGTTTCCCGTCGACGTCTCAACCGCCTCACGCGCCACTATCGGTGGCATGGCCGGCAACAATAGCTGCGGCGGCCGCTCGCTGCGTTATGGCACCATGCGCGACAACACGATTGCGATGGACGCCGCGCTGGCCGATGGCACGCAGCTCCATTTCGGCGAGATCAACCCGAATGACAACGCGCCTGTCCTGTTCCGCGAAATGCTGGCGCTCGGTGAACGCGAGGCGCAGGAGATCGCCGCACGCTTCCCGCAGGTGCAGCGCCGGGTCGGTGGCTACAATCTCGATGCGCTGGTTCCGCGCAACACGCCGAACAATCTCGCGCATCTACTCGTCGGCTCCGAAGGCACTCTCGCCTTCACCACGCAGGTGGAACTGAAACTCTGGCCGCTGATCGGCAACAAGGCGCTCGGCGTCTGCCACTTCGGCAGCTTCTATGAAGCGATGGATGCGACCCAGCATCTGGTCAAGCTGAAACCGATCGCGGTCGAACTGGTCGATCGCACCATGATCGCGCTCGGCCGCGACATCGCCATGTTTCAGCCGATCATCAAGAACGCCGTGCGCGGCGATCCCGATGCGCTGCTGATCGTCGAGTTCGCCGAGGAAGATCAGGTCGCCAATACGGCCAAGCTGAAAGAACTTGGCGAGCTGATGGGCGATCTCGGCTTCGGCTGGGACCATCCGCAGCGTAAATGGGGCGGCGTGATCGAGGTTACGGAGCCAGCGCTGCAATCCGGCATCGCCGAGTTTCGTGCCGCCGGCCTCAACGTCATGATGTCCATGAAGCAGGAGGGTAAGCCGGTCTCCTTCATCGAGGACTGCGCCGTGCCCCTGCCGCATCTCGCCGACTACACCGAGCGCCTGCTCGGCGTGTTCGCCAAGCATGGCACTTCCGGCACCATGTATGCGCATGCCTCCGAAGGCTGTCTGCATGTGCGTCCCGTGCTGAATCTGAAGCTCGACAAGGACGTCAAGGCGATGCGCGCCATTGCCGAAGAAGCGTTCGACATGGTGCGCGAATACAAGGGTTCGCATTCCGGCGAACATGGCGACGGCTTGGTGCGCTCCGAGTTTCACGCCGAGATGTTCGGTCAGCGCATCATCGACGACTTTGCCGAAGTGAAGAACAGCTTCGATCCGGGCCGTATCCTCAATCCCGGCAAGATTGTCCATCCACCGAAGATGGATGATCGCTCGCTGTTCCGCTACACGCCCGACTATCGCATCGGTGAGTTAAAGACCGAACTTGACTGGTCCGCTTATCCTGGCGCCGGTGGCGGTTTCCAGGGAGCTATCGAGATGTGCAACAACAATGGCACATGTCGGAAGCTCGAAGGCGGCGTGATGTGCCCGTCCTACCGCGCCACGCGCAACGAGAGGGATGTGACACGCGGCCGTGCCAACACGCTGCGGCTCGCGATCTCAGGCCAACTCGGCCCGGATGCGCTGACCTCCGACGAGATGGCGGAAACCATGAAGCTCTGCGTCTCCTGCAAAGCCTGCCGCCACGAATGTCCCACCGGCGTCGATATGGCGAAGATGAAGATCGAAGTGCTCGCTGCACGCGTCGCGAAGCACGGCCTGTCGCTGCGCGATCGCCTCGTCGGTTATCTGCCGCACTATGCGCCCTTCGCCGCAAAACTCGCGCCGCTGATGAACCTGCGCAACGATCACCCTGTGCTGCGTAACCTCGTCGAGCGCGTCACCGGCATCAGCGCCAAGCGGAGCCTGCCCGCCTGGCGAAGCGACGTTTTTCATCGCGATACGGAAGTCGTTGGCCCCATCGATGGCCACGAAATCGTGCTGTTTGCCGATACCTTCAACCGCGCTTATGAGCGCGAGAATCTCGACGACGCACTGCGCGTACTCATCGCCGGTGGCTACCGCGTGCATCTGCCCAAACCCGTAGACGGCCAACGCGCGCTGTGCTGCGGTCGCACGTTCCTCTCCGCCGGTCTCGTCGATCAAGCGCGTGCCGAGCTCGATCGTTTTGTTGTGACATATGCGCCTTTTGCCGCACGCGGCGTGCCCATTGTCGGCCTGGAGCCGAGCTGCCTCCTCACACTGCGCGACGAGCTCCTGTCGCTCCGCTCTGACGACACTGCAAAAGCGATCAGCGCACATGCGATGCTGTTTGAGGAATTCCTCGTTCGCGAAGCAGAGACAGGCCGGCTGCAACTGCCGCTCAAGCCCATCGCACCGAAAGCAATGGTGCATGGTCACTGTCATCAGAAATCTTTCGGTGCGCTCAAGCCGGTCGAAAAAGCGCTGCGCCTCATCCCCGATCTGAAGGTCGAGACCATCGAGTCCAGCTGTTGCGGGATGGCCGGAGCCTTCGGCTATGGCGCAGACACCTATCAGGCCTCGATCCAGATGGCCGAAGCATCGCTGCTGCCGGCCGTCCGCAAGGCAGATGAATCAACGCTGATCGTCGCCGATGGAACATCGTGTCGCCATCAAATCGCCGACGGCACATCGCGCGAAGCGATGCACGTCGCGCGTGTGATGGCCATGAGCCTCGACGGCGTACCTGTACCACCACGATCTGCCGCCACCCATTGAAGGAAAAATTCATGCCCGACCTCTCGCTCGACATCGCCCGCAAAATTCTCGATTCCGCCCTGGCCAAGGTGATCGAAATGAAGCTGAAGCCGATGGCCATCACGGTGCTGGATGCGCGCGGTTGCGTGAAGGCATCGATCGCGCAAGACGGCACCAGCCTGATGCGCGGCGAAGTCGCACATGGTAAGGCCTATGGTGCGCTGGCGATGGGCCTCGGCTCGCGTGCCCTGTTCAAGCGCGCCGAAGAGCAGCCGTTCTTTATCGATGCCGTCAACACCATGGCGCGCGGCGCTCTCGTTCCTGTCCCGGGCGGCGTCCTGATCCAGGATCAGTCCGGCTCCCTGCTCGGCGCCATCGGCATTTCCGGCGACACCTCGGACAATGACGAAATCTGTTGCGTCGCCGGCATCGAGGCTGCCGGCCTCAAGGCTTCGACCGGCTAGGACAGTCAACGGTTGGCCCGGCCGCAGCATATGCCGCCAGACGACAGCGCATTACGCCCGCTGATCGACCGCATCGGCGCGACGCACGTCACACAGCGGCTGGAGATCGAGACCCGTCGCGACCACCAGCTGTTCGGCCAGGGGCGTCTGTTCTTCAATCTGGAGAACTGGTTGACGGCTGCGCCGATCATCCGTGCCGGTCTGCAGCTGACTGGCCTCTATCAACGCGCGCGCCGCGAGGCAAACCAGGTACTCGTGCGCGAGAATGTTGTGACATCGCCTCGCCTGCCATCGGTATTCGACAACTTCACGATCCTGCAGATCAGCGATCTCCATGTCGATCTGAGCGAACAGGCTCTGAAGCACTTGATCTCTTTCGTCGGCGATCTCCGCTACGACATTTGCGTGCTCACCGGCGACTATCGCGGTCAGACCTACGGTCCCTTTCAACGCGCCATCGACGGCATCGGAGAACTTCGAACGAAGCTGCGCGGTCCCATATTCGGCGTCCTCGGCAATCACGACACCATTCGCCTTGCGCCTGCCCTTGAGACGATGGGCATTCGCATGCTGTTCAACGAGGTCGAAACAATCAGCCGCGGCGATGCCCGGATTTATCTTTCTGGCGTAGACGATCCGCATTTCTATCGCGCCGACGACATCCCGAAAGTTGCGGCGCAGATTCCGCGAGAAGCACTCTCGATCCTGCTGTCGCATACGCCTGAAACCTACAGGGAAGCGGCCGAACACGGTTTCGACCTCATGCTTAGCGGCCACACGCATGGCGGCCAGCTTTGCCTGCCCGGCGGCCGTGCCATCAAGCTGGAAGCCGTGCTGCCGCGCCATATGGGCAATGGCGCGTGGCGTTACGGGAATCTTGCTGGCTATACGTCCGTCGGCGTCGGAACGAGCCTGCTGCCGGTTCGCCTCAACTGCCCGCCAGAGGTGACATTGCATCACCTGAGATGCGGTCCCCGATAGGGCTTGCCAAGCGCCAGACGCCGAGGCTCAACCAAGAAGCGCAGAGCCATTTACCTGCTATTAAGCATAATCACCGATAGTCAGGCTCGGGGCTCATTTATTGGATGGCTCAAATGATTTCATTCAACCAGTTGTTTCGTCTGATCAGTCTGCCGATCGCCGGCAGCGTGTTTCTGATCGCCGTTCAGCTTTCGACCGGCATGGGATTTCGGTAGCAGCGCGCGTGAGCCAAATGCTTCGCGCACCGCATCTCACTTCCCTGGCCAGGCCGGCTTGCGCTTTTCCGCAAAGGCCTTGAGGCCTTCCTTCGCATCTTCCGTCATCGAGAGAATCGAGATCTGACTTTCCAGATAGGCGATGCTCTCGTCGAACGACATGGCAGCGACGGCGCGCATGGCGTATTTGCCGCGGCGGATCGCAGTCGGCGACTTGTCGGTGATGCGCGAGATGAGCCACTCGACCTTGGCGTCGAGATCGGCCGTCGCCACGATGTGATTAAGCAAGCCGGCGTCCCGTGCCGTCCGCGCGTCGAATGGCTCGCCGGTGATGCACCATTCGTTGACGAGACGGCGCGGCGCGATGGATTGCAGCAGCGCCAGCACCTGCATCGGAAATACGCCGACCTTCACCTCCGGCAAGCCGAAGATCGCGGTGTCGGCAGCGACGGCCATATCGGTCATGCACAGCAGGCCCATGCCACCGGCCATACAGACGCCGTTGACGCGTGCGATGGCCGGCTTTGTGGCATTCTGCGACAGCCGCATCAAGTCGGCGAGGTCGCCGTTCGGCCTGGAGAAGTCCTGCGCAAACGCCGAGCCTGAATTGGCGAGATCGGCGCCGGCACAAAATGCCTTGTCGCCAGTACCCGTCAACACGAGCACACGCACCTCGGCATCGTCATGCGCGTGGCGATAGCCATCTGCGATGCCCGCGATGACGTCGGCATTCATCGCGTTGCGCTTCTCCGGACGATTGATGGTGATCCAGAGTGCGGCGCCCTTCTTCTCCAGGATCACACTGTCATTGGCCATCGGATGTACTCGCTCTCTCGCATGCAATATCGCGGGTATAGCGATTCACACGCGCCGCGCCAAACCTTGCTCATCCCCGGCGCGGTTTTCCGACTCCACCGCACGCTTGTATCCGTCACGTTGCTGCAGCCGCGCCCAATAGGCCGCGACAGCCGGCCCGAATTGCGAGGCAAGGCCGAGGCGCTGCGCCATCAGCAGTGCATAGCCGACCGAGATGTCCGCCGCTGTGAAACGGCCGGCACAGATATGCTCGTTGGCCGACGTGATCGTTTCGATGATGCGCAGCCGACCAAGAAACCAGCGCGAATAATCTTCGACCACCTGAGGGTTGCGGCGCTCCTCCGGCTCGAGTTGCGAATAACGCAGCACCAGCGTCTGCGGGAATGTCAGCGTCGCCTCGCCGAAATGGAGCCAATTCAGAAACGGCCCATAATCCGGCTCATCCACTCCGACGGCGAGCGGTGATGGGCCATATTTCGTGACGAGGTAATGCGCGATCGCAGCAGATTCGGTCATCCGCGTCCCGCCGTCCAACATCAGCGGAATAGTGCCGAGCGGGTTGATTCCGAGATATTCCTTGGCGTGAACGCGCGGCGGAAATGGCAGCATCTTGAGCTCATATTCCAACCCCAGCTCTTCCAGTGCCCAGAGCGGGCGGAACGAGCGCGCGCGGGCGCAGTGATAGAGCGTGATCATTCGATGAAGCCTCCCGGAAATGCCAGGGCGATTGCTGCCGCTTGCCGTCCATTGGGGGCAGCGATGAGGCTTCGTCAAGAGCTCTGCGTATCCCGCTTGGGAAGGACGCCGCTCGCTATTTGACCTCCTTGCGCCACACATCCGACCAAGCCTGTTGCGACGGCCGATCCGCGACCGGTTCGCGATCCTCGGACGATAGCAGGGCGGCGCGCGAAAAAGCCCGGAAAAGGCCGCCACGCGGCACCGCATTGGTGCCCGTCGCCTCGGACAGCCTGACCTTGCCAAAACGGTCCTTCAGCTTCGCCATCGGCGTTTCCAGCAGATAGTAGGACAGTATCGACAGGCCGATCGTGACTGCAAAGGCGATCGCGACCTGCAAGATGGGCACCTTGGCTCCATCCAGCGCAGCGTCATTGATGCCGAGATAGAACAGCACCGGCAGATGGAACACATACATCGCATAGGACATCTGGCCGAGACCGCGCAGCAGCGGGATCGATAGGATCGCGGTCATCACCCGCTTCAGAATACCGCGGTCGAATACCATGGTGGCAACGAAGGAGACGCTGACCATGGCATAGGCGATCAGCGCGATGGTCCAGTAAACCGGTTGCGATGTGATGATACCGAAATTGCGCCCCATGCGATCAAGCGTGAGCACCACGATCGCACCAAGGAACAGGGCAACGCAGCGCCAGCCACGCAGCGGCTTGTTCTCGAACTCGCGCAGCGCCAGCCAGCCGCCAAGCGACAGCGACAGCATGCGGGTGAACAGCGACATATAGACGACGTCGCCGGCCTCGCGCGGATCGTGGCCGATGAAGATCACCGCCATCACCAGACCGCTGGCAATCGCCAGCAGCGGCACCACAATGCCAATGACACGACTGAGCCAGCGCGGCGGCACCAGCAGGATCAGCAGTGGCCAGAAGAAATAGAACTGCTCTTCTACCGACAGCGACCAGGTGTGTTCGAGCGGGTTCGGGACCGGATGCAACGGATGGTAGAAATTGAAGGTATAGGTGAGCAGGCTGATCGTATCGGCGGTGCCGAATGTGAACAGCAAGACGCAGACGATGACGGTGAGATAATAGACCGGGAAAATGCGCAGCGCCCTGCGTATGTAGAAATCCTTGAACGAGATACGTCCGGTCTTGGCACGCTCGCGCAGCAGCAGCCTGGTGATGAAGAAGCCTGACATCACGAAGAAGATATCGAGCGCGATATACCCCACGCGTGACAGCTGGTTGATATGCCAGATGCTGTTGTAGAGGCCGCTTTCCAACACCTGCGGACAGTGACTGAAGATCACCACCACCACGCCGATCCCACGAAAACCATCGAAGGCCGGGAATTTCTCCAGCCTTTTGCCTGCGGTTGCAGTTTCCGACATCACCATGTCCCCGTTTTCATTCGGGATACGAAGCGCGCCCGTGAGAGGGGTAAAGAGCATTTACAAGCCTACCACCTCGCACGGAAAGTCCGCGCTTAACGTGAATCTACGGTTATGGAGCTCTATCGGGTTGGACGGCAGCACGACCGGTCTCGCGGCCAAGACGCACAAGACCGCCCGGTTACCTGCCGTTAAACATCCCGCGCGACGCTGGGAACGATCGAATTCGACTCAACTTGTTTCGACAGGTGTGAGGGGACGATGATGACCCGGATCGAATATCTTCGCGAACAGGCCCAACGCGCCGAGCGGCTGGCCCGTAATGTACTGGACGCCGTAACGGTCACGCGATTACTGGAAGCCTCGGAAGACTATCGCAGACAGGCCGATCGCCTCGAACAACGCAACCGCTGCGGAACTATGGCACAGGGACTGCAGCCCTTGTCGCCAGGCAAAAGAACGACTGATCTGGAGATCGCTTGATCCGAGTTTCTATCGAGGCCACCCGAATGTTCCGTCAAACAATGTTGTGAGGAACATTGGTGGGCGCACTAGGGCTCGAACCTAGGACCCGATGATTAAGAGTCATCTGCTCTACCAACTGAGCTATGCGCCCGGATCCAATCCGGATATCCCCGCGGGGACGGCTGCGTGTAGCAAAGCCCCCCGGGGATGTCCAGCGATGCCGTCATAAAAAATGCATCGAATTTCGCTTTTGCGAAAAAGTGGAAAAGCCGCCAGGTTTCAGCGGCTTTTCACCGATGTGGCGGTGGACAACGGGCGTTTCAGAGGCGTTCCGCGCCCGGCGGGTCGTCGTGACCGAAGGCGGGCGACGGGAAACCGGGTCCTTCGAAGCTGCCGCGCTCGAAGCCACCCGGACCGTCTTCAGACGGACGCGAACCGCGGTGGCGCCATCCCTCGCCACCGAAGCGGTGGCCCATATGGGTCAGCACGGCGAGCCGGCGTTTCTGGCCGTCATCAAGGGTCTTGTAGAGCGGATCGGCAGCCGTCGCGATTTTCTTCAGGGCCGCAGCGGTCGCCGCCATATTGTCGGCGCGCTGCTGCAGGCGTTCGACTGGATTGGCTGGCGTATTGCCCTGTGCGCTGTTCTCGCGCGCCTTGCGTTCTTCCATCCGCGCATTGGCGCGATCGATGCGCAGCTTGGCGAAATCGCGAACCGAGGCCTCCACCGCCGGCCACAGTTTCTCCTGATCGGGGGTGAGCTTCAGTCCGGCTTTCACGGCGGCGATGCGCGCATCGACGAAGGCCGCGCGATCCTCCGGGTTCATACGTATCTGATGATGCATCCATGGGCGATGTTGGGCATAGACCGCAGTAGATCCTGCAATGACCGCAACCGCGGCGCCAGCGAGCAACAGCTTTTTCATGGCAACCTCCTTTGAAAGAGCTTGCCATGAAGATTGCGCACACCGCCGTCGCGCTTCAACTTACGCTTTGGCCATATCATGTCGCAATGTTGCTGGTACCCCAACAGCCGTGTCGCGACACATGAATTCCGTCACAGCAGGCCGAGGACGCGCGGCAGCCACAACGAGATTTCAGGTATGAACGTCACCCCACCGAGGAACATCAGCATCGTCAGCAGCCACGGCCAGACTGCGATGGTGAGCTCGGTGATGCCCATCTTGGCGATGCCCGACGCCACATAGAGATTGAGGCCCACCGGCGGATGGCACATGCCGACTTCCATGTTCACCACCATCAGAATGCCGAGATGCACCGGATGAACACCGAGCTTCACCGCGATGGGAAACAGGATCGGTGCAGTAATGAGCACGATCGATGACGCCTCCATCACATTGCCGGCAATCAGCAGCAGGATGTTGACGAAGATCAGGAACGTCCACCAATTGACACCCTGATCGAGCATCCAGGCAGCAAGCTGCTGCGGGATCTGTTCCGATGTCATCAGGAACGAAAACAGCACCGCATTGGTGATGATGTAGAGAATCATCGCGCTCATGCTGGCCGAGCCGAGCAGCACCCGTGGCACGTCCTTCAGGCCCATGTCCTTATAGACGAACACGGCGATGACGAAGGCGTAGACGGCGCTGACCGCCGCGGCCTCCGTCGGCGTGAACCAGCCACGATAGATGCCGCCGAGCACGATGAAGATCAGCAACAGGCCCCAGATACATTCACGGAATGCCTTGATGCGCTCGCCCCAGGGCGCGCGCGGCAGTCGCGGATAATCGAACTTCCAGGCGCGATAGACCGTGGTGGCGCCGAGCAGGGTCGCCAACATCAGGCCGGGAATGACGCCGGCGATGAACAGCTGTCCCACCGAGGCAGACGTCACGCGCGCACCATCCGGCCCGAGTGCAACGCTGCCCCCCGTCGCAACCGCATAAATGACCATCACGATGGACGGCGGAATCAGGATGCCAAGCGCGCCCGACGTGGTGATGACGCCTGCACCGAAACGCTTCGGGAAGCCCTGCGCGACCATAGCCGGCAGCAGGATCGAACCGATCGCGATCACGGTAGCAGGCGAGGATCCGGAAATCGCCGCGAACAATGCGCAGGCCATGACGCCTGCGAGACCGAGACCGCCATACCAATGACCGACCATGGAGGTCGCGAAATTGATCATGCGTTTGGCGACGCCGCCGTGGGTCAGGAAATTGCCAGCGAGTATGAAGAACGGGATCGCCATGATCTCGAAATTCTCGATGCCGGTGAACAATTTCAGCGCCACCGCCTCGATGGGGACCTGGGTCAGGAAGAACAGGAAGGTGAGCACCGTCAAGCCGAGCGCGATCGAAATCGGCATGCCGGTGAGCATCAGCGCGATGAGCAGGGCAAAAATGAACAGCGTGGTCATCGAACGCCCTCCGGCGTCGGACCGACTGCAGTGTCGACTTCGACTCCCTCAACGTGTGTGTGGTCGTGATGCGGCAGATCGTCGAAACGGAAATAATTGTAGGCGACCTGCAGGAAGCGGAAACACATGAGATATGAGCCGAGCGGAATGCAGAGATAGACGATCCAGCTCGGCAGTTCGAGATCGGGCGAAGTCTGGTCGGTTTCGGACAGGCCGATGACGAAATTCGCGCCCATGGTGCCGATGATGCCGGTGAACAGCGCGCCACAAAGCAGGCCGAACAGGATGGTGCCCTTGCGCCATTTCGGCGGCAGTTTCAGTACCAGCACATCGACGCCCACATGGATGCCGGTGCGCACGCCATAGGCTGCGCCGAACTTCGCCATCCAGACGAACATATAGATGCACAGCTCCTGCGCCCAGGAAAGGTGAATGCCCGCGAGAAATTTGTAAACCGCCATCGCGCCCGGCAATGTGCGGTTGGAGACCACGAAGTCCGTCGTGTAGCGATGTGCCACGGCGACGAAGATCACCAGCGTCGCAGCGCCGATCAGCGTCGCGATCAGGGTCTCCTCGAGACGATCGAGGATGCGTAACAGGAATTTCAAAGTCGTCCCCTTCCCCACACTCTCATCCTCTTGGTGAGGAGCGCGCCACTTGGCGCGCGCCTCGAACCATGAGTACCAAACACTCACCCCTTCGAGACGCGGCTCAAGCGAGCCACTCCTAAGGATGAGGGCCTCAGCCTCGCCGCAACCTCAGTTGGTCTTGGCTCCCGCTTCCTTCTGGAAATCAGCAATGAGCTGTTTGCCGACGCGCGAAGCCATGTCGGCCGTCACCGGCTCCAGCGCCTTCATCCACTCGGCGCGCTCTTCCGGCTTCAATTCGTAGAAAGTCGTGGTGCCTGCCTTTTTCATGGCGACGATGGCGTCGTCGTTTTCCTTCTGCGACAGGCTGTTGGCATAGGCAGTGGCTTCATCCATCGCCTTCTCCACCTGCGGTTTCACATCGGCTGGAAGGCCATCCCAGAACTTCTTGTTCACAATCACGGCGTAGCCGATATAGCCATGGTTCGAGAGCGTCATGTGCTTCTGCACTTCATGCATCTTCTGCGTATAGACGTTGCTCGGGGTGTTCTCGTTGCCATCAACCACGCCGGTTTGCATGGCCTGATACACTTCCGAGAACGCCAGCACCTGCGGAATGGCGCCGAGCGCGCGCATCTGCGCTTCCAGCACCTTCGACGACTGGATGCGCATCTTCAGACCCTGAAAGTCAGCGACCTTATGCATCGGCTTGTTCGACGTCATGATCTTGAAGCCGTTGTCCCAATAGGCGAGCCCCTTGATCCCCTTAGGCTCCAGCTTCGCGAGCAGGCCCTTGCCGATCGGGCCGGTGGTGATCCGGTTCAGCGCCGCCTTGTCCGGCAGGATGTAAGGCAGATCGAACACCTCGAATTCCTTGACGCCGAGCGGCCCGAACTTGGCGAGCGACGGTGCCAACATCTGCACGGCGCCAAGCTGTAGCGCCTCGACCTCCTCCTTGTCCTTGTAGAGCTGGGAGTTCGGATAGACTTCGACCTTCACCTTGCCATTGGTATATTTCTCGGCGAGTTCCTTGAACTTGTCGGCGCCCTGCCCTTTCGGCGTGTTGGGCGCGACCACGTGGCTGAACTTGATAACGATGGGCGACTGGGCCTGAGCCGGCCCGACGAGCGCGAGTGCTGCGACGGAGACTGCCGCGACAACGAGCCGGCGCGTGGTGAAGTGGCGCATGGTGTTCTCCCTGTTGGCGCGCGAGCTGTTTCAAATCGCCGCTGCGCTTGGATGCCACAGGCAGATGTATCGCCATTAACAGGCGAAGACCACTGCTCCCTTCGTCAGGGGCTGGAAAAGCTTTCCTGCAATGCAAAAACGCGGCGCCCTTCGACGCCGCGTTTGCCACGCGCGAAAGTTTCTAAAGAACATCAGCTCGCGACAGCGACCGGTGCCGGCTTGTCACGCTCTCGCTTCATCACGATCTTGTTCAGCGCGCCCAGATAGGCCTTGGCCGAAGCAACCAGCGTATCCGGATCGGCAGCCCGCGAGGTCATCGAGCGACCGTCCTGAGACAGACGCACCGAAACTTCAGCCTGCGCGTCGGTGCCCTCGGTGACTGCGTGCACCTGATAGAGCTCCAGCTTGGCTTCATGGGGCACCAGCGCCTTGATGCAGTTGAACACGGCATCCACCGGCCCGTTGCCTTCGGCCTCCTCGATCTTCACCGCGCCATCCACATTCAGCTTCATGGTCGCACGCTGCGGACCGTGCGTGCCGGCGATCACCGTCAGCGAGTTCAGCTTGATGCGATCGTGAGCCTGCACGATCTCCTGATCGATCAGCGCCTCGATATCCTCGTCATAGATATCCTTCTTGCGATCGGCCAAAGCCTTCATGCGGATGAAGGCATCCTCGATCTGGTTCTTGCCCAGCTTGTAGCCCAGCTCTTCCAGACGATGGATGAAGGCATGGCGACCGGAATGCTTGCCCAGCACGATCGACGAATGTTTCAAGCCCACCGATGCCGGCGTCATGATCTCATAGGTCGAGGCGTCCTTCAGCACGCCATCCTGGTGGATGCCGCTCTCATGGGCGAAGGCGTTACGGCCGACGATGGCCTTGTTGTACTGCACGGGGAACGAGGTCGCCGCCGACACCACCTTGGACGCGCGCGTCAGCCAGGTCGGATCGATATTGTTCCAGTACGGGAATTTGTCGTTGCGCACATTGATGGCCATCACGACTTCTTCCAGCGCCGCATTGCCCGCGCGCTCGCCAATGCCGTTGATGGTGCACTCCACCTGACGCGCGCCGCCGTCGATGCCGGCCAGCGTATTCGCCACCGCCATGCCGAGATCGTTATGGCAATGCACCGAGAAGATCGCCTGGTCGGAATTCGGCACGCGCTCACGCAGCGTGCGGATGATGCGGGTGTATTCCTCCGGCGTGGTGTAGCCGACGGTGTCGGGGATATTCACCGTGGTGGCGCCAGCCTTGATAACGGCTTCGGTGATGCGGCACAGAAAGTCGATATCGCTGCGGGTGGCGTCTTCGGCCGACCATTCGACATTACTGACCATGTTGCGGGCGCGGGTGACGCCGGCCACCGAAGCGTCGATGACCTGCTCCGGGGTCATGTTCAGCTTCACCCGCATATGCAGCGGCGAGGTCGCGATCACCATATGCACGCGGGCGCGATCGCCGGCGGGCTTCACCGCTTCGGCGCAGCGGTCGATGTCCTTCGGATTGACGCGGCCCAAACCGGCGATGACCGACTTCTTCGAGCGCTTGGCGATCTCGTGCACGGCTTCGAAATCGCCTTCCGACGAGATCGGGAAACCGGCCTCGATGATGTCGACGCCCATGTCGTCGAGCATCTCGGCGATTTCCAGCTTCTCCTCGAAGGTCATGGTGGCGCCGGGGCACTGTTCGCCGTCGCGCAGGGTGGTGTCGAAAATGAAGACGCGGTCCTTCTCGGACTTTTGGGTCGTGGTGGTCATGGAATCTTCCTTAAAGATCGGGCGCTGTCTGTGCGGGCGCCGGGAGGTTTGCTTGGTTCAGTTCGCATCCCCTAAGTGCCCAGGCATGACTGCCCAGCCGGCGCTCAGGGGCCGATAAGGAGAAGCAGACCGCCGAGAAGGAGGGCTGGAGACGACGCAGGCGCAAGGGCGCGCGGAGCAACGAAAATCGCTCCCGTGTCCATGTCAGCACTGTCGTTCCGAATCAGCATTGCTATCCTTCGAGGGCCGCGCCTGTGAGTGTCGGCGGAAACCATTGACGGTTCCTTGCCGGACGCGACGGGCTTGTTCTAAACGCAAATGCCGCCGCGTCGCAACGGCTAAGAGGGTCAGGATGACTGACCTAATCCGCCCGATATGCTAATTCGTTTGCTGCAACTGCGAGGACCCGATCATGAGCTTCATCAAAGGCCTGTCCGCCTTCCCGATCACGCCCATGAATGCCAATGGGCGGGTGGATACGCCGGCGTTGCAGCGGCTGGTGGCGCCGCTGGCGGCGGCGAAGGTGGACTCCATTGGCCTGCTCGGCTCGACCGGCTCCTATCCCTTTCTCACCCGGGACGAGCGCCGCCGCGCCACCGATGCGGCGATCGGCGAAGTCAACGGCCGCGTGCCGGTTCTGGTCGGAATCGGCGCGCTCCGCCTCGACGAGGTGATCCATCTCGCTCGCGATGCGAAGGCGGCCGGCGCTGCAGCCGGCCTGCTGGCGCCGGTGTCCTATACGCCGCTGACGCATGACGAAGTGTTCGAGCTGTTCCGCATCGTCGCCGCCGAGACCGAATTGCCGCTGGTGATCTACGACAATTTTGCCACCACGCATTTCACCTTCACGCCGGAGCTGATCGGCCGCATCGCGCGCATTCCCGGCGTCGTCACGCTGAAGGGCACGGCGCCGGACGCCAATGCGATCGCCGATCATCTCAAGCAGCGCCGCGCGGCGGTGCCTAAGGGCTTTCCCATCGGCTATGCCGGCGACTGGAACGTCACCGAAGCGCTGCTGGCCGGCGGCGAGGCCTGGTACTCGGTCGCAGCCGGCCTGTTTCCGAACAGCTGCCTCGCCCTCACCCGCGCCGCGCTGGCGGGCAAGGCGGAGGAAGCACGCCGGCTCAACGCGGCACTGCAGCCGCTGTGGGATCTGTTCAAGCAGTATTCAAGCCTGCGCGTGATATATGCGGCGGTGGATATTCTGGGGATCACCGATGCGAAACCGCCGAAGCCGGTGCTGCCGCTGCCCGATGCCGCTCAGGACAAGGTGGCAACGGTGCTGAAGGCGTTGAAGCTGAGTTGAGACCTTCTCCCTCCTCAGAGTGCCGTAGGGCGGATGAGCCGAAGGCGTAATCCGCCGTTCATCGCGCAATCCGCCCTACGCCCAGCGCGTCGTTGCCTGATCAACATGTCAAACAGCCCCGTGATGTCTGAAAACGTGCGCTCGCATTCTCGCGGCGCTTGCGCGTCCGAGGTGTGAGCAGGTCTCCCCTCGAAGACATGAGGGGAGGCGGCACGCCGCCAGGCGCGTGGGGTGGTTTCTGACGCGATCGGTGCGCACTGGATCGCCAGTGCTGGCCGGCCGCGCAACGCCTGACGGCGTGCCACCGCGACGGTTTTTGGCCGAGGGACCGTGCTTCCGGGTACTGGAAGCTGGCAGGTGCCCTGCCATCGGACCGGCTTTCGCCAGCCGTCATCCGCACCCGTCCAGCCACTGAGTGGCAGAGCCCCGTAGTGGGCCCGGACGGTGACCCCAGGCCTCCCGAGTGCGAGGGATACGTCCTCCCCCGCCCGCAGGCGCCGCATCTCGCCCCGCTCAAAGACGCCTCATGAGAGCGCCCCTCGCGAACAAGACGGGAGGGATATGGACGATCATGGGAATATTGTCAAGAACGAAATGGGAACATATTTTGCGGCCGTAGGATGGGTAGAGCGGAGCGAAACCCATCAATCCCATCGATGCCGCAAGCTCCGCCGATGGGTTTCGCTCCGGCGCGTCGCGCCTGCACTCTACCCATCCTACAATTCTCGCATAATGCGACGAGACGTAGGGCGGATGAGCGGAGCGTAATCCGCCGGCCGAGTTCATTGTTGAAACTCCTCGGCGAATTACGGCTTCCGCCGTCGCTCTTCGAGCTTTGGCGGACAAGTCGCCTAATCCGCGCTACGGTTACGGCTGCGGCTGAGTTTCTTCTTCGCCCGCACGCGCGAGCGGGCTTTCTTCGCGGCCGGCCCGCCCTCCTTCTCCAGGGCTTCGCGGACCATTTTGAATTCCTTCAGGTCATCGCCATCGACCACCGGGAATTTCAGATCGAGCTGCTCCAGCGCATGCACGATGCTCGAACCGATCACCACGCGTGCAAACCATTTGCGGTCCGCCGGCACCACATGCCACGGCGCATGCGCCGTCGCGGTATGGCCGATCATGTCTTCGTAAGCGTGCTGATACTGGTCCCACAGCGCACGCTCGGAAACGTCGGCCATGGAGAACTTCCAGTTCTTGGCGGGTTCGTCGAGGCGATCGAGGAAACGGTCGCGCTGCTCTTCCTTGGAGACGTTGAGAAAGAATTTCAGCACCACGGTGCCGTTGCGCGCGAGATACTTTTCAAACGCCGCGATGTCCTCGAAGCGTTCCTTCCAGATGTGCTTGGTGACCAGCTCCTGCGGGATCTTCTGCTTGGCCAGGATCTCCGGATGCACCCGCACCACGAGGCATTCCTCGTAGTAGGAGCGATTGAAGATGCCGATGCGCCCGCGCTGCGGCAGCGCAATGGTGCTGCGCCACATGAAGTCGTGATCGAGTTCGTTCGACGAAGGCTGCTTGAAGGAATGCACCTCGCAGCCCTGCGGGTTGATGCCGTCGAACACAGCCTCGATGGCGCTGTCCTTGCCGGCAGCGTCCATCCCCTGAAAGATCAGCAGCAGCGACCAGCGATCCTGCGCGTACAGCTTTTCCTGCAATTCCTGCAGCCGGCGCCGATTGACCTCGATGATCCGCTTGCCGGTTTCCTTGTGCAGCCCGCCTGACGCATTGGTGTCGTGATTCCTGAGACGGAACGTCTTCGATCCATCGACACGGTAGGGATCGACATAGGACTTGAAGGCAGTCTTGGCGGATCTGGTGGACATCTGGGCACTCCGGACTTCAACGCGCGACCGTAGCGCGCGTATCTCCGACGCGCCAGCCTCTGCCCATTTGTCCCGGACGCGGTGCAACGCGACGTGCCGCAACGCATCCGGGACAAGATCAGCTAAACTGCGCGGCCAAAAACGCCGTGACGAAAATCGGCATGGTCGATGTGAAATCGGCCGGGCTGCGCACAAGATGGATATCGCTGAGCTCCGGGCTCGCCTGGGCGGCGAGATTGGCTTTGAGTTTTCCGCGCAGCGTCTCGGCAGGAAGATCGGACGTCAATACCCGCATCATGGCGATGGAGTGATCGGTGATGACGCAGCACCAGTCATCGGCGACGTGGTAGTCGCGCTCGGTGAGGCCCAGTTCCTCCTCGACCTCACGCAACACGCTGCCGGCGATATCGACAGTGTCTCCGCGCAGATCGTTCGGATCGGGCGTACCCGCCGCGAAATAGATGCGACCGGCATTGGCCGTATGCGGCCCCATCTCGCCGAGCACAAAAGCACCATCGCTGCTACGCAGCGCCCCCATGCCAAAGCCGTTCAGCACATCGCGGTCAGGGAACCCCCAATCGCGCCAGGCGAGGAAGCTCGCAAAATCAGTCTCGAAATATTCGGCGGAAAGTCCCTCGCCGGTGAACAGCGGTTTTCGCGCGAGCAGAACGCGGCCATTGAACATGGCCGGCTTCTCCGCGCGCTTGGCGGCGAAATGCGCGTCGATCTCGGCGCGGCGCTGCTCGGCAAACAGCCAGCGCCAGTCCTTCCGAACGAGATCGAGCTGAGCAACACGGTGGATGGCGGGCGCCGTCATACGCCAAGGGCCCTATTTCGCATTCGCCTTGTACTGCTCCACATATTTGTTCGTGTAGGTCTTGCTGACATCGATATTCGCTTTCGCAACTTCAGGCGAGCCTTCGCTGAACACCGCTAGCACGGCGGCCGCGCCTTTCGGATCCATCAGACCGGTCTCCGAATACATCGGAATCGTGTTCCTGAGCGCGGCGAGATAGAGTTCCTTGTCCTTGCCCACCATCGTCTCGGGCATCTTCGCCATGATCTCTTCCGGCGAATGGGCGTGTATCCATTTCAGCGTGTTCATCATCGCAGCGGTAAGTGCCTGCACTTCCTTCTCGTGCCCCTTGATCCATGCGGTCGTCGTGTAAAGCGCGCCGCCCGGATATTCGCCGCCGAACACATCCAGCGTGTCCTTCTGGGTGCGGGTATCGCTGAGAATCTTGAGGTCTTTGTGGCTGCCCTGGAGCACGGTGACGGCGGGATCGAGCATGACAGCCGCGTCGATCTGCCCCTGCTGCATCGCGGCCACGGCGGTAGCCCCCAGACCGATGCCGATCACGGCGGTGCCCGCGGGATCGAGGCCGTTCTTCCTGAGCTGATACTTCAGGAAGAAGTCGGTGGACGAGCCGGGCGCGCTGACGCCGACCTTCTTGCCGGCGAGATCCTTGATGGAATTGATCTTGCCGGTCTGTTTCGGCGACACCACCAGCACGAGACCGGGATAACGGTCATAGACCACGAAGCTCTGCAGTTCCTGCTTCTTCGCGGCGAGGTTGACGCAGTGATCGAAATAGCCGGAGACAACATCGGCGCTGCCGCCGAGCACCGCCTTCAGCGCGTCGGAACCGCCCTTGAGATCGACCAGTTCAACATCGAGGCCGGCCTTCTCATATTCGCCGAGCTGCTTGGCGAGGACCGTGGGCAGATAGCACAGGCATGCGCCGCCGCCGACGGCGATGGTCACCTTGCTCTGCGCGGAGGCCGCCTGCGCGACACCGAGGGTGACGATGAGAGCCAGAACAAATCGCATCATGCGGGTCTCCCGATGGTTTCTTTTGTAGGGTGGGCAAAGCGTAACCGCCTCTTAGCACAGAGATACGCCCGACCGTAGGGCGGATGAGCCGAAGGCGTAATCCACCGGCCGAATCCATAGCTGAAACTCCGCGGCGGACTACGGCTTCCGCCGTCGCTCTTCGAGCTTTGGCGGACAAGTCGCCTCATCCGCCCTACAGCTACGATCAGTTGCGCCCGTCGGGCTTCCATACCAGCAATCGCTTCTCCACCAGCGTCACTAGCAGGTCGATGGCGATCACAAACACGGCCAATACGAACATGCCAGCGAACACGCCGGCGACATCGAACGTGCCCTCGGCCTGCTGGATCACATAACCGAGCCCCGCGGCCGAACCGAGATATTCACCGACCACGGCGCCCACCACGGCAAACCCCACCGAAGTGTGCAGCGACGAGAACATCCAGGACAACGCCGAAGGCCAGAACACATGGCGCATCAATTGCCGCTCGCTCATGCCAAGCATGCGGCCATTGGCGAGCACCGCAGGCGAGACTTCCTTGACGCCCTGATAGACGTTGAAAAACACGATGAAGAACACCAGCGTGACGCCGAGCGCGACCTTCGACCAGATGCCGAGACCGAGCCACAGCGCAAAGATCGGCGCCAGCACGACGCGCGGCAGCGCATTCGCCATCTTCACATAGGGATCGAAGACCGCAGCCAGCAGCGGCTGGCGCGCGAACCAGAATCCGATCAGGACACCGAGCGTCGAGCCGATCGCAAAGGCGAGCAAGGACTCGAGCAGCGTGATGCCGAGATGCTTCCAGATCATGCCCGAGGCGAACCAGGCAACGACCTGGCTGAACACATCCGATGGCGTGGAAAAGAAGAAGGGCGGCAGCAGGATGCGGCCGAACATCTCGACGCTCGTGAGCAGATGCCACAGCGCGATGGCGACCACGGCGACGAGTATCTGACAAAGCAGCAAGGTCGAGCGCTTCATGCGGCGCCTCCGATGCCGGAGGCCCGCGCATAGGTCTTCATCACCTCGTCCTTCAGCACATGCCAGATCTCGCGATGCAAGGCGTGAAACTCCTTGTCGAGACGGACGTCGAAAATGTCGCGCGGACGCGGCAAGGTCACGCGCCAATCGCCGATGATGCGCGCGCCAGGCCCGGCCGACATGATGACGACACGATCGGCGAGCGCGATGGCTTCCTCCAGGTCGTGGGTGACGAACAGAACGGCCTTGCGGTCCTTCGTCCAGAGATCGAGCAGCAGATTGCCCATCACCTGGCGGGTCTGCGCATCGAGCGGCCCGAACGGCTCGTCCATCAGCAGGATCTTGGGATCGCGGATCAGCACCTGCGCCAGCGCCACGCGCTTGCGCTGGCCGCCGGACAGCATATGCGGATAGCGCGCCGCGAAGGCGCCGAGACCGACGGCTGCGAGCCATCCCCGGGCGCGTTCGATGGCTTCGCCCCGCGCCACGCCGGCCACTTCGAGGCCGATGGCAACATTGTCGCCCGCGGTCTTCCAGGGGAACAAGGCATCGGCCTGGAACAGATAGCCGGCCTGCCTGTTGAGGCCGCCCAGCGGCCGATCGAAGATGCGGACGCTGCCGGAGGCCGGCTGCAGCAGCCCGGCGGCGACATTGAGCAGTGTGGACTTGCCACAGCCGGTGGGACCGACGATGGCGACGAATTCGCCATCGGCCACGCGCAAGGTCGCCTTCTCCACCGCCGTATAGACACTGCCGCCGGCGACATTGAACGCCACCGTCGCGTCGTCCAGCGCCACCGCCATCGGTGCCGCGGCTTCCATAGCCTCCACGCGCATTTCCCCCGGCTGAACCGTTTCGACACCCGCTTTAGCGTTGCGGGTCGCATATTTCAACGCTTGGCCCGGCTTGGTGCCCTCACGCGGCCATGCTAGTCGGAGACATGAGCTCTGCCGCGATCAGCTTCAGGCACGTCACCAGGCGCTTCGACGACGGGCGCGTCACGGCGCTGGACGATGTCTCGCTCGACGTGATGGAGGGCGAACTGCTGGCCGTGGTCGGCAGTTCCGGCTCCGGGAAAACCACGCTGCTTCGGCTGGCCAACCGGCTGATCGCGCCCGATGGCGGCGAGGTGCGAGTTGCCAACGAAGACGTCGCGACGCGCGATCCGATCACGCTGCGCCGGGGCATCGGCTATGTCGTGCAGAGCGGCGGCCTGTTTCCGCATATGACCGTTGCGGGCAATATCGGCATCACCCCGAAGCTGATGGGCACCGCGGCCAACGCGATCGCCACGCGCGTGGATGAGTTGCTGACGCTGGTACGGCTTGATCGCAGTCATCGCGATCGTTATCCGCATGAACTCTCCGGCGGCCAGCGCCAGCGCGTCGGCGTGGCCCGCGCCCTCGCGGCGAACCCGCGCATCATGCTGATGGACGAGCCGTTCGGCGCGCTCGATCCGCTGACGCGCGATGCACTCAGCGACGATTATCGCACGCTGCATCGGAAGCTGAATCTCACCACCGTCATGATCACCCATGACATGACCGAAGCGATCCTGCTCGCCGATCGCATTGCAGTGATGAAATCGGGCCGGCTGATCGCACAGGGCACGCCGGCGGAGCTGGCGGCAAATGGCGACGCCTATGTCGGCGAACTGCTGAGCACGCCGCGCCGTCAGGCTGAACGTCTGCAGCACCTGATGGCGAAAGGCAACGCATGACCCTGCCCGGCGATCCCCGCTGGAGCGACGCGCTCGGTCATCTGCCCGACTATCTCGGCAATCACGTGCGCGTCAGTCTCGCCGCGCTCGCACTCGGCCTCGCGGTCAGTCTGCCACTTGCGGTTCTGGTGCGAAAGCATCCGGCGTTACGCGGCGCCCTGCTCAGCCTCGCCGGCGTGGTTCAGACCGTTCCCGGGCTCGCGCTGCTGGCGCTGTTCTATCCACTGCTGCTGGCATTGGCATCGCTGTCGCTGAACTGGTTCGGTGCCGGCTTCTCCGCCTTCGGCTTTCTCCCCGCCGTGCTGGCGCTGGCGCTGTATTCGATGCTGCCGGTGCTCCGTAACACGATTACCGGACTGAACGGCGTCGATCCCGCGCTCACGGAAGCCGCCGAGGGCGTCGGCATGACGCCGCGGCAAACGCTGATGATAGTGGAGCTGCCGCTGGCGCTGCCGGTGATCATGGCGGGTATCCGGACCTCGGCGGTCTGGGTGATCGGCACCGCGACACTGTCGACGCCGATTGGGCAGACCAGCCTCGGCAACTACATTTTCGCGGGCCTGCAGACCCAGAACTGGGTGCTGGTGATATTCGGCTGTGTCGCTGCCGCGGCGCTGGCATTGGTGGTGGACCAGTTGCTGGCCTTGATCGAAACCGGCATTCGCCGGCGCAGCCGGCTTCGCATGCTGGCCGGGGCGTTCGGCATCGCGGCACTGGCGCTCGCAGCGCTGGCGCCGTCCTTCGCGCGCTCCGGCACGCGGGTGGTGGTCGGAGCCAAAACCTTCACGGAACAATATGTGCTGGCGGCGCTGATAGCGCAGCGCCTGCAGGCCGCCGGGGTAACGACATCGATGCGGCAAGGCCTCGGCTCCAGCGTCATCTATGACGCGCTCGTCTCGAACGATATCGATGTCTATATCGATTATTCCGGTACACTCTGGGCCAACCAGTTCCGCCGCAGCGACATCCTGCCGCGCGAGCAGTTGCTCGCCGAGCTGAAGACGGCGCTGGCGACATCGCGCGTCACGCTGCTCGGCGAACTCGGCTTCGCCAATGCCTATGCACTGGTGATGCCCCGCGCGAAGGCCGAGGCGCTGGGAATCAGGACCGCCGCCGATCTCGCCGCACATGCCGGCAGCATGACGATTGCGGGGGACTACGAGTTCTTCTCGCGGCCGGAATGGGCGGGACTACAAAAGACCTACAGCCTGTCCTTCAAGGCGCAGCGCGTGATGCAGCCGGATTTCATGTATGCCGCAGTCGCCTCCGGCGAGGTCGATGTGATCGCCGGCTATACGAGCGACGGCCTGATCGCGAAATACGATCTCGTGGTCCTGGACGACCCGCAACATGCCATCCCGCCTTACGACGCGATCATGCTGTTGTCGCCGCGGCGTGCCCACGACGAGCAACTGCGTGGCGCATTGCAGCCGCTGCTGGGCAAGATCGATTTGCCGCTGATGCGCGAAGCCAATCTGCGGGCCGCCGGCAACGATGCTACGAGTTCACCGGGGAGCGTGGCAGCTTGGATGTGGGAAACGATCGGAACGAAGTAACGCTGCCTGTCGTCACCCGGCCGTGCGCGCAATTACGCGCCAGGACCGGATGACCGATCAGAACAGATCGCAGTGACGGAACCGAAACGCCGCTGTTTACTGGATCCCCGCTTACGCGGGGATGACAGTCATAGTGTTCACCGCCCCGCGACGACCGGCGGCTCGCCCTTGATGATCTCGCCGAAACGCTGCCAGCGTTCGCCCTTGAAGCTCATCATCTGAAACTGGTCGATGGGCGAGAAGTCGGTCGGCGATGTGTTCACCGTCACGCCCGGCAGCAGGCCGTCGAGTTGCAGGCCCTTCAGATTGGCGGCCTGCTTCATCAGGTTTTCGCGGGTGAGATCGTCGCCGCATTGCTGAAGCGCCGCAACCATGGTCTGGGCGATGCTGTAGCCAGACAGCACGGTGCTCTCCATCGCCTTGCCTTCCGGAATGTACTTCTCGACATAGGCATAGAACTTCTGCATACCCGGATCGTCCTTCCACTGCGGATCGGTCGGGTCCTTGGCGAAGGTCGCCGATACCACATCCTGGGCATTCTCCAGGCCGGCGGGACGCAGCACGCTACCGAGCGACGAGCTTGCATTCGGCACGATGTGCAACGGTTTCCAGCCGAGCTCGGCGATCTTCTTGATCGACTGTGCGGCGAATTTTCCGGTGGCGAAGGAGAACACGGTATCGACGCCGGCAGCCTTCAGCTTGACGATGTGAGAGTCGACCGTGGGCTCGGAGACCTCGTAGCTGGTCTCCATCACGATCATCGACGACGCCTTGTCACCGAGCCCCTCGCGCAGGCCTTTCACATAGTCCTTGCCGAAATCATCGTTCTGATAGAACACGCCGATCCTGGCGTCCGGCTTCTCCTTCAGCAGATACTTCGCATAGGCCAGTGCTTCGGCGTGGTAGCTCGGCAGCCAGCCCATGGTCCATGGAAACTGCTTCGGATCGTTCCAGCGCGTGGCACCGGTGGCGAGAAACAGCTGCGGCGTCTTCTTAGCGTTGAGATACTTCTGAATCGCCGCATTGGCGGCGGTGCCGACATTGCCGACGATCGCCATCACCTCGTCGCTCTCGACGAGCTTTCGTGTCTGCTCCACTGTCTTCGGCGGCGAATAGCCGTCATCGTAGCTGATGAAGTTGATCTTGCGGCCGTTGATGCCGCCCTGGTCGTTGATCAGCTTGAAATAGGCCGCATAGGACTTGCCGAGAATGCCGTAAGCGGAAGCCGGGCCGCTATAGGGCACGGTGTTGCCGATCCTGATTTCGGTATCGCTGGCGCCGGGACCGTATTTCTTCTGTGCCAGTGCCGGGCTTGCCGCCATCATGCCCGTCGCTGCAAGCATGGCAATGCACCGAATGGCGGTTGACGCGGCCACGGGGGTCGTCGAGATACGCATTTTTGATCCTTCTTTTGCGTTTCCTGGGATGCGGACCTTGCCGCGTGAAGAAGGGCCTTCCCGTTGATCGGGATTGTCGGCAGGCCCGTCAGGCGTTTGTGTCTGTTTTCCCGGCGTCTTGCGCCTCGGCCACGGCTTCGTTCAAGGCCCAGATATCGGCAGCGGCCGTGTGCACATGACGGTGCACAAGCGCGATGACGGCGGCCTCGTCGCGCGCCTCGATGGCGGCAACGAAGGCGCGATGATCGTCGAGGGAGCGCTGGCGCAGCGCCTCCGATTCAAAATAGCGACGCCGTCCGCGCGTGCTCATCAGCATCAGCGGAGTGATCGTGCGCACGAGGATGCGGTTCTGGCTGGCTGCAGCGACAGCAAGGTGAAACTCGACATCCTCGTCGGCCATGTTGCGGCCATTGGCGGCGAGCACGGCATAGGTGTCGAGCAAGCCGCGCAGCTTGTCGAGATCGGCCTCGGTGCGACGCTGGCAAGCCAACCGGAACGCCTGTTCTTCGCAGATGATGCGCGCCTCGATGGCATCGCGGGTGAGCTGCGCATCGAAGGGCACGCCGAGATCGGCTTGCAGCACCAGCGCATCCAGCCCGCCATCGTCGGGCGTGGTGCGGAGGAAAATGCCCGACTTCGCCTTGCGTTCGGTAATGCGCATGGCGTCCAGCACCGCCAGCGCCTCACGGACGGAGCTGCGGGTGACGCCGAACCGATCCGACAGATTGCGCTCGGAGGGAAGCCGATCGCCCTTGGCAAGCCGGTGGTGGCGGACGAATTCGAGCGTCTTGCGGACGGTATCGGAGGTTTCGGAGGTCAGGGTCGTCATCATGCGAATGACCCTACCAATCTGGCCCTACCACATCAAGCCTCATAACTGCGGCTCATGGGCGCGGCTTGGCAGCCAGTCCGAGCTGACGGGCGATGATCCGGTCGATCCACCGCTTCGGCAGGACCCCGGCAATGAAGGTCTGGACCGGTTCAGGCGATGCGACGACGCGCGCTTTCGGCCGGGCGTCGGTGAGCGCGCGATGGACCAGCGCCGCAATCCGCTCGGGCGGCAGGCCTTTCTCCGATAGCTGAGCCAGCATTCCGCGCAGTTTCGTCAGTGCCGGCAGATAGGGCGACCGTGCGAAACGCGCGATATCGATCGCTTCCGCCTTGCTCCAGATCGGGGTCCGCACGGGACCGGGCACGATGGTCACGACGTCGACGCCGAACAGCATCAGCTCGCGGCGCAAGCTTTCGCTCAGGCCTTCCAGCGCGAATTTGGAGGTGCTGTAGGGCGACAGCAGCGGATTGCCGAACTGGCCGGAGACGGAGCTCATCATGACGATGCGGCCAGGTGCGCCCTTCAGCGCAGTGTCGGCGCCGAGCGACGGAAGAAAGGCCTTGGTGACGATGACCGGGCCGAGCACGTTGACATCGATCTGCCTACGGACGTCGCTGACATCGAGATCGAGCAGTGCGCCGGGCACCACGACGCCGGCATTGTTGACGAGACCGGCGAGTGTTTCACCGTTCAGCGCCGTACGAACGACTTCGGCAGCCTCCTTCACCGCTGCCTCATCGGTCACATCGAACAGCAGCGGTGTGAACTGCGCGCCGAACTCAGCTTTCAAGCGCTCGGCATCCGTAGAGTTGCGAACGCTGCCGAACGCACGGAAGCCCTTACCCAGCAAGGTTTTCGTTGTGGCATGACCGATGCCGGTGGATGCACCGGTGACAACGACAGAGCGCATAGGAACACCTCGGACAAGAACCGCACAGGCCAAACGAAAAACGGGACCGCGCTGCCGCGGTCCCGTTGCTCGCTAAATCAGATGTAGCGCTTAGTTCTTCGACTTGTCGACCAGCGCCTTTTCCTTGATCCACGGCATCATGTCGCGGAGCTTGGCGCCCACTTCCTCGATCGGATGGGCGTTGTTGCGGGCGCGGGTGGCCTTGAACGAGGCCTGGTTGACCTTGTTCTCCAGCATCCAGTCGCGCGCGAACTTGCCGGACTGAATGTCGGTGAGCACGCGCTTCATCTCGGCCTTGGTTTCCGAGGTGACGATGCGCGGGCCGGTGACGTATTCGCCGTATTCCGCCGTGTTCGAGATCGAGTAGTTCATGTTGGCGATGCCGCCTTCATAGATCAGGTCGACGATCAGCTTCAGTTCGTGCAGGCACTCGAAGTAGGCCATTTCCGGCGCGTAGCCGGCTTCCACCAGCGTCTCGAAGCCGGCGCGGATCAGTTCGACGGTGCCGCCGCAGAGAACCGCCTGTTCGCCGAACAGGTCGGTTTCGCATTCTTCCTTGAACGTGGTCTCGATGATGCCGGCGCGGCCGCCACCCACTGCCGATGCGTAGCTGAGGCCGAGGTCATGGGCATTGCCCGAGACGTCCTTGTGGATCGCGATCAGGCAGGGCACGCCGCCGCCGCGCTGATATTCCGAACGCACGGTGTGGCCGGGGCCCTTCGGCGCGATCATCAGCACGTCGAGGTCTTCGCGCGGATCGAGCAGGTTGAAGTGCACGTTGAGGCCGTGAGCGAAGACCAGCGCGGCGCCGTTCTTCATGTTGTCGTGCAGGTGCTCGCGGTAGATGTCGCCCTGCAATTCGTCGGGGGTCAGCATCATGACCAGATCGGCCCACTTGGCGGCTTCGGCGACTTCCATCACCTTGAAGCCGGCAGCTTCCGCTTTCTTGGCCGAGGCCGAGCCCTTGCGGAGCGCGATCACGACGTCCTTGACGCCGCTGTCCTTGAGGTTCAGCGCGTGGGCGTGGCCCTGGCTACCATAGCCGACGATGACGACCTTCTTGCCCTTGATCAGGTTCAGGTCGGCGTCGCGATCGTAATAAACACGCATGGGTCGTTCCTCTGTTCGGCAACTTTATTTCAAGCGCCAGGTCGAAAGATCACTGCCGGCTGGCAGATGACCGTGAAATGCCGCCGGTTTCTAGGGCGACGGATGCCGCGAGACAAGCCCGCGACAGTGATTTTGCTGGCGAATTTGCACTCATATCTCGGCCAGCACGGGATACAGCGAAGCGAGCAATAAAATTGCCATCGTGACGTTGAAAACGCGGACGGCACGGGCCGATTTGACCAGCGGTTGCAAGGCGGTGCCGCACAGCACCCAGGCCACCGAGGACAGCGAACCGATGAACAGCGACAGCATGACCTGCAGCCCGACATTCCACGGATAGCCGGCGATGGCCGCATAAGCCGTGATGATGCTGATCGCCATCACCCAGCCCTTGGCATTGACCCATTGAAAAAGCGCCGCCCCCAGGAATGTCATCGGGCGCCGCCGCTCCGCCTCTCCCGGCTCCGGCGGACCGGAGCGCGCGATGGCATAAGCGAGATAAACCAGATAGGCCGCGCCGACATATTTCAGCGCCGTCTGCAACCAGGGCAGCGAGGCGAAGATGGCGCCGAGGCCGAGCCCGGTGACACCGATCATGAAGGCATAGCCGAAGGTCACACCGGCCAGATGCGGCAGTGTCCGGCGGAAGCCGAAATTGAGGCCTGAGGCGAGCAGCATGATGTTGTTCGGCCCGGGTGTGAAGAACATCACCACGGCAAACACCAGAAACGCCCAGAGCAGATGCGCCGACAGCTCCATTACGCCACCTCGCGCATGACGGGCGGACGGCGCGACAGCAACATCACCGCAATGCCGAGCACGACCACGATCATTCCGGTCAGCCGCAGGGAACCGAAACTTTCGCCGAAAGTGAAGCTCGACGCCACAGCGCCGACGAAGGGCACCAGCAGCGCAAAGGGCACGACTTGAGCTGCAGAGTAATCGCGCAACAGCCGCCCCCAGATCCAGTAGCCGAGCGTGGTGCCGACCACCGCGAGAAAAGCGACGCAGGCAAGCGCCTTCAGCGATGCGTGGGTGAGCGAATGCCAGCTCGTCGCCGCGCCATCCACCGTGAACAGCACGACCAGGAGCGGAGCCAGCGCGACCAGGCTGATCCAGGAAAACAGATCGAGCATTGGCACTCCCTGTGCGCGGCGCAGCAGCAGATTGGAGAAAGCAAAGCTGATCGGCGCAGTCATCAGAACCATGAAAGGAAAAACACTGAAGTCATAGCCGACGGTGAAGCAGATCATCATGAGTCCGGCCATGGCGACGACGATGCCGACGGCTTGCTGTCGCGTCGGCCATTCCTTGAGCAGCAGCGCCGCCAGCCCCACCGTGAACAGCGCCTGGCTCTGCACGATCACCGACGTCAGACCAGCCGGCACGCCATGCGCCATGCCATAGGTCTGCGCCAGAAACTGCGCCACCAGCAGCCAGCTCGTGGCGACCACGACCTGCCACGGCAGCTTCGGCCGTGGCAGCAGCAGACATGGCAACGCTGTGATGGCAAAGCGCAGCGTGGTGATCAAGGTCGATGACATCTCGTCGACCGCCATCCTGGTCAGCACGAAGCCAACGCCCCAGATCACGGCGACGGCAACGGCCAGTGCTATGTCGAGAGGTTTCATGACGACGATGCGCGAAAGTTACATCCCTTCCGCGCCGCGGGTGATGGCAGCGACGCCGGTGCGGGAAATCTCGACCAGGCCGAGCGGACGCATCAGCTCGATGAACTGGTTGATTTTCGCCGTATTGCCGGTGATCTCGAACACGAAGCTTTCGATGGTGGCGTCAATCACGCGGGCGCGGAAAGCTTCGGCAAGGCGGAGCGCTTCGACGCGATGCTCGCCAGTGCCGCGCAGCTTCACCATCGCCAGTTCGCGCTCGATGGAGCGACCGGTAACGGTCATGTCCACCACGCGGTGGACAGGGATCATGCGATCGAGCTGATGCTTGATCTGCGTGATGACCATGGGCGTACCGGTGGTGACGATGGTGATGCGCGAGAGATGCTTCTGGCTCTCGGTCTCGGACACGGTGAGGCTTTCGATATTGTAGCCGCGGCCGGAGAACAGGCCGATGACACGCGCAAGCACGCCGGGCTCATTCGCGACCAGCACGGAGAGCGTGTGCGTCTCGTTGGGATCGTGACGCTCTTCGATGAAATAGGCGGAGGCAGGCTGTTCCATTGTCGTTTCCTGTCGAAGTCTTGGTCGGCTTTCGCCGGAATTTTGATCGTCGCCCCACACTCTCGCTGTCATCCCCGCGAAAGCGGGGATCCAGTAGACACCAGCAGCAGTGATAAACTGCACCGTCAATGTCTACTGGGTCGCCCGGTCAAGCCGGGCGATGACAATTGAGCATGAGGCTTGGCATCAGCTCGTCACACCAGCGCCTTGCCGCCGGCGAAGGCGGCAGCGGTGGCTTCGTCATTGGCTTCCAGCGGCAGCAGCATTTCGTTATGCGCCTTACCGGACGGGATCATCGGGAAACAGTTCTCCAGATTCGCCACGCGGCAATCGAACAGCACCGGCTTCCTCACCTTAATCATGTCCTGAATCGCACTGTCGAGATCGCTCGGCTTTGAACACTGCATGCCGACGCCGCCATAGGCTTCGGCGAGCTTGACGAAATCCGGCAGCGCTTCGGAGTACGAATGCGACAGACGGTTGCCATGCAGCAGCTGCTGCCACTGCCGCACCATGCCCATGTACTGGTTGTTGAGAATGAAGATCTTGATCGGCAGTTCGTACTGAACCGCGGTCGAGAATTCCTGCATGGTCATCTGCACCGAGGCGTCGCCGGCGATGTCGATCACCAGCGCATCGGGATGCGCCACCTGCACACCCATCGCCGCCGGCAGGCCGTAGCCCATGGTGCCGAGACCGCCGGACGTCATCCAGCGATGCGGCTCCTCGAAGCCGAAGAACTGCGCCGCCCACATCTGATGCTGGCCGACTTCGGTGGTGATGTAGGTATCGCGGCCGCGCGTCAGCTCGAACAGACGCTGGATCGCATGCTGCGGCATGATGACATCGTTGTTCTTCTTGAAGGCCAGCGAATTGCGCGCGCGCCATTTGGCGATTGTCTGCCACCAGTCCTTCGTATCCGGCTTCTTCGCCTCGGCCTTGAACACCTGGAGGATGTCGCCCAGCACATTGCCGCAATCGCCGATGATCGGGACGTCGACACGGATGTTCTTGTTGATCGAGGACGGGTCGATATCGATGTGAATTTTCTTCGAGTTCGGCGAGAACGCATCGGTACGGCCGGTGATGCGGTCGTCGAAACGCGCGCCGACGCACAGCATGACATCGCAATCATGCATCGCCATGTTGGCTTCGTAGGTGCCGTGCATGCCCAGCATGCCCAGCCAGTTCGGACCGGAGGCCGGATAGGCGCCGAGGCCCATCAGCGTGGAGGTGATGGGGAAGCCGGTCACCTCGACCAGCTCGCGCAGCAGTTTGGTTGCCGCAGGTCCCGAATTGATCACGCCGCCGCCGGAATAGATGACGGGTTTCTTGGCATTGGCCAGCAGCGAGACGGCCTTGCGGATCGCATGGGCATCACCCTTCAGGCGCGGCGCATAGGAAACGTGAACATCCGACTTGCGCGGTGGATGATAGGTGCCGGTGGCGAACTGCACGTCCTTCGGAACGTCGACGACGACAGGGCCGGGACGGCCGGTGGTGGCGACATAGAAGGCCTCATGCAGCACCTTGGCGAGATCGTTCACGTCGCGTACCAGCCAGTTGTGCTTTGTGCAGGGCCGCGTGATGCCGACGGTGTCGCATTCCTGGAACGCGTCATTGCCGATCAGATGCGTCGGCACCTGCCCCGTGATGCAGACCAGCGGGATCGAATCCATCAGCGCATCGGCCAGCGGGGTGACCATGTTGGTGGCGCCGGGACCGGAGGTGACCAGAACGACGCCCGGCAGGCCGGTGGAGCGCGCATAGCCCTCCGCGGCATGGCCGGCGCCCTGCTCGTGGCGGACCAGGATGTGCTGGACGTCGTCCTGCTGGAAGATCTCGTCATAGATCGGCAGCACGGCGCCGCCGGGATAGCCGAAAATGTGCTTCACACCGTGATCCGCGAGCGCGCGCACGATCATGGCGGCGCCGGTCATCTGGTTGGGATCGTGGGGCTTTGCGTCACTCATGGTCGGCTCCGGATGCGCCCTTGGCGCTGTGGTCTTGTTGGTCGTCGTGGTCATTCAAGCGAAGAACTGCAGGCAATAAAAAAGGGCCCGCCTGGGACCCCTGTGCGCACCGCTCGGATCGTGGGTAGCCATCAGCTACCCCCGGCGATGCGCCAGGGTACCACGATAATAAGAAGGCTTGTAATTTTATTGCGCATGACTTGGTCGTATGATCTCGAAACTTGCGCGGACCATAGCGGGCAAAAACGGGAAGTCAAGGCTGCCAGCCAGATCACACGTGAGATCAAAGGCTAGCTGGGTCGGAGACGTTCGGCGAGAGGAAAGATTGGCGGGGCTGATATGCGGAGGCATACGGCTACTCCGCCCTTCTCGCCTGAACGCAATTGCGTTCAGGCTGGGGTGAGGAGGCCTAGTGGCGCGATTGCGACGCTGAGAGCGCCTTCTCGAACCATGAGCTCGCGGACTCCAGCGCTTCCGGCCATCCTTCGAGACGCGCGTAAGTGCGCTCCTCAGGATGAGGATGGGGTTTGTAGTTTAGCCTTGGCCTCCACCGGCGTCATCCATTCAAACTCCGGGAGCTGGTGCCGGAACCAGGTGAACTGCCGCTTGGCATAGTGTCGCGTATCGGCCTGCCCTGTCGCACAAGCCTCCTCGCGCGAAATCTCGCCACGCAGATATTTGATCAATGCCGGCACGCCATGCGCTTTCATTGCCGGCAGTAATGGATCCAGCCTGCGGGCGGCGAGTGCTTCGGCTTCATCCAGCGCGCCCTCGTCAAGCATGCGCACAAAGCGCGCATCGATGCGGGCATAGAGGTCGTCGCGATCTGGTGCGAGGAAAACGGCAGTCACGCCATCCGGCGGCAACAACGGCGGCAGCGCGTTATTGTGCCAGTCGGTCAACGCGCGACCGGTGGCCTCGATCACTTCCAGCGCCCGCGCGATGCGGGTGCGGTCACGCACATTTAGTTTTGCGGCGGAGACGGGATCGCGCGCGGCCAGCTCCGCATGCAGTGCCTCCGGGCCGTTGCGCCCGAGCCGGGCGCGGACGTCGTCGCGAATGGTATCGGGGATCGGCGGCACAGCGGAAAGTCCGCGGGTCAGCGCTTTGAAGTAGAGCCCGGAGCCGCCGATGAAGATCGGCAGCTTGCCGGCCGCGCTCACCTCGTTCAGCACATCACGCGCCGCATCGACCCAGGCCCCGGCAGAAAAGTTCACCGCCGCATCCACGGTGCCATAGAGACGATGTGGAGCCGTGGCCTCCTCTTCCGGGGTCGGCCGCGCGGTCAGCACGCGCAGATCGCGGTAGACCTGCATGCTGTCGGTATTGATGACCACACCGTCCCGCGCGCGCGCCACCGCCAGCGCCAGCGCCGACTTGCCGCTGGCGGTCGGCCCTGCGATAAGCAGCGCTCTGTTATCCGGCCTGGAACTCACGTCATGTCTCTCGTCGCTACCCTGATCTGCAACCCCGCCGATCCCGCTCTCGATAGCACGGTGCTCGACGGTCTGCGCGCGACCCTGCCAGGCGATACCACGATCCACTGGCTGGACGACGGCGTCGCCGCCGACATCCTGTTCGCTCCCGAGAACAATAGCACCACCGACCAGATCATCTTCGCCGACCGTCTGCGCGCCGCGCGCGGCGACATGCCGATCGACGTGGTGGTGCAGCCTGTGCTCGATCGACGCAAGAAGCTTTTTCTGGCCGACATGGATTCCACCATGATCGGCCAGGAATGCATCGACGAGCTGGCGGATTTCGCCGGCCTCAAGGCCCATGTGGCCGCGATCACCGAACGCGCCATGCGCGGTGAGATCGAGTTCGAGCCGGCGCTGCGCGAGCGCGTGGCGCTGCTGAAGGATCTGCCGGTCGGCGTGGTGGATGAGGTATTGACCGAGCGCATTACGCTAACGCCGGGCGGCAGCGCACTCGTGCAGACCATGCGTGCCAATGGCGCCTATACCTGCCTTGTCTCCGGCGGCTTCACTTTGTTCACCGCCAAGGTTGCGGAACTGGTCGGCTTTCAGGAGAACCGCGCCAACGAACTGCATGTACAGGACGGCAAGCTGACCGGCACTGTTGCCGAGCCGATTCTCGGCAAGGCCGCCAAACTCGCGACGCTGCAGGAATTGCGCGAGAGCTTCGATCTCGACAATCTCGATACGCTGGCCGTCGGCGACGGCGCCAACGATCTGGCGATGATCCAGGATGCGGGTCTCGGCGTCGCCTATCACGCCAAGCCGGCCGTGGCTGCAGCCGCACATGGGCGGATCGACTTTGGCGATCTCACCGCGCTGCTCTATGCGCAGGGATATCGGCGCGGCGAGTTTGTGAGCTAGCACACTCGTCATTCCGGGGACGGACCGACGCCACCGGCGGCGGGACGGAGCCCGGAATCCCGATGTGCCAATCACCTGCGGCAGTCCCGACGGAGAGTGCCTGTCTCACATCGAGGTTCCGGTTCGCTCGCGCTATGCGCGAGCGCCCCGGAACGACAGTGCTTTACTGCACGCTCAGCGCAACAAACCGCAGCTCGCCTTCGCCGTTCGAGACCAGCAGCAACACCGACTTCTTGCCGTCCTTCTTCACGGCATCGATGCGCTTCTTGACATCGGCAGCATTGGTCACCGCCTCCTGCGCGACCTCGACAATGACGTCGCCGGCCGAGAGGCGCTTGTCGGCGGCATCAGAACCGCTGTCGACGCCGGTGACAACAACGCCCTTCACGCTGTCCTTGATCTTGTACTTCGTGCGCAGCTCCTTGCTGAGCCCGGTCAGATCGAGGCCGAGCGCCTTCTGCGTCGCCGGCTTCTCCGCTTCCGGCGCCGCTTTCAGCGAGGCCTGCACCGGCTTGTCGTCCTCCAGGCGGCCAAGGGTGACCTTCCTGGTCTCCTCCTTGCCCTTGCGGATGATCAATACGTCCACGGCCTTGCCGACCGGACTGGCGGCGACGGCGCGCGAGAGGTCCTTCGGCTCCTTGACGTCCTTGCCGTCGAACTTCACCACCACGTCGCCCGTCTCCAGACCGGCCGGCTTGGCCGGGCCTTTCTCGTCGATGCCGGCGATCAGCGCGCCGCGGGCGGGCTTGATATTGAGGCTTTCGGCGATCTCGTCGGTGACCGGCTGGATGCGAACGCCGAGCCAGCCGCGACGCACTTCCTTGTATTCGCGGAGCTGATCGATCACGCCAGCCACCGTCTTTGACGGCACCGCGAAACCGAGACCGATGGAACCGCCGGTCGGCGAGATGATCAGCGTGTTGACGCCCACCACCTCGCCATCGAGATTGAACAGCGGGCCACCCGAATTGCCGCGATTGATCGAGGCGTCGGTCTGGATGTAGCTGTCGTAAGGACCGTTATTGATGTCGCGGTTACGCGCCGAGACGATGCCCGCGGTGACGCTGCCGCCGAGTGAGAACGGATTGCCGATGGCAATTACCCATTCGCCGAGACGCAGCTTGTCGCTGTCGCCGAACTTCACGGCCGTCACCGGCTTCACCGGGGTGAATTTCAGCAGCGCGAGATCGGTCTTCTTGTCGACACCGACGAGCTCGGCCTTGATCTTGGTGCCGTCGTTCTGGATCACCGTAATCTCGTCGGCGCCGTCGATGACGTGATTGTTGGTGACCACGAGGCCCGAGGTGTCGATGATGAATCCCGAGCCGAGCGAATTGGTCTTGCGCGGCTGCAGGCCGCCGCCCTTCTCGCCGCCGCCGCGGCCACCGCGATTCTTGAAGAAGTCCTCGAAGAATTCCTCGAAGGGCGAGCCCGGTGGCAGTTGCGGCATCGCACCGCGATTGCCGCCCTCGCCGCCATTCTTCGCCTCCACAGTCGAGGTGGTGGAAATGTTGACCACCGAGTCGATCACTTTTTCGGCGACATCGGCAATGCCGTCGGGGCCCCGGGCCAACGCTGGCGGCGCGGAGATGCCGACCAGCGCACCGACCGCGATTGCCGCGATCAGCGGACGCAAGCCGAAATTGCGCACGCGGCGCTGTGAAAGGGGTGCGAGAGTCGCGATGGGCATAGGTGTAACGTCTCCTGACGAGAGTCGGCGATTTGCGCGCAGAGTGCGCCCGAACCACACGATTGCGCAAGCCTCGCGGAACCTTGGGGCAACGGTCGCGACGCTCCCATTTGAGCGTCAGATTGCGGCGGAATGCAGATAGACCCGTTCGCGATCGTCTTGATCGCGCTGCGCTTTTGGACAGACAGCGCGGGACGCGTCTAGCGCCGCACGAACCAGATCAGGATCAGCCCCCCCACCGCGGAGATGATGCCAGCCAGCCGCAGTACGCTGTCGGGAGAGGCCAGCGCGCTCTTCATGGCACGTCGCATCCAGCCGGGAAAACCGAGAAACAGAATGCCTTCGAACACGAGCAGTATCCCCAAACCGATGAGGAAGTCGGTCAACGCTATGGACCCCACCGGTATCAACTCCCGAACTTTCGCACCCTGACGTTTCTTGGCGCAGTCTTCTGAAAAGCAAATGAGGCGCATCGTGTGACGATGCGCCTCATCCTTAGATCAGACTTGCCGCGAACGCAAAACGTACAGGCCGTTTGCGCCGCCGCGCGTCGTTATGGTCGTGCCGGGGCCGGCTTGCCGGTCGGATTGGCGAAGAAGCGGAAGAATTCCGAATCCGGCCGCAGCAGGTAACGGGTATCGTTCTGCTTCAACCCGTTCTCATAGGCCGTCATCGAGCGGTAGAACGCGAAGAAGTCGGCGTCCTTGCCATAGGCCTCCGCGAACAGACGGTTACGCTCGCCGTCGCCGTCACCGCGAATCTGTTCGGCCTGCGAGTTCGCGTCCGCGATGATGACCGTCGCCTCACGGTCCGCCTTGGAGCGGATCTCCTGAGCCTTCTGGCCGCCCTGTGCGCGGAACTCGGCCGCCTCACGCTGACGTTCGGTCTGCATGCGCTGATAGACCGCTTGGCTGTTCGCCTCCGGCAGATCGGCGCGACGGATGCGGACGTCGATGACCTGGATGCCATAACCGTCGGCCTCGCGGTCGAGCTGGTCGCGAATCTTGTTCATCAGACCTTCGCGGTCGTCACGGACGATCTGGATGAAGTTGACCTCGCCTAGCACACGGCGCATGGCGGCGTTGAGCAGCGTGGTCAGCTGGATGTTGGCAGCCTGAATGGTGCCGATGCTCTGATAGAAGCGCAGTGCGTTCTTGATGCGATAGCGCGCGAATGCATCCACCACGAGACGACGCTGGTCGTTGGCGATGACTTCCTGCGCGGGATTCTCGAGATCGAGAATGCGCTTGTCGATGGTGATCACGCTGTCGACGAACGGCACCTTGAAGTTCAGGCCGGGCTCGGTGACCACACGCACGGGTTCACCGAGGCGAACCACGAGGGCCTGCTCGGTCTGGCGCACCGTGTAGAGCGAGCCGAAACCGACGATGACCAGCACCAACAGCACGATCAGCGCAACGATACCTGAGATACCGGATTTCATCGGTTGCCCCCACTCTGCTGAGGCTGACCAGATGTCGCCGGTGGCTGACGTCGCGGCGTCAGTTCGTTCAAGGGAAGATAAGGCACGACGCCTTGCGAAGCGCCGGCGCCCGAGCCGGAATCGTTGATCAGCTTCTCGGCGCCGTGGAGAATCTTCTCCATGGTTTCGAGGTACAGACGTTCACGGGTCACGTCCGGCGCCTTCTTGTATTCTTCATAGACCTTCAGAAAGCGCGCGCTCTGGCCCTTGGCCTCGGCGATCGCCTGTTCGCGATAACCTTCGGCGACCTGCAGGATCTGCGCGGCACGGCCGCGTGCGTCCGGTACGACGCGGTTGGTATAGGTCTGCGCTTCGTTCTGCAGTCGCTGGGCGTCGGCCTGCGCCGCCTGCACGTCGCGGAACGCATCGATGACCTGAGCGGGCGGATCGACCTTCTGCAGCTGCACCTGCTGGACTAGGACGCCGGCGCCGTAACCGTCGAGCGTCTTCTGCATCAGTTCCTGCACCTGCGTCTCGGTGGTGGTGCGTGCGCCGGTGAGAATCGGCTGGATGTTGGCACGGCCGACCACTTCACGCATCACACTCTCGGCGACCGCCTTCACGGTGCCTTCCGGGTTCTGGATGTTGAACAGGAAGTTGCCCACGCCATCCGGCTTGATACGCCAGAGCACGGTGAAATCGACATCGACGATGTTCTCGTCGCCGGTGAGCATCAGACTCTCTTCCGGCACGTCGCGCACGGTGCGACCACGGCGACCGGTGTCTTCGAGGATCGACATGCCGACCGACAGCGTCGACACGCGCAGCGCCTTCGGCAGCAACACGGTCTCGATCGGATAAGGCAGATGATAGTTCAGACCTGGCTGCACGGTGCGCACATGTTTGCCGAAGCGCAGCACGACGCCGAGCTCTTCGGACTGCACGCGGAAGAAGCCGGACAGTCCCCAGATCGCACCCGCGATGACGAGGACCAGGAAGATGCCCATACCGCTGATGAAGCCACCCGGCAGCATCGATTGCAGCCGGTCCTGCCCCTTGCGCAGAAGATCCTCAAGATCGGGCGGCCTCGGTCCGGACGACTGCGGACCCGATCCCCAGGGTCCTTTCGGGCCGGGCCCCCATGGGCCACCGCCTTGATTCTTCCACGGCATTCAAACTCTCCTCTGCGCGGCCGGAGTGCCCGGTCTCGCCACGTTTGCATGGCTTTATAGGGGACGGACCCTGCTCTTACAACGCGGGGCGCCTGACCGTTGCAGCTAAGCGTAACGCTCTGTTTTTCAATGTTAACGGGCGAAAAACGAGGTCAGTTCGAAGGCCGCCGGCAATATGTCACATAGGAGAAATCGACACTGTCCTCGCCCTTGGCGGGATGCCTGACGCGGCCGGTTTCTTCCCACACAGCGCGATCCACCGGCGGTATGGTGGTATCGCCGACGGGATGCGCATGAACCTCGGTGACCTCGAGGCGATCTGCATGGGGCATCCACTGCGCGTAAATCTCCGCGCCGCCGACAATGGCGATCTCTGGCGCCGAACGGCGCAATGCATCGCCAACGGCGATGGCGCGCGCGTCGGCCAGGGATGTCACGACAACGGCGCCGTCCGCCGTGTAATGGGCATTGCGCGTGATCACGATATTGGTGCGGCCAGGCAACGGGCGGCGCGGGAATGACTCGAAGGTCTTACGGCCCATGACGATGGGCTTGCCCATCGTCAGCGCCTTGAAGCGCTGCATATCCGACTTCAACCGCCACGGGATGGTGTTGCCATTGCCGATCACCCCATTTTCGGCGACGGCATAGACGAGCACGATGTCTGGCAAGATCTTCATGGTCAAACCGCGACCCCAGCCTTGAGCAACGCGCAAGATGCGACGCTGGACGGTTTTCCGGTCAGGAGTTCCACCGCTATCTTCACTCTCATCAACGGGATTCCATAGAAGCCACCAACAGCGTCCGAAAGCCACCGACCTTAGTCATATCTGATTCCGGGGCGAACGAACGACGCCGATACAATGAGTCTGCCTCTCGGAATGAAGGGAGCGACGCAACGAAAGTTGCGAATGCTCCATTCGGCGATCCGCACCCGTCTTTCTTCCTCCAAAGCCTCAACTAAACGAAAGTCGATTTCATTGACGCCCGAGGCGCCAATCATGGATCATTTTGAAGTGGAGCAGCGCCAGCCTGCTCCTTGATTTTGCTGAAACACATCCGGACCTGATCTTCATGACCATCGCATCACGCTTTCTCGGCATTGCCCTCTCGGCGATCGTTCTCTCTTTGCCTGCTATTCACGCTCACGCGGCTGACAAGCCGCTGAAAATCGGCGTCTCCGCCGGCCCCTATGGCGACATCCTGCGCGAAGCTGCCCGCCTTTCGGAGAAAGAGGGCCTGAAGGCCGAAATCATCGAGTTCACCGACTGGAACCAGCCCAATGCGGCGCTCCAGGCCGGCGACATCGACCTCAACAATTTCCAGCATCGCTTCTATCTCGCCAACCAATCGAAAGCCCGCGGCTACAAGCTCGCCGCGCTCGATGAGTCGATCCTGGTCCCCGCCGGCATCTTCTCGAAGAAGTACAAGAAAGCCACCGAAATCCCCGATGGGGCCAAGATCGCCATCCCGAACGATCCGACGAATGCCGCGCGCGCACTCCTGCTGTTCGAGAAGGCCGGCCTCCTCAAACTGAAGCCCAACACCGGCCTGTCCGCAACCATTCTCGACGTGGCGGAGAATCCGAAGAAGCTACAAATCGTCGAAATCGACGCCGCACAACTGCCCCGGTCGCTCGATGACGTCGCCGCGGCGTTCGTTTCGTCGAACTATGCCTATCTGGCTGGCCTCGCTCTCAACACGGCGCTTGTTGCCGAGACCGAAGTGGCCGAAGCAAAGCCCTACTTCACGCTGATCTTTGCCGCGCGCGACGATCGCAAGGACGAAGCGGCCCTCAAGAAGTTCATCGCAATCTACCGTTCGCAGCCGGTGAAGGACTTCATTATTGCCAAGTTCAATGGCTCAATCCTGCCAGCCTGGTAAACTTCCCGGCAGCATGGACGCAAAAGCCCGCGCTTCCGGCGCGGGCTTTCTGTTGAGGAACGTCGACTCATCCCCGCGCTGCTTTAAGAAAGCGCGTTTCTCTCACGCGCGGAAACACCTGCTCAGCGAAGCGCTGCATTTCGGCCTCGAACGGCTGAAATTGCAGCATGAAGAGCTCGATCCCAGCCGCGTGAAACTCGCGGATGCGCGCGGCAACCGTATCGTAGCTCCCCACCAGACCGGCGGCAGTTCCGCCATTGGTACCGACGCGCGGTGTCTTCTGCATGGTCTGCATCATCACCACCTTCGGATCGGTGTTGGCACGCTGAATGGCCTTCATCGGCGCATCCTGCGCCGCCAGCGCCAACAGGCGCTGATGCGCCTGCTCCGCCTCCGCGTCAGTTTCCCGTGCGATAACAAAGGCGGAAAGCCCGAAACGCAGCGGCACCCCAGCGCGCGGCCGGGATGCCACATCGGCGATGAGCGTCGCTACGTCGCTCAAGGGCTGTCCGTTGATAAACCAGACATCGCCATGCGCCGCCACCAGATCGCGCGCGGGCTCGGACTCGCCACCCACATAGATGGCAGGCCGCGCGCGATACAGATCCTTCGGGCGCAGGGCGTAATCACGGATATCGAAGTTGTTGCCGTGATGGGTCAATCGCTCTCCGCTGGTCAGCCGCGAGACGATCGAAATCCATTCCTTGCCATAGGCGTAGCGATCGTCGTGCTCGGCGAAGCCGATACCTGCCTTTTCAAGTTCTGGCTTGTTCCAGGCATTCACGAGATTCACGGCTAAGCGCCCGCGGCTGATATTCTCGATCTGCAAAGCCATCTTCGCCAGCACAACTGGGTGAAACAAGTATGGCTTGATGGCTGCGATGATCTCGATACGGCTCGTCAGCGCCGCAAGAGCCGCCGCGGAACTCCATGTCTCGAGCTGATCGAGATCTTCCTGATGTGGATTAATGGTGTGCTGGGCGATCAGGACGGAATCGTAACCCAACGCCTCGGCCTGCAGCACCAACGCGCGATTGCGCTCCCATGAAGCGTCATACGGCTCTTCGGGATCGCGATGTGCTGCGCGTGGGCCATGCACAGGAGACCAGACTCCAAATCGAAGAGGTGCGCTGCTCATTGTTTGCCTCATGCACAGAGATCACTGAGGTTATAAGACGACCATCCGAAGCCAATGCAAGCTGGGTCATGCGACCAGGCCCTGCGGCGGCGAAATGGCGCAGACCGGAAATGGAAATTTTTTCTGAGAATGTGCTGACGAACTGAAAGAATAATCCTCATCGACGCGCAACGGCACGATCTCGATCGAGAACGTCAGTGTCATTTTCCAAAACAACGACGACCGCAGGATCATTGGCCTCAGAACGAGCGCTTCCACGTATCAAACCTAACGAATAACGCGTGGAGAACGATTTCACTGCAGAAACCGCAGACGCCATACTTGTCGTTGCTCTACATTCGCGTCCACTTCGAAACAGAGCGACGGACGCCAGAGTGAGCAACGCCGACTACGCCATCCAGCAACAATACAGCGCGTCGGCCGGCGCAGCACCGAAACGTACGATCTCGGCGTTTCCACAAATCAGATTCAAGCCCAACCTGGTCTTACTTTCATGGATTGCGCCTTTCCTGCTCATTGTCGTGTGGGAAGCGCTGGCGCAAGCGGGCTGGCTGTCGCCTCAGGTTCTGCCTGCTCCGTCCAAAGTGCTCCGCACTGCGTGGAAATTGACGCTGTCCGGCGCGCTGCTCGCCGACCTCGGTGTCAGCCTGCTACGCGCCGGTACCGGCTTTATCGTCGGCGGCAGCGTCGGCTTCATTCTCGGCACCCTTGTCGGGTTCTCGCGGATTGCCGAAGCTCTGATCGACCGCAGCGTTCAGATGATCCGCGCGATTCCCTTCCTCGCAGTTGTGCCGCTCGTCATCGTCTGGTTCGGCGTCGGTGAAGGGCAGAAGGTCTTTCTTGTCTCTCTCGGCGTTGCTTTTCCGATCTACATCAACACCACGCTCGGCATCCGTCAGATCGATCCGAAACTGCTCGAGCTTGGCCGCGTGCAGGGACTTTCCACCTGGCAAATGATCCGGCGCATCATCCTGCCCGGCGCGCTGCCTTCGATCCTGACCGGCGTCCGCTACTCTCTTGCGACCGCGTGGCTGGCTCTGGTCGTCGCTGAAACGGTTGGCGCCCAGTCCGGCCTTGGTTTTCTCGCCATGGACGCCCGCGAGTTCCTGCGGACCGACGTGATCGTGCTCACCATCGTGATCTATGCACTGATCGGCGTCGCCGCCGACTCCATCGCCCGCCTGCTCGAGCGCAGCCTGCTGGCCTGGCATCCCAACTACGGCAAAAGCGAACGCGCATGAGCATCCCGGAAACAATCGCCGAAGCCGCCGTCACCGTCAGCGCACTGACCCGCACATACGGCGCCCGCACCGTCATCGACCGCCTCGATCTTCGCATTGGTCGCGGCGAGTTCGTCGCCCTGCTCGGTGAAAGCGGCTGCGGCAAGACGACATTGCTGCGCGCCCTCGCCGGCCTCGACCCAATCCAGGGTGGCCATATCGATGCGCCCGGACGCCCTGCCGTGGTGTTTCAGGAGCATCGCCTGCTGCCGTGGGACACGCTCTGGCAGAATGTCTCGCTCGGGCTGCGTGGCCCCGATCCGCGCAAACGTGCCGCTGCGGCACTTGTCGAGGTCGGCCTCGGAGATCGCCTCGACGATTGGCCGCGCAACCTGTCGGGCGGGCAGGCGCAACGAGTCGCGCTGGCCCGTGCGCTGGTGCAGGAACCCCGGCTTCTGCTGCTCGACGAACCCTTTGCGGCGCTCGATGCCCTGACCCGTATTCGCATGCACGTGCTGGTTAAGGAACTCGTCGCTCGCCACCGGCCCGGAGTCCTGCTTGTCACCCACGACGTCGACGAGGCGATCGCGCTGGCCGATCGCATTCTGGTTATGCGCCACGGAACCATCGCTGCCGAGCACCGAACGCCGGTCCACGGCGGTCCCGCCGCCACGCGCGACCAGCTGCTGCGCGAACTCGGCGTCGCCAGCGATCTTCAAGTTGCCTGACATCAACCCGGGAAAGCTCATTCATGTCAAAACGTCTCTTTACGCCGTCACGCCGCGACCTGCTCAGCGGGGCGATGGCGGGTCTCAGCGCCTATGCCGGCATTCATTTCACCGGCAGCGATGATGCCATCGCCGATACTGGCCGGAAGACCGACAAGGTCCGGCTGACCTGGGGTTATCATGGGCTCACTTTGATCGCGAAAGAGCGCGGCGAGTTCGAAAAGGAACTGGCGAAGGACAACATCAAGGTCGAGTGGCTTGGCCCGTTCCCGAACCATGCGCCAACATTGCAGGCTGTCACCGGCGACAGCGCGGATTTCGGCTTCGGCGGCAGCACGACGCCGGCATTGGCCGCGATCATCGCCGGCTCGCCGCTGGTCTTCACACAATTCGTCCTGTACGAGCCGCGCACCACGGCGATTATCGCCAAGGACGATTCCGGCATCAACAAGGTCGAGGATCTGGTCGGCAAGTCAGTTGCCGTCAACCGCTCCGGCCTTGGCGAGTTCCTGCTGATCGCAGCTCTGGAGAAGCACAAGGTTGATCGATCGAAGGTCAAGTTCGTGTATCTGAACCCGCCCGACGCGGCGCCTGCCCTCGCCTCGGGCAAAGTCGATGCGTGGTCGATGTGGTCACCCGGCGTCGATATCGCACGGCTGGACTACAAGGCACACGACGTCTTCCTCGAAGGGCGCGACCTGCCGTTCCAGATCGACTTCTCCTCATATGTGACGTCACGCAAATTTGCCAAGGACAATCCGGCTCTCGTGCGTGCACTGAACGCCGCCTATGAGAAGGAAGCGCAATGGGTCAATCAGAACACCCGCGACGCTGAGTATCTGGTCCAGAAAGTCGCCAAATATGACGACAGGATTCGCGACCAGTTCATCGAGCGCAAACGCAACTACAAGCTGATCCCGGTGTCCGACAAGAAGTTCGTTACTGAGCTGCAGAACGCGGCGAACTGGCTGACGGAGCGGAAAGTCCTGCCAGAGTCCGTCACGGTTGCAGACCATCTGGCAGGCGGCTGAACTTCCCTCGATGCGGACGGCAGGACCACTTCGAAGGCCCTGCCGCCCGCCCGCTGCTCGTCCTCAGACGGCAACGTCGGCCTTGATTGGCGGATGAGGCGAGTACCCTTCGACCTCAAAGTCTTCGATCCGGTAGTCATCGATGCTCGATGCCCGCCGAACGATTTTCATTTTCGGCAACTGGCGCGGTTCACGCGTGAGTTGTTCGCGCGCCTGATCAAGATGATTGAGATAGAGGTGCGCATCTCCGGCGACCCACACGAGTTCGCCAGGTCGAAGATCGGCCTGCTGGGCTAACATCAACTGCAAAGCGGATGCCCCCACATAGTTGAACGCAGCGCCAAGCAGCAGGTCTACGGACCTTTGAAAAAGCAGGCAGTTGAGCCGCCCGTCGGACGTAACGTGATACTGGTAGACCATGTGGCACGGGGGAAGCGCCATCGCCCCCAGCTCCGCGACATTCCACCCGTGAAAAAGCATGCGGCGGCTTGCGGGATTGGTTTTCAGCGTCGTCACCAGCTGGGCGATCTGATCATGTTCGCGCCCATCGGCCCCGAGCCATCGGCGCCATTGCTTTCCGTAGACAGGGCCGAGCTCGCCCCACCTCGCGGCGAACGCATCGTCGCCAATGATACGGCTCTCAAATTCTTCCTGGGTAATGCTTTCGCCTGTCTCCGTCCGGTAGCGCGCCAACGGCCAATCGGTCCAGATCCGAACGTTCTCCCGGAGAAGCGCCTGAATATTGGTTCCACCCGTCAGGAACCAAAGCATCTCTTTAATGGCGGTCTTCCAATAGACGCGCTTCGTCGTGAGAATGGGCACATGGCCGTCGGACAGATTGAAACGAACGACTGCGCCAAAAATCGAGCGGGTACCGATCCCCGTTCGGTCGAGCCGCTCGTCGCCGTGCTCGAGCGCAAGCCTGAGCAAATCGAGGTATTGAGTTTCCGGATGTATCATATGGACAGCGCGCCAAGGTCCCGACTGTCGCAGAACTACTGGGAATGCGTCACCGCCTTGCCCGGCAGACTGACTGCGGTCGTTACGCGGCCGCCGTAGCGCGACGACTCAACTATAGGCAAGTCGTCCGAAAATGACAGCGCTAGTTTCAGGGACAAGGAAATTGCCCAGCGGGGTCAATGCCATAGTTGAACAGCAGTCAAAACTTTCGCCGTTAAACCGCAGAAGAATCCCGCCCCCGGGTCGACATTAGCCGAGTGCTGACAGAGCTGGAACAGGCAGCGATACGGCGCCGCCACGCCTCCCCAAATGACGAGGGCCGGACCCGTGAAGGATCCGACCCTGCAATCAAACCACTAGATGGTTCCCGCTTACTGGGCGGGCTTCAGCACGGCCGACCACTTGGTGACTTCGCTCTTGACCAGCTCGCCGAGAGCAGCCTGGGTGCGGGCTTCCGGCTTCGGAATATCCGAGCCGAGATCGAGCAGACGCTTGCGGACGTTCTCATCGTCCAGCGCCTTGGCGGCAGCCGCATTCAGCTTGGCGGTGATCGCAGCGGGCGTGCCCTTGGGTGCGAAGATCGCATTCCAGGCCGAGGCCTGATACTTCGGCAGGCCGGCTTCGGTAGTGGTCGGCAGATCCGGCAGCGATGCGTTGCGTTCCGGAGTGGCCACAGCGTAAGCCTTGATGGTACCGCCCTTGATCTGTGGTACGGCGTTGACGATCTGATCGCACATGTAATCCACCTGGCCGCCGACCAGCGCGTTCATCGCCGGGCCGGTGCCGTTGAACGGCACGCCGATCGGCTTGATATCGAGCACCGAAGACAGCAGCTCACATGACGAATAGGACACCGAGCCGACGCCGGCATGCGCCATGTTCAGCTTCTCGTTGTTCGCCTTCACATAGGTGACGAATTCCTTGAGGTCCTTCGACGGGAAATCCTTCTTGGCGAGGATAAGGATCGGCGTGCCGGCAAGCAGCGCGACCGGCTCGAAGTCCTTCTCAGGGTGATAGGCGAGCTTCGGATACAGCGGCACCGACGCAGCATGCGTGCCCATGTGACCGGTGATGATGGTGTAGCCGTCATTGGCCGCGCGTGCAGCGCGGGTCGCACCCGTGGTGCCGCCGGCGCCGACCACGTTTTCGATGATGATCTGCTGGCCGAGGGTCTTCGACATATCGGACGCGACGATGCGCGCGATCACGTCGGTCGGGCCACCGGCCGCGAAGGGCACGATCATGGTGATGGCCCGGGTCGGATATTCCTGCGCCTGCGCCTTGGTCGAAACGGTGCCGATGCCGGCCAATGCCGCCACGCCGCCGATCGCAAGCATGCTCTTAAATGACTTCATATTATTGCCTCCCAGACCGAAGTTTCTGCGCCGTAGTGTCGTATCGCGCGGCACTCATACAAAGCAACGGCCCGAAGTCCATTCGACTTCGGGCCGCGGCGGAGTGACGCAGCAGTGAGTAGGGCCTCAGCTCTCGGACTCGACGAAGACTTCGTCGCGCTTCTTTCGCAATGCGGGAAGCACGGCGAGGATCAGCAGGAAGGCCGAGATCGCCATCAGCGACGCCGACAGCGGACGGGTGAAGAACACCGTCGCATCGCCGCGCGAGATGAGCAGGGCACGACGCAGATTCTCTTCCATCAGCGGGCCGAGCACCATGCCGAGCAGCAACGGAGCCGGCTCGAAGTCATGCTTGATCAGCCAGTAACCGATCAGACCGAACACGCCTGCAAGGACGACGTCCATCGGCGCGTTGTTCACCGAATAGATACCGATGCTGCAGAACACCACGATCGACGGGAACATCAGGCGATACGGCACACGGAGCAGACGCACCCAGATGCCGACCATCGGGAGGTTGATGACCAACAGCATCAGATTGCCGACCCACATGGAGGCGATCATGCCCCAGACGAGATCGGGCTGCTTCTGCATCACCTGCGGACCCGGGACGATGCCGTGAATGGTCATCGCACCGACCATCAGCGCCATCACCGCATTCGGCGGAATGCCGAGGGTGAGCAGCGGGATGAACGACGTCTGCGCAGCTGCGTTGTTGGCGCTTTCCGGCGCCGCGACGCCTTCGATCGCACCGCGACCGAACTTCTTCGGGTTCTTCGAGAGTTTCTTCTCGAGGGTGTAGGCTGCGAAGGACGCGATGACCGCGCCGCCGCCCGGCAGGATGCCGAGGATCGATCCGAGCACCGTACCGCGCAGGATCGGAGGCGTCGACGTGATCATGTCTTCCCTGGTCGGCATCAAGCCGGTCACCTTCGACTGCACCAGCTGGCGATCTTCTTCGCTGCCGGCGTCGAGGTTACGGATGATTTCCGCGAAGCCGAACAGACCCATCGCGACGGTGGCAAAGCCAAGACCATCGGCGAGCTCGGGAATGTTGAACGACATACGCGACGCGCCGGTCTCGATGTCCGATCCCACCATCGACAGCAGCAGGCCGAACACGATCATCGCGATCGCCTTCAGCACCGAGCCCTTGGCGAGCACGACCGCAAAGATCAGGCCGAGCACCATCAGCGAGAAGTATTCCGCCGGACCGAAGGCCAGCGCGAGCTTGGTCAACGGCGCGCCAAGGATCGCGATCAGAACGGTGGCAACGCAGCCGGCGAAGAACGAGCCGATAGCGGCAATGGCGAGCGCCGGACCGGCACGGCCCTGCTTGGCCATCTGGAAGCCGTCGAGCGCGGTGACGACCGAGCCCGCTTCACCGGGAATGTTGACCAGGATCGATGTGGTCGAACCGCCATACTGCGCGCCATAATAAATGCCGGCGAGCATGATCAGCGCGCCGACCGGCGGCAGGCCGAAGGTGATCGGCAGCAGCATCGCCACGGTGGCGATAGTGCCGATGCCCGGTAGAACACCCACGAGCGTACCGACCAGCGCACCGATCAAACACAACAGGATGTTCATCGGAACGGGAATGCTCATCCCGCCCAGAAAAGGCGGCGCCCACTGCACGAACTGAAAGACGGTCGCGAAGCCGAGACCGAGATTGGAAAAAAGATCGCCCATAACGCCCTCGTCCTCAGCGCATCAGAAAGGTTGGCCACATCTGCAGCGGCAGACCCAGCGCATACGGGAACAGCAAGGCGCAGAACGCCGTGAGGCAAGCGCCGACGATGGCGGTTTCGATCCAGCGCGTCTCGGTCGAACCGAGCGCCGCGATCAGGAAGCTCGACATCGCCGAGAAGATCATGCCCATCGGGCGGATGCACAGAGCGAAGGAAAGGATCGCAAGGCCGACGAAGAACGGACCGCGCCAGTGAAACTTTTGCAACGCCGGACCTTCATTGAAGATGCCGACCACCATCACGGCAGCGCCAAGAGCGAGCAGCAGAATGCCGAACATCCGCGGCGCGGTGCCTGCGCCGAACGAGAAGCCGTGCATGCCCTGCAGATCGCTGGACGCCCACAACGCAAATGCAGCAATCGCCATCAGGGCGAGGCCACCGATAAAATCCTGCGGGCCTTTGACCCAGCTAGGTAAAATTGATTTCTCCGGCGCGTGGCTCGGCGCATCACTCATTGGTACGTCCCTCTAGTCACGAGCTTATAGCCCAGGTCTTGTAGTCGAAGTCGGATAGCTCAAGTCATTCGGGGCCGCCCAACGACCCCGTTGGCAAGCTTGCTAGCCACTTTCGTCAGAGAATGCCAGCGAAACCAAGTAATCCGCCGCCAACTAACAACCATAGCGGGTTAAGCCGCGTTGCAAAGGCCAGAACGGCTGCAACCGCGGTGACGGAATATGCTATTATTGAAGTATCTGCGGTCATCATCACGATGAGGCCGCTCGCGCTCATTAGACCAATGGATAATGGGACAAGTGCTGCCTGCACAATTCCTGGCCACGTCGCGTGCGTCGAACGCGCGAGAAAACGGCTGACATAGTAGGCGACAACCGCCGTTGGACCGCACATCGACAAGGTGGCAACCAGGGCGCCGAGAATACCGGCGACCTGATAGCCAATCAGTGTGACGATGAGGACGTTGGGGCCTGGCGAAAGCTGCGAAATAGCAAAAACGTCGGAAAACTGTTTATCCGTGAGCCAGTGATTGACGTCTACTGCAATGCGGTGAATTTCGGGAATCGCTGAATTGGCGCCACCAACGGCGAACAGCGACATCAGACCGAAGGTCCTGGCGACCGTCCAGAGCGTGCCGGTACCAATCTGGTTCACGCCCCGCTCCTGCGCCGCACCATTATCGTCAGCAGAACGCTCACCGGGACCCCAACCAGCAGCACGATGGGCAGCGGCCAGCGCACCAGTCCGACCGCAACGAAGACGGCGAGCATTGTCAGCAGGTCGAGCGGCTCGCGCTTCTTCAACAGTGGCAGCATCATCCGCGCGATCACCGCGAACAGCAATCCGACCGCAACGCAGGAAACGCCTGCCAGTGTGCGGCGCAGCGCTTCCAGATCGCCATAACGTGAATAAAGAATCGCGAGAAAGGTGACGATCAAGACGGGCGGACCGAGCAGCCCCGCGAAAGCGGCGACGGCACCGGGAATGCCGCGAATACGAGCGCCGAACACCACCGACAGATTGACAATGTTCGGCCCCGGCAAGAAATGACAGATGGCGAAGGTTTCGTTGAACTCCTCCGCTGTCATCCAGCCATGCTGCTCGACAATGGCCCGGCGGGCCCAGACAAGCACGCCGCCGAAGCCGGCCAGGGACATCTTCGCAAAGGCGATGAACAGCGTCCCTAATCCAACGGGCGCCGGGGTTGTATTTCCCGAGCTTTCAGCCGTGAGTGGGGGCGATGGGGCAGGCATGGCGCCGGTTTAGGCCGAGGAAGAGGCCGCGCCAAACGATTTTTGCGTGGTTTTTGCCCCAATATCGGCTCCAGAGCCATCCGATCTGTTTCGCGACACATCACTCTTATATATAGAGTGCACCCGTCCGTCCCGGACTGCCAGTCTCCAAGGCTGCTGACCGCGGTTGCACGCGGGCGTATGGAATGGGAAGGATGGCGCGAGTCGGCTTCCCGACATCGCCACAATTGCCGATACATCCTCTATCAAGACGAAAGCGACGGGGCCGAACGATGCCGACCGATCATATTCGCTACGACGTGCTGGCCCGGGACGCCCTCCGTGGCGTGCTGCGCAAGGTGCTGATCGATGCCGCCGAACATGGCCTGCCGGGTGAACACCACTTCTTCATCACCTTCGTGTCCAAGGCGGACGGCGTGAAGCTATCCCCGCGCCTGCTGGCGCAGTATCCGGAAGAAATGACGGTGATCCTGCAACATCAGTTCTGGGATCTCACGGTGACCGAGGACCGCTTCGAAGTGGGCCTGTCTTTCAACGGAATCCCCGAGCGCCTGGTCGTTCCGTTTGCAGCAATCAAGAGCTTTTACGACCCGTCGGTGCAGTTCGGCCTGAGCTTCGAGACCGAAGCCGCTGCCGAAGCGCCGGCTGCGAGCACGCCCTCGGCGACGACGCCTGCTGAGCCCCTCCCCTCCGCGCCCGCATCCCCCGAAGCGCCCGCCGAAGGCGAGGCGCCGAAAAACGGCGAAGGGGCGGAAGTCGTCCGATTAGACCGCTTCCGGAAAAAATAAGCGCAAGAGCGTGTAGAATGAACGGGCCGCAGCGATGCGGCCCGTTTCGTTTTGCGCCGCGTCCTTCGGCGCAGCAATGCAGGAAGCCCATCATGGCCAAATCGCAGAAGAAGACATCCGCCGCGTCCACTCGCACCGAGACCGATAGTTTCGGCCCGATCGCTGTCGCCGCCGACCGCTATTGGGGCGCACAAACGGAACGCTCGCGGCAAAACTTCCGCATCGGCCATGATCGTATGCCGATGCCGCTGGTGCATGCGCTCGGCATCGTCAAGCTCGCTGCCGCGGAGACAAATCGTGAGCTCGGCATATTGCCGCCGAAGCTCGCCAAGGCCATCGTCCAGGCCGCCCGCGAAGTCATCGACGGCAAGCTCGACGATCACTTCCCGCTCGTCGTCTGGCAGACCGGCTCGGGCACGCAGACCAACATGAACCTCAACGAGGTGATCGCCAATCGTGCCAACGAATTGCTGGGAGGCGAACGCGGCGCCAAAAGGCCGGTGCACCCCAACGATCACGTCAACATGAGCCAGTCCTCGAACGACTCGTTTCCGACCGCGATGCACATCGCTGCAACTCAAGGAATCACGCACGATCTCATCCCCGCTTTGAGCGAGCTGCTTGTTGCGCTGCGCAAGAAGGAAAAAGCCTTCGCCAAGATCGTGAAGATCGGCCGCACGCACACACAGGACGCAACGCCGCTGACGCTCGGCCAGGAATTCTCCGGCTACGCATCGCAAGTCGAGAACGGCATTGCGCGGCTGCGTATGGCAGTGAAGGACCTGCACCCGCTCGCGCAGGGCGGCACGGCGGTCGGCACCGGCCTCAACTCGAAGCCTGGTTTCGCCAAACTATTTGCCAAGAATGTGCAGAAGATCACAAAGCTGCCGTTCACGAGTGCGACGAACAAATTCGAAGCTCTGGCCTCGAACGACGCTTATGTGTTCGCACACGGGGCAATAAATTCCCTCGCGACAGGACTATTTAAAATTGCAAACGACATTCGCCTGCTTGGCTCCGGCCCGCGCTCGGGACTTGGCGAACTCATTCTTCCGGAGAACGAACCCGGCTCATCGATCATGCCGGGCAAGGTCAATCCGACACAATGTGAAGCGATGACAATGGTATGTTGCCAGGTATTCGGGAACCATACGACCATCACCGTGGCCGGCAGCCAGGGACACTTCGAGCTAAACGTCTACAAGCCGGTGATGGCGCATTGTATGATGCATTCCATCCGGTTGGTTGCGGACGCTGCGCGATCCTTCACTGAGCACTGCATCAATGGCATCCGCGCCGACGAAAAGCGCATCCGCGAACTGACGGAACGCTCACTCATGCTCGTCACCGCACTGGCTCCCAAGATCGGCTACGACAACGCAGCGAAGGTTGCCAAGGCTGCGCATGCTAACGGAACGACTCTCAAGGAAGAAGCGTTGCGCCTGAACCTCGTCGACACAAAAGAGTTCGATCGCCTCGTACAGCCGGTCAAAATGATACAACCAGGATGAGTACTTATTATGGAGACAAATATTTTTCTCACAGCTTGTTGAGAATATCTCAAAAGCGAAATAGTTATAATTCATACCGCTGAATTTAGTTAGGGTGACCAACTATCGTTTCCAACGGTTACTGCGATTAGTAGGAAGCCGACTTGAGAAGATGACTTGATGAGTCAACTCGATCCGAGCTGCCTCATAATAAGTGACTTCAGAAAGCCGGCTTCGGAAGTTCGGCGGTGCTGCTAACTATGATTGAGTTCGACTGCTGTTTTTGCGTTAAAGATACGGAGTGAATTTTTTGGATGGACGACGAAACCAACCGCGCTCCCGCCTCGTATCAGTACCTGACGGAAAAGTCTGCGTTGCGCGATCCATCACCTTATTGAACGACAGGAGCGATCATTGGGTGACCTGATCAATCTCAATCGCTTCCGAAAGCGCGCAGCGCGCGATGAAGCTTCCCGACAAGCGGACATCAATCGCGCCCGTTTTGGTCGCATCAAATCCGAACGTACCCTAGAGGAGCAGCGCACTGCCCGTGCGAACACCATGCTTGACCAGCATAAAATCGATGGCGAGAGCGCATCATGAAGTCGCCCGTAGTTAAAAGATCGATCGTCGTTGCGGGACACAAGACCAGCGTGAGCCTCGAAGAGGCGTTCTGGAACGGCATGAAGGAGATTTCCAATCTCCGCGACATGACGCTTTCGGAACTGGTGGGAGAAATCGACACCAATCGCCAGCAGGGCAACCTGTCATCGGCGATCCGGCTCTTCGTGCTCGACTACTTCCGCACCCGCGCGGCACCGCCACAGCGTGGCATCGAAAGCAACACGAACCTGTCCGCCTGATCGGATCGGGCAGCTGGCTGCCCGCGCCTTCGACCATGCGTTACGGAAGCGCTGACGGTTTCCGTAGCATTGGCCGATGGAGTATGGCACCCGTGTCGATCCATTGAAGATGGATCAAGCACCGCGCATCATTCGGACATCGCTAGAGCACAGAGCAATTTCTGCTTTGATGGAATTGCTTCCCGGACGCGATTGGCATTCCAAGTGAAGCTTCGCAGAGCTGGGACCACAACAGACGCCGAGCGTTGCACGGTTCCGGCGCTCTGCGCAGCTGCATTGTCGGCAATGCTCTGCATCGCCTGCGCTGCAGGGCGTCCGGAACAGGACTCTATCAAGATCAAAAATACTCTAGAAGCTTGGCTTGGCCGGTGACGTAGCTGCAGGTGGCGTGAGCATGAGTGGCGGGGCGGGACGCTGCTTTGGCTGCGCGCGGGCAGCCCCCGGTGCCGGACGGACCTCAATCGGTGCAGGCAGCGGCGCAATCTGCTGGCTGACGACCGGCGGGACGATCACCGGTCGTGGGGCAGCAGCTCTGGGGGGCGCCCTGCGTGGCAAGGGAATATCCGGCGATGTCGGCACCGACGATATCGGCGCATCGTTGGGCGCAGGGCCCTCGACCGGAGGTGCGATGCGCGGCGGCGGAAGCGCAGCCGGCACCGGGGCGGGCGCCTGCGATGCTCCACGTTCCAGCAGATCGAGCCGACGCGTCTCCCGATCGATCGCCCGCACCGCGAGCCACGACGAGAGCGACGCAACATCGACCGTAAGATCCAGCCTGTCAGGCGGCCCCATCAGGAATAACTGGATTTCCGGACGCGCAGTCGAGCTTCCGGTCGCGGCGCCAAGCAGGCTCGCGCGCATATCGACCTGATCGGCGACGATGTCGTACCCCCCCGAAACAACGGCGCGTGCGCCTTCGGCTTCGAGCGTGGTGGCCCCGACGCGCAGTCGGCTGTCCTTGAGACTGAACGGGATCTGCGCGGAGGCTATCGCAAACTCGCCGCGCCCAAGCGCCTGCTGCACGATCTGCTTGAGCTTGGCATCGTTGGTCGCCTGCCCGCTATCGCTGGCACCGATCGCGGCGTCGAACACACGCGGATCCAGCCCGGCGATGCGCACCCCGTCGATAGTCGCGAGACCGTCGCCCGTCACAGCGCCTTCAAGCGCCGAGGCGCTGCGCCCCTGCGACGCGACGCTCATCTTCAGCGAAACCTTGCCGGCCGGCATCGCGAGACCGCGATAGCGTAGCGCGCTGCCTTCCGCGCCAGTTGCCGCGATGCGCGCATCAAATGAATAACCTGTCGTCGCGGCTGGCTTGAGATCGATATCGGCCACGACATCGCCACTACCGAGCTTGCCCCTGATCGGATCGATGGTCAGCGCATGGCCGTCGCTTTTGATTGTTGCGTTCAGCAGCTGGAACTCGGTGCCACCGGGCAGGCTTGCGCGCTGCGTTTGAAAGGCAAGCTGACCACGCCAGCCTCGCAGCATCCCGCCGCCGAGAGGTTCGGTGGCCTCTCGCCCCCGCGCACCGATCATCCAGCCGAATGCGGAGGCCAGATCAATATTGTCGGCACCGAGCTGACCGTCGACCGACTTCTCGGGCCCGAGCGTCATGGCCAGACGACCGCGCAGCCGTGATCCCGCGATCGTGCTGTCGATATCGTCAAGATCGAGCTTGTCGCCATTCAACCCAACGCGGGAGGACAGATTCAACCTTGCAAATGGATCGGAGCTCTCAAGGCCGAGCAGCGGCGCCGCATTGGCTCCGCGCAGCGCCAGCATCAGCGCTACCTTCGGCATCTGCGCAAAAGGCTCGACACTTCCCTGTACATCCGCATCGAGATCATCGCCCGAGAGCTTCGCCTTGACGCGCATCGGCGCACGCCATGCGCCCGTGGCGCTCGCCTCGAGGATCAGCGGCGCATTGCTCGCCGCGAGCGCGCCGTTCAGGCCGAGCAGCGTAAGCATTGGGCCACCCTGCCCCTTCAAACTGGAATCGAGCGATAGCTCGCTCCGCAACAACGCGTCACCATCGAGGTTGCGCATGGCCGCCAGCGTCGGTGCAGCCGTGATCGTCAGCGCACCCTTGACCTGCGGCGCGTCGATATCGAGCGACATCCGCGCATCGGCGTGATCGGGCTTCGCCTGCGATTTGGCCATCGCAAGCGCGAGCTTCAACTTCGCGGCACCCGGCATCGCCGACAGTTCGCTGATGCGTGTCGCTGCGGCTGGCACAAGGGGCGCGATGGTCTTGCCGATCTGCGCAAGCGACGGCGCACTCGCACTCAGCATCAACTTGCCGGTGGCCTCAGCGCGATCGAACGCACCGCTGCCATCGAGCATCAGCCCCGCGGGCTCTCCAACCCTGAAGCGATCGAGCGCGATCGTTTTCGGACTATAGACCAGCCGGGCTGCGAAAGGACGCATCTCCTGACCTGAGGCGATCGCGCGTCCGATATCAAGCGACAGTTGCCCCGTTTCGGGCCATTCCGCATGCGAGCCGCCGAACGAGCGCACCAGCGCCATCGCTGCATCGAGATCGAGACGATCCGCACGCAGGTCGGCATCGATCCGCGAGCCCTCCGAAGATGATGGATAGTTGAGCGCGACGCGGCCTTCCAGCGCCCCTCCATCGATCTCCGCTTTCAAACCTGCGAGCGAAAACCCATCCGCATGCGAGGTGAAATTACCGCGAATGCGCAGCGGCTTTTGATCGCGCAGCGATGCATCATTGCGCCCCTTGAGCCAGCCAGCAAGGATATCAGGATCGACGGATTCGATATTGATCGCTCCGGCGAAGCCTTTGGCGTCAGGTTCAGCCGCACCGCTGGCAACCACCTGCGTCCCGCCCGGCGCACGGAATTCGAGCCGCTCGACGACCCAGGATGTCCTGTCGCCGTGCAGGTCGGCGCCGATATTCATCATGGGGCGCCCGCCAAGCGTGATCTGCTCGGCACTGATTGCGATCTCAGTCCGTAAGAGAGGCTGCGGAATGAAGGCCGTCAGCCTGCGCAGCGCCGCAATCGGAGTAGCGGTGTTGCCACCGTCCTGCTTCGCAAGCCATCGATCCGCATCGAATTGCTTTGCCGACAAGACGGCATGCAGCAGAGGCGATGCGCCGAAGCGGAGATCGGCAACACCGGTCAGCTTCAGCCCGCTGTCGTCGGCGCCGTAACTCACATCGATGGTTTCCAGCCGCGCCTGCGCCGGATCGGCCTTCACCTTGCTGACAAGGCGCCAAGGCACATTCGACAACGTCATGTCGGCCTTGTTCGCCGTATTCGCGATGGTCATCGCGCCATCGAAGCTGGGCGTACGATTGTCGAAGCTCAGGGTGCCATCGAGATCGAGACCGGGCGATGTCTCGCCGGCATCCACGACGAAACGCAGCCGTGTACCATTGCCATCCCCGGCCTGACCGGATGAGATGCGGAACGGATAACGCGTACCCGCATGGGTGAAATTACCGTCCCCCCGCATGGCGCCTGCTGCCAACGAACGGACGTCGCCGCTGAAGGCGATGTCGCTGAGCTCGAGCGTCGAGCGGCTTGCGGCATCATGCAGACTGAGACGACCGGTGACATTCAATCGATCGATCGCCAGAGCGCCGAGATTGAACGGGCCGGTCGATGCCGGCAGATCGAAACGCCCCTGCGCGTTGAGGCCGAGGTCTGCGGCAGCGCCATCAACCGTCAGTTCGGTCGCGCGCCATTCGCCACGCAGCAAAGAACCGAGGCTGAATTCGACATCGAGTTTCTCGGCGCGGAAGCGACCGAGATCATTCGCGCCGCCGATGATGATGCCGTGCAACTGGAGCGACGGCGCCGGCAACAGCCGCGCATCGAGCGCGCCGGTCACACGCACCTTCGCGCCGACGATACGTGTCGCCTCCGCCTCGAATTGTGGGCGGAATTGGCTCCAATCGACGAAGAACGGCCCGACCAGAGCAGCCACCAGCGCCAGGATGAATGCTATCGCGAGGCCGAGCAGCGTGGTCTGCACGGAATCTCCCCTTTGACGGCCCGCGGCATCCGCGTGCCCGCTCACTACGTTCCGGAATGCGCCGGACGAACTCTATCTATAGAAATCTATAGAAGGAACTGTGGCGAAGTCACAGCATAACCCGCAGACGCGGCTGTGCGAAGCGTTGCACCAATCCCCTGCACTTGCGCTCAGCCGCGCGAAGCCTGTTCCAGCGCCTCACGCGCAGCCTGGGCGCGATGCAGCCGGCCGGCGACGACCCTCACCTTGCGCGGCGCCGCCATCCAGATCGCGGCGGTCGCGAGCAGGCAGACCACGATGCCGAGCGCGAAAGCAACCGTGTAGGTGCCGTAGTGGTCGTGCAAAACGCCAGTCACCAGCGGCCCGGCAGCCCCCCCTGCCAATCCGGCCAGGGTCAGCGTGCCGAAAATGCTGCCAAAATGTTCCCCGTGAAAAATTTCGAGCACCACCGCGCCCATGACGGAGGTCACACCATAGCCGAGCAGACCTTGCGCGATCACCATGACATAGACCAGCGCGATGCTCGGCACATATTCGAGCAGGATCAGCGTGGCGTAACAGATGACGAAGCCGACGCCGCTCACCGTCCAGATCCATTCGCGGCCGATGCGGTCCGACAGATGACCGAGAAAAATCTGTCCGGGCACGCCGAACAGACTGACCAGCGCGAGCGCCCAGGCGGCGACGGTGGGCGAGAAGCCCACATCGAGCAGATACTTCGTCTGGTGGACCTGGACCGCGTACCAGGCATACAGGCCGCCGAACAATCCCAGCGCCAGCCACCAGAAACGCGCCGTACGAATCGCACGGCCGAGCGTCCAGTCGGTGCTGGCCCAGGCGGAATCGACGATGTTGGAGACCTGCTTGGCCGACGGATGCGGCGCAGCATCACCGTCGGGCAACAGTCCCATGTCCTGGGGTTGCTTGCGCAGCAAGAGATTGATCGGCACCAGCACGATCAGAACGACGAGGCCCATGGCGGTGCAGGCCGTGCGCCAGCCGGTCTGCTCGATCATCGACTGTACCCATGGCAGCACCGTCATCGAACCGATGCCGACGCCGGCGAAAGCAAGACCGATCGCCAGGCCGCGCTTGCGGCTGAACCAGTTCGGCAGAAACAGCGATTGCCCGGAATAGCCAAGGCAGATGCTGCCGGCGCCGACGAGAACACCGATGGTCATATAGAGATGCCAGGGCTGGGTGGTGAGCGGCGCGAGCAGAAGCCCGGCCCCCATCAGCACGGTTCCGAGCTCCATCACCGCGCGCGGGCCGCCGCGGTCCATCAGCCTGCCCATCAGCGGGCTCATGATTGCGGAAACGAGAAAGCCGAAGGAAAAGGCGCCCGCGGTGACACCGCGATCCCAGCCGAATTCAGAGATGATGGGGGGAAAAAGCAGTGAAAACGACGTGCGGGCATTCACCCCGATCGCCATCGTCACAAAGGTGACGGCGACGATCACCCAGCCATAGAAGAACGGCAGCCGCATCGGTCGATGCCTTTTTCTTGGACGCCAGGGCGTCGCATTCCCAAGGTCCGCGGCGGGGTCGCGGCACAATTTTTACAAGCAAATTTATCTATCGCACCTCATAGGTGTTCGAGGACCATCCGTCCATGCGACGAAAGCAGCGTTTCGCGCACAAAATTTGCGCGAAACGCTGTGGCCGCCGTGCGTCAGGCTTGCGGCAGAATCTTGCCGGGGTTCAGGATATTGTCGGGATCGAGCGCGCGCTTGATCGCACGCATGGCGTCGAGCGCTTCGGTTCCCAATTCGTCCTTCATGTATTTCTGCTTGCCCTGGCCGATGCCGTGCTCGCCAGTGCAGGTGCCGCCCATCGCCTGGGCGCGCTTGACCAGGCGGTGCATGAACTCCTCGGCGCGCTCGACTTCGCCGGCATTGTTGCGGTCGCAGACCAACGAACAATGAAAATTGCCATCCCCGACATGGCCGACGATCGGCGACAGGAGATTGAAGCGCGCGAGATCTTCCTCGGTCTCACCGACGCAATCGGCAAGGCGGGAGATGGGCACGCAGACATCGGTGGCCGCGACGTCCGACCCCGGCCGCAGGGCCTTGACCGACCAGTAAGCGTCGTGCCGGGCCTGCCAGAGCTTGGTACGGTCCTCGGGCTTGGTGGTCCAGGCGAAATCGCCGCCGCCGCATTCGAGGGCGATCTCGCGAAAATTCCTGGACTGTTCGGCGACCTCCGCCTCGCTGCCATGGAATTCGAGCAGAAGCAGCGGGGTTTCGGGGAGCGTCAGCTTCGAATAGGCATTGCTGGCTCGCACCTGCGCTTCATTCAGAAGTTCGATGCGGGCCACCGGAATGCCGGTCTGGATCGCGAGGATCACGGCCTGGCAGGCGCCGCGCACACTGTCGAACGAGCATGACGCCGCCGCTATCGTTTCGGGAATGCCGCGCAGTTTGATGGTGAGTTCGCTGATGATGCCGAGCGTGCCTTCGGCGCCGATGAACAGATGCGTCAGATCGTAGCCGGCCGAGGACTTCTTGGCGCGGGTCCCCGTCGTAATGATCTCGCCATCGGCGCGGACCACCTTCAGCGCCAGCACGTTTTCGCGCATGGTGCCGTAACGCACCGCATTGGTGCCGGACGCGCGGGTCGAGGCCATGCCGCCAAGCGAGGCATCGGCGCCGGGATCGATGGGAAAGAAAAGGCCCTGGTCGCGCAGATGCTCGTTGAGCGCCTTTCGGGTGACACCGGGCTGAATCACGCAATCGAGATCCTCGGGATGCACCGCGAGAATTTTATCCATGTCGCGCAGGTCGATGCAGATGCCGCCGGCGGGGGCATTGACCTGCCCTTCCAGCGACGTTCCTGTCCCGAACGGGATCACCGGGACCTTGTTGGCGGCGCAAATGCGCACGACGTCCTGGATATCCGCCGTCTCCTGCGCGAACACGACGCCGTCCGGCGGCTGGTTCGTCAGCCACGTCGTGGTGTGGCCGTGCTGTTCGCGAACCGCCTGGGAGGTCACGAACTTGTTGCCGAAGCGCGCCGTCAGCGCCTCGAGTGCGGCCGCCAGAGCTTTCGGCTCGGGGTGCTTCAAATGCGATTCGATGTTACCCACGGTTGTCCCTTTCAACGGGGCGCGACCGTGACAAAGCTTGTATAAGCGGTCAAGAGACGCGATGTGGAAATGGGATGGGAATGACCGAGATCAACGAATTGCTGCGCCGCCCCGCCGTGTTCAAATCCTCGATCATGCAGATCGAGCCCCAATGGATCGACTATAACGGCCACCTCAACATGGCCTATTACAACGTGCTGTTCGATCGGGCGGTGGATGAACTCTGGCTGCAGATCGGTATGGGACCTGATTACCTGAAAGAGCGAAACAACTCGTCCTTCACCGCAGAGTGCCACGTGCGCTACGTCCGGGAAATCCACCTCGGCGATCCCGCGCAGGTGTCCATTCTCGTGGTCGCCGCCGACGAAAAGCGCATTCATACGTTCAAGGAACTACGCCATGCCACCGAAGGCTGGCTGTCGGCTACCTCGGAAAACATGACGCTGCATATGGATATGACGGCGCGCAAGGTGGCGCCGTTTCCACCGGATATCAACGCCAATGTCCGGGCGCTAGCGGAGGCCCATTCCAGCCTGGACAGGCCCGAAGGCGTCGGACGCAGCATCGCGATGCCGGCAAAGAAATAGTCGCGCTCTAACGAACCGGTCCCGGAGGCGGCGCAACGCATAGCGTTACTCCGCGGAGCCGGGACCATTTCAAACGCTGTCTCTTGGTACGTGTCCCGGCACTGCATCCGGGACACGATACGACGTCCGACGCTACAGACTATTACCGCGACCGCGAACCAGGCCCACGACGGCCGAGATCAGGAACAGCACGACAGCGATAAAGAAGATCGCCTTGGCGATTTCGACGGATGCACCGGCCACGCCGCCGAAGCCGAGAACACCGGCGATCAGCGCGATAACGAGGAATGTTACGACCCAGCTCAGCATGACACGTACCTCAGTTACGGTTGGTTGGTTCACTGCGCGAGCTCTGACGTCGCGCTCGATGCCAAGACAAGCCGCGTGTCAAGTGAAAGTTCCGGACGAAATACCGGCGATCATCACGGAAATGAGAGGGTTAACGGTGCTGCGTCCCAGGCGCGATGCAGCGCGCTTACTGCTTCGCAGGACCGGGACGTCACAGGCTCCGGCGTGCTGGTACGGTCCCGGCTCTGCGAAGCGGCACTTGCGGCGAAGCTTCGCTTCGCCTGCGCGCCGCATCGCGTCCGGGACAAGAGGATCGTGGCTAATCGACCGTGGAGAGCTTCATCATCACGATGCCAACGACGATGAGTGTGCCTGCCGCGAGGCGCATCGCATTGGCGGACTCGCCAAGCACGACGATACCAACCACAAAAGCGCCGACAGCGCCGATGCCGGTCCAGATCGTATAGGCGGTCCCCAGTGGCAGCGTCTTCATCGCGATCGAAAGCAGCGCAAAGCTGGCGATCATCGCGACAATCGTGATCACGCTCGGCACCAGAATGGTGAAGCCTTCCGACTTCTTCATCGAATAAGCCCAACCGATTTCGAGAATGCCGGCTACGAACAGATAAAGCCAAGCCATGATTGGTTCTCCAGTTGATCAGGCCGTCCTGAGCTTGTGAGATACGAAGAGGTCGTCCCCTTCGTTGCCGACCCAGCACTACCGCATGGATCGGAATAGCGCTCGGCCTGCATGGTTCGAGACGCCCGCTTCGCGGGCTCCTCACCATGAGGGTCTTCTATCGTGCCACATACTTTCCCCTCATCCTGAGGAGCGCGTCCTTGCGCGCGTCTCGAAGGATGGCCGCGGGCTACTTGCAGCAATCCCATGCGATAGCCCACACCACCGCTTCTCAGTGGCCGGGATGCAGCGCGTCGTTCAGATACATGCAAGTGAGCATCGTAAAGACATAAGCCTGGATGAAGGCCATCAGGATTTCCAGCGCCGTGATCGCCACGGTCATCATCAACGGCAGGATCGCCGCCACGATACCGATGGCGCCGATCCCCGACAGGCCGACGACGAAACCGGCAAACACCTTCAGGGTGATGTGCCCGCCCAGCATGACCGCGAACAGACGCACCGAATGGCTCACGGGCCGCGACAGATAAGAGATCACCTCGATCGGAACGATGAACGGCGCGAGGGCCATCGGCACATCCGGCGGCATGAACAGCCGGAAGAAGCGCAGCCCATGTTTGGCGATGCCGTAGATCGTCACCACGGCGAAGACCAGAGCTGCCATCGCAAAGGTCACGATGAGATGGCTGGTGACCGTGAAGGAATAGGGCAGCATGCCGATGAGATTGGCGAACAGGATGAAGACGAACAGCGAAAACACCAGCGGGAAGAACCGCAGGCCATGATCGCCGGTGATGTCGCGCAATGTCTTGAGGATGAATTCATGCTGCAATTCGACCACCGACTGCCAGCGATCGGGAATCAGGGCTCGCTTTCGGCTGCCGAGCAGCACGAACATTGCCGCCAGCGCCACCGTGAGCAGCATGAAGGCCGACGAATTCGTAACGACGAGGTCGTGGCCGCCAATCTCGCCAAGACGGACGAGCGGGATGATGTCGAATTGCTTGATCGGGTTCGCCATGCCGGCCCCTTTGAACGGGCCGGGCCGTCCCGGAATGGTCGTCGAAGGTGCGGGTCGTCCCGTACCCCTGCTGGGTAGCCGAGTGGCAGGCCAAGTCAAGCGCCGCAATGTCGCTGTTCCGGGTTCCCATGCGGGGATAACTCTACCGGGGGGCTCCACTTGCCCCTATATGAGCCCAATCCCTGTTAACAAGGCTCCCTTTCGAGACCCGCCGTGCCAGTGTGGGCAGATGACGATTCGCATGACCGACGCCCGCAAAGTGCCTACCAACGACCTCCCCGCCTATCAGCCCGCGGCGGGCGGCATTGCTGCGCGCGCCCGTGCCGCTGCTGCGCCGGCACCGACCTATCTGAGCAATCTCAATCCCGAACAGCGCGAAGCCGTCGAGACGCTGGATGGGCCCGTGCTGGTGCTCGCCGGCGCCGGCACCGGCAAGACCAAGGTGCTGACCTCGCGCATCGCGCATATCCTTTCCACCGGCCGCGCCCGGCCGGGCGAGATCCTGTCGGTGACCTTCACCAACAAGGCCGCGCGCGAGATGAAGCACCGCCTCGGCATCATGCTCGGCCAGGCGGTGGAAGGCATGCCGTGGCTCGGCACCTTCCACTCCATCGGCGGTCGCATCCTGCGCAGCCATGCCGAGCTGGTGCAGCTCAAGTCGAATTTCACGGTGCTCGACACCGACGACCAGATCCGCCTGCTCAAGCAGCTCCTGTCCGCGGAAAATATCGACGACAAGCGCTGGCCCGCGCGCATGCTGGCCGGCCTGATCGACGGCTGGAAGAATCGCGGCCTGACGCCGGCGCAGGTGCCGTCAGGTGAGGCCGCGGTGTTCGGCAACGGCAAGGGCGGCAAGCTCTACAAGGACTATCAGGAGCGACTGAAGATCCTGAACGCCGCCGACTTCGGCGATCTCCTGCTGGAATGCATCCGCCTGTTCCGCGAACAGCCGGATGTGCTGAAGTCGTATCAGGCGCGGTTCAAATATATCCTTGTCGACGAGTATCAGGATACGAACGTCGCGCAGTATCTTTGGCTGCGACTGCTGTCACAGAACTCAGGCGGAGTAGTCACCTCTCCCCGCGTGCGGGGAGAGGTCGGATTGCAAAGCAATCCGGTTGAGGGGGACTCTCCACCTGCTGCGCTCGCGGAGGCAGCCCCTCACCCCGACCCTCTCCCCGCAAGCGGGGAGAGGGAGCAACGCAACATCTGCTGCGTCGGCGATGACGATCAGTCGATCTATGGCTGGCGCGGCGCCGAAGTGGACAACATCCTGCGCTTCGAACATGATTTTCCCGGCGCCAAGGTGATCCGGCTGGAGCGCAATTATCGCTCCACGGGCCACATCCTCGCCGCCGCCTCGCATCTGATCGCGCATAACGAGGGCCGGCTCGGCAAGACGCTGCGCACCGAGGACGAGGACGGCGAGAAAGTCACCGTGACCGGCGCATGGGATTCCGAAGAGGAAGCCCGCGGCATCGGCGAGGAGATCGAGCAGCTGCAGCGCGAGGGCCACAAGCTCAACGACATCGCCATCCTCGTCCGCGCCTCGTTCCAGATGCGCGAATTCGAAGATCGTTTCGTCACCCTCGGCCTGCCCTATCGCGTGATCGGCGGCCCGCGCTTCTATGAGCGCGCGGAAATCCGCGATGCCCTCGCCTATCTGCGCGTGATCAATTCGCCGGCTGACGATCTCGCTTTCGAGCGCATCGTCAATGTGCCGAAGCGCGGGCTCGGCGATGCCACCGTGCAGATGCTGCACGACCATGCGCGCCGCCGCCGCATTCCGCTCTCCGAAGCCGCACGGCAGGTGATCGAGACCGACGAGATGAAGCCGAAGGCGCGCGGCTCGCTGCGCGACCTGATGACGAGTTTCGAACGCTGGCGCAAACAGAGCGAAGTGGTCCCGCACACCGAACTTGCAGAAGTCGTGCTCGACGAGAGCGGCTATACCGAGATGTGGCAGAAGGACCGCTCGGCGGACGCCGCCGGGCGGCTCGAGAACCTGAAAGAACTCGTGCGTTCCATGGAGGAATTCGAGAACCTGCAGGGCTTCCTCGAACACATCTCGCTGGTGATGGACCGCGAGGGCGCGGCGGACGAAGACGCCGTGTCGGTCATGACGCTGCATTCGGCCAAGGGACTCGAATTCGACAATGTGTTCCTGCCCGGCTGGGAGGAAGGCCTGTTTCCACATCAGCGGGCCCTCGACGAGCAGGGCCGCGCGGGCCTCGAGGAGGAACGCCGCCTCGCCCATGTGGGCATCACGCGCGCCCGCAAGCGGGCAAAGCTGTATTTTGCCACCAATCGCCGCATTCACGGCACCTGGAGCACGACGATTCCGTCACGCTTCCTGGACGAGCTGCCGGCGGCGAATGTCGAGATCACGGAATCCAAGGGTGGCAGCGGCTGGGGCGGCGCCGGCGGCTACGGCTCGTCGCGCTTCGACAATCTCGAAGCCTTCGGATCCAGCTATTCGACCCCGGGCTGGCAGCGCGCGCAGCAGCAGCGCGGCCGCAGCGGCGGTGGCGGCTTCAACGAGAGCCAATCGCCGTTTTCGTCCTTTGGCAGCAGCGCGTCGCGCAAGAGGCCGATGGTGATCGAGGGCGAGCTGGTGGCCAAATCCACCGGCATCGAATCCGACTTCTCGTTGGACGACCGCGTCTTCCATCAGAAATTCGGCTACGGCCGCGTCACCAAGATCGACGGCAACAAGCTCACCATCGCCTTCGACAAGGCCGGCGAGAAGAAGGTCGTCGACAGTTTCGTGGAGCGCGCCTGACCATGCCGGTCTATCTCGCCGTGATCCGCAAGGGCGACGACGGCTGCTTCCGCGTCTCCTTCCCCGATCTCCCAGGCCTCGCCACCTCCGGCGACACCCTGGACGAAGCCATCGACGAAGCCGTTGAGACGCTCGAAGACGTGGCCGAGAACTGGGTCAATGCGGACGGTTCGACCACGCTGCCGAAGCCCCGCACCATCGACGAACTGAGCGCCGATCCGGCATTCGCCGATGCGGCGGATGGCGCGACGATCGCGGAGATCGAGTACGAGCCGGCAGGGTAACAGCAAAATCTTCTCTGCGGCGATTGCGGCGGAGCAGACGCATTCCTATGTGTGCCATCCTGCCGCACAGTTCCCACTGCCTCCGCGCCGATTGCCCTGCATGTCACCCATTATTTCCGTTTCCGGCCTCACCAAGAGCTATGCCTCCGGTTTTACCGCGCTGAAGGGCATCGATCTCGACATCAATCGCGGCGAAATCTTTGCGCTGCTCGGCCCCAATGGCGCCGGCAAGACGACGCTGATTTCCATCATCTGCGGCATCGTCAATGCCACCTCGGGCAAGGTACTGGTGGATGGACATGACATCCAGGCGGACTATCGCGCGGCGCGCTCGCTGATCGGCCTGGTGCCGCAGGAGCTGCATACCGACAGTTTCGAGTCGGTCTGGGCCACGGTGAATTTCAGCCGTGGCCTGTTCGGCAAGCCGAAGAACCCTGCGCTGATCGAGAAGATCCTCAAGGATCTCTCGCTGTGGGAGAAGAAAGACAACAAGATCATGGAGCTCTCGGGCGGCATGAAGCGGCGCGTCATGATCGCCAAGGCGCTGTCGCATGAGCCGCAGGTGCTGTTCCTCGACGAGCCCACGGCGGGCGTCGATGTGGAACTGCGCAAGGGCATGTGGGAAGTGGTGCGCGAGCTCCGCGCTTCGGGCGTCACCGTGCTGCTGACGACGCACTACATCGAGGAGGCCGAGGAGATGGCCGACCGGGTCGGCGTCATCAACCGGGGCGAGATCATCCTGCTCGAAGAAAAAGCCAAACTGATGCAGCAATTCGGCAAGAAGCGCCTGAAGCTGCATCTGCAGAGCAAGATCGATTCCGTGCCGGCCTCGCTCGCGCAATACAATCTCGAACTCGGCAATGACGGCATGGACCTGGTTTACACCTACGACACCAAAAGCGAGCGCACCGGCATTACCAGCCTGCTCGGCGATCTGCGCGAGACCGGAATCCGCTTCGCCGATCTCGAAACGACCCAGAACTCGCTCGAAGAAATCTTCGTCAACCTGGTGAGGAAGTGAGATGAACTTCCGGGCCATCGCCGCCATCTACAAATTCGAAATGGCGCGCACCTGGCGCACGCTGCTACAGAGCATCGTGTCGCCGGTCATTTCCACGTCGCTGTATTTCGTGGTGTTCGGTGCCGCCATCGGCTCGCGCATTTCGAATATCGAGGGCGTCAGCTACGGCACCTTCATCGTGCCGGGCCTCGTGATGCTGTCGGTGCTGACCCAGAGCATCGCCAATGCGTCCTTCGGCATCTATTTTCCCAAGTTCATCGGCACGATCTATGAGCTGCTGTCGGCGCCCGTCTCCGCGCTGGAAGTGGTGATCGGCTATGTCGGCGCGGCCGCCACCAAGTCGATCATTCTCGGGCTGATCATCCTGGGGACCGCCGGCCTGTTCGTGCCGTTGCACATCCTGCATCCCGTATGGATGCTGACCTTCCTGGTGATGACAGCGGTGACCTTCAGCCTGTTCGGCTTCATCATCGGCATCTGGGCCGACAGTTTCGAAAAGCTGCAGGCGATCCCGCTGCTGGTGGTGACACCGCTGACTTTCCTGGGCGGTAGCTTCTATTCGGTCAACATGCTGCCCTCGGGTTGGCGCACGGTGACGCTCCTCAACCCAATCGTCTATCTGATCTCAGGCTTCCGCTGGAGCTTCTACGAGATTTCCGATGTCAGCATCGAACTGAGCGTGGCGATGACGCTGATCTTCCTTGCGGTCTGCATGACGATCGTCTGGTGGATCTTCAAGACCGGCTACAAGCTGAAGAAATGATGCGGAAACGAAAACGGCCCGGACTTCTCCGGGCCGTTTTGTTGTGAACCGATCCGCTCAGCGATAGCAGCGGAATTTGCCGTGACGGTTGTAATAGCCGCGACATTGGCGGCGGCTCCCTTCGGGAATGCCGAGCACGCCCTTGACGCCGCCGACGGCACCGCCAACACCAAGACCGATGGCGCCGCCGACAAGGCCTCCGACCGGACCGGCTGCACGGTTACCCTCCCGGGCGCCCCGATTGGCGCCCTGCTCTGCGCCGCGGAACACGCCCTGGGCATGGGCGAAATGCGGCGCCGCCGTCAGGGCCAGCACCGCCGCCGCAATCGCGAGACGGGTTTTCACGGTAAAACGGATGGGCAGTGCAGTTGTCTTGATGTTCATGTTCGATCCCCCAGCGCCGAGCGCGATTTGGTCGCAATCACATTGCGTCATGGCAACGTCGTGTCGGCGGAACTGGTTCCCATCCGATGTGTTAAAATGCGCATTCCGCGCTGCAGCAAGCGAAAGGGCCTGCCACGGCGTGAACCGTCTGCGGTTAAGGATGCACGAAACTGTCACTGGCGAGACGCCGGACCCGGATACATATTGGAACCGGGACGGCGAGCGAATGAACAGGGCGAGGCCCGGAGGCGAAAGGTAACATGCGTGCGATTGTCATGACCCTGGCGGGTCTCTCCGTTCTCGCTGCCGGCAGCAGTGCCGAAGCCAAGATCAACATCACCGTCAACAAAGACACCCAGACGATGACCGTCGTGCAGGACGGCGTCGAGAAATATCGCTGGCCGGTGTCGTCGGGCATCCCGTCCTATGAAACGCCAAACGGCAGTTTCCAGACGTTCCGCATGGAAGAGGATCACTTCTCGAAGGAATTCGACGACGCGCCGATGCCGCATGCGATCTTCTTCACCAAGAAGGGCCATGCCATCCACGGCACGGATTCAGTGAACCGGCTCGGCTCTCCGGCCTCCCATGGCTGTGTGCGACTGTCACGCGAGAACGCCGCTACGCTGTTTGCGATGGTGAAGGCCGACGGTGTGCTGAACACCAACGTGACCCTCACCGGCTCGTCGCAGGTCGCCCTCGCCCGCAATCCGCGCGGCAGCAAGACCGCGGTAGCTCGCCGCGAAGTCGCGCCTGCCGAGCCGACCTATGATGCCTATGGCAATCCGATGGAGATTGCGCCGCAGGCGGTGCCGAACAATCGTCGCGTGATCCGCCAAGCGCAGCCGTCTGATAACCGCTATATCTATCCCGCCGACGGCGACGATGGCCGTCAGTATCCGGCCCCTCCCGGCTATCGCCGTATGACGGAGGCCGAGACGCAGCAATATTACGCCAACCGCAGCTACTACAATTACAACCGCCAGCCGCAGGTCTATTACGCTCCGCGTCAGCGTGGTTTCTTCGGCGACTATTGAAACACAATCCCGAAGGGCGGATGAGGCGAAGCCGTCATTCGCCGCAGAGCTTCGTTTATGACTCGGCCGGCGGATTACGCTTCGCTCATCCGCCCTACGACTGAGGGACGCTCACGTATCTCCGTCCCGCAGCCGGCGCCAGACGGCGCCGAGGATGTTGGAATAATCATCAGTCCAGACCCGCTGATCCGTTTTGGCCGGCGTCAGAGTCCATGACGATGACGGCAGCGCGATACTGCCGACGTCCATGTCGTTGCGTGCGGAAATCACGACATTGGTCGAGAAGATATATTCGGCATCGCGGCCGGTATCCTCGTTGAACACCCAGCTTTTCAGCCCGTTGGCATCGGCAATGCCCGTCACCACGCTGGCGAGTTCGAGGTGACGGTTGGAGACATGCATGACAACAGCCCCCTGCGGCGCCAGCTTCGCCTTGTAGATCGCCATCGCCTCCTGCGTCGCCAGATGGATCGGGATCGCGTCGGACGAATAGGCATCGACGATGATGAGATCGTAGGCGCTATCGGGCTCGCGCGCGAAGGTCAGCCGCGCATCGCCGATGACAGGCTTGATGTCCGGCTGGCACTTGGAAATGTAGCTGAAGTATTTCGGATCTCGCGCAGTGTCGACCATGGTCTGGTCGATCTCGAAGAACGTCCAATTTTCCCCCGGCGCCTGGGCGCAGACCAACGAACCCGAGCCGAGACCGATAACGGCGACATGCAGCGGCGCCCCCTTGCGCGCACGCATCGCCGTAATCGCCTGCCCCATGCCGCCGTCCTTGTAATAATAGGAGATCGGTTCCGGACGGCCGGTCACAGGCGTGCCGTCGTCGTTGAGATACTTCTCGGCGCCGTGAATTGTCGTGCCATGCAGCAGCACATGATACTGACCGTTCGCGGTGACCTGAATCTTGTGCACGCCAAAGAAGCTGCGTACGGTCTCGACGCGTCCGTCATCGGCCGGGTAGATGCGGATCAACGCCAGCGCGAGCACCGTGATCCCGAGCATTTCGAGCCTGCCGACATGCAACCGGGCCACAATCACGCCGATGACGGCAACGGCCGCGACGACATAGACGCGCTGGGCGTCGAACCAGTTGAACAGCTTGCCTGTCGTGTAACTCGGCGCGATCAGCGCCACGGCGGCGGCGAAGAGCAGCAGCCAATAGATGCCGGTCCAGCGCGAGGAACGCCCGGACTGCGCCGGCAGGCAGAGCACCGCAAGCGCCACGAGGATCGGGTATTCCGCGATCCACGAGAAGGTGTAGGGTGCAATGAGGCCCGCGAACAGGCCGCCCACCATGCCGCCGAACGACAACGAAACATAGAAGCCGGTGAGATGACGCGGCGCCGGACGGGTGCGCGCGAGTTCGCCGTGACACGCCATGGCGATGATGAAGAAGGCGAGCTGGTGACCGCCCAAAGTGAGCAGCAGGTTTTGTTCACCGCCGACGGCGAGCAACACAATGACGCCGGCTATCGCCAGCGGCTGCAACTGAAGCATCAGCCAATGCGGGAGCAGCGGACGCGACTGGAACACCAATACCCAGGTGAGCAGATAGAGCGACAGCGGCAACACCCAGAGCAGTGGCGCCGCGGCAACGTCCGTGGAGATATGGGCGGTGACCGCGATCAGCAGGCCCGACGGCACGGCAGCAAGGAAAATCCAGCGCAGTCGTTGCATCCAGCTCGGCTCAGCGGTTTCCGACCCGCCCGCTTCCGGCGCTGCGATCACCACGGCCGGAGAGCGCATCAGCAGGAAACCGCAGGACGCGATCAGCACGATGAGGAGCCCATAACCGGAGGTCCAGATCAGGTTTTGCGTGCGCAGCGAGAACATCGGCTCGAGCAGTACCGGATAGGACAGCAATGCGAGAAAGCTGCCGATGTTCGAGGACGCATAGAGGAAGTATGGATCGCGGCCGTCCGGATGGCCGGTGCGTACGAACCAGGCCTGCAGCATCGGATTGTTGGCGGCGAGGGCGAAGAACGGCAAACCGATCGAGACGGCGAACAGACCGAGCAGCCAGAATGCATAGCCGCTCTCCGGCGGCTCGCCCCAACCATTTGCGATGGCCAGCGGCAGCGTCAACAGCGCCGCACTGAGCAGCACCAGATGCACAGCCACCGGAATCGCGCGATTGCGAAGCTGCATCAGGAAATGCGCATAGGCGTAGCCGCCCAGCAGCAGCGACTGGAAGAACACCATCGCCACCGACCACACCGCCGGCGAGCCGCCGAGCCGCGGCAGCACCATCTTGGTGAACAGCGGCTGCACCGAGAACAGCAGCAGCGCGCTGACGAAAATCGCGGCCGTATAGACTGTCAGCAGAAGACGATTGCGGGAGGCCGAGTTTGGGGCGGCGGGCGGCTGCGACGAACTCATGGACACTCCGGCTGAACAGCAGGCAACAGTATCCGCCGGGCGGCCGGCGGAGCGCGAATGGAGCATAGAGTACCCATTCGGGCAATCCGGGCTAACCAAGGAACCGAATTGGCGCCACATGGCCTTGTGCCGCAGGGCCGCCTCTTCGATAAGGGAGGTTCTAGCAACCCAAGCTGAACCGGACATGTCAGACCACGACGTTGTGATCATCGGGGCCGGCCATAACGGCCTCACTTGCGCGGCCTATCTCGCGATGGCCGGGTTGCGCGTAAAGGTGGTGGACCGCCGCAGCGTGGTCGGCGGCGCCGCGGTGACGCAGGAGTTTCACCCCGGCTTCCGCAACTCAGTGGCATCGTACACCGTCAGCCTGCTCAATCCGAAAATCATCGCCGATCTCAAATTGCATGAGCATGGATTGCGTATCGTCGAGCGCAGGGCACAAAACTTCCTGCCTGCACCAGACGGCAGCTACCTGCTGACCGGCGAAGGCCGTACGCAGGCCTCGGTTGCGAAACTCAGCGCCCATGACGCCGAGCGGATCGGCACCTTCTCGCAGCAGCTCGAAGTCATCGCCGATGTGCTGCGCGCCTTCGTGCTGCGGGCGCCGCCCAATGTGGTGCAGGGTTTTGGCCGCAACACCGTCTCCGAAACGATCAACGCGCTCGGCACCGCGAAGATTTTGAACGAACTCACCATCGAGCAGCAGCGCATCCTGCTCGATCTGTTCACCTGCTCGGCCGGGGAGATGCTTGACGATGTGTTCGAGCATGATCTGGTCAAGGCGCTGTTCGGCTTCGACGCCGTTGTCGGCAACTATGCAAGCCCTTACGCCGCAGGCTCCGCCTATGTGATGCTGCATCACGCTTTTGGCGAGGTGAACGGCAAGAAAGGCGTCTGGGGCCATGCCATCGGCGGCATGGGCGCGATCACGCAGGCCATGGCGGCCGCAGCGCAAAGCCACGGCGTTGACATCGCGCTTGGCAATGGCGTGCGCGAAGTGCTGGTGGAGCGCGACCGCGCGGTTGGCGTCGTGCTCGACAATGGCGAAAGCATCCGCGCGAAATATGTGATCTCGAACGTCAATCCCAAACTGCTCTATACGCGGCTGACGCCGGCCGATGCGCTGCCGAAGGCATTTCGCGCGCGCATGACCAATTGGCGCGGCGGCTCCGGCACCTTCCGCATGAATGTGGCGTTGAGCGCCCTGCCCTCGTTCACGGCGCTGCCCGGCACCGGCGATCACCTGACGGCCGGCATCATCGTCGCGCCGAGCCTCGCCTATATGGACCGCGCCTGGCTCGACGCCAGACAGGATGGCTGGAGCAAGCAACCGATCGTCGAGGTGCTGATCCCCTCGACGCTCGACGACAGCCTCGCGCCGGCCGGCCAGCATGTCGCCAGCCTGTTCTGCCAGCACGTAGCGCCAGAACTGCCGAGCGGAATGTCCTGGGACGACCATCGCGACACGGTGGCCGCTCTCATGATCAAAACGGTGGACGACTACGCCCCCGGCTTCAAGGCCAGCGTGATCGGCCGGCAGGCGCTGTCGCCGCTCGATCTCGAGCGCGATTTCGGCCTCATCGCCGGCGACATTTTCCACGGCGCGCTGAGCCTGAACCAGCTGTTCTCGGCGCGGCCGATGCTCGGCCATGCCGACTATCGGGGGCCGCTGAAAGGCCTTTACCACTGCGGCTCCGGCGCCCATCCCGGCGGCGGCGTCACCGGCGCCCCCGGCCATAATGCAGCGAAGACCGTGCTGCGGGATCACCGGGCGTTGTTTGGATAAGCCTGTGGGCAAGGTGTGGATAAGTCTGTGCGCGACCTGTGATCGGCGGCGGGACAAGTCTGTTGAGAAGCCCGGGACAGCTGGTGCACGGCGCCGGTATAGGGCGGTGCAATTCCGGTGCATCAGCCGGGTATCATCCCCGGGATAAACCCTGTACGAAACGTGGACAAACCCGTGCATTTCCTGTTCACGACGGATCCGCGATGACAACCCAGGGCACCAGCCGCGCCACCTTTGCCGTCGGCGATGAATTCAGCGCCAAGCGCATCGTCGATCTGCTCACCGAGAGTTTTGAAGAGGGCGAAGCCGCCATCGCGGCTTTCGAAAATCCCGAGGGCCGCTGGGATGTCACCGTGCATTTCGCCGATCCGCCGGACGAAGCCTCGATCCGCAATCTGGTCGCCCTCGCTTCGGACGATACCGTGGCCGCCAGCGTCGTGTTCGACGCCATCGAGGCCAAGGACTGGGTCAAGGAAAGCCTCGAAGGACTGGTGCCGGTGCGCGCCGGACGCTTCATCGTCCATGGCAGCCATGACCGCGACAAGGTACAGGATAACCAGCTCGGCATCGAAATCGAGGCGGCGCTGGCTTTCGGCACCGGTCATCACGGCACCACGCGCGGCTGCCTCGTCTATCTCGATTATGTCCTGCGCTCGAAGGCACCAAAACGCATTCTCGATCTCGGCACCGGCACCGGCGTGCTGGCCATCGCTGCGGCCAAGGCCACCAAGACGCGCGTGCTCGCTACCGATATCGATGCGATGTCGGTGAAGGTGGCACATGAAAACATGCGGCTGAACGGCGTCGGCAATCTGGTCGAGACGGTTTGCGCCAAGGGATTTTCGTCGGCGAAGATCGCGCTGCATGCGCCGTTCGACCTGATCCTCGCGAATATTCTCGCCAATCCGCTGCGCGCCATGGCCACCGATATGGAGCGACATATGGCGAGCAACGGCATGGTGATCCTGTCCGGCCTGCTGCCGCACCAGGCGACCAGCGTGATCGCCGCCTATCGCGCGCGGGGCCTGGTGCTGCTGCGGGAGCAGATCATCGAGGGCTGGAGCAGCCTGTTGATGCAGCGGGCGGGGTAATCCCGCTCCAGCTGCCATCACCCGCCCAGGCGCGCGATTGCTCGCTTGGAGCCGACGATCCAGCCGAGGCCGCGTTTCCGACTCGATCGCTCGTAGCTCTGTTGACTGGCTTGCCCGGTCGAACCGGGCAATGACCGAAGAGATTACTTCGGAAGGGATTGCTTCGCAGACCCTTCGTCCTCACGCACGCGCGCGATGACGAAGCGGCCGAGCACCTGGATCACATTGTCTCGTTGCTGCGGCGAAGAGACTTGCGGCTGGGGCTGCGAAAGGACGGAATGCGCGTTATGACGCGGCGGGGAAATCTTCTCAAACGTGAAAGCGGGCATGGTGTTTTCCCTCTTCGTTGAGTTGAACACAAAGACCAGACTGAAAAGACTTCACGACAAAGGCTTTGCAGTCTTCGCCGAGGCAGCAAATCGGCAACAAATCGCGGCGCGAAAAGGTTCCGGATTTCTGACTCCGCTGTCCGGAATTCAAGCATAACCTGTGCCAGCTTTTCGCAACCCTGCCCCTCGATTGCCCGCGCCATGGCACGCCCGTAGGATATCACCACCATGTTCGAAGCTCATTTCCAGACCTTTGAAGAACCCGAGGGCGGCGTCGCGCTGACGGCGCGGCTGGCTGCGTTTCGCGAGGAATTGCTGCGGCAGAAGTTGACCGGCTTCGTGATCCCGCGCGCTGACCAGCAGCAGAACGAATATGTCCCGCCATCCGACGAGCGGCTGGCCTGGCTCACCGGCTTCACCGGCTCGGCCGGTATGGCGGTGGTCCTGCTGCAGGAGGCCGCGGTTTTCGTCGACGGCCGCTATACCGTGCAGGTGGCGAAACAGGTCGATACCCATGCCTGGAGCATCCAGTCGCTGGTCGAACCGCCGCCGGAAAACTGGATCGCCGACCATCTGAAGCCGGAGGACCGCCTCGGATTTGATCCGTGGCTGCACACGACAGCAGCAGCGGAGCGCCTGAAGGCGGCCTGCGCCAAGGCCGGCGCCGAGCTCGTTGCAGTGGATAGCAATCCCATCGATGCCGTGTGGCACGAACGCCCTGCAGCACCGCTCGGCGCCGTCACAATCCATCCGATGGAATATGCCGGCGAAAGCGAGGCCGACAAGCTCACACGCATCCGCGCCGAGATCGCTAAGCTCGGCGTCGACGCGATCGTGCTGTCGGACTCACATGCAGTGGCGTGGACTTTCAACATCCGCGGTGCCGACGTTTCGCATACACCACTGCCGCTGTCCTATGCGCTGGTGCCGAAGGACGGCCGGCCACAGATTTTCATCGATCACCGCAAGCTGTCCAACAGCTCGCGCGACCATCTCGAAGCCTCCGCCGAAGTACGGGAGCCCGATGCGCTGGCGAAATCATTGCGCGATCTCGCGGTGAGCGGCGCATCCATCGCGCTCGATAGCGCGACGGCAGCGGATGCCTTGAGCCAGCTCATTGCCACTGCCGGCGGCACGGCTGTCCGCAGCACCGATCCCATCGCCATGCTCAAGGCGATGAAGAATCCGGTCGAGATCAAGGGCACCATGACCGCACATCGCCGCGACGCCGTGGCGCTGACGAAGTTTCTGGCCTGGATCGACCGCGAGGCGCCGAAGGGTGGCCTCACCGAGATCGACACCGTGGAGGCACTGGAAACATTCCGCCGGGACACCGGCGCGCTGAAGGATGTGTCCTTCCCGACCATCGCCGGCACCGGGCCGAACGGTGCCATCGTACACTACCGCGTCACCCGCAAGAGCAATCGCCGTGTCGCCCTTGGCGACCTGCTGCTGATCGATTCCGGCGCGCAATATGAGGACGGCACCACCGACGTCACGCGAACCATCGCCATCGGCGAGCCGACCGACGAAATGCGCGACCGTTTTACGCGCGTGCTGCGCGGGCACATCGCCATCGCCCGTACCGTGTTTCCGGATGGCACGACGGGCGCGCAGATCGATGCCTTCGCCCGCCAGTTCCTGTGGCATGCCGGGCTCGATTTCGCCCACGGCACCGGCCATGGCGTCGGCAGCTATCTCTCGGTGCATGAAGGCCCGGCGCGGATTTCCAAACTCGGCACCACGCCGCTGAAACGCGGCATGATCCTTTCCAACGAGCCCGGCTATTACAAGACCGACGCCTTCGGCATCCGCATCGAGAATCTCGAACTCGTCGTCGAAGCCAGGATCGATGGCGCCGAGCAGCCGATGAATCAATTCGAGACATTGACCCTGGCACCGATCGATCGCCGGCTGATCAACGCTCATCGCATCAGCAAGCGTGAGCTCGTCTGGATCAACGACTATCACGCCCGCGTCCGCCGCGAGATCGCGCCGCTGATCGACGACGAGGAAACGCGGACCTGGTTGCAGGCGGCGACCGAACCGCTGGTCCAGCCATAACAACGAAAGAACAATGTTCGCGTGACCTGCAGTCCGGCCGCCAGCGATCTCGACAAAACGGATTCTACGCGTTCGCGGGTGATGCTGCTTCTGCTGGTCGTGATGACCGGCATCGCGCCCATCTCGCTCTATATGCTGGTACCGGCACTCCCGGAGCTGGCCCGCACCTTCGATGCCGACATCTCCATCGCGCAGATGACCGTATCGCTCTACATGGTCGGGCTCGCTTTCTCGCAGCTGATCATGGGGCCGCTGTCCGACCGCTTCGGCCGCAAGCCGGTGCTGCTTGCCGGGCTCAGCCTGATGGTGGTTGCCGGCATCGGCTCGAGTTTCGCGACCACGCTGCCGCAACTCATCGCCGCACGCTTCTTCCAGGCGCTGGGCGGCGCGACGGGCATGGTCATGAGCCGCGCCATCATCCGCGATCTCTATCCACGTGAACGCGTGGGGCCGATGATCAGCCTTGTCATCGCTGTCATGATGATTGCGCAGATGCTATCGCCGCTCGCCGGCGGCCTGATCGAAACCGGCTTCGGCTGGCGGGCAATTTTTTACACGGTCACCGCGGCGTCGCTGGCCGTCACATTGGCGATTGCTTTCCTGCTGCCGGAGACACGCAAGCGCGCAACCATCGATTCCGGCAGCAGCGGCTTCATCGCGGATTCAAGAGTGCTGTTCGGCAGCCGCGCCTTTCTCGGCTATCTCTTCTGCTACGTGATGGCCTCATGGATCATTTTCACTTTCGCGGGCGGCGGACCTTATGTGGTCGTCAACCAGATGGGCCGCAGCTCTGCCGAATATGGCGCATGGTTCGCAACATCCGGCCTCGCTTATCTCGTCGGCAATCTCGCTTGTGTGCGCTTTGCGCCGCGCCGAACCATCGAGCAGCTGATCTGGTTCGGCCTCGCGCTGCAATTCGGCGGCGCATTGCTCAATGTCGTCTGGGGACTGACGGGCCTCAATCAGGACCCGGCCTGGCTGTTCCTCACCCATATGATCGTGATGTTCGGCAATGCCTTCGTGATGTCGAACGGCGCCGCCGGCGCACTCAGCATCCGCCCGCAAGCGGCCGGTGCGGCCTCGGGTATGATGGGCTTCATGCAGATGGGATTCGGCGCACTCTGCTCGCAGGGTGGCGCGTGGCTCGGCGGGCATTTTGCGACGCCGGTAGCGCTCAACCTGTCACTGGTCGTGCTGTCCTGCGGCTGCGCGGCCGCGATGATCTTTCTGGTGCCACGGCGGAAGGTGGTGGTGACGGAAAAGATGGTCGAGAAAGCGGAGAGTGAAGAGAGCGGGTTGATGTAGGGCGGAGGTATTATCCCCCAATCAGCGCCAGCCACTCGTCTTCCGTCAGCACGGTCACGCCGAGATCCCGCGCCTTGGCAAGCTTTGAACCTGCATCCTCGCCAGCGACGACATAATCGGTTTTTTTCGACACGGAGCCGGCAACCTTCGCCCCCAGACGTTCGGCCGACGCCTTCGCTTCATCGCGTGTAAACTTCGTCAGCGAGCCGGTGAACACCACCGTCTTGCCCGCGACCGGCGTGTCGGTCTTGGCTTGCGCGACCGGGATAACTTCGGTGAGTTCACCAACCAATTCATCGAGCGCTTTCACGTTACGTTTCTCGGCAAAGAACTCGACCACGGCGTCGGCAACGATCTCACCGATGCCGCCGATATTATTGAGGTCCTGATAGGCTTCCGACGTATTCCCCTCTTCACTCTGGCCCGCCGCCGCAGCCAGCATCGCCTCGCGGAACGCGGCGAAAGAACCATAGTGCCGCGCCAACAGCTTTGCATTGCCCTCGCCGATATGGCGGATGCCGAGCGCGAAGATCAGGCGATTGAGTTCGATCGTTCGGCGATCGTCGATGGCTGCAAACAGATTGCGCACCGAGACTTCGCCATAGCCTTCGCGATCGCGCAGCTTCTTGTTGGCACGCTCATCACGCTTGGCCAGCGTGAAGATATCGACGGGATGCATGATGATGCCCTCGTCATAGAATTCCTGAATCTGCTTGTCGCCGAGGCCGTCAATGTCGAAGGCCAGCCGCGAGACGAAATGCTTGAGCTTCTCCACCGCCTGCGCCGGGCACACCAGCGCACCGGTGCAGCGGGTCACGACCTCGTCATTCTCGCGAATGGCATGGCTGCCGCAGACCGGGCACTTGTCGGGAAACACGTAGGGCTTCGCTGTCTTCGGGCGTTTGTCGAGCACGACATTCACGACCTGCGGAATGACATCCCCCGCGCGCTGCACGATCACGGTGTCACCCTCGCGGATATCGACGCCATCGCGCAGCGGCTGACCGTCATTGCCGATGCCGGCGATATAGTCGGCGTTATGCAGCGTTGCATTCGACACCACGACGCCGCCGACCGTGATCGGGGTCAGCCGCGCCACCGGGGTCAGCGCGCCGGTGCGCCCGACCTGGATGTCGATCTTTTCGAGCACGGTCATCGCCTGCTCCGCCGCGAATTTATGTGCGATGGCCCAGCGCGGCGCGCGGCCGGCGAAGCCGAGACGCGCCTGCCAGTCGATCCGATCGACCTTGTAGACGACACCGTCGATGTCGTAGCCGAGCTTGGCCCTGATTTCGCCGATACGGCGATAAAAGGCGAGCGCGTCATCGACGCTCCTGCACAGCGTAATCTCGGGATTGACGGTGAAGCCGGCTTTGTGGAGCCAGTCGACCATCGCATGCTGGGTCGGCGCCGGCATCGGGTAGTCCGACATCTCGCCCCAGGCATAGGCGAAGAATTTCAATGGCCGCGATGCGGTGATAGCGACATCCTTCTGCCGCAGCGACCCGGCTGCCGAGTTGCGCGGATTGGCGAAAACTGTGTCGCCGGCTTCTTCCTGCTTCTTGTTGAGCGCAAGGAAATCGCTCTTGAGCATATAGACCTCGCCGCGCAGTTCGCAGGCGGCGGGAATCTGTTTGCCCTTCAGCGTATTAGGGATGTCCTTGATGGTGCGGACATTGGCGGTGACGTCCTCTCCCGTAAAACCATCGCCGCGGGTGGCGGCATGGATCAGCTCGCCATTCTCGTAACGCAGCGACAGCGAGAGGCCGTCGATCTTTGGCTCGGCGACGAGTGCCGGGATTTCGTCGAGCTTGAGGAAGCGCTGGATGCGGGTGACGAATTCGGTGACTTCCTCGTCGCTGAAGGCATTGCCGAGCGACAGCATCGGCACCGCATGCTGGATTTTTGCGAAGCCGCGCGAAGGCGCAGCGCCGACGGTCTGGGTCGGCGAGTCCGATTTCACGAGATCGGGGAATTTGGCTTCGATCGCTTCGACGCGCTGGCGCAGGGCGTCATAGGCCGCGTCGGAAATCGTCGGCGCGTCGTCCTGATAGTAAAGCTTGTTGTGCGTCTCCATCTCCAGCGACAGCCGCATCAGCTCGACCTTGGCTTTCGGCTTGGTGAGCGTGGAGATGTCGGGGGGAGTTTTGGGAGATTTTGCCATAGCTACACTCGTCATTCCGGGACGCGCGCAGCGCGAACCCGGAATCTCATCATGGGGCGCTCTTACGGGATCGACGCATACAAATCATGCCATTCGACATTCGTTGCCCCGATCAAAGCAACTTTCCATTCCCGCCGCCACTTCTTCAGCTCTTTCTCGCGGGTGATCGCCGTCAGCGGATCGGCGTAAATCTCGAACCACATAAGAACATGCACGTTGTAGCGCGAGGTAAAACTTTTGACCGCATTTGTCTTGTGTTCGTGGACGCAGCGAACAAGGTCGTTGGTGACACCGATATACAGCGCACCATTCTTCTTCAAGGCGAGCATGTAGACGCAGTACGGTATGGCGGCGTTTTGTAACACAGAGTGCAGGCATTATGAGGTTCCGGGTTCGCGCCTTCGGCGCGCCCCGGAATGACGAGTTTGGGTTACGCCGCGCCTTTGAGCAACCGATCCGCCGCAGCCCGCGCCTCGGCGGTAATCTCAGCACCTGCCAACATCCGCGCGATCTCCTCGCGGCGATGATCGTCCGCCAGCGTGTTCACATTGGTTGCCACGCGCTTGCCCTTGTCGAGCGCCGCCTTGGATATCAGGAGATGCTGGTCCGCGCGCGCAGCCACCTGCGGTGCATGCGTTACCGCCATCACCTGGACCTTGCCGGCGAGACGGCCGAGCCGCGCGCCGATGGCATCGGCCACCGCGCCACCCACCCCGGTGTCGATTTCGTCGAACACCAGCGTGGGCGCCGAGCCCTTGTCGGACAGCACCACTTTCAGCGCCAGCAGAAACCGCGAGAGTTCGCCGCCGGAAGCGACCTTCATCATCGGCCCCGGGCGCGTGCCGGGATTGGTCTGCACCCAGAATTCGACGCGGTCGATGCCTTGCGGGCCGGGCGCCGCCGCATCGGTATCGACCTGCGTGATAAATTTCGCACGCTCCAGCTTGAGCGGCGCCAACTCGGCGATCACAGCCTTGTTGAGTTTTTCGGCAGACTTGATGCGTGCGGAGGAGAGTTTCGTCGCCGCAGCAACGTATTTCGCATCGGATTCGACCGCAGCTTTCTCCAGCTTCTGCAGCTGTCCGGCTCCGGCATCGATCGTCGCCACATCGGCGTAAAACTTCGCAGCCAACGCAGCGAGGCCATCCACCGGGGTCGAGAATTTGCGGGCAGCAGCGCGCAGCGCGAACAGACGTTCCTCGATACGCTCGAGTTCGGCGGGATCGAAATCGGCCGCGATCAATGCGGCCTCGAGATGCTGGCTGGCCTCTTCAAGCGCGTTGATAGCGACGTCGATGGCCTTGACCGCAGGTTCCACCAGCGCCGGCGACGAACCAGCGCGACGCTCCAGGCGGCGCACGGCGGCAGCCAGCGCGGAGATCGGCGAATGCGGGCCGGACACCGCTTCCTGTGCCTCGCGCAGGTCAGCGGCAATCTTTTCGCCCTGCATCATGCCGGTGCGACGTTCGGCAAGCGCCGTTTCCTCGCCCTCCTTCGGGGTGAGCTTCTTCAGCTCGTCGGCGGAATGGCGGAGATAGTCGGCATCGCGGGCCGCGCGCTCCATATTGGCGCGGTGGGTTTCCAGCGCGGTATAGGCGGCCTTGCGGGCGTCCCACAGGGTTTCCAGCGCAGCGACGTCCTTCTCCAGCCCGGCAAAGGCATCGAGCAGGCGGCGATGGCTGGCGGCGTCCACGAGCGCCCGGTCGTCATGCTGGCCGTGGATTTCGACCAGCGCCGCGCCGATGGCCCTGAGCGTCTGCACGCTGACGGTCTGATCGTTGATGTAGGCGCGGGTACGGCCATCGGCGAGCTGCACGCGGCGCAGGATCATCTCGCCGCTGTCGTCGTCGAAACCGTTGTCCTTGAGCAGGCCGAGCGCGGGATGGCCGGGTTCGAGATCGAAGGCAGCGATCACCTGCCCCTGCTCTGCACCGTGACGGACCAAACCGGCATCGCCGCGACCGCCGAGGGCGAGCGCGAAGGCATCGAGCAGGATGGATTTGCCGGCGCCGGTCTCGCCGGTGAGCACCGCGAGGCCGCGCGCGAATTCGATATCGAGCCGCTCGATCAGGACGATGTCACGGATCGACAGACGAGCGAGCATGAGAGGACGATTCCTAGCCGAGGCCGATTCGCTTGAAGGCCCGCGAAATATAGGAGCCCTTGTTCTCGCTCGGTTCGAGACCGCCCGACTTTACAATATTATAGGCGTCTTTGTACCAGCGGCTGTCAGGAAAATTGTGGCCAAGCACCGCGGCGGCGGTCTGCGCCTCGCCGACCACGCCGACGGTCATATAGGCCTCGGTCAGGCGCATCAGCGCTTCCTCGACGTGACGCGTGGTCTGATATTGCGTGACCACTGTCTTGAAGCGGTTGATGGCCGCGGTGTAGTCGCGCTTCTTCATGTAATAGCGGCCGATATCCATTTCCTTGCCGGCGATCTGGTCGCGGGCGCCTTCCAGCTTCTGTTTGGCGGAAGTGGCGTATTCGGAGGTCGGGTATTTGCGGATGACTTCCTCGAGCGCAGCCATCGCCTTTTCGGTGCGGCCCTGATCGCGCGAGATGTCCGGGATCTGGTCGTAATGCGAGGCGGCGATGAGGTACTGAGCGTAGGCGGCGTCCGGGCTTCCCGGATGCAGCGTCACGTAGCGCGTGGCGGAGCCGATGCAGGTGTCGTAGTCGCCGGTCTGATAGGCCGCATAGGCGGACATCAACAGCGACTTGCGCGCCCATTCCGAATACGGGTGCTGGCGATCGACTTCCTCGAATTTCTTCGCAGCCGCTTTCGGATCCTTGCTCTGGTTCATGAGGTACAGACCCTCATTGTAGAGCTTGTCGGCGGGTTCATCGACGAACTGATCGTCTTTCTTCGAGAACTTGTCCCACAGGGCGCCGGTGCCGCAGCCGGCCAGTGGCACGGCAAGCACGATCAGGCCGGCAGCGAGCCGCAGCGGACGCTTGAGGCGATTGAGTTCATCACGGAAGGTAAGCGCGATACGCTGTGCCGACATCTATTCTTGCCTGACGCCTGTCTGCGGGCGCCATCACGGTGCCCTGAATGCGGTGCCTTGCGCGCCAACCGCGCCCCGATACGAACCAGCCCAAACGGGCCCGTGGTCATCTCCCCGACCGCGTGCCTGTTTATCCGAAGGCCGTTCGTTAACCAACCGGATAGGGACGCATTTCGCCGGGATTGTGGCGAAAGAGGTGTGGAGACAGGTGGTTATGGTTACTGCGGGTGTGGGACGCCGGAATACGTCCAAAACACCGCATCCGCTCAGGAGACGTCCGGCCCGAATGCCGGCGCCAAACCGCCGAGCACGCCCGAGGTGACATCGGCAGAGGCGCGGCCGCGGCGGGCGGTCTGCAAGGAAACAGCGTCGGCTTCGACGATCTTCCAGGCCGAGCGATCGGCCATCAGCGCCTTCAGGACTTCGTTGTTGAGCTTGTGGCCACCGCGCACCGAGCGATAAGCGCCGAGGATGGGCAGGCCGGCCAGAGCGAGATCGCCGACCGCATCGAGCACCTTGTGGCGGGCGCATTCGTCGGCGTAACGGAGGCCTTCGGTGTTGAGGAGCTTGGTATCGTCGAACACGACGGAATTTTCGAAGGAGGCGCCGAGCGCGAAACCGGCGCTCCAGAGGCGGGCCACGTCGTTCATGCAGCCAAAGGTACGGGCGCGAGCGACGTCACGGCGGAAGGATTCGGGATTGAGGTCGAGCACGAAGCTCTGACGGCCGATGGCGGGATTGTTGAAGTTGATTTCGATCTCGGCGCGGAAGCCGGCAGCGTGGGGGCGGAGTTCACCGAAACTGTCACCGATGGCGACCTGCACCGGTTTCAACACCTGGATGAAGCGGCGGCGGGCGCCCTGCTCGACCACGCCGGCCTGATCGATGGCGGCGACGAAGGGGGCGGCCGAACCATCCATGATCGGCACTTCCGGACCGTCCACTTCGATGGTGGCATTGTCGATGCCCATACCACGCAGCGCGGCAAGGACGTGTTCGGCGGTGGAAACGATCGGGCCTTCACGATCGCCGAGCACAGTGGCAAATTCGGTGGCGATGACGGATTTGGTCGTGGCCTGGACTTCGCGATCCGGGCCTTCGAGCCCGGTGCGGACGAAGATATAGCCGGCATCGACAGGAGCGGGCCCGAGTGTCAGGCTGACAGGCTTTCCGGAATGGACGCCGACACCGGTCACGGTGGCTTGCGCTCCAAGCGTGGTCTGTCGGCTGAAAGTCATAAGCTACCCACCCAAGTAGACCTCTCGTCATGAGAGGGACTCACTCAGTCGAACCTATCAAGGCGAACCTTGCGGCCTTCCGAGCCCCCGAGTCGCAGTTACATTAACCGTTGCCACAAAGTGCGCCAACTCACGCTTTCTAACCGATTGTTACCCAACCTCTGCCGCATTCCGGCCGATTGTTAACCAAGGTTTCTGACGGCTGGCGCACTCCCAGGCGGCGAAGCCGCGTCGGCACATATCAATTAACGAAGTACTATCAATGAATTAACAAACAATGACGCATTTTGCACCACGCTCACGAAAAAGCCCCGGTCAGATGACCGGGGCTTCATGCTTGTGACGATTGTTACAGTCGATCAGTTCGACTGACGGCGCAGGAAGGCCGGGATATCGAGATGATCGTCGCCCTGTGGCGCAGGGGCAACAGGGGCCGGGCGGCCATGTACGTCGAGGCCCTGCGGAGCCGGACGGCGCGCATATTCAGACACCGGCGGTTCATTGGCCATCTGCTGGGCCACGTTGCGCTGCGGCTTGCGCTCGGGCAGCGGCGGCATCGGGGCCATAACCGGGGCCTGCGGGCGACCGGACACTGGCGCTTCCGCTTCCTCGTCGCGACGGCCGAGGCCGACATTGGCGAGGCGCTGCAGCAGCGACAGACGCTGCTTCTGAGGCTCGTCCTCCGCATCGCCGCGGGCCTGGCGAATCTCGGCCTGCGCCGGCATCGGCAGTTCCTCGAACTTCGGCATACGCGGGGCGCGAACCGGCGCACGCTCAGCCGATGGCGGGATGAACTGTTCGGGGATCGGCGCTTCCATTGGGGTTTCCTGGCGCGGCGTTTCCGGGAACAGCGACGGCTTCTGGGCGATCGGGCGAACCGTCACGTCACCATACTGCTGCGGCGCTGCCGGAGCAGCGGCCTCCGGCGCAACAGCGGCAGCGATGGCGGCGAGAGCGGCGCGCTCGTGATTGCTGGACGGTGCGCGCGGAGCGGGCGCAGCGGCGGGGACCGGAGCGCCCGCCTTGGCCGCCGTAGCTGCAGCGAGGCGCTGGTTGTCGGCGCGCAGACGGGCGGTCAGGTCAGCGAGACGGGTGTCCGGAACGGCCTGGCCGGCCACGGCTGCGACCGGGGCACCGACCGGGCCTGGCGCCGTACGGGCGAGCTGCGCCTGCTCGATGCCAGTGGCGACCACCGACACGCGGATGACGCCGTCGAGACCTTCGTCGAAGGTGGCGCCGACGATAATGTTGGCGTCCGAATCCACTTCCTCGCGAATGCGGGTGGCGGCTTCGTCGACTTCGAACAGGGTCAGATCCTTGCCGCCGGTGATCGAGATCAGCAGGCCCTTCGCGCCCTTCATCGAGGAATCGTCGATCAGCGGATTGGCGATGGCAGCTTCGGCGGCGGTCAGCGCGCGCTTCTCACCGGTGGCTTCGCCGGTGCCCATCATCGCCTTGCCCATCTCCTTCATGACGGCGCGAACGTCGGCGAAGTCGAGATTGATCAGGCCTTCCTTCACCATCAGATCGGTGATGCAGGCGACGCCCGAATAGAGCACCTGATCGGCCATCGCGAAGGCGTCGGCGAACGTGGTCTTTTCGTTGGCGACCCGGAACAGGTTCTGATTCGGAATGATCAGCAGCGTGTCGACCACCTTGTGCAGCTCGGCAATGCCGGCCTCGGCGGTGCGCATGCGGCGCTGGCCTTCGAAGTGGAACGGCTTGGTGATCACACCGACGGTGAGGATGCCCATGTCGCGTGCGGTCTTGGCAATGACCGGTGCGGCGCCGGTGCCTGTGCCGCCGCCCATGCCGGCGGTGACGAACACCATGTTGGCGCCGGTGAGGTGATCGCGGATTTCGTCGATGACTTCCTGAGCGGCGGCCGCGCCGACATCCGGCTGCGAACCGGCGCCGAGCCCCTGGGTGACCTGCGTGCCCATCTGCACGATGCGCTGCGCCTTCGACATCGTTAGCGCCTGCGCGTCGGTGTTGGCGACGACGAAGTCGACACCCTGCAGACCGGCGGTGATCATGTTGTTGACGGCATTGCCGCCCGCGCCACCGACACCAAACACGGTGATCCGAGGCTTCAGCTCGCTGATATCAGGAACGTTGAGATTGATGGTCATGAGGTTGCCTCTCGTATTACGCGCGAATTGTGTGGTCGTGCCGGCGGCTGAAAGCCGATGGCGTCGGTGACGGAATGTGCAGTGTCTGGAAAAATCTCATCAGAAGCCCTCGCGTAGCCATCGACCGACCTTTCCGAAGTATCCGCCGCCGTCGGTGCCTGTCTTGAGCTGCCGCGTGAAGCGCGGCTCGACATGTTCGAGGTGAGCGAATTGCGGATAGACCAGAAGACCCGATGGAACGGCGAAGGATGCGCTCTTCGCCTCATTGGGCAGACGGCCGAAACCGAGCGGGCGCGCGACGCGCACCGAGCGGCCGAGAATCTGCGAACCGAGTTCGGCAAGACCGGTGAGCTGCGACGCGCCGCCCGACAGCACCACACGTGCGCGCGGTTCTGCTGCAAAAGGCGAGTCGGCAAGCCGATCCCGGATCATCTCGAAAATCTCCTCGGCACGCTGGCGTACGATGTTTGCAATCGTGGCGCGCGACACGGCCTGCGGATAATCGCGGTCGTTATCGCCTGCCGTCGGCACGTTCATCATCTCGCGCGCATCGGAGCCACCCGTCAGCACCGTGCCATATAACGTTTTGATTCGCTCGGCATCCGCGATGCAACAACCGAGGCCACGTGCGAGATCCATGGTGATATGTTGCCCGCCGACCGCAAATCCGGACGCATGCACGATGCGTCCACCGGAATAGGTCGCGATCGTCGTGGTCCCCGCCCCCATCTCGACAACGGCGGCGCCGAGATCGGTCTCGTCGTCGGTGAGCACAGAAAGGCCTGCGACATAGGGCGCAGCCGCCATCGCCTCGACATTGAGGTGGCAACGCTCGACCACGAGCATCAGATTGCGTGCGACCGTCGCGTCGGCAGTGATGACATTCATGTCGACACCGAATTGAGACGCGACCATCCCCTTGGGGTCGCGGATGCCCTTCACGCCATCGAGCGAATAGCTCACCGGCAGCGCATGCAGCACCGTGCGGCCCGGAGGTGTCGCATGACGCATGCCTGTCGAGGTCACGCGTGCCATATCGGATGCGCTGACCGCGCCACCCTTGATATCGGCCGTAGCTTCGATGAGCTGGCCCTGCAAGCGGCCTGCGGAGACCGACAGCAAAACGGATTCGACGCGAACCTTGGCCATGCGCTCGGCGAGGCCGACGGCCTGACGTACCGACTGCTCGGCTTCACCCATATCGACGACGGCGCCGGACTTTACGCCGCGCGACTGGATCTGGCTGTAACCGATGAGCTCGACCGCATGAGTCCGGCCGCGCAACGCCTCGTTTGGCGCGCAGGGCCGCAGACGCGCGATCATGCACGCGATCTTGCTGGTGCCGACATCAAGCGACGCCACGAGCGCAGTGCGGTTGGCCGCCATCTGGCGCGTCTTCGGTGCCTGGTTGCGATCCAGCCCACTCATGCTGCGCCCGCTTTCTTCTTGGCTTTGTCTTGCGCCTTGAACTGATCTTCGCGAGCCTTTGCGGCCTCCTCGGACAGACGCACGGTCAGGCGATCCGGCAAACGCATGTCGATGGCCACGATGTCGCGCGAGAAGAGGCGCTCTTCGCGATCGAGCTTGCTGAGCATGGCCAGCGCGTTGCCGACATCGTTCTCGGGCAGGCGGACGTCGAGATTGTCATTGAGGCGGAGATTCCAGCGCCGTTCGCCGACGAGGATCGCGGCCTTGGTCACGGCGCGGACCTGGGGATAGCGATCGAGCAAAGCGAGAAAATCCTTCGCCTGAATATCGGCGCCCTTGCCCACCACCAGCGGCAGTTTGACGAAGCGGCTCGGCACGTAATTCTCGAGAATGGCACCATCGTCGGCGATGACGGCGAGCTTGCCGTCTTCCTGCCAGAGCGCGAACGCGGTGCGCTCGGTGACGTCGATCTGCAGGCGATCCGGATACAGCTTCAGCACATTGGCGTCGCCGATCCACGGATTGGCCTTCAGCTTCTCGCGCACGGCGGCGGCGTCGAGAAACAGCAACGACGAGCGGCCGTTGATGCCGCCGATAGCCAGGATCTCGTCCTGGGTCAGCTGTTTACGGCCATTGAGAATGACCGAGGAAATGCGGAAGCCGGCGGCATTGGCCGCAGCGTTGCGGGTATCCTGAAAGGCAGCGACGACTTCATCGACATGCTCGCCCTTGACCACGCCAAAACCGATGCTGCCGGCGAGGATCAGCACGGTCGCTGCGATGCCGACGCGGCTCGGAACATGGCGCTCGATGAAAACAACGATCTTGCTGGTGCTCGGCTCGCGCGGGGGCGCCTTGCGGTTCTTCAAGGCCGTGATGGCACGCTCGAGCGGCGCCAGCCGTTCGCGCAGCAGGATGCCTGCCCCACGGGCCGCCATCTTGAGGTCAGCTTGGGGCCTCAGCGATCCGACCGACCGAGAGAGGCGTCCTCCACCATCCATTCCACGAGCTCGTCACTGGTTGCGCCCGCATTTGCGCGGGACCAAAGCACTGGCGATGACGCAGATGACGTCTCGGTCAGACCGGAATGGATAAGTGTCTGAATAAACACTTATTTCCATCGATACGCGTCGTTACGGAAGTCCCGCACAGCTCACGCCTCGGCAGCCAAGCGCAACATGCGCCGCCAGCGTTAACCTTCGGCGGTCCTGGTAAACAAAACGTAAAGGGGAAGGAATCAGGAGGCATTTTACCCCGGATTCTGAAGACTTTAGCGAGACTGTTGCAGCTCGGCGTTAAGGAATCGTGGCGCCGCGCCACGAGCGGCGTTCGGTCGCAGCTTCATCGCCGCGGCAGGGTGGATGAGCCGAAAGCGTAATCTGCCGGTCAAGGGCGTGTGGCTGACAACGGCGGATTACGCTTCGCTCATCCGCCCTACGGCTGAACGTCTCAAGCCGAGCTCGATCTGTCCATTCAGGAAATCCACGAAGCTGATCCCCTGCGCATTCAACGCTTTCGGATAGAGCGAGGCCTTGGTCAGCCCGGGCAAGGTGTTGGTTTCCAGATAAATCAGGCCATCGGCCGACACGATGAAATCCGAGCGCGAATAGCCGGTGCAGGACATCGCCTTGTGGGCGCGGACGGCGAAATCCTGCAACTGCGCTGTAACTTCCGGCGTGAACCGACCGGGGCAGATTTCCTGTGTCGATTTGGCGAGGTACTTCGCCTCATAATCAAAACCGCCATCGGCTGGAATGATCTCGATAGGCGGCAAAGCGAACACCGAACCATCGGCCTGCTCCAGCACACCACAGGTAGCCTCGATGCCGGCGATAAACGGCTCGACGACATAGTCCTCGATCTTTGCGGCGTTACGAACCGCGACAAGGTCCTGCTTCGCGTTCACGAACATCAGGCCATAGCTGGAACCGTCGCGCGCAGGCTTGGCGATCAGCTTGCCATATCGATCGAGCGCCGCTTCCATCTCCGCCAGTGCAATGCCGGCAGCAATCGGAACGCCGGAAATAGCGGCGAAACGCTTGGCCGCGACCTTGTCGAAAGCCAGGTTGGACGATGCCGAGCCGGAGCCGGTGAAGGCCACGCCACGAAACTCGCACATGGCCTGCACTTCGCCATTTTCGGCGGCGCCGCCATGCATGCCAAGCACCAGCACCCGACCTTCCGCCTTGGCAAGGTCGAGCGCCTGCGGCAGCGAACCGAGCGACTTGCCATCGGCCTTGAAAGGATTTTCGAACGGACGCTGGTGGCCGAGCAGCGCTGCGCCCGACGTCGCGTAGATCCGATCGTCGGCATCCCAGAACCACAGCGCAGCCTCTGGCAGCGCCATATGCAGCGCCTGCGCCGAGGCGACAGACACCAGCCGCTCCTTGTTCAAGCCACCGAACAGGATGGTGATCCGCGCCGGATCGATCGAGGCAGTCATCATTGGGTCTCCATACGAATCACGGCATCCTAATCATACAAGCAAGGCAATGGCATGCGGAGCCGCGTTCATATAATGCCTTGCATCACGTCACAGCGCGAGAGCACGACGGGATCAACGGGACCAAAACGAGATGATCAGGGCCTGGCTCGAACTCAACACCTTCGGCATCTTCGCCACACTTGCCGTGCTCTACTACGGAGCAGCCCTCCTGCTGGTGTATCTGGGCTTCCGGTCGCCGCTGCGCCGGTCGATCCAGAAGACGAACGGCATCGTGGCGCCGTTCTTCTCCTCGGTGGCGATCCTGTTCGGCCTGCTCACCGGCTTCCTCGCCAGCGATGTCGGCGAACGTGGCCGTCATGCGGTGCGCGCCACGCAGGCCGAGGCCAGCGAAATCCGCAACGTCTACGCGCTCAGCGTCGCGTCCGCGTCGGACATGACCGATATCCGCACAGCCCTCAAGGTCTATGTCAATTCGGTGCTCACGGACGAATGGCCGGCGATGATCAACAACGCCCCATCGCCGCGCACAGAGGCCGCCTATGATGATGTATTGCGCGAGGTCAGCGATCCCGGCATCGCACGCTCATCCGGAACGCCGGTGCAGGTGGCGCTGATCAGCGCTGCGATCCGTGCCGGCACCGCACGCAGCGAGCGGCTCAGCATCGCGACCGATCAAACCAACGACCTGAAATGGGTGTCGGTGCTGATTCTCGGCCTGCTGACCCAGGTGGGTCTGGCACTCGTGCATCTGGACCGGCCGCGCGCGATGCTGACGGCACTTGTGGTGTTCGGCAGCGCCGCCATCGTTGCGCTTGGCCTGATCGGGCTGCAGGAGCACCCCTATGAAGGCGCATTCAAGGTAGCGACAACGCCCCTCGAGCATCTGCTGACATTGCCGGATCTCGGACCGGCCTCGGCGCTTCCGCAGGCACCCAAGCCTGAAAACTAGAGCACAATGCCGACCCGCTTGATCTCCCAATGGAGATCGATGCCGGATTGCGCGAGCACGCGCGCACGCACCGTCTCGCCGAGCTGCTCGATATCCGTCGCTGTCGCATTGCCGGTATTGATCAGGAAATTGCAGTGCATTTCCGACACCTGCGCGCCGCCGACGCGCAGGCCACGGCAGCCGGCGGCATCCACCAGTTTCCATGCGGAATAGCCGGGTGGATTCTTGAAAGTGGATCCTCCGGTCTTTTCCCGGATCGGCTGCGCGGATTCGCGATGCTGTTGCACTTCATCCATGCACGCCCGGATCGCAGCGGGATCGGTGATCGATCCACGAAATTTGGCTGACGTGAAAATGACCGACGGGTCGACACCGGAATTGCGATAGACGAATTGCATGCCTGCATTGTCGAACACATGCTTCCGGCCATCGCGGCCAATACCCGTGGCTTCGACTAGTACGTCCTTCGTCTCACCGCCATTGGCGCCGGCATTCATGCGCAGCGCTCCGCCGATGGAGCCGGGAATACCGAAATAGAATTCGAGCCCACCGATATTGGCGGCTGCGGCAGCCTCCGCCACTCGCTTGTCGAGGGCTGCAGTACCCGCAGTAATGACGTCTTTTTCGGCGGTGACATGACCGAAGCCGCGCGGGCTGAGACGAATGACGACGCCTGCGATGCCGCCGTCCCGCACGATCAGGTTGGAGCCGACGCCCACGACGTAGACCGGGATGTCGCCTGGAAGCTTCGAGAGGAAATAGGCGAGATCGTCCTCGTCTGCGGGGGTGAACAGCACCTGGGCGGGCCCACCGACGCGAAACCATGTCAGCGGCGCCAGCGGTTGATTCGCGAGCATGCGCCCGCGGAGATCAGGCATCGCGGATTTGAGATCGGGCGTGATGTCGGGAAAGCCGGTCACGATCTTATCCGAGTGCCTTCAATTCACCCGGCAGTGCATAGGCCCATTGGGTGATATTACCGGCGCCGAGGCAGACGACGGTGTCGCCGCTTTTCGCCACACCGGCAACGAGCCCGGCAAGTGCCGCCGACTCCGCGAGCGGAATGACTTCGCGATGACCGTGGGCACGCAGGCCCAGGACATAGTTGTCGCGATCGATGCCAGGGATCGGCGTTTCGCCCGCGGCATAGACTTCGGCGACGATCACCGTATCGGCATCGTTGAAGCAGGTGCAGAATTCCTCGAACAGCGATTGCAGGCGCGTATAGCGATGCGGCTGCACCACGGCGATCACCTTGCCGGACGTGCTCTCCCGCGCAGCACGCAGCACAGCGGCGATCTCGACGGGATGGTGACCATAGTCATCGATGATCGTGACGCCGTTCCACTCGCCGGTCTTGGTAAAGCGGCGCTTCACACCGCCGAAAGACGAGATCGCCTTGCGAATCTGCGCATCGGAAATGCCGAGCTCATGCGCGACGGCAATCGCCGCGGTCGCATTGAGCGCATTGTGGCGACCGGGCATCGGCAGCAGCAGGTTGTCGATTTCATGCGTGGTGCCGGCCTTGCGATCGCGGAACGCGACCTTGAAGCTCGAACCGCCATTGGCCGGCTTGAGATCCACGAGACGTGCATCGGCCTGCGGATTCTGTCCGTAAGTGATGATGCGGCGATCCTCGATCTTGCCGACAATGGTCTGCACGACAGGATGGTCGATGCACATGACGGCGAAACCGTAGAACGGCACGTTCTCGACGAAATTGCGGAACGCATCCTGTACGTTGTCGAACGTCTTGAAGTGATCGAGATGTTCGGGATCGACATTGGTGACGATGGCGACATCGGTGGGCAGCTTGAGGAAGGTGCCATCGCTCTCGTCCGCTTCGACCACCATCCACTCGCCAGCGCCGAGGCGTGCATTGGTGCCATAGGCGTTGATGATGCCGCCATTGATGACGGTGGGATCGAGTTCGCCGGCATCGAGCAACGCCGCGACCATGGAGGTCGTGGTGGTCTTGCCGTGGGTACCGGCGATGGCGACGCAGCTCTTGAGGCGCATCAGTTCGGCCAGCATCTCGGCGCGGCGAACCACCGGGATGCGCTGCGCGCGCGCGGCCATCAGCTCCGGATTGTCGCGCTTGATGGCCGTGGAAACCACCAGCACGTCGGCGCCGGCGACATTCTCCGCCCTGTGGCCGACCTGAATCGTGATGCCCTTTTCGCGCAGACGATTGACGTTGGCGTTCTCGGAAGCGTCCGATCCCTGCACGGTATAACCAAGATTGCACAGCACCTCGGCGATACCGCTCATGCCGATGCCACCGATACCGACAAAATGAATGGGTCCGATCTCGCGCGGCAGTCTCATGGGTCTCGTCTCTCGCCACGCCCGACGCAGCGTCGGGCACCTGACTCCTTCAAACAGACGTGGATGGCCGGGACAAGCCCGGCCATGACGAAAAAGACGGATATTTGATTGGCGGCTTCGGCGAATCCCGCCGAATCGCCCTACTCAGCAGCTGCCGGAACCGACGCCGGCGCACGATCAAGCCGGATTGCGGTGAGCGCCACACCGAGGGCCGCCAGCGGCACCAGGGCGGCAACCCACGGCACGGCGGCGAGCCCGCCATGATCGATCACCGCGCCACCAAGCCAGGCGCCGATCGCATTGCCGAGATTGAAGGCGGCGATGTTGAAGCTCGACGCCAGGCTCTGGCCGGCACCATGCGCCTTGTCCAGAACCCACATCTGCAGCGGCGGCACGGTGGCGAAGCCGACAGCACCAAGCAAAGCGACGAAGATCACAATGGCGATCTGATTGTAGACAGCGATACTCATCAGCGCGAGCACCACGGTCAGCGCGAGCAGACTGCCGAGCACCGTTGGGAGCAACCAGCGATCGGCAAAGCGACCGCCGACCAGATTGCCTATCACCAGACCACCGCCAAAGACGAGCAGGATCGGTGACACCGCCGTATCCGAAAAGCCGGCGAGCCGCGTCAGGATCGGCGCAATGTAAGTGAAGACGGCAAACACACCAACCCAGCTCAGGACCGTGGTCAGTAGCCCCATCAGCACCTGCGGCCGCGCCAGCACCGCAAGATCCTTCCTCAGGTTCGACGGCGCGGGCTTTTCGCTATCTTTCGGCACGAAGGCCGCGATGATCGCGAGAGCGAGCATGCCGACCAGCGTCACCGCATAGAATGTCGCCCGCCAGCCGAAATGCTGGCCGAGCCAGGTGCCGAACGGCACGCCGAGAATGTTTGCAACGGTGAGGCCGGTGAACATCACCGCTATGGCCGATGCTTTCTTGTTAGCCGGCACCAGTGTGGTGGCGACGACGGAGCCAACACCGAAGAACGTGCCATGGGCAAACGCCGTCAGCACGCGGGCAGCCATCAGGCTCCAGTAATCGGGTGCAACGGCGCAAGCGAGATTACCGATGGTAAAGATACCCATCAGCACCAACAGCACCGTCTTGCGCGGCCAGCGCGCCGTGGCGACGGTCATGATCGGCGCACCGACCACCACACCGAGCGCGTAACCGGAGATCAGCAGGCCGGCAGCTGGAATGGAGACGCCGAGATCGCGGCCGACCTCGATCAGAAGCCCCATAATGACGAATTCGGTGACGCCGATTCCAAAGGCGCCGGCGGTGAGCGCATAGAGTGCAAGGGGCATGGCAAGGTCCGTATGCGGGGTTCGATGCCAAGGATATGGACCGGTCGGTATAGATGAGATAGACATCCATCAGGAAAAAGATTTGTGAACTGAATTCACGATGTCGCGCCTCGATATCAACCGCTCCGGCGAAATGGAGGTGTTCACACGGGTCGTCGAACTCGGCGGGCTCTCCATGGCCGCCCGCGCCTTCCAGATGACCCCCTCCGCCGTGAGCAAGCTGGTTGCGCGGCTGGAGGCACGACTCGGCGTGCGGCTGATCAACCGCTCGACGCGAAAATTGCAGCTGACACCGGAAGGCACCGTCTTCTACGAGCACGCCGTTCGCATCCTCGACGAAATCGCCGCCGCCGAGCGCGAAGCCGCTGTTGGCGCGACGCCAAGCGGATTGTTGCGCGTCAATACGAGCGTGCCGTTCGGGCTGCATCACCTGCTGCCTTTGCTGCCGGGGTTCGCCAGGCTCTATCCGGACATCAAGGTCGATGTGACGTTGACCGATCTTGTCGTCGACCTGCTGGAGCAACGCGCCGACGTCGCAATCCGGGTCGGCTTGATGCGCGCGTCACGTTTGCTCGCGCGCAAGCTTGGCGAGAGCCGGATGGTCATCGTCGCCTCACCCGCCTATCTCGCGGAATACGGCATGCCCACAATGCCGGATGATCTGGCGCGGCATAATCTGCTCGATTTCAGCTTTGCCAAATGGAAGGACGGCTGGCCCTTCAAATTGCGCGGCGGCGAAATCGTCACTGTGATGCCGTCAGGCAATGCCCTCGTCAGCGATGGCGAAGCGATGCATCAGATCGCACTGGCTGGTATGGGCCTCGCGCGGCTGGCGCGCTTTCATGTGGAGTCGGATATCGCCGCAGGCCGTCTCGTACCGGTGCTCGACGATCTCAACCCCGGCGACATCGAACCGATACATGCCGTGTTCGTCGGCCATGGCGGACAGCTGCCGGCGCGGGTGCGAGCGTTTCTCGACTACATGGCGGAGAATGTGAGATTGTGAGCCATGTCACGAAATTGTCGGCGCTGTGGGCACACATGCCAACCGGAAGGCGCTGATCGGCGGCGGCAATCCCGGCGGCCTCTCGTCGGTGAAGAATGCAGCGAGATACATCTTTCCCAAAACAAGCCTTGTCTCCAAGGCATCGGGCGCCAACTTTCCATCGCGCAACGCCTGCCGAAGCTCTGCAAGCGTTGGAGCCGCGAGATTCGTATCTGGCACCCGCAACGGCCCGGCCGCAACAGCGCTGAACTGGACGCCTGCGTAGAACAGACGAGACAGCGCGCGGATGATCGCGAGGCGATCACGCAGGACATCATCCGGCGGATGCCCGAGCCAGGCCCGCAGCAGTTCATCTTCGAGTTCATCTGTTGGCGCAAAGTTATCGAGCATCGTAGCCATATCGACGACGGGATCGTTGCAGTAGGCCGACTCCCAGTCGATCAGCCAGAGACGCTTGCCGTCGAACAGCAGATTGCGCGGCAGGATATCGTTGTGACTGGATACCGAATGATCGGGATTCCAGACATATCGGCTCTCGAGATCTACCAAGCGACGATTGTGAGCGTCGAGCACCCCCGGCGCGAACAATTCCTTGGAGCAGACATGCCTCCACAACCGGGAGACGACGTCCGGATAGTCGAGGAAACGTCCGAATCTCGGCGTCGCCTGCAGACGTTGCAACATCTGGCCAAGCGCTCGCACCAATGCGCTAGGACCGCCCGGATAAAGCTCCAGGGGCTTGTCAGCGATGAAATCCATCACCGCCACGCCGGCAACCTCGTCGACATAATGCACCCGCGGTGCGATCCCCGCCTCGGCAGCGATGCGCATCGAACCATACTGATATGGATTGCGGAGCGGGCTGACAGCGCCTTCCATCCGCACCACATAGCGTCGGCCGCCAGCGCCGATGCGGTAGACGAACGCTCCAGAGACGCCGCCGGGAACAGGACTGACGGTATCGATGGGGACAGAACCGAAGGCTGCGGTCATGGCCGCGCGAACAGCCTCGCGCTGCGCCTCTGGAAGATTCGTCAATCGGTCACTCACCATTGCCGCTCCACGCCAAAGCAGCAGATGTAGCAGACTGCGGCCGTTCCGGCGTGCCGGAATGACGTGTTGTCGACTAGGAAATCTTCGCGACCTTCACCACCAGATCGGCAAGCCGGTCAGCCGCATCCAGGCGTCCCACCTTTCGCGCATCGCGCGCCATCTCGTTGAGGCGGGCCGGCTCGCCGGCGAGCGCGGAGATTTCCGACGCCAGACGCAGCGGCGTGAATTCGCTTTGCGGGATACGGATGGCGCCGCCGGCATCGGCAAGCACGCCGGCATTGGCGTGCTGGTCCTGATCGATCGCGCCGGGCAGCGGCACCAGGATCGATGGGCGGCCGATGGCGCCGAGTTCAGCGACAGTGCCGGCGCCCGAACGCGAGATGACGAGATGGCTGGAGGCGAGCCGCGCCGGAAGATCGGAAAAGAACGGCGCGAGTTCGGTCTTGATCTTGAGCTGATCGTAGATCGCGCGAACACGCGGCATGTCCTCGTCGCGCACTTGCTGCGTGAGGATGAGGCGGCTCCACAGTGACGGTTCGAGCTTCTCGATGGCCGGCGGCACGATGTCCGCCATAATGCGCGCGCCCTGGCTACCGCCAACGACGAGCAGACGGAACGGCGCGGTTAGATCGGGCGCGCTATATGGTACGGCAGCCGCCGCGAGAATTGCGGGACGCATGGGAGTGCCGGTGGTCGTCGTCTTTTTCGCGAGTTCAGGAACGCGATCGAGCACGCCGGGCAGCGACGTGGCGATCGCATTGACCTTATTGGAAAGGAGGCGATTGGCACGGCCCATCACCGCATTGGAATCGTGAATGACGCTCGGAATGCCGAACATGCGCGCAGCAAAGAGCGGCGGCAGCGTGGGGTACCCCCCGAAGCCAATCACCGCGGCGGGCCGCAAACGCAGCATCAGATTAACCGCCATCACCGTGCCCGCGGCCAGCATCACGCCGGTGCGCGCCAGCGACAGTGGATTGCGCGACCGCACGGTCTCGCTTGGCACCACATCGATCATGTCGCGCGAAAACAGACCACTATATTTCAGGGCCCGCGCATCGGTGACGAGACGCACGCGCAGGCCGCGTTTCATCAGTGCGACGCCGAGCGCTTCCGCCGGAAAAAGATGGCCGCCGGTGCCACCTGCGGCAAGCAGGATGAGTGGTGCAGTGCTCATCATGCGTAAGTGCGCGCGACATGCGCGTCGATGGCTTCGACTTCGGTGCGCGGACGCATGCGCGTGAGCGCGAGCAGCATGCCGACGCTATAAGCGAGCGAGACCATGGAGGAGCCGCCATAGGAGATGAAAGGCAGCGTCATACCCTTGGCCGGGATGAGATGCAGATTAACCGCCATGTTGATGGCCGCCTGCACGCCGAACAATATTGCGAGGCCGGATGCGGCGAAGCGCGAGAACAGATCTTCGGTGGCGTAAGCGCGCGACAGCGCGCGGATGACGATGAAAGCGAACAGCGCCAGCAACGCCAGACACAGCAGGATGCCGAACTCCTCCGCACCGACGGCGAAGACGAAGTCGGTGTGACTGTCCGGCAGGCTGCGCTTGGCGATGCCCTCACCGGGGCCGAGGCCATACCAGCCGCCATTGGAAAAGGCCTCCATCGCGGTATCGACCTGGAAGGTGTCACCCGAGGCCGGATCCATGAAGCGCTTGATACGGCCGGCGACGTGCGGAACCATGAAGTAAGCGAGGAACAGACCGCCGGCAGCGGCACCGGCGAGACCGGCCACCCAGACCATGCGCATGCCGGCGATGAAGAACAGCGAACCCCAGGCCATCAGGATTAGCATGGTTTGCCCGAAATCGGGCTGCAGGACGAGCAGAGACACGAGCATCATCAGCATGACCACGGCCATCGACGTGGCGGGCATGCCAGGCTTGCGGATAGATTCGGAGAACAGCCAGGCTGCGATGACGATGAAGGATGGCTTGGCCGCTTCCGACGCCTGGATGTTGATGCCAAGAATGGTGATCCAGCGCTTTGCGCCCTTCACTTCCGGGCCGAAGGCGAGCGTTGCGAGGATCAACACGACGGACAGCGCGAAGACGATCAGCGCGGAGCGACGGATCTGCCGCGGCGACATGAAGGACACCCCGATCAGCACGATGACCGACGGGATCAGGAACAGGATGTGGCGATTGAAGAAGTGAAACGGCTCGAGGCCGATGCGGGTCGCCACCGGCGGAGACGCCGCCAACGACAGGATCACACCCGCCAGCATCAGCGCGACGATTGCGGCCAGCAGCAAGCGGTCCACGGTCCACCACCATTCGCTGAGCGGCGTACGTTGTTCGCGAAAAATCATGGGCGCGTCCTGCGGATCGATAAGCTTTTATCGATGCGGCATTACGGTTGCCAGACGGTTAAGAGATCGTGAAAAATCAGATCTTCTTGATCCCGTCCAACGCCAGCACCAGTTCCCGGAACCGGTCACCGCGAATCTCGAAATTGCGGAACTGGTCGAAGGACGCGCAGGCCGGCGACAGCAGCACGACCGGAGCCGCAAGCCCGGCCTCCGCTGCATCGCGTGCGGCATTGGCCACCGCGACATCGAGCGTCACGCTGATCTCGTAAGGCACCTTGCCTTCCAGCGTGCGCGAAAAGTCATTTGCGGCGTCGCCGATCAGATAGGCCTTCCTGATACCCGGGAAGAACCCGGCGAGCGGGGCAATGCCGCCCTCCTTCGCCTTGCCCCCCGCGATCCAGAAGATGTCGGTGAAGGACGACAGTGCCTTTGCTGCAGCATCGGCATTGGTGCCCTTGCTGTCGTTCACGAACAGCGTGGTACCGAGGTAACCGACCTGCTCCATACGATGCGCGAGGCCGGGGAACGAGCGCAAGCCCTTCTGCAGCACATCGAGACTGACGCCGAGCGCGCGCACCGCGGCGGAGGCTGCGGCTGCGTTCTGCGCGTTGTGCAGGCCGCGCAGCGAGCCGATATTCGCAAGATCGACAATAACGCTCTGCGCGCCGCCGGCATTTTCGACGATCCTGCTGCCATCGATCGTCAGACCATCGGCGAGCGGATGCTCGACCGAGATGCGCAGCACGCGCTTGCCCGCTTGGGCGAGACGATCTGCGATCTTGCTGCACCAGCTGTCGTCGACGCCGACAATAGCCGTGCCATTCATCTGCACACCGGCGACGAGGCGTTCCTTGACGGCGGCGTAATGCTCAAGCGTGCCATGACGATCGATATGATCGGGCGTGACATTGAGCAGGATGCCGACAGTCGGATCGAGCGACGGCGTGAGATCGATCTGATAGGACGACATCTCGATCACATGCACGCGGCCGTTGCGCGGCGGCTCCAGCGACAGGATCGCCGTGCCGATATTGCCGCCCATCTGCGTATCGAAGCCGGCCTCGCGCACGAGATGCGCAATCAAGGCGGTGGTGGTCGATTTGCCATTGGTGCCGGTGATGGCGATGAAAGGCGCGTCCGGCGCGTGGGCCTTGCGCTCGCGGCAGAACAGTTCGACATCGCCGATCACTTCCACGCCTGCCGCTCGCGCGGCGAGCACGGTCCAGTGCGGCTGCGGATGCGTCAGCGGCACGCCGGGGGTGAGCACGAGGGCGGCGAAACCCGCCCATGAGACGGTGCGCAGATCGGCGGTAATGAAGCCGGCGCGCGCGGCTTCCGCCATCCTGTCGGCGCTGTCATCGCAAGCGATGACTTCGGCGCCGCCGGCCTTCAGTGCATGGCACGAGGCAAGACCGGAGCCACCGAGGCCGAAGACGGCGACGGTCTTACCGGCGAATGTGGCGACGGGTGTCACGGCGTCACCGCAGCTTCAGCGTGGAGAGGCCGACCAGCGCCAGCATCACCGAGATAATCCAGAAGCGGATCACGATCTGCGGCTCGGTCCAACCCTTCTGCTCGAAATGGTGATGGATCGGCGCCATGCGGAACACGCGCTTGCCGGTGAGCTTGAAGGACGTGACCTGTACGATGACCGACACGGCTTCGAGCACGAACAGGCCGCCGATGACAGCCAGCACGATCTCGTGCTTCACGGCGACGGCGATGGAGCCGAGCATGCCGCCAAGCGCCAATGATCCCGTGTCGCCCATGAAGATCGAGGCCGGTGGCGCATTGAACCAGAGGAAGCCGAGACCAGCACCAAGCACAGCGCCGCATAAAACAGCTAACTCGCCGGTGCCCGCCACATAGTTGATCTGCAGATAATCGGAGAAGACCGCATTGCCGGCGAGATAAGCGATCAGGCCGAAACTCGCGGAGGCGATCATGACCGGAACGATGGCGAGGCCGTCGAGGCCGTCGGTCAGGTTCACCGCATTGCCGGCGCCGACGATAATGAAGGCGCCGAAGAGGACGAAGAACCAGCCGAACTTGACGATGACATCCTTGAAAAACGGAATCACCAGCGAGCTCGACAACGGATCGCGGCCGAGGCGCACGAAAGCATAACAGGCGGCGCCGGCAATGATGAATTCAATCAGAAGACGCGTGCGACCGGCAAAGCCTTTATGGCTCTGTTTGGTGACTTTGAGATAGTCATCATAAAAACCGACAAAGCCGAAGCCGAGCGTCACCGCCAGTACGATCCAGACATAGGGATTGCGCGGATTGGCCCAGAGCAGCGTCGAGACCACGAGGCCGGACAGGATCATCAAGCCACCCATGGTGGGCGTGCCGGTCTTGACCAGATGGGTCTGCGGACCATCGGTGCGGATCGGCTGGCCCTTGCCCTGGCGCAGGCGCAGATTGTCGATGATCCACGGCCCGAACAGGAACACGAACAATGCACCGGTCACCACCGCGCCGCCGGTGCGGAAGGTGATGTAGCGGAACACATTGAAGACCGGGAAGGTGCCCGCGAAATCGATCAGCCAATAGAACATTCAGCCTGCCTTATTCCGCAGCGTCGTCGCGCGCGGCATTGCTGGGAAAGCGCTTGGTCAGCGCGGTGACGATCGGTCCCATCTTGGAGCCCTTCGAGCCCTTGACCAGAATCGCGTCGCCGGCCCGGATCGTGCTTACGACCTGCGATTCGAGCCCCTTTGCGTCCCCGGCATAACCGCCCCGCTTGTCGCTGGGAAGGGCATCCCAGAGGTTGCGCATCAGTGGACCACAACAAAAAACGAGATCGATTGCGTTTGCGGTCACAGCCTCCAGCAACCCCGCATGCAACTCGGCGCCGCGCAGGCCGAGTTCGAGCATATCGCCGAGTACGGCAATCCGGCGCCCCTGCCCGCCAATGGCCGCTGTCCCGAGCACATTGAGCGCCGCGGAGGTCGAGGCCGGATTGGCGTTGAACGTCTCATCGATGACAAGCGCTTCACCGCCGGCGATTTCCAACATAAGGCGTACACCGCGGCCTTCGGCCGGCACGACTTGCGACAGCGTCAGTGCGGCATGGGCGAGATCCGCCCCCATCAGCGATGCTGCGGCAAGCACCGCCAGCGAGTTCATCGCCATATGCCGGCCCGGCATGCCGAATTTATAGGTGATGTCCTGGCCGAGTATATTGGCATGCACCGCCGAACATGTCGGATGCAGCGAGATATCGATCAGGCGCGCATCCGCCTCGGCATCGGAACCGAACGATACGATGTGCGAGACACCGGCCTTCTTCGCGCTCTTTTCCAGACGTGCAAACTGATCGTTGTCGCGGTTGAGGACGGCGACACCATCCGGTTCGACACCGAGGAAGATTTCCGCCTTGGCATCCGCAATGGCTTCGATGCCGGAGAAAAATTCGAGATGCACGGGCTCGACCGTGGTGATGACCGCATAATGCGGACGCACCATCTTCACCAGCGGCTCGATCTCGCCGGCATGGTTCATCCCGATCTCGAAGATGGCGAATCGCACATCGGCGGGGCAACGCGCCAGCGTCAGCGGAACGCCCCAGTGATTGTTGAAAGAGGCGACCGACGCATGGGTCGGGCCCTGCGCCGACAGAACGCGCAGCAACGCCTCCTTGGTCGAGGTTTTGCCGACCGAACCGGTAATGGCGACGACGCGTGCACCAAGCCGCGCACGCGCCGCAAGACCGAGATCGACGAGGCCGGCAAGGACATCGTCGACGACGAGCAGCCGGGCATCGGCCGCGAACTTCTCGCGCTGCGCAGCTTCCACCACCGCAAACGCGGCGCCGTTCTTTAGCGCCGCGTCGACGAAAGCATGACCATCATGCACATCACCCTTGATGGCGAAATACACTTCGCCAGGCCTGATGGTGCGGCTGTCGATAGAGATGCCGGTGATGCCTGCGGGCAGATCGCCCTGCACGGTCGCGCGCATCGCCTCCGTGATCGCAGCTGTGGTCCAGAGACACTCGCTCATGATTTCCCCAGTATCCTTGAAGAATTGGCGAGTGCCGCCTGCGCAGCCTCGTGATCGCTGAATGGAAGCGTCTGGTTGCCGACGATCTGCCCGGTTTCGTGTCCTTTGCCGGCGATCAGCAGCGCATCTCCGGGCTCGAGGCTCTGCACGGCCACGCGAATGGCTTCGGCGCGATCTCCGATCTCCGTAGCGCCGTTGGCGGCGGCAAGAATGGCGGCGCGGATGGCGGCCGGTTCCTCACTGCGCGGATTGTCGTCGGTGACGATGACCGTGTCGGCATTCGTCGCCGCGATCTCGCCCATCAACGGCCGCTTGCCGGCATCGCGATCGCCTCCGGCGCCGAATACGACGACGAGCCGGCGCTTCGCATAGGGCCGCAATGCCTGCAGCGCCTTCGCGAGTGCGTCCGGCTTGTGTGCATAATCGACGAATATCGGCGCACCATGGCGATCGCCGACGCGTTCGAGGCGGCCTTTGGCGCCTTTGAGATGTTCGAGCGCGGCGAAAGTAGCGGCCACATCGCCGCCAGTGCCGATCACGAGGCCAGCCGCTACGAGCGCGTTCTCGATCTGGAATTCACCGACCAGCGGAAGTCGGACCGCGTAAATCCTGCCGCGATGTTCGAGCTTGAGCTGCTGTTCGAAGCCATCGACCACAGCATCGGCGAGACGAATGCCTTCGCCTACGCCATCACCTCCACGACCGACTGTCATGACGCGCAGATTTCGCGCGCGCGCAGCGTCGATCACTTGTGCCGAACAGTCATGATCCGCCGAGATCACGGCCGGTCCGCCGTCTGCAACCAGATCGCGGAACAGGCGCAACTTGGCAGTGAGATAATGCGCGACGTCCGGATGATAGTCCATGTGGTCGCGCGACAGGTTGGTGAAGCTCGCCGCGGAAACACGCACACCGTCCAGTCTGAACTGATCGAGCCCGTGCGAGGACGCTTCGAGCGCGAGATGCGTGACGCCTTCGCCCGCGATCTCGTCGATCTGCCGGTGCAGCGAGATCGGATCCGGCGTGGTCAGCGAACCATAGATGGTGCGTTTGGGCGAAACGAGGCCGATGGTACCGATGCTCGCAGAGACATCGCCGAGCCGGCCCCAGATTTCACGCGTGAAAGACGCCACCGAGGTCTTCCCTGAAGTGCCGGTCACGGCAGCGACGACCGGCGGCTGGCGCGGATAAAATCGGGCTGCAGCCAGCGCCAGAGCACGGCGCGGATTCTCGATTTTGACGAAAGGCACCGCGATGTCTGCCGGCAGATGCTCTCCGGCCACTGCGACGGCACCAGCCTCGATCGCCTGCGCAACAAAACGCGCGCCATCGGCTTTGACGCCGGCGAGCGCAAAGAACACGTCGCCGGGCTTTACCGCGCGGCTATCCACAGCAAGGCCCGTGATGGCAATATCCGCAGCCTGCGGCGTCATCGCGAAGGCATCGTTGCTGAAAAGATCGCCGAGTTTCATGCTGCTCCGGACAGGGCAAATCAGGACGGGACGGGCTCCGTAGCGTGACGCAAACCGCATTTTGCCTCCGCTGTAAAGCGCGGATGGCGTTACTGAGTGACCTTTGATGTCGCAAGAATAAGGCGGTCGGACGGCGCCAGATCGAAGCGCGGTTCCAGGCCCAGCAGCGGCGCAATGCGGGCGATCACGTTGCCGCCGGTCGGCACCGCATTCCAGCCCGACGTGATGAAGCCATGTGTCTCCGGGAGCGCCTTCGGCTCATCCAGCATCACCAGCACCTGATATTGCGGATTATCCATCGGCAGCACGGCGGTGAAGGAGTTCAACACCTGCTTCTTGGAATAGCGGCCATTGACGACCTTTTCCGAGGTACCCGTCTTACCGCCGAGATAGTAGCCCTTCGCCCGCGCTTCCGCCTGACGCGCCGAACCGACCTCGGCATTCAGACGCATCAGATAACGGACCTTGTCGCTGGTGTCCTTCTTGATGACGCGTTTTGCGACCGCCAGCGCCTCTTCCTCGGAGCGCTTCATGAAGGTCGGCGGAATGAGATTGCCGCCATTGACCATCGCATTCACCGCCATGACCGCTTGCAGCGGCGCCACCGCGATGCCGTGACCGAAGGAAATGGTAATGGTATTGAGATCGCCCCAGCGCTTCGGGACGATGGGCATCGCGCTTTCCGGCAATTCAGTGCGCAGGCGATCAAGCTGGCCGACCTTCTTCAGAAACGCCTTGTGCGCTTCGACACCCTGGCCGAGCGCGATCTTCGCAGCGCCGACATTCGACGAATAAGTGAAGACTTCGGCGAGCGAGATCGGACGCGGCACCGGGTGGGTGTCGTGAATCTTGAACTTGCCGTAGCTGAGCGGATATCGCGCATCGAACATGGTGTTGAGATTGACCTTGCCGCTATCGAGCGCCATCGCAAGGGTCAACGTCTTGAAAGTCGAGCCCATTTCATACACGCCGGTCGTCAGGCGGTTGATGCGGTCCGGATCGTGCACTTCCTTCGGATTGTTCGGATCGAAATCGGGCAGCGACACCATGGCGACGATCTCGCCGGTGCGAATATTGGAGACGAGGCCCGATGCCGCCTTGGCGCTGAATTTAGCCTTCGCCTTGAGCAATTCGTCGCGCAGCGCGTGTTCGACACGCACATCGAGCGCGAGTTCGACTGGCTTCTGCATGCGATCCGACGCGAACCCGGCGCGATGCAGATCGGCGAGACCGTTATTGTCGAGCCACTTTTCGATACCGGCGATACCCTGGTTGTCGATATTGGTCAGACCAATCAGATGCGACACCGTCGATCCGTTCGGATAGACGCGCTTGTTCTCACGCAGAAAACCGATGCCGGGAATACCGAGACGATGGATGTCGCGCTGTTGCTGCGGGGTGATATCGCGCTTTAGCCACGCAAAGCCCTTGCGGCTGCCGAGACGATCGCGCACTTCGGAACTATCGAGATCGGGCAAGGCGCCGGTCAGTAGTTCAACCGCCTCGTCCTTGTCGATGATGCGGCGGGGCTCGCCAAACAGCGATGGCGACTTCACATCGGTAGCGAGGATCGCGCCGTTGCGATCGAGAATATCGGGGCGCGCGGTGGCGATGGCGTCGCGCGAGGCTCGGCGCTCCGCATGCGTATCGCCGTTGACGGCGAACACGACGAGGCGCACGGCGATGATGCCGTAAATGCCGCCGAATGCGAGCATGGCGAGACCGACACGCGCCCGCGCCTTGGCCGCACGATCGGTGTTTTTCCCATAGAGCAGCGTACGGATCAGGCGTTGCCGCCATGGCTCCGGCGGGCGCCCGACTGACGTGTTGGGGTTAGCGGAGGGCTGTGCGGTCATTGCCGATCCTCCGGCCCATCCACCTTGTCCTGCGCCTTTTCAGATACCGATCCGGTCACGACGACATCCGGATCGATGCTGTTGAGCATGGCGCCGATCGGATCGGGCGTGCCCGGCCGGGCGAAGCTCGGCGGGCGATCGGGAAGGTTCTTCAGGCTGTCGAACTGCTGCGCCGTCATCGGCTGCAGTTTGAGGTGACGCTCGGCGAGCCCCTGTAGACGCGTCGGTGCGTCCAGCTTGGCCCATTCCGAGCGCAGCAAGGCGATGGCATCGCGCTGTTCGCGAATATCGGCATGCAGACGCAGCACCTTCTCGGTCCGTACGGTGGATTCCATCTTGATCCGATAGACATAGGCCGCAGCGAACACGAGAACCGCAATGACGAGGAGATGGATGATCCGCATGCGTCAGCCTCCCCGCATCACGGAAGCCAGCGTCGGCCACCCCGGCAACGGACTGGCGTCCTGTGCCTGCGCATCGGTGCGTTCGGCACCGCGCAGCTTGGCGGACCGCGCGCGCGGGTTGGCTTTCGTTTCGTCATCGCTGGCGACGATCGGACGCTTGTTGACAATCTTGAAGCGCGGCGTCGCTTGCGCGACCTCCGGCAGATGACGCGAGCCACCGCCAGTCTTGCTGCGCTCGGCGATGAACGTCTTGACAATGCGGTCTTCCAGCGAATGGAAAGAGACCACCGAAAGACGGCCGCCTGGCTTCAGCACCTGCTCCGCAGCAGCAAGCGCGGTGTGCAATTCATCCAGCTCTTCGTTGACGAAGATCCGCAGCGCCTGAAACGTACGCGTTGCCGGATGGATCTCGCCCGGCTTCGCCCATACGACCTTGGAAACGATCTCGACGAGTTGTTTCGTCGTCGTGATCTCGGCTTCCTTGCGCGCCGCGACAATGGCGCGGGCGACGGCGCGCGAATGACGCTCTTCGCCGAAGATATAGATGATGTTGGCCAGATCGGCCTCGGACGCCTTGGCGACCACATCGGCCGCGCTTGGCCCATGCTGGCTCATACGCATGTCGAGCGGCCCGTCAAAGCGGAACGAAAAGCCGCGCTCGGCCTGATCGAGCTGCATCGACGACACGCCGACATCCATCACGACGCCATCCACCAGCGGCATCCCGTGCGCGACGCAGACATCGGCGAGATTGGAGAAGCGATCCTCGACCAGCGTGAGACGACCGGCGGAGGACGCCACCAGATCGGCCCCACCAGTGATCGCGGTACTGTCGCGATCGATTGCGATCACGCGCGTGCCCTCGGCCGCGAGGATCATGCGCGAATAACCACCCGCGCCGAAGGTCGCGTCCACATAAACACCACCGGCGCGCGGCGACAGCATCTCGACGGCCTCAGGACCGAGCACGGAGATATGTCGGGTATCACTCATACGCGCACGCGAACGGGCAACGAACTCCGTTCCTTCCTTACGAGGCTCCCGACCAATCCGGACTCCGAGCGGCCCATGGCGCCTCAAATGCCGGCACGCCGCGCGGCCAGGCCGCTGCGTCGCGCAAAAATCGAACCGGTTCGACCGGTCACGCGCGTAGTCCGACGCGGTAACCCTTTGTCCGCATGGATGATAGGAATTTGCCATGGGAACGCGTGTCGAATGGAACTCTGGCCGCCCCCAAATGAGTTCGGCACGTCACCTTTCAGTAACGATGCTTAGCGTTAAGAATCCGTTGATGGTGCGATCACGAAACGACTCAATTCGTCTGCAGCGGTTCTATCGTAGTGCTGACCCATCGCGCATAGAGCCATGAAATAAAAGGGCAAAACCAATTCGTGATCGTTGCGCAATCGGGTGCCGATCTGAATAGTGTCCTTCCCCTTGCGGTCGCCATGTCGTGCCGAACCTTATGGAGTGTGAAAGAGATTGTCCGGACCCGAGACCAGACGCCAGCGCCCCCTGCCGATCCCGAAAGGGGTCGCAGATCTTCCGACCTTCACGCCGGACTCCTCCGTCGTATCGGATGTAATCCCGTCACCGAACTACGGCGACCGGAACAAGGGACTCGTGCCTGATATGATCGTGCTGCATTATACCGGCATGCCCGATGCCGAAGGCGCGATTACGCGCCTCTGCAGCGACGGAACCGACGTTTCGGCGCACTACATCGTGCTGGAGGACGGACGCATCGTGCAGACGGTGCAGGAGTCGAAGCGCGCCTGGCATGCCGGTTCGTCGTTCTGGGCCGGTGAGGATGACATCAATTCCCGCTCCATCGGCATCGAGATCATCAATCGCGGCCACGATTGGGGCTATCCGGATTATCCTGCCCGGCAAATTGCAGCCGTCACGGCACTGTGCCGGGGGATCCTGCTGCGCCGCGAAATACCGACCCATCGGGTGCTTGGCCATTCCGACGTGGCGCCGGCGCGCAAGAAGGATCCGGGCGAAAAATTCCCGTGGCATCTGCTCGCCAGTTCGGGCGTCGGCCACTGGGTGCATCCGGCACCGATCGTGCCGGGCGAAGGCCTGCGCACAGGCGCGGATGGCGACGAGGTAAAGGCGTTGCAACAGGCCCTCGCCCTCTATGGCTACGGTATCGAGGTCAGCGGGGTCTACGACACCTCCACCGCGGAAGTCGTCACGGCCTTCCAGCGCCATTTCCGGCCGGAGCGTGTCGATGGTGTCGCCGATCGATCGACTTTGGAAACGCTGCAGGCGCTGCTGGCGAGCTTGTCGCGCGATACCGCCCCGACGGCGAGTTGACACGACTTGACGCGCGACACGTAAGCCCTCATGGCTTCCCCGTCAGTCGGCCGGACGGCCGCTCCCGCTAGGGTCGAAAGGCTGCGGGGGAGGAAAGTCCGGGCTCCAATGACATACGGTGCCGGATAACATCCGGCGGGGGCGACCCCAGGGAAAGTGCCACAGAGAAAGAACCGCTCCCCACTTTCGGGCGGGGCAGCAAGGGTGAAAAGGTGCGGTAAGAGCGCACCGCGGATCCGGCAACGGAGACGGCAAGGTAAACCCCACCGGGAGCAAAACCGAATAGGGACGGCGTCGCAGTAAGTTCGTTCGCGAACGATAACACTGCAGGGTGATGTCAAACCCGCCGTCCGGGTAGGTTGCTTGAGGCCGCATGCGAGTGCGGTCCCAGAAGAATGGCCGTCACGTATCGCCGCGCAAGCTGCGATGCCTTACAGAACCCGGCTTACAGGCCGGCTGATACTGAACAACGAGGGGCCCGGCGCAACACCGCCGAGCCCCTCGCCAGTTTCAGGGCGATCTCGGATCACCCAATAACGTCCTCACTCGGCCGCCAGCGTGCGATCGAATTCGAGCACTTGACGCTCGAACAGGCCGCGATAGATGCCCCCCGGCCGCTTCGCCAATGCGTCGTGCGTCCCCTCTTCCGCAATCGCGCCGCGATCGAACACCAGGATGCGGTCGAGACTGCGCACCGTCGAGAGCCTGTGTGCGATCACGATCGACGTGCGGCCTTTCATCAGCCGCTCCATCGCCTCCTGGATCAGCGCCTCGGACTCCGAGTCGAGGCTTGCGGTCGCCTCGTCCAGAATCAACACCGGCGCATCCGCCAGGAAGGCGCGCGCCAGCGCCACGCGCTGCCGTTCGCCGCCTGACAGTTTGATGCCGCGCTCACCGACCAGCGTCCCATAGGCTTTGGGCAGCCGCTCGATGAAGTCATGCGCATTGGCCAGCCGCGCCGCGCGCTCGATCTCCGCCATGCTTGCACCGGGCCGGGCATAAGCGATGTTATCGGCCAGCGAGCGGTGAAACAGGATCGGCTCCTGCTGCACGATCGCGATCTGACTGCGCAGCGATTCCTGCGTTACACCTGCAATATCCTGGCCGTCGATAACGATGCGCCCGTCCGAGACATCGTACAGCCGCTGGATCAACTTCACGAAGGTGGTCTTGCCCGAACCGGAGCGGCCGACGAGACCGACTCGCTCTCCCGCGCGGATATCGACAGACAGCCCGCGATACAGCGGCGTGATGTGGCCGCCATAAAGAAAAGTGACATTATCAAACTTGATATGCCCTCCATCGACGGTGATCGGCTTCGCTCCGACGGCATCGACGACACCGATGGTCTCGTCATGAATCGCGACCAGCTCATCCATGTCGTTGACCGAACGCTGCAGGTTGTTGATGTGCATGCCGACATCGCGCAGATAGCCATGGATGACGACATAGCTCGTCAGCACATAGGTGATATCGCCGGCGCTGGCTCGGCCATCGAGCCACAGCCACAGTGCGCCGCCGATCACCGATGCGCGAACACACAGCAATACGGCCAGTTGAGCCGTGCTGGTGTAGTTGTAACGCAGCCATGTCCGCCGCACACGCGCGCGCCACCGGCCGACCACTTGCCCGAGCCGCGCATCTTCACGCGCCTCCGCGCCGAACGACTTCACCACCGCATTGCAAGTCACGGAGTCCGCAAGCGTGCCCCCGACCTTGGTGTCCCACGCATTGGAGACACGCGCGGCCGGCGCGATATAGCGCGTGGAAAACCACACGGTCATCGCGATATAAACGAAGGCTCCGACAGCAATGACGGCCCCAAGCAGCGGCCAATGCAGACCAAGCAGCAACACGGACCCCAGCAGCACCACCAGCGACGGCAGCAGCGCCCCTAGGAGCGTGTCGTTGAGAAGATCGACGGCCCACATGCCGCGCGTGATTTTGCGCACGGTCGAACCGGCAAAATTATTGGCATGCCAATCCGTGGAAAAGCGCTGCACGCGCGCAAAAGCATCGCGCGACAGATCGGACATGATCCGCAGCGTGAACGGCACGATCGCGTGGATACCGAGCTGGCGCAGCAACAGCGATGCCAGGCCGAGAGCAACAATGGCGCCGAAAGCGACGAATGCAGCCTGACGCGCAGCCGGATCGCTGCCGCCTTTCGTGACGGCATCCACCAATTGGCCCGAAAACAGCGGCATGAGCAGATCGGCCACCGTCGCGCCGAGCAGGCCGACAGCAACGGTTGCCGTTCGCCCCGGCTGCTTGAACCAGTGTCTCAGCACAAAGGGAATGACGACGCGGATGGCCGCGGGGCGGTTTTTATCTTTGAGAGTCATGACGTCATCCGGTCACGCCCCTGCGCAACCGGCTCCATGGTTGACGCGCGACGGCCAAGCCGCATCTCCGCGTCATAAACAATTGAATGATCAGTGGAATTGGATTTGACCGAAACACATCCGGTCTGCAGCGACGGAAACGGAACTCAGTGAGTCCGCACAAACCCGCGCATACGCACCGAACCGGAAATTCCGGAGAGCAGATAAATCGACTTCATGCAGACTCTCCCTCAGGTTCGAGCAATGGATAGGCGTTTTATAGATAAGGTGATCCGGCTTGGCAACACACCGCGCGCGGATTCCGATGACAACCGCCTTGCCGGCGATGGCGCTTTCGTTAGTGCCCGCCGCCGCCGGCCGCCGGATTACCGGGCTTGTCGAGCATCAGCACCATCAGACTGAGCCCGAGATAGAAGCAGGACAACAGGAAGAACGCATCTCCAAAGCTCATCACCACAGCCTGACGATGAGTGATCTGCGAGAGCTGCTTCAGCGCCATGCGCGAGGCGTCACCCATGCCCTGGAATTTTTGCGTGAGCATGTTGAGCGTTTCGACCGCTTGGGCATTGCCCCATGTCACCTTGTCGTGAAGACGGGAGATGTGAAAGTCGGTGCGGTGATCGAGCACGGTGTTGATGAGCGCAAGACCGAGCGCACCGCCGAGATTGCGTGTCAGGTTGAACAGGCCGGACGCGTTCTTCAGCATCTCCGGCGTCAGCGTGCCGAGCGCGATATTGTTGATCGGCACCATCGCCAGCATCATGCCCATACCGCGCAGAATCTGCGGAACGAGCAGCTCGTAGAAATCGTAATCGCGGGTGATCGACGTCATCAGCCAGGTTCCCGACGCGAATAGCACGAGACCCGAGCCGATCAGGATGCGCAGGTCGACCTTGGTCATCAGGCGGCCGACGACGGGCGCCATCAGGAACATCGCGACGCCCGACACGAACATCGTCTCACCGATCATCAGCGCGCTATAGCCACGCACCTGGGCGAGATAGAGCGGATAGATATAGGTCAGGCCGTAGAGACCGATACCGATACAGAAGGAGAAGGTCGAGCCAAGCGCGAAATTGCGATTGGTGAAGGCGCGCAGATCGACGATCGGCACTTTCGCGGTCAACACGCGCCAGAAGAAGGCGACGGCCGAAAGCGCGCAGATCACTGCAAACAGCGCAATGGCCTCATCCTCAAACCAGTCATTGCGCGGCCCTTCTTCCAGCACATATTCGAGCGAACCAAGGAAGCCGGCCATGAAACCGAGACCCCACCAGTCAAAATGTTCGAGCAGTTCGAAATGCGGCTCGTCGAAATCCACCAACGCCAGCACGCCGATAGTGATGCCGATACCCGGCACGACATTGATGAAGAACAGCCAATGCCATGACATCGCATCGGTGATGTAGCCGCCAACGGTCGGCCCAATGGTCGGCGCAAGCGTTGCGACAAGACCGATGATCGGCGCGACGATGTGAAACTTCGAGCGTGGAAACACGGTATAGGCCGAAGCAAACACCGTCGGGATCATGCCTGCGCCAAGAAAGCCCTGCACCGCGCGCCACAGGATCATCTGCTCGATGGACGAGGTGAAACCGCACATCAGGCTGGCAAAGGTGAAACCCGCTGCCGAGATGGCGAACAAGAGGCGCGTACCGAGCGCGCGCGACAGGAATCCTGAGAGCGGAATCGCGATCACTTCCGCGATCAGATAGGCGGTCTGGACCCAGGAGACTTCATTCGACGATGCCGACAGGCCGGCCTGAATGTCCGACAGCGATGCCGAGACGATCTGAATGTCGAGGATCGACATGAACATGCCGAACACCATGATCAGGAACGCGACCAGGCGCTTCGGCGCAATCCGATCATCCGCTGGCGCGGCCGGCGATGCCCCTGACATGGTGGTGGTCGTCGACATTTACGTGGTCCGTTAGTTAGTGACCGACCGAATACACTTCCCGCGTCCCGGACGCTGCGCAGCGCGCCGACATCGGCGTGATGCGCCGCAAAGCCGGGGCCACATCAGGCGACAGCGTTCGCGGTGATCCCGGCTCTGCGCAGCGGCGCTGCACGCTGCAGCGCGTCCAGAGCAAGTTCACTCAGTTTCACTGCGCAGCCGCAGCGCCCGGCTTGGTATTGATGCGGACATAGACCGACATGCCCGCGCGCAAAACGTTCTGCCTGGCGACATCGGCAGGCACGCGGACGCGCACCGGAACGCGCTGCACGATCTTGGTGAAGTTACCGGTCGCGTTGTCCGGCGGCAGCAGTGTGAACACCTGACCCGCCGCGGGCGACAGGCTCTCCACCGTGCCATCGATGACGCGACTGGTATCGGCATCGAGCTGAACCGACACGGGCTGTCCCGGCTGCAGGCGGCGCAACTGCGTCTCCTTGAAATTTGCATCGATATAGACGTCGTCGAGCGGCACGATATTGGCGAGACGCTGACCGGTGGTGATGAAGTCGCCGAGATTGACCATCCGGTTGGAGAAGATGCCGTCCACCGGCGCCTTCACGTCAGTGAAAGCGAGGTCACGCCGGGCTTTGTCCAGGGAGCTTTCCAGCTCCTGCAGCTGCGCGCGCGCTTCGGCCTGCTGTGCCTTGGTGACATCGACCGTGCTCCTGGCCGAATCCACCGCTGCCTTGGCGGCCTTGACGGACGCCGCGGTCTGGTCGCGGTTCGACTGCGAGGTCTCATAGACGGAGCGCGAAGCGAAGCCCTGCTTGCTCAGCGTTTCCTGGCGATCGAATTCGAGCTGCGCACGATTGGCCGCGGCATCGGCCGAAGCAAGTTGAGCCTGCGCCTGCTCGACGGCGCTTTCCTGCGCCGTGACCTGGCGGCCGATGCGCTCGATGGTAGCTTTCTGGGTATCGATCTTGCGCCGCGCCGCATCGACGGCGATCTTGTAGTCGCCATCGTCGATCTTGAAGAGCACCTGCCCGGCCTTCACCAGCGTATTGTCGCCGGGCACGATCTGCGCGATGTGGCCTGAGACACGGGCGCCAAGCGTCGAATTGTTGGCGCGCACATAGGCATCGTCCGTGGAGACAATGAAACGGCCGACCAGATAGTAGTTCACGCCATAATAGACAGCGGCGATCGCTGCGAGCGCACCGACGCCCATAAGGATGCGCTTCTTGCGCGGCGACTGAGGCGCTGCAGGCTTGGCTGCGGCGGGCGCCGCCGCTGGAGCACCTGCCGGCTTGTCTGGCGCGTCTGCGGGACCGCGTGTTGCGGGCTCCTCCAGCGGCACCACACGTGCCGAGACAGCCTCGTCCTCGGAATCGTCGCGAACGATACGTGCAGCCTGGTCGCGTGGTCCGGCCATTCCGGCCTCCTGAAATGATCGCGCGGAAACACGCCGGTTCCCGCCTGGTGCGGCATGATGTACATTGACCGAACGGTTCGGTCAAGATACAAGAATGATCATTCCATCGTGATTTTGAGCTATTGCCATCCAGGCCGACCGGTCGCGGTGGTTCGTCCCAACAGGCTGAACAATGGTTACGCCCTCCCATGCTCCCCTCGCCGCGGTCGGCGAAGAAGACAGCGCCAAGCGCCGGCAGATCCTCGACGGTGCGCGTAAGGTCTTCATGACTCTGGGCTTTGATGGCGCCAGCATGGGCGAGATCGCGCGCGCGGCCGGTGTCTCGAAGGGCACGCTCTACGTCTATTTCACCGATAAAAGCGCCCTGTTCGAATCCATCGTCGAGCAGGAAAAGCTTGAGCAGGGCAAGGCCGTCTTGAGTTTCGATCCCGGCCGGGATGCTGAGACGACGCTTACTGAATTCGGCAGGGCTTATATCCAGCTGCTCTGCCGTCCTGGCGGCGGCTCGGCGATCCGTACGGTGATGGCGATTGCCGAGCGCATGCCGGATATTGGCAAGCGCTTCTACGAGGCAGTGCTTGCCCACTCGATCCGGCAGTTTGCCGGCTATCTCGATGCCCGTGTCAAAGCGGGGGAATTGAAGATCGAGGATACGGAGCTGGCGGCCGCACAGTTCATGATGTCGTGCCAGGCGACATTGTTTCAGCCCTTCATCTTCCAGGCAAAGCCATCTCCGACCAATGCGGAAATCGACAAGGTGGTGAACAGCGCGGTACGCATGTTCCTCGCCGCCTATCGCAACTGACGCTTATTCGTTCTCGTAGAAATCCTCGTCATCCGGCGTCGTGCGGCTGTTTCTGTTGGCCGACTTTTTGATCGAACCGGTCGGACCGTCATCACCACGGCCGGCGTAACTGCGGCTCATCGCGCGCGACGCAATCTCTTCGCCCGACACCGCCGCCGGCTTGCAGATCGACGGGCGCTTCGGCCGACGCATCAGATCCACATGGATATGATCGTAGTGATAGATGTTGGAGCCCGGCGCCAGCACGGTCGTAAAATACTGGCAGGCACCACCCTGCACGTCGCGCAAAAAGCCCTGCTCTTCCGGCAGCCCCTTCCAGCCGTTCTTGACCGACATGTTGCGGCCGTCGGCGAAAGTAAAGGCTGCAATATCCAGCGCATTGCCGAAAGCGTGTTCGGAAATATGCGCACGCGAATTGCCGTTCATGCCACGGCATGAATAGGCGGAAATCTGGCGGATCGACACCACGCGCTGGCCAAACCAGCGCATCGCCGCGGGCTGCACGACTTCTGCGAGCCACTTGTCGAGCTGCGATACGATCGGACAAGCGAGAGTCGCCGTCGGCTTCAGCTCGACCGGACCAGCCGAACCGGTAACATTGCCTGCGCCTGGTCCGAGACGCGGCTGTGCGTAGTCTTGCTGCGGCTGGGTCAATGCAGGGCCGGAGCTATAGCGACCGTAAGGCGCGCGCGTTTGCGGCGGCGGATTGCGCGGCATCGCCTGCTGCATGCTTTGCTCTGGCGAGCCTTCGGCAGGCAGGTTGATATCGTCTTCGGCCTCATGAACGCCGGGTGCGTTCAGAGAGATCGGTCCGTTACTCGCGGGCGCATTGGCATAGTTGCCGTTATAGCCGCTGCCATACGGTTGCTGCGGCGGCGGAGCCGATTGCGGATAGGAGTTCGGATACTGGCTGGTCGCACGCACCATCGGCTGCGACGGCGATTGTTGCACCGGCCAGCGCGACGGACCGCCCGCGATCGCCCCTGGCGGCCGCAGCGTCTCATCCGCGAAACCTATCGTGCTGCTGGATTCGCCGAGCGCGGCGACTTTCAGCGGGAATTCTGCGCCGCAGACGCCCGGACCGGAGATCGGCTCGATGCGGACCAAGCCAGCGCTCTCGCGCACGGCGCCCGACTTCAGACATGCGACTTCGGCCTCGGCTCGCCAGGGCTCGCGCTGCTCGGTTTGAAACAAACCACGCCCGCAACCTGCCAGAGAGACAAGGACGAAGGAGCCGACGAGATACAAACGAACTCCGCGCGTCATTCGGGCAAATTGAGCTAAATGTTTTAATGACTCTTCAACACCGGCATTTTCCCGCGCAGAGACGCAGTCCCGCTCTTTCTGGTGCGGCGCTCCGGCGGCAGAGCGGAGGCGGAAATGAGGCAGCCTGCCCGCCTTTCAGGGGAACGATAAGCGCGGCCCGGCGTTGCCCGGTGCGGCAACCACCAAGCCGGAGGCAAGCCATGACAGCATTTGTCAGTCAGCTGAGCATCGTCGCCGCCTATGCGGCCATGGCGCTGGTCGGAGCGATCGTCCTGGGCGTTTTCTAACTGCAGTGCCGGCCCCCGAACCGGCGTTCGCCCGGGCTGGGCGCCTTACTTTGCCCATTTAGCCCCTTGATGTACTGTCCCCGCATATTGCATGCGGGGACATCATGCGACTGAAGACCATTTTGATCGGCATTGCGCTGGTCGCCATGTTTTTCGTAGCCACGCTCAAGATCATGGATTATGTGGCGCCCCGCGCCAGCGGTCCCGCCCCGACGCTGGTCGAGTTGCCACCGTTGCCGCCCTCGCCGCCACGCAGCTCCATCATCGTTGCGCCGGTCGCCGTGGCGCTGACGGCGATCCGCGATGTCGCCGAACGCGGTGCACCGCGAAACTTTTCCGGCACCGCCGCCAATCCTGCGCAGCAGGTCTTGCAGAACGCCGACATCAAATGGAGCGCCGCGCGCGGACCGATCGCGGCCACCGGCGCGCAGGACACGCTGACCCTGTCCACCCCGCTCAACGGCACGCTGAATGTGAGCGGGGAACTGTCGTCGAACGTGCGTGAGGCGCTCGGCGGCGCACTCGGCAACCTGCTCGGCGGCAACGTCGCCAAGCAGATCGGCAATATCAACATCAAGAACGTCAACGCCAATGCCGAGATCCGCGGCAGTGTCGTGGTGGCGTCGCAGCCGCGGCTGACGCCGAACTGGCGCATCGATCCCAATCTGTCGGCGCAGGTCACCCTCGGCGACACCAATGCGTCGGTCGGCGGCGTACGCGTCAACGTGCCGGCGCAGGTCAAGCCGATGATCGACAATGCGGTCAACGAGCAGATCGCCGCCGTGCAGCAGCGGCTGCGCGAGGATCCGACGTTCGAGCAGAACGCGCGGCGCGAATGGGCCAAACTGTGCCGTTCGGTGCCGCTGCAGGGCGCAAGCTCGGTGCAGAACCTGTATCTGGAACTCAAGCCGACGCGTGCCGTCGCCGCGCAGCCACGCATCGACGGCAGCAATATCACGCTGACCCTCGGCGTCGAGGCGGAGACGCGCGTCACCGGAACGCAGACGACACCGACCTGTCCGTTCCCGGCGACGCTGGCCATCGTCCCGGCTGGGCCAGGCAAACTCAATATCGGCGTGCCCATCGACATGCCGTTTGTCGAACTCAACAAGATCATCGAGGCACAGCTGGCCGGGAAGACGTTTCCCGAAGACGGTTCGGGGGCAGTGTCCGTCACCGTCAAGAAGGCGACGGTACGTGCCTCAGGCGACCGGCTGCTGATCTCACTGCTGGTCAATGCCAAGGAAAAGTCGAGCTGGTTCGGCCTCGGCGGCGAAGCTACCATCCACGTCTGGGGCAAGCCCGCGCTCGATCAGGCCAACCAGATCATGCGCTTCACCGATCTCGAACTGGCGGTGGAATCCGAAGCCGCTTTCGGCCTGCTGGGCGCTGCGGCGCGCGCGGCGATGCCGTTGCTCGAGAGCACGCTGGCAGAGCATGCCGTGATCGATCTGAAGCCGTTCGCGACCAACGCCCAGCGTAAGATCACAAGCGTGCTCGCCGATTTCCAGAAGAACGAGGACGGACTGAGGGTCGGCGCAGATATCACCGCCCTCCGGCTCGGCGGCATCGCCTTCGATTCGAAGACGTTGCGTGTGATCGCTGAGGCGGAAGGTGCGATCAATGTGACGGTAACGAAGCTGCCGAATCTCTAGTTTGTAGAATGGGTAGAGCGAAAGCGCGAAGCGCTGGAGCGAAGCCCATCCTAGTTCCGATCACGAAAAGAGAGCTCGCCCGCGAGAAGCGGACGGGCCCTCTTCGCCGGATGAGGTCGTCATTGACGCGACATCATCCGTATCTCAGGCGACCGTTAGGTCGAATACTTGAACTCCGGCATCGCCTTGAGCTGATCCTTGCTGGCGCCGCTCATGACGGCGTGATCGGGATACCAGGGGTTCGGCTTGGCTGGCGCTGCAGCGGTGCCTGCCGAGCCGCCCGACGTCGCTGCGCCGGTGGTCATGCCGCTGGACGTCGATGACGACCGCGCCCCTCCGCTGGCTGCGGCCGAGGTCTGCACCGGCTCGTTCACGAACTTGATCTTGTCGTACGGCACTGCGATCAAACGCTCGCCGACACCGAGGAAACCACCCACGCCGATCACCACGGCTTTGATGTTGCCTTCCTTGTCGGTGAGGAGATCGTTGATCGAACCGAGACTCTCATTGGCTTCGTTATAGACGCTGAGGCCGACGATCTTCGAGGTCCGCCAGTTGCCGTTGAAGGTCGTGTCCGACGCCGTGGCCGGCGCAGCGGCAGGCGCTGTCGTCGATGTCGTGGCGCTCGGACTCTGCGCAAAGGCTGCCGTCGCAAGCAGCGCCGAGCCGATAACACCAGCCGTCATATATTTCCTGAACATACGTTCCTCCTGTTGTTGCCACCTGTCAAAAAGCAACGCCAGGATTCGACCGCAGTTCCGGTTCCCGAACGAAATCGTTCGCGATTCTCATCGTTGAAGTGTAGTTGGAGCACGATCCCGAAAAGGGATACCAGTTTCCAGATAAGATCGTGCTCCCATAGGGAAAACAGCAGGATTCATCGAAGACGGATCAGCCTCTGGAACTCGCCCCAATACGGGACTACGCCATCGTCGCGATGCAGAGCATCCCCTGCGACCGATCGCCCCAATCTCAATCGCGCTGTTTCGTAAATAACCGTGCGCTGCGCAGTTCCTCGTCATCGATGCCAAGCCGATACGTGTTGAGCTCACGGGTGCAGGCCAGCGTCCCCGAAAGACAGAAGCGACCGAGTTCAAAACGATTCTGCGCCTGCCGGTAAAGTCGATCACACAGGTCAAATCGGCGACGTATTCCTCATGGCTTGATGATTCCCAAAATGGCGCATTGCGCCGCGGCCTGCGCACGCGTTGCCGCACCGGTTTTCTGAATCACATTGTTCACGTGAAACTGCACCGTTCGCTCGGTCACGCCCAGAATGGTCGCGATCGCGGGTGACGACTTGCCGCGTGCCACCCAGGTAAGTGTCTCGCTTTCGCGTTCGGTCAGCGCGAAAGCCGGCTTCACCGGCGCCCTTACACGCGCAAGCGCCAGGCGGTGGCGGATGATCGGCACCAGCATCTCGAAATCGATCGGCTTGCTCACGAAGTCGTCGCAGCCAAGCCCGCGTGCCTGCAGCTGATTGGAACGCTGGGCATAGGCAGTGATGAAAATAAACGGCACCGTAAGCGGCAATATGCCCTCTCCGCGCGCGCGTTCCAGTATTTCGAAGCCGGAAAGGCCCGGCAGATCGAGATCGCACAGGACAAGGTCGGGAGGCGGCTGCAAGGCCGCCAGCGCATCGGCGCCATTCGCGACCACTGACACGGCAAAGCCTTCGTCTTCGAGAACTTCGACGATCAGTTCGCTGATTTCGGGATTGTCCTCGATGCACAAGATCGTCGTAGAGATCACGGGGCAGTCCCCTGCTCCGAGAGTGGCAGCCGCAGCGTAACCTCGGTGCCGATACCGAGCCGACTGTCGATTACGACCGTGCCGCCATGCGCTGCCGCAAACCGTTCCGCGACATAAAGCCCTACGCCGGTGCCGTGTACATCGTGGCTGTTATGCGCGCGGTAGTAGACGGCAAACACATGTTCAAGCTCATCTGCCGGAATGCCGCGGCCCTTGTCGGTGACGACGAGTATCGCAGCATCGTCAGTCGCCGTCCCGACGACGGTGATAGGCGCGCCGGGAGGCGAATATTTTGCAGCATTCGATACGATGTTCTCGATGATCTGGCTGATCATGAATGCGTCGATGCTTAATGTTGCGGACAGCGCTGCCGTATCCACCTCGATCGCCGCTTGCGGATAAGTATATCGCGCCTGCGCGACAAGATCCTTGACCAGCGCAGCGAGCGAAACATCGGTGCGCTGCGGCCGAAGCGCCTGGTTTTCAATTTCGGAGACAAGCTGAATATGCTGCATGAGCGACTGGATGTGGCGCACCGCTCCACGAATCTTGCCGCTGCGCTGGCTCATTTCGGCAGGTTCGATCACAGCACTGCGGCGTGCAAGCCGGAAAGCCTGCCCGTCGATTGTCGTCAGTGACGTACCAATCTCATGCGACACAATATCGAGGAACCGTCGCTGCCGCTGCGTCTTTTGCCATTCGACATCCAGGTTGTGATGCAGGAGCTGCTCAGCCTTGCGGCGCGACGTCACGAGTGCCGCCGCGACCCATTGCGTCAGGATGGCGATGGCACGGTTGACGTAAAGGCTCACGCCCGCGTCTGACGGCAGGGTCACGAGGCCGGCGATCGATAGCGCAGTCGTGAGTGCGGCCAGCATATAGACATTGCAGGTGCGGTGTAAAATCGAGACGAAAATGGGGATCGTGTATATGAATGCGATCGACACATCGTCAGGCGCAACGATGATGTCGAAAATGAAAATCGCGATGATCGACAGACCGATCCCGATCAACAGCGCGATCTCGCGCACGGAACTCAAATAGATCCCGGCAGCATAACGCCTGTCCACAGTGTCGCCGCTCGCGCGCATCTGATCCAGCTTCGGTAGGAGCATTGCGCTACATCTTCAACTTTACTGCGACAATACAACACCTGTCGGATTCGACAGGTGCGCTAACGTTGAGCGCTGACTAACACTCCACCGCTGACAACATGGCCACAGCAGGCATTGCGTCTGTCGTAACGGCTGACGTGCGGAGGAGGATAGCATGCGTACGCGAGACTATCGAGATATTTGCGGGGGCGGATTTCTCGTCATTCTGGGGGCTTGCGCCGCATTTTATGCGATGACGACGCTCAACGTCGGCACCATCATGCATATGGGGCCCGGAATGTTCCCGGCGGCGATCAGCTTCATCCTCATGGCGCTTGGGTTAGCGGTGTTGCTGCCAGCTTTGTTCCGCACCGGCGAGTTTCCGCGCATCGACGGACGTCCGCTCCTGATGATCCTCGTATCCATTCTGGCTTTCGCGTTGATGATCCGGCCATTCGGGATGGTGCCCGCCATCATCGTGCAGACCGTGCTCGCAAGCTGCGCCGACAGCAAGCTATCGCCGCTCAGTACCGTCGTGCTCGCCTCATGCGTCGCGTTCGGCGCTGCGTTGATCTTCAAGATCGGGCTGGGAATTCCAGTCGCCATCGTGAACTGGCCTTGGTGATATCATGCTGACCGGACTCTATGACAATCTGGCGCTCGGGCTCACGACCGCGGTCTCGTTCAACAATCTGCTCTACTGCATCATCGGCGTTTCCCTCGGGACCTTCATCGGCGTGATCCCCGGCTTTGGAACGCTCGCCGCGATGTCGATGCTGTTTCCGATCACCTACCATCTTGATCCGACTGCGGCCGTGATCATGCTGGCCGGAATCTGGTACGGCACGACCTATGGCGGCTCGACCGCCTCCATCCTGCTGAATCTGCCCGGCACACCTGCGAATGCGGTCACGTGCCTCGATGGGTACCCAATGTCGAAGCAGGGACGTGCAGGCGTCGCACTGTTCATGACCACCGTGGCGTCATTCTTCGGCGCCAGTGTCGGCATCATACTGATGATGTTGCTATCGCCGGTGATCGTGACCTTTGCTTTGCAGTTCGGTCCTGCCGAATATTTTTCCATGATGGTGCTGGGTCTCGTCGCGGCCTCGGTCATCTCCGATGGCTCCGCCATCAAAGGCATCGCCATGGTTGCGCTCGGATTGTTGATCGGCACGATCGGCAGCGACATCGAAACCGGCGCCGAGCGCTACTCGTTCGGTATCTCCGAACTCATGGATGGCGTCAGCCTGGTCGCATTGGCGATGGGCCTGTTCGGTATTGCCGAGATCATCGGCAGCATCCGCACGGTCGAAACCGGCAACATCAAAAATATCAGTATGAAGTCGATGTTGCCGACGCGCGACGACATGCGCCGCTCATGGATGCCCATGGTCCGCGGCTCGAGCATCGGCTCCTTCTTCGGCATCCTGCCCGGCACCGGCCCGACCGTCGCGGCCTTCATGGCCTATGCGCTGGAAAAGAAGATCGCCAAGGACCCGTCCCGTTTCGGCAAGGGGGCGATCGAAGGCATCATGGCGCCGGAGACGGCCAACAATGCGACGGACCAGACCTCCTTCATTCCGACCATGACGCTGGGTATCCCCGGCACGGCCGCTATGGCGCTCATTCTCGGCGTGCTGATGGTTCACGGGATCGCGCCGGGACCGCAGCTCATCGTCGACAAGCCCGACCTGTTCTGGGGCCTGGTGATGAGCTTCTGGATCGGCAACATCCTGCTCGTGGTTCTCAACATGCCACTGATCGGACTGTGGGTGCGGGTGCTGATGATCCCGTATCACATCCTCTATCCGACGATCATCATGTTCGTTTGCATCGGGGTGTATACGGTCAATAACAGCGCCTTCGACGTCATCACGGTGATTATCTTCGGGGCGCTCGGCTATGCCATGCGCGTCTGTGATTTTCCCGCAGCCCCGCTTCTGCTCGGCTTCGTGCTTGGACCGTTGATGGAGGAGAACTTCCGACGTGCGATGCTGATCGGCCGGGGCAACTTCGATATCTTCATTTCCCGTCCGCTCAGCCTGTCGCTCCTGCTGATCACGGCGGCGTTGCTGATATGGGGCGTCTGGGAAGCGCACCGCAGCAGTGTGAAGGCACGTCCTGTCTCCACGGCCGCCTGACGGCACCAGGCGCCGCCGACCACGCAGCGCAAGTCCGGCACTCTCGAGTCGGGCATTTCGATGGATGTTCGTCCGGTTCCTTTTGTGGCTGCTGAAGCTTCGACAACTTCAGCTTCCACAGCAGGGACCGGATGGACATCTCGTCGAAAGCTCACAGCCAGCACGCCAGAGACCTGCGCGGCCGGGCCAAGCAACCAACCATCAGCTCTTGTAATCCACCAGCAGCGCCGTGAACGAGGCTGTGCCCGTGGCCGTCGTACCGCCGGCGCTGTAGGAACTCGACGTCGATGCTTCCAGCGACTGTTTCAACGAGTCGAGGAATTGCTGCATGATGGCATTGATATCCGTGGAGCCATCGGTGCTATCGCTGCCATCGGCGCTATCGGATGGCGGTGGACCGCCCGGCGGCGGGCCGCCCGCGCCTTTGGCGCCGCCCGGGCCACGCGCGAAGGCTGCTTCGAACACGCCCTTGAGTTCATCCGCCTGATCGGATGTCAGCTTGCCGCTCGAGACCTGTTCGCCGATCAGGTCGTCGATCTTCGACTTCATGTCGCCAGGCGATGGCCGCACGCCGCCGCTGGCGCGATCGGCCTGCATCGACTGGTCGATGCTGTCCAGCGCAGCCGACAACGCATCCTGGTCGCCGCTGCTGATCTTTCCCGAGGTGAGCTCGGCCTGCAGCTCCTGCTGCAGCTTCTGGAGAGGAGATTGGGTGGAGCTGCCGGCGGCAGCCGAAATGGACGTCATGATCTGCTCCGAGAGGCTTGGCCTATAAGTGCCCTCATCTCGGATTAACCACCTTAACGAGACCTTCCCGCCCGCTTGCCAAGATATTGCGCTGGGTTACCCTCGCTCGCGCAGCAACAGACCGAAACAAAATTTCCCTGCAAACGACGTCAATCCCGGCCAAAAGGTCCGCATGGCAAACCCGTCCCATATCCTGGTCGTGGAAGACGACCGCGAAACCCGCACGCTGATCGCCAAGTATCTGCGTACCAATGCCTGCAACGTCACCGTCGCCGCGGACGGGCGCGAAATGGACAAGGCGCTGGCGGACAACCGGATCGACCTGGTGATCCTCGATGTCATGCTTCCCGGCGAGGATGGCCTCAGCCTGTGCCGGCGGGTGCGTACGGAGTCGCAGGTGCCGATCATCATGCTCACCGCGCGCGGCGAAGATGTCGATCGCATTCTCGGGCTCGAAATGGGCGCCGACGACTATCTGCCAAAGCCGTTCAATCCGCGCGAGCTTCTGGCGCGCATCAATGCAGTGCTGCGGCGACAGGCCAATGCGCTCAATGCGAGCGCGGCGCCGAACGCCACTGCGCTTTCCTTTCTCGGCTGGCAGATGGATTTCCGCATGCGCGAGTTGCGCAATCCCGAAGGCGCGCGCATCGCCATGACCTCGGCCGAGTTCGATCTGCTGCGCGCATTCGTGGAGCGGCCCGGCCGCGTGCTGTCGCGCGACAGCCTGCTCGATCTCACCCAAGGCCGCAATGCCGGCTCGTTCGAGCGCAGCATCGACGTGCTGGTGAGCCGCATCCGCCGCAAGATCGAAGCCGATCCGCAGGATGCGCAGCTGATCAAGACCGTGCGTTCCGGCGGCTATATGTTCACGCCGACCGTGGAGACCATCGGCGCCACCCAGCCGGGCTGACCATGAAACTGCTGAACGTCCTCAACCTGCGGCGGATCAGCGGCCAGATCGCCGCGCTGGTGGTTGCGTCGATCGTCGCCATTCACATTATCATCGGCGTGGGCTTCGCGATCCTGCGGCCGGATCAGCCCGTACAGCCGGATCGCGGCCACGGTGAACTGGTGGCCATGGCGAAGCTGCTGTCGGCGACGCCGGCCGGCGAACGACCGGATCTGCTTGCGCGCATGCAGCGGACCTTCCCCGGCTTCGATCTGCGCCGGGAGCCGGGCGGTATAGTCCCGAGCGCCGATGCCGACCAGCGCAGCGAGGTGTTTCCGTTCCGCCGTATGAACCGCCTGATGGGGCGCGATGCGCGCGCGGTGCCGCTGACCGGCGACCGCATCGGCATCGAACTCGCCGACGGCCAGGCATTCTCGGTGAGCGAAATACCGGAACGCCGGCCACGTCCGTTCTGGGGCGGCCCGGTGTTCGTCACTCTCGCCTTCGCCGTGATAACGCTGACGCTGCTCGGCCTGTGGGCTGCGCGGATGCTGGCGGAGCCGCTGTCGTCCTTTGCGAAGACGGCAGAGGAATTCAGCCTCAGCGGCACCGCCGCGCCGCTGCCCGAGCGTGGACCGGAAGAAATCCGCGCCGTCGCCCGCGCACTCAACCGCATGCGCGAGCGCATCACCGCGCTCATCGACGACCGCACCAAGATGCTCGCCGCCATCAGCCACGATCTGCGCACACCAATCACACGGCTGCGGCTGCGTTCGGAATTCATCGAGGACGAGGGCAATCGCCGGCACATGCTGCGCGATCTCGACCAGATGCGTGCGATGCTGGAGGCGGTGCTGTCGTTCCTCCGCAACGACCGCCGGCTGGAGGAGCTGACGCTCACCGACATCGCCACTACGCTGCAACTGATCGCCGACCAGTTCGCCGATATCGGCCATATGGTGACCTATCAGGGCCCCTCCCATGCGATGGCGATGGCCCGGCCCGACGACCTGCATCGCGCGGTGACCAATCTCGTGGAGAATGCCGTGAAGTTCGGCGGCGAGGCGGCGATCACGCTGGTGATGTCAAAGGATGGCGCGATGATCGATATTGCCGACGATGGTCCGGGCATTTCCGACGCACAGAAGAACGCGATGCTGCAGCCCTTCGTGCGCGGCGACGATGCGCGGAACATGGATCACGAAGCGGCAGGGTTTGGGCTCGGCCTCTCCATCGCCCGCGCCATTGCGCTGGCGCATGGTGGTGAGCTGACGTTGCGGGACCGCCAGCCGCAAGGCCTGATCGTGCGGATTACATTGCCAGCGCCGGATAGCGGAAAGGCGGCGGCATAGGCGTGGTAGGCGTAGGATGGGTAGAGCGCAGGCGCGACAGAGCCGCAGCGAAACCCATCGGCCGAGCTTGCCGCAGGCGACGGACAGCATGGGTTTCGCTGCGCTCTACCCATCCTGCGAGAGGACTACTCCCTCACCCTCCCAGTCGCTCCATCCTTGCGCACATGGATGGTCGCGAGATCGTCGCTATAGACCTTCTCCCAGCCATCGAGACGATCGAGCAGCTTCGTTGCTGCGCTCTCGGTGCGCATGAAGGTCGCATCGATCTTGTAGTCCTTCAGCAGGCGGAACAGATTGTCGGGCTGGGCCAGGCCGCTGGCGTCGTTGTGATCGACCATCAGCTTCTCGCCGAACAATTCGGTGCGGCCGTCGATGAAGGTCGGCACCCCGCGCCAGATCAGATAGCCGCCGAAATCGTAATCGTTGAAGACGCGACTGACATTCAGCTGCTTCAGCGCGTCGACAGCGGCAATGGGCGCTGCGCGTTCCGACGGTGTGTATTGACGCTTGGACGCAATGACGATCGTGCCCGCAATCAGGCACAATGCGACACCGGCGAGGAACAGCCGGTTCGGTGCAGATGCGGCAGCCTCGGGCTGCCCCAGTTGTTCGCCGAGCGGCTTTGCCAGCACCAGCGGCGCGAGCAACGCGAGGACCTCGGCATTGCGGACATGACCGAGTGCCATATAGACGAAGCCGAGCACCAGCACGATGCGCATCGGCGGCAAGGTGATGCCACGCCATAGGACGAAGGCGAAAGCCGCGAGCACGGAGAATTCGAGCGGCCCTGCCTTGCCGAAATTCGCCGGCCGCCACTCGCCGATCACAGCGAGCGCCGCACCGAGGCCGAGAATACGCTGCGAGGCCAGCAGCGCTTCCCAGCCATAGGGCGTGACGCAGCTAGCAGCGAGCGCGGCGACGCCGAACAAGATCCAGCGCAGCAGCATGCGCGCCTGCCGTTCCTTCGGTGCATGCCAGATCGCATCGAGTGCGATGGGGCCGATCAACGCAAGACCGAGCACGAAGCCGCCATGTAGATTAGCCCACAGCACCATCAGCGGCAGCAGCCGGAAGGACGGCGCGCTCCTGCGATCCATCGCATCGACGAGACCGGCGACCCAGGCCACCATCACCGGCATCGCCAGCACATGCGGCCGTGCCAGCATATGGCCGGCCATCAGCGCCAGTGTGGCGGCGAGAATCACCAGTGCCGGCGTGCGCGCGAGCCGCGCATGCAGAAAGCCCGCGAGCAGCGCAATGGCGAGCGAGGCGGAGGCAGCGGCGAGCACGACCGGGCCGGCCCAGCCGCCAAGGTTATAAGCGAGCGCGTAAGCCACTTGCGCCAGCCACTGCGTCGATATCCAGGGCTGGCCCTGCATCGTGAACGAATAGATGTCCGTGCGCGGCACGGCATGGTGATCGAGCATCCACTGCCCGAGCGTGATCTGCCAATAGGTGTCGGGATCGTTGAGCAGCCCGCTGCCGACCGCGAGCAGCAACGCATAGACGCCAATGCCGACCCAGAACGGGAGCAGGCCGTCCAGTCTGCGGGACGAAGGAGCGTGAGCGAGCGACATTGTCATGGATCGACCGTGGCAGAACGGCATCAGCAGCCGCGAATACAGCCATGGGACCACGGACGGGCATAATTTGAGGTAAATCGCTGCCGGAACTGGGCTTTCTAGCCCCGAGAAAGACTCAATTCGCGCCTCAAACGACGAGAATTGAACGAGATGGTTTAGGCCATCTGAAAGCCCGGCCGGCTACACGCCGCCGATGCGATTTTCGAGACCGTTGATGACCCGTTTTCCTGCCATTCTGGCGGCGGCCTGCGCCTTCGCCGCCATTCCGCAACTCGCTTATGCACAGCAGCGCGCCGACTATCAGGCCATGGCGGCCTCCCATGCCAGGGACAACGGCGTTCCCGAAGCGCTGGTGCACCGCGTCATCATGCGCGAGAGCAAGTACAATCCCGGCCTGATCGGCCGTGGCGGCACTATCGGCCTCATGCAGATCAAGCTCGCGACCGCCCGCGGCGTCGGCTACAGCGGCACCGCCGAGGGTCTGCGCGATCCCAACACCAATCTCACTTACGGCATCAAATATCTCGCCGGCGCCTATCGCGCCGCCCATGGCGATCACAACCGCGCGGTGCGCTATTACGCGGGGGGCTACTACTACGTCGCCAAGCGTCAGCGCCAGGAAGTTTCCGCGCCGCCGCATCAACCGATTTTCGCGCGGGAAGCCGAGCGGCTGAAGAAGCAGGAAGCCGCACAGGCAGCGCAGGCCAGCGCCGCGCCTGTCGAGGCGCCCAAGCCCTGACTGTGACCATTCCGTGAAGGCGCGTTGACACGCCCGGCCGGAGGTTTAAATTAGAGACGTTCCGAGGGGGGCTCCGACGAGGAGCTGAGATACCGCTAGCTTGCATGCTCGATCCCCGAGCGATGCGATACCGCGGTGACCCTTTGAACCTGATCCGGGTCATGCCGGCGAAGGGACAGGGATGAATCAGACGACGTATGCGTCGCACGCCGAATCGGGCGTTGCGAACTCCCCTATATCCATCATTGGCGCGGGTATCGCTGGTGCGTGGCAGGCTTTGCTGCTGGCCAAGGCCGGCCACAGCGTCACGCTCTATGAGCGCGACAATGCCGAGATGCGCGAAGCCACCACCCATTGGGGCGGCGGCATGCTGGCGCCCTGGTGCGAGGCCGAAGTCTCCGAACCCGTGATCTCGCGGCTCGGCCTGCGCGCGCTGGAGCTGTGGCGGCAGGAGCTGCCCGACACGCCGTTCAACGGTTCCCTCGTCGTCGCGCATCCACGCGACCGCGCGGACTTCGAGCGCTTCGCCAAAATGACTTCGGGCTATACGCGGCTCGACGCTGCCGGTGTGGCCGACATCGAGCCATCGCTGGAAGGTCGTTTTCGCGACGGCCTGTTCTATCCCGGCGAAGGCCATGTGGAGCCGCGCCTGGTGCTGCCCGAACTGCATCGGCGCATTACCGCCGCCGGCGGCATCATCAAGTATAATTGCGAAGCCAAGGCCGACGACCTCGACGGTCTCGTGATCGACTGCCGCGGTCTCTATGCGCGCGAGCAGGACGAGACGACGAGACTGCGCGGCGTCAAGGGCGAGATCGTCATCGTCGAGACCGACGAGGTTCAGCTCTCGCGCCCGATCCGCCTGATGCATCCACGCTGGCCGCTTTATGTGATCCCGCGCGCCAACAACCGCTTCATGCTGGGCGCGACCTCCATCGAGAGCGAGGATCGCGGCGTCAGCGTGCGTTCGGCGCTGGAGCTGCTGGGTGCTGCCTATGCGGTGCATCCGGCCTTCGCCGAGGCGCGCATTCTCGAATTCGGTTCGGGACTTCGTCCGGCTTTCCCCGACAACCTGCCGAAGATTGCGATCTCTCAGCCTGTTGGCAACAAGAACAGAATCGCGGTCAACGGCCTCTATCGCCACGGCTTCCTGCTGGCGCCCGCGCTGGCGGAGCTGACGCTGAATTATGTCCAGCGCGGCGCGATCGATAACGAGGTGATGCAATGCAAGTGATCGTCAATGGCGAAGCGCGCGAAATTCAATCATCGCATGTCGCAGCGCTGCTGAGCGAGCTCGATTTCGAAGGCACGCACTGCGCCATCGCCGTCAACTACGACGTGGTGCCGCGCAGCCGGTGGGCCGAGACGGCACTGAAGGCCGGCGACGAAATCGAGATTATCTCGCCAAGGCAGGGAGGGTGAAGATGCATATAGCAACACACTCCACCCTCATCCTGAGGAGCGCGACCTTCGCGCGTCTCGAAGGATGCTTGCCAGGCACCAGCGGCCATCCTTCGAGACGCCGCTACGCGGCTCCTCAGGATGAGGGCAGAGATTGCGGGAGCTTGATATGGCAGTGAACTTCTACGGCAAGGACTTCTCCTCCCGCCTCCTGATCGGCACGGCGCTGTATCCGTCGCCGGCGATCATGCAGGACTCCATCCGCGCCTCCGGCGCCGGCATCGTCACGGTGTCCGTCCGCCGCGAAACCGCGGGCGGCAAGACCGGCGATGCGTTCTGGTCGTTGATCCGCGAACTCGATGTCGCCGTGCTGCCGAACACCGCCGGCTGCCGCAGCGTGCGCGAGGCCGTCACCACCGCGAAACTCGCGCGCGAACTGTTCGGCACGCCCTGGATCAAGCTGGAAGTGATCGCCGACAACGACACGCTGCAGCCGGATGTGGTCGGCCTGGTCGAAGCCGCCAACATTCTCGTCAAAGACGGCTTCGAGGTGTTCCCCTATTGCACCGAAGACCTCGGTGTCGCCCTGCGGCTCGTCGATGCCGGCTGCAAGGTGGTGATGCCCTGGGCGGCACCGATCGGCTCGGCACGCGGCATCATCAATCGCGACGCGCTCAAGTTGCTGCGCGATCGCCTGCCCGACATCACGCTGGTGGTCGACGCCGGCATCGGGGCCCCCTCTCATGCGGCGGAAGCGCTGGAACTCGGCTATGACGCCGTGCTGCTCAACACTGCCGTCGCCAAAGCCGCCGATCCCATCGCCATGGCGAAGGCTTTCCGCCTCGCCGTCGAGGCCGGCCGCACCGGCTTCGAGGCCGGGCTGATGGGCGAACGTGACTTCGCTTCTCCTTCCACTCCAGTCATCGGGACACCGTTCTGGCATGCCGTATCCTGACCGTTTCTATCCCGTCGTCGACACCGTTGAATGGGTCCGGCGCCTCGCCGCGCTCGGCGTCGGCACCGTGCAATTGCGCGCGAAGGATCTCGACGATGCATCGGCGATGATCCTGTTCCGCGCAGCGCTCGACGTGACCAAAGGCACCCAGACAAAACTGGTGGTCAACGACTACTGGCACGTCGCCATCGACCTGAAGGCGCAACATCTGCATCTCGGCCAGGAGGACCTTGCCGATGCCGATGTGGCCGCGATCAAGAAAGCCGGGATCACGCTCGGGCTCTCGACCCATGATGAGGCCGAGCTCGAAACCGCGCTGCGCGCCGAGCCCGACTATGTCGCGCTGGGCCCGATCTTCTTCACCACGCTGAAAGCAATGCGCTTCGCACCGCAGGGCGTCCCCAAAATCTCGACGTGGAAGAAGCGCGTCGGCGATATCCCGCTGGTCGCCATCGGCGGCATCAAGTTCGAGCACGCCGCCGAGATCTTCGCTGCCGGCGCCGATTCCATCGCCGTGGTCAGCGATGTCACCCAGAATTCCGATCCGGATGCCCGCGTGCGGCAATGGCTCGGCCTATCCGAACACGTCGCCTAATCGCCAATCACAACGGAGGATCGTCCCATGAACATCCGCTCCAATCCCGATACCACCCTTCCCGCCGTCACCACCGGCAGCCTGCCGTCGTCACGCAAGTTCTATTCGATCCCGGAGAGCGCACCGGACCTCCGCGTGCCCCTGCGCGAGATCATTCTGTCCGAAGGCGCCGGCGAGCCGAACCTGCCGGTCTATGACACCTCGGGCCCCTATACCGATCCGAACGTGCTGATCGACGTCAACAATGGTCTCGCCCGCACCCGCCAGGATTGGGTGAAAGAGCGCGGCGGCGTCGAGGAATATGAAGGGCGCCAGATCAAGCCGGAAGACAACGGCAACGTCGGCGCCTCTCATGCCGCCGCCGCCTTCAAGGCGCATCACAAGCCGCTGCGCGGTATCGGCGACGCGCCGATCACCCAGCTCGAATTCGCCCGCAAGGGAATCATCACCAAGGAGATGATCTATGTCGCCGAGCGCGAAAATCTCGGCCGCAAGCAGCAGCTCGAGCGCGCCGAGGCCGCGCGTGCCGATGGCGAGAGTTTTGGCGCCGAAGTGCCGCTGTTCATTACGCCGGAATTCGTGCGCAGCGAGATCGCGCGCGGCCGCGCAATCATCCCCTGCAACATCAATCACGCCGAACTCGAGCCGATGATCATCGGCCGCAACTTCCTCACCAAGATCAATGCCAATATCGGCAACTCCGCCGTGACCTCGTCGGTGGAGGAGGAAGTGGACAAGATGGTGTGGGCGATCCGCTGGGGCGCCGACACCGTGATGGACCTCTCCACCGGCCGCAACATCCACACCACCCGTGAGTGGATTCTGCGCAACGCGCCGATTCCGATCGGTACCGTGCCGATCTATCAGGCGCTGGAGAAGTGCGACGGCGATCCGGTCAAGCTGACCTGGGAGCTCTACAAGGACACGCTGATCGAGCAATGCGAACAGGGCGTGGACTACTTTACCATCCATGCCGGCGTGCGCCTGCAATATATCCACCTCACCGCCAACCGCGTCACCGGCATCGTCTCGCGCGGCGGCTCGATCATGGCCAAGTGGTGCCTCGCGCATCACAAGGAGAGCTTCCTCTATACGCATTTCGACGAGATCTGCGACATCATGCGCAAGTATGACGTCTCCTTCTCGCTCGGCGACGGCCTGCGCCCCGGCTCCATCGCCGACGCCAACGACCGCGCGCAATTCGCCGAACTAGAAACGCTCGGCGAACTGACGCAGATCGCCTGGAAGAAGGGCTGCCAGGTGATGATCGAGGGCCCCGGCCATGTGCCGCTGCACAAGATCAAGATCAATATGGACAAGCAGCTCAAGGAATGCGGCGAAGCCCCGTTCTATACCTTGGGACCACTGACCACCGACATCGCGCCGGGTTACGACCACATCACCTCGGGCATCGGCGCCGCCATGATCGGCTGGTTCGGCTGCTCCATGCTCTGCTATGTGACGCCGAAGGAACATCTCGGCCTGCCCAACCGCGACGACGTCAAGGTCGGCGTGATCACCTACAAGATTTCGGCTCATGCGTCGGATCTCGCCAAGGGTCATCCCGCAGCCCAGCTGCGCGACGACGCGCTCTCCCGTGCGCGTTTCGACTTCCGCTGGCAGGACCAGTTCAACCTCGGCCTCGATCCGGAAACCGCCGTCGCCTATCATGACGAGACCCTGCCCAAGGAAGCCCACAAGGTCGCGCATTTCTGCTCGATGTGCGGACCAAAGTTCTGCTCGATGAAGATCACGCAGGATGTCCGCGACTACGCAGCGACGCTCGGTGACAACGAGAAAGCGGCGCTATCTCTCGGCGGCAAGGCGAGCATGGGCATGACCATGAGTGGCGTGATCGAAGACGGCATGGCCAGCATGAGCCAGAAGTTCAAGGACATGGGCGAACAGGTCTATGTCCAGGCACAGGCGGTGAAGGACAGTAACAAGGCGCTGTGAGGCCTTCGGGCCTCCAGGTCCTATTAACCACAATCGATCACAGGGCCGGGCTCACGCCCGGCCCTGCTGTTTGAGCGAACACCTCACCGTCAGGAAATCGGCGCGCAAGCAGCGGGACGATTCGGCGCGAACGGCGCGTTGAACGTCAATTTCGTGTCGCTGCGCGCGCCATAGCCGTCATGCAGCGCGCGGAGCGTGAGATCGGTGAGCGACGCAAAATCGACGGCCGCATCGACGGCGCGGTCGATGCGGAAATTGCCGGCCCTATCGTTGGTGTCGAAGCCCAGTCTGTCCAGCGCGGCGACGGCTCTCAAGGGCCGGTAGACTGTTCGCTCATGGCCCGGTTTTGTTATCCAGAATCCCGACGAGGCTTCGCAACGGACGCGGCTGTTCCGTGCAGAGAAAATGCATTGGACGTAATCGTGGACGACACGCTGACCACAAGACACCGGTTGAGAGGGTTTTCCGGATCACCTGTCACGTAGATGAGCTTGAGGCGTTCCCTGAGGTCGCAACGATACACGGCTTGGAATTTGCTGAAACTGTCGGCCGCATTGCCCTGACACCACGCAATCGCGATGATTGCCGACCTCTGCAGATCTGCGCGCGTATCTTTTCCACATGATGACCGGCCCATCTAAACTGAGGACATCCGTCAGCATCTATCAAACGTCTCACATTGGCTCCACAGACACACGCGATGCAATTGAAGATTGCAGCTTCTCCATCACCGAAATTGACCGAATTGCGTGAACCTTCACCGCCTCTTGCGACGTCCAATGTCATGACAGTGACATAGCGCCATGCGCGCCTGCTCTGGCTGCGTGGGCGTCCCTCCCCTATTTTCGCCGTCATCACGAAGCATGCCGCTATAAGGCGTTGGAGACCTGATCGATGATTTCACTTCGCGCATTCGTTGTTGCTGCCGGTGCTACCCTGGCATTGGCCTCGGCGCATACTACGCCCGCCGCTGCGCAAAAATCCACCGCGACCGAAAAGCTCAATGCCTATGTGGGCTGCATCAATCGGCTGTCGGCGCGCGCCTATGACTCGCAGTCGCGCTATTTCAGCTGGGCGGCGAAATCCGGTCCCACGGGCAAGGAGCGGATCATCTATGGCACCTATACGATCTACGATACCGACGATTGCAAGAAGAACGTCGAGAGCGCCAATGCGCTGGAGCCGCGCGATGCGGCGCTGGAGGCGGCCGCCTCCGCCTATGTCAGTGCGGTGACGACGCTCGGGCCGCTGCTCAAGGAAGCGGACGACTACTACACGCAGGAGAACTACAAGGACGACAAGATGGCGAAGGGCAAGGCCCTGCACCCCAAACTGGTCGCCGCCTGGGATGCGTTTTCCGCCGCCGATAAGAACCTCCGCGCCGGCGTCGATGCCATCAATGACAAGCGCAAGCTCGAACAGCTCAAGCAGATCGAAGCCGAGGAAGGCAAGAAGACGCGCTATTATGTCGAAGCCGTCATGATCGACGCCAAGCGCGTGCTGCGCCTGCAAGACACCGACAAGCCGGATATCAATGAAATCACCAAGGCGGTGAGCGATTATGAAGCCACGGTGAAGGGGTTTGAGGACGCCAATGCGGCCGATGGCGGCAAGGTCTCGTCGATGTTCGGCAGCAATGCGAAGTCGGTGCTGGTGACGTCCAAACAGCTGATGCGCCGCATCCGTGACAAGGTGCCGTATACATCCGGCCAGAAGATGATGATGCAGCCGGGCAGCGCCTGGATGGTGGAAGGCTCGCCGGCACGGCTGCTGCGCGACTACAATCAACTGGTGGATTCCTATAACAGCATCGCCCGCTTCGGCATGCGCTAGGCCCGCGGCGTATGACGGTTCGAGGAGGTGACGCCTCGTCGAGGACAACAGCCCCTCATTAACCTCCCGTTAACCAAACGCGCCCACCCTGCCGGTACGGCTGGGGTGCCGTTTGGTCTCGATGTATCGCTTTGCGCCCGCGAAGCGTGCGTTGATCGGGAGGTTGCCGATGCCCCAGAGTTCTATCCGCGACGATTGCGCTGCGCGGACATGCCCCGACACCGATTCCATTGATGGCTGCGATAACGCCTCCGCCATCGAAGCGCTGGTGCCGGCGTCGGAGCCAAGCGACGTGGTGCCGATGCTCGTCGGCGCCACCGTCGAGGAAGTCGAGCGCGAATTGATGCTGCAGACACTGGCGCGCTGCGACGGCAACCGGACGCGCGCGGCGCGCGTGCTCGGCGTCTCCGTCCGCACCATGCGCAACAAGATCAGGCAATACTCCGCCGACGGCATCGACGTGCCGGCCAGCAGCTAGTGCTCGGGCACCCGGCCACGCACGATGCATCCGCGCATCAGCCAATACAGACCGGAGCCGGCGCCCGCCCCGCAGAAGGCCAGCAGCAAAGCGTTGACGACGCTATAGGCGCCGCTCCACCAGAACATGCCGAGCGCTCCGAGGGCACCAAACAATGACGAAGCGAGTTTCAGACGCGTGGACGGCAGCATGACCTGTTTCCTGTGAGCCGCCCCTTTGACGCCGGCAGAGCGAAACAGGTTCGCGTCGAGATGGAATGTCCCGCGAATTGATGCCGTCATCCTTCCCCTGCTAAAAACCACGCAATCGGAATCACGAATGGAGTGACGAGCGTGGCGAAAGAGACGATCGGCCGGGCCGGATTACGCGGCCCGCGCGGCGAGCCGGGCGCACCGGGGCCGCAGGGTCATCCCGGTCGCCCCGGTCCCGAAGGGGCACAGGGCAAGCCCGGCATCCCCGGAAAGCCAGGTGCTCCCGGCAAAGCTGGTCCGAAAGGCCCGCGCGGCGATCAAGGCCCACCTGGCAAGGCCGGCCCTGCCGGACCGCAGGGCAAGGCCGGACCGCAGGGACCGCGTGGCGAGCAAGGCCCGCAGGGGCCGACCGGCATTCGGGGCGAGCCGGGGCCGCGCGGCGAACAGGGCCCGCCCGGCACACTGCCGAGCTTCGAACAGATCCTGCCCTGGCTGCACATGATCTTCGACGCGTGGGAGGACCATCGCAAGACGCGCGAACGCGAGGCAGCCGAGCGTGAAGCCGCACTGCTGCGCGAGCAACAGGAAATGGCGGAGCGCGTCGCCGCAATGGTCGAAGCGGAAGCCGCCGTGGCGGAGCCCACCGAGGACGACGACGGCAAGAAAAAGAAGAAGCGGAAAAAGAAGGACGATTGAGGTCCTTCGCACTGGCTCCTCCGATTATGACAACTGTCATCGCCCGCCCTGGCGCCCAATTGCGCGCTGGGAGCGGGCGATCCAATAAACGGGGACGCCAGTGATCATCCGCATATGCCGGTGTCGACTGGGTTGCCCGGTCAAGCCAGGCAACGACAAGTGAGTTGGTCGCTCACATCGTCCGCTGCGGCGCCGTCTGCAGCAGCTCCTGCAGTTCCTTCGCGTAAAACTTCGCCGAACCCGTGGTCAGATGGCCGCGCGTCTCGGCGCTGGCCGGGATCAGCAACATCTTTGCCTGCTTGATCCGCTTCATCGCGGCATCCATCAATCCCGTCTCCGGCGGGTTACGCTCGTCATCCGCGGCATTGATGGCAAGCACCGATGCCGCGATCTTCTCCAGCGCGCTCGACGCGTTGTAGTCGCGCGACGACTCCCACTGATAGATGAAGTCATTGGCGTCCGCCGTAAACGGCGCCTTCAATCGATCATCCACATTCTTGTCGGCCGCTGCCGATGTCGGCGCCAGCGATTGATAGGCCAGCGTGCCGCCCGCAGTGGCGATGCCGAACATGACGGACGCATATTTCATCATGCCGGGCTGCGATGTGTAGTTGCCACCCTTGTAGTCGGGATCGGCGCGCACGGTCTCGATCATCATCCGCCGCATCATCCAGTTGCGCGCGCTCATCTCGGTCGGCTGCGCGGCCATCGGCACCAGCGCATCCATGGTGTCCGGATATTTGCTGCCCCAGATCCAGGCATGCATGCCGCCCATGGAATTTCCGATCACCAGGCGCATATGCCGGATACCGAGTCCTTCGGTGATCAGCCTATGCTGCGCGTCCACCATGTCGTCGTAATTGTATTTCGGAAACGCCGTGCGCATGCCGTCGGACGGCTTCGACGACTTTCCGTGGCCGATGCCATCGGGAATGATGATGTAATATTTGCTCGCATCGAGCGGCTGCCCGGCACCGAACAATTCGCCCGCGAAAGCCGGTGTCAGCATGCTTTGCGCGGAGCCGCCGGTGCCGTGCAGCACTAGCACCGGCTGCCCCGCAGGCGAGCCGATGGTGGTGTAGTGCAGCTTCAGCTCCGGCATCACATGGCCGGTGTGAAACTTGAAATCCTTTGCGATCCAGTCGGCCTCTTTCGGCGCGGGGTAATCAGCTGCGTGTGTGGCAAAGGACGCAAATGTGGCGATGACGCCGACCAAGGCGGCGCGCAGATAAGGCGGCATCATGATCCTCCCATGCGACGGCCTCATCGGGCCGCTTGTGCGAATGCTAGCATGGCGCAGGCGCAAGCCAAGGTGCGGAGCGCGCTGCGGGCTGCCGCGCTGCAACGATCTTCGGTGCATGGCCTTTCATTTGTGCATGCATCTTCGCCACGGCTCAGGCTTAATTGTCGGGACAATTCGAAGTGCCGGACTGAGTCGCGGCGCAGCCGCTCCGGCATAACCGATGTGAGGTTTCGCATGCGGTCAGTAATGCGGCTTGTCTTCCTTGCGATGGCGATGGCCATCGCCCCGACGGCCCATGCCGTCGATCGCGGCCAGTTCGCCGATGTCCCCGAACATATCCGAAACTGGTTCAAAAGCGTGGTCAGCCCCACCGGCGTGCCCTGCTGCGATATCTCCGACGGCCATCGCACCGAATATGATGTGCGCGGCGGCGCCTACTGGGTCCCGATCGACGGCGTCTGGATGCAGGTTCCTGATCGCGCCATCATCCGCGATCGCGGCAATCCGGTGGGCGAAGCGGTGGTCTGGTATATCCGCCGCGGCGACGGCGTCGTCATCAGCTGCTTCGTGCCCGCCGATGCGGTATGATCCCGGCGGGGCGGCGCAAGACAAGCGAGAGCGACATGGCGGAAGTGACCTATGTGATCGTCGAACATGATGGCGGCTGGGCCTATAAAGTCGGCGCCGTGTTTTCCGAACCCTATCCGACCCGCGAGCGCGCCCTTGCCGCCGCCCGCCGCGCCGCAGCGGAACAACGCACGCCCGGCCGCACCGAAGTGATTTCCTACGAGGACGAGAACGGCAAATGGCATGAGGAGACGGCCGCCGGCAACGACCGGCCTAACACGGTGATCGTCGATCGATCCTGACCGGGCGTGCGGCCGACATGCTTTGCGGCGCGATGACTGCGTGCTAGCTCAAATACCATTATTTCGACCGGAGACTGCCGTGACCGACGTGACCACCGAAAAGCTGCGCGAAATTTACCCCGCCCCGCATCCGCGTGTGATCGCGAAAGCGCGGCCGACTCTGGATATGCATTCCAGCAAGTTCATCTCGCTGTCGCCCTTCTGCGTGCTCGCTTCGTCCGGCCCCGACGGCACTGTCGACGCGTCGCCGCGCGGCGGTGGTGTCGGTTTCGTGCAGATCGCTTCGCCCACCGAATTGCGGCTGCCGGATCGTCCCGGCAACAACCGTATCGATACATTCCAGAACGTGCTGAACGGCAGCGGCCATGTGCAGCTGATCTTCTTCGTCCCCGGCATCGACGACACGCTGCGCGTCAGCGGCGTCGCCAGACTGTCGAAGGATCCGGAACTGATGGCGACCATGGAAGAGTTCGGCAAGCCGCCGCGCGCGGTCCTGTGCATCACTGTCACCGAAGCCTATTTCCATTGCGGCAAGGCGCTGATGCGCTCAAAGCTGTGGTCACCGGACGTGCAGGTAAAACGTGACGTGATGCCGTCGATCTCGGAAATGGTGTTCGACCAGACCAAGGCCGACACCAAGTCCGCGGGCGAGACCCCCATGACCCAGGGTGAAATCGAAATCGCCTACCGAAAGAACCTGTAGCGACCGCCGCCACAGGTCCATCACGACCGCCGGACTGACGCCACACCCGATATTGCAAATGACACCCTAAAGTTGCATATTATGTCAGCTTGGGGAGAGCTTTTGTGCGTGGCGTGGCGTCCATTTGCGTTGTCTTGGCTGCAAGCCTTGCGCTTTGCGGCTGTGCACGCGATCCCTTCGTCACCGAGGCGGGCGAGACAAGAGTCCACGACTGGTGGATTACGCATCAGTTCGATCGCGTGAGCGGCGCCGAGTTGCCAGGCGCTTTCGTTTACGCGGAAGCCTCGAACAGCAATGTCGAATATCCACGCGTCTCGTCGCTCCTGCTTACATGTCTGGAACGCAGGGAGCCTCTGATCCGCTTCGCGTTCGACTTCCGGATCGGCACCCGCGCGAACACCGTGCTTGGCTATCGCTTCGATGACCTGCCCGGCCATGAAGGCGTGGCCGTGCGCATCCTGCGCAACAACAGGGTTGTCATCATCGAGGACCGCGAGGCAATTGCCACCTTCGTTGCCGAACTGGAAAAGGCGCGGACGCTGTATGTGAGAATCAGATCGATCGACGGCGGACGCACCGCGGTCGAATATCCCGTGTCCGGCGCATGGACGGCGATCCGGGCAGCATTCACGAATTGCGACATGCCGGCGCCGCCTCATCCCGGGACGGGACGGGTGAGACTGCCCGGCATCTATTAGGCAGTTTCTGCTTTGATGGATCGTGTCCCGGACGCGATGCGGCATTCTTTATGCCGCTTCGCAGAGCCGGGACCGCAACAAACGCCGAGCTTTGCACGGTCCCGGTCCTGCGCAGCAGCGTTACACACTGCAGCGCGCCCGGGGCACAGCTCTACCAAGGTCAAAAATGCTCTAGGACGCCAGGCAACGCTTTCAGCAAAGCACGATCGTTCCCGAAAGCCGGTCCCCACTTTTGGGGATCATGCTGATGAGCTTAGAACTCGCTTTCGAGGCCGCCCATGTGCTTCTGGGTGTAGAGTTCGATGCCGATGCGCTCGATGAGGTCGAGCTGGGTTTCGAGGAAATCGATATGGCCTTCCTCGTCCTTCATCAGCGACTCGAACAGGTCGCGCGACACGTAATCCTTGACGCTGTGTGCATAAGTCGCCGCTTCTTCATACAGCGTGCGGGCGCCGATCTCGGCGGCGAGATCGCATTCGATGATTTCCTTGACGTTCTGGCCGATCTTCAGCGGATCGAGCACCTGCATGTTCGGGAAACCGTCCAGGAACAGAATTCGGTCGGTGAAGCGGTCGGCGTGGTGCATTTCCTCGATGGACTCCTTGCGCCACATCTTGGCCATGTCCAGGAGACCCCAGTGGTTGAGCAGGCGGAAATGCAGCCAATACTGGTTGATGGCCGTCAGCTCGCTGCGCAGACCCTTGTTGAGATAATCGATGACTTTCGGGTCGCCTTTCATGACTCTCTCCTCTTGCCCGGCCAAACCAAAATGGCCCGAACTGAATTTAGAATGCTTCTAAATTAGTTTCAGAGGGAGGACAAGCCTGCCGCGATCCGCAACGCGCCGAAATTAAAAGAATTCGGATTGTTTTGTGATGAGAGGGTCTTAGGCGGCAACGCCGAGAGTCGCAGCAGCGTTCATCTCAACCGGTACGGGCATCTCGATCTCGGCCGCCGAGCCATGAGCCGCCGTATGCGGGCAGCCGGCGCAGCAAGATTTGGCACAAGCGCCGAGCGCCTCGTCCATGATCTTCTTGATCGTCCGCGCGCATCGCCCGCACTGGGCGCTGCAGCCTAGACAACCATAGACCTGCCCTGGCGTCCGCGGAGGCTGAGCCCCGGCGACGGCCTTGCGGATATCATGGTCTGAAAAGACGTTGCAGGAACAAACGATCATTAGCTGAAGGCACGCTCGCAGGTCGGTACACATTCTGGATATGGAAGCTCCCGCCCGGATGCAAAGCCAAAACGCGCACCTTCAAGCTATTCCAAACTACTGATCCGCCTGCACAATCTGGAACGAATCTAAACATGGGAAAATTCGGCCTTCGCAGCCTTATCAAGGGTAATATAAAACCGCAAAACCCACCCTTGAACCCGTTCGCCCGACCCTGCGTCCAATTGTTGCCGGCTATAAATTTGCGGCCAAATCAGCGCGGTTACGTTCATTGATCATTCAAGTCGGATGTGAAACTTTTGGCCGCATACTGCGCTACTTGATGCGTATCGGAAGCGAATGAGGTGACGCCATGAAGAAGACCCTGATGGCCCTTGCCGCCGTTGCCACGCTGGCCGTTGCGGCCGCGCCGACCACCGCGAGCGCACAACACTGGCATCACGGCGGCGGCGTCGGAGCTGGTGTCGCGGCCGGCCTGATTGGCGGCGCCCTGCTTGGCGGCGCTATCGCTGCCGGCTCAGGTTACTATGGGCCAGGTTACTATGGCCCCGGTTACGGCTACTATGGCGGCCCGGCCTACGTCGCCGGCCCCGGCTATTACGGCGGCTGCTACTGGCAGCGCCAGCGCTTCTGGGATGGCTATGGCTGGCGCTTCCGCCGCGTTCGCGTTTGTGGTTGAGGTCTGAGAAATTCACTGCACATCGAACCAGATCAATTCCGGTGTGCATGGCTTGAAGTGGCGCGAAAAAACCGCTTTTTCGAGCCACTGCTTCGTGAGTGTTTACGCCGGATTGACGGTTGGGCTTTGAAATGGCTGTCAGTTCGAATCTCGCGTGAGAACCTTTAACGCGCCGCTCGCGGCGTCCTTGTGGGAGAGACTTGAAATGAAGAAGACTGTTTCCGCTCTGGTTGCCGCTGCGACGATTGCGGCTTCGCTTGTGGCCGTGGCGCCCGCCGCCAAGGCCGATGGCGGCCGTATTGCTGCCGGCGTTGCCGGCGGCCTGATCGGCGGCGCCCTGCTCGGCGGCGCCATCGCTGCCAGCCGTCCCGCGCCGGTCTACGGCTACGGCTACGCGCCTGCCCCCGTGTATGTCGAACCGGCCTGCCGCGTCGTGCGTCAGCGCGTCTGGGACGACTATCGCGGCGTCTGGCGCTACCGCCCGGTCGAGGTTTGCGACTAAGCGCAGCCTCACGGCCTCAATCAAAAACCCGGCAGCTCACGCTGCCGGGTTTTTCTTTTGTATGCGGGGCATACTTATCGCAGTCATCTTATCGCGCATTCATGGCCCGCAGCACGGCTTCGCTCGGCCAGCAATCGAGTTTGAGGCGCGCTGATTTCTGAAAGGCGCCGAGCGCCGCGCGCGTCTTCATACCGGCCTTGCCATCGACTTTGTCGCTGTAGAGCCCGAGCGACGTGAGGTGGCGCTGCATCGCCTCGACATCGGTACTCCGGAGCTGCTTGGTCGCCGCCCATGGCGTGGCGAAGGGCTGACCGCCCGCGATACGATCCGCGACATGGCCGACGAATAAAACGTAGAGATCGGAGAAATTGTATTCCTTGATGACGAAGTAGTTCTTCGTCGTCAGAAAGGCCGGGCCGTAGATGCCCTCCGGCTGCAGCAGCGAGGCCTGCTGCGCCTGTTCGGCAGCACTCACCCTCTCGCCGCGCACTGGTGCGAAGCCGGCACGGATCCACTCCCCGATCGGTCGTGTCACTTCCGGCACGCCCATGGTGCAATCGGCATTGGCCGGTGCGCGCACTTCATAGGCCCAGCGAAGGCCACGCTGCCAGCCCTTGTTGACGAGCTGCTGAGCAGCCGAGGCCAGCGCATCCGGCACGGACTTCCAGATATCCACTTTGCCGTCACCGTCGAAATCGACGCCGTGCTTCTCGAGTTCGGACGGCAGGAATTGCGTCAGTCCGGTGGCGCCGCCCCACGACACGCGCAGATCCTGACGCGAGACCACGCCGCTCTCGATGAGCTTCAGCGCCGCGATGAATTCGCCGCGATACTGCTCCTTGCGACGGCCGACATAGGCCTGCGTCGCCAGCGTGCGGATGCCATCATAAGGCAGCCTGTGACGGCCGTAGTCGGTCTCGCGGCCCCAGATCGCCAGGATGATGGCGCCGGGCACACCGGTCTGCCGCTCGATGGCCTGCAGTGTCTTGCGATGTTGATCGTAGAGGCGGCGCCCCTCCGCTGCGAGGCGTGCGATGCTGGCTTCCTTCAGATAGTCGGCCGGCACCTGCACGAATTCCGCCTGCGCCGGCGCTCCCGTCGCGGGACGCCCGGGCAGCAGGAGATCGGGCAGCTTGTAGTCGGGCTCGAGGCCGCGCGTCGCGTCGTCAAAGATCCGCCGCGATACGCCGGCTTTCTGGGCTTCGGGCCAGAGCGAGGCGATGAAACTGTTGAAAGCTGCGTCGGCAGCGGATGCGAGGGATGCAGGCAGCACGAAGGCGATCAGAGCGCCGCAAAGCAGCGCGCGAAGAGCTGATTGCCTGCGTTGTGCCTTCAATGCCCGTGCGCTCCGTGATCGGCCTTGTGCTTCCCGGCCCCGTTCACCTCGACGCTGTTCGACAGCTTGTCGACATAAGCGATGCCCACCGCCGAGATGATGAACACCACATGGATGATGGTCTGCCACATCACGCCGGTTTCGGTGAAATTCGTGGTGCGCGAACCGGTATTGCCGAGCCCGCCGGCCTCGATGAAGGTGCGCAGCAGATGGATCGACGAGATGCCGATGATAGCCATCGCCAGCTTGATCTTCAGCACGCTGGCATTGACGTGGCTGAGCCATTCCGGCTCGTCCGGATGTCCCCGCAGGTTGAGGCGAGACACGAAGGTCTCGTAGCCGCCGACGATGACCATCACCAGAAGGTTCGAGATCATCACCACGTCGATCAGGCCGAGCACCACCAGCATGATCTGCTGCTCGCTGAAATCGAAGCTATGGGTGATGAGATGCCACAATTCCTTCAGGAACAGCACCACATAGACGCCCTGGGCGATGATCAGCCCGATATAGAGCGGCAGCTGCAGCCAGCGCGATCCGAAGATCAGCACCGGGATCGGGCGCATCGCATGGCGCTTCGGCGGGAGCGGTGTTTCAGGCGTCATGGACATGCGGGAGGTCTCGTTGTCGGGAGAATCTTCGGTGCGGTCTGCAATGCGGGCTTATAGCGGGTGGTTCCCGACATCATGATGTCCGACCGCGCGGCAACTGGCCGCATCGGTCCTACTTCACAGCGACAATGAAGATTCGCGGAAAGCGCAGCAGCACCTTGCCGTCCGCGTGAGGCAAATAGGTCGCTGCGATGCGCGCGGTGTATTCGGCAAGATAGGCCTTGCGATCCGGACCTTCGAGCGGATCGACGAAGGGACGCAGGCCGGTGCCCTTCACCCATTCCACGATCGCCGCGGCGTCTGCCAACGCGTGATTGTACACGGTGTGCCAGATATCGACGCGCGAACAGATCGGCTGCAGCGCATCGTAATAGGTGCCCGGCTTCGGCAAGGAGTCGCGCAGCTCCACTGCCTTCGAGAGCTGCTTGCGCCACGGCTCCATGTAAGCCACTTCACGCATCAGCACATGGCTGGGCTCGTCGAGATTGTCCGGCATCTGCACGGCCAGCACGCCGCCTGGCGGCAAGCCGGTGGCGAGGCGCTTGAGCTGCTTCAGATGATCGGGCACCCACTGGAACACCGCATTGGCGAACAGCACGTCACTGCCGGCCGGCGGCACCCAATGGGCGATATTGGCTTCGATGAAAGTCTGTGCCGGCAGCCGCTCGCGGGCCTGGCGAAGCATGTCGGCAGAGGTATCGACGCCGACCACCGCAGCTTCCGGCCAGCGCCTGACGAGAAGTTCGGTGGAGTTACCAGGGCCGCAGCCGATATCGACGACTTTGCGCGCTTCTGCCAGCGGCACCTGCGCGAGCAGATCCCGCGCCGGGCGGGTCCGCTCATCCTCGAATTTCAGATATTGCTGCGCGCTCCAGTCCGACATCCCGCCGTCTCCCCTTAGCGCGTCAGTTTCTTGTACTTCACGCGATGCGGGATAATGCTGTCCTGACCGAGACGACGCATCTTGTCCTTCTCGTAGTCCTGGAAGTTTCCTTCAAACCACTCGACATGGCTATCGCCTTCGAATGCGAGGATGTGCGTGGCGATACGATCGAGGAACCAGCGATCATGGCTGATGATCACGGCGCAGCCGGCGAAATCCTCCAGCGCCTCTTCGAGGGCCCGGAGCGTGTCGACATCGAGATCGTTGGTCGGTTCGTCGAGCAGAAGAACGTTGGCGCCGGACTTCAGCATCTTGGCGAGATGCACGCGGTTGCGTTCACCGCCCGACAGCGAGCCGACCTTCTTCTGCTGGTCGCCGCCCTTGAAGTTGAAGGCCGAGCAATAGCCGCGCGAATTGACCTCCTTCTTGCCGAGCAGGATCAGCTCGTTCTTGCCGGAAATTTCCTCCCAGACGGTCGCCTTGTCATCCAGCGCATCGCGTGACTGATCAACATAGCCGAGCTGCACGGTCTCGCCGACGGTAATGGTGCCACCGTCCGGCTTCTCCTGCCCGGTGATCATCTTGAACAATGTCGACTTGCCGGCGCCGTTAGCCCCGATGACGCCGACAATGCCGCCGGGCGGCAGCTTGAAGGAGAGATCGTCGATCAGCACGCGATCGCCGAAGCCTTTGCTCAGATGTTCGAAATCGACGACATTGGCGCCGAGACGCTCGGCCACCGGAATGACGATCTGCGCCGTCTGGCTCTGCTTCTCGCTGGCCTGCTTGAGCAGATCCTCGTAGCGCTGGTAGCGCGCCTTTGACTTGGCTTGGCGGGCCTTGGGAGACGATGCGATCCACTCCTGCTCGCGGGCCAGCGTCTTCTGATGCGCGGCGTCCTCGCGGCCCTCCTGCTCAAGGCGCTTCTGCTTCTGCACCAGCCAGGACGAATAGTTGCCCTCGTAAGGGATGCCGCGGCCGCGATCGAGTTCAAGAATCCACGAAGTAACGTTATCAAGGAAGTAACGATCGTGGGTCACGATCAGGATGGCGCCCGGATAGTTGCGCAGATGACCTTCCAGCCACGACACGGATTCGGCGTCGAGATGGTTGGTCGGTTCGTCGAGCAGCAACAGTTCCGGCTGGTCGAGCAGCAGGCGGCACAGGGCCACGCGGCGGCGTTCACCACCCGACAGCTTGGTGACGTCGGCATCGTCGGGCGGGCAGCGCAACGCGTCCATCGCCTGGTCGACCTTGCTGTCGAGATCCCACAGGCCCTGGGCCTCGATCTCGTCCTGCAGCTTGGTCATCTCATCGGCGGTCTCGTCGGAATAGTTCATCGCCAGTTCGTTGTAGCGATCGAGGATCGCCTTCTGCTTGGCGACACCTTCCATCACGTTCTCGCGAACATTCTTGGCCGGATCCAGATGCGGTTCCTGTTCGAGATAGCCGACACGAGCGCCTTCGGCGACCCAGGCTTCGCCGGTATAGTCCTTGTCGATGCCCGCCATGATCTTGAGCAGGGTCGACTTACCAGCACCGTTGACGCCGAGCACGCCGATCTTGGCGTCCGGATAGAACGACAGATGAACGTTATCCAGCACCTTGCGGGTCGGATAGGCCTTGGTGAGGCCCTGCATGAAATAGACGAACTGGCGAGCCATATTGATCCTTAAAGGAGTGGGATCCTTGAATCCGGAGCTGAAGCGTGGAAATCGGGTTGCCACCGATGTAGCGGCGCTGCCCCCAAAGGGCAACCGGGGGCTTTAAGCATCTGGTAACGCTAGCTTCCGGACGCTGCCGGATCATGACAATTCGAACCGCTTTTTAACGACTGGCGACCACTGTGCGGACAGGGCGATTCCTCACGCCCGCCGCGGCCGTAGCCGTGGGCAGACAGGCGGAGCCCGTCATGGCGAATATTGCATCAGTCCCTTCAGCCGCCCGCGCCGACGCCAAAATCGCGTCTGCCGGACTGCTGAAGGAAATCCGGCAGTTCTGGCAGACGTTCTTCGTCGCGGCCTTCAATCCCTACCATCCGGAACAGCATTATATGCGCGGTCCCGGCCCCGCCTGCCGCGCCAAGGAAAAGTCGCCGCCCTCACATTGAGCTGATCGCCCCCGAATTGCGGGCTGCGGCGCTTGCGTACTCTCGCGTGTCGCGCAATGTCTCCATCCCCTGACGACCTCTGCTCGTCGTCACCTGACCGGATGGACCGACTTCATGACCCCGCTGCGCTGTGCAATCCTTGACGACTATCAGAATGTGGCCCTGAAACTGGCCGACTGGTCCAAGCTCGGCGACCGCATCGATATCACGGTGTTCGACACGCCGTTCGCCTCGGGCGACGAGGCCGCAGCCGCGCTGAAGGATTTCGAGATCGTCTGTGCGATGCGCGAGCGCACGCCGTTCCCTCGCACGCTGTTCGACGCGCTCCCGAAACTGAAGCTGCTCATCACATCGGGCATGCGCAATGCCGCGATCGATCTCGCCGCTGCCAAGGCGCATGGTGTCACGGTCTGCGGTACCGCCATGGTGGGGAATCCGACTGCAGGTCTCACCATCGGTCTAATGCTGGAACTGACGCGGAAAATCGGCTTCGAACATGCGCGCATGAAGGCTGGCGAGCCGTGGCAAGTCACACTCGGCGAGGATGTCGAAGGCAAGACGCTCGGCATCATCGGACTCGGCAAGCTCGGCACCAAAGTCGCCAGAATCGCGCAGGCGCTCGGCATGAAGGTGCTGGCCTGGAGCACAAATCTGACGCCGGAGGCCTGCGCCGAGGCCGGCGTGACCTATGCGACGAAGCAAGACTTGTTCTCGCAATCGGACGTCATCACCATTCATGTCGTCCTCAGCGATCGCTCGCGCGGGCTGGTATCGCGCGAGGACCTCGTACGCATGAAGCCGACCGCGTATCTGATTAACACGGCGCGCGGACCTATCGTGGACGAAGACGCGCTGCTCGAAGCCCTGCAGGCCGGGAAGATCGCAGGCGCCGGCATTGACACCTACGCGCACGAGCCGCTCCCCATCGACAGCCCGCTGCGCAAGCTCGACAATGTCGTGATCACGCCGCATCTCGGCTATGTCACCGCGGAGAACTACAAGCGCATTTACGCCGAGATGATCGAGGCTATCGGCGCTTTCCTGAAAGGCGAGCCGGTGCGCCCGTTGAACTAACCGGCGATCACCTTCCCAAACAGAACGGGCGCGGTGCTTTCACACCGCGCCCGTTCTGTTTGGACGTCAGCCGCTCGAAATCAGCGAACCGTCACCGGCGCCGGCAGCGGCTGCACCGCGGAGGGCTGCGTGCCCGGCAGCGGCGCGATATTGGCGGCCGGCATCGGGGCGGCACTGGCACTTGGGCCCGGAACCGGCCCCGCCGCCGCGGTGGTCGCCGGCGGCTTACCCGGCCACACCACCACGCGGGTGCCGACCTTGGCGCGCTCGAACAGGTCCGACACGTCTTCATTCAGCATGCCGATGCAGCCGGACGAGACCGACTTGCCGATGGTCGATGGCTGATTGGTGCCGTGGATGCGGTAAACGGTCGAGCCGAGATACATGGCGCGGGCCCCCATCGGGTTGCCCTCGCCGCCCGCCATGAAGCGCGGCAGGTAGGGCTGGCGCTCGATCATTTCCGCCGGCGGATGCCAATCGGGCCATTCGGCCTTTCGGGTGATCTTCTGCACGCCGTTCCAGGTGAAACCGTCGCGGCCGACGCGCACACCGTAGCGCATCGCGCGGTTGTTCCCGAGCACGTAATACAGGTGATAGTTCGGCGTATCGACGATGATCGTTCCGGGCGGCTCCTTGGTGACGAAGTTCACTTCCTGGCGGCGCAGATTCGGCGGCAACTGGACGGGACCGGCATCGGGTTGTTCTTCCGGCGGCAGCGACGCAACCATCACCGAGCGACCATTGGCGCCCATGGCGGGATCACCCGGCTGCACCGAGCCGGTGACCGGGGCCGGCGGCTGTCCGCCGTAAGCCGGGGCGCCATAGGCCTGCGCGCCAACGCCTTCCGGCGGGCGCGGACCGGCCTCAGCCGGGCCACGATAGGATTCGGCCGGGCCGCGATAGGAATAGGTTTGCGGCTGCTGCATCGGGCGGCCATAGCGCGGATCGTCCGGAGACATCACCGGCCCCTGGTTGGCGATACCGGGGCTGGAAAGTCCCGCCTGAGGGCGGCCGTTACGCGACGGAGCCTCGTCCTCGTCCAGCGAATCGAAATCAGGCATTGCGTCCATGGCGCTGCCGCGCGGGCTGGCGGGATAGCCGCCGGGCGGATAGCCGGGCTCTGCCGGAATGGAGTAGCCGCTGGGCGATGCTTGCGGGTAGCCCTGCGCAACCGCGAGCGAGTGCCCGGCGGCGCTGCTGAGAGCCAGAGTCGCGAACGTCGTTAGAAAACGCTTGATCATCATTGCCCTTGTCAAAGCTTCGAGCAGAAATCGGGGTTGAAAGGTCAGATCGCGCAGGATCACGGCGCATTCAAGACAAATCCGGGAAAAAGCCCCGCATTTCCTTCACATTCGCACGATTGCCGGTGGGCGTGGCCAACATGCCGCACGCCGATGGCTCTTCACACCACAGCAACCCATGCGTCGTTTGTGCCCCGCATCTTTTAACAAACGGTTTGCGGGACGCTGCGGTATTCTTCGTGGGACTGATTCGCGCTGGCGAAACAGCCGTCCCCTGTGTGCTTCACCGCGTTCCCCTGGTTCGAAAGCCTTTGTATCGGTCGAAGGCGGAACAGCAGTCATGCTTCCCGGCATTCGTTTCCTGTGCGCCGCCGTCGTCCTTGCGGTTTCCCTGGTCATTTTCGGCATGGGCGCCGCTGCGCTGCTGCGCAGTGCCCACGAGGAATTCGCCAGTCTTCCGAACCACCGACCGCCGCCGGTTCCCGATTTCGGCCGGCAGCCGGATCCGCCGCCTTCGCTGGCGATGTTGCGGCTCGAACCGCGCGTCACCGAGGTCTCTGACCCGACGCTGTCGCCGGCCATACAGAGCGGCGAATCGACGCCATCGGCCGCGACAACCGAGGCCAAGACCGACTCCGCTCCCGAACCGATCGCAACAGCCATCATTGCGCCTGCGTTGGAGGCCGAGAAGCCTGTTTCCATCGAAGCTTCTCCCGCGACGCCGAGCGAGCCCGCCATGGTCGTGGCAGCCGCACCGGCCCAGACGTCGGAACCTGCCCCTGCCCCCCTTCAGACCGCGCCGGTTCCCGAAACCACCGCGAGCATCTCGTTGCCGACGGCGACGATCATGGAATTGCCGACCGCGACGCTCACCGCCGAAGATGCCCAGCTGTCGTCGAGCAAGGTGGCCGTGCTCGGTGGGCCGACAATCCACACCGAACCGGTGCCGCTCCCCAGTTCGCGCCCGACCGCGGAACCGCCCAAGGCGAAGCCCGTGAAGAAAGTGATGAAAAAGCCGGCCGTCAGAAAACGACGTGTGGCTGCGCGCGCCATGCCGGCAGTGGCGCCGGTCGCGCAGCAACAGGATCCATTCGGATTGTCGCAGCTCCGCTGAGCCGATGCGGATCAGGCAGGCCCGGTTGCGACCGGTGGCCCATCCTGCAGCCCCCATTCCGACCATGAGCCGTCATAGAGCGCCGAGCCGCGCACGCCCAGACGATACAGGGCCAGCGTGAGCACGGCGGCGGAGACACCGGAGCCGCAGGTGGTGACGACGGGTCTTCGAAGATCAAGACCGGCCTTGTCGAACGCCTTTCGCAAATCGTCGAGCGGCTTCATGGTGCCGGTCGCAGCATCGAACAGCTCGTTATAGGGCAGATTGCGGCTGCCGGGGATGTGGCCTGACCGCAGACCTGGCCGCGGCTCAGCGACGCTGCCCTCGAAGCGGTTGGCGGCGCGTGCATCGATGGTCTGCTCGGTGCGGCTGTCGAGATTGGCAACGAGTTGCGCCTTGCTGCGCACACAGGACGGATCGAATTTTGCGGCGAACCTTCCCGGCGCCGGCTTCACTTGGCCGACGTCCACCGAGCGACCTTCGGCACGCCACTTCTTCAACCCGCCATCGAGGATCCTGACATTCGCGTGGCCGAAAGACAGAAACATCCACCATGCGCGCGGCGCGGCGACCCAGCCTCCAGCGTCATAAAGCACCACCGTGTCATCCGACGAAATGCCGAGCGCGCCGATGTCCCGCGCGAACTGTTCCTCGTTCGGAAACATATGCGGCAGGTCCACCGAATGATCCGACACCGCATCGACATCGAAGAACACCGCACCGGGAATATGCGCGGCGAGATAATCCTCGATCGGCAGCGGCAGCACGCCGGGCATTTTGAAGGAGGCGTCGACGACCTTGACCTTGGAGTCGCCGAGATGCGCGGCGAGCCATTCGGTGGAGACGAGCGGATCGGTGTCGGTCATGAGTACCTCTCAACATGGCGTCATGGCCGGGTCCGTCCCGGCCATTTACGACGTCATTCTATAAGGCGACAGTAAAGACGTGGATGCCCGGCACGTCTAGCGAAGCTTGCCTCGCGCTGGCCGGGCATGACGAATGATCGTGATGAGCTTCGACCGGCTCAGCCTTTCGGCGCCTTCGATTCGACCTTTTCCACCGCGCCGCCGGCATTGCGCCAGGCGGTGAAACCGCCGCCGAGATGGGCGACCGGCTTAAGCCCCATGTCGGCCGCCGTCTTGGCGGCAAGCGCCGAGCGCCAGCCCGATGCGCAATGGAAGATGAACTTCTTGTCTTCCTGGAAGATCGGCTTGCCATAAGGGCTTTCCGGATCGATCCAGAATTCCAGCATACCGCGCGTGCAGGAGAAAGAGCCTGGGATTTTGCCTTCGCGCTCGATCTCGCGGGGGTCACGGATATCGACGATGACCACATCGGGGCTCTGCGCAGCCTTGATCACGTCGTCGGCGCTCATCGTCTCGATCTGCGCATTAGCCTCGTCGAGCAGGGCTTTATAGCCACGGGTTATCTTCTGGGTCATGCCTTCCTCACCAATTCCTTCATCGCGGCTTCGAGGCCTTCGATGGTCAGCGGATACATGCGTTCGGAAAACAGACGGCGGATGATCGTCGTCGATTCCGAATAGTCCCAGTGCCGCTGCGCCACCGGATTGAGCCAGATCGTATTCGGATAGGTCTGCGTGACGCGCTCCAGCCAGACCGAACCGGCCTCTTCATTAACATGCTCGACCGAGCCGCCCGGCACCATAATCTCATAGGGTGACATCGATGCATCGCCGACGAATACGACCTTGTAGTCGTGAGCGTATTTGTGCAGCACGTCCCAGGTCGGCGTACGATCGGTGAAGCGGCGCTTGTTCTGCTTCCACACGCCTTCATAGAGACAGTTGTGGAAGTAGAAATACTCCATGTGCTTGAATTCGCTCTTGGCCGCGGAGAACAATTCCTCGACCTGCTCGATATGCGAGTCCATCGAGCCGCCGATGTCGAAGAACACCAGAACCTTCACCGCATTGCGCCGCTCGGGGCGCATATGCACATCGAGATAGCCGTGATTGGCGGTCTCGCGGATGGTCGTGTCGAGATCGAGTTCATCCGGCGCACCGGTGCGGGCGAATTTACGGAGCCGGCGCAGCGCCACCTTGATGTTGCGAATGCCGAGTTCGACATTGCCGTCGAGGTCCTTGAACTCGCGCTTGTCCCAGACCTTCACGGCGCGCTGATTACGGCTCTTCTCCTGCCCGATGCGGATGCCTTCGGGATTGTAACCCTGCGCACCGAAGGGCGAGGTACCGGCCGTGCCGATCCACTTGTTCCCGCCCTGATGGCGTTTTTTCTGCTCTTCCAGGCGCTTCTTCAGCGTCTCCATGAGCTTGTCCCAGCCCATGGCCTCGATCTGCTTTTTCTCTTCGTCGGTGAGATATTTTTCGGCCAGCTTGCGTAGCCACTCTTCCGGGATTTCCGCCTTCTCCATGGCATCGAGCAGATTCTCGAGCCCCTTGAAGGTCGAGCCGAACACCCGGTCAAATTTGTCGAGATTGCGCTCGTCCTTCACCAGCGCAGCACGAGAGAGATAGTAGAAGTGCTCAACCGACTGATCGGCGAGATTGGCATCGAGCGCTTCCATCAGCGTGAGATATTCACGCAGCGTGACGGGAACCTGCGCATCGCGCAGCGAAGTGAAAAATTGCAGGAACATAATCGACAGATTGCCCGAGCCCCGGCGTCCGTCAAGGGTACGGCGGTAGATAGTTGCGCGGAAGGTCACATCCCCTGCCATATGGCGCCACCACGTCTCGCGGCGGTTCAAGGCCAACGCCGAATTCCGCTGAACGGTATTGTGACATGGCCGTTGCGGCGGCAGATATTTGCTTCAACCCTTCCGGCGACGGCAAACCCATGAGAGAGTGTCACGCCTACACTGCGGATCGGCAGTTATCATGAAGGCAACGGATCATGCTGACGATCCGACTTTGAATGCAGCAAGCATGGCTATAGCGACCACATCGACAGCACGTTCCCCGAGCAGGCTATCGGCCCCCGGTGTGATCGTTGCGGTATTCGTGCTGGCGATGAGCGCCTGCGTACTCGGCCTCATCCTGTGGAAGACGATCGATGCGCGGCGCGGCGCTTTGCTGCAGAGCGAGGTCAGCGTCCGAAATCTCGCGCATTCGCTCCAGGAACAAACGTCGCATACGTTTCAGGCCGCGGACGTCGCGATGACCGGCATGGTCGACCTGCTGAAATATCAGAACCCACGTCCCGACCGGTTCAACCAGTTTCTCGTCAATGTCATCAAATCGCTGCCGCAAATACGCGGATTCGGTGTCCTCGATGCTGCCGGCGAATGGCGTTACTCTTCTCTGCCAAAGATGCCGCCGCACAACGACTCCGACCGTAGCGCCTTCATCTTTCACAGGGAGAATGACGATCCCGGCCTGCGCCTCAACGATCCGCTGCTGTCGCACCTCACAGATCAGACGACGATCTTGCTAACGCGACGCCTGAACGACCAGGAGGGCAGATTCAACGGCGTTGTGATCGCGGCCATCGCGAGCGATTATTTCAACGATATTTTCAAGAGCTTCGACCTCGGCGAGCAAGCCGGCATCAGCCTGCTGCGTAATGACGGCATCGTGCTGGCCCATTGGCCATCGCTCGATGTCGGGAAAGACCTGTCAGGTACGCAACTGTTCCAGAACAAGCTGAAGGAAGCCCACAGCGGCTACTATCGGGTCACGTCGCCGTTCGACGGCGTCACCAAGTATATCGGCTATGAGCAAAGCGCGTCCTACCCCGTCATCGTCACCGTCGCCGTTCCGGAGAAACTGGTACTGGCTGACTGGCGCGAGCACCTCTGGTCTGACATCGCCGTGGCTGCCGTCCTTCTGTGCAGCGTGATCCTGCTCGCCGCCTTGCTGTCGACCCAGTTCCGCTTCCGCCTCAACATGGAGAAGGCGCTGCGCGAGCGTGAGTCGCGCTATCGTCTGCTCGCCGACAACATTGCCGATGTGGTGATCCTGCTCGACCAGGACGGCAATTTTCTCTATGTGTCGCACTCGGTCGAGTTCGTGCTCGGCCTCGATCCGGCTGCGCTGATCGGCCGGTCCTGTTTCGAACTCGTGCATCCAGACGACATTCCTGCTGTCCGTGAGGCCAATGCCAAGCTGACCGGTTCGTCCACCATGCAGAGCATCGTCTTCCGCACCTATCGCGACGATGGATCGACTGCATGGGTCGAGATCAACTTCAAACGCGCCGAACGAGCGGAGGATTCCGACGATCGGATCGCGATTGTCGGTGTGCTGCGCGACGTGACCCTGCGCAAGGTCATGCAGGACGAACTCACCGCGCTGAACGAGCGGCTTGCCGAACTCGCGACCACCGACGGCCTCACCGGGCTCGCCAATCGCCGCACCCTCGACAACTTCCTCAGCCGCGCCTTCGCACAGGACGACCGGCTTTCGGTGCTGTTGATCGATATCGACCATTTCAAGAGCTATAATGACAGCATGGGTCACCAGGCTGGCGACGGCTGCCTCAAGCGCGTCGCTTCGGTGCTGGCTGACGCCACCATCAACACGTCCGCCCTCGCCGCACGCTATGGCGGCGAGGAATTCGCCATCATCCTGCCCGGTACTGCGGAAGCGGATGCTGTAACCGTCGCCGAGGCAGTCAGGTTTAGGGTACGCGCGCTGGATATCGCCAACGAGGCCGCCGCACGCGGCTATCTCTCCATCAGCGTGGGTGTTGCGAGCCGCCATGCACGGACGACCAGCGAGGACGCGTTGCTGGGTGAAGCCGATCTTGCGCTCTACGAGGCCAAACGGCGCGGCCGCAACTGTGTCGTCGCATCGAGCGCGCTCGATCAGGACGATTTCAGCCGGAAATTTGAGCAGCAGGGTTGACCGCCACAACGTTCCGCGTCGTGGCATTTACACCCACCGGCCCGGACAGCCCGGCTGGACCTGCCCGATAATTCAATTAAACTTCCAAGCGATGCACGGCATTCGCCGGTGCGCCCAAGGATGAATGGATGAGTATTCTCGCAGCACTGGTGATCGGTGCCATTGCCGGCTGGCTCGCCGGACTGATCGTGCGCGGCGCCGGCTTCGGCCTGCTCGGCAATATCGTGGTCGGCATTATCGGCGCGCTGGTCGCCGGCTGGCTGCTGCCAAAACTGAATGTCACGCTGGCCACCGGCACGCTGGGCTCGATCCTCGATGCCACCGTGGGCGCCGTCATCGTCCTGGTCGTGCTCTCACTGATCCGGCGCTAGCCGTTCCCCCATCCCGCGATCTTTCCATTGCTCCGCGTCGCCGCGCGGCAAGAACAACAAGGCAAGCCAGCTTATGAAATTTACCGGTACCAAAGACTACGTCGCCACCGATGACCTCAAGGTCGCGGTCAATGCCGCTATCGTGCTGGAGCGCCCGCTGCTGGTGAAGGGTGAGCCTGGCACCGGCAAGACCGTGCTGGCCGAGGAGATCGCCAAGGCGCTTGGCTCGCCATTGCTGACCTGGCACATCAAATCCACCACCAAAGCGCAGCAGGGCCTTTACGAGTACGACGCCGTCTCGCGCCTTCGCGACAGCCAGCTGGGCGACCCCCGCGTCTCGGATATCGCCAACTACATCAAACGCGGCAAGCTCTGGGAAGCCTTCACCCATGACGCGCGCCCGGTCCTGCTGATCGACGAAATCGACAAGGCCGACATCGAATTCCCGAACGACCTGCTGCTCGAGCTCGACCGCATGGAATTCCATGTCTACGAGACCGGCGAGACCATCAAGGCCTCGAAGCGACCGGTGGTGATCATTACATCGAACAATGAGAAGGAATTGCCGGACGCCTTCCTGCGCCGCTGCTTCTTCCACTACATCAAGTTCCCCGACAGCGAGACCATGGCACAGATCGTCGAGGTGCATTTCCCGGGGATCAAGCAGCGCCTGGTCGCGGAAGCGATGCGTATCTTCTTCGAAGTGCGCGACGTGCCCGGCCTGAAGAAGAAGCCATCAACGTCCGAACTGCTCGACTGGCTCAAGCTGCTGGTCAACGAGGACATGTCGCCGGAACAGCTCCGCGAGCGTGACCCCCGAAAATTGATTCCGCCGCTGCACGGCGCGCTGCTCAAGAACGAACAGGACGTGCATCTGTTCGAACGGCTGGCATTCCTGAACCGCCGGGAAGTCTGACGGTCAAGTATACAAGGCGACGGAAAAACCGCCCGATTGGGCGGTTTTTTGTTACCTCAATCAAAAGAAATCGGAAGTTCTGTATACATTAATCTTCCAAAATAGCTGAATAATGCGATATCGTCCGATCAAACCGCCACCAATGTATACAGGCGGAACGCAGAACAGCATGAAGGAGGATTACCATGCCCGCTTCATTCCCGATGAATGCCTGGTACGTCGCGGCCTGGGATACGGAGATCAAGCGCCAGCTTTTTCCGCGCACCATCTGCGGCAAGCATGTGGTGATGTATCGCCGCGCCGATGGTGGGGTGAGCGCGCTGGAGGATGCGTGCTGGCATCGGCTCGTGCCGCTCTCCAAGGGCCGGCTCGAAGGCGACACCGTCGTCTGCGGCTATCACGGTCTCAAATACAATGCGCAGGGCCGCTGCACCTTCATGCCCTCGCAGGAAACCATCAACCCGTCAGCCCGTGTGCGCTCCTATCCGGTGGTGGAGCGACATCGTTATGTCTGGCTCTGGATGGGCGACCCTGCACTCGCCGATCCTTCGCTGGTACCCGACCTGCACTGGAACGACGACCCGGAATGGGCCGGCGACGGCAAGACCATCCACGTCAAATGCGACTACCGGCTGGTACTGGACAATCTCATGGATCTCACCCATGAGACTTTTGTGCACGGCTCCAGCATCGGTCAGGACGATGTCGCCGAGGCACCGTTCGACGTCAGCCACGGCGACAAGACCGTCACGGTGACGCGCTGGATGAAGGGCATCACGGCGCCGCCGTTCTGGGCCGCGCAATTGCAAAAGCCCGGACCGGTCGATCGCTGGCAGATCATCCGTTTTGAGGTGCCCTGCACGATCGCCATCGATGTCGGCGTGGCACCGGCGAACACCGGCGCACCCGAAGGCGATCGGTCCCAAGGCGTCAACGGTTTCGTGCTCAACACGATCACGCCGGAAACCGAGACCACCTGCCACTATTTCTGGTCGTTCATGCGCAATTACCGTCGCCACGAACAGCGCCTGACAACAGAGATTCGCGACGGCGTCGCCGGCATTTTCCATGAAGACGAACTCGTCCTCGAAGCCCAGCAGCGGGCCATGGACGAAAATCCGGATCGCATCTTCTACAATCTCAATATCGACGCCGGCGCCATGTGGGCGCGGCGCCTCATCGATCGGATGGTCGCGCGGGAGACCGGGTCACATCTGCAGGCGGCGGAGTAGCAACATGAGCGACCGCGAGTCCGAACGCTCGGTGTCACAGACCGTCCGCGCCCAGCTCGCCTTGCGCGACATGATCCTGTCCGGCCAGCTGCGGTCGGGCGAACGCATCTCGGAACTGCAGGCGGTCGATATCACCGGCGTATCGCGAACGCCGGTGCGTCTGGCATTGGTAAGGCTCGAGGACGAAGGGCTGCTGCAGGCGATTCCCTCAGGCGGCTTTATGGTGAAAGCCTTTTCGGAACGCGACATCCTCGATTCCATCGAGCTGCGCGGTACCATGGAGGGCTTGGCCGCCCGCCTTGCTGCTGAACGCGGCGCCAGCGCGCGCCATCTCGAACCGCTGAAGGAATGTCTCGCCGATCTCGATCAGCTCGTGCGGCAGGATCCGATTTCGGTTGAAGCCTTTTCGGCCTATGTAACGCTCAATGCGCGCTTTCATGCGCTGCTCACCGAATTGTCCGGCAGTCCGCCGGTGGTGCGTCAGATCGATCGTGTTGCGGCCATGCCATTTGCATCGCCAAGCGCCTTCGTGATGGCGCAGTCGGCGCTGCCGGAAGCGCATAACATCCTGCTCATCGCACAGGAGCATCACCGCATCGTCGTCGATGCCATCGAGAACCGTGAAAGCGCGCGGGCGGAGGCGATCATGCGCGAGCACGCGCGGCTTGCGGTGCGCAATTTGCGCCTGGCGCTGCGCAGCCGCACCAATCTCGATCTGCTGCCTGCACTGACCTTGATCACCACATCGCCCACGGACTGAGGAGACGCCCCATGCGCTTTGCCGATCACTGGACATCGGGCACCGTCGAGGCGATCCGCGATCTTACGGCGGGAATCCGCGAATTCACGCTGAAGCCGGACGCGCCGCTGCAGGCCTTCCCGCCCGGCAGCCACATCACCGTGAGCCTGCTGATCGACGGACAGCCGCAGACGAGATCATATTCCATCGTCGGCGCACGCAGCCTGGACCGGTTGCGCATCGCCGTGCGGCTGGCGCCGGACAGCCGCGGAGGTTCGCAAGCCATGTGGGCCTTGCAGCCGGGCGCACGACTGGATTTCACCGCGCCTTCCACCCTGCTCGATCTCGACTGGACTCGTGACAACTATTGCCTGATCGCCGGCGGCATCGGCATCACGCCGATCTCTGCCGTCGCGCATGCGCTATGCCAACGTGGCGTGAACGCAGCTCTGCACTATGCGGTGAAGACGCGAAACGATGCGGCCTATCTGGACGATATGGCAGCCTTGCTCGGCGACCATCTGCATATTCATGCCAGCGACGAAGACCATCGCCTCGATTTCGCGGAGACCTTCGCAGCCTTGCCAGCCGACGCGATCGCCATCATCTGCGGGCCGATGCGCATGACCGAAGACGCCCGCCGCGCCTGGCAGACGGCCGGCCGTCGTCCAACCGATCTGCGCTACGAGACCTTCGGCTCGAGCGGCCTGCTGCCGGCCACGGAATTCCGCGTCCGGTTGAAAGGCACCGGCACTGAAATCGTCGTGCCGCAGAACCGTTCGATGCTGGCAGCACTCCGCGACTCCGGACATGAGGTGATCTCCGACTGTGAGCGCGGCGAATGCGGCATCTGCGCCATCGGCGTGGTCGCGATCGACGGCGAAATCGACCATCGCGACGTGTTCTTCAGCGCCCATCAGAAGCTGGACAACGCCAAGATCTGCCCCTGCGTATCGCGCGCCATCGGCACCGTGACGGTCGATACGCTCTATCGCGCCGATGCGATCTGACGCGATGCCGGGCCGCGCAGCGTCGCGACCAGCGAGATGATTGCGAGCAGGATGACGACGGCTCCGTAGACGTAGGCTACGGTGGCCAAACCCACGAATGGTACCGAGACGCCGGCCGCCAGCGCCGGCAGGCTGAAGGCCAGATACGAAATCACGTAGAACGTCGCCAGCAGGCCCGCGCGCTGATGCGCTTCGGCGGTCGGTAGCAAGGAGCTCAGGATTCCCGCAAAGGACGATCCAAAGCCAATGCCGGCGATCGTCGTTCCGACGAAGAGCAGCACTGTGCTGTGCTGTTGGATACCGAACAGCGAGACCATCACGCCGATCGATAGGCCGGTGGTCCCGATGATCAGCAACCGACGGGCCGGCAAGTGCCGCAGCACGCCCACCGACACCGCGCCTGCAAGCATCAAGGTTGCCACGACGATACCGCCGATCCATGGCGCACTGACACCCATGGTGACGGCAACGATGGTCGGCATCAGCGACAGATAAAAGCCACCAAGCGCCCAGCTCGCGACATTCGCCGGCGTGACGAGCATCAAGGCCGCACGCGACTGAGCTGGCACGCGGACATTCGGCCACAACGACGCAAGTGCTCCCGGCTTCCGCGAGACCGTCTCGGGCATGAACCACAATAGAAAGATCAGCACCGCCGTAATGACGAACAGCACTTCATAGACGAGGTGAAAAGGATCGGGCGCGAAGGTGACGAGCAGCCCGGCGCCCAGCGCGCCGACCATCAGGCCGACAAAGGCGCTGACACTGTTGAGCAGCGGTCCGCGCGTGCGGTCGCTATCGAGAATGGCGGCGCCGAGCGTCGTCGTCGAGGCACCGACACAGAGCCCTTGCACTGCGCGGGCGAGAATGAGGTCCCCGACATCGGCCGCGTAGGAGAACAGCATCATCGCCACGGCATTGACGATCAGACCGCCGAGGATCACAGGGCGCCGTCCGACATAGTCCGACAGGCCGCCAACCGTGAGCAGCGCCGCGAGGAGACTGATCGCATAGACCGCAAAGACGAGCGTGATCATCAGCGGCGTAAGATGCATGCTCTCCTGATAGAGCCGATAGAGCGGCGTCGCGGCGCTGCTGCTGCCGACCACCGTGGCCGCAGAGACAAAGCTGAAGGCCGTCATCGCCCAGAGCGGCGCTTTCTTGGCGGGCTCTGCACTTGGCGAGGCGCCAACACAGGTATCTCCGGAGCTTCCTTGCATGGCGGCTTCCTAAAGGCTAATTATTCGCTTTAACAAAACTAGGACGCCTGCGCGCTTAATGCAAATGTTTTGCGTTAAGCATTTTCGCATGGCTCATCCGCTGGAGACGACATGACGACAAAGGAGCGGACCAGAACAGGCGGCCGGAGCGCGCGCATCCAGAGCGCGGTGCACGATGCTGTCCGTAAATTGGGCGGCCTTTCCACCCGAAACCAGATCACCGTTCCACAGATCGCCGCCGAGGCCGGTGTAACGCCCTCGACCATCTATCGCCGCTGGGGCGACCTGCAATCGCTGCTGGCCGACGTCGCCGTGGCCCGGCTCCGGCCGATCGGGGAGCCAGACGATACCGGCGCCATCGAAACCGACCTCCGCACCTTCATCGAACAATATGCCGAGGAAATGTCATCGCCGGTCGGCCGCGCGCTGCTGCGGGACGGGACATTGGACGCAGCCGAGGGGCAGTCCTGTGTCTGCTGCAGTTTCACCAATGACCACCTGACGACCCTCACCGAACGCGCCAAGGCACGCGGTGAGACGCCGTTCGACATCGAGGAAGTCATCGATCACGTCGTCGCACCCATCGTCTATCGCATCCTGATCAGCCAGGAGCCGCCAACGCCGGACTATTGCCGACAATTGATCGACCGGATTTATCCGCCAGCATAGGCACCACCCTCCGCCCTCATGATGAGGAGCGCGCTCTTGCGCGCGTCTCGAACCATGAATGGAGTACGCAGCCATCCTTCGAGACGCGCGCAACGCGCGCTCCTCAGGATGAGGGCGGAGCAAAACCGCGCTAAGCCCGCCGGGTATAATGATCGTTACCGCGGCTTCTCATCCAGCTGATAATTGAGATGCGCCTTCACGGTCGGCCATTCACCAGGCAAAATACTATACACCACCGTGTCGCGTAGCGTGCCGTTTGGCGCGATCTGATGATTGCGCAGGATGCCGTCCTGCTTGGCGCCGAGACGCTCGATCGCGCGGCGGGACTGGTGGTTGAAGAAATGCGTGCGGAATTCCACCGCGATGCAGTCGAGCTTTTCAAAAGCGTGTCCCAGCAACATCAGCTTGCACTGCGTATTGAGCGCCGTGCGCTGAACCCACTTGCCGTACCAGGTCGAGCCGATCTCGACCCGGCGATTGGCGGCATCGACATTCATGTAAGTGGTCATGCCGGCGATCTTGCCGGTGGCGTCCTTCACCGTGAAAGGCAGCATCGCGCCCGAAGCCTGCAGCGCCAGACGGCGATCGATCTCGGCGGCCATCTTTTCCGGCGACGGGATCGCGGTGTACCAGATCTTCGAGAGATCGCCGTCCTGCGCGGCTGCGATCAAGCCGTCGCAGTGGTCCTTGGCAAGAGGCTCGAGCCGGGCGTGAGGTCCAGAAAGCGTAACGGGTTCAAGCCACGGCATTGGTCAGTCCTTTGTTTGTCGTCATTGCGAGGAGCGAAGCGACGAAGCAATCCAGGGCCAAGTAAAAGCAGAGCTGGATTGCTTCGCTACGCTCGCAATGACGACTACGGTTACTTGTTCAGAAAATTCAGCGGCAGGCCACCGCGCGGCCAGTCCATCGCAATCAGCTCGCCCTTGCCCGACAGCGTGATGTACGCCGTCTTCAGCTCGGGACCACCAAAAGCAATATTCGTCGTCACGCGATCGCCCGTCTCGACTTGTTCGACCAATTTCCCGTCCGGCGCAATGACGGAAATGCAGCCGCTCACCAGCGTTGCGACGCAGACATTGCCGGAGGCTTCGACCGCCAGCGAGTCGAACATCTGATAGCCGCCGAGACCGCAGATGGGCCGTCCGCGTTCACCGCGATAGATCGTGTCGCCCGGAACGACCTCGCCCGGCGTGCCGACATTATAAGCCCATAGACGGCCGGTCGGCGTTTCCGCGATATACATGGTCTTCTCGTCCGGCGAGAGACCGATCCCGTTGGCCGGCAGCACGCCGATCACCTGTTCGGTGATCTCGCTCATCCCCGGCTTGATGTAATAGGCGCCGCCGACATCCATGTCGCGCGCACGGCGCTTGCCGAGTTCGCTGAACCACAACCCGCCTTGCTTGTCGAAAACGAGATCGTTCGGGCCCTTCAGATTGTGCTCGCCGCATTTGGTGAACAGCGTCTCGATCTTGCCGCTGGTGAGATCGACGCGCTGGATCGCGCCGCCGATATACTCATGCGGCTCCGGCGCATGCGGCATCAAGGTGCCGCGCGACGGCACCCAGCTGAAGCCGCCATTATTGGTGATGTACATCTTGCCGTCCGGGCCGAGAGCAGCGCCGTTCGGGCCGCCCGGGATCTTGGCGACGACTTCCTTGCGACCATCGGGATAGACCCGCGTCAATTGCTGCGCACGGATTTCGACCAGCACCACCGAGCCGTCAGGCATCACCACTGGGCCTTCGGGGAACGCGAGATCAGTCGCGAGAACGCGGATGTTCGGGGCAGACATAAGCAAGCACTCCCTCTGGATTTTCCTTGGCTTTTCTTGGTCTCACCGGCCGCTGCCGGCGCGTGGATGCGCGAAGTAGAGCAAACCGGCCTCGCCCTGCCAAGGCGCACAAATGCATGGCCTCTTGCACGCCATCGCCATTCCGCCTTAGCTGATGTCCACAAGAAGAACGTCAGAAGAAACGCCAGGAGGAAACCATGTCCGAGCCCGCTGTTGCACCGTCGACATCCGATGAAGTGCTTTATGCCGTCGCCGACCACATTGCCACGATCACACTCAATCGTCCCGAGCGGATGAACACGATTTCGCGTGAGATGCTGGCACAGCTCAGCACCCTCTTTCTGAAGGCCGATGCGGACCCCGACGTGCGCGTGGTCGTGCTGACCGGTGCCGGCCGCATGTTTTGCGCCGGGCTCGATATGGTCAGCGCCACCCAGGGCAAAGGCATCGGCTCTGCCAACGACGCCAACAGCACGCGCACCACACTCGACATGAAGACGGCACAACCCGTCGTGATGTTCAATATGGAAAAGCCGACCATCTGTCTGCTCAACGGCGCGGCCGCGGGGTATGGCATGGACATCGCACTCAATTGCGACATCCGTATCATGGCGGAGAGCGCTAAATTTGCCGCCGCTTTCGTCAAGCGCGGCGTGGTGCCGGAATCCGGCGGGACCTGGTTTCTGCCACGCATGATCGGTTGGGCCAAGGCGGCCGAACTGATCTTCACCGGCCGCACACTGTCGGCGCGCGAGAGTCTGGAGATGAGTTTGACCAATGAGGTGGTGCCTGACGCAGATCTGCATGCGCGCGGCCGCGCTCTTGCCGCCGAGATCGCAGCCAATGCACCGCTCGCCGTGCAAGCCGCAAAGCGCATGATGCGCGCCGGCCTCTCCGAGAATTTCGGCGAACACGTTCATCACGTCTTTCTGCAACTGCTACCGCTGTTCCGCACGGAAGATTTCCGCGAGGGCATGGCCTCTTTCCTCGAAAAACGCCCCGCCGACTTCAAGGGCCGCTAGGCACCCGTGCAGCGCGGCAGCGCGGCGCTTGTGCGCCGCGGCGACGATTGCGCTGACGGCTCACTTTCCAACTTTCAGTCTTGGTGCATACTCCCCGTATTCGAGCCGCATCATGCAAGCCCGCGCAGACGGGCGGTGCGGTTGATCGAAGCAAAGGGAGGACAAATCATCATGCATGACTTGAAAGTCCTGCGGGCTTTGATGCTCGCCTGTTTCGCCTCGACTGTATCCCTGGCATTGACTACGACCGCCCACGCACAGAAGAAATACGACACCGGCGCCACCGATACCGAGATCAAGATCGGCAATATCATGCCCTATAGCGGGCCGGCATCGTCCTACGCCACCATCGGCAAGACCGAAGCGGCCTATTTCAGGATGATCAACGAGAAGGGCGGCATCAACGGCCGCAAGATCACGTTCATTTCCTATGACGATGGCTACTCACCGCCGAAGACCGTCGAGCAGGCGCGCAAGCTGGTCGAGAATGACGAAGTTCTGTTCATCATGAACCCGCTGGGCACGCCGGGAAACACGGCGATCCAGAAATACATGAACGCCAAGAAGGTGCCGCAGCTGTTCGTCTCCACCGGCGCCGCGAAATGGGCCGACCCGAAGAATTTTCCGTGGACGATGGGATGGCAACCCAGCTACCAGGCCGAAGCGCGCATCTACGCGCAATACATCATGAAGAACCATCCCGGCAAAAAAGTCGGCGTGCTCTTCGCCAACGACGATTTCGGCAAAGACTACATCATCGGCCTGCATGAAGGTTTCGGCGACAAGGCCAAGGACTATATCGTCGCCGAAGTCCCCTATGAGACGGCATCACCAACGGTGGATTCGCAGATCGTACAGATCAAGGCCGCCAATCCTGACATCTTCATCAATATCGCTACGCCGAAATTTGCCGCGCAGGCGATCAAGAAGGTCGGCGAGATGGGATGGAAGCCGATTCATATCGTCACCAATGTCTCGGCCTCGGTCGGCAGCGTGATGAAGCCGGCCGGTTACGCCAATTCGCAGGATGTCCTCAGCGCCGCCTATATGAAGGACCCCAAGGATCCGACATGGAAGGACGATGCGGGCATGAAGGAATGGAGCGCCTTCATGGACAAGTATTACCCCGAAGGCGACAAGGATGACGGAGCCACCGTGTTCGGCTATGGCGTCTCGCAAGGCATCGTGCAGGTGCTCAAGCAATGCGGCGACGATCTCACGCGTGAAAATATCATGCGGCAGGCGGCCAACCTGAACATGGAAATCGGAATCTACCTGCCGGGCACCAAGATCAAGACCAGCCCGACCGATTTCAGCCCGCTCGAGCAATTGCAGATGATGCGCTTCAAGGGCGAAAGCTGGGAACTGTTCGGCCCGCTGATGTCCGGCGAGAAGGAATCGTAGGCGCGGCAGCGGCTATTTTGTACCGTCCTTCGTCGCCGGCACTGCATCCTTCGCGGGGGCCGGCGCGCTCGTGGTAGGTGGCGTGGCTTTCTGCGCCGCCTGCAGTTCTTCGACCGTCTTTTGCAGGCTTGCCACCGTTGCCTTCAGCGCCTCGATCTGGCGGTTGGCAGCGTCGAGGCGCTGTTGGTGGTCCAGCCGCAATTTGCCCACGGTTTGCTGCAGAAAGTTGACGTTGCTCTGCAGGCAACCGGTGCGTCGCTCCATGGTCTTCTCGGCCGTGCAGATCTCGATGCCAGGTATATCCTGCGCCGCCGCTACGCTGCTGCCCAAGACCACGAAAATCAGAGTGAAAAATGCAGAGCCGCGCATTGCCTGTCCTTTCGTCAACGTCGGACCATGAGAGCAACGGTGTTCGTGACCGGCTGTCAATCGGCCCCGACGTGAACCACGCAGGCAACGCGCCGTTTCTTCCACAGGAGCATCCCATGGTGACACGCGATCAACGGCTGGCCGAGTTCGACGGTCTAGGCGCCCCCGCCCCCGGCGAGCCCGTCCAGGTCCTGTGCGAAGACAAAAGCGGCACCTATCTGCTGCCATTTGTCTGCACCCACGCCGACGGACAATGGCGGAATGCGGTGACGGGCGATCTCGTACAGGCCCTGGTGATCGGCTGGCGACGCTCCGTCAAATAATTCTGTAAGTCTCACCCGGATTAGCGACGTTTCGTACCGCGCAGCAGCCTGCTTGGATACGTGAGTATCCGATTTTGTTTATCTGGTTGCGGTTGTAAATTACCGTTTCCACGAACCGCCATGCAAAGCTTTTGAGCGGCCGTTCCACGAATAAGGCCGGCTTCCCGCCGGCCTGTATCTTTCTCGTCAAGGCACCATGCCGGACAGAGTCGAGAGCAGTTATGCGGATGTCTCCGTCGGCAGTTCCGGAGGCAGGATCAGGGAAGCGATGATGACCAGCACCGACAGACCCGCGAAGGCATGCAACATCAGCATGAAGCCGCCGAGTTCGTAGAGCCATGCAACCAGGCCAACCGATGCGCCGGCAGCTGTGAAACCGACGAAATAACGCACCGCATAGGCCCGCGAGCGCCATTCCTCCGCGGTGTATTTGCCGACGATGGTCTCGTTGACGGTGACCTGGCCGAACAGCCCGACGATGACGCCGATGGCCACGAGAATCAGGGAGACATTCGACATGGTCGCCGCGAAATACAGGAACGGCGCGAGCAGCAGCGACAGCGGCAGGCAGACGGCTTTCAGCGAATAGCGATCGATCAGCCAGCCGATATTGTACTGCGTCAGCGCACCGAACACATAGACGCCCGCAGCGATAACGCCGAGTGTAGCCGGGTTGTGCGTCAATTCCGAAAGCCTTTCCGCAAACAGCTTCGGCAAGGCGATGGTGATGGCGTTGAACACCGTGGAGATCGCGACCACCGTCACCAACAGCGCGACGATGACACGCCACATGTCGGACTTCGCCACGCGCGCCTGCGCGGCGGCCTGCTTGAAGCCGGAGCGATCCTCATGCGCGACCTGCATCATGAAAACGACGCCGGCAGCGATGGTGAGGATGCCGGGAATGATGAAGGCCCAGCGCCAGCCGAGAAACTGACCGATCGCGCCGGTGATCAGCGCCGACGACGCCACGCCGAAATTGCCGAACACGCCGTTGATGCCCATCTCGCGGCCGAGCTTGTCGGCATAAGAGACGATCATGGCGGTACCGACGGGATGATAGATCGAGGCGAATAGACCGACCGCGAACAGGGCCACGCCGAGCTGCAGTGGCGTCTGCACCAAGCCGACAGCGATCATCGACAGGCCGATGCCGTGAAAGAAGATCACCATCATGTGACGACGGCTCCAGCGATCGCCGAACCAACCGGTGAACAGCGATCCCGCGCCGAACGCGATGAAGCCCGGCGTCGCATAAGGCAGCAGTTCCGTATAGGTCATGTTCATGGACGACCCCATGACCAGCACCGCAGCTGCGAAGATCAGCATCGCATAGTGATCGATGAAATGGGCAACGTTGACGAGAGTGATGACGCGGGCTGGTGAATTCATGAATCGATTTCCAAGGTGACCTGTGATGCCGTTATAAGCATTGAGCACATCGGGATGTCGCCAATGACTATCGTGGAAACGCCAATTCTGCCGCTCCCGGACCGCAGCCGGTCCACGGACGATGGCACCCATATGCTGGCGACCCGCTATCCCAAGGGCACCCGCCTCGACACCCACGCCCATCGCGAAGCCCAGCTCGTGTATGCCGCGGCCGGCACCATGCAGGTGACAACGCCAAAAGGGCGCTGGCTGGTGCCGCCGGACCGGGCGGTGTGGGTGCCGGCGCAGCTGCCGCACGCCATCGACGTGCTCGCTGACATCGAGATGCGCTCACTCTATTTCAACACCGAACGGCTGGCGCAGGACCGCAACGCCGCGCTTGCGTCCGAGTTCGTCGTTCGCGTGTCGCGCCTGTTGCATGAAGCTATTCTCGCGCTGTTCGACGGGCGCAACGATGCCGGGCGCATGGACCTGTTGATCCGGCTGGCGCTGCTGGAATTGCAACAGGCCAGCGATCCCACCACCTTCATGCCGCTGCCGCAGGAGCCGCGCAGCCGCCGCGCGGCGGAAATCGTGCTCGCCGATCCCACACGCAATTACGAGATCGAAACATTGGCGCAGATGGTCGGGACCTCAACCCGCACGCTGTCGCGTCTGTTTTCGGCGGAGACGCAACTCAGCTTCAAGAGCTGGTGCCAGCGCGCGCGCATCGCCGCGGCGATCGAGCGGCTGTCGGTAAACGGCAATGTCTCAATGAAGCAACTGGCGTCGGATTTGGGCTATGCGAGCTTTCCGGCGTTTTCGCATGCGTTCCGGCAAGTGACGGGGAAGAGCCCGACGGAATTTGCGGCGACGAAGTGAGAGGCAGTGGCAGCAGTGTCTCCTCTCCCGCTTGAGAGGGAGAACTACTCTCGGCGCGTCGCTGCTATGCGAATGTCAAACAGCCCCGTGATGTCCTGAACCCATGCGATCCCGTTCTCGCGGCGCTTGCGCGCCCGAGGTGTGAGCATTCCTTTCACCCTCTCCTTAAAAGAGGGCGCACGGAACGCCGGGTGCCCAAAGCACCCATGGCCTGTGCGCTTGATGCGGTCGTCCGCATGGAATGCGCCCAGGACTTCCGGAGACCCCAGGCAAGTGCCCAGCGTTCCGCGCGCGATGGTGCTTCCGGTTGCTTCGTGCTCTCCCGGGTGCTGACTGGTCACCCTCGGTTGAGTGTGTTTCTCAAGGCCGGTTGACCTGAGAACCCTCCACCTTCGTGCCTCTGAGGCACGGGACGGCACGACTTGGCCGGCGCTCGCGGCGTCGTCATCAGCGCTTCCGGATCGCAACTCACAGCACCTCTCGGCACCGCCCTGTCACGCCCTTCCCCGCCTGACGCCTAAGAGCGTCACCGCATCCCACCTCGCAGATCGTGACGATCGCGAACCACCCCTCTCAGTGAGGCGGGACGGGATGGAGGATGGGACAGGAGAGGAATATTGTCAAGAACAAAGGAAGAACAATACTTGCGCGACGCGCAACCTGTCATTCTCGTGAAAGCGGGGATCCAGTAGACACCGGCCGTGCGGCTCGAGCCGCGCGGCCAGTGTCTACTGGGTTGCCCGGTCGAGCCGGGCAACGACAGCGAAAGACGCGTGGCCGTAGGGCGGATGAGCGCCCGATGATAAACTCTGCGTAATCGCGTGCCGATTGCATGTGGCGAAGAATGGCGGATTACGGCTTCGCCTAATCCGCCCTACGAGCATACAAATTCAGCGCGGCACGATTGCGGTGGCTTCGATCTCCACGCGCGCGGCGCGCTCCACCAGCCGCACCACCTGCACCAGAGCCATCGCCGGATAATGCGCGCCGAACACGTCGCGATACGCTTTTCCGAGCTCCTTCAGGCTGCCCATATATTCTTCGATATCGACGACATACCAGGTAAGCCGCACCAGATGTTCGGGTCTTGCACCACCTTCGATGAGGATGTCCTTGATATTCTGCAGCGCCTGGCGGACCTGGCCGACGAAGTCCGGGTGCAGCTTTTCTTCGGCATCCCAGCCGATCACGCCACCGGTCACGACGATGCGGCCGTCAGCGGTCATGCCATTGGCGTAGCCCTTCGGCTTCGGCCAGCCTGACGGCTGCAGCGTGCGCACGCCCGAAAGCATGCTGTCAGCCTTCGCGCCTGGCACCACGGTCAATGTCGGCCCCTTTGGTGACGTCACCGGGCATACTCCTCAATTCAAGTCTTCGTTCAGGCCGCGGCGACGGATGCCGTCTCTGCAGCCAGCTTGCGCAGCGCAAAGCGCTGCAGCTTGCCCGTCTGGGTCTTCGGCAATTGCTGCACGAATTCAATCGCGCGCGGATATTTGTACGGCGCAATCTCACGTTTGACGTGGTTCTGCAACTCCGCCACCAGCGCATCGCTCGCCGCATGCCCCGCCGCCAGAACGACATAGGCTTTCACGATCATACCGCGATCGGGATCCGGACAACCGACCACACCGGCTTCCGCTACCGCATCATGGGTAAGCAATGCAGCTTCGACATCGGGACCGGCAATGTTGTAGCCGGACGAGACGATCATGTCGTCGGAGCGGGACTGGTACCAGAAGTAGCCGTCCTCATCCATCACGAATGTATCGCCGGTCAGGTTCCAGCCGTTCTGGACATATTTGGTCTGGCGCGGATCGGCCATGTATTTGCAGCCGGTCGGACCGCGGACCGCGAGACGGCCCATGGTGCCGGGCATCACGTCATGACCGTTGTCATCGACGATCTTGGCTTCATAGCCCGGCACCGGCTTGCCGGTGGAGCCTGGGCGAATCTCTTCCTCGATGGCGCAGATGAAGATGTGCAGCATCTCGGTGCCGCCGATGCCGTCCATCAGCTTGATGCCGGTCGCCTTGTACCAGGCGTCGAAGGTGCCTTTCGGCAACGTCTCGCCGGCCGACACGCATTTGCGCAGCGACGACAGGTCGTACTTCTCAATCTTGCCGAGAATGGCGCGATAGGCGGTCGGCGCGGTGAAGCAGACCGTGACCTTGTGCCTGGCGATCTCAAGCGCGAGATCGTCCGGCGTGGATTTTTCCGGCACGACGAAAGACGCGCCGATATGCAGCGGGAACAGCACACCGCCGAAGCCAAAAGTGAAAGCGAGCGGCGCCGAACCGATGAAACGATCATCCGGCGAGGCACGCAGCACGTTGCGGGCGAAGCCGTCGCACACCGCGAGCATGTCGCGATGGAAATGCATGGTGCCTTTCGGATCGCCCGTCGTGCCCGAGGTGAAGGCGATCAGGCAGATGTCGTCCGCTGCGGTATCGATGGCCTTGAATTCAGGACTCGCATCGGCGACCAGCGCTTCCAAGGAGTCATCCTTGCCGGTGCCCCAATAGACCACACGCCTCATTTCGGGCGCGCTGGCGACGGCCTTGTCGAGTTCATCGGACAGTTTGCCATCGCACAACGCGATCGAGATCTTCGCCTTCTGAATCGGATAGATCAGCTCCTTCGCACGCAGCAGCGGCATGGTGGCGACACAGACGCCGCCAGCCTTGATGATAGCGAGATAGGCAGCGACCATCATCGGATTGTTGGCAGAACGCAGCAGCACCCGGCCGCCGGGCACGAGGCCGAGCTTGCCCACCAGCACGTTGCTGATCTTGTTCACCAGCTCATAAAGCTGGCGGTAGGTGTAGCTCGCGTCAGGACCGATCATGCAGATCGCATCGCCGCGCCCCTCGTTGACCCAGCGATCGAGGAACGGCACCACGCAATTAATGCGATCGGGATAATGAAATTCGGGACGCGTGAAGGTGAATTCCGGCAACTGATCGGCCGGCGGCATGTTGTCCCACGCGAAGGTGTCCACATGCGCGGTGTAACGCTTCCCCGTCTGTGTATCGGCAGCGGCCATGACATGCTCCTGCGTCCGGACGCGTCGAGGCGTCGTTGGAAATCATTTTAGACTTAAAACATATCGGCGCAACTGCGGAAATTGGGGGCACGCTGAAATTTTTGGCGAGGCACCGGGATTGAAGCGGATAGTTTGGGCAGACGGCTTAAGGAGTAATCTGAGGGGGCTTGGAAGCTGAAGCGTGGGGAGAGTGCTCGGCCTGCATGGTTCGAGACGCCCGCGATGCGGGCTCCTCACCATGAGGGACCTCTACAGCGCCAACACACCCCAGCCCTCATCCTGAGGAGCCGCGCAGTGGCGTCTCGAAGGATGGCCGCAGGTGCTACAGCGAAACGACCTACAGCCCCGTTAGCGCCTTCAACCGCAGCACCATCGACGATGCCGCATCGGCCAGCGGCGCGATCGCCGTGAAATGATTGGCGCCGGGAACCGAGTCATAACGCGTCGGGATCGCCTCGCCCCAGGCCTCCACGATGCTGCGGCTCTGGCGGAAATACTCCGCGCTCTCTTCGCCGCCGACGACCGCATCGAGGCTGCCATGGGTCGGTACAGGACCGAACAGCGGGCTGGCCGCGCGGGCGCTGGCCTCGTCCATCTGCAGCGCCTTGTTGATGGAGGTTGCTACCAGCGGCGGCAGATCGAACAGACCGGAAATGGCGTAAGCCGCAGTCACCGTGTTGTTGGGCAATGCGGGATCGACGGATTTCCAGTCGGTTGCCAGCATGCAGGCGGCCAGATGCCCCCCGGCGGAATGGCCGGAGATCACCAGCGGCCGGCCGAACTTCGCGAGTTGGCACACGGCGGCCCGGATCTGCGCGACGATGTCGGCGACGGAAACCTGCGGGCAGAGATCGTAGCTCGGCATCGCGACGCTGATGCCATGGGTGGTCAACCCGCGCGACAGGTGGCTGAAGAAGGAGGCATCAAGCGCCTGCCAGTAGCCGCCATGGATGAAGAGCACAATCGGCCCCTTGTCATCGGCCGCGGTGAAATAATCGATCGTGTTGCGCGCGCCCGCGCCATAAGGGATGACCTGCGGCGCGTGGCCCTGTGCACGATACGCTTTTGCATCGCGCGCCCAGCCGGCGATGAGCTCGCCGCTTTCGGGCACACGGGCCCGGTTGTTGTATTCGGCTTCGAGATCGAGCATCGGAATTAAGGTGCTTTGTCGCTGGCTTTCTGGGCTGCCTTTTGTGCAGAGGCCTTGGTCTTGGCGAGCAGGCGCATCAACTCGCGCACATCCTTCGGCGTCAGGTCCGTAAATATCTCGGCGATCCAGGTCTCGTGCTCCTCCGCCATGCGGCGAAATTCAGCACGACCGAGTTTTGTCAAGCGGATGACCTGAACACGGCGGTCGGTGTCCGAGGTGCGGCGATCGACATGGCCGGATTCGACGAGACGTTCGACGAGGCCCGTCACATTGCCATTCGACACCATCATGCGCTTGGAGACATCCGACAGGGTCATGCCGTCAGGCACCTTGTCGAGCTGCGCCATCAGATCGAAACGCGGCAGGGTGACATCGAAGCGCTCGCGCAGACGACTGCGCACCTCGCCCTCGATCAAAGTGGTGCAGGTCAGAAGACGCAGCCAGAGCCGCAGCTCGTCACCGTGATCTTCGGGAAGTTCGACAGCCTTGGTCTCGGAGTCGAGAATCATGATGCAATCTTACCAGTCCGGTCGCCCGGCAGCGGATATTGCCGCCGTCCATCCACAAACGTCATGCTGCAACTGCGATCTTTTGACCTTCAAGCAATTTTCACACAACCGCAAGCCAAAACGCCGCAGGTCCACCGATCCTTGATTTCAAATAATTCTTTAAGCTTCAAGTAAATTGGCCTGCCCCTTGCATAGTCCACGGCATCGCGTGTTTGCGCCCAAAGACTGAGCAACATTGCTTGCGGCAGCTGCCGCGCTCAGCTTAAGCTGCGGGCAAAAGAACACAACTCGGTTGGGTTGACACGTTTAATCGGCCGCCTGTCGCCGCCGATCGGAGGAGGACGTTGATGAAGAAGCATCTCAAACTGGCAGGATTTGCCGCATTGATGGGCGCGACCGCCATGTCGGTATTGTCCCAAAGTGCGGCGGCTCAAGAGAAGATCAAGGTCGGCGTGATCGTGTCGCTGTCCGGCGCCGGCGCCGTGCTCGGCCAGCAGGCGAGAGACGGCTTCAACCTCGCGGTCAAGGATCTCGGCGGCAAGATGGGCGGCAAGGATGTCGAGGTCGTCGTCGTCGATGACGAATTGAAGCCCGATGTCGCCGTCACCAAAGTCAAGGGCCTGCTGGAGCGCGACAAGGTCGATTTCGTGGTCGGCCCGATCTTCTCCAACATCCTGCAGGCGATCCACAAGCCGGTCACCGAGAACAAGACCTTCCTGATTTCGCCGAACGCCGGCCCGTCCAGCTATGCGGGGAAAGAGTGCAATCCGTATTTCTATGTGACGTCGTATCAGAACGATCAGATCCACCAGATCCTAGGTAACGTTGCGCAGAAGCGCGGCTACAAGAAGATTTATCTGATCACGCCGAACTATCAGGCCGGCAAGGATTTCGTGGCCGGCGTGAAGATGGACTTCAAGGGCGAGATCGTCGAGGAGAGCTACATGCCGCTCGGCACGCTCGACTTCCAGGCCGAGCTGTCGAAGATCGCATCGATGAAGCCGGACGCCGTGCTCACCTTCATGCCGGGCGGCATGGGCGTGAATCTCGTCAAGCAGTACAAGCAGGCGGGCCTGCTCGACCGCATCCCGTTCCTTTCCACCTTCACCGTTGATGAATCGACGCTGCCGGCGCAGCAGGATGCAGCCATCGGCATGTTCGGCGGCTCGAACTGGGCGCCGAATCTCGATAATGCGGCCAACAAGAAGTTCGTGGCGGAGTATGAAAAGGCCTATAACAGCGTGCCGGCCACCTATGCCTTTCAGGCTTATGATGCCGCGCTGTTGATCAACAGCGCCGTGACCGCGCTGAAGGGCGACCTCTCCGACAAGACCAAGGTGGCGGCGGCGCTGAAGAAGGCCGATTTCCCTTCGATCCGCGGCAGCTTCAAGTTCAGCAATAACGGCTATCCGATCCAGGACTTCTACCTGACCAAGGTCGCCAAGCGCGCCGACGGCAAGTTCCAGACCGAGATCGCCGAAAAGGTGTTTTCGAATTACGCCGACCGTTACGCGAAGGACTGCGCCGCGCAATAAGGCTTGGACAGCAGTGTCCCCTCTCCCCGCCCTTGCGGGGAGAGGGTCAGGGTGAGGGGTTTATCCACCCGCTCATCCCGAGTTTGATACGACGATCGTGCCACGCCCCTCACCCGCCCGGCTTCGCTACGCTACGCCGGACGACCTCTCCCCGCGCAAGATGCGGGGAGAGGTTAGGGAGCGTCGCTGCTAATCTTTCGACCTGTTAGATCTCGGTACCCAGCTGCATGACTTTGACCCTCGCCCTCGTCCAGGTTCTCAACGGCCTGCAATTCGGGCTGATCCTATTCCTGATCGCCGCCGGTCTCACGCTGGTGTTCGGCGTGATGGACTTCATCAACCTCGCCCACGGGGTTCAATATATGGTGGGCGCCTACTTCGTCGCCGCCTTCACGGCCATGACGGGCAGTTTCTTCACCGGCCTCGCGCTGGCGTTGCCCGCCGCGCTGATCTTCGGGCTGGTACTGGAGCTGCTGATCTTCAGGCATCTCTATGACCGCGACCATCTCGATCAGGTGCTGGCCACCTTCGGCGTCATCATCTTCCTCAACCAGGCCGTCAAATATATCTGGGGCGCGGCGCCGCTGAATGTGCCGATTCCCGACGCGCTGTCGGGTGCCGTCGAGATCGCCGACGGACTGCTTTATCCGGTCTGGCGTCTCGTCATCATCGCCGTCGGCCTGTTGGTCGGCCTCGCGCTCTATATCGTGGTCAACAAGACCAAGCTTGGCATGCTGGTGCGCGCCGGCGCCAGCAATGCGCCGATGGTCTCCGCGCTTGGCGTCAATATCCGCCTGCTCTTCACCATCGTGTTCGGCGTCGGCGCCATGCTGGCGGGCTTTGCCGGCGCCATGATCGCGCCCATCCTCTCGGTCGAACCCGGCATGGGCGACAATGTGCTGATCCTCGCTTTCGTGGTCATCGTGATCGGCGGCATCGGCTCGATCCGCGGCGCCTTCATCGCGGCACTCCTGATCGGCCTTGTCGATACGCTCGGCCGCTTCTTCGCGCCGACGTTGCTGCGCGCGTTGCTCGATCCCTCCGCCGCGAGCCAGACCGGCCGCGCGGTGGCGCCGATGCTGATCTATATCCTGATGGCTGCCGTGCTGTTCTTCCGGCCTTCCGGCCTGTTCCCGGCCAAGAAGTAACGGGAGCGCCCGATGAACAATCTCGTCAATCTCGACGCCGCCCCCGCCGTTGCGGCGCCGCCCCGCATGGGTCGCGCGTTGATCCTGCCCATGCTCATCTTTGCGATTTTCGCGCTGGTGCCGCTGACACTCCTGCTGGGACCGCAGAGCTACGTGCTGGCCGTCGTAACCCGCATTATGATCCTCGCTCTCGGCGCCATGTCGCTCGATCTGTTGATCGGCTATGGCGCGATGATCTCGTTCGGCCATGCCGCCTTTATCGGCCTCGGTGCCTACAGCGTCGCAATCCTGGCAAGCCACGGCATCACCGATGGCTTCGTCCAGCTCGCGGCCGTGATCGGGACCTCGATCGTCTTCGCGCTCGTCACCGGCGCAATCTCGCTGCGCACGAAGGGTGTCTATTTCATCATGATCACGCTGGCCTTCGGTCAGATGCTGTTCTTCCTCACCACCTCGCTCGCGGCCTATGGCGGCGACGACGGTCTCACGCTCGCTGCGCGCAGCACCTTCTTCGGCAGCAGGTTTCTCAAGAACGATCTGGCGATGTATTACGTCGCCTTCGGCACGCTGCTCGGATTCTATATCCTGTTGCGCGCCGTGGTCGCCTCGCGCTTCGGCCGCGTGCTGCGCGGCATCCGCGAAAATCCGGTGCGTATGGAGGCGATCGGCTTTGCGCCCTATCGCTATCAGCTCACGGCCTATGTGATCGCCGGCCTGATTGCCGGCATTTCCGGTTTCCTGCTTGCCAACCAGACCGAATTCGTCAGCCCGGCCTATACGGCCTGGCAACGGTCTGGCGAACTGATCTTCGTGCTGGTGCTCGGCGGCCTCGGCTCGCTGCATGGCGCGATTCTGGGCGCGGCAGCCTTCACGATCCTCGCCGACGTGCTGTCGCATTACACCGAAAACTGGGCGATGATTTTTGGCCCGATCCTGATCCTCGTGGTGCTGTTCGCCCGCGGCGGCATCCAGAGCCTGCTCGGAGGCAAATCATGAGCGCCCTCCTTCAGCTGCAGAATCTGACCAAGAACTATGGCGCGCTACGCGTGACCGACGACGTCACCTTCGACGTCAGGCCCGGTGAGCTGCATGCCATCATCGGCCCCAATGGCGCCGGCAAGACCACGCTGATCCACCAGATCTCGGGTCATGCAAAGCCGGACTCAGGCCGTATCATCTTCAATGGCGAGGACATGGTACCGCTGCCGATGGCAGCGCGTGCCCAGCGCGGCCTCGTGCGCTCGTTCCAGATCACATCGATCCTGCCGCGCTTCTCGGCACTGGAGAATGTCGCGATCGCCGCGCAGGCGCGCGACGGATCGAGCTTTCGGTTCCTTGGCAATGCGGCGGGCGAAAAAGAACTCAACGACATCGCAATGGGCCTGCTCACCCGCTTCGGCCTTGGCGCGCGGGCGCACGTACCGGCCGGGCAGATGTCGCATGGTGAGAAGCGTCAGCTCGAAATCGCCATCGCGCTCGCGGCGAAGCCGAAACTGTTGCTGCTCGACGAACCGCTCGCCGGCACCAGCCACGATGAATCGCAGCGGCTGATCAACATCCTGCAGGAGCTGCGCAAGGAGCTGCCGATCATCCTGATCGAACACGACATGGATGCAGTGTTCGCACTCGCCGACCGTGTCTCGGTGCTGGTCTATGGCCGCATCATCGCCTGTGGCAAGCCGCAGGATATCAGGGACAATGCGGAGGTGCGCGCCGCCTATCTCGGCGAGGAGGCCGCCTGATGCTCGCCGTATCCAATCTGCAGGCCGCCTATGGCGCAGCAAAGGTGCTGTTCGATATCTCGCTGCACATCAACGCCGGCGAGGTCGTGACCCTGCTCGGCCGCAACGGCATGGGCAAGACGACGACCATCAATGCCATCATGGGCCTGCTGCATCCGACCGGCGGCACCATCACCTTCGACAATAAGCCGATGGCCGGCCAGCCTTCCTATCGCATCGCGCAGGCGGGCATCGGCCTCGTTCCGGAGGGCCGGCAGATTTTCCCTACGCTGACCGTCGAGGAAAACCTGATCGCCACCGCCGCCGTGCGGCATCCGCCCGCGCGCTGGACGCTGGACAAGATCTACGGCCTCTTCCCGCGCCTGAAGGAACGACGCAGCAATCTCGGCACGCAGCTTTCGGGCGGCGAACAGCAGATGCTCGCTGTGGGCCGCGCGTTGATGACCAATCCAAAACTGCTCATTCTCGATGAAGCCACCGAAGGCCTCGCGCCGCTGATCCGGCTCGAGATCTGGAATTGCCTGAAGAAGCTGAAGGCGGAGAAGCAGTCCATTCTGGTGATCGACAAGAATGTCGATGCGCTCGCGGCGTTTGCAGATCGTCATGTGGTGATCGAGAAAGGCCGCGTGGTGTGGACGGGGACATCCGAGCAATTGAAGAGCGATCCCACGGTGAAGGATCGCTTTCTTCATGTTTGATAACCACAAACGTCATTCTGCGTTTTTGAATGAAAGGAAATGAGCATGACAAAAACCGAATCCGCCGGCATCACCCGTGCCAATGAGGGCATGCAGGGCATCACCTGGAGCATCCTCGGCCAGACCTATGTGCCGAAGAACTGCACCGAGGATTCGTTCTCATGGCACGCCACCTTCCCGCCCGGCACCTTCGTGCCGCCGCATATCCATCCGGATCAGGACGAGTATCTCTACATCCTCGAAGGCAAGCTCGACTTCTTCCTCGGCGGCAACGAGACCTCGGCCACGCCCGGCGATCTGGTGCGCCTCGAGCGCGGCATTCCGCACGGAATTTTCAACAAGTCGGACCAGACTGCGAAAGTGCTGTTCTGGGTGTCGCCAAGCCGCCGGCTCTATGACCTGTTCTGGGCGATCCACAACATGAAGGAGCAGAAGCCCGAGGACGTGGTGGCGCTGGCTGCGACCTACAACATCCACTTCCTGCCGCCGCCTCCGGGAGCGTGAGACTTATCCCCGCTTGCGTGGCATGGCTATCACATATGGGTGAGGATGGTGCTCGGCCTGCATGGTTCGAGACGCCCGCTTCGCGGGCTCCTCACCATGAGGGTCTTCGACGGCGCCACCATACTCTCCCCTCATCCTGAGGAGCGGCCGTCTTCGGCCGCGTCTCGAAGGATGGCCGCAGGCTCCTTTCGGCAACCATATGGGATAGCCCTGCGCTCGCGGGAGAGGGAGCAAGAAAGATCAGCCGTTCACCACCTGCAATCCCGGCTGCGCGCCGAAGCCCGCTTTGTGCGCGTAGCCCTTCACGATGGCCTCGCGCTGCGCATAGCTCAGCACGTTGTCGATATTGTCGAAGCCGTCCGGCGCGATCTGCTCGACCGCATCGATGACACCTTCCGGCCCGCCGCGGCGATTGGCACGCACGATTTCCGCCGTCATCGGCAGACGCTTGCGCTCATAGGCCATCAACGCCTGACGCGGATGCTCCGCATGGGCCAGCGAGTCCGCCAGCGCGCGGGCATCGAGGATCGCCTGCGAGGCTCCGTTGGAGCCAACCGGATACATCGGATGCGCGGCGTCCCCAAGCAGCGTCACGCGGCCGCTCGACCAGTATGGCAAGGGGTCGCGGTCACAGCAGGGATATTCCCAGAATTCCGGTGTCGCTGATATCAGCGCGGGCACATCGATGTGCGGCACCTTGAAGCGTGCCACATGGGGCATCAGCTCTTCGCGCTTGCCCGGCCGGGACCAATCTTCGCGGCGCGGCGGCAGCGAGCCGCCCTCGCCGGTCTTCACCAGTACGGCCCAGTTGGTCAGGCGATTGCCAGGAGTGTCGCCCTCGGCGATCGGATAGACCACCACCTTGGCATGCAGGCCGCCGGCCACGATCATCGAATTGCCGGTGAGAAAGGATGGCCAGTCGCGCGCACCGCGCCACAGCATCAGACCGTTCCAGATCGGACCGCCCTCATTCGGGAAGAGCGTCGCGCGCACCTTGGAGTGAATGCCGTCGGCGCCAATCAGGATATCGCCACGCGCGGTCTCGACATGGTTGTTGTTGCGATCGAAGAAATAGGCAGTGACGCCGCCTTCATCTTGCGTGAAATAACCGAGCTTGCAGCCGGTGTGGATCGCTTCGGTGCCGAGACGCTCTTCCACCGCGTGGTGGATCACACTTTGCAAACGGCCACGATGGATCGAGAATTGCGGCACGTCGAAGCCGGCGCCATAGCCGCGTTTCTCGCGCCAGACTTCCTGGCCGTGACGGTTGAGATAATGCAGTTCGTCGGTGCGGATCGCGACGGCATCGAGCCTGTCGAGCAAGCCGAGGCCGGTGAGTTCGCGGATCGCGTGGGTCAGCGTGTTGATGCCGACGCCGAGCTCGCGGATCGTGTCCGCCTGCTCGAACAGCTCGCATGAAATGCCACGGGCCCGCAGCATCAATGCCGTGGTCAAACCGCCGATGCCGCCGCCAACGATGATCGCTTTCATCACACTCTCCACACTCAGATCGTAGGATGGGTAGAGCGCAGGCGCATCGCGCCGCAGCGAAATCCATCCTACAAGTACCGGTTAACGTCGCATGCCCAATCATTCGGCGGCAAGCGACTTTGCCGCTTCGGCACGCATTTCGGCGCGGGTTTTCGGCTTAGCCTTAATTTTCAGGTCGTCGAAATCCTGTCTGTCACGCACGCTGTTGCGGAAGATCTGGTCCTTGCCGGGCATATATTGCGGCGGCGCATAGGCATCCTTGGCGCCATACCAGGCCGCAGCCTTGATGGTGAAGGACGGGTCCGTCAGATGCGGACGGCCGAGTGCGACTAGATCGGCACGGCCCGCGGCCAAAATCGTATTCACCTGATCCGCCGTGGTGATGTTGCCGACGCACATGGTCGCGACATGGGCCTCGTTGCGGACCTGATCGGAATATGGCGTCTGGAACATGCGGCCATAAATCGGGCGCGATTCCTTCACCGTCTGGCCGGTCGAGACATCGGCGAGATCGACGCCGGCCTCGGCGAAAGCACGCGCGATCTCCACGGCGTCATCGCCGGTGTTACCGCCTTCCGCCCAGTCGGTCGCCGAGATGCGCACCGACATCGGCTTGTGCTTCGGCCAGGCCTCACGCATGGCGTGGAAGACTTCGAGCGGAAAGCGCAGGCGGTTCTCCAGCGGGCCGCCATAGTCGTCGGTGCGGTGGTTGGTGAGCGGCGACAGGAAGCTTGCGAGCAGATAGCCGTGCGCGGTGTGCATCTCCAGCATGTCGAAGCCGGCGCGATCGCCGCGGATCGTGGCTTCCACGAATTCCTGCTTGATGCGGTCCATACCGGCGCGGTCGAGTTCAGCCGGGATCTGGCTGTCCGGGAAATAAGGCAGCGGCGACGCGGAAACTATGTCCCATGCCCCTTCCTTGAGCGGACGGTCCATGCCCTCCCACATCAGCTTGCTGGCTCCCTTGCGCCCGGCATGGCCGAGCTGCAGGCAGATCTTGGCCGCCGAATTGCCGTGCACGAAATCGACAATGCGCTTCCACTGCGCTTCCTGCTCGTCGGTCCAGATGCCGGCGCAACCGGGCGTGATACGGGCATCCTTGCCGACACAGACCATCTCGGTGAAGACGAGACCGGCACCGCCCATGGCACGCGCGCCATAATGGACGAGATGAAAGTCGTTCGGCATGCCGTCCTTGGCCGAGTACATACACATCGGCGACACGACGGTGCGATTGGCGAGCACCATGTCACGCATTTTGAACGGTTGGAACATCGGCACTTCCGGCTTTTCGACATCGACATCGAAGCCGGCTGCCCGCACCTGCTTGGCAAACACCTTGTCCACCTGCCTGACGAAATCCGGCGCGCGCATGGCGAGATTGTCATAGGTGATCGCCTTGGAACGCGTCATCACGCCGAATGCAAATTGCACGGGGTCGAAATCCCAGAACCGATCGACGTGTTCAAACCAGACCAGCGAAACGTCAGCGGAATGCTGGATCTTTTCCACCTCCTCGCGGCGGCCGGTTTCATAGGCGAGCAAGGCGGCTTCCACCGTCGGTGCCTTCGCCATGGCATCGGCGAGTGCGATGGCGTCTTCCATCGCCAGCTTGGTGCCGGAGCCGATGGAGAAATGCGCGGTCGCCTTGGCGTCGCCGAGCAGGACCATATTGTCCTTCACCCAGCGCTTGTTGCGCATCATCGGAAAATTGCGCCACATAGAACGGTTGATCAGCAGCTTGTGGTCGCCGAGAAAGTCCTTGAAGATCGCATGCATGCGATCGGCGGACTCCTGTTCGCCAAGGCCTTCGAGGCCCGCGCGCTTGAAGGTCTCGGCATCGGTCTCGAAAATCCAGGTCGAGTGGCCGACTTCATACTGATAGGCATGGGCGATGAAGGGACCCCACTCGGTGTCCTGGAACAGGAAGGTGAAGGCATCGAGCGGCTTGGTCGAGCCCATCCATGCAAACTTGTTGGTGCGCCAATCGATCTCAGGCGAGAAGTGCTCAACATACTTGTTGCGAAAATGGCTGTTGATCCCGTCTGCAAGGAGAACGAGATCGCAATCGGCGAAACGCGTTTCATCCGTGATGTCGGCTTCGAAGATCAGATGGACCCCAAGCTCGCGCGCACGATCCTGCAGGATCAGGAGCAGCGTGCGGCGCGAACAGCCGCAGAAACCGTTTCCGCCAATGCGGTGCCGGGTGCCGCGGAAGTGGATGGCGATATCATCCCAGTAGGCGAACTCCTGGGTGATGCGCTGATAGCTGGGAAGATCGTGCTTCTCGAAGGTGTCGAGCGTGGTATCGGAGAACACGACACCGAAGCCGAACGTGTCGTCGGCACGGTTGCGCTCATAGACCGTGATGTCAGCTTGCGGCCGCTGCTTCTTGAGCAGGATTGCAGAATAGAGACCAGCCGGCCCGCCCCCGATGATCGCGATCTTCATGTCCGCCTCCGCAGTCGTGACTGATGGGAAATATTTTAAACCTAAAGTAATTTCTGGCAAGCCCGACAAACCGGCAATCCGCAGGCCTTGATGCCTATCAAAAGGTCATGTCCGTCGTCATTGCGCTCCCTGACGAATTGCGAAGCAATTCGTTTGGGCGAAGCAATCCAGAAAGCCGGGAGCTGGATTGCTTCGTCGCTACGCTCCTCGCAGTGACGACCGCAAGGCCTCAATTTCCCTCGAATTTCGGCTTCTGCTTGTTCGCAAACGCATGATAGGCGCGCGAGAAATCCTCGGTGGTCATGCACAGCGCCTGGGCCACGGCTTCGGCCTCGATGGCTTCTTCCACCGACATCGCCCATTCCATCGATAGCATCCGCTTGGTCATGGTGTTGGCATAGGTCGGGCCTTCGGAGATCGATTTCGCCAGCGCCTGGGCCTGGGCCAGCACCTCCTCCGGCGCGACGATGCGGCTGAAGAAGCCCCAGCGCTCGCCCTCCTCCGCCCCCATGAAACGGCCGGTATAAAGCAGCTCCGAGGCACGCGCCTGACCGATGATGCGCGGCAGGATTGCGCAGGCCCCCATGTCGCAGCCGGCGAGGCCGACCTTGTTGAACAGGAAGCCGACCTTGGCGCCGGTGGCGGCGAGGCGCATGTCGGATGCCATCGCCATGATCGCGCCGGCGCCGGCGCAGATGCCTTCGACGGCGGCGACGATCGGCTGCGGGCAGGCGCGCATGGCCTTGACGAGATCGCCGGTCATGCGCGTGAACGCGGTGAGATCCTTGGTGTTCATCTCGATCAGCGGGCCGATGATCTCGAACACGTCGCCGCCCGACGAGAAATTGCCGCCGGCGCCGGTGACGACGATGGTGGTGACCTGATCATCGAAAGCGCAGGCGCGGAAGAAATCGGTGAGTTCTCGGTAGCTCTGGAAGGTCAGCGGGTTCTTCTTGTCAGGGCGATTGAGTGTCACCGTCGCGACGCTGCCATCCACGCTGAGCAGAAAATGCTCGGGCCTATAGCTTGTCAGCGGCAGCGTGACGGGATTGGCGATGGTGTTCTTGACGAGTGCGGTCATGACGTCTCCCTGATATTCGTTTATCTCGTTGATCCGAGCCTACACCTCGCCGCCGGCCACGGCGATGCTCTGCCCGGTGATGGAACCCGCGCCCGCGCCGCAAAGCCACAACACGGCATCAGCAACTTCAGCGGGCTGCACGAGACGGCCCTGTGGATTGTGCTTCGCGAGTTCGGCGATGGCCTGCTCGCGGGTGCGACCGGTCTTGCTCATGATATTGTCGATGGAGCCTTCGAGCAGATCGGTTTCGGTGAAACCCGGGCACACCGCATTGACGGTGACGTTTTTCGTCGCAACTTCGAGCGCCAGCGAACGCACAAGGCCAATGACGGCATGTTTCGCAGCGACATAGGCGCTGACATAGCCGTAGCCCTTGAGGCCGGCGGTGGACGCGACGGCGATAATACGGCCCTGCCTGCGTGCGACCATGTCCGGCAGCACGGCATGAACCGCATGAACGACGCCCATGAAATTCACATCCATCATACATTGGAACAACGCGGCGTCGGATTTGAGGAAAGGCGCGGACTCGGCAGCACCGGCATTGGCGACGAGGATGTCGATGGGCTGGCGGTTCGCAGCTTCAGCTATGACCGCCTGCATCGCGGCTTGATCGGAGACATCGGCGGACAGCGCATGATGAGCGTCACCCGCGGCAATCACCTCGTCGAGCACGGCGCGATTGCGGCCCATAATGGTGACGGTCGCGCCAGCCTGCACCAGCGAAGCGGCAATCGCGCGGCCGATGCCGCGGCCGCCGCCGGTGACCAGAGCGTGGGAGGAACGAGACAAGGACATGGCAGGCCTTCCAGCTTGGATGCGCCTGCCGGATATATTTTAAACTTCAAGCTTTTGCAAGAAAGCGCACTGACGCCAAAAGCGGCAACATCACCCGCCGCGCCGCAGCGTGTCCGACGGGCTTTCGCCGAAGCGCGCGCGATAGGCGCTGGCCATGCGGCTCGGATGGGTGAAACCGAGATCGAAGGCGATATCGATCACCCGCTCGCAAGGCTGGGCGGCGGTGAGACGCGCATGCAGATGCGTCAGGCGGATGTCCTGCAGCATCTGTGAGATAGAGGTGCCGAAGTGCCGCTGGAAGCCGAGCTGCAGGGAGCGGATACCGATGCCGGCGGCACGCGCCATGCGCTCCAGATCGAGTGGCTCGGCGGCATGGGCCTCAAGATAATGGCGAGCCTTGCGCAGCACGCCAGGCAATGGCGCGGGGCGAAGATCCATCTGCGCGATGGCATCGGTAAAGCTGTGGCGCTGGCCGGTGAGCAACAGGCTCAGCGCCGCCTCGCGCAGCATGGCAGTGAGTGTCGGAGAAAACGCCTGCTCCGGCCCGGCATGCTCGGCGAGATCGACGAGATAGTCGAGCTGCGCGCGCAAGGCGCGACCGAAGGATGACGACAGATCGATCTCAGGATCGAATTCGATGACGCGCGCGCCGCGCTCCGCCAGCGCTGCGGCGCGCTGCTCGACCACGCGCCGATCCATCAGCAGGATCAACTTGGCGCAGTCGTCCTGCCAAGCCATACGCGTCGGCAGCGTCGGCGACAGCAACGATGCCGTCCGTTCCGGTGCGGCATCGACGACGCCCCCGCCACAGTTCACACGGGCGCGGCCACGTAGCGGCACCTGCAGCAGAAAAAAGCGGTCGAGGCAGCCGGGATCGATGTCCACCGATCCGCCATAGGAGACATAGTTGACCGAGAAGTCACCAAAGCCAGCGCTGTTGTGCCGGGCGTGAAAGTACGGTGCGGTGCGCGCGACCGGCGTCAGCGCGTGCGGACAGAAAATACGGCCAATGGCGTCGGCAGCCTCGTCGACATCATCGGTCCATACGCGCGAGAACGCCGCGAGCCGATCAGGCGCCGCGCTGCCGCTCATCGAAACCGTTCCACCCGTCATCATGGCCCGATCACTCGCACTGTCGGGAATTGATACTAGTCAACGCGCAGTACGCCGAACAAGCAACCCAGCCGCTGCAATTTTTGCCGCCCTGCACAATCAAGGGGCAGATTTGCTGCAGAACGGCACATCCCGGTAATCGATTATTTCGTCAACCGGACAGGGATTTCGTTAAGCGGCTAGCCAAGGCGTTGCATCCGACGCAGCATCTTCCCAGCGAGACAATGGAGGAGCGAGCGATGGCAGAGCTTGAGAAGGGCATTACCGAAAACGGCACCGGATATGGCGGCGTAACCTGGAACATCCTGGGCCAGGTCTACTATCCCAAGGCCGTGACGGATTCGACCTTTGCGTTCGAGACCAATAGCGATCCCGGCCAGTTCGTACCGGTGCATATCCATCCAACCCAGGAGGAATTCATCCTGGTGCAGGAAGGCACGCTCGACCTCAAGCTGGACGGTAAATGGGTGCGCGCCCATGCCGGCGATCTCGTGCGCATGCCACGCGGCATTCCGCATGGCTATTTCAACAAATCCGACAAGCCGTGCCGCGCTTTGTTCTGGGTGTCGCCGGCGGCGAAGCTCGAGGCTCTGTTCAAGAAGCTCGATAATCTCACCGACGTTGCCGAGATCGTGCGTATTTCCGCCGAGCACGAGGTCGACTTCCTCCCGCCGGAAGCCAACGACTAACGGTCGCTCCACAGCTCAATCACTGATCCATCGCGCAGGCATTCGTTTGCGCGGGCGGGATCGCACGTCCCGAATTCGACAACAGGAGACACGATCATGGTCATGCAAAAGAACGTCTGCGTCATCGGTGCCGGCATTGCCGGTCTTGCGGCGGCCAAGGCCTTTGCGAGCCATGGCCACCGGGTCACCATTGTCGAACGCAGCGGCGATCTCGGCGGCGTCTGGGAGCCGGCACGATCCTATCCGGAGGTGCAGACGCAGAGTCCGAAGGAGCTCTATCGCTTCACTGACATGCCGATGCCGGCCAATTATCCCGAGTGGCCGAAGGGACCGCAGGTTCATGCGTATCTCACCGACTATGCTCACAACCATGGTCTACTGCCGCTGATGCAGTTCAGAACGACGGTCGTCGGCATGGCGCGGCGCGATGACGGTCAGCCCGGCTGGACGCTCACGACAACCGACAACACCGGCGTCACCAGCGAGACGAGCTACGATTTCGTGGCCGTCTGCACCGGTCAGTTCAACGAGCGCAAGGAACTGCATCACCCTGGTGAGGACGGCTTCAAGGCCGCCGGCGGCGTAATCCTGCATTCGGCCGAACATACCGATCCGTCGCGCGTCAAAGGCAAGAAAATCGTGGTGCTCGGCGGCTCGAAATCCGCCACCGATATCGCCGTGCATTCGGTGAAGGCCGGCGCCAGCGCCGTCACCTTCGTCTATCGCGAACCGGTGTGGCGCATCCCCTATTTTGTCGGCGGCCTCATCAACTTCAAGCGCATCCTCTATATCCGTGCACAGGAAGAGATGTTTCCCGGCTGGGGACTGAGCGCGCTTTCGCGCATCAAGCATGCCATCGCAAAACCATTCGTCTGGGCGCATTGGCGCGGGCTGGAAAGCCTGCTCAAGATCCAACTCAAGCTCAGCGCGTGCAACATGGTGCCGGAGGGCCGTATCGAGGACGGCGTGAACTGTTCGGTGCCGATCGCTACGCCGGGCTTCTTTCCGATGGTGGCCGACGGCCGCATCACGGCGATCCGCGGCACGTTCGATCACTATGACGGCAAGACCGTCGTGATGTCTGGCGGCCAGCGCGTCGATGCCGATATCGCGGTTCTCGCCATCGGCTTCAAGCTCGATGTACCGTTTCTGCCGCGGGCTTATCGCGACAGGCTGATCCAGCCCGACGGGCAGTATCGTCTCTATCGCGTGATCGCCAATCCCGACCTGCCGGAGTTGGGCTTCGTCGGCTTTAACTCGAGCTTCTGCTCGGTGCTGACGGCCGAGATGGCCGCTAACTGGCTGGTGCGCTATGCCGATGGCAAGTTGGCGAAACAGCCGACAGCCAGGGACATGCAGATCAATATGGATATGATGCTACGCTTCAAGCGGACGGAACGCCCGGCGGCAGGCGTTTATGGCGGGCTGTGCGTGGCGCCCTATCACTTCAGGCATTTCGATGAATTGCTCGACGATATGGGAGCGACGATGAAACGTCGCGGCGCATTGGCGGAAAAGTTCTTGCCGCCGGATGCGGATGCCTATGCGCGGTTCCTGGCGTCGGCGCCAGGTTATAAAGCGGAGGTGACGGTGGTACCGGTCGGCGAGGTGGAATCGGCAGTGGCCTAATCTTGCTTCGCTCTCCGCATGTCATCGCCCGCGAAAGCGGGCGATCCAGTATACGACAGCGGTCATGTGGCTCTCTGCGGTGAGTATCAACTGGAATCCCCCGCTTTCGCGGGGGATTCCAGTTGGAGTGTGTTACTGAGCTGCCTGCGCCGACTTGATCAGATCGCGGCCGATAACGACCTTCTGCACTTCCGTCGCGCCTTCATAGATACGCAGCGCGCGGATTTCGCGATAGAGTTCCTCGACCTTGACACCCGACTGCACGCCGAGCCCGCCGAAGATCTGCACGGCGCGGTCGATCACGCTCTGCGCGGCTTCGGTCGCGTACATCTTGGCCATGGCGGCTTCGCGGGTCACACGCGGTACGCCGCGATCCTTGGTCCAGGCGGAGCGATAGACCAGCAGCGCCGAGGCATCGATGGAGGTTGCCATCTCCGCGAGACCGGCCTGGGTGAGCTGCAGATCGCCCAATGTATGGCCGAACATTTTTCGCGTCACCGACCGATGCAGGCCTTCGTCGAGCGCACGACGGCCGAGACCGAGCGCGGCGGCCCCGACAGTGGAGCGGAATACATCGAGAGTCGCCATGGCGACTTTAAAGCCCTCGCCGTCCTTGCCGATGCGGTTCTTCACCGGAACACGGCAATCCTCGAACTTCAATGTCGCCAGCGGATGCGGCGCAATGACATCGATGCGGCCGTCAATGGCGAAGCCGGGCATGTCGGCATCGACCACGAAGGCGCTGATGCCGCGGGCGCCCGTTTCACCCGTGCGGACGAAGACCACATATTGATCCGCGATGCCGCCATTGGAAATCCACGTCTTCAGACCGTTGATGCGCACATGGTCGGGACCGTCCGGCACCGCCGTCGTGCTCATCGCTGCGACGTCCGAACCGGCATCGGGCTCCGACAGCGCGAAGGCAGCAATCGCTTCACCCTTGGCGACACGCGGCAAATAGCGTTGCTTGATCTCGTCCGAGCCATAAAGCGTGATCGGCCCGGTGCCGAGACCCTGCATGGCAAAGGCGAAATCGGCGAGGCCGTTCTGATAGGCCAGCGTCTCGCGGATCAGACACAGCGCACGCACGTCGAAGTTTTCGTAGAGACCGCCGTAAGCGGCCGGCACGGCAGCACGTAGCCAGCCGGCTTCACCCAGCGCCTTCACCAGTCTGCGGCAGGAGCCATCGGTGTCGTGATGATCGACGAGGCCGTTCACATGCTCCGCAGCCCAGCGCGATAGATCGGCTGCCAGCTTGCGGTGATGATCTTCAAAAAAAGGCCAGGTGAGAAAAGTCGTGTCGGGCATGGCGGACTCCCTGTCTCGCGGTCTGGCGATTGTTTTAAACCTAAAGAATTTTCCGGCAAGCCCCTCGCAGGGCGGATAATGCGCCACCACCGAAGCGCAGAGAGAGAGAGCACAGGCTGCATGGTTCGAGACGCCCGCTCCGCGGGCTCCTCACCATGAGGGTCTTCTATTGTGCGATACACTTCCCTCATCCTGAGTGTCTGACTCATAAAGCGGTCTGAGGCGCTTTTCGACTGTTTTTGCTCGGGACAATGCCGCGTTCAACTCAGTATCTCGCGTCTCCGCCCCTCATCCTGAGGAGCCGCGTAGCGCGTCTCCCGGCGAATGGCGTAGCCATTCGCAAGGGATGGCCGAGGAGCGCCGAGCCAAGCCATCTCATGGTTCGAGACGGCGCTGCGCGCCTCCTCACCATGAGGGGCGGTGTGTCGCGTTCCGCCTGGGCGACCAGCAGCGCCAAACTACGGACTGCATTTCCAATCAGACTCTGAGGAGCGGCCGTCATCGGCCGCGTCTCGAAGGATGCCCACCACCCGCGCTTTATCTCACGTGCCGCATCGCGGAAAACACACGCGACATCAAACCGCTGAAAATTGGTGCTGCATTGCACGGACGCTAGGCAGGCTTAGACCCTTTAAGTCTAAAACTATCGCTTTTCATATATCTGGGTCATGCTAGGATCATCATGTCCGATCGTACAGGAGGCCACCACGTGCCGAACTCACAAGCCCTGACAACCAAGGACGGCCGTTTCGGCTATGAAGCCAAAGGCGATGTGTCGATGACGCCGCTGGTGTTTCTGCATGGAATCGGCGGTGCCGGCCGCGGCTGGCGCAACCAGATCGACACGTTCGGCGATCGCTATTTCACCATTGGCTGGGATGCGCCGGGTTATGGCGGATCGAAGCAGCTCGATGAGCCCAGCATTCCCGGTTTTGCTGCCGCGCTGAAGGACTTTCTGACACAGGTGGGCGCCAGGAAGCCCGTGCTGGTCGGCCATTCCATCGGCGGCATGATCGTGCAGCGTTTCCTGCATGACTATCCCGATCTCGCCAGCGCCGCCGTACTGGCCCAGACGACGTCGGTATTCGGCAGCTCCGACGGCGAATGGCAGAAGAACTTCATCGATGCCCGGCTCGGACCGCTGGATCGCGGCGAGACCATGGCGAGCATGGCGCCGAAGCTCGTCGCCGGCCTTATCGGCGACGATCCTGATCCGAAGGGCCTCGACCTCGCACGCGACTGCATGGCCGCGGTGAAGCCCGATACCTATCGCGCGTCGATGAAGTCGATGATCGGCTTTAACCTGCGCAACGAGATCGCCGATATCAAGGTGCCGACTTTGCTCTTGTCGGGCTCCAAGGACAACAATGCCCCGGCCAAGACCATGGCGAAGATGGCGGCCATGGTGCCCGGCGCGACCTATGTGGAGCTCCAAGGCGTCGGCCATCTCGCCAGTTTCGAACGCCCGCGCGAGTTCAACGACGTGCTCGCCGACTTCCTCAAGACCTGTCACAACCTCTCGGGATCAACTTCATGAACGCGCCCGCCAGCAATCTCGACGGCATCGTGCTCGACAAGCCCGATCTTGATAAACCAATGTTCGATCCGAAGGCCTATCGTCTCAATGACGAACAGACCCTTCTGATCACCAAGGCGCGCGAACTGGCGCAGACCAATTTCGCGCCGCGCGCTGCGAAGTGGGATCGCGAGGCGATCTTCCCGATGGAGAATTATCGGGATATGCACAAGGCGGGCCTGCTCGGCATCTCCGTGCCGAAGGCCAATGGCGGATCAGGCGCAGACTACCAGACCTATTCGCTGGCTGCTGCCGAGATCGGCCGCTATTGCGGCGCCACGGCTCTGACCTGGAACATGCATGTCTGCTCGACGCTGTGGTCCGGCCCGCTCGCCGACGACCTCGACATGGATGCGTCAACCCGCGCCGATCACGAGCGCCGCCGCGCGGTGCATTACAAGCGCATTCTCGAAGACGGCGCGATCTATGCGCAGCCCTTCTCCGAAGGCGGCGCGGCTGCTGCTGGCGGCGTAGCCTTCGGCACCGAAGCAAAGCCTGTCGAAGGCGGCTGGATCGTCAACGGCAAGAAGATCTTTGCGTCGCTGTCCGGTTCGGCCGACTACTACGGCGTGCTGTGCACCGAGACTGTCGAAGGCGAGAAGGCCTCGCGCCGCAATACGCTGTATCTGGCGATCGCCGCGAAGTCGGAAGGCGTCTCGGTGGTCGGCGACTGGGACCCGCTCGGCATGCGCGGCACCGTTTCGCGCACCCTGATCTTCAAGGATGTGTTCGTGCCGGAGGATGCGGCGCTGATGCCGCGCGGCGTGTATTTCCAGGCGGCGATGCGCTGGCCGCACATGTTCATGACGCTGTCGCCGACTTATATGGGGCTCGCGCAAGCTTCCTATGATTTCACGGTGAAATATCTGCGCGGCGAAGTGCCGGGCATGCCGCCGGTGAAGCGCCGCATGTATCCGACCAAGCAGATTGCCGTCGCACAGATGCAGGTGAAGCTGGAGCAGATCAAGGGCATCTGGTTCCAGGCCGTGACCGAAGCCTGCGCCAATCCGACCAAGGAGCAGGTGCTGCGCGCCTATGCGGCACAGTACACCGTGATGGAAGGCGCCAATGAACTCGCGGCGCTGGCGATCCGCACCTGCGGTGGCCAGTCGATGCTGAAGACATTGCCGCTGGAACGCATCTATCGCGACAGCCGCTGCGGCGCGCTGATGCTGCCCTGGACCGCCGAGCTGTGCCTCGATCGCATCGGCCGCGAAGCGTTGTACGAGCCGGGTGAGAAGGACGACTAATACTACGTCATTGCGAGCGAAGCGAAGCAATCCAATTCTTTCTTCGCTCGCCGCTCTGGATTGCTTCGTCGCTCCGCACAGGGAAAAGCCAAAGGCTTTTCCAGACCTCGCAAAGACGACATTGGATCACCGCTTTGGATCTCTCCAGCCTCATCGCCCGCAACGCGGCTTTCACCCCCAGCAAGCCAGCGATCCATTTCGAGGGCACGACGCTGACCTATGCCGCATTCAACGCGCGCATCGAGGCAGCGGCGAAGGCGTTGAAAGCAGAATGTGGCGTCGGTCGCGGCGATCGCGTGGCGATCCTCAGCCTCAACCGGCCGGATTATCTCGTCCTGCTCTATGCCTGCGCCAGGCTCGGCGCGATCCTGGTGCCGCTGAACTGGCGGCTCGCCGTGGCAGAACAGCTCTTCATCCTTTCCGATGCGTCCGCCAAAGTGCTGGTGCTGGAAGAAGGCTTCGCGGCCATCCTGCCCCAGCTCGCGACGGAGCTTCCGGACACCCGTGTCGTCGCGCTCGATTTCACGCCGCCAGCTCCTGCGCAGACATTTGAAGAACTGCTCGCCAAGGCCTCCGGCGATGGCAGCAATCCGCATACCGACCTATCCTGCCCGCTGCTGATCGTTTACACATCCGGCACGACAGGCCGCCCGAAAGGTGCAGTGCTGCGTCAGGAGGCGCTGCTGTGGAACGGCGTGATGAGCCAACACATGCATGGCCTCACTTCCGACGATCATGTACTGACGGTGCTGCCGTTCTTCCATGTCGGCGGGCTCAACATCCAGACCACGCCCGCGCTGCATCACGGCGCTACCGTAACCATCCATGCGCGCTTCACGCCGGACTCGACGCTGGCGACCATCACCCAAGCGCGACCGACGCTGACCGTGCTGGTGCCTGCGACCATTCAGGCCGTGAGCGAGCATCCGGCCTGGGCGAGCACCGACTTGTCCTGCCTGAAAGCGATCTGCACCGGCTCCAGCATCGTGCCGCCGCATCTGATCGCGCGCTTCACCGATCGCGGCATTCCGGTGCTGCAGGTCTACGGCTCGACGGAAACCTGCCCGATATCCGTCTATACGCGGCTCGGCGGCGAAGCCCGCACGGGATCGACGGGATTGCCGGGTCTGTGCTGCGAAGCCAAGGTGATCGACGACAGCGGCGCTGAAGTCGCAGCCGGCACCGCCGGCGAGATCGTCGTGCGCGGCCCCAATGTGTTCTACGAATATTGGGGCAATGAAGCCGCGACGCGCGATGCGCTGCATGATGGCTGGTATCGCACCGGCGACATCGGCACGCGCGATGCGGATGGCTATTTCTGGGTCCATGACCGCAAGAAGAACATGATCATCTCCGGCGGAGAGAACGTCTACCCCGCCGAGATCGAGCGTGTGATCCTCGAACATCCCGACGTCGCCGATGTCGGCGTGATCGGCGTGGCCGATCCGAAATGGCAGGAAGTGCCGGTCGCCTATGTGGTGTTGCGCCCGGACTGCGATTGCACGGCCGAGCTCCTGAAGGCGCATGTCGCGACGCAACTTGCACGCTTCAAACACCCGCGCGACATCATCTTCGTCAGCGATTTGCCGCGTACCGCACTCGGCAAGGTGCAACATTTCAAATTGAAGCAAGACGCTTCTTCGTAGGATGGGCAGAGCGCCTTCGCGAAACCCATCATTCACACGCACGAAATCGATGGGTTTCGCTTCGCTCTACCCATCCTACGGCCAGAGTTAGGGGATACACATGAAGATCGCAGTACTCGGCGGCGGCAACGGCTCTTTCGCAGCCGCAGGCGATTTCGCACTGCAGGGCCATGACGTGCGCCTGTGGCGCCGCGATGCCGAGGCCGTGGCCGCGCACAAGGCGGCCGGTGCGCGCATCACCGTAAAGAATGCGCAAGGGACGCATGACACCCGGCTTGCGCTCGTCACCACGGATATCGCCGCAGCCATCGATGGCGTCGAGTTGATCCTCTGCCCGGCACCTGCCTTTGCGCAGCCCGATATCGCAGAACAGATTGCACCGCATCTCAGGGATGGCCAGGTTGTCTATCTGCCGCCCGCCACCTTCGGCGCGATGATCTTTGCCAAGGCGGCGCATGACATCGGCAACAAGGCGAAAGTCGCCTTCGCCGAAACCGGCACCCTGCCCTGGCTCGCGCGCAAACATGGCCCATTCGAGGTCGCCATCACCATCCGCGCCAGGCGGCTGCCGACCGGCGTGTTTCCGCTGTCGATGTCGGACTATGCCTGCAAGGTGATCGACAAAGCCTTCCCCGGCGTCATCGAGCCCTGCGGCGATGCATTGTCGGGCGCGCTGATGAATGCCGGGCCGATCATCCATCCGCCGCTGATCGTCATGAATGCCGGACCGCTCGAGCATTTTCCGAAATGGGACATCCACAAGGAAGGCACGCAAGCCTCGATCCGCCGCGTGACCGACCTGCTCGACGGCGAGCGCATCGCGATTCGCGAAGCGCTTGGCTATACGGGCCCGCATTTCCCGCTGGCGCATCACTACGCCAGGGAAGGCGAAGAATGGATGTACGGCCGCGGCTCGCACGATCGTCTCACCGACAGCGGCGACTGGCGTGAGAATATCGTGCTCACCGAGCACCGCTACATGCGCGAGGATCTGCGTACCGGCCTCTCCTTCTTCCTCTCCTGCGCGGAGCTCGCCGGCGTCGAAACACCGCTGGTGAAGGCCTTCCTCGCTATCGGCGGCGCCATCTGCGGTGAGAACTTTTTTCAGGGCGGTCGCACGCTCACCTCGCTCGGCTTCGGCGATCTGAAGCGTGACCCGCTGCAGAAGCTGCTGCGCGAAGGCTTTACCGCATGAGTACGCGGCCAGTGATCGCCTGCCTGGGAGCAGGCCGCATGGGCCGCGGCATCGCAGTTGCCTTTGCCTATGCCGGGCATGATGTCGTCATCGTTGACTTCAAGCAGCGCGAGGCCGACAGGTTCGCCGCGTTGGCAGCGGAAGCGCTTGGCGAAGTCCGAAAAACCTTTGCCAGCATGGCACGGTTCGACCTGCTGAAGGACAACGACATCGAGACGCTGGTCGCGCGTATCCGCGTGATTTCCGAAGCCAACGCGGGTGCCGCGCTGAGCAGGTCGGCGATCATTTTGGAGGGCGTTCCCGAAGTGCTCGACCAGAAGCGCGAAGCGCTGGCGCGTGCATCCCAGCTTGCCGGGCCGGAGCCCATCATCGCATCGACGACATCCACCATTCTCGTCGACGATCTCTCCAGTGCCGTCGAGAGGCCTGAACGCTTCCTCAATGCGCACTGGCTCAACCCCGCTTATCTCGTGCCGCTGGTCGAGGTCTCCCCGGGCGCGAAGACCGATCCCGCGGTCACAGCGAAAGTAAAAGAACTGCTCGAAAGCATCGGCAAGGTGCCGGTCGTGTGCTCGGCTTCGCCCGGCTATATCGTGCCTCGCATCCAGGCGCTGGCGATGAATGAGGCCGCGCGCATGGTCGAGGAAGGCGTTGCCTCGCCGGAAGAACTCGACAAGGCGATCAAATATGGTTTCGGATTCCGGTTTGCCGTGCTCGGCTTGCTCGAGTTTATCGACTGGGGCGGCGGCGACATCCTGTATTACGCCAGCAAGTATATGACCTCAGCACTGAACAACGAACGCTATGCGGCGCCGGAGATCATCGGCCGCAACATGGCCGAAGGGAAGATCGGGCTGCGGACCGGCGAAGGCTTCCTCAATTACGAAGGCCTCGATGTGGACGCCTATCGCGAAGGACGGCTGTCGGCCTTCGTGGATCTGCTGAAGCACTTTCAGCTGCAGAAGCCGCCAGTGCTTTGAGGCGCCATACACACCCCCTCATCCTGAGGAGCCGCGCAAAGCGCGGCGTCTCGAAGGGCCGCGATCTCCAGGCACGGCCATCTCATGGTTCGAGACGGCGCTTCGCGCCTCCTCACCATGAGGGGCCGGAGTTCACACTTCCGGAAAACCGCGCAGCAGATACCCGCGCAGCGCGTGCAGCAAGCTGTTCAGGATCAGGCCCAGCAGCGAGATCATGATCAGGGGCACGAACATGTCCACGGTCTGGAAGGTGCGTGCGGCCTGCACCAGCATGTGACCGAGACCATCGGTCGAGGTGATCATTTCGGCCAGAAACACCACGATGCAGGAGATGACGAGCCCGATGCGACAGCCGGTGAGGATCGACGGCATCGCGGCCGGCAACACCACTTTGAACAGGATCTGCCAGCGCGGCGTGCCCGCAGCCTGCGCCGACCAGATCAGCTTCTGCTCGACCATCGACGCACCGTAGTAAGTCGAGAGCAGGATCGGAAACAATGCATCGGCGGTAACCAGCGTCACCTTCGAGGCGTGATCGAAGCCAAGGATCAGCAGCAGCGCGGGATAGAGCGCAACTTTCGGGATCGGCGCCAGCACGCGCACCACCGGCTTCACCACGGCATTGATCGCCGGGCTGACCGCGGCGGCAAGACCGATCAACACACCCAGCACGACGGCAATGCCAAAGCCGGCAAACAGGCGGATCAGCGTCGCGGCGAGATCGTGCAGGAAATCGGCGGTGAAGAACTGGGTTGCCAGCCGGCCGAACACGGCGCCCGGCGCCGGCAAAAGATTGCTTGGAGCATAGCCGAACGAGACCAGCGACTGCCACAGCGCCAGGAACAGCGCGATGGGAATGAGGCCGACGAGGAAGGAATTGACGCGTTCGGTCATGCCCCGTTCCTCACGTGAAACTCAGAGGCATGTCGTCGCGCGGCTGCGACCACTTCACCAGATACAGCCGGATACGCTCGAACACCGCATCGAAGACGATACCGAGCAGACCGACGATCAGAATCATCGCGAACACCGTGTCGTACTGCGCCATGTCGAGGGCATTGAACAGGATGTTGCCGGCGCCGTTCTGCCGCGCGATCATCTCCGAGGTGATCATGGTGATCAATGCCAGCACGAGGCCGGTGCGGCAGCCGGTGAGAATTTCCGGCAATGCTGCGGGAAGCACGATGCGCAGCATGCGCGAGGGCGCCGACATGCCCATGGCCGCGCCGGACCACAACATCTTCTCTTCCACCGCTTTGCCGCCCTGAAACGAATGATAGATGATCGGCAGCGAGACACCGAGGAAGATCACCAGGGTCTTGGAGACATCGCCGACGCCGAGCCACAGCATGATGATCGGCATCAAGGCTGCCTTTGGCACGGGATAGATGATCATCATCAACGGATTGAAGAAATCCGCCACCGCCTTGATACGGCCCATCAGAAGGCCAAGCGGAATCGCGAACACCACCGCCAGCGACAGACCGATCGCCATGCGGCGCAGGGAATCGAGGATGTTGCGGATGGATTCCTTGTCGGTGAGGATCGCCGGCACCGCTTTCAGAGTCTCGATCGCCGTGGGGAAACTTTCGGTCCCGAGCCGCATCGACGCGAGCTGCCAGACACAGAGCAGACCGACGACGGCAAACAGCGGCGAGAGCGCCCTCAGCGCACTGCGCGCGCTCATCACATGTCTTCCGGACGGTCGTCGATCATCTTCTCGATATCGACGACATATTTCTGGAATCGCGCATCGAGCAGCAGGTCCGCGCGCTTGCGCGGACGCGGCAGATCGATCTCGACGGTCTCCTTGATGCTGCCCGGAGAGCGTGACATCACGATCACCTTGTCGGAGAGATACACCGCTTCCTCGACCGAATGCGTGACGAACAGCACGGTCTTGCGCTGGGTGTCCCAGATATCGAGCAGATCGTTCTGCAGGCGCGTGCGGGTATGCGCATCGAGCGCGCCGAACGGCTCATCCATCAGCAACACGGCAGGATCGTAAGCCAGCGTGCGCGCAATAGCGACGCGCTGCTTCATGCCGCCGGAGAGTTCTTTCGGATAGAATTTCTCGTAGCCCTTGAGACCGACCATCTCGAGCAGTTTTCGCCCGCGCGCATCGGCTTCGGATTTCCTGATGCCCTGCTGCAGCAGGCCGTAGATGACATTGCCGAGCACGGTCTTCCAGGGAAACAACGCGAATTCCTGAAACACCGGACCACGATCGGGACCGGGACCGGTGATCGCTCGCCCTTTCACCTTCGCGACACCTTCGGTCGGCTTGACGAAGCCGCCGACAATATAGAGCAGCGTGGACTTGCCGCAGCCGCTAGGCCCGAGGATCGACACGAAGGCGCCGTCCTCGATGGACAGGTTGATGTCCGACAGTGCGAGATGGCTTTGCCGCCCGGACGTCTGGAAGCGCTGCGAAACGTGATCGATTTCGATCATCGGCTCGACTGCCCCGACGTTGGAAGCCTTGCGGCCGGCAACCGGTTCGAGCTTGGTCGGAGCGTCCGAGCGCAGTGTTGCCACTTTCATTCCCGGTCCTTCATGAGCCATGACAGCGTTGCTCCACCATAGCCAGAACCGGCCATTATTTTAAGCTTCAAATTTAGCCGGACGCCGCCTTTTTGCTAATCAGCCGTGCTGCACCGCAATCAGTCGCGGTAATACGGCTCGACCTCGCCGGACAGCTTGATGAGCAAGGGATTGCCGAAGCGGTCCTTGGCGGCGCCGGCCGGCACCCGTACCCACCCCTCGCTGACGCAGTATTCCTCGACATTGCTCTTCTCCGCGCCCTTGAAGCGGATGCCGACATCGCGCTGGAGGACGGCCTCGTTGTAATAGGGGCTGCGGGGATCGACCGAGAGACGGTCCGGCAGCGGGGGATTTTCGATGGTCTCGGTCATAGCAGCGCCTCGATCTTGTCTCGCAGGGATTGGGGTTTCGTGGTCGGCGCAAAGCGCCCGGCCACGTGGCCGGAACGATCGACCAGGAATTTGGTGAAATTCCATTTGATCGCCGGCCCGAGCAGCCCCGACTTCTCAGATTTGAGGAAATTATACAATGGGTGAGCATGAGCGCCGTTGACGTCGATCTTGGCGAACAGCGGGAACGTCACCCGGTAATTCGTTTCGCAGAAGCCGGCGATGGCCGCCGCATCGCCGGGCTCCTGCGCGCCGAACTGGTTGCAGGGAAAACCGAGCACGGAAAACCCGCGCGCCGCATAATCCTGCTGCAACTGCTCCAGCCCCTCATACTGCGGCGTGAAACCGCAGGCGCTCGCGGTGTTGACGATGAGCAAAACCTTGCCTGCAAAGTCCTTCAGCGCGACAGGAGCGCCAGCGAGCGACTGGGCGGTGAAATCGGCGATGCTGCTCATGACGCTCACGCCGTGACGGGATCGCAGGGCATCGGCGGCGTGCCACCTGCTTCGATCGCTTCGCCGGCCGCGAGGCAGAGATCCTCGCGGTAGCGGCCGGCGACGATCTGCACGCCGGTTGGCACGCGCCCCTTGAGGCCGGTGGCGACACTCAGCGCCGGCAATCCCATGAAGGGAATGCCGATCTGCGGCATCTGCGCGGCCCAGACGCGATCGAAACCCTCCTGGCCCTGCAAATCGAGATGATCGGGAAACGGCAGCTCGCCGGACATCGGCATCAGCACCACCGCATAGCGCTGCAGGAACAGCTCCCAATCGCGCACGAAGGTGGAGCGGCGCACCAGCGCGTGAGACAGGCCGCCCTCGCTGAAATTGGCGACCTTTGCCTTCTGGCCGCGCAGACAGACCAGCGCGGCGGGATCGCCTTCGCGCTCGGCGGCGTCGAGCAGCCCTTGATAGCCGTCGCCGAACCAGATCGTCGTTTGCAGCGCGGCGGCCTCTCGCAGCGCGGGCGTGTTCTCGACCTCCTCGACGATCCAGCCCGCGGCCTGCAGCCGCTTGCCGGCGTCGCGCACCGCTGCCTCGACGTCGGCGGTGATGTCGAGATTGTCCGGCCGCAGACACATGGCAACGCGCTTTTCACGAGGTTCGCCGATCAGCGGCGCCGGCACCCACCAGGGATCACGCACATCGGGCTGCGACATCGCTTCGAGGCCGAGCCTGATATCTGCGATGGTGCGCGCGAGCGGGCCGGAGACCGCCGTGATTTGGCCGGAAATGATGCGTTCGGGCAGCGCCTGATTATAGGCGGCGATACGGCCGACGGTGGGACGCAGGCCGTGCACGCCGCAGGCATAGGCGGGATAACGGATCGAGCCGGCGATGTCGGTGCCATGGGCGATGTGGCCGATGCCGGCCGCAACGGCGCTGCCTGCGCCGCCCGACGAACCGCCGGGCGTCAGCGAGGGATCGCGCGGATTCTTGGTGTCGCCATAGAGCTGGTTGGTGGTGAACCAGCGATATGAGAAGGCCGGGCAATTGGTGCGGCCAAGAATGACGGCGCCGGCCTTGATGAGATTGTCGATCACCGGGCTGTTGCTGGTGGCGATGATCCCGTTCTGGATCTTCACGCCGTTGGACGTCGCATAGCCCTTGTAGTCGATATTCACTTTGACGGTGACAGGCACACCGGCGAGCGGGCCGACAGTGAGGCCGCGTGCGAGCGCGGCATCGACCGCCTCGGCCTGTGCCAGCACCTCTTCGGGACGATGTTCGACCACGGCGTTGATCGCGGGGTTCGCAGCATCGAGCCTGTCGAGACCGGATTGCGCGGCTTCCTTCGCAGACACCTTGCGGCTTCTGATGAGTGCAGCGAGTTCAGAGGCCGACAGACGCCAGAGATCGTTCATGCAATGCTCCCGTATTTGCGGTGGGATTTATCGCAGCATGTGCAGGGAATGCCAAATGCGAACGCGGCTTCGCATTCTGGCGGCGCTTGCGCGTCCGAGGTGTGAGCAGGTCTCCCCTCGAAGACATGAGGGGAGGCGGCACGCCGCCAGGCGCGAGGGGTGGTTTCTGACGCGATCGGTGCGCACTGGATCGCCAGTGCTGGCCGGCCGCGCAACGCCTGACGGCGTGCCACCGCGACGATTTTTGGCCCAGGGACCGTGCTTCCGGGTACTGGAAGCTGGCAGGTGCCCTGCCATCGGACCGGCTTTCGCCAGCCGTCATCCGCACCCGTCCAGCCACTGAGTGGCAGAGCCCCGTAGTGGGCCCGGACGGTGACCCCAGGCCTCCCGAGTGCGAGGGATACGTCCTCCCCCGCCCGCAGGCGCCGCATCCTGTCCCGCCCAAAGACGCCTCATGAGAGCGCCCCTCGCGAACAAGACGGGAGGGATATGGACGATCATGGGAATTTTGTCAAGAACGAAATGGGAACAATCTCGGTCCCCCTCATGGTGAGGAGGCGCGGAAGCGCCGTCTCGAACCATGAGATGATGGAGCTCCAAGTTTGTCGCCATCCCTTGCGAATGGCTAAGAAGGCTCCGAGCCAAGCCATCTCATGGTTCGAGACGCGTGCAAGGGCGCTCCTCACCATGAGGGGACAGAGTCTGTTACGTTCTGTCTCGGCGACCAGCAACGCCAACCTGCGGACTGCATTTCCAGTCAGGCTCTCAGGATGAGGTCGGAGAGTGGGGCCTGCCCTACGGGCTACGGCCTACTTCACCCTCGCCAGAAAATACGCCAGCTCCCCGATCTGCGCGTCGGTGATCGGCTGCATCACATCGGCCATGGTCGCGTCGTAGCCGTGACGCGAGTTGTCCTTGTATTCGCGCATGGTCTTGGCGAGGTAATCCTCGCGCTGGCCGGCGATGCGCGGGATGTTGTCGCGGCCGGCGAAGTCGGCATTGTGGCAGCTGTCGCAGCGAAACTGCGAGGTCAATGCCTTCGCAGCCTGCATGCGCGCGGGGTCGCCGCCATCGACAGCCACCGGCTTCGGCAGCGTCGCGATATAGTCGGAGAATGTGCGCAGATCGTCGTCGGTGAGATCCTTCGCCATCTCGTTCATGGGCTCGAAGGTGCGCAACTTCTCGCGAAACATATAGAGCTGGATCAGCGTATAGGCCGGCTGCTGCGCGCCGAGCGACGGCGTGATCTCGGTCTCCGACGTGCCTTTCTCGCCATGACAGGCGAGGCAAGGCGCCGCGCGTTCAGCGACAGGCTCGGCGGCCGCGAGGGGGGAGGATAAAAGAAGAAGAGCAACGATGACTGCAAACAGGCGCATCGGCTGAGGACTTTCTGAAGAGTGAGATAGCAGCGACAAGCGGCGGCCGAATTCCTTCTCCCCGCTTGCGGGGAGAAGGTTAGGATGAGGGGGGCTTTCCGCACGCTCGGAGTATGCGGAGAGTCCCCCTCACCCGCCCCGGCTTCGCTACGCTTCGCCGGGTCGACCTCTCCCCGCTTGCGGGGAGAGGTCAGCGAACATCACTTCTTCCCCGTGACCTTCGGCTTGCCGTAGGTGATGCGATAGATCGCGCCGTTCCAGTCGTCGGAGACCAGCAGCGAGCCGTCCTTCATCTGCAGCACGTCCACCGGGCGGCCGACATATTTGTTGTCCTCGAGGAAACCGGTGAGGAACGGCTCGACGGACTTCACCGTGCCGTCCTTGTTGAGCTTCGCCACCACCACGTCGCCGCCGAGCTTCTTCGACTTGTTCCAGGAGCCGTGGCGCGCGATGAAGATCGCGTTCTTGTAGGCGGCGGGGAACATCTTGCCGGTATAGAAGCGCATGCCAAGCGCCGCCGTATGCGCGCCGAGCAGGCCGACCGGGGCGGTGTAATCGGCGCAGGACTTGTCCCAGCCGAATTCCGGATCGGTGATATTGCCCTGCAAGCAATAGGGCGCGCCGAAATGCTCACCAGCCTTGGTGACGCGATTCAGCTCGTCCTCAGGCACGGTTTCCGACATCCAGTCACGGCCATTATCCGTGAAATACATCTGCTTGGTTTCGGGATTCCAGTCGAAGCCGACGGTGTTGCGCACGCCCACGGCATAGACCTCGGCGCCAGAGCCATCGAGATTCATGCGGCGGATCTGGCCATGCTCGTCATCATGCAGCACATTGTTGCCGGGCTGGCCGACCGGGACATAGAGCTTGTTGTCCGGGCCGATGCCGATGAACTTCCAGCCATGGGCCTCGTCCTTCGGCAGCTTGTCGTAGATCGTGGTCGGCTTCGGCGGATTATCGAGATTGTCCTCGACCTTGTCGATCTTCGAGACCTTCGACAGTTCGGCGATGTAGAGCGTGCCGTCCTTGAAGGCGAGACCGTTCGGGCGATAAAGGCCCGAGGCCAGCACCTTCACCTGGCGCTTGCCGTCCTTGTTGACGACGGCATACACCTTGTCGACCAGACGGGAGCCGACGAAGACGGTGCCTTTGTCGCCCTCGCGCATCGAGCGCGCATTGGCCATGCCCGCGGCATAGACCTCGATGTTGAAGCCCTGCGGCACCTTGAGCTTGGCGAGCGGCAGCTTGTCCGGCGCGGACGGAATCGGCGGCGGCGCGACCGGTGCGAGCTTCGCGGCAGCAGCACCGGCGGGGCGGCCGATCAGCGGCGAGCCCGGCGGAAGCGCCGGCGCAGCGGCGGGTGCAGGAGCCGCAGCCTGCGGCGCTGCCGGCGCGGGAGCTGATGCCGGTGCGGGAGCGGGTGCAGGAGCAGGAGCAGGAGCAGGAGTCGCTGCAGGAGCGGCGGCGGGCGGCGATGCCGCGGCCGGGGCAGAATCCGATTGCTGCGCAACCGCCCCCGATGCCAAGACGCCAATAAACACGCCGGCAAGCAGTGCCTGACGGGCGGACGCATAAACGGTCATGAGTGTTTCCCTTTCGCAGGAAGCCTTCTCTCGATCGCGGCAAACACCTGCCGCGCTTCTCCGGGCTTTCCTGGGCGCAGTTTGAGATATTTTACCGCCCATACGCAATCGAAACATCGACCCGCCGTGGCTCAGTGCCGCGTCGTCGAATCCGCGGAATCGAGCAGCGCTTCAGTGAACGGAAATTCGAGCACGATCTCGCCCTGCTCGTCGGTCACTTCAAGCACGGCCGCGAGCAGATCGCGCTGCGTGCCTTCCGAGCGCAACAGTTGAATGATCATGGAACGCGCGACTTCCCAGGCATGATCGGGATTGCGCAGCACCTCGCCGTCCGGGTCATCGACGACCTCGTTGCCCAGACGGGTATTGAAGAAATAGCGTGGCATGACGATCCCCGACTTCCTGAAATTGCCGTCAACAACGGGCGATGGCTTTGCCGCAAAGACTCATGAGAGGTTAAGGAACGCTGCAAGCATTGCAATGTTGCATTGCGATTGATTTTGCGGCGCACGCAAAAGTGACCTCCGTTTCCGAACCTGCACGCCTTCCCTCACATTGTGATGACGAGGCTGTTGGCGAACCATTGGCAAGCGGTTAGAGTTACCTTCTGCAGCATCTGCTGCATTCAACGCGGGAGAGAATCGTGGCCTGGAAAGCACCGAAGATCGTCGAAGTTGCCGTCGGCATGGAAATCAACATGTATGCCTGCGCAGCGCGCAAGTAAGACCCGGTTTCATAGTGCCGATCAGGGCGCCTCTTCCGGATCGTTCGGAAAGGCGCCTTTTTCGGCTGAGTTTTGTTTGAAGTTGCTGCTGCTTTCTTTTAATCCGGCGGCGCCTGGGGCGATCTGATGTTGCGTATCGTCGTTCTCGGAGCTGCAGCGGGCGGCGGCGTCCCGCAGTGGAATTGCGGTTGCCCGATATGCCGTGCAGCACGCGACGACCGGCCTGAATTGCAGAACGGCCAGGCATCCCTCGCCGTCACCGCCGATGGCCGCAACTGGTTTCTGATCAACGCATCGCCCGATCTGCGGCAACAGGTCACGGCAACGCCGCAGCTGCACCCGCAGGACGGCACCTTGCGGCATTCGCCCATCGCCGGCGTGATCCTTACCAATGGCGAAGTGGACGCAGTGGCCGGGCTGCTCTCGATGCGCGAAGGCTCACCGTTCACGATCTACGCGCATCAGCGCGTGCTGGCGATCCTGAAGGCGAACAGCATTTTCAATGTGCTGTCGGACGCGACCGTGAAGCGCGAAGCCATCGCCATCGAGACAAGCTTCGCGCTGCGGCTGCAGGACGGCACAGCGTCCGGCCTCGAACTGCTGCCCTTCACCGTTCCCGGCAAAAGCGCGTGGTATCTCGAGGGACAGGCTCATCCGGCCGGCGAGGATGGCGACGGCGATACGCTGGGCCTGCGCATCGGCGAGCCCGCCAGCGGCAAGTATTTCTACTTCATCGCCGCCTGCGCGCGCGTGACGCCGGAGCTGAAGGAGCGCCTGCGCGGGGCGCCGCTGGTGTTCTTCGACGGCACCGTATGGCGCGACGACGAGCTCATCGCTGCCGGGCTCAGCCAGAAGACGGGACAGAGCATGGGCCACATCGCGATGTCAGGCGCAGATGGCGCGATCGCATCGCTTGCTGACGCCGGCATTGCGCAGAAGTTCTTTCTGCACATCAACAATTCGAATCCCGCATTGCTGCACGACTCGGCCGAGCGCGCAGCACTGACGACAACCGGATGGACAATCCCCCACAACGGGATGGAGATTACACTCTGATGGAGATCAGGCCGTGAAACTGTCCGCGCTCTCGATCGATCCTGGCGTGCCGCTCGACACCGCCGAGCAACTGGAGGCGGCGCTGCGCGAGATCGGCGCGACACGTTATCACAGCCTGCATCCCTTCCATCGACTGCTGCATGGCGGCCAGCTCAACAAAGGCCAGGTCCAGGCCTGGGCGCTCAACCGCTACTATTATCAGAGCACCATCCCCATCAAGGATGCGGTCGTCATCTCGCGCTTCCGCGACCGCGCGACGCGGCTGGAATGGCGGCATCGCATCGAGGACCACGACGGCGATATCGGCAGCGAAGGCGGCATCGAGCGCTGGCTGAAGCTCACCGAAGGACTCGGGCTCGACACCGCCTATGTGGAATCCACCGAGGGCATCCTGCCGGCGACGCGCTTCGCCGTCGAAGCCTATGTGCACTATGTCCGCGACCGCTCGCCGCTGGAAGCCATCGCCTCGTCGCTGACGGAACTGTTCGCGCCGAACCTGCACGAAGAGCGGATTTCCGGCATGCTGAAACACTACGACTTCGTCAATCCGGACATCATGAGCTATTTCAGCCGCCGGCTGACCCAGGCGCCGCGCGACGCCGGTTTTGCGCTGGATTACGTGAAGCAGCACGCCACCACACCGGCAGAACGCCGGCTGGTCGCCAATGCGCTGATCTTCAAGACCAATGTGTTGTGGGTGCAGCTCGACGCGCTATATCATGCCTATGTGGATGGCCATGTGCCGCCGGGCGCCTTCGTGCCCGCGGCGGACTAGGGATCGAGCATGACGGAGCAGCCGCGCAGCCGTCGGATGGAAGTGAGCGAGGCGAGCAAACCGATCTTGCCGCGCCACGCCCGGCTGAAATTCGACGAAACGCGTCAGGTCTGGGTGATCCTGGCTCCCGAGCGCGTGCTGGCGCCCGATGAGATTGCGGTGGAGATCCTGCAGCTCTGCGATGGACAACGCAGTGTCGCCGACATCGTCGATCTGCTCGCCGCGAAATATAACGCGCCGCGCGACGACATCGGCACCGATGTCATCGCCATGCTGCAGGACCTCGCCGACAAGGGCTTTCTCACGCAACCGCGGGAGAAGACGGCATGACTGACCTTGTTCAAGATTCCGCGGTCACTGATTCCGCACCGATCACTACGGACAGCCTCGCGGTGATGGAGCGTAACCGCTCGGTCGCGGAGACCTATGGCATCCCGCTGGCCGTGCTGGCCGAGCTGACGCATCGCTGCCCGCTGCAATGCCCTTACTGTTCGAACCCGGTCGAACTCGACCGCGCCAACAGCGAACTCACCACCGAGGAATGGAAGAAGGTGCTGAGCGAACTCGCCGAGATCGGCGTGCTGCAGATCCATTTCTCCGGCGGCGAGCCGACCGCGCGCAAGGACATCGTCGAGCTGGTACAGCATGCCACCGATGTGGGGCTGTATTCGAACCTGATTACGTCCGCCGTTCTGCTGACGCGCGAAAAACTCGAAGCGCTGGCCGATGCCGGGCTGTACCATGTGCAGATCAGCTTCCAGGGCAATGAGCCTGTCGTCGCCGATCGCGTCGGCGGCTATCGCGGCGGGCATGCGAAGAAGATCGAGGCGGCGCGGTGGACGCGCGCGCTCGACCTGCCGCTGACGGTGAATGCGGTGATGCACCGGCAGAACCTGCATCAGCTCGCAGATATCATCGAGATGGCGGTCGATCTCGACGCCGGCCGGCTGGAAGTGGCGAATGTGCAATATTACGGCTGGGCGCTGAAAAACCGCGCCGCCCTGATGCCGACCGTCGAACAGATCGATGATACCAGCCGCATCGTCGACGAGGCGCGCATCCGTCTCAAGGGCATTCTCGATATCGATTACGTCGTGCCGGACTACTACGCGCTGCGGCCGAAGAAGTGCATGGGCGGCTGGGGGCGGCAGTTCTTTAACATCTCGCCCGCCGGCAAGGTGTTGCCCTGCCACGCCGCCGAGACCATCACCGGGCTCGATTTCGAAAGCGTGCGCAGCAATCGCTCGATCGCCTGGATCTGGCAGAATTCCGAAGCCTTCAACCGCTATCGCGGCACCTCGTGGATGCCGGAGCCGTGCAAGAGCTGCGAGTTCAAGGACGTGGATTTCGGCGGCTGCCGCTGCCAGGCCTTTGCGCTGACCGGCGACGCCGGCAACACCGATCCGGCCTGCACCTTCTCGCCGCAGCACGAGAACATCTTCAAACTGGCAGAGACGGAAGCCAGCGCAGGCGCCGACCGCTTCCTCTATCGCAACTTCAAGGGCGGGACGCTGGAAACGGACGAGACGCATGGCCGCTGACTCCCCTGCTCCCGTCACGGGGGACGCCTTCGCGCCGCTGACGTCGGAACACCTCGACGTCGGCGACGGCCATTCCATCCATGTGGAAAGCGTCGGCCGCGCCGACGGCATCCAGGCCGTCTATCTGCATGGCGGGCCGGGTTCGGGCTGCCAGCCCGATCATCGCCGGCTGTTCGATCCCCAGCGTTTTCATGCCGTGCTGTTCGACCAGCGCGGCGCCGGCCGCAGCAGGCCGAAGGGAGGTCGCGAGCACAACACGCTGCCGCATCTGATTGCCGATATGGAGACGATCCGCCGCAAGTTCGGCTTCGACAAATGGATGGTGGTCGGCGGTTCCTGGGGCGCGACGCTCGCGCTGGCCTATGCGCAGGCGCATCCGGAGCGCGTCTCCGGCATCGTGCTGCGCGCGACCTTTTTCGGCACGCGGGAAGAATTGCACGACGTCTTCAATGTCATCCTGCCGCGGCATTATCCCGGATTGCATGAAGACTATCTGAGCGTGCTGCCGGAGGAGGAGCGCGCCGAGCCGCTGCCGAATTTCTATCGCCGCATCCTTGATGCCGATCCGGCCGTGCATATCCCCGCGATCCGCGCCTGGAGCGGCACCGAAGCGATCCTCTCCGAAGTCGCGCCGAAGCGCACGCGGCTCGACCGCGCGACGCTGTCCAGCAGCACCGGATCGATGCCGGCAACGCCGGCGATGGAAGCGCACTACTTCGTGCACGATGCCTTTATGCGCCCCCGGCAGTTGATGGAAGATGCCGACAAGCTCAACGGCATCCCCGGCGTGATCGTGCAGGGCCGCTACGACCTGCTCTGCCCGCCGGCCAATTCGCATGCACTCGCCGCGCGCTGGGCCGACGCGGAGGTGCGGATCGTCGAAGGCGCGGGACACAGCCTGTACGATCCCGGCGTGCGGGACGCCGTGATGAGAGCGATCGCAGACGTGGCGTCGAAACGTAGGGCGGATTAGCGGAGCGTAATCCGCCCTTCTTCGTCACACTCGGTCGGCGGCGGATTACGCCTTCGGCTAATCCGCCCTACGGAAGGAACGTCTTATGCCTATGGCCGGAACGGGAATGCTGATGACGTCGATGGACATCGACCCGGCGCATGAACAGGAGTTCAACCAGTGGTACGACCGCGAGCATCTCGCCGAGCGCGTCGCCATCGACGGTTTTCTCGAAGCGAGGCGCTATGTCGCCGTGAATGCCGCGCCAAAATATCTCGGCCTGTATTCGACCGCGACATTCGACGTGCTGGACAGCGATGCCTATCGCAAGGCGCTGGCCAATCAGACCGCCTGGTCGCTCGCCAATATCGGCCGCTTCAAGAATATGCTGCGCTCGGTGGCGCGGATTACCATCAGCCGCGGCGTCGGCCGCGGAGCCGCTCTCGGCCTCGTCCGCATCCGCCCGCAGGAAGGCGATGCAAGTGTGCTGCGCGAGGCCCTGCGGGCCCAACTCGATCCAGGCATGATCCACGACATCATTTCGATGCATCTGATGGAAAGCGACCCGCGGCTATCGAAGCCGCTAACCGATGATCCCGCCGCGCCGAACCCGGCGGCACGCGACTGGTACGTGCTGATCGAGGGGACCGATGTGCAGGCTGTGAGCAAGACGATGGCCGGGCGTTTCGAGGCGGCCATTCTGGCGGCGGGGGCCGAACTGATTTCGAGCGGCAGCTATCGGCTGATGTGGGATCTGGCGAAGGCAGACCTTTCGTAACCTCGCCCCGCTTGCGGGGAGAGGTCGACGTCTCCATGCGAAGCATGGAGGGCGTCGGGTGAGGGGCTCTCCACGCGCTCCGAGCCCGCGGAGAGTCCCCTCACCCGACCGCGCTTCGCGCGGCCACCCTCTCCCGCAAGCGGGGCGAGGGAAAGACCGTCGCCTAAAATTTACACAATCGTCATCCTTCTCCGCACACGACATTGCGATCACGCGGAAATGGAACCCTTCGCCTTGCCATGCGTAGGGCTTTGGGGTGATCATTGGAACCCGCCTGCGCGACATTGCGCGCGGAGCCTTTGACACATTTGAACCGAAGAGCATCATGAATCCCGTCAAAGCACTCGAATCCCATGGTCAGGCCGTATGGCTCGACTTTCTCGCCCGCGGTTTCGTCGCCAAAGGCGATCTGAAGAAGCTGATCGACACCGACGCCGTGAAGGGCGTGACGTCGAACCCGGCGATCTTCGAGAAGGCGATCGGTTCTTCCGACGAATATGACGCGCCGATCGCGGCCGCGCTGAAATCGGGCGACAAGTCGCCGCTGGAGCTATTCGAGCACATCGCCGTCGAGGATATCCAGAACGCCGCCGACGTGCTGAAGCCGGTGTTCGATGCGACCAAGGGGCATGATGGCTTTGTCAGCCTCGAAGTTTCGCCCTATCTCGCCAATGACACCAAGGGCACCATCGCCGAGGCCGAACGGCTGTGGAAGAGCGTCAAGCGCCCGAACCTGATGATCAAGGTGCCGGCGACGCCCGAGGGACTGCCGGCCATCGAGCACCTGATCGGCGAAGGCATCAGTGTCAACATCACGCTGCTGTTCGCACAGAAGGTCTATGTGGAGGTGGCCGAAGCCTATCTTCGCGGGCTCGAGAAATTCGTCGCCGGCGGAGGCGATCCCTCGCATATCGCCAGCGTAGCGTCGTTCTTCGTCAGCCGCATCGACACCCAGGCCGACAAGCAGCTCGACGAGAAGATCGCCGCGGCAAACGATCCAGCCGAAAAGGCACGCCTGAAGGCGCTGAAGGGCAAGGTGGCGATCGCCAATGCGAAGCTTGCCTATCAGGAATACCTGAGGCTGTTTGCCGGCGCGCGCTGGGACAAGCTCAAGGCCAAGGGTGCGAAACCGCAGCGGCTGCTGTGGGCCTCCACAGGCGTGAAGAGCAAGGACTACCGCGACACCATGTATGTGGAGGAGCTGATCGGCAAGGATACGGTGAACACCGTGCCGCCGGCGACCCTCGACGCTTTCCGCGACCACGGCGAGGTGCGCGACAGCCTCGAAGAGAATATCGACGCAGCGAAGCAGGTGCTGGCGGATTTCGCCAAGACCGGGATCTCGCTCGACAAGATCACGGCCGAACTGGTGATCGACGGCGTCAAGCTGTTCGCCGATGCCGCCGACAAGCTCTATGGCGCCGTCGCGTACAAGCGCGCCACCTCGCTCGGCAAGGCGCTCGGCACGCTGGTGATTGCGCTTGACGAGACGTTGAAGAAGACGGTCGACAAATCCACCGAGGACTGGCGCGCATCTGCGAAAATCCGCCGGCTCTGGCACAAGGATGCGTCGGTCTGGACCGGCGCCGACGAAGCCAAGTGGCTGGGCTGGCTGAATGTCGCCTTCGCCGAAACGGCGAAGCTCGCCGATTACGCCGACTTCGCGCGATGGGTGAAGGATCAGGGCTTCACTGACGCCGTCGTGCTCGGCATGGGCGGATCGAGCCTCGGGCCGGAGGTGCTCGCCGTGACCTTCCCGCATGTGGCGGGTTTTCCGAAACTGCATGTGCTGGATTCCACCGATCCGGCGCAGGTCGCGACCATGGCGAAGACGGTCAATATCGCCAAGACGCTGTTCATCGTTTCGAGCAAATCGGGCGGCACCACCGAACCGAATGTGATGAAGAACTATTTCTTCGGCGAGGTGAGCAAGGCTGTCGGCGCTGACAAGGCCGGCGCGCATTTCGTTGCCGTGACCGATCCCGGTTCATCGCTGGAGAAGGTCGCCAAGGAGCAGAAATTCGCACGCATCTTCTTCGGCGATCCCGCCATCGGCGGACGCTATTCGGTGCTGTCGCCCTTCGGTCTGGTGCCGGCGGCGGCTGCGGGACTCGATCTGTCGAAGCTGCTGGAACACACCCTGTCGATGGTCCGCTCCTGCGGGCCCGACGTACCGCCATCCGAAAATCCGGGCGTGCAGCTCGGCCTTGCGATGGGCCATGCCGGCCTCGACGGGCGCGACAAGGTCACCATTCTCTCGTCAAAGGCCATCGCCGACTTCGGTGCCTGGGCCGAACAGCTGATCGCCGAGTCCACCGGCAAGGACGGCAAGGGCCTGATCCCGATCGATGGCGAGGACCTGGGTGCACCGTCGGTCTATGGCGACGATCGCTTCTTCATCGACCTGCGCACGGACGGTGAAAATGACAAGGCGCATGACGACAAGCTCGCCGCACTCGAAAAGGCCGGCCACCCGGTGACGCGCATCACCCTGCCCTCCATCGATCATCTCGGCCAGGAGTTCTTCCGTTTCGAGATCGCGACGGCCGTGGCCGGCAGCGTGCTCGGCATCAATCCGTTCAATCAGCCGGATGTGGAAGACGCCAAGATCAAGACGCGCGAACTGACATCAGCCTTCGAGAAAACGGGCTCGCTGCCGCCGGAGACGCCGGTGGCGTCATCGGACGGCGCCGATCTCTACACCGACGACAGCAACGCCGACCTGCTGAAGAAGGCCGGCGCCAATGGCGACCTGACCTCGTGGCTGAAGGCGCATTTCCGCCGTGTCACGCCCGGCGACTATGTGGCCCTGCTCGCTTATGTCGAACGCGATGCCGCGCATATCGACGCATTGCAGACGATGCGGATGGCGGTGCGCGACAAGAAGAAGGTGGCGACCTGTGCCGAATTCGGCCCGCGTTTCCTGCATTCCACCGGGCAGGCCTACAAGGGCGGACCGGATAGCGGCGTGTTCCTGCAGATCACCGCCGACGACGCCAAGGATCTCGCGATCCCCGACTATCGCGCGTCGTTCGGCGTCATCAAGGCGGCGCAGGCGCGCGGCGATTTCGAGGTGCTGACCGACCGCAGCCGCCGCGCTTTGCGCGTGCACCTGAAAGGCGACGTGAAAGCCGGACTCGCGATGCTCGACAAGGCGATCGCCGCCGCTCTGAACTGACCAAGACCCCACGTGGCCCGGACATCGCTCCGGGCCATGTGCAATCAAGACAAGGACATCACCAATGCAGCTCGGCATGATCGGCCTCGGCCGAATGGGCGGAAATATTGTCCGCCGCCTGATGAAGAACGGCCACACCGCGGTGGTCTATGACAAGGACGCCAAGGCCGTCACGGCCCTCGCCGGCGAAGGCGCCGTGGGCGGATCGTCCCTTGAGGATTTCGTCAAGAAGCTCGACAAGCCCCGCCATATCTGGGTGATGCTGCCGGCCGGGCGTATCACCGAGACCACCATCGACGCGTTGAGCAAGCTGCTGGAACCAGGTGACACCATCATCGATGGCGGCAATACTTTCTGGCAGGATGACGTGCGCCGTGGCCAGGCGCTGAAGCGGCAGGGTCTGTTCTATATCGATGTCGGCACCTCCGGCGGCGTATGGGGGATCGATCGCGGCTATTGCATGATGATCGGCGGCGAAAAGGAGGTTGTCGATCGCCTCGATCCCATCTTCGCAACGCTGGCGCCGGGCATCGGCGATATCCCGCGCACGCCCGGCCGCGACGGCCGCGATCCGCGCATCGAACAGGGATACATCCATGCCGGGCCGGTCGGTGCCGGGCATTTCGTGAAGATGATCCACAACGGCATCGAATACGGGCTGATGCAGGCCTATGCCGAGGGCTTCGATATTCTCAAGAATGCAAATATCGAGGCGCTGCCGGAAGCACATCGCTTCGATTTCAACCTGCCCGACATCGCCGAAGTCTGGCGCCGCGGCAGCGTCATTCCATCATGGCTGCTCGACCTCACGGCATCGGCATTGGCCAAGAGCGGCGAGCTGAAGGAATATTCCGGCTTCGTCGAGGATTCCGGCGAAGGCCGCTGGACGGTGAACGCCGCAATCGACGAGGCGGTGCCGGCCGAAGTGCTGACCGCCGCCCTGTTCGCGCGCTTCCGCTCGCGGCAGGAGCATACTTTTGCAGAAAAGATTCTGTCCGCGATGCGCGCCGGTTTCGGCGGCCACAAAGAGCCCGATCAGCATCCGGATCCGAAGCGGCAGGACGCGCCAGACATCGTCAAATAAACGACGGAGCTTTCCGTGACTGCCACACCCAACGACAAGACCAAAAAGCCGGACCCCTGCGCTTTCGTGATTTTCGGCGTCACCGGCGATCTCGCCCATCGCCTCGTCATTGCGGCGCTGTACAATCTGCAGGCCTCCGACCTGCTGCCGGAGAAATTCTGCGTGGTCGGCATCGCCCGCAAAGGCATGACCGGCGCGGCGCTCCGCGAGGATCTGCTCAAGGGCCTCAAGCAATATGCGACACGGCCGGTCGACGATGCCATCGCACAGAAGCTCCTGAACTGCGTCACTTGTATCGAGGCCGATCCGAGTGAACCGGAGAGCTTCGACCGCATGAAGGAGCAACTCGACCAGCTCGAGGAAGCGCGCGGCACCGGCGGCAACCGCCTGTTCTATCTCGCCACGCCGCCGACGGCGTTCGCACCGATCGCGCGCCAGCTAGGCCGCACCGGCATGCTGAAGGAGAACGGCTGCTGGCGCCGGCTGGTGGTCGAGAAACCGTTCGGCACCGACCTCGCTTCAGCCAGGGCCCTGAACAAGGAACTGCTCGACCTGATGAACGAGCAGCAGATTTACCGGATCGATCATTATCTCGGCAAGGAAACGGTGCAGAACATTCTCGTTCTGCGCTTCGCCAACGGCATGTTCGAACCGATCTGGAATCGCAACCATATCGACCACGTGCAGATCACCGTGGACGAGAAAATCGGCGTCGGCCATCGCGGCAGCTTCTACGATGCCACCGGCGCGCTGCGCGACATGGTGCCCAACCATCTGTTCCAGCTACTCTCGCTGGTCGCCATGGAGCCGCCGTCGCGCTTCGAGGCCAATGCGGTGCGCTCGGAAAAGGCCGAGGTGCTGGCTGCCGTCACCATCCAGACGGAGCAGGAGGCGTTGAAGAATTCGGTGCGCGCGCAATATGTCGCCGGCCATGTGGGCGACACCGATATCGGCGACTATCTCAAGACCGAAGACGTCAAGCCGGGCTCAACCACTGAAACCTACGCGGCGCTGAAGCTGATGATCGACAACTGGCGCTGGGCCGGCGTGCCATTCTATCTGCGCACCGGCAAGGCGCTCGGCATCAAGCGCACGGAAGTCGCGATCAAGTTCAAGCAGGCCCCTTTTGCGATGTTCCGGGATATGTCGATGGAGAGCCTTGCCGAGAACTATCTGGTGATCGCGGTGGAGCCGAATGAAGGCATCTCGCTGAAGTTCAACACCAAGGTGCCCGGCCCCGCCGTCGAGATCGATGGGGTCGAGATGAAGTTCCGTTACAAGGACTATTTCAACGCGTCGCCGGCCACCGGATATGAGACGCTGATCTATGACTGCATGATCGGCGATAATATCCTGTTCCAGCGCGCCGACAGCGTCGAAGCCGGCTGGCGTGCGGTACAGCCGTTCCTGGACGCCTGGAAGAAAGCGGGCAAGGACGGGCTCAAGATCTACCAGGCCGGCAGCGAAGGGCCGGAGGAAGCCAATGAACTCCTCACCCGCGACGGGCGCAGCTGGCGCGTGCTGAGCTGAGCCACGGGGGTCGTATCATGGCCGGGCACCGCACCATCATCGAAGTGTCGGACGCGGCGGCTCTCGCGGCAGCCGCCGCCGAGCGGCTGATCAAACGCATCGATGCGAACAAGGACCGACCCGCGATCTGTCTCACCGGCGGATCGAGCCCGAAGCGGCTCTACGAACTGCTCGCCACCGACACCTATCGCAACCGCATCCCGTGGGAGCGCGTACACTGGTTCATCGGCGACGATCGTTTCGTGCCCGAGAACGATGTCCTCAACAACATGGCCATGGCAAAGGGCGCATTCCTCGATCGCTGCGCGCCTGCTGCCAACATCCATGCAATCAGGACCGATGCCGCAAACCCCGACGAAGCGGCATCGCTTTATGCGCGGGAGCTGCAGGCGTTCCACGGCAGCGGCCGGCTCGATCCGGCCAGGCCGCTATTCGATCTCGTGCTGCTCGGCGTCGGACCGGACGGCCATATCGCTTCGCTGTTTCCCGGATATCCGGGCATCGCGGTTACCGATCGCTGGGTGGTCGGCGTGCCCGAAGCGCATGTCAAACCATTCGTGCCGCGCGTCAGCCTGACGCTGCCACCGCTCGCCTCCTGCCGCGAGATGCTATTCCTGATGAGCGGCGAGGACAAACGAGCCATTCTCGGCCGCGTGCTGGCCGGCGAGGACCTGCCCGCCAATCGGGCCAGGTCCAACGGCGAAACCGTCTGGCTCTGCGACCGCGCCGCACTGCCGGAGGGCGACAGTGTCTGATCGTTCCCCCAACGCGCTGGTGGTGATGGGCGTGTCGAGTTCGGGAAAGAGCACGATCGCCAGGGCGCTGGCGGACCGGCTCGGCTGGCGTTTCGCCGATGGCGATGACTTCCACCCCAAAGCCAATATCGAGAAACAGCGCGCCGGCCAGCCGCTCACCGACGACGACCGCTGGCCCTGGCTGCAAAGCATCGCCGACGAGATCGACCGCGTCATTGCCGACGGCGGCAAGCTCGTGGTCGCCTGTTCTGCGCTCAGACGCGTCTATCGCGATCTCCTGCTGCACGGGCGGCACGATATTCGCATCATCTATCTCAACGGCTCCAAGGAACTGATTGCCAAGCGGATGGCAGCGCGGAAGAATCACTTCATGCCGCCGTCGCTGCTCGACAGCCAGTTCAGGACGCTGGAAGTGCCCGGCCCCGACGAGCGTCCGATTACGGTGTCGATCGACGATGACATCGATGGCATCGTGGATGCCATCGCCAAGCAACTGCCGACCTGAAGGACCGCATCATGACCAAGATCGCCCTCGTCGTGTCCGATGTGGACGGCACGCTGGTGACCCATGACAAGCGCCTCACCGACAAGGCCAAAGCCGCGGTGAAGAAACTGGAAGACAACGGCATCGGCTTCACCATCACTTCGAGCCGCCCCCCGGTCGGCATGCGCTTCCTGATCGCTCCGCTGGCGATTACACTGCCGATCGGCCCCTTCAACGGAAGCTCCATGGTAGACGGCGACCTGAAGCCGATTACACAGCATCTGATCGGCGAGGCCGCGGCCAAACAGAGCCTCGACGTGTTTGGCAAATACGGCGTCGATGTCTGGATCTTCACCAATGACGACTGGGTCATCAAGCGCGACGACGGCAAATATGTGCCGCATGAACGCGACACGATCCAGCATGCGCCGCTGATGGTCGAAGATTTTACGCCCTATCTCGCCAAAGCCTGCAAGATCGTCGGTGCCAGCGCGGATTTCGCGATGCTGGAACGCTGCGAACTGGAAATGCAGCAGACGCTCGGCGACAGCGCCGTCGCGGTGCGGTCGCAGAACTACTATCTCGACGTGACACCGCCGGCGCAAAGCAAGGGGACGTTCGTCAAGGCGATGGCAGAGCGACTGGGCCTGCCTCTGGCCGCCATCGCAACCGTCGGCGACATGCAGAATGATCTGCCGATGTTCGAGGTCGCCGGGTTCTCGGTGGCGATGGGGAATGCGAGCGACGCGGTGAAAAGCAAGGCGTCGGCGGTGACGACCTCGAACGAGGATGAGGGATTTGCGGGGGCGGTGGAGATGATCCTGAAGAGGAATGCTGCTTCTTAGCACCGCAACCTCAAACGCTCGCCTCATCCTGAGAGAGAGTGTCTGACTGGAAATGCAGTCCGTAGTTTGGCGCTGCTGGTCGCCCAGACGGAGCACAACAGACTCTGTCCCTCCCACCTGAACGCAGTTGCGTTCAGGCTGAGGTGAGAAGGCCTAGCGGCGCAATTGCGCCGCTGACGGCGCCGTCTCGAACCATGAGATGGCTTGGCTCGGCGCTTTCGGCCATCCCTTGCGAATGGCTACGCCATTCGCCGGGAGACGCCGCTGCGCGGCTGCTCAGGATGAGGGAGAATCGAGATCCTGAGCCGAACGGGCATTGTTCCGAGCAAAAGCAGTCGAAAAGCGCCCCAGACCTCTTTTTGAGAGGAGCGCGTTTTAGCGCGCGTCTTCACTCTTCGAATTTCGGCGGATAAGTCGCGCCTCCTCACCATGAGGGCAGAGCTTAGGGCATCACTTCGCCCTCTCAACCTTCTTCTCCTGCGGCCTTTTTGCGTTGGCCAGATTATGCGCCGCCGCGACCAAGGCAATGTGGGTCAGCGCCTGCGGGAAATTGCCGGTCTGGCGCCGGACGCCGCTGTCATATTCCTCCGCCAGCAGTCCGACATCATTGGCGATCGCCACCACACGATTGAACAGCTCTTCCGCCTTCGCAATCTCCCCCATTTTGATATAAGCCTCGGCCAGCCACAGACTGCACGCAAGAAAGGCCCCCTCGGCGGGTTGCACCTCACCGGTGACCTCGCGCGGGTCGTGGCGCAGCACGAAGCCGTCGCGCATTAGATGTCTCTCGACCGCAGCAATCGTGCCTGTCACGCGAGGATCGTCCGCCGGGAGAAAACCAAGGAGCGGCAGCAGCAGGATCGCGCCATCGAGCACGTCCGAACCATAGGATTCTACGAATGTATTTTCGCGGGGATCGAATCCTTTCTCGCAGACGTCGCGATGGATTTCGTCGCGCAGCTCCTTCCATCTTTCAACGGGGCCTTCGAGATTGAAGCTTTCTGCGCTCTTGATCGCACGATCGAAAGCGACCCAGCAACCGACCTTCGACAGCACGTAATGCTTGCCGGGGCCCCGGCGCTCCCAGATGCCATGGTCGGGTCTGCTCCAGACCGAGGCGAGATGTTCGAGAATCTCGCATTCCACTGCCCAGGTGCCATCCTCGAGATCGAGTTCGGCAACACGGGTCTGGTGAAAGGCGTCGATCAGCTCGCCATAAACATCGAGCTGCAACTGCGCATGAGCGGCATTGCCGACGCGCACCGGCAGCGCGCCGCCATAACCCGGCAGCCAGTCGGCCTCCCATTCGAGCAGGCGGCGCTGCCCCATGATGCCATACATGATCTGCATCTCGGCGGGCGAACCTGCGACCGCGCGCAGCAGCCAGCGATGCCAGGCACGTGCTTCGTCGGTGTAGCCGCTGTTCATCAACACCAGCAGCGTGAACGTCGCATCGCGCAACCAGCAAAACCGATAATCCCAGTTTCTGGAGCCACCGAGTTTTTCGGGAAGCGACGTCGTCGGCGCAGCCACGATGCCGCCCGATGGCGCGTAGATCAACGCCTTCAGCGTGATCAGCGAGCGCATCACGAGGTCCCGATGCTCGCCTTTGTAAGTGCAGCGGCAGCTCCATTCCTTCCAGAATTCCTCGGTATCCTTCAACGCTTCATCGACGTTGATCGGCGCCGGCACTTTCAGATGCGACGGTCCATAGGTCAGCACGAACGGAATGCTCTCGCCCGCCTCGACCTCGAACTTGGCGACGGTGGTGAGATTCTCACCATGTGTCTCCACGGGCGTGTGCAGTACCGTCATGTCGGGCCCGCAAATGGCGAGCACCGCGCCATCCTTGTCGCGTTTGACCCAGGGGACGGCCGCACCGAAGCCGAAACGGATGATCAGCTCCATCCGCATCTTGACCTTGCCGCGGTCGCCGCGGACGATGCGCACGATATCGGAGGCGGCGCCGCGCGGCGGCATGAAGTCGATCAGTGTGATGATCCCGTCGTCCGTCTCCAGCGTGGTTTCGAGAATGAGCGAGTCGCCACGATAGCGCCGCCTGGAGGCTTTGATCGGGGCGGCCGGGGCTATCAACCAGCGGCCGTGATCCTTGGTGCCGAGCAACGCCGTGAAGCAGGCATCGGAATCGAAGGCCGGCCAGCACAGCCAGTCGATTGATCCGTTCCGGTTGACGAGAGCGGCGGTCTCACAATCGCCGATCAGAGCGTAATCTTCGATGTTGCTGTACAAGTTCTCTCCGCCATCTGACCAAATTTACGTCGATGCGGACGAACTCCTGTCCGCAGTCGCAACGTGCAGCGCGTCACGATCAATCGCTCCGGCCAGCGTCTCCACAGTCGCCGGCAACCGTTGCCGCCAGTTCGGGTGCTCGTCGATTGTGCCGGGAATGTTCGGTTGATCGCTGACGCCGAGCAGATCTTCCAACGCAATAGCCTCGAGACGGGTTCGCGTGCGCGCGAGAAAGTGAGCGACACCGAAGAAGTCGGCGCGATCTATACCTTGATGGCGTAACGCCGCATCGAGCATCTCGATGGCATAGCGCCGTGCGTCGTCGCTTTCGCCGGGGTCAATGCCAAGCGAACGTTTGAGCTGCAGATCATGGTAGCTGCGCCAGCCGGTATAAGTCGGCAGATCGTGGGTATTGAACGTGACAAGCGCATTCGGCGCGTAGTGATCGACGCCCTGGAAAGCATAGCGTTCATCGCGCTCGAACATCATGACCAGGTAGGACCAAATGCCCCATGCGGCCATATGGTCCCGAAAGCCTTCCGGTACGGTACCGAGATCCTCGCCGATGACCACGCATCTGTTGGCGACGCTCTCCTGCGCAGTGACGGCAAGCAGCGCTTCCAGCGGCATTTTGACATAAGCGCCGTTATCCGGGCGATAGCCGTGCGGCACGACATAGAGACGATTCAGGCCAAGCACGTGATCGAGCCTGATCGCCCCGGCATAACGCATGGAGGCGCGCAGCATGTCCGTGAACGGCGCGAAGCCCTGGGCTTCGAGGCCGGCGGCGTTAAAGCCGGCAAGGCCCCAATTCTGCCCGGCCGGCTGCAATGCATCCGGCGGCGCTCCCACCGACAGATGCCGCGAAATGGCGACCTGCTCATTCCATGCGTCGAACCCCCCGGCCTGAACGCCGACGGCGACGTCGAGATAAAGGCCGACGGGCATCTTCAGTTCGGTGGCCAATTCGAAGCAGGCCCTGAGCTGCTGATCGGCATTCCACTGCACATATTCGAAGAAGGCGACTTCAGCGCCATCGGGCCCTGCACGCAGTTCGGCGCATTTGACATCATCCGGATGCTGCCATTCGGCGGGCCAATCCCACCAGGCGGTGCCGTAGCGATGCCGCAACACCTCGAAACAGGCAAACCGCGTCAGCAGCGGCGCACGTTCCTTGCGGAAAGCGGCAAAGGCGGCTTGCCGCGGCGACGCCGGATCGGATTGGAATTGCTGGAATGCCGCACGCAAGGCCTTCCACTTGACGGCGGCGACCGCGGGATAATCCACGAGCATCGAGCGCCGGAGCGGCGCGAGTTCGCTGTCGGCGGCACCGGCGAATTCGGGTAGCGCTTCGACATCCAGATAGAGCGGGTTGAGAAAGAGCCGGCTATTCGGTGAATACGGGCTGCATTCTGCCGGGCGATCGTCGAACAACGCATGCAGCGGGTTGAGGCCGATGCCGCCGGCGCCAAGGCCGGCGGCAATGCGAAGCAGGTTCTGCAGATCGGTGAAATCGCCGATGCCCCAGTTGCGCTCGGAGCGCAGGCCATAAAGCTGGACCGCAAGCATCCACGTGCGGTCGAACGTCCCCGCATAGGCCTTGCCCGGCGCGACGACGAGCGCAGCTTCTTCCGAATAGAGGGATGCGTCGGCAAGCCGCAGGCGATGCACCCCGACGGGCAGCTCTGCCGGCCAGACGATCTCTCCGCCATTGGCCGAGCCCTCGGCCATCAGCCGATCACGATCCCACACTTCCCATTTCAGTGGCGATGTCGCCGCTCCGGTCAGCTGCGTCCGTCCACCCTCACCCGCCCGCAGGACAACCACATGATCGAGAAAACGGCGCGGCACACGCGCCGGCAACGCGGCGAGGATCATCTCCAGCGCAGCAGCGTCCGTGGTGTGCCACTGGCCTTGTCCATCGTGAAAACCGGTTTGAATGTCGCGTTCGGCAGCTTGGGCGAAGAGGTCCATTCGGCACGCTGTTTGCAAGGCAACAACCCCAGGGCGATCGCAGGTTTGTCGCTAAATTTCATGAGATGACAGAAGAGGATAGCCGACTTCCAACGCTATGACTTAAGCTCGGTTCCGAGGGGAACCAAACCCCTGTCACGAAGCTTCTTATAGGATTGCAGCGATCCCGTCACACGCGGGTCCTGACATCTCTCTTGTCGATGGCATCACCGTGAACAGAACATCCCAGACCACCCTGACCTCCGCGATGAGCGGCGCGTTTCATATCGAGGACATCTTCCCCATCATCGATGGCGGCCGGTTTCCCGTCAAACGTATTCGGGGCGAAGCCATTGAGGTCTGGGCCGACATCTATCGCGATGGTCATGAGATCATCGATGCCGCCATCGTCTGGCGCCGCGAACAGGATCGCGAGTGGCAGCGGGTCCCGATGACCCTGGACGTCAACGATCGTTGGCACGGCACGTTCACGCCGAGCGAGCTCGGTCGCCATGTCTATGCCATCGAAGCTTGGACGGACGAATTCGCGACCTGGCGCCATGGCTTCGACCTGAAGCTGAAAGCCGGACAGGACGTCACGCTCGATGCACTGGAAGGCGCGGAGCTGATGACCAAGGCGCAATCAGGCGGCGCCGAGGCATCGGCTTTCATCGTCAAGCAATGCGAGGCCTATTTGCGGACCGGCGAGACCGAGCCGCTGCGCTCGCCGAAACTGCGCGAGGCCATGGCCGAAGCACAGGCGCGGCCCGATCTGACCCGTTCGGCCTTGCTGCCACTAATGATCGACCGCGAGCGCGCGCGCAACGGCGCCTGGTACGAGATGATCCCGCGCAGCCAGAGCAAGGTGCCCGGCCAGCACGGCACCTTTCGCGATTGCATCGAACGCCTGCCGGACATCGCGGCGATGGGGTTCGATGTGCTGTATTTCACGCCGATACATCCGATCGGCGTCACCAACCGCAAAGGCAAGAACAATGCGCTGACCGCAGAGCCCGGCGATGTCGGCAGCCCCTACGCCATCGGCGGCGCGGAAGGCGGCCACGACGCGATCCATCCCGATCTCGGCACGCTGGAAGATTTCCACGCCGTCATCGCAGCCTGCAAGCAGCATGACATGGAAGTTGCGATCGATATCGCCGTGCAGTGCTCGCCGGACCATCCATGGGTCAAGCAGCATCCGAACTGGTTCAAGCGCCGGCCCGACGGCTCGATGAAATATGCGGAGAATCCGCCGAAGAAGTATCAGGACATCCACAACCCCGATTTCGACTGCGACGACGCCGGCTCGCTGTGGAACGCGCTGCGCGACATGCTGCTGTACTGGTGCGATCAGGGCGTGAGGATTTTCCGGATCGACAATCCGCACACCAAACCGCTCCGCTTCTGGGAATGGGCAATTCATGAAGTGCAGTTGAAGCATCCCGATGCGCTGTTCCTCGCGGAAGCCTTCACGCGGCCGAAGCTGATGAAGGGTCTCGCGAAGCTCGGCTTCTCGCAGTCCTACACCTATTTCACCTGGCGCACGGCCAAGTGGGAGATAGAGCAGTATCTCAATGAACTCTGCGGCTATCCCGAACGTGAATATTATCGCCCGAATTTCTTCGTCAACACACCGGACATCCTGCCCTATCACCTGCAGTCGGGCGAACCCTGGATGTTCAAGTCGCGCGTCGCATTGGCGTCGATGCTGTCATCGGTTTACGGCATCTATAACGGCTTCGAACTGCTCGAACACGAAGCTATTCCCGGCAAGGAGGAGTATCTCGACTCCGAAAAATACGAGATCAAGACTCGGGACTGGCACAAGCCCGGCAACATTATTCCGTATATCACCGCATTGAATTCTGCCCGCCGCGCCAATCCGGCGCTGCAGCAAACCGCCAACCTCCGCTTCATGCCGGTGGACAACGACAACATCATCGGCTTCGTCAAAACGTCAGTGGACGGCAGCAATGCGGTCGCCGGCGCCATTGCGATCTCGCGCGATCCCTATGAATTCTGGCTGCCCATCGACACCCAGGTGACGGTGGCTGGCGAAAAGAAAAACGTGGCTGCTGTCGAGAACATCATCACCGGCGAGCGCCACGGTGTCGAATGGGGCGGCATTCGCCTGCGTATCGATCCGCAACGCGACCCCGCCGCCCTGTTCCGCTGCCTCGCCTGAAAGCCCCGTTATGAACGTGATGACCGATATCAAGACCAGACCGACTGTCGACCAACCCGTCAATGCGATCGATCCGCTCTGGTACAAGGACGCCATTATCTACCAGCTGCACGTGAAGAGCTTCGCCGACAGCAACAACGACGGCGTCGGCGATTTCATCGGCCTCACCGAAAAGCTGGACTATCTGCAGGAGCTCGGCGTTACGGCGCTGTGGCTGATGCCGTTCTATCCGTCGCCCGGCCGCGACGACGGCTATGACATCGCCGACTATGGCAGCATTCATCCCGACTTCGGCACGATGAAGGATTTCAAGCGCTTCATCGCCGAAGCGAAGCGCCGCGGCCTCCGCGTCATCACCGAACTCGTCATCAACCACACCTCCGACCAGCACGACTGGTTCAAGCGCGCCCGCCGCAGTCCGGCGGGATCGAGTGCCCGCGACTGGTATGTCTGGAGCGATACCGATCGGAAGTATGACGGCACCCGCATCATCTTCACCGATACCGAGAAGTCGAACTGGACCTGGGATCCGGAAGCCAAAGCCTATTACTGGCACCGCTTCTTCTCGCACCAGCCGGACCTGAATTTCGACAATCCCCGCGTCGTTTCTGCTGTCGTGCAGGTGATGAAGCGCTGGCTTGACGCCGGCGTCGATGGTTTCCGCCTCGACGCGATCCCCTATCTGGTCGAACGCGACGGCACCAATAACGAGAATCTGCCGGAAACCCACAAGGTCATCAAACACCTGCGCGCGGAGCTCGATGCCTACGCGCCGGGCCGCCTGCTGCTCGCCGAGGCCAATCAGTGGCCGGAAGACGTGCAGGAGTACTTTGGCAATTCCGACGAATGCCATATGGCCTACCACTTCCCGCTGATGCCGCGCATCTATATGGCGTTGGCGCAGGAAGATCGTTTCCCGATCACCGACATCATGCGGCAGACGCCGGATATCCCGAACGACTGCCAGTGGGCGATGTTTCTGCGCAACCACGACGAACTGACCCTGGAAATGGTCACGGATGTCGAGCGCGATTATCTGTGGTCCACCTACGCCAACGATCCGCGGGCACGCATCAATGTCGGTATCCGACGGCGCCTCGCGCCGCTGATGGACAACGATCGCCGCAAGATCGAGCTGATGGATTCGTTGCTGCTGTCATTCCCGGGCACGCCGATTATCTATTACGGCGACGAGATCGGCATGGGCGACAATATCTATCTCGGCGACCGCAATGGCGTGCGCACGCCGATGCAATGGACGCCGGACCGCAATGGCGGCTTTTCCCGCGCCGACCCTGCGCGGCTCTATGCGCCGCCGATCATGGATCCGATCTACGGCTATGAATCGGTGAACGTAGAAGCGCAGTCGCGCAGCCTGTCGTCACTGCTCTCAGCGACCAAACGCCTGATTACCGTGCGCAAATCGACGCTCGCTTTCGGCCGCGGCACCATGACCTTCATTCGCCCGGAAAACCGCTCGGTGCTGTGCTACGTGCGGCAGTTCGGCGACGAGGTCATTCTCTGCGTCGCCAACCTGTCGCGCGCAGCGCAGGCGACGGAGCTCGATCTGTCGCCGTGGAAGGAACGTGTGCCGCTGGAAATGCTCGGCCGCACCAAATTTCCGCCGATAGGCGAATTGCCTTACATGATCACCCTGGCTCCCTATGGCTTCTACTGGTTCCAGCTGGAAAAGCGCGATATCTCCGAACATTCGCGGCCCGCTGTCGCGCCTGAATTCGAAACGCTGGTGGTGCCGCTCGGCTCGACCTGGATGACGCTCGCGCGTACCCGCAGCGTGTTCGAACGCGATGTGCTGCCCGGCTTCCTGTCGCGCTCCCGGTGGTATCCTGAACGCAATGCCAAAGCCATTCAGCCGACCCTGACCTCCGCCACGCCGTTCTGCCTGATTGGCGACAACCGGCCGTGGCTCGCTTTCTTCGAGACCACCCAGCGCGGGGTCACGTCCCGTTACGTGCTGCCGATGCAGATCGACTGGGTGCGCTTCGACCGCGATCGATACAATCCGAAGGCTTTTGCCGCCGTGCGCCAGGGTGCGCGCGAAGGAACGCTGCTCGACGTCGCGACCGATGAGATCTTCATCTCCCTGCTGCTCTACAATCTTCAGAATTCGGTGACGGTGGAAGAAATCGAAGGCACCAAGCTGGAATTCCGTCCGACCGGCAAGCTCACCGACAAGCCTCAGCATAAACTGGAAAACATCCGCGCCGTCGAAACGGAACAGTCCAATTCGACCGCGCTGGTTGACAACGATTATGTGGTCAAGATCTATCGCAAGCTGCAGACCGGTATCAATCCGGAGATCGAGGTCGGCCATTTCCTCACGGAGATCGCCGGCTTCGCCAACACGCCAGCCCTGCTCGGCAGCGTCGAACTGATCGAGGGCGAGGATCGCAGCGCCATCTCGATCGTTCATGCCTTCGTGCAGAACCAGGGCGATGCCTGGACCGTCAGCTCAGGCTATCTCGATCGCTTCATCGAGAAAGAGCGCCTGATCGCCTCCGATGCACCGCACGAGATGAGCGAGGACCAGATCGCATATCTCCGCTACATGACGCAGACGGGCCTGCGCGTCGCCGAAATGCAGATGGCGCTGGCAAGCCGTGAAGACATTCCCGACTTCAAGCCGGAGCCGACGACAGATGCCGACATCCGGCGGTGGATTGATGAAATCGTCACCCGTGCAGAACCGGTGTTCAGCCTTCTCGCCCAGCGCCGCAACGCCGCACGCGACGGCGACCGCAATCTGATCGATGCCGTACTGGCGCTGCGCAACGATCTGCGCGGGACGCTCAACACCCTGCTGCCGAACCGGATCGACGGGCTGAAAATCCGCCATCATGGCGACTTCCATCTCGGTCAGATGCTGATCGTCAAGGACGACATTTTCATCATCGACTTCGAGGGTGAGCCACGCCGTTCCATTGAGGATCGTCGCCGCAAAGCGCCGGCCGCACGGGACGTGGCAGGATTGATCCGCTCGATCGACTATTCGGCCACTGCCGCTCTCGAACGCGCGGAAAAGATCGCACCCGATGAGAACGGCAAGCTCGCCACCGCACTGACCACGTGGCGCGACCGGGCCATCGACGCTTTCCTCGAGGCCTATCGCGAAGCCATGACCGACAGGCGGCTGTGGCCGGCCGATGCCAAGGCTGCCGACGACATGCTCAAATTCTTCCTGATTGAGAAGGCCTTCTACGAGATCGAATACGAGCTTGCTCATCGGCCGGACTGGTTGCGCGTGCCGCTCGCCGGTCTGCTGCGCATCCTGAACGGCAGCCCGAAGGAATCCGTATGATCAATCTTCCTGCCGAAGCCTATGAGATTATCGAAGGCCGCCATTCCGATCCTTTCCATTATCTCGGGCCGCACAAGGAGAACGACCGCACCATCGTGCGGGCCTTCCTGCCTGATGCGGCGCGCGTGGATGCCATCGACGATCACGGCGCCACGACGCCGCTGGAGCGTGTGCATAATGCTGGCCTGTTCGTCGGGACGCTTGCCAACGGATCAACGAAGTACCAGCTCCGCGCCAGCTTCGGCGACAGTGTCGTCGATCTCGAAGACCCTTATCGCTTTCCGCCACTGCTGACCGATTTCGATCTCTATCTGCTCGGCGAAGGCACCGATCAGCGCATTTACGACAAGCTGGGCGCGCATCCGATGGTGCTCGACGGTATCGCAGGCGTTGCTTTCGTGGTGCTGGCACCCAACGCCAGACGTGTCAGCGTTGTCGGCGACTTCAACTTCTGGGATGCTCGCCGGCACCCGATGCGCGTGCGTGGCGTCGGCTACTGGGAATTGTTCGTTCCCGGCGTCCATGTCGGCAGCCGCTACAAGTTCGACATCGTCGGCCCGCACGGCCAGCAAATCACGCAGAAATCCGATCCGTTCGCTTTTGCCGCGGAAATGCGGCCTGCAACCGCGTCGATCGTGATCGACGAGAAGAAGATCCCGCATCCGCGACCGGCGCCTGAAGGGATCAACGCGCTCGGCAAGCCGATGTCCATTTATGAGGTGCATCTCGGCTCGTGGCGCCGCAAGGGCGACAACGAATGGCTCACCTATCGCGATCTTGCCGAGACGCTGCCGAAATACGTGCGCGACATGGGCTTTACCCATGTGGAGTTTCTCCCGGTGAACGAGCATCCCTTCGACGGTTCATGGGGCTATCAACCCACCGGCATGTATGCGCCGACCAGCCGCTTCGGCCCGCCGGCGGATTTTGCGGCGCTTGTGGATGCCTGCCACGCCGAAGGCATCGCCGTTCTGCTCGACTGGGTCCCCGGCCATTTCCCCGACGACGCGCATGGCCTCGGCTTTTTCGACGGCACCGCGCTCTACGAACATGCCAACCCGCTGCAGGGCCGGCACATGGACTGGGGCACGCTGATCTATAATTACGGCCGCACTGAAATCGTCAATTTCCTCGTCTCCAACGCGCTGTTCTGGCTCGACCGCTACAATGTGGACGGGCTGCGTGTGGATGCCGTGGCCTCGATGCTCTATCTCGACTACAGCCGCGCCGCCGGCGCCTGGATTCCGAACAAATATGGCGGCCGCGAGAATATCGAGGCCATCGAATTTCTGCGCCGTTTCAATCGCGAAGTATTCGGTAAGTTTCCCAATGCCACCACCGCCGCGGAGGAGTCCACCGCATGGCCGCAGGTGTCACGCCCGGTTGAGTTCGGCGGCCTCGGCTTCGGCTACAAGTGGAATATGGGCTGGATGCACGACTCGCTGAACTATATCGGCAAGGACCCGATCCACCGCCGGCATCATCACGGCCAGATCCTGTTTGGCCTGCACTACGCGTTTTCGGAAAACTTCATCCTCCCGCTGTCGCATGACGAAGTGGTTCACGGCAAGCGTTCGATCCTCGGCCGCATGCCCGGCGACGACTGGCAGCGCTTTGCCAATTTGCGCGCCTATTACGCCTTCATGTTCGGCCATCCCGGCAAGAAGCTCTTGTTCATGGGCTGTGAGTTCGCGCAGGAACGCGAATGGAACCACGATCATTCGCTTGACTGGCATCTGCTCGAACAGGACAGGCATGCCGGCATCCATTCTCTGATCCGCGACCTCAACCAACTCTATCGTGGCACGCCGGCACTCCACGAACTCGACTGCGATGCAGCCGGATTCGAATGGCTGATCACCGACGATGCCGACCGCAACGTGTTCGCCTGGATGCGCAAGGGCAACAATCCGCGCGCGCAGTGTCTCGTCGTCGTCAATTTCTCGCCGAACGTCTATCGCGACTATCGCGTTCGCGTGCCGTTCCCCGGCAAGTGGCGCGAGGTCCTGAATTCCGATGCCGGCATCTATGGCGGCAGCAATGTCGGCAATTCCGGCGAAGTGATCGCCGCCGGACTCGTGCCCGAACTCAGCCTCACGGTGCCGCCGCTCGCCGCGATCTTTCTCATACCGGAAGCCTGATCGATGCGCCTTTCAGCCGGAACGCCCTCCCGCCTCGGCGCCAGCTGGGATGGGCGGGGGACAAACTTTGCCTTGTTCTCGGCACATGCCAGGAAGGTCGAGCTATGCCTGTTCGACGGCCAGGGCCGCCGCGAACTCGAGCGCATCGAGTTGCCGGAATATAACGAGCACGTCTTTCACGGCTATCTTAACGACGTCTCCCCGGGCCAGCTCTACGGCTATCGTGTGCACGGACCGTATGAGCCGGAGCACGGCCATCGGTTCAATCCGCACAAACTTCTGCTCGATCCCTATGCCAAGAAGCTCGCGGGCCGCCTCGTCTGGAGCGATGCGCATTTCGGCTATCGCACCGGCTCATCGCGCGAGGACCTGTCCTTCGATCGCCGCGACAATGCACGCGGCATGCCGAAGGCCGTCGTCGTCGATGAAACCTTCAATTGGGGCCGCCGCGAGACGCGGCCGAGCATCCCCTGGGAAGATACGATTTTCTACGAAGCGCATGTCAAGGGCCTGACCCAGACACGTCAGGATGTCCCCGCGGGTCTTCGCGGCACCTATCGCGGCCTGGCGGCGCCGGCGATGATCGACCACCTCAAGCGGCTCGGCGTCACGAGCATCGAGCTTCTGCCGGTGCATGCCTTCGTCGACGATCGCCGCCTGGTGGAAATGAAACTCGTCAACTACTGGGGTTACAACACGCTCGGCTTCTTTGCTCCCGAAGCGCGCTATGGTCCCGATAATCCGCTCGACGCCTTCCGCACGACGGTGGCCCGGTTGCACGATGCCAGCATCGAGGTCATTCTCGACGTCGTCTACAATCACACGGCCGAAGGCAATCACCTCGGCCCGACGCTGAGCTATCGCGGCATCGACAACGCCTCCTATTACTGGCTGATGCCGGGCAATCCGCGCTACTACGATGACTTCACCGGTTGCGGCTCATCGTTGAATCTCACCCATCCACGCGTGCTGCAGATGGTGATGGATTCCTTGCGCTACTGGGTCGAGGTCTGCCATGTCGACGGCTTCCGCTTCGACCTCGCCACCACGCTGGCGCGCGGCCCGAATGGCTTCGACCGTAATGGCAACTTTCTCACGGCCATTCGACAGGATCCCGTGCTCGCAACCGTGAAGATGGTGGCCGAGCCATGGGATCTCGGCATGGGCGGCTATCAGGTGGGCGCCTATCCATCGCAATGGTCGGAATGGAACGACAAATATCGCAGCGCCATGCGTCGCTATTGGGCGGGCGAAGGTTCGCTGATCGGTGAAGTATCGAGTCGCATGACCGGATCCTCCGACGTGTTCAACCATGACGGCCGCAGGCAGCGTGCCGGCATCAATCACGTCACTGTGCATGACGGTTTTCCGCTCGCCGATCTGTTCGCCTATAACGAGAAACATAACGAGGCCAACGGAGAGGATAATCGCGACGGTTCCAACGACAATCATAGCAACAATTTCGGCGTCGAAGGGCCCACCGACGATCCCACGATCAATGCGCTGCGTCGCCAACTCCGCAAGAATCAGCTCGCATGCCTGTTCCTCGCCCAGGGCGTGCCGCTGCTGCTGGCCGGCGACGAAGTCGGCAACAGCCAGGGCGGCAACAACAACGCTTATTGCCAGGACAACGAAATCGGCTGGGTGAATTGGGATGGACTGGGCAACGACGACGATCTGACAGATTTCATCGGTCGCATGGCGCAGCTGCGCCAACGCTTCCCGCAGATCACATCGCAGACATGGCTCGACGGTCGCCGCGCCGATGGCAGCTATGGCGTCCTCTGGCTGACGCCCTCCGCTGAGGAAATGACCGAAACCGACTGGGCGTTCCCGGATGGCCGCTTCCTCTCATACGTGCTGAGCTCGAACGAAAAGGGCGGCAATCCGTTGTTCATTGTCCTGAACGCGGCGCCTGAGGGCATTCCCTTCAAGCTGCCCAAACTCACCGAATACAAGAGCTGGCGCCAGGTGCTGAATACTGCCGACGACAAACTCTCGCTTGCGATCATGCCGCCCGGCGCCGATGTCGACGCGCCGCCGCGTTCCGTGCTTGCTTTCGCGGGAACGCCGGCATGAGCACGCGCAGCTTCGGGCCGCAACTCACCGACAAAGGCGCCACATTCCGTCTGTGGGCGCCAGCGACCGGCCGCGTCGAAGTCATCGTCGACAAACCCTATCCGATGACGCCGCAGGGGGATGGCTGGCACGGCATCGACGTGCCCGGTGTTTCCGCAGGCGCCACCTATCGGTTCCGCATCGATGGCAGAATCGACGTACCCGACCCCGGCTCCTCATTCCAGCCCCAGGACGTCAGCGGCCCCAGCGAGATCGTCGATCACGCCGCCTATCAATGGCGCGCTCCGGACTGGCGCGGCCGACCGTGGGACGAGACCGTGCTGCTCGAAACCCATGTCGGAACCTTTACTGCTGACGGCACCTATCGCGCCATGATCGACAAGCTCGATCACATCGTCAAAACCGGCATCACCGCGCTCGAATTGATGCCGCTTGCCGATTTCGCGGGCTCGCGCAACTGGGGTTATGACGGTGTGCTCTGGTATGCGCCGGATCACGTCTATGGCCGGCCGGACGACCTGAAAGCGCTGATCGACGAAGCGCATTTGCGCGGCCTCAGCGTGTTTCTCGATGTGGTCTATAACCATTTCGGTCCGGAAGGGAATTATCTCGGCCTGTACGCGCCGACCTTCTTCTGCGGCGCGGATACGCCGTGGGGCTCGGCGATCGACTATCGCGTGCCGCAAGCGCGCGCTTATGCCATCGAAAACGCTCTGATGTGGCTGCGCGACTATCGCTTCGACGGCCTGCGCCTCGACGCCGTGCATGCCATTGCCGAACCGGGCGAGATCCCGATGCTACATGAGTTGAGCCGCGAAGTCGGCAAGTTCGCCGCAGATACCGGACGCCAGATTCATCTGATGCTGGAGAATGACGACAACCGCGCCACCCTGCTCGATCCAGCCACCAATCCCCCGCGCGGCAAGTATCGTGCCCAATGGAACGATGATTATCACCATGCCTGGCACGTTCTGCTAACCGGCGAGGATAAAGGCTATTACAGCGACTATGTGCCGACACCGGTCGGCCATGTCGTGCAGGCCCTCGGCTCCGGCTTCTCCTATCAGGGCCAGCCGTCAGCTCACCGTGATGGCGCGATGCGCGGCGAGCCGAGCGGCGCATTACCGCCGTCCGCTTTCGTCAATTTCCTGCAGAACCACGACCAGATCGGTAATCGCGCCCTCGGCGAACGCCTGGAGGCCATTGCCGAGCCACTGGCCATCGAGGCCGCGCTCGCTATCACTCTACTGGCGCCGATGGTGCCGATGCTGTTTCAGGGCGAGGAATGGGGCTCGAAGGTGCCATTCCCGTTCTTTTGCGATTTCCGTGGCGATCTTGCCGATGCGGTGCGCAGCGGCCGCCGCGAGGAATTCGCAAACGCCTATGAGCAGTACGGTGACGACGTTCCAGATCCGCTCGATGCTGCGACCTTCGAGCATGCCAAGATCGATTGGGAGATGCGAGGCGGCGCCGGCAGGCGGCGCTGGGCGATGGTCCGCGACCTGCTCCGGATGCGCAAGCAACACATCGTCCCGCGCAGTGTCGGCGCACGCTTCGGGAAGGTCGAGGAGATCGAGGGCCTGCTCATCGCGGACTGGAGAATGGGCGACGATACACGACTGCTGTTGCGCGCCAATCTCTCCGACAAGCAAGTTACCGCATCCACAACCAGCGGCACCTTGATCTGGGGCCGTCAAGGCGACGTGCTCGCACCATGGGCAATCCAGTGGTGGATGGGAGACAAGTGAATGCCGCCGGCCATCCCGACCGCCACCTATCGCCTGCAGCTCACGAAAGACTTCGATTTTGACGCCGCCGCGCTGATCGCCCCGTATCTCAGGGCCCTCGGCATCAGCCATGTCTACGCCTCGCCCTTTATGAAGGCACGCGCCGGTTCGACTCATGGCTACGACGTCGTCGACCATACAGAACTCAATCCCGAGCTCGGCGGCGATGCCGGATTCGAGCGATTCAGCGCCGCCCTGAAGAGGAACGACCTCGGCCTCATCCTCGATTTCGTACCCAATCATGTCGGCGTGCATTACGCCGACAATCCGTGGTGGCTCGACGTCCTTGAATGGGGGCAAGCCTCGCCCCACGCCGTCTCTTTCGACATCGATTGGGAGACACTGCCATATCGCGCCCGTGGCGGCCTGTTGCTGCCGATCATCGGCTCTTCTTACGGCCAGGCGCTGGAGAATGGTGAGATCGAGCTGAAATACGATGCTTCCGAAGGCAGTTTCTCAGCCTGGTATTATGAGCATCGCTTACCTATTGCACCCGAACGCTATAGCGAGATGCTGCACGCGATCGTCAAGGAAGCCGGCGCTGGCGACACCGCCGCCGGTCGTGCGATCCTGACATTGGCCGGCAAACACAAAGGCTTGCGCCATCCCAATCGCAACGAGGCGCCGGCTTTCAAAAAGCAGCTCGCCGCAATCGAGGGGGCGGCCCCCGTCATCGCCCGCGGCCTCGATGCCTATCGTGCCGCGCCGGATCGTCCCGCGCAGATACAGGCCCTGCACATGCTGCTGGAGCGCCAGCATTACAAGCTCGGCCAATGGCGCCTCGCCTCCAGCGAGATCAACTATCGCCGCTTCTTCGACGTCAACACGCTGGCCGGCCTCCGTGTCGAAGATAGTGACACTTTCGAGGCCATCCACACCCAGGTGAAACGGCTGATCGCCGAGGGCAAGCTGCAAGGCTTGCGGCTCGATCACATCGACGGCCTGCGCGATCCCTCGCAATATTTTCAGCGTCTGCGCCGCCTGATCCGAGAGGCGCAGGGCAAGGTCAAACCGTTCTATCTCGTCGTCGAGAAAATCCTCGGTAAAGATGAGAAGCTGGTGCCCTTCGCCGGAGTGCACGGCACCACAGGCTACGAATGGCTCAATGCCATCACCCAGGTCCTGGCCGATGACGAAGGCCTGAAACCGCTCGGCGAAACGTGGCGGCAGGTCAGCAATACGTCGCCGACATTTGAACCATTGCTAGTCGAAGCCAAGCGCCGCGTGCTCAATACACTGCTGCTCTCCGAATTCACCGTATTAACACGCTTGCTGGCGCGCATCGCGAACGGCCACTACTCGACGCGCGATTTCTCTGCCGACACGCTCCGCCAGGCTTTTGAACTCTACGTCCTTCACTTCCCGGTCTATCGGACCTATCTGACCGCCGCTGGTCCCTCCCCCCTCGACCGCGCGCTTATCTCGAACACGATCGACAAAGCACGCGCCGAATGGTTTGGCACCGACGAAGGCCTGTTCGACTTCTTGCGCGATGCACTAACGCTCGATCTTCTCAAGCCGGGCCGCCCCACGCACAGCAAGCTGCGCGTACGCCGTTTTGCCTTCAAGGTGCAGCAGTTCACCGGCCCGACCATGGCGAAATCGCTCGAGGACACCGCCTTCTATCGCTATCATAAGCTGCTCGCATTCAACGAGGTAGGCGGCGAGCCGGCCGCCGGGGCGATGCCGGTACAACGCTTCCACAAGCTGATGATCCAGCGCGTCAACGAATTCCCGCATGGCATGACCTCTACGGCCACGCATGACACAAAACGAGGCGAAGATGCTCGCGCACGCCTGCTGGCTCTGGCTGAACTGCCGGGTGAATGGGCCACCGCGGCAAGCCGCTGGAAAGTTCTCAACGCACCGCATATCATCGTGGATGGCGAAATGCGTTCACCCTCGTTTGCATTCGAATACATGCTGTATCAGGCACTGATCGGTGCCTGGCCGTTGGACGAACACGACCATACTTTCCTCGAACGCATGCAAGCCTATGCGCTCAAGGCCGCCCGCGAGGGCAAGGAAGAGACGAGCTGGCTCAATCCACATGCCGCCTATGAGCAAGGCTTGCAGGATTTCCTCGCCCGGATTCTCGATCCCCTCGCGTCAAGGGAGTTCATCGATCAGATCGACGCCTTTGCCCGGCGCACTGCCTTGATCGGCGCACTCAATTCACTCAGCCAGATTACGCTGAAGGCGACGATCCCCGGCATGCCGGACTTCTATCAAGGCACCGAATTCTTCGATACGTCACTGGTCGATCCCGACAATCGCCGCCCGGTGGATTTCGCCGGACGCGTCGCGATCCTGGAAAAGACGAGAACCCCCGACTGGGAAGCGCTGTCCGAAATCTGGTCTAACGGCCATATCAAATTCGCCTGGACGCGTGAGCTTCTGAAACTACGGGGCGAGCTTGCCGATGTCTTCACCGATGGCGACTATGATCCGCTCGATGTTACCGGCCCGCATGCAGCTCACATCATCGCCTTCGCACGTCGCCATCAGCGCGACGCGGCCATCGTCATCGTCGGACGCACGCTTGCAGACTTTACCGACGGTGGTCGCAAATGGCTGGACGGATCGAAGCTTGACGCCACCGTGCACGCGCCTGGTTATGACGTCACGGGGATCACCGTTTCCAAGTACCTGCAGTATCTTCCCGCGGCGATCATCAAGACCAAGGCGGCACCGAAACGGATTCGTTCGACACGGCTGCAGTAATGACAAAGCCGCCCCGAATTGATATCGGACGCTGGCGGATGTCGTGCTGGCCCGGAGATTCCTCAGTTCCCACCTCCGCATTACTTCTTCTCGAGCAACAATTTTCCACGTGACCTGATCACAGCCTGCGCGGCTTCAGCAAAGCGCTGCAAAAGCCACGGCAGTGTCACTTCGACATTGACCCGATCGTCGAGCACATCGACATGTCCGGATGCCACTTGCCCTAACGCGCGCACGCGAAGATCCAGCCGATCTCCATCCCAGCGCTCATCCTCCACTTTCACGATCGGGACGCCGGCGGCGGCGCGTGCGAGACCGCCCTTGAGCCGGCGCACCGCCTCCTCGCGGCCGAGCGAATGGGGAATGGATACAGTGAGCGGTGCAGACATCGCACAAATCCTCGCATCGGTTAGATAGTGACATCGACGGTGAAGCGACAGCTCCGTATGCGGTTTCACCACGGGAACCTTGCCGTTGTCCGGACGTTTTATCGCAGGTGATAGCTGACATATGCGACGGCTGAGGAGAACAACATGTCTATCGGTACCATCATTCTGATCATTCTAATTATCGCACTGCTTGGCGGATTCAGCGGCATCGGCGGTGGCCCGTTCTACGGCACCGGCTATTATGGCGGCGGCGGCCTCGGCCTGGTGATCGTGATTCTGCTGATCCTTTTGTTGCTTGGTCGGCTGTAAACGACGGAAATCGCGTTCGAAGGCGCGGTCATCTCTGAACCGCGCCTTTGTAACCCGGATGAAAGCAGCATAGTCCGGGCGCGACTACTTCATCTTCCCGATCGCTGCCTTGATCGACGACGCGGCTTTCTCGTAATCCATCCAGGCCTTGCTCCTTTTTAGCAGCCCCGGCACGCTGCGCAGCGTGTATTTTCTCGGATCGAGATTGCCGCGCACCTGCGCCCACGTCACCGGCATCGACACCGTGGCGCCCTTCCTCGCCCGTGGTGACAGCACCGATACCGCTGTCGACATGCGATCGTTGCGCAGATAATCGAGAAAGATCCTCCCCTTCCGCTTCGCTTTCGACATGTTGACGAGATAGCGCTCGGGGTCATCTCCCGCCATCTGCTGGCAGATGGTCTGAGCAAATGTCTTTGCGATCTTCCAGTCGACGCGATCTCGCACACCATACTTCAACGGTACGACCACATGCAGACCTTTGCCGCCGGTGGTCTTGCAAAAGCTTTCCATGCCCAGTGCGGATAGTCGCTCGTTCAGCTCTCGAGCTGCAGCGATCACGTCGGTAAACGTCACCTCCGGCGAAGGATCGAGATCGAAGACCAAACGGCCGGGCACATCGGGCTCGCCTGGCGCGCAGTTCCATGGATGAAGCTCGAGCCCGCCCATCTGCGCGACCGCCGCAAGCCCCTCGATACGGTCTATCTGCAGATACGGCTTGCGATCGCCCGACACCTTCACGAGCTCCAGCAAACTCGATGTGCCGGCCATGGCATGGCGTTGAAAGAATTGTTGACCGTCGATCCCGTCGGGCGCGCGCACCACGGAGCATGGCCGCCCCTTCAGATGGGGCATCATCCAGCCGCCCACCGCCTCGAAATATTCGGCGAGATCCCGCTTCGTGACGGCTCCCCCGTCATCGATGTCCGGCCAAAGCGCCTTGTCGGCATGCGAGAGCGTGACGCCCATCACCTCCGCGGATTTTCCCGCGACCGATCTCGACACTGTTTTTTTGGCTGCCTTCCTGGTTCTGCCACGCCTCGGCTTGGGCTCAGCGAGCGCTGTTTTCTTCGGCTTCTCGGCCTCGACTTCCTCCGCCGGCTTGTCCTGACGCAATCCTTTGAACGATGCCTGGCGCACCATACCGGAGTCGGTGAAGCCGGCGAATTCGATCTCGGCCACGAGTTCCGGCTTGAGCCAATGCACATCACGCCCGCCCGCCGGCGCATTCTCGCCACCAAACGGCGACCGTTCCGCGGCAGCCTTCTTCAATGCCGGCATGATACGTTTGACCTTGTCGGCACCATAACCTGTGCCGACAATGCCGACATAAGCGAGATGATCGCCTTTGTTGACCCCGGCAAGCAGTGAACGGAACTTGCCCTTGGTGGTCTTCCAGCCCCCGATGACCACCTCATGTCCTGCACGACACTTGGCTTTGGTCCAGTTCGACGAGCGGCCGGACGTATAGCGAGCGGCGAGCTTCTTCGACACGATACCTTCCAGCGACAGCTTGCAGGCCGATTGCAGGATCGCATCGCCGCCGGATTCGAAATGATCGACATAACGAATCAAGCCTTCCTTCCGGCGACCGCGCGCTTGCGACAACAATGTCTTCAAGCGCGATTTCCGTTCCGACAGCGGCAGTCTGCGCAGGTCTTCGCCATCGGCGAACAACAGGTCGAATGCGAAAAAGATCAGCGTATCGGTTTCACCATCGGACAGGGCCGCCTGTAATGCAGCGAAATCCGGTGCACCGCCGCTGTCGAGTCCCACGATCTCACCATCGATCATGCAATCCGGCAAATTGCCGGCTTCCTCCGCAATAACCGGAAAACTGTCGGTCCAGTCGAGTCCCTTCCGTGTCTTCAGTGTCGCTTCGCCGGTTTCGACGCGAAGCTGCATGCGGTAACCGTCGAACTTGATCTCATGCACCCAGCCCGCGGCCGCGGGCGGGCGGTCCACCGAAATGCACAGTTCCGGAGCGACGAAGCCCGGTATCGTCACCGCCTTCTTCGCCTTCCTCGCCACACCTGCTTTGGTTCGGCCTCCCTTCCGGGTGCGCGCTTCTGCCGCCTCGCCCTCGCTGGAATCCCAGACGGCATCTTTTCTGATCTTCGCGCGCTTGCCAATCATGAACGGTTTTGGCGCACGTCCTTTGCCTTCGGCAATATCTTCCATGCTGCGCCCCGAAGCGACCGACGCGTCCCCGTCCAGGATCGCCTCTCCGTCGCCATCCACGGCATAGTCGTCCCGATGCTTGATCAGCAGCCAGTTGGCGCGTTTGCCGCCATTGCGGTCGCGCCTCATCCGGACCAGCACGAAGCCGCCATGCAGCTTCTCGCCGTCCAGCGTGAACTTCAGATCGCCCTTCTTAAGACCCTTGGCCGCATCTTCCGCGTCGTAATAGCCACGGTCCCAGAGCTGCACCGTGCCGCCGCCATACTGTCCCTTCGGGATCGTCCCTTCGAAATCACCGTAATCGAGCGGATGGTCCTCGACCTCCACCGCCAGCCGTTTGTCGGCAGGATCGAGGGAGGGCCCGCGCGTCACCGCCCAGGACTTGAACACGCCATCCATCTCCAGCCGCAGGTCATAGTGCAGCCGCGTGGCATCGTGTTTCTGGATCACGAAGCGCGGTCGCTTCGCCGGCGTGACCACGATCTTGCCGGACGGCTCCCGGGTCTGCGCAAAATCGCGCTTCTTGCGGTAAATCGATAGTTGGCGATCGGCCACGATGCATACTCCAAAGGCCACCGGGTAGGATGGAACCAAAACGGAGAGCTTCCGTTGAAGTTCCACACGCGCAAACGATCGGCGTTGCAAGCAATTGTACCGAGTTGGAGGACGCATGGCTCCGCCCCGCGCCTATTGGAAAGGCTCTCTCAAACTGTCGCTGGTGACCTGCCCGGTCGTACTCTATCCGGCCTCCACCACCGTGGAGAAAACCCGATTCCATATGATCAATCGCGAAACCGGCAATCGTCTGAAACAGCAGATGATCGACTCCGAGACCGGCGACGTGGTCGAGAAGGATCAGAAAGCGCGCGGCTACGAGATCAGCAAAGGCGAGTATATCGAGATCGAGAAGGAAGAACTCGAAGCCGTACAGATCGAAAGCAATCACACCATCGACATCGACAGCTTTGTCCCGCGCGACGAGATCGACCGCCGCTACCTGAACCATCCCTACTACATCGCGCCGGACGGCAAGGCCGGGGCCGATGCCTTTGCGGTGATTCGCGATGCGATGAAGGATCAGGATCGCGTGGCCCTGGCGCGCATCGTGCTGACCAATCGCGAGCATGTGATCGCCCTCGAGCCGCTCGGCAAGGGCCTGCTCGGCACCACGTTGCGTTATCCTTACGAGGTGCGTGACGAGACCGACTATTTCGACGACATCAAGAGTCCGAAGATCGCCAAGGACATGATCGAGCTCGCGACACATATCCTCGACAGCAAGGCATCGCATTTCGATCCCGGCAAATTCAAGGACGAATACGAAGCGGCACTAAAGACACTGGTGAAACGCAAGGCAGCCGGCAAACCGGTGAAGGCCGTGGCGAAGGAAGAGAAGCCTGATAACGTGATCAATCTGATGGACGCACTGAAGGCCAGCCTCAAAGGCGGCAAAACACCGACCAAGCGCGCCGTCGCCGCGCGCCGGCCAACGGCGCGCAAGCGGCCCGGCAAGAAGGTCAGGCATTCTGCAGCGCGTCATCGCAAGGCCAGCTGATCATGATGAAAGCACTGGGTCCGGTGATTGCGATAGCCGCACTCCCGTATGCATCCGCCATACAAGCGCAGCAGCTGCAAGCCCGCGAATGCAATGCATCCAACATTGCCTTCGTGGCTGAGGCCATATCGAAGATGCCGGACGGCAGGCCGAAACAAACGGCATCGGATGAGATCAGCGTTGCCAGCGAGAAAATGGCGTTGGGCAAGACGGACGAGTGCAAGGATCACTTGTTGAGGGCATCGCTGCAAACGAAGTGACGTTCTCAACGCCGTTTTCCTTCCCTCACGATCATGACTTCTTCTTTGTTTTTCTAACGTTCTTCGTTTTCTTCGCAGTCTTTTTTCCGGCCGCAGCTTTCTTCACTGTTTTCTTGGGTGCCTTTGGCACCTTCTTGCCTTCGCCGCGCGCTTCTGACAGGCCGATAGCGATCGCCTGTTTTCGGCTCGTGACCTTCTTCCCGGAACGTCCACTTTTGAGCGTACCAGCTTTGGCTTTCTTCACGGCGCGCGCGACTTTCTTCGCAGCTTTCCTGGAATATTTCGCCATTACAAGCTCCCTTACATTGCCAGAGATTTTAACCGTGATTCCAAACGATGGTTCCGGCCCAGCGCGTCACGCCTGCAGCAATCCGGCTTTTATGCTACGTTTATAATGCAGTTCTTTCTCCTGTCTCGTTTTCAAACGCCCTGCCGTTCATGTTGGACTCACACGCTTGCGAGCGTAACGTTGCAGGAGACTACCGTGGGCCGTTTTGAACCTCCCTTGCCTGAATTCTTCCTTGTTGTGATTGGCCAGAACAGCCGCGGCCAGTGGGTCGCACAAGAACAACGCGGCCTGTTTGGAGGCCTGTTCAAGAATCGTATCCATGCTTTGCGCTATGCGATGTTTGAGACCGGGAACGACGCCAAGGCCATTGTGGAAACTGCTGACCTTGTCGAGCTCAATATGAGCGCACCATCTTTCATATCCGCGCAGCCGGCCAAACCGCCGCAACGACACGCGGCCTGATCGCGCATCATGTCTGCACTCTCCGTCCCGGTTCATGCAGTCTTTCACAGTAACGGCTGGCTGCACGGCATGATCGCGGATCTGCCGACGCCATTCCATTCCGATGGCAGGATCGATCTCCTCACTTTCGCGCGTCTCTGCGAACGTCAGGTTTGCGCCGGAGCCAGCGCGATCGTGATCGGCGCGACCGCCGGAGAAGGCGATACTCTCTCCGATGTCGAACGAACGACGCTGATCCGCACGGCGGTCGGCGTTGCACGCAACCGCCTGCGCGTCATCGTCGGCGCCGGATCGAATTGCACGGCCCAAGCGATCGAATGGACGCGCATGGCACAATCCACGGGCGCCGCCGCCGCGATCTCCGTCGTGCCCTACTACAACAGACCGACAGCCGACGGCATTGCCGCGCATTTTCACGCCATTCTCGGCGCGACAACGCTGCCGATCATCCTGCATGACGCACCTTCACGCTGTGCGCGCGACCTGACAGACGATGTCATTATCGATCTTGCGGCCTCGCCACGGGTGATCGGCCTGCGCGATGATACTGATAATGCATTGCGGCTTTCCCGCCTGCGATCACTGCTGCCGTCAGAATTCCGATTTCTCGCGGGACACGACGCGACGGCATTGTCCTATCTGCTCGCCGGCGGCGATGGGGTGATTTCAGCGCTTGTGAATGTTGCGCCGAAGCTCTGCCGCGGCATGTACGACGCCGCCCGCAAGGGATACCCGCGCTACGCGACCACGATCTCGGACATGCTGATGCCGCTCGCCGACATATTGTCGTCAGCGCAGGTATCGTCCGTGATCAAATATGCGATGAGCTTACGCGGCCTGGGAAACGCCGATGTGAGGCTGCCACGCACTCCGCTCGATGAGACCTGGCAACGCCGCGTTGAGACAGCCCTGGCAGCGATTTGGGCCTCGCCGGACGAGGTGAGGTCCCGAGCGATTTGAAGGACTCGGTCGGAGGAAGCTTGCGCTAAACCGGCGGACACGTCTTTTCCATCTTCTCACGGCTTTTCGGGCCGGGGCCGCGCATATAATGAGCAGCCGGGTGATAAACCGCCGGTCCGATCACAATCCGCCAGATCTGCACCAGCAATGCCAGCACGCGCGCCATCATGAAACGCGTCTCCGATCCTGCTGTGCCGGCGTCTCCACATGACGCATGCCGACGCGCGCCAGCTCATGCCGTGCCCGCTGCATCTTGTCGGCTACGAGGGCCATGCGGATCGACGCGAAGCAGCTCCTGATGTCGTTCCGCACCCGGCGTATGGCCACGCAGAAGCGCTTCCACCGCACGCCATTGGAATGATGGGCGATCGGCGTCTGGCTCCGGCTGATCAGATAGGCCCGATAGGCGCCATCGGCCGAGAGATCGTGCGCCTGCGTCTCGCGATTGTGGAACATTATCATGTTGCTGTCCGCCTTGATGAGGTGCCCCGGCCAGACACACCAGGACACTTCAAAGATGCGAACAAAGCCATAGGAATGCGAGAGGGATCGCCCTGCCGCATCATAAGCACGGCATAAAGAACCGCAGCTCCGCGTACATGGCTCAGCTCTTGCCCTTGCAGTTTTCAATGGTGGACCAGCTCTGGAGATTCCTTTGACCTTTTCTCCGAATGTTCGTTATCGCGAGAACCGCGATGCCGAAAAGAGAAAGGGACCGGAAGCTTTCGCCGCCGGTCCCTGATGATCTTACTGGAAGATCTTGATGGCGCTTTGCAGCGTGAGCCAGACGCCCCATATCAGCGGGACTCCGACGAACAGCCAGAAGGCCGCAGCGGACGCATCGAGCCCCCCTTTGCCGATGCCGTAGGAACCGCCACCGATCGAAGCGGCCTCCGCGCCCTTGGCCTGCAAGGCCGCGACCTCTTCCGGCTTCATGAACCAGTGCTGCGCCAGAGGCTTCACCAGCATGTTGCAGATCAGGCCAACCACCAGCATGCCGGCGAGGATGTACATCGTGAAGTCATAGACCTGCGCCCGCGGCACGCCGGCGGCGATCTGGAATTCACGGATGTAGTTCACGACCACCGGGCCGATGATGCCGGCTGTCGCCCAGGCCGTCAGCAGACGGCCATGGATGGCACCGACGAACTGGGTGCCGAAGATATCGGCGAGATAGGCCGGGATGGTGGCGAAACCGCCGCCATACATGGACAGGATGATGCCGATGGCGAACACGAACAACACCTTGTTGCCCGTCGCCGCCAGCGTCGGCACCAGAGCGTAGAGCACGATGCCGAGAATGAAGAACGTGTAATAGGTGTTTTTGCGGCCCATCTTGTCCGACAGCGACGCCCAGAAAAAGCGCCCGGCGATGTTGAACAGCGAGATCAGGCCCGCGAAACCGGCGGCAATGCCGGCAATCGACGTCTTCTGCGCAGCGGTGAGCTGGCTGAACGACACATCGGGCAGCCCGATCAGCTTGCCGGCGAAGATCTCCTGCAACATCGGCGACGCCATGCCGATGACGCCGATGCCTGCCGACACGTTGAGGCACAGCACGCCCCAGATCAGCCAGAACTGCTTGGTCTTGTGCGCATTGTCGAGATGCACGTGACCGGTGGTGATCATCTTGTTGGTTGTGGCGGGCGGCGTCCAGCCATCCGGCTTCCAGTTCGGGGGTGTGATGCGATAGGAGAATGCACCGATGGTCATGAACACGAAATAGATCACGCCCATGGCCAGGAACGTCTGCCATACACCGACATCGGTGGGCGTCTTGAAATAGTTCATGAGCATGTTGGCAAGCGGCGAACCGATCATCGCGCCGCCGCCGAAGCCCATGATGGCCATGCCCGTCGCCATGCCGCGGCGATCCGGGAACCACTTCACCAGGGTGGACACCGGCGAGATGTAGCCGAGACCAAGACCGACACCGCCGATCACGCCCGAGCCGATCCACAGCAGCCACAGTTGATGCGTATAGATGCCGATGGAGCCGAGCACGAGACCGCCACACCAGCACAGCGCCGAGACAAAGGCAGCCTTGCGCGGACCGACGCGCTCCAGCCAGCCGCCCCAGATGGCAGCGGAAACACCGAGCAACACGAAGAAGAGGGTGTACATCCAGCCGAGGCTGGCGACCTTCCAGTTACAACTGGTGGTGAACAATTCGGTCATCAGCGACATGCCGTCGCAAACTTCCTTCGATGCTGGATTGGGGATTGCCTGCGACAGCGGCAGCCAGAACACGCTGAAGCCATAGGCCATGCCAATGCAAAGATGAATGCAAAGCGCCGCCGGCGGCACCAGCCAGCGATTGAATCCTGCCGTCGCGATAATGCGCTCGCGATCTAACAAACCTGGCCTTGCGCCAGACAGACTTCCGGCATTGCCAACAGTTGTCATTAAAATTCTCCCCAGCAGTCAGCCCTTCTGAGCTGCCCTGCGTTAACGAAACAGTCGCGTCGTCAATTCATTCCCCGGCTGCGTGCAGACGACAGATTCTCGCGCGTCAGCTGTTGGGGACAGGACCAAAGACCGGCGCCGGAGTCGATAGGGAAAAAGTATCAATCTACGAAATTTCTCAATTATCTCAGTGGTATACCAGGGACTCAATCATCATTTGCTATCGCAGCATTCATTTTTTGAATGACGAATATCATCACATCGCCGGATCGCTCCGAGCAGTCGATGCGGTCGCCGATCTGCTGCACCAGCACTGGAATATCGATCACTGCCATGGGGTCCGTGCAGCGCACTTCGATATATTCACCGACCGCAAGCATCTTCATTGCCTTGCGCGTCATCAACGCAGGCAGCGGGCATTTCAGTCCGGTGAGATCGAGCTTGGTTACGGCCACACATAGGTTCCGGGTGATGCGGCGGGTTATATATCCCGACGACGCCAAATGTCATATGCAGGCTTATGACGATGAAGGATCGTGAGTTCACGCTTGGCCTTGTGCTTGCCGGCGGTCTCGCCCGCCGTATGGGCGGTGGCGACAAGCCAATGCGCGTCATCGCCGGCCGCAGCATGATGGCCCGCGTCATCGATCGTATCGCGCCGCAATGCGACGCGCTCGTGCTTAACGCCAATGGCGATACGACCCGGTTTGCGGTATTCGGCCTTCCGGTCGTCGCTGACAGCATTACGGATTTTCCCGGCCCTCTTGCCGGCGTTCTTGCAGGGCTCGACTGGACAGCGCAGCATCGGCCTGACATCAGGTGGATGCTCAGCGCGCCGGGCGATTGCCCGTTCCTGCCGCGCGATCTCGCTGCAAGTTTGCATCGTGCACGGAGCGACGAAGATGCGGAGCTGGCGGTGGCCGCCTCGGCCGGACAAACTCACCCTGTCGTCGGACTATGGGACGTTGCATTGCGCCATGATCTGCGACATGCGCTGATGAATGAACAACTCCGCCAGGTCAGCCGTTTCATGGCGCGCTATAGGCTCGCCAAAGTCGACTGGCCGACCGCCCCCCTCGATCCCTTCTTCAATGCCAACACGGCCGATGACCTCATCGAGGCCGAACGCCTCGCATTGCTAGACGACAAGGGCTGACCTAAGCTTCCTTCCAATACGCGGTCGCAAGTGCCGCGCTAAATCGGGAGGATTTTCATGCGCGGCACCTGCCTGTCCGTGATCTCGTCGCTCGCCTTTGCCCTTTTCACCTCCACCGCATCAGCGCAAATCTCCGACGACGTCGTCAAGATCGGCGTGCTCACCGACATGAACGGTCCGGCGGCCACGCCCTCCGGTCAGGGATCCGTCACGGCTGCGCAAATGGCCGTGGAGGACTTTGGCGGCAGCGTGCTCGGCAAGCCGATCAGCGTGATCGTCGGCGACCATCAGCTCAAGCCCGATGTCGGCGCCTCGCTGGCGCGGCGCTGGTACGATGTCGATCAGGTCGACATCATCGTCGATGTGCCCGTCTCCGCCGTCGGCCTTGCCGTGCAGAATGTCGCCAACGACCGCAAGCGTCTCTTCATCACCCATTCCACCGGCGCGGCTGATTTCCACGGCAAGTTCTGCTCGCCCTACACGATGCAATGGGTGTTCGATACCCGCGCCCTTGCCGTCGGTACCGCGCAGGAAGTCGTGAAGCGCGGCGGCGACACATGGTTCTTCATCACCGACGATTTTGCCTTCGGGCATGCGCTGAAGCGCGATGCGGCAGCGGTCGTGACGAAGACCGGCGGCAAGGTGATCGGCTCCGTGCGTCCGCCCTTCGGCGCGTCCGACCTCTCCTCCTTCGTGCTGCAGGCGCAAGCCTCAAAGGCGAAGATCATCGGCATCGCCGGCGGCCCGCCGAACAATATCAACGAGATCAAGACCGCCGGCGAATTCGGCGTATTCAAGGGCGGACAACAGATGGCCGCGTTGCTGGCGCTGATCACCGACATCGACTCGCTCGGCCTGCAGACCGCACAGGGCCTACTGCTGACGACGTCGTTCTATTGGGACATGGACGACAAGACGCGCGCATGGTCGAAGCGCTTTTTCGACAAGACGAAGCGCATGCCTACCATGTGGCAGGCCGGCGTCTATTCCTCCACTATGGTCTATCTCAACGCCATCAAGGAGGCCGGCACCGACGATCCTCTGAAGGTGGCTGCCAAGATGCGCGAGAAGCCGATCGAGGACTTCTTCGCACGCAACGGCAAACTGCGCGAGGACGGGCTGATGGTACACGACCTGATGCTGGTGCAGGTGAAATCGCCGGAAGAGTCGAAGTATCCGTGGGACTACTACAAGATACTCGCCAAAATCTCCGGCGAGGATGCCTTCGGCCCACCGGACCCGGCATGCGGGTTGATCAAGAAGTAAGAGCTACTTCACAGCCCCGATCTCGCGAAAATATTTCAGCACGCCGGGATGGATCATCGTCAGCTCGGGCGCAGCGGCGACGGTATTGCTCGCCGTCGTCTCCTTCGCCTGAGCGAGCTTCGCACCGAGCGAAGCCTCCGCCCCGTGCAGTGTTTTCGCGAGCCGATAGGCGACATCATCCGGCAGCGCTTCGCGCGTCAGGATGTAACTCCACGAGCCCACCGATGCGATGGGCGCCGGCTGGTTCGGATAACTGTTCGCGCCGATCAGAAGCGGCTTGAGGAAACTGTGCTTGGCCCGGATCTGTGCGATCTCAGCGGCATCCGGTGCGATGAAGCGCGCGCCGCCAGGGCTCTCGCTCATCGTCTTGAAACCGGGCCAGCCGATGCCCGCGCCCCATAGCGCGGCCACGCGGCCATCCAGCACCATCGCCGGGCCGTCGCCTGCGCGGTCGAGATAGACGGCCTGGAAATCCTTGTCCTGATCGAGCCCAAGCCCGTCCAGCACATAGCGCGACAGGAAGACAAGGCCGGAGCCCTTCGCGCCGAAGGCCACCGGCTTGCCGACGAGATCGCGGATGGTCTTGTAAGGGCTATCGGCGCGCACCACGAACATGCCGGGATTGGAATACAACGCCGTCAGGATTTTCAGCCTGGTTGGCACCCGCTTGATGCCCTTGAAGGCCTCATAGGCCGGCTCGCCCGCCACCAGCGCCAGATCGAGCCTGCCCTCTTCCAGCAGCGGAATGTTCTCGGTCGAGCCTTTGGTGTTTTGCGTGCGCAACTGCAGCCCCGGATCGGCCGCGTTCATCACCTCGGCAAAGGCCTCGCCATAGAGCGGAAAGCCGCCGCCCGGCGTCGCGGTGCCGAGGCTGAGGGTGGTGGCGGGATTTTCCGAGCGCGACATCGGCGCGGTTCCTTGTTGCGCCAATGCGGTGCCACCGAGAAACAGGACAAGGGCAAGCGTCATGGCTTTCATGGCGTCCATCATACGTTAAACCCTCGCCGCCACCAGCGCCCGCAGCACCCGTCAACGATCTCACGATACCAATGACGGCCTCGAAACAGCGAACGAAAACGTCTCCGGATCGCCAAAGTCTGGTGGCATATCGCACCGCCATTGAATGGCAGCGGCGAGCCATATAAGGAAAGCAGGCACCGCCGTCCCAACTCCCGACCACGGGACGCCGGCGGGCCTGTAGCTCAATGGTTAGAGCCGACCGCTCATAACGGTCTGGTTGCAGGTTCGAGTCCTGCCGGGCCCACCACAACCTCAATCATTGCGCCTGCATTATCGACGGCACTGCAACCATTGACGGCCTGGGCGGGCAGATCTTCCGCATGATGATCAATCGCGCGTCCGGGAAGTCTTCCAAGAGCGAGGCGTTCGGCTATGGTCAGGACGAATTCGTGCCATGGCAGATCGGGGTGGGAACGTGACATCGGGCAGACCCGCTTTCGTCGCGGTGGATTGGGGGACCAGCAGCTTCCGTGGCTGGCTGATGACGGTCGACGGCACCTCGCTCGCGGAAACGCGCGGGCATGAAGGCATGCTCCATTGCGCGACGTCCGGCTTTGCCCCGGTGCTGGCGGATCATCTCGCCAGGCTCGGCGCAGCTCGGGAATTGCCCGTGCTGATTTGCGGCATGGCCGGCGCACGGCAGGGCTGGATCGAAGCGCCCTATCTGCACACACCGACCAGGCTCGATGCGCTGCATAGCGGCGCGCGCCGCGTCGAAACAGCCGGCGACATCCGTATCCTGCCAGGTATCGCCCAAGCCGATGCCGCGGCGCCAGACGTAATGCGCGGCGAGGAAACCCAGTTACTTGGTGTCACCGAACCGGATTTCACCGGCCTCGTCTGTATCCCCGGCACCCACAGCAAATGGATCCGGATCGATGCCGGCAGCGTAACGTCGTTCGCGACGTATATGACTGGCGAACTGTTCTCGGTCATCGCCCTGCACAGCATTCTTAAACACGCGGTCGTGGCGGACGCACCCTTCGGCGCAACGGGCAGCGCCTTCCGCGACGGCCTGCAGCGTGCGTACCGCGCGCCGACGCGGCTGACGTCATCGCTGTTCGGTCTGCGTGCCGGACAATTGCTCGGCTTCGAACAACATACCGACGGCGCCGCGCACCTGTCCGGCCTGCTGATCGGCGCCGAACTTGCCGACGCAGTGATGCAATACGGCAGGGAGCACCCGGTGCGCCTGATCGGCGCCGGCACGCTCGGCCAGCTCTACGCAACAGCGCTTGCCGACATCGGTTTCAAAGCCACGTTGATCGATGCCGAACAGGCGTCACGACGCGGCCTCGTCAAGGCCGCCATCCATCTCTGGGGAACGCAATTCTGATGACACAACCGATCCATTGGCCCACCGTCAAACGGCCGCTCGTCGCCATCCTCCGCGGTGTGAAACCCGATGAAGTGGAGGGCATCGTCGACGTCTTGATCGACGGCGGCTTCGAGATGATCGAGGTGCCGCTGAATTCGCCGGATCCGTTCGTCTCCATCGAACGCGCCTGCAAACGCTTCGGCAAGGACAGCCTGATCGGCGCCGGAACGGTGCTGACGGCAGCCGACTGCGCACGGGTTTCCGATGCCGGCGGCCGCCTGATGGTCAGCCCGAATGTCGACGTAGACGTGCTGGCAATGGCCGTGAGCCGGGGCATGGTCACCATGCCGGGCGTGTTCTCGCCGACCGAGGCGTTTCTCGCGCTGCGCTCCGGTGCCTCCGCGCTGAAATTCTTCCCCGCCTCCACGCTTGGCGCCTCCGGCATCGCCGCCATTCGCGCCGTGCTGCCGCCCGACACGGTGATCGGGGCCGTCGGTGGCGTATCGGACAAAAACTTCTCCGACTATGTCGCCGCCGGTGTGCAGGCCTTCGGCATCGGCAGCAGCCTGTACCGCCCCGGAATGACAACCGCGGAGGTGCGCGCGACCGCGCGGAAAACGGTCGAGTCCTATGACCGTGCGGCGCGGCAATAGACGCCCGTCGTGCAAGACTTGCTTCACCCGCATGGGTGATGTGATGACTCGCGGATCAGCTGCGGGTGCGCGCCCGTGCAGGTCATGTTAGCTTCACCTGGTTTCACCCACAGATTGGTCTCTGGTGACTGCGAAGCACATTTCCGGTTCGATCTGGATGATTCAGGCGCTGCTGTGCGGCGTCCTGACCTGTACACTACCCGGACCGGCACGGGCCGACGCGCGGCAATTGTCGCTGATGCCGGATCCACGCGGCGAATTCATCCGCTTGTGCGCGCCGTTCATGGCGGCACGCTACGCGCGTCCAGAAGCAGTGTGCGATTGTCTGCGCAACGCGATGTTCAATCGGATCGAGGACACCGAAATTCTCGACGCCCTGCTTTACGGTGTCACCGAGCGGGGCGTGCCGACGCTCAGCCGCGCCTGGCTGCCGGCTGAGAAATGGCCGCTGATCGAGGGCACCATGACGGCGATTGCCGAACCGACCATGCAATGCATGTTCGGCAGCGGCACGGAAAGTCGCAAACCGCAGGATCTGCCGCGCGATGGATCGCACGCGATGCCGCCGGTCCAGGACCTGACGCCATAGCCGAAATGCGTTAGTTTCGGCAGATTCTTCAATATATCCTTGTGGCCTTCTTGCGTCCCCACCATGACAAACTTGCAGCAAGACACCGACAGCCACGAGGAGCGCAGGACCCTCGTTTATTCCATTATCGTCACCGCGCTCGACGCTGCGGTCGGTATCTCGGTGGGGCTTGTCATCAATTCATCATCAATCGTGTTCGATGGCGTGTACTCCGTGATCGACGCCGCGATGACCGGCCTGTCCGTCGGCGTCTCGCTACTGCTGACGCGAGGATCGACTCGCTACTTCCAGTTCGGCTTCTGGCAGTTCGAACCGATGCTGGTGCTGCTCAACAGCGTCGTGCTGGCATTGTCGTGCGGTTATGCGCTGCTCGGCGCCTTGAACGACTTGTTCAGCGTTGGACGTGCCGTGTCATTCGGGCCCGGCGCCGCCTATGGCATCGTCGCGGGATTGCTTGCGTTGCTCATGGCCTATGTCATTGGGCGGCGCGCGAAGCGACTGGATTCCGAATTGCTGCTGATGGACGCACGCAATTGGTTCGCATCGGGCCTCGTCAGCGTGGCGCTTGGCATCAGCTTCTGGATCGCAGCGCGGATGCATGGGACGAGTTACGATCATCTCGTGCCCTATCTCGATCCCGCAGTACTCGCGACACTCAGCCTGCTGCTGCTGCCGCTCCCGCTGCGGGCGTGCTGGCGGTCGGTGAAGGATATCATCCAGGTCGCGCCGGTGGATCTCGATGAAGAGGTGCGCGAGATCGCGCGCGACATCCAGAAGCGTTACGGCTTCGAGAATTTTTCGAGCTATGTCGCCAAGATGGGGCGCGCGCGTTTCGTCGATATCACCTTCCTCGCGCCGGACGATCTCGGGCCGCGGGAGGTGGATTTCTTCGACGGCATCCGGCGCGAGATCGCAGAGAGACTCGAGGCCGTGCCGCCGAGCCACTGGCTCAATATCGAATTCACCAGCGACGAAGCCTGGCTGTAGGCTCATTCCGCCGCGCGGAGCGTCATCATCGCCCGCTTGCGGGCGCGCAGCAGCAGCCAGCCCACGATGGCGACGTTGAAGACGTTCCAGGCGGCACCGTTGACGAAAGCGGCGCGGTAAGAGCCGGTGGCATCGAAGATCACGCCGGACAGCCAGCCGCCGAGCGACATGCCGAGCACCGTGCCGAGAATGACGATGCCGACCCGCGTCGCGGCCTGCGCGGCGGGCATCGCCTCGCGGATGATGATCGCGTAAGCCGGCACGATTCCGCCCTGGAACAGGCCGAACATCGCGGAGATCACATAGAGCGAGGTCAGGCCGTCGAAGAACAGATAGAAGGTCAGCGCCACGCCCTGCGCGATGGCGCCGACCAGAAGCGTGCGCAGACCGCCGATGCGATCGGCGAGAAAGCCCGAGCCGACGCGGCTGACGATGCCGAGTGCAAGCATCAGCGACAGCATCTCGGCGCCGCGGGCGACGCCGTAACCGAGATCGCCGCAATAGGCGACGATGTGCACCTGCGGCATCGCCATGGCGACGCAGCAGCCGATGCCGGCGACGAACAACAGCGCGGTCAACGTATTGTCGCCGAGCCGCAGATCGACTTTCGGCGGCGGCGCGTTGACATGGTTGCGGCGCTCATTGGCGCCCATCTGCGCGCGCAGGATCGCGAGCGTGACCAGCGTGAATACGAGAGCGACGGCGGCGATGCCGATCTGGCTGCTGCGCCAGCCGTAAGTGAGCATGAACCAGCTCACCAGCGGCGGCCAGAACGTGCCGCCGATATAGCTGCCGGTGGCCGCGACGGTGACGGCGATGCCGCGGCGGCGCTCGAACCAGTGCGAGGCCTCTGCCATCAGCGGCGCGAAGGTGGCGGATGAACCTGCGCCGATGGCGATATGCAAGAGATTGAACTGCCACAGCGCCGTGGTCCGCGCCGACAGCACATAGCCCACCGCCATCAGGACGGTGGCCAGCGCGATGGTGGCGACGATGCCGAAGCGGTCGGTCAGCCTGCCGCCGATCACGCCGCCGATGCCGAAGCCGGCCATGGTCATGGTGAAGGCCAACGACGCCGCGCCGCGGGTGGCCGCGAAATCGGCCTGCACGGCGGGCAGGATCACCACGACCGACCACATGCCGACCGAGCCAAGCGAGCCCACGATGAGGGCCAAGGCAAGCCGGGTCCATGCCTGACGGCTGTCGGGCTGGAAGGCAGGCGTTTCCGGAATGGCAGTTTCTGGCGTCACGCCGGCAAACTGAAGGGGAGTTCCTGCTGGGTCAAGCCGACCTGCTGAAGGATTAGGCATGCGGAAGTGGGGGAGCGGAGAACATTCTTCCCCTCTTCCCACGACGGCCGCGGTGTCCCCTCCCCCGCTCGGGGGGAGGGTCAGGGAGAGGGTGTCTCCCAACTCGTACGTCCGCGAGGCCCCGCTCCCGGCTTCGCTCTTCGAGCTTCACCGCGGCACACGGCTCCAGCCCTCTCCCGCAAGCGGGAGAGGTAGCAGATCTGCCTCCGCACCCCTGCGTCACGCTGCCCTAACTTCCCTCCGGTTAAGTGAAATTAACCCTTTGCTAACCATACACACGGCAAAAATTGCCGAGTGATATCGCGTCTCGTCAGCCGATCGGGGGAATGCCCGTGGATGCCAGTGCGGTGCCTCACTTGCGGATCGGCGGCCCTCCGGCTGCCAGGCCTACGTTCGGCGCGCATGATCGTCATGCGCGCGGGGAAGCGGTGACGATGACGGATTTGGTGGCGGGTCAAGGCATCGGCAGCCCGAACGGCGGCGGCTTCGATCTCGAAAAGCTCAAGAGCACGATCATGCGCGGCGATATCGCGCTCGCGCTCGGCGTCCTGGTCATCCTGATCGTGCTGATCATGCCGTTGCCGGCATTCATGCTGGACGTCTTTCTCGCGATCTCCATCACCATGTCGGTGCTGATCCTGATGACGGCGCTGTTCACCCAGACGCCGCTGGAATTCTCATCGTTCCCGACCGTGCTGCTGATCTCGACCATGCTGCGGCTGTCGCTGAACCTCGCCTCGACCCGCCTGATCCTCTCGCACGGCCATGAAGGCACCGCCGCCGCCGGCCATGTCATCGAGGCGTTCGGCCATTTCGTGATGGGTGGCAACTTCGTCATCGGTGTGGTCGTGTTCGCGATCCTGCTGATCGTGAACTTCATCGTCATCACCAAGGGTTCAGGCCGTATCGCCGAAGTCGCCGCGCGCTTTCAACTCGACTCGATGCCTGGCAAGCAGATGGCGATCGACGCCGACCTCTCCGCCGGCCTGATCGACGAAGCGACCGCCAAGGCACGCCGCAAGGAGCTGGAAGACGAAAGCGGCTTCTTCGGCGCCATGGACGGTGCCTCGAAATTCGTCCGTGGCGACGCCATCGCCGGCCTGCTCATCACCGCCATCAACGTGGTCGGCGGCATCATCATCGGCGTTGCACAACAAGGCATGCCGTTCTCCGAAGCCGGCCGCACCTACACGCTGCTGACCGTTGGCGACGGCCTCGTCACTCAGGTCCCTGCCCTGATCGTCTCGACCGCAGCCGGCCTGCTCGTCTCCAAGGCCGGCATCACCGGCGCCGCTGACAAGACGCTGATGAGGCAGTTCTCCGGCTATCCACAGGCGCTCGGCATGTCCGCCGGCGTCATGTTCACGCTGGCATTGCTGCCGGGCATTCCGATGCTGCCCTTCATCGCCCTCGGCGGTGGCGCCAGCTGGCTCGCCTACACCGCCAGCAAGCGCAACAAGGTGCAGAAGGCCGCAGCTGCTCAGCAAGCCGCAGCCGGTAGCGCCGGCGGGCCGGCCACTGCCGCCGGCGCCGCACAGGGCGCTGCTGCTGCCGAAGAGCCGATTTCCGCATCGCTGAAGATCGACGACCTCAAGATCGAACTCGGTTACGCGCTGCTGCCGCTGGTCAACGGACCTGACGGCACCGATCGTCTCACCGAACAGATCAAGGCATTGCGCAAGTCGCTGGCCGTCGAGATGGGTTTTGTGATGCCATCGGTGCGCATCCTCGACAATGTCCAGCTCGAGGCAAACACCTACGTCATCAAGATCAAGGAAGTCGAAGCCGGCACCGGCCGCATCTGGCCGAACCAGTTCATGGTCATGGACCCCGGCGGCCAGCAGGTCACCGTGCCCGGCATCCACACGACAGAGCCGACTTTCGGCCTGCCCGCCACCTGGGTCGATGCCGCGCTGAAGGAAGAAGCCTCCTTGAAGGGCTATACGGTTGTCGATGCCGCCACCGTGCTGTCGACGCACTTGACTGAACTGCTCAAGGGCAACATGTCGGACCTGCTCTCCTATGGCGAGGTGCAGAAGCTGCTCAAGGATCTGCCGAAGGAACAGGGCGAGCTGGTCAAGGACATCGTTCCCGCGCTCATCACCGTCTCCGGCATCCAGCGCGTACTTCAGCTCCTTCTCACCGAGCGCATCTCGGTGCGAGACCTCTCGACCATTCTCGAAGGCATCGCCGACGCACTTGCCTATTCGCGCAATCCATCGACCATCGTCGAACATGTCCGGGCCCGCCTCGCTCGCCAGATCTGCGCGCAGAATACGTCCTATGCCGGCTATCTTCCCCTCATCGCGCTCTCGGCGCATTGGGAGCAAGCTTTCGCGGAGTCCATCATCGGCAACGGCGAGGAACGCAGCCTCGCGATGCAGCCGTCAAAGCTGTCGGAATTCATGGTCGCGGTGCGCAACAGTTTCGAACAGGCCGCACGTGAAGGCGAAGCGCCGGTGCTCGTCACCTCGGCCGCGATCCGGCCGTTCGTGCGCTCGCTGGTCGAGCGTTTCCGCTCGCAGACGACCGTTTTGTCGCAGGCGGAAATCCATCCCCGCGCCCGGCTGAAGACGGTCGGAAGCGTCTGAGCTCAGTCCTGTCTTCCGGACGCGATCCGAGGCAGAAACCCATAGCTACTCGGCTCGAAAACGCTGCTGGCCGGCAAATCACCTCAGGACCGGCGATGCAAATTCATCACACACAAGAGGCTTGCCGATTCGTAATGTTTCACCGGCAGATCACCACAAGCTGCGACAAAACAATCTATCTTCTTGATAAATAGAGAATATTTTACAAAATCCAGGTTTACCCGCCCGTTTGCGGGGCATGCAATCACGGAATCTCACCGCCTTGTGATCGTCAATCCGGAACGTCAGCCCTCGATTTTACGTTTCTTGCAACACAGATTGTGAACCTGACGGCAGAAGCTCGACACCAACGAGTCGTCAGGAAGAGAACGGCAGGAGCGTTCGATGAACCACTCGATTTACAGCGCGGATCGCATGACCCACCTGAAAGTGGTCGTCGTGGCTCTCGTGGCAGGTATTTTCGTGGCGGGTGTCGGTATCTCGTCGCGCATCAATTCGGATCAGAGCTTCACGCAGACCGCGCGCACCATCAAGGCCGGCGCACCGGTGACGACGGCAACGTCGAACGCGAGCATGGTCCGCTAAGAGTTTTATGAATTCGCATGCCGATGTCCCCCAAGGTCGTCATGCGGACGCAGCAGACCCCACTCCCCCCAAGTGGACTGCTAAATGGAAAACGCCCGCTCCCCACGGGCGTTTTTCTTTTGTGGGGTGCTCTGTTTGTGTAGTTGAGCACTACGTACTCAATCCCTCATGGTGAGGAGGCCTAGCGGTGCAATTGCGCCGCTGAGAGCGCCGTCTCGAACCATGAGTTGGCTTGGCTCCAGAGGGCCGCCACCCTTCGAGACGCCGCGCTCTGCCCGGCTCCTCAGAACCTGACCGAAAAAGCCCCAAACCTCATCCTGAGGAGCCATTTCGTCAGAAATGGCGTCTCGAAGGATGGACCGGGAGCTCCGGCATCCTACGAAATATCTTTCGAGACGGTCCTGCAAAGCCATCTCATGGTTCGAGACGCGGCCTGTGGCCGCTCCTCACCATGAGGGGGCGAGTTTGCGGTCAGACACTGAGGATGAGGGTTCGAGTTTCACTTCGGCGGCGGTACCGTTTCGATCAGCTTGCCGGTGAACACGATCGGGCCCGTCGCCGAACCGGTCGGCGAGCCGCCTTCCGGTTCGATGGTCACCGCGTAGGTGGCCTGATTGACCGTCTCCGGATCGTAGGTCGCAAGCGCGGCGCGGGTGGTGAATTCATCGCCGCCAATCACGCCGAGCGAACGCGGGCTCTGAAACTTGTCGGACACGATCCAGAGCTCGTAGCTCTTACCCGTCTGCGGTTCGGCGCCGACACGGCGAACCGTGAAATTCTTGGTCACGGCATCGACGGTGAGAATGAAGGCCGGCGATGACGCATCGGTCTGCAGCAAAGCGACATATTGCGACTGCGCGGCGAGTTGCTGAGGTGCCGGCGCCTGCTGGACGACCTGCACGATCGGCTTTGGACGAAGACCGGCCGGCAAAAGATCCGGACGCGTCGCCTGCACGCCGATCAGGGCAATCAGCGCGGCAGCAATGGCCCCCGTCGCGGCAGCAATACCGCGCCAGCGCTGCGCGCGGCGCATCAGGACGATGACATTGGAACTGTCGGCCTGCACAGGCTCGCGCACGGCTTCGGCAACGGGCGCCGCTGCGGGCTCCGGCACCGATGGCAGCACGAGGGGCGCCTGCTGACCCGACAGGCCAATGGTGCTGCGGATGCTGTCCCACACCTGCGGACGCGGCTCGACAAGACCGACCATGTGATTGAGCACGGCGAGCGCGCGCTCCCACGACTCGACGACAGCCGCATAGTTCTTGTCGACCACCATCATCTGCTCGACCTGCGCGCGTTCGTCGGCATCGAGCGTGCCGAGCGCGTATTCCGCGGCGAGTACGATATGATCTTCGCTGTAGTCCATCATGCCAGCCCCAGACATGCGCGGATATCCAACATGCTTCGGCGCAGCCATGTCTTTACGGTGTTCACGGGCGTCTGGAATTTGGCCGCAAGCTGTTCGCGACTCCAGCCGTTGTAGTAAGCGAGCAGCACCAGCTTCTGCCGTTCCGGTTCGAGCTGCCCGACGCATTCGAGCAGGCGCCGCAATTCTTCGGTCATCTCGCGGCGCGCGAGCGGATCGGGCGTATCGGCGGCGACGTCCATGGCGGCCGGCTCTTCCTCTATCGACACCTCGCCCTTCTTGCGCACGACATCGATCGCGCGATTGCGCGCTATCGAAGCCATCCATGTGATTGGCGACGCGACGCCGGGGTTGAACTGGCCGGCGCTGTTCCAGATCTTGACATAGACCTCCTGGATCACTTCCTCCGCGAGATCCTGTCTGCGCAAGATACGGAGAACGACACCGAACAGTTTCGCGCGCGTGGCGGTATAAAGGCGCTCGAATGCAGCCTCATCGCCCTTTGCAACCGCTGCGATGAGCCAGACCAGTTCTGCCGGCGTGAGCATCCCGTCTCCTCGACCTGGAAATATCTTTTGCTACGTGATGGGCTTCGCGAAGCGGTATTGCCGACTCGTAACATGAATACCGGCGCGCAAGCCATGATGGTTGTTCGCGCTGTGGATACAGGCCAATGAAAAACCCGGACCTTGCAGCCCGGGCTTGAAAGCTTCGTACCGAAGTAATCCGGTCTCAGGCGACCGCACCGATGCGGGCGCGCATCAGGCCGATGCTGTCGAGATCGGCCTGCTCGCGGGCATTCTCCTCTTCGCGGGCCCGGGCCTGGTCGCGCTCGTCGAGCAGTTCGACCTTCTTGAGCTCTTCGAAGGCTTCGGCGAGCAGCGCCTTGGCGTCTTCGAGCTGGACGCGCAATTCGTCGGCCGAGCGGGTCAGGTTTTCGCGGCGCTGGATCGCGGCCTTGGCATAAGTCGGATAGGCGAAGTGGGACGGATCCTGAATGCCGGCGCGGTCCTGCTCGGTCTGGATCTCGCGCTCCAGATCGACCGACATGCGCTGGAAGTCGGCGATCATGCCTTCGATCTGATTGACCCGGCGGCGCTTCTCGTCGACCTGAAACTTCTTCAGGCGGATCAGGGTGTCACGTGACTTCATCGACTCATACTCCCCAGAAGTCCCGGTCTCAAAGCGGGACAACGCCAGCAGCCCGAACGGGAGCAGCCGGCCGAATTCCATCTCTGGCGATCATGATGCCGCGACAAAGTTAGCGTTCCGTTGCCAAACTACCAACGATTTGTTGCAGTTGCTGGTATCCCTCCAGCAATCCACATACCTCGTCCTTGCGCTGGCGCAGGAACGCCTCGAGCGGCTCGTGCAGCGCGATGGCCTCGTCCACCTCCGGGCTGGAACCGGCGCGATAGGCGCCGAGGCGGATCAGCTCTTCCATATCCGAGTAGGTCGCCATGATCTGGCGCGCGCGCGTGATGGTCGGCAGATAGGCCGGATCGCAGGAACGCGGCATGGTACGCGAAACGGATTTGAGAATATTGATGGCCGGATAGCGCCCACGCTCGGCGATGCCGCGCTGCATGACGATATGGCCATCGAGAATGCCGCGCACCGCGTCGGCCACGGGTTCGTTGTGATCGTCGCCGTCCACCAGCACCGTGAAGATCGCTGTGATGGAACCTTCGTCGGTGCCGGGCCCTGCCCGTTCCAGCAGCTTCGGCAATTCGGTGAAGACCGTCGGCGTATAACCTTTTGCGGTCGGCGGCTCGCCCACGGAGAGGCCGATCTCGCGCTGCGCCATGGCGAAACGGGTGACCGAGTCCATCATGCACATGACGTCCTTGCCCTCGTCGCGGAAGTATTCCGAGATGGACAAAGTGAGATAGGCAGCCTGGCGGCGCATCAGCGCCGGCTCGTCCGAGGTCGCCACCACGACCACCGCGCGGGCGAGACCTTCCTCGCCGAGATCCTCTTGCAGGAACTCCTGCACCTCGCGACCACGCTCGCCGATCAGGCCGATGACCGAGACATCCGCATCGACGTTGCGCGCCAGCATCGAGAGCAGCACCGACTTACCGACGCCCGAACCAGCGAAAATGCCCATGCGCTGACCGCGGCAGCAGGTGAGAAAGGTGTTCATGGAACGGACGCCGAGATCGAGCGGCGCACCGACGCGCTTGCGCGCATGCGCCGGCGGCGGCGCTGCACGATAGGGCATCGGCGCCGGGCCCTGCGGCAGCGGGCCCTTGCCATCAATGGGCTCGCCCATGGCATTGACCACGCGGCCGAGCCAGCCGATCGACGGCCGCACCATGCTGGCAGCATTGGCGATGACTGCACGGCAGCCACGGCGGACGCCCTCGAGGCCGGCAAAGGGCATCACGACAGCATTGTCGCCGGAGAAGCCGATCACCTCGGCTGGGATGAAACGGTTGGTGCCGGTCTCGATGACGAGACGCGCGCCGACGGACATGGCGTGGATGGGGCCGGCGATCTCCACCATGAGACCGCGCACGCCGACCACGCGTCCGTAGATGTTGACGCCGTCGATATCGGCGATCTGTTCGGCAAGTGCTTTCACGAGCAATGCGCTTTCAAGGAAGTCCGGCCTTTACTGCCTTATCGTCGCCTTCAACGTGAATGCTTCGTAGCGAAAGCTTTAAAGTTTCGCCTCATTGCCGCCGGGCCCTTAACCCTGTGTTTACCCGCATCGTTAATCATTCCCACACTGTCTTGGATGACTGAGAGCATTCGCGCCGGCAGAAAGACGGTGTGAATCGATGGAGCAGGTCGCGGCCTTCTCCTCATGTGGAACTTGAGCGGATACGGGTACAAAAAGAGTCTTTGACGCAACATCTTACGGCGATTCGGCAAAATTTGCACGATTAGCGCTTGCGGAGAAGAATCAGCATTTGTTAACCATATCTCGTCAGGATCCGAATCAGTTGTTCGTAGGCGTTTATTGGTGCCGCAAGTATGGCGGCCGACCTGACGCCCGCAGCGGCGACCAAAGGGGACTGGCATGCGCGTTTTGCTAATTGAAGATGATAGCGCTGTTGCGCAGTCGATTGAGCTGATGCTCAAATCCGAGAGCTTCAACGTCTACACGACGGACCTCGGAGAAGAGGGCGTCGATCTCGGCAAACTCTACGATTACGATATTATCCTGCTCGATCTCAATCTCCCGGACATGTCCGGCTATGATGTGCTCAAGCAGCTGCGGGTGTCGAAGATCAAGACCCCGATCCTCATTCTCTCGGGCCTCGCCGGCATCGAGGACAAGGTCAAGGGTCTCGGCGTCGGCGCCGACGACTACATGACCAAACCCTTCCACAAGGACGAGCTGGTTGCCCGCATCCATGCGATCGTGCGCCGCTCCAAGGGTCATGCCCAGTCGGTCATCCAGACCGGCGATCTCGTGGTCAATCTCGACACCAAGACGGTGGAAGTCGGCGGTCAGCGCGTCCATCTGACCGGCAAGGAATATCAGATGCTGGAGCTGCTCTCGCTCCGCAAGGGCACCACCCTCACCAAGGAAATGTTCCTCAACCATCTCTATGGTGGCATGGACGAGCCCGAGCTGAAGATCATCGACGTCTTCATCTGCAAGCTCCGCAAGAAGCTGGCCAACGCCTCAGAAGGCCGCAACTTCATCGAAACGGTGTGGGGCCGCGGTTACGTGCTCCGCGAACCCAGCGATGACGAGATTCGCATCCCGGCCTGATCTTTTCTCCCCGAACGTTCTCACGAAAACCCCGCCGCAAGGCGGGGTTTTTGTTTGCACGCGTGAACTCTCCCCATGCCGGGCGAGACGAATACAATGCCGACAAGCCGGCATCGCTGTTTGAAGCCGCCGTCCTTCAATGGACCTGGCTTGAACAGGCCATCGAACGGCAGATCAATCGAGCCGCCATGGAAGGCGATCCTCTCCAACAAGGGCATCCTGCCGCCGCTCAGGACGATGTTTCCGAACCATCCCAACCTGCTGCCGGCCTATTTCGATGACGATACCGGCGGATGACGGCTTGGCCGAATCCGCCCGACGACTATCGCGCAGGCATCGCGATTTTTGAGCCCGCCGGCACCATTGGCGGTACGATCGACGGTGCAGCGTACATGGCTGCCGGACGATACAGACCACGCTTGTCCGCATGCGGCTTGAACGCGTCGGTGAGGCCGACGACGGTTTCGGCCGCGCCGAGCGCAAGAAAACTATCAGCCTCCATACATCTGACGAGCCGGCCGAAAATCTGCGTTTTCGTTTCCTGATCGAAATAGATCAACACATTGCGGCAGAACACGATGTCGAACTTGCCGAGATGTGAGAAGTCGGCAAGCAGGTTCAGTGGCTTGTACTGGACCATGGCGCGCAGTTCGGGAGCGATCTGCCACATGTCGCCGATCTGCTTGAAGTACTTCACCAACAACTGAATCGGCAGGCCCCGCTGCACCTCGAACTGGGTGTAGATGCCAGCCTTCGATTTCTCCAGCACCTGCTGCGAAATATCCGTGCCGATAATCTCGATGCGCCAGCCGGAAAGCTGTGCGCTCATTTCCTTGATCACCATGGCGATCGAATACGGCTCCTGCCCCGTCGATGCAGCCGCGCACCAGATGCGCAAGCTGCGGCGGGCGCTGCGCGCCTGGATCATCTCCGGCAGCACGACATCGCGCAGATGATCGAACGGCATCTTGTCGCGAAAGAAAAACGTTTCGTTGGTCGTCATCGCCTCGACGACGTCCGCGCCAAGCACGGAATTGCCGGTCCTGACCTTCTGTACTAGATCGTCGATGCCATTGAGATTCGCCTTGCGCGCCAGCGGCACCAGGCGACTCTCGACCAGATACTGCTTGTCCGCGGACAGATCGAGGCCTGATCTCTCCTTCAGGAATTTGCGGAGGAAATCGTAATCGGCAGGCGTCATGAACGATCTCCGGAGAACAGGCGGGTGATTTTCGCACCGATCTGATTGAGCGGCAGAATAGCGGAACAGATACCGGCATTGGCGGCAGCGCCGGGCATGCCCCAGACGACGCTGGTGGCTTCATCCTGCGCAATCACATTGCCGCCGGCGGCGACGACTTCCTTGCCGCCGCGCATGCCATCCGAGCCCATGCCGGTCAATACGACGGCGAGCACCCCACTCTGCCAGACATCGATGCCGGACGTGAACAGCGGATCCACCGCGGGCTTGCAGAAATTCACCGGAGGGCCGTCATCGAGCGCGATGACGATATTGGCTCCCTGTTTCGCCGCGCGCATATGCTTGCCACCCGGCGCCAGATAGATCGTGCCGGGTTTGACGGGTTCACCGTCGATGCCTTCATGCGCCGGGCGCTTGCTGGCGCGGGCGAGATGCTCGGCGAGAATGGTAGTGAAGGTCGGCGGCATGTGCTGGGTGATCAGTACCGGCACGCGATCGATGACCGGGCCGATCTCGGCTACCAGCGCCATCAGCGCCTGCGGACCTCCGGTGGAGGAGCCGATCAGCAATGCGCGCGGCACGCTCGCGCTGAACGGACGCGTCGCCGGCCTGGGCGTGGCAGCGACATGCGCGGGACGCGCAACGGAAGCAGGCGTTGCTTGCGTGGCCGGAGCGATCGAAGGACTTGCCACAGACTTCAGGCGACGAACGCGAGCACCGAGATTGCGGATCTTCTGCAGCAGATCATGCTTGAAGATGTCGGCCGCGGAAATTTCGCGAGTGCTCTCCGGCTTCGGAATGTAATCGGCGGCACCGAGCGACATCGCCTTGAAGCTGATCTCGGCGTTGCGACGCGTCAGCGTCGAGGCCATGATGACGATCAGACTACGCTTCTTCGCCAACAACTGAGGCAGCGCCGTGATGCCATCCAAATCCGGCATCTCAATATCGAGAATGGCGACGTCCGGATTGATGCGCTCGACCTGGTTGACCGCATCGAGCCCGGTGCGCAGCGAACCGACCACCGTCATGTCCGGCTCGGCCTCGATCCACCGCGCGATCAGGCCGCGGATGACCACGGAGTCATCCACCAGCATGACACGCAGCGGCTCATAACGCGAATCGGCCGCGGCCGGGCTCATCACAGCAACACTCATCAACTCACCAGACGCAACACACGCAACGAGTACACACTTCAACAGAAAGGCATTAACCAAAAAGAATCGCGCCGGTACCTGAATCCGGTACCGGCGCGAAAAATCAGATCAGGCCGACTTCGGCGAACTTCGCAGAGACGATGTCCTTGTCGAACGGCTTCATGATGTACTCGTTCGCGCCGGCGTGCAGCGCGCGCGCAATATGTGCGACATCGTTCTCGGTGGTACAGAACACGACTTTCGGCACGTCGCCGCCGGGCATACGGCGCAGATTGCGCAGGAACTCGTAACCGTCCATCACCGGCATGTTCCAGTCGAGCAACACCGCATCGGGCAGCATGTGCTTGCACATTTCCAGCGCTTTCTCGCCGTCCTCCGCCTCGGTGATCTCGAAGTCGAGACCTTCGAGAATGCGGCGGGCGACTTTACGGATGACGCTGGAGTCATCGACAACCAGACATGTCTTCATGTGAGCCTCACTTGTCATATCCCTGGCGGGACACTTCCTCCGTGGACAGGATCGTCCAGTTGCCGAACCATTTCCCGAGTATCGACCCGATCCCGAAAAGCGGTCGTTGCTTTTCGGGATCGCATTAGGCAGCCAGCTTGTCGGTCGGGATTTCGAGCACGCGATCGACGTCGAGCACAACCATCAGCTGGCCATCGAGGCGGTGAACGCCGTCGGCCATTTTCGCCATGCGCGGGTCGAGATTGACCGGGTTCACCTCACGGCTCTCATCGGCGAGCTTGAGAACTTCACCGATGGAATCGATCAGCAGCCCGTAAGACTCGCCGCGTAGTTCGACGCCAACCGCCATCGGCGGCTTTCCGTCGGTGTTCTTGGGCAATCCGAGGCGAGAACGCATGTCGATCGCTGTGACGATGCGTCCGCGCAGATTGAGCACACCCGCGACGTCGCTGGAGGCGAGCGGCACGCGGGTTAAACGTTCCGGCATGAAGACGTCCTGCACACGCGAAATCGGCATGCCGAACAGCTGTCCGCCGATCATGGTGGTGACATATTCGGTAACGGCACCGTCGGCGGTGTGGGTCACGTTGGTGGTGGTCATGTGCGAATTCCCTTAAGCCGCCTGCTGCACGTCTGCCGTCTGTTCCTTGAGCGCGGCAATCAGGCCGGGCCGATCGAACTTCGCGACATAATCATGGAAGCCGGCCTGACGGCCGCGTTCGATGGCAGCTGGCGAGATCATGGCAGAGAGCGCGATGATCGGCGTCTGGCCATGCTTCTGATCCGCGCGGATGGTCTCAGCGAACTCGAAACCGTTCATATCCGGCATCTCGATGTCGGTAAGGATGACATCGAATTCCTGGCCGGAGCGCAGAACGGTGAGGCCTTCGTGGGCATTGGTCGCGGTGCGGACTTTGTAGCCGGCCGCCTTGAGCACGGGCGACAGCATGTTACGGAAGAACGCGCTGTCATCGACCAGCAGCACCGACTGGGCCGTAGACGACGCCCGCATCTCCTTGCGCGAGAACCAGTCCGCAAAGGCCTGCGGCAGGAAATGACCGACATCGATGACTTCGGTGGCAAGACCCTTGATTACCGCCGAACCGAGAATGCCATCGCGGCTCGAGGCCACTTCGATATGCAGGCGCTCTTCGACGATATCGACGATTTCATCAACCACGAGACCCATGGAGCGGCCATCGTCGGCGAACACCAGGATCGGCTGGGTGCCGGCCGAGCGGACGGAGACGTTCTCCATCTGCACCAGCGGCATCAGCTGATCGCGATACTGGACCATGTAACGGCCGTTCGACAGTTCGATCTTGTCGATTCCGATCTCTTCGAGACGGGTGACCAGACCGAGCGGAACAGCCTTGGGCTGCGACGAGCCGGCGCGGAACACCAGCAACGAGGTGAGTTGCTCGGCACCGAGTGCGCGGGCCGCAGCGTGCTCGTCGGCGATCTCGCCCAGATTGGAGGCTTGCGCACCCAGTTCCTGCGCGATGCCGTTGGGATCGACGATCATGATCACCGCGCCATCGCCGAGAATGGTATTGCCCGAGAACATGTTGATGTGGCGCAGCTTGGTGGACATCGGCTTCACGACGATTTCTTCCGTGTGGAAGACGCCATCGACCACGATGCCGAAGGTCTGGTTGCCGACCTGCGTGACGACGATGAATCCGTTCTCCGGATCGGCTGACGAGCCGTCGTCGATCTTGAGCAGCTTCTTCAGATGCATCAGCGGCAACAGCTTGTTTCGCAAGCGAAGAACGGGGGTCTCCTTGATGCGCTCGATACGATGTTCCGAATTGGCGCGCGCGCGCACCAGCTCCACCACTGCGAGCTGCGGAATCGCGAAGCGATCACCACCGGCTTCGACGATCAGCGCCGAGACGATGGCAAGCGTCAGCGGAATCTTGATGGTGACGCTGGAACCTTCGCCGGCCACCGACTTGATGTCGATGGTGCCGCCGATCTGATCGATATTGGTGCGCACCACGTCCATGCCGACGCCGCGGCCGGAAACGCTGGTGACAGCCGCCGCGGTGGAGAAGCCCGGCGCGAAGATGAATTTGTGGATCTGTGCTTCCGACATCTTTTCGATATCGGCTTCTGTGGCGAGACCGTTCTGGATCGCCTTCGCTTTGATGCGCTCGGTGTTCAGACCGCGGCCGTTGTCGGCGATGCAGATCAGGATATGACCGCCTTCATGATAGGCGGAGAGCCGGATCGTGCCCTGCTCCGGCTTGCCGATGGCGGCACGTTCGGCCGGGGTTTCGAGGCCGTGATCCGCCGAGTTGCGCACCATGTGCGTCAGCGGGTCCTTAATCAGGTCGAGCACCTGGCGATCGAGTTCGGTGTCGGCGCCGTGCATTTCGAGTTCGATCTGCTTGCCGAGTTCACCGGCGAGATCGCGAACGATGCGCGGCAGCTTCTGCCAGGCATTGCCGATCGGCTGCATGCGCGTCTTCATAACGCCGTCCTGCAGCTCGGCCGTTACGGTGGACAGGCGCTGCAACGGCACCTTGAATTCGGTGTCTTCGTGGCGACGGCTGATTTCGAGCAGCTGGTTACGGGTCAGCACCAGCTCCGAGACCATCGTCATGAGATGTTCGAGCGTGTCGACATTGACGCGGATCGACTGGTTGGCGACCTTGTCGGCCTCTGCCTGTTCGACCTCGACCACGGTCTTCTTGGCTGCCGGCTTGGGCGCGGGCTTCGCCGCGGGCTGGGCTTCGGCGACCGGCGCAGGAGCGGATGCGGCCACGGGCGCCGGAGCCGCAACGACCGGCTGCACTTCGGTTTCGGTTTCGCGGAAGGCGCGTTCCAGTTCATCGAGCGAAACTTCGCCTGGACGCAGCTCTCGCTCCAGCGTCTGTACGACCAGCGGAGGCGACTCCACGACGGGTTCGGGCGCAACGTCCGGTGCGATGGGAGGGGCCGGATTGTTCATCGTCTCCATGCCCCTTTCGACCATGTGATGAAGCTCGCCGATAAGGTCCTCGTCGACACCGTGCGGCTCGGCTTCGGTCGCCTCGAGCTGGGCGAGGATGTCCTTAATGCGATCGATGGTGGTCAGGATGAGCGTCACCGCTTCTCCCGTCACGGGCATTCCGTCGCGGAATTTGCCCATGAGCGTTTCGGCGGCGTGAGCCAGCGCTTCAAGGCGAGGCAGGCCGAGGAAGCCGCAAGTCCCTTTGATCGTATGAACAAGACGGAAGATATTATCGAGAATTTTCGCGTTGTTCGGGTCTTGCTCGAAACGGACAAGCTGGTTGTCAACCGTGTCCAGGCTTTCGTTGGTTTCGGTCAGAAACTCGCGGAGAAGATCATCCATGAACCAGGCCTTCACACAATCGGAGCCCGCGCCGTCGCGCGCCCTTATCGAAGTAGTGCTACTCTCGCCATAAAGCGTTTAATATTGGTTGAGCATTCCGAGAAAGACCGAGCGACTGGTATCGAACCAACACACGAAAACGAAAACGGGCCGCCCAAATGAGCGGCCCGTAAAGAGTTTGTTAAGTTAGCTGCAGCGGCGCGTCATCAGGTCGCTGTCACCACTGCGGCCTCGTTATCCAGAACCATTGTCACTTTCAGGCCGGTGCCTTCCGCGAGCAGGCGGGTATAGTAGGGCTGCACGGCATGTCCGTCGATATTACCGACCTGTTCGACCGTGAGCATATCGACGATGTTTTGCGGCAGGCGCGCATTGATGCCCGTGGCAGTGATACGGAAACCTGTCGGCTCGCCTTCCCCGACCGGATCGACCTTGAGCACTCCGCCGCGCGGAATCGTCTGCTGCGCGATGATCAGCATGTTGAGCAGCAGCTTCACCTTGTTCTTCGGTAACAAGAGGCGCGGCAGATTCCACTCGATCCTGGTCTTGTTATCTTCGAGGTGACCGCGCGCCATATTCTGCGCATCGCCGAGATCGATTTGTGCGCCTGCCGAACCGGCGGCACCGAAAGCGAGACGGCAGAACTGCAAACGCGCCGACGCCGTCTTCGCGCTCTTGCGGATGAGGTCGAGCGCGAACTCCTTATCCTCGGGCTTCGGATTGTCGTCGAGCACTTCAAGCCCGTTGACGATGGCGCCGACCGGACTGATCAAATCGTGGCAAACGCGCGACGACAGCAGTGCGGCGAGTTCGAGAGCGTCGGGTGCCGAACCGGGCGAAGTTGCATCAGACATGGGATAGGCTCCTGAAGCCGCGCGACATGAACGGCGAATCAAACATTTGCTCTTTGGTTTGATACACTGCAGAAATCAGCCCGGCCACACCGGGCCGTGGGCCCGCCAGGACAGACGATACAACCATAATCACGAGCGAGACACGAAAGCTTGCCATGACCACCGATTCGCTTCCGCATCTCGACATGGAGAACGCCGCCGCGCTGCTGGAGCCCCTGACACAGCTAGCTGTGCAAGCCGGCGCGGCCATTCTCACCGTGAACCGCAACGCGATGGCGGTCGAAGGTAAATCCGACGGCTCTCCCGTGACGCTCGCCGACCTTGCCGCCGATCGGGTGATCTGCGAGGGTCTGACACGTCTATTCCCTGGCATCCCGACATTGTCCGAGGAACGGTTGCATCTTGCCGAACCGCCCTATGCCGGCGCCCTGTTCCTGATCGATCCGCTCGACGGCACCAAGGAATTCATTGCCGGACGGCAGGAATTCACGGTGAATATCGCTCTGATCGCTGATGGCGTGCCGCTGCTCGGTATTGTCGGTGCTCCGGCGCTCGGGCTGGTCTGGCGCGGTCTTGTCGGGCGCGGCGCCGAACGTCTCGAGATCAAGGCCGACCGTTCCATCGGCAAATCGACCCCCATCAAGACGCGCCGGATGCCTGCCGCCGGCCAGCCGTGGATCGCGGCGGTCAGCCGTTCCCATGGCGACATTCGCAGCGAAGCATTCATCTCCAGCCGGCCGGGTGCGGTGCGCCAGGAATTCGGCTCGGCGCTGAAGTTCTGCCGCATCGCCGAGGGTCAGGCCGACATCTATCCCCGCCTGTCGCCGACCTGCGAATGGGACGTGGCCGCCGGCCACGCCGTGGTCGTCGCCGCCGGCGGGCATGTCGCCGACAGCCACGGCCATCCGCTGCATTTCGGCGGTCGGCGGGAAGACTTCATCGTTCCGGAGTTCATCGCCTGGGGTAATCGTGTCGCACCAGGCTAGCGCGCCAGCGTCTCCTGAACGTCAGGCCATTTTTTCCGTGCGGCAGGTAAAAAAGTCACCGGCGCCGCTTTGAAGGCGTCCCGATTGTCCTCACGGCTGAACAGATAGAGTCTCTGACTGGCAACAAGCCAGAGACGCGGATTGCCGGCAACGGCAACGCCGCGGGCCATGTCCACTGGATCGTAGCCGCCGAATTGCGGACCATATATGTCGGGGTGCCTGGCAAACTCGGTGCGATTACCGTCATTACGGAACCGCCAGACCGCGCCGTCCTCCGTCAGCTCGAAATCCGGCAGGCCAGCCAAAGGCTCCGAATCAGTGAAGTAGGCGACGGGATCGAAGCCTCCGATCGCCAAACCGCTGTACCGGTCGGTGACCACGCGTTCATTGGTCCCAGCCCATAACGGAGTGCAAAGGCCCAAGACGAGCAAGATCAAGGCAATTCCGCGGCCGCCCCCGCACCAATCCCGCCGTTGTGCCGTCATAGTTGATACCGATATTATGCAAACTCGGGGACACTGACCGCCGATTAAACGTGGTGCTTCTCAGCATCAGGTTAAAGCTGCGGTCCTCAGATTGAATACCAGGGGTTCTTTTCATGACCTTCGCATCACGCCTGGCAGCGGTGGCGCTCGCCGCGATCACACTCGCCACGATTCCGGCTGCGGTCACGCCAGCTTCGGCCCAGCAACGCGGCCGTGAGGCGCCCGACACCTACCGGTCGGAAGAACTTGTCACTGCCGGCCACCGCTTCTTCGGCAACGTTTCGCGCGGCCTCGCTTCAGTGATCGAAAAGGCGGTCAGCCAGTGGGGTCTGCCGAACGGATATATTCTGGGCGAGGAGGGCTCCGGCGCCATCGTCGCGGGCCTCCGATATGGCGAAGGCACGCTCTACACAAAGAATGCCGGTGATCTGCGCGTCTACTGGCAGGGTCCTTCGCTCGGCTTCGACTGGGGCGGCGATGGTGCCCGCACCATGACGCTGGTCTATAACCTGCCAGCGACCCAGGCGATCTATCAGCGTTTCGGCGGCATCGACGGCTCCGCCTACATTATCGGCGGTTTCGGCATGACCGCGCTGACCGCCAATAATATCGTGCTGGTGCCGATCCGATCCGGCCTCGGCCTGCGCCTCGGCGCCAATATCGGTTATCTCAAGTACACGCCGACGGCGACCTGGAACCCGTTCTGATCCCGCGAGAACGCGGCCGACATCAAGGTTAACGAAGCGTTACGCTGTCTTTGCCTGCGCACGCATGGCATGTTAACCGCGACTTTTCAGCGTGGAGCATACTGCCATGGTCGAACCGATCATGTATCTGGCGATCGGTTTTCTGGCCGCGATGTTGTGCAGCCTGCTGATCATGCCACTGGTGCATAACCGGGCTGTGCGCCTCACCACCCGCCGCCTGGAAGCCGCGACGCCGCTGTCGATGGCCGAGATCCAGGCTGACAAGGACCAGCTGCGCGCCGAATTCGCCATGTCGGCACGACGCCTGGAAATGAGCGTCGAACAACTCAAGGGCAAGACGACGGGTCAGCTCGCCGAGCTCGGCAAGAAGACCGACGCCATCAACCGGATGAAAGTCGAGCTGAGCGAGAAGACGGCTGCGATATTCGATCTGGAGAATCGCGAAGCGGCGGTGAAGCAAAAGCTTGCGACGACGGAGAGCGAATTCGCAGCCAAGACAGAAGCACTCGCTGCTGCCGAGCGTGCCCTCGCCGACAAGCAGGACGAACTCGCGCGCATCACCGCCGAACGCGACGACCGCACCCAGGTTGCCGAGGGCCGGCAGGTCGAGCTGACGGCCGTGCGCATGCAGGTGGAGGAGCTGAAGAGCCGCCTCGGCCTTGCGGAGCAGGACTTCTCATCGACCCAGCACAAGCTCGAACTGCAGCGCGGCGAGTCCGCGACAGCCACGCGCGACCTCGCCGAAGCGCGCGCCCGCGTTGAAAGCCTCAATCACCGCGTCACCGATCTCGATCAGCAGCTGACGATCCAGGTGCATGAGGCGGAACTGCTCAGCACCCGCGTCGATCAGCTCGAAACCCAATTGCTGGAGCAGACCAAACTGCTTGCCGAACGCGATTTCGAGAATGCACAGCTCCGCCAGGCCAATGAAGCCGCAGAGCAGACGGCAAGGAACCTGCGTGTCGAGATTGCCGCCAATGCCGGCGGCAAGGGCTCTCCGCTGGTCGAACAACTGCGGGCGGAGAAGGCGAGCGCGGAACAGGAACTTCGCCTCGCGCGCGAGGAACGTAGCAAGCTGCAACGCGACCTCAACACCATCCACCAGCAGGCGGAGAGCGCCTGGGCCACCGAGCGGATGGAAAACGCCCTGCTCCGCGAGCGCATCAACGACATCGCTGCCGAAGTCGCCAAAATGGCGATGGCGCTGGAAGGACCAAATTCTCCCATCGAGGCCATTCTGGCCGCGGATCCCACCGCCAGCCAGCCACGCCCGGCCAATGACGCCGGTTTTGCCCCCAACAGCACCCTTGCGGACCGTATCCGGGCGCTGCAATCCCATGCTTCCCGGGTTCGCCAGCCGGGCTGAAGCTGAACCGGCCCGGTTTTACCCCTGGGGGACAACAATGTGGTCCCAACTGGCAGGGCGTGCTTGACACCCCCACCTCCAATTCCCTAAATCGCGCCACTGACGTCACGCACCGCCGGGCCCCGCCCGGCCTTTTGGTTTCCGGTCCGGTTTCATAACTGACGCCGCACGCGACGTCCGGGCGCATAGCTCAGCGGGAGAGCGTTCCCTTCACACGGGAGAGGTCCAAGGTTCGATCCCTTGTGCGCCCACCATCTAAGTCTCCAGCCCCTCGTCCTATTTGATGTTGCGCGGAGCGGCGGAGTTCACTGTTCTCCAGATCGCAAATGACATTGCCGCTGCCGCTCCTTCGATGAGGGGCAAGTTGTCAGCGCACGATCGGTTTCGACGCAGCGCACTACTGCTCTGCAGTCGCGAACATCTGCGAATGCAGATGACGTGCCTCGGCAGCTTGCAGGCGAAACAATCGCGCCACATTTCGTAACCGTTCTCGCGAGACCTTTTGGCTGTTCCAGCTGAACCAGGGCACTCCCTGCCCGTTGTCCCATGCGGCAACTATCGAGACATGGCGATGACGCCGTAAGCAAGCGGGCGGTTCCTACTCAGCCCACAGTGCATGGCATGTGCCCGGCTCTGCGATGCAGTTCCCGAACGCGTTGGTCGCACGCCGATCTCAATTTCCTGAATCAACTACGCCAAGGAAGGCTCATGACCCGCCCAATTACACGCAAATGGACCGACCAAGACATCGGCCGATTGATCGAGCTGTCCGAACAGGGCTCATCCCTGATCCGCGCGGCAGGCGCTCTGAACCGTAACACTGCTTCGGTGCAAAAGATGGCCCGCCAGCTGGGGCGTCACTTCCCTGGAATCCGGGAGACCAGAGCGGGCCTCCGGGCCATCAACATACATGAGAAGTAGGTTTCCCACGTATTCCGCGCCTGCTGCGATCAGCGCTTACTACTAAGCTATCAGCAAGACTTTCGATCCTAACGGCGATCAGTGCAGGACCGCGTGAGGACCTGGCGCCTCGACGGCCCGCGCGGCAATCAGCTGCGCCTTCAGCTCGGCCAATTCAGTTTCGAGCTGACGATTGACCATGATGAGCGCACCAACGACGCCGCGGATATCACCATGGCAGGCAACAATCAGATCGTCGATTTCGGAATCGAGCTGGGTCACAAAATTCTCCTGCCACGCTTTCGGATGGCTTCAATTATCGGCTAGGTCTTGCATCAATATTAAACAATACCGGAGTCCTCGGCTGCATCCTGAGCGTGCATGAATACCGGTTAAGGGCTTCTTTCAGGGATTGCAGAATCCACAAGGGTACTTTCGGCTATCCAGCACACCTGCCGAACAAAGCCACGCGGCTCCAATTTCCGAATAAGCGATGTAGACCAGAGATTTACAGGCATTACTGCAGCATGCCGGTACAGAGCCTCCGCGCCCGCATGATCGGCATGGAGGCGAAATATTTCTGCTAGCCGAAGCCAGCTACTGCATGCGGAACGTAAGGTGCCTCAAGCGACGCGATCTCCTCGCTGGTCAACTTGAGCGAGAGCGCCGCAACCGCATCGGTCAGATGCGCCGTCTTGGATGCCCCGATGATCGGCGAGGTGATGACGGGTTTCTGCAGCAGCCAGGCCATCGCCACCTGGGCTTGCGGGACGCCACGCGATTTTGCCACCACGGCGACCTGTTCGACGATCTTGCGGTCGGCCGCTTCGGCCTGGACATAGAGCCCCTTGCCGAATTCGTCGGTCTTCTGGCGCTCGCTGGTTTCGTCCCATGCGCGGGTCAGGCGACCGCGTGCGAGCGGGCTCCACGGCATCACCGCGATGCCCTGATCGGCGCAGAACGGCAGCATCTCGCGCTCTTCCTCGCGGTTGAGCAGATTGACGTGGTTCTGCATGCTGACGAACTGCGTCCAGCCATTCAGCCGCGACGTGTAGACCGCCTTGGCAAACTGCCACGCATACATGCTCGAAGCGCCGATATAGCGCGCCTTGCCGGCCTTCACCACATCGTGCAGCGCTTCCATCGTCTCCTCGATGGGCGTCGTCTTGTCGAGGCGATGGATCTGATACAGGTCGACATAGTCGGTGCCAAGGCGGCGCAGGCTGTGATCGATCTCAGTCATAATCGCCTTGCGCGACAGGCCGGCGCCGTTCGGCCTCGGGCGCATGCGATTGAACACCTTGGTCGCGATGACGACATCGTCACGCCTGGCAAAATCCTTCAGCGCACGACCGACGATTTCTTCCGAGGTGCCGTCGGAATAAACATTCGCGGTATCGAAGAAATTGATGCCTAGTTCGATGGCCTGCTTGATCAGCGGCCGGCTCTTTTCCTCATCCAACGTCCACGCATGGGACCCGCGATCCGGAACGCCGTAGGTCATACATCCCAGACACAACCGCGAAACTTCAAGACCGGTATTTCCGAATTTGACGTAATCCATACACCCGCTCCCTGACTGATTATTCGATCTTCACGAACTCGGCGAAAATATCGACACCTGGATGTCGGTATCGTTCAGTAGCAGATCGCAGCGAAATCGCCGACATCGACATTGGCTATCATCACATCGACACGCTCGGGTGCAGCTGCGACGATCTTTCCTGCAGCGTTCTTCAAGCGATCATCACCGATATACACGACGCAAATCGCACGCGATCGTTGCCTATAGCATCCCTTCGACATGCGCGCGATTCCGGCGTCGCGCGCTCGACTGAATGAGTCCCAGCGCGAATTCACGCTGATGAATAGCGTGCGTAGACCTCCCATGCAGCCCAGCGCGTGTTCCCAAGCTTTACCCATCCGGCGGAAACGATATATTCCGCGCGCCACAACGGCAGAACAATTCAGTCCCCGGGAGGATCATCATGGGCTTGATGCAGCCAATCTCCGCCACGTCGCACCCGTATGCGAACGGCTCCTACAAGCAGATGCTGATCGACGGCAAATGGGTCGATGCGCAGTCCGGCAAAAAATTCGAGACACACAACCCCGCTACCGGTGAGCTGCTCGCCACCGTCGCCGAAGGCGATGCCAGGGACATCGATCTTACAGTTGCCGCCGCCCGCCGCGCTTTCGAAGGTCCTTGGAGCAAGGCCAAGCCCTATGAGCGCCAGGCCCTGCTGCTGAAATTCGCCGATCTCGTCGAAAAACATTTTGACGAGCTCGCGCTGCTAGACACCCTCGACATGGGTGCACCGGTCAGTCGCACCTTCGCCGGCAAACAACGAATCCTCGGCATGCTGCGCTTCTATGCCGGCCAGGCCACATTGATCTATGGCGAGACCATCGAAAACTCGCTGCCCGGCCAGATCTTCTCCTACACACTGAAGGAGCCCGTCGGCGTCGTCGGCGCGATCATTCCCTGGAATTCGCCGCTCAGCGCCAGCGTCTGGAAGATCGGCCCTGCCATCGCGACCGGCTGCACTGTCGTGCTCAAGCCCGCCGAGGAAGCACCGCTGACCTCACTGCGCCTCGGTGAGCTCGCACTCGAAGCCGGTTTCCCGGCCGGCGTGATCAATGTCGTGCCCGGCTATGGCGAGACCGCCGGCGCGGCTTTGGCTTCCCATCAGGACGTCAACAAGGTCGCCTTCACCGGTTCGCACTTCACCGGTCAGTCCATCATTCGCGCCTCGGCCGGCAACCTCAAGCGCGTGTCGCTTGAACTCGGCGGCAAATCGCCGAACATCGTGTTTGCCGATGCCGATCTTGATGCCGCCGTTCCCGGCGCCGCCATGGCGGTATTCGCCAATTCCGGCCAGATCTGCAGCGCCGGCACCCGCCTGTTCGTCGAGAAAAAAATCTATAACGAATTCGTCGGCAAGGTGGCTGAATTCGCCAAGAAGCTGAAGGTCGGCAACGGCGTCGACCCCAGCATTCAGCTCGGACCGTTGGTCTCCAAGGAACAGCTCGACCGCGTCACCGGCTATCTGAGCACCGGTGCCGGCGAAGGCGCCAAGGCACTGTCCGGCGGCGGCCGCCTCACCGATGGCGATCTGGCCAAAGGTTACTTCGTGCAGCCCACAGTGTTTGCCGACGTACAGGACAGCATGAAGATCGCGCAGGAAGAAATCTTCGGGCCGGTGATCTCGGCCATCGCCTTCGAGGAGATGGACGACCTCGTGCAGCGCGCCAACAACACCATGTTCGGCCTCGGCAGCGGCGTCTGGACCAAGGATGTCAGTAAGGCGCATCGCCTCGCCAAGGCCCTGCAAGCCGGCTCGGTGTGGGTGAACTGCTATCAAGCGATGGACCCCGCCGTGCCGTTCGGCGGGTACAAGATGAGCGGTTACGGCCGCGAGTCGGGTGTCCACCACATTGACGAGTATCTCAACGTCAAGTCGGTCTGGATCAACACCTGATCCCTGGCGGATGAAACGAATGAGGCGCGGGATGATAAGCCCCGCGCCTTCTTTTTTGTTACAGGTCGTCATTGCGAGGAGCGCAGCGACGAAGCAATCCAGTCTCGAACAGCGCGAAATCATTGCGCAGCATCATGGCGACCGGGCGCGTCCCGCCCCGCGCCAAGTGCCTGAAATCCAGTCGCCGCTTTGGCGATACGCTACATGATGCCGGGCTAGTCGATGCGCCGGTCGCCGCTGATAATCATATTTCCACCCTCGCGGTGCGAACCGGTGCTTCACTGCACCGTATCCGCTTATGTCACGCAAGGGTCATGGCACGGGAATGTCCATGCCACCGAGATGCTAGCGTGGCGCGCGGTTGACGTAGTGTCCGCCCAGTTTGGTTCCGACCAATTGACCGTCCCGCACAACGAAATTTCCCCGCAACATGGTTGCCACTGGCCAGCCTGTAATCTCGATGCCCTCGTAAGGTGTGTAGTCCGCACCGTGATGAAGGTTTGCCTGCGTCAGCGTCGCTTTGCGTTTCGGATCCCACAACGCGATGTCGGCATCGTATCCGACAGCGATCGCCCCCTTGCCTTTCAATCCATAGGTTTTGGCGTGGTTGCTCGATGTCAGTGCGACGAACTGGTTCAGCGTGATGCGTCCCTTGCTGACACCTTCCGAGAACAGGATCGGCAATCGCGTCTCGACGCCCGGAATGCCGTTCGGGATCCAGCGGAAACTGGTGCGCGCACGCGGCGTCAGCTTGCCAGCCGGATCATCATAACGAAACGGACAATGGTCGGATGAGAACAACGTGAAAACGCCCTGCTGCAAGCCCTCCCAGCAGGCCAGCTGCGACGCGAAGTCGCGTGGGGGCGGCGAGCAGACATATTTCGCGCCTTGCATCCCGAGGTCCTTGAGGTCCTCTTCCGTCAGCACGAGATATTGCGGGCAAGTCTCGCCGTAGATCGTCAATCCACGCATTTGCGCACGGCGGATCTCCTCCATCGATTCACGGTTGGAGACGTGAACGACAACCAGCGAAACATCCACCAGCTCAGCCAATGATATGGCGCGATGCGTGGCTTCGCGTTCCACCGGGATCGGACGCGACTTGGCATGAAAATACGGCCCGACATTGCCGTCGCGTTCGAGTCTGTCGACCAGGAAGCGGATGGCGTCGTAATTTTCTGCGTGCACCTGAACCAACGCACCGGATTCACGCGCCACCGACAGCACGTTCAGTATCTGCAGATCGCTGAGCGCGAGATCCGCATAGGTCATGAAGACCTTCAGCGATGAATAGCCATCGGCGATCAGCGCCGGAAGCTCCTGACCCAGCACGGCATCGGTGGGATCGGCGACGATCAGATGAAAGGAATGATCGACGTAACAATTCCGATCGGCCAGCGCGTGGTATTCCTTCAGCGCTTCGCGGATCGGCTGCCCTTTCTGCTGCAGGCAATAGGGCATCACAAAGGTGTTGCCGCCGAATGCCGCGGCACGGGTGGCACTTTCGAAATCATCCGCCATCACGATGCCTTCGCCGGATGGCTGCGAGATATGGACATGGCTATCGATGCCGCCAGGCAGCACCAGAAGTCCCGCGGCATCGACAATGACCGTCGCGTCGGTCAGTGCCTCGCCGATGGCAACGATCCGGCCGTCGCGGATGCCGACATCCGCCTTGTAGGTTTCGCTTGCCGTGGCGATCGTGCCGTGACGGATGACGGTATCGAAAGCAGCCATCAGAACTCTCCTGCGCAGATGCAGCGCCTTGACGATTGAGGACGATCAAAACTCCTGGAACAACGAGCCCCATTGGGTGATGCGCCGCGTATCGACTCCCGCCATCTTCAGGCTCTTCCAGACCACGGTCGCAATGGTGTCGTAGATCGGCACGCCGACCTCCTTCTCCAGCCTGGCGACCGATGTCGCAACGCGCAGATTGGTGCAGATGACGGTGATGGCGTCTGCCCCGTCACGCGCCACATCGCGTGCCATCTGTTCGAGTTGCGAAAGCGGCACTTCCGAGAAAGAGAAGTTATCCTGCAAGCCGAGATGCCGCTCACTATGGCAGGGGAATCCCAGCTTTTCATAATTGGCGATGATGCGGGCCTGCACGTCGTCCAGATAAGGCGTGACGTAACCGAGACGCTGCACTTTTTTCTCGTCGAGAATTTCATTGAGCGCCAGCATAGAAGTTGTCGCGGGGATACCGGTCGCCGCTGAGATCTGTTCACAGAGGCGATGATCCGCCTCGAAGCCGAGCCAACCGGACGAGGTACCATTCCAGCCGATGACATCGACCTTGGCATGCGCCAGAAGCTCTGCCGCACGTAGGATCTCGCTGTTGTCGAACTGGGCCAGCGCCCGATCAGACAAGGCAATCTCGGTCACCCTGAAGCGCGAGAAATGCGCGGAGACTTCCGGCAACTCGTTCAGCATCGCCGTGGTGATGGGCTCCAGCGCCGTGTTCGACGACGGTGTGAGCATTCCAAGCAGAACTCGTTTGGTCATGGGTGATCCAGTGTTGCGAGAGAGGGCGCTGCGCGCTCGGTGCGCAGGAGATCGAGAATGTGACGCTTGATCTCATTGAACTGCGGGCTCGTGATGTCGCGGGGCCGCGGCAGATCCAGCGGGATGATCTCGCGGATGCGGCCAGGGCGCGCGCTCATGACAGCCACATGCGTGCCGAGCGTGAGCGCTTCATCGATCCCATGCGTTACGAAGACGATGGTCCCCTGATGCTGTTGCCAGATGCGGACGAGTTCGTTCTGCATGTCCATGCGGGTCTGCTCGTCGAGCGCGCCGAACGGCTCGTCCATCAGGATGACCTGGGGATTCATCAGCAACGCCCGCGCGATGCCGACACGCTGGTTCATGCCACCGGAAAGCTCGGAAGGGTAATGGTTCTCGAAGCCGGTGAGGCCCACCATGTCGATATAGCGCTGCGCGATTTCACGGCGCACCGCTTTCTGGCCACCGCGCAGCAGGAGATGGAAACCGACATTTTCCCAGACTGGCAGCCAGGGCATCAGATTGGCTTGCTGGAACACGACGCCGCGATCTGCGCCGGGCGCCGTGATCGGCTGGCCATCGACCGTCACCGATCCCGACGACGGTTTCTCGAAGCCGGCAATCATGTTCAGCAAAGTCGATTTGCCGCAACCACTCGGACCAAGCAGGCAGAGAAACTGGTTCTTCGCCACCTCGATATTGATGTCGTCCAGTGCCGTGACATCGGTCTTGCGCTTGGCGTCCTTGAACACCTTGGAGACGTGAGAGATCTGGATCGTCGCCATGGCTAGCCCTCCCCGCTGCGGATCGTGGTGTTGCGCTGCCAGTGGAGCACGCGTGCCATCAACAGTCGAATGCCGAAGTCGCTGAGAAAGCCAAGCAGACCGATGCTTGCCATGGCAGCAAGGACCAGGTCGTAACGCAGGAAGTAGTAGGAATCCCACAGCACATAGCCAAGGCCGCTCTTCACCGCCACCATCTCCGCGGTCACGGTGAGCATCCATGCCGAACCGATGCCGATGCGTAGACCGGCGAAGATACTCGGCAGCGCCGCCGGAAAAACGATGAAGCGCAGCAATTGCCGATTGCCACCGCCGACCATCGCCCCGGCGCGAATGAGATTGCGATCGCACGACTTCACGCCGTGAATCGTATTCAGCAGGATCGGAAAGAAGGCACCAAGAAAAACCAGAAAGATCGCCGGCTTGTCGGCGATTCCGAACCAGATGATCGCCAGCGGAATCCACGACACCGGGGGAATCGGGCGCAGCGTCTGCAGCGTCGGCTCGATGATCACCTCGATGCTGCGCGACCAGCCGATAGCCACGCCGAGCGACACTGCAAGCACCGTCGCGATGGAAAAGCCTGCGATGACGCGCAGCACGCTCGACAACATGTCGAACAGCCAGCGGCCGCTATAGGTCTGCGCATTGCCGTCGGTGCCGAACACCCAGTCAGCCCAGGCCCACAGCACCGTGGACGGCGCCGGCAACAATGCTGCCGGCAACGCGCCCGTGCGCGAAAACGCTTCCCAGCCCGCCAGGATTAATACAGGCACGATGTACCGATCCAGCCGCCTGACCATCGAGAGAACCTGCTGCATGACCTGCCTCAGTAACCAAGCGCGGTCTTCGGCTTGCCGGTCACGGCTTCGAGAAACTGGTAGTCCATGTTCTTCTCGACCGCGGCGGACACGTCGGCATTGATGTATTTCAGGTCGCGCATCATGACGGCGATGGCGCGGGCCGAGGCGCGATACAGCTTCGGATCCGGATCGAGGTTGTCGACCGCGCCGGCCGCAACGCTCTTGTCGAGGCCGGTGATCTTCGAAATCACGTCGATCAGGGCAGGCTTGTCGGCCGCAATGAAATCACCGACTTTGACGACCGCGCGCACGACCTCCTCAAGCTGCTTCGGCTTGTCCTTCACGACATCAGAGCGGGTGAGAATGATGTTGGTCAGCTTGCCGGCCGCCTGATCGTAAGGGAGCCCGAACAGCTTGGCCGCCTTGTTCTGCAGGATCTGCGTCGCGAAAGGCTCGACCGTGCAGATCAGCTCGACCTCGCCGCGGCGCAGCGCCTGCAGGTGATCGGACGGATTGGGAATATTGACGAACTGCACATCCTTGTTGATGTCGATGCCTTCTTTGGCGAAGGCGCCGCGCATATGGATGTCCTGCGCATTGCCCCGCGAGGCAGCGACGCGGAACGGCTTACCGGCCGCCTTGAAATCCGCGATGGCCTTCTTCAGCGACGCCCAGTCATTCGGCGTGACTGCCAGATCATTGGCCACCAGCATGGCCGAGCCGCCATTCACCTGCCCGGAAATGGCCACGACATCGAAGCCCTTATCGAGCGCAATGGCATAGTGCAGGTAGGTGGCCTGCGCGACGTCGATATTCTTCGACACCAAAGCGGTCAGCGCATCGGTTCCCGTGTTGAAGGCGATCGCGTCGATTTTCACGCCCTTGGCATATTGCGGCGTCAGCGACATCGGCGTGCAATGCGCACATTTCGCAAAGCCGACCTTGATCACCGGCTCGGATTGAGAAAACGCGGCCGGAGCCGACAACGACAAGGCAAGCAAGACAAAGAGACCAGAAATGAACTTCCGCATGATCGCAATCTCCTGAAGGAAAGCGGGGAATTCGCAGTCCCACCCAGGAGAGCAAGCAACGTGCCAAATTTAATACGATATCCAATCATTATTTTATCTAGTAATTTCAATTAGAAGATATTATTTTATGTGCGCTTACAACGCACTTTTTTTAAGCGCTCGGACTGTTTCCAAGGCAACGGACACGCTGGAATTGAATGATGAATGACGTCACGTCGCGCCCTGTGCTCCGCACGCGCTTCAAGCCCAAGCGGCTGAAGCTTGCCGCCGATACGCCTGCGCGCCCACTCGATCGGATGTCGCTGCATCACCAGTTGCTCGCCCGGGTTCGCGAAATGATCGTCGAAGGTGAGTTGCAGGCCGGTGCGCCACTCCCCGAACGGATGCTGTGTGAGACATTCGCCGTGTCGCGGACCCCGCTACGCGAGGCCTTCAAAATTCTGGCGTCCGAAGGGCTCATCGAACTGCGCCCGCATCGTACACCGGTGGTGACCCCGATCGATTGCAACGAAATCGCAGACAGTTTCTCGGTCATGGTGGCGCTGGACCGCATCGCCGGCCATGCGGCGGTGACCTTGGCAACGGACACCGACATCGATCGCCTGGATCATATGCATCGACAGCTGGTCGAACTGCATCGCGCAGCCGAACGCGTCGCCTACTTCCGGCTCAATCAGGACATCCATATCGAGATCACAAGACTCGCCGGCAATCCGGTCCTTCTCAATATCTGGACCACGCTCAATGTGAATATCTATCGTGCCCGTGCCGCAGCCAACACCGATGCGGGACGATGGGACGCATCCGTGCAGGAACATGAAGCATTCATGGAACTGATGCGCGCACGCGACCCCGACGGGTTTTCGGCGGCGCTCAGCGAGCATACGCGCAAGACTGGAGATGCGGTGCTCACAGCACTTGGAAACGCCTCCCGCAAGCCCGTTTGACGCGCCGCACAGGGCTGACCGGCTTGCATGAAGGTCAAATCTCGCCGAACATGCACACAAGCGCCACCAATGGCGCAGCATATCGGGAGGATTAACGTGCGGATCAAAGCCGTTCATATCGCCATGCTCGCTGCCATGGCTGGCTTTTCAACCATTGCCGGCAATGCGCACGCTCAGGGCTGGCCGCAAAAGCAGATCACCTTTATCGTGCCATTTGCAGCTGGTGGCGGAACCGACGCGTTTGCGCGGCCACTCGCCGCCCAGCTCGATAGCCAGCTCGGCAAGCGGGTGATCATCGAAAACCGCGCTGGCGCGGGCGGCACGGTCGGCGCATCCGCTGCGGCAAAAGCGGCACCGGACGGCTATACGTTCTTCATGGGTGCGGCGCACCATGCGATCGCGCCATCACTCTATCCCAATCTCGATTATGATATCGAAAAGGACTTCATCCCGGTGGCGCTGATTTCACGGCCGCCGCAGGTGGTGGTGGTCAATCCGGACAAGGTACAGGCCAAGACGCTCGGCGAATTCATCGCCTTTGCCAAGGCCAATCCGGACAAGCTCTCTTACGGCTCTGCCGGCGCCGGCACCACGCATCATCTCGCCGGTGAATTGTTCAAGATCCTCACCCAGTCCAAGATCCAGCATGTCCCCTATCGTGGCGCAGGCCCCGCCATGCAGGATCTGATCGCAGGTCATGTCCCGGTCGTTTTCGACGGCCTCGGCTCATCGGCTGCCCCGATCCGTGCCGGTCAATTGCGCGCCCTCGCCATCGCCGCGCCGAAGCGCGTGCCGGCTTTCCCTGATATTCCGACAGCCGCAGAAGCTGGACTGCAGAACTACGAAGTCGCTACCTGGTACGGACTGTTCGCGCCGAAAGGCACACCGGCAGACATCATCGAGCGCATGAAAAAGGAACTGAAGGAAGCGCTGCAGACAACGGCGATCAAGGATGCGTGGGAGCGCAACGGCTCCGACGTGCCGGATGTCGCCGGTCCGGAATTTGGTAAAATGGTCTCAGCCGATGTCGCCCGCTGGCGCAAGGTCGTGACAGAGGCCGGCGTCAAACTGGACTGAGCCGGCCTCTATGGTCTGATTGCCTTATATAGTCTGCTGACTTGGAGCCGTGGCCGCTCAGGCGATCGCGGCTGCTTTCATTCCGGGGCCGGCGAACATGCGCTGTCCCGGGATCGCATCGAGCAATGCACGGGTATAGTCGTTGCCCGGATTCTCGAAGATCGTCTGCGTCGGGCCCTGCTCGACGATCTCACCGCGACGCATCACGACGATGCGGTCGGCAATTTCGGCGGCGACGCGGAGATCGTGGGTGATGAAGATCATGGCCAGATTCATCTCCTCGCGCAGCTCGGCGAGCAGTTTGAGCACCTGCGCCTGTACCGACACGTCGAGCGCCGATACCGCTTCGTCCGCCACCAGCACCTGCGGCTTCAGGGCTAGCGCACGCGCGATGCAGATGCGCTGGCGCTGGCCGCCCGAGAACTCGTGCGGATAGCGTTCAGCCGCACTTTCCTGCAGACCGACGCGAACCAGCAGCTTCTTGGCATCCGCCATCGCCTGCCGGGCGGGCGTGCCATAGGCAATCGGACCGCCGGCAATGGCATCCCCCACCTTCTGCCGCGGATCGAGCGCCGCAAACGGATCTTGGAATACGATCTGGATCTTGCGGCGCATCTGTCGAAGATTTTCACCACGTTGCGCCAACAGATCGGAACCGGAGAACTTCACCGATCCGGTATCCGGCTCGACCAGACGCATGATCAGACGGCCAAGGGTCGACTTGCCCGAACCGGACTCGCCGACGATCGCCACCGTCTCGCGCGCCTGCAACGCAAGCGAGATATTCTGCACGGCGTCCGTACGACGCGGGGGCAGAAACATGCCCTGTTTTGTGATGAAGGTCTTGTTGAGACCGACCGCATCCAGGATCGGTTCGCCCGTGATCTTGCGGTCGGCCGCATTGAGCGAGCGGCCGCCGGGAACGGCTGCGATCAGACTCTTAGTGTAATCGTCCTTCGGATTGCGCAGCACTTCATCCACCGTGCCCTGCTCGACGACGCGACCATTGCGCATCACGACGACGCGGTCGGCCACATCGGCGACGACACCGAAGTCATGGGTGATCAGCAGCACGCCCATGCCGCGCTCAGCTTGCAGCTTCTTCACCAAGGCGAGAATTTGCTTCTGAGTGGTGACGTCGAGCGCGGTGGTCGGCTCGTCCGCCAGCAGCAGCGCCGGATTGTTCGCCATGGCCATCGCGATCATGATGCGCTGACGCTGACCGCCCGAGAGCTGGAACGGGAAGCTGCGCGCGAGCGCCACGGGATCCGGCAGACCGACGGCCTTGATCAGTTCCTGCACACGAGCATCGACGGCTTCCCTGGATAGGGCTGGCTTGGCGTGTGTGACGATCGACTCTGCAATCTGCTGGCCGACACGGGCAAGCGGATTGAGCGCGCTGAGCGGTTCCTGGAAGATCATGGAGATCGCACCGCCGCGCAGTTTGCGCATGGTGGCTTCTTCGGCCTTTGCGACGTCCTGACCATCGAACTTGACGGAGCCCTGCGCGATGCCGGTGCGATCCGGCAGCAGGCGCAGGATCGCATGCGCCGTCATCGACTTGCCCGAGCCGGACTCGCCGACGAGACAAACGATCTCGTTACGGTTGACGTTGAAGGACACGCCCTCGACCGCGAAGGCGCGATCCGCGCCCGACGGCAGACTGATGGCGAGGTTCTCGATGGCGAGGAGAGTGTTATCGGTCATCGGGATTATCGCCTACGTGAAATGCGCGGGTTCATGACGTCGTTGAGACCTTCACCCACGAGATTGATGGCGAGCACGGTGAGCAGGATGGCGAGGCCGGGAAACACGCTCATCCACCATGCCTGACGGATCACCGTGCGCGCGGCACCGATCATGAAACCCCAGGACATCAGATTGGGATCGCCGAGGCCCATGAAGCTGAGCGCACTCTCGATCAGGATTGCACTGGCGACAGCTAGCGAACCAGTGACGATGATCGGTGAGATCGCGTTGGGCAGGATACGGCGAAGCACCACGGTGATCGCACGCTGCCCCTGACACACCGCGGCCTGCACGAATTCACGGCCACGCAGGCGCATGAATTCCGCACGCGTCAGGCGCGCGAGCGGCGGCCAGCTGACGATGCCGATCGCAAAGATCACATTGGAAATCTTCGGTCCCAGCGTCGCCACCAGCAGGATCGCCAGCACGAAACCCGGAATCGTCTGGAAGAGTTCGGTGAGGCGCATCATGACCTCATCGACCTTGCCGCCAAAATAACCCGCGATGGCGCCGATGGTGACGCCGATGATCAAGGAAGTCAGGGTCGACACCACGCCGATGATCAGCGAGATGCGGGCACCATGGGCGATGCCGGCCGCGACGTCGCGGCCGAGCATATCGGAGCCAAGCCAGAGTCCCTCGCTGAGCGGGGGCTGGAACGGCGCACCGACCATATCCCAGGGATCGTCGGGGAACAGCCATGGCGCAGACACCGCGAGGAGTACCACGCAGAGCAGAATGAACAGGCCGATCATTCCGGTGGGGTGACGGAGAAAAGCTTTGAAGGTCGTCATTGCCAGCTTCCGTTCACGATGCCGCACGCACGGAGACACGCGGATCGATCATCCGGTAAATCGCGTCGGTCAGAAGGTTGAGTGCGATCACGATCACTGACATCACCAGGAACACACCGAGCAGCACCGGATAATCGCGCTGCAGCAGCGCGTCATAGATGAGACGGCCGAGTCCAGGCCAGGCGAACACGGTCTCGATCACCACCGCCCCGCCGACCAACGCACCGGCTTGCATGCCGGCCACCGTCACGATCGGAAGCATCGCGTTGCGCAGAATATGGCGGATGATGATGGCGCCCTGCTTCAGGCCCTTAGCCTTGGCGGTCTTGATGAAGTCCTGATGGGTGACGTCAAGCACCGACGAACGCATCAGGCGCGTATAGATCGCCAGATACACGGCGGCCAGCGAGACAACCGGCAGGATCATGTGCTTGCCAATGTCGAGCATGCGCTCGAACGTCGTCATCTGCACGCCGATAGTGGCGTAGCCAAATGCCGGTAGCCAATCGAGTTCGACAGCGAATAGCAGCACCAGCATCAGGCCAAGCCAGAATACGGGCGTTGCATACAGCAGAAGGGACACGATAGTGAGTAGCGTATCCGACCACTTGCCGGCGCGAATGCCAGCGAGGGTGCCGAGAAAGATGCCCGAGATCAGCGCCAGAATGAATGCGGTCGCCGTGAGCAGCAGCGTGGCCGGCAAACGTTCCAGGATCAGCGACGCCACCGTGCGTTGCTGGCGATAGGAATAGCCGAGGTCCAGGGTGAGCACACGCCCGAGATAGTTCGCGAGCTGCACTGGATAGGGCTTGTCCAGACCGTATTCGGCGCGGAGCTGCTCCAGCAATTTTTCGTCAGACGCGCCACTCTGACCCGCGATGACCTGAGCGGGATCGCCAGGGGCTGCATGAACAAGAATGAAGTTGAACGTCGCGATGACGAGCACCACCGCGACGAATTTCACTACCCAACTCGCAAGGGCGAGAGCGACCGCGCCAGCACGGCCGCCCTTGTTGATTGCAGCCGAACTCATCCGAAATACACCGAGCTGAACGACTCATGCACGCCGACGCCGGTCGAAGTGACGTTCTTCAGGCGCTTGTCGATGAAGGTCGGATAAGCTGCTTCGAACATCCAGACCACAGGCACGTCCTCGACCAGGATCTTCTGCACCTTGCTGTAGAGTTCCTGGCGTTTCGCTTCGTCGATAGTCGACGCAGCCTCGTCGAAGAGTCGGTCGACTTCAGGATTGGAATAGCCGGCGGTGTTCGAGAACAGGATGCCCTTCTTGATGTTTGATGAGATGTACGTGCGCGACACACCGAGCGCCGGATCGCCGTACTGATAGACGAGATTTCCGGTGATCTCGTAATCCCAATTCGAGAATTTCTCGGCCCAGCCGCCAACATCGGTGTTCTCCAACTGGATGTCGATGCCGGCGCGACCGAGCGACTGACGAATGAACTCGCCGGCACGCTGATAGACCTCGCCATAAGGCGGGATCAAATATTTCAACGTAACGCGCTTGCCGTCGGGACCGGGCTTGAGACCCATTTCGTCCAGCAACGCCTTGGCTTTCTCGACGGAGTAGTCGTAGCGCTTGACATCTTTCTCGTAGAACCTGGTCTTCGACGACACCGGGCCGGTTGCGATCTTCGGCATGCCGAAATAAACGCGTGCTGCCATCGACTTCAGATCGAGCGCATGGGCGATGGCCTGACGGAAACGTTTGTCGTCCATCGGCTTGACGCGGTTGTTGAGCTCCAGCCACTGATGCGGGGCGAAATACTCGTAGCCCTTGGTGGTCATCTCGTAATTCGGCAGCTTCGACAGGCGTGCGACATCATAGAACTCGATATCGTTCCACTGCGTAAGCTGGATCTTGCCCTGCTCCAGCGCCACCGAGCGCGAGGCGGCGTCCGGAATAACGCGATAGATGACCTCGTCGAGATACGGTTCGTCCTTGCGATAATAACCTTCGTGGCGCACGAGATGAACATGCGAGCCCTTGACCCATTCCTTGAGCTTGAACGGACCCGAGCCGATCGCCTGGGCATTCGCCGGATTCTTGCGATAATCCGAGCCGTCATAGATATGCTTCGGCACGATCGGACCGGTGGTGCAGTCGAGCGCGGTAAGGAACGGAGCAAACGGGGCCTTGAGCTTGAAGATCACAGTGAGCGGATCCGGCGTCTCGGCCCTTTCGATGCGCGAATAAATCGCACGCGCACGGGCATGCGTCTCCGGCAGCATCTTGGTCATGGAGAACACAACGTCTTCCGACGTCAGCGGCTTGCCGTCGTGGAAAGTGATGTTGGGGAAGAGCTTGAATGTATAGGTCAGGCCATCTGGCGAGACCTCCCAGGACTGCGCGAGTCCGGGCATCGGCTTGAGATCGGGGCCGTAGCGCAGCAGGCTCTCATAAATCTTGCCGCCCAGCGTGAGGGTCGGCTGCTGCTGGTTCAACGCGGTGACCAGAATCGGCGGCTCCGGCTGGATGATGGTGTTGAGCGTACCGCCCTTGGTCTGCCCGGCAGCTCGCGTTATGCCCAACGGAATGCCCGAGAGAGCCACCGCGCTGACACCCATCAACTTTGCGAATTCACGCCTGTTCATAGTCTTTTCCTTTTTATAACAGCGATCGCCAGGCGCGGTACGCCCGGCGACCGCCGCCCTATCCTGACTTTCGATTTCAACCGAGTGTGACGGCTCCGAATGTTTCATGCACGCCGATGCCGGAGGTGATGACATTCTTCAACCGCTTGTCGATGAAGTTCGGGAAGTCTTGCTCGATCATCCATGCGATCGGGACTTCTTCTACGATGATTTTTTGCACGGCCGTGTAGAGTTCCTGGCGTTTGGCGTCGGAGGTCGCCACGGCGGCTTCCTCGAATAGCCTGTCTACCTCAGGATTGGAATAGCCCGCGACATTTGAAAACAGGATACCTTTTCGAATGTTTGACGATACATAACTGCGCGCTACACCCAATGCGGGATCACCGAGCTGATACAGCAGATTGCTGGTCATTTCGTAATTCCAGTTACTGACTCGCTCCGCCCAGCCAGCCATATCGAGATTCTCGAGTTGTACGTCGATGCCGACACGACCGAGAGACTGCTTGAAGTACTCGGCGCTGCGCTGCCACAACTCACCGTAGGGCGGCACCAGATATTTGAGCGTGACGCGCTTGCCGTCCGCACCGGGCTTGAGCCCCATTTCGTCGAGCAGCGTCTTCGCTCTGTCAAGCGAGTAGTCATAGGACTTGACGTCCCCTTCATAGAAACGCGTCTTCGACGACACAGGGCCGGTCGCAACCTTCCCGAGCCCGAAGAAAACCCGTTGCAGCATCGCCTTGCGATCGATCGCAAACATTACAGCCTGACGGAAACGCTTGTCGTCCATCGGCTTGACGCGGAGGTTGAACTCCAGCCAGAAATGCGGCGCGAAGAATTCGTAGCCTTTCGTCGTCATCGTCACATTGGGCAGCTTCGACAGTCGCGCCACATCGAAGAGTTCGACATCGGTCCACTGCGTCAGCTGTACCTTGCCCTGCTCGAGCGCAACGGCGCGCGATGCGCCGTCCGGAATCACGCGATAGATGATTTCGTCCAGATATGGCTCACCCTTGCGGTAGTAGCCTTCATGCTTGACGAGATGAACGTGCGATCCCTTCACCCACTCTTTCAGTTTGAACGGACCGCAGCCGATGGCCTGCGCGTTGGCTGGATTCTTGCGGAAATCAGTACCTTCATAAATGTGCTTCGGCACGATAGGTGCGGTTGTGCAATCGAAAGAGCCGAGAAATGGCGCGAAAGGCGCCTTCAGCTTGAACACCACCGTGAGCGGATCCGGGGCTTCTGCTGTTTCGATGCGCAGGAAGGTGCCACGAGCGCGTGCATGGGTTTCGGTCAGCACCTTTGTCACCGAAAACACTACGTCTTCCGATGTCAGCGGCTTTCCGTCGTGGAAGGTGATGCCGGGAAAGAGTTTGAAAGTATAGGTGAGGCCGTCCGGCGACATGTCCCAGGATTGTGCAAGACCCGGCATCGGTTTGAGATCGGCACCGTAGCGCAGCAGGCTTTCATAAATCTTGCCGCCCAAAGTGAGGGTCGGCTGCTGCTGGTTCAGTGCGGTTACAAGGATCGGCGGTTCGGGCTGGATAATGGTGTTGAGCGTGCCGCCCTTGGTCTGGCCGACGGCACGGGTCACTCCAAGCGGAATGCCGGACAAGGCGGCCGCACTCAACCCCAGCAGCTTCGCAAATTCACGTCTGTTCATTCCCGTTCCCCTTGATCACGGCCGAGAGTGAACGTCGCGGTTGCGCGCCCCTGACCGGTGGAGAGGAACTAGCAAGTTTCACGCCGCACCATCGCCATCAGCAATGATGCTGGCAATTGCAGCCATGCCCCAGTGGAATTGCTCAAAATCGGAAGCCCACCTCAAGCGCGACCCTAGAGATCCGTATCCACCCGCGAGTCCGCCCCCGCGCGAAGACGACGGATACCCGCTTCGATGGCACCGATATCCCCTTCGAGCTGGCCGAGCAGAACCCCGAAATCGAAATCGTCGCGATCGCGGATCGAGGCGGCGAGCTGTTCGCGATGCGCCTTGAGATCGAGCAGAGCATCAAGCTGATTGGTCTGAACATAGGCGGCGACAACCACCTGGATAGCACTCGTCACGTCGGCAGAATTTCCTTTTTCCACCGGGATTCAGCTCCCGGCCGTCTCTCACTTCGCATGCGCCCCGAGTTCTAATTATGGCGGAAACGATATCGCCCCCGACGCCGTGCGAGTTCCGCAACAGGCTCATGCCGCGCCAAAGAACCGATGCATGTTTCTGATCCGGAACGTGTCGCCAAGCCCAACGTTGGCGGTGCAGGGGGATAACCTACATAGAGGATAACCCGATGAAGAAAACGATTCTCGTAACAACCGCAGCCCTTTTGATGGCGGCTCCTGCTTTCGCTCAGAGCGGCGCAAATCCGAATGCACCGCAGATGAATTCCACCGGAACCGGCGTCACCCAGCCTGGCACCAACAGCCGCGGCACTGCCGTCGATGTGCCTGAGCGAAGCGGCGCCAAGACGATGCCGCGTGCGAAAGGCTCGCAAGCAGGTAACAACTCGAATTCCATGGGTGGTCCAAATTCGGCCGCAGGCACGACCGGCATGGGCGGCCGCAATGCCGATCAAGGCCGAACGTCCGGCGGTGGCAGCGGAGGCGCAAGTGGCGCTGGCGGTGCAGGTAGCGGCAACTAGCAAAGCTGACTGACGCTTCTCCCTGAAACATCCCTAAAAGAGAAAAGCTCCGGATCGCTCCGGAGCCTTTCGTTCGCTTAAAGCAATGTCGTGCGCTTACATGATCACTTCGATCAGCTTCGGACCTTGCGAGGCGTTGGCGTTGTCCAGCGCCTTGTTGAAGTCCTCGGCAGTGGTCACCGCCACACCCGGGACGCCCATACCCTTGGCCAGCGACACCCAGTCGAGATGCGGGCGATCGAGTGTCAGCATATCGAGCGCGCGGCTGCCCATGGCACCGGCACCGACATTGTCGAACTCGCCCTTCAGAATCTGGTAGTTGCGGTTGGCAAATACAACGGTGGTAACGTCGAGGTTTTCGCGCGCCTGGGTCCACAGCGACTGCGGCGTGTACATGGCCGAACCGTCGCCGACCATGCAGATTACCTTGCGGTCCGGGCAGGCCACAGCGGCGCCGGTGGCGACCGGCGTCGAGAAACCGATCGAGCCACCCATGTTCTGCAGCCAATCATGCGGCTTTGCAGCAGCGGTCGGGGCGAAGAAGCCGCGGCCAGTGGTGATGGATTCGTCGACGACGATACCGTTCTCGGGAATGCCACAGGCGATCGCCGCAGCCACCGTGGCGTGGTTCAGCGCTCCGGTCGGCTTGACCAGTTCGGCATGCTTCTGCGGCTTGACGTCCGATGACTTCGCGCCGACGGCGCTGGCCAACGCTTCGAGTGCGGCCACAGAATTCTCACCATTCGCCGTCAAGCGGTGCACGTTGCAGCCTTCCGGCCTCAGAACGCTCGGCTTGTTCGGATAGGCGAAGAACGCCACGGGGTCGTTGGCTTCGATCAGCACGATGTTCTTGAAGTTCTTCAGCACCGGCAGCGCCGAGTCGACCACGTAGGGCACGCGCTCGACGAAGAAGCGGCCCTGACCACGGGCCATGCGCGGGTTGTAGGTCTGGCTGATCACCTTGCAGCCGGTCTTGCCGGCGATCTGCTCGGCGAGCGCAAGGCCCTGCTCGGTCAGCGCCGAACCGGTCAGCAGCAGCAGCGTGGTCTCGCCCTCCTTGGCGAGCTTGGCGGCGACATCCACTGCCGGGGCGTGGAAATTGGCGCGCTGCTCCGGTGCCGGTACCTTGGCGATGCCGTCGGCCTCGTTCCAGGCGGTGTCGGCCGGCAGAATCAAAGTGGCGATCTGAGCCTGGGCGCCGCTCGCAGCGGCGATCGCGGCAGCACCGTCGGCAGCCACGGTCTTGGCGCTCGGCGAGGTACGCACCCACTGCGACATCGGACGGGCCAGACCTTCGATGTCCGAAGTCAACGGCGCATTGTGCTCGATGTGATAGACGGCATGCTGGCCGACAATGTTGACGATGCCCGAATTAGCTTTCTTGGCATTGTGCAGGTTGGCGAGACCGTTGGCGAGACCAGGGCCGAGATGCAGCAGGGTCGAGGCCGGAGTGCCCTTCATGCGATAATAGCCGTCGGCCGCACCGGTCACGATGCCTTCGAACAGGCCGAGCACACAGCGCATGCCTTCGACACGATCGAGCGCCGCGACGAAGTGCATCTCCGACGTTCCCGGATTGGCAAAACAGACATCCACCCCGCCTGCCACCAGTGTCCGTACCAGGCTCTCCGCACCGTTCATTATCCAGCTCCAAGTTTTCCTGCGAAATCGCGGAGTTGATCAACCATTGTTCGGAGGGCCCGTCAAAGGGGGCGCACGCAACGCTTCGTCGCAAGACATGCGCAGCAAGCGGTCAACGCCGCCGAACGATTGCGCCAGTGCCGCCCTGCACTTCGAGCGCTTCTCACCAAGCAGTGGGTTGCGGAGCAGCGTGAATTATGGCCACTCTGCGGCTCAATTTTCCATCTGGCGAGGAGACTATGAAGCGTATTCTAGCTGCCCTGTCCGTTTTGACCGCAATTACTGCGGTTGCGTTGCCTGCGGAAGCCCGCACCCGCAATCAACAAGCCGCCCCCGACTTTGTGGTCGATGACGGCCCATCGCTATCCAATTTCTTCTCCAATTTCGGCAACGGTAACAGTTCAGGCCCGATTCCGCGCCAGACCGTCGGTTTCCAGAGCAATTACGCACCCGGCACCATCGTGGTGAACACCGCGGAGCGCCGTCTCTATCTCGTCCAGCCGGGGGGCAGCGCTTTGCGTTATGGCATCGGCGTCGGCCGCGACGGCTTCCGCTGGGGCGGCGTACACCGCGTCACCGCCAAAAAGGAATGGCCGAGCTGGACGCCGCCGGCACAGATGCTTCGCCGCCGCCCCGACCTTCCGCGCTTCATGGAAGGCGGCCCGGACAACCCGCTCGGCGCGCGCGCTATCTATCTCGGGTCAACGTTGTACCGCATCCATGGCTCCAACGAGCCAGAGACCATCGGACAGGCCGTATCGTCGGGCTGCTTCCGCATGACCAATGAGGACGTCACCGATCTCTACAATCGCGTCCAGGTCGGCGCGACGGTGATCGTCAAGAACTGATCGGCCGCCCTGAAGGTCTCGCCTCGGTGCGAGACCTTCAGGGCTCGACCTTCAATTATGCGTGGGTGCGGCCATTGAACGCTTGCGCCCCTGCGCCTTGTGCGCGAGTTTCGGTGCAATGCACCCTTCTCCATTCCAGCGCGGCCTTCGGCCTGCTTTCCTCGCCCTGGCGAGCCTGAGTTTCGTTGTCGTCCCCTTGCCTGCCGGCGCCGGCGAGCCTGCGATCATCGCCGCCCATCAAAAGCACCAGAAGAAGAGTTTTACCGACAGTCAGATCATCGACGGCTTTCTGAAGACCGCCTTCGGCGCCGAATATCATCTCGCCGGACGGGTCGATCGGATTCGCAAATATGAGATTCCGGTCCGTGTCTTCGCCGATGGCGGTACCGCTGTGCGCAAGAAGCAGATCGGCAAGGTCGTCGCCGATATCGGCCGCCGCGTGCAGCATCTCAATATCGCCATGGTGGAGAGCAGCGCGGAAGCCAATGTCACCGTCAAGCTGGTGCGCGACCGTGACCTGTACCCGACCCTTGCTTCGTTTTACGGCGAGGATCGCGCCAACGAGATTCGCACCTCGCTCGATCCGCAGTGCCTGTCGGGTTTTCGAAAGAACGATCAATTCGAGATCGAACGTTCCGACGTGATCCTCACCACCGACAACGGCGACTTCACATTCTACGACTGCGCCTATGAGGAGATGTTGCAGTCGCTAGGCCCCATCAACGACACCAATTCCGTCCCCTGGACGATGTTCAACGACAATGTCTCGATGGGCTTCTTCGACATCTACGACCAGTATCTGCTCAACATCCTGTACGATCCGCGGATCAAGGCGGGCATGACGGTGCAGCAGGTGCGTGCCCTGTTGCCTCAGGTCCTCGCAGACGTACGCCTGTGGGTGAGCAAGGTAAATGAGTTGCCGGACTAGAAGGCTATCGGAACTCGTCCTGACGCGTTAGGTTGTCGCAACCGACATCTCCCGCACCGGGACCATTGCATGACGACGCTCCTTCTCTCGCATCCGGCCTCGCTCAATCACCTCACGCCACCCGGCCATCCCGAACGGCCGGACCGCATGCGCGCGGTTGCACAGGCGCTCGGCGATACCAGCTTCGATGCGCTGGTACGGGCGGACGCGCCTGAAGGCAGCCTCGATCACGTCAGCCTTTGCCACGACAATCACTATATCGATGAACTCAGGCACATCGCGCCAGCCAGCGGCCTGGTCTATATCGATGGTGACACATCGCTTTCGCCGGGCACCTGGGAGGCCGTGATGCGCGGGGTCGGCGGGGCCATTACGGCCACCGACGCTGTCATGAAGGGCGAGCACAGCAACGCCTTCGTTGCGACGCGTCCGCCCGGTCACCACGCCGAGAGCAACAAGGCGATGGGCTTCTGCTTTTTCGATCAGGCCGCCATCGCCGCGCGATATGCGCAGCGCACGTATGGCATCAGCCGTGCCGCAGTGGTCGATTTCGACGTGCATCACGGCAACGGCACACAAGAGATCTTTTGGGCCGACAAGAGCGTGATGTACTGCTCCACTCATCAGATGCCGCTCTTTCCCGGCACTGGCGCCACGCAGGAACGCGGCGAGCACGACACTGTCGTCAATGCTCCGCTGCGCGACGGCGACGGCAGCGCCAAATTCCGCGCGGCCTTCGATAACCTGATCCTGCCGCAGCTTCAGAAATTTTCTCCCGAATTGATCATCATCTCGGCCGGCTTCGATGCGCATCGCCGCGATCCGCTCGCTTCGCTCGAACTCGATGCGGCCGATTTCGGCTGGGTGACGCGCAAGCTACTTGATCTTGCCGATCAGACCGCCGGCGGCCGCATTGTCTCGGTGCTCGAGGGCGGCTACGATCTACAGGGTCTGCAGGAATCGGTTGCAGCGCATGTGACTGCACTGATGGGCAAGCCAACATCGGCATAGCGCGTGTGCAATGCAACCGGGTCGCCACATTGCGCCCGCAAACATCTCTATAGAATTGCGCGTCCCGAACGCACACGGAAGAGCGAATGGCCGAGAACATCCACGCCGACGTCAAGAAACTGACTTTCGAGACGGCGATCGAAGAGCTCGAATCGATCGTGCGCCGCCTGGAAGAAGGCAAGGTGCCACTCGAGGAATCGGTCGCGATCTATGAACGTGGCGAAGCTTTGAAACGCCGTTGCGACGAGTTACTGCGCCAGGCCGAAGCACGCGTTGACAAGATCACCACCAATGCGAACGGCCAGCCGGTCGGCATGGAGCCGCTGGACGTGGAATAGACGCGCCGCCGCCCAGCTGCCCGGATGAGTTCGTGCAACCTCCCACAACCCTCAGACGGCGTTATGCGTCGATTTTAGAGCTTGGCCTGTGGCGCACCCTGCTATAGTCCGCTGTCAGTTCGGGGAACCAGCGTGCGCGTCGAGCACCGTCATGTCATCTATGTGCAGGGATACGACCCGCGGGGCCTCGCGCAATATTACCGCATGTTCCGCACGGAACTGCGCAAGTTTGGCCGCCTGTATGGCCTGACGACCACGGTCGGGCGTCCGAAGGAACACGCGGGCGGCGAATTTGCTCACGAATCCGCCTCCTGGACCATCGAGACCGCCGGCGACGGCTGGCAGACAAGGACCAATTACGACTTCCTTCGCTGGGAAGACCTGATTCAGCGGGATCTCGCGGCGCCGATCTGGCGCACCATTGCCCACGGCATGCTGATCTATTGGGGGTTGGTGTTTTCCGGCACCATGGGCCGCTTCTGGCGTGCCCATTGGCGTTTTGCCACCTTCATCAGCTGGCCCCACTTTGTGCTGCTGAACGAGGCCATCTGGTCGGCTGCGGTCGCGTGGCTGGTGGCCTGGGCGCTCAAGATGCTCGGGATACACAGCTTTCTGGTCGGCTGCGCCGCCTTAGCCGTGTTTATCGCCGTGCTCGGCTCGCTGGTGAAATACACCGAAGAGCGCACCTATCTGCTCTATCTGATGGCCGACACCATTTTCACGTGGCAGTTCTCGCATGGCAACCGGCCCGAATGGGATGCGCGTATCGACCGGTTTGCCCAGCATCTGGTGAAAGTCGCGCAAAATTCCGATGCGCAGGAGATAGTACTGGTCGGCCATAGCTCCGGTTCGTTTCTCGGCTCGGAGATCCTCGCCCGCGCTTTGAAGCTTGATCCCGATCTTGGGCGCCACGGTCCGCGTATCGTGCTGCTGACGCTCGGCGGCAACATGCCGATCGTCGGCTTCCATAAGGGCGCGCGGGAATTTCGCGACAATCTGCGACGACTGGCTATAGAACCGTCGATTGACTGGATCGACTGCCAGTCACGCAAGGACGTGATGAATTTCTATCCTTTCGACCCGGTTGCCGGACACGGAATCCATGTCGGGCCCGAAAAGCGAAACCCGATCATAGTACCGGTGAGATTTCGCGAAATCGTACGCTCCGATCATTACCACCGGTTCCGCTGGAAGTTCTTCCGCGTTCATTTCCAGTTCGTAATGGCCAACGAACGGCCGCACCCCTACGATTTTTTTATGATCGTTTGCGGCCCGGTTCCTCTCCGTGAACGTATGGCTCAGCCTGCCGCAACCCTCGCATTGGTGAACGGCGACCTCACAACCCGCGAAAATGCATGGAAGGAGCTTGATTTGGGCCCAAGAAGTGCCATTTCGCCGTCGTCCAGCGATAGTCGACCGGCAGTCCGGCGGCTCGGCTAACCCAGCTACGCGAATGTGCAGCCGGAACCCGAAGGCCTCCATGGTTGGCTTTGGCTAAGGCTTTGGTGTAAAGGGACAAGGTTCATCTGCAGTGAACCAGGCGGCGACGCCGGTCGTTAACGGTGATAAGCGCTTCAACCATCTGACTAAAATGTTCGGATGAAGAAGCAATCAAGCATGCTAGATACCACGACGAAAAATCGAAGCCCATTATAAGGCCTCGAAACAAGCTTCCCGGTTCTGGGGGATGCGGTAGTCCGAACCGTCTGGCGCCTTCGCGCGACGAACTGGAAGCTACCGCAACTCCGGACATGTCAAATTGGAATAGTGCCGTGACCAATTTTAGTAAGACCCCGCTGCTCGATACCATCCGGACACCGGAAGATCTGCGCAAGCTGAAGGTCGAGAAGATTCGTCAGGTCGCCGACGAATTACGTCAGGAAACCATCGACGCAGTCTCTGTCACCGGAGGCCACTTCGGCGCGGGTCTCGGCGTGGTCGAACTAACCACCGCACTTCACTACGTCTTCGATACGCCGCGTGACCGCATCATCTGGGACGTCGGGCATCAGGCCTATCCGCACAAGATTCTGACCGGTCGTCGCGACCGTATCCGTACCCTGCGCACCGCTGGCGGTCTCTCCGGCTTCACCAAGCGCAGCGAGAGCGAATACGATCCGTTCGGTGCTGCGCATTCGTCCACTTCGATCTCGGCCGGCCTCGGTATGGCCGTGGCCCGCGATCTGTCAGGCGGCAAGAACAACGTGATCGCAGTGATCGGCGATGGTTCGATGTCGGCAGGCATGGCCTATGAGGCCATGAATAACGCCGGCGCCATGAATTCCCGCCTAATCGTTATTCTCAACGACAATGACATGTCGATCGCACCGCCGGTCGGCGCCATGTCGGCCTATCTGTCGCGCATGTATTCGGGTAAGACCTATCGCGGTCTGCGCGATGCCGCCAAGCAGCTCGGCAAGCATCTGCCCAAGCTGATCGCCGACCGCGCCGAGCGCGTGGAAGAATATTCGCGCGGCTTCATGGTCAATGGCGGCACGCTGTTCGAAGAACTCGGCTTCTACTATGTCGGCCCGATCGACGGTCACAACCTCGACCACCTGCTGCCGGTGCTGCAGAATGTCCGCGACATGGAAACCGGCCCGATCCTGGTTCACGTCGTCACCCAAAAGGGCAAGGGCTACGGTCCGGCCGAAGCAGCGGCTGACAAGTACCACGCCGTCGTCAAGTTCGACGTCGCCACCGGCACCCAGTCGAAGTCCAAGCCGAACGCCCCGGCCTATCAGAATGTGTTCGGCCAGAGCCTCGTCAAGGAAGCCGAGAAGGACGACAAGATCGTCGCCATCACCGCGGCCATGCCGTCGGGTACCGGTGTCGACATCTTCAACAAGGCCTTCCCGAAACGCACCTTCGACGTCGGTATCGCCGAGCAGCATGCGGTGACATTCGCTGCCGGTCTCGCCACGGAGGGCTACAAGCCGTTCTGCGCAATCTATTCGACCTTCCTGCAGCGCGGCTATGACCAGATCGTTCATGACGTCGCGATCCAGAACCTGCCCGTGCGCTTTGCCATCGACCGCGCTGGTCTGGTGGGCGCCGACGGCGCGACCCATGCCGGTTCGTTCGACAATGCCTATCTCGGCTGTCTGCCGAACATGATCATCATGGCCGCTTCCGACGAAGCCGAGCTGGTCCACATGGTCGCGACCCAGGTCGCCATCAACAACCAGCCAAGCGCGCTTCGCTATCCACGCGGCGAAGGCCGCGGCGTCGAGATGCCGGAAGTCGGCATTCCGCTGGAAATCGGCAAAGGCCGCATCATCCGTCAGGGCAAGCAGGTTGCGCTCTTCTCCTTCGGTACCCGCCTCGCCGAATGCGAAAAGGCCGCCGACGAACTCGCTGCCCATGGCCTCCAGGCAACCATCGCCGATGCGCGCTTCATGAAGCCGCTCGACGTCGAGCTGCTGCTGAAACTGGCCCGCGAGCATGAGATTCTGCTGACCATCGAGGAAGGCTCAATCGGCGGCTTCGGCTCGCATGTCATGAACACGCTGGCTGAGCACGGGATGCTCGACGGCGGCCTGCGCATGCGCTCCATGGTGCTGCCCGACATTTTCCAGGACCACGACACCCCTGCAGCGATGTATGCCCAGGCGGGACTCGACTCCAAGGGCATCGTCAAGAAGGTGTTCGAGACCCTCGGCAAGGATTTTGCCGCCGAGACCGTCAAGCTCGCCTGACACAAACTCTTCTGTCATCGCCCGGCTTGACCGGGCGATCCAGTACACACCGCACCTTCCGCGTATACTGGGTCACCCGGTCAAGCCGGGTGACGACAAGCGGTAAGGAAACGAGGCACCTCGCAATCCAAACACGAATTGCCTCGTTCTCGTCTGAATTGGCGTGCCAAGGTCGGCCCGCTTTGCGATCACGACGGGGATTTCATGAATATCTACCTTGCAGGCCCCGATGTCTTCCTGCCCAACGCCGCCGAGATCGGCCGGCGTAAGGTTGCGCTTTGCAAGCGCTATGGCGCACACGGATTCTTTCCACTCGACAATGACGTGGACGTGAAAGCCGGCGACGCCTCGCGCCAGATCTTCCATGGCAATGAAGCCATGATGACCCGCTGCGACATCGTCATCGCCAATCTCACGCCCTTCCGCGGACCCAGCGCCGATTCCGGCACTGTATTCGAGCTCGGCTTCATGGCCGGTCATGGCAAACTGTGCTTCGGCTACAGCAACGACCCCGCCCCCTACGTGGATCGCGTGCGCCGCATGACCGCAATTAACGACAACGACGGCCACCTCACCGACAAAGACGGCCTCGCCGTCGAGAATTTCGGCCTCACCGACAATCTCATGGTGATTCACGCACTCGACCTCTATGGGTCGCCGCTGATCGTCCCGCGCGAAGCCCCATCGGATGTCTGGCAAGATCTCACCAGCTTCGAAGCCTGTCTGAAACTCGCTGCCTCGTACTGACACTGTTCTCGACTGACATGACGAAATCCCCGACTTCAGCCGCGGCTTCGAAGAAGCGCGCCGATATGCTCCTCGTCGAACGCGGCATTTTTGAAAGCCGCGCCCGCGCCCAGGCCGCCATCGAGGCTGGCCTCGTGATCGCCAATGGCAAACTGGTCACGAAAGCTTCGGAGCTGCTGCAACCTGATTCCGAGATCGAAGCCGAGCCGGCACATCCATGGGTTTCGCGCGGCGGCGTCAAGCTGGCTGGTGCGCTCGAGCATTATCCGATCGAGATCGAAGATCACATCTGTCTCGATGTCGGAGCTTCTACCGGCGGCTTTACTGAGGTGCTGCTCGCCAACGGCGCCAGCATGGTGTTCTCCATCGATGTCGGAACCGGACAGTTGCATCCGTCGCTGCACGGTCATCCGAAGATCGTCTCGATGGAGGAAACGGATATCCGCAGTTTCGAGAATAGACGCCTGCCTGCGCGCCCTGATGTGGTCGTTATCGATGTCAGCTTCATCTCGCTGAAGACCGTGTTGCCTGTCGCGCTCTCGCTTGCGGCCGCACCGATGAGCCTGCTCGCGCTGATCAAACCGCAATTCGAAGCCGACCGCAAACAATCCAAGCGCGGCATCATCAAGAATGCCGACCTGCATCAGGCGATCTGCGACGACATCACCGCATTCGCGAAAGAACTCGGCTGTACCGATATCGAGGTCTTCCCGTCCTCGATCAAGGGCGGTGATGGCAATATCGAATTCTTCATGGGCGCGCGGCGTGGCTGAGCGGATCACGATCGATCATGTCGGCCATCGCGGCGATGGCGTCAGCATCGACCGCCCGCCAGCCTATGTGCCGTTCACTCTGCCCGGCGAAGTGGTCGAAGCCGAAAGTGACGACGGCAGATGCAGTCTCGTGCAAATCGAGCAGCCCAGCCCCGACCGTATCGATCCGTTCTGCAGTTATTTCACACGTTGCGGCGGCTGCGCCATCCAGCATTGGCGGCCAACGCCATATCAGGCGTGGAAGCGCCAGATCGTCATCGACACGCTGCAACTGGCCAAGATCGACTGTCCGGTCGATCCGATCGTGGACGCCCACGGCGCCGGCCGCCGCCGCGTCACGCTCCATGCACGCTACAAAGACGGCAATACCCTGGTTGGCTTCGCCGAAGCTGCCAGTCACGCCATTGTCCCGATCAATGCTTGTCCGATCCTCGATCCCGCGCTTGACGGCGCATTGAATGCGGCACACGCCATCGCCGAGTTACTGAAGCCCATAGCCAAGCCACTCGATATCCAGATCACGGCAGCAGACAACGGCCTTGATATCGACGTCCGTGGCAGCGGACCGATTTCGACTGCACTGATCTCAGAGCTCTCCGCTCTCGCCGCCGAGCACAAGCTCACACGGCTCACGCGACATGGTGAACTCGTTCTGATGCGCGCGCCGCCGGTGCTCACCATGAGCGCCGCCCGCGTGCCCCTGCCTCCCGGCTCGTTCCTTCAGGCAACGACGGCCGGAGAAGACGCGCTCGCTACGCTCGTGCTGCAGCACTGCAAGGGCGCCAAGACCATCGCCGACCTCTTCTGCGGCATCGGCCCCTTTGCGCTGCGCCTTGCAACCAAGGCCAGGGTTCATGCGCTCGACAGCGACGCAAAGGCCATCGCCTCGCTGCAGCAGGCTATTAAGGACACCAAAGGCCTGAAGCCGGTCAAGGCCGAGGCCCGCGATCTGTTCCGCCGCCCCCTGGTGGCGCAGGAACTGCGCGATATCGACGCCGTCGTGTTCGATCCGCCACGTGCCGGCGCGCAGGCGCAAGCAGAACGGCTCGCTGGCAGCAAGGTCCCGCTCGTGGTTGCCGTTTCCTGCAACGTGCAGACGTTTGCGCGGGATGCGAAAATCCTGATCGACGGCGGCTACACGCTTCAGAATGTCACGCCGATCGATCAATTCCGCCACACGCCGCATATCGAATTGGTGGCCCGCTTCACGAGATAGTTGCCATTTCGCTCGTGCTGCGCTGGAGTAACGGTGACGCTGCCGTACAAGAGCAGCATTGGAGGCAACGTGACCGTTCTCGATCCCCTCAGCTCCGACATTCTGCCTCCCGGCATTCGCTCCCGTTTCGTCGATGATATCAACGGCCTGCGCATGCATGTGCTGGAAGCCGGCTTCGAGAGCTCCGGTCGGCCATGCGTGCTGCTGCTCCATGGCTTCCCCGAACTCGCTTACAGCTGGCGCAAGGTGATGCCGCAACTTGCCGCCGCCGGTTATCACGTCATCGCGCCGGATCAGCGTGGCTATGGTCGCACCACGGGCTGGAGCGCCGACTATGACGGCGATCTGCGTCCGTTCAATCTGCTCAATCTCGTCCGCGACGCGCTCGGCCTCATCTCGGCCTTTGGCCTTCGCCATGTCCATGCCGTTGTCGGCCACGACTTCGGAAGTTCCGTCGCCGCCTGGTGCGCGCTCACGCGCCCCGATGTGTTCCGTTCCGTTGTGCTGATGAGCGCGCCCTTCTCGGGCCCGCCACCCCTCCCCTTCGATACGATAGCGAAGCCAGCCGTACCGAAGGCCGAAGATCCCGTCCATCGCGATCTCGCCGCGCTCCCGCGTCCGCGAAAACACTATCAATGGTACTATGCGACACGCGAGGCTAATGATCATATGCAGCATGCACCGCAAGGCGTGCATGATTTTCTGCGTGCTTATTACCATCACAAGAGCGCTGACTGGCCGGGCAACCGACCGGAACCGTTACAGGCCTGGACGGCGAGCGAACTTGCCAAACTTCCAACCTATTATGTGATGGACTACAACGAGACGATGGCTGAAACGGTGGCGAAGGAAATGCCATCGCGCGACGTCATCGCCGCCAATACATGGTTACCCGACAGCCAGCTCGCATACTACAGCGCCGAATATGCCCGCACGGGTTTCCAGGGCGCCCTGCAATGGTATCGCTGCAACACAACCAGCGCGTTCAATGCCGACTACGAGCTGTTCTCCGGCCGCACCATCGATGTGCCGTCCGCTTTCATCTCCGGCCGACAGGACTGGGGCATCTATCAGCGCCCCGGCGCCATCGATACGATGCAACGCAGCGCCTGTACGGATATGCGCGCCGTACATCTGATCGACGGTGCCGGTCATTGGGTGCAACAGGAACAGGCCGATGAAGTGAGCCGACTGCTGCTCGATTTCCTGGAGAACAGGAGGAGCGCTCCGCTCTGACGAAGGCAGCTTGCACGCATTCCGGTCCGAGTTCACGGACCGGAGTGGGCCGAGATCAATCCTTCGCAAGATTGAGCGAGAACCGCAGATTGATCGGCTGCAGCATTTCCGGTGGCGGCGCTTCACCGACATTGCCGCGGGTGAGCACGGTGCGCAAGTCACTGGTGGCGCGCTCGTCCTTGAACGGCGCAAACGACACCTTCTCGACGCTTCCGTCCGGATTGAGCCAGACCTTGACGACGATGGAAGCGGGCGCGCCATTCGCAGTGCCGCCGGTCTCTTTCAGCCAGGCACGAAAGCGGTTGGCGACCGCTTCGTCGGCTCCCATCCATTCCTCGAAGCGATATTTCACCAGCTTGGAGAATTGCCCCCAGGACGGCGGCGCCGCATCCGGGCTGCGGTAATCAAGCGCTTGCGCGACAACCGGCGTCGCCGCGATGGAGACCATGCCAAGAGATGCGAGCAATGTGCGAAATTTTCCCGGCTTCGCCGTGGCAGCGGATAAACCGTTCAATCGTGTCATCGCAATGGATCCCCTAATTCAGACAAACAACACGCGCAGAGATGCTCGCCGCCCGGTGCGCACGCGAGGCAGAACCGCTCAGCTGCGGACGATCGTCTTCCTGCAGCCGGACATTGTTCGAAGCCAGGAACGACTTGGCGCCGGCAGCAGCAACCGCCAGAACTCGATTGACGTTGGTCTTACGGCTGATGACGCCTTCAACCAGACCGCGCGAGTCCAGTACTGGAGCGCCGCTGGCACCGAAAGTAATGGCGGATGTAAGGGCAATATGCCCGCTTTCCTCGCCGCCCCACGTCTTGCTCACCGATGCATTAGCCAGCGTGCCGCCCCGTGTCACCGTTGTCGGCAAGCTCGCATAATCGGCGGCAAACACCATGTCATTGACTGATGAGGTGACGGTGCGCGGGAACACCGCGGCGATACCGCGCGTCTTCGGTGTCCTTAGCAATGCGAGGTCATAAGGCGAAGATGCCGCGATTAACCGTGCAGTCATGCTACGCCCTTCCTTGAGCACGACGATGCGGCCGCAGCCCTGAACCACATGCCGCGCGGTCAGTAGATGGCCTATGTCATCCACGAAGAAGCCCGTACCTGCACGCTCGCCGCGTTCGGCTGGCGGCAGGTCAGCACGCGTCAGCGGCTTGGGCGCCGCCAACGATGGCACTGCAGTACTCGTCGGCAACAGGAATTGCGACGATGCCGGCGATGTCGTGGAGACGATCACCACGGCCGCCGCCAACGCGCAAACATGGCGCCATTGATACAGGCTCGGACCACCCGTGGGTGCATCACCGCACATCGGCCCGATTCTGATCGGCGCTGGAACGGACATCGGTGATCTATTGCCGGGGCGTCGTGCCGAAGACCGGCTGTGGCACGCGGAATGGCACTACCGAGCGCCCGAAATTCGAGCCATATTGCTGCTGGACCGCAGGAATATTGACGATACCCAGCTTCGTATCCGACGAACGGGCGTCGATCGGCGGCAGGTTCAGGCTCGGAGCGACCTTGTCGACATCGCGGCGCAAAGTCTCGTTGAGGCAACCATAGCTGCGTGCTCCGCCGATCTCGACATCGACGCAACGTTCGAAAGTGCGCGTTGGAGCCTGCTGACCGCCGATGATCAGTTCTGGCTTCGGCTCCGCAGCTGGCGGCTGCTGCTGCGCCACGGCTGGCGTTACCACGACCACCAACAACAGCGCTGAGAGCCGAGCAATCATGGCGCATCACTTTCCTGGCGTTCGTGATGTGTTGACCTGAATGGCAACCTGCGCGAGGCGGTTGTTCAGAGTGGCGAAATCGACCCGGCCGACGCCACCGACGGTCAGACATCGTTTGCGGCAGCTCGCCATGGCGAGCGCGCTGCCTCCGCCGCCTGGACGGAAACCAAAAGTCGCGACCGGCACCGTGCCGGTTAAAGGATAACCTTTGGCGGCCAGGCGCGCGCGGGCCCTGACGCAGTAATCGACCGACAGCTGGGAGAACCGCGTCTCGCCATGCCCGGCACGATATTTCATCAGCGCGGTGCAGAGATCTCCGCCAGCCTTTGCCCAGGCCTGCGCAAGATACATCACCCCATACTTGATGTTGATTTCCGGCGCGGCGAATTCCGTCATCGAACCGGTAAACCCCAGCATCCGCGCTGTCGGCGGCATTACCTGCATCAGACCGATCTCACCATCGGCACCGATCACAGCCGGATTGTAACCACTCTCCACGCCCATGACGGCCTCGGCGACATCGGCCGGGAGACTGGTGTGACGCACCTCGCGCTCGATCAACGCACGGTACAGCGCGCGCGGACTGGCAGCGCTGACTGGCGTCGATAGAGCCGTCGGAGAGGATGGCGGTGCATCGGCGCGCGCGGCCTCAGGCTTTACAGCATCGGGCTTTACAGCGTCTGGCTGACCTTGCTGGACGGTCTCGACGGAGGCCACCCGCATCGTGTTACCGACCGGCTCCGCTTGAGCCGCGACAGCGAGGGCCGACAGCAAGCCGGCGGCAAGCATAGACGCAGCGCCCGAACGAAGGGCGCCACGATCAATGCCGAAAGCGGAACGGTCTGCCGTCATCAATCCACGCCCGTCAAGCTACCTTGGCTTCGGTAGGCACCTCCTCCGGTGCCGCCGGAGCGACATCGGCGGGCTTCTGCGAAGAGATCTTCTGAAGCTCCTCACGCAGATAGGGCACCAGTGCCTGCACCAGATGATCCCATATCTCGACCTGCGCACGCACATAGTTCGGCGCGACGCCACCGATCAGCGAGACATCCATGGTCATCGCGAGAAAACCCGGCACGAGCTGCAGGCGGCCGAAGCGGCGTAGCGCGTTCCAGCGGTTGACAATGTCGAGCGGCAGCTCGCCTTCGACGTTCAACCAGGCGCTGAAGGTGAAATCGACGAAGCTCTTCTCATCGGCCGCAAGACGATTTCCAGGACGGATATCGAAAGCGAAACCGGCGGTCGACGAACGCAGTAATGCGACATTGGCAGCGGCATCGGACACGAGCTCAACCCGGTAACCCGAGTTCTGCATCAGATCGCGCAACGATTCCAGCGTCAGGCTGGCGAGATTGGTATCGGACATGCTGATAATCCCTAGTTCTTCTTGCCATCGAGGAGCTTGGCGAGCGCCAGCTCGTTGATGATCGGCGGTTGCTGCTTCAGCAATTCGGCGAGATAGGTCTGCCGCAACTGGGCAGCGCGCTGCTGACGGATCTGGCGAACGAGCGCATCGCGGACTTCCGGCAGGGTGCGTGTATACGGCACTTTTGTGTCGATCAGACGAATGAAGTGAATGCCGTCGTCCAGCGTGATCGGCTCGGACACTGCGCCCTTGGCGAGACCCGCGATCTGCGTGCGGATTTCCGGGCGGATCTGGTCTTCAGGGAGAAGGCCAAGGTCTCCACCACGCTCGCCGCTTTCCTTCGCCGAGCTGTCCGCTCGGGCGATGGCCGCGAAATCCGCGCCCGGCGCCTTCAGCTTCTGCTGCACTTCCGCCACCTTCTTCCGGGCAGCATCCGCGGTCGCCTTGTCGGCATCCTTCGGCAACGCAATGTAGATCTGGCCGAGCTGATATTGCCGCGGAACCTGGAATGAGGCGCGGTTGGCATCATAGACTTTCTGCAGATCGTCCTCGCTCGGGAAATTCGCCGGCGGGTTCGAAACGGACTGCAAATACAGCTCGACCAGCGCGCTCTCGCGCACCTTCTCGAGCTGCGCTTCGACCTGCGGCTGCTTATCCCACTTTTTTGCAGTGAGCTCCTGCATGACGAGGCGGTTCGACAGCATCACGCGCACGGCCTGGCTGAGCAAGGCTGGATCCTGGGCCAAGGCGGCCTGCTCACGCGGGCCGAGTGTCGCGATAAAGGTGCGCATATCATCGGCGCTGACATCATTGTTGCCGACACGCGCTACGATTTCACCTGACGCCTTTGCGGTAGCGACGGTGTTTGATGCTGCGGGAATTGCGGCCGCTGGAGCAGCGGGAGCCGCAGCCGGACGGGCCGGCTGTTTCGCGGGAGCGGGAGCTGGTGCCTGCGCGACACGCGGCTGCGCCGGCTGGTGCGCCGTTTGCGCGTGGGCCAGCGACAAAGCGAAAACCGAAACGGCGGCAACACCGGTTGCCGTCGCGAGCATGAGGGAGGAGCGCAAACGCATTATTGAGTAACCTTCTGCTCAAGGAGTTTGTCTTCGTAGTCCTGCAGGATGTTCTGGATTTCGACACGGCGGACACCGGTCAAAGGCTCATTGATCACCGCGATGTCGCCGAAGGACACCCCTTCATAGCGACGCAGCAGCTCGCGCCCCACCTTCATAAGTTGGCTGTTCTTGGCAATGCAGCTCTTGGTGCTGGCCTTGTACGCCGTCGCTTCTCCCTCGAACTTGGCGCGCTCCGCGTCCTTGGCGCGCGCCACCGTTGCGGCTTCTTCATAGGCCGCCTTCCACTTTTCCAGCGTCTGGTTACGATCTTCCAGACGCTGGTTGAACTCGTCCACCGCCTCGCGGTGCATCTTCTCGGTCTCCTTGACCTGGGCCTTGGCCGCCGCGATCTGCGAATTGAGCGCAGCCTTCTCGCGTTCGGCTTCGGCGACCTTGCCCTGGAGGGACGCCCGCTGGTCTTCCAGCGAGCGCGTCTGGGCGGTCAGGCTGCGCAGCGCTTCGCGCAGTTTGTCGGTCTCCGATTGCGCACGGGCCTCGACACTGGCCAGTGACGCAACGATCGCAGCAATCGTCAGGATCTGTTTGCGCATGATCAGAACTTCGCATTCAGGTCGAACTGAACGATGTCAACCGAGTACGGACCGCCGGCAATGTTGTTGGCGCTCATGTAGCGGAGCGACGCCCAGACATTGTCGGAGAGGCCGAGATTGCCACCGATGAAGTATCCCTTGAGATTCGTACCGCCGAGGCCAAAGTCCGAGTCGACGAAGGCATCGATCATGGCGTCGGATTCGAGATACTTGTAACCAACGTGGACATTCCAGTCCCACAGAGTCTTGATCTGCTTGTGACCGACAGTCAGGCGGGTCATCCAGCCCTGATTGCCGCCATTGAAGGGGCCGGTCGTGCCATCGGATGTCGGAGCGGTATTATTAGCAATGGTTCGAGCAGTATAGGGGTTGTAACGTTCGAGACCGAGCAAGCTATTGCGGTTGAAAGCGGTATTATTCACGTATTCGCTGTCGATGACGATGTGGACAGGATGGAAGTCGCCCAGATCAACCTGACCGCTGACCACGACCGGACGGAACTGGCTGGCCAAGCCGAAATATTGATAGGCCGGCTGCTGAGCGGGATTCTGGAGCGAGAGATCCGGAAGAATGTTACGCAGTGTGTAGTAGGTATTCCCTTTCTGCGCGAAGGACGGACGGGTCATATCGGTATCGCAGACATCCGCAGGGCCGACATCGAAACAGGGTGACGATGCGCGGCCCTGAGTGTTGGTAAAGTCATAGTAGGCAACACCAAAACGAAAACTTGACTGCGGGTCAAACTTCACGCCTACACCAGCTTGTATGCCGTACATCCACTTGTCGTTGCTCGGATACTTGCCAGGCAGCCCGTCTCTGAAATCCTTTTGGTCGAGATTGTAACCGGCATTTAGGTCGCTGTTGAAGGTCGGGAACGCACCGGCCACAATGAACGGTGTCACCCCCGGAGCCACCTCATGCTTCAGTTGAGCGGCAAAACCGTCGAAGCCAAGATCGCGATACCAGACGAGATCAGTCGGCGACCAGAACGGATTATCAAAGCGACCCACTGAAAAACTGAAATCGCTCGACGGTTGGTAACGCACGAACGCCCGATCGATCCAAATCGCATACTTCGAGAAGTTTCCGCCATTGGCACCAAGACTTTGATTGAGTGATACCGGCGAATTGCTGTCGCCGCTGGCTAAACGAAAACCGCCGACCACGCTGTCTGCGACATCGATATCGGCGCCGACGCGCAGACGGATACGAGCGCGATCGCGATCCTGACTAGTATTTAGAGTAGGTGCGAAGTACGGATTGTTTTCCGATAGCTCGTACGGGTTGCCCGTATTGATGGCGTTAAAATTGACCAGACGTGGATCATTTCCTGTCGGGAAAAACTGACCTTCATAACGCGCACGCAGATCGCCGTAGAAGCGGATGCGCTGTGCCCATTCCGGATACTTACCTGGCGAAGCCCAGTTTTCCTTCTCGGCCTTGGCCATCACTTCACGCTTGATCTCGTCGCGCAACTGACGCTTCACGATCTCCGGAACGTAGGTGACATGCTTGGTGCCAGGAGGCGAGGCGGCGGCCGCCGCCGCGGTGGCCGCCTTCGCGGCTTCCTCGGCACGGGCCGATGCCCCCTTGGCAGCTTCACGCTGCACATAGGCCTCGTCTTCGGCCTGCTTGATCAACGCAGTGCCCTGCTCCTCGGTGATCACTCCCTGCTTGATCAGCAGGTTGACCAGACTCGTGGTCGAGTTCGGCGCGACCGGCTTTGCACGCGACACCTGGGGACGCTTGGCCTTGCCCGTCGCTTCGCCGTCCTGTGCCAGCGCCGGCACGGCGAGGGTCAGCGCGCACATCGATACTGCGAGCGGCAGCACGCGCCGGGCGGTATCGGTCTTTCTGTCGAACATCGGATCAAGTCCCCTGCTAGTCGAAGTGGTCGCTTGGCCGTCCCCCGGCCGCGCGAATTAGGTTGGCTTGCGTCCGGTCGCCCGGACATTGATGGGCATCGGCATGTCGTTCGGCGGCGGCTCCCGCAGCGTCAGCCTGCCGATGACATCGTTGCGAATGGCGGCGTCGACCTCGGCGCTGCCGCTCGAATTGACGAGCTCGACGCGATTGATGCGGCCGGTATTGTCAGCCCAGATACGGAACTGCAGCTGCATCACCGCATTCTTGGTCTTCTCGTTGGCGCGGATCGCCGCTTCGATCTGGGTCTGCACGATCGAGGCGTACCAGCCGAACTTGCTGCCGCCTCCACCGCGGCCGCCATAGGGGCTGCCGCCGACCTTGCTGCCGAGATTGAACAGGTCGCCCGGACCCGTGGCCTTGGCATCGAGCGACAGCGGGCCCGGAGGCTCCTCGCTCTTGGCGTCCTTCACCGGCTCGTCGGCCGGTTTTTCCGGTGGTTTCTCATCGAGCGGCTGCTCGATCATCTTGGTCTCTTCAGTGACCTTCGGCTGCTCGATCATCTTCTGTTCGGGCGGCGGAGGTGGAGGCGGCGGCGGTACGATGTTGACCACCGTCAACTCGCGCACCTGCTTTGGAGCCGGCATGTCGCTGCCGCTCATCACCAGGTACCAACCACCTGCGAACATCAGCATGACGAAGACGACCACTGCACCATAATGCAGATAGGCGCCGCGATTGCCGGCCTCGGTGTCCGCAATCTTTCCGGGCGGCTTCTTCACGATGCGGCCTCCAGCACGGCGTCATCGGAGAGTTTCTCGACGACATATTGCAAAACGAATTTCACCACAGCATCGAAATCCGTTGTCTGGATGATCATCCGCGTGCCACTCGGCGCCTCGATCACCAGATTGAACTCGGCGGTCGGCGCGTCGAACTCGACGAATGCACTTTCGTCGATGGACAGGCGCAGCGCTGGATGATGCGACAATAGGAGCGACAGACGTTCGCTGCGCGGCACCAGTTCTCCGACACGGCGGCGCAGCAGCTCGGCGAGCCGAACCAGCAATGCTTCGCCCCGCAACGGGAACGGCAGGACAATGCCCTGCTCCTGAGGAAGACTGGCATTGGCTGGCGATAGCGCGCCACTCTCCTGCACCGCTGGCTCGACGATCATCCTGGAGACGCCGCGACGCAGCCAGCCCCAAAGAGTCGCGAAGACGCCCTTGGTATGATCGTCGATGTGGCTGACGGTCTGCATTACGGCGTTACTTCACGAGAGGCTTGGTGGCGAGACCGACCTGCGACAGGCCGATGCGGCCCAGCAGATCGAGGACGTCCATCACGCTTTGGTACTGGGTCTGGGCATCGCCGCGCAGCACAACTGGGAATTCCGGCGTCAGCGCCTTCTGCTGCACCAGACGCTGCTCAAGCTCGGGCAACGTCACCGGAATGGTGTCGAGGAAGATCTTGCCGTCGTTGGAGACGGTGATCGCCTTCGTGGTCGGCGTCGCGAGGCTCGGAGCGGCAGATGCTTTGGGCAGATTGACTTTCTGCCCTTGCACCGTCGCGGTGGTCATCACGATAAAAATGATCAGCAGCACGTAAGCGAGGTCCAACATCGGCGTGATGTTGATATCATCGTACGGCTTACCTTTGCTCTGGAGCTGCATCGCCACTTACTCCGCAGCCTGGCGATGATCCGCGATCGACTCGCTGGAGTAGAACTCGGCCATCTTGGTCACGAACTCGTCGATGAACACCTGCATGTCCGAGGTCAGCTCGCCGATACGCGTCACCAGATAGTTGTAGGCGAACAGCGCCGGGATAGCGACGAACAGGCCGGCGATGGTGGCGACGAGCGCGGCAGCGATACCTGGCGCGATGGCGTTGACGTTGACGTCACCGCTTTCCGCGATGGCCGCGAAGGTGATCATGACGCCGACCACGGTGCCGAGCAGGCCGAGGAAGGGGCCGCCCGAAATCGAGATGGTCAGCACCACCATCAGCTTGTTGAGGCGTTGGCTTTCCTTGACGAACATGCTGTCGAGCGCGGCGCGAATTGCCGAGATCGATGCACCGTTCAGGCGGATCATGTCGCTATTGGCGAAGCGATTACTGATCTGCTCGGAGCCGACGTGGTAGATGCGGTACAGCGACGACGCACGGACCATCTGCGCTTCTTCTTCGCTGAGTTTGCTTCCGAGCACGGCGGCATTCTCGTCAATCTCGCCACGATCGAGCGCGGTGAGGTTGTCGGAAAGCTGGCGGAAGCTCTTCATGAAGCGGTCGTTCGCCTTCGCCTGCTTCTTCATATAGCTGACGCGGTCCCAGGTCACGATCCAGCTCGCGATGGCCATGACGATCAGGAGCGCGATCACGATCCAGCCGTCGATGGTGACCGCCTTCAGGATGATGGCGAAGTGGCCCGACAGCCAGCTGGCGGTCTCTTCATCATTACTGAAGGCGATCAACTTGGCGGGCTCGGTGCCTTGCTCGACTGCAGTGAATTTGATGAAGCCCGGCGAACGCGCGATCTTGGAGATCTGCAGTTCGTCAATGTCGCCGACGAAACCGGCCATCGCTGCAGCGACCGGAACTGAAGCAGGAGCTTCGGCAGCTGGAGTCCCGCCGTCCGCCGGTGGCGCTGCCGCGTCAGCTGCTGGCGCTGCCGGAGCGGCGGCCGGCGGCGGGGCATCGCCGCCGAGCCGTGCAACACCGGTCAGGGCCGGGACGGACGCATTGAGTACTGCGTAGGAGGCGCCGTTGAGATGCAGGGTGACGGTGCCGCTGGCGGCCACGACCGCCAGGTGATTCCAGGAATTGGCAGCAATCGGAGCGCCGGCGCCGGTACGCTGGGTGCCAGCGGCGTTGCTCACTTCGACGAAGGGAACGCCATTGTCCATGCCGATCACCAGACCGTTGGCGCCGTCACGACGACTGTAAAGAGCAGCATTCGGCTGTACCGCAGCCGGCTTGATCCAGACCGACAGGGTAAACGGTGCCCCCTCCGCCATGCCCAGCGACGGCGAAGCCGGCAGCGTGACAATGTTGCGACCGTCGAGGCGCAGGCCGGTGCCGATCAGCGAACCGTCAGCCGGCTGGCCGACACTCTGCGCGTTGTTGGCCCAGACCGATGCATCGATCGCCGGCGTGCCGCGCTCGTTGAAATGATAGACCAGCGCGGTGTCGGCATCGTAAGTGCCTTTGGAATCGTTGGCGGCCGCCGCTTTCTTGTTGCCGTAGTAGATCCAGAAATCCGACTTGGCGCCTGGTGCCACATTCGGCACCGACACCCAGACCAGCGCCTCACCGAGCAACGCATCCCACTTCTCGATGTGATGCTTCAATGGGGTCTTATCGTCGGTGGCGACGAAGCGCAGGTCGCTGCCGTCATCCTTGGCAAGGCTAAAACGGAAGTTGCCGGAATGCAGGCGCACCAGCACCGGGACTGTACCGATCGGATCGGTGATGTTGGCACCTGTGGCACTCGCATCGATATTGATCTTCTTGCGCAGCTGCCATTCATCGTTCCACCAGGCATTCGCCGTGGACGGAAACAACGTCATCGCCGCGGCAAACCCGAGCACGAGGCCCGCAGCCGCATTCTTCATTCGCCGGCGCAAATCCGAGACGCCCATGCTCATGTGACCGTTCCCCATCGTCATCAGAATTCACCCCAGATACGGAAGTTCACGCGCCCAGAATTGGCATGCGTGTAAGCTTGGCTGATCATCGGCACCGAATAGGCGATGACGCCATTGAAGCCTTCGAAGACCTTGAACCGAGTGCCAGCGCCGTAGCTCCAGACGTCGAACCGCGTCTGCTGTTCGGGCAGCGGGCGCTGCACGCGGACATGACCGGCATCGACGAAGCCGAAGAAGCGCCACTCGTTAAAAGTCGTGAAACGTGGATTGCCCTGCCCTGTCTCATCCTTCATTTCCTTCTGCAGCATGCTGCCGACATCGGGAGAGCGGATTTCGATGTTTCCGACGATGCCGTCATCACCGAGCACTTCGGATTCGAGATAGCCGCGAACCGTATCCATGCCGCCGACGCTGAACTGCTCGCTCGAGACCTGCGGACCGTCGGAGACCTGCGCCGCGACCTTGGTCCAGAACTGGAATCCTTCCGGCAGCTCGTGCGTATGGGCGAGATCGACGTTCAGATGCGTGAAACTGCCGGACGCCCAGGCGCGCTTGTTGTCGAACTGGCGCCAGTCATCGCCCGCTGGTCGCATGGCCGCGGTGATCGACGCGTTGAGCTGGGTCAGCGACTTCTCGCCCTGGAACGTCGCGCCATAGCTGGCGACCGCCGGGAAATAAGTGATCGGTGTGCTGAAATTGTTGATGCCATCGACGGTCGGCGCCGTGCTCCGCATCGTCTGACCGAAATGCTTGTAGTCCACACCCATGGACAGCGTATGGAAGAAGTTTTCGCGAGCCGGCAGCGTCATGACGGCGCGGGCACCGATGATCTCGCCGGGGCCGACAACATTCATACCACCGACGGTGGCGACATCGCTGCTCGACTTCACGCCGTAGACGAGCGCGGTCAGCCAGTCGATGTCCTCGAAACGCGCGAGATACGACGCCGAGAAGACTTCGGCATCCTTCGAATTTTCCGGCGCGACCTGATAGGTAAAGCTGAACGAATGGCCGAGCTGCCACAGATTGTCGTAACGCGCCGTGCCAATGAGCCTCGACCCCGTCGTATTCGGCGAGCGGCGATTGTTGAGTTCCACGCTGCCATGGAACGGCGCTTTGTCCTCGACATTCAAATCGACATCGACCGTGCCCGGCGTGATACCCGCCCGCAGCGCCGGCGTCACGCGACGATCTGGCCACTGGTTGAGACTGACGATATCCTTGGTGACCGCGTTGAAGTCCGGCACGGTCCCCGGCTTCAGCGACGGCGCCCTGTCCTTGACCTTGTCGAGATCGAAGTAGCGCGAATTTTTCACGCGCAACTGGCCGACTTTCATCTCGGTAACCTTCAGAATCACTCGACCGGTGAGCGCATTCTGCTGTGGGACCGATACGCTGACAGTCTGGAAGCCCTTGTCGTGATAGGCCTTTTCGAGCGCCGCCCGAGCTTTCTCGACATCGTCTGCGGTACGGTTAGGGCCGAGGAAGGGATAGATCGCCTCTTCGACGTCGATCTGCGGCAGCTTGTCGGCTCCCTGCACGGCAAAGTCGTCGATATCGAAACGTTGCAGCGGCGCGGCAGGTGCAGCCAGCGGAGTTTCGGCCGTGGTTTTGTTACCGGCAGCCCTGCCACCGCCCGCCTTCGCATCGGAAGATTTCGTTTCCGCCTGCGGGCTTGGCGCCGCGCAAACCGACTGAGAAGCGCCAAAGAATGCGCTGATGCTTGCAAGCATCAGGACTGCCGGAGCCGAAGATTGCAGAAACCGCCACTTCGGCAGCTTCGCACCGACATCGTCTCGGAGAAAAAAAAGCATGTATCAAGCCCATAAGAGGGCACACGGACGACGAGCCGCGCGCTCGCAATCAGGTCCCTACGTCCTGAAGACGTTTGGGCGACGTTCAACCCGCAAAGGAAAATTAAGAAGAACGTGCAGACCGAATCGCTTGGTGACAAAGGTGATAGAAATGCCACACCGCCGGCCGCGTCGCCAACGAACGGCAAAAAATTTCAGCGCACTGTCAGCTGAGCAGAACGAGGCCGCCGGGCAACGCCCGCACTTTCACCGCGTAGAGCTGACGAACCTGAGCGACGAAATCGTCAAGCTTATCGATATGGAAGGTGCCATTGACCAAGCGTCGCCCCAGCTCAGTACTGGTCACAACGATCTTGCCGGGACGATAGCGATTGATTTCGCTGACCACCGCTGCAAGTGGCTCGTCCTTGAAAACCAACAACTTATCCCGCCACGCCGCGAGCATATCGGGATCGGCGACGGGGACAGGCTTACCGAGCGGCTCCGACGCTGAATATGCAATCTGCTGGCCGCTGGTCAGCTCGACGCTGCGTCCGCCATGACTCACAGTGATCGAACCCTGAATACAGACGGCGAGCACGACACCATCAATACAGCGGACATTCACTTCCCCCGCCGATGACGCGATCTGGCCATCCGCAGCAATCACCACCAGCGGCTCTGACACGAGACGCCGTGAACTGATTGCAGCTTCTCCGGAAATCAACTCGATGCGGGGATTGATACCGCTACCACGAACCGCCACGCTCGTTTGCGTATTGAGTTTGAGCGACACATTATCCGTCAGCGCGACATCAAGCTGTTCGCCTTTCGCCGTGCGATAGTCCGCTGACATTTCCGCCAGCGAGGGCCACAGCTCCAGCGGCGGCTTCACCACCATATAGCCCGCAACGGAAGCAGCCAGCGCACCGCCGATCAATGCGCGCCGCGTGACGACGCGCCGGGCCACGAACGGCCGAACCTTCCGGCGCTCGAGCTCTGTCCCCATAACGCCAAGATCGCGATAAATGCGCGCAGCCTGCCGGAATGCCGCCTCATGCGCAGGACTCAGCGCACGCCAGCGCTGCAACCGCTCGGCATCACCAACGGTCGCTCGCCCCGAGCGCAACAATGCAACCCAGTCGATTGCCCGATCGAGCAAATCGTTATCGTCCTTCGTCTCAGTCACCCGGGCACAACCAGCAGCCCACGATCAACGCGATAGCCTCTCGCGCTGAGACGTTTAGAAACTGGACTGAAGAAATGATGCGGATCATTGATGTCGCGGTTTCCGACGTGACGAATCGAAATGGATGACAGTGCCTTCTCGATTAATAGACGGTTGAGGCCACGCTATCCCGCAGCCGAATCGTCGCTTAATGGCACAGATTTTTGTGGCCCGATAGTTTCGAGCCAACTCCAGCAACAACCCGTAAAGAGAAATCTTGCCGGAGTCCTCGCCTGCCATGAGCGGCAGGTCCTTCGATCGTTAGCGCGGGCGGGGCCCCCCGGTCCGTCTGATCAAAGTGCGGTCAAGCCGCTGCGCACAATGCTTCAACGCATTGCGCAGATCGATTTCAACCGTTCTGACACTCACGCCCAATTGCGCGGCGATTTCGTGGTCCGGCTGCTTCTTCACAACTGCAGCCATGAACACCTGGCGCGCACGCGCCGGCAATTCCGCCAGCGCACGATCGAGGGCTTCGATATCCTGACGCCCCTCCATGACTGCGGCAGCGTCTGGCGTATCATCCGGAATGTCGAGCAATGCGTCGACAGCATCGAGGCTAAGATGACGCTGTTCGACTCGGCGACGGTCGGTGGCAACATTGAGCGCGATGCGAAACAGATAATCTTTCGGGCTCTGGACCGCCGGAGCATTCGACATCCGTTCGACGCGCAGAAAAGTTTCCTGCAGGGCATCGCCCGCTAGCTCCGAGGAGCCGAGCTTTCGCGTCAAACGTCTGAAAAGGCCGGTATAATCGGCCGCCAGGACGTCGCGCAACGTTGTACGATCTACCCCACTCAACGGTTACCGCCTTGTACACGAACCGATCACGACCTCAGCAGGCAGGGTGTTACCGTCCGCTCATGACAAATTGATTACGGAACAACGAACCAATTTCCCGGGGCGGCAGGATTTCGTTCAGCGTGCATCAAATGCAACAGGCAGCAACACCGTAATGAGATCGGGCATCTCGGCCGGAATACGCGGTAGCGGTTGCGCGCGCCGAATCGTTTCCATCGCTTCCTGATCGAGCAGCGCCCGTCCTGAACTCGTTTTCACGTCGAGGCGGACCAGCGTGCCATCCCGACGCATAGCAAACAGCACGAGCACCTTCCCACTCGCGCCGGGATCGCGTTGGTAGCGTTCGATATGCGTTTGTAACTGCTGCTGAAAGCGCGATGCCGCTCCTGCAGAAATCGCCTGCCGTTGTCCGCCCCCTGCCGGTCTCTGGGCCGGGGCAGCAGCCGGTTGCGGTCGCATCAGCGGTTGCGGCGGAGCAATCTCCTGCTCAACCGGCGCGACACTCTGCTCCGAGATCTTGGCTTCCGTCTGGAAATCGACAATCGGCGGATTTGGTTGCACCGACGCCTGCCTGACCTCCATTGCAGGGGACGGCGTTGCAATCAGCTCGACCTGTATCGTCGAGTGCCCTTGCCGAGCGGCCGGACCGACCGGCACCTGATGCAGCCAGTAGACGCCCGCCACCACCAGCACAGGCACGAGCACCGCACTGCCGACGAACCAGCGCCACGTGCCGGATGTGGAGTCCGTATAGAGATCGAAATCAGGATCCAATCCTGCATCTCCGGATCTCTGCCAGATCGTCGATGATCGCTTGCCCGCCATCTCTAGCGTACCGTGATCATGACCGTGACGGGCTGAGGCGTATTGGCTGGCGGCGCCTGGCTCACCTGCATGCCCTCGAGCACACGCGCGATGGTCTCGTCGCGTTCCTGATCGCCGGACGACCGGAACAATTCGGTCTTGCGCACGGTGCGCGGGTTATCGATCCACAGCTTGATGCCCGCACTGTAAGCGCCGTTGCGTGTCTTCGCGTCCTTACGCAGCGCGTGCTGGATGTCGGACTGGATAATGCCACTATAAGCACGCAACTGCGACGGATCGCTGCTTGGTCGTTGCCTGCGCACCACCAGGGTGTCGAGGGTGAGATCGACCTGCCCGCCGAATACGGCTTCCGGCGGGGCGTCGGGATCGGCAGACGCCGGCACCAACGTAATGGAGTTGGAACGCGTATAGCGGATCACCAGATCCGTATCCGCAATCAGCATGCGCAAGGCGGCATCGCGCGTATACTCGCCTTCGACCGGTACCGAGAGACGCTTCCCGGCAGCATCGCTCTCATAGAGCAATTGCACGCCAGTGACCTTGCTATAGGTCTGCAGTGCGGCCGCCAGCGGCTGGCTCGGAATCTTGAAATTGATCGATGCATGCTGATGTGGATCGTCATTCGCCGCGATCGCCGACACTATAGCACCGCCTGCAAGGATGGCAGCGATCACCATCAACGCCTGAATGCGGCATCCAGAGCGCAAGCGACCAAGACCCCGTGCCAACGCATCGAAGCCCCTCCCCGGATTCAGGTCACCCAAACGCTGACTGAGACGCATCCTGCGGACTTCGAATGAAACAACCCGACACAACGTCGCGATTGTGCGATGCTGCATTGCGTCGTTCTTATCGAAGCAAGCCAACGGCAGCAAGCACCACAACACCGGAATAGAAATCTGGATTAAATGACAATCAGATGACAAAGACGGACGGAGAAGACACACTCGTCTTGTCCTTGTGCCATTGCTGTCGTCAGCACGTCATCCGGCGATGACGACCAAATATGGATACTTATCTTGCGCAAACGTCTGTTCGTTTTCGGACTTGGCTATAGCTGTCTTTACTTCATCCGCATGCATGCCGCTGCTTTTGCCGAGATCGCCGGCACAGTACGCACCGAAGAGCGCCACGCATCTCTCGCAGATGAGCCGCTCGATATACTTCTATTCGACGATGCGCATGCCGCCCCAGAAATCACGGAGCGTATCGCGCGCGCCGATCTGATTTTGACTTCGGTCCCACCCGGAAAAAGCGGTGATCCCGTGCTGGCGCAATTCGGAGAGCAGATCGCGGGGAACCAAGCGCGCGTGATCTATCTCTCGACCGTCGGCATCTACACCGATCATGCCGGTGCGTGGATCGACGAAACCGCGGCCGTTGTTCATGACGACACCCGTCGCGGCCTGCGCGTTCGCGCGGAGACGGCGTGGCAAAACACGTGCGGGGATCGCCTTCGCATTCTTCGCCTTGCCGGCATCTATGGCCCCGGTCGTAACGCGCTTGTCAATCTCGCCAACGGCAGCGCGCATCGGATCGTTAAACAGGGGCAAGTATTCAACCGCATTCATGTCGACGACATCGTGCGGGCGATCGCAGCCGCTGCCGAACATCCGCATGCCGGCATCTGGAATGTCTGCGACGACGAACCAGCGCCGCCGCAGGATATCGTCACTTACGCGGCCGGCCTCATGCAGATTCCGCCGCCTCCCGAACAGGCCTTCGAGACCGCCGATCTCAGCCCGATGGCCCGCAGCTTCTACGCATCGAACAACCGTATTTCCAATACACGGCTGAAGAACGAACTGGGTATCGGCCTGCGGAACCCGAACTACCGCAGCGGACTCGATGCACTATGGAACGCGGGTGAAGGCCGGACGCCGCCCTGAACTGAGAATCTGGCGAACGTTCTTACCGATCAGCTGTTCCATCCTCGACGAATATTGCTTTCGATCAGAAGCCGAGCGCCATACCGTCCTTGCGGTGGTCCGATGCGCCAAGAAGAACGCCGCGCTGATAATCGATCCGGATCGCCTGGGCGCCGCCGATGCCGGTATCCATCATCTGCAGTGTATGGCCGCGCGCCACGAGATCGTTGCGCACGGCCTCGGAGATGGTCTTTTCGAGCTGCAGCACATTGTTGGTTGCGAATGAGCGCGGCGCCTCGGCTGCCTCCTGAATGTCCATCTTCAGGTCGAGCACATTGGAGATGAACTGGGCATGGCCGGTGGCCTGATAATGCCCGCCCATCACACCGAACGGCATCACCGCGCGCCCATCCTTCATCAGCATGCCCGGGATGATCGTATGCATCGGCCGCTTGCGCGGGCCGAGCGAATTCACGTGACCGGGCTTGGCGCGGAAACTCCAGCCGCGATGATGCAGCAGCACGCCGGACTTCTTGGCATAGATGCCGCTGCCGAACGGGCCGAACAGCGAATTGATCAGCGACACCGCATTGAGATCGCGGTCGACCACGGTGAGATACACCGTGTCCTTGTGGATCACGGAATCCCATTCCTCTTCCGGGGATGCCTTCTTCATGTCGATCTTGGCGCGGAGGTCACCGATGAACTTGTCCGACAGGAAGCGTTCCACATCGGTCGGCGCAATCGCCGGATCGCAGAAATAGGCATCGCGGGTGCGATAGGCCGCCTTGGTCGCCTCGGCGAGTACATGGATGCGGTCGGCCTCGCTCAAGCTCTTGATGTCGAAGCCCGCCAGCATGCGCAGGATCATCAGCGCCGCCAACCCCTGACCGTTGGGCGGGCACTCGACGACATCATAGCCCTGATAATTGGTCGAGATCGGCGTCACGTAGTCCGAGCGCTGTGCGTCGAAATCGTCGGCCTCATGGGCGCCGCCGACGGCGCGCAACGTGGTGATGATGTCGTCGGCCACCTGTCCCTGATAGAAACCGTTGCGCCCTTCGCGGGCGACACGGCGCAGTGTGGCAGCAAGCGCTGGCTGCACGCGCTTGTCGCCGACGGCCGGCGCATGGCCGCCCGGCAGATATTGCGCGGCACAGTCAGCATGCGCTTCCAGCTTGCGGCGCCATTTAGTCCAGTCGGCAGCCACGCGCGGCGTGATGATAAAACCGTTCTCGGCAGCGTTGATCGCCGCGGCAAAAACCTCCGCCAGCGGCTTTGAGCCATGATCCTTGCTCAGCGTGCACCATGCATCGATCGCGCCGGGTACGGTGACGGTCTCGACGCAGGTTTCCGGAATGTCCCGTGCGCCGCTATTGGCATATTTCTCGGAATCGATCTTCGCCGGGGTGCGGCCGGAACCGTTCAGCGCGATCGGGGCGCCCCCCTTGGGCGAATAGAGCGCGAAACAGTCGCCACCGATACCGGTCATGGCCGGATCGGCCACGCATTGCACGGCCACCGCCGCCAGCGCCGCGTCGATGGCATTGCCGCCTGACTTCAGCATCTCCACCGCGGCCAACGTCGCCAGCGGGTGCGAGGTTGCGGCCATCCCGTGCTCGGCAACGGCGACGGAACGGGCAACGGCCATGAAGTCACGCATGATGGTCCTCGTAGAGTTGGTATACCACAGTCTGCGCCCCCAATACATCCCGGGCGGGCATTTGTGAATGGACCTCCGCGAGCAAATGTCGTCCATCCCGTGCCACGCAAAAAGGCACGGCGGCGCCGTTCCCGGCACCGCCCGTGCTGGACCAATGCTGCACTGCCATATGGCTCAGTCGGCGATCTCGATCTTGCCGCCGTCGATGATATCCCCGAACAGCTTCCAGCGTTCGCCCTCGAATTTGACGAGTTGCAGCTGCTCGACGGGATAGTGATCGGTTATGGCCGTGTTGACGGTGATGCCCGGCAACAGCATATCGAGCTTGACGTCCTTCAGGCTGCTCGCGGCCTCCATCACGCGCGCGCGGGTGACGTCCTTCCCGAGCCCTTTCAGGATCTGCTCGATCACCTGCGCCGAATTATAGCCGCTCACAACATTCAGATCGTGCTGGTCGCCCTTGGGATAGTATTTCTCCATGAAGGCCCGCCAGCGCGCGACGCCTTCGTCCCTGGCCCATTGCGGATCATCCGGGTCCTTCTGAAACGCGCCGGAAATCACACCCTGCACATTCTCGAAGCCGGCATTCTTCATCACCGCCGCCACCGATGACGAGGCGCCCGCGATGAAAGTTAGCGGCTTCCAGCCGATTTCGGCGCTCTTGCGCAGCGCCTGGGCGCTGAACTTGTTGGACGAGAACAGCACCAGCACATCGGCACCCGACGCCTTGAGATTCATCACCTGCGAATCCACCGTCGGCATGCTGACCTCATAGCCGGTCTCTGCCACGATCATCTTCTTGCCGGCCTCGCCGAGGCCCACGCGCAGGCCGGTGAGATGATCCTTGCCGAAATCGTCATTCTGATAAAGCACCGCGATCTTCGCGTCGGACTTCGTCTTCAGCAGATACTTCGCATAGATCTGCCCTTCGGTCTGGTAGCTGGTGCGAAAACCCATGGTCCATGGATTCTTCTTGTGGTCGCCGAAGATCGTGCCACCGGTCCCGACAAAAAGCTGCGGCACCTTCTTGATGTTCATGTATTTCATGATGGCGACGTTGGTCGGCGTGCCAAAGGTGGAGAACAGCATCAGCACCTCGTCGCTTTCCACGAGCTTGCGCGCCTGCTCCACCGTCTTCGGCGGCGAATAGCCATCGTCATAGGAGATCACCTTGATGGTCCGGCCATTGATCCCGCCTTCGGCATTGACCTTGTCGAAATAGGCGATGCCGGCCATGCCGCTGGTCGCATAGGACGACGCCGGCCCGCTGAACGGCAGGATCGTGCCGAGCGTGATCTCCTTGTCGGTGACACCCGGCGATTGCGCCCAACTTGCCGTCACGCTGCCCATCAGAGCGATCGCCGCGATTGCGCCGCGCGCGATATTTGCCTGTCCTGTCACCTGTCTCTCCCTTGTGTTGCTGCCCTTTACGGCAATCGTTGTTTCAGCCGACCTGGCGTTTCTGATCCGACCAATAGCTGGCGCGGATCGCCTTCTTGTCGATTTTTCCAAGCGGCGTCTGCGGGAGGGCATCGACGAAGGCGATCTGCTTGGGCGCGTGGAGGCTGCCCTTGCGCTCCTTCACCAGCGCGATCAGTTCCTCTTCCGACGCATTGCTGTCCCGTCGCCGCACCACCAGCGCGAACACGCTCTCGCCCCACTTCTCATCGGGCACGCCGATGACAGCCGTCATGCCCACTGCCGGATGCGCCGACAGCGCATCCTCGATCTCGCGCGGATAGACGTTGAAGCCGCCGGAGACAATCATGTCCTTCTTGCGATCGACGATATAGAGCCGGCCTTCCTCGTCGGCACGGGCGATGTCGCCGGTATGCAGCCAGCCGCCGCTCAGCGCCTGCGCGGTCTGCTCCGGCTGCTTCCAGTATTCCGACATCACCAGCGGCCCGCGCGCGCAGATCTCGCCGGGTTGGCCGGGTTCGACATCATTGTTGTCGTCGTCGAGCAGGCGCACCTGACAGATCGCCGTCGGAAAACCGCAGGCCTCGAACAGTTCAGGCCGCCTCAAGTCATGGTCGCGCTTCGGCAGCGTGGCGATCGGATAGCATTCGGTCTGGCCATAAAGCTGCGAGAACACGGGCCCTAGCCGCTCGATGCCTTCGCGCAGCCGGTTCGGCGACATCGCCGAGGCGCCGTAAAGCAGAAGTTCGAGCGACGACAAGTCATGCTTGTCGATGTCGGGATGATCCAGCACGCCATAGATCATGGTCGGCACCATCAGCGTGAAGTTGATCCGCTCCTTCGCGATGGTGGCGAGCAGGACTTCGGGATCGAACCTGTCAAGCAGATGCACGGTGCCGCCGCGCAGCAGAGTTGGCACCACGTTGGTGCCGGACACATGGCTGATCGGCGCCACCGCGAGATAACGCGGAATGCTCGGCAATTCGAATTCGCTGAGCACGCTGGCCGCCATCGCCGCCATGGCGCCGGACGAGCGCAGCACGCCCTTGGCGCGGCCGGTGGTCCCGCCGGTATAGTTCAGAGATGCGATCATATGCGGCTGCGAGAGATCGGTGATGGAGGACGTGCCGCCCGCTTCGATGGCTGCGAGTGCATCGGTGCCGTAAGGCGCAGGTCCGAGCGTGAGGATTTTCAGATCCGGCAGCCCGGCCTGCAATTCGGCGCCACGTGCGAGATAGTGTGAGCTATCAAGCACCAGCACGACGGCTTCGGAATCCTCGATCTGAAAGCGATGCGCCTCGGCCGAACCCAGCGCATGAAGCGACGTGACCTTCGCCCCGAGCCCCTGCGCGGCGATGCCAAAGCACCAGGTCTCTGCGCGGTTCGAGGTGAGCAGCGCGACCGTCGAGGTCGGCGTCACGCCGCTCGCCGCGAGCAGCCTCTGTGCACGCGCTACAAATTCCAGCGTTGCGGCGCCGGTCCATTCCACGGTCTTGGTCTTGAAGGCAATGCCGCGACCGTGGCGCAGCAAGGCCCGCGTCGTCAGCGCGAAATTGGTGGGAGATTCATGTACGCTCATGCGTTCCGCCCTGTTTTTTATTCGTTGTTCGTAGGAGGGTAGAGCGCAGGCGCGTTAGCGGCGGAGCGAAACCCATCAGCCGAGTCCGCGACAATCGACGGAATGATGGGGTTCGCTACGCTCTACCATCCTACTTCTTTTCCAACGTCTTCAACGTCGCCTCACGCACCGCCTCATATTGATCCCGTGTCCGCGCAACCAGCGTCGCCACCGGTTCGATGGCATGCACGCCCGACACCGAATGCCCCGCACTCCACGTATCGCGCCAGCGCTTCACGCCGGAGGTGCCGTTGCGGCCATACAGGGCGTCGGCGCGCTCCTTGGTCATGTCGGTCGGCAGGTTCTTCGGATCGAGGCCGGCGGCGACGATGGACGGGATCAGCGTATTGGTTTCGAGCCCAGTGAAGGCGCGCGACAGCAGGATGTCGTCGAGTTCGGACGATACCAGCATCGCCTTGTAGTCCGGCTCCGCCATGCTCTCTTCGGTCGCGATGAATTTGGTCCCCATATAGCTGAGATCGCAGCCCAGCACTTCGGCGGCAAACACTGCTTCGCCGTCCGATACGCCGCCGGCCAGCACGATCGGCCCGTCCCAGAACGCGCGCACCGCGCGGGTGAAGGAGAACCCATTGACCCAACCGGTCTGTCCGCCCGCACCTGCGGTGAGCAGGATCAGGCCATCGACGCCCGCCGCGATCGCCTTCTTGGCATGGCGGATCGACGCGACATCGGCAAATACCATGCAGCCGGCCTCGTGCAGCGGACCCACGACGGCGTCGGGCGGACCAACGCTGGTGATCACCATCTCGCAGCCCTGCCGGATCACCGCGGCGACATCCTCCTGCAACGTTTCGCGGCGGATGATCAGGTTCGGGCAATACGGCGCGTCGTCCGGTCCCAACGCATCGGCGATCCGCTGCAGCCATCCGGCGAATTCCGCATCGCTGCGGCAATTCGCGGTGGGGAACGCGCCGATCACGCCGGCCTTGCAGGACGCGATGACAAGATCGGTCCCCGACACGCGAAACATCGGCGCCGCAATCACTGGCACCGATAGCCGCGGGCGCACCTTCTCCGCAAACCACGCCGCGGCAGCTTTGCCGAGACGATCCGCCATCAGGCCGCGACCGCCCGCCGCACGGCGATCTGCTTGCCGCCGAAATCAGCGATGGCCCGCGCATATTCGTCGCGTAGCCGCTCGACAACGGTGGCCACGTCCGGCGCGTCCTTGATCGAGCCGAGCCCCTGTCCCGCGCCCCAGATGTCCTTCCAGGCCTTGGCCTTGGTGTTGCCGCCGGAGCCGAAATTCATTTTCGATTTGTCGGACACCGGCAGATTGGCGGGATCGAGCCCGGCTGCGGCCAGCGACGGCGCGAGATAATTGCCGTGAACTCCGGTGATCAGGTTGGTATAGACGATGTCGCCGGCGGCATAGTCGATCAGCGACTGTTTGTAGCCCTCAACCGCATTGGCTTCCCGCGTGGCAATGAAGCGCGTGCCCATATAGGCCATGTCGGCACCCATCATCTGCGCGGCGGCGATGCCGTAACCATCCGCGATGGAGCCGGACAGCAGGATCGTACCCGAGAACCACTGGCGCACTTCGCGCAGCAATGCGAAAGGCGACAACGTGCCGGCATGGCCACCCGCCCCGGCACAGACGAGGATCAGGCCATCCACGCCCATCTCGGCCGCGCGACGCGCATGCCGGATGGTGGTGACGTCGTGAAACACCTTGCCGCCATAGGAATGCGCGGCATCGACGACCGACTGCGGCAATTGCAGGCTGGTGATGATCGCCGGCACTTTATGCTTCACGCAGATTTCCATATCTGCATGCAGGCGATCATTGGAGGGATGGCAGATCTGGTTCACCGCATAGGGCGCGACCGGCAGATGCGGATTCTTTGCGGCATATTCAGCGAGTTCGTTCTCGATCCGCGTCAGCCACTCGCCGAGCACGGAGACAGGGCGCGCATTGAGCGCGGGGAATGAGCCGACAATACCTGCTTTGCACTGGGCGATGACAAGTTCCGGTCCCGAGACGAGAAACAGCGGCGAGCCCATCACAGGCACGGACAGACGGTTCTGAAAGATCGACGGCAGCGACATGAGTGTTCCATCCCGGTTTTGATTGGGACGGATGATAGCGGGAAACGCCGGGGCGGAGAGCTTCAAATATGGAGATGCTGTCCGCCATATTTGGAAGCCACCACACTCGGTCCCTCATGGTGAGGAGACGCACTTGCGCCGTCTCGAACCATGAGCTCGCCTGGCTCAGAGTGTGCGGCCATCCTTCGAGACGCCGCTGCGCGGCTCCTCAGGATGAGGGACGGAGAAGCGAGATACTGAGTTGAACCCGGCATTGTCCCGAGCAAAAGCAGTCGAAAAGCGCTCCAGACCGCTTTATGAGTCAGACTCTCAGGATGAGGGCAGAGTGCCTACCCCAACAGTCTCGTCTGATCCTTCTTCGCCTGCTCCGCGATGAAATCCAGCACCGCTCGGATCTGCGGCGCATCCACCAGATCGGGATGCGACAGCATCCAGATCTCGGTGGAGCTGCGCAGTTTTTCGGGCAGCACGCGCACCAGAGATTTGTCGGCATCGCCTGAAATGCACATCAAAGGCGCGAAGCCGAGGCCGGCGCGCGCCGCTGCCATCAAGTCCGTATGCGACGAGCACTGCAGCACACGGCGCGAATGGCGCGAGACGCTGTCGAACCACTCCATCAGCGGACTCTCGCCAACAAGGCCGATGGAGCTGTAGCCCTCCCATTCCTCGCGCGTTTTCGGCAGCCCGTGCGCGCGTGCATAGGCCTTCGATGCGAATACGCCCACGCCCAGCCGTCCCACCTTGCGGCCGACCAGATTTTCATTGCCCGGCCCGAAAAGCCGCAGCACGATATCGGCCTCGCGCCGCCGCACCGAGGCCGGCCAGCCGTCAACGCGGATCTCCAGCATGATGTCGGGATAGCGGCGATTGAATTCGGCAATGGCGCCCATCAGCCACGGGCCGGACAGCACCTCGGTGATCGAGAGCCTGACATTGCCGACCGGCTGCTCGCGAATTTCGGCGATCACGGATTCGATCCGCACCGCTTCAAGCCGCATATTCTCGAGCTGTACGCTGAGCCGTTCGCCAGCCGGTGTGAGCGAATATCCCTCCAGCGACCGAGCGATCAGCCGGACGCCGGTGATCGCCTCGAGCTCGGCGAGCCGCCGGCTCACCGTCTGTGCGCTGACCTTGAGCAGTGCGCCGGCGCGCGTAAGGCTCGCTTCCCCCGCGATCACGGAAAAGGTGCGCAGCAGATCCCAGTCCAGCCCCTGCATGTCTCATCCCGAAGCCATGTGTTCGGGATGATGTACACGCTGGAGCATGATCCCGAAAAGTGGATACCGGTTTTCGGACAAGATCATGCGCCAAACAATAGTCTGGGTCACTCTGCCGGAGTGGCTGCCGGAGTGGCTGCCGGATGTGCGCTTGACGCACTTGTGGACTTGGAACCACCCGGAAAAACCTTGCGCACCAGCACATAGAGCACTGGCACGAAGAACACGCCGAGCACCGTGGCCGTCACCATGCCGCCGGCGACGCCGATACCGATGGCGTTCTGGCTTGCCGAGCCGGCCCCCGTGGCGAGCGCCAGCGGCAGCACGCCGAGCACGAAAGCCATTGAGGTCATCAGGATCGGCCGCAGGCGCTGCCGCGCAGCGTGCAACGTCGCCTCGATCAAGGACAGTCCCTTCTGCTGCTGCTCGATGGCGAATTCGACAATCAGGATCGCGTTCTTCGCCGACAGGCCGATGGTGGTGAGCAGGCCGACCTGGAAATAGACGTCGTTATTCTGCCCGAACAAGGTCGCGGCACCGAGCGCGCCGAGAATACCGATCGGCACCGACAGCATGACGGCGAACGGGATCGACCAGCTCTCATAGAGCGCCGCCAGGCTGAGGAACACGATCAGCACCGAGATCGCATAGAGATACAGCGTCTGGCTACCGGTAAGGCGTTCCTGGAACGACAGGCCTGTCCATTCATGCGTATAGCCGGCCGGCAGTTTCTTCATCTGCTCGTCCACCGCCAGCATCGCCGTACCGGAGCTCGTGCCCGGTGAGGCCTGGCCCTGGATCTGTACGGCCGCGACACCATTGTAGCGTTCCAGGCGAGGCGAACCGTAGCTCCAGCGGCTGGTGGCAAAAGCCGAGAACGGCACCATCGCGCCCGACGAGTTGCGGACATACCATTTACCGATGTCATTGGTATCCATGCGGAAGGCGGCATCGCCCTGCACATAGACCTGCTTGACGCGGCCGCGATCGATGAAGTCGTTCACATAGGCGCCGCCCCACGCTGCCGAGAGCGTCGTGTTGAGATCGTTCAGGTTGACGCCCAGTGCCGTCGCCTTGGCCTGATCGATATCGAGGTTGAATTGCGGCGTATCGTCCTGACCATTGGGCCGCGCCTGCGCGACCCGCGGATCGCCGCTGAGGGCACCCAGCAACTGATTGCGCGTCTTCAACAGCTCCTCGTGGCCGGCATTACCGCTATCCTGCAGATAGAAGTCGAAGCCCGAGGCGTTACCGAAACCCGGCAATGACGGCGGCAGCACCGCGAAGGCCATCGCATCGCGGATCTTCGAGAATGCGCCCATCGCGCGCCGCGCCACGGCCTGCGCGGATTTCTCGTGATCTTCACGCTGCGCGAACGGCTTCAGGCTGACGAAAGCGAGGCCGACATTCTGGCCCTGGCCGGCAAAGGAGAAGCCCCGCACGGCGAACACGCCCTGCACGGCGTCCTTCTCGTTCTCCATATACTGATGCTCGACCTGCTTGATCACATCCAACGTCCGACCGGCCGTGGCGCCGACCGGCAACTGCACCAGCGTGATGATCGTGCCCTGGTCTTCGTCGGGCAGGAACGACGACGGCAGCCGCACGAACAGGAACACCATGCCGACGACCACAGCGACGAAAGCCAGCAGCGTACCTGCAGGTCGCTTGACGAAGCGGCCGGTGGTCGACTGATAGCCACGCGAGGTCCGATCGAAATTGCGATTGAACCAGCCAAAGAAGCCGCGCTTCTCGTGATGGCCTTTTTCCGGCTTCTTCAAAATCGTCGCGCAGAGCGCCGGCGTCAGGATCAGCGCCACCAGCACCGAGAGCACCATCGCGGATACGATGGTCAAGGCGAATTGCCGATAAATGATGCCCACCGAGCCCGAGAAGAACGCCATCGGAATGAACACGGCGGAGAGCACGACACCGATGCCGACCAGCGCGCCGGTGATTTCGTTCATGGATTTCTCGGTCGCCTCGCGTGGCGACAGTCCCTCCTCCTCCATCACGCGCTCGACGTTTTCCACCACGACGATGGCGTCGTCGACGAGCAGGCCGATGGCCAGCACCATGGCGAACATGGTCAACGTGTTGATGGAGTACCCCGCGATCGAGAGGATGCCGAAGGTGCCGAGCAGCACCACCGGCACCGCGATGGTCGGAATGATGGTCGCACGCCAGCTCTGCAGGAACAGGAACATCACCAGGAAGACCAGCACCACGGCTTCGAACAGCGTGTGCACGACCTTCTCGATGGAAAGCTTCACGAAGGGCGTGGTGTCGTAGGGATAGATCACCTTCAGTCCCGCCGGCATGTTCGCCGTGAGCTGATTGATCCGCGCCTTCACGCCTTCCGAGGTCGCGACCGCATTGGCGCCGGTCGCAAGACTGATGCCCATGCCGGCCGCCGGCTTGGCGTTGTAACGCGCCACCGCGTCATAGCTCTTCGAACCGAGCTCGACCCGCGCCACATCCTTGATGCGCACGGTCTGGCCGGACGTCGAAGTCCGCAGGATGATGTCCTGGAACTGCTCGATGGTCTGCAAACGGCTTTGCGACGTGATGGTGGCGTTGAGCTGCTGCCCGTCCACCGCCGGCAACCCGCCGAGCTGGCCCGCGGTCACCTGCGTGTTCTGCGCCTGGATCGCCTGCGTGACGTCGCTCGGCATCAGATTGTATTTGGTCAGCTTGTCGGCATCGAGCCAGATGCGCATGGCATATTCGGCACCGAACAGCTGCACCTGGCCGACGCCGGAGACACGGCTGATCGGCTCGTTGATCGTGCTTGCCACGTAATCGGCGATGTCGCTGGCATTCATCGAGCCGTCTTCGGAGACGAAGCCGAGCACCATCAGGAAGCTCGACGACGACTTGACCACGCGGATGCCCTGCTGCTGCACCACCTGCGGCAACAGCGGCATCGCGAGCTGCAGCTTGTTCTGCACCTGCACCTGCGCGATGTCGGCATTCGCCTCGTTGGTGAAGGTGATGGAGATCTGCACCACGCCGGTCGAGGTCGAATAGGACGACATGTATTGCAGATAATCGACGCCGGTCATGTTCTGCTCGATGACCTTGGTCACCGAGTTCTCAGCCGTGGTCGCATTCGCGCCCGGATAATTCGCGGTGATGGTAATCACCGTCGGCGCGATCTGCGGATACTGGGCGATCGGCAGCTTGAAGATCGCCAGCACGCCGCCGAACATGATCAGGATCGCCAGGACCCAGGCGAAGATCGGCCGCTTGATGAAGAAGTGCGACATGATCGATCAGTCCTTGCGCGTCTCGCCGACGCCGGCCGCATTGGCTTCCCTGCCCGGTGTCCGGGTCAGACCGGTCGCCGGGTCCACCGTCACATCGATGGTCTTCACCACCTGTCCCGGCCTCGCCTTCTGCAACCCGTCGAGAATGACGCGGTCGCCTTCCCGCGCGCCGTCATCGACCAACCAGTTTGGCCCGATGGCCTGCGCCACCTTCAGCACGCGCTGCTCGACCTTGCCGTCCTTGTCCACGAACATCGCCACCGCCTCACCGCGCGGATTGCGCGATACCGCGCGCTGCGGGATCAGGATCGCCTTCGGATCGACGCCGGCGACAACACGCGCGCGCACATACATGCCCGGAAGCAGGTTGCGTTCGGGATTGGCGAAAATCGCTCGCGTCGATACCGAGCCCGTGGTCTCGTTGACGCTGGAATCGGTAAAGCCGAACTTGCCCTTTTGCGGATGGGTTCGGCCATTTTCGAGCACCAGTTCGATCTCGACCCCGCCGCTGGGGCGCTTCAGCCGCCCGCCGGCGATCTCACTGCGGATACGATCCATTTCCGACGTCGCCTGATCGAGATCGACATAGACGGGATCGAGTTGCTGGATCGTGGTCATCGCGTTCTGCTGGCTCGCAGTGACCAAAGCGCCCGGTGTGATGGCAGACTTGCCGATGCGACCCGAGATCGGCGCCAGCACCTTGGTGCGATCGAGCGCGATCGCTGCCGTGTCGCGATTGGCTTCCGCCGATTTCAGATCGGCTTCGCCCTGCTTGAAGGAGGCCATCGCGCTGTCCACATCCTGTTGGCTCGCCGCATTGGTCTTCAGCAATTGCGTCTTGCGCTCCGCGGTCAGTCGCACCAGCGCGAGATTGGCCTGCGCCTTCAGCACGGCTGCTTCCGCGCTTTCGAGCGCAGCCTGGTATTGTACCGGATCGATCTGGTAGAGCAGCTCGCCTTCCTTGACCTCGGCGCCTTCGGTGAAGACACGCCGCTGCAGGATGCCGGTCACCTGCGGACGCACTTCGGACACCTGATGGGCAACGACACGACCGGGCAGCACGGTCGACACCACGGCCTCCTGCGGCTTCAGCGTCATCACGCCGACTTCCGGCGGAGGCGGAGCCTTGGCTTCCGATGCAGGCTTGCCGCACCCCACCAGCGCGAGCAGACCGATCAGGACAAGAGGACGACCAATTCCAGATGCCATTACCATCACCGATGCAAAAACGGCGCACGACATCGCGCAATCCCGCACGGTGCAGTGGCTGTAGGAAATTTTGGGAAACTCTCTGGTTTCCGCTTAGGAAACTTGCTAGTTTCCTCCCGCGAAGTCAAGCGCCCGGCGGGTCAGTTCCGCTCAAGCGTTTGTGAGGCGGCTCGTATAACGGAGTAGACGTTCAATGGTTGCATCGGCCGGCGCCAGGAAACCGCGGGGGCGCGTTTTGCCGCAGCAAAATGACCAGCGCATGACATCGCCTGCCCCTATGACCAATCCGTCTGCCGAGCGTATCCCGCATCTTCTGGCTGTCGCCAAGACGACATTCGGCGACAAGGGGTTTGCCGCCACCACCATGGACGACATCGCCGGCGCCGCCGGCATGTCGAAGAAGACGCTGTACAAGCTGTTCGACAGCAAGAGCGACCTGTTCCGCGCCATGCTGACTGCCAATCTGCAACGCTTCGCGTTTCTCGATGCGCCGCAGACCCATGCATCGGCCATTGAAGACTTGCGCCGCGCGCTGCGGAAGATCGCCGATATCGTCCTCGCCCCGGATGAGATCGCGCTGCATCGCCTCCTCATCGCCGAGCGCCGGCAGTCACCTGCGCTTGCCACCATTTTCAGCGAAGTGATTTTCAACAGCGGCTCGGAGGGTATCATCACCTGCGTCAGGCGCGTGCAGCTGAAACCGGCGCTGCGCGACACGCCGATCCAGACCGTGGCCGACATGATGCTGGGCGCCGTGTTCAGCAACGACCATTTTCGCCTGATGGTGGACGGAAGTTATCGCATCAACCGCCGCGCGCTGAACAAACGGATCGATATCGTGATCGCGACATTTTGTGAGGACGCTCCGAACCCGTAAATGGTGGAGCGGAGGTACGCAGCGCTGCAGCGATACCCCATCCTACGATCTCGTCCGCCCCTCGCCCCGAGAGTCCGACTCATAAAGCGGTTGGCGGCGCTTTTCGACGGCTTTTGCTCGGACAATGCCGCGTTCAACTCTGTATCTCTATTCTCCGTCCCTCATCCTGAGGAGCCGCGCAGCGGCGTCTCGAAGGATGGCCGAAAGGCTCCGAGCCAGGCCATCTCATGGTTCGAGACGCGGCTTGTGGCCGCTCCTCACCATGAAGGGCGCGGAGTTCCCCCATTCTTAACCGATTGCTCACCATGGCCGGTCACACTGCGCCATCGCGCAGCATGCCGCCGCGCGGGACCGGACGGGCACGCCATGTTCCAGACATTCCTGCGTTCACGCGCCCAGACCTATCTGCGCAGCATCGTCGGCGAACGCGAGTTCCGCGCACGCTCACCGGAGCGCGATGCCGAGACCGATCGCGAACGCCTCGATGCCGTGATGAGTGCCATCGAGCAGGCGCTGGCTGGGGCCGAGGCCGAACAGGCCGGCCTCACCAAACGCGTCGATGACGTGCTAGCCCGCGCCGCCGTCACGTTCGGCAATGGCGACGACGAGTATCTGACCCGCGAAAGCCTTGACAGCCATCATCTCGATCTGTTCGAGACCGAGATCAAGAACGGCCAGCGCCGGATCCGCGAACTCGCCGGCAGCATCGCGCAGCTCAAAGCCGTGAAAGAAGCCTTTCTGTCGCGTTTTCCCGACTACAGGCCGCAGGCGAGTGCGTAAATCCTTTCTTCCCCGCTTGTGGGGAGTAAGGTGGCGCCGCGAAGCGGCGATGGATGAGGGGGACTCTCCACACGCTGCAGAGTTCGCGGAGAGTCCCCCTCACCCGCCATTCACACGCTTCGCATGCGAATGACGACCTGTCCCCGCAAGCGGGGAGAGGTAAGAACCTCACCCCTGCGCCCTGCGATCACCTTCATCCAGCGCGCGTCCATTGTCCTGCGTGTCGCTCCAGCGACGCTTGAAATTGCTGCCGTCCGGCGCCGGCCCGCGATTGCGGCGCCGCTCGCCGGTAAAACCTTTCATGTTGTCGTTGACGAACCCCACGAGTTCGCCGCGAAAACGCTCGGCCGAGAATTTCTGCGCGTGGGCGCGGCAGACATCGCGGGAAAATTCGTGCTCGCGCGCAATGAAGGCACGCACGCATTCGGCGATCGCCCCCGGTTCATTGGCATCGAAGAACATGCCGGTGCGCAGCTCGGGCGAGGCCGACACCGTCTCGCGCGCGCCACCGCGGCCCAGCGCCAGCACCGGCGCACCTTCGGATTGCGCTTCGACGACGATAATGCCGAAATCCTCTTCCGCCGCGAATACGAAAGCCCGCGCCGTTGCCATCAATTCGCGCAAGCGCTCATCGCTGACGAAGCCCGCAAAGGTCACATTCGGCCCTGCCAATGCCTTCAGTCGCTCGGCTTCGGGGCCATCCCCGGCGACAACCAGCTTCTGATCGGGCATGCTGTTGAAGGCCTCAATGACGGCCTCGATGCGCTTGTAAGGCACCAGCCGGCTCGCGGCGAGGAAATGGTCGCCGACGGGCAGATCCTTCGGCAGCGACGACATGGTGACCGGCGGATAGATCACCCTGGCGTCGCGGCCGTAAACCTTCTTGATACGCTTGGCGACAAAGTTGGAATTGGCCATCATCGCATCGGGCCCGTGCGCCGTGCGCGTGTCCCAGATGCGAATTCGATGCAGCAGCGCACGTGCCAATGCACTCTTGATGCCGGCGGTATAGCCGCCTTCGTTGAGATATTCGTGCTGCAGATCCCAGGCATAGCGCATCGGCGAATGCACATAGGACACGTGCAGCTGATTAGGGCCGGTGATGACGCCCTTGGCCACCGCGTAGCTCGACGAGATCACCAGATCGTAACCCGACAGATCGAACTGTTCGATGGCGATCGGCATCAGCGGCAGATAGGCGCGATGTTTCGTCTTGATGAACGGCATGCGCTGCAGGAAGCTGGTGCGCGCTTTCTTGAAACCGATTTTCTCGCGATCCTCGGGTGTCAGCGCGTCGAACAGCGTAAACACGTCCGCGGTCGGATAGCATCGCAGGATTTCGCGTAACACCTGTTCGGCGCCGCCCAGCGTATAGAGCCAATCATGTACGACAGCGACGCGCATTGAACCTCGAACTGGATCGTGACCATAGCGACAGACCCCTTAAATAGACCAACGGAGACGTTCTACAATCGAGCCGCTACAACTTGCGTTAATTGGAGCACGACCAATTCGTAAAATTTGAGTAATCTTCTCCGCAACTGACGCGCGAGAATGCAGGAGCGACACCGAACTGCCGGCAATACGGCCTCCTCCGACGGTTGCCACGCACCTGTTTTCGCCAGAATGCCCCGCATCTCTGCCCTATTAAGGTAACCCGAGGTTTTGCCGATGATGACCCTGCGCCAGGTGGAAGTGATCCGTGCCGTGATGGTGACGGGCACCATCGGCGGCGCTGCAAAATTGCTGAATGTGTCTGCACCGGGCATCAGCCGTCTGGTGAAATACACGGAAAAGTCGCTCGGCATCCGCTTTTTCCAGCGTCAGAACGGTCGTTATTTTCCGACACCGGAAGCACAGAGCATTTTCGAGCAGATCAACGGCGTCTACAAGAAAGTGGACGACCTCACCGAGATCATCTCCAAGATCGGCCAGGGTACGTTTTCGGAACTGCGCATCGGTTCTGTGCCGTCGATCTCGCAGGTGATGGTGCCCCGTGCTATCGAGCAGGTGCGCCGCCGCTATCCGGATCTGCGCATCGACATCAACATCCTCAAGCTCGAGGAAGCCATCGACTATCTGCTGCTCGGTCGCGGCGACTGCGTCGCCATGAGCTACCGGCTCGAGCATTCCGGGCTCGATTTCCTGCCGTTGGCCTCGGGCGAGCTGTTCTGCATCGTACCGGAAGGCCATGAACTCGCCGGCCGCAAGGAAGTCTCGGCCAGGGAGATTATCAAATACCCGCTGATCGGCATCGATCCGAACGATCCGTATGGCCGCATCATGGCCGAAATCTTCGCCCGCAATAAGCTCACATACAACATCACCATCCGCGCACGCTTCGGCACCACGGTCTGCGCGCTGGTCAAGGCCGGGCTGGGCATCGCGGTCATCGACCAGTTCACCGTGGCCCATGGCGGCTATCCCGGCGTGCACATCATCCGCATCGCCGAGCCCACCGTATTCAACGCCTATATCGCCGTGAAACGCGGGGCGCCGCTCTCGCTTCATATCGAGCATTTCATCGCCTGCCTGCGCGCCGAGATGCAGGCGGTCAATCCCGGCGCCAACGCCGCTGGCAAGGCCGCCACGCGGGCCCGCAAGAAATTAACATGATGTTATGTTTGGGGGATAACAGGATAATTGTGTTAGACGCCGCCGGCGCTATCTTTTCCCCGGTTGTCCTGTCAACACGAGGTTCGCCAGGACTTTTAACACCAAGACCGTTATCGCCATGAACGCTTCTGTCCCGTCCGCCCGCTTCCTTACCGGCCTGCTCGGTGCGCCGATCGCGCATTCCGCGTCGCCCGCGATGCATGAGCGGGCGGCCGAGGCGCTGGGCGCGCGCTGCCACTATCAGCTCATCGAGATCGCCGGTGCGGGACGCGACGAGTTGCGCGGTATTCTCGACGGCATTCGCAAGCTCGGCTTTGCCGGTATCAATGTCACCTTCCCCTATAAGGAGGCCGTGGTCGAGCTGCTTGATGACCTCTCTCCCGGCGCCCGCGCCATCGGCGCCGTGAACACCGTCGTCGTACGCGGCGGCAGGCTGACGGGCCATAACACCGACACCTCCGGCTTCGCCCGCGCGGCCCGGGATTTCGTCGCTCGCTCGCAGCGCGGCCCGGTGGCGGTGATCGGCACCGGCGGCGTTGGCAAAGCCATTGCCTTCGCGCTGGCGAGTCTGAACGTCGCCGAGATCCGTGTCTTCGACACCGACCTCGCCAAGGCTGACCAGCTCGTCGCCCAGCTCGAAGATCGTCAGCCCATACGCCGCGTCGGAAGCGTCGAGGATGCCGTCGCCGGCGCCGCCGGCCTGGTCAACGGCACGCCCATCGGCATGTTGCCAAATCTCGGCACGCCGGTGCCGGACGCGCTGCTCCATGCCGGCCTGTGGGTTGCCGACGCCGTCTATTCGCCGCTGTGGACGCCGTTGCTCACCGCCGCCAAGGCACGGGGCGCGCAGGTGATGACCGGCCGCGACCTCGCGATCTATCAGGCGGCCGACGCCTTCGAACTGTTCACCGGCATGGCGCCGTCAGCCTCCGAAATGGGAATTGCTTTCGATGACATCATGAGGAAGAGGTATCCGCCAAGCGCTGCCTGACCAACCCAAGCGGTCACCATAAGGCCGCAGCTACAATCGAACGAACAACACACCGGAGGAAACCATGAAGCCCGTATTCTGGGCGAGCGTTTTGCTCGCCACCGCCTTGTCCATCCCCGCATCCGCGCAGTCGATCAAGCTCGCCAATGTTGCCGAACTCTCGGGCGGCGGCGCCACCGTCGGCAATAACTGGAAGAACGGCATCGACCTCGCCATCGAGGAGATCAACAGCAAGGGCGGCGTGCTCGGCCGCAAGCTGGAAGTGACGCATGCGGACTCGCAGTCCAATCCCGGCGTCGCCCGCGCCCAGGTGCAGAAGGCGCTCGATGCCGAGCCTTATGTACTGCTCGGTCCCGGTTATTCCGGTTCGGTGAAGGTGACGGCGCCGCTCGCGGCGGAAGCCGGCATCGCGCAGATCATGGGCGGCGAAGCGGCCGAACTCACCCAGGCCGGCAACAAATATCTGTTCCGCACCTCGTTCGGCCAGCAGTCCTCGATGCCGAAGGTCGCGAAATACATCAATGACGAGCTGAAGGCCAAATCGGTCGCCGTCGTCTGGGTCAACAACGACTTCGGCAAGGGCGGGCGCGATTCCATCATCAAGGAATTCGCCAAGTACAATATCAAGGTCGCGGCCGATCTCTCCACCGAAGCCGGACAAGCCGACTTCGCCGCCGACGTCACCAAGATCAAGGCGGCGGCGCCGGATGCGGTCTTCGTTTATGTCAACGAGGAAGAGAGCGCGCGCATGCTCAAGGAGCTGAAGCGCCAGGGCATCACCGTGCCGCTGGTCGGCGAGACCACGCTGGTGGGCCAGAAGGTGGTCGAACTCGCCGGCGATGCGGCCAACGGCGCCCGCGGCCATGTCGGCCTCACCACCGACGCGCCGGTCGAACTGATCAAGGCGTTCCGCGAAAAATTCGTGAAGAAGTACAATTACGTCCCCGACCATAACGGCCTCAAGGGCTGGCTGGCCATCTACATGATCAAGGCCACCACCGAAAAGATGGGCAAGGTGGACAGCAAGGGCTTTGCCGATGCCCTGCACGGCTTCACCATCACCGCCGCCAAGGAGCCGGGCATCCTGATGGACGCCACCTTCGACGCCAATGGCGACATCGACCGCCAGGGATTCCTCGTGGAGATCGTCGAGGGCAAGCAGGTCGTCAAGCAGGTGCTGCCGAAGCTGAGCAACTGACGGCCCTTTCTTCCTTCACCTCTCCCCTCCGGGGAGAGGTCGGCGCGTAGCGCCGGGTGAGGGGGCTCCCACAACCGACGTCGCCTGTGGCGCCCCCTCACCCCCGCCCTCTCCCCTCTAGCGAAGCTTCGCTTCGCATCGGGGGAGAGGGAGCGCACCGTCGGCGCATCGATGCGCCGTTAAATCTGGAACGCCACCATGTCCAATCTTCTCGACCTCCTGATCGCAGGTCTCGCCACTGGCGCCATCTACGCCATCGTCGCGGTCGGTTTCACGCTGCTGTGGCAGACCTCGCAGACCATCAATTTCGCCCAGGGCGAATTCGTCATGCTGCCGGCCTTCCTGATGCTCGGGGTGCTGCATGTCGGTGCGCCGTTCTGGGTCGCCATCCTGGTCGGCATCGCGCTGTCGATGTTGTTGCTCGGCCTCGGCTTCAAGCTGCTGCTGGTCGATCCGATGCTGCGCCATGGCGTGCTGCCGCTCGCCATCGCCACCATGGCGCTGGCCATCGGCATCAAGGAATCCGCCAAACAGTTCTGGAGCGCGGAGGCCTCGCCCTTCCCGTCCATCGTGCCCACCGGTGACATTCTCATCCTCGGCCGTGCCGTCGCGCTGCAGAGCCTCGGCGTGCTCGCCGTCGCCGTCATTGCCGTGGTCGCGCTGACGCTGCTGCTGAACCGCACCTCCATCGGCCACCAGATGCAGGCCGCCGCGCAGAATCCGACCGTCGCGCGCATCATCGGCGTGCCGGTCGAGCGCATGATCCTGCTGACCTTCCTGATCAACGCCTTCCTGGTCGCGCTCGCTTCGCTGCTGATCACCCCGATCTATCTCGCCAAATTCTCCAACGGCGAAGTGCTCGGGCAAGCCGCCTTCATCGCCGCCATCGTCGGCGGCTTCAACCAGATCCGCGGTGCCATCGCCGGCGGCCTCCTGATCGGCGTGGTCGATAATCTCGCCGCCGCCTATGTCTCGACGCAATATCGCGCCGCCGTGCCGCTGGTGCTCTTGATCGCGATCATCCTGTTCCGCCCGCAGGGCCTGCTCGGCCGTCCCGAGGAGCGCACCGTATGAACACCAAACTGCTCAAGCTCGGCTTAGGCGTGGTCGTCATCGCGGCCCTCATCGTCGTGCCGATGAATTTCAACCGCTACGGCCTGTTCATCCTCAGCCAGTGGGCCGTGATGACCATCGCCGCCATGGGCCTCAATCTCACCCTCGGCTATGCCGGCCAGGTCTCGCTGGCGCAGGGCGCCTTTGTCGGCATCGGCGCCTATACGGCGGCGATCATGACCTCATCAGGCATCCCGCTGATCGCCGCTCTCGCTGTCGCCATCGTGCTGTGCTTCGCCGTCGGCTGGATTTTGGGCTACCCCGCCTTGCGCGTGCAGCACCATTATCTCGCTTTCGTCACCCTCGCCTTCTCGACCCTGGCCTTCCTCGTCTTCCGCAACGAGGAATGGCTCACCAAGGGCATCTACGGCATCAGCAACATCCCGCGGCCTGAGATCTTCGGCTACCCCACACGGCGGCCGCTGCCGTTCTATTACTTCTGCCTGGGATCGCTCGGCCTCGTCTCGCTCGCCGTCTGGTGGCTGATCCGCTCGCCCTGGGGCCGCGCTTTCGTGGCGCTGCGCGAAAACCCGGTTCGCGCGCTGTCGCTCGGCATCGACACCCGCCATTACACGCTGATGGCGTTTGCCATCGGCTCGGCGCTCGGCGGCGTTGCCGGCGTGCTCTATGCGCCGCTGACGCAGTATGTCGATCCCGTGCCGTTCCATTTGTCGCTGTCGCTCGATCTGCTGATGATGGTGATCGTCGGCGGATCCGGTTTCTTCTTCGGCCCGTTCCTCGGCGCGATGATCGCCGTGCTGCTGCCGGAATGGCTGCGCTTCACGCAAGGCTATTACCTGATGCTCTATGCCGTCGCCGTCATCGGCCTGCTGATCTACTCGCCATCCGGCATTCTCGGCATCCTTGATCGCTTCATCGCCGAGCGCCGCACCAAGGCTGCCTCGGCCAAACGTGCAACCGCGACAGCCAAGCTGGAGGTGACGCCGTGAGCGCCGTCCTCGAAGTCTCCAATATCAGCAAGCGTTTTGGCGGCATCACCGCGGTCAACGGCGTGTCCTTCGATGTGCAGGAGGGCGAGATCCTCGGCCTGATCGGCCCGAACGGATGCGGCAAGTCCACGCTGTTCAACTGCATCCTCGGCCAGCTCACCCCATCAGATGGCGAGGTGAAGCTCGATGGCCGCAGCGTCACCGGCCTGCGTCCGTCCGAACTCAACAAGCTCGGGGTCAGCCGCACCTTCCAGCTCCTGCAGGTGTTTCCAAAGCTCTCGGTGCGCGAGAACCTGATCCTCGCCGGCCAGGAGCATCAGGGTAACATGCTGACGCGGCTCATCGGTCCCTCCGACGCCGGCCTCACGGAGGCCGCCAACCAGATGATCGGCTTCTTCAAGCTCGACCATCTCGCCGACGAGCCCGCCGGCGGCCTCTCTTACGGCCAGCAGAAACTGCTCGACGCCGCCATGGCTTTTATGGGCGGGCCGCGTCTGGTGCTGCTCGATGAGCCCGCCGGCGGCGTCAATCTCACGATGCTGGCCGATCTCAAGGATCGCCTGCGCGCCATCAATCAGGAGAAGCGCGCCACCTTCGTCGTCATCGAGCACAATATGGAATTCGTGATGTCGCTGTGCACACGCGTGATGGTGATGGCCGAAGGCAAGGTGCTGGCCATGGGCCGGCCCGATGAGGTCCGCGCCAATCCCGCCGTGATCGAAGCGTATCTGGGGCATTGAGAATGGGTGTTTCACACAAAATCCTGTCCCGGACGCGATGCAGCACGCAGTGCTGCTTCGCAGAGCCGGGACCGTATCAAACTCCGGTGTCTGGAACGGTCCCGGTTCTGCGCAGCAGCGTTACACGCTGCAGCGCGCCCGGGACATAAAGGAGCATCCCATGAGCGACGACATCCTCCACGTCCAGAACCTCGTCGGCGGCTACGGCAAGATGACGATCCTCAACGGCACGACATTCTCGGTGCCGGCGGGATCGATCACCACCGTCATCGGGCCGAACGGTGCCGGCAAATCTACCGTGTTCAAGGCGATCTTCGGCCTGCTCAAACTTCGCGACGGCAAGGTCATCTTCAAGGACCGCGACGTCACCGGCCTCAGCCAGCGCGCGCTGCTGTCCGCCGGCATCTGCTATGTGCCGCAGGGCCGCAACATCTTCCCGGAACTATCGGTGCGCCACAATATCGAGCTCGGCGCCGTCGCCGCCGGCCGCGACATCACCGATCTGCCCGCGCGCATCGAATCTGCATTGGACAAATTCCCGGTGCTTCGCGCCAAGGCGACCCAGCAAGCTTCCACGCTCTCCGGCGGCGAGCAGAAGCAGCTCGAGATCGCCCGCGGCCTCCTGCTCAATCCGCAGCTCGTGCTGATCGACGAGCCCTCCATCGGCCTGTCGCCGCTGATGGTGCAGCAGACCTTCAACATCCTGAAGGAGCTGCGCGACAAAGGTGTCTCCATTCTCATGATCGAGCAGAACGCGCGCTCGGCGCTGGAAATTTCCGATTTCGGCATTGTGCTCGAACTCGGCCAGACCCGCCTGATGGACCGCGCCGACAAGGTGCTGAACGATCCCCGCATCGGACAACTCTTCTTGGGCGGCGCTATGGAAGAAACGGCAGCCTAGCTGCCATGGAGGAGACGGCAGCATGAATACCCGCTCGATCGCGACGGTCTCGCTCTCCGGCACGCTGGATGAAAAGCTCCGCGCCATCGCGGCGGCAGGCTTCGAGGAGGTCGAGATCTTCGAGGCCGACCTGCTCTCCTTCAACGGCTCGCCCCGCGATGTCAGCGATCTCTGCGGCGAACTGAACCTCAAGATTTGTGCCTTCCAGCCGTTTCGCGATTTCGAAGGCATGCCGGAGCCGCAGCGCAGCCGCAACTTTGCCCGCGCCGAGCGCAAGTTCGCGCTGATGCACGAGCTGCGCACCGACCTGATGCTGGTCTGCAGCAACATCTCGCCCACATCGCTCGGCGGTATCGACCGCGCGGCCGCTGATTTCCGCGAACTCGGCGACCTCGCTGCGAAACACAACATCAAGGTGGGCTATGAAGCGCTCGCCTGGGGTGCGCATGTGAACGACTACCGCGACGCCTGGGAAATCGTGCGCCGCGCCGATCACAAGAATATCGGCGTCATCCTCGACAGTTTTCACGCGCTCGCCCCCGGCTTTCCCACCGGCCCCATCGCCTCGATCCCCGCCGACAAGATCTTCCTCGTGCAGCTTGCCGATGCACCGAAGCTCGGCCTCGACGTGCTGTCATGGAGCCGGCATTTCCGCTGCTTCCCCGGCCAGGGCGATCTGCCGGTGGTGACATTCATGGAAGCTGTACAGGCGGCCGGCTATCGCGGCCCGTGGTCTCTCGAAATCTTCAACGACCAGTTCCGCGCCGGCTCCGCCGTGCGTACCGCCACCGATGGCCTACGCTCGCTGATCCTGTTGCAGGATCAACTCGCGCAGGCTCCTGAGGCATTGGCGCCGAAATCGCCGACGCTCGGCACGGGCTTCCTCGAATTCGCCGTCAACGAGACCAAGGCCGCGGAACTATCGCGCTGGCTGGGCCAGCTCGGTTTCCGCAAGACCGGCGCCCATCGCAGCAAGGATGTCGAGCGCTGGTCGCAGGGATCGATCGATCTCGTGGTCAACAGCGAGCCCGACGGCTTCGCGCATTCGCACTACGTGACGCACGGCGCCGGTGTCTGCGCCATCGCGCTCGATGTCGGCAATGCCAGGCAGACCATGGCGCGCGCCGAGGCATTGCAGGCACGCACTTTCTACCAACCGGTCGGCCCCGGCGAACTCGAAATCCCGGCCATTCACGGCGTCGGCGGCAGCCTGCTTTATTTCCTCGACGCCGCCGGCAACAACTGGGACACGGATTTCGAGCCTCTGCGCAGCGATGCCGGCGCCGATCACCTGATCGCCGTCGATCATATCTCGCAATCCATGCCCTATGACGAGATGCTGTCCTGGCTGCTGTTCTATACCGGCATTCTCGATTTGCAGCGTCTGCCGCAGATGGAGGTGCCCGATCCTGTCGGTCTCGTGCAGAGTCAGGCCCTGATTGCGCCAAACCGGTCGCTGCGCATGGTGCTCAACGGTTCGTCGGCGACACGTACGCTGTCGAACCGCTTCATCTCGGAATTCTTCGGCTCCGGCGTGCAGCACATCGCGTTTGTCTGCGACGACATCTTCAGGACCGTCGCCGCCATGCGCGCCCGCGGAGCGACCTTCCTGCGCATCCCCGACAACTACTACGACGATCTCGAAGCCAAATACGGCCTCGACAACGAACTCATGACAATTCTGCGCGACAACCGGATTCTCTACGACCGCGAAGGCGACGGTGAGTTCTTCCAGATCTACACGCATGTCTTCGACGAGCGCTTCTTCTTCGAGATCGTGGAGCGGCGTAACTATCAGGGGTTCGGCGCACCGAATGCCGGCATCAGGCTGGCCGCGCAGGCACGCGAAGCGCGGCCGGTGTCGGTGCCGAGGGTGTAGCTTCCAAGCTCGCCCGCTTGCGGCATGGCTATCGCATATGGCGTTTGAGAGATGGAGATAGTGCTGGGCCTACATGGTTCGAGACGCCCGCTTCGCGGGCTCCTCACCATGAGGGTCTTCTATAGCGCCATACTCGGTCCTCATCCTGAGTGTCTGACTGGAAATGCAGTCAGTAGTTTGGCGCTGCTGGTCGCCCAGACGGAGCGTAACAGACTCTATCCCTCATGGTGAGGAGGCCTAGCGGCGCAATTGCGCCGCTGACAGCGCCGTCTCGAACCATGAGATCGCTTGGCTCGGCGCTTTTCGGCCATCCCTTGCGAATGGCTACGCCATTCGCTGGGAGACGCCGCTTCGCGGCTCCTCAGGATGAGGGGCGGAGAATCTAGATCCTGAGCTGAACGGGCATTGTTCCGAGCAAAAGCAGTCGAAAACCACCTCGACCGCTTTATGAGTCAGGCTCTGAGGAGCGGCCGCTTGGCCGCGTCTCGAAGGATGGCCGCAAGATGCTTCTCGCATTTCAAGATGCTTCTCGCATTTCATGTGCGATAGCCCCGCCGCTTGCGGGGGAGACGCATCACTTCGGCCTGACGCTCTGATCCCCGCCCGGACTTCCCGGCGGCGGGATCACCGGCGTATTGCTGTCATCCGACTTCGGCGTCGGTGCGCGCATGGCCGGATCGACATTGCTTGGCGGACAGAGCACACCATCCGATTTGGCGAGCTTGTCGCCGAGATTTTCCGTACTCTTGCCGCTGCCCTTCGGCGTGATGACGCCTTGTGAATCCGTCCGCGTCGGCGTGCAATTGGTGTTGGCGCGATCGACCGCGGGCGGCGCAGTCTGCGCTGGAGGCGTCGATGGCGCAGGCGGCGCCTGCGCCAACGCAGCATGGGCGCCGGCGATTATGAAACCTGCAATGAGCAGCGAGCGATTCATCCTCATGCCGTGGCAACGGCAGGCGATGAAGGATGTTCCGTAAAAAGGACACCGATGCCAGCGGTCTTCCTCCCCGGAGCGAAGCGAATGGGGCGCGGCTTCGCCGGGTGGGGAGGGAAAAGACGATCAGCCCTTCACATACCTGATCAGCGAGAAATGCCCCATCGGCGGCATCGGACGGCGTTCGGCGAGCGTGACGCCGCCATGAGCCCGAGCCCAGTTCGCCAGTCGCGCCCACGGGAACTCCGGACGCCAGCCGAGACGGCGTGCCAGCGGCGCGAAGGCCAGTTCGAACAGTTTGCGCGGGCCGCTTTCAGCGCCGATGTGATTGACGAGGATGAGCTCGCCGCCCGGCTTCAGCACGCGGATGAAATCGTCCAGCGTCGCTTCCGGGTCCGGCACCGCCGTGATCACATATTGCGCCACCACGGCGTCGAAATGATTGTCGGGAAATGCGAGATTCTTCGCATCCATCACCGCAAGCGTTTCGACATTGGTGAGATTGTGCTTGCGGACGCGCTCATGCGCCCGGCGCAGCATCGGCTCGGAAATGTCGACGCCGCAGATCTGCGTGGTGCGGGCATAGTCGAGCAGCGACAGGCCGGTGCCGATACCGACGTCGAGGACACGGCCGCCAATGCGATCGGCTTCGCTGATGGTCGAGCGACGACCTTCATCGAACACCTTGCCGAATACCATGTCGTAAACCGGCGCCCAGCGCCCGTAAGCCTTCGCGACCCCCGCGCGGTCGATATCGCCAGCCATGCCCCTGCCTTGAAACTCTTAGACGCGCATCGCTGCGACGTCGGCGACATTAGCATCGCGATTGGCCGCGCCTAAAGAGCTTTTCGCCGCAGCGCTCTTGATGAATCCACCGCCGAGCACGCGGGCCTGTCCGCTCTGCGCGTCATAGAACACACAGGCCTGGCCGGGCGACACCCCCTCCTCGCCGCCGACCAGCTCGACCTCGTAACCGCCATTGACGACGCGCAGCCAGGCCGGCTGTGGCGGGCGTGTCGAACGCACGCGAACAAAGATTTCGAGGCCGTTGCCGATGGCCGCGTCGATGGAACCGCCGCCGATCCAGTTGACGTCGCGCAGCGCGATCCGGTGCATGCGCAGCGCCTCGCGCGGACCGACCACGACACGGCGCGCCTCCGCATCGAGGCGGATCACATAGAGCGGCGCCGAGGACGCGATGCCGAGGCCGCGGCGCTGGCCGACAGTGAAATGAGCGATGCCGTGATGGCGGCCGATCACGTGCCCGTCGGTATCGACGATGTCACCAGGCTCCATGGCATTGGGCTTCAGGCGTTCGACGATATCGGTATAGCGGCCGGTGGGTACGAAGCAGATGTCCTGACTGTCGTGCTTGTCGGCAACCGAGAGCCCGAATTGCCGCGCGAGTTCGCGCGTCTGCGGCTTGCTCATGTCGCCGAGCGGGAAGCGAAGATAGTCGAGCTGCTCCTGCGTGGTCGCGAACAGGAAGTAGCTCTGGTCGCGATCGCTGTCGGCCGCGCAAACCATGCTGCGCGATCCATCGGCGAGACGACGCGACGCTACATAATGTCCAGTGGCGAGCGCCTGCGCACCGAGTTCTCGTGCAGTCGCCAGGAGATCCTTGAACTTCACCGAGCGATTGCACTCGATGCACGGCACCGGCGTTTCGCCGAGTGCGTAGCTCGCGGCAAAATTGTCGATCACCTGCTCGCGAAACTTGGACTCATAATCCAGCACGTAATGCGGAATCCCGATCCGCTCCGCCACATCGCGCGCATCGTGAATGTCCCGCCCGGCACAGCACGCCCCCTTGCGATGCATCGCGGCGCCATGATCGTAAAGCTGCAAGGTGATGCCGACGACGTCATAACCTTGCGACTTCAACAGCGCCGCCGTGGCCGACGAGTCGACGCCACCGGACATGGCGACGACAACCCGCGTGTCCTCCGGACGACCTTCGAGATCGAGACTGTTGAGCATGGTTCAAGGCCATGAGCTGTGACCGCCCCGGATAAAACCGAGACGATCGGGAAAACATGAGGCAATCCCGGAACTTAACTGAAGTCCGACGATGGCTGGAATGATGCACTTTAATATAGGCGGCCTTGATCTCAATCAATCGCGGCAGGCCGTCTGCGAACGGCAAATCTTGCCGCCGGGCAGAAACGGAGGGGCGGACTGACACCCGGAACAGATGTCGGAACCGACATAACCTATTGAAATATATGAAATATGTGTAGTGGCAGATCGCTGGCCCGGTCCTTGCTGAAAGAGAGCTGGAACCGTTCTCGAAAGGCCGCCCGTGGTTAGCGTCTCGTCCGATATCGCCTCGAACCTCTCGCCGCAGTCCGCGCGCGCTAAATCTGCACGCGACGAGACGCCGTCCGTATCGGGATACTTCGGTTCGCTGGTCGAACAGAACAGCCCCAGTGCAGACATCTCCCCTGCCCCGGCGGCCCGCCCTGACGTCCCGGCCCCCGCTCGACGCGACGATCGCCCAGCTGCGGATCGCCCGAAAGCCGCCGATCGTCGCGATGATCGCGCCACATCGTCGCCGCAAGACCGCCGCACGGAAGCCGCAACGGGCGCGACGCGAACCGACAAAACCTCACGCAAAGACGACAAGCCGTCGAAATCCGATCAAGCCTCTGATTCAAAAGCCGATTCGACTGAAGGTCACAAGAATGCCGCAAGCGACGACTCCTCCGCGACCGACGACGCGGATTCGGACATCGTCGCACAGACAGTGGCGCCTGAGATCGTGCCGGTTGCCGTCGCAGCCTCCAACGCACCGGCCACCGATGCGACCGCTGCTGCCGGCGTGACGCCCGACACGACCGGCAACTCGCAACCGCTCGCCATCGCCGCTGCCGCTGCTTTGAAAGCCAAGCTCGACGCCGGTGAGGCCGCCGCGCCCGAGGCCAGCGCTCTGCCGGCTGAGGCTCCCGCCGAAGCCGAAGCGAAATTCGCCGCCATGATCGCGGGCGCGACGCCGGCTGCCGCCAAGGGTTTGAAGAAGATCGAAGGCGGCGAAACGACAAAGACTGCGATCACGTCCGCCGGTGACGCAAAGCCAGACGGCAAGACTGACGTTTCTGCATCAGCTACGCCTGCCGATGGCGCCGTCGCTTCAAAGCCAACGACCGAAGCCAAGACAGATCAGCCTGCAAACCCGGCCCCGAAACCGGATGCCACCGCTACGGCAAAGACCGATACGAAGCCCACGGCGGAGCAAACCCACACGCATCGCATCGAGCAGGCGCCGCAGACGGCTTTACTCGATCAGGCCGCGCCGCTGCCGCAGCCAACGCATCTGCAGACAACCAACAACATCGCCGCCGCTCAGCAGCTTCAGCCACAAGTCGCCGCCAATCCACCAGTGCCGCTATCCGGCGTCGCCGTCGAGATCGCGCAATCGGCCAAGGCCGGCAAGACGTCGTTCGACATCCGCCTCGATCCCGCCGAGCTCGGTCGCATCGATGTCCGCCTCGAAGTGGACAAGCATGGCAATGTCACCTCGCATCTCACGGTCGAGAAACCGGAGACGCTGACCATGCTGCGCCAGGATGCGCCGCAATTGCAGCGCGCGCTCGAACAGGCCGGCCTCAAGACCAATGACAGCGGCCTGCAGTTCTCGCTGCGCGATCAGTCTCCGCAGCAACAACAGCAACAGAATGGCGATCAGTCCAGCCGCCATGCGCACCGCCTGACCATCAATGACGACGACACCGTCACCGTGGCCCCTTCAGCACGTGGTTACGGCCGCATGTATGGCGCCAATGGCGGCGTCGACATCAGTATCTGAGGAGTGAACCATGGCAGTGGACCCAACGATCTCCAGCCCCGTCGTCTCCGGTACCTCGACGAACACGAGTTCGAGCACCAACGCGAGCGCGACAACAGGCATCGCGGATAACTTCCAGACCTTCCTGACGCTGCTCACCACGCAGTTGCAGAACCAGAACCCACTCGACCCGCTCGATACCAACCAGTTCACTCAGCAGCTCGTACAGTTCGCCCAGGTCGAACAACAACTGAAGTCGAACGACTACATGAAGTCGCTGGTCGAGATGGAGAAGTCGACGCAAGCGACACAGGCGCTGGTCTATGTCGGCAACAATGTCGCCGTCGATGGTTCGACCGCACAGTTCAAGACCTCGGCGACCTGGAACCTGCTAGCGGACAAGGACACCACGGCGCAGATCAGCATCACCAATGCGGCCGGCAGCGTCGTCTATTCCGGCAACTACTCGATCAAACAGGGCAATGCGAGCTTCGTCTGGGATGGCAAGGGCAATGACGGCGTGCAATATCCCGAAGGCTCATACACGCTGACGGCGACCGGCAAGGACAACAACGGCAAGGACGTCGCGATCTCGACAGAGGTGCAGGGCATTGTCGACTCCGTCGATCTGTCAGCCAGTCCGGCGCTGCTGTCGATCAATGGCAGCAACTATACCGTCGACAAGATCAAGCGCGTGGTGCGCCCGACGACGACGCCAACCCCGACCACGTAATCCTAACGCGATCGTAGGGCGGATTAGGCCAAGCCGTAATCCGCCGACCGAGGTCATGGCTGAACTTCCGCGGCGGATTACGCTTCGCTAATCCGCCCTACGGTATACGGCCGGGTTGCGAGCAACCGCCCTCCCCTTTGCCAAATCGTCAACAAACCCTTTCATAAAGTCTATTCGCATTGGAGTTGTGGGATTAGTCATATTTTAAGCCGGCGGGCGTAGTTTGTTTCTGTGAGTTCAGTGGTTAAGAGTAGTGTGAGTAAGCCATGACAGAACCCCATCGCCCGAGGGTCAAATACGTCATCGGGCCTGACGGCAGCCCATTAACTATTGCCGATCTGCCCGCGCCGGGAACGAAGCGCTGGGTGATCCGCCGCAAGGCCGAAGTCGTTGCCGCTGTCCGCGGTGGCCTTCTCTCTCTGGAAGAAGCCTGCAGCCGCTACACGCTGACCGTGGATGAGTTCCTGTCCTGGCAGTTCTCCATCGACCAGCACGGTCTGGCCGGCCTGCGGACTACCCGCATCCAGCAGTATCGCCAGTAAACAACATCTTAACGGTTCGAATTCGATGAAAACCGGCTTTCTCTTGGGAAGCCGGTTTTTGCCGTTTGGCGAATATGTGGCGAGACGTTAACCCACGTTAACCAACTGGAAACCATACCTCGGCAAAATTTGCCCAGTCGGTCTCGGAGACCGAATCTCAGGGGCCAGTTGTGCAGAGTCTGATCAGTTTTCTCAAAGGTCTCGGCGCCGCGCGCCTGGCAGCGATGTTCGCCGTCACAGTCGCGCTGGTCGGCTTCTTCGCCTTCATCATCATGCGCGTGACGACGCCACAGATGACCACGCTGTTCACCGACCTGACAGTCGAGGACTCGTCGGCGATCATCAAGGACCTGGAACGCCAGGCCATCCCCTATGAGATCAAGAATGACGGCGCGGCCATCATGGTGCCGAAGGACAGGGTCACCCGTCTGCGGATGAAACTGGCCGAAGGCGGCCTGCCCAAAGGCGGCGGCGTCGGCTACGAGATCTTCGACAAGTCGGACTCCCTCGGCACAACCAGTTTCGTCCAGAACATCAATCACTTGCGTGCCCTGGAAGGTGAGCTCGCCCGCACCATCCGGGCGCTCGACCGGGTGCAGTCCGCCCGTGTCCATCTGGTACTTCCCGAACGTCCGCTGTTTTCGCGCGAGGCTCCTGAGCCTTCGGCCTCGATTGTCGTCCGCGTCCGCGGCACGCTCGACCAACAGCAGGTCCGAGCGATCCGTCACGTGGTCGCCTCGGCCGTCAACGGACTGAAGCCGAGCCGCGTTTCCATCGTCGACGAGGCCGGCCAACTCCTTGCCGACGGCGCCGCCGATCCCACCTCGGAGGGTGCCACCGGCGACGAACGCCGCACCGCCTTCGAGAAGCGGATGCGCAACCAGGTGGAGGCGATCGTTTCCTCGGTGGTCGGCTCCGGCCGCGCCCGGGTCCAGCTCACCGCTGATTTCGACTACAACAAGGTGACCCAGACCTCCGACAAGTTCGACCCTGAAGGCCGGGTGCTGCGCTCCAGCCAGACTCGCGAGGAGCAATCGGTCACCGGCGAGCGCGATGGTCAGGTCACGGTCAACAACGAGCTTCCCGGCAATCAGCCCCAGGGCAACGCGCCCAACAATGCAAAAGACCAGAGCAAGAAGTCGGAAGAGACCAACAACTACGAAATCTCCCGCATCACCAAGACCGAGGTGACCGAAGCCGGCCGCGTCAATCGCATCTCGGTGGCGGTGCTGGTAGACGGCAGCTACAGCAGGAACGAAAAGGGCGAGCTGATCTATGCGCAGCGCCCAAAGGAAGAGCTCGATCGGATCGCCGCCCTCGTCCGCTCCGCCATCGGATTCGACCAGAAGCGCGGCGACCAGGTCGAAGTGGTCAATCTGAAATTCGCAGAAGGCCCTGCCATGCCGCCGGCGGCCGAACCCACCGGCCTGTTCGGCAATCTGCAATTCACCAAGGATGACGTGATGAACGTCATCGAGCTCGGCGTGATGATGCTGCTCGGCCTCGTTGTCGTCTTCATGGTCGTCCGCCCGCTGGTCCGCCGCATCCTCACCCCGGAGACACCGTCTACCGCTCTGGCGCCGCCCCCCGGCATGATGGCGCTGCCCGAGAATGTCACGGTAGGCGCGGACGGACAGACTCTCGTCGCCGCAACCGGCACCAACATGATCGACGTCGCCACCATTCAGGGCCAGGTTCATGCCCAGTCGGTGCACCGCGTCGGTGAATTGGCAGACCGCAATCCCAATGAAACCGCAGCTATCATTCGTCAGTGGCTGCAGGAGCCGGCATAACCCCGATGGCAGCTGTTCCCGCAACCACAGGCGACAACACCAGCGACATCCAGAGCGTCGTCGCCGGCCTTGCCGCGCGTCAGGCGGGGCGCGCGCCGACCAAGCCGCTGAGCGGCCCCAAGCGCGCCGCCATCCTGATGCTGGCGCTGGGCGAGAAATATGGCGGCAAGGTGTGGTCGCTGCTCGATGACGACGAAGTCCGCGAACTCTCCGCCCACATGTCGAGCCTAGGCACTATCGAGCCGGAAACGGTCGAAGACCTGATGCTCGAATTCGTGTCGCGCATGTCGGCATCCGGTGCGTTGATGGGCAATTACGACGCCACCGAACGGCTGCTGACCCAGTATCTTCCGGCTGAGCGCGTCACCGGCATCATGGAAGAAATTCGCGGCCCGGCCGGCCGCAACATGTGGGAGAAGCTCTCCAACGTGCAGGAAGAGGTGCTCGCCAACTATCTGAAGAACGAATATCCGCAAACCGTTGCGGTGGTGCTGTCGAAGCTGAAGCCGGAACATGCCGCCCGCGTGCTCGGCATCCTGCCGGAAGAACTGGCGCTCGACGTCATCAACCGCATGCTGAAGATGGAAGCCGTACAGAAGGAAGTGATCGAGCGCGTCGAGCAGACACTCCGCGTCGAATTCATGTCCAACCTGTCGCAGACCCGCCGCCGCGACGCCCATGAGGTGATGGCCGAAATCTTCAACAATTTCGACCGCCAGACGGAGACACGCTTCATCACCTCGCTGGAAGAAGACAACCGAGAGGCTGCCGAGCGTATCAAGGCGCTCATGTTCACCTTCGACGATCTGATCAAGCTTGATGCCGGCTCGGCACAGACGTTGATGCGCAATATCGACAAGGACAAGCTCGGCATCGCGCTGAAGAGCGCGAATGAAGAAGTCCGCGCCTTCTTCATGAGCAACATGTCGTCGCGCGCCGCCAAGATGCTGACCGACGACATGGCCGCACTCGGCCCGGTGCGTCTGCGCGATGTCGACGAGGCGCAGGCGCTGCTGGTGAACCTTGCCAAGGATCTCGCCGCCAAGGGTGAAATCGTGCTGACCAAGAACCGTGCCGACGACGAGCTGGTGTATTGATGGCCGCTCCCGCAAAATTCCTGTTCGATACCGACTTCGCGGTGCCGGATCGCGGCCGTGCTCCGGTGATCACGCCGGCGGAGATGGCCGAAAGGATCGCCCAGGCGGAAGCCAATGCCTATCGCGCCGGCTTCGATGCCGCACAGCGCGAAGCGAAGATCGAAGCAGACCGCCGCATGGCTCTCGCGCTCGAGCAGATCGGCATTGCCGCGACGACCGTCGCGCAAAGCGTGGACGGCATCGAGGCTAAAATGGAGACTGAGGCGGTCGATGTCGCCATCGCCGTCGCGCGAAAACTGTGCACCGAACTGATGGCGCGAGAACCGCTCACCGAGATCATGGCACTGGTGCATGACTGCTTCCGCCACCTGGTCGCCACGCCGCATCTCGTGATTCGCGTCAATGATGCCCTGTACGACGAAGCAAAAGAGCGGATCGAGAAGCAGGCGAAGCAGAGCGGTTTCGCCGGACGCCTCGTTATCCTTGCGGCTCCCGAGATCGAGAACGGCGACTGCAAGATCGAATGGGCAGACGGTGGCGTGGTGCTGAACCGTGCCTCCATCGACGTCAAGATCAATGAACTCGTCGGGCGCTATATGGCGTCCCGCAATCAGGCCTGAGCGCCGAGAGGACTGAACCATGAGCGATCCGCAGGTGCCGCTGCCCGATCTCAATGCCGGCGATCCGATGGTGACCGGCGATGTCGGTTACGCCGACGAGGAACATGTCACGCGCATCGCCGCAGATCTGGAAGCGGTGTTCGACGTGCCTGTGCAGGTCTCTGCAGTGCTCGGGCGCTCCAAGATGGACGTGGGCGATTTGCTCAAGCTTGGACCCGGCACCGTGCTCGAACTCGACCGCCGCGTGGGCGAAGCGATCGACATTTATGTGAACAATCGCCTGGTGGCGCGCGGCGAAGTCGTGCTGGTCGAGGAAAAGCTCGGCGTCACCATGACCGAAATCATCAAGGCCGACAATTAACGGATTCTTGCCCGCGGCTGCGGCGCATAGCGAGAGATAACAGGAGATCACCATGCGGCTTCTCATCGTCGGCACATTGAAGGGCCAGCTTACGACAGCGACCAAGATCGCCATGGATAACGGTGCCTCGGTGGTGCATGCCGAGAGCCTCGATCAGAGCATGAACGTCCTGCGATCGGGCAAGGGCGCCGACCTTCTGCTGGTCGATGTCGCGCTCGACATCCGCGATCTCGTCATGCGGCTCGAAGCCGAGCATATCCATGTGCCGATCGTGGCCTGCGGCATCACCAACGATGCACGCGCCGCCGTCGCGGCGATCCATGCCGGCGCCAAGGAGTACATCCCGCTGCCGCCGGAGCCCGAGCTGATCGCCGCCGTGCTCGCGGCGGTCGCCAACGACTCGCGCGACCTGATCTTCCGCGACGAGGTGATGGGCCGTGTGGTGAAACTGGCACAGCAGATCGCGGGCTCCGATGCTTCGGTGATGATCACCGGCGAAAGCGGCACCGGCAAGGAAGTGCTGGCGCGCTACGTGCACAACCGCTCCAACCGCGCCAAGAAACCGTTCATCAGCATCAATTGCGCGGCGATCCCCGAGCATCTCCTGGAATCCGAACTGTTCGGCCATGAGAAGGGCGCCTTCACCGGCGCCATCGCGCGCCGTATCGGCAAGTTCGAGGAAGCCACCGGCGGCACGCTTCTACTGGACGAAATCTCGGAAATGGACGTGCGCCTGCAGTCCAAGCTGCTGCGCGCGATCCAGGAGCGGGTGATCGACCGCGTCGGCGGCACCAGACCGGTGCCGGTGGACATCCGCATCATCGCGACGTCGAACCGCAATCTCTCCGACGCCGTGAAGGCCGGCACGTTCCGCGAGGATCTGCTGTTTCGCCTCAACGTCGTCAATCTGAAGATCCCGGCGCTGCGCGATCGCCCGGCTGACATTCTCGAACTGGCCCAGCATTTCGCGAAGAAGTATGCCGAGGCCAATGGCGTGCCAGTGCGTCCGCTCTCCGCGGAAGCGCGCCGCATCCTCACTGGCAATCGCTGGCAGGGCAATGTACGCGAGCTGGAAAACACCATTCACCGCTCGGTGCTGATGTCGTCGGGCGACGAGATCGGCGCGGATGCGATCCTGACCCCGGACGGCGATCGCCTCGATCACACCAAGGCCTCGCCGGCGGTGGCACACGCAACGATGGCCGCCGAACAGGTGACGCGCGCGCTGGTCGGCCGCACGGTGGCGGATGTGGAGCGCGACCTTATTCTCGAAACGCTGAAGCACTGCCTCGGCAACCGGACGCATGCAGCGAATATCCTCGGCATCTCGATCCGCACATTGCGCAACAAGCTCAATGAATATGCCGATGGCGGTCTACCGATCACTCCGGCAGGTGCCGGCAGCGGCGATTATCGCGGGATGATGGGGGCGGCATAATACTCGTTGCCGCGCCCGTTGATCCTCACCTTGTCATCACCCGCGAAAGCGGGTGATCCAGTACATGGCGACGTTCCAGCTCTATCACGACCTTTAATGTCTACTGGATCGTCCGGTCAAACCGGACGACGACGAATCGTGCAGCCAGCTACGAATAGCTCGGCGCATCCTGCTTGCGGAAGATCTTGATGGGATCGCCGGGCATCAGATCGGGCTTGCGCCACATATTGTAAGCGAACAGCGCGAGATAGGCGATCGACAGCGCACCGACGATATAGATTGCCCAGACACCGAAACGCTTCACGCCAGCGCCCCACGCCGCACCAGACGGCGGTGCCACAACCAAATCAGCGGAACGACGATCAATTCCCCGATCAGGCTAACCAAGAGGCCCACCGTCGGGAAGCCATGGCCAACCACCGCCAGGAGACGCCCGACGGCGCCGAACATCAGGATGAAGGTGACCACAGCAATCCGTTCGCCGCGCTTCTCGACCTGCGGGATCGCCGACCAATAGATCAAGCCGGCGGCGATCAGCACGCCCTTGATGAACCGCACGTAGCCTTCCAGAGTGACACCGACCGTGATACCCGCGAGGCTGGTGCCGAACAAGACGCCGGAAAGACCGAACAGCATGGCAACGAGGCCGACGATCGCCAGCGCGATTTGAAGCAGTCTGCGTTCCAAGGGCCGTCTCCTCACTCAACCGCCCATAACTGGAACATCGCAGGCGTCCGGGCAAGCCGTCAGGACGGGCATATTGCCGCCGGAACCGACGCGCTTGCACCCGCTGCCCGAATGGTTAGCTTCTGGGTTTGAGTCGCGGCCGGATCCGTCGCGCCCCTTCCGAGATACCATGACCAGTTTCACCCCGCATCAGGATGCCGCGCTGAAAGCCGTAGGCGCTTGGCTGAAAGCCAAGCCCGGTACTGGCAGCACACCGCAGGTCTTCCGCTTGTTCGGCTTCGCCGGCACCGGCAAGACCACGCTGGCACGTCATATCGCCGAGGGCGTCGATGGCGATGTGAAATTCGCCGCCTTCACCGGCAAGGCGGCGCTGGTGATGCGCAACAAGGGCTGCCACGAGGCCTCAACCATCCATTCGTTGATCTATCGCGCCCGCGAGAGCGGCGAGGAAACGCCGAATTTCGAACTCTGGGACGACGCACCGGCGTCCAAGGCCAAGCTGATCATCGTCGATGAATGTTCGATGGTGGACGCCGAGCTCGGCCGCGACCTGCTTTCCTTCGACTGTCCGCTGCTGGTGCTCGGCGATCCCGCGCAGCTGCCGCCAATCCAGGGCGGCGGTTTCTTCACCGCGAGCGAGCCGGACGCGATGCTCACCGAGGTACATCGCCAGGCAGAACACGATCCGATCGTGCGCATGTCGATGGATGTGCGCGAAGGCCGGCCGCTCTCGCTCGGCACCTTCGGCGACAGCGAGGTCGTTTCGCGAAAATCGCTCGATCCGGAGCGGGTGATGGCGGCGGACCAGGTGCTGGTCGGCCGCAACAATACGCGCCGCGCCTACAATATGCGCGTGCGCGAAAAGCTCGGCCTCACCGACCCCCTGCCCGTTGCCGACGATAAACTCGTCTGTCTGCGCAACAACCGCAAGAAGGCGCTCTTTAACGGCGGCCTATGGCGCGTGCGTGCCCGGGCGACGTCGAAGTCTGCCATCGTCACCATGCGCATCATGCCGGATGAGGATTTTGGCGGGAAGGTCACGAAGGTCTCCGTGCGTGCCGATTGCTTCACCGGCGGTGTCGAGACGCTGCCGTGGGAGCAGCGCAAGCCCTACGACGAATTCGACTACGGCTATGTGCTCACCGTGCACAAGAGCCAGGGCTCGCAATGGGACGATGTGGTGCTGTTCGACGAGAGCTTTGCGTTCCAGGACAGCCGCGCGCGATGGCTCTATACGGGCATCACGCGCGCCGCCAAGCGATTGAGCATCGTGGTATGACCACCACCGCGCGAACTGCGCGCGAATGCCGCAGGAACTAAATGTCTTTGCCCTGAAACCGTCGCGTCCTTAAGACGTTGATCTCACTTCTCACCTTCCATGCAGGAGTCGAAATGCGATTGATGAAGTCCGCCGCCGCCGTCGTTCTTGCCGGCATGACCGCCGTGTCGTTCGCGGCTCCCGCCGCGTCCGCGCCTTTGATGACCCAGAGCGCGATCAGCCAGGCCGCTGTGAGCCATAACGCCCCGGCCGTCGAGCAGGTGCAGTATTATCGCCGCCATTACCATCATCACGGTTATCACGGCGGCTATCGCCGCGGCCCGAGTGCCGGCGCCGTCATCGGCGGCCTTGCCGCAGGCGCCATCATCGGCGGCGCCATTGCAGCCAGTCAGGCGCAGGCCGCCCAGCAGCAACAGAACCATGCCTACTGCGCGCAGCGCTATCGATCCTATGATCCAGCCTCGGGCACCTATCTCAACAAGAACGGCATGCGTTACGCCTGCCCGTAAGACCCGTCGACGTTTCCCATCCGACGAAGCCGCGAGACGCCCGTCTCGCGGCTTTTTCATTGTCCGGCCGCCTACTGGTCTCCATCTCTTGCCAATGCGGATTGAGGATAGAGTGTCTCACGAAACCGTGTGCCACAGCCTGTAACGCGCCCGGCCGGTGTTCGTATCTCCAGTGACCGCCCATCGCGCTGACCATTGCCAGCCGGTGCCGTCGGGCTAGACTGCCGATACCGGCACACGACACCAAGAGGATCCGCTATGCGCTCTCTGTTCAGCCGTCTCACGTTCGCCGCCGTGGCCGGCGCCCTTGCCGCCAGTTCCGCTCTGGCTACGCCAACCTTTGCATCCGAAGAGGCCGTGGTCATTCCCGCTCCCGCCACGGATGCGCAGGCGGCGGATGGCATCCAGACCGCCGTGATCGCGGGCGGTTGTTTCTGGGGCGTGCAGGGCGTCTACCAGCATACGGGCGGCGTGGTCAGCGCTGTGTCAGGCTATTCTGGTGGCAGCAAGGCAAACGCCAATTATAACGCCGTGAGCTCCGGCTCCACAGGCCATGCCGAGGCCGTCGAGATCAAATACGACCCGAAGCAGATCAGCTACGGCAAGATCCTCCAGATCTATTTCTCGGTCGCTCATGATCCGACCCAGCTGAACCGCCAGGGCCCGGACACCGGCACCCAGTATCGCTCGGAAATCTTCGCCACCACGCCGGAACAGAAGAAGGTTGCGGAAGCCTATATCGCTCAGCTGAATGCGGCCAAAGTCTACAAGAAGCCGATCGTCACCAAACTGGGGATGTTGCAGGCATTCTATCCAGCCGAGGCCTACCATCAGGACTACCTGACGCTTCACCCCAATCAACCCTATATCGTCTACAACGACCTGCCGAAGATCGAGAATCTCAAGAAGATCTTCGCCGGGAATTTCATCGAGAAGCCGACACTGGTGAATGCGGCAAAGGCCACGAACTGACGTGGCTCCGCACTGAGCGGTCGAACTGGAGGCATGATGTCCGATACCAAATCCACTGCTGACAAGATTGTCAGAAGCGAAGCCGAATGGCGGGCCCAGCTTACGCCGATGCAGTATGCGATCCTGCGCGAGAAGGCGACCGAGCGGCCGTTCAGTGGAGAATACGAGTTCACCGAAACGCCAGGCACCTATGTCTGCGCGGGCTGCGGACAGACGCTGTTCGAGTCGGATGCGAAATTCGATTCTGGCTGCGGCTGGCCGAGCTTCACGCAGCCATCACGAGAAAGTCATGTCGATGAAGAACAGGACTACAGCCACGGCATGATCCGCACGGAAGTGCTGTGTTCCAAGTGCGATGGACATCTCGGACACGTGTTCAACGATGGTCCCGGCCCCACCGGGTTGCGATACTGCATCAACTCCGCTGCCTTGAAACTGCAGCCGAAGTAACTAAGTACACATCATTGAAAGACATGTTCGCCCCGCGTCACCCAAAGGAGACGTGGGGCGCTTCTGTCCTGAACCCCGATCACTGCCTTCAATCTGCCCATGCCGTTTCGGCATGCACGACGTTAAGCACAAGAAATCCCAAGAAACTGAAATCCGATGTCTGTCCGCTCCAACCGTCTGCTGCTTGGTATCGCACTTGCGGGTCTCATTCTTGAGAGCGTGGTGTCGCATCCTGCATTCGCGACTTCGAAAGTCTCGTTGTTCAAGGTGATCACCGCAAAGGACGAGATCGTTATCGGTCTTGACGACGATCAGCTCGCGACTTTCGATGCGAAGAATGCCGGTGGCGTTGCCAAGCACCTCGCGGAGAAGGGCACGCTGACCGCCTGGCAATATGGCGTCCGTAAAGCAGAGGCCGGCGCGCTCGAACAGGCCCCGCTGCGCCAGATTGGGCTGTTTTCCAATGACGCACTGCGCGTGGAACCCTATACCACGCCGCTCAAGGTCGTGCCGCTGCCGGACACGACCGGCCAATGATCGAACATGCTGAGAACCGGCAGGCTTAACGCCCGCAGCTCAACTTCACCTAAACTACTGCGAATAAACGATTATTACACGATTACCTTTACCTGTGCGAGCTGTGCCATGCGCAGTTCCGGGTGTCGCTTTCCCGCGAAACGTGCTTATATACGAACCTGTCCTGACATCTTGTCCGCCTCGGCCCGGCCGTCAAAGTTGGCCGCCTCGCGAGTGACAGCCATTTTCGTTGCGTAACAGATGAGGTCCCCCACCATGGCAGCATTCAGCTACAATGCCTCCGCAGAACTCTTTCCCGCTGCGATCCGCAAGAAGAAGCGTGCGGGTTTCGCCTATCGTCGTTTCGATACGGCTGCAGCTGCGGTTCAATTCGCAATGGAGGAGCTGCCGGCAGATTCGCTGAACGGCGCCTATCTGCAGGTTGATGAAGCCCGTTTCGACCAGCGCGGCATCCGCACCCTCTATGAAAGCGAGCACTTCCCGCTCGAGCGTCGTGCACGCCCGGAAGAGACGAACGACGCCGACGCGGCGTAAATCAATCCGACGCGCCCCTGCGCCGAGACCGGGCGAATATCGGCCTCAGAGTCTCGGCTGCTTATCCAGCCAGTTCCGCAGCATTTTGACGTTGCGGACATTGGCGCGGAACATGACGTCGAACGCATCGCCGACAAACGGCACGATGCCCACCGCACCATCGATCGCGACATTGCCCAACATCCGCGCCGTGATGTGCCACGGAGCGCCGAGCGCGCGCGCTTCGCGCACCAGCCATAGCGAGATGGCCGTTGTGATAATGTCGCCTACGACCGGGATAAGGCCGATCAGACCGTCGATGCCGTAGCGAATCTTGGTTCCCGGAACGATGAATGCCACATCGAGCAGCTGCGCAATGGCCTCCAGCTGCGCAATGCGCTGTTCACGCGTCAGCGGCTGAAACGGATTGGCGCCACCCTGCCCCAGATCGAAGCGGAATCCCTGCCCGTTAAACCCTTGCCCGCCGAAACCGAGTTCGTCGGGACGGATTTCGCGCCCGTCCTGATCGATGATCGGACCATGGCCGGCCGCAGCGGCCCGTGGACCTTTGGATTGTGTGAAGGTGCGTTCGTTCGACATGGCACTCACATGGGAGCGTTCAACAGGCGACGCAAGCGGCATCGCGTCGCGCCTTATCGAGGCGTCGCGCATCGGGAAATCGCTTGGCGAACATTGAACTGGCCTGCGATCGCGGTATGTTTTTGCTGCCGGGGCGAACTTCAGACAAACACAGGACGTGGGGCTGACAATGCGGCGACCGTTAGGGGACGTATGCCTGGACATCGCCAGCTTTGCGCGGGAGCGCAAGCACGAATTCCTGTCCTACATTCTCCGCCTGGCGGCTGCCGAGGCCTACAAATCCGCCGCCGAAGACGATGCATTCGAATTGCCGATGGCGCGCAAGCTGGCGGCACGCGAACTGATCGCCGGGATCTGGGACTGGGACATCAGCAACAACCGCAACCATCTCGATGCCAGCGCGGCCAATTTCTTCGGTGTGGACCCGGAACGCGCAGCGCGCGGCATGCCCAATGAGCACTATCTCCACGCCATTCATCCCGACGATATCGCACGCTTGCAGGCTGCGGTCGCATCCTCCATGCGGCTCGGCGGCATTTTCGAATGCGAGTACCGGCTGATCCGAAACGACCGAATCCACTGGGTGTTGGCCCGCGGCAGTTGCACGCTCGATCGCCATGGCCGCCCGGTGCGCTTTCCCGGCGCATTGATCGACATTACCCACGACAAGGCGATGAACTGATGCCTCTATTGGATCGGACCCGGCCTCATGCGGCGCTGATGCGGGCCCGCTCGATCATGGCATCCATGTCGAAATCCGGCGCCATCGACGGCGAGTCGGTCTCGTAGACGGCATAGCGGTTCTTGCCGTCGTTCTTCGCCACATAAAGCGCCTGATCAGCGGCGGCGATCAAGCGTTCCGGATACTGGCCGATCCGCGTCCCCCATTGCGCGACGCCGATGGAGGCCGCGATCTGAGCTTCGCCAGGCATGCAGGCGGCCGCATCGGCGCGGCAGGCATCGAGAATACGATGCGCGATCGATGCGGCTTCGGACAGCGTCGTCGACGGCAATACGACACAGAACTCGTCGCCGCCGGAGCGCGCCAGCAGATCGCCGGGGCGCAGCTTGCTCTGGGTCATCAGCGTAAAGTGACGCAGGCAATCGTCGCCGGCCGCATGGCCGTGACCGTCATTGATTTCCTTGAAGCCATCGAGATCGATCGCCAGCAGCGCAAACGGCTTTTGCGTGCGATGCGCGAGCGCGCATTCTTCCGCAAGGCGCTGCACGAGATGACGACGATTGGCGACGCCGGTGAGATCGTCCACCAGCGCGAGCTCGGCAACCTCGTCGCGCAGGCGGTCGATGGCCATCACGAGGAATCCGAAATTCCAAGACATCGTGAGGAAGACCAGCACCAGCAGAAGCACGGCCTGCACCTCGTTCAGCTCGACGAAGCCGATCGAGCCGCCCGACTCCAGAAGACCGCACAAAGAGCGGACCACATGGGTTACGATCACCAGCACGGCGAGCGTGGCTGACAGCCAGCCGCCGGCGGTGCGACGGCCATTGCTGCGTGTCAATGTCAGCGGAATCGTGCCGGCAACCGAGATCGACTGCACTGCCGCATAGATGGCGATACGCATGGCGATGCTGTCGTGCCAAATCGTGAAGAGCACGAGGCCGGCGACGCCAGTACCGATCAGCGCAAATTGCAGCCGCCAGCCTGGCGGACGGTCGTAGAAACGGCTGACGCCCATCACGGCAAGGCTGGTGGCGAGCAGCAGCAGCCCGTTGCCGACGACGATCGGGACAATCGGAGGGACTCCGAACGTGCGCAACAGCGAGATCGCCATACCGACGGCTGCAATGAACGCCGCCGCGGCCCAGTAGCGGGCCGACGGCAGGTTGGGATAGCTGCGGGCCACATAGGTCCACACCACTCCCAACGCGAGAAAATTGACGTCGAACACCGTGAGCAGCGTCGGTACGTTCAGCATGGAGGCATCCCCACTGGCTGTACGGCGCGTTTCCATAGGCTGAGTTTGATCGCTGTCATCCCGCAGATCTGCCGTTCCAATGAAGCCGCAAATTGCGACCGCGAGGCTTAACGGAGTCTCACTGGCACGCGATAATCCACACCGTGGTTGGGAAAGGATGAAGGAGCAGAAGCAACCTTTCCTTAACCACGGCACGCCGGCGCGTTCGCCAGGCGATCACATGCGATGCCAAGTAATTGGCCGCGCAAGAAAAAAACAGCTGCTTGATCAACCGCCGGCCGCGAGGCGATCGGCGAAGTAGCCGATGGTCTTGCGATAGATCGTGGCCCTGTTCCATTCGCGCATGGCCTCGAAATTGGCAGTGCCTTCACCATAAGGCTGACCGTTCTTGAAGCCCGCGGTCTTCAGGAGGTTCGCAGTCGAGGCCAGAACGTCCGGCACGGAGTGCCGGAGATCGACATGGCCGTTGCCGTCGAAATCGACGCCATATTTGATGTAGCTCGACGGCAGGAATTGCGTCTGTCCGATTTCGCCGGCATAGGCGCCGACAAGATCCGACTGCGGCAGGTCCCCGCGCTGCAGAATCTTCAGCGCCGCCAGCAACTCTCCCTGGAACAGTTCGGTACGGCGGCAGTCATGCGCCATGGTGGTGAGCGTCCGGATCACCGGCATCTTGCCGAGGTCGCCCTTGCCGAAATCCGACTCCAGACCCCAGATCGCCACCACGATCTGCGGCGGCACGCCGAAACGCTGTTCGATACGCGACAGCAGCGAGGCATGACGCTGCATCATCTGCAGGCCCATCTTGATGCGCCCGGCACCGACGCGCGTCGCCACATATTGCTCGAAGGTCTTGTTGAAGGTGCCGCGCTGGCGGCGATCGAAGGACAGCACCGCCTGGTCCTGGGTGACGCCGGCAAAAGCCTGCTGGATCACGCCCTGTGAAATGCCGGCTGCGGCCGCCTCTTGCGACATCTGCGCGACAAAGCCCTGAAAATCGCCGCCACATCTGGCGGCGTGAGACGGCGTGACGATAGCGGCTGAGGCAATCGATAGAGCGGCAATGGCGGCGAGGCGAAACGACATGAAAATCCTGCCCGGTTGCGGTGATCCAGTATGACCGCGCAAATGTGGCACGATGGATGTGTCGGAACAACGGCATGCTTGCTTCTCTCTCTGAATGGAGAGGCAGATCACGCGCTGCGCGGGCGTGACATCCTGATCAACATGTCAAACAGCCCCGTGATGTCTGAAATCATGCGCTCGCATTCTCGCGGCGCTTGCGCGTCCGAGGTGTGAGCAGGTCTCCCCTCGAAGACATGAGAGGAGGCGGCACGCCGCCAGGCGCGAGGGGTGGTTTCTGACGCTGCTCCTGCCTGCCGGATCGCCGGCAAACCTGAGCCGCGCAACGCCTGACGGCGTGCCACCGCGACGGTTTTTGGCCGAGGGACCGTGCTTCCGGGTACTGGAAGCTGGCAGGTGCCCTGCCATCGGACCGGCTTTCGCCAGCCGTCATCCGCACCCGTCCAGCCGCAAGCGGCAGAGCCCCGTAGTGGGCCCGGACGGTGACCCCAGGCCTCCCGAGTGCGAGGGATACGTCCTCCCCCGCCCGCAGGCGCCGCATCCTGTCCCGCTCAAAGACGCCTCATGAGAGCGCCCCTCGCGAACAAGACGGGAGGGATATAGGGCAATGAGAGGAATATTGTCAAGAACAAAACAGGAACGACATGCTGCGTCATTCCGGGGACGAACCGGCGCCGCCGGCGGCGGGGCGAAGCCCGGCATCCTGCAGTGGCGGTCACCTCTGCCCTCGCGCGAGGAGGGAGGTGATCCTCACTTCGAGGTTCCGGGTTCGCTCGCTATCGCGAGCGCCCCAGGAGGACGCGCGCGTCGCCCCTAGCCGCTCTTCGCAAACAGCTCACGCCCGATCAGCATGCGGCGGATCTCGCTCGTCCCCGCGCCGATCTCGTACAGCTTGGCGTCGCGCAGAAGCCGCCCGGTCGGATAGTCGTTGATGTACCCATTGCCGCCGAGCAGCTGGATCGCATCCAGCGCACATTGCGTGGCGCGTTCGGCGGCATAGAGGATGGCGCCGGCGGCATCCTCGCGCGTGGTCTCGCCGCGGTCGCAAGCTTTCGCCACCGCATAGACGTAAGCGCGCGAGGCGTTCATGGTCACATACATGTCCGCCACCTTGCCCTGCACGAGCTGGAAGTTGCCGATCGGCTCGCCGAACTGCTTGCGCTCGTGGACATAGGGCATCACGACATCCATGCAGGCCTGCATGATGCCCAGCGGCCCGGCCGCCAGCACCGCGCGTTCGTAATCGAGGCCGGACATCAACACGTTGACGCCCTTGCCGACCTGCCCCAGCACGTTCTCTTCCGGCACTTCGCAATCGACGAAAACCAGCTCGGACGTATCCGAGCCGCGCATGCCGAGCTTGTCGAGTTTTTGCGCGGTCGAAAATCCCTTCATCCCCTTCTCGACGATAAAAGCGGTGATGCCGCGCGGGCCACCATCGGGATCGGTCTTGGCATAGACGATCAGCGTCTGCGCCACCGGGCCATTGGTGATCCAGAACTTGCTGCCGTTGAGGACGTAGCGATCACCCTTCTTGTCGGCGCGTGTCTTCATCGACACCACGTCCGAGCCGGCGCCGGGCTCCGACATCGCCAATGAGCCGACATGCTCGCCGGAAATCAGCCCCGGCAGATATTTGCGCTTCTGCGCGTCATTGCCGTTACGGCGAAGCTGATTGATGCAGAGATTGGAATGCGCGCCATAGGACAGGCCTACCGATGCGGACGCGCGCGAAACCTCCTCCATGGCGATGACATGTTCGAGATAGCCGAGCCCGGCCCCGCCATATTCTTCCTCCACGGTGATGCCATGCAGGCCGAGATCACCGAGCTTCGGCCACAGATCGATCGGGAACTGGTTGCTCTTGTCGATGGCCTCGGCGCGCGGCGCGATCTCGTTCTGCGCGAAATCGCGCACCGTCTCGCGGATCGCTTCCGCGGTCTCGCCGAGATCGAAGTTGAACATGGGTTGGGCGTTCGGGATCATGGGACAGCCTCCGGTCACGTCGATATTATTGCGCGCGATGCGCGTGTTTGTCCCATTGAAGACAGCAAATACATTGGCAAATCAACCATCTCGGTTCGTCCGAAAGTTGTAGCCGTACTTGCGTCGTTCGGCATTCCGGCATCTAATTGGACGCAATAAAGACACCGCGACGCAAGACGGTGTGCACCAGGGACGAAACGAAACCGGGGATTGTCATGCACGGGACAATTGAGACCGAACGCAAGCTCGAATCCGATCATGCGCTGCGCCAGCGCCACGCGCGCGAGGCCGCTTACGCGACGCCGCTCGAAGATTTCGATCCCGGCAATCCCGAACTGTTCCGCGACGATACGTTCTGGCCCTATTTCGAACGGCTCCGCCGCGAAGACCCGGTGCATTACTGCAAGGACAGCATGTTCGGGCCGTATTGGTCGGTGACGAAATACAACGACATCATGTCGGTGGAAACCAATCACGCCACCTACTCGTCTGCCGCGGCTTTCGGCGGCATCACCATTCGCGATGCCCCCGTGAAATTTCGCCGGCCCATGTTCATCGCCACAGATCCGCCGCATCACAGCGCCCAGCGCAAAACCGTGGCGCCGATGTTCGCGCCCCACCACATGGACGAACTGTCGGGGATGATCCGCGAGCGCACCGCGCGGGTGCTGGACTCCCTGCCCCGCAACGAGACCTTCGACTGGGTCGACCGCGTCTCGATCGAACTGACCACACAGATGCTGGCGACCCTGTTCGACTTCCCGTGGGAAGACCGCCGCAAGCTCACCCATTGGTCCGACGTCGCCACCATGCTGCCGCCGACAGCGGAGGCCGAAGAACAGCGCCAGAAGGAACTGCGCGAATGCGGCGAATATTTCGGCCGGCTGTTTCAGGAGCGCATGAGCGCGCCGCCGAAGAGCGACCTGCTGTCGATGATGGCGCATAGCGAAGCCACCCGGAATCTCGATCCGGAGAATTTTCTCGGCAACATCATTCTGCTGATCGTCGGCGGCAACGACACCACACGCAATTCCATGTCCGGCGGCGTCTATGCGCTGAACCAGTTTCCGGAGCAGTACGACAAGCTGCGCGCCAATCACGCGCTGATCGACAGCATGGTGCCGGAGATCATCCGCTGGCAGACACCGCTCGCGCATATGCGACGCACGGCGATCGCCGATACCGAGCTCGGCGGCAAGCAGATCAAGAAGGGCGACAAGGTCGTCATGTGGTACGTCTCCGGCAATCGCGACGAGGAGATGATCGAGCGACCGGACGAGTTCATCATCGACCGCGAACGGCCCAATCGCCACCTTTCCTTCGGATTCGGCATCCACCGCTGCGTGGGCCTGCGCCTTGCCGAACTGCAATTGAAGATCGTGTGGGAGGAAATCATGAAACGCTTTGAGCGCATCGAGGTCGTGGAGGAGCCGCACCGGGTCTTTTCCAGCTTCGTGAAGGGCTACGAGACGCTGCCCGTCCGTATCCCCAGCTAATCCATTCACACGACACGCGAGAGAGCCGCCGCCATGAACATCCAGAACCGTATCGATCCCGATAAAGCGACCCGCGACCGCATCGCGCGCGAGCTGGCCTATTCGATGCCGCTAAAGGATTTCCATCCAGGCGCACCGAAGCTGTTCGCGACCGATACGCTGTGGCCGTTCTTCGAGCGCCTGCGCGCCGAGGAGCCGGTGCATTACTGCACCAATGCGCCCATCGAACCCTACTGGTCGGTGACCAAGTACAACGACATCATGAAGGTGGACACCAGCCACGGCATCTTCTCGTCGGACTCAAAGCTCGGTGGCATCGGCATTCGTGACGAGCCCGAAGGCTATAGCTGGCCGAGCTTCATCTCCATGGACGAGCCGAAGCACACGCCGCAGCGCAAGACCGTGACGCCGATGTTCACCCCCGAACATCTCGACGAACTGGCAAAGCTCATTCGCACGCGTACCTGCAAGGTGCTGGACGGCCTGCCCCGCAACGAAACCTTCGACTGGGTCGATCGCGTTTCCATCGAACTGACCACACAGATGCTGGCGACCCTGTTCGACTTCCCGTTCGAGCAGCGCCGCAAGCTGACGCGCTGGTCGGATGTCGCCACCGCGCTGCCCAAGAGCGGCATCGTCTCGTCCGAAGAAGAGCGCCGCCGGGAGATGAACGAGTGCTTCGCCTATTTCCAGACTCTCTGGAATGAGCGGGTAAATTCCGAACCACGGAACGACCTGATTTCCATGATGGCGCATAGCGACGCGACGCGCTTCATGGATCCCGACAACCTGATGGGCAACATGATCCTGCTCATTGTCGGCGGTAACGACACCACCCGCAACACGATGACCGGCTCGGTGCTCGCGCTCAACGAGAATCCCGACCAGTATCAGAAGCTCCGCGACAATCCGGCGCTGATCGAAACCATGGTGCCCGAAGTGATCCGCTGGCAGACGCCGCTGGCGCATATGCGCCGGACAGCACTGCAGGATACCAATCTGGGCGGAAAGGAAATCAAGAAGGGCGACCGCGTCGTCATGTGGTATGTCTCCGGCAACCGCGACGACGAAGTCATCGAGCGGCCGAACGAATTCATCATCGACCGCAAACGGCCCAAGATCCATTTGTCATTCGGTTTCGGCATACACCGCTGCGTGGGCATGCGCCTGGCGGAGTTGCAATTGAAGATCGTTTGGGAGGAAATACTGAAACGGTTCGAAAACATCGAAGTTGTGGGGGAACCCAAGCGCGTGTATTCGAGCTTCGTCAAAGGCTACGAGCATCTTCCGGTCAGAATTACGTAAGGCCGAGAATTTCGCAGCCGGTCAGGATTACGTAATTTCCCCTCAAGAAGAGAAGCCTCCTTGACGAAACATGCTGCCGCTGAAGCGGACGAATTTGCTGATATCCGCGACGCCGTCGCCAAGCTTTGCGCGCAGTTTCCCGGCGAATACTGGCGCAAGCTCGATCGCGAAATGGCCTATCCCAAGGCCTTTGTCGATGCGCTGACGGAAGCGGGTTACCTCTCGGTGCTGATCCCCGAGGAGTATGGCGGCTCAGGCCTGAAGCTGTCGGCGGCAGCAGCGATCCTGGAAGAGATCCAGCGCGCCGGCTGCAATGGCGGCGGCTGCCATGCCCAGATGTACACGATGGGCACGGTGCTGCGTCATGGCAATGACGAGCAAAAAGCCAAGTGGCTGCCGAAGATCGCCACCGGCGAAGTCCGCCTGCAGGCCTTCGGCGTCACCGAGCCGACCTCGGGCACCGACACATCCTCATTGAAGACGGTGGCGAAGAAGGACGACAACGGCGACTACGTCGTCAACGGCCAGAAGATCTGGACCAGCCGCGCCGAATATTCCGACCTGATGGTGCTGCTCGCCCGCACCACGCCGAAGGAACAGGCCGCAAAGCGCACCGACGGTCTGTCGGTGTTCCTGGTCGACATGAAGGAGGCCAAGAAGAAGGGCCTCGAAATCCGCCCGATCCGCACGATGATGAATCATGCGACCACCGAAGTGTTCTTCACCGACATGAAGGTGCCGAAGGAAAACCTGATCGGCGAAGAGGGCAAGGGCTTCCGCTATATCCTCTCCGGCATGAATGCCGAGCGCATCCTGATCGCGAGCGAATGCGTCGGCGATGCAAAATGGTTCATCGCCAAGGCGTCAGCCTACGCCAAGGAGCGCCAGGTGTTCGGCCGTCCGATCGGCCAGAACCAGGGCATTCAGTTCCCGATCGCCAAGGCCTACGCGAACATGCGCGCGGCCGAGCTGATGGTGAAGGAAGCGCTGCGCAAGTATGAAGCCGGCCTGGAATGCGGCGCCGAGGCCAATATGGCCAAGATGCTGGCGGCCGATGCGTCGTTCGAGGCGGCCAATGCCTGTATCCAGACCCATGGCGGCTTCGGCTTCGCCGAGGAATACGATGTCGAACGCAAATTCCGCGAGACGCGGCTGTATCAGGTGGCGCCGATCTCGACCAATTTGATTTTGTCGTTCGTGGCCGAGCATGTGCTCGGGATGCCAAGGTCGTATTGAGCTTCTTGTTTCACCTCCCCCCCCCCCGCGCGAAGCGAAGCTTCGCTAGAGGGGAGAGGTCGCCGCTTCTTAGCGGCGGGTGAGGGGGCGCCACACGCTCCGTCACAAAGACCCCTCACCCGCGCGCAAGTGCGCGCGACCTCTCCCCTCTAGCGAAGCTTCGCTTCGCGCGGGGGGAGAGGTGAACCGGAGAACATTCATGCTGCCGCTCAAAGGTCTCACCGTCGTCGCTGTCGAACAGGCCGTGGCGGCGCCCTATTGTAGTTCGCGCCTGGCGGACGCCGGCGCCCATGTGATCAAGATCGAGCGACCGGAAGGCGACTTCGCCCGCGGCTACGACGCCGCCGCGAAAGGCCAGAGCAGCTATTTCGTCTGGCTCAACCGCGGTAAGGATTCCGTCGTCGTCGACCTCGCCACACCCGAAGGCCGTCAGCAGCTGGAAGAACTGATCGCCACCGCCGACGTGCTGATCCAGAATCTCAAGCCCGGCTCCATGGACAAGCTCGGCTTCACGCTGGAGCGCCTACGCAAGGATTATCCGCGGCTGATCTGCGCCACCATCACCGGCTATGGCGACAGCGGCCCCTATGCGCATCGCAAGGCTTATGACCTCCTGATCCAGGCCGAGAGCGGGCTGGCGTCGATCACCGGCGGCCCCGAAGGTCCGTCGCGCGTCGGCGTCTCCATCGTCGATGTCGCCACCGGCGCAACCGCCCATGCGGCGATCCTCGAAGCGCTGATCGGGCGCAGCGTATCGGGCGAAGGCGCCGACATCCGCATCTCGATGTTCGACGTGATGGCGGACTGGCTCGCGGTGCCGCTGCTCAATGCCGAGAACGGCAAGGAGCCGAAGCGCATGGGCCTCGCCCATCCTTCCATCGCGCCCTATGGCGTGTTCAATTCACGGGAAGGCAAGGGCATCCTGATCTCGATCCAGAGCGAGCGCGAATGGAAGATCCTGTGCGCGAAGGTGCTGGGCAATGCCGATCTCGCGACCGACGCGAAGATGACCAACAATGTCGAGCGCGTGCACAATCGCGATTATACCGACAAGATGGTCGGCGATATCTTTGGCTCGCTGACCCGCGAGGAGTTGCTGAAACGCCTGAGCGATGCGGACATCGCCTTCGCCGAAGTGAACACCATGGCGGACCTGTCAAAACATCCGCATCTGCGCCGCATCACCGTGGACACGCCGAACGGCCCGGTCGCCTATCCCGCCCCCGGTGCGATCTGGGTGGATGCGGAACGCAAATATGGCGCGGTGCCCGGCATCGGCGACGTGCAGAAATAAGTGGAGATCGCAACATGACCGACACACTCGACATCGATCATCTCAGGCAGTGGATCGGCCGCACCGACGAGCAATCCGACGTCATCACCGCGCAGCTCGTGAAGGGCCTGCGCGCCACATTGTTTCTGGACATCGGCACGCCGAAGGTTGGTGACGCCGCGCCCTTCACCACCCATTGGTGCCTCGCGCAGCCGGTCGCCGCCATGGACAAGCTCGGCCCGGACGGCCATCCGGCCCGCGGCGGGTTCCTGCCGCCGGTGCCGCTGCCGCGCCGCATGTGGGCCGGTGGCGAGGTGCAGTTCATCGCACCGCTCCGCGTGGGTGACGAGGTGACGCGATCATCGAAGATCCTCGATGTGAATGTGAAGACCGGCTCCACCGGCACGCTGTGCTTCGTCAATGTCGAACATGTCATCACCACGCCGCGCGGCATCGCCATCCGCGAGCGGCAGGACATCGTCTATCGCGCCATGCCGACCAGCATGGCGCCGCCGGCTCCCGCGCCCAAGGAAGTGCCGCAGGCGAAGCATCAGGAAACGCATTATGCCGATCCCGTGCTGCTGTTCCGCTATTCCGCGCTGACCTTCAACGGCCACCGCATCCATTACGACCGCGACTATGTCACCAAGGTCGAGTTCTATCCCGGCCTCGTCTTTCACGGCCCGCTGCAGGCGGCGCTGCTGGTGGAATTCGCGGCGAAGCTCAAGGGCGGCAAAGCGCCGGCGAAGTTCAGCTATCGCGGCGTGTCGCCGCTGTTCGATGCTGCCGATTTCACGGTGAACGCGAACGAGATCGATGGCGGGCTCGAAGTCTGGACCGCCAATGACAAGGGCGCACCGACGATGAAGGCGACGGCGAGCTGGTAGGCTTGCCGCTACCCACTCCCCCCCTCATGGTGAGGAGCGCGCCTTTGCGCGCGTCTCGAACCATGAGCTGGCCTGGCGCCGAGCTTGCGGCCATCCTTCGAGACGCGCGCGAGAAGCGCGCTCCTCAGGATGAGGGATGGAGTAGTGGCGCGGGGAATTAACATGCCGGACCAGACCGATATCGACGACATCAGATTGAAGGCATTCCTGTCCTTCTTCGCGGGAAAATATCGGCCTGCCGAAAAGCTGCTGATCGACGCACAGACGATGACGCCCGCAGCACTGCACGACGCCATCAGCGACTGCATGGACATGTCGCTGCAATTCACGCCCATGGAAGTCGCCAAATTCGACAGCGAACTCCGGCTACACGACATTCCCTCCCTCTCCGAACTGCGCCGACGCTATTCGCGGGTCTATGCACGGGTGATGAAGCGCGGGCGGATCGAGGAGGAGACGGAGTACTATCTGCTCCGGAATGTGTTGTTTGATCCGGGGGAGAAAGCGGAAGGTGAGCGCGAACAGTTGGAGCGGCTGATCGCGGCATTTGAAAAGAAGTAGGCGGTGAAGCTCCGATCATCCCTCCCCCCTGTGGGGAGGGTGGCCGCGCGTAGCGCGGTCGGGTGGGGCCCCACGTGACATCGAGCTTGGAGAAGCACCCCACCCGTCTTGAATCTCGCTGAACGCTCGCTTCAATCCGTCCTCCCCGCTGCGCGGCTGCACCGCTTGGGGGAGGGAGAAGTGGAGCGCCGTCTTTCTCATCCCTCCTCACAGTTGACTCTCCCCGGCTTTCAGCCGTTGATGAGTCAACAAGACACGGCAGGAAAACTGCCCGACCCGTGAGGAAATCGCCTTGGCCCACACTCCGAAATCCAAATCCACCACCGTCAAGGACGCCACGCTGCATCTGCTGCGCGGTTTTGGCATCGCCAAAGTGTTCGGCAATCCCGGCTCTACCGAACTGCCGTTTCTGTCCGACTGGCCGGATGACATCGATTACGTGCTCGGCCTGCAGGAGGCCTCGGTGGTCGGCATGGCCGACGGCTATGCGCAGGCGACCCGCAATGCGGCCTTCGTCAATCTGCATTCCGCCGCCGGCGTCGGCCATGCGCTCGGCAATATCTACACCGCGCATCGCAACCAGACGCCGATGGTGATCACCGCCGGCCAGCAGGCACGCAGCATCCTGCCGCTGCAGGCTTTTCTTTACGCCGACCGCGCGTCCGAATTTCCGCGGCCTTATGTGAAATACAGCGTCGAACCCGCCCGCGCCGAGGACGTGCCGGCGGCGATCGCACGCGCCTATTATGTCGCGATGCAACCGCCTTGCGGGCCGACTTTCGTGTCGGTGCCGATCGACGACTGGACGCATCCAGCCGATCTCATCGAAGCGCGGCATGTGAGCCGCGAAATCGGGCCGGAGCCGGAAGCGATGCAGCAACTCGTGACTGCTCTCGGCAACAGCAAGAATCCCGCTCTCGTCGTCGGTCCCGGTGTGGATCGCGCCGGCTGCGTGGATGAGATGGTCGCGGTAGCCGAGAAGGCGAAGGCGGCAGTATGGGTCGCGCCATTCTCGGCACGCTGCAGTTTTCCGGAACGGCATCCGCAATTCCACGGCTTCCTGCACGCCTCGCCTGCCCAGCTCTCCGATGCGTTGAAGGAGCACGATCTCGTCGTGGTTATCGGCGCACCGGTCTTCACCTTCCATGTGGAAGGCCATGCGCCGATCTTCGATGGCAGCACGGCCATCTTCCAGATCACGGACGATGCAGACTCCGCGGCCGTCGCCCCGATCGGCACCAGCATCGTCGCGACCATGAAGCCGGCGCTGACGATGCTGCGCACTCTGTTGCCGGAAACACAACGAAACATCGCGAAGGGTCGCGTGCTGCCGCCGGCGCCCGCCGCCGCCGATCCAATCCCGGTCGACTATCTGCTACATACGCTTTCGCAGGCGATGCCGGCGGATGCGATGCTGGTGGAAGAAGCGCCCTCGCATCGCCCGGCGATGCACAAATATCTGCCGATGCGCGGCGCCAATTCGTTCTACACGATGTCATCGGGTGGTCTCGGCTGGTCGCTTCCGGCCTCGGTCGGCATGGCCCTCGCGCATCCCGGCCGCCGCACGGTCTGCCTGATCGGCGACGGCTCGGCGATGTATTCAATCCAGGCGTTGTGGACCGCTGCCCAGCGCAAGCTGCCGCTCACCGTGGTCGTCATCAATAATTCCGGCTACGGCGCGATGCGCTCTTTCAGCCAGGTGATGCAGGTGAGAAACGTTCCGGGTCTCGATCTGCCCGGAATAGATTTTGTCAAAATTGCCGAAGGAATGGGCGTGCATGCCGCACGCGTCGGCACCTCTTCGGAACTTGAAAAGGCTTTCCAGCATAGTCTGCAGCATCCAGGCGTCAGCCTTGTCGAGGTGGTCGTCGACTCCGCGGTTCCCGTGCTTTATGGACAAAAGCATTGATGACGATGCCATGACGGATTGGAACGCATGACGCAGGCGAACAAGCGCACGATCAGGCCGCAAGGCAAGATGACCCACTCCTCGCATTGGGGCGCCTTTTCAGGCGAGTGGGTGGGCGACCAGCTCGTGATCTCGCCGCATCCGATCGATCCCGATCCAAATCCGATCATCCAGAATTTCCCCGAGGCGCTGCGTCACAAGGCGCGCATCGCCAAGCCGATGGTCCGTCGCGGCTGGCTCGAACACGGACCGGGCCCGAGCGACCGGCGCGGCCGCGACGGCTTTGTCGAAATGGAGTGGGACGAAGTACTCGATCTGCTCGCCGGCGAGCTGAAGCGCGTCAGGGATCAGCACGGCCCGCAGGCGGTGTTCGGCGGTTCCTATGGCTGGTCCAGCGCGGGCCGTTTCCATCACGCGCAGAGCCAGGTACATCGCTTCCTGAACTTTGCGCTCGGCGGCTATGTGCGCTCGGTGAACTCCTATTCGGCCGGCGCCTCCACCGTCATCATCCCGCGCATCCTCGGCGACTACGAGGACATGACCCGCCGCAATATCGGCTGGGATGAAGTGGTCGAGCACACCGATCTCGTCGTCGCCTTCGGCGGCATGAATACCAAGAACTCGCGCGTCGCCGGCGGCGGCATCAGCAAGCACACCGAACATGGCGACATGATCGCGGTGAGCAAGCGCGGCGGCGAATTCGTGCTGGTCTCGCCGCTGAAGACCGACCTGCCCGACGAGGTCAATCAGGACTGGCTGCAGGCGACGCCGGGCAGCGACGTCGCGCTGATGCTGGCGTTGGCGCATACGCTGGTGATGGACGGCACCCATGACCGCGCCTTCATCGATCGCTGCAGCGTCGGCTTCGATGAATTCGAAAAATATCTGATGGGCCGCAGCGACGGCCAGCCGAAGGACGCGGCCTGGGCGGCACCGATCACCGGCCTCTCCGCAGACACCATCCTCAAGCTCGCGCGAAGACTGCCCGGCAAGCGCGTGCTGTTCACCGTGGCGCATTCGCTGCAGCGGGCGCGTCATGGCGAGCAGCCGGTGTGGATGTCGGCGGTGCTGGCGACCATGCTGGGTCAGATCGGCCTGCCCGGCGGTGGCTTCGGCTACGCGCTGGGCGCCATCGCCAATTACGGACGCCGCTACAATGACGTGCCGATCGCCGGCCTGCCGCAGGGCAAGAACGGTGTCGCCGATTTTATCCCGGTGGCGCGCATCTCCGACATGCTGCTCAATCCGAACCAGCCGTTCGACTATAACGGCAAGCGGATGACCTATCCGGACATCAAGCTGGTCTATTGGGCCGGCGGCAATCCGTTCCACCATCATCAGGACATCAACCGCCTGCGCAGCGCTTTCGCCAAGATCGATACGCTGGTGGTGCACGAGCTGGCATGGACGGGCACGGCGCGCCATGCGGATATCGTGCTGCCCGTCACCATGTCGCTGGAGCGCGAGGATATCGGCAGCGCGCAGACCGACAATCTGATGGTCGCAATGCATCGGATGGCCGAGCCATTCGGCGAGGCGCGCAACGATTACGATATCTTTTCGGGACTGGCGGAGCGCCTCGGCGCCGGCCAGGCCTTCACCGAAGGCCGCACCGCGCGCGAATGGCTCGCGCATCTGTATGAGCCGACCCGCGCCGGACTTGCCGCCAAGGGGCTGGAGGCGCCGGATTTCGAAACCTTCTGGAAGAACGGTGAAATCCTGCTGCCGCAGAAGCCGCTCGACGGCGGCACACTGCGCGCTTTCGTCACCGATCCCAACGCGAACCCGCTGCCGACACCGAGCGGCAAGGTGGAGATCTTCTCCGCCACCATCGCCGGCTTCAACTATGCGGACTGCCCGGGCCATCCGACCTGGCTGCCTCCCCTCGACGTGCCGACGGCGGAGACACCGCTGCATCTGGTCGCCAACCAGCCGGCCTCGCGCCTGCACAGCCAGCTCGATTTCGGCGGCCACAGCGCCGCCGAGAAGCGCCGCGGACGCGAAGTGGCGCGGATGCATCCGGTCGACGCGGAGGCACGCGAGATCAGGGATGGCGATATCATCAGGCTGTTCAACGAACGCGGCGCGTGTCTCGCCTCGGTGGTCGTCACCGAGGATGTGATGGCCGGCGTGGTACAATTGCCGACCGGCGCCTATTACGACCCCGAAGACGTCAACGAAGACAAGCCGCTCTGCGTGCACGGCAATCCGAATGTTCTGACGCGCGATGTGGGTACGTCGAGCCTGGCGCAGGGATGCACGGGCCAATTGACGGTGGTGCAGGTGGAGAAATTCACCGGCAACCTGCCGCCGATCCAGTGCTACGACCCGCCGGTGCCGGTGGAACGCCCGAAGCCGCCACGGCTGGAAGCGGCGGAGTAACCACTACGCTCCATTGTCGTCGCCCGGCTTGACCGGGCGATCGAGTAAACACTGACAGCAGCGATTGAATCGAGAATCCGGTGTCTACTGGATCACCCGCTTTCGCGGGTGATGACAAGTTGTGGGAGAGCTTTGCGCGCGCTCTCTTACTTCCCGAATTCTTCCCGCATCTTGGCCTGGATCTTCGCCATCCCCCCGATCCAGCGATCGTAATTCTCCGTCTTCTTCCGCATGTAATCGATGACCTGCTTGTGCGGCAGGATCAGGAACGTCTCCGCCTCGATCCCGGCCAGCGCATCCGCAGCCACCTGTTCGGGAGACAGGTTGCCGTCATTCGACTGCGGGCCCTTCGGGATATTCTTCAGCATATTGGTATCGACCCCCTGCGGGCACAGGATCGAGACCTTGATGCCATGGGCGCGATGCGAGATGGCGAGATTTTCAGCGAAACCGACCGCCGCATGCTTCGTCGTCGAATAAGCGGGGCTGCCGACCTGCGACAACAGGCCGGCAGCAGAAATCGTGTTGAGGAAATAGCCGCCGCCCCGCTCCTTCATCAGCGGCACCAGATGACGCGCGGCATAGACATGGGCCATCACATGGATTGCCCAGCTCTTCATCCACGGCTCGTCACTCGTGCCGCCGGCGTTCGGGCTCATCGGATCGAAACCGCCACCGATGCCGGCATTGGAGCAGAACAGGTCGATCGGCCCGAACTGGCGCTCGGTCTCGTCGATCACATGCTTGATATCGTTCTCGCGGCCGACGTCGCATTTGAATGACGCACCGCCGATGCCGTCGGCCACTGCTTTGGCGCGCTCGCCATCGAGATCGACGACGACGACTTTCTTTGCCCCGGCCTTGTGGAACGTCTCGCACAACGCCTGACCGATGCCATTGGCGCCGCCGGTCACGACCACGATCTTGCCGCCCACCTGCATGCCTTCACTCCCTGCATTTTCTTGACGGCTTACGCCGCGGTGCTCAGCACCATGTCGAGCACCGCGGTATAGTGGCATGCGGCGCCAAGCAGGACAAATGCGTGCCAGATGGCATTCTGGAATCGCAGGCGGCGCCAGGCGTGGAAGATGACGCCGAGCGTATAGAGCGTGCCACCGGCGGCGACGAACCACATGGTCATCGGCGGCAGCGGCGTGAACACGGCGTCATAGGCCATCATGCCGCTCCAGCCGAGCGCGAGATAGAGCACCACCGCAAGCCCGTCGAAGCGGCCGGGATAGCGCAGCTTGATGACGATGCCGGCAGCGGCAACGCTCCACACGAATGCGAGCAGGCCCGCGGCGAGCCAGCCATTCTCCATCTGCGCGAGGAACGGCGTATAGGTTGCAGCGATGAGGAGGTAGATCGCCGAATGATCGAAGCGGCGCAGGAACCATTTTCGCGGCGACACCGGCCACATATTGTACGCGGCGGAGAAGCCGAGCATCGCGAGCAGCCCCGCGGCATAGATCGAGACGGTGACAATCTCGGTGGTCGTGGCGAAGACGGCCGTCAGCACGATCAGCACCGTCAGGGCGATCAGGCCGGCGAAGACGCCAAGGCCATGAACGATGCCGTCGGCGATCAGTTCGGCGCGGTCGTAGTTCCAGCGAATCGCGCCGGCAACCATATGGGCGGAATTGGCAGTGAGCTGCTTCAGGCGGAAAACGGTCATGACGAATGCTGGCCGGTCGGCTGGTGATGCAGATGGCGTGCCCGCCCCAAGCACACCGCGACTTCCCCTCGTCCCGCGATAGATGATGCGGTGCGGAAGGTCAATGAAAGCTGAGTGACAGAGCTGTAACACTTCGCGTTAAGCTTGATTTCGGCCCGAACATCGCCACCTTGTGATCGCGTTTCGCCATCAACACCGGATCATCTTCGATGGATCCGGTGCTGACTTTTCTTTTTCGCGCATGATCTAGGCCGAAAACCGGTATCCACTTTTCGGGATCATGCGCTGGGAGCACCCCTGCGCATTATGGCCAGCCTGTCCGAACTCGTCGAAGAAGCCCGGCTGTCCGCGCGCGCATTGCTCGATTATGGCGATGGTCTGTTCAATCCCACTGTGCGGCTTGGCGTCACAGGCCTGTCGCGTGCGGGTAAGACCGTATTCATCACTGCGCTGGTCCACGGGCTGACGCATGGCGGCCGGTTTCCCGTGTTTGAATCGCTGGCGACCGGGCGCATCGCCAGGGCTCGCCTCGCGCCGCAACCGGACGACGCCGTGCCGCGCTTCGCCTATGAGCAGCATCTTGCGACGCTGATCGACGAGCGGCGCTGGCCGAATTCGACCACCGATATCAGCGAGCTGCGCCTCGTCATCGACTATCAGCGCAAGAGCGGCGCGGAGCGCACACTCACGCTCGACATCGTCGATTATCCCGGCGAATGGCTGCTCGACCTGCCGCTGCTGAGCAAGAGCTACGAGGAATGGTCGGCGGAAAGCCTCGCGCTGTCGCGGCAAGGCCCGCGTGCGGCCATCGCGGCGGAATTCCTCGCCCATCTCGCGACGCTCGATCCGAAAGCACCGGAGAACGAACCGTTCACGCTGACGGCGGCACGGCTGTTCACCGACTATCTGCGCGCCTGCCGTGACGAACGTTTCGCCATGAGCCTGCTCCCGCCCGGCCGTTTCCTGATGCCGGGCAATCTCGGGGGATCACCTGCCCTCACCTTCGCGCCGCTCGATGTCGTCGAAGGCGGCAATGCACCGGACGGATCGCTGTGGGCGATGATGAAGCGGCGCTACGAGGCGTATAAGGATGTGGTCGTCCGGCCGTTCTATCGCGATCACTTCGCGCGGCTGGACCGCCAGATCGTGCTGGTCGATGCGCTGTCCGCTTTCAATGCGGGGCCGGAAGCGCTGCACGATCTCGAAGCGGCGCTGGCCGGCATCCTCGACAGTTTCCGCATCGGCCGCAGCTCGATCCTGAGCACGCTGTTCCGCCCGCGCGTCGATCGCATCCTGTTTGCGGCGACCAAGGCCGATCACCTCCATCATCTCAGCCATGACCGGCTGGAAGACGTGCTGAAGCAGATCGTGCGCAAGGCGCTGGCGCGTTCGGAGCTTGCGGGCGCCGCCGTCGATGTCGTCGCCATCGCGGCGGTACGCGCGACCAAGGAGGCGCTGGTGCAGCGCGGGCGGGAAAAACTGCCATCGATCCTCGGCACGCCGGTGGCCGGCGAATCCGCCAATGGCGAAATCTTCGACGGCGAGACCGAAGTCGCGACCTTCCCCGGTGATCTGCCGACCAATCTCGACGGCCTGTTCGACGGCGGCGCCTTCACCGGCCTCTCCAGCGCCAGCGCCGACAAGGCGGACTACCGCTTCCTCAAATTCCGTCCGCCGCTGCTCGCGCGCGATGACGGTGCGGAGCCGGTGCTGCCTCACATCCGCCTCGACCGCGCGCTCCAGTTCCTGATCGGAGACCGCCTGCAATGACCGACCGCACGCGCCGCCCGGCCACGTTCCGGCTCGACGATCCCCATGTCACCGTCATGGACGGCGACGACGATATCGGCCGCCTTGCCCGTGGCGCCATCCGCATCACGCCGGAGCCCGAACCGCAATTGCCTGTCGCCATCGAGGAGCCGCTGCGCCCGACGCGCAAGGGTTTTGGCTGGGGCACGCTGTTCTGGAGCGCACTCGGTGGCCTGGTATTGCTCGGTGTCGGCCTCGGCGTCGCCAATCTGATCCGCGATCTCTTCACCATCAATGACGGCCTCGGCTTTCTCGGTCTCGGCCTCGCCGCGCTGGTGGCGCTGGCGCTGATCGTGATCATCGCGCGCGAGGCGCTCGCTTTGATGCGCCTCGCCACCATCGAGAAGCTGCATGCCCGCGCCATCGCGGTGATCGCCAGCGACGATCGGAGCGAAAGCCGCGCCGTGCTCGCCGATTTGCTCAAGCTGGCACATGACAATCCCCGTCTTGCCCGCGCGCGCAGCGCATTGCAGGCGCATGCCGGCGAGATCATCGACGGCGCCGATCTGATCCGTCTCGCCGAACGCGAATTGATGTCGCCGCTCGATATGGAGGCACGCCGGCTGGTCTCCGTCGCAGCTCAGCGCGTGTCCGTCGTCACCGCCATCTCGCCGCGCGCGCTGGTGGACATGCTGTTCGTCGCCGCCGCCGCGATCCGGCTGGTGCGGCAACTGGCGAAACTCTATGGCGGGCGCCCAGGCACGCTCGGCATGATCGCCCTGCTGCGACAGGTCGTCGGCCATCTCGCCATCACCGGCGGCATGGCCGCCAGCGACAGCATGATCCAACAGATGCTCGGCCACGGGATTGCGGCAAAGCTCTCGCAACGCCTTGGCGAAGGCATTTTGAACGGCCTTCTCACCGCAAGACTTGGACTCGCCGCCATCGACGTAACGCGGCCATTGCCGTTCACGGCTTTGCCGCGGCCGCAGCTTGCGGATCTCGCGAAAGATCTGGTGCGAAAGAAGGACGACGAGGAAGCGTAGGGCTGATGAGCGCAGCGTAATCCGCCATTCTTCGCCGCATGCTCCCGTCGGCGGATTACGCCGCGCTCATCCGCCCTACGAGAAGTGCCAGCGCCGGCGGCCGATAGAACGGCGTATCCGGCAGCGGATTGAGCTCCGGCGTCCAGCCGGTGATCTTGTCGATCTGGAACGAACGCATCGGTGTGCCGCGCCACTCCGTGTTCATTTGATCCAGCGGCTGCAGCGTCGCGCCGGCATTCAGCAACAATGCGCGGTCCTGATCGTCCGGCTGCGCAATATAAAGTCCCGCATGCCCCCTGACGCGATCCATACCGGGATCGCGGAAGCCGAGAAAGCGCGCACGCTCGTTCACCTGGATCACCGGCACGCGGTCCTTCAAATGCCAGCGCAGCATCGCATAGACGCGGTAGTTGGTCGTCGCGATCCAGGTGGCGCCGGTGGCCTGCATCTCCTGCACGGCGCGCGCCGCGAGGCGGTCATAACCGGCCTCGGTGCCGATGGGATCGTTGCGGCCGAGCAGATTCCACGGCGCGGCGACGGAATAGAGGAAGGCAAGCACCACGAAGGGAATGCCGACGGCAATCGAAACGGCGATCCAACGATGGCCGGCGCGCACCACCTTCGCCGACCAGCCATCCTCCGCAAGGCGAGTGACATTGATCGCGGCCACCGCAATGGCCGGCGGCCACACGAACATCGGCCAGGTATCGCCGACACGCAGTGTCAGCGAGCGCCACAGGAAATAGGAGAAAGGCACCAGCACGCTCAGCGACAGCAGCAGCTCCACCGGATCGCGCCGACGGACGCCGCGCCACAGCGTCAGCACGCAGGCCGACACCAGCACAGGAAACAGCACGAAACCGACCTGTGCGAGTTGCAGGCCGAAGAAGTCGCCGAACGTGCTCAGCGAGAAGGCGTGCGGCGCGATCACACGCACGAACTGGAACTTGAACGACACCCAGTCATGCGTCGCATTCCAGATCATGACCGGCGACGACACCGCGAGCGCGACCAGTATGGCCAGCCACGGATACGGACTTTTCAGCCAGCGCATCCGCCAGTCCGGCAACAGCATAAAGACGAGAATGGCGGGAATGATCAGCACCACCGTGAGCTTCGACAATAGCGCGAGCCCGCCGAACAGGCCGGCTGCCAGCCACCAGCGGCCGTCATTACTTTCGGCAAGCCGCACCAACGACCACAGCATCGCCGTCGCGAATGGGATCATCGCGACATCAGGCGCCACCTTGGCCATCAGCAGGCCGTAATACAGTGCGGCCTCGGTCATCAGCATGGTGGCCGCCATCGCCCGCAAATCCCGGGTGACGCGACGGACGATATCCACCAGCAGCAACTGCATGACGGTCAGCGCCACGATGCCGGCGAAACGAGCGCCGAAGGCAGTGTCGCCGAAGATCGCCGTGCCGGCACGAATGAACCAGGCAATCATCGGCGGATGATCGAGGAAAGACAGCACGCTCTCCTTCGACCAAGTCCAGTAATAGGCCTCGTCAGTACGCAGCTCGAACAGTCCGGCATAGGCCAGCCGCATGACCGCAAGCGCAAGCAGCAGCGCGCCCACAGCAGCGAGCGACCGGCGCGAAAGATTACGGCTGAGGGGGCCGGAAGCGAATGGCGTCATGCCGGGCTTTTGGGCTGGTCACGCCATGGTGTCAACTTGTTGCCCCCGCTCGTGTAGGATGGGTTGATCGTGGCGATCCCCATCACCCCCAAGCGCAGGACGTGATGGGTATCGCTGCGCTCAACCCATCCTACGACCGCCGCTGCGCTTTATGGTTTCCCGATGCCCCGGACTGCCGTTCCACTTCCCGTCTCGCATGCGGCCGCGCCATCCTGGTGGAGGGGCATTGGCCTGCGCCAGATCCGGCTGACCTGCGCGCTCGTGCTGTTTGCTTACCTGCTCAGCCATTTCATCAATCACGCCCTCGGCAACATCTCGATGGACGCGCTGCAGGCCGGCGTCATCATCCATGCCGGCATCTGGCAGTTCTTCCCGGTGGCCGTGATCTTCTATACCTCCGCTCTGATCCACGCGTCGCTCGGCATCTGGGCTCTGTATGAGCGCCGCCAGTTCCAGTGGAAGACCGTCGAGCCGTTACAGCTGGTGCTGGGCCTCAGCATTCCCGCTCTGATCGTCGCCCATGTGGTGGCGGTGCGTCTCGGCGAAAACATCTATGGCATCAACCGCAGCTATCCGCAGGTGTTTGCCGCCTGGGTCGCCTCGCCGCTCCGTCTGTGGAGCATGTATACGGTGGTGCTGGTGGCATGGATCCATGGCTGCATCGGCCTGTATTTCTGGCTCCGGCTCAAGACGTGGTTCCGGACTGTCGCACCATGGCTGCTTGTCGCGGCTGCAACACTCCCTACGCTGGCGCTTCTCGGCATCTTCCAGGGTCAGCGCTTTGTCGCGGCCAATATCGCGGCGCCGGAATGGCAGGCGGCCAATCTCGGACCGGGGCAGGTCGGTACACCCGCGCAACAGGACATGCTGGCGGCCATCACCGACAATCTCCTGATCGGCTATGTCGTACTGCTGCTGCTCGTGCTCGCCGCCCGCGGCATCCGCATCATCCTCGAGCGACGCGCCGGCATGATCAGTCTCGCTTACGGCAACGGACGGACCGTGCGTGTGCCGGTCGGACTCAGCGTGCTCGAAGCAAGTCTGCGCCACAAGGTGCCTCATGCCAGCGTGTGCGGCGGCCGGGCGCGCTGCTCGACCTGCCGCATCCGCATCACCAGCGACCTCGCTGTTTTGCCCGCGCCTTCGGCACGCGAGAGCTTCGTGCTGAGCCGGCTCGGCAGCGAAGGGGATCCCGCCATCCGCCTCGCCTGCCAGCTGCATCCCACCGCCGACCTCGCATTCGTGCAGTTGCTGGCGCCGCATGTATCGAGCGCCAACGCCCATGCCACGCATCCCGCGCGGATCGGCCAGGAGCGCTATCTCGTCTGCATGTTCGTGGACATGCGCGGCTCGACGATGCTGGCGGAAAAGCGACTGCCTTACGACACGGTGTTCATCGTCAACCGCTTCCTCGCCGCTGTCTCGCAGGCGGTGGTTGCCTGCGGCGGCAGGCCGAACCAGTTCATCGGTGACGGCGAGCTCGCGCTGTTTGGGCTGAACTGCGATCCGCAGACCGCATCCCGTCAGGCGCTCAAGGCCGCCGCGCAGATCGCCGACAATATCGACGAATTGAATCAAGCTTTGCGCCACGATCTGCCACAGCCGCTCCGCTTCGGCATCGGCATCCACGGCGGCGAGGTGATCGTCGGCGATATCGGCTATCGCGACAACATGGTGTTCACCGCGCTCGGCGATCCCGTGAATGTCGCCGCGCGATTGCAGGACATGACCAAGGGGCTGTCATGCGCGGCGGTCGTCTCGGACGATGTGTTCGCTTCAGCACAGTTCGATGCCGACAGCTTTGCTGCGCATGAGCTTGCCGTGCGCGGCCGCAGCGCGTCGATCAAGGTGCGCGCCATCGCCGACACGCGCCAGCTTGCACGCGATGCCGCACAGCCTGACACCGCCGACGCCTGAATGGATCTTCAGAAAATTCCTGCGAAATGACCTCGAACCCGGCCTGAAAAGGGCGCGACGAATGAGCGATGGATCACATCCGATCCTGTAACCAGCGCATCGCGCACCAAGCCAGGAGACCGACCATGTTTCGCAAACTTGCTCTCGCAACCGTCGCCGCAGCGTCGCTCGGCGCCGCCGCGCTCGCCCCTTCCGCCGCTTCCGCCCATGGCTGGGGCTGGCACGGCTATCATCATCACTATCACGGCGGCTTCTACGGCCCCGGCTTCCGCGTCGGCTTTGTCGATCCCGGCCCGGGCTGTTATGTCACCCGCCGCGTGATGACCCCCTATGGCTTGCGCTGGCGCACCTTCAATCGCTGCTACTGATCGCCGCGCCGTGGCGACGAGCCCCCGCCCGCCGGCGAGGGCTGTCGCCATGCGTCACGCCATGCAGCAGCCAAGCTACACTTGCCGTTTCGCGACTTTCCGCCACGCCGCGCTGGCGCATGCGACCATCGGTGTCGCGCGATTTCGCGCAGAGCGCAAAATTGGCGATTGCCGCCTACCCTTTGTGCTGTCAAGCTGTGTTGCCCGCGCGTAAGCTGTGCGGGTCGGATCGACCGGTGGGCGGGGATTGGTCATTCGTTCTTGCATGAGATCCCGCGGAGACGACGTGATGCCTAAAGGTACTGTGAAGTGGTTCAACGCGACCAAGGGCTATGGCTTCATCCAGCCGGCGACCGGTGGCAAGGACGTGTTCGTGCATATCTCTGCGGTCCAGAAGGCTGGCCTGCAGTCGCTGAACGAAGGCCAGACGATCGAATTCGAGGAAGTCGCCAACCGCGGCAAGACCTCGGCCGAGAATCTCAAGGTCTGATCCGGATCTGAAACGGGCGTGATTGGGGTCGCTGGCCTGTATCGGCCAGCACGGGCGAAATCAAGAACGCCATCGATCGGAAATGCATTTGGCAGGGCGGCTATGAGGCCTCCCCTGCGTGGTGTGTGTTGCGTGCTGCGAACGAGGCAGCGACGCGCGGATGGAGCTGTTTTCGCAGCAGCCAGCCCCTTTTCAGCCTCCACGCCCTCCGGGTCGTCCCTGCCCCTCAATCCTCTTTGACCCATTGCGCGACCGGCATCACCGCCGGCGGCTGCGCATAGGCCTGGGTCCACATATCCACCGACCACTCGGTACCTGTCGCCCTGTCGCGCAGCACCGCGGTGTTGTGCGGCGTCTGCAGCACCAGCGCATTGCCGCGATATCGCGGATTGCCGACGGTGTGATGCCTGAACAAACCCCAGTCCTGCATGACCAGCAGCAGGCTGGTGACGTTACGCGTCGTGTCCCAGCAATCGTAATTGTGCTTATCGTCGAAATAGCGAAAATCCGCCTTGGCGATGCGCTTGTCGGTGCCGAGCACCGGACCGAGACGACGGTCGAACCAGATCACTGCTTTCTGTACGGCCGCGCGCTCGGCTGCCGCGGAGGCCTTGCCAGCGGCCATGATCTTGCCGAGCGCCGCGCGATCCCCCGCCGAGAAATCGAAGATATGGCGGCGCCGGCAGACGAAGCCGTAGCAGACCGTCATGGAACTCGCCGAGGGCGGATAGATAGATACCGACGTATAGAGATCGGCGATCTCACGCGACATCTCGATGGCGCGGGCCGGCGACACCTGTGCGACACCGAACAGAAGACCGGCCGCGACCAGCGCGCCACGTTGAAAATTCCCGAACGACATCAATCCGTCACTGCCCCATCGAAGCCTTTGCCGAAACTAGCCGAGGGCTCCTATGATGCCAAGCGCCCGGGCTTTCTCCGACGATTCCGCATTCGAGGCTGTGCATGATGCCCGTTTTCTCGGCTCCTTACGCGCCCGACGATACCATCATCGCCGCACGGCTTCTGGCTGAGGCCAGTCTGACGCCGGAGCAGAACGCCCGCATCGACGCCTCGGCGGTACGGCTGATCGCGGCAGTCCGCGCCCGCGACGACCGGTTCGGCGGCGTCGAGGACATGCTGCGGGAATATGCGCTCTCCACGAGAGAAGGCCTCGCACTGATGGTGCTGGCCGAGGCGCTGCTGCGGGTGCCGGATGCGCGCACGGCCGATGCCTTCATCGAGGACAAGCTGGCGGAGGGCGATTTCATCCATCATGAAACCAGATCGAGCGCATTCCTGGTCAATGCCTCCGCCTGGGCGCTCGGCCTGTCGCAACGCGCGATCCAGCCTGGCGAAACGCCGCAGGGCACGCTCGGCCGTCTCGCCAAACGCATCGGCCTCCCCGCGGTGCGCGCGGCCACGCGGCAGGCCATGCGGCTGATGGGCAGTCATTTCGTGCTCGGCGAAACCATCGGCGACGCGCTGGACCGGGCGCGCAAAAGCGCCGGGCGTGCGCCGCGCTACTCCTACGACATGCTCGGCGAAGGCGCCCGCACGGCGGACGATGCGCAGCGTTATTACGATTCCTATGCCGCGGCCATCGACGCCATCGGCCGCACGGCTGGCAACAAGCCTTTGCCCGATCGGCCGGGCATCTCCGTAAAACTCTCCGCGCTGCATCCGCGCTTCGAGGCCATCAGCCGCGGGCGGGTGATGACCGAACTGGTGCCACGCCTGATCGCGCTGGCGCAGCAGGCGAAGCGTTATGATCTCAACTTCACCGTCGATGCAGAGGAAGCCGACCGGCTCGAACTCTCGCTCGACGTGATCGACACCGTCCTCGCCGAGGATTCGCTCACGGGCTGGGACGGTTTTGGGCTCGCGGTCCAGGCCTATCAGAAGCGCTGCGCGGATGTGATCGATCATATCGATGCTTTGGCGCGCAAGCATGATCGTCGGTTGATGGTGCGGCTCGTCAAGGGCGCCTACTGGGACACCGAGATCAAGCGCGCGCAGGAGCGCGGGCTGGACGGCTATCCGGTCTTCACCCGCAAGGCGATGACGGATCTCAACTACATCGCCTGCGCCCGGAAGCTGCTCGCGTTGCGGCCGCGCGTCTTTCCGCAATTCGCCACGCATAATGCGCTGACGGTGGCGACCATCCTCGCATTTGCGGACGATGGCGGCTACGAATTCCAGCGTCTGCACGGAATGGGCGATGCGCTCTATGCGCAGCTCGGCAAGGACCGGCCGGACGTCCGCTGGCGCACTTACGCGCCGGTCGGCAGCCACCGCGATCTGCTCGCCTATCTGGTGCGGCGACTCCTGGAGAATGGCGCCAACTCGTCCTTCGTGGCCCTTGCAGCGGATGAGACCATACCTGTCTCGACCCTGCTGCAGCGGCCGGAGGACCTGATCGGCAGCGCAGGCCGCGCGAACCATGCGCATATTCCGCTGCCGCGCGATCTCTATGGCGCTGAACGCGCGAACTCGTCCGGGATAGAGTTCGGCGAACGCAAGGCACTGGATCGGCTGCTGGCAGATGTCGCGGCGAGCAAGCCGGCAAGCCGGCAGACGCCGCATGCAACGGCGGAGCAGGCCAGCAAGGCCATCGCCGATGCCATAGCGGGTTTCGTGGCCTGGAACCAAACATCTGCGGACCAGCGTGCCGCAATGTTGACGCGCGCTGCCGGCTTGCTCGAACAGCGCCGTGCGTCCTTCATTGCGCTGCTGCAGCACGAAGGCGGCAAGACGCTGGACGACGCCCTCGGCGAGGTCCGCGAAGCCGTCGATTTCTGTCGCTATTATGCCGCGCAGGGCCGCAGGCTGTTCGGCACCGGTGAAGTCATGCCGGGCCCGACCGGCGAGAGCAACGTGCTGGCACTGCGCGGCCGCGGCGTGTTCGTCGCCATCTCGCCATGGAATTTCCCGCTTGCGATCTTTCTCGGCCAGATCGCCGCAGCGCTGATGGCTGGCAACAGCGTGGTCGCTAAACCCGCCGAGCAAACACCGCGCGTGGCCGCCATGGCGATCGCACTGCTGTATGAAGCCGGCGTACCGGCGCAGGCGCTGCATCTCGTACAGGGCGACGGCCGCATCGGCGCGGCGCTGGTCGCGCATCCCGCAGCGGCTGGCGTCGTGTTCACCGGCTCGACCGACGTGGCGCGCGCCATCAACCGCACGCTCGCGACCAAGGATGGCCCGATCGTTCCGCTGATCGCCGAGACCGGCGGCATCAATGCGATGATCGTCGATGCCACCGCGCTGCCCGAACAGGTCGCCGACGATGTGGTCACCTCCGCATTCCGCTCCGCCGGCCAGCGCTGCTCGGCGCTGCGACTGCTGTTTCTGCAGGAAGACGTGGCCGAGCGCGTGATCGAGATGATCGTCGGCGCCGCCCGCGAGCTGAAGATCGGCGATCCCACCGATCCCGCAGTCCATATAGGACCTGTCATCGACTCAGAGGCGAAGCAGAAACTCGATACATATATCGCGCGGTTGAAACAGGAAGCGCGCCTGCTTCATGCCGGTGTCGCGCCATCCGGCAACTTCGTTGCACCGCATATATTCGAACTCAGCAGCGCCCAACAACTCACCGAGGAAGTGTTCGGCCCGGTCCTGCATGTCGTGCGCTATCGCGTCATGGATTTTGACCGCGTGCTGGACGACATCGCCGCCACCGGCTTCGGTCTCACCCTCGGCATCCACTCACGCATCGACGACATGATCGAGCGGACCATCGCGCGCCTGCCTGTCGGCAATGTCTATGTGAACCGCAACATCATCGGCGCCGTGGTGGGCGTACAGCCCTTCGGCGGCTTTGGCCTATCGGGCACCGGACCGAAAGCCGGCGGCCCGCATTACCTGACGCGCTTCGCCACCGAGCAGACCGTGAGCATCAACACCGCCGCAGCCGGTGGTAATGCGGCATTGATGACGGCGGAAGAGTAGACGGCCTCGTGTCCCGAACGCGCTGCAGCGCGAAACGCTGCTGCGCAGAACCGGGACAAATAGCTGAATGGTTTATCTCTTCTCCTCATCCTGAGAGTCTGACTGGAAATGCAGTCGTAGTTTGGCGCTGCTGGTCGCCCAGACGGAGCACAGCAGACTCCATCCCTCATGGTGAGGAGGCGCGTAGCGCCGTCTCGAACCATGAGATGGCTTGGCTCGGCGCTCTTCGCCCATCCTTCGAGACGCCGCTACGCGGCTCCTCAGGATGAGGGACGGAGCACGAGATGGCAGCACAGTATCCCGTTTCCGGCCGTTGCATCCCCCATGCAAGATGGTTCAAATGCGCCGCCGGAGTCGTCGTGGAATTAAATTCCGGCAGGCGGCAGAAACAACAATTGGTTTTGGGAGTGACGCGATGGAAGACGGTTTGTTCAAGGGGCTGAAGGTTCTGGATTGCGCGAGTTTCATCGCTGCACCGGCCGCCGCCACTGTACTGTCCGACTTCGGCGCCGACGTCATCAAGATCGAGCCGCCCGGCGCCGGCGATCCCTATCGCAATCTGCCCAACCTTCCCGGCTATCCCAGGAGCGAGCACAACTACGCCTGGATGATGGAAAGCCGCAACAAGAAGAGCCTCGCGCTCGACCTTGCCAAGCCGGAAGGCCGCGAGGTGCTTTACAAGTTGATCGCCGAAGCCGACGTCTTCATCACCAACTTTCCGCCGCCGGTGCGCAAGAAACTGAAGATAGCCTATGAGGACATCGCGCCGCTGAACGACAAGCTCATTTATGCCTGCTTCACCGGCTACGGCGACAAAGGCGCCGAGGCCGACAAGCCCGGCTTCGACTCCACCGCCTGGTGGGCGCGCTCGGGCATGATGGATCTCGTCCGCGCCGATGAAGACACGGTGCCGGCACGTTCGGTCGCCGGCATGGGCGATCATCCCTGCGCCATGGCGCTGTATGGCGCCATCGTCACCGCGCTCTACAAGCGCGAAAAGACCGGCAAGGGCTGCCAAGTGAAATCCAACCTGATGGCCAATGGCGTGTGGTCCTCCAGCGTGCTGGCGCAGGCGAAACTGTGCGGCGCCACCTTCGAGAAGCGCCGCGGGCGCCACGAGGCACTGAATGCCGTGACCAACCACTATCGGTGCCGCGACGGCCGCTGGCTCATGCTGTCGCTCCTGGCCGAAGAGCGGCAATGGCCCGCTTTCACCAAATGCATTGAACGCGAGGACCTGCGCGACGATCCCCGCTTCGCCACCAAGCCGGATCGCCATGCCAATTCGGTCGCGTTGATCAAGATCCTCGACGAGGTTTTCGCCAGGCGCGATCTGGCCGACTGGCGCCAGCGTCTCGACGGCCAGGGCCTGGTGTTCGGCTTTGTCGGCATTCTCGACGACATTCCCAACGATCAGCAGATGAAAGACAATGACGTGCTGGTGCCGTTCGAGAATTCGGACATCCTCACCATCAACAGCCCGATCTGGGTCGGTGGCGAGACCAAGCGCAAGCCGCGCCTGCCGCCCTCGATCGGTCAGCACAGCGACGAGATTCTCCGCAGCATGGGCTATGACGATCACCAGATCGAAAAACTCCGCGCCGCAGGAGCCGTGCAGTAGTTCCTAAGCCCCCGCTTGCGGAGGGCTTGCACATCTGCCGTTAAAGCGATGCGGATAGTGCTCGGCCTGCATGGTGCGAGATACCCGCTTTGCGGGCTCCTCACCATGAGGGTCTTCTATCGCACCATACTCTGCCCTCATCCTGAGGAGCGGCCGTCTTCGGCCGCGTCTCGAAGGATGGCGTAGCCATTCGCAAGGCACGGCCACAGGACGCTTCTCGCGATTCATATGCGGTAGCCCGGCCGTACGCGAAGAGGGGGAAGAGAGCGTACTACCTCGCCAGCAGCCACCCGAAGAAACCGAGCCCCAGCAGCACCGCGACGGCCACCGCCCATACGCTCACACGGATGTCGCTCACCGTCTGCTTCTTGCTTTCGTTCTCATTGATGACGGCTTCCCGGTCCTTGATCTCTTTGTCCGTCTCATTCATCGTCCAGTCCCCGTCACTTCACAAAACACATGCCGATGCGCGACGCCGCATCGTCGCCCACCGGCTGACACGATAGCCCCTCGGCACAGGTCCATGATGCGAAGCTGGCATCGAGCCTCCCCTTCGCATCGCGGCGATAGCAGGTCGCGCCCCAGCCATCATTGACCGAATTTCCCGCGAGTTCGCTGCTGCCGCGCATCTGCGGCCGATCGGAGAAGCCCCGTGAAAAGTCCGGCGTCTTCCCATCGCGCATCGATATGACGATGGCGCGACGGCGCGGCTGATCGCCGACGAAATGCGGCGATGCGGGCACCGCGCCCTGCACCGCCTGCGCAGCCAGCGAATCCACGCCGGTGAAATGAAAACCGCCAATGCCGCGGATCTGGTGACAGCCGCCGCAGGTGATGTCGCTGAGGCGGCGCGCAAACCCAGCCGGCGAGCGGATATTCTCCAGCGCGCCGCCTTTCGCGGCCTGCGCCAGCGCCGCGACGACATCGCTCTCGGTAAACACGCCCTTCCCTTTCCCATCCACCATCAGGCCGAAAGCCGGCTGCAGTGCCGAGGGCGCAAAGCCGACCGGGGTCGCGGCAAGCGATGTCGTCGCGAGAAATTTTTCGGGGAACAGCACCGTGCCACGATCGAACGCACGAAGATTGGCGGGAGCGAGCAGCCAGTCGCGAAATTCGCGGCCGAGCGCTGCATCCGCGAGCAGCCGTTCGCGGTCGATCTGGTTTTCCATCGGGACTTCGCGGAACATCTGCGTGGATGCCTCGCGGCGAAACACCTTCTGCAGATAGTCGGTACGGAACTCCGCCACTTCGGATTTCGGCCGATGCGCTATCTGCAGATTGGTCTCGATGCGATCGATCTGCGCGGCATCGATCTTCGCCAGCGGGCCGTCACTCGCCATCAGCCGATCGGCCAGCGCAGCACCCGTTTCCATGAAACCCGATGCGGCCAGCCAGCGTGCGGCAAGATCGGCGCAGGTCACGCGCTCATCCGGCAGCTTCGCATGCAGCACCAGATTGAGCGTCATCGGGAGGCGCGGCGGCACATTGCCGGCGTCGGTCCGCGTCAGCCGGTAGATCAGCCGGATTTCACCGCAGGTTTCCGGTGCGACATAAGCGCGGTCCATACGATTGACGATACCGGCCAATACGAAACGAACCTCAGGCGAGGTGAGCAGTGCCCGGTCGAACAGCAGCACGTCGTGGCCGGCGCCGATGCCAATGCTTTCACCCGGTGCGCGGTTGCGGTGATCGGCGAGATAACGTGTGAAGGCGTCGTCCAGCGCCCCCCGCACCGGCACCATTCCGGGCAAAGCGAACAATGCATCGTTGGCGATCGGCGCGGCCATCTGCGGCGCCAGCATCTGCGCGAGACCGAAACGCGACGTTTCCAGCGCGTGCAAGGCCGTCGCATCGGTGACGGCCAGTTGCCCCTCCGCCCGCGCGGCCAGGGGCGCGAGGCACAGCAGCAGGGCAAACAGGCGAGAACGACGTCGCACGGCACCATCCCGACAGGTCAGGAGGCGAGGCTAGCGCAAAACAAAGGCCGCTGCACGGGCAGCGGCCTTTGTGGAAATCAATGGGGCACAGATCAGCGCGCGACGATCAATCCGCGGCTGGTGACCACCGTCCAGCGGCCGTCCTGCTTGCGCACCGCGTCGATGCGACCGAGACCGGGAACGGGATCGCCAGGATAGACCTCGAACACGCCCTGCCGGCCCTGGATCGTGGCACCGCCGGCGGCGACATCGAGGATGCGCCAGCCTTCCACTGTCGGCAAACGCGCGACTTCGGGTTTCGGCGCCGGTGTCGGCGCGGTGTTGATCGAGCCCGTCACTTCCTTGGCCGGAGCGGAGGCAACGGGGGCCGGGGCGGGAGCTGCCGCCGGAGCAGCCGGTGGCGGCGCGCGCAGCTTCTCGACGGCTTCGGTGAGCTTGGCGATTTTCGCATTCGGCTCGGCCTGCGCCTTCTCCAGTCTGTCGAGGCGGTCGTTGAACTTGGCACGCGCGGCAACGGTGGCCTTGCCCGCCTTGTCGGCCTCGGCTTTCAGCGCCGCGACCTCGCTTTCGAGACGGTTGATGTGGTCCTCAAGCGCGCTGGTGGCCGACTTGCCGTCATCCACGGCAAGCAGCTTGCCGAGACCGGAGGTTGCCATCGAGCCGCCGACTGCGCCGACGGTGATGCCGATCGCGATCATCGCAGCGATCGCCAGCATGCGCGCGGTACCGGTCTTCTGCTCCTGCTCGCTGCGCGGCTCCGCATTGACCATGTCTTCCCACGAACGCTCGCGCTTGTGATCGTCGCGCTGCGCGCTGTCGAGCGTCGGTCCCATCAGTGTGATCCGGCCGGGTGCCCCGAGTTTCGGCGCTTCTTTCTTCTCGCCGTCTGCACCTTGCCCAGGCGCCAGCCTCGGCGACTCCACATGCTTGTCGCCGGCGTGATCGCCGTTGAGGTCGGAGGTGAAATCGGCGCTGTGCTCGCTCACGGTAAAAGTCTCCAGAATCGTTCAACCTTTTGGTAACTTTCATTGCTTGCCAAATTCTTACCCGCGCGCCCGCTTACGAAAATTTCACCTCTCGTCCGGGCCGGTTCCGACGCTTGACCCTGCCGCAAGCCCGCCGCACAAGGGACGCAGCGAAACCACAGGAAATGCCATGAAACTCTACGATTCCATCGGTCCGAACCCGCGCGTGGTGCGCATCTTTCTGGCCGAAAAGGGCATCAGCCTACCCGTGCAGACCGTCGATCTTGCTGCAGGCGAGAACCGCGAGGCTGCGCATCTGGCGCGCAATCCGCACGGACAGATGCCGACGCTCGAGCTGGATGACGGCAGTTTCCTGTCGGAAACGGTGGCGATTTGCGAATATTTCGAAGAAATGCAGCCGCAGCCGGCGCTGATCGGCACCACGCCGGTCGACCGCGCGGAGGCGCGGATGTGGCGGCAGCGTATCGATCTCAATATCTGTCAGCACATCGCCAATGGCTATCGTTTCGCCGAAGGCCTCAAGCGGTTCGAGACACGCATCGTCTGCGTGCCCGAAGGCGCACCAGGGCTAAAGAAGATCGCGATGGATCGGCTCAAATGGCTCGACGGCCAGATGGGCGACAAGCCGTTCATCGCCGGCCATCGCTTCACCATGGCGGATATCGTGCTCTATTGCTGGCTCGATTTCGCCGACAAGGTCGGCCAGCCTTGGGACCGCGGGCTCACGAAGATCGCGGCGTGGTTCGAGCGGGTGGGAGCACGGGAGTCCGCGAAGGCGTGAAGCCCTGACCTTTCAGCCGTCATTGCGAGCGCAGCGAAGCAATCCAGCATTCCTTCTCTCGGCCTTCTGGATTGCTTCGTCGCTACGCTCCTCGCAATGATAGGGAGTTACAGCACCACCGGCGCGTCGGGTAGCTCGTTCGCGTTGGTGTCGTCTCCGGGAAAATGCCGCTGGAGATGCGACGTCACCGCCGCGATCCCTGCGATGACGCCCTGCTCGAAGCGGCCGGCACGGAAATGGGTTTCCATCATCTGGCAGATCGCTTCCCATCCCGCGGTGCCGACATGCCTGTCGATACCGCGATCGACGACGATCTCGACGTCGCGATCGGCCAGTAGCAGGTAGATCAGCACACCATTGTTATGCTCGGTGTCCCATACCCGCAGCTGCGCGAACACATCGATGGCGCGCTCGCGTGCCGACTGATCGCGGAACAGCGGCGCGCCGTCGAGCGCGGCTTCGACGACGAAACGAATCTGGCCGGCATGCGTGGCCTCGCTCGCCTTGATGGCCTGTTCGATGGCCGCCAGCGACTTTGGCGGAAATGCCTTGCGCACACGGGCGCGGCGGACGACCAGATGTTTGCCGATGCGTTTGAGGCTCATCACCAACTCCCAGAGGCCCCGCCGCCGCCGAAACTGCCACCACCGCCGCTGAAGCCGCCGCCCGATGAGCTTCCTGACGACCACGATCCGCCGCTGCCGCCAATATACCCGCCGCCGCGACGCCCACCGCCGCCCCCGGTCATGAAGGCCTCGCTGATCAGCGTGAAGATGAACGCGATGATACCTAGAATGCCGCCAACCAGGAGGCTGCCTGCAATGAACCAGACCACCGCCGCGACGAGGCCTCCAGTCGCCGCCGAACCGAACAATCGGCCGAAGATGCTGCGCAGAATGCCGCCGGCGATCACCACACCGAACAGCAGGAACGGCGCGTATTCCATGACGAGATCGATGAGGTCCGTATTGCCTTTCCACTCGACGGGCGCTGGCAGCGGCTCGCCGTCGATCACCTTGATCATGCGATCGACGCCGGCGGAAATTCCGCCGGCGAAATCGCCCGACTTGAAGCGCGGCGCGATGGTCTCGTCGATGATGCGCTTGGTGGTGACATCCGTGAGCGCACCTTCGAGGCCATAGCCGACCTCGATACGCAGCTTGCGATCGTTCTTGGCGACCAGCAGGATGGCCCCGTCGTCCACCTTCTTGCGGCCGATCTGCCAGGCTTCGGCCACGCGGATAGAGAACTGCTCAATGCTTTCGGGATCGGTGGTCGGCACGATCAGCACGGCGATCTGACTGCCCTTGCGGGTTTCGAAATCGGCGAGCGTATCGTTCAGCGTCGCCTGCTCGGCCGCCGTGAGCGTGCCGGTCTGATCGACCACCCGGCCGCTCAGGACCGGAACGGCCACCTCCGCAAACACGCTGACACTGCAGCAGAACAGCAGCAGCGCCAGCAGGCCGGCTTTGACGAGCCTCATCGCGGCGCTTTACTTGGCAGGCGCCGGCGTCGGGTTGAAATCGACCTTCGGCGCCGTGGAAATCTCACTTTCATTGGCGACGGAGAAGTTGGCCTTTTCCTTGAAGCCGAACAGCATGGCGGTGAGGTTGTTCGGAAAGGTACGCACGCCGACATTAAACTCCTGCACCGCCTTGATATAGCGGTTGCGCGCCACGGTGATGCGATTCTCGGTGCCTTCGAGCTGTGACATCAAATCCTTGAACAGCGCATCCGACTTCAGCTGCGGATAGTTTTCGGTGACCACGAGGAGGCGCGACAGCGCGCTCGAGAGCTCGCCCTGCGCAGCCTGGAATTTCTGCAGTGCTCCGGGATCGTTGACCACATCAGGAGTCGCCTGCACCGAGCCCACCTTGGCGCGGGCATTGGTGACGCCGAGCAGCACGTCCTTCTCCTGCTGAGCAAAGCCTTTCACGGAGTTGACGAGGTTCGGCACCAGATCGGCGCGGCGCTGATACTGATTCACCACCTCCGACCAGGCCGATTTCACCTGTTCGTCATTGGTCTGGATCGCGTTGTAGCCGCAACCGGACAGGCCGAGGGTCGCCAGCGCTGCCAGCACGGTCAAGAACTTGCGCATCTTTGTCTCCTGTGACGAGCCGAAGCTTCGACCGGTTTCTAGCATGGGGTCATCGCGGCGGCAGCTGCAAGTTTGCGCAGCCATGTTGCAGTGCGCACATCGGATTGTATTTGCGCGCACCCAAATCGTTGCTAGCCTGACGAACATCATCGGCCCGCAGAGGCCGAGACAAAACGGGAGGATGCGATGACGGACGTGCTCAACACGTTTCCGACGGTGGGCCTGCAAACCTTGCGCGCACTGGCGCGCTATCCGGATCGTATCGCTTTCAGCTGGCCCGGCGGCTCCCTCACCTATCGCGGCGCGACCGAGACGATCGGGCGGGTGCAGCAGGTATTCATGACCCTCGGTGCACAGCCTGGCACCAAGGTCGCGCTTCTCACTGCCAATCGCGCGGAGACCTGGTGTACCGGCGTTGCCGCGCAGCTGTCGCGCTTCGCTATCACGTGGCTGCATCCGCTGGGATCGCTGCAGGATCAGATCGACCAGATCGAGGACTCCGAAGCCGCGATCCTGGTGATCGATGCCGACAATTTCGGCCAACGCGGTAGCGAACTGGCGGCGAAGGCGCAGGGGTTACGCCATGTGTTCACGCTTGGCCGCGCGGATTACGGCGTCGACCTGCTGCAGGTGATCGAGAAGAACGGCACCGCGACTGCGCGCGATTTCGCAGAGGTCGATGACGTCGCGGTGCTGAACTACACTGGCGGTACCACCGGAAAATCGAAAGGCGCGCTGCGCCGGCATCGCGAGATTGCGGGCTTTGCCAATGCAATTCTCTCGGATTTCGAAATTCCCGATACGCCCAGCTATCTCACCGTGGCACCCATCAGCCATGTGGCCGGGACCAAGGTGCTGCCAACGCTGATACGCGGCGGTACCGTGCATATGCTGAAGGGCTTCGATCCAGAGGCGGTACTGAAAACCATCGCACGCGAGCGCATCAATTTTACACTGTTCGTCCCCACCATGATCTATGTCCTGCTCGATCATCCGGCGATGGGCAAGACCGATCTCTCCAGCCTCGATCTCGTGCTCTACGGCGCCTCACCGATGTCGCCGAGCCGGTTGGTGGAGGGCATCGAACGGATCGGACCGGTGTTCTCGCAGCTTTACGGACAGACCGAATGTTACCCGGTCTCGGTGCTGCGCAAGTCCGACCATGACGTGAAGCAGCCGGACCTGTTCCTGTCCTGTGGCTTCCCGGTCGCCATGTGCGACGTGCGGATTCTCGACGATGAGGATCAGGAGGTCGCGCCGGGCGAAGCCGGCGAGATCTGCGTGCGCGCACCGCATGTGATGCTGGAATACTGGAAGCGACCGGAGCAGACAGCGGAAACCTTGAAGAACGGCTGGCTGCATACCGGCGATATCGCACGCATGGATGAGCGCGGCTACATGTTCATTCTCGACCGCAAGAAGGATATGATCGTCTCCGGCGGTTTCAATATTTTTCCACGCGAGATCGAGGACGTGCTCACCGCACATGACGACGTCGCCATGTGCGCCGTGATCGGCATTCCCGACGACAAATGGGGCGAAGCGGTCACGGCTGTCGTGGTGACGCGCAATGGCGCAGAGCCAAATGCGGACGCGTTGATCAATCTCGTGAAGGCTCAAAAAGGCTCGGCTCATGCGCCGAAGCACGTGAAGTTCGTGACGGAACTGCCGATGACCGGCGTCGGTAAGATCGACAAAAAGGCGCTGCGCGCGAGCTTCTGGATCGGGCGGGAACGAATGGTGGGGTGAGGAAAGCGGCTTCGCTTACTCCGCCCTCTTGGTGAGGAGGCCTAGCGGCGCAATTGCGCCGCTGAGAGCGCCCGTCTCGAACCATGAATAGCTGGGCTCGAGTGTACGGCCATCCTTCGAGACACGGCCAGAAGCCGCTCCTCAGAGCCTGACTGGAAATGTGGTCCGTAGTTTGGCCCTGTTGGTCGCCCAGGCGGAACGCAACAAGCTCTGTCCCTCATGGTGAGGAGGCGCGTAGCGCCGTCTCGAACCATGAGATAGCTTGGTTCGGCGCTCTTCGGCCATCCTTCGAGACGCCGCTACGCGGCTCCTCAGGATGAGGGGCGGAGAAGCGAGATACTGAGCTGAACGGGCATTATTCCGAACCAAAGCAGCCGAAAACCACCTCGACCGCTTTATGAGTCAGACTCTCAGGATGGGGATGGAGTTTTATGTCCGCTCGCATGTCCTCCGGCTTCGGAGCATGGAACTACGTTTTAACTTTTCAAGCGCAAGCCGATGCTCTACCGGAAATCGTCGCCTTTCACTTGGGGTCAACATGTCCTGGTTCCAGCTTCCGCTTCGCGAGCAACTGCTCATCGGCGCCGCGATGGCGCTGACTTTTGCCGTTTTCTATGTCGCCGGCCTGCAGGTCGGCGGCCACTGGTAGGTTCCCCTAGCCTGGATTGAGTTACCGGCAACAAGCGCCGGGAAATCGATCCGGGCTGCTTTTGGCCAAGCAACTTGCATGATGATAGTAACTTGCCTATCCTTGTTGCCATGCAACGCAAGAGCTTCGACAAGATGGAGTGCCCAGTCGCCCGCAGCCTTGAGCGCGTCGGCGAGTGGTGGAGCATTCTGATTATGCGCGACGCCATCTACGGGATGACGCGTTTCGACCAGTTTCAGAAAAACCTGAACATTGCGCCGAACATGCTGACCCGGCGCCTCGCGGTGCTGGTCGAGGCTGGGTTGTTGGAGAAACGGCTCTATTCCGAAAAGCCGCCGCGCTACGAATACATCGTCACCCCGCGCGGCCGCGATTTCCGCGCCGTATTGTGGTCGCTGCAAAGCTGGGGCAACCGGCATTTCGCGCCAGAGGGCGAGAGCGTCATTCTCATCGACAAGGAAACCGGACAGCGCGCCGATCCAATCCTGGTCGATCGATTGACCGGCAAGCCGATCACCGAAGCCACCCACGCCAATGCCCCCGGTCCTGCTGCCAGTGCGCGTGTGCAGCGTCGTCTCACCAAACCGCGCCCGCAGAAGGACGGAATACAATGAAAATCGAAACACCCCAGGCGATCGCCGCTGCCAACCCTACGCCGGTGCCGGAGATGAACCCGCGCACGCGCATGCTGCTGCAGGCACCGATCGTCCCCACACTGGTCAAGCTCGCCTGGCCCAATCTTCTGGTGATGCTGGCGCAGGCCTCGACCGGCCTGATCGAAACCTGGTGGGTGTCGCATCTCGGCAGCGATGCGCTGACCGGTATGGCCGTGGTTTTTCCAGGTTTCATGATGATGCAGATGCTCTCGGCCGGTGCCATGGGCGGCGGCATCTCCTCCGCCATCGCCCGTGCGCTCGGGGCGCGGCGTACCGACGACGCCGAAGCGCTGGTGCTGCATGCCACCGTCATCAACATCCTGCTTGGCCTCATTGGCTCGGCGATCTTCCTGATTTTCGGCCGCGCCATCTACACTGCCATGGGCGTCGGCGGCGGCGCGCTGGATGCAGCCCTGCAATATTCCAATGTGGTGTTTGGCGGCAGCATTCTCGTCTGGCTGATGAACGGATTTGCCAGCATCATCCGCGGCACCGGCAACATGCTGGTGCCCTCGCTATCGATCTGTATCGGCGTCGCCATCCTGATTCCGCTATCGCCGCTGCTGATCTTCGGCTGGGGGCCGGTGCCCGCGCTCGGCATCGCTGGCGGAGGCTGGGCGGTGGTGATCTCGACCTTCACCGTCGCTGCGGTGCTCGGCGGCTACATTCTGTCGGGGCGCTGCATCGTCCACTTCAAATGGGCCCGGCTGCGCTGGGATCTCTCGGCCGACATCCTGCGCGTCGGCGCCATCGCCGCGGTGATCTCGCTGCAGACGAGCTTTACCGTGCTGCTCACCACCGCATTGGTCGGCGGCTTTGCCGGCGGCGATGCCGTGGCCGGCTTCGGCACCGGCGTGCGCCTCGAATATCTGATGGTGCCGCTGGCATTCGGCTTCGGCGGACCGCTGGTGGCGCTGGTCGGTACCAATATCGGCGCCGGACAGCAGGACCGGGCGTTACGCGCGGCGCTGATCGGCGGCGCCATGGTGTTCGCCATCACCGAAAGCATCGGCCTTGCCGCTGCGATCTGGCCGGCAGCGTGGCTCGGCCTGTTCGGCTCGGACCCGCAGATGATCGAGACGGGCAGCACCTATCTGCGCATCGTCGGTCCCGCCTACGGATTCTTCGGCCTCGGCCTGTCGCTGTATTTTGCCTCGCAGGGTGCCGGCAAAATGCTCTATCCGCTGCTGGCCGGGGTGTTGCGTCTGCTGATCTCGATCGGAGGCGGCTGGCTGGTGCTGCAAATGACGGGATCTCTGACCTGGCTGTTCGCCTGCCTCGCGCTGGCGCTGGTGATCTACGGCACCATTATCGTCACCGCCGTCGCCGCCGGCACCTGGTTCAAGAAAACGAGCTGAGCGGTGGGAAAGGTAGAGCGCAGGCGCGCCAGCGCCGCAGCGAAACCCATCGGGCGCACCTCGCGCGGCCCGTTGGCTCTACCCATCCTACCTCTCGAGGCGGCGAGGCACGCATACGGCACATGCAACCGGACACCTGCAGGCCAGCGGCGAACTGGCCTAGATAGCCGGGATCGGCCACTCTGGCCGCATCCGGGAATCCCCACAAAATGGCAGATGGCATCGCGGCACAGGCCCCTCAGCCGACCGAAAAGCTGACGCCTCAGCAGCAGCGCTGGGCGCGCGTCGCGATTTTCACGGCGCTGGCCATGGCCTCCCTCGACACCGCGATCGCCAATGTCGCATTGCCGACCATCGCGGCGGAGTTGAAGGCGACGCCGGCCGATGTGATCTGGGTGGTCAATGTCTACCAGATCGCCATGGTCGCGACGCTGCTGCCGTTCGGCGCGCTGGGCGAGATCATCGGCCATCAACGCATCTATCTGTTCGGACTGATCCTGTTTACAGCGGCCTCGGTCGCCTGCGCGCTGGCCTGGTCGCTCGAAACCCTGCTGATCGCACGGGTGCTGCAAGGGCTCGGGGCCGCCGGCGCCATGAGCGTCAACGCCGCGCTGGTACGCACCGTCTATCCCCCGCACCAATTCGGCCGCGGCCTCGGGCACAATGCCCTCATCGTCGCGACGTCGTTCACCTTTGGGCCGACCATCGCCTCCGCTATTCTCTCCGTGGCAAGCTGGGAATGGCTGTTCGCCATCAATCTGCCCTTCGGCCTCGCAGCGCTCGCCATCAGCCTCAAGACCCTTCCGAAGACGCCGCGCGCCACGCACCGGTTCGACTATCTCGGCGCGCTGCTGGCCGTGGCTTGCCTCGGTCTCCTAATCACCGGCATCGACAGCGCCGCCCATCACGTCTCCGCACCGGTCGTCATTGCCGAACTGATCGCTGGACTGTTGTTCGGCTGGGTGCTCTTGCGAAAGCAGGCCGGGCACCCCGCGCCGATGCTGCCCATCGATCTGTTCCGCCGGCCGCTGTTCGCTCTGTCGGCTGCGACGGCAGTATGCTCTTTCTCGGTCCAGGGCCTCGCCTTCGTGTCGCTGCCCTTCTACTTCGAGGAAATTCTGCATCGTTCGGCGGTCGAGACCGGCTTCTTCCTGACCCCCTGGCCGCTCGTCGTGGGCATCATGGCACCCATCGCTGGCCGGCTATCAGACCGATACCCCGCCGGTCTGCTTGGCGGCATCGGGTTGGCGATGCTCGGTATCGGCATGGTGCTGCTGGCAACACTGCCGCCGGAGCCAAGCATCGCCAATATTGTCTGGCGGATGGCGATCTGCGGCGCGGGCTTCGGTTTCTTCCAGGCGCCGAACATGAAGGCCATCATGTCCAGCGCCCCCGCCGGCCGCAGCGGCGGCGCCAGCGGGATCGTCGCCACGGCCCGGCTGACGGGCCAGAGCACCGGCGCGGCCCTCGCCGCCTTCTGCTTCGGCCTGTTCGGCCATGCCGGCGCCACCTGGGCATTGGCGGTCGGGGCAGGCTTTGCGGCCGTGGGCTGCATCATGAGCTTCCTGCGGCTCGTCGTGCAGCAGCCTGCCGACGCATAAAAAAGTACTCGCGACAAATCGCGCGCTTCACATTTCTCTTTTGCAATGCCGCATTAAGTGATGTGATATACTGCAATGCAAAGGCAGTTGATTTGTCCCGCAAGTAATAAAACTGAGTTCCAAAACCGTTAGGTAGTCTTCCACCCGAACGCGTCGAACCGGTTTCCATTCACCTGCGGCGTCTGGGGCAAGAGGGCGCGCTTGAGGGTTCTTTTCGTCACGCCTGAGATCGACGACTATGTCCGCGTCGGCGGCCTCGCCGCCGTGTCGGCCGCCCTTCCCCGTGCATTGCGCAACTGGACCGACGTCCGCGTCATCCTCCCCGGCTATCGGGACGTCGTCTCCCAATGCGGGCCCATCGAGATCGTCGGTCACTGTCCGGCGCTGGCAGAGATGCCGGCCTGCTCGCTCGGCCTTGCCGCAACCAGAGACGGCATGCCTGTCTATGTTCTGCTCTGCCCACAGCTCTATGACCGCCCCGGTAACCCCTATGGCGACGAGAGCGCGCGCGACTGGCCGGACAACGACATCCGCTTCGCCCGTTTCGCCTCGGCCGCCGCGCTGCTCGCCAGCGGCCATCTCGATCCGAACTGGGCGGCCGATCTCGTCCATGCCAATGACTGGCCGGGGGCATTGGTGCCGGCCTATCTGGCTTGGAGCCAGGTCCAAATCCCGACCATCCTGACCATCCACAATCTGGCCTATCAAGGCCTGTTTCCGAAAACCGCGCTGCGCCGGATCGGCGCGCCGGAGAACTCGTTCCATATCGACGGGATCGAATTCTACGACAAGCTTTCCTTCCTTAAGGGCGGCCTGAACTATTCGACGCATCTCACCACGGTGAGCGAGACCTATGCGCGCGAGATCACCACGGAGGAATTCGGCTGCGGCCTGGAGGGCCTGTTGAAGAAACGCTCCAACGCGTCGCAGCTCACCGGCATTCTCAACGGCATCGACGAGACATGGGACCCACGGTTCTGCTCGGAGCTGATGCGCCCGTTTGGCGCCGGCGATTGGGAAGCCAAACGCGCCAATGCCGACGGTGTCCGCCAGCAATTCGGGCTCGCGCTCTCGCGCGGGCCCATTTTTGGTTTGGTCGCTCGCCTCGTTCACCAGAAGGGCGTCGATCTCGTGCTCGCAGCGGCGGATGCCATCGTATCGGCCGGCGGACAGATCGTTGTCACCGGCCGCGGCGAGCCAGCCATCGAGAATGCGTTGATGGAGGCACATCGTCGCCGCCCCGACGCTATCGGCGTCGCCATCGGCTTCAACGACCGCGAAGCGCGCCGCATTTTCGCCGGCAGCGATTTCACCCTGATGCCGTCGCGCTTCGAGCCCTGCGGACTCAGCCAGATGTACGCCCAGCGCTTCGGCTCGCTGCCAATCGGGCATCAGACCGGCGGCCTCGCCGAGACCATCATCGATGGCGAGACCGGCTTCCTGTTCAACAAGCCCTCCACCGAGTCGTTTCTCGGCGGTATCCTGCGTGCCTTTGCGACCTTCGGTTCGCAGGATCGGCTGAACTCCATGCGCCGCAGCGCCATGGCAAGATCTTTCTCGTGGAACATTTCGGCGGCGAGCTACAGCTCGCTCTATCGGAAGATGTCGCTTGCCGCCTGACCCTGACTGCCTTTGCTTTCGAGTGACCTGCGCATCAGTTCTTCCTGTTCGCGCAGCTCGGGCGTGAATGCCTCGCCGAAATCCTCCGGCGCGAAGACCTGGCGGATTTCGATTTCGGCGCCATCGTCGAAGGGCGCCCGCTTCATCCAGGCAATAGCGTCGTCCCTCGTTTCCGTCTCGATCAGCCAGAAGCCTGCAATGAGATCGCGCGAAAGCGGAAACGGTCCATTGGTAACCGCGGGTTTATCGCCATTGTAGCGAATGCGGGTGCCCTTGGCAGTCGGGTGCAGCCCCTCACCGGCCTGCATCACACCGGCTCTGATCATCTCCTCGTTGAACTTTCCCATCGCTGTCAACAGCTCCGTCGACGGCATCACGCCGGCTTCGGTATCCTGGTTCGCATGCACAATCACCATGAAACGCATCGGTCTTTCTCCGTCGTGATATTCGATTGCAATGATGACGAAGCAGCTGCCGCCGGCCCGACATGACCGGCGAAATTATTTCCGGACCCGAGGCGCGCTTAGGGCGCGGACAGGCTGCTGCCGCCCCCGATCTGCGTCCATGGAGCGACTAGACGCTTTGGTCAAATTGACTTACTGGCAATCGGATAACGAACACCCGGTGATGCCATGGCTAATGTTGACCCCGTCCGCCGCGCCGAAATCGGCCGGGAGAAACGGGCGAGGACGCGGGCCCAGCTGATTGCTGCCGCCCACGCGCTGTTCGCCCGTCAGGCGGTGGAATCCGTCACCGTGGACGATGTGGTGAAGGAGGCCGGCGTCGCGAAAGGAACGTTCTATGTCCATTTCGCCGATCTGCGGTCGCTGACGGCAGTGGTTGCGGAGGAGCTGCTCGCGTCGGTCGATGATGCGCTCCAACCAGGGCGACTCGCGCGCAGCGACCCAGCGTCGCGTATCGCCTTCAGTTGCGGCTACCTGATCGACAAGGCAATCGCCAATCCGGCATGGGCCGCCGCCCTCGCACGGATGATCACCACATCAGCAAGCGGCAGCGTCATCGCGCGCCAGCGGTATGTCTTCGAAGATCTCAGCGCATTGTCGAAGAGCCTCGGCGGCGGCGTGTCACCAGCACTCAGCCTGGAAATTATCGTCGGCATCATGGTTCAGCTGGCCGTGGCCTATGGCGAGGGACGGCTGTCCCGACACGACCGCGAACCGACGGTCGCCGCGATCCTGCGCGCGCTCGGCGCCGATGCACGCCAGGTGAAATCCGCGCTCGCATCCCTGCCGTCGCCGCAGGAAAGTGCGCAGCCCGCCCTGCCGGATCGTACGGCGAAGCCCAAACGCCCGGCAGCGCGCGACCCGAAGAAAACCGGCTGAAGATACCGCCCGAGTTCAGCGCTCCTCAAGATTGATCGCCGCAATTTACCGCTCTGGACGAGTTCCGGCGGGGCGATCATGCGGCTGCATTTTCATATTGACTTTTTAGTCATTATGACTTTAATGGTCAGAGTAGATGAGGCCTAGATGCATAGGGGCCTCCGCCTGCCGTGGCACGGGCATCGACAACATGCCGCGAGCCATGGCTTGGCGATCCTTCGGCACGCGCAGTCAACCCGGAACGCGTAGCGGCCGGAAACCACACACTGATCACACGTAACGATCTCGCCTGGAGACACAGAATGACATTGAGTCAGCGTATCGCCGTCGCCGCCTTGGTTTTCACCTCCGCCGCATCTGCCCAGCCGGCTTGGTCGCAGGGCACGCCGCAGCAGCGGCGCGCATGCACGCCCGACGTATTCAGGCTTTGCCAGTCATCGATCCCGGATGTGGACCGCATTACGGCCTGCCTGATTTCGCATCAGCGGGACCTTAGCGAGCCCTGCGCGAATGTAATGGCATTCCGAACGTCCCGTTCGGCCAGCACGGGAGCTTTTGCTGGATCGGCAGAGTATCCCCGCTAAAAGCTTGGCCCGAAACCCGGGTCTGGTTGCTTCACGGGCTCTGGCGAAGGTGACATCGCCGATGAAATCGGACTCCCCATCCTTCCCAGCGAATACCGGGCATCCATGTCTTGACCATCGCGAAGGCATGGACAGAGCCGCATCGCTTATCCGGATGCCTCCTGCGGGAACATGTGGAAGTATGGACCGGCCTGCGCGATGACGCGCGCAATCGACGGCCGCGCGAGCAGCCGTTCAAGATAGGCCGCCACGCGTTTGTGCGTCTCGACAAACGGCAGCACCTTGTTGCCGTAGAACAGCGCCGGCAGCGCGGCGCAATCGGCCAGCGTGAAGGCGCTACCCATCGCCCATTCATGGTAGGCCATATCGTGCTCGATCATATCCCAGGCCGTACGCAGCTTCGCCCTCGCCTGTTCGACGCCGAACGGATCGACCTGATCCCGCGGACGCAGCCTGTCGCCGACGATCTTCTGCACATGATCATGCACATGCAGATCGTAGAAGCGATCACGCAGCCGAACCTGCAGACCGAGATCGCCGTCGGGAATAAAACGTATGCTACCCGGATAGTACCGATCGAGATACGCGATGACGATGGAAGACTCCGGCACGACCTCGCTGCGCGCATCGTCCTGCAGCACCGGGAACTTGCCGATGGGCCACAGTTTCAACAACGCCGCGCGCTCAGCCTCGTCGCCGAGATTGACCACATGCGGCGTGAACGGCGTATCATTCTCGTACAGAGCGATCAGCGTCTTCCAGCAATAGGATGACAGCGGGTGGTAGTGAAGCGTGAGCGACATGGTTCCTCCTGCATGGTGTTGCTGGAAGACGAACGGACACGAACCGTTCCGACAGGCCTCGCTGCCAATTATTCTCAATCAAACATAGAGCGATACTAATCTGGCAGCCTGTGGAAATGGCCTCCACGCGTTCCCATCGTCTCACGCGCTTGTTACCGAACCCGCGGAAGATCAATCGGGGGTGCAAGCAAATATGTTCAATTTCAGTACATCGCAGCGAGTCGTCGGAGCGTCCTTTGCCGTGCTGACGGCCTTCGCTATCGAAGCTCCTGCACAGGCGCAGAACCAGCTTCCTCCCGTCGTCGTCGAACAGGCGAAGCCTCGGGCCACACCTGCCCGTCCGCAGCGCACGCAAGCATCGCGCTCCACGACAAGCCGTCGCGCATCCGCACGCAACGCGACCAGAGCGCCCGCGGCCGTGGCGTCAGCCGCAGCCTTCGAAAGTGGCACAGGCCCGGTTCAAGGCTATCTCGCCAGCCAGAGCGGCACCGGCATGAAGACCGACACGCCGCTGCGCGAGACCGCCCAATCGATCTCGGTGGTGACCGCCGATCGCATGACCGATCAGGGCGCCACCAATGTTCAGGAAGCCATACGCTATGTGCCCGGCGTGCTCGCCGACCCCTATGGCATGGACTCGCGCGGCGACTATCCGCGCGTCCGCGGTCAGGATCCCAACATCTTCCTCGACGGCACCCGTGCGGTGAACACCTTCAAGTTCGGCGAATGGCGGCAGGACCCCTATATGCTGGAGCGCGTCGAGGTATTTCGCGGCCCTTCGGTGTTGTATGGCGACACGTCGGTAGCCGGCCTGATCAACCTGATCTCGAAGCGACCGCGGGCGGACGGCTTCAATGAGATCGGCGTGCAGTTCGATAATTTCGGACGCAAGCAGGTTCAGATGGATACGACCGGGACGCTGACCAAGGACGGCGAATGGCTCTATCGGTTCGTCGGCGTGTTCCGGGACGGTCACCTGCAGACCGATTTCACGCCGGACGACCGCATCCTGCTCGCCCCGTCGCTGACCTGGCGGCCGACCACCAACACCAACTGGACCCTTCAGGGCTTTTACCAGAAAGATAAGTCGAGCACCGGGACCGGTTTCATGCCGCATGAAGGCATGCTCTATCCCGGTCCGAACGGTCTTATTCCCATCACACGCTTCACCGGCTATCCCGGCTACGACGTGTACCAGGCCGAAACCGCCGGCATCGGCAGCATCTTCGAGCATTCGTTCAACGACGCTGTGAAGTTCACGCAGAATCTGCGCTACACTCATATCGAGAGCATCTATCGCACCGGCTATTCGGACAGTTTCTCGAATCCCGACAACCCCTATCTCGATCCTGAGCGCCGGACGGTTGCGCGGTTCCTGGACAATCAGCAGATAACGCGCGACCAGATCGCCATCGACAACAATCTGCAGTTCAAATTCCTCACCGGTGCGGTCAGCCACAAGGTGCTGGTGGGTGCGGACTATCGCGAGGTCAATGAACGCAGCCGCATCGGGAGCGCCTTCGATCCGACGCCGTTCGATCTCTATGCGCCTGTTTACACGACGACGATCGCCCCCGAGCTGTTCGACAATCCCCATCTGCGCCAGAATCAACTCGGCCTCTATGCACAGGACCAGCTTCGCGCCGGCCCATGGCTCGCAACCCTCGGCATCCGGCAGGATTTCGTCGGCAGCCGCCTCGCCGGGAGCCCCAGCGAGGACACGCGGGCAACCACCGGCCGCGCCAGCCTGATGTATGAGACGCCGTTTGGCTTCAATCCCTACGTGACCTATGCGACGTCCTTCAATCCCGTGTTCGGCGCCAATGTCTGCGCCGACATCTGCAAGGCGCAGCGCGGCGAAATTTACGAGGTCGGCTTCAAATACAATCCGTTCCCGGGGACTGCGATCAACGGCGCCATCTTCGATACAGTCGAGAAGAACCGCCTCGCGTCCGACCCGACCAATCCGCTGATCTCGGTCCAGACCGGCCAGGTCCGCATTCGCGGCGTCGAGCTGGAAGTCATCACCAAAGTGACGCCTGATCTCAACCTGATCGGCTCCTATACCTATCTCGACGCCAAGGTGGAGAGCGGCGACAATGCCGGCAAGCACATCGAGATCGTGCCGGAACAGCAGGCGTCGCTGTGGGGCACCTACCGGCTGTCGGCCCTCGGCCTGCGTGAGGTCACTATCGGCAGCGGCGTGCGCTATGTCGGCGCGTCCTGGGACGGCACCGATACGCTGCAGACGCCGGATTACACGCTGTTCGATGCCATGATCAAATACGAGACCGGTCCGTGGCGGCTGCAGATCAACGCAAGCAACCTCGCCGACAAGCGCCACATGACCGCCTGCCTCGCCCGCGGCGACTGCTTCCCGGGCGTAGGACGGACGGTCCTAGGCTCGGCGACCTATCGGTTCTGAGATCCAGCATGACGTTGCGGCCGGGCTTGTCCCGGCCGTTCGCGTTCTCTAAACAGCCCTGCAACGATCAAGGATGACAGGGCAGGACATGACCAAAGCTGACGCCAACATTCGTAAAGTCGTACTCGTCACCGGCGCCGCGCGCGGCATCGGGCTCGCGGTGGCGAAACGGTTTCTCGGCGAGGGTTATCGCGTGGCTCTGCTCGATATCGAGCGCGACTTGCTGGATACCAGCGCCAAGGCACTGAACGATCCCGACAACACGCTGGCACTGCATACCGACGTCTCCGACGCCGCCGCGGTGACGCGGGCTTTCGCCGCCGTGCAGGCCCGCTTCGGCCGGCTCGATGCGCTGGTCAACAATGCCGGCATCGCGAATTTCAAGCCGCTGCTCGAAACAACGCTGGAGGAATGGGAGCGCATCATGGCCGTGAACCTCACCGGCCCGTTCCTTTGCACCAAGGCGGCCGCACCGCTGATGCGCGAACATGGCGGCGGCGCCATCGTGAACATTGCTTCCATCTCGGCGCTGCGCGCGTCCACGCTGCGCGTCGCTTACGGCACCAGCAAGGCTGGCATCATTCATTTCACCAAACAGTCCGCCGTCGAGCTCGCGTTGCTCGGCATTCGCGTCAATGCGGTGGCGCCTGGTCCGGTGGAAACCGCCATGGCCAAGGCGGTGCATACACCGGCGATCCGCGCCGATTATCATGATGCGATTCCGCTGAATCGCTACGGCGGCGAGGACGAACTGGCGGACGCCATTTTCTATCTGTGCAGCGACCGCGCCAGCTACATCACCGGCCAGATGCTCGCGGTAGATGGCGGCTTCGACGCCACCGGCATCGGTCTTCCGACGCTGCGGCGCGAGGGGATTAATGGCTAGAGTCTGACCTATCAAAAGAGCTTTGTCCCGGACGCAGTGCATCACGAAGTGGCACACTGCTGAGCCGGGACCGCATCAAACGCCAGAGTTCGTCACGGTCCCGATTCTGCGCAGCAGCGTTGCGCGCTGCAGCGCGCCCGGGACACAATGCGATATTCATCAGTACCTAAAGCTGCCTCAGCGCACAGATGAACGCACCGAGCGCGGCGGTCGAAGTCACTGTGCGGACGTGATTCCAGCCGGTCCAGACCGAAAGGTAACGCGACCAGATGGCGGCAGCTTCGCCGCTATCGGCGGCGGAGGCTGCCAGCGCATCGTTCATCGGCACGTTGAAGACGATGGTAACGAGAAATGTGCCGGCCACGTAAAGCAGCGCGCCCGCGACCAGCCAGCCGGATGCCGGCCCGGCCCAATTCAGCATCGCGATGATCGCGAGGACGACACAAACAAGCGCCGTCCCCATGAATGCCGTGAGAAACAGCGGGCTCAAGATCGTGGTATTGATCGACTGCATCGCGGCGATACCGGCTGGCGCCGGCAATTTGCCGAGCGCGCTCATGATCGTCACCGAGAAGACGAAGAACAGTCCGGCCATGAGCCCCGATCCGATCGCTGCGGCAAAGGCCAGACCGAACGTCATTCGCTTCATCCCTCTTCCCCGGGTGATGCAACCTAGCCTATTCGGCGAGCTGCGGCGACAGTTCACGCGGACGCAGTGTGACCATCGTGATGGCGAGTGCAGCCATTGCCGTCAATGCGACGGTCGCGACCATCGGCAGCGACGTGCCGTTGAAGAACAGGCCGGCGACAGCAATCACCACGCCGCCTGTCAGCATCTGCAGTGTACCGCCGAGCGCGCTGGCGCTGCCGGCGATCGGCCCATGCTCCTCCAAGGACAACACCATAGTCGACGGGATCACGAGACCGAGAAAAGCGAAGGACGTAAACAGCAGCGGGATCAGCACCCAAAGGCTGGTAAAGCCGGCTAGCGTCAGCGCCAGCAGCAACATCGCGAAGAAAGCATAGGCCGCAACGGCGCCCATCACCACGCGCCCCATGCCGAAACGCGCGCCGAGTCGACCCGCAAGCTGAGATACGCCGATAAAGCCGACAGCATTGATCGAGAAGGCCACGCTGTATTCCGCCAGCGTGAGGCCATAGGTCTTGATGTAGACGAAGGACGACATCGACAGGAATGTGAAGAAGCTGGACATGCCGAATCCGCCGATAAAAGTGAGGCCGAGGAAGTGCCAGTCGCGAAACAGCACACCGAAATGACCGAGCACGCTGCGGACATCGCCGCGGATGCGTTCATGCACAGGCCGCGTCTCCGGCAGCATCGTGGCCAGCAGCACTGTAGCGATCAGTGCGGCGACCGTCACGGCAACAAACACCGCGCGCCAGCCGAAAGGCACGATCAGCGCACTGCCACCGAGCGGCGCGAGGATGGGTGAGACCGAGAATACCAGCATCACGAGCGACATGAGCCGCGTCGCCTCGACGCCCGTATGCAGATCGCGAATGATGGCGCGCGGGATCACACCCATGGCCGCAGCGCCAAGGCCCTGAACGAAACGAAACGCGATCAGCCATTCCACGGTCGGCGCCCATGCGCAGCCGACCGAACCCGCAACGAACAGCGCGAGGCCAGCATAGAGCGGCGCCTTGCGACCATAGACGTCCGAGAGCGGACCGTAAGCGATCTGGCACAGACCGAAGGCGATGAAGTAAGAGGTCAGTGTCAGCTGTGTCGCCGACGTGGTGGCACCGAGATCGCTTTCAATATCCGGCAACGCCGGCAGATACATATCGATGGCGAAGGGACCGACGGCACAGAGCAGACCGAGCACGATGGCATTGCGAGCAAACGAAGACATTTCAGCTACTTTTCAGTTCATATGAACCAGTGATGCTTCTCCCCGCATATCGCGGGGAGAAGCCGGACAACATCACTGATCGGGACAGTCCTGCGCCGTGTTGATCATCCAGGGCACACCGAACTTGTCGATGCACATGCCAAAACCCTTTGACCAGAACGTGGCGGCGAACGGCATCTTCGCTATACCGCCATCGACCAGCGCGTTGAACCATTTCTCCCCTTCAGCCGGCGTTTTGGCCTGCAGGCAGACGGAGAATCCCTGCATCTTCTCAAAATAGTCCGGAGGAGAATCCGATGCCATGATGACTTCGCCATCGATGCTGATCTGCGCATGCAGAACCTTTTTTGCCATCGAGGGCGGCATCTGTTCGGCAGCCGGCGAGCCTTCCACATGCATGATGACATCGACCTTGGCGCCGATCGCCTTCTCGTAGAATTTGAAGGCTTCCTCGCAGTTGCCATTGTAATGGAGATAGGGATTGATCTGCATGATCGTTTCCTTCGGGTTTGGTCAACAATCTCGCATCGCCGGGGGGCCATGCCGTGACACTGCCTCAAGGACGAATGGGCACCTCCAGACCCGACATCGCCTGAAGATTTTCGCAAGACGGGGTTCCCGGTGGAGGCTCGGCCTCCGCGGCCCGCTCCACTTTACTGCTTTGCGACGATCTTTTCCTTGCTGTCTTCCATCAGCCGGTCGATATGCTTGCGAATATGATCCGCTTCGGCGGCGGTGTTCGCCAGCGCAATAGCCCGATTGAAACTTTCCCGGGCCTCGTCGTTGCGGCCGAGCTGCAGCAGATAAGCGCCCTGCACACCGAAAAAGTGAAAGTAATTGGCGAGTTTTGTAGCCAATGGCGCAATCATATCGAGCGCTGCCTGTGGCCCCCGCACTTTCGACACTGCCACCGAACGATTAAGCGTGATTACCGGCGACGGCTGCAGGATTTCGAGCGAGCCATACAGCAACTCAATCTGCGCCCAGTCCGTATCCGCGGGCGTCGCAGCGCGCGCATGCAGCGCGGCAATGGCCGCCTGGATCTGATAGGCGCCGGTACGGTGATGGCGCATGGCCTTGTCGATCAGCGCCAGACCTTCGGCGATCATCTTGCCATTCCACAGCGAGCGATCCTGATCTTCCAGCAGGATCACTGCGCCGTTGGCATCGAAGCGCGCGCTCGAACGCGCATATTGCAGTAACATTAATGCTGCAAGGCCCATGATCTCGGGCTCGGCGGGAAACAGCTTGAGCAGCAGGCGAGCAAGACGGATCGCCTCCTCGCAGAGCGGCGCACGCAGACCGGCGCTTTCACCGCCGGCGGAATAGCCCTCGTTGAAAACCAGGTAAAGCATGGCGGCAACAGCGGCGAGCCGTTCACTCCGCTCCGGTGCACCCGGGGCCTCGAACGGAACCTTGTTCTTTGCGATGGCGGATTTGGCGCGGGTAATGCGCTGCTCCATCGCGGCCTCGCTGACAAGAAATGCGCGGGCGATCTGTTTCACCGTGAGGCCGGAAACGATGCGGAGCGCCAATGCGATCTGCTGGGTTGCCGGTAATTGCGGATGGCAGCAAATGAAAAGCAGCCGCAAAATATCGTCGCGATAATGCGAGCCGTCGAGCCGGTCGGCGAGTTCGCTCTCGGCATCGTCGAGATCGGAGATCGCACGATCGTCGTCCGGTAACGGTTGCTGTCGCTTGCTGCGGCGGAGATCGTCGATGGCAGTGTTGCGGCCGACCATGATCAGCCACGCGGCGGCATCGCGCGGTGGGCCGTTTTGCGGCCAGGTCTTGAGCGCGCGAATACATGCGTTCTGAAACGCCTCCTCCGCGGTGTCGAGATCGCGGAAATAGCGCAGCAGTGCACCGAGCGCCTGGGGACGCGCCGTGGTCAGGGCCGCATCGATCCAGGCGACATCGGTCATGACTGAAACGCTCCGTGAAAGACGCCGATCGGACGGATTTCATAGGCGCCGCCAGGATTGGCGCGGCCGAGCTCCTGCGCGATCTCGAGCGCGCCGTCCAGATTCTCCGCCTCGACGACATAAAAGCCGAGCAATTGCTCCTTCGTCTCCGCGAACGGACCATCGAGCACCACCGGAGGATCGTCCTTGCGCAGCGTGGTGGCCGCCGTGGTCGGCAGCAGCCGCGCCACCGGGCCGAGCCGTCCCTGCTGGGCCAGCTTGCCATGTACGACGGCGAGCTTCGCCATCACGGCATCGTCCTCATCTTTTGACCAGCCGCCGACGACGGCTTCATCATGGTAGCAGAGAATGGCGTACAGCATGGGTGCTCCTTGATTGAAAGACGGGTCGCGCAAGACGATGCCGACAGGTTAGCTGAAATTATTGTGACGTGACGCGCAGGCGGGTTCCCGCATCATGCGCGGCAGAGCTGGGTGATGGCTTCATCCACGATGGCGTCGAGTTCGGCCCGCGGAATCCCTGCACGTGCGCGGATCGACGACAGGTTCAGCAAGGCGGATGCCATTTTTGCCAGCACATCGACATTGGCGGTTTCCGGCAATTCGCCGCGTGCAATCGCGGTGCGGAAGCACCAGGCAAAGGCATCGTCGAGTTCCTTGAAGCTTTCAACCATCATCGCCCGGATTTCCGGATCGGCGATGGCATCGGACGCCACCGTCATCACGGCGAAGCAGCCGCGCGGATCGACATCCCCGGTCGTGTAGATATCGAGCGCGGCGGCGTAGAAGCGGCGCAGCCGTTCGCGGATATCGATATCCGCTTTGAACAGCGCGATCACCTCGGCAGTGTAGTCATCGCGATAACGCTGATAGCTCTTGATGTAGAGCGCCCGCTTGTCGCCGAAGGCGCCATACAAGCTCGGCCGGTTCATGCCGGTGACCGTGCTGAGATCGTCCAGCGATGTGGCGGCATAGCCGGTGCGGCGAAACAGATCGAGTGCCTGACCGATGGCCACATCCGGCTCATACGCCCGCGGCCGCCCTCGGCGCTTACCCTCTCCCGCCCCGCTTGCCGCCGCAGGGCTCGGCTTTCTTTTTTGTACCATACCGCAATTAATTCCTTGACCGTCCAATTATTATGCGAGACAGTACAAAAATCAATCGACTGCACCACTGCACTGCACCAGTCAGCAAAGGAAGCACCCATGGATCTGTATTTCTCGCCGATGGCTTGCTCTATGGCCACCCGCATCGCGCTTTATGAGGCAGAAGGAGAAGCCCGCTTCATTGAGGTCGATCCACCGAGCAAGACGCTGCTGCAGGACGGTTCGGATTTCCACGCGATCAATCCGCTCGGCCTGGTGCCCACGCTACGCACCGACGACGGTGTGATCCTCACCGAAAATGCGGCGATCCTCCAGTATGTGGCCGAGCATTTTCCGGACTCCGCGATCGCGGCCGGAACGGGCATGGAGCGCAGCCGACTGCAGCAGTGGCTGTGCTTCATCGGGACCGAACTACACAAGGCGCTGTTCCAGCCACAGCTCTCGAAGAAAACGCCGGCCGAGGCCAAGGCCTATGCGCTGGAGACCGGCCGCTCGCGGCTCGATTATCTCGAGAACCATCTCAAAGGTCGCGAATTCCTGCTGGAGCGCTTCAGTGTTGCAGATGCCTATCTCACCACGGTGCTGAACTGGACCACGGTGATCCCGCAGCTCGATCTCCATCAATGGCCGGCGATCAAGGCCTATCACGGCAGGATGCGCGAACGACCAAGCGTGGTGCGGGCAGTTAGCGAGGAGTTCAAACTGTTCAAGGCCGAGCAAGCACGCCACAAAGCGGCTGCCTAGGGGGCAAACCTGATGGTGCGCCTCCTATACGGCTTCCCTTATTCCGCCAACACACATCGCGCGCGATTGATGCTGTCGATCCTCGATCTCGACTTCGAGGACAAGAGCGTCAATCTTCTGACCAACGAGCAGCGGAGCGACGGCTATCTCGCCGTCAATCCCCTCGGGCAGGTACCCGCGCTGGTGGACGACGGCAAGACGTTGATCGACAGTCACGCGATCCTCGTCTACCTGGCCAAACGCTACAATCCCCGGGACTGGTGGCACGACGATCCCGGCGATCTCGCGCAGGTAATGCAATGGCTGTTTGTCGATGCCAATGAAATTCACAACGGCATCGGCTTGGCGCGAAACCACATCGCGTTTCGCGCGCCTGGAGATCCCACAGGACCGCTCAAGCGCGCGCGTGTTGTACTCGACGTTCTGGAACAGCGCCTCAAAACCCATGAATGGCTGGAACTGAACCGCGCGACGCTCGCCGACATCGCCTGCGCGCCACTGGTTTCCGTTGCCGACGAAGCGTCGATTGATATGACCATCTATCCCGGCATTCAGAGATGGCTCGCCCAGATCAGTCGCATTCCCGGCTACAGCGCGCTTCCAAGAGTCCGCAAGAGGGCGTGACGATGCAGCGACACGATCACTCCACAATTCGCCAAACTGCCTCGTCATGGCCGGGCATGACGGAGCTTTAATTGCGCGGGATGCGCTTCTTGTTGTTACGCCAGCGCGCGCCGACCGATGATCGCAAAACGGAGGCGGCCGGAGATCCAGTCGATGGCCGCCACCGCCACCAGAATCATCAGGATCAGGAACGAGACCTTCTGCCATTCCAGCACGCGGATCTGTTCGGCGAGCTGCAGACCGATGCCACCGGCGCCGACGATGCCGATGATGGTGGCGGAGCGCGTGTTGGATTCGATAAAATACAGCACCTGCCCGGCGATGACAGGCAGTACCTGTGGCATCAGGCCGAAGCGGATTTCATGCAGAGGGCTGCCGCCGGAAGCACGAATGCCCTCAACCTGCTTCTTGTCCGCCCCTTCGATGGCTTCGGAAAACAATTTTCCGAAAGCGCCGAAATCCGACACCGCGATGGCGAGCACGCCAGCGAATGGGCCGAGGCCGACCACGTTGATCCAGACCAGCGCCCAGATCAGCGTATCGATGCCACGGATCGTGTCGAGCGAACGACGCACCGGAAAACGCAGCCACGCTGACGGAATGACATTGCGTGCAGCAAGCAAACTCACTGGCAGTGCCAGCAGTGCAGCCAGCGTGGTGCCGAGTACAGCGATCGACAGCGTCTCGCCCATCGCCTGTAGATAGGCCGGGAGCGACGAGCCCGGATCTGGCGGGATCATCATCATGGTGATCCAACCGAGCTGCTGCAGACCATGCAGCATCCGGCCGGGCGAGAAATCGAGTTCATTGAGACCCAAGATCAGCAGCGCCAACGCCGCGACGAGAATGGTCGGCGCCGCCGCGCGGGATTTCAGCGAGCGATCGAAGACTCCGGGATAGCGACCGCGCAGCTCATCGGTATCGATGTCAGATGGCTTGTTCACGACCGTGCTTCCTTGCCGAAAAGTCGACCACGCAGCCAGCCGGTGGCGATGTCAATGACGAAGACGGTGACGATGATCATCAGCAGGATGGCGCTGACGTCGGAATAGTAAAACTTTCGGACGGCGACCACGAGCTCCTGTCCGATACCGCCGGCACCGACAAAGCCCATAACCGAAGCACCACGCACATTGATCTCGAAACGCAACAGCGTGTAGCTGGCGAACCCCGCGGTCACCTGCGGCAGTACCGCGAAACGCATACAGCTCATCCAGCTTGCGCCCGTGGAGCGAATGCCCTCCACCGGCTTCATATCGATATTCTCGACGATCTCGCCATACAGCTTGCCGAGCGCACCGACGCAATGAATGGCGATGGCGAGCACTCCGGCCATGGGGCCGAGCCCAAAGGCGATGACGAAGATCAGCGCGAAGACGATGTCCGGCACCGTGCGACAGAATTCCATGAAGCGCTTGACGACAAACCGCAGCCAGCGCGACGGCGCGGTGTTTTCGGCAGCGAGGAAATTCAGACAGAAGGCCAGCAACGCGCCAACGACCGTGCCGACATAGCTGATCAATACGGTTTCACCAAGCAGCTTCAGCCACTTGTCCCAGCCCCAGAACCATTCGGCAATATCGTTCCAGACCCGCACGCCGCTATCGAGCGTGAAGATGCGATCGAAATAGCTGAAAAAGTTGCCGATCTTCGCGAGGAATGTTGTGACGTTCACCTCGGCGCCGACGGCTGCCACGAACAGCACGACGGCACAGGTCGCGACCGACAACAGCGTGCGGAGCCGCCGGCGCGACACGGCCTTGCGATAGGCGGCGTTCAACGCAGCGAGCTGCTGACTCGGCAATATGGAGACTGCGGCGGGCATCGATGCGACTTTCGGACGGCAAAGAAAAGGAGCCGGATCATGCCCGACCCGGCTCCCGTCAAGAGTTTGGCCTTACGACGCCTTCTTCTTGCGCAGGGCGTCGACGAACTTGATCAGCTCGATGGTCGCATCCCAATCCTTGGTGGTGGCGGGATGGAAGCCTTTCTTCTGACCGTCCGAGAGCTTGTCAAACGCAGCCTTGTCCTTGATCGGAGCTTCGTCGAACGCCTTGCGGATCGCGGCTTTCAGATCATCGGGTAGGTCCGAACCGTAAGCATAAGGGCCATTGATGATCGCAGCCGACTTATGGATGATGCGGAAGTCGTCCTTCTTCATCGCCGAGCCGTCGGCATTCTTCAGCATGCCCTTGTGGAGCATCTGCTGCAGAGTGGAATCCGCGTCATTGGTCCACTGGTTGGCGGCGATATCGACGGTGCCCTGGGACAGCGCGAGCATCGCGTTTTCGTGGCTGCCCGTGAACACGACTTTGCTGAAGAAAGCGTCGGCGTCGTGGATGCCCATCTTGTCGAGCTCGAAGCGCGGCACGTTATTGCCCGAGGTCGAGTTCGGATCGACGAGACCGAGATTCTTGCCCTTCAGATCTTGCACGGTTTTGTAGGGGCTCGACGCCTTGACGAAGAACACCGAGTAATAGCCGGTCGAACCATCGATATTGATGTCGTTGGCGAAAGCATCAGTCTTCACGCCGGTGAGACGGGCGCGGGCGAACGACGCCGAACCGTAGCTGGCGATATGGATGTTGCCGGCCCGCTGGCCTTCGATGACAGCGGCATAATCGTTGGCGATACGCAGATTGACCTTCACGCCCAGCTCCTTCGAAAGATAGGAGGTGAACGGCGTCCAGCGCTCGGTGACGCCCGAGGCGTTCTCGGCCGGCACGACGGCGAAGGTCAATTCCGGATACTTGGCCTTGTAGTCCTGCGCGGAGGCAGAACCGGCAGCAAAGGCGAGCACGGCGGCGCCGAGCACGATGGAGCGACGATTGATCATGACAATCCCTGCGTGGTCTCTAGAGGTGACGGAGTTTCTTATTGGTAGACGGAACGTCTATCGCCGCGATGACATCGCGCGCCCGAAATACGGGCAGACGTCATCGCGCCAATTCGGTCAGGCGACGGCAGCCGCGCCGTATTCCGGCACACGCGCACCGGCCGGTACATGCACCGGCGCCGATCCCATCACCTCATCGGCTTCGAGATCGTAGAGTTCGCGTGCGATATGTTCGGTAAGCTGGGCAGGCACACCGTCGAACACCACACGACCGGCCGACATGCCGATCAGGCGGTCGCAATAAGCGCGAGCCAAGTCGAGCGAATGCAGGTTGCACATGACGGTGATGCCGAAGTGCTTGTTGATACGCAGCAGCGCATCCATGACGATGCGGGTATTGCGCGGATCGAGCGAGGCAATCGGCTCGTCGGCGAGGATGATGTCGGGCTGCTGGACCAGCGCGCGGGCAATGGCGACGCGCTGCTGCTGACCACCCGAGAGCTGGTCGGCGCGCTGCGAAGCATACTGTGCCATGTCGAACTGTTCGAGTGCAGACATCGCCATCGCGCAATCCTGCTCGGGCCACATCTGGATCAGCGAACGCCATTGCGGCATGCCGGCCAGACGGCCCATCAGAACATTGGTCAGCACATCGAGACGGCCGACGAGGTTGAACTGCTGGAAGATCATCGCCGACCGTGCACGCCACTTGCGCAGCTCACGGCCCTTGAGAGCCGTCACATCGAGGCCATCGAAGATGATGCGGCCGGATGTCGGCTCGGCCAGACGATTGATCATGCGCAGCATTGTCGACTTGCCGGCGCCGGAACGCCCGATCACGCCGACAAAGGAACCCGGCGCAATCGTATAGTTCGCATGATCGACTGCCGCCTTGGCGCCGAAGCGGCACGTCAGGCCTTCGACTGCAAGCATGAGTAACTCCAGCGTTAACAAACATTGCACGCCTATCGTTCGCGGATGACAGCGATGTGACGTCACTGTCACAATGCCCAACCCGCAGCCTTGCAGCCGACGCATGCAAAATTTCATTCACACGTCACCTCGCTGTCACGAAACGGTCTGATGACGTGCCCGCAAGCAGCAAGTCATGGATGTGTCATGGTTGGAAAGATGTTGTCGCTCGATCCCGTCATCGAGCCGAGCGCCAGACTGAAGGACGTAACGTTCGGCCGCTATAACGAAGTAGGCGCGCGCACCGTGCTGCATGAAGTCTCGATGAGCGACTATTCTTATGTGGAGCACGAGTCCCAGATCGCTTACGCGACCATCGGCAAATTCTGCTCGATCGCATCGCTGACCCGGATCAATCCCGGCAATCATCCGATGCAACGCGCGTCGCAATCCCATTTTACATACCGCGCCAGCGCTTATTTCCCCGGTGAGACCGACGACGCGGCGTTCTTCACATGGCGTCGCGAGCACCACTGCACGCTCGGACATGACGTCTGGATCGGCCATGGCGCTGTCGTGCTGCCAGGTCGGCAGGTGGGCACCGGCGCGGTCATCGCCGCGGGCGCCATCGTCACGAAGGATGTCCCGCCCTATACGATCGTCGCAGGCAATCCAGCGCGACCCATCCGCCGCCGCTTCCCCGAAAGAGTGGAACAGGGATTGATGGATCTCGCCTGGTGGGACTGGGACCACGAAACCTTGCGACAGGCGCTGCCGGATTTTCGTGCCTTGTCGGTGGAAGAGTTCTTGAGCAAATATAAGGGCGTCGAAGCGACGCAGCAGATGGACGCGACATGACTGAACTTTCTATCGAAGGCGGACGGACCTTGCTCGGCCGGGAGATCGGCGAAACCACGCTCGCAATCTCGGGCGGCTGCATCGCGGATGTCGGCAACGCTGCCTATGGTGCGCTCGGCATCGACGCACGCGACCTGCTGGTGATGCCGGGTATCGTCGATATCCACGGCGACGCGTTCGAGCGCCAGTTGATGCCGCGCCCCGGCGTCGATTTTCCCGTCGATGTCGCGCTGATCGACAGCGACAGACAGGCCATCGCCAACGGCATCACCACCGTCTTTCACGGCACCACCTGGTCCTGGGAGCCGGGTCTGCGTGGCGCCGAGAACGCCCGTGGCTTGCTGTCGGCAATCGAGACATTGCGCCCACGTCTTGCGGCAGATACCCGCTTTCACCTGCGGCAGGAAACTTTCAATCTTGACGCCGAGGACGAGATCATCGGCTGGATGAAGGATGGCCGCATCGACCTCCTCGCCTTCAACGATCACATGGATCTCACCGGCATTTCCAAGCCGGCGAAGCGCGCAAAGATGATCGAGCGCACCGGCCTCAGCGTTGCAGCTTTTGATCAGCTGGTCGATCGCGTGCTGTCCCGCGCCGATCAGGTGCCAGCCTCGATCAGGCGGCTCGCCGAGGCTGCCAATGCGAACGATGTGGCGACACTATCGCATGATGACAACAGCCCCGCCATGCGCGCCGGATTCCGCGATCTCGGCGTTCGTATTGCGGAATTCCCGATCAACGAGGAAACCGCCATCGCTTCCGCAGAGGCCGGCGACTTTATCGTCTATGGTGCGCCGAATGTGGTGCGCGGGGGCAGCCATACCGGCTGGACCAAGGCTTCCGACATGATCGCCAAGGGCCTGTGCTCGGTGCTGGCGTCGGATTACTATTATCCTGCGCAATTACTGGCAGCCTTCCGCCTTGCCCATGATGGCATTCTCGCCCTGCCGCAGGCCTGGTCGCTGATTTCTGCAGCACCGGCACAGGCCGCCGGCCTCGCCGATCGCGGCGAAATCGCGACCGGCCGCCGCGCGGACATTCTGCTGATCGACGACAGCGTGGCGCTGCGCCCGCGCATCGTTGCAGTCATAGCCGATGGCAAGCTCGCGCATCTCACCGATGCCGGACGACTGCGTCCTGCGACAACCATGCCGCACAAGGCTATTGCCGCCGCGTAACCGGACTCTATGCTGCGGCAATGAGTGAATATCCGAGATATGCGATCTATTTCGCGCCCGACGCCGACCGCGCACTGACCCGGTTCGGCGCCGAAACTTTGGGTTACGACGCCTATAGCGGCCACGAGATCGACCACCCCAAGAACGTCGTCGCCGAGTTTCCCGATTGGACCAGCATCACCGCCGATCCGCGCAAATACGGGTTTCACGGCACTCTGAAAGCTCCCTTCCCGCTTGCCGGAAACAAGAGCGAAAGAGACCTGCTCGCTGCCATCGAAGAGTTTGCCGCGAAGCCACGCGAGATTCCGATCGTCGCGCCTGTTATACGCACCATCAGCGGCTTTATAGCCATTGTACCGGACGAAACCGATGACGATCTGCAATTGCTGGCCGAAGCCTGCGTGCGCGATTTCGACTCGTTTCGTGCTCCGATGAGCGCGGAGGATCGCGCCCGCCGCAAGCCGGACGCGCTGACGCCACGCCAGATCGAGCATCTAGACGCCTGGGGCTATCCCTATGTGTTCGAGGATTTTCGCTTCCACATGACACTGACCAGCCGCCTGACTGAGGAACGCGGCGCGGCGGTGCTTACGCTGCTGCAACACCGCTTCGCCGAACTCGACATTGACGAATTGGCAATCGATAGTATTGCATTGTTCCGGCAGGACAGCGCAACGACACCTTTCCGCATCATCAAACATGTGGCGCTGACTCAGGACTAGGCGCTAGCGCCTACGCCAGACAAGTAACGTGCCCTTTGCGGGCACGTTGGCTTCCAGTCGGATATCGGTTGCTTCCCTCTTGAGCAACTCGAAATGCGGCTCGGCCAGGCGCGTGACATAAGCCTCCGCATGCGCGAAACGGCCCGACGGCAGAATCTCGAAGTCATTCATGGCGTTCTCGATACTGGCCGCAAACAAGCCGCCGGCCGTCATCGCCTGAGCGACCGCGGCCATCAACGCATCAAGCTTGCCGAAATAGATCAGCGTATCTGCAGCGAAGATGAGGTCGAAGGTCGCGGGATGCTTTGCGAGATAGGCAAGCGCTTCGGCATGCGTGAGCGTATCGTAGATTTTCCGGCGCGCGGCCTGTTCGAGCATCCGTGCCGACAGATCGACGCCGCTGAGTTTGTCGACGACCGGCTCGAGATATTCGCCGGCGAGGCCGGTACCGCAACCGAGATCGAGCGCGTGAACGAATGAGGCGTGATGGCGCCGAACCAAGGTCGCCAGGCGCTCCGGCACGCGGTAGCCGAGGACGTTGACCAGCTTGTCGTCAAAACCGTCGGCAAAGGCATCGAAATGCGCCTCGACATAGGCGGGCGGCACGCCACTGATGGGGCGGCCGGCGACCGCATCGTTGAGATGTCGTTGCACCGCATCATCGGGATTCGCCGCGAGCAGCAATTCGCCGAGACTTGCGGCGGCATCGCGATGACCGTACGCACTGAGCAGACCGAATCCGTCGCGGATCACAATGTTGATCGGCTCGGCTTCGATGCCCGCGAGCGCCGGGTAGTTGGTCAGCGCCTCATCGATCTTGCCGGCGATGAACGACGCGTAAGTCCGGGCGCGCGCATGACAGCGCCGACTGTCCCCTTCAAGCGGCATCGCCCTCAAAGCCAGTTCAAATGCTTCGACACTCGCCGAGAAGCGACCGATCAGGTAAAGTGACTTTCCAAGCAGCACATAAGTTGTCCCATCTGCCGCACCGGCAGAGACAACCGCTTGCAGCTCCGCGGCAGCGTCGCCATATCGCGCCGACCTGAAATAGGTAACGCCGAGCCCGAAGCGGGCATCGACGAGACCGCCATCGCACGAAAGCGCCTGCAGAAAGGCACGTTCTGCAGTGACGACATCGCCGGCGGCATCCGCCGCCACAGCGCGACGAAGCCATGTTTGCCCATCTGCTGTGCCATTGGCGGAAAAGTTCACCATCAGAAATCGCCTCAACACCGGGCCGAGAGCCTGGAGACAACGTCTCCACTTCGAATCAAAACCACGCTTTCATCTAGACGTGCAGCGGTTGCGCGGAAAGCCGCATCGATGGCACAGATGCGGTGCTGGCCGCGCGCAATGTTGAACCTGATCCACCCTTCGTTCGACTATAGACGTGCTGTACGCGCATCTTTCCCGAATGCATAGCGACCATCGAAACAGAAATGCATCGCATTTCATGTTTCCCAACATTCGAGAAGCGCAGGGCCACACAATTTCGACGCGTTCAGCCGCGGCGATCAACACAATGTCAGATCGTGTCATCCACCTTTCATCACGCTGACTCAGAGGCGCCCTAAACAGCCACTACACAGGCTGCACACTACGATTATGGAGTGCATCATGACGACCACCCCGACGACACAATCGCATACGCTGCCGTTCGACGCGCAGCGCGTTGCCGTGTTGCGCCAGGCGCTGGACATCGCCGTGGAGCAGATTGCCGCACAGCATCGCACACCAGCCACCAAGGCCATGATGGCACAGATCATCGTCCGCCACGCTGCCGATGGCATCACCGACACCAGCGCGCTGGTGAACCATGCCGTTCAAGCGGGTGCGGCAGGCGCTCCGTAAGCTCACCGTCCTGCAGATGAGCCGTCTCGAACGGTAGTTTCGTGTGGGCTATGTCGAATTTCGCAACGCAAAGGCAGCCATCGCTGCGATTTCGCACCGGCGCCGCCATGTCTTCGCCAAATTGCACCGTGACTTTTTGACCCGAAGTCAACGACTTGGGGTCTTTTTACGTGGTAGCTTTGTGTTTGGGGACATGATGGAGACGGCGATGATCATGTCTGAAAACTATCTCCGCGACCGTGCGGAAGATTGCAGCCGGTTAGCCCGGCAAGAGAGCGACCTCGACATGCGCAGTATGCTGGCAGACCTCGAAATGGATTATCGCGCGAAAGCGGTGCATGCCGCAGCCAAAGGCTGGCGCGATCCTCCGCGTTATTTCGACAACCCGCGCGCATAAATCCAGCGATGGCGGTGATCGCTTTCTGGCGAGAGGCAAGCCTCGTCTGCATGAACGATGATCGCTGGCAGGAACGTGGTTGTCCCGTCAAACCATGTTGGCCTCAGGCATCGTCGCGTGGTGCACAATTGCATGCCACGCGGCGATAGCTAGGCTACTCACCCCAGGCGGCGAATGCGTCGTTGAAGGCACGCTCGCCCGGCGAGCCCTTCTCGATCGCGATGATGGCGCGGCGCTGGTTGGTATAGACCAGCGGGATATCGAACCATGAGCGCTCCTTCAGGAGCTGAAGATTCCGGACGCGATCGCTTTCGACGTTGCTGAGGCCGACCAGGAAGAAGCCATCGGTGACCTTCACCGCGAGACCGGCCAGCGGCGTACCGCGGGCCTGCTCATTGGACTTCATCAGGATGCCCGGGACATTCGCGATGCCGCCTCCGTTGAAATCCTGCGGCAGGACGAAGGTCAGCTCCGCGGTATGACTTGCCGGCAGCGTGGAGTCGTTGTTGCGACGGAACGACATCGTCATCTTGAACTTGCGTTCGGGAATATCGATGTCAGCGCGTACAGCGACGTCGCCGGGACGACCGCCACTGCCCTTGATCTGCTCCGTGCGCCACACCACCGTGCCGACGAACTGCTTGCCCTTCGGCTCGGACGGATCCTCATCATAGAGCACCACGCGTTGCGCCACCGGCGCAACCTGATCCGAGGGCTGACCGACGCGATCGGTGATCTTCGGTCGTGGCGCGAGAGCGCCATCCTTGTTCTCGCTGATCGGAGCCGGCGTGCTGCTGCCACCACCGAGGCCACGCACCATGCCCGAGATCTGCGGCCACACAAGGAAGGCGCCGCCCACAACGATCAAAAGCAGACCGACAACCAGCAGCGTCTTGAACGGAAATCCGCCACTGACGCGCTTCGGCTTCGGCGACTTCTTCTTGCCCTCCTTGACGGGTGCAGGGGCAGCCTCGGCGTCCTCTTGAGCGTAAGGCTGCTGCTCATCGTAGCCGAAGACCGCGCCGCGATCTTCCATGCTCGGCTCGAGCCGGTCGAATTCCGGCGTCGGCGACGGCACGTTCGCATAGGTTTTGCGCGCCGCGCGATTGGCCTGCGCAGCGGCGCGGCCGAGATCGTCGACATCGGCTGTCACGTCACGGAAGCCGCGCATCGCCGCTTCACCACGATCGTCGCGGCCGGGCGGATTGGAGGCAGCCTGATCCGAACGGCGCGGCGGCTGTGCCGGACGGGTGACGCCCGGCTCGCGCGGAATCGGTGGCGGATCGACACGCAAGGTCCGCTGCGGGCGTTCCTCCGGCGTGCGGGAAGATGGTGCCGGCGCGCTCGGTTGGCGACCGCGCGATGCGTCTGTTGGCGGCGTGCCAACCCGCTGGGTGGCGCTGCGGAAGGCGTCGCCGGCACGCGGGCGATTCGCGTCCGCCAAGCGCGACGCATCGCGGGCGCGCTGAGCGGCTTCGGATTCGACCTTGCGGACGGCTTCCTCGAGCGACAGCCGCTCGCGGGTAATCTCGGATTCCGAGAGCGGTGGCTCGACGCTGCGCAGCTGCGCGATCAGCGCGGTACGGGCGCGTTCATAGAGCGCACGTCGCTGCTCGCCGGGGGCACTGGGGTCCAGGCCGGCGATGGCACGGGCAATCAGGGGATAGTAGTCAGCCATCTCGACTCAGTTTCGCGGGGCCCCTCAATTTGAAAGCCATACGGTAATAGTTCGTTAAGCCTCAAATGGATTTTGCACCAGAATGGTGTCTTCACGTTCCGGGCTCGTGGAGAGCAAAGCAATCGGGCAGCCGACCAGTTCCTCGATCCGGCGCACGTATTTGATCGCCTGCGCCGGCAGATCGGCCCAGGACCGCGCATTGGCCGTGGGTTCTTTCCAGCCCTCGATGGTTTCATAGATCGGCTCAATGCGCTGCTGCGCGCCCTCGCCAGCCGGCAGGTAATCGATTTCCTTGCCGTCGAGCTTGTAGCCGACGCAGACCTCGATGGCGTCGAAGCCGTCAAGAATGTCGAGCTTGGTCAGCGCCAGGCCGTTGATGCCGCAAGTACGGACAGTCTGTCGCACCAGCACCGCATCGAACCAGCCGCAGCGGCGCTTGCGCCCGGTGTTGACGCCGAACTCCTTGCCGCGACGGCCGATCTCTTCGCCGATCTCGTTGGTGAGTTCGGTCGGGAACGGACCCTGACCGACGCGCGTAGTGTAGGCCTTGCAGATGCCGAGCACATAGCCGACCGCGCCCGGGCCCATGCCGGTGCCGGTCGCGGCCTGCGCCGCCACGGTGTTGGACGAGGTGACGTAAGGATAGGTACCGTGATCGACATCGAGCAGCGCGCCCTGCGCACCTTCGAACAGGATACGCTTGCCTTCGCGGCGCTTGCTGTCGAGCAGCCGCCACACCGACTCGGCATAGGGCAGCAGCACCGGCGCGAATGCGGTGAGATCCTTGACAATGTCGGCCGACTTGAACTCTTCGAGACCCAGGCCGCGGCGCAGCGCATTGTGATGCGTCAGCAGGCGATCGACCTTGTGCGGCAGGGTCTGCACATCCGCGAGATCCATCAGGCGGATGGCACGGCGACCGACCTTGTCTTCATAAGCAGGGCCGATGCCGCGCTGGGTGGTGCCGATAGCGGTGGCCTTGTTGGCATTCTCCCTGAGCGCATCGAGTTCACGATGTAGCGGCAGGATCAGCGTGACGTTCTCGGCGACGCGCAGATTGTGCGGACCGACATCGACACCCTGACCTTTCAGCTTGGCGACTTCGTCGACGAAAGCCTGCGGATCGAACACCACGCCATTGCCGATGACCGAGAGCTTGGACTCACGGACCACGCCGGACGGCAGCAGCGCCAGCTTGTAGGTCTTGCCGTCGATGACCAGCGTATGGCCGGCATTGTGGCCGCCCTGATAGCGGGCCACGACATCGGCCTGATCCGACAACCAGTCAACGATCTTGCCCTTACCCTCGTCGCCCCATTGGGCGCCGACGACGACAACATTGGCCATGTGGCGCTAGTCCTCTGAAAATCCACGCGTTCAAACGTGATCGCCACGGCAAACGGTCTGCCGTTTGCCGGATCACGCCCAGGCATCCGCCCAAACGCGCCAGAAGACGCTGTCTGCGATGCAAACCGGGAATAAAGGAAGAAGGCGGTGAAAACAAGCGCAAGGACGGGAAAAACGCCCCCGTCAAGCCCGCGCAAACCTTTGATATCCCCTGAAAATCCAGCGCAGTGTGGCGGGAATGGGGCAGGTTCCGGGGGGCAGGATGTCTCGCGGGATAACCCAGCGACCAACCCGGACCATGCGCTACACTGGAAAGAACAACGAGCCGCAAGGCGAAATGATTATCGGAGGAATCCCCGTGGTTGAAATCCAACACATTAATCCACCTGCGCTCGGCGAGCCTCCCGGTTATTCGCAGATTGTCGAAGTACGCGGCGGACGGACGATCTACATTGCCGGGCAGACCTCGCTCGACGCGAACGGAGAATTGGTCGGCAAGAACGATTTTTCCGCGCAAGCCGCTCAGGTTTTCAAGAATTTGTCGATCGCTCTCGACGCCGTTCAATGCACGACCGCCAATTTGGTCAAGCTCAATGTCTACGTGCGCGACATGTCGAACCTTGCCGCCTATCGCGAGGCACGAAACTGCTTTCTCGATCAGACGACGCCGCGCGCCGCACCGGCCGTGACGCTCGTGGAGGTATCGCAGCTCTATGGGCCGGATTTCATGATCGAGATCGATGCAGTTGCCGTTGCATAAATACCGCCTGGATGAGGCGCCGCTCCAACTCGGCGCCCGCCCACTGCAACACACAAAACTCGCATCGCTTCGTTGACGCGGGATAAAAACAAGACGACACAATAAGGAAATGCCATGGCCCGCATCGACTATAGCGATCCCGCAACTGTCAGCGAACGCACGCGCGAGCTGCTCGACAAGAACCGCAACGCCAACATCTTTCGTATGATGGCGCATTCTCCGAGCTATCTCGAGCAGTATTGCCGGCTTGGCGGGGCGATCCGCAACAAGGGGGAGCTCGATCCGGTCATCCGCGAACTGGCGATCACACGCACCGGCATCCTTTGCCAGGCTCCCTATGAGGTCGCCGCGCACAAGCGCATCGGCAGCTATGTCGGCGTCAGCGAAGAACAGAATGCGGCTCTTGACGACTGGGAGAGCGCGAGCTGTTTCGACAACACGCAGCGCGCGGCCCTCGCCTTCACAGACGAGATCGTGAAACTGCATCGTCCAACCGACGCAGCCTTCAACGCTATCGCAGAAAAACTAACGTCCGGTGCTTTGGTCGAACTGCAGCTATCGGTCGGCTTCTACATCATGACCTCGAAATTCCTCGAAACCTTTGCTATCGACATGCAACCGGTCACCGAGGTCGTGTGACCTCTCAACGAGCCTTGCGATGTCCAAGTCCACCCGTGCCACCCAGACCCTGACGAAACTGGGAGCCACCTTTACGCTGCACACTTACGACTATGACCCCGATGCCGAAAGCATCGGGCTGCAGGCGGCGGAAGCGCTCGGTATCGCACCGCAACGCATGCTGAAGACACTGATGGCGGAAGTGGATGGCAAGCCGGTTTGTGTGGTGGTCCCTTCCGACAAGGAAGTGAGCATGAAGAAACTGGCCGCTGCATTCCGTGGCAAATCGGCCAGGATGATGCGGCCGGCAGATGCCGAGCGCATCACCGGATACCATGTGGGCGGCATCAGCCCGTTCGGACAAAAGAAACGCGTGCCGACGGCCATCGAGCAGGCCGCGCTCGCCGAGACCACAGTCTATCTGAATGGCGGCCAGCGCGGCTTGCAGATCGAGATCGCGCCGGACGCCGCGCGTGCCGCGCTGGATGCCGCGAGCGCCGCATTGACGGATTGACGCGCATCACACTCCCGGCATCTCGGCAATGCGCCGCTGCCACGATCGGGAACACCGATATAGACTTCGCATTATCTCCATAGAACCTTCCAAAGGAGCATCCACATGCGCGCCATCCTGGTAGCTACCACCCTCCTCGCCGTCGCTGGCGGCTTCGGCGGCATGGGCGTGACATCGGCCGAGGCCCGCGAATATCCATGGTGCTCGCGCACTTCGGCCTCGGGCTTCAATCCCAGCTGCACGTTCACGTCCTACGCCCAATGCATGGCGACCGTCAGCGGCCAGCGCGGGGACTGCATGCAAAATCCGGTGCTGGCTTTCGGCGAGCAGCGCGAACCGCGCCGGAAGGGGCGGCAGTATCGCGAGCAGCAAAATGACTGGAACGGCGGTTGGAACAATAACGGCTGGAATCCGCGCTGGTGAACGCTCCCGCCTACGAATTTCGCCAATAGGTCCAGGCGGCGATGGCGACCGGCAAGCCGACGCCGAACCAGGAGAAATAGCGGCCGGGATCGCCTGCGAGCAGCGCCGACAGAAGACCAGCAAGCGAGAGCACGCCGATCACGATTGGCACGCCGAAAACGCGCAGCCATTGCGGTCGTTTGGCACGGCGAGCTTGTGAGAACGTCGGATCGTTCATCACGAGGCCTCCGCCACGATCGATGCCTCAGCAACAGCGCGTGGCTGCCGCCCTTGTTTGCGGCGGCGCGCGATATAGAGATAGAGACCGCTGCCGAGCACGATGATCGTGAACACCGTCAGCAACGCCCAGATGATCTTGAGCGGCATGCCGCCGTAATCGCCAAAATGCAGAGGCTGGGAAACCAGCACCGCCTTCAGATAGATCGGCAGGTCGCTGGTGCTGGAAACTGCTCCGGTCTCGCCGTCGAGCAGCACCGGCTTCACCATACGCGATGTCAGCGGCGTATCACCGCGCAGGAAGACTGCAAAGTGATGCGTCGACGTGAATGGCGTCCCCGGGAACGCCACGAAGGCGGGTTCCATGCCGGGCGTCGCTTTCATGGCATTGCCGAGCACGGTGTCGAGCGAAGCCAGCTTCGCCGGCGTGGGCTGGCCGGCATAGGGCGCGGCGATGGCCGTGAGTTCATTGCGCTGCCAGACACCGAGCAGGAGCTCGGCATAAGCATTCAGAACGCCGGTACCGCCCACGACCAGCGCCCAGACGACGGTGATGACCCCCAGCAGATTGTGCCAGTCGAGCCACCAGATCCGGCGCGACTTCTGCTTGCGGATCGCCGCGAAATCCAGCCGCCGGGTGAAGGGCCAGTACAGCACGAGGCCGGACACGATGGCCACCATGAATACAAAGCCCATCAGACCCATGAACCATTTGCCGGGCAGACCGAGATACATATCGGTATGCAACCGCAGCATCACCAGCATCGGTCCGGTGCCGAGCAAGCCGACGGGCCTGGCCGTATAGGCGTCGAAGGCTTTCACCACCGTCGTCTGCGGATCGGAGGTCACCGTCTTGTTGGTGAATGTCGAAACCATCCAGGGCTCGTCCTTGTCCCACCCCATATAGAGCATGACATTGCCGGGATGATCGGCCAGCGCCGCAGCGCTGATGGCGTCAAGGCTGAGCTTGGAAGCACCCGGCGCCCGCGCGTCCATCTTTGGCGAATAGCCAAGCGCATCATCGATTTCGTGGTGAAAGATCAGTGGCAGCCCGGTGAGGCAGAGCAGCAGCAGAAACACCGTGGAGATCAGACTGGTCCAAGTGTGAATCACCGACCAGATGCGGGCCGTACGTGCTTTCAACGGATCGCTCCTTCAATCGACGCCGCCACGCGAGGTCGTCTCCGGCGGTGACGAAAACGACATGAGGCAACCCGATCCAATGCGGCAACAGCGGGATATTCGACACCGGACATCCCACCGTGTCTGCCTGCGTCGGTCAGATTACCACTTGTAGCCGATGCTGCCGGTGATGCGGCGGCGATCGCCATAGAAGCAGGCGAATGCGCTCGAGCAATTTGCGACATAGATTTCATCCGTGACGTTGGCTGCGTTCACGGCAAAACGCCAATTCTGGTAATCGTAGTGTACTGCGAGGTCGGCGAGCACGCGCGACGGCACAACAAGCGTGTTGGCCTGATCGGCGAACGACGCACCGACATAGCGCACGCCACCTCCGAAGCCGAAGCCACGCAGAATGCCATCCTGGAAGGTATAGTCGGCCCAACCAGATGCCAGCTGCCGCGGCGTGTTCGTCGGCACCAACCCTATAAGCGCTGAATTGGCGTCGTAGCTTGTGAAGAGGTTGTAGTTGGTGAACGAACCGACCACCTTGAAGCCAGGCGCCAGATTGGCGACAGCCTCCAATTCGATACCGCGCGACGTCACCTCGCCCGTCTGCAGAGGCAGTAATGGGAAATTCGGGTCGGTCGTCACGACATTCTTGCGCTTCAGGTCGAACAACGCGATGCCGAAATGCCCATCGAATCCGAACGGCTGGTACTTCACACCAATTTCGGTTTGCTCGCCCGTCTCAGGCAGCAGCAGCTGGTTCGCCGAGTTCGTACCGACGATAGGATTGTAACTGGTCGCATAAGACACATAAGGCGCGAGGCCGCTGTCGAAATTGTAGATCAGGCCGACACGGCCGCTGAACTTGCTGTCATCGCGGCTCTGGCTGACAGCACCGAAAGCGGTGTCGTAACGGCTGGCAGCAACCCAATCGTTACGACCACTGAGAACCAATGTGAGACGATCGAGCTTGATCTGGTCCTGGAGATAAACCCCGATCTGGTTTTGCGTCTGCGTACCATCCCGGTAATTGCTGAAACCGGCCGCAGTGCGGATCGGTGCCAGCGGTGTCGCGTAGGATGGATTCACAGCATTGATATTCGGATAGCCGGCAGCCAGCCCCTGCGTATCGCTGATCGTGTAGTGCTTCAGGTCGAGGCCAAACAGAGCCGTATGGCTGAGGACGCCGGTGGTGAACCGATATTCGACCTGGCTGTCGAGATTGGCCTGATCCGCAATGCCGCGGGTAGCGAAGCCGTATCGGAACAGATCCCCCGTGTTGATATTGGCATAGCTGCTGAACGGCGCGGCAAGGCTGCCGATGGTGAGCGCGGCATAGTTTACGTCGACATGTGCGTAACGCGCATTCTGGCGGAAGGTGACGTTGTCAGACAGATTACGCTCGAACTGGTAGCCGAGCATTTCCTGCTCGCGCTTGAAAGAGTCCGTGCTCGGATCACCGCCATAGAAATTCGTCGAGATACGACCGAACGGCGCATTTGTCACTGTGCCAACATAGGGCAGGAAGTTCGCAGGGCGCGTTTCGTTATACGAGGCAGAGCCGAGAATCGTCAGTTTGGTGTCGGCATCTGGCTTCCATGTGACCGACGGAGCGATGAAGTAATTGTTGTTGGGCGTGAAGTCGGTCTGGGTACCGCCATTCTGCACCTGACCGACGAAGCGCGTATAGAGCTCGCCATTGCCCGGCGCCAGCTTGATCGGCGTGTTGATGTCGAAGCCGAAATAGGCGTTGCCGTAATTGTCGACGCCGGTCTCGATATAGCGGATCGGCTCGGCCTGCGGCATCTTGCTGACGACGTTGACCAGGCCACTCGGGCTGGAACCGCCATACAGTATTGCGGATGGTCCGCGCAGAATTTCCACGCGCTCCATGTTGAAGGGCTGTAGTTTCCAGCTTGCATAGGACGTGTAGAAAAGCTGCAACCCGTCCACGAACACGCTGTTGTCGTCGGACTTAAAGCCACGGATTAGGAACCAGTCGTTACGGAAATCCGCGCCGAAGGTGCCGGCCGCGACGCCGGGCGCGTAACGCAGGACTTCGTCGAGCTTGTTGGGCTTCTGATCGCGGATCTGCTCGGCGCCGATCACCGAGATCGCCTGCGGCGTCTCGTTGATCGGCGTATTCGTCTTGGTGCCTGTCGATGAACGATTGGCGACATAGCCCTGAATCGGCCCGCGCGGGCTTTCCACGAACACATTGCTGCGTGGCGGCTGCGCCACCGGGCGCGGCGCGACCGCGGTGCGGGCGGCGCGCGGTGCGCGCTGAACTGTCGCTGTGCGGCGACGCTGAGCTGGCGGGTTCACCACCACGGGCGGCAGGTTCTGTGCGCCGTCCCGGGCGGCGCTCGATTGCGCCATTGCCGAGTCGAAAGGCAGCATGCTGAGCGCACCGGCGGACGACAACAATGCGAGCCGCAACAAACCAATGATATTCAAGTTGATCCCCCATCGTCCCTGCCAACCGCAGCGGTCGCAGATCAGCTGAATCCCGAGCATTGGGGTTAGGCGGCCATGCGTGTATAGGCCAATAGAACCGCTCCAAAATCGTCACAATGGACGAGGCTGTGACCCAAGCGCCGCACTTTGTGGCCGGCGATGTCGCCGCCCAAGACGGGCATTCCCCACAACTGCAATCGCTGCTTTCTGCTTCCTCCCCTCCGCAAGCTCGGATAGGTTGCCGGCAACAATGATGGCCGACAAGGCCGATGTGAGGAGAGGAAGCATATGACCGGACTTCGCGTGTTTTGCAGCGCAACGATTGCCGCGACGCTGATGGGCGCAATCACCATGCCCCCGACCGGCGCAGTGGCGCAAAGCGCGGCCTACCCGAACCGGCCGATCACGTTGGTCTTGCCCTTTGCCGCCGGCAGCGGCACCGACACCACGACACGCCTGATCGCCAAGGAACTCGGCACTGCGCTGAATGTGACGACCGTGATCGACAACAAGGCCGGAGCCAATGGCTCGATCGCCGCCAGCTTTGTCGCCCGCGCGCCGGCCGATGGCTACACGCTGTTCGTGACCACGAACACGACGCATTCCGCCAATCCGTATCTGCTCAAGAACATGAACTACGATCCCATCAAGGATTTCACGCCGATCGCACGCACCGGCGACCTGCCCTTCATGCTGGTGATCAATCCGGAAATTCCGGCCAATTCGGTGGAAGAGCTCATCGCGCTCGCCAAGAAAGATCCCGGCAAATACAGCTACGCCAGCGGCAGCTCGTCCGCGATCGTCTCGGGCGCGACCTTTGCCCGGCTCGCCGGCCTCGACCTGCTGCATGTTCCCTACAAGAGCTCGCCGCCAGCCATGACGGACGTCATCGCCGGCCGCGTCAGCATGATGTTTACGGACGTGCCGACCGGCCTGCCCCATGTGAATGCCAAATCGCTCAAAGCACTGGCGGTGACGACCAAGTATCGCTCCAAGATCATGCCCGACCTGCCGACCATGGACGAAGCCGGCGTCAAAGGTTTCGACGTCACCTCATGGCAAGGTTATCTCGGGCCAGCCAATCTGCCGAAGGACATCGTCGTCAAGCTCAACACCGAAATCCGCAAGATCGTCGAACGTCCCGATATTCAGAAGGAGCTTGCCGGTCGCGGCATGGAAGCGTTCTCCGGCACACCGGAAGAGTTCGATGCCTTCCTCAAGGAGCAACTGGTCGTGTGGAAGAAGCTCATCGAGGAAGCCGGGATCGAGAAACAGTAGCGCGAGTTTTCGCACGATCCGGGCTATCTGCGCTCACAATCCCAGGAACTTGAACGGCGGCGCATCCATGAACTGCGCCGTCGTATCTCCGGAACAAGCGAGAGCAAGCTGCGCGCCTCCGACGCGAACGGTCGCCAACCCGTAGCCATGGCGACCGCATGTCGCAGGGATTTCCCCCGCTGTCATCTCTCCTTCATGGAACTGTCAGGGCATCGTAATCGCACCTCTTCAGAACACCGCGCGTGGTCCCCACCCCTCTCAGGAGACAATCCATGCGCAGCACTTTGCTCTGTTCCGTCGCTTCCCTCATGATGCTCACTTCCGCGGCTTTCGCGCAGTCGGAAGGCGAATTCCCCGCCAAACTCGCCGGCCATGCCGTATTGCCAGCCGATTCGACCATCGAGGCACCCACCGATGCGCCGAATGATCTGAAGACGTCCGGCAAATACACCACCGGCAAGCGCGTCGAGAAGCTCGGCAGCGTGATGGGCAAGTCGAAGGAACGTGACACCGGCATCGCGCTACCCATGAAGGGCCAGCCGCTGCAGGGACATTCCGGCATCAAGACCATGCCCGATGGCTCGTTCTGGGTGCTGACCGATAACGGTGCCGGCTCCCGCGCCAATTCGCCGGACTACATGATCTATCTCAACCGTCACAAGATCGACTGGAAGAGCGGCAAGATCGAGAGACAGGAAACCGTCTTCCTGCATGACCCCGACAAGAAGGTGCCCTTCCGTATTGTCCATGAGGATACCGCCAAGCGCTACCTGACCGGCGCCGACGTGGATACCGAGGGTTTCCAGATCATTGGCGACAATTTCTGGATCGGCGAAGAATTCGGCCCTTACATCATCAAGGCCGACAAGACCGGAAAGGTCCTCGACGTGTTCGAGACCGTGGCCGATGGCAAGCCGGTTCGCTCGCCCGATCATTGGCAGGTGGCAACGCCGGGTGCGCCGGGCGCGAGCTACACCAACGTCAACCTGCGCCGCTCCAAGGGCTATGAAGGCCTCGCTTCCTCAAAGGACGGCAAGTTCCTGTATGGCCTGCTCGAAGGCCCGATCTGGGATGCCGATAAGAAGGACTGGGAGAAGGTCGATGGCAAGGAAGCCGCGCGCATCCTCGAATTCGACGTCGCTGCACAGAAGTTCACCGGCCGCTTCTGGTATTATGTGTTCGAGACCAACGGCAACGCCATTGGCGACTTCAACATGATCACGGCCGACAACGGCCTGATCATCGAGCGTGACGACGGCGAAGGTACCAAGGACAAGGCCTGCGCCGACGGCAAGCGCGGCAATGACTGCTTTCCGGATCTGCCGAAGCTGAAGCGCGTCTACAAGATCGAGATGAATGACGCCAATGTCGGCAAGCCGGTCCGCAAGATTGGTTTCATCGACCTGCTGAAGATCCAGGACCCCAACAAGCTGGCCAGGAAGCCGCTGAATGACGGCGTGCTGGCCTTCCCCTTCTTCACCATCGAGAATGTCGATCAGGTCGATGCCACGCACATTATCGTCGGCAACGACAACAACCTGCCGTTCTCCTCCAGCCGCGACCCGAACAAGGCGGACGACAACGAGTTCGTCCTGCTCGAAGTCGCGGATTTCCTGAAGGCGAAGTAAGCCGGTCTCGCGCGAGCGCCTGAAACGCAAAAGCCCTTCCGCAAGGAAGGGCTTTTCTTTTCCGACGTGTCCCCGACGCAGCCGCAGCGGGAGAGAAGGCGGGCTACGCTGCACGCACCTTGGCGAGGAAGTTATCCACTGCCGTGCGCAGCATGCCCGACTGGCTCTCCAGCTCCCGTGCATTCGACAGCACCTGCGAGGCGGCGGAACCGGTCGCTTCGGCCGCACTGCTGACGCCACCGATGTGATTGCTGATCTCGCTCGCGCCCGCGGACACGGACTGGATATTGCGCGCGATTTCCTGTGTCGCCGCACCCTGCTGCTCCACTGCCACCGAGATTGTGTTGGTGATCTGGCTCATCTGCGCGATGGTGCCGGTGATCGCGCCGATCGAGGCGACAGCTTCGCTAGTCGAGGCCTGCATGGCGGCAACCTGTGCGGAGATTTCCTCGGTCGCCTTGGCAGTCTGGCTGGCAAGCGCCTTGACTTCGGAAGCGACCACCGCAAAACCGCGACCGGACTCACCGGCACGTGCAGCCTCGATGGTGGCGTTGAGCGCCAGTAGATTGGTCTGCGATGCGATGCTGTGGATCAACTGCACCACTTCACCGATCTTCTCGGCGCCGCTCGACAGGATCTGAACGGTTGCATTGGTACGCTCGGCATCGCTCACCGCCTTGTTGGCGATTTCACTGGATGCCGAGACCTGGCGCAGCACTTCGCTCACCGATGCCGACAGTTCTTCGGCCGCCGAAGCGACTGTGCTGACATTGTCGGACGAGCGCATCGACGCGGCGCTGACGGTGGCCGCGCGCGAGCTGGCGTCGCTGGCCGTCGTCGTCATCGACTGCGCGGTGCTCTGCATGCCGACGGCCGCCGTGGAGACCGAGCGTACGATGCCTGTGACGCTGCGTTCGAAATCGGTCGCCATGGCTTCCATCGCGGCGCGGCGCTCGGCGGCAATACGCCCCTGGGCCTCCGCCTCGACTTGTTCCAGCGAGCGAATGCGCAAGGCGTTATCCTTGAACACCTGAACGGCCTTGGCCATGGTACCGACTTCGTCGCGGCGGCCGACACCGGGAATGTCTGAATCGAGTTCGCCCTTGGCAAGCGTTTCCATACGTGCGCCAAGCTGGCCGAGCGGCCCCGTAATGCTGCGGCCGATCAGCCATGCGATCGCGCTGGCAACGGCAGCGATAGCGAGCATTGCAAGGCCGATGGCCCAGATGATCGGCTTCAGATGCGCATCGAGATCGTCGAGATAGGCGCCGGTGGCAATGAACATGTTCCAGCCGGGAAGCGCTGCCGCATAGCCCATCTTGCGTGACGGCACCGTCTCATTCGGTTTCTGGAATTCATAGGTCAGGACATGCGACCCCTTGGCGGCGACACCATCGCGAAATTCACGCGTGATGGCCACGCCGTTGACCTTCACATCGATCCGGTTCGAGCCCGGCTTGAAGCCCGGCAAATGCACAACCTCGCCATCCATCGTGTAGATGAAGAGGTAATTGCCGTTATCGTAGGTCATCGGCTCGATACGGCGCACCAGTTCGGCCGCAGCGGCCTCCTTGGTCAGCTTGCCAGCAGCAACATCCTTCTGGATGTCTGCAGCGACATTCATCCCGATCTCGACGATCGATTTCAGCTGCAGCATGCGTGCATCAAGCATCTCGCGCTTCATCATCTGAGCTGCGAAAATGCCGGAGGCGCAGAGGCCGATCACGGTGACAGCCACCAGGACGACCAGCTTGTAGGTGATACGGATATTGGCGAGCTTCACGGCTTCATTCCCCCAGGCACACGGCTGCTGCCGTTGATTCCTGGATCAAACGTATCCGGGTAGTGTTCCCAAATCCTTACCCCCTGCCGGCGGCGTGGCTTCTCCGTGCCGGTCTCGGAGCAAAATTGCCCGTAAAACACGAAATCCCCGCCTTGCGGGCGGGGATTCCGGAAGCCGTCACTCCGTCAGGAAGCGCTTAGAAAGCGAGCGTTTTCGCCTGCTTCACCTGCGGCAGGGCCTGGACCTTGGCCAACACTTCGGCCGGCACCTGCCCATCGACTTCCACCAGCGCGATGGCGTCGCCGCCCAGGGCCTGCCGGCCGAGATGGAAGGTAGCGATGTTGATCTTCGCATCCCCCAAGAGCGAGGCGAAGGCGCCGATAAAGCCAGGCTTGTCCTCATTGGTGATGTAGATCATCGACTTGCCGAATTCGGCATCGACGCGGATGCCCTTGATGTCGACAAGGCGCGGCTTGCCGTCGGCATAGACCGTGCCGGACACGGCGCGTTCCTGCTTCTCGGTGGTCACGGCAATGCTGATCAGGCTTTCATAATCGCTCTGCGCGGCACGGACGACTTCATCGACGACCATACCACGGGCCGACGCCACGCTTGGCGCCGATACGACATTGACGTCACCCAGCATCGGCCGCAGCAGGCCGGACAGCGCAGCCGAGGTCAGCGCCTTGATCTTCATCTCGGCCACGGCGCCTTCATAGGTGATGGTCACCTTGGCGATATCGCTGTCGGTGAGCTGGCCGGCGAAAGAGCCCAGCTTTTCGGCCAGCTCGATGAACGGCTTCAGCTTCGGCGCTTCTTCCGCGGTGATCGAAGGGAAATTGATCGCGTTGGAGATCGCGCCGGAGAGCAGATAGTCCGACATCTGCTCGGCGACCTGCAGTGCGACATTCTCCTGCGCTTCGTTGGTGGACGCACCGAGATGCGGGGTGCAGATCACATTGGGATGGCCGAACAGCACATTCTTGGTGGCAGGCTCCTCGACGAATACGTCGAAAGCGGCGCCAGCGACCTGCCCGCTGTTGAGCGCATCGACCAGCGCCTGCTCATCGACCAGGCCGCCACGGGCGCAGTTGATGATGCGGACGCCCTTCTTCATCTTGGCGATCGCCGCGGCGTCGATGATGTTCTTCGTCTTCTCGGTGAGCGGCGTGTGCAGCGTGATGAAATCCGCGCGCTTGAACAGTTCGTCGAGTTCCACCTTCTCGACGCCGATGTCCCTTGCACGCTCCGGCGACAGGAAGGGGTCGAAAGCGATCACCTTCATCTTCAGGCCAAGCGCACGATCGGCGGCGATGGCGCCGATATTGCCGCAACCGATCACTCCGAGCGTCTTGCCGGTGATCTCGACGCCCATGAAGCGGTTCTTCTCCCACTTGCCGGCCTGCGTGGAGGCATCGGCCTGCGGGATCTCGCGCGCGAGCGAAAGCATCAGCGTGATGGCATGTTCGGCCGTCGTGATCGAATTGCCGAACGGCGTGTTCATGACGATGATGCCCTTGGCCGTGGCCGCGGGGATCTCGACATTGTCGACACCGATTCCGGCGCGGCCGATCACCTTCAGGCGCGTCGCCTTTTCGATGATCTTTGCGGTGGCCTTGGTCGCCGAACGGATGGCGAGCCCATCATAGTTGCCGATGATCTCGGCGAGCTTGTCTTTGTCCTTGCCGAGATTGGGCTGGAAATCGACGTCAATGCCGCGATCCTTGAAAATCTGGACGGCGGCAGGAGAAAGAGCGTCGGAAATGAGAACTTTTGGGGCGGTCATGGGATGTGATCCTGAGAATGGGAGCCAATGAAGAAGCGACAAACGCCGTAGGCTCCCTCTCCCCGCCGGGGAGAGGGTCGGGGTGAGGGGCGCCACACGCTCCGTCAGAGCGAAAGGCCCCTCACCCGAAATTCGCGTTGCGAATTTCGACCTCTCCCGAGCGAGGAGAGGTTAAGGGAGAAGGATTACGCCGCCTTGGCGAGCGCGGCCTTGGTCTCGGCGAACGCCCAGTCGATCCACTGCGTCAGGATCTCGACGTCCTTTGCTTCCACCGTGGCGCCGCACCAGATGCGCAGGCCAGCGGGGGCATCGCGATAATGCGCGAAGTCGAAACCGGCATTCTCCTTCTCGACGGCCGCGACCAGCTTCTTGGCGAAGTCGGCCTGTGCGTCAGGAGACAGAGCCGTGATAGCGGGATCGACCACCTTCATGCACACCGAAGTGTTGGAGCGGATCGCTGGATCGGCGGCGAGGAAGTCCACCCACGGCGTCTTCTTCTGCCAGTCCGACAGCACCTTGGTATTGGCGTCGGCCCGCGCAATTAACCCCTTGAGACCGCCTACCGACTTGGCCCAGCCGAGTGCATCGAGATAGTCTTCGACGCAGAGCATCGACGGTGTGTTGATGGTTTCGCCGACGAAGATGCCTTCGTTCAGCTTGCCGCCCTTGGTCATGCGGAAGATCTTCGGCAGCGGCCATGGCGGCGTGTAGCTTTCGAGGCGTGCAACGGCGCGCGGCGAGAGAACCAGCATGCCATGGGCGGCTTCGCCGCCCAGCGCCTTCTGCCAGGAGAAGGTGACGACATCGAGCTTCGCCCAGTCGAGCGGCTGCGCAAAGGCGGCCGAGGTGGCGTCACAGATGGTCAAGCCTTCGCGGTCGGCCTTGATCCAGTCGGCATTGGGCACGCGGACACCCGAGGTGGTGCCGTTCCAGGTGAACACCACATCGCTGTTCGGATCGACCTCGGACAGATCCGGCAGTGCGCCATAACCGGCATGCAGCTTCACCACATCCTTGAGCTTGAGCTCCTTGACGATATCCGAAACCCAGCCCTCGCCGAAAGACTCCCACGCAACCGTGGTGACGGGGCGCGGGCCGAGCAGCGACCACAGCGCCATCTCGACGGCGCCGGTATCCGAGGCCGGCACGATACCGATGCGATAATCGGCAGGCACTTCAAGCACTTCACGCGTCAGATCGATCGCGAGCTTGAGCTTGCTTTTGCCGATCTTGGCGCGGTGCGAACGACCGAGGGCGGCATCATTGAGTTTTTCGGGGGTCCAGCCGGGGCGCTTGGCGCAAGGGCCGGAAGAGAAATGCGGCACGTTCGGCCGCGAAGCGGGCTTCGCTGCAGTCATCGTCTATCCTTCCAGATAGTAAGCCTCCCGTTGGGGGGAGGTGTCCCGGGACCGCAGATATGGGAAAGGCCCCGAAGCGTCAAGCAACTTCGGAGCCTTCACGGGCGATTGATGATGCGGTCAGACGGCGCCTTCCACCGACCCGGCGACGCTATCGCCCTGGCCGCGATGCGCAGGGGCAACTTCCCGGTCATCGAGAGACGGTTCAGCGGACGCCAACGGCGCATCTTCCAACAACTCTTGAGCTTCGACCACCAGCTGCGCAGCCCTTCGTCTGCTCCCCATCTTCATCACGCTCTGGTCAGCGACCTTCACGACATAGTCAGTACCGATTTTCTCAATGGAGTAATTTTTCATGCTCATTCCAACGTCCCAGACGTGGATAGATACGTCGCCAAATCCCGACCGTTCCGAAACGAACGCCGTCGGAGCCGTGCTGGTTTACGGACTGTTAAAGAGATCGCAGAACGGCGGCGCCCCATGATACCGACCATCGGCAGGCGTCTTCGTTCGATGTCTCGAAACAAAAAAGAGCAGCAAGTGTATTGCTGCTCTTTCGCCTTTTATTTGGCAGACACCGGACCTTGATCAAAACCTGTAGCCGATGCCCACGCGCGCACTATTCATGCTGGTGGCGACATCCTTGACCTTGACGAAGCGGGCATACTCCCACTCGGCACGGGCGAACAATCCGCCAACCAGATTGAACTCCGTACCAACACCGAAGCTGTAGCCTCCGGCGATGCTGTCTTCGCCCCCTTCGGATCGCGTATTGGGAACGTAGGAAATAGCATACGGCCCCGCCACGGATGTGGCTCCCGTGGTCGGGTCAGTGTAAATTTCGCGCCTGGACACGTTGACGGTCGCATCTCGATTGACGTTGATGCGTCCGAGTGCAACGCCGGCGAAGGCGTAGGGCATGAACGCGCCGGCATCCCAGCCTAGCCGCGCCCGCAATGTCATGATGTCCTTGATCTCGGTCGTCGCCGATCCAGCGAGTCCGACATTGTACAGGTAAGTCGTATTAGGTGGCGGCGTGCTGTCGCCGGAGTTGATTTCGCGTCCCATCGCGCCGCTCGACGACCCACGAACATTGCTGAGATTGGAATAGCTGATCTCAAGACCGATAACCGCATCTTCCCACTGCCAATTACGACCGACAAAGCCACCAAAGCCGGTGCCGGTCGCATTCTTCGATTCGAGAAGCGACCATTGACCGACCGGGTTTTGCAAAACGCTATTTCGGAGAATGTAGTCGGTCAGGCTCTTGTTGGCATTGCCCATATCGAGCTGGGCGGCGGAGTACCCGAACTGACCGCCGACATACCAGCCCTCCCAGTTGCGGCGACCGGAGCTTTCCGCGAAGCCACCGCGCAATGCCGGGAAATCCTCTGGCCAATCCGCCGCATGTGCAGCACTAGCGACAACTGACATCAAAGCCACAATGACAAGACGACGCATCACGACAATTCCCCAACTCACCAACTGGCCTGATCATGCGCCGTTAACCTTAACCGTTGGTTGCGATCACGCGGCCCACTCAAAACAAAACGGCGCGGGATGCCCCCGCGCCGTTAAGTAGTATTAATCTCAGATGTGCACTTAACCCTTGCGGATCAGCGGAGGCGGCGGCGGCGCGTAGGCCGGCGGGGTATCAAGATTCCAGCGCACGCCGAGTTTCAGATCGTGCGATGTGATGTCCTTGAACTGCATCGAGACGCCGCGGGTGAAGCCGTCATAGGTCGCGACGGGTCCGGTCGCTCCGTTACCCAGGTTCATGTAGCTGTAGCCGAGTTCGACGGTCATCGCCGGATTGACCTTGTAGGCCAGACCCGTATGCAGCGCCCAGGCGAAATTCCATTTCGATGCAGCGGGCGCACCGGCATAGCTCGGGAACGGGCCGCCGATAAAAGGGTTGCCGTTGATGTCGTAGCCGACATTGGTGGCGCCGTTGTCGGTGTAGTTCGCGATGTTGACGCGCGCCATGCCGACACCGGCACCGACGAACGGCGTGACGCACCACCAGGTGCCGAGATCCACATAGCCATTCGCCATCACGACCCATTCGGACTTCGTGGCGCTATAGTTATTGACGCCGTTGCCAACGATCCCGCTTGCCGGGAACGTGACGTTATCGGTGCCCTTGAAGTTTGAATTGCCGCGATACTGGCCGGTGATGTCGCCGCGCAACCAGTTGTTGAACTGATAACCGATGCCGACCTGATAAATTCCAGCAGAGTCGAAAGAAGTCGTCTGATTCAGCGAATTGAGATTTGCGTTTCGTCCATCGCCCATCTCGATGTTCTTCACGCGCTGATTGCTGAAACCGATATCACCGCGCAGATACCATCCACCGAAGTCTTCGACCGGCGGCGGGGCATACATGGCAGGTGGGGGGGCAATGGGCATGTCGGCGGCGAAAACGGCGGTCGACATCAAGGGCGCCGCACCGGCGGCCAGTATAAATTTCACGCTACGCATTGGCTTCGTCCTTGTTGGGCCAGAGAGGCAAACGAACGAGGCCTCTCACTCGGAAACTCACAGGCGGACGATGACACCAATATCTTAAGGGGCACTTAACCCTAACAATTAAGGTTGACAGTTGATGACGGTAAAGCAAACGACCTTCATCATTCGTCACACGAGCGCCCAAACTCCTAACGATGCTTTACGATTGTGTAGTTCCATCAACGCAAAAACGCCGCGCATCCGCGCGGCGTTTGCTGATCGTTAACTATCAAAACGCGGATTAGCCGGAGGCGTAATCCGCCGACCCGCCCTGCGTTGCGAAGAACGGCGGATACGCTTCGAGAATCCGCCCTACCCTACTCAAGCCGCAGCAGCATGCCCGAGCGCATGCACGATGGTGTCGACCACTTCCTCGACCATCACGCGGTCGTCGCCCTCGCCCATCACGCGAATCACAGGCTCGGTGCCGGACGGCCGAATCAGAAGACGGCCATGACCGTTGAGGCGCTGCTCTGCGGCGGCGATGGTGGACTTCACGTCCGCATCGTCGAGCGGCTTGCCGCTACGATAGCGCACGTTCTTGAGGATTTGCGGCAGCGGATCGAACAGGTGGCAGACTTCCGATACCGGCCGACCGAGTTTCTGCACCACCGCCAGAACCTGCAGCGCCGCCACGAAGCCGTCGCCGGTCGTCGCGTAATCGGACATGATGATGTGGCCCGACGGTTCACCGCCGACATTGTAGCCGTGCTGCAGCATCTGCTCGAGCACGTAGCGATCACCGACCGCGGTGCGGATCAGCTCGATGCCGTGTCCTTGCAGGAAGCGCTCGAGACCGAGATTGGACATCACGGTGGAAACGATGCCCGGCTTGGCGAGACGGCCGTCATCCTTCCAGCTCTGCGCGATGACCGCGAGCAACTGATCGCCATCGACCACATGCCCGCGCTCGTCGACAATGATGACCCGGTCGGCGTCGCCATCGAGCGCAATGCCGATATCCGCGCGCATCTCACGCACCTTGCGGCTGAGCGCTTCCGGGGCGGTGGAGCCGCATTCCTTGTTGATGTTGAAGCCGTCCGGCTCGACGCCGATGGAGATGACGTCCGCACCGAGCTCCCACAGCGCTTCGGGCACCACCTTGTAGGCAGCGCCATTGGCACAATCGACAACAACGCGCAGACCGTCGAGACTCAGATCGCGCGGCAGCGTGCGCTTGGCAAATTCGATGTAGCGGTCATGCACGCCGTCGATCCGGCGGGCGCGGCCAAGACTGGCGCTCTGCGAGAGCCTGCGGTCGAGATTCTCGTCGAGCAGCTCCTCGATTTGCCGCTCGACATCGTCGGAGAGCTTGAAGCCGAGAGGACCGAACAGCTTGATACCATTGTCCTCGAACAGATTGTGCGACGCCGAAATCATGACGCCAAGATCGGCGCGCATGGATTTGGTGAGCATCGCCACCGCCGGCGTCGGCATCGGGCCGACCAGCAGCACGTCCATGCCCACCGAGGTGAAGCCGGCCACCATCGCGTTCTCGATCATATAGCCCGAGAGGCGCGTATCCTTGCCGATCACCACCCGGTGGCGATGATCACCCCGCTGGAAAACGAGACCGGCGGCCTGCCCGACCTTCAACGCCAGTTCCGGCGTAATCAGTCCGTTGGCACGCCCGCGAATGCCGTCGGTTCCAAAATATTTGCGGCTCATTGATACCCCCGTCACGCCTGTCCGTTGCAGGCGCTCAAATTCTGTCCGGCCCGCCGTGATACGGCAGCCGCATGTATGACGGCCTTATAAGGCCGCAGCGCCTAAATTCCCTTCAAAAAATATGATGAATCATTACCGAACCCGCCCTTCGGGCACCCGTAACCCGTTGAGCAGGCGGTATTTTCGTGAAAGCACACAGCGCGCGGAACCGACCGGCTTATCCACGACGCTTGATGTGACTGTCCGCTTTCGAATGGGCGGGCTGGGTGACGCTCACGGGGTCCGATCCTGGAAACGTCTCCTCCAGCCCCTCGTCGAGGGCATCGTCCAGCTGCCGTTTCTCGGCCTCGGCCTTGTCACGGGTCTTGCTGGCATCGTGCGGCTTCGAACCGGTCATGACTCTTCCCCTTGGGATTCGACGACATATTGACGACAAGACAGATGTGGCGGAACGGCCAACCATGCTAGATGACCGCCAACAAGAAATTGCAAGAACGGCTGGGAGCTTTCATGAAGCATATCACCTGCATCGAAGACCTTCGTCTCGAACACAAGCGCAACGTGCCGAAGGCATTCTTCGACTATGTCGACCACGGCTCCTATAGCGAGGACACGTTCCGCGCCAATACTGAGGACTTGCAGAAGCTGAAATTCCGTCAGCGTATCCTCGTCGATATCGCCAATCGCGACACATCGACAACGATTCTCGGCGAAAAGGCGACGATGCCGCTGATCTGCGCGCCGGTCGGCTCCACCGGCATGCAGTATGGCGACGGCGAAATTCACGCCTGCCGTGCGGCGCAGGCTTTCGGCGTCCCCTACACGCTCTCGACCATGTCGATCAATTCGATCGAGGATCTCGCCGAGAATGTGGAGAAACCGTTCTGGTTTCAGCTCTACGTCATGAAGGACCGCGGCTTCATCAAGGAGCTGATCGAGCGCGCGATCAAAGCGAAATGCAGCGCGCTGGTGCTGACCGTCGATCTGCAGGTGATCGGCCAGCGCCATGCCGATATCAAGAACGGCCTGGCGGTCCCGCCGCAGCTCTTCAATCTGAAGAACGTGATCGACTTTGCCAGCAAGCCGGGTTGGCTGATGCGAACCGTGAAAGCCAAGCGGCGCAACTTCGGCAACATCGCCGGCTTCGTGAAAGGCACGGCCGATCTCGGATCCGTGGCGGCTTGGACCGCATCGCAATTCGACGCGACGCTGAACTGGAAAGATCTCGACTGGATCCGCAGCATCTGGCCCGGCAAGATCGTCATCAAGGGCATCCATGACGTCGACGACGCGCGCGAGGCGGTGAAGGTCGGCGCGCAGGCCATGGTGGTGTCGAACCATGGCGGTCGCCAGCTCGACGGCGCACCGTCGTCGATCTCGGTCCTGCCCGGCATCGTGGATGCCGTGGGCTCGGAGATCGAAGTGATGTTCGACAGCGGCATCCGTTCGGGGCAGGACGTGATGCGCGCGCTCGCGCTCGGCGCGAAGTCGTGCATGATCGGACGCGCCTATATTTACGGCCTCGGCGCCTATGGCGGCCCCGGCGTCACCAAGGCGCTCGATATCCTGCGCAACGAGCTCAGCGTCACCATGGGGCTTTGCGGCGTGAACAAGATCAGCGAGATCGACAAGCGCGTGCTGGTGTCCTGAGACCCGGCTAAAGCTTCTGGGAAGCGCTTTCAATCGCCGCGTTGAGCCACGCGGCGATCCCGTCCACGACCTGCTGTTCGATACCGTAGTAACCATGCGGCGACAGCGATCCGCAGTCGCGTGATGAGCGTTGTTCACCTCCGCTGACGCGCAACACCTTTACGCTAGGCGAGCCGCTCATTGCGGCGGCAATCTTGTCGGCATCCTCCGGCGGCGCGACATTGCAACGGTCGTCCGAATTGGCGACCACCAGCGCGGGCACATTGACCCGCTCCGGATGTGCATCGAATACCGTCTCATGGCTGCCGCCGAAGCGCGACACCGATTCCGTCAACACGACCCCGGCAATCTCCCCGTCGCGCAAATGCGCCGCGCCGTTCATCGCCGCGATCGCCCCCTGGCTGGTACCAAGCAGGAACACCGGCCCCTGCGCCTGCACGTGAGCCGCAACAACGAGATCGCCGACCAGCGCAGCATAGTCAGGCGAGCTGCGCAGGCCACGCAGATTGCGGCCATCAACGGCATCGGGAATCAGCACCGCAAAACCCGCAGCCAGCCAAAGCGCGCGGGAACGAACAACAAAATTGTTACCGCGTGCAATGTCGCCATCGCCCGTCAAGCCCACATCGCCCGCGCCGCCAGGCAGCATCACAATCGTTGCACGCGGATGCGGCGGGCTGACATAGAGCGCGCGCTGTCGATCGCCGCCATGAAGCGGCAGATCAAGGACGCGTTCTGCTGCCAAGGCGGGTGCGACGGTGAATTGCGACGCGCAGAACAGCAGCACTGCGACGATCGACAAGCACCCGCCGTTGATTTGAGATTTGCCCAATCGAAGCTCCAGCCCCCGCGAGTCGCCCCCGCCGGGCATGCCGGAGGCTTCATGCCGGAGGCTTGCACCAAGCGGAGACGACGGGGGATAGGTTTTTCCCAGTTCACATCGGCGGCGTCAGTCCATCGAGGCCGACATTGATTCTGGCCGTTTGGTAGCTACCGTCGCTTTGCTTGCTGGCGCCCATGATGATGATCTTGGCGCCTGCTTTCAACTCATCCTTGTTACCCGGCACGAAGGTGACGATCGGCGTATCCGGCGTCACCGTCACTTTCTTCTCGCCGTCCTTGTATTTCACCGTCAGCGTCTGGCCATCCGTAGCCTGCACCTTCTGATCGACAGTGGCATTGGTCATGCTGCTATTGGGGCGCAGATCCCATGGACGCGAGCCTTCGCCGGTGCCGCGCATCGCTTCGGGGAAAATATGGATCGCAATGGCCTTCTGCGTGCCGTCCGGCTGCGGCATCCCTGTGACGCCGATATACGAGCCCGGTTTGACTTCGGCCAATGTCGTCTTGACGATCCCCGTGATGGTCGCATTGTCGGTCAACTTCACTTTGCGCTCGTCACCCTCGCGCGTCTTGATGGTCAGCACCGCGCCATCGACGGCCTGGATAGCTCCGCGAATGCGCGTGGGTTGCGGCTGCTGCGCGAGTGCAATGGAGGTCAGTAACGAACCAGCGAGAAGAGAGCCCGCGAACAAGCGAGCTGAAGTCGATATAATCTGAACCATGGGGAAATTTCCTTTGAAGACAGCGCCCGCCGCCTGACATGGAAACCCCAGGGACAAATAGCTATTCCCACCTCACGTCACTGTGAGATCGGCTTCGACCTCGGCGCGCAACTCCGGCGTCACTTCGGGCCGTTGACCGAACCACAATTCGAAACCACGCACCGCCTGATAGAGCAGCATGCCAAGCCCATCTGCCGTTCGCAGACCCCGCGCGCGCGCCGCTGCAAGCAACTGCGTTTCGAGCGGCACATAGACCAGATCGGCCACCACCGCTTCCGAAGGCAGAAGCCCGAGATCGATGGCGAGTTCAGGCTGCCCCTTCATACCGAGCGACGTCGTATTCACGAGCAGCGAGACTTGCGGCAGCCTGCTTGCAGCGGCTTCCCACGCCAGCGGAATGACACGCTCCCCAAACAGCCGGGCAAGATCCTGCGCGCGCTCGATGCTGCGATTGGCGACATAGACATGCTTGATGCCGCGCTCGAGCAGACCGAACACCACTGCCCGCGACGAGCCGCCGGCGCCGAGCACCAGCGCATCGTCGGCGTGATCCCATTCCGGCGCAGAGTGATCGAGATTATCGATGAACCCCTCCACGTCGGTATTGGTCGCACGCAGCGTGCCGTGATCGTACCAGAGCGTGTTGGCAGCGCCGACAGCGCGCGCACGACGATCCGGCGCCGTCAGCTTCAGCACGCGCTCCTTGTGCGGGATGGTGACATTGGCGCCGATATAGCCGTGCTTCGACAGGTTCATCACAAATTCGGCGACGCCTTCCGGCGGAATCGACTCGATGCTGTAACCGCCCGGGATATCCATGCTGCGCAGCCAGTGATGATGAATCAGCGGCGAGCGCGAATGCGCTGCAGGCCAACCGATCAAACAGGCGGCGCGGGGCTGGGTCTCGTTCGGCATCATCGGTCCTTCGCTTCAGACAGAAGCGGTCGTAGTACGGGAATTGTGCAGGGACTGTAAATAATCAGATACGTTCGCGCTGCGCTGCAACAGCATGATCGCAGACCATCAATGCTGCATCTGCGGTAAATCACACTGTTTCAGGATGAAGGTGCCCATAGATCAGCGTGCCAATGGCCACCTCCCGCAACCGGTAGCCATTGGCCATGCCATCACTGCAAGCTTGACGCCTCCTGGATCGCTGCAACCCGTCGAGTTTTGATCTCGCTGACGGCTGCTGCAACGTCGGCACGGTATTTGACCAGCGGCGGTCGCGCGCCGTGGGTCAGCAGTGCCCGGCGCACGCCCTGCGAAGTACCGGTGAGGATGACACGGACACCTTGTCGCTTTGCCTTCTCGGCAATGCCCTTGATCGCGTTCGCAGCAGTGGAATCCAGGAAGGGCACCGCGGCAAAATCGATGACGAAAGCCTTGTGGCGATCCGAAAAACCGTCGAGCACCGAACCAATGGTCGAGGCGGCGCCGAAGAAGAAAGCCCCGGTGATGCGATAGACCAGCACATCCGGATCGCTCGCCAGTTTTGCATCATAGGGTGCGCGGTCGCCATTGGCATCGTCCGCACGATCGGCAGCGACCAATGGCCCATCGGCCTCTATCCCCGTGATCTCTGCCATACGGTTGATGAACAGCACGGCGCCAAGCGCGAAGCCGACCAGGATGCCCTCGGTGAGATCGCGAAAAATTGTCAGCAGGAACGTCGCCAGCACGACCAGCGCATCGCCCCATGACGAACGCAGCAGCATGATGAACTCATGCTTCTCCGCCATATTCCACGCCACCACCGCCAGCACGGCGGCCAGCGACGCGAGCGGAATGTAGCTCGCCAGTGGCGCTGCGATCAGGATGAACGCCAGCAGGAACACGGAATGCAGCATACCCGAGACCGGCCCATGTGCACCGGACCGGACATTGGTCGCGGTCCGGGCGATGGTGCCGGTCACGCAGATGCCTCCGAACAGGGCTGCGCCGATATTGGCGACGCCTTGCGCCACCAACTCGCAATTCGACCGATGCCGCCGCCCGGTCATGCCATCGGCAACAACCGCCGACAAAAGCGATTCAATGGCGCCGAGCAGGGCGAAGGCAATGGCATCGGGCAGGACGGCCTGCAATTTGGCGAAGGACATCGTGGGCAGCATCGGCAGCGGAAACGATTGCGGAATGCCGCCGAAACGGGTGCCGATAGTTTCCACGGGCAGCGCCAGCGAAGCTGCCGCGACAGCACTCACGACCACCGCGATCAGAATGCCGGGCCACGATGGCCGCAACGCCCGGAGCCCGACGATAATCACGAGCGAGACGATGGTCACGGCAATGGCTGCGGCGTTCGCCGTCGGCAATGCCGAACCCAGGGCCGCCAGCTTCGGAATGAGATCTCCCGGTTCCTTGCCAGTCAGCGTCAAGCCCAGCAGATCCCGGATCTGGCTGGCGAAGATAATGACGGCGATGCCGGCTGTGAAACCGACCGTGACCGGATAGGGAATGAACTTGATGTAGGTGCCGAGCCGGAGATAGCCGGCCGCCATCAGAAAAATGCCCGACATCATGGTGGCGAGGATCAGTCCGTCGATCCCGTGGCGGCTCACGGTGGCAGCCACCAGCACGATGAAGGCGCCGGCAGGGCCACCGATCTGAAAGCGGCTTCCACCCAGCGCCGACACGAGGAAGCCGCCGATCACTGCGGTGATGAGGCCGCGATCCGGCGACGTCCCCGAGGCAATGGCAATCGCCATCGACAGCGGAAGCGCCACGATCGCCACCGTCAAACCGGACAGGATGTCGGCGCGCAGATCGGCGATACTGTAACCTTCGCGCAGCACCGTGATCAATTTGGGCGTGAACAGTTCGGCGAAGGTCGGCTGATGCGCCTTCCACCCGCGATTTCTGGAAACGTCCATTCCCGACTCGCCCCCGTCACCCCCACGGCACTCGATGGAGGCCGCGGCCCGTTCTCAATCCGTCAGCTTCGGCTCTTCAAATTTTGGCGGTGGACCGGGCTGTTTCAGCCTCACCCCTCGTCCGCCGGAATCGCTGCGAACGTTCTCGCCGATCAGATCGACGCCTGAGCGATCCAGGGCATCGACGACCTTGATCAGCGAGTCCACTACGCCCCTGACATTGCCGTCACTCGCTTCCATGCGCTGAATGGTCGGCAGCGAAACGCCGGCCAGTTCCGCCAGCCGCTTCTGATCGATCCCCAACAACGCCCGCGCCGCGCGCATCTGAAACGATGTGATCAAGCTAATCTTCCTGTTTAGAGAGTCTTATATCAAATATGAAACTGCTTCAATGATGTATAAAATATCATCGAGCCCTTGGAACCGATACTGTCCGCCCACCTGTCCGGCGCGCAGGCGAGCGCAGGGTCACGTCGCGACGTCAGCATTTTTCTGAACCGTCTCTACTGAGGGCAAGGCGTGTTCGGGATAGCCAGACAATCTGCGGCGACCTGAAAACGTGCGCCTACGGACTGACCCTGCCTAGCTTCGCGACGAAATCGTCAACGGCGGCTCGATCACCGAACCTGATCTTCATGTTCGGGAATTGCGTAAACAACGCCAGATGCCCGGCATGGGATGTGGACGTCGTTCGCTGCCAGTAGTTCTCCGCCCATCCGATAAGGTCGGCATGCTGCTCTGCTGTTGCGCCACGCCAAGGACCACGCGCGGCGAGACTGTCACGGCAGACCTGCGGACTCATATCGAGCCAGATCAACGCCGTGGCGCGCGGCAACGCCGCTTCGGCCAACCAGCCATAAACGCCTTCGATGATCCAGTGAGGCTTTGCCGCAAGGGCGACAACCAGCTCCTTGGCTTCCTTCTCGTCCCGTTTCACACCAACTTTGTCCAGCCAGTGGATATCATCGAGATCGGTCCAGGTGCCGCCGATGCGGCGTTCCAGTCGCCGCGCCAAGGCGCTCTTCCCCGAGCCGCTATTGCCAATGACGGCAATGCGCGGCCCGAGATTCGTAACAAGACTCGCAGGTTCAGCGCTCATCGGCTCACGTGACTAAGCCGCCACCCGATGCGCGGCAACGATCTGATCGGCCGTTCGGCCGTTCACTTCGGCCATATGGTCAAAGCTGCGGGTGAAACTGCCGGCGCCTGCAGTTGCGGAGCGGAGCTCGACGATGAGATCGCCGATCTCTGCCTCGGGCAACTGCGCGCGGACCACATCCCATCCCGTCCAGCCCTCGCGGGTGTCGAAGCCGAGGATCTGCCCTCGCCGGCCGGAGAGAATGGCATTGACCTTCGCGGTTGCCTCGCTGGGGCAGACGATCTCCACCGCATGGATCGGCTCCAGCAGCACCGGCTGGCATTGCGGCAGAGCCTCACTGACGCCAATGCGTGCCGCCGTTCGAAACGCCTGATCCGACGAATCGACGCTGTGATAGGAGCCGTCCGTGAGCGTCACCCTGACATCCACGACCGGGAAGCCGAGCGGCCCGCGCGTGAGGCCGTCGATGACGCCTTCCTCCACCGCGGGAATGTAGTTACGCGGCACGGCACCGCCGACCACCTTTTCCCGAAATGCAAACCCCTCACCCCGCGATTGCGGACCGATCTCCAGCACGACATCGCCGAACTGGCCGTGGCCGCCGGACTGCTTCTTGTGCCGGCCGCGTTGCGTGATCGGCTTACGGATGGTCTCCCGATAGCCGATTGCGGGAGGATGCGATTTCACATTGATACCGAACCGGTCGCGCAGCCGCTCCATGGCGACGCGCAGATGCATCTCGCCCTGCCCCCATAGCACGACGCCCTGACTCTGCGGATCGTTGACGGCCGTCAGCGACGGATCTTCCTCCGTCAGCCGCTGCAGGGCCTGCCCGAGCTTGACGTCGTCCTTTCGATCGATCGATGCCAGCGCCACTGCCAGCACCGGCGATAGCGGCTCGCCGAAATGCAGGATTTCGGGTGCGGCCTTTCCGACGGCAAACATATCCCCGGTTTTGACGGGATCGAGCTTGCCCAGCGCAATGGCGTCGCCAGCTTCGGCGCTGGAGCGCTTCTCGCTCGTTGGCGTCAGGCTGAAAATGCCGGACACGCGCGCGCCCTCGCCCGTTGAGGCGACGATCATCGCACCGTCCTCGATGCGTCCCTGCAGCACGCGCGCGTAAGACAGCTTGCCGCCATGCTGGAGATGACTGGTCTTGAAGATGTAGGCCAGCGCATCCCCGCTCGCCACTCCGAGGCGCTTCGCAGTCGCGCGAACATCCGGCGCTTCATGGCGCAGCGCCTTCATCAGCCGCAACACGCCGTTCTCGCGGATCGCCGAACCGATCAGCACAGGACAGATCACCCCCTCGCGCAGCTCGCGGGCGAGATCGTCGAATATAGCATCGGCCGGCGGCACGATGTCGTCGAGCAACTGCTCCATCAAGGCATCGTCGTGATCGGCAAGTTTCTCCAGCATCGAGAAGCGTGCTTCCTTCTCGCGATCGAGATTGCCGCCATCCAGCGCAACGACTTCGGAAGCCTTGTGTTCGCGATAGACGAATGCGCGCTCCAGCGCGAGATCGACGAAGCCGGCAACGAGATCGCCGTTCCAGATCGGGATCTGTCGCAGCACCAGTGGCACACGCGAAGCCGGCTGCAACGTCGCCAGCGTCTCGCGCACGCGCTTGTGGGCGCGATCGATCTTGTTGAGAAACAGGAAGCGCGGAATGCCCAGGTCTTCGAGCTCGCGCAGAATAAGTTGCAATTGCGGCAGCTTGCGCTCGTCGGCCTCGCAGACCACCACGGCGGCGTCGACCGCCGGCAGCGCCGCGCGCATGTCCTGCACGAATTCGACGGAGCCTGGGCAATCGATAAAGGTGTAGTGATCGCCCATGAAACTGGTCGTCACGGAGGTGAGACCGACACCCATCTTGTGTGCCCGGGCTTCGGCGCTCGCATCGCCGACGGTCGTACCAGCCTCGACAGTCCCGGCTTTCGGGATCGACCCGGTTCGCGCCAAAATCGCTTCAAGAAGTGTGGTTTTCCCGCTCTGGAAAGGGCCCACGAGTGCAATACACCGTGGACCACCAGGTTTAAAAGGGATTGGGGGACTTCTCAGGTCTTGTCCCATACGCCGCCTCCTGATCTGGAGCTCGGCCCGTGATTGGGTCGGCGCAGGGATGCTCCGCCCGGTTCGTAAATTTGGCAAGTCGAAAACGTCGCTGCGCTGCGGCGCACGCAGCCGAAGGACGGATGAGGCGACTTGTCCGCCAACGCTCGAAGAGCGAGGGCGGAAGCCATCATCCACCAGCGGAGTGCGCGGAACGAAGAACGGCCGATGACGCCGAGTTTATCAGCAGTCGCCTCGCGCGAACGTTAGCCAATCCGCTCGACGGCCGGGATCAACGCCCCGGGCGCAGCTCCAGGCTCTGCAGACCCGCAGCAACATTCAGCCCGACCGAGCCCTGGAGGCTCAGCGGCTGCAGCGAGATCGCATTCTGCGAACCGCCGACGAGAACATTGGCGCCAACACCGACACCGATCGACGCGCTGCTCTGCGCGCCCGCATAGTTGCCCGAGATGTCGCCGGGGCCAGTATAATTCACCGGCGCGAACACCGCCCAGGACAGCGCGGTCTGTTCGGTGATGCCGAGATCGAGACCGACCTTGCGGATAGTCGCCACATAAGGCTGGTCTGGCCGGCCGGTGCCGGTGAGCACGCAACCGAGATTGGTCACCGAGCCGACGACGAAACCTGTGCTGGCACCGCCACGGCAATTCAGCACGCCGAGCTGCACACCCTGCTGCGATTGCGCCTGCGATGCGGAAAGAACAGCAGTGGTGGCAATGCCGAGAAGAAGCGCGGACAGGCGGATCATCGATGGTCTCCGGGTCATGAACGGAAGCGAGGATGTCGATCCACTATCCATAGCCAATGACACCACCTAATGACAGCGGACCAACGCGCGCCCGATACAACAAAAAGGGCCCGCTTGCGCGAGCCCTTTCGTTAACCTTGCCGATCGTTGAACGATCGACAGCGATTAGTGGTGACGATGATGACGACGCGCGCGGCGCTGCGGCGCGGCAGGCGTCAGCTCGACCTGCACGATACCGGCAGCGACGTTCAGGCCGACCTGCCCCTGAACGCTGACCGGCTGCAGACCATAGGCGTTGCCCGGACCGCCAACGAGGAAGTTGCCGCCGAAGCCGACACCGACCGCCGCGTTCGAACCGACACCGCCGTAGTTGCCGGCGAGCGCACCGCGCGGCACGCGTACGGACGGCGCGAAGATCGCCCACTGCACGGTGGTGTTGTCGGTGAAGCCGAGGTCAACGCCGAAACGACGGATGTTGGCGACGTAACCTTCCGGACGGCCACCGGCGCCCTGGAAGACGCACTGCAGCGTCGCATTCGAGCCGAGCACGAAGCCGACGTTCTGGCCGCCACGGCACTCGAGCACGCCAGCCTGTACGCGCGGAGGCTGCTGGGCGTTCGCGGTCGCAACCGACGCCGCGAGCGCCACGGCCGAGAGGCCGAACATCTTGGAAAGTCGCATAGTCTTAACTCCACTCTGGGGTTTTGATAGTGCGGGGAACAAGAAGGAAGCGCCGTGTCGAAAACATGGCGCTTCCCGAATAAAGCCTCGAAACTGTCAAAAGTTTCGAGGCCTGTGTGTTACCGGAGGTTTCCGCAGAAGCGCTGGATGCGCTTGCAGGCATCCTCCAGGTCGGAGGTCTTGGTCGCATAGGAGATGCGGAACGCCGGACCGAGGCCGAAGGCCGAGCCCTGCACCACCGCGACACCTTCGGTCTCCAGCAATTCGGTGACGAAATCCTCGTCATTCTCGATCTTCTTGCCCGATGGCGCAGTCTTTCCGATGGTACCGGCGCAGGACGGATAGACATAGAACGCGCCTTCCGGCCGCGGGCATTCGATGCCGCTGGCCTGGTTCAGCATCGCAACCACGAGATCGCGGCGCTCCTTGAACACGGCATTGTTCTTCGCGATGAAATCCTGGGGGCCGTTCAGCGCTTCGACGGCCGCCCACTGCGCGATCGACGACGGATTCGAGGTCGACTGCGACTGGATGGTCGACATCGCCTTGATCAGGTTCGCCGGGCCACCGGCATAACCGATACGCCAGCCCGTCATGCAATAGGCCTTCGACACGCCATTCACGGTCAGCGTGCGATCGTAGAGTTTGGGCTCGATCTGCGCGACCGTGGTAAACTCGAAATCGTCATAGACCAGATGTTCATACATATCGTCGGTCATCACCCAAACGTGAGGGTGCTTCACGAGCACGTCGGTGAGCGCCTTCAGCTCAGCCTTCTTGTAGGCCGCGCCGGTCGGATTCGACGGCGAGCACAGGATCACCCACTTGGTCTTCGGCGTGATCGCCGCCTCCAGCGCTGCGGCCTGCAGTTTGAAGCCGAATTCCGCGGTGCAGGTCACCGACACCGGCGTGCCGCCGGCCAGCGACACCATTTCCGGATAGCTCACCCAATACGGCGCCGGGATGATAACTTCGTCACCCGGGTTCAGCGTCGCCATCAGCGCGTTGTACAGCACCTGCTTGCCGCCGGTGCCGACAATGATCTGGTTCGGCTTGTAGGTCAGGCCGTTCTCACGCTGAAACTTCGCGATGATCGCGTCCTTCAGCTCGGGGATACCGTCCACCGCCGTGTACTTGGTCTTGCCCGCCTCGATGGCGTGGATCGCCGCCAGCTTGATATTCGCCGGGGTATCGAAATCGGGTTCGCCCGAACCAAGGCCGATGACGTTGCGGCCGGCCGCTTTCAGCGCGCGCGCTTTATCCGTGACCGCAATCGTTGCGGACGGCTTCACGCGGTCGAGAGCGGTAGACAAGAACGACATCATCTTCTCCTTAGGACAACAGCCGGAGACCCGCGGTCCGCGGCGATAAAATTACGATCCTGCTCGGGATCGGCGCACCCTAGTGCGTGCGACCTTGCATCGCAAGGCGGTTGGGCTGGAAACGCATCTGGAAGCCATGCAATTTCAGGGAAATTTAAAGTGAGCGTGATAGGTCAGCTGGCAGCCGCCAACGACGATTTCGAGTGAAAATGTCCGGTATCCGGCAACAGATCGAGAGCGGCGCCTGGCTCACCGCGGAACGCATCCGCATCTATAGCGCGATCGTGCTTGCGCTGGCCGTACTGGCCATCGCGGCATGGGTTGCGCTTGCAGATGGCGCAATCGACCGCAACGGCAAGCCGCTCGGCACCGACTTCTCCAATGTCTATGCCGCCGGCACACTCGTCCGGCAGAGCAAGGCCGCTGATGCCTATGATCCGCCGCTGCAGCATGCAGCCGAAATCGCCGTGTTTGGCGGCCGCGACGTGCCATTCTATGGCTGGCACTATCCGCCCTTCTTCCTCGCCATCGCCGCATTGGTGGCTGCGGTCCCCTATCTCTGGGGTCTGGCACTCTGGCAGGTCGCGGGTTTCATCGCCTACTGCGCTGCGATGGTTGCAATCCTGCCACGCCGTGAGACGCTGCTCGTCGCATCCGCCTTCCCCGCCGTCTTCATCAATGTCGGCCACGGCCATAACGGCTTTCTCACCACCGCATTACTTGGCGGCGCCTTGCTGCAACTTCATCGACGCCCATGGGTTGCCGGCATCCTGATCGGCCTGATCGCCTACAAACCGCAATTCGGCGTGCTGATCCCCCTCGCATTCATGGCCGGTGGACACTGGCGCAGTATTGCTGGCGCGGCGCTCACGGTGCTCGCGCTCGTCGCGATCAGCACCATGATGCTCGGCACCGGAATTTGGCATGCTTTCATGGCATCGACCGCTTTCACACGCGACGTCGTGCTCGAGCAAGGCGGCACCGGCTGGGCGAAGATCCAGTCGATCTTCTCGGCGGCGCGGATGTGGGGAGCGGACCTTCCGCTCGCTTACGCTGCGCAGGGCCTGCTCGCCGCAAGCCTCGCAGTAAGCCTGATCTGGCTGTGGCGCAGCAACGCCGCCTTTGCACTGAAAGCCGCGGCGCTGGCGATCGCAAGCCTGCTCGCGACGCCCTATGTCCTCGACTACGACCTCGTCGTGCTGGCGATCACTATCGCCTGGTTCACCCGGCACGGCCTCACGCACGGCTTCAGGCGCTACGAAATCACCATCCTCGCTATTGCCTGGATCGCCCCGCTGCTGACGCGCAGTATGGCCGGCCTCATCCACCTGCCTCTCGGCCTCCTCACAATGATCGCGCTCTATCTGATCGTGATCTGGCGCGCTGTCCTCGATCTCAGCGCATCGCACCATCACGGCGATCTCGCAGCGACGTGATCTTCCACATCGGCGGGGCTGCACAGATTCAATTTGCCGGATGTCAAAAGTCCTTGGTGGTTTTCGACTTTTTCCAGTGTCCGGCTCTTGCGAGCGCCTCCTTGCGGCATCATTGTCTAGGCGCAATGCGACGCTGAGGTCGCCGCCCCGCATCACCTGAAAGATCGACCCCGGCGAATGTACAAGCTCTATTCGATGCAGCGCTCCGGCAACAGCTACAAGGTCCGCCTTGCGCTGGCATTCATCGATGCGCCATATCGCGCGATCGAGGTGGACATTCTGCGGGGCGAGAGCCGGACACCGGAATTCCTCGCCAAGAATCCGAGCGGCCAGGTGCCGCTGCTGGAAATCGCCGAGGGCCGCTATCTCGCCGAATCCAACGCCATCCTCTGGTATGTCGCGGTCGGTACGCCGCTGGCGCCGGAATCGCGCATGGACCGCGCCGAAGCGCTGCAGTGGATGTTCTTCGAACAGCATGCGCTGGAGCCCAATCTCGGCGCCGCCTATTTCTGGCTGTGCCTGGTGCGCGGCGGCCGCGAGCTGCAGACCCATGCGCTCGACGACTGGATGGAGCGCGGCTATGCGGCCTTGCAGGTGATGGAAAATCACCTCAAGACCCATGAATTCTTCGCCGCCAACCAGCTCACCGTCGCCGATATCGCGCTCTACGCCTACACGCATGTGGCCGAGCAATGTGACTTCGACCTGTCCAGCTTCCCGTCGGTGCGCCGCTGGTTACGCCATGTGGAGCAGCAGTCCGGCTTCGTCGCCATGGATTGGCATCCAACATCGTCGGAATATGATACCATCGACGTTATCGCCGGGGCCTAAACTCGCATAGTCGTGAGCACAAAAGGCTGAAAAGCCACCGTCCCGCCACAGTTGCCGCGTTTTGCGCCGCAATCTTGCCCGCGAGCACCCTGAATTTTAGTACGCGGCTGATTCGTCCGCGATTTGAAGGATTTACGGCCATGATACGGTCGCTTCGCGGGGCAGTTGGATTTCAGGCACGCCCCGCGCCCGTTGCATCTAACCGGTTGACCCACGCCGTCGCGGCATCGCTGGCGGTTGGCTGCCTGTCGCTCTGCGTCGTGCTCACGCTCGCCGTGCTGTCGATCCGGAGTGCGTCGGCGATGCCGTTCTGATCGCCGCAAAAACCATAGTCCCTATCGCGATGCCGTCATACATCGCATCGTCAACACCCCTCCGTGATGGAGCCTGCGCGATGAAGAGTGCCCGATGAAAAGGCCGGTGGTTTGGGTCGCGACCTCGCTGACGATCGCGATCCTGGTCACGACGACATTCCTGATCGCCACCACCAGCCGCGGCGAACCGACCTCGTTCGGCTCGTCCGCCGGCCGGCTGGAGGTGCACACCGTCGCATCCGGCCTGTCCTATCCCTGGGCCCTCGCCTTCCTGCCTCAAGGCCGTGTCCTCGTCACCGAGCGGCAGGGCCGCATGCGCATCGTTGCTCCGGAGGGCCCGCTCTCTCCGGCAGTCAAGGGCGTCCCCGAGGTGATGGCCAGCGGCCAGGGCGGCCTGCTCGACGTCATCGCCGACAAGGGCTTTGCGCAGAACAACACGATTTACTTCTGCTATTCCGAGCGCGCCGGCAGCGGCGGCCGCACCGCCGTCGCGCGCGCCAAACTCGTCGATGACGCCGCCCCCCGACTCGACGAGCTGAAGGTCATCTTCCGTCAGGAGGGTCCGCTCTCCACCGGCAACCACTACGGCTGCCGCATCGTCCAGGCCGGCGACAGCAATCTCTTCGTCACGCTCGGCGAGCACTATAGCGGTCGCAACGAGGCGCAGAATCTCGCCAATCATCTCGGCAAGATCGTTCGCATCACGACTGACGGCACCGCTCCACCGGACAACCCCTTCATCGGCCGCGAAGGTGCCCGGCCCGAGATCTGGAGCTACGGCCATCGCAATCCGCAGAGCCTCGCGATCAATCCCGCGAATGACGAGCTGTGGGAAATCGAGCACGGCCCGCGCGGCGGCGACGAGGTCAATATCATCGGCAAGGGCAAGAATTACGGATGGCCGGTGATCGGCTATGGCGTCGACTATTCCGGCGCGAAGATTCATGAAAGCGCGTCGAAGCCCGGCATGGAGCAGCCGGTCAAATACTGGGTGCCGTCGATCGCCCCATCGGGCATGGCCTTCTATACCGGAGACCTCTTCCCGCGCTGGCGTGGCAGTCTGTTCACCGGTGCCCTCGCCGGTCAGTTTCTGGTGCGCCTGCAGCTGAACGGCAATGCCGTGACGTCCGAAGAGCGCATCCTGCAGAACCTCAGCGAGCGCATTCGCGACGTGAGGCAGGGGCCGGATGGCGCCCTATGGCTGCTGACGGACAGTTCGTCAGGGCGCGTGCTGCGGATCACGCCGGCGGGGAAGTGACACTCCAGACGCGTAGGATGGGTAGAGCGAAGCGAAACCCATCGGCGGAGCTTACCGCAACGACAGAATGATGGGTTTCGCTCCGGCGCTTTGCGCCTTTGCTCTACCCATCCTACATCTGCGCACTCACCATTTGTGAAAAATGAAAAACGCCCCGAGCGCGATGAACGCAAAGCCAAGCGCGTGATTCCAGCCCAGCGGCTCCTTCAGATAGAGCACCGAGAAGGCGGCGAACACGACCAGCGTGATCACCTCCTGCATGGTCTTCAGCTGCGCGGCGTTATAGACCTCGCTGCCCCACCGGTTGGCGGGCACCGCCAGCCAGTATTCGAAAAAGGCAATGCCCCAGCTCACCATGATGACCAGGGGCAGCCCGTGATCCTTGAACTTGAGATGCCCGTACCAGGCGAAGGTCATGAAAATGTTCGAAGCCAGCAGCATCAGGATCGGCAGCAGCAGCGGCGAAATGAAAGTCGGCATCCGGTGATTATCCTTGTCGAAGCGCGGCGCTAACATCCGGCGGCGGCCGCCGGTTCCCACGACTTCGATAGCATTTGAAGCGAACACGGGGAAAATGCCGTAGCCGTCGTCCACACCACTTTAGCGATGACACAGGGAAACGGTGGGCGCTGGCGCAACCAGACGTCACTGTGGGATTAGTACCTTCGTACGGCTAATGGTGCAGCCCGATGCAGATCGACTGGCCCATGTTTCTCAGTCCGGGAACAGAGACCGCAATCGTCGTGATCGCGGCCCTCGGCATTACGCTGGCCGTTCGCCTGCGCCGCCAACGCTATCAGGCCCGGCAACGAGCGGCGCAGCAGCACGCCACGGCCGAACGCCTTACCGCAGCGCTCGATCGCATCGATATCGGTATCGTGCTGCTCAACGCCGACACCCGCGCCGAATTCATCAACCGCGCCTTCCGCGATTACTTCGCGCTGCCCGACGCCAAGGCCGACAGCAAGCCACCGCTGATCGCGCTGATGTATCATGCACGTGACACCAACGCCTACACCATCCCCAACGACGAGATCGATCACTTCATCGCCCGTCGCATCGAGCAGATCCGCGCCGGTAATCCGGCCCCGGAGACGTTGCGCCTCGCCAATGGCCGCGTGCTGCGGCTGAGCTGCGCCGTGCTGCCCGATGGCGGGCGGATGCTGAGTTACACGCCGGTGAACGACCTGATCCGCCATGACGACGACACGGCCGACCGGGACTATTACCTCGCGCTGCGCGACGGCGACGTGTTCGACAGCCGGCTGGACGCGGCGGAATAAGCTCAAGTTGCAGACTGCGGATCGTTAACTCTGTCATGGCGGTGTCACCCGCTGCAGCTAGGTTTTCCGCGCAGCCGGTCGCTTCCCCCCGTCGCCGACGGGCTGCTTCCCCAGCGGTCTCCGTCAGTTGCCGCGCTGACCGGGACCGCTTCTTTTTGCCTGAAGCAGCCAGCGCCGGTATAAGCAGTCCATGATCCGTCTCGTCGCCGTCGCCCTCACGATGTTCACGATGATCGTGCTGCTGGCGCCGCTCCAGCTCATTAGCATTGCCTTTGGCTGGCGCCTGCAGCAGGTCATCCCGCATATTTTCCACACCGTGCTCTGCGCGGTGATCGGCATCCGCATTCACGAGGTTGGCGAGCGCAGCAGGACCGCCCCGCTGCTGATCCTCGCCAATCACGCCTCCTGGCTCGACATCCTTGTCATCGGCGCGAAAACGCCGGTGGTTTTCGTCGCCAAGAGCGAGATTGCCAAGTGGCCGCTGTTCGGCTGGCTCGCCAGAATGCAACGTACCATTTTCGTCGAGCGCGAACGCCGCCAGAGCACCGGCGCCACCGCGCGCGAGATCGGCGACCGCATGGTCTCCGGTGATGCCGTGGTCCTGTTCGCCGAAGGCACGTCGAGCGACGGCATCCGCGTGCTGCCGTTCCGCTCGGCGCTGGTCGGCTCCGTGCATCACGCGCTTGGCGAGTCCATGCATCACGACGAGGTCGTGGTGCAGCCGATGTCCCTTGCTTATGTCGGCTTTGGCGGCCTTCCGGTCGGCCGCGCGCTGCACCAGCGAATCGCCTGGTACGGCGACGTCGATCTCATCCCGCATCTGGTCGGCATCCTGACCTCCGGCGCCATCGATGTCACCGTCACCTGGGGCGAAGCCGTCGCCTACGACATATCCGCCGATCGCAAGCGAATCGCCCGCGATGCAGAGAACGCCGTGCGCCAGATGACCACGGCGGCGCTACGCGCCGGTCCGCCAAAGAAGGTGCAGACCGCACCCGCCACCGAAGCTGCACCGGCGATTGCCTGACTGAACTCCCGTAGGGCAGATGAGGCGAAGCCGTAATCCGCCGCAGGTCTTCGCCACACATGCTCGGCCGACGGATGACGCGAAGTTTATCAACGGGCGCGCTTCGCGCGCCCCGTTGGCTCATCCGCCCTACGTCTCATCCGCCTACGACCGCTGCTTGCAGCCTCGCCTGCGCCGCGCAATAGTTCGCGCCCTCGCTTCGTTCACAAGGCAACTCCCATGGAAATCCGCAATCTCGGCCGCTCCGGCCTGCGCGTCTCGGCCGTCGGTCTTGGCTGCAACAATTTTGGCCAACGCACCGATCTCGAGACCTCGCGAAAGGTAATCCACAAGGCCATCGATCTCGGCATCACGCTGTTCGACACCGCGGACATCTATGCCGGCATGGGCGGCTCAGAGACGGTGCTCGGCGAAGTGCTGGGCGATCGCCGCAAGGACATCGTGCTGGCGACCAAATACGCCAAGCCGATGAGCACCGACGGCACCAAACAGGGCGCCTCGCGCCGCTACATCATGAACGCCGTGGAAGCCAGCCTGCGTCGGCTGAAGACGGATTATATCGACCTCTATCAGCAGCACGAATTCGACGACCGCACGCCGATCGAGGAAACGCTGCGCGCGCTTGACGATCTCGTCCGCCAAGGCAAGGTGCGTTATATCGGCCATTCGAATTTTCCGGCCTGGCGCATCGCCGAGGCCGAATTCACCGCGCGCCAGATGGGCGTCACGCCCTTCGTCTCCTCTCAGGACGAATACAGCCTCGTCGTCCGCGACATCGAATGCGACCTGCTCCCTGCCGCGCAACAGTACAATCTCGGCCTGCTGCCGTTCTTCCCGCTCGCCAATGGCCTGCTCACCGGCAAATACAAGCCGGGCGCCGAACCGCCGGCCGACAGCCGCTTCGCCAAGGCGCCAGCCTTGCGCGAGCGCTCCGCGACACCGCGCAACGAGGCGATCGCGACGAAGCTCGACCTGTTCGCGCAGCAGCGCGGCCGCACGCTGCTCGAACTCGCCTTCTCCTGGCTCGCGGCGAGGCCGCAGGTGGCGAGCGTCATCGCCGGCGCGACGCGCGTGGAACAGATCGAACAGAATGTGAAGGCCGCAAGCTGGAAGCTGAGCGCGGAGGACATGGCGGAGATTGACAGGATCACACTGGGCTAGTGGACGGTTCTTCTCCCTCCCCGGAGCGAAGCGACTGGGGAGGGACTAAGCCACCAATCCCTTCGCCGGCTTCACCTGCGCGCTGTCCGGGAACACCCGCTCCGCCAGCGCGCGTTCGTTGACGCCGAGATGATCGTGCAACACGCCCTTCAGCACCGCGCGCAAATCCGTCGTCGGCGCGAGATCGCGTCCCTCATACAATTTGCCGTTGGCGAGTCCCGGCCAGTCCGCAATCACCCGGCCCCCCTTCACCGCGCCACCCGCGAGCAGCGCGATCGTTCCGGTGCCGTGATCGGTGCCCGCGGTGCCGTTGATCTTCGCCGTACGGCCGAATTCGGTCGCGACCACCACAATGGTGTCGCGCCAGTGTGCGCCGAGCCCGTTCTGGAATTCGGCCAGCGCGCCATCGAGGCCGCCGAGCAGCTGCGCGAGGCGGCCGACCGGCCCGCCTTCCTGCGCATGCGTATCCCAGCCATCGAAAGCGAGCGCGGCAACACGCGGCCCGTCATCGGCGGCCATCAGCTTGGCCGCACCGCGTGCGACCTGGCGCATTGCCACGATGGGGTTGCCGCCTTTCGGTTTCATGTCGTCGCCCACCGCGAGTTTATCGAGCTTCAGCCCCTGCGACAGCGCGGTCGCCAATGCAGGATCGCGATCCCGATAGAGCTGCAGCAGCCGCATCGCCGTGTCGTCCGCTGCATTCGGCAGATCGACCGGCGCCCAGCCGACGGTCGGCGCTGCACCGCGCAGCACCAGCGGCGTGGTCGGCCCGACCGCGAGACCCGCAGCCACGCGCTCGCCGCGCGGCAGCGCCTCGATGGCCCGGTTGAGCCAGCCGGACTGCACGCGGCCCGGACCGGGATAGCCGCTTTCCAGCACATCCTGCCCATCGAAATGCGAACGCTCGCGATAGGACGTCGCCACCGCATGGACGATCGCCGCCTGCCGGTCGCGATACATCCGCGCGAATTCCGGCATCGCCGGATGCAGGCCGAAGAAACCATCGAGCGGCAGCGCCGCATTCTGTCCGTCTTTCAGCAGCGCGATCGATCCATGCAGCCCCGCGTAATCGGGATCGCCAAGCGGCGCGACGGTGGCGAGACCGTCGAGAGCGCCGCGCAGGATCACCACGACCAGCCGTGGATCGCGGCCGTCGGCGGCACGCGCGAATTTCGGCAGATAGGCCCATGCCGCAAAGGCTGCGCCGGAGAGCAGCAGCGAACGGCGTGTCGGAGAGAGCGTCCGGCTTTCACAACAATCCATCGTCATCTCCTCTGGAATTCAGGGGACATCAGCAGCAGCGCCAAAGCCTGCTGCCGCGTCTCCGCGCGTGCGATCGTCTGGCGCGTTTCGGTGGAGGCAGCCTCGCCCGCCACGACCTCCAGCAATTCGCGTGGATCGATGCTGTCGGGAATGCGCGACGACACCTGAGCCGCGATATCGAGCCGCAATTTCATGCCTTCCGGTACGGCCCATGCCGCGTTGCCGTCGGGGAAACCGTTCGGCCCCGACGGAGTCCAGAGCGGTTGTCCGAGCGTCTGCAGGCCCGCGAAGTAACGGCCGGGATCCTCCGGGATGCGCGCAAGCAATCGCCCGGAAGCAATGAGGTATTCGTAGGGCGTCCGCAGCTTACTGATCGGCGCCTGCCAGGCCTCGTTCGAATCCAGCAGCGCCAGCGTGACGGCCTTCAGATCGCCGTCGGTCTTCCTGAACACGCCTTCCAGACGCGCCAGCAGCGCCGGCGGTGGCGCATCCGATACGAAATGCTGCGCCAGCTTGAGGGCGATGAACTTCGCCGCCGAGGGATGCCGCGCGATGTCGGCGAGCGCCGCCTCGCCCTGGGCGACGCCGGTATCGTCATAGGTCTTGCCGAGCAGTTGTTGCGGACCGGGCTCATGCGCATTGGCATTGAAGGCGAAGCTGCCGGGCGTGCCGATCTTTCCTTCGCGTCCGGCAAAGGTCCAGCCCGTGATGATGCGCGCCAGCGACGTCACATCGGCTTGCGTATAACCGCCGCCGACACCCAGCGTATGCAGTTCCATGATCTCGCGCGCGAGGTTTTCGTTGAGCCCGCGCTTGCCGTTCTGTCCGGCGCGCGAGTTCGGGCCGACGGACTGCTGGTTGTCGAGGAAGAACAGCATCGCCGGGTGCTGCTCCACCGCCTTCACCATGTCGGCGAATCTGCCGAGCACATGCGGCCTGATCGCCTCCCGCTCGAACGAGCCCGCCCACATCCGTGCCGGCTCGCCCTTGTTCGCCGAAATGCAGAAGTGATTCGACCAGAACACGACGAGCCGCTCGACAAAGCCGCATTCCGCGATGGTGGCCCGCTGGATCCGTGCCAGCGCCTCCGTGCGAAAGGTCTTCTGCACCACATTCGGCGGCATCTGGGCGACGGGCGCGGGTTTGGCCGCGTCGGGCTGCACCGTCATCATCGTATTGCCCGTCATAGCCGGCGCTTCCGGTTTCTTCTCGGGCTCGACAGGCGCCTTGGCGGCTGCTTCGCGTGCCGTCTTCACCTCGAGTTGATAGGCGAACATGGCCTGGGCGAGTTCCGGTGTCGTCTGCAGGCCCGGCAGCTCCAGCATGACCGCCTGCGGACGCGCGAGCTCCGCCTTCACATAGCCGCGGGGGTCGGACGCGGCGTTGACGATGTCGCCCGATGCGCCGCCCCGGGCGCCAAAGCCGAAACGATTCAGCGCGATCAGCGCGCCTTGCGGGTCGCGGGCCATCGGGTTTCCCTCGCTTCATCGCCGGCCTATGATGCGGCCGCGCGATATCGGGCGACTATACGACTGCGGCAGATGAACGCTGCATGAAGATCGAACTGAAATTGAGGCCGTCTGGATGACAAATCGGACAGGAACGGACCGCTTGCCCGGCGAGGTATCGCAGAGCCGCTGCCTGACCTGCCAGGCCTGCGGCACCGAATTCGGTTGCGACCTGTTCGGCAATTGCTGGTGCGCCGAGGAACCCGCGAAGCTGCCGATGCCCGCTGCCGGCGGCGACTGCCTGTGCCGCGACTGCCTGCGCAGGGCCGCCGCGGCGCACGCCCGCGCGACGTCGATGTGAGCAGGCGTCGCGCATCATTTCTTCGAGACATTTCGACGCTGCGCGCGAATGGACCACCGCAAAATGTTGCGTCCCGCGGCGCCGCACGCGGCCATATCTTCCACGCAACCCGCGACATTACAGATCAGCCATCTTCACCACACGCTGCGGCGATCGGTGCTTTGCATTTCATGAAGGTTTTCCCTCGACTTTGAGCGAGAGCAAGACATGCGGATGTCGTCCGCCTGCATCGGAAAGCCCTGTGATCGATCTACCCGTTTCCATCCGGCGCGTGCTGCTTCCGGCCAGCGTCGCAGTCATCGTCGTCAGCCACCCCTTGGCCGCCCATGCGCGCGCATCGCATGCCGCAGAGCATCTGCTGTCGCATGCCGATCTCAAGACCATCTCTGAAGCAACCCGTCTCGCTGGCGCGGGCAAGCTCGACGCCGCGACGCGGACACGCGATCACATCCGCGATCCGCTTGGCCGCAAGGTTACCGAATGGGTGATCCTGCGCTCCGATGGCGACAACGAATTCGCGCGCTACGCCGAATTCATCCGGGCCAACCCCGCCTGGCCCGGCATGACGCTGCTGCAGCGGCGCGCGGAGGCGCGGCTGTGGATCGAGCGCGCCGATGCCGCGACCGTGCGCACGTTTTTCTCCGGCGGTGAACCGCGCACGGCCCTCGGGCAGCTGGCGATGGCCCGCGCACTCGCCTCCCTCGGCGATAGCAGGGCCATTCGCTTTGCCAGCGCCGCCTGGCGCAGCGACGGCTTCTCGGCGAGCACCGAGGCCGAGGTGCTCAAACTGTTCGGCGCACGATTGACGCAAGCCGATCACGCCGCGCGTATGCACAGCCGTCTCTATGCCAACGATTTCGACACCGCGATGCGCGCCGCAAAACATCTCGGCCCGGGCGCCGTCGCCATCGTGTCCGCACGCGCCGCCGTGATCGGCAAGAAACCGAAAGCCGCGGCCCTGCTCGCCGCCGTGCCGGCAAATGTCCGCAGCGATCCCGCCTATCAGTTCACCCGTATCCAGTGGCTGCGCCGCAGCGGCCGCGACAGTGAAGCCGCCAAACTGATGCTGTCGGCGCCGCGCGATCCCAGTGTCATCAACAGCCCTGACATCTGGTGGGTGGAACGCCGCGCGTTGGTGCGATCGCTCCTCGACGACGGTCAAGCGAAGCTTGCCTATCGTCTCGCGCATGACGCAGCGCCGGAGAAGGAGACCTATCGCGTCGATCGTTCTTTCATGGCGGGCTGGATCGCGCTCCGTTTCCTGCGCGATCCGCAAACGGCCACACGTCATTTCAACGAAATTCCCGGCCTCACCCGCGGCCCCACGGCGCTGGCGCGTGCGCAATACTGGCTCGGCCGCGCCGCCGACGCGGGCCGCAATCGCGCGGCGGCGCAGCAGCATTACGCCCTCGCCTCACAGCATGGCACCACCTATTACGGCCAGCTCGCTTGCGCCCGGATCGGCTGCCGCCACACCCGGCTGCGCACGCCGCCAGCGCTGAGCCCGGCGCAACGCACGACGCTCGCCAACCGCGACCTCGTGCGGGCCGTCGAAGTTCTCTATGCCAGCGGCAACCGTCGCCTCGTTGTCCCGTTCGTCGGCGACCTCCACCGCAGCAACGACACCGCCCTGCTCGCGATGGTCGCCGAATCCGCGCGAAAACACCGTGACCCCGGCGCCATGCTGGCGGTCGGACGCGCCGCGCTCAATCGCGGTCTCGCTTTCGACAGCTATGCCTTCCCAGCCACCGGCCTGCCCGACTTCGCACCGATCGGCGCGAAGACCGACAAGAGCCTGGTCTATGCGATCACCCGCACCGAAAGCGCGTTCAATCCGCGCATCACCTCGGGCGCTCTTGCCACCGGCTATATGCAGGTGACGCCCGCCGCCGGCCAGACGCTGGCGCGGCGGATGGGCTTCACCTTCAACAACGAGCGTCTGCACAACGACCCCGCTTACAATCTGCAGCTCGGTTCGGCCGAGATAGCGAACCTGCTCAGCGACTATGACGGCAACCACGTCCTTGCCTTTGTCGGCTATAATGCCGGGCGCGGGCGCGTACGCCAGTGGATCGCGCGCTACGGCGATCCGCGTCAGGCCGATGTCGATGTCGTGGATTGGGTCGAGCGCATTCCCTATGCGGAGACGCGCAACTACGTGCAGCGCGTGCTGGAAAACCTGCAGGTCTATCGCTCCCGCTTCGGCAGCCCGGTGCTGGCCATCGAGGCCGACATGCGCGGTCGCCAAAGCTGATCGCAAGACTGATCGCGAGGCTGAGCTGGGCGACAGCTCAGCTGCGCGGTGTGACGGCGCTACAGATTGCGTGCCGTCCGGCTGCGGCGGTCGCGCTCCGGATGCTCGTAATAGCTGCGCTTGGCCTGCAGCATCTCGATATCGGCGCGCTTCACCACATCCACCAGCTGCTCGCCCGTCGCGCTGGTGGCAACACCTACCGACATCGTGAGCTGCGTGTCCGGATAATATTGATTGTTGAGCTCGATCAGCTCCTCCAGCGTCGCGATCACCGCATCGCCGCCGGCCTCATCCGTCAGCGGCAGGATGACGGCGAATTCATCGCCGCCGACGCGCGCCACGGTGGCTGGCTTCTCCACCAGCGAACCGAACACCTCGCCGGCTCGGCGCAGCAGCGCATCGCCTGCACCATGACCGAGCTGGTCGTTGGCGGCTTTCAGCCCATTCAGATCGGCGACGATGATGGTGACGGGATGCGACGCCTTGCGCTTGCGCTCCAGCCGATTGAGCTCTTCGGTGAAAAAGGCGCGGTTATAGGTCCGTGTGAGCACGTCATGGGTGCCGAGAAATTCGAGATACGCCTCGGCCTTCTTGCGCGCGGTGATGTCGGTAAGCGCGACCTGGACCTGGGACCAGTCGCGCTCATAGCCCGGCAGCACCGAGAATTGCAGGAGAAGATGCAGCTTCGTGCCGTCCAGCGCATAGTTGACGACCTCGCGCTGCTGGAACAGACGCCCTTCCCACAGATCGATCAGCTGCTCGCGAAAATGCGGCCCCATCTCGTCACGAAACACTTCGGCGAGGCTGAGCAGCAGCGTTTGCTTGTCGGGTGCGCCGAACAGCTCCAGCGTGCGGCTGTTGACGTCCAGCACGCGAATCTCGCTCATGCAGCGTTCGACAAACTCCTCGTGGACGTCGGTGAAAACGCGAAAATCTTCGACGCCGCGCGCGCGCACCTCATCGATCAACCGCTTCACACCGCTGAAGTCCTCCACCCAGAGTGACACGGGCGAATGCGCGAACAGGCCGAAAGCGTAGTTCTCGCTCTTGGCGAGGCGTCGCCGTGCAGTCTCGCGCTCGGTGACGTCCTCGATGGAGATCATTACCCGCTTCCAGCTGTCCTCGTAGCCGGGCAGCACCCGGCCGTGCAGCTGGACGTCGAGACGGTCGCCTTTCAGCGTGTAATTGACGGTGTGGCTGGAAAAGTCGGTCTTGCCGCTCCACAGCTGCGACAGTTCGGAGACGTGGCTCTTGAAGGTGTCGTCGCGCATCACCAGACCGAGACTGACCATCAGATGATTGAGGTCGCGCGCGCCGAACATCGACAGCGTCTTCTGGTTGACCTTGATGATGCGGATCGATTGCGAACATTGACGCACCCGCTCCGGATTTGCCAGCAGGAAGGTCTCCATGTCGTCGACGCCCTGCTCCTGCCATTGCTGGAACAGCGCCTTCACATCGCTGAAATCCTCGATCCACAACGACACCGGCGCGAGATCGAACATGGCGGAGTCGTCATCGATAGGTTGAAAAGACATGGCGACCTGGCAATTGGATTCGTGTGAACAAGCAGTGCGTTTTAATGCAACTCCCCCTGCGAAGGAACAACAGTGCCGGCATCATTGCAATGACTATACGTCGTAACCTGCCGACTTCCGCGCCATGCCACCAAATGCATCAAGCAATTTCTCGCGCCAGACATAGATCGCGTCGTTCGGCTGCAAAAGCTGAAATCCGGAGATCGCACGCGCCCATTGGAACGGACCGAACACGATATAATCGGCATAGTTCGGCTGCTCGCCGCCGAGAAACGGCTGCGAGCGGAGCGTGAGCCTGACCGGATCGAGCGATTTGCGAAATGTCTCCACGTCCCTGTCGCGGGTCGCGGAAGCTTCTTCCAGAGTCTTTTTGAACCGCGCTTCGCGTGTCTCCCGAAAATACGCCTGATCGATGGGGCTCAGGTGGTTGTAGATATCCAGGATGATGAGCGAGACCATGCCGGGAATCATCACGGCATCGCCCCACCAGTTGATCATTCGCCCCATAGCCCGACCGCCGTCACCGCCAAACAGCGACGGGCGATCCGGATAAGCGTCCTCGAGATAGGTCGCGATGCTCCATGAGTCGTTGATCGCACGCTCGCCATCGAGCAGCACCGGCACCTTCTCGGATTTGTGCCGGGCGATCGCCTCCTTCTCGGTAAAGCGCCACGGAATCGAGATCGCCTCGAGTTCCTTATGCGCGAGCGCCATGCGCGTGCGCCAGCAATAGGGGCTAAAGGGCCGATTCTCCTCGGTACCGACGAGTTCGAACAATTGCAGGGTCATATGCTCTCCGATCGATGTTCTTCGCTGCGCTCTCCGTTGTTCTCGCCTGGCTTGTCGGGCGATCCGGCAGACGCAGACAGCAGTGACAGCACCGACGCCGCGGCGCCAACGGAAACTTTCGCTTTTGCGGGAGAGGACAGGCTGGCCCGATCCGTTCGATCAGTCCTTCACCACACGCGATGTCTGCCCGAACAGGATCTTGCGCTCCTCGTCGGTCTTGGCCGGCGGCTGACCGAAATTCGGATTGACCTGTTTTGCCACCGCATAAGCGCGCTGCACCGCCGGGCGCTGCGCGATCCGCTCCAGCCAATGCTTGAGATGCGGAAAGTCGTCGATATCCTGCCCCTGATTCTTGAACGGCACGATCCACGGATAGCTCGCCATGTCGGCGATGGAATATTCGCCAGCGATGAAATCACGATCCGCGAGCCGCTTGTTGAGCACACCGTAGAGTCGGTTGGTCTCGTTGACATAGCGATCGATGGCGTAGGTGATCTTTTCCTGCGCGTAGTTGCGGAAGTGGTGGTTCTGCCCGGCCATGGGTCCGAGCCCACCCATCTGCCAGAACACCCACTGGATGGTGTCGTAGCGCGCATGGAGATCGGCCGACAGGAACCGGCCGGTCTTTTCGGCGAGATAGAGCAGCATGGCGCCGGACTCGAAAACCGAAACCGGCTTGCCGCCACCTTTCGGATCATGGTCCACCAACGCCGGGATCCTGTTGTTCGGCGCGATCGCCAGGAACTCCGGCTTGAACTGATCGCCCTTGCCGATGTTCACCGGGATCATCTTGTAGGGCAGCCCTGTCTCTTCGAGAAAGATCGTGATCTTGTGACCGTTCGGGGTGGACCAGTAGTAGAGGTCGATCATGCGGCGGCCCTGCGTGGCTGATAGACTGTTTCACCACAAGTCCGCCAGAAGGCTCCTGACAAGTCAATCGCCACGGGACGACAAAACGCAACGCCGCCCTGCACACCGAGAATGATGTGCCGGGCGCGCGACATGGTCGGCAGCGACAACGGCTAGCGCGCCGAGGGCGCGGCCGGCGCGGGCGTGATGGTACCGGTAGCTACAGGGTCGGTCGCCGGACGGCGCACGGTTCGCGTGGGTTTCGGCCGGTTTGACGCAATCATCGAACCTGGGAAAAGCGACGCGATGATCTTTCCGCGCGGCTGGCTGTAGGCGTTGTTGATGTAGAGCGCGGATTTCTCCAGGGCATAGGTGAGCGCGGTATCGCACTGTTCCTTGCCTAGAACCGAAAGGCACGACCTGCCGATCAACCGGCTGACAACGTAGAAGTGCGGCCGATAGGCCTCCACCCTTACGGGCACCTGATACATATAGGTGATGAAAGCCCTGAGCGCGGCCGGCTCGGCATTTCCTTCCGCCGCCATCAGCACCGCGTAACGATAAGCGTCGCATGGATTGTTGCGATCGAAATCGAGCACTCCTGACGCCGGAGCAGCAGGCAGCACCATCGATGTCTCGCCGCGCGTCACGACGCAGGCCATCGCCATGGAGTCGACAATGATCCACGAATTCAGTTCGAGCGCGTCGCGGTAAAGCGGCAACAACGTCGTGACCGGGCCAAGACTCGCAAAACTGAGATTAAGCAGGTCGTCGATCAATGTGGTGGTCTGATTGACGACGCGATTGGCAGATATGGCAGCCTTCAGGGTATCGCTCAGGACCGGCACCCGACCGATCATGCGATCTCGAATTTCAACGAACTGGTCTCGATCTCGAACGCCGAACAGCGTCACTGTTGCAAGCCGAAAGATCGCATGGTCAAGCCGCGCCATCTTCTCGTCGAAGAACTGGCACCATTTCGGTAACTGATGGGTCGATGTCAGCACCGCGGGTTGTACCGTCCAGTCGATGATCTCCAGTTCCGGCGGATGCCCTTCATAGTTACTCTCGAAGGTGCCGGGATACAGGCAACTAAATGCCTCGTTAGCCACGCTTAGCGCGCCTTCCAGCGCACCTTTAATGGCAGTACGGTCGACATCGTTGACGCCTTGGCGCTGCGCTACCGCCAACAATACGCCGACCAGAAGATATGACCGCAACAGACGATGCGATTTGCTGTCGGCCTTGAAAAGATAGTCTTGAATTTGATCGGCGACACCGCCGCGCCGATCAACCTCAGCACACCCGACCAATAACGACGCCACCAGACAAAGCGCTATCATTCGCGCAAATATGCGCGTTGCCATTCCTGAAAACATGATCGCCCCCAAGCAATCTCTGGATTTGTAATCAGCGGAACTCGCCAGATTCCCGAAACATCCAGAAGTTGCTTTCTATCGGGCGGCAATTTTCTAAGACCTTATCCACATCAATCGGGAAGCGACGATCGATTACGCCGCAACGTTGCGCGGGAGGCAACAAGCGGCAGGCCTATCGTCCAGCTCGCGCGGTCGCGCAGCGAAGCAAAACACGTGCTTAGTCGCTATCGAGCCCCCGCCGACAAGCGGGCCGACCTTTCATCCGCCCGGGACTCGCCCCATATTCCGGCCATGGCGAAAAAACCCGACACTCCGAAAAAGCCCGCAAGATCGACCAAGACTCCCAAGGCGAAGCCCGGTGCGGGACGTCCCGACGTCAAGCCGATCGGGCCGGCGCTGGCGGAACTGCTCAATCCCGCCATCAATCGCGGCGATGCCGGCATGGGCTCGGGCACCGGCCTGCAGCCGCCGCCGGACAATTCGCGCGACCGCCGCTCCGGCGGCGAGGCCGCAGTGCATCGCGCCCGCAAATCCACCCCGAAAAGTTTCGAGGGCGACGACACGCCGCGCCCGACGCCGCTGCAGCCTTATCCGCAGCCGGTGGTCGCGCCCTATGCGCCGCGGTTGAGCGAGCAGAAAGGTCTGGAGGAAGCGCCACAGGCCAATTACGGCACCTCGGCCTCGATCCCGACGCTCGATCCGGAACTCGCGAAGCAGCTCGGCCTGCCCACGGCGGAGGACGACGAGGACACGACACTCGCCCGCCCCGTGCGCAACAAGATGGAAGCGCTCGGGGTCCGCGCCACCGCCGACGCGCTGGAAGCGCTGATCCGCGACGGCCGACCGGAATTCCGCAAGAAGGACGGCAGCGGCCATGTGTGGACGCCGCATCGCCCGCCGCGCCCGGACAAATCCGAAGGCGGCGTCCGCTTCGCGCTGAAATCGGCCTATGAGCCGAAAGGCGACCAGCCGACGGCGATCAAGGAGCTGGTCGAGGGCATCGACCGTAACGAGCGCACGCAGGTGCTGCTCGGCGTCACCGGCTCCGGCAAGACCTACACGATGGCGAAAGTGATCGAGGCCACGCAAAGGCCCGCGATCATCCTCGCGCCGAACAAGACCCTCGCCGCGCAGCTCTATGGCGAGTTCAAGAACTTCTTCCCCGACAACGCCGTCGAATATTTCGTCTCTTACTACGACTACTACCAGCCCGAAGCCTACGTCCCGCGCACCGACACCTATATCGAGAAGGACTCGTCGATCAACGAACAGATCGACCGCATGCGCCACGCCGCCACGCGCGCCCTCTTGGAGCGCGACGACGTCATCATCGTCGCCTCGGTGTCCTGCATCTACGGTATCGGCTCGGTCGAGACCTATACGGCGATGACCTTCGCGCTGAAGAAGAACGAGCGCATCGACCAGCGCCAGCTGATCGCCGATCTCGTCGCCCTGCAGTACAAGCGCACCCAGCACGATTTCACCCGCGGCACCTTCCGCGTCCGCGGCGACGTCATCGACATCTTCCCCGCGCACTATGAAGACCGCGCCTGGCGCATCAACCTGTTCGGCGACACCGTCGAGAACATCGAGGAGTTCGACCCGCTCACCGGCCACAAGCAGGACGAGCTGGAATTCGTGAAGATCTACGCGAATTCGCACTATGTGACGCCGCGCCCGACGCTGCTGCAGGCCATCAAGTCCATCAAGGACGAGCTGAAATGGCGGCTCGACCAGCTCAACAATCAGGGCCGCCTGCTCGAGGCCCAGCGCCTCGAACAGCGCACCACCTTCGACATCGAGATGATGGAAGCCACCGGCTCCTGCGCCGGCATCGAGAACTATTCGCGCTATCTCACCGGCCGCCGGCCGGGCGAGCCGCCGCCGACCCTGTTCGAATATGTCCCGGACAACGCCCTCGTCTTCGCCGACGAGAGCCACGTCTCGATTCCGCAGATCGGCGCCATGTTCAAGGGCGACTTCCGCCGCAAGGCGACGCTGGCGGAATACGGCTTCCGCCTGCCCTCCTGCATGGACAACCGACCGCTCCGCTTCGAGGAATGGGACATGATGCGTCCGCAGACCGTGGCGGTGTCGGCAACGCCGTCCGGCTGGGAGCTGCAGGAAAGCGGCGGCGTGTTCGCCGAACAGGTCATTCGCCCCACCGGCCTGGTCGATCCGCCCGTGGACATCCGCCCCGCGCGTACGCAGGTCGACGATCTCCTCGGCGAAGTCCGCGCCACCGCGGCGGCGGGCTATCGCTCGCTGATCACCGTGCTGACCAAGCGCATGGCCGAAGACCTCACCGAATTCCTGCACGAACAGGGCATTCGCGTGCGCTACATGCACAGCGACATCGACACCATCGAGCGCATCGAGATCATCCGCGATCTTCGCTTGGGTGCCTTCGACGCGCTGGTCGGCATCAACCTGCTCCGCGAAGGCCTCGACATTCCCGAATGCGCCCTCGTCGCCATTCTCGATGCCGACAAGGAAGGCTTCCTGCGTTCGGAAACCTCGCTGATCCAGACCATCGGCCGCGCCGCGCGCAACGTCGACGGCCGCGTCATCCTCTATGCCGATCAGGTCACCGGCTCCATGGAGCGCGCGATGGCCGAGACCAACCGGCGCCGCGAGAAGCAGGTCGAATACAATGTCGCCAACGGCATCACGCCGGAGAGCGTGAAGAAGTCCATCGGCGACATCCTCAACTCCGTCTATGAGGGCGACCGCGTGCTGGTCGAGATCGGCGACGGCGGCATGGCCGACGACGCCATCGCCATCGGCCATAATTTCGAGACGGTGCTGGCCGATCTCGAAACCCGCATGCGCGAGGCCGCCGCCGACCTGAACTTCGAGGAAGCCGCCCGCCTCCGCGACGAGGTGAAACGCCTGCGCGCCACGGAGCTTGCCGTCGTGGACGATCCCACCATCAAGCAGCGCGGGGTCGCCGCGCGTGGCGGCGCCTATCAGGGCGCGAAGAAATACGGCGATGCCGCAAACCTGCCGGCCCGTCTCGACAAGGCCGCGCAAGGCAAGGCCCGTGGCAAGTTTGCCAGCAAGGCGCGCAAGCCGACGCTGGATGAAATGGGCCCGGGCATGGAGAGCAAAATCTTCCAGCCGACCAACAGCCGCGAGTCCGGCCCCGAATTCGGACCCGCACCGCGATCAAGCGCGGGCGCACCGGGGCGGCGGGGTGGCTGGAAGAAGAAGTGAGCCGAACGGCGGCTCGCTTACGATAGACATCGATCTGCAAAGTCGGAATTCTTGTCCCGGACGCGATGCGGCGCGACGTGCTGCTTCGCAGAGCCGGGACCTTATCGAACTCCGAAGCTTATGAAGGTCCCGGTTCTGCGCAGCAGCGTTTGCACGCTGCAGCGCGCCCGGGACAAGAGCCATGTTCTATCCGCTGGAACGAGCTTCGGCCACGCGACCACGGCGGGCGGGGGCTGAACCCGCCGCTCCGCCATGGCGCTCGCTGATCCCCATATGCAGCGAGAACGCGCGTCGGGACGGAAGAATGCCCGAAAACATGGCGCTATGGTGGTCAGTATTGAACAGCCGCCAAACTCAACGGCCTCGAATGCTGCCACCGCGAGCGCGGGGTATGGGAGTGAGGCGTTCAACGGAAAGACGAGCATAGAAACTGCTCAGTTTAGACTTCCAGTTGGCGATCAGATAACTGCCCCTCAGGAAGCCAGCCCATGCATCATGCAAAAGGCCGGACGCCTTGCAGCGATGACATCGTGTCCCGGACGCGATGCGGCGCTCAGGCGAAGCGAAGCTTCGCCGCAAGTGCCGCTTCAGAGCCGGGACCGCAACAAACACCGAGCTTTGCACGGTCCCGGTTCTGCGCAGCAGCGTTGGCGGCGATGCGGCGCATCGCCTGACGCTGCAGCGCGCCCGGGACACGGTTCTATCGAGTCACAATAACGACGATCAATGCGCCGACGATTCCCGCTGGCTTTTCACCGCGCTCGCAGCGACGGCCGGCGCGGCATTGCCCCAGCTGTTGCGAATGTAAGTGAGCACGGCGGCGATCTGCGCATCGCTCAGGCGCCAGTCGAAGCCCGGCATCGCCGGCGCGGTCGGAGCGCCGGCGGTGCCGACGGCACGCGCGCCGTTCAGCACGACATGCGCCAGCGTCGCCGGATCGTCGGACTGCACGATGGCGCTCCCCGCGAGCTTCGGAAACAGATGCGTCTCGCCGGAGCCGTTATCCTTGTGGCAGGCGGCGCAGGCATCCTTGTAGATCGCGGCGCCGGCGCGCATCGTTGCATCGCCGGCCGCAAGCGCCTGCGGCTTGCTGCCGTCGCTCGGCCTGCTGTCCTTCAGATAGGCGGCGATGGCGTTGAGGTCCTCATCCGACATCTGCGAGGTCGAATTCGTGATCGCTTCGGCCATCGGCCCCGAGGCCAGTGTATGTTTGTTGGCGCCGGTTTTCAGATAGGCGACGAGCTCTTCTTTCGTCCACGCGCCGATGCCCTTGTGATTGTTGGCCGTGATATCAGGCGCAAACCAGCCCTGCAGCGTCGCGCCGGACAGCGCCACGCTGGTCTTGTCGCCGCCGAGCGCCGTCTTCGGCGTGTGGCAGGTGCCGCAATGCGCGGGCCCTTCGACGAGATAGGCGCCGCGATTCCATTCGTCGGATTTTTGCGGGTTTGGCTGGAAACGGCCCGGCGTGAAATTGAGCCAGTTCCAGAACGCCATCGACAGGCGGATATTGAACGGGAACGGCAGCTGGTTCGGCTCGACCGCGTTGCTCACCGGCTGCACCGTCCTGAAATAGGAGCGCAGCGCCAGCACGTCGTCGCGCGACATTTTCGTGTAGGCCGGATAGGGCATCGCCGGGTAAAGCCGGCGACCGTTATGACCGCGGCCCTCATGCAGCGCGGCGACGAAATCGCTGTCGCTCATCCTGCCGATGCCGGTTTCCGGATCGGGCGTGATGTTCGGCGCGAGCAATCTGCCGAACGGCGTGTCCAGCGCGAGGCCGCCGGCAAATGGCTTGCCGCCGGGTGCGGTGTGACAACCGGCGCAATCGCCGAGCACCGACAGATAGCGGCCCTTCTCGACGCGGTCATAGCCCTTGGGATCTTCCTGCGCGCGCGCGGCGCCGGCGAAGGACAGCGAGAGGACGACGGAAACAAGGAGGGAGCGTTTCATCATGTGCGCTCTCAAACCAGCGGGCCGGGATTCTTCAGATAGCGATTCTTGATCGCATCCGCGGTCCAGTAAGCGAGCGCGCCGACGGTGCCCGTCGGATTGTAGCCGGCGTTCTGCGGAAACACCGAAGCGCCGCCGGGCACGAACACGTTGGACACGTCCCAGCTCTGGCAATAACGATTGACCACCGAGTCCTTCGGATCGTTGCCCATCACCGTGCCGCCGGTGTTGTGCGTGGTCTGGTAGATGGTGGAATTCCACGGTCCCTTGCGCGGGCTCGCCGTCAGTTCCACCGGATCGAGCGTCTTCATGATCTCGGCGGTCTTGTCGGTGAGAAACTGCGACATCTTGATTTCGTTGTCGTGGAAATCGAACGTCATGCGCATCAGCGGCCGGCCGAGCCGGTCCTTATAGGTCGGATCGAGATCGAGATAGCAGTCCCTGTAGCTGTAGGAACTGCCATGGGTGCCGATGTTGTAGGCCCGGTTATAGGTCTCCGCGGTGGCCTTCTTCCACTGCGAACCCCAGCGCGGCGTGCCCTTCGGCACCGGCCGCGTGGTGATCGGGCGCGCACCTGTCTGGCCCGAGCCGATATAGCCGCCACCGATGAAGTCGAGATCCTTATGATCGAAATTGTCGCCGTTGAACTCGTCGATCATCATGCCGCCCGAGCCGGTGGCGATGAAATTGTTGAGCACCTTGTCCTTCAGGATCACGGACACGCCCGAGGTGGTCTGATAGGCGTAGTTGCGTCCGACGACGCCTTTGCCTGACTGTGGGTCGTAAGGCGCTCCGATGCCGGACAGCAGAAGCAGCCGGACATTGAACAGCGAGAAGGCGCAGACCAGCACGAGATCGGCGGGCTGCTCCCACTCCTCGCCCGACGTATCCACATAGGTCACGCCGGTCGCTTTCTTGCCGGTGTTGTCGAGATTGATCCGGGTGACTTCGGACTCGGTCTGCACTGCAAAGTTCGGGAGCCGCATCAAGGCCGGCAGCACGCAGACCTGCGGCGAGGACTTCGAGTAGTTGCCGCAGCCGAAGCGCTCGCAGAAACCGCAATAGGTGCACTGCCCCATGGTGACGCCGAGCGGATTGGTGTAGCCCTCGCTGATATTGCCGGACGGGCGCGGGAACGGCGCATAGCCCATCTTCTTCGCAGCTTCGGCAAACAGCGCCGAACCGTAATTCTGCTTCAGCGGCGGCGTCGGATATTCGGAACTGCGCCAGCCTTCGAACGGATTGCCGCCCGGCTGGATCTTGCCGTTGAGATTGCCGGCCTTGCCGGAAATGCCGGCCAGTTTCTCGAAGCGATCGTAATAGGGCTCCAGCTCGTCATAGGTGACGGGCCAGTCCTGGATCGTCATGTCCTCCGGAATCTTGCTGGCGCCGTAGCGCTCGGTGATATGCGTGCGCAGATTGAAGTCGCTGGGCAGGAAGCGCCAGGTCTGTCCGTTCCAGTGCAGGCCTGCACCGCCGACGCCGTTGCCCGGCAGAAAGCCGGCAAACTTGCGCACCGGCAGCGCCGTCTCGCTCATCTTGTTGCGAACGGTGAGCGTCTCCTGCTCCGGCCGCAGGAACATGTCGAGGCGCACGCCATAGCGCAGCTCGTCCTGTCCATAGCCCGGCGGGAAATCCGAGGCCGTATCGCGCCACGGGCCGCGCTCGATGGCGACGACATCGAGACCCTGCTTGGCGAGTTCGTAGGAAAGGATCGAGCCGGTCCAGCCGAGACCGACGACGACAACGTCTTTGCGGGGAAGTTTGCGTGCCATCGCTTAGTCTTTCACTGTCCAGTCGGCGCGGCCCATGATGCTCACCGGCGGCAGGGGATATTTTTCGTTGTAGCGTTCGACCCAGTCGCGGAAGTCGTAGCGGGCGCCCGGGAATCCGACGAGCTTCCAGCCCGCCATGTCGCGATTGCCGCCATAGATCGGATCCGCGAAGAAACCTTCCTGCGTCGTCTGCAGCAGCAGCGAGAAGAAGCTGACGCCATTGACGTCCTTGAGCTTCGCGGTGCCTTTCTCGATATCGGTGAGCACCTTGTCCTGCTCGGCGGGTGACAGATCGCGAAACACCTTGCCGCCGAAATTCGCTTTCACGTAATCGGCGATGGCGGCGAGTCCCTTGCGATAGCGCGTGGCCGGCGCATCGGCGCCCTGATAGCCCTGGCCGGGCGTGCCGTTCATGAATGGCGGCCGCATATAGAGGCCTTCGCTGCGGCCATAGGGACCGGCGAGCTGGCGGTCGAGATAGACGGCGCAGCCAGCGTCCTTTCCACCAGGGCCGAGGTCGTCGGCCGGGATCAGGCGATCGACGATCGCTTCGACCGCAGCGGCTTCGTCGGCAGTGAAGAATTGCCAGGGGCCAGGACGAACCGGAACAGGCGGCGATGCCGTGCCTTTTTCCCACGGCATTGCACCGGACAGCGTACGCGCACGCGCAGATGTTGCGCCTGCGACGAGAAGCGCCGCTGTGGATGCGAGCAGCGAGCGCCGGGACAGCTGCACTTCCCGGAGACGGTCGGTCATCGTCAGGTTTTCCGAATTATAATCATTCCAACCTTGCACATGACAGATTGACGCAGGTCAACACGGAGGCAATCACAAAGTTGCGAGGCATGGAATTCCCGCTTGCATGCACGCGACGCGCCGGCACTTGCACGCTTCTAATGGCGTCCGGATCATATCGGCTCATACCGATGCTGAATCAGATCATGGCTTGTCGCGCACCATGAAAGTCGTCAGGCGGCTCTCAAGCCATTGCGGACCCCACCGCTGTAGTCAAAGTCATACTCTGACCAGGTTGGAGAGGCAGATGCCATCGACGCGGATAGAGACACGACGTGGCTGGATTGGTGTTAGAAGGCGCGAGCTGATTGAGGCCGTTCAGCGTGCCTTGATCGCAGGATTGCAGATCCCTGACGACGATAGATGCATATTCTTGCAAGAGTTCGATGACGACGCGATGATTGCGCCGCCGAACAAGGGGCCATGCTATATCGTCATCGAAATCAAACTATTCTCAGGCAGGTCGGTCGAGGCCAAGCGCCGGCTCTATCAAGCAATCGTTGATGAGCTTTCTGCCTTCGACGTGCCTGCGTCCGATATCAAAACGGTCCTTATAGAGAGCGACCCCGTCAATTGGGGCTTGCGTGGAAAGCCTGCGAGCGAGATCGATTTGGGTTTCAAAATCAATGTTTGAGCTAACCGTTGCCCGTCCATTTCGGCAGTTTCCGATTTATGGATTCACGACCTAGTTGAAGCCTTACCAGGTAAGCTGATGAGGCTCGCTCGAGCGAGGGCATGGACCGATGACCGCTGATCACTCTGGTCCTGTAGCGACCGAGTTCCCGCGGCAGCGCCTATCGACCAGAACCCGACTTATCCGCCAAAGCCTTGGCGGTTGCCGTCAGTTATCGTCGGCCAGTCGCTCAAGGAAGAACCGCGCAACGCTCTCATTGAATTCGCGATGAAACGCCAACCTGTCAAATTCCGCGGGCGTGTCGGTGCAGATGCGAGGCAGCGCGGCCCTGAGTTGCGGCGAGCATGGCGCTAGGAACGCAAAGTGGCTGGCAGGCACGCTGCGAATCTCCGGCTTTCCCGGTAGCGCACGGGCAACCCGCGCCGTGCCCTCCGGATCAATAATCCCGATTCCGATCTCCGCTCGCCAGAACTGTACCGGAATCCTGATCGCAGCCAGATTGGATTGCGTAAAGAAGCCCGGTATCGGATCAGCGATCACAGCGGCGCGAATGCGCGCATCCTGCGCCAAAGTAGGAATGTCGCCGCCTCTCAGTTGCTCACAGAATTTCGAGGCATTCGTGCAACCGCGCGCATAACGGCCGAAGTCCGGTGCAGCACCGATCAGTGCCAGACCGGTGTAGCCTCCCTTGGAAAATCCGAACAGACCAATTTTCGCGGGATCGATGACGGCCCGATCTGTCCAGGCTTGAAGCATGAAGTCGAGCAGACGGACCATGTCTGTCGGACGCAGCACGAAAGATGACAGATCGTCTTTTTTCGAGGAATCGTTCGCGTTATCGCCCGGATGATTGATTGCCGCGACAACGAATCCGGCATCCGCTAGCGCAGCTGCCGTGTCATGGTGCCCGCCAAACCATCCGACATAGCCATGGGAAATGATGACCAGCGGCAGCTTTGCGCCAGTCACAGGGCAATCCTTCACCCCGATGAGACCATAGTCGACGCCCACCCCCAGGCCGCCGAGCTGCACATCTTTCGGTTTGGCCGCGCACGGATACCAGATCGCACCCGTTAAGTTAGGGCCATGGTTGAAAAGCTGAATGCCAGCAGCGTCGGCGGAAGAAGCCAAGCAAGACAACACAACAACTAAAGACCAAAATGCTTTGCGCAAGGAAGTCTCCCAAGCGTTGAAGCGAAGCCGGAACAGGTCGAGCGAGCATCAGCTCCGCTTGCCGAACCTGTCGAGCACGTTGCGCGTGATCTGCTGGGTATAGCAATCGCCCTCGATCAGGCCATTGACCCATTCGCAGGTGCCGGCGGTGAACACCTCGCCAGCGCCGCGTGCGAAATGCACGACCATGCCGCTGCCGCGTTTGTGACGTTCGAGGCTTTCCGCACCGGGTTCGCCGAGCAGCGAATTACGAAACTGGGCATCGCCATCGCCCAGCATCAACGAGCTGTCGAATTCCGGCAGGCCGCTCTCCGCCAGCGTCGCAAAACCCATGGCGAGAATGGTCAACCCTGCAGGTGCGCCGTCTTCGCCGGTCGGCACCGGCACGCCGTCTGCGAATGTGTATTCGACACCGTCCATCTCGAAGCCGAAGATGTTGGCCTCGTCACCGAACATGTCGGCATAGCCGAGACCGGTGCCGGCAAAGGCCCAGTGCTCCGGCCGGAACACGTTGAAGCCGCGGGCCGCGCGGCGGGCCATGCCGCCGAAGGCCGCATAGATGCCGCGCAGGGCATTGACCCCGAAGGTTCTGGCGCCGGGATGATCGATCTGCGGATCTTCCCACGCGCTCGTCATGCGCGACGTGCCGGCTTCCGGATCGAGACGCCGCGCGTCGTATTTCCAGGCGATCTGCGTCTGGGCTGCGCGATCCAGCCGGATCTGCCAGAGGAAGTTTCCGGCGAAGCGCGCGACACGGCCGCCGCCATCGACATAGGCATCGACAGCATCGCGCATCTCACGCGACCAGTATTCGTCATGACCGACGAACACCGCGCACGGGTAATCCTTCAGCACGTCGGGATCGTCATGCAGCTCGTCCTGCGTGATCACATCGAACGCATAGCCGTTGGCCTCGGCCCATTGCAGGAACGGCCGTTCATACGACGCCCAGCCGGCTAATGCGTAATAGCGCGTATAGCCGTTGATGAAGGCCCATTCGACGCTGTCATAGCGCGCCGGTCCGGGCTTGCCGGGGCGGACCTGATTGACCGAGCGCGGGGCGCCCTTGGGCAGCGCGACCTGGCCGCGTGCCCATGGCCGCAGCGCCGACAGATGCGCGGAGCGGCCGCGCGGGAGGGCCGGGTTGATGCCGTAGTAATGATTGGCGCCGCCCCAATCGTTATAGGCCGACCATGTCGATGTCGCCGCCACCAGCGCCAGCGCGCCGGGTGTGCGCGTGCGGCGGCGGTTGAAGAACAGATGATGGCCGATCGCCTCGCGTGCCGCCGTGGTCTCGTCGCGGATCTCCACGACATAGCCGCCGGATGCGAGATCGTCCGGAATCGTCCAGCTCAGAAACACCGGCCAGCCGCAGCCCGCCGCATAGACCTGCTCCGGCACTGGATGAAACGCAGCCTGCTGGATGCCCGAAGCGAACACCGCGTCGCCGCCGCCGGGATCGCGCGCAATCGTCAGCGAGACCCGCGCGACCGTCGTCGACAGATGCAGGGTCACGGTGTCGCCCGGACTGTAGGCACGACGGTTCGAATAGCACCACGCAGCCTTCTCGCCGTCGCGCGACGGGATTTCGACCCACGTCTCGCGTGCGCCCCGGCGTGGCCCGGAGATCACCGAGGCCAGCCGGTCGCCACCCGGCCGCTGACCACGCGCATTGTCGAAATCGGAATCTGCCATGGCGTTCTCCAGTCGGCGTCGGTTCGGAAGCGCTTCCCGCTATGCGTCGCGGATGACGTCGGTGCGATGAATGCCGTCGCGGTGCATCTGCCAGTAGGCATCCTTGATCCGCAGCGAGATCGGACCGGGACGATCGTTGCCGAGGATCGTGCCATTGACGCGTGCGGCCGGCATGACGCCGCCGGCCGTGGTGGCGAGAAACACCTCGTCGGCGTCTTCCAGTTCATGGCGCCGGATCGGAGCCACCGCTGCATCGATGCCCATCTGGCCACACAATTCGAGCACCGTCCTGCGTGTGATGCCATGCAGGCTGCCGCGATCGGGCGTCCTTACCTTGCCGTCCTTCACCATGAACACGTTGAAGCCCGGTCCCTCAGTGACGAAACCGTCGGCATCGCAGACGATGGCCGTATCGACACCGTGATCCTGCGCCTCGAACAGCCCGCTGGTGAGATCGCTCCATTGATAGTTCTTCACGGTGGGATCGACCGACACATCGGGCACCCGCGGCCTGGTCGCGATCCACACATGCGCGCCGCGCGCCTGCGCATCCTTCGGGATGACATCGATCCACGGCACCGCATAGGCCATGAAGTGATTATCGCAATCCTCGATCCTGCGCGAACCGGCAATGCGCGGTCGGCCGCGCAGCGCCACCATCGCCACATAGGCATCGTCGAGGCCGGCCAGCGCGACGCAGCGATGCAGAATGGCTTCCATTTCGCTGCGCGTCTCCGGCGGAGCCAGCCGGCGCGCGCGCATCGACGCCTCGAAGCGGTCGAGATGATCGGCAAGCCGGAAGAAACCGCCCTCGAACACATGCACCACATCATAGACGACATCGGAGCGCGTGAACGCCCAGTCCAGCGGAGAGACACTGGCCTCCGCGACCGGCACGAACGCACCGCGCGAAAAGGCGGCCCCACCTCGAAACTGCTCCTGCATGCGATCGCTCCCCGGCTATGACACGCCTAGCCGCGATGATTGCCGGTTCGCGCTGCGGCGGCAATAGCGCCTAACCACTGCGTCTATTATAATAGACGCAGCATTGCTCCTTGAAAGGACGCCGCGTGACCAAAATCGGATCAAAGCTCCGCGAACTGCGCCTGCGCCGGAAGCTGGGCGTGCGTGAACTGGCCGATCGCTCCGGCACATCCCATTCGACCATCTCGCTGATCGAGCGCGACCGAACGAGCCCGTCCGTGGACACTTTAAGTGCAGTGCTCGACGCATTGGGGACGACGCTGATCGGTTTTTTCTCCGAGCTGAAGGCGGAAACGTCGAGTCCGTTCTACCGCAAGCCAGACTTTGTCGAGATCGGCGACGGCAACGCCATCTCCTATCGTATGATCGGCGCCCGTTTCCCGAACCGCCAATTGCTGATGTGCCACGAGACCTATGGTCCAGGCGCAGGCGGCACGCAGCCGATCACCCATGCAGCGCAGGAAGCCGGCATGATCATTCGCGGCGCGATCGAACTGACGGTGGATGGCGAAAAGCAGATCCTGCGCAAGGGCGACGGTTTCTATTTCGACAGCCGCCTGCCGCATCGCTACCGCAATATCGCCAGCGATCCCTGCGAGATCGTGAGCGCGCTGACACCGCCCACATATTGAAGCCCTTCCCGGCACATTTGCTCGACGGGGCGATCGATCGCGTTGCCCTCAACCGCAATGCGGGCCGGACGCATTGCTGCGATGCCTGCCCCGTAAACCCCCGCTCCCTGAGCAACTCACATTTGCGGCACCGCCACATCCGCAAATGACACCGTTCCGTCGGTGTAGGCGGTGCTGTATGCGCATCGGACATGGCCGGGCTGCACCTGATTTTTAACGCAGGACTGTACAAGCTGCGATGTTCCGTCGCAGTTAAGTCGGATAGTCTCGACGGCCACCGGCCGCCTGCACGCACCTCGCAACGGGATGGAAACAGCGATGACCAAACAACCCTGGTACAAGGTCCTCTACATCCAGGTGATCATCGCCATCATCATCGGTGTGGCGCTGGGTTACTTCTATCCCGATGCCGGCAAGGCGCTGAAGCCGCTCGGCGATGGCTTCATCGCGCTGATCAAGATGATGATCGCACCGGCGATCTTCTGCACCGTGGTGCATGGCATCGCCTCCATCGGCGACATGAGCAAAGTCGGCCGCATCGGCGGCAAGACACTACTTTACTTCGAAGTGGTCTCCACTGCCGCGTTGCTGATCGGACTTGTGGTCGGACACGTCCTGCAGCCCGGCGCCGGCTTCAACATCGATCCGGCCACGCTCGACGCGAAGTCGGTCGCGACTTATGTGACGCGCGCCAAGGAGGAGAGCTTCGTCTCGCATCTGCTGGCGATCATTCCGACCTCCTATTTCGACTCGCTAGCCAAGGGCGATCTCCTGCAGGTGCTGCTGGTCGCGATCCTGTCCGGCTTTGCGATCTCGCATATGGGCAAGCCCGGCGAAAAGATCGCCGAAGGCATCGACCTCGCCGGCAAGATGTTCTTCCGCATCATCGGCATGATCGTGAGGGTGGCGCCGATCGGCGCCTTTGGCGCGATGGCCTTCACCATCGGTTCGTTCGGTCTCGGTGCACTGGTCAATCTCGGCTACCTGATCGTCACCTTCTATGCGGCATCGCTGCTGTTCGTGCTGCTGGTGCTCGGCGGCATCGCGCGCGCCTTCGGCTTCTCGATCCTGCGCTTCATCGCCTATATCAAGGATGAACTGCTGATCGTGCTCGGCACCTCGTCGTCGGAAACCGTGTTGCCGCGCATGATCACCAAGATGGAAGCGCTCGGCGCATCGAAGCCCGTGGTCGGACTCGTTATTCCGACCGGCTACAGCTTCAATCTCGACGGCACCAATATCTACATGACCCTGGCCACGCTGTTCCTGGCGCAGGCGACCAACACCCATCTCACCATCGGTCAGATGGCCGCGGTGCTCGGCGTCGCCATGCTGACCTCGAAGGGCGCATCGGGCGTTACCGGCGCGGGTTTCGTGACCCTGGCGGCGACGCTGTCGATCATTCCCGACATTCCGATCACTTCGCTCGCGATCATCGTCGGCATCGACAAGTTCATGAGCGAATGCCGCGCCCTCACCAATCTGATCGGCAACGGCGTCGCCACCATTGTCATCAGCCGCTGGGAAGGCGAACTCGACCGCCACAAGCTGCATGAGGCCATGGCACACCCCATCGCCTTCGGCGAAGAGATGGAACGCGTGCCGCTGGACGGATTGCCGGTCAAGCCCGCGGCGTAAGCGCGATCACGGGCTCTCGGTTGCGATCATCCGGACCGGCGGCTGGATGTATTCTGGACGAGATTGCCGTGCGCGGCCTGTTCGCGGATATTGTGTTTCTCGTCGTCGCGATGGCCTTTGGTATCGTCGAGCGGCACTTTCGGCACGTTCGCTGGCCCCTTGTCGCTACGGTTCTGGTCGGGGACAGGCTGGATATGCTTGGTCATAGGCCCTCCATGCGTGCAGCGCTGGACCAACGCGGCGCCATGGCCCGCGTTCCGGTTTTCCTCGCGCGAATGTCGGCGGATCATTGAACCTTCGAACGCCCTCGCCTGACGCATTCAGGTCGTCGGGGAATTCCGCATGAAAGTCATTTTGTTAATTCTGCTAGGCCTCCTCCTCGGCCTCCTCGGCGGTGGCGCTCTGGGGCTGGGGGCGGGGGTCGCATGGGTCGAAATGTTCAAAACAACGAATTTCGAAGGCTACAACGCCATGCTGGTGTTTTTCACCTTCATGCCCATCGGCGCTCTCCTCGGCGCCGTTGCCGGAGCCATCTTGTTCGGCATCGCCGCCGCCCGCCCGCAGAAGCTGAGCGCCGAGCATCTTCGGCAAAACGACCACGCCGCCTTCCGCTCCCAGCACGACATTTGACCTTCAAGGCAGCTGGCGCTCAATGTTGCAGTGCCATAATTTTGCCTGCCGCGACGGTACAATTTGGACCGACGCGATCTGCTGGGCATGGGCATGATGGCTGCGATATCGGCTTATTTTTATCGACTTGGCTTCATTGTAGCGGTCTGTACGGGTGCGACGACGTGGCCGGCCTGCGCGCAAAATCCGTGGGCCGGCATCAATGATGTCCAGACCCACGATCTTGCGCCGCCGCCCGGCAAGATCGAGCCGGTCGATACGTCGCCTGTTGCGAAGAACGATCCGGCGGAGCCGGACTGGAGTTCGCTCAGCGTGAACGATTCGCCGACGGCCAAAGGCTCGCTCCGCGAGAGGAAGTCATCGCTGATCGTCGGCAAACAGACTTCATCCTGGACCGTGCATGACAGTGAGGGCGCATCGGCCGTCTCCGTGAAACAGTCTGTGCTGCCGTTCTGGGATACCCGCATCGGCGCCGACATGAACGTCGCGCATCAGGACGTCGCACGAAGCGCGCAGGACGCCTATCGCAACCAGTTCGGCGACGGGACGCAGGCCACGTCCAACGGCACGGCCTGGGCTGCAATGACGGCGCCGGGCGTCGGCTCGATCTGGGATCAGACCTCTATCGAAGCGCGTGTCGATCCCTACGCCGACCAGACCAAATTTGGCACCTCGATCAGCAAGTCGGTACCTTTGGCCGGCAACCAGTATTCGCTGACGCTGCAGAGCGGCTACAATGTGATCCAGCAAGGCGCTATTCCCATGGTCGGCTATAACGGCCGCCCAACGCGAACCTACGAGACCGACCAACTCGCGCGCTTCAATATCTCGGAAACCGGCACAAGCTTCATGGCTGGACAGTCTTTGGCGACCACCGACGACAAATGGCTCCGGAAGGTGGGCGCGGAGCAGAAGCTGTTCGGCGGTATAAATGTCACCGGCGCCCTTAGCGAGACTACGACTGGCGTGACCAATAAGAGCCTTACCGCCGGGTTTAAGCACAGCTGGTAATTTAAGTTTACATACACTTTGTCTGCGAATTTCAGACAAAGAACGAGCGCACGCCGCAGATTGGCCGCTATCCTGTCAGAATCGACTGCGCAGATGACAATATTGTTGCGCCGTGCGGGGGACAATCCGCGCGTCATGCGTCGATCAGGAGAACCCTATGAACGCGACACGCCCAGAACAGACCGAAACCACCGCCGAAGACAGCAACCTCGCTGCCGTTTCGGAAGTCGAAGCAGGGATCCGAGACTTCGTCCGCAACGACATCGCCTATCTCCGCCGCCCCGGCGCGAACGCTGCGAACGGTTCGACCGCCGAAACGGCTGCCGCCTCCGAGGCCTCCCTCGATTCTTCGGCCGAAGCGACGGTGAACAGCGTCAACTCGCTGATCCAGCGCGTCGCCGGCACCTCGCTGGCGGAAATCGAGAAGTTGATCGGCGAACTGGAAAGCCTCCGCGACCTGCTGCATGCCGAAGGCCAGCGCGTCCAGCGCGAGATCTCAGGCTACGCCCAGCTCAGCCAGGCCGCCATGAAATCCACCCGCCTGATTGCCGACAATGTCGCTCAGTGGAAGCGCGCAGCAGACAATCTCCGCCACGACTGATCGGTAAACAGCTAGTGTTTTCAAACGCCGCTCCGGTCCGGGGCGGCGTTTTTCATTGAAATTTCAGTTTCTTGGGCACAATTTCAATTGAACTTTAACCACCTCTCCCCGACCAAGTTCGAAGGGCAGATTTCCTCTTCGATGAATCTCGCTCTCGCGATTTTCCTTGCCGAGCCTGATTTCGTCCGAAAATCGGCATTCGCCTTTCGGGATCATGCTCCAAGGCAGAAAACTGTCAGGGGTCTGGGGAGACAACCGTGCAAACCATACGACCGAATACGGCGGCGCCGATCCCGGCGCGCGCCACCGCCCCCAAAATGGGCACCATCATCGTTCGATTTTCGGCTTTGCTTCTGGTGGCCGTGGCGCTGCTGGCCTTCGCCTGGAGCCGCTGATTTAAGCGGCAAGTCTGAGGTCGAAACTCGACCCTCCCGCCCGTGTTCGGGCGGCGGAATTACTCGCTGACGGACGCGCTGTTCTCCAGCGTGTAGGCACCGTCGGCATAACCCTTCACGACCATGCAGGTGCCGAACATCACCGCAAGCGTGACGCTCGCGAAGATAAAGCCGACAAATTTCAATCCCGCGCGATCAGCCATAGTAGTCCCCAGTCATTTCCGAGCGTTGTGCGTCTGTCGCACATCAACCTCACAAAGTTCAAAACACATTAACGTTGGGCCGGTTCCACCGGCAAAGTTGGATTGGGTTAATTGCGGCCGCTGCGTTGGGGCAAGAATACCGATCCGAGAAAAGAGTAAACTTCTTCGCCTCGCTGATTCACGGCGACGTTCTTCGATTGAACGATACCCCAACCGGGCCGCGAAGCCGTAGCACGCGCCGAAACGATCTCACTGGAATAACTCAACGTGTCTCCCGCAAGAACGGGCTTGAGCCAGCGCAGATCGCGAAAGCCAGGCGAAGGGCCTCCGGTTCCGAATTCCTCACCGCGCGCTTCGGCTTCCTGACGCGCGCGAACGCCATCTGCAACGATCAACTTCATGCAGACCGATGCGACGTGCCAGCCCGATGCGACAAGCCCGCCGAACAGCGAATTGCGGCCGGCTTCTTCATCGAGATGAAACGGCTGCGGATCGAATTCGCGCGCAAATGTCTCGATCGATTCCGCAGTGAACGTGAACGTGCCGAGTTCGCGGCGACGACCGACTTTCATGTCTTCGAGAAACGGCATGTTACATCTGCTCCGCAGTCGCACGACAGCTGATCATGATCGGCACGGTCATCTCGGAGACGGTCTGCCCCTTCGCGTTTCGCGTGGTCAACCGGAAGGTCACAAAGCCCATTGAGGGGCGAGACTGCGATAGCCGCGTCTCCAGCACCTCGACATCGAGCACGAGTTCGTCGTTGGGGCGAAACGGCATCAGCCATTTCATCTCGGTGACACCGGGAGATCCCAGAGATGCGGTTTTGTGCAGAAAGCCATCATAGACCATGCGCATCATCAGCGAGCACATGTGCCAGCCCGACCCGGCAAGCCCCTTCAGCATCGAGGCCTTGGCGGCCTCTTCGTCAAGGTGCATCGGTTGCGGATCATATTCTTTGGCATAGGCGACAATTTCGTCGCGGGTGACCAGACGGGGCCCGAAACTGCCGAAATGGCCCGGCTGAAAATCTTCGAATGTCAGGATCATGATGGGAAATGCCGTCAAAGGAGCCTGATTGTGGCCGTTATTTGGGGCAATCTCAACCCGGTCACCTGCATGGCTTGCCCGTAACTGACGGGAGGGGGAACGAGCCTATAATGCGAGCGACCTTGAGACTTCACGCGTAGTACTGGGGGAGATTTTCGAATGTTCGAATTCCGCGACCTGTTTCAGTGGGACCGCTTCATCACGCCCACAATCATCAAGACGTTCTATTGGCTGGTGATCGCCCTGATCATCCTGTTCGGGATTTCCGGCATCTTCTCCGGCCTCGCCACAATGGCGATCAGCCCGTTTGGCGGCTTTATCCTGCTGTTGTCGAGTCTTGCCAGTGTCGTTGTCGGTGTTATTGCCGCACGTATCAGCGCCGAGTTCGTGCTGATCGTGTTCCGGATCAACGAGCACCTCGGCGCGATCCGCGATCAGGGTGAGCAGCGCGGCTTGTAATATTGGCGCCGTTGGATCGCTGCGTCGCTTCCCGATCTCCGGTCCCTCATGGTGAGGAGCGCGCATCTTGCGCGCGTCTCGAACCATGAGACGGCTGGGCTCGGAGCCCTGCCGCCATCCTTCGAGACGTGCGCGCTCCTCAGGATGAGGGCGAAGTGTGAGGCGACTACGTATTAAACCGGAAGTGCAGCACGTCGCCATCGGCAACGACGTATTCCTTGCCTTCCAGCCGCAATTTGCCACCGTCGCGGGCTCCAGCCTCACCATTCAGCCTGACGTAATCGTCATAAGCGATAGTTTCAGCGCGGATAAATCCCTTTTCGAAGTCGGTGTGAATGACCGCGGCCGCCTGCGGCGCCTTGGTGCCGCGCGTGATCGTCCAGGCGCGCGCTTCCTTCGGACCGACGGTGAAATAGGTGATCAGCTGCAGCAGCGTGTAACCGGCGCGGATCAGCCGATCGAGGCCGGCTTCTTCGAGACCGAGCGTATCGAGGAATTCGGCGCGTTCTTCACGTGACAGCGTGGCGATCTCGGATTCGATCTTCGCCGAAATGACGACGGCTTCAGCGCCTTCCTTCTTGGCGTGTTCGAACACCTTTTCGGAGAACGTGTTGCCGTTCTGCGCCGAGCCTTCCTCAACATTGCAGACATAGAGCACGGGCTTCGACGTCAACAGGCCCAGCATGCGGAATGCGCGTTCTTCTTCCGGCTTGCGCTCCATACCGCGGGTCGGTTTGCCGTCGCGCAACAGCACCAGCGCACGCTGCACGAGCTCAAGCTGCTCCTTAGCATCCTTGTCGTTGCCCTTGGCCTTCTTGGTCAGGTTATCGACACGCTTCTCGAGACTGTCGAGGTCGGCGAGCATCAGCTCGGTCTCGATGATCTCGATATCGGCGAGCGGATCGACCTTGCCTTCGACATGGGTAATGTCACCATCCTCGAAGCAGCGCACCACATGGGCGACCGCATCGACTTCACGGATGGTGGCTAGAAACTGGTTGCCGAGGCCTTCGCCTTTCGACGCGCCTTTCACGAGGCCGGCGATATCGACAAAGGTGAGACGGGTCGGGATGATCTGCTGCGACTTGCCGATCTCGGCAAGCTTGTCGAGCCGCTTGTCGGGCACCGCCACCTCACCGACATTCGGCTCGATGGTGCAGAACGGATAGTTCGCGGCCTGCGCCGCGGCGGTTTCGGTGAGCGCATTGAACAGCGTCGATTTGCCGACATTCGGCAGCCCGACGATACCGCATTTGAATCCCATGACCCTGTCCTAATTCTTCGACGGCTTCTCGGCGGAGCCGTTGTCGTCCTTCGACGTGAAACCCAGCTTTTACGTAAAACCTTTGGCCTGCATCGTCAGATGCACCTTGTTCTGGAACGACGAGTCGTTGCCACCGACGAGCAGCCCGGCATGATCGGACACCGCATCGTTGAATGCCTCGAGCTGCTGGCGTTCGGCCTTGGCGAAATCGTTCAGCACATGACCATGCACGAGTTCCTTGGCGCCGGGATGTCCGATACCGAGGCGCACGCGACGATAGTCATTGCCGACATGGGCGGAGATCGAACGCAGGCCGTTATGACCTGCGATACCACCGCCGACCTTCACACGCACTTTGGCGAAAGGCAGTTCGAGCTCGTCGTGAAACACGGCGATATCGCCGAGCGAAATCTTGAAGAACGCGGCGGCCTCCTGCACGGAGCGGCCGGACTCGTTCATGAAGGTCATCGGCTTCAGCAGAATGACGCGCTCGCCACCGAGTGTGCCTTCCGAGGTCTCGCCCTGAAAGCGACGGCGCCACGGTGCAAAACCGTGACGCCGTGCAATCTCGTCGAGAACCATGAACCCGATATTGTGCCGGTTGCCCTGGTATTTCGCACCGGGGTTTCCGAGGCCAACAAAGAGGCGCATGACGCGGTCTCCCGCGCTGGCTTACTTCTTCTTCGCCGGAGCGGCGGCAGCAGCCGGAGCCTTCGCACCAGCGGCCGGCGCCTTGGCACCAGCAGCGGGAGCAGCCGCGGCAGCAGCCGGAGCGCCCGCAGCCGGCGCTTCTTCGCCGTAGCCCGACGGCGGCACGATGGTAACCAGGGTCATATCGGCATCGCGGGCCAGCGTCTTGACGCCCTTCGGCAGCTTGACGTCGGTGATGTGCAGGGACGAACCGATGTCGAGCGTCGAGACGTCAACTTCCAGATACTGCGGAATGCTGTCGGCTTCGGCTTCGAGTTCGATCGTGTGGGCGACGATGTTGATGGTGCCGCCGCGCTTCACGCCCGGAGCGACTTCAGCGCCATTCACGTGCAGCGGAACGCTGACGCGAATGGTCGCGCCTTCGCCGAGGCGGAAGAAGTCGACATGGATCGGGAAATCCTTGACCGGATCGAGGTGGAAGTCGCGCGGAATCACGCGGTGCTTCTTGCCGTCGAGTTCGATGTCGAAAATGGTGGTCAGGAAGCGGCCGGCGTTGATGCGCTGGCGCAGTTCCTTGTCGTCCACCGAGATCGCCAGCGGGGGCTTGTTGTCACCATAGATCACAGCCGGAATACGGCCGGCGCGACGCTCTGCCCGTGCGGCCCCCTTGCCGCTCACCGGACGTGCGGTCGCCTTGAATTCCTTCACGGTCGCCATCGTCTAAGTCCTTGTTTTTGAAAAAGTTAAAGGCCGCCACGGCGGCCTCATCGTTACGTCACGGCAAGCCTCCAGGGGTGCGGGGGCCGCAGACGTGGCCGGCTTTTAGCGCCATCGGACCGAAATGACAAGGAAATGTCAGGCCTTTTCGGCCCCCGGGCATCGACGGAACCCGGATTTGGCTCCAGCCTCAGCCGCCCTGCTTCGCCTCCAGCGCGGCAATTCGCGCCTTCAGCGCCTCGTTCTCCTCGCGGGCAAGCCGCGCCATATCCTTCACCGCCTCGAATTCCTCGCGCTTCACGAGGTCGAGGTCACGGAGAATCTTCTCAGCCTGCGTGCGGACGACCGTGTCCACCTCACGCTTGACGCCCTGGGCGGCGCCGGCGGCTTCGTTCATCAAGCGGCCGATCTCGTCGAATAACCGATTGCTGGTCTGGGTCATGGCAAGAACTCCGGTCGAATAACTTGAGAACCGCATCGGGCGGCCGCACCGACAATGGCGATCCCCGCCGTTTAGTTCAAGCCTCGCCCGGCTTCCACAGTCACAAACGCGAATATCCCTTAATTCGTCATAGCCTTGTGCTTTACTGCGATCATCGGGAGCCGTAAGTCCACGCCATGCCCATCCTCGCGATCGATTTTCCCAACTTCAATCCCGTTGCCGTTGCGATTGGCCCGATCGTCATTCGCTGGTACGCGCTGGCCTATATCGTCGGTATCGTGCTCGGCTGGATCTATGCGCGCGCGCTGATCAAGCGGGAGAGGCTTTGGGGTGGCCCGGCACCGGTTTCGCTCATCCAGTTCGACGACTTCATTCTGTGGGTGACGCTCGGCATCATCATCGGCGGTCGCACGGGTGAAGTGCTGTTCTGGAATTTCCCTTATTATTACGCGCATCCTCTCGAAATCTTCCAGCTCTGGAACGGCGGCATGTCGTTCCATGGCGGTTATCTCGGCTGCGCGGTCGCGGTGATCGCATTCGCGCTGACGCAGCGCATCTCGATCCTGTCGCTCGGCGACCTCACTTGCGCGGTGGCGCCGATCGGAATTTTCCTCGGCCGCGTCGCCAATTTCGTCAACGGCGAGTTGTGGGGGCGCGTCACCGACGGCGACCTGCCATGGGCCGTCATCTTCCCGCATGCCGGACCGCAGCCACGCCATCCGAGTCAACTGTATGAAGCCGGCCTCGAAGGCCTGCTTCTGTTCGTCGTCCTCGCCATCATGGTTCGCATGGGCGCGCTGAAGCGGCAGGGTATGATTTTGGGCGCCTTCACGATCGTCTATGGCTGTGCGCGCATCGTCGGCGAGCTGTTCCGCGAGCCGGACGCGCCGACCGGCTTCGTCTTCGGTCAGGTGACCATGGGGCAACTGCTGTCAGTCCCGATGATCGTCATCGGCCTCGTGCTGATCGTGCGCGCGTGGCGCCTGCCCGATCGTAGCGCACTCAATCCGGGTGGGGCCTGACCGTGACAGATCAAGCATCGCCGCTGCTCGACGAGATCAAGCGCCTGATCCGCTCCACCGGCCCGATGCCGGTGTGGCGATACATGGAGCTGTGCCTGACACATCCGCGCCATGGCTACTACATCGCGCGCGATCCGCTCGGCCGCGAGGGCGACTTCACGACCTCGCCGGAAGTGAGCCAGATGTTCGGCGAATTGCTCGGCCTGTGGGCGGCCTCCGTCTGGCGCGGCATGGATTCGCCTGCGGAACTGCACCTGATCGAACTCGGCCCCGGCCGCGGCACCATGATGGCGGACGCATTGCGCGCCATGCGGGTGCTGCCGGATCTCTATCAGGCACTGCATGTGCATCTGGTCGAAATCAATCCGGTGCTGCGTGAGAGGCAGAAGGCATCGCTGCCGGCGCTACGCCACCTGAGCTGGCACGATAGTCTTGCCAACATCCCGGAGGGGCCCTCGGTCATCTTCGCCAACGAGTATTTCGACGTGCTGCCGATCCACCAGGCCATCAAGCGCGATGGCGGCTGGCACGAACGCACCGTCGATATCGGCGCCGACGGACAACTGATCTTCGGCGCATCGGCCGAGCCGATCCCGCGCTTCGAACTGCTGCTGCCGCCCCTGGTACGTGCAGCGCCGACTGGCGCCATCTTCGAATGGCGACCGGACAGCGAAGCCATGACCATCGCACGACGCGTCCGCGATCAGGGAGGCGCTGCCGTGATCATCGACTATGGTCATGTGCGCAGCGATGCCGGCGATACGTTTCAGGCCATCGCGAAACACAACTATACTGACCCGCTGAAGAATCCCGGCCAGGCGGATATCACGGCGCACGTGGATTTCCAGGCGCTCGCCCGCGCCGCCGAGGATGTCGGCGCTCGCGTGCACGGCCCGGTGACGCAAGGCGAATTCCTCAAGCGCCTCGGTATCGAGACGCGTGCTCTCACATTGATGGCCAAGGCCACGCCGGAAGCGTCCGAAACCGTCTCAAGCGCGCTCAAGCGCCTGATCGACTCGGGCCGCGGCGGCATGGGCTCGATGTTCAAGGTGATCGGCATTTCCGACCCGAAGATCGAGACGCTGGTGGCGCTCAGCGATGCGCCGGAGATTCCCGCATGAAGACCTTCACCTCGCCTGCTCTCTCCGGCCTTCCCGGTCTGCGCCACGCGTTCTTCACCCGCGATGGCGGCGTCTCCAAGGGTATCTATGCCGGCCTCAATGGCGGCATCGGCTCCAATGACGATCCCGCCGACGTCGCCGAGAACCGCCGGCGCATGGCAGAGGCCATGGGTGTTGATGTCGCTCATTTCCTGACCGCACATCAGATCCATTCCCCCGATGTCGCCGTGGCAACCATGCCATGGAGTCCGGAAGCCCGCCCCCGCGTCGATGCGATGGTGACAGCGACACCCGGCCTCGCGCTCGGCGTCACCACGGCCGATTGCGGACCGATCCTGTTTGCCGACGCCAAGGCACGGGTGATCGGCGCAGCCCATGCCGGCTGGAAAGGCGCTTTTACCGGCGTTCTCGAAAACACGATCAACGAGATGGAAAAGCTGGGCGCCAATCGCGCGGATATCACCGTTGCCATCGGCCCGCTGATCCGCCAGCCCAGCTATGAAGTCGGCGCCGAATTCGTCGCCCGTTTTACGGAGGCAGATCCCGCCTTCGCGCGCTTCTTCATTCCGTCGGCACGCGAGGGCCACGCGATGTTCGACCTTGCCGGCTTCATCCGCATGCGACTGCAGCGCGCCGGCATCGTCGACATCGACGACACCGGCATCGATACCTATCCGGACGAACAACTGTTTTCCTATCGCCGCACGGTTCACCGCAAGGAGCCGGACTACGGCCGTCAGATTCACGCCATCGTGCTCGCGCGTTAACCATATCGGGCATTCGACGCAACGCGTAACTATTTAAATTTAAAGAAAATTACGAAAAACCCGGCATCAAGCCATCCACCTTGGTAAGAACTGCGACGCTCCCGCCCTAGACCTTAACGCATTTTAACGATATCGCTCGACCATCCGGCGGCGCTCACGCGCCGCTTCACGTCGGACGATACTGCATGCGATTTCCTGCCGTTTTTGCCGCTCGAACCAAGCTGTTGCCGGCCATCGTTCTGTTCGGCGCGACGCTCGGTCTCGGCGGCTGCGTCAGCAACTCCGGCGGCGGACCAATGAACGCCCAGGCCAGCATGCCTCCCGCCGGCGGTGCAACCGTGGCCTTCGAATCTATCGACGGCCCGCCACCGCAGGTGTTCGAGCGCATGGTCAATGTGCTCGACAGCGAAGCGAAGCTGCGCAGCATTGCGGTTGTCTCTCGCAAGGACAGCGCCGCCTTCCGCGTCCGTAGTTATCTGTCGGCGCAGGTACGCGGCCCCAATACGTCCATCGCCTGGGTCTGGGACGTCTATGACCGCGACCAGAATCGTGCCTTCCGTCTCAGCGGCGAGGAAGCCACCGGCAAAGGTAGCCGCGACGCCTGGGGCACCGCCGACGATCTCACCCTGCGCCGGATCGCCCAAGCTGGCCTCTCCGGTCTCGGCGGTATGATCAACGGCACCGCGCCAGCGGAAAGCACGCCCGAACCCGCGCCCGCGGCGCGCGGACCCGCCATGGCCGGCGCCGATGGGTTGCCGTCACAGGCGACTGCATTCGCCGACGTGCGCTAAGTTCAGTACGCTTTAAGACACAGTCCCGATTTTGCGCAGGAAAACCGCCATCTGCGGGTTGCAAACTGTGACATCTGCTTGATATCACCTCGCTCAGCTGGACTAGTTGTTGTGGGTAACCCGATATGCTGAACGTTGTATCCACCAAACCGCGGGGAGACGCGTCGATGTCGGGCAAAAACGGTTCCATCAAGCTCGTCGCCGGCAATTCCAATCCGACGCTCGCCAAAGAGATTTCCGACTGGCTGAAGATGCCGCTGACCAAGGCCAGCGTGCGCCGCTTCGCCGACATGGAGATCTTCGTCGAGATCCAGGAAAATGTCCGCGGCTCCGACGTCTTCGTCATCCAGTCGACCTCGTTCCCCACGAACGATCATCTGATGGAATTGCTGATCATCACCGATGCGCTCCGCCGCGCCTCCGCGCGCCGCATCACCGCCGTGATCCCCTATTTCGGCTACGCCCGACAGGACCGCAAGGTCGGATCGCGCTCGCCGATCTCGGCCAAACTGGTCGCCAACCTGATCACCCATGCGGGTGTCGATCGCGTCATGACGCTTGACCTGCACGCCGGACAGATTCAGGGCTTTTTCGATATTCCGGTCGACAACCTTTTCGCGTCACCAGTGATGGTGCGCGACATCAAGGAGAGATTCGATCTCACCAAGGTGATGGTCGTGTCGCCTGACGTCGGCGGCGTAGTCCGCGCCCGTGGCCTCGCCAAGCGCATCAACACGCCGCTCGCGATCGTCGACAAGCGCCGTGAACGCGCTGGCGAGTCCGAAGTGATGAACGTGATCGGCGACGTCGCCGGCTATACTTGCATCCTGATCGACGACATCGTCGATTCCGGTGGCACGTTGGTGAACGCAGCAGACGCCCTCCTCAAGAACGGCGCGAAGGATGTCTACGCCTACCTCACCCACGGCGTGCTGAGCGGCGGCGCAGCCGCACGCGTCGGCGGCTCCAAGCTGAAAGAACTGGTGATTACGGACTCGATCCAGCCGACCGAGGCCGTGATCAACACGCCGAACATCCGCACGCTGTCGATCGCCGCCCTGATCGGTGAGGCCATCGAGCGCACCGCGGCGGAAGAATCCGTGTCGAGCCTGTTCGACTAGAGCGTTTTTATATTGAAGCGATCCACTACCCTCATGGTGAGGAGCGCGCCGCTTGGCGCGCGTCTCGAACCATGAGATGTTCAGCTTCTACGCGTGAGGCCATCCTTCGAGACGCGGTCGAAAACGACCGCTCCTCAGGATGAGGGCGGAGTGTAAGCTTCTGATTCATCTCAAAATGAATTTGCTCTAACTTCACATCGATAAAGCAGAATCCAGAAACCTGTTGTGCTGGACCCATGATCGATCCGGAAACCGGAATCCATTTCCGGGATCATGCTCCAAGGCCTCGAGGCCTCACACTATTCCGGCCGCCACCTGGCCACGCAGCCGCTCGAGGCTGAGCAACGTTTCCGCGCAGGCGACCGCGACTTCAAGACCTTTCTGGGCGAAATGCTGGCGGAAGAACGCTGCGCCCTCATCCGTCTCGCGGAATTCGCCCGGCGTAACCACCGCAGAGAAAACCGGGATCTCCGTCCGCAACTGGACATCCATCAGCGCGCGGATCACCGTGTCCGCCACATAGCTGTGCACGCCGGTATCGACGACCAGCCCCGCTGCCACGATCGCCGTGTAACGCCGCGTCTTCGCCAGCACCTGCACATGCAGCGGAATTTCGAACGAGCCCGGCACCTCGAACAGATCGACTTGCGATGGATCGACATGCCGCGCCGCGATCTCGGCACGAAACGACTCCCAGCACGGCGCGACAATGTCGCGGTGCCAGGACGATTGCACGAAGGCCACGCGCTGGGGCCTCGCGAATTGCGGATGACTGACGGCTTGAGATGTTTCGGTCATAGCTGCTGTTTCCGTGTGTTGCCCAAACTATGCCGAAGCACCCGGGCGCCAGCAAGAGCACCGACCGGCAGCCGGGGGTCGGGACGAAGCCGTAACCCGCCATTCCTCACCGCACGGAATCGGCCAGCGGATTACATGTCGCTGATCTGCGCATTAACTCCCCGGCACCGGACTCTCCCTGCGCGCACGGGATTCATCCGGACTCGCATTCCGGGAATCCGATTCCGGTTTGTTCTCGTCGCGACACGATCAACTGTGGATGAATTTCGGTTTGTCTGTGGACGGAGTCGGGGCGACGTTGCGCCGATTCCGCAAATCACATCACTTCGGTTTCGCAAGTTCTGGACGATTTGAATTTAAAGCCCTGCAACGGCGCCCGAAATTTCGCGTACCCGGCCAGTCGATTGCACCATGACTCTCCAAGGCAAGGTCGCGACAGCATGTCACTTCTCGAAGGCACTCTCGATTCACGCGCCAATCCGCTTGCAGTCGTCGAGGACATTGCCACCGATCACAATTGGGCGTTCGAGCGTTCAGGCGAAGACGAAGTTACGATCATTTCCAAAGGTGACTGGACCGACTATCAGCTCTCCTTCACATGGATGGGTGAGATCGAAGCACTGCATCTGGCGTGCGCCTTCGACATGAAGATTCCCGCTGCGCGCCGCAGCGAGGTGCAGCGCCTGATCGCTGCAGTAAACGAACAGATGTGGGTCGGCCATTTCGACATCTGGACCGCATCCGGCATGATCATGTACCGACAGGCGATCCCGCTACCGGACGGCATGACGGCCTCCACCGCACAATGCGAGTCGATGCTCGTTTCCGCGATCCATGCCTGCGAACGTTACTACCCCGCCATGCAGTTCGTCGTATGGGCGGGCAAGACCGCCGAGCAGGCGATGAGCGCAGCGATGTTCGACACCGCAGGCGAAGCGTGAGCAGCGCGCCGCGGATCAGCGTTCCCCATACGCCCGGTGAAACCGAGCGCCTCGCGGTCTGGAACGCACTGCTTGCCTACAACAACGAGTCCGTCGGACCGAATAACTACCAGCCGCTGTCGATCCTGATCCACGATCCCGAAACCGGCGAGCCGGCCGGAGGCATCTGGGGCAAGACCGCCTATAACTGGTGCTTCGTCGAACTGTTCGTCGTGCCGGAGAAGTTTCGCGGTCAGGATGTCGGCACCAAGGTCCTGAAACTCGCCGAAGACATCGCGCGCGAGCGCGGCTGCATCGGGCTCTGGCTCGATACCTACTGGTTCCAGGCGCGGAGTTTCTACGAAAAGCAGGGTTACGAAGTGTTCGGAGAACTGCCGGACTATCCGCGCGGCGGCCCGCGTTATTTTCTGAAGAAAAGCTTGGTGTGATCCACACACCATTGTCGTCACCCGGCTTGACCGGGTGACCCAGTAAACGCTGCATCCAAGCTTCAAGCCGATAAGCCAACGCTTACTGGATCGCCCGCTTTCGCGGGCGACGAAAAACGAGGCTTGAGCACCCCGCTCGCCGCATTGCGCCCCCGATACACAGTGCTAAGGTCCCGCGCCTCAAGCCAGCCGGGATTCCGCCATGACCGCCACCTCATCCGCCCTCCAGACCCTCGACGGCCATATCATCCTTGCCGGTGCCGGCAAGATGGGCGGCGCGATGCTGACGGGTTGGCTGGCCGGCGGACTCGATCCCGAACGCGTGGCCGTCATCGACCCCTATCTCTCCGATGAGATCAAGACGCTGGCGGGCAAAGGCGTTCGCCTCAATCCGGATCTCAACGACATCGGTACGGTCTCGGCGCTGATCCTCGCCGTGAAACCGCAGATGTTTGCCGAGGTCGGCCCGACGCTGCGCGCCGTCGCCGGCGATGCGCTCATCGTCTCGATCATGGCCGGCACGACCATCGCCGGGATTGCGAAGACCTGCGGCGGCAAGGTGGTCCGTGCGATGCCGAACACGCCGGCTGCCATCGGCCGCGGCATTACCGTCGCCGTTGCCGCGAGCGACGTGTCGAAGCAGCAGCGCGACCTCACCGATGCGCTGCTGCGCGCCACCGGATCGGTGGAATGGGTCGAGGACGAAGGCCTGATCGACGCGGTCACCGCCGTCTCCGGCTCTGGCCCGGCCTATGTATTTCTGCTCGCCGAGGAAATGGCCCGCGCAGGCATTGCGGCTGGCCTGCCGCCAGAGCTTGCCATGAAACTCGCCCGCGAAACGGTTTCCGGCTCCGGCGAATTGCTGCGTCAATCCGATCTCGACGCCGCAACCCTGCGCAAGAACGTCACCTCGCCCGGCGGCACAACGGCCGCGGCGCTCGGCGTGCTGATGGCAGACGATGGTTTCGAACCGCTGCTGACGCGCGCGATCGCTGCCGCGACGGCCCGTTCGAAAGAACTGGCGAAGTAACTACACTGGTACCCGCACCACCGCGCGGAGACCGCCCATCGGACTGTCGGCCAGCGTGATGTCGCCGCCGTGCGAGCGGGCGATATCGCGCGCGATCGCCAGGCCGAGGCCGGTGCCCCCTTCGTCCTGGTTGCGCGCATCGTCGAGTCGCAGAAACGGTTTGAACACTTCCTCGCGCATCGCAGTCGGAATTCCGGGCCCATCGTCGTCCACGGTCACCGTGAGATAGCGGTGATCGCGGTGCCCCGTAATCGCGATGTCGTTGGCATGGCGTGCCGCATTTGAAACCAGATTGCCAAGGCAACGCTTGAAAGCGGCGGGCTTCACCGTGACGATCGGCAGGCCGTGAAACGTCACCGTCGCCTTGTGGCCGTTACGCTCGGCATCGCTACGCAGTTCTTCGAGCGCCGCGGACATATCGGTGGGCTGCGCCGGTTCGCCGCTGTCGCCGCGCGCGAAGGCAAGATAGGCCTCGAGCATCGCCTGCATCTCATCGATGTCCTTGCGCATGCCCTCCACTTCCGGCCCGTCCTCGAGCAGAGCCAATTCGAGCTTGAAGCGCGTGAGAATGGTCCGCAGATCGTGCGAGACGCCCGCGAGCATCGCCGTGCGCTGCTCCATGGCACGCTCGATGCGCGCTTTCATCTCGATGAAGGAATTGGCCGCACGCCGCACCTCCCGCGCACCACGCGGCCGGAAATTGGGCACCTCACGGCCTTTACCAAAACTCTCCGCCGCGTCGGCGAGTTTGAGGATCGGCCGTATCTGGTTGCGCAGGAACAGAATCGCGACGATCAGCAGGATCGATGACGTGCCGACCATCCAGAACAGGAATATCTCGGAGTTTGACGCATAGGCCGCACTGCGCTGCGCGAAGATACGCATGACAGCATCGTCGAGCTGGATGCGGATCTCGACGAGATTGGAGCGGCCGACGGTGTCGATCCAGAACGGCCGCGGGATTTGCCGACCAATCTGGACCGACAATGTCTGATCGAGCAGCGAAAAGAACGGCTTTGGCCCGGGCGGCGGCATGTCGCCGAGGGGTAGGAAGTCCACGACAAGGCCAAGGCGCTGCTGCGCGATCGCCTTGATCTGAGTGCGGTCCTTGTCCTGCGGATAAGTCTTGTAGACATCGATCAGCGCCGCGATGTCCTGCACCACCGCCGCAGACAGGCGCCGCGTCACCGTGTTCCAGTGACGCTCCATGAACACGAAGGCAACCACCGACTGCAGCACGACCATCGGCACGATCATGATCAGCAACGCGCGAGCGTAGAGGCCCTTCGGCATCAGCTCGTTGAAGCGCCTGCCCATCACGCGGTTGGCCGCCGACATCCGCTCGGATGCGGAGCGCAACATGGTCATACCGGTGTCGAAACTACTCATGCGCTGAACGTCATCACTACGGCGACGCCACCAGCCGATAACCGATACCACGCACAGCCTGCAGGAACAGCGGATTGGCCGGATCTACCTCGATCTTGCGGCGCAGGCGGTTGATCTGCACGTCGACCGCGCGCTCATTGACCGTCCCGTCGCCGGTCAACGCCCCGCGCGGCACGGTTTCTCCGGGAGTCTCGGCGAGAATACGCAGCATGTCGCGTTCGCGATCGGTAAGGTGGATGATCTCGTCGCCCTGCCGCAGCTCACCGCGGGCGAGGTGATAGATATAAGGCCCGAACTGCAACTGCTCCGCACGTTCGACGACGACCGGTGCGCTGCGCTTGAGGATATTGGCGATCCGCAGTGCCAGTTCGCGCGGCTCGAACGGTTTCGACACATAGTCGTCGGCGCCGATCTGCAGGCCTTCGATGCGATCGTTCGACTCCGCACGCGCGGTCAGCATCACGATCGGCACGTGCGAGGAGATGCGGATGAAGCGCGCAAGATCGAAACCGGTCTCACCGGGCATCATCACGTCAAGGATGAGCAGATCGAAATGCAGCCCAAGCAATTTGGCCCGCGCCTCTTTCGCACTCGGCGCAGTCGTCACACGATAGCCTTCACTGGCGAGAAAGCGCGAGAGCAGATCGCGAATACGGCGATCGTCATCCACCAGCAAGAGATGCGGCGCATCGTCGGCCGGCTGCACCGGCACTTTCTTGGCGGCCTGGGCAAGTATCATGTCTTGGTCCCGCTATCCGTGCCCAGGATCACCTGCAGCACCTTGTCCGGATCGTCGCGATCGATCATGCCGCTCAGAAAGCGCGTGATCGCTGCGATTTCGTTTGGCGTGAAATCCTTGAGCGCGCGATCGATGCGCGTGGTCTGCAACCCCGCCATTTGTGCGACCAGAGCCTCCCCCTTGGTCGTGGCGAAAAGAAGCCTTTGGCGACGGTCGATCTCGCCGGATTTCTGCACGATATAGCCCTCGTCGAGCAATTGCTTCAGCACGCGGCCGAGCGACTGCTTCGTGATCCGCAGCACATCGAGCAAATCCGCCACCTTCAGTCCGGGATAACGATGCACGAAGTGCACGACCCGATGATGTGCCCGACCGAAGCCGAATTGGTCCAGCACGTGGTCGGGATCGCCGACGAAGTCGCGATAGGCAAAGAATAACAGCTCGATGATCTCCCATCGCAGCGGCGCGGCTGCCTGGGCAGCAACCTCCAGCGGTCGCGGCATGGCAGCATTGAAATTTACGTCAGCCATATTGACATATTTTCGGTTCAATCTTACAAACTTGGCCGTCCCAGCGAAATTTTATAACCTTCGCGGGAAGGGCCGATAGGTCCGATTTGAGAACCATACCGGACTTTGGCAGGCGGCCATAGCCCACCATCGGGCAATTGGCCGCGCATTGCAGTCAGCTTTTGCGGCCCATCCGGACTCGACGTAGAACAGGACGCCGTCGCCGACGCACGGCGCGAGTTAAGCAGGAGATAGGTCCATGGGCGTTTCATTCGACAAGGTCGATGGCGCAGTCTGGCTGGATTTCGACATCCGCCACAGCCAACACCCCGTTCCGGAAGCGGAGCGCGTGGCAAAGCTGAAGGACCCCGGCTTCGGCCGTGTATTCACCGATCACATGGCAATCGTGCGCTACAGCGCCGGCGAGGGCTGGCACAACGCGACCGTCGAAGCCCGCTCGAACTTCCAGCTCGATCCCGCGGCAGCCGTCCTGCATTACGCGCAGGAGATCTTCGAAGGCCTGAAGGCCTATGTCCGCGAAGATGGCGGCGTGAACCTGTTCCGCCCCGATGCGAACGCCAAACGCTTCTGGAACTCGGCGACTCGCATGGCCATGGCCCCGCTGCCCGAACCCGTCTTCATCGAGGCCGTCGAGCAGCTCGTCCGCATCGACCGTGCGTGGATTCCCGGCGGCGAAGGCAGCCTCTATCTGCGCCCCTTCATGATCGCCAACGAGACTTTCCTCGGTGTGAAGCCGTCCTCCGAATATATGTTCGGCGTGATCGCCTCGCCGGTCGGCTCTTACTTCAAGGGCGGCCCGGCTCCGGTGTCGATCTACGCGTCGGAGAATTACACCCGCGCTGCCATCGGCGGCACCGGTGCCGTGAAGTGCGGCGGCAACTATGCCGCCAGCCTGCGCGCGCAGGCCGAAGCGATCGAGCAGGGTTGCGACCAGGTCGTCTTCCTCGATGCGGTCGAGCGCAAATATATCGAAGAACTTGGCGGCATGAACGTGTTCTTCGTGTTCGATGATGGCTCGCTCTCGACGCCGCCGCTCGGGACCATCCTCCCGGGTATCACCCGCGATTCCATCATCACGCTCGCGAAGACTGCAGGCGTGACCGTGCGCGAAGAGCTCTACTCGCTCGACCAGTGGCGTGCCGATGCCGCCAGCGGCAAGCTGAAGGAAGCCTTCGCCTGCGGCACCGCTGCGGTGATCTCGCCAATAGGCAAGGTGCGCGCGACCTCGGGCGAATTCCTGATCAATGGCGGCGAAGCCGGCAAGGTCGCCATGAGCCTGCGCAAGCAGCTGGTCGATATCCAGTACGGCCGTGCGCCAGATCCACACAACTGGATCCGTAAAGTGCTCTGAGACACGAAAGCCGCAGCCTGAAGCTGCGGCTTTCTCTTAGGACGCTTGCACGCCTCTCACCTGTCATCACCCGGCTTGACCGGGTGTCCCAGCAGCAGAGATAGAAGCGAAACGCCGCCGTGTACCCGATCCCCGCTTCTGCGGGGATGACAGACAGGGGTTGATCAGGTCGCTGGCACCAAGCCAAGCCGCTCCCGCTGCGTCCATCGCCACAACATCACCGGTGCAACGACTGCCAGACCGGCCGCAAGCCCGATCCAGATTCCTACGCCCCCGAAGCCGAGCTTGAATGCGAACAGCAGGCTGAGCCCCATGCCAAAGCCCCAATAGCCGAGACCGGCAATGATCATGGGCACGCGCGTATCCTGCAGCCCGCGCAGCATGCCCGCCCCCACTGACTGCGCGCCGTCGGCGATCTGGAACGCTGCCGCGCAAAACAGGAACGACATCGCCGTATCGATCACAAGCGCATTGGCGGGGTTGCCAAGATCGATGAAGGCGCCGATCAGGAGACGCGGCGCGGCAAGCAGAAGCACGCTCATCGATGCCATAAAGCCTACCGCCAGCAAGAAAGCTGTCCAGCCAGCACGCGTGATGCCATCGATATCCGCGGCGCCTTTGGCGAGACCGACACGCACTGTCGCCGCCTGGCTCAATCCCATCGGCACCATGAAGGAAATCGACGCGATCTGGATCGCAATCGCATGTGCTGCGATTGCTGCCGTGCCGAACTGCCCCATCAGAAACACTGCAGCGTTGAAAACCGTGATCTCGAAGGCCAGCGTCGCGCCGATCGGCAGGCCGATCTGCCAGACTTTGAGGAAGCGCGGCCAGTCCGCACGCCAGAAATTACCGAACAGCGCGTAGCGTCGAAATTTTGGATGCCACAACACCACGGCGACGAAGATGATGAACAGAAACGTGTTCGACAACGCCGTCGCGAGGCCTGATCCGGCCAATCCCATTGCGGGAAAGCCGAGATGACCGAATACCAGCACCCAATTTGCGGCGGCGTTGAACAGGATCGCAACCGCTGTCACCAGCAGCGCCCAGAGCGGTCGCTGCACGGCAGCCACGAAGGAGCGCAACACGATGAAGCCGAGCGCAGGCAGAAAGCCCCATTGCAGCATATGCATGAAGCTCTGTGCGTCTGCGGCCGCCTGTGCCTCCTGACCGAATAGCAGCAGAATCGCTTCCGTGTGCCAGAGCACGATCCAGGCTGGAATCGAAACGATCACGGCCGACCACAGCCCTTGTCGAAATGTACGGCGGACATCGCGCACCGCATGCAGCTTGCGCCCGATCGCCTCTGCCATCATCGGCGACGTCGCGGTGACGATGCCAATGGCAAAGATCAGGATGGCCAGATAGACGTTGACGCCCAGCGCCGACGCCGCCAGTGCCTGTGCACTGACGCGACCGAGCACGATCACATCGGTCGTGGTCAGCGCGATCTGCGCGAGGTTGGTCAGGATCAGCGGCCAGCCGAGTAAGAGGGTGGCACGAAGTTCGGCGAGCCAGAGGGCACGTGTTGATGCATTCTGCTCGCTAGCCGGCAGCATGGGACACCTTTGACAAAATTATGAAAGCCGGCGCATCCATGATGCAGCGGCTTGTGCCGACAACAATGTCAGGCAATCATGCGCGATAGCGCGCAAGTTGGAGACCTAGTAGTTGCGCGCCGATTTGGCCAGATTTGCGGCTAGATCCCGCTGCGACCTTGCAGCGCAGCCGCGGACACCCAGAACACTTCGCCTTCGGAATCTTCCGTATCCAGCCAGATGAGCGGAAGGTCGGGGAACGCGGCATCGACATTGGCGCGACCACGGCCGACCTCGCACAGCAATCCACCATGCGGGGTGAGATGATCGCCTGCTTGCTCGATGATTCTCCGCACGATATCGAGACCATCGACGCCGCCATCAAACGCCATGCTCGGCTCGGCCAGGCATTCATCCGGCAGATCGGCCATCCCTTGCGCGTCCACATAGGGCGGATTGGTGATGATCAGATCATAGCGGTTGCCACCGAGCGGCTCGAAGAGATCGCCTCTGTAGAGTGTCAGCCTTTCGTCGAGCCCGTAGTCGATGACATTGCGCATCGCAACTGCGAGCGCAGCGGGCGAAAGATCGACGGCATCGACCTGCGCATTGGGAAACGATTGCGCTGCGAGGATCGCGATGCAGCCCGAGCCCGTGCAGAGATCGAGCACGCTTGCGACCTCCATGGGATCGTCGATCAGCGAAGCGCCCTCGCCGTCATCGCCTGAAAAATGCGTATCGAGCAATTCGCCGATGAAGGAACGCGGCACGATCGTGCGCTCGTCGACATAGAACGGCAGACCCCGCATATAGATTTTATTGACAAGATAGGCCGCCGGCTTCCGCGTGGAGACGCGGCGATGGATGACGTCGAGAATCTTGCGGCCCTCGGCGGCGGTTACACGTGCTGTCGCGAAATTCTCGAATTGATCGGGATGCAGGTGCAGCAGCTCGCAAACGATAAAGGCCGCTTCGGCCACGGGGTCGGTGGTACCATGCGCGAAGGCAAGCTTTGCCTCGATGAAGCGGCTTGTGGCATAGCGTACATAGTCCAGCAGCGAGACCAGTTCGCCCGGTCCGACCTTCGGCAAATTCGCCGCAGCGAGCTTCTTTACGGAAGCCTTGGTCTTCGCAGAAGAACCTGACTTGGCTGCCGGAGTTTTGCTCACAGAGGCCTTACCCGCCTTCTTCGCGGCGCTCTTCACAGTCTTCTTTGCCATCACTTGCCCCAGCGCGCCGCAGCGTCGTCGTCGTCACTCTTTGCCGCGATCCAGCTGGTACCGGCGGCGGTTTCCTCACGCTTCCAGAACGGCGCGTGAGCCTTGAGATAGTCCATCAGGAATTCGGCGGACTGAAATGCCGCCTGCCGATGTGCCGAGGCGGTCAGCACCACCATGATGTTCTCGCCCGGCAGGATACGGCCGGTACGATGGATAATGGTCACGCCGGTCAGCGGCCAGCGCGTCATCGCCTCTTCCGCATGGCGGCCGATCTCGGCTTCAGCCATGCCTGGGTAATGTTCGAGCGTCAGCGCCGTCGTCGCATCGTTCCCGTCGCCGCCGCGACAGATGCCGCTGAAGGTAACGACCGCGCCGATGTCCGTCCGGCTCGCCGTCAGCGCTGCGATTTCGCTGTTGATGTCGAAATCAGCGGTCTGAATCCGGATGGTGACGTTATCGCTCATAACTCATCTCTTTTGCCCCGGACGCGGTGTACGCTGCGCTGCTCCGCAGAGCCGGGGCCGTGCCAGACGCCGGAGTTTTGTGCGATCCCGGTTCTGCGAAGCGGCACTCCGCGCCGCATCGCGCCCGGGACAAGAGACAACAACATGATCTCAGCCGCCCGTCATCGGCGGAAAGAAGGCGATTTCGCGTGCGCCGGCAATCGCTGTGTCAGGCCGCACATGGGTATGATCGATCGCCGCTCGGATCACCTTCGGCGTCTCGAAAGCATGGGCATATTCCTCCCCGCGCGAGGAGAGCCAGGAGATCAGATCGCCGACCGTGCTCACGGTCGGCGGCGGCTCGATGGTCTCCTCGGCCTTGCCGATCCGCTCGCGGACCCAGGCAAAGTACATCAGCTTCATGCATCCTCCTCGAAGAGGTGCCGGACGCCGGCTCGGAAGTAATCATACCCTGTATAGATGGTCACGATGGCCGACAGCCACAACAACACGATGCCGGTGAAGGTCACGTAACCGAACAGCACATCGCCCGCCTCGCCCGCGAGCAGGAAGCCAATGGCGACGAGCTGGGCCGCCGTCTTCCATTTGGCGAGCTTGGTGACCGGGACGCTGACGCGCAGACCGGCAAGATATTCGCGCAGGCCCGAGACGAGAATTTCACGACACAGGATCACGATGGCCGCCCACAGCGTCCAGCGATTGATGGTGGCATCGGAGGCCAGCATGAGCAGGCAAGACGCCACCAGCAGCTTGTCCGCGATGGGATCAAGCATGCGACCGAAGGACGACTGCTGGTTCCAGATGCGGGCATAATAGCCGTCGAGGAAATCGGTGATCGCCGCGGCGAGAAACACGGCAACGGCCACCCAGCGCAGCCATAGCGGGCCATCCATGGACGATTGCCAGTAGATGCAGCCAACCACCACCGGGACGGCGGCAATCCGGGCATAGGTCAGGATATTCGGCAGGGTCATTGCTGAAGTCCCGGCCCGTCGTGTGGTCACTGTCATGCGTCTTACCAATACTGCCGGTGCCCGCAGGTCAACCGGTGCGAAGCGGTCTAAGTCAGTTTACCTCAAAACGGGCGCCCGAGATGCGACGTCCTGGACTGGGCGCCCTGCTTATCGGGCGCCTGGCTGGGGATGGAAAAAGTCGAAAATCTTGCGTGCGTTCTCGGTGGAAATGCCCGGAACCTTGCCGAGATCGCCGACCGAGGCGCGTTCGATCTCTTTCAGTGTACCGAAGTGATGCAACAGCGCCCGTTTGCGGGTCGGCCCGATGCCTGGAATTTCCTGCAGACCGGCCTCGCGGATGTCCTTCTTGCGCAGGGTGCGGTGCGAGCCGATGACGAAACGATGCGCCTCATCACGCAGCCGCTGGATGAAATAGAGCACGGGATCGCGCGGTTCGAGCTTGATGGCGTCGCGGCCGGGCAGAAACAGCGTCTCGCGGCCCGCGTTGCGCTCCGGCCCCTTGGCCACCGACATCAATGTGACGTCGGTCAGTTTCAGCTCATCGAAAATCTCTTTCACGGCATTGAGCTGGCCCCGGCCGCCATCGATGATGACCAGGTCGGGCCACAGCGGCACCTCGTCGTCCTTTCGCTTTGGCGCTTCGGCTTCAGCCGGCGGCGCGAGCAGGCGCTTGAAGCGGCGCTGCAGCACCTCTTTCATCATGGCAAAGTCATCGCCCGGTGTCGTCTCGGCCGACTTGATATTGAACTTGCGGTACTGGTTCTTGATGAAGCCATCCGGCCCGGCGACGATCATTGCGCCGACGGCATTGCTGCCCTGAATGTGGCTGTTATCATAGACCTCGATGCGTTGTGGCACCTTCGGCAGGCCGAGCGTGGTCACCATGCCTTCGAGCAGGCGCGTCTGTGTCGCGGTGTCGGCGAGCTTGCGGCCCAGCGCCTCGCGCGCATTGGTCAGCGCGTGGAGGATCAGTTCTTTTTTCTCGCCGCGCTGCGGCGTGATGACCTCGACCTTGGAGCCGGCCTTGACGCTGAGCGCGCTGGCGAGCAGCTCTCTTTCCTCGATCGCATGCGACAGCAGCACCGTCTTCGGCGGTGGCTTGTCCTCGTAGAATTGGGCGAGGAAGGAACCGAGGACCTCCTCCGGAGTGAACGACTTTTCCGCCTTCGGAAAATAGGCGCGATTGCCCCAGTTCTGCCCGGTGCGGAAGAAAAATACTTCGACGCAGGAATAGCCGCCTTCCTGATGGATGGCGAATACATCGGCTTCTTCAACCGTGCGCGGATTGATGCCCTGCTGCGACTGGATCGCTGACAGCGCCGCAAGACGGTCGCGATAGAGCGCCGCGGTCTCGAAGGCGAGTTCTTCCGCTGCCTTCTCCATCTCGTCGGCAAGCAGCTGCTTCACGGCGCGGCTCTTGCCGGACAGGAAATCCGTCGCCTCGCGCACGAGCTCGGTGTAGCCGGAAAAATCGACTTCATTGGTACACGGACCGGAGCAGCGGCGGATTTGATACAGCAGGCACGGCCGCGTGCGGCTTTCGAAAAACGAGTCCGTGCAGGAGCGCACCAGAAATGCGCGCTGCAAGGCCGTGATGGTGCGGTTCACAGCGCCCACCGATGCGAACGGACCGAAGTAGCGCCCCGGCCGCGACTGCGCGCCGCGATGCTTGAGAATCTGCGGCGCCCAGTGGTCGCCGGTGATCAGGATATAGGGAAACGACTTGTCGTCGCGCAGTTGCACATTGAAGCGCGGCCGTAGCTGCTTGATGAGATTGGCTTCGAGCAACAGCGCCTCGGTTTCGGTGGATGTGGAGATGATCTCCACCACCGATGTCGCCGCGATCATGCGCGCGATGCGCATCACCTGCCCGGTCGGGCGCGCATAGGACGACAGGCGCTTTTTGACGTTCTTGGCCTTGCCGACATAGAGCACGTCATGCGCCGCATTCAGCATGCGGTAGACCCCCGGCGAGGTCGGCGCGAGGCGCACAGCCTGTTCGATGGCCGCCCGGCCGACCGCAAGCGTGCCTTCGGGAACTTCCTCGGCGACATCCTCGACTTGGTCCGGAAGCCCTGGCTCTTCCTCGTCGTCCGGCAAATCGGGTTCGACATCCGGCGGTGCCTGCAGGCCGGACTGAACTTGAGGCTTCGTCACGGGTGCAGAACCGGGCTCGGTCGCCGCCTCGGCCGGCACCGTCCGGGGATCGGAAGGGTCTTGAATCATGCCGCCAATCTAAGCGTTACGACGGCTTGCTGCCAGCATTCGGCGGCATTCGGTGCGGCAGCTTTGAGGCAGGCTTGCGGCGATCCTGCGGAGGACATCCGGTCCGGAAAAAGCCCGCGCCCGCCCCAAGTAAGACTCTTTTAACGTCAATACGGCGCCGGCCCAGCGCGTTAAGAACCGCTTAATCTAAAACTATCGATAAATCCTCCCGATTAATGATGAAATTCCGTAACCCTAAGCCTTTGTGCAGCGCATCGCAGGGAAGCGGCAGTAACGCGTTGTGGAGAGTTGAGATGAGCAAGTATGCGTTCGCGGCAGTCGCGGTCATGGTGGCTGGCACGACGGCGGCCCAGGCGGCGGATTTGCCCTATCGGTCGCGCGCGCCGTATACGGTCAATCAGCCGCTGAACGCCTATAGCTGGGCAGGCCCGTATCTGGGTGCCACCCTTGGCTACGAATGGGGCAGCGTTTCCAACACTCCGGTCAAGCCGACGGGCATCGTGGGCGGCATCACCGCCGGCTACAACTGGCAGAGCGGACCGATCGTGTTCGGTATCGAAGGCGACATTTCGGGCACCGGCGCCGATGACCGCTTCGCCAATTACAAGTTCTCGAACCCCTGGTTCGGCACCGCGCGCGGCCGCCTCGGTTACGCCTTCAACAATGTGCTGCTCTACGGCACCGCCGGCCTGTCCTTCGGCAGCCTGCAGGCGGAAGCCAATGGCTTGCAGCAATCGCAGACATCGGTCGGCTGGACCGCGGGCGTCGGCGCTGAAGTCGGCATCTACCAGAACTGGACCGCCAAGATCGAATATCTCTACGTTGACCTGTCCAGGAACACCTACACGCTCACCGGCACCGACAGCGCGCTGTCCTTCGGCACCGTCCGCGTTGGCGTGAACTATCACTTCTGATCCGATCGGGTCAGACCCGGCTCCAAGTTAAAAGAAACCGAGATACCCCACTCCCGGCCGCCCTGCGGCCGGGATTTTCTTTGCGGGCGCCCAGTGATTTTGAGCGGCAATACCTCCTGCCGCACGTGCGCCGCTATCCCGTAATCACCAGATTGACGGCCTTTGGGCCCTTGCCCTTCTTGTCGGGCTCGACCTCGAACGTGATCCGCTGTCCTTCGGTCAGATCCTTCAATCCCGCGCGTTCGACGGCGGTGATGTGAACGAACACGTCCCGTCCGCCATCATCCGGCTTGATGAAGCCGTAGCCGCGCTCGCCATTGAAGAACTTGACCGTACCGCTCATGCCCATCGGGAAACTCCCTCCCCGCAATGCTCCGCAGCGGCGCACTTTGCACCGCGACCGACCGGACATTCACTCCACAGAAGGCTTGGCCGTTTCTTTTTGTAGTCTTCTTGTCGTTGGTCGGGCCTCGTCACTCCGCCGCAACCATTCGCGGAAGCGGAACGTAAAGCCAGTCACGATGGTCAGCTTAATACGGTTCCCTGGAGGTGACTACCGTTTTTGGAAACGCGTTCGGATAGTTGCCGCACCGGTCGTTGATCGGGCAGCTACGCCCTGGCGTTTTCAAGCCGGAAGCGTGCCATACCGCCGAGGCCCAGCGGCTTTTCCAGCTGCGGCAGGATCGCCCGCAGCTCATCCTGCAATTTCCACGGCGGATTGACGATCAGCAGCCCGGTAGACGTCAGCGGGCCGTCCGCACTTTGCGGTGCAACGCTGAATTCGAGACGCAGGCATTTGCCGGGCGTCGCCGACGACGCCGTGGCGGCGGCCACGCTGCGCGCGAGATCGTCGGTGGCGCGGCGGCTCTTGGCCGGATACCACAGCATATAGATGCCGGTCGGCCATTTCGCATAGGCCTGCGCGAACACCGTCGCCAAACGCGCAAACTCGTCCTTCGCTTCGAAGGGCGGATCGATCAGCACCAGGCCGCGGCGTTCCTTCGGCGGCACATAGGCGGGCAGACCGACCCAGCCGTCGATATCGACCACCCGCGCCTGCTCGTCATTGCGCAGCGCAGAGATCAGCTGCTTGCGCGCTGCAGGCTCGAGTTCGCAGCACACCATGCGATCTTGCGGGCGCATCAACGCGCGCGCGATCAGCGGCGAGCCGGGATAGGCAACGAGATCGCGGCCGGGATTGAACGCGCGCACGATGTCGAGATAGGCGCCGACCAAAGGCTCGGTCGCTTCGGTGAAGCGCGCCTGCATCATGCGGGCGATACCGGTGGTCCATTCGGCCGAACGTGTCGCCTCATCGCCGGTGAGATCGTATCGGCCGGCGCCGGCATGGGTATCGATGATGCGAAACGGCGTCGGCTTCTCATGCAGATGGGTCAGGATACGGACCAGCACGAGATGCTTGATGACGTCGGCGAAATTACCGGCATGGAAGGCGTGGCGATAGTTCATGGGGATGGAGTACGCCAAACGGGCGTAAGGCGCAAAGCCGCCGGTCAGCTTCGAATGTCATCCCCCGCGAAAGCGGGGGATCCAGTAGACACTGGTATCTTGGCTGAAGCACTGGCGACGGTGTCTACTGGGTCGCCCGATCAAGTCGGGCGATGACAGCGGAGCTCGATGGCAGCAAAGTGTAGGGCGAAACTACCCGCCCCTCACCGGCGGCATCACGACCTTGTCGCGCCGGCAGGCGCGGCGGTCGATTTCCTCGCAGGCGCGGAACTGCAGATCCTTGCTCAAGCAGATTCGCACTTCGCTCAGGCGGTTATGATCGCAAGTCACGGCAATGGCGGCGTTGCTGAGGCCCGGATTGACCCTGATGAATGCGTCTTCCACGGCCGCGGGCGACACGGTCTTCGCCTGCTGAAGATCGATGAACTCGTCCGGAATTTTCACGCCGGCGCGCGCCTTGCGCGTGGTTTCGAAATAGGCGCGCGGGCCGAGCCCCGAACAGGTGCCGTGCTTGTCCCATTCGTTGAAGATCAGACCTGGCGCCGGCATCAGATCCAGCATCGAGGTCATGATGTTGCGCGGCAGCCGCGGCGCCGGACGCTCGCAGTAATTCGGGAAGCCGCGATCATATTGCGGCCACAGGCCATGCACCACGAAGGCATAGGGGCGACCGCCGCACTGGATCTGCTGACTGCGCGATGCGTTGCCGCGCTCCTGCGCCGCCGCGCAGAAGGATGGCGACCATGACAGCGACAGCACGTAGAAGTCGAACTCACCCGGCGCATTCTGCCTGCGGTCCTGCGCGGCGGCGGGAGCGGCTATGAGCGCGGCGAGAATAACACCGAGCGTGACGACCGAACGGAATACCTGAACCATGACGCGCCCCACCCCTGACCGGCGCGAGCCTAGTCAGACCCAAAGAACAATTCAAGAACAATGTCGCGAAAGAAATAGCCCGGACGATGCGGTCGTTCCGGGCTATGGAAGGCGCTCGCTCAGAACTTCGCGGCGCGGCACTTCGGACCGTAGGCCCAGTTGCGATCGAGGCCGGTGACACACCATTCGACGCCATCGCCATAGCCGGCCAACCCGCCGTCTTCGATGATCGAGTAATGCACCTGACGCTGCTTGCCGTCGGTGAACATCGCATCGGCGCTGCAGTAGCGGCGCGGAATGTTGTCGGAGGTCCAGGGGCGGAAGGCTGTCTCGCGCACGTGGCTGAAGCCGGTGAACTGCAGCGACGAATTCCAGAAATCCGCTTCCTTGTCCTTGAACTGGTAGGTGATCTTCCAGAGCGCGGATTCGCAGGAGCCGACGCGACCTTCGTAATTCGGGCCGAACAGGCCGAAATTCAGTTCGAGCAGGTTGGCGGCCTGTGCGCTCGGCGCGGCGCTGAACAGCGCCAAGCCGGCGACGGCGGCGAAAGCGGCTTTCTTCAAGGATGAAACGAGGGTGCGCATGGGGAATCCGCCGGCTGGAAAAAGGTTCCGGGACCGTGCCGCGAAGGCCGTGCGGGGTCAAGTGCACCGCGGCAACACCCCGCGCACAACTCCGTCAGATCGCACCGTGCGTTCTTTCCAGCGTCGTTTTCGCGCTCTAAGGTGCCGCTTCGCGAATAAGGAGACGGTGATGCAGACGATTCGGCTGGCAATTCTGGCGATGGGTGTGAGCGCGGCGATGAGCTCCGCAGCCAAGGCCGACTGGGTACCCCCGTTCAAGGGCAACGACACGGGCGGCATCATCTCCACGTCGCTTATCGGCCAGACCGACATCCGCGCCCTCGCCATCGATCATTGTGCGCGTTACGGCAAGGTCGTGAAATTCCTCGGCGCGCAGAACGAATATGGCGGTTATGTCTCGTTCTCCTGCCGCTGGGTGCCCTATGGCGCAAACGAACGCCCGCTGAGCGTTCGTTACTAAACAACCGCGCTACGGGCCATCGCTGCGCCGATCGTCATCGACAAACGCGCGATAACACAAAAGACATAATCCGGTGTCCTAGGAGAAGCGAGCGCGCAAGCGCTCGACCATCTAACGCGTTATTCCTGACACGACATCGGAGGCCACTACATGATTCAGCGCGCAAGCCTGATCGCTTTCGCCCTCTTGTGCGGCGCTGTACCGGCGCTCGCGGACAATGTTCAAATGCCGATCCGCAAAGCGGGCCTGTGGGAATTGACGACGCAGATCTCCGGCGTGTCGAAGACCGCGACGCCGCCGATGGTGATGCAGCAATGCACCGACGAGAGCGTCGACCGGCAGATGAACAAGATGTCGTCGGATGCGATGAAGTGTTCGAAGCAGGAAATGACGAAGTCCGGCAACAGTTACGTCGGCGACAGCGTCTGCACCATCGGTGACGCCACAGTGACGAGCCACTCAGAAGCCACCGGCGATTTCAATTCCGCCTATTCGGTGAAGACCACCGCGAAATCGAGCGGCGGCAACCTGCCGCCGGAGATGGTGACGACGATCCAGGCCAAGTGGGTCGGCGCCTGCAAGGCGGACCAGAAGCCCGGCGACATCCTGATGCCTGGCGGCATGAAGATGAACATCACCGACATGCAGAAGATGCGGGCGGGGCAGCCGAAATAAGCGGCTTGCGGATCCGTAGGGCGGATAAGGCGAAGCCGTCATCCGCCGGCCGACTGTGTGTGACGAAGAACGGCGGATGACGCTTCGCTCATCCGCCCTACAGCCATCGCATATTCCCCCTCCCCGCTTTCCCCGCTATAGATGATGCTAATCATCCAACAAGGAACGTTCGGGGAAGCGAGGCATGACAGAATTCACCGCATTGATGGCCGGCATGGCACGCAGTGGCGACGGCTGGGCCGTCAGCGTCAGCGACGACTGGTTGCAGGGGCGCACCGTCTATGGCGGCCTCGCATCGGCCCTGTGCATGCAGGCTGCGCTGAACGAATTCGGAGCAGTGCCGCCGCTACGCTCTGCGCAGATCGCTTTCGTTGGACCTGCCGCAGGCCAGCTGCAGATCAAGGCCAGCGTGCTGCGCAAGGGCAAGTCGACGCTGTTCGCCAATGTCGATCTCGTCGGCGAAGCCGGGCTCGCGACACGCGCGATGTTCTGCTTTGGCGCGGCACGGGAGTCGGCATTCAAGCACGTGGCGATCGGCACGCCCCAGCTGAAGGATCCTGAGACCTGCCCGAACTTCTTCGCCAATGCGCCGGCGATGCTGAGCTTTGTCCAGCATATCGACGGGCGTTTCGTCTCGGGCTCGCCGCCGTTCAGCGGCAGCGACGATCCGCAGATGTCGCTTTGGCTGCGTCACAAGGAGCCGGGCATTGCGGCCTCGCTGGTATCCTTGCTGGCGCTCGCCGATGCACCGCCGCCAGCTGCGTCTGCGCGTTCCAAGACGCCGTCGCCGATCTCGACCATGACCTGGGCGATCGACATGCTCACCGACGAGATCACGACCGATGATGGCTGGTGGCTGATCCACAATGTCGCCGAACAGATCGCCAGCGGCTATTCGAGCCAGGCGATGACACTGTGGAATCGCAAGGGCACGCCGATCATGGCGAGCCGGCAGAATGTCGCTGTGTTCGGGTGATGGCCTTCCCCTCTCCCGCCGCGCGAAGCTTCGCTAGAGCGGGAGAGGGGAAAAAAGAAAACTACTTCTTCGCGGCCGCCGCAGCTTCTGCAGCGCGTTCTACAAACGTCTTGCCGCCCTTCATCTTGTGATGCAGCGGCGCTTCGTTGATCTGGATGGTGACGGCATCGGCGGCGACGCCGAGATTCTTCACCAGCGCCTGGGTGATGTCGAGCATCATGCCCTTCTTCTGCTCATCGGTGCGGCCGGCGGCCATGCTCACGGTAATCTCAGGCATCGGTGTTTCCCTTTTTGTGTTTTCACGCTCATCGTAGGGCGGATTAGCGCAGCGTAATCCGCCGTCCTTCGTCACACAATCTCGGCCGGCGGATTACGCCTTCCGCCGTCGCTCTTCGAGCTATGGCGGACAGGTCGGCTAATCCGCCCTACGCGCTCCAGCTCACGCCATACTTATCCAGAAGCTTACGAACCGCGTCGACCAGATCCGTCTCCGCGATCTCGATCTGCGCCTCGGCCTGCTTCTTGAGATATTCCTCGCGGTCCTTGATCTCGGTGAGGCCGGCACCGGCGATCAGATCCTTGATCAAGAGCCTGCCGCCGGCCCTCTCGTCCGAGCCCTGGATGATGGCGAGCGGCGAATTGCGCTTGTCGGCATATTTCATCTGCTGACCGAGCGCATGCTTGGGATTGCCGAGATAGAGCTCGGCGCGAATTCCGGCATTGCGCAGCCTGGCGACCATCGCCTGATAGTCCGCGATCTCGCCGCCGAACACGGTGACGACAACGGGACCGGCCTGCTGCTTCGTATCGATCTTGCCGAGCAGCGTCAGCGCCGCCTGCAGGCGCGAGACACCGATGGAGAAGCCGGTGGCCGGCACCGGCTCGCCGCGGAAGCGCGAGACGAGGCCATCGTAACGACCGCCGCCGCCAACCGAACCGAACCGCACGGGGCGGCCCTTCTCATCCTTGGTCTCCAGCGTGAGTTCAACTTCGTAAACGGGGCCGGTGTAGTATTCGAGGCCGCGCACGACGGAGGGATCGATCTTGATGCGATCTTCACCATAGCCGGCAGCCGTGATCAGCTTCGCGATCTCGTCGAGTTCGGCGCGTCCCTGCTTGTAGGCCTCGGAGCTGTTGAGCTTCGGCGTTGCTTCGCTCGCGGCATCGAGGCTGCGCAACACGGTCTCGGAGTCGTCCGGCGAGAGCCCGGCGCCCTTGGTGAAGTCGCCCTTCCCTTCTTCGCCGCCATCCCAACGGCCGGGACCGAGCAGTTTCCTGATCTCGCCTTCCGGAAACTTGTCCATCTTGTCGATGGCGCGCAGCACCGTGAGCCGTCTGCCCGCATTATCGTCACCGCCGAGACCTATGCTCTCCATCACGCCATCGAGCACCTTGCGGTTGTTGACGCGCACCACATAGCTGCCGCGGGGAATACCGAGGGCTTCCATCGTGTCGGCCGCCATCATGCACATCTCGGCATCCGCCGCAGGCGAGCCGGAGCCGACGGTGTCGGCGTCGAACTGCATGAACTGGCGGAAGCGGCCGGGGCCGGGCTTTTCGTTGCGATAGACGTAACCGGCGCGGTAGCTGCGATACGGTTTTGGCAGCGCGTCCCAGTGTTCGGCGACGTAGCGGGCGAGCGGCGCGGTGAGGTCGTAACGCAGCGAAATCCACTGCTCGTCGTCATCCTGGAACGAGAACACACCCTCGTTCGGCCGGTCCTGATCGGGCAGGAATTTGCCGAGCGCGTCGGTGAATTCCATGGTCGGGGTCTCGACCGGCTCGAAGCCGTAGCGCTCGTAGACCTCGCGGATGGTGTCGGTCATGCCCCGGGTGGCGGCGATGTCGGCCGGGCCACGGTCGCCGAGGCCGCGCGGCAGGCGTGCGCGCAGTTTTTGCGGTTTCTTGGGTTTGGCCGATTTTTCAGAAGTATCTCGCATGGGCGGGTGGTACCAGCGCCGGCCGGAACCGGCAAGGAGCGGCACGCAGCGGAACCATCCCTTTCGGCGCCCGTTCCATTTGAAAAGGGAATGAGGCCGTCCATGCCACCGCTCGTCAGCGCGCTTGCCCGCACCGGCCTGGCGCTCAAGCTCGACCAGGTCAAACGCGCGACATCTTCCTATCTGCGCGACCGCGGCGAGCAGGGCACCGGCATCGCCGTCGCCTATGCGACCGCCGCCGGGCTCTATGCGGCGGCCGGGATTTTCCTGATCGCCGCGCTGCTGGTCGGCGCCGCGGCGCTATTTCGCTGGATCGAGATGGAATACGGCCTGTTTCCCGCCTTCGGCGCCACCGGCGGCCTGCTGCTGCTCCTGACCATCGTCTTTGCCTTGTTGGCCGCGATGCGGCTGAAGAGGCCGTCGCGGCCGTTTCCGAGCCTGAGCAGCCGGCTGCGGGTCGCAGTCCGCGCCACGCCATCCCCATCGGTCTCCGGCGCTGTGTCGCGCCCAGCCCCGCCGCCGGCCTTCAAACCGCCCCCGCGCCCGGGTGCGGCCGTCCCCGACAGCAGCAACGGGCCGCTGAAGGCCGGGCTCGTGCTGGCAGCGACGCTGGCCGGCTGGGCACTGGCCCGCCGGCACAACCTGGCGAAGAGCGCCGCGGCGCGTGCCCCCGCCAAAGCGAAGGCCTGAGGCAAGCCTCGGCCGCGATCGCCGCAAAAGCTCCGGTGGGCATCGTTCCGGGGGCGCATTCCCGAATCAGCAATGATGATAAGCTTGCGCGCATTGCAGCGGCGGCGGCAACCCGCCGTGCCGCAACGACAATTTGACTTCCAGGGTGCCCGCGCGCGTCATGATCCGCATCTCTACGATATTCATCGGCATCTGCATGATCTTGATCGCCGCCTCGCTCGGCGCGGCGCTCCATTTGGTGGCGAAAATCCCCGGCCAGGAAGCGGCCATTGTCAGCCTTGCCGCGCTGACGATCATGATCCTCTACAATGCGGTGTCGATGCGCATCAAAGACCGCGCCGAGGCGTCGGGCCAGATTTCCGATCTCTCCCGCGGCACCACCGATCTCGCACGCCAGGTCGCCGAATATGGCCGTCGCCTCGCTGCCCTCGAAGCCAAGCTGAACACGTCGAATGCGGCCCATCAGGACCGCATCCAGGGCGTGATCGGCGAGATCGGCGAGCTTGGCACGATGATGCGGCAGCTCGCCCATTCGGTCGCCAACCATGAGGATATGCTGGCCGCAATTCCGCCAGCGCCGGCGCCTGTGCCGGCGCCCGTCGCGTCGGCCCCCGTCATCAAGGTTGTGAGCACCATGCCGGACCTGCCGCCGCCGGCGGTGGAAGCCACCGGGGCGCCCGTAATGCCCGCCGCGCCGGTAGAGACCATCCCGTCGAAGGACGATGCGCAGTTCGTCAACACGATCCGCCGCGCCATCAACGAGAGCCGCATCGATATCTATCTGCAGCCGGTGGTGACGCTGCCGCAGCGGAAAGTGCGGTTCTATGAGGCGATCTCCCGCCTGCGCGACGACAACGATCAAATCATCATGGCCGATGATTTCATCGGTCCCGCCGAAGACGCAGGCTTCATGCAGGAGATCGACCACAGCGTGCTCCTGCGCAGCATGCAGGTGCTGCGCCGCCTGATGGTACGCAACAAGGATGTGGGCGTGTTCTGCAATGTGGCGAAGTCCACGCTGTCGGACAAAACGGCCTTCGCGCAGTTTATCGACTTTCTCGACGCCAATCGTGCGCTGGCACCGTCTTTCGTGCTCGAATTCAAGCACAGCACGTTCCGCCATCTCGGCCCGGTGGAAAGCGAGCATCTCGCCGCCCTCGCCCAGCGCGGCTATCGCTTCTCCATCGATCACGTGACGGATCTCCGCATCGATGCGCGCGAACTCGCGGATCGCGGCGTGCGCTTCATCAAGGTTCCGGCGGCGCTGCTGCTCGATCCGAAACAGGCCGCGCTCGCCGACATCCATGCCGCCGACCTGTCCGACCTACTCGGCCGCTTCGGCATCGACCTGATCGCGGACCGAATCGAGGGCGAGCGCGCGGTGGTCGATCTGCTCGATTTCGACGTCCGCTTCGGCCAGGGGTTCCTGTTCGCCGCGCCCCGGCCGTTGCGTCCGGAAACCCCGGCTGCTAACGGAGCCGCGGCGACTTCCGCCAGCACTTCGTCCAACAAGGCTCCAACCGGTACCGTGAGCCCGGCCCGCTCAGCCAGCATCGCCCCGCGCGGTGAACCGCCGCGCAATAGCGGCCTTGCTGCTTTGGCCCGCCGCGCCACCGGCCCGAACTGATCGGCATTCGACCTCATGACCACATTGCGTTTCGCCGAGCGTCTGCGCGACCTCACCGGCTCCGTCGATGTCGTTCTCAGCGATATCTGGGGCGTCGTGCATAACGGGCTGGAGTCGTTTCCGGATGCCTGCGCAGCGCTGCATACGTTCCGTTCGAATGGCGGCACGGTGGTGCTGATCACCAATGCGCCCCGCCCGGCAGACTCGGTGCAGCGGCAGCTCCGCAAGCTGAACGTGCCCGACGATTGCTATGACGCCATCGTCTCGTCCGGCGACCTGACCCGCCATTTCGTTGCCGAACGCCCCGGTCAGGCCATGCATCTGATCGGCCCCGATCGCGACTCGTCGATCCATCGCGGGCTGGACGTGAAGCTCGTCCCGCTCCTGGAGAGCGACTACATCGTCTGCAGCGGCCTGTTCGACGACGAGACCGAGACGGCGGAAGACTATCGCGAGATGATGAGCCAGGCGTTGGCGAAGAAACTCACCATGGTCTGCGCCAATCCGGACATCATCGTCGAGCGCGGCGACCGGCTGATCTATTGCGCAGGCGCCGTTGCCGAACTCTATCGCGAGATGGGCGGCGAGGTAATTTTCTACGGCAAGCCGCACCAGCCGATCTACGATCGGGCGATGGCTCTGGCAAAGGCCAGGCGCGGTCAAGACACGCCGCTGGAGCGCGTGCTGGCGATCGGCGACAGCGTGCGTACCGATCTGGCCGGCGCCCACGGCTACGGCATCGATCTCGTCTTCATCACCCGCGGCATCCATGCCGGGGATTTCGACGGAGTCGAGCAGATGAATGCGGCCGAAGTGAAGGAATTGTTCGGGCATCCACCGAAGGCGCTGATGCGGGAATTGAAGTGGTAGGCTGTCGTCCCCGCGAATGAGGCGCCTTCTCCCTCCCCGCTGCGCGGCTTCGCCGCTTGAGGGAGGGAGCACGTCTGTCCCCGCTTTCGCGGGGATGACAATCGGCGTGTCGTTAAAACGCAAAATGCCCGGCAAGGCCGGGCATTCGCGAAACTCTCTGAGCTGCGATCCGCTTACGCCGGCACGGCGTCCGGGAATACGGCTTCGATCTTCGTCTTCAACGTCGCCGCGTTGAACGGCTTGACGATGTAGTTGTTCACGCCGGCCTTCTTGGCGGCGATCACGTTCTCGGTCTTCGATTCCGCCGTGATCATGATGAACGGGGTCTGCGACAGGTTGGGGTCGGCGCGGACTTCCTTGAGCAGGTCGTAGCCGGTCATCGGCTCCATGTTCCAGTCGGAGATCACGAGGCCGTATTTCTTGGCGCGCATCTTTTCGAGCGCCATCGAACCGTCGCTGGCATCGTCGATATGTTCGAAGCCGAGCTGTTTCAGAAGATTGCGAATGATGCGGATCATGGTGTTGTAATCGTCCACCACCAGCACCGACATCGACAAGTCAACCGCCATCTTCAGTCCCCCTCAGGCACGATACGCGCATCGCAATGATGTTTGCCGGGCGGCAAACCGATTTCGGTCGAGATTTAGCAGCGCCGGTTAAATTTCCCGTTAAAGATCGGCCGTTGATTTCATTAACCTTTGTGTCATTGTACCCACGCATTTGAGCGGGATTTACCGTCGAGCGCTTGAATAAAGGGTTAGCGCCGTGATCACTTGGGCTGATGTCAATCACATCGAAGAGCCTGCCAAGGTTCCGTACCTCGACGGCATCCTGCAGATCTCTCACAAAGAACTGGCGGTTTGGAAAGAACACCCGAACGCCATCTTCCGAACCGTCTCCCGTGCCAGCGTCGTCTCTGACGGCCGGGTGGTCTATCTGATCTCGAACTGGGATTTACCCACACATGAGTAGTTGGGAATTAGTGAGCGGCGCATCACTCTCAGGCCTCCAGACGTTCGACTCAAAAGAAGCGGCTCTCGATCAAGCGATCGAGAATTACATCCTCCGAGTGCCTACAACTGCTCTCCGTTATGAAGGTGAGACAATTTTAGTAGGCGAAGAGCTAGAGGCCGCAGCCATCGCTTTCAATGGAGGCCGTAAGGCCTGGGGCCCGTGACGCAAAAGTTGACGCGGTTCGCACCAGCTTTGTGAAGGCGCCGAGAATTCATAATTAGGTGTCGGATGACAAATATTTCCGAGATTTTGTCATGTGCAGTTTGTTCAAAGCCTATGGTGGAAGGAGGAAACTACTGCCCTTTTTGTGGTGCCGAAGCCCTGCCGCCCTCTTCGAACGCTGCCATCGATGACTACCTCCGCAAGAAAGTGGACCTCGAACTTTCGGGCCGTTTGAAGGACCAAAGCAGCCTCGTCAGAGAACTCGGCGATAAAGCAGAGGATATTCTTTGGAACCGATTGACCCGGTATGGCGTAATTTTGGGTGCGCTTGTGGCGGGCCTTGCTTTCGTAGGCATCAAATCTTTCCGCGACATCGCAGATCGAGTTGAACCAGTTGCCCAAGCCGCGGAGAAAAGAGCTGTCGCAGCGAAACAAGCTATCGAGGAGACAGCTTCTAGGGTAGATGCGATAAGAGCAACACTCGATCAGGTCTCGAACGACGTCGAAGCTCAAAGAATTCGCGTGAGCGAGAGGAGCGGTGAAATATCGCAAAAGCTTGCGAGTCTTGAAGTCGCCGCCAACGACGCACAGAAGAAAGGCGAGGCCTATCAAATGCGAGCGAGCGAGGTTTCGAGCAAGCTCGAAGAGATGGGAAAAAGTCTCGAACAGAGAGTTCAAATTGTCTCAAAGCAAGTTGATGACGTCTCGATCCGACAAGCTTTTCCTACGTTAGGACAGCAAAAATTCGTCACGTTCAATTATGGCAAGTGGAAAGACAAATCTGAGAAAGCCCCAGGCGAGAAGTGGATCAACATCTACATCCAACCGACTATTTACAGTGATATTTCGCAAGAGCAGCTTGGCAAGCTGCTGGGTGCACTGAAGAAGCTAGGTTACACGCCTCTGTTAGGAATATTCGGAATCGGCGGTCCTTATAATACTGGATATGGCCCGCTTGGAGATGTTACGGGCCCAGGCGCTCGCATTTATTACTTCCAAAATGAAGCGGTACAGATGGCAAGCGAGGTTCGGGCTGTTGTATCAGAATTTTTGTCTATCAACGTCGATGCCGCCCCGTCTTATGTTGATACTACAAAATTTAGCTCTACGGATGATAGGAAACTCATTGTCGACAACGCCGGTTTAGATCTCCAGCTATATATTTCTCGCTGAGTTGACCCTCGCCTATAGTTGCCAGAAAAAAGGCCGCCGCCCCTCGCCCAGCGGAAGACCAGCATTCACGTTGAGGTCGTCTAGTTCGTATCGGGTATTAGATTTGTCGATGATGAATCTGTCATCTGGCGTCATTGAGGGCCGCGAAGCAGATGTGCTCACCGACGACATCAAGAAGGTTGTCGGACACAGCGCGCGCTCCGAGACCACCGCAAAGGTCTACGATCGCGCCGCGCTCGAAGTGCAGCGACGCTTCTCAAAAGCCCGCACAGAACGAAGGAAGAAGACCGGCGCACACGTCGCATCGACATCAGCGATTTCAAAGCGCTACGGGGCGTCCCGATTATTTTCCCGTTAACCGGGGGCCGGCGGCAAATCCGTCAAATTGGAATGGAATGATCATATTGGGACAGGCCTGCGCTCGGCTTGACTGGATGCCGCCCTCGCGCCACGGTCCACGCAGACCGAAAACCACCAACGAATCCAATCATGACGTCAGCCTTTAGCGTGATCCGCGACACCACCCCCGCAAGCGACATCCCGAGAGGATGCGTGGTGGCGATGGGTAATTTCGACGGTGTGCATCTCGGCCATCGTGCCGTTATCGGCGCCGCGCTCCGCATGGCGGAACTGCACAAGACCCGCGCTTTGGCAGTGACCTTCGAGCCGCATCCGCGGCTGTTCTTCAGCCCGAACACCCCGCAGTTTCGGCTGTCCGACGAGCCCGCCAAGCTGCGGCTGCTGGCCGGAACCGGACTGGCCGGCGCGGTGGTGATGACCTTCGACAAGGGCCGGGCCGGCACCACGGCGCATGATTTCATTCACCACGATCTTATCGAGCGACTCGGCATCAGCGGCATCGCTGTCGGTTACGATTTCCATTTCGGCAAGGGCCGGACCGGCTCGCCCAGCCTGCTTGCAACCGAGGCGCCGCGGCTCGGCATCGAGGTCGATATCCAGCCCCATGTGGACATCGACGAACGCCCGGTCTCATCCACCGCCATCCGCATGGCGCTGGCCGAAGGCCAGATCAGAGAAGCGACGGAGATGCTGCAGGGGCCATGGTTCATCACCGGCGAAGTGATCCACGGCAGGAAGCTCGGCCGCGACCTTGGCTTCCCCACCGCCAATATCCGCCTGCCCGCGAGTTGCGGGCTGCGGCACGGCATCTACGCGGTGCGTGTCGGCCGCGGCAGCGAGCGCTTCGACGGCGTCGCCTCCTTCGGTCGCCGCCCGACCTTCGACAACGGCGCCCCCCTGCTCGAAGTGTTTCTGTTCGATTTCAGGGGCGACCTCTATGGACAGGTGCTCGACGTGGCGTTCATCGCATACATTCGCGACGAACTTAAATTCGACGGAGTCGAGGCGTTGATCGTTCAAATGAACGACGACAGCGCGAAGGCGCGTGCAGCTCTGACCGCGGCACCGGATGCGTTTCCGAGGCTGGGAACAATCGGATAGGCTTATGGCGCTTTCAGCAAGCGAGAATCGAAAGGCGCAACGATTATCTCGGCGACACTCAACAACACCGCGTCGCGGTGTTCAGGGTTCAACAAAACATTCGTTGCGTGCGGTGACAGGGCAGACGGGACCTGCAGCAAAGCGCTCGACTCTCGATCCAGCCAGCGATCGCCGATCTGCCTCGTTACATCGATCCGCTTGAACCAATCCGTTGGCAAATCAACGGCCTCGATCTCCTCAGCCTTTATCGGCTTCTCGGACCGAATGCGAAGCAGCTGGTAGTTCGCCGGCATCATGTTCAGTTCGAGATGAACGAGCGTTTCCAAAAGAGCGCTCGACGGATGATCCGCAAGGTAGACGATGCGTCTGCCTTTCGAATGCCAACGGCCGCCGGCATGCAAACCGCCGGCACCCGACAAATCGGCATAGTTTGAGATCCGCCAGAGCTCCATCCTGGATGCTCAAGAGAAAATGCCGTGATCTATCTGTTCCAGCGTTTCGCGTACGACTGCAGCGCCGACGTCGTCCTGCATCACATCGAACGGCGTCTGTCCCGCCATGGACCTGTTAGGATGGCGTAGCCACGCCTCGGCCTTGGCCTCGTCCCCGAAAACACGATCTGCAAGCGCACGTATTTCCAGAATACTCAAACGCTCATCATTCAAGGCTGCTCGAGCTTCTGCCGGCAGGGGCCCCTGACGCCGAAGGTTCACCAGATTCTGGTATTGCTCGATACGGGTGCGCGGGTTCATCGATTTCGCTCCACGATCTCAACAAAATATACCGCTACTCGCAAAATACAACCGCAGCTTAACGCCCTGCCTCCCGGAGACGTCACGTGACCAAGACTGAAAAGCAGAAGATGCTCGCCGGCGAACTCTACAATCCCGCGGGCAATGCCGAACTCGCCGCAGACGAGGCCGTCGCCGAGGCGTGGATGACGCGTTACAATGCGACCACGGATGACCCGAATGCCGATCGCCATGCGCTGCTGGTCGAGCAACTGGCACGCGTCGGCAAAGATGTGGTGATCCGGCCGCCGTTCTTCATCGACTACGGCTACAATATCAGCGTCGGCGATGGCGTGTTCATGAACTTCAACTGTGTCATCCTCGATATCATGAGCGTGACCATCGGCGATCGCACCCAGATCGGACCGGGCGTTCAGCTCCTGTCAGCGGACCACCCCCGCGATGCGGCCACCCGGCGCAAGATGCTGGAGTTTGGCCGGCCGGTGACCATCGGGGCGGATGTCTGGATCGGCGGCGGGGCGATCATCCTGCCAGGGGTGACCATCGGCAACGGAGCCCTGATCGGTGCCGGGGCTGTGGTGACCCGGAACGTGCCGGAGGGTGTCACGGTGGTCGGCAATCCGGCCCGCCCGGTCATTCCGCGGGTCTGACCCGCCGATTTCCGGGCAATCGGACGCTTTGCGATCCCTGTTCCCCCTGCTATGGAATGCGCGATGTCTGCACGGCGCCCCATCATAAGCATTATCGGCCCGGCTTCCGCCTGAGCTTCGCTCGGCGCAAGACCGGGATCGACCTGTTTCATCGCGTTTTCGACGCGTTTTTGCGCCATTCGAGCCAGCCAGAGCACCCGAGCCCTTATTCCATGTCCGAAAAGCCAGCGACCAACGACTATTCCAAGACCCTTTACCTGCCGCAGACCGAGTTCCCGATGCGCGCCGGCCTGCCGACGAGCGAGCCCAAGATGCTGGCGCGCTGGAACGAGATCGATCTCTACGGCAAGCTGCGCGAAACCGCGAAGGGCAAGCCGAAATTCGTGCTGCATGACGGCCCGCCCTATGCCAACGGCCAGATCCATATCGGCCATGCGCTCAACAAGATCCTCAAGGACGTGGTGACCAAGAGCCAGCAGATGCTGGGCTTCGACTCGAACTATGTGCCGGGCTGGGACTGCCACGGCCTGCCGATCGAGTGGAAGATCGAGGAAGAGAACTACCGTTCCAAGGGCAAGACCAAGCCGAATTTCAAGGACGGCGCGGCGATGATCGCGTTCCGCCAGGAATGCCGCGCCTATGCCAGCAAGTGGCTCGACATCCAGCGCGAGGAATTCAAGCGCCTCGGCATCATCGGCGACTGGGCCGGCCGCTATGCGACGATGGACTTCTTCGCCGAAGCGCAGATCGCGCGCGAGCTGATGAAATTCGCCGCCAACGGTACGTTGTATCGCGGCTCCAAGCCGGTGATGTGGAGCGTCGTCGAGAAGACCGCGCTGGCCGAAGCGGAAGTGGAATATGAGGACTACACCTCGGATGCGGTGTGGGTGAAATTCCCGGTGGCTGCCGAATTCGGTCGCCTCGCCAAGGCATCGGTGGTCATCTGGACCACCACGCCATGGACGCTACCCGCCAACCGCGCCATCTCGTTCTCCAGCAAGATCGCCTATGGCCTCTACGAGGTCGCCGAGGCGCCGGAGGACAACTGGCTGAAGACAGGCGACCTGCTCATTTTGGCCGATGCACTGGCCGAAAGCGTGTTCAAGCAGGCCCGCGTGACGTCGTGGAAGAAGAGCGGCGAGCTGTCGTCCGACATTCTCGAGGATCTCGAATGCCGCCATCCGCTGAAGGGCCTCGCCGGCGGCTATGACTTCATCGTACCACTGCTCGACGGCGATCATGTCACCGACGATGCCGGCACCGGCTTCGTGCATACCGCGCCCAGCCATGGCCGCGATGACTTCGACATCTGGACCTCGAACGGCCGTCAGCTCACCGAGCGCGGCATTGCCACCACGATCCCCTACACCGTCGATGAGAACGGCACGCTGACCGAAGCGGCGCCGGGCTTTACCGGCACGCGCGTGCTGAACGACAAGGGCGAAAAGGGCGACGCCAACGAGGCCGTGATCAAGGAACTGATCGCGCGCGGTATGCTGGTGGCGCGTGCGCGCCTGAAACATCAGTATCCGCATTCCTGGCGCTCCAAGAAGCCGGTGATCTATCGCAACACGCCGCAATGGTTCATCGCGATGGACAAGGACATCGTCGATGGCGGCAAAGCCAAAGCCGGCGATACGCTGCGCGCCCGCTCGCTGCAGGCGATCTCGGTGACCCAATGGGTGCCGGCCACCGGCCAGAACCGCATCACCGGCATGATCGCCGGCCGCCCCGACTGGGTGATCTCGCGCCAGCGCGCCTGGGGCGTGCCGATCGCCGTATTCGTGCGCGAGAATGGCGACGGCTCCGCCGAGATTTTGCAGGACGAAGCGGTGAACGCGCGCATCGCCGATGCTTTCGAGAAGGAAGGTGCCGACGCATGGTACGCCGAAGGGGCGCGTGAGCGCTTTCTCGGCTCGCTCTCCAACGAAGACTGGAAGAAGGTCGACGACATCTGCGACGTCTGGTTCGACTCGGGTTCGACCCATGCGTTCGTGCTGGAAGATCCCGTGCACTTCCCGGGCCTTGCCGGCATCAAGCGCAAGATCGATGGCGGCACCGACACCGTGATGTATCTCGAAGGTTCGGACCAGCATCGCGGCTGGTTCCACTCGTCGCTGCTGGAGAGCTGCGGCACCCGCGGCCGCGCGCCTTATGACGTCGTGCTCACCCACGGCTTCACGCTGGACGAGAACGGCCGCAAGATGTCGAAGTCGCTCGGCAACACCATCGAGCCGCAGAAGGTGATCAAGGATTCGGGCGCCGACATCCTGCGTCTGTGGGTCTGCGCCACCGACTATGCCGACGACCAGCGCATCGGCCCCGAGATCATCAAGAACACTATCGAGACCTATCGCAAGCTGCGCAACAGCGTGCGCTGGATGCTGGGCAGCCTCGCGCATTTCCGCGACGAGGACCGCATCAAGGCCGACGACATGCCGGAGCTGGAGCGGCTGATGCTGCATCGACTCGTCGAGGTCAATGCGATCGTCCGCCGCGCTTATGCGGAGTTCGACTACAAGACCGTGGTGGCGACGCTGGCGGCGTTCATGAACACCGAACTGTCGGCGTTCTACTTCGATATCCGCAAGGACATGCTGTATTGCGACCCGCCGTCCTCGGTGGCGCGCAAATCGTCGTTGACGGTGATCGATTATCTGTTCCGCTCCATCGTGACATGGCTCGCACCGATCCTCAGCTTCACCGCGGAGGAAGCGTGGCTGTCGCGTTATGGCGCCGCGGAGACCTCGGTCCATCTGCAACCGTTCCAGAATGTGCTCGCGGCCTGGCGCAATGATGAGCTCGCCGCGAAGTGGGAAACGATCCGCGATGTTCGCCGCGTCGTCACCGGCGCGCTGGAGCTGGAGCGTGCGGCCAAAAAGATCGGCTCGTCGCTGGAAGCCTCGCCGGTGATCTATGTCGCAGACCGTGCGCTGATCGCGACGCTGTTCGACATCGATCTTGCGGAGGTCTGCATCACGTCGAGCTATGAAGTCCGCGAAGGCGAAGCTCCCGCGGATGCCTTCAGGCTCCATGACGTGCCTGGCGTCGCCGTTGTCGTCGAAAAGGCCGTCGGCACCAAATGCGCCCGCTCCTGGAAGATCCTGCCCACCGTCGGTGAGGATAAGGACTATCCGGATGTCACCCCGCGCGACGCCCAGGCGCTGCGCGAATGGAAGGCACTGGGAGTCACCGTGTGAGCCCAGCCGCCCGCACCGGCCTGATCGTTGCCGCGACCACCCTGATCCTCGATCAGGCGACCAAGCTGTGGCTGCTCCACAGCTTCGATCTCGGCCGGCGGGGATTGGTGAAGGTGCTGCCCTTCTTCGACCTGATCCTCGCCTGGAACACCGGCATCAGCTACGGCATGTTCTCGGATTCCGGGCCGACAGGCCAGATCCTCCTGCTCGGTTTCAAGATCGTGGCGGTGATCGCCCTCACCGTCTGGATGGTCCGGGCCCATACGCGCGTTGCGACAATTGCACTCGGGCTGATCGTCGGTGGCGCGATCGGCAACGCCATCGACCGCTTCGCCTATGGTGCGGTTGTCGATTTCGCGCTGCTGCACGCTGAAATCGGGGGAAAAACCTACAACTGGTACGTGTTTAACCTTGCGGATGTCGCCATCGTTGCCGGTGTGGCGGCTCTGCTGTATGACTCCTTCTTCGGAGCACCCGCCGTAAAAGCGCCCTGATCCCAGCCGATATGCGAGGCCACGGGCGATGCGGGTGGAACTGCGCCGGTTTCGGCGATCCGCCAGAGATTTGAACAGGATGAACACGATGCGCGAGACCGAGACCGGTTGGCCTCTGCACCTTTCATCGGGCGCTCTGAAGCGCTCCCTGCGACTGGCGACGGTGGCGCTCAGCCTCGGCCTTGCGATGTCCGTGACGGTGGCTCATGCCGCTGACGACGACGATGACAACCTGTCGTTCGAGCAGAAAGCCATCAAGTCGCTGATGACCGGTCTTGGCGGCACCAATATGGAAAATTCCGGCATCGACTATCGCGAGCGCTCGCCGCTGGTGGTGCCGCCGCGCCTCGACCTGCCAACCCCGGCCGCCGCGAGCAACACCGCCAATGTCGCCAACTGGCCGAAGGATCCGGACGTGCAGCGCCGCCGCGAGGCCGCCGCTGCCGCCAAGACCGGCCGTCCCGAGGAAGTTCTCGAAGCTTCGCGCACGCTGACGCCGTCCGAAATGGCGCCGAAGCGCGGCAGGGTCTCGTCATCTAACGTCGATCACTCTCATCCCGGCGACCCCAACAAGAACATCGTGCTGAGCCCGAGCCAGCTCGGCGTCTCCAGCGGCATGTTCAAGAACATGTTCGGCGGCAACAAGGGCGAAACGGCCGAGTTCAAGGGCGAACCGACTCGCGATTCGCTGACGCAGCCACCGGCCGGCTATCAAACGCCGTCGGGCGCCTATGCCTATGGCACCGGCCCGAAGGACGTCATGCGCAACGAATACTTCATCAACCCGATGACGGGTAAGTATTGATCGCGGCGCCGCGGTTGCCTTTGTCGCAGCCGTCACTGCTTGCGGCGCACACCGTGCGCCGCCATTTCTCGAGGATCATCTCGATGCCATCGACCGGCGCACCCGCGCAACCGGTGCGATCGCTCGCCTGCGCCGAGGAGCAGCCAGTTCTGTCATGACAACCAAACTCGTCCGTGCCGCGCGTTATGCTGCCGTCGCCGCACTGCTCTTCGCCACCAGCACTTCCGTCGCGCGGGCCCAAACCGACAGCCCAAAGCCGCCGACCACGTTCAAGCTCAACAACGGCATGCAGGTCGTCGTCATCGAGGATCACCGCACGCCGGTGGTGACGCAGATGATCTGGTACAAGGTCGGCTCCGCCGACGAGACGCCCGGCAAATCCGGCCTCGCGCATTTCCTCGAACACCTGATGTTCAAGGGCACGGCGAAACATCCGGCCGGCCAGTTCTCCCAGACCGTACAGCGCATCGGCGGCGAGGAGAATGCGTTCACCTCCACCGACTACACCGGCTACTACCAGCGCGTCACCAAGGACAGGCTGGGCCAGATGATGGAATTCGAGGCCGACCGCATGACCGGCCTCGTGCTGAAGGACGAGAACGTGCTGCCCGAGCGCGACGTCGTGCTCGAAGAATATAATATGCGCGTCGCCAATAGCCCGGAAGCGCGGCTGACCGAGCAGATCATGGCAGCGCTCTATCTCAACCATCCCTATGGCCGCCCGATCATTGGCTGGCATCAGGAGATTGAGAAGCTTGACCGCGAGGACGCCCTCGCCTTCTACAAGCGCTTCTATGCTCCGAACAACGCCACGCTGATCATTGCCGGCGATGTCGATCCCCAGGACATCCGCCCGATGGTCGAACGCACCTACGGCGTGATTCCGGCACAACCGGCGATCCCCGAGCATCGCATCCGCCCGCAGGAGCCGACGCCGGCCGCACCGCGCACAGTGACGCTGGCGGATCCCCGCGTCGAGCAGAGCAATCTGCGCCGCTACTATCTGGTGCCATCGGCCACGACGGCTGCGGCCGGCGAAAGCCCGGCGCTGGACGTGCTGGCGCAACTGATCGGCGGCGGCCCCAACTCCTATCTCTACCGCGCCCTCGTCATCGACAAGCAACTCGCGGTCAATGCGGGCGCGAGCTATCAGGGCACCGCGCTCGACAGCAGCCAATTCATGATCTCGGCCTCGCCGAAACCGGGTACGGCATTCGCCGAGGTCGAACAGACCATCGATGCCGTGATCGCCGACCTCGCGGCCAATCCGGTGTCCGCTGCGGATCTCGAACGCGTGAAGACGCAGCTCGTCGCCGAAGCCGTTTATGCGCAAGACAATCAGGCATCGCTTGCGCGCTGGTACGGCGCCGCCCTCACCACCGGCCTCAGCGTCGAAGACATTCGCAGCTGGCCGGATCGCATCAAGGCCGTGACAGCCGAGCAGGTTCGCGCCGCCGCACAGACCTGGCTCGACAAGAAGCGCTCGGTCACCGGTTATCTCATCAAGGACACCACGGCAAAGCGTGAGGAGAAGCGGTCGTGAGCATGATCTTCAACCCGCGCCGTCTCGGCGTTGCCATCGCTACGGCCGTCTCGCTTGCGACGCTGATGGCAACGCCGTCTTTCGCAGCCGCCAAGGTACAACGCCTCGTCACACCCGGCGGCCTCGAGGCCTGGTTCGTACAGGACGCCACAGTCCCCGTGATCGCGATGGAATACGCATTCAACGGCGGCGCTGCACAGGACCCAAAGGACAAATCCGGCACCGCCAATATGGTAGCCAGCCTGATGGATGAAGGCGCGGCCGATCTCGATTCCGCCGCTTTCCGCGAACGGATGGAACGCCGCGCCATCGAACTCAGCTTCACGGCCCAGCGCGACTATCTGCGCGGCTCGCTCCGTATGCTGAAGGATCATCGTGATGAGGCCTTCGACCTTGCCCGCCTTGCTGTCACTTCGCCGCGTTTCGACACGCCGGATGTCGAGCGTATCCGCGCGCAGATCCTATCCGGCCTGCGCCGCGAGAGCACCAATCCGAATTCGCTCGCAACGCGCAAATTCCTCGAGGCGGCGTTCGGCGATCATCCTTACAGCAGGCCTTCCAATGGCAGCTTGACCGATGTGCCGAAGATCACCGTCGATGACATCAAGGCTTACAAGAACCGCATCGTCGCCAAGGACACGCTGAAGATCGCCGTGGTCGGTGACATCGATCCGGACTCGCTCGCCCAACTGCTGGACAAGACCTTCGGTGCCCTGCCCGCCAAAGCTGACCTCGTGCCGGTGCCGGAGATCGCCGTCACCAAGCCGCCGAAGAAAGAGTTCGTGACGCTGGACGTGCCGCAGACCGTGATCACTTTCGGCGCCCCCGGCCTCAAGCGTGACGATCCGAACTTCATGGCCGCCTATATCGTCAACCACATCCTTGGTGGCGGTACCTTGTCATCGCGTCTCTATCACGAAGTCCGTGAGAAACGCGGTCTCGCTTATGGCGTATCGAGCCAGCTTATCTGGATGCAGCGCTCCGGCCTGTGGATCGGCAGCACTGCGACCCGCGCCGACCGCGCCACCGAGACAACCGATACCGTGACCAGCGAAGTGAAGCGGCTGGCCGAGCAAGGTCCGACCCAGAAGGAACTGGACGAGGCCAAGTCCTATCTCAACGGCTCGCAGATGCTGGCGCTCGACACCTCGTCGAAGCTGGCAGGCGCGCTGCTGCAGTACCAGCTCGACAAGATGCCGATCGATTACATCGAGAAGCGCAGCGCCATCATCGACGCGGTGACGCTGGACCAGGCCAAGGCGGCTGCCAGGCGGCTCTGGGCGGACGGTCTCTTGAGCGTCGTGGTCGGCCGCGCGCCGCAGGCAGCGGCCCAGCCCGTGGCACCAGCGCCGAAGGCGAACTGATGCGGATCGCCGTCGTCGGCGCGGGCGCGGTCGGGTGCTATTACGGCGCGATGCTGCTGCGCGCCGGCCATGACGTCACGCTGGTGGGGCGTCCGGCCCACGTGGAGGCCATCAACGCGCGGGGGCTGCATTTCGAGAGCGCGTCCTTCACCGGATTCATTCCGGCGAAGGCCGTGGCCGAGATCGCGGCACTGACGCCGCCTGATCTCGTGCTGTTTGCGGTGAAGTCGGGCGATACGGACGACACGGCGAGATCGCTCAAGCCGATGCTCAAGCCTGATACGATCGTGCTGAGCCTGCAGAATGGCGTCGATAATCCCGAACGGCTGCGCAAGATTCTCAGCCAGCCGGTGATCGCTGCCGCCGTCTATGTGGCCACCGAGATGCCGGGGCCCGGCCATGTCAAACACAATGGCCGCGGCGAACTCATTATCGGCATGGCGCGGCAAAGCGCGGCGCTGGCGAAACTCCTGTCCGATGCCGGCGTGCCGACCGCCATGGCCGACGATATCGATGCCGTACAATGGTCGAAGCTCATCAACAACTGCGCCTATAATGCGCTGTCGGCGGTCGCAGGCATTGCCTATGGCGAGATGTTCAAGGTCGAGGGCGTCCCCGCTGTCGTCACCAATGCCGTCGAGGAGTGCCTCGCGGTGGCCCGCGCCTGCGGCGTGACGCTGCCCGTCGATCTGCTCGACAAGACGCTCGGCCTCGCCGCCACCATGCCGCATCAGCAGTCCTCGACATCGCAGGACCTCGGCCGCGGCAAGCCGTCCGAGATCGATTTCCTCAACGGCTTCATCGTTCGCAAGGGGATCGAACACCGGATCCCGACGCCCACCAATCATGCCTTGCAGGTGATGGTGAAGCTGGTCGAACGTTCCGGATCGCGGCAGGGCCGCTGAAGCTGCCCTTTGCACCCAAAGGTGTGCTACGGAGACATCATGCTCCGGGTCACCCGCTCAATCGCCATCGACGAAGACGATATCGAGGTCGTCTATGTCCGCTCGTCCGGCCCCGGCGGACAGAATGTCAACAAGGTCTCCACCGCTGCGCAGCTGCGCTTCGACACTCGCAAGCTGGCGATGCCCGAGGACATGGTGTTGCGCCTCACGACGCTGGCCGGACAGCGCATGACCAAGGATGGCGTTATCGTCATTCACGCGCAACGTTTCCGCACCCAGGAGCGCAACAAGCAGGACGGCATCGATCGTCTGGTGGAGCTGCTGAAGGAGGCCGCCTATCGCGAGCCACCACGGCGGCCGACCAGGCCGACGCTCGGCTCGAAGAAGCGCCGCCTCGACAGCAAGAAGCGCCGCAGCGACGTCAAGGCCGGCCGCAGCGGTCGCTTTACCGACTGATCCTCGCAATGACGGCGGCAGAGAACGCCTCGAAAGGACCCCATGGCTAAGCCCGTTCATTCCATGATCCGCGTACTTGACGAAGCCCGCTCGCTCGATTTCTACAAGCGCGCCTTCGGCCTGGAAATCGCCGAACGGCTGGCTTTCGACGATTTCACGCTTGTTTATTTGCGCCACCCCTCCTCGCCCTTCGAGCTTGAACTGACGGTCAACAAAGGCCGCGCCGAGCCCTATGCACTCGGCGACGGCTATGGACATCTTGCCGTGATGGTGGACGACCTCGCCGCGGAACATGCGCGCTTCGAGCAGGAAAAGCTGACGCCCGGCCCGCTGCGCGAGTTGCAGCACGGCGGCAAGCCGTTGGCACGTTTCTTCTTCGCCACCGATCCCGATGGCTACAAGATCGAGGTGATCCAGAAGGGCGGCCGATTCGCATAGACTGTAGGGCGGATGAGCGCTTCGTCATCCGTCGCGGAGTCTGCCATGAAATCGGCCGGCGGATCACGCCTTCGGCCCATCCGCCCTACGAATCGGCGCATCAAGCCGGGGACAGGTCCGTTCGAAACGGGACAGGGCGACCCATGGGGCTTAGAATGAGGCCCTGAGTTCCCTACATCTCCCTGACCCGTCATCTACGCGCGGAAACCCATGCCCGTTCGCCAGTTGCCAGAAACCATCGTCAACCGCATCGCCGCCGGCGAGGTGGTGGAGCGCCCGGCAAGTGTCGTCAAGGAGCTGGTCGAGAACGCGATCGATGCCGGTGCCAGCCGGATCGAGATCTTTACCGACGGCGGCGGCCGGCGAAAGATTGCCATCACCGATGACGGGCACGGCATGACCCATGCCGATCTCGGCCTCGCCGTGGAGCGCCACGCCACCTCCAAGCTCGACGACGAGGATTTGCTGCAGATCCGCACCCTCGGCTTTCGCGGCGAGGCCCTGCCCTCGATCGGCTCGGTGGCACGGCTCGGCATCACCACGCGCCATGCCAGCGAGCCGCATGCGTGGTCGCTCACGGTCGATGCCGGCTCGAAGGAGTCGATCGTGCCGGCCGCACTCGGTCACGGCACGCGCATCGAGGTCAGCGATCTCTTCTATGCCACGCCGGCGCGGCTGAAATTTCTCAAAACGGACCGCACCGAGGCCGAGGCGATCCGCGAAGTGGTGCGCCGCCTCGCAATGGCGCGGCCGGATATCGCCTTCACGCTGTCCGGCGAGGAACGCGCACCAGTCACATGGGCTGCGGCCTTGCCCGGCGCCCCCGGCCAGCTCACACGGCTCGGCGACATTCTCGGTGCGGATTTCCGTGCCAGTGCCATTGCGGTGCGCAGCGAGCGCGAAGGGGTCGCGGTCGAAGGTTTCGCCGCCTCGCCATCCCTCACCAAGGCCAATGCACTCGGCCAGTACCTGTTCGTCAATGGCCGCCCGGTGCGCGACAAGCTGATCGTCGGCGCCGTGCGCGCGGCCTATTCCGACTATCTGCCGCGCGATCGCCATCCGGTGCTGGCACTGTTCGTGACGCTCGCCCCACAGGAGGTCGATGCCAACGTTCATCCCGCCAAGACCGAGGTGCGCTTCCGCAACGCCGGCCTGGTCCGTGCGCTGATCGTGCATGCCCTGAAGGAAGGCCTGGCGCGCGAGGGCAAACGTACGGCGGCGAACAACGATGCCGGCGCGGTGCTGTCCTCGTTCCGGCCGAACAGTGCGCCGAACTTCACATCGCGCAATGCGAATTGGGACTGGCAGCGTTCGCCATCCTATCCGGTGTCGCCTGCTCCGGCTTTCAGCAGCGCAACGGCTTTCGCAGAGGCTCCTCAGGCCGCATTCGATGTCGGCACACCCACGGCCGATGTGCGGATGGAAGAAGCGCCGACCGATCTGATGGACCGCCCGCTCGGTGCGGCGCGTGCACAGGTGCACGAGAACTACATCATCGCACAGACGCGTGACGGCATGATCGTGGTCGACCAACATGCCGCCCATGAGCGCATCGTCTATGAAAAGCTGAAGGCGTCGCTGGCGAAGAACGGCGTGCAGCGGCAGATCCTGCTGATCCCCGACATCGTCGAGATGGATGAAGCGACGGTGGAGAAGCTGGTCGAGCGCGCCGAGGAACTGGCGAGTTACGGCCTCGCCATCGACAGTTTCGGACCCGGCGCCATCGCAGTGCGTGAGACGCCGTCGCTGCTCGGCAAGACCAATGCGGCCTCGCTGCTGCGCGATCTCGCCGAACACATGGCCGAATGGGACGAAGCGCTGCCACTGGAGCGACGGCTGATGCATGTGGCTGCGACCATGGCCTGCCACGGCTCGATCCGCTCCGGCCGCCGGCTGCGCCCGGAAGAGATGAACGCGCTGCTGCGCGAGATGGAAGAGACGCCGAACTCCGGCCAGTGCAATCACGGCCGCCCGACTTATGTCGAGCTGAAGCTCAGCGACATCGAGAAGCTGTTCGGGCGAAGGTGATCTTGTCCCTCCCCAAAGCGAAGCGAATGGGGAGGGTTAAACACCTCACGTATATTTCGGATCGCGCTCCAGCAGTTCGATCGATACGCCTTGCGGCGCGCGGATGAAGCAGATGCGCAGGCCGGGCTTGAGCGTATGTGGCTCCTTGGTGAATTCGACGCCCCTGGCCTTGAGGTCCGCAGCCACCGCATCAATGTCCTTCACCACGAGACCGAAGTGATCGAGGCCCTGATAGGGCGTCACCGGCGGCGGATTGACGCCCATCTCGGGCGTAACCGGAGCAAGAAAGATCTTGCCACCGCCAAGCTTGATATCGACACGCCCGGGCGCGCGCAGGATCTCGGCGCCGAGCTTGTCGGCAAACCACTGTGCGGTCGCCTCGACATCCGGCGTGCGGATGTGGACGTGATCCCAGGTGCAGGCAAGCGTCATCGGTTTCTCCCGTTTATTTTGTGTATCTCAGAAACGTGAATTCGGTCTCGTCATAGGCGCGGCGTTCGAGTTCTTCATAGCCTTCGGGCGCGGCGAAGCCGGCATCCTTCGCTTCTTCCACCACCAGCAAGGCCTGCGACACCAGCCAGCCGCCATCGCGCAAGGCAGCCAGCGACTTCTCGGCAAGCTTCATGCGATAGGGCGGATCGATGAACACCAGCGAGAACGGCTCCACAGGATGCGCCGGGCCCGGGTCGCTGGCATCGCGGCGATAGACCTTGGTGACGCCACCGAGGCCGAGGCTTTCGACATTGTCACGCAGCAGCGCACGCGCTTCCGATCCATTATCGACGAACAGCGTGAATTTGGCGCCACGCGACACAGCTTCGATGCCGAGCGCACCGGTGCCGGCATAGAGATCGAGCACCCTCGCATCCAGCATCGGGTTCTCATAGGCATGCATCAGGATGTTGAACAGCGACTCGCGCAGGCGATCCTGCGTCGGACGGATCGTTTGCGTCGAGGGACCCGCGATATTGCGCCCCCTCAGCCGGCCACCAATCACACGCATGAATCACTCGTCCCGCGGCTTGATATCGCGCTTGCCCTTGTAGCCCCGCTTCGGCGGTTTCTTCGGGCCGCCGAACAGAGCTTCGGCCTCGTTACGCGCACGCGAGCCTTCCGAACCCGAGCGCTGCACGACGACACGGCGCCCCTTGCGGTCCTCCACCGTGGAGCGCTTCATCAACGGCTTCTTGACGATGACCGGATCGAGCGAAACATCGCCCTTGCTCGGCAACTGGCGACCGAAATCGGCGCCGGCTGCTTCGGCGATCTTCTCGCCGAGCTGCTCGCGCAGCACACGGGTCTTCACCTCATCGACCTCGCCTTCCGCCAGCTCGCCGAGCTGGAACGGACCGTAGGAGATGCGGATCAGCCGGTTCACCTCGAGGCCGAGATGCGCGCAGACGTTACGCACTTCGCGATTCTTGCCTTCGCGGATGGCGAAGACGAGCCACACATTGGCGCCCTGATCGCGCTCCAAGGTGGCATCGATGGCGCCATATTTGACGCCATCGACCTCGACGCCGTTCTTGAGCTCATCGAGCTGCGCCTGAGTGACGTTGCCATGGGCGCGGACACGGTAGCGGCGCAGCCAGCCGGTGTCCGGCAACTCGAGCGTGCGTGCAAGGCCGCCGTCGTTGGTGAGCAACAACAAGCCTTCGGTGTTGAAGTCGAGGCGACCGATGGAAATCAGACGCGGCAAATCCTCCGGCAGATGATCGAACACCGTCGGCCGGCCTTCCGGATCGGCATGGGTCGTCATCAGGCCGCGGGGCTTGTGATACATGAACAGCCGCGTGCGCTCGCGGGCCGGCAACGGCTTTCCGTCCACGGTAATGACGTCGCTGTCATTGACATCGAGCGCCGGCGAATTGATCACGCGGCCATTCACCGAGACGCGCCCCTGGGTCACCCATTCTTCGGCATCGCGGCGTGAACACAGGCCGGCGCGGGCGACGACCTTCGCAACACGCTCGCCGGCCTTCTTCGCAGCGGGCTTGCGCGGCGCCTTTTTCGCATCGGAATCGCGCGGGCGATATTCGCCGCGACCGCCGAAAGCGGGACGCTTGCGGAAAATCTGGCTGTCGTCTTCGTTGTCGCGGCGCGGACGCTCGTCATGATCGCTGTCGCGGCCACGGCGTGGCTGCTCCTGCCAGTCCATGCGGCCGCGCGGTTCGCGCGTACGCTCGAATTGCGGACGATCCTCGCGGGAACGCGCGTAACGCGGGCGCTCGCCATCTCCGCGCTCGGGCCGATCGTCACGCGAGCGTTCAAAGCGCGGCTTATCGAATTTGCGATCGCCATCGCGTGGCGCGCGCGCCGGGCGGGGACCGCGATCATCGCTACGCTCGCGCTTCTGCCAGGGCTTCTCGTCGCTGCGGTCAGGACCGCGTTCGAAATCGCGATCACCACGGCCGCCAGAACTCTTGCGCGGACCGCCACGATCCGGCCTACCGCGGGAAAATTTCTTCTCGCCAAACGGCCGGTCGCCCTGTGGACGATCGCCACGCGGCGCATAGACGCGCTTCTCGCCGGCACCTTCGCGCTGCTTGCGATCGCCGAACGAGCGGTCACCACGCGGGCGATCACTGTCACGCGACGGGCGCGCGCTGAAAGGACGATCACCATCACGCGGCTTGCGATCACCAAACTTCTTTTCTGAGAACCGACCGGCCGGACGTGTATCGTCGCGATCGCGGCGCGGCGGGCGGTCACCGAATTCCTTGCGCGGACCACGCGACGGACGATCGCCATCACCGCGCGCGGGACGCTCATCGCGATTGAAACGTGGACGCGGCCCATCGCCATAATCACGGCGCGGCGCGTGATCGCCATCGCGCTTGCCAAACGACCGCTTTTCGCCACCCCCACCCTGCGAGCGCGGTGTATAACTGCCGTCGCGCTTGGCGAACTTCTTCTCCGGCCCACGTGCGGCGCCCGAACGGCCGCCCTTACCCGGGCCTTTGCCACCAGATGGCCGGCCGCGCGAGGGGCCGTTGTTTTTATCGTTATCGCGGGGCATGAAGGGTCTCGCTGCAGCGGAAGCTGAATTGGGTTGAGCGCGGAGGCATTCGCGGGCCGCACGCGGCGACGCAGGACGAAGCAGAATCCGCTTTGCTGAAGGCCACTCCGTAGCAGAGTTTCGCGCAGGAAACGAGCTTTTGACCACCCCTTCTTTCATGGATTTGGCCCTGCAGGCCGCTGAAACCGCCGCACAAGCCGGCGAAGTCCCCATTGGTTGCGTGATCGTGCGGGATGGCCAGGTGATCGCCACCGCCGGCAACCGCACCCTGACCGACCGCGACCCCACCGCCCATGCCGAAGTACTCGCAATCCGTCAGGCCGCCGAAAGGCTCGGTTCGGAACGGCTCGTGGATTGCGATCTCTATGTCACGCTGGAGCCCTGCACCATGTGCGCCGGGGCAATCTCCTTCGCCCGCATCCGCCGGCTCTATTACGGAGCGGCCGATCCGAAGGGCGGGGGCGTGGAGTCCGGCGTAAGGTTTTTCGCCTCGCCGACCTGTCATCATGCGCCGGAGGTCTATTCGGCAGTGGGTGAGACGGAAGCCGCCAAGCTGCTCCGCGACTTTTTTCAGGCGCGGCGCTAGGGGCGTCTCCCAATACCGTCACTTACCCTGGCGTTCGCGCGCGACCGCCTGCCAGCCGATATCACGGCGGCAAAAGCCTTCGGGCCAATTGATCAGGCCGATGGCTTCATACGCACGGCGCTGGGCCTCCCCGACGGTCTTGGCGGAAGCGGTCACGTTGAGCACGCGCCCACCATTGGCCAGGATCCAGTCGCCCGAAGCCTTGGTTCCGGCGTGGAAGACCTCGACACCCTCGATCTGTTCGGCGCGGTCGATACCCGCGATCCGGGTGCCCTTGTCATAGTCGCCGGGATATCCCCTGGCGGCCATGACGACAGTCAGCGCCGGGTCCGGAAACCAGCGCAGATCGAAATTCTTGAGCTGGCCGTCGGCCGACGCGATCAGCGCCGGCAGCAGGTCCGACATCAGGCGGACCATCAGCACCTGCGTCTCGGGGTCGCCGAAGCGGGCGTTGTATTCGATCAGCTTCGGGCCGTCTTCGGTGATCATCAGGCCTGCAAACAACACGCCCTTGTAGGGGCATCCCATGTCCTTCATGGCCTTCAGCGTCGGCAGGATGATCTCGTCCATGGTCTGCTTCTGGATAGCATCGGTGAAAACCGGCGCCGGTGAATAGGCGCCCATGCCGCCCGTATTCGGGCCCTTGTCGCCGTCGAAAGCACGCTTGTGATCCTGCGCCGCCACCAGCGGCAATGCGTTCTCGCCATCGCATAACACGAAGAACGAGGCTTCCTCGCCGACCAGGAATTCCTCCACAACGGCTTCGGCGCCGGCTGCGCCAAAACCGCCGCCGAGCATCATGTCGATGGCATTCTCGGCTTCCTGCAGCGTCATCGCGACGACGACGCCCTTGCCGGCGGCCAGCCCGTCTGCCTTGATAACGATCGGCGCGCCCCGGGCGCGGATATAGGCCTTGGCCTTGTCCACATCGCTGAAGCGTTCATAGGTGGCGGTCGGGATATTGTTGGCCTTGCAGATATCCTTGGTAAAGCCCTTCGAGCCTTCCAGGCGAGCCGCGGCCTTGCTCGGCCCGAACGCCTTGATGCCCGCCGCGGCGAGATCGTCCACGATGCCGGCCGCAAGCGGTGCCTCCGGGCCGACGACGACGAAATCGACCTTGTTGTCGCGGCAGAATTTGATCAAGGCAGGATGATCCGCAACATCCAGCGCGACGCACTCCGCTTCCCGCGCGATGCCGGCATTGCCCGGCGCGCACCATAGCTTCGTCAACAGCGGCGATGCGGCCAGTTTCCATGCCAGCGCGTGCTCGCGACCACCGGAACCGATGAGAAGAATGTTCATGGGAAGACTGCCTGGCTGGGGTTTTAGATGGTTTTGCCAGCGTTTAGCATGCTAATCCGCTGCCGCAACAGCTTGAGATCCCGATGCCCAAAGCCGCAGCCGCCCCGCTCACCAATTCTGCCGAATTCACCGTCTCGGAGCTCTCCCAGGCGCTGAAGCGGACGGTGGAGGACGCTTACGGAAACGTGCGTGTCCGCGGCGAGATCACCGGTTTTCGCGGGCCTCATTCCTCCGGCCACTGCTATTTCTCGCTCAAGGACGAGAGCGCGAAGATCGAGGCTGTGATCTGGAAGGGCGTGCATGGCCGGATGCGGTTTCGGCCGCAGGAAGGCCTCGAAGTCATCGCCACCGGCAAGCTGACAACTTATCCCGGCTCATCGAAATACCAGATCGTCATCGAGGCCCTGGAGCCCGCGGGTGTCGGCGCGCTGATGGCGCTGATGGAGGAGCGCAAGCGCAAGCTCGGCGCCGAGGGCCTGTTCGACGAAGCACGCAAGCAGCTTTTGCCGTGGCTGCCCGAAGTGATCGGCGTCGTCACCTCGCCGACCGGGGCCGTCATCCGCGATATCCTGCATCGGCTGAACGATCGCTTCCCCCGCCATGTGCTGGTGTGGCCGGTGCGCGTGCAGGGAGAGGGCTCGGCCGAACAGGTGGCGGCAGCGATCCACGGCTTCAACAAGCTGGAGGCTGGCGGCAAGATTCCGCGCCCCGACCTCCTCATCGTCGCCCGCGGCGGAGGTTCGCTGGAAGACCTGTGGTCGTTCAACGAAGAGGTCGTGGTGCGCGCCGCGGCCGAGAGCATGATTCCGCTGATATCGGCCGTCGGCCACGAGACCGACATCACGTTGATCGATTTCGCCTCCGACAGGCGCGCGCCGACACCGACGGCTGCAGCTGAGATGGCCGTGCCGGTGCGGGCGGAGCTCCTGGTGGAGATCGGCACCTTCGAACGCCGCATGATGCTGTGCTGGCAGCGTGCGCAGGAATCCCGCCGCAACGAGCTGCGTGCGGCCGCACGTGCCTTGCCCAACGCCGCCGATCTGCTTGCGATCCCGCGCCAGCGTCTCGACAGCGCCGGCGCCTCGCTGCCGCGCGCGCTCAGAGCCAATACCCATGCGCATCATCGCCGCTTCGTGCAGGCGGCATCCGGCCTGACGCTGCGCGTGTTGCGCGCGCAGATCGCCCATGCGACGCAGCGGCAGGCGGTGTGCGGCGAGCGCCTGAAGCTCTCGGCTCGCGCATTGCTGCGCCAGCGCCGCGACCGTTTCGCTAATCTCGAACTGCGCCTCAAAGCGTCGAAATCCGCCAATGAGCAGGCTCAGCGCAACGCGATCGCGAGAGATCGCGAACGCGCCCTACGCTTGAGCGAACGTGCCCGCCGCGCGCTGACGACGCTGCTGCAGCGTCACGCGGCGCGCGCCGAAGCCTCCAACAAACTGCTCGCTGCGCTCTCCTATCGCAGCGTCCTCGCCCGCGGCTTCGCGCTGGTGCGCGACGAGAACGGAACCGCCGTGCACGAAATGGCGGGTGTCAATGCCGGCGCACGATTGAACATTGAATTTGCCGATGGCCGCATCGATGTGACGGCCGACGGTGCAGCGCCGGCATCGCCGCGCGCAGAGAGATCAGCTGCCCCGAAACCTAAAACATCGAAGCGCACTGCCAAGATTGACCAGGGCGATCTGTTCTAGAGCAGCTTCTGCTTTGATGGCATCGTGTCCCGGACGCGCTTCTTTTGGCCTCTTGAACATGCGCATCCGCCAGGATGCCGACCGTTCATCTGACCGGACGCCACCGAAATACCGCTGGCACCGTTATTTCGATTCGTATCGCCTTTCATAACCTTTAGTTGATTTTCCATAGGTACTCATCTGCCCGTCCGTACTCAGAACGAGCACACATTTTCATGTTTAGGAATTTTCGATTTAACTTTAATTCCTACGTCAGGGATCGCCAGGGGAACGTCGCTGTTATCTTCGCGCTGGCCTCCGTACCGCTCCTATCGTTCATGGGCGGGGCCATCGATCACGGTCGCGCTGCAATGATCCGCTCCAAGCTGCAGGGCGCGCTCGATTCTGCCGCCATCGGTGCGATCGTTCAGAAATCGACAGCATTTGCCACAGCCGGCTCGATGTCCGCTGATGGCGACGTTCCCGGCGGCTCGACCACGGCGATCAACTATTTCTACGCCAATACCGCGAGCATGAGCGGCTACACGATCAATAGCGTAACTGCCAAAGTATCGAGAACCAATGGTATCGTGACGTCCAGCATGCAGTTTTCGGCTGACGTCCCGACAACGTTCACTTCCATCATCGGCTTTCCGAAACTGACCGTCACCGGCGTCGCGACCGCCACGGCCACGATGCCCCAATTCATCGACTTCTACCTTCTGCTCGACAATTCGCCGTCGATGGGTGTCGGAGCAACGCCCGCGGACGTCGCGATGATGGTCAACAACACATCCGACAAATGCGCATTTGCCTGCCATGACACCGCGAACAAGTCGAACTATTACCTGCTCGCCAAAAAGCTTGGCGTCACCACGCGTATCGATGTGCTGCGGTCTGCCACTCAAAGCCTGATGGATACCGCGGCTGCGACCCAGACCTATCCCAACCAGTTCAGGGTCGCGATCTACGATTTCGGCGGCAGCGCTGCGACTGCAAGCCTTCGGCCGCTGTTCAGCCTGTCCTCGAGCCTGTCGAGCGCGAAAACTGCGGCAGGAGCGATCGATCTGATGTCCGTCAATGGCCAAAACGACAATAACGATCAGGATACGCAGTTTTCGTCCGTCATTCCGGCGATCGACAAGGCGATCGCAAATACCGGAAACGGAACAGCGAACGCGCCTGCCAAGTATCTTTTCTTCGTCTCGGACGGCGTGGCCGATGAGTACAATCCATCCGGATGCCTGAAGAAGACCACCGGCGGGCGGTGCCAGTCCCCGCTCGATCCATCGCTCTGCACCGCGATCAAGAATCGTGGCGTCAAGATCGCGGTCCTTTACACGACCTATCTCGATCTACCGACCAACGCCTGGTACAATACGTGGATCGCACCGTTCAACAAAGGTCCCTTCGGACCGTCCACGAACAGCGAAATCGCAACCAATATGCAATCATGTGCGTCGCCGGGCTTCTATTTCGAGGTCAGCCCGACCCAAGGTATTTCCGAGGCTATGACCGCACTGTTCCAGCGAGCCGTCGCGGACGCGCGGATCAGCCGCTGAAGCATGATCTGCGGCCGGCGGCTGCTGGCCCGCCGACCAGATCAGCGGTACAAGGTCGGCTTCCCCGGCGCTTTCATTCGCGCCGCGAAAGCCCTATCTATGGTGAAGAACCATCGATCCGCCTGCGGGCACCCGGGCAGAGCATTCCAGGAGACCAGCCGTGCTCAACAAATTCGGGCCATCCGGCCACGGCGAAGCCAAGCTGCAATATCTCGACGGCGATTTTCGCGTCGTCGCACCGGGCACATATGTGACCTGCGCCGTTTCGGGCGAACGCATCCCGCTGGATGAACTGAAATATTGGAGCGTCGACCGGCAGGAGGCCTATGCGACGCACACGGCGGTGCTGAAGCGACATTATCCGGAGCAGGTGAAGTAGTCCGCAAGGCGGATTACGCTTCGCTTATCCGCCTTACGCTTTATCGCCTCGTCCCGGCTCGTGCGCGATTGAGCCCTTCGCGAACGAAATTGCGTAGCCCCTCTTTGTCCTCGACATCGAGGACAACGGGAAAACCGACGATCTCCGCTGCCGCGGAGATGCCGCGCAGCTTCACCAGATCCTTCTCCGTCGTCACCAGCGTCAGCCCTTCGCTGCGGGCCTGCACGACCAGTGCCTCGATCTCGGCAGACGTATATGGATGGTGATCGGCGAACGCCTTTTTCACTGCGACATCGACACCGGCGTTCTTCAGGGTGCGAAAAAAGCGGTCGGGATCACCGATCCCCGCAAAAGCGAGCACGCGCTTGCCCTGCAGCCCCTGCATCGACACAGCCGCCGGCTTCAGCCGGGCCGTAAACACCTTGCCGCCACGGCCATGGATCATCGCGGCAACGCCGGCAGCAGCGACGCCATCGCCGATCACCACAAGGCCGTCCGTGCGAGCGAGCTGACGATCCAATGGCGCACGCAGCGGACCGGCGGGAAATATGCGACCGTTGCCGAGACCGCGATTGCCGTCGATCACGATGAGCGACAAATCCTTCGCCAGCGCCGGATTCTGAAAACCATCGTCCATCACGATCACGCTGGCGCCGGTGGAGCGCGCCAGCGCTGCGCCATTCACGCGATCCCGCGCGACAACCACTGTCACCTCGCGGGCCATCATAAGAGGCTCATCGCCGATATCGGCAGCGCTGTGACGACCCGGCTCAACCTTCACCGGCCCGCGCAGTCTGCCACCATGACCGCGGCTGAGCACCACCGGTGTCTCGCCGAGTTCGCGCAGCAATTTTACCAAGGCCAATGAGGTGGGCGTCTTGCCTGCACCTCCGGTGTGATAATTCCCGACGCAAATCACGGGGATGCCGGCCACCGTCCCCTGCTGCATCATGCGCGAGGCGGCGATCTCGCCATAGACGGCACCGAGCGGCATCAACAGGCGCGACAGCAAGCTGTTCCGCTGCTGCCAGAACGCCGGTTCACGCATGATGCCCCCACATCTCGAAGCGAAGCTGCATCAGATAGGGTTCCAGCGCATAGAGCGTGCGGTCCAGCGCGCCGCCAAGGCGCGCAACGACCTGCTTCGCGGCATCGATCGCCGCATCGCGCGCAGCGACGTCGCCGAGCATCTGGCCCAGCTGCTTGACGAGTTGTTCGGACGAATTCGCCTGCCGCGCGCCACCGGCCCGATCGAGCGCATCATAGACGTCCGTAAAGTTGAACACATGCGGCCCGTGAACGATGGACGCGCCAAGCTTGGCCGGCTCGATCGGATTCTGCCCACCGTGCGGCACCAGCGAGCCGCCCATGAAGACCACCGGCGTGAGGCGATAGAACACCCCGAGCTCGCCCATGGTGTCGGCGACATAGATATCCGTATCCGCGCCGGGCAGATCCGCACGCGACCGCAGCGCCACACGGCTGCCGGCCGCAACGACCATATCTGCAATGGCTCCGCCACGGTGGGCATGGCGCGGCACGATCACGGTGAGCAATGACGGAAAGAAATTCGTCAGCGCCTTATGCGTTTCGAGGATGATCTCCTCTTCGCCGGGATGCGTGGATGACGCGACGACGATCGGACGCCCGTGGGTTGCCCCTTTCAACGCATCGAGTTTGGCGGCATCGCCGGGCGGCGCCTGAACGTCGAATTTCAGATTGCCGGTCACGAGCACGCTGCGGGCCCCCAGGGCGTCGAAGCGTTCGGCGTCGGTATCGGATTGGGCGAGACACATCTCGAAACGGCCGAGCAAGGCCGCGATGGTCTTCGACATCCGCTGCCAGCGCGGAAACGAGCGCTGTGACATCCGTGCGTTGATCAGCGCCATGGGAAGCCGCCGTTTCGCGGCGGACAGGATCATGTTCGGCCAGAGGTCGCTCTCGATGAACAACGCCAGACTCGGATGCCAGTGATCGAGGAAACGCGCGACATAGCGGGGCGAGTCGTAGGGAATGTATTGATGGATGATATCCGGCGGGAATCGCTTGGCGATGATACCGGCCGATGTCACCGTGCCCGATGTAAGAAGGATGCGCACCTTCGAGGCGCGCAGACGTTCGATCAATGCCGCAGCGGCCAGCACTTCGCCGACGCTCGCACCGTGCACCCAGACCAAGGGCCCGGACGGCCGTTCGATCGCTGAGATGCCGCGGCGTTCGTCGATCCGCTCGGGGTCCTCCTTGCCATTTCGCAAGCGTCGGTTGATCAACAGCGGCATCATCGGCGTCAGCGACGCCGACAGGCTGCGATAGGCGCGCAGCGTGATCGGCAGAGCGTCAGCCATGGCGCGTTCCATGGCGATTGCCATCGGGCCGACCGACAGCCTCATAGGCGCGCTGCGTGGCGTCGTTCAGCGTTGCTTCGAGCCGCCGACGCAGCTCTTCCATGACAGCGCCGTCGGCATCCGGCGGCACCTCGATCGGCTCTCCGCCGACGAGAACGCCGCGACCGAACGGCAGATTGATGGTGGTGCGATCCCAGTTGTTGAATTGATAGAAGCGGCTGGTCGCCATCGCAAAGGGCATGATCGGCCGCCCGCTCTCGCGCGCCAGCATGATGATGCCGAGACCGGCGACACGCGCGCGCTTCGGTACATCCGCGGTGAGCGCCATGTTGACGCCGCTTTCCAGGACCCGCACCATTTCCTTAAAGGCGCCGACACCGCCCTTGCGATGAAATGCGCCGCCATGATCGCCCGAACCGCGCACGGTGGCGATGCCGAGCCGTTCTGCGGCCAACGCATTGAACTCGCCGTCGCGATGCTTCGAGATCAGCACCGCGCCGCGGTAGTCCTTCTGCTTGATGAACGGCGTCATCAGATGCTGACCATGCCAGAACGCCAGGATAACCGGCATCTGCGGCTCGACGATGTCATAGACGTCGACGGGGTCGAAAGTGAACTTGTTCGTCTTCCACACAAGGCGCAAAAATTCGGCCGCGAGAAATCCCGCGGCGCGTTGTACCCAGCTGCTGCGCAGCGTGTTTCGCAGCAGACGTTTCAAGTGGTGGGCTTTGCGTCCTGGCCCGGATCGAGCAGCCGATGGAGATGGACGATGAAGTAGCGCATGTGAGCGTTGTCGACCGTGGACTGCGCCTTGGCTTTCCAGGCGACCAGCGCCGACGCGTAGTTGGGGTACACGCCGACGATATCGACCTTGTCGAGATCCTTGAAGGTAATACCCTTCAGATCCGTGAGCTCGCCACCGATGACCAGATGAAGCAGTTGCTGTGGTGTGTCGGACATAGGTTCTTCCTGCAGCGGCCGGCTGCGATCAGTTTTGCAGAAAAAGGAGGTGCGGCTGGTTATGCCCGGTTGGCCCGGAACTGCTCAACGATATGGGCATGACGATCGGCCCCCGCTGCTACCAGCAACCCATGCGTGACGTCCAGGCGATTGTATTGGATGAGATCGCCCGAAAGCTCGCTCATTCTACCATTCGCTTCATGCACGATCAAATCCGCAGCCGCCAGATCCCAATCCCGGCTCTGCCCGCCGGCAAAGGCCGCATCCAGCCGCCCATTGGCAATCCAGCACAGCCGCAACGCCAGCGATCCGATCCGCGGATGCAACGCCAGGTCCTGGCGCGGGTGGGTCAAGCGCTCCACCAGAGGCTTGGGGCCGGCGACGCGGGAGAAATCGAGCGCGACACCCGACGAGGCCTGGACGGGCCGGCCATTACAGGTGGCGCCTTGCCCGCGCGCCGCCAGAAAAAATTCATCTGTGGACGGTGCATACACCGCAGCCATGATGGGCCGATGACGCTCGACCAGTGCGACACAAACGCACCAGTCCTCACGGCCGGCGAGATAGCTGCGGGTGCCGTCGATGGGATCGATGATCCAGGTCAGCCGCTTGTCGAGGCGGGTGTCGTCATCGGCGCTTTCCTCCGACAGCCAGCCATAATCCGGCGTGGCGGCGCGCAGGCGCTTCTCGATCAGGTCGTTGAGCGCGATATCGGCTTCCGAGACCGGCGACGATTCGCCCTTGATCCATTTACGCAATTCAGTGCGGAACATCGTGAGACCAAGCATGCCGGCCTCGCGAACGGTCTGCTCCATCAGCGCAAAATCGCGCGCCAATTGTGCGGATTTATCAGCGTCCGGCAATCGTCAGTCCCTCGACGCGCACGGTTGGCGCGTTGACCCCGTATTTGAACGTAAGGTCATTGGCCGGGGTCAACGACTTGAACATCTCGAACAGATGGCCGGCTATAGTGATCTCGCTGACCGCGTAAGTCAGCTTGCCATTCTCGATCCAGAAGCCGCCGGCACCGCGGCTATAGTCTCCGGTGACGCCATTGACGCCGGAGCCGATGAGATCGGTGACGTAAAAGCCTTCCTTGATGTCGGCAATCAGATCTTCGGGCGAGACCTCGCCGGCCTCCATATGCAGATTATAGGCCCCCGGCGACGGCGAGGACGAGACGCCACGATGGGCGTGGCCCGTCGTCTGTAGTCCGAGTTCGCGCGCTGTGGCGCAATCGAGCAGCCATGTGGTCAGCACACCCTCGTCAATGATCGCACGCCTCACTGTGGCGACACCTTCGGCATCGAAACTCTGCGAGCGCAGGCCGCGCACGCGCAACGGGTCGTCGACGATGCGGATCTTGCTGCCGAATAACTGCTGGCCGAGGCTGTCCTTCAGGAAAGTCGTCTTGCGCGCCACGGACGCGCCATTCGCTGCACCGATCACATGACCGACCAGCGAATTCGAGACGCGGGGATCATAGACCACCGGCACCTTGCAAGTCGCGACCTTGCGCGGATTGGCACGCGCAACCGTACGCTCGCCCGCGAGCTTACCGACAGCGGCAGGCGAAGCGAGGTCCGATGCATGCAGTGCCGAGGAGAAATCGTAGTCACGTTCCATATTGGTGCCGTCGCCGACGATCGCCGTCATCGACACCCCATGGCTGGAACGCAGATAGGAGCCATGGAAGCCGGTCGAGGTAACCAGCACCATGCCACCGATACCCGTCGAGGCCGATGCGCCGCCGGACTTGGTGACACCCTTCACTGCCAGCGCTGCTTCTTCCGCCTCGATGGCCCGACGCTCGAGCTCGCCGACCGACGGCACGACGGGATCGAGCACGTCGAGATCGGGAAATGTCTTCGCCAGCAGATCGGGATCGGCAAGGCCGACATATTTATCGTCGGGCGCGACGCGCGCCATTGCCACCGCGCGCTCCGCAAGTTGCGCAGCATTATCGCCGGACATGTCATTGGTGGAGATCACGGCCTGACGCTGCCCCACAAAGACGCGCAGCCCAACGTCGTCGCCTTCGGAGCGCTCCGAAGCCTCGACCTTGCCGTCGCGCACCTCGACGCCATGCGAGACACCGCGCACCGCGACCGCATCGGCCGCATCGGCGCCTGCACGCTTCGCTGCCTCGACCAGGCGTTGCGCCAGATTGGATAATGCGGATTGATCGAGCAGGTCAGAATTGTCGGATCGACTGGACGATGCGTTTGGTGAAGAGATCACGAACAATATCCCTGGATTTGAACCCGTCGGGGCGGCTGCGGCCAAGCTCTACAGATGTGCCTGTTTTGCAGGGATTTCAAGCATTTGCCACACGGGTTCAATCGAATTTTCAAACCCGCGGCAAGAACTCGTCAAGCATTCCGGTTTGGCATTCGTCAAGCATGCGATCCAGGTCGCATTCTCTTAACCAGCCTTTTTAAGCTAATTCGGCGCGCCCTCTGGCAAGCTCCTCCCATCGACCGGGAGCATAATTCCGGCGGGGAGATAAAAAGCCGTGAGGCATCAAACAGCAACCGAGGCTTCGGCCTCACCATCGACCGTGGGATCGAGCAGCACCGTGCGGCTCGATCCCCACTCACTACCGCTTCGTTTCGAAGCGCATGATACCCGCGCCGACGGCAGCATTCGGCGTGTCGAACTGCATCGCGAGCGCGTCGTCCTGCACCGTGCCGTCCGCGGCATGCGCATGGCAATCAATGTGCGCGTCAGCGATTTCATGGGTGTCGCGCTGCGCGGTCTCGACGACGGCAAGATGCTCGTGCTGAAGCATCGCGACCCGTCATTGTCGATCCCGCTGCTCGTGAGCTCGGACATGGAGGAGATCGAGATGGCCTGGCCGATGTGGAGCGAAATCTTCGCTCTTCCGCAATTGCCGGAAGAGAAAGCAGCCGAGCCGGCGCAGCGCCGCCGTCGTCGTAACGCTATTCGCGAACGTCGCCCGAAATTCCTGATGCGCCGCCGCGTCGGCGCATTGCTCAACGCGCCCGGCAGCTACAAGGGCGAGCGCGAGATCATCGCGCGGAATTGAGGAATCGTAGGGCGGATCAGGCGAAGCCGTAATCCGCCGCTCTTTGTCCTACACACTCGGTCGGCGGATTACGCTTCGCTCATCCGCCCTACGCAGCCCGCATCATCGCATCCACCAGCAGTCCCGCAAACAACAGCAGTCCCGCATCCCTGTTCGACTTGAACAGCCGCAGGCACAGCGCGGAATCCTTGATGTCGATGCGCGTGATCTGCCAGGCGAGATGCGCAGCAAAAGCGATCAGACCGATCCATGCCGGCCAGCCTGCGCCGCCGAGCCGCAGCGCAACGCTGATCAATGCGACAGCCAGACCGTAAAAAACGATCAATGCCGATTGGGTGCGTGCACCAAACAGCAACGCCGTCGACTTGATGCCGATCAGCGCATCGTCTTCTGTGTCCTGATGCGCGTAGATCGTGTCATAGGCGATCACCCAGCAGATCGAGCCGGCATAGAGCAGCAGCGCCATCGCATCGATACGGGCGAAGACGACGGCAAAGCCCATCAGCGCGCCCCATGAGAACGCAAGGCCGAGCACGCTCTGCGGCCAATAGGTGATGCGCTTCATGAAGGGGTAGGCTGCGACGATCGCCAGCGAGGCGATGCCGGTCGCAATCGCAAAACTGTTGAACTGGAGCAGTACGACGAGGCCGATCAGCGCCTGCAGAACGAGCCAGGCGAATGCCTTCTTCGCCGTCACCTGCCCCGCCGGGATCGGCCGCGAGCGGGTACGCTCGACCTTGGCATCGAGATCACGATCGGTGATGTCGTTCCAGGTGCAGCCGGCGCCGCGCATGACGAAAGCGCCGATGAAGAACAGCACGATCATCTGGAGCAGCTGATCGAGCCGCCCCGCAACGCCGGAGGCGAGCGCCGCGGACCACCAGCATGGCATCAGCAGCAGCCAGGAGCCGATGGGGCGGTCGAACCGCGACAGCCTCAGATAGGGGCGCGACCACAGAGGGGCTACGCGATCGACCCAATTGTTGGCGGTCGCATCGGCAACGCGAGCAGCCGCGTCGCTCATCGGGTGAGAACGTTGCCGTTCAGCGTATCGAAGGTGGTGCCGCCGCTCTTGCGCGCGGTGGATGCGTCGGGCAGCGAGGCCGACGAGCCAAGCACATCGCTGAGACGCGGCGCAGCGACCGGGCCGCCACCACCGCCACCGCCTCCACGTGCAACGGCGCAGACCTTCTGGCGCATGCCTTCGGTGTTCTTGTGACCAGCCTGCATCTGCGAGGCGACATTGTCGGGAATGCCGCACTTCGTCTTGTTGGCCTTGATATAGTTGATCATCTTGATCTCGCTCTGCGAGAAGGCAGAGATGAGCTTACATGCTTCGTCGGGTGGCGCACGGCGCTCGCTCGCAGCCTTGATTGCGGCACCACGCTTCTCGGCTTCCTGACGAAGCGGCATGAAGCCCTTCATACAATCGTCACCACCGGGCGGACCCGCCTGCTGCTCTGGCGGCGGCGCAAAGCCGCCACCGAACGGCGCGGCGCCGCCCGATGGAAATGCGCTCGGCGCTGCCGCGGCCGGTGCGCCGCCGACGGGCGGGAATGGAGATGCAGCCGCAGGCGCAGGCGCAGGCGCACCGTTCACGGGCGGAAACGGCGATGCGTTCGCAGGCGCGGCGCTCTGGCCCGGCAGCGGCGCCGGGAACGCGCCCTGCGCATAAGCACCAGCGATATGCATCGCGAACGCGGCCACAGCGAGTGGCGCAATGAAACGGCGGATGATCACAGATTTTCCTCCGGCAGCACACGCCCACCAAAACGGGGCAGAAGCCATCCTGATTCAGGCACTTCTACGATTCCTGCCAAGCCTTAACAACCCACCAATAAACGGCCGATTTGGGCAGCAGCGCGGCGCCGTGCCGCGATCGGCGCATGGCATTTCGCCGCAACTGCGGTAAAGCATCGGCCTTGAATGGAACATGAACCATGCCGCAATCGGATTTCCGCAGCCCCCGCCTCTATGTTGACGCAAGCCTTGCGACGGATGCGGCCATCGCCCTCGACCGCAGCCAGAGCAACTATCTCGGCAATGTCCTGCGCCTGAATGCGGGCGATCCGGTGCTGGTCTTCAACGGCCGCGACGGCGAATGGCAGGCCGCCATCGCCGCTGGCAAACGCGCCGACAGGCTGTTGGTTCTCAAGCCGATGCGCGCGCAGGACCGGCTGCGCGACGTTACCTACGCCTTCGCACCGCTGAAACATGCGCGCCTGGACTACATGGTGCAGAAAGCCATCGAGATGGGCGCGGCTAAGCTGCAACCGGTGATCACGCGCTATACGCAGGCGAGCCGGGTCAATACCGAGCGCATGCGCGCGAATGTGGTGGAAGCCGCTGAACAATGCGGCATTCTCAGCATCGCGGAGGTCGCCGAACCCTTGAATTTCGGCAAGTTCCTGGATCAGCGCGACAGCAACCGGCTGCTGATTTTCTGCGACGAAGCTGCAGAAGTCGCCGATCCGATCGCCGCCCTGGCCGGCGCGCGCGCTGCTTCGGCTGGCGGAATCGACATCCTGATCGGACCCGAGGGCGGATTTGCCGAGGAAGAACGGGCACTTCTGTTGAAGCAGCCAAACATTCTGCGGCTGGCGCTGGGGCCACGGATCATGCGGGCGGATACCGCGGCGGTGGCTGCACTGGCGGTGACCCAGGCTGTGCTGGGCGATTGGACTACCCAGCCGTAGGACTTCAATTAATCCACTTTCCCAAAGATGGTCGAAACGTCGCCAGCGGCGTGCTAAGGGCTGCGCCAGACGCTACACAATTGGAATCGCTGGACTTCGAGATGACCAAACCCGCCTGGACGGACACCCTGCTGCACTCGTTTGCCGAGGCGGGCTATGTTCATGCGTCGCCGGCGATTTTGCAGCCGGCGGAGCCGTTTCTCGACCTTTCCGGCGAGGATATCCGCAAAAGCCTGTATCTGACGACGGATTTGTCGGGTGAAGAACTGTGCCTGCGGCCGGATCTGACGATTCCGGTGGCGCGGGACTATCTCGCCTCGACAGCGGCCGGGCAGCCGGCAGGGTTCAGTTATTTCGGCCCGGTTTTCCGCTATCGCCATGGAAAACCTAGCGAATTCCAGCAAGCCGGGATCGAGTCCTTCGGCCGTCCCGATCGCGCCGCTGCGGACGCCGAAATGCTGGTCCTGGCATTGAATGCTGCGGCCGCACTGGGGCAACCCAGTGTCGAAATCAAGACGGGCGACGTCGCCCTGTTCGCCGCCCTGATCGAAGCGCTGGACCTCTATCCGGTCTGGAAACGCCGCCTGGTGAAAGATTTCAACCGCCAGGCGAACCTTGCTCAAGACCTCGACCGGTTGACCCTGGCCGAGTCGCCGGTGCGGAACGAGTACGAAGGCGTTCTCGCCGCCCTCGCCGGTTCCGACCGCAAGGCGGCGCTGGCGCTGGTCACCGATCTCATGTCGATTGCCGGAGCAACCAATCTCGGCGGCCGTTCGGTCGCGGCAATCGCCGACCGCTTTCTCGAACAATCGACGCTCAAGGGCGGCGCGCTGCCGAAGGATGCGCTGGGGCACATCAAGCGCTTCCTCGCCATCGCGGGCACGCCCGACGATGCGGTGGCCGAGCTGCGCAAGCTGGCGGCGGACGCGAAGCTCGATCTCACGGCGGCGATCGACGAATTCGAACAGCGTATCGGCTTCATGGCTGCCGGTGGCATCGACACCGGCCGGATCCAGTTCGCCACCGCCTTCGGCCGCGGGCTCGACTACTACACCGGCTTTGAATTCGAGCTGCACGGCATCGGCAATGGCATCGAGCCGCCGCTGGTCGCAGGCGGTCGCTATGACAAGCTGCTGTCGCAACTCGGCGCACAAAATCCCATTCCTGCCGTCGGCTTCTCGATCTGGATCGACGCGTTCTCCTCGCGCGCGGGAGACGCGTCATGACATCACCTTTCGTCGTCGCCGTCCCGTCCAAGGGACGCCTGCAGGAAAATGCGGAAGCCTTCTTCAGCCGAGCCGGACTGACACTGACAAAAGCAGGCGGAGCGCGCGATTATCGCGGCACCATCGCCGGCCTCGACAATGTCGAAATCGCCTATCTCTCCGCCAGCGAAATCGCAGCGAACCTCGCACGCGGCGCGGTGCATCTCGGCATCACCGGCGAAGACCTGCTGCGTGAGAACATCGTCGATGCCGACAAGCGCGTGGCGCTGATCGAAGGCCTCGGTTTCGGCCGCGCCGATGTAGTCGTTGCCGTGCCGCAAGCGTGGATCGACGTACGCACCATGGCCGATCTCGACGACGTCGCCACCGGGTTTCGCGCCCAGCACAATCGCCGCATGCGCGTCGCGACCAAATATATCAACCTTACGCGCGCCTATTTCGCCGCGCATGGCGTGATGGACTATCGCATCGTCGAAAGCGCCGGCGCCACCGAAGGCGCACCGGCCACCGGAACCGCCGAGCTGATCGTCGATATCACCACCACCGGTGCGACGCTGGCTGCCAACGGCCTCAAGGTGCTCGACAACGGCGTAATGCTGCGCAGCCAGGCCAACCTCGTCGCCTCGCGCGATGCCGACTGGTCGCCGGCCGCGCGCGAAACCGCACGCGTGATCCTCGATCACATCGCCGCCCGCGCCCGCGCCAGCAAGTACAAGGAAGTGCGCACGCGCTTCGCCGGCTGCAACCGGGCGCTGCTCGACGAGGCACACAACCGCTTCGGCGTGGTGTCGCCGTTCGGCGGCCCGACCTCGTCCGGCATGGTGACGCTGCACTGCCCTCCGGCGCAGATCTACGCGCTGGGCAGTTTTCTGCGCGACCACGGCGCGGACACCGTCTCGGTTGCCTCGCTGGATTACGTGCTCGACCGCGAGAACCCGCTGTTTGCGAAGCTCGAGGCGTTCTTGCGGTAGAACGAAACAGCCGCTCGTCATTGCGTGGAGTGAAGCGAAACAACACATTCCATTGTCATCGCCCGGCTTGACCGGGCGATCCAGTAAACACTGGAAACGCGGTTTATCACTGCCGTAAGTGTTTACTGGATCCCCGCTTTCGCGGGGATGACAGGTGGAGTTGACGGCGGCGAACCAAATAGCGGCCTACTCGATTAATTGGATTCCTTCTCGATGATGCTGGGCAGTGACGTTTCCGACCTCACCACCGACGCGCGCACTGCGGCTGCGCAGGGCCTCTCGCTGGTCGTGCCCTGCTACAATGAAGCGCCCGGCCTCGCCGCGCTGCACGACAAGCTCGTCAGCCTCGCCCGCACATTGAAGGCGCGCTACGGCCTTGCCTGCGAGGTCGTCTATGTCGATGACGGCAGCCGCGACGACACGCTGAAGATCGCACAGACGCTGCCGCCCGACGACATCGACGTGCAGGTAATCTCGCTATCGCGCAATTTCGGCAAGGAAGCCGCGCTGATGGCCGGTCTCGATCACGTCAAGAAAGGCGCCGTGCTGTTCATGGATGGCGACGGCCAGCACCCGCCGGCATTCGTCGAGAAACTGGTGCATCACTGGATCGTCGATGGCTATGACGTGGTTTTCACGGCCAAGGCGCATCGCGACAATGAAAGCTTCCTGCTCCGCACGGCCGTGCGCGGTTTCTATGCGCTGATCAATTGGGGCGCGCGCACGAAAATCCCGGAAGATGCCGGCGACTTCCGCCTGCTCTCCCCGCGCGCCGCCGCAGCACTCCGGCAGCTTCCCGAGCGCAACCGCTTCTTCAAGGGCCTCGCCACCTGGATCGGCTTCCGCCAGCTCCGCGTCGATTACGAGCCGCAGCCCCGCGCCCATGGCGTGTCGTCGTTCAACCCGAAAGCACTGATCGGCCTGTCGATCGAAGGCCTCACCTCGTTCTCGGTGGCGCCGCTGCGACTCGCCAGCATGTTCGGCGTGCTGTTTGCCGGCGCGGCCTTCCTGTTCGGCATCTCGATCCTGTGGGAGACGATGGTCGACGGCAAATCCGTGCCCGGCTATCCCTCGATCATCGTCGGCGTGATGACCATCGGCGGCGTGCAGCTGATCATGATCGGCGTGCTCGGCGAGTATATCGGCAAGATCCTGTCCGAACTGAAAGGGCGGCCGGTCTATTTCATCGCCGAACACAGCGTGAAGCCATCGGCGCCTGAAGCTGCGGCTACGCTCGCACCCGGCGGCGCGGCTAATGCCGCGCCTGGTCGGACTGCAGCGGAATGAGCGGCGGCATGCCGCGAAAAATCACGCTCTGCGCCGACGACTACGGCATGAGCCCTGGCGTCAATCGCGGCATCCGCGAACTGATCGCGCGCAAGCGGCTGAATGCGACATCGGTGATGGTTGTCGGCCCCGCCATCGGCCGCGACGACGTGAGTGCGTTGCAGGGCGTCGTCGCCATGAACCGCGACTGCGCCATCGGCCTGCATGTGACGCTGACGTCGCCGTTTCATCCGCTGACCATGCATTATCGTCCGCTGCTGGACGGCCTCTTCCTGCCGCTGGGCAAGATGCTGCGGGCAGGCGCGTTGCGCCGGCTCGATCCCGAAATGATCCAGGGTGAAGTCGCAGCGCAGATCGCCAAATTCGTCACGCTGTTTGGAGCGCCACCCGCTTATGTGGACGGCCATCAGCATGTGCAGACTTTTCCGCAGGTGCGCGATCCATTCCTGCGCGCCGTGACAGCCGGAGCGCCCGGCGCCTGGGTGCGCCAGTCCGGGCGCGTGCATCCGCTGTCGCAGCGGCTTGATGCGCCGAAGGCGCTGTTGCTGGATACGCTGAGCGCGACGTTTCGCAAGCGGGCGGCACGGCTCGGCGTGGCGTACAATCCGGGCTTTGCCGGCGCCTATGATTTCGCGAAAGCCCCGGATTTCGGTGCGCTGATGGCGCGGTTTCTCGACGGCCTGCCCGATGGCGGCCTCGTGATGTGTCATCCCGGTTATGTGGACGATGTGCTGGTCGATCTCGACCCGTTCACCGACCAGCGCGAGCGGGAATATGCGTATCTGGCGAGCGATGATTTCGTGCGGTTGCTGGACGAGAAGAAGGTGACGCTCTTTTGACTTCTCCCCGCTTGCGGGGAGAAGGTGGCGTCGCAACGCGACGACGGATGAGGGGGCTCTCCACACGCTGCGGCGTGCGTGGAGGCCCCCCTCACCCGCCGCCCACATGCTCCGCATGTGAGCAGCGACCTCTCCCCGCAAGCGGGGAGAGGTGAAAGGTCGCATAACTAAATTTAATCCGCCGGGCACTATTGCCGACACAAAGCGTCATTACATGCTGCGTGCACTCCAAGGGTGCGCCAAGACAACGAGGACGCCATGACACCGCAAGAACGCCAACTGGTTGACGATCTCTTTGACCGGCTCAGCAAGGTCGAAGGCGGGCCGCGTGACCCCGATGCGCTGGACGCCATCGCGCAGGGCCAGCGCAAGGCGCCGAATGCCGTCTACGCACTGGTGCAGACGGTGTTGCTGCAGGACGAGGCGTTGAAGCGCGCCCATGACCGCATTCAGGAACTGGAGCGCGGCGGCGCGCCGGAACCGGCGCCGCAGGGCGGTTTTCTCGATTCCATGCGCGATGCGCTGTTCGGAGGCGGCCAGCCGCAAGGCGGCGCTGCCCCGCGCGGCTCCGTGCCGAGCGTGCGCCCGGCCGAGCCGGCCCGGCCCTCGTGGAATACCGGTCAGGTGCTCGGCGGTCAGCCGCAGGGCGGCTATGGTCAGGGCGGTTACGGCCAGCAAGGCGGCTACGGCCAGCCGCCGATGGGCCAGCAGCCATTCGGACAGTCACAGCCGCAGGCCGGCGGTGGCGGCGGCTCGTTCCTCGGCACAGCTGCTGCGGCGGCGGCCGGCGTGGTCGGCGGCTCGCTGCTGCTCAACAGCATCCGCGGCATGATGGGCGGCAGCCATCAACAGGGCCTGAGCGACGCCGCCAATGCCGGCGGCAGAAGTCCGTGGGGGAGCGACTCCGGATCGTCCGGCGGAAACCTCGCGGATCAGGCAGGCGTCAACGACATCGGATCGAACCGGCAGGGCTCCGGCAATTTCGATCAGGCGCAATATGACCGCGACCAGCGCCAAGCCGATTACGACCAGGATCAGGACCAGGATCAGGACGATGGCGATTACGACGCCATGGACATGGATTCGGACGACAGCGATTACGCGTAAGGCGGCTGCCTTAACCTCTCCCCGCATCTTGCGCGGGGAGAGGTCGATTTGGCGAAGCGAAGCGCAGCCAGATCGGGTGAGGGGCATGGCACAAGGCCAACGCCGGACTCACAACCATCGAATCGAAGAACTTCTGAGGGATTGAGCAACGTATCGGAGCCATCCGATGGCGCGCGTATGCTGCATACGCGTGCCATGCCCCTCACCCGCCCGGCTTCGCTGCGCTACGCCGGACGACCTCTCCCCGTCAAGAACGGGGAGAGGTTAAGAATGGCACGGCGCTTTAAATCACCACGACCTTGGCGCCGACATTCACGCGGCCGTACAGATCGATCACATCTTCATTGCGCATGCGGAAGCAGCCCGACGACACATTCGTACCGATGGTCCAGGGCTCGTTCGAACCGTGAATGCGATAGAGCGACGAGCCCAGATACATGGCACGCGCGCCGAGCGGATTTTCCGGACCGCCTTCCATGTAGCGCGGCAGATCGGGACGCCGCGCCAGCATCTCCTTCGGCGGAGTCCACGACGGCCACTCCTTCTTCGCCGTGATCGTCTTCACGCCCTGCCAGGTGAAGCCGGGACGGCCGACGCCGATGCCGTAACGCATCGCCTTGCCGCCATCCTGCACCAGATAGAGAAACTTGTTCGCCGTGTCGACGACGATGGTGCCCGCGCCTTCCCTGCCGTCATAGGCGACGGTCTGCGGCAGATATTTCGGGTCCATCGCCGGACGCGCCGGATCAATGGACTCCTCGCGCTGATACATCACACGCTGGTCCGGCTCCATCGGCGGCAGCATGCGGCGGCGCGGCTCATAGGAATACTGCGCATCCGGCGCGCTCCGATAGCTCGGTCCATAGTCCGAACCATGGGCGCCGTCGCTGAACAGGAACTCGATGAAGCCGCCGCCCAGATTGCCACGCTGGCTGGCGACGCGCTGCGGCGCCGGACGCTGCACCGGCGCGGCATAGATGACTTCGGGCTGGGCGTAAGGCGTGACGGCGTCGATCGCCGCCGCAGGGACTGCATTCACAACGACAAAGGATGCACTCGCAAGGAGCGCACAGGTGAGCTTTCTGAACATCGACGTACTCTTTACTGTTTCGTCGCGCGCTTCAGGCGAGCGCTGTCAGGCATCGAGTTAAGGTTAAAATCGCCTCGCTTTGGTAAACGAAAACACCGTTTCGATTCACCACGTCATCGATGTCAGCGGTTCTCATCCTTAGCGTTACTTTTGCATGAACGCCGGACAGCCATGGTTAATCACCTGTTCGCGTCAAATGCGTCGAACTACACAAGCACATGTTCCGCGTGAACCCCGCGTTAAAACTCGCTGGTATAAGACACTCCGGATATTTGTTGAGTTGGGGGGCACAATGTCTGTTCGTCGCAAACGATTTCGCATTGAAGAAGTATTCGGCACGCCTGCTTCCGCTACCGAGAGCGATGGTGGCGAGTCGATGCCGATGCATCGCGAGATCATGGCCGAACTGCGCGCCATCCGCGCACAGATGGCGGCGCCCGCATCGGGATACAATGCCGTGACGGACGAAGTCGGCGCTGCCGCGCAGAAGCAGATCGAGGAAGCACAAGCCCTGCTCGCCACCTATCGCGCGCAGATCGAGCAGTGCGAAAAGCTGAAGATCGAACTCGACCTCATCCACGACGCCATCACCCGCACCAAGCAGGAAATCGCCGTGTTGCACGGCAAGAGCTTCGACGGCGAAGAGATGGCCAAGGTCAATGGCGAACTCGGTGCGGTCGTCGGGGGCACCGAGGAAGCCACCCAGCAGATTCTCGCTGCGGCCGAAGCCATCGACAACGCGGCGGCTGCCGCCGGCAAGGTCGGCTCTCCCGAACAGCAGCGGCAATTGCTGGAAGAGATCAGCGACAATGTCGTCTCGATCTTCGAGGCCTGCAACTTCCAGGACCTCACCGGCCAGCGCATCAGCAAGGTGATGAACACCATGAAGTTCATCGAAAATCGCATCATCGCGATGATGGACATCTGGGGCGGCGTCGACGAGATCAAGGCGCATGCGCCGGCCAAGATCGACAATCGCAGCGATGACGAGAAGCTGCTCAACGGCCCGAAGCTCGACGGCGACGACGGCCACGCCTCGCAAGACGATATCGACGCGCTGTTCAACTGAAGCGCAGACGCAGGACGGATGACGCTTCGCTCATCCGCCCTACGATCGAAATCGACGTTCAACGCCGGGCATCGCCCGGCGTTTTGATTCCGAGGAAGCATCCGAGCACGACCAGCGCCGCTACCGCGCCGAGAACGAGCACGCCGCGATCCGGCAGCGTCTGCACCGCCGAGGCGACGACGAAGGGCGCGAAGGCCTGCACGAATTGCGCGGGACGCGCGATGCGGCCGATGACACGTCCATAGCCGACGGGGCCGAACATCAGCAGCGGCAGCGCGCCGCGGGCGATGGTCATCACGCCATTGGCGGCGCCGAAACCGATGGCGAACAGCGCCGCCACCGGGAATGACACGCCGAGCAGCGCCAGCAGCGCGAAAGCCGACGCTACCAGCACCACGGCGCCGCGGGCGATCCACAACGGATGCGTGCGCTTCGCCAGGACAAAATCGGCAAGGCGCGAGGCGACCTGGGCGGGGCCGAACATGGCGCCGACCGCCACCGCCTCGGCGGCGCCAAGGCCACCACGATCGAGCAGCGCGAGCAGGTTCGAGGTGACGCCGGACAGAATGAAACTGTAGAGAGCGAAAGCGGTGGCGAGCAGCAGGAATGCCGCTCCAGCCGGCGGCAGGAAGGCTTGCGCCGGCGCGGCGGCGGTCTGCGGGACCGAAACCGGCATGTCCGCAACATGACGCGGCAGTGCGAACGCGTGCAGCGGGGCGACGACGAAGGCGAATACCGCGGCGAAGGTCAGATACGTCCCCTGCCAGCCGAGTTTGGCGAGCAACAGATGCGTCGCCGGCCAGCCGACGGTGGAGGCAAAACCGCCGGCAAAGGTGACGAAAGTGATCTGCCGGCGCGCATTGGCGCCGAAGATACGGGTCAGCGTGGCGAAGGCGGGGTCATAGAGATTGGTGGCCATCGCCGTGCCGAGCAGCAGCCAGCAGGCGAAATAGGCGACGGGATGCATGGCGACGGGCATCAGGGCGAGGCCGAGCGCGCCGGCAAGCGCGCCGGAGGCCATCACCACATTGCCGCCGTGACGATCGATCAGGCCGCCCACATAAGGCGACAGCAGGCCCGACGTGACGAGGCCAAGGGTGAAGCCGGCCATACCGAACGCCAGCGACCAGCCATGGGCCGCAGTCAGAAGCGGCATAGTCAGTACGGGTGGGTAGATCAGGATTCCCCAAGTGAGGATCTGCGTGAGCGCCAGAACGACAACGGCGCGGCCCGGTCCGAAAACGAGGTCGCGCCATGCGGTCATGCTTCACCAGCGGTGTTCCCTCTCCCGCTCTTGCGGGGGAGGGAGAAGGGGAAAGCCGCCGATCTTTCAGAAGAACTTACGCCCTTGGCGCGCAGCGGACATAGACCATGTTACCGTAACGAACGGCGGCATCCTTGTCGATGAACTTGGTCACCAGAATCCGGCCATCGAAGGAGACGATCTCGCGGTCCTGCGGATTGCCGGCGGGGCCGGGCGGGCCGATATAATTCTTGCCGCTCGGCGAGCCCTTGAGGCGCAGCTCCTGCGGGGTCGCCTCGTCGGCGAGATGCATCATGACGCCTCCGGTCGGGCCGGCGCCGATGATGTAAGGGTTCTTGCACTGGCCGCGGGCGGCATTCTCGGTGCGGACGCGGTCGGCCGGATTCATGTAGGAGGCGAGGCCCCAGCGGCCGACGATCTCTTCCGAACGGATGGAGGCCGGCATTTCTGGCGCCGGCGGCGGTTCGGCCGGCGGCGGCGGTTCGGAATTGCCGAAGCTGAAACCGCTGAAACCGCCCGTCGAACACGCCCCGAGCAGCAAGGCCGTGGCAGAGACGATCGCCAGATTGGCGACCGGGCGGGCGTAGCGTGACTTGATCATATCATCCCCTGAGCAACATCCCCGACTGCCCGTCCCAAGCAGCGAAGCGTAAAAAACCTGTCGAAGCAACGGCCCCTGTCATGACCGCAGGATCCCGGAGACCCCGGTGTCATGATGGCGTTACGCCAACATGGTTTCCAGACCATCCCATATTGGCCTCACCAAGGCCTTAACCCTCTTTATCGCCTCCGAGGGTTACGGCATGGCGCCAATGCGGCCTTGCTTGACTCATCCGGCGTTCGGCCATATCCCCGAGCCGCCCGATTAGCACTCTCGGCGAGAGATTGCTAAGCCCGGCACCCACCGTGCCGGACGCGCCATCGCCCTCGCCGAGGCCGTGCATTCTACAACCAACCCGAGGATTTCCCTATGGCCAAGACCAAGTTCCGTCCGCTGCACGACCGCATCGTCGTCAAGCGCATCACCGCCGACGAAAAGACCAAGGGCGGCATCATCATCCCCGACAGCGCCAAGGAAAAGCCCTCCGAGGGCGAAGTGATTGCCGTGGGACCGGGCGGCCGCGACGAAGCCGGCAAGCTGATCCCGATCGACATCAAGGTCGGCGACAAGGTGCTGTTCGGCAAGTGGTCGGGCACCGAGATCAAGCTCGACGGCGAAGAACTCCTCATCATGAAGGAGTCGGACATCATGGGCGTGGTGGGCTAACCCACATACTCTCCCCCCAAACTCGGTCCTCACCCTGAGGAGGCGGCACAGCCGCCGTCTCGAAGGATGGACCACAGACAATTCCCCATCAGCTCACCCTTCGAGACGCGGGCAAGTGCCCGCTCCTCAGGGTGAGGGTTCATACCCAGGAGCACCATCACATGGCAGCCAAAGACGTTAAATTCGCCGGCGACGCACGCGACCGCATGCTGCGCGGCGTCGACATCCTCGCCAACGCCGTCAAGGTCACGCTCGGTCCGAAGGGCCGCAACGTCGTGATCGAGAAATCGTTCGGCGCCCCGCGCATCACCAAGGACGGCGTCACCGTCGCCAAGGAGATCGAGCTCGAGGACAAGTTCGAGAACATGGGCGCACAGATGCTGCGCGAAGTCGCCTCGAAGACCAACGACAATGCCGGCGACGGCACCACCACCTCCACCGTGCTCGCCCAGGCGATCGTCCGTGAAGGCGCCAAGTCGGTTGCCGCCGGCATGAACCCGATGGACCTCAAGCGTGGCATCGACATCGCCGTCGCCGCCGTCATCAAGGACATCGAGAAGCGCGCGAAGCCGGTCGCCTCGTCCGCCGAAGTCGCCCAGGTCGGCACCATCTCGGCCAATGGCGATGCCGCCATCGGCAAGATGATCGCCCAGGCGATGCAGAAGGTCGGCAATGAAGGCGTCATCACTGTCGAAGAGAACAAGTCGCTCGAGACCGAAGTCGACATCGTCGAGGGCATGAAGTTCGATCGCGGCTATCTGTCGCCCTACTTCGTGACCAATGCCGAGAAGATGACCGCCGAGCTGGATGACGCGTACATCCTGCTCGTCGAGAAGAAGATCTCCAGCCTGCAGGCGATGCTCCCGGTGCTGGAAGCCGTGGTGCAGTCGACCAAGCCGCTGCTGATCATCTCGGAAGACGTGGAAGGCGAAGCCCTCGCCACCCTCGTCGTCAACCGCCTGCGCGGCGGCCTCAAGGTTGCGGCCGTCAAGGCGCCGGGCTTCGGCGATCGCCGCAAGGCCATGCTGGAAGACATCGCGATCCTGACCGGCGGCCAGCTGGTGTCGGAAGATCTCGGCATGAAGCTGGAAAGCGTCACGCTGGCGATGCTCGGCCGCGCCAAGAAGGTGGTGATCGACAAGGAAAACACCACCGTCGTGGGCGGCGCTGGCAAGAAGCCGGCCATCGAGGCCCGCGTCGGCCAGATCAAGGCGCAGATCGAGGAAACCACCTCGGACTACGACCGCGAGAAGCTGCAGGAGCGTCTGGCCAAGCTGGCCGGCGGCGTGGCCGTCATCAAGGTCGGCGGCGCGACCGAGGTCGAGGTGAAGGAAAAGAAGGACCGCGTGGATGACGCGCTGAACGCCACCCGTGCGGCAGTTCAGGAAGGCATCGTCCCCGGCGGCGGCACCGCCCTGCTCCGCGCCAAGAAGGCCGTTGGCAAGATCACCAACGCCAATGCGGATGTGCAGGCCGGCATCAACATCGTGCTGAAGGCGCTGGAAGCACCATTGCGCCAGATCGCCGAGAACGCCGGTGTCGAAGGCTCGATCGTCGTCGGCAAGATCCTCGACGAGAAGTCGGAGACCTTCGGCTTCGACGCCCAGAACGAAGTCTATGTCGACCTCGTCGCCAAGGGCATCATCGACCCCGCCAAGGTCGTGCGCACCGCACTGCAGGATGCCGCCTCGGTGGCCGGCCTGCTGGTGACCACCGAAGCCATGGTCGCCGAGCTGCCGAAGGAAGCCGCCCCGGCGATGCCGGGCGGCGGCGGAATGGGTGGCATGGGCGGTATGGGCGGCATGGGCTTCTAAGCCCGGCGCTTTCGCACCATCACTCACGACATCGAAGGCCGCCTCCGGGCGGCCTTCTTTTTCACCTCTCCCCGGTGGAGTGGGGGAGAGGAGAGTGAAGAAGAGCTTCACCCCAAGGCCTTCCCCGCCCGGCATAGTTCTGATTCAATCCGCGGATAATCTGACGCGACCAGAATCGTCACCCGCGTCGATATTTCAGACACGTCCAAAGGCTTTTCCATGCGCGCGCTTCAATTCGGCCTGCTCGGCCTCGCTGCAACGGCATCCCTCGCAACCATCAACCTTGCTGCAGCACAGATGAAGGCGGCACCGAAGAACCAGGTGATTGGCTCCGAAGTGCGCTACTTCACTTCCATCGACGGATTGATGGATGGCAATGCCGACGTGATCCTGAAGGAGACACGGCAGGGCAAGACCGTGACGGCGGCAACGCTGGACGTCTGCTATCCCGCCGACAAGGCCACCGATCGCAAGGACCGCTTCGTCGCCAATCTCACGGTGAACGGCGGGACCCTGTCGGGCGCGACGCAGACGCAGATCGACAAATTGCCGGTGACGGTGAAGATCAACCGCCGGCCGACCGGCGACACGTTCGAGTTCAAGGGACAGGTCACCATCGGCCAGACCACCACCAGCCTGACATCAGCGGACAACGCCGACCAGAGCGAGAAAGAGTTTCAGGAAAACCAGGCGAACGAGGAGAGCATCGCATCTGCGCCGCAGGATTTTACGGAAGTCTCCCCGGAATCCGTCGCGGTGAAGATCAAGCTGGAGGCGGCGCTCGACTTCGTGCGCTCGCTGCGTGGTCAGAGCGTGGAAGTATCGCTCTCCAGCCTCTCGGTGAGCTGCGACGCGCTGCGCGCGGGCGAGCAGGTGATCAATCTCTCGGTCGATCCGGAACGCGCCGCGGAGTTCGTCGCCAAGGCGAAGACCTATCCCGGTGTCGTCAATGCCGGCTGGACGGCGGGAGCGATCGACATGGAGCGCACTGTGCGCTTCGATGCAGCCCCCTGGAAGAGCGGCGACAAGATCGACCGCAACAGGCTGGCGAGCACCCTTTCTGCCGTCCTCGCCAAGACCATGGGCGCGAAGCCGTCCGCAACGTCATGGGACGAGGAAACCGGCAAGCTGAAGCTGAGCTTCAGGCGACCGAGCCAGGTGATGCCGGCACTCGAGCTGACGGAGAATGTCGAGGTGAGTGCCGTGGCGTCGCCGGACAAACCCGGCGCGACCGACAAGATGATCCTGTGGATCTCGACGCCATCGGTAACCACGGTGGACGAGGCATCGGGCGCGAAGCTGGCGCTGGCGGAAGCGCCGGCCACGGATGAGGAGAGCGACCCGCGCGACGATAACGGCGCGGTGGCGGCCGTGGCTGCGGAATTCAAGGCGCAGCGCTGGGATACGGAGAAGACGGGGTGGAAGTGAATTTCACTCTCGCCTGTCATCACCCCCCCTGGCGCGCAATTGCGCGCTTCGAGCGGGTGATCCAGTATACGGCGACCGATCTGACCTAACACAACTGACAGTGCCTACTGGATCGCCCGGTCGAGCCGGGCGATGACAGGGCATGCGGACCTTAATTCGTATTCAACCGAAACCGCAGCGTCTTCGGGCCGATGAAGGTCACCACATCGCCGCGCCGCTGCCAGTTGGTGGCCGCGCCCAGATCCGCCAGCAGCTGATCGTCCAGCACCACTTGCGCCTCGCTGCAACTGCGGTTCGCCATCGCGCCCGGCACGAATACCACCGTATTGCCAGCGACCGAGAACTGCCCCTTGCCGCCCTTGCACCACAGCTCCACCATCGCCTCACCGGCATCGCCGATCTCGAGATTGGGGAGGCGCTTCGAACCCGGCATACGCTGCGCGTCGAGGGTCATTTCGAGACCGAACGGAAAATCGTCGGCGCCCTGCGCCGGCAGCGAGAACAGGAGCGCGGCAGCGGCCAAAGCGGCGCGCAGCAGTGTCGTATTGGAAATCATCTGATGTCCCGGTGGTGGAAAGGGTCGGCAGCGCTCGCGCGGTTCTACGCGCGGCGGAGGGACTTGACCAGAAAGGTCGGGACACAATGTGGCGGGGCGGAGAAATTCCCCGTCGCCTTGCGACGACGGGGTGTGACCTTATTCGTCATTGCGAGCGCAGCGAAGCAATCCAGAAGCCAAGTGAAGAAAGACTGGAGCTTCGTCGCTATCGCTCCTCGCAATGACGACAACCTACTTCAGCACCATCAGCGTGAACGGATAGACGTAGGCCTGCAGCATCACGAAGGCGCCGACCATGCAGGCCAGCACGATGGAGTGCCAGAACACGAAGCGCAGGATCGAGCCCTCATGCCCGAACCAATTGGTGGCGGTGGATGCCACCACGATGGACTGCGCGTCGATCATCTTGCCCATCACGCCGCCGGATGAGTTCGCTGCGCTCATCAGGATCGGCGACAGACCAAGCTGTTCGGAGGTGATCTTCTGCAGGTTGCCGAACAGCACGTTCGATGCCGTATCCGATCCCGTCAGCGCGACACCGAGCCAGCCGAGCAATGTGCCGAAGAACGGATACAGCACGCCCGTGGCGGCGAAAGCGAGACCGAGGGTGGCGTCAACGCCGGACAGGCGCGTCAGCGTGCCGATGGCGAGCATCGCCGAAATGGTGATCAGCGAATAGGCGCAGATCCTGATGGTGCGGCCATATTCCGCGATCATCTTCAGCGGCGAGAAGCCCATGATGAAGCCGGAAATGATCGCCGCCAGCAGCATGCCGGTGCCGGTATAGGACACATAGGTGAAGGCGAACACCGCGCCTTCGGGGGTCGGCTTCGCGGCCACCGGCGGCACCTTGTTGATCATGTTGTGCAGCTCGGGCACCGGATAGTTCCAGGAGAAAATCGGATTGACGATTCCCTTGAACCAGTTGGTGCCCCAGATCAGCAGGATGATGCAGAGGATGATCCACGGCGTTAGCGCGCTCCACACCTGGGCCGAGGTGAGCGACGTGGTGTCGAGCGGTTTGGCAGGCGGCGCCGTGGCGGCCGAGTCGTCGCGCACGCGCAGCTTGGCGGAGGTCCAGATCGTCTTCGGCTGCCAGACCTTGAGGAACAGGATCAGCACGCCCATGGAGATCAGCGAGGCGCCGATATCGACGATCCATGGATTGATGTAGTTGGAGATCACGAATTGCGGCACCGCGAAGGAGACACCGGTGATCAGGATTGCCGGCCAGACTTCCTTCATACCCTTCCAGCCGGCGAAGGCCCACACCACCCAGAACGGCACGATCAGTGAGAACACCGGCAACTGACGGCCGACCATGGCGCCGAGGATGAAGGGATCGAAGCCGGTGACGGTGGCGAGCCCCTGGATCGGCGTGCCGAGCGCGCCGTAAGCCACCGGCGCGGTATTGGCGATCAGCGACAGGCCGGAGGCGGCGAGCGGCGAGAAGCCGAGGCCGATCAGCACGGCGCCAGTGACGGCGACCGGCGTGCCGAAGCCGGAAGCGCCCTCGAAGAATGCGCCGAAGGAGAAGGCGATCAGCAGGATCTGCAGGCGGCGGTCGTTGGTGACGCCGCCGATGGCACGCTGCAAAATCTCGAAGCGACCGCTATCGACCGTGAGCCGATACATGAAGATGACGTTGAGGACGATCCAGCCGATCGGGAAGAAGCCGGTGACGACGCCGAGCACCGATGCGCGGATCGACATATTGGCCGGCATGGTGAAGGCATAGATCGCGACGAGGTTGGCGAGCACCAGCGCGATGACGGCGGCGATATGCGCCTTCACTTTATTGGTAGCGATCAGCACCAGCAGAATCACCACCGGAATGGCGGCGACCAGCGTCGAGAGGGTCGCATTGTCGAATGGATTGTAGACCTGATTCCACATGGTCCGTTCCCCCAGTGTTTTTACGAGCAGCGTGTTATGCAGCCGCCGGCAGGAAGCGGCATCTTGCTGATTGTTTACTTGCGAGGGGGCCGGCGATCAGCCAAAGCCGATCCACCAACCATGATCACTGACTGGAAGCCCCCATGGCTACGCGCCGGCCATCGCCTTCCCTGCATGCTAGGGTCAATCACAGTTTCGCGACAAGGTGCCGCGCGTCATCATGTCAGCGACTTTAGTCTAAAAGATCGGTTTCCCTCGTGTCTTCAACGGCTTGATGCCGTTCTCCCGGAGATCTGCTGTGAACAATATCCGCTCCACCCTCGCGGCCGTCCGGCGGATCGCGATCCCCTATTTCAATTCCGAGGACAAATGGGCGGGGCGCGGACTGCTCGCGGCGGTGATCGCCATCGAACTCGCGGTGGTCGGCCTCAATGTCCTTTTCGCGCGCTGGAACAACACGTTCTACAACGCGCTGCAGGATCGCAATTTCGATGCCTTCATCTATCAGCTCGGCTATTTCGCCGTATTGGCCACGCTGAACATCGCATTCAAAGTCTATCAGCTTTATCTCAATCAATGGCTGCAGATCCGCTGGCGACGCTGGATGACCGAGCGCTATCTCGGCCACTGGCTGACGTCGGCCAATCACTACCGAATGCAGCTGCTCGGCGATTCCGCTGATAATCCCGATCAGCGTATCGCCGAGGACACCCAGCTGTTCGTCGATCGCACGCTGGTACTCGGTGTTGGCGTGCTGTCTTCCATCGTCACCATCGCTTCATTCGCGACCATGCTGTGGCTGATGTCGGAGACCGCGCCGCTGCATCTGTTCGGACGCGACATTCCGATTCCGGGTTATCTGGTCTGGGCCGCCCTTATCTACGCCATCGTCGGCACGGCGCTCACCCACCTGATCGGAAAGCCACTGATCGGGCTGAACTTCCAGCAGCAGCAATATGAAGCGACGTTCCGTTTCAACCTCGTCCGCGTGCGCGAAAATTCCGAACAGATCGCACTGTTGCGCGGCGAGCCGGCCGAACGCCAACGGCTGAAAGAACGATTCTCCGACGTCGTAGCGAACTGGCTCGCCATCATGAGCCGCACGAAGAAGCTCTCGGCCTTTACCAATGGCTATGGGCAAATTTCATTGATCTATCCCTTCGTCCTGCTCGCGCCAGCTTACTTCGCCGGCAAGATGGAGCTCGGCGGCATCATGCAGGGATTAACCGCGTTTCAGAGCGTGCAAGACTCACTGTCTTTCTTCGTAACGGCCTATCGCACGCTGGCAGAATGGCAGTCTGGCGTTGCACGTCTTGACGGTTTCGAGAGGGCGATCGCCAATGCGCAGGCGATAGCCATGCGGGGCGACGCCATCGCCATCACGGCCGGAGCGCCAGATGCGATCAATCTGAGCGATTTGGAGGTCGATCTGCCGAGCGGCAGACCACTGGTGGCGGCAACGCATGTTGAATTGCCGAAGGGTGAGCGCACGCTGCTCACCGGTCCCTCGGGAGCCGGCAAGTCCACGCTGTTCCGCGCCATCGCCGGCATCTGGCCGTTCGGCCGGGGGCGGATCGCTGTTCCTACGGACGCGACGATGATGATGCTGCCGCAGCGTCCGTATTTTCCGGTCGGAACATTGCGCGAGGCAATCGCCTATCCGGCCGCCAGCGACACGTTCGACGATGCAGCCATCGCCAATGCCATCTCCGCCGTCGGCATGCCTGCGCTGGCCAAGCGGCTCGACGAGGACGCCCACTGGAACAGGATGTTGTCACTCGGCGAGCAGCAACGGCTCGGGGTCGCCCGTGCGCTCCTGCACCGACCGGGCTATCTGTTCCTCGATGAGGCCACCGCATCGCTCGACGAGCCGTCGGAAGCGGCGCTCTACAGGCTGATCGAAACGCGGCTGCCGGACACGACCGTGGTGTCGATCGGCCACCGCGGCACGTTGCATGCCTTCCACCGGCGCAATGTGGCCCTGCGGAAATCCGGCGATCGATACGAGCTGGCGGAAGCGCAACCGGCGCCCGCTGGTTAGCTGGCCGGCTTCGTCGTTTCCGCGGACGGTTCGGCGGCGAAGCGCGCCAGCGTGATTTTGGCGAGGGCGTGATAGAGGCCCTCGTCCAGCACCAGCCGCGACGCGCCGTTGGCGATCAGCGCAGCGGCCATCAGCGGAATGACCATGGCGTGATTGTTGGTCATTTCCGAAGTGATGACGAAGGCGGTGATCGGCGCGCGCACGACGCCGGTGAGATAGGACACCATACCGATCAGCACGAGCGCATCGAGCGGCACCGGAGGCAATAGCGGCGCGAGATCCGCGGCGATGCCGGCGCCGATCGCCAGCGACGGCGCGAAGATGCCACCGGGAATGCCCGAGATCGCCGACAGCAGCGTGGAGGCATATTTCCAGACACCGAAACCATGCGCGACGGCATTGGGGCCGTCGTGAATGATCGCATGCGCCTGCTCATAGCCGGTACCGTAGACATGAATGCCGCTGGCAAGCCCGCACAGCGCCACGCCGAACCCGCACGCGCCTGCAAACGCCACCGGATGCCGCTTGATCGCCGTGCCGATCCGGCCGGGCAGCCCGAGCGCAAAACGGATCAGGATGCGGCTGAAGATGCCGCCGAGCACGCCGCACAGGATCGCGCAAACCGGCACCACGACCCAGGCGGCGCCCAGCGGCAGCACGGCCGACGGCGTGCCGAAGTAATGATATTCGCCCAGCAGCGCCAGCGAGGTGAGGCCGGCGGCGACGATGGCGCCGATGACGAGGCCGGAGGTACGCATCTCGAAGGAGCGGCTCAGCTCTTCGATGGCAAAGACGATGCCGGCGAGCGGCGTGTTGAACGCGGCGGCGACGCCGGCAGACGCCCCCGCGAGCAGGAAGCCGGGCTGGCGATAGGGCGCGAAGCGGCCGAGCGCGGCCATGACGGCGCCGCCGACCTGCACCGTCGGTCCCTCGCGGCCGGTCGAGGCGCCGAACAGAAGGCCGAGCGACATCACGACGACCTTGCCGAAACCGACGCGCAGGGAGACCAGCGGACCGCGCTGCTGCTGCGGCAGCTGCAGCGCCGCAATCACCTGTGGAATGCCGGACCCCTGGGCGTTGGGGAAGACGGCGACCGCCAGCCACATGCACAGCGCAAAACCGAGCGGCGTCACCAGCAGGCCCGCATAGGGCGAACGCCCGAGCATGAGACCGAACAGATGCTGCGCCTGATCCGCGAGCCACGCCATGGCGATAGCAGCGAGACCGACACAGACCCCGCCGGCCACAAACAGCATGTGCCGGGTCCAGCGCTTGCGTGCGAGACGGGAGCGGAGGCCAAGATGAGAGAGATAGCGGCGGGTCTTCATTGCAGCGGGGATGTTGCAGGTCTCATGCCGCGCAGCAATCCCGGCACCGGGAGAGCAGACCTGCGCAAAGCAAAACGGGCAGCGATCGCTCGCTGCCCGTTCGTATCCAACCGAAGGTCGGAAAATTTTACTTCAGGTTCGTCGCCGCCGTCAGGTCAGCCGACAGCTTGGCGATGAACGAGGCACCGCACCACTTCGAGACACCGACACCGCTGGTGTTGAGCGAAGCGCCGAAGTCGCTGGTGATCGCGTTGCAACCTTCCTGCGACAGGTTGGAGTCGGAGTAACGCAGGTCGAGGGTGAAGACCTTGTAGGTGAAGCCGACACCGACGTTCCAGGTGTTGTAGTCGGGCAGACGGGTGGTCAGATAGAAGGCATCGGTGGTGCCCAGCCACTGGCGGCCGAATTCACCCGAGATATAGGCGCCGACGCCGCTGCTGCCGAACCAGGCGGTCGGAGCGGTGAGCTTGGCGTTGATCGCCGCATAGGTGGAGTCGAAGCCGAAGTTCAGGAAGTTCGGCGAATAGAAGGCCGAAGCGCCGGCGGCGAAGTAGTCGTTGAAGGTGTAGGTGAACTTGCCGTAGGCCTCATAGTAGGACACGTCCTTCTTCATGGCATTGCCGTTGGCAAGGAAGTTCGAGCCGGCGGGGCAGACGCCCTCAAAGCCGGAGCCCGGCGGATAGTCGATGCACTGGCCACCCGGATACAGATAGCCCCAGACACCGAAGTCGAAGGCAGCCGCGCCGAAGGTCGGGCGGATACCGGCATAGACGTCGACTTCAGCGGCAGCGCGGTTGGCGAAGGAGATGCTGTTGCCGGCCACGCCGACATAGAGCTGCAGGTCCTTGTTGATGTTGTAGCGCGGCTCGAAATAGGCCGAGACCGAGGCGTTGCGGTTCGACTGCGAGATACCGCGGAAGACGTAGTTGTTGGTGATCGCCGCACCGAAGGCGACATCCCACGGATCATAGGGAGCCACGATCGGCGGCGCCTTCTTGTACAACTTGGCGCCCAGATCAGCTGCCGAAGCCGTGGTCATCCCCATCGCCAGAACCGCGGAAGCGGCAACGACTAACTTCTTCATGACATTCCCCATCACTTTTGAAACCAAGCAGCTTCGTGTCGAAACGACGGCGAGACCGCGAAAATCTTTGGACCGACGCAACTTTGGGGCGTGACAGGTACACGGTGAAGGAGAAAAAACGGGCAATTGCCGCCTATTTGGGCGAACGCACGTTTCCGTGAGCGGTTGCGGCGAAGGTGTTGCAAAACCAGCACGGTTTTTGAGGGGTTCTAGCCCTGGATGAGGCGCGCTGTGGAATACCGGGCCACCGGGATAGTCAGTTCCGGTCCAGGTCCAGCCTGCGGTATCTGACCATCCAGCCACACATGTCCGAATCGACGTGGAGCGCCCGCGAATCGCTCCAAAGAAAAGGCCGCAGCAAAGCTACGGCCTTTCGTCGTCGCGACAACATGAGATCCGATGTTACTTCGAGTCGTCCTGACCGGGCGACTCGACCGGGGCGCTCCCGCCGCTCGAATGCCCTTCGACAGGGCCGTGCTCCGGTTCGGGGTCCGGCGACGGGTTCGGCAACGTCCAGCTCGGGCTGCTGTCTTCCGACAGCGGCAGTTGGGGGGCGACGGCCTTCGGCTTCGGCACACGCGGCTTGCGTGGCGGCTTCGGCGGCAACGGCGCGGGAGCCGGAGCCTCCATCGCGGCAGGTGCCGCCGCAGCGCTCGCCATCAATTCGTTCGCGACGGTGACCTTCGCCTTCGGGGCCTTCTTCGCTGCGGCTTTCTTCGCGGGCGCCTTGGCGGCCTTCTTCGGCGCCGCTTTCTTCACAGACTTTTTGGGCGCAGCAGCCTTCTTGGCCGCCTTCTTCACGGCTTTCTTAGCTGCCTTTTTCGCGGCCTTCTTGACGGTTTTCTTCGGCGCTTTCTTAGCTGCCTTCTTCACCGCTTTCTTAGAGGAGGCCTTCTTGGGCGCTGCTTTCTTCGCGGCTTTCTTGGCGGTCTTCTTCGAAGCCTTCTTGGACGACTTCTTGGCTACCTTCTTCGCAGCCGTCTCCGCCTGCTTGAGCTTTTTCAGCTTCTTTTTGTCTTTCTTGTCCTTCTTCGATTTCTTGTCTTTAGCCATCGTGGTGCTCCTGTTGCCGCCGACCGACCGGGAACGGCGTTCAAATCTCCGCGCCAGGCGGGGCCATAGACGGGTTCACTTCGACGCAAGCGGCTGCGAGCGCATAGCGCGCGCAACATCTCTTTCTCGTCGGATTGGATCGATCAGTTCAATCCTGGCCTGGGACCGCCCGTCGCCCAATCGAGAAGCTCAATCGTATGTACGACCGGGAGATCCGTCCCGCCGGCGATCTGGACCATGCAGCCGATGTTGCCGGCAGCGATAACATCCGGCTTGATGCTCGCGATGTTGGCGACCTTCCGGTCGCGCAAACGGCTCGCGATATCAGGCTGGAGCAGATTGTAAGTCCCCGCCGAACCGCAACACAAATGGCTCTCCGGGATATCTTTCACCACGAATCCATTCTTGGAAAGCAATTCTTTGGGCGCCTGAGTGATTTTCTGCCCATGCTGCAGCGAACAGGCCGAGTGATAGGCCACAACCAAATTGCTTCGTTGATCAGGTATCGGCAGTTCCAGCGCGCTCACATACTCGCTGATATCCTTTGCCATCGATGACACTTTTGCTGCGGATGCAGCAAATTCCGCATCCTCACGCAGCATGTAGCCGTAGTCCTTTATGACAGTGCCGCAGCCCGATGCGGTGACCAGGATGGCATCGAGACCACCGCGATCGGCCTCCCCAAGCCACACGCTGATATTGGCCCTGGCCCGCGCGAGCGCATCGCCGTCGCGGCCGAGATGATGTGTCAGAGCCCCACAGCATTGCTCGTCACGAACGAGTACGACCTCGACGCCATGACGAGTCAAAAGCCGGATCGCAGCCTCATTGATGCGTGGCGCCAGCACCTGCTGGGCGCACCCCTGCAGCAGCGCCACCCGGGCACGCCGGGGTCCGACAGCGGGAAACACGGTGCCGCCGGCAGGGCCGGCGGGCGGAAGCTGCTTCGGCGCCATGGTCAGCATCGCCTTGACGCGGCTGAGCAGGTTCGGATTTGCCTGCTTGCGCGTGGATGGCAGCAGGGCCGCAAGCGGGCGCGCGAACCGCGCCATGGTCATGCTGGCGCGAAACAGCGCCGGGCGCGGCAACACGAAGGCCAGCACGTCGCGCAGCAGCCGCTCGGGCAGCGGCCGGACATACTCTTTCTCGATCTTAACCCGCGCCTGATCGACCAGATGCATGTAGTTCACACCTGACGGACAGGTCGTCATGCAGGACAGGCACGACAGGCAGCGGTCGATGTGTTTCACCACATCCTCCGTCGGCTTCTGATCCTTCTCCAGCATCTCCTTGATCAGATAGATGCGGCCGCGCGGACTATCGAGCTCGTCGCCGAGCAGCACATAGGTCGGGCAGGTGGCCGTACAGAACCCGCAATGCACGCATTTGCGCAGGATCTTGTCGGCCTCCGCAATATCGGGATCCGCCAGTTGGGCCTTCGAGAATTCAGTTTTCATACCGAGAGACTCCGCGACATCCGGCCGCGATTGAGAATGTTCCTGGGATCGAAACTCTTGCGCACACGCTCCCCCAAAGCCGCGACGCCGGGGGCCTGCGGGTGGAACACGTCAACGACACGGCGGACATCGTCCGGCGCGCGGATCAGCGTGGCATGGCCGCCGGCGGCATCGACCAGCTTGCGAAGCTGCGGCGCCTGCGCGTCGGCGGAAGGTGGCAGTGCGGCCCAGATGAGACCGCCGCCCCAGTCATAGACGACCTCCCCTTGCGACCGCCTGGCGATCTCCTGCCCGAGCTTGCCGCCCGATGCCGGCGGGCAGACGATCCGCCAGACCGGCCACATGGCGCGGGGACCGCTGGCGGCGAACGGGACGACGTCGCGGATATCGGCCCATAGCGCAGCAGACTGGCTGTCCTCGATGATCTCGGCCGCGCCGTAGGACTGCAGCAATTTGCTGAGCGAAGCGGCGCGGCTCGATGCCGATGCGGTGATGCCTTCGAGACGGATCAGGGTGACCGACTGATCGGCTGCCGCGATCTCACCGAGCGGCCCCTGCACGGTGCGCAGCGCCGAGCCCGGCAGATGCGCCGCGCCGGAAATGTCATAGGGCGAGCCGAGCGCTGCGGTCATCGCCCTGTTGGCGGCGATGTCATCGAGGCCACGCAGGATCAGCGTGCGCTCGGCCTCGGCGCGCGGCATCACCTTCAGCGTCACTTCGGTCATGACGGCGAGCGTGCCCCAGGCGCCGGTGATCAGCTTGCAGACATCGTAGCCGGTGACATTCTTCACCACGCGACCGCCCGCCTTGAAGCTTTCGCCAAAGCCCGACACCGCATGCACACCGAGCAGATGATCGCGTGCGCCGCCCGCCTGGATGCGCCGCGGCCCAGCCAAACCGGCGGAAATCGCGCCGCCGATGGTGCCGACATCGGGCGTGCCGAGCAGGCGCGAGGTGTTCATCGGTTCGAATGAGAATTGCTGGTTCTTGGTATCGAGCAGCGCCAGCACATCGGCAAACGGGGCGCCGGCCTGCACAGTGAGGATCAACTCGTTCGGCTCATAGGAGGTGACAGCATTGAGCGCGGAGAGATCCAGCACTGCATTGGTCGCGACCGGCTGACCGATGCTCCGCTTGGAGCCGTGACCGAGGATCTCCAACGGCTGCTCACTGGCGATGGCGGCGCGAACGGCGGCCTCGACGTCCTGAGCGTCTCTGACTTTCAGTGTGTCCACGATGAAAACTTGTTTTTGTTAATTGAACAGGAGACGTCAGTGACAACCCTCCCCCTTGTGGGGAGGGTCGGCCGAAGGCCGGGGTGGGGGTGCCCCACGTGACGTCGGCGTATGTGGCGCCCCCCACCCGTCCGGCCTATCGGCCGGCCACCCTCCCCACCGCGCATGGCTTCGCCATGCGCGGTGGGAGGGAAAGCGCGCCACATGTTTTCCGGAGACAGCACCACCATCATCAAAACCGCGGCAAGTCGGGAAAGGCCAGCTTGCCGCCATGCACATGCACGCGGCCGAGTTCGGCGCAGCGATGCAGGGTCGGGAACACCTTGCCGGGATTGAGCAGGCCCTGCGCATCGAAGGCGCATTTGATGCGCTGCTGCTGGTTGAGATCGATCTCGTTGAACATCTCCGGCATCAGGTCGCGCTTCTCGATGCCGACGCCATGTTCGCCGGTGAGCACGCCACCCACCTCGACGCACAGACGCAGGATGTCGGCGCCAAACGCTTCGGCCTTCTCCATCTCGTCCTCCTTGTTCGCATCGTAAAGGATGAGCGGATGCAGGTTGCCGTCGCCGGCATGGAAGACATTGGCGACGCCAAGACCATACTTGGCCGACATCTCCTTCATCCGCCGCAACACCAGCGGCAGCGCGGCGCGCGGGATGGTGCCGTCCATGCAGAGATAGTCCGGCGAGATACGGCCCACCGCGGGGAAAGCCGCCTTGCGGCCGGACCAGAACAGCAGGCGCTGCTGCTCGGACTCCGAAATCTGACAGGTCGTCGAACCGCATTTCAGCGCGATGGCCTCGACACGTTTGATGAGCTCGTCCACCTCGACGGCGGGCCCATCGAGTTCGACGATCAGCAGCGCATCGACATCGAGGGGATAGCCGGCATGGACGAAGGCTTCGGCGGCGTGAATCGCCGGCCGGTCCATCATCTCCATGCCGCCGGGAATGATGCCGGCGCCAATCACATCGGCGACACATTGGCCCGCCGCTTCGACCTCGGCGAAACCGATCATCAAGGCGCGCGCCGTCTCCGGCTTCTGCAGGATGCGCACGGTGACTTCGGTGACGACGCCGAGCAAGCCTTCGGAGCCGGTGATGATGCCGAGCAGATCGTAGCCCGATGGCTCCGCCTTCTTGCCCCCGATCCGAATGATCTCGCCATTCATCAGCACGATCTCGCAACCGAGCAGATTGTTGGTGGTCATACCGTATTTGAGGCTGTGGACGCCGCCGGAATTCTCCGCGACATTGCCGCCGATGGAACAGGCAATCTGAGACGACGGATCGGGCGCATAATAGAAGCCCGCATGCGCGACGCCCTGGCTGATGGCGAGATTGGTGACGCCGGGCTCAACGACGACGGCGCGGTTGTCGAAATCGATCTCGCGCACGCGCTTGAACTTGCCCATGCCGAGCAGCACCGCATCCGCCAGCGGCAAGGCGCCGCCGGACAGCGAGGTGCCCGAGCCGCGCGGCACCACCTTGATGCCATTGTCATGGCAGTATTTCAGGACTGTCGAAACCTGAGCGGTCGTCTCCGGCAACACCACCACCATCGGCGGCTGCCGATAGGCGGTGAAGCCATCGGATTCGTAGGGAAGCATTTCGGCCGCGCTGGAAATCACGCCCTCACCCGGCACCAGCTTGCGCAGGGCCGCGATGATGGCATCGCGTCTGGCGAGCACGGCTTCGTCTTTCGCCGGCATCATGATAGTCATCGAGCGCTCGTCCCGTTTCGTTGACGCGATATCGCACCGCGGCTTGCTTTTGCTGAATCAATCACGTCCGTCCGGGTTTGAACAGATAACGAAAGCATGAGCTGCGGACAGGGGTATGCACTTGTGCATCCTGCAATGCGTGTGCGAAAATTCGGTACGGAAAGCCACAAATGAGCCATCCATGAAAAGAATGAACTTCGCCGCGCTCGCTTTCATCGCGGCTGCGACCGCATCGCCGCTTGCCTACGCCCAGGACGTCGCGGCCGGCAAATCCTCCTTCAACAAATGCATCGCCTGTCATGCTGTCGGCGAGAACGCGAAGAACAAGGTCGGACCCGAGCTGAACGGGCTGAACGGCCGCAAATCGGGCAGCGCGGCCGGCTATTCCTATTCGGAGGCCAACAAGAATTCCGGCCTCACCTGGGACGAGGCGACGTTCAAGGATTACATCAAGGATCCCAAGGCAAAGATCCCCGGCACCAAGATGGCCTTTGCGGGCATCAAGAAGGAGACCGAGATCAACGACCTTTGGGCGTTCCTCGCCCAGTTCGATGCCGAGGGCAAAATCAAGCAGTAAACGCGCCTCACGGTGTCCCGGACGCGCTGCAGCGTGCAACGCTGCCGCGCAGAGCCGGGACAAGAAATTCCTTAAACGCTCGCCGCCATCTTGGTGGGCAGCACCGCCTGCACCACGAGGCCGCGGGCGCGCGCATCCATGACGCCCACGGCGCGCAGGGCCAGCAACGTCACCGTCTGAACGGCGTCGCGCAATTTCATGAGATCGTCAAAGCTGTCCGGCGCCATCGGTCCGACCAGCGCTTCATGCAGCGCCCCGAGCAAGGCGGCGGCGGCCAATGCCGTGTCCTGCGCCGGCAGATGGCCGGCACGGATCGCCGCATCGATGCGCAATTCGATCTCGCCGGCAATCTCGCGGCGGCTGGTGAGACGGGATTCCGTCACATCGACCTCCACAGGCTCGGCCAGAATGCCCCAGGCAAGCTTGCGGTTGGATACGACGTGGACCGCCACCGTCGTGACGGCGGCTGCCAGAGCGGAAGACGGGCCGGGTGCGGCATCCGCGGCCCGGCGGATTGCCGTCAGCTCGTCGCGCGACACATCGGCGATCAGTTCGGAGATCAGATCGGCCTTGGAGGGGAAATAACGATAGACCGTTCCCGCAGCCACATTGGCACGGACCGCCACCGGGGCGATCTGCACCGCCGCCATGCCGCCTTCAGCGCAGGTTTCGCGCGCAGCGGCCAGAATGGCATTGCGCCGCGCCGCCAGCCGCTTCACGACCTGCTGGGTACGTCGATAGACCATGAGTTTATCCCGCGTCCTGCTTCCCTGCCCGCCTGACAGCCGCGCCAAGGAAGATGCGTGAGTTCAAGGTTTTGCGCGGATTCGACTGGTCGGCCGCGAGAAGAGATGAACACCAGTTCAGACTCTTTGACAAGGCATTTTGCGCATAGCGGGATTCAACTTTTCGGGCAGGTCCCTAGCCGCCAAAACCCATCGCGCGGGCCGCCGCGGCCACCGCCATACCAACGATGACAGCGACGAAGTCGTTGCGTCGGATGACGGTCACCGCCATGGCGGAGAGAATGGCGAAAATGACGACGGGCCCGCCATTGACCGCCACCGGCAATGCGGCGGCGACGATGATCGAGCCCGGCAGGGCATCGAGCATACGGCGCACGCGCGACGTGACATTCACGTAGCCCATCAGCCAGTAGCCGCCGAGCCGCGACGCGACGGTGACCGCCGTCATGACCGCGAAAGCAAGCATGACATCGCTGCGCAAAAAGTCAGTCACGCCGCGGCTCCCGATGGCTCCGGCTCATCCAGGAAACCGGCACTGATCGCCCCGGACAGCGCGCCGGCGATAATGAACCACCAGCCGGCGACCAGCCAATGAACGACAAGTGCAACGATCCCGGAGACCACCCATGGAATGGCGCGGCGGGGGCCCTTCCAGGCCGGCACGAGCATCGCCGCATAGAAGGCCGGCATCACCAGATCGACTCCGTACTTCTTCGGATCGGTCAGTTGCTCGGCCAGCAGGAAGCCCGGGATCGCGGCGACCAGCCAGACGAGATAGAGCACGATGCCGCCGCCGACATAGAACATGGCATCGGCGCCGCCGTGATCGCGATAGCGCATCGCCGCGAGCCAGCCACCATCGGTGACCAGCAGCATCGCGGGATAGGCCTGCCAGGGCGGCAGCGTGCCGAACCACGGACGCAGCGTCGCGCTCATCAGCATGAAGCGGATATTCACCGTGAGCGTCAGCAGCGCCAGAGTGGCGATGGTGGCCGGCGTCAGCACGCTTGGCCACGACTGCACCGCAACAAATTGCGACAAGCCACCATAGACGGTGCCCATCATCACGACGACTTCGGCCAGCGAAAAGCTCTTCTGCGCGCACAGCGCACCGAATGCCATGCCGAAGGCGAGCGTGCCGGGCAACATCGGCCCGATAGCAACGATGCCGGGCACAATGGCGGCCTTCGACCAATAGGCCGGAGCTTTCGGAATGTGGGTGCTGTGCATGGCGCAATCCGCGTGATGCCAACATCGGTGCTGGCATCACGCGGTCAGGTCAAGCGCTGCTGCATCATGAGCGCCATGCACGCGGATATGAGACGAAAGGCCGATCTCACTCCCAGCTCAGCGCGCCACCGTTCTGATATTCGATCACGCGCGTCTCGAAGAAGTTCTTCTCCTTCTTCAGGTCCATCGCCTCAGACATCCACGGGAACGGATTGTCCGTTTCCGCAAACACCGGCCCGAGGCCGAGCTGCGCGCAGCGACGATTGGCGATGAAGTGCATATAGGTCTCGCACAGCGTCGAATTCAGCCCAAGGAAGCCGCGTGGCATGGTGTCCCGGCCGTAGGCCGCTTCGAGCTCGGCGGCTTCGCGGATCATGGTGCGGATCTCGTCCTGGAACTGCTTCGTCCAGAGGTGCGGGTTCTCGATTTTGATCTGGTTGATGACGTCGATACCGAAATTCAGGTGAATGGATTCATCCCGCAGGATGTATTGATACTGTTCGGCGATCCCCACCATCTTGTTACGTCGGCCGAGCGAGAGGATCTGCGCGAAGCCGGTATAAAACCACATGCCTTCGAAGATGACGTAGAACGCGACGAGATCGCGGACGAAAGCCTGATCGTTCGCCGGCGTCCCGGTCCTGAAATCGGGATCGTCGAGATGCTGTGTGTGCTTCAGCGCCCAGGCCGCCTTGTCGGTGATCGACGGCACTTCCCGATACATGTTGAACAGCTCCCCTTCGTCGAGGCCCAGGCTTTCGACAACGTATTGGAAGGTGTGCGTATGTACGGCCTCCTCAAAAGCCTGGCGCAGCAGATACTGCCGGCATTCGGGATTGGTGAGATGGCGATAGATCGCCAGCACGATGTTGTTGGCGACCAGCGATTCCGACGCCGCGAAGAAGCCGAGATTGCGCTTGATGGCGCGGCGCTCGTCCTCGGTGAGGCCGTCACGCGACTTCCACAGGGCGATGTCGGCCTGCATGGAGACCTCCGTAGGCATCCAGTGATTGTTGCAGCCGGCCAGATATTTCTCCCACGCCCATTTGTATTTGAGCGGCAGGAGCTGATTGACGTCTGCGCGGCAGTTGATCATCCGCTTTTCGTCGACGGAGACACGGCCGCCGGAGCGGTCGATTTCGCCGAGGCCGGTCTGATCGATCGGACCTTCCGGCAATGGGATGAATGCGAGTGTCTTGGCGGCGGCGGTGGTATCGGACCAGTCAAGCATGGGGTGTTCTTTCTCAATATCAATCTCAGCCCTCATGGTGAGGAGCCCGCCGCTTGGCGGGCGTCTCGAACCATGGAGCGTGGGGCATCCTTCGAGACGCCGCTGCGCGGCTCCTCAGGATGAGGGAGGAGTGTGTGGAGACGTGCCCTACTGGCACGCCTCGCATTCGGGATTGTCGATCGAGCAGGCCATCACGGTCGACAGATCCGGCGCAGTGACGTCCGACGACTTCACCAGGATCGGTGCGCTTGCGGGCTTGGCGGAGGTTGCGGACACAGCGTTCAGCTTGCCGTCGGTGCCCTTGAGCGTCGACTTCTCCACATGGGTCGCGCTGCGCGAGCGCAGATAGTAGGTCGTCTTCAGGCCCTTGATCCAAGCCATGCGATAGAGCTGATCCAGCTTCTTGCCCGACGGACTGGCGATGTAGAGATTGAGCGACTGCGCCTGATCGATCCACTTCTGGCGACGCGCCGCGGCCTCGATCAGCCACGCACTGTCGATCTCGAACGAGGTCGCATAGAGCGCCTTGAGATCGCCCGGCACCCGGTCGATGGATCCGACGCTGCCGTCGAAATATTTCAGGTCCGAGACCATCACCTCGTCCCACAGCCCGCGCTTCTTGAGATCGCGCACCAGGAACGCGTTCACCACCGTGAAGTCGCCCGACATGTTCGATTTCACATAGAGGTTCTGATAGGCGGGCTCGATCGACTGCGCGACGCCGCAAATATTGGAGATCGTCGCCGTCGGCGCGATCGCCATCACGTTTGAATTGCGCATGCCGATCGCCTTCACGCGTTCGCGCAGGCTGCTCCAGTCGAGCGTGGATGAACGATCCATATCGAGGCCACCGCGTGCTTCGGCCACCAGCTCGATCGAGTCGATCGGCAGAATGCCACGACTCCACAGCGAGCCGTCGAAGGATGGATAGCGACCGCGCTCGGCAGCGAGATCCACCGATGCCGAAATCGCATGATAGGCGATCGCCTCCATGCTGGTATCGGCGAACTGCACCGCGGCATCGGACGCCATTGCGAGGCCGAGCGTATGCAGCGCGTCCTGATGGCCCATCAAGCCGAGACCGACCGGGCGATGCTTGAGGTTGGAGCGGCGCGCTTCCGGGATAGTGTAGAAATTGATGTCGATGACATTGTCGAGCATGCGCATCGCCGTCGTCACCGTGCGTTGCAGGCGCGCATGATCGATGCCTTCCGCAGTGACGTGATGCAGCAGATTGACAGAGCCGAGATTGCAGACGGCAACTTCCTCGTCCGATGTGTTCAGCGTGATCTCGGTGCAGAGATTCGACGAGTGGATGACACCCGCATGCTGCTGCGGCGAACGCAGGTTGCAGGGATCCTTGAATGTGATCCAGGGATGGCCGGTCTCGAAAAGCATGGTGAGCATGCGCCGCCACAGATCGGTGGCCCGCACCGTCTTGAACACGCGCATCTCGCCGCGCGCGGCCTTGGCTTCGTAGGCTGCGTAGCATTCGGCAAACGGCTTGCCGTAGAGATCGTGCAGGTCCGGCGTTTCGTCCGGCGAAAACAGTGTCCAGTCGCCATCCTGCTCGACGCGCTGCATGAACAGGTCGGGCACCCAGTTGGCGGTGTTCATGTCGTGGGTGCGGCGGCGATCGTCGCCGGTGTTTTTGCGCAGATCGAGGAACTCCTCGATGTCGATGTGCCAGGTTTCGAGATAGGCGCAGACTGCGCCCTTGCGCTTGCCGCCCTGATTGACGGCGATAGCCGTGTCGTTGGCGACCTTCAGGAAGGGCACCACACCCTGGCTTTCGCCATTGGTGCCCTTGATGTGCGCGCCGAGACCGCGCACGCGGGTCCAGTCGTTGCCAAGGCCGCCGGAATATTTCGCCAGCAGCGCATTGTCCTTCACCGACTTGAAGATGCCATCGAGATCGTCGGCGACAGTGGTGAGAAAGCAGGACGACAGCTGCGGGCGCAGCGTGCCGGAATTGAACAGCGTCGGCGTAGATGCCATGAAATCGAAGGATGAGAGCAGATTATAGAACTCGATCGCGCGCGCTTCGCGGTCGATCTCGCGCAGCGCAAGGCCCATGGCGACACGCATGAAGAAAGCCTGCGGCAGTTCGATGCGATGGCCCTGTACATGCAGGAAATAGCGATCGTAGAGCGTTTGCAGCCCGAGAAACTGGAACTGAAGATCGCGCTCCGGCTTCAGCGCCGCGGCAATCTTCTTGAGATCGAAGCGCGCGAGTTCAGGATCGAGCAGCTCGGCTTCGATGCCGACCTTCACATAGGCGCCGAAATATTCGGCATAACGCGTGCTCATATCGGCTTGCGAGGCCGAGCTCCGCACGCCATGCACATAAGACAGCACTTCGGTGCGCAGCTTGTCGAGCAGCAGACGCGCGCTCACATAGGTGTAGTTCGGCTCCTGCTCAACCAGAGTGCGCGCAGCCATAATGCCGGCCAACGCAAGCTCGTCGAGCGTGATGCCGTCGTACAGATTGCGCTTGGTTTCCTCGAGCACCGGCGCCGGATCGACACCGTCGAGGCCGCTACAGGCTTCGTTCACGATCAGCGCAATACGCGCCGCGTCCAGCAGCACGCGGCTGCCGTCGGCGAGCGTAACGTGAAGCGCAGGCATGTTCGGTACCGGGACGGACTGCACAGCTGTCTCCTCCGCCCGGCGGCGGGCGCGCTCCTCGCGGTACAGCACATAGGCACGCGCGACCTTGTGATGCTCGCTCCGCATCAGTGCGAGTTCGACCTGGTCCTGCACATCTTCGATATGGAAGGTGCGGCCCTCACCGATCCTGCGCGTCAGCGCGGCCACGACTTCGCCGGTGAGTTGCTCCACCGCTTCATGGACACGGCGCGACGCCGCCGCCGTGTTGCCCTCGACGGCGAGGAAAGCCTTGGTCATCGCCACCGAAATCTTGCCCGCATCGAAGGGCGAGACAGTGCCGTTGCGGCGGATGATCTGCATCGCCGGCTCGCGCGCGGGGACGATATTGGATTCGGCAGACAAAGAAGCGAGCACGACCGGATCGTGGCCGTTGGAGAGAGCGTGGGACATGGAAGGCATCGGCAGGACCCCGTGAGATGCATGTAGCTGTGGGGGCTGGGGCCGATGGTGCGTGCATCATGCCAGGCGAACGCGCGGCAAAGCCTGCAAGCGACCGCTGGGACACCCCGCCCATGGACGTTTCTGGTGTCACGGCAGGTCTCCTGGCTCGCAGGTCACGGCTTGCTTCGGTCTTCCCGGGGCAAAAGCCCCAGTGACGCGGTCGAAACAAACTCTCTGCTTACAGTTGCGGGGGCAGCGCCGGCCTTGCTCCCATTGGAACGCACCAGCTTCCCTCTTAGCCACCAAGTCTTGCGACAGGATGGACCGTAACGCCTACATTTGGTGTGAGCCGCCATGACGTGTCAAGCCGCCAAGGGCGTCGTACACGAAGAAATCAGCCGGGACCGCCAGTGCCGTGGGCAACCCCGGACGATTCGAAGGGTCTCGCATCCCCGGATCCGGCTCGATACGAATTGCCAATGCGGGCGGCGATCAAGCAGCCGACCAGGAGCGACGCCCCCAGTCCGGTCGGTGCCGCGCCCAAGAACTGATAAGCGACAAGCAGGACGATCGCGAGGCCAAGCACCGGCAATTCGTGGCGGAGAAAGCCCTCCGACAAGCCCACCCGGACGATGAAGCCGATGGCGATGGCGAGCACCATCACGTCGTAGAGAAACAGATAGGGCGTCGCCAGCACCGCGCCGACGGCCAGGGCTGCCGCCTTCCATTCATAACGTTCATTGCTGCGCCAAAGCCGGATCAGCGACACCGCGACGGCGGCGACGAGCATCCAGTGCAGCGTCCATGCCAGCGTTTCGCTGCCGTCGAAATAGCGCACCAATGCGAACAAGCTCTGCATCTTGCCCCATGGCGCGCGTCCCTCGACAAGAAAGGCCTGTGAGAACATCGGCATCCATTTGAAGAAGGCCTGCCAGCTCTCGGTGCCGAAGGCGAGCCATGACAGGAGAACCAGCGCAATGGTGGTGACGGCGGCAGGGACGAAAACACGCCACTGCGCGGCAGCGATCAACACCAGCGGAAACAACACGCCGTACTGCGGCTTGTAGCTGAGCAGGCCGAGGCAGATGCCGGCAAGGACCGGCCGCGTCGGCAGCAGCACCAGCATGCCACCGATCAGCGCCGCAGTGAGAAAACCGTTCTGTCCGACCAGCACATTGGTGAAGACGACAGGGAATCCGAGCGCGAGCAACAGCCCGAACGGACGACCGACGATCGCGCGCATGGCGACGAGATAGGGAATGGCGCTGACACACGCCCATCCGATGAAGGCGACGGGATATGACAGCTTCGCGAGTATTGCCGCAATGAACAGGAAGGGCGGCGGATAGTGCCAGGCAAAATTGCCGGGATAGGTCCGGCCAAGCACGGCGACCTGGATCTTCTTCTGAATGTCCCAGTCATAGGCCCAGGCCGGATGACCTTCGAGCGCCAGCCGGCCTGCGGACCAGACATTCACGAAGTCGGTTGGCGAGCCAAGCCCGTTGTCTTCGAAGATCCAGCCGCGCCCGTAATAGAGCGGGAAGAAGACGATCTGCAGGATCGCGAGAACCGCGCACATCGTCACCAGCGCCGGCGGAACCTGTCCGCGGCCGGGAGGCGTCAGATGCAACGGCGTCGTCATGAGGTCCCCGCGACGGGTGAAATACGCAGGCGACAGTGCCGGTGGAAGTTTGAGGAAGGTTTAAGTGAACCGCATTACCCGGAAACGAAAAACGCGGCCTTTTGACCGCATTTCGTAGTTCGGTGAGGCGAGCGTTACGGCTGCGGCTCGCGTCCGGATCGGAATCTGGACGCGAGCGCGACTTGCCGAGGAGCGGCACTGCAGACCTACGCAGACCCGACAGCTCCAACACCGAATCGCGGTTCAGCCTTCTGCCGTTCAGTAATTTTCAACAGCCACTGGGCATGCCGTACTTCGGCGAAGTGACGTCAAGCTTTGCAGCCTCTGTGCTAGTTTCCGGACTGCAGCTCTCCAAAACGCTCCCACTGCTTGCCGGTAAAGCGCATGAACTGCATCTGCTCGACCGGCAGATGATCGACCGGGCTGGTGTTGATCTTGATGCCGGGCAGCAACATCGATAGCTCGAGATTCTTGATATTGAACGCCTGCTTGAGAATGTTCTCAGTACTCAGATCATCACCGCATGCCCTCAGCACGTGTTCAAGCGCCATGCCGTTGTTGAAGCCGTTGACAAAATTCTGATCGCGGACATCGCCGTCCGGCATATACTTGGCCATGAAAGCCCGCCATTCCTGCGCACCCGGATCGTCTTTCCAGGCCGGATCCATTGGATCCTTGACATAGGCCGATGAGATAATGCCGATCCCGGCATCGAGGCCGGCTGGCTCCATCACTGTCGAAATCCAGACCGAGACGTTGGTGAGAAACGTGAGCGGCTTCCAGCTGATCTCATGAGCTTTTCGGATTGCCTGCGCGGCGAATTTCGGCGTCGCGGCGATGATAAGCGTATCGGCACCGGACGCCTTGAGTTTAACAATCTGCGAGTCAATCGTCGGATCTGTAATCTCATAGGTCGCGGCTGTTACCCGCTGATCGTACTTGTCACCGAGTACATCCTTGAGACCGGCGAGATAATCGCGGCCAAAGTCGTCATTCTGCGAGAGGATAGCGAACTTCGCTTCGGGATTTTTCATCAGCGCGTAGCGCGCATATAGCCGCGCCTCGTAACGGAATGGCGCCATCACTCCCATTGTCGCTTGAGGATATTGTGCAATGTCGCCGAACTTCGACGCGCCGGAGGCTATGAATAGTTGCGGGATCTTCTTGCCCTGCAGATATTTGGCAATCGCGGTGTTGTGCGCGGTACCCATGGTGGAGAAGATCAGCGCGACTTCGTCGTTTTCCACCAGTCGCCGCGTTTGCTCCACCGTCTTCGGCGGTACGTAGCTATCGTCGAGTGATATCAGGTTGACCTTGCGGCCGTTGATGCCGCCGCGGTCGTTGACCATCTTGAAATAAGCAACTTCGCCCTTGCCCAAGACACCGAAAGCAGAGACCGGACCGCTATAAGGCATGGTCTGGCCAATCCTGATTTCAGTTGCTGTCACCCCGGGATAATTCTGCGCGAAACAAGGCGTCGCAACAGTGACAATGGCCGCGAACGCGAAGATTTTGGATCCGAACTTCAGTCGCATGTGATGTCCCCTCCGGTTCTTTTGATGACGCCGCGTTGAGCGGTCTGGATCAGCCAAGCCTCCTTGTTGGAAGTCTTGCGCAGGCGATCCGGCAGCAATCTTAAGGCTGCCCACCAACTTGGCAACATAAAATATATTTTTCTTAGAAAGTAGATTTTATAGACGCTCTCGCTTACGATTCCAAACGCTTCGGGAGCCTTTCATGTCCACCAGCGCCACTCATACGATTTACGAACGGTTGCGCTCCGATCTGCTGACAGGCCGGCGGCGACCGGACGAGCGGCTCAAAATAAATGAACTTGGCCTCGCCTTTCAGGTCAGCATCGGTGCCGTCCGCGAGGCCTTGTCGCGACTGACGTCAGAAGGCCTCGTCATTGCCGAGCCACAACGCGGCTTTCGCGTTGCGCCAGTCTCTCTGGCCGACCTCCGGGATCTGACGATGGTGCGCACTGAGATTGAGGTACGATGTCTGCGGCGCGCCATCGCATGCGGTGACGCCGCCTGGGAGGCGGCCATCATCGCCAGCCATCATCGGCTTGTTCGCACCGAACTGCATCCGAAGGACGGACGACCTGGTTTCAGCGATGGCTGGCTCGCTGCTCATGCTGATTTTCACAGGATGCTGACCAGCGCCTGCGACAGTCCATGGTCGCTCAAGTTGCGCGAGATGCTGTTCACGCAAAGCGAGCGCTACCGCGATCTGGCACTGATAGCTGACAAAGGGGAACGCGACGTGCAGCGCGAGCACCGCGAACTCATGGAAGCCGTGCTGGCCCGTGACGTCGATCTGGCCATCACGCGCATAACTGCTCATCTCGCGCTAACGACTAAAAGCATCGAAACGGCATTTCACAGGCAGCCGGCAAACGATTCCGGACACCGCTGAATCGCTGCAATAAAAAACCGCCTCGGAGTGAAACCGAGGCGGTGTTATTCTTCAAACAGACTTGTCGGTTACGCCTGCGGCTGCGGCTCCATGCCCGAATCCGGGCGTGGGCGCGGCTTGCCTGCGGGCGGCACGGCGGAGGTGCGCGGACCGGTCGGCTCCAACACCGACTCGCGGTTCGGCTTCTTGCCTTCAAGCAGATCCTTGATCTCGTCGCCGCTCAGGGTCTCGTATTCGAGCAGCCCCTTGGACAGGGTTTCGAGATCGTCGCGCTTTTCGGTGAGGATACGGGTGGCTTCCTTGTAGCCATCCTCGACGAGGCGGCGCACTTCCTGATCGATCTTCTGCGCCGTCGCTTCGGAGACGTTCTGCTGGCGATTGACCTGCATGCCGAGGAAGACCTCGTCATTGTTCTCGCCATAGGAGACCGTGCCGAGCTCTTCCGAGAGGCCCCATCGGGTCACCATCATACGCGCCAGACGGGTGGCCTGGTCGATATCCGACGATGCACCGGAGGTGACCTTGTTACGACCGAAGATCAACTCCTCGGCAACGCGGCCGCCCATCATGATGGCGAGGCGCGACGTCATCTGCTCCAGTGACATCGACATCTTGTCGCGCTCAGGCAGCTGCATGACCATACCCAGCGCACGGCCGCGCGGAATGATCGTCGCCTTGTGGATCGGATCGGTGGCGGGGACGTTGAGGCCGACGATGGCATGGCCGCCTTCGTGATAGGCCGTCAGCATCTTCTCTTCCTCGGACATCACCAGCGACTTGCGCTCGGCGCCCATCATGACCTTGTCCTTGGCCTCTTCGAACTCGGCCTGGGTCACCATCCGCTTGTTGCGACGCGCGGCAGTCAGCGCGGCTTCGTTGACAAGGTTCATCAGGTCCGCGCCGGAGAAGCCAGGCGTGCCACGGGCGATGGTCTTGAGGTTGATATCCGGCGCCAGCGGCACCTTGCGGACATGGACCTTGAGGATCTGTTCGCGACCGACGACGTCCGGGTTGGGCACCACGACCTGACGGTCGAAACGGCCCGGACGCAGCAGCGCGGGGTCGAGCACGTCCGGACGGTTGGTGGCGGCGATCAGGATTACGCCCTCATTGGCCTCGAAGCCGTCCATCTCCACCAGCAACTGGTTGAGGGTCTGCTCGCGCTCGTCATTGCCGCCGCCGAGACCGGCGCCACGATGACGACCGACCGCATCGATTTCATCGATGAAGATGATGCAAGGCGCGTTCTTCTTAGCCTGCTCGAACATGTCGCGCACGCGGCTGGCGCCAACACCGACGAACATTTCGACGAAGTCCGAACCCGAAATGGTGAAGAACGGCACATTGGCTTCGCCCGCGACCGCGCGCGCGATCAGCGTCTTGCCGGTGCCGGGAGGGCCGACCAGCAGCACACCGCGCGGAATGCGTCCGCCGAGACGCTGGAACTTGCCGGGATCGCGGAGGAATTCGACGATCTCCTGCAAATCCTGCTTGGCTTCGTCGACACCTGCCACGTCCTCGAAGGTCACGCGGCCATGCGCCTCGGTGAGCATCTTGGCGCGCGACTTGCCAAATCCCATCGCCTTACCGGCGCCGCCCTGCATCTGACGTGACAGGAATATCCAGACGCCGATCAACGCAATGAACGGCAGCCACGAGACGAGCAGTGAGACGAACCACGGCACGTTGTCACCCGGCGCCTTCGCGGTGATCGAGACCTTGGCGTCATACAGGCGCTTGATGAGCGTCGGATCGCTCGGCGCGTAGGTGTGGAAAGTCGAACCGTTAGTATAGGTGCCGTTGATCTCCGGCCCCTGAATGACGACGTCGCGCACCCGGTTCTGATCGATATCGGTCAGGAGCTGCGAGAACGGAATGTCCTGCGAGGCGGCGCGCTGACCCGGATTCTGGAAGAGCGTGAACAGCGCCAGCAGCAACAATACGATAATGACCCAGAGGGCGAAATTGCGCAGGTTCGCGTTCATCGATCTTCCTTCGTCACCGCTGAAATCCGCGGCTCTCTTCCCTTGATTCGCCACAAGGCGATCACCCTGGGTCAGTCGGTTGCAATTTAAGTGCGACCGGGGCCGCTGCCAAGGGAACTGGGACGGACTATTTAGCGCATCTAGGCGCTTTTCCGGTTCAAATGATGGCGGTGCACGGCCTCTTTTCGGGAGGTGGTTAAGGCCTTTTCCGTGCAATGGAGCGACGAAGCGGCGCCGGTGTGATCTTCAGCCGGTTGCGGGTTAGCGAAATGACGGCACCAGCGAGGGTCTGCTTCAGCAGAATACCGTTTCCGCCCGGCCGCATTGCTTGTTCCATCGCCAGAGACAGGCTTTCGACCTTGCCGAGCTCGGTGGGCCCTTCGTGGCCGATCGCATTGATCATCCGCAGCAGGAGCCGGACACGAATTTCCTCGGCCAGCCCCATGAAGGCCACAGTATCGATCGCCTCGGGCGAACGACCGGGATTGCGAAGGGCAAGGAAGCGCTCTGCGCCGTCCACCATCAGTTCGAGCGCAGCATCCGCCCGCGCCATTCGCGCGGCGAGGCGTGTCAGGGTATGTGGACCCAGCCCTTCGGCAGCCAGACCCGGCATCAGGGCGCGCAACCGCGGGCGGGTGAAATGCGGGTCCGTATTGGTGGGATCGACGGCATAGGCGATCCCGGCCTTATCGAGCGTCGCGATCAGCGCCGCCTTGGACACCCGCAGAAGCGGGCGGACAATCTGGATACCGTCGCGCTCGGTTTCCACGCTCATGGCGCCGAGACCTGCCAGACCGCTCCCGCGCGCCATCCGCATCAGAACCGTCTCGGCCTGATCGTCCCGCGTATGCGCGGTCATCACATGGACCGCACCGACTTTGCGCGCAGCATGGGCGAGCAAAGCGTAGCGCGCATCGCGTGCCGCGGCGGCAAGCCCCGCTTTCGGCTTATCGCCAGTCCAGCGCATGGTTTTGTGCGGCAGATCGAGCGAGGCTGCGAGGCGCTTTACATCACGAGCTTCACGCGCAGCCTCCGGCCGTAATCCGTGATCGATCGTCACGACCGTCAGGCCAGGACCACGCTTCAGGCTGCGCCGCCAGCGCGCGGCGAGCCACATCAAGGCGATCGAATCCGGCCCACCCGAGACGGCCAGGATCAGCACCGGTGCAGACGCCCAGCGGGCGAAAAGCTGTTTCGCCTGCTGGGCAGAAATCGGAAGATGATCGTCATCGGCCATGCGCGTTCAGAACCAGGTGTCGGTCCGGCTCCACGTGCCGGGCGGCTCAGCCTAACACTTGTTGCGCTTCTGCTCGCGGTCCACCCCCTGCTTCACGCCGGTCGAGGCGCGCGGATATTTGCGGGCCACTTCGCCGAAGGCAGCGCAAGCGGCTTCCTTTTCTTTCAGCGCAGCAAGCGACTGGCCGAGACGCAACAGCGCATCCGGCGCCTTGGCGGAGGTGTCGTATTTGCTCGTCACCCCCAGAAATGCGGAGGCTGCCTCGCGATACTTCTGGCGCTGGAAATAGCTTTCGCCGAGCCAATATTGTGAATCGGCGATCATCGGATCGTTGGGATACTTCTGGCTGAAATTACGCATGGTCTCTTCGGCCAGCGCATAGTCGCGACGTTGCATATAGCCGATGCCGAGATCGAACTCGTCCTTCGGCGTCGCGCCCGGTGGCAGCGTGGTCAGCGCCGGAGCGCCGCTCTGACCGAGCGGCAGTGGCTCGCCCCCTTCGCGTCCGCCCGGTGCGCCGGCCGGGGCATTCGCCTGCATCGGCAGTTGACCACCGCCAAGCGCGCGCGGCACGCCTGGCGCATTCGGATTGGCGTTGGGGTCAAAAGCATCGTTACGACGGCCACTACGCGGCGCTGGCGCCGGATCCTGAATGACAGGCACAGGAGCTCCGCTACCTTGCTGGTTATATCCGGGCTGAGGGGCCGGTGCCTGATTGTAACCGCCCGGCGGAGCCTGCAACGGGACCGGCTGCTGCGCCGGGGCAGCAGCAGCGCTCGAACGGACACCGCCAGCCGGCGGCGCGCTTCCACCGGCCTGCAGCTGGCGCAACTGATCCTCGAGCTGGCGGTTGCGATATTGCAGCTCCTCGTTCTGGCCGGTCAGCTTGCGAAGCTGGTTCTCGAGCTGCTCGATCCGCATTTCCGGATCAACGCCGCCGTCCTGCTGGCCATAAGTCTGTGGCTGCTGTTGTTGCTGCTGGCCCCAGAATTGCGCCGACACCGGCGACGCCGTGACAAGCATGGAACCGAAAAGCGCTGCGCCGGCGAGCGACTTGAATCTGAATGACATCTTGGCCTGAGCGATGACTGAAACGCGCCTCATTGGCGCTAAAAACGATGAGTGCCGCACTACGCCGGAATTGTGACTACAAACCGCGACAAAGCCGACTGCAGACACAAAAAACGGCGCCTGCCCGGTCAGGCAGACGCCGCCATTTTTATCACATCGAGGGGCTTTACGCTCCCGCGTTCAACACGGTCACCGCACGGCGGTTCTGCGACCAGCACGAGATGTCGTTACAGACCGCGACCGGACGTTCCTTACCGTAGGAGATCGTGCGCATGCGGCTCGGATCGATCCCGCGCGAGGCGAGATAGCTGCGCACCGACTGGGCGCGGCGAGCACCGAGGGCGATATTGTATTCGCGGGTACCGCGCTCGTCCGCATGGCCTTCGATAGTGAAGGAATAGCGGTTGTACTGCTGCAGCCACTGGGCCTGCTTGTCGAGCGTGGCCATGGCCTGCGGCGACAGCTCGGTCTGATCGCTTTCGAAGAACACGCGATCGCCCACGTTGACCACAAAATCCTGCTGGCTGCCAGGAGCGGCAGCACCTGCCATCGCACCATCCGCGCCACCGAGGCCATTCTTGTTCGCGCAGGCGCCCATCGTCAGCGCCACAGCCAGCACGGCAGCCAGTTTCAATCCCTGGAGGATACGCATCTGCTGAATCATTCCGGAGCCTCCACGCTCACGCTTTAACCAACTGTCACCTAAAGCAACTGTCTTGGGTCTACAGGGCGTTGGTTAAGCGAACGTTCCGTCAACCTTGATGGGATGTTGCCAAAACCGATCAAAAGCCACAGGCCGCCGAAAAGCAACGGCATGGTTAATGCTTATGAAATATGGCGCGATGGTGAAGCGCTGCGTGGGAGAGCCCGATTTTTAGCGGGAATCCACCAAAAACGGCCGCATATCCCTGTTGCTACCGTTCAGAAGTCGAAGGCCGGTCCCGTAACCGACGCTTATGGCTGCTGCGCCGCCTGTGGCAACCGGAACTCAGGCAAATGCAGATCGGGCGCCAGCGGTTCGCTCTTGCGTTCGAACAGTGCCCGGCGTTCGAACTGGCTGGAACGGAAATACGGGTAGCGCTCGAAGATCTTTTCGCGAACGACATTGAAATCCGCCGCCATCAGACAAAGCGGCTTCAGCAGCGTCGGATAGGGGCGTGGCTCGCACAGCGGCGTCTGCAGGAACACGCGGCGATAGAAGGCACGATGCTCGGCGCGAACGGTCGCCGTGCCGATATCCGCATTGAAATAGGCACAGGCGACATAACCAAGGCGAACCGTCAGATAAGGCAGTTCGGGAAACTTGGTGCGATTGGTCGGGTCGGCAACAAAGCGGTTGGGATCGACGATGGTTTTGCCCGCCTCGATCTGCGGACGGAGCAGATCGCCGAAAGCGTCCACTGCCGGAGTATCGGGATGGTCCGGGGAACCGACGCTGATCCGCAGCGAGCTCGCCAGCTCGCCGTCCATATAGATGCCGAAGATCCAGGAATTCGGCATATCGTCGAAGCGATCATGGAGCCGACGCTCAACGCGCGGTTCGATCGCTCCTTCGTGAAGATAGGCACGATAGCGGAGGCCGTAGATCGCCTCCTTCTCGGTCTCAGTCTCGGCGAGGCGGTAATCGACCCTGTCCAGAATGTCTTGATGGCGTGCAGAGATACCCGTCACTTGATCGGCCGCAGCCATCATTCCATCTCCACGCGCACAAAACGCCATCAGTATGTGAGTAAGGCGAAAGTTAAAGCTTTCTTAAAAGTTGTCAAAGGTTCTGCAGCATCTTGGTTAAGCTTTTATCAAACGATGATGAATGAAATGAATCGCGACAGTTTTGTTGAAGTGCCGCGGAAGGTGATTCAGGCCGAGGTGCGGGCCGTTTCCACATCGCGTTCCACACGGCGGCCATGCGAGGCCTCAAGCAGCTGGCGGATGCGTGCGGCCGGTACGGGGCGGCTGAACAGATAACCCTGGGCTTCTGTGATCGTGCCATCGGCACTGATCAGTTCGAGCTGCTCGTTGGTCTCGATGCCCTCCACCACCACCGACATGCCGAGATCCGCACTGAGACGGGCGACACCGCGCAGCAGGGTCAACGGGCGCTGCGTATCGATCCCCTCGAGGAACGAACGGTCGATCTTCACCTTCTGCAGCGGGAAGTTATGCAGATAGCTGAGGCTGGAATAACCGGTGCCGAAATCGTCGAGCGAAATTCGGCAACCGGCGGCATGGAGCTGCGCCAGCGCATCGTGTGTCCACTGCGTATTTCGCAACAGTGAAGACTCGGTGATTTCGATCTCGAGGCGATGCGCCGGCAGCCCCGATACTTCCAGCGCATAGCGAACCTCGCTCAACACGTCGCGCTGATGGAATTGCTGGGACGAAAAGTTCACGGCGACGCTGACGGCTTCCGGCCACTTCATGCACTCGATACAAGCCTTGCGCAGAATCCAGCGGCCGAGGTCGACGATCAAGCCCATGTCTTCCGCGATCGGGATGATATCGGCGGGCGAAACGGTGCCGCGAACCGGATGATTCCAGCGCAACAACGCTTCACAGGTCGAGACGCGGCCGGACTTTAGATTGACCAGCGGCTGATAGTAGATTTCGAACTCCTCGTTCGCGAGCGCCTTGCGCAAATCGAGTTCGAGCACGCGACGCGCCTCGACCGTCTGGGCCATCTCGTCTCGGAAGAAACAGAAGGTGCCGCGGCCGGACGCCTTGGCACGGTAAAGCGCCATATCGGCGTTCTTGAGGAGATGATCGGCGCTGACACCAGGCTCGGTCAGGGCGATGCCGACGCTGGCGCCGATCTCGACCTGATGATTGTCGATCTCGTAGCGCTCGCTCAGATGTTCGACGATGCGACGCGCCAGATCGGCGGCATCGTGATTGGCCTTGATACCGCGCTGGAAGACGACGAACTCGTCACCGCCGAAGCGTGCAACGAAATCGTCGGCCCGCAGCATTGCGCGCAAACGGTCAGCCACCATGCAGAGCAGCTGATCGCCGCAGGGATGCCCGAGCGTATCGTTGACCTGCTTGAACTGATCGAGATCGACAAACAGCAATGCCGACATCGTCGAGCCGTCACCGACCCTGAGCATGCGGCCGATTTCGTTGCGGAAACTCATCCGATTCGGCAGGCCGGTCAACTCGTCGAAGCGCGCCATATGACTGATGCGTGCTTCAGAATTGCGGCGCTCGGTGATGTCCTCAAGCAATACAACGGTCCCACCGCCGGACATCGGCTGGAACTTCCACAACAGCGCACGCTCCAAATCATGCGCATGGTCGATGGTGGTGATCTCTGCGGCTTTCGAGCTTTCGATCTCCGCAACGATGGTCATCCCGCTCGCCGCCGACACGCTGCCGGCGTTGACGCATAGGGAGACGAGATCGCGCATGCGGATGCCGCTGCGAACGGCGAGATTGCCGGTGATCTCCATCATCTCGGCGAAACGGTTGTTAAGCACGGCCAGCCGACCGTCCGCTCCAAACATGCATAGCCCGTTCGGCATGTTGTTCAGCGCCGTATCGAACTGACCGGCAATCGAGCCGACCCGCTCCGTCGCCAGCAACGCCTTCACATAGACGTCATGCAGACGCAGCGTGATACGGCGCAGGCCGATAAAGAACAGCACGTTCAGGAAGGCAAAGCCGACATAGTAGAAGTTGCCGTGGATGACCAACGCCAGCGCCATTGGCCCGCAAGCCAGCAGAACCTGCAGCTGGGCGATCTTCGGCCGTCCATAGGTGCGTCCGGCGCCGGCAGCGATATAAGCGACGGTGACGGCGGTCCCGAGCATATGTGCCACCGGATCGTCGCTGCCGAGCAATACGACCCAGCACCACAGGCCGAGCGACGCTGCATAGAGCGAGCCGCCGATCATGTAGTTGCGTTCCCAACGCGCTGCCTCGTCGCAAGTCAGCGTGGTTTCGCGCTGCTCGTATTTGCTGAGCTGCAGCGCGCGCAGCGCGCCGACGAGAATGATCAGTCCCGCGCAAGGCCACAGCAGTGGATTGCCGGTCTTGACCGCTGTCATGACGGCGCCGGAGCCGGCACAGACGGCGCCAGCCAGCATCGGAATTGGATTCTCGAACAGGGAATCGACGAGCGCCGTGTAGATCGACGGGGACATCGACTTGCTATTCGTCCGGCTGTGATCGGCGAGTTGCATCGGGCGTTGGCGCGTCCATTTCTGCGCACACTGGTACCGGGTCCTGATGAACTCTTTCTGAGGGAACATCCTTAGCGAACTGTTTACACATCTGCATAAACAGGAAATCTGCCTGTAAATTCAGAGCGGTGGGTAAAGTTTGCCGGTAATAGCCGGCAATCCGCCCCCCGATCGCAAGGAAGCGTTTACGATAACAGCGGCGACCATGCCGGATCCGAGGCATAGCCCGGCGTCGGCACCTTCAGCTCGTTGCGGCCGGAGACGTCGACCGTAAACAGCGACGGCCCGCCACCCATGTCGCGGAAGAACATGATCACGCGGCCGTTCGGTGCGAATGTCGGACCTTCGTTGTGATAGCCCGAGGTAAGAATGCGCTCACCCGAACCATCCGGCTTCATGATACCGATGGAGAACTGACCTCCGCCCTGCTTGGTGAAGGCGATATAGTCGCCGCGCGGCGACCATACCGGAGTCGAATAACTGCCCTCGCCGAACGAGATGCGCTGCGCGCCCCCGCCATTCGCACCCATCACATAGATCTGCGGCTTGCCGCCGCGATCGCTCTCAAAACAGATGCGGCTGCCGTCCGGCGCATAGGATGGCGAAGTATCGATCGCCGGCGTGTCGGTGAGCCGCGTGGTCGACTTGGAGCGCAGATCCATCACGAACAGGTTCGAATTGCCGCCCTGCTGCAGGCTCATGATCACGCGCTGTCCATCCGGCGAGAAGCGCGGCGAGAACGACATGCCTGGGAAGTTACCGACAATCTCACGCTGGCCGGTCTCGATATTGAACAGATAGACGCGCGGATCGCCCTGGCCGAACTCCATATAGGTGATCTCTTGCGTCGATGGCGAGAAGCGCGGGGTCAGCACGAGATCGGCGCCGCGGGTGAGATAGCGGACATTGGCGCCGTCCTGATCCATCAGCGCGAGGCGTTTGACACGGCGCTCCTTGGCGCCGGTCTCGTCCACGAACACGATGCGGCTGTCGAAATAACCTTTTTCGCCAGTCAGACGTTCATAGATCTGGTCCGAGATGATATGGGCGATACGGCGCCAGTATTCCGGCGAGGTGAAATATTGCTGACCGGCGAGCTGCTGGCCGGTGGCAACGTCCCACAGACGGAATTCAGCCTTGAGACGACCGTCGCCCTGACGGGTCATGCGACCGGTGACAAGGGCCTGCGCGTTGACGGTCTTCCAGTTCTGGAAATTTGGCGGCGCGTCGATATTGACGGTCTTCTCCACGAAGGCGGCGGGATCGATCGGCGCGAACAGGCCGCTGCGCTTCAGATTGTTGGTGATGACTTGCGACACGCCGTTACTGACTTCATTATCGGCACCGGTGCCTGCATTGAACGTCGGAATCGCAATCGGCAGCGGCGCAACATTGCCTTCGGTGATCTGCACGCGGGCCTGACCGAAAGCCGTGCGCGCGCCCGTCCCCGCCAAAAGGCCGAGCGATGCCATGCCCGTGATGATCTGACGGCGGCTTGGACGGGAAAACATCAGGGGCAATCCATTGTTGTCGGTCATATTATAGCTTTACTCGATCTGCGGTCGGCGGCCGGTCTGGCTCAGGATGCACGCTCGGTGAAAACGGGCTCAAAGAACTTCCACTCGTCAAAAAAAGCCGCCGGCAATCTATAGGGCTGGCACTCGATGATGGCACGCAGCGCGCTCTCTTGATAGACACGGAAGTATGGCGTCGATGGATTGCTGATCGCAGAGGGTGTCGTTTCCAGCGTGCCGTCACGCTTCAGCCTGACGCTGAAAATGGCCTGAGTGAACTGCGCCTCGACGCCGCCATAGGGCTTCTTCCAGCAGCGCTCGACCTGAGACTTGAACATCGCCCCCCAAGTCGCGACGTTGTTGGCCGCATTGCCTTTGGAAAGACCTAGCGCGGCCGTCGGATTGAGGTCGGAGCCGGTCGCCGAATTGCGTGTCGGGTCGCGCTTGTCGATCAGCGCAGCGATCTTCGACTGGTCGAACACGCGCTCCGCCCTCTTCGCTTCTTCGGCTTTTGCCTTGGCCTCTGCCTTGGCTTTCGCTTCGGCGTCCGCCTTGGCTTTCGCCTCAGCCTTGGCCTTGGCTTCTGCTTTCGCCTTGGCCTGCGCTTCGGCCTTTGCCTTGGCTTCAGCCTGCGCCTTGGCGTCGGCCTCGGCTTTCTCTTCTGCCAGCTGTTTCGCCTCTGCCGCAGCAGCAGCCTTCGCTTCAGCTTTGGCCTTGGCATCTGCCGCAGCTTTGGCTGCAGCCTCAGCCTTGGCCGCGGCTTCCGCCTTGGCTGCAGCTTCGGCCGCGGCCTTGTCCTCGGTCTTCGGCTGCTCCTTCGGCGCGACTTCGGTGATCACCGGCGCCTTCTTGTCGTCGACCTTGCCGACCGCCTCATCCGGCGGCTTGGCTTCCGCGATCTTCTCGACCTTCGGCTTCGGATTGTCCTTCTTGCCGGTTCTTTCACCTGCCATAGCCTTGGCGAGCTGATCATCGGAAATGACATCCACCGCCACGGAATCTTCCGGCATCACCTCCAGCGCCCTGGAGGAAAAAGTGAGCAGGCCCCAGCCGATCACGAGCACATGCAGGACCACCGACGCAATCAGCGTCTTGTCGATCCTGGCGATGATATCTCTCATCTGGCTCATGGTTACGCTTGCGTCGTCGCCTTACGATCCCTGCTCCGGCAGGATCACGATATTGGCCTTGAACCCGGCAGCGCGAACCATGCCGAGCAGCTTCATCATATCCGTATAACAGACGTCCCGATCGCCACGCAGAAACACGGTGTTGTCCGTTTCCGAGCGCGTGGAGCGGATCGCAGTGATCTTGGCGGCCAGTTCGTTTGCCGGAACCAGCGCGTCGCCGACATAGGTTTCCACCGCGGAATTGCAGTTGCCGCCGGTGCGCTTCACCGAGACGGTGAGCGGCGGTGTGTTCTGCGACATCGATTTGCCGCCGCTGGCGATGGGCAGGTCGATATCGATGGTCGAGGTCATCAGCGGCGCCGAGACCATGAAGATGATCATCAGCACCAGCATTACGTCGACCATCGGGGTGACGTTGATTTCGGCCATGACAGCCGCGCGCCGGCGTCCTCGCCGGCCACCGCCCCCACCGCCTGCTGCTGCATTCATCCCCATCGTCAGGCGCTCATCGCAATATCAAATACGGGGTTCATCACGCGCGCTCATCGATCTGGCGCGACAGGATAGCCGAGAACTCGTCGGCAAAGCCCTCCAGACGCTGGGCCTGCCGGTTCACTTCTGCCATGAATTTGTTGTAGAAAATCGTCGCCGGGATGGCGGCGATAAGGCCAATGGCGGTGGCGAACAGCGCTTCGGCGATACCCGGCGCGACCACCGCGAGCGAGGTGTTCTTCGACGAGGCGATGGCCTGGAAACTGGTCATGATGCCCCAGACGGTGCCGAACAGGCCGACGAAGGGCCCTGCCGAACCGACCGTTGCCAGCACCAGCAGGCGGCGCTCCAGCCGCTCGACCTCGCGCGCGATCGAGACGTTCATCACCTTGTCGATGCGCATCTGCAGGCCGGTGAAGGATCGCGCCTGGCTTTCGAACGACCGCTTCCACTCGCGCATCGCAGCGACGAAGCAGGCTGCCATGGACTGCGTGGGCTTGGCCGACAGCGCGCGATAAAGCTCCTCGATGGACTCGCCCGACCAGAAGGCCTGCTCGAACCGATCCATCGAACGGCGGGAACGGGAATAGAGGAACATCTTGTCGATCGCGATCGCCCAGACCCAGACCGAACAGCCGATCAGCCCCAGCATGACGAATTTGACGATCCAGTGCGCCTGCAAGAACAGCGAGATCAGCGACACATCGGACGACACCAGCGGCAAGGCTGACTGTGCGACATCCGGATTCATGAGTAGTATCCTCTCAACGCAAATTCCCCTTCGACCGGCGTCCCGCCGACCGATCTTGCAGCCACACGCCGCACCGGGCGCTGCAGCGCCAAGGCCTGTCCTTGTTGTGTTGCATGGATGACCCGTCCGAGGCCGGGCCTTAAATTCCCTGCCAACATGTCAAAACAAGGGCTTCCCGCACATTTCTGCAGGCCTTACCAGAGCGCGGCTATGGTTAACGTTGCGTTACCACGGGCCGCTTTGCGGAGAAATGAAGCTTCATTCGCTTGTTCGTGACCATTACGTGAACAGCAAAAGAACCGCCCGCCTGCGAGAGCAGGCGGGCGGTATCGGGCGAAGGCTGAGCAATGCTGCAGCGCAGTATGTTGCGTCCGTTTACATCAGCCCTGCGGCTGGTCGTTGTTGCCCGCCGGCGGGGTTGGACGCTGGCGATGCTGGGCCATGAACTGATCGAACTCTTCCTTGTCCTTGGCATGGCGCAGACGCTCGAGAAAATCCTTGAACTCGTGCTGCTCTTCCTCGAGCCGGCGCAACGTTTCCATGCGGTATTCATCGAACGCTCGGTTACCCGATGACGGCGGACCGAAGCCGAAACCGGCCCCGAAACCATGGCGCTCCATGCGGCCGCGCATGCGCTCCATCCTGTCCTGCATTCGCTGCATCTTGTGTTCGAAACGCCCCTGACGATCCCAGCAACCCATGTTTCTGCTCCCGAGTTTGAAGAAGAGAAGTGCGAGGCCAATCGGCCACCAGACGATAAAACCAAGAACAATCAGCACGATGTGCCATGGCGAACGAAGGCCATAGGTCACGCGCTCATCGTAGGGACGGCCCCAGCGATTGAGATCTGCAGTGTCGGACATCGTCCTCTCCATCGGCGGCACCATGCCGCTTGTGAATGTAAATAACATTTACATACGTAAACCACACTCGGATTTTGTCAAGGCGGGCTCAAGACCGGCCGCTCACATAATTGCGAGGTGGCCTGCGACTATTTGGGCGCCGAGCCCCACGGGCCGGATTTCGGCACAGAAGCCTCGTTGTTGTCCGGAGGCCGATCGGTCGGAAACCCCAATCCGCGCAAATAGATCAGCGCTCCTGCTTCCAGCAGGTCGTCCGGCGACATCGGCAGCTTGCGCCGCGCGGCATCGCCGCGGCCGAACAACGAGGCGATGCCATGGGACATCGACCAGATATGCAGCGCCATCATCAGAGCCGGCGGACGCGGCACACCCGGCGGCGTCAGTGCCGCAAGACGCTCGGCAGCGGCGCGGATGACGCCAAAAGCCCGCTCCCCCGCTGCCATCAATTCTGGACTGGAATCCGCGGGAATTCCGGATTCGAACATGGCCGAATAGAAGGCGGGCTCGTTGCGAGCGAAAGCCAGATAGGCCTTGCCGAGGCGTTCAAAGGCGGTGACCGTGTTTGGCCGGCCATCGTCCCAGGCCTGCGCCAGCGTCTGCTCGAATTGCTCGAAGCCACGCTGGGCGATATTGGCCAGGAGATCGTCACGGTCGCGAAAATGGCGGTAGGGTGCGGCGGCGCTGACACCGGCCGTACGCGCGGCATCGGCGAAGGTGAAGCCTGCCGGTCCCTTCTCAGCGATCAAGCCCAGCGCTGCCTGCAGCAGCGCCTCCTTCAGATTGCCGTGGTGATAGCCGCGTTCGCCGCGGCGGTCCTTGTGCCAGCTCATGTAAAGGGCTTTTACATGAGCTGGATCAACAGGTCATCCTGAAAGACGCTGGATCAGGAGCTCGATCAGACCTCGACCACGCGCTCGTGATGGACCCGGCGACAGTCCATCTCATATTCGAGGCCTTCGATCGGCGGACGGTTGAAATGCCAGGTCAGACCGTTGCGGAAGACGCCGCGGCGGCCAAGCTCGCCTTCCAGGATCGGGTAGACGTCCTGGACGGTATAGAGCTGGGCGCCCGTGGTCTGGCTCCAGTCGCCGGAAAAGGCGCTCATGCGGCGCTCCATCTCGTCGAGCACGAATTTTGCCTTTTCCAGCATGCCGGAGGGGCTGGTATCGCCGAACCGCACCGTGTGGTCGCGGTAGTTGCCCTTTCCTTCGGCCGCCTCACCGCTGCCGGCGATGACAAAGGAGGACGGCGCATTTGGCGCAACGGTGGTGAAGGCGAAAGCGTGGAAGCCCGGCGCCGGCGGCGGATCGATCTTCGGACAGACATTGCTGCGCGCGATCGGATTCACGCGGTCCTTCATGATGCCCCAGTCTTCAAGCGTCTTGATGTAGATCTCGTTGAAATCGACAAAGCCCTGCTCGGTGAAGGGGGCGGGAGAGCGGAGCTCGCAGGCGGCGAAGGACGTCAGCGGCCGGCCGGCGGCCTTGATGATCTCGGCGATACGGGCAAAGCCCTCCTTCAGCGGCACGACTTTGGAAAAGCGCACACGCTCCAGCGCAAAACCCGGCAGCGCACCGACGCCGCAGGAATATTGGAACACACCGGGCATGTAGCGATAGCCGCTGTTGGGAGCTTCCACCGTAGCGATCATGTTGGCCTCTCTTCAGTAAAATGACGGTCAGTCTTCGAGGACGCCGAGATAGGCGTCGCGAATGATGGGATCGGCGAGGAGTTCGTCACCTTGCCCGGCGCGCACGATACGGCCCATATCCATGATGTAGGCGTGATGGCAGAGATCGAGCGCCGTCGTGACGTCCTGCTCCACCAGCAGGATCGACATGCCCTCGGCATTGAGCTTGCGCAGCGCCGCGACGAGTTGCTCGACGAGCAGCGGCGACAGGCCGAGCGACAATTCGTCGATCATCAGCAAGCGCGGCGCGCTCATCAAACCACGGCCGATGGCGCACATCTGCTGCTCACCGCCAGAAAGCGTAGCCGCCGCCTGCGTGCGGCGTTCACGCAGCTTTGGGAATGTCGCATAGACACGGTCGAGATCTCGCTTCAGTTCGGCGCTGCTAGCCTTGCGCGAATAGGCCCCCATCAGGAGATTGTCCTCGATGCTCATCGCACCAAACAGGCGACGTCCCTCAGGCACATGGACGATACCATGAGCGAGGATTTCCGCCGCCGATGCCTTCGACAGATCGACGCCTTCGGATATGTAGCTGCCAGACTGCCGCGCGACCAGTCCGGAGAGCGCGCGCATCAGCGTCGTCTTGCCGGCGCCATTGGAGCCGATCAGCGCGGTGATCTCGCCGGAACGCACCGCCATGTCGATGCCCCACAGCACCTGAATCTCGCCGTAGCCGGCGCAAATCTGTTTGAGTTCGAGCATGGGATGATCAGCCACGGGCGGCGTTCCGTTGTGCATATTGCTGACCCAGATAGGCATCGACGACAGCCGGATCCTTGATGATGTCGCGGGGCGCACCGTCGGCGATCATCCTGCCGTTATGCAGCACCGCGATACGGGTACAGACATTCAGCACAACCTTCATCAGATGTTCGATCATCACGATGGTGATGCCATCCGCTGCGAGCTGATGAATGAGCTTGGTGGCGCGCTCGACTTCGGCGCTGTTGAGGCCGGCATTCACCTCGTCGAGAAACAGCAGCTTCGGTCTCATCGCCAGTGCCTTGGCGAGTTCGAGCCGCTTGCGCATGGCCAGGGTCAGCGTCGCCGCCGGCTGGTCGGCCTGAGCGTCGAGGCCAACGAATGACAAATGCGCTCGCGCGGCTTCCCTCGCCGACTTCAAGCTTTCGCCGGGCTGCGAGAACAAGGCAGCGGCGGCAACGTTGTCGAGCGCCGAATACTCCGCAAATGGCTGCACGATCTGGAACGTACGCGACAGCCCCATGCGCGCAGACTGATAGGTCTTGATCCGCGTGATGTCCTTGCCATCGAAAGTCACAACGCCCGAGGACGCCGGCGTGACACCGCAGATCGTGTTTACCAGCGTCGTCTTGCCGGCTCCGTTGGGGCCGATCAACCCGACCACCTCTCCCTTGTTGACCGAGAGCGACACGTCGCTCAACGCCTTGAGGCCGCTGAAGTGACGGGAGACGTTGCTGAGATGCAGGATTTCGTGCGCGGGCTCAGACATGGCTCGCCTTTCGTCCAAACAGCGCCTGCCGGATTTTCTCGATCCGCAGCGACACCAGACCATGCGGCAGGAACAGCAGCAACAGGATGATCAGCACGCCAAGCACGCCGGAATGGATCTGGATGTAGTTGCGCCACACCACCTCTTCGAGGCCGAGATAAACGAACGCGCCGAGCGCCACACCAAGCGGTGAGCCGAGGCCGCCCATCAGCGCCATCACGATGGGCTTCACCGAGTACAGGATATCGAACACGTCGGACGGATCGATGTAATGCACCCAGGCGGCATAGAGCCCACCCGCTGCGCCCACGAAACAGGCGGACAGGCCGAAGGCAATCGCCTTGTAGAGCGTTGCGTTGAGGCCGACCATGCTCGCCGCGGTCTCGTTCTGGCGGATGCAATTGAGGCCGAAACCGAGTTTCGATGTCGCGACGATCGTGACCGTGATCGCCGTGATCAGCAGCAGACCCCACATCGCATAGAAGAAGAAGGTCGCATCCGACATCACGCTCGATCCCGACACCAGCGGAATGTTGAGGCCCATACCTCCGCCGGTGAGATCGGTCGCGTTGTTGACGAGTTCGCGAAACACCTCGACCAGCGATAGCGACGCGATGGCAAAGTAGTGTCCACGCAATCGCAACAACACGGCGCCAAACAGAGCCGCCAACAGCAGGCAAAACGCCAGCGCCACGCCGACCGACACCAACAAAGGCACACCCTTGTTCATCAGGATGCCGGTCGTATAGGCGCCGAGGCCGAAGAAGGCCGCAGTCGAGAAAGAAGGATAGCCGGCAAAGCCCCCTACAATGTTCCATGACAGCGCGAACACGGCATACATGCAGGCGATGGTGCCGAGCCTGAGCGCATAGGCTTCACCAAACAGCGGGAGCGTCGCGACACAGGCAAGGAAGCCGAACAGAGCGTAGTGAGACCGGGTCATTCAAAGCCTTTCCGGCCGAGCAGGCCCTGCGGCCTGACGATGAGAAACACGATCAGCAGAACGAAAGACAGCGTCACCGCATGAGCCGGGCCGAGATAGATCGAACCGATACCCTCAACCAAAGCCAGCAGCAGGCCGCCGGCCAGCGCGCCCGAAACGCTACCGAGACCACCGAGCACGCACACCACGAAAGCCTTGCCGAGATAGGCCGAGGAGGTCAGCGGCGAGATGGGGAAGATCAGTGCCATCAGCACGCCGGCGCAGCCGGCCAGCGCCGCGCCAAGACCGAAAGCGACGGCGTAGATGGATTTGACATCGACGCCCATCAGGACAGCGGCGTCGCGATCGAGACGGACCGCAACAATGGCGCGACCGACCCTGGAGCGACGCAACAGCAGATAGAGTAGAAATGTCAGCAGCAACGCCGCGCCGGTGGCGATCAGGCGATCGATCGGCACGACCACGTCGAAGATCGAGATGGAACCGGTGGGCGGATTGAGGATGAGCTTCCGATAATCCGCCTTGAAATAATAGATCATCGCATTGTTCAGGATCAGATCGAGCCCGAAGGTCAACGTCAGCGTCACCAGCACCGGTGCAGTGATGACACGATTGAGCAGAACCCGCTGCAAGACATAGCCGAACAAGAAGAAGGCCGGCGCCGCGATCAGCAGTGAGTACCAGGGCGACAATCCGAGCCCGTTATACGCGCCCCATGCCAGATAGGCTCCGAGCACGATGAAGGAGCCATGGATCAGGTTGATAACGTTGAGGACACCCCAGACCAGCGAGAAGCCGATGGCGATGCAGGCATAGAGGCACCCGAGCACGAGTGCGTTGATGAGAACCTGGACTGCCAGCATGTCGTCCCCTCGCCGGTCCCGGCCGTGCTCAGTTCACACCGAATTTGAAGTCGCCTTGCTTGATCGCCTCAGGGAACAGCACGATCGGCTTGCCGCCCTGAATCTGGAAGACGGGAGGCTCCAGCGAATTGATCTGGCCGTTGGCGCCGAATTTCACGGGTCCCCAGAAAGTGACGACGTCCATCTTGGCGAGCTCGTCACGCACCTTGTCGCGATCGAGCGAACCAGCTTTCTCGATGGCCATCTGGAACAGGGCGCCGCAGACCGCCGCGGAGGCATGCGCATAGTCCGGCTCGGACTTGTACTTGTCCTTGAACAGTTTCACGAAATTGGCTGTCGAGCCGAAGATGTCCTTGCCGTCATATTTTTCGGCCGGATGCCACCACGACGCGCTGGAAATATTCTCGGCCGTCGGCCCGGCGGAATCGATGAATTCCTGATAGGCCGGACCTGCAATCATGGTGACGACGCCAGCCTTGATCTGCTGGTCGGCCATCTGCTTGCGGACCAGCAGCAGGTCGTTGGTGTAGCCGGTGACGAAGATCCACTGGGGTGACAGCGACTTGATCTGCGACAGCGTCGCCGAGTGATCGAGCGTGTTGATCGCATATTTCTCGAAATAGACCACTTCGAGCCCGTTTTCCTTGGCCGATTTCTCCATTTCCTGCGCGATGGCGAGCGGGAACAGGTCGTTGCGGGCGAGAATCGCGACCTTCTTCACGTCTGCGGCCTTGGCCTTGACGAGCTTGGTCAGCGGCGTGGTCAGCGTGTCATTGGGCGTAAAGGTGCCGAACAGATATTTGTAGTTCTGGTCATAGACCTGCACCGAGGATGCGGTCGCCGCCAACATCGGCATCTTGTACTTTTCGGCGATCGTGCTCGCGGCCTTGGCGGCGCCCGAGCCGAACGGGCCGAACATGAAGTTCACCTTTTCCTGGGTGATCATCTGTTCGGTGGTCTGCACCGAGCGCGGCGTATTCGACTGGTAGTCGGAATAGACGATTTCGACTTTGTACTTTTTGCCACCGACATTGATGCCGCCAGCCTTGTTGGCCTGTTCGGCCCAGAGATCGTAGCCCTGCTGCTGTTTCACAGCTTCCGGCGCGAGCGGGCCTGTGATCGGCAGCGGCGCACCGAAGCGGATGACATCCTGCGCCGACGCAACTGTCGTCCCCGCGGCAAAGCCGGCCACCGCCAGCACGAGAGCTGAAAGGCGTGTCGGGAAGGCAGACCGGAGGTGAAACATCCAAGCTCTCCATCAGGAACGGTGACTTTTGACCCGGCAAAAAGTCTGACAAATTTAGATATCGAATAAAAGCATTGAATTTCGACGCAGCCGATCTGAAAATCAGAACGCTAGTCAACCGCTGCCGCCGTAGCGGGCATGGCATATGAGAGGCCGCTCGATGATCGAATCCACTGCCATCCGCTATTTTCGCATGGTCACCGAATGTGGATCGATTAAACAGGCGGCCACGGCGCTGCGGATCGCCCCGTCCGCCATCAGCCGGCAGGTGCAGGGGCTGGAAGAGGAGCTGGCCGTCAAACTGTTCGAGCGCGGCGCACGCGGCATGAACCTGACGGATGCCGGCCACGTGCTCTATCGCTATGCAATCGACAATCGCAACCAGCTCGATGGTTTGCGCAGCCAGGTCGAGGAATTCGCATCGCTGCGCCGCGGCCAGGTGAAGATCGCCACGGTGGAAGGCATGCTGTCGGACTTCCTGCCAGGCGTCTTCGCCAATCTGTCCCAGCAATATCCCGGCATCGCTTTATCGGTCACCGCCGTCGGCTCGCGCGACGTGGTTGAGCTGGTCGGACAAAACGAAGTCGACCTCGGCCTGATCTTCGGCCGCGCCAACCAGCGCGATCTCAACGAGCTCGGCCGCATGCGCCAGCCGGTCTGTTTGATCGTTTCGCCGCGACATCCACTGGCAGGTCAGATGTCATTGCGCATGAAGGATTTGGCCGGCTTGCGCGTCATCCTGCCGGACACGTCCTTCGGCATCCGCCAAGAGCTCGACAAATCCTGCGCCCAAGCTGGTATTCAACTGGAAATGTGCAGCGAAACCAATTCGCTGGCCTTCACGCAAACCATCACCGCCCGGACCGATCTCGCGACCTTCCTGCCCATGGTCTCCGCCATGGCATCGATCAATGCCGGCCACCTGACAGCAGTCCCCCTCCGCGACAAGCGCCTGGAAGCAACCCAGGTCGCTCTTGTCCAGCTCGCCGCGCGCATCTCCTCGCCATCGACACGGCTGGTGGCAGAAATGCTGATGGCACGGATGAAGGAACTCGACGAATAGGATCAAGCAACGATCTGCGCCGCCAGTGCACGAAACCGCGCGAGCTGGTCCTGATTCAGCGCGCGCGTTTCGTCTCGGCCGACGAAGACCTTGAACATCACGCCGCCATCGACATTCAGGAAGGCGACGAAGGCCGATGACTTGCCCATGAACGGCCGCTCGACGAACGCAATGCCGCCACACCGTTCATGCCGCAAATGGCCATGCAGGCCCTTCGGTTCGGTCAGATTGTAGTAGCCATGGCCGAGCTTGCCGGGCGACAACGGCGCAGTGGTTTCGAAGATGCCGTCATCCGTATGGACGATCAGCGTCACCTCGCCCCATTCGGCGATGTCCTGCATCACCGTAACGAATGCGTCAGCACCGCCACCGAGCTTCACCATTCCGGACGGCAACGCCTCGATGACCGCCCGTGGCGTCACGCCGCGCTCATGGGCCACGGTCTCGATCACGGCGCCGGGATTCTCCGCCATATAAGCCTGGAGTGCAGGCAAGTCGGCATTCAACATGATGTGCTCCGTGATCGATCGAGGCGCAACGGTCAGGCCGCGCTGCCATTCTTCTCGGTCTGAATGACCTCGAAGCCTTCGAACTTCGGATGACCGAGATAGAGGCTCGCACCTTCCGACTTGTTGTCGGCACGCGCATGCGCCTTGCGAAACTGTTCGGACCTGGTCCAATTCTCGAAATCAGGCTTGCTGGCCCAGACCGTGTGTGAGGAATACAGCGTGTGATCCTCGGCCGCCGGCCCCTTCAGCAGATGAAACTCGACGAAGCCCGGCAGCTCGCCGAGGTAGGACTCGCGGGTGGCCCAGATCTGTTCGAAGGCCTGCTCGGAGCCCTTTTTGACCTGAAAGCGGTTCATGGCGATAAACATGGTTTTCTCCTGGTCATGGAAGAAACCGCGTCGGGACATCGACGCGGCTTCGGAGGCATTGACCACAACACTACGGCCGTGATCAGTCCGATCGATTATCCGCCGAAGTGATACTTCAAGCCGCCCTTGAAGACGATACCGGAACCGGCACTCGCCCACAGAACGTCGTTCTGTGCGAGACCCGTGCCGGGATCAGGCCCGGGGATCGCGTAGGGACGGTAGTACTGGTTCAACAGATTCTCGACCGAGAACTGGACCGAAATATCCTTGGTCGGTCGCACCGTCGCATACAGATTGACGAGATTGTAGGATGTCGCCGGAATGGTGCCGGCCGGCAGATCCGTGTTGGCTTTCACGTTGGTCCACATGCCCGACAGGATCACGGTGTTGTCGAGCAAGCGGACGCCCGCCGTTGTGGTGATCTTCTGCGACGGTATATTGAGCAAGCCGACGCCGGTCTGTACGCGCTTGCCTTCTTGCGCGCTCCCGGACACGCCCACGAACCACGAATTCGCGTCATACATCACCTCGGCCTCGAAGCCGCGGATACGCGCACCACCAGTGATGTTCTGATACTGATAGCACAGGCCGGTATTGCCGCTGCCCGGAGGACAGGTGAACAGGTTGTAATCGATATAGTCCTCGACGTCGTTCTGATAGAGGTTGAACTTGCCACGTAGGCCGTCCCCGGCAACGATCAGATCGTTCTTCTTCAGGTTGATGCCGATTTCCTTGTTCTTGCCGACTTCCGGTCGCAGCCCCGTATTCGGAATGAAACAGAAGTAGCCACGAGAGCCGTCAGCGCAACGCGCCGTATCACCTGCACCGATACTGGTCGCCGTATGCCCGCCAGAGATCAACGACTCGGTGATCGAAGGCGCACGGTAGCCTTCGGCATAGCTCAGATAAGGGGTGACGATCGATGTGGGCAGGAAGCCGATCGTAATCTTTGGCGACAGCCGATCGCCACTGGTGCTGTTGCGGGCCGACGACAGTTCATAGCTATCGTAGCGCAACGCGCCAACGACTTCGAGCAGCGAAGTATAGTTCCCTTTCCACTGCACGAAAGCACCGGTGACCGTGCGCTGACCTCCCGGCGTCGTGACGTTTGAATTGCCGTTCTGATCGGCGGTTGAGACATCGTCCCGGAAGCCATCGCCGCCATAAGTGATGGCATTTCGCCAGTCGCCGAACTCAAACCGCGACGTATTGTGCACGTCGAAGCCAAATGTATCGATGCGGTAGCTGCGCTGATCCCCGATACACCCCGTGATATTGTTCCCGGCTACGCGGAGCGGCGTACAGTTCGACGGGAACGGTGTCGGCGCCGCGCTGAACACGCCATTATGCGAAATCTTGGTCTGATCGTTCTCGGTACGATTCCAATAGATCTTGGCATCCCAATCGATCAGTTTGTCGTCAGGCTGCGAATAGGTCCAGCCCAGCGTCGTCGTATAATTCTTGACATTGGTCGCATAGACCGAAGTACCCGTACTCAGCGCGCCGCCCGCGGAGTTTGGCAAGCCGGCCGGGCGCGCAGGCTGACCGACGCTGTAAAGGTCTTCCTGGAAGACCGTTCCGAGCTTCACTTCATGCCCGTCAGCCGGTCGGACCGTCAGCTTGGCCAGGCCGCTCGACAGCTTGTTGCCTGTGTTGGACACCGTGACACCGCTCCCGTCGCGGTAGTTTTCTTGCGTCGAATAGGTGCCTCCGGCGAAGAAATCGACGTTCGGATTGATGCGCACGCCGCCGAAAGCAGAGCTCATCGCGCGGGCGGTGTTGCTTCCGAACATGCTGTTGACATCCACGCCCCACGTCTCGCCCGGGCGCAGAACGTCTTGAATATCCTTGGTACGGAACGATGCAACGCCGCCGATGGCGCCAGAACCATAGATATTCGCGGTCGGTCCGCGCGTAATATCGATGCCCCCGATCAGCTCAGGATTGAGAAAGAACGAGCCGTTGGCAAAATGGCCGGTGCGCTGATAATTCTGACGCGCGCCATCGACAACCACTGCCACGCGGCCGAAGTCCTGCAGGCCGCGGATATTGATTGAGGTCGAGGGTTCGTCGCCCCGGTCCTGAAGCCAGACGCCCGGCATGTTGTACACGAGAGCACCGACCGTCGAAGCCTGGCGCCCTTGGATCTGCTGGAGTGTCATCACACTGACCGGAGCCAGCGCATCGATGGCGCGCTCGGGGCTCTTCGAGGCAGTCACCGTAATTTCATCGAGCGCCTGCGTGGTCTGGCGGCCGATCTGAGCATTGGCGTTGCGCACCGGCTCTGGAAAAACAGCTTGTGGCGCTGCGGCCCGCTTCTTCTTCGGCTTGGCCGCTTGAACCGTTTCGACTGCCTGCGCCCTCGCGACCTGCGCGCTGACCACTCCCAAAACTACGACCGATACGCCAAGCAACAAGGCGCACTTCGTCCTGCCCGCGAGAGCCATGACCTATTCCCCAAGTGACAATGGACATGCTTGGCTGGCTGACGCTGCGAAATGATGCAGGCTTGCTGGCTTTTGACACGACTCGGTGATCCCCGCCACCAAACCGCCATTTTCGATTACGGGTCCGGAACGAAGGGGTCAACCGACCACCGGTCTCTTTACATTGATTATAGACTGCAACGCTTGGCGATGCCCGCGACCGAAACCTATAACTGCCTGATGAATTTCATCGACCGGGCAGATTGACACGATGGACACAGGTTCTCACGACGGCAGCAACGCCGCTGGCATCAAAGCTCCGGCGCAGCGCAGCATCTTCGTGAATGGCGACAGGATGGACAGCAAGGAGCTATTCGCCGACCAGCGTGAACTGTTGATCACGCATGGCGAGGATACCTATCGACTGCGCCTGACCTTCCAGAACAAGCTGATCCTGACCAAATGACCCCCGCCCAGCGCCGCCGCCGCCCCCTCATCCGCGCTTTCCAATGCGCTGCCCTGGGTGGATGCCTTGCTCTTTCTGCCGCTGCAGCGGCTGAGGACGTGGTCATTCACGATGCCCGCGGCCGCGACGTCACCATCGGCCATCCGACCCGCATCGTTTCGATCGGCGGCGCAATTACCGAGATTCTTTACGCTCTGGGTGCCGAAAACAGGATCGTTGCCATCGACACCACCAGCCTCTATCCGCCCGAGGCGATGACCGACAAACCCAATGTCGGCTATATGCGCCAGCTGTCGTCGGAAGGCGTGCTCGGCCTCAACCCGCAGCTGGTCTTGGCGATTGCGGGTGCCGGACCGAAAGAGACCATCGACGTTATCGATGCCGCCAAGGTCCCCTTGATCGTGATCCCCGACTCCTATTCCGAGACCGGCATGATCGAAAAAATCCGGATGGTCGCAAAAGTCACCGGTCTTGAAAAACGTGGCGAATGCCTCGCCAGATCCGTCGAGGCCGATCTCGCCAGGCTGAGCTATCTGCGCGCCAAGGTGACGACCCCTCCACGGGTGATGTTCGTGATGTCCTTCCTCGACGGCCGCGCCATGGTGGCAGGGAAGAAGACCGCCGCCAACGAGATCATCAAACTAGCCGGCGGCACCAATGTTGCTGATGGTTTCGACGGCTACAAGGTCATGAGCGACGAGGCGATCGCCGCAGCCCGCCCCGATCACATCCTCGTCATGGATCGCGGCAAGGACTCGGTACAGGCAACCGCGATCTTTGCCAATCCCGCCTTCGCGCTGACCCCGGCAGCCAAGAGCAAGAGCTTTGTGGCCATGGACGGCCTTTATCTGCTCGGCTTCGGCCCGCGTACTGCCTCCGCGGCGCACGATCTGGCACTCAAGATCGATCCGACCCTGTCGAAGGTAGGAACGGCATTCCAGCCGGCTTTGCCGACCGTCAATTGCCGCCAGTGAAATGAGCCTCGCCAACGTCAAGCCGGGCGCTTTCGTCAGAACGAAAGGTCATGTCCGACGTCCGTCGGCATTGCTGGTCGTCAGCAGCCTCATTCTGTTCTTGTCGCTCGCCGTCATCCTCGCAACCACGGTGGGCGCTGCCGGCATTCCATTCTCGCGTCTGCCAGCAGCGCTGGGCCTTGCAGCGCCCAGCCCCGGCGATGCGTTCCATGCCCGAGATCAGCTGATCCTGTGGTCGATCCGCCTGCCACGCATTGCCGTGGCTGCGATGATCGGCGGCATCCTCGGGGCGGCGGGCGCAATCATGCAGGGACTGTTTCGCAATCCGCTGGCCGATCCTGCACTGGTCGGAGTGTCCAGCGGCGGGGCCTTCGCGGCTGCCAGCGCCATCGTCATCAGCGACAGCCGCTTCGCCGTGCATATCCAGTTCCTGCAGCCGATGCTGTTGCCGCTTGCGGCCTTTCTCGGCTCCTTACTGACGACAGTGATCCTGTACCGTATCGCCACGCGTAGCGGGCGCACCTCGATCGCCATCTTCCTGCTCGCCGGGCTCGCCATCGCGGCTATCGCCAATGCCGGCATCGGCCTGCTCGTCTTCGTCGCCGACGACCGCCAGCTCCGCGACATCACCTTCTGGCTACTCGGTTCGCTTAGTGGCGCCACCTGGAGCAAGGCGATGACGATCGTCCCTGTCTTCGCGCTCGCTTCGATCGTCATGATCTTCATCCATCGCGGCTTGGACATGCTGATCCTGGGCGAGTCCGAAGCGTTTCACTCGGGCATCGACGTCGAGCGCCTCAAGCGCATCTGCATCGTGGTCATCTCCGCGATGACCGGCGTGGCCGTCTCCGTATGCGGCGTCATCGGCTTCGTTGGCATCGTCGTTCCGCATCTGCTGCGGCTGATGATCGGGCCTGGGCACAGGCTCTTGCTGCCGGCATCGGTCGCACTTGGTGCGATGATGCTGGTCGGCGCCGATACGCTGGCCCGTACGATCGTCGCTCCAGCGGAGATGCCGATCGGCATTCTGACTGCCGCAGTCGGTGCGCCGATTTTCCTGCTCATTCTGTTACGACAGCGCGGATTGGTCGGCCTGTGACAGAACTCCTCACAGCATCAGGCGTCTCGCTCGCGATCGGACAAGCGACATTGCTCCGACATGTCGACCTGTCGCTGCGCAGTGGCGAAATGGTCGCCATTGTCGGCCCTAACGGCGCCGGCAAATCGACCTTGCTGCGTCTGTTGTCGGCTGATCTGCGCCCCACACGCGGCAGCGTCGCGCTGAAGGGGCGGCGCATCGACGCATGGTCTCCCGCCGACCTTGCCTTGCATCGCGCCATGCTGTCACAGCACGTCTCGGTCAGCTTTCCCTTCACGGTGGAAGAAATCATTTGCATGGGAGCTGGCAATCGCTCTCTCCCGGCGGTGCAGCACCTGATCGACGATGCGATCGCTGAAGTCGGACTCGATGTATTCCGGCACCGCGAACTGCCGACAATGTCCGGCGGCGAGCAGCAGCGCGCACATTTCGCCCGCATCCTGGTACAATTGGCGTGCGGCGAAGCGACGTCCGGCCCCGGCGTGCTGATGCTTGACGAACCGACGTCGAGCCTCGATCTACGTCACCAGATTGCATTGGTGGAGACATCGAAGCAGCGTGCGCGCAATGGCACCGCAGTCATTGCCGTGCTGCACGATATCAATCTCGCCATCCGCTTTGCGGATCGCATCGTCGTCATGTGCGACGGCGCCGTCGCCGCCGAGGGAACACCGCACGAGACGATCACCAGCGATATCCTCAGGCGCGTGTTCCAGATCGAAGTTCCGATGGCACGATCAGAAGACGGAACGCCCTATCTGCTGCCACAATCGATGCAAACAGTGACGGACCTTCATCCCCGATGTTGAATGAACCGCCGAAGGGTGGCTGATCCAGGGATTGCATGCTCGCAACAAGATTGTTTGCAGGGAACTCTGCCTTATTGATGAACTCCCGATGAATTCATGCATTGCCCTCCAATCAACAACCACGGAGGTTTCCCCATGGGATATGCACGCCGGTCAACTGCTCTGGTGGTCGAAAACGACGAGGCACAGCGCACGCTCGTCAGCCTTTTGCTCGAAGAAAGTGAAATGGATGTCATCGAATGTGAAAGCGCGGAAGCCGCCATTCTCGTGCTCGAAGAGTCTGGCAACAATGTCTCGATGGTGTTTACCGATATTGAGCTTGCAGGCATGATGGATGGCGTCGAGCTCGCTTGTCTTGCAAGGCAACGTTATCCCGACTTGAAGGTCATCGTTACTTCTGGAGCCCCGCGTGTCCGCCGGCTGCCGGACGGCACATTGTTCATGGCAAAACCCTGGAGCCCGATCGACATACTGCGGGTTGCGGAACAAGCGCTCCACTGAACTCTGCCTATTATGCGTTCCGCACGCTCCTGGCTTGGTCGTGCGGAAGGGCTTGCGTTGAGCTGCTGCAGCATGGAATAAATCGGACGGTTTCACGCCGTTTACGAGCCGATCACCCTGTCGCAACGCTCCAGTCCGATGACTCCAGCTTTCCCCAGGCGGTGGCGTGCAGCGATCGTTGGTGGCGGCGTGGCCGGCTCCCTGACAGCCATCGCGCTTGCGAAGCTACAGCAAATCGAATCGATCACGGTCTTCGACCGGCATGGCGCATTCGGCCGAGGCCTCGCTTATTCGGCGAAATCACCTTGGCATCGCATCAATGTGCCAGCCTACAAAATGGGCGGTGTCGGCGCCGAAGACACGGAAGGCTTTGCCGATTGGCTCGGCGCCACCGGACAAGCGAACTGGCGCGACTATTCCGATTCGTTCGTTCCACGATGGGTCTATGGCGACTACATTGCAGCGCAGCTGTCCGCGATTGCCGGAAGCGGCCATGCAACCATGCATACCGACGTGATCGAACATCTCGAACGCAGACAATCCGGTTATGAGCTGACGCGTTCGTCCGGCGAGCGCCAGACGTTCGATATCGTCTTGCTCTGCCTCGGCAATCCATCTCCGTCGCCGTTTCCCGGCATCGAGACCTCTCCGCGCTCCATCACCGATGTCTGGGCGCCCGGCGCACTCGATCCCATAGGCCCGAATGACCGCGTGCTGGTGATCGGCACCGGCGCGACGGCCGTCGATGTGGTGATCGACCTCAATCGCCGCAGCATGCAACAGCCGATCACCATTATCTCGCGCCGCGGATTGCTACCGCTGATCGATGCACCAGCGCAGACCGATCCCACTCCGCTGGAGAACTGGCCGGAGCCGACCACACGCGGTATCTTCGCCGCCCTGCTGAAGGATACGCGCCAGAAGATGGCGACCGGCATTCCATGGCAGACCTCGGTCGATACGTTCCGCCTCCAGATCGGCCGACTCTGGACCGGCGCTTCGCTGACCGAGCGCGAGCGCTTCTCACGCCACCTCCGCGCCATCTGGCTTGTGCATCGACACCGGCTCGCGCCGGACGTGGCACAGTCACTGAATAGGTTGCAGAGCGAGCGCAACCTCAACGTACTCGCTGGCCGGATCATCAATGCTCGAGTAACGCCCACGGGCTACGACGTCGCGATCCATCGACGTGGCGGAATCGCCATGCAGATGACCGCCGACTGGATCCTGAACTGCACCGGTCCCGAAGAGCGTTACGACCGGATCGAGAACCCGCTCGTCCGATCGATGCTCGCCAGCGGCATCGCACAGCGGGGCAATAACGGCCTAGGGCTAGATGTTGACGAAGCGTGTCGGATCAGGGATCGCGCCGGAGAGGTTCAGACGGGTCTCTACGCGATCGGGCATGCAACGCGCGGTGCGTTCTGGGAGGTGACGGCGGCGACCAATATTCGCCAGCAAATTCTCAGCATCGCCGACGCACTGAAGACGACAACGATCCGCTAGTTCGTCTCAGCCTTTCCGCCACGGCACGATCACACGCTCCAGCATGTCGAATCCGGCATTGAGCAGGAAGCCAATGATCGCGATGACAAACAGACCGACATACATGGTCTGGACGTCGAACAGTTCCCAGGCGTTCCAGATCATGTAACCAAGGCCACTTTTGGCTCCCACCATCTCGGCGATGGCGATCAGCACGAGGCCCATGCCGGCACCGAGCTTCACGCCGGTCATGATCATCGGCAACGCGCCAGGAAGCGCTACCGTGCGGAACATGTTAAACTGGTTGGCGCCGAAATTGCGGCCGACGTCGAGAAAGATCGGCGCAATCTGTCGCACGCCGGCCGCCGTATTGATGACCACCGGATAGAACACGCCGATTGCGACCATGGCAATCTTCGAACTCTCGCCGAGTCCGAAAACGAGCAAGATCAGCGGCAGGAGCGAACTCTTCGGAATCGGATAGGTCGCCGAGATCAGCGGATCGAAGGCCGCGCGGATCGGTCGATACAGCCCAATCGCAAGACCGATTGCGATCGCCGGCACACAGCCGACAAAAAAGCCGATCACAAGACGATAGAGACTGGCACCGAGATGCCGCCACAGATCGCCCGCCCCGATCATCTCGATCAGATGCCTGGTCACAAGCGACGGAGCAGGAAAGAATCTGGCATCGACAATCGCAGCGCGCGCGCAGATTTCCCATATACCGAGCAGGATCAACGGCGAAAGTACACCGATGGCGCGGTCGCTCACGAGCGATTTCGATCGCAAAGCACTCATGTCTTCCCCCTGGGTTCGCGGCTGCGTACGCGATCAACTTCCTCACGCAGTTGCGCCCAGATGTCATAGACGAGCTCACCATAAGCCGGCGTGTGCCGAAGCTCGACCACATTGCGCGGACGTGGCAGCGTGACCGGAACAATGGTCTTGATGCGTCCGGGGCCCGCCGTCATCACCATGATCCGGTCGCCCAGCGTCACGGCTTCATCGACGCTGTGAGTGATGAATACCACGGTCTTGCGCGCCTCCTCCCAGATCCGCAGCAGCTCTTCGTGCAGCAACACCCTGTTTTGCTCGTCGAGTGCCGAAAACGGCTCGTCCATCAGGAGGATATCGGGATCGGTGGCAAAAGCCCGCGCGATCGACACACGCTGGCGCATGCCGCCGGAGAGCTGATGCGGATAAAGCGCCCGCGCGTCATACATGCCAGTCTTGTTCAGGAAGTGCCCGACCACCTCGGCGATGCGTGCGGACGGCACATTGCGCATCGTCAGACCGTATGCAGCGTTGTCCCACACCGTCATCCATGGAAAAAGCGAGTCGCCCTGAAAGACCATCGCGTTTTGCGGCTGTCCCAGCTGCGGCTCACCGATCCGGATCTCGCCATCGGATGGCGCATCGAGACCTGCCAGCATCCGCAACAAAGTCGTTTTGCCGCAGCCACTTGGCCCGACCACCACAAAAAAGGTGCTGACGGGAATGTCGAGGGTGATGTTGGCCAACGCCAATTGCTCGCCATGGCGCTTGGACACATTGCAGAGACTGATCTTCGCGGCAGTCACCGGCTGCTCCAACGAGGACATCGGAGTGATCGCTCGCTCAGTTTGACGCCTTGAACGATCCGAGCACAGGCTTTAATTCTTCGACGAAGGACATATCGACGACGCCCTCGGCTGAAATATCATTGGCGACCAAACCGCGAGACTTGAGGTACGCCAGATCGGTCTCGACGCTGGCGCGATTAATCTGTCCGTCCGGATCGATGAATACCGGCACCATTTGATGAAGCAGCGTCGTATCCCTAATTCCCGTCATCTCGGCGATGTCCCGGATCATGGTCTCGGCGCCGGGACCTGCGATCTTTCCGTCCTTCAGGGTTGCTACATAATCGCGCACGCCGCGCAGATAGGCCTTGAGAAAGGCCGTAACGGTCTTGCGATCATCGGCGAATTTCCCGTTGATGAGCAACATCGCGGTCTGCTGCACCGGATAGAAGTCATCGATACCGACAAAGCGCACCGCGGCGTTGTTGCGTATCATGGCGGTGACGCCAGGTTCAGCAGAAATGGAAGCGTCGATCGCCTTGTTGGCGAAGGCGGTCAGATGCTGCGGAAACGGCAGGAATACCTTTTCGATATCGTCATCTTTCAGTCCCGCTTTCTTGAGGGCCTGATTGATCACCGACTCGTCCGCCGCACCGTTGGCAATGATCGCAACTTTCTTGCCCTTCAAGTCGGCCAATGATTTGAACGCTCCGGATTCGATCAGATCCTTGCGCACCATCAATGCCTTGTAGCTGTAGCCGGAGATATTGGTGCCCTTGTCAGCCACCATTTTCAGCTTCAGTCCGCGATTGACGGCATTATAGAGTCCCGCAGATGCAGCGCCCGCGCCGGCATCGAGATCGCCAGCACCGAGCGGCGCCACCATCTTGGCACCGGCATCGAAGGGAACGAGCTCGACCTTCAGTCCTTCATCCCTGAAATAACCGCGTTTCTCCGCCAGGAACAAGCCGATATCCGACGAGAGATTGGTGGTCCCGACCTTGACCGTCTTCATGGTCTGAGCCTGCGCGTGACCGAGCAGTGCAAAGGTAGCGGCAGCGACGACAAGCAGATCTTTCAGCATCGGTCATTCCTCTCACTCTCATGTATAACCAGGCGGGACAGCGCCAAAATTCAGGGAAGGCGGGGAAACAGGCGTCTCGGATTGATCTCTGTGATCAGCTCGACATCGACCGGCGAGAACCCCGCAGCCTTTACGCTGGCGACAGGATCTCGATCGGCCGGCTGAAAGGACTCATCGGTACCGAGCGCAATCTGTTCGATGCCTACCGTGTCGACCAGAAACCGCAACGCCTTCGGCGCATGCACGATGGTGTCATAGCCGACCCGTGTCGCGTAGGCGGACGGCGCGAGTTGCGCGACATTGCCTTGTGCCGCCTTGTCCATCCGCTCATGCATCACATCGAATCGCCCGAGCAAATAAGGAAATGCCCCACCACCATGGCTGAGCACGAGCGTCAGCGCGGGGAAACGATCCAGCACACCTGACAGCAGGACCGAACCAATGCCGAGTGTGGTATCGAATGTATACTGGGCGATCTGTGTCAGCGCGAACTTTGCTGCCCGGGGCGCCGGTTCGACGAGAACGGGATGCAAAATCACGGGAAGGCCAAGCGCTTCGGCCTTGGCCCAGAATGGATCGAGCGCTTTCTCGCCAATATTGACGCCTTCCACATTGGCTGGAATCATTGCTGCGACTGCGCCGAGATAGATCGCCCGTTCGAGCTCGGCAGCCGCATCGTTCGTATCGACCAGCGGCACCGATGCCACGAAGGAGAAACGATCGCTATTGGCGTTACACCATTCCGCCAGCGTGTCGTTGAGCATGCGATGCCACTGCGCGCAGGCGCCGCGTTCGAGACCGTAGCCATAGATATCGGGCCAGGTTGCGACCAGCTGGCGGTCCAGCCTCTGGCGATCGAGGCTGGCGCGGCGCTGAGCAACCGGTTCGACGAGCTGGGGGAAGAAGGGGCGAACCCTGAAGCCATAGTCAAAGCCGAGCGCCGGCGGACGACCATTCCCCGCCGGCAGCAGCCTGACGCCGCACATCGCACCACGGTCCGCAACGGCGGAGAGCAGTTGGGGCGGCACGTAGTGAGCGTGAATATCGATCGGCACAAGCGTTCCTATGCAGCAGCGGCGGGTTCGCGCGCATCCTTGATGAGACGCCACAGACGCGGCGGCGTCAGGGGCAGATGATGAATCTGTACATTCAGCGGCGCCAGAGCTGCCGCTACGGCATTCGCCGTCGCCGCGGCCACGGCCACGATACCCCCTTCACCGGCCCCCTTCGCACCGAGCGGATTGCTCGGCGACCGGCAGAGTTCAAGCGTGATCGCCCGCAGTGCCGGATAATCGCTCGCCGTTGGCACCAAGTAGTCCGCCAGCGAAGCGTTCAACAACTGCCCTTCCTCATCATAGATGAGATGATCGAGAAATACGCCGCCGAGCCCCTGGACGATGGCGCCGATCGCCTGCCCGTGCACCACGGCCGGATTGATCGCCCGGCCGACATCTTCCACGGCCACATAATCGAGGATCTCTACCGCACCGGTTCGAGGATCGACCGTGACATGCGCGGCATGCGTCCCGTAACTATACGTGCGTTGATTGTTGGAGAATGTACCGCTCGCTGAGAGAGCGCCATCGCTGGCAAGCGACGCAAACGAGACGGTCGCGCCATTGGCAGCTACTACATTGCCATCGAGGACGATCAACTCGCTGTTCGGCCGCCCCAGCCGCTCCGCCCCACGCGCCAGGATCTTCTCGCGCAATTTCTTCCCTGCATCGAGCACAGCAGATCCGCCCATGACGACGGCCCGCGAGTGGTAGGTGCCGAAGCCTTCATCGAGCAGGGTCGTCGAGCCATGCAGGACACGAATGCGGTCGAACGGAATCGACAACATATCCGCGGCAATCTGGCCGAGCACTGTTTCCAGTCCCTGCCCCAGCACCGAAGAGCCGACGGCCACGGTCAATGAACCGTCCACTTCCACCGTGAGCAACGCGTTCTCTTTCGGTCCTGCACCGCCGCTTTCAACGAAGCAGCCAAGCCCGATGCCGTGACGAACGCCGTCGATGAGCTTGCCTTGCAAATCCATCTTCTCATGCCAGCCGATCTCGTCCAGCGCGCGTTTGAATCCAGCCAGATAATTACCGGTGTCGTACGCGGTCGACCCTTCATAGGGAACGAGCCCATCAATGGGATAGGGCAACTCTGCTTCGGTGATGAGATTCTTGCGACGGATTTCCGCGGGATCGATGCCGAGATCCGCAGCTACCATGTCGATCAACCTCTCGCGAAAGAAGTTGGCTTCGAAGCGTCCCGGGCCGCGATAGGTGCCAACCGGCGTCTTGCTGGTGAGAAACGCTTCGACCGAAATGCCGACATGCGGAATGCGGTAAGGCCCCGGCAGGAATTGCGCGGCTTTGGCGGGCACGACGCCACCATTGGTGCGAATATAGGCGCCCATATCGCTGAACAGCTTACCACGCAGGCCGAGAAACAAGCCGTCGCTGCGGCAAGCAATCGACAATTCGCAGGCGACATCGCGCGAATGATTGATTGCCATCAAATGCTCGCGGCGGTCCTCGATCCATTTGACGGGACGTTCCAACCTACGAGCCGCGAATGGCACAAGAAAATCCTCGGGATAGAACTCTCCGCGGACACCGAAGCCGCCACCGACATCAATCTCGATCAGATCGATGTCTTCCGTGCGCATACCGAGCATGCTTGCGAGTGTACGCCGGTTATAGAAGGTGACCTTTGTCGCTCCGCTGACCACAAGGCGGCGCGATGCGATATCCCATTCGGCGAGCAGACCGCGTGTTTCCATCGGCAGCGCCGTATGTCGCTGCACGCTGAAGCACTCGGTGCGGATGTAATCTGCCCCAATAAATGCGGTATCGACCTCGCCAAAACCTGCATCATATTGCACGGCGACGTTTTCATTCGCACCGTCGAACAACGCGTCCGCGCCGACGCCTCGCCCGGTCACTGCCGTCAGTGTCTCAAACTGGACCTCGATCGCCTCGAGCGCGTCCTCGGCCAGCGCACGACATCTGGCGACGACCAGGGCGATCGGTTCGCCGACATAGCGCACCTTGTCGCTGGCGATAACGGGCTGTCGAAACGGCTCGAACTCCACCATTGGCGCGAGGCGTAACGGAATCAGCGGGATATCCGCGCCAATATCGGCAGCGGTGATAACAGCATGCACGCCCGCCATCTCCAAAGCCACTGCCGCATCGATTTTGACGATACGCGCATGCGCGACCGGACTACGCAGGATCACCGCATGCAGCATATCTTCGCGGATGAGATCGTCGGCAAACGTTCCCGTACCCGCGAGGAAACGCGCGTCTTCCATGCGCTCGACGGCGCTGCCCACTAAAAGATTCACGGGTGCGGTCATTGCGCCGCCTCACGCTGCTGATCGCGATACGCCTCGCGCGCTTCGAGAATGGCGGCGATGATCGGAAGATAACCGGTACAGCGACACAGATTACCGGAAATCACCTCACGGATACGGTCCTCATCAGCATCCGGCTCCTCCATCAGAAGCGCATGCGCCGTGGTCAAAATGCCGGGCGTGCAGAAGCCGCATTGCAAAGCGTGGTTTTTCCGGAAGGCGCGCTGCAATGGACCGAGCTGCGCGATACCGCCAAGCCCTTCCACTGTCATCACATCGGATCCTTCTGCCTGCGCAGCCAACATCAGGCAGGCGCGCACGGCCGCACCATCCACTATCACGGTACAGGCGCCACATGCGCCATGTTCGCAGCCGAGATGCGTGCCGGTCAGACGGAGTTCGTTGCGAAGGGTATCGGCCAGCGTCATTCGCGGCTCGACCATCATCGACACATCCGATCCATTGACGCGGATATGAACCGCAATCAGAGATGCCATGCCGCCTCCGGTATTTTTATATTGCCGGCCGTGGCGAGCACTCGTTCGAGCAAGACACCGACGAGTTCACGGCGATAGGCGCCTTCCGCATGGATATCATCCGAAGGATCGACGGCGCCTCGTGCCACATCAGCCGCCTGCCGGATCAGGTCCACGCTTGGCCGCTGGCCATTCAGGATGCCCTCAACGTCTTTGAGTCGCACCGGCCGATCGGCCACACCGATGACGCCGACATGTGCATCGCCGATATCTCCCTGCACATCGAGATCATAGTAGACTGCAACGCCGGCCATGGCGAAATCGCCGCGCCGGCGTCCGAATTCTGCAAACCCCCATCGCCGCGCGCGTCGCCATGGCGGCAAACGCACGTTGACGATCAGCTCATCGGGCGCCAGAACGGTCTCCAAGCCACCGCGGAAGAAGGCGGCTGCGGGTACGATGCGCATGCCGTTCAGACCGACGACCGTCAGCAGCGCATCGCATGTCACCGCGATGCCGGGCATTTCCGCTGCAGGATCGGCATGCGCGAGGCTACCGCCGACAGTGCCGCGATTACGCACCTGATAATGCGCAACATGAGCAATTGCAGCGGCCAATAGTGGATGGGCCTGCGCGAGACGCGCATCGCGCTCGATCATGCGCCAGGTCACGAGCGCGCCGAGATCGACGCCATCTTCGGAGACATCGATTCGATTCAGACCGGGTAAGCGCCCGATATCGACGAGCAATTTTGGCGCAGCAAGCCGAAACGCCAGCATCGGCATCAGGCTTTGACCGCCAGCGATCGCTTTCGCATCCCCCCCCTGCGCGGCGAGAATCGCGATCGCCTCGTTGAGTGTAGCGGGGCGAGCATAGTCCAGCGACGGAAGCTTCATAGCGCTACTTCTCAATTGATGAGAACACTGTCTTATGGTATAAGAATTGAGCGGCGTGGCAAGGTTTGATCGCATGTATCGATGTCCGCGAACCGCCTTTTCCATCGGCAAGCTGTAGCGAATGGAGAGCGCATTGGTGATCAAGAGAACCACCGCAGCGCGCGACGGAACGAACCGGACGCAAGTAGTGGACGGCAGTTCGCGTAAAATCCTGCGTGCACTCCTCGCTTTCTCGACCGAGCGCCCGCGGCATTCGGCTGAAAGCCTGTCCGAGCAGATCGGCGTCCCGCTCTCCTCCACCTATCGCTATATTGGCATTCTCCGCGAAGCCGAACTCATCGACGAAGACGGACGCGGCTCGTTCGTTCTCGCGCCGCGCGTCATCGGCCTTGCACAAGCGGCACGCGCCGGCACGGATCTGAGCTCCATGGCACGCCCGCATATGAAGCGGCTTGCACAGGACGTCGGTGAAACCGTCATTCTCCTGCGCCGCTCGGGCGATCGCGCTGTCTGCATCGAACGCGCCGAGTCGTCGTCGCGCATACGTCTCACCTTCGAGGTCGGCACCGCCTTGCCGCTGCATCGCGGCGCGGGACCGAAGCTCCTGCTCGCATACCAGCCGCAGGCCGAGATCGAGCAGTTGCTCGAGGACGCTATTTTGCGCGATCCCGGCTTCGGTCAACATCGCAAAGCCTTGGCGCATGAACTGACAACGATCCGCGAGGAAGGCTGGTCGGAATCGCACGCGGAAATCACACCGCATGTCTATGCCGTCGCCGCCGGCGTTCGCGACGGCAACGGTGTCGTCGCGGCCATTTCCTTCGTCGCGCCCGCCTTCCGGACTCCCAAAGCCGGTCAAATCAATCTGCGTGAAAAGCTGCAGCGGGCAGCAGCCGCCATCAGCAAGGCCTATTCCGCTGTTAACCTCTGATACGGCTTCGTCGCGCAATCGCTTTTACCGGCCTGCTTCACCTGTTTCCTTTTGAGACCGGGTACTTCAATTCGATACACATCAGAACCATTCAACCGGACCACATCGGCGTAATATGTCGAAATATGTCCCGGCTGGATGATCATATGCTGTTTCTGGAATTGGACATTGTGTCGCAGGTGAAAGCCTGCCAAGAACAGGACGGATCAACATTGCGATCCGCGGTGAATTTCGCGGCTGGTTCATTCGGCCATTTTCGAGCGTTACGCCATGACCATCGAGATCGTACAGATCGTCCAAGAGCTAAGTTCGGTCGGCGGCGTCGAGAGCGTCGCGAATGAACTCGCTTGCGCGTTCAGCCGGGCAAAAATCGCCAATACCGTTCTTGCCAGCGCAGTCGGCGAGAGAGCTGCCGCTGGCACGCATGTGGAACGTGTCGGCGGGTGGCTGTCGCGCATCAAGACGCGCGGCATGCTGCGCTATGTCGGCCGCTTCCTCGTAGTGCCGATCTTCACCATGCTGGCAACGCGCGCACTCCAACATCATGCCAAGGCTGTCGTTCTCAGCCATGGCGACAGCCTGAGCGGCGACGTGCTCGTGGTCCATGCAGTGAATGCGCAAAGCCTGATCGAGAAGCGCAATGCCGGCGATTGGAAATGGATGGTCAACCCGATGCATCTGTGGGTGAGCCTGCGGGATCGCTGGATGATCGGTGGTCTGCGCTATCGCATGTATGTGGCGGTCTCGCCGCGCGTTGCGACGGAACTGCAGGATATCTACAAGGTGCCGGCGTCGCGCATACGTGTGATCCCGAATGGTATCGATCTCACGCGCTTCAAGCGGGACATCGCCGCAGGCATTGCCATGCGCCGCGAGTTCGGTATCCCACTGGATGCCAAGTTGCTGCTGTTTGCCGGTCACGAATTTCGTCGCAAAGGCCTTGCTCACGCGATCGGCGCACTCGACCGCCTTGGGCCAGAGGCGTGGATGCTGGTGGTCGGCTCGGACAATCCAGCTCCTTATCGCAAAATCGCGACGACATCTGCGGATCGGCTCATCTTTGCGGGATCCCGCACGGATATGCCTGCCCTCTATTCGGCCGCCGACGCGTTCGTGTTGCCCACAGCTTATGAGACCTTCTCACTGGTCTGCATGGAAGCCATGGCATGTTCGACGCCGGTCTTCGCAACTCCGGTCGGCGGCATCGAAGACTATCTGCGCGATGGTGTAAACGGCTACCGGATAACGATGGACGCCGAAGACATCGCCACCAAAATTGCCGCAACCTTTGCCGATCCGGACCTGCTCGCAAAATTGCGGGAGGGCGCGCATACCACGGCACTCAACTACGGCTGGGACCATGTCGGCTCACGCTATATCGAGCTGCTGGAACAGGTGCATGCGTCTAAGGAAGCCTTCCCGCACGGCGCCATGCCTGCCGGCGCCTGAGTCCGTTCAGTTGCCACGCCGCCGTGCGGCGGCCGTCAAACAGGCGTTGGCGAGGTCACCGGCGACGGCGTCATAGGTGAAGCGGCTCACGACATTGTCCAACGCTGCCTGGCTGCGCTTCTGCATCTCATCGGGATCGACCGCGATACGATCGATCAGGGCCGCAAGCGCGCCCGGATCGCTTTCCGGCACGATCCAGCCCCCCTTGCCGGTCACATCGGGAATTGCACCGCAGGTTGATCCGATCACCGGCACGCCACAAGCCTGCGCCTCGGTGATGACGCGCCCGAACTGTTCCTTCACGGCATTGGTCGTGCGCGTCAGCAGGATCAACGCATCGAGACTACGCAGAAAGCCGGCAACTTCCGCCGGCTTGCCCCAGCCGCGAAAGCTGACACGTTCAGTCAATCCGAGTTCGATCACGCGCTGCCGCAGAGCCCCTTCATGCGGTCCCTCGCCCATCAGAGCAAGCGCAACGGGCGTCTTCGTGCGCGCTATCGCATCCAGCGCGTCGTCGATCCCCTTCTCCACTACCAGACGGCCGACATAGCCGATCCTGAATGCCGGCCGTGCGACGGGAGGCAACAACGGTTCGACATCAGGATGGAAATTGGTGAGATCGACTCCGTAACCAATCGAGGACACCGGCCCGCGATATCCCCGCGCACGCACCACCGCGGTGGCATCCGGGCTTCGGGACAGCACATGATCGGTATTTGCAAGCACCTGCTTGCGAATGAATTCAAACGGCGGCGGCAGACGTTTCAGAATGTTCTGATCCACTTCCATCACCAGGGCGGCCCGCCCCCTGAGAAGACGCGCCTGCATGGCCACGACGCTCCATGGCTCCTCCCAAAGGTGGATCACATCCGGATCGAGTTCACGGATGAGCTTTCGCAGGCCTGGATAGAAATGAAGATACCAGCTCATCGGCCCCGCTTTCGGCAGCCGGATCGGCATCAAATGCACGGTGATGCCGGGATCGTTCGAAGGATCGGCGACGATGACACGCCCGAACTGATGCCAGACCGCCGGCACGACGAGATGCACATCGACATCGTTGCGATGCCCGAGCGGATAGTAGCGCAGCCGCCCCGCATCCCGACTCACCGCTGGGTGCGCAATCGACAGAATTCTCGGAGGTGCCGAGCTAGACACGTCCTGCCATCCGCGCAGCCAAGCCAGTCATGCCGGAGAGATGCAATTCCATGGTGGCGACGCTGCGGTCCGATCCGTTGATGGTACAGCGAGGCAAAGAATACGGATCCTGCCCTTCCAGCACGAGACCCTTGCGCGTCGTCGATGCACTCGCATAGCCGGCATCGCGTGCGATCGCAAAATCGCGCGCGCCGCAATCACCGGCGCGTCCATACGGAAACGCAAAATGCCGCGCGGGAATGCCGAGACGCTCAATCAGCCGATCGCGGCAGCCTTGCAGCTCGAAGCGAGCACCTTCCGGCGGCAGGGACGAGATGCGAGCGTGAGTGACGGTGTGACCGCCAATCTCGACCAGCGGATCTTCGCGCAACTCTTCGAGCATTTCCCAGGTGATCGCGTGCTTCCAGTGCATCGCTTTCATATCGACGTCGTTCAACTCGCAGAACGTCGCGTAGCTGCTCGCTGCCTGCGGCCCATCCCAACTATCTGCTATCCGATAGAACGCTGCCTGCTTGGTTTCAAAATCAGGCACCCGAATGGCGCCATCGTCAAGCATGACACTATCGTTGTTGAGTAGCGTGTCCTCAAGTCCTGCAGCCCACAGCGGCAACGTTCCGTCCGGAATCCCCGTAGTCACAAACAGCGTCACGGGTACGTTATGGCGCCGGAACAGCGGCACTATGTTCTCGTAAGTATCGCGATAGCAATCGTCGATGGAGAAATTTACAAAGCGTCCTCTCCCTTTTCGGGAACGACGTATGGATTCCTCGATCGTCACCACATCCCATTCACGCTTCTTCAAATAGCTGAGGAATTCGTCCAGAAACGTCGTATCGAGATAAAAATCCCGATTGGGCAGCTGCTCCCAGAGCTGGGCCGGCGCTCCCCGATGAAAGGTCATGAGGCAACCGCGGTCACTCATGACCATATCCGCAGCCATGCTGATCGGACGCGTGAGCGCTCCAGACCGAGCCATCCGCCTGGCCGCACCAGACAACAGTCGCTTCATCGAAGAATTCCTCAGCCGCCCTGCACCCCAACGGATCTACTCAAATCAGAATCGGCTGCGCAAGCGCGCGAATGCCGCAACATAGGCGTTTGGCAGAAGCATCGCGAAAGCCAGCGCGATGCACACAAGACACGCGACGCTGCCGACGAACAGTCGTTGCCAAGACCCGGCGAACCATGCGTGGATCTGCCAACCCGATAGGATCATCAGAACAGCCGGAATGCTCGCGAGAAACAGCCAGAAAAGCAGTTTCTTCCGCGACTTCAGAACCATCATGACTCCGGCAAGCAGAACGATACCACGGGTCGCTTCGCCCAGTCCAAGCAGCAGTGTGCCGGACTCCGAAACGTGCGGCAGATACGATGTGAGAAGGTTAATTCCGATGTTAACCAAATAGGCGATGACGATGATCAGCGCAGCGACGAAGTTCCGTCCGGTCCCGTTCAAGATACGGATCAGGATCCAGCCGAGCGTTGCAGCCCACAAGCCGCATGAAATGCCTTGCAACGCCTGACTGGTCAGGATCACGGCTTGCTCATTGAAGGCGCCGCGGAAGAAGACGAGGCGCACGATGTCGGGCGCAAACATGAACAGAAACGCCGATGCGGGAACGGCCAGCGCCAGGATCGGCCGCGCGATGCTTGCGATCTGGTCGCTAGGTTCTTTCGGCTTCGCGCTTGACAGCACAGCAAGACCGACGGGCTGGCTGATCAGCAGCAGGGCACTTTCCGTCAGCGTGCGCGCATAATCGAGCGATGCCACGGCGCCGGTGCCGACACGCGATGCCAGCAGACGCTCCACCCAAATATTCGCCTGCTCCGCGATAGGCAGCGCCAGCAATGGGCGTAGCCTGCGAAAGAATTCGCGGGACGATGCCAGTACCGCAGCAAACGACATGTCTCGAAAACTGATTGCGCCTTCGCGCCTCAAAGTAACCAGACCCCAGATGGCGAGGGCGTTGAACGCAACGGTGAATGACCATGCCAACGCATGGAAATCGCTCGTCAACACGATCAGAACAATTCCGACCAACACAGAAATATTGAGGATGCTCGCCCGGATATTGGTCAGTCGCGTTCGCCCCAGGGCGATCTCACCGGATGCGAGCACGTTCACCAGCACCGAAGCCGGCATGCCGAGAGCCATAATGCGGATGAAGTCGAGCGTCAGGCTGCGCCCCTCCGGCGAAAAACCGCCTACCAGAGCCTGAACCGCCACTTCGCCGAGCCCTTGCAGCACCGCCATCAGGATCAGAGCAATCCCCGTGGTCGCGATAGCCAGGGCGCCAAGCTTTCGGGGCGCGTCGTCTCCCCTCAACGCATCGCGATGCATCGGAATCATCACTGCCGGCACGGTCTCGTTCTGCAGAAAGGCCACCGGCAGAAACACCGCTGTGATTGCTCCGCGAAAACCGTCGGCAACGAGGGTTGCGCCGAGCACATGCGCCATCAATATCTCACGACCAAAACCGAGCAGCTTGCTCGCAAGCGCGCCGCTGATCAGCTTGGCGACGAAACGCCCGGTCGATTGTCGCGGCGCCGTCATGAGGCATACACCCCAGTGATGCGGCGTCCTATCACGCTTTCTCTCCGGCAACCTGGCGGATCAGACCCGATGTCGCATCGAGCATCTGCCCAACACTGTAATGCGAGCGCGCACGTGCGGCCGCATGCCTGATCTGCTCCGCATGCGCAGGCGAAGGCGACATTGCGTTGCGGATCGCATGTGCCATCGCGTCGGGATCGTCTGGCGGCACGAGCGTGCCGGCCTTGCCGTCCTCAAGAATATCCGATGCCGCACCAGCGTCCGTCGCGATTACAGGCACCTCGGCCAGCATTGCCTCGACCAACGTCCGACCGAACGGCTCGGGATCGATGGACGGATGGATCACCGCATCGACCGCGCGCATCAATCGCGGCACGTCGTTGCGCTGTCCGAGGAAATGCACGCGATCGGCAATGTCGAGATCGCCCACCATCTGGCGCAGCCGTTGTTCATAGGTCTCCTCGCCGAACAAGGCTGATCCCGCAAGGATGCAGCTGACGCCAGGCGCCTTTGCCAGGGCACGCAGCACGACATGTTGCCCTTTCCATTCCGCGAGACGACTGAAGACGCCCACAAGCGGTCCTTGCGGCAGGTCCAGTTCCCGACGTAACTCTGCAGAAGTTTGCGTCTCCGGCGGTATATCGAGTCCATTGGGGACGATGGCAACGAGTTCCTTGCGGCCGCCCTCGGCAACGAACGCATCGGCTGCCGCCTTGGATGGAACGACAACCTTGATCGTGCAATGGTTTGCCAGCATCACCTGAACGCGGCGCTGCATCCTCCCGAAATGCGCCGGCGAAATGATATCGTGCAGGTGCCAGATCAGAGGACGGCGCGCCAGCTTCGCGGCAATCGCCGAAAGTACGAACGCTTTCTGCGAATTTGCATAAACCACGTCATGCCTGCGCGCGAACCGCGCAACCTCGGCTACGATACCGAGCATCGCACCGGCGGCAGGCACGACTTTGACGAACGAACTGTCGCGCCGGACATCGTTGAGTCCGCTCCCCCAGGGGGAGACTTTGACGTTCAAACCGCGTGCAGCGAGCGCCTGATGCAGCGGGCCATCCTCGAACAGCAAAGCCGATTGCCCTATCCATGGCCGCACCAGATCCAGCAAGACCAGTTCAGCGCCGGAGATCGAGCCCGTATGGCACACGAACAGAACACGCGACGACATCATGTCGCTCCGGCATAGGCATCGCTCGTAGCCGACGCAGTACGCATCGGGCCTGCATCCGGAACCATGGTGATGGCAATGCCAATTAGCGCGCCTCCTGCGGCGCGAATGGCGCTGGAGGTGGCAACCGCCTGCCCGATCGACGAGCGCCCGGAACGCATGCACAGCAGCACGCCATCGACATGTTTGGCGAGCACACCGATGTCGGTCTGGATACCGGGCGATGGTGCATCGACGAGGACGACGTCGTAAATGTCCGCCCATTGCAGCACATCGGCGAATGATTTTCGCATCAGGAGTTCGGTCGATGCCGGGACGGGACCGGCCGGGATGGCATCGAGATTCGGTACACCGGAGCTGACGACGCTCTCCCGTGACGTGATCTCGCCACGCAGGACGCCCTGCAGGCCAAGGCTGCTGCGCAGACCGAGCGCCGCTTCGAACTTCGGCGCACCAAGATCGCATTCCATCACCAGCACACTGCGGCCTGCGGCAGCCAAGTGATGGGCCAGCGACAGAGTTAGGAAGGTCTTGCCTTCGGCGGTCGAGGGCGAAGCCACGAGAATTCGCTTGCGAACCTTGCCGCCGGCCGGCGTGAGAAGATTTGTCGCGAGATCCCGCAACGCATCCTGATAATGATTGTTCTCCCGCGCCTTCGACAGGCTGCGCGCCAATGCGGCGCCCGATTGTGCAGACAGGATCGCGCCGATCGCCGATTCCGACGAGTCTCGCCGGATTGCCGGCAGATGCGCAAGGATCGGTGCGCCGGTGACGACGGAAAGTTCAGACGTGGCTCCGGCCGGCACGGAGGCTGGGCGGAGCGGCGACGGTGTATCGATCGGAGCGCTCGACTCGACCGGCGGAGCGGCAGACGCGGCCACGGGGACGACAATCGGCGCTGCCGCAACAGGTTCAATCTCCGGGTTGCGGCGCGGCGGCAAACGCATCCGCGGTAAGCCGTCGAGCCGGATACTATCGCCGAAAAATGCGGCGAAGCTCGCCAGCAGCAGACCAAGGGTCGCTCCCGCGGCGATGAAGGGGATCTTTTTCGGGAAGAACGGCTTCATCGGCAGTTCAGCCAAGCTGACGAGACGCGTATTACCGATCAGCACGCGGCGTTCGGTCTCGAGTTCGCTGGCACGGCGATAGAGATCCGCATATTGCGCGCGCTTGATCTCGGTATTGCGCGCCAAACTTTCGATGGTGGCCTCGTCCGAGGTGGCCGAGCCGACTTCAGCCTTGGCGGCGTCCATCTGCTTGGTCAGGGACTTCACCAGCGCGTCGCTGGAATCGTAGGCCTTCTGCGCACTTGCAATGATACTGGCAACTTCGGAATTGATGCGGTCGCGGATCGCCGCCTGTTCCTGCTCGAGCGCACGGATCGACGGGTGACGCGGACCGAGCGAATTTGACTGGTTGGCAAGCTGCGCCGTCACCACGGTCAACTGTTGCTTGAGATCGGAGATCGAACGGTTCGACTGCGCAGCCGGCGAGTCGATGGCACGCGCCTGATTGCTTTTGATTTCCTGCAGGCGTGCCGCGGCTTCGGCACGCGCGTTCTCGGCATTGGCCAGTTGTTGGCTGATGCTGGTGAGACGCTCCGACCAGATCGGCGCCTGCTGGCCGCGGGCGAGACCCTTGTTGCGGCGGAAAGCCTGGATCTTGGCATCGGCGTCTCGCAGTTCGGCATCAAGATCCTTGGCTTCCTTCCAGAGATAGGAGGCCGCGAGCTCCTTGCTGTTCGAGCCGGTGACGCGCTGATCGTCGAGGAACGCATTGGTCAGCGCGTTGGCCATCTTCTGTGCGACCTCGGCGATCGGCGAAGTATAGGAGATGTTGATGACGCGCGAGCGGCCGGCGCCGCCGATGGAATAATTGGCAGCGATGTAATCGACCAGCGCGCCGGTGTCCTCCTTCGCCTTCTCGCATGTCGAGCCGATCGTGCTGCGCGCGAAGCAGTCTTGGATCGCCGCCTCGCGGACGCCGGGTGCATCGAGGGCCAGCCGCATGATACGTGGCGACTTGACGATCAGGAGCTGGCTTTCCACGTCGGCGGGATCGCCGATCTTGGCAGCCCATGCCGCCGAGGCGTTGCTGTTACTCGGTTCCTGTTCGGCGACAATAACGGAGCCCGTCGCGAAGTAGCGCACCGGCACGACGAACAGCGCGATGACGGTCACGATCATGACGCCACAAAGGACGGCGCCGAAGATCTGACGGTGACGCCACACCTTCTGCAACGGGCTCTCGGTCGGCGCCGCTTCAGCGGCGGACGAAGAGTTTGCGGGTCGTCGGATGAACATAGCGTGTCACACGATGTCGCTCGGCGTCGATACGGCGCGCGGCAGTTTCACGGTGCCCACTCTACGGGTCCAGTACTCAACGACCACCATACGCATACAAACACCCTGATGCGGCGTCCCGCATGCAAAAACGACTGCAGCGGTCACTCACTCTTCATTAGGGATGTCTTGGTTAAGGTCTCGTTTAAAATGCGACTTTTCCGCCGACGTGATCCAAATTGGTACATTTCTACGCGAGCGGAGAGCTTCTGCGCGTGGCCTCGCAAGCCTTCTCCATTTCCGGAAAAGGCTCCGCTCCGGAACCAATAGCCTGAGGCTGGCGTTCCCGATTTGAGTTCAATCGGAGCAATGCCATGAGCCTGCTGAAATGGGCGCTGATTTTCTTTCTGGTCTCGATCGTCGCCGGCGTGTTTGGCTTCACTGGCATTTCAGCCGCAACAGCCGATGTCGCCAAAATTCTTTTCTACATCTTCCTGGCGATCTGCGTCGTACTCTTGCTGCTCGGTATCACGATCTTCCGGGCTTAGCGCAGCCTTCGTCGCCAAACGCAACCGGCGCGGCATCGCCGAAGCAATGCCGCGCCGGGCGCAATCGAGTGGAACGACCGGACGGCCGTTCCGGACATTCTTAGACCGCGTCCTTCGCAGCCTTGACCGGGCGGGCGCGCACAATCTTGCGGGCCGGCTTGGCCTTGAAGGTCATAGGTTCACCGGTGAAGGGGTTCGTGCCCTTGCGTGCCTTGGTCGCCGGCTTCTTGATGACGACGAACTTGGCGAAGCCCGGAACCAGAAACACGCCGTTCTTCTTCAGCTCTTTGTAGCCCAGGGTGGCGAGGTTTTCGAGAACGCCCTTGACATCCTTCTTGGTGAGTTCGGTGGTTTCGGCAATCTTCTCGATGAGCTGCGACTTCGTCAGTTGTTCTGCCATGTTGCACCTTTGCGTTAGCAGGAGTGATTCGGTGAACCTGACACTAGCGGAATCGCCGGAAAAAGCAGGTGTTCAATCAGCCTGAACGCCGTTTTTCCCGTAAAAAACGGTGTTTTTTGGCGCACAAACCCCGATTCGCCTTGTACGGCAGGGATTCGAGGACTGCGCAAGCCCATTTCCTATAAATAAAGGGGTTAAGGGATTCGCCCTTTGCCGGATTGCGGCAAACGCCCCCGCCAGCTCGTTACCACATGGTCTGCCGCGCCCGCTCCGGCCAGGCGCGGTCGTATTCGGCGCCGCCCACCCGCTGTCCGCTCATCTCGGCCAGAATCTCGCCAGGCGTCGGCAGGGTCTTCGGATCGATGTGCTTGTCGGGATTCCACAGCTCGGAGCGGACGATGGCACGGGCGCACTGGAAATAGATCTCCCCGACCTGCATCACGATCACGGTCCTCGGCGCCTTTTCGGTCACGGCAAAGGATTGCAGCAGGTCGGGATCGTCGGACAGATGCGCGGTGCCGTTGACGCGCAGGGTCGTGCCGGATCCGGGGATCAGGAACAGCAGGCCGACGCGGGGATCCCTGACGATATTGCGGAGGCTGTCGATACGATTGTTCCCGCGGCGATCCGGCATCATCAGGGTCTTTTCATCATGGATGCGGACAAAGCCCGGCATGTCGCCGCGCGGTGAGCTATCGAGGCCCTCGGGGCCCGACGTCGCAAGGGCCACAAAGGGCGAGACCTCGATAAGGCGGCGATACTGGGCTGTGACGCGGTCAGCGACCTTGGCCGTGGACGCCTCTGCCACATCGTCGAAGCGGCCATAAATGGCTTCCAGTTGTTCGACGCTCTCGATCATTGCCATGGCCATTCTCCCTTTCGCAGGGCGGATTAGCGCAGCGTAATCCGCTCTTCTTCGTCGCACATATTCGGCCGGCGGATTACGCCGGAGTTTATCATCGGGCGCGCTTCGCGCGACCCGTTGGGCTAATCCGCCCTACGGCCGTTGATCGCGTGTATCAGCTCCAAGGCATGCGCCTCCACGGTGCCGACATTATTGATCGTCACATCTGCGCCAGATGTCTCGACGCTGCGCCTGAGGCGGTCGCTGATCGGCCCATCGCTGGCGCGGCCACGTGCCGCAAGCCGTACCGCGAGAACGTCCGGCGGCGCCGTGATCGACACCACGATCACATCGGCATAGGCCGCACGCAATGCCGGGATAGCCGTGCGCGAGACATTGGCAACCACATTGCGCCCGGCCCTGAGATCGTCGTCGATCGTTCGAGGCAGTGCGTAGCAGAGGCCGTGGGCTTCCCAATCGACGGCGAAGGCGCCATCCGCCTTCGCGGCGTGAAAGGCTTCCGGCGTCACCTGCTCGTTATTCTCGTAGGCAGACGCCTCGCGCGTCACCACACGACGAACGAACACGACATTCTCATCGTCGGCCAGTGCGGCCTGTGCCAGACCCAGCAGCGTATCCTTGCCGGCACCGGATGGGCCTACGACCAGCACCAGCCGGCCGGGTCCGATCTTCGCCGCTGCGTCGGGGGCCGCTGCGAGACCCGTCATGCCACGCGCCGCCCTTCCCGCCACACGCTGCGCACGACCGGCACATCATGGGCGACATGGACACGAATGACATCCGCCCGCTTGCCTACCGCGATTTCACCGCGATCCGTCAGGCCGACCGCTTCCGCCGGCCGCTTGGTGACCGTGCGAACGGCGCTGGCGAGATCGATGGCCGGCACCTTCGTCGCAAGCTGCAGCGCCCCCATCAAGAGGCTCGACGGCACGTAATCCGACGACAGGATATCGAGCATGCCTTCGCGGGCGAGATCGATGGCGGCGATATTGCCGGAATGCGAGCCGTTGCGAACCACATTCGGTGCGCCCATCAAAATGCCGATGCCGGCCTTGTGCAGGCCATGCGCCGCTTCGAAAGTGGTCGGGAACTCTGCCACCGACACTTTGTCCGCGACCGCCTCACTGACATTGCCGTCCGTGGTGTCGTCATGACTTGCCAGCGGGATGTTGTTGGCATGGGCCAGCGCCACGATCGCACGCGTATTGCCGGCCGCATATTGCTGCTGGCAAGCGAGCCTGTTGGCGAACAGCAAATCGAGTTCGGCGTCGGTCTTGCCGCTCTTGCCGCGATAATAGGTGCGCAGCTTCTCCTCGTCGCGGAACTGACGCTGACCCGGCGTGTGATCCATCAGAGACATCAGCCGCACCTCGGTCTTGCCGAGCAGCGCCTTGGCTTCCGTGACAACGGAAGGCATCGGGATCTCACAGCGCAGATGCAGGAAATGTTCGACCCGCAGCAGGTCGGCCTTGCCGGCATTGGCGATGGAATCGACCAGCAGCTCGGCATAACTATCGATGCCCTGGCTCGAATCCTCGCAACCGACCCGCACGGAGTCGAGCACCGTGGTGATACCCGACGTGGCAAGCTGGCCGTCATAGGAAACCACAGCGGAGATCGGATCCCAGAACACCTTTGGGCGTGGCATGAAATGCGCCTCGAGGTGATCGGTATGCAGCTCAACCAGACCCGGCATCACCAGATCGCCGCGCGCATCTTCAGCACCGCGGGGCGCATCGCCTTCGCCGAATTCGGCGACGCGGCCATCCGCAAAAGCAACCCAGCCCTTGTCGATGACACGATCAGCCAGAACGAGCTTGGCGTTGCCGATGACAATTTCAGTCGATGAAGCGCTCATGGTCTCCCTCTCAGGCGGCAGCGGCGAAGGACGTGACGTCGATCAGCCGGTCCGCGATCAGATGCCGCACTTCGTCGTCATGGACAATGGCCACCATGGCCACACCGGCACGTTTTTTCTCAGCGACGAGATCGACCACCACAGCACGATTGACTGCATCCAGCGAGGCCGTCGGCTCGTCCAGCAACAGGATCGGCAGGTCCGAGATGAAGCCGCGCGCGATATTGACGCGCTGCTGTTCGCCGCCGGAGAACGTCGATGGCGGCAGCCACCACAGACGCTCGCCGATATTCAGACGCTTCAGAAGGCTACCCGCGCGCGCATGCGCCTCCTCGCGGTTGATGCCGGCATTGAGCAGCGGCTCGGCAACCACGTCGATCGCGGCCACACGCGGCACGGCTCGCAGGAACTGACTGACATAGCCGATGGTATCGCGGCGAACGCTGAGGATCTGGCGTGGCTCGGCGCTGGCGATATCCACCCATGTACCGAGATGCCGCACGGTGATGGCGCCGCCATCGCAGCGATAATTGCCGAAGATCATTTTCAGGATCGATGACTTGCCCGCGCCTGACGGACCAGACAGCACGACACACTCGCCGGCATTCACATCAAAACTTACACCATGCATCACCGGCAGCCGCACACCGCCCTGGAGGTGCATCACGAAGGTCTTCTCGGCATTTCGGAGTTCGATCATCGCAGTCATGGTGTCCTCACGCCGGCAGGATCGAAGAAACAAGCAGCTGGGTATAAGGCTCGCGGGGATCGTCGAGCACCTGATCGGTGAGACCGGTCTCGATCACCCGGCCGCCTTGCATCACCATCACGCGATGCGACAATAGCCGCGCGACAGCGAGATCGTGCGTGACGACGATGGCCGAGAGGCCGAGCTCGCCGACCAGCGAGCGCATCATATCCAGCAGGCGAGCCTGGACGGAAACATCGAGACCACCAGTCGGCTCATCCATGAAGACAAGGCGCGGCTCGGTGACGAGATTGCGCGCGATCTGCAGGCGCTGCCGCATGCCGCCGGAATAGGTCCGCGGCGCGTCGTCGATACGCTCGGCCGAAATCTCGACGCGTTCGAGCCAGGTCGTCGCGGTCTCGCGGATCTTGCCATAGTGATTATGGCCGACAGCCATGAGGCGTTCGCCGACATTGGCGCCGGCAGAAACCGCCATGCGCAGGCCCATCGCGGGGTCCTGATGAACGAAGCCCCAATCGGTACGGAACAGCAGGCGGCGCTCGGCCTCGCCCATCGCAGCGAGATCGCGCGTAACGCCGTCGCGCATGCGATAGGACACGCGGCCGGTGTTCGGCGCGAGCTGCGCCGAGAGAAGCTGCAGCAGGGTCGATTTGCCCGAGCCGCTTTCGCCGACAATGGCGAGAACTTCGCCGGGATAGAGCTTGAAGGAAACGTCGCGGCAGGCCTGCAGCTTGCCATAGGTCTTGCCGAGCCCTTCAGCGATCAGCAACGGCGCGTCGTCCTGCAATGTCGTGGTGCGATCAAGCATGACGGTTCTCCGCATAAGGAGCGGCGTTTTCAACCCCACGATGGCCTTGCGCCTGCCGCGTCTCGCAGTAGTCGGTATCGGAGCAGACGAACATGCGGCTGCCCTGGTCGTCGGTGACAACCTCGTCGAGATAGGAATCCTCTGCGTTGCAGAGCGCGCAGCAAGCCTTGTGCTTGTAGGGCTCGAACGGATGATCCTCGAAGTCCAGCGACTGCACCTTGGTGTAAGGCGGGATCGCATAGATGCGCTTCTCGCGGCCGGCACCGAACAATTGCAAGGCCGGACAATTGTCCATCTTGGGATTGTCGAATTTCGGCGTCGGCGACGGGTCCATCACATAGCGTGCATTGACCTTGACCGGATAGGCATAGGCCGTGGCGATGTGACCGAAGCGGGCGATGTCTTCATAGAGCTTCACATGGATCAAGCCATATTCGCCGAGCGCGTGCATGCGCCGCGTCTCGGTCTCGCGCGGCTCCAGAAAACGCAGCGGCTCGGGAATTGGTACCTGATAAACCAGCACCTGTTGCGCGCCGAGTTTTGCTTCCGGAATACGATGGCGCGTCTGGATCACCGTCGCGTCCTGCGTGCTCGTAGTAACTGCAACACCCGCTGTTTTCTCGAAGAATTTGCGGATCGAGATCGCGTTCGTCGTATCGTCCGAGCCCTGGTCGATGACCTTGAGCTGATCATCCGGTCCGAGAATGGACGCGGTGACCTGCACGCCGCCCGTGCCCCAGCCGTAAGGCATCGGCATTTCGCGGGACGCAAACGGCACCTGATAGCCGGGGATCGCGATCGCTTTCAGAATCGCGCGACGGATCATCCGTTTGGTCTGTTCGTCGAGATAGGCGAAATTGTAAGACGGCGCGTTCATTCCGCAGCCTCCTGCATGGGCTCTGGCGCTTCATTGGCCTCGGCGAACTCCCTGCGCAGCTTGCGCAGCAGACCGAGCTCGGATTGGAAGTCCACGTAATGCGGCAGCTTGAGGTGTTCGACGAAGCCGGTGGACTGCACATTGTCGGAATGCGACAGCACGAATTCCTCGTCCTGCGCCGGCGCCTTGATTTCCTCGCCAAGTTCACGCGCACGCAGCGCGCGATCCACGAGCGCCATCGACATCACCTTGCGTTCGCACTGACCGAAGGCCAGACCATAGCCGCGGGTAAAGCACGGCGCCTCGGTGTCGGAGCCCTTGAACTGATTGACCATTTGACACTCGGTCAACGTGATCGACCCCAGAGGCACCGCAAAGCCAACATCCTCAGCCACGAATTCGACCTCGACTTCACCGAGGCGGATTTCGCCGGCGAAGGGATGGTTGCGGCCATAGCCGCGCTGCGTCGAGTAACCGAGCGCGAGCAAGTAACCCTCGTCGCCACGGGCGAGGTTCTGGAGGCGCAGATCGCGGTCGGCCGGAAAGCTGAGCGAATCGCGCGTGAGATCACCGACGGGCTGTTCCGGATCTTCGGGAGGTGATTGCTCGATCAGACCGTCGCGGCCGAGAATGTCCGTGACGCGTGGCATAATACCCGGCTCCGCATCGGCCACGACATTCGGAAGGTCCGGCGATCCCTCGCCCATCAGCGCGGAATCGAGCAGACGATGCGTATAGTCGAAGGTCGGGCCGAGCACCTGCCCACCCGGCATGTCCTTGAAGGTCGAGGACACACGGCGGCGCACCTGCATCTTCGACGTATCGACGGGCTCACTCGAGCCGAAGCGCGGCAGCGTCGCGCGAAAGGCACGCAGCAGGAAAATAGCCTCGATCATGTCCCCGCGCGCCTGCTTGATGGCGAGCGCAGCCAGCTCGCGATCGTAGAGCGAGCCTTCGGTCATCACGCGGTCGACCGCAAGACCGAGCTGATTGGAGATCTGATCCAGCGAGACTTCCGGCACACTGCGATCGCCACGGCGCTCATGCGCCAGCAAGCGATGGGCATTTTCGATGGCGCGTTCGCCACCCTTGACAGCAACATACATATTCAGCCCTCCCGCATCCTGATACGCGTGGTGCGCGGCAAGGCGACAATGGACTCGCCGGAGACGAGCAACAGATCGATGCCGCGCGGAAATAGCTTTGCATTCGCGGCGAGACGCTCAACCAGATCGGGCACACCAATCGCAGCACGCAGTATTGTCGCGCCATCGATACCAGGCCCACTCAGCTCATAGGCCGGACCGACACTCAGGCTCACGGCCTGCAGAATGATGGTAGTCGAGCGATCCGGATACTCGCCAGAACCGAGCGCGAAACGATCGAAGGCGGGTAGATTGATGGGATCGGCGATCACCGCGAAGCTGGATGCAGCGGAGTCCGCAATTACAGGCGCACTGGTATGAAACTTGATCCACTTCGCCACGTCTTCCGATGCTGCCAGTTTCCCATCGAGCCAGACCGGCGTGTCCTGATCGAACAATGTCAGCGCGATTGCTGCCGCCCCGCGCATCATCGGTGCCGGCACGCCAGACACCGCGCGAACGAGCTGGACGCTGCCAGGACGCGCCATGGCATCCATCACCGTACGAAAGGTGGACTGCGCGGCGAGAACCTTGTCGGCGAAGCCGGCCGGCATTTCTGCAACTGTTGTCATGTCAGCTCTCCCCGCGCACGAGCGTGTAGAAATCCACCTTGGTGGCCGCGGTTTCTTCAGCCCTGCGCTTGCGCTCCGCGACGACGCGCATACGCAGCGGAGCAAGGACCTTCGCCTCTACGGCGCTGGCGAATTGAGATGTCTGGATCAGCGCATCGCATAGCGCGATCAGCTGCGCCTTGGTGCCATCGCGACCGAGCGTGTAGCCGAAACCGACTTCGCCCGAGCTGAGGCGCACCGCGGCGCGCGATACCGTCGCCTCGCCGAGATTGAATGGCGCACCGTCGCCCCCAATACGGCCGCGCAGCATCACCAAACCGTTTTCCGGAGTTCGCAACTGTTCGTGATCGGGCACGGCGACATCGGCGAAACGCCGAGCGATGTCCGCCGTTGGAGAATGCCCAAGTACGCCCATTGCCTCTTGGCGCCGCGCCTGCAGGTCGCTTGAAGGGGTTTGCATCATGTCACCATCGCTCGACAAGTTGTATGGTTTACTAGACAACTTCATAGAAGGAGGCAATGACCGTTTCGTGACAGCGACATGATTTTTCGCTATCGCTGATGCGACGGACATTCAGGGACTGATTTGTGACCATTCAAGACAAGCCGACCGGCGTCGCCTTGTGGCGGCATGTGGCCGATGGCATCGAGCGCGGTATCGCCGATGGCCGTTTTCCAGCCGGCGAAAAACTGCCTGGCGAAACCGAGCTGGCCGACACCTATCGTGTCAATCGCCACACCGTACGCCGTGCACTGGCAACGCTGGCCGAACGCGGACTGGTGCGCGCCGAGCGCGGCAGCGGCACCTATGTAGAGGCACCGAAGCTCGCTTATCCACTGCGGTCGCGCACGCGCTTTTCGGAAAACGCCCGTGCCGGCGGCCGCGAGCCCGCGGGCCAGCTGATTGGCGCCTCGGACGACGTAGCGACACGGGAACTGGCCCGGCAACTCGGCCTGAAGACCGGCGCACCGCTGATTCGCCTGGAAGCACTGCGCCTCGCCGACAAGACGCCGATCTGCGTCGGCACCAACTGGCTGTCAGCGGAGCGTTTCCCCGATTTCGGCAAGGTCTATGAGCGCGTGCGTTCGATGACGAAGGCGCTGGCGCATTACGACATCAAGGACTATCGCCGAGCCTCGACCCGCGTCACCGCGGGGATCATCGACGCGACCGATGCCACACGTCTCGGTGTCGCGCTGGGACGTCCCATCCTGGTCGTCGATTCTCTCGATGTCGACGCCGATGGCACGCCGCTGCACTTCACGCATTCCCGCTTCGTGGCGGAGCGCGTGGAATTCGTCATCGACAACAGCCCGCTGTAATCAGAACGGATCGGCGCCAAGGCCTTGGACATCCGCTGGCCGCGGGCCCGGCGCGGGCCACAGGAAGCGACGATCCTTCTCCGCGATCACGACATCGTTGATGCTTGCCTCGCGGCGGCGCATCAGGCCGGCTTCGTCGAATTCCCACTGCTCGTTGCCATAGGAGCGATGCCAGGTGCCGTTGTCGTCGTGCCATTCGTACTGAAAGCGCACGGCGATGCGATTATTATCGAAGGCCCAGAGATCCTTGATCAGGCGATAGTCGTGTTCCTTCGCCCATTTGCGGGTGAGGAATTCGACGATCGCCGGACGGCCCTGGAAAAACTCGCCACGATTGCGCCAGGTAGAGTCCTCGGTATAGGCTAGCGATACCCTGACCGGATCGCGCGAATTCCAGGCATCCTCGGCCATGCGAGCCTTCTGGGCGGCGGTCTCGCGGGTGAATGGCGGGAATGGTGGACGGGACATGAGACACCTCGGTTTCGATTTTTAACCGAAGTGTAGTCCCGAATTTTAAAGAGTCGATGGCGTCTCGCCTATCGCCCGATCGCTAAAGCTGATCGGCCTTCATGGCTGTTCGCAGCGCCTTCGGGATCGGCCGCGCGCGGCCGCCGGAGACGAAAGCGACCTTTACCCTGGCTTCCAGCAGCAGCTCATCGCCGCGGCGCACTTCCTGATGCAGCGTGATCGAGGCGCCCTTCACGTCGAGCGGGCGCGTCAGCACGTCGAGCAGATCGTCCATCTTCGACGGCTTGAGGAAATCGAGCTGCATCGCGCGGACGACGAAGGCAAAACCCGGCGCCTCGTTCTCAGCTTCAGCGAACAATGCATGCTGATCGGCGCCGAGCAGCCGTAGATAGTTGGTCCGCCCGCGCTCCATGAAACGCAGGTAATTGGCGTGATAGACGATGCCCGAGAAGTCGGTGTCCTCGTAATAGACCCGCACCGGCATGCGGTGGATGCCATCGGCGATAATGCCGTCGAGCGGATTGGAAACTGCGTTCATCGTTCAATCCTCCTCCCCGCCAAACAGCCCGATCTGCCCGACATCGCGCTTCGGCTCCGCCAATCCGAGATGCTTGAACGCGTGCGAGGTCAGCAGGCGTCCGCGCGGGGTGCGCTGGAGGTAACCGCACTGGATCAGATAAGGCTCGATGATGTCCTCGATGGCGTCGCGCGGTTCGGACAGCGCGGCGGCCATGGTTTCGACGCCGACGGGGCCACCGCCATAATTCATGGCGATGGCGGTGAGATAGCGGCGGTCCATGGCATCAAGGCCGGCACTATCGACTTCGAGCGCGCTCAGGGCATGGTCGGCGATCTTGCGATCGATGGCGGCGGCATCGGCCGCGGAGGCGAAATCGCGGACGCGGCGAAGCAGGCGGCCGGCGATGCGCGGCGTGCCGCGGGCACGACGCGCGATCTCGTTGGCCCCTTCGGGCGTCATGCCGATCTGCAGCACGCGGGCGCCACGGGTGACGATCTTTTCCAGTTCGTCGATGGTGTAGAAATTCAGCCGCAGCGGAATGCCGAAACGGTCGCGCAGCGGATTGGTGAGAAGACCCGCGCGCGTGGTGGCGCCAACCAAGGTGAATTTCGCCAGCTCGATCTTCACCGAACGCGCGGCCGGGCCTTCACCGATGATGAGATCGAGCTGGAAATCCTCCATCGCGGGATAGAGCACTTCCTCGACATTCGGGCTGAGGCGATGGATTTCGTCGATGAACAGCACGTCGCGTTCTTCGAGATTGGTGAGCAACGCGGCGAGGTCGCCGGCCTTGGCAATGACGGGCCCCGACGTCGCGCGAAAACCGACGCCGAGCTCGCGGGCGACGATCTGCGCCAGCGTGGTCTTGCCGAGACCGGGCGGGCCGACGAATAGCGTGTGATCGAGCGCCTCGCCGCGCTTGCGGGCGGCGTCGATGAAGATCTGCAGATTGGCACGCGCCTGTGCCTGTCCGACGAAATCGGACAGTGCCTGCGGGCGAAGGGCGGTGTCGCCGACATCGTCGGAGCGCCGCTCCGGTGTCATCAGGCGATTGGGTGGCGTATTCATGCGGACAGCCTAGCACACCGACAGATTCCGGATAACCGCTGCCGCGCAGCGGTTTCCGGAATGACTTCGCTACGCTCCGTCACTTCGCGAGTTCCTTCAGACCCAAACGAATGAGCATCGCCGTCTCGGCATTCTCACCGGCGCTGCGCGATGCCGATGCGACCGCGGCAGCCGCCTGCGGCTGGCCGTAACCGAGATTGACGAGCGCGGAGATGGCATCGCTGACGGCGCGCGGCGCGTTTTCATCGGCGACGGCGCCGGCGAGTTGTGCGACGACGGGATCGACCGACGCGAAAGCCGGCGCCTTGTCCTTCAGTTCAGACACGATGCGTTCGGCGACCTTCGGGCCGACACCCGGCGTGCGCGCGACGGCTGCCTTGTCGCGTAGCGCGATGGCATTGGCGAGCTCGGCCGGCGGCAGTGTCGAGAGGACTGCGAGTGCGACACGGGCACCGACGCCCTGCACGGTCTGCAGCAGGCGAAACCATTCCCGCTCGATGTCGGAGCGGAAGCCGAACAGCTTGATTTGGTCTTCCCGCACATAGGTCTCGATGGAGAGCACAGCTGCTCCGCCAGCCTGCGGCAGCGCCTGCAGCGTGCGCGCGGAGCAATGCACCTGATAGCCCACGCCCTGCACGTCGAGGATCACATAATCCTCACCATAGGAATCGATGAGACCTTTTAGTTTTCCGATCACGCCAGCACCGCCTTTCGCAGCATGGCGCTGGCGCGGTGATGCGCGTGGGTGATGGCGATCGCCAGCGCATCGGCGGCGTCGGCACGTTTGAACTCGGCTTTCGGCAACAGGATCTTCAGCATCACCTGAATCTGGTTCTTGTCGGCATGGCCGGCGCCGACCACGGTCTTCTTGACGAGGTTCGGCATGTATTCGGCCACCTCGATGCCGAACATCGCCGGCGACATCATGGCGATGCCGCGCGCCTGGCCGAGCTTCAGCGTGGCCGCGCCGTCCTTGTTGACGAATGTCTGCTCCACCGCAGCCTCGGTCGGCTGGAATTGGTTGAGCACTTTTGTCAGACCTTCGTGAATGCCAAGCAGGCGATTTGCCAGCGGCAGGCCTTCCTCGGGCTCCACCGATCCGCAGGCGATATAAGTGAGCTTGTTGCCTTCGGTCTCGATCACGCCCCAGCCGGTGCGGCGCAGGCCGGGATCGATACCGATGATGCGGACAGGCGCGCGAATCGAGGACACGGTCATGTCGCCTTGATAGCCGCGGGGCACAGCGAACGAAACAATAACGCGGGCGCTTGTGGCATCTGTCCCCTTGTGGTTACGCGCGAATGCGCATTCTCGCGGCGCTTGCGCGTCCGAGGTGTGAGCAGGTCTCCCCTCGAAGACATGAGGGGAGGCGGCACGCCGCCAGGCGCGAGGGGTGGTTTCTGACGCGATCGGTGCGCACTGGATCGCCAGTGCTGGCCGGCCGCGCAACGCCTGACGGCGTGCCACCGCGACGGTTTTTGGCCGAGGGACCGTGCTTCCGGGTACTGGAAGCTGGCAGGTGCCCTGCCATCGGACCGGCTTTCGCCAGCCGTCATCCGCACCCGTCCAGCCGCAAGCGGCAGAGCCCCGTAGTGGGCCCGGACGGTGACCCCAGGCCTCCCGAGTGCGAGGGATACGTCCTCCCCCGCCCGCAGGCGCCGCATCTCGCCCCGCTCAAAGACGCCTCATGAGAGCGCCCCTCGCGAACAAGACGGGAGGGATATAGGGCAATGAGAGGAATATTGTCAAGAACAAAATAGGAACAACCGTGCGACTACGCGCCCTCCCTCCAGCGGCGTAGCCGCGCAGCGGGGAGGGAGATTGCTGGCTTCGGCGTGTCGATGCCAACAAAAAACGGCCGGGCAATTGCCCGGCCGTTTCAAACTCACTCCCAACCACGCTTACGCCTGACTGGCGACTTCCTTGCCGAGCGCCGCCTGTGCTGCGGCGAGGCGGGCGATCGGCACGCGGTAGGGCGAGCACGATACGTAATCGAGACCGATCTCATGGCAGAAGGCAACCGAAGCGGGATCGCCGCCGTGTTCGCCGCAGATGCCCATCTTGAGGCCCTTGCGGGTCTTGCGGCCACGTTCGACGCCGATCTTCACCAGTTCACCCACGCCTGACCGGTCCACCGAGATGAACGGATCGACGGTAAGAATGCCCTTGGCGATATAGGTGCCAAGGAAACTCGCGGCGTCGTCGCGGCTGATGCCGAACGTGGTCTGGGTAAGATCGTTGGTGCCGAAGGAGAAGAACTCCGCCGTCTCGGCGATCTCGCCCGCCATCAGCGCGGCACGCGGCAATTCGATCATGGTGCCGACGGTGTAGTTCAGCTTGCCGCCGGTTTCCTTGCTCACCGCCTGGGCGGTGACGTCGATGCGCGCCTTGATGAGATCGAACTCCACCTTGGTGGCGATCAGCGGCACCATCACTTCCAGCGCCACCGCGTCGCCGGTGCGCTTGGCGGCTTCGACCGCAGCTTCGAACAGCGCGCGCGCCTGCATCTCCGCGATCTCCGGATAGGCGATCGCCAGACGCACACCGCGGAAGCCGAGCATGGGGTTGAATTCGGCGAGTTCACGCGCACGATCCGCCAGCTTGCGCGGATCGGTGTTCATGACGCGCGCGACTTCCTCGATCTCGCCCTGGGTGTGCGGCAGGAACTCGTGCAGCGGCGGATCGAGCAGACGGATCGTGACCGGCAGGCCGTGCATGATCTCGAACAGCTCGACGAAGTCGGCGCGCTGCATCGGGAGAAGCTTGGCGAGCGCGGCACGACGCGCCTGCTCGTCTTCAGCCAAAATCATCTCGCGCACGGTGCGGATACGGGTCTCTTCGAAGAACATGTGCTCGGTGCGGCACAGGCCGATGCCTTCGGCGCCGAACTTGATGGCGGTGCGGGCATCCTCCGGCGTATCGCCGTTGACGCGGACCTTGAGTTTGCGGACCTTGTCGGCCCAGCCCATCAGGGTCGCGAATTCACCCGACAGTTCCGGCTCGATCATCGGCAGGCGGCCAGCCAGCACCTGGCCGGTGGAGCCGTCGATGGTGATGATGTCGCCCGCCTTGAACACGCGGCCGCCGATCGACATGGTGCCGCGGCCGTAGTCGACGCGGATGGCGCCGGTGCCGGAGACGCAGGGCTTGCCCATGCCGCGCGCGACCACTGCCGCGTGCGAGGTCATGCCGCCGCGGGTGGTGAGGATGCCTTCCGAAGCATGCATGCCGTGAATGTCTTCCGGCGAGGTCTCGATACGGACCAGGATGACCTTCTTGCCATCGGCCTGCAGTTTTGCCGCTTCATCCGACGAGAACACGATCTCACCCGACGCAGCGCCCGGCGAAGCCGGGAGGCCCGTCGCGATCACGTCGCGCTCGGCGGAGGGATCGATGGTCGGATGCAGCAGCTGGTCGAGCGCTGCGGGATCGATGCGGGTCACCGCGTCCTTCTGCGAGATCACGCCTTCATTGGCGAGCTCGACCGCGATGCGGATCGAGGCCTTGGCGGTGCGCTTGCCGTTGCGGGTCTGCAGCATCCACAGCTTGCCCTGCTCCACCGTGAATTCGAGATCCTGCATGTCACGGTAGTGCTTCTCGAGCTGCTTGTAGATGCGGGTCAGCTCCTTGAAGGCCTCCGGCATCGCCGATTCCATCGACGCCTTGTCGGAGCCCGACTCGATGCGCGCTTCCTCGGTGATGTCCTGCGGGGTGCGGATGCCGGCGACGACGTCCTCGCCCTGCGCGTTGATCAGGAATTCGCCGTACAGCTTGCTCTCGCCGGTCGACGGATTTCGCGTGAAGGCGACGCCGGTGGCCGAGGTATCGCCCATATTGCCGAACACCATGGCCTGCACATTGACGGCCGTGCCCCAGCTTTCCGGAATGTCGTGGAGCTTGCGATAGGTGATCGCGCGCTGGTTCATCCAGGACGAGAACACGGCGCCAATGGCTCCCCACAGCTGGGCATGCGGATCCTGCGGGAAGTCGTTGCCGGTCTCGCGGGCGACGGCGTCCTTGTATTTGCCGACAAGGTGAACCCAGTCGTCACCATCAAGATCGGTGTCGAGCGAATAGCCCTTGTTATCCTTGTAGGTATCGAGGATTTCCTCGAAATGATGGTGATCGAAGCCGAGCACCACGTCCGAATACATGGTGATGAAGCGGCGATAGCTGTCATAGGCGAAACGCTTGTCGCCGGAGAGTTCGGCCAAGGCCTCGACGGTGACATCGTTGAGGCCGAGATTGAGCACGGTGTCCATCATGCCCGGCATCGAGGCGCGGGCGCCCGAGCGCACCGAGACCAGCAGCGGGTTCTTGTCGTCGCCAAACGACTTCCGGGTGAGCTTGCCGACCGCCTCGAGCGCCTTCTCGACCTGCGCCTTCAGTTCCTTCGGATAGGTGTTCTTGTTGTCGTAGTAATAGGTGCAGACCGAGGTCGGAATGGTGAAGCCGGGCGGCACGGGCAGGCCGAGATTCGCCATTTCGGCGAGGTTGGCGCCCTTGCCGCCGAGCAGGTTGCGCATATCCGACTTGCCCTCGGACTTGCCGCCGCCGAACGAATAGACCCACTTGCCGGCCTTGATGGCCGACGATGCGGGCTTGGCGGCCTTCGCCTTGTTCACCTTGGCCACGACCGCTTTTTTCGCCACCGGCGCCTTTGTAACGGCCTTCTTGGCCTTGACCGGCGCCCTCACAGACGCCTTCACAGACGCCTTGGCCTTCGCAGCGGATTTCGCAGGTGCCTTCAATGCCTTGCGGGCAGCGGGGGCAGCCTTTGCAGCTGCCTTGGACTTCGCGACGGCTTGCTTGGCAGCCTTCTTGGACTTCGATGCGGTTTTGGCCATGGTTCTCAATCGATCCGGCGAGAGGATGGAGACAGGAAGGAACCGCCTTACACCACGTTTCAGCGACGTGGTGCAAGCGACGGTGCCGGTAGCTTGTTAAGGAAATGCGTGTCGGAATTTAGCCGATCTTCAGCAGCCTGAAGACGCCGAGGCCGACCAGGCCGATGAAGATGAGATAGATCGCGACGATGAAATTCAGCAGTCGCGGCATCAGCAAAATCAGAACACCGGCGACGAGGGCGACGATCGGCTGGATGTGAGCTGCCGTGATGGTCATGGGAATCTCCGATGCGGTGATGCGATTCGGCGCCCTGCGCGCCGCGGGGACAAGCAGCATGAAGACGCGCCGCGCATCAATGGGTTCCCGGTTGCAACGCTGCAATGCACCGAAAACCGGCATCGGGACCCACAATTTCCGGAACGATCATGGATCGCAGGCATTGGCCGTTGGTGCAATGGCAAACGGCTGGATGGGCAGCTCCGGCGGAGCAAGCCGGATATCGTTATCAAGGAGATGACCATGCGTAGGACACTGATTACGGCTGCCGCCCTGATGGGCATGATGGCCGCACCTTTTGCCGCGCAGGCCCAGGGCGTCACGGTCGGGGTTTCCGGCGGCGACCGGGTGATCGTCGATCAAAACGATCCCGACGGCATCAGCGTGCAGGAACGGCCCGCCTTCCGCGAATATGTGGTGCGAGAGCGCCTGCCGACCTTCACGGTGCCGGATCGCATCGTGGTGGGCGCCACGCTCCCGGAATCCGGCGTGACCTATTATGACGTGCCGCAGAGCGTGGCGACCACGCCCTATCGCTTCACGGTAGTGAACGGGCAGACGGTGCTGGTGGAACCCCGCTCCCGCCGCATCGTGCAGGTGGTCGACTGACGTCGCATCCCGGGCGCGATGCAGCGCGTAGCGCTGCGGAGAACCGGGATCGTCCTGATCGCCGGAGCCGCGTGCGGGACAAAAAGACCAGAGATTCGTGCGGGCGCTGGCGACGGCGACCGGGCGAAGAAGCCCCGCCCCGGTTCTCCCCCTGCCGGGCGGGGCTTTTTGTTTCGGGTGCGTCCACACCCGTCCCTCATGGTGAGGAGGCGCGCAGCGCCGTCTCGAACCATGAGATGGCCTGGCTCAGAGTGTGCAGCCATCCTTCGAGACGCGCGCAAAGCGCTCTCCTCAGGATGAGGGGAGAGTGAGTTGCAACGGCTATCCACCCTTCAGCATCGACAAAATATTGTTCGTCGATTTATACGCCGCCACCGCATTGTCACGGAAGGCCGGTGTCCAGTTGGACGCGAGACGCTCCTCGGCGCTCATGCCGGAATAGACATTGAGAATGCCGAGACTGAGTTGCGAGGGATCGCCGCTCTTCTGGCTCGCCTGCAGCGCCTCGAGGATCGCCGCGCGATTGCGCGCATCGAGGGTCTGCTTGGCCGCAAAACTCTCTTCCTTCGAGAACAAGCCATCCTGATTGAGCGACATCGCCGACAGCGAACGATTGTCGATGCCGGAGAGATCGGCCATCTGACCCGTCTTACGGCCGGCGTCGAACACCAGCTCACCCTTGCCGCTATCCTTGGCCGCCTTGGCCTGCGCATCGAGCACGGCGCGCACGGCCTTGGCGACATCGCCGATGCTCTTCACGGGCTGGGCCGTATCGGGCTGCGCGAGATAAGCCGCGACGGGATCGTTGGCGATCCCCAACGGCGCCTTGTCCGGCGTCCGCTGCGTCGCCTGCACGCCCTTGGCGACGGCATCGCGCTGCGCCGCCCACAGCGCGGTGGCCTTTTCCTCGGGACCGGCCGCATCGAGATAATCCGCGGCGGCCTTGTAGAGACCGGCGAAATTGCCCGTCAGCTTTGCCGTGCCGGCGGCCGGCGCCATCGCGGCGTTGAAGCGCTGGGTGAGTTCGGCGCTCGCGGCCTTCTGCTCGTCGCTCGTGAACTTGCCGCCATTGTTGGTGGAGATGGCGAACAGCGCCCGGCGATCGAGCGAGGCGAGATCGACGGTCGGCTTGCCGCTCGCATCATACGGACCTTTGACCTTGGCAGCAGCGTAGAGCCCGTCGAGCGCCGTGCGGCTGTCTGCGATCACGGCAGCGATGCTCTTGGCATCGCTCGAACTGGCGAGCTGCGCGCGGGCCGCCTCCGACAGCGTCAGATTGGTCGCTGCGGACGAGGATGACGACGCGCTCTCATTGGCGTTGAGCGCATTGGCCAGCGAGGGCTGCGTGGCAGCGGCACGCGCATAGGCGGAGCCGTAATTGGTGTAGGGATTGAGACCGGTATTGACCGAAGTCATGAGCAGGCGCGCTCCATGGGACGGTTAAGAAACCGTTGATGGAACCGGACCTTTTCAGGGGATGGTTAATGAAACGTAAATGTTTCAGGAGATGTCGGGATATTTCTGAAAGCCGTCATATCAGGACGGCCTTCGCCTACAGGACGACAAACGCTTCAAAACAGTCCGGCGCTGAGATCGCGCCCATAGGTCAGCGACAGGATCGACACGAACAGCGCCGCTGCCGCAAACCATAAACAGTGGACGAGAGCGCTGCGTATCCATGCCGCTCCGACCGCTGACCGTTTCGCAGATACCGACATAAGAACCTCCATCTTGCTCACCGTGATAGGTGCGGCGAGCTGACGCAGAGGTTCAAACTTAAATATCGGACGCCTCAGTCCTGAATCTTCGAGAAATCCGCGACAGCACGCGTGGCGGCGCGGATTTCGTTGAGCAGCTTCAGGCGGTTTTCGCGCACCGCCGCGTCGTCGTCATTGACCTTTACCTTGTCGAAGAACGCGTCCACCGCGGGACGGAGCTTTGCCATCGCCGCCATGGCGCCGGCAAAGTCTTCCTTCGCCACCGCGGCACTCGCTTCCGGCCCGACTTCGGCAATCGCCTTGGCCAGCGCCTTTTCCTCATCGAGCTTGAACAGCGACGCATCCGGCGCGCCGTCGAAGCTGCGCTTGTCCTTCTTCTCCTCGATGGCGAGGATGTTGCTGGCGCGCTTGGTGCCGGCGAGCAGGTTCTTGCCATCGTCGCTGTCGAGGAATTTGCCGAGCGCCTCGACGCGGCGGACCACCATCAACAGATCATCCTGACCGCCGAGTGCGAACACCGCATCGACGAGATCGTGACGCGCGCCTTGATCGCGGAGCTGGACTTTCAGGCGATCGGCGAAGAAGGCGAGGAGATCGATCGCATCAGCTTCAAGCTTCACAGCCGTAGCATTCGCGTCCTTCTCAATCCGGTTATTGTCGTTTTCGAGAAGTTCAACAACGGCCAACGCGAGCTTGGGTCCATTCGTCTCACGAGCCAGTTTCATCAAGGCAGCTTCAATACCCGCGAGGGACTGATAGCCCAGCGCATGCGATACGCCAATCCCAGCAATGTAAAGCGCTTTGAATAGACTAAACTTCAGCTCATTAGCCGTTAAAAGTCTCACTACACCCAGCGCAGCGCGGCGCAGCGCGAACGGATCTTTAGAGCCCGTCGGCTTTTCGTCGATAGCCCAAAAACCGACCAGCGTATCTAGCTTATCAGCTAGACCCACCGCGACGCTGACGGGATCGCTCGGCACACTGTCTCCCGCACCCTGCGGCTTCCAGTGTTCTTCGCTCGCGGCAGCGACAGACGCATCTTCGCCATGGGCCAGCGCGTAATACTTGCCCATCAAGCCTTGCAGTTCGGGGAATTCACCGACAACCTCGGTGAGCAAATCCGCCTTCGCAAGTTGTACCGCACGTTTGGTCTTTTCAGGATCGGCGCCGATCTGCAACGCGATCTCTACAGCCAATTTTTCGATGCGCTTGATGCGCGCCGCCTGCGTGCCGAGCTTTTCGTGGAACACGATCTGATCGAATTTCGGCAGCCGGGCTTCCAGCTTCGTCTTCAGGTCGGTCTCATAGAAGAATTTTGCATCGCTCAGGCGCGCGCGGATGACGCGCTCGTTGCCGGCGATGATGGCGGCGCCACCGTCCGTGGCTTCGATGTTCGCCGTGAGGATGAACTTGTTGGTGAGCTTTTCCGTCTTCGGATCGCGCACAACAAAACACTTCTGGTTGGCGCGGATCGTCGCGCGGATCACCTCGTCAGGGATCGACAGGAAGTCCGCGTCGAACGAGCCCATCAGCACCACCGGCCATTCGACCAGGCCGGACACCTCGTCAAGCAGCGCGGGATCCTCGACCAGTTCATAGCCCTGCGCGAAGGTGAGCTGGCGCGCGTCGGCCAGGATGATCTCCTTGCGGCGCTCGGGATCGAGCACGACCTTGGCCTGATACAGTTTCGCGACGTAATCGTCGAAGCGGCGCACCTCGATCTCGCCGGGGGCGAGGAAGCGGTGGCCCCGCGTGGTCTGGCCGACGGGGATGCCGCTGAGATCGAACGTCACGATCTCCGGCTCCTCGGTCTCGATGCCGAAAGTGGCGACGATGGAATGCAGCGGACGCACCCAGGTCAGCGCGCTCGACTTCGCCGAGAGTTCGCCCCAGCGCATCTGTTTCGGCCACGGGAAGGTGCGGATCACCATCGGCAGGATTTCGGCGAGCACGCCGATGGCCGGCTTGCCCGGCTTCTCGGTGAGCGCGATGTAGAAATCGCCCTTGGGATCGCGCTGGATTTTGGCTTCGTCGATCGATGTGAGGCCGGTGGCTTTCAGGAAGCCGGCAATGGCGGCTTCGGCGCCGCCGACGCGCGGGCCCTTGCGCTCCTGCTTGAGGTCCGGCTGGCGGGCGGGAATGCCGTGCACGGTGAGCGCGAGGCGGCGCGGCGTCGCAAACGCCTTGGCGCCTTCATAGACGAGGCCGGCATCGACCAGTTTGTCGGTGACCATGCGGCGCAGGTCTTCCGCCGCCTTGGCCTGCATGCGGGCGGGGATTTCTTCGGAGAACAGTTCGAGGAGAAGATCGGGCATCAGGCAGCGCTTCCGGCTTCGGTGTGCACCCATGCTTCGCCGCAGGCTTTCGCCAGTTCGCGGACGCGCATGATGTAGCTCTGGCGTTCGGTGACCGAGATCACGCCGCGCGCATCGAGCAGATTGAAAACATGGCTGGCCTTGATGCACTGGTCATAGGCCGGCAGCGCCATCAGATGCTGTTCGCGCTTGTCATTCGCCCAGCCGGCATCGAGATACTTTTTGCAAGCGGCCTCGGCCATCCTGAACTGCTCGAACAGCATCGCGGTGTCGGCGTGTTCGAAATTATGCCGCGAATATTCCTGCTCGGCCTGCAGGAAGACATCGCCATAGGTCACTTTCTCGGCGCCTTCGCGGCCGTTGAAATTGAGATCGTAGACGCGGTCGACGCCCTGCACATACATCGCTAGGCGCTCGAGGCCGTAGGTGAGCTCACCCGCGACAGGGGCGCATTCGACGCCGGCGACCTGCTGGAAGTAAGTGAACTGCGAGACTTCCATGCCGTCGCACCAGCATTCCCAGCCGAGACCCCAGGCGCCCAGCGTCGGGCTCTCCCAGTCGTCCTCGACGAAGCGGACGTCATGCAGGGCGGTGTCGATGCCGATGGCCCTCAGCGACTGCAGATAGAGATCCTGCAGGTTGGCCGGCGAGGGCTTCATGATCACCTGGAACTGGTAATAATGCTGCAGCCGGTTCGGGTTCTCGCCATAGCGGCCATCCTTCGGCCGGCGCGACGGCTGCACATAGGCGGCCTTCCACGGCTTCGGGCCGAGGGCCCGGAGCGTTGTGGCCGGGTGGAAGGTGCCGGCGCCCATTTCCATGTCATAGGGCTGCAGGATCACGCAGCCCTGCTCGGCCCAGAACCGCTGCAGAGCGAGAATAAAACCCTGGAACGAACGTTCCGGGCGCATATGCGGAGGCAGGGAGTCCGTCATGGTCTTGGGTATATCCGGGCCGGTTTTTCGGGATGTCGCCGTCGGATTCGCCAGGAAACGCTGAGAGCGGTTTCAGGACGGATCGAAGCGCGCGGACCGTATCCACGCGGGCCTGTGGAATCAAGGCGATACGCCGCAGGACGGAACGAAAGCCGACCATGGGGCGTTGATCCGGCGAACCCCAAGAATGCTGCCGGCCACGAGGACATGCCCGTCCTCGGCCGGTTTTTTCTTTACCTCTCCACGCCGGGGAGAAGTTAAAAAGAGCGGCCAGCGTTTTTACCCCGGCCGATAGGCGCCGGTGACGGGATCGCGGCGGAGGGTCCTGGCTTCGGGGGCCGATGTCTCGGTAACGCGGGCTTCACGGGCGGCATCCAGTTCCGCATTCACACGCTTCACGGTGCGATAGGCCCAGCGGACCACGGCAGCGCTTCCGAGCGCACCCGCAATGGCGACCAGCGGCGGCATTTTGGTGTCCTTGCTCATGACGAGCCCCCTTCCCGGCAATCTCGCTCAACTGCTGGCGCGGGACAATGGCAATTTGGGGTGTGAAGGCCCTGCGATCTGAAAGTCTTGCCCCACGCGCCACCCCTCATCCTGAGGAGCGCGCAACGCGCGCGTCTCGAAGGATGACGGCGAACTCGGAGTCAAGCGATCTCATGGTTCGAGACGCGCGCAAGAGCGCGCTCCTCACCATGAGGGGCGGGTGGGAGTCACCACCATAATCAAATTCCGTAGCGCGACCACAGGGCACGGGTTTCCAGCGTGGTCACGATCTGGTCCGGCAGATCGGCCACCCCGCCGAGCTCCAGCTGCGCGCCGCTGGAGGATTTGCGGCCGAGCAGGCTTGACAGCATGCCCGTGGGCTGTGCGATGACCGGCATCTTCACCTCGTCGCCATAGCGGGAACGCAGTACCGAGCGCAGATCGCCGATGGCATCGACCAGCCCATATTCGACGGACTTCTCGCCGGCCCAATAGGCGCCCGAGAACAATTCGTCCTCCGGCCCCTTCAGCCTGCTGCCGCGGCTCTCCTTTACGAGACCAATGAAGATCCGATGGATCTCACGCTGGAGCGATTTCAGGCGCGCGACGTCATCGGGGTTTTCCGGCTGGAACGGATCGAGCATCGCCTTGTGCTCACCGGCCGTATAGAGCCGCCGTTCGACGCCGATCTTCTTGATCAGCTCCTGAAAACCGAAGGTGCCGCCGACTACGCCGATGGAGCCGACGATGGATGACGGATCGACGAAGATCTCGTCACCGGCGCAGGCGATCATGTAGCCGCCGGAGGCGGCGACATCCTCGACGAAGACGAACACCGGCAGCTTCTTCTCGGCAGCGAGCTGGCGGATGCGCAGATAAATTTGCCGTGATTGCACCGGCGATCCGCCGGGCGAATTCACCACCAGCGCAACGGCCTTCGCGTTCTTCGTCGCGAAGGCTTTGTCCAGCAATTTTCCGATGCCGGCGAGCGACATGCCCGGCCGCAGCGGCGTCACCGCGCCGATGGTGCCGGACAAACGGACCACCGGGACCACCGATGTCGCGCGACGGAAACGCGCAGGCAGCAGCCTTGAGATCGCCGCTTTCAGACTGGATTCGCTCATGCAGAGTTACCTTGAGATTAACCGTATTTTATCACGCGCCTGTCATTGAACCGGCAGAGACTTTCAGCGTTTGCAAACCATAATGGACAAACGCGCCTTGGGAGAGAACATGAAGATCTATCTGCTGATGCTGATCATCGGCACGCTGCTCACGGCGATCCATTTTACGTCCACGCCGCAGAAGCATTCCGGGACAGCTCCTCAATAACAAGCATGTGTGCGTCGCCTAGAGCGACGCCCATGGAAGAACGGCCTGCCCTTCCAGGATGTGCTGGATATGGGCGTCGGGCGCGCCCTTCGCATCCCGAAGCGCTATGCCGGGGTGAATTGCCGCAGGCGCCTTCCCCCCTTTCACAGCACGCACGAGAATCCGAATCGCCGGCGCCGACGCCCCGCCATGCACCGGCATCAGCGCGAGCGAGCCAAAGCCGCGATCGAGCACCCCGAGCACCTCGGCGATGCCATCGGCACGCCAGATCATCGTCAGCACGCCATTCGATTTCAGCACGCGGCGCGCGGCGTGGACCCATGTCGCGAGCGTTTCCCCGGCCGCGACATGGGCGATCTCGCGCGTCCTGTCCGGCGAGGCGCGATGGCGCGCGGGATCGTTGAAGGGCGGATTCATCAGGATGACATCGGCGCTGTCCGGCGGCAGGCCGGCGGCGGCGAAAGTCTCCGCATCCGCCGCAAGATCGAGGGTGATCACATCGGCATCGATGCCATTGGCCTCCGCATTGTGGCGCGCGAGATCGGCAAAGTCCGGATTGATTTCGATCAAAGCGAGCGCGACGCCAGGCACACGTTTGGCGACAGCGAGCCCGGCCGTCCCGACCCCTGCACCGAAATCCACCACCCGCTGGCCACGCCGAGCCGCTGTCGCCGCCGCCAGCAAAATCGCATCGTGACCGGCACGGTGGCCGGAGGCAGGCTGCCGGAGCAGCAATGTGCCGCCCAGCACCCGATCGTCGGTGGTGGCGATCGCCTCGCGCATCACTCGCCCTCGGCGCGCAATTCATGCGCGAGCCCGGCCTCGGTCAGAAGCGCGCGGGCCTGCCTGACATCATCCTCATGCACGAGAATCCGGCGCGGAATGATCCCGAGAGAGCCTTCCAGCACACTCATATTCTGATCCAGCAACAGATGATGGATATTGGCGCCGTCGAGCAATGCGCCCACCGCAGAGACCAGCACCATGTCGTTTGTCCGCATGATTTCGCGCAATTGACCACCATTCTCCGTTCATGGCCGGTATATCTGGATTTGGCTCGGGTTCCCTAGCCCTTGCCGCGTCCCGGCGCAGTTCCTATTCTGCGGACATATTGTCTAACCGGCCCAGCCCGCGCATGAATTTACATGATTTTCGCGCGAATTCGGCCTATCAGGGCCTGCATGCTGGCCGGCCACGGCCGGCTGCGCAGCGACCTCAGAATTCGGAGACTATAGCGTGGCGGTGATTGTTCCCTTCGAAAGTCACGCGACAGCGTCGATCGATCAACTCGTCAGCCTCGTTGCCGGCGACATGGAGCGCGTGAACGCGACCATCCTGTCCCGCACCGGCTCCGACGTCACCATGATCCCCGAAGTCGCCAACCACCTGATTTCCTCGGGTGGCAAGCGCCTGCGCCCGATGCTGACCCTCGCAATGGCCAACCTGACCGGCTACACCGGCGACGGCCACATCAAGCTCGCCGCTGCGGTCGAGTTCATGCACACCGCAACGCTGCTGCATGACGACGTGGTCGACCAGAGCGAACTGCGCCGCGGCAAGCTGTCGGCACGCATGCTCTGGGGCAACGAGGCCAGCGTTCTCGTCGGCGACTTCCTGCTGGGACAAGCCTTCCGCATGATGGTCGAGGTCGGCTCGCTGCGCGCACTCGATATTCTGTCGTCGGCTGCCGCCACCATCGCCGAAGGCGAAGTGATGCAGCTCGCCGCCGCCAAGAACACCGCCACCACCGAAGACGAATATCTCGCCGTCATCCGCGGCAAGACCGCCGAACTGTTTGCCGCCGCCTGCGAAGTCGGGCCGGTGATCGCCAACCGGCCGAAGGCCGAGCAGACCGCCTGCCGCTCGGTGGGCATGAATCTCGGCATCGCCTTCCAGCTCGTCGATGACGTGCTCGACTACGGCGGCAAGGCCGCCAAGCTCGGCAAGAATGTCGGCGATGACTTCCGCGAGGGCAAGATCACGCTGCCCGTGGTGCTCGCCTTCCGCCGCGGCAACGACGCCGAGCGCGCGTTCTGGATCAAGGCGCTGGAGCGCGGCGAGATCGAAGACACCGATCTCGATCACGCCATCGGGCTGATGACCAAGCACCGCGCGCTGGAAGACACCATGAGCCGCGCGCAGCATTACGGCGCCATGGCCGTCGATGCGCTGGCGCTGTTTCCGTCCTCGCCGATGAAGACGGCGCTGGAGCAGGTGGTGGCGTTCTGCCTGGCGCGGACGCATTAGCCACGCGCTCTTTCAGGCCCCACACTCCACCCTCATGGTGAGGAGCGCGCCACTTGGCGCGCGTCTCGAACCATGCGTCCCGGGCTCCCGCTTTCCGACGATCGACGTGTTGCGATCCGCACCGGACCTGAGCCTGTCCGATTATCTCGCAGATATCGCAGACATATGCGAATGCGCGACGACGCCCCTCTCCATTTGCGACAGGCGATCAGGGATGAGGTCGTATGTGGCTGTCGCGCCGTAACGCTCGGGTGCATGAGGATCCCGGCGTACACGGTCGAAGGCAATCACCCGCGTACCTAATGCAAACGCCTCCTTGAGATCATGGGTCACCATCAAGATCGTCATGCCGCTCTCGGCCCAAATCCCACGCATCAATTCATGCATGCTGAGCCGCGTTCCCGGATCAAGTGCGCCGAACGGCTCATCGAGAAGAAGAACTTTCGGCTGCCGCGCAACCGCCTGCACCAATGCCAGCCGTTGCTGCATGCCGCCCGATAGCGCGCCGGGATACTGCGAACAGTGCTGAGCCAATCCCACTCCTTCGAGCAGTGCCAGGGCTTTCGCCCGGGCCGTCTGTTTCGCGGCGCCAAACAGACGGCCAAGCCAACGGCTTTGCTCCAGCTCGAACGGCAAAAGAACGTTCTCCAGGACCGTCAGGTGCTGAAAGACCGAATAGCGCTGAAATACGACACCACGATCGGCGTCAGGCTCGCAGGGGAGATCTTGTCCACCGAGCAGGATCTGCCCCTTCGTTGGCCTTTCCTGCCCCATGAGCATGCGAAGGAAAGTGCTCTTCCCGCACCCCGAGGGGCCGACCAGAGAAACAAATGCGCCGGAAACGATGTCGAGATTCACGCGCTCCAGAATGATCCGGTCACCGTATTCTTTCCAAAGGTTTCGGACTGTTATCGCGGTCACGACGAACCTCCCCGTTGAGCGTTCCAGGGAGCCAGCCGGACACTGACGTACTTCAGAACCAGATCGAACACGAAGGCGAGGATCGTGATCCACACGACGTAAGGCAAAATGACATCCATCGCGAGGAAGCGTCTAACCAGGAATATCCGATAGCCCAGCCCTTCCTCGGATGCGATGGCCTCGGCAGAGATGAGGAACAGAAAGGCCGGGCCGATCGCGAGCCTGAGCCCATCGATCAGACGCGGCAGGGCCTGAGGAATAGCGATGCGAAGGATGTAGTGCAAAGTCGATGCCCCAAGACTCTGGGCCTTGATGATCTGCTCATGGGGCGTGGCCGCCAACATGAAGGATAGATCGCGGACCAGAAAAGGCGTGATGCCGATCGTGATCAGCGCAATCTTGGATGCCTCGCCAAGGCCGAAGGTCAGAAACAGAATGGGCAGCACGGCCATGGGCGGAATCATTGACAGCGCCGCAATGAAAGCTCCGAAGCTGGACCGGATCACAGGAATGGTTCCGAGGGCAATTCCCAGAATGAGCGCCGACGACGAGGCAATCGCCATCGCTATTGCAAGACGCGTGAGACTCGCCGCCGTATCGGACCAAAGGAGCAATTTCCCGGTTCGCTTCTCTGGAACGAATGCATAGCGCGTCATCGCATCGAACATCTCTGCCAATGTCGGCAACAGCTTGTTACCCGCCGCGCCCGTTGCGTGAACTCCCGTCATCGCCACGTAGAAAAGAACGACAAGAGCGAACGGCGTCAAAGCAAGAAACGCTCCAGTGGTCGGGTGCGGAACGATCGACATGAAACGTCGCCGCCTCCGATACATGCTCTGTGCCACCTGCCTCTCCTAGTCTTTCAGACGACCCTCGGCGGCCATCAGCGCATAACTGGCGTCGAACCGCAGCTTCACGTTTTTGGGGTTTCCCAACACAGTGCCTCCGTCGAAGGAGATCCCGACAACATCCTTGTCCGCGGCCTTCTCGCCCAGAAGCCCCTTGTCGAAAGCAAAGGAACGGACCCGGTCCATGGTGGTGACAAGTTCCGGGCTTCGTACGAATGCGACGGCATCCTGAGCACTCCCGAACATGCGCGTGGTTGCAAGCTGGCGTTCGATTTCAGCCGCTGTTGTCCCGGAGAGACGCGCCATATCTTCGCGCGCACGCTGACCGACGTCGCCCTTGTCGAGCACATTCGTCATGACGTCGTACCAGATGCCGGCGAGCGCCTTGCCAAAAGCAGGATTGTCCCGGAGGACCTCCGTATTGGCGAACAGACCGTCGATGATTTCGCCGGGGATTTGACTGGAGTCGAACACGACCTTTGCGCCCCGGACGGCCTTGACGTCTGCGAGCTGCGGATTCCAGGTCACCACGGCTCGGGATTCGCCGGAGTGAAATGCGCTGGCGATATCAGCATCGGACGTATTGACGACGGTCACGTCGCGTTCCGACAAACCGTTTTTCTCAAGCGCACGCGCAAGCAGATAGTGGGAGACTGACAGCTCAACCAGGTTGACGCGCAGCCCTTTGATATCAGTCACCCCGCTGCCGCTTTTCAGAACAACGGCATCGTTTCCGTTCGAGAGGTCACCGACGATGAGAGCCGTCGTATCGAGACCGTTTCCCGATGGAACGGTGAGTGCATCCATGTTCGTTGCAGTCACAGCGTCATAGCGTGTCGCCGTGTATTGATTGAGCGCTTCGGCATAGTCATTCACTTGGGTGAAATCGATCTTGATCCCGTATTTGTCCGACCATTTCGCCGCAATGCCGGACTCGACCGCGTAAGGCCATGGCATGAATCCGACATAGACGATCCAGGCCACCTTGAATTCTTTCTTTGGGCCCTGGGCGCTGGCGGAGTGGTGGGGCAACAGAACAATCGCTATGGCAAGTAAGAGTCGAGCGGCCTGCGTCATGACGGAACTCCTTTCATCGGTTGACCTTCCCGCTCCATCAGCTCCGAAAGAACATCGGGATGACGCAGGCATGTTTGGTTCTGTTGCGGTATCCTGGATTACTTTTTCTTCCGGCCGAGCAGCTCGCGCATCAAACCAACAAGCCGCTCCGAATCGATCTCTGGCCGGACGACGCGCGCCACCATCACGCCATCGAGGAAAACCGATACAAGGGACGCCAGATCAGCGGCCTGCGGACGCGTGAGTTTGCCATCCTGAAGCAGCGCGTTCGCGAGAAGCTCGACTTCCGTGGAGTAAAATCGCGATATCGCTTCGTCCGTCTGGGCCGACCGACGCCCTGAATGGGCGTAGTCCAGCACGATCTTGAGAAAGCGCGTGATCTCTCCAAAGAGCAGGAGATTGCTGGATAGCCAGGCTTCCAGACTGTCGGCGCCGCTCTGCGTGCGCCTTATCCGTTCGTAAGCCGACAAGGCGTCTGCGAGTGCCTTGCGGACCACAAACTGAAAGAGATCATCCTTGTCTGCAAAATAATAATAGATGAGTGCGGGATTGACCCCGGCGGCCTCGCCCAACTCCTTCGTCGAAACGGCGGAAAATCCGGACTCCGAGAATAATTTCAAGGCAACGGCGGCAATCGCATTGCGCCGCTCCTCGTTCGGCACCTCAAGCGGAGGCCGCCCCACTTTTCGCGCAGGCTTGCCTTTAGCTTTCGCCGCAAGAGCGCCCTCATCGGCCACCACGCTCGATTTTTGATCGAGACTCCCGGCTATGGTTTGGGAGAGCTTCTTCGCGCCCATGCGTTTTTTATCGGTCATGCAGCATCACCTTTCGCCGAATGAGGCGGGCATTGAACCAGCGGCCACGTCTCGGCCTGGGCCTGCTCCAGCACGGTTTCCAGATCTTGCACAAGCCGGTCCAGCATCTGCCGCCCTGCGGCGGCCGTTGCTTCGGAAGGGCGCCCGACCACGCCATTCGCCGTCACCGCAGGCATTGCATAACGCCAGAGCCGCCCGGCAGTCACATCCGTGACATCTTCCGCCCGATCCATCTGAACGCCCTGCGGCTCGATCGCCAGCACCATCGATGTTTCAGCTACATTCGCGTGGATGTCCGCGCCATCGCTCGTGTAGATCCGGTGGGCCTCATTCGAGATCTCCCAAAGCCCGCGATTCGCGAAGCGCACGCGCGGATATTCATAACGAAGCTGAAGAATGGCGCTTTCGATGGACGGAGCGTTCGTGGCATGACCGGAGACAAAGAGCAATCGATCGATGCCGGTACCGTCGATCGCCCAGCGAGCGACTTCGCACAGAACCTTTGCAAGCGTTCCAGGCGAAAGCGACACGGTGCCCGGCCAGGCCTGCGTATGACCATAGGAGCAGCCGTAGGGAAGCGCCGGCAGCATCGGCACATTGCATCGGTGGCACGCCTCACGACAGACCGTTTCCACCAGAAGTGTATCGGTCCCGGTCATGAGATGCGATCCGTGCTGCTCGGTCGCCCCGATCGGGAAGACCGCCAGAGAGCGTCCGGCAGTGCGGACCAAGTTGCCCAATTGAGGTCCCGTCGATTGCGCCCAGGCCGTCATATCCGCTCTCCTTGTTCGAAAGCATCCCGCTCACGCTCAAACGAAAGCCAGATACTGCTCACGCTCGGTTGGCGTGACGGCATAGAACTGGGCTTCCCATTCCTTCTTCTTTTGCGCCACGAAAATATCGACGAAGGCCTCGCCGAAAGCATCCCTGGCAAACGTGCTCGCTTCCAATGCCTCCGTCGCTTCGAGCAAGGTGCGCGGCAGGCGCCGCAGATTGCGGCCCTTCGAACGGGGATTGTCCTCGAGGTAGAGGTTTTCATTCAGAGGCCGGCCCGGATCGCCGCGGTTTTCGAGACCATAGAGCCCGGCGTGGAGGCTCAGTGCCGTCGACAGATAGAAATTGGCGCTCATGTCCGGCGTGCGATTCTCGATGCAGGGCCGGTTCATGGGAAGACGCAGCATGGCCGAGCGGTTGTTACTGCCATAGGCCTGCAGCACGGGCGCCCATGACATATCCGGCATGTCTCCTCGTGCGATCAGTCCCTTGTAGGAGTTGTAGCTGGGGCACGTCACCGCGCAGAGCGCTTCCGCATGATCGAGCAGTCCACCGATGAAATGAAGGGCCTCGTCGGTTGCTTCGAGTCCGTAGCCGCGGGCAAGCTCGCCTACTGGACGTCGTTTGATATCGAAGAGATTTTCATTGGTTCGCGTATCCATCAGCGACATGTTGTGATGGGCACCAGAGCGGAAATCGCTGCTGAACGGCTTGGGCATGAAGCTGGCGACGGCTCCGAACGAACGAACGACATTTTTCACCATGAAGCGGAAGAACGTCAGACGATCAGCGGTCGTCAACGCGTCGGCATAACCGAAATCGATCTCGAACTGGCCGTGCCCGCCCTCTTGATCGAACGAGTAGAGTCCCCATCCCAGTTCATCGACATAGCGCGTGAGCTGCTCCAGCAAAGGCGTGGCAAGGAACGTCTGATCGAGATCATAGGCAGGCGTGCTGCCCCGGAAGGCTTCGGTCTGGAAGGGCGCAAAGCCGTCGGACATTTTCCGGTAGACGTAAAATTCCGGTTCGATGCCGACATTGAAAGCAAGTTTCTTCGATGCAGCCTTCTCCAGCGCCTTCTTGAGAATAACGCGGCTGCTATTTGCATAGGGCTCGCCGTGATAGTGAAGGTCGGACGCAAACCAGCAATATCGCTTGTCCCAGGGCAGGATCGTCGCGGTCGCCAGATCCGGAACGGCGGCACATTCGTCGAATTGCGGGCCGATCAACCCCATGCCGTCCAGCGCACCGACCGTAAAGAGCTCCGAGCCGCGCGCCATATCCTCCAGATGGCTGATCGGAACGCATTTCGTCTTCGATATTCCGTGAATATCGACATAGCTGGCGAAGCAATATTCGACGCCCTGGCTGGTCAGTTTCTTCTGCAGGTCGGCTGCTTCCTGGTGTCCGTGCATGATCAACTCCTGTTCATCCGTTGTTTGTGTCGCGACGCACTAGCCCCAGACGCGCCCCGCGCGGGGCGTATCGATCTGGTAATCGGTGGCGTGACGCGTGAAGAATTCCCGCCCGAATTGCCGGGCACGCGCGAGCGGCTGATGGGGATCGCGCTCCACATCGCTCCGCGCATTGCCGTAGCCATGGACATGCCCGACGAAGGTCGAGCGCGTGTAACGGCTGTATTCCTGAAGCTGATGCACGATCCCGGCGGGAACGTTCGGGAACGTCTCCTCCGAACTCAGGACCAGGCCGATCCGTTTGCCCATCATCCGCTCCACGACCGAAGACGACTGCGGATGCGACGCCGCGACGTAACAAAACATGCGATCGAAGAAGGCCTTGAGCTGCGATGACACGCCGTACCAATAGATCGGCGTCGCAACGATGAAGCCTTCGGCAGGCAGAAAGCCGTCGAAAAACACGGCGCGAAAACCGTCATCGATTGCGCATTCGCCATCGTCCCGACGGCACTGCCGGCAATCCCTCAGAAAGGCGGCGAGAACGTCGTCGGCATAAACGAACCTGACCGCATGGCCGGCTTCCTCCAGCCCCTGCCTGACGGCCTGCGCCAGTGCGGCGGAATTGCCATTCCGTCGGGGGCTCGAACTGAGAACCAGTGCCTGCATCATCCCTCTCTGAAACTCGATCGTCAGTGACGGGATTGCTACATTAATTTAAATGATCGGTCAATAAAATTAATTAGAGGCATCGCCGCACCGACGCCCGTCCTTCCCGACGATCGCAGTGCCGAGCCCCGACGGAGAGCCAAGAGGTTGAAGACGCGCCGACACCCACGTGCTGAAACGTGTCTGCCGTGCGCGGCAACGACGCCGAGCGCTAATTCTGGATCAAATCGCTGGAGCAGGTGGTGGCGGTCTGCCTGGCGCGGACGCATTAGCCACGCGCTCTTTCAGGCCCCACACGCCACCCTCATGGTGAGGAGCGCGCCACTTGGCGCGCGTCTCGAACCATGCATGCAGAGCACTCGGTCATCCTTCGAGACGCCGCTGCGCGGCTCCTCAGGATGAGGGACTGAGTGTGTGGCGGAGTTTAAATCCGCGCGACCAAATCCTTGATCAGCGCCGTGATCCGCCCGTCGGGCTTCTCCAGTTCAGCCATGATCGAGAAGTGATCCGCGCCCGGAATCTCCTCATAGCTCACGGGCAGCCCGTGTTGCGCGCGATAGGCCGCGAGATCGGCACTCTGCTGACGCAGGATCGGCAGCTCGGCGCCGCCGGCCACGATGGCGAGCGGCTTGTTCGGGCCATCCTGCATCAGCGGTGATTGCCGCTTCGACATCGCCTCATCGAGCTTGAGCTTTTCGTTGAGATAGGAGGCACGGATCGGCTCGAGATCGTAGATGCCCGAGATCGCGACACCGCCCTTCACCTTCGGATGCGACAGCGTGGTCGCCGTAAGATGACCACCAGCCGACCAGCCGGACACCACGATACGATTCGCATCGATGCCGAGCTTTCCAGCCTGATCGACCAGGGCATCGACTCCGGCACGAACTTCCGCAACGATCTCGTCCAGCGTCGCATCGGGCGCCAGCGTGTAACCGATCGCAGCGACATTGATGCCATGAGCGATGGGACCAGCGGCGAAGCAGGTGAAGAAATCCTTCGAGCGCATCTGCCAGTAGCCGCCATGGATCAGCAGCAGCACGGGGCCGCCTTCGGCGACCTTGATCAGATCGAATTTGTTACGCTCGCGCGGACCATAGGCGATGTCGAGATATGCGGGGTATTTCGCCTTCATCGCATCCGAACGTTGTCCCCATCCATTGGCGATCTCGGCACTTCCGGCAACGGCCGTGCCGTTGTTGAGACCGGCATCGAGCTGTTCGCGCGACATCGCGCGCCAGTTGGAATCGCCGAAAGCATTACTCATGGTTGTCTTCCCTGCTTGCATCTCTGATTGTATGGCACGCGGCCGCTCATGGGCCCCCATCTCATGGGCCCCAATTATGCAAGAAATGGGCTAGACCGCCACGCACCTGACCATCATGCTGCCTCCGCTTTTTCTGCATCACACTGGAGACGTGCGTGGCTTCCCATTCCGACCTCATCAAAGCGACGGCCTGCGCCGTCGTCGATCAACTCAATAGCGGGACGGTGACGCCGCTCGACCTGCTCGATGCGCTGGAAGCCCGGGTCAAGGAAGTGGAAGGGCAGGTCAACGCGCTGCCGATCCTGTGCTTCGATCGCGCACGCGACCATGCCAGGGCATTGATGAAGAAGCCGCTCGGTGAGCGCGGCATCCTCGCCGGCCTACCGGTGCCGATCAAGGATCTGACCTCCGTCGCCGGCGTGCGCACCACGCAAGGTTCGCCGATCTTCAAGGATGTGGTGCCCACCAAGTCCAACGTGCTGGTCGAACGCCTCGAAGAGAATGGCGGTGTGGTCTATGCGAAATCCAACACGCCGGAATTCGGCGCCGGCGCGAATACGTTCAACGACGTGTTCGGCGCGACCCTGAATCCCTGGGATCTGTCGAAATCGGCGGCCGGCTCGTCCGGCGGCGCGGCCGCGGCGCTGGCCAGCGGCACGGCCTGGATCGCCCATGGCTCGGATATGGGCGGCTCGCTGCGCAACCCCGCCAGCTTCTGCGGCATTGTCGGCCTGCGCCCAAGCGTCGGCCGCGTCGCCTCGACGCCGAATATCGCGCTGGCTCGCATGGTCAGCGTGCAGGGCCCGATGGCACGCAATGTCGAAGATCTCGCGCTGATGCTCGACGCCATGAGCGGCGAACATCCCGCCGACCTGATCTCGCTGCCAAAGCTGCCGGAGACGTTCCGCTCCGCCGTGCGTGCGGGCAAGAAGCCGAAGCGGATCGCCTACTCGCCCGATCTCGGCATCACCCCCGTCGATCCGGAAGTCGCGGCGCTGACCCGCAAGGCGGCCGAGCGTTTTGCCGAGGCAGGCGTCATCGTCGAGGAAGCACATCCCGACCTTCGTGAAGCCCATGAATGTTTCCACGTGCTGCGCGCCTATGACTTCGCCATCTCCAAGCTCGGCTTGCTGCGCGATCATCGCGACAAGCTGAAGCCGGAGGTGATCTGGAATATCGAGGAAGGCCTGAAGCTGAAGGTCGAGGAAATCGCCAAGGCCGAAACGCAGCGCGTGACACTCGCGGCCCGCGCCTACGAGTTCTTCCAGACATACGATCTGCTGCTGTGCCCGGCGACCATCACGCCGCCCTTTCCGATCGAGCAGCGCTATCTCGCCGAATGCAACGGCACCAAGTTCGACAACTACGTGCAGTGGCTCGGCATCGTCTATGCGATCACGGTCACCGGTTGCCCTGCGCTGTCGATCCCCTGCGGGTTCACCACCACCGGCCTGCCGGTCGGTCTGCAGATCGTCGGCCCGCCGCGCGGCGAAGCCTCGCTGCTCGCCGGCGCCCGCGTGCTGGAGGATATTTTGGGCCTGCAATCGATCACGCCCATCGATCCGCGCCCGGCGAAGTAACTGCACTCGGACGCAGGGCGCGGATAAGCGGAGCGTAATCCGCCGGCCGATTTCATAGTTGAAACTCGGCGGCGGATTGCGGCTTCGCCTGATCCGCCCTACGGCCGAGCCGGATACCGCCGAGAAATTCATACTTTAGTATAAGCCACATTGCCGCAGTTTACGTTTAAAGACGTAATGCTGCGTCGCGGGCGCAGGCGGATCGAACGATCCCGCCATCAGCAATGCATTTCCGGCATTGGCTTTTTCCCCCACTCATGGCAACCGAACATTTCGTTTCACGGAATATGAGGGCTTTTAGTGGCTGATACATTCGCACCGCCGGCGGACGGCAAACTCCATTTCGACGACGCCAAAAAACGCATCAAGGCGATCTTCATCGGCTCGATGGGCAATCTCGTCGAATGGTACGACTTCTATGCGTACACCGCCTTCGCGCTGTATTTCGCGCCAGCCTTCTTCCCCTCCAACGATCCGGTGGTGCAGCAGCTCAATGCGGCCGTGCTGTTCGCCGCGACCTTCCTGATGCGCCCGCTCGGTGGCTGGTTGTTCGGCTTCCTGGCAGACCGCTATGGACGCCGCTTGTCGCTCACCGTCTCGGTGCTTTGCATGTGCTTCGGCTCGCTGATCATCGCGCTGTCCCCGACCTATGCGACCATCGGCTTCGCCGCACCCGTCCTGCTGGCGCTCGCCCGCATCATCCAGGGCCTCAGCCTCGGCGGCGAATATGGTGCCTCCGCGACCTATCTGTCGGAAGTCGCCGATCCCAACCATCGCGGTTTCTATTCGAGCTTCCAGTATGTGACGCTGATCGGCGGCCAGCTCACCGCCATCATCGTTCTCCTGCTGCTGCAGAAGGTGTTCCTCACCGAGCAGGAGCTGAAGGACTGGGGCTGGCGCATTCCATTCTTCATCGGCGCCAGCCTCGCCATCTTCGCCGCCGTGATGCGTCGCGACATGCACGAGACCGAGCAATTCACGGAAGCAAAGAAGCAGTCGAAGCCGATGGGCTCGATGGCCGGCCTGCTGAAATATCCGCGCGAACTGCTGCTGGTTGTCGGCCTCACCGCCGGCGGCACGGCTGCCTTCTATACGTTCACGACGTATATGCAGACCTTCGTCAAACTCTCGGTCGGCCTCACAGCCGATCAGACCACCACGGTGATCTTCGGCACGCTGGTGTTCGCCTGCATCCTGCAGCCGATCTATGGCGCGCTGTCGGACCGCTTCGGCCGCAAGCCGTTGCTGATCTTCTTCGGTGTGGCCGGAACGCTCTGCACGGTTCCGATCCTCACCACGCTGCAGACCACCAAGTCGCCCTTTGTCGCGTTCCTGCTGATCTGCGGCGCCTGGATCTTCGTGGCGGGCTACACCTCGATCAATGCGGTGGTGAAGGCGGAACTGTTCCCGACCAATATCCGCGCCATGGGCGTCGGCGTACCCTACGCGCTGACCGTCTCGATCTTCGGCGGCACGGCTCCGGCCGTCGCGTTGTATTTCAAGCAGTCGGGGCACGAGCATTATTTCTACTATTACCTGTCGGCCATGATCTTCCTGTCGCTGCTCATCTACGCCACGATGCGCGACACCAAGCACAACTCGGCCATGCACCGTCACGAGTGACGGTCAACACCCAACCATGGAGCGTCAGCGATGGATGAGGACAAAACGCCTGCAGAATCCAAGCTGACGCAGACCAAGCAGCGCTGGGCGCGCGAGGGCCGTTTTCTCACCGGCCGGCACGCACGCCCGGACACCGAACGACTTCCGCCCGGCCAGCACCTGACACAGGACTGGCCGGTGCTGGATCTGGGCCTCACACCCGACATCTCCCGCGAGCGCTGGCGCCTCGATGTCTATGGCGCCGTCGAGACGCCGCTGTTCTGGGACTTTGCGCAATTCTCCGCGCAATCGCAGTCAACTTTCATCTCCGACATCCACTGCGTCACCACCTGGTCGCGCTATGACAATCAGTGGGAAGGCCTTTCGACCCGCGCATTGCTCGATGCATGCCGGCCGAAGCCCGATGCACGTTTCGTGTCGCTTGAATCCTATGACGGTTACACGACCAATCTCTCGATCGAGGATTTCGCTGCCGACGATGCGCTGCTGGCGCATTCGTGGCAAGGCACGCCGATCGACCGCGACCATGGCGGCCCCGTGCGCGTGGTCGTGCCGCATCTGTATTTCTGGAAGAGCGCCAAATGGCTGCAGCGCATCGAGTTCCGCGGCGATGACAAGCCTGGCTACTGGGAAATCCGAGGGTACCACAATCGCGGCGATCCGTGGCTGGAACAGCGCTATTCGGATGATTGATCGGACACCCCGGCAGCCGATGCGCGCAAATGATTTCACGATTGAAATCAATGTTTTCCGATTTAGGTTCCAGTTGTTAATACGATCTCCGACAATGTGAATCCGCTGCGTTAACCTTTCTTAAAGATGTCGCTCGCTGCCCACGCCACGCGTGGTAAATCTCAATTGCACCGACAGAATCATTTTCGCACCGACACGGATATGCGCCGGCATCCTGCCGCAGATTGTTTGGGAATTTCATGAGCGAACGCCTGTCCTACCAGCCCACCAGCGCTCCCCTCCCGGATCAGGAACAGAAGCGAGCGGCGCTCAGCTATCTCAACGAGGCATGGGCCGAAGCGCGGCATGACGGCGTCGACGGCGACTGCCTTGCCCAGGCGAGCCTGTTCGCAGCCTTCGCGGAACTGGTCGGGACCTACGGCGAGGATGCGGTGGCGAAGTTTGTCGAAGGCCTGCCAACGCGCGTGCGCAATGGCGAGTTTTCACTGACGCTGGCAAGACAGTAGATCTCAATCGAACTGTCATCGCCCGGCTTGACCGGGCGATCCAGTAAACTCTACCGATCGCGCTTCAACACACTGACGTCGTTTACTGGATCACCCGCCTTCGCGGGTGATGACAGTTCGAGCGTGCTCACTGCTTCAACGTCTCCAGAAACTTCACCGTCTCGCCCTGCGACGGCGTGACGAGTTCGCCCTGCCACATCACTTGCCTGCCGCGCACGAAGGTGCCGACCGGCCAGCCCTTCACCGTTACCCCATCATAAGGCGTCCAGCCCGCCTTCGAGGCCACCCACTTGTTGGTGATGGTTTCGCTGCGCTTGAGATCGACCACGGTGAAGTCGGCGTCATAGCCGGCAGCGATGCGGCCCTTCATCGCCATGTTGTAGAGCCGCGCCGGACCGGCGCTGGTGAGATCGACGAAACGCTGCAGCGACAGCCGGCCAGCATTCACATGATCAAGCATCAACGGGACCAGCGTCTGCACGCCGGTCATGCCCGAGGGCGAGGCCGGATAGACCTTCTGCTTCTCTTCCAGCGTATGCGGCGCGTGGTCGGAGCCGAGCACGTCGATGATGCCCTGCTCGATGCCCTTCCAGATGCCGGCGCGGTGGCTGGCATCGCGCACCGGCGGATTCATCTGCGCCAGCGTGCCGAGACGCTCATAGCATTCCGGCGCTGCCATGGTGAGGTGATGCGGCGTCGCCTCGCAGGAGGCAACATCCTTGTGATCCCGGAGATAATCGATCTCTTCCTTGGTCGAGATATGCAGCACATGGATGCGCTTGCCGGTCTCGCGGGCGAGATTGACCAGGCGCTGCGTCGCCATCAGCGCCGCGACCTCATCGCGCCACACCGGATGCGAGCGGGCGTCGCCCTCGATCCGCAGGCCCTTGCGATCGTTGAGGCGGAACTCGTCCTCCGCATGGAAAGCGGCGCGGCGCCTGATGACCTGGAAGATGCGGCGGAGGCTGTCGTCGTCCTCGACCAGCAGGGCTCCGGTGGAAGAGCCGATGAAGACCTTGACGCCGGCACAGCCGGGTGCCCGTTCCAGCTCTGGCAGGTCCTGCACATTCTCGCGGGTACCGCCGATGAAGAACGCATAATCGCAATGCATGCGGTGATGACCGCGCTTCACCTTGTCGGTGAACGTCGTCTCGTCGATGGTCAGCGGATTGGTGTTCGGCATCTCGAACACAGCGGTAACGCCCCCCATCACGGCGCTGCGCGAGCCGCTTTCGAGGTCTTCCTTGTGCTCAAGGCCGGGCTCGCGGAAATGCACCTGAGTGTCCATCACCCCGGGCAGGATGTGCAGGCCCTTGCAGTCGACGGTCTTGCCCGCCTGCTGCGGCCCGAACGTGCCGAGCGCCGCGATGCGGCCGTCGCGGATTCCGATGTCGCGCTGGCCCTCACCATCCTGATTGACGACGATGCCGTTCTTCAGAATCGTGTCGAAAGTCTCGCTCATACCGGTCTCGCTTGCACTCTGTGGATGCCGCGCATGATGGGCGCAGGCCTTGTTACCGGCATCTTAGCGGCTTAACTTTGGCGTTGAAATCCGTCAGCCACGATTCCTGAGTTTTTTCGAGATTTTCCGCATGAAAGCAGCATTTCTCCCCGATCGGGGTGTGGTGAGGATCACCGGGGACGACACCCGCAGCTTCCTCAACAACCTCATCACCTCGGACATCGCCGCGCTCGTCCCGGGCAGCGCGCGGTTTGGTGCGCTGCTGACGCCGCAGGGCAAGATCGTGGCTGATTTTCTCGTGACGGAGGGGCCCGCTGGCAATGGCGGCAGCCTGCTGATCGACTGCCCGCGCGAGCTGGCGCAGCCGCTCGCCACCAAGCTCGGCTTCTACAAGCTGCGCGCCAAGGTGACGGTGGAGAATCTGTCTGACCGGCTCGGCGTGCTCGCGGTATGGGACGGCGAACCCGCAGTGAAACCGGACCTGAGCTTCGCCGATCCACGCAATGCAACGCTGGGATATCGCATCCTGGTGCCGGCCGACCTTGCGGAGAAGACGGCCGCAATCATGGGCGCCGAGCTCATCGATGAGACCGGCTATGAAGCGCATCGCATCGCCTGCGGTGTGCCCCGCGGGGGCATCGACTTCGCCTATGGCGATGCATTCCCGCACGAAACCAATATGGACCGGATGGCCGGCGTCGATTTCGACAAGGGTTGCTATATCGGCCAGGAAGTCGTGTCCCGCATGCAGCACCGCGGCACCACAAGGACACGGATCGTACCCGTGACGCTCGATGGCGCCACGCCTGTCGCCGGAACGGAAATCCGCGCTGCCGACAAGCCGGTCGGCACCATGGGCTCATCCGCGGGCGGCAATGGTCTCGCGCTGGTTCGCACCGACCGCGCCACCGATGCACTCGATGCGGGCGCCGCGTTGCTGGCGGGCGACATCACGATCCACCTCACTGATCCCGAAGCCGTCCGCGCCTTCGCTACCAAAAAGACCGCATGAGCAAAGCTCCGATCACGCATGCCGACGGCAAGACACGCTGCCCCTGGCCGGGCGAAGATCCGTTCTACGTCGCCTATCACGACACCGAATGGGGCGTGCCGGAATATGACGACCGCGCGCTGTATGAGAAGCTCATCCTCGACGGTTTCCAGGCCGGCCTGTCGTGGATCACGATCCTGCGCAAGCGCGACAACTTCCGAAAGGCCTTTGACGACTTCCAGCCGGAAAAGATCGTGCGCTATAGCGAGAAGAAAGTGCATGCGCTGATGAACGACGCTGGCATCGTGCGCAATCGCTCGAAGATCGAGGGTACGATCCTCTCCGCCAAAGGCTATCTGAAAATCATGGAGGAAGGACCCGGCTTCTCGAAGTTCCTGTGGGATTTCGTCGATGGCCAGCCGATCGTCAACAATTTCAAGACGCATGCCAGCGTGCCGGCCTCGACACCGCTGTCGATCAAGATTTCCAAGGAACTGCAGGCGCGCAATTTCAAATTCGTCGGCCCGACCATCGTCTATGCCTTCATGCAGGCCACCGGCATGGTCAATGACCACCTGACCTCCTGCTACTGCCACGCGCTGTGCAGCAAGAAGAAACGCCCGCTGCGGCTGAAGGCGACGTAATGGCCAAAGCAACCGTGACAGGCGGCACACCGCGCGCCTGGCAACGCATGCTGTCAGGCCGCCGGCTCGATCTGCTCGATCCTTCGCCGCTCGATGTCGAGGTGGCAGATATCGCCCACGGCCTCGCGCGCATGGCGCGATGGAACGGGCAGACCCGCGGTGCCCATATCTTCTCAGTCGCGCAGCATTCGCTGCTCGTCGAAGCCGTGATGCGCGAGCAGATCACCCGCATGACTGACCGCGCGGGGCTCGCCGCATTGCTGCACGATTCCCCGGAATATGTGATCGGCGACATGATCTCGCCGTTCAAGGCCGTGATTGGCAATGCCTACAAGATGGTGGAACGTCGCCTGCTCGCGGCGATCCATATGCGTTTCGGCTTGCCGGCCGAGCTCGACCCGAAAATGACCAAGGCAATCAAGAATGCCGATATGGCCGCGGCCTATCTGGAAGCCACGCGGCTTGCAGGCTTCGCCGAAGCCGACGCGAAGCGGCTGTTTGGCAAGGATCCGTGTTTGCCGCTCGACATGGAGGCAGAGTATCTGACCCCGTGGTCTGCCAGCAAAGCGGAAAGGCGGTTTCTCGCGCGGTTCGAGGTGCTGAAGGCGGGATGACACGCACAGCGCGCTCGCGGTAGAAAGAACATCATGATCTATGTCTGCTCCCTCGCCGACCTGCATGCCACCGTCAAGGCGACGGGGGCGAGCCATGTGCTGACGATCATGGCTAACGTGGCGCAGGTGGTGCGACCAGAGACGGTGACCGAGGACAATCACCTGCGAGTGCAGGTGGACGACATCACCGAAGCCATGGACGGTTTCGTCGCGCCGGATGCGAGCCATGTGACGCAGGTGATGGATTTCGTGCGCGGCTGGGATCGTGCCGCGCCGCTGGTGATCCACTGCTATGCCGGCATCTCGCGCTCCACGGCCAGCGCCTTCACCGCGGCCTGCATGCTCAATCCCGATCGCGACGAGCACGAGATCGCGCAGCGCATCCGCGCGGCCTCTCCCATCGCATCGCCAAACCGGTTGATCGTATCGCTCGCCGACAACGCGCTCGGCCGCAACGGACGGATGATCCGTGCGCTCGATGCCATGGGTCCCGGCAGCCTGATGGTGGCCGGCAAGCCGTTTCGCATCGATCTGGATTGATGCGCCAAAGTTCATTCGCGGCTTGAACCATTGCGACTTCGACGAGCACTAAGCTGCTAGTCGCCAAGATGTCACCACCAACTCGGTCCTCATCCTGAGGAGCCGCGCAGCGGCGTCTCGAAGGATGGCCGCACACGCGGAGTCTCATCCTTTCATGGTTCGAGGCGGCGCTACGCGCCTCCTCACCATGAGGGCTGAGCGTTTGGTCGCGGCAGCTTCCCTACCTCCATCCCTTGTGGGACAAGGATGGAAGAAGACTGAGGACTTACGTTACATGTTCGATCTCGATTTCATTGCGCTTGTCGTTGCCATCGTCGCCTTCTTCTTTGCACGCAAGGCGCGCCATGAGGTGCGAATCCTGCGCGCACGGCTCGACGCGCTCGAAGCCGCGCCGCGCGTCGCGACCGCAGCTGCTGCAGCCGTGGAAACAGCAGCGCCGCTCGCGCCCGAATTGCCCGCCGAGATCAAGACACCAGACCCGATCACCAGCGCCACCGACGAGCTCATTCCGTCGCAGCCGCCCGAGCTCTCTCTTGCCCAGCCGGTGCCGGAGGCCGCAACCGCACCGGAAACCACGGCACCCGCGGCCGTCAACCCCAGCTTCGAAGAACGCATCGGCACGCGCTGGGTGGTCTGGGTGGGTGGCCTGACGTTGGCCCTCGGCGGCCTCTTCATGGTGCGCTATTCCATCGAGGCTGGTCTGCTCGGCCCGGAGGTGCGCGTGCTGCTCGGCGGACTGTTCGCGCTGGCGCTGCTCGCCACCGGCGAATTCGCGCGCCGAAAGGAATCGCTCTCCTCGATCGCACCGCTGCCGATTGCCAACATCCCGGCGATCCTCACCGCGGCCGGTACGGCCGTCGCCTTCGCCACGATCTATGCGGCTTACGCGCTCTACGACTTCCTCGTGCCCGGCACCGCCTTCGTGCTGCTCGGCATCGTCGCCATGGGCACCATGGCCGCAGCGCTGTTACATGGACCCGCGCTTGCGGGGCTCGGCCTCGTCGGCGCTTTTGTGACGCCGATGCTGGTGTCATCAGGCAAGCCCGACTACTGGGCGCTCTACATCTATCTCGCCATCGTCACCGCCGCCGCCTTTGCGCTGGCGCGGATGCGGATGTGGCGCTGGCTGGTGCTGACCACCATCGCCTTCACGACCTTCTGGACGCTGCCGGGACTCGATAACGCAGCCACGCTGGTTGCGCCGCATGTCTTCCACGTCATCGCCTGCTTCGTGCTCGCCGCGCTGCTGGTGGTGTGCGGCTTCATGTATGGCCCACCGGCCGAGCCCGGCCGCATTGAAGGGATTTCATCGGCGGCGCTCGGAACCAGCCTGCTCGGCGCGACGCTGATCGTGCTCGCCAGTTTCCATACGGATCTGGCGATGGCCGCCTTCGCGCTGCTGGTCGCCGGCACGCTGTTCGTCGCCTGGTATGCGCAAGCCGCGACCGGCGCGGTCGCCATCGCCGCCGTCTTCGTCGCGGCGGTCTTCCTGTCCTGGGCCATTCAGGGCAATCTCGATCTGCTGGTGCTCCCCGGAGGGCCGCTGGAAGGCATCGGCGTCAGCCCGATTCAGGGCTCCGTGACAACGCATCTCGCCAGCGCCGCGGTGTTCGCCCTCGGCTTCGGCATTATCGGCTTCCTGGCGCAGGGACGGTCGGTCAGTGCGGTCGTTCCGGTGATCTGGGCCGCTTGCGCCACCTTCGTGCCGATTGCACTCCTGATCGCGCTCTATGCCCGGATTGCGCATCTTGATCGCTCGGTGCCCTTCGCGATCCTCGCCGTCATCATCGCAGCCGGCTTTGCCGCCGCGACCGAAATACTCGGCAAGCGCGCGCAGCGGCCCGGCATTGCGATTTCCACCGCCTTGTTTGCCACCGGAACGCTCGGCGCACTGGCGCTGGCACTGACCTTTGCGCTGGAGAAGGGTTGGCTCACCATTTCTCTGGCGCTAATGGCGCTCGGCACCGCATGGATTTCCATGCAGCGCCCGATCCCGTTCCTGCGCTGGCTCGCTGCCCTCCTCGCCGGCATCGTCTGCGCCCGCATGGCCTGGGAGCCGCGGGTAATCGGTGATCTCGTCGGGACGACGCCGATCTTCAACTGGCTGCTGTGGGGTTACGGCGTGCCGGCCGCATCGTTCTGGAGCGCCAGCGTGCTGATGCGCCGCAGCGGCGACGATGCGCCGTTGCGCATGGTGGAATCCGCCGCGATCCTGTTCACCGTTCTGCTCGTGTTTCTGCAGATCCGCCATTACGTCAATGGTGGCGATGTCTATCGCGTCGACTCGGACCTTCTTGAGGTCGCGCTGCAGGTTTGCACAACGCTCGCCATGGCGATCGGCCTTGAACGGCTGCGGGTGCGCAGCGGCAGCATCGTGCACAACGTCGGCGCGGTGATCCTGACGGTCTATGCCGGCCTCGCCTCGCTGGGCGGGCTGCTCTTCATCGCCAACCCCAGTATCTGGCGCATCGACGTGGGCGGTGTGGTCTTCAATCTCCTGCTGCTCGGCTATGCCTTGCCCGCGGTGCTGGCGCTGCTGCTGTCCTACGCTGTAGCCGGCCAGCGCAAGCCGGCTTATGCCAACACCGTTGCTGGTGCCGCCCTTGTGCTGGCGCTGACCTATGTGACGTTCGAAACCCGGCGCATCTATCACGGTCCTGTCTTTTCCAACACGCCGATCTTTGACGCCGAGCAATATACGCTGTCGATCGCCTGGCTCATTTTCGGCGTAGCGCTGCTCGCTGCCGGCCTCATCTTCTCCTCACAACGCGCGCGGCTGGCTTCGGCGGTCGTGATAGGCCTCACCGTCCTGAAGGCCTTCCTCATCGATATGTCATCGCTGACGGGCGTCTGGCGCGCATTGTCCTTCATGTGCCTCGGCCTGGTGCTGGTGGCGATCGGCTATCTGTATCAACGCATCCTGTTCTCCCGAAAAAGAACAAACGAGGTTCGTTCCGAGATTGCCGGAACTTAATTCAACATCACAAGTTTGTTGGGGCGTGATGTTAATGCTGCAACGCGACAATTGAATATCCATCTTTCCGTTGGTCACGCTGCAGCCGCTATCCTCTCTGCGGCGTCCCCAATAAATTTGGAGCCTTCCGATGTCGAAGACCGTCGCCGATGATCTCGTCCATGTCCTCGAACAAATCGGCGTACAGCAGATTTTTGGCCTCGTCGCCGACTCGCTCAATCCCCTAGCGGACTCGGTGAGGCGCTCCAAGATCGAATGGGTGGGCGTGCGCCACGAGGAAGGCGCGGCCTTGGCCGCAGCGGGCCAAGCCAAGCTCACCGGCAAGCTCGGCGTTTGTGCGGGATCGACGGGACCGGGCAGCACGCATCTCGTTGCTGGCCTTTATGAAGCCGCACGCGATCATGCGCCGGTGTTGGCGCTGTCGGGTGACATGGCGCGGGCGATGAAAGGCACGGATTTCTTCCAGACCACCGAGCCGGACCTGCTGTTTCGCGATGTCTCGCTTTACACCCAGACGGTGACCACCGCCGCGCAGGCGCCGCGCGTGTTTCACGAAGCCGTCGCCGCCGCCTATGCCGGCCCCGGCGTCGCGCATCTGACGCTGCCGATGGATGTGCTGTCGCTGAAATCCGACATACCGACATCGAGCATCGCGACGCTCATCCCGCGTGGCGAGATCCTGCCCAATGAGGCCGCTATCGACGATGCCATACGCCGCATCGACGACGCCAAGAGCGTCGTCATCATGTGCGGCCACGGTGCGCTTGGCACCGCAGACCTGCTGCGCGCGCTGTCCGACAAGCTAAAGGCGCCGCTGGTGCATTCGGTGCGCGGCAAGGAGATCATGGCGTTCGACGACCCACGCTGGATGGGCGGCCTCGGCATGATCGGCACCAAGCCGGTCTATGATGCCGTACATGATTGTGACCTGCTGGTGATGGTCGGCACCGACTATCCTTATTCCAACTTCCTGCCCACCAAGGGCCACGTCATCCAGATCGACGAGCGTGCCCAGGCGCTGGGCCGGCGCACACCGACTGCCCTCGGCGTGATCAGCTCGGCCCGGCCCGCACTGGCGATCCTGCTCGGCCGCGTTCAGGCGAAAAACGATGGTAAGTTCTTTGAAAAGACCGCGCACGCACGCCAGAAGTGGGATCAAATGCTCGACAAGCAGGCCGATCCTGCCCGCAGCAAGGGCAAGATTCATCCGCAAGCCGTTGCGCGCGTCACCAGCGATCTCGCCCGTTCGGACGCGATCTTCGTGCTCGATACCGGCTTGAACACATTGTGGTCGGCAAACTGGATCCGCCAGAACGGCACCCAGCGCATCACCGGTTCATTCAACAATGCGGCGGTCGGGACGGCCGTTGGTCAGGCCAACGGCATCCAGATTCTCGATCGCTCCAAGCAGGTCATCGTGCTCACAGGCGACGGCGGCTTCAACATGCTGATGGGCGAATTCATGACGGCCGTACAGCACAAGTTGCCGCTCAAGATTATCGTCTACAACAACTCCGCCCTGGGCCTGATCACTCTGGAAGCCGAGAGCGTCGGCCTGGCCCCATTTCGCGAGGCTATCGAATTCCCGAACCCGGATTTCGCCGCCCTCGCGCGCGCCTGTGGCGGTCAGGGCTTTACAGCGAGGCAACCTGGCGAACTCAAGAAAGCCATCGCTGATGCGCTTGCCTGTGATGGCCCGGCGATCGTCGATTGCGTGGTAGCTGCCGACGAGATTCCGAACCTGCCGCATATCGATGTGAACATGATCGGCAATTACGCGCTGGCGAAGATCAAGGAAGCCGTGATGTCGGTCACCGGTTGAACTTTTGCGTCTCTCCCGTCGTGGGGTGAGGCGCCACTGTATCGAGAAAATACGCTTTCTCTCGCCTGCTTATTTTCTCACCGGAAACATTTCAAGCCTGCACAAAGCCCGAGCAATTGCGATCGCATAGAGCGTGAAAGTTGCGAAAAGTTTCGCGATGGCCCGCCAGCACATGATATTTCGAGATGGCACGCTGTTTGCGTAAAAACGGCATCCAAACGGGGATGCCGCCATGCCGCCGAAGCAAGTGCAATTGAGCGTCGCCAATGTCAGCAAAACATTCGCTGGCAAGAATGGTGACGTCACCGTGCTGGACGATCTGTCGTTCAGTATCAATGAAAGCGATTTCGTCAGCATCATCGGGCCTTCCGGCTGCGGCAAGACGACGATCTTCAACATCATTGCCGGCCTGCTCGAGCCCGATAGCGGCACCATCACTTATCGCGGCCAGGAGATCGACAGCCTGCGCGGCCGCGTCGGCTACATGATGCAGAAGGATCTGCTGTTTCCCTGGCGCACCGTGCTGGGCAATGTCCTCCTTGGCCTGGAAACCCGCGGCGTCGATCCGAAAGAAGCCGAAGCCAAGGCGCGCGAATATCTCAAGCAGTTCGGCCTTACCGGCTTCGAGAACGCCTATCCGAAGACGCTATCCGGCGGCATGCGACAGCGCGTGGCGCTGATCCGCACGCTGATCATGGACCCGGATATCCTCCTGTTGGACGAGCCGTTCTCCGCGCTGGACTACCAGACGCGGTTGTATCTGGAAGGCGTGCTCAAGGATGCCGTGCAGACCTACAAGAAGACGGTGATCCTCGTCACCCACGACATCGATGAAGCAGTGGCGCTGTCGAAGCGCGTGGTCGTGCTGTCCGGTCGTCCCGCGCGGGTGAAGGTCGTACATGAGATCGATATCGACGCGACCTCGCCCGTGACCGCGCGCAACGACGCAAATTTCGCGACCTATTTCAAAACGCTTTGTGCCGAACTCGACATCCAGACCGAGAAAACCGCATGACGATGACGATCCAGACCAGTGCGCTTGTTCGCAGCAAGCGTAAAGTCGTGCGCGAGCGTAAACGTGCGACCTTCGACACAACGCTGGGTCGCGCTTTTCTGCAGGTCGCCGCTGTCGCGATTTTCTTTGCGATCTGGGAAGCCGGTGTCCATGCCGGATATATTTCGGCCTTCCTGATGGGATCGCCCAGCGGCATCTTTGCCAGCTTCTATCACAAGATCCTTAGCGGCGAACTGCTGCTGGATTCCTGGTTCACGTTGTTCGAAGCCATTCTGGGGTTCATCATTGGCACGATCTTCGGATCGCTTTTCGGCCTCGCCCTCTGGTATTCCGTCTTCGTCGCCAAACTCGTCGAGCCCTTCATCGTCGCCATCAATTCGGTCCCGAAGATCGCGCTGGCGCCGATCGTAGTGCTATGGTTCGGCACCGGGCTGATCTCCAAGGTGGCGCTCGCCGTCTCGCTCACCGCGCTCGTCGCCCTCATCGCCGCCTATCAGGCTGCGAAGGACGCCGACGTCGATCTGCAGTCGCTCATGATCTCCATGGGCGCAGACAAGCATCAGGTGTTCTTCAAGGCCGTGGTGCCATCGACGCTTCCTGCGATCATCGCCACCTTCCGCATCAATATCGGCTTCGGCCTGGTCGGCGCGGTGGTCGGCGAATTCATCTCCTCGCAACGCGGCCTCGGCCACATGATTTTCACGGCCTCCAGCCTTTACGACCTCAATTCGGTCTGGGTCGGCCTGTTCACGCTGATGATCATGGGCTTCGCGCTCTATTACGTCATCGACGTGATCGAGCGCACCTCGCTGCCCTGGAAGCAGGCAACCACGTCGCATCAGGTCCAGGTCTGAACATCTTTCCCAATTCTTCCCGCCCTCGTTCGCATCACGGAGACGTCCATGTCGTTGTTCAAGCGTATCGCCTGCGCCACCGCGCTGGCAGGATTGCTTTTTGCCTCGCCGGCCTCGGCACAGAACAAAAAGGTGGTGCTCTCGCAGGCCTTCCAGTCGATGCTCTATCTGCCGCTCTATGTCGCCATCAATGAGGGCTTCTTCACCCAGCAGGGTCTCGACCTCACCAAGGAAACCGCGGGATCGCCGACGGTTGCCTTGTCGGCGGTGATCTCCGGCAGTGCGCAATTCTCGATCCACGGGCCGGAATGGACCGCGATCGCGGCCTCCAAGGGAGCGCCGGTGGGCATCATCGCCAATGTCGTCAATGGCGCCGCCGTCTGGCTCGCCGCAGCGCCGGATTTCGATTTCAGGGACATCAAGAGCCTGAAGGGCCAGAAGGTCGTCACCGGCACCATGCCGACCACAAGCACGTCGCTCTTCCTGAAGCTGCTCAAGGAAAACGGCATGGATGGCAAGACCGACGTGGAGATGATCCAGGTCGCCATCGGTACAGAGCCCGGCCCGTTCCTCGCCAAGCAGGCGCCCGTCGCCGTGATGTATGAGCCGGGTCTTGACCAGGTCGTCGCCAAGGGCATGAAGGTCGTGTTTGGCTTCCCGAAGACCTATGGCGCCTATGCGTTCTCGTCGGTGACCGCGCGCAACGACGTCAATCCTGATCTTGCCCAGCGCGTCACCAATGCGATGGAGATGGCGATGCGCTTCATGGCCAAGAACGAGGCCCGCACCGTCGCTATCGCGCAGAAGGAATTCCCGTCGCTGGAGCCGACCGTGGTTGAAGCCGCCGTCAAGCGCATGCTGGCCGATGGGGTCTATCCGCCGAGCGTCGACATCACGGCACCATCGCTCAAAGTGTCGATGGACACCCAGATTGCACTCGGTAATCTCGCAGCACAGCCGGACTACGACAAATTCGTGGTGCGGAAATATATCGAGCCGGCATTGGCGATGAAGTGAGATGAGACGTTAGTTGAAGCACAGCCGATCATAGTTTCCCTCCCTCAAGCGAAGCGCAATGGGGAGGGTGGCGCGTAGCGCCGGGTGGGGTCTATCCTCACGGTAGGACGTCACGCAGGGATAGACCCTACCCGTCTCGAAGCTCGCTGAACGCTTGCTTCGATCCACCCTCCCCATTCGCTTAGCTCCGGGGAGGGATAAGAAAGCAAGCTCTGAGGTTTTTGACGTGACCAACTCGACCAAGACCGAAGCCGGCGTCCTCGACCTGCTGCGCCGGTTCAAATCCAACCCAACCGCTGCCGATCATTATGCGTCCGAGCGGCTTGCGCAGGCCAAAGCGATCGAGCCTGTCCTCAAGGCCTTTGAAGTGCTGCCGTCCGACACCTCCCGCAAGCCGGGGCCACTGTCGGGCATCCCGGTCGCCATCAAGGACATCATCGCGACGGCTGACATGCCGACCACCAATGGCTCGCCGATCTATCGCGACCATGTGCCGGCCGCTGATTCCTGGGTGGTCGAGCGGCTGCGTAATCTCGGCGCCACCATTTTCGGCAAGACCGTCTCCACCGAATTCGCCTGGCGCCATCCCGGCCCGACCACCAATCCGTGGAACAGCAAACACACGCCGGGCGGATCGTCATCGGGCTCCGCTGCCGCCGTTGCCGCCGGCCTCGTCCCGCTCGCACTCGGCACGCAAACGCTGGGTTCCATCATTCGCCCCGCCGCCTTCAATGGCGTCGTCGGCTTCAAGCCCAGCTACGGCGCCATTCCGCGCATCGGCGTCCATCCGCTCAGCCCGTCGCTGGACCATGTCGGCTTCTTTGCGCGGAAGGTCGACGACGTCGCTCTTGCGCTATCCCTGCTGGCCGGCACGAGCGCGAGCGATCTGCATGGGCAACCGGTGCCGGCCTTCGAAGTATCGGTGACACAGGGCCTCCCACCGCTGCCGGCGCCGCGCCTTGCCGTGGTGCATTTCGCTAAATTCGCCAAGGCCGAGAGCGAGCAACAGCAACTGTTCGGCGCATCGATTACGCGCCTGCGATCAGCCGGCGCTGACGTCGACGACCTCGAGCTCAGCGAGCTCGACCATCTCAATTGGGACGCCATCAACACCGTCCTCGCCAGCGAAGCGGCGGTCATCTTCGGCGATCTCGTCGCGCGCCATCCCGAGAAGTCGAGCGAGCATCTCAAGCTGCTGGTGAAGACCGGCAGTGACATCAGTGCAACCGATTATCTCAAGGCAAAGAAACAGCAGCAGGCATTGCGTGACGCGTTCACCGCACGGATGGCGCCCTATGACGCCGTGCTGACCTTACCCGCCACTGGCGAAGCGCCCGAGGGGCTCGACTTCACCGGCGACGCGGCCTTCTGCGCACCCTGGACGCTGATGGGCGTGCCCGCCGTCGCATTGCCGGCGAGCTTCGGCCGCAACGGCCTGCCGCTCGGCCTGCAGGTAGTCGGGCCGTATCGGCAGGATATCCATACGCTCCGCGTGGCGAAATGGATCGAAACCACGCTGGCGTTCCAGATCGGCCTGCCGAAGATCGCGGCCTGAAATCGCCGCTCGGCGGTGCAATAAGCCTTGCACATTCCTCCTGATCGTCAATCATGACTGCTGGCGGATCCGCTCACGCGGCCGCCGGACCAGGCATCCGCGCACAGACTGCGGAGCGAGAAAGAGATCGGGAGACTATGAACGTTCAGGGAAACATCGCCGCGAATCCGTCCGCGGCCCAGGAAGCCGAACACTTCGATGTCATCGTGGTCGGCGCCGGCATTTCCGGCATCGGCGCTGCCTATCATCTCACCAAGCAGAGCCCGGACAAGCGCTTCGCTATCCTTGAGATGAAAGACGGTTTCGGCGGCACCTGGCATACCCATCGTTATCCCGGCATCCGCTCGGACAGCGATCTCCACACCTTCGGCTATCGCTTCAAGCCGTGGACGTCGGCGCCGATCGCCACGGCTGCGGAAATCCTCCGCTACATGGGCGAGGTGATCTCCGAGAACGGCATCGACCGGCACATTCGCTACGGCCACAAGATCCTCAGCGCCAACTGGTCGAATGACGACAAGCTCTGGACGTTGACGGCGACTCGCCTCGATACCGGCGAGATGCTGTCCTTCACCACGCGCTTTCTATGGATGTGCCAGGGCTATTACAATCATGCCAAGGGCTTTACGCCGGACTGGCCGGGCCTGGATCGCTTCAAGGGCACGGTGGTGCATCCGCAGACCTGGCCCGACGATCTCGACCTGTCCGGCAAGCGCGTCGTGGTGATCGGCTCCGGCGCGACGGCGGCGACGGTGGTGCCGGCGATCGCCGATAGATGCGCCGGGGTCACCATGCTGCAGCGCTCGCCAACCTTCTTCATCACCGGCCGCAACGCCAATGCGCTGGCCGAGACCCTGCGCGAACTCGATATCGACGAAACGTGGATCCATGAAATCGTCCGCCGCAAAATCCTGTTCGATCAAGGCGTCTTCACCAAGCGCGCGCAAAACGAACCAGACGTGGTGCGCGATGAGCTTCTGAAAGGCGTGCGCGCCTATCTCGGTGACGACTACGACATCGCCACCCATTTTACGCCACGCTACCGACCGTGGCGCCAGCGCATCGCCTTCATTCCGGACGGCGACCTGTTCCAGAGCGTTCGTACCGGCAAAGCGACCGTCGTCACCGACGAAATCGAGAATTTCGACGAAACCGGAATCACATTGAAATCCGGCAACCGGCTCGACGCCGACGTCGTCGTCACCGCGACCGGATTCGATCTCAATGTGCTCGGCGATATCGCATTCTCCATCGACGACCAGCCGCTCAATTTCGCGGAGACCGTGACCTATCGCGGCATGATGTTCACCGGCGTGCCGAACATGGTGTGGATCTTCGGATACTTCCGGGCCAGTTGGACGTTGCGTGTCGATCTGGTGGCGGATTTCGTATGCCGCCTGCTACGGCATATGGACGAGAAAGGCGCGACCACCGTCACACCCGGGCTGCGGCCCGAGGACACCGACATGCCGCTGCTGCCGTGGATCGACGAACAGGATTTCAACCCTGGTTATATCATGCGAGGGCTGCATCTCTTGCCAAAGCGCGGCGACAAGCCGGAGTGGCAGCACGACCAGAACTACTGGAACGATCGCGACGTGTTCCCGACCATCGATCTCGACGATACGGTGTTCAAATATAGCTAGCAGCGTTTAACTCCTCCCCGCTTGCGGGGAGGAGTTGGCGCGGACGAAGTCCGCGACGGATGAGGTGAAGCCTCCGCAAACGCGGAGCAAGTGGAGAGCCCTCTCACCCGACTTCCACGCGCTTCGCGCGTTGCAGTCGACCTCTCCCCGCAAGCGGGGAGAGGTGAGATAAAAACTTACTTCTTCACCGCACCATCGGGATGGGTGGGATCGACCCACAGCACCGTCTCCGGCTTTTCCACCGGCTCGATGTCGATATTGATCGCTACCGCTTCGCCGTCGCTGCGGCAAAGCACGCATTCCAGCACCTCATCACGGCTGGCATTGATCTCCTGATGAGGCACGTAAGGCGGGACGAAAATGAAATCGCCCGGACCGGCTTCGGCGGTGAACTGCAACCGATCGCCCCAGCGCATACGCGCCTTGCCCTTCACCACATAGATGACGCTTTCGAGATGGCCGTGATGATGCGCGCCGGTCTTGGCGTCCGGCTGGATCGAGACCGTGCCGGCCCACAGCTTCTGCGCTCCGACTCGGGCGAAATTGATCGCTGCGGCGCGGTCCATACCCTTGGTGGAAGGAACGTTGGTGTCGAGCTGATTGGCTGGAATGACGCGGACACCGTCATGCTTCCAGCGATCCGGATCGTGATCATGGGAATGGTCGTGCGAGTGATCGTGCGGATGGGTGTGATCGTGACCGTGACCGGACATGGCAGCGCCTTCTCAATGACGTGACGACAATGCGGCTTTTCGTGCGGCATTGCGCCCCGGAATTCCAGGAACATTCGACTGAGCTGTCGATTATTTCGATGCAACTCAACGAGGCGTGCGAATTCAGGACGAGCCTGGAACTCTCCGCCTCCAGCAACAGGAGTATCTCATGGGCGCCACCACGGACAAAATCAAGGGCCATGCAAACGAAGCGATCGGCAAAGCGAAGCAGGGCATTGGTGAGGTCACCGGGTCCGAGCGCCTGCAGGGCGAAGGCCTGATCCAGGAGGGTAAAGGCCATGCCCAGAAGGCGATGGGGGATGCCAAGCAAATGGCGAAGGACGCCGTCGACAAGGCCTCGGATTTCGCCAACCGCAAGCGATGAACGGGTTTCCGCCGGCAGGACCTGACTTTCTCGCCGGCGACAAAAGACCCACAAGAGCGCCGGCCCTTCGGGCCGGCGTTGTGCGTCTGGAAGATTGGCATACCAGCTCGCTGCAGGGTTTCGCCGCCCAGCATGCTTTGCTACATCCCCCAGCATGTACAAAGTTGCGGCCCTCTATCAATTTGCTGCCCTGCCTGACTTTCGTCAATTGCAGGCGCCCCTGCGCGCGCTATGCGATCTGCTCGGGATCAAGGGCAGCCTGCTACTGGCCAGCGAAGGCATCAATGGCACCGTAGCCGGCAAGGATGCCGAGATCGACGCGCTGGTGCGCGAACTTCAAAGCGGCGTTCTGTTCGGCAACCGGCTCACCAATCTCGAACTGAAGTTCTCCCGCGCCAGTATGATGCCATTCCTGCATATGAAGGTGCGGTCGAAGAAGGAGATCGTCACTCTCGGAGATCCGCTTACCGATCCCACCAAGTGCGTCGGCACCTACGTGGACGCTGCCGACTGGAACACGTTGATCGCTGCTGGGGATACGCTGGTGCTCGACACCCGCAACGCGTTCGAAGTGGCGATGGGGACGTTCGACGGCGCGATCGATCCCCAGATCGCCAGCTTCAGCCAGTTCAAGGATTTCGTCGCGCGCACGCTCGATCCGGCGAAGCACAAGAAGATCGCCATGTTCTGCACCGGTGGCATCCGCTGCGAGAAAGCAAGCTCCTATATGCTCGCCCATGGTTTCGCCGAGGTTTATCATCTCAAGGGCGGAATCCTGCAATATCTCGAGGACATTCCCGAAAGCGAAAGTTTGTGGCGCGGCGACTGTTTCGTGTTCGACCAACGTATCGCGCTCGGTCACGGCCTCAAGGAAAGCCAACCGATCCGCAAAGGCCTGCCGATCAATTCGGAAGATTTTGCACTTACGCGCGAGGCCGCAGATGAATGAGATCGACAGCCTGCGTGAGCGCATCGACTCGATGGAAACACGAATCGCCTATCAGGACGACACCATCGAAACGCTGAATGTGACCATCACCGCACAATGGAAGCAGATCGATATGCTGACACGGCAGGTGACGGCACTTAGCGAACGGCTGGCCGAAGCTGAAACGGCAGTGGGCACTCCCACCAACGAGCGCCCACCGCATTATTGACACCCGACGTCAGGCCGACAGATCGCCCGACAGCCGACGATCGCGCAGTTCCCGCTTCAACACCTTGCCGATGGCGCTGCGTGGAAGAACATCGACCATCACCACATCATTGAGTCGCTGGAATTTACCGAGCCGCTCATTGGCCCACCCCTTGAGCTCTGCGGGATCCACGGATTTACCGGGCCGCAGCACCACGAAAGCCACCGGCGTTTCGCCCCACTCCTCCGACGGCATCGCAACCACCGCCGCTTCGAGCACGGCTTCATGCTGGACAAGCACCGCCTCCAGATCGCTTGGATAGATGTTGAAGCCGCCGGAAATAACCATGTCTTTCTTGCGATCCATCAGCGTCAGGAAACCGTCCTCGTCGAACCGACCCACATCGCCCGTGCGGACATAGAGTTTGCCGGATGCATCGCGCCAGAATGTCTCGGCGGTCTTGCCGGGCTGATTAAGATAGCCCTGCATGATCACCGGAGAATGTCCGACCACCTCACCGATCTCGCCTTGCGCGACGAAATTCCCGTTCTCGTCAATGAGCCGAATATCGTGATCCGGTGCCGGCTGGCCTACGGTGTGCAGCTTGTCCGGATGTTCGTGGGCCAGCAGCATGCAGGTGCCACCACCCTCGGTCATGCCGTAATACTCCGTCAGACCGCCTGGCCAGCGTTTCAGCACATCAGCCTTCAGCGCCGCTGCGAAGGGCGCCGACGTCGAGAACTTCATAACGAAGGACGAGAGGTCGAAGCTGTCGAAGTCCTCGACCGCCATGATGCGGCGATACTGCACCGGCACCAGCATCGCGTGGGTCGCGCGATGCTTCGCACTGAGTTCGAGGAACCCCCGTGCATCGAACTTCTTCATCAGCACGAGCGTGCCGCCGCCCGCGAGCGTCGGATTGAAGCAGACCAACGTGGTGTTGGAATAAAGCGGCGTCGACAGCACGGTGACCGCGTCCGGCCCAAAACCGAGCGGATCGAGCTGGCCGTATTGCCGCCAGCGCATCCACATCGTGTGCACGATGCCTTTCGGCGTTCCCGTCGTACCCGAGGAATAGATGATATTGAATACCCATTCCGGGTCGATCGTGACCGGCTGAGGCCTGCTGCCCTCGGGGGCGAGCCACGCTTCGAACGCCTTTCCAGCTTTGCCGCCATCGAGCGCCACACGCTGGATAGCCGGATCGACATCTGCCGTGGCAAAGCTGTCCGCGGTCGAATTATCCATGAACAGGATCTTTGCAGCCGCATCCTTCACCATCGCGGCGAAATCGGACGGCGTGGACGACGGTGCCAGCGGCGCCACAGCGACACCGGCACGCAGCGCGCCCAGGAAGGTGGCCGCGTATTCGATCGACGAGAGTGCGCAGATCGAAATCACGTCCTGCGGTTTCAGTCCGCTCGCTTGAAGCGACGCGGCGACGCGATCGATCAGCGCGTTGAAATCGGCATAGTTGATCGCGCGGTCGGGATCAATGACAGCTGTCTTCTGCGGCACCCGCTCGGCGGTGTTCCGGACCAGCGCGTCGAGCGTGACGAATTCGAGCATATGTTTCCTCGTTTCTTGTTTTGTCTTGTCCTTCGAGGGGGGACTCGAAGGATGGCAAAGCGGGCGATCCCGCCTATATTCGCCGCACGTCGCCATGCCGACGGACCGGATCATACCCGATCGGACCTCCGCGAAAAGAGCCTTCGTGACACAGCAGACCTCCAAGATATCAGCGCCGGTTGCGCCTGTTCATCCCCAGTCTTTCACGGCTCATGGCATCATCGTGCATGACAACTATGCCTGGCTGAAGGATGCCAACTGGCAGGAGGTGCTGCGCGATCCCTCGGTGCTGAAGCCGGAGATCCGCACCTATCTGGAGGCCGAGAACGCCTATACCGAGAGCCTGCTCGGCGGCACCGACGCGCTGCAGAAAAAGCTCGTCGCCGAAATGCGCGGCCGTATCAAAGAGGACGATTCATCGGTGCCCTCGCCTGACGGCCAGTGGTCTTATCTGCGTAAATTTCGTGAGGGAGGACAACACGAACTGTTTGGCCGCACACCGCGCGACGGCGGCGAGGCCCAGATCATCCTCGACGGCGATGCCCTCGCCAGGGACCGGGAATACTTCAAGTTCGGTGAGGCCAGACATTCGCCGGATCACACGCTGGAGGCCTGGTCTGCCGACATCAAAGGCTCCGAATATTTCACGATCCGCGTCCGCGACTGGGCTACGGGCGAGGATCTCGATGATCGCGTGGAAGAGACAGATGGCGGCGTGGTATGGACGCTCGACTCGAAAGCGTTCTTCTATGTGAGGCTCGACGACAATCATCGCCCGATGCAGGTCTGGTTGCATCGCCTCGGCAGCAGGCAAGTCGACGACAAGCTCGTCTTCGAGGAGCAGGACTCCGGCTGGTTTACGCATATTCATGAAAGCGCCAGCGGTCGCTTCTGCGTGATCGCCGGAGGCGATCATGAGACGTCCGAGCAGCAGATCATCGACCTTGCTACCCCGGACGCGCCGCCACGCCTCGTCGCGAAGCGCGAGGAAGGTGTGCAATACTCGCTGGCAGATCGCGGCGACCAGCTTTTCATTCTCACCAATGCCGACGACGCCATCGACTTCAAGATCGTCACTGCGCCGATCTCAGCGCCGGAGCGCGCCAACTGGAAGGATCTGATCCCTTATCGGGAGGGCATTTATCTCATCGATATGGAGCTCTATGCCAACCACCTGATCCGGCTGGAGCGCGCCAACGCGCTGCCGTCGATCGTGATCCGCGAGCTTGTGACCGGTGAAGAGCATGCCATCGCCTTCGACGAAGCCGCCTATTCGCTCGACACACTCGGTGGCTATGAATTCGACACCACCAATCTGCGGTTTGCCTATTCGTCGATGACGACCCCGTCGGAAGTCTATGACTACGACATGGTGACACGCACCCGCGTGCTGCGGAAGCGGCAGGAGATTCCGTCGGGCCATAATCCGGCTGACTATGTCACCACCCGAATCATGGCGAAAGCTGACGATGGCGCGGAGGTGCCGGTGTCGATCCTGCACCGCAAGAATTTCGTGCAGGATGGTAAGGCGCCGCTGCTGCTCTATGGTTACGGCTCCTACGGCATGGCGATGCCGGCCTCGTTCTCGGCCAACCGTCTGTCCCTGGTCGATCGCGGTTTCGTCTATGCCATCGCCCATATCCGCGGCGGCGCCGACAAAGGCTGGAGCTGGTACCTCGATGGCAAGCGCGACAAGAAGACAAACTCGTTTGATGACTTTGCAGCATCTGCGCGCGCCCTGATCGCAGCGAAATACACGTCGGAGAAAAATATTGTCGGCCATGGAGGCAGTGCTGGCGGCATGTTGATGGGGGCAGTCGCCAACCGATCCGGCGAACTGTTCTCCGGCCTCGTCGCCGAAGTGCCTTTTGTCGACGTGCTCAACACCATGCTCGACGACACACTGCCGCTGACGCCGCCGGAATGGCCGGAATGGGGCAACCCGATCGAGAGCGCCGAGGACTTCAGGACGATCCTGTCCTATTCGCCCTATGATCAGGTGGCGGCAAGAGCCTATCCGAAAATCCTTGCGATGGGCGGCCTCACCGATCCCCGCGTCACCTATTGGGAGCCGGCAAAATGGATCGCGCGTCTGCGCGCGACGATGACGGGAGGCGGGCCAGTGCTGCTGCGCACGAATATGGGTGCCGGACACGGCGGCGCGTCGGGACGCTTTGACCGGCTGGATGAGATCGCAATCGTTTATGCGTTTGCGCTGTGGAGCGTAGGGATGGCGGAGGGCGCGTAAACTCTTCCCCTCATTCTGAGGGCCAGAGATCAATGCTCCGGCCGCGTCAGCTCGATCAACTCTGCGGCGCCCTTGTCCAGCAAATCAAGCCCGACCGCGCGTCCCAGTTCGCGCGGACGATCGGCAGGCCCCATGCGCGTCACTTCGATGAAACGTTCACCGGTCTCGTCCAGCACCGATGCCGTCAGGCTCATCTCGCCACCATTGATCACCGCATAGCCGGCGATGGGCGAATTGCAGTGACCGTTGAGCACCCACAGCACCTCGCGCTCAGCATCGCAGGCAAGGTGTGCGGCAGGGTCGTCGATCAGTGACAGATAGCGGCGCGTTACCCAGTCATTCGTCGCGCATTCAACAGCGACGATGCCCTGCCCGGCCGCGGGCAGCATTTCCTGCGGCGAGAAATCGCGCACGATACGACTGGCGAGTCCGACCCGTTCAAGCCCCGAGCGTGCCATGATCAAGGCATCGGCCGGTCCGACCTCCCCACCACCTGGGAGGCGCTGCATTTCGCCATTGTCGAGTTTTCGCACGCGCGTATCGGCGGCGCCGCGGAAATGGATGACCTCGACCTCGGGAAACAGCCGACGCAGATAGGCAGCGCGGCGCACGGCATTGGTGCCGATCTTGAAACCCCTGCCGTGTGAGCGCGTGAATTCCTCGAGTGTCAATCCAGGACGCAGCACAAGCGAATCCGTTGGCGGATCGCGCACGAGCGTGGCGCCGATGACGAGGCCGGGCGTGTCTTCATTGCCCGGCATGTCCTTCAACGAATGCATTGCAGCGTGCAGCTCGCCCGCACGCACGGCATCGCGGATTTCGCCGACAAAGGCGCCCCCCTTGCCACCATGGCGCAGCAGATTGCTGGTCTGATCGCGATCACCTACCGGATCAAATTTGACGATCTCGACGGCGAGTTCGGGCGCGGCCACATTCAGGCGGCGCGCGATCTCTTCCGTCTGCGCGAGCGCCATCGTGCTCTTGCGGGTGCCGATGCGCATCTGATCCGTCACGTCTCACGCTCCATTGTCATGGGCGCAGACAATAAAGCCAGCGCATGCAAGGGGCAATGCGCTGGCCCTACGTCGCCACGACGCGCTTCGGCACCACCAGATTGACCAGGACGGCCACCACAACATTCGCCACCAGCGCGATCAGGCCGATATAGACCGTCGCCTGGAAGCCGCCGACCGAGAGCAGATGCAACGGCTTGAGGCCGTCGATCCAGGTCAGATAGGTGCCGCCAAACAGGCCAACCATCCAGCCTGCGAGCAGTGCTGGCGCGGTGAACCAGCCGGTGAACAGCCCGAAGATCAGCGCCGGCAGCGTCTGCAGGATCCACAGGCCACCGAGAAGTTGCAGATCCAATGCAAATTGTGTCGGCAGATAGATGATTGCCAGCAGCGCACCGACCTTGACCGCCAGTGAAGCGAGCTTGGCCACCGTGGCTTCGCCGGCCGTGTCGATCTGCGGGTTGACATAAGCCTTCCAGAAATTACGCGTGAACAGATTGGCCGCGCCGATGCTCATGACCGCTGCGGGCACCAGAGCTCCGATCGCGATCGCCGCAAAGGCGAAGCCGGCGAACCAGCTCGGGAACAGCGTCTGGAACAGCGCCGGCACCACGTCATTGTTGCTGCCGAGTTTGAGCTGTGCCGCATGGCCCATATAGCCCAGCAGCGCGAGCAGGCCGAGCATCAGCGTATACGCGGGAAGCAGCACGGCATTCTTACGGATGGTGGTCGCGCTCCTGCTGGCGAAGATGCCGGTCAGCGTGTGCGGATACATAAAGGCCGCAAGCGCCGAACCGAGCGCCAAGGTCGCATAGGCGAAATACTGGTTCGCCCCCAGCAGAATGTTGCCGCTACCCTTGGCCTTGAACGCTTCATCGGCCGCATGGAACACGTTGGCGTAGCCACCGAGCTTGCCGGGAATGACCGAGATCGCCGCGATCACCGCGATATAGATCATGATGTCCTTGACGAAGGCGATCAGTGCCGGAGCGCGCAAGCCTGACGAATAAGTGTAGAGCGCGAGCACAATGAAGGCCGCGATCAGCGGCATTTCGCCTTCGAAGCCGAGTGCCTTCACCGCAGCGGCCATGCCGATGAGCTGCAGAGCGATGTACGGCATGGTCGCGACCACGCCCGTGATGGCGACGGCAGCCTCCAGCGTACGCGATCCATAACGACCATGCACCACGTCAGCGGCAGTGACATAGCCGTTGTCCTTGGCGACCTGCCAAAGCTTCGGCATCACCACGAAGACGAAGGGATAGACGAGAATCGTATAAGGGAGCGCAAAGAAGCCATAGGCACCGACGGAGTAGACCAGCGCCGGGACGGCGATCACCGTATAGGCCGTGTAGAAATCGCCGCCGACCAGAAACCAGGTGATCCAGGTGCCGAACTGGCGACCGCCGAGGCCCCATTCGTCGAGACTCGCCAGCGTCTTGGGACGCTTCCAGTGCGAGGCAACAAAACCCATCACGGTGACGAGGGCGAAGAAGAATAGAAAGACGGCCAACGCCGGAACGTCGAGATCAGTCTTCATTGGGGTAGGTCCGGTAAGCGAGCCAAGTCAGGAAAGCGGTCACCGGCACCCAGGCGAGCTGATACCAGTAGAAGAAGGGAAAGCCGAACAGCACCGGGTCATGGAAATTGTAGAATGGGACCCAGAGCAGTCCGACGAACGGAATCAACAACAGCCACAAACAATGGCGGCTCATGGCGGGCTCCTCTCGAAAACGGGCAGCGCCGATGCCACGATTATTTTACGGCGCAGAATTTTCGGGGGTGTAGGAGCACAGCCATGGCGTGTAAACACGACTTCGCCGCAGGGCTGCCATTCGCGTGGCAGACCCGATTCCCGGGAACTTTTGCGTGATCAGCAATCGGAAGAACTGTCGTCACCTGGTTTGACCCGGTGCCCCGGTGACCCAGTAACGCCGAAGGCTCTAGGTGTACGATCGCCCGGTCAAGCCGGGCGATAACAGCCACCAAGCAAGCAGGCTTCAGCGTGCGCCAAATGTGATGTCGCCGAACAGCGCCTTTTGAGTCGAAGGCTGCGAACGCCAGTACTGCGGCGGCGCCTGTACCTGACCACCGAGTTCGGCCGCTGCGTGCCAAGGCCAACGCGGATCGTAGAGAACACCGCGGGCAATCGCGATGAAATCTGCCTTGCCCGCCGCGAGGATCTCCTCTGCCTGCTGCGTCTCGGTGATCAGACCGACTGCCATGGTCGGCAGCCCCGTCGCCTGCTTCACCGCGTCGGCGAACGGCACCTGATAGCCCGGCCCGAGTGCGATCTTCTGCTGTGGCGAGACACCGCCGGACGAGACATCCATCCAGTCGACTCCACGCTTCTTGAGCGCCTGCGCAAAGGCGATGGTCTGCTCAACATCCCAGCCCCCCTCGACCCAATCCGACGCCGAGACGCGCACGCCCACCGGCTTGTTTGCAGGAAACGCCGCGCGCACCGCGTCAAACACTTCGAGCGGGAAACGCATGCGGTTGTCCAGCGAGCCGCCGTAATTGTCGATACGCTGGTTGGCGATCGGCGAGAGGAATTCGTGCAGCAGATAGCCATGCGCGGCATGAACCTCGATCGCATCGATACCCAGGCGATCGGCTCGTTTCGCTGCGGCCGCGAAAGCGTCGCGGATGCGTACGAGGCCGGCCGTATCGATTTCCCTCGGCGGCAACTCGCCCGGCCTGGTTGGAATTGCCGACGGCGCTTCGGCGATCCAGCCGCCCTTGTCGAGCGGTACCTGCTGGCCACCATTCCACGGCGCATTGCTCGATGCCTTGCGACCGGCATGGCCAAGTTGCATGGCGACCGCGATTTTCGAATGTTTGCGGATCGCAGCCAGCACCGGCTTCAGGGCCGCCTCGGTCGCATCGTCATAAAGGCCGAGATCGCCCGCGGTGATGCGGCCGATGGCTTCCACGGCGGTTGCCTCGATAACCAGCATGCCGGCACCGGACAGCGCCAGGCTGCCCAGATGGATCATATGCCAGTCGGTGGCGCGGCCCTCTTCCGCCGAATACTGGCACATGGGCGCAATGACGATGCGGTTGGACAAAGCGAGGTCGCGCAGCTTGGCCGGAGAGAACAATTTGCTCATGGGAAGTCCGAGGCAGGAGGGGCGTGAATGCCGACACAGCGCCGGCTTGCTGAACGAGATTGGTGCGCCCCGCAAAAAAGACAAGACGGTACGATGCCATCAGATAGGCCTCATGCAAAGGCATGCGGCTCCACGAAAAATGAGCGGAACGCAACGAAAAAGGCGCTCCGATAATCGGAGCGCCTTCAATCTTGATATCGTCACCGTCAGCGACGGTCGTCGATCAATACGGGCAAACCACCCGGCCCCAGCGACGGCTGAAATAGCAACCCGGCGCGACGAAGCGCGGACCGCCATAGAAGCCATAGCCACGGCCACGATAGAAGCCGCCGCCGCGGCCCCAGCCACGACCGCCACCGCGGCCCCAGCCACGTCCGCCGCCACGACCGCGCTGCGCATGCGCGGCAGTGCTGCCTGCGGTCAGCATGATGGTGGACGCACCGATCAGACCAACACAATAAACAGAGACAAGCGCCGCGGCTGCGAGGCAGCGGGTCAGGAGGTTACGGCGCTTCGATGTCGTTTGAGCCATTCTTGGGATCTCCCATTCTGCAGAAGCACTGCTTTAGAATGCTTCCGATATCGAATTGTTCAGCAGAGATACTCAGCGAGCAATTCCAGTTCACACATGCCGATATACAGACTTTGAAATCAGGCCAGCAATATGGCCTAGGCATGGCGTGCATGCAGGATAAGCAGTAGAATAGGGTCAGGCGCGAAGGCCGGTCAAGTTGACGGAAACGCGCTGCCTGCGAACAAACACGCATGTCAGCCATTTGCGCTAGCCTTTATTCATCTTCCCTTCATAGTGCCCTGCGTTATCCTCCCGGCTTGGCTCGCAACTGCGAGATAGCGCCCTTCCCTCGATTTCCTGAACGCAAGAAGTGAGCCGTATGGCCAAGTCCCGCTACATTCTCGGTCTCAACACCTATGATCATGACGTCAGCGCTTGTTTGCTGCGAGATAGTGAGATCGCCTATGCGATCGAGAAGGAGCGCATTACCCGCGAAAAACACGCGACGGGCTTCTATCAGGAAGTGATCGAATACTGCCTGCAGGCGGAGGGGATCAGCCTGAACGATGTCGAACTGGTGGTAAGCAATTGCTACATCCTGCCCGTCCCGGAAATGGAAGACCGGCTGGTCTACCAGGACATGCCGGGCTTCCTGCCCGAATATGAACGGCAGGATGCCCGCCGCCATCCGCTGTTCCGGGCGCGCAACGGGAAGGTCGTCGCGATCTCGCACCACCTCGCCCATGCCTACAGCGCCTTCGCAGTTTCGCCTTTCGAGGAAGGCGCTATCATGATCGTGGACGGCGTCGGAAGTTATCGCTCCGACGTGATGGAGCCCTATCCGGCTGAAGGCGGCGGATCGCCGCTCGCTCGCGAATCCGAAAGCTACTACACGTTCCAGGGCACCCAGCTCGACTGCATCAAGAAAGTCTGGATGGAGCCGGATCGCGGGTTCCTCAGCGACGAATTCACCAACATGCCCGGCCTTGGCGCCCTCTACAGCCGCGCATCAACCTATGTATTTGGCGACTGGAACAAATGCGGCGAGCTGATGGGGCTCGCGCCCTATGGCCGCCGCGAGCAGTTCCCGTCGCTAATGTCGATCGAGAACAACAAGCTCAGCGTGCCGCGCTGGTCCGCAGAGTTCAATCAACCCTATATCGCCGACAGTGAAGGCAAGTGGGAAGCCAGCCCCTCCATGAAGCATTGGGAGGATCTCGCCTGGCGCGTTCAGGACGACACCGAAAAAGTTCTGCTCGCGCGGGCGCGCTGGCTACGCGAGACCACCGGGGCAACAAATCTCTGCATTGCTGGCGGCGTGGCACTGAACTGCGTCGCCAATGGCCGCATCGCGCGCGAGGCCGGTTTCGATAATGTCTGGATTCAGCCCGCAGCAGGCGACAACGGCATCGCAATCGGCTGCGCCTATTACGGCCTGCATGAAATACAGAAGCAGCCGCGCAGCTATGTGATGAAGCACTCCTATACCGGCCGCGCCTATGACGAGCGCGAGGTGGAGGCTGCAACCCGGCGTACATTGGTGAAGGCGCAGACGAGCACGGCCCGCAGCGAAAACATCTGCCGCGACACGGCAAAGCTGCTTGTCGACCAGAAGGTGATCGGCTGGTTTCAAGGGCGTTCGGAATATGGACCGCGGGCTCTGGGCAATCGGAGTATCATCGCCGATCCGCGGCGTGCCGAGATGAAAGACATCCTCAATTCCCGTGTAAAGCACCGGCAGCCGTTCCGGCCATTTGCACCGCTCGTGCTCGCTGAACGCTGCAAGGAGATTTTCGAAGGTGACGAAGATTCGCCATTCATGCTGATCGCCAAGCCGGTGCGGCCGGAGTGGCGCGACCGCATCCCCGCCGTCGTGCATGTGGACGGCACCGCGCGTGTGCAGACGGTGACCGAGGATACCAATCCGATCCTGTATCGCCTGCTCAAGGAGTTCGAAACACTCACGGGCGTGCCGGTGTTGCTCAACACCTCATTCAACATCAAGGGCGAACCGATCGTGGAAACGCCACGCGATGCGATGGCGTGCTTCATCAATACAGGAATCGATCACCTGATCCTGCATGATCGGATCGTGTCGAAAACAGCCGCCCATCGGGTCGTAGCTCCACTGGTGAGAACCTACATGGACGTGGCTGGGCTGGTGATGTCGAATGTGAGATAACTTACCTTCCGCGCTGCGATGCCGGCGATCCACATCGAATCTTCAGCATCCCTGGCCATTCCCTCGACGTGCGGAAAGGGCCGACGTTCGGGCGCCGGCCCCTGGTCACGATTGATCAGGCCGCGCGGACCGTATCGAGGAAGCGGCCGACCTGCTGTTTCAAACGGCTGCTTTCGGACGACAACGATTGTGCGGCCGACAGCACCTGCGATGATGCGGTTCCTGTCTCGCTGGCGCCCCGCTGGACGTCGACGATGTTAGACGACACTTCGCGCGTGCCATGCGCCGCCTGCTGAACATTGCGAGCAATCTCCTGCGTCGCGGCTCCCTGCTGCTCGACGGCGGAAGCGATGGTGGAGGCAATCTCCGACATCTGGCCGATGGTGGTCCCGATTTCCTGGATCGCCGACACCGATTCGTCTGTTGCAGTCTGGATGCTGGCGATCTGCGTGCTGATCTCGCCGGTTGCCCTGGCAGTCTGCTCGGCCAGCGCCTTCACTTCGGCCGCCACGACGGCGAAACCACGGCCGGCATCGCCCGCCCGGGCGGCCTCGATGGTCGCGTTGAGCGCCAGCAAATTGGTCTGGCCGGCGATCGTATTGATCAGCTCGACCACCGCCCCGATTCGGCCGGCGGCTCGCGACAATTCACCGACACGGTCGTTCGTCTTCTGTGCCTGGTCCACCGCGGCATGCGCGATGCGCGCGGATTCCTGCACCTGGCGGCTGATCTCGTTAATCGACGAACTCATTTCCTCGGTCGACGACGCCACCGACTGAACATTGGTCGAGGCCTCCTCCGAAGCGGCGGCGACCATGGTGGTGAGTTCCTGCGAGCGCTCGGCGGTCGAGGTTAACATGCCCGCCGATCCTTCGAGTTCGCTGGACGCGGAGGATACGGCTTCGACAATCTCGCCAACGGCAGATTCGAAGTCATCTGCGAGTCGGATCATGTCACGGCGGCGCTGCAACGCAGCCTGCTGATCCTGGGTCAGCTTGGCCTCGGCCTCGACGCGGGCCTTCTCCTCGGCCTTGATCTTGAAGGCCTCGACTGCGCGCGCCATGTCTCCGACCTCGTCCTTACGGCTTAAGCCGGGCAGCACCGCGCTGAAATCGCCATCCGCAAGTCGCTTCATACCGGCGGTGAGGCCCGACAGCGGGCCGATAATGCCACGTGCAATCAGAAAGGCGATGACCAGGCCGAGCACGGTAGAAGCAGTTGCGACAACGATCTGTAATGTCGTGGTGTTCGAAATCCGGTCATTGGTCGCAGCGACCGTCTGCGACTGGGTCTGCTGGACACCGGCTTTCACGACTTCGATCCTGGCAATCGCATTGACGATGATGGGACTGATCGACTTGTTGAAGATCGCATCCGACGCCTGCATGCTGGAAGCGGCCTTTTCGAACAACGACGCATAGCTCTTCAGATTGGTGCGGATGGTGCCGAAAAGAGCGCTGAGCGTCGGCGGCATCTGCATCTTTTCCATCTCGCCGATCTGCTGCTCGGCAATGCGAACGTGATCCTTGAAGGCCTCGATGTGCTTCTCGTCGCGGCTGGAGAAGAATCGCCAGTTGGCGATCTGCACCATCAACGTGTCGGCCTCAAGCTTGGTCGATCCTTGGCCGTACGTTGTGTTTCGCGTGCTGATCGTGAGCTTGCGCAGGCTGGAGGACAACTTATCGCCGGCTTCCTGCAGCACTTCACGCCCGGCGACCACCTGCTTGACGGCCTCGCCTAACGCCTGCCGTTGTTTCGTTACTTCGGCGACATCCTTTGCGATGGATTGATAGGCGGCGCGACGCTCCTCCGAGCGGCTTGCCTTCATCACCGTATCGACGCTCGTCGCCAGACTGACCAAGCGCTTGTCCGCGTCGGCGATCGACGCCTCGTCCTGATCGAAGGAATAGCGGAGGATGGCACCACGCACGGCCTGCAGCTCTGACGCCACTTCGCTGGCGCGGATGGTATTGTTCGACAACTGGGCCATCGCACCGACCCGCGCAGCCACTTCCGTCATCTGCCAGACCGCGAATCCGGAACTCGCCAGTCCGAACAAAACCAGAGCGCCGAAACCACCATAGAGGCGGCCACGGATGCGAAGATTAAGCAGTGACATTGCTGGCATTCCTTACTGGATCGACGAAACGTTAGGCGGCTCTGACAGAGTCGAGGAATCTTTCGACTTCGAGCTTGAGCCTCCCGCTTTCGCTGGACAGCGATTGTGCGGCCGAGAGAACCTGAGACGAGGCCGAACCGGTCGCGGTGGCTCCGCGCTGGACATCGGCGATATTGGCGCTCACCTGCATGGTGCCTTGAGCGGCCTGCTGGACATTGCGCGCGATTTCCTGGGTTGCGGCACCCTGCTCTTCCACCGCGGAGGCGATGGTCGACGCGATCTCGGACATCCGGCCAATGGTGTTGCCGATTTCGGCAATCGCATTCACCGATTCCCGCGTCGCCATCTGGATGCCGGAAATCTGGTGGGAGATTTCGCTGGTCGCGCTGGCCGTCTGCTCGGCAAGCGCCTTTACCTCAGACGCGACAACCGCAAAACCACGCCCGGCGTCACCAGCCCGGGCTGCCTCAATAGTCGCGTTCAGAGCCAGGAGATTGGTCTGGCTGGCAATCGTGTTGATGAGCTCGACCACATCTCCAATGCGCGCCGCGGCTTTCGCCAGCTCGGCAACCCGCTCGTTGGTCCTGCGGGCCTGCTCCACCGCGGAGCCGGCAATCCCGGCGGATTCCTGCACCTGTCGGCTGATCTCGTTGATCGAGGACGACATTTCCTCCGTCGAAGAAGCCACCGCCTGCACGTTGCCGGAAGCTTCGTCGGATGCATTGGCAACGGCGACAGTCAGTTGCTTGGCCTGTTCGGCGGTCGCCGTCAGACTGCCAGCGGATTCCTCCAGCTGCGACGACGCCGAAGAAACGTTATTGACGATGTTGCCGACCGCCCGCTCGAAGCCATCGGCAAGTTCGGCCATTTCATGTCGGCGCGCTGCTGCGGCCTGGCTGTCCTGATCCACCCGCGCCGCGGCTTCATCGCGTGCCTTGCGTTCGGCATTGTCACGGATCACCGAGACGGTCTTGGCGATGTCGCCAATCTCATCGCCGCGCCGCGCACCCGGAATCACGACGTCCAGATCGCCGCCGGCCATCCGGCCCATCGCGGCATTGAGGCGAGTCATGGGCCGGGCAACGCCGAAGAAGCTGAACACCATCGATCCGATCAGCATCGCAACGACGGCGCAACCGAGCGCCAGATTGATCTGGACGGAGCGATCCATGGTCGTTGCAGCCTGGCCGCGGGCTTCGGTCACCGCCATCTTCGCGGAAGCAACCGCCGCCGAGACCAGCTCGCCAGCCGACGCCGCGATCGGCGTCAGTTTCTTGCGAACGATGTCGGTCTTCTGGTCATTGATCTGGATGGCCTCGTCAGTCGCCGCCATGAATTTCCTCATGTCGGCGCTGAGCTGGGTGAGGCCATTCTGCACCAGCTCGCTATCTTCGAGAACACTCGCTCGGGCGAGCGCGTCGTTCAGCACCTTTGCCTTGGTAACGATCAGCCCCTTCTGAACGATTTCGTTCAGCGAGGCGTAACGCCAGGCGGCCGCCTGAACTGCATTGACGGCGCTATCGGCGATCTTGAGCTGATTATCGACATCGGCCCAGCTTTGCGCCTCATTCACCGCGGTGGAGAGGCGCATCTGTTCGAGATGTCTGTTCCAATCGAGCACGGCGACGTTGCGCGTTCGATACAGATCGAGCAACTTCTTCTGCAGAGCTGCGATCTCATCCGCGGCCGTGACGTAAGATGCCGTCAGCGTTTTGATCTTCGCGAAACTGTCCCGATTGTCCTGGCGATGGGCGGCTGCAATACTGCCATCCAGGATACTGTCCTGCGCCGCCTTCGCAGCCTTGATCTCGGCGATGCTCTTGTCCATTTCGGGCGTCGTGATCGCGATCCGGAGACTCAGACTGGCCGTCTGCATGCTGCGCATCAGCGCATCCGCCTCGCGCGCGCCATCAGCAATCTGTTGCTGCACATCGGCCTGGCGATTGGCGTGGGAGATCTCGGTCTCCGTATGAATCTGATTGGCGACCACACCGATCGACAACAGGATGCCAATCAATCCGGCCAGACCCAGTTTGTTGCCGACGCGATTGATCTTTACCATGCCACTCACTTCCCGGAACGGCACGAGCCGGCACGCGCGCAGACCAAGTCTGCACGGCTGAAGGCGGCGTTGCCCAACAGACGATAAACGACGGAGAACTTGAGACAGCAACGAGCACGCGTTGCCGGCGAGGACGATGACCTGAGAGGTCTTGGGATCAGCCGCGAACCGCGCGGGCCCGTTCTCGCGGGTTCAGGAGTACCATCGCATTCCTGACGCAATCGTTAATTGTGGCGCGTGATAGTGTCCACTGCGCTGCACAAATGTCGTGCAGCCAACGATGAAATCGCAAGCTTCAATGCGCGAGGATCTTCGACAGGAATTGTTGGGCGCGGTCGCTGCGCGGATGGCCGAAGAAGTCCTCCTTCTGCGCATCCTCGACGATCTCGCCGGCGTCCATGAAGATGACGCGGTTCGCAACCTTTTTCGCGAAGCCCATTTCATGGGTCACCACCATCATGGTCATGCCTTCGCGGGCGAGTTCGACCATGACGTCGAGCACTTCATTGATCATCTCGGGATCCAGCGCCGAGGTCGGTTCATCGAACAGCATGCAGATCGGGTCCATCACCAGGGCGCGTGCGATAGCGACACGCTGCTGCTGGCCGCCGGAGAGCTGGCCGGGATATTTCTCCGCATGCGCGGTCAGCCCGACGCGCTCCAGCATGGCCATCGCCTTCTTGCGCGCCGCCTCTTCCTTGCGGCCGAGCACGATGGTCTGGCCGAGGCAAAGATTTTCGACGATCTTCAGATGCGGAAACAATTCGAAATGCTGAAACACCATGCCGACGCGCGAACGCAGTTTCGGCAGATCCTTCTTCATCTTGGTGACGTCGAGCCCATCCACCGTGATGGTGCCTTCCTGCACCGGCTCCAGCGCATTCACGGTCTTGATGAGGGTCGATTTACCTGATCCTGACGGACCGCAGACGACGACGACCTCGCCTTTTTCCACCTGCGTCGTGCAGTTCTTCAGCACCTGGAACTGAGGATTGTACCATTTGCTGACGTTATCGATGGTAATCATGGGCATGGGTGCAACCGTACTGACTAGCGGATGATGCTGATGCGCTTTTGCAGGCGCTTCACGAAAAACGATGCGGTAAAGCTGATCGCGAAATAGACCACGGCCGCGAACAGATACATTTCGGTGAGGCGGCCGTCGCGCTGCGCGACCTTGGATGCTGCGCCGAGGAAGTCGGTGATCGACAGCACATAGACTAGCGACGTGTCCTGAAACAGCACGATGGTCTGGGTGAAGATCACCGGCAACATGTTGCGAAACGCCTGCGGCAGTACCACGAAGCGCATCACCTCGCGATAATTGAAGCCGATGGCGTAACCAGCCATCACCTGCCCCCGGGGCACCGATTGGATACCGGCACGCATGATTTCGGAGAAATAGGCGGCTTCAAACAGCGTGAAGGTGATGATCGTGGATGTATAGGCGCCGACCTGTATCGGCTGGTCGGCGCGAATGATCCACTGACCGATATAGGGGCTGAGAAAGTAGAATAGGAAGATCACCAGCACCAACGGGAGCGAGCGCATCAGGTTGACATAGCTTGCGGCGATGCCTGACAGCAGCGCATTGGAAGACAGCCGCATCAACGCGATGATGGTGCCGAGGATCAGACCAAACACCGTGGCGATGGCCGTCAGTGTCAGCGTGAACACCATGCCTTCCTTGAACAGGTAAGGCAGGCTGCGCAGAATGACGTCGAAATCGAAATTGGCAAACATCGTTCACTTCCCCCCGTTGAAGCCGGGGATCGTCAGGCGTTTTTCAATCATGCGCATGGCGATGGTGACGACGGCACTGAGTACGAGATAGATCGCAGCGGCGGCAGTGAATGCTTCAAACACCTGAAACGAGAATTCCTGCATCGAACGCGCCTGGGCCGTGAGTTCGAGCACACCGATGGTCAGCGCCGGCGCGGTATTCTTAATGGTGTTGAGGAACTCGGAGGTCAGCGGCGGAAAGATGATGCGATAGGCAAGCGGCAGCAGGATGTATCGATAGGTCTGCACCGTGGTGAGGCCGATGGCGGTGCCGGCCATGCGCTGACCTTTCGGCAACGCCTGGATGCCCGCGGTCACCTGACCTGCGACGCGCGAAGACATGTAGAAGCCGAGGCCGAGGATCGCTGAATAAAGCGGGCCGTTACGCAGCTGTTTGACCCAGGTGCCGAGTTCCCCCGGCAGCAACTCCGGAACCACGAAGAACCAGATGAACAGCTGGACCAACAGCGGGACATTGCGGAACAGCTCGATATAGGCATTGCCGATGCGGACCGGCCAGCGCGACGGCAGGCTGCGCATGATACCGATCAGAGAGCCCAGGATGAAGGCGATCGCCCAGGCGGAGAGCGCGAGAATGATCGTGATCTTGAGGCCGCTCATCAGGGACGCGAAATAGGTTCCGGTCGCGTCCGGCGTCTGCTCCCAGAAGATACCCCAGTTCCAATTATAGTTCACACGGCGCCCCCGATACGCAATCCGGTCGAATACTATGCAATGGACGGGCCATTGCGTCCCCGCCTGCGGAGAGAAGGTGGCCCGCGCTCGCGGAGCAAGTTCGGGGCGGATGAGGGGACTCTCCGCGGGCTCAGAGCGTGTGGAGAGCCCCCTCACCCACCATTCAAATGCTCTGCATGCGAATGACGATCTCTCCCCGCAAGCGGGGAGAGATTAGGAGTGCAGCTTAGAGGTACGCATCCGGATCTGGCGAATCCGACGGCTTGGCGAATGCCTTAGTCTGCTCCGGCCCCATCGGAACGTTGAGGTTCAAACCCTTCGGCGGGATCTTTTGCATGAACCATTTGTCGTAGAGCTTGGCGCCTTCCGGGCTCTTGTAAAGTTCGGCGGTGGCCGCATCGGCGACCTTCTTGAATGCGTCATCGCCCTTGCGCAGCATGATGCCGTAAGGCTCGGGCTTGGAGAACGCATCCTTGGAAATGACATAGGCGTTCGGATCGCGCGCGCCGGCGGCGAGTGAAGCCAGCAGAATGTCATCCATTACGAAGGCGACGGCACGGTCGGTTTCGACCATCAGGAACGCCTCGGCATGATCCTTGGCCGGCACGATGTTGATGCCGAGATTGCGCGCGGCATTCACTTCGGTGAGCTGCTTGATATTGGTGGTGCCTGAGGTCGAGACCACCGTCTTGCCCTTCAGATCGTCAATCTTCTCGAGCTTGGCGCTCTTCTTGGAGACAAAGCGGCTGGCGGTAAGGAAGTGAGTGTTGGTGAACGACACCTGCTTCTGGCGATCGACATTATTGGTGGTGGAGCCGCATTCGAGATCGACGGTGCCGTTGGCGATGAGCGGAATGCGCGTCGCGGATGTCACCGGATTGAGCTTCACTTCGATCTTGTCGTTCTTCAGCTCTTTCTTCACCGCCTCGACGATCTTGTAACAGATATCCATGGCAAAGCCGACGGGCTTCTGATTGTCATCGAGATAGGAGAACGGCACGGAGGAATCGCGGAAGCCGATGGTGATGGCGCCGGTGTCCTTGATTTTTTTGAGCGTGCCGGTGAGCTCCTGCGCACTGGCAAAGCCTTGGGTCGCGAAAGCGGCCGCAACCACGGTCCCTAGCAGAAAAAGTCGTTTCATAGTCCCTCTCCTCATAACTCCGGTCTCACACCGTCGCCCCCTCCGAGCACACGGGCATGTCCGCCCGTCATGCTTGCACAAACGGGGCCAAACGCAAATGCCCCGCCCGACAAATGACGAATTGGCCGGGGCGCGCGTGGAAGTGATACGTTTAAACGAGAAGATTGGTTCTCGCGCATTCCGCAGAAGACGCAGAACGCTAACAGGCGGATCGTCGCAGGATGACGATCTTGCTACGAAAGTCAGGCCGGCGCTGCGACGCCGATCTTCCGACGCTGTTTTTGCGCCGCGACAGCCTCGCCGAAAGCGAGGAAGAGTGTGCGATTGATCGGATTGGTCTGCGGATCGTATTCGGCATGCCATTGCACCCCGAGAGCGAAGCTTGGCGCGTCTGCAATACGGATCGCTTCAATGGTGCCGTCTTCGGCTATCCCCTCAACCACCACCCTTCGGCCGGGAATCTCGATCCCTTGGCCATGCAATGAATTGACTGAGATGGTCTCACGCTTGAGCAGACTGGCGAAGGTGCCATTGCTGGTCAGGTGGACCTCGTGACGATCGGCGAACACGACAGCCGGATCGGGATGAATCTCGCCATTTTCGAGCCGCGGCATCCGGTGATTCATCCGGCCAGGCAATTCGCGAATTTCAGGATGCAGCGTGCCGCCAAAGGCGACGTTCATTTCCTGCAGCCCGCGACAGATACCGAAGATCGGCACACCACGGGCCACGCAGGCCTCCACCATGGTCAGCGCCACTTCATCCCGCCCGTTGTCATAGGGCTCATGGCGGACACAGGGCTGCACGCCGAAGCGGATGGGATGGACATTGGCGCGGGCACCGGTGAGCAGGATGCCGTCGACGATGTCCAGAACCTCACCGATATCTGTGATATCCGGCGCGCCGGCGAACATTATGGGCAAGGCGCCCGCCACATCGGCCACCGCGCGAAGATTATTTTCTCCGGCCGCCTGGACGGAAAATCTGTTCTCGATGCGATAGGCGTTGCCGATCACGCCAATGACGGGCCGGGACTTGATTGCCATAGCTTCCGGTCGAACACTTTATGACAGTTCAGCTATAGCCGACTCCTGCCACAAAAACGACTGACAAGGGAACAGAACATCCATTCTTCCCTGCATGGGAGAAAAATCGACCTCGGAAGGTCGATTTGGAGGATATTTGAATGACCTGATGGGCAGATGGTGGGCGCGACAGGGATCGAACCTGTGACCCCTTCCATGTCAAGGAAGTGCTCTCCCGCTGAGCTACGCGCCCTAGAACCGGTCGTGACGGGTAATGCGGACCCTATAACGGGTAAGGTCCGGTCAGGCAAGGACGCTGGGGTACCAATCCCGGCCTCTTTTGCAGAATTATTTCAGCACTCAGGCGGCCAGCATCTTGTTCACTTCGCTGACCAATTCGCGCAGATGCACGGGCTTCGCCAGAACCTTGGCGTTCTTTGGCGCCTCGCTGTCCGAATTCAGCGCCACGGCAGCGAAGCCGGTGATGAACATGATCTTGATGTCCGGATCGAGTTCGCTGGCACGACGGGCCAGTTCGATGCCGTCCATTTCCGGCATCACGATATCCGTTAGAAGCATTTCAAAAGGCTCTTCGCGCAGCCTCTGATAGGCTGACATTCCGTTGTCGTGGTGCGACACCTGAAAACCAGCGTTTTCCAGCGCCTTCACCAGGAACCGGCGCATGTCGTTGTCGTCTTCGGCGAGAAGGATCTTGTGCATGGCGTTGAGACGTCGAACCCGAGTGAGGAAAGCTTCCGCCTACTAAGCCCGAGTGTTGGTAAATTTCGGGTGAAGTTTGCGCGGCCGACATGTGGATAAGCGTTTCATTATGGTGCGCCAGATTGCGGTTCAGAGCAACAAAACATGGCTTTTGCTGTCAATGGGGAACCGGATTCCGCTGCGCACCGGTCAGTTCATGCGCCTTGCCGACAATGACACCTCGCAAATCGCTCGTTTTCTGCCAGACTGGCGGCTTGGAAGCACGTGCCTGCAGGACGAAACGCGACGATGACCCAATCTGACGGTGAGCTGTCGCCCCCTTTCGAGATCGTCGAACCCACCGAATGGCGGGCGCCGGTCATTTTCAATTCGCCTCACTCCGGCACGGTCTACCCCGCAGAATTCCTCAACGCCGCGCGAATCGACGTTGCCACCCTGCGCCGTTCCGAAGATTCGTTCATGGACGAATTGATCGGTGGCTTGGCCGACCTCGGCTTTCCCGTGATGCGCGTGCATTTCCCGCGCTCCTATGTGGACGTCAATCGCGAGCCCTACGAACTCGATCCGCGGATGTTCACCGGCCGGCTGCCCAGTTTCGCCAACACGCGCTCCATGCGCGTCGCCGGCGGCCTCGGCACGATTCCTCGGGTGGTCGGCGACGGCCACGAGATCTATCGCGAGCGGCTCAATGTGGATGACGCCCTCAACCGGATCGAAAGCCTCTACAAACCCTATCACCGCGCTCTGCGCCGCCTGGTCAACAAGGCCTATCAGACCTTCGGTACGGCCATTCTGGTCGATTGCCATTCGATGCCGTCCATCGGCATCGCACGCGAGGAGCCGCGCCGGCCCGACGTGGTGATCGGCGACCGCTATGGCACCAGTTGCGCCGGACTGCTCACCGATGTGGTGGAAGACACTTATCATCGGCTTGGCTATTCGATCGGGCGCAACAAACCCTATGCCGGCGGCTTCATCACCGAACATTACGGCAATCCAGCCAGCGGCCTGCACGCGGTCCAGATCGAGCTGAACCGCGCGATCTACATGGACGAACGCAAGCGCGAACGCACAGCCCGCTTCGACCAGATCGCTCACGACTTCACGGTTCTGGCGGATGCCCTGATCGACATTCCGCTCGGCGTGCTCGGACCGTTCCAGACGGCCGCCGAGTAATCCGCAACTGCGCCCCCGGCCATATCCGGGCCCAGGATACGAACGGGTTGCCTGCGACAAATGATGCAGATAGCGCGATAGCGCACGATTTCATCGCAACGATTCACACAACCTTAGATTTCGGACCGCCATTTGATCGCAACGGCTTTGGGCCGTAGCAACATTGGGCAGAGAAAATGACCAGAATGACGAATGTTTTCATGAAGTTCGTGAAGGACGAGAGAGGCGCCACAGCCATCGAATACGGTCTTATCGCCGCCGGCATCGCGCTCGCCATCATCGCCGTCGTTAACGGCCTCGGCACCAACCTGAATACGAAGTTCACCGACCTCAACAGCTCGCTGAAGTAAATCACGCCGCGCTTCCGATCGGCTCCGGCTCTCAGCCAGAGCGATCTGCCCGCCTCAATTCTACGCCCGCTGAGCCAGGCGAATAGCACCGGTCGCAGCAGATGCCAGCAGCTGTCGGCTGAGCTCGCGAAGGATGTGAGGGCATAAACAAGATTGCTGGCCGATTGCCGCGCGTCTTGCAAAACTCCATAGACAAGAAAAAAGGGCCACTTGCGAAAGCAAGCGGCCCAAGTCTAGGGAGGAAACGCCCAAGGAGGGCAGCGATAGCGCAAGGCGCTACCGCACCGCAACAATATGCATTCTCGGGCCGCGAAGTGCAAGGGTTTTCCGGCATTTTCTCATGCAAAAATTGCAAGGCGCTTTGGTCGGTGCAGCATGCTTGTCAAAAATAAATACTGCAAAAACAAACACTTGAAAAAGGTCAGCTGTTTTGACCCATTTTCATAAATGAATAAAAATTCATTCTTATCCGCAAAATTCCAGTTCTTGCGCTCACAAATCCCTTCCGATTGAATTGCGCGGAGTGCGCATAAATACATCTGCGCAGTCTGCGCAGGAGCAAGAGCGGTGGGCAAACAAGCCGGCCTCATATGCAGCCGGATACAAGCCGCTATATAGATTGGCAGCTAGACCACGCTTCTCCGCCGTAGAGGATTCCCATCGTGACGGTCATCGATTTCACTGCCTTCATCGGCCGTCTCGCCACCGCGGCCGGTGAGACCATCTTGCCCTTCTTTCGAACCTCACTGAGCATCGACAACAAGAACACGCGGGATTTCGACCCGGTGACCGAGGCCGATCGCGGCGCCGAGGCGGTGATGCGCCGCCTGATCAAGCAGAGCTTCCCGCAGCATGGCATCGTCGGCGAGGAATTCGGCATCGAGCGCGCGGATGCCGACTATGTTTGGGTGCTCGATCCCATCGACGGCACCAAGTCCTTCATTTCGGGCTTTCCGACCTGGGGCACCCTGATCGCGCTGCTGCATAAGGGCACACCGGTCTATGGCATGATGCACCAGCCCTATATCGGCGAGCGCTTTTCCGGCGACAACGGTTCGGCGCGCTACCAGGGCGCCAATGGCAGCACCCGCAAACTGGCCGTTCGCCGCTGCGAGTCGCTGGAGAAGGCCGTGCTGTTCACCACCAGCCCGCTGCTGATGAACGAGACCGACCGCGCCGTCTTCCAGGGCGTCGAAAAACATGTCCGCCTCACGCGTTATGGCGGCGACTGCTACTCCTATTGCATGCTGGCCGCCGGCCATCTCGACCTCGTCATCGAGACCGAGTTGAAGCCGTATGACATCGCCGCCTTGATCCCCATCGTCACCGGCGCCGGTGGTGTAGTCACCACCTGGGACGGCAAGCCGGCCCAGAACGGTGGCAAGATCATCGCCGCCGGAGACCCGCGCGTGCATGACGCCGCAATGAGGCTGCTGAATGGGTGAGCGAAGCCACACCCCCCTGGTTCGAGACGGCGCTGTCAGCGGCGCAATTGCGCCGCTAGGCCTCCTCACCTCAGCCTGAACGCAACTGCGTTCAGGCGGGAGAGACAGCGTCTGTTGCACTCAGCCTGAGCGACCAGCAGCGCCAAACTGCGGACCGCATTATCAGTCAGGCTCTCAGGATCAGGGCAGAGTGAGCTCAGCCCCTTGCCGCTGCTCGCAGATGCTCCACCAGTTGCTGCGCGGGGCGCGACATCGCCTTCAGATCGCGAAAACAGATCGCCAGCTTGCGATTGGCCCAGACATCGCGGATTCGCACCAGCGTGATCGCCATCGATTTCGCACACCGTCGCGCCGCCACTTCCGGGACGATGGCAATGCCCACATGCGCCGCCGCCATCTGGCACATGGCATCGAAATCGCGCATCTGGGCGCGATATCTCAGCCGCGCACCCAGCCGGGCGGCATATTTGCCGATGTGATTCTGCAGCGCCGTCGCATTGGTGAGCCCGATGAAGTCGCGATCGGCCACCTCGCGAAAATCGATCGATCGGCGAGATGCCAGATCGCTCCGCGGCGCCGTCACGAGCACCAGCCGATCCTCGCTGAAAATGAAGCGGTCCAGCGTGTCTGGCAGCGTATGCTCGGCGGCGAAACCGAGATCGGCGCTGCCCGCGGCGATCGCCTGCGCGATATCGGCGCTTTCCCGCTCCTCGGCTTCAAGGCTGACCTGCGGGTGCTCCCGCAGAAACGCAGCCAGCGCTTTTGGCAGATGCTCGGACAAACCGACGGTGTTTGCGAGCAGGACGATGCTGGCCTTGGCCCCGCTGGCATAGGCTGCCATATCGCTGCGCAAGGCTTCCACGTCATGCAGCACCACACGAGCATGGCCGAGCAGGCTTTCTCCTGCCGCCGTCAGCGTCACACCACGTCGCCCGCGCTTAAGCAGAGCAACGCCGGCGGCTGCTTCGAGGCCCTGAATGCGCGCACTTGCCGAGGCAAGCGCGAGATGAACCGCCGCTGCGCCTCCGGTAATGCTCCGTGCCTCCACCACTGCGGCGAACAGCCTGAGATCGACCAGATCGAAATGCATCATCCGCCTCCCAGCCTTCGGCTGATACGAAGGCATTCTCCATAACCTCCAGATTGTGCCGCTCACGTGGATCGGTCAATGTGTCGCACCATGATCGACAGCTTGCTCATTCTGATCGCCGCCGTATTCGCCCTGGCCGGTTTCGTCAAAGGTGTCATCGGCCTCGGCTTGCCCACGGTTTCGATGGGCCTGCTCGCCACCACCATGACGCCGGTGCAGGCGCTCACCATCGTGATCGTGCCGGCCATCGTCACCAACATCTGGCAGACCTTCGCCGGCCCCTATCTGCGCGATATCATCTACCGGCTATGGCCGCTGCTGCTCACCACCGCGATCGCGATCTGGCTGTGCGGAAGCCTGATGACGGGGCCTTACGCCAAATACGGCGCGATCGTGCTCGGCGTGTTGCTGGTCATCTATGCCGTCGTAACGCTGGTCAAATTCCAGTTCAGGACCGCGCCCAAGGATGAAAAATGGGTCGGTGGCATCGTCGGTGCGATCACCGGCGTCGTCTCGGCTGCGACGGGGGTGCAGGTCATCCCCTCGATGCCGTTCATGCAATCCATCGGCATGGAGAAAAACGAACTCGTCCAGGCGCTCGGTCTCTACTTCACCGTCGCCACGGTGGCCCAGGCCTTTAACCTCACCAGTGCCGGCCTGCTCAATGCGGCAACCGCGGTGCCCGGAATCGTCGCCATGATCACCGCTTTCGCCGGCATGTTTCTCGGCCAGGCAGTGCGTGACCGCATGGCACCGGAGCAATTCCGCCGCTGGTTCCTGATCGCAATGCTGCTGCTCGGCATCTATCTCGCCGTCAGCGCGACACTGGCCGTGATGAAGTAACGCTATCGGGTCTCCAGCAATGCCACGCGAATCCCGAGATAGATGAACACGCTGCCAAGGGCGCGGTTGATCCAGACCAGTCCTTTGCCGGACTGTCGCACACGTCGTGCGGCACGGGCGGCAAACACCGCGACCAACAGACACCAGATGGCGCCGGTGCCGATGAACATCATGCCAAGCGCCATGAAGGCCAGCGCTTTGTGGGACGCATCGGCGTCCACGAATTGCGGAAGGAATGCGAGGAAGAACAGCGCGACCTTTGGATTCAGCGCATTGGTCAAAGCGCCTTGCCAGAACACATGGCCAAGCCGTATCGCCGGCTTCTCGATAGATGAGGCAAGCGGATTCTCCGGCGTCTTCCAACGCAACATCTGAATGCCGCTATAGAGCAGATAGGCAGCGCCAACCCATTTCACGATGGTGAAGGCCGTCGACGATGCCGCGAGCAGCGCCGAGAGCCCGATGGCCGCCGCAAAGACATGGACGAGACATCCCGCGCAAATCCCCAGCGCCGCCGCGACACCGCCACGCCACCCGATCTGCACGCTCCGCCCGACGATGTAAGCCGTATCCGGCCCCGGCGTGATGTTGAGTAGCAGACCAGAAAGGACGAACAGCCAGATATCGTGAATGCCGAACATTGATGATGATCCTTGAACTACACTTCACTTGTCGTCGCCGGCGTCCACTGGATCACCCGTTTTCGCGGGTGATGACAAACATAGCTCACTTAAATAACGGCGTCCCCGGCACGAAGGCATCGAAGGCCGCCCAGAATTGCTGCCGGTAGCGGTCCTGCTCCTGCAAAATCTCGTGCCGCGCACCAGCGATGACGAGATGCGATCCTGCCCGCAGATGATAGGCGAATTCCTCGATGGCTGGCGTCGAAACCACCTGATCATGGCTCGCAGCCAGCATCAGGATCGGCTGGCGGATATCGGCCGGATATCGCGTCGCCCGGAATCCATGCATCGCGCGGATCGCGGTGTCTGCCCAGGCGATCGTCGGCGAACCGATGCCGAGCGCCGGATCTTCCTGCAGGATCGCAGCGTTGCGCGCATAACGCACGGGGTCCGATGTCAGCTTGTTGTCCGGGAAGGAGGTCGTCCCGACCAGTTCGCCGTTGCCGCCCGGAATGTAGTTGCCACCCTGGCCAGTGAACCGCATGACACGCAGCAGCAACCGTGCCGGGAGCGACGTCGCGCGGCCCGGCAGATCGATCATCGGCGCCGACAGCACCATGCGATCGAACCACCGCTTCCCCGCATGGGCCACGCGCAGCATCACCGCGCCCCCCATCGAATGCGCCAGCGCGTAGTAAGGCGGCGGGCAGTCCGGCATGACTACCTGCTGCACAAAGGCTTCGACATCGATTTCGAAGTCCGAGAAGCTGCGCACATAGCCCTTGCGGGCATCGCGCAGTTGCCGCGCCGAATGGCCCTGGCCCCGCCAGTCGATCATCGCGACCGCAAATCCGCGGTCGCGCAGATCGCGCACCGTCTCGAAATACTTTTCAATGAATTCACCGCGGCCGCTGAAGACACAGACCGTACCCTTGTGACCTGCCGGCGGCGCCCATCGCGCGAAGCGCAGCTCGACCCCATCGGGCGTCTTGATTATGCCGGAAGTGGCGCCTTCGGGAACCGGATTGGCAGGGATCGAGACAAGCGTCATGCGGGACCGGCTAGGTAAAAGAGGCGAGTTTTCAAGGTCTTCCTGGATTTCGGCGAGATTCTTTTGGGGCCCCTTGCAGGCCGTAACACCCCTCCCATATCACCTTCATGCAGGCCTCTCTAGGCTGCATGACACGAGAGCCCGGCCCGGTTTGGCGGGCGGGTAACCGAAACAGTCGCTCAATGGAGGACTATCCTATGCGTACCTATGATCTGACCCCGTTCTATCGTTCCACCGTCGGCTTCGATCGCCTGTTCAATCTGCTCGATCAGAGCACCAGCGACAGCGCGCCGGGCTATCCGCCCTACAATATCGAACGTACCGGTGAGAACGAGTATCGTATCAGCGTCGCCGTCTCCGGCTTTGCCCAGAATGAACTTTCCATCGTCGCGAAGGAAAATACGCTGACGATCAAGGGCGAGAAAGCCGCCAACGAGAACGGCAACAAGTCCGAAGTGCTCTATCGCGGCATTGCCGCCCGCGCCTTCGAACGTGCCTTCCAGCTCGCCGACTTCGTGCAGGTCAGGAATGCCTCGCTCGAAAATGGCCTGCTCCATGTGGACCTCGTCCGCGAGATCCCGGAAGCCGCGAAGCCGCGGAGCATCCCGATTTCCACCGGCGCCGTAAGCTCGCCGCAGGTGGTCGATGGCTCGGCCGAGAAAGTCGCCGCGTAAAGGCGACTGTTTAGTGAAGTAAGTAAGTGTAGCTATCCATTGCGAGCGCCCCGGAGCAATCCGGGGCGTTTTTTTGGCGCTCATCGCGAGAGTGCGCAGCGAAGCATAGAGAAAGCCCCGATGCGACCGCATCGAGGCTTCTGTGATTTCGCTCAGTCGTAGGGCGGATGAGCGAAGCGTCATCCGCCGGCCGATGGCGTGTGGCGAAGAACGGCGGATTACGGCTTCACCTCATCCGCCCTACGCATCAACGCGGCAGCGTCGTCGTCCCCATCAGCGCGGTGTCGATCGCGCGGGCGCACAGGCGGCCCTCACGGATCGCCCACACCACCAGCGACTGGCCACGGCGCATGTCTCCGGCCGAGAACACCTTCGGCAGCGACGTCGCGAAGTCGGTCAGGCCGGCGCGGACATTGCCACGCTGGTCGAGCTCGACCCCGAGGGTCTTCAGCATGCCTTCGTGCACCGGATGCACAAAGCCCATGGCGAGCAATACGAGATCGGCCTTGAGGACGAATTCGCTGCCGGGAATCGGCTTGAACTTGTCGTCCACCCGCACGCAATTGAGCTGCGTGACCTTGCCATCCTTGCCCTCGAAGCTCTGGGTCAGCACGGCGAATTCACGCTCGGCGCCTTCGGCCTGGCTGGACGAGGTACGCATCTTCAGCGGCCAGTTCGGCCAGGTGAGACCTTTGTTCTCGCGCTCCGGCGGGGCGGGCATGATTTCGAGCTGGGTCACCGACAATGCGCCCTGGCGCAGCGAGGTGCCGATGCAGTCCGAACCGGTGTCGCCGCCGCCGATGACGACGACATGCTTGCCGCCGGCCAGAATGTCCTTCACGTCGCCGAGCGGCTCGTTGCCGACGCGGCGATTCTGCTGCGGCAGGAAATCCATGGCGAAATGAATGCCATCGAGTTCACGGCCCGGGATCGGCAGATCGCGGCCGTGCTCGGCACCGCCGGTCAGGGCGACGGCGTCGTAGCTCTTCACCAACTCGGCGGGATCGACGGCGTTCGGCGCCGTGCCCCCCACCGGCGTGTTGTAGTGGAAGACGATGCCTTCGCCGACCATCTGCTCGACGCGGCGATCAATGACCCCCTTCTCCATCTTGAAGTCGGGAATGCCGTAGCGCATCAGGCCGCCGGCCTTGGCGAACTTCTCATAGACATGGACCTCGTGGCCGGCGCGGGCCAGCTGCTGCGCGCAGGCCATGCCGGCCGGGCCGGCGCCGATCACGGCGACCTTGCGACCGGTCTTCTCGGTGGCGACCTGCGGCTTCAGCCAGCCATTGTCCCAGGCCTTGTCGACGATGGCGCATTCGATCGTCTTGATGGTCACCGGATTGTCGTCGATGTTCAGCGTGCAGGACGCTTCGCACGGCGCCGGACAGATACGACCGGTGAACTCCGGGAAGTTGTTGGTCGAATGCAGATTGCGCGAGGCCTCTTCCCAATTGCCCTGATAGACGAGGTCGTTCCAGTCCGGAATCTGGTTGTTGACCGGACAGCCGGGCGTGCCGGGCTGCACCGAGCCTGTGCCGTGGCAATAGGGGATACCGCAATTCATGCAGCGCGCTGCCTGGCTCTGCGTATCCTTGTCCCCAAGCGGGATCACGAACTCATTGTAGTTCTTCAGCCGCTCCGCGACCGGCGCATACTTGCGATCGTGACGTTCGATTTCGAGAAAACCGGTGATCTTGCCCATTAACGTGACGCCTTAAGCGAGAATTCTAACTCGGACCTCATCCTGAGGAGCGCACAGCGCGTCTCGAAGGATGAGCGCGGTACCCTCATGGTTCGCGACGGCGCTGCGCGCCTCCTCACCATGAGGGGCCTTGGTGTTTACGCGCCGATCGCGATCTTCGGTTCGGCGTCGGCGGCTTTCGCTTTCATCTCTTTGAGAGCGCGGCGATACTCGACCGGCATGACCTTGCGGAATTTCGGCAGCCAGGTCTTCCAGTCGGCGAGAATCGTCTGCGCCTTCTTCGAGCCCGCATATTTTGCGTGACGCGAGATCAGAATGTGCAGACGCTCGATGTCCGATTCCAGCAGGTTGGCGAACACGTCCACCTTGCCATGGGCCTCGAGATCGCCGGTGTGGTGATAGGCATTCTCGGCAACCAGTTCCTCGGAGAGGACCGGCTCGAGCTCGACCATCGCCATGTTGCACAGCTTTTCGAAATCGCCGGCCTCGTCGAGGACATAGGCGATGCCGCCGGACATGCCGGCCGCAAAGTTGCGCCCGGTTTTGCCGAGCACCACGACAATGCCGCCGGTCATGTATTCGCAGCAGTGATCGCCGGCGCCTTCGACGACGGCCACCGCGCCCGAGTTACGCACGGCAAAGCGTTCGCCGGCGACGCCGCGGAAATAGCACTCGCCCTCGATCGCGCCATACATCACGGTGTTGCCGACGATGATGGATTCTTCCGGCACGATGCCCGAATGCGCGGGCGGACGGACAATGATCTTGCCGCCTGACAGGCCCTTGCCGACATAATCGTTGCCTTCGCCTTCGAGATCGAACGTGATGCCGTTGCACAGCCAGGCGCCGAAGGCCTGACCGGCAGTGCCCTTCAGCGACACCTTGATCGTGTCCTCGGGCAGGCCTGCATGGCCGTAGATCTTGGCCACCGCGCCTGCCAGCATGGCACCGGCCGAACGATTGGTGGAGTTGATCTTGGCGTCGAACTTCACTGGGGCGCCGCGGTCGAGTGCGGACTGAGCCTTGGCGATCAGTTCGCGATCCAGCACCTTCTCCAGGTGATGGTTCTGCTCTTCCGAATGATAGATCTTCTGACCGGGCAGTTCAGGCTGGCGCACGAACAGCTTGGAGAAGTCAAGCCCCTTGGCCTTCCAGTGCGAGACCAGTGCGGTCTGGTCGAGCATCTGCACCTGACCGACCATTTCATCGAAGGTACGGTAGCCCAGGGTCGCCATGATCTCGCGGACTTCTTCAGCGACGAAGAAGAAGTAGTTGATCACATGCTCGGGCTGGCCGGTGAAGCGCTTGCGCAGCACCGGGTCCTGCGTCGCGACGCCGACCGGGCAGGTGTTGAGATGGCACTTGCGCATCATGATGCAGCCCGCCGCGATCAGCGGCGCAGTCGCGAAGCCGAACTCGTCGGCACCCAGCAGCGCGCCGATGACGACGTCGCGGCCGGTGCGGAAGCCGCCATCGACCTGAACGACGATGCGCGAGCGCAGCCGCTCACGCACCAGCGTCTGGTGGGTTTCGGCAAGGCCAATTTCCCAGGGCGAGCCCGCATGCTTGATCGAAGTCAGCGGCGAGGCGCCGGTGCCGCCTTCGAAGCCGGCGATGGTCACATGGTCCGCACGCGCCTTGGCGACGCCTGCGGCCACCGTACCGACACCGATTTCCGACACCAGCTTCACCGAGACCTGGCCCGTCGGATTGACGTTCTTGAGGTCGTAGATGAGCTGCGCGATATCTTCGATCGAATAGATGTCGTGATGCGGCGGCGGCGAGATCAGGCCGACGCCCGGGGTCGAGTGGCGGACGGCGGCGATGGTCGCGTCGACCTTGTGGCCGGGCAGCTGTCCGCCTTCGCCGGGCTTCGCGCCCTGCGCCATCTTGATCTGCATCATGTCGGAATTGACGAGATATTCCGTCGTCACGCCGAAGCGACCGGACGCGATCTGCTTGATCGCCGAACGCATCGAATCGCCGTTCGGCATCGGCTTGAAGCGATCCGCCTCTTCGCCGCCTTCGCCGGTGTTCGACTTGCCGCCGATCCGGTTCATGGCGATCGCGAGCGTGGTGTGCGCCTCGCGCGAGATCGAGCCGAACGACATGGCGCCGGTCGCGAAGCGCTTGACGATCTCCTTCGCAGACTCGACTTCCTCGAGCGGCACCGGCTTGCGCTTCTCGTCCTCGGCGGTCTTGATCCTGAACAGGCCGCGCAGGGTCAGCAGGCGCTCGGCCTGGTCGTTGAGCATCTTGGCGAAAGCGCGATAACGCTCCTGCGAGTTGCCGCGGGCGGCGTGCTGCAGCAGCGACACCGTCTCGGCATTCCAGGCATGGTCTTCGCCGCGGCTGCGATAGGCGTATTCGCCGCCGATATCGAGCGCGTTCTTGAAGATCTGGATCTCGCCGAACGCCTCATTGTGGCGACGCACGGTTTCTTCCGCGATCTCCGGCAGGCCGACGCCCTCGATCTGGCCGTGAGTGCCGGTGAAGTACTTGCTGATGAACTCCGAACGTAGGCCGACCGCGTCGAAGATCTGCGCGCCGCAATAGGACTGATAAGTGGAGATGCCCATCTTGGACATCACCTTCAGCAGGCCCTTGCCGATCGACTTGATGTAGCGCTTGACGATTTCGTAGTCGTCGAGCTTGACCGGCAGCTTGTCCTTCATCGCGATGATGGATTCGAAGGCCAGGTACGGGTTGATCGCTTCGGCGCCATAGCCAGCCAGACAAGCGAAGTGATGCACTTCGCGAGGCTCGCCGGATTCAACGACGAGACCCACCGAGGTGCGCAGGCCTGTGCGGATCAGATGGTGATGCACGGCGGCGCAGGCCAGCAGCGCCGGGATCGGGATACGATCCGAGCCCGCCATGCGGTCCGACAGGATGATGATGTTGACGCCCTCGCGCACCGCGCCTTCGGCGCGCGCACAAAGTTCGTCCAGCACCTGCTCCATTCCCGACGCACCGAGCCCGGCATGGAAGGTGGTGTCGAGGGTACGCGAGACGAAGTGCGAATCGGCTACGTCGGAGATCGAGCGAATCTTTTCCAGATCCTGGTCGGTCAGGATCGGCTGACGAACTTCGAGGCGCTTGGTGGTGGCGACACCCTCATGGTCGAGCAGATTCGGCCGCGGCCCGATGATCGACACGAGGCTCATGACGAGCTCCTCGCGGATCGGATCGATCGGCGGGTTGGTCACCTGCGCGAAATTCTGCTTGAAGTAGGTGTAGAGCGGCTTCGGCTTGTTCGACAGCGCCGAGATCGGCGTGTCGGTGCCCATCGAACCCGCGGCTTCCTCGCCCTGCGACGCCATCGGCGTCATCAGGATGGTGATGTCTTCCTGGGTGTAGCCGAAGGCCTGCTGGCGCGCGAGCAGCGGCAGGTTCGAGCGCTGGCCCGTCGACGGCGCGTCGGGCAGTTCTTCCAGGCGCATCTGGGTGTTGTGCAGCCATTGCGCATAGGGATGGCTGGCGGCGAGCTCGGCCTTGATCTCTTCGTCCGGGATCAGGCGCCCCTGCTCGAGATCGACCAGCAGCATCTTGCCCGGCTGCAGGCGCCACTTGGTGACGATGTTCTCTTCCGGAATGTCGAGCACGCCCATTTCGGACGCCATGACGATGCGGTCGTCCTTGGTGACGAGATAGCGCGCGGGACGCAGGCCGTTACGGTCCAGGGTGGCGCCGATCTGGCGGCCGTCGGTGAAGGCCAGCGCAGCCGGACCGTCCCACGGCTCCATCAGTGCCGCGTGATATTCGTAGAAGGCGCGGCGCTGCTCATCCATCAGTGGATTGCCGGCCCACGCTTCCGGAATCATCATCATGACCGCGTGCGCCAGCGAATAGCCGCCCTGCACGAGGAATTCGAGAGCGTTGTCGAAGCAGGCGGTGTCCGACTGGCCTTCATAGGAGATCGGCCAAAGACGGCTGATGTCCTTGCCGAACAGTTCGGATTCCACCGAGGCCTGACGCGCCGCCATCCAGTTGGTGTTGCCGCGCAGCGTGTTGATTTCGCCGTTATGCGCGACCATGCGGAATGGATGCGCCAGCGACCAGGTCGGGAAGGTGTTGGTCGAGAAGCGCTGATGCACGAGGGCGAGCGCTGATTCGAAGTCATCCTCGTGCAGGTCGGCATAGTAGCTGCCGAGCTGGTCTGCCAGGAACATGCCCTTGTAGATGATGGTTCGGCACGACAGCGAACAGGCGTAATAGCCCGACAGGCCGCGCTCGCGGCGCGAATAGATCGCCTGCGAGATCGACTTGCGCAGGATATAGAGACGGCGCTCGAAATCGTTGGCATCGGCGATCTTGGCTTTGCCGATGCCGATGAAGACCTGCATGACAGTCGGCTCGGTCGGCTTCACGCTTTCACCGAGCGAGGAATTGTCGGTCGGCACCTCGCGCCAGCCGAGCAGCTTCAGACCTTCGGCCTTGATCTGGTCGGCGATGATGCCCTGCAGCACTTTCCGCCACGGCACGTCGCGCGGCATGAACAACGCGCCGACGGCATATTGGCCGGGCTCCGGCAATTCGAAACCGAGTTCGGTCGCCTTGCGGGCGAAGAACTTGTGGGGAATCTGCACCAGAATGCCCGCGCCGTCGCCGAAGCGCGGATCCGCGCCGGTGGCGCCGCGATGCTCGAGGTTGCACAGGATATTCAGCGCGTCAGATACGATCCGATGCGACTTCGCACCCTTGATATTGGCGATGAAACCGACGCCGCAGGCGTCCTTTTCCTTGGCCGGGTCATACAGGCCCAGCGCCGGCGGGCGGTAGGTGTGCAGTTCCGGTTTGATGACGGTATCTTTCACGTGAGCCGATTTGATAGCCGGGGCCGCCGTCTGCGTACCGGTTTCGATCAATTGGCGCTCGTGCTCTGATCCGCTCATCTTCGTCCTCTCAGCCCCCGTCGGGGCTCTGCCACCTTTGTCGGCGCACCCTTGACGCTCGCGGAACCCTCCTGGGCTACCGCTCGCGTGTCTTGCGAGCCTCGTTTTCAGAATTCAGACTGGTGGCGCCCATCGTCCCCGGTGGCCACCCCATATCCTGCCTTACCAGGCGCCTCCTTAACCGGAGCGCCTGGTTTTGTCGCAGCCCCAATACGGGTTCTGCCACAAAAAATTGCGACAGTGATGCTGTCCTAACCATCACCTTGCCAAACTTTTATCTAGCACACAAGCGCGCGAGAGTCCGCCGTCGCAATGCAACAGCGCATGGCAATCGCTGGCTTCAGGGGTTTAACGAACCGCAACGTCCTGCGTCAAAGGTGCCTCGATCCGGCCCTTTCCCTGCCGAATTCGGCAGGGAGGTTAGCGCCGTCCGTTACCGCCTGACGCGGGGAACATCGCCAGGCCGGGGCGGACGATGAAGTGGTTTCCCGACCAGATCAGTCTCCGGGCGCGGGGGTGTCGAAGGAGTATGCGATGAAATTCACGATGGGATGCTTCACCGCGTTCGGTCTCGTGCTGGCGACCGCCGCGCAGGCACAGGTTTTGCCGCCGATGCGGGGCGATGCAGTCGTGGTGTCGGATTTCGAGGAACCCGGCCCCTATGCGGCAATGCGGCAACCACGAATTTATATGCCCGGCCCCCGCTATAGCGAGGGTTACGCGCCCTCGGTGCTGCTGCCGCACGAAATTTACGCGATCGTCCGCGAAGCCGGCTTCTCGCCGCTCGGCGCACCGCAGCAGCGCGGGCTCGTTTACACCATGGCGGCCATCGATCGCCGAGGCGAGGACGGGCGGATGGTGATTGATGCCCGCTCCGGCAGAATTCTTCGTTTCATGCCGGCCTACCAGATGGGCGACCGCATGAACGAAGAAATCGTGGTCCGTTACGGCCCCCAGGCCGCATTACCGGAGCTGCCGCAATATCGCCGGCCGCCATTCGATGCCAATGCAGCCAGAACTGCCGGTGGTGCGCCATCCGCTGTCACGCCACCTTCCAAGCAGAAAGTGGCAAGCCGTACGGCGACCGTGCCGTTGCCAAAAGCGCCACCGGCCAAGGCCGTTGCAACACCCGCAAAGCCCGTCGCCGTGGAAAAGCCACCGGCGATCGACAAACCGATTGCCGAGAAGCCGCCTGAACCGGCCGCCACGCCTGTCCCCGCACCGGTGCAGCAATCGGCGGTGACGGAGACGAAACCTGCGGAGGTGAAAGCACCGGAGCCAGGGTCGGCAACCGCGGCACCTCCCGCCGAGAAGGCCGAAACGCCGCCAACCGTGGCTCCGCCTGCAACGGAAGCAAAGCCGGAGACACCTGCAGCAACCGGCGACAAGCCGGCCGTGGTTCAGGGACTGGAATAACAAAGCGAGTGACCTACTCCCCTAGTTGCAGGGGAGGAGGAGCCGACAGGTCGGCTGCAACCGCACAGAGAAGCGCGACTCGCGTCTTTCGGCGGGCAGTTGGAAGGAAATCCAGACACTCCGTTGTCGTCACCCAGTCCTGGCGCGCAATTGCGCGCACGGCTGGGTGACGACAAACGAGGGCGCGACTCGCCTCACGCGACGCCGCCGCTGCATAAAACCATCGGTCGCTGGTCAGCACGGCGCTCCTGCGCTAACCGACACATCCCGCTCCTTCGCTTTCCCGAATTCGCAGGTCCCTATGAAATCCCCTGCTCTCGCGCTCGCCGCGATCACGGTCGCATCAGTTGCGCCTACGACGGCCGTCTCGGCTGCACCCGATGCACGGTTTCTCCGCGCGCTCGACAGGCTCGATCCGAAAACCCGGCTGGAGCAAATCTGCGATCTTGAGGCGATGCGACGGATGAGCCAGAGCAAGTCGGCCGGCGCACGGGTCGACCGCGCCAAATCCGACGTGATCGTGCCGCCGCAGCATCTCGGCAACACGCTGGTAGCTAAAGGCGGCGCATTCCGCGCCGGCGGCAAATGGTACCAGATGTCCTTCACCTGCAAGGCGACGCCGGACCACAAGACCGTGCTGGATTTCAGCTACAAGACCGGTGCTGCGATTCCGCCCGCGAAGTGGGCCTCTTACGGGCTCTGGAAGTGATCCATCTTGTCCTGGACGCGATGCGGCGCGCTTCTTCGACGTGATACCTCGCAGAGCCGGAACCGTGTCACGCCGCATCGCGCCCGGGATAAGGCTCGCCGGTAACCTTGCCGCGAAAAGATCGCTGGGCAGCTTGACCTTCCCCGCCCGCAAGGCTTGATGGCGGGCAACGAGGTTGCCTGCTTGCAGCCCGAATCCGGGTATAATCTGGATAGGAACCTGGGCCTTTGCGCCCGTCCAGCGGTCGAGGCCATCAGTCCGAATGTCCGACAAACGGAAAGCACCGAAAGCCCGATGGCGGCCCGATCTGTGGCGCCGCGAACGGCTGACGCTGGCCGTCGGCGTCACGGCGCTGGCGCTGCTGATCGGCATCGCGGGCACCGCTTCGGCGCAATTTTTCGGCTTCGGCGGCCCGCCACCGCAACAGCGGCCGCAGCCACAGCGCGGCGGGTTCGGCGGAGGCTGGTTCGGCGGCGACTTCTTCCAGCCATTCCAGCAGCAGGCGCCGCAGCAACAGCAGGCACCGCGCCGCCGCGAGGACTATTCTCGCGCCCCGCAATCCGACAAGCGCGACGCCCAGGCCGAACGTAATGTGCTGGTGCTCGGCGACAGTATGGCCGACTGGCTCGGCTATGGCCTCGAAGACGCCTATTCGGAACAGCCCGACATGGGCGTGATCCGCAAGCACAAGACCGTCTCCGGCCTGCTCCGCTATCAGCCGAAGGGCGAGCCATCCGACTGGGCGGCGGCGGCCAAGGGCATACTCGCCACTGAGAAGCCCGACGCCATCGTCATCATGCTCGGCCTCAATGACCGCATCCCGCTTCGTGAGCCTGACAAGAAGGCTGCGAAGAAGGACGGCGCCGCCGAGGTGAAGCCCGGGGACAAGCCGACAGACAATGCCGATGCCGACGACGCGGATATTCCGGATCCCGGCGCCATCGTGAATGAGCGCAACACGCGTGGCAGTGGCGGCATGGTGGAATTCCGCGACGACCGTTGGGGTGAACTCTACGAGAAGAAGATCGAGGAGATGATCAACATCGCCAGGAGCAAGGGCGTGCCCGTGCTCTGGGTCGGCCTGCCCGCGGTGCGGGGGCCGAAAGCGATGGCCGACATGGTCTATCTCAACAATCTCTATCGCGATGCCGCCGGCAAGGCGGGTATCACCTATGTCGATATCTGGGACGGCTTCGTCGACGAATCCGGCCGCTTCCTGCAGCAGGGTCCGGATTTCGAAGGTCAGATCCGACGGCTGCGCACGCCGGACGGCGTGTATTTCACCAAGGCCGGCGCCCGCAAGATGGCACACTATGTCGAGCGCGAGATCACGCGCCTGCTGTCGGGCCGCGTCGCGCCGGTGGCGCTGCCGACCGAACCGGCGCAGCCTGACATCAATGTCGTCCCGGGCGGGCCGCCACCGCGCCCGCTGGCCGGTCCGATCGTGCCGTTGGTCGCGGCCTCTATCGGCGGCGACACCCTGCTCGGCGGTCCCGGCGCCAAGACGCTGAACATCGATCCACTCGTCACGAAGACGCTGGCGAAGGGCGAACCGCTGAATGCGCCGCCCGGCCGCGCCGACGATTTTGCCTGGCCGCGCCGCGAGATCGGCCGTGAACCCGCCAAAGAGACTCCGAGGAGCGATATGCCGATGGCGGTAATGACGCCGTCTCCTTCCAACTCAGGCACTGCGACGGCCGCGGCCCCGCCCGAGGGCATCACACCGGTGATAGCGCCGGCTGCCGCGCCAAGACAGCAGGCCAAGAAGAAGACGCCGCTGGCCAGCGAAACGCCGTCCTTCATCGGCAACCTGTTCGGCAATGACGAGCCGCGCCGGCCGGCGCAGCAGGCCCCCCCGCGGCCCCGTCAACAACAGCAGGGCGGCCCGCGCCCGCCGGCCAATATCGGCCCCGCCGCCTCCGCCCCGTCCGGATTCTTCTTCCGCTGATTGCGGAACTGACACGCGAAAATGCCTCGCCAGCTTTCGCGAACGAGGCATTTTACTTAAAGACCTGAGACACTTAGTAGCCGAAACGGCTCGGACGGCGACGCGGCGGGCGCGTCATCAGCATGGCCAGCGCAAAGCCAATGCCGCCCGCGATCAGCAGCGAACCAAGCGGATTGTCGCGGACCTGACGCGACAGCGCCTGCGTGCCGTCGCGATAGGTATCGCTATCGAGCGCGTCCTTGGCATAGCTGGCGGCTTTCTCCGACGCGTCGCGCACGCCGTCTTTCACCTGGCCGTACAGGTTCTGCACGGCACCTTCCGCTTCGCGCACGCGGCCGGACATTTCGGTGCGCTCGTCGCCGGTGACCTTGCCGACAACGTTCTCAACTTTGCCGGCAGCATCTTTTGCGGCACCTGCAATGCGGTCTTTATCCATATCAATCACTCCGTGAGGAAAAACTCTCTCGCCGGTGTAATGCGTGAATAGCTTGCAGGTTCCGCCCCAATCATACGGGCTTCGATAAAGCACGATCCAAGCGCGTTTGACCCGTCTTCCGATCGATGCGAGCCTTAGCGCAAGCCTCGACATGAAGGCGAAACATCGGAGGATTCCCTTGTCAGACTACAAGTCCCTGAGCCGCTCCGTGCGCGGCCTCACCGTTCTCGTTACCGGCGCCGCAAGCGGCATGGGTCGCGCAACCGCCCGCGTATTCGGCGAGGAAGGCGCCAATGTCGCCGTCACCGACCTGTCACCCGAAGGGACGGCGAAGGTCGCCGACGCCATCACCGCGAATGGCGGCAACGCGCACGCCTGGACGCTCGATGTCGCCGATCCCGAACGCATCAAGACGGTGGTGAACGAGGCCGCGTCGCACTTCGGCGGACTCGACATCATCGTCAACAATGCCGGCATGTCGATTTCCACCGAGATCGACAAGGACGGCTACGACGCTGCATGGGATCGCGCCATCGCGATCATGCTGACCTCGCATCAGCGCACGATCCGCGCGGCGCTGCCTTATCTGCGCAAGTCGCAATGCCCGCGCATCGTCAACATCGCTTCCACCGAAGCGCTCGGCGCAACCGCGCTGCACAGCCCGTATTCCGCGGCAAAAGCCGGCGTCACCGGCCTGACACGCTCGCTCGCCGTCGAGCTGGGCCGCGAGGGCATCACGGTAAACTGTATCTGCCCCGGCCCGATCACGACCGGCATCACCGCGCGCATCAGCGACGAGCACAAGGCCATCTTCGCCAAACGCCGCACGGCGCTTCGCCGCTACGGCGATCCCGAGGAGGTCGCGCATATGACCGTAAGTCTGTGTCTGCCCGCGGCGTCTTATCTGACGGGCACGGTCATTCCGGTGGACGGAGGATTGATGGCGCGCAATGCCTGAGTGCATTTCCGCTGATTGACATCACTTGGTGCGGGCGTAGCATTTTCCCCAAGCGGCACGGCATGACCAGAGCCGCAATCGAATGGGCTCAACCATTCACCACGGAGGAAATGCAATGCCCGTGACCATCCGCAAGCTCCATCCTGTTTTCGTCGGCGAAGTCTCTGGCGTCGATCTCACCAAGCCGATCAGTGCGGAAGACGCTGTAGCCATCGAACGCGGGATGGACGAGCATGCCGTGCTGGTGTTCCGCAATCAGGACATCACCGACGAACAGCAGCTCGCTTTCGCCAATCATTTTGGCGAGCGCGAAAACAGGAAAGGCGGCAGCGTCACCAAGAAGGAAGACTATCGGCTGAGCTCCGGTCTCGCCGACGTCTCCAATCTCGGCAAGGACGGCAAGCCGCTGGCGAAAGACAGCCGCACCCATCTGTTCAATCTGGGCAACTGCCTGTGGCATTCCGACAGTTCCTTCCGCGCCATCCCGGCAAAATTCTCGCTGCTCTCGGCCCGTGTCGTAAACCCGAGGGGCGGCAATACAGAATTCGCCGACATGCGCGCCGCCTATGATGCACTCGACGGTGATACCAAGGTCGAGATCGAAGACATGATCTGCGAACATTCGCTCATGAACTCACGCGGCGCGCTCGGTTTCCTCGATTACTCCGATGAGGAGAAGGAGATGTTCAAGCCGGTGCTGCAGCGGCTGGTGCGGACGCATCCGGTTCATGGCCGCAAGTCGCTCTATCTGTCGTCCCATGCCGGCGCGATCAAGGGCATGAGCGTGCCCGAAGCCCGCGTCCTGCTACGTGATCTCAACGAACACGCCACCCAGCCGCAATTCGTCTATGTTCACAAATGGACGCTGCACGACCTCGTGATGTGGGACAATCGCCAGACCATGCATCGCGTGCGCCGTTACGATCAGTCGCAGCCACGCGACATGCGTCGCGCGACCGTGGCAGGCAGCGAGCCGACGGTGGCGCAGCAGTAGGCGGCTGAATAGCGCTATCTGCCGCGCAAGCGGTCCAGCACTTCCGAGGTTGCGAAACCATCAGCAGGCATGCCGATAGAAGCCTGGAAGTTGCGTAACGCTTCACGGGTCATGCTACCGAACTGGCCGTCCGGCGTGCCCTTGTAGAGACCACGCTGAACCAGCAATTGCTGCAGTTCGAGCCGTTCGGCGCGTGACAGCACACGCTCCTGGCGCGGCCAGGGCTGGACGAAGGGGGGGCCGCCGCGCAGCCGGTCGGCAAAATGGCCGATGGCCAGCGCATAGGCTTCGGCAGGATTGTATTTCATGATCACACGAAAATTCTGCATCATCAAAAAGCCCGGTCCCTGCGCGCCGGCAGGCGCAAGCAGGTAGGCCTTCTCGCCGCTGCGTGGAAATGGCTGACCGTTGGCACGTTTCAGACCCATTTGCTCCCACTGCGCCAGTGTGAGCATCTTGGCGCGGTCGGCCTGCATGTAGTTGAAGCCCTGCGGGACCACGACCTCATAGCCCCAGGGCTGTCCACTCTGCCAACCGTCCTTCTTCAGGTTGTTGGCCGTCGAAAAAATCAGATCGGTCGGATTATCGACAACGTCGCGGCGTCCATCGCCATCACCATCGACAGCGAAGCGCTTGAACGCCGTCGGCATGAACTGCGTCGGACCGAACGCACCGGCCCATGACCCTTTGAGCTGATCGCGACGCAGATCGCCGCGATGCAGGATCTCGACGGCGGTCAGGAATTCGTCCTTGAAGTAGGCCTGACGCCGACCGACGCAGGCGAGCGTTGCCGTGGATCGCACAACATCGCGATCGCCGATCATGGTTGAGTAGTTGGACTCGATGCCCCAGATCGAGGCGATGATGTAGCGATCGACGCCGTAAGCTCGTTCGGCCGCATCGAAAATCGTCTTGTACTGCGCCAGCACCTCACGGCCCTTGGCAGCGCGGTTGTCGTTGACGAGGATGTCGAGATAGTCCCAGATCGCCTTGGTAAATTCTGGCTGGGAATCCATCAGGTCCATCAGCCGCAGATCGGGCGTCAGGCCGGCCGTGATATCGCGATAGTTCTGCTCGGAGATGCCACGTCGTGCGGCATCAGGCCACAGGCCGGCGACACAGTTGTCGAAATTCGCGGCGGCTTCGCGGATCGCCGGCGCGGTCATCAGCGGATGGCCTGACGCGCCATCTTCACCGCTCCATGGCGGCGATGCGCTGGAGCCGGACGCCGGTGCGCCCGGCGCCGGTCGCTGGCCGGAATTATTGAAGATGCTGTCGAGGAAACTAAGCGGATTGCCTGATTGCGCCTGCGCCTCAACGGGCGACATGGCGAACGCGGCACCGACAACCATCGCAGCCAGACGCGCGCAGCGCAGGACGGGTTTGCGTCCGCTCTTTCCTATGGTCGTCATCCCAAATTTCCCATCGTAACGGTGTGATGACAAAAGGCCGACGAGGCTTTCGATCCGCTTAACATTAGTCCGATTCCGTCGGCAAAGTCAGACGGCACCGTCGCCCGGAATACCGACAATCGCCGTACGGGTGACATACATCCGCCTTTGTTACCGCTTGCAAAGGGAACCATGGCGCGCAATCCTTGTTGTGTCGCCTGCATGTCATTCCTTCCAGCTCACTGCAAAGCTCCCGATGAAAATTCGCAAAGCCGTCTTCCCTGTCGCTGGTCTCGGCACCCGTGTTCTTCCCGCCACCAAGGCGATGCCGAAGGAGATGCTGACCATCGTCGATCGGCCGCTGATCCAGTATGTGGTCGACGAGGCCCGCGAAGCCGGCATCGAGCATTTCATTTTCGTCACCGGCCGCAACAAGGGCGTGATCGAAGACCACTTTGACCGCATGTTCGAACTCGACGAGACCTTGAAGGGCCGCAACAAGACCGCCGAAATGGAGCAGCTCGCGCGCTTCCAGCCCGGTGCCGGCGAGACCAGCTTCACGCGTCAGCAGGCTCCACTCGGCCTCGGTCACGCGGTGTGGTGTGCCCGTCACATCGTCGGTAACGAGCCTTTTGCGGTGGTGCTGCCGGATGAACTGGTGCTCAATTCGCCCGGCGCCCTGAAGCAGATGGCGGACATCGCCAGCGCTCTCGATGCCAAATCGAATCTCGTCGCCGTCGAAGAAGTGCCGATGGAGATGACGCATCAATATGGCATCTGCAGCGTCAGCGGACGCCACCCGTCTCATCCGAACGCGTTCAGCATTGACGGCATGGTGGAGAAGCCGCCGAAAGGCACGGCCCCATCCAATCTCTCGATCACCGGCCGATACATCCTGCAGCCGGAAATTTTCAAGATCCTGGAGACCCAGGAGCGCGGCGCCGGCGGCGAGATCCAGCTCACCGACGCCATGATCGGTCTCGCCAAGAATCAGCCCTTCTTCGGCGTAAAGTTCGAAGGCGAACGCCACGATTGCGGCTCCAAAGCCGGCTTCCTACGCGCCAACATCGCCTATGGCTTGCAGCGAGCAGACCTCAACGAAACCCTGCGCGCCGATATGCTGCGTTATCTCGGCAAATGAAAACGTAGGATGGGTTGCGCGAAGGCGTAGTTGCGCCGGAGCGCCACCCGCCCTGCAGGTTCAGCATCAAGCCGCCAGCGAACGATGAGTATCCTCGGCGACGACGCATTGATTACGGCCGGCGGCTTTAGCCGCATACAACGCCTTGTCGGCGGCTTCCACCAGTTCGGTCCATTCCATGGTTACCAGCGGACGCATGCTGGCGATGCCGATGCTGACCGACAACTGCGCGGGATCGGCGGGAAGGGATTCCACGCGCTGGCGGATAGTCTCGGCAATCTCGCGCGCATCGCGCTCCGATACCCCGGGTAGCAATACGGCAAATTCCTCACCGCCATAGCGCGCGGCGCAGTCGCCCGCACGCTTCGCCGCGGCGGAGACGCAGCCGGCGATGGCTACCAACGCCTGATCGCCCGCCTGATGCCCGAATGTATCGTTGTAGACTTTGAAATAATCGGCATCCACCAGCAGCAAGGCGATCGGCCTGGCGGTGCGCATGGCACGGTGCCATTCCAGTTCGATCGCGCCATCGAATTTGCGACGGTTGCGCAGGCCCGTAAGCGCATCGGTGGTGGCAAGTTCTTCGAGCCGGTCTTCGGCTCGGGCCCGGCGGCCGATCTCTCGGGCAAGAAACACCGTTCCCACGCTGATGAACGCGATCAGCGCCAGCATGATGGCGCCGATGCGCCATGCCTGGCGCTGCCATAGACTATAGATGCCATCCCATGGTTTTCCGACGATGACGATCAACGGCCGGCCGCTATCACGCCAAACAAACAGGCGTTTGATCTTGTCGACGGCGCCGACGCCAGAATAGCTGCCATTGGCACGCGCGAGCACTCGCATGACGCGGGGCGTCTTGCCGAGATCTCTGCCGATGACATTCAAATCAAACGGCGCACGCATGACCACGACGCCATCACGCCGAATCACCGTGATCGTCTCGCCGGGATTGAGGCGAAGCCGATCGAACAGATCGAGGAAATAGGAAAAGCGGATCGAGCCGGCGACGACACCTGCGAAGTTACCTTCGGCATCGGTGATGCGGCGGCTGAGTGCAATTGCATAGACGCCGCGATGCATCCGGGGCACGCCGATGAACAGGCCACGCTCGCCGTCCAGCTGGTGGACCTTGAAGAAATCCTCGCTCGCCCTGTTTTCCTTCGCCGGGTCGAGCGAACCGGCCTCGATCGCGAGATTGCCATCGGCATCGAACACCTGGATGGCGCCGAACTGCGCGGACGAGGCCGCCTTGTCAAACAGGATCAACTGGCGCAGCTCGCGGCTGAGCTGGCCGATCTCGGGCGTATTGATGCCCGAGACGACTGCACGTAACGATAAATCATATTGCTCGATGGTGCGGCCCACATCGGAATCGATCGAGGTGGCGAGATTCTCGCTGGTCTGCTTGGCCAACGCCCGTTCGCTATGGCGCATGTCCAGCATGACGCTGCCACAGATGGCGGAAAAACAGACAATCGTCACGAGCGATGACAGAATCAACAGTTTGGCCGATGACGGCCACTGTCGTATCGAAATCACTGACTTCCAAAAATGCATAAATAAAACTCCCGCGGCGACCCATCGCATGCGAAAGCTTGCCGGGCACTTAAATACCCGATGCTGGCTCCCCACGACGTTAACGAAGCATTGCGAGGATTGGGACGATACGCGACATGGTGCTTCGTTACCGAAAGCGAAGGTGGCGCAAGACCTGATAGCCGCGTATGACGGTTTCGACGTCTAACTTTCCGAGGACTATCCGTGCCCGACTATGAGCTGTTGCGAGCCTATCTCGCAGCCCAAACCAAGGACGAATTCGTCCTGACCATGGATGCCATCGAAGAGATCATGGACGACGCGCTGCCACGGGCTTCGCAGCGCGCGTCATGGTGGGAAACCGACCGGGCGCCGGAAGAGCAGATGCCCCAGCGCGAGGCCTGTATCGCGGCCGGCTTCGTGGCGACCCGCCTGCCCGACGGATCCGGCGTGAGGTTCAACCGGAAGACGGCGAAGTTCCTGCGAAAGTGGAAGTAACCCTCTTCCGTCCTTGCGAAGTCGGCTAGCGCTGCAACCGCACGCCGAGCATCACGACGGTCGCCGCCGTGCTGGCGCCCGCGACATTCGAATTGAGTATGTCGCGCCGGATCTGCCCTTTGACCCAGAGTTCACGGCTCATCTTGTAGATCAGGTTCCCTTCGATCGAATAGATCTTATCGGAGCGGAAATTCTCCTGATAATCCTGCGTGCCATAGGTGAACTTGCCGACCGCGGTAAGCCAGCGCCGGAAGTCGTGATCGACCTGCACCGTATAGAGTCGCGTCAGCACGCCGGGAACACCGGGCACCGTGGTTTCGTCGATGGACGTCGTCGTGATGAAGCGCGCCGTGGTCAGCGGCGTTGCCGTCCACACCAGAGAAGCCGAGGTCAACAGGCCCTTGAGCACTTCGAGGCGTGGATCTTCGTATTTGCGCGCGAGATAGCCGACCGATGCTTCGCCGGTCAGCATGCGCGTGAATTCGAAGGTCGTGCCGGCTTTGATGTAGCCGCCGCTTGAATCACGCAGATAGGTAAAGCGATCAGCCTGCTGATCGTGCACACGCACGTCACCCTGGATTTCCGCGAACGGCTTCAGTCCCGGCAACACTTCGTAGCTGACGCGGCCAACGCCGCCATACTGATTGAAATTGCGGTCCCTGTTGTTCGTCGACGTTCCATCCGTCAGTTTGGAGTCCTGATAGACGGTGCGATCCACCAGGGCATCCATCTTCAACTGGAGGCGGTTGAAATCCTGCTCGACTCCGACCGTGGCGCCGGTGGTCGTGAATAACGGAAAGTCCCTGAGACCTGCCTGGATGTTTGGGCTGCCCGGATTATCGGAGCCAACGCGCATGCGCGCCTCGGTATTGATGCGGGTGTCGCGCGTCGCGTCGATACGAGCAGCGATCTTGCCGTTGAATTCGGCGCGATCGACGTTCTCGGGGGACGGTGAGACTTGTTGCAGCACCGCTGACGGGAACTGGTTGGCGTAGCCGGTGAAAGAACCGCGCAAATCGACGATCACCGAATGCCGCGACCAGTCGGAAGCCGCAAGCAGCTCCGGCGCGATCTGATAGAGCGACGAGCCCTTCGGCTGCAAAAGGCGCGCAGGATTGTCGCTATAGCCGCCCATGATCTCGACCGCGCCCTTGACCAGGAAGCTGCCGACCCGGATGCCCGTGGGCGCATAGGGATCGGGATCGATCGGCAGGCGCTTTCGCGCGGGTTGGCCGATGATCGTACCCGCGATGGCAGGCGCAACAGGCGGCTTGGCAGCCTTGGCCGACGGCGGCATCGGCCGCGTCTCCTGCACGAGCGGCGGCGGGCTGCCGGGGCCGACCGGACGCTTCGGCCTTTGCTGGCCCGGATAATATTTGACCTGCTGGCGCTTGCGGTTGAGCGCGTCATAGCCGGTCACGGCGGCGCCGGACGCCGCAGGAGTCGGCGACGTGACGACCGATTGCTGCGCCCGCTCCGGCGACAACAGACTGCTCTGCAACGTTCCCCGCGACTGCAGGACATTGCTGCCGGGTCGTCGCGACGGCAGATTTTCGGGCTGCACGAAGCCGCCGGGAACTGGCGCGAGCAGATCGGAGGTCAAAGCCTGCGCAAAAGCAGGGGACGGCGCCGCAAGCGCGAGGCACAGACACGCCGACACCGCGCCGGTCGCCCGTGCGCGGTTCTTCGTCCGGTCTGCCCGACGCATCCTCACGACCACAAAAACTCCAACGCCATCAAAAACTTGGACAATTTCGTCGCCATCCGCGGCGGGCAGCCGGGCGACAACTCATGGTTAAGGGAGTTAAAACCGTTATGGTTAATGGGCAGTTGAGATACCCGCCCGGCGTTTCGCTTCCAGCACCGCAGCGTGCTAAAGGACGGCTATCAAATGGCTGGCGGACCAGCCGCAGGACACGACCAATGGCGCTTTCCAAAACCCCCACTTCAACCATGAGCGATCAGGCCAGCGAGGCCATCGCCTCGGCGCTGCGCACGCTGGAAGCGGAAGCCAGCGGCGTGACCGCGCTCGCCACCGCATTGCAGGCCGATCTCGGCCCGGCCTTCGCGGCTGCCGCAGATCTGATTCGCAGCGCCAAGGGCCGCCTGATCATCACCGGCCTCGGCAAGTCCGGTCATATCGGCCGCAAGATCGCCGCGACCTTTGCCTCGACCGGTACACCGGCTTTCTTCGTCCATGCTGCCGAAGCCAGCCATGGCGATCTTGGCATGATCACCGCAGATGACGTCATCCTGGCGATGTCGTGGTCCGGCGAGCAGCCGGAGATGAAGAATCTCATCACCTACGCGACCCGCTTCAGCATCGGTCTGATCGCGATGACCTCCGAAGCCGGCTCGACGCTGGCGCAGGCCGCCGATATCGCGTTGACGCTGCCGAAAGCGCGCGAGGCCTGCCCACACAATCTCGCGCCCTCGACATCATCGCTGATGATGCTGGCCATGGGCGACGCGCTGGCGATCGCATTGCTGGAGGGCCGCGGTTTCACGTCCCGCGATTTCAGCGTGTTGCATCCGGGCGGCAAGCTCGGCGCCCTCCTCAAATACACCCGCGACCTCATGCATCAGGGCGACGCCGTGCCGCTGAAGCCGCTCGGCACCAAGATGTCGGATGCTCTGGTAGAGATGTCGGCGAAGGGTTTTGGCTGTGTCGGCATCGTCGACGGCAGTGGCCACGTGGTCGGCATCGTCACCGACGGCGATCTCCGCCGTCACATGCGCGCCGACCTGATAACGGTATCGGTCGACGAAGTGATGACGAAGAATCCCAAGACCATCAGCCGCGACCTGCTCGCCGGAGAGGCGCTGGAGATTCTGAATGCGGCAAAGATCACCGCGCTGCTGGTGACCGATGGCCGGAAGCCGGTCGGGATTGTGCATTTGCACGATTTGCTGCGCGCGGGCGTGGCGTAAGTTGGCAGCTCGACACCGCTACCGCGGAAACCTCGCTCCCTTCGTTTCCAACGGAAGGTCGAGGCCATTCGCGATATACGACACCGTGCGATAGAAGCCGCAGAGCATCATCAGCTCGAGAATCTGCGCCTCACTAAAGCTAGCGCGCAGATTGCCAAACTCTGCCTCGCTCAACGTCGCCGTATAATGCAAGGCATCGACAGCTTCGATCAGAACTCGCTCAGCTGCCGACCAACACGCAGCATCGGCGCCGCCATCGACAGTTGCCCGGATCTCCTCGTCCGACAGTTTCGCTGCCTTCGCGAAAATCGCGATGTGGACACCCCATTCGTACTCGCATCCCGTCAGGGCGCAGGTCCTGTCGATGACGATCTCTCGCTCGCGCAAAGACAGCGGCCCGGGATCGAGCAGAGCCGCATTGCGGAACTTTCTCCACGCTCGTGGTTGGGCGGCAAGGACGCGAAACAGGACGAGCGGAGGCGCGCCGCGCATGATCGCATCGAATTGAGTCTGGGTTTCAGCATCATACGGAGGCTGCAGCGGTTCTACGCGTGACATCGGCCATCTCCATGCTACAAATATTGTAGCAGAATGCTACATTTTCTGTAGCGCCTGACAAGAGGCTTCGATGACGGAAATTCTCCCGAAGAACCAAAAAGCCGTTCGCGGTTCGACAACAGGCAAGCCGATCATGGCTCTGCTCGATTTGCTCGGCCGTCGCTGGACGCTCCGGATCATCTGGGAATTGCGGGAGAGCACCCAGACTTCACGGTCTCTCCGCGAATTATGCGACGACGCCTCACCGACCGTTCTGCAAACACGACTGGCAGAACTCCGGCAAGCCGGGTTGGTCGAACTGCAATCGGGCAGTGGCTATCGATTGACGGAGATCGGACAGGAATTGCTTGCGACGTTTCTGCCTCTTCACCACTTTGCCGAACGCTGGCGGAAGTCGCAGGAGCGATAGTCAGGCCACATCCACGGTCAGGCTCGCGCCATCCGCCTTCACGATCTTCACCTTCGTCCCGGCTGGCAGGTCGGGGCCGCTGACGCGCCAGACGGTGTCGTCGATCCGCACGATGCCTGAGCCATCAACGATGGGACGGTCGAGCGTGCAGACCCGGCCGATCATGGCGTCGGTGCGCTTGTTGAGAAACGGATTCGGATTGGCGCCAGGCTTTTGCTGCGCGACGCGGCGCCAGACCGGCACTGCAGCAGCGGCGAACAGCGCGAAGAGCAGCATCTGCAGCTGCCAGCCCGGCGTAATGATGAAGGACAGCATCCCGACCAGAAACGCCGCGAGGCCGAGCCAGAACAGGAAGATGCCCGGCGCCAGCAGCTCCAGCGCCATCAGCAGCACACCGAGGATCAGCCAATTCCAGGTGCCGAGGGTGACGAACATCTCTGCCATGGCGTGATACCTTTAGCTGCGCGGCGGTGTGGTCGGCGGGACCGAGCCGGTGCGACGCGCAGCCTGCGCGGCAGCGGCCTGCTCACCGAAGGTCGCCTTGGCGATTTCCCCGATGCCGGCCAACGAGCTAAGCATGGAGGTAGCCTCCAATGGCAGCATGATGACCTTCTGGTTCGGCGATTCCGCGAGCTGGCCGAATGCCTTAATGTATTTGTCCGCGATGAAGTAGTTCAGCGCTGCGACGTCACCACGGCCGATCGCTTCCGACACCATCTGCGTTGCCTTGGCTTCAGCCTCGGCGCCGCGCTCGCGCGCTTCGGCATCGCGGAAAGCGGCTTCGCGGCGGCCCTCGGCCTGCAGAATCTGCGCTTGTTTCGCGCCTTCCGCACGGAGAATTTCCGACTGCCGTTGGCCTTCGGCCTGCAGAATGTCGGCGCGCTTGACGCGCTCGGCCTTCATCTGCCGGCCCATCGCCTCGACGAGGTCGGCGGGCGGCGCGATATCCTTGATTTCAATACGATTGACCTTGATGCCCCACGGCGCCACGGCAGCATCGACCACGCGCAGCAGGCGCTCATTGATCTCGTCGCGATGCGACAACATCTTGTCGAGATCCATCGAGCCCATCACCGAGCGGATATTGGTCATGGTCAGAACGACAATCGCCTGATGCAGGTTGGAGACCTCGTAGCTCGCCTTGGCGGCATCGAACACCTGGAAGAAGGCGACGCCGTCAACGCCCACAGTCGCGTTGTCCGCGGTGATGACTTCCTGTTCGGGGATGTCGATCACCTGTTCCATCATGTTCACCTTGCGGCCAACACGGTCGAAATAGGGAATGATAAGATTGAGGCCGGGCGACAGCGTGCGGGTGAACTTGCCGAAACGCTCGATGGTCCAGTCAAAACCTTGCGGCACTGTTTTCACGCCAGCGAACAGCGTGAAGATGATGAGCAGTGCAATGGCAATGGCAAAAATATCAAAACCGGACATCGGTGTCTCCCTGCGGCAAAATGGACGCGCGAAGCATCGCGTCCCGCTGTTTTGTCGTTCACGGAGATTTTAAGGTTCGACGCGAGGAAAAGCGAGGGACCTCATACGTCTCAGCCCCTCATGGTGAGGAGCGGCGAACAGCCGCGTCTCGAACCATGAGCTGGCTTGGCGCCGAGGCCACGGTCATCCTTCGAGACGCCGCTTCGCGGCTCCTCAGGATGAGTAGAGTGTACTAGATCCAACCCTGCAATTCGCGGAGCACCAGCTGGCGGATCACATCCATGCCCTCGTCGCTGTCATTCAGGCACGGGATCGCGGAGAATTTCTCGCCACCATTGTGCAGGAAGATCTCGCAGTTTTCCTGCGCGATTTCCTCGAGGGTTTCCAGGCAATCCGCCGAGAAGCCCGGCATCACCACCGCGAGGCGCTTCACGCCATCCCTGGCGAGCTGTTCGATGGTCTTGTCCGTATAGGGCTGAAGCCACTCGTCGAAACCGAAGCGCGACTGGAAGGTCAACAGAAGTTTTGGCGCTTTCGGTCCGAGCCGCTCGCGGAGTGCTTCGGTGGTGGCGACGCATTGCGTCTGATAGGGATCGCCCTTGTCGATGTATTTTTGCGGCATGCCGTGGAATGAAGCCACGATCATCTCCGGCGTGAAGTCGAGTGTCGCCAGATGTTTCTCGATGGAGATCGCGAGCGCATCGATATAGGTGGCATCGACGTAGTAGGGCGGCGTCACCCGCAGTGTCGGCTGGGCGCGCATCTCGGCGAGCACGCGGAACGCCTGGTCGCAGACCGTCGCCGATGTCGCCGCCGAATATTGCGGGTAGAGCGGCACCACGAGGATGCGATCACAACCCTGCGCGGCGAGCGCATTGATACGGTCGCGCATCGACGGATTGCCGTAACGCATCGCCCAATCCACCACGAGATGGGAGTGGTCGCCGAGCGACGCCGCCAGCTTTTCGGACTGCGCGCGCGTAATCGTCTTCAGCGGCGACTCGTTCTTCTCGGTGTTCCAGATCTTCTGGTAGTCGAGCGCCTTCTTGCGCGGCCGCGTGTTCAGGATGATGCCGTTCAGCACCAGCTTCCAGATCAGCCCCTGATCCTCGATCACCCGGGCGTCGGACAGGAATTCCTTGAGATAGACGCGAACGCCTCTGGCATCGGCGGTGTCGGGCGTGCCGAGATTGACGAGCAGCACGCCGACACGCTCCGGCAGCGCAGCAGCGACGGGCGGCGTTTTCTCGAGGGGAACAGCGTCGGTCATGATGCCGCTGGCTTCGCGCTTTGGCCCGGGCTTGTCAATTAGAAACACCTGACGGGTTCGGTGCCGAGATAGCCGAGCAGCAGGCCGACGCCGAACACTAGCACCAAAGCCGCGGCGCCCAGTTCAATCCCGCGCATCACCAGCGCGCCGGAACCATCCCGGCTCCCGGCAAAGCGCGCGGCAAGGCCCTTGGCGGAAACGGCGATGACCGCGATGGTGGCCACGGTAATGGCGGTGCCGAGGCCCATCACGAACGTAGCGGCAATGCCGGCCCAGAACAGGCCCTGCGCCAGCGCGAACACCAGCACAAGGATCGCCCCCGAACACGGCCGGATGCCGACGGTCAGCACTGCCGACAGCCCGCGCGCCCAGCCGCCGGGGCCGGCGAGCTGATCCGGCGTCGGGCCATGGGAGTGGCCACAATGATCGCAGTGCTCGTCATGGGCATGATGGTGGTCGGCGTGACCATGATGAGTATGAGCGTGAGAGTGAGCTTCCGCATGAGCCGCATGGGCATGCGCATGGCCGTGATCATGGTGATGGTGGTGATCATGCCCGTGATCGTGGGTGTGGCTGTGCGCATGGGCGGATGCATGCGCCACCGCCAGTTGCGGACCGCTCGCACCGAGCGAGGGCCTGATCGCGCGGAAGAAACCGCGCCCCTTGATCCAGACCAGTCGGGCGCCGAAGGCGGCGATCAGGCCGTAGCTGGCGATCTCCACCACGCGTTCGGTGCTGCACATGGTCCGCGCTGTCACGTTCAGCAGCCACGCACCGATGCCGACGATCAGCACGGCCACCAGCGCTTGCATCAGCGCCGAGACGAAAGACAACACGATGCCGCGTTTGGCCGTCTCCTCATTGGCGACGAGATAGGACGAGATCACCGCCTTGCCATGACCGGGACCAGCGGCATGGAAGATGCCGTAGAGGAAGGAGATGCCAAGCAGGGTCCATACCGCGCTGCCATCGGATTTGGCGGCGCGGATCGTCGTGGAGATCGCGCGATAGAATTCGGATTGTTTGGTCAGCAGCCAGCCGACGATGCCGCCGACCTGCGAGTCCGGCGCGGCGCCCTTGGGCGCACCGAACGGGTTTTGCGCGAAGGCGTGATGCAGCGAGGCGTCGGCGATGACAACAGTGACAAGCCCCACACACAACAGCATCGTCATGGCCGGGCCTGCCCCGGCCATCCATCTTCCGATACGCGCAGCCAAAGTTGGATGCCCGGGACAAGCCTGGGCAGGACGTGGAGAGATATGCGAACTCATGGGCAGTCCACCGTCACCTTGTTGGCGAACATCGCGCCGAAATTGCTGTTCTCGCCGTTCATGAAGGTGTCTTCATTCATGGTCTGCGCCTTGGCGGCGCCGTCGGACGGCCGCTGGATTCCCATCGTGCAGGCGGCGGGCGCACCGACGAGCTTGATCGGGTCCTTCTTCTCCAGACTGAAGTCGATGAAGAAGGACGGATCGAAAACTTCCAGCGCCAGCTTCTTGGTCTTGAACGGCGTCTTGAACGGCAGCGTGAAATGCAGGGTCAGACCGAGGTCAGTCTTTTCCAGATAGTAGTCGATGGGATCGTTGAAGCGTTCCTTCTTGCCATCCGCCTTGGCGAAGGTGAAGAAGGCATATTCCTTCAGCGACTCCACATTGGTCTGGGCCAGCGGAGCCAGCTCCTCGCGCGTATAGGTGCCCGGCGTCTTGCTTGGGATTCCCTGCAGCGCGTAGGTCGAGAACATGTCGTCGAACGTCCAGGCGTGGCGGACGCCGGTGATGGTACCATCCGGCGCATAGAGCAATTCGCTCCGCGCCGCGACGAAGACATGAGGATGCGCGGACGCGGCGGCGATACCGCTCAAAGACACGGTCGCGATGGCGAGCAATCCGAGAAGGCTCCGAATCACGTTTCGCACCTCACGCCGCGTCCAGCAGACCACGCCGTCGCAGCAACGCATCGGCTTCCGGCGGGCGGCCGCGGAACGCAATGTAAGCCGCCTCCGGGTCCACCGAGCCACCCGACGAATAGATGTCGTCATGCAGCCGCCTGGCCGTCGCAGGATCGAAGATATTACCGGCTTCCTCGAAGGCACCGAACGCATCGGCGTCCATCACTTCCGACCACATGTAGCTGTAATATCCCGAAGCATAATGGTCGCCGGAGAAGATGTGAGCGAACTGCGTGGGCCGGTGCCGCAGCGCGATTTCCTCGGGCATGCCGATCTTTTCCAGCTCCTTCTTCTCGAAGGCCGCAACATCGATGGAGGCCGACGCCGGCTGGGTATGGAATTCGAGGTCGATCAACGCGGAGGACACGAATTCCACCGTCGCGAAGCCCTGGTTGAATTTACGGGCAGCGATGAAGCGCTTGAGCAGGTCGTCCGGCAACGGCTCGCCGGTCTGGTAGTGCCGAGCGAATTGCTGCAGCACTTCCGGCCGCTCCTGCCAGTGCTCGTAGAGCTGCGACGGCAGCTCGACGAAATCGGTGAAGACCGAGGTTCCCGACAATGAGGGATAGGTCACGTTGGACAGCATGCCGTGCAATCCATGGCCGAATTCGTGGAACAGCGTGCGTGCATCGTCCGGTGACAGCAGCGACGGCTGACCGTTCGTGCCCTTGGCGAAATTGCAGATATTGAGCACCAGCGGCGCCGTATCGCCGTCGAGCTTCTGCTGATCGCGCAGCGAGGTCATCCAGGCGCCCGAGCGCTTCGAGGACCGCGCGAAATAGTCGCCATAGAACAGCGCCTTGTGCTCACCCTTGCTATCCTTCACCTCCCAGACACGTACGTCGGGATGCCAGACAGGTACATCCTTGCGTTCGTGGAAGGTGACGCCGAACAGTTTCGTTGCCACATCGAATTGCGCGGCAATCATGTTGTCGAGCGCGAGATAGGGCTTGATCGCCGCATCGTCGAAATTGGCGCGGCGCTGGCGCAGCTTCTCGGCATAGTAACGCCAGTCCCAGGCGGCGAGTTTGAAATTGCCGCCCTCCTCCGCGATCAGCTCCTGCAGCGCATCGCGATCGGCCAGAGCGCGGGCACGAGCCGGTTTCCAGACCCGCTCCAGCAGGTTGCGGACAGCCTCCGGCGTCTTCGCCATGGAATCTTCCAGGCGATAGGCCGCGAAGGTCGGATAGCCGAGGAGCTTCGCCCGTTCCTCGCGCAGCTTCAAAATCTCTCCGATGGTCGCGTTGTTGTCGTTCGCATTGCCGTTGTTGCCGCGCTGGATAAAGGCCTTGTAGGCCCTCTCACGCAGATCGCGCCGGGTCGAGCTCTGCAGGAACGGCTCCATGGACGAGCGCGAGGTGGTGACGATCGCCTTGCCGGCCATGCCACGCTCTTCCGCGGCCGCCTTGGCCGCAGCGACAAAACTCTCGCTCAGCCCGTCGCGGTCGTTCTCACCGAGCTCCATGAACCACTCCTGCTCGTCGCCAAGCAGATGGTGGCCGAAGGTAGTGCCGAGATGGGCGAGACGTTCGTTGATCTCCGCCATCCGCGCCTTGGCCGCATCGTCGAGGCCGGCGCCGGCACGGTGAAAGCCCGTATAGGTCCGCTCCAGCAGGCGCTCCTGCTCGGGCTTGAGATGCAGGTCGGCACGCCTGTCGCGCAACGCCGCGATGCGGCCGAACAGCACCGCATTCATCATGATCGGCGACCAGTGCCGCGCCATCCGCAGCGACACCTCCTTGTCGATCTCCAGGATCGCGGGATTGGAATGCGCCGACACGAGGTCGTAAAACACCGCCGCGACCTTCGACAGCAGCTTGCCGGCGCGCTCCAGCGCGGTGATGGTGTTGGCGAAATCGGGAGCCGACGGGTCGTTGACGATGGCCGCGATCTCGCCGGCATGGTCGGCAAAGGCCTGCTCGAAGGCCGGCATGAAATGTTCCGGCTTGATCTCGTCGAAGGGCGGGGTCTCGAACGGGGTCTGCCACGGCTTCAGAAGGGGGTTATCGAGACCTTTCGACGCAACCGGCGAAACCTGCGTGTCCGACATCATAAATCCTGCTTTACGGCCCAAATTATGCGCGAAACTATACCACGCATGGGGCTTTTTTGAGCCTTCCGGGGCGTTTTCGAGCGATCCGGATGCTGAATCAGGTCGAGAAAACGCGTCAAAACAAAAGGCTGGCGCTTGCCGCAGCGGGCGTTTTCGGAGAGATTGCGCGCGCAAACAGGACCTTATCGACCATGACCACCTCCACCGGATCCCGCCGCATCAACTGGCCCAGCGTCATCACCGTCATTTCGGCGGCGATCCTGATCGGCGCCGAGGTCTTTGGCGCGGCCTTCGCAGGCGGATGGGCACTTTCGATCCTGTTCGGTCTGGATACCTTCGGCGAACACGTGCTTCAGGTCGTTCTATTCCTGTGCGGCGTGGCGGTCATGGCGGCCTTCATGCGCACCGCAGCCCGCGTCGAGCCTTTCACGCGGAAGGGCTGAACCCATCCTGCCGTTGCCCGGCTCGACCGGGTAACCAGTCGACGCCGGCGCCCGCGTCCTGCGATGACCGACACCGCTCACCGGATCCGCTGCCTTCGCGGAGGGTGACGAGTGAGAGCGCGGCGATCCTCCTCAGCGTTCATTTCGATACTTCACATCTCCGCCAAGGAATCGTCGCAAACGGCTAGCCCGCTAGGCGCAAACGCGCCTCCACCGTTAACGTTCGTTCATCTTCGCGGCTCCCACTGCGTCCCGTTTGCAACGTCGCGGGCGCGCGTTGATAAAATTGCCCATCACCTCAAAAAAGATGTTGCGAGAGGGGGCCAAAGAACCTATTTGCGGTCTTGCCCAATTTCGCACGTGCCTGTGGTCGTGTGTCAGTCGGTAGGTATCCGGACAAGAGGCCGGACAGCCGCCAAGGGGCGAAGAAGCCGAGGGTCGCTCGCCAATCCCTCGAAGAGATCTTTCTCTTCGAAGAGACATTGCGGGAGGCCAGCATCTCTCTCCAGGGATGCCTTGATGAAGGCGACTTTGCTCTTTGCAACCGTGACTGGCAGCCGGAGGCGAACCGGCGCACCTCGTTCTCAACGGGGGACGCGACTTAAAGCAACGACGGAGCGGGCTTTTTTGGTCTCTACCGGCAGTCCAACGCCGGCGCGGGCTACTGAAAAGGCTTGTCCTTCATTGCCAGGTGTGCGGGCGGGAAATCTCCCAACCAATCCACGGCAGCACAGTTTGATCCGAGCGTTTTGGCTCGTCCGCCTCCATCGCGTGACGCCGCCGAAGAGCTTCGATCTTACGCATATTTGCTTTTGCGCCCCTTCTCGCGAAGGGCGTTGGGAGAGTGCCATGACCGAACGTATCCAGGAATTCCTGCGCGCCCGCCGCAACGAAGGCCTAGACACCGAGCCGTGTCTGGTCGTCGACCTCGATGTCGTGCGCGACAATTTCCAGAGCTTCGCGAAGGCCCTGCCGGACTCCCGCGTCTTCTACGCGGTGAAGGCCAACCCGGCGCCCGAAGTGCTGTCGCTGCTGGCTTCGCTCGGCTCGTGCTTCGACTGCGCGACCGTCGCGGAAATCGAGATGGCGCTCGCCGCTGGCGCAACGCCGGACCGCATCTCCTATGGCAACACCATCAAGAAAGAGCGCGACATCGCGCGCGCCTTCGCGCTGGGCATCCGCATGTTCGCCGTGGACTGCGCGCCGGAAGTCGAGAAGGTGGCACGCGTCGCGCCCGGCGCGAAAGTGTTCTGCCGCATCCTGTATGACTGCGCCGGCGCCGAATGGCCGCTGTCGCGCAAATTCGGCTGCGACCCGGAAATGGCCGTCGACGTGCTCGATCTCGCCAAGCGTCTCGGCCTCGAGCCGGTCGGCATCTCGTTCCATGTCGGCTCGCAGCAGCGCAAGGTGAAGGCATGGGACCGCGCGCTGGCGATGGCCTCGTCGGTGTTCCGTGACTGCGCCGAGCGCGGCATCAACCTCACCCTCGTGAATATGGGTGGCGGTTTCCCGACCAAGTATCTCAAGGACGTGCCGCCGGTCGTGCAATACGGCCGTTCGATCTTCCGCGCGCTGCGCAAGCATTTCGGCAACGCGATTCCGGAGACGATCATCGAGCCGGGCCGCGGCATGGTCGGTAACGCCGGCATCATCGAGACCGAGGTCGTGCTGATCTCGAAGAAGAGCGACGAGGACGACAATCGCTGGGTTTATCTCGACATCGGCAAGTTCGGCGGTCTCGCCGAGACGATGGACGAGTCGATCCGCTACGCGATCCGTACGCGTCACGACGGCGCGGAAATGGCGCCCTGCGTGCTCGCCGGCCCGACCTGCGATTCGGCCGACGTGCTGTATGAGAAGGTGCCATATCCGTTGCCCGTCACGCTGGAGATCGGCGACAAGCTGCTGATCGAGGGCACCGGGGCGTATACCTCGACCTATTCGGCGGTGGCCTTCAACGGCATCCCGCCGCTGAAGACATATCATATTTGATCTTCACCTCCCCCCGCGCGAAGCGAAGCTTGGCTAGGTGGGGAGGTCGTCCGGCGTAGCGAAGCCGGGCGGGTGGGGGTGCCACACGCTCCTGAGCCTGTGGCTACCCACACCCCGACCCTCCCCCGCAAGCGCGGGAGAGGGAGAAGAAAGCGAGATCCGGTTCGCCGGCTCTCATCCCGTCACTCACCGGAATGACAACACTCCGCCGCAAGCGGAGTGGGGACCATGCCATGACCGTTCTGCACGAGACCAACATTATCGCCCCGACCATCGCAGCCGCTCCGTTCGTGATCCGTGCGGAAACCGGCTTCGACATCGCCGCCCGTGAATCCCTGCTGGATGTGTGCTTCGGCGCCGCGCGCCATGCCCGCACCTGCCAGCGACTGCGTGACGGACGACTGCCCGCGGAAGGCCTCGCCTTCTCGGTGGACCACGAGGGCAAGCTGGTCGGCACGATCCGGCTTTGGCATGTCGACGCCGGGGGCCGAGCCGCCTTGATGCTCGGCCCCCTGGCGGTCGATCCCTCGGTGCGCACCCTCGGCATCGGCGCCGCGCTGATGACGCATGCGATCACCGAAGCCGCGGCGCGTGGCCACGGCGCCATCCTGCTGCTCGGGGACGCGCCCTATTATGCCCGCTTCGGTTTCACGTCGGAGCGGATGAACATGCTGGCCCTCCCCGGCCCGTTCGAGCCCGAACGCCTGCTCGGCTTGGAGTTGAAGCCCGGTGCGCTGGACCGCGCTCGCGGCATCATTCTGCCGAGCGGTAAGCGGGTCCGCCACACTGATACCGAGCTCACGCCATCTGCCCTCGCGGCTTGATTTGACCTTCCAGACACGGCATTGCGGGGCTCATCTCTGCAGGAGAGCCTCGCAATGACCCGCAAGCTGATTTCCACGGGATCGCCGTTCGAGAAGACCGCCGGCTACAGCCGCGCGGTGGTCGATGGCGATTTCTGCTTCGTCTCCGGCACCACCGGCTACGACTACACCACCATGACGCTGCCGGCCGATGTCACGGCGCAGACACAGAACTGCTTCAAGACCATTGAAGGCGCGTTGAAGGAAGCCGGATTCACCATGGCCGACATCGTACGCGCCACCTACTACATCACTGACGCCGCAGACGCCGACAAGGTGTTCGCGGTCACCGGTGAGCATCTCGGTGAAATCCGCCCGGCCGCGACCCTGCTCGTGGTCGCGGGGCTCTACAAGCCGGAGATGAAAGTCGAAATCGAAGTGACGGCAAAACGTCGCTCGTAAGGCCATCAGGCCGCACACCGTCATTCCGGGGCGCCGCGTAAGCTGCGAACCCGGAATCCCGACATGACAAGATTCCGGGTCTGCGCCGAAGGCGCATCCCGGAATGACAGGAGAAAAACTGGATGACCATTCCCTCGCAGATCTACGCGAAGATCACCGGCCCCATCGTCATGGTTGGCTTCGGCTCGATCGGCAAAGGCACGCTGCCGATGATCGAGCGCCACCTCGACTATGACAAGTCGCGCGTCACCGTGATCGATCCGAAGGACGAGGGCCGCAAGGCGCATTGCGAAAAGCACGGCGTGCGCTTCATCCAGCAGGCCGTGACCAAGGACAACTACCGCGAACTCCTCAGCCCGCTGCTCACCGAAGGCGGCGGCCAGGGCTTTTGCGTGAACCTCTCGGTCGACACCGGCTCCACCGACATCATGGAGCTCTGCAACGAGATCGGCGCGCTCTATATCGACACCGTCAACGAGCCGTGGCTCGGCTTCTATTTCGACGCCACCAAGGGCCCCGAAGCGCGCTCCAACTATGCGCTGCGCGAAAACACGCTGGCGGCCAAGCGCGCGCGCAAGCCCGGCTCGACCACGGCCGTGTCCTGCTGCGGCGCCAATCCCGGCATGGTGTCGTTCTTCGTCAAGCAGGCGCTGCTGAATGTCGCCGCCGACCTCAAGCTGAATGCGCCGAAGCCGAAAACCAAGGCTGAATGGGCCGACCTGATGCGCCAGGCCGGCATCAAGGGCATCCACATCGCCGAACGCGACACCCAGCGCTCGAAGAATCCGAAAGAGCCGGACGTGTTCGTCAACACCTGGTCGGTGGAAGGTTTTCTGTCGGAAGGCGTGCAGCCGTCCGAACTCGGCTGGGGCACCCATGAGAAGTGGATGCCGGAGAATGCCAAGACCCATGAAGCCGGCTGCGGTGCTGCGATCTATCTGATGCAGCCCGGTGCCAACACACGCGTGCGCACCTGGTGTCCGACCCGCGGCGCGCAATACGGTTTCCTCGTCACCCACAACGAATCGATCTCGATCTCCGATTATTTCACGGTGCGCGATGCATCGGGCAAGGCCGTCTATCGTCCGACCTGCCACTATGCCTATCACCCCGCAGACGATGCCGTGTTGTCGCTGCACGAAATGTTCGGCCGCGCCGCGAAGATGCAGGAGAAGCATCACATCCTGGATGAAAACGAGATCGTCGATGGCATCGACGAGCTCGGCGTTCTGCTGTTCGGCCACGACAACAATGCTTATTGGTACGGCTCGCAGCTCTCCATCGAGGAGACGCGCAGGCTCGCGCCCTATCAAAACGCCACAGCCCTGCAGGTGACCTCCGCCGTGCTCGGCGGCATGGTCTGGGCTCTGGAAAATCCGAACGAAGGCATCGTCGAAGCCGACGAAATGGACTTCGAGCGCCTGCTGGAAATCCAGCTGCCCTATCTCGGCCCGGTGAAGGGCTACTACACCGACTGGACGCCCCTCGAAGGCCGTCCGGGCCTGTTCCCGGAAGACCTCGACACCTCGGATCCCTGGCAGTTCAAGAACATCCTGGTTCAGGGCTGGTAGTGCAGCCCTGAACCTCACAAACTCCGTCCTCATCCTGAGGAGCGGCCATCTGGCCGCGTCTCGAAGGATGGCCGCAGAGCGCGTCGCCATGGGCCTCTTGGTTCGAGACGGCGCTGAAAAAGCGCCTCCTCACCATGAGGGATCGGCAGCGAAGGTGGCTGACAGGAGTTTCAGCAATGAACTTGGCCGGCGGATTAAGCTGCGCTAATCCGCCCCCGCCCTTCTCTCGTCAGTTGAAACCTGTGCTAGACAACAACCGGCGAACACAAGGACTCACACGGTGTCATACGCAGAACGTGCTACACAGCAGCTCGAAGTCATCCGCGCCAAACTCATCCCGCTGGATGACTATCGCAAGCTGCTGAACGGCGAAGAGCTGGTGTCGGACTGGGTGACGGTCGATCAATCCATGATCAACACCTTTGCCGACGCCACGCTCGACTATCAGTTCATCCATGTCGATCCCGAGCGCGCCAGGGAAACACCTTTCGGCGGCACGATCGCGCATGGCTTTCTGACATTGTCTCTGCTGTCGACGCTCGCCTTCGATGCCATGCCAGGTGTGGAACGCGCGCGCATGGGTGTGAACTACGGTTTCGATCGCGTGCGCTTCAACAGTGCAGTGAAAGTCGGCGCCCGCGTGCGCGGCAAGTTTCATCTGGTGGGGCTGACGGAACGTGCAGTGTCGATCCAATCGGCATGGGACACCGTCATCGAGATCGAAGGCGTGAAGAAACCGGCCCTTGAGGCGCACTGGATTACGCTGACGCTGCTGGATCCGAATGGCGACTGACACGGCAACGTGCAGGATGGGTATCACTCCGGCATGCTGCTCCTGCGCTCATCCCCATCCTACTTGATCGGTGGCGCCGTTTTCTCAGCCGGCGCAGGCGGCAGCGCGGGCTTTGTCCCGGCATCCTTGGCGTCGGCATCGGGCCGCGCAGGCTGCGGCGGCGTCTCGTGCGGGCGCTGACCGGTGGTGCCGGGCTCGGCGGGCGCCGGCGGCTTGCTTTCCGCGCCTGGCGTCGATTGCAGCGGTTGGGTGGCCTGGACCAGCCGGGCGCGCGGCGGGTCCATGGTGAGGCCAGCGGACGCCGATGTGGACGTGCCTGCTCCCATGATCGCCAGGGCAGCGACCGCAAGGCATTTTCGGAACATCATCGATTTCATCGAGGGCATGGCGTCCACCGCAATTGACTATGCGGCGACAACGGATGCGCGGGCCCAAGGTTCCCGCGACGGAGACCGTCACTCTTTGGTGCTGGAATCCCAGGTGGCATTGCGGACGCCGGGATGTGTCTCGAGTTTCACGAGCACCGCATCGAGCTCTTTCGGATCGACCGCGGTCGACACCAGCGTGGCGACGATCTCGCGCTGCGTCTCGCTCAGCTCATTCACCTCAACATCGCCGACCGGATATTTGGCGGCCTCTAACGCGTCCTGCAGCTTCTCGCGCATCACGGCCACCGCATCCGGTGTGACCGTCAGGCGCATGTAATAGGTGACTTCCGAGGACAGCGCATCGATCGGCGAGCGGTTGATCGCATTCACCAACGGCCGCAACAGCGTATTGCCGGCCAGCACGAACACCGTCAGAGCGGTCGCCTGCACGATCATGTCGGCGCCGGCACAGGAGCCGACAGCCGCCGAACTCCACAACGTCGCCGCCGTATTCAGGCCGCGAACATTCATCCCTTCTTTCATGATGACGCCGGCGCCGAGGAAGCCGATGCCGGACACGACATAGGCGATCACCCGCACCGCGCCGCCGGAGCCGTCGAGCTTCATGGCGAGATCGACGAAGGCCGCCGCGCTTACCGCCACCAGCACATTGGTGCGCAGGCCCGCCGTGCGCTGGCGGTATTGCCGCTCGGCGCCGATCAGCGTCCCCAACACAAAGGCCGTTGCCAGGCTCAACAACGTGTCGAGGAAATCCAGGGTCTGAAAGGTGGCGATAAATTTCATGCTGCCTGCATGCGTACAGGAGATGACGGGCGAATGACAATGGGCGTCCCTCCGCCTGAACGCAGGTGCGTTCAGGCGGAGGTGAGGAGTCCTAGCGGCGCAACTGCACCGCTGACAGCGCCGTCTCGAACCATGAGATGGCTTGGCCCGGCGCTCTTCGGCCATCCTTCGAGACGCCGCTGCGCGGCTCCTCAGGATGAGGGACGGCGTTACACCGCCAGCAGTCCCGCATCGCCCGCCTGGTCTGCAAAGGCCAGCAGCGAGCCACGGGCATTCCAGGCGAGCGCCGTCACCGGCTCGCCCTTGTTGGCGCGGACCAGAATCTCGGCGCCATCGACCAGACGCACCATCAGAACCGTGCCATTGCTATAGCCGCAAGCAAGGATGTCCTGCTTGGGATGGCAGGCAACCGCGGTGACCTTGGCCTGCAGCGGTGCCAGCATCGCGGGCTCCTTGCCCATCGGGCCGTCCTTGGTGGTGAACGGCCAGACGATCACGGTATCTGCGCCCGAGGTCGCGAGGCCTTTGCCGCCGGCAGTCCAGGCAATCGAACGCACACGGGCGGGATAGCCGGTCATCCGCATATGTTTGCCATCGGCGAGGCGCCAGCCATGCAGCGCCGGCTCATGCATCGCAGTGACGAGAAACTTGTTATCGGGGCTGAAAGTGACGGCCAGATGCGAGCCCTGCCATTCCAGCACTTCGGCGCTGCCGGCCATGTTGGGAAACCACAGCGTCACGCCATTGTAGTGCGCGATGCCGAGCCGCATGCCTTTCGGCGCGAAAGCGAGGCCGCCGACGGTGGACGGCACATCGAAACTCTTCACCTCGCCCTTCGGCGCCTGCACAAAGGCCGTCTTGCCGGCCGACCACGCCACGGCGCCATCGGGATGCAGAGCGACATTGTCGATCCAGCGCCGCTTGGCATCGGTGGCAAAGGTCGAGACCGCGCCCGCCTGATCGACGATCAGCACCTTGCCGTCGTCCGCCCCCATGGCGATACGCTTGCCGTCGGACGCCGAGCACAGGATGCCACCGAAGGCGACATCGACGGGCGCTGCGCTGCCACCCTGATCGACCAGCGTCACCTTCTCTTCGGCACCGACGAACACAGCTTTGTCGCCGAGAAAATGCACGGCCGACACGGCTGCGCCGATCGTGACCCCGACCACGCGGTCGGTGACGGAGACGATCGACTCTTGCTCCTTGAGCGGATTGAAATCGGACATCAGGCGGGGATGCAGCGTTCGAAGCCGTCGCGGATCGTCTGCTCGGGCAGTTCGCGGCCGATAAAAACGAGGCGGCTTTCGCGCTTCTCGTCGTCGCGCCAGGGGCGCTGGTGATCGCCTTCCAGCATCATATGCACGCCCTGGAAGACATAGCGGTCGTCATCGCCGACGAAGGAGATGATGCCCTTGGAGCGCAGGATCTTGCCGCCCTCTCTGGCCATCAGGTCCTGCAGCCAGGGCATGAAAGTCGAGGGATCGAGCGCCTTGTCGGTGCGCAGCGACAGCGATTGCATGTCCTCGTCATGATAGTGCTTGAGGCCATGGCCGTGGTCATGATCGTGGTGGTGATGATGATCATGGCCGTGATCGTGATGATGATCGTGACCATCGCCGGCTTCGAGGAATTCCGGTTCGATCTCGAGGATGCGATCGAGATCGAAGGCGCCGCGGTCGAGCACGTCTTCCAGCTTCACCTGCGCACGCTGGGTGCGATGAAGCCTCGCATAGGGATTGATCGCGCGGATGCGGGCTTCGACTTCGGCGAGCTCGGGCGCGGTGACAAGATCGGTCTTGTTGAGCACGATGACGTCGGCAAAGGCGATCTGGTTCTTGGCTTCCGGCGCATCCTTGAGACGGTCGCTCAGCCACTTGGCATCGGCCACCGTAACGACCGCGTCAAGCCGCGCATTGGCCTGCACGTCCTCATCGACGAAGAAGGTCTGCGCGACGGGCGCGGGATCGGCGAGACCCGTGGTCTCGACAATGATGGCGTCGAACTTGCCCTTGCGCTTCATCAATCCTTCGAGAATGCGCACGAGATCGCCGCGCACGGTGCAACAGACGCAGCCATTGTTCATCTCGAACACTTCCTCATCCGCGCCGATAATGAGGTCGTTGTCGATGCCGATCTCGCCGAACTCATTGACGATGACGGCGTATTTCTTGCCGTGGTTCTCCGTGAGGATGCGGTTCAGGAGCGTGGTCTTGCCGGCGCCAAGATAGCCGGTCAGCACGGTCACGGGGATTTTTTCGGCAGCGGCAGTGGTCATCGCAGAGGTTCTCCAGGCGCGGCCCTCACCCTGAGGAGCGCGCCCTCGCGCGCGTCTCGAAGGGTGAAGACGAAGATCGAGGTAGGCCGCCATCCGTCGAGACACCCGCTGGCGCGAGCTCCTTTGGATGAGGGCTGTGCAGGCGCGGCTTATGGGGTCAGCGCGCCCGCCAGCGCCTTTATATTGTGCCTGACCATGGCAATGTAAGTGGGGGCGTCGCCGTTTTCGGCCGTCAAACTGTCCGAATACAACGTTCCGCCGATCTTCGCCCCGGTCTCGGCGGCAATCCGGCGGATCAGGCGGGGATCGCTCACATTTTCCAGAAACACGGCCGGAATTTTCGTCTGCCGTATCTGGGTGATGATACGGGCCACATCGCGCGCCGAGGCTTCGGATTCGGTGGAGACGCCCTGCGGTGCCACGAACTGGATGCCGTAAGCTGCAGCGAAGTAGCCGAAGGCATCGTGGGTCGAGATGACCTTACGCTTCGCTTCCGGAATGCCCGCGACGGCGGCCTTCACCTCGCCTTCCACTTTGGTCAGCTCGCTCAGGTAATTCTCGGCATTGGCCTTATAGACATCCACTCCCGCCGGATCGGCCTTGGTCAGCGCATCGCGGATATTGGCGACATAGATTTTCGCATTGGCGACCGACTGCCAGGCATGCGGATCCTCGTGGCCGTGATCGTGCCTGCCGCCGTGATCGTGGCCGCCCTCCTCCGCCTCGCGCGGCTTGATGCCTTGCGTGGCGGTGACGATATCGGTCTTGCCGCCAGCAGATTTGACCAGCCGAGGCAGCCAGCCTTCGAAGCCGAAGCCATTCACAAAGACCAGTTTTGCCGAGGTGATGGTTTTCGCATCGGCTGGCGTCGGCGTGTAGACATGTGCGTCGCCATTGGGACCGACCAGGGTGGTCACAGCGACTCGCTCGCCACCGACATTGCGCACCAGGTCACCCAGAATGGAAAAACTGGCGACGACGTTCATCTTGTCCTGCGACAAGGACGGCGTGATCGACGAGGCGAGCAAGACAAAGGCGCCGAGCAGCGCGCCGCAAGAATTACGCAAGAAAGTCACAACTAAGCCTCAAGATGTCGGCCCGGAAACAACTGTTTGACCAATCCGGACACGCTGCCGAAGAACACTGAAAACACGTACAAGGCCGCTGCCACGAGGATGATCGCAGGCCCTGATGGCACCTTGGTCTGGAACGAAATGACGAGCCCGCCATAGCCCGAGACCATCGCGCTCGCGACCGAGATCAGCATCATGCCGGTGATATCGCGCGACCAGAACCGCGCGATGCCGGCGGGAAGGATCATCAGCCCGACCGCGAGCAACGTGCCGAGCGCATGAAAACCGTTGACGAGATTGACGACGACGAGGGCGAGAAAGGCCAGATGCGCCGGTGCGCCTGCACGCGACACGGAGCGCAGGAAAACCGGGTCGACGCATTCGATCACCAACGGTCGATAGATCACGGCCATCACGGCAAGCGTGATCGTCGCGTTGAAAGCAATCACCAGCAGCGTCTGATCATCGAGGGCGAGAATGTTGCCGAACAGCACATGCAGCAGATCGATATTGGTGCCGCGCATGGAAACGATGGTGACGCCGATCGCGAGCGAGACCAGATAGAACGCTGCGAGGGATGCGTCTTCCTTGATCACCGTGACGCGCGAGACGAGGCCTGCAAGCAGTGCGACGGAGAAACCGGCAATCAAACCGCCAAACGTCATGGCGAAAAGATTGAGGCCGGAGAAAAGGAAGCCGATCGCGGCCCCGGGGAGGATCGCATGGGCCATGGCGTCGCCGACAAGGCTCATCCGCCGCAACATCAGGAACACGCCGATCGGCGCACCACCGAGAGCTAATGCAATGACACCGGCCAGCGCCCGGCGCATGAACTCGAAATCGACGAAAGGCGCGATCAACGCGTCGTAAAGCATCGCTATGCCGCCTGCGATCGCACATGATCGAGCGCACAGGCCGCGGCAGTATCGTCAAAGGCCTCGCACATGCGGCGCGCTTCGCTGAGATTGTCCGAGGTCAGCACGTCGGTCGTCTTCCCCCACGCCACCGCACCACGCGCCAGCAGCAGCGTTTGCGGGAAGTACGCGCGCACCATCTCCATGTCATGCAGGGCAGCCAGCACCGTGCGCCCTTCGCCGTGCCAGCGCTGCACCAGCGCGATCAAGTCCATGGTCGTCTTGGCATCGACGGCGTTGAACGGCTCGTCGAGCACGATCACATCCGCATCCTGCAACAGCACCCGCGCGAACAGCATGCGCTGCATCTGGCCGCCGGAGAGCGTGCCGATATTGCGGTTCTCGAAGCCGTTGAGACCGACGGCAGCAAGCGCCTGTGCGATCTGCGCGCGGGCTTTCCTGCCGATGCCGCCGAAAATACCCGTGCTGCGCCACAGACCGGTGCCGACGAAATCGAACACCGAGATTGGAAAGGTGCGATCGATATCGACGCTTTGCGGAAGGTAGGCGACGTCATGCGGCTTGAGGCTGCCGAGCGTAATTTTGCCGGCCAGCGGCTTGAGAATGCCGACAATGCCACGGAACAGCGTCGACTTGCCGGCGCCGTTGGGGCCGATCACGGCAAGCAAGGCGCCCGGCAAAACCTCACCGTTCAGATGATGCACGGCGGGATGGCGGTCATAGCCGAGGGTGACGTCGCGAAAGGTGAGCTGCGCGGTCATGACGGCCTCATCGCCAGCAAAACCACCGCCCACAGCGCTACGGAGACCGCCAGCGCGGCGGCAAGCCGGCCAGGCAGCGACATACGCAGGATCGACCATGGCGATGGCTGGGCCGGATGCGGGCTGGCAGGGTCATGGCTGTGATGGGCATGGCCGTGCGCGTGACCATGATGATGGTCGTGGTCGTGAGAATGCGCGTGCGCCATGACGGGCCGAAACCGGTGTAGCGGCCAAAAGGCCAATGAAAACAACGCGCCCTCAGGCGCTATGCCTTCAATCTATGTTACATTATAACGTAGCGCAAGCAGCCGTCAGGCGAAGTGACGCACCAGAGCCAGCCCTGCGAACAGGCCCGCGATGGAAAGCACGACCGAGCCGAGGACATAGGCCAGCGCAAGACCGAGTTCGCCGCGTTCGTAGAGCAGCGCGGCGTCGAGCGAAAAGGCCGAGAAGGTCGTGTAGCCACCGAGGATGCCGGTCATGAGGAACAGCCGCCAGGGCTGCGAGGCCTCGCCTTTGAAGGCGAGATAACCCGCAATTAGGCCCATCACGGTCGAGCCGCTGACATTGATGATGAAGGTGCCCCATGGAAATCCGGGAGGCATGCAGCGAGCGCAAGTGACGTTGATCACATGGCGCAGCGTCGCGCCGAGGCCACCACCGACAAAAACCAGAACGAAATTCATCGAATACCCGCCGTGCTTGTTCGCTCACGTTGAACCGTTTTGCCGCAGCACATCTGCGACGGCAAGGCGTGGCGGCGGAACGGCACGACACAAGGATGTCCGCGGAAAAGAAAAGGACGGCGGCTTGCCGCCGCCGCCCTTCCCTCGCGCTATGAAGCGCAAAGACGATCAGGCCGCCTTGCCGAACAGCTCGTCCACATATTCCCAGTTGACGAGGTTATCGACGAACGCCTTCAGATAGTCCGGACGGCGGTTGCGGTAGTCGATGTAGTAGGAGTGCTCCCACACGTCGACGCCGAGGATCGGGGTCGCGCCGTGCACCAGCGGATTTTCACCGTTCGGGGTCTTCGAAACTTCGAGTTTGCCGTTCTTGACAGCGAGCCAGGCCCAGCCCGAACCGAATTGGCCAGCGCCGGCGGCCGCGAAATCGGCCTTGAATTTGTCGAGACCGCCGAGATCCTCGTCGATCTTCTTGGCGAGGCGGCCCGGCAGCTTGTCGCCGCCGCCGTTCGGCTTCATCCAGTTCCAGAAATGGAGATGGTTGTAGTGCTGGCCGGCATTGTTAAACAGCGCCGCATTCTTGCCGAACGAGCCCTTGACGATCTCCTCGAGCGATTTGCCCTCGAATTCGGTGCCCTTCAGCAGGTTGTTGCCGTTGGTCACGTAAGCCTGATGGTGCTTATCGTGATGGAATTCCAGCGTTTCCTTCGACATATGGGGCGCGAGCGCATCATAGGCGTAAGGCAGATCGGGAAGCGTGAAGGTCATGGGGTCAAGATCCACTTTGATGGGAGAGTTGGCTTAACGGGAACCTTTATAGAAGGTTCCCGTTAAATCGCCCACCCCTCTCCGCAATCAAGCCGCGTTCGGCATGACCCGCGGCACGGCATCGCGTAGCACCGGCGGTTTGACGTTCATCAGCATCTGGAAGCAGCCGGCAATCAGGCCGATGACCACCGCAGCCTGCCAGGCACGATCGTAATTGCCGAGATGCGCGAAAATCACGCCGCCGCCCCACGCTCCCATGAAAGAACCCGCCTGATGGCTGAGAAAGGCGATGCCGGTGAGCGTTGCCATGAACCGCAGCCCGAACAATTGTGCCACGAGACCATTCACCAGCGGCACCACGCCGAGCCAGAGCGAGCCGAGCACCGCGGCAAACACCATGGTTGTGGTGGGCGTCGCCGGAAAATAGAAATAGGCGGCCAGCGCCAGCGAGCGCGCGATATAAATTCCGCCGAGCAAAATCTGCTTCGGATAGCGGCCGCCGAGCCACCCGAATGCGTAGGAGCCAAACACATTGAACAGGCCGACCAGCGCAAGCGCCGTGGCGCCCAACGAGGCATCGAGGCCGCAGGTCGCAAGGTAGTTCGGCAGGTGGGTCGTGATGAAGACGAGTTGCAGGCCACACACGAAAAATGACAGCGCCAGCACGATATAACCGGAATGGCCGAGTGCAGATTGCACCACCTGGCCGAGCGATTGCGGCAGTTCGTCCGCGGCCGCACGCTCGATCTTGTCGGATTGGCCGGCTAGCAAAGCGGCTGGCAGCATGACGGCGACGAGACCGAGGAAACCGATCAGCGCCACCTGCCAGCCAGCGGTGGAGATCAGTGTCTGTGCCAAAGGCGACGCGATGACGAGACCGAGCGAGCCCGCCGCCGACACTGCACCCATGGTGACGCTGCGTTTGGCGGCCGAGACCGAGCGCGAGGCGACCGTCATCGTCATGCTCGACGCCGTACAGGACAGCGCGAGACCGACACACAAGCCGGCACCGAGAGTGAAATAGAGCGGTGTGGTGGCAAACAGCATGAACACGAGACCGGCCGCGTAAATCAGCACGCCGGAGATCATCACCCAGCGGGTGCCGAAGCGATCGGCGATGGCGCCGACGAAAGGCTGCGAAATTCCCCAGATGACGTTCTGCAAGGCCGTCGCCAGCGAGAAATCGGCAGTCGTGATCGCGGTGTCGCGCAAAATCGACGGCTGAAAGAGGCCAAAGCTCTGGCGCATGCCCATGGCCAGACTGAGCAGCGTCGCTGCACCGGCCAAAATCGCCCAGCGCTGATACTTGGTAAGCTCCGCCTCGGTCATTCCACAGCCCATAATATTACTGGAAAATTTTTCTCACCTAAGCACCGGATTCGACAAGTTTCTACCCATACTCCGCTCTATAAGGCTGCACCGGACGCAGGGGTCATCAGCGGAAATGAGCATCGAGATCGAAATCGTGACGGGCGATCAGGCCTGGCCGCGCGTCAAGCCACTGTACGACCTCGTCTGGCCCGCAGAGACCGTCGCGCAACGCGCCTGGGCGAATGTGGAATTCGCGCATGCGGATCTACGCGTGATTGTCGAGGCTGACGAGCAGCCGGTCTGCCATGTGGGGCTGTATCGTCGCCAGGGCGTTTGGCGAGAACGTCCGATCCGGATCGGCGGGATCGGCGGCGTTCTCACGCATCCGGATTTTCGCCGTCAAGGACTGGCCAGCGTGGCGATGGACGCAGCCTTGCACACGTTGCGCGACGAGCGTTCGAACGATTTCGCGCTGCTGTTCTGCGATCCCCCAATGACGGGATTTTATACGAGCCGCAACTGGAAGCCTTTCATGGGCGATGTGTTCGCACAACAGAAGGGCGAGCGCATCCGCTTCGATGTCATGCAGCCTCTGGTCTATTATCTGAAGCGCGCGCCGCATGAGGGAGAGTTGGACCTATGCGGTCTGCCATGGTGATCTCCGCCACGGTCAGACAATAGCAACGCAATACCGATCTACAAACGATCGCAATCTTCCCGCAATTCAAACAGGTTTACAGTCGGCGCGCATCTTCTCTGCGGTCGGAAGTTACGACTTGGCACGATCCCGATCAAATCTCGTTAATCGCGACAATTTCGCTTTACCCTGGCGTCTCACGCCAATTGCACGAATCCGTTTTCTTGCTATGCAAGCCGCCTGATCCGAGGAGAACCACATGATCATCCGCGCCGCCGTCATGACCGCATTGCTGGGCGTTGCACTCGCGGGCCCGACCCACGCGCAGTCCGGTGGCGATATCAGCGGCGTGTGGCAGACCCAGGCCGGCGATGCCAATGTGCGTGTCAGCAAATGCGGCACGCAGCTTTGCGGTACCATCGTTTCGCTGCGCGACAAGATCGATCCGCGCACCGGCCAGCCACCGATCGACGACAAGAATCCCGATCCGAAACTCGCCACGCGTTCGATGATCGGCATTCATCTGTTCTTCGGCATGAAGCCGGCCGGCGCCAATGCGTGGTCGGGCCAGATCTACAATGCCGATGATGGCCGATATTATGTGAGCAATGTCTCGCTCACCGGGCCGGATACGCTGAAGGTCGAAGGCTGCGTCGGCGCCCTTTGCGGCAGCGAGAACTGGTCGCGCGTCGGGCGCTGATCTCAGTCAGGCCCATTCTCCCTTGCGGAACACCGGCACACGGCGACCATCCGTTTGAACGCCATCGATATCGATCTCGCCAGAGCCAATCATCCAGTCGATATGGATGAAGCTCTTGTTGCCGCCCTGCGCTGCGATCTGTTCAGGCGTTAGCTTGTCACCGCCGACAAAGCATTTCGAATAACACTGGCCGAGCGCGATGTGGCAGGCGGCATTTTCGTCGAATAGCGTGTTGTAGAACAACAGACCGCTGGCTGAGATCGGCGACGAGTGCGGCACCAGCGCCACTTCGCCGAGACGGCGCGACCCTTCGTCGGTGTCGAGCACCTTGTTCAGTACCGCTTCGCCCCGCGAGGCCGTGGCCTCGACGATTCTGCCATCCTCGAAGCGCACCGCGATGTCTTCGATCAACGTGCCCTGATAGGACAGCGGCTTGGTGGAACGGACGTGACCGCTCACCCGCGCAGCGTGCGGCGTGGTGAAGACTTCCTCGGTCGGGATATTGGCGTTGCAGACGATGCCGTTTTTCGCAGTCGAGGCGCCGCCCTCCCATTCGTGACCGTCGGCAAGGCCGACCACGAGATCGGTGCCCGGCCCCTTGAAATGCAGCGAATGGAAGCGCTGGCCGTTGAGCCAATCGGTGCGGGCGCGCAGCGAGGCGTTATGCGCGGCCCAGGCAGCGATGGGATCGGCATTGTCCACACGCGACGCGGCAAAAATCGCCTCGGCGAGTTTCTGCACAGCGACGTCGTCCTCATCGCCGGGAAAAACCTGCCTGGCCCAGGAGAGCGTCGGATAAGCGACAATGTTCCAGTTGATGTCGAAGCCCGCGATTTTCTGCAGTGCCGGCTGATAGGCGATCGAATTAGCCTTGCTTGCGCGCGAGACCTTGGCCGGGTCCTCGTTCGACAGCAGCATCGGATTGTCGCCGACGACGGCAAGGCGGGCGGTGTTGTTGCCGAGCGCCTTGGCCATGCCCTCATAGAGCCAGCCGGCCGCGCGGTCGAAGGTATCTTCATGGCCGTAGCGATAACGGGCCAGCGTCATTTCCTCGTCGGAGAAGAACGGCGTCACCAGACCGGCGCCGGCCCTGTAGGCATGTTCGGCAATCTTGCGCACCAACGGCAGTGCCGCGGCCGGGGCCGTCAGCAATAGATCCTGTCCCGGCGCCAGCTGCAGCCCCACTTTGACAGCGACCTCGGCAAGCCGATCGAGCTTCACGGGATCGACGGTGGCAATGTTGCGCTGGTGAACGGTCATGGGGGGTCCTCGATGAATGATCGGCGACCGCAAATGTAGGGAATGTTCTGCCGATTTGCCATGCCGCATGCGCCGCTCGCCCGCATAGCGCCACGGCTGTCATGCAGATGGATTAGGCAACGTTCTGGCTTTTGGACGTTATATATCCGAAGCTCGCGTAGGCAGGCCGATTTGGCGAAGCCGCTAACGAGGTGGACTGTGAGGCAGATACGCATCGCCTTCGATATCGGCCTCGACGCCTTCTACCGTTTTCTCACCGATGACGGCTGGGCGATCGCCAGCCATATCGCGCTGTCCACGTTGATGGCCTTGTTTCCGTTCCTGATCGTGCTGACCTCGCTGGCGGGTTTTTTCGGCTCCCGGGATCTCGCCGATCAGGCCATGAACCTGCTGCTCGAGATCTGGCCCGACCAGGTATCCAATGCGTTATCCGGCCAGATCCATCAGGTGCTCACCACGACACGCGGCGATGCCTTGACCATCGGTCTCGTGCTCGCGCTCTACTTTGCCTCCAATGGTGTCGAGAGCCTGCGGGTGGCGCTGAACCGCGCCTATTCGGTAACCGAGCCACGCCGCTGGTACTGGCTGCGGCTGGAATCCATCGGCTACACGCTGATCGCTGCGGCGACGGCGCTGGTGATGGCCTTCCTGATCGTGCTCGGCCCGCTGGTGCTGGAAATCGTGCGGCGTTACGTGCCTCTGATGGTGGAGAACAACGAGCGGCTACTCACGGTCGCTCGCTACGGCATCACCGTCGCGGCGATGCTCATCGCTCTCGTCATCCTGCATAGCCGGCTGCCGGCGGGGCGGCGAACCTTTCCGCAGATCCTGCCCGGCATCGTATTCACGATGCTGGGCTCGCTGGCCGCCGCCATCGGCTTCGGCCTTTATCTCGCGCGCTTCGCCAATAACTACGTGACGATGTATGCCGGGCTCGCCTCGGTGATCATCGCACTGGTGTTCTTGTATTTCATCGCCGCGATCTTCGTGTTCGGCGGCGCGCTGAATGCAGCGATCATCCGTTCGCGGCTGCCGAACGGCGTTTCGTTGCAAGCAGCGCAGTCGCTAGAGCACGTGGAGAAACCGGTTTGATCAGGAAACTGTCGGCGCCGGCCTGACGCGCCGCGGCCTCATCCTCGCCGCGGCCGGAGACGCCGATGACGGCGATGCCGCCATACGGCTTCTTCAACGCGCGAATCTGACGGATCGCCTCGACGCCGCTGATATCCGGCAGCACCATGTCCATCAACACCGCATCGAAACCGCCTTCCGCGACCCGTATCGCGGCATCCTCGCCGCGGCCGATGAATTCGGCATGATGGCCAAGTTCGGTAAGAATGGCATTCAGCACCACGCGACCGAACGGATTGTCCTCGACGCTGAGAACGCGCCGGCCAGCGCCGCCGGCCGATGCCTGCTCCGACTGCGCCATCTGCGCGATGTCACCGCGCACCCGATCGAGTGCCACAGTCAGCGTAAATGTCGTGCCGCCGCCCTGCCGCGCCGTTGCTGCGATATCGCCGCCCATCGCCCTGGCCAGTTGCTTGACCGAGAACAGGCCGAGCCCGGCGCCACCAAAGCGCGCGGCGATGGAGACATTGGCCTGCGAGAACGGCCGGAACAGCTTTTTGGTTTCTGCGGGCGTCAGGCCGATCCCTGAGTCGGATACTGCGAACGACACGCCAACCTTGCCGGCGATGCGGACCGAGGCGACTTTCAGTATGACATTGCCGCTGTCGGTGAATTTCACCGCGTTGTCGATCAGATTCTCCAACGCCGCACGCAGCCGGACCGGATCTCCAACGGCGAAATTCGGCAATTTCTCGGAGACCGTGACCACGGCCTGCAGCCCCTTCGCCGTGGCACGGCCGGCGAGCGAATCCCCGATGGCGCGCGTCAGCGTGCGCAGGTCGAAGAAGTCCCGTCGCAGGTCAAGCCTGGCCTTGTGGCTTCTGGCGGCATCGACGAACAGGGTCGCAAGGCCGGCGAGATGTTCGGCACCAGCCCGGATGGTTTCGACCCAGCGCCGTTCGCGCTCCGAGAGCTCGGAGGTGACAAGCAGGTCGCTGACTGCGAGAATGCCAGTGAGCGGCGTGCGCACCTCGTGGGCGAACATCGCCAGCGCTTGTTCGACCATTGCATCTGCACGTGCCGCCCCCGGCGCCATGCGCGGCTTTCGCACGGCCTTCTTGGCGACGCGCCCTTTCACGGTCTTCGGCTTTGCGATAGTCGTTCTGCGCTTCCGCGATTTGCGCGGCGCGCGCGATGTCAGCGCCATTGGATGCCCACTCGTCCCTTGCACCATGGCATGGCGCCCCGTGCCGAGTCACGTCACCGTCCGCATCTGCGTTGGGATAACCCCGCCAGGTTACGGATAGGGCGGCAATCCGGCGAGGCGGCGCACATCCGCCGATGTCATACCTTGCGCGCGCAGTTCGCGAAGCCCCGTGGATGCCAGGGATTTTGCGAGTTTCGCCCCGGTCTCGTCACGCAGCAAGGCGTGATGCCGATAGGCTGGCACTGGCAGGCCGAGCAGCGCCTGCAGCAGACGATGCACACTGGTGGACCAGAACAGGTCCTGGCCGCGTACGACATCGGTGACACCCTGCAGCGCATCATCGATGACGACAGACAAATGGTAGCTGGTCGGCACTTCCTTACGGGCCAGAATAACATCGCCCCAGGCGTCCGGGCGCGCGGCGACCTCCGCCGTCTCGCCATCCGGGCCGCTGCCCTGCTCCTGCCAGGTCAACGCGCCGACACGTTCGATCGCCGCAGCCATATCGAGTCGCAGCGCCATCGGCGCCCCGGAGCGCTTCAGTGCAGCGACCTCGTCGGCGTACAGGGACTTTGCTGTGCCCGGATAGAGCGGCGCACCATCGGGATCGCGCGGCCATGGGCCCTTGGCCTCCTCGCCGGCCACCAGCCGTGCGATCTCCGCCCGGCTTTCGAAACTGGGATAGAGCAGCCCCATCGCGGCCAACCTGTCGCTTGCGGCGACATAGGCATCGAGATGATCGGACTGCCGGCGCACCGGCGTCTCCCAGATGATCCCAAGCCATTCGAGATCCTCATAGACCGCCTGCTCGTATTCCGGCCGACAACGCGTGACATCGATATCCTCGATCCGCAGCAGCAAATGCCCGCCGGCCTGCCGCGCGAGATCGAAATTCAGCAGGGCCGAATAAGCGTGGCCGAGATGGAGATAGCCATTCGGGCTGGGAGCGAAACGGAAGACGGGAGCCGGATTCATGCTCGGATCCTTAGCATCAATCGACGATGCCGGACGACAACCGTTCCACGTATGGATATTTCAATGCGAAACGGCAGGCATCGGCCTATACCTGCCGTTTCGTTAGCTGGTCCACCGCTCGCCCTTTAAGACTCTGCCGCCCGGCCGCCCTGGATCACCACCACGCGACTGCCGATCTTGACGCGGTTGTAGAGGTCGATGACATCCTGATTCATCAGCCGGATGCAGCCGCTGGACACGGCGTGGCCGATGGTCTCCGGCTCCGTCGTGCCGTGGATGCGGAACATGGTGTCGCGATCGCCCTGATAGAGATACATCGCGCGCGGCCCGAGCGGATTGTCGAGGCCACCGGCCATGCCGCTGGCCAGATGGCGATAGCGCGCCGGCTCGCGGTTCATCATGTTCTCGGTCGGGCTCCAGTGCGGCCATTCTGCCTTGCGCTTGATGGTCGCGCTACCGGCGAAAGCAAGACCGGCCTTGCCGACGCCGATGCCGTAGCGCATCGCCTTGCCGTCGCCCTCGACGAGATAGAGATGACGCGCGGCCGTATCGACCACGATGGTCCCGGCAGGCTCCCGCGTCCGATAATCGACGCGCTGGCGCAGCATGGCGGGATCGATGCTGGAGACATCGATCGCCGGCAGCGTGTGGCCGCCGTCATTCAGCTCGGCATATTTCGCGGATGAACCGCCAAGGCCCGACGACATCATCCCACCGCTGCTGACGCAGCCTGCCAGCACGGCAGGCAAAACAAACAACGCCACAAGGCGCGGCCAGCGCATTTCAGCCAAACCAGTCATTTCCATTCCCAACTGCAACCCGCCGACCGAGGCGACACGCCTGTCATACAGGTTCGGCGCGTCGTGACAGGCTCAAGAGCACGTCATTCAGGCACGGAACACGTGCTGCAGCGCATTTTGCGCGTCGCTGTGACGGGCCTGCCACAGCGACAGATTGTCAACGAACGATCTAAAGCTGCATTTTTCTCCGATAAATCTGGTTCCGCGAAGCGGCTTGCTGCGCAAGGGAGCAATGTCGGCACGCTTGAGAATGGATCCAGCGGCGCGATTTCCGTTATCCGCCGCACAGACATTGGGGGATCGCTTCGGCGTCTGCATCCTCACTCAGCCCGACCTGCGAACTGCAAACGCACCTCCATTTTGCGTATCATAATGCGAAGCGTTTGCAGCAACTTGACACAGCTTGCATCGCTTGCGCACGCAGTCTAGAGCACGACGGCGTTGCCGCCGCATTTCCATCGACACGAGATTTTTCATGACAAGCGTTCGCAATCTTGCGCAAGGCAGCATTGCCGTTGGCTTGCTTGTGCTCGGACTGAAGTATTGGGCCTATCACCTCACCGGCAGCGTCGCGCTGCTGTCGGATGCGATCGAGAGCATCGTGAATGTTGTGACGGCGCTGGTCGCCTATCTCGCCATCAGCTTCAGCGCAAAACCTGCCGACGACGAACATCCCTATGGGCACCATAAGGCCGAGTATTTTTCGGCCGTGCTCGAAGGCGTGCTGATCGTGCTGGCAGCGGTCCTGATCCTGCGCGAGGCGTATCACGCTTATCTCTCGCCGCGGCAGCTCGATACACCATGGCTCGGCCTTGCCGCAAATGCCGCAGCCACCGTGATCAATGCCGGTTGGGCATGGCTTCTGATCCGCACCGGCAAGAAAATGCGTTCGCCCGCGCTGACCGCCGACGGCAATCATCTGATGACCGACGTGTGGTCGTCGGTCGGCGTGCTCGGCGGCGTGATCATCGCTTCCGTGTCGGGCATTGCGATTCTCGATCCCATCCTTGCCGGGCTGGTTGCGCTCAACATCCTGTGGGCAGGCTGGGGCCTGATGAAGCAATCGCTCAGCGGACTGATGGACGAAGCGCTGGAGCCGGCGACACTAGCCACCATCAAGCAGACCATCTCGGCCCACGCCGAAGGCGCCATCGAGGCACATGATCTGCGCACCCGCCGCGCCGGCAGCATGACTTTCATCGATTTCCATCTCGTGGTGGCGGGATCGACCACGGTGAGCGCCGCGCACGACATCTGCGACAAGCTGGAACAGGCAATCCGCGCCGAAATCGGCGAAGCACTGATCACCATCCATGTGGAGCCGGACGACAAGGCAAAGCATTCCGGCATCGTGGTGCTGTAGGGTTGCTCGCTTCCCTCATCCTGAGAGCCTGACTCATCAAGCGATCTGGGGCGCTTTTCGACTGCATTGCTAGGAACAATGCTGCCTTCAACTCAGTCTCTCGCTTCTCCGCCCCTCATCCTGAGGAGCCGCGTAGCGGCGTCTCGAAGGATGGCCGAAGAGCGCCGAGCCAAGCCATCTCATGGTTCGAGACGGCGCTGCGCGCCTCCTCACCATGAGGGATCACGTGATTTGATCCGCCCTGCGGCTTTGACAGTTCCCTCGCCCATGCTAACCATGGGGCGAGGATCGCACCCGTGACACATGGATCGCGCAAACGCTGGTTTGGCGCCGTGGCTTCTTTGGCCGCGGTTTATGCGCTCGTTCTCAATGTCGTGTTGTCGAGCCTCATTCTGGCTTCGATCTCGCCGGCCGCGCAAGCCGCGGGCTTGGAGCTCTGTCTCACTCATCCCGATCTCGCCGCTTCGCCCGGCACCGATGGCAAGACCACGGGTGCGCCGGCGGTGCATTGCCCGGCCTGCGTTGGCACCCATGCGCCCGGCACGCCGCCCACAAGCGTCACTTTCTCCATCTCGCGCATCGCCATTGCGATGGCTCCGATCGTCGCGCACAACGACCGCATCGTCGCGCGCACGGCAACCTCCGACCATCGGGCCCGCGCACCGCCGCAGCTGAGCTGACGTCCCACGTCGCCATGCGCACGTGCTTGCACGTGCGTGCTCAGTCCAATTCCGGTGGAGTTTCACCTCATGCTATCCGTTTCCATGCGGCTGCGCAGCGTTCTGCTGGCATCCGCTGCTGCGCTCATGCCAAGCGCGGTGTCTGCTCAAATAGGTTCGTCCACATCACTGCCCGCGGTCACCGTCGAGGCGCCCGCGCAGCAACGTTCCGCCACTGCGCGCAAGCCACGGCAAGCGCCGCCCGATTCGCGCGCAGCACGCAGCGCTGCCGCTCCGGCAGCGCTGCCGGCTACAGCCGCACCAACGCCCGGCGCCCTCACTGTCCTGACCGCACAGCAGGCGCTGCGCGAAATCCAGCAAACCCCTGGCGGCGTCGCACTGGTCACCGCGGATGCGTGGAAGAACTCCACGCCATCCAACACTATCAAGGACATCCTGGACTATGTGCCCGGCGTGTTCGCGCAGCCGAAATGGGGCGATGATACGCGGCTGTCGATCCGCGGTTCGAGCCTGTCGCGGAACTTCCATCTGCGTGGCGTGCAGCTCTATATGGACGGCATCCCGATCAATACGGCGGACGGCTACGGCGATTTCCAGGAGATCGAGCCGACCGCCTATAAATATGTCGAGGTGTTCAAGGGCGGTAACGCGCTGCGCTTCGGCGCCAATTCGCTCGGCGGCGCCATCAATTTCGTGACACCGACCGGACGCGACCCCTGGCTCAATGCCGTCTCGCTCGACACGGGTGCCTTCGGCTTTCGCCGCCTACAGGCCTCGACCGGCGGCGCCAACGGGCCTTGGGATGGCTTCATCACCGCCTCGACGCAATCGGCGGACGGCTATCGCGACCACAGCTATGGCAATGCGACACGCGTGAGCGGCAATGTCGGCTATCAGTTCTCGCCGGATTTCGAAACGCGTTTCTATCTCAATGCCAATAGCGTACGGCAGCGCATTCCAGGCTCGGTGAGCAAGGACAGCGCGCTGAATTCTCCGACCACGGCCGCTGCAAACAACGTCACGATGGACCAGCAGCGCAACATCGACACGGTGCGCCTCGCCAACAAGACGACGATCCGGCTCGACAACACCACCATCGATTTTGGCCTGTTCGGCGTCGATCGCCACCTGATACATCCGATCTTCCAGTATCTGGACTATCGCTATCAGGACTATGGCGGCTTCGCGAAGGTCACTGACGACCGCGTGATCGGCGGTTACCGCAACGTGTTCGTGGCCGGCGTCAATGTGATCAATGGCCGGATCGACAACAACCAGTATGTCAATGTCGCCGGACAGAAGGGCGCTCTCGCCTCGTCATCGATCGACAGCTCGAAGAACACGTCGGTCTATGTGGAGAACTCACTTTATGTCCTTCCGAGCGTGGCACTGATCGGTGGCACCCAGTTCCTCTATGCCACGCGAAACCGGAAGGACCGTTTCCTCAGCGATGGTGACCAATCGGGTTCGACGGAGTTCAATCTGTGGAGCCCGAAGGGCGGCCTGCTCTGGAACATCGATCCGACCTGGCAGGCCTATGCGAATGTTTCTCGCAGCGCGGAAATGCCGAGCTTCGGCGAGAGCTCATCCGGACCCGGCATTCCGACCATCCCCTTCACCAGTATTCGCCCGCAGCGCGCGACCACCTATGAGATCGGCACGCGCGGTCGACGGCCCGATGTGACGTGGGAACTCACGGTCTACCGCGCCAATATCAAAGACGAACTGCAATGCCTCTACAGTGCGTTCGGCAACTGCAACGTGACCAATGCGGATCGAACGATCCATCAGGGCATCGAGGCAGGTCTCGGTATCGCCGTGTTGAAGGGCATGTTCGATGCATCCGCGCAGCCGGACAAGCTCTGGCTCAACATGGCCTATACGCTGAACGACTTCCGCTTTGACAACGATCCGCTCTACGGCAACAACCTGCTGCCGGGCGCGCCGCGGCACTATCTGCGCGCGGAGCTGCTCTACAAACATGCCAACGGATTCTATCTTGGCCCCAATGTCGAATGGGTGCCGGAATCCTATTATGTCGACAGCGCGAATACGCTGAAGACGGAGCCTTATGCGCTGCTCGGCCTTAAGGCCGGTGTGGACAATGGGGGCACCTATTCGGGCTATATCGAAGCGCGCAACATTCTCGATACCCGTTACATCGCCTCCGCCAGCATTCTCAATGTAGCGACGGCAAACTCGCCACTGTTCGAACCCGGCACTGGCCGCGCCATCTATGCCGGTATCAAAGCGAGGTGGTGACGATGACGATTTGCGTTAAACTGCCATTCATGAAAGGACATGCCATGGTCAACCGCACCTTGCTGCTCATCGCTGCGCTCGGCACAGCCGCAATGCCCGCTTCCGCCCATGTGTTGGTGCAGAGCGGCACGGCCACCATTGGCGGCTCCTATCGCGCGGTGCTGGCCGTGCCGCATGGCTGTGGCGCTTCGCCAACAACGAAAATCACCGTGCAGATTCCCGAAGGAATGATCGCGGTGAAGCCGATGCCGAAGCCGGGCTGGCTGATCGAAACCAAGAAAGGCCCGTATGCGCAGAGCTACGACTTCATGCATGGCATGAAAGCGTCCGAAGGCATCAAGCAGATTTCGTGGACGGGTAAACTCGACAACGACTTCTACGACGAATTCGTTTTCTCTGCCTATTTGCCGGCGTCGTTGACAGCCGATACGCCACTCTATCTGCCAACACTACAGACCTGCGAAAACGGCTCGGAAGACTGGGCGCAGATCCCAGCAGCTGGACAGGATCCGCACAGCCTGAAGTCACCTGCTCCATCCCTGCGTCTCGTGGCGGCTTCGCCGAAGGATGCTATGGCGCAGATGGCGAATATGGTGCATGCAGGCGACTTGATGATCGCCACGCCGTGGACGCGCGCGACCCCGCCGTCAGCGAAAGTGGCTGGCGGCTATCTCACCATCACCAACACCGGCAAGAACAGCGACAAGCTGCTTGGCGGTTCGTTCGCCGACGGCAGCCGGATCGAAGTGCATGAGATGAGCGTGACCGATGGCGTGATGAAGATGCGTCCGCTGAATGACGGGCTCGAGATCAAACCCGGCGCCACCGTGAAGCTCGAGCCCGGCGGCTATCACCTGATGCTGATGGATCTGAAGAAGCCGTTCATCAAAGGCGACAAGGTGAAGGCGCAGCTGCAGTTCGAAAAGGCCGGCAAGGTCGATATCGAGCTCGACGTCAATGCCGTCGGCGCTGCGGCGCCGGCACGCGGCGGGCACGCTCACTAGCCATATCCATCGAAGATGAACGAGCCTCCGGTGCCGATTTGAACTCATTGAGGCGATGCGGCGCGAGTTGCCGCTTTGCAGCACCGAAACCGTTAAAAATGGCCGGACACGGACAAGGTTCACGCTCCGGATCAAACTCCGGCCACTCGAAACGTTGGATAAGGATCGCGCGACAGCGCGGTCCGACTCAATAGAACGTATGATCTCCGATCCGCTGCGGCCGTGGCTGATCCACGCGGACGAGATTAACGGCGCCGCAGCGGTCACATGCGAATGACCGTGTTTCGAACCTGTCGAACTGATCGATCGACTTGAGCTGAGTGCGGGCGCGACAACGATTGCATTTGAGGTGGCTGGTACGGATGTTGTCGTTACCGTGCCGACGATGCGTCATCTGGAACCTCAGCGGGGCATTGGCGCCCTCGCGGCGGCCATGGAACCAAGCGGATGAACGAGAAACTGCGAAACGCGACTCGAATCAGGAATAGATCAGTTGAACCTTATCTTATCCTGATAGCTTGCAGCGCAAGCTATCGCGAAGCCATTCACAATCGCTCCATCCGCCAAGTGAACGGTGATCCGACACCGGGTGGTGCACAAAATCGCCTCAGTTCACGACACAGCGAGTGACCTCGGACCCGTTTTCGAACATCAGGCGCTCAATGCAGCCGCGGCGCCTTGAACATGCGGGCCCGGTCCGTCGAGACGAGCTCCACGTCAAAGGTATCTCCACCCCGATAGAGCGTCAGCGGCACGTCACAACCCGCGATACCGAGATCCCATAAGACACGGTAAAACGTAGCGGAATCGCGAACTTCCTCGCCGTTGATTGCCAAAATGACATCCCCGGTCTTCAGCTCGGCCCGCGCCGCAGGACCTCTCTTGGCGACGCCGACCACAACCACCTTGTCCTCGACCTCGGCGGCATAAAGGCCGAGCCAAGGCCGTGGCGGCTTGTTGACGCGACCGAGCGTGCGGAGGTCATTGAGTACCGGTTTCAACAAATCGGTTGGCACGATCATGTTGAGATGCTCGTTTTGCCCAGCCTGCTCGCGCTCGATCTGCAGCGAGCCAATGCCGATCAGCGCGCCCTTGCTGTCGATCAGCGCCGCGCCGCCCCAGTTCGGATGTGCCGGATGGGTGAAGAATGCGTCCTCGATGAGGTATTCCCAGTAGCCGGCAAATTCCTGGATCGCAGCGATCTTGCCGGACACCGAACGCGCCCGCCCGCCGGCACCGCCGATCAGCACCCGATCGCCGGGTTTGGCGGCACTGGAATTGCCGAGCTTGAGCGGCGCGACATCGATCTTGCCGAGCACTTGGACCAGGCCGAATCCCGTTTCCTGATCGACGCCGAGCACCGTGCCCGGCACGACGCTGCCGTCGCCGAGATGGACCCAGATGGTTTCAGCCTCGGTAATGAGATAGCCGATGGTGAGAATGAGGCCGTCGTCGATCAGAACGCCATTACCGGCGCGCTCGGTACCGAGCGTTTCCGCCGTGAAGGCGTCTTCAGGAACGATGCAATGAAGGCCCACCACCGCTTCGAGCGCGCGGTCGAGATCGAAGCCAAAATCTTCCGCACGGGGCTGCACGCCAGGTGGCACCTTCCATTCGGTCAATGACGGCATTCAGATCTCCTCGTCCGTATCGCCCGCCTTGCGAACATATAGGAACCGACCTTCGTTGCAAAAGCCCGCTGGCCGCATCGGCACCCAATCTAGTGTTCATCCAGCCAATCGAGCAGCACTGTATTGATCTCGCGGGGATAACAGTGGCTGAGGTCATCGAATTCGCGGTAGCTGACGTGCGCTCCCGCGACTGTCAGCGCATCTCGCGCTTCGTGTGCAGTCTGCACTGGAAACATCCAGTCGAGACGGCCATGGACGAGATGGATCGGCAAACCGTGGATGCGATCGGCGTCGGCGAATTGTGCCATCAGGGGATGGAAGGTGGCTGAGACCGGCGCCAGATGGGTGAAGGACGATTCGGCGCGCAGACCGGTAACATAACAAAATGTGCCGCCATCGCTCATGCCGGTGAGCAGCTGACGTGCGACGTCGATCCTATAGCGCGACTGCACGAGATCGAGGATACGGGAGATGTTCGGCGTGTCGGGGTCGTCACCCATCAGCGCCCATGTGCTGCCGGCAGCCGTCGGCGCGATCACGATCGCCCCGCGGGCACGGGCATCCGCAAGCCAGCTCCATAGAAAGGCGCGACCGTTACCGGTGCCGCCATGCAAAGCAACCACCAGCGGCCATGCGCGATCCGGCGTGTAGTATTCGGGCACGTAAAGCGAGAAGCTGCCACGCGCGCCGGGCACGCCGCCATGGATCACACCGGTGCCGTCTGCCGCTGGCTGCGCCAGTCGCTCGGCAAGCGCGCCATCTTCCCGCAAGGCAGGCGGCAGGAAGAAACTGCTGACCGGCGGAAGCCGCGCCCCGGTCGCATAGAGCGCTTCCTGCGCCCGCGGAGAATGGCGCAGCGCGCGGAACACCATAGTCATGTCGCCGCCCGGCTGCCGGGCGGCGTGCAAGCCGGCAACGCCAGCAATCACCGCTTCGCTCGCGGCTTCGAGATGGCGGCGCAGATCGGCGAACTCCTCCGGCCAGTCGCCGAGATCCGCACGCGCCGCCTGCAGCGCTGCCTCGGGTTGCCCGACTGCTTCCATGACAGCATCGAAAGCCGGCGGATGCAGATTGCGCGCGACGAACTGGAGCGCCTCCAGCCCTTGCAGCAAAGGCGGAAGCAAAGCCACGATGTCATCGACGACCCTGTCGCTCATCATATCCTCCAGCTCGGCCGCGCGCCTTGCAGGAGCCATAACCACGGCCGAATACCGACATCAATGCTCTGCCACCCGCAGAGCAAGTACCGAAAGATCCATCGAGGCCCACCGGTACGTAACCGCCTATGTCAGCTTACGCTGTCAATTCCGTGCCAAACAGCTGCAAGGGATTCCACGTGGGATGTCCGGTAGATGCGTGAGGCGATAGCCGAAGCTCGCACGCGGACAGAGGGCGATGCGACCGCACCGCTTACGGATCGAGTTCCGTGTCCCAATACAGGTAGTCCAGCCAGCTCTGGTGCAGATAGTTCGGCGGGAACAGCCGGCCGTTGCGATGCAGCTGATGCACGGTTGGCGCGAATGCTGTCTGGCGCGGGAACATGCCGGCCTGATGAGTGGTCAAGTTGCCCTTGCGCAGATTGCAGGGCGAGCATGCCGCGACGACGTTTTCCCAAGTGGTCTGGCCACCCTTCGAGCGCGGAATGATGTGATCGAAGGTGAGGTCATCGCGCGAACCGCAATACTGGCAGGAGAAGCGATCGCGCAGGAAAACATTGAACCGCGTGAAGGCCGGATGCGTGGTCGGCTTCACGAACGACTTCAGCGACACGACGCTCGGCAGCTGAAAATCGGCCGAAGGGCTCCGCACCGCGTGATCGTAGTGAGCTACGATATTCACACGATCGAGAAAGACCGCCTTGACCGCGTCCTGCCACGACCAAAGCGACAAAGGATAGTAGCTCAGCGGCCGGAAGTCCGCATTGAGAACCAGAACCGGCCAGCCGCCTTGCGAGACATGTGCGTTCAAGTAACGCTCCTGGCTCCACAATTCGACTGCGCGAAGCAGCCTGCGTTTCACATACTACAGGCAGCGTGACAGGGTTGTGAAGGGCATAGCTCTGGTCTATCCCCTCCGCAAAAGCATGCCGCAATCCCGTTCTTTTCCGCTACATCGGGTGGTCTCGCGAGAAGGGCCGCCGCTAGCTGCGGGACGCGCATCTTGCTCGAGGCCTGCCACGTCCGGACGCCGCCCGATGGTCACTTCGTCACGATATCTTGAGGCCCCGCAGTGGTTGCGCGTCTTCGTCCGCGCGCATGAAACCAGCCTGGCGCTTCTGGCTGCGGCGATCGGCGTGATTGGCGGCCTCGTGGTGGCCGGCATGAGCGCCATGGTGAGCGTGCTGCATGCCGTGCTGTTCAATCTCGAATGGGGCCAGCGGCTGTCGAGCCAGTATTGGATCGACCCGGTGCGCGCATTGCTGGTTCCCACCCTCGGCGGACTGGCGCTCGGTATTGCCTTCCTGTTGCTGCTGCGCTGGCGCCCGTCCCGCGAGATCGATCCTATCGAGGCGAATGCACTTTATGGTGGCCGGATGTCGTTCCGCGGCAGTATCATCGTCTCGCTGCAGACCGTCTGGTCGAGCGGCGTCGGTGCTTCGGTAGGGCTGGAGGCCGGCTACACCCAGCTTGCCAGCGGTCTCGGTGCCTCGATCGGCCGTGCGTTCCATCTGCGCCGTGCCGACCAGCGTGTGCTGGTGGGCTGCGGAGCCGCAGCGGCGATTGCCGGCGCCTTCGGAGCACCGCTGGCCGGCGCCTTCTACGCCTTCGAGCTGGTGATCGGCGCCTACAGCTCGGCAAGCCTGATGCCGGTTGGCGTCGCCGCCGTCACCGGCTATTTCGTCGCCCACTCCTTTTCTCCGCTCACGCTCGGCGTTGTCGCCGGCCGATTCGGTGACGTGCAGGGTCATGACCTCGCGGTTGCCGCCCTGCTCGGGGTGTTCGCCGCGACCTATGGCATCGGCATCATGCGCGTGGTGACCTGGTGCGAATGGCTGCTCGCCAAGCTCCGCCTGTGGTCGCCTCTGCGGCCTGCTCTCGGCGGCCTCGGCGTCGGTGCCCTCGCACTGCTGACCCCGCAGGTGATGTCATCCGGTCACGGCGCGCTGCATTTCGGCGGGATGACCGCCTATCCGATCGCTCTGGTCGCCTTCGTAATGGTGCTGAAGACCATCGCCTCGATCATCTCGCTGGGAACAGGGTTTCGTGGCGGTCTGTTTTTCGCTTCGTTGTTCATCGGTGCGCTCGGCGGCCATCTGTTTGCCACCGGCGTCAATGTGCTGTGGCCCGAGATCAATATCGATCCGAATATCTATACGATCATTGGCATGAGCGCGCTGTCGGCATCGGTGATCGGCGGGCCGCTCACCATGAGTTTCATCGCACTGGAATCCACCGGCAATCTCTGGCTCACCACGGCCGTGCTGGTGGCCGTCATCATTTCCACGCAAATCACCCGCGAACTGTTCGGCTACTCCTTTGCGACCTGGCGCCTGCATCTGCGCGGCGAGACGATCCGCAGCGCGGCCGATATCGGCTGGATCCGCGATCTCACCGTACGGCGCTTGATGCGGCCGGATATTTCGATCGTGGAATCGACCATGCCGCTCGATGAATTCCGCGCCAAATTTCCGCTCGGATCGAAGAATCAGGTGGTCGTGGTGGACTCCGAAGGCAGCTATGTCGGGCTCGCCAGCGTGCCCGAGGCGCATTCACCCGACGTCAGCGCATTCCGGCTCGACAGCCTGTTACATTGTCGGAACGTGGTGCTGCATCCCGAGATGAACATCCGGGATGCCATGGTGGTGTTCGAAGGCAACGAAGCGGAATCGCTCGCCGTCGTCGAGGCCGAAAGTTACCGTGTGGTCGGCACACTGTCGGAAGCGCATGCCACGCGCCGCTATGCCGAAGAATCCGAGCAGCGGCGCCGGGAAGCGCTGGGTGAGATGTGAGGATCGATCAGCGCCCGACCAGCGAAACCATGTGCCCTTCGCTTGGCGCGACCTGTCCTGCCAGTGTCTGGCGATAAACCTCCTCGACGGCTTCCACGCCACCCCCTTCAACGATCGTGAGGGATTTCTCCAGCATCGGGACCAAACCGGCCCAGGCCGCGCTGAAGCGCTGATCGATACCACCCGGCCCCCACTCCTTGGCGCGCTTGCGAATTTGATCCGGCGCGAAGAACCAGGACGGCTTGGCTCCGGGCAAATCGTGGGCCTCGGCCGTGTCCTGATGGGTCATGCCGACCCGACCGCTATAGACGAGCCGGGCGCCAAAATGACGATGCAGCCGGCTGCGTAGCTCAGCATTGCCGGCCATATCGACAAAAGCAGTTGCCTGCTCCGGCAGCAACGTGTCGATGCGATCATAGGGGACGATCTCGTGATAGCAGCCGAGCGACGCGGCGAAAGCGCTATGGCGACCAGAGGTGAAACCGATCACGCGGATCGACGGTCGCCCGGTGTGCAGCAGATGGGCCAAACCGAACGCCGTTTTACTGGATGCACTCGACAGGACCACCTGTTGCGCTCCGAAAAACTCAGCCTCCGCGAGAAAATCATCGACGAGAAATGACAGCATAAACAGCGGCCGCAGCAGCGCCTGATAGTCGCCCTGACGACCCGCGAATGCAGGATCAGCGCCGACGCGGGCATAGGCATTGTAGACGGGTGCGACGCCCTGCCGGTGCGCCGCGCCATCGCGCAAACCGCGTTTGCTGACATCGGTTGCCTCGATCACCAGATGTGTCGCCATCGGGAAATAGCCGAACAGACGCTCGCCTTCCTCGATCTGCGAATGCTTTGAGGCGATGACATCGCCAAAGCCCCACACCGGAATGTTGCCGAATCCATCCGGCGCAGGAAACAGCTGCCAGTATTTCATGCTATCCCCGAGCATGGCATAGGTGATATTGTTGGCGGTGAAGGCGAAGCGATCGATCTTCACCAGCAGGCCATCATCCGGCAGCACCTCGCGCGATGGCAGCGGAACTTCCGTCAGTGATGTCCGCTCGAAATCGGCTCTATCGACGTTGAATTGCTTGATGCTGTTCATCGCTGCCTCCTGTTTACGAGCAGTTTCGCCAGCAGCGATGTCCGTATTGCGACAGGAGTGGCGTTTAAAACGACGTTCGTTTCAAACGACGTTTCATGCCGGTGCCCCTGCGATCACACCCTCGCGCTTCTTGATCGCATGATAATAGGCCCACCACAGATGCGCTGCGGCGCCGCGCAGCGGGCGCCATGGCTCGGCGAGGGGCGCCATCTGCTTCACGGTCGGGCGTTCATTCAATCCAAGCCCGACCTTGATGGCCTCCTGCAAGGCGACATCGCCGGCCGGCCAGGCATCACCATGGCCGAGACAAAACAGCAGATACACATCCGCCGTCCATGGACCGATGCCATGCAGCGCGACGAGCGCATTGTGAGCAGCGTCAGCCTCTTCCTCGGCCAACACATCGAGATTCAGGCGTCCGTCAACGAGTTCTTTCGCGATGGCCTTCAGCGTCTTGATCTTCGCGGCCGACAGACCGAGCCGGCCGAGTCGATCGGTGCGCGCCTTGCGGATGGCTTGGTGATCGAATGGCACATAGGCCGCCGAAATCCGGCCCCAGATCGCCGCGGCTGCAGCAACGGAGACTTGCTGTCCGCAGACGATCTGCGCCAATCCCTCGAAGCCCGGCGCGCGCTGGCGCAGCGCCGGCATGCCGGCCTTTGCAAGAATGGGTTTCAAACGCGGATCGTCCTTCACCAGCTGCCGGATGGCGGCTTCGAGAGCGGACTGATCGGTGAGATGGACGGTCATGGTGGGTGAAGGATCATCATGACGCCTTACAGAGATCAATCCCACCCGCTTCCCGCACTGCGACGAAGCGGCGCGGCGGCGCCGGAACCAAAGCCTTCCGCGCCGCGTTGTCGGGGCTCAATGGAGGCTTTTGTCATGCGGACGATTTTCGGAATGATCCTGGGTGCGCTGATCCTGGGTATCGGCGTTTATCTGCACGACTCAATGGCGACGTCGTCAGTGGCAAACGGCCAGACCGCGCAGGACCGCCGCACCATCGTTAATTGGGATGTCGCCCAGACCAACTGGGAAGCGCTGAAGGCGCGGACCAGGGATGACTGGGCCAAACTGACGGCACAGATGAAGTCGTAACGCGGCTAGCGGGGGAAACACGCCAGGGCCAGACAGAGATCAACCAGACCCGTTCAAGCCGGCTCGAAAAGCGCCCTGTCTCAAGACGGGGCGCTTTGATCTGCCGATTACTTCCTCTCGGCCACTGCCTTACGGGCATCGGCGATGGCCAGCTTGAAGTGCTCCTTGCTGATCGGCCCCGGAATGCGGAACTTCCCGACGATGAAGGAAGGCGTGCCGCGGAAGCCAAAAGCTGTCGCCTGTTTGTCGATCTGCTTGAGCTTCGCGGCGATAGCGGCGCGATTGGTCTGCAGATCGGCAAGAGCTCGCTCGACATCGATCCCGGTCTTGGCGAGCGTATCGCGCGCGATCTGCTCGGTCAGCTTGGTGTTGAGGCTGATCAGTGCGTCCTGCGCCTCGATGAACCTGTTCTGATAGCGCGTCGCCAGCACCAGACCTGCGGCGTAGACCGAAACGGGGCCAAGGATCGCCCAGTCCTTTGACACCAGCCGAACATTGCCATCTTCCTTGACCACGGCACGGAGATCCGGCGCGAGCTTGCGGCAATACGGGCACTGATAGTCGAAATATTCGACGATGGTAATGTCGCCCTTCGGATTGCCCGAAGCCGGAATATCGGGATCGCGCAGCACAAGGGATTCCTTGAGGATTTCGTCGTCCTCATCGGTGCCCGGCGCAGCCATCGCACGACGGTCGACACCCAGCAACATGGCTCCGCCAACCAGGGCGAGCGCGGTCCGACGCGTGGGTGCGAGAGTAAGAAGGCTACGGCCGCTCATGATGTTCTCCGCGGACGCGTCATGCGCCAATCGTCACGTCACATAGATGTTGCGGGCCAACATATAGAGCGCCACGAGGATAATGATAGTCGCAAAAACGACGTTCAGCGCGCCTCGCCGTACCGACAACGAGCGCGCCACAGCGGTCCCGACCAACCCGCCGACAATGCCTCCGACGATGAACACCAGCGCAAGCGTCCAGGAAATCAGCCCGGACCAGGCATAGCTGAGCGCCGTGGTGAGACCGAAGGCTGTGACCGCGACCAGCGACGACGAGATCGCGCTCATGATGGACATGCCGGTCGCCAGCATCAGCGCGGGCACGATCAGGAAGCCGCCGCCAATTCCGAAAAAACCGGACAGTGTGCCGGTCATCAGTCCAAGGCCGACCAATGCCGGCGTGTTCGCCGAGCTGATTGCCACACGCTGTTCGCCGATGTGGGTCCGAGTTTTCAGCATCAGAACGGCGATGATCAGCATCAACACCGCGAACAGCGCCAGGAGATTCTGCCCGTCCATCCGTTTGCCGAGCAGCGAACCGCCAAAGGCTCCGACGATACCCGCAGCCGCAAAGACCAGCGCGCAGGACCAGTGCACGTTGCCGCCGCGCGCATGATTACCGAGATTGACTGCAGCATTGGCGGCCACGGCGATGGCGCTGGTGCCGATTGCGACATGCGGATTGGGGACACCGACCACATAAACCATCAGCGGGACGGCAAGAATCGATCCGCCGCCGCCGACGAGACCGAGCGAAAAGCCCACCAGTGCGCCGGAGGCCAACCCCAGCACGCCCTGCATCACCGTGATCATCATCCGCCGATTCGCGATTGCTACGGCAGGGACCTTAGTGGCGTTTTTACTGCATCTCCATGCTGGGAAGCGCATGGCTCAGCAGCTTGTGAACAGTTGTGCGCGCCTCAACGCATCAGCAGCGTGATGGCGATGGGGACGAGCAGTGAGGTGACCAGAGCATTCAGGCTCATGGCAATGCCGGCAAATACGCCAGCCATGGCATCGACCTGGAAGGCCCGGGCAACGCCGATACCATGCGAGGCGAGGCCAACGGCAAAACCACGGGCACGATAGTCGGTGATCCGCATCCGGTTCATCATCGGCGTCACGATGATCGCGCCCATGATGCCGGTCAGCACCACAGACACCGCCGTGAGCGACGCATCCGCCCCGAGAGACTCGCTGATGCCCATGGCGACGCCGGCCGTGACCGATTTCGGCGCCAGTGACAGCGTCACTTTATCAGGCAAACCGAAAGCCCTCGCCAGCAGCACCACGGAGACGATGGCGGTGATGCAGCCCACCACCAGCGCCCCAAGCATCGGCACGATGGCAGCCAGCACCGTCTTGCGATTCTCATAGAGTGGGACGGCCAGCGCCACAGTGGCCGGGCCAAGCAGGAAGTGCACGAACTGCGCACCGCTGAAATAAGTGGTGTAGGACGTTCCTGTCAGCAGCAGGAACGCCGCGATGATCCACATCGAATGGAAGACGGGATTGGCGAACGGGTGCCGTCCCGTCGCCAGCGACAGGGCGTCGGCGGCTGCATAGACGAACAACGTCACCGTCAGCCACAGCAACGGCTGCTGCGAGAGATAAACCCACAGCGCGAAGGGATTCGGATTCATGACGCCTGCCCGCCCCGCGTCATCAAACGGTTGATGAGGAGAAATGTACCGACGGTGACCAGCAGCGTGATCACAACGGAAATCGCCAGCACACCCGCGATAGCGGTGCCGTGCTCGGCGAGCAGATCAAGCCGTTGTACGACCCCAACACCGGCCGGAATGAACATCAATGACAAATGCGCCAGCAATCCCCTGGCCGCGTTCTCGACACCGCCGCCTTGCAGAGGGCCGTTGGCAAATAGCGCCGCACGGTCGCGCAGCAACAACAGGAGGAACAGCAATAGCATCCCGAACACCGGGCCGGGAACGGGCCAAGCCAAGCTACGCACGACGATCTCGCCAACGAGTTGGCAAAGCAGAATCAAACAAAGACTGGCAATCATGGAAGCTCCGCGGGTGCATGGGTTTTATCGCCCGCGGAGCGGAATATGTCGATCAGGTCGGCTGCACGGCTGATTTGATCAGGCCGCGCCCTTCAGGCGCTTGGTGCATTCGCTGTAGTAGCCGCCGCCCTTCTGGATCCATTTCAAGCCGCCATTGGCATTGGTCGCCTTGTTGGCATTGTACTGATCCACGCAAGTATGCATGCGGGCCTTGCCGGCAGTTTCCTTGGCATATTTCGGATCGACCGCCGAAGGGAAGGTCGCCGGGCCGGACGGAGTCGCAGGTGCTGCCGCGGGAGCAGCAGCCGTCTTCGGCGCAGCGGTCGGTTTGGCGTCGGCAGCCGCCGGAGCGGTGGGGGCGGCTGTCGCAGCCGGTGCCGCCGCGGCGGCATTGGCGCCGCATTCGGCCTTGCGGAAGTCATTCCATTTTTGACCGTTGAGCGTGCCGGCCGTTTTCGCCGCCTGATATTTTGCGCTGCATTCAGCCGCGGTCAGAGCACTGGCTGGCTGGGCGGCGAACAAGGTCAATCCGGAAATCACAAAGGCACTGGCAAGAGCGATTTGCTTCGTCATGTCGTTTTCTCCCTGGATATGCGAATGACGGGACTATCCTAGCGTTGCTACATTCAACGGCAATAATATCGCGCGCGGTAGCGAAAATTTATCGTGATCGATGGCCCGGGACGAATTGTAGTTCGTTCACCTGCGGTTCATACCGGCGTTATCAGGCTGCCAATCCCCGAAAGAAGAGGTGTCACTATGACCCGATTGTTTACCAGCCTTGTCACAGCCGCTTTTGCCTCCTTGATGCTGATCGGCGCGGCAAGCGCCCAGGCACCCGCAACGGGTGACCAGAAAATGGCCCCCGCCAGCAAGATGGCTCCCGCCGACAATAGCAAGGCCGACAGCAAGACGGAGAAGCCGCGTACGGCCGCATCGCTGGAATGCTCCAAGCAGGCGGATGCCAAGGGCCTGCATGGCGACGCCCGCCGCAAATTCCGCTCCGAATGCAAGAAGGGCGCAAAGACGAACTAAACGAGCCGTGGCCTGTCCCTCGCCAACGAAAGCGAGGGACAGGTAGACCGGGGCGCATTTGTCGTTCGGGCCGGACTTTGTCATAAAGCGAGCTCCTCAAGCCGCCGCCAAATGCCCTTGCCCTTCGCCCTCCCCAATCTGCTACAGATCCGCACCACCGTCGAAACGCTGTTGCTCGGCACTCTCGGCGGCGCGCTTTTCTACTGGGCCGAGCTGCCTGGCGGGTTGATCTCGGGGGCAATGGTGGCGGTGGCCGCCTATGGCATTTCTGGCCGCCCCGTCGGCCTGCCACAACCGCTGGCCCATGTGATCCTGATGACGCTGGGCCTGTCGCTGGGTTCGATGGTGTCGCCGGAAATGGTGCACAATCTCACTGCCTATCCGCTGACGATCGCCCTGCTCGCGCTTGCGACCTTCTGCGCCACATTCGGCAGCAGCGTCTATCTGCAACGCGTCCATGGCTGGGACCGCACCTCGGCGCTGCTCGCTGGCAGTCCCGGCGCGCTGTCGCAGATCATCATGCTCGCCACCGAACGCAATGCCGACGTGCCCGGCATCGCCGTTGTACAGATATTTCGCGTCATCATCCTCACCGGCATGGTGCCGCTGCTGCTCGCGGCCACCGGACTGATGGGACACGGCCCGCTGCCCTCGCGCGGACCGGAAGCAACACCGCTCGCACTGTTCGAACTGGCCGTGGCCGCCGTCGCCGTCTCCCTGGTGATGAAGTGGATCAGGTTTCCTGCCAGCTGGATGTTCGGTGCCATGATGGCTTCGTCAGTGTTGCACGGCACCGGCTGGGTCCATGGCACCCTGCCGCAATGGGCCTACATCACCGCCCTTGTCGGCATCGGCAGCCTGATCGGCTCGCGTTTCGGCAAGATCTCGCCTCGCACCATTCTGAGCCATGTCTGGGCGGCACTCGGTTCATTCTCGGTAGCGATCGCCATCTCGGCGGTGTTCGTGGCCATCGTTGCGCTGACTACAAATGTGAAGCTGAGCGATGCGGTGGTCGCCTTCGCGCCGGGTGCGATGGATGCCATGCTGGCGCTGGCTTTGACACTACATATCGATCCCATCTTCGTCGGTGCGCACCACTTGTCGCGCTTCATCTACGTGTCGATCGTCACACCGGGCATCGTACACCTGTTCGGCAAGGCACAGGATGATATCGACGACTGAGCTCGGCAACGGCCACTGTGTCCACAGCCAGACATGACGTGAAACATAAGTCGGCCACGTCATATTGTCGCGGTCCATGCGCGAGCTTCTCTTCTCTGCAACAGCTTCCCGTCATCTGCTTGCGCTCTAGATGGATTCTATCCCGCATCGGGGTGCGATATCTGAATAATCCGGCTAGAGGCACCATCACGCTGGCGTGACCAGCATGATTGAGGCCCACGCATGAATCTCCAAACAAGAAAAGCGACGAAGCAGACATTCCTGCTCTCCACAGTCGGCCTGCTCGCACTGTCCACCGATCTCCCGCATGGCGCATCTGCACAATCCGCCCTGCCTGCGGTGACCGTCGATGCACCGCAGCCGCAACCGCGCGTACGCAACGTTACCACGACATCGCGCCAGACGGCCTCCACCAAACGCCGGGCAGCCGCACGCGCACCGGCGTCGCAGGTCGCGCCGACGCCTTCCGTCAACGAACGCATCTATGCCGGCAACTACGGTTACGTTGCTGGCACCACAAACTCGGCATCCAAGACCGATACGCCCCTGATCGATACGCCACGCTCGGTGAGTGTGATCGACCGCAAGGAGCTCGACGATCGCGGCGTCACCAGCATCGCGGACGCGGTTCGTTATAGCGCCAGCGTCACCACCGGCGGCTTCGGCTACGATCCGCGCTTCGACCAGATCTATATTCGCGGCTTTCCCACCACCACACTCGGTGACTTCCGCGACGGACTGAAACAGTTTCCGGCCGGCTTCACGACGTTCCGAACCGAGCCATACCAGCTCAGCAGCGTCGAGGTCATCAAGGGCCCGGCGGCCGTGCTCTATGGTCAGTCGGTACCGGGGGGCCTCGTTGATCGCCGCTCGAAATTTCCGGTCGACAATCAGGTCAACGAAATCTCGTTGCAAGGGGGCACCTATGGCCGCATGCAAACGGCATTCGACATCGGCGGTGCCAATCCCGACAAATCACTGCTGTATCGCCTTGTCGGACTTGGCCGCGCCGGCGAGACCAACTACGACATCGCTGATCAGCGACTGTTACTGGCCCCTTCGATCACCTGGCGCCCAACCGTCGACACCACACTGACAGCCTATGCGATCCTGCAGAAGGACGAGAGCGATGCCAGCGTCGCCATGCTCAACCGCGACGGTGCGTTGTTGACCATCGACGGCCAGCCGGTGCGGCTGCGCTCCAGCGATCCGAAATACGATTATCTGCGGCAGGAACAGGCGCAGGTCGGCTACAAGCTGGAACACCGCTTCGACGATATTTTCACCTTCCGCCAGCATAGCCGCTTCGGCACGTTGCATACGAATTCGCGCTATCTCAGCGGCAGCTTCAGTATCACCGATCCCAATATCTATAACCGCAGCCCGGTCTCCGTCGGCGACGACCAGACGAGCTGGCAAACCGACAATGCGCTGCAGGCCGATTTCGCCACCGGAGCGATCATTCACAAGGCCCTGTTCGGCGTGAATTACGATCACAATGTCTGGGACTTCCGGCTCGGCACCGGCGCGGTAAATCCGGCTTACGCCCTGAACCTCCTCAATCCCGTTTACGGGATCGCCAGCATAACCCCCAGCTTCACATCGGGCTCGCATTCAAAGCAGGAGCAGGTCGGCGTCTATCTGCAGGACCAGATGCGAATCGGCAACTGGCACCTGTCGCTGAGCGGACGGCATGATTGGGCAGACCGCACCCAGATCGACGCCTTCACCGGTGCCGTGACCGGCGCACGCAACGACAGCGCCTTTTCCTACAGCGCCGGCCTGCTTTATCATTTCGACAACGGCATTGCGCCCTATGTCAGCTATTCGACCTCCTTCCAGCCGGTGACCTCGCTCGCCATCGACGGCAGCGTGCTGGCGCCATCCGAAGGCGAGCAGATCGAAGGCGGCGTGAAATATCAGCCGCGCCCGGATGTATTGCTCACTGCCTCGGCCTATGAACTAAAGGAAAAGAATGCCGCCAAACTCGCGGGCTATGTCAACGGCGTCGCCTACTATGCGTCAGTCGGCGAAATCCGTGTGCAGGGCTTCGAACTGGAGGCACGCGCCCGGATCACACCGGAGCTCGAGACCGTTTCGGCCTACACATATGCGGATGCCGAAATCACCAGGAGCACGATCGCGACCGAACTCGGCAAGACTCCGGCCGTGACGCCGAAACACACGGCCTCGAGCTGGCTGAACTACACGTTCCTCAGTGGCCCGCTCGACGGCCTCGGCCTCGGCGCCGGCATCCGTTACATCGACGCCACCTGGACGACGAATGCCAACACGGCCCGCAATGACGGCACCACGCTGTTCGATCTCGCGGCGCGCTACGACCTCGCCGCGCTCGGGCCGAAATTCGCAGGTTACCAGGCCTCGATCAACGCCAACAACGTGGCCGACAATCAGGTCACGGTCTGCAATGCCGGCTTCTGCTATCTCGGCCAGGGCCGCACGGTGATCGGCACATTGCGCTATCGCTGGTAGGTCATGCCCACCATCAGGGGCGCGCGGTCCTCCCCGCGCCCCACGCGGCGATGGCAGCCATCAAGAGCGAGATCAGCACGTTATAACCGGCCAGCGACAGGCCAAGGAAACGCCACTGCACCTCGTCACAGCGAATCACCTTCACGGTGTCGAGCCGCTCGAACAGGCTGCCGGCGTTGCCGAGATCGACCACCGGCCCGGAGCAGTCGGTCGGCCCCTGCCAGAACTTCCATTCGACGCCAGCGTGGTAGCCGCCCAGCACTGCATTGGCGAGCGACGCAAGCGCCAGGATCGCAAGCCCCACGACCAGCACGCCGCGCGGCGCCCCGCGGCCGGCGGCCATCGCCACCAGCGCGGCCAGCGGGATCGATAGATAATAGGCATAGCGCTGCTCGAGACACAGCGGGCATGGCCGGATATCGAGCACGAGCTGAAAGAACCACGCCCCCGCGATAGTGACCACGGCGACGATGGCGATCGCGACGGCTGCGACAAATGCGTGATTCGAGCCGGTCGACGCGGCAGGCGAGGATGAAACGGCGGTCACATGGCTCTCCGGGATGGCTATCGCGTCCTATCGCGGCCCTGCCAGGCTGTCGAGACACATGGGATCACACTGCCGACATCGAACAGGATGTGCGCAGCGCCTTTTCTGACCTGTCCACCGGTTGACCCGGAAGAAGTCCCGGCTATAGTCCGCCCGCTTCGCGACGGCGGGTTCCGGCGTCCGATGGCCCCTGTGGCGGAATTGGTAGACGCGCTCGACTCAAAATCGAGTTCCGCAAGGAGTGCTGGTTCGATCCCGGCCAGGGGCACCACAACAAAAACACCAGCAACAACAATTTCTTAAAGCCTTAGTTCGATCCTGATTTTTCGCGGCACGTTGAAAAGACAGGTGAAATTCACTGCATGAGCGGAACCGCTTGAGGTGATTGACGGCTTCAGCATTGAGCCAAGCGCGGCCTTTCCCTGACAAACTGAGATCAACGTGCTCCAAAGCACGACCGAACAACTTATCCCCTTCCAACGAACGGCATCTTTGTTGCCATGATCGTCATAAACATCACGTTGGCATCGAGGGGCAAATTTGCCATGCAAACTACAGCATTGCCGACATCATCGACATTCATACACGGCTCTGGCACCTGCTGACCGTCGGCTTGTAATGCACCGCTAGTCATACCCGTCGTCATGGGTGTTTCAGCATTGCCGATATCAATCTGGCCGACCGCGATATTGTATGCTCGACCGTCTAACGAGGCCGCCTTAGTCAAGCCGGTGATTGAGTGCTTTGACGCGGTATAGGGAGCCGAGAAAGGCCTCGGCGCGTGAGCGGATATCGAACCGTTGTTAATGATTCTCCCCCCTCGAGGCGTTTGATCTTTCATAATTCGAAACGCAAACTGCGTGCAGATAAACGGACCGGTTAAATTGGTATCAATCACAGCTTTCCATTGCGATAAGCTAACATTCTCCATGGGAATCGATGGAGCGCTTACGCCCGCATTGTTAAACAGCAAGTCAAGTCGTCCGTGAAGATCCATAACTTTAGCAAATAAAGAAGCAATCGAGTCCGGATCTGATATGTCGCATATGACAGATGTGCTCATTCCAGGTGGCCCCAAATTCCTGGTTTCTTCAAGCAACTCGATGCGGCGTCCGGCCAAGACGACAGTGAAACCCGCCTTCATGAGAGCGAGCGAGGACGCACGTCCTATCCCTGACCCTGCCCCGGTAACAAGTGCAATTTTTCTTTGAGTGCCCAAAGCTACCTCCACACGACGGATGCCCCATTGCTGCTGTGCGAGTTACGATACGCCTTGTTGTACGAGATACGCATATGTCTGCGCTGGCGGTGGCCCTAGGAATTCGAAATTAGTGGCGTTTCTTTCGGATGATTCTCAGAGCGCTGCACGCAGTAAACTCTCAAATTCTTCTGCAGACGCTTTTCGAGGAGCCGTGGCATTCGAGTGGTCGGCCAACGCTCGGACAACTGTCTGAGGAATATGCCTGGCCTCAAAACCCATTTGGCCGAGCGTTACTGGCAGATTTAACGATTGGACGAGATCGGACACCGCAGCGGCAAGGTCCGTTTCGCGCGCAATGCAAAATATATCACTTAGCTTCTCGTATTTGCTCCCAACACTTTGAACGTTGAAGCGCATGATGTGCGGCAGGAACACGCCGTTCAGCATACCGTGATGCAGCGTCGGCGAGCGCAACGCGCCGGCCGCGTGAGAAAGCGAGTGAACTAAGCCGAGCCCCTTCTGAAATGTGAGGCCACCTTCTAGCGACGCCATCATCATCTCCCAACGCGCTTCGCGGTCGCCACCGTTGGTCACAGCGCGCTGGATGAATCGCCATGCGCGCTGTGCACCGTCGAGCGCTATCGCTTCTGCCGGCGGATTGACCAACGGTGACAGGAACGTTTCGATGCAATGCGTGAGCGCATCGATGCCGGTTGCCGCTGTCAACAACGGCGGCAGGCCCAGCGTGAGTTCAGGATCGCAGATCGCCCTTTTCGGTATTAGATACGGACTGATCAACGCCAGCTTCGAGCCGTTAGTCAGATTGATCAACGCACCGCGGCCGACCTCGCTGCCAGTTCCTGCAGTGGTCGGAATAGCGATCACAGGCGCGACCTTCGCAGTGATCTTACCGACGCCGCCACGGATAACCGCATATTGCTCCAACGGCCCCTCGTGGGTGGCGGCCAAAGCCACACCTTTGGCAAGATCTATCGGCGAACCGCCGCCGAGCGCAATGATGCCGTCGCAACCGCCGTCGCGGTAGACAACAACGCTTTCGCGCACTGCTTCCTCTGTCGGATTCGGCGGCGTGCCGGCGAATACTGCAACGGTCGTCGGATCGAGGTGAGTTAGCACCTGCGCTACAATGCCGGTACCCTGCACGCCGGCGTCCGTGACGAGCAACGGCCGGCGAATTCCGAGCGCTTCCAACTCGGTCGGCAGGCTCTTGATGGCACCGAAATCGAATATCGTCGTCGTCAGATAGCCGATGGTCGACATCGTCCGTCTCCTTGCGACCGAGGAGATTGCTGCGCTGCAATCATTTTATTATTCATCGGATGTTTAACATCGGATGATTGCGACGGCAACAAAATCGGTGTATGGCTTGAACATACTAGCCAGCCGAAGAGCCGGCGGTCGGGAGTGAACAGATTGACCAAGCGTGTCAAATCCTCCGAGAAGCGTTCGAAGCCAGGCCGCATTCACGCGGTGCTGACGACGCTCGGCCGCGAGATCGCTCAAGAGGTTATCCCGGCAGGCACGGTACTGCCTCCGGAAAGCGATCTCGAAATCCGCTTCGGCGTCGGCCGCGGCGTGGTTCGTGAGGCGATCAAAATGCTCTCAGGAAAAGGACTCGTCAGCGTTCGGCCGCGCCATGGCACTCACGTGTTGCCGCGGCGCGATTGGAGCCTGCTCGATCGTGACGTTTTGAATTGGCTGGTCGGGGAAGATAAACTCGATCGCGAATTACTGCTGGCCATTCAAGAAGTGCGCTCGATCATTGAGCCTGCCGCTGCCGCGCTTGCTGCGACGCGCGCCACCAAGAAGGACCGGCAGCGGATCAATGCAGCCCTCGTAGCGATGGAAACGTCGAACGATCAGGCTACCGCAACGGCTGCAGACAAGGCATTTCATCTGGCCGTTCTTGACGCCACGCACAATCCGGTGCTGCAGGGCTTTCGAGGCGCGATCGACACGATTCTGAGCGCGGTATTTGTGGTCGCTGTCGATAGTATCGATGGCTGGTTCGAGGGCAACCTTCCCAACCACGCGACTGCTGCCCGTGCCATCGAAGAAGGTGATGCAGATAAGGCCCGAAAAGCCATGGAGCGAGTCCTTGGCTACACACACTCCAAACTGTCTAGAAAAAATGTCGGCGCCTCCCGCCGGAATGCTCGGCTAAGCCGCACTCGCAGTCTGAGGCAGACATGATGCTGCACAGAGCATCTTCGGCATTTTGGTTTTGCGCTCCCTTTATAGTGCTGCTCGTTCTCTGGGCTGTTCTTATCCCCTACTTCGACGTCAACCCTCGGATCTTTCCTCACCTCTCCTCTGTGGTCCAGGCTGGAATTGAGGGTATTCAGGATGGAACACTTGTTCAGCACATACGTGCGAGTCTGTTGCGCGTCGCCGTCGGCACGGTGCTCGCGCTATTGGTTGCCATTCCCCTGGGCGTTGCTATGGGCGTCAGTCCGACCGTCTCGGGTTTCCTGACACCCTTGTTCAGGTTTTTCTCGGTGCTGGCTGGTATCGCATGGATCCCGATTGCCACCCTATGGTTCGGCTATGGCTTCGGCGCCATTACCTTCGTCATCTTCAATGCCGTGTTCTTTATCGTGACCTACAACACGCTGCTCGGCGTATCGACCATTCCCTTGCACGTGCGCAATGCGGCCGCATCGCTTGGTGCTGGGCGTTGGGCAATGTTGACCGAAGTGTTGTTGCCAGGCGCGCTTCCTAACATCGTCACAGGCATACGCACCGGCTTAGGCTTTGCCTGGCGTGGGCTGATCGCAGCCGAGATGATCGCCACGAACGTCGGCCTCGGTTACATGCTGTTCGTGGCGCGCGATTACTATAAGACCGAGGTGATTGTGCTCGGCATGATTGTCATCGGCGTGCTTTGGCTACTGCTCGACCGGCTGGTCTTGGCACCGATCGAACGCGCCACCATTGAACGCTGGGGCATGGTGCAGCGCGCATGAACCAGTTTCTTCTCAGGATTTGGGGTTACTGCGTACGACTGATGGCGCGCTGGCCGTCGATCGGCTCCTTCGCGCCTTTCATTCCGGTGATCGCAGCCTGGTGGATCGTCACAGAGCTGCAAATATTTCCACGTGTGTTCCTGCCAGGACCGGCGGAGGTCGTAGGCTCATTCCGTTCGCTAGTCTATCAAGGCATCCTGCCGGAGTACCTGCAGGACAGCATGGTGCGCCTGGCCGTCGGTGCGTTCTGGGGCATCGCTCTCGGCATTCCTCTCGGAATCCTGATCGGTCTGAGCCAGCGCGCGCGCACGGCGCTGTGGCCGCTGCTTCTGTTCTTTCAGGCCATCGGCGATATCGCCTGGCTGCCGATCCTCGTGATCTGGTTCGGCTATGGCCTCACGACCATCACGGTCGTCATCGTCTACACGGTGATCTTTCCGGTCGTCCTGAACACGGTGCTGGGCGTGCGCTCAATCCCCATCACCTTGCATCGCGCCGCTCAGAGCCTTGGTGCCTCGCGCATTCGCATGTTGTGGGAGGTGGTGTTGCCTGGAGCGCTGCCTAACATCGTGACCGGCCTGCGCAACGGGCTCGGTTACGGCTGGCGCGCTCTGATCGCAACCGAAATTATCGTTGGTACCAGCGGCATCGGGTTTCTCATGTTCGACGCGCGCCGCTCCGGGTCGGTCGTCGAGATCCTGCTCGGCATGATCATCCTGGGAATTCTCTGGTACATCGTCGACAGCTGGATACTGGCACCGATCGAGCGAGCTACCGGACAGCGGTGGGGGCTAGTAACGCGATGAAGAATCTAACGATCCGTAATTTGTCGAAGACGTATTTCGACCCCTATGCCGGCATCAACGTTACCGCAGTGCATGATGTGTCATTGAACGTGGAGCAGGGAGAATTCGTCTGCATCGTCGGACCCTCGGGCTGCGGCAAGACGACGATACTCAACATGATCGCGGGCTTCATTCCGCACACCGGCGGTGAGATCCTGGTTGGCGGCCGCCCGGTAAACGGACCGGGCCCCGACCGCGGCGTGGTCTTTCAGTCTTTTGCCCTGTTCCCATGGCGAACCGTGCTCGAGAATGTCGCCTTCGGCCCGAAGATGCGCGGCGTCCGCAGGGCCGAACGCGAGAAGATCGCGCATGAATATCTGGCGCTCGCCAAACTGACCGAGGCGGCCGGGCGGTATCCCGCCGAATTGTCGGGCGGCATGCAGCAGCGTGTCGGCGTGGTGCGTGCCCTGGCGAACGAGCCGGATGTTCTGTTGATGGACGAGCCGTTCGCGAGCGTCGACGCCCAGACTCGGATGACGCTCCAGGAAGAACTGACGCGCATCTGGCAGGAGAAGCGGCCGACCGTCATCTTCATCACGCATGATGTCGCGGAGGCCGTGTTTCTGGCCAACAGGGTCATCGCGCTGTCGAAGGGACGCGTGCTTGAGGAAATCGACGTGGACTTGCCACGGCCGCGATCATGGGACGCGCTGAACGATGATGCGCAGTTCAAAGAGTTGTCGGGTCGCGTTCTTCAACTCGTGCGGTCGGCCTGAGCCATGTTGAAAGATGCCCTTCGATCAAGAAAGGCGCACATCCTGATCGCGGTAGCGGTCAGCTATACGGCCTGGCAGCTCTGGCTGACAGTCGCTGCCTCCCAAAAGATCGCGAACTTCGCCGGCGGCCCGGAAAAGGTGAATATCCTCGTCGTGCTGCCGTTCGAACCTGAACGTTTCCACGTTCAGCTGATGCAGACGTACGGCCGGGTATCCGGAACACAAGAAAAATCCATTGAAGTTCGGGGAGTGAAACGAGCGGACTTGACGACCGTCGCCCGGCCTTACTGGGTTACGCGCGTCGAGCCTCTTCAACCAGGAGGATGACCAAATGCGACGAATTGCGATGCTGCTCTGCGCCTTGTTGCTGTTGCCGTCACTGGCCATAGCGCAAGCCAAGGATCCCGTAAAACTCAAGGTCGGTATGGTGGCAGCCGTGGACATGCTGGCGCTGCCGATTGCACTGGAGCGTGGTTTCTTCGAAAAGCACGGGCTCGACGTAACCATCGCCCGCCCATACGCCACCGGCGTCGACGCGCTCAATGCCTTGCAGGCGGGTGAAACAGATATGGTGCAAGCTGGCGTACCAGCCATCGGCGCTATTCTACGCAATATGGATCTCGTTTTCCTCGGCAACTTCAGCGGCAACGCTACGAAGCTCGGATCCGATGCCACGCTCGCCCTCATCGCCAACGGCGATTCTGGAATCGTCAAAGGCGACTTGAAAAGTCTCAAGGGCAAAAAAATAGCAACCTCATTCGGCACGATCAACCATCTCTACATTCTCGGCTTGCTCGAGAAGGCTGGCCTCGCGCCGACCGACGTGACGCTGATCAATACGCCGCCGCCGGAGATGAGCGTGGCGTTGCTTGCCAAGGGTGTGGATGCGTTTGTGTGCTGGGACCCGGCACCGGTGATCGCCATGAAGGACGTGCCGGGCGCTATCGAGGTCATCCGCGGCGGCGATGTCATCTCCTATCTCGGCTTCAATATCGCGCTGCGGCCCTGGGTGGAAAAGAACGGGGCAACGATCGAGAAATTCCTGGCAGCGGTGTCGGAGGCCGACCAGTGGATGCGCAAGAATCCCAAGCAGGCCGCAGCCATCGGTACGCGCTGGATTCCAGGGTTGAAGCTCGATGTGGCGGAGACTGCGATGCAGTACAATATCCAGCAGGTGGACCGCCGCATTTCCGCTCACAACTATCGCGCGCTATGGAAGGCGCAGGATACGCTGCAACGGCTCGGCGTGATCAAGTCGGGGTTCGATGTGAACAAGCACATCGAACCCAAGTTCATCATCAACGTGATGAATACTCACCCGAACCTATTTTCCGATCTGCAGCCCATTCCTGCAGATGTGGCGATCAAACCGGGCTTCGTTTTCAAGCCCTGAAGTTGAGTTGTCGCGCACTCTGTAGCCGGTGCGCGGCAACAAACTTCCTACTTACAGTTCTGAATATGCGTTTTCAGGAAACACTGTTCCATAACCGCTCATGACGCGAATGAGCCTTCTCTAAGCGCCCAAACTCCACCAATGCAGCGTGCGACGAATCAATTATTTGTCGAGCGAAACTGCGCTTCGGCGATCACCTTGCCTCCGGGAGGACCGCAGGAATCTGCCTGCCGTTCGCGGTTTCTTCGGGCCTATGCCTGATGACGAACGACCTCCTCAGTTTCAGCACGGGATATTCGACGAGGTGCCATGAGATCATGGCCGCTGCCAACGAGACGGGAAAACCGACGAAGAACAACGTCCACCACCAAGTGCCAGTCCATGCGTTCGGAAAGACGTGGATCAGCAATTGCATAAACGGCACGTGGTAGAGATAGAGGCCATACGAGTAGTCCCCGCCGCCAAATCCCGGAATCGGCGGCACGCGCGACAGGCCGATCGCGACCGTCAGATAGACGACCAGCGGAAGCAGGATGGCGTCCGCAGCCGGGTGGCTGAGCACCCCGTGGGCGTCGCCGACAACACCGATCAGCACCGCCCCGCCGGTCAGGCCGAGCGTTGCCCGGCTGGAGAAGGGGATGGAATAGCGATGCAGGTAGAGACACACGCCGATCAGGAATGACTGCAGCAGCAGTGACGATCGCTGGCCGAACAGGTTCAGAGCCGCGACTTTGAGCAAGGAGGGCTCACCGCTGGCAAGGCCCGGTCCCATCGCCCGCAACGTGACCCCTGCGATCAGGACGCCGAGAGTGAGCCATGTGATCCACTTGGCGTCTTTCATGGCTCCGGACACCATCAGCCCGACCAGAACCACATAGCAGCAGATCTCGAACGGCACGGTCCACAGCGCGCCATTGACGTTCTTCGACGGGTTGCCCTGGAATACACCGGGCAAGTCAAAGTGAATCGAACCGATGATGTTCAGAAAATAGCTGTGAAACATCGGATCAGAAAAATAGGCTTGCAACGGCAGCGTGGTGACGAGAGGGCCGATGATCAGGGCCGCAAATACGATATCGACGGCCAACGCCGGAACGATGCGTGCCATCCGATTTAGCAGGAAACTACGTGGACTGAGACGCGTGCTGCTCCCGGCGACAAGGAAGCCGCTGAGCGCAAAGAACATCGGCACAAGCATGTTCTCGACAAACCAAAAGACCGAACCTTGCGCCAGATCGGAATGGCCGCTGAGCTGCGCCGTATGCGACGCGATGATCCCGGTGGCCAGGAATATACGCAGGAAATCAAAACCCTGCCCGAAGCCACTCTGTTCGTCCAAGACTGAGCCGAGGGTCTTCATCGCTCCCCACGAGGCGAGGTTGCGTATCTACAACTTTAGGTGAGGCTAGCGGACCAAATCCTAACGATCCTTAAATCTTCTTGAGATTTCCAATAGGCTTGCGGCGGCACGGCATACGGGAGCGCGAGATCGGCATGACGGCATTCAATCGCCGGAAGTTTCTGGCCGGTTCGGCAGCCGCGCTGCTGGTCGGCCCAGCCGTCGCCGCGCCGCTCCCCGGCCCGTCGGACCTGTTCACCGACAGCGTTGGCGTCAACGTCCATATCGGCAGCGAGCCTTACGCCTCGAACTTCGATCGTTTTCATGGCCTGCTGGCGACATCAGGCATTCGCCATCTGCGTGACGAGCTCCGTCCGAGCAACGACCTCGCCCGTTGGCGTATGCTGAATGAGCGTTCGAACGTCCTGTTCAATATCCTGGTGTCGCCGGCGACCAACACCGTTCCCGAGATGATGGCTTATCTCGATGCGCTCGGCATCGAGCGCATTTCGGCGATGGAAGGCCAGAATGAAGGCGACAGCCCATGGTTCATGTCGCTGCCGCTGGCGAAACCTGGCTGGAGCAATGTCGTCGTTGCTTATCAGCGCGAAGTCCATCAGGCGCTGCGCGCGCATTACACCGCCGAACAGTTGCCGCTGTTGTCACCCAGCGTGCTCAATTGGAAGCCAGCGGATGTGGCACTGTTGCGGCCGGCCAGCCCGTACAGCGATGCCGTCGCCATCCATTCTTATGTACAGGGAGGGCAGGAACCCGAGACCTCCGACGATTACGCCGCAGTCGCCTGGTATCTCCAGAACATGCGCGACGCCTTCAAGCCCGGTGCGCCGGCCGTCGTAACCGAGTGCGGCTATTGCACGGTGGTCAAGCCCGGCAGCGCTACCGTCGGCGAGATCGCCGCCGGCATCTATCTGCCGCGGCTGCTGCTCAACAATTTTCGCTCCGGCATCCTGCGCACCTTTCTCTACGAGTTCTGTGATGGCGGCACCGATCCGAACGAGGGCGAACATCACTGGGGCCTGGTTCGTAATGACGGCACCCCGAAACCCGGCTATCACGCCGTCAGACATCTGCTTTCAGCGCTGCAAGGCGCACATCGCGCGGGAGACGATCAACCGCTCCGCGTTACCACTCGCTCGCTCGAAATCAGGCACATCGCGTTTCGGGATGCGCAGGGACAGCCCGTGCTCGCCGTCTGGCGGGCCGTACGTTGCTGGGATGTGGCGAAAGCCGAGGATATCGCCGTCGCCGCGGAACCAGTCGATATCGCCGTGGAAGGCCGCATCACCTCGCTGTCGTTCAATCGCCCCAACGATGGCAGCCAGTGGCAGCGTATGCCGGTAACCGATGGCCATGCTACGATTTCCCTCGACGGTCGGGTCGCCATTGTCCGTCCGGCAGCGTAGAGCCGGTATGACCCCGCGCGGCTTGAACCCCTCTTCTGTGCTTTGTATCCTGCGGAGGCCTTGCGACTGATGGGGAGCGGCAGAGCGGAACTCTGCGATCCGGCCAAGCAATCGACGGCCTCGCCTTTCGCTCCACGATGACAGGTTCTCCGCGATATGACGTACGTCCCCTCCGCTCCGGTCTTTCCGGTCGAGAAGCATGCATTCGACGTTGTGCTTGAGGACGGCGCCAGCGCAAGCGTGCGCGTATACGGAAGTGGTCCGCGGGTGATCTGCAGCCACGGTAACGGCCTAGCCGCCGATGCCTTCCGGAGTTTCTGGCAACTCTTCATCGGTGACTACGAAACCGTCGTGTTCGACTTTCGCCATCATGGTCGCAGCAGCCCGTACACCAAGCCGATCCCGCATGTCTGGCCGCAGCTGATACGCGACTATCATGCGATCATGCGAGGTATCGCAAGCGAGATCGGCGCAGCGCCAAGCCTTGGTGCCTTTCATTCCATGAGCGCACTCACCACATTGCTGCACGCATCCGAATACGAGTCGCCCTGGATCGGCATCGTCGGCTTCGAGCCACCGGCCAAACCACCGCAGCACTATCCGGAGTTCGAGATTTTCCGCGCCGACAACAACCGGCTGGGTGAGCGCGCGATCAAGCGCCGCTATGAATTCAACACCGTGCAGGAGCTTTTCGACTCATACCGCCGCAGCTCGGCCTTCGCTGGCGTCGACGATGCCGGATTGCAGGCCCTCGCGGCCTCGACCCTGCGCTGGAATGTCGACAAGCAACTCTTCGAACTGGCCTGCGCGCGCGAATTCGAGGCCAGCATCTTCGCCATGCAGGATGTCGAGGGCGCATGGGAACGGATGTGCGGAATCAGGATCCCCGTGCAGCTCGTCGCAGGAGAGCCGAAGACCGGCACCAGCCCCTTCATGGCGATCGAAAGTGCCTTTGCGCGCGATGGCGGCTTTGCCTTCACCACGGTGAAGGACGCCACCCACTTCATGCAGATGGAGAAACCCGAAGAATGCGCGGCCATCGTTCGCGCATTCCATGCCCGCCTGTGAACGTAGATCGTAGGCGGATGAGCGCAGCGTAATCCGCCAGCCGAGTGTGTGAGACAAAGAACGACGGACGACGCTGCGCTCATCCGCCATACGTTTACGCCATCTCGTCTGCGCGCTTCCATTTCGGGAACGGATCAGGCAGCTTTGCCCAACTCGCAATCTCCATGCCGGGCTTCCCCTCGACGAGACATGCATCGAGGCGATTGCGCAGATCGGCCTCATTCATGCCGGTGCCAATGAAGACGATTTCCTGACGACGATCGCCATAGATATCGTTCCAGTTTTTCTTCAGCGCCTGCCGCCAATAGGGATCGTCCGGCCAGCGCTCAGCGGGAATATTGGCCCACCAGAAGCCCATGCCTTCGGTGCGAACGATGGCACCGGCCTGACTGAGTTCGCCGACCCATTGCGGTCGCGTGGCGAGCCAGAAATGCCCCTTGCAGCGGATCACCCCGGCCCAACTTTCGCGCAGAAACTTCTGGAATTTAACGGGATCGAACGGCCGACGCGCCCGATAGACGAAATGACCGACGCCGTATTCCTCCGTCTCTGGCACATGATCGGCAAAGCCATATAGCTCCTTATGCCAGAGCGGATGCTGTTGCGCCCGCTCGAAATCGAATAGCCCGGTATCGAGCACGCGATCGAACGGCACGTCGGCGAAATCGGCCTCGATGATCTCAGCCTCGGGGTTCAGCGCGCAGATGATCTTTCGTGCGCTGTCGCATTGCTCGGGCGTCGCGTCATTCACCTTGTTCAGCACGACAACATCTGCGAATTCGATCTGCTCGACGAGGAGATCGACCAGCGTGCGCTTATCGTTTTCAAGCGCCTCGCCGCGGTCCTGCAGGAAATCCGTTGAAGAATAATCTTTCAGGAGATTCACTGCATCGACCACGGTGACCATCGTATCAAGCCGTGCGATGTCCGAGAGGCTGTCGCCGTTCTCGTTGCGGAAATCGAAGGTGGCCGCCACTGGCAACGGCTCGGCGATGCCCGTGGATTCGATCAGCAAGTAGTCGTAGCGGCCGCTCTCTGCGAGCAAGCGGACTTCCTGCAGCAGATCGTCGCGCAGCGTGCAGCAGATGCAGCCATTGGTCATTTCCACCAGCTTCTCATCCGTCCGCGAAAGATTCGCACCGCCATCGCGAACTAGATCCGCATCGATGTTCACCTCGCTCATGTCGTTGACGATGACCGCCACTTTCAGTCCGTGGCGGTTGTTCAGGATGTGATTCAGCAAAGTGGTCTTGCCAGCCCCGAGGAAGCCGGACAGCACGGTGACGGGGAGTTTGCGCATCGTGATCGAATAGTTCCTGGAGGGACAGGGAACGGCGGGACACAGGTGACAACTTAAAGGCTCCGCCATTTGTTATGTTATAACATTACGATTTGAATGCACGGACTGTCAAGCCAGTGAGGGTCCCGGCCTGATGGCCGGCTCGTTCGATTTGCGGGGCTTAAGAGTCGCCGGAATTAAAGACGATGGATTTCGCTCGCTCGCGCGGATCACAATTCCAGCGGAGCGTTGTCGACGACCTCCTTCATGACGAAGAAAGTCCGCGTCTGCCGCACCCCGGGCAGCGCGATCAACTGGTCGCCGTGGATCCGGTTGAAGTCTGCCATGTCGCCGACCCTGATCTTCAGGAAGTAGTCGAAGTCGCCGGCAACCAGATGGCAATCGAGAATGAACTTCAGTTTCGCAACGGCTTTTTCAAAGGTCGCGAAACTTTCCGGCGTCGAGCGGTCGAGAACCACGCCGACCATGACCAGCGCGCCCTTGCGGACCTTACTGGGGGCGATCATCGCCCGGACGGACTTGATGTAGCCTTCGTCGAACAGCGCCTGCGTCCGCCGGTGGCAGGTCGCCGGGCTAACGCCCACCGCCTGCGCCAGATCCGCATTTGATAGCCGGCCATTGCCCTGCAGCAGGCGCAGGATTTTGAGATCGGTTCGGTCGAGCTCAAAGGACATGAAAGAATCTTTCGATATTTGTCAATCAAACTACTACTTACGCCATCTTATAGATATAATGTTGCGATTATATCAGATAAATCCACAAACTTTGAGAGCACCTTTCTCACGTAAAATGCGAGTATTCAGCACATCGCAACGACTTGAGAGACGCCCAAAATGCTGGAGAAATTCACACGTTACCCGCTGACCTTCGGGCCAACGCATATTGAGAAGATGAACCGCCTCACCGCACATCTCGGTGGCAAAGTCGAACTCTATGCCAAGCGCGATGACTGCAACTCCGGTCTGGCCTTTGGCGGCAACAAGTTGCGCAAACTCGAATACATCATCCCCGATGCGATCGCCTCCAACGCCGATACGCTGGTGTCCATCGGCGGTGTGCAGTCGAACCACACGCGCATGGTCGCGGCCGTCGCCGCGAAGATCGGCATGAAGTGCCGGCTCGTCCAGGAAAGCTGGGTCCCTCACGAGGATGCTGTCTATGACCGGGTTGGCAACATCCTTCTCAGCCGGGTGATGGGCGCCGACGTCCAGATGGTCGATGAAGGCTTTGATATCGGCATCCGCGAAAGCTGGGAGCAAGCCATCGAGGACGTGAAGGCCAAAGGCGGCAAGCCCTACGCGATCCCAGCGGGCGCATCCGTGCACAAATATGGCGGCCTCGGCTATGTCGGCTTCGCCGAGGAAGTCCGTGCGCAGGAGAAAGAGCTCGGCTTCGCGTTCGACTATATCGTCGTCTGCACTGTCACCGGCTCGACCCATGCCGGCATGCTGGTGGGATTCGCCAAGGATGGCCGTGAGCGCAAGGTGATCGGCATCGACGCATCGTTTACACCGATTCAGACCAAGGCGCAGGTGCTCGAGATCGCCCGCAACACCGCGAAGCTAGTCGAGCTCGGCAAGGAGATTGTCGAGGACGATGTGGTTCTCGTCGAGGACTATGCCTATCCGGTCTATGGCGTTCCCTCGGAAGAGACCAAAGATGCCATCCGCCTCTGCGCACGCCTGGAAGGCATGATCACCGACCCGGTTTACGAGGGGAAGTCCATGCAAGGCATGATCGATCTCGTGAAAAAGGGCTACTTCCCGGAGGGCTCCAAGGTACTTTATGCCCATCTCGGCGGTGCACCGGCGCTCAACGGCTACGGCTATACGTTCCGTAACGGTTAGAAGCCGTGACCGGGAACGACGACGCTAGGCAATCAACGCTGAGCTGCGATCTCGTCTCTCTGGCACTCTACGGCGCGTATGTTCCAGAGTGGAAGCACAGCGTGATTCCACTCTGGAGATGTGCGCTGGAAGCCGCGACAGCGACCGCCGCGCTTCTAGCGATCATGTGCCTGTTTCCGCTGCTGACCTGATTCGGCATCCTCGCCGCATGGCTGAACTGCGCGAACGATACGTTCTACCCCGTCTGGTAATCGCCGGGATGCGCACTTAGATCGAGGGCGCATCCGGAGTTTGCCCATGACAGCCCTTTCTATCCTCGATCTCGTCCGCGTCACCGAAGACACCGACGCGCGGGGCGCGCTCGATAATTCGAGGGATCTGGCCGGCCATGCCGAGCAATGGGGTTATCGTCGCTTCTGGGTGGCCGAACATCACAACATGATCGGCGTCGCGAGCGCGGCAACCTCTGTGGTGATCGGCCATATCGCAGCGGGCACCAGGACCATCCGGGTCGGTGCCGGCGGCATCATGCTGCCGAACCATGCGCCCATCGTCATCGCCGAGCAGTTCGGCACGCTGGAGCGCCTGTTTCCGGGCCGCATCGATCTCGGCCTCGGCCGTGCACCGGGGACCGACCAGATGACCATGCGCGCGCTGCGCCGCTCGCTGCAGAATTCAGACAATTTTCCGCAGGACATTCAGGAGCTGCAGGCCTATTTCGCGGCTGCCGCCCCGGGCCAGCGACTGCAGGCCGTTCCCGCTGCTGGCACCAACGTCCCGCTATGGATTCTCGGCTCCAGCAATTACGGCGCCCAGCTCGCTGCCGTGCTCGGGCTGCCCTACGCTTTCGCCTCGCATTTCGCGCCTGAAATGCTGCTGCAGGCGCTCGACATCTATCGCACCCATTTCGAACCGTCGGAGCAACTTGCCAAACCCCATACGATGGTCGGCGTAAACATCATTGCCGCCGATACCGATGCCGAAGCGAAGCGGCTGTGGACCACGCAGCAAATGTCGTTCACCAACATGTTCCGTGGCACCCGTGGCCTCAGCCAGCCGCCCATCGACGATATCGAGACCTATTGGTCGCCAGCCGAGAAGATGCAGGCGATGGGCATGCTGCGCCGTTCGATCATCGGCTCAAAAGAAACCGTCCGCGTCGGCATTGCCGCCCTTATCGCAGAGACGAAGGCGGACGAACTGATGATCGTCTCTGACGTCTATGATCACGCCAGGCGCCTGAAGTCTTACGAGATGATCGCCGAGGCCGCATCGGATCTCGCCGATGCCGTAGGGCGGATCAGCGCAGCGTAATCCGCCGCTGTCGCCCGCAACAAGAATTCAGCCGGCGGATTACGGCTTCGCCTGATCCCCCCCTAGGTTTCACGTCAAAACGTGATCGTCGTGCGAACGCCAAACACGGCAGCATCCCCGATGCGCCGGGTCTGGGTCGGATCGTTCGGACTGACCGCGCCGCCACCAGGATGAATTACATATTGAAACACCGGCTGCACTGCGACGCCCGGTGCGGCCATGGCGACATAGGTCGCCTCGAACACCGCTTCGAAATCCCGGATCGGTGTTGCGACTCCCGTGAAGCGCTGGATATCGCGGTCGAGGCCGCGCGCGCCGTCGGAGATGCGTGCATACGTCATGGCGATACCGAAGCGATCGTCCGGGCGCGCGGCCGAGAAGCCGGAGACCTGGATGCCGCCATCGAAATAGAAGCTGACCAGATTGCGATCCGACGGGCTGATGGAAGCACGCATGAAGAACCCGATCCCCTTGCCGGGATCGAAAGCGCTGGAGGCGAGGCGCTGCTCGTAAACGGCAAACACGCCGCGATTGGTCCGGCGCATCGCCGGTTCGCCGGTGCCGAGGGGATCGGCCTGGGACAAGCCCTGCGCCGTCCAGCGCTCGTCGTCGAATTCGTCGAAATGAAACCAGCCGCCGGCTGCGATCGATCCCGGCAGCCCTAATGCACCGAGTCGATAGCTGTATTTCAACTGCCCGATCAGCCAGGGGGGATCGTTGACGCGGAATGCCAGACCATTGGCATTGGTGATCTGCGGATCGTCGGGTCCCGGCGCACCGGCGCTGCCGTTGAACACCGCGAGATAGGCCGTGATTGCGTCCGACAATTGCGCCTTCACCCGCACACCTGGCACGGCCAGCGGCGGCGACGGCCCGCCGGCCGGCAGGATCACCCCGGTGATGCCGGGCCAGCCGAGCGCGGAGTTGACGAAGATGTCATCATATTTGCTGTCGATGAATTCGGTATCCGACGGCTGCTGGCCGACCTTCACTTGCAGTCGGCCATCGAACAACGACTGCTCGATCCAGAATTCATAGAGCCGGGTCGACGGCAAAGCCTCGATGCCGCTGACCAGCATGAGATTGCCGATATAGTCGCGCGACAGGCCGGGTCCGTGAATCTGGAACGCATTGGCATGGAAGGTGGCACCCCGCCACCCCATTGCCCTTTCCAGATCGACATCGATGCCGACATCGAGTCGGCCTTCATAAACCGCGCCACGCCGGATTCCCCCCGAGGCATTGCCGAGCACTTCGCCGACATAGGTCGCCGACAACGCCACACCCCATTGATCGAGCCGTTCATTGAGCGCCTTCAACCCGCCATCGCGCCAATCTCCACCCTGAGCTGAGGACGGCGGCATGAACGCGAGGATGACAAATGCCACGAGCGCCATAGACGCGCGGACCGCCCAGCACCGGATGACGCCGATCATGACGCCTACCTGATGATCCCGATGCGCTTCATCACGAAATAAGCGAATGCCGACGAAAGCAGGATCAACAGCAGCGCCCAGAGAAAACCGGTCTCGGTATCGACGAAGGGCAGGCCCTTGACGTTCATGCCGAACAATCCAGTCATCAGTGTCGGCGGCAGCAGCAAGGCAGTGAGCACCGAGAGAACGCGAAGGCTCTCGTTGCCGGTTTCTGCGATCTGCAGGTGCAGTTCTTCCTGCAGCAAGCGACTGCGCTCGCGCAGTTCGATAATGATGCGGTCGAGGCCGTCGAGTCGCTGCGCCAGTTCGCCGGCACGCAGTTGCAAGGCTGGCTTGAGATCCGCTGGTCCGTTCTGCTCGAAGCGCTGGAATACGAGGCGCAAACCGCCGAGCTGGCGATGCAGACGAACGCAGGTCCGCCGCAGTGGCCCGAGCTTCTGCAGCATGTGGCGCGACTCGCCGGACACCACCTGCTCTTCGATCTCGTCGAGAGCGCGTGAGATCTTGTCGATCATCCCATCCATGGTGTCGGCGACGTTCTCGATGATGGTCTCGAACAGCGCGGCCATGCTGTCGACTCGCATGCCGGCTTCGAGCGAACGGCGCGTTGCATCGACGGCGCAAAGTGCATGATGACGGCCGCTGATCAGGAGATGTTCCGTCATGACAAAGCGCAGATAGCCAGTATCGTCGTCGGCATCGTCGATGTCACGGAGCAGATCCGAAATCACACCGTAGATGCAATCATCGGCCGTGTGCAGCTGCTGATAGCTATCCTTGGACAGCAGCAGGGCGCGCGCCTGTTCCGGCGCCCGCCAGGGTGCTTGCGCCAGCCATTGCAGTGCGCGCGTATCGGCGAGATTGAAATGGACCCACAACACGCCGTCACGGGTCACATCGATCGTCCGTTCGATCGGCAACGCCTCAGGACGACCGTCCGCATGGATTCGGAACGCCCATACCAAGCCGGGTATGACATCTTCGGACGGCAATACAGAACCGCCAATGACATTACCTGTCGCATCTTCAACCGGCATCGCGCATCGATCATCACCGGGCCAAGGCGCCGGAGCGACATTTCTCAATCGTTGCTCTTGCATGACGCTTGCCTGCGTTCGCCCCTCGCGTAACTGAATGTCCGCCACCGGCGCGACGATCCGATGCTCACATTGTTGACTGGAATATCGATGCTGCCGAACTCGTCCACAGCCGTCGTCGTCATGTCGGCGATGACCTCACCACGGAACGAAACGAAATCGGGAACGGCGCTTCAATGGGCTCGACATTCCCGCATTTCGTTTCTTTCCACGCGGTTTCGGGAAGAACAAAAGACAGCACAAGCGTGGCGCCTTAGGTGCTCAACCTCGTTCAGAAGATGCTGGCAAAGACGAAGTACAATGCCGCCGACAGCGCGATCGCACAGGGCAGCGTCAACACCCAGGCCATCAGCAGATTACGGATGGTCGCCATCTGCAAGCCCGAGCCATTCGCAGCCATGGTGCCGGCAACACCCGACGACAACACATGGGTGGTCGAAACCGGCAGACCGAAAATATCCGCAGCACCGATGGTGCCGGCGGCAACGAGTTCCGCCGAGGCACCTTGCGCATAGGTCAGATGGGTCTTGCCAATTTTCTCGCCGACGGTGACGACGATACGTTTCCAGCCCACCATGGTGCCGAGGCCGAGCGCGATAGCGACGGCGATCTTCACCCAGTCCGGAATGAACTTGGTCGCCGCATCCAGCGAACCCTTGTACGCATTGAGAGTTGCGATCTCGTCCTTGCTGAGGTCGTTTTCCTTGTCCTTCATCAGGAAGCGGATCGCTTCCGATGCGAGATACATATCGTTGCGGGTATTGCCGACCTTCTCGGCCGGCACCTTGTCGAGAGAGCCATAGGTGCGGACCTGATTGCCCACATCCTTCACCAGCACGGACAGCGCCGGATAGGTGCCTTCGCTGATCTTGCGGGCCGCGACATACTGGGTCACGACCGGACGCGGATCGCCGATGATGCTGTGGCCGGCGCCCTTCGCTGCAATGACGTTCGATGCTGCTACCGAGGTTTTCTGGAACTGCTCGATGCGCGATTCCGGCAGAGCGCGGTTCAGCGCATAGGCGGTCGGCACGGTGCCGATCAGCACCAGCATGATCAGGCCCATGCCTTTCTGGCCGTCATTCGAACCATGTGCGAAGGAAACGCCGGTGCAGGTGGCGATCAGGATGCCGCGAATCCACAGCGGCGGCGCCTTGGCTCCATCCGGCGCTTCGTACAGAGCCTTGTTGCGCACGAGAAATTTGAGCACCAGCAGCAGGATCGCCGCGCAGACAAAGCCGAACAGCGGCGACAGCAGCAGCGCGTAACCGATTTCGGTCGCCTTGGTCCAGTCGACGCCCGAGGTGCCGTCGCGACCGCGCATCAGCGCATTGGCAATGCCGACGCCGATGATCGAACCGATCAACGTATGCGAGGACGAGGCGGGCAGGCCGAGCCACCAGGTGCCCAGATTCCAGATGATCGCCGCGATCAAGAGCGCAAACACCATGGCGAAACCGGCAGATGAGCCAACCTGCAGGATTAGCTCCACCGGCAGCAGCGAGACGATGCCGAAGGCCACCGCGCCCGACGAAAACAGCACGCCGAGGAAATTGAACAGCCCCGACCACATCACCGCGATCTCGGGCTTCAGCGAATGGGTGTAGATCACGGTCGCCACCGCGTTCGCAGTGTCGTGGAATCCGTTCACGAATTCGAAGCCGAGCGCGATCATCAGCGCAACGAACAGCAGGAAATAGGGCAGGTAGCTGGTGACACGCGTGCCGGTCGCAGCGACGTCCGCGTAAATGCTGTAGGCGACGAACAGCACGCCCCCGGCCAGCACCGCGAAGAACAAGATCATGGTGAGCGGGTTGAAACCCTTGTCGAGATTGGGCCGCGACGCCGGCTCGATCGGCCTGGCTCCTGAAATATTCTGGTTAAGGGTAAAATCGGTCATGCAACGCCCCTGCGGTTAACAGGCGTTAATTTCTGCATGCCCAGTGCGAAGCGCGGATGACACCCGCGACAATATGTCAACGTCGCTGCGTAGTGGCGAAAATGGTAATTTGGTAGAGATCAGATCGCCGCGGCGACCTTTTCCAATCCGATGATCCGGGCCAATGCGCGGACCTCGCGCTTCTGGTCTTCGCGCAACTGGAATAACAGCGGCATGGCCGCCGACTTCAACTGCTGAACTTCGGCGCTCTCGGGATCGATAGGCGGCGCATTGCCTGCAGCCGGCTTGTTGTCATGCATCTTTCTGGCGATGGCGCGCAGGGCGAGCTCGATATCCGGCCAATAGGCTTCCTGCGACGGTGTCAGGTTGAGTCGTCCCTTGATCGCCGAAATCTGGGCATCGCTGAGCAGCGTGTAATTCTTCTGGCCGTTGTTCTTGGCAGTCACCTTTGGCCGCGCAGCCGGCTGCGGCACCACCACCGGCGGCAAGGCGGTCGAATTCCGCGGTAGTTCGATCAGACCGTCATTGGCGAAGGCCTGGCGCAGCTGGCCGGCAGGCGGGTTACTCTCCGCAGGCTCGAACGAAGCCATCATCGCGGCCGGCGGCAGCCGGTCTGTCTTGCCCTCGCGATTGGCAACAGGGCCGCGCGACACAGGGATTGAGCTTTGGGTCACATGGGACGAGCCCGACGACGGCAGCATCGGCACGCTGTCGCCACCGAGAATGCTGGCCACCGCGACGCCGGTCAGCAGCAGGCAGCCCAGGGCCAGAAAGATCAGCGCGCGTGTCAAGCCAGTCTCCGTTTGCGATAGCCCCCTGGGATCTCCAAGGACATCCCCAGACCATCCTCCTCACAAATGGAGATTAATTAAGGCCTAACCATACCACGTGAAAACAGCACGCGCAGATCTCAGGCGGCGTGTGACAGGATGCTGTACTTGTCCATCAGGAAATAAGCCTCCTGGATGTCCGAAACGATCTCCGAGGCTTCCCAAAGCGCGTCAGGCGTCACCTGCTGCATGCTGATGGTCCAATTGGCCCCCTGGCCGAGGCGCGGCGTCGAAATCACCTCGAACCGGATATCGCGGCAAAGGAAATTGCGGCCAAAGGCAAGGGCGACACGCGCGCGGATTTCGTCGAGAGTGGCCGGCGTCCGGGGAAGACGGATGTCACTATTCATAATCGGTCCCGCAATGGGTCGAATCGGCTGTTCCTGATCGTGCGTTAACGCCGGTTAGCGAAACGTTAATCTGCTGCAATTGCAAAAGCGGGACGGAGCAGGATCCAGGCTGGCAATGGCATGCAGCATCGTCGCGCGAAACCGGCGTCCAATGTCTCATTGATAGTACTTAGATCGAAACTCACCCCAGCAGCTGTTCGAGCCGATCTCTCAGCTGCGCCTGATGATAGGGTTTTGCCAGACGCGGCAGATCGAGCTGGACGCCTTCCGGCAGGTCCGCATAACCGGTCGCAAGCAGGATCGGGAGCCGCGGCCGCACCTCGCGGGACCGTGCCGCGAGCTCGATCCCGGTCATGCCGGGCATCATGTGATCGGTCATCATCAGGTCGAGCGGCTGCGCGCTGTGCAAGATATCCAGCGCATCGCGGCCACAACTGGCGGGGATCACCTTGTGCCCGAGATCTTCCAGCATCTCCGCCGCAGACATGGCGATCAGTGGATCGTCATCGACGAATAGGATGATGGCTGAACGTACTTCCTGTCGTTCCGGCTCGATCTCATCGACAACAACCGGCGCAGCACTGGTCGCCGGCAGGATCAGTGTCGCTGTCGTCCCCTGCCCGACCGTGCTGGTGAGTTCGAGCGTGCCGCCAAGCTGTTCGGCGAGACCGTGCACCATCGACAGGCCCAGACCCGTGCCTTTACCGATGGGCTTGGTGGAGAAGAACGGCTCGATGGCCTTCTTCAGGGTCTCCGGGGACATGCCCTCGCCATCGTCGATGATCGAGACTTTGAGATAGTCACCCGCCTTCAATGTTCCGGCATGCTTTTCGATGCGATGACTGGAGAGCTTGATCGCGATGGCGCCGCCATCATGCATGGCGTCGCGGGCATTGATGACGAGATTGAGGATGGCAAGCTCGAGCTGATTGGCATCGATCCGTGCCTGAGGCAGCCCGTCGGGAATATCGAAACTCAGCACGATGCGCGGGCCGAGCGAGCGGTCGAGCAGGTCGCTCATACCCCGCACCAGCGCCCCGAGATCCACCGCTTCCGTGCGAAGATCCTGCTGGCGCGCAAAGGCGAGCAGACGTTGCGTCAGTGAGGCGCCGCGTTCAGCGCCCTGCATGGCGCCATCGAGCAGTCGCTGGAGCCTGGAATCGTCGGGCATGCGCTTGCGCAGCAGTTCGAGATTGCCCATCACCGCCATCAGCAAGTTATTGAAGTCGTGCGCCACACCGCCGGTAAGCTGGCCGATGATCTCCATCTTCTGCGCCTGGCGTAATTGCTCCTGCGCGCGTTCGCGGGCGGCAGACTCCTTAAGGAGGTCAGCTGTGCGTTGCTCGACCCGCTCTTCGAGCGTGGCCGTCAGTTCGGCAAGCGTGGAGCGTTCGTATGTAAGTTGGTCGAACAATTTATCTCGTTCGATATCGGCGTTCTTCCGCGCGGTGATATCCACGGAAACGCCGACCAGCGTTTTCGGCGCACCATTCAGCCCGCGCACGATGCGCGCGCGCGTCTCTACCCAGTGCACCGTCCCATCGGCCCAGACATTGCGATACTCCACATTGTAGTCGACGCCAGTCGTCAGCGTCGCATCGAGTGCGTTCTGGCGCTGCGCTCGATCGTCCGGATGCACCGAGGCCTGTAGATCGGCAAACGTAAAGACCTCGTCCGGCCTGCGGCCAAAACAGGCCTTGGTCGTTTCCGAGACCTCGAGCCGCATGTCCGGCAGATGTAGTTCGAACGCCCCTAGCCGACCGGCATCGAGCGCGGTTTGCAAGAGCGCCTGGCTGTCACTGAGGTCTTCGAGAATGGTCCGCGTCTGATACTGGCGACGGCGCGCGCGCACGGCAGAACCCACAACACTGACCAAAGTCGTCGGATGGAACGGCCGTTCGAGGAACGTGATATTCCCGAACACCTGACGCAACCGCGTCGCATCGGGATTTCGCTCAGGGCCGCCGCCATGGCGCGTCAACAACACGATAGGAAAATCCGACCAGACAGGCTGATTGTGAAGCCAGCGATCGAGGTGGCGCAGATCGGCCGTCTTAATCGCTTCATCCGCGATCACGGCGCAGCCGGCACCGCCTTCAACCTCCTGCACGAGGTGATCAAAGTCTTCGCAAACGGTTGCAAAGTACCCGGCTTCCAGAATCAAATTCTCGGCCACCGCTGCATCACGGCCGGTCGGCGCCAGAATGACGGCACGTTCGGAAAATGGTCCTGGCCTCACGACTTGCTTCCATCCAGCATCGGCGTCGCGCCGGCGTAACTCGGCACGCCACGCAATACGCCCTGAAACGCCTTCAGCGGGTCGCCAACGGTGAGACCGCGTTCATCGATCCGATATTCCCGAATGGTCGTCTCATGCATGCCGGTGCGCTTCTTCACCACGGAAACCGCACGATGTACGGCGCCGAAAGCCTCGAAATAGCGCAGCAAGATGACCGTATCGGCGAGATAGGTGACGTCCACCGGCGCCTTCATGTCGCCGACGAGACCATGCTGTGCGACCGTCAGGAAGGTCGCTGCGCCGCGCCGGTTCAGATACTGCAGCAACTCGTGCATATGGAGCACGAGCCAATTTTCCTGCGGCATCGCGGCCTGATAGCCATTGAGACTGTCGATCACCACTGTCTTGATATCCTGCTCATCGACATGCTTGCGGACGCGATGGGCGAATTCACCCGGAGACAATTCCGTTGCGTCGACCTGCTCGATGACCAATTGCTCATTGTCACGCAAGGCAACGAGATCGATGCCGATCTTCTTCATGCGGTCCAACAGCAGGCCGACTTCCTCGTCGAAGATGAAGATCGCGGCTTTCTCACCCCGCCTGATTGCAGCCAGCACATTCACAATCGCGATCAGCGACTTACCGGTGCCCGACGGCCCCAGGATCAGGGTGCTCGACCCGCTTTCGATGCCGCCGCCGAGCAAGGCATCGAAAGCGGCAACGCCCGTCGATCGAGCGGCACGGTCCTGTCCGATGCGATGCTCCAATGCCACGAGGCGCGGAAACACGTTCAGCCCGCCGGTGGTGATGGAGGCATCGTGATAGCCGCCGCGGAATTGGGATCCGCGATATTTGGTGACACGGATACGCCGCCGCTCAGCGCCATAATCCGGCGCCAGCTCCTCGAGCCGCAGCACACCGTGGGCGATACTATGGACGGTGTGATCGGTAATATCCGCCGTGAGATCGTCGAGCATCATCACGGTGGCGGCATAGCGTCCGAAGTAATGCTTGATGGCGAGGATCTGGCGGCGATAGCGCAGCGAGCTTTGCGCGAGCAGACGGATTTCTGACAGGCTGTCGAGCACGAGACGCGTCGGCTTGTGGCGCTCCACGGCCTCGAAGATCCGCCGCGTAGTCTCGCCGAGTTCGAGATCTGACGAATAGAGCAGGCTCTGCCGTTGGTCGTCGTCCAGCAGGCTCTCCGGCGGCAACAGCTCAAACACGTCGATGTGGTCACCGATCGTCCAACCGTGGGACAATGCGCCATCGCGCAGCTCCTGCTCGGATTCCGACATGGTGATGTAGAGACCCTTCTCGCCGGTTCGCGCACCTTCGAGCAGGAATTGCAGCGCCACGGTGGTCTTCCCGGTCCCCGGAGCCCCTTCGAGGAGAAATATATGTCCCCTGGACAGACCACCGGAGAGAACGTCGTCCAGCCCCCAGATACCTGTCTTGGCCTTGTCCATCGCCACATTCCGTCCGTCACTAAAGGAATATCAACCCGGCGGGCGAAACCGGGTTCCATCATCGGCATGGAATGGTCGGATCATGTGCGAACGTCAACGCCGTTCGATGACCAGGCTCTGTACTGCGCGGCCGAAATAGCCATTCGCATCGGCCAGCTTGGAGGCAGCCAGCCCGGCGCCGTCAGGACCGACCCAGGTCTCTGAATCCAGCAAGATCCAGTCGCCCACCGGCGGCCGCGCAAGGCTGACGGTCAGATCGGCATTCATGAACATCCAGTCCTTGAAGTTCAGCACCGAGGACGAACCGTTGCTGAAATCGGACGCGATGACTGCGCGCATCGCCTGCGAAATCGGCTGGCCTTCGACGACGGCGCGGTTGGCACGATACCAAATCGCGCCGGGACCGAGCTTGCGAAAGCCGCCATGCACGACACGGATGCTGACCCCCGTGACGAAAGCGCTGCTGTGATCGCTCGGCTCGGTCAGGCCAGGTGCGTCGGGAAGCGGCACGGTGACCGGCGCGTCCCTGATCTCCGCCGGGAGCGTCTGCGCTTCGACACGCATCTTCAGCACTGTCGCATTGGTGACCAGAGTGCCGTTCGAGAGCAGGCGAATGCCGACGAGCTGGATCTTGCGACCTTCGCGCAGCACCTCGATCTCATAGGTGAGTGGCGCCACCGGCACCGGTCGCATCAGATCGATGGTGACACGCGTCACTGCCATTGGCGATGCCGTCGGCAGCTGCTCGGCGAGCCACGTCACCAGCGCTGACGGCGCCGAGCCGTGCTGCATGTGCGGATTCCACGGCCCTGCCGCATGCGGGCTTGTGACGACACGATTGCCGTCGATACGATAGATGGCGTCCATGAGATGCGCGTCCAACCCGTTCACAGTGGCGGGTCGATTGCTTCGTCATATTCCTTCTTGAAGCGCGCAACGAGTTCGGCCACGGGCACGACCTGCTTGACGCTGCCGATGCCCTGACCGCTGCCCCAGATCTCCTTCCACGCTTTCGGCTTCTGGCGTTCGCCATTGGCGTCGGTGCCGAAATTCATCTTGGAGGGATCGGAGACCGGCAGGTTGTCCGGGTCCATGCCGGCGGCGACGATGGACGGCTTCAGATAGTTGCCGTGCACGCCGGTAAAGAGATTCGAATAGACGATATCCTCGGCCGCCGAGGACGCCACCATATCCTTGTAGCCCTGCACCGCATTGGCCTCCTCGGTCGCGATGAAGGCCGAGCCGATATAGGCGAAGTCGGCACCGAGCACCCGCGCGGCCTTGATGGCGCGACCATTGCCGATGGCGCCCGACAGCGCGATCGGGCCATCGAACCAGGCCCGGGTCTCAGCGACGAAAGCGAGCGGCGAGATTTCGCCGGCATGACCGCCGGCACCGGCCGCGACGAGAATCAAACCATCGGCCCCCTTCTCGATGGCCTTGTGAGCGAAGCGCTGGTTGATGACGTCGTGGAAGACGATGCCGCCCCAGCCATGGGCCGCCTGGTTGAGTTCTTCGCGTGCGCCGAGCGAGGTGATGATCATCGGCACCTTGTGCTTCTCGCACAGCGCCAGATCCTGCTCGAGGCGGTTGTTGGACTTGTGAACGATCTGATTGACCGCAAAAGGCGCCGACGGGCGATCCGGATTCGCTTTGTCGTGGGCGGCGAGCTCTTCCTTGATCCGATGCAGCCATTCGTCGAGCAGCGCTGCCGGACGCGCGTTCAAGGCGGGAAACGAACCGACGATACCGGCCTTGCACTGCGCGATGACGAGATCAGGCCCCGAGATGATGAACAGCGGGGAGCCGATCACGGGCAGCGACAGGCGGTTTTTGAACAAAGCCGGCATGGACATTGGGGAGAATTCCTCGAGGTCGTTTCTTATGAAAGCGGCCCGCAAAACGGGCCTGTGATGCACCGCAAACATGCCAGAAACGCCGTGCGGATGGCAATTGCGTTGCGGCAATACAGCGGCAGGCTTGCGGCACCGTGTGGCGGAATATTCCTACTGGCAGACGGCCTGGGTCACGTAATTGTCCGTCCGGCAATCCCCCTCTTCGGGCTTGCGGCCGGGGATCATCACCTTGGCCGAGCAGGTCTGGGCCGCATCGGTATCGAGGCTCTTGCCTTCCTTGTAGCCCTTGCTCTGGCAAAGCTTGTCGGACGCCGCCTTGCAATCCGGCGCCCCATTGGCGGCGACGGGACAGATCACCCGGCCTTTCACCACCGTATTGAGGCTGCCCGAGCCGAGGGACGGCAACGACCAGGACGGAACGAGCGACGGCGTATCCTTGAACAGCTTGTTGATCTCGTTGAAAAGACCGGGATTTTCCCGCTCCACCGGTGCAGGTGGCGGGGCCTGCTGGGCCATCGGGGCCGGCGTTAGGGCAGCCGGAGGCGGCGGTGCCTGGGTGGCCGGTGCCGGAGCGACCTGGATGACGATGGATTTCTGCTGCGGGACGGTCTGCTGCTGCATCGCCTGCGGCCACGCCGCCGTCGGCAATACAGCCAGCGTCGTCACGATAGCGACGACACGCAAATCAGACCGCAACGGATTCGCAGGCTCGGACATGTCTGGAAACGTACTCCGGCACCCTTGCCGGGGAAAGTCCATTGGCGGTTAGAACAAACGGAAAGCGATGATGAAGCCGATGACGACGAGACCGACCGCGAGGCCGACCCAGAGGCCGAGGCGCTTCTCGATGGTTTCGCGGATCCAGACGCCGTAACGGTTCATCAGGATCGCGACCACATAAAAGCGCGCGCCGCGGGCGATCAGCGAGAGGATGATGAACATCCAGATATTATAGTTGGCGAAGCCCGAGGTGATGGTCACCAGCTTGTAGGGGATCGGCGTCAGCCCCTTCAGCAGGATGATCCAGGCGCCATACTCGGCATAGCCGGCACGGAAGGCTTCGACCTTGTCGCCATAGCCGTAGAAATGGATCACCCATTGGCCGACGCTGTCATAGAGCAAATGGCCGATCAGATAACCGACCACGCCGCCAGCGACTGATGTCAGCGTACAGATGCCGGCATAGAGCCAGGCTTTGTTCGGCCGGGCCAGCGCCATCGGGATCAACATCACATCCGGCGGCACGGGAAAGAACGAACTTTCCGCGAATGAGACGATGCCGAGAATCCAGACGGCATAGGGCTTGTGAGCGGCGTCGATGCACCAATCATACATTCGTCTGAGCATGGCCCGCGATGAACCATCCCGACGACGATTTGTCCATGCCTGAATGGTGACGATATCGCGACAGGATCGCGCGCGGGATCAGACCAGTTTGCGGATTCGATCTTCCAGCGCGTCAATCGGTCGCCGGCTGTTGCTGCGCGTTTTTGCTGCCTTGGGCCGCTTCGGCAGCTTCTCGGCAATCCCCATCATGCGTTCGCGACGCGCCATCTCGAACCAGATCTGCTCGGGACGTACACCGGCCGCAGCCCACAGGACCGTCAGATTGTAGAGCAGGTCGGCGCTTTCCCGGATCACCGCATCGGGCCGGCGGGCCACCGCGTCGATGACGACCTCGATGGCTTCCTCGGCGAGCTTCTTCGCCATCTTGTCCGGACCCTGCTGAAACAGCCGGGCCGTGCGCGATGTCGCAGGGTCGAGATCCCTGGCCGCGAGCACCGCCTGATAGAGCCGGTCGAGCGAATCACTCATGCAGCGACACTAGCACCAGGCGATAACGGTGACGTTAACGCGACATCGCCGGCCGCATCATGCGACCGGCGATGCCGAGTTCTGTAGCGGTTCGCTACCAAGTCATGCGGCGCGAATTGTCGTAGCCGTAACCGCCGCCATAGCCACGATACGGGCCGCCATAATAGCCGGGGCCGCTGTAATAGACCGGGCCACCGCCATAATAGCCGTAGCTGTCATAATAGCGCGGACCGCTATTGGCTGCGGCAATCGCGCCGATGGTCCCCACAATGGCACCGAAAGCCGCGAGGCCGGCTGCGTTGCCGCCGCCGCGATAGTGCCGGCGCCGTGCGCTGAAGTCGGTCGCATCGCTGGAGCCGTGATGCGCGGTTGCCTTGGCAGGCGTATTATTCGCTGGCGCAGCAAACGCGCCGGTCGGCGCGACGGCCGACATCGACATGGCAGTGACGGCGGCCAAGGCGACCGCCCGGCCGGTATTCTTGACTGAACGACGTCCAAACATCTGAATGCCCTCCGTGGTCTTTGGCCCTGCGGGCCGCTGCATCATCAACCACGCTGCGCATTTTGGGTTCCCTCACCCCAATGGAAGCTGAACGACAGGTGGCCAAATCGGGGCACTCACCTCCCATTCATGTTGTGAAGCGCAGTTTTGAGGCGCAAGATGTCGCAGCCCGGCGCCTTCAATCGACCATACCGGGCGGATGAATTACGTCTCTGCCTTGCTCCTTCTGCCTTGCTTACTTGCATATGCCGATGCCCAAGCCCTCACCTCTCATCTCCCGCAGGACTATCATTCAGGGGATAGGTGCGCTCGGCGTCACGGCTTTTCACGCACCTTTCGTCCACGCGACCGATGAGGCGACGGCGGCCCCCATCCAATTTACCCTCGACCGTCCCATCGATGCGATCGCAGCACCCTTCGTGCTGGCCGCCAGTCGCGGTCTCTATCGAGCCGAAAACCTCAATGTCGCCCTGCAGGTCGCCACCGGCTCCAAGGACACGATCACCCGCGTCGCGACGGGTACGACCGACATGGCCGTCGCCGACTTCAATGCGCTGATCCGTTATCGCGCCGATCCGGATTCCCTGCCGATCAAGGCCGCCTTCGTGCTGCTCAACCGCACGCCCTATGCCGTGGTTGCGCGCAAGAGCCGTGGCGTAATTTCGCTCGGCAGTCTCGAGGGCCGGACGCTTGGCGTGGCCGAAGGCGATCTCGCGATCCGGCTGTGGCCGGCGCTCGCAAAGCGAAACGGCATCAACGCATCCGCGGTGAAGCAGGAGAAGATCAGCCCGGCGGTGCGCGAACCGATGCTGTCCGCCGGCCAGGTCGACGCAGTCACCGGCTTCTCCTATCTCTCCGCCGTCAACCTGCGTGACCGCGGCATACCCGCCGACGATCTCGCTGTGTTTCGCTTCGCCGAGTTCGGCTGTGCCGCCTACGGCCTCGCGGTGATCGTCAATCCGAAAGTCGCGGCGGCTCGGCGCGATACGGTGAAGCGCTTCGTGCGCGCCGTCACCGAAGGCGTGCGTCTGACCATCCGCCAGCCGGACAAGGCGATCGACGAGGTGATGACGCAGATGGATGGCGGCACGCGCGAGCTCGAACTGGCCCGGCTGAAGATCGCCATCGGCGATAACATTCTCACCGACGACGTGAAACGCGACGGCTTCGGCGGCATCGACGCCGGGCGTTTCGAGGCCTCACTCGACGCGATCGCGCAGGATGTTGCGCTCCGCAAGCGACCGGTAGCCGCGGATGTGTTTGATGCGGCGTTTCTCCCGGATGCGGATGGGCGCAAGGTGAATTGAAATAGCTCAGTTTGTCATCGCCCGGCTTGACCGGGCGATCCAGTCAACACCGCCGCCTATGATCATCGCTAACTTTGGTGTCTACTGGCTCGCCCGCTTTCGCGGGTGATGACAAGAGTAGATTCATTCCACAGGCCGGTGCTCAATCTCCATGATCAAACTCTACATCCGCGTGCTGGACCTCCTCGGCAAGGAGAAGCGCCTCGCCTGGCTTCTGGCGGTCGCCAACCTGCTGCTGGCCGGTGCGCAATTTGCCGAACCGGTGCTGTTCGGCCGCATCATCGATGTGCTGACCAGGACGCCGTCACCGGGCCCAGCGGAGGCGACGGCGACCTCGCCATGGCCGCTCTTGGGCGCCTGGGTCGGCTTCGGCCTGTTCACGATCCTGTGCGGCGCCATTGTCGCGCTACATGCGGATCGCCTCGCGCATCGCCAGCGCCAGGCAGTGCTCACCGATTATTTCGAACATATCATGCAGCTGCCGCTGACTTTCCACACCGGCACCCATTCCGGCCGCCTGATGAAAGTGATGCTGGCCGGCACCGACGCATTGTGGCGCGTCTGGCTCGGCTTCTTCCGCGAACACTTTGCATCCATCGTCTCGCTGTTCATCCTGCTGCCGCTCTCGGTCTATCTGAACTGGCGGCTTGCCGCCTTGCTGATGATCCTTTGTGTGGTGTTCACCATCCTTACGACGTTGGTGGTGCGCAAGACATCGGGCATGCAGACCGAGGTCGAGGAGCACTACGGCGATCTGTCGGCACGCGCATCGGACTCGCTCAGCAATGTCGCGCTGGTGCAGAGCTTTACCCGTATCGAGGCCGAAGTCTCCAGCCTGCGCGGCGTCTCCGGCCAATTGCTCGCGGCGCAGATGCCGGTGCTGTCGTGGTGGGCGATCGTCTCGGTGATGACGCGCGCGTCGACCACCATCACCGTGCTGGCGATCTTCACCGTCGGCATCGCTCTGCATCAGCAGGGGCTCACGACTGTCGGCGAGATCGTGATGTTCGTCTCCTTCGCCACCATGCTGATCCAGCGGCTCGAGCAGGTCGTCGCTTTCATCAACAGCGTGTTCATGGAAGCGCCGCGCCTGCGTGAATTCATGAATGTGCTCGATGCCGTGCCGGCGGTGCGCGACCGTATCGATGCCATCGACCCTGGCCGGGTGCAGGGCCTCGTTGAGTTCAAGGACGTGTCGTTCTCCTATGACGGTAAGCGCCCGGCAATTGCGGATGTGTCGTTCACGGCGACGCCCGGCCAGACCATTGCGCTGGTCGGCTCCACCGGCGCCGGCAAATCGACGGCCATCGCGCTGCTGCATCGCGCCTTCGATCCACAATCCGGCATCATCTCCATCGATGGCATGGATGTGCGCGCGCTGACGCTATCGGGCCTGCGCCGAAACATCGGCGTCGTGTTCCAGGAAGCACTGCTCTTCAACCGCTCGATCGCGGAAAACCTGCGCGTCGGCAAGCCCGATGCCACCGACGAGGAATTGCGTGTTGCCGCCGAGCGCGCCCAGGCCCTCGACTTCATCACCCGCAGCGATCACGGTTTCGACACCAATGCCGGCGAACGCGGGCGCATGCTGTCCGGCGGCGAGCGCCAGCGCCTCTCCATCGCGCGGGCACTGCTGAAGGATCCGCCGATCCTGATTCTTGACGAGGCGACTTCGGCGCTGGATGCGGTGACCGAGGCAAAACTCAATCTCGCTCTCGATGAAGTGATGAAGGGTCGCACGACTTTCGTGATCGCCCATCGTCTCTCCACCATCCGCGACGCCACGCGCATCCTCGTCTTCGAACACGGCCGCGTGACCGAAGCGGGAACTTTCGATGAACTGGTGGCGAAAGGCGGCTATTTCGCGAAACTCGCCGAGGCGCAGTTCATGGTGCAGGAACAGGCAAAGGCCGAGGCGGGGATGTGAGCCGCCAAACCAGTCTTGTCGTCGCCCGGCTTGACCGGTCGATCCAGTAAACTCTGACAGCGGTGTCTACGGGGGCGCCCGATCAAGTCCGGTGACGACAACCCGGGACACTGCCGAACTTTGGCCCACTTCCTCACGGATTTAATCCACTCGCCACTGTTCTGATGCGCTCGGCCGGTATAGGTTTGCTGTCATCACTGCGTGACGGCCCACTGATTTTCGAACGTCCCTCACCTTCCCATTGCTGCGCGCGGTGCTCGAAGCACGGCAGGCGGGCCGCCAAGGACCGGAACCGGATAGTGCAGTTTCCCTCCGTATCGCTTCGCCTGTCCCTGACATCTGTCGCCGCTGCCGCGACGCTGGCCGTTGCCGCTCTCGCGCCGCAGGTTGCGCGCGCCGAAGCCACGCTGGTGATCGAGGCCGACACGGGCAAGGTGCTGCAGGCGGAGAACGCCACCTTTCCGTGGCATCCCGCATCGGTCACCAAGATCATGACCGCCTATGTGACGCTGAAGGCGGTGAAGGAAGGACGCCTCCGCCTCGACACGGTCCTCACGGTGTCGCCGGAGGCGGCCGGCCAGTCGCCCTCCAAGATGGGCTTCAAGGCGGGCACCCAGGTGACCGTCGAGAACGCGCTGACCATGATGATGGTGAAGTCGGCCAACGACATGGCCGCCGTGCTCGCCGAAGGCGTCGGCGGCTCCATCGACGGCTTCTCCGCGATGATGAATTCCAACGCGCAGCGGCTCGGCATGACGCAGACCCATTACGTCAACCCGAACGGTCTGCCTGCCGACGAACAGGTGACCTCGGCGCGCGATCTCGCCATCCTCGCCCGCGCCGTGATCCGCGACCTGCCGGAATACGAATATTTCATGCATATCCCAGCGATGAAATTCGGCCGTCGCATCACCCCGAACTACAACAAGCTGATCGGCCGCTATCCCGGCGCCGATGGATTCAAGACCGGCTTCATCTGCGCGTCCGGTTATAATCTCGTCGCCTCCGCCACGCGCAACAACAAGCGGCTGATTGCCGTCGTGCTCGGCTCGACGTCCGGACATGCCCGCGCCGTCAAGGCGGCGCAGCTGCTGGAAGCCGGCTTCGGCAACGGCAGTGGCGGCCTGACCTGGCTGAAGCCGGCGCTCGGTACGGTTGACGCGATGCCTCCCATTGACGCCGCACCGCCGAACCTGCGCGACGAAATGTGCGGACCGAAACGCAAGCGCCAGGGCCCCATGAGCGACGAGGATGCGGTGGCGAGCAGCGAGGCCAGCAGCTCCGCCGCGCTGTCGTTCTTTGCCGGCGGATTGCAGCCGCCGACGCTGCGCCCCGAAGACATGATCGCCGCGGCCGCCGCACCGGTCGAACCCGTCATCGTGTATACCGGACCGAAGAAGACCGGCGCCGAGCTGATCGCCGCCAATGCGGCGGAAGAAGCCCGGCAGACGCCGAAGGCCAAGCCCAAGAAGGGCACCAAGACCGCGGCGAAGAAACCGGATGCCGCCGAGAAGAAGGACGCCAAGGCGACCGCCGAGGCGAAGCCGGCAGCCAAGCCCGCCGCCCCGAAGCACGCAGCAGCCAAGCCCGATGCCGCCGCCAAGCCGGCGGCGAAGCCCGATGCGGCAAAACCGGCTGCAGCCGCCAAGCCCGCCGCCAAACCGGCCACGGCCGCCAGCGCACCCACCAAACCGAAGCCGGCCAAGCCCGCCACCACCGGTGAAGCCAAGCCCGCTGCGACAACACCGCGCAGTTAGACAGTAGGGCTAAACAGCTCAGTCCCTCATGGTGAGGAGCGCGCACAGCGCGCGTCTCGAGCCATGAATTTGCCGGGCTCCGAGCGCTTCGCCATCCTTCGAGACGCGCGCTATGCGCGCTCCTCAGGATGAGGGCAGTGTTTTTGGCTGACCGCGACCTTCGTAGCGCCAACCTTAACCAATCCCATGCGTTGATCCCCGGCACCGCCGCATGCTGCGTGCGACGTGGCTTGCCTTGGCCGCGCGATCTGCTCAATACTCCGCGCAACGAACAAACTTCCGAGGGGGAATGACATGGAGCGCATCTGGCTCAAGCACTATCCGGCCGGCGTCCCTGCCGATATCGACATCGGCCAGTATCCATCGCTGGTGGCCTTGCTGGAAGAAAGCTTCGCGAAGTTTCGCGACCGCAAGGCTTTCATCTGCATGGACAAGGCCATCACCTATCGCGACCTCGACGAACATTCGCTGGCGCTCGGCGCCTATCTGCAGAGCAAGGGCCTCGCCAAGGGCGCTCGCGTCGCGCTGATGATGCCCAACGTGCTGCAATATCCCGTCGCCACCTGCGCCGTGCTGCGCGCGGGCTATGCCGCCGTCAACGTCAATCCGCTCTACACGCCGCGCGAACTCGAACACCAGCTCAAGGATAGCGGCGCCGAAGCCATCATCGTGCTGGAGAATTTCGCCTCCGTCGTGCAGCAGGTGATCGCCAAGACGCAGGTGAAACATGTGATCGTTGCCAGCATGGGCGACATGCTCGGCTTCAAGGGCGTGATCGTGAATCTGGTGGTTCGCCGCGTGAAGAAAATGGTGCCGGCTTTCAGCCTGCCGGGCGCCGTCGCGTTCAACGATGCGGTCTCGGCCGGCCGCAGCATGACACTGAAGAAGCCGACACTCGGCCCGGACGACGTCGCCTTCCTGCAATATACGGGCGGCACCACCGGTCTCTCCAAGGGCGCCACGCTGCTCCATCGCAACGTGATCGCCAACATGCTGCAAAACGACGCATGGCTGCAGCCGGCGCTCCGCAGGCCGCCGAAACTGGACCAGTTGTTCATCGTCTGCGCGTTGCCGTTGTATCACATCTTCGCGCTGACGGCCTGCTTCCTGCTCGCGGTGCGCGCCGGTGGCGTCAATCTGCTGATCCCCAATCCGCGCGACATGGCCGGCTTCATCAAGGAGCTGAAGAAATATCAGGTCAACAGCTTCCCGGCCGTCAACACGCTCTATAACGGATTGCTGAATGCGCCGGGCTTCGACGAAGTGGATTTCTCCAAGCTGAAGATTTCCAACGGCGGCGGCATGGCGGTGCAGAAGGCGGTCGCCGAGAAGTGGCAGAAAGCGACGGGCTGCCTGATCGCCGAAGGTTACGGCCTGTCGGAAACGGCGCCGGTGCTGACCTGTAATCCGCCTGACATCGACAGCTTCACCGGCACCATCGGTCTGCCGGTGCCATCGACCTATCTCTCGATCCGCGATGACGACGGCAATGAAGTGCCGCTCGGTCAACCCGGCGAGATCTGCGCCAAGGGCCCGCAAGTGATGGCCGGCTACTGGAACCGGCCGGACGAAACCGCCAAGGTGATGACCGCCGACGGCTATTTCCGCACCGGCGATATCGGCATCATGGATGCCGAGGGCTTCACCAAGATCGTCGACCGCAAGAAGGACATGGTGCTGGTGTCCGGATTCAACGTCTATCCGAACGAGGTCGAGGACGTGATCGCCAGCCATCCCGGCGTGCTGGAATGCGCCGTGATCGGCGTCCCCGACGCGAAGACGACGGAGGCGGTGAAGGCCTTCGTGGTGAAGAAGGATCCGAACGTCACGGCGGAGGACATCATCAAGTTCTGCAGCACCCAGCTCACCAACTACAAGGTACCGAAGCAGATCGAATTCCGCGACGCCTTGCCGAAGACCAATGTCGGCAAGATTCTCCGCCGCGAACTCCGCGACGAGAAGAAGCAGGAAGCTGCGGCTTGAGGATCATGTAGGGTGGGCAAAGGCGCTCTTGCGCCACGCCCACCTTCATCGCCGCGCGCGGGATGGTGGGCACGCTTCGCTTTGCCCACCCTACGGAGTCCCGCATGATCGATACCACCCCCGCCGACATCATCGCTTTCTGGACCAATGCCGGCTGGGACCGGTGGTACGCCAAGAACGACGCCTTCGACGCCGAGATCAAGGCGCGTTTCCTGCCCACCTACGAAGCCGCTCGCGATGGCAAGCTGTCCTTGTGGGAGGACAGCGACGACGGCACGCTGGCGCTGATCCTCGCGCTCGACCAGTTCCCGCGCAATCTCTTCCGCAACGATCCGCGCGCCTTCGCGACCGATGCCGCAGCCTGCGCCCTTGCCAAACGCGCGATCGCCCGCGGCGTCGATACGCGGGTGGACGCAGAGATGCGCCAGTTCGTCTATATGCCGCTGATGCATTCGGAAAATCTCGCCGATCAGGAGCAGTGCTGCGCCCTCTTTCGCGCCACCGGCGAGAGCGATAACCTGAAATTCGCCGACATTCATGCGGACATCATCCGCAAGTTCGGCCGCTTCCCGCATCGGAACGCAGTGCTTGGGCGCGCGACAACGGCGGAAGAGCAGGCATTTCTGGATGCAGGTGGATTCAAGGGATAACCCTGCCCCTCATGGTGAGGAGGCGCGAAGCGCCGTCTCGAACCATGAGCTCGCCTGGCTCAGAGCGCGCGGCCACCCTTCGAGACGCGGCCTGCGGCCGCTCCTCAGGATGAGGGGTGGAGTCAGGATGCGGGACACAGTTAAGCCGCCATCCGTTTGGGCACCGCCCAATATTGCCCGTGTCATCACCCCGGTCTAAAAACCCTCATCCACATCCGGAGAAAACGACGATGAGCATCCAAGTCGGTGACAAGCTGCCCGAAACCAAGTTTCGCGTGATGACCGAGGAAGGCCCGGTGGTGAAGACCACCGACGATATCTTCAAGGGCAAGAAAGTGGCGCTGTTCGCGGTGCCCGGCGCCTATACCGGCACCTGCCACAAGATGCATCTGCCGAGCATCTTCCTCAACGCCTATGCCATCAAGGGCAAGGGCGTCGACACCATCGCCATCACCTCCGTCAACGACGCTTTCGTGATGAATGCCTGGAAGAAGGACACCGACCTGCGCGACGAGGCCGTGTTCCTGGCCGACGGCAATGCCGAATTCGCCAAGGCCATCGGCCTCGACCTCGACGCCTCCGGCAACGGCCTCGGCATCCGCTCCAAGCGCTATTCGATGCTGGTGGAAGACGGCGTGGTGACCAAGCTCAATCTCGAGCCGGCGCCGGGCAAGGTCGAAGTCTCGGGCGGTGATACGCTGCTGGGGCAGCTGTAGGATCGAAAGACCGTAGGGCGGATGAGCGGAACGTCATCCGCCGCGGAGTTTCAGCTATGAACTCGGCCGGCGGATGACGCCTTCGGCTCATCCGCCCTACGGCTTAGTTATTTCTTCCGCGCCTCAGCCAGCCCATCGCGCGCGAGCTGGTCCGCGCGTTCGTTCTCGGCGTGGCCTGCATGGCCCTTGACCCAGTGCCATCTGATCTCATGCGTATGTAGTGCTGCGTCGAGGCGCTGCCAGAGATCGACATTCTTCACCGGCTTCTTGTCGGCCGTCTTCCAGCCATTGCGTTTCCAGCCGTGAATCCAGCTCATGATGCCGTTGCGCAGATACTGGCTGTCGGTGTGCAGATCGACGCTGCATGGCTTCTTCAGCGCTTCCAGCGCCGAGATCGCGGCCATCAGTTCCATGCGGTTGTTGGTCGTATGCGCCTCGCCGCCCTTCAGCTCTTTCTCGGCATCGCCGAAACGCAGGATCGCGCCCCAGCCGCCGGGGCCCGGATTCCCTGAGCAGGCACCGTCCGTATAGATCGTAACGTTCGGACCACTCACGCAGGCTGTCCCGCTGCCTCGATGCCGTAATCGGCCATGCTCTTCACCGCCTGATGAAAGCGCAGCTTGCGGACATATTCCAGCGGATCCTTCGGCTTCACGAACGCGCCTTCCGGCACGTTGAGAAAATCGACCAGGCGCGTCAGCAGGAAGCGGATGGCCGAGCCACGTGCGAGCAGCGGGAATGCCGCCCGCTCCGCCTCGGTAAGCGGACGCACCTTGTTATAGGCGTTCAGCAGCGCGCGCGCCTTGGTGGCGTTGAAGGACAGATCCGGCTCGAAGCACCAGGCATTCACGCAGATCGCAACATCGTAGGCGAGCATGTCGTTGCAGGAGAACGGGAAGTCGATCAGCCCCGAGAGCTCGTCGCCGAGGAAGAAGACATTGTCGGGAAACAGATCGGCATGGATCACGCCTTCCGGCAGATCCTTCGGCCAGTGCGCGGCAAGGTGCTTAAGCTCGGTCTCGAGAAAATCGCGCAAACCGGCCTGCACCATGTCGGCACGCGGCGCGGCGCGGTCGAGCAGATGGCGCCAGCCCTCGACCGACAGGTTGTTTGCGCGCTTCAGTGGGAAATCGGCGCCCGCCACATGCATGCGCGCCAGCGCATCGCCGACACCGGCGCAATGCACCGCAGTCGGCCGGCGCGGCCACATGCCTTCGAGGAAGTTGATGATCGCAGCCGGACGGCCCGCGAGCGACGAATACACCGCCCCGTCATGGGTCTTCTGCGGTTGCGGGCAATTGACGCCGCGCGCGCACAGATGCGCCATCAGGCCGAGAAAATACGGCAGATCGTCCAGCGCCACGCGTTTCTCGTAGAGCGTGAGGATATACGCGCTGGTCGAAGTCCCCTTGGAGGTGTGCAGCAGGTAGTTGGAATTCTCGACGCCTTCGGCGATGCCCTTGTATGAGAGCAGTTCGCCGATGTCGTATTGCTTGAGGAAGTCCTGGAGATCGTCGTTGGCGACGTCGGTATAGACCGCCATCGCCTTATGCGGCGGCTTCGGGACGCAGCGAGCGCGGCAGCGGGAAGAATTCGTTCTCCTCCGCGGCGGACACCGTTTCCACATGCAGCGTGTAGCGCTGCGCGAAGGCGTCCATGATTTCCTCGACGATCACCTCCGGCGCCGAAGCGCCCGCGGTGATGCCGAGGCTCTCGATGCCCTCGAACATGCTCCAGTCGAGATCGCTGGCGCGCTGCGCCAGCACCGAAACCTTGCAGCCCTCACGCTCGGCAACCTCGCGCAGACGCTGCGAGTTCGACGAGTTCGGCGCACCGACGACGATCAGGGCGTCCACCACCGGCGCCACCTTCTTCACCGCAAGCTGGCGGTTGGTGGTGGCGTAGCAGATGTCTTCCTTGTGCGGGCCGTTGATGTTCGGGAAACGCTCTTTCAGAACGGCCACGATTTCCGCGGTGTCATCGATGGACAGCGTGGTCTGGGTCACGAAAGCGAGATTGTTCGGATCCTTCGGCTGGAAGGTCTGGGCGTCCTCGGCAGTCTCGATCAGCTGGACGGCGCCGGGGGGCAGCTGGCCGACCGTGCCGACCACTTCCGGGTGATGCGAATGCCCGATCAGTAGAATCTCGCGCCCGCGCTTGAAATGGATCGCCGCCTCGCGGTGCACCTTGGTCACCAGCGGGCAGGTCGCGTCCAGCGAGAAGAAATTACGCTGGCGGGCGTCCTCGGGAACCGACTTCGGCACGCCATGGGCGGAGAACACCACGGGAGCGGTAGTATTGTCCGGAATCTCGGCAAGTTCTTCGACGAAAATCGCGCCCTTGGTCTTCAGGCTGTCCACGACATATTTGTTATGGACGATCTCGTGGCGGACATAGACCGGCGCGCCATGGATGGCCAATGCGCGTTCCACCGTATCGATCGCCCGGACCACACCGGCACAGAAGCCGCGCGGCGAACAAAGAACGATTTTCAGGGCCGGTTTGGTCGTCATAATGGGGCGATCCACATGCCTTGGTACCGGAAATCCGGGACCGGGCGGTCAGATTGATGGAAAATCAGCCAAAGAGCTTGTTCGGATAAGGGTATTTCCAGACAAGGACTTGGGCCGCGTTTGGGGCGCTGTCAAGGCCGAACTGTCCGCCATTGCGCGTCCGCCCCGGCCCAGCTTATATAGAAGGCTAATTCCCCGTCATCACCGATGACTTGACGACTCTGCCTCCGAAAGAGGTGGGCGGAGCACAAAGGAGATTTGCCATGAGCAACGCCCCGCTGATGCCAAAAGCGACGGCCGTGTGGCTGGTTGACAATACCGCGCTGACTTTCGATCAGGTCGCCGATTTCACCAAGATGCACGTGCTCGAAGTCCGCGCGATTGCCGACGGCGACGCAGCCCAGGGCATCAAGGGCATGGATCCGATTTCGAACGGCCAATTGACCCGTGACGAGATCGAAAAGGGCGAAAGCGACCCGAATTACCGCCTCAAGCTCGAGGAGAGCAAGGTCGTGCTGCCGCCGGCCGCCAAGAAGAAGGGCCCGCGTTACACCCCCGTGTCCCGCCGCCACGAGCGCCCGAGTGCGATCCTCTGGCTGGTGCGCAACCATCCCGAACTCAAGGACGCCCAGATCATGCGTCTGGTCGGCACCACCAAGACCACCATCGCCTCGATTCGTGACCGCACCCACTGGAACGCACAGACCCTGACCCCAATGGATCCGGTGACCCTCGGCCTGTGCTCGCAGATCGAACTCGATTTCGAAGTACAGCGCGCCGCGAAGGAAAAGCCGCTGGACCAGCAGGCCTATGGCGGCGCCACGCTGCTGCCGGCCTCGGAGACCACGCGCAAGGACGAGTACGAAGGCGCCGAGAAGAGCGACGACGACCTCAATGTCGATGCCGTGTTCGCCAAGCTCAAGGGCATCGGCGGCAACAAGCGCCAGGACGAAGACGAAGAGTAAGCGCGACGCAAGTTGCGGGAGTAACAGACGCGGCGGGAAACTCGCCGCGTTTTTTGTTTTCCCTCCCCCAAGCGGCGTAGCCGCTCCCCATTCGCTTCGCTCCGGGGAGGGAGTCCGCGCGCCTCGGCGTGTCTCACGCCTTCTTCAGAAACTCCGTGCGCAGCACGAGGCCCTTCACCTTGTCGGTGCGGCCTTCGATCTCGTCTTCATTATCGGTGAGGTGGATGTTCTTGATCACCGTGCCGCGCTTCAGCACCGTGGACGACCCCTTCAGCTTCAGGTCCTTGATAAGCGTGACGGTGTCGCCTTCAGCGAGCAGCGTGCCGTTCGAATCCCTGACCTTGATATCCATGATGTCTTCCTGATGGTGCGACAGTATTGGCGCGGACTCAACAGGAGGCCGGCGCGGGAAGCAACAGAGCGGCATGAAAGCAGGTTCACGCCGACGATGCGACGGATGACGCGCGGCGACTTTGATGTCGCTCAAAGGGAGCGCCGCCCCACGGCATAGTTTTACGTTTTACGGCCGCCCCGGATTGTTCAGCATGTATTCGCCGAGGTCGCGCTGCTTGCGATCGGCACGGGCGATGGCATTGCTGCGCTGGACATCACGATCCTTGCGGCAGGCCGAATATTGCGGCGAGCCGACGGCGACGCCATTGGCGCGGCAGATCGCATCGTCATCGTCGCCAAGATCGGAGATCGGAACATCGGTGCGGCGCGCGCAGGCGCCGAGCAGCGTGGCGGCAAGCGTCAGGGCGATGAGGGATGTCGAAGCGAGGCGCATGCGGGAATCCTGTCGGCAGTGTGGCGCCGTGTTTAGCGCGAAATGCGGGGATTGTAAGGTGCCTTACACCCTGCCCTTCAGCGCGGCGCCGATCTCGTCCAGTGATTTCGGGTCCTCGATGGTCGCCGGCATCGTCCAGCTCTCGCCGTCGGCGATCTTCTTGATGGTGCCGCGCAGGATCTTGCCGGACCGTGTCTTCGGCAGGCGCGTGACGGCGATGGCAAGCTTGAACGCAGCGACCGGGCCGAGTTTCTCGCGCACCAGCGCAACGACTTCCTTCTCGACTTCGGCGACCGGCCGGTCGACGCCGGCCTTCAGCACCAGGAAGCCACAGGGCACCTCGCCCTTGATGGTGTCCTTGATGCCCAACACGGCGCATTCGGCGACATCGGGATGCGAGGCCAGGATCTCCTCCATGCCACCGGTGGAGAGACGGTGACCGGCGACATTGATGATGTCGTCGGTGCGGCCCATCACATAGACATAGCCGTCGTCATCGAGATAACCGGCATCGGAGGTTTTGTAGTAGCCGGGAAATTCGTTGAAATAAGCCTCCTTGCAGCGCGCGTCCTGTTCCCACAGCGTGGGCAGGCAGGCCGGCGGCATCGGCAACTTGATGACGATGGAGCCCATGGTCCCCGCCGGCAACGGCTTGGCTGCTTCGTCGACCACGTCGATCTTGTAGCCGGGCATCGGTACCGTCGGCGAACCATGTTTCACCGGCAGCATGCCGAGCCCCACCGGGTTGCCGGCGATGCACCAGCCCGTCTCGGTCTGCCACCAGTGATCGATCACCGGCACCTTCAATTGCTTCTCGGCCCATTCCACCGTCGGCGGATCGGCACGTTCGCCGGCCAGGAACAATGTGCGGAAGTTCGACAGATCGTATTTGCGGATGAAACTGCCGTCCGGATCGTCCTTGCGGATGGCGCGGAATGCCGTGGGCGCCGTGAAAAAGGCGACCGCCTTGTGCTCGGAGATGACACGCCAGAACGCACCGGCATCGGGCGTTCCCACCGGCTTGCCCTCATACATGATCGAGGTCGCGCCATGCAGGAGCGGCCCGTAGACGATATAGCTGTGGCCAACCACCCAGCCGATATCGGAGCCGCACCACCAGACCTCTCCGGGCTTCACGCCATAGAGATTCGGCATCGACCATGCGAGCGCGACGGCGTGGCCGCCATTGTCGCGCACCACACCCTTCGGCTTGCCCGTCGTGCCTGAGGTGTAAAGGATATAGAGCGGATCGGTCGCCTGCACCGGCACGCAATCGGCGGATTTCTGCGCGGCAATCGCCTGGCGGCGCAATTCGGCCCAATCGTGATCGCGACCTTCGACCAGATCGCATGTCTGCTGCGGGCGCTGCAGGATGATGCAGGCATCCGGCTTCACACCGGCCAGCGTAATCGCTTCGTCCAGCAGTGGCTTGTATTGCACGATGCGGCCGGGCTCGATACCGCAGCTTGCGGACAGGATCAGCTTTGGCCGTGCGTCGTCGATGCGCGTCGCAAGCTCCTTCGCGGCGAAGCCGCCGAACACCACCGAATGCACCGCGCCGATGCGCGCGCAGGCGAGCATGGCGACCACGGCCTCCGGCACCATCGGCATATAGAGGATGACGCGGTCGCCCTTGCCGACGCCGAAATCATGCAGGATGGCGCCGAGCGCCTGCGTCTCGCGCAGCAGCTCCGCATAGGTGAATTTCGTGATCGTGTTCGTCAGCGGCGAATCGTGGATCAACGCGACCTGATCGGCACGGCCACCGGCGACATGACGGTCGAGCGCGTTGTAGCAGGTGTTGAGCACGCCGCCGGCAAACCAGCGGCCATACAACCCCATGGACGGATCGAACACCTTCCTGGCCGGCTCGATCCAGTCGATCGCCTTGGCGACCTGGCCCCAGAATCCTTCGGGATCGGCAAGCGAGCGCGCATGGGTTTCATGATAGCGGCTGGATGTGCTGGTCGTCATGGCGTATCTCCCGTCCCCGGCGTCGACGCCAAGGTTATTGATTTCTGATTGTCACGGGACATCGGGTTATTTCAAGGGTGCTTTTGGCGGTGGCTGCACCGACATCTTCGCGCCCATCCGCTCGATCTCCTGTGCCAGCGTCTTGTAATTGGCGCGCACCGCCTCGTTCCGCGGATCGATCTTCATCGCCGCACCGAAATCCCTGATGGCGCGCGGGCGGTCCCCCTTCTTGCGCCACAGCTCGCCGCGCGCGTTGAGAAGATCGGGGCGCGACAGATCGATCTTGAGGGCGGTGTCGTAGTCGGCGATGGCGGAGTCGATCTGATCCTTGCGGGCATAGGCGGCGGCGCGTGCGCTCGCGGCCTTGAGGCGATCGCTCGTCGCAACCTTCTCGTTGCCGATCAGATCGCCGCAGGCGGCAATAATCTTGTCATCGTCGGCAGCCGCGACGGCGGCGAAACACGGCGCGGTATCGAGCTTCGGCGCTGGCGGCGTCTCCGGATCGGTACCGACCGCTGCATGCGCGCTACACGCGCCCAACAGGGACATGACCACGAGGAGCTGAATCGACAGACGCATTATTTGATCAGACCCTTCTCACGATAATATTTCAGTGCGCCCGGATGTAGCGGCACCGGGCTGCGGCTCACGGCGGCAGCGAGTTTGATCTCGTGACCGGCGCGATGCGCGATGGTGAGTTCATCGACGGAATCGAACAGCCGCCTGGTCATCTGATAGACCAGTTCATCGCTCACCATTGTGCTCGTCACCAGATAGTTCATCACCGAAGCAGTCGATACGGGCTTCGTCTGGCCGCGATAGGTGTCCGCCGGAATCGTCGCGGGACGGAACGGCGAACCGAGTTTCTTCACCACCGACGGCGGCACCGGCACCAGCACCGTATCGCTGTTATCGGTCAATTCCCTGATCGATGTCACGCCGAGACCGGCCGATTGCAGCGAGGCGTCGAGTTCATTCGTCAGCATGCGCTGGGTGGATTCAGCAAAGGGGATCGTCTCCACCTTGCCGAGCGATTCGAGGCGCAAGCCCGCGGCGGCGAAAATGGCCCTGGCGTTGAGCTCCGTACCTGACTTGGGGGCGCCGACGGCAAGGCTCCTGCCCTTCAGATCGGTCAAGCCACGGATGCCACTCGCCTTGGTCGCGACGATCTGGATGTAGTTCGGGTATAACGCGCCGACCACGCGCAGGCGATCCAGCCTGCCGCTGAAACCGGCATCGCCGTCGCCGCGCCATGCCGACATCAGGGCGTCGCCGAGCGCGAAAGCGACCTGGGCGCTGCCCTGCTGCAACCGCAGCAGATTCTCTACCGAACCGTCGGTTGTCTCGACCCGCACTTTCGCGTCCGGAATATCCGCATAGACCATCCCGATGGCGACGCCGAGCGGATAGTAAACGCCGGAGCTGCCGCCCGTGAGAACGGTTATCGGCTCTGCACGGAGGATCGTCGTCCACAGCGCCAGCGTGCTCGCAAACACTGCAATGCAGCGTCGCTTCATTCTCGTTCGACGGTCGATCATGACACGGAGGGTGGACCGGGCACCGCCGTCGGTCAATCGTGGGCTCTCCTCACTTCTCCCCAAGCAAGGAAAGGAACAACGCGCGACGAAAGTTTCAGCCGTAAGCTCTTGCGCCTGCCGGCCAAACCGGCATGAATGCGCCGCACTAAGACTAATAAGGCCGGGAAATCCGGCTCGCGGGAAAATCCCGGGGGAAGAAACATGGCTGACGACAAAGCACACGCGACCGATGGCACCGGGATCGTCGAGACGGAGGCTGTCTCCGACGAGACGATGCAGAAGGTCGAGGAGCTGATCGAAGCCGAAGAAGGCGCGACCAACCGTTTGCTGGGCTGGGCCGGCACCATCTCTACCGGCATCGCCGTGGTGATGAGCCTGTTCCACCTCTACGCCGCCTATGCGATCGTGCCGACGCAGGAGCTGCGTTACGTTCACGTCGCCTTTACGTTGATCCTCGCTTTCCTGCTTTTCCCCGTCGCCAAGCGATTCCGCGACCGTGTGCGCTGGTGGGACATCGTGCCGGGCATCGTGGCCATTGCCACCATCGTCTACGCGTTGTGGGGCGGCGAAGACTTCACCGACCGCGCCACGGTTCCGGACCGGATGGACGTCATCGTCGGCGTCGTCTTCATTGTGTTGCTGCTGGAAGCAACGCGCCGCACCACGGGCTGGATCATGCCGGTGGTGTCGGTCTTCTTCATCGCCTATGCCATGCTCGGCCCGCATCTGCCGGCGCCGTGGACCCATCGCGGCTATGACCTGCCGCGCCTGGTCGGCCATCTGTTCATCACGCTGGAGGGCATCTTTGGCGTCGCGGTGGACGTCTCGGCTACGCTGATCATCCTGTTCACGATCTATGGTGCGTTTCTCGCGCAATCCGGCGCCGGCAAATTCTTCATCGATTTCTCGCTCGCGCTGATGGGCAACAAGCCCAATGCCGCGGGCCGCACGGTGGTGCTGTCGTCGTTCCTGCTCGGCGGTCCCTCGGGCTCCGGCGTCGCCACCACGGTGATGATCGGCACCGTGGCTGCACCGATGCTGAAAAAGGCAGGTTTCGAGAAAAACGCCGCTGGCGGTCTGCTCGCTGCAGGCGGCCTCGGCGCCATTCTGTCGCCGCCGGTGCTCGGCGCTGCGGCATTCCTGATCGCTGAATTTCTCAAGATCAGCTATCTCGACGTGATCTGGATGGCGACCATCCCGACCGTTCTCTACTATCTGTCGCTGCTGATCATGGTGGAGATCGACGCCAAACGCTTCGGCGCCAGGAACGTCAACATCACGCCCGAGCTCGGCCTCGGCACCATGACCAAGCGTTACGGCTTCCACTTCATCTCGCTGCTCGCCGTCGTTGTGTTCATGGTGATCGGCTTCTCGCCGGCACTGTCGGTGTTCTACGCGATCCTCGTGACCCTGGTGCTCAGCTTCCTGCGCAAGGACACGGCGCTGATGCCGAAGAAGCTGGTGAAGGCGTTGGCGGATGGCTCGATCGGTGCGCTCAATGCGGCGACCACCTGCGCCTGCGCCGGCATCGTGGTCGGCGTCGTCACGCTGACCGGCCTCGGCCTGAAGTTCTCGTCGATCGTGATCGCCTATGCCGGCGGCAGCCTGTTGCTGACCGCGCTCTATACCGCGCTGATCGTCTGGATCATCGGCCTCGCCGTGCCGGTGACGGCGTCCTACATCATCTGCGCCGTTATCGCAGCGCCGGCACTGATCAAGCTGGGCGTGCCCGACTATGCCGCACACATGTTCATCTTCTACTACGCAGTGCTGTCTGAAGTCTCGCCGCCCACCGCGCTGTCGCCTTTCGCGGCGGCCGCGATCACGGGCGGCGATCCCTACAAGACGACGCTGCAGTCGTGGAAATACACGCTGCCGGCCTTCCTGGTGCCGTTCGTGTTCGTCTGCGATCCCCAGGGCGTCGGCCTGCTGCTGTCGATCCCGAAGGGCGGCTCATGGGTCGATATCGTCGAGATCACTTTCAAGACCACCTGCGGCCTGATGGCGCTGGCGGCCGTCGCACAGAACTGGGGTCTGCGACAAAATACGCCAATCGAGCGTGGGCTGCTTCTGCTATCGGGATTGTTGCTGGTGTTCCCGAGCCTGATCGAGGCAATCATCGAAACCATCATCGGCCGCGACATCAGCTACACATTCCTGCCGGGCCTGATCATCGGCCTTGGCGTTTTGCTCTGGCAGGCGCGGACGCGCGCGCAGCCGGTGACGGCATAGAGGGTTAGAAAACTTGTCCCGGACGCGGTGCAGCGCTTTTGCGCTGCTCCGCAGAGCCGGGACCGCCAAAGACGACGGAGCTCCGTGCGATCCCGGCTCTGCGAGGCGGCATAAGAATGCCGCATCGCGTCCGGGACAAAAGCGAAGACAACAACAAGAACGACAGCGGACGCCGCAACCAAGCGGCGCTGCCAACTTCAGGGAGTGCAACGATGAAATGGACGGCAGTCTGCGTTGCTTTGCTTGGCATCGCCTGCGTGGCGAGCCCGGCTACGGCGCAGGACAAGACCATCGCAATCGCGACGGGGGGCACCGGCGGAATCTTCTACCCGCTCGGCGGCGGCCTCGCGAACCTGCTGTCCAAAAAGCTCCCGCACACCCAGGCCACCGGCGAGGTGACCGGCGGCAGCGTCGATAACATCAAGCTGCTGGAAACCGGCCAGGCCGATCTTGGCTTCATGACCGGCGACGTCGCCTCCGATGCCATCAAGGGCGAGAACAAGTTCAAGAAGCCGGTGCCGCTGCGTACCATCGTCGCTGTCTATTCCAGTCCTGTCCACGTGGTGACGATCTCCGGCACCGGGATCGAGACATTCGCCGACCTCAAGGGCAAGCGCATTTCCGGCGGTGCGCCGGGCAGCGCGTCGGAAGCGCAGACATTCCGGCTGCTGGAAGCCGCCGGCCTCGACAAGGACAAGGACGTGAAGCGCGAGCGCTTGTCCGTGGCGGAATCCGCTGCTGCGTTGAAGGACCGCAAGATCGACGCCTTCTTCTGGGGCGGCGGCGTGCCGACCGCTGCCGTGGTCGACCTCGCGGCGACGCCGGGCGTGCATATCAAGCTGATCGAGATCGACCATCTGCTCGAACCGATCGTGAAAAAATACGGCCAGATCTTCGCTGCGAGCGTGATCCCGGCCGGCAGCTATCCCGGCCAGACCACCGACAGCAAGGGCTTTGCCGCCTGGAACCAGATCATGGCCACCGACAAGATGCCGGACGAGACGGCCTATGCGATCACCAAGGCGATCTTCGAGAACAAGGCCGATCTCGTCGCCGTGCATAAGGAAGCCGAGAACATCAATCTCGCCACGCAGACCCCGGCGCAATCGCCGGCGCCGTATCACCCCGGCACGCTCAAATATCTCAGGGAAGTCGGCGCGGTGAAATGATTGCCGCGTCTCATCGAAAACTGGAGGGAGAGGAAATCCATGTTCAAGCGTTTCAGGAAGACGACCATCGCCGCGGCCGTGATCGCCACCGCCGGCCTCGCCGGCGCGGCCATCGCGCAGCAGAAGACCATGGCCATCGGCACCGGCGGCACCGGCGGTGTGTACTATCCGCTCGGCGGCGCCATCGCCAATGTGCTGTCCAAGACCCTGCCGAACACGCAGGCGACGGCGGAAGTCACCGGCGGCTCCGTCGATAATCTCAAGCTGATCGCCTCCGGCCAGAGCGAGATGGGCTTCAGCATGGCCGATGCCGCGCTCGACGCCTTCAAGGGTGAAGACAAGTTCAAGAGCGGCAAGGTTCCGCTGCGCACGCTGCTGGTGGTCTATCCGAACCGCATGCATGTGGTGACGGTGGAAGGCACGGGCATCGAGAAATTCAGCGACCTGAAGGGCAAGCGCGTTTCCACGGGATCGCCGGGCAGCGCCACCGAAGTGATGGCCTTCCGCGTCATCGAAGCCGGCGGCCTCGACAAGGACAAGGACCTGAAGCGCGAGCGCCTCGGTGTCGCCGAGAGCGTCAACGCCCTCAAGGACCGCAAGATCGACGCCTTCTTCTGGGTCGGCGGCGTGCCGACGGCCGCGGTGACCGACCTTGCCGCCACGCCCGGCATGAAGATCAAGATGATCGACCATGCCGATCTTGCCGAGAAGATGAACGCCAAATACGGCAAGCTGTATTCGGCCTCGACCATCAGCAAGAGCATCTATCCCGGTATGGATAAGGACAATGCCAATACCGAGGTCTGGAACATCATCGTCACCAACGACAAGATGAGCGACGACGATGCCTACAACATCGTCAAGACGCTGGTGGAAAAGAAGGCCGATATCGTCGCCGTGCACAAGGAAGCCGAGAGCTTCTCGCTCGACAACCAGGTGCAGGATCGCTCGCCGGTGCCTTTCCATCCGGGCGCGCTGAAGTACTTCAAGGAGAAAGGCATCGGCAAGTAAGACCGGCCTTTGCTATTTGACTACAGGCCGCGATGTACATTGCATCGCGGCCTTTGTTTTTGTGCAGATCCGCCCCACGGCCGCGTTTGAATTTTACCGCGGAACTCAAGTCCTCTCCCCGATGTTGCTTGCCGGGCACCTCACGTGCCATGAGGACCATCCTGTGCATCGCCCCGAAGCGACGACCAAACATCCACTCGACGCACTCAATTTCTTCCTCGCCGATGTGCGCGACGGGCTCGGTCCCTATCTCGCGATCTATCTTCTGACGGTGCAGAAATGGGACGAAGCCTCCATCGGCGCTGTGATGTCGGTGGCGGCCATTACCGGCATTCTCGCGCAGACGCCCGCCGGCGCGCTGATCGACAGGACGACAGCCAAACGTGCGGCAGTCATTGTCGCCGCCGTCATCGTCACGGTCGGCTCCGTCGTGTTGCCGCTCTATTCCAGCTTCCTGTTCGTTGCGACGACCCAGGCCCTGACCGGGATCGCTGCGGCCGTCTTCGCACCGGCATTGGCGGCGATCACGCTGGGCATCGTCGGTCCCCGCGCTTTCGCCAAACGCATCGGCCGCAACGAAGCGTTCAACCATGCGGGCAATGCGGTCGCCGCGGCGCTCGCTGGCGGCCTGGCTTATATGTTCGGCCCCGTCGTCGTGTTTTGGCTAATGGCGGCGATGGCGATCGCCAGCATTGCGGCGATGCTGGCGATTCCCGCCGATGCGATCGACCATGAGGTCGCGCGCGGCTTGCACGAAAGCGAACAGGCGAACGGCCGAAGCAACGATCACCCCTCTGGCTTCCGTGTGCTGCTCACCTGCAGGCCCTTGCTGATCTTCGCCACCGCGACCGTGCTGTTCCATTTCTCCAATGCGGCGATGCTGCCGCTGGTCGGACAGAAGCTGGCACTGGTGAACAATGCACTCGGCACGACATTGATGTCGGCCTGTATCGTCGCCGCACAACTGGTGATGGTGCCCGTCGCCATGCTGGTCGGCCACAAGGCCGACACGTGGGGCCGCAAGCCCATCTTTGCCTGTGCGCTTGCGGTACTGATCGTGCGCGGTGTGCTCTACCCGCTGAGTGACAATCCCTATTGGCTGGTTGGCGTGCAGCTGCTCGACGGCATCGGCGCCGGCATTTACGGCGCCTTGTTTCCCCTGGTCGTCGCCGATCTCACACTGGGGACCGGCCACTTCAATGTGAGCCAGGGCGCAATCGCCACTGCGGCAGGTCTGGGCGGAGCGCTTAGTACTTTCGTCGCAGGTGTCATCGTCGTCGCCGCGGGCTATAGCGCTGCTTTCCTGACGCTTGCCGGCGTCGCTGCATTCGGACTCATTCTGTTCATCATCCTGATGCCGGAAACGCGACCAAACGGCGCATGTCATCGCCGTTTGGTACCAAATGCTTAAGGATGGTACGCCACTACTGTAGCAACCTGCGATACGGCAACGTAACTTGCCGCGCAATTCGTCCCGCAGGGACTCGATCGCAAAGGACTTGTTTGAGATGTCGTCGTCGATTCGCTTTCCGTCCCGTCGTTCCGTGATTCTCGGTGGCGCAGCCGCTCTTGGCGCCCTGCCGCTCATCAGCCGCCGCGCCAGCGCCGCAGAATGGCCGACCAAGCCGGTCAAATTCGTCGTGCCTTTTGCGGCCGGCGGCACCACCGACATTCTCGCCCGTCTCGTCGCGCAGAAGATGTCGGAAGAGTACGGCCAGCAGTTCATCGTCGAGAACAAGACCGGCGCCGGCGGCAATATCGCGGCCGAGTTCGTCGCCAAGGCGGATGCCGACGGCTACACGTTCCTGGTCGGCACGCCCGGCACCCATGCGATCAACAAGTTCGTGTTTAAGAACATGACTTACGATCAGGTGAAGGACTTCTCGTCCGTCATCATCATCGCCAAGGTGCCGAACCTGATGTCGGTGACCAACTCGCTGCCCGTCAAGTCGGTGCAGGAATTCATCGATCTCGCCAAGTCGAAGCCAGACCAGTTCTTCTATGGCACGCCGGGCCTCGGCTCGACGGCTCACCTTTCCACCGAACTGTTCAAGTCGATGACCGGCGTGAAGCTGACCCATGTGCCGTTCCGCGGCAGCGCGCCCGCGCTGACAGACCTGATCGGTGGCCGTGTCCAGCTGATGATCGACAATCTGCCGGCAGCGCAGCCCTTCGCCGAAGGCAACCAGATCCGTCCGCTCGCGGTTTCGACAGCCACGCGCTGGGAGCCGATGAAGGACATCCCGACCATCGCCGAAGCCGGCGTCCCCGGCTACGACGCCGCCTCGTGGTTCACGATCACCTCTCCCGCCAAGACGTCGAAGGAGATCGTCGCCAAGCTCAATGCCTCGACCGACAAATACATCAAGTCGGATGAGGGCAAGGCACGCCTGATCAAACTCGGCGCCGATCCCGTTGGTGGCTCGCCGGCCGAGATGGATGCCTATGTCCAGTCGGAATCCGAGAAGTGGGGCAAGGTCGCCCAGTTCGCCGGCATCAAACCGGAATAAACTGTCGGGTGGGCAAAGGCACACAGCGCCGTGCCCACCACCCACGTTCGGTGAAAATGATGGTGGGCACGCTTCGCTTTGCCCACCCTACGGGTTAGCCAGCTTTATTTTACTCGAACTTCATGTCCACGCAGCGTGAAACGTCGGACCCGAGCCCCGACGGAATGGTCATGCAGCCGCGCAGCTTCTGCTGCTTGTCGTCGCTCACCCACAGCGCAACACCGCCCGGGCCGAAAAACGAATTCGTGTTTGGCGGTTCGGTCTCGGCAACATCGAACGAATAGCTGCCATCCGTATCGAACACGCGCGCTTTCTTGCTGCAACCACCATCGGTCTGCACATTGATGACCTCCTTGGTGTCGCGGGTCATCGACAGCGAGACGGTACAGCGGAAGTATTCCGACGTCTTCGCATTGAACAGATACGCGTAGGAGCGGCAGGTGGCCGTCGACAGCTTTCCCGGGCTCAGCCCGCGGCCGCATGAAATGCGCTGGTTTTGGCTGAGCTTGAAATCCTCAGCCTGCGCCATACCGGGCGCGAGCGCCATCAGGCCAGCGACAAGCATACCTTTGCAAAAACTACGCATTCGACTCTTCCCCATCGCACCGGCTGCGCCCAGCATTACCAGCATTAAAAGATAATCGCGTCGCGGAGCGCGCGAAATGGCAAACTGGTTCCGGCGCCTGCCGATTGTTGACGACGCGCATGCGTTCGTGATTTGTTCGGACGACAGCCGGTGCACCGATCGCATTCACCAGCTCGCTCAACGGAGATTTCGGGATGACTGCGCGCGCTTCCACCTTGCTTGCCGCTGCCGTGATGGCAACCTCAGCTCTCGCCACACCGGCCTCCGCTCAGGCGCCGGCTGCTGGCGCGACGCCCTGGGTGCTGACGCCGGACATGGGTTATGGGTATGACGCCGACGGCCGAACCTTTGCGTACAAGATGGGCACCAATAACGCCAAGTTCCTGCTGAAAGGCGCAAAGAAAGTACCGAAGAACACGCTGTTCTTCATCGGCGAGAACGGCCAGCTCTATATGCGCAGCGGCCCGTTTCTCGAGAGCGACGGCCGTTTCAAGTTCGGGCCGGGCTGAACCGCCGGATGACAGAAACACGTGACAGAGAGGTGACGGCAAACGCCTCTCCCACGCCCGCACGAGAGATGATAGAGAGCGCGTCATCTTCGTTCTGAAAGCTGAAAGCGCTATGGCCAAACCGTCTCCCGTTTCGCCCCTTGCCCCCGCCCACGTTCCGGACATGCCTGAAATCGCGGGCGTTCGCCTCGGTACCGCTGCCGCCGGCATCCGCTACAAGGGCCGCACGGATGTGCTGCTCGCGGTCATGGACAAGGGCACCACGGCGGCTGGTGTGTTCACCACATCGAAGTGCCCTTCGGCGCCGGTGGAGTGGTGTCGCGCGGTGCTGAAGGGCGGCAAGGCACAGGCGCTGGTGGTGAATTCCGGCAACGCCAACGCCTTCACCGGCAAGACCGGCAAGGCCTCGACCAAGCTCACCGGCGACATCGCGGCGAAGGCCGTCGGCTGCAAGCCGAACGAGATCTTCCTCGCTTCTACCGGCGTGATCGGCGAGCCGCTCGACGCCACCAAGTTCAACGGTGTACTCGACAAGCTGTACGAGACGGCGACCCCGGATGGCTGGCTCGAGGCCGCCAAGGCGATCATGACCACCGACACCTTCCCGAAGGTCGCCACCGCCAAGGTGAAGCTCGGCAAGGCCACGGTGACCATCAACGGCATGGCGAAGGGTGCTGGCATGATCGCCCCCGATATGGCGACGATGCTGTCCTTCATCTTCACTGACGCACCGATCTCGGCGCCGGCGCTGCAGGCGCTTCTGAAGGCCGGCGTCGCCGACTCGTTCAACGCCGTGACCATCGACGGCGACACTTCGACCTCCGATACGCTGCTGATGTTCGCCACCGGCGCTGCGGCGGCGCAGGGCGCCCCGAAGATCACCAAGGCCAGCGACGTCAGACTCAAGGCCTTCGTGAAGGCGCTGCACGCGATCCTCAACGATCTCGCCGAGCAGGTGGCGCGTGACGGCGAAGGCGCGCGCAAGCTCGTCGAAGTCGTGGTCGAAGGCGCAACCACCAAGGCGTCCGCGCGAAAAATTGCCATGTCGATCGCCAATTCGCCGCTGGTGAAGACGGCGATTGCCGGTGAGGACGCCAATTGGGGCCGCGTGGTGATGGCCGTCGGCAAGGCCGGCGAGCCGGCCAATCGCGACAAGCTGTCGATCTCCTTCAACGGCATCCGCGTCGCCAAGCTCGGCGCCCGCGATCCGTCCTATGACGAGAAGGAAGTGTCCGAAGCGATGAAGGCGCAGAAGGTGCAGATCAAGGTCGCCCTCGGCCTCGGCAAGGGCCGCGATCGCGTGCTGACCTGCGACCTCACCAAGGAATATGTCGCCATCAACGGCGACTACCGGTCGTGATGCCCTGCTCACATTCTCTCATGTCATCGCCCGCGAATGCGGGCGATCCAGTCAACGACGTCGGCTCCGTTTATGCATCGGCGCCGGTGTCTACTGGATGCCCCGCTTTCGCGGAGCATGACAGTGGAGAGAGCGGCAGCCTTGTGAGCGGAGTCGCACCATGAAAATGGTTCTCGTCGTCGCCTGTGCGCTGATCGATGCCGATGGCCGCGTGCTGCTTGCACAGCGGCCGGAGGGCAAGACGCTGGCCGGCCTCTGGGAGTTTCCCGGCGGCAAGCTCGAGCCTGGCGAGCGACCGGAGGCGGCGCTGATCCGCGAGCTGCATGAAGAACTCGGCATTACAGTGAAAGAAGCGTGCCTCGCGCCGCTGACCTTCGCCAGCCACGCCTATGACGACTTCCATCTCCTGATGCCGCTCTACATCTGCCGGCGCTGGGAAGGACTGGCCATCTCCAGGGAGGGTCAGAACCTCGCCTGGGTGAGGCCCAACAAGCTGCGCGACTATCCGATGCCGGCAGCGGATATCCCGCTGATCCCGCATCTGACGGGGTTATTGTAGCTAACCCGCACTACTTCCTCACGCCCCTCACCGCATCCGCCAGGCTCGCTTTCGCCGATCCCGGCTTCAGCGGCTTCTGCTGGCTTTCATGCGGCACCCAGCCGGACAACCAGATGATGTCGAATGTCGCGCGAATGCGCCCGTCGGTGTCCGCGAAACGTTCTGCATAGATCTGCGCCATCCGCAAAAGCGTTGCGCGGCGCAGCGGCGTGCGGCGACGCTCGACCAGAATATTGGTCGCGCCCATGCGGCGGAGATCCCGCATCAGCGCGAAGGCGCTGTCATAGCGCACCACGATATTATCGACATCGACGACCGGCAGGGCGAAGCCGGCCCGCTGCAGCAACCCGCCGACATCGCGCAGATCGGCCATCGGGGCAACGCGCGGCGAGATTCCACCTTCAAGTTCGGCTTCTGCGGCGGCGAAGGATTGCCGCAGCTCCGTCAGCGTATCGCCGCCGGGCAGCGCCGCGATGAGAAAACCGTCCGGCTTCAGCGCGTGACGCAGCTGCGCCATCGCGCCGGGCAGATCGTTCACCACATGCAGCCCGAGCGCAGAGACCGCCAGATCGATCGAGGCCGGCGCGAGGCCGAGACCCTTGCTTTCGTCATCGGGCACGTCGACATGCGCGAGAGAAGCCACGCGGCCCTTGAGCGCATCGCCTAAACCCGTGCCCGGCGTGGCGACATCCGCTCCGTTACTGAACTGCCGCAACACCGCCTGCAGGCGGTCACCCATGTCTTCGATCACGCGATCGAGCAGGAACGTATCCGCCCCCTGCGTCACCGCACGCGTCTGCCGCACGCGCAGGAGGGCACGGTCGAACAGGACGGGCGCGGTGTGAGGCTGGTTCATGGGGCGCTTGGTACGCTCTGGCGACTTGAGGGGCAATCCCACACTCAGCCTCTCATGGTGAGGAGGCCTAGCGGCGCAATTGCGCCGCTGACAGCGCCGTCTCGAACCATGAGTTCACCGACTCGGAGCACACAGCCATCCTTCGAGACTCCGCTCCGCGGCTCCTCAGGATGAGGGCGGAGAATGCTGCTTGAGCAAAATGAGAGCCACGTTTAGCGTCATCCCATGGACAGCGAAGCGACAGCACCGAGGTCCCTTCCCGCCCGCCTGCGCGGTGCGCTTCATTATTGCAGGCAAACCATCGCGCAATCCGCACGGCTCGCCCTCGACATCGCGTTGCCCTTGCAATGCGTCGCCTGCCGGGAACCGGTTGCAAGCGACGGCGTCTGCGCGGCTTGCTGGAGCCAGCTGTCCTTCATTGCGCCGCCCTTCTGCAGCCGCCTCGGGATTCCCTTCGTCTACGATCCCGGCCCTGACATTCTGTCCATGCAGGCGATCGCTGCGCCGCCGGCCTATCACCGCGCCCGCGCGGCCGTACGCTATGACGAGGTGGCGCGGACGCTGGTTCATCACCTGAAATACAACGATCGAACCGACCTCGCCCCGACCATGGGCCGCTGGATGGCGCGGGCCGGGCACGAATTGCTCGCGGAGGCCGACGTCCTGGTTCCGGTACCGCTGCACTGGCGGCGAGCCTTCAGCAGGCGGTTCAACCAGTCGGGCGCGCTGGCGAAGGCCATCGGACACGCCAGCGGCGTTCCGGTGGCGCGCGATGCGCTTCGCCGCGTCCGCCCCACCGAGCACCAGATCGGCCTGTCGCGCGCCCAGCGCGCGACCAATGTGCAGGGCGCGTTCAAGGTGCCGCCCGAGCGTCGGCACGAGATCCAGGGCCGCCGGATCGTTCTTGTCGATGACGTCCTGACCTCGGGGGCCACATCCGACGCCTGTGCCCGTGCGCTGCTGCGGGCCAGGGCGGCGCAGGTGGACCTGCTGGTATTCGCGCGGGTTGTCGAGATTGCCGGCAGTCCCATATAATCCGGTGACACAATTCTGTGACGTCTTCGGAGTGCCCGGCATGGCCGCCGCCATCGAAATCTACACCCGCCCCGGCTGCGGCTATTGCAGCGCAGCTATCTCGCTGCTCCAGCGCAAGAAGGCGGAGTTCACGCATTACGACACGGCGACGGACCCGGATCTGCGACAGGCGATGTTCGACCGCACCCGGCCGGGTGCGACCTTCCCGCAGATATTCATCGGCGGCCGGCACATCGGCGGCTGCGACGACCTCTACGCGCTTGACCGCGAGGGCAAGCTCGACGGCATGATCGAAGGGGCGACCGCATGACCGAGGCCAAGCACACTTTCGTGGCCGCCATGGTGCAGATGCGCACCGGCCTGGTGCCGCGCGACAGCCTCGAACAGGGACGTCATCTGATCCGCGAGGCCGCGCTGGCCGGCGCCGATTACGTGCAGACCCCCGAAGTCACCAACATGATGCAGACGGGCCGCGCCGGCCTGTTCGAGCATCTGCGCACCCAGGAAGACGACGAGTCGCTGAAGGCGTATCGCGCCCTGGCGGCCGAACTCGGCATCCATCTGCATATCGGATCGTTGGCGGTGCAGGCCACGCCGGAACGCGCGGCCAACCGCTCGTTCCTGATCGGACCGGACGGCGACGTGATCGCGACCTACGACAAGATCCACATGTTCGACATCGATCTGCCGAACGGTGAGACCTATCGCGAGTCGGCGAACTACCAGCCGGGTGAGGCAGCCGTCATTTCCGATCTTCCGTGGGGCCGAATCGGCCTCACCATCTGCTACGATGTCCGCTTCCCGTCGCTGTATCGCGCGCTGGCCGAGAGCGGCGCCGTATTCCTGACGGTCCCTTCCGCCTTCACGCAGAAGACCGGTGAGGCGCACTGGCACACGTTGCTGCGCGCCCGCGCCATCGAGAATGGCAGTTTCGTCTTCGCAGCCGCGCAGGGCGGCGTGCACGAGAACAAGCGCGCCACTTACGGCCACTCGCTCATCGTCGATCCGTGGGGCACGGTGATCGCGGAAGCCAACGGCGTCGACCCCGGCTTCATCGTCGCCGAGATCGATCCGGCCAAGGTGACGGAGGCGCGCAAGGCCGTCCCATCGCTGCAGCATGGCCGCCGCTTCGCCGTCAGCGATACCAAAGGCGGACCGGGCTACTTGCATCTGGTCCGGGACGCAAAATGATTCGCTACAATCTACGTTGCGACAAGGGTCACGGTTTCGAAAGCTGGTTCCAGAGTTCGGGTGCTTATGACTCCCAAGTGAAGCGCAAGCTGGTGACTTGCCCCCAGTGCGGTTCGGCGAAGGTCGAGAAGGCCATCATGGCCCCGCAGCTCGGGCGCAAGGGCAATCAGAAGCAGGACAGCTCAGCCGCGCAACCTGCGGACAGCACTTCCTTGATGATGGCGCCGCAGGAAGCCGAACTGCGCGCCAAGCTGAAGGAGCTCCGCGATCACATCGTGAAGCATGCGGACAATGTCGGCGAAGGCTTTCCCGACGAGGCGCGCGCCATGCACTATGGCGACAAGGAGCACCGTCCGATCTACGGCGAGGCCTCTCCCGAAGAAGCCCGCTCCCTGATCGATGAAGGCATCGAGGTAACGCCGATTCCCGTGCTGCCGGGCGACCGGAACTAGAGTCCGAGGCACCTTCCGCGAATCGAACGCTGGCGTTTTTCTCCATCGAAGCATGATCTTATCCGGAAACGGCCCCCGCTTTCCGGCAGCATGCGCGTGCGGCGTTCATCCACATTAACGTTTTATTGCGCGATGGATATTGCGCGCCTTAGCGCGCCATCAGAAGCATTTTCCAGATGCGACGATTTTGTGGCGGTTGAGTCACAGAGACAGACAATCGCCCACACAGGCCTTGAGAGCGCGCGAATCTGGCCTAACTTATAAGCATGTGCACGAATATGAGTCGCGAAATGCACTCAGATCGCATTGCGCTGCAATGGACCTGGATGTGTCCTGAAGACCAAGCGCTGATATTGAGTCGCGATCAGGTTTGAGCCGCGCGCCATTACCACAAAAAAGGATCGCGATCAATAGGACGGCCGACCGACCAAAGGAGAGAGGGATCAATGTACAACGATTCTCTGTTCAATGCGTTCGCTCGAACCTTCGAAGCCCGGAGCCAGACGGACATGTCGATGTCCGAATATCTGGAGTCCTGCCGCGGCGACCCCATGAAATACGCGAACGCAGCGGAACGCCTCCTTGCTGCGATCGGTGAGCCTGAAATGATCGACACGGCCAAGGACTCCCGCCTTGGCCGTATTTTTTTGAACCGGACGATTCGATCCTATCCTGCATTCGCCGGCTTCCACGGCATGGAGGACACGATCGAGCGCATCGTCGCGTTCTTCCGCCATGCGGCGCAGGGCCTCGAAGAACGCAAGCAGATCCTCTATCTGCTCGGCCCGGTCGGCGGCGGCAAGTCGTCGCTCGCCGAACGGCTCAAGCAGCTGATGGAAGTCCATCCCATCTATGTGCTGAAGGCCGGCGACGAGCTCTCGCCAGTATTCGAGAGCCCGTTGTCGCTGTTCGATCCCGATCAGCTCGGCCCGATGATCGAGGAGAAGTACGGCATCCCGCGCCGTCGCCTCACCGGTCTGATGTCACCGTGGTGCTACAAGCGGCTCGAAGCCTTCGGCGGCGATATCTCACAGTTTCGTGTGGCGCGCATCCAGCCGTCGCGGCTGCGCCAGATCGGCATCGCCAAGACCGAACCGGGCGACGAGAACAACCAGGATATCTCCTCGCTGGTCGGCAAGGTGGATATCCGCAAACTCGAAACCTATGCGCAGAACGATCCCGACGCCTATTCCTATTCCGGCGGGCTCAACCGCGCCAACCAGGGCGTGCTTGAATTCGTCGAAATGTTCAAGGCGCCGATCAAGATGCTGCATCCGCTGCTCACTGCGACGCAGGAAGGCAACTATATCGGCACCGAGAACATCGGCGCGATTCCGTTCACGGGCGTGATCCTCGCCCACTCCAACGAATCGGAGTGGCAGAGCTTCAAGGCCAACAAGAACAACGAGGCCTTCATCGACCGCATCTGCGTGATCAAGGTGCCGTACTGCCTGCGCGTCACTGAAGAACAGAAGATCTACGAGAAGCTGATTTCGGGCTCCGAACTTGCCACGGCGCCCTGCGCGCCGGCCACGCTGGAGACCCTGGCCCGCTTCTCGGTCATGTCGCGTCTGCGCAAGCACGAGAACTCCACCACGTTTGCGAAGATGAGGGTCTATGACGGCGAAAGCCTGAAGGAATCCGATCCGAAGGCGCGCAGCGTGCAGGAATACAAGGACGCCGCCGGTGTTGACGAAGGCATGGACGGCGTCTCGACGCGGTTTGCATTCAAGATCCTCGCCGCGACCTTCAATCACGACACGTCGGAGGTCGGCGCGGATCCCGTGCATCTGATGTACACGCTGGAACAGGCGATCCGGCGCGAACAGCTGCCCGATGAAGTCGAGAAGCGTTATCTCGAATTCATCAAGGCGGAACTGGTGCCGCGTTACGCGGAATTCATCGGCCATGAGATCCAGAAGGCATATCTGGAATCATATGCGGATTACGGCCAGAACCTGTTCGATCGCTACGTCGACTATGCCGACGCCTGGATCGAGGATCAGGACTTCAAGGACCCCGACACCGGCCAGATGATGGACCGCGAATTGCTCAATCAGGAACTGAGCAAGATCGAGAAGCCCGCCGGGATCGCCAACCCGAAGGACTTCCGCAACGAGGTCGTCAAGTTCTCGCTGCGCTCCCGGGCGCATAACAGCGGCAAGAATCCGACCTGGACCAGCTACGAGAAGATCCGCGAAGTCATCGAGAAGCGAATTTTTTCGCAGGTCGAGGACCTTCTCCCGGTCATCTCGTTTGGTTCGAAGAAGGACGGCGAGACCGAGAAGAAGCATGACGACTTCGTCGCCCGCATGGTCGAGCGCGGCTACACCGAACGCCAGGTGCGCCGGCTCGTCGAATGGTACATGCGGGTGAAGCAGGCCGGCTGAACTTAAGGAACGACGCAAGGAAATACGTGGCCATGCATATCGTCGATCGGCGCCTCAACCCGAGTGGCAAGAGCCTGGAAAATCGGCAACGGTTTTTACGGCGCGCGAAGACTCTGGTGCAGGGTGCAGTGAAGAAAGCCTCCGAGGACCGCGATATCAAGGAGGTCCTCGAAGGCGGCGAAGTCACGATCCCGCTCGACGGCATGAATGAGCCACGTTTCCATCGCGAGGGCGGGGTGCGCGACCGCGTGCTCCCCGGCAACAAGAAATTCGTCGAAGGCGATATCCTGCAGCGGCCGCAATCCAAGAGCGGCGGCGGCAACGGGGCCGGCGAAGGCGACGGCGAAGACGCATTTCGTTTCGTCCTCAGCCGCGACGAGTTCGTCGATATATTTCTCGACGATCTCGAACTGCCCGATCTCTCCAAGCGCAAGCTTGCCGAGGTCGAAAACGAAGGCCTGCGCCGCGCAGGCTATACGACAACGGGCTCACCCGCGAATATCTCTATCGGGCGGACCGTGCGCCTCGCGCTGGCGCGGCGCGTCGCACTTCAGCGACCACGCCCCGAGACGATCGCGCAACTCGAAGCCGAGCTGGACGATTGCAACGATGAACGCCGCCCGGCTTTGCTGGCCGAAATCGAACGCCTGAAGTCGAAGGCGAAACGCATTCCGTTCATCGATCCCATCGACATCCGCTATCGCCGCTTCGAGACCATGCCCAAACCGGTGGCGCAGGCTGTCATGTTCTGCCTGATGGACGTCTCGGGTTCCATGTCCGAGCATATGAAGGACCTCGCCAAGCGCTTCTACATGCTGCTCTACGTCTTCCTGACGCGGCGCTACAAGAAGGTGGAGATCGTCTTCATCCGTCACACCGATCGCGCCGAGGAGGTGGACGAACAGACCTTCTTCCATGGGCCGGCCTCCGGCGGCACGCTGGTATCGAGCGCGCTGGAAACCATGCACGAGATCGTGCAATCGCGCTTCCGCCCGGCCGACTGGAACATCTATGCCGCGCAGGCTTCCGACGGCGACAACTCCTATGCCGACAGCGACCGCACCGGCGTGCTGCTGAAAGACATGATCCTGCCGGTGTCGCAGTTCTTCGCCTATCTCGAAGTCGGCGAAAGCGGCGGCCACCCGTTCGAGATGTCGGAATCCTCACTGTGGACGCTGTACCAGCGGCTGCGCAGCGAGGGCGAACCGCTCTCCATGCGCAAGGTCAACGACCGCAGCGAGATTTTCCCGGTGTTCCACGACCTGTTCCAGCGCCGCACCGGTAAAGAGGTGGCTCCATGACGACCTTCAGCAAGGGTGAACGGCTTTTCGAAGGTGCCGACTGGGACTTCAGGACGATCCAGCGCATCCACGACGCCTGCGAGGAGATCGCGCTCAACGAGCTCGGTCTCGACGTCTATCCGAACCAGATCGAAGTCATTACTGCCGAGCAGATGCTCGACGCTTATTCGTCCATCGGCATGCCGCTCTATTACAAGCACTGGTCGTTCGGCAAGCAGTTCGCGCATCAGGAGGCGTCCTATCGCAAGGGTCTGATGGGCCTCGCCTATGAGATCGTGATCAACTCCTCGCCCTGCATCTCCTATCTGATGGAGGAGAACACGGCGACCATGCAGACGCTGGTGATCGCGCATGCCGCCTTCGGGCACAATCACTTCTTCAAGAACAACTATCTGTTCAAGCAGTGGACCGATGCCCACGGCATCCTCGACTATCTCGATTTCGCCAAGGCCTATGTGGCGCAATGCGAGGAAAAACATGGCAGCATCGCCGTCGAACAGACGCTGGATGCCGCTCATGCGCTCATGTCCCACGGTGTCGATCGGTATCCCGGCAAGAAGTCGCTCGACCTGCGCGCCGAGGAAAAGCGCGCCATGGAGCGCCGAGAGCATGAGGAAGCGTCGTTCAACGACCTCTGGCGCACGGTACCGACCGGCCCTTCGAAGAAGCGGGCGGAACTCAGTGCCGAGCGCCGTCGCGCGCTGCTCGGCCTGCCGCAGGAAAACCTGCTGTACTTCCTGGAAAAGACTGCGCCGCGCCTGCACACCTGGCAGCGCGAGTTGCTGCGCATCGTCCGCAACATCGCACAGTATTTCTACCCACAGGGCCAGACCAAGGTCATGAACGAAGGCACGGCGACTTACGTGCACTATCGCATCATGACAGCCCTGCATGAGCGCGGGCAGATCTCGGATGGCAACTTCCTGGAGTTTCTGGGATCGCACACCAACGTGGTGTTCCAGCCGGATTTCGACAGCAAGTATTTCTCCGGCTTCAACCCCTATGCCCTCGGCTTCGCGATGATGCAGGACATCGAGCGCATCGTGACCCATCCGGAAGACGAGGACCGCGAGTGGTTTCCGGATATCGCCGGCAAGGGCGACGTCATGGGTGTGCTGCGCGACATCTGGGCCAATTATCGCGACGAGAGCTTCATCAGCCAGTTCCTGTCGCCGCGCCTGATGCGGAACATGCGGATGTTCCACCTGCATGACGATCCCGCCGACACCTCGGGCATCCTCGTCGAGGCCATTCACAACGAGCGCGGTTACCGCAGCGTCCGCCGCGCGCTGTCGCGGCAGTATGACGTCGGGCTCATCGACGCCAATATCGAGGTCGTCGACGTCGATCTCGCCGGCGACCGTCGGCTGATGCTCAGGCACTCGGTTCTCGACGGCGCGCTTCTCAACGAACCCGATACCAAGCGCGTGCTGCAGCATCTGGCCGACCTGTGGAGTTACGACGTCTCGCTGGCCGAGGTCGATGCTTCCGGTTCCGTGCTGAAAGAGCATGTCGCTCATCCCCGCGTGATGGCCGCCGCCGCCTGATCCGTCCGTTTCCGTTCTCTCCCGCAGACTTCCCTGCCCGGCTTTCCGCCGGGCGGGGTCTTTCGCCCGAAGGAAATATAGGGTAGGGGACTATCCTATGTCCCACCTGATCGCCGACAAGGCCAAACTGCTCGCCCGAGTCCGCCGCCTGTCCGGCCAGATGGCAGCCATCGAGAAGGCCATCGCGGAGGATGCCGGCTGCGCCCCGATCCTGCATCAGGTCGCGGGCGTGCGCGGTGCCGTGAACGGACTGATGGACGAGCTGATCGAGAACCACGTCCGCGACCACGTCGCCCATCCCAAGCTTTCCGCCGCCGCGCGTGCCGAGGGCGCGGAGGAACTGATCGCCGCGATCCGGCGCTACGCCAAATAGGAATCGTCATGCCTACCCAAGGCGACATAGACGCTCTCGCTCACGATCACATGTTTCTCGGCGACAGCCACGACGAGAACGCGCGCCGTACCCTGTGGGTGGTCGCGCTGACGGCGCTGATGATGGTCGGCGAGATCGTCGCCGGCACGGTGTTCAATTCCATGGCGCTGCTGGCCGACGGCTTTCACATGGCGACGCATGCCGTGGCGCTTGCCGTAGCGGCCGGCGCCTATGCCTATGCCCGGCGCAACGCGCATAACCGTCGCTTCACTTTCGGCACCGGCAAGGTCGGCGATCTCGCCGGCTTCGCGTCGGCGCTGGTGTTGGCCATGATTGCGATCGGCATCGCGACCGAATCCGCGCAACGGCTGTTCAACCCGTCCCCGGTCGCTTTCGGCGAGGCCACGGTGATCGCCGTCATCGGCCTGATCGTGAATATTGCAAGCGCGCTCCTTCTCAGCGCCGGCCATCATCACGGCCACCACGATCACGCGCATGACCACGATGATCATCACGGCGTGCATCATCACGACAACAACATGCGCTCCGCCTTCATGCATGTGCTGGCCGATGCGCTGACCTCGGTGCTGGCCATCGCCGCCCTGCTCGCGGGCCGTTATCTGGACTGGGTCTGGCTCGATCCGGTGATGGGCATTGTCGGCGGCATCGTGATCGCGAGCTGGTCGTGGAATCTGCTGCGCGACACATCCCGCGTCCTGCTCGACACCTCCGATCCGCATCTCGAACAGGAGATCCGCGAGGAGGTCGAGCGCGCCGGCGATGCTCGCATCTTCGATCTGCATGTCTGGCGCATCGGTCCGGGCGCCCATGCCGCCATCGTGGCTTTCTCCGGCGCCGCAAGCGCCGATGCCGTGCGGCAACGGCTCGCAGCCGTGCATGAGCTTCGGCATGTGACGGTGGAAGCTCGTGAGAACGCGCTTGATCCTCGTTGAGGAAGCGGCATCCCTTTCGGGATCATTTCCCGGACTCCGAAGCTGTTGGCAATGGCCGCCCGTCTGATTAACCTGACGCCTACACCGCCAGCACAATGGCGGAACAAGAAAGTCAGGGATGCAAATGCCAGAGCGAACTGCCCCCGCGACCCGCCATGAGGCGCTCTACGGCGACCGCGTCGTCGCCTGTTTCAAGGACCGTCCACTCTCCGTCGACGCCATGTTTCGCGCCGCCGTCGCGCGCAAGCCCGATGGCATCGCGCTGGTGCTCGGCGACCGGCGCATCACTTATGCCGAGCTCGACCGCATGGCCGAGAATATCGCCCGCAATTTGACTGCCGCCGGCTTCCGGAAAGGCGAGCGTATCGCGATGCTGCTCGGCAATGGTCTGGAGTTCGTTTTTTGCGCGCTGGGCGCCGGCCGCGCCGGCATGATCGTCGTCCCGCTCAATACGCGACAGCGTGCGCCGGAGGTCGATTATGTGCTGCAGCAGTGCGGAGCATCGGCGCTGGTCTACGACGCCGATTGCGAAACCAACCTGCCCGCGCCGCGCGCCGAATTGCGCCGGCAATGGGTGGTCGGCGATGGCCGCGCCACATCCTTCGCCGAACTGATGGCCGAAGCGCCCGCCATCGCCTTTCCCGCTCTGCATCAGGAGGACACCGCCTGTCTGCTCTATACATCCGGCACCACAGGCAATCCGAAAGGCGCGATGCTCACCCATGCCAGCATCATCCATTCGGTCCTGAACTTCCAGCACGGCTACAACCTGGGGGACAACGATGTCACCATGCTGGCCGTGCCGGCCTCGCACGTCACCGGACTGGTCGCGCTGATCCTCACCACCGTCAATGTCGCGGGGACTCTCGTCATCATGCCCGCCTTCAAGGCGCCGGAGTTTCTCGCCCTCGCCGCCCGCGAGCGCATGACCTACACGCTGATGGTGCCGGCGATGTACAATCTCTGCCTGCTGCAGCCGGACTTCGACAGGCACGACCTGTCCTGCTGGCGCATCGCCGGCTTCGGCGGCGCTCCGATGCCGGACGCGACCATCACGCGTCTCGCAGAGGCGCTGCCGAAACTCAATCTCTGCAATGCCTATGGCTCGACCGAAACGACGTCACCCGCAACGATGTTTCCGCCGGGTTCGCCCGCTGAAAAGATCAACTCGGTAGGCCGACCTGTGACAGGCGCCCATATCATCGTTGCCGATGACGAGGGGCGCGAGGTGCCGCGCGGCGAGGACGGCGAATTGCTGATCGCCGGCGCCATGGTGGTGCCGGGCTATTGGGACAATCCGGCAGCGACGCGAACGGGCTTCGTCGGCGGCTATTGGCGCTCCGGCGATATCGGGCGCATGGACGAAGACGGCTATGTTTATGTCGTCGATCGCAAGAAGGACATGATCAACCGCGCCGGCTTCAAGATCTACTGCACCGAGGTCGAGAATGTGATGTCGCATCATCCCGCCATCGTCGAGAGCGCCGTGGTGGGCAAACCGGATCCGGTGCTGGGCGAGCGCGTGCACGCCTTCGCTTATAGTCCCGATGGCGGCGACGAGGCCGATATCCGCACCTACTGCGCGGAGCGATTGAGCGACTACAAGGTGCCGGAGAGCATCACGTTCTTGAGCGAACCGCTGCCGCGGAATGCCAACGGCAAGATATTGAAGACCGAATTGCGGAAGATGATGGCCGTTTAGGACGGCCGAGGCGAGCCCCATGCTCATTTGTCATCACCCTCGAAAGCGGGTGATCCAGTACACACAGACGCCTGCGATGACATGACAGGCCGGTGTCAACTGGGTTGCCCGGTCAAGCCGGGCAACGACAAGAGTCACCACGCCGCCACGGCACCATCCGACCTCGGATCCGTCGCGCCTTCCAGCACGCCGTTCTCGTGCAGCACGATGGCACCGGCATGGCCCATGGTGCCGGTATAGCTGCCGAGCACCTCAACAACATGACCGGCATCGCGCAACTGCTGGATCAAGGCCGGATCGAACCGATCCTCCACCTTCAGCGTGACACTCTCGTCGCCCCAGGTCTTGCCGAGCAGCCAGCGCGGCGCAGTCACCGCCTGCTGCAGCGGCATGCCAAACATGCCATAGCGCGAAAACACCGCGGACTGCGTCTGCGGCTGCCCTTCGCCGCCCATGTTGCCATAGACCATGCGGCGGCCGTCATCGAAGATCGCCATCGCCGGATTGAGCGTGTGGAAAGGCTTGCGGCCCGGTTTCAGTGCATTCCAGCCGCTCTCGGCAAGGCGGAACGAGGCGCCACGATTCTGCCAGCAGATGCCGGTTTCCGGCAGCACCACGCCGGAGCCGAATTCGAAATAGACCGACTGGATGAACGACACCGAACGTCCCTGGCCGTCGATCACACCGAGCCAGATCGTGTCGCCGGGCTTGCGGATATGCGGCCACGGCAGCGCGGTCTTGCGATCGATGCGGCGAGCTAGTTCGTCGAGCTTGGCTTCCTCGAGGAAGATCGCGGGATCGACGGTCATGTGATCGGGATCGCCGACATGCTCGTCACGGACGATGAAGGCCTGCTTGGTGGCCTCGACCAGACCATGGATATGATCGAAACCTTCCGCCTGCGTCACGCCGAGACGATCGAACATCGCGAGGATCATCAGCGACGACAAACCTTGCGTCGGCGGCGCCATGTTGAACAGTTGCGCGCCGCGCACGGTCGTCGTCAGCGGCGGGCGCTCACTGGCCTGATGCTGCTGCAAGTCGGCGGCCGTGACCGGTGACTCCACCTTGGCAAGATCGGCGGCGATGCTGTCCGCAAGCTTACCCTTGTAGAAGCTCTCGAAACCATCGGCAGCGAGGCGCCTGAGCGTGGCGCCAAGCGCCGGCAGCTTCAGCACATCGCCTTCCGCAGGTGCCTGACCGTTCGGCATGAAGGTCGCGGCGAAGTTTGGCTGGCCCTTGAGCTCCGCGGATTTCTCGGCGGTGAGTTCGGACTGGCTGCGCGTGACCACAATGCCGTTCTCGGCATAATAGATCGCGCTGTCCAGCAGGCGCCCGTGGGACAGCGGTGTCTGCCAGTGTTTCGAGACATCCAGTGCCTTCTGCCAACCGGATACCGTGCCGGCCACGGTATTGGCGGCGAGCGGGCCGCGGAACGGAATCGCCGAAACGCCGTGCTTCGCATAATAAGCGAGATCGACGGCCGCACCGGCGCGGCCGCAGGCATCCACCGTCACCGGTGTCTTGCCGGGTTCGGCGATCAGCCAGAAGCCGTCACCGCCGATACCGGTCATATGCGGATAGACCACCGCCAGCGCCGCCGCCGTGGCGATCGCGGCTTCGACGGCGGTGCCGCCGTCCTTGAGCACATCGAGGCCGGCCTGCGACGCCAGATGATGCGGCGAGGTCACCATGCCCCGGCGCGCGCGCGGTGTTTCAAGCATTCTGCGTCTCCAAAATCTCTGGCATGCCAGCGGATTGTCGGCGCAGTCCTACCGCTTCTGGCCGATGATTCAAGCCTTTCGAACGATCTCGCCGTCCCGCGCCACCAGCCGGCCGTTCTTGTAGACCGCGCGGCGCTTGGGGAGATCGACGACAGCCTGCGGCACATGCGGGGCATCGATGGCGACGAAATCAGCCTTGGCGCCGATGCGCAGGCCATGATCGTCCAGCCGCAACGCCCTGGCGCCGCCCGATGTGACGATGTCGAAGGCGAGCGTCAGGTCTTCGTCCGTGTTGAAGCCCGAACGGTAGCCGATCATCATGGCGCGGCCGAGCATGTCGCCGTCGCCATAGGGCCACCAGCTGTCACGGATATTGTCGCAGCCGCCGAACACGGTGACGCCCGCCGCGCGCAACACCTTCACCGGCGGAAACGGCCGCGCGCCCGGCGCATTGGTCATGATGGCGACGCCGCTCGCGGCCAGCGTCTCGGCGGTCCGCTGCACCACATCGGCACCGACATCGCCGAGCGAATAGGCGTGGCTGATGGCGACATGGCCCTGCATGCCGAGCGCGCGCGTGCGCGCACAGATCTGCTCGATTTCGAAAATGCCGAGCATGGAGGGATCGTGCAGATGGATATCGACATCGACCCCGCGGCGCTCGGCAATCCCGAACACGACATCAAGATGCTTCTCGACATCGCGGTCGAAACCGCCGGGATCAAGACCGCCGATCACGTCGGCGCCGAGATCGAAGGCCGCATCAAGCAGATCGGGCGTCCCCGGGCTGCGCAGGATTCCGCTCTGCGGGAAGGCCACGAGCTGGACGTCGATGAGTTCGCGATGCGCTTCGCGCACCGCGAGGATCGTCTCCAGCGACTTCAGCCCCACCGAGCCATCGACCATCACATGGCTGCGCATCCGCGTGCTGCCGTGACCGAGGCAGAGTTCGAGCTGGCTTGTCGCCCGTTCGGCCATCGGCGCAGCCTTCGCCATGTTATCGGCCTGGATCGCCACGCGCTCCTGCACCTTGAAGCCATTGGAATAGGGCACATGCGGCCGCCAGACATCGCCGTAGAAGCTGGTGTCGAGATGGATGTGGCCTTCGACGAAGGACGGAATGACGAGCGCGCCGCCGAGATCGATCGTCTCGGTTGCGGCAGGCGTGCCGCCGCTGGGCGTGATCCCAGCGATAAGTCCGCCGGCCACGGCGACGTCGTTCAACGTGCCGTCCGGCAATTTTGCGGAGATGAAAAGTGTATCGATGGTGGGCATGGGCAACTCCGTCAATCACTCAGATTGTCACCACCCGCAAAAGCGGGTGGTCCAGTAGACACAGAAGCATCGGCGTTTACTGGATCGCCCGGTCCTGGCGCGCAACTGCGCGCCGGCCGGGCGATGACAGCGGATCTACTGATACGCCGCCACGATGTCAGACACCGCCCGCTCAAGCTGCTGCGCGGTCGCGCATTGGCGGACGACATTGCAGAAGGTCGCGTAACGCGGCATTTCGGAATCGCCGAAGCCCCAGCTCACCCGCCCCTCCGGATTGAGCCAGACCAGCCGCTTCGAACGCTCGCCGATCCGCTTCAAAATGTCGGCGCGCGGATCGAGATTGTTGCTGCGGGCATCGCCGAGCACGATCACCGTGGTCTGCGGCGTCACCGCGCTCATAAAACCCTTTTCGAAGTCGGCGAGCGAGCGGCCATAGTCCGACGAGCCGAAGCCGACCGAGGACATGATCTGCTTCATGGCTTCTTCGGGCTTGTTGTTCTCCAGCATGGCGCTGACTTCGATCAGATTGCCGGAGAACGCGAAGGAGCGTACATCCGACACCACCTCATGCAGGCTGTGAATCAGCAGCAGGAAGAAATCCGACACCTGGGCCACCGAGCCCGACACATCGCAGATGGCGACGATCTTCGGCTTGTCGCGATGGCGGCGTTTCCAGGCGGTGAGGAACGGCACGCCGCCCCAGGCGGCGTTGCGGCGGATGGTGCGGCGGACATCGAGATGGCCGCGGCGCTGGCGTTTGCGCGGCTTGCTGAAGCGCTCGCGCAGGCGGCGCGCGATCTGCCGGATCAGGAGACGCATCTGCGCGATCTGGCGCTGCTCCAGCCGCGCCATGGGCGCGCTGCGCAGGATCTCGTTGCGCAGCGCCTCGGTCTCCTCGCGGCCGTAGAGAAGGAGCGCCTGTGACACCATCTCGCTGACGGTTTCGCGCAGGCTGCCGAGCGCGGAGGTCAGGCGTTCGGCATCGGCCGGATTGCGGGCATTGAGCGCGTCGATATCGTCGCGCAGTTGCGCGATGCCGAGCTGTTCGAGCACGCGGCTGGCAAACAGCCCACGCTGGGTGAAGACGCGGATATCGGTCAACCCCGCCGCGTTGGCGGCATTCGACAGCGCGGCGGCGACAGCAGCACGATCCTGCGCCAGCAGCATCTGCGCGAGCGCACCGAGCTCGGACGAAACCTGTCCGGACGCGACGCCTTCGGCGGTGTCGGGAGCACCCTCGCTAGTATCGCTGCTTTCGTCCGCCTGATCATCGTTCGCCGCCGGCGGCGTTTCGAAATCGGGATGGGTGAAGAACGCATCGAAACAGGCGGCGAGCGCGGCCTTCTCCTCACCGGATTTCGCCATCGTCAGCAGCAGCGCGTCGCGCAGGATCTCGCGGTCGCCCGGCCCGACTTCGGCGGCTGCACGCATGGCATCGATGCTTTCGGCAGGCGAGATTCGCACCCCGGCGCCGCGCGCCGCCCGAAAGAAACGATGCAGCGTATCGCGCATGGCCTAGCCGAACACGCCCTGCCGCCCCGAATTGGCGACGAAAGTGGAGACATTCGGCAAGGCAGCTTCGATGTCGCCCTCATATTTCAGCAGCACGTTGAGCGTGTCCTTCACCAGTTGATGGCCGAGTTCGGACGCGCCGAGCAGCACCAGCACCTTGGCCCAGTCGATGGTCTCGCTCACCGAAGGCAGCTTCTTCAGATCCAGCGTGCGGACCTGATTGACGAAACCGACGAGCTGCTTGCGCAGCGTGGCGGGAATGCCGGGCACACGGGTCTCGACGATGCGTTCTTCCAGCTTCGGCTCGGGGAAACCGATATGCAGATGCAGACAGCGGCGCTTCAGCGCGTCGCCGAGATCGCGCTCGCCATTGGAGGTGAGGATCACCGTCGGCGGCACGATGGCAGCGATGGTGCCGAGTTCGGGAATGGTGACCTGAAAGTCCGACAGGATTTCCAGCAGCAGCGACTCGAATTCGGCGTCGGACTTGTCGATCTCGTCGATCAGCAGCACGCAGCCCTTCGGCTGCTCCAGCGCGCGCAGCAGCGGCCGCGGCTCGACGAATTCCTTGGAGAAGAAAACGTCACCGAACGTATGCAGCTGATCGAGTGCCTTGGCGAGCGTATCGGCGCCGCCCAGCACTTCGCCGAGCTTGTCCTTGAGGATCTGCGTGTAGAGCAACTGCTTGGCGTATTTCCACTCATACAGCGCCTTGGCCTCGTCGAGCCCCTCGTAACACTGCATGCGGATCATCTCGAGCCCGCGCGAGGCGGCGATGGCCTTGGCGAGTTCGGTCTTGCCGACGCCGGCCGGGCCCTCGACCAGGATCGGCTTCTCGATCTTTTCGGCGAGATAGACGGCGGTGGAAATCTGCCGGCTGGCGATGTAGCCGGCAGAGGCCAGCCCGCGTTCAACGGCTTCGATCGATGCGGACGAACTGATGGTCTCGGCCAAGCGCTTCACTCCGGATTTCGCATGCTGGAATAAGCCGCAAGCCGCGACAGAACCAGCTTTCCGTTGTGCTACGTGGTTCAGCCCGCGAGGTCCAGCGCGCCGGGCGGAGGGCTCACTTGCGGCTGCTGGATGCCTGGCAATTCAGCGCCTTGCGGTATCCGGCAGCGCGGGCGTCGTCCTCGCTGCAGAACCAGCGGTCCGGCTTCGGCTGGGTGGCGTAGTTCTGACATTGCGGGATCAGATAGACGCCGACATTGCCCGTGAGCTTGGCGCGGCGGACCTGTTTTGCGCGGATATTGCAGCCTTGAGGCATGGCGAGATCGGCCGGGAACAGCGCAGCGCGCAAGGCGGTCTCCTTGCCGGGCTGGCAGGACGCCCCCAGCAGCTTGCCGCCCACGGCCTTGCTGCGGAAATCCGCCGGCGCGACGAAGCAGCCGCGCCACAGCCCCTGTCGCCTGTCGCGCGCCCCCGCCTCATCGGCCGGCGACGATGCTCCGGCATTGGCCGGCGCTGCGATGCGCACGCCGTACCCAGCCAGGACCACCGACCGGTTGAGGCTTTCCGCCTCACCCGCGACGGTGCAGATACCCAGCCGGCGATTCCTTGCGATCTTGTCCTCGCCGAGATCCTCGCAGCGGACCTCGCGCTTGTTGATGAGCTTGATCAGCCAGTCGCGGGCCTCTGTCCCGCAGGCCCAGTTGTCGGCGTGTTCGTCGACACAGGGCTGATCCATCTCCGGCGCGTCGACGCCGGCCAGTTCGTAGGCGACGTTGCCGATCTGGATGGTGTCGCCATCCCTGACGATGACGTCCGCGGCGAAAGCAGGACCGGTCAGCGACAAAAGCAGCAGCAGGGGCAGAATGCGCATCGATCTCGCCTCGGACGAAACAAGGCCAGTCCTATCGCAGCGTTTCAGGCGGCGAAAGAGACATGATGCGCAGTCATGCCGCGACGAGAAGCGCCACACCGGCCACGATCAGCACCACGCCCGACACTTCGCGCACGGAGAGCGGCTGCTTGAACGAATAGTAGGCCACAGCCTGCGCGAACAGCACCTCGACCAGCGCCAGCGTCCGCACATTGGCGGCGGCGGTCAGCGCAAAGGCCAGGAACCAGAACTGCGAGGCCGCGGCACCGGCAAAACCGGCCAGCATCGACGGACGCCACAAGCCAAGGATGTTGCGCAGGATCACCGGCTCCCGCAGCAGCAGATAGACGGTGAGGATCGCGGTCTGCACGAACAGCGACCAGACCAGCGCATAGGAGGCGGCCGTGACGAAACTCACATCGGGCACCGCGATGATGGCGCCGCGGAAGCCGACCGCGGACAGCGCGAAACCCGCAGCGGCGACGAGACCCAGAACCGTCGGCCTGATGCTGCCAAGTTCGCGCGCCGCTCCCGGCCGCAGCGCTGTCACGACCACCCCGAGCGTCGCGATCAGGATCGCCACCACCCGCAGAACCGTCAGGTGATCGCCGAGAAACACGAAACCGAAAATCGCGGTCTGGATCGCCTCGGTCTTGAGATAGGCCGTCGTGACCACGAAGGAACGCTCGTTCATCGCCGCCAGCATCAGCCCGGTGGCGAAGATCTGGCTGAGAGCACCGAGCAACAGCCATGGCCAGAACGCCATGCTCGGCCAGGCCACGCGATCGCAGGTGGCGAGCGCAATCACCGCAAAGAACACCAGCGAGAACGGAAAGCCGAACAGAAAGCGGATATTCGTCGCGCCCCATGTCCCGAGCGGCCCCGTCAGCGAGCGCTGCATGGCATTGCGCGCCACCTGCCCGAGTGAGGCGATGATGGTGAAAGGGATCCAGAGCGAGGCGATAGTGAACATGAGTCGTCAGGGTTCGCGGGCGATGGCGCGGAACCTGACTGCGTCCCGCCGCAGGGTCAAGTGATGTGCGGCCATGCCTGCGATGCAGGCCGTTCCGGTCCGCCACGCCGCGAAACCGGGCAATTGCTTCGCACGACGACCGCTCAAGCAGCAGTAGCGCGGCATTCCTGCCGTTGCGGAGGCCGGGTTTGGCGTTACAGTCACTGCGCAATCCGGAGACCGTCAAACATGCGTTTTCTCTCCGTCGTCCTCGCCGCGCTCGCTTGGCTATCCGTCCCCACCTTCGCACAGAATACGCCGCGTGGCAGCGAATGCCTCGCGATGGCCGAGCGCCCGCCTCGCGCTATTCCGGTCAGCCTCCGCCGCACCGCGGCCAAGGCGGACGAAGTCTCCATCACCTATGCAGGCCACTCGACTTATTACATCGACACGCCCGGCGGCGTGACCATCGCTACGGATTACAACGGCGTCTACAAGCTGAACCGGATTCCCGACGTCGTGACGATGAACCGTGCGCACAGCACGCATTACACACTGAATCCCGATCCACGTATCAAGACGGTGCTGCATGGCTGGGGCGAGAACGGACAGCCGGCGCACATCCACGAACGCATCGGCGATGTGCTGATCCGCAATGTGACCACCGACATCCGTCGCTACTATGGCGACGATGCCGGCGGAGAAATGATGAAAGACGGCAACTCGATCTTCATCTTCGAGGTCGCCGGCCTGTGCATCGGTCATCTCGGCCACCTCCATCACAAGCTCGATGAAAGTCACTTCGCCGCCATCGGCCGGCTCGACATCGTGATGGTGCCGATCGACGGCAGCTATACGATGTCGCTGGACGGCATCTCCGACATCACCAAGCGGCTGCGCGCGTCCGTCGTGCTGCCCATGCATCGCTTCATGACGCCGCTCAGCGATTTCATGCAGAAGATCGGGCAGAATTTCGAGATCGATCAGCGGACACAACGAACATTGACCATCTCCCTCGGCGCGCTACCGAAGAGACCGACGGTGATCATCCTCGACGGGGTGTAGCGACAACACGCTCAACCGTTGCGCTCACTGGAAAAATTCTAAAGCTAACTTTCAACTAATTCTAAACCTCAAAGACTTTTTTGCCGCACCCGCCGCGCTAGAACGTCGCACAAACGATGCCGCCCGTTGCGGCGCGGGAATGCGGGGCAACTTCAGTGAACGGTCTTGAACGGAACATCATGCGCGCCATCACGCTTGGCGCAGTGAGTACGATTGCACTTTCGGCAGGCATGTCGCGGCCTGCCGCATCGCAGACAGCACCGCAACAGCTCGCACCGGTCGTGGTTCAGGAATCCGCCGCCAAACGCAAACCGACGGCCGCATCGCGCCGCGCATCCACCGCGCGCAGCGCCGCGGGCCGCCGCGCCAATTCGCGCAATGCCAATGCGCCGCAAGCCGTGCCTGCCGCCGCGCCGGCGCGTGAAATCGCATGGGGCCATGTCGATGGCTATGTGGCGACGCGCAGTGGCACCGGCACCAAGACCGACACGCCGCTGATCGAAACGCCGCAGTCCGTTTCGGTGGTCACGCAAGACCAGATCCAGGCGCAAGGGCTGCAAAGCATCGCGCAGGCGGTGCGCTATGTGCCGGGCACGCGCAGCGAAGTGCTGGGCAGCGACGGCCGCTTCGATCAGGTCTATATCCGTGGCTTCCTCGCCGATCAGTATCTCGATTCCATGCGGCTCGTGAATTTCGGTATCTTCGGCTATCCGATCGTTGAGCCTTTCAATCTCGAACGCGTGGAAGTGCTGCGCGGTCCGTCCTCGATCCTCTATGGCCAGGCCTCGCCCGGCGGCGTCGTCAACATGGTCAGCAAGCGGCCGACCGAAGATCCCTATCACGAGATGTTCGTCTCCACCGGCAGCTATGGCCGCGTGCAGAGCGGCGTCGATCTGTCGGGTCCGCTCGACAAGAACAAGGAGTTTCTCTACCGCCTCACCGCTTCCGGCTACGATGTCGGCAGCCAGGTGGACACCCGCAGCTATCAGCGCGTCTCCATCGCACCGTCGTTGACCTGGCGCCCGGATAACCAGACCACGCTCACGATCCAGGGCGTCTATCAACGCGATCCGAAGGCCGGCTTCTACAATCAGTTGCTGCCGCGCGGCATCGGCATGATCACGCCCTATAACGGCCAGTATATCCCGACCAGCTTCTTCTCCGGCCAGCCCGGCTTCGATCGCACCTCCCGCGACTTCACCTCGATCGGTTATCAGTTCGAGCACAAGTTCGACGGCGGCCTCACCGTGCGCCAGAATCTGCGCTACATGGACAATGCGAGCTATTCGGCAGTGACCTCGCCGGATGTGAATCTGACCGATCCGACCAAGCTGACCCGCGGCGCCTACACCACCCAGGAAGCGATCCGCTCATTCTCCATGGACAACCAGGCTGAGGGTAAATTCCGCGTCGGCGCCTTCGAGCACACCGTGCTGTTCGGCATCGATTATCGCTACGCCACCGACAATGCGATCAATGGCTCCGGCACGGCGACCACCATCAATGCGCTGAACCCGGTCTATGGTCCGTCACCGATCGTTACCCTGACACAGAAGCGCGACCAGAAAATCGAGCAGCTCGGCTTCTATGCGCAGGACCAGATCACCTTCAACAACTGGGTTGCCCTGCTCGGCATCCGCCGCGATCAGGCCAACAGCAAGAGCACCTCGACCAGTCTCCTGACCAATGTCATCACCGCCGTCGACCAGACCGACACTGCAACCAGCAAGCGCGGAGCCCTGCTCTACAAGTTCGACAACGGCATATCGCCCTATGTGCAATATACCGAGTCGTTCCAGCCCGCCGTCGGCACCGGTTTCAATGGTCTGCCTTTCGTGCCGACCCGCGGCCAGCAATATGAGGCCGGCATCAAGTATCAGCCGAATGCGAAATCGATCTATACGATGGCGCTGTTCGACCTGAAACAGCAGAACGTGCTCACCAGCGACCTCCTGCATCCGCTGTTCAGCGTGCAGACCGGTGAGATCCGCTCGCGCGGCCTTGAACTCGAAGCCAAGACCGAAGTGACGCGCGACCTCACGGTGCTAGGCTCCTACACCTATCTCGACCAGAAGGTGACCAGCACCAACAATGCCGCACAACTCGGCCAGCGCCTGACCGGCATGCCGCGCCACAGCGCCAATCTGTGGGCCGACTACACCTTCCACAGCGGCCCGCTCGACGGCTTCGGCTTCTCCGCCGGCGTGCGCTATCTCGGCGACACCGCCGGCAACAATGCCAATACCTTCTTCGTGCCGTCCGTCACGCTGGTCGATGCCGGCCTGCATTACGATTTCGGCGCGCTCAACAAGGAGTGGAAGGGCTTCACCGGCCAGGTCAATGCCAACAACATGTTCGACAAGACCTATGTGACGCTGTGCCAGGATTTCGGCTGTTACTATGGCCTTCGCCGCGAGGTGATCGCGACCTTGCGCTACCGCTGGTAGGCTGACGACAGCAATTCGGAAAGCAGCCGCGGCAGGTAACTGCCGCGGCTGCTGCAATCGGGGAAACGGCGATGACACGCTCGGCATTGCGAAAATGGTTCTGGGTCCACAAATGGACCAGCCTCGTCTGCACCGCATTTCTGCTGCTGATCTGCCTCACCGGCCTGCCGCTGGTGTTCCACGACGAGATCGACGATCTTCTTGATAACGGCCTGCCCTATGCTTCTGTCCCGTCAGGCACGCCGCGGGTCAGCGCCGATACGGTGATCGACACCAGCCTGAAGATGTATCCGGGCGAGATCGTGCTGTTCACCTTCATCGATGACGACGAACCCAAGATCGTCGTCACCATGGCGCCGAGCTGGGCGACCTATATCGAGAACCGCAAGTCTTCGCACTGGATTCGCTTCGATGCCCATACCGGCCAGGTGCTGAAGCAGACCAAGCCCTACAATGCCGACGGCATCGGCTTCACCGAACTGATGCTGCGCCTGCACCGCGACCTGTTCGCCGGCCTGCCCGGCGATCTGTTCATGGGTTTCATGGCGGTGCTGTTCGTGATTGCAGTTGTTTCGGGCATCGTCGTGTATGGCCCGTTCATGCGGAAACTGGATTTCGCCACCGTCCGCGCCGATCGTTCGCGGCGCATCAAATGGCTGGATCTGCACAATGTGCTCGGTGTGGTGACGCTCGCCTGGCTGCTCGTGGTCGGCGTCACCGGCGTCATCAACGAACTGTCGACGCCGCTGTTCTCGCTCTGGCAGCAGACCGATGTGAAGGCCATGCTGGAGCCGCTGCGCGGCAAGCCGGTGCCGTCAACGTCGGAATTGAGCTCGCCGCAGGCGGCATTCGACACCGTGCAGAAGAACCTCCCCGGCATGACGCCCATGAGCATCATGTTCCCGGGCGCCGCCTTCGGCTCGCCCTATCATTATCTGGTCTGGACCAAGGGGCGCACGGCACTGACGTCACGCCTCTTCACCCCTGCGCTTGTCGATGCCCGCACCGGTGCGTTCGATCGCAGCATCGAAATGCCTTGGTATCTCCGCGCCCTGCAGGTGTCGCGGCCGCTGCATTTCGGCGATTACGGCGGGATGCCGCTGAAGATCATCTGGGCTCTGCTAGACCTCGTCACCATCGTGGTGCTGGGCAGCGGTCTGTATCTCTGGCTGTCGCGCAAATCGTCGGCGCGGGTGCCGGAAGCCGACAGTGAACTCGTGGCCAGCAACAGGGCCGCGCATCCGGCTCTGCCCCGGGAGGCCGCCGAATGACCGGCAACAACGCAGCCAGGATCTGGCAATGGCCGCTCGTTCTGGCCGCCCTCACCTGTCTCGGCCTCGCCTCCGCACTGCTCGGCGAAGGCGGCGTGTGGTGGGGGCTGTCATGGATCGCACTTGCGATCCCGCTGGTGGTCATCGTCATTGCGATCCATCGCCGCCGCCGGGCACCCCGACCAGTCTAGTGCCCCCTCGGCGGCGCGGACAGATCCATCGATTTGATCGTCAGCGCGATCGGGATCATGATCATGCCGACGATGGCGAGACACCAGAACACGTCGATATAGGCGAGCAGATCGACCTGACGCTGAATCGTCTGGCCGATCCAGCCGATGGCGCGGCTCGACGCATCGGACTGGCTGGAGCCGTGATCGAGAAAGTAGCGCGTCACCTGATCGAGGGTGCGCTGATAACCGATATCAGGCGGAGCCGCCTGCTCGATCAACCGCGACTGGTGAAACTGCTGCCGCTGCGCCAGCATGGTCTGCGCCAGCGCCACGCCCATCGAGCCGCCGATATTGCGGGCGACATTGATCAGCGCCGAAGCCTGATTGGTCTTGTCCGGCGGGATGCCGTCATAGGAGGCGGTCGTCACCGGCAGAAACAGGAACGGCAGGCCGATGGCGAGCAAGATGCGCGCGAAGGCGGCGTAGCCATAGGTGATGTTGCCGTTCAATCCCGTGAGATGCCACATCGACAGCGACACCACCGTCGCGCCGAACACCAGCAGATATTTCGGCTGCACGACGCCAATCAGGCGGCCGACGATCGGCATCATGCACAGGGTCGCGATACCGCCGGGTGACAGCGCGAGGCCGGCAAGCAACGCGGTGTACCCGAAATCGGCTTGCAGCATTTGCGGCATCATCTGCGTGGTCGAGATCAGCACCGCACCGGTGCCGAGCATCACGAGAAAACAGGCGCCGAACTGGCGGCGGCCGAGCAGGCGCAGATCGACGATGGGCTCCTTGCGCGTCAGTTCCCACGGGATCAGCGCCAGCAGGCTGACCGCGGCGATGACAGCGAAGCTTGTGATCATGGTCGAGCCGAACCAGTCCTTCCGCTGGCCCTCGTCGAGCACGAATTCGAGCGAACCGAGCCCGATCGCCACCAGTGCGAAGCCGGTGATGTCGACGCGCAGGCCTTTGTTCAGCAGCGCCTTGCGCTCGGCCTCGGCGCCGGAAGGCTCGCTCACCAGCGTGCCGACCAGACACAGCGAGATCAGGCCCATCGGCACGTTGATGAGGAAGACCCAGTGCCAGGAATAGGTGTCGGTGATCCATCCGCCGAGCGTCGGACCGACCACGGGCGCGACGACGACGGCGACGCCATAGATGGCAAAAGCCTGCCCGCGCTTCTGCGGCGGAAACGAATCGGCGAGGATCGCCTGCTCTGATGTGGCCATGCCGCCGCCGCCAAGCCCCTGCAGGATGCGGAACAGCACCAGCGATTCCAGGCTCCAGGCGAAGCCGCACAGCAACGACGCCAGCGTGAAGACGGCGACACAGATCATATAGAAACGCTTGCGGCCGATCACCGTGGCAAGCCAGCCGGAGATCGCCAGCACGATGGCGTTGGCGACGAGATAGCTGGTGATGACATAGGTGCTTTCGTCGATGCCAACCGCCAGTCCGCCGGCGATATGGCGGAGCGCGACATTGGCGATGGTGGTGTCGAGCACCTCCATGAAGGTGGCGATCGAAACCACGACCGCGATCAGATACGGATTGTGCCCACCCGCCGCCGAGCGCTCCGGCGACCATCCGCCTGCATCGGCGGTGGTGTCGCTCATCGCACCCGAACCTTCGGCACCACCGACATGCCCGGCCCGATGGTCACGTCGGTCGGCCAGCGATCGACGACGATCTTCACCGGCACGCGTTGCACCACCTTGACGTAATTGCCGGTGGCGTTCTCTGCCGGCAGCAGGCTGAACACCGTGCCCGAGCCCGGTTGCACCGATGCGACCTTGCCGGTGATCTTGTGATCGGGATAGGCATCGATGCGAATCTCGGCAGGCTGACCCGGCCGCATGTCGGTGACCTGGGTTTCCTTGTAGTTGGCGGTGACCCAGATATCGTCAGGCACGAACATCATCAGGCTCTGGCCCGCATTCACCAGCGTGCCCTTGGCGCCGGACAGTTTGACCACGCGGCCGGCCTGCGCCGCGGTGATCTTCGTGTAGCTCAGATTGAGTTCGGCCTGCGCGAGCTGCGCCCTGGCCTGTGCGAGACCGGCTTCAGCGCTTTTCTGCTGCGCCTTGAGGACATCGATCTGCCGCTCGGCCGAAATGACGCCTGCCTTGGCGCGGCTGTCATTCGCCTGCGAGGCCTGGAGATCGGACTTGGTGCGCTGCTGTTGCTGCACGGTGCCGGCGCCCTTCTGCACCAGCTCCTGCGCCCGCGCCGCTTCCTGCTCGGCGAATTGCAGTTGCGCGGCCGCCTGATCGGCCTGATCGCGCGCCTGCTGCACTTGCGCGTCCTGGCTGAAGATCTGCGCCTCGACATTCTTGATATTGGCCTGCGCCTGTTCGACCTGTGCCTGCGCCTGATCGCGCGCGGCGACATAGTCGCGCGTATCGATTTGCGCCAGCACGGCGCCGGCCTCGACATGCTGGTTGTCGGTCACATCGACATCGGTGACATAGCCGCCGACCTTGGCGGCGACGGAGAAACTGCGCGCATCGATGAATGCGTCATCGGTGGTCTCGTAATGCCGTGCATTGAGCCAGTAGACGATGCCGAACGCGATGCAGACCACCAGCGCGACGAGACCGATCGCCGTCAGCACCCGGTGCTGGCGCAGGCGTTCGCGCAGCGACGGCCTGGCTTCGGCCTTGTCGCCGTCGTCGTGAGTTCGACGATCGCGCTGATCGGTCTTGTCGCGCGGATCGGGTTTCGGCGCGGCATCGTTGCGCGGCTCGGGATGGTCGCGATTTTCGAGCTCGGAAACCGTGGCACCTTGGGAGGAGGCCATATGAAACCCGTGACAACGCGTGGACAGTCCAATGCGCTGCAACAATCTGACGCAGGCATTGGTTCCGGAGAGGCCTAGATCCGTCCAACCGGAGGGCGGATGAGCCGAATTGCCCGCCAACGCTTGGGCGCGCTCCCATAAGTCCCATAAGGTCACTCCGGGGCGCTCGCGTCAGCGAGCGAACCCGGAACCTCGATACTGGCTTGGCTCCTGCCACGGGCACTCACGTGGAGATTCCGGGCTCCGCCCCGCCGCCTGTCCCCGGAATGACGGCAAACGTCGTTCCTATTTTGTTCTTGACAAAATTCCCATCCCGTCCATTATCGCTGCCGTCTTGTTCGCGGGGGGCGCTCTCATGAGGCGTTCTTTGAGCGGGACAGGATGCGGAGCCCGCGGCCTGCCTCGCAAGCAGGACTCGGGAGGCCGGGGGTCACCGTCCCTCCCCAATACGAGGGGGAACCGATAGGTCGGCTGCGACGGCACAGGCGAACGGCGGAGAAATCCGTCGGGATCAGCGGCTCGGAAACTTGCTGCGGCAAGGAGTAAGGGACGTGCCGGTGTGCGACAGAGCGGTCCTCCAGCCAAAAGTCCCGCGGTGGCACGCCGTCAGGCGTTGCGCGGCCGGCCAGCACTGGCGATCCAGTGCAAACCGATCGCGTCAGTCCCACCCCCACGCGCCTTGCGGCGTGCCGCCTCCCCTCATGTCTTCGAGGGGAGACCTGCTCACACCTCGGACGCGCAAGCGCCGCGAGAATGAGGACTCATGATCTCGGGAAGGACGTGGCTGTTTGACATTCGAATAGGAAGTGACGCGCCGCGCGTCGTGCTCCCTCCCTCAAGCCGCGCAGCGGCGCAGCGGGGAGGGAGGAGAGACTGTCAAACCTCTTCCGCCACCACCATATAATTCACGCCCATATCGGATGAGATCGACCATCGATCGGCGATCGGATTGTAGCTCACGCCTGCCTGTTCGGTGATCCCGAGCTTGCTCCGCTCCAGATGCTGCGCAAGCTCATCGGGCGTGACGAACTTCTCCCACTGATGGGTGCCGCGCGGCAGCCAGCGCAACACATATTCGGCCGCGACGATGCCGAGCGCAAAACTGCGCCAGTTGCGGTTCAGGGTGGAAACCACCATCAATCCGCCGGGCTTCATCTTCGCCGCGCAACGCTCGAGGAAGGCGCCGACATCGACGACATGCTCGACCACTTCCATCGCCAGCACGATGTCGAAGCGCTCGTTCGGATCGAGCTCTTCAACCGTGGTGCAGCGATAGTCGATCGACAGCGCACCCTTCTCCGCATGCAGTTTTGCGGCGGCGATATTGGTGGCCGACGGATCGATGCCGGTGACATCGGCGCCGAGCCGCGTGAACGGCTCGCACAGAAGGCCGGCGCCGCAACCGATATCGAGCAGGCGCAGACCGTCGAGGCAGTTCAGACTGCGGGCATTGCGATTGAACTTCCGACAGGCCGCGTCGCGGATGAAGGACAGCCGCAGCGGATTGATCTTGTGCAGCGGCGCCATTTTTCCGCGCGAATCCCACCATTGCTCGGAAAGTTTTGAAAACTTCTCGATCTCGGCTGCATCGACGGAGGCGGCGGAGGCATCGGCGAAAGTGGAGTCTGTGGTCATGATCAAAATCTATCGTGCGGTGATGTGGCTTCGGAACGCGAGCGGCGAGGCGATCGTTTCGATCTTCTGCTCGTCGTCACCCATGTTCTCGAGGGTGACATTGCCATAGTTCAGAATGCGGCCGGGGATGCTTTGATCCACGCTGACGCTGGCGACCTTGTCGATACCGATCTCGAAGGTCCGGCGGGTGATGAAACCTTCCTTATGGACCACCCGAAGCGTCGTCACATCGGTCTCGGTGGTCCAGCGGCGGAACCAGGCCAGCACCGTGAAATACAGCGCGATCACCGCCACGACGCCGGATGCAATCAGACCGGCAGCCGTCAGGGTCGGGTTCAGCGTCTGCCCGGACGCCACGAACAGGACGACGGCGGCGATCCAGCCGAGAATGCCCTTCCAGTAGACGACCCAGTGCAGGTTGCTGGAATACAGCACCTTCTCGCCCGGCTGCAGGATATCGTCGATATAGCGTCCCATACGCCGTCCAAACTTCCTGTCTCGGGGCTTTCCAAGCAGTTTCGGGCCGGGTTGCTTGCCCGCACACCCGTCGCTATGTATACGCGCCTTTTCACCCGCCCGCGTCGCGGGCGCGGTATCTTTACCCACTGTCGCCAGGGAATGCACCACTCGTCATGGGCCGTCTCGTAATGAAGTTCGGCGGTACATCCGTCGCCAATATCGATCGCATCCGCAACGTCGCGCAGCACGTCAAACGCGAGGTCGATGCCGGTCACGAGGTTGCGGTCGTCGTGTCGGCGATGTCGGGCAAGACCAACGAGCTGGTGGCCTGGTGCACCGAAACCTCGCCCATGCATGACGCCCGCGAATACGACGCCATCGTCGCCTCCGGCGAGCAGGTGACGTCGGGCCTGCTGGCCATCGCGCTGCAGGCCATCGGCATCCAGGCGCGCTCCTGGCAGGGCTGGCAGATCCCGATCAAGACCTCGGACGCCCATGCCTCGGCGCGCATCGAGGAAATCAACGGCGAAGAGATCATCAAGCGCTTCGCCGAACGCAAGGAAGTCGCCGTCATCGCCGGCTTCCAGGGCATCCATGCCGAAACCGGCCGCATCACCACGCTCGGCCGCGGCGGCTCGGATACGTCGGCCGTGGCCGTCGCCGCCGCCATCAAGGCGGACCGCTGCGACATCTATACGGACGTCGATGGCGTCTACACCACTGACCCGCGCGTCGTGCCCAAGGCGCACCGCATGGACAAGGTGGCCTTCGAAGAAATGCTGGAACTGGCCTCGCAGGGCGCCAAGGTGCTGCAGGTCCGCTCCGTGGAGCTGGGCATGGTCTACAACATGCCGATCTTTGTCCGCTCCAGCTTTGACAAACCCGAAGATATCGACCCGCACGGCACGCCGCCGGGCACGCTGATCTGCAGCGAGGAGGAAATCATGGAAAACCACGTCGTCACCGGAATCGCCTTTTCCAAGGACGAGGCCCAGATTTCCGTGCGCCAGATCGAAGACAAGCCGGGCGTTGCCGCCTCGATCTTCGTGCCGCTGGCCGATGCCAACATCAATGTGGACATGATCGTCCAGAACGTCTCCGAGGACGGCAAGACCACTGACCTCACCTTCACCGTGCCGGCCACCGACTACGCCCGCGCCAAGGAGACCATTTCAGCGGCCAAGGCCAAGATCGGCTTCGCCCGGATCGACAGCGCCACCGACGTCGCCAAGGTCTCGGTGATCGGTTCGGGCATGCGCAGCCACGCCGGCGTGGCCGCCCAGGCCTTCGCGGCCCTGTCCGAGAAGCAGATCAACATCCGCGCGATCACCACCTCGGAGATCAAATTTTCGGTGCTGATCGATGCCGCCTATACGGAGCTGGCGGTACGCACGCTGCATACGCTGTACGGTCTCGACAAGGCGTAGAAAATTTGACCTGAAACATCCGTTATTACGATTTGAACGGGATGTTTCTGGTCTGGCAGGCGTTTTGCTTGGCAAAACAAGCCTCAATTCGGTATACGGCCCTGGTAGGGCAGCCGTATCGGTTGAGGGCGCCGTTTCGGACAATCTGATTCGGTTCCCACGGTCGCGCCCCATTTGCGCGACCGTGCAAATGCCATCGATTTCTGAGGCTTAGCGCCAGCGCACGTTTCCCCCGGGGCGTTGGTCACATGGGAGGTGTGGGCACATGCGGAGCGCGTCGGGCGGCCCCCGAGTCTTGCTGAGACGGCTCCGTGAAGTCATGGCGGAGCAGGTCAGCGCTCAGGAACGTCTCGACAAGATCGTGGTGCTGATCGCCGCCAATATGGTGGCCGAGGTCTGCTCCACCTATGTGCTGCGTGTCGACAACACTCTCGAACTCTACGCCACCGAAGGCCTCAACCGCGAAGCCGTGCACCGCACGGTGCTGAATGCGCATGAAGGCCTCGTTGGCCTCGTGGCCTCCGAAGCGACGCCGCTGAACCTCAACGACGCGCAAAGCCACCCGGCCTTCGCCTTCCGCCCGGAGACTGGCGAAGAAATCTACCATTCCTTCCTCGGCGTGCCGATTCTGCGCGCCGGCAATACGCTCGGCGTACTGGTGGTGCAGAACCGCGCCAAACGCACTTATGTCGAGGAAGAGGTCGAGGCGCTGCAGACCACCGCCATGGTGCTGGCGGAAATGATCGCCTCGGGCGAACTCTCGGCCCTCGCGCAGCCCGGCGCAGAACCGGCCGCGCGGCATTCGATCCACAAGACCGGCGCGATCCTCTCCGACGGCATCGCGCTCGGCCACGTCGTGCTGCACGAGCCGCGCGTGGTCATCACCAATTACATCGCCGAAGACCTGCCGAAGGAAGTCAAGCGGCTGGATGCGGCGCTCACAAAACTGCGCGCCGATCTCGACCGCATGCTGGAGCGCGGCGATGTCGCCGAGAGCGGCGAGCATCGCGACGTGCTCGAAGCCTATCGCATGTTCGCCAACGATCACGGCTGGTCGCACAAGCTGCACGAGGCGGTTGCGACCGGTCTCACGGCCGAAGCCGCCGTCGAACGCGTGCAGTCGGACACGCGCGCGCGCATGTTGCGTTCGACCGATCCTTACCTGCGCGATCGCCTGCACGATCTCGAGGATCTCGGCCATCGCCTGATGCGCCAGCTTGTCGGACAGGATCACGCACCATCGCGCGAGCAGATGCCGGACAACGCGATCCTGATCGCGCGTGCGATGGGCCCCGCGGCGCTGCTCGATTACGATCGCAAGAAACTGCGCGGCCTCGTGCTGGAAGAAGGCACGGCAAATTCCCATGTCTCTATCGTGGCGCGCGCGCTCGGCATTCCCGCGCTCGGCGAAGTCGCCAATGCGCCCGGCATTGCCGACCCCGGCGACGCCATCATCGTCGATGGCACCTCGGGCTCGATCTATATCCGCCCGTCGCAGGAAATCGAATCTGCCTATGCCGAACGCGTCCGCTTCCGCGCGCGGCGGCAGGCGCAATATTCGGCGCTGCGCGACAAGCCCTGCGTGACCAAAGACGGCGTGAAGGTCGATCTTCTGATCAATGCCGGCCTGATCATCGACCTGCCGCATATCGACGATACCGGCTCGGCAGGCATCGGCCTATTTCGTACCGAACTGCAGTTCATGGTCGGCGAAAGCCTGCCCCGCTCGAGCGATCAGCTGCAGCTTTATCGCGCCGTGCTCGACGCTGCCGGTCCAAAGCCGGTGACGTTCCGAACCCTCGATATCGGCGGCGACAAAGCGCTGCCTTATATGGAGACCGTGGTCGAGGAGAACCCGGCGCTTGGGTGGCGCGCGATTCGCCTCGGCCTGGATCGTCCAGGCCTGCTGCGCGGCCAGATTCGCGCGCTACTGCGTGCCGGCGGCGGTCGCGCACTGCGCATCATGTTCCCGATGATTTCGGAAGTCGCCGAATTCGATCAGGCCAAGGCGATCGTCGAGCGTGAGCTGACCTATCTGCGTCAGCATGGCCATGCGCTCCCGGAGCGTATCGATGTCGGCACCATGATCGAGGTGCCCGCGCTCGTCTATCAGCTCGACGAACTGCTGAAGAAGGTCGATTTCGTATCAGTCGGCTCCAACGATCTGTTCCAGTTCCTGTTCGCGGTCGATCGCGGCAACTCCAAGGTTTCCGATCGCTTCGATACCTTGTCAGCGCCGATCCTGCGCGTATTGCGGGACATCGTCCGTAAGGGCGACGCCGCCAAGCGTCATGTCTCGCTGTGCGGCGAAATGGCGTCACAGCCTATCGGCGCGCTGGCGCTGGTCGCACTCGGCTATCGCTCGCTATCGCTATCGGCGACCGCGCATGGTCCGGTGAAGGCGCTCATCCTCGACCTCGATGCCAAGAAGGCCGAGACTTTGATGACCCAACTGCTCGATGCACCGTCGGGCAGCGTCTCGATCCGGCAGAAGCTGACCGAGTTTGCCGAAGCAGAGGGGCTGTCGTTGTAGCGAGGCTCAGCCCCAACGACGTCTCCCCGTTCATCTGCGTTTCCGAGATTCCCATATGTCTGCACTTCCCGAAGCCAAACTCGACGTTCTCCTCGCTCATCACGCCTCGCTTGAGGCCGCGGTACTCGGTCAGCTCTCCGCCGAGGACTATGTGAAGACCACGCGCGAGTTGTCCGAACTCAATCCGCTGATCGACGCGGTAAAGACCTATCGTTCCGCCGTGAGCGAGTTGAAAGACATCGACGCGATGATCGCTGATGGCACGACCGATGCCGACATGCGCGAAATGGCGGAGATGGAGCGCCCGGCGCTGGAAGAACGCATCGAGACTCTCGCTCAGGAAATCCGCGTGGCGCTGTTGCCGAAGGATGCAATGGACGACCGTAACGTGATGCTGGAAATCCGTGCCGGCACCGGCGGCGACGAGGCATCATTGTTTGCCGGCGATCTCTACCGCATGTATGAGCGTTTCGCCGCGCTGCAGGGTTGGAAGGTCGAGGTGATCTCGGCGTCCGAAGGCACCGTCGGCGGCTTCAAGGAAATCATCGCCGAGGTGAAGGGTCGCGGCGCTTTCGCCAAGCTGAAATTCGAGTCTGGCGTGCATCGTGTACAACGCGTGCCGGATACCGAAACGCAGGGCCGTATTCATACCTCGGCGGCTACCGTCGCCGTATTGCCGGAAGTCGAGGAAGTCGACGTCGAGATCAAGAATGACGATCTCCGCATCGAAACCATGCGTGCAGGCGGCGCAGGCGGCCAGCATGTCAACAAGACCGAGTCGGCGATCCGTATTACGCATATCCCCACCGGCATCGTCGTCATGATGCAGGACAGCCGCTCGCAGCATAAGAACCGCGCCTCCGCCATGAACATTCTGCGCTCGCGCATCTATGACGCCGAGCAGCAGCGCCTCGATGCAGCGCGCTCCGCAGACCGCAAGGAAAAGGTCGGCAGCGGTGACCGCTCCGAGCGCATCCGCACCTACAATTTTCCGCAGGGCCGCGTGACCGACCACCGCATCAACCTGACGCTCTACAAGCTGCCGCAGGTGATCGCCGGCGAGGCGCTGGGCGAGCTGATCGACGCATTGATCACCGAGCATCAGGCCGCGCAGCTTGCAGCTCAGGGCGATGCCGCGTGATCGCCATCGACAGCTTCGCCGCTCAAAGCGTCGAATCCGCGCGGCGTTCGCTCACGAATTTGCTCCGTGCCGGCCATGTCGAAACACCCGACCTCGATGCCCGGCTGCTGGTCGGCGCCGTCCTGGGCCTCGATCTGACCGGTCTTATCTCAGCCGCAAAACGCTTCCTCAGCTCCGACGAAGCCGCACAGCTTGCGCAATTCGCCCGCCGGCGTCTTGCCGGCGAGCCGGTTGCACGCATCGTCGGCATCAAGGAATTCTGGGGGCTGCAGCTGGCGCTTTCGGCAGACACGCTGGTGCCACGCCCGGATACCGAGACCGTTGTCGAAGCGGCGCTCGAATGTCTCGATCTGGCCGGTCCTCGCGCGCGCGCATTGTGCATCGCCGATCTCGGCACGGGTTCGGGTGCGATCCTGCTGGCGCTGCTCTCCGAGTTGCCCAATGCGACGGGCGTCGCCACCGACATCAATCTCGCCGCGCTGCGCACCGCGCGTGGCAACGCAGAGCGAAGCGGCCTTGCGCATCGCGCGTATTTCGTCGCCTGCGACTATGCCTCGGCGCTAGCCGATGGCTTAGACCTGATCGTGTCGAATCCGCCTTATATTCCGTCCGCCGACATCGCCAGCCTCGACATCGAGGTCCGCGATCATGATCCGTTGCGCGCGCTCGATGGCGGCAGCGACGGCTTCGATGCCTATCGCATCATCGTGCCCGAAGCCGCGCACCTGCTCTGTCCGGGCGGCACGCTGGTCGTCGAGGTGGGACATGATCAAAGCGAGACAGTCGCCGGATTGATGACCGCGGCCGGCCTGACTTTGCCCTGCCCTCCCAAAGCCGATCTTGGGGGCGTCCGGCGGGCGGTTATTGGGCAAAAAAAGCCGCGATAAAGCCTTCTTAAATCGAAAAAAACCGCTTGGAATATCCCCCGCGAGCGACTACGTTCCGGGCACAGCATCGGAACAGGGATGGTTCGCCCGAAGGTATTGGTGGGTGGCCCGTAATCTCGCAAGAGAACCCGTCCGAAAACAGGTTCCACAGGCAGGTCTGGCTGAGCGCGATGGCTGAAAGTGCTGCGCAGCTCACGACCGCAGAGCGAACGAAAGCCTGATTATTGCGCTTTGAATTTCACGGACAAAAGCCGCGCCGGGACATGTGCCCGAATTTGGCAGGAGTCTGACTTGGCCGGTTTGATGAGATCGGCCGGCGATTGGGGAACGCGTCTTTGCTGAACGCGACTTTGGGCAAGATCGATGCAGCGATGACCTGCACGACGATTCGGATGCACGCCTGGAAGAGGCTCGTCCGGCTCCCGCGGATTGCTGCCGCGGCCATGAATTTCAGCGCGTAGCCACTCAGTAAGTAGCACTCAGTCAGTAGCTCTGTGACAAATCTCAGTAACGAAAGCGACACATGAGAAACGGTCAGAACAACAAGCGGATGCGGAACAACAACCGCAACAATAATAACAACAACAATAACAATCGGCGCGGCCAGAACCCGATGACCCGGGTCTACGAATCGAACGGCCCCGATATCAAGATCCGCGGCACAGCCTCTCACATCGGCGAGAAATATCTGCAACTCGCCCGGGACGCACGTTCGTCGGGCGATCCGGTCGCGGCCGAAAACTACTATCAGCACGCCGAACACTACTTCCGCCTGATCGCCGCGGCGCAAGAGCAATTCCGCCAGAATCAGCCTCAGCAGCAACAGCGCGCCGACAACAGCAGCGATGTGCAGCTCGAGGATGGCGACGACGATAGCGAGAGCTTTTCGAATTTCGGCGCCGAACCGGGTTTTGTGCCGCAGCAGCGTGAACAGCAGCAGCCGCGCGAAAATTATCAGCAGCGCGGCGAGCAGCCCTATCCCCGCGATGCGCGCCAGCCGCAGCCGCAATATCAGCCGCAGCCGGCCGCACCGGCCGGCGAGAATATCGGCCTGCCCTCTTTCATCACCGGCGGTGCTCCGCAGCCTGCCAATGGCGCGCCGTTCGAGCAGAACGGCAACAATGGCAACGGAAATGGCGAACAGCGCTTTCCGCCGCGTCGTCGCCGTCGTCCGCACGGTCCGCGTCCGGACGCGGCTGCTGCGCCGGCCGCCGTCGGCGAAGACTTCAATCCCGGCAACTCGTAGCCGGCTCTTCATCGCATCGCGTTCAGACGCGACGCTATCTGATCTCATTGCTGGCCGTGGCCGATCCGAAGGCCGCGGCCAATTCTTTGGCGCCTGGCAGATTGCTGTTCACGTCCATCCGATTGTTGGTGATGGCCAGCAGCTTCGCCACGGTGTTGTGGCGGATCGCCACCGGATTGCGCTCATAGCCGCCACGCTGGAAGAAGTTCGCCGTCGGCACCTGCTCGCGCATTGCTTGCGGCATGGTCACCATATCGAAGCCGTTGCCATCACCGGTGAGATTCATCATCTCGAGTTCGGCGGCAGAGAGCGGACGCTCGAAACCTCGCGCGCGGGCGAACTGCACCGAAGTGAGCAGTTTGTGGACCTGCAATAGCGGCCCGACATCCATGTCCAGAACCAGCGCATGCATCGCCCAGCCCTGCGGCGTGGTGCCGAGCTTCTCGAGCGCGCTCCAGCCCTGCGGCCCGCTGCGAACCACTGCATACATGCGCTTGAACACCGCGATCTTGTGGTCCATCGCCTTGCGTTGCGGCCCCTGAAGCATCGCTGCCTTGTCGGTGAGAACCTTCAGGATCTGCGGACCCTTCTCGGCGATCAATGTCGTCGTATTCGCCGTCAGGAGCTGATTGTAGCCGATCGCCGTCGAGATCGCGCGTGAACCCGGCTTCGACGGATTGAGCCCCGACTGCATGTCGTGACCGCCGTTGCCACCGGTTTCGAACGAATAGACGCGCACCGCCTGCTCGCGCGTCAGGCCGGCCTGCAACGCTGCACGCGCATAGGCACGCTTGAATTCCATTTCGCTGCTCGGGCGCGACGGCGCGAACTGGAATTCCGATCGCGCCGCATTCAGGAAGTCAGCCACAACGGGCAGATCCTTGCGCACGCGCGGACCGCCATCATCCTCGGGCTCCGGATTCACCGGCCGCTTCGGGCCGTCATAGAGCGGCGCCTGCTCCAGCACATAGTCATTGAGCGTGACCGCCTGACCCGCGCGGCGCTTGGCAAAGCGGGTCTTCCGCTTGTCGGCGATCGCATTCCAATAGGCACTCGCTTCCTGATCGAAAGCGGCACGCGCTTCCTGGTATTCGGCCAGCTTGCGGCGATATTCAGCGATGGCCTGAGGCGATGCACCTTGCGCCATGGCATTGGCGACCGACGGCGGAAGGGCCGAGGGTTCCGATGCGAGCACCGACGTGCCGAGCAACACTGCGAGCGGAAGGGCAACGGAGAATATGCGAATCGAATGGGACATGAGACCTGTCGCGTTCGCGCGCAAAGCGCACTGAAAATGGTCGGGGCGCCGCGCAACATGCGCCGGGCCGCGGTGTTCCTGTCCGACCGACGTTGGAGCAGTTTGGTGAATTTTGTCTTGCCAGCCAACCCCGATTTCGCGACCGGTTGTCTCACTTCCAGGCGAAAACGGGTTGTTCCAGTTCCGCGACCCTTGTGATGCGCCCGGCCAGCAGCTCACTGAACTGATAGATCAATGCCGCGGTCGGCGCATGAATGCGATGGCCGAAATGGCTGTAGCGGATCACGCGGCGCTCGCTCTCGGGAATGCTGATAAAATCGAACGCTTGTGGACGCAGCAATTCCGTGAGCGCGATCCGGTGCACGGAGGCGACCTCGTCCGGATTGGGAACCAGCCGCCGGCTATCATCCGCCCACATCACCACCGGCGTGATCAGGTATCCGGATCGTGTCGGATAATCATCCAGCATCCCGATCACGTCATCGGCGCCGAGCCGCAGGCCTAGTTCCTCGTCGAGCTCGCGCAACGCCGTTTCGGCTGGCGTCTCGCCGGGATCGCAACGCCCGCCCGGCAGCGCCCATTGATTGCTGTGCGCGCGGAGACTGGAGGCCCGCAATGTCAGCAACAGACCGGCGGATACTTCTTCGTCGGCGCGGGCAAGCACCAGCGCCACAGCTGCTCGCTTGAGCGTCTGCGTTGACGTCGCGTTGACCTCGAGGCGGGTGAATTCGCCGACGCGGGCCTCGATTGTCGTCCGCGTGGCTGCATTGAAAGGAACCATCGTCCGCGACACTAGCATGGTCGCGGATGATGCAAAGATGACCTGAAGCCGATCGCTATGCCAGTTCTGCAGCCGCGCGCTGCATATTGTCCGACATGTCCGACGTCACCGTGCTCTGCTCCTCCACCGCAGCGGCGGTCGAGGTGACAAACTCGTTGACGTGTTCGATGGCCTGCTTGATCGTCACCAACGCGCTGACGACGTCTCCGGAAATGCCGTTGAGCGCCTCGATCTCGCTGGAAATCTTGTCGGTGGCCTGCTTGGCCTGGTTGGCGAGATTCTTCACCTCCGATGCCACCACGGCAAAACCGCGGCCCGCCTCGCCGGCACGCGCCGATTCGATCGTGGCATTCAGCGCCAGCAGATTGATCTGGCCGGTGATATCGCCGATCAGCCCGACAATGCCGCCCATGGCATGTGCCGCCGATGTGAGACGTTGTGCCTGGACATCGGCCGATTCGACCTGGCTCACAGCGGCTTCCGCCGTCTGCCGCGACTTCACCATGGTCTCGGAAATTTCCCGGATCGAGGCATTCATCTCCTCACTGCCGGCGGCCACGGATTCGATCAGCGACCGTGCACGCTCGGCCTTCATCCGTGCCGTCGCCTGGGCCGTAATATCGGTAGCATATTTCACCACTTTAAACGGCTTGCCGTTGAGATCGAGGATCGGATTGTAGGAGGCCTGAATCCAGATCTCGCGCCCACCTTTACCCAGCCGCTTGTATTCGGCCGCCTGATAGATGCCACGATTGAGGCTGGCCCAGAATTCGCCATAAGCCGCAGACGCGCGCTCGGCAGGATCGACAAACATGCTGTGATGACGATCGCGGATCTCGTCGAGCGAATAGCCGAGCGTATTCAGAAAATTCTGGTTCGCGGTGATGATGTTGCCGTCCATGCGGAATTCGATCACCGCCTGCGATTTGCGGATCGCTTCCATCTGCCCGTCGCTGTCCGCCGCCCGCAACTTCTGCTGAGTGACGTCGGTCGCGAATTTCACCACCTTGAAGGGCTTTCCAAGCTCGTTGAAAATCGGATTGTAAGAGGCGAGAATCCAGATTTCCCTGCCACCCTTGCCGATGCGCTTATACTCCGCCGCCTGATATTCCCCGCGAGCCAGCCGAGCCCAGAAATCGCGATAAGCATTTCCGTCGCGTTCCTGCGGCTCTACAAACATGCTGTGATGCCGTCCTTGTATCTCCGAAAGACCATAGCCGACGGCGGTCAGAAAGTTCTCATTGGCCGTAATGATCGTGCCGTCGAGATTGAACTCGATCATCGCCTGGGCGCGATCGATCGCCGCGATCTTGCCCTGGGCATCGAGGCTTGCGAGCTTGCTCGCCGTGATGTCAGTGGCAAATTTGACCACCTTGTATGGCCTGCCACCGCGATCCAGGATCGGGTTGTAGCTTGCTTCGATCCATACTTCCCGTCCTCCCTTGGCGATTCGCTTGTACTGGGCAGCCTGAAACTGGCCCCTGTTAAGGTTACCCCAGAACTCCCGATAAGCGGCGCTTTCACGTGTCGCCGGATCGACAAACAGACTGTGATGCTTGCCCTTGATTTCATCGAGCGTGTAGCCCATCGCGGCAAGAAAGTTTTCGTTGGCGGTGATGATCGTTCCGTCGGGATTAAACTCGATCAGTGCTTGAGAGCGATTGATGGCGACTGCCTTCTCCAACGCATTCTGCAATTCCAATTTGCTGCGCCGAGTGAACATGAGTTGCTCCGTGGCTTGAAAGCCATTAACTGAAAGGATATGGATCCAACGCACGCAGCACCGCGCGTTGCTTCCTTAAATTTTATAAAGTCGGGTCGTGACAGCTGGCCTAATCGGCCAGCTGCTTGTCATTGCCAATACGGCTCCAGTACGCGGCGACTTTCTCGGCCAGCTGCCCCTGACGTTCGCCCTGCTTCGGCACGACGCTTGGCGCAGAGCCTTCCGGCATGCCGGCAACCATGCTGCGCGCAGCCAGCTGCTGATAGTATTCCAGCACGGCAATGCGCAGGTTCGACGACAGATTCGGCGTTTCGCGCTTGCGCTCGATCTTTTCGATGTAGTTTTCGATCGTCGTGTTCTCCATCTTCACAATTGCCTGCAGGCTGGCCCAGAAACTATCCTCCAGGCTGACGCTGGTGCGCTTCTTCGAAACCACCACGGAGCGCTTGCGGTTGACGTTCGGGCGGTTCATCGAGGTCTCGTAAGGCATGGGTCCTTCCCTTTCAGTCTTGAAATTTCAGCCATTGTTCACGCATACACACATCAGTTCACCAGCACGGCACCGTCACAGCGGATGCCGGTAACCCAGACATCGGCCTGTCCTAGACCGACGCCGAGACTGGAGAGCACGCTCGACAGCAACTGATCGAGCGCTCCGGTGGCTGCGCCGAGGATGCCGCCAACCAGCGCGCCCAGACCTGGAATTGGAATGCCAAGACCAATGACAGTCACGGAAAGATTGAGATCGCCGAGCAGGCTGCCAATCAGCGACGACGTGAAATTCGTGGACGTGACGGTCTTTTTGGTCTGCGACGTAATATCGGCATAGCTGAAGTCGACATTGACAGGCGTCGTATTCCCTACGCCGGCATGGGCCTTTCCGGTGACCGTGATCAAACCAAGATCGACCAGCGTGGCCGGACCGGGATTCGGCTTCGTCGTCACATTCTGCAGGTCGGCTGCAGAAACATTGCCGATCCAAGCGTCAAGAACGCCAGGTGTCACCCCCAGCGTAACGGTGGACGTGCTGATATCGGGGTAGCCGCAACTCACCTTGTTGAGCGTCGCCGTACCGGAAGCAACTTCCACATAAACCGGCAGATTGACCACCGAGGCGGCGCCTGTGCCGACGAGTTTGACCTGCAGCAGCACACGGGTCTGCGCTGTATGCACACTGATCCCTTGGGCTCCGACAGCGACCCAGCTGGACCCCTGCGGCCGCTCGCCAATCGTTACGATCAGCTGGACGCTGGCGATTCCCGGCAGGTTGATATTGACGCCCGTATTTACCTGACTGGAGCCATTGGCGATGCCGGCTGTGGCCTGCAGCAGATCATAGAGCGAAATGCTGACACCGATCTTCGGTTTGGTTCCTGTCTTGAGATCGGAATACGGCCCCGCGTCGATCAGCGACAGCGGTGTAAGCTTGGCGGTGGAGGAGATCGCAGCCTGCGAGATCGTCGAGAGCGCGGTTGTGGCCGTGCTGGCGCCGTTCGTGGACTGCTGTGCGTTGAGCGCCGCTGCCAGGATGTCGCCGACCTTAACATTGGCGCTCAGCACCGTTTCATAGGTGGCCGCAGTCAAGCCAATGCGTGTCGCCAGTGCCGACAGGAAATCAAATGCGTCGATGCGTGCATTAAGGAGCGCCTGATAGTCCATCACCGAGAGGGACAGCGTGGTACCGAGCAGCGAGCCAAGCACACTGTTAAGCACCCCGCCGTTCAGCGACACCAAACGCGAGCCGATGGCAAAGGATGCGATCTGCGTATTCGCTGCGATTGCCTGTGTCGTGATCGTAAATGCGTTGCTGCCGGTAAAGAACTTGCTGAAATACAGCGGTGTGGAGGTCTGCAACGTGACCCGCGCGGCATTTGCCTTACCCACAGCCGGCGTCACGAAGCGGTTCTGGACAGGAATGGCAGGGTCCGCCGTATAAGTGCCGAGCTCGACCTTGGTCAGAGCCGAGGCTGGGTAATTATTTTTCGTCACCGCCGATGTTGCGGCATTGGTGGCGTTGGACAGATTGCTGGCGGCAACGATTGCAGCGATATCGGCCGCACTCTGCGTTTTGCGGCGATCCGCTGCGATCGTGCCGATATCGATGCCGAGCGCCGCACAGCAAACGGCCAGTATCATGCCGCCGACGGACATCAGTGCGATATTGCCGCGTTGATCGGCAGCAAAGCGGCGCAGGAGACATATTAACGATGTCACGATCAGAACCCTCCATACGGGATCGAAGCCGAACGCGTAATCAGCGTGGTCGGCTTCGGCACGAAAGGCAGCGTGTAGATGAACATGCTCGAAGCGTCGTAATTCACTGTGACGACAAACACATTCGCATTGGAGGAAGAGGTTGCGGCGGCGGTTGTCAGCTTCGCCGGATCGATCAACGGATAGGTCGTGGCGTTGTTGGCGACATAAGCCGATGCAAGCGAACTGCGCTCGGTCTCGGTCATGCCGGCCACCGACGAACGCGCAGCTTCCGCCGCAAGTTGCTGCACGCCATGGATGATCGCGAGATACGATCCGAACACGACGATGCCAAACACGATCGTCAGGAACAGGGGAAGCAGCATCGCGAATTCGACGGCACTTGAGCCATGCCGGCACGACGCGAAAACCTGCAAACGCTTGATGGCGAATCTCGTCATGATGCGAGCTTCGCAACGGCGAGTGAAGACTACCTATACAACTTCTATTACCACAATCGACAGGCAATCATCTCAAATGTAGGCATCGTCTGCGATACATGCATCGAAATTGATGGCTCCATCAGTTTTAGCCGATACCGAGCCATCAGATATCGTTGAAGCGCGATCGCAGGGCTTCGAGCAGCTTTGTGCTTCTTGCACCGCCATCACGGCGCGCGCAGAGCAACATGCGCGGCGTACCACACTTCGGAAGATAATACTCATTGGCGATCGTCAAGGAGGATGGCACCAGCCGCTTCGGCAACACCGTGAGTCCGATCCCGGCTTTCGCCGCTTCGATACGGGTGTGAAAATCGGGACTGGAAAAGGCGATCCGATAGATCATTCCCTTGCGCTCGAGCGCTTGCACCATGAGTTCGTGCATGATCTGCCCCGGCCAAGTGAGCAACGGGATCGGCGCTCCAGGACTTAGCGTGAAATCCTTCGCACGTATCCAAGCGACTTCATCGGCGCGCTGATCGACGACCTCGATCGTCGGATCCGGCGGTGTATCGCTGAGGCTCAGATAGATACCGATGTCGATGAAACCGTCGATCAGACACTTTACGATCTCGGCGGAGTTGTCTGCGTAGATCGAGATATTCGTAATCTCGGCCTTGCTGAACACTTCCATCATGCGCCGGGAATAGATGTTGCTCAAACCGATCCTGATCGGCAGATCGTCCGGCGTGCCGCCCCGCAGCATCAACAACTGATCGTTAGCTTCGAGAATCTTCTTTGCCTGGATCAGGACCAGCTTGCCGAGCTCGGTCGCGGCGGACCCGTTCGCCGATTTCTGGAAGATGCTGCCACCAACCACATGTTCGATGCGCTTGATCTGCGAGCTGATAGCTGGCTGGCTGAGACCGAGGACCTTGGCGGCCTTGGTGATGCTGCCCGTTTCGGAAATTCCGACCACCGAGCGCATGATCTCGGTCGGGATGCTCGAACTTTGATACCGGCGGTGCATCGACATGATCCTTCGAGATCGGCAACGACCGTTGCCCAGCGACGCAGTATTCTCCGCTCGCCCCGCCGAAGTGCGCAGTAAGGGTGCAGCGCGACCTCTAGGCCAAGGGTTGCATATCCGAATCTACACCGTCTCAAGGTGTATCGATCCACGTCCGCTGCCAAGTATTTTCGTGCAATTTTCGGTACATACATAGCGCAGAAGGATGGTCGGTTCTATTTTACCGAAATGATACTCAATTGCCGGATCCACCGGAGAGCATCAATCCGGTGACGACATCTTTCTCATCGTCCCGCTTAGGACGTAAGCCAGCCCCGCGCCAGCGAAGCCGCCAGACAGTTTCACAAGCGCATCGGGAACTCGGCCGTGACGGTCAGGGGTCAGGTGCTGGAGCACTTCGAGACCCACCGCAACACCGCCAACCATGAAGGCCACCAGCCACAAATGGCGCGGATAGGCCATCCCGAACAACAGGGCAAGCGCCGCGAACGCCAAGAACCGCTCACCGCTGACATCGCCCAGATGTGGCCGCAGCCCAATCGGTGACAGCGTCGCAAAAGCGATGGCCAGGAGCATCAACCAGGCGAGAATGATGACAATTCTTTGAAACATCGCGCGGTCTTATCGCAAGCCCGCGCCAGCGCGGCATTTCTCGTAATGCAGGGTTAATAGGCCGGAACTGACTGGCGATCCCGGGATGACTCGAACATCCGACCTACGGTTTAGGAAACCGCCGCTCTATCCGGCTGAGCTACGGGACCGCTCGAATGGCCGATAGGGCCACCGGCCTGTTCCATATCAGAGCGCAACGCAGGTCGCTACCACTTGTTGGCGCCCATATACTGCAGATTCTCGGTCTCACATTCCTTTGAAAAGCGGTTTCCCGATAAGAGGAACGCCCTCCATCACCGTTGGTTGGGTCTTGAGTTATGACAAAAGATGGAGACCCCGCATGAAGACCATGAAACTCCTCACGGCTGTAGCCGTGGCCGCCGGACTGGTGGCAACACCGGCACTCGCCAAGGACAAGGCCAAGCATCGCGCGAAGATGCCGCCTGATTACAGCATGCAGATGAATGACAACGGTCATGGTTATCGAAATAGCGGCTATCGCAGCGATATACGCCGCGCGGACAGCGGCTTCTGGCCGGCTGACGTCGCCGCGGGTGCCGTTGGCGGTGCGATCGGTGTCGCCAGCGCGGCGGTGAACACAGCTGGCGCGATCGCGGCCGCTCCGTTCCGTCCCTGGGACAATAGCTATGCCTATTACAATAACGGGTACACTATCGGGCCGATGGATAGCTACGACGCACGCGACTCATATGCGCGTCGTAATAACTTCGTCTGCCAGCCCGGCACCTGGATCCGTGGCGAAGATGGACAGCGACATCTTTGCCAGTAAGGCTTGATAATCGATACAATAGGAAAGGCGGTCTCGACCGCCTTTTCTGCGGAAGGTTCTCGGTCCAGGTCGGCGACCACGCGAGACCACAAGCCCCGCGCCTCGCGATTGACTCCTCAACTACACAATAACCTGCGTGCAAAAGCTCCATGAGAGGCACAGTGAGCACCACAGTTACTGTGCCGGGATGCTTTGTGTCTAAAAAGGGGGAGCAATGCGTCAACCACGGTTGAAAAATGGCGCTCGATGGTGACAATCGCCGCAGATACGACCACGGGGGCGGGCGTGATCCGATCAAGGCAATCGAGCCTGACAGCAACGACATCGGCAATTATCCTGCTTGCGGCACCTTTCACGCTGCCGGATCACGCACATGCGCAATGGTGGACAGCGGCGCCGGCTGACTATGAAGATTGTGCCGAACGCGTGGAAAAATCTTTACTGAGCGGTGAGGCGAAGGCATCGGCGCTATCGAATTGCGAAAGCAAGTTTGCCGCGCGACGCAAGCGCGGCGGCGGCTACACCTATCATGACTTCATGCAGAACCGCAGCTTCGACATCGCCGGGCCCAATCCCACGGCAGCGGAGCAGAAGATGATCGACGAGCAATACGCGATCTATCTCAACAATCAACGACGCAATGTCATCCTCGCCGCTTTCGCCAAGAAGCAAAGTGAAGCTCAGCAACAGGCCGTCGTCGCGGCAGACTTTCGCGACGATGCCGGGACGCAACCTGTTGTCAGGAATACATCGCCGGTCGTACTCCCTCGTCCGCGCCCGAAGCAGCGCGCCGCCAAAGGGCCGGATTGCGCCACAGAGCCGCTCGTCTGCGGCTGGTCAAAACTGTCGTCAGGCCTGAAGGACATCAAGGATGCCCTGTTCGGCACACCCGCACCGATCAAGAGCAAGCGCACCTGATTCTGCCTCCAGGCCTGGTTCCTTGATCGACGCGAGCTGCCGCGAGGGGCGTGCTCAGTCCGAGATCACCATCGCCCAGAACATGCGATATGGCGACTTCGGATTGGTTACCGAGGCCACGCCGACCTTGCGTGCGCCAGGCATCAGCAGATTGGCACGATGACCCGGGCTCTCCTCCCACTGCTTCAATGTTTCCGTAAAAGTGAGAAATCCGGCCGCGATATTCTCGGCAGCCTTCGACTTGCGCAACTTGGCGACACGAGCCGGAAACGATCCCCCGACGTCATGACTGACCTTGCCGCTTGTCGCCATGGCCCGCGCCTGACCGAGAGCGACGGCTGCAAGCTTGCTATCCTGCGTAACGGCCGAAAGCTTGTGCGCGCGCCGGAACGCACTGATCTGGCTGGCATAATCTGCCGCGATGACAGGCACGCAAGTGACGATAACAGCGATACAACTCAGAAGGAGCGTTCTCAGGATCGGCGACTTCATCGGGGCACTCAGCGCGTGTGACGATGCCAGAGTACCGGTCGGCGCCTGACCGGTTTTTCGATGATCCGAGGCTGCTGAGATTGAAGCACGCGGCGCTGCTCGGCCAGACGCGCATCATAGCCAGGCGATGGCGTGACTGTCGGCGGAGCAGCCAGGGCAGGTGCAGCGACTGCACATGCGAACAACGCCGAAATCAAAAAAACAGAGAGAGGTCGCATCTGCCAACCCTCCTCGTCATCTCCAAAATGGCCTGAAGCGCAAGCGCTTCAGGCCACAGCTTTCGAGATCGAAGCTTACTTCTTGGTCTTCTTCGCCTTGCCGGTCTTGGCCGCTTTCGCCTTCTTCACGGACTTCGCGGCGACCTTGGCGGTCTTCGCGGTTGCTACCTTCTTGGCCTTACGGCGGCGGTGCCCCAGCGGAATGCCAAGCTTGATGGCCTTCTGACGCAGCGAACCGCCGGTGCGCTTCATTTCCTTGGCGATCTGTTCGAGCGGGGTCTGGGCCTTCGAATGTGCGCGGAGGATTTTTTCGTCTTCTTTCGTGTATTCACGACGCACAAGTTTCTTCTTTGCTTTCTTGGCCATAGGAGCTCCGATTTGTAGTTGAGAATTTCAGCTGGCACACGTCCTGCCGATGCGTATGGAAGGATTGACGTCAGATTTTCTCAACGAGATTGAACCTCCGTCAAATCACGTGACTATCTATACTAGAGAAGTTGAGAATGACATAGGATTTGATGACACATCGCGATGAGCAGTATCGAACGCATTCTACGCTTCTTCGAACTCAATGATTGATACGAATTTACTACCGCACCTTCCGATCAGTCGCTGCACTACTGATCGTATGAAGATTTGTCAGTTTCTAAGTAGCGCAGCTCAGCTAAACATTTTCATCGGCAACTCACACATCAAATGATGCATGATGTTACCGCCGCGTATGACGATGCGTGCAGTTAAACGATCACTCGCTCGTTATGCGGCTGCACGAGCGCTTGCTCGATTTGATTTCAGAACGTGCAGGAGCGGGGAAAGGAACGATGGAAGTCGGTAGCGAATAACTACAGACCACGAATTTGCTGAACTGACAGGGCCGGTGACCCCTGCCGTGCCGTCTCCGCGGCTTTCACAGTTTCGACCACGCGCCGGCTCAGCGGCGTTGCGACGCCATATTGATTCGCCAACTGCAGAATAACGCCTTGCAGATAGTCGATCTCCGTAGGACGCCCGCGCTGCAGATCCTCCCACATCGACGAGCGCGCATTCGCATCGATCTTCATCACTCGTCGCAGGATTGGACCAAACAGATTATCCGGCAGCCGCAGCAGATGCGGCGTGAACCAGGGAGGAATTGGCGTCGCGGCGACCGGCGAGATGCCGGCGGCACGCAATACCGCGAGCCCTTCAGCCATCTGATCGGCGAACAGAAGTCGCCATATGCGCTGCTGCAGCTGCGTGTACAGCGGCAGATCGGACAGCGCATTCAACGCGTTGCTCAAATTGACCAGCAGCTTGCCCCATTGCACACCGGCGATATCGTCGGTCGGCCGAACCGGTAAATTGGCGACCGACAATCGGGCCGCCATGTCATTGCTGTCGCGCTCGATCACCAATGCGCCGGACGTTGCGCGATGCACCGTACCGTCATCCTGCGTCACCACATTAAACGGCACCATGCCGCCCAACACCTTGTGGCCGGGCAAGGCCTGCTTGAGAATAGCGACATTGCCGACGCCATTCTGCAAGCTGACGACTACGGCGTCTCCTGCGGCGTGTCGAGCGATCAGTTCTGCCATTGCAGCCGTGTCGCCGCTCTTCACGGCCACAATGATGGTGTCGGCGTCTGCCATGATCGTCGGATCATCTGAAGGATTGACGTGCTCGGCACGCAATTGCCAGCGCCCGCCCTCAAAACTCGTCAGTTGCAATCCGTGGCGCGTGATACCATCGACCAAACGCCGGCGCCCCAGTAGCGATGTGGGACGACCAGCCGCTGCGATCATGCCTCCGACGTAGCAGCCAATGCTGCCGGCACCGGCAATACAGATGGGACGCTGTACGTTCACGTCACCTCCCATTCATGAACTGCCCGTTCCTAGCAAAATGCGACAGTCCTGCATACCTGTGGAACCGACTGGACTTGTCCGCGTCATATCGCGAAGCTATCTTTTTCCATGGGCTGGCTTGACAGGAGACGACGATGGGTTTGCTCGACATTCTAAATGGCATGGCGAACGGGCCGCGCGGCCCCAGCGATCCCAATGACAAGAGCGGCGGCATGTCGCCACTCACCATGGCGATCCTCGCGCTGCTAGCCTACAAAGGCTACAAACATATCGCCGGGGGCCAGCAACAGCCGGCACCGCAAGGGCAGCCGCAGCAAGTACCGGCACCGACCCAGGCCAGCGTCAATGATAGCGGCGGTCTCGGCGGGTTGCTCGGTGGTCTTCTGGGCGGCAACGCCGGAGCCTCACAGGGTGGCGCGACCGGTGGCGGAGGTCTCAGCGACCTGCTGCGTGGCCCGCTCGGCGGGCTGCTTGGCGGCGCAGCAGCCGGCACAGTGCTCAGCGGCGGTCTCAGCGATCTCGTGAAACGCCTGCAGGAGAGCGGTCAAGGCGATGCAGCGGACTCCTGGGTTCAGCCAGGGCCGAACAAGCAGATCTCACCGGGCGATCTCGGCGCCGCACTCGGTGCAGACAGTATCGCGCAGCTCACCGCACGTACTGGCATGTCGCGCGAACAACTGCTTTCCGAACTTAGTAGCGAACTTCCCGGTGCGGTGGATGCATTTACACCACATGGCCGGCTACCGACCGAGGACGAAGCCTCGTCCCACTGGGTCTAATTTATACTGAGAGGGGGACTGCAATGCTCTGGATCATTCTTGTCGGCTTCGTCGCGGGTATTCTCGCACGCATCATATCCCCGGGCCCGAATAATCCCTCGGGCTTTATCCTGACGACGCTGCTCGGGATTGCCGGCGCGTTCCTGGCCACTTTCATCGGTCAGCAGATCGGCCATTACGGCCCGAACCAGGGCGCCGGCTTCATCACCGCCACGATCGGCGCACTGGTGGTGCTGTTCATCTGGAACAGGCTGGTCGTCCGTGGATCGATTCCGGATCCCGGCCAGCGTTGAAGACCGAATGAAAAGCCCCGGTCGTCTCGACCGGGGCTTTTTTTTATGCCCGCACAGTCAACAGATGCATGCCGGCATCCATGCGCACCAGTTCTCCGGTCATATGGCTGGATGGCGGCGTGGCGAGGAAGTAAATGAGTTGCGCAATATCCTCGGCCGTTGAAGCCGCCTGAAGCGGTACGCGGGCTATGACCGCCTCGCGTACCTTGGCGGCCGCATCCGCCCCGCGCCCCTTGGTAAACCACGGCGTATCGATATAGCCGGGGCAAACCGTGTTGATGCGGATCAGCGGTGCCAATGCGCGCGCCAGTGACAGCGTGATCGAGTTCAGCGCACCCTTGCTGGCCGCATAGGCAACCGATGAACCCGCGCCCGACAAGCCAGCTATCGACGATACATTCACTACCGCCGCCGCACGACCGGAAGCCTTTGCACTGCTTTCAAGCAGGAGCCGCGCCGCACGTATCATCTGATAGGGCCCGATGGTGTTGACGCCATAGATCCACTGGAAGTCTTCCGCCGAAAGCCCGTCGAGATCGTCGTGTGCGACATGTTTGGTGACGCCCGCATTGTTCACCAGAGCATCGATGCGCCCCCATGGCTCGGCAGCAGCAACAATCTTCTTGCAGTCCTCGTCTTTCGAGACATCGCCCTGCACGACCACGACCTCGGCGGCTCCCAGCTGGCGGCATTGCTCGGCAGTCGCCTCTGCCTCCTTCGCGCTCGACGAATAGTTGATTACGAGGCGTGCCCCATCCTTCGCGAGGATGGCCGCCGTTGCAGCGCCGAGCCCCGACGCCGATCCCGTAATCACTGCACACAAACCATCCGCAGACATCAGCATTTCCTCTGTTTCTATTGTTCAGGCTGAGTGATCTAACACGGCCGCCTTGCGCTGGTATACAACCCCAATCATTCGCTGCGCGGAATAAGCGTGCATCATGTCGCCACCGCAGACCACAATGCAGGTGCGCCGCTTGCATCGCGCCGGCTTTTCCGCATCATGCCCGCAACAAGAGTGGCAGCATCCCATGCCCGGCATTCCCTGCCGAATGAGATGCGCTATCAGACGGGGAACGCCTTGACCGAACCAGACAATATTGTCGCTGAAACCGCTGAGAGGATTTTCGCCGATCTCGCGGACGCACAGACCATCAATCACGACAAGTCAGGCGCCTGGAAGGCGCCGCTCTGGCAAGCGCTCACCGAATCCGGTCTGCCTCTGTCCTGGGTACCTGAAGAGTGCGACGGCTCCGGTACCAGCATGGCTGAAGGATTCAGCGTGCTCGGTGTTGCCGGCCGCGCCGGCGTCAGCGTTCCGCTCGCCGAAACCATGCTTGCCGGCTGGCTGCTGACCCAAGGCAAGATCAAGTCACCCGAAGGCATGATGACCGTGGCACCGGCAGGTCCGCGCGATCGCCTCACGCTCAATGCCGATGGCACCATTTCCGGCCGCGCCCGCGCTATTCCCTTCGCCAAGGAAGCAAAGCACATCGCTGTCATCGCCGGCGGCTCGATCGCACTGGTCGATGCTGGCGCTTGCAAGATCGATGCAGGCCTCAGCCTCGCCGGCGATCATTCCGACACCGTGCATTTCGACAAGGTGAAGCCCGTCGCGACCGCGAAGGCGCCCGACGGCGTCGATGAAAAAGCCCTGCTGCTGATGGGCGCCCTCGCGCGCAGCTTGCAGATCGCCGGCGCGCTGGAATCCATGCTCGGCATCAGCGTGCAATATTCAGGCGAGCGCGTCGCCTTCGAGAAGAAGATTTCGAAATTCCAGGCCGTGCAGCACAATCTCGCAAAGCTGGCTGGCGAGACATCTGCCGCACTCGCCGCGGCGAGCTCAGCTGCCGACGCCTTCTCGCACGGCGCTCCGATCGACGACGCGCTCTTCCTCGAAGCCGCAGCAGCCAAGATTCGCTGCTCCGAAGCAGCCGAGAAAGGCGCGGCCATCGCCCATCAGGTGCATGGCGCCATCGGCTTCACGCAGGAGCATATCCTGCATCGCTACACCCTGCGTGCTCTCGCCTGGCGCGACGATTTCGGCAGCGAGAGCTACTGGGCCGTCGAACTCGGCAGGCTCGTCGCCAAACGCGGCGCTGACGAGCTGTGGCCGCTGGTTGCATCGCGCTGACGACGGAAACAAACATCATGACCGCAGCCCTTCGTTTCGATCCGATCCGCCTGCCGCCCGAATGCGAACAGCTCCGCAAGGAAGTCCGCGCCTTTCTCGCCGATGAAATCGCCGCCGGCACTTTTGATCCGCACCGCCCGGTGCAGGAAGACGCCGATAACCGCGAATTCTCCCGCCGTGTCGGCGAGAAGGGCTGGCTCGGCATGACATGGCCCAAGAAATACGGCGGTCATGAGCGCAGCTTCCTTGAGCGCTACGTCGTCACTGAAGAAATGCGCGTCGCAAACGCGCCGGTGCGCCGCTTCTTCGTGGCCGACCGCCAGAGCGGCCCGGTGCTGCTGAAATATGCGCCCGAACACATCAAGATGGACATTCTGCCGCGCATCTGCCGCGGCGAGATCTGCTTCTCCATCGGCATGAGCGAGCCGAATTCCGGCTCCGATCTGTTCGCCGCCAAGACCAAGGCGACCAAGACCGACGGCGGCTTTCTGATCAATGGCAGCAAGATCTGGACGACCTCGGCACATATCGCCGACTACATGATCGCGATTTTCCGCACCTCACCGCCGACCAAGGAAAATCGTCGCCACGGCCTCACCCAGTTCCTGGTCAACATGAAGGCACCGGGCATCAAGGTGAACCCCATCGACCAGATCACCGGCCAACAGGAATTCAACGAGGTCGTCTTCACCGACGCCTTCATCCCGGACGATCACGTGCTCGGCGAGATTGACGGCGCGTGGAAACAGGCCACCTCCGAACTCGCTTACGAGCGGTCCGGCCCCGAGCGTTTCCTCGAAACCTATTACACGCTGACCGAACTGGTCCGCGCGATCGGCTCGGATCCGGATACACGCAGCGCCGAAGGCATCGGCCGGCTGGTTGCGCAGCTTCACACGATGCGCCGCATGTCGGTGTCGGTGGCCGGCATGCTGCAGGCCGGCAAAGAACCGGTGGTGGAAGCCTCCATCGTCAAGGACATCGGCACCGTCTGGGAGCAGCAGCTCCCGCATCGCGTGCGCGACCTCGCCGCCTTCGTCGATGAGAGCGCCTCCAACCATGCGACGCTGGAGGAGATGCTCGATTTCGCCATCAAGACGGCCCCGAAACTCACCATCCAGGGCGGCACCACCGAAGTCCTGCGCGGCATCATCGCGCGGGGGCTGGGGCTGCGGTGACACGACCTCGTCGTTCCGGGGGCGCACGTATCTTGCGTGCGAACCCGGCACCTCGAAGTAGCTAAAACACATCCAGATTCCGGGTTAGCGACCGTCAAGTGGCGCTCGCGCCCCGGAATGCCGACGAGGACCAGGACATGACCAGCTACAAAGACATCGCCATCGAGACCAGAGGCCACATCGCGATCATCGAGATTCGCAAGCCGCCGCTGAACTTCTTCGACATCCTGCTGATCCAGCAGATCGCCAACGCGCTCGACGAGATCGACGCCAACCCAGAGCTGCGCGCCACGGTGCTGTGCGCGCAGGGCAAGGCGTTCTGCGCCGGCGCGGATTTCAGCGATCCCAACCGCAAGGAAACCGTCGCCGATGCGTCTGGCGATCCGGCCGACAATCTCGGCTCTATCGGGCATCTCTATATGGAAGCCGTGCGCATCTTCCGCGCCAAGAAACCCATTGTCGCCGCAGTGCATGGCGCAGCCATTGGTGGCGGCCTTGGCCTCGCAGTGTCTGCCGACTTCCGTGTCGCCTGCCCGGAAACCCGCTTCGCCGCAAACTTTACCCGCCTCGGCTTCCACCCCGGCTTTGGCCTCACGGTGTCGCTGACCGAACTGATCGGCAAGAACAATGCCGAGCTGATGTTCTACACATCGCGCCGCGTCGGCGGCGAGGAAGCGCTGAAGATGGGCCTCGCCAATGTGCTGGTGCCCCAGGATCAGGTCCGCGACACCGCCATCAAGCTGGCGGAAGAAATCGCAGAGAACTCGCCCCTCGGCCTGCTCTCCACCCGCGCCACCATGCGCAACGGCCTGGCCGATCGCGTTGCCAAGGCGACCGAACACGAGCTGGCGGAACAGACACGTCTACGCAAGACCGAAGACTTCAAGGAGGGCGTGAAGGCCACAGCCGAACGTCGCGTACCGAACTTCAAGGGGCGCTAAGTCCCCGCCGGGTTTGTTTTGCAAACCTCACTGCGAAATGGCCGGGCTTGCCCGGCCATTTTTATTTTCACTCCGCCCCTCATGGTAAGGAGCGCGCTCTTCGGCGCGTCTTGAACCATGAGCTGACTCGAATCGGACTCTGCAGCCATCCTTCGAGACGCGGCCTATGGCCACTCCTCAGGACGAGGGCGGAGTGTACGGAAGCCCATTAAATCTTCCGCACCACCAACGCATCGACGATCGTCACACCTTCTCCCGCTGGATGTACCAGCACGGGATTGAGCTCGATCTCCGCCACCTCGCCCTTGAGCTGCGCAGCCAGTTCCGAGACTTGCGTAATCAGTGTCGACGCAGCCAACACATCCGCTTTCGCCGCCCCACGAAACCCGTTCAGCAACGGCGCCCCCTTCAAGGCATTCAGCATCTCCTTTGCCTCTTGCCCACTCACTGGCGCAGGGCGATAGACGACATCCTTGAACAGCTCCGTCGTCACGCCGCCGAGACCGACCATCACCATGGGCCCGAATGTCTTGTCGAGCAGCGTGCCGACGATGATCTCAACGCCTTTCTTTGCCATCGGTGAGACCAGAACACCCTGCAAGGCCGCTTCGGGCCTGTGCTTCTGCGCGCTTGCTATCAACGCGTCATAGGCGGCAGCCGCTTCCTCCTTGGTCGCGATGTTGACCTTGACGCCGCCGACCTCACTCTTGTGCGGGATATCGCGCGACTGGATCTTCATCACCAGCGGGAAGCCAATCTTGGCGAGCGCAGCGTCAAGTCCAGATTTGTCGACGACAAGAATCTCATCCGGCAACGTAACGCCCGCCACATGCAGCAAGGTCTTGCTGTCATGCTCGGACAAAGTCGATGCCGTGAGGTGCTTGGCAAGATCGGCTGGCATTTGCCTGGCCATCACGACGGCCTCGACCGGCTTGAAGCGCGCATGATCGACCAGCCGTCTCAAGGCCACACTCACATGCGTGAGCCCCGACAGGACAACGACGCCGGATTCAGCCAGTCCCGTCCGGGCAAAATTCGACGGCAGCGTATAGGACCAGAACACGATTGGCTTGTTCTGTGCCGCGATCACCGGCTTCAGCTCCAGCGTCTTGAACGGCATTCGCGTTTCGCTGGACAGCGAGATGACCACCAGGATCGCATCCACCTCGTCCGATCTGTCGAGCAGTTCGATGGTCTTCTGCAGCCCGCCGCTATGCACGGCCTGCGCCGTGATATCGATGGGATTGCGCGGCGAGCCGTAGGACGGGATCAGGCCGCGGATCGCCGCTTGTAAGCCGTCCGACAGTTCCGGGACCTGAAGCCCTTGCGCCGATATCGCATCGGCGCCCCAGATGCCTGCACCGCCCGAGACCGTCACGACAGCCACCCGCTCGCCCTTCGGCAACGGAGTCGTTGTTAGCACGGCAGCGATGCTTACCGCCTCGTCCAGATCGTTGGAAACGATGAAACCATGGCGCGCGAAGATGGCATCATAGGCTGTCGTCCAGCCCACCATACTCGCCGTGTGCGACGCTGCCGCGCGCTCACCCGCGCCGGAGCGACCGACTTTGGTGACAATGACCGGCTTGCCGATCTCCGCCGCTTTCCTTGCGGCAGCCAGGAATTGATCGACATCGCGAATGCCCTCGATGAACAGCAGGATCACATCGGTCCCAGGGTCCTGCACCATATAGTCGAGGAATTCTCCGGCGCCCAGATCGGACTCGTTGCCGGTCGAGATCACCGTGCTCAGCGCGATACCCAGCGCCTTGGCGCGATTATAAATCGCAAAGCCGATGCCGCCGGACTGCGCGACAATGCCGATCCGCTTTGTGGTTGCGACGAGACGCGGCTGGTCGGGCTTCACGTCAACGGTCGGACTGAAGGTTGCGGCGATACCGGCGATCTGGTTGTAATAGCCCTCGGCATTCGGCCCAGAGATCCGCATGCCTGTGCGCTTCGCAAGTGCCGCGATCGCTTCCTGCATGGCGACGGAATCGCCGCCCTCCTCGGCAAAGCCCGAGGAAATGACGATCGCATGCTTGACGCCGAGTCCCGCGCAATCTTCCAGTGCGCCAAGCACTGCGCGCGCGGGAATGATGACGATCGCCAGGTCGACCGGCTGTCGAATCGCATCCAGCGATGGATAGCATGTCAACCCATCGATATCGGGATAGTTCGGATTGACGGGATGGATCGCGCCCGCAAATTTATTCTTACGCAGAAAGGCCAACAGGAGACCGGGGATCTTGGTGGCATCGCGCGAAGCGCCAATGATGGCAATGCTGGACGGGTTAAAGAACGAGTCCAGCGGATGCGGCGGACCTGATACACTCATGGCGCTTCCCGTTTCTTGTTGTTGTCATCGCGTTTCCGAACGAAGCGGCTTCCGGCTCGTATTAAAGACACGCGTCAGAGCAAACGGGATCGTGCCGCGGCAACGCTGATCAGGCAACGACCCGGAATGTGACCCCACCCAGCAGAAATGCATCACCGGCCAACGGGCATCCGCGCGCCTTCGCTTTGCCCAGCACCTGCGCCACATCATTGACGCGAAAGGTCAGTCCGGTCATCGCTTCGGCGTTGCCTTTGGCAAAACGCAAGCAACCATTCGGAAAGGCGATCTGCGGATCGTTCCCTTTCGACGAGGTCAGCGGGACACCGATCAGATTGCTCCAGTGCTGCGCCAGGTCGTAGTGGTCCGGGCTCTGCAGCTCGACTTCGAGCAATGCGCGCGTCACATCGTGGCGGATCGATTCCTGCCAGTTTGGTCCGGCCGGTGGATAGATATCGAAATCGTCATCGCTGCCCGCGGTATGATTGAATTCGATAAAGGCGGCCCGACAATCGCGCGGATGCAGCTGCACGCCGTGATAGGGTGGATGATCAATCACATTGGCGGTGCGAACACCGATGCTGGCGGCAAAGCGCCCGCGCTCGTCCGGATCCTCGCAGGACAGGATCACCATATAGCCACCGCGTCCGCCGGACTTTTCCAGGAAACGTCCGGCCGCGGTCCCCGGCTGTGTCGGCGCTACGACTTCGAGTAGCGTGGCATCGACGGGCATCAGCGCATTTTCAAGCCCGTATTTCTCGACATGCGGATCGCGATAGCAGACATCGAGACCGAGAATAGCCGTGATGTCGCTGATCACAGGCTCCAAATGCGAAGCGACCAGACAGACTTGCCGCAACCGCACCTGGCTCATGATCATTGCCCCTTGAAGACTGGCTTGCGCTTCTCGACGAAGGCCTTGGCGGCTTCCTTGTGATCCTCGGTGTCGCCGCAGCGGGTATGGTGTATCGACTCGCCGTCGAAGCAGGCTTCCAGCGTCATCGTCTCGGCGTTGTTGATGTTGGTCTTGATATAGCCGTAAGTGATGCTCGGCCCACGCGCGAGCGACATCGCGAGGTCACGCGCCGCCGTTTCCACTTCGGCGTCATCGACCACCTTGGTGACCATGCCGAGTGCCAGCGCCTCCTGTGCCGTGAGCACCGGCGACATCAGATAGAGTTCGCGCGCCTTGGCGCTGCCGAGCATCTTGGTCAGGAAATAGGTGCCGCCATAATCGCCGGAGAAACCGACCTTGGCGAATGCCGTGGTGATCTTCACCGAGGACGAGGCAACGCGGAGATCGCAGGACAGCGCGATCGAAAGACCCGCGCCCGCAGCGGCACCATCGAGCTGCGCCACCACCGGCTTCGCCATTGTGTGCAGGATACGCGAGACCTCCATGCCTTTGCGCAGATTGACGCGTTTGGCCTCGAACGGAAGCGGCGCGCGCCCCGCCGCCATCGACTTGACATCGCCACCGACGCAGAACGTGCCGCCGGCGCCCTTGATGAGCACCGCCCGCACCTCGTGATCCTCCTGGGCGCGGCGCGCGGCCGCGACCAGCCCTTCGGTCATTTCCGGATTGAGCGCGTTGCGCCGATCCGGACGGTTCATGGTGATGGTGAGAAGACCGTTGTCGAGGTCCTGCAGGACGATGTCGCTCATTGCATTTTCCTTTTCTTTTTCTTCGTCATCTCATCCCCGCCCTCATGGTGAGGAGGCTCCCTTGGGGCCGTCTCGAACCATGGCCGCATATCCTTCGACACGTCGCTGCAAGGCCCTTCCGGATGAGGGCGGAGTATTACTTCTTCACCAGCGGGCAACGCGATTCCGACAGCGGCTGGAATGCCTGATCGGCCGGAACGGTGGCAGAGAGCTTGTAATAGTCCCAACGTCCCTTTGATTCCGACGGCTTCTTCACCTCGAACAGATAGAAGTCATGAACCATGCGGCCGTCCTCGCGGATCTTGCCGTTCTTGGCGAACATGTCGTTGATAGGGGTTTCCTTCATCAGCTTCATGACCGCCGCAGAATCGGTCGTACCGGCCGCTTTCACCGCCTTGAGATAATGCAACACGGACGAATAGACGCCGGCCTGGGCCGAGGTCGGCACACGGCCTTTATTGCGTTCCTGGAAACGTTTAGTGAAAGCGCGGGTCTCGTCGTTGAGATCCCAGTAGAAAGCTTCCGCGAGAATCAGGCCCTGCGCGGTGTCGAGACCGACGCTGTCGATGTCCGAGATGAAGGCCAGCAGCGGCGACAGCTTCTGACCACCGCTCTTGGTGAGACCGAATTCGGCCGCTTGCTTGATGGCGGTGATGGTGTCGCCGCCGGCATTGGCGAGACCGACGACCTTGGCCTTGGACGATTGCGCCTGCAGCAGGAAGGATGAGAAATCCGCGGTATTCAGCGGATGTTTGACGCTGCCCAGTACCTTGCCGCCCGCCTTGGTCACGACAGCGGTTGTATCCTTTTCCAGATCCTGACCGAATGCATAGTCGGCCGACAGGAAGAACCAGCTGTCGAGACCGTTCCTGACGGTAGCGAGGCCGGTCACGTTGGCTTGGGCGTAAGTATCGAACACATAGTGCACGGTGTAGGGACCGCAGGCTTCGTTGCTGAGGCGGATCGAGCCTGGACCGTTGAAAATGATGATCTTGTTGCGCGCCCGCGCAATCTCGCTCGCAGCCAGGGCAGTGGCCGATGCCGCCACGTCGATGATCGCCTCGACGCCTTGATTGTCGAGCATATCGCGCGCGATATTCGCCGAGAGATCGGCCTTGTTGAGATGATCCGCGGCGACGATCTCGATCTTGCGACCCAGCACCTCGCCGCCGAAATCTTCCGCCGCCATTTTGGCCGCCGTTTCGCTGCCCGGTCCGGTGATGTCGGCATAGAGGCCGGACATATCGAGGATCGCGCCAAGCTTGAGCGGCTTGTTCTGCGCCATCGCTCCCGATGTCGCGGCCAGAATCATGGTCGATGCGAGCAGGCCAGAAAGCAGCGTCTTCACGTAGTCCCTCCCTCGCCGCGCATTGGGCACGGCATTTGTTGTTGCCGCGATCATGCAACAAGGGAACCACAGCGGCAAGCCGCTGCGCGACGCACCCCGTTGCGAGAATTATTCGAAAGAAACAAAGTTTCCGCCAAGCGGAATGGACACGATCGATCGCGCCGACATAGAGTTGCGTATCAATCGGCAGGGCGGCCAATGCGTGTCACAGCCCACGGGCATGCGGGACGATGTGCGGCGATGGTGACGTCACCCATGGTCGGCGTCCTCGTGTCCACGACCATCGCATGCGCATCCGCCTGTTCGTTCGAGCCGCAAGGCACGGGACGAATCGCAGACGTAATCGATATCCGCACACTGCGCATGGCCGATGGCGTTGAAATCCGGCTGGCGGGTATCGAGCCCGCCATTGACGAGTCTTCCAGCGCGGCACTCACCGCCCTGATCCCCGATGGCGACGTCGCCTTCCATGGCGACAGCGACACTCCGGATCGTTATGGCCGGCAGTCCGCGTTCATCTTCGTCGAGACCGACGGGCCGCCGCTGCAGGTCCGGCTGTTGCTCGCCGGCGCCGCCTTCGCCTCCGGCACGGTTCCCGATCATGCCTGCGCCATGGAACTTGCCGCGGCCGAGGCCGCTGCCCGGCGTGCCAAAACGGGAATATGGTCGCGCAGTGGCGTCATCAAAAAGGCCGTAATTCCCGGCGATATTCTGGCCCAGTTGGGGCGTTTTGTCGTGGTCGAGGGACACGTTTTGTCTGTCCGGGAAGCCGGAAACACGACTTATCTCAATTTCGGCCGTCGCTGGACACGGGACTTTGCCGTGTCTATTTCAAGGCGCATGATGACTGCTTTCGCAGGGGCAGGAATCACGATCAAGTCCCTTGAAAGACGACGAATTCGTGTGCGTGGATGGGTCGAGAGCCGCGGCGGGCCGCGGATCGAGGCCCGCCATGTGGGGCAGATCGAGGTGGTCGGGGACCAGTAGGACCGCCAGGCAGGACGTAAACGTGACGGGTGTGGGACGGCAAACCAGCTTCAGCCGCCGCCTTTGGGCTGCGCCGGTGGTGCTATGCGTGACCCTCGCGCTTTCGGGCTGCGGCGACGCGAGCCGTTTCGAAGCAGCCTCTGCCGCCGTGAAGCCACCGGCGCCCGCCAGGCCACCGAAACCTGCTGTCGTCCAGACCCCCGCTGCAGAAAAAGAGCACGAACGCATCCTCGCCTCCTATGGCGGCTCCTATGACGATCCACGACTTGAAGCCCTGATCTCCAGGACCGTGGACCGCCTGGTCGCCGTCTCCGAACGGCCCGACCTCGCCTACAAGGTCACCATCCTGAATTCCGGCGCCGTGAATGCCTTTGCGCTGCCGACCGGCCAGCTCTATGTGACGCGCGGTCTGATCGCACTCGCCAGCGACACGTCGGAGCTTGCCTCCGTGCTGTCGCATGAAATGGCGCACGTCCTCGCCAAGCACGCCTCGATCCGCGAGGAGCAGGCGCGACAGGCTGCGGTCGTCACCCGCGTCGTCTCCGACATGGGCACCAACGATCCCGATCTCACTGCGCTGGCGCTCGCCAAATCGAAACTCACCATGGCAAGCTTCTCGCGTGCGCAGGAATTCGAGGCCGATGGCATCGGCGTCGGCATCTCCGCCCGCGCCCATTTCGATCCGTTCGGCGCCTCACGTTTCCTCTCGGCGATGGAGCGCAACGCCGCGCTGAAAGCCAGCCGCACACCGCTGGACCCGCGGGCTCAGGACTTCCTGTCCTCGCACCCCGCAACGCCGGAACGCGTCCAGAACGCGCAGGCCAATGCCCGGCAGTATGCCTCGCCCTCGGGCGGCAGCGGCGAGCGCGACCGCGACACCTATCTCGCCGCCATCGACGGCATCGTCTATGGCGAAGATCCGAGCGAAGGCTTTGTGCGTGGCCGACGCTTCCTGCATCCGAAACTAGGCTTCACCTTCCAGGCGCCGGACGCTTTTACACTCGACAACACCGCACAGGCGGTGATCGGCGTGCGCGAAGGCGGCAACCAGGCCATGCGTTTCGACGTGGTGCGTGTGCCATCCGAGCAATCGCTCAGCGACTATCTCAATTCCGGCTGGATGGAGAATGTCGACAAGGCGACGACCGAGGAAGTCACCATCAACGGCTTTCCTGCAGCGACGGCGCTCGCTCGTGGCGACCAGTGGCAGTTTCGCGTCTATGCGCTGCGCTTCGGCAGCGACGTCTATCGCTTCATCTTCGCCACCAAGCAGAAGACCAATGAGAGCGAGCGCAACGCCCGCGAGACCGTCAACTCGTTCCGACGCCTGACTCTGGCGGAAATCCAGGCCGCACGGCCGCTGCGCATTAAAGTAATCAATGTCCAGCCCGGCGACACCGTGGAATCGCTGTCGCATCGCATGAGCGGCGTCGATCGTCCACTGGAGCGTTTTCGCGTGATGAACGGGCTCGAAGCTAATGCGCAGGTGAAAGCGCGTGATCGTGTGAAGATCGTGGTGGACTGACGCTCAACCTCCTTATGTCATCACCCGCGAAAGCGGGTGATCCAGTAATGTCGAGGCCGGGCCACGACAAGCTGAGCGAGTGCAAAGCGCATCAGGCAACAAAAAAGCCCGACCTTTCGGCCGGGCTTTTGAATTTGTTCGGAGCGTCGCCGCTTATGCAGCTTCGTCCTCGGCGACATCCTCATCGCCTTCGTCCGCGTCGTCTGCGTTGGCCTCGGCATCCTCGGCCTTCGCGCCGCGACGCGGGCTCTTGGCGAGCTGGCCTTCGATTTCCTTAACCGCCTCGGTCTCGGTGACATGCTGGACCACAGCGATCTCACGCGACAGGCGATCGAGAGCGGCCTCGTAGAGCTGGCGTTCGCTATAGGACTGCTCGGGTTGCGATTCCGAACGGAACAGATCGCGGACGACTTCGGCGATGGCAACGATGTCACCCGAATTGATCTTCGCTTCATATTCCTGCGCACGACGCGACCACATGGTGCGCTTGATGCGTGCGCGCCCCTTCAGGGTCTCGAGCGCCTTCTTCACCAGCGCCGGTTCGGACAGTTTACGCATGCCGACATTCGCGACCTTCGCGGTCGGAACGCGCAGCGTCATCTTGTCCTTCATGAAATTGATGACGAACAGTTCGAGCTTGGCGCCCGCGATTTCCTGCTCATCGATGGCCATGATCTGGCCGACGCCATGGGCCGGATAGACCACATACTCGTTGGTCTTGAAGCCCTGACGCTGGGTCGCCGCCTTCTTCGGCTCCTCGACACGCGGGGCCGGCGCTACCGGCTTTGCGGCCACCGGCTTCTCGGCCGCCGCAGCCTTCGCCTGCTCCTTGGCCGCAGCCGCCTTCATCGCCGACGCGGTGGTCTTCGGTGCAGCGGACTTCTCGATGGAAGCCTTCTCGACATGCACCTTTTCAGTCACCGGCTTTGCGGCGAGCTTCACGGCAGTCTTTTCAGTCGAAGGCTTGGCAGCAGCAGGCTTGGCGGCAGCATTCTTGGGAGCGGCCGCCTTGACGGCGGGCTTCTCGGTCGCAGGCTTGGCAGTCTTGTTCGGCATTTCATTTCTTTTGTTCTGGGCGGACTTTGGCGCAGCGGCCTTAGCACCCGAAGTCTTGGCTCCCGACGTCTTGCCGATCACGGTCTTGGCTGCAGAAGGCTTGCCTGCAGCAATCTTCGCTGCGGGAACCTTGGCTGTCGAAGCCTTGACCGGTGAAGCTTTGGCCGGAGGAACCTTGGCTGTGGTGCGGGTCGTCGTCCGTGTGTCCTTGACAGGGGGCCGTGCATGGCCTTTGCTTGCGCTGCGTTTGCTCGAAATGGAGCTAGCGGCAGCTGTCTTCTTCGAAGCCTTGGAAATACTCTTTTTACGCGTTTTCTGTGACACGGCCTGTGCGCGGAAACCGCCGCGCCCCTGTTTGATCTTTGTTAAACGGGAACCCGGCAGGGCCAAAAACGAGCGGCACCACACGGTCCAGCTTCTGAATGCGCCTATAATAGCACATTTCCCGCAAAAATCAATGATTTATGCCCCTCACGGCCGCCGAGCGGTCGCAAGCGGGGCCATAATCGGCGTCAGGGTAAATTCCAGGTCGTCACAGGTAGCTGGATGACGCAAAGTATTAATGGTGCGTCTTAGTCACCTTTGCCGGGAGCGGCCGAAAAGTACTTCTCGTACTTGCCTTCCTGACCGTCGAACTCCTTGGCTTCCGGCAGTTCATCGATCTTCTGGGTAATGTTCGGCCACTTCTTGGCGTGTTCCAGATTGATCTGCAGCCACTTCTCGATCCCACCTTCGGTATCGGGCTTGATCGCGTCGGCCGGGCATTCGGGCTCGCACACGCCGCAGTCAATGCATTCATCGGGATGGATGACCAGCATGTTCTCGCCCTCGTAGAAGCAATCCACGGGGCACACCTCGACGCAGTCGGTGTACTTGCACTTGATGCAGTTGTCGGTGACGACGTAGGTCATCCAAAACTCCGGAAACGATCAATATTTTGACGGTTGCGTAGCGCACCCACCCCCCTGCTGCAAGACATGCGGCAGGATTGGATCGGTGCGTTTCCGTCATATGAAAGGATTTTGCCACGAACCGGCTCCGGCCGGGCTGTTCCACCTTGTTTGCTGGCGCATGACCTGGTTCGAAAACCGGTAACCGCTTTTCAGGGTCGTACGCTAGATAGCTACTCCGGCGGATGTTGCAAATCCGTATAGAGCACGCGGGCGGACGTTGCATCCCCTCGGCGCTCGGAAAAGCCTTCCACCTTCATCACCCGGATCGCATGATCGAGCGCGACGGTGATGACATCGCCGACCTTGATGCCGTGGCCGGGCGACTTCTGCCGCCCGCCATTGACGCGGACCTGACCGCCTTCCACCAGTGCAGCGGCGCTCGTGCGGGCTTTGACGACCCGCGCATGCCACAGCCACTTGTCGAGACGCTGTCGGTCCAATGGGAAGCTCACGCAATCTGACCTCTCCCCGCTAGCGGGACGAGGTTAGAAACCTCACTCCTTGCCCATCTGCTCCTTGAGGGCAGCGAGCTTGGCGAAAGGCGAATTCGGATCCATGGCGCCACCGCGATCGCGCGGCGAGGCGCTTGATGCGAACGGCCGCGTGGCACCGCCACGATCACGGTCGCGACCACCGTCGCGGCCCTTGTCGCCACCGAACTTGCCCTTGCCACCCTGGAAACGCTGATCTCGATCGCGCGGCGGACGGCCGCCCTTGTCGCCCCGCGCCTCGCGGTTCGGGCTGCCTTCCGGCGCATCACTGCGCGGACGACGGAAATCCTTATTGCCACGATCGCCGTCGCGGTCGCGACGACCACCGCCGCCATTGCGATCGCGATGATCGCGGCGGCCGCCTTCATTGGTCGTGCCTTCAGCCTGACCGGCGGCAGCCGCCCCCTGCGCCGCATTGTTGTCGCGGCGGTGATGATTGCGGTTGCGATCGTGTCGCGGCGGACGACGCTCGTCAGAACGACCGCCCGGACGCCAGACTTCGACCATCTCGGATTCTGCAGGCGCCGCAGCCTCAGCAGCCGGCGTTTCCGCATCAGCAGTCGCAGCAGGAGCAGCCTCGGCAACCGCAGCTTCAACCTGAACAGCTTCTTCCGTCGTTGCTTCCGCAGGCGCTTCGACAACGGGCTCGCTGGCGACAGGCGAGACTTCCGGCAGCAGCGACGCAGACGACGGAGCAGCCGCTTCGGCCGTCGCCGTCTCGGTGGCTTCGGCCTGGACGACGGGTTCTGCAGCGGCGGCCTCGCTCGCGGGCACGGCAGTCGGCGCGGCATCGGACGCGGATGCATCCGCCGTCGCTTCCACCGTTGCATCGGCGGTCACAGCTTCGATCGGCGTCGTTGCCGCGAGCGGCTTCGGCGGCGCTGGTGGCAGTGCCGGCTTCTTCTCCATGCGATAGCCGAGCGCACGCAGGATCGAGGCAAAGTCTTCTCCAGCCGAGCCCGTGAGCGAGGTCATCGCCTGCGTAACGGTGAAGCTGCGGCCGTCATAGGCGCCAGCCGGCTTCTCGCCCGGCGAATTCTCGCGCCATGACAAAGCGGGACGAATGAGATCGGCAAGGCGTTCGAGAATATCGACGCGCACGGCGCGCTCGCCGGCATGACGATAACCGAGCACACGATAGGCATCGCGGCCAAGCGCCTTGTCGACCGGAAACGACGTACGCCCGGAGCCTGCGAGATGTTGCGCGCTGGACAGCGCGGACATATCCACATTGTCCTGCTTCAGCGCCCACAGCAGCGCAGCGAGCGAGCGAGCGGCCGGCTTCAGCAAGTTCGGGAAGTAGATGTGATAGGCGCCGAAGCGCACGCCATATTTGCGCAGCGTCGCACGCGACGGCTGATCGAGATCCTTCATCTCGGCAGCGATCTTCTGCCGCTCGAGCACGCCCAACGCTTCATTCAGCTGGAAGGCAATGCCGCGGGCAATGCCTGTGACGTCCTCGGCCTTCGCGAGTTCAAACAGCGGCGCGAGCAGCTTTTCGATATGGGTCTTCAGCCACAGATCGAGACGGGCCTGCACGGCGTCGCGCGGAGCGCCGGTGAGGCGTTCATCAGCGATGATACGCAGGCGCGGATGCAGAACGTCGTCGGCAGCGACCAGCTTCGCCACGGCATCGCCGGTCCAGCGCAGCGTGCCGTCCGACGTCAGAACGAACTGATCGTCCGGCGCGTTGGATAGTTTCTCCGCGCGCGAATCGATCTCGCCGGCAAGCGCCTTGAGAGCTGCCGCCTGCAAGGCCTTCGCATCGGAGCCGGCCTCGGCCGCATCGGGCAAGAATGTAAAACCATCGAGCCGACCAATGGTATGGCCTTCGACAACAACTTCGCCCGTCTTACCAATTTCAGTATTCAGCATCGTGTTTTCCCGCAAGCGGCGCATCAATACACTGGTACGACGATCAACGAAACGCTCTGTAAGCCTCTCATGAAGGGCATCTGACAGTTTATTTTCCAATTCACGGGAGATTCCCTGCCAATGTTCGGCATCTGCGAGCCAATCGGGGCGATTTGCCACAAAAGTCCAGGTGCGAATCTGCGCAATCCGGCCCGACAACGTATCGATATCGCCATCCGTTCGATCGGCCTGCGCGATTTGGGCGCCGAACCAGGCATCGGGGATACGGCCACGCTTCATCAGAAAGTTGAAAATCGTCGCCACCAGCTCCGCATGCGCGGCTGGCGCAATGCGGCGGTAATCTGGAATCTGGCAGGCGTCCCACAATGTCTCGACGGCATCCTTACCCTGCGCGATATCGCGCACCTCATGATCGCGCGCGACATGATCGAGCACACGCAGATCTTCCGCGATCGGCGCACGCGTCAGCGCCTCATGAAGCGGCGGTTCGGCGAGCGAGACCTGCAATGCTGCAATAGAAGCGAAATCCAGCTTGGAATTGCGCCATTGCAGCACTTTCACCGGGTCGAAAATGTGGTTCTGCAGCTGATTGACGAGTTCGGGCTCGAACGGCTCGCAGCGTCCTGTCGTACCGAACGTGCCGTTCCGCGTCGCACGGCCGGCGCGGCCGGCGATCTGGGAAAATTCGGACGGCGTGAGGCGGCGGAATTGGTAGCCGTCATATTTGCGATCGCTGGCGAAAGCGACGTGATCGACATCGAGATTGAGGCCCATTCCGACCGCGTCGGTGGCGACGAGGTAGTCCACCTCGCCGTTCTGGAACATCGCCACCTGGGCATTTCTCGTGCGCGGAGAAAGACTTCCGAGCACGACAGCGGCGCCGCCGTGCTGGCGTTTGATGAGTTCGGCGATGGCGTAAACTTCATCGGCGGAAAACGCGACGATGGCGGTGCGGCGCGGCTGGCGGGTGATCTTGCGGTCACCGGCGAATTCCAGCGTGGACAGCCGCGGGCGGGTTACGATGTTGATTCCAGGGAGTAATTTCTCGACGATCGGGCGCATCGTGGCGGCGCCGAGCAACAAGGTTTCGTCGCGGCCGCGGCGATTCAGAATCCGGTCGGTGAAAACATGACCGCGTTCGAGGTCGGATGCGATCTGGATTTCGTCCACGGCCAGGAACGAAACATCAAGATCTCGTGGCATCGCCTCGACGGTGGATACCCAATATCGTGGTTTGGCCGGCTTGATCTTCTCCTCGCCGGTGACCAGCGCGACCGCTTCGGGGCCGGTTCTGGCAAGGATCTTGTTATACACTTCGCGGGCCAGGAGGCGCAGCGGAAGGCCAATGATTCCTGAGGGATGCGCCAGCATCCGCTCGATCGCGAGGTGGGTCTTGCCGGTATTGGTGGGACCGAGGACGGCGGTGACGCCGGCGCCGGGCGCCCGGCCGGAGCCGAGCGGGGAATGCGAAAAGGCCATGTTTATCAAGTATTTCCGAGCGGCCTTCTGTCAAGGCGAGAGAGGTCTGGAACGACTCCGGAACGAAACCGGTCCGAATCGGTGACTCTCCACCGCCGGTGTCCGTTCATCCCCAAGATGTCGCGGCGAGCGCCCTAATTCCTCACTAGATCAAGTTTGTGACAGGGCAACAAGGCCTGTGGATTCATGGCGTCAGCGCGGAGTCCGGCGGACTCCGATTGGCAAAAGAGTCAACTGCGCTCCGGTGCCGCTGCGATGCCGCAAGACTGCCGCCGGTCTGCCGCAGCCGCCGCTGGTTTGCCGCGGGACATTGGCCGTCGAGAACCCGGTTTTTCCCACATAGGGGCCGCATCTCTTGCGGCAATACAGAGGCAGCGCCTTTGCGCGCTAATTCGTCTTCGCCGCCGCCCTGGCCGGCGTCGCCGTGGTCACGAATTCCGTCGCTTCCAGCATGGCCTGGCCGAGCGGGGTCGGGATCGTCACGCGATAGGGCACCAGCACGCGGGTGCCGGCGACGGGAACCAGCCACGCCTCCATGCCGCGCTGGGCGGCGAGATATTTGATGGCGGCGCGGTCGGGCACATAGCCGGCGATGGGCGTGAAATAGACGGCGCAGACGATGGCCGGACCGTGATAGCCCTTCTCGGCCTTCACCTGCTCCATCCGCTTGTAGTCGAGCTTGATGTCATAGCGCATGCGGCCGTCGAAGATCGACGTGCCGGTGCGGCAGCTGTCCGGCGCCAGCAAGTCGCCGGTGCCGTTCACGCGCAGCAGCGCGCCGGTCATGGGATCGATCACGTTGCGGCGATGCGCATCGGTGACCTTGATGCGCTCGGGATCGTCCGGCGGCTCCGGCTCGATGGAGTATTCCTTCACATAGCCCAGCGCGATCAGCATCTTGATCGCTTCGGACTTCCGCGCCGAGGTGGTGGTGGCGGAATAATTGGTGGGCGACAGCTGGCCCGCGACCACCCGGCCCTGCGCCTGGCCGAAACCGGAGCCGCCGGAAAACGCCTTCAGCAGACCCGCGGTCCCGCCGGTCGCCGCCGCGCTGTACTGATCCTCGGCAATGTCGATGGCCCAGGTGCCCTTGCCCACCGGAATGCCGGCGAGGCTGGCTTCATACTTCGCTTCCACCTTGCCCTGCGCGAACACCGGCTGCGCGCTGCCCGCCGCCATGAAACCGGCCACGGCGCCCGCCACCAGCAGGCGCGCGCGCGGCGTCAGGGTCGGCTTTCGGGAGCGATTGGAGCCAGGGAGGTCAAGCCAGCGCACGTCTCGTCTCACCTCATGGGTTATGTCTCTCTTCGCACACGATCTTGTCCGAAAACCGGTCGACCGCTTTTCGGGATCATGCGCAAACCGCGGCGCCCTGCGTCATTGGGAAAGCACATCGCGGTGCCGGATGTGGTGTCCGGCCGGAATACGTCCTTTATATGATGGGAACTTTCGCGCTTTCCAACATGTGAGCGGCGGATGGGGCGCAGTTCCCTGTGGTCAATGCGGCCGGGACCGGTTATAGAGCCGGCGTTGCCAGCGCGGCCCCTTGCACGGCGGGCCGGGTCTTGTCGCACGTCCTGACATGCCAAATCCTGAGATACCAAGTCCTTAAATGGCATGTCATTTCCGTGACTCGTCTTGACGCCAGCAGCTCCAAACCCTATACGTCCGCGGTTCCTGAAATGGACGTGATTTTTGAACCCCTGCCCGGCCTGATGGTCGCAGGCGGGGATGACAGAGGATTTTCGCCATGTCCCGGCGTTGTGAACTGACACTGAAGGGCCCGCAGGTCGGCCACAAGGTGAGCCATTCGAACATCAAGACCAAGCGCCGGTTTCTGCCGAACCTGGTCAACGTGACCTTCATTTCCGACGCGCTCGGCCGCGGCGTGCGCCTGCGCGTCTCCGCCAATGCCGTGAAGTCGGTGGACCACCGCGGTGGTTTCGACGCGTACCTGATCGCGGCGAAGGAGAGCGAGCTCTCCGCCAAGGCCGTGCTGCTCAAGCGCGCCATCGAGAAGAAGCAGGCCGAAGCCAAGGCTGCCTGAGGTTTTTGGGCGGCGTGAGCCGCCTGGGCTGAAGGACGGCGCGTCGTAAGGACGCAGCTTCGTATCAGAACTAACAAAACGGCCGGATCGCGAGATCCGGCCGTTTTTGTTTCTGAGAACGCTGACAGGACAGATTCCCTCGTGCTACTCTAGGATGCATAAGGAGTAGTTGCTTTATGGGAACGCTTTCTGACCAAGGAATCGAGGACGTCCGTCACTACGCGCCTCTGCATTATCTACCTTTTATTGCTCGCTCCAACTCGCTTATGCGCAAACCCTCGCTTGCTGCAGCGGGTTTTCCGAAAACTCACTATCGCTCTATGTCAAATGGACAGGACGTTGTCCGGGGCTTTGGCGATTACGCCCACTTAACTCTCGATCTAGAACCCAGAATTCTTAAAGCAAAGCTCGCGGCAGGATTTCCACATATCGCGATCAGCATACCTGTGGCCGCCGTCGACGCCGTCGATCACAGTCTCTGTCGCTTCAATGTTGCCATGACGCGCAAACTTCGCCGGGGAAACATGCCAGGCCATGACGAAAGCACCCGAAATGGTAAGTACTACGAAGGCCATGAGATTCCGATCGCCCGAACGATCAACGAAAAGACGACAATGCTCAGCCACCCTCTCAACGCTCGGACGATGATCGAGGTTCTAATTCACGACGATTTACTTTTGCCTACTAACACGAAAATCATCAGCTACTCAGATGAGGACTTCAAGGTCACAAAAAACATCCTAACGCAACTAGGCTCGCCCTGGAGTGTCGACTTAACACACCCTCCGAGCAACTATCCTCGAAGCGACTTGCACAGCAAGTCTGTCGCCGATTTCATCGCGCAGGCGCTAGCCGACCCTTCATGGCGCGGAAACGGCCTTGAGTTCGATAAATTCAAATGAAGCGGCTATTGCTCATAAGTGGCCCAATCGCGGCAGGAAAGTCCGCGATCGCGGCTAACCTTATTGAGCAACACGGCTTTCTATCAATCCGTTCAGGTGGATACTTAAAAGAACTAGCGGAATCCAAAGGTATAGGATCGAGCAGAGCTGACCTACAGGTTCTTGGCGACGAACTCGACGCTGCAACTGACTATCGCTGGCTGATCGACGACATCGCCGCAAAGATATTTGAAAAGAATCAACAACAAGACTTTTGGCTATTTGATAGCGTTCGAAAACATCGACAAGTACTTCACTTCAAGAACGCTTACAAAAAAGAAACGCTGCACGTTCACCTCACGGCGCCAGAATCTATCTTGAAGCAAAGGTACGAAAAGCGGTCCGATACGGGCGGAGAATATTCCGGCGCAACACCTTACGGACTAGCAAGGATCCATCCTAATGAAATTGCATCTCGCAGCCTCATCGAGATTGCGGACTTTATTTTTGATGTCAGCCAAACGCCTCCCGAGAAGACGGCGACTGAGATCATAAAAAACTGGAATGCTGGGGGAGTTTGATGCGTCAAGTAGTTCTTATAAGCGGCCATATTTGTACTGGAAAATCGGACCTGGCACGCCGCCTAAAAGAAGAGTTCGCGTTTCACAGCATAAGAACAAGCGACATTCTGAGAGAAATTGCAGACCATCGGCGACTTCCAAATGACCGCGTATCGCTTCAGACGCTCGGCGATTGCCTTGATGCTGAAACAAATAGCAGATGGGTCTTTGAGCACGTTTTACGTCAAGTGAACTTGCTGCCTGCCAACCGCCCAATAATTGTTGATAGCATACGAACCGGAAGCCAACTCGAGTTCTTTCGGACCCAACGAGACTTCGTGGTGGTTCATGCCCATCTCTACGCACCGAAGGCAGAACTCGAAAGGCGCTTCGAGGAAAAAAACCAAAGGCGACCTCAGGGCTCCAACGAAAACTACTCAAATGCGGACTTGATTAAGAACGAAAAGGACATCGAGCAATTTAAAAGAGACGCTGATGTTAGAATAAATACTCAAAGGACCGACGGCAAAGATACACTTGTCCGCGTTGCCGCGCGCCTCGGTCTCTACGCCCCTTCGGACACCAGGTGCGTCGATGTTATAGTTGGAGGAATGTACGGAAGTGAGGGGAAGGGTCACGTTGCCGCCTACCTCGCTCGTAACTACGATGTCCTTGTACGCGTCGGAGGACCGAATGCTGGCCATACTGTTTCCAGCGAATCGGGCATCTACACGTACCATCAACTTCCTTCAGGAAGTCGCGACACAGACGCCGTACTACTACTTGGTCCGGGCATGACTATTCGCGTTCCAGACCTCCTTGAAGAAATCAAAGACTGCAAAATCACGCCGGATCGTCTCTTTATTGATCCTCAAGCTATGATTATTGAAGACTTCGATATTCAAGCTGAGGCTTCTCTAAAGAAAAAGATTGCATCGACCGGACGCGGGAGTGGCGCCGCAATGGCAAGACGAATTCTCGGCCGCAAGCCAGGTGAGATTCGTCTTGCGAAAGACATTCCTGAACTTGAGCCTTATGTTGGCACAACCGAGCCGTTCCGAGGTTCGATCGTCGCAAACCTAGAGAAGGCCTATCAAAGCGGAAACTCGATTCTACTGGAGGGGACACAAGGCAGCGGCCTAAGCATTTTTCACGGCGAACACCCGTACGTGACATCGCGCGACACTAACGTTGCGGGCTGCTTGGCTGAAGCAGGTATCTCTCCCGCTCGTGTTCGTCGCATCCTAATGGTCGTTCGACCGCAACCCATCCGTGTCGGGAATCCGGACACTCCTGGGGAAACGTCAGGTACCCTAAAACACGAAATATCTTTTAAGGAGGTCGCGGAGCAAGCCCACCTCGATCCCGATATCGTAACCGAGCAAGAAATCACATCGACAACCAAGCGCCCTCGCCGTGTCGGCTGGTTCGAATGGGATCAGTTTCGAAAAGCATGCGTTCTCAACGCGCCTACTGATATTGTCCTCACATTTGCGGACTATATTGACGTCGAAAATCAGAATGCTCGACGTTTTGAACAGTTGAGCGAAGATACAATCAAGTTCATCGAAGAACTCGAACGAATCTCTCAATCCCCAGTATCTTTGATTAACACTCGCTTCTCTCGAGATGATGAACGATCAATCGATCTTAGAAGCGTAATTGATCGTAGAAATTGGAAGACATCGAGAACACCGCGTTTCATTTGAACGGTACTGAAAACTTGATCGGACAAGCCGATCCTAGCGATGTCGCCGCTTTTCCCGCATCAAATCGCCCCATTTCCCTGCGGAACTCCCCTGCCGCCGCTCGCGTTCGTATTTCCGGAGCGCTGCTGTGGGCGGTGCGCTTCGCCGTGCCGGCGAAGGCGAGATGCGAATTCATGAGGAGATTTCCGATGCAACAGACCCTGCGAAAAGCCGTGCTGCCGATGCTGGCTGTGGGCGCCCTCGTCACCGCGGTGCCGGCCATGGCGGCCGATGTCTATGTGCCCCGCGCGCCGCGCGCGGCTGTCGCCGTGCCGGTGATGCCGGTCGGTCCGCTCACCGTCGAACAGGCGATCCAGGTCGCCTATCGCATCGGCGTGGTGCAGGTGAAGAACACCCATTTCGATGGGGATGAATGGGAGATCGAGGGCCGCGACGCCTATGGCAAGTGGATCCAGGTCGATGTGGATGCGCGCACCGGCGAGGTGCGCAATGTGGACCGCTCGATCATCTGAGACGGGTGAGGATGAGGATGGAAGCGGCGCGCCGGGAGGCGCGTCGCTTTTTTGTCCCCTGCCCGCCGGTGCGAAGCGAAGCTTCGCTTGAGCCGGCAGAGCTATCACATATGAATCGCGAGAAGCATCCTGCGGCCATCCTTCGAGACGCGGCCAAGTGGCCGCTCCTCAGGATAAGGGCAGAGTATGTTGTGATAGAAGACCCTCATGGTGAGGAGCCCGCGAAGCGGGCGTCTCGAACCATGCAGGCCGAGCACTATCTGCATCTCTCAAACGCCATATGCGATGGCCCTGCGCTTGCGGGAGAGGGGACACATCTGGCGAAGCCTCTGGGTTCAGGTCAGCTTCAATCCCGTGGCGGCTTCCAGTTCGGCCAGCGCCTGCGCCGCACCCGTCACCTTGATGGTGCGCATGCCGAGATCGCGGGCGGGCTTGAGGTTGACGCCGAGGTCGTCGAGATAGACGCAGGTTTTGGGATCGACGCCCAGCTTCTCCGTCATCATCGTGTAGATGCGCGGATCGGGCTTGCGCAGGCCGATCTTCGCGCTTTCGATGACGTGATCGAACAGCACCATCACCTCCGCCACATAGAGCGCGCGACCATCGGTGGAGCCCATCGCGTTCGCAGGGAGGTTGTTGGTGATGCAGCCGGTCTTGAAACTCTGCTTGATGCGGCGGAGCGCTTCCACCATTTCGGGGCGGATCTCGCCCTTGAGCAGCTTCACCACCTCGCGGCCGCGCACCTCGGCGCCGAGGGCTTTGGACTCGTCGGCGAACAGCGTGTCGAAGGCGTCGATATCGAGCTCGGCGCGCTCGAATTTCGCCCAGGCGTTCTCGTGATGGTTCAGCGCATTGGTGCGGCGGATGATGTCCTTCGGAAGATTGTGGGTCTGCTCGTAATGCGCAAATGCCTCGAACGGCGACGAGGTGATGACGCCGCCGAAATCGAAGATCACTGCCGAGATCATGGGGTTTCCCTGATGTTGTTGCTTGGGCGCGAGGGCGCTCCTCTCCCCGCTTGCGGGGAGAGGCTGGGTGAGGGGGACTCTCCGCGGGCGCGGAGCATGTGGAGAATCCCCTCACCCGCCCGGCTCCGCTTCGCTACGCCGGACGACCTCTCCCCGCAAGCGGGGAGAGGTTAGAGCGTTTTTATATTGAAGCGATCCACTACCCTCATGGTGAGGAGCGCGCCGCTTGGCGCGCGTCTCGAACCATGAGATGTTCAGCTTCTACGCGTGAGGCCATCCTTCGAGACGCGGTCGAAAACGACCGCTCCTCAGGATGAGGGCGGAGTGTAAGCTTCTGATTCATCTCAAAGTGAATTTGCTCTAGAACAGCGTCGCTGCTATTCCGCGGCGCGCTGTTCGGACACGGCGAGGCCGCTGCGCGGGCCGAGATCGCGCAGGGGGGACGCGCCATAGAGGCGGGCATATTCGCGGGAGAATTGCGACGGGCTCTGATAGCCCACCGCATAGCCGGCCGAGCCGACATCGAGGCGCTCCACCAGCATCAGGCGGCGCGCTTCGTGCAGGCGGAGCTGCTTCTGATACTGCATCGGCGTCATCGCCGTGATGGTCTTGAAATTATGATGCAGCGAGCTCTCGCTCATGCCGACGCTGTCGGCGAGATCCTCGATGCGGAGCTGGCGCGTGTAATTTTCCCGCAACCACGCAATCGCCTTGGCGACCTTGTTGCTCGGGCTCTCGGCCAGAGCGATCTGGCGCAGGCGGGCGCCATAGGGGCCGACCAGCAGGCGGTACAGCACCTCCTGTTCGAGCAGCGGCGCCATCACGGCAATGTCCTGCGGGCGATCGAGCAGGCGGACCAGACGCAGGGCGGCATCGAGCAGGTCGTCGGACGCCTTGGCGACCACGACGCCGCGCGCGGGGACGGCGGCCTGCGCATCGGCAAAACCGTTCCCGAAGCGGCCGAGCACGTCATGGAGCTGGCGCGGATCGATGATCAGGCCCATGCCGAGATGCGGCTCGTCTTCCGTGGCATCGACGATGCAGGACGAGACCGGCAGATCGAGCGAGACCAGGAGATAGTCGCCGACGCCGTATTCATGAGTCTCGCTGCCGAATTGCAGCCGCTTGCGGCCCTGCACCACGAGACCGAACATCGGCGACTGGGCGGTGTGGGTGAGCTCGGTGGGGGCGGTCTGCTGCTTCAGATAGAGGCCGCGGATCGGGGTCGTCATATCCGCGCTGGCGTTCCGGGCAATGATGTCGCGGAATTCGGCGATCCGATCAGTCATCTGCAAACCCCTCATGGTGCTGGCCTTTTGGGCCGTGTCGCATCTAGCAACGGGGCCACGGCAGGGGAATGGCACGGCGATCACATTTGCAGGATCGTGCATGACATCGGCAGGATCGCGCTAACGCTGCAGCGCCGCGATCTGCGATAAGGGAGTTGCGCCAGACCGGTGATCGCCGGGTTGCCCGAGGGCCCCCGGATCGCGGTGACGCCACCTCTTCTCTCTCATCGACATTCCGCACGCCACCGCTCTCCTTTTCCGGGATGTGCGCGTGCGACAGCAAGACAGGGATCATGCCATGACACGATTGGCAGGAAAGGTTGCGCTCGTCACGCAGGCAGGGAGCGGCATCGGTGCCGCGGTCGCCCGCCGGCTTGCCGCCGAGGGTGCCTGCGTGGTGATCAGCCACAAGGACGACGCGGACAGCGCCTCGCGCCTGGTCGCTGACATCATCTGGCGGGGCGGCTGTGCGATGGCCGTGCAGGGCGACGTCGCGTTCTGGCCGGATGTGCGCCGGCTGTTCGAGGAAACCGCCGCCACCTTCGGGCGGCTGGACATTCTGGTGAACGATGCACGCAGCGCGGCGGAGTGGACCGGCGACGACCGCCGGCGCGACGAGATCAATCTGTTCGGCGCCATGCTGATGTGCCAGGAGGCGATCCGCCTGTTTGGCAATGACGGCGGCGCGATCATCAATCTCACCTCGCTCGCCCGCTGCGAGCTTGCGCCCCAGGCTGTGCCGGAAATGGCCATCGACGCGCTGACCCTCGGCCTCGCCCGCGCACTCGGCGGCCGCAACATCCGCGTCCATGCCATCGCGCCGGGCGTGTTCGGGCCGCAGGAACCCGCGGAGATCGATGTGCTCGACGGCGATGCCCGAAGCAGGCAGTTCGTTGCCCTGCCCCGGCATACGTCGCCCGACGCGGTGGCGAGGCTCGCCGCCGACCTGGCCTGCGGCAACGGCTGTGCGCCGCTGATGGCGGCAAGCTGACGCCCCGGCTGTCAGCCGTCCGTCATGCATCCAATCGCGCATGGGGCCTTCACCCAGCGTTAACCGCCGGTGGTAAATTGGCAGGACAAGCTGCTGAAACGTCGCGGAAGCTTCAAATAATTACATCGTCGGGTGCTAAAGGGTACCACAATTGCAACAACATACCTTTGCCCGACGATGATTTCCCGCAACGACATCAAACCGACATGGCGACTCTCCCCGCGCTGGCTCGTAGCCGCGGCAGCGACGATCGTGATCGGCTTTTCACTGATCTGCGCCAGCGTGCTGTTCAGCATGCGCCGTGGCGACGAGAAGCTGGCGCAGCAGACCCTCGGCAATCTCGCCTCCTCCATCGACGCCGAGATCGCGCGCAATCTCGAACTCTACGACATGTCGATGCGCAATGTCGCCGCCAACATGACGTCGCCGGAATTGATGGAAGTCTCGCGCAGCGTGCGGCAGATGGTGCTGTTCGACTATGCCGCCACGGCACGTCATTTCGGCGCGATCCAGGTGCTGGATGCGGGCGGCAATGTCACGCTCGATTCATCGACGCTCGATCCGAAACAGCAGAATTTTGCCGGCGACGAATTCTTCACCACGCACCAGCGCGACCCGCTGTTCGGCCTCTATATCTCCCGCCCGATGCTGCACAACGGCGTTTACGGCATCGTGCTGAGCCGCCGCATCGCGGCCCGTGACGGTCAGCTCATCGGCGTCGTCACCGGTTTCATCGACTATAATTACTTCAATGAGATCGCGAGCCGGTTGCAGCTCGAGACCGGTGACATGATCTCGGTGCTGCGGCAGGACGGCGTGCTGATCATGCGCGCCCCCTTCGACCAGAACCTCATCGGCCGCGATCTCAGCCGATTGCCCGCGGTGCAGCGCGCGCTTGCGGCCTTCACCGGCAGCCATCTCGGCGAAACCGCCCAGGATGGTGTCCAGCGCCTCTATGTCTGGCGCGACAGCTCACATCCGCTGATCGTGATGGTGGGCCGCTCCACGGCGGTGATCTTCGGACAATGGCACAAGGAAGCGCAGCAGATTGCCGGCGCCATGGGTGCGCTCGGCCTGATCGCCTGTATCCTGATTCTGGTGCTGGCCAGCGAGATGAAGAAACGAGCCACCATGGAAGCCGAGATGGCACGCCTCGCAATGACCGACGGCCTCACCGGCCTCGCCAATCGCCGCCGCTTCGATATCGTGATCGAACGCGAGTGGCAGCGCGCCATGCGCGCGCAGCAGCCGATCTCGCTGCTGATGATCGATGCCGACCATTTCAAGGACTTCAACGATCATTATGGCCACCAGGCAGGCGACCTCGTTCTGTGCGGCATCGCCTGGAGCATCGCCCGCCATGGTAAGCGCGCCAGCGACTGCGCGGCGCGCTATGGCGGCGAGGAGTTCGCACTGATCCTGCCCGGCCTGTCGCTGGCGGAGGCGATCGAACTCGGTGAACGCATCCGCAACGAGGTCGGCAGCATCGAGCGCGAGGGCATGGCACCAACCACCATCAGCGTCGGCGCTGCCTGTCTGGTGCCGTCGGCACAGACATCGATGATGGAACTCATCAACAAGGCCGACACGGCGCTCTATGCCGCCAAATCGCTCGGCCGCAACCAGACCTATCCGCCGAGCGCACGAAACAGCCTCGCCGCATAACTCAATACCACTTTCTGGTTGCAATTAACTCCATATTCACCTGACTTACTAACCTCGCTTCTACCTCTGTGAGGGTATCCATATCCTCACAGAGGCGAGGACATGCGTTTGCAGTTTGAAGGACAGGTGAGGGAAAACGGGCACATCGCACCGTTCGTGCCTGGCGTTCGTGGCGCCATACCGCGGCGCGGCGTGGTACGCTGGCTCATCCTGGTGGGCGCGATGATCATCATCGCCATCATCATTGGCACGGCCATGACCGTGAACAACTTCCGCAAGCGCGCCCTCGACAACAGCAAACGCGAACTCGAAAACACGGCCTTGCTGCTGCAACACCATTTCGACCAGCAGTTTCAGGAACTGCAGCGCATCCAGAAAGGTTTGCGCGCACAACTGATGACCGACGGCATCATGACGCCGCAGAGCTTCGCTCACGCGCTGAGCGGCTTCGAAGCGCATCTGATGCTGAAGTCAAAGCTCGACGACGAATTCGCCGGCGAGCTGACATTGATCGATGCATCGGGGCGCCTGATCAACTGGTCAGGCTCATGGCCGGCGCCGGACATCAACATGGCCGACCGGGACTATTTCAACATCATCAAGGCGCAGAACTTCCGCGACGAAGAGATCGTACGGCCGGTGTTCAGCCGGCTTAGCGGAAAATGGAAAACGGTTTTCGCGCGCCGCATCAACGGCCCCCGAGGTGAATTCTTCGGCGTGATCACGCGTGGCATCGAGCCCATCTACCTGGAAAAGTTCTTCGCCTCGGTGTCGCTGGGCGAAAATTCCACTGTCGCCATGTTTCATCGCGACGGCACGCTGCTGGCGCGCTACCCGCAGAAGCAGGACGCCATCGGACGTGTGTTCAGTGGCAGTCCCCTGCTCGAACATCTGCGCCAGAGCAACGAGCCGGCGACGATCCGTACCGTCAGTCCGATCGACAACACCGATCGCCTCGGCACGATCCGGTTGCTGAAGGAATTTCCCATCGCGCTGATCGCCACATCGTCCGTCGATGGCGTGCTGGCGGACTGGCGTAACCAGACCAAGTTCCTTGTCCTTCTCGCAGTGGCCGCGACCCTGCTGCTGACCGGCTTTCTGTTCCTCATCATCCGGCACATCCGCCGGCAGAGCGAGAACGCGCAGCGCGAACTGACGCTCGAAAAGAACCGGCTGGCGACAGCCATCAACAACATGACGCAAGGCCTGCTGCTGTTCGACGCCGATGCCCGCGTCGTCGTCTGCAATCAGCGTTATCTCGATATGTACGGCCTGTCGCCGGATATCATCGTCCCCGGCCTTTCCTTCCGCGGCGTAATCCAGCATCGCAAGGACACCGGTTCCTTCGCCGGCAACGTCGATGACTATATCGACGCCGTGATGCGCGATAACGGTCGCTCCCACACACAATTCATGCAGACCGCCGACGGCCGCTCGATCCAGATCCTGTCGCAGCCGGTGGCCGATGGCGGCTGGGTGGCGACGCACGAAGACATTACCGAGCGGCGTGCTGCCGACGAACGCATTGCACATCTCGCCCATTACGATGCGCTCACAGATCTGCCCAACCGCACGCTGTTTCGCACCGAGCTGGAGCGCGAGCTGACGCGCGTCGGCCGCGGCGCGCAATGCGCCGTGCTCTATATCGACATCGACGAATTCAAGAGCATCAACGACTCGCTCGGGCATCCCGTGGGCGACGAGCTGCTGAAGGAAATCGCGCGCCGGCTGCGGCTATGCGTGCGCGGCTCCGATGTGGTGGCCCGTCTCGGCGGAGACGAGTTCGCCATCGTACAGACCGACATCAGCACCCACAGCGACATCACCGACCTCCTGACCCGCATCTATGCGGCGATCCGCGAGCCGCATGAATGTCTCGGCCATCGCCTGCTCACCGACGCCTCGATCGGCATCGCCATGGCGCCGCGCGACGGCACCGATCTGGATGAACTTCTGAAGAACGCTGACCTCGCGATGTACGGCGCCAAGGCAGAGGGCCGCCGCACCTTCCGTTTCTTCGAACCGCAGATGGACGCCAGGGCCAAGGCACGGCGGATGCTGGAGTTCGACCTGCGGCAGGCGGCGACCGATGGCGGCTTCGCGGCCGGCGGCTTCGAGGTGTTTTACCAGCCTCTGCTGAACCTGCGCGACGACGCCGTGGTCGGCTGCGAGGCTCTGTTGCGCTGGCGGCACCCGGAGCGCGGCATGATCTCGCCAGCCGACTTCATTCCGGTGGCCGAGGACATCGGTGTCATCAGCCAGCTCGGCGAATGGGTACTTTCGACCGCGTGCCAGGAGGCCACCCACTGGCCGGACGAAGTTCGCATCGCGATCAACGTCTCGCCGGCACAGTTCCGCGGCGGATCGCTGCCGCTGAAGGTGGCGGCGGCGCTCGTCGCGTCCGGATTGCCGGCGCGGCGGCTCGAACTCGAGATCACCGAAGCGGTGCTGATCCGCGATGACGAGATCGCACTCGGAATCATGCACGACCTGCGCGACATCGGCGTTCGCATCGCGCTCGACGATTTCGGCACGGGCTATTCGAGCCTCAGCTATCTGCAGCGTTTCCCGTTCGACAAGATCAAGATCGACCGCTGCTTCGTCACCGATATCGCCGACGCCCATGGCTCGTCCTCGATCGTGCAGGCAGTGGTGAACATTGCGGCCTCGCAGCAGATGACGACCACGGCGGAAGGCGTTGAGACCCTGCCGCAGAAGGAATTGCTGCGCGCGCTCGGCTGCACGGAGATGCAGGGTTATCTGTTCAGCAAGCCTGTACCGGCAGCGGAGGTGCGGGAACTGCTGGCGCGCGGAACACCGCAAGAAGGCGCCGCGGCGTGAACTCCGCCTTAGAGCGGATGAGTGCTATTCAATGAGCGTGAACTGCATCAGCAGCGTTCGCTGGAGCATCGAGAAGTTGTTGTCGGAGATCAGCGTGATGACCGTCTCACCATGCTCGGTCTCGTGGGTGTCGATGCCTTCGAAATTGTCGATCTCATAGCCGAGATCCGCTTCGAGAATGGTCGCGCCGTCGAGCACGGCGTTGGGCACCACCGCGGCCAGCGGAATGCGGCGAATGCGAATGCCGGTGTCGCCGAACAGCGAGAATTTGCGCTCCAGCAACAGCAGATCGCCGGACGGCAGCTGGGCGGCGTCGCTGATGTCGTATTTCAGCGTGCGGCGAATGCCGAATGTCGCCGGCGCCTTGCCGCCGATGATCCAGCACTGAATGTTGCCGGCGCTATCGAGGCCGCGCTCGGAGATCGCCAGCAACATGCCGGCCAGCGGCGAAGACTTGAACTTCTCCCTCGACACCAGAACCAGCGATTCCAGACTCTTGTTGTCCGGCAACCTGCGCATGCCGATCGGCTGCGGGATTGGCTCGCCGCGCGCATAGACGCCATCGCGCGCGAAATCGAACTTCACGATCTGATGCACCCGCTCGAAGCCGACATAGGCGATACCGTCCTCGAGGGCGAGGGCTTCGCTATCATACCAGCCGCGTGCTTCGAGCGGTTTGCCGTCGGCGCCCAGAATCGGCGCGGCTTCCACATCGACGAGGCCTGTCATGATGGCGCCGCCATAAGTAATCTTGCCAGTGAACCACATGCCCTTGTCGCTGAGCGCGACAAAGCGTTCACCCTTGTCGTCGAGCCGCAACGCGGAAATGCCGCCGAAGTCGCGATAGGACGACGTGAGCACGAGGCCGCTGCGATATTGCAGCGAACCGAAACGGGTGCGCGACGGATCGCGGGTGTCGAAGGCCGGCACCGGGCGGGCATCGACGGAGATCTTTTCCGCCGCTTTGGCGGAAGCCGGCGCCGGAACGGGGACCGGTTGCGCGCGCCCCATCGCCGGCAGCGCCGCGGTGGCGGCGAGCGAGGCGAGCATGGAGCGGCGGGTGAGCATGATGATGAACTACTTTGCCACGCCCACCACCCTCATGGTGAGGAGCGCGCAAAGCGCGCGTCTCGAACCATGAATGGAGTGCTCGGCCATCCTTCGAGACGCCGCTTCGCGGCTCCTCAGGATGAGGGCGGAGTACATGACCTCAGTTCGCCCTTCGCCGCCGGCCGTGGCTTGGCGCGGGCCCATTCGTCTCGCTGAAAAGTTCGGCGAGCTTCTCGGTGATGGCGCCGCCGAGTTCTTCGGCATCCACGATGGTCACGGCGCGACGATAATAGCGCGTGACGTCATGGCCGATGCCGATGGCGATCAGTTCGACCGGCGAGCGGGTCTCGATCTCCTCGATGATGTGGCGGAGGTGACGCTCCAGATAATTGCCGGGATTCACCGACAGCGTGGAGTCGTCCACCGGTGCGCCGTCGGAGATCATCATCAGGATCTTGCGCTGTTCGGGACGGCCGAGCAGGCGCTTATGCGCCCAATCGAGCGCCTCGCCGTCGATGTTCTCCTTCAGGAGCCCTTCGCGCATCATCAGGCCGAGATTCTTGCGCGCACGGCGCCAGGGGGCGTCGGCGGATTTGTAGATGATGTGGCGGAGATCGTTGAGGCGGCCGGGATTGGCCGGCTTGCCGGCCGCCAGCCACGCCTCGCGCGATTGCCCGCCCTTCCACGCCCGCGTGGTGAAGCCGAGAATTTCGACCTTGACGCCGCAACGCTCCAGCGTGCGCGCGAGGATATCGGCGCAGGTGGCAGCGACGGTGATCGGGCGGCCGCGCATCGAGCCGGAATTGTCGAGCAGCAGCGTGACGACCGTATCGCGGAACGTCGCTTCCTTCTCGTGCATGAATGACAGCGGCGAGAACGGATCGGTGACCACGCGAGACAACCGCGCGGGGTCGAGGATACCTTCCTCGAGGTCGAAATCCCAGGCGCGGTTCTGCTGCGCCATCAGCTTGCGCTGCAGCCGGTTGGCAAGGCGCGCGACGACGCCCTGCAGATGCGCGAGCTGCTTGTCGAGATAGGCGCGCAGACGCTCCAGCTCGTCGTGATCGCACAGGTCTTCGGCGGCGATGATTTCGTCATATTTCGGCGCGAAGGCGTGATATTCGGGACCGAGGCGTTCGTTCTGGTTGCGCGAATTCGGACGCGTCGCTTCGCCGGGCGTCTCGTCGTCGCCCATCTCACCGTCTTCGTCGAACGTGTCCGAGGCGGAGGCCTGCGCGCTCTCCATGGCGCTGTCAGTCATCTCGTCCGACGACTGCTGCGCCTGGTCCGCGCTCATCTCCTGCGCGGCGTCGCTTTCCGGCGAGCCTTCGGCGCCGTCCTGATTGTTCTCGCCCTGACGCTCGTCGTCATCGCTCTCCTCGTCATCGGGCTGGGCGTCACGGTCATCGCCGAGATCGAGATCGGAGAGCAGGCTGTGAATGGCATCGCCGAACCGGGCCTGATTCTCGGTGAGGCTTTCGAGCTGATCGAGGCGCGCGCCGATCTTCTCTTCGAGGATCGGACGCCAGAGATCGACGACTTTCCTCGCTGCGGCAGGCGGCGCAAGGCCCGTCAGGCGCTCCCGCACCAGCATCGCGAGCGCATCGGCCAGCGGCGCATCGGCACGGTCGGTGATCTCGTCGAATTTTCCGCGGTGAAAGTGATCTTCCAGCATGGCGCCGAGATTCTTGGCGACGCCGGCCATGCGGCGCGAGCCGATCGCCTCGACGCGCGCCTGCTCGACGGCCTCGAACACCGAACGCGCCTGCGGATTGCCGGGCATCAGCTTGCGGTGCACCTTCGGATCGTGGCAGGCGAGCTTCAGCGCGATCGAGTCGGCATGACCGCGCACGATGGCGGCATCGCGCTTGCTCAGCTTGCGCGCCGGCTCCGGCAACCGCGCCTTGCCGGGCGCGAGGCCGGGCTTCTCGGCCGCGAACGTGACTTCCAGCTCCGGCGTCCTGGCGATCGCGCGCAATGCGGAGGCCACCGAGCGCTTGAACGGCTCTGTCGGCGCTTCCTTGGCTCCAGTCCTGAACTTAATGTTGGGCGACGACATCACAACGCCTTCTTGAATCGGAACCACGTCATTCCCGGTTCGGGAAAGTCGTCGACTTGTCCATACGCCAGATATCCGTGCTTCTTATAGAAAGCTGGCGCTTGAAACGAATAGGTATCGACCAATAGACCTGTCGCACCTCTTCGCCTTGCTTCGGTTTCCGCAGCCTGTAGCAGGGACGAACCGAACCCGCGTGCCCGGTATCCATCCTCGACCCACAACAGCGTGACGATCATCCATGTCCCGACCCCTTCAGTAACCAAGCCGCCGCGGGCGACGTCTTTCTCTTTCACGGTCACCGCGAATGATTTCAGCGGACTGACGGTCTGATGTGATCGATTGAAGTCCCCGAGACCGGCGGCGACGAACTTCTTCGTCGCGCCGTATGTTGTCTCGATCTGGACTTCCATCTAATCGGCCTCAGGTCAGCGCCACGTTCACCGAGCTTTCCGGCAGCTCGGCATTGAAGCAGCGCTGATAGAATTCGGCGACCAAAGGACGCTCGAGTTCGTCGCACTTGTTGAGGAAGGTCACACGGAAGGCAAAGCCGATATCGCCGAAGATGTCGGAGTTCTCGGCCCAGGTGATCACCGTACGCGGGCTCATCACCGTGGAGAGATCGCCATTGGCGAAGGCGTTGCGCGTGAGGTCGGCGAGGCGCACCATCTTGTTGACGATGTCCTTGCCCTCGGCGGTTTGATAGTGCTTGGCCTTCGCCAGCACGATCTTCACTTCCTCGTCGTGAGCGAGATAGTTCAACGTGGTGACGATCGACCAGCGGTCCATCTGGCCCTGATTGATCTGCTGGGTGCCGTGATAGAGACCTGACGTATCGCCGAGACCGACCGTGTTCGCGGTCGCGAACAGGCGGAAGGCCGGGTGCGGCTTAATGACCTTGTTCTGGTCCAGCAGCGTCAGGCGGCCGGCGACTTCCAGCACGCGCTGGATCACGAACATCACGTCCGGACGGCCGGCGTCGTATTCGTCGAACACCAGCGCGACATTGTGCTGCAGCGCCCAAGGCAAAATGCCGTCGCGGAACTCCGTGACCTGCTTGCCGTCGCGGACGACGATGGAATCCTTGCCGACGAGGTCGATACGGCTGATGTGGCTGTCGAGATTGACGCGCACGCAGGGCCAGTTCAGGCGAGCCGCGACCTGCTCGATATGGGTCGACTTGCCGGTACCGTGGAAACCGGTGACCATCACGCGGCGATTGCGGGCGAAGCCGGCGAGAATCGCGAGGGTCGTGGCGCGGTCGAAGCGGTAATCGGGATCGGCATCCGGCACATGCGGATCGCCATAGGAGAAGGCAGGCACTTCGAGGTCGGAATCGATACCGAATACCTTGCGCACCGACACTTTGATGTCGGGAATGCCGGTCAACGCTTCCTGCTGGTCTTGCGCTTTGGTCATGGCGGCGGTCATCGATCCTCCGTGGTCCCGGGAATGCCGAAACCAGTCTTTCAGTTTGGCTACGGATGGGGTGCTTTGCGGAACGTAGCAGAGAGCCGCGGCCGGACAAAGCCCAAGGGGACGTCAAAGCGAACGGCAAAGTTCCAAAATGTAATCATATAGATAGGTTGTAATGACGGTTTTTGGAGCCCTGCCCTGCGAATTGGGCGATGCTAAAGTAGCTGCCATTCATTGAGGTAATCCTTGGCCACCCGGCCAGATCGGACTTTCGTGCACCACATCATCGACACCATCACACAATTCGTCGGTGCCCATGCCTGGCTCGGCTATCTCACCGTATTCCTGGCCGCGCTGCTGGAGGCGATCCCGGTGCTCGGCACCTTCATCCCCGGTACGACGCTGATCCTGGCCCTCTCGGCCCTGATCCCGGCGGGTGACCTCAGCCTTGCCGGCGTGCTGGCAGCGGCGGTCCTCGGAGCTGTCCTCGGCGATGGCGGTGCGTACTGGGCCGGACATGTGCGGCAGCGCGCATTGTTGCAGGCTTGGCCGCTGAAGAACTATCCCGGCGTCGTTGCGCAGAGCGAAACCTTCTTCGATCGTTTCGGTGTCTGGGCGGTGTTCCTTGCCCGTTTCGTGCCGCCGATCCGCGCTTTCGTGCCGGTCACCGCCGGCGCGCTCGGCATGGCGCCAGCAAAATTCGCTCCGGTAAACATCCCCGCCGCACTGATCTGGGCGCCCGCGCATGTGCTGCCGGCCGCCTTCGCCGTCTCCGCGCTCGAACATTTTGGCGGGCTCGCCGGCCTCGAGCACAAGGCCAGGCATTACAGCGTCTTGGTCGTCTTGGTGCTTGCGATTGTCCTCGGCGGCGCCATCTGGTGGTGGTGCCGGCGCAATGCGTCGCACGGCAACCAAAAATCAACCCTTTGATTTATCAACTAAAAGAAACCTTCTCGGCTTGACTCCGGCCACTGTTTCACCCGAAAAGCCTGCCACCGCAGTTTTGCCTGCCGCCCGATCTCCCCATATTGAACGAATGTCCGACCCCATGCGCAGCTACCTCGACTTCGAAAAGCCGGTTGCCGAGCTTGATTCCAAGATCGACGAACTGCGCGTGCTCGCCGCCGGTGGCAGCGATATCGGCGAGGAGATCGTCCGTATCGAGGACAAGGCAGTCGCCGCGCTGCACGAGCTCTATGCGAACCTGACGCCGTGGCAGAAGACCCAGGTCGCGCGCCATCCGCAGCGTCCACATTGTGTCAACTACATCGACTCGCTGGTCACTGAATTCACCCCGCTCGCCGGCGACCGCAAATTCGGCGAGGACGAAGCGCTGATCGCAGGCTTCGGCCGTTTCCGCGGCGAGAGCGTCTGCGTGCTCGGTCAGGAAAAAGGCTCGACCACCGAAACCCGCCTCAAGCACAATTTCGGCATGGCCCGCCCCGAAGGTTATCGCAAGGCCGTTCGCCTGATGGAGATGGCCGACCGTTTCGGCATTCCGGTGTTGTCGCTGGTGGACACCGCCGGCGCTTATCCCGGCATCGGCGCGGAAGAGCGCGGGCAGGCGGAAGCCATCGCGCGCTCCACCGATGCCTGCCTCGCGCTCGGCGTGCCCAATATCGCCGTCATCATCGGTGAAGGCGGCTCAGGCGGCGCCATCGCCATCGCCACCGCTAACAAGGTGCTGATGCTGGAACACGCGATCTACAGCGTGATCTCGCCGGAAGCGGCGTCCTCGATCCTGTGGCGCGATTCATCGAAGGCGCAGGAAGCCGCGACCAACATGAAGATCACCGCGCAGGACCTGCTTCGCTTCGGCGTGATCGACATGGTGCTCAAGGAGCCGCCCGGCGGTGCCCATCGCGATCCCGCAGCCATGATCGCGACGACCGGCGATGCGATCGCGCAGGCACTCAAGGAACTGAACGGCATGGACAGCACAGCTTTGCGTCAGCAGCGCCGGCAGAAGTTTCTGGATATCGGCAGGAAGATTGGCTGATCTTTCTTCTCCCTCCCCGCAAGGGCAGGGCTAGAGGATTTGGCGAAGCGCAAAGAGGATAGTGCTCGGCCTGCATGGTTCGAGACGCCCGCTTCGCGGGCTCCTCACCATGAGGATCTTCTACAGAGCCATCCTCAGTCCTCATCCTAAGAGTCGACTCATAAAGCAGTCGAGGTGGTTTTCGGCTGCTTTTGTTCGGAATAATGCCCGTTCAGCTCAGGATCTCGATTCTCCGTCCCTCATCCTGAGGAGCCGCGTAGCGGCGTCTCGAAGGATGGCTGCAGGCGGCCTTAGTCATTCACACACATAACAAAAGCCCGCCTTTCGGCGGGCTTTCGCGTTTCAGCAGCTAGCGTCGTGCTTACTTCTTTGCAGGAGGCGCCATCTTGTTGTCGGACGGCTTCGGTGCATCCTTTGCGGCCGGAGCGGCTTCCGCCGGCTTCGCAGCAGCCTGATCGAGACGCTCCACCTTCGCGCCCTCGCGCAATTTGGTGACATAATCCGCCTGCGCCTTGCGGACGACATACTGCTCGATCTGCGGCTTCACCTGATCGAAGCTCGGCGCCTGACGGTTGCGCTTTTCCTCGACCTTGATGATGTGCCAGCCGAACTGCGACTTCACCGGGTCCGAAATCTTGCCCGGCTCCAGCTCAAAGGCGACCTTGGAGAATTCCGGCACCATCTGGTCCTTGGTGAAGAAGCCGAGATCGCCACCATCGGCCGCGCCCGGATCCTTCGACGACTTCTTCGCCAGTTCGGCAAAGTTGGCGCCCTTCTTCAGTTCCTCGGCGATCTTCTTGGCCTCGTCCTCGGTCTCCACCAGGATGTGGCGGGCATGAACCTCCTGCTCGCCGGAAATCTGCTTGGCAGCGTCGTCATAGACCTTCTTCATATTGGCATCGGTCAACGCTTCCTTGCCTTCGGTGCCGAGCAGGCTGTCCATCAGCAGGCGGTTGCGGGCGAAAGCCAGCTTGGCCTTGAAGTCGTCGCGGTCGGCGACCTTCTTGTCCTCGGCCGCCTTGGCGACGATCTTCATGTCGATCAGGAACGACAGCACGTTGTCCTTGCGGGTCGCCGGGTCCATCTGGGCGAGGCTCGGCCCGAGCTCTTCTTCCGCGATGGCGACGTCGCTCTGGCGGATTTCCTGGCCATTGACCTTGGCCAGAACCGGATTGGCGTCTTGCGCGTAAACCGGGAAACTGGACAGGAACGCCACCGCAACAGCGCCGGTGAGAGAGGCCAGGATCAGGCCGGGGCGCTTGCCCGGCTTCTGGGCGGGCGAAACGTTGAACATCGGGAATTCCTCAATCTGTAGGGTGCCTGTTTGGGACGGCGGACAGTCTCCCAAACTACCCATTTTGGCAACGCGAAAACTCTGTCAAAATCATGAAATCCTTGACACCTTGCCGCCGTTGACATCCCCCCGGACGCCCCATATCTCTCCCCGACCGGGCCGGTGGCGAAGGTGCGATTTCGGCTGCGCCGAGGCCATTGAACCCTTGATCGCCCGACCTCCACTATCACCCGACGGCCTTCGATATCGTGGCCGGCAGGCGATGCGCCGCAGACCATCGCGGGGCGATCCGCTGAACCAATTCCACGGCCCTCCAGGGCCGCATCGAGAAGACAGGATTTCGTGATGATCGGCGCGCTCGCCCGCAAGCTCTTCGGCTCCGCCAACGACCGCCGCATCAAGACGTATCAATCGCGCGTCGCCGCCATCAATGCGATGGAAAGCGAAATCGCCGCGCTCTCCGACGAAGCGCTAAAGGCCCGCACCGACGAATTCAAGGCGCAGCTCGCCGCCGGCAAGACGCTCGACGATATCCTCGTGCCTGCCTTTGCCACGGTGCGCGAAGCGGCCAAGCGCACCCTCGGCCAGCGCCATTTCGACGTGCAGCTGATCGGCGGCATGGTGCTGCATGAAGGCGACATCGCCGAAATGAAGACCGGCGAAGGCAAGACCCTCGTCGCCACCCTCGCCGTCTATCTTAACGCGCTGGCCGGCAAGGGCGTGCATGTCGTCACCGTCAACGACTACCTCGCCAAGCGCGACTCGAGCTGGATGGGCCAGATCTACGGTTTCCTGGGCCTCACCACCGGCGTGATCGTGCACGGCCTCGACGATGCCGAGCGCCAGGCGGCCTATGCCTGCGACATCACCTACGGCACCAACAACGAATACGGCTTCGACTATCTGCGCGACAACATGAAGTACCGGCTCGAGGACATGGTCCAGCGCGGGCACAATTTTGCGATCGTCGACGAAGTCGACTCGATCCTGATCGACGAAGCGCGCACGCCGCTGATCATCTCCGGCCCGCTCGACGACCGTTCGGAATTCTACAACACCATCGACACCTTCCTGCCCTCGCTCGAGAAGAAGACCGATTTCGAAGTCGACGAGAAGCAGCGCACGGTGACGCTGACCGAAGCCGGTATGGAGAAGATCGAGACACTGCTGCGCGATGCCGGCCAGCTCAAGGGCGAGAACCTGTACGACGTCGAGAACGTCTCCGTCGTGCACCACGTCAATCAGGCGCTGCGCGCCCATTCGCTATTCACCCGTGACAAGGACTACATCGTCCGCAATGACGAGGTGATCATCATCGATGAATTTACCGGCCGCATGATGCAGGGCCGCCGTTACTCGGAAGGCCTGCACCAGGCGCTGGAAGCCAAGGAACATGTGACGGTCCAGCCGGAAAACCAGACGCTGGCCTCGATCACTTTCCAGAACTACTTCCGCATGTACGGCAAACTCGCCGGCATGACCGGTACGGCGCTGACCGAAGCGGACGAACTGTTCGACATCTACAAGCTCGAAGTCGTCGAGGTGCCGACCAATATCGGCATCAACCGTCTGGATGAAGACGACGAGGTCTATCGCACCCAGAACGAAAAGAACGCCGCGATCCTGGCCGAGATTCAGCGCGCCAATGCGCGGATGCAGCCGGTGCTGGTGGGTACGGCATCGATCGAGAAATCGGAAGTGCTGGCCGAATACCTGCTCAAGAACGGCTACAAGATGATCGACTTCGCCGATCCCAAGGGGATGGAGAAGCTCTATGCTGCTGCGCGCTCGGGCAAGCCGGCAAAGTTGTTCGCGGTGCTGAATGCGCGCTTCCATGAGCAGGAAGCTTACATCGTCGCCGAAGCCGGCGTGCCTGGCGCCATCACCATCGCCACCAACATGGCCGGCCGTGGCACCGACATCAAACTCGGCGGCTCGCTGGAAATGCGCACGCAGGTCGAGACCGCGGGCATCGAGGACGAAGCTGCGAAGGCGGCCAAGATCGCCGAGATCAAGGCCGAGATCGACAAGTTCCGCGAGGCCGTGCTGAACGCCAAGGAAACCGTCGAGATTGAGCCGGCGAAGGGCAACAAGCCCGCCAAGACCGTCGAGAAGCCGGGCGGGCTCTACATCATAGGCTCCGAACGCCATGAGTCGCGCCGCATCGACAACCAGCTGCGCGGCCGCTCCGGCCGACAGGGCGACCCCGGCCGCTCGAAGTTCTATCTGTCGCTGGAAGACGACCTGATGCGCATCTTCGGATCGGATCGGCTCGACACCATGCTGACCCGGCTCGGCCTGAAGGAAGGCGAGGCGATCATCCATCCGTGGATCAACAAGGCGCTGGAAAAGGCGCAGCAGAAGGTCGAGGCGCGCAACTTCGACATCCGCAAGAACCTGCTGAAATATGACGACGTGCAGAACGACCAGCGCAAGGTCATTTTCGAGCAGCGCATCGACCTGATGAAGAACGAAAGCGTTGCTGAGACCGTGGCTGACATGCGTCACGCCTTTATCGACGAACTCGTCTCCAAGCACGTGCCGGAAAACCAGTATGCCGAGCAGTGGGATGTCGCCGGCCTGAAGGAAGAGCTGAAGCGCGTGCTCGACCTCGATCTGCCCGTAGACGAATGGGCCAAGGAAGAAGGCATCGCGGATGAGGAAATCCTCAGCCGCGTCGAGCAGAAGGCCGACGAGCACATGGCGGCCAAGGTCGCCCAGTGGGGTCCCGACGTGATGCGTTACGTCGAGAAGACGATCCTGCTGCAAACCCTCGACCATCTGTGGCGCGAGCATCTGGTGATGCTGGACCACCTGCGCCAAGTGATCGGCCTGCGCGGCTATGGCCAGCGCGATCCGCTGCAGGAATACAAGGCAGAAGCATTCAACCTGTTCGAGGCCCTGATCTCGAACATGCGCGAGGCGGTCACGGCGCAGCTGATGCGCGTCGAGATCGTGCCGCCCGAACAGCAGCCCGAATTGCCTGTCATGGAAGCGCACAAGCTCAATCCGAACACGGGCGAGGACGAGATGGCCTTCGCAAACGTCGCGTTGGCGCCGTCAGGGGCGGCCGTCGTGCCGGCCGCGCAGCGCGATCCGAACAATCCGCAGACCTGGGGCAAGGTCGGACGCAACGAGGACTGCCCGTGCGGGTCAGGCAAGAAGTTCAAGCACTGCCACGGTCGGTATGCGTAAGGCATTGCCGCAGGGCGGATGAGGCGAAGCCGTAATCCGCCGCGGTGTTTCAATTATATGCTCGCCGGCGGATTACGCTTCGCTAATCCGTCCTACGGCTAAATCTGACGGAACTTGCCCCCGCTCCTCATCGTTGCCATCCTCGCGCACTCCGCGAGGAATTGCCGATGCTGTCCCACACCGAAATGATGATCCGCCTCGTCTCCGCGGCCGCGCTCGGCAGCCTGATCGGCTTCGAGCGCGAGCGGCTGCTGTGGGCCGCGGGCATCCGCACGCACATGCTCGTCTGTGTCGGCTCCTGTCTGGTCATGCTGGTCTCGCAATATGGCTTCACCCATATCCTCACGCAGGAACATGTGGTGCTCGATCCCTCGCGTATCGCGGCGCAGGTGGTGTCGGGAATCGGCTTTCTCGGCGCGGGGGCGATCCTCGTGCGCGGCGAGATCATCAAGGGACTGACAACGGCCGCGAGCATATGGACGGTGGCGGCGATCGGGCTCGCGGTCGGCGGCGGACTTTATCTCGCTGCCGGCGCGTCCACGGTGATTATCCTGATCATTCTCGCCGGCATGAAGCCGCTGGAGGAAGCCTATCGTTCCCGCAGCCAGACCTGCATGCTGAAGGTGGAAGTGGAGAACAATGCGCTGACGCCGGAGCTCCTGCGGGAAACGCTGACGCTGCGCGCCGGTCAGGTGAAACGCTTTCTCGTGGAGAGCCGCGATCCGCAGGGGATCGATGAACTCTCGATCCTGCTCAACAAAGTGTCGTCGCAGGATATTGCGACCTATCCGGCAAAGCTGCGGGAACTCGACGGCGTACGAAGCGTGACGGTGATCAAGCGTGTCGCGGATCGGCCGGCCAACCTGACCTGACCGCGTGCACGATCAGCGCATCGCCGAGAAGCGGCTGTCGAAGGAATTGCCCGAGATCACCGGCGCCGCGCCGGATAGGGAGGCACTGGCTGAGGCAACCGGCGCAGCAGGCTCGGCCGCAACCGTCGGCTTCAGCGGCGGACGGCCGGTCGCAGCGACAGCGGCCGAAGCGGGAGCAGCAGGCTTCGCTGCGGGTGCAGGCGCCGGACCGGACTTGCTGGCAACGGCAGACTTCGGCTTCGCCACGGGGACGGGCACGGCAACAGGGGCCGATGCCGCGGTTGCCGTCGTATCGTCACCGCCGATACCCACCTTCCGGGCGAGGCTGCTGAAGAAGCCGCTCTCCGACGAAGCGGCGGCAACGCGCGTCGTGGCCGGGGCCGCAGGCAAAGCCGTCTCATCCGACGACGCAAACATCGAGGCAGCGAACGACGGCGAAGCCGTTGCCATGGCCGTCGCCTTCGGCGGATTGACGTGAGGCGGGATGGTGCCAGGCGCACGCGTATAAGCGACGCTCTGCGAGCCCGGCAGATCCGGCTCCGACAGGCCGGTCGAGCCTTCGGGAATCTTGGAAGCGAAGATCCGGTTCATGCCGCCATCGATGTCCGGGCGGCGCTGCGCCATCGGCGTGCCCTTCGAGATCAGCTCCGCCGTCTTGGCATCGTCCGACGCCTCCTTCGCGCGAACGGCGTCGGCGATCTCGGCCGGCACTTCATAGACCGGGCATTTGGCTGAGGCGTTGAAGGTCAGCGGCCTGTTCGAGCCGGCAGGCGCAGCGGGATCGAACACGTAGCGCTGCTCGCAAAACTCAACCTTCGGCTCCTGCTTCGTCACTTCGAAATGATCATAGCCCTGCTTGATCATCTTCCAGAACGGCATGTTCGGATTGTTGCGATGACGCGCCATGTTCACCGGCGTCATGCGAAATGGATAGGCCTGCACCTGGAAGGCACGCTGGCCGCCGAAGAAGCTCTCGCGGCCGAACGAATAGATTTCCGAAATCTGCTCATCGGTCATGGCGTAGCAGCCGCGCGACGAGCAATCGCCATGCACCATCAATTGCGAGCCGGTGCGGCCGAGCGATTTATCGAACGCGTTCGGATAGCCCATGTTGAAGGAGAGATAGTAGGACGACTGCGGGTTCATCTGAGCCGGCGTAATCGCGTAGAAACCTTCCGGCGCCTGGCGGTCACCTTCCCTGATCTTCGGACCGAGGTCACCAGACCAACGGCAGATCGGATAGGTCTTCAGCAGCGCGAACTGGCCTGAGCGCGTCTGCTTCCAGACCTCGAGTTCGGCCTCCTGTTTGAACAGACGGATCAGCATCGGTGACTGCGGATCCATGTCCTTGGCCGCCATCTCGGCCAGCATCTTCTCCGGAATCGGCTTGTTCGCCTTGGCATTATTGGCCAGCGACATCTGCTCGCCGTTGCAGCCAGCCAACAGCGCACCGGCCGACAACACGGCCGAGGTGAGCAGCGCGCGAACGAGCGTGCGATTGATCAAGATGAAACTCCGCAGCCGGCTGAAACCGACACCCCAACGAATAAAGACAAATTTGTCCTTATTCATTTCGAAATATTAGCCTTAAGGCGCCCTGCTCGCAACACAACCACCCGTGAGGGCCCGGTTCCATTCGGGCGATGGTGAAAAGAGATTGAAGATTCGACGACGGGCGGAATTGCGGCGGAGGATCGACGGACGGAGCAGATGGTTAATTGGAAGTATGGGTGCGCCCGAGGCCACTTCCGCAGTCCCTCATGGTGAGGAGGCGCGCAGCGCCGTCTCGAACCATGAAATGGCATGGCCCGGCGCTCTTCGGCCATCCTTCGAGACGCCGCTACGCGGCTCCTTAGGATGACGGGCGGAATGGGTGGCGAGGCCACCCGAAGGCAGAGCCTAAGCCCGGATAACCGTCTTCAAGTAGTTGTAAGCCTTGATGACTTCGATCAGGCGATCTTCCGTGGAGCGGTCGCCACCGTTGGCGTCCGGGTGGTGCTGTTTGACCAGCGCCTTGTACTTGGCCTTGACGTCGTCCAGCGTCGCCTCGGCGGTCAGGCCCATGACCTGGAGCGCCTTGCGCTCGGCATTCATGACCTTGCGCGCTTCGGGCTTCGGCGCTTCCGCCTGAGCGCGGCGGCGACCACGGCCGAGGCCATTCATCTCATCGAACATGGAGAATGGATCGACGGCGCCGTCGAGATTGGCCGCGCCGGTCTTGCCTTTGCCCTTGGTGCCATTAGCGCCCATTTTCCAGGTCGGACGGTGGCCCGTCAGCGCGTCCTTCTGGTAACTGGCAACGGCATCCGGGGCCATGCCCTGGAAGAAGTTGTAGCCCTGATTGTATTCGCGGACGTGATTCAGGCAGAAATGCCAATATTCCTTGTCCTGCGCACGGCCCTTCGGCGCACGATGGGGGCCCTTGTTCTTGCATTCGGGCCACTCGCACATCACCGACGCCTCGCGGGCAGCGGCTTGCTGCTTCGCACTCAGCTTGTTCGGCTTGATACGGATGCTGTCGAAGAATTTGGATGAGTCGATGGGCATGGCTGACTTTGACTACGCAACGCACAAAGCTTCAAGTCTTGACATTCGGATTACCCTCACAGGCCCTCCACGAGGGAGATACCACCCCTGCCGGCCGACATGACATCACGATTGCGGCCCCCCGCCCGAGCGGCTAAGCCGGTCATCATGACCATGAAAGATAACATCACAAAGAAGCTGACGGAGGCTTTCTCGCCCCACAGCCTAACCGTGACCGATGAGTCGCATCTGCATGCCGGTCACATGGGCCACCGTCCCGAGGGTGAAACCCATTTCAGGGTCAATATTGTGTCGGAGGCCTTCGAAGGGAAGAGCCGGATCGACCGGCACCGGATGATCAATACCCTGCTGGCTGCGGAACTCGCCGGAACCGTGCATGCGCTCGCAGTGAAGGCACAGACGCCGGGGGAGGCCTAATATTCGTCATTCCGGGGGGCGCCACAGGCGCGAACCCGGAACGACGCAACAGCGTCACTTCTTCAGCGACGTGATCGCTTCCAGCACATTCGGCTTCAGCCCTGCCCCGCCATTGTCGATGTGCTCGAAGATCTTCTTCCGCATGCGCGGGTCCCAGAACTTCTTGATGTGCTCGGCGATGCCCGCCACGGCCTTGTCATGACCCTGGCTGTTGAAGAAGTCGCCGATCTGGTTGGCCATGTAGATCAGCCGGTCAGGCGACGAAGTGTGCACGTGGGTGTCCATTGTCTTGTCCCGAAACGCCCGCGGTGACGCGGTGCGGATGTGTGAAAACCTCGAAACCGTCGCTACGCGCGATCGCGGCGAGCGTGATGCCCGCAGCTTCGGCCAGACGGATGGCAAGCGCAGTGGGCGCGGAAACGGACACCATCAGTGGCGCACCGATGGCAGCGGTCTTCTGCACCATTTCGACGGAGACACGGCTGGTGAGCAGCACCATGCCCTGCCCTGTATCGATCCTGGCTTGCGCCAGCGAGCCCGCGAGCTTGTCGAGCGCATTGTGGCGACCGACATCCTCGCGCAGCGCGACGATACCGTGATCCGGCGTCCAGAATGCCGCCGCATGCACGGCGCGCGTCTCGATATTGATCTTCTGCAACGGCGCAAGCGCATCCACTGCCGTCATGATCTGACCGAAAGTGAATGAGCCACCCGCTCCGACCACCGCAGCTGGTTTTACCGCTTCGGTGATCGAGTCGATGCCGCACAATCCGCAGCCCGTCGGGCCTGCAATCTGCCGACGCCGCGCGCTGATGCTTTCTGCCTTGTCGGAGGATAGCCACATGCGCAGCTCGACACCATCGTCGAATTCGACGGCCTCGAAGCTTTCGATCTCGCCGATGTCTGCAACCACCCCCTCACTCAGGCTGAAGCCATAGGCGAAGTCCCGGTAATCCTGCGGCGTTCCCATCATGACGGCATAGGTCCCGCCGTTATAGGTGATCGCCAGCGCAGTCTCTTCAGGTACGGCGCGCAGCCCCTCGCTGACGCCGTGACGGCGCCAGACTTTTCGGGCAGCTTTGCGAACCGGCTCAAACATGGATTATTCGGCGGCCTCCAACGGCGCAATCCGGCGCGACTGGCGGGCCTGCTCCTCATATTCCTTCTGCCATTCCGACGGACCGTTCGAGGGCGAGATCTGCACCGCCGTCACCTTGTATTCCGGACAATTGGTGGCCCAGTCCGAGAACTCCGTGGTGATGACATTGGCCTGCGTGGTCGGGTGATGGAAGGTCGTATAGACCACGCCCGGCGCCACACGCTCGGTGATGAGCGCACGCAGGGTCGTCTCGCCGGCACGGCTCTGCAGCCGCACCCAGTCGCCATCGCGGATGCCGCGCTGTTCGGCATCGTGCGGATGCAGTTCGAGCCGATCTTCCTCGTGCCAGACGACGTTATCGGTGCGGCGGGTCTGCGCGCCAACATTGTACTGACTGAGAATGCGGCCGGTGGTGAGCAACAGCGGGAAGCGCGGACCGGTGCGCTCGTCCGTCGCTACATATTCGGTACGCATGAACTTGCCCTTGCCACGCACGAAGCCATCCATGTGCATGATCGGCGTGCCCAGCGGCTGCTTCTCGTTGCACGGCCACTGCACCGAACCTTCCTTTTCCAGCTTCTCGTAGGAGACGCCGGCGAAAGTCGGCGTCAACGCCGCGATCTCGTCCATGATCTGGGACGGATCGGTATAGTTCATCTCGAAGCCGAGCGCCTTGGCGAAGCCCAAGGTGACTTCCCAGTCTTCCATGCCGTTCTTCGGCGACATCACCTTGCGCACGCGCTGGATGCGACGTTCGGCGTTGGTGAAAGTGCCGTTCTTCTCCAGGAAGGTCGACCCCGGGAAGAACACGTGGGCGTAGTTGGCGGTCTCGTTGAGGAAGAGATCATGCACGATGACGCATTCCATCGACGACAGCGCCGCGACCACATGCGAGGTGTTAGGATCGGACTGCAGGATGTCTTCGCCTTGTACATAAAGGCCCATGAAGGTGCCTTCGGTAGCGGCGTCGAACATGTTGGGGATGCGCAGGCCCGGCTCCGGATTGAGCTTCACGTTCCACATCGCCTCAAACTGCTCGCGCACCGCATCACCGGCGATGTGGCGATAACCCGGCAGTTCGTGCGGGAACGAGCCCATGTCGCAGGAGCCCTGCACATTGTTCTGGCCGCGCAGCGGATTCACGCCGACGCCGGGACGGCCGATATTGCCGGTCGCCATGGCGAGATTGGCGATGGCGATGACCGTGGTCGAACCCTGGCTGTGTTCGGTGACGCCGAGGCCGTAATAGATCGCGCCATTGCCGCCGGTGGCATAGAGACGGGCGGCCGCACGCAGTTCCTTCGGATCGACCCCGGTCTGGACGGCGGTGGCTTCCGGGCTTCGCGAGGGTTCGGCAACAAAGCTCGCCCAGTCCTCGAACTCGCTCCAGTCGCAACGCTCACGCACGAAGGTCTCGTTGACCAAGCCTTCGGTGACGATGACATGCGCCATCGCCGTAAGCACGGCGACATTGGTGCCGGGCAGCAGCGGCAGATGGTGCTGAGCCTCGATATGCGCCGAGCGGACGATGTCGGTGCGGCGCGGATCGACCACGATCAGCTTGGCGCCCTGGCGCAGGCGCTTCTTCAGGCGCGAGGCGAACACCGGATGCCCATCGGTCGGATTGGCGCCGATGATGACAACCACATCAGTGTCTTCCACCGAGTCGAAATCCTGGGTGCCGGCGGAGGTGCCGAAGGTGGACGACAGGCCGTAGCCGGTCGGCGAATGGCAGACGCGGGCGCACGTATCGACATTGTTGTTGCCGAAGCCGGCGCGGATCAGCTTCTGCACCACATAGACTTCTTCGTTGGTGCAGCGTGACGAGGTGATGCCGCCGACAGCGTCTTTGCCATACTTGGCCTGGATGCCTTTGAACTTTGTGGCAGCAAAGTTGAACGCTTCGTCCCACGACACTTCGCGCCATGGCTCGGTGATCTTGTCGCGGATCATCGGATTGAGGATGCGCTCTTTGTGATTCGCATAGCCCCAGGCGAAGCGGCCTTTGACGCAGGAATGGCCGCGATTGGCCTTGCCGTCCTTATACGGCACCATGCGCACCAGCTCCTCGCCGCGCATTTCCGCCTTGAACGTGCAGCCAACGCCGCAATACGCGCAGGTAGTGACCTTGGAATGCTCGGGTTGACCGATCTCGATGACCGCTTTCTCGGTCAACGTCGCCGTCGGGCAGGCCTGCACGCAGGCGCCGCAGGAGACACATTCCGAACCGAGGAACGATTCGCTCATGCCCGGGGAGACGCGGCTGTCGAAGCCGCGGCCGGAGATGGTCAGCGCGAAGGTGCCCTGCACTTCCTCGCAGGCGCGGACGCAGCGCGAGCAGACGATGCACTTTGACGGATCATAGGTGAAATACGGGTTGGAATCGTCCTTCGCCATCCAGCGATCGTTTTCGCAGGCTTCCGGCGAATTGTGGGTGTGCTTGGGGCCGGACTTGGCGAACACATGGTTCTCGCCGTCATAGCCGTAGCGTACGTCGCGCAGGCCGACTGCGCCTGCCATGTCCTGCAATTCGCAGTCGCCATTGGCGGCACAGGTGAGGCAGTCGAGCGGGTGGTCGGAGATATAGAGCTCCATCACGCCCTTGCGCAGCGCCTTGAGCCGCGAGGTCTGCGTCTTGACGACGAGCCCTTCCATCGCCGGCGTAGTGCAGGACGCCGGCGTGCCGGCACGGCCCTCGATCTCGACCAGACACATGCGGCAGGAACCGAAGGCATCGACCATGTCGGTGGCGCAAAGTTTGGGGATCTGCGTGCCCATCTCCATGGCGGCACGCATGATCGAGGTGCCCTCGGGCACCGTGACGCTCTGCCCGTCGATGGTCAGCGTCACCATCTTCTCGGATTTGGACTTCGGAGTGCCGTAATCGATTTCGTGAACGAGCGACATGGTGTTGCTCCTCTTACTCGGCGGCCTGCAGGCGCGTGGGCGCCGGACCGAAATCTTCAGGGAAATGCTTGAGAACGCTCATCACCGGATATGGCGTGAAGCCGCCCAGCGCGCAGAGCGAGCCGAACTTCATAGTCTGCGACAAATCTTCCAGTACGGCGATATTTTCGGCCACGCGCTCGCCGCGGCGTATCCTGTCGATGGTCTCGACGCCGCGGGTGGAGCCAATGCGGCATGGGGTGCACTTGCCGCAGGATTCGATGGCGCAGAATTCCATGGCGAAACGCGCCTGCTTCGACATGTCGACGCTGTCGTCGAAGATGACGATTCCGCCATGGCCGATCAGGCCGTCGCGTTTGGCGAAGGCCTCATAGTCAAACGGCGTGTCGAACAACTCGCGAGGGAAATATGCGCCAAGCGGACCGCCGACCTGCACGGCTCTTACAGGCTTGCCGGTGAAAGTGCCGCCGCCGATGTCGTCGACGAGTTCACCGAGCGTGATGCCGAATGCGACTTCAAACAGGCCGCCGAACTTCACATTGCCGGCGAGCTGGATCGGCATGGTACCGCGCGAGCGGCCCATGCCGTAATCCGCATAAGCCTTGGCGCCATTGTCGAGGATGAACGGGATGGCCGCGAAGGATAGCACGTTGTTGATGACGGTCGGTTTGCCGAACAAGCCTCTGTGCGCCGGCAACGGCGGCTTGGCGCGAACGAGACCGCGGCGGCCCTCGAGCGACTCCAGCAGCGAGGTTTCCTCGCCGCAGACATAGGCGCCGGCGCCGACGCGAACTTCGAGGTCGAACGAATGGGCGGAGCCCTTGATCTTCTCACCGAGCCAGCCGGCACGCTTCGCAGCCTGAATGCCTGCATTCATCGCTTCGACGGCGTGCGGATACTCCGAACGGATATAGATATAGCCCTTGGTGGCGCCCACCGCGATGCCGGCGATCGTCATGCCTTCGATCACCACAAAGGGATCGCCTTCCATGATCATGCGGTCGGCAAAGGTGCCGCTGTCGCCCTCGTCCGCATTGCAGACGATGAATTTGCGATCGGCCGCAGTGTCGGCGACGGTCTTCCATTTGATGCCGGTGGGGAAACCGGCGCCGCCGCGGCCGCGCAGGCCGGAGGTAGTGACATCGGCGATGATGCCGGCACCATCCATCGTTAGCGCGCGGGTAAGACCCTTGTAGCCCCCATGCGCCTCGTAATCGGCAACCGAGCGCGGATCGACGACACCGCAGCGAATGAAGGTCAGGCGGGTCTGTTTCTTCAGCCAGGGGATCTCGTCGGCGATGCCGAGGCGCAGGTCATGCGGACCATCGGCGACCATCGCTTCGAGAACGGATGCGACATCCTTTTCCTCGACGGGGCCGAAGGCGACGCGGCCTTTCGACGTGACAACCTCGACCATCGGCTCGAGCCAGAGCAGACCGCGTGAACCATTGCGGACGATCTCGATGTCGAGCTGGCGGGCCGCAGCCTGGGCTTCGAAGGCGGTGACCAGTTCATCGGCCCCGACACAAACGGCGGCAGCATCGCGCGGGATGTAGACCTTGAGGGTCATCGCTGCGCCTCCGCGACCAGCGCATCCATGCGCTTCTCATCGAGGCGACCGACCAGTTTGCCATCGAGCATGGCCGATGGCGCGGTGGCGCAGAGACCGAGGCAATAGATCGGCTCCAGTGTGACGCGATCATCGGCGGTGGTGTGGCCGAGCTTCACACCCAGCGACTGCTCGGCCCGCGCAGCCAGCGCGTCGCCGCCGGCGGCCTGACAGGCCTCGGCGCGACAGATTTTCAGCACCCGTTTGCCAGCCGGCTCATGCCGGAAGTCGTGGTAAAAGGTGAAAACGCCATGAACTTCGGCGCGGGACAGATTCCGCGCCTGGGCAATCATCGGGATGGCAGGTTCCGGGACATAACCGAAAGCATCCTGAATTGCGTGCAGGATCACGATCACCCCGCCTTCCACATGGGAATGGCTCTCGATGATCTCGGTACAGCGCGCGGCGCTCCATGGTTCGTAGACAGCGTTCATCCCGGGTACTCGATCGCGTTATTGGTAGAAATGCGATTGGAATTGGAATCGATCCAAAGATCAATAAAGCTGTCTCATGCTGCGATACGGAATCTGTATCAAGCGATTGGCGGAATTGCCGTTTTGTCGCAGGCAGCGGGTACCGCCTGCTCCACCCTCGTCCTGACAAGCCGCACAGCGGCGTCCCGAAGGATGGCGCGAAATCCGAGCCAGGCCATCTCATGGTTCGAGACGCGCGCCAAGAGGCGCGCTCCTCACCATGAGGGGCGCGATCATGAGGGGCGGAGTTGAGGCCTCAGCTCTCCAGCGACGGCGCCACTTCGCGGGCGACCTGCACCAAAGCGGCCACCAGTGGGGTCATCGGATCACGTTGAGGTACGACGAGGCCGACGCCATAATTTACTACCGGGTCGACAATCGGGATCATCCGGACGGAGCCCGAAGCGGTGAGACCGAGCGTCTCAGCCAATTTGGCTGGCATCACGCTTGCCCAGCGGCCCGTTTTCACATGGGTGTAGAGCACGATGATCGAGTTCGAGGTCAGCGTGGGGCGTGCTTCGGCGCCAACCGATTTCAACGCCCGATCGATAATACGGCGGTTCTGCATGTCAGGCGTCAATAGACACAGCGGCACCTGGCCGACTTCCGCCCAGGTCACCTGCTTGCGGTCACCGAACATGCCATCGGGGGACGTCAGAAGGCGGTAGCTCTCTTTATAAAGCGGAATCGAACGCACCTTTCCGAGCGGCTCGTTCTCGATATAGGTCAGACCGGCGTCCACCTCGAGATTTTCGAGGAGGCCCAGCACCGCGGCCGAGGTACAGGACACGATGCGGAACTGAACATCCGGATGACGAGCCCGGAACGGCGTGGTCAGCGATGCCACCATGCCGAGCACGGTGGGGATCGCGGCGATCCGGATCTCGCCGGACAGACTGTCCTTGAGGCCGTTAATTTCCTGCTTCATGGCGCGGGCATCGCCGACAATACGGCGAGCCCAGTCGAGTGCACGCTCGCCTTCCGGCGTAAAGCCCTGGAAACGCGACCCGCGCTGGACCAGCATGACACCCAGCATGTCCTCAAGCTGCTTGAGGCTGGTGGACATGGTCGGCTGCGTCACGCCGCAGGCCTCCGCGGCGCGGCCGAAATGGCGCTCCTTGGCGAGCGACAACAATAATTCAAGCTTGTCGATCAAAAGCGTCTCGCTCCGGGCGCCAGAGGACTGGGGCCGGCACGCGGCTGCGTGTTTGGCTTACGGCCAATCCGTTCCCGCAATGAACATAGGGCGCAGACAGGCACCTCTGCAACTCGCGGCAGGCGGTGCAATGACGCAGGAAAGAGTGAGGCCCGACCGGATGGCCGAGCCTGCGACAATCATCGATGTGGGAATTTTGTTGCCGGCCTCGCCATCGGAACCGCCGATGGCGAGCGGCGAAAGGATCAACCGAGGCGGCTAATCTGCTCTTCGGTCACAACACGCTCGACATTGTCGGCTTTGCTGCGAATGCGGTAGCGGGCACGGCCATCGGCCTCGATCGGCAGGCGACCGGTGATGGTGTAAATCGCGCGCTCACGGGCACCGGTGCGGCCCTGCGGACCCTGCAGCTGGTGGTGGACGTCTTCATTGATTGCGTAGTTATGCGCCATAATTCATACTCTCCACGATGTGCGCTTTTTAGCCACAACAATTCCAAAAATCAAGAATTCATGAGCAATTTCTGCCAGATAGCCGGGCAGGACTGCTATGCGCGAGCAACCAAACCGCCATAATCTTGAGGCGGATGCGACGGAATTAAGCGCCTGTTGCCGCCTCTCCCAGCAGCAATTCCATTGCATTTTGAGGAGGTTGACTGATTCGGTCACTGCTGGGGAGCGGCAAAACATACGTTAACAAGCCGTGAAGGCCGGCCATAAAAAGGCTTACCTTACTACCGTACAAACCGAAATTTTGACTCGCAGACCAGACACCGAAAAGCCACCGGCGGGGCATCGCCGGTGGCTTCGGAGGTCTACATAAAGTTCGCGGCCTTCGAAAAGGCAGGGCCGTGAAAGAGATCGCGGCTGCGCAAGAAAAAGATTACATGAGCCAGATCGTTGAGCGCAATACCTGATCTACTCAGATAATCATTTTTATCGTTGCGGGTTACGGTGTTACCGCAAAATGCTGCGGCGCCAATCCGGCCAATCGACGCCCTTGCATGGTCTGGAACGCTGCTTCGATGTCACGGGCCATACGGCGCGTATCGAACAACGGTTTTGTCGAACGGCTCAGGACCAGTTTCTCGCGAATCGCCTCGAGCTGCCGGGGATATCGGGCCAGTTCGATTGCGCGGCGCTCTAAATCACTGCTGTCACGGGTGATCAGTTCCGGCAGGTCGAGCGCGCGGAGCAGACTCGCCGCCACACGACCCGCGAATGTCGTTCCTTCGCAGGTCAGCAGCGGCAATCCCGCCCACAGCGCGTCGCTCGCAGTCGTATGCGCATTGTAAGGCAGCGTATCCAGAAACAGGTCGGCACAACGATGCCGGGCCAGGTGTTCTGCGGGCGGCAACCGTTTGGCGAACACGAGCCGTGCTGGATCGACACCGCGCGCCGCAGCCTCGCGGCGGAGATTGGCAACTGCGGTCTCGCTGTCATCGAGCAGCCAGAGCACGCTTCCATCGACAGCATCGAGAATCCGCATCCAGACGTCGAAGACTTCAGGCGTGATCTTGTAGGCATTGTTGAAACAACAGAACACGACGCCATCCAGGGGCAGACGACAGTCGTCGCGCGTAAGGCCCTGCGCGGCGATCTCGCGACGATCGTCATTGGCCTGATAGCAATGCGGCAGCCAGACGACCTTCTCGCTGTAGAAGCGGCGATGTTCGGCCGGCAGCACATGCGGATCGGCGATGATGTAATCCATGAAGCCGGCGCCGAGGGTGCCGGGAAAGCCGAGATAATTGACCTGAACTGGCGCCGCGCGGCGGGCGAACACGCCATTGCGCTGGGCGCCGAAATAGCCGTTGAGATTGACGAGGATGTCGATGTTTTCGGCGCGGACGGCTGCTGTCGCTTCTACATCGCCCATCGCTGAAATATCGACGATGCGGCTTACCGCATCATTGATACGCCGCCGTGTCGGCCCACCGTCATCGAAACCGTTATCGAAGGCCACGATTTCAAAGTTGTTCTTATCGTGCTGCTCGAGGACCCCCACGAGTAGTAATGACGTCGCCTGCTCGCGGAATTCGCCGGAGAGATAGCCGACACGAATCTTGCCGTTTGGCGCGGTGGGCCTGATGTTTTTCGTAGTCGGTGCTTTGCCGAACTGCGCAGCATTGGCGAGTTCTGCGCAGCGCTGCAGGCTGGCTTCCGATTTCGCGATCCCTTGCCAGCCGAACGGCTCTGCCGCGAGTTTTCCGGCAACGAGATCGGCCTCGATCTCGCTGACAAGATCGCCGATGCCAGCCCAATCGCAGACCAGCATCTTCTGATGCAGAAGATTGCCTTTCACGAGAGGCAATTCGGGATTCAGCGTGCGGACACGCTCGTAAGCGGCAACAGCTTCCACAGGCCGGCGCAACCTTGCGAAAATGAAACCGCGACCGAACCACGCCTCGGCCATATCAGGCTGCAAAGCGAGGGCAGCATCGCTGGCAGCGAGCGCCTCTTCAAATCGCTTCAGCTCGGCAAGCGACTTGCTGCGATTGAAGTGAGCGGCGGCGTGGCGCGGGCTGAGGGTCAGGGCGCGGTCGAAATCTGCGAGAGCCGCGGTGTAGTCGCCGATATCGTTGAAGACCGTTCCGCGATTGTTGAGTGTCTCGGCATTGGCTTGGTTGAGCGCCAGCGACTCGGTGAAGCGCTGCAATGCCTCGTCGGGCCGGTTCAACGCCTTCAGCACCAAACCGTAATTATAGAGCGTCACATCCGATCGCGGTTGCAGCCGAAGCGCGGCCTTCAGATATGGCTCGGCCTCCACGTACCGTTTGAGTGTCACGAGCACGACCGCCAGCACGTTCAGAGCGCCGACATGGTCGGGCGCCTTGCGCAGGATACGGCGAAGATCGCGCTCCGCGTCGCCCATCTTACCCTGCTGGAACGCGGCGAAAGCGCTTTGGAAGAGATCGGTCGGCGGCGCCATGACGTGCGGGACTTCAGATCGAAACACGGAGACAACGGGTCGAAGCCGGTATAGCCGCCAGTCGTACTATCGTCGAGGACAGCGGCGAGACCCTGCGTCGCGGGACAGCCGAACGATCAGGCCTGGCCAGCTCCGGAAGGCCCCTGCAAGCCAGAAGCAAAAACCCCCGGCGGTTTCCCGCCGGGGGTTTCTGTTTCAGATATCGATCGCCCTGAGGCGGTCGGTATTAGAACGAGCGCAGGATCTGCACCGAACCGTTGTAGGCGTTCTGGTTGCTGAGGGTGTAGCCACCAACCGGAGTCGCACGACCGGTCACCGGACCGGTGTAGGTGCCGTTCAGGTTCTGCTCGATGCGGCTATAGGTGAACTGAGCCGACAGGGTCAGGTTCTGAACCGGAGTCCAGGCGGTACGGGTACCGATCTGGGCCAGGCCGAGGTCGAAGTTGCCAGTCGTGCCGGGAGACAGAACACCACCCGTGTTGTTGCGGCCAGCCTGGAACGCGGCGAGCATGAGCGCGTTGCCGTCGCCGTAGGAGATGTGGCTGTAGTTACCGAACACCGAGGTGCGCCATGCCGGATTCCAGTAGTGCTCGTAGAATGCACTGACCTGCCAGGCTTCGCTCTGGATGATCTGGCCGTTGTTCTGGTAGACGCCGTCGAGCACATAGCCGAAGCCAATGCTGTTAGCGTTAGCCTTGGCGTAACGACCGCCACCGATAGTATCGGTGGTGCCACCGAAGATGTACTTGGCAGCGCCCTTCGCATACGAAGCTTCGAGCTTCAAGGTATCGCCTGCGCCGGTTGGCAGGTTCTTGAACTCGACAGCACCCGTCACAGCGAAGCCGTAGGAGTCATCGGCATGGCCGAGGCTGGCATTGCCCGCCGCGCCAGCAGCGGTGGCGTAGAAGGTCGGGGTGATGGCGTGCATCGCCGCACCGAAGTGCAGGGTGCCCCATGCCTGGTCGAGGCGGAGGTTACCGACAACGTCCGGAATGTGGTTGCCGCCATAGGCGTTACCAGCGAAGTTGTTCGACACCGTGCCGTAGCCCGGAGCGGTCGCACCGAACGGACCGATGATCTGCGTATCAGTGTTCCAGAGACCGGCGTTGCGATAGGGCGAAGCGTTTTCGAGCGAGATGGTGCCCGACACGCCGTTACCGAACGAAGCGGTGTAGGCGATCTGCGGGATACCGGTCGCGTTGTTCGAACCGGCGTTGAAGCCCGACGAGATGTACGGCTTCGAGAGCGCCCACTGCGGATCGAACTGCGATACGGCCTTACCGAAGGTGAAGCCGGCGAACTGGATGAAGGCGTAGTCGACTTCGGTGTAACCACCGGCAATCGATTCACGGTTCTGCAGGAAGTCGAACTGGATGTTCGCATAGGTGCGGACCACGCCGTATTCAGTCGCGGTGCGGGTGTCCGTGGTCAGGTTGATACGCTCACGGGTCACGAAGTAGTCCTGCGTGAACGCGCCAGCACCGCCAGCGCCGCCCTGCCAGAACGGAACGTCGTAGGTGCTACCACCGAAAGCGGTGTCCAAACGAATCGCGCCGCCGATCTTGATGCAGGTGTCGGTGCCCGGGATGTAATAGAAGCCTGCGCCGTAAAGCGAGCAGACCTTCACATATTCAACGGCCTTGGCCTTGACCGGAAGGTCAGCTGCCTGGGCGCCGCCGATGGCGATCAGACCCGCCGCAGAGCCGAGAACGAGGCTCTTAAGTTTCGTCATGTTAAACCTCCAAGTTGCTAATCGGGAAGGTTCCGGATCCGCCAGACTTGAGCCCGAAGGCTAAGCCCGATGGTTGGTTCCCCCATTCCCCAAACCAACCGCCGGAGTGCTTCGCGCTTTCGGAAACCCGCATCACGCGAGGCACTCAAGCGAACCACTTCAACGGGACGATCACGGGTTTGCCCCATCGCCGCCACAGAGAATGCCTTCGCAATTCTTAGAAGCAAAATACTTTATGTACTCAGGTAACTTTATCGCGATGCAGTGTGGTATCTGCGCCACACGCCCCAACCCGCAATTGCGGCGCACAATTATTTGATCCAGTTATGTATTCTACAAAATTCCCCGCTATGGGAATGCTGAGACGACGAGAAGCACACGGACCCGATGGCCTTCCCCTTGAGCAAGAGCAAGCCCGCAGACAACGACGAAAACGGCAGGAATCAGGAGGCTGTCCGGCAATTTCTCTGGGACATTGCATCGATCAATGTCCACCTGGAGGAGATTCGGCATTTCTGGGCCAAGGAGCTCGGCATCAGCGGTCCGCAATGGATGATTCTGATGGCGGTGGGCGATCTCGATTCCGGCAATGGCGTGCCGGTGAAAGACGTCTCGGCCATGCTGCATGTGGACCCGTCTTTTGTCACCACCCAGTCCAAGATGCTCGAGAAGAATGGCTTCATGCGCCGGGTTCCGTCCCGGCAGGATGCCCGGGTGGTGCTGATGTCGCTGTCGGACAAGGCCAGCAAGAAGATTGCCATGCTGGCGTCGCGGCGCGATTCGCTGAGCGATTTCGTGCTGGCGGATTTCGATCACAAGGCCTTGCTGGACATCATGTCCCAGCTGGGCAAGCTGAAAGCCCGCCTGCAGAAGGCGGCGGTGATGCTGGCGGTAGAAAGCTAACGTGTCCGGGCCAGACGGTCGGCGATCCAGTCGAAGATGAATTCGTTGGCGACGGTCGGGTTGTCACGCTGGGCATGCGAGGCCGCCGTCTCGGCAGCGGAGAAAACCTTGAGCTCAACGTCGCATCCGCCCGCCGCAAGAGCCTCGCAACATTTCCTGACATGGCCCGCATCCAGCCAGTCGCGCTCGCCGAGCGGGACCAGCATCGGGCATGCAATCCGGGTGGCGATACTGCTGCTGCTGCAAAGCCGGACGACGTCATCGCCGAATTGGTCGGAGGTCGACTCCGCGCCATAGATGCGTGAGGCGAGAAACGCCCGTTCGTGCTGGTCCCAGATACCCGCGTCGCATACGGCTGCAGCAAAGCGCGGATCGAAGCTGGCGCCGCGGGTGGCGATCGGAGCGCCGAGACCATCGCCGAGAATCACGATCTTGCGTGCATTGACCTCGCGCCGCGTCTCCAGGAGGTCGATCCAGCCACTGATCGCCGTCTCGATGTCGTAACGACCGAACCCCTCGTCGAGGCTGCGCCGATGGCCCTGACCGGGAAGGTCGATCAGCAACAGCGCCATGCCGCGCTCATGGGCGTAGCGCGGCATCCGGCACAGATGTTCTTCCTTGTATTGGTCCGGACCGCCCACACAGACCACCACCGGCACCTTACGGCCAGCCCGCCCCGCCGGCGGCAGAAAATAACCCTGCAGGGCGCCCTCGTTACCCCAGGCGATCTCGACGACCTCACCTGCCGGCGTCGAGTTCTGCAGATAGAGGCGGGAACAGGCCATCATCTGAGCGATCGCCGCCCCCTGGCGGGCATCGTCGATGCCCATGAAGGCCTGTGCCGTGCGATAATAATTCGCCGCCCGCAGCCAGTTGCTCAATGCGGTCGGGATATGGCCACGCGCCCGGGCGATATCCCCGCGCGACTTGTTGAGATCCGCAGCTTTCTTCCACTGCCCGTACCAGCTCTCCTCACAAGCGGGATTGATCCCGCTTGCAGCCAGCATGCATTCCGAGACGGTGCTTCCGCCATCCTGCGCAGCGCCGAGCAGACGCCGGAACTGGAGCGAGTAATCCTCATTCGCGGGCCATTGCATCCAACCGCGCGAATCGAAAGACGGGAGCAACTCCTCAGATGCGATATGCGTCATTTCCCCGGTGTCGTTGTCTGTACGCATCGGCTCGGTGCCAATGTGTGGCGGCGCTCTGGCCGGTTTGGAAGGAGTGCGCGTTGCTTCTGCGGCAACTGCGCGGCGAGGACGCTAGCCCAGTTCTGGCAGAGCGCAAGGCAGATGTGACACTTTTTTGACAAAGCCTCGCGGCCTAGCGACGCGGATGATGGTTGATCTGGCGAAATAAGCAACCCCTGAGCGAGACATCGACGCAGCAAGTACACTAGATCTGCGACCGCAGGATCGCACGCGCCAGCGTCTGCGCGCGCGGAACGATACTGTCGATATCGAGCCATTCGAGATCGGTATGGACATTGCCCCCCACCGGACCCAGACCGCACAGGGTCGGCGTGCCGACGCTGGCGGTAAACCCGGAATCCGCGCACCCGCCAGCGAATTCGCCGTCCAGGGTCGCAAGGCCGGAATCGACGGCGGCAGCCTGATAGGTCCGGAACATCGCCTTCGCTGCGGCGTCCTGGACGAGCGGCAGAAACTCGCCATCCACATGCAGTTTCGCCGTCGTCCCCGGAACCGTCGATGTTGCGATAATGGTCTCGATTGCGCTCATGATCACAGCGCGATCGGCAGGTTCGACGTAGCGAAAATCGATCTCCCCCGCGGCATAGGGCGCGGTGGTGTTGACCGACTGGCCGCCGGAGATCAGGCCGACATTCAGCGTGATGCCCTTGTCCATGTCGGTGAGCGCGTGAATCTGCAAGACCTTATGCGCGAGTTCACCGATAGCGCTGACACCGACAGAAAAGTTGTTGCCGGAATGCGCAGCCTTGCCGAACACCTCGAAGCGCATGAAGACGCCACCCTTGCGGCCGGTGACGATATTACCAGACGGACGGCCTGGCTCTGAATTATAGACAGCGCGAGCCGCGCGGCCTTCGCGCTCGATGATCGGGCGGGACGCACGCGAGGCAATTTCCTCGTCGCCGGTGATCAGCACCTTGATGGGATGCGGCGCGGCCTCGAACTTGTTCAACGCCGCAGCAACGAAGACGTTGATGACGACGCCGGCTTTCATATCGGCAACGCCGGGACCGTAAGCCTTGTTGTCCTTGATGGTAAATGGGCGCTTTTCGACTTCCCCCTTTGGAAACACGGTGTCGCGATGGCCGAGCAACAGGATCGGCTTCTCGTTGCTGCCAGGCTTGGTAACGACGGCGTGGACGGCATCACCATACACATCGTTCGGCTCGCGCCAGGTTTCGATGTCGTGTTCCGCAAAATACTGCTGGAATCGCTCGCCAACCGCATCGACGCCGGCCTTGTCATACGAGCCTGAATCGATGTTCACGACATCGCGCAGGAGATCGATCATGGCTTGCCGCTGCGAGGCAAGCCACTCGACGATCAGTGCTTCAGTGTTGCTCGACATCGCGAATCCTTCATTTCGTCGCGGCACGCATCATCATGCGTGCGACTTTCTCGCCGATCACCACCGTGGTGAAATGGGTGTTGGCCCGGCAATCGGCCGGCATGATCGAAGCATCGGCGACACGCAGGCCCTCAATACCCTTCACGGTGCCATCCGGATTAACGACACCGTCATCACGATCGAAGCCCGTCATGCGGCAGGTGCCCGCCGCATGCTGAATGTCGCCGGTCTCGCGGCGTAACACGGCCTCGATTTCGGAGGTCGGCAGCGCCGTGGCCTGCTGCATCGTCAAGCCTCCTTCGGACAGGCCGATCCATTCGGAGATTCCTGTCAGCGCTGGCTGTGCGGTGATCACGGCGAGCCGCTTCACCGCGTCGATCATCCGCGCCATATCGCGCGGATCGGCCAGCATGTTTTCTTCAACGATGGGATCGATGGATGCATCGCGTGCCGCCAGTTTTAGCGTACCGCGCGAATAAGCGCGGTAGAGCCCGGCACCGATCGCGCCGGGATTGCCGATACCGCGATGGTTGAAGGCGATGAAGATCATGTCCCGGCGGCCATCGTCGAGACCGGAGGAATAGGTGACACAGCAGTTGGTATGGCGGGTGTCGCGATCTGTCGGCGCAACATCATCCCGCATTTTGATCAGCGGACGAAACAGCGGATGATCGAAGAAATGCTGGCCGACGGGAAGATTCCTCTCGACCGCAATCCCCATCGCCTGCAGATCGGCCGCCGGACCGATGCCCGAACGCAGCAGGATGGCCGGACTGTGGATCGCGCCGCCGCACAGCACGATCTCCCGCGCCGATAGCTCCTGCGTGCCCTGTCCTTCGATATGCACGACCACGCCAGTAGCGCGACCATCGGTGATAATCACGCGATCGACCAGCGCGTGGCCGCGGATTTCGAGATTGGCACGGCCCCGTGCTGGCTCGAGATAGCCCTCATTGGTCGAGATGCGGCGCAGGTTGCGGCTGTTGATGGGATAACAGGCCACGCCCTCGCCATCCGGCCCATTGACGTCATCGCACCACTTGTAGCCAGATGCCAGCGCGGCATCGCGCAGGCCCTTGTCGATCGGGCCCCATGTCTCCGGCGGGGCGCGATAGACCGGTAACGGGCCACCGCGGCCATGGCCGGGCGCGTCGCCCAGATCGGCATCGTCCTCGATCACCGAGAACAGCGGCATGATCTCTTTCGCCGACCAGCCGGCGCAGCCGAGATCGGCCCATTCGTCGAATGCGTCGGCAACACCGCGAATGGCGATCTGGCCGTTCATCATGGAGGAGCCGCCGAGGCCCTTGCCCCGCCAGTAGAAGCGCTGGTCCTGCCCGGCCACTCGGCGCGAGTGCAGGTCCGGCCATTGCCACTTTTCTTGAAATTCACGCTGGTGAATGATCGGGATCGGATTGGCTGTGGTGACCTCCCATGGGGCGTCGTCTGCGCGCCAGTCGAGACCGGCTTCGAGCAACAACACGCGCGTTGAGGGATTTTCGGTGAGGCGGGCGGCAATGGCAGCGCCGGCGGAGCCGCCGCCGACAACGATCACATCATACATCAAAGTCGCTTCTTCCAGGACGAGTCACGCAACATGACGGAGCGTCATGCGCCGCCGCTTCGTTTGCAAGAACTATTCCTGGAAGCATGCGCCCGGTGACGAGCGGATGCATGCGACGGAAAACCGCCCGATGCGCCCGCGACAGATCGCGCCGCGAATTACGGCCGGTCCGACCGCATGCTCAAGCGACGGTCGGCCGGACATTCCCGTCGGATGATGAGCAAGACCACAGTCAGCGCAACTTTGCGCAGCATCACCGGAAGATAAACTATCGGCAGAAACCCCATTGATGTGCATCGATGGAGGCAGCTCTCCCCTCGCAACGTTGTGGCGGGAGGTGTCGTAGCGCCGGCCTCCCCTGCGCTGCCTGCAATGGCAGCATGTTGCCCCGTTCATGGACAATTTGCCGCGCGCGCTCTACGGATAGCGGGAAATTCCCGACCTTGAACAACACGTTAGAGGGTGGAAACAGAATGGTCGATATTCCGGCCGCAACAGCGCATCCGCCGGAGGCTTCGGCCAACCGGACCCTGACCGCGATCTCGATCGCGCATTGGGTGAGCCATTTTCATATTTTCGTGTTGCCGATGCTGTTTCCCTTTCTCAAGGACCGGCTCGGCGTCAGCTATATCGATCTCGGCTTCGCCCTCACGACTTTCGCCGTCGTGTCAGGCCTGACCCAGGCGCCGATCGGCTTTCTGGTCGATCGTGTGGGCGCGCGTATCATCCTGATCCTGGGCGTCATGCTCGGCGGCGCCGCGCTGGTCGCACTCGGCCTGTTTCTCAACTATCCCACGCTGATCATCTGTGCCGGCCTGCTCGGCTTAGCCAACAGCGTCTATCACCCCGCCGACTATGCGATCCTCGCCGCCCATATGGACGAGTCCAGGATGGGCCGCGCTTTCTCGATCCATACCTTTGCCGGCTTTGTCGGCGGCGCAGTGGCGCCTCCCATGATGGTCGCGTTGCTGGCCTCGGCCGGCGGCCAGGGCGCACTGATCGTCGCTGGCGGCATCGGGATCGCCATCGCCCTGATGCTGATCGTGGTCGGCATTCCCGACGCGGGCGCAATACAGAGCAGCGGCACCAAGGGCGATGCCCCGAAGGTCAGCGTCATGACTCCCGCGATCATGATGCTGACGGTGTTCTTCACGCTGCTGGCGCTGTCGCAGGGCGGCATCAACAGCTTCGGCATCGTCGCACTGATGAATGGCTATGGCGTCACTTTGTCCTCGGCCAATATCGCGCTGACCTCGTTCCTCGCCGCCAGCGCCGCTGGCGTGCTGGCCGGCGGCTGGCTGGCCGATCGCACCGTGCATCACAGCCGCGTTGCTGCCGTATGCTTCACCGTCAATGCGGCCATCATCGGCGCGATCGCGGCTTTCGCCCTGCCGGCACCGGCGATCGTCATCGCCATGACCGTCGCCGGTTTTCTCGGCGGCGTCATTACGCCGTCGCGCGACATGCTGGTGCGCCAAGCCGCGCCGCCCGGTGCGGCCGGACGTGCCTTCGGCATCGTCTCCACCGGTTTCAATTTCAGCGGCATCGTCTCGCCGATCATGTTCGGCTGGTTCATGGACCATGCATTGCCGCATTGGGTATTCGGCGCCTCGGCCTGCTTCATGCTGGCGACGGTGTTGCTGGCAATGGTGTCGGAGCGAAAACCGAAACCGGCCATCGCCTAGCGGGACATTGAACCCGTGATCTCACCTGCCATCCTTGCTAGGATGGCACCACATGCTCACAGTCCGTCATCTCGTTAAATCTTATCGTTCCGCGCAGGAAGACGTCGCAGTTCTCCGCGGCGTCGATCTTGCTGTTACCCCTGGAGAAAGTGTCGCACTCACCGGCGAGAGCGGCAGCGGCAAAAGCACGCTCCTACATCTGATCGCCGGCCTCGACGAAGCCGATGCCGGTGAAATCGTGCTGAGCGATGTCGCCATTACCGGGCTGAACGATGCTGAACGCGCCACGCTTCGCCGGGACCGGCTCGGTCTCGTATTCCAGCAGTTCAACCTCATCCCGTCACTCTCCGTTGCGGACAATCTCGCTTTCCAGTCGCGCATTTCCGGACGACACGACGCTGCCTGGCAAAATGAACTGATCGAACGTCTCAGGCTGGGCGCGCTACTCAAACGCTATCCCGAGCAACTCTCCGGCGGCCAGCAGCAGCGCGTCGCCATTGGCCGCGCGCTGGCCTCGAAGCCATCGCTCCTGCTGGCTGACGAGCCCACCGGCAATCTCGACGAAGACACTGCCGACGAGGTGATGCGCCTCGTCCGCGACCTGGTCACCCGCAGCGGCTGCGGCTTCCTGATGGTGACCCATAGCGAGCGCCTTGCCGCCATGCTGGACCGCCATGTCCATCTCCACGCAGGACTGATCGCGTGAGGCGCGCGCTCTGGGTTCTCGCCGTGTTGCTCAGCCACTGGCGTCGGCATCCGCTGCAGTTCGCCACGGTTATGATCGGACTGATCGCTGCCACGGCCCTCTGGAGCGGCGTGCAGGCGCTGAACCAGCAAGCGCGCACAAGCTATGACCGCGCCGCAGCGGCCTTCGGCGGCATGCGGACACCGATGCTGGTATCGCCGGGCGGCGGCGCGTTCTCACAAAAACTGTTCGTCGATCTACGCCGCGCAGGCTGGCCGGTGTCGCCCGTGCTGGAAGCGCGCGCGCAGATCGAAGGTCGCAGCGTGCGCCTGCTCGGCATCGAGCCGGTGACCATGCCACCGGAAGCCGGTGCCGCCGCCGAAATCGGCACTTCCGGCGCGCAGGCCTTCATCACCCCGCCCGGACAGGCCTTGATCGCACGCGAGACGATGACCGAACTCGGTTTGCGCGAGGGCGCAACGCCGACACTCGGCAATGGCCGCATGCTGCCGCCGCTGAAACTGCAGCCTGCCTTGGCACCGGGCGTTATCGTGGTCGATATCGGGATCGCGCAGACGCTGCTGGCGCTGCCCGATCAGGTCACTCGGCTCTTGATCGGCAAAGCAAAAGGTCCCCGCGCTGCCTTGGACAGCGTAACCGGGCAGCAGCTCCGCATCGTGCAACCCGAAAGTGAGACAGACCTCGAGCGCCTCACCGACAGCTTCCATCTCAACCTCACCGCCTTCGGCCTACTGTCCTTTTTCGTCGGCTTGTTCATCGTCAACTCCGCCATCGGCCTCGGCTTCGAGCAACGCTTGCCGATGCTGCGCACCTTGCGCGCCTGTGGCGTCTCGGCGCGGCAGCTGAATGCCGTACTGATCCTCGAACTCGTTTCCATCGCGCTACTTGCGGGCATCATCGGTCTCATCTGTGGCTATGTTATCGCCGCCTCGCTGCTGCCCGATGTCGCCGCCAGCCTGCGTGGACTCTATGGCGCGCAGATCCCCGGACAGCTGACCTTGAAGCCACAATGGTGGCTGGCCGGTCTCGCCATCTCGGTGAGCGGCGCACTACTGGCCGCAATATCAAGTCTGCTCAAGGCCGCGCGCCTGCCGCTGCTCGCGACCGCGCAGCCCTATGCCTGGCAGCAGGTCCAGCAACGCTGGCTGCGGCTGCAGGGCGCCGGCGCGGTGCTCGTCCTCGCCGCCGCCGCCATCGTGCTGTGGTTCGGTGGCTCCCTGATTGCCGGCTTCACCGTTCTCGCTGCTCTGCTTCTTGGTGCTGCGCTCGCGCTTCCGGTGCTGCTCGGTCTGGTACTAGCTGCCGGCGAGCGCAACACGCGACGACCGCTACTCGCCTGGTTCTGGGCCGACAGCCGTCTGCAGCTCTCCGGCCTCTCGCTGGCGCTGATGGCCCTGCTGCTGGCACTCGCCGTCAATGTCGGCGTCGGCACCATGGTCGAGAGCTTCAGCCGCACCTTCACCGGCTGGCTCGATGGACGGTTGTCATCCGAGATCTACATCAACGCCGCGAGCGATGCGCAGGCCGGCGAGATCCAAGACTGGCTGAAGCAGCGTTCCGACGTGCAAGCGATCTTGCCAGGTAGTCGCGCTGAAGTTCAGCTCGAAGGCGCGCCGGTGGAAATCAACGGATTGCCCGATCATGCGACCTTCCGCGATCGCTGGCCGCTCCTCGATGCGACCCATGATGCATGGGATCGAGTCCGTGATGGCGATGGCGCACTGATCAGCGAGCAATTATCGCGGCGGATGAACCTTGCCATCGGCCAGACGATCACCGTGCCGACGCCAGCCGGCCCCTGGACCATGCGGATCGCCGCCATCTATGCCGATTACGGCAATCCGAAGGGACAGCTTGCCGTCAATGTCGATGCGCTGCTGAAACATTTTCCCGAAAGTCCGCGGACCCGCATGGGTCTGCGGGTCACGCCGGAAAATGTGCCCGCAGTGATCGACGCTATCCGCATGCGCTTCGGCCTGGACGGGCGGAATCTCGCCGATCAGGCCAGCGTGAAGAAGGAGTCGCTCGGCATCTTCAATCGCACGTTCGCCGTCACTTCCGCGCTCAATGCCTTCACGCTCGGCGTTGCCGGCGTGGCGCTGCTGACCAGCTTGCTGACCCTGGGCAATTCGCGCTTGCCTCAGCTCGCGCCGCTCTGGGCCATCGGCCTGACGCGACGGCGACTCGCAGGCATCGAACTGCTGAAGACCATGTGTATGGCGCTAATCACCTCGCTGCTGGCGCTACCGCTCGGCCTGCTGGTGGCATGGTGCCTGATCGCCATCGTCAATGTGAAGGCATTTGGCTGGCGTCTGCCGTTTTACGTCTTCCCGCTGCAGCTGATCGAACTGCTGGGCGTTGCCATGCTGGCGGCGCTGCTTGCATCGCTGCTTCCCATCCTGCGGCTGCTGCGCATGCAGCCTGTCGAACTCGTGAAAGTATTCGCCAATGAGCGTTAGGCCGACACGACGGAGTTTTGCGGCCGGTCTCATGCTGACGAGCCTGACGGCCCCGCGCGCTCTGGCTCAGGGATTTGCAGGCCTTGGCCGCGATTCCGGAGACTTTGCTCCCGTTGTGGCCGGCCGGACTCTGGCTTTTCCTGCCGATCACGGTCCGCACCCCGATTTCCGCATTGAGTGGTGGTACCTCACCGCCAATCTCGCCGATGCTGCGGGCCATGCCTATGGCGCGCAATGGACGCTGTTCCGGCAGGCGATGGCACCTGACGCACGAGACAACGGCTGGGCGACGCCGCAGATCTGGATGGGCCATGCCGCCGTGACGTCGGCAACGGCGCATCGCTCCGCAGAAACGTTCGCCCGCGGCGGCATTGGACAAGCGGGTGTCACGGCAACCCCGTTCCGCGCCTGGATCGATGCGTGGGAGATGCGCGGGCTCGATCGCTTCACCGATATGAACGTGGCCCCACTCGATGTCGCGGCGTCGGCCGAAAATTTCAGTTACCGGCTTCGCCTCGACGCGAACCAGTCTTTGGTGCTGCAGGGCGATTCCGGTTACAGCCGTAAATCGGAGCGCGGCCAAGCGTCCTACTATTACAGCCAGCCTTACTTCACCGCATCGGGGTCGGCCACGATTGACGGCAAGGATATCGCCGTCACGGGCCGCGCCTGGATGGACCGCGAATTTTCCAGCCAACCGCTGGCCTCGGATCAAACCGGCTGGGACTGGTTTTCGCTGCATCTGCCCGGAGATGAGAAACTGATGCTGTTTCGGCTTCGGCAGAAGGACGGCAGCCACTATTTTGCTGGCAACTGGATCTCGGCGAACGGCAAGTCCGAGCAATTGGCATCCGACGCGATCGCAATGACGTCGACGGTTACAACAGATATCGCAGGCCGCAAGATTCCTACCGCCTGGCACGTCTCTATCGCATCACGCGGGTTACAGATCGAAACGACGCCGCTCAATGCTCAAAGCTGGATGGCGACGAGCTTCGCCTATTGGGAGGGGCCGGTACATTTCAGCGGCACACATGACGGCGTCGGCTATCTGGAAATGACGGGATATTGAGCAGCAGCGACGTTGCTAGCCTCTCCCCGCAAAGCGAAGCTTCGCAGGCGGGGAGAGGTTAAGCGGGTTACTTCGTAAGCGGGCAGCCGCTATCCTTGGCGGTCGGATAGGCCTTGTCGCCGGGCACCACAGCGAGCTGCTTGTAGTAATCCCATGGCTTCTTAGATTCCGATGGCTTCTTGACCTCGAACAGATAGAGATCCTTCACCATGCGGCCGTTGGCCTGCACCTTGCCGCCCTGGGCGAAGGCGTCATCCACCGGAAGCTCCTTCAGTTTCTTGGCGACGGCGTCAGCGTCCTTGGTGCCGGCAGCCTTGACGGCCTTGAGATAGGACAGTGTCGACGAATAGGTACCGGCCTGGATCATGTTCGGCATGCGTTGGGTGCGCTTGAAGAAACGTTCGGCGAAGTCGCGCGATTTGTCATCGCGATCCCAGTAGAACGATTCGGTCAGCACGAGGCCCTGTGCCGCGTTAAGACCGAGACCATGCACTTCCGACAGGGTCATCAGCAGGCCCGCCAACTTCTGGCCACCGGCAACAATGCCAAATTCGGCCGCCTGTTTCACCGCATTGGTGGTGTCTAGGCCGGCATTGGCGAGACCAACGACCTTGGCCTTTGATGCCTGCGCCTGCAGCAGGAAGGACGAGAAGTCCGACGAGTTGAGAGGATGGCGAACAGCGCCAAGCACCTTGCCCCCCTTCGCCTTCACGATATCGCCTGTGTCCTTCTCCAGCGAATAGCCAAAAGCATAGTCCGCAGTGAGGAAGAACCAGGTGTCACCACCGGTCTCGGTCAACGCGCCACCCGTGCCGACGCCCAGCGCGCGCGTATCGAACGACCAGTGGAAGCCATAGGGCGTGCAAGCATCGCCGGTGATGCGGGAGGTCGCGGCACCGACCACGATGTCGATCTTCTTGGCTTGCGCGGACAATTCCTGCACTGCCAGCGCCACCGACGAGGTGGTCAGCTCGGTGATCATGTCGACATTCTCGACATCGTACCACCGCCGCGCGATGGCGACAGCCAGATCCGGCTTGTTCTGGTGGTCAGCGGTGACGAGTTCGACCTTGCCTCCCAGCACTTCGCCGCCGAAGTCTTCCACTGCCATCTTGGCAGCTTCGAGCGACCACTTTCCGCCGTAGTCGGCATAGACACCGGACTGGTCGTTGAGAATGCCGATCTTGACGCCTTGCGCCGCAGCGGGCGTTAGCGTCGATGTGGCGAGGAAAAGCCCGCACAGCGCAGCAGCGGGCACAAGTCCAAGTTTCATAGGTGCCTCCCAGGATTTTTATGGCGGCACACTATGGGAGATGGTTGCAACTGGCGAGTGTGACTTTCGGATGATGCGGTACGATCACCAGGATGTCATTTGCAGCATCCGGGGCGGGCAGTTCAGTGCTGCTTTCTGAGCGCTGCTTCGATACAGGCCAGTTCGCGCTCGATCTCCGCGATCAGCGGTACAGGGTCGTTGTCGTCGACGAGATGCATCTTTTCATAAGTGCCGTTACGGATGCTCTCGATCCAGGCGATGCGGTCGGCCTGATATTGCTTCAGGCGTTCGAAGTCCCCGCGCTCGGCATATTTGCCGATCAGCTTTTCGAAAACGGCGCTCATGGGATGGTCCTTTTCAACGAAGGGGAGATAACCGTCATTGTGAGGAGCGCATCGACGAAGCAATCCAGTTCTTGGCTTTCTGGATTGCTTCGCTGCGCTCGCACTGACGATCCTACAGCCCGCGCAGCACCAGCCGATTGAGGCGAGTTGCGAAGGCAGCCGGGTCTTCCGGCAATTCGCCGTCGAGAATCTGCGCCTGCTCCAGCAGCAGGAACGAGATATCCGAGGCTTCGCCACCTGCAGCCTTGTCGGCGCTCGCGATCTTCGTCACCAACGGATGGCGCAGATTGATCTCGAGGATCGGCTTGGTGGCGCTGCCGCGATTCTGCATCGCCAGCATCCGCTCTAGCTCGCGATCCGGACCGCGGCCACCAGCAACGAGGCACGAGGCCGAGGTGGTGAGGCGCGTTGAAGCCTTTACGTCAGAGACACGCTCGCCGAGCGCCTCCTTGATCACGGCGATCGTTGAGGCCTCGTCGGCCGCCTCCCGCTTCGGCTCGTCCTTGTTGTCTTCATCAACCTGCGGTATCAGGTCGAGATTAACCTCACCCTGGCTCAGCGACTTCAGCGGCTTGCCTTCATACTCCAGCGGCGCCGAAGTCCAGAACGCGTCCACCGCGTCCGACAGCAGCAGCACTTCAATGCCGCGCGACTTGGCGGCCTCGAGCTTCGGATTCGACTTCAGACGATCGAGGCTGTCGCCGGCAAGATAATAGATCTCGGTCTGGTTCGGCTTGAGATCGGCGACATACTGCTTCAGCGTGCGTTTCTCGCCAGCCGTGGTGGTGAAACGGGACAACGCCAACAGCTTTTCGCGACGCTCGAAATCCTCATAAATGCCTTCCTTCAGCACCGGGCCGAAGGCATCCCAGATCTTGGTGAAGGTCTCCGCGTCCTTCTCGGCGAGTGTCTCGAATTCACCGATCACACGCGTTGCCACCGCCTTCTTGATCTGGGCGAGTTGCGGATTGTTCTGCAGCATTTCGCGCGAGAGGTTGAGCGGAAGATCCTCGGCATCGATGACACCGCGGATAAAGCGCAGATAGGACGGCAAGAGATCCGCATCGTCGGTGATGAAGACACGCCGGACATACAGTTTGACGCGGCCCTTGCGCTCGGGCTCGAACAGATCGAACGGCTTTGATTCCGGCGCAAACAGCAGCACGGCGTAGGAGTAGCGACCTTCGGCACGATAATGCAGTGTCATCGCCGGCTCGTCATAGGCATGGGCGATGGATTTGTAGGCCTTACTGTAGTCTTCCGGCGTCAGCTCGGATTTCGAGCGCTGCCACAACGCGCTTGCCGAATTGATCTGCTTCGGCTCTGCATCGCCGTCCTTGAGCATGATCGGAAACTGGATGTTGTCCGAATAGGAAGTGACGATGCGCTCGATCTCCCAGCTTTCAAGGTACTTCCTGGCATCGTCCTTGAGCTGCAACTCGATCGACGTCCCGGCCGGCACGCTCATGCCGTCATTGAGCTGCGCAATCTCGAAACCGGCGCCGCCTGTCGAGGTCCAGGTGAACGCATCGTGGGTGCCGGCTCGGCGGCTGGTGACGACGATTTTCTCCGCCACCATGAAAGCCGCATAGAAGCCTACGCCGAACTGCCCGATCAGGCCGACACCATCCTTGGCTTCGGTGAGGCGTGAGAGGAACGATTTGGTGCCGGACTTGGCGATGGTGCCGAGATTGTCGATCAGCTCCTGCCGATCCATGCCGATACCGGTATCGACGATGGTCAGCGTGTTCGCTTCCTTATTCGGAACGATGGTGATGTGCGGTGACTGGCCTTCGGCAATCAGCTGCGGATTCGCGATCGCCTCATAGCGGAGCTTGTCGCAAGCGTCCGACGCATTGGAAACGAGTTCGCGCAGGAAGATGTCGGTCTCGGAATAGACCGAGTGAACCATCAGGTTCAGCAATTCGGCGACTTCGGCCTGAAACGGCTGGGAAACAGGTGCAGCGGTGTCGGTGGTCGTCATGAAGGAGCCCGATATACGATAGGGGGAGGACGCCGCATATAACGGCGCGATTTTGCGGAGTCCATGGCGATGACCGCGGCTCCACGCCCCCTAACTAGTGATGTCGGGCTCAGGCTTCCAGAGCCCCCGCATAGGCGTTTTCCAGCATCGCCAGGCATTCGCGGGCACGGGCGCGGCCGACTTCATTGGCGATTTCGGAAATTTCACGCAGATCACGGATCGCCAGGTCGACGGCGCTGAAGATATCGATCTCACACTCATCGGCCACATCGTCGATTGGGGCCGTACGCTTTGGAAATGGGATGACTACACTCACTGGACAACCGCTCTGCACGAAGGGACACGCACGAATCACAGAAGCACATTTGGCCAGCGAATGGTTAAGCTAATGGCTAACGACCTCGCCCCGCGTCCGTGCCTCAACGCAGCCAGCGCACCTGCGGCAGCAAGCTGTCCTGCGCTTCGTCGGAAGCCTGCTCCGAGGGTTGAAGCGTCGGCGCCTCCAGCACCAGCGGCGCCCCCGGCGGCGGCAATTGGCGCGCAGCGACGCTTTCCTGCCCGCGCCGATACGCCTCTTCTTCGAGTTGTCGACTGAAGTATCGAAACAGCTCGGTGGCCCGTTTGCGCTGGTCGTCCGTCACGGCCGAGGCGATCTGGAAGATCAGCTCTTCAGACAGTTCGGACGTGGTTGCGCCCAGGGGGTCGGCGGCGCGACCGCCGATTTGATCGTCAGGTACGGGCATGGCAGGCCGATTCCGGTCAAGGTGGTGACGCGTCAGTCATGCCTGCGTCTGGTTGATATCCCGTTGTTCCTCCAACGGATCACCATATGTGGGCGCCTCCATGGTTAACGCCACCTAAATACACGGCGGGGGATGGACACCTCCTCATCACTTCGGTTCCACCGATCAGCCTGGAGCAAGCCTGCCCTCGCATTGTGTTCTGATTTAAATGCCCTGGTATCCATATGGCGGAATATTAACGCTCTATTAGCCATAACGATAAACAACTTCAGATAGAACTTACGGCCGATGGGGACGCATAGATGGTTTTAGCGATGACCCCCATGGTGCCCGCAGTCCCGCCCGCGGCAGCAAACGAGGGTGACGATACCGATGCCGCCGACATTTCCGCGCTGATCGCGCGCCTGACCAGCGAGGTCAACGAGATCGCCTGTGAGAAAACGGGGGCGATTCAGCACATTACCAATCAAATGAAGATGCTGGCACTGAACGCGCTGATCGAAAGCTCGCGCGCCGGCCCACAGGGTGCGGGCTTCGCCGTCGTCGCGCAGGAGGTTCGTAATGTCGGCCAGCAGGTCGAGACCATTGCGCGCGACCTGGAATCGCAGCTTACCGCCCGCACCGGCAGCCTGATGGCCTCGATCAAGGAGATGACCGAGCGCGCCCGCGGCGAACGCATGGTGGATCTTGCACTCAATGCCATCGAGCTGATCGACCGGAATCTCTATGAGCGCACCTGCGACGTGCGCTGGTGGGCGACCGATTCCGCGGTTGTCGACGGCGCGGCGCATCCAGACGACGAGACGCTAACCCATGTGTCCGAACGTCTGGCTGTGATCCTCGGCGCCTACACCGTCTATCTCGACCTATGGCTCTGCGACATGCAGGGCAATGTGATCGCCAGCGGCCGCGGCGGCCGCTTCGACCTACACGGCCAAAACGTCGCCGACACCGCATGGTTTCGCGATGCCCGCAGCCTGCGCTCGGGCAACGACTATGTGGCCGGTGATGTCGAACGTCAGCCATTGCTCGGCAATGCACAGGTCGCAACTTATTGCGCCAGCGTGCGCGAAGGTGGAAAGGCCAATAGCCGCGCGATAGGCGTGCTCGCCATTCACTTCAACTGGGAAGCGCAGGCTCGCGCCATTGTCGGGGGCGTTCGCGTGGATGACGACAAGACACGCGTGCTGCTGGTGGACTCCAATCTGCGCGTGATCGCTGCCTCCGACGGGCAGGACCCGTTCGGCGAACGCATCTCGCTGGCGCTGAACGGCCGCACCAATGGTTTCTATCAGGACCGCTCCGGCCGCCTCATCGCCTTCCATGCCACACCCGGCTACGAAACCTATAAAGGCCTCGGCTGGTATGGCGTGATCATTCGCGGGAACTGACGGGCCCCGCGCTGCCATTCAGCCAGCGGCGGAGTTTGGCGAACCAGCCTTCGGGCGAAGGCCCCACAGGAATCGGTGGCACAACAGGCGGCGATTCGACGATCTGCGGCGCCGCTTCGGCAGGAGCAGCAGCCTCGTACATTGCTGCCAGCACCATCGGACCGACCTGGGCGAGAAACGCATGCTCATGATTTCGGGTCAGCCGCCTCAACGCCTGATCGAGCGGTAGCCACGCAACTTCGGCGATATCCTTCATCAGTTTGCGCGGCGGCCTTCCGTCGGCTTCCATATGCCAGAAATGCACGACTTTGGTGCGTTCCTCGCCCAACGGATAAGCCAGCGTACCCAGATATTGCTGCACCGACGTCGCCTGCCCCGTCTCTTCCAGCACCTCGCGCCGGGCGGCGTCCAACGGGGTCTCGCCATGGTCGAGTTTGCCCTTTGGCAACACCCAGTCGCCACGCTTGCGCATGCATACGACCGCGAACAGCGGCGTGGCTTCACGTCGCACGACGATGCCTCCAGCAGCCATGATGATTTCACGCGCCATCTTGCTGACATAACCGGATTGCCGACGAATACAACCGGTCTGTGACACGCGGTGAGCGCAGGGCTGGATGTCTCCTGCCCGCGTGCAGCTGTCACACGATCGTCACGAAGCAGCCTGGTTCAGTCTGCCGTCGCGGCTCGCAGTTCGTCAGCGGTTGCCACCTTCAAACCCACTGCCAACATGGCGCTGCGTGCTGCGGAGACCAGATCCCGATTGCCTTTGGCGCGTGCACCATCCGGCAGCAGATCGTTGTTCTCGAAGCCCACGCGCATATGGCCGCCGAGCAACGCGCCGGCGGTCACGCACGCGATCTCCTGCGCACCAAAAGCGCACACGCTCCAATGGGCAAATTTGGGTGCATCCGGAGCGACAAAAGGGAGCAAATCCGCCGGCTTCGATGTCTGGCCAGCCGTATAGCGCCCGAGCACATACAGCACCGGCAGGCGTTCGAAAGGAATCAATCCCCGTTTCTGTAATTCGGCGAGCCTGATGGCGTCATTCACGTCATAGAGAATGATCTGCGGCGTTACGTTTTCGCGCTTCATCCATCGGAGCAGATCGGAGAATGCCTTCTCCTCGCCCGCATCCTGCACCAGCTCGCGCAACGCGAGCGATACGGCTTCCGGCTTCACTGCCTGCACCACCGCGCGCTGCTGTGCAGGCGTGTATTTGCCAAGTGCTTCCGAGGTGATCTGGATAACAAGTCGACTGCCGACCGCGCTGCGGATCGCGGCAATGGCCGCGCGATAGGCATCGGCATCGAGCAGATGGCTGCCATCGGGATTGCGGACATGGGCGTGAATCATCGCCGCGCCGGCGTCAAGGCAGTGCGCGGCAGTCACCGCCAGTTCCGCTGCGGTGAGCGGAACGGCGGGATGATCGGCCTTGACCTTGCGGCCGCCGTTGGGGGCGACCGCAATGGCAACAGACTGCATGATTTACGGGATCGCTGCGATGACAGCGATCTCGACCAGGATGGCCGGATCGGCGAGCTTCGATTCGACGCAGGCACGCGCCGGGCCGACTTCTGGCACCCAGGCGTCCCAGACCGTGTTCATGGCGTCGCGATCGCCGATGTTCGGCAGCCAGACGGTCGCGCTGAGAATGTTGTTCTTGTCGGTGCCCGCTTCCGTCAGCAGGGCATCGATCTTGTCGAGCACCTGCTTGGTCTGCGCCTTGACGTCGCCGCTGTAGTCATCTGGCACCTGGCCAGCGAGATAGACGGTGTTGCCATGGATGGAAGCCTGGCTGAGACGCTTGCCGGGGCCGAGACGCTTGATCATGCGAAGCACTTTCATTGCTGGAGCAGAAAAACGTCGCGACCATTCCCGGTCATGCATCCGGCGTCAAGAGCATCGACCTCGCGCAAATGAGAGACGCTCCAAACCCGTGTCCGCTATCCACCGAGAACCAAGCGTCGTTCTACTCGGCCGCCCGCGCTCGCTTCACCGCATCGTCCATCAGCGCTTTCGGTGCCGGCAGGCGCAGCCGGCGGCCATGCTGCAGATACAGCAGCGCAACGCGCTTCGGATCGGATAGATTCCAGAATTCAACCGTCGGCAAGCGGCCGAGCAATTCGACCGGAGGCCTGTGCGCGATCACATGTGCTAGCACCGCCGTTTTCGGTCCCTTGCCAAAACGGCGGCGTTTCTTCCGTGCGGCATTCTCGTTCGCGGCCTGCCAGCGGACGCGTGGCCGCGGCTTGCGATTCAGAAGCCAAGAAAACAGGCGCAAAATGAATGGCATACGGCTTTTCTTTTTGCCCGGTTGCAGCGCGGCCGGCGTGCTCGCGCATCTCCTATGTCATAGAACTTGCACTCACAGGGGTAAAGCGGCCTGATCAAGGCAAGGCGCCGGATTCCCGGAAGGACGAAGGCATTCCCCAGGATATACCCTGCCACCGAATCAGGAATAGACCATCGTCATGCCCGTTTCCGGTATTGCGCGTCAGTCCGCTGCTCCGTCCGACCCGCTCGGCGCCGATGCCTTGGCGCGGCTGCGGTCGACCTTCGGGCTGCCCGGGTTCCGCGGCGAGCAGGAGAAAATCGTTCGCCACGTCACCGATGGCGGGAACTGCCTCGTGCTGATGCCCACCGGCGGCGGCAAATCCCTATGTTACCAGCTGCCCTCCCTACTGCGCGAAGGCTGCGGCATCGTGGTATCCCCGCTGATCGCCTTAATGCGCGATCAGGTCGCAGGCCTGCTCGAACTCGGCGTCAATGCGGCGGTACTCAATTCCACTCTGTCGTGGGAAGAGGCCAACGAAGTGGAGCGGCGCCTGCGCGCCGGCGATCTCGATCTGCTCTATGTGGCGCCCGAACGCCTGGTGACACCGCGCTGCCTCGCCATGCTAGAACAGACCGACATCGCGCTGTTCGCCATCGACGAGGCACATTGCGTGTCGCAGTGGGGGCACGACTTCCGTCCGGAATATATCGGCCTGTCGGTCATTGCCGAGCGCTTCCCGCAGATTCCGCGAATCGCGCTGACCGCGACCGCCGACGATCTCACCCGTGAGGAAATCGCCCAACGCCTCGGCCTCACCGACGCGCCGCGCTTCATCTCCAGTTTCGACCGGCCCAACATCAAATACGAGATCGTCGATAAGACGAATTCGCAAAAGCAGTTGCAAGCCTTTATCAACGAGCGCCACCCGAACGATGCCGGCGTGGTCTATTGCCTGTCCCGCGCCAAGGTCGAGGACACCGCCGCTGCGCTGAACAAGGCTGGCATTCTGGCGCTGCCCTATCATGCCGGCCTCGATGCGCGCATCCGCGAGAGCAATCAGGACCGCTTCATCAATGAGGACGGTGTGATCATCGTCGCCACCGTCGCCTTCGGCATGGGCATCGACAAGCCGGACGTACGCTTTGTCTGCCATCTCGATCTGCCGAAAAGCGTCGAGGCCTATTATCAGGAGACCGGCCGCGCCGGTCGCGACGGCAAGCCGTCCACGGCATGGATGGCTTACGGCCTGCAGGATATCGTGCAGCAGCGCCGAATGATCGATGAATCCAATGGCTCAGATGCGTTCAAGCGTGTCTCCATCGGCAAGCTCGATGCGCTTGTCGGCCTCGCCGAGACTGTGGATTGCCGACGCGGACGGCTGCTGCGTTATTTCGGCGAGGAAACCGCCGGCACAAGTTGCGGCAACTGCGACAACTGCGTCTCGCCGCCCAAACTCTGGAACGGCTCGGTCGCCGCGCAAAAATTACTCTCCTGCGCCTATCGGACCGGGCAGCGCTTCGGTGCCATGCATCTGATCGACGTGCTCATTGGTCGACTCACCGACAAGGTGAAGCAGTTCGGCCACGACAGACTGTCGGTCTTCGCCATCGGCTCCGAGCTCAACGAGAAGCAATGGCGCGCCGTGATGCGGCAGTTGGTGGCGCGCGGCTTTCTCTATGCGGATGCCGAACATTTTAACGCGCTCATGCTGACCGAAAGCGCGCGTGGTGTGCTGCGCGGCGAAGTGGAGCTGATGTTTCGCGAGGAGACCGGCCGCATCCGCGCACCGCGCAAACATGCGCGCCGCGGCGAACTGGCCTCGCCACGTGCCGACAATGCCGATGCAGATCTTGTCTCACGCCTGCGCGCCTGGCGAGCCGGCATCGCACGCGAGCGCAATGTGCCGGCCTATGTGGTGCTGCATGATGCGACCATCGATGTGATTGCGAGCGAACATCCGACCACAATGAGCCAGCTTCGCGAGGTCCCGGGAATCGGCGACAAGAAACTGGAACATTACGGCGCGAACATTCTGGCGATCGTGAACAGGTAAGCTCTTCTCGCTCCAGAGCAAGGCGAACAGGAAGGAAACCACGCGCCGCAGTACAGCCATCGCGTCCACGCGGTCGACATCAGGACGCCGCTGCCCTATCCCCGATCACTGGCGTGCCAATGCGCCGGACGAGCAGGTGGACCGTTGACCGACACAAAATCCCTCTCCGACAGCCAGGCGATTGTCCGCTCCTATGCCGGCAAGTCGATGCCAATCGAGCACCAGCGGACCTTCGTCACCCCCGAGATGAATTTCGCGACCCGCGCCGTCGAGGCAGGAGCGCCGGTGCGGCCGCTGACATACTGCAACCGCCCGTTGCCGGATTTTCCAATTGCATGGAACGGCGCAACCTACGACATCTATGACTATGTCTCGCGTAACCGCGTTGCCGGCCTGCTGGTGATGAAGAACGACGAGATCCGGCTCGAGCATTACGACCTCGGCATCGACGCGCAAACGCGCTGGTTGTCCATGTCGATGGCTAAATCGATCAGCACCACGCTGATCGGCGCTGCGATCCAGGATGGCTTCATCAAGAACGTGGACGAGCCGCTGACCACCTATCTGCCGGATTTCACCGGCACCGCCTTCGACGGCGTGACGGTGAAGACCTTGATGCAGATGACGTCGGGCGTGCGCTGGAGCGACGACCAGACCGACGCCAATTCCGAACGTCGCCACATGCTGGAGATGCAGATCGCCCAGCAGGACGGCGCTATTATGCGTTACATGGCCGAGCGGCCACGCGCTGCCGCGCCGGGCACGCAGTGGTGCTACTCGACGGGCGACACCCACGTCGTTGGCGCGCTCGTGAAGGCGGCGACCGGCAAGTGGCTAAGTGATTATCTCTCGGAGAAAATCTGGTCGAAGCTCGGCATGGAGCAGGATGGCGCGTGGTGGCTGGAGGCACCTGAGGGTCTCGAAGTCGCTGGGAGTGGCTTCTTCGCCACGCTGCGCGACTATGCGCGCTTCGCCCGCTTCATTCTCGATGATGGCGTGATCGATGGCATCCGCGTGCTGCCGGAAGGCTGGGTGCGCGAGGCGGGTTCGGCACGCGAGATCGGCGGCAAACGCGTCGATTACGGCTATATGTGGTGGATCGTCCCGGGCGCAGACGGCTCGCTGGACGATGGCGCCTTCACGGCGCGCGGCATCTTTGGGCAGCTGATGTATATCAATCCGAGGCAGCGGGTAATCTGCGTGGTGCTCAGCGCACGCTCGAAGCCGGCGAGCATGATCAATCCGGCAGTAGCTGACAATGCGTTCTTCAATGCGCTGGTGGAGGCGGTGAGGTAGCGCTCGACGGTAGGGCGGTTAGGCGAAGCCGTCATCCGCCGTGGAGTTTCAGGAAGGAACTCGGCCGGCAGATTACGCTTCGCTAATCCGCCTACCGGAAGTCTCCCGGCTTCAGCTCGATCGGCTGCCCATGCGGTGTGCGATCGGCAGCGTGATCCCAGGCATTGCGGTAGCGATGCAGATCGCTGCGCGTCGTCACGCCCTTTTCCGCGATCAGGTTTTCCAGCGTCGCCAGCCAGTGCTGGTAGTAGGTCTCGCCTGTATCGGGATCACCGGCGGCCTGCGCGCGCTTAATCTCGGCAGCGAGCGCATCGGCCCATTCCGCCCAGGTGAAGACGCCACGCTCATGCAGCGTCACCGTCATCGCAAAGGCCTGCGCCTCCCACGGGGCGCGAAACACCGGACCATCGGCGTCGCGCGGGATGGTCGGGACGGACGCGACGGCAACGACGGCGGCGGCACGATCGCCCGACATCACGCTGGCTCCAAATAGGAATCCCACGCGTCCACCGACACGGTGACATCGGGATCGCCGTCAGTGCCCCACAGCTCGCGCCCATCGAAGCACACCGTATAGAGCCATTGCGGCGCTTCGCCCCTGCCCATGGCATTACTGTCCGGAAAAACATGGGCGCCATGCAGCAGTTCGACGGTGCCGGCATGCCCGCGCACATAACGAGGCAATCGCGTGTGTGTCGCGGGCGCCATCACCTTGGCGCGAACACGATCACCGACCTTGAAGCGCGCCGGAGTATCGATGGCGCGTTCGGTCGGGCCGCCGCGACGGAGCATGACATCGACTTCATCGGGCTTCAGCACCGGGACGTTCTTACGCGGCAGCAACGCCTGGCCGCTGTCGAGTTCCTCGCGCGAGACGAGGCCGCGTTCGGCCATCAGGGTCTCAAGGCCGCCGAGCCAGACTTCGTAATAGCTGCAGTTGAGATAATCGCGCGGCGAGCGGTTTTCGCGGGCATAGCGCGACATGTCGATGTTCCACTGGCCCGGCCTTGCCATCGCCAGCGTGATGCCGAGCATGCGGCGCTCCCACTCGCCATGGAAGACCGGCTCATTCTGTTCGGGCTCGACCGGGCCAAAGCCCTGGACGCCCCCCATATCGTGTGCGCCGTCCATCAGACCACCTCCGCCGGCTGCCTGGCGAGGCCGGTACCGATCATGCTGTCGCGAGTGACGAGATCGGCAAGGCGCTCCTCGCTCCAGCCGTCGGTGCCCTTCGGCCGCATCGGCACCACGAGATAGCGAATCTCGGCGGTGGAATCCCACACCTTGATCTTTGTTGCCTTCGGCAGCGACACGCCGAAATCATCCAGCACGCTGCGCGGATCGCGCACCGCTTTCGAGCGATACGGTGCGGCCTTGTACCAGACCGGCGGCAGGCCGAGCACCGACCACGGATAGCAGGAGCACAAGGTGCACACGACCATGTTGTGGATGTCCGGCGTGTTGACCACTGCAACGATGTGCTCGCCCTGGCGGCCTTCATAGCCGAGTTCGGCGATGGCCGGCGTCGCGTCCCGCAAAAGGCGTTCGTAATAAGCGGGATCGCTCCATGCCTTGGCGATGACACGCGCGCCGTTGCGCGGACCGACCCTGGTCTCATAGGTCTGGATCAGTTCGTCCAGCGCGGCAGGATCGACATAGCCTTTCTCGACTAAGATGCTTTCCAGCGCGCGCACGCGCAGCTCGGTCTCGGACAACTCCGAGTGATCGTGGTCATGATGATGATCGTGCCCGCTCATAGCGTTGATCCCCTTGTTACCGGAGAATCCATCACAGATGGCGCGCCCAGGCAACACGCGACCGCCTGCTGAAAGCGCAGGCGAGGTGCCCACTCTACAATCTTGCAGCGTACCGGGAATTGCGTCATTCGCCTGATGTCAATGACGACGGAAGGTCAACATGTCCAAGCCTAGCCTGATCCTCACCGGCGGTCGCATTTTCTGCGGCCTCAACGAAGGTTTTGCAGAAGCGATAGCGCTGTCTGGCGACCGCGTGCTTGCCACCGGCAGCGCCGAGCAGATCGCTGACATGGCAGGTCCCGACACCCGTGTCATCGAGCTGGCCGGCCGCACAGCGATCCCCGGTCTCAACGATGCGCATATGCATCTGCTGCCGCTCGGCTTGACCATGACCGAGATCAATCTGCGGCCGGAAACGGGCGCCAACTCGATCGGTGAAATCCTGCGCCGCGTCGCCGAAAAGGCAAAGATCGCGAAGCCCGGCGAATGGATCAACGGCCGCGGCTACGACCACAACGAGCTGGCTGAAGGCCGCCATCCCACGGCCGAAGAACTCGACACGGTGGCGCCGAACAACCCGGTCTATCTCAAACGCACCTGCGGCCATGTGGCCGTCATCAATACTGCTGCGATGCGCGAGGCCGGCATCGGCCATAACACGCCTGAGCCCGATGGCGGCATGATCGAGCGGCGCGACAACAAGCTGACCGGCCTGATCGCCGAGCGCGCGCTGCGCCTGATCGTCGATGCGGCACCGAAACCGAGCGCCGAGCATCTGCGCGAAGCCATCGACAGTGCCGGACGTTTCATGCTTTCGCAGGGCTTCACCGCTGTGATGGACGCCGCGGTCGGCATGGCTGCGGGCATGGACGAGATCGATGCCTATGAGCATCTGGCGAAGACCGACGCGCTGCCAATCCGCACCTGGGTCTGCATCTATGGCAACACCGACGGCATCGGTGACAAAGCGTATGACGCCGGCTACCGTTTCGGCCGCGAGGTCGGCAAGCTGCGCTATGGGGCGATGAAGGTGTTCGGTGACGGCAGCGCCGGCGGCCTCACCGCAGCAATGAGCGAGCCCTATCTTGTCGGCACCCCCGACAATCGCGGCATCTTCTGCTATACTGACAAAGAGATGCACGACTTCCTGTCGCATTACCACAACCGCGGTTACCAGCTCGCCATCCATGCCATCGGCGATGCCGCCATTGAACAGGTACTGTCGGGCATCGAGAAGGCGTCCACCGACGCCAATCCGGTGCTCGGCCGCCGCCATCGCATCGAGCACTGCGGATTTCTCTCGGACGGTCAGATCGCGCGCATGGCCGCAGCCGGCATCGATCCCGTTCCGCAGCCGGTCTTCATGTATGAATTCGGCGATCTCTATGTCACCAACGTCGGCCAGGCGCGCACCGATGTCGCCTATCCTATGCGCAAATGGTTCGAGGCCGGACTGCATCCGGCAGCAAGCTCGGACGCGCCGGTCTCGACTACCGATCCGTTCAAGAACTTGTTCACGATGACGACGCGTATGTCCAATCGGCATACGGTGCTGGGAGAGAACCAGAAACTATCGATGGCGGAAGCAATTCACGCTTACACCTATTTCGGTGCCTATACACAATTTGCCGAGAGCAATGTCGGCCGCCTGGTGCCAGGCCAGCTTGCGGACATCGCGGTGCTGAGCCACGACGTTTTCACCGTCGCGCCGGAGCAGGTGGAAAAGGACACGCGCTGCGACCTCACCATCCTCGGTGGCGAGGTGGTGTATGACCGGCTAGGACAGGTGGCGGAAGCGGCAGAGTAACGTCGCCATACACTCTGTCCCTCATGGTGAGGAGCGGCCACCTGGCCGCGTCTCGAACCATGAGCTGACTTGGCTCCGAGCGTATCGCCATCCTTCGAGACGCGCGCCACCGGCGCGCTCTTCATGATGAGGGTGGAGTGAGAGATAAGCACTACCTCTGCCCTGCTCGCCTACCGCAACCGCTGCGCAAATCTCCGCAGCTTGTTCTTCAACGGCTTGGCGTGGTGATAGACTGTCGTCAGCAAGGCACCAGCCGGCGAGCGCGACACGCTGAAGTTGTCGAGTGGGACTTCCTCGACGCGGAACAGCGATTTGTAACCGGTATTGCCGACGCCGAAATCGAGCCGGTGCAGGCCGGCGTCGAAGCGGAGCTTGATAACACGATAAAGCAACTGCATGCCGACCGAATACTTCGCCAGACGTTCGGTATCGGCGGCGATCAGCACTGCGTGGCACTGCTCCTCGTGGCCGACACCGAACAGCACCGCGACCGGCTCACTGTTGAGACAACTGACATAGGTGATGGCCTCGCCGCTCGCCGCTCCGACTATGGCGTAGTTGCGATAGAAATCGAAGAAAACGGGGTTGTCGAGCAGATCCGATTTGAAGCGATCCTTTCGCGCGCGTTGCAACAGGTCGAAAGCCGCCCGGATATCTGTTTCGGACATCGCAACGCGATGCTCATAGGGCCCGAGTTCGCGCTCGACCTGGCGATTGAGGCGACCGAGCTCTTTGGAGAACTTCCGGTTCAGCGTCTTGCGCTGCCAGAATTCGAAATCATCGCCGGTCTCGCTATGATAGGCAGCATTTTCATTGATGCTCGTCACAGCGCCATTGAACAGCTGGCGCACGTCGAAACCATCGCGGCGGACCTTGCGAAACAGCAGCGCGCCGGCGCCTTTCAGCGCCGCGCCGAAACGCTGCCGCATCGCCGCGTCCTCCGCGAGCGCGCCCAGCACGGCAGTTTCACCAATCGCCGCATTGGCGTCACAAACGCCGAAATCGGCCGGCTGGATGACCGCGAGCGGGCCGAGTTTCTGTATCACCAGCGGCAAGACCGCGAGCAGGCTGCGGTCGACGGAATTGCGCACCGTGACCGTATGTTGGCGCGCACCGAGTGCCGGGGCGAGATCGCGATGGATCGCCGCCTGCCACAGCGGCGATTGAAAAGCCGTTACGTCCGAGCGTGCGAACAGGTCGCGGTACTCGGCGGACAAAAAGTCGAAATCGGCTTCGACGCCGACGACGGCGGCGCCTCCAATGGCCACACGTGTTTCAACCTGCATGTCCATGGCGGCGCTCAGATCGCCACGCGACCGTCGTCACTCGCAGGATCGAGGCGGAAATTGCGTGTCTTGATGACATCGCCCTCGATCTGCTTGCCCATCTTTTTCCAGATCAACGCCGAGGCGGCCTTCGGATAGACGTGGATGCCGTGATCCGCTGTCGATCCGTTGCTCAGACCAATCGTCCGCCGCAGCACGCCGTTGCCGTAATGCACGGCATAGGAATTCCAGATAGGCTTGGTCCAGTGTTCCATGGTGACCGAGATGTTCAGGCAGTCATGATTTTCCACCTTGTGCGGCGCATAAAGCGGCCAGGTGATCATCTCGCCCGGATGCAGATCGATGGTCTGAGCGAACTCGTCGAACCAGCCTCGATAAGGCATATCCTCGGTGGTCTCGCGCAGCAGGATCCTCTCGATGTTCTTCGGCGACATGAAAACATCCGAGCGCGGATACAGGAACACGCGCTTGATGCCCTCGATCTGCCACAGCGACTGCCCCTGGATATCCGAGTGATACGGCACCTTGCAGTTTGGCGACGAGATGAGAATGCCGAGATTGCGCTTGAAGGTCTTGAATCCGTCCATTCGATCGTCGAACTCGTCGAAGATCTTGTCGAGCAGTTCGCGATATTCCGGTGCCCAATCCATGACGCGGCGGATGTTCATCCAGATGCGACCTTTCTCGATGGCAGCGATGGCGTCAACGCCAGAGGTCTTGCCGAGTTCGCCATAGACGCGGCGATGATCGTCGCCATCGAAGCTGACGGATTCGATTCCGAGCTCCTTGGCCGGGCAGCGCTCGATCACCCTGCCCAGCGCTTCGCGCGTGAACAGGCCGGTATCGATGAGGCGATGATGCAGCTTGATGACGTGGACGCCGAACAAATCCTTATGATGAGGCTTCCAGTCGGCAATGATCTTGTTGTCCGGAATTTTCAGCATGACTCCATCCCTGTCGATTTGTATCGGGCCGGCCACCGCGACCCTAACCGAGCCGACGATCACCGAAAAATTCAAACGATATTGAGTAGCGTTGTACCGATATTCCGGAAGCGCTGGAATCGCGCTGACGTGGGAAGCGATATCAAGGTTAAGTTGCGCTCATCGCATTGCTGTCAATCGAACTAACGAAACGTAACCACAATCGTTACAATTTGAATAAATAAGAAAAGATCTTCGGCTGAATGCGCGTGCCATCAATGAATTCCAGCCGGCCGAGACGATTGAGTGTGTGTAGGTTACGGCCGGGCCAGTGTGACGACGGCGTCACGTGATGGCGGCGGATTTGCGCGAAGCGTGTCGGCGAGAGTTCGGTTATCTCGGCCAGCGCGACGGCGGCACCATAGCCCCTGCTGCAGTCCTGCACTGGGCGCCAGAGACGGCCATCACGAACGACGAAGTTGCCGGCGGGGCGCGCATTGGCACGATCCAGCAACACCGGATTTTGTGCATGCGGTCGCCATGGGCCCAGCAGGCAGTCCGCGTGATAGATCGATAGCGTATCGGAATAACCGCCAGAACCCTCACGGGTGACGCCAAACAGATAATAACGGCCATCGTGCCGGGTGATGGTCGCATCGCTGAGCTCGATGCCGGAAAGCAGTGTGGCGCGGCGCTCCCACTGATCCGGAAAACGCTTGCAACGATAGAGGATAACCTCGCCGGTGGTCGAGCACTCCGGAATCATCCAGAGCTCGCCGCCATCCTCGATCAGAAACGGATAAGATAGATGCCACGGCTCGTCGAGCACGGTGAAAATCTCGCCGACCGGCCCCCTATCATCGAACTCGATTGCCGCAATGGCGCCCTTGCCGACGCGATGATCGAGTTCCTCGAAGAACACAACCGTGCGGCCCTGCCATGTCACCGCAAACGGATCCGCCGCAAAACGATGCGGACGCTCTTTCAGGCGATGCCATGGCGCGCCAGTGAGATCATGGTTCCGCCACACCCCGTCATCGTCGGTGAAGCGCCAGCCGATATGCCAGTGCGGGGCATAGCAGACCCGCCGATAGACCTTCCGCAAGAAGTGCTTGACCAGCCCGCACAGCACGAAGCGCGGTGCCAGACCGATATCCCGCCGCTGTGACGACGGCGTCATATGAAGCGGCGGCCGTGGCACGCCGGTCAGATTGGCGATGACGAGCGTGACCGTGCGCACCATCAGCGAGTCCAGCGCGCCGCTCAGTCCGTTGGCTACTTCGGTGGAAGGATGCCCGCGATCGACAATCTCGCCAGTGACCTCGTCCCGCAATTCGACCACGGGCATATCGCCGGCGAGAATGGCGGTGACCGCCGCAAGCTCCCCCGCTTCGCCGTTGAAGAGTGGGCGCAGATAGGATCGCGTCGCGGCTTCACGCGCCGGAACGTCGGTAAAATCGACGACAATATCGATGGACGGCTCAGGCGGAGACGATGCAACCGTATTGCGATCAACAAGATCAGTGCCGCAGGCCGGTCCTGTTTGCAGCACCAGTTTCTCTAGGGCAAACAGCCTGTCGAAATAGCCAGGAAGAGTTGTCGCCGCCTCGACCCAGCGCAACTGAACAGTATGGCCGGCCGCCTGCAGCGACCGAACCGCAGCTGCGATCCAGGCCCTCGGGCGTTTCGGATCGCAGCGCAGCTCAACGATCATGGCTGCCGCGCAAGTTGTTCAGCGGGCGCAAACAGACCGCACAGGAGCTGCTCGTATTGATCGACCATACGCGCGACAGAATACCGCGCATGCAGCCCCCGGCCGGCCGCAATGAGATCGGCGCGGAGTCTCTCGTCGTGGAGTGCACGTGAGATCGCATCGCTAAACTGGCGATCATCTGCCGCATCGACGAACAGCGCCGCCGGCTTGCCGTCGGCTGCAAGAACTTCGCGCAGAACAGGAAGATCATTGGCGACGACAGGCACGCCTGCGCTCGCGGCCTCAACTGCTGCGAGGCCGAACGTCTCTGCTTGCGATGGGAAAACGAAGACATCGAGGGCCGCCAGAAAATCGCCGATCCGTTCAGGCGGCAGTTCGCCGGTAAAATATACCCGAGTTTCTAGATGTTTCTCAACAGCAAGTTGTCGCAGCCGTCGCTCATCCGGGCCCTGCCCGGCGAGCACGAGATGCCAGTCGGGCGAGCTCGTCAACGTGCGTATCGCCGCATCAAGACGTTTGCCCGAGTTCAAGCGGGCGACGGAACCGAGCAGAGGAACATCGGAGGGCAAACCGAAAGCAGCGCGGGCTTGCTGCCTGGTGAGTTTCGTCCGCTTCAGATCGAAGCCATGCGGAATGTAACGCAGCCGTTTGCTGTAGTTGTTCGGATAGCGCGAATAGTCCGCGAGCATGTCGGCGGAGTTGACGGTTATCAGGTCGAATGTGCCGAGCAGGCCGAGTGCGAGATCTGCTGTGCGTACGAAAGGATTCATCAGCATCCGTGCCGAAACCTGATTGGCAATGATTGGCGCAGAGCAGGCAAGTCGCGCAGCGATGCCGCCGACCGTATTGCCATAGTGCTGGAAAGTGAGAATGGCATCCGGCTTGATCGCACGAATTTCGCGCAACAATTGCATGGGAAACTTGAGCGCGCCGGCCAAGCCGCGCGGGCGATCGAGGCTGCAATAGCGCGTGTTGGCAGGCGCGTCGAAGCTCGGAGACTTTCGGTAGAAGAACAGATGGTTGACATTGTAACCGCGATTGCCCAGCCCGGCCCCCACCAGGCGTGAGATCTCCTGCGCTCCGGCATTCTCGCCCTGGGTCTGAATGAAGAGGAGGCGGCGCGATGACATGTCAGGACACGCGCGTCGTGGCTTCCGGCAGCGTTGCAGGACGCTTGCGGAACAGGAATAGTACCGACGGATCGAGCCCAAGCCAGCGCCGGCACAACACATTGAGCACAATGGTGACGATGGCGAGGCTGATCGACGCGGCCAACGCCGCGCCCCAAAGGCCGAAAATCGGAATGAAAATCGCAAATCCAATGAAGCGCAGCACGATATTGGCGGCGACGATCCATGGATAGCGCCGTTCATAACCAGCGATCATCAGCACCGACGATGCGGGCCCGCCAGCCGCATAGAACGCGGTGCCCAGCGCCAGGGTGATCAGCGTCCATTTCTGCGCGATGAAAGAAGGACCGAACAACGCAAGGATTTCATCTGCGCCGAACAGGACGAGCGCGATACCGGCTCCGACGCAGAGCAGCATCATTTCCGCCATCGACTTCAGGACCTTGTTCAGCTCTTCCGTATTGCCGGAGAAATACAACGCCGGAATCCGGCGCGTGGACACGTTGTGCAGAGCGCCTAGTCCGACCGCAAACATATTGGCAATGCGTGACGCGACGAAATAGGCGCCGGCGGAGACCGGATCGAGAAACCAGTAGACGATGATCACATCGAAATACTGGTTGATGGTCTCGAGAATCGCGGCGGCCCAGAAGCCGAGCGAAGCCTTGATCCAGTGGCGAAACTGCCAGTTCGGGCGCGCGGCCAAGAGATCCTTCGGCAACCGCCGGGCAATGGCGACAATCTGTATTGCTAGCGCAAGCACGATGCCTGCGACCGACAACAGGAAGAATTCATGGATCTCGATGATCGTGCCGGTTACGATCAGGCCGAGCATCACGGCCACGACAATGCTCCGCCAGAAGAAATCGCGCATGCCTTCGGCGAGCAAGACGCTAACCGTAGAGCGGCCGATATGGCTGGATAACGTGATCGACGATGACCCCACGAGGAACAGGCCTGTCGCCACCATCAAACGCGGCGTCTCGCCGAGCAGGAGAACACCGACAATCCCGATGACAACGGCCAGCAACAGCGGCGTGACGGCAACGATCGCCAGCGAGAACAGCAACGATCCCTTGGCGAGATCGGGCCGTCCGGCAACGGCGTATTCGTGCAGGGATCGCAGCACGAACATTTCCTGACCGAGCACGGCGGCCACGCTGCTGAGCTGACAGACGCAGAGCCACATCGCTAAATGGCCGAAGTCGGCCGGCGACAGAATCCGCGCCGCCAGCGTGTACATGACAAAGGAAACGATGGCGCCGCCGAATTGCAGGCCGAAAGTGAGCGCCACTCCTTGACGGAGATGTCGCGAGACTGCCGAACCGAACAGGCCTTTGGCTCTATGAATGACGGGCAATATCATTGGCGCAGAATATCGGTGCGAACGGGCCCCGGACAGAGTTGTTTGGTCTACGCCCGGTCTTTTATCGGTCACCTGCACGCATATCCGGCGCAGGGGCAGAACTACTTGTTTAACTCCTGCTTCTTCAGAAGCAGATACAAAGCGAGCGGATTGGTCTTCAGGTAGCGCCAGCCGAGCCGGCGAGGCTCAAGCAACATGCGCCACAGCCATTCGACGCCGATCGCCTGCATCCAGACCGGGGCGCGCTTTTTCGCCCCTGAGATAAAGTCGAACAAACCACCCGAGGTCTTGATGACTCCGACCGCGGTGAGCCGATGACGGTGCCGGACGACGAAGCGTTGCTCGCGTGGTACGCCCATGGAGATCCACAGGATATCCGGTTGCCGCGCGCAAATGTCGGCGCAAACCGCAATCTCCTCGGCTTCGTCGCGGAAAAAACCATGACGATGACCCGCCATCTTGATTCCGGGATATCGTGCCTTCAACGCCGTCACCGCGGCGGCATTTGAAGCCTCGGTGGCGCCGAGCATATACATGCTAGCGCCACGCTCCTCTGCTTCTGCTGCGACGTCATAGAACAGATCGGAAGTAGCGACGCGTTCGGGGAGCCCATCGGCGTGATGCAGGCGCGACGCGAAGACATGCGCCATGCCATCGGCATGAATGGCGTCGGCCTCCATGAAGAGAGCGCGTTCCGCGCTATCGACCGCGCAACGATAGGTAACCTCGCCATTGGTCGAGGTGAGATAAGCGGGAAAGCGCCACAGCGAACTGCGCCTCAGAGCCTCGTCCACGATGACGCGCGCGGTTTCTTTGCTGTCGGCCGCAACCACCGGAAGTCCACCAAGCGGCAGACGACGCCAGCGATGAAACACACTGCTGCGCCGGTCGGGCAACAAACGCCGCTCCTCGAGGCCGAGCTGCGCGAGATTCGTTTGTGTGGCAATGAAGGACGCCGTGCGCCGGTCGGACGTGTCCCGGCGCTCGTCCAGGATGCGCTCGGAGGCGTCATGTGCTGCGTCGATAACGGCTTGCATCTTTGCCGCGACGAGTTTGTTCGAGTGTACAACCATAGGCGTATCCTTATACGCATATGATTACATGTGTAGTAAAACTGCACTGCGACTTGCTACACACTTAAGCACTGGTTAACCGGATAGAAGAAACGTGCAATTGCACGTCCAGCATTAATCATCCGTTATGCTTTTGTCCTGCGCCGCGCGGGTAACCGGCGATTAACCCTACTTATTTACGATGACTACGAGCGGCGAATGTCAGTGATCGGCCGATCGAGTTGGAGTGGGACATGTCGGTTCAGCGTGCGGAGAGTAACGATACAGCCGCCCGCGGTGTACCGGACAACATAACTGACGGCTTCGATTTCAGGGATATGATCGGCATCCTGCTCCGACGCAAAGGCTGGGTCGTGGGCGTCACCGCCGCATTCTGCACGCTCGCCGCCAGCTATATCCTCACCGCACGCCCGTCCTATACGGCCACATCGCAGGTCTATGTCGATCCCCGTGATCGACAGACGCCCAAGGACGACGTGGCCATGCAGAACTCAGTGCCGGGCGACGGCATGCTGCTGGTCGAAAGCCAGTTGAAGATCATCACCTCCGGTGAGGTACTATCGCGCGTCGTCTCCGAAACGGATCTGACGAGAGATCCGGAGTTCAACGGCACAGGCGGTCTCGGCGCCAATATCAAAGCGCTGTTCGGCATCGCGCGATCAGAAGATCCTGCACTAGCTGCGATACGCAATCTGCGCCAGAAGACGACCGCTAAGCGCAATGACCGCTCCTTCGTGATCGATATCTCGGTTTCAGCCGACACGGCCGCGCGCGCGGCGAAGCTCGCCAACGCAGTCGCCAATGCCTATCTCGAAGAACAGGCCAATGCGAATGCCGGCTTCAATCGCCGCGTCTCCGAAGCGATCACCACCCAACTTGAGCGCATGCGCAATGCGGTGAGCCAGTCCGAGCAAGCGGTAACCGCCTATAAGGCCGCGAACAATCTGGTCGGCGCGCGCAATCGTCTGGTTACCGAGCAGGAACTGGATGAGGCCAACACGCAGCTCACCAATGCCCGCGCTCGTCTCACAGACGCGCAAGCGCGCGTCAAGCTGATCGAGCAGATCGAGGCCGGCGGTGCTTCGCTTGACGCATTGCCGGAGGCTGTGCAGTCGCAGACCATGGCACAGCTGCGCGCACAGGCAGCAAATGCCTCGCGCGAGGAAGCGCAGCTGGCACAGATCAACGGGCCGAGTCACCCGCTGCTACAGGCAGCCCGCGCGCAGGTACGCGATGCTCAGGCCGCCATCAAGAGCGAAGTGAGGCTGATCGCCCAAGCCGTGCGCAATGCAGCGGCCAGTGAGCGTACCAACGTACAGAATCTGCAGGCACGCTTCGACACGCTGAAAACGCTGTCGCAGACCAACGAGAAAGCCATCGTGCCGCTGCGTGAACTGGAGCGGAAGGCGGATTCCGATCGCGCGATCTATGAGAATTTCCTCGCCAAGGCGAAGACCGCCAGCGAGCAACAGGTGATCGACACCACGAATGCCCGCCTGATCTCGCGCGCCTCGCCTCCCGATCGCAAGAGCTGGCCGCCATCCATGATCATCATGGCAGCGGCGCTGTTCGGCGGCCTGTTCCTCGGCATCGTCGCCGCTCTCGCGCGCGAAAGCCTCGCTGCACGGCCGGTGACATCGCCGGAGCCCGAAACGCCGCCGCAGATCTCGCCGCCTGCACCGGCCCCTTCACCTGCGCCAACCCGGCCGCAAGCGCAATTGGCGCGCGTGACAGCCGAACTGGCCGCCGCGCCGAAGGGGCACTCCGTGCTGCTGGTTCGCGCCTCGGCCGATCCCTCGCTCGGCCTCGTTGCGCTTGAGCTGGCCCGCGCGCTGGAAGAAGCCGGACAGAACACGCTGATCATCGATGCCGACCTGCGGGGCCACCGCGTCACCTCACGCCTGCGCTTCGACGGACGTACGGGCCTGCGCGAATTGCTCGCCCATGTCGCGAGCATGCGGGATGCCGCGCATCGGCTCGGCAAGACCAATATTCATATCGTGCCAACCGGCACCGTCAGCCTGCGCGCACCCGACCAGCAGATGCGCGAGGCTCTCTCTTCTGCACTACGCGATGCACGCCAGTTCGATCGCGTGATCATCGATGGCGGCGAACTCGGGACCACATCGTCGGAATATGGCCTCTATGCCATGGTCGACGAGGTGATCCTGCTGGAGACCGGCCGCGACGCCCATGCCGACGACGTACAGGTGGTCGCGGACCTGCTGCAGCATCGCCGCATCAAGGCACGCACCGTGCTCGTCGATCCCGCGCCGGATGCTGTTGCTGCTTAGGCCTCGGTATCTGGTCGATCGGCGCGCGCTGGCGCGCTGGTGGCCAGTGCGAAAACAGTCACGCCGAGTGCTGCAGCGATATAGGGAAGAATCGTAAGAGCCAAAGTTGCCTCCTGTCGAAATTGATTTTCGATCGTGCGACCACCATCGCCCCGCGACCTTCCCTGCGGCCTAACAGGCGTGGTTGCCGACAGATGAACGGCGGCGATGGTTGAGAGAAGGCAAATCGGGCAAGGAGCGTTTAGACGGCGGCAACTCTTCCGACCCCTGAAAACACGCTGAAATCAGCCGATTTCGCCTCAACGCGACGAGTTTGGACAGCTGAAATCCGCTAACCATTCGACAGCCAAAGGAGCACTTCGCTGAATCTCGACAAGGTTATCGCGCGTTAACGCGATCTTCCTCGTGCGGAGTCGTGGGAAGTTCAAAACTGCTTTCCAGTTTGTTCAAGATTCCAGCGAGCTGCTTGCGCTCCTGACGCGAAAGACAGGCAAGAATCTCGCTCTCCTTCGCGATCAGGCGAGGCCAGAGTTCATCGAACAGCTTGCGCCCGGCGATGGATAGTTTGAGTTCGAAGGCCCGCCGATCGTCGCTGCTCCCGATCCGCTCGAGCAGACCACGCGCCAGAAGATTGGTCACGGCGCGGCTGATCGTCGATTTGTGGGTGCGCGTGGATTCGACAATGAATTGCGCGCTACAGGGTGCATTTCTGGCACCGAGCGTCGCCAGAACGCGCCATTCCGGGATATCAAGGCCGTAACGCGCGCGATATTCCTCCGCCAGCGCGGCGCTCACCTCGGCTGACAGCCGATTGAGCCGGAACGGTACAAAGCGAAACAGGTCGAATTCATTCATCCGAGTCTCCGCGAAATATGCGCGTTCCTTCTTGACGAGTCCCGGTGATCGGCGCTTAGATAGTTGCAAGTGAAACTATCATAGAGAGTCTGCACGCCATCGGCCAGCCCGATGTTGATGCCAAGCTCCGATACGGGAACCCAGGGACGCGGATCATGGCGCAGCAAGCCCGCCAATTCTCCTATCGCCGCCATGCCGATCAGGCACGCCTGGCGCGTGAGGCTGCGCATCATCCCGTCGTGATTGTCGGCGCCGGCCCGGTCGGGTTGTCCCTGGCCATCGATCTTGCTTTGCGCGATCAGAAGGTCGTGCTGCTCGATGACGCCGACCGGATCGGCGAAGGATCGCGCGCCATCTGCTTCTCCAAACGTTCGCTCGAATATTGGGACCGTCTCGGTATCTCCGGCCGGATGATCGAGAAGGGCGTGGTGTGGAATGTCGGCAAGATCTTTTCCGGCCCGGACCTGCTGTATCAGTTCGATCTGCTGCCCGAAGACGGGCACAAGATGCCGGCTTTCATCAACCTGCAGCAATATTACGCCGAAGCCTTTCTGGTCGATCGGCTCCACGATCTGCCGGGCATCGACCTGCGTTGGCGCAACAAGGTCACCGACCTCGCGCAGCGCAACGATCACGTCGAACTCACGGTCGATACGCCGGACGGCCCCTACAGACTTCGCGCGGATTATGTGGTGGCTTGCGACGGCGCGCGCTCGACCTTGCGCGATATGGTGGGCGCAACGTTCGACGGCGAGGTCTTCGAAGACCAGTTTTTGATCGCCGATGTCAGGATGACCGCGGAATTCCCGACCGAACGCTGGTTCTGGTTCGATCCGCCGTTCCATGCCGGCCGATCGGCGCTGCTGCATCGCCAGCCCGACGATGTCTGGCGAATCGATCTGCAGCTCGGCCGCGACGCCGATGCGACGACAGAGCGACAACCTGAAAAAGTGCGTCCGCGGATCGCACGCATGCTCGGCCACGACGATTTCACATTCGAATGGATCTCGGTCTATAAATTCCAGTGCCGCCGCATGCAGCGCTTCGTGCACGAGCGCGTGATCTTCGCAGGCGACGCCGCGCATCAGGTGTCCCCGTTCGGCGCACGCGGCGCCAATTCCGGGCTGGAAGATGCGGAGAATCTGGCCTGGAAACTGGCCATGATCCTGCGAGGCGATGCGCCCGCTTCGTTGCTCGCAAGCTACGATCTCGAACGCGGCTTCGCTGCGGACGACAATATCCGCGCCTCCACGCATGCCACCGACTTTATGGCGCCGCCTTCGCTGCAGGAGCAGCGATTGCGACAGGCCGTTCTCGCGCTCGCCAGAGAGACGGAATTTGCCAAACGGATGATCAATGGCGGACGGCTTTCGGTGCCTTCGGTCTATCCGTCTCCGCTGTCCACGGCGGATGGCGATGCATGGCAGAACGGCCCCTGTCCGGGCACTCACATGCCGGACGTACCGCTGACAACCGTCGACGGCGCGAATGTGTTTCTGTCGGAGTGCTTTGCCATGGCCGGGCGCGGCTTCACGGTGCTGCAGACCGACGCCAGCGCGATCGACTTGCCCGAAGGCGTCAGACGTCTCGTGATCGGCGACGATGCACAACTGCGAGATGTCAACGGCCTTTTCAGGAAGCGCTATGGCACCGAACCCGGCGCAGCCTATCTGCTGCGCCCCGACGGTTATGTGGCCGCGCGCTTCCAGCATCCGACGTCGCAAGCGGTCGCCGAAGCCCTTGCGCGCGCCAGCGGCCAGTCGTGAGGGCCGATCATGGCGTTATCGACGCAATCGAACTTCCCCAACCCCGATGCCGCCTATCGCAGCGTCGTCGAGGCACATCGCGGCCTCAGCGAAATGCAAAGCGCCGCGCTCGACACCGCTTTGGTGCTGATCCTGGCCAATCATATCGGCGACATCGAAGTGCTGAAGGAAGCACTGGCACTGGCAAAGCGACAGCTGCCGGAGATGGAGCAACACAGATGAACCTCTCCGCTGCAAAGAGCGTAGCGACGAAACACTCCAGCTCTTGGCTTTCCGGATTGCTTCGTCGCACTCGCAATGACGACTGAAATCAAAAAGGACATCGAGAGATGGCAAAAGGTTTCGCATCCACCACTGACATGACCGAGAAAACAATCACCTTCTCGGAAATCGGCCCAGACCTCTATGCCTTCACCGCCGAGGGCGATCCGAACTCCGCGGTCATCGTCGGCGACGATGGCTGCATCGTGTTTGACGCGCAGGCCACGCCGACACTGGCAAGCAAGGTGATCGAACGCGTCCGCACCGTAACCGACAAGCCGATTAAGTATGTGGTGCTATCGCACTATCATGCCGTGCGTGTGCTTGGTGCATCCGCCTTCCAGGCACAGGGCGTCGTGGCTTCGCAGGAGACCTATCGTCTGGTCGAAGAGCGCGGCCAGCAGGACTGGGATTCCGAATTTGGCCGCTTCCCGCGCCTGTTCCAGGGTTCGGAGAGTATTCCCGGTCTCACCTGGCCGACGCTGACTTTCGAAGGGGAGATGTCGATTTATCTTGGCAAGCGCGAGGTGCGCCTGATGCAGCTCGGCGCAGGTCACACGTCCGGCGACATCGTTGCCTGGGTGCCCGATGCCGAGGTGATGTTCTCCGGCGATCTCATCGAGTATCACTCCGCCTGCTATTGCGGCGATGCCTGGCTGCGCGAATGGCCATCCACCCTGGACGAAATCCGCAGCTTCAATCCGAAGGCGATTGCGCCGGGCCGTGGCGATGCGCTGAAAGGTCTCGACACCACACGCGAAGCCATCGCCATGACACGCGATTTCGTGACATCGCTCTATGGCGCTGCGGAAATATCCGTCGCCAAGAGTCGTAGCCTCAAGGAGAGTATGGCGGCGACACGCGACGTCATGGACAAGAAGTTCGGAAGTTTCGCCATCTACGAGCACTGTCTTCCCTTCAACGTCTCGCGTGCCTATGACGAAGCGTCCGGTATCGACGATCCGGTCATCTGGACCGACAAGCGCGACCGCGAGATGTGGGCTGCCCTGCAGGGAGATTGAGCCATGAACATCAACACCGCTCCTGACAAGATCCACCGTGCCTCCGCACAAGTGACACCGGGCTACATGTCCGGCTTCGGCAATTCCTTCGAGACCGAGGCGCTGACCGGCGCGCTCCCCATCGGCCGCAACTCGCCGCAGCGCTGCGCCTACGGCCTCTATGCCGAACAACTGTCAGGATCACCCTTCACCGCCCCGCGCGGCACCAATGAGCGCTCCTGGCTGTATCGTATTCGTCCGTCGGTGAAACACTCCGGCCGCTTCATCAAGGTCGATCGCCAGCACTGGCGCACAGCACCGTGCCATGAAAACGACCTGCCCATCGCGCAGTTGCGTTGGGATCCGCTGCCGATGCCGAGCGAGAAGCTGACTTTCGTTCAGGGTATTCACACCATGACGACCGCTGGCGATGCCGGAGCGCAGGCGGGCATGGCTGCGCATGTCTATCTGATCACCGCATCCATGGTGGACCAGAATTTCTACAATGCCGATGGCGAACTGCTGTTCGTGCTGCAGCAGGGCAAGCTGCTGATCGTCACCGAATTCGGCCGCATCGATGCCGAGCCCGGCGAAATCGTGGTGATCCCGCGCGGCGTCAAGTTTCGCGTGGAACTGCCGGATGGTCCGGCGCGCGGTTATCTCTGCGAAAACTATGGCGGCGCCTTCACGCTGCCGGAGCGCGGCCCGATCGGCGCCAACTGCTTGGCCAATGCGCGCGACTTCCTCACGCCGGTGGCGTTCTATGAGGATAAGGACACGCCAACCGAGCTTTATGTGAAATGGGGCGGCGAACTCTATGTGACCAAGCTCGGTCACTCACCCATCGATGTGGTGGCATGGCACGGCAATTACGCACCTTATAAATACGATCTGCGCACCTTCTCGCCGATCGGCGCCATCGGCTTCGATCATCCCGATCCGTCGATCTTCACGGTGCTCACCTCGCCGTCGGAAACGGCGGGCACCGCGAATATCGATTTCGTCATCTTCCCCGAGCGCTGGATGGTGGGCGAGAACACTTTCCGTCCGCCGTGGTATCACATGAATATCATGTCGGAGTTCATGGGCCTGATCTATGGCGTCTATGACGCCAAGCCACAAGGCTTCGTCCCGGGCGGCATCAGCCTGCACAATATGATGCTGCCACACGGACCGGATCGCGAAGCTTTCGACCATGCCAGCAATGGCGAATTGAAACCGGTGAAGCTGACCGGCACCATGGCCTTCATGTTCGAGACGCGTTTTCCGCAACGGGTCACCGAATATGCCGCCAAGACGCCGGCCTTGCAGAGCGACTATGCCGATTGCTGGAACGGGCTCGAAAAGCGCTTCGATCCGAACAAGCCATAAGATACTGTCATGCATCCCAACGATCCCGCGCTCCGCTCCTTCATCGACGTCGATCCAGCGTCAGACTTCCCGATTCAGAACCTGCCTTATGGTGTGTTCTCGACAGCAGGCACATCGCCGCGTGTCGGTGTCGCCATCGGCGACAACGTGCTGGATCTCACGGCCATCGACGCCGAGGGGCTGCTCGATCTTGGCGGCGCCAAGGGCGTATTTGCGCAATCGTCGATCAATGCCTTCATGGTGCTCGGCCCGAAAGTCTGGACAGCGACGCGGGCGCGCATCAGCGCGTTGCTGCGCCACGACAATATCGAGCTGCGCGACAACGCGGCCCTGCGCCAGCGCGCGCTCCTCTCGCGCAAAAACGTCACGATGCATCTGCCGCTCGTCGTGGCGGGCTTTGCCGATTTCTATTCATCGAAAGAACACGCCACCAATGTCGGCGTGATGTTCCGCGGCAAGGACAATGCGCTGCAGCCGAACTGGCTCCATATGCCGATCGGCTATAACGGTCGCGCCTCCACCGTGGTGGTCAGCGGCACCAAGGTGCCGCGCCCGCGCGGCCAGCTGAAATCGCCGAATGTGGATGAGCCATCCTTTGGCCCTTGCAAGCGGTTGGATTTCGAACTCGAACTCGGCGTCGTGATCGGCCAGGCCTCACCCATGGGCGGTATGCTCAGCGAAGCACAGGCGGAAGAAAGCATCTTCGGCTTTACGCTGCTTAACGACTGGAGCGCCCGCGACATCCAGCAATGGGAGTATGTCCCGCTTGGCCCGTTTCTCGGCAAGAGCTTTGCCACCTCGATCAGCCCGTGGATCGTAACGCGCGAGGCCCTAGAGCCATTCCGCGTGCACGGTCCCGTTCAGCAGCCGGCGCCGCTGCCCTATCTTCAACAGCGTGGCGCAAATAATTACGACCTGCATCTCGAAGTCGACCTGCTCGGTGCCGGTACATCGCAGCCCGTGAGGCTTTCGACCACCAATTCAAAGCTAATGTACTGGTCCTCGGTGCAGCAGCTCGTGCATCAGGCTTCTAACGGCTGTGCGATCGGTATCGGCGACCTGCTCGGCTCCGGCACGATCAGCGGCCCGGAAAAGCATCAGCGCGGCAGCCTGCTAGAGATTTCCTGGAACGGATCGGAGCCGGTCGAGATGCCAGACGGCAGCAGGCGCTCGTTCCTGGAGGATGGCGACTCCCTGACCATGCGCGGTTGGTGTCAAGGCAACAGCTACCGCGTCGGCTTCGGTCAGGTCGAAGGCACGATTATCCCGGCACGATGATCCTGCCCGACGCGCCGAGGCAAATGGCACGGTACGCCCGCTCGGCGTCCTCCCTCATGCCTCAACTGGAACGGAAGCTCGTAGCGATGGACGCTAAGCAATGCGTGCGAACCAGGAACTGAGCGCGGGCCGCGACGCGCGCCAGGCACAGGACGCGAAACGGAAATCGAGACAACCGAGCGCGCAAGCAATTCTACCGAGAATACCTGTCAGTAGATAGACAAGCTATAGAGGCGATCTATACGGGCGCGGGCCTACGCATCAGTTCTGACTAACGCTGCATGGCGTCGGCGGGTATTCACTTCGCTCGGATATGGCCTAGCGCCGAACCGATACGGCGAGCAGCTTCCACGACGTGCACGGAATATTCCTTGATCTGTTTGCGCTTCACCCGGATGTCCGGGCCAGACATGCCGATGGCCCCAACGAGTTCGCCGGAGCGCCCTACGATCGCGCAGGCGCAGGCGGCGATCCCCTCCCGCCACTCGCCGTGCAGCACCGACGAATAGCCTTGCGCACGTATGGCCTGAATGTCCTCACGCAGTTCCTCGATGCTCGTCCGCGTCGTTTCAGTGTAACGCCTGAGATGCGGACGGAAATTCTCGAGATAATCGTCCGGCATCTGGGCCAACATGGCCTTCCCCGTCGCCATAGTGAACGCCGGTGCGCGCATGCCGACGCTGGTATGCGCACGAATATGATGCGCGCTTTCTATTTTGTCGACATAGACGACATCCGTACCCTCAAGCACCGAGAGATGAACGGTCTCACCGGTTACTTCGGCCAGAGCCGCCATCGCCGGGCGCGCGATACGGATGAGATCCATACGCTGAATGACCTGATTGCCCAGCATCCATAGTTTGGTGGTGAGTTCGTAGGTGCTGTGCGGCGGGATCTGACGAACGAAGCCTTGAGACTGCAGCGTCGCAAGAAGCCGGTGCACATTGCTCTTAGTGAAATTCAACTCATTAGCAAGATCGGTGACGCCACGCGGCTGCTCGCTCATGGCCAGCGCCTCAAGGAGTCGTAGTCCTTTGATAAAGGCCTTATCCATTTGAGCAGCCGCTGTCAGTTGCCGTTTTGTCGAAATCGGACCGACGGCCTAAGACCGCCGATCTGATCGCTGTATGACCCAATTTACTGGGCAAGCAATGCGTTTAGCTTCTCTTGGGCATATTCCTCGTTGGTCGAGTTGCCCGCCGGCGATGGCGCGCCCCAGAAATCCGGGCTCCATTCGATTGCTTTGGAGACGTTGTCGGGATTGTTCGCCCAGTAACGCGCGATGTTCTTGTCGGTCGCAGCATCGAACACGACTTTCGACGGCAACGCGACAGGGAATGTCGACGTCAGCTGGGCCGCTCGCGTCGGGTCGAGACGCCAGGACAGCAGCTTGAGCGCGTTGTCGTAGTTCGGAGCCCCCTTCGGAATCGAGAAAAAGTCGTAATAGACAAAGCCCTGATTGAATGTGAGATCGATGGGGGCACCTTCCAGGGCCAGTTTGCTCATCGAGCCGGTATAGGCCTGGCACATATCCGCTTCACCATCGAGAATAAGCTGCGGCGGCTGTGCGGCGGTAGTCCACCATTTGACGATATGAGGCTTGATTTCCTTGAGCTTCTTGAGCGCGCGCTCCATATCGATCGGATACAGCTTGTCCTTGTCGACACCATCGGCCATCAGCGCCGCCTCGAAGGTGAAGCGTGGCCAGGCCGGCATGCAGCGGCGACCCGGGAACTTCTTCACATCCCAGAAATCTGCCCAGTTCTGGGGGGCCTTGTCGCCCTTGAACTTGTCCTTGTTGTAGACGAGGCCGACGCCGATCACCTGCAGCGCGACGCCCTTCTTGCGCTTCAGATTCTCCGGCATCGCCGCCAGAGTTTTCTGCGCGGATTCCGACAACTTTGAATAGTCAATGTCCGCGAGGCAGCAATCGCCGAGCAGCTTGGTTTCCTGATCGAAGATGAAGGTCAGGTCCCACTGCGCCTTGCCGGCTTCTGCCTGCGCCTTGATGCGCGGACCGCTGCGCGCTTCCTGCACGGTGACGACCTTGATGCCGGTCTCCTTCTCGAATGGGCCGTACATCACCTTGCGGAGCGCGTCGCCATAGCCACCACCCGGATCCTGCATGATCACGACATTGCTCTGGGCAACCGCCATGCCGGCTCCCATTGCGATGAACGCCGCCGAGGCGAGAGCGGTCAACCGCAAGTTTTTCATTTCCAGCATCATCCATTTCCTCTGTTTGAACTTTTGTCAGGTCGCCTTTTGCGACGTTGCAAGCACCGGACGCGCGAGGAAAAGTCCTCCCACGACCAGCAGAACTTCGAGCGTGGAGACCACAGCCAGCACCGGATTGAGTCGGTAATTGATGTCGCCCCACAGCATCAATGGAAGCGTCTTCAGTTGCGCGCTTGACAAGAATAGCGTCAGTACCAGTTCATCAAACGAATGCAGGAAGGCGAAGAAAGTCGCCGCCGCAAGGCCCGGCGCGATCGCCGGCAACGTAACCAGCCACAGTACCGTAAACGACGACGCGCCATGCACCGAAGCCGCCTGTTCCAGCCGTTTGTCCACCCCTTGGAGAGCTGCCGCGAGGATCACCACCACGATGGGTAATCCGCCGATGGCATGGGCTGCGGCGAGACCGAATACAGAGCCGACCAGATCGAATTTCAGGAACAGCGTGTACAGCGACAGACCGAGCACAACAGGCGGCACGATGATCGGGCTCACCAACAAAAGCATGATCGCCGATTTGCCGCGCACATCGCCGCGGACGATACCGAGCGCGGCACATGTGCCGAGACCGACTGCGATCGCAGCGGAGACAAGCGCGATCAGCGCCGACGACCAGAATGCACTCATCCAGTTGCTGTCGGAGAAGAACTGCTCATACCAGCGCAGCGAGAAGCCGGGCGGCGGGAAAGTCAGATAGCTGGCACTGCTGAAAGAGATGACCATCACCACGATGATCGGCAGAATCAGCACGGCCACGACGAGGCCGCCCATGATGCGGACGGTCCAGGTGCCGCAGCTCGCCGGGAGCATGCCGAACAGCCGCAGCAGTGGCCAGCCGATCGTGTCGGCAAAGCGGATGCCGAAGCTCTGACGCGGCATTGCCGAAATAGCCGCAGACGTGACATGGGAGGCCTTCGTTTCCGTGAGCTTGCGCCCGCCCCAAATGAATTCGAGGCCAAGGAAACGACCGGCAATGGCGACAACGGCCAGCGTGATCAGCAGTAACACGACGCCAAGCGCCTGCAGAAAGCCTTCGGAGGTCACCGAGTCAGCCTGCTGCGTGATATGCATCGCAAACATCTGGTCGCCCGGACCGCCAAGCAATGTCGGCGTGATGAAGAAGCCGATCGCAGCGACAAAGACCAGCAGGAAGCCGGCGCCGATGCCGGGCAGTGTCAATGGCAGCAGCACGCGCCAGAAGATGGCGAGCGGACCCGCGCCACTCGCCAATCCGGCACGCGTGAGCGCGGGATCGAGCCGCGACACGCTCGAATAGATGGTGAGTACCATCAACGGCAGCAGCACCGCTGTCATGCCAAGCAGCACAGTGCCGCGATGGAACAGGAGCTGCACGGGCTCGCTGAGCACGCCGATGGAGACCAGAAACTTGTTCACCGGCCCGTTGCGGCCGAGCAGCACCATCCAGGCATAGGTGCGGATCAGGATCGCGATGAAGTAGGGCAGCACGATCGCCGTGGCGATCAGCGCGCGGGTGAGGCCGCGGGTGCGATGAATCAGCAGCGCGGTGGGATAGCCGAACAGCAGGCACAGGAATGCCACCGTCACCGAAATCTGCATGGTCCGCACCAGCGATTCCCAGTATAGCGGCACGGCGAAGACGCGCTCGAAGTATGTCAGCCAGCTCGGCCCGCTGATGCTGATACGAATGAGGTCGATCAGCGGCAGCATATAGATGAAGGTCAGGAAACCGACGGCCGGTAGCAGCAGCAACGCCGGGTTCTTGAGCTTCAGGACCAGGCTCGCGCGCACCTGTGGCTGCGGCGCGTCGTGCAACGAGATCGTCGTCATGTCAGCACCCAGCAATCGTCCGGGCCCCAGCTGACATGCAGCCGGTCGCCGATGTTTGGCAGAGGCCGCCGCGCCGTATCGGTGCAGCGGATCATCAGCGTATCACCGCCTTCCATCTGCGCCTCGATGCGCAGGATCTCGCCGAGGAAGATCGCCGACGTCACACTGACCGACGTCGAACTCGCGGTCTGTTCATTGTGAATCGCGACACGCTCCGGCCGCACCAGCACGGTCACGCGGCCGACATCGATGGCATCGCGGCTCTCAGCATCGAACACATAGCCGGCGCGATTCTTCAGCGTCACCGTGGTGCCACGCTTTTGCACGATCTCGGCTTCGATCAGATTACTCTCGCCGACAAACGAGGCCACGAATCGATTGGACGGATGGCGATAGATCTCGAGCGGCCGGCCGATCTGCACGATCTTGCCGGCATCGAGCACGGCGATGCGATCGCTCATGGTCAGCGCCTCGCCTTGATCGTGGGTCACGAACAGGATCGTGCTGCCGATGGTCTGATGCAGATCGCGAATCTCGATCTGGATCGATTCCCGCAAGCGACGGTCGAGCGCGCTGAGCGGCTCGTCCATCAGCACCACTTTCGGCCGCATTACGATCGCGCGCGCAATCGCCACACGCTGCTGCTGGCCGCCCGACATTTCCGAGGGCGACTTGTGCGCATGCGCCGACAGCCGCATGATGTCCAGCGTCTCCGCTACGCGCCGCTCCGTGGTCGCGCGGTCGATGCCGGCCATGCGCATGGGAAAGGCGACGTTCTGCGTCACCGTCATGTTGGGAAACAGCGCATAGCTCTGGAACACCATGCCGAAACCACGCTTGTGCGTGGGGACATTGTGCACCGGTTTGCCATCGACCAGGATCTCGCCGCCATCGAGATTCTGGAAGCCCGCCAGCAGATTCAGCAAGGTGGTCTTACCGCTGCCCGAAGGGCCGAGCAGCGTGATGAATTCCCCCGGCTCGATGTCGAGATCGATGTGATCGACCGCATGGAATTGGTCATATCGCTTCACCGCATCGCGCACGGTGATGCTCGAGCCGATGACCTGCCCGGCGCGCGCTCCGCGCGCCTGCGATGCGGACGTCTCCGCGCCGGGCTTCCCCGTGCGCAGAGCCAAAGGCTCAGCCATCTCAACCTCCCTAGACGTTCTATATTATGAAACACTATTCCAATTATTGTTCGCTGAGTGCGAAGTGTTGTCAAGAGAACGGGCGTCGCGAAGATCGTCGCACATCGACTGAAATTACCTACGGCACGCGTTGACGCCGAGATCACAGCCGTTTCGCACGCATGCCAATTGACAGCAGCCCGAGCTCGCGACTACTTTTATTTAGAACTACGTTCCACAATGTAGAACAATACGAACGGGAGGCGAATGGTGATGAGCGATCTTCGCGCGTTGGCGAAGCATGTCGAACCGGGGATCCGGCTGGCCGTGCCGGTCGACTATGCCGGCGTTTCGATGGCCATGACGCGCCCGATTATCGAACGCGGCGCGCGCAATCTCGATCTCGTTTGTGTCCCGACCGGCGGCCTTCAGGTCGATCAGCTGATCGGCGCAGGCTGCGTTCGCTCGGTCGAGACAAGCGCCGTGTCGCTCGGCGAGGCCGGCGGTGCACCGCGTTTCAACGCAGCCGTCAAGGACGGCACCATCGCCTTGAAAGACGCTACTTGCCCTGCCATCCATGCCGGCCTGACGGCCGCCCAGAAAGGCAGCCCGTTCATGCCGATGCGCGGCCTGATCGGCAGCGACCTGCTGCGCCATCGCGACGACTGGCGCGTGATCGACAATCCCATGGCCGATGACAGCGATCCCATCGTACTCATTCCCGCCATCAGGCCCGATGTCACCATTTTCCACGCGCCGATGGCCGACCGCTTCGGCAACGTGTGGATTGGACGTCGCCGCGAACTCGCCGCGATGGCTTATGCCTCGACCACCACGCTCGTCACAGTGGAGCGTATCGTTGACGACAGCCTGCTCGCCAATGAAATGAGCGCCGCGGGCGTGTTGCCAGCGCTCTACGTTACCGAGATCGCCGTGGCGCCGAAGGGCGCGTGGCCCTACGGCGTATGGGGCGAGTATGCGACCGACACCGCCGAGATCCTGCGCTATGCGCGCGCAGCCCGTAGCTCCGATGGCTTTGCCGAGTATATGGCACAGGCACGAACACAAACGGAGCCAGCATGATGAGCGAGGTTCATCCGCGCGAAATCCTGATCTGCACCATCGCGAAGCTGCTGGACGGCGTTCGCCATGTCGCGGTCGGTGCGTCATCACCGATTCCTGCCGCCGGCGCGATGCTGCTCCGCGCGCAAAAGCAGCAGGCCGGCGAGAAGGGCCCACGCATCTCGATCCTCGGATCCGTGGAGCATAATTTTTTCACCAACGGCTCCGCCGAACTGTTCGATTGCGCCGGACAGGGCCGTATCGATGCATTCTTTCTGGGCGGCGGCCAGATCGACGGCCGTGGCAATATCAATCTGGTGGGTACGGGCGATTATCCGCAGACGCCGGTGCGCTGGCCCGGCTCGTTCGGCTCGGCCTATCTCTATTACGTGGTGCCGCGTGTGATCCTGTTTCGAGAGGAACACACGCCGCGAGCGCTGGTGGAGAAAGTGGATTTCATCAGCACGCCAGGCGTCAGCGACGCCGGCGTCCATCGCAGCGGCGGCCCGATCGCGCTGTTGACGGGCAAGGCGCTGTTCCGCTTCGACAAGACGCGGCCGGGCTTTGAACTGCAGAGCATTCATCCCGGCTACAGCATCGGCGATATCAAGGAGGCCACCGGCTTCCAGTTCACATATGACAGCCAGCCGGTCCAGACGGCACTGCCTGACACGCAAACGCTGGCCTTGCTGCGCGGACGCGTCTACGACGAAGTGGCGGAGACCTATCCGGACTTCGCCGCGCAGATGCGACGCGAGATCGAACGTCCTCTCGCCGATGCATCCTGACCGAACGAATGAGCAGCCACACGGAGACAGCGCGTGAGTGAGATCAGGCGAATCCCGCATTGCAGCCACTGGGGCGCCTATACGCTGCTCGTGCAGGACGAAAAGATCGTGGGCGTCGAACCGTTCGCCCATGATCCTGCCCCCTCACCGATCATTCATTCGGTGCCGGAATGGGCCAATCCCGAACGTCGCATCCTGCGTCCGATGGTGCGTAAGGGTTGGCTCGAGAAACGCGAAGGCAGCGACCGGCGCAAGCGCGGCGCGGAGAAATTCGTTCCCGTCAGTTGGGACGAGGCGACCACGCTCGTGGCCGATGAAATCCGGCGCGTCTCCGGCACCTATGGCAATGCCTCGATCTTTGCCGGCTCCTATGGCTGGACCAATTCCGGCCGCCTGCATCACGCATCATCGCTGCTCAAGCGCATGCTCAATCTGGCCGGCGGCTTTACACGCCACGTCGATACGTATTCGATCGCCGCCGGCCCGGTGATCCTGCGCCACACGCTGGGAAGTTCGGACGCCTGCGACGGTCAGGCAAACACGCTCGACACTATCGCCGAACATACGGAGACGCTTGTCGTATTCGGCGCGCTGTCGCCGCGTACCGCCCAGACGGAAGCCGGCGGCATCGGCGCGCATCGGCTCGAAACCTATCTCAGGGCCATCGCCAAGCGCGGCATCCGCATCGTCCATGTCTCACCGTTGAAGGACGATATGCCCGACTGGGCCGGTGCCGAATGGTGGCCGATCCGCCCGAACACCGACACCGCACTGATGCTCGGCCTTGCCGGCGAGATCGTGAAGGCTGGTCGGCATGCCCGCGACTTCCTCGCCCGCTGCACCAGCGGCTCCGAACAACTACTCGCCTATCTCGATGGTTCAGCCGATAGCGTGCACAAGGATGCAGCCTGGTCGGCCGATATCTGCGGACTCGATGCCGGGGCCATCCGCCAGCTGGCGCAGCGCCTCATCGATACGCGCAGCATGCTCACCGTGAGCTGGAGCCTGCAACGCGCGCATCATGGCGAGCAACCCTTCTGGGCCGCACTCGGCCTCGCCTCGATCATTGGTCAGATCGGGCTACCGGGCGGCGGGGTCGGCTACGGTTATGCCTCGCTCGGCGGCGTCGGCTCTCCCTTCAATCTTGGCAAGTCACCGGCCATCTCGCAACTGACGCGCCCGATCGACAGCTTCATCCCGGTGGCGCGCATCAGCGACATGCTGCTCAATCCCGGTGCAACCTTCACCTATGAAGGCGAGACACGGACTTATCCCGACACGAGGCTGGTCTACTGGGCTGGCGGCAATCCCTATCATCACCATCAGGATCTCAATCGGCTGTCCGAAGCCTGGACGCGACCGGAGACGATTATCGTCCAGGATCCGATGTTCACCGCGACGGCGCAACGCGCCGATATCGTGCTGCCAGCAACCACATCGATCGAACGCAACGACCTCGCCGGCAACAAACGATCTGATTTCATCCTGGCGATGAAGCAGGCCATCAAGCCGATCGGAAACTCCCTGCCCGATTTCGAGATATTCAATCGCGTCGCCGGCAAACTCGGCGTCGCCGAGCAGTTCAACGAAGGCCGCGACGAAATGGGCTGGGTGCAGCATCTCTACGAAGAAAGCCGGCGCGATGCCGCCGAACGACTTGGCTTCGAGATGCCGGACTTCGATACGTTCTGGCGCGATGGTTATGCACGCTGCCCGGTACGCGCCAACCACACCTTCCTGGCCGATTTCCGCATCGATCCCGAAGCGCATGCGCTCAAGACCGAAAGCGGCAAGATCGTGCTCGGCAGCGAGGCCCTTGCCCGGCTCGGCTATGCCGACTGCCCGTCGCATCCCACCTGGGTAGAACCTGCAGAATGGCTCCGCAGCGACAGCGAGGCGGCCGATCTGCATATGATCTCGCATCAGCCGGTCGGCCGGCTGCACAGCCAGATCGAAACCGGCATAGCCAGCGCCTCTACCAAGCGCAATGGTCGCGAACAGGCGCGGCTGAATCCGGATGACGCCAAAGCGCGCAGCATCAGCGATGGCCAGACCATCCGCATTTGGAATGCACGCGGCGCCTGCCTCGCCACTGCCGCTATCACCGACACCGTGCGCCCCGGCGTGCTGGTGCTGCCGACCGGCGCATGGTTCACGCCCCGTGACGAGAACGGTCTCGAAGTCGCCGGCAATCCGAATGTGCTAACACTCGACATCGGCACTTCACAATTCGGCCAGGGCTGTTCCGCACATACATGCCTTGTCCGTGCCGAACCCTATATCGCAGACCAACGCGATGCTTTTGAAGAATACCAGGATCGACTGGTTGCACTCGCGACCGCCTGAGAGGAAACAGACATCATGACCGAACCTGCCATCAGCCGCTTCCCCGTTCCCGAAATTTCCAGCCTGCCCGAGGACATCCGCACGCGCATCCTTGCGGTGCAGGAGAAATCCGGCTTTGTGCCCAATGTGTTTCTCACGCTGGCGCATCGCCCCGACGAATTCCGCGCCTTCTTCGCCTATCATGACGCGCTGATGGACAAGCCCGGCCCGATCACCAAAGCCGAGCGCGAGATGATCGTGGTGGCCACCAGCAACGCCAATCAGTGCCAGTATTGCGTGGTGGCGCACGGCGCGATCCTGCGCATTCGCGCCAAGAACCCGCTCATCGCCGACCAGATCGCTGTGAACTATCGCAAGGCCGACATCACGCCGCGCCAGCGCGCGATGCTCGACTTCGCCATGAAGGTCGCGATGCAGGCCTACGAGGTCGGCGACGCCGATATCGAGACGCTGGCAGGCCACGGCTTCACTGAAGACGATGCGTGGGATATCGCTGCCATCGCCGCCTTTTTCGGCATGTCCAACCGCCTTGCCAATGTCACCAGCATGCGGCCGAACGACGAGTTCTTCTCCATGGGGCGCTGATGCGCCTCATCCGGTATCGCGACTTCAGCAGCGGCCCGAAGAGCCGCATCGACGACCTTCGAGGAACACGCCATGACGCATCCGAGCGCCACAGACATCGCAACCCGGCAGGCCATCATCGATGCCTGCCGGGAGATGTCGGCCGCGGGTATCAATCAGGGCACGTCCGGCAACATCAGCGTGCGCACCGAGGAGGGCATCCTGCTGACACCGTCGGGCGTTCCCTATGACACGATGCGCCCGGAAGACATCGTCGCGATGAAGTGGGATGGCTCTTGGACCGCGCCGGATGGCCGCGTTCCTTCGACGGAATGGCGTTTCCATCTCGACATTCTCAAGGCCAAGCCTGAAACGAATGCCGTGGTGCATGCGCATCCGATCTTCTGCACCATCATCGCGATCATGAACCGCGCGATTCCGGCGATCCACTACATGATCGCGGCGGGTGGCGGCAACGATATCCCCTGCGCGCCCTATGCCCAATATGGCACCGCGGAACTGTCGCAAGCCGCGCTCGACGCGCTACGTGATCGGCGCGCCTGTCTGCTCGCCCATCACGGACTGATTGCCATCGGCCCCAACCTGCGCAAGGCCCTGTGGCTTGCGGTGGAAGTGGAGGTGCTGGCCAAGCAGTATCACGGCTGCCTGCAGCTCGGCACACCGCCGCTGCTGCCGGATGCGGAGATCGACAGCATCCTGAGGCGATGGGGACAATACGGCCTGCGCGACAGCAACGGCATGCCGAAGACCTCGACCTAACAAATCAGAACCGACAATTTGCGAGACTTGCCCATGGCCCATTCCCAAGACGTCAGCGTCTGCGGCACCTATATCCTCGATATCCTCGGCGTGCCCGTCACTGAAATCCCGGCCGGCGGCGGCCGCGCGCTGATCGATGAAATCAAGCTCACGGTCGCCGGCACTGCTGGCGGCACCGTGGTGCCTTGCGCGCGTCTCGGCCTGAAGGCCCTGGCCGTCGGTGCGGTCGGCGACGACGAGAAAGCCGACTGGGTGCTGAATGCGATGGAGCGCGAGGGCATCGACATTTCGGTGATGGAACGCATGGCCGATGCGCCGACCTCCGCCACCATCCTGCCGATCCGCCCCGACGGCTCGCGGCCAGTGCTGCATGCGCGCGGCGCTTCGGCCCGCTGGAAGATTTCTCCAGAGGCTCAGAAGGCCGCCTGCCAGAGCAAGGTGCTGCATCTCGGCGGCGTCGGCTCGCTGCTGGCGATGGACGGCGAGCCGACAATCGCATTGCTGCGCGATGCCAAGGCGGCCGGCTGCATCACCACCGTCGATCTGATTCAGGCCCGCGCCGAAACGCTGAAACTGGTCGAGCCGCTGATGCCCTATACGGACTTCTTCATGCCAAGCATCGACGAGACCCATGCGCTGGTCGGCACCGACGATCCCGCCGCTTGCGCACAGTACTTCATCGGCAAGGGTGCTGGCGCCTGCGCAATTTCACTCGGCGAGCACGGCTCATTCGTCATGACACGCGATGGACGCCAATTCACTGTACCGGCCTTCGACGTGAAGGTTCGCGATACGTCGGGCTGTGGCGATTCCTATACCGGCGGCTTCATCGCCGGCCTGGTCCGCGACTGGGATCTGCTGGATTGCGCCAGACTGGCGACGGCCACGGCAGCCACTGTAGCGACAGGGCTGGGCTCCGGCGCCAATCTCGTGTCCTTCGAGGAAACGGTGAAGGCGATGAACACGTTGCCCATTCGCGGCGCGCGTGCCTAATCGGCTTAACGATAAATTTCTCTAAATTGAAAACGTCTCGAGGAACCTCCTATGACCAGACATGCCATTGTGACCGGCGCGAGCCGCGGCATCGGACGCGCCATCGCCCTCGGCCTCGCCCAGCGAGGCTATAATCTGGCTCTCACCGATATCGCGGCCCAGGAAGGCACGTTGCAGGAGACCGTCGCCGAAGTGAAGAAGCTCGGCCGCAAATGCGTCCCGATTTTGGCCGATGTCAGCAAGATCGAGGATTGCCAGCGCACGGTGGCTGAAGCGGTCGACGGCCTCGGCCATATCGATGCGCTCGTCAACAATGCCGGCATCCTGCGCCTCGCCACCATCGACGAGACCACGCCGGAGCACTGGGACCAGACCTTTGCCGTCAATGTCCGCGGCGTGTTCCAGATGACCCAGGCTATGGTCGTCCATATGAAAGAACGTAAATACGGGCGCATCGTCAACATCGCCTCGCTGGCCGCACGCACCGGCGGCCCCGGCCAGTCGCATTACGCGGCGTCGAAATCCGCCGTGGTCGGCTTCACACGCGTATCGTCGATGGAATTCGGCGGCCACGGCATTACAGTGAATGCCGTATGCCCGGGCATCATCCTCACCGAAATGGGCCGCAACAATCTGCGCGATCCCGAGCGCGTCACCTATTTTGAGAAGATCACCGATCTGCACCGGCTCGGCGAACCCGAAGACGTGGTCGGCCCGGTCGCATTCTTCGCCTCCGACGATTCAGCTTTCGTGACGGGTCAGGCGCTCAATGTCGATGGCGGCATCTTCTACAGCTAAACTTGCACCGGGAACGGATTAAAGGAGAGATACATGGCGACCTTTAAGGCTATCCGCATCGACAAGGCGGACAAGGGAACCACGGCTGCGCTGACGCAGTTCGACGAAGCGGAGCTGATGGAGGGTGACGTCACCGTCCGCGTCGAGTGGTCCACGCTGAACTACAAGGACGGTCTGGCGCTCACCGGCAAGTCACCGGTGGTGCGACGTTTTCCGATGATCGCCGGCATCGATTTCGCCGGCACCGTCGAGAGTTCCAGCAATCCGAACTGGAAGGTCGGCGACCAGGTCATTGGCAATGGCTGGGGCATGGGCGAGACTCATCTCGGCGCCTATGCCGAAAAGGTCCGTGTCAAGGGCGACTGGCTGGTGCGCCTACCCGACGGCATGAGCGCACGCGACGCCATGGCGATCGGCACCGCCGGCTACACAGCGATGCTGTCAGTGTTGGCGCTGGAAAATCATGGGCTGAGGCCAGCCGATGGTCCGGTGGTCGTCACCGGCGCGGCCGGCGGCGTCGGCTCGGTGGCAATTGCCGTGCTCTCCAAGCTCGGCTACCACGTCATCGCCTCCACCGGCCGGTCCTCGGAAGAGGACTATCTCAAAGGCCTCGGCGCCGCCGAGATCATCGACCGCAATGAGCTCTCGGCGCCCGGCAAGCCTCTCGCCAAGGAACGCTGGGCGGGTGGCGTGGACAGTGTCGGTTCGACCACGCTAGCGAATCTCCTGGCCATGACGAAGTATCGCGGCGCCATCGCAGCCTGCGGTCTCGCCGGGGGCATGGACCTGCCATCTTCGGTTGCGCCCTTCATTCTGCGCGGCGTGTGCCTTCTCGGCATCGATTCCGTGATGGCCCCCATCGCGCTGCGCAAACAGGCCTGGGCGCGTCTGTCCACCGATCTGGACGCCGCAAAACTGGCTGAAATCACCCAGGAAATCGCACTCGACCAAGTGATCGATGCCGGAGCCAAGGTGCTGGCCGGACAGGTTCGGGGGCGGATCGTGGTCAAGGTCGGCTAAATCACAGACACATCCGCAAAGAGATCACCTCAACGGCCAATCGGAGCATCCGAGCCGTTGGGGTGCGATACTGCCCCGATATCCTCCAAAGCGTTTCGAAGACGACACGACAAACTATACGCGTGGCACCGTGAACGAGCGAGTATCGCGCGACTGGGCGGCCAGCCTTACACCTGCATTGGGAGCGCCGAAACCCGCATAGGCTCGTCGCTCCACGATCTCAAAGAAGAAGCGATCGTCGAACGGTTCAGTATAGCATTGAAAGAACTGTCCTTCGCCATCGCGATCATACAGAATATGGTTGTCGCGCAGTGCGCGCATCATCATCGGATCGAGACCATATTTGGCTTCGATATCGTCGTAATAGTTGTCGGGAATACGAAGAAATCTGGCGCCCCTGGCTCGCATCGCCGAAATCGTCTGGAAGATGTCGCTGCATGAAAATGCGATATGCTGCACGCCGGAACCGAAGAATTCGGCAATGAAACGGTTCGACAGAGTGCGTGTCGCTGATGATCCGTTAAGGATCAAACGCAGCGACCCATTCGGCGCAACCAGTGCCTGACTCTGTACCAGGCCTGATGGATCGGGGACCTCGGTCTGAGGCAGGCGCTGGAGATCGAGGATGCCCGTATAGAACAGAAGCCATGACAACATCTCATCGTAAGGCATCGACTGCGAGATATGATCGACGGCGATGAGGTGCTCTGACGAGGGCGACGCCTCGAGCTTAACGAAATCGGTATCCCAGTTGTCACGCGTCTCATCGAGGAAATAGAGCAAGCTGCCTCCGACCCCGTGGATTGCTGGAATTTCCAGTTCACCCAAACCGACTGGCTGGTAGAAAGTCCGAGCCTTCAGCGCCTCCGCGCGGGCCATCGCCTGCTGCGCATTGCCGACTTCTAGCGCGATCGCGCAGACGCCGGCACCGTGGGCGATGTAGTGCGAATGGGCGAAGCCGTCAGGCTCGCAATTCACCACGAGATTGATCTCTCCCTGAGACCATCGAGACACGTTTTTACTGCGATGCAAACCGGACTTGCGAAATCCAAGTTGGTTCAGAAGGACCGAGAAATCTTCGGCCTTGCCTTCGTTTACCGCGAACTCGATGAAACCGACACCGAGTGTCTGCGATTTAGGCTGCAAAACCTTCGGCTGATCCGATAGCTGATCCTGGAGCTGGATCAATGAACGTAAACCATCGGCTGCCGTCCGCACGGCGGACCCGGCTCGGAACTGATCGTTGAAAATCTCCAACGACCAGGGACCGCGGTAACCGGCAGTTTGAACGGCTTCCATGAATCTGACCACAGGAAGGTCGCCCTGACCAGGGAAGCAGCGAAAGTGCCGGCTCCACGAGAGTACGTCCAGACCAAGCTTCGGGGCATCGGCGAGCTGGACGAGGAAAATTTTTTCGGGCGGAATCGAAGCAATGGAGTTGGTTGGAAACCCCGGCGCAAGCGTGTGAAAACTATCTAAGATGACACCGATGTTTCCATGATCGGCGCGACGAACGATCTCCCATGCGTCGCGATAGTCGTTTACGTGAACTCCCCATGCGAGCGCTTCGTATCCGACCTTGATGTTGTACTCTTTGGCCCGTTCACCGAGTTCATGGAAATCCGCCGCTGCGCGATCAAGGCCTCCGATTGCGGCCGGAGATATGTTGCTGCAAACGAGCAGCAGGCCGGTGCCGAGCTGCTGCATCAATTCGAATTTGCGTTCGGCGCGCACGAAGTTGCGACTCCGAAGCGGCTCCGGCATTCCCTCAAAATCTCGGAACGGCTGAAAGGCGCAGATCTTTAGATTGAGATCCTCGCACATCTTCCGTACGTCGCGCGGGGAGCCATTAAAGGAAAGGAGATCGGCCTCGAAGATCTCGACCTCCTCGAAGCCAGCGAAAGCTATCGCACGCAGCTTTTCATCCAACGATCCCGACAGCGACACCGTTGCGATGGAGCGTATATTCATGATTGCAGCTTTCTAGATGAATAAACGATAGACGACGGCACGGCGCAGCAGATGATCCGGACGGCTTGTGTCGGTGGCCTCTTGGTAGATAATCGTAGAAGCCCGTGAGCACCGCTCACCGGGCAATCACCGATCATCCTCCAAATTTGTCTGCGCGCTGCTGCAGATCGAGCAAGCCGACGATCTTCGCAAAATCGGCGTAGCTCATCATCGCGTCGGCCCGGCCTGCTGGCGTACCTGTCTCGCGCAACACCGCAAGCGTGTCTGCGATTGATTTCACCGCAGAAAACAACGCGCTCACGGCATAAAAGACGACATCGAAGCCCATGGACTGCAAATCCGACGCCGTGAGAGCGGTGGTCTCGTTGCCGTCGACGATCGACACCACCTTCGGCCCGGAAACGGCATGCGCGACGGCTTCGACCTCCGCAATCCGTTTGATACCATCGACAAAGACGAGATCGACGCCGGCATCCTGATACATCTTGGCACGACGCACTGCTTCGTCGATGCCTTGCGCCGGCAACGCGTCGGTTCTTCCAATGATCAGCAGCTCGTCGTTCCCGCGCGCCTCGATTGCACACCGCAGACGCAATACACTCTCGGCGGCGTCAACCAGTCGAACGCCCGCCAGTTGACCGCACCGTTTTGGCGACACCTGATCCTCGAGGTGGATCGCGGCAACTCCAGCCTGCACGTATTCTCGCACGGTCCGATGAATGTTGTTCGGACCGCCATAGCCAGTATCGGCGTCCGCGATGACCGGAATGCCGACTGCATTTGTCATATTACGCGCGTGCTCGGTCATTTCCGTCTGGGTTAGAAGACCTAGATCCGGCAAACCAAGCCGGCTGGCTGTCGCGCCGAACCCTGTCATGTATACGGACGGAAAGCCGGCCTGCTCCACCAAACGAGCGGTCAGAGGATCGGCGGCGCCGGGCGCCATGATGATCTCATCTCGCGTCAACAATGCCTTGAGAGTGGCCGCAGCGCTCATGAGCGTACCCCTGAAGTTGCTATGCGATCCTGCGTCTCCGACGAACTATTAACGGCGTCGACTTTCCGCGGGATCAGCATGACAATGCACGCCGCCGCCAAAGCGCCGCCGCCGATCACCCAGTTACCAGCCACGCTGGTGCCGAAGGTTGCCTCAGCCGCCACCTTGAGGTTGGGAGCGACGAACCCACCCAGATTGCCGATGGCGTTGATCACAGCAATTGCACCTGCGGCTGCGTAGCCACCAAAATAGATCGTCGGGAACGTCCAGAAGATCGGCTGAGCGCTCAGAAGCCCGGATACCGAGATACAAAGTGCCACGATTGCGATCGCCGGAGTCGTGTATCCCGCTGCGATCATCCCGCCACCGGCGCAAAGCAGCGATATCACGGTAAAGGTGCGCCGCAGCCCTGTGCGCTGCGCGAGACCCGGCCAGAATGTGGTGACGGCCAATGCGCACAGCCAGGGCAGGGCCGCAACGATTGTCACATACAGTCCAACTTTAACGCCCAGCAGTGCGCTGACTTGTGCCGGCAGATAGAATGCGATGCCATAACCGCAGATAGCGACGCAGAAGTAGGTGAGCGCAAATTGCAAAAGCAGAGGATTCCGCATGGCGTCCCAGAAATGTATCGTGCCTTGCTTTGATTTCGCCTGCTCCTCGGCAGCGATCGCCTGACTCAGCGCCTTTCGCTCATCGGCCGGCATCCATTGCGCGGTCTCCGGACGATCGGTCAGATAGAAATATGCCCAGACTCCGACTGCGCTTGCGGCCAACCCCTCGACCAGGAACATGAGCTGCCAGCCATGCAGTCCGAACGCGCCGTCCATGTCGAGCAAGAGGCCTGATAGCGGGCCACCCAAAATGAACGATAGCGGCTGGCTCAGATAGAACAGCCCCATCATCTGAGCGCGATCACGCGCCGGGAACCAGTAGGTCAGGTAAAGAAGCACGCCAGGGAAAAAGCCAGCCTCGGCCAGACCCAGCAACAGGCGCAGTATCCAGAATGAGGTATCGCCGACAACGAAAGCCATCGCGCTTGCAACGAGCCCCCACGTCACCATGATGCGGGCGAGCCATGTCCGCGCACCGATACGGTGCAAAACCAGATTGCTTGGAAGTTCAAAGACGGCATAACCAACGAAGAAGATGCCGGCGGCAAATGCAAAGGCCGCTTCGGTAATTCCGACAGATGTCTGCAGCGCCTGCTTCGCATAAGCGACATTCGCGCGGTCGAGATATCCCAGAATATACATGAGCACGAGGAAGGGGATCAAACGCCACTTTGCGCGTTGAATCGCCCTGGTCGTCACATCAGTTTGTTGCACCGTTTCCTCCATGTTTTTCTTGTCGTTTGACGTCACCGCCCGCCGGCGACGTCCAGCACTGTGGCGGTCACATAGGATGCGGCTGGCGATAACAGCCAGATTGCCGCTGCCGCGACTTCCTCGACCGATCCCGCGCGCTTCGCCGGGATAACCTTCGCAATCTCTGCGACCTTGGTCGGATCGTCGAACACATCCCCTTGGATCGGAGTATCGATCACTCCCGGCGCGAGCGCGTTGACACGCACGGCCGGCGCCAGCTCCTTCGCTGAAGCAATCGTAAGTGACACGATGGCGCCCTTGGTGGTGGCATAGAGTGCATTTCCTGGCATGCCACCTGTCCGAGCGGCAATCGACGCCAGATTGACGATGGCCGATGATGCATGCGAACGGCGGTGTGTCAGGAAGCTTCGCGTGCAGTAGATTGCGCTCTTCAGATTGATCGAGAGCACCCGATCAATTTCTGCAGGATCCATCTCCGCGAGCATCATGCGCCGGCCAATAATCCCGGCATTGTTGACCAGATGCGTGGGGGACCATTTGCCGGAGAGCCTGCTCATCGCTTCTGCCACACCGTTATAATCGGATACGTCGACGCAAGCGGTTAGAACAGCATCGCCATGCTGCGCTCTGCAGGATGCGAGGCTCTCTTCATTAATATCCCACGCCACGGCGAGGTTACCGCTGGCTACGACGGCATCAACGATGGCGCGGCCAATGCCCGACCCGCCACCGGTTACGATCACCGTCGCCTCGTTGAGATCTCTCGATGCCAAGACGGCCGAGCCTGAGGCCACACCCATCATCGGCTCTCCTTCGCAGCCAGAATTTTTCCGGGATTCATGATTCCGTTCGGATCGATCGCGGCTTTCACGGCGCGCATCACGTCAACAGCCGGACCGTGCTCCAACTCCATGAACTTGATCTTTCCGAGCCCCACTCCATGCTCCCCGGTGCATGTGCCATCAAGCGCGATCGCGCGGCGCATCAGGCGCTCATTGAGGATTTCGGCTTCGGCCATTTCGTCGGGATTGGATTGATCGACGACCAAACCCAGGTGAAAATTGCCGTCGCCGACATGACCTACGGTGGCAATGAAGAAAGATGCGGCGTCGATGTCGGCCTGCGTCTCCGCAATGCATTGCGGCAAGTTAGAGATCGGGACACAGACATCCGTGCTCCAGACTTTCGCGTTCGGGCGCATGCTCTGAATTGCGTAATGCACGTCATGCCGCGCCCGCCACAACTTGCTTCGATCGTCCGCAGTCCCTGCTGCGTCGAACTGCACGACATTGTTGGATTGAGCGATGTCCTGCGTCAGCATCAAATGTTCCGCCGTGCTGGTCGGTGAGCCGTGAAACTCCAGAAAAAGGGTCGGCCCCTCCTTGAGCCCCATCGTCGAATAGCTGTTCACTGCCTTGATGGTGCGGGCATCGAGGAGCTCAATTCGAGCGATCGGAATGTTGCATTGGATGACGCCGACGACTGTCGCGACAGCGTCCTCGACAGTGGCATATGAACAAACGGCGGCGCTGATGGCCTCCGGAATGCCGTAAAGACGCACGGTCAGCTCGGTGATGATGCCAAGCGTCCCTTCGGAGCCGACCAACAGCCTTGTCAGATCATAGCCGGCCGAGGACTTGCGGGCACGGCTTGCGGTGCGAATGACCTGACCATCTGGCATGACTGCCGTGATCGAGATGACGTTGTCACGCATCGTGCCGTAGCGGACCGCATTCGTGCCGGAGGCGCGTGTGGCCGCCATGCCCCCGATCGTACTCTCGCCGCCCGGATCAACGGCAAAGAAGAGCCCTGTGTCACGCAGATATTCGTTGAGCTGCTGCCTCGTTACCCCGGCCTCGATCGTCGCATCGAGGTCATCGGCGTGAACCGCGACGATACGCGTCATCCTGCTGAGATCGATGCACAAGCCGCCCTGCAAGGCAGCGACGTGGCCCTCGAGTGAGGTTCCGGCACCGAAAGGAATGACCGCGACGCGATGAGCAGCGCAGATTCGAACGATCTGTGAGACCTCGTCCGTCGAAAGCGGATAACAGACGGCGTCGGGAGGAATCGTTGGATGATAGGATTCGCCCCGACCATGCTGATCGCGCTCGGCGCGATTGAGCGAAAATCGATCCGCCAGGATCGAAATCAATGCATCGATTGCGGCTCGCGGGATGCGGCTGTCTGTCTCGCTTCGACGTGCAGGTGCTGCATCCGCGTCCATAAAACCTCCCGTGCAATCATTCGGATTTGGCCGCTCCCTAGCACGACAATATCGCCGCATCAACACTGATATATCAGATGTGACATGTCAGCTTAAGGTACTAAAGCACCGGAATGCTGACTGGTGTCGCGCTGGATTTGCTTCGCGCTGGGCAGAAGGAGCGCAATGATCGCCGCGCGGCGAGAGAAATTCGTGCTTCGGAAGATGCCCGTGTCACGGCGAGGAAGGCGTTCAACGAGAAAGTCGCAAGCGTTGATCCGGCGAAGCGAATAGCCTGACTGGAGCCACGGCAACGCTTCAATTCTCGAGACATGATCGGCTCTTAAGAGCATCGATTCACAATCGCCATCGAACACTGCCCGACGGAGTCAACTGCAAAAATTGTTGGCTGTGGTGGAGATTATCTCGTATTTCTTCGCCCATGAAACGGGGACACAAGAACAAGGGCGCTTTCTCAGATTCTTCCCCATCGGCTGCTTCGAGAGCAGCGGAGCAGATCAGGAACGCAATTGTCGAGGGCGCACTGCAGCTTGGCGAGGCACTTTCTGAGGAGACATTGGCGCTCGCATTCGGCATCAGCCGCACGCCCGTTCACGAGGCGCTTGCTCTGCTGAGACTCCAGGGCCTCGTGACTGTCCTCCCACGGGCCGGCACATTTGTCTTCCAGCCAACGGAAGCCGACATGGAGCAGCTCTGCGAGTATCGCTTGATGCTGGAATTGCACGCCGCCTCGTTTTCATTCGAGCGCAACCGGGCAGCTGCGAGTGCGGGCATGAAAGCCGCGAACCTGGATATGAAAAAGGCGCTTCAGCAGAACGACGGCAGAAGCTATGGCCGCGCGGATTGTTCGGCGTCATCGCCTCTGAGACCAAATGAGGGACTTCACGAAAGGAGGATTTCTGGTTCATCGTAGCCGTCAGGAGCGAAGATGAAGCAGAAATCCGAACTGGGCAAAGCGCCCGCAGAACAAGTGCTAAAAGATATCCGGCGGCAGACGCGTCGGCAGTATTCGGCGGAAGAGAAGATCCGTATCGTGCTGGAAGGACTGCGCGGCGAGGAGAACATCTCCGAGCTGTGCCGCCGCGAAGGCATTGCCGCCTCGATGTATTACGGTTGGTCGAAGGAGTTTCTGGAGGCCGGCAAACGCCGCCTGGCGGGTGACACGGCCCGTTCCGCCACGTCCGGTGAGGTGAAAGACCTTCGCCGCGAAGCCTCCGAATTGAAGGAGGTGGTGGCCGACCTGACCCTGGAGAACCGCCTGCTCAAAAAAAGCATGAACGGGGCTGGGGAAAACGAGGCATGAGGTATCCAGCATCCGAGAAATCCGAAATAATCGCGCTGGTCGAGCAATCGCATCTGCCTGCCAGGCGCACGTTGGAAAAGCTCGGCATCCCGCGAGCCACCTTTTATAGATGGTACGATCGCTATCGCGAGGGTGGCATCGAGGCGCTGGCCGATCACCGCTCCAAGCCGGACCGGGTCTGGAATCGCATCCCGGACGATGTCCGCGGTCAGATCGTCGATCTGGCACTGGAACACCCCGAGCTGTCGCCGCGAGAGCTGGCGGTGCGCTTCACCGACGAGAGAAAATACTTTGTCTCCGAGGCTTCGGTCTATCGGCTGCTGAAGGCGCACGACCTGATCACCAGCCCCGCCTATGTGGTGATCAAGGCGGCTAATGAGTTCAAGGACAAGACCACGGCGATCAACCAGCTTTGGCAGACCGACTTCACCTACCTCAAGATCACTGGCTGGGGCTGGTACTATCTATCGACGGTGCTCGACGACTTCTCTCGTTACATTGTGGCCTGGAGGCTTGGTCCCACCATGTGCGCCTCCGACGTCACGGCCACGCTCGATCAGGCGCTTGCCGCCTCAGGCCTGGACCACGTCAATATAAAGCAGCGGCCACGGCTTCTGAGCGACAACGGATCAAGTTACGTCGCGGAAGATCTGGCCACCTGGCTCAAGGGCAAGGATATGCAGCATGTGCGCGGTGCGCCGTATCATCCCCAGACCCAAGGCAAGATCGAGCGCTGGCATCAGACCTTGAAGAACCGCATCCTGCTCGAGAATTACCATTTACCGAGGGACCTCGAACGTCAGGTCAGCGGCTTCGTCGAACACTACAACCATCACCGCTATCATGAGAGCATCGACAACCTCACGCCTGCGGATGTTTACTTCGGCCGAGCCGAAACCATCCTGACTGAGCGTGCGCGCATCAAACGTGAAACCATTGCAAACCGCCGCTTGCAGCATCGATTGCAAGCCGCTTAAACTTTAACCCTAGATGAGCCAGATCCTCCCTTCTCGAAATGCCTGAGCGGTCTCAAATTATCTGACGACGAACACTTCGTCCATGCTCGAGATCGAGCCACCACGGAGACTACCATGGGTATGCGCAACAAATGACAAACTTTCTACTCTGTCCCGAGAAAGCGTAGGTATTCCAATCGACGACTTCGGGCTAGGTCCGACGCTTCGGCCCGCTCTAGTTAGCGCGCACGGGCCGCGGCAGCTCTCTCGTTGCGAGACCGCCATCAACTGCTAGAGCCGCGCGAACAAGTTAGGCCCTAGTCTCGGCGGTGCCTTGCGTTCGTCTGCGACTTCGCACCGATCCTTAGCGAGCCAGTACCCTAGCGGCTTCTTTTGTGCTGCCAACCGCGCTTGTTGCCTGCTCAACGGAAGATGCAATCCGACTGATATTCGTGTTGATCGCCTCAACCGACGTGGCGACAGTCCGCATGCTGTCGGACATCCCGCGCGTGACACTACTCTGCTCTTCGACAGCACTACCAGTGCCAGCGACGTAAGAGCGGACAGACTCGATCGATTGACCAATGATGCCGAGAGCTGTGACTACCTCGCTGGATACGCTCTGCATCGCCTCGATTTCTGTCGTGATCCTACTCGTGGCATCGCTTGCCTGCTTCGCGAGATTTTTTACTTCCCCTGCCACAACTGCGAACCCCCGTCCGGCTTCTCCCGCCCGCGCTGATTCGATGGTGGCGTTGAGCGCCAGCAAATTGATCTGGCTGGCGATATCCTGAATGAGGACAACAATGTTTCCCATGGCACCCGCAGTCTTTGCCAGGCGTTGAGTGGCTTCGTCTGCCGCTATCGTCTGATTATACGCAGTGTCCGATACATCCTTCGATTTCGCCATCGCCGTGGCGATCTCCCGGATGGAATCGGCGAGTTGATCTGCACTCGTAGCCACCATCTGGACGTCCTGCGAGGTTGCGATGGCGGATTGCAGAGCGGCGTTCGCCTGATCATTCGTCAAGTCCATAGCGACATCGATCTGGCCGAAATTTGTGTCGATGAGGGCCTTGAGCTGAGATAGAAGTTCAACTTGCTTGGTTACGTCAGTCGCAAACTTAATGACCTTTGCAACCTTTCCGTTGAGATCAAGAATTGGCGTGTATGCGCCTTCGATCCACACGACGTTTCCGGCCTTACCGATGCGCTTGTACTGAGAAGCTTGATATTCACCTCGTCGCAACGATGCCCAGAACGCGGAATACTCCGCCGAAGCGCGAAACGAAGGTTCGACAAAAATGCTGTGATGCTTCCCGCGAATTTCGTCGAGAGTGTAACCCATCGCCTGTAAGAAATTCGCATTCGCATCCACGACGGATCCGTCGATAGCGAATTGAATCACAGCCTGTGACTTCGCTATCGCTGCAATCTGAGCAGCATAATCGAGGTTGAGAAGGCGCTCCTTTGCATCGGCCCACTCGACAACGAAACCATTACGGCCTCCGTCCTTGATGAGCGGCGTCACGACCAAATCGAAAGCACGACTGCCCACTCGGATGGTCGCCTTGTGTGGTTTTACAAGTGCCGCAAGCATTCGACGCTGATGTGACGGCTCCTTATGAAAAATGTCGATGTTGCTGCCGATAAGCGTCGACACGCTAAAGCGAGGCAATTCCCGCTTGAGTTCGTCCTCGGCTTCCCGCAGCAGGTCAGTCAGCGCGGGATTCATGTAGACGATGTTTAGTTCAGCGTCGGCAATCATCACGTTTGCCCTGAGCGATTCTAGGGCCACCGAAGTGAGTAACGAGCGCGAAGAAGCCGTCTTTCCAAATCTAAACACTGAATATTTCTCCGCTGAAATACAGATTCATTATGAAGATTCTACGTTAATTCGTAGTTAAGTAGTGCTGAGCCTTGTCTCAACCAGGCTATTGTCGCGGCTGATAAAGTCTTGGAAACCAGCGATCGACCACGTCGGCAGGAAAACCCAGTCGCACTGGGCTTCGCGACGTTGGTGAGACCAGGTATCCCTTGTCGACAAGGGTATTCAGCACACTACGGGCCTGGCGCTCCCCGTAGCCGGTGACGTTGGCTGCCTCTCCGCGCGAAAACTCGCCCTGCATGATCGCGAGCTGCAAAATGGGCCATGAACCCTTCAGAAGGCGTTTTGCGGCGATTTCTTCCTTGGTCCATATCTCCATTCGGTTCTTGAGCTCGGAAGGCTCTAGCAGCTTTTCCATGAAGTCGACCTGATCGACACAAGCGGTCAGGAAGTAGGTGCAGAAATCAACGAGACCTTTTTCGGTCAGCGTGCCGCGGCCATCGAGGTCTCCACGCCGGGGCTCATCGGCGGCCTGCAGTTTCGCTTTGTAGTCATTGACGGTGCGTGCAAGTCCGCGGGAGACGGACCAGAGCTCGGAGCCAATCCCGAGCTCGCGCATATAGGCGTGAGAAAGCAGGCGGGACACGCGGCCATTGCCGTCCAGGAAGGGGTGGATCCACGCAAGGCGGTGATGGGAGGCTGCAACCGAAATGATTTTTTCAATCTTCGTTAGATGCTTCGACGAGTAGGCCTCGCAGAAGCGCCTGAGAAATTCGTCAAGTTCGTCTGGGTCGGGGGGCACGTGCCGGCCGACCGCCACATGACGCGTTCGCAGTTCGCCGGGCTCCATCTTGATGCGTTCGCCCGTCTCAGGGTTGGTGACCCACCACATGTCCTCCAGAACGCGCGAATAGAATTCGCGGTGTATCCACTGGATGGTCTCGACCGACAAACCCGCGCGAGGCCCCTCCCCCCGGTCAATCATCTGCTGGACTTCGATGTGGGCACGCGCTTCGAGCTGCAGATTGCGCTTCTCGGGCTCTTTCTCGAAATCGTTCTTTAGTGCCCGATCAATGTCGATGAGGGTCGTGCTATGGTTCTCGATCAGGTTCGAATAATAGCAATTCATCGACCGGACGAGGTCGCCGACGGATTCGCGCAGGGCAGGGTTCAAACGTGCGGCCAGACCACTGGCCTTCGAGACGAGATCGGTCGCCAGATCTGTTAAGCCCTTGTTTTCAGGCGGGAGCATCGGCTCCATACGTGCGATCGACATTTTTGCCGCTTTCTTTGCCGGTTAATTCGTGTGGAAATATAGGGGATTAGGCCCCGACCGGTCACGGTACTTTGCCGGTTTATTTGCCGCTTTAAGAGGCATCATTACACCGTAAATTGACCCGTTGGCAGAATTCCGCCATTCTGGACAAACCGGGAACAGGGAGGATGAAATGAATTTCGCAGCGACGCAGGCTCATGAGCCGACCCTACAGTGCCCCCACTGTCGCAACGACATCCGGCTCACCGAGTCGCTGGCCGGGCCGCTACTTGAGAAGACCAAGCGGACTTATGAGGCCCTGCTCGCAGACCGCAACGCTGAAATGGGAAAGATCCAGGACCAGGTCCGGGAGGAGCGGGAAAGCCTCACCAAGCAGCGAGCGGAGCTGAACGACCATGTCGCCAAACGGCTGGATGCCGAGCGCGCGCAGTTGATTGCGGCCGAAGGCAAGAAGGCACGCGAAGCGGCTGCGGCTGAACTGGCCACCAAGGACAAAGAAGCTGCAGAACTTAAAGCATTGCTGGAGGCTAACAATGCCAAGCTTGCCGAGGCCCAACAGGCGCAGGCGGAGCTCATGCGCAAACAGCGCGCGCTCGATGAGGAGAAACGCGAATTGGATCTCACCATCGAGAAACGGGTTCAGGCTTCAGTAGAAGGCATTCGTACCAAGGCCCGGCAGGACGCCGATGAAGCGGCGCGCCTGAGGGTCGCTGAGAAAGATCAGACTATCGAGTCAATGGCCCGGACGATCGAGGAGCTCAAGCGTAAAGCCGAGCAAGGCTCCCAGCAGACGCAAGGCGAAGTCCTGGAAATCGAGCTGGAGGATCTGTTGCGCGGCCGCTTCCCGATGGATGCAGTCGAGCCGGTCAGTAAAGGTGAGCTTGGCGCCGATATCGTCCAGCGCGTCAATGCCGCGATCGGTCAGCCCGCTGGCGTGATCCTGTGGGAAAGCAAGCGGACCAAGTCATGGAGTGACGGCTGGCTCGCCAAACTCAGGGACGATCAGCGGCGCAGCGGCGCGGATGTTGCCCTCATCGTCTCTCAAGCCCTGCCCAAGCATGTCGAGCACTTCGATCTGATAGATGGCATCTGGGTCGCTCATCCCCAATGTGCCCTCGCCGTTGCCGTCGCTCTCCGCCAAGGCGTGATCGACGTCAGCAGCTCCCGGCTGGTGCAGCAGGGCCAAAGGAGCAAGATGGAGCAGGTCTACGAATATTTGACCGGCATGAAGTTCAGGCAGCGCGTCGAGGCCGTCGTCGAAAAGTTCAATGATATGCGCGAAGACCTTGATAAAGAGCGCAAGTTCATGGGCCGGCAGTGGGCCAAGCGTGAAACCCAGATTCTTTCGGTGATCGATTCCACGGTCGGCATGGTCGGCGACCTGCAGGCAATCGCCGGGAAGGCAATGCCTGAGATCGAAAGCCTGGAGCCGCGGCTCCTCGAAGAGTCCGCAACGGCGGGGGCAAGATGAAGACCTATCATGGGTAACGCTTTGAACGCTCAACCTCTCTATCAGACGCATTCCGATCTTCTCGCGCTGGAAACCAGTGTGATCGACGCACGTCCCGGGATGGTGCTGCTGGATCAGTCGATTTTTTTCCCGGTGGAGGCGGTCAGTTGCCTGACCGGGCTCTGCTGCAATGGTACGATGGCGAAGCGGCGATCACGGGCGTAACCCGAGACGAGCGCGGATGGTGGCACACATTCGAGGGAGAGGAGGTCGCAGGACCTGTCCGCGTCTCGGTCGACGCCGGTTTTCGTCGACTCATGTGCGAACTGCACACTTTGGCCCATATTGCCAACAGCATCGTTTTCAAGACATTCGACGGAGCGCTTCTGACGGGGGCCCAATTGTCGGGCGACGGGACTTTCCGGTTAGATTTTGACATTCCCGCTTCGGACGTCGACCGGCTTCGTATCCTGGCCGGCTCGGTCAATGACGTCATACAGGCTGATCATCCCATAAGAGCCTTCCTGATGTCATGGGACGCTGCAAACGCAGTTCCCGGTCATTTTCGGAGTAAAGCCGTGTCGCCGCCCCGACAGGCCGACGGCAATATCCGCATCGTGGAGATTGGAGACATCGACCGGCAGGGATGCGGCGGCACGCATTTGAAGTCGACTGGAGAAGCAAGGCCGGTGCGAATTCTCAAGGTTGACAACAAGGGCCGGCAGAACCGACGTATCAAAGTCGGGTTTGATGTTTGAGAGGCAATTATACCTAACGGCCGCATGCCCGTGCATGCTTAGAGGCGCGCGCCGACTCCCTTTATCAAAGCGGCCATAGGCTTTAGCGATCCTCGGAGAGTTCGGCACTCAGCGAGGCGTGTCATCTATTATTCCGCGGTCTTTCGGGACCGGAATGTCGTAGTGATAGACTTCCTCGCGCGAGCCTAGCTTTTCGTAGAGAGCCACGGCGGGCTCGTCTGGCGGATCAGCCTGCACCATCATGACGTATGCGCCCCTACGCGAAGCGATCGACGCCAACGACTTGATCAGATTGGTGGCCACGCCACGACGCCTGTGCAATCCGGAAACCGCCAGATCGTAGATGTATATCTCGGTCCGCTCTTTCTCGAACTTCTTCATTTCATAGGCCGCCAGGCCGCCGATGACATCGTTTCCATGCTTAGCGGCAATCAGGATGATATGAGACGTGTCGAGCAAGTCTTCAACGTAGCTGTTCCTCGGAGGACTACTGGCATACGCCTCCGCGTCGTCGAACGCCTCGGCAAACAAATTCAGCAATGACCGGAACGTCTTGAGGTCGCCTGTCGTCAACTGCGAATAGATGATCTGATCTCTGTCCTGCTTCATGGCAACGCTCTCCGAGAAAGCAAATTTGCCAAACCTTACATCAGCAAAAGCGAAAACGCGTAGACGGTAGATGCGCGGCATCCTTGTGCCATATAGCCGCGTTGCCCGGATGAATGCTGTATCTCCGTCCGCTTCGCGCACGGGCCGTCTCTCGTCGGAAGATCAGTAGCTCCCCAACCAAATGCCCGTGAAATCACCGCATTTCCGGCGATCTGCTATCGGCCGTCTCACTAGCACGGGCGCCGTTGTACCGTCCGTGCTAGTTATACAAACGAGAAATGGCACCGCTTCTTATGGTTCCGACCGAATGGGCTTTAGTCTCTCACATTGTGCCCAGTTCTGCTGCTTCCAGCAGCTTTCTTCACCGTCCGACGCACGCCCGATAGCAAGCGTTGTCTGTTCCGTTACAGGTCACTGCGCAACGGCTGTTTTGCGCCATGCTTGGGGTCGCAACTGCCACGACAAATAGGACCGACAGGATGAGCGAAAGGCGGTAGGTAGTCTTCGACATATTCATTCTCCTTTGCACATGGGTGATTAGGGGATCTCCAGACGAGTTCAGAGGGGTAGAAATCGATCTTTCGTGGTCTTCAAGATCGATCTTGGACGCCACGAACGTCAGCGTCGAAGCCTGTTAAAAATTGCAACGAGTCGATTGTTGGTCTCCCGATCGAATGCCTGATCCTTATCGTTTCGTCGGGGATATGCCCCCGTTAGCAGCATTGGAATTCCAGGCAGGCTGACCGAGCATGTGCCATTGCCATCCTTGACCATTGGCTTTGCCATGCAGGCAATTGTCGGGTTGCCACCGGCGGAAGACAATCGGGCCGATTCACCCGTCGGCAGCCCGACGATGTCCATGAGCGTATTGCTGGCTGCCTTAGCCCCGTCCTGATCCGGCGCGCCTGGCTGAACAATGGGCTTCTTGAGCACGTAAAGAGTAACCGGGCGATCGCCCGCGAAGGATATCGTTGCGCGCGCAACGTATGGTGCGTCCGGCGGCGGATCTATGTTGATCTCATACTGAGTCACTTTCGCCCCACTCTCTCCGCTACCGATTGGGGGCAGAAGTTTCGCCACCCTGTTGGCCGCCTGGAGCCGTTCGGGAGATGGCCCGGGTGTAGCTTGCGAACTTTCCGTTACCTGCAAAGCATCCTTGGCAACCTCGTTGATCCGAGCGGACGTGCTTCCCGGATTGCTTCCGACGCGAGCTGCGGCGTCCCAACCAGGCCTTGCCTGCTTCGTGTTGTCGGCTTTCGCGTCCGCCGCCACTCCGCCCAAGATTGAGATTGTGGCCAGTGCAAGAAGCCTATGCATTGCCGCTCCTCCAGCTTACTCAAGTCTTTTAACAGATCTATTGTAAAAAGAAAAGAGACAATTCGAAACTACCAGAAGCCGGCACGACACCCTCGCTCCTGCTTGAGTGGTGATCACCGCCCTCGACACGCTTCTCGCGTCATGAGTGGTCAATCGCGCATAGAATTCGCGCCAATTGCTTTCGACAAGCGGCATGATAAAAGAAACCCATGAAGATTGAAGAACTCGCTGCAACGACGGACGTCAGCGTCCGACAGATCCGTTTCCTGATCGCAGAGGGCTTCGTGCCGTCGCCTCAGGGAGGACGCACCTACGCAACCTACGGCGATCCGCATGTGCGCGCGATCCGTCGCTTCCAGCGCATGAAATCACTGGGGTTTCCGAATGCGGCTATCCGATTGTTGATGAATGCTCGGGAAGGCGTGCCGGTGCCCGTCGCGGATGGCGTGACGTTGGTGGTTGCGCCGGACATCATCGGTAACAGCCTGGAAGCGGAACGTCTTGGCGAACTTGCCAAGATACGCCTGACCGAGGTGTTGACGCAGAACGTCTCGAAACGACGTCGGCGTGCGGCCGCACATGGCGCGAGGGGATAGGATGGAGCGCGCGGGGAACGAGTGGCCGTCGAGCGGACATGACCGACTGACCGATCCGCTTGCCCCTTTCCTGCGTCCTGCGCCCCTGCCGACGCCACCCCTCCTGCTTTCGCGCACCAACATACATCTACGGCTGGCCCCGCCGCTCGCGCGACTGATCGTCGAGCGCCACTTCAGCAATACCGAAGCTGTTCCGATCGAGGCCGTGCTGACGTTGCCGCCGGCAGTCGATAAGGAGGTCGTGTATGCCACTTCTGTCGAAATCGGCGGCCATGTCTGGCACGCACACGCGCAGGCCCGCCGACGCGCGGAAAACAGCTATGACGCGGCGACTGTCGACGGTAACCGCGCTATTCTCATCGAACAACTGAAGGACGGTTGGCGCACTTTGTCGATCGCCGGCATCCAGCCCGGCGAAGCGGTTTCGGTGCGGACGGACAGTGTCGTCGCGCTACCGCCCGGGATGACAATCCTAACGCTGCGCCCCGGTGCCGACCCGGATCGTGTGGTGCCGGCGCTGCCGGATCACCTATTGCCGCGGCTCACCGACATCGCTCACGACATGGCTCTGATCGTCGAAGCGTCCCCCGACATCGATATCCGGGTGGACGCTGATACGATCCCACGCAGCACGCCCATTACAATCACGCCCGCACCGATTGCCTTCGCCATCGATGTGCCAGCGAGTTTCGGACAGCCGACCGCGGCACAGGATGGAGCCGCATTGGCAGCGCTTCAGGCAGCCGAACGGATTGCCGCCCTGGCAAGCTCAGGCGCCTCGACCAGCCAGCGCGACGAAATCCGCGCATTGGCGCTTTCGGCCAACCTGATGACGCCCGAAACAAGTCTCGTTTTCACCGGCCCCGACGGCGAGGCCAGCGGTATCCTTCCCGCGATGCGCAAGGTTGCCCTGATGGCAGGCAAACAATCGATGCAGCCTGTGCCTGCCGCGCCGCCTTCCGTCCCGAGTGCTGCACCGCCGCCGCCAGAGGTCGAGCCCACCCTATCTCCACCGAGTTCGGAAAGACCGGGACGGCGACGGCTGTCGCGGCCACGGATTGCGCTGCAGCCACCCCCGTTGATCACACGATGGCGCAACTGGCTGGCGCACCGTTTGCACCGCGCGCCGCGCGAACAGAGCCTACCCGATCTCGGCGTGTCACTTGTCCAGGCCGCGACCGGCGTTACATGGCGTCCGGACGGGCTGCTTGCCCTGCGAAGCGGCGACCCCGCGCACCTGCCCCCGGCCACTGCTTTTTTGATACGCGAAATCGCGCGCCACGCGCCGGTCCGCGAGGCGGCGGACGGATTGCAGCTGTCGCCGGAGCACATCGCGCTTATCCTGCTCGCAATCGCCGCCGGACCCGCAAATCCGCTCGCGGTCCATGCCCTTGCCGACCTCTTTCCGGACGACCGCAGCGGCACCTTGAAGCCGGCGCTGCGCTCGCTTGCCAATCGGTTCGGTCTGCCATGCTGAGACAGGTCTGCCTCGCGATGTTGATCTGCGCCGGCACCCTCGACGGCCCGCCCGTGCGCGCGCAGGGCCGCTCCGTGCCCGGTCTGCCCGGCTGGGCGCCCGGAAAGCCGTTCCTGGCCGTGCATGATCGCGGTCCCTGGTCACGGCGCTGGATGTCGGGACGCCCCGAACACCACATGATGCTGACCCTCTATCGATCGCCGGCCGATGCCCGCCACGTCGCCCACCTGTCGCGCGGGCTTGGCGAAAAGCCGTCAGACGACGACGATACGGCCTTTCTGCGAAATTTCCTGCCGCGCATGTGGCGGCATGATGCGGGTCACGTCATGTCCACGATGGACAATCCCATTGCCCCCGGACTATGCGCGATGGTCTCGAGGCACCACCGAACGGCGTGGCTGTGCCAGGCAAGCCGTCCCGACAGCGCCGCGGTTGCCACGGTGCTTATGGCAGATCGCCAGCAGGCCGCACGCACCGCCGCGCTTCTGATTGCAGCCCATGCCGCGCATCATCCGATGCGGCTGGCGGGCTTTGCTTCAACTTCGGTCAGCGATGAGACAGAGGAGCAGTGACGATGAGCGAGCCGGCCGCGGCATCCATGGACGCATCCTACAAAGAGATCTATGCCGGTGTGCTGCCGCAGCCAACCAGGCTATGGCTTGCCGGTCTTTTGCTGGTCGTCGGCCTTGGTGTCACGATGTTAGTGCCGTTTGCGATGATCGGCACGGCGCAAGCGCTGCCGGGCGTTCTGGCCAAATGGTGGTCAAATCTCGGGCAGTATTCGCTCGGTCATCATCTCGGAATGACCTTAGTCCTTGCCAGGCACATCGCTGTTGTTCCGATCGTCGTTCTCATCGGTCCCGGGAGCCTCTGGAAATTCTACGACATCATGAAGACCGACGCGCCCCTGCGGCACGTCAAGCGATCCGAACTTGTGATGATCCGTGAACTCACACAGGAGGGCATTTCCTACGCGGACGAAGCCTCATCCGGCGGGATCGTTCCGTGGTCCGATGTGAAGGCCATCCGTTACATGGACACGCCTGCCTATAAAGGGCGACACTTCGCCGTGGTCGAATTGAAGAAGCCGGCAGACCGGCGATCGCGGCTCGTGTTCTGGGAAGGGCAGGAATACCAACTCTACATCAAGATGCGGATGCAGGAGCGGTTTGCGGCCTATCAGGCGCAACACCCGCAAGCGGCATGACGAACCGTATCTATGTCGCTTCCGCGTCATGCGGAATGCCGCGACGTTGCAGCTGCTCCCTCACGACCACCTTCCACGCGTCGGGCCGCCCGCCGGGAAACATGACAATCTCATTCCAGTCCTCGAGCAAGGCGGAATCGCTCATGGCAGCCGCCAGCGCCGGAAAGTCGGGCACATGCAGGAGAGGCTCAAACACGGCGTAGTCCGCGCATTCGCCCGTGCCGTCGTCGGCGAGTATCTGCGGGAACATGCCAGTCAGCACGCAAGATTGTTCAGCATAAGCAGGAGCACTGCCGGGATGCAGACCGGATTGCACGTGGAGCACCGGGGCGCCGAAAAACACGATGCCACCGAGACAGTTGAGTTCGACGGCTTCACAGAGTCGGGCGTCAATCTCCGACGGAAGCATGTCGCGCAGAGAGCCCCAGCTTCCATAGAAAATTCCAACCGCTGCGTGGGTGTGCCTGAGGCGCACAAAGTAGAGCTTCAACGCGTCCGAGAGGACCAGATCGGTCATATGATCTTCCATCATGAACGGCCTCTTCTTGAAACGATCTGCTCAACAGCGGGTGTCGACTTGTCGAGGGACGGTACCACGGCAGCGTCAATCGCGCCCTTCATCGACCGATTACAGAAATGTGTAGCATCCATCCGGCCGATCCATCATGTCCGCCAAATTATCAAGTTTACAGGGCTGTCCTCACTTGTAACTATTGCTCTCGGATGGCCTCACGCGACCATCCGAAAATTGTCTTTTACGCACTCCGTTACTTTCGACACCTTTTTCTTATGTAAGGGCGATCGCCTGCGCTGTGATCGCCAGCAGGAGGTTTCGCGTTGACGAGCGAGAATACCGCCGGCTCACACCTGCCGATCGTCGGACTACCCACCTCGTCCGATCCACTTTCAAACCCATCCAATCCGGTCTGGCCCTCGATTCCGTCGCGTGGCCGGGCCCGAGCCATCGCGATCGGTGCCGCCGCCACCACCATCGCCCTGCTCACGCTGGTTCTGCCCTATGGCTCGGCTGGCGCCGCGCTCCTGCTTGATCGTCAGCCCTACAGTATCTTCCCCTACCCGTTCACTATTCAGAACATCACCTACATTCTGCTGGCTTGGTCGCTTGCGGATCTGTTTGTGCGCTGGCGCATGACGCAGCGGGAGCGTGCCTTCCTGAACGCCGGGTTCTTGCCGGAGGATTCGACGACGATGCTCGAGATCCACGAACTCGGGCCGATCCGCATCCGCGTTGCGCCTCTTCATGATGCCGAGAGCGGGTTCCTGCCGGCGCTGCTGGACATGACGATCCTGCAATTCCAGGCGAGCAAATCCGTCGATCAGTCGATGACCATCCTGACCAATGCGCTGAGCCTGATGGGAGACCGTGTCGATCTCCGCTACCAGATGCTGCGCTATATGGCTTGGCTGATCCCCACCATCGGCTTTCTCGGCACGGTCATCGGTCTGTCGCTGGCGCTCCACCTGATCGACCCGAAGAACATGGATCTCGGCCGCGTCGTCGGCGGCCTGTCGGTCTCGTTCTACACGACGCTGGTGGCCCTGCTGGCCAGCGCCGTCCTCGCCTTCGCCCAGCACAGCGTGCAGGAACAGGAGGAGCTGGCCCTCAACGCCGCCGGCCAATACTGCCTCGCCAACCTGATCAACCGTGTCTACATTGATCAGGAGAAGCCGGGCGCCATGTCATGAGGCGGCGCAGGCGCCAGTCCGACACCAGCGAAGTGGCGCTGATGGCGGTGATGACGAAGGCGATGGGCGCCTTCCTCATCCTCATGGTGTTTGCCATGCAGTACTACATCCCCGACTTCACCGCCGAGCAGATCGCAGCCATCGTGAACCGGTCCATCGGCAGCGTGCGCAAGGAGCTCGCCGGTGCGGTGGATCGCATAAAAAAGGGTGACTTCACCCGGCAGGACATGGATGCGCTCCAGCGTGAGATCGAGGTGGCGCTCGCCAAGCTCGCCCAAGCGGAAGGCGATATCACGCGCCTGCAAACACGGCTCGATCAGTCCGTCTCGCAGCTCAGGCGGGTCGAAGGCGAACGCACACGTCTCGAAACGGAAACGCAGGAACTGAAAGCCGAGATCGCGCGCCTAAAGGCGTTCGATCCTGTCAAGATGCAGGCGGAAATCGACCGCCTCAGCTCCGACCTCGTCGAGAGAATCCTTGAGGCCAAGAAACTCGAAGAGGTGCTGGACAAGATCCGCAGGACTGACCCGGTCATCTTTTTCGCGCGCTACCAGAATTGCGGGGATGACATCCTTGCACTGGACGTGGCACGCCAGAGAGGGAAGGACGGGAAACCGGAACCACTGATCCCGACAGCGGACTCATCCGGCTACACTCTCGTTCGCAGGGGCTTCCCGGCGTCCTCGGACTTCAAGGGATCGAGCTTCAAGTTCCGTACCGACTCAATCTATGGTGAGGAAGTCTCGCACATCCTGAGCGAAAACTTTGCGGCGGCGGGCGATACATTCGCTATCTACCTAAACTATCTGAACACGCAGCCCGCTCAACAAATCTCAACGCAAGGTCCCAGCCTCGCCGAGAGCAGTTGTCGCGTGCGCGTGAGCGTCTATGCAGGGGGCGGCACGTTGGAAAGCGGGATCAGCGTCAGCAGCAAAAATCCCTTCAATCTGGTCGGCGTTGTTCGGCTCGACGAGCAGAACCGCTTGGTTGCTGTCAATACGTCTCCCACGGAAAGAGGCTGGTTCGAACACTATCTGCAGCAGTCGGCGTGCACCGCATTGACGTGTGATCCCGCGTCGAAACAGGCGCAGTCGGACGCATTCGCCGCCTTGCAGGGGGCCTACCAGTCGCGCCTCATGCGCACACCGTCGCGCCAGATCACCGCCAATGGCGAGGCCGTCACCGCGATCCTCGGCGAATTCCGCGATCGGTTCCTGACCGGACAGCTAACGCAAACCGCCCTCTCCCGCCTCGCGGCTTTGGCGGTGGCTCCGGCATCCGCCGGAGGCGGCGCCGTCCCGGACGGCAACGCCATCGCCGATGCGACCAAGCGCCTCTCGGCGCTTGGCACACCGCCCGCGCTCCAGCGTGAATTCCTTGCGCGCGCAAATCAGGGCTGGTGGACGCCGGAAGAGTTCACCAGGCGCGTCAACAGCGTCGCCGCTATCCAGCAAGGGGCCGCCAAATGACCCGGCGAATGGTTCGATGTGTCCAGGGACATCCGTTCGACGCCAACGCCCATGAGACCTGCCCAATCTGTGCTTCGCGCGAGGCCAAGGTCAGCGCGGCGCCTACCGAAGGGTCGGTAAGCAACGGCCTTCGCGGGGAGCAGGCGGCACCCTCGCCTGCGCCGTGGCACAAGACCCCGTTAATATGGACGGTCGCCGGAGTCGCTTTTCTCGGGGCTACAGTCTACATGTTGCAGCCGAAGACCGTGCCGCCGGTGCCTGCAAATCCGCCTGATTTGCAGAAGCAGGCCTCTACCGATCGGCCGGCTGCCCCGAGCCCTGCTCCTGCACCAGCTCCGCCGCCCGAAGCGATCCCGGCACCGCAATCTACCGTGCGACCGATCCCCGTTCCGGCGCCGGCCGCGCCGGCGCCGCCGCTTCCGACGATGCAGCCGGGCAAGAACGCCGCCACCATGCACAATGCGCAGCGTATTCTGACCCGGCTCGCCCAGAATTCCACCGACATTGAACCGCCTTGGATCAAGCGCCGCGATCCGCCCGACCAATGGGCTATGGGGGCGATGGATGATGCAGCAAAGAAGGCGTTTCAGGCCGCACAGCCAACCGCCAACGTGACGAAGGGATTGCTGCTCTATCTGTCCGGGTTTACGGCGCAGAAAAAGAACGACCTGCCCACCGCGCTACTCCGCTACGAGGCCGGCTATTATTTCGGCTGCGCGATCTGCACCTTCGCGCTGGCGGGGCCCTATCTGTACGATCCCGCATTTCCTGAGCAGCGCAGCCGCGCACAGCTATGGATGGCCATCGCGGAGCGGATTGGGATAGCCGATGCCGGTCCGAGTGTTGCGTTTTTCGGCCCCGGCGCGCGAGACCTCAAGCTCATGCGCGGCGAGACCCCGGCGGGCGGAATCAAGGTCGGGGCTTATTCGCCGCGTGACAGCTTCATGTATGGTTATGCCCGCAATGGCCCGGGCGCCATGCAGATTGTCGATGTCGCGCGACGCGGCGATTCATCGGCACAGAACACGCTGAAGCGCATCGGAGTTGATATCAACAAGCTGCCGGAAATGACAATTGCGCTTGCAGGCCGCTTGATCGATGCCGGCGACAAGGCCCCGGCGGACGCGCTGGATGCCTTTATAGAGCGCGCCGCCGGCGGCGATAGCTTGGCGCTGCACATTCTCAGCGTCAAATCTATCGCCAATCCCGTGCTTGATTTCGACGTCGAGACCCAACTTGCTCTCAGTCAGGCCGCAGCCGTGCGCGGCAAGGAACGCGCGATGATCAAAACGGCCGAGCTTGCGAATTCCATCGGGCGCACCGAGGTGAACACCCCGGGCGGCCCTATGAACCGCGCGGACCAGGCGATCTTCGCGTTCGCCGGCCAAGTGTTTGAACTTGCACCAAACCAGCCCGTGGGGCCGGCCATCGAGCCTTATCTCGCGCGCCTAGACCAGACTCAGCGCAATGGCCTCGAACCCTATTTCAAGGGTGTCACATCGGCACTGGGCAAGCGGTGGTGAACGCGGAGCGTACCGTACTCCTCGAGCCGCTTGATGTCGTTGGTCCAGCTTCTGCAAATTACAGACGGTGCAGCTGCACGCTGCAAACGGCATCTGCAACATCATGAACAGCGCAAAATCAAAACGACCGACGGCTTCGATCAAAGCGCGGGCGGCATTTGTCAGAAGATTATCATCAACTGAGTCGGATGAGAGCGCAGTGGGTGAGACAGCACATGCAACGGCCGTCTAGGCTGATCTCTTCGCCACTTTTGCAAAAAGTTTTCGGCTTGGGATTCTGTGTGGACTCACCGATAGTTGGCACGCATCAAGGCGTGGCCGCCCCCCTGATTATCCGCCCTTTCCACCATATTTAGTATTTGATTCAGATAGCCTTACATATCCTTGCAAGGCGAGAAGGTCTGTCCTACGTTTGTGTAGTTCGGTGCGCGCACTTGTTCGTCCCGCCGACGCTCCCAAACGGGTTTTAGATTGGTCACTCAGACTTGCGCAGGCAAAGTCCGAAACAGACAAGCTGCGTCTTAACGAATTAGACGATCGAGATCGCCTAAAAAGGAATTTGTCCGGACTAGCAAAGATCGCTTTTGGCGAATCACTTACAGCCCGGATAACGTGAGTTCAGTGGACACATACGATTCGGCCCCTTCGTCCTCTTTGACGAGTTTGGGCGCCATACGGGCCCCGAAGGGCGTGCCGAAGGTGATCTGGTTGGGCGGGATCTTGCTGGTGCCGACCCGGCCCTCGATTCGCAGCCCGATCAGCGCCGTCATTTCGGAGCTCTTACGCCTGTCCCAGAGCGAAAACCCATGCACAGGCGTCGCGCAAGTTTTCACCGATGGCGACCTTCAGGCCGCGGCAGACACCACCAAACTAGCAAGGTTCGTGCAGACCGTTCAAAGCGGCATGGCGATCCGCGCTCGAGATGGAGCGGATCGCGCCGAACTTCAGAACGTGGCGGAAATCGCTTTGGCAGGTTGGGACCAAATCATGACCAACATCGACCATAGAAGCCAACGAAAAGGAACGATCTATGACTAAAATTTCAAGCTCCTGCTTTGCCGGCGCACGCCATATGTTGCTCATCGCCGCGGCGTTCTTGACTGTTATGGGGCCAGCGCATGGGGAGATCACGGCGCACGACCCGGGCGCACAGACCTATGAAACCGCGATGGAAAAGCGGAACAAGGACATCGTCCAGGAGGCTTTCGACAAATGGCGCAAAGGAACGTACGTCTTCGCCGCCCTTCTCGCCCCCGATGTCGTTTGGACGATCCACGGCTCCGGCCCGGTTGCTGGCACCTATCGTAGCCAGGTTGACTTCGTCGAGCGGGCATCGCGCCCCCTGACGAGCCGTCTCGCCAGTCCGGTCGTACCGGAGGTACACGGTATCTATGCAGTCGGAGACACGGTCCTCATACGCTTCGACGGTTCGGCGACGACCACATCGGGCGCCCCCTATCGCAACCGGTTCCTCTGGATGCTTCGAATGAAGGACGGCTTGGTCATCGAGGCGGAGGCATTTCTAGATCTCGTCGCCTACCAGCAAGTCATTGAGAACAACGAACCGCGCCGGCAATAGTTGGCGGCGCGCCCTTCCATGGCCAGTCTTGCGCATCGCGCGCAGGAGCTGACCCCAGAATTGTTGCGGCGCTCCGGTTCGGCTTTCGGCTCCGACAGCGTCAGACGATGTCTTGGAGCCCGATCATGCGACATACGCTTGCAATCCTGATGACCACCACTTTCTTAAGCCAATCGCTACGAGCCCGATCATCCCACGATGCGACCAGATCATCCTTATATTGGCATGTGGATGACGGACGATGACCGTATCCGCCACGAGCTCCTGCCCAATGGTCGCTATGTCGAGGCGCGTGGCACTCGCGAGCGCGCCTATGAAGGCCGTTATGAAATTAGGGGCACGCACATCGAATATTGGGACGATACCCATTTTACTGCCGATGGTGATTTTGTGGACCCCGACACCTTGCATCACGGCGGCATGATACTGCGCCGTCGACCGAGCCCGGCGGGAAAGCCCTGAGCCCCGTTGCGGCGGACAAAGGGCTTCTTCGATTTACAGATGCCTGAATCGATTGAAAGCCTTCGAGCGTCGCTTCGGAACTGACCCGCCCCTCACATTCTGATAGAGAACGCGTGATCCAAAATGATTGCTACGCAGTCTGTTCGACGGCTTAGCAAGCTCTCTCGATCATAGAAGTGGCCGCCGCGACTATCGCCTCATGAGGATCGCGTGGGTCCACGCGAGCACTCGCCGTGCCTTATCGTTCGAGGTTTTCTTGGTATAGCCGAGGTCGGCCGACCGGCGCCAGCCTTCCCGCCTCTACGAAGGTCCACAGCAGCGCCGGCCCGGCTAACAGCAAGACGCGAAGCGGGGATGGCTACCGGCGCAAAGAGCAACGCGACCATCGTCGCTAGCGTCAGACACCGCGCCGGTGTCCGTCGAAGTAGCGGCCGGCCGTTCATTGGCTGCACGCCTTCGAGTGGATGTCGACCAAGTTTCGACGCGAGTGCCGCCAGGCGATCCGTGGGAGCCCCCGGGCTTCGAAGAAACGGTCCTTAACATGTGAACGACCTTACCGACGACGGCCGCGCGCCGACGTGGCAGCGTTGCCGCTGAAACATCGGCGACATGGCCGCACGCTTGCGCGAACCTTGCGATCACCACCTAGGAGATGGCTGCTGGACCGTCGGCTGTCAGCGGCGGGGCGGGAAAGATACAGTGTCTCCCGCCACGTCAATCGCCACCTTCCCACGAAGCGCGTAAGCACTCCTGCCCTCTAAAAGTTCGTGCGCCTCTCCGATACGGGCCAGCGGCAGAACCGCACCCACGATGGGCCGAACGAGGCCGCGTTCCACAAGGCCGGTAAGCAGATCAAGCTTTCCTCGATTCTGACGTGTGAAAACGAAGTGATATGCGGCGTTTTTGCCCCATGCCTCCATAAGGTTCTGCGGCTTTGGAATGTCAACGATGCTGACGACACGTCCCATGTCCGCAAGCGCCAACGGGCTACGCGTCAGCGTATCGCCGCCGATCGTGTCGAACACGACGTCGACGCCGCGACCGCCCGTCAGCCGCGTTGCGGCAGCGACATAACCCTCCATACTATGGTCGATCGCCTCGTCGGCGCCGAGCGACCGCACAAACGCATGGTCGGCGGCACGCGCGGTGGTCAGCACGCGGGCGCCTATCGCCTTGGCAATCTGGATCGCGATCGTTCCCACGCCGCCGGCACCGCCGTGGATGAGAACGGTTTCACCGACAGAAAGGCGCGCACGCGTCACCAACGCTTCCACGACAGTGCCCCCGACCAGCGTCAGGCTGGCCGCCTCGACATGATTGAGGTTCGACGGCTTGCGGGCCACCAGCTCAACGTCGACGACGTGCCGTTCGGCATAGGAGCCAGCACCGCCGAAGATACGAGGTGTATAGTAAACCTCATCGCCTGCCGCGAATTCCGTCACTTCTGTCCCGATTTCTTCGACTACGCCGGAAACGTCGTGTCCGATGATCGATGGCAAGGGCACCAGATCGGCATAGTCACCGCGACGGATCTGGTAGTCGAGCGGGTTGACAGCTGTCGCATGAATCCGGACGCGTAGCTGCCGGGCGCCGGCTGGCGGCACGGGCACGTCGCGCAGTTCGAATGCGTCGGCCCCGCCGAAGCGACTAAGAACAACCGCCTTCATGGTTTCGGTCATGGGAAATCTCCCATGAAGTTAAATTCAGGAGCAAAAGAAGCGCACACCTGCATGGATGTCACACTATCGCAACAGGAAGGCCGGTGAGCCGCCGTGCTTCCATGTCCTCGTGTGCGGCGGCGATCCTGTCGAACGAATATCGGGCCACCTGGAGATCACTGAACAGGCCGTCACGGATCGCGCCCCAGAGCTGCGACGTGGCAACAGCAACGGTTTCGCCCCGAACATATTGCGGCGTGCCGCCGCCCCGGAGTTGGACGGCGCGAGAGCGGAGCTGATCGGCTGCGGGAAGCGCTTGTCCCGACGCGGCACCGATCGAGGCGATCACGCCGCCATCGCGCACACAAGCGACCGCCAACGGGAAGGTCGCACGTCCGACAAAGTCGTAAACCACGTCCACGCCGATGGGCACGATCGTGCGGACCCTCTCGGAAAGCGCTAGATCGTCGGCGACGAATGCATGGTCGGCGCCGGCCGCGACCGACGCCAGTTTGCCGCCCGATCCTGCTACTCCGATCACCGTCGCGCCAAGCGACCGCGCCCAGCGCGACAGGATCGACCCGACGCTGCCCGACGCCCCGAGCACGAGGGCGACCTCACCCGCCTTCAGCGGGTGCAAGGCGTACAATCCCATCCAGGCCGTCAGTCCCTTCGCAAGGAAGGTCGCCGCCACCCCGTTTGAAATATCGCCCGGCAGGCGAACCAGCGCCTCTGCGGGGACGAGCGAGGCGGTGGCGTATGCTCCCTCGACGAAGAAATAGGCGACGCGGTCTCCCGGTGTGAAGCCTATCACTCCCGGACCTAGAGCGTCGACCACACCCGCCGCTTCGAAGCCCAGCGTGGCGGGAAGCCGCATCGGGTATAGACCCTTGCGGACCATGACATCGACATAGTTGATGCCGATCGCTGTTTGCACCAGCCGCACCTGCCCGGCGCCGGGCAATCCGACCTCTGTTTCCACCACTCTCAGGACGGCAGGCGTGCCGGTCGTCGGTATCTCGATTTTCCTCGCCATGTTCGGCTCCTTTAGATTTGACCGCGTCATGCGAGGGCCATCGGCCGCATCGTGCCGGCGTGCGGGAATCTGCCGTGGCGATAAGCGGCGTGATATGCCGCCAGTTCGTCCCGGGACCCGGCGATAAATGGCCCCTGCGCCACGACCTCAATGTTCTGGGGCTGTCCGGCGTACAGCAACATCCGGGCGCCTTTCGCCCCGGCTCGCAGCGCAAGCGTGCTGGAACCGCCGCCGACGGGACCGGTCCAGCCAACCATGTTGCCCGACAGCGGTTCGTCACGGGCACCGGCCGCCGCCTCACCATCGATCACCACTGTGAAGGCGTTATAGGCGGCGGGTAGTTCCGGCGCGAAGGTAGCGCCCGGCTCCATCCGGATGTCCGCCAGCGTGACGGGGACCGCATTCTTCGTCGGCGCCGCCGCGTTACCCAACCGGCCGCTGTAGACCGTCGCCTCGATCCCCGGTTCAAGATGGACCGGCATCGCCGCGCGCTGCAGGATCTGCACACGCGGCGGCATGTTGCGCTGTTCCACGGGCAGCACCAGCCATAGCTGGAACAATCGCATACCCGTCGACACCATCGCATCCTCCGAATGGACGATGCCGCTGCCTGCCGTCATCCATTCGACGTCGCCTTTTGCCAGCCGGCCGCCGGTGTCCTCCATCGTGCCGTCCAGCATGAAGGTTACAGTTTCCAGCCCGGCATGGGGATGCGCCTCGCCGAAGCGCCCTTCCAGCGTGATGTGGTCGTCGGCCATCAGAAAAAACGGGTCTGTGGCGTGGAAATTTCCCGGGGCCACCACCAGCGCCGCCTTGTGATGCTCGCCATCGAAGCCAGGTCCGAGCGGCGGTATGGCGGTGACACGATCGATCGATCTGTGAAGCATGTTCCATCCCTTCGGGGTGAAGCCGGACTATTGCCAAACCGGTCATCGTGTCGATTTGTGCCTCATCATCTCGAAATATCCTCGCGGCAATGAAGACGGGGATCGAAGAACTCAGCGTTGCTGGAAGCGCAACCCGAACAAGGAAGAAGTTCGCGATCGGTCTCCTACGCACCTCAGACTTCGCGGTCGAACTTTTCGTAAAGAAAGGCGACGAGTGCCCGCACCCGTGCGATACCGGCGCGTGCTGGCGGCATAAAAATCTGCAGGTCGCCGCCCTCGTGCGGGAAGTCCGGCAGCACCGCCTCGAACTCGGCGCGTGCCAGCGGCTCTTCAACCATGAACATGGGGACGAGCACGATGCCGAGACCCGCGCGCGCCGCGGCCAGCAGCATCCGCCCGCTGTCGGTGCAGAAGCGCGAGTTTATCCGCACGGGCTCCCAGCCGTCTGGTCCCTGTAGTCGCCAGCGACCGGGATCGAGCGCGTACAGGATAATATCGTGGTCGGCCAGGTCCGCCGGCCCGGCGGGACGCCCCCGCGCGTCGAGATAGGCCGGGCTCGCCACCATCGCCCATCGCACCTTAGCCAGTTTGCGCGTGATGAGGACCGAGTCCGGCACGGCACCCGGCCAGATCGCCAGATCATAGGCCTCGGCGATCATGTCCACCTGACGATCGGTGAACCGAACGTCGAACTCGATGCGCGGATAGCGCGCCGCGAACTCCGCAAGGATCGGTGCCAGCAAGAACTCGCCGAAGGCGGCGGGCACCTGGATGCGAAGCTGCCCGAAGATCTCGCTGGTGGACTTGGTGACGACCTCGCGCGCCGATTCCAGCTCCAACAGGCCGGCGGCGGCCCGCTCGTGATACTCGCGGCCGATATCGGTCAGCGTCGTGCCGCGCGGGGTGCGCGTCAGCAATTGCGCGCCGAGCACCCCCTCCAGGCGGCTCACACGGCGGCTGACGATCGATTTCGCGATGCCCAGGCGCGCCGCTGCATTCGCGATGCTTCCCGTCTCAACCACGCGGACGAAAGCAATCACATCGAGCAGATCGACGGGCGCGGGTTCCGGCATGCGCAACTCCAGGTTCCTGCCTTGGCGGCTATTGCAACAGGGCACGAGGGGTAAACCAGACGCCGACGCAGCGAAAGACCGCTCACGAACCTCATGGAGGACCGATGAACCAGCCAGCACTCCCTAGTGCCGCACAGCAACAAGCCACGATCACCCATGCCCGCGCGGCCGTGGTCGAGCAAAAGGATGGACCGTTCATCATGCAGGACATCGCTCTCGAAGCGCCGCGAGCCGACGAAGTTCTTATTCGCATGGTCGCGACTGGCATCTGCGCCACCGACTCGCATGTCCGCCAACAACTCATGCCGTCACCGTTGCCCGCCATTCTTGGTCACGAAGGCGCCGGCGTCGTCATGCGGACCGGCGCGTCGGTCACCCATCTAAAGCCGGGCGACCATGTCGTACTGTCCTATCATTCATGCGGACAGTGCAAGCCATGCCTGTCCTCTCATGCCGCCTATTGCGAGAGGGTCTGGGAGGCGAATTTCGCGGGGGCACGGCTGGACGGCACCATCGGCATCGAGCGAGATGGCGCCGACGACCTCCACGCGCATTTCTTCGGCCAATCGTCCTTCGCGACCTACGCGCTGGCTCACCAGCGCAACACCGTCAAAGTGCCGGATGATGTTCCGCTGGAGATTTTGGGCCCGCTAGGCTGCGGCTTCCAGACGGGCGCGGGCGCGATCCTCAAGGGGATGAAGGTGCCGGTGGGCGCGAGCGTCGCGGTCTTTGGCGTCGGCGCGGTCGGCCTTGCCGCCATCATGGCGGCGAAGGTCGCGGACGCCGCAACCGTCATTGCGATCGACGTGAATGCCGAACGGCTCGAGCTCGCACGCGAACTCGGAGCGACGCACGTCGTGAACGCCGCCGGTGGACCGGACGTTACGGCCGCGATCCGCGCGATCACGCCACGCGGGATCGAGTTCGTCCTCGATACCAGCGGGCGGGCCGCCAACCTCGATGCCGGTATCGGAGCGCTGGCACCTATGGGGCATTTCGGCTTCGTCGCCTTCAATGCGCATTCAGGCGCGTTCGTCGACGCATCGCGCCTCACCATCGGGCAGACGCTGCAGGGCATCATCCAAGGTGACGCAGTTTCCGCACTGATGATCCCGGAGCTGATCGGCCTCTACCGCACTGGTCGCTTCCCGTTCGACCGCCTCATCACCTTCTACGACTTCGCGGACATCAACCGGGCGTTCGACGACGTGGCCGCCGGCCGCGTCATCAAGGCGGTGCTGCGGTTTGACGCCGCGCACGCCTGACCTCTTCACTACCAAAAGGAAACAGACCCATGTGCAAAAATCATCAAAAGCACATCACCGCTAGCGATACGCCGGCATTCTTCGCGATCGACAACTACGGCTTCCCCGAAGCTGGTGAGCATCCGGCGGACCCACCCAACTATTATCCGCCCTATTTTTCCAGCGAACGCTTTCAAAGGCTCGGCTACCATGTCGAGGAGCTTCGCGACGGCTTCTACTGGGTTACGAGCGGCGGGTACGACGCGGCCTTCGTCGTGACAAACGACGGCGTAATCGCGATCGACGCCCCCCCGACGATCGGCGAGAACATGCTGGCGGCGATCGAGGAGGTCACCGACAAGCCCGTTACGCACGTCATCTATAGCCATTGGCACACCGACCATATCGGGGCCGCATCGGTGTTCGGCTCTGGCGTTGAGATCGTCGCGCACGAGATAACAAAGGAACTGCTCGAACGCTTTCCCGACCGGAACCGCCCGATCCCGACTATGACATTCGACAAGGACTATACGCTGAACGTCGGCGGCGTGACTCTGGAGTTATCGTACAAGGGCGAGAACCACTGCCCCGGTAACATTTTCATCTATGCGCCGGCCCATAGAGTGCTGACTGTCATCGACATCATCAGCCCCGGCAGCGCCACCTTCATGCATTGCGATGCGTCGCAGAATATCATGGGCTGGTATCAGGCGCAGCAGCAGTTGACGGAATTCGACTTCGACTTCCTGGTCGCCGGTCATCACATGTCCTACGGCACACCAGAGACGGTGAAGGCCTCGATCGAATACTTCGCCGACGTCCTCGACGGCGCCCAGGCCGCAGTCGACCGTTTCTCCCGCTCAGACGCGCTGATCGGCATACTCGACGGTGCGGGCTGGGACAAGGTATTCGTCGGAACGGAGAACTGGATCAACTCGATGGTGAATTTCGCCACGAAGTATGTGCTCGAGAAGCGCAGCAGCAACGGGCAACTGTGGTCGGAACGGCTGGCCGGAGTGACTACCCAGACGAAGTATCACGCCTACACGGTGCTGGAGTCGATCAGGCTCGAGCGCCCGCGGCCGAACTTTCGCCTGCGCGGTGAGAACGCCCCGCCTTTCCTGACCTGACCCCGGCGGCCTCGCGGCCTCGCGGCAGCCGAAACTTCCGCGGGCCGTCTCCTTCCAGACACGGGCCATGATCAATCCAAGCGAGCGACGAACGCGCTGCCGACGCACGCGGGACGGCCACCGCCATCGGTTACCTTCCCTTTTGGAGGCGCAGGCCTGTCCAGTGTGCCGCAAAGGCCCACATGTCCGCCGTCTGCTCGATAATTTTGTCCGTCGGCTTGCCCGCTCCGTGTCCCGCTCTCGTTTCGACGCGCAGGAGCCGAGGCCGAGATCCGAGGGCGGCTGCTTGGAGCGTGGCCACGTATTTAAACGAGTGCGCCGGCACCACTCGATCGTCCGTGTCGCCAGTCGTGGTCAGGATGGCGGGATAGTCCGTGCCGTCCTTTACGTTATGGAGCGGTGAATAGGATAGAAGGTTCTCGAAGTCGGCTTGAACCGCCGGGTCACCATATTCCTGGGTCCAGAACGCTCCGCCCGTGAACAAGGAGAAGCGCAGCATGTCCAGCACGGCGACATCGGGCAAGGCCGCAGCAAAGAGATTCGGACGCTGGTTCACCACGGCTCCAACCAGAAGGCCACCGTTCGACCCGCCGTGGATCGCCAGCCCATCGAGTGGAGTAATGCCCTCCCGCTTCAGAAATTCCGCAGCGGCGATGAAGTCGTCAAAGCTGTTCTGCTTGTTCGTCAGTCGCCCAGCTTCGTGCCACGCTCGGCCATATTCGCCGCCGCCGCGGATGTTGGGCACGGCGTAGACGCCGCCTTGCTCCACCCAGGCTAGCGCTTCCGCAGAGAAGTATGGGACGAGCGGAATCCCGAAGCCGCCATAGCCGTACAGCATGGTGGGGGCCGGGCCTGTCACGTCCTTGCGCCGCATGACGAACATTGGAATGCGCGTACCATCCTTCGAGGCAAAGAAGTGCTGCTCCACGACGAGTTGATCGAGATCGCTCGCAATCCGGGGCTTCGCCCATACAGTGCTCGTGTTGGTCTCCACGTCGTAGCGATAGATCGTAGTAGGCGTATCCTGACTGCTGAAGACGTAGAATGACTCATTGTCGCCGGGCCGCCCCCTGAAGGCGCCGGCCGTGCCGACGCTGGGAAGTTCAACAACGCCATCCCGCGTGCCGTCCAGCTTGAAGCGCTCAATCCGCGTCTTCGCATCTACCATGTAGGATATCACGAGCCGATCGCCGACGATGCTGCCTGCGAGAATGATGGAATCCTCCCGATGCGGAACGAAGTCTCGGAATGCCGGCTTTTCTGCATCGAAGTCGATGGCGACGACCTTGCCGCGCTCGGCACCTTCCTGCGTAGTGAAGAACAACCGCGCGCCGACGTTTCCGATCAAGGTCCACGCATGATCGAACGAGGAGACTAGCTTTTCGGGTTTCCATCCATCCTTCGCCAGATCGATGACGGTAACGCCGTTGCCGCCTCCAAGCCGGGTTGAATAGATCATAACATAGCGCCCGTCCGCCGTCGTGACCGCTATGTGGAGGAGCGGCTGATCAGTGTCGGAAGAGTAGATAAGTCTGTCCTGCGACTGCGGCGTCTCAAGTCGGTGGAAGTGCACGGTATGCTCAAGCACCTTCGCTTCGAAGGCGGCATCTTCTTCTGGCTCGGCGTTGCGGGAGTAAAAGAAGCCAGAATCATCCTGTGCCCACCCGATCTTCGAGAAACGCGCCCAGCGGATTTCGTCATTGAGGATCCTGTCGGTGTCCATATCCATCACGCGAATGGTTCGCCAATCGGCGCCCCCCTCCTGGATCGCGTATGCGAGATAGCGCCCGTTATTGGAGACCGCCCATTCGGCAAGCGCGGTTGCTCCGTCCTCAGACCAGCCGTTGGGGTCGACTACAACGCGATCCGTTCCGTCCTCGCGGACATACAGGACTGGTTGCGCCTCTAAACCGGCGCTCCGGACGAAGAAGTAACGGTCGCCGCGCTTTTCGGGAGGGATCGGGAGGCGTTCGTGATCGAAAAGCGCTTGGAGGCGCTGCTTGAACAGGTCGCGACCAGGTGTTCGTCGTCAGATAATTTGAGACCGCTCAGGCATTTCGAGAAGGGAGGATCTGGCTCATCTAGGGTTAAAGTTTAAGCGGCTTGCAATCGATGCTGCAAGCGGCGGTTTGCAATGGTTTCACGTTTGATGCGCGCACGCTCAGTCAGGATGGTTTCGGCTCGGCCGAAGTAAACATCCGCAGGCGTGAGGTTGTCGATGCTCTCATGATAGCGGTGATGGTTGTAGTGTTCGACGAAGCCGCTGACCTGACGTTCGAGGTCCCTCGGTAAATGGTAATTCTCGAGCAGGATGCGGTTCTTCAAGGTCTGATGCCAGCGCTCGATCTTGCCTTGGGTCTGGGGATGATACGGCGCACCGCGCACATGCTGCATATCCTTGCCCTTGAGCCAGGTGGCCAGATCTTCCGCGACGTAACTTGATCCGTTGTCGCTCAGAAGCCGTGGCCGCTGCTTTATATTGACGTGGTCCAGGCCTGAGGCGGCAAGCGCCTGATCGAGCGTGGCCGTGACGTCGGAGGCGCACATGGTGGGACCAAGCCTCCAGGCCACAATGTAACGAGAGAAGTCGTCGAGCACCGTCGATAGATAGTACCAGCCCCAGCCAGTGATCTTGAGGTAGGTGAAGTCGGTCTGCCAAAGCTGGTTGATCGCCGTGGTCTTGTCCTTGAACTCATTAGCCGCCTTGATCACCACATAGGCGGGGCTGGTGATCAGGTCGTGCGCCTTCAGCAGCCGATAGACCGAAGCCTCGGAGACAAAGTATTTTCTCTCGTCGGTGAAGCGCACCGCCAGCTCTCGCGGCGACAGCTCGGGGTGTTCCAGTGCCAGATCGACGATCTGACCGCGGACATCGTCCGGGATGCGATTCCAGACCCGGTCCGGCTTGGAGCGGTGATCGGCCAGCGCCTCGATGCCACCCTCGCGATAGCGATCGTACCATCTATAAAAGGTGGCTCGCGGGATGCCGAGCTTTTCCAACGTGCGCCTGGCAGGCAGATGCGATTGCTCGACCAGCGCGATTATTTCGGATTTCTCGGATGCTGGATACCTCATGCCTCGTTTTCCCCAGCCCCGTTCATGCTTTTTTTGAGCAGGCGGTTCTCCAGGGTCAGGTCGGCCACCACCTCCTTCAATTCGGAGGCTTCGCGGCGAAGGTCTTTCACCTCACCGGACGTGGCGGAACGGGCCGTGTCACCCGCCAGGCGGCGTTTGCCGGCCTCCAGAAACTCCTTCGACCAACCGTAATACATCGAGGCGGCAATGCCTTCGCGGCGGCACAGCTCGGAGATGTTCTCCTCGCCGCGCAGTCCTTCCAGCACGATACGGATCTTCTCTTCCGCCGAATACTGCCGACGCGTCTGCCGCCGGATATCTTTTAGCACTTGTTCTGCGGGCGCTTTGCCCAGTTCGGATTTCTGCTTCATCTTCGCTCCTGACGGCTACGATGAACCAGAAATCCTCCTTTCGTGAAGTCCCTCATTTGGTCTCAGAGGCGATGACGCCGAACACATCGTGAGCAGGGTGACCGGCAGGGACGGCAAACGCCGAGTCTATCTCGCCGGCTGACCCTCATCCGGATACGGCGGGTGCGCCTTCTGGGTCAAGAGCGGAAAAAAGCTTTTCCCCGATGGGGCAGGCGCGACTCGTAGTTCCGACCCCCGAGGTCCCTGCCCACGCGGAAAAGTATCCTCGCCAAGGATTTCGGTATGCGCCTCGATATCGATGTTGTCGACTTTCCTAAGCTGATTGAGCGACAACGCGGCAAGAGTAGGCAGCGGTTCGCCGACAAGCCGATCGAGCGGGAACTGCGGAGCGCCCGGTCTGGGCCGAACCCGCTGAGCCGATTTGGAAGGCCGAAAGCCGCTGACGGTCCGGCTCATGCCCTCGGCGAGGTGCGGCCGTTGCTAGTCGTCCTCTGATCGGCGGCGCACGGCTCGGGCTCTGTCCATAAAGGCCCGCACATGCTTGTTGGCCCGACCGGACCGTTCTCTGTCTACCGCCCACTTCGGTGCAGGTCGACTGAGCTCGTCATCATCACTATTCTCCGGGGGGGCCTTTCGTATGCGTTGCCGCGGCTGGCCGGTGCCGCAGTTTTTTGTGCTTTTCCGAGTTTGCCCGCTCGGTAGGGTGGGCGTTGGTCCAGGCCGTTCTTGTTCGCGGGCACCGCTCGCCTCTCCCTTCGTCCGTACTCGCCAGACCGTTGAGGATAGTGTCCCAACGGTGATGGGCTTGTTGCCTCTGCCGTTCACACCGGCGGCAGTCATCGCCCGGATCATGTCTTGCCAACTCATGCCCCGCTGTTCGGCAGCATCGAACCACCACAGGTGTCCGACGACAAGCCGCGCGAGCTTCTTGCGTCCTCCACCAGGCAGATGGAAGTCCTCCGCCATGGCCTTAAGCCCGGCCTCCAGTTCTTTGTTTCCAACCACGTCGATCCCTCACAGTATCTCTGAGAGATAGGAGCTCATGGCCGTTCTGCAAATTTCGGTAAAATTCTGCCTTACATTGCAGAAAATGCAGAAGATCGCAGAGATCACACCTGTGCATCGATGGATGGCGTCCGCTTGGCAAGAACTTTTTCGATGTCTCAGCAACGTTTGGTCGGGGTGCGGTCATCGATCCGGCCTCATCGAAGCGGATTCCTGTCCGCGGGCCCTAATGGTAGTCCGCGGATCTGGTCCCAGCCACTCGTGTCGCGCTTGATGCGCATGCACAGGTTCGGGTTTTCCTGATCCCCGGTCTCGACCGGTTGCCATTACGTCGTCGTCGCTCTCACCAATTCGATAGTCCCACTCCGGCAGCTAACTTACTTTCCTTGTCGGCGCGATCTCAGCTCAGGCGATCGCAGACGCCGCCTGGCGGAATGTTTCGCCACGGCTCATGATCGCCCACGCAATCCGCGCCATCTTGTTGGCCACCGCGATCGTCACCACACGCGCGGGGCGTCGCTGGAGCAGCGCGTTAATCCAGCCGGCAAGCTCGGGCTTGTTGCGACAATAACGGATCACCGCGGTGGCGCCGAGGACGAGTAGCTTGCGCAGATAGGCGTCCCCTTTCTTCGAAATGCTGCCCATGTGGACCTTGCCGCCCGATCCGGACTGTCGTGGCACGAGACCGATCCAAGCTGCTAGATGCCGCCCAGACTTGAAGGCCTTGATGTCGCCAATAGTGGCGGTGAGAGCGGAAGCCGTGATTACTCCGATGCCGGGTATTGTCTTCAGCCGCTGGCTAACCTCGCTGGCGCGAACTTGAACGCGGATAGCCTTCTCGATGGTCCGGATGCGCGTCTGCAGATCGTCGATCTGGCCCATGATCAGCTCGACGCATCCGCGAACCGCGTCGGGTAGGATGGCAGAGGTCGCGTTTTTGGCGAGCGCATGCAAGTCGGGGATGCTCCAGACGCCCTTCGGCGCGATCAATCCAAATTCGCCAAGCTGGCCGCGAAGCGAGTTGATCAATGCGGTCCTTTGCCGGACCAGCAGCTCGCGTGTCCGGTGCAGCATCAAGCCAGATTGCTGCTCAGCGCTCTTGATCTCGACAAATCGCATCGTCGGTCGGGTGACCGCCTCGCAGATTGCCTCCGCGTCGACCGCGTCGTTCTTGCCTCGTTTGATGTAAGGCTTGACGTAGGCCGCCGGCATCAGCCGAACGTCGTGGCCGAGCGCGGTCAGCTCCCGGCCCCAATGATGAGCGCTACCGCAGGCCACCATGCCGATCAAGCAGGGTGACAGCGCCTGGAAGAATTCGAGCACTTCCGAGCGGCGAAGCTTTTTACGGGCGACGACTCCACCAGTTTCGTCGATCGCATGAATCTGGAAAACGTGTTTTGCAAGATCAAGACCGACTGTCATAACGGGCATCGTGGATGGCTCCCTTTGAGTGAATCTGACAACGACTCACTTTGGCACATCAGATGCCGGTTGCGGACGCCATCCACACCATCACCCGCCGATGCACCCGCCGATGCAGCCACCATCGACTCAAGTCTACTCGGCCGTTACGGCACTTGGTCGTTGCGGTCACCTGTCCGGCTTATGACTTTCAGAGTTTGATGACCTCGTATAGCGACATCGCAAGGTCCGACCTGAAGCAGAAGGTGGTGATCGCCGCAGGATCGTCGACGGCAAACACGCTCATGCTGCTTGGCATCGTCGGCGAGAACGGCGGCTCCATCGATGCCATGGACTCCGCCTTCAATGTCGTCTCGGCCGCCAAGCTTATGCGTTGAAGGCCGATATCGATCAGTGTGATCGCTAGAAGAGCCGTCCTCTCATAGGTAGGCCATCCAAGTGACGCAGAATATCGCGAGCGGCATCCAGAGCGATGTCGCGTCGTACATTGTCGACTGCCGAACCGATATGAGGTGTAAAGACAGTGTTTTGGTGCGAAAGCAGGCGCGGTTCGATACCGGATGGCCGATCGGGCCGGGCCCAGTCTTCGGTTTCAAACACGTCTGCGGCGTAGCCGCCGAGCGTGCCTTGTTCCAGCGCGTCGGCTACGGCTGCTTCATCGACTAACGAGCCGCGAGCCGGATTGATGAGAAGCGCTCCCGGTTTCAAGGCGGACAAACTGGCGGCATTGATCAGATGTTGAGACGAAGCCGTGAGCGGCAGTGTGAGCACCAGATAGTCGCTGTTGGCAAGAATATCCGATAAGTTTCGCCGTATCAGCCCCAGCCGATCTTCATTGGTGGGCGAGAGAGGAGTTTGGTCGGTATAGGACATGCGGCAGCGGAACGGCCACAGGCGGTGAGCGACAGCCTGGCCCACTGCCCCCATGCCGACGATTCCGACATTAGAGCCGTCAAGACCCAGTCCGTAGAGTATCGGTCGCCAGCCGGCGAATGGCTTTTCGCGGATGACCCGGTCCCCTGAAAGAATCTTGCGGGCAAGTGTGATCATGAGGCCGATGGCAAGCTCGGCCGTGGGAGCGGTCAGCAAGTCTTGCACGACAGCGACCTCGACGCCCCGAGCCTTGCAGGCCTCGATATCGAAATTGTCCGCTCCTTTGAGTGCGCACGCCACCACCTTGAGATTGGGGCAAGCATCAAGGAAGGCGTTATCGATGGTGTCTGTCATGAAGGTCATGATCGCGTCGGCATCTGCGGCGCGGCGGATAATCTCTGCCTGCGGCCATGGTTCACGCGTTAAGTTGGCGTCGACATCGCCTCGGGTCCTGAGCAGATCGAGTACTTCAGGGTGGACCCAGTTGGTGACAAGGGTCTTGCGGGTCATGATGATGTTCCTGGAGCGCTAAGGAGGAAGACGTTTTTGAATTAAATGAAAGAGGTGCAGATGGCAGCGAAGCGTCGTGCCATCGATGTGCCGGGGCTTTCGTGTGCGATGCCCACAAACAGCGTCTTGAAAATGTCTGCCTCTTCCAGTTCCAGCGCCACAAGCGTTCCGGCCTTGACTTCTTCCGTCACGGTATAAGCAAACACGATGGACAGCCCGAGATTGGCTTTCACGGCTTCCTTGACGGCTGTGGTGCTGCCGAGTTGGCGGGCAATTTTGAGTTTGCTGGCGTCAGCGCCCAATACGCTGGCGAGCGCGCGTCCCGTGCCGGTGCCGGGTTCTCCTCCGATCATGGGGTAATCGAGAAGTGCTTCCGGAGAAACGCGGCGATGGGTTGCGAGCGGATAATCCGGCGAAACTATCACCACCAATTTTTCGCGGCGCCATTTTTGCCATTCGATAAGCGGGTGATCCTCATTCCACTCGGTCAGGATCACGTCTGCTTCGCCGGCGAGAAGAGCGTCCACGGCCTCGCGGTTTGTTCCTATGATGAGTTCTGCACCTTCAGGCCGATTTATCTCACGCTCGAATGTTGCGATGAGTTTGGGAGCGAGGAATGTGCCGGCATTGCCGCTGGCATGAATGACGAGGCGGCGGTTTACGATCACCCCGCGTGCGCGCTCGGCTGCGGCGATTAACGAACGAGCTTTGGGCAGGAATAGTTCACCGTCGCGAGTCGGTATCGCCCGACTGCGATTTCGTACCACCAGAAGGACGCCAAAAAACTCCTCAAGCTTTTTCAATTGTTGAGAAACGGCAGGCTGCGAGCAATTGAGCTGCTGGGCAGCCGCCTGAATGCCGCCTTCGTCGACAACGGCGAGAAAGGTCTGAACTTGGGCCAGATTCAACATCGCTTCGATCCTGCCGCCTTAACGTTTTTTGGCGGCGCTTAGAGGAGATATATAAGAAACTGCAATGAAAAGCCAAATTTCATTGATCGGATACGATCGGGGCATTTCTGATAATCAAACTAGTACATTGATTCTACGTTATAAATTGTGCGGATAGGACCTTTTGCTTGAATTTTCATGAAACTAAAAATTATTGTCATCTTATTTTCATAAGAATTCGTAATGTTCATAGCCAAGGCGCGCCGCCCGGTCCAGCACTGCGCGAATGGCTTGGGTCGGCTCGCTCTCACGCACGCGATGCAAATTCGAGAGGTCGTCATGATTACACGTCGTCGCTTTGGGGCGGTCGCCGCTTCCGCGCTTTCGCTGCCGTTCATCGCCAATGCCGCGCAAGGGCAGGCGATGCGCGATGGCAAGCTTCATCTTCGTTTCGCAATTGCTCCGGTGCGGCCGACTCCGGCAACCACCATCAAGGAATTCGAGCCGATGTTTCGCTATCTTGCGGAGCAACTCGGGGCCACTTACGAACTGGTCAGCCCTGAGAGCTGGGCCGCTATCTCCGTCGCGATGAGTAACGGCCATTTGGATGTGGGCTGGCTGGGGCCGTGGGGCTATGTGCTTGCCAACAAGCATGCCGGCACCGAGGTCATCGCAACGGCGAAATACAATGGCAAGCCGTCCTATCACGCGATTATCGAGGGGCGCCCCGGTTTGCCCATCAAGGATTTTCCGAAGGATGCGAAGGGCATGAAGTTGTCCCTGAGCGATCAGGGCAATACGTCCGGCTGGCTCATCCCTTATGCATTCTTCGTCAAGAACGGCGTCGATCCGCGCGAATTCTTCCAGCTGCGCGAGGGAGCGACCTTCGGCAACAACGTTTCCATGATTCAGCAGAGTCTCATCGATCTCGGCTCGAATATGGATCGCGGCCGTAACGGCATGATCGAAGCTGGCGAAATGGACCCGAAAAAAGTCGTAGTCTATTGGACGTCGCAAGAACTGCCGAATGATGCCATCTGTGTGCCCAAGGGCTTTGATCCGGCGCTCAAGGTCAAGATTCGCGACATCCTGACCTCTCTCTCCGAAGAAAAAGCCCAGTCTATGATGGGCAGCGGCTATAACGGCTTCGTTCCGGCCGTGCACAAGGACTATGCGACTATCGAGGAAGCAGGCGTCCTGACGGGCAAGCTGAAATCCTGATGATCCCGGACGGGGCGGTCCGCTGGGCCGCCCCGTCCTTCAAACCGGCATTTTGTGTCGGGCCATTCGCCTGGGTTTTCAGCGGCGGCAAGCGGCAGGAGAGGGAATGAGCATCGTCGGTTTTAACAAGCAGCATTATGCGGAGCCGACTCAGTCATTGCTTGGCTGGCACACCATCGCGCGGGCTATCGTTTTCCTGGCCGTCGCAGTGTTCCTGGTTGCATGCTTTGTGTCCGCGCGGGTCGATTTCGGCAAACTCGCCGAGGGTCTGCCCAAGATCGCTTCCTGGTTCACGCAGATGTTTCCGCCGGATGTGAGCGATATTGGCCGCGTGCTGCGAGATGCTTTCCAGACCCTGGCCATGGCAACGGTCGGCACGCTTTGCGCTCTTATGATCTGCATTCCGCTTGTGCCGCTCGCGGCGCGCAATACCACTCCAAATCCTGTTCTGTCACGGCTGGTGCGCAGCCTGTTGGGTGTTTTGCGCGGCACCGAGATGCTGGTCTTCGCGCTGATCTTCGTGGCTGCGGTGGGGTTTGGGCCGTTTACGGGCGTGCTCGCAATCACGTTCAACATGGTCGGTGCGCTCGGCAAATTGCTGACCGAAGTTATTGAGCCTGCTGATCCCGGGCCTGTCGAGGCGGCGGAATTGACCGGCGCCGGATCGGTGCGCGCCTTTCGCTATGCGCTGCTTCCAGATGTGTGGCCCAATATCGTTTCCGTGACACTTTACATCTGGGAGTTCAATGTTCGTGCTTCCACGGTGCTCGGCATCGTCGGTGCGGGCGGCATCGGGCAGACGCTTAAAGATTCGATCGACCTGCTCGATTTTCCTAAGCTGGCGACGGTGCTGGGCGTCATCCTGACGATGGTCATCGCCATCGATACCTTGAGCGCGTACCTGCGCCGTCTCGTTCTCAATCCCGAAACGACTGCAACTCGCGCCGGTACGCCCTCGCGTATCGCTTAGCAAAGCCCTGTGCCGAATCGGTGGAATTACCTCATGAAGACCGTATCGCCCGCTGATCTTGTTCCTGCCGGGCCGTCGATGGACAAGAGCAAAAACGCGATCACCGTGACGGACCTGAGCAAGACCTTTGAAGGGCGCATGGTGCTGGATCGCATCTCCTGCTCCATTCCCGTCGGAAAGTTTGTTGTCTTGCTGGGGCCATCTGGCTGCGGCAAGTCCACTTTGTTCCGTTGTCTCACGCGCCTTGTAGAACCTGACAGCGGCACTGTGACGATCCGCGGCAGTGAGGTGACTGCGCTGAAACTGAAAGCCCTTAGGGCATTGCGCCGCGAAGTCGGCTTCGTGTTTCAGCAGTTCAATCTGGTCAAGCGCTTCAGCGCAATAGACAATGTTCTGACGGCCCGGCTTGCCGGAACTCCTTTGTGGCGGGTGTTGTTGAGGCGCTTCCGTTACGATGACCGGCAGCTTGCGCTTGCCTGCCTGGACAGCGTGGGTCTTCTCGATCAGGCCTATCAACGGGCCGAGCGGCTTTCCGGCGGTCAACAGCAGCGTGTTGCCATCGCCCGCGCCTTTGCCCAGCAGACAGAATTGATTCTGGCCGACGAACCTATTTCCAGCCTCGATCCGGAATCGTCGGAGAATGTTTTGCAAATTCTCCAGCAAGCCGCGCGCGAGCGGGGTTTCACGGTTCTGTGCAGCCTGCATCAGGTGGAGCTAGCTCTTCGTTATGCGGACCACATCATTGCATTGCGCCAAGGGAACATTTTCTTCGACGGTCCGGCCGAGGCCTTTACCTCCGATCTGCGAGAGGAACTGTATCGTGCCGCATGAGTCTGAAGCCCTTCATCTGGAAGAGGTTGAAGCAGCAGCGATCACGGAGTCACTCGCGCGCGGCGCAAGCCGGGAGCGGCTTCTTGAAATCTTGCTTGAAGTCCGTGACGTCAAGGGCGGCCTCGGCATTTCGGAGCAGGGACTGCTTCGTGTCGCGGAGCGTCTCCGCCTGTTTCCATCCGAAGCCTATGAAGTGGCGACGGCCTTTCCGGCTGTGAACTATATGGCTTCCGTTCCTTATGCGCTTCATGCGTGCGGCGATCTTGTTTGTTCACTGCTGCATGGAGAAGGTTCGGGGCACGGCGTCTGCCGCAACAGGTGCGATGGAGCAAGGTCCGCGCCAAATCCGCGCAGCTTTTCTGCCTATCGGTTTGCGGGAGGATATCAAATACTCGATCGCCTCAGCCGAGATTTGCAGGAGGTGCCGCGCCTCATGGAGAGCATCGCCACATATCGCGCGATCGGCCGGGCTGGCGTCGGCTTTCCGGTGGTTGAGAAGTGGCGCCAAGTGATGAGACGCGGCGCAGTTCCGGTCGTCATCGTCAACGGCGATGAAGGCGAGCTTGCCGTCTTCAAGGATCGCTTCATTCTCGAAAACGATCCGCATGGCGTCATTGAAGCCGCGCTCGTCGCGGCGCGGGTGACAGGCGCGGACAAAATCTTTTTCTATATCCGGGACGACTACAAGCCCATTCATGTCATTCTGCGGAAGGCCATCGCGGATGTGGTGTCGGCGGGGCTCGCCAGCGGCATCGCCATTGAATTGAGGCGAAGCGGCGGGGCGTATATTTGCGGTGAAGAAACCGCGCTGATTGCAAGCCTTGAGGGCCGTCCGCCGAGGCCAGCGGAGCGGCCACCGTTTCCGACCACGCGCGGTTATTTCGGGCGCCCGACGCTCGTGCACAACGTCGAAACGTTCTTCCGGTTGAGGTCTGTCTGGGGCAGTGCGCCGGAGCCCGATCTGCCCGTGTCTGACCTGCTGGCCGCGGAGGTAACGCTTTTCAGTGTATCGGGGCGGGTCCGGAATCCGGGGCCAAAGCCGGTGCGCGGCCTTTCGCGGCTCATCGATCTTGTAGACATTGCAGGCGGCTTGACGGAGGGAGTCGAGCTTGGCGGCATGGTGGTAGGCGGGTCTTCTGGAACGTTGCTTCCCGCCGCCGATTGCCGGCGTCCGCTGGACGAGCTTCTGAGCGGCAGACTGCGGCTCGGCACCGGCGGCATTGTCGTCTTTGGAACTGGCGACGACATGCGGGGCGTTGCCTCGAAGATGGCGGGTTATCTCGCCCGCGAAAGCTGCGGGCAATGCGGCCCTTGCCGTGTGGGAACGGCCAAGGCCGCGCAAGCTCTCAACGCGCCCGGACGTCTCGATGTGCCGCTTATCAATGATCTTTCCGTCGTGATGAGCGAAGCATCCATCTGCGCGCTCGGCCGCAATGCGGGCCGGTTCCTGGGCCGCTTGCCTTCTCTTCTGGAGACATGCGATTCATGAACGGCTTCGATATCCATATCGATGGGCAGGCGATCCCCGCGCAGTCCGGTCAGAGTCTACTTCAGGCGGCTACGCAGGGCGGGCTGGATATTCCCCATTTGTGTGCATCCACCCGCGTGGGCTTTCCCACGATCGGCAGCTGCCGCACATGCCTCGTCGAGGTGGAGGGCGAGGCGGATCTGGTGCCGGCCTGCCGTTATCCCGCTGCGCCCGGATTGCACATTCGCACCGATACGGAGCGGACTAATCGCGTTCGCCGGCTGGCGACGGAGTTGCTGGCGTCCGAGATGACCGGGCAGGCGCGCGCGCGCCAGCCCGACAGTCCGTTTATGTTGCTCCTTGCGCGCAATGGCGCGGATGCCGAACGCTTTGGGAGCAAGCAGGAAACGCATGCGCCGGATGCAAGCCATTCCGGGATCGTGTTCGACTCCGACGCTTGCATTCATTGCGGCAGATGCCGGACCGGATGCGGCGATGTCCAGGTCAACGGGGTTATCGCGCTGGCGGGTCGGGGCAGCGATCTTCATGTGGCCTTCGATAGCGGCGCGGCCATGGGGAAAAGCAATTGCGCATCGTGTGGCGAGTGTGCGCAGCTTTGTCCAACTGGTGCGTTTTCATTAAAGGCGGCCGTGGAAATCGGCGGGCGTTCTGGCGTTAACTCGTCGGGAGAGACAGTGTGCCCGTTTTGCAGTGTCGGCTGTCGCGTCACGCTTCACGCCGCCGATAACGGCACCGTTTTCACAGAGGGCGCCGATGGCCCCGCGAACCATGGGCGGCTTTGTGTGAAGGGGCGGTTCGGCTTTTCCTATCTGCGCCATCCTGACCGGCTGACGGCTCCTCTCATCCGGCGGCCAAATACGCCCAAAGATGCCACACAAACATTGAGCGGCCCCGAGGCGCTCGCGCTTTTCCGGCTCGCGAGCTGGGACGAAGCGCTCAGCGTGGCGGCTGAGGGCTTCGCCCGCGTGCGAAGCCACCATGGTGGTTCGTCGCTGGCCGTGCTCGGTTCGGCAAAGGCTTCGAACGAAGATGCCTATCTGCTTCAGAAACTCGGGCGCACTGGCTTCGGCACGTCGCATATCGATCATTGCACCCGTCTTTGTGCATCGGTTCCGCCATTGGCCGAGGCGACGGGTCTTGCCGCCGTCACCGCTCCCATTGAGGAGATCGAAAAGGCCGATGTCGTTCTGATGGTCGGTTCAAATCCGGATTCGAACCATCCAGTCGCTGCCTCCTTCATGAAGGGCGCGTTGCGGCGCGGGACCAAGCTGATCCTGGTGGACCCGCATATTCAGGCCCTGTCACGCTTTGCGACCCATCACTTCCGTATCGCTCCCGGAACCGATGTGACGCTGCTTTCAGCGATGACGCGGTTCGTGATTGAAGAAGGGCTTTACGACCGTAACTTTGTCAATGCACGCGTGGAAGGCTTTGAAGCGCTCCGTGCACGTGTTGAGCCATACACATTGGAATCTGCAGCCCGGGTCTGTCAGGTGCCGGAAGAAGACATCATCGCAGCAGCGCGGCTGTTCGCCGGGGCCAGTGCCGCCATGACGTTCTGGGGCATGGGCGCTTCCCAGCACACGTTCGGTGCCGACAACATCCGTTCCGTTATTGCTTTCGCTCTAGTGTGCGGCCAGGTGGGACGGCCTGGAGCGGGACTTCACCCGTTGCGCGGTCAAAACAACGTGCAAGGCTCCTGCGACGCAGGGCTGTTGCCGAACTATCTTCCGGGCTACCGCGATCTGGAAGACGATACCGAGCGCGCCATCTTTGACGCGCTATGGAATATCGATACGCCGTCCAACCTTGGTCTTTCGGTCGTGGAGATGTTTGATTCCGCTCGCGGAGGAAATATCCGGGGGGTATATGTCATGGGCGGGAATCCGGCGCTCGCCAATCCTGATCTTGCGATGACGCGCGCGGCGCTGGCTGGACTCGATCATCTCGTTGTTCAGGACATTTTCCCGACCGAAACGGCAGCCTTCGCGGACGTGATTTTCCCTGCGGCGGCTCTGGCCGAGCGGGAAGGTTCAGTCACCAATACGGATCGCATCGTGCAACACATCGCGGTTGCACTGCCGCCGCCCGGTGAAGCGCGGCCGGATTGGATGATCGTTCGCGATCTTGCCGTGCGTCTCGGATTGCCGTGGCAGGACGTCACTGTGGGCAGCATCTTCGACGAAATGGCGAATGTCGTGCCGGTGCTCAAGGGATTTAGCTGGCCGTTTCTCGTCCGGTCTGGACATGCCCGGTATCCGCTGCAAAGTGATGGAGCGAGTGACAGTCTGTTCAGCGACAGTTTCGCTCATGGCTCGAAAGCCATCATCGTGCCGCTTGATGCGACCGGTGCGGACGAGATACCGGATGCCGACTATCCCTTTATTCTTATGACGGGACGGTTGCGCGAGCATTGGCATACGGGCGCCATGACACGTCGCGCGCCCGTGCTGGAAGCCCTGAGCTCGGAGCCGCGCGCCCATCTGCATCCGGATGACATGGCCCGTCTTGGCGTCAAGGCCGGCGACACGGTTGAGGTGCGGACAAGGCGGGGTGCGGTCTGCCTGATTGTGAAACCGGATGCGACTTTGCAGCCCGGCGTGATCTGGATGGCGATGTCCTTCTTTGAGGCGGCCGCCAATGAACTGACCATGAATCGTCTTGATCCGACGACGCGTGTGCCGGTGTACAAATTCTGCGCGGCAACCGTGGAGCGATGGATGCCATGAGCCGCGGCGACGCTCTGGTCGTGAGCGGTCTTGTTGCCACGCCGCTGCCGGCCGACATTCAGACCTACACGATCTATACGATCGGAACTGCCGCAAGCAGCAAAGACATCGCAGCCACAAAAGATCTTATCGCCTATCTTTCTTCGCCAGCGTTGAAACAGGCGTGGGCTGCCCAAGGTTTCGGAACACGATAGAGCTTGCTTCGCCGGGGCTGGTGACGCGTGGCAGCCGCGGGTCTGCCTGAAGGCTCTGGACAAAACGAGCGTCTGCCGATCGGTGGAGTCTACAACGGCACCAAGGCCTTCATCGATTCCTTCTCCTTCGCGCTGCGCAACGAGCTGAAGGATACCGGTGGCGTGACCGTGACCTGCCTGATGCCGGGCGCAACCGAGACCCGTTTGTTCGAGCGGGCCGACCTGCTCGACACCCAGATCGGCTAGGCCGAGAAGGACGACCCTGCCGAGGCCGCGCAGATCGGCTTCGACGCGATGGTGGAGGCGAAGGCGACGTGGTCAAGCGGTGGAGCTAACCTCGCTTCTTCGTATCGGCGGGATGCCGTGATCCTCTGCCGGCGGCAGCGGCGCGATGGGGGCCGTTGAGGACGTTGCCGTCTGGCGCGAAATGCGACCCGTGGCAGGGCCCGCCCCCAGCAGCGTTCGAAGGAATTCCATTATATCACGATTTCAAACACATAAGTGTTCGCAGTTTTGTCCTGAATGGCGCGCCACACCCTAATTTCATTGAAGAATTCCGGTTTTTAGGACCGTCTCGAACGAGGCGTTAGGACCGGTTTTTAGGACCGTTTTCGAACGCTCCGAATCCGACCGGGAAGGACGGTCTTCAAGAACGTGCCGTTCAAGGTCGGGATGACGATGTTGTTGATGTTGTCCCGGTCGAGGCCATAATCAACGAGCGATGATGCGCGCCAATCGTTGGCGCGACGGTGGGAGAAGGGGCGGGCGCAAGACCCGAAGCACAGCAGTCGGGACGCTGAGCCTATCGCGTGGGACACTGAGTACAGGTGCGCAATACCGGGCTAAGGATACCCGTGTGATCAACGAGGGGTAGGTGCTTCGCACCCACCCGCTCGCGCCGGGGAGATCGGGCCGGGCAACTTCGGCCTGCTGCGCGGCCTCGACCCGCCCGCTCCCCCGTCGATGGCTCTGGCCAGAGATGCGCGCGGAAAATCCCCTACACAGGCCGTATTCCCTATAAGACATATAAGGAATACGACTACTGAAGGGGTTTTTCCCGAGAGAACTCCCTGATCAGGCCGCGCGCGATTTGGCGCGGCCGGTGGCCTCGTAGCGCTGGTCCGAATCCATGTGCAGGCACAGCCCATACCGGGCGCGACCGAGAACACCGGCATGATGATCGAGGAGAACCTTGAGCAGGCGAAGGTTCACCAGCAACGTGTGGCGAGCGTCTCCCCGATGGCGGAAGCCAAGGTTCCGGCCGCAGGTCTGGTTGAACTCGTCGATGTGACGAAGGCCAACCAGATCGTTGCGGCCCGTCCAGGCATTCAGCGCCTGTAGCTGCTCGTACTCGAACGCCGTCATCCAGGTCATGGTCTGGAGAATGTCGAGGCCCTTCAGGGCATTCGATCCCCGAGCCCCGACATGGGTCATGGTGTCGGTCAGCGTCGCGACACGGTTGGAAACGATGAACCAGGAGTCGTTGGGACGGGCAGCGCGAAACTCCGCGCAGAGGCTGGCGAGGTTGTCGCCGCGTCATTTGGTCACTGGACTATAGATTAGAATAATTCTAATCAATGCACCGCCTCTCATGCGCTGGTGGATTGTGCCCGCTCTCTTCTCCTTGTTTCGTCCTACACGGCGACGGTTCGATGACCTGAATGCGCAGGAGGTCCTGTCGCTCGCGATTCTCGCTGAGGAAGAGGACGGACGCATCTACGCTGCCTATGCAGCAAACCTGAGCCAAGAATACCCCGCATCGGCGGCGATGTTCGACACCATGGCTGCGGAAGAAAATGAGCATCGGAGCGCCTTGCTGGACCTTTATGTTCGCAAGTTCGGCCCCACGATCATCCCAATTCGCCGGGAACATGTTGAAGGGTTCTATGCGCGAAAGCCCCTGTGGCTGGTGAGGTCACTGCCGCTGGAGCGCGCACGCGCCGATGCTGCCGAGATGGAGCGGCAGGCGGAAGCCTTCTACCGGTTGGCGGCATCGCGCAGCACCGATGCGGAAACGCGCAAGCTACTCGGTGACCTCGCAGCCGCCGAGGCGAAGCACGAGCGCAAGGCTCTGTCTCTCGAAGGCGAATTGACGACGGGCGGCGAGGGTAAGGCCGAGCAGGATCAGGCCAAGCGCCAGTTCGTGTTGACTTGGGTCCAGCCGGGCCTCGCTGGGCTCATGGATGGCTCAGTTTCGACCTTGGCACCGATCTTTGCGACAGCGTTCGCCACGCAGAATCCGTGGACGACCTTTCTGATCGGTCTGTCTGCTTCAGTGGGCGCTGGTATCTCCATGGGCTTCACCGAGGCAGCGCACGATGACGGCAAGCTGTCGGGGCGTGGATCGCCGTGGAAGCGTGGCCTAGCATCAGGTGTCATGACGGCGATTGGTGGTTTGGGGCATGCGCTTCCTTACCTCATCCCACATTTCTGGACTGCGACGGCCATCGCGCTCTGCGTTGTCTTCGTGGAACTCTGGGTAATTGTCTGGATTCAGAACCGATACATGGAGACCCCCATCGGTCGCGCCATGTTCCAGATCATTCTGGGCGGCCTTCTCGTCCTCGCAACTGGCATCCTCATCGGCGGCGCGTGATAGAAACGAGGACGTTTATGCTGAGTAATCCCGATAGAGACCGGTACGACCGGGCCAGCATCACTTTTCACTGGCTGACTGCTGTACTTGTGCTGGTGCTCTGGCTCATGGCTCAAAGCGAGGGGCTTTTGCCGCGCGAATGGCGTCACGGGATGTGGTCCATCCACATTGCCGCTGGAGCAACCCTTGTTCTGATATACTGCGTTCGTCTGCCCTGGCGCATGACATCGGGAGCGCGGCTTGCCTCCGTCAACTCCGGTCTGCTTCGGCTGCTGGAACATGCCACCCATGGACTGCTCTACGTTCTCCTCGCGGCGACCCTCGCCCTCGGGATCGTCAACGTGGCCGCCAGAGGGTGGGACTTTTTTGGATTCGTGCAAGTACCGGCTTTTGCACCCGACAATCGTGCTCTCCGCCGCTCCATCAACGGCTGGCATGAACTTGCTGCCAATGTTCTGCTTGGCCTTGCCGCATTCCACGCTTTGGCTGCGCTATATCATCAGTTCGTGCGAAAAGATGGCGTGCTTAACCGCATGATCGCGCCGAGGCGGTGAACATCCTCAGCAGGATCGTTCGCCACACTCCAGAAGTAAGACAGCCTTCATTTGAATTTCGACTTTCCGGCCCTGCCTGCCGTAGACTGGATAAATATTGAAGCGCGCCTCGGCAGGGCGAAACAGAACATGCTCACCCAAGCGATGAAACTCCGTTGGAGGGAGAAGAAATCGCCGGAGAGAATGGCCACGATCCAGTGGCGAGAACCCTGCACGGCTGCCGAGCGTGCAGGGTTTTTCATTCCTGGATTTGAGCATGATCTATTCGAACACCGACACAAAGAACTTCAAGACGTTGTGGCACGAGTACGTCGGCCCGACGCTTGGCAAGTGGCCTCTGAAGCAATTCCTCTCGGCCACGCAGAAGCAGGAAAAGTGGTTCGCCGACCTTGTCCGGCCCAGGCTGTTCCTGCCGGACCAGTTCGGCGGCGTCTACTACCCTGTGGACGTGACGACGTTTTCGGTCGGTCGCAATCACCACGTCGCGGAAACGATCGCGTCCGAGGCCGATCCGCTGACGAAATTCGGCGCTGACCCGTGGTCGGCGCTGGCCTATTTCGCCAACCCCCTTCGTGTCTGGAACCGTAGTCCAGTCGGCGAAGACCAGTCGATCAACGAGGCGATCGCCGCCGATGCCCCGAAGGACCGCGTGGTCCTCGGCGACTACCACATCCTGACCTACGAGTTCGATCTGGACGATATCGAGTTCCTGAAGAAGCAGCTTTCGTGGCTGCGCACCTCGGGAAACAAGCTCGATTCTCCGATCGGCGGGCTGTTCAAGCACTGCTCGGGCTATGCTGACTTCTCCGGGATCACCGTCAACTACAGCGGCAGCAAGAGCCTGCACATCCACGTCGTGTTCTCGACCGCGCTCGCCCGCCAGAAGCTCGGCCTGGACGGCTGCGGGGCGACCGAACTGCGTGACGGCTTCGCGACCCATTGGGAACGGCTCCATGAGACGCTGCTGCCGATCCTGGGCGTTGAGGGTCTCCGCGCTGACTCGGCGCTTCGGTTCGCCGAAGCGTTCCGCCGCGTGCCCAACGGCTGTCGCCAGATCGACAAGACGCATTTGCTGGGCATTCCAGTCGGGACGTTGGTGCCCCAGATCACGTTGTGGGAGAAGTCGAGGGAAAGGGCATCGGGCAACGATCTGCCCCTGTTCTGGACGCCCGAGGCATTCGGCGGGACCATGCCCACCCGGAAGGGTACAACAAAATCGCAGCCCCAGCGCGCTGCGAAGCCGGTCGGCGACATGAGCCAGGAGGAGATCGCCTACTGCGGGGAACGGCTCCGCGAATGGTATCCTGGCTGGCCTCGGTTTGATCACTTCGACTTCGACGGCCGCAAGTGGAGCGCCTTGTTCAGGAACTCGGAGGCCGATCGCAACCCGGCCTCGATCATGCGCGAGGACTACTCGACCATTCATCTGGCCGGTCGTGACGCGACTGATCTCAAGCCCCGGCGGCTGCCCTACGACCTCGGCGTGATGCTCCGCCTGTGGCGCGGCCAGTTGGCTCGCAAGCAGGGTCGGGAAGACGATGTCGTCCTGCTCGACGATCTGATCGCTGCCCCGCCTACGCAACCTCTCACCGAAATCGAGCAAAAATTCCGGGACGATGTCATCGACAACGCCAGCGCCGCGACGGCGATGAACCGCTTCTTCCGCGCCACCATACCGGTGAATCCCGTCATGATGGTCGTCGGCCCGGAAGGTGTCGGCAAGACCTCTGTCGTCATGGCGCAGCATCATGAGATCGCCGCTGACCTCGAACGTCGCGGCGAGAGCACACTCGCGATGTACGCGTTTGCTGACTACAAGACGGCAGACGAGAAATGCGCCGCCTTCAACAAGTTGCAACGGACGAATGGCTTCGTCGGCGTGACGATCCCGAGCTTCTCACGCATGTATGAGGAGGAGTGCCAGCGCCTGGGCTTGAAGGTGCTCTCGACCGTAGAGGCTGCCCGGTCCGGGTTCTCTTCGCGCTTCAGCGCAATCCGGCAACGTCAGCCGCAGGTGATGGATCGGTTTCGCCAACGGCACGCGCAGGCGTGGTCGCAGGTCGGCAGCCAGCAGCCGGTCTTCTTCGCCGTCCATCAAGTCGCCCATGACTGGTGGAAGAACAGCCCGACCCGGACAATGTGGGCGCGCTCGTACTGGATGGACGATCTCGGTGACGACCGCGACGCCATTCTGCGGAAGGAGACCAACTGTGTTTCGGCGTGCAAGTTTGACCCCATGAGGCGGGGGATCGGCGTCCAACTTTGACCCCCTTGAGCCGGTTTCGGTGAGACTGCCCATCCTGGTTTCGGATGGGCGGGCGGGGGATGAAGGGCGTGGATACGATTGCGCGGATCCGGCGCGAGTTTTCGATCCGCGGGAAGACGATCAAGGAGATCGCCCGCGAGCTGCACGTCTCTCGGAACACGGTGCGCAAGGTGCTGCGCTCTGGCGCGACGTCGTTCGAGTATGAGCGGAAGGTTCAGCCGCAGCCGAAGATAGGGCCCTGGCGCCCTGAGCTGGATCGGCTGCTGATGGCGAACAACGGCAAGCCGGCCCGCGAGCGCCTGACGCTGATCCGTCTTTTTGAAGAGCTGCGGGATCTCGGCTACGAGGGCGGATACGATGCCGTTCGTCGCTATGCGCGAGGCTGGCGCCGCGAGCAATCCGCCGTCACAGCCGACGCCTATGTGCCTTTGAGCTTCGCGCCCGGCGAGGCCTACCAGTTCGACTGGAGCCACGAGATCGTCGTCATCAATGGCGCCACGACCCAGGTGAAGGTGGCGCATGTCCGGCTTTGTCACTCGCGCATGCTGTTCGTGCGGGCCTATCCACGCGAGAGCCAGGAGATGGTCTTCGACGCCCATGACCGCGCCTTCGCCTTCTTCAAGGGCGCCTGCACGCGCGGCATCTACGACAACATGAAGACCGCGGTGGAGACGATCTTCGTCGGCAAGGAGCGGGCCTATAACCGCCGCTTCCAGCAGATGTGCAGCCACTATCTGGTCGACCCTGTCGCCTGCACGCCAGCCTCGGGCTGGGAGAAGGGGCAGGTCGAGAACCAGGTCGGGCTCGTGCGCGAGCGCTTCTTCGCCCCGCGCCTGCGGGTCAAGAACTACGACGAGTTGAACGCTTGGCTGCTGGATCAGGTGCTCCGCTACGCCAAGGCCCACCGCCATCCGGAGCAACGTGACCGCACGATCTGGGAGATGTTCGAAGCCGAGCGCCCGAGCCTGGTGCCTTACGCGGGGCGGTTCGACGGCTTCCACTCACTGCCAGCCTCGGTGTCGAAGACCTGTCTCGTGCGCTTCGACAACAACAAGTACTCGGTCATCGCGAGTGCGGTCGGGCGCCCCGTCGAGATCCGCGCCTATGCCGATCGGATCGAGCTGCGCCAGGACGGGCGTATCGTCGGCGAGCATTCCCGCTGCTATGGCCGCGACCAGACGATCTACGATCCCTGGCACTATGTCCCGGTACTGGCTCGCAAGCCGGGCGCCCTGCGGAACGGAGCGCCCTTCAAGGACTGGGTCTTGCCCGGCGCGATCGACCGGGTCCGGCGCAAGCTCGCGGCCGTTCAAGACGGCGACAGGCAGATGGTCGAGATCCTCACCGCGGTGCTGAGCGACGGATTGTCCGCCGTCGAAGCCGCCTGCGCGGACGCTCTGCGGCAAGGCGTCCACTCCGCCGACGTGATCATCAACATCCTGGCCCGGCGCCGCGAGCCGGCGGCAGCGATCACGATCATGACGCCCGATGCCTTGCGCCTGCGCCATGAGCCCGCCGCCGATTGTGCCCGCTACGACAGCCTCAGGAGAGCCGTGTGATGGAACGCTCGGAGATTCTCGCCACCATGGGCGAGCTCAAGCTCTATGGCATGAAGGCCGCCTTCGACGAGATCATCGCCTCGGCGGTGAAGCGCCAGCACGAGCCGCAGCGCGTCGTCGGCGATCTGCTCGCCGCCGAGATCGCCGAGAAGCAGGCTCGTTCGATCAAGTATCAGATCACCATCGCCAAGCTGCCGCTCGCCAAGGATGTCGCCGACTTCGCCTTCGACGGAACCCCGATCAACGAGACCCTCGTTCATGATCTCGCCGGCGGCAACTTCCTGGCGCACCAGCGCAACGTTGTCCTCGTCGGCGGGACTGGGACCGGCAAGACCCATCTCGCCATCGCGATCGCCCGGGCATGCATCCGTGCCGGTGCTCGCGGCCGCTTCTTCAACGTCGTCGATCTCGTCAACAAGCTCGAGGCCGAAGCCCGCGCCGGCCGCCAGGGCCGCATGGCCGATTATCTCGCACGCATGGACTTCATCGTCCTCGACGAACTCGGCTATCTGCCCTTTGCCCAGTCCGGCGGACAACTGCTCTTCCACCTGGTCAGCAGGCTCTACGAGCAGAGCTCCGTCATCGTCACCACGAACCTCGCCTTCGGCGAATGGCCGTCCGTCTTCGGCGACGCCAAGATGACCACCGCGCTCCTCGACCGGCTCACCCATCACTGCGACATCGTCGAGACCGGCAACGAGAGCTGGCGCTTCAAGAACAGGCTCTGAGTTCCCCGCACACCACCGATCCGGAGCCGGCGCGGCTGCGCAATCCACACCAGCTCCGCCGCGCCGCCTCCTCGCCGCGAAGCATACTCAAGGGGTCAACATTGGACGCCGATCGGGGGGCAACTTTGCGGGCCGTTTGACATGCTGGGCGTCTTCGCCGAGTTCGAGCGCTCGATGATCGTGGCCAGAGTGCGAGCCGGGTTGCAGCGGACCACGAAGCGCCTGGGCCGCCCGCCCATGCCTGAGGAGAAGGTCGAGGCCATCCGCACCATGCTCGCGCAGGGGCTGGGTGTGCGCGAGACGGCCCGCCGGACCGGTGCAGGGACCGCTACGGTCCAGCGCCTGAAGCGCGCGATGACAGTCGGAGACGGCGGGGGGACCGTCGCCGCATAGGCTGCTTCTTCATGGTCTACATGGGCATCTACATCGACCAGAACATGGTCATGGAGACCATGCCCTCGTCAGTCCCCATGCACGAGAGTCAGTCAAAAACGACCCCTCTCAGGCCGCGATCCGCCGCAGGAATGGGAAGTCGATCCGGTCGATATGCTGCTTCAGCAGCGGCACGTCGTCCTTCAACATCAGGTAGTGTTCCTCGCTGATGTCGTTCGGCTTGTGCCCGGAGATCGCGTTGATCGAGGGCTTCGGTATCCCGACCGCATAGGCCGCGTGCTCGAACGTCTTCCTGAGCGAGTGCACGGTCAGCCTGCGATCCGCGCCGAGCGCCGCATCGATCTCGCGGTTGAGCCTCGTGCTGATCGCGCCGCTCCAACGCTCGGCCGAGGCTCTGTACTTCAACTCGGGGAAGAGCCGCTCGGGCGATCGACGAACACGGTCCAGAACACCGAGGTCGATCAGGTCGCGGTGGAGCGGGATGTACCGCTTGTTGTGCGCGCTCTTCACCCTGGCCTCGTGCAGGTCGATCACGTCGATGCCGTCGCGCCGGACGAACCACTCGCTGCGAAGCTGGGCCATCTCTTCGAGTCTGGCACCGGTCAGCAGCAGCAGCCGGGGCAACCACAGGACCGCCCCGTCCTCGCGCTCAGTCCGGCCGAAGAAGCGGGCAAGCTGGTCGTGGTCGAAACGGCTGTAGCTGCGCCGTGAGGCGACGATCGTGGCCCGGTCTGGACCAAGCCCGCGAAATGGATTGCCGGGGATCAGGTCGGCCGCAACGGCGGCGTTGCAGATCGACGAGAGACAGGTCGTGGTCTTCTTCATCGTGGCGGCCGAACCCACCTTCACCGAGCGCACGAACTGCTCGGCCACCTGCCGGGTGATGTTGGTGATCGGGATGTCCCCGGCTGAGGCCACGAAGCGAGTGATCGCCTTCTCCATGTCGAGCCTGGATCGCCGACGCGGTGGCGCTCCCTTCCGCTCCTGGCGGCGCGGCAGATAGACCTCCTCGTAGACCTTGCGCATCGTCATCCCGACGATCTGCTTCGCCTCGGCCTTCCGCTTCGAGATCAAGGGCTCCGGCCGCATCGAGGTCACGCTGCCGCGCTCGTACAGATATGCGGCCGGGTCGAACGTCCAGGGCGGTGTGGCCCCCGATCGTACCGCCACGATCATGTCGCCCACGTCGGCCGCAGCGCGCAAAGCCCGACTTCGCGCGACCTGCGGATCGCGGGTCTTCAGCGAGAAGGTCACCGAGCGTCGCGCACCGGCCGTGCCGACATCGATCAGCCGCTCGTACACATCGCCAGGAAGCTGGAGCCGGAAACCGAAGACGCCGCCCTTCGTCCATTGTCGCGAGTACGGCACCAACGCGTACCTCGGCATCCTCGATCTGCACCCACACCTTCGGCCGAAACGATCGGCCAACCCGTTCAAAATGAAGGTGAAAGGCTACCCCTGATCCGAGAATCCGCAATCAAAAGAATGGGTTCGGCTTGGCGGCCGGACGCGGGAACGGGGTCGTGTCGGGCGCGCCAACTTAATATTAGGTTGATATCTTGCATATTTGCGGAGCGCCGTTGCAGAGCAATTCGCCGTATTGACCTCCAGATATTTCAGAGGTCATTCAAGTTGGCAGCGCCGCAGAGCGCGATGTTCAATTCTTGCAGGACGATTTCTTCCGGATAGCGGCTCCTCGTTGCCCTCCCGTGACCGAGTCCGGATCCATCCCGTCCCGTCGATTGCCGCTGCTAGTACATCAAACACCGCTGATGTCTTCATGCTACCAGACTGAGGCTTAGTCCGGGAGTCTTGGATCTGTCCCTGTCGGATGGCACGCACGGCGCTCGCTTGGTAATCTCTATAGCACTCGACGGGTGTACTCTCGTTCGGGAAGCGACCAGATCGGATGTCTCAAACGTCGATTGTCAGGGAAAATTCAGACAGGATTGTTAGAGAACAAACTGGGAATAATATAATGCACGTACTTGAGGCTACTCTTTGCTCATTTGCATTACGCCGCTGTATACGAGAACACGAACTGCATCGATCCTAGCGCGAACCACCCGCTGGAAGCGTTGTGCTCTTACGTTATTGAGCACAACGATATTTATTGCGTACTTTGCAATTAACTCGTCGCCCACATCAGCTTTGAGCGACGAGGATTGGGACTCGTGCGTGCATGCGGCCGAAATCGTACCCGATCGCTCGATCCGGGGATGCACAGCGGTTATCCAGGCAGGCGAGCGGATGATCACCCAGTTGGCGGCGGCTTATAACAATCGCGGTGTCGCGCTGCGGTCGAGTGGAGATATCGACCGTGCCATGGAGGATTACGATCGAGCACTTCGTTTGTCCCCCGACTACTATGTCGCGCTCAACAACCGAGGCGTTGCTTTAATGAGCAAGGGAGAGCTTGATCGCGCGATTTCTGATTTCGATCGCGCCGTACAACTGAGGACTGACTACCTCGGTGCCTATTATAATCGCGGGAAGGCACTCGGGCGTAAAGGACTCTTTGATCGTGCCATCGCGGATTATGATCTGGTCATCAAGGCTGATCCGAAGAATCCGACCTTCTTGTTCGAACGCGGAACGATGAAAGCGAACGCTGGAGATCAGAGCGGCGCGGATGCTGATTTCGAGCGCGCCGAATCGCTCAGGTCGAATGGTGCGCGGACGACGCGGCCACGATGAAACTCGCCCAACCTAGACGCCGTTGAACTTGTCAGGCTGATGGGAGCCGCAACTCCGCGTGAAGGCCTCCATTTCTGCCATTGGATAGTTCGACAGAGCCGCCGTGCAGTGTGGCGAGATCGCGGACGATTGCGAGTCCGAGCCCGCTTCCCGGTTTGGCCTCGTCGAGCCGCTCGCCTGGGGCGAACGCGCGGTTTAGTGCATCAGCCGGGATGCCTGGCCCGTCATCAACGATCGTAATAAGGAGCTGCCCCGTCGGGGTATCGCGCGTAGCCTTGATCGAGACAACACCACGAGCCCACTTGCAGGCATTATCGACCAGGTTGGCGACCATCTCGTCAAGGTCGTTGGGATCGACGGCGGCAAGCAATTCCGTCTCGGCTGTATGGACGATCGTCAGCTCACGATGAGCATAGAGCCGCCGCATCGCCGCGGCTATTGATGCGAAGGCAGGTTCGACCTGCGTGATGACGCCAGGCAGGCCGGCGTTGGCTGCGGCACGGGCTCGGGCAAGCTGGAAATCAATCTGGCGCTGCATCCGCCCTGTTTGCTGAGTCAGGACCGCGGCGCCCTCGGTATCACCTCTCGCGAGCAGCCGGCGCGCTTCGTCCGTCAGCACGGCCAATGGTGTCTTCAGGCCATGCGCGAGATTGCCCGCCTGCGTGCGGGCGCGGCGAACCATCTGGGTATTGGCGTCGATCAGAGCGTTGAGATCATCGACCAGCGGCCGAACTTCGGACGGGAAGTCACCAGGCAGGGTTTCTGCTTTGCCCGCGCGAATGTCGCCCAGCGCGTCGCGCAGACGGCGCATGGGACGCAGACCAAACCAGGCCTGCAACGTGCCGGCCCCAATTAGGGCTATTGCCAGTGTGCCGAGTGACAGGGCCAGCGCCTGATTAAAATGTCTCAGTACATCATCGACGATCCGCTGGTCGGCGCCAATTTGAAGCACGTAACCGTTTTCAGCGGTCTGCCACGGTCGCTCATATGCGATCATCGGCTCACCAGCCGGGCCAGCTTCGACTGAGCGAGTAAGCTGCCGATCCGCCCCCCGCGCGGGTGGCGGAAAACGCCGTTGCGGTTCGAGGGAGGCTGATTGTAGGACGATGCCGTTGCGATCGCTCACCTGCCAGTAATAGCCAGTCCCGGGCTGCGCGAAGCGCGGATCACTGAGCCTTTGTGCCAGAGCGACATGTCCGTCGGCCGTGCGGGCCAACAGACCTTCGAGCTCGTCGAGATGACCGATCAGCTCGGCATTGACAAGCTCCGTGACGTGCGCCCGGAACAGCGCGGAAATCGAAACGCCAGCGACAGCGATACCTGTCACGGTCGTGAGAATAACGCCAACCAGCAGCCGGGCGCGCAGACTTCTGACCATCAGCCGAACCTGTAGCCCAGACCGCGCAGGGTCCTGATGGTATCGCGGCCGATTTTGCGTCGCAGCCGACCGACATAGACCTCGATCGTATTCGAGCTGCGTTCCTCATTCAGGCCGTAGAGATGGTCGAGCAACTCGGCTTGCGTCACGACGCGGCCGACGCGATGCAGGAAGAGGTGGAGCAGGCGAAATTCCTGTGCCGTCAATTCGATCGGCTGGCCCGCAACATTGGCGGTGCCGGCAACGGGGTCAAGCACGATATCTCCGTGGCGCAATTCGGAGGTGGCTTGGCCCGCGACGCGCCGCATCAGCGCGCGCAGGCGAGCTGCGACTTCGTCGACGTGAAACGGCTTCGCCACATAGTCATCAGCCCCTGCATTGAGACCTTCCACCTTCTCAGTCCAGCTGCTGCGCGCCGTCAGGATCAGGACCGGTGTGGCGGCCCCGGTACGTCGCAACCTCCGTAAGACCTCGATGCCTGACAGGCCGGGTAAACCGAGATCGAGAACGATCGCGTCGAATTCTTCTTGCAGCGCGAAGGAAAGGGCGTGCTCACCATCTTCCACATGCTCAACGACAAAGCCAAAGCTGGCCAACCCTTCCTTCAGGCGGGCGCCAATGTCCTGATCGTCTTCGACAAGAAGAATGCGAATGGTCATGTCTCCTGATTGCTGCAGTCCGATACTGGATCAACCTGCATTTACGCTGACAGCTTGTGTTCAGACTAGCGTGGCAATCAGGCGTCTAGAAGTCAGTGTTGAGACTCGTGCCAATGTTAAAATTGCTCCTGATAATCGTTCGCATATCAACAATTATCTTGGTGACCCCAGCCTTCGCTCAGCAGGCCGCCGTGCTGTCGATTGATGCACTTGCCAATTCCGTCGTGGCAAGTAACCCCGAACGACGCTTTTATTTCCAGCAGATCGGGCTTGCAGGTGTTGAGCGCGACGCGGCTGATCGCCTGCCGGACCCTGAAGCTGCATTCGAGTTAGGCGAACGCCGGATGGCCGACGGCCTGACAGGTGCACCGAAAGGCGCCGGGCCGACATATGGCTTGTCGATTATGCAGCCGCTCGACTTTGCCGGACGCGGGGCGCTCCGTCGCGCCATCGCCGAGCATCAGATCGCGCTGGCGCGGCTCGGTCTTGCGCAATTCGACGCAACGCTCGCAAGCCGGGCACGCTCTTTGGGATATGCCTTGTTCGCGGCCGAGCGGAAAGCCGCCGCGGCACGCGACGTTGCCGCGCGGATGCGCGAGCTTGCACGCGTTGTGGAGCAGCGGGATCCGGCGGGCATCGCCACCACGCTGGACACGGCCATTCTGGATGCGGGTGCCATCACGGCGGAGCGAAATGCCGCGATGGCTGATTCCGAGACCAGCACGATCGTCTACGAACTGAATCAACTTCGCGGCGCGCCGCTCAAAGCGCGGCTCCGCATTGCTCCGCCCGATATCACGCTGCCCGGCCTTCCGTCGGTCGAGCGCATGGCGCAACAAGCTGGCATCAACAATTTCGAGATTCAGTCGCTGCGCGCGCAATTGCAGCAGCAAGGGTTGCGCGTTGACCTCGCACAAGCAGCGCGTGTGCCGAACGTCTCAGTCGGTCCCTACTTCAATCGCGCGAAGTCAGACAGCCGCGAGACCAATTTCGGCATACGGCTGACGACGACGTTGCCGCTTTGGAATAGCCAGGCTGCTGGCCTCGCACAGGAGTTGAGCCGTCAATCCCAGGGCGATGCGGCCCTGCTCGCCGCCAACCGACGGATCGCGAGGCAGGTTTACGAACAGGCAGCCTACTACGAGGCGAAGCGTCGAGCCCTTGCGGGCTGGCCAGCCGGGGCCACCGAGAAATTTGCGGCCGCAGCTACCGCCGCCGCCGATAGTTATCGCCAGGGAGCGATCCCGATCGCAACTTACGTCGAGATGCAGCGCCAGTATCTGGACGCGCTGTCGGCTCTGCTCGACACGCGACGTGAGGCTATGGAAGCGATGCTTCAACTTCGGGCGCTCAATGGCGGCCGCAGCTTCGACGGCGTGTCCCGATGACGCGGCGGATTCTGGAATGGACAACCGGTCGACCAGCCACGGTGATGATCATCGCTTTGCTGATCGCTGGTCTTGGAATCTGGTCTTTCGTGAATCTGCAAATCGATGTCATTCCCGACATCACAGGCGTGCAGGTGCAGATCAACACGACTGTTCCTGCCCTGGCGCCAGAGGAAATCGAGCGTCTTGTGACGCTGCCCATCGAGCGCAGCATGGGTGGTCAGCCGGGCCTGCGGGAAATGCGATCGCTCACCAAGACCGGACTGTCACAGGTCACGCTCATCTATCAGGACGGCACGGACCAGCTTCGCGCACGCCAATTCGTCAACGAGCGGCTTTCCGCAGTGCGCGACATGCTGCCAGCCGGATCATCGCCGCGCCTCGCTCCGATCACCACCGGGCTTGGCGAAATCTGGTACTACACACTCGAATGGGCGCAACCGCCGTCCGATTTGGACGAGCGGCAACAACTGATGGAGTTGTTCGAGGCTCAGGAATATATCGTGCGCCCGATGCTGCGCGCGATCGAGGGGGTCGCCGACGTCAATTCCAACGGCGGCCTCGAACGTCAGTTTGTCATCGAGCCTGATCTGAAGAAGCTCACGACAGCGGGCATCACGCCGAGCGAGCTTGCCCAGGCTGTTGGCGCCAACGTCGCCAATGCCGGCGGCGGGACCATCACCAAGAACGGCCAACGCTTCACCGTCCGAACCGAAGCGCGTGTCACGACGGCGGAGATGATCCGCGCATTACCCGTGAAATTCGCAGGTGGCGTGCGGCCGCTGACTGTAGCGGATCTGGCGACCGTGACCATCGGCCATGCTCCACGCGATGGCGCCGCGACCACCAACGGCAAGGAAACCGTGCTCGGCACAGTGATGATGCTGGTCGGGCAGAACAGCCGGGACGTTGCCCGGCGCGTCGATGCGCAATTGCCGAACCTGCGCGCCGCGCTGCCCAAAGGCATGATCCTTCAGGTTCAGTACGATCGTTCAGAATTGGTGGATCGCACCATCGCGACGGTCGAGCGCAACCTTGGCGAGGGAGCGTTGCTGGTCGCCGTCGTATTGCTGATCGTGGTCGGCAACTGGCGCGCGGCATTTATCGTCGCGTCGGTCATCCCGCTGGCCTTTCTCATGATGATCTCGGGCATGCATGCGCTCGGTATATCGGGCAATCTGATGAGCCTCGGCGCGCTCGACTTCGGCCTGGTCGTAGATGGCGCGATCGTCGTCGTGGAAAACACATTGCGTCTGATGGGCGAGGCACAGCGCCTCAAGGGGCGCGAGCTGACGGCCGATGAACGCCGTCGCATCGTCATCAACGCTGCGGGGGGCGTGGCGCGGCCCGTGTTCTTCGGCATGGCCATCATCGCGCTGGTTTATGTGCCGGTACTCAGCCTGGGCGGCGTCGAGGGGAAGCTGTTTCAGCCGATGGCGCAAGCCGTGATGCTGGCGCTGGCAGCGGCGCTGATCGTTACCTTTACGCTAGTGCCGGCGCTGTGCGCCCGGCTGCTACGAGGCGAGAAGGTGCGTCAGCCGAGCGTCAGTGAAAAGGAAGATTCTCTCCCGGAGATAACCGCCGACAACCACATCACGCATAACGGTGGCTTCGCCGGCCTCGTGATCCGGGGCTACCGTCCCGTCCTGGACTTCGCCCTCCGTCATCCCGCTGCCCTTCTCGTTCCATCGGCAGTCCTGTTGGCCGTGGCATTGAGGATATTCCTGACCCTTGGCTCGCAGTTTACGCCACGCCTCGATGAGGGCTCCATCACGGCGATGGTCTACAAGCCCGTGGGGATGTCGCTCGACCGTAGCCTTGAGATCGAGCAGCAAACCGAGCGTGAAATTTTGCGTCGCTTTCCGCAAGTGACCCGAACCTTCTCCCGCATCGGCACCAGCGCGGTTGCGACCGACCCGATGCCGCCGAATGAGAACGACCTCTACATCTTCTACAAGCCGCTCGACCAATGGCCGCAAGGTCCGGACATGCCGCGCAACAAGAGCGAGCTGGTTGCGGCGATCGAAAAGGCTGCCACTGCGCTGGCGCCGGAGCAGTCATTCCTTTTCGCGCAGCCTATCGAGATGCGCTTCAACGAAATGTTGGAGGGCACGCGGGCGGATCTGTCGGTCAAGATATTCGGAGACGACTACGACGTGCTTGAGCGGCTCGCCGCGCAGGCGCGAGAGGAATTGCAAGGCGTGCCCGGCACCGCCAATGCCGCATTCGAAGCGGCCAGCCGCACCCACAGTGTGGTGGTCGAGATCAATCACGACGCGATGGTGCGGTTGGGGCTGGGAACCGCCGAGGTCAACCGTGCCATTGCGTCAGCGATCGGTGGGGACGAGGTCGGCTTCATCGCGGACGGAGAGCATCGACACGCGATCGTCGTTCGTATGCCCGAGTCCTTACGCGCGGACACAAAATCGATCCTCTCCCTTCCATTGCGCGTCGGCGCGTCCGGCCTTGTGCCGCTGGACCGCGTTGCAAGTCTGCGCGAGATGAGAACGGTCGAACCGATCCTGCACGACAATGGTAAGCGCCGCGCCGCCTTGATGGTCAATCTCAACACCAGCGACATCGAAGGTTATGTGACCGCAGCGCGTGCACGCCTCGACGGCAAGCTTGCGCTGCCTGAATCCTATCGCATCGAGTTCGGAGGCCAGTTCCGTCAGCTAGAAGCGGCCCGAGCCCGTCTGATGATCGTCGTGCCGGCGGCGCTGCTGATGATCTTCTTGCTCGTTTATTCGGCGTTGGGGAGCGTCCGTCATGCCGCCGTCGTCTATACCGGTATTCCGTTTGCGATCACCGGTGGCGTGCTGGCACTCTGGCTACGTGACATGCCATTCTCGATCACCGCCGCGATCGGCTTTATCGCGGTCTCCGGCATCGCGATGCTGAATGGTCTCGTTCTGATCGATCATATCAATGCGTTGCGGCGGAAGCTGCCTGTTATCGAGGCAGTCCGGCAAGCCGCCACGGATCGGCTCCGTCCGGTATTGTCGACCGCCATGGTCGCGGGAATCGGCTTCGTACCGATGGCGATTTCACAGGGCGCGGGAGCGGAGGTGCAACGACCGCTCGCCACTGTCGTCATCGGCGGCGTCCTGTCGTCCACCGTTCTGACGCTGCTGCTGTTGCCGGCGATCTACCGATGGATGGAGCGCCGCTCCGCAGCCGTCGTCGAACGAGAGAAACAGCCGTTGGAAGTGGAGGTTTCAGCATGAAAAGATCGAATCGGCTCCGTGACGTGGCAATCTTAGCCGCTATGACGTCACTTTTCTTTGTCTCGCCGGCCCTCTCGCTCGCAAGTTCTCCTGTCCATGACAATCAACCCAGTCCTTTCTACGTGCAAAACCTGCCGGCGGAAGTGCGGGCAGGCCTTCAAAAATACAGGAAGGTATGTGGCGATGAATTGACAACAACGCGTGGCTTCAGCCGCTTCATTGACGTTGGGAACGTTCGTCTCATCGCTCTTCATCTTCATGAACTCAGATGTGGCGACCGCCTTACGTTTTGTAGCAGCGGAAAATGCCTCCATCAGGTCTACATGTCGCACCACGGACGATATCATCTGGTGATGAGTGTCAGGGCAAATGAAGTCACGTTGAGAGGCCTGGACAACACTCCGGCGATTGAAGTTGAATGCGGCTTTGGACTACAGCGTATGTGGCGATGGAACGGTAGGCGTTTCATCGGAAGATAGCATCATTGATCAGCCTGACCGGCCAAGTTTCCAGATCGATCTCGAAGGCAAGGCGCCTTTTCCTATGTGCTCAGCGCCGCGTTACAAAGCCTTAGAAATGTAATTCAGGACCATGTTCCATGCGAGCCCTTCATAAAGAGAACCATCTGATCGAACGAATAGGTTGGCTTCGCGCAGCGGTGCTAGGCGCCAATGACGGGCTGATTTCAACATCGAGTCTGATCGTCGGTGTTGCCGCCGCGACCGCCGCTTCCCACGAAATTCTGGTTGCTGGCGTAGCGGGGCTCGTCGCCGGAGCAATGTCGATGGCTGCAGGCGAATATGTGTCGGTCAGTTCCCAGGCCGATACGGAAGAAGCCGACATGGCGCGTGAGCGCCGCGAACTTGCCACGCAACCTGAAGCGGAGCTGGCCGAACTCGCCGCGATCTACGAGCAGCGTGGTGTAACGCCCGAACTGGCGCGACAGGTCGCCGAGCAGATGATGGCAAAGGACGCCTTCGGGGCCCATGCGCGGGATGAACTCGGACTGACCAGTCATGTGATGGCGAAGCCAGTTCAAGCGGCTTTCACTTCGGCGGTCACCTTCGCATCTGGCGCGACTTTGCCGCTGGCCGTCGCTCTCCTGTCGCCGGCCTGGACCGCCACCTGGACCGTCTCCATTGCCTGCCTCATCGGACTTGGCGTTCTCGGAGCGATCGGCGCTCGCGCTGGCGGCGCCAGCATATGGAAACCCACTCTTCGGGTCGTGTTTTGGGGAGCAGTCGCCATGGCCTCAACTGCGACCATTGGTGCCCTCATCGGTCGAGCCGTCTAGTTCGCGGAGCTCTCTATTTTTTAATCGATTTTGCACTCGATATTTGCATCGCTGCAGAATGGGATTTTCTGCGATGTATTCCAGCGGTACCCAATCACACATGCCGCGGACTTCAGGACTAGGAGAGAGCCACTGCGTACGCGGCCCAGATTTGGAAAGAGCTAGTCATTTCCTCATAGACCCGGGAGAAGCAAAATACCGGATACCTTGTACTTGGTCCGATATCAGCTCCGCGTTCGGTTCGGCGCACCCGTTTGGGTGGGGCTATTGGCGGCAGCCGGCGAACGCTGAAAGATGAGAGGATCACGATGCCCCAAAATAAATTAATCGCAGATTCAATCACATATGCGTTCGCACTTTTATCCAGTACGGCGCGCCATTCTCCTTGTGAGATTGGCTCTTTCCCCCACACATTGTCCTTGTTATTTCTGTAGCCTGCCGTCCGGCCATATCAGCCGTCACGCCTGCAGCGCCGTGCGCGCGGCCAGTATCTCGGGCCAGCGCCTTTACACTCGCCCTTGAAAGTGAAGGCGCGTTCTAGCTTTGTGTCAATCGAACGCCACGCCGATGCGCGTAGCGCTCCGCCAGACTATTCGACACTGTGAGCAAGCGCCGCCAGGTTCTATTTTCAGCTCGAAGGCATCCGGAATGTTCAGGGCAGCAGGAACTTCGAGGCAGGCGCCTGTGTCCGACAAGTTTCGGACGACGCAACTTATCACGGACGATCGCTGATTGAGAATGATCTTCCCCGTCAACAGCGTGCGGCGACGGCGAGTGGTGCGACGCTCCGTCATAACCAATACCAAACGACGCCGCAGGCGGTTGTCGCTGCCCCGCGTCTCGCCTCGACGGCCACCTTCGCGATTCCCGTATCGCGTGGCAGGTTATTGGCGAGTATTTTGAAGACGAGAGCCCCCGGCATAGCGCACTCGCAATACTTCAACGTAGAAACACCATCCGCGCGGTTTGGCCGAGCAGGACAAAGGCCAAAGATTCGTCCCAGTAGCTCAAGACTCCCAATCTGAATCGTTGGTGGTTCATGAGGGCCAAGGCACAGCTGATAGCCGCGCTCATAAACAGCATCATCGTAAGCGCTTTCCCGAATCCCCAGGGCAGCGGGCTTTGAGCACCGGCAAAGATCAGCACGATCAAAAGTTTGAGAGAAAGGCGACGGAGCACAAAGCGCGAGTCCGACGTCATTTTCGGCTCGGCTGCATAACGACGTCGTATCCGCGAAGAGGCAGTACGAAAGAGACACTGCGATAAACGCAATGTCGGTCGGGCAAAGGCATCCAAGCCCGTGCGGCGAAACCGAAACGCCGCTTTCAGAAAGGTTAAGGACAACGAATAAAGCAATCGCCGAAGACGAGGGCTTCGCGCGACGATGCGCTCGACAAGAACCATATCGATACCCACACTAGACCTCGGATCGAAATAAATCAGAGCGATCACATCGCTAGTGAAGTCGACGCGCCCGTGTCCGGTGAGTCTAAGCGGCTTGATATTGCGCAGGTAGTTATCGCCGAAGACCTTACAATATACGATGGTATATCCCGGATATTGTTTTGTATATCGGATCAACCCCGCAAGACACTGTCACTCAAGGAATGACGGTGATATCCAGCCAATGTCATCTAGCGGCTCCAACCCGCTGCCGACGCATGAGGATCAACGAGCAATGCCAAGCGACAGTAGTCGAGCAAGCGTGCCGCTCAGGTCGTTCTCGCGAGTCTGAATCATCAGTCTCGCCTGTGACGGCCGAGCGGCTCGTCACGGAGGTGAGACATGACTCTCCAATTTTTTACTCTGCCGGCTTCGCTCCGCGTTTCGCGGATCGCCTCGCCGAAACGCAATCCCGCATTCGCCGACCCGCGATGCGAGCGTGACCGTCCTTTCACGAAGTCTCCCCGCACGAACCGGACTCGACTGGTCGCGGCGTGGCGTGTCAATGGCGAGACCGGTCGGCTCGAATGCATCTGGATGCTTGACGCCGAACCAGACACGGGCGGCGGGTTGCGCCGATTGATCGAGCGCGCCGGACTCCTTCTTGCAGTTTACCAGCATGGTCGCTTTGCGGCGTGAGGCGTGTGATGCATTCCCTCACGCTGCATAAGGCCAGCACGGCGATGGTTCTGGTGTCCGCCGGCCTGGACGGGCTTCACCCCCGCCGGGGCGGCAATCCGTACTCGCGCAGAATCGCACGGTCGCGCGAAGGTGCGGACCCTCCCTGGTGAAGAGCGGCTGCGCTGCTCAAGCGCGGTCCGAATGCCGAGCGTCGTGAAGATGCATCGGTTTCATTATCCCCTCAGCCGACCAAGACCCCAAGCGCCGAAGACCGTGCCGAGAGGCGCATGGTCTCGGCGCTTGCGGCAGGAGATTCATCCAATGAATGCCCCCATCCTCAAGGCGGCTCTCAAGCCGCGCGGAAAAGACGAACGCAAGCTGTCGATGAAGGCGGTCCGTGAAGCCCAGAATGGGTTGGATGACACCTTCGAAAACGTCAAAGGCGACCGCAACGGCCTGATTGCCCGAGATGCGATCGAACGGCTGGCAAAAGACGGCCCCAATGAGGTTGCGCAAGAGCGACGCCTGCCAGCGGTTGTTCAGTTTTTTGGCGCTTTCAAGAATCCGTTCATTGCAGTGCTGCTGATCCTGGCTGGGATCAGCGCTGTAACGGACATCTGGCTTCGGCTTCAACATGGCGAGGATGCGGATCCGACAAAAGTCACCATCATCATCGTGATGGTGCTTGCCAGCGCCTTGATGCGCTTCGTTCAGGAGTACCGATCGAGCGCTGCGGCCGAAGCTCTGAAGGCGATGGTCCGCACGACGGCGACGGTTCTTCGTCGAGGATCGGCAACGTCAAATCCCGAAGCATTCGAAATCCCGATGCGAGAGATCGTCGCCGGCGACATCGTGCGTCTTTCAGCAGGGGATATGATCCCGGCAGACGTGAGGCTGATCGAATCCCGCGATCTGTTTGTGAGCCAGGCAGTGCTCACCGGTGAGGCCATCCCTGTTGAGAAGTATGACACGCTCGGGTCTGTCGCCGAGAAGTCCGCGGCGAGCGTAGCGTCCAGCGAAATGAACGCGCTCGACATGCCCAACGTCTGCTTCATGGGCACCAACGTCGTGAGCGGCACGGCGACCGCGCTTGTCGTTGCCACGGGTGCTCGCACCTATTTCGGATCGTTAGCCAAGGCGATCGTCGGATCGCGCGCTCAAACGGCGTTCGATCGCGGCATCAACAGTGTGAGCTGGCTGCTCATCCGCTTCATGCTCGTCATGGTTCCTGTCGTCTTTGTCATCAACGGCCTGACCAAAGGCGACTGGGTGGAAGCGCTGTTGTTCGGCCTTGCCGTCGCCGTCGGACTTACCCCCGAAATGCTGCCGATGATCGTTTCGTCGAATCTCGCCAAGGGCGCCGTTGCAATGGCCCGGCGCAAGGTCGTCGTGAAGCGGCTCAACGCCATTCAGAACTTCGGCGCGATGGATGTTCTCTGCACGGACAAGACCGGCACGCTTACCCAGGACAAGATCATTCTGGAGCACCACGTCGACGTTACCGGGCAACCAAACGCCGACGTTCTCCGGTTGGGCTGGTTGAACAGCTATCACCAGAGCGGCGTGAAGAACTTGATGGACCAGGCCGTCGTGCGATTTGCCGGCGCGGAGCCAGCCATCACGAACGCAGCCGCGAGCTACCGGAAAGTCGACGAGTTGCCCTTCGACTTCGTGCGTCGCCGGCTCTCGGTGGTCGTCGAGGGCGAAGCGGGAGATCATCTGCTCATCTGCAAGGGCGCAGTGGAGGAGATGCTGTCAATCTCCACGCGCGTCAGGAGTGGCGAAGGCGTAATCCGCCTCGGCGACGCGGAGCGCAAAAGCCTGGCCGCGCTGGCACGCGCCTACAACGAAGACGGGTTCCGTGTGCTGGTCGTCGCCACCCGTGAGTTCGCGGCGTCCGACACCAATACGCATTATGCCATCGAGGACGAAACCGATCTCACGATTCAGGGGTTCCTGACTTTCCTCGACCCGCCGAAGGAGACGGCTGGACCAGCGATCGCGGCGCTCGCCGAACACGGCGTCAGGGTCAAGGTTCTTACCGGCGACAATGCGGTTGTCAGCAGCAAGATCTGCCGTGAAGTGGGACTTGAACCGGGCCAGCCGGTGCTCGGTCGCGATATTGAAAAACTGGACGACGCCGCACTCCGGACCTTGGTCGAGGAGCGGACGATCTTCGCGAAGCTGACGCCGCTTCAGAAGTCACGCGTGCTACAGGCACTCCAGGCCAACGGGCACACCGTCGGCTTCCTCGGCGACGGCATCAATGACGCTCCGGCGCTGCGCGATGCCGATGTTGGCATTTCCGTCGACAGCGGCGCTGATATCGCGAAGGAGTCGGCCGATATTATCCTGCTCGAGAAGAGCTTGATGGTTCTTGAGGAGGGTGTGCTGAAGGGGCGCGAAACCTTCGGCAACATCATGAAATACCTCAATATGACCGCCAGCTCCAACTTCGGAAATGTGTTTTCGGTGCTGGTGGCGAGCGCATTCATTCCGTTCCTGCCGATGCTGTCGATCCATTTGCTCGTGCAAAACCTGATGTACGACATTTCCCAATTGGCGCTGCCTTGGGATCACATGGACAAGGAATTCCTCAGCAGGCCGCGGAAGTGGGATGCCAAGAATATCGGTCGCTTCATGATCTGGATCGGACCGACGTCCTCGATCTTCGACATCACGACGTTCGCTCTGATGTGGTTCGTCTTTGCCGCCAATGCTCCAGAGCATCAGTCGCTCTTTCAGTCGGGCTGGTTCATCGAGGGCCTTCTTTCTCAGACACTCGTGGTCCACATGCTGCGTACCCAGAAGATTCCATTCGTCAACAGTACAGCGGCTTTGCCAGTGCTGCTGATGTCGAGCGTCATCTGTGTGCTGGGGATTTATTTGCCTTTCTCTCCGCTGGGCGCGGCCATCGGATTGCAGCCACTGCCTATCGCTTACTTCCCGTGGCTGGCTGGCACGCTGCTCTGCTACTGCCTCGTCGCTCAACTGATGAAGACCGTCTACATCCGCCGGTTCGGACAATGGCTCTGACGGCGACGCATGAGAGATCATGATCATGTCCACATCGTTGATCCTCAGATTTGCGCCGCCGCAGGCTGGAGACCGCCCGAGACGAGGGCCGCCACCGAAGCAGCCGAGGCGACAGGCGCCGCGTCCGCCCCACAATCGGGAGCCCCGCGATGTCCTGTCCTCGCTTCGGAACCGGTTGAACAGACGTTTGTGCTGGGCTTTGGCGGTTTCGGCGACGCTCCTGACGCGTGTGGCCGTCCACCTTGCTCGTCGCCGCCTACTGGACGGTTCCAAGCTCAGATTCCTACTACGCGGCGGCGCGCGGTTGAACAGAGCGGCGATATCGCGAATGCGGCATTGCCGCTGGTGAGCCACACAAGCGCAAAACGATTGCTTGCATGGAAACAAAGCACGAGGCCCGGGCCCGAACCGGGTTTCGATCAGCAAGGAGCTTCAAATGGACGACCCGTCTAGTCGCGGCGCGACCAATAACTCGCGCCATTTGAATTCACGACAAAACTAGCAGGGCGGCTCGGAGTTATTGGCGACGGGCGCTCTCGTAACCCGACGCCAGGAGTGCCCCATGAACTATTTTGCCGCCCCAGGATTCTTCAATACCGCGAGCGCTGCCGGATTGAGGGTTTTCAGGAATCGCCGAGTCCTTTTTTGCCGATTTATGGCGATCGCCTTCTATTTGCTGGCACTCGGCATCGTGGCAATTCTTCAGATCGCCAAGGCGCATGCGCAAGAGCTTCAAACGACTGCCGACCGCCCAGATGCTCAACCCATTCCGGCGACGCCCACGAAGTTGCCGGAAGCTTCACGTGAGAGCAGCGCGAAAACGAACAAGGTCGATTGGTCGGGCATCTATTTTGGTGGTCACACCGGTTTCGGGACCGGCGATCTTGGTCCAGGGACGAACGCGATCTTGAATCAGTCAGTTGGCCTGCCGCCGACGGTGACGGGGATGATCGGCGGCCTTCAGGGGGGCTACAACTTTCAGCCAGGTGATGGCTGGGTACTTGGCACAGAAGCCGACATCACATTCGTGAGTCCGCCCGACGAGACGCGTCGGACTGCTGCTCCCTTCAATACGACCCTGGACGCGATGGGGACAGTGCGCGCCAGGATCGGCTATGCGTTCGGCCCATTCCTCCCCTATGCAACGGGCGGGTTTGCTTGGGCACGAACGAAGGTCGACATCAATGGAGATGACGGCGCCGTTTTGTCGAAGCTGAGGCGCTGGCACGCTGGGTGGACGGCGGGCGTAGGTATCGAAATGGCCTTGGGAGGACCGTGGACCGCACGCGCTGAGTACGACTACCTCGATTTGGCTTCTTCGATCTATCGACTCGATGGAACTGGACTGCGCGACGTTTCGGTCCACCCTCAAGTCCAAAGGATCACATTTGGTCTGAACTACCGACTGGGTGATGGGGTCTCGGCACTCGCGAAACCATCGGCGACTGGCGAAGCATCGCCGGACTGGAATGTTCATGGCCAGACAACATTCATTGCCCAGGGCTATCCTGCAATTCGATCTCCTTACGCGTCCGCCAACAGTCTCCCCGGCGGCGGGCAACTGCGCGAGACATGGACCGCGGATGCTTTTCTCGGCGTGCGGCTTTGGGAGGGTGGTGAGTTCTACTTCAATCCCGAACTGGCCCAGGGCTTCGGACTGAACGGAACGCTCGGACTCGCAGGTTTTCCAAATGGAGAAGCGCAAAAAGGCGGGACAGAATTTCCAAAATTCCGCGCTCAGCGCTACTATGTTCGGCAGACATTTGGTCTCGGCGGCGAGCAGGAGGATGTCGCGGACGGCCCTCTGCAACTGGCGGGACGACGCGATATCAATCGCATCACCGTCACGGTTGGCCGTTTCGCAGTTGGAGACTTCTTCGACGCCAATGCCTATGCCAAGGATCCGCGCGCCGATTTCATGAATTGGGCGATCTGGTCATCGGGGGCCTATGATTTTCCCGCCGACCTGCCGGGCTTCACGCGCGGCGCGGTGATCGAGCTTAATCAGAAGAATTGGGCCGTGCGAGCGGGCGCCTTCCAGGTGCCGGAGCAGCCAAACAGCGACGTCCTGGTCTTCAAGGGCGGCGGTGGCGGCGTCGTCGAGTTCGAGGAACGGCACAGCCTGTTCGGGCAGCCCGGTAAGGTTCGCATTGGCACTTTCGTCAACCGCGGCCGCACCGGCGCGTATCGCGATGCCATCGACATCGCCCAGGCAAGTCCGCAAACGGATATCAACGATGCGATGACGGCCCTGCGCCGCAATCAGAATAAATATGGCTTTTACGGGAACATCGAACAGGCTTTGACGGCTGACCTCGGGCTTTTCGCCCGTGCAAGCTGGAACGACGGTCGAACCGAAATTCTATCCTTCACGGATATCGACCGCAGCATTTCCGGCGGTTTCGCCCTGAAGGGCACCGCATGGGGACGGCCCTCGGACACCATTGGGCTCGGGGCTGCGGTCAACGGCCTGTCACGCGCACATCGTGATTTCCTCGCTGCGGGAGGCACGGGATTGCTGATCGGTGATGGGCGGCTGCGTTACGGTCACGAGTCGATCATCGAGGCATACTACGCCCTGCGGTTCAACGATTGGAGCGCCGTCACCTTCGACTATCAGTTTGTTGCAAACCCCGCCTACAACGCCGACCGCGGACCAGCTTCGATTCTGTCGCTTCGCGCACACGCCGAGTTCTGACAGCCGATGGAGCAGAAATTCCAACAATTGCAGGGACTTCCGTCGGTGGAGTGTAGCCGACGCTGCAAGATGGGACATTCATATGGATTGGCAAAGTCTTGGCCATACTGCGCTCACGCTCGGAGGCGCATTCCTTCTCGGCGGTTTGATCGGCTTCGAGCGGCAATGGCGCCAACGCCTGGCTGGGCTACGAACCAACACCCTCGTTGCACTCGGCGCCGCCATCTTCGTCCTCTTTGCAGGGCTATTCCCCGGAGAGTCGAGTCCGACGCGTGTTGCGGCCCAGATCGTTTCCGGCATCGGCTTCATGGGCGCAGGCATCATTTTCAAGGAGGGATTGAACGTGCGCGGGCTCAACACGGCGGCGACGCTGTGGTGTTCGGCCGCGATCGGCGCGCTATGCGGAGCTGGATTTTTCTTTCACGCGTTGATTGCGACGATGTTCGTCATCGCAGTCAATGGAGTTCTGCGTCCGCTCGTGCGCCTCATTGAGCGCCAGTCATTCGCTGGAGGCCAGTTGGAGAGCGCCTATGCTATCAGCATTATCTGTCATGGAGAGGCCGAGGCGCATGTTCGAGCGCTTCTTCTTCGTGATCTTGCCGGCGTTCTACACATTCGCGACCTCGAAAGCACCAATATCGAGGACACAAATCGAGTCCAGGTGAGCGCGACCGTGCGGGCCGACACTCGGCAGGATCGCGTTCTGGAACAGATTATCGGTCGTCTCAGCCTGGAGCCGCTGGTAACGTCCGCTCGATGGCGGTTAGAGCTAGGCGAATGATCGAGAATTAATAGATATCTAGCCACTGAGCGGAGTAGATTCGGGAAGAATACTGAAAGCGCGTAGGTTGATCGAGAGAGGCTAACAATGCTCAAGGTGGTCAATGACAGCCGTCCAAGATCGGCACTGACACTGATCGCGATGGGTGTTGCGATGGCAGGCATTTTCATCGCCGATACGGTTACGGATTATGCCATCGCTGCAGCCGTATTTTACACGGCAGTCATTCTCGTTGCTACACGCATCTTGTCTGGCGCGGCTGTGGTAGTTCTCGCTTGCATTTGCGTCGCGCTGACCTTGATCAGCTTCTTTCTGACCCCCTCCGGCGCATACGAAGTAGGCATCGTCAATACCGGGATTAGCATCGTTGCGATCGGGGTCACAACCTATCTCAGTTTGAGGATGGTCGCCGCAAAGGCAGAGGCGCTGGAGGCCCGCGACCGCCTCTTGCGTATTGCGCGGGTGACGACGCTGGGCCAACTGTCGGCGTCGATAGCGCATGAAGTAAACCAACCATTGGCTGCCGTTGTCGCCAGCGGTGGTGCGTGCGCCCGATGGCTGAGCCAGGAGCCGCCAAATCTCGAGAAGGCCCGTCGCGCGCTTGACCGCATCGTTAGTGACGCGAACCGGGCGAGTCAGGTCATAGCGCGGATCCGTGCCCTTTCGAAGGGCGAGGCTCCGCACAGACAGCCATTCGACCTAAGGGAAGCCGTTCGTGAAATCGTAACCTTGTCACGCAGCGAGATCGAGCGTAGCGGCATCGCCCTGCAGCTAGACATGTATGACGACCTACCTCGCGTTTTCGCTGACCGAGTGCAGATCCAGCAGGTCATAAGCAACCTTGTTCTTAATGCTACGGAGGCGATGGCGGCCGGCGCGTTGCCTGAGCGTCGCTTACGAATCACCGCCTCGCAGGCGGCGCCAGATACCGTTGTTCTTACGGTGGCCGATTCCGGTGCCGGCCTGACGCCAAGCGCGCGCGAACATCTTTTTGATGCCTTTTGGACGACAAAAGAAGGAGGCATGGGGCTCGGCCTGACCATCAGTCAGGCGATCGTCGAAGCAAATGGGGGCCAAATTTGTGCTGCTCCCAATCCGGTGGGCGGAGCCGCATTCGAGGTACGCCTACCGCGCTACACGGAGGTAGCCTGATGAAGAACGAACCGATCATAGAACCGCGGCCGCAACCCATCGTCTATGTCATAGATGACGATCGGTCTGTTCGAGCTGCGCTTGAAGATTTGCTCGCGTCGGTCGGGCTTCAAGTTCGCTCGCACAGCTCGGTCGCCGAATTCCTCGAAAGCACTATCTTGGATGTACCCGGCTGTCTGCTGCTTGACGTTAGAATGCCTGGACAAAGCGGCATCGATTTTCACCGACAAATGCCGGAATACGGCATTCATCTCCCGACAATTTTCATCACGGGACACGGGGACATCGCGATGGGCGTGAGCGCCATGAAGAATGGCGCCTTCGAATTCCTGACGAAGCCTTTTCGCGACCAAGATTTGCTGGATGCCATCCAACAGGCGATCGAGAAAGATCGACAAAGGCGAGAGAATGAAGCGCGCTCGCTGGACTTGAACGCCCGTTGGGAGACGCTAACGCCCGGCGAGCGAGACGTTTTCAAGCTCGTTGTAAAGGGTCTTCTTAATAAGCAGATTGCTGCCGAATTGAATGTTAGTGAGATTACGGTGAAGGTTCGCCGGAGCCATCTTATGCAAAAGTTGCAAGCCAAGACGGTTATTGACCTTGTTAGGATTTCAGACAATTTAAGCGTCTGAATCTCGATACCGGCTGAATGACATCTGCCAAATTCGTCGGCACCAAATCAGTGGGATATATCGGCGCCCGACCTATTCAGGGGCCGGTATATTTGATCGATACCTTCGTATATCGAGACTATATAAAATCATCCGTCCGCGCGCGCATGCGACCGTCTATTTGAGGCATGAATCAGGAGGTGCTGCCTTAGTTGCGGTTTGGACGCGGTGGTCGTGGTAGCTTGTGCATATAGATCGATGCATGCGATCAGGTTGCGAAGGTTGTCGATCGGTATCGCGCGTACGTTCTTGAACGGTCGACGCCCACTCAAGGAACATACAAAAGCGCTTCTGGCCGAATACATACAGAAGCAAATGCGACCTTGGGCTGTTACAACGTCAGACCTCATTTCAAATAGGCCGTGGTCGCGAGCGGCCCATGCTTGAACTCCGCCAGATTCGGTACTTCCTTGCTGCGGCCGAGCACGGTAGCTTTCGAAAGGCGGCGTCGGCCTTGGAGATACAGGAATCAGCGATCAGCCGTCGCATCCGCGATCTTGAAGACGAACTTGGTGCCTCGTTGTTTCAGAGGCACAACGGCGGCGTCTGCCTGACGTTGGCGGGGCAGCATTTCGTGCGTCGCGCACGTAAGGGTCTTCAGCAGATCGAGCACGGCGCTAGGGATGTGGCCGCCATAGGCCGCTCTGAGCGGGGGCATATCAAGGTTGGTATCTTTTCGTCGCTCGCGTCCGGATTCCTGTGCGAGTTACTGGGGGCCTATGGCAAGGAACATGCGAGTGTACGGGTCGAATTTTTTGACGGTGATCCTGCGGATCATGTTGCCTCGATCCGGCGACTTCAGCTCGATGTAGCTTTCATTACGGGAACCGCACAGTGGTCGGACTGCCAAACAGAACAGCTTTGGTCCGAGCGAGTATTCGCAGTGCTGCCCAGCGACCACCCTCTTTCCGAGAAACCGGTGCTTAGCTGGAGTGATCTTGCTGGCGAGAGATTTATTGTAAGTGACGGCGCCCCTGGATCGGAGATCCACGACTATTTGGTCCAGCGCCTCGCCGATCTTGGGCGACACCCGGAAATCCACACCCAATACGTGGGGAGAGACAATCTCCTATCGCTCGTTGCGATCGGGCGTGGCCTGACCGTCATGAGTGAGGCCGGAACGGCAGCCCAGTTTCCTGGAACTGTTTATCGGCAGCTTGTGGATGAGGTTCTACCATTTTGTGCGGTCTGGTCACCACGGAATGACAACCCCGCATGGCGCCGCCTCCTGAGTCTCGCACGTTCGATGTCACGGTCAGCAGCTGCGACAATCATCCAGGCGACCGCGGCGATCCTTTTGACCTCCTCGCCGCTACAAATCCCCGATCCGTGGCTATGAACCGCTCCAGCATCGGGATGATTAGGCGAACGGGGTCGGCCGGTGACTGCCCCGCTTCGCGGGCGAGAATCTCGGCATAGGCGACGAGATCGCGGTGAAGGCTCGCTGGCAGCTCCACCGAGACCTTCACCGGCTTGTCGTCGACGATCGGTCCCAATTTCAGCTTGGCCATCTCAGCCTCCGTAGGGTTCGAGCACTAGATCGCGCGTGACGATGACGCGGACGGGGAACCCCGGCCGGATGGTGAGCGTCGGAGCAATGTTGAGCTGACGCTGGACGATCTGCTGACCGGTCTGGCTGACGCTGTTCGAGGCGCCCTGACGAAGAGCGCGGACGATATCGCTGTCCTGACCCGACGAACCGGCCTCGGCGCCGATACTCAGGATCGTTGAGAGCGCAGCGGCCTTGAACAGTTCGCCCCAGTGATAGTCGACACCATCCTCGAGCCCGGCATAGCCCTCCGCGTCTGCACCAGGCTGACGCTCCAGCACGATGGAGCGGCCATTGGGGAAGATCAGCCGATTCCAGACGAGGAGAATGCGCCGCTGACCGAAGCCGACGCCGCTGTCATACTGCCCGACGACGCGCGTGCCCTGGGGCACGAGCAGGATCTTGCCGGTCGGGCTGTCATAGATGTTCTCGGTCACCTGCGCGGTGATCTGACCGGGCAGGTCGGAGCGAATGCCTGTGATGAGCGCGGCGGCGATGACGGCACCGGCCTGAAGCACATTCTTCGACGCCGGCGCCGCAACACGATCCGGCGAGACGGTTCGCTTGTCGGGCGCCTGGTTGAGGAATGCGAGCTGCCGGTCCTGCGCCGAGGGCGTCGCCGGCTGCGGCGCGAGGCCGAGGCTGGAGAGATCGGCGAGAGGCGTGGCGGTCGCGGTCGGTTGCGCCGAGGTCGCGGCACTGGCGGGCCGATTCTCGGTCGAGGCGAACAGCCGTGCGGTCCGCGCAGCCTCCAGCTCCTGGGCCCGGCGTTGTTCCTCTGGGCTTGGTCCCACGGGGCCTGTCGGCCGTGCGCCGATCGGCGGCACGGGGGCGCCATTCTGCGCATTGAGGATCGGACGGCCGAGGTCGCCGGGCAGTGGCGGGCCGAGCTTCGGAACGCCGGAATAATCCTTCGGCAATCCAGCGAGGCCATCCGGTGTCGAGCGGTTGTCCGTCGAGTACAGCTCCTGGCCCTGGCCGCCGTGACGGGTTTGAAGCGCGTAGATTAGCGCCCCGCCAACACCGAGGCTTGCAGCGAGACCCAGACCGGCCAGCACTTTGCGGGAAAGGCGGGTCACACGCGGCGGCTCGGCACGCAGCCGCATCGTCGCGGCGGGTTCGCCGGTCAGCGGCCGGGTGTCATCAACGTCGGCCGGCTGAGGCTCGGGCGTCGAACCCAGCGCCCGGCCTTCTTCCATTTCGGGATCGCGTTCGTCGCTCACGATGCCGGCCTCCCGTCGGTGCGGGATATGCGGACGCGCTTCTGGTCCTTGCCCGCGCCGAACCGCAATTCGGCGGCGGCGAACAGGCGATCCACGATAATGTAGTTGCCGCGCACGCGATAGTTCACCAGCTCGGAGGTGTCGCCCTCCGGCCCGACCACGAACAGCGGCGGCATCTCGCCTTGGCCGATGCCGCGCGGAAATTCGATGAACACCTGTTTCCCGTCATCGAAGGCGCGCTGCGGCCGCCACGGCGCGCGGTCGCCCGTCACCTCGTAGCGGAAATTGACGCGGGCGAGATCAATGCCGCTGGAGACGGGCTGCGCGGCCTCGGCCTGCTGGTTCTGACGGCGCAGCGCGATGAGTTGGTCCTGCGGATATTGCCAGGACACCGACGCCATGTAGGTCGAAGGCGTCGCGCGCAATTCCATGTGATAGGTGCGCCGGTCGGTGTTGATGACGAGGTTGGTCATCAGCTCGGCGCGGGTGGGCTTCACGAGGATATGGATCTGCTTCGCCGCGCCAACGCCGCTCTCGGTATCGCCGATGATCCAGCGCACCGTGTCGCCGGCGGCGACGGGACCGGAGCCGACGAGCTGCTCGCCGGGCTGAAGCGCGATGTCGGTGATCTGCCCCGGTGACGCGTAGACCTGATAGAGCGCGCCATCGACGAAGGGATAGACCTGCATCGAGTTGATGAAGCCGTTGCGGACGGGTTGGACGCGCGCGGCGGCGTTGGCCTGGTTGACGCGCGTGGCGGGATCGGCCGGTTCTGGCTCGGGCTTGCCGTCCTTGCCGAGCGGCTTCAACTGACCGGGCAGCGGGAGCGGCTTGGGCAATTCCACCACCCTGACCGGCGCTGGCGGATCGGACGTTTGAACGGCCGGAGCCGCATTGTCGTAGGAGATCTCCGGCGGCGGCGTGTGTCCGGCACAGCCGGCGAGCGCCGACGTGCAAAGCCAGAGAAGTGGCAAGCCGGATTTACGGAAAGCCGGAACGGCGCGGTTGAGGAAAGCCGGCCTCCCGGCTTTGCGGAAGGTCGGTGTCATTATCCAAGCTCCTTCGACCAGTTGATGGCGTTGACGTAGATTCCGAGGGGATTCTTCCGCAGCGTGTCGGCGTCACGAGGGGGCTGCACGACAACGGTGAGGATGGCGGACCAGCGCTCGGTGGAAGCCAGCGAGCCATCCTGATAGCGGCGCTCGATCCAGGCGATGCGGAAGCTCGACGGCGAGGCGCGGATGACCGAGGACACCTCGATCGCGATCTGCTGCTTGCCGACCTTGGTGAACGGGTCGTTGGCGCGAGCATAGTCGTTGAGCGCGAGCGCGCCGCCCTGTGTCGTGAAATCATAGGCGCGCAGCCAGTTCTGCCGCACGATGATGGCGTCGGACGGGATCGAGCGGACCTGCTCGATGAAGCGCGCGAGGTAGAAGGCGATCTGCGGATCGTTCGGCTGATAGTCGGCGGTCGCCGGTGCCACGGCCTGCGCCTGGCCGAGCCGGTCAACCTGCACCACCCAGGGCACGATCGAGCCGTTGGCGGACTGCCAGACCAGCGCGGCCGAAAGCCCGCCCGCGAGCGCCAATGAGCCGAAGGCCATGTAGCGCCAGTTGTGGGCCTGCACGCGGGCGGAGCCAATGCGATCGTCCCAGACCTGCGCGGCGCGCTGATAGGGCGTCTCGGGCTGAGGGGTTTTGCCGTAATGAGTGGATGGTCGTTTGAACATGGTCAGTTGCTTTCGGAAAGGTTGACGGAGGAGCCGCCGCCATGGCTGTCGCCACTGCGCACGGCGTGGGCGGCGGCCTGAACGCCGTGTGACATCTGCTGCGAGCGTTTCATGCGCTTCGCCCAGGCCGGCGGGCCGTCGCCGGCAGAGGACGCGGCTCCCGCAGATGCGGCCTCCGCAGCGGTTGTCGTTGCGGCGCCGGAAGTACCCGTGGCGATCTCCGTCGCGGCTTGGCCGCCGGCCTGATAGCTCTGCTTGAGGCTGTCGGCGGCGCGCCCGGCTGCGCGCTTCAACGGTGAGACGGCCGCCTTCGCGCCGGTGCTGGCAACATTACCAAGACCGGACGCGACACCCGATGCACCCGTTTGTCCGGCCGCGCCGAGGCTATAGGCGGTGGAGGCCCCGCCTGCGAGGGCTGCACCACCGCGGGCCGCAGCGGCTGCGCCGCCAGCAAGTGCAGCTCCACCGGACACGGCTGCGCCGGCGGCGGCCGCGCCGGCTGCGACAACGCCACCGGCGGCGAGACCAGTACCAATGGCCGCGCCTGCGCCGAGCTGCGGGCCACCGGAGATGAGGCCGTTGGCGATGCCGGGGCCGAAGATGCCGAGACCAAGCAGCGACAGCGCGGCAAGCACGATCGCCATGGCGTCGTCGATCGACGGCGTTGCGCCGTTGAAGCCGGAGGTGAACTCGGAGAACAGCGTCGAGCCGATGCCGATGATGACGGCGAGAACCAGCACCTTGATGCCGGAGGAGATGACGTTGCCCAACACGCGCTCGGCCATGAAGGCGGATTTGCCGAACAGGCCGAAGGGAATGAGGACGAAGCCGGCGAGCGTGGTCAGCTTGAACTCGATCAGGGTGACGAAGAGCTGGATCGCGAGGATGAAAAACGCCAGCAGCACCAGAGCCCAGGCGAAAAACATGCAGGCGATCTGGATGAAGTTCTCGAAAAACGACCAGTAGCCCATCAGGCTGGAGATGGAGTCGAGCAGTGGGCGGCCGGCATCGAGACCGGTCTGGGCCACCTTGCCGGGTCGCATGAGATCGCTGACGGCGAAGCCCGTACCCGACGCCTTCAGGCCGAGGCCCGCGAAGCTCTCGAAGATGATGCGGGCGAGATTGTTCCAGTTGGAGATAAGGTAGGCGAAGACACCGACGAAGAGCGTCTTCTTGATTAGCCTCGCCATAATGTCGTCGTCCGCGCCCCACGACCAGAAGAGTGCGGCGAGCGTGACGTCGATGACGATCAAGGTGGTGGCGATGAAACCGACTTCGCCACCGAGCAGGCCGAAGCCGCCGTCGATGTAGCGAGTGAAGACCTCAAGGAAATGGTCGATGACGCCGGTGCCGCCCATGTCAGCGAACCTCCGGCCGGGCGCGCTCGGCCTGCATCGCAGGCTCGGTCACGCCCGCTGGCGCACTGTCTTTGTGGATAGGATCAGCCGACGCGGGCGCACTTGGAAACATCGTGGTCGGCGCAACCGGCGACGATGATGAAACCGGGGCCGGCCGGCCGAGGAAGCGGCGCCGGTTCTCTGCCCATGCCTTCAGGCAATTGGGATCGCGCGTGCCGGCCTCACCGATCTCGGAACAGCGAAGCAGTTCGGCGGCGAGAGGATCTTGTGCTGTGACCGAACGGCCCTGCGTCGCGAGGACGTCCGGCGAAACGTCCTTGCGGCTCATCTCGATCGCGGTCGCCGTGATGGCGACCGCGACGAAGACAATGGCGCCGACGCGAGCGAGGGTCTTGCCGTCCATCGCGCTAGCCTCAGTTGCCGCTGTTCGGGAACATTCGGGCGTTGCCGGGCTGATAGCCCGAGCCCGGCGTCAGGAAACGCCGGCGCTGCTCGCGGCCCTGTTCGGCGGCGGCGGCCTGCTCAGCCGACTGCAAGGCCTGCGCCCGGCCGTTGGCCGCCACGACGGCGGTGAGATCCGCGAGTTGCTGCGCCTGAAGCGCGAGGAGCTGGTTGCCGGCCTGCGTCGCCTGCAGCGCGCCGGTCGCGCCCTGGCTCTGGCCGATCAGCGCGGACATCTGCGTGCGGTTGGTGTCGATGTTGCCGACGACGCCCGCCTGCACCCGCATCGCGTCCTGCAGGCCGCCGACAGTGTTCTGCCAGCGCGAGCGCGCATCGATGACGAGTTGCTGGTCGGAGGCCGACAGTGAGACGTTCCCGTATTTCTGCTGGAACATCCGATCGATCTGCTGGACGTCGTAGGCGATATTCTGCGCCTGGTTGAGAAGCTGCTGCGTGCGCTGAACGGACTGCTGAAGCTGCTGCAGCGACGAGAACGGCAGGCTCGCCAGGTTGCGTGCCTGGTTGATCAGCATCTGCGCTTCGTTCTGAAGCGAGGTGATCTGGTTGGTGATCTGCTGGAGCGATCGGGCCGCCGTCAGCACGTTCTGCGCATAGTTCGAGGGATCGAACACGATGATGGCGTGGGCGGGCGTCGCCAGCATGGGCGTGAGCGCGACGGGAGCGGATAGCAGCGCGGCAGCAAAACGCGCTGCGCGGGAATTGCGCAGTTTCATTGGGACGTCTCCTTGTTGGTGAGCGTGGGGATGAGATCGGCGGCCCAGCCGACTTCACGGTGATCAAGCCAGGCGGCGAGAAAGCCGTCGCGGCCGTGTTCGGCGACGATTCGGGCGATGGCCGCCTGATCGGTCTTCGATGACGCGGCGCAGAGCGCGAGCGCGACATCGGACAGGCCGAGCTCGAACAGCCGGTTGCCGCGCCGCGACTGGCAGTAATAGTCGCGCTTCGGCATCGCCCGCGCGATGATCTCGATCTGGCGGTCGTTGAGGCCGAAGCGGCGATAGATCGCGGTGATCTGTGGCTCGATCGCGCGCTCGTTCGGTAACAGGAGCCGGGTCTGACAGCTTTCGATGATGGCGGGCGCGATCGCCGAGCCGTCGATGTCGCTGAGCGATTGCGTGGCGAAGATGACGCTGGCGTTCTTCTTGCGGAGCGTCTTCAGCCATTCGCGGAGCTGGCCGGCGAAGCCGTCATCGTCCAGCGCCAGCCAGCCCTCGTCGATGATGAGAAGAGTCGGCGAACCATCTAGCCGATCTTCGATCCGATGGAAGAGGTAGGAGAGAACCGCGGGCGCCGCGCCGGTGCCGATCAGCCCTTCGGTCTCGAACGCTTGAACGAAGGCCGAGCCAAGATACTCGCGCTCGGCGTCGAGCAGCCGGCCGTAGGGACCGCCGACGCAATAAGGCCTGAGCGCCTGCTTGAGATCGTTCGATTGGAGCAGCACGACCAAGCCAGTGATCGTGCGCTCCTCGACGGGCGCCGATGCCAGCGAGGTCAGCGCCGTCCAGATATGCTCCTTCACCTCGGGCGTGATCGGCACCCCCTCGCGGGTCAGGATCGATACGATCCAGTCGCCCGCCCAAGCGCGCTCGGGCACGTCGTGAACGCGAGCGAGCGGTTGAAGGCTGACGCTATCGGTCGCGCCGTCGCTGAGATCGCCACCGAGGTCATGCCAATCGCCGCCCATGCCGAGCGCCGCCGCGCGGATCGAGCCGCCGAAGTCGAAGGCGAAGACTTGGGCGCGGGCATAGCGTCGGAACTGCAGCGCCATCAGCGCCAGCAGGACCGACTTGCCCGCGCCGGTCGGGCCGACGATCAGCGTGTGGCCGACGTCGCCGACGTGAAGCGAAAGCCGGAACGGGGTCGAGCCTTCGGTCTTGCCGAAGAGCAGAGGGGGCGCTGCAAAATGCTCGTCCCGTTCCGGCCCCGCCCACACCGCTGACAGCGGGATCATGTGGGCGAGATTGAGCGTGGAAATCGGAGGCTTGCGGACGTTCGCATAGACGTGGCCGGGCAACGAGCCGAGCCAGGCGTCCACCGCGTTGATGGTCTCGGCCGTGGCGGTGAAGTCGCGGCCCTGGATGACCTTCTCGACCAGGCGCAGTTTCTCGTCGGCTATGCGCGGATCCTCGTCCCACACCGTCACCGTCGCGGTGACATACGCCATCCCGGCATAGTCGGCGCCGAGTTCCTGGAGCGCGAGATCGGCGTCAGCCGCCTTGTTCGCGGCGTCGGTGTCCACGAGGACGGACGCCTCGTTGGTCATCACCTCCTTGAGGATCGCGGCGATCGACTTGCGCTTGGCGAACCACTGCCGCCGAATCTTGGTCAGCAGCTTGGTCGCGTCGGTCTTGTCGAGTAGGATCGCGCGCGTTGACCAGCGATACGGAAATGCGAGACGGTTCAGCTCGTCGAGCAGGCCCGGCGTCGTCGCCGTCGGAAAGCCGGTGACTGTGAGGATGCGCAGATGCGACGTACCAAGGCGCGGCTCGAGCCCGCCAGTGAGCGGCTGATCGGCGAGCAGCGCGTCGAGATAGATCGGCGTTTCGGGGACGCGGACCCGATGCCGCTTGGTCGAGACGCAGCCGTGGAGATAGGTGAGCGTCTCCGCGTCATCGAGCCAGCGGCATTCCGGCATGAAGGCTTCGACCAGGCGCAGGATGCGATCGGTGCGATCGGCGAAGCCGGTCATCACCTCGTTGGGGTCGAGGCCCGACTTTTCCCGCCCCTCGTAGAGCCAGGATTCTGCACGCGCGGCGTCCTCGGCCGGCGGCAGATAGGTGAAGGTCAGGAAATAGCTCGACTCGAAATGCGCGCCGGCTTCCTCGAAATCCGCCTTGCGCTCGGCATCGACCAGCGCCGACGCGGGATCGGGAAAGCGGCTGTCGGGATAGAGGTTCGAGGCATGGCGCTGCGCCTCGACGAAGATCGCCCAGCCGGAGCCGAGGCGTCGGAAGGCATTGTTGAGGCGGCCGGCGACAGCGACCAGTTCGGCCGGGACGGCGCTGTCGAGATCGGGGCCGCGGAACTGCGCGGTGCGCTGGAAGCTGCCGTCCTTGTTGAGGACGATGCCGGCGCCCACCAGGCCCACCCACGGCAGGAAGTCGGCGAGTCGGCTGTTGCGGTTGCGGTATTCGGCGAGGTTCATCATCGGCGCGCTCCCCGTCAGACCGAGAGGTGCGCGGGGACGCGCAGATGGCGGCGCACTACGTCGACGAAGAGCGGATCGCGCTTCGCTGCCCAAACTGCCGCGACATGGCCGATCGCCCAGATGGCGATGCCGACCAGCCAGAGACGCAGCCCCAGGCCGACGGCGCCAGCGAGCGTCCCGTTCATGATGGCGATGGCGCGCGGCGCGCCGCCGAGCAGGATCGGCTCGGTCAGCGCCCGGTGAACGGGGGCCGTGTAACCCGGGACTTCACCGCCCTGTTCGACAATGCCCGTCATCAGACCAGCGCCCCGCCGCCGAACGAGAAGAACGACAGGAAGAAGCTCGACGCGGCGAAGGCGATCGAGAGACCGAACACGATCTGGATCAGCCGACGGAAGCCGCCGGACGTGTCGCCGAAGGCGAGCGTCAGGCCGGTGACGATGATGATGATCACCGCGATGATTTTGGCCACGGGGCCTTCGATCGATTGCAGGATCTGTTGCAGCGGTTGCTCCCACGGCATCGACGAGCCGGAGGCGTGGGCGGGCGCGGCCATCACTACCGACAGCGTGGCGATGGACACGGTCATGCCGAGACGTTGGCGCACTTGAGTCAGGCGCATTGGGCGCAGGCGGTCGATCACAGGCTTTCTCCTTCAGGGCTTGGGGTGAGCAGGGCCGGGTCGCCGTCGCCCTCGATGACGGCCGGCGCGATGCGATAGTCCCCGTCCGGGCCGAGGCCCTCGACGCGTGCGAGTTCGGAAAGCCGGCGCAGAGAGCCGCGGCCGGAGAGGACGGCGACGATGTCGATTGTCTCGGCGATCAGCGCCCGCGGGACAGTGACGACGGCCTCCTGGATGAGCTGCTCCATCCGGCGCAGCGCACCGATCGCGGTGCCGGCGTGGATCGTGCCGACGCCGCCGGGGTGTCCGGTGCCCCAAGCCTTGAGCAGCTCCAGCGCCTCGGCTCCGCGCACCTCGCCGACCGGAATGCGATCGGGGCGCAGGCGCAGCGACGAGCGCACGAGATCGGACAGCGAGGCGACGCCGTCTTTGGTACGCATCGCCACGAGATTCGGCGCGGCGCATTGCAGCTCGCGCGTATCCTCGATGATGACGACACGATCGGCGGTCTTCGCGACCTCGGCGAGGAGAGCGTTGGTAAGCGTGGTCTTGCCGGTGGATGTGCCACCGGCGACGAGGATATTGGCGCGAGACGCCACGCCCTGGCGCAGCATCACAGCCTGTCCGGCCGACATGATCCCGGCGTGGACATAATCGTCGAGCGTGAACACCGCGACCGCGGGCTTGCGGATCGCGAAGGCCGGCGCGGCGACGACAGGCGGCAGCAGGCCCTCGAACCGCTCTCCCGTCTCGGGCAGCTCCGCCGACACGCGCGGCGCGCCCGCGTGAACCTCGGCGCCGACGTGGTGGGCGACCAGGCGGACGATGCGCTCGCCGTCCGCCGCTGACAGCCGCTCGCCCGTGTCGGACAGCCCCTCGGATAGGCGGTCGATCCAGAGCCGCCCATCAGGGTTGAGCATCACTTCAACGATGCTGGCGTCGTCGAGGTAGCGGGCGATCGCCGGGCCAAGCGCCGTGCGCAGCATTCGCGCGCCGCGCGCCAGACCTTCCGCATGTTGATGTGAAGCCGCCACATGACCCCCGATTCCATCGGGGTCGAGACAGTCCTTCCCCGGACGGGGATGATTAAAAGGGCCTGATTTTGGGCCGATTCAACAAAGATTCATCGGCGTAGTAGTGTAGCGTGCAAATACAGGAGAACGGCGGGGTCAGAATTCGAACGACGCGAGGTGAGCGATCAATGACGGCGAATATCAGCCATGGGAGAACCGACTCAGCGACGCGATTCATCGCCGCCAGCGCGGACGTGATCTATCGTGCGTTTGTTGATCCCAAGGCATGGCCGCAGTGGCTTCCGCCGGATGGGATGACCGGCCAGATCTACGAGTTCGACGCCCGGCCAGGTGGCACCTACAGGATGGCGCTGACCTATCGCGGCGATCACCCGAATGCAGGCAAGACCTCCGACGACACTGATGTCGTCGAAGGTCGCTTCGCAGAGCTGGTCCCGAATCGTCGCGTCGTCCAGATCGTGACGTTTCAGTCCGATGATCCGGCTTTCGCCGGCGAGATGCGAATGACGTGGAGCCTGTCGCCCGTGGCGGGCGGCACTGATGTCTCGATCATCGCCGAGAATGTGCCGATCGGAATAAGCAAAGCGGACCACGATGTCGGGCTTCGTTCGACTCTCGAAAACCTCGCGAGATTTGTCGAAGGATGATCTTACGCCGATCCGGTTAGATTGACGCGACACACTATGGCTCACCGTCGGCGGCGACGTCCTCGGAAATCTCCTGCCTTAGCTTCGGACCCTTCGCGAGGCGGCGGCCGAGAGCGGTGACGAACTGATCATAGCGTTCGCCGGCCTTGGCACGCGCAGCCTGCGCAGCAGGTTCCGGCAACGCCGGCGTGGTGGCGACCCAGAACCGCACGAACACTGCCAGCATCTCGACGGAGATGCCGACGTCGCGTTCCATCCGCGTCATGCGGCGATCGAGCTGATCGAGGCGCTTGGTGATTGCGGCTTCCTGCCGCTCAGCCGCATCGGGCGACAGGAAGGATTCGATGGCCGCCTCCGCGACCAGCGATCGTGAATGATCGCGGCGCGCAGCATGCTCGGTAAGCCGGCGCATCACGGCGGGATCGAGATAGACAGAGAGGCGCTGCTTTTTCGCGGATTTCGTCATGGCGACCTAACTAAAGCTCCATGCCGTCACCGGGATCGAGCGACACCTGACGCGCCACACCCTGCATCAGCCGGTTCATCCGGCTATTGCGGGTGGCGTCATCCTCGGCGTCATCGGCAAGGCCGATCTCGAACTCGTTCTCGATCGGCGCCTTCTTCTCGACGGGCTTCATGCGGCTCAATTCGGGCTGTTGGCGACGCTCGGATCCGGTCGGATCTTCGTCGCCCGTCTCCATCCCGGGCTTTGCCTCGGCGATCGCAGGCCGAGCCGGAAGCGGCAGCGCGGTCCAATCGTCAGGCCGGCCGTGCTTCGGCTGCGCGAGCGCCGGCGGCGGCAGGATGCGTTCCTTGAAGCGGGCATCCTCATAATAGCGCGCCTTCTTCGCTCGGATCGGCGGCGTGCCCGCGACCATGACGATCTCGTCGGTCGGCGGGAGCTGCATGATCTCGCCGGGGGTGAGCAACTGGCGGGCCGTCTCGGATCGGGAGACCATCAGATGCCCGAGCCAGGGTGACAGCCGATGCCCCGCATAGTTCCGCATCGCCTTCATCTCGGTGGCGGTGCCGAGCGCGTCTGACACGCGCTTGGCCGTGCGCTCGTCGTTCGTGGCGAAGCTGACGCGCACATGGCAGTTATCGAGGATCGAATTGTTCGCGCCGTAGGCTTTTTCAATCTGGTTGAGACTCTGGGCAATCAGGAAGCTCTTGAGGCCGTAGCCCGCCATGAAGGCCAGCGCGGACTCGAAGAAGTCGAGCCGCCCAAGGGCCGGAAACTCGTCCAGCATCAGCAGCAGCCGATGGCGGCCGGCCTTCGCCTGCAGATCCTCCGTCAAGCGGCGGCCGACCTGATTGAGGATCAGACGTATGAGCGGCTTGGTGCGGTTGATGTCGGAGGGTGGCACGATAAGATAGAGCGTCGTCGGATGTTTGCCGCCCACGATGTCGGTGATGCGCCAATCGCAACGCCGCGTCACCTCGGCGACGACGGGATCACGGTAGAGGCCGAGGAACGACATGGCGGTGCTGAGCACGCCCGATCGCTCGTTGTCGCTCTTGTTGAGCAGCTCGCGCGCGGCGCTGGCGATGACGGGATGCGGCCCAGCTTCGCCGAGGTGCGCTGTCTTCATCATCGCCGCCAGCGTCGACTCGATCGGGCGCTTCGGGTCCGACAGGAACGCCGCAACGCCGGCAAGCGTTTTGTCCTCCTCGGCGTAGAGGACATGGAGGATCGCGCCGACCAGCAGCGCATGGCTGGTCTTTTCCCAGTGATTGCGCTTCTCCAATGAGCCTTCGGGGTCGACAAGGATATCGGCGATGTTCTGAACGTCGCGGACCTCCCATTCGCCGCGGCGCACTTCGAGCAGCGGATTGTAGGCCGACGATCTGGCGTTGGTCGGATCGAACAGCAGTACGCGGCCGTGCTTGGCGCGGAATCCCGCCGTCAGCGTCCAGTTCTCGCCCTTGATGTCATGAACGATGGCCGAGCCGGGCCAGGTCAGCAGCGAGGGCACCACCAGGCCGACGCCCTTGCCGGATCGTGTCGGCGCGAAGCACAGCACATGCTCCGGCCCGTCATGGCGGAGGTAGTCCCGCTCGTATCGACCAAGCACGACGCCATCGGCGCCGAGCAAGCCGGCGGCCTGCACCTCCTGCCGTTCGGCCCATCGTGCCGAGCCGTAGGTCTCGACCTTTTTGGCCTCGCGCGCCCGCCAGACCGACATGCCGATCGCGACCGCGATCGAGATGAAGCCGCCCGATGCCGCGATGTAGGCGCCCTCGACGAAGATCGATGGCGCATAGGCGTCGAAGCCATACCACCACCAGAAAAACGAGGGCGGCAGGTAGAAGGGAAAGCCGAATAGCCGGAACCACGGCTGCCCCAGCTCAGGCTGGAAGGCGAGCCGCCAGGCCACCCATTCGGTCGCGCCCCAGGTCGTGACCAGCACGATGGCGAAGACGGTGAGAATCTGGCCCCAGAGAATTTTCGTAGCGGACATTGGGATGGATCTTTCTGCGAGGGATCAGAGGCCGAGGCCGCGCTTGCGGCCGAAGCTCCAGTCGATGCCGCCGTCATCGCGGGCGACGCCGGAGACGTGCTTGCCGAGCTGCTTTTCCAGCGAGGGCGTCCACGGCACGAGCTGGAAGCCGAGGCCGTCGTCGAGCATGGCGAAACGGCCCGAGGCGAGCGTGAAGCGCTGACGGTAGGAGCCGGCGACATATTCGCCGCTGGCCGCCCGATTGAACGGCTGGCCGGTCTCGGCGGCCAGCTTGTCGCCGAGCGCCTCAAGCTCGCGGCGGCGCAGCGTGTCGATCAGGTTTCGAGTGAAGGTAACACGCTGGCCATGACGCTCCCCGAAACCCTGTCTGACCAGGTGATCAGCGCGGCGCTCCAACGCCTGTCGAACTTCAGCGCCGAACCCACCCTGGGACAGCGCGGCCGGCTCGCGGGCGATATTCTGCCGGTCGAGCCAGGTTGCGCCTGACGCGGAGATCTGGCGGTCGATGTCGAGATCGGAGCGGATGGCGATCGCCACGCGCCGCTGCCCTTGGTTGTCTTCGAACCTGCGCAGCTCGACGATCGAGCCCGACGCGCTGTCGCCGGCCGCATCGAGGTCGGGGAGCTTGATGTGATGGGTGCAGCCATCGACACCATCGACCACAGCATAGGCCGTGCCCTTCAGCTCGTCGTCGAGGCCGCGATCGACCAGCCGACCGATGATCGGGGTGTCGAGACTCTCTGCCGCCAGCACATAGCTGGCCGAGCCGCGCTCGATGCCGCGTTCGGTCAGCGCGCGGTGCATCCGCTTGATGATGTCACCGCGCTCGCCGAGCTCGCGCAGCGTCGTCTCGGCCCTGCCGTCGATCATCCACTGGCCGGGGCCGACCTGTTCAGCGAGACCAAGCGTTTCGAGCTTGCGAAGCCGCCCGACCTTCAGCGCGTGATACTCGTCGGGCCGGATGTTCGGATCGGGCGCCATGTCGATGACGCCTCCCTCGCGGCCATCGCGAACAAGCTGCCGATCGAGTTGGGTCCAGCGCTCCGCCTCGACCTGGCGCTCCAGATTGCGGCGGATGTCGAGATCGGTGCGCGGCCCCAATTCCTGCGTGATGAGATCGGCGGCGCGGGCGCGCATCCCTTCCTTGATGTAGTCACGCGCGATGACGAGATCCTGCCCATCGTCGGCGCGCCCGCGCAGGATGATATGGACGTGCGGGTTGTCGGTGTTCCAGTGATCGACCGCCGCCCAATCGAGCTTCGTGCCGAGATCCTTTGCCATCTGGCCCATCAGGTCGCGGGCGAAGGATTTGAGGTCCGCCATGTCGACCGCGTCTTCCGGCGATACGATGAAGCGGAAATGATGCCGGTCGTCTTGGCATCGCTCGGCGAAGCCGCGGCCGTCGACGTCATCAGTCTCCGGCCCGAACAGCCGGGCCTTCTCCCCGTCGCGGGTGACGCCCTCGCGGCGCAGGTAGCTGAGATGGGCGGCAAGTGGCGCGGCGCGCGCGTGATGGCGAACGAGCCTGGTCTTGATGACGACGATGCGCGAACGTCCCGTCAGCAGTCGATTGGCGCGCACGCTCGCCGTCCGGCCGCGCCCGAAGGTCGAGCGGTTGCCGGAGCTGATCCGGCCGGAGCGCGAGATACGTGCGCCGGCCTTCTGCGCGGCAGCGAGCGCCTGAGCGATGAAGGGTCGGGCCCGCTGCGCGCTGGTGGAACGGATACGGCCAGGCCGGATGCGAAAATCGTCGTCGCCGCTCATGGCCGAGCCCCCACACATCGCGCCAAGGGCATGAAATCGCGGCGAAACCAGCATTGACGCGAGGTGCGCATAAACCCCGCACATCGCGAAATCGTCTCATAACCTATTGAAACAACACAACCGACCGACGCCGCACCTCGCGGCTTTTTATCTCGCCATCGTCCGGTCGTGTTGCCTGCCTCCAGCCTCCACGCACGCCATGTCACGCCGGAGCCCGCTATCGTGCGATCCGGAACCGGGCTGCTCATGGCGTATTCCTCCCGCCGGAGCGCGGGACAAATAGCCCGCCCGACTGCGGCTCGATGGCGGAAACATCGCGCACGGATGATGACGTCATCGCAGCATCGGAAGCGCGCTCACCCGGCACGGGATCGGTCGCTGGTCTGCGGTCCGGCTGTGCAATGAACAGCGGCGCGCGTGTCCAGGCGAGCGGATCTAGCGCTGCGACCACGATTGGACCGGCTGCATCACCGCTGGCGACGGACGGCATGACGCTCGCAACATAGGCGCGCGTTTCCGCGGGCAGCGCACGACCCCTCAGCGAGTCCTCGTAACGACCAGGCCCGGCATTGTAGGCCGCGATCCAGCCGGGCGATCCGTAGCGATCGAACAGCTCGCGGATATAGCCGGCGCCGGCGATGATGTTGTCATGCGGATCGTAAGGATCGACGCCGAGACGGTGGCGAAGGCGCAAGCCCGCCCAGGTCGGTGGCATGATCTGCATCAGGCCCATCGCGCCCTTCGGCGATAAAGCGCGCGGATCGCCGGCGCTTTCGGCACGCATCACCGCCCTAATCAATGCGATCGGAACGCCGAAACGCTTAGATGCCTCGGCGATGTGATCGGCATAGGGATCGCGTGGCGACGGCCGGACGATCGGAGCGCGCTGCGCCATCGTGACCGACGGCGTGACGCTCGCGAGGGTAAGGCCGGAAAGGAGAAGGAGAGCCATGCGCCGGGCAGCGCAAAGCGGCCCGGACGCACTCGAGCGGCTCGTCGTTTGGCGGCGAGCAAGCATCGCTCAATCCTTCTCGCCACGATCGCGTGGACGCGACCAGTGCAGCGACCAGGCGTTGCCGGGATCGTCGTCGCGGAACAGGTTGGCGCGGATCGGATGCGGGAATGTCGGATCGTCGATCAGCAGCGCGACATATTCGCCGGCCTTCTCGCCGGTGCGTTTCCAGCCCGCGCCGATCTCCGGGCCTGTTTCGTTGCTCATGCCGTCGAAGAGGTGAACGCGATAATCCGGCGCGTTCTCCGCGTCGAACGGTTCCGCCGCGACGATGATGATGTCCTGATGCAGCAAGAGCGTCCCGAGATGTCCGATGAAGCCGGTCTCGTCGCGCGTGAATTCGCCAATCTGGGGCATGTCAGTCTCCTTCGCGGTGGGGGTGGGAATGCCATCGGCGAGCACCGCTCCCGCCGACGGGAAGCGGTCAACGTGTCGGTGCGCGCCACGCGAAGCGGCCGGCGCCGTCCTCGTCGGTCCACAGCGGGACGGCGTGGCCGATGATCTGGTCGGTGGAGACCAGGCCGAAGTAGCGGCCGTCGAGGCTGTCGCGGACCTGCCAGTTCATGAGGAAGACTTCGCCGGTCTGGACGCGGCGGCAGCCCTGCCAGACGGGAAGATCGCGGCCGGCGCGATCACGTTCGAGCGCTGCGCCCACCTCGACACCGTCCACCGTGATGGTGAGGTTCGAGCGGCAAACGGTCTGCCCGGAGACGGCGAGGATGCGCTTCATCAGCGGCACGCCCTTGGGCAGATAGCCGCGCTCGGCGAGGAAGGTCGCGAGCGGTTCGGGTGCATCGACTGCGACAAGATCGGTGACGTCGAACGGCCCGTCGAAGTCGATCGAATAGAGGCCGATCGGCGCGCTCGCCGACGCGTTCCAGATCAGCTTGATCGGCATCGGCGTAAGGCCGGGATAGCCAACGCCAAGCGTGGCGAGTGTCGTCGCGAGGAGAAGCCCAGCGCGGCTCACGGCTCGGCCCTCCGGCGAGCCAAGAACGCGCGATGATGGTCGAGCGTGTAGGCGCGCGGCTCGTGTCCGGCGGTCAGCCGATTGTGGACGTGACGCCAATGATCGGGCGAGACCGCTTCGGGATCGATGCCGATGCGCTCGATCCCGTCGATCGCCTGCAGCACGCGCTCGACCTTGGGCCAGCTCTCGGCCTTCAGCAGGATGTCGCCACCCGGCCGCACGAAGGGCAGCGTCTGGTACGCATCGCCGCGCGACACCGTATGCACGATGTCGATGCGCGAGATGATCGTGCCGAAGTCATTCGAGGCCCAGCGGACGAAGGCGAAGACGGTGTCAGGGCGAAACGATAGGACACGCCGGCGCCGATCGAGGATCTGTTCGTGGGCGTGCGAACCGAAGCGGATCCAGTTCTCGATCTTCTTCTCGACCCAGGTCAGTTCGACATGGGTGAGATTGTCTTGTGGGAGCGTGGCCGGCGTCAGGCCGCCGCGCATGCGGGGGGCCGCGGCGCCGGTCATGAAGGGTCTCCTTCGGTCGGTGGGAATTCGCGCGCGAGCAGATCGCGCAGCATGTCGGCGACGGTGACGCCGCGCCGGAAGGCGGCGATCTTGATCCGTCCGCGCAGGTCGGGCGTGACGTCGATGGTCATGCGGGCGGTGAAGGCTTCACCGTCCGCCGCGCGCGCCGCGGGGGCATCGGCCGCCTTGATCCAGGCGTCAGGATTGGTTGGGCGCGCTGCGAAGCCGCGCCGTTCGGATCGCTCGCTCATGGCGCGATCCTTTCGATCTCGGTGACGAGCGCCGCGATCTCGCGCGCGGCGGGTCCGTTGTCGTCAATCTCGAAGGCGAGCCGGCCCGATTGCGCGGCGTCGGCGTAGATGACGCGCTGTCCGATCGCCGTGCGCAGCACTGGCGGATCGTGATCGGCGAGCGTCTCGGCCGTCTCGCGGGCGATCACGGTGCGAGCACCGCAGCGATTGAGGACGAAGCGGGCGCGAAGCTCCGGCCGATAGATGCGCGCCTCCGACAGGAGCGCCAGCATCTCGGCCGATGCCCAGCCGTCGAGCGGCGACGGCTGCACCGGGATCAATACCAGGTCGGCGGCGAGCAGCGCGGAGCGCATCAGCCCGGCGACGCGCGGCGGCCCGTCGATCACCACATGATCAACGTCACGCGCCAGTTCGGGAGCCTCACGATGGAGCGTGTCGCGCGCCAGGCCGACGACGCCGAACAGGCGCGGCGCGTGTTCGCGGGCGCGCTGCTGCGACCAGTCGAGCGCAGAGCCCTGCGGATCGGCATCGACCAGCGTGACTCGCTTTCCCTTACCGGCCCATTCGCCGGCGAGATGCAGCGCCAGCGTCGTCTTGCCGACGCCGCCTTTTTGATTGAGGAGCGCCACGATCATCGATGGCCTCCCGAGCGTGGACCGAAGGGAAGCCGCGGAGCGTCGGAGGACCTGTTTCTCGCTGTGTCGGTGTTGGTGAGAGCGGTGCTGCTTGTGCGCCGTTTGCCAGCGACGTTGAGTGCGTTCGCCGTCTGCCGCACGAGGTTTTCCACCTCCCGCGCGCGCTCTTCAAAGTTAGATTCTCTGTTAGATTCTAAGTTAGGGGCGCGATTTTCGGTTCTGCTGTCATGGGTTAGGCCCTGTTTCGGTTCCCGTTGGCACGAGGGACCGGTTCCTGATGGCACGCGCTTTCGGGTTCCCGATGGCACGAAGCCTTTCACAGCTTTTCCACAGGGCGGCGTCCGCTCGAAAGCGAGCAACGTCCGGCCGCCAGCCTCGATCTCCAGAAACAGCGTGTAGCCGGGAAGCGGCTGGCGGCGGATGATGTCGCGCAACTCGAAGGCGAAGCGTTTGAACGGCGACAGCGCGCCGGATTTCTGGTGGAGGTGGCGAAAGTCGAACCGCCAGCCATTGCGCTGTCGCCCGCCGTGCTTGCGCACCAGGCGATAGAGCCAGCGATCAAGTCCGCCCGTGAGATCGAAATAGGCCCTGTCGATCGTCAGCACGAGCGCGTCGTCGAGAACGGCCTGATAGAACCAGTCGGGCACGATCATCTCGATCCCGTCCGGCTTGCCGTTCCGGTTCGTGCGCTCCTTCCACTCGTTGATCCATGAGAAGCGGTGACGCCGGCCTTCGGCGGCTTGGCGGATCGAGGTGCTGACCGTCGTCGATTGCAGGCGGTCGAGCGCGGCCTTCAGGCGCTGGTAGTCGCGTAAGGATGTGCCACGGCCGATGAACTTGAGAATCTCATAGGGGGTGGCGGCCATCAGGCGTGAGGTGCGCAGGCCGGCGTCACGCGCCTCGACGATCTGGCTCGCAGCCCAGATCAGAATGTCGGCATCCCAGATGGTCGCCATGCCGTGATCGGGCACGGCTTCCACCCGGATCGACACATCGCCGGCGGCGAAGTCGATTGGGGTGACGCGATGGGACTTGGAGAGGGAGAAAAACGGATAAGCCATGAGATCCTGCGCGTCTCGGGCTGCGAACTCGCCGGGGAGCGCACGGAACAGATCGAGCTGCCCGCGCTCCGAGAGGGACTGGTGTCGCGCCGCCATTCGGGAATCCGGGGACGGTCAGCGTGCGTATCGTCCGGCATGTGCCGGCGGCGCGGGCGTGTGGCGCTTGGCCGGAAGCACGCTGCCGCGCGGATCGGAGGTGGAGGTGACGGCCCCGCGCTCGGCCCAGGCCTCGAGATCGTCGACGGCGTAGACGACGCGGCCGCCGAGCTTGCGATAGGCCGGACCGGTGCCGTAGGTCCGGTGCTTTTCGAGGGTGCGGGCCGATAGGCTGAGAAATTCGGCGGCTTCCTTGGTGCGCAGGAAGCGCGGCGGGAGAAGGGCGAGATCAGGTCGCATGAGAGGGCCTCCGTGGGTTCGTTGGGACCGCCGGGCAGCGGCGGGTAACGAAGGCCACGTTGGCGAAGCAGGACCGGCGAGATGCAGGGCGAATTCAGGGGGGCCTAAATTCGCCCACCAAGAGCCGAATGACGGCCAGCTAGGATTGCCGGCGATGACGAAGCAGCGTGCGATAGCCGCCCACGATCATGGCACGGGCATCTCGAATTAGGGATTTGACGGCGTGACGGGCGGAGGATGCCTGCCACTCATCGCGACCGAGAGCGCCGATCCGAAATATGACCTGCGCAATTTCTTGCTGGGTCGCGCCCGCGCGATGACCGTCGAAGGCTTGCAGCATCCGGCACAGCCGCGCGCGTTGCTGCCGTGTCAGTCGGGTGTCGGGCGGTATGGCGCGACCATGGAGGGCGGCGAGCAAGCGGGCGACCGATTCGAGCCGGTCGAAGCCTTCCTGCCCGAGCGGGATGAAGGCGCCGAAGGGTTTCGCGGGTCGTGTCGCGGAGGGATGAACAAGCGCGACGCGCTGGCCGTTTCCGAGATCGAGAGCCAGATGGGTCTCGTTGCCGGCGTCGATGCCGATGGCGGCGTCGAGCGTCGGTTGGGGGTCAGCGCTTGCGGATGGAATATCGGGAGGTGCGCCAAGAACGATGGCGCTTGTGTCTTCCTGGGGAAGCCAGATCACCCGCGCTTCGGGTGGTGCCTGCATCGGGTCTACCGGGAAATCGCAACCCCCACCGCTGCCCGATCCTGTCGGTCAGCGCGCCCAGCTCGCTTTCGTTGTCGCTGAGCGCTTGAAAATCTCTATCGTAGGATTCATTGCGACGCAGCCATTCCCACGCGACGTCGGACGCGGTCATGTCGGCGACATGGGCATAGCGTTCCGAGGAGCGCCAGCCGGAAGCATCTGGTGTCATCACGATCCTCCCTAGTCGTTGAACTTGTGGGAGAGTCAGGATTCCCGGCTGGGTTGTTCAGTGGAAGTCAGAGGACCGGCAAAGGGTGGTGCCGAAAAGGCATCGCGGCGATCACGGTGCCGAGCGTGCCAGGTCTCGATAGCCGTGCTCGGTCATCCACTGGGCGCGGGCGAGATGCGTGTCATGGATCTGGCGGCACCGGTGCGGTTCACGTGCCGGATCGAGGCCAAAGAGGATCTGGACGGCTTCGCGCCAATCAGCTCCGTCGCGCGAGGAATCGAGCAGGCGCAGATAGAGAACCATATGCTCGCGGTCATAGGCCGTGAGGGTCTGGCTGATCGGGGGCGCGTCGAGAAACGGCGGCATCGCGGATTCCATCAGGCGACTATATTCGCGCGGAAAGCATTCGTTAACACTCGTGCCCGGCATTACTGTGACAACGTGCGATGGATGGTGTGTGCCACGCGATCACGGCGCTGCTAACGCCTCGTCGGCCGGTCGTCCCGCTCATGGAGCAGCAGCACTCCTTCGCCCTTGTCGGTGGAAAGCAGGACGATACCGGCTGTTTCAAGCGCCCTTCGCACCTGATCGCGCGTCGACTCGTACACCTCTAATCCACTTTCGGACTCAAGGCGCTTGAGCGCGGTTAGCGATGTCCGGGCCTTGTCAGCGAGCGTCTCCTGTGTCCACCCCAGCAACGCGCGTGCGGCCCGCGATTGTCGGGCGGTGATCATGCATGATCACCTCCCACCGACGGACACACGCTTGCCAGAACTACGACTATAATAGTCGTTCTTTGCGCCCATTGCGAGGGTAATCGGCGTCTCAGGGCTGGCGGTGCCCTCGCCGGGCGGCCGAAGTGATTCGCGCTAGCAGTGGAAAGGCCCCGGCCTGTTGGGCCGGGGCCTTGCTCGGGGCTCAGTCGCCGCGGCGGGTCGGGCGGGACCAGATCAGCGAGTGGGTGTCGCCGTCCTCGTCGTCGAAGAGGTTGGCGTAGATGGGGGCGTTGAAGCTCGGATCGTCGAGCTTGAGGCCCAGATAGTCGCGGCCCTCGTTGGAGCGCTTGGACCAGGCGGCGCCGATTTCCGCGCGGCCGACCAGAACCCGGTGGCTGGGGGCGTTCTCGCCGGTGGCGCGGGTGTCGGGGACGATGCGCACGCCCTTGGCTTGGACGCTGAGGGTTACGATTTCGCCGGTGAACTCGTTCGAGCCGGTCTTCTTGAAGGTGCCGATGGTCGCCATTGTAAGTCTCCGTTTCGTTTTCGGGACCGCTCCATTGCGGCCTCGATGGCGATCGACAGGCCGGAGGCGACCGACGCCGCATCGCTTGCGACCGGAGCAACGCGGAGGATGGCAGGAACGACTTTGTTGTTTCGCGAGGAATGACGGCCTTGGCCGGCAGGGGAAGAAAGTCGGGACGCGCCGTTGCGGCATAGGCGGTCGAGGCGCAGCCGTCCTTCGGTCAGATCAGGCCATTGGAGAGGCCGTTCGGAGCGGTCTGGAGACAATCAGGAACGGAAGATCATGGCGACCCGGTCGCAACCAGCAGACGGCGCAAGCTGAAGATCATCTGCGACCCGTCCTCCCCTTGTACAGGCGAGGGTCGAGCTTTCGTTTCGAAGTCGGCCAGTGGAGATGACGCCCTCGACTTCGTGTTGCACCGTTCCCGCGCACAGAGGCGCCGAGCAGAAATCCGGGCGCTGTTGAGGCGGCCGCACGATGGGCTTCAGTCAGGTTCCGGTGACGCGGCTCCCTCTCCAACTGCACAACGCTGAGGGCTGAAACCCCCGACTGGTCGTCCCGGCGACGGTTCCGTCGTGGTGTCAGGCTGGTGCAATGCCCTGGCTGGACGGGCCGGTGCTTGCCATCCCAGCGACGCGCGCGAACGCGGTGACGCCGACCGCGACCGCACCGATGACGGAGAACACGAGCTGCCAGGTCTCCGACGGCATGGTGTGTTTCACGATGCCATGCGTGGCGTGGAAGCCGGCGATCGCCGCGGGTGCGACAAATGCCAGCGCGATCAGCAGGCGTGCCCAGAGCGGGCGGACAATTCCAAGCAAGAGCTGCCCCACGCCCAACGTCAGGCCGGCGCCGAGCATGCCGATAAGGATGGCGCCGAGCCAGCCCGCGCCAGTGTCATAGGCCCAGGTGCCGGCGGTCACGCCCGCGAAGAATGGCAGTGCGAACACCGCGAGCGTGAACAGCAACCAGCACAAGATGCCGATGGCTGCGAAGGATAGGACAATGCCGAGGATAATCATGGTGGTGTCTCCGAAAGAGCAAATTCTGACGGTCGCGCCTTCCACCACCACCACGGCGCATAGCAAAAGCTGTGCTCCGTCGGGAGCGGAAACCGCAGGGGTCTCCGCGTCGCCTGGAAGGGTGGCGCGCCGTCATGGCGCGAAGGGATCGACCTCGTGGACGATCTCCGAGACGTCGCCGTCGTATTCGTTTGCGGGTGTCACCGAGAGAGTGCCGTCGCCCGCGCGGAAGATGACGATGACGGCCATCAGCGTGGTGGCGAGGCTGAAGGCGAAGGCGTGTGCGTCGGGGAAGGACATCGATCCGGCTCCTGTTTCGAGCGGAGGACCATCCCCCCGCTGACAGGCGCCCGATGTGTTCGGCCGATGGCCGCAATCACCGCGCAGGCAACGCCGGCGCGGCGGCACGCTATGCGTAGTCCGACCCTTTACGGGTTGATGGCGTCAGGCCATCGGCTGGACCAAGGACCAGCGCCATTCAGCGGGGAGTGGTCTTCTCCGGGCTGGGAGCCGAGTCGATGTGGCCGTGACGTTGGTGAAGCCGTACTGTCTGCGCGAGCTGCCGTGCGACCTCACCTGCGTCATCCGCAAAGCCTGGTGGCCATTTCCTCGACGGCTCGCGCTGAAACCCGCCACGCTGAAAATGCGGATGGAGGTGGCTGATAATCCACTCGATGCGTGAAGGAGGCACCAAGCCGGCTTGAGCCGAATAATGGAGTGCCTTGGCGAGATCGTGCCCGATGTTCGCGCGGTTCCAAACATCATCGGTCGCGACGTTAAGCAGATAGGATTTGAGGAGGAGTTCGATGGCAATTGCAATCGCATGAAGGGCTTGATTGTCGAATCCTTGATCCGCCGCCCATTCGGCGGCTGCAGCCTTCACGGTGGCATTCTCCAGGAAAACCGCAGCGAGAACGGCGTCCGAACGTGCCGGTTTCGGGAGTGGCTTCAGTCGCTGCATTCGTTGCGTTATGCCATAGGCTTGGCCGTTTAGCAGGTGCCCGATGCGGCGGCGCTTACGCGCCGCCGAATTTCCACACCGGGATGCCGAGCTTCTTGGCTTTGTCGGCGAGGTTGTCATTGATGCCGGTGCCGGGGAAGTGCAGCACGCCCTTCGGCAGGATTTGCAGCATCTCGTCATTGCGTTTGAAGGGTGCTGCCCGGCCGTGCTTCGTCCAGTCGGGTGCAAAGCCGATCTGTGGGACATTGCGATTCCTGGCCCAGAGAGAAGCGATCTTCTCGGCACCCTTCGGCGACTTGCCGTGGATCAGCACCATGTCGGGGTGCTTTTCGTGGACCTGGTCGAGCTTGGCCCAGATCAGACGATGATTGTCGAAATCGAGCCCGCCGGTGACGGCGATCTTGGGGCCAGGCGGCAGGAGCACTTCCTGCTCGGCACGCTTCTTCGCCATGATGAAGTCGCGGCTGTCGATCATCGCCGAGGTGAGGTTGCGATGATTGACCTTCGATCCGGACCGCGGGAGCCATGCTTTGCCGACCTGGCGTTCGTAGTGCTCGGCGGCCTGGTCGCGCATCAGTTCGAAGGCGGTCTGACGTTCGACCAGCGTCTTGCCCTCGGCGATCAGGCGCTCGAGGTCGACTGACTTCACTTCGCTGCCGTCCTGTTCGCGCTGGGAGCGCTTTTGGGCCTGCTCGTTGTCGTCGAGCTCGCGGTTGATCCGTTCGGTGGCGCGATGAAAGACGTTCACGGTCGACCAGAGGAGATCGTCGAGGTCGGGTTCGAGGCGCGTATCCTCCAGGGTCACGATCAGGGCGTCGAAGATGTCGGCGATCGCGCCCGCGACCTCGTTGCCGTCCGGCAGAAGCCGCTGATCGGGTTCGTCGGCGAAAGGCCGGTAGCCGTGGAGCTGCAATTCGTTGAGGACGTGGTCGGTCGGTGAGGATTCGTGGTGCGGTTCGTAGTCGTCGTGATCGCGCATCGGATGCTCCGTCGGTTGGACCGCGACCGTCGCGGCCTTCATGGCGACGAAGCCCACCGGCGGGACGGCGCTGCACCCGGAGCGCAAGCGAGGGGCCGGAGCGTCAGCGGAGGATGGTGGAGGCCGGCTATTTTGCCTCGCGATGGAAAGCGGCCCCTTGGGGCCGCGCCGGAAAATAGTCGGCCGCAGCCATTGCCGCGCCGGCCAGCCTGTGGGCCGATCGCCCTCTCGAAGGCCGAGGCGCGGTCCTCTCCGATCCCCTGCATCTGAGCGAGTACGGCGGCGGGGCCGTTGCCGCTTCCTTACCGACTATGCCGCCAGCGCCATGAAGCGCGCGACGTCCTGCGGCCCGAGCTGCACCCGTATCTGGCCGCGGAGGGTCGCGAATCCGAGGGTGCGCAGATCCTCGTTGAAGTCGCCGAGTTGCGGCGAGATGACGATCGCCTCGATCCCGACCGCGTTCGCCCGTTCGATCAGGCTATCACGCGCACTATCGCCCGCCGGATCATCATCGCGCAGGATGTAGAGCCGCCGCAGCGTGTCAGGGAACAGGATGGCGGCGAGATGTGCTGCGGAGAGCGCCGCCAGCATCGGCATGTTGGGCACGACCTGTCGGACCGAAAGGACCGTCTCGATGCCTTCGCCGGCCGCCATGACCTCGCCACCGACGCCAAAGCGGACCGCGTTGCCGAGGAGATCGCCCATCGCCCGACGCGGGGTGTCGAGCGGCGCTTTGTCCAAGCGCTGGGGGTCGAGCCAGGTGCGATGCGCCCCGGTGATCCTGCCGGCAAGGTCGGTGACCGCCGCGATCATGGCGGGCCATGTCTTGGTCGGCGCGTGCTCGTCAGGACGATAATAGCAGCGCGGGTGGAAATACAGATTTCCGGTTCTCCGGAGATCCGTAATGCCGCGTTGCCGCAGATACGCCGCTACGATCGTGCCTGGAATCGGCTGCGACATGCGGATGAGACGCCGAGCGGCTTCGGGCGATCCATGCGGTGCAGGCGCCAGGGGCTGGAACGCGGACTGCTCCGGTTCCGGCGGCGGCATGCTGAGGAAGACCCGGGCCTCGTCAGCGACATCCTTGAAGTCGATGAGGCCGCAGCTCTCGCGAATCACGTCGAGGAGGTCTCCATGCTCGCCGGTAGCGGCGTCAGTCCATTTCCCGGCGGGGCCTTTGGGCGAGTCCTTGAGCCGGACGTACATCGAGCGGCCCTTGGTGTTGCGGGCGTCGCCCACCTGCCAGTAGTTGCCCTGACGGTGGCCATTGCTGAGATAGCGGCGGCACACCGCCTCGGCCTGTCGGCCGAGACGTTGTGCGAGATCGGATGCGTCGAGACGGGCCATCACGCTGCCTCCCGCTCGCCGACGCGCTGGATCGGGTAGGTGTCGATCAGCTTGCCGATGATGGTCGCGCCGTCCGCGCCGACGGGCACGAAGAAGCGGAGCTTCCACGAGATGATCTCGCTGAAGAGGCCAAAGGCGCGCAGGCGCTCGCGCATCGCGTCGGTGAAGCCGGAGAGTTCGATGCGATCGGCGCCCATGACGCGCACGCGGCGGAGTTGGAGGCATTCGGCGAGATCGAGGATTGTCTTGCCCTCGATGAGCGCGGCATAGGCATGGTCGGCGGACAGGTTCGTCGTTCCGACTGTCGTGGCGTTGGCGACCCATGCGGGCGACACGCGGCGGCCGATGATCCGTTCCCCGTCATCGGTCTGGAGCCGATAGACACGGCTCGACTCGTTGGGCAGCCGCTTCCAGATCGGCAGCAGCAGGCCAGCGACGATGTGGATCGTGGAATCGGAATAGGCTGGCACCTCCGCGATCTCGGCGTTCCAGGCGGCGGTGAACTCGGCGCGACTGGCGGCGATCCAATGGCTTTCGTCCATCATGCGGATGGAGGCGTGATGCTGCTCCATCGGCCGGATCAGCCGCACGCGGCGTTCGATCTCCCCGTCGTCGAGCATCAGCGAAGGCGCTGGAAGCTGAACGGCGGCGCGGTGGGAGCGCTCGTTGACCAGCAACTTGGCGGCCGGATCGTCGAGCCAAGCCATCGCCTCCTCGGCGGTCATCGGCCGGTTGCGCTCGCGCTGTTGGATGGTCAGCAGGCTGGTTTCCGCGCCGGTGCCGGGATGGGTGTAGATGGTCTGGCGATCGGTGACGACGAAGCTCTCCGCGCGCAGCGTCTCCAGTCCGATGTCGTAGATGCCGGCGGCGATCGCGCCCTCGACCTTGGCGGTCAGGAGCTGTTCGAAGGCGGCGAACAGGACGTCCTGCAGGTCGATGGTGAGCGCCAGGAGGCGATTAAGAAAGGTCGTGATCGGCGGCAGCTCGTCCTTGATGCCGTTGTCGTCCATCAGCTTCAGGCCGGTCGTGTCCTCAAACCGCTGGAGTGAGCATCCCTCCACCTTGCCGCGCACGATCAGGATATAGAGCTGGCGCAAGGCATCGCGCGCATAGTGGCTCTCGAGATTGTCCTCGGGCCGGAACAGGCCCTGGCCGCCGGTCTGGCGCTGGCCGCGCGTGATCGCGCCGAGCGTGTCGAGCCGGCGCGCGATGGTCGATAGGAAGCGCTTCTCCGCCTTCACATTGGTCGCGATCGGACGGAAGAGCGGCGGCTGCGCCTGGTTGGTGCGGTGGGTGCGGCCGAGGCCCTGGATCGCGGCGTCGGCTTTCCAGCCCGGCTCAAGCAGATAGTGGACGCGAAGCCGCGTGTTCCGCGCCGACAGCTCCGCATGGTAGCTGCGGCCCGTACCGCCGGCATCGCTGAACACGAGCACGCGCTTCATGTCGTCCATGAAGGCCTGGGTCTCGGCGAGATTGGCGGACGCCGCGCGGGTCTCGACCACAAGGCGCTGTCCCTTGCGCACGATACGACGCGAGCGGCCGGTGACCTCGGCCACCATGTCCGCGCCGAAGTGCTGGACGATCTGGTCGAGCGCGCCAGGGACCGGCGGAAGGCTCGCCAGCTTCTCGATCAGCTCTGTGCGGCGGGCGACCGCCTCGCGGCTCTCGACCGGCTGGCCGTCGCGAAAGACCGGACGCGAGGACATATTGCCCTCGCCGTCGGTGAAGAGCTCGTAGAGCTGCACCGGGAAGGAATGGGCGAGATAATCGAGGACATATTCGCGGGGCGTGATGTCGACGCGAATGTCATTCCACTCCTCGGTCGGAATTTCGGCCAAGCGCCGTTCCATCAGTGCCTCGCCGGTCGAGACGATCTGGATGACCGCGGAATGCCCAGCCTCCAGGTCCGCCGCGATCGAGCGGATCAACGTCGGCGTCTTCATCGAGGTCAGCAGATGACCGAAGAAACGCTGCTTGGCGCTTTCGAAGGCGGAGCGCGCGGCGGATTTGGCCTGGCGGTTCAATGTCCCGGTCGAGCCGGTGATGTTGGCCGCCTCCATGGCCGCATCGAGATGGTTGTGGATGATGGCGAAGGCGCCGGCATAAGCATCGTAGATGCGCCGCTGCTCGGCGGTCAGCTCGTGCTCGACCAGCTCATATTCGACGCCGTCGAACGACAGCGATCGGGCGGTGTAGAGGCCGAGCGCGCGAAGGTCGCGGGCAAGCACCTCCATCGCCGCGACGCCGCCGGCCTCGATCGCCTCGACAAACTCGGCGCGGGTCGAGAAGGGAAAATCGTCGCCACCCCACAGGCCCAGGCGCTGCGCGTAGGCAAGGTTCTGGACCGTGGTGGCGCCGGTCGCCGAGACATAGACGACGCGAGCATCGGGCAAGGCGTGTTGCAGGCGAAGCCCTGCGCGCCCTTGCTGCGAGGGCGTGACATCGCCGCGTTCTCCCTTGCCGCCGCCAGCGTTCTGCATCGCGTGCGCCTCGTCGAAAATGATCACTCCGTCGAAATCGGAGCCCAACCATTCGACGATCTGCTTGACCCGCGAAACCTTCTCGCCGCGGTCGTCGGAGCGCAGCGTGGCATAGGTTGTAAATAGGACGCCCTCCGGCAGCGTGATCGGCTTGCCCTGCGGGAAGCGCGAGAGCGGCGTGACCAGCAGGCGCTCCATGCCGAGTGCGGACCAGTCGCGCTGCGCATCCTCAATCAGCTTGTCGGATTTGGAGATCCAGACCGCCTTGCGCCGGCCCTGCATCCAGTTGTCGAGCACGATGCTGGCCGACTCGCGCCCCTTTCCGACGCCGGTGCCGTCGCCGATGAAGAAGCCGCGGCGGAAGCGGACGACGCCGTTTGCATCATCGGCGGCGGCCGCCACGACATCGAAAGTGTCGTCGATGGTCCAGGAACCTGCGAGAAAATCGGAATGGGCTTCGCCCGCGAAGATCAGGGTTTCGAGCTGGGAGTCTGAGAGCGAGTCCATGATGGTCGCTGGCAGCGTCGGCCGATAGCTCGGCTTGGGCGGGGCGACCGAGGCCATGGCGGCGGATTGCACGAGCTTGGTGGGATGGGCCTGAGAGCCGGGAATACGGATCGTCTGCAATCCGTATTGCTCGTAGATCGCGTCGCTGAGGCGGGCGCCCTCGGCCGGGGTCCAGTCGACGGTCTCATAGGCGAGCGGCACGCCCTCGGGATCGGCGAGGCCCACGCGGGTCGCCGATGTCGCCGCGGTGCGCGCGAGATAGCCGCGAACGGTGCGCGGCGTGGCGCCGGTCGGCATGACCTGAACAGCAGGCGCGACAGCCAGGCGCGGCGGCACATGCTCGGCGATCCACGTCATCAGCGTGGCGATGTCGGGAGCGGTGCCGGGGGACGCCGGAAATGCGGATGGCTCGTCGGCCGGGATCTTGTCGATCACGGTCAGCCGGGTTTCGACGGTCGTGCCGTGCTTGGCATAGACTGAGCCATGGACGGCGGCGGTGAACACGACGCGGCCCCTCTCCTGCAGGCGGACGAAGGCGTCGCGCCAGGCCGGTATGTCGGGGCCGAAATTCGCGCCGGTGATCGCGACCAGGCGCCCGCCATCGGCGAGCCGCGCGAGCGCGGATGCGAGATGGCGATAGGCTGCGTCGGCGACACGCCCCTCGACATTGGCGAGGACCGAGAATGGCGGGTTCATCACCACGATTGTTGGGACGGTCGCCGGGTCGAGATGATCGTCGATCTGGGCTGCGTCGAAGCGGGTCACGGGAATGGCCGGAAAGAGGGAGGAGATGAGTGCGGCCCGGGTTTCGGCGAGTTCGTTGAGGACAAGCGTGCCGCCGGCGATCTCGGCGAGGATGGCGAGCAGGCCGGTGCCGGCCGATGGTTCGAGCACGCGATCGGCGGGTGTGATGGCGGCCGCAGTGATCGCGGCCAGGCCGAGCGGGATCGGCGTCGAGAATTGCTGGAAGGCCTGCGCCTCCTCGGAGCGGCGCGTGTGGGTGGGCAGAAGTCCCGCGATCTTGCCGAACAGAGGAACCGCCGCAGCCGGAGACCCGGCTTTGCGCAAAAGCGCCTTTCCGTATTTGCGGAGCATGAGGACGGTTGCGGCTTCGCAGGCGTCATAGGCGTCCTTCCAGTCCCAGGCGCCGGCAGTATCGGACGCGCCGAAGGCGGTCTCCATGGCGGTGCGCAAGACCGCGGCGTCGATGCGCTCGCCGCGCTCGATGTGAGGAAGGAGGAGAAGTGCCGCGGCATGGATGGCGGCAGCGTCGGTCGGCTGATCGGCGGCGGTCGGCAGCGCCGCCGCAAGGGTGTGAGCATTCATGGGAGACGTCCTCGGGAGAGCGGAGCGGGAAAGCCCGCCGGCGCTCTCTCTCGGACCGGACGGGCTCAAACCCGTCCCGGCCTTCCTCTCGCTCTCAAGGGGCGCGGCCCGGCCGCGCCATCAAGCGACAGACAATGGTCTCGATGATGTCAGGCACCATCGCCGCCATCGATCACCTCGGCGAGCCAACCGTTGGTATAGATCCACGCCACAGTTTCGCCGGTCGCGAGATCGAGGACATGCGCGCCGCCACCGAAGCCATCGAGACGCGGCCGGGAGCAGGTGTTGGCGTACTGAAAGCCCCATCGGCCGGTGAGGTGGAATTCGGCGGCGCAGCGTATGACGAACTGGATCAGCCGTTCGGGATCGCCGGTGACATCGTCGCGCATCCAGAGTTTGGAGCCGCCATGCTCGGGCTGGATGGACAGGAGGAAGCCATCGGACGGCGGTTCCTCGGATGCTCCGTCCTCGGACAGTTGGTTGTAGAGATCGAGCGCGCGGGCAGCGGTCTCGGGCGTGCCGACATCGAGCAGGCATGAGAAATGGGTGAAATAGTCGGCCATGAGGCCACTCCCGGAGAGCAGGGAACGGGAGAGCCGGCAGGCGCTCTCTCCTCCATGTCCGGCTCGCCACGTCCGGGCCAAACTCTCCCTCTCGATCGGCGCGCATGAAAAAAGCCCGACGCCCCCGAAGGGACGCCGGGCCCGTCAAGTCAGATGAGGACCGCCGTCACTCCGCGGCGGCGAGGTGCCGTTCCTCCTCATCATCGGTGTTGGTCTCCTCGTCATCGCCGTCGAGGAAGTCCGGCAACGCCTCGTCGCCCTCGCCAGAGTCCGCCTCGGTGCTTTCGGCATCGGCGCCGGAATTGCGCAGCGGTTCGGGCAGCCAGCCCGTCTCGGCGAGGAGACGTTCGGCTTCGGTCGCCATGTCGCCCTTCTTCAGATGTGCGATGAGTTGGGCGGCGCGCTCGCCGGCGCCTTCACGCACCGCTTCGAGGATGCGGGGCTTGGTGACGCGGCCGAGATAGTTGGCGACGGTCGGCCGCCACCCGGCTTCGGCCATGTCGAGCCCGACCGCCAGCGACAGGCGATCGGCTTCGGCGATGCGCTGTTCGACACTATGCGCCGAGACACGGCCACCGTAGCGATCGGCCCGCTCATAAAGCGCATTGACGCCGAACGAAGCGCAATGGGCGAAGAGTTCGGCCTGTTCGGGGCCAGTCAGTGCGGCCAGCCCATCCCAGAGATCAGCGACTTTGGCCGGGAGCCGTTTGCGCCAGCTATCGTGCCGGGCCTCGATCGCCTTGGCATAGACGCTGTCACGAAGCCCTTCGGGCTGCGAATGGAAGGTCGTGCCCCGCACGCTGACCTCCATCGCGAAGCCGTACTGGCTGCCGCCGTAGAACACGTCCTGGCAGAACTTGTGCAGGACGGCGACGAAGGCGACCGAGGGATCGGTGGCGAGCTTGTCGCGGAGCGCGAGGGTGCGATCGGCGGTCAGCTCCGTGATCAGTCGATCGGGGAGCGGCTTGATCGTGTCGTCCTCGTCCTCCTCCTCGGGCTCGGCAGGTTTGCCGCAGATGGTGATGACCGCGCGCTGGACCGAAGGCGACGCCGGATAGTCAGCGTCATCGTCGCCGCCATCCTGCTCTTCACCCTCGCCATCGCCCGCCTGGTTGGCGATCTCGTCCTCGGGTCGGACATAGCCGCGGTCGATCGACAGCGTGCCGTCGGCGTCCAGGCTGACGAAGACCCCGGCGATCGCGATGTCGGCGGGTTCGTAGTGGACCGGCCGCTCGTCGAAGCTGGCGAGCGCGGTTTCGATTTCGCCAAGGCGCTGATCGATCTCGTCCGGCAACTCGTCGGCGTTCTCATATTCGGCCTCCAGCTTGGCGCACTCGGCGTTGAGCGCCTCGATGGTCGCCTGTTCGTCAGCCGTCAGGTCGAGCGGCGTGCCCACGATCTCGCGCAGGCCGTGGGTGGCGCCATAGGGGAAGCTCATCGCCACCTCGATCCATTTCCAGCCTTCGCCGGCGATCGCTTCGGCGGAGGCTTTCAGCTTGTCGGCGACCAGGCGATCGAGCAGCGCAGGATCCTGCAGCCAGCCGCCGTCGTCATCCTGGAAGAGATCGCGCAGCACGCAGCCGCCGTTGGTTTCATAGGCATCGATGCCGACGAATACGGCCCGCTTGTCGGATGCGCGGACGGCGGTCTCGGTCAGCATGCGCCGGATCTGGTAGGGTTCCCTCTGCCAGCTATTGCGAACCGACTCCCAGACCTGCTCCTGACGCGCATGATCGTTGGTGACGGTGAAGGCCATGAGCTGTTCGAGCGTGATGCCGTCCTCGGCATAGATATCGAGCAATGACGGCGAGACGGCCGCGAGGCGAAGCCGCTGCTTCACGACCTGGACGGACGCGAAGAATGCAGCCGCAATCGCCTCCTCGGTCATGCCCTTCTCGCGCATCGCCTGGAACGCGCGGAACTGGTCGAGAGGATGCAGCGGGGCGCGTTCGATATTCTCGGCCAGCGACACCTCGTCGACGAGGATGTCGGCATTGGCGTCCGACACCACGCACGGCACCTTGGAGGTCTTGGTGAGGCGCTTCTGCTTGACGAGGAGCTGCAGCGCGCGGAAGCGACGCCCGCCCGCCGGCACTTCGTACATGCCGGTTTCCTGGCCGTCGGCATCGAGCACCGGCCGGACGTGGAGGGACTGGATGAGACCGCGCCGGGTGATCGACTCGGCCAGCTCGTCGATCGAGACGCCAGCCTTGACGCGGCGGACGTTCGACTGGCTCAGCACCAGCTTGTTGAAGGGGATGTCCTGCGCCGACGACAGGGTGATCTTCTGAATGGCAGTTGCCATGAGACTTACTCCGCGACGGGCGCCGAAAGCCTCTCTCTCGACCCTAAACCCGTCACGAAGCGAAGCACCGCCCTCTCACTCTAGGAGGGCAGCGACACCATCAAACGCCATCGGTAAGGTCACTGCCAGAACCGGCGATGATCCCGCGCCAGTCCTTCGTATTCGCCCATGACGGCTTGATGCCGCCCTAGAAATTCGAGCGCGGTTCGATGCCGAGGAAGCGGATCATGTTGTCGGGCGCGACGAAGTTGACACCCGAACCCAAGCTGCGGTCGCCTGTTGCGACGAGGCGGCGGAAAATCGCTACCTTGTCAGGATGCATGGGGGCGCCGCCCCACACAGCGTCCTGTACATATCGCGCGATGAAACCGGCGAGGACGTCGGCGACCTGAATGCCGATAGAATCGTGCGATCGCTGGAATTGCAGGTCGGCCGCCTGCGAGAATTCGAAGTCGGCCGTCTGCAGGGGCAATTTCACGCCAAGCTGCGCCAGGTCCTCTGCGAGCTTCTTGTTGTGCAGAAGAATGTCTCCGAACTGCAATTGCTCGTCGTGGAACAGCGTCACGCCGGAAACCTGCTTTCGCGCGAAGCGATTGATCCGGGCGTAGATGTTGGTGAACGATGTCAGGTTCGGCAGAACCCAGAGCAGCTTCCCGGCGGGATTCTTGTCGGGAATCGGTAATGCCCGCTCGACGGCCTTGGCTTTCGGCAGCTTGCGGAAGTCCTTCAAGCTGTCGCGCGCAAAACGGATGATCCCCGCCGCCACGTCAGTAGGCGGAACTCCGCTTCCCTGCGCCCACCGAATTATTTGCTTGTAAAGTTCGCGTATTTCCGCGTGGTCTCTGCTTTGGCAACATGCGGCAAAGGCGTGAGCCAGCTCGGGAGGTGCATATAGCGCCATGTAGTTCGCCATAACGCCCTTCATCCAAAGGGCGCCAGGTTGAGTGTCGCATTCCCCCACATAGGGCACCACCATTCGCTCGATGATGTTCACGACAACGAAGAAGTGCTTGTCGACAAGCTCGATAAAGATTGGGGCGCGGCGCGTCTCAAGGAGGTCCAGAAGATCAAAGATGAAGCGCGGCTTGTCATAAGCCTGTTTTGATTTGAGCTCCGACGACTGGATGCGGTGCGCCTTTTTTAGTGCGCCCAATTTATCGGTGAAGTCCTGGTCGAGCGTGCAGCCGAATGCAGCCAAGGCGAACATGCGCTGTTCGACGAAGTAGGAGTCGATTTTGACCGTGCTCAGGTCGCCGGTATTGCCGCTTTCATCGATGTAATATTCCGCAGGCGCCTGCTCTACCATTCTGTATCCAGTCGCTCGTTTGGCGATTGTGCTCCATGCCGCACCACTGAATAGGTGACCTGGATCTGGGCCACAAGACAGCCCGGAAACAGTATGGCTAGGGGACGCAAAGCCGGAGACACGGACAACCGCATCTCCGGCATTGCGGGGATCAGGCGGCGCGATCGAGCAGCTTCTTGGCCTTGCCTTCGAGCTCGAGCCGCGCGTCCTGGTGGGGCTTGTCGCGCGCGACGGCGGTGATGCCCTGGACGAAATCGAAGATGCTTTCCGGCGGGCGGCCTTCCTCGGCCAGCACCGCGTCGATGATTTTGCCCGTCTCGGCTTTCGAGAAGCCGCGGCGGCGCAGGAATTCGGTGCGCTCTTCGTCCTTGTGCGCGACGATGCGTTCGCGCGCCGCCTTGATGCCGGTGATGAACGGCTGCGGTGAGGAGTCCGCGAAGCTGAGCAAGGCCGGCGCCGCCTCATGGGCGAAGCGCGAAGCGGCGTATTTGGAATGGCGGATGGAGATCTCCTCGAAATCTTCGACGCCCCACAAATTGCGATTCTGGCACACGGCCCTGAGATAGAAGGACGCGATACCAAGGGTCTTGGCGCCCACTTCGCTGTTCCAGGCATAGAAGCCCCTGAAATAGAGATCGGGCGATCCATCCGCGAGCTTGCCGGCTTCGATCGGATTCAGATCGTCGACGAGGAAAAGGAAGACGTCGCGATCGGAAGCGTAGAGCGTCGTGGTGTCCTTGGTGATGTCGACGCGCGGATTATAGACGCCGGTCGACCAGTCGAGGACACCGGGCACTTTCCAACGGGTGTCGCCGGTGCCGTTGCCGGCGATGCGCTGCACGGCTTCGACCAGCTCGTGGTCGTAGATCCGGCCGTAGTCGGGGCCGGTCACGGCGCGCAGCTCGACGCGGCCGTCGTCGGTCTCGAGGGTCTTGATCTGCTCGGCGCGGTGGGCGGTCAGCCCATATTGCAGGTTGATGCCGGCGAGCGCGGCGGGGAGCTGCCGCAGATAGGCGGCCGGCGCGCCGACCTGGCTCGCGAGCTGACCGAAACTCCAGTGCGTCGGAGCGATGGGCTTGTCGGCGCCTGGTAGGATCAGGGCAAGCCGTTCGGGATCGGTGCGGCTGGCTTCGACATGGATAAGCGCGGATTCGACAACGCGCGTTCGGCTGCGCTCGGTGCGCTCGCGGACGGTCCGGCCGAGTTCGGCGAGCGAGAGATAGCGCTCGTCGTCGGGTCGCGAGAACCACTCCGAGGAAACCCGACCGATGCGCTCGCCGCGGTTGACGTCCACCTTCCAGCCGCCACTCACGTCGCGCCGGGCATCGAGAACCTGCATGTTCATGGGATCAAACTCCATGACGGGCGCCGGAAGACTCTCTCCCGACCCTCAACCCGTCACGGAAATCCGGTCCACACTCTCACTCTAATGGGGGCGTTGCGGGGTCTCCCCGCAGAAGCGGTCGGCCGAGACCCTGGGCTCGGCCGCAGGGGAAGGCTTTCCCCTCCAGGCCCCCTCTCAATCGCTGGCCCTTCCAGTCGGTTTGGGGGAGATTGAAAACTGTCAGAAAACCGCATATATTTCTGACAGGAAAAGTGCCGTGCAACGACTGACCGAACAGATTCTGGCGCACGCCGAGGGCTTGCCCGAGGGCGCTCCGATCGCGGCGAAGAGCCTGCTCCATCTCGGCAATCGCGCCGCGGTGGATCAAGCCTTGTCGCGACTGGCTGAACGTGGCCGGCTGATGCGTGCCGGGCGCGGCGTCTATCTGCGCCCGGTTTCGAGTCGGTTCGGCGTCCGCGCGCCCTCCGTCGAGAAGGCCGTCGAAGCCCTCGCGCTCCAGCGCGGCGAAACCATCGTGTCGAACGGTGCCGCGGCCGCTAACGCGCTCGGCCTCACGACACAGGTGCCGGTCCGGTCGGTCTATCTGACATCGGGCCGTAGCCGGACGATGAATCTGGGCCAGCAGGTCGTCGAGCTGCGGCATGCGCCGCGCTGGCAGTTGGCGCTGGCCGATCGGCCCGCCGGACAGGCGGTGCGAGCGCTCGCCTGGCTGGGGCCGGAAAAGGCAGAAGCCGCCTTGATGACGTTGAAGCGCAAGTTGCCGTCTTCCACGTTCGGCGAACTCGTCGCGGTCGCGCCCCAGCTACCGAGCTGGCTCGCCAGGACGGTCGGCAAAGTTGCATACGGCCGAAGGAGCCATTCTCAGGTGGGCGGCCTACCTATTTAGATTGTCCGAAATTTGTATATTTATTTCGGACAATCCACTTGGTTCGCGTCCGAAAAAGGACTACAATTTTCGGACATGAACACCGACTCGCCCGATCTGAAGAAAGCCATGCTCGAGCGCATCCGTGCGGATGCGCCACGCAAGGTCTGGACGCCCAGTGACTTCGTCGATCTCGCCTCGCGGGACGCGGTCGATAAGGCGTTGCAGCGGCTGACGAAGGTCGAAATCCTTAGGCGGATTGATCGTGGGCTCTACGATCAGCCTGGCTTCAACAAACTCACCCAGAAACCCAATCCGCCTGATCCGCGCTCAGTCATCGACGCCGTCGGGCGACGTGACCAAACCCGGATGCTTGTCGACGGCATGACCGCGGCGAACGATCTGGGCCTAACTGACGCCGTCCCCGCCAAAATCGTGGTGCACACCGACGCTCGGCGCCGCGCGATCAAGCTCGGCAACGTAACGATCACCTTCCGTCCAACCGCGGCCAGCAAGCTATTCTGGGCCGGACGACCAGCGATGCGCGTCGTCCAAGCGCTTCACTGGCTGCGCGATCTCATGGTTCGTGAAGGAGAAAGTGATCAGGTTAGGCGCAAGCTCGCCAATCTTTTCGAAGATCCCACGGTGGGACCGCCCCTCAAAGCGGATCTCACTGCCGGTATGACAGCTCTTCCGACATGGATGTGGGTGTTTCTCAAGCCGCTCGTTGAAAGCGACGCCGGCGTTCGTCGTCGGCACGTCGATGATGATCGTGATGATGCTGATCATGATCGTCATCAACAAAGAACGGCGGACGATGCCGATGATCAGCGTCATGCTGCCGTCGCCCGGCCCAAGCGAAAGCCGCTTTCCCCGCAGAAGGCACAAACTGCCAAGCGCGGTGCAGCCCGGGCGGTGAAGACATGAATCCGGCTTTCGACGAGGTTCTCGCGGCCGGGTCGGACGCGATGTTGAGCGCCTTCGATACGACGGCGCTACGCCTCGGCACGGCGTCTCAGAATATCGAGAAGGACTTCTGGGTCTGCTGGACGCTGGATGCCTTGTTCAATGGCTTGAAAGAGGGCGGACCCCGCCTCCTCTTCAAAGGTGGAACCTCCCTGTCCAAAGGGTTTGGTTTGATCAATCGCTTCTCCGAAGACATTGATGTCACGGTGTTTCGGGACGACATCGGCGAGCCGGCGACCATCGAGGAGCTCGAAGCGCTGAGTAGCAAAAAGCGCCGGGCGCGCCTCGATGCGATCAAGGACGCCTGCCAAGCCTACATCAACGGCCCGCTGCGGGCTGAGTTGACGCAGATCCTGCAGGACCGGCTTCAGGCTGCCGGCCTCGATGCCGGCGCGGCCCGAGTGGAAGCCGATGACGCTGATCCCGACGGGCAGACGCTTCTGATCTGGTATCCCGCGGCGACGCCGCGATCGGATTATGTGCGGGCAGCGATCAAGATCGAGTCGGGCGCGAAATCCGCGCTCGATCCGAACAGCGAAGTGCCGATCAAACCCTATGTCGATGATGATCTGCCGGCGCTCGACCTGACCGTGCCGGCCGTCCGCACGGTCGATCCGGAACGTACCTTCTGGGACAAGGTTGTCATCCTCCATGGGCTGCGGCGCTGGTTCGACAAGCGCGGCGAGCTGCGCGGGGGCGGCCAACGCGTTTCCCGTCACTATTATGACCTGCACCAGCTCGCCGCGGCCCGCGTCGGCGCCGCCGCCATCGCTGATCCGGCGCTCGGTGCGGATTGCGTCGCGCACGCCCGGATGTTCTTCAATCGACCGGACTTCGATCTCGCGAGCGCTGCGCCTGGCTCGTTTGCACTCGCCCCGCATGACGCGATGATCGAGCAACTGCGCGTCGACTACAGGGCCATGCAGGGCATGATCTTTGGCGATCCACCGGATTTCGAGGCGGTGCTCGACAGCATCGGCTCGCTCGAGACGCGTCTCAACAAGAAGGGCGATACGGGAGGCGGGGCCGCGCGATGAACCAGTTGGAGGGAGCTTTCGACACCGGGCAAAAGGCAGACGCGCGTGGCGCGGGCGAAGCGATCGTAACCCCGCTGCGCAAACGCCGCCTCAGCGGCGAACTCTACGAGCGCGACCCGAAGATAGAAGCCCTCATCGCCGAATTGGCAGTCCTGCCGCGTGATGGCTTGATCGCCAGGGCGGAAATCACCAAGCGCTCGGACCCGGGCTACGTCCCGAGCGAATGTCTCGTTTACTTCATTCGCGCGAGCCGTCGCGACAACAACGAGGTGTGGTTCGAGCGCCTCTATCGGATCTTGACCGAACGGGTGCTGCGCAGTTTGCCCAGGGCGGAAAGCTCCGATGGAAAGACGGAATCGCTGACGCGCGGGGTCGTGCGCGACAAGGTGTTCGGCCGGTTCGTCGAGCTCTTTTCGGCGGACCGCGCCGCCTACGACGAAAAGGTCGACTACTTCGAGGTGCGCTTCGATGGCGCGCTAGCGAGCCTGCGGCGCGATGCGCAGGAAAAGGCCTGGCGCGACGAAAACCGTTCCCAGCCCCTCGAATATGACGAGGAGAGCGGAGAACTGTCACCGGAGGTCGAGGCGGCCGCAGGGACCCACGATCCCTTCGCCGTGTCGGATTTCGACGACCCGTCTTACCGGTCGCGCCTGGATGCGGCGATTGAAGCTCTACCGACAGAACAAAGCAGGATCATTCACATGTTGAGACAGGGCTTCCCCATCGACTCCAAGGAGCCGGACGTCATGACCATCGCCAAGGCTTTGGGCCGCTCCGAAAAGACCGTCCGAACCTACCGCGACAAGGCCTTCGCCGCCCTGCGAGCTGCCATGGCCGACGGAGAAGAGCGGTGAGCCCCGGCGGCGGACGTCCATCCCGCGAGGCCGTGCTCGACGCGTTCGCGGTCGAGAGCGAGCCTGGCCGGTCGACCTTGGAACGCTATCTGCGGCTATACCCGGAATATGCCGGGGAGCTCATCGACCTCTCGCGCGAACTCAGCCGCGAGGCTTATGAAGATGCCGCACCCCTCTCTGCTACCGATCGGGCGCTGATCGACGCTGCCTGGTCGCAACACGCGAAGGTTATGCCGGCGGCAGCAGCCGACCCTTTCGCGGCGCTGACGGTCGATGACTGGCGCGCCGTCGCGCAGCGTCTGGACGTGCCCCGGCAGGTCGTGACCGCACTGCGCGAACGGCGGGTCTCTCTCGTCAGTATCCCGCGACGCTTCCTGGCGATATTGGCGGATGCGATGCGCAGCTCTGTCGCACAGTTGGAGTCGTCCTGGGGGCCAGCGCACCTGATTGTCGCGCGCAGCTATAAGGCCGACAGCAAACCGGTGGCCGGCGAGCAGGTCACCTTCGAGCAAGTGCTGATCGATGCCGGCGTCCCGGCCGAGAAGCGCGCCCGGCTGTTGGCGGAGGCGGACTGACATGGACAGTGTGGAGCTCGCCAGGCAAGTCGCCGCCGAGCTTCACGCTCGCCTCGTTGCATCCGGCGCCGATCCCTGGTCGCCCTATGACTTTGCTGTCGCCGAGGCCAAGCGGCGGGGGATTGATGTCGAACGGACTGCCGCCGGCGCAGCCGTCCTCAATGGCGGCCGCGCGACTTTCGTCGCCGCCGACGATCTGATTCTTCACGAGAATATGGGCTCTCCGTTCGAGCAAGCTTTCCTCGTGGCGCATGAGATCGGCCATGTCGAGCTGGGCGACGATCCTGGTGGCGAAGCGGCGCCGATGATTGATCCGGCACGCCCGGCCGAGCCCTCACCAGTCGGAATGGATCGGGTTGTCGATTATGGACGCCGGCAACGCCGCGAAGTCCAGATGGACCTGTTCGCGCGCGAACTGCTGCTTCCGCGCACCGTCGCGCGGGCGCTCCATGTCGACCAAGGGCTCGCCGCGTCCGCCATCGCCGCGAAGCTCGGCGCGCCGTTCGAGGTCGTCGCGCAGCAGTTGTTCGATGCTTTGCTGCTGCCGCCCGTGCCTCCCGCCGCGACTGCGGCGCATGTCGAACGGCCGCTCAATCCGCTGCAAGCGGCCGCTGCGGCGCATCGCGGCGAAGCCTATCTGCTTGAGGCGGGGCCTGGCACCGGCAAGACGCAGACGCTGATCGCGCGCGTCGAGGGCCTTCTAGGCGAGGGCGTCGATCCACGGCGCATACTGCTGTTGACCTTTTCGAACAAGGCAGCGGGCGAGATGGCCGAGCGGATCGCGCGCAAGCGGCCCGAGGCTGCGGCCGCGATGTGGATCGGCACGTTCCATGCCTTCGGCCTCGATATCATCCGTCGTTTCCATGCGGAGCTCGGCCTGCCGAAGGACCCGCGGATGATGGACCGGACCGAAGCGGTCGAACTCCTCGAGGGGGAGTTCCCGCGGCTTAGGCTCGCGTACTACCGCAATCTTTACGATCCGACCCAGATCATTGCCGACATGTTGGCCGCCGTATCGCGGGCGAAGGATGAGGTGGTCGACGCCGAAACCTACGCCGCGCTCGCCGACGCCATGCAGGCGAAAGCCCAGGACTCGGATGCGCGCGAGGCGGCGGAACGCGCCGGCGAGGTTGCCCGCGTCTACGCGGCCTACGAACAGCTCAAGCGCAACGCGCATTGCATCGACTTCGGCGATCTTGTCGCCTTGCCGGTGCAACTGCTCGAAAAGGAGGCGGCCATCTGCGCGGCGCTGCAGGCGCAATATGATCATGTCCTGGTGGATGAGTATCAGGACGTGAACCGCAGCAGCGTGCGGCTGCTGAGCGCACTGCGGCCCGACGGCCGCAATCTCTGGATGGTCGGCGACGCCAAGCAGTCGATCTACCGGTTTCGCGGTGCCTCATCCTTCAACATAACCCGGTTCGGCAAGGAGGACTTCGCCGGTGGCAATCGCGGTCGATTGAAGCGTAATTATCGTTCGGTGCCGGAGATTGTCGCCAGCTTCTCCAGTTTCGCGATCACGATGCGCGCCGGCGATGCGGATAGTGGCCTCGACGCGGACCGCGACGCCAATGGACATAGGCCCGAGTTGCGCACGGTCCAGCGCGCCGAGCAGCAGCAGGTCGCCCTGGCCGACGCTATCGAGGAGCTGCGGCGTGACGGCTACGCCTATCGTGACCAGGCGGTCCTGTGCACCGGCAACGAAAAGCTGTCGACGATCGGGCAGGACCTGGAACGGCTCGGCGTGCCGGTCCTCTTCCTGGGAAGTCTGTTCGAGCGGGGTGAGGTCAAGGATCTCCTGGCTCTCCTCTCGATCCTAGTCGATCGGCGCGCCATGGGCCTGGTGCGCATTGCCTGCTGGCGAGACTTCGCCACCTCCTTTGCCGATGTGGTCGCGGTCTTCGACCATCTGCGGGCGGCCGAGCACGCGCCGGCGGGCTGGCTGCGGCATGGCGAGGCGATCCCCGGTTTGAGCGACAGGGGGCGGCAGACCGTTGCCAAGCTCGCGACTGCGCTCGATGGTTTCGATCAGACGGCCTCGCCCTGGACCGTGCTCGCGACGCTGTTGCTCGATCGCACACGCATCGCCGCGCGCCTGGGCGCGTCGGAGGATCTCGCCGACCGCACACGGGGCATCGCGATCTGGCAATTCCTCAACTTTGTGCGGGTACAACCGGCCGGACGCGGGCTGCCCATCACGCGCCTGCTCGATCGTGTGCGCAGGCTCGTGCGGCTCGGCGACGACCGCGACCTGCGCCAATTGCCGGCGGCCGCCCAGCATCTCGACGCCGTGCGGCTGATGACCATCCATGGCGCCAAGGGCCTAGAGTTCGGTGGCGTCCATATTCCTGGGCTTAACAGCGACACGATCCCACGCACGCCGCCGGCGCCGCCCTGTCCGGCGCCCGACGGGATGATCGCGGGGGCGGAGGGCAGTGCGCTGGAGGCGTTCCGCGCAGGTCAGGCCGAGGAGCAGGAGTGCCTATTTTACGTGGCGCAGTCGCGCGCCCGCGATCGCCTGATCCTTTATGCGCCGACCGAGAAGAGTAACGGCCACAACCGACCGCTTTCGCCATTCCTCGACCGTCTCGGGGCGACCTTAACACGCCGTTCGCTCGTGCCGGCACGGCCGCTTCCCGTGGCCGCGGAAGCTCGGGATATCGATTTGGTGGTCGACGGACGGCTGCGGTTAGGCGCCCCGCAGATCGCTCTTTATGAATCCTGCCCGCGTCGCTTCTTCTACACGCATGTCCTGCAGGTCGGCGGCCGGCGAACCGCGACCGCCTTCATGCATCTGCATGAGGCGGTTCGCGTGGTGGTCGAGGCGGTGATCGCGTCGGATGGACCCGTGTCCGAGCAGGCGCTGCAAGATCGCATCGATGCGGCGCTCGCCGGCGAGGGGCTCGGCGAGCACGGCTATCGCGCGGAATTCCGCGATCTGGCGCTGGCAATGCTGCGCTTCTTCCTGGCGAACCGCGCCGAAGCAGTCCCCGAAGCGCCGGTCGCGCTCAGCCTCAGTTTCGGCGGCGAGGAGATCATCGTTCGGCCGGACGAGGTGCTGGTGCGGCCGGACGGCATCCGCGCCGTGCGCCGCATTCGCACGGGTCACATGCGGTCGGCCGAGGGCAAGGATGTCGGCGCGGCGGCGCTGATGCTGGCGGTCAGGCAGTCCTTTCCCGGCGCGGTCGCAGAGCTCGTCCATCTTTCCGACGGCGAGGCACATGCGCTTGCCTTGTCCGATCGGGAGCTGAAGGGGCGCAAGGACAAGCTCGCAAAGTTTCTCGGCGACATCCGCGCCGGACGGTTTCCGGCCGAGGTTTCGTCGCGCACCTGCCCGAACTGCCCGGCCTTCTTCATCTGCGGGCAGACCCCCGACGGCCCCTTGCAAAAAAAGTTCGTCTGACCTTACCGGTCGGCCTCCGTCGCTCCGATTGGACCCTTAGAGCCGCGGCGCTGCCTCGGCCGAACCTAAGGACCCAATCTTATGAACACCGAAGAACTTCTTGATTACGACGATCTCGGCGACGCCCTGCGCGAAGGCCGGGCGTTGCGTCCGGCGCGGGGGTATCGCTTTCTCCTCGCGCAGGGCGATCTCAACTTCCAGTCCCGTGTGGTGAGCGATCCCGTGCCGCTCGGCCGCCAGTTGCTGGAAGCCGCGGCACTCGACCCGCGGGACGGTTACAGCCTCATCGCGATCCTGCCCTCGGGCGATTTCGAGGATGTGAGGCTCAACGAGCCGTTCGACCTGCGTGAGCGCGGCGCCGAGCGGTTCATCGCCTTCCAGACCGACCGCGACTTCAAGCTGACCCTCAACGACCACGAGCTGCTCTGGGGCAAGCCGGTCATCAGCGGCACGGTGCTCTACGGCCTCGCCAAGCCCGGCGAGGGGGAGGCCGTCTTCCTCGAGGTTCCCGGCGGTGAAGATCGCCTGATCGAGCATGGCGAGCTGATCGATCTGGTCCAGCCCGGCATCGAGCGGTTCATCACCGCGCGGCTGACGTTCGAGATCATCGTCAATTCGCGGCCGCGCACGGTGAACGCCCGCACGGTGACGTTCGAACAGATCGTCCAGCTCGCCTTCCCGGGCCAGCACGAACCCAACGTCGTCTTCTCGATGACCTACCGGCACGCGGCGTCGACGCCGCCCGCCGGTGAGCTCGGGGTTGGCGGCTCCGTCGACGTCAAGAAGAAGGGCACGGTGTTCAATGTCACGCGCACTGTTCAGTCGTAATCCGGACCTCAAGCGGCTGCGGGACGAAGGCTACTTCGTCCAGCAGCAGGGCGGGTATCTCGTTATGCGCGAGGTGCCGTATGTCGATGCGCGCCGGGAGGTGCGCATCGGCACCCTCATCTCCAGCCTCACGCTGGCCGGAGATCAGACGCGCCCGCCCGACACCCATGTCATCCACTGGGACGGCGATTTCCCGTGCCACGCCGACGGCAGGCCCATCCAGGGCATCTCGCATGCGGCCGGCGCCTTCGATCTCGGCCACGGCCTGAAGGCGACGCACAGCTTCTCCAGCAAGCCAGACGGCGGCTACTCGGACTACCACCACAAGATGACGAGCTACGCGAATATCCTCGCGGGCCCGGCCGCAGTGCTGAAGTCCGGCGCGACGCCTCGCACCTTCCGCGAACCGGAAGAGGAGGAGGACAGCGTCTTCAACTATGTCGAGACCGCCTCCGACCGTGTCGGGATCGGCGTCCTGACCGAGCGACTCGTCAACGAGCGGGTCGCCATCATCGGCGTCGGGGGGACCGGCGGCTACATCCTGGATTTCGTCGCCAAGACGCCTGTCCGGGAAATCCGGCTGTTCGACAGCGACGAGTTCCTGACCCATAACGCGTTTCGCGCGCCGGGCGCTCCGAGCCTGGAGGAATTGCGGGAAGCGCCCAAGAAGGTCGAATACCTGAAGCGCATCTACAGCCGGATGCACCGGAACATCGTGGCGCACGATGTCGCGCTCGGCGTCGACAACATTCACCTTCTCGACGGCGTCACCTTCGCGTTCCTGTCCCTCGATGCGGGTGACGCTAAGCGGCTGATCGTAGAGAAGCTCGAGGCGATCGGCGCCGCGTTCGTCGATGTTGGCATGGGGCTCGAGCTCGACGAGGGGTCGCTGGGCGGCATCCTGCGCGTCACCGCCAGTACGCCGGAGAAGCGCGATCACGCGCGGCAGCGCATTTCCTTCGTCGGCGGCGGCGCCAAGGACATCTACGCCTCCAACATCCAGGTCGCGGATCTCAACGCCCTGAATGCTGTCCTCGCGGTCGTCAAGTGGAAGAAGATTCGCGGCTTCTACCGCGACCTCGAGCGCGAGCATCACTGCACCTACACCACCGACGGCAACATGCTGATCAACGGGGATCTCGCGTGATACGGCACAAGCGACTCGAACATCGTTTCGTCGAACACATCCCTGAGCGCCTTGAGGCAGGCATTCTCTATGTTTCGATGGAATATGCCACATCAGCCCACAGCTGCTGCTGCGGTTGCGGCGAGGAGGTCGTCGCCCCCTTCACGCCGACGGACTGGAAGATGACGTTCGATGGCGAGACCGTCTCCCTGCGGCCGTCGATCGGCAATTGGACGCTGAAATGCCGGTCACACTATGTGATCGACCGCAGCAAGGTGATCGAGGCCGGCCCCTGGAGTGACGAGCAGGTCGAAGCCGAGCGTCGTCGTGACCGCGCTGCCAAAGCGCGCTTCTACGGGCAGACGCCAGCGATCGAACTTGCCGTTCAGCCCGCTCCCGTCAAGGCGGCTCCCGGCTTCTGGCGCCGCGCCTGGCGTTGGCTATCTGGCAGATCGTGACGATAGGCCCGACGGCAGGTTGCCGTCGGGCTATCCCGCTTCGGAACGCAGCGCAGCCCTAAGAGACAAATCAAGAACATCTATCAGGAGCTTACACGGTCTTCGCCGAAATCCTTGTGCAAGGAATGACCGACACACCATATATTGATGTTAGGCATGGGGCGATCTCCTAGCACGTGCGCGTCTCCACTCATGGTGGTGGGGACGTGGGCGAGCTTCTTGCGACCTCCTCCGGTGCCTGGCGAGGACAGATAGGCATCGAGAAGGAGCGTGGAGAATGGATGCTACCGAATTCAAGCCCGGCGATCTTGTGCGGGTGAAGTCAGGCGGGCCGATCATGACGGTCGAGCTGGTCGGGAAGACGGCCATGCTGGAGGAGGATGCCGTCTGGTGTGTCTGGTTCGAGAAGGTGGGCAACAAGCAGGTCGCGCGGAAAGACACGTTCGCGCCGGTCGTGCTGGAGAAGGCTGAGAAGCCACGAGCCGCGTTCTCCGTCGGCGTCGTTCGGGCGTAGCGTGGTGCCTCATGCCGTTTCGCGGCCTGTTCATCGGCATCGACCGTTATAGCTCGACCGGCATTGATGAGCTGACCTGCGCGCGTCGCGACGCGACGGCGCTGGAGGCACTGTTCTTCGACACGCTGGGCGGTAGCACAGTCTTGCTGGCAGATGCGGAGGCCACGCGGCAGCGGATTGAGGACGCATTTGCCGACCTGGCCGGCTGCGGCCCCGAGGATACGGTGGTGATCGCGTTCTCCGGCCATGGGTCGGAGACACATGAGCTCGTCACCCACGACGCGAATCCAGATGATCTCGCCGGCTCCGCGATCCCGCTCGAGCTGTTGCAGGAATGGTTCTCGCGGATACCGGCAAAGCGCCTGATCCTGTTCCTCGACTGTTGTTTTTCCGGCGGCATTGGGGCGAAGGTTCTGCACGTCGATGCGAAGCCGCGCAGCCTTTTGTCCGCCGAAGCGCGCCTGGCTCAGCTTGGCGGCGCTGGTCGGATCATCTTCACCGCCTCCGCGGCGACCGAGCCCGCCTATGAGCACCGCCGGTTCGGGCACGGCTTTCTGACCCACTTTCTGCTTGAGGCGCTATGTGGCGCCGAGGAAGTCGTGAGCGGCGGCAAGCTCTCGCTCTACCGCCTCCTCGAGCATGTCACGAGCCGCGTCCGGGCGGCCGCGCTGCAGGGCGGCAAAGAGCAGAACCCGACCATGCGCGGGAGCATCGACGGCGATGTCGCGTGGCCCGTGTTCGTGCCGGGCGCTAAGTATCGGGCGGCCTTCCCGGCGCGTCTGCCTGCCAAGGTGACGTCCGATCTTGCCAGCCTCTCGTCGGCCGGTTTCCCCGACGCGCTTGTCACCGCCTGGGCTGGAGCGATCCCGTCCTTGAATGCGCTTCAGATCTCCGCCATCACCGACTTCGGCGTGCTGGACGGCGAGAACCTGGTGGTGTCGGCCCCGACATCCTCGGGCAAGACGATGGTGGGCGAGCTCGCGGCGCTCCGGAACGTGCTGGATCGCAAACGGGCTTTGTTTCTGCTGCCGCTTAAGGCCCTTGTGGCAGACAAGCGGCGGCACTTCGAGAGCGTCTATGGCGGTTTCGGGGTCCGCACGGTGGAAGCGACGGGCGAGACGGACGACATCGCGCCTCTGCTGCGGGGCCAATACGATGTCGGTCTCCTGACCTATGAGAAGTTCGCCGCGATCGCGCTGACATTCCCTCATGTGCTGGCGCAGGTCGGCGCGATCGTGATCGACGAAGCGCAGATGATCGCCGACCGTGGCCGCGGCGCGAATCTGGAGTTCATTTTGACGCTCATCCGGATGCGCCGGCGTGAGGGGATCGAGCCCCAACTGATCGCGCTTTCGGCTGTGATCGGGGACACGAACGGCCTTGAGCAATGGCTCGGCGCGCGGCTCTTGCGGCGCACGGAGCGGCCCGTTCCGCTTGAGGAGGGCTTGTTGCTCGGCACCGGGCATTTCCGCTTTCTTGACCCGGAGAATGGCAATGAGCAGGTTGAGGGGCCGCTCGTTCGGCGTCTTGTCGGCGGCAAAGGATCCAGCCAGGATTGGATCATCCCGCTGGTGCGCAAGCTTGTCGCCGAAGGCCAGCAGGTGATCGTGTTTCGCGAAACCAAGGGCGAAGCCCGCGGCTGCGCCAACTATCTCGCAGAGTCGCTCGGATTGCCTCCGGCTGCCGAGGCGCTGACGCAGATGCCCGGCGGCGATCCCTCGCAGGCCAGCGCCGACTTGCGGAGCGCGCTGGGGCGCGGCGTCGCTTTCCACAACTCGGATCTCGACCGCGAAGAGCGGCGCGTCATCGAGGAAGAATTTCGCCGTAGCGGCTCGGGCCTGCGCGTCATCGCAGCCACGACGACGCTGGCGATGGGCGTGAACACGCCCGCGTCATCGGTCATCATCGCCGGCTTGAATCATCCCGGCGACGAGCCCTATTCGGTAGCCGAATACAAGAACCTAGTCGGTCGCGCGGGAAGGCTTGGCTTCGCCGAGAAGGGAGCTTCGTATCTGCTGGCGCTCGATCCGCGCGCCGAGCATGATCTGTGGTCGCGATACGTGACCGCGGAGCCGGAAGACTTGGTGTCCCGCTTCCTCGACGGTACAACCGACCCACGCTCCCTGATTATCCGCGTCCTAGTCGCGGCACAACGAGCGGCCGGCGAAGGCGTGCCGAGCGAGGAGATTGTCGAATTTCTGGAATCGAGCTTCGGCGCGTTCCAAGCCCGGCGCGCCCATAGCGCGTGGCAGTGGAGCCGGCCGGATCTGCTTTCGGCCCTAGCGGATTTGGAACGCCACGGCCTGGTGCAGAAGAACGCTACAGGCGCGTATGAATTGACCAAGCTGGGCCGTCTCGCTGGCGAAAGCGCGGCAGAGGTCGGGTCCATCGTCGCGCTCGTAGATTGCCTCGGCTCGCTTCAGCCCCAAGAAATCAGCGATCCCGTCCTGATTGCCGCAGCTCAAACGACGGTCGAGGTCGATCAACTCCTTTTTCCGATCAACCGAAAAAGCACGCAGAAAGAGCCTCAGCTATGGCCCAACGAGCTGCAGAGGCAGAATGTGCCGTGGCACGTCCTGAACGCGCTTCAGCGCGGGACAACAGAAGATCATCAGGCGACCCTGCGTGCGAAGAAGGCGGTCGCTTGTCTTTTGTTCGTGTCCGGTCGTGCCATGAGCGAGATCGAGCGCGTGCTGACGCAGTTCGGTGGTGCGTTTGGCGGCGCCGCCGGCCCCATACGCGCGGTCGCAGCGCGGACTTGCGATCTGATGCCGGTCGCGGCTCGCGTCGCCGAGATCCTGCACCCCACGCTCGATCTCGGTGACCGTGTGAGACGTCTGGCGATCCGGTTGACATATGGCGTGCCCAGCGCCGCCGTCGACCTCGCCCAATTCGCTGGAGCCGATTTGCTGCGGGGCGACTATTGCCGCTTGGCCGCCGCGCAGCTCTGTGAGCCCGAACAGATCGACGCCGCAACTGATGACCAAATTCTGGCATGCGTGGACAAGGACAGGCGCAAGCTTGCACTTGTCCGCGATGCGGCGAAGCGCGTTGCCAAGCGTCGGGCCGAAGCGGTAGCGCCTTCCGCCCCGATCCTTGAAGTATATGTGCCCTAAATTGCGCGCAACGGGGGCGTGAGGCGATTGCGTCAGATGCCCCCTCTGCGAGACGTTCCTGCCTCAGAAAGTCTCCAATGCTGGCGGAGCCAATGCGGCAGCGGGCGATCAAGCGGTCGAACGAGACAACGCGCCGCTACGGCTGCGCTCGGTGTGCAGGAGTGTCAGGATGGTCTGCCGGTTCGGAGCAAATGACCTGGTCGCCGATGGCGCCAAACCGAAGATCGTCGATTTCTTCAAAAAGCTTTTTCGACTGCATCGTGGGCGGCGATGAATTGCTCGCCGACCAGTGGCTGATCGCAAGCCTCAAGCTGCCAAGCGACGCTCCTCGTCCTCGGCTTCGTTCCCCGGCTCTCCAACCGCTTTGGTCAGGAAGAGGTCAAGCGCAGCTCGACGAGAATCACGATCCAATGCGTAGGCCGTCTGTTTGAATTCGATCCCCTCGAGTAGCCCTTGGATGTAACCGGAGATCGTGTCGGCGGCCATGATGAGCGCAGTGTCGAGCGTGTGAATGTATTTGCTCGTCACCGAGCCCTTGGAGTGGCCGACGAGCGCCGCGATGGTCACCTCGGTGAAACCGAGATCGTTGGCGATGCTGGCAAAGCTGTGACGCAGGACATGCGGGGTGACGCCGGCGAGCGGACTGTCGCTGAAAATCTGTTCCCAATGGTTCGGGAAGCTGCCGAACGCATGGTCCTCGCCCTGACCTGGGAAGACATAGGTGCCCGCTGCGGTCTTGCGCCGTTCCTCCAGATACTCGACGACGGGCAATCCGATTGGACGAATGGACTCACCTTCCTTGCTGTCCACCAGGCGCATGCAGCTCGCGTCGGTGTCAGCTTCGATCCACATTAGCGAGATCATTTCCGAGCGGCGGCAGCCGGTGAGCGCGATCTGCCGGATGATGTCCACGGTCATGGCGTATTTTTCGTTCGCCGCGGCATCGCGAAGCATTTGCCCGAGGGTGCGATACTCCGCCTCGGTCAGCCTACGATTCCGAACATTGTCCTTGGGCTTCTTGATGCCGTGCGCCGGATTGACCTCTATAATCCCAGCATCGACAGCGTAGGTGAGGATTCCGCCCAATAGGCCGACGGTGCGCGTGGCGGTGCCCGCGCCACCACGAACAATGGCCTTTCCTCGCAGCTTTTTCGTCTTGACGGCGACGCGCGTCTTGCCGGCCATGATGTCCTTCAAGACCTTGTTGATGTCGGCCTTGGTGAGATCCTTGACCCGGCGCGCGCCGATCAGCGGGATGATGTGCCGCTCGATACGGCCAGTGTCGGTGACGATGGTGGTGGGCTTTTTCGGTCGCCCGCCCTTACCCAGAATGAGGCCCGCGTTCAGATCAGCGGTATAGAGGGCGCAAAGCTCCTTGACCGTGATGGCCTTGTGATCGAGCTGACGTTCTTCGGAAGGGTTGTCGCCGCGCGCGACGCGCCCGAGTTGGACCTTCGCTTCTTGCCGGGCTGTCTCCGGCGTCCACACGCCATGCAGGCCGATGGTGTAGCGTCGCGTGCGTCCAGCAGCGCGATATTGGATGAGGTAGCTGCGCTTGCCGGAGGCGAACACGCGGAGGCCGAAACCGGGCAGTTCGTCGTCCCAGATAAAATAGTCCTTCTCGCGAACATCGGCAGCGTCCACGATCCGCTTGGTCAGCTTTGCCATGAGGTGTTCCCCTCGCTAGTGAGGGGCTGCTTCCGCGGAAGCACCACGGAAGCAACCGGATGGATATCGGAGCGAAATTCTGGATAGACAGTTCGGCGCGGAAATACGAATTGTCTAGTACCTTCAGTTACATATCGCATTGTAGCGTGCCCTGTCGTGCATTTAGGATAGGCAGGCTAAATTGCTCCGAAGGCAAAGGTCACACGTTCGAATCGTGTCGGGTGCGCCATTTGCGTACAAAACCACGAACATTTCCGTTCTCGGTCTGTTTGCCCGCGATGGCCGCCTGGAGGATATCCTTGCTGCCGATGATCCGGATCGTTTGGTCGTCGACCTCGACCGCATCGATGATCGAATGGATATAGCCTTTGCGGGTGTTGGTGTCGCCCGCATCGAGCTTCGCGTTCATCAACCGGGCGAATGCGTCGATCTTCTCAGCATTGACGGCGGCTGCCATGCCGCATTGGGCGCGGGCATGATCGAGCGCCGCCTTGGCCCGGTCCCGTTGAGCTTTCAAAGCGGCGGTGCGCTCTCGCAAAATATCATCGAGCTCAACGATGCCGTCTTCAATCGAGCGGTAAAGCCGCTTCATGCGATCTTCGCAGTCGGTCAATTCCTTCTGCAAACCCAGCAGGCGGCCGTCCGCGGACTCGCTCTTTGCCGCCTGACGCTCGATCAGTGATTTCAGGAGGTCGGCGATACGGTCGGGTGCCAGGACGCACTGCTTGAGGTTGGTTAAGACGATTTCGTCCAGGGTCGCCGCCGGAATGTGCCGACCCTTGCAAACCGACTTGCCCTTCTGCTGGCAACCTGCACATGAATAATACGAGTACGACCGTCCCTGTCGATTGGTCGTCCCGGTCCGGGTCATTCCGGAACCACAGGAGGCGCAGACCGCGATACCCGTCAGCAGTGAAGGGCCGTTCACGACCCGCGGCGGCGTCGTCTTGGGATTGCTGCGAGCGAGCTTCGCCTGCACGCGATCGAAATCGCCTTGCTCGATCAGCACGGGCACGGGAATTTGGATCACCGTCGAAGGGTCATACTTCCTGCCATCGCGCGAGCTGCGCACGCCATACGGCCATTGTCCGGTCGCGTAGCAGCTGTTGGTCAGGATCTTGTGGACCGGCCCGACACCAAATGTGGCGCCCCGGCGGGTGCGGTAGCCATGGCTGTTCAGCCATTTCGTCGTCTCCTTGACGCCAAGCGGGCCGGTCTTGCCGTCGCCCTCAAGATAAAGCTTGAACATCAGCCGAACCGTTTCGGCTTCGACGGCATCAATATCGAGCTTCTTCTTGATCTTCTGGCCGCGGCGTTCCGCCTCGACGATCTTGTAGCCCAGCGGCGGCGTGGCACCATTCCAGAACCCCTGTTTCGCCGACTCGCGCATAGCGCGTGTTGTATTCTTTGATATCTCTCTAGATGTATGCTCGTCGAAGGCTCCGATGATCTGCCGCACCAAAATTTGGCTCGGATCGTCGCCGGTTGGCTGAGTGACCGAGACCACGTCGACGCCGTGCTTCCGCAATTTGCGGATGGTCAGCTCCATCTCGGCGACGTTGCGGAAGAAACGGTTGAATGCATAAAAGAGGATCGCGTCGTAGGGATGATCGGGCGCACAGGCGCGCTCGATCATGTCCTGCAACACGGGCCGGCGATCATCGGTCGCGGTCTTTGCTTCCACAAACTCCTCGATGATGACGTATCCGTTTTGATCGGCGAAGCTTGCCGTAATTTTCCGCTGGCTCGGAATCGACGCTTCGTTGGCGTACTGGCGCCCAGTGCTGACCCTGTAATAGGTCGCAACGCGCTTGGTCGCGTCAGGCTGCTTGGAAACCGAATTGTGAAAGACGTGCTTGTTCATGACAGAACTCTACTGAGACTTGATGTTGACGGCGTTCTCAACGCTCGATTCGTGAATCTCACCAGAGGGGTTGTCAACGGCTATTTTCCCAGAGAATCTTCAACAATAGCGAGCAAATCCTGGAGCTCTCGGCCAAGCAAGATCTCAATCGCGCGCAACTCGCGGTCCTGGATCGGCGGCGAGAGCGGCAGATCAAGCGTCACGTGAAAGTCCTCGGCTTGCGGCTGTTGGCGCCCTCTCTTCTTCGGCACAACATCAGGAGTAGCCGCGCGAGCATGAACGTATGCGCCCACCGTTCTCGTCCGCAGCTTGACGTGCGACCGCGCCGCCATCGGCTTAGAGCTCATAGCTGAGCTCCCGCCGATGATGCCGATCCTTCTCCGTCAGCGGTTGCGAGCCCTCAATGATATCGAGCGTGGAAATCTTGGGCGAGGCACGCGACAGTCGTTCGGCGAGCCAGTTCTGGCGCTGGCTCGCCGAAAAGACCACATCATCACGCTGCTGATCGAAGGGCAGCTCGGAGGCGAGGCGCCGGTCAATGCTCTTGGCATCGACCACGAGCGTCGTCCGCTCCCGCGCGCGGCTTGCCGCCACGTAGATGTCATGACGATTATAGCTGTGATCCAGGTGCACGACGGCATGATCGACCGTGAGGCCCTGGCAGCCGTAGACAGTCGAGGCATAAGCCCAACCAAGGCGGGGGCGTCCTTGCGCGTCGGCAAGCTGCATCGGATCGAAGGCAATTCGCCGACCCTCGATTTCGGCCTCGATGATGATGCGACTTGCATCTCCAAGGGGCACAGCGGCTTCACTGACCTTGACGATGGTCGCGGTCGAACCATTGACTACCGCAAGTTCGTCATCGCGGACGAGGAACCTGATCTTGTCCCCGGCCGCCAACGCGATCTGCGTTGAGTGGCCGGACGGCGTGGCCGCGGCGAAGCTAACCTCGGGGCCCTGGATGATGCCGCTGTGCTTGAGGCGCTCGCGAGCGACCTGAGAGATCGCGGCCACTGCGGCGTTGGACTTGGCGAGGATCAGGATCGAGGCCGCGGCGTCACGTGCATGAACTTGCTCTGCCGAATCCAGCACCTCGGTGATCGCTGCTTTGGCGCCGTCCGCTTCGATCAATAGACCGCGTTCTGCGAACGCATCAAGCGCGGGCTCCGCCCGGCCGGCGCCGAAGGCCGTGATGGCTTCCCGCGCCCATGCCTCGCGCTGACGAACAATGTTGTTGACGCGCGCAGCTTCAACGGCGCGCGCCACCAGATCTAGGCCAGGACCGGCGCCGATCGCCTGGAGCTGCTGCCGATCCCCCACGAGGATGATCTTGGCGTCAGCTTCGGTGACGGCGCCAAGCAGCGCGTGCATGTCCCGCGAGGAGAGCAGGCCGGCCTCATCGACAATCAGGACGGTCTGCTTGTCGAGCACCTTCTCGCCGGCTTTGAGCCGCGCGATCCAGGAGGCCGTTGCCCGGGCTTCGATGCCGAGGTCATCCCGGAGCATGTTGGCGATTCGCCATGCGGAAGCGGCACCGATCACCCGACATCCGGCTTTCGCGTATCCTTGCAAGACTGGCGCGAGCAGTGTGGACTTGCCGACCCCAGGGGCGCCTTCGACGATAACGACCGCCGAGCTTGTCGTTGCGGCGAGCGCCGCTTCCGACTGCTCGGCGGTGAGCCCCAAGGCTCCGCAACGGTCCCTCAGCGATTTCTGATCGACGAAGTGCCAGGACTGGTTCGCGAGACGTTGCGCCTGTTCGACGACCTCCCGCTCGATCGCGAGCATCTCCGGCGTCGAATAGCAGGGCAGGCCAAGGGCATCATGCCCAATTTCCAGAAAGGCTCCCTGGCTCAGCAGGCGCTTGAGTTCAGTTTCGGCGCGCTCGGCTGGCAAGCCGGTGCCGACCAGGGCGGCAGCGACGGAACGCAGGAGCTCGCGCCGCTCAATCACGCTCTCACGTTCGGTGAGGATCGCCGGCAGGGCGGCCAACCGGTCGGAGAGCAGCCCTTCGTCGGCTTCCTGATTACGCGCCTTCGAGGGGGCCCTCAAGCTTTCGGAAAATGATCCGGTGTCGAGGCCCAGCGATTGCGCGGCGTCGCGCCAGACATCCTCGCGCCCGAAACTTACACTCTCCCGCTTGCTGCTTCTCGTCGCCTTGGCGATGGCGGCGGCCAGTGCGGTGGCCTCGCCGCTGGTGACGCCATGTTCAGCGAGTTCCTCCTCGATCTCCTGACGACGCGCGCTGAAATACGTAATCGTGGCACCATCCACGCCGGCGATTTCGAAGATGCCGTTCTTGCCGACACGATCGATATCAAAGCCGAGCGTCGTCAGCTCATGTGCGAGGGCGGCGTGATAGGTCGCGCCGGCCGCCATCTTCCAGTCGCGGATCACCTTGGAGTGAAGAGCTCCAATTGTGCCGTCGCTCTGGCGGGTCGAGATGTTCATGCATACGCAATGCGTATGCAAATTTGCATCTGCGAATATGCGCCCGTCGGCGTGTTTTGAAGGTCGGCTTTCGCCATGCTGAAACGTGGCGGCCGTGAGTGCGACCTTCTCGAGCGACATGCCATTGCGGCCCCGGCGTGCCCAGGTCGCCTCGCGCTCCAGCATGCTCAGCGTCGCCCTGACGGCTCGCTGCTGCGCAGCCTCGATGAGACGCTTCGTCTCGGGCGTTGCCAGCCCCCAGACCAGGGATACCGAGCGCGGCGCGCTGAGTGTCACGTCGAACGCGCTTGTCCGCTCCTTATGGCGGCGGATGTTATCCAGCAGGGGCTGCCCATCCGCGTCGACGGCATTGTACAATTGCTCGAAGGTCTCGCGCTCGACTTGCGCGCCGTCTACAACGCCAAAATCACCCGCCGGCGCGTACCAGAGGCCCGCAGGTTCGGCGTCGCCGAGGTAATACTCGGTCTGGCGCGTGTAGTAGCTGGCGCTTGCTGCCGGATTCCAGGTTGCAACCACGAAGAAGACCTCCGAATGGGAGGCCTTCCAATTAAAGCTCGTGGTAATGGGGGTCTCGGAAATGAATGAGCTTTTTGCTCATCAGCTGATTTCGACCTTCGATCGGCTGTTATGCCCGTTTTCCTCCTTGCCGCCGCATCATCCAGCGTCGGCAATCCAGGGTGCCGGGATGTGCGCTTCGCGCCGATCAGCCCAGGTCGTCAGCGGGACGTCGACGACAGCGAGCGTCGGAAAGCCCGTCACCAGGACGCGGATCGTTTTCCCGGCTGACATCTCGAACACGCCGAGCGCATCCGAGAGGAAGTCGGTCGTGATCGTATCGTCCCAAACGGTCTCCATCGGCTTGGTGATCCCTCGGGCCAACTCCTCCACGGTTGCATCGCGGCGCCTGCGGACCTGACGGCGTCCGACCCAGACTTCGCAGATCCGTTGTGCGGTTTCGCCCGGCTCCAGACGAAGAACCAATCGAATGCCAAAGCGCGCTTCGACAACTGAGCCTTGCTCTTGACCGAACATAGCGGTGATCTGACCGAGGTCCTGCACGGTGGCGATCGTGTTCACATGCAGTTCGCGCCCAAGCGCGAGCAGTCGCGGCAGACGCTCGATTGGCACCTCCGGGAATTCATCGAGCAGCATGGTCAGGTGCTCCGTGCCGGCGCGACGGCGAGTGGAGACGAGCGCCCCGGCGGCCACCCGCTCCGCCAAGAAGCTGCCGACCGTGGAAGAAAGCTCGGCATACTCGCCCGACTTCTGCAGAAGCAGCGTGCGCGGGAGCTGGGAGCCTGGCGCCAGCCAGTCGCGCACGGTGAACCGCCGCGATGAGTCGACCTCCGACCAGGCGCGCGCGAGCGGCTCTATCACGCTCAAAACCGTCACCCAGAGCGTGATCAGGATTGACATGACGGTGCGGTTTTCTTCAGGATCGTCGCCGAAATTCAATAGTGCAGCGCTCTTCCCGCCGCTCTCGAGCAGCATCCGGCGAATATCTGCCAGCGAGGAAAGTCCTGCCTCGGCAAGGTTGCTCCAGCCCCAGGCATCACCCGAGCGCGCGCGTAGCGCCATGATGATATCGGCAAGGAGGCTCCGCGTCGCATGGCCCCACATCGGATCCTGCTCGGAGACCGGGACGCATTTCGCCGCGAATTCCCGTGCGACGAGAGGATTGGTAATCTCGCGGCCGATGTCGATCGCCCACCCGCGCGCATCCTGCGGAGCCACCAGGATCATCGAATCCACGGGCAAGCCGGCCAGCATGTCCCCCTTCGCGTCGAACACGAATGTCCGGCCGCTCAGATCATTGAGGTACTGTTCGGCAAATGCCCGCAACAAGCCGGTCTTGCCCGACCCTTGCGTGCCGACCAACAAGAGGTTGCGCGCTGCGGAAGCCGCATTCAATTGCACCTGCGGGAGGAGCCACAGATCATGCGCCTGCGGCGGGCCGTGACGATGAACCGCATGGCGCAGCGCGCGGAACGCATAAGGTCCGGTCTCGATGCGCCGGCCGCGCGTGACTGTGAGGTTCTCGATCGGCGGAGTATCAGCATAAGCGAAGCAAAAGGCAAAGCCGCTTGCCGCCAGAACCGCAAGAGCGATAGTGGCAAGCCGCCTGGCTCCGATCGGTGACTCCAGCAACTGCGCTGTGATCGCCTGGATCCAGTCAAGCCGGCACACGATCGGCCAGCTCGAATGGCCGCACCTCTCGCCCCGAAGGTTCTGAAGGATTTCGTGAAAGGCGACGTCGCTGGCGAGGCTGACGTTGCCGTGGAACAGCACGTCGACGGTTGGCGGCGCGATGAGAAAGAGCGAGATCGCGCCCGCGACGAGCGTGATCAGGGCAGCGCCGAGCGCCACGAGCAGGGCGGGCTGAAACAGCCGGATGGGATTGTTCATGATGGATTTTCTCGCTGTCAGATGGTCAGTGCTATTGCCAAACCGAACACGATTCCGATTCCCGCCAAGGCGCCGAACAGCAGGGCGGAGATCTCGAACGGGAGCGGCACGGTCTGCTTGTCGCGCCAGCCGAGATCGGCCGACGTCTGCTCGGTGAGTTCGACCTCGACCTCGGGCTGGATCGTCGTGTCGATGCCGCGCGTCGGTACGCTCACGGTCGTGACGAAGGACAGCAGGCCCTCCTTGCCGAGTGGGATGAGCTTGCGCGGATCGAAGCTTTCCGGATCCTCTCGGAACTCGGCTGCGTAGTTGCAGCCGAGTTCCTTGCGGCTGGCGAAAGCATCCGCCGTGGCCGTGGCGACCACTTCCTCGAAGGCTTCGCTAGCCATTGTTGCCGCCCTCGAACGCGATCAGCTTGTCGAACTCGGCAAACATTTCCGAGCACCAGGCCGCGACATCGCCGCGGATCATTTTGGCCTCGGGCCGCGGCAGTCCCGTCACCCTCATGATCTCGTCGATCGGCATCGTCACCGCATCAACGAGGCGCGCGCCGCGCGCCTCAAAGGGACGCCAACTGCCGGCCTCGATCATCGGCATGCGCAGGGTGATCGCGTTTTTGGCGAGGGGCATGATCGAGGTGCGGTATGCCTCCGCGGCATCGCTCGCCGGATGCAGATCGCTCACGGCGCCATCGCGCTGGTTCTCGATCAAAACCAGACGAGCGTTGGGGAGTACTTCGAGAAAGCTCGAAGCTGACTTCGCACCCCGACGCATCGACTCAGCCTGGGCGGTGAACGGCGTGATCACGAAGACCTCGACGCCGAGCGCCGAGAGATCCTCCTGTAGGTCCACCATCCCCGCCCACAATGCGCCGCGCGCAGCTTCGTTGGCGCCGAACTCGACGACGCCGAGGCCGCCCGCCATGGCCATCATCTCGAGGACGTCGTACAGCGGCGTCAGAGCGCGCAGTGCGGCGCTGGGATCGCGGCGCGCCAGCTTGACGTCGGTCGCGATCGACACGACCTGTGACCCCAGGATCGAAAGCGACTTTCCCTGGGTGTCGACCTCAACGATCCCGGTGGGGATGCCGGCAATCCGCGCGCGCTCCGACAGCGCGTGGCCGACCAGGCTCTTTCCATCCCCACCTTTGTCCTGCGTGATGATCGTGGCTGCGGGCAACTTCAGCGGCAGCGCCGCGCTCTCACCGGAATTACGCATCTTCTTCGACATGATTTCCTCTCGGCTGGGATCTTCAGCGATCCATAGTCAGAGGAGCCCGCGCGCCCGGTACCCGTCTCGGAAATGAATGACCGAATTGTGCGGGAGGTCAGGAATTCGACCTTCCGCTGTCGCAACCTCAGAGCCGGACCTAGTCCAGAGGCGTAAAATTCTGTCCGTGAGCGATCGCTTTGCTCAGCCGATCCTTCCCCTCAGGCAGTACCAGGATGTCGAGGACGCACTTGGCCAAATACCGGTGAACATCGCGGTACATCGCGCCCTCGGCACGGCCCTTCTCGCCCAAGATCAGCTCGTCCAGGTCCTTGACCTCTTCGGGGTCGAAGACGGCTTGATGCCCGCGGCCGATTTGGCCCAGCTTGCGAGCAAGCCGAAATTCCGGGGTCGCGAGCATGTGGTTGACAGCGACGAGATTGGGATCGACATCGGCGGCCACCGCAATGAACGCCAGCTCGACCGCCGAAAACTCGTTTCTGATGAACAGTTCATGCTGCTGGAGCGTCATCGGCTCTCGGTGGAAGGGATCATTGCCCTTCGGCGTCCGCTTCAACGCTTCAACGTCCTTCGCGCGCTTGGCGAGCTGGTGCTTTTCTTCTGCGACCTCTTTGGTATGAAAGCACGCCTTCGCCAGCGTGTGGACCCAGTTCGCCGCAGCCTTGATCGCATCCTCGAACTCCGCTCGCGACCAGCGGGCGCCGTCAACACAATCGCGAATCTGCCCGATGACGGCTGCTTCTGCCTGGGCTGGGTCGGTCAGGCCCGGGAGCCAGCGGACCGCGAGCTTTTCGCCTTCCGACCTCAGCGTCTCGAACAGCGCAAGACGGCGATCTTCCTCGCTGAGGCCGTCGTCTGCCGCCTTTCCTTTGGTCGGGATCCCGGGCACCCAGGCAAGCTCTGCAAGCGTATTCAAGCCGGCGCCCTTGACCACCGACACCTCAGCGCCATCGAACTGCGCGTGCATGCAGGACAGCAGGGCACCGATTTCCGGATCTCGCCGAAAGACCTCGAATTCCAACGCCTCGCGAACGGTGAGCTCGACCTCACGCTTGAGCCGGCCGCCGCGTTGTCGAGCGAGTCGCAAGTCCACCAGCGACAACATCCGAAGTAGCGGCCCAGTGCGGAACTGTTGCATTTCCGCGTGCGACAACGCGAACGGCGTCCTCTGCAACTCCGCTTCCGAAATGATCAGGCGCTCCGGCTCTTGTTTTAGACGATGAATCCGCTCCCAGACCTCTGGACGAACGCTTTGCCACCATTCCGCGGCATGGTCGGGGTGCACGAAAAAGAACGGCAACACCCATTGCATGGGCAAAGCGTCGATCGGACGATCAGAGGCCTCGACCTCTGCGCGGCACGCGGCGGCCAACCTCTCGATCTTTTGGAGGATCCTCGGGAGATTGTTCACGCGATGCTGCTCCTCAAAGGTACTTGCTTGTGTATCGATTGTTCTCAGTTCGTCCGTCCGCAGACTGCCTACTTGCGGCCGGCGCGCGACTGAATCGCTTCCAGGGTGGGAGCGGCGACATCGATGCCGAAATCAGTGAGGAAGGATGCGGCAACCTCCGCCTCAGCAATCCGGTCGCGCAGGAACCGCTCACTGCATCCGAGCTGGCCGAGGACCGTCTTGCAATTGGCCAGCGCAATCATGTTCCGCGCGATTTCGCGACGCGCGGAAAATTTGATCCTCCGCAGAATGAGGTTCGCCCCGGCAAGGGCGACGACTTCCTCACCATAGGAAGCAATCGCTTCGTCGGGCTCCGGCGTACGCGGCAGACGACCGAGATGCCGGATCGTGGAATGAACAGCTTCGTGGACAACGGTGTCGACGAGACCGGCGACGTTGTCGTGCTTGAGCAGATTGAGCCAGATCAGCGGCTCGTGTCCCGGAACGACCAGCGTCAACCCAAATCTTTCCTGACGGCGCGCCAGGTGCCTGGGGAGAACGGCGTCGGCGCCGATAACCACACTGAGATCGGCGAGTTGCGCCAGCAGGTCCTGGAATCCTGCGTTCTCGATCCCGTCAAGCTTTTCCAGCGCTTGCGTCACGTTCATATGGCTGCGGATGTGACGGTACCGCGACGCGAGCTCGCTCTCGCGGGCCATTGAGCGATCGAGCTGCCTGCGATCGGCCGTCGGTTCACGCCACTCCGGGCTGCTCTTTGCCATGTTGCCTACTCCTACTTTGTGTCTGTGCTCGGCAGCCGCAGCGTCGGCGGGTTTGGGGCTAGTCGTAGTCACTCAGGACACCGAGGCTCGGTGCAGCATCGCCAGACCGCGTGCCAGGTGGACGTGCCCAACCCTGTGGACTTCCAGGCTGAACTCCTCCAGCGCGGACCTGGATGCCGTCACCGAGGCCACGGTCACGCCTTCGATGGTGTCGAGCGTGATGAAGAAAGCGTCCCCGTCGACACAAACGATCTGCTGGAACGGCTCGCCCGGGAGGACCGGCCAGCCCTTCACGGCCTCCTCGATGCTCGCCACGAGAGACTCGATCGCGATCTCGATCCATTCGGCGCGCACCCCCGCATAGTCGGAGCTGTGCTTGGGCACGCCGATGCTCGCCGTCACCGGGTTGAGGCCGTTTGCCAGCAGCTCATACAATTCATCGATGACGAGGTTGGGATTGCGCTCCCTCGCACGATTGACGTGCGTGATCGGGAACGCCAACACCTGCGGCTTGTCGACGGAGGCTTCGTTTCCGTTGCGCTCGACGCCATACCACCAGCGATCGTACGGCTGCATCACCGGATCATCGAATTCGTTGTCAACGGGATCGGCGCCACGGCCGTCCGGCTGCTCGGCGAGGCTCTGCAGAGTTTTCTTGACCTCGCCGCACGCAGTGAGGATTCCACGATCAGCGATCGCGGCGCAGCGCAGATCAACCAGGGCCTTGCGCAGAGCGCCGCCGACGCCCATTCCGTTGCGAAAGAGATCCATATTTGCGATCTCAGGAACGGCGATCCGGATTAACTCGGGCGTCACCAACACCCAATCCTCCATCTGGGCGTAGGTCAGCCTGAGGTGTCCCGATCCGTACAACAGGTTCCAGGCAGGGCGGGAGAGCTGCGCGCCCCTTCGCCTGAATCGGCCAGAAGTCCAACAGCCGAGCCTGGACGATAGTCTGATCGGGGATCAAATCGCTCATTGTGAGTGTCCTGTTGTTGTCGAGCCTGCTCAGCTGCGCTCGCTGTTTGCCGCTTGTCCTAATGAGCCTTGCGCCGCGGCGGCGTCGGCAAGAATGCAAGATGGAGCCTGTCCTCGAGGAAGGCGCACGTCTGTTCGATCGTCGTGCGATCGGGCTTCTCTTCGAAAGGCGTTCCATGCGAGCCGGAAGCGGATGATGTCGCGCTCGCCGATGGTTTCGATCTTGTAGCAAGTCCGTGCAATGGACAGGACTTCCGTGGCGATCGGGTCTTCTGCCTTCTGGTCAGCAGCGGCCATGTTGGCGATCAGCCGCTTGACCGCCCGGGAGAAGATCGGATCAAGCACTTTCTCGAAATCGGGGTGATGGATGGCATAGCCGCAGCCGATTTCGTCAGTCTTCTTCACGGAGGATGCCGCTACTGCAGCATACGTGATATCCGGATGAGCGGTCACGCCACAGGCGGCGTCGCGATCAGATCTCCGCGTGTAGGCCTCGGTGGTGTAGTGGTCGACCGCCATCGCCAGGCGTGCGCCGGGCGTGTCCGGCGTAAACCCGACCGGGAGACGGAAAAGATCGCGCAGTTCCTGGGATTCACGAAGCTCCGGTTCAGCGTAGTACAGCTTGCTCATCGTCATAGCTCCTTATGTGGTCTAAAGCTTCAGCAGCGCGCGGACCTGGTCGGCCGCATTGCCACGGAGCCGCCTCACCTTGCGACCGATCTTCACGAGATCGCGGTCGGCCAGAATGGCAGCGATGTCGCGGCGAACCACCTTTGAACTGATAGCCTTCGCGACCTGCATGATGAGGACGCGGGCGTCGTTATCTTCCGGGGCGACGACATTGATTTGCTTCAGGCCGTCGGCCAGCTGACGCTGGCGCTGATCGGCCTTTCGCTCGGCGTCAGTCCGAGTCTCACGCTTCTCGTTCGTCGAGCCAGTCAACGACTCGATCGGCTCGATGAACGCGCGCACCTCCCGCCAGCCGTCCCGCTTCAGGCGGGCCTTCGAGATGCGCGGCTCCGGCTCGTCCGATCGCTTGCCATGCTCGGGATCGGAGTCGAAGTTCATGTCCATGTGACTAGTCCTGTGTCTAGGCCGCCGACGCGGCGTCAATCGGTACTCGCGGAGACGACGGCCGCACACCGTCACCGGCGGCAAGCGTAGTTCATCGTCGTGCGCAAACTTCCGGGGGGGGGCCCGGGAAGTTTCCGCCGCGTTTGCGTGTACGAGTCGCCCTGAAGCTGCGCCGAACAGCCGCAGCAGCAGTGAAAGCGAGACCAATGTCGAAAGCCGTCTCGATGAATAAGCGCAAACAGGAGAGCGCAACGCCCACATCTCCAAAGAATGCACCCGTTCGGCTTGCCCGACCTGATTATCGATCGGGCGGATCTGCCGGCCGCCGCCGCACGGTTGGCTGACCGGCTGTCGGCGGCCGACACCTTCTTTCAGAGGGCCGAGGCGTTGGTGAAGGTGGTGGAGTCAGAGCGCGGACCAACCGCCCGGCCGATCACTGTTCATGACGTGGTAAATCATGGCCACCGCGTCTGCCGGCCGGTCCTTCAAAAGATCATTCAGGGTGAGATTGTGCTTGAGCCGGTGACGCTGCCGGACCGCGTTGCACGCCTGTACCTCAATCTCCACGACAAATGGACAGTCGGCCAATTGAACGGCATCTGCCGCCGCTCCGATCCTCTCGGACGATGGCAATATCCGAGTCGCTCAGGGTTATGACCCTGAGACCGGCCACTGGTGCGCAGGTATCGATGCGCCCGGCATCCCAGAGCGTCCGTCGAGACTGCAGGCAGAGAGGGCGCTCCGCATCTTGCGCAGCGCCTTCGCGACATTCCCCTTCGCCGATGCATGCATGGTGAGTCGCTCGGCGAGCACGAGTGCCATCGATCTGTCGAAGCCGCCGGGCATCGACGAGACAAGTCACCTTTGCGCCGTGCTTACGGCCGTCTGCCGACCCAGTCTGCCGTTGGCCCCTGGCTTTGTTTTCCGCTCGCCGCAGCTCTCCGGCGCCGGCACCGGGAAGGGCAAGCTCGTCCGATCCATCGCGCGCATCGCCTACAACACGGTGCCGAGGCCGTTCACGAGTCCGGGCGCGCAAAGTGAGCTGGAGAAGCGCCTGACCGCTTCGCTCGTCGAGGCCGATCCCGTTATCTTCCTGGACAACGTCAACTCGGAGACTCTGAAATCGAACCTTTTGGCTCAGATCGCCACGGAAAAATCCCTGCTCCATCCGCCCGTTCGGTATCAATACCAAGATGGTCACGGTGACGACGAACGTCTTTCTGGCGATCACGGGCAACGCCGTCCGGGTCGCCGAAGACCTGGCGCGCCGATTTCTGTTCGTCAATCTGGACGCCGGATGCGAGGATCCCGAGCGTCGAGCCTTCGATGGAAATTTTTCCGCGATGGTAGACCGGCAGCGCGGCGAACTGCTCGCTGCCGCACTGACGATCTGGCGGTGGGGCCGTCAGAACCGCCCCAAGCCGGGTCTCGAGCTCGGAAGCTTCGAACAGTGGGCCGAGTGGTGCCGCGATCCGCTGCTTGCACTGGGTTGTCCTGATCCGGTCGGCCGGATTGCGGATGCCAAGCGTGACGACCCGGATCGCCTCCAGCTCCTTGAATTCTTCCAGGAATGGCACCGGCTCTATGGCGACCGCGCTGTTCGCGTGAGCGAGCTTGATCTGAAGTTGCGCCAGCTTGCAGAAGGCCACGGCACAACCCGCCAGAAATTCGCGACGTTCGTCGCCAATCTGACGGGAACGCGCGCTGCAGGTTTCGTCTTGATCCGCAATTTGCCGATCGGAAAATGGAGCGCGGCCACGTACGCGCTCAAGAGCACGGGTAACTAGACCCGCGCCCCGGGCTCCCACGCACCAGCCCTTGGGACTTCCAGATCATCGGGACCATAGGGGGCACCGGACGCGGGCCGGTGCCCCCTTGCAGGTTAGACAATTCAGTTTGCCGGGAATCCACAATTTATCGCCTGGCCACTGCTGTTTGGAGTGGCAACACAGCCATGTGAGAATACCTGCTTCTTAGTCGTCTTCGAGCTTGACCTGGGCGCCGGTTGTTCCCATCTCGCAACCCTCAAAGATCGAAGTAGTGGCGGGCTCTATCGCCAAGTAATTAACCAATGCATCGCTTCAGCAGATGCATTCAACGAAATCGTTACCTTTGACCGATGCTAATGCCTTCTCTGGGCTGGTGCTCCGCGGCGGCGCCGGCGCAAACGTCATCAATCAGAGATGAGGCAGTTGTGGGAATTGCTGTACCCTTTATCGGCTACGTAAAGGCAAGGGGAAGAGAGTCCGTACGCCACAAGCGGGATGCCGAGGACAACGGCAGGCACATCGGGGCGATTGAAGCATTTTTCAGCGTTGTTGAGACGGCAGACCCAAAATGGTTTTCGCCGTTCTTGCGTCAGCCTCGAGGGGCTCAGTGGTCACCTTGCGTCTCAAGAGTCTTATTGGAGACCGACGATGTCCGACGTCCGCAACTAACGAAATTCTTGAAGAGGGCCGGCGACAGTACGCTTGTGATCTCGGCATGGGAGGATCTCTTTGAAGTGAGAAACGATATCGTCGACGAGCTGGTGGAACGATGCCTGAGCAGGTGGAGTCCGATCCTACGCATCGATCAGCCGCACGCCGCGCTAACGCCGGCGCTCGCTCGGCAATCTGGTTCGAACTTGCCTCACTTGATCATGCGCAATCAAGCCAAGGTTCAAGATGCTATCGAAGCGAGAGTTCGTCCTCTTTTGCCGATCACTTAACAAGGCGGGCTATGATCCGTTTCACTATGTACCTCGGGCATCGGGGTCATAGGGTCCATCGCTATGGAGGCATTCGGAGCGCCAGCGACCCTGGTCCGCCTGCTTCCGTAGGAGAATGCACTCATTCGAGCCAAAGTTCGATCGCGCATATCCTATCAAAATTCAGTCATTTCAGAGTCAGAGTATGGCCGGAATTTCTGTGACGGGTTGACAGCCGAGAGAGTCTCGCGGCGCCCGTCGTGGAGATATCCCATGACGCAACTGAATGTCCTGCACGCCGCTCGCGATGAGCATGGCGGTTATAAGGTGGATGTGAGCCGCGGTGAGCGCGTCGGTCGCGTCTCCTCGGAATGGTTCTCCCGGCCGGCGGACGAGCGGTACTTGTCGCTCACCGAGCTTCACGCCGCCGTTCAGGGCCGCGCCGAGCGAAGCCGGACCCGGACAGTCGAAAGCGAGGCGATCCGGGTGGAAGCCAATCGCGATAACGCGGAGCGGCTGACGCTCATGTTGCCGGGCGAGAGCGCACCTTTGTCGCCAACCCATTGGAGCTTCGGTCAGCTCGCAACGATGGTGGGCGCGCCATCCGCGTATTTGCGGCAGCTTCCGGCGCCACTCGCGGCCATCAACTTGCAATACGGACTGACCTCGAATCGAGCAGAGCTGATCAAGACGCTCGAAGTCGAGGAGGGCCGCGTTGAACTACGGGCGGTCACAAGCCCAGATTACGGCCGCATCTTTGACCAAGAGCTTGTGGCCGCCGTGCAGCGAATTGCCGGGAACGGCACCGGCGACACGCGTTGGAAGGTCCCCGGCGTGCTCGACTGGTCGACCGGCATCTACAATCCGCGAGTTGACATCACGAAAGCGACCACCACCCTCTACGCCTCCGACCGGGACGTGTTCCTGTTCCTGGTCGACGACTTCAACCCCATCGAGGCGGGCAAGCTGCCTGACGGCTCGCCCGACCTCTACTTCCGCGGCTTCTATTGCTGGAATTCTGAGGTCGGTGCCAAGACGCTTGGGATCGCAAGCTTCTACCTTCGCGCCGTGTGCCAGAATCGCAATCTTTGGGGTGTGGAAGATTTCGAGGAGATCACCATCCGTCACTCCAAATTCGCGGCTACCCGCTTCGCCCACGAGGCTGCGCCGGCGCTCGCTCGCTTCGCCAACTCCTCGCCGACACCCTTCGTCAATGGCATCAGGGCGGCGCGAGAGCGGATTGTTGCGCGCACGGATGAGGAGCGCACCGAGTTTCTTCGTAAGCGGGGGTTTGGCAAGTCGGAGACGGCGAAGATCATTGAGACGGTGCTTGCCGAGGAAGGCCGCAAACCCGAGAGTGTCTTCGACTTCGTGCAAGGCATCACCGCGGTGGCACGCGACAAGCCGCACCAGGACGGCCGGTTGGACCTCGAGGCGAAGGCCAAGAAGTTGCTCGATCGTGCTAACTAAGACCGATCGCGCCGCCCCAGTGGTGCGCGTGTGATGAGCCTCGGCTCTCGGTTTCTCCGGCTGGCGCCGCCCTTCAGAGTTAGAGGGCGGCGCTTCGCTTCGTGACGGGCAGAAGGTCGAGAGAGGTTCTTGACCGCCCGTCGAGGAGAAACGTCAATGGCAAAATCCGTTCGCAAGATCACCCTCAGTCAGTCCAGGGATATCCCCTTCAACCGGCTGGTGCTGAGCCAGTCCAATGTCCGACGTATCAAAGCGGGCGTCTCGATCGAGGAGCTTGCGCAAGACATCGCTCGGCGCACGCTGCTCCAGAGCCTCACCGTCCGGCCGGTTCTCGACGATGGCGGCGCCGAAACCGGCATGTTCGAAATCCCGGCCGGTGGGCGGCGCTATCGCGCGCTCGAACTGCTGGTCAAGCAGAAGCTGCTCTCGCGCAACGCGCCGGTTCCCTGCGTCATCCGGACCGATGGCCTCGCCGAGGAGGATTCGCTCGCCGAGAACATCCAGCGGGTCCCACTTGAGCCCCTCGATCAGTTCCGCGCCTTCCGCGATCTCGTCGAGAAGGGGAGGACCGAGGAGGAGGTTGCAGCCGCTTTCTTCGTAAGCGTGTCGGTGGTCAAGCAACGGCTCCGGCTCGCCGCCGTCTCGCCAGCGCTGCTCGACGTCTATGCCGAAGACGGCATGAGCCTCGACCAATTGATGGCGTTTGCGGTCAATCCGGACCACGAGCGCCAGCAGCAGGTATGGCAGGCGGTGCAGCGTTCGCACAACAAGGAGCCGTATTACATCCGGCGTCTGCTGACCGAAGGCGCCGTGCGCGCCTCCGACAAGCGCGCCCAGTTCGTCGGAATCGAGGCCTATGAGACCGCAGGCGGCGACATCATCCGCGATCTTTTTCAGCAGGATGACGGCGGTTGGCTGCAAGAGCCGATGCTGCTCGACAGGCTCGTCGATGAGAAGCTGGAGCGTGAGGCGGGCAACATCCGCTCCGAAGGCTGGAAATGGGTCGAGGTTGCCGTCGATTTTCCTTACGGCCACATCTATGGTCTACGCCGCATCGCCGGCGAGGCCGTTGCGATGACCGACGAGGAGGTTGCGGCGGCTGAAGCGCTGCACGCCGAGTATGAGCGTCTCGAGCAGGACCATTCCGAGATCGACGTCCTTCCTGAAGGGGGCGATCAGCGCCTTGGCGAGATCGAGACGGCCCTTGACGAACTCGATGAGCGGCCCGTCCAGTACGATCCTGACGAAATCGCGCGCGCGGGTGCCTTCGTCAGCATCGACGCGTCTGGCGCGCTTCGGGTCGAGCGCGGCTATGTCCGTCCCGAGGATGAGCCGGCAATTCCGCAGGCGGAGGGAGAAGCTGAGGCCGAGCAGAGTGCCACCCCAGCGGCAACCTCTGCCTCCGGAGATACGACCGAAGGGCAGACATGCACCTCGGCAAATACCGAGGCGCCCGATCAGGAGGAAGGCATCAAGCCGATCCCTGACCGGTTGATGACCGAACTCACAGCGTACCGCACTCTGGCCTTGCGCGACGCGCTCGCAGGGGACCCGGACGTTGCGTTCCTGGCGGCACTGCACGCGCTTTGCCTGAAGCTCTTCTACCGCTACACGCCCGAGTCCTGCCTCGACGTGGATGCGAAGAGCGTCGTCTTCGGCAGCCAGGCGCCAGGCCTCGGCGATGCCACGATCGCCAAAGCCGTCGACCAGAGGCACCGGCAGTGGTCGGCGCAGTTGCCGCGTGAATCGGCCGAGCTCTGGGACGCGCTCACGAGCTTCGATCGGGACAGCCGCGATGCCCTGTTCGCACATTGCATCGCGCTGAGCGTCAATGCGGTGTACGAGCCCTCGAATCGGCGCCCGCGTGCGCTGGACCACGCCGACCGCCTCGCTGAGGCCATCGGGCTCGATATTGCCGCCGCCGGCTGGTCGCCGACCGTCGACAACTATTTCGGGCGGGTCACCAAGGCGCGCATCTTGCAAGCCGTCCGAGAAGTCAAGGGAGAGACCGCGGCTCAACTCATTGAGCACCTGAAGAAGGGCGAGATGGCGGAGAGGGCGGAAGAACTCCTTACTGGCTCGGGTTGGCTTCCGGAGCCGCTGCGCACGCCTGGTCGCCCCTCCAGCGCGACATCATCTTCGCCTGAATCTGGCCCGATTTCCCCGCCGCTTCGGGGGAGGACGCGCCAGTGAGCAAATGCGAAGCGGCCATGCCAGATGCAGAGCATCCGCGCGAAGATGTAACTCTCCCCGACGAGCCGCTGGTCGCGGCCGAATAAGTCAGCACAAGCACCGATTTCGAAGGCCTGCCGTCAGCGGCGGGCCATCTTTTTGGTGGGGATCAGTTATGTCAACCCAAGCATCCGATCTCGCCCGCCGGCTGGCCGAGCGGGCCGAACTCGTCTGCCGGCGCTATCTTTCCAATGGCCGGCGCGTTGGCCGCTATTGGGTTGTCGGTGATGTTCACAACACGCGCGGCCGGTCCATGTTCGTTCGGCTGTGCTCACGTCATGGGGGCAAGGGAGCGGCCGGCAAGTGGACGGATGCCGCGACCGCTGAACACGGCGATCTGCTCGATATCATCAGGGAAAGCTGCGGCTTTGTTGAATTCCGCGATGTTCTTGCCGAGGCGCGGCGTTTTCTCAGCCTGCCGCAGATTGAGACGGGATCCACATCGTCGATCCGACGCGTTCCCATGGGCTCGCCTGAATCGGCTCGGCGCCTGTTTGCCATGTCCATGCCCATTTCTGGCACGCTTGCAGAAACATACCTTCGGACGCGGGGCATTTTGGGCTTGCATGAGACCGCGAGCCTTCGCTTCCACCCGCGCTGCTTCTATAGGCCGAATCAACACCTGCCGATGGAGACATGGCCGGCCCTGATTGCCGCTGTCACCACGCTTGACGGCACCGTCACTGGTATTCACCGCACTTGGCTCGATCGCTCGGGTCGGAGCAAGGCGCCGATCGACACGCCACGCCGCGCGATGGGCCTCTTGCTTGGCAACGCTGTTCGATTCGGCATCACCCATGACGTGCTCGCTGCAGGCGAAGGCATCGAGACTATGCTCTCCCTGCGCTTTGCGCTCCCGAGCTTGCCCATGGCATCAGCGCTATCGGCCAACCATCTCGCCGCCATGCAACTGTCTCCGAGCCTAAGCCGGCTCTATATCGCCCGTGATGCCGATGCGGCCGGAGAGGCGGTCACATCCGCACTGGCACAGCGTGCCAGAGCAGCCGGTATCGAGGCGATCCCACTATCGCCCAGGCTCGACGACTTCAACGAGGATCTGCGCACCTTCGGCGTCAATGAGCTCCGGGCAGCTCTTCGCATTCAGCTTGCGCCTGCGGATGTCGTCCGATTCTCGCCGTCGGCGTTCGCGATCACGGCATGAGTGCCTGCGCCTCGCCATCAGCGTCGACAACCGATCTAGGTGAGGCCACGTCGTGAGAGGGCCGCGCCCGGCCTTCTAGAGGGCGATCGGACGGCAGGCGGGCCGGACCGGCAATGGCAGGGCGCGACTATTTTCCGCCGGCGGCCGTCTCCGCCTAAATCCATCGATCAGTCCATCCCGCCTTTGCATCGCGAAGCAAAATAGCCGCGCCCAGCCATCCTCCGCTGTCGCTTCGGCCCTCCGCGTTGCTCCGGGTTCTGGTCCGGCCCGCCCGCCGCCTGAGTGATCGCCACGAAGGCCGCGATGGTCGCGGCCGATCCACGGAGGGCATCGTCCCATGACCGATCGTGACGACACCGAATTTGAATCGCAGCATGGTTCATCCCAGCTTCACCACGTTCTGACCGAACTGCAACTCTACGGTTACCGACCATTCACCGACGAACCCGATCCGAGGCCCCTTCCCGAAGCCAAGTCGATCGCCGGCGCTGTCGCCGACATCTTCGATGCCTTCGTGGCCACCCTGAGTGACAGCCGCATGGAGCCGGACTTGGAAGACCTGCTCTGGTCGACGGTCAATCTGTTCCATCGAGCCGTCAACCGGATCGAGCGCCAGCTCGACAGCAATGAGCAGGTACAGCGCGCAAGTCAACACGAGCAGGATGGCTCCGAAGTGCGGTCGGTCGAACTCGAGCGGCTCATCACGGAAGGGCTTTCCCTGATCGAACGCCGCAATTGCATGGAGCTGTTCCGCGAACAGGCCATCGCACAATTCGAAATCCACACTGGTTCGCTGTGGCGCCCGCGATCCGGGTCACTCATTGACCATCGCTCGGTCACCTCCGCGGTGATCGACTCCAGAGACTTTCTCGCCGCAAAGCGTCGCGCCGAGACTGAGGTGCTTGTTCCGGTCGGACCCAAGGTCGCACTGACCGGAGGCCTCGACTTCGATGACCATCATCTGATCTGGGATCGCCTCGACAAGGTTCACGCCAAGCACAGCGACATGGTTCTGTTGCATGGAGGCTCACCGAAGGGCGCCGAGCTGATTGCAGCCAAGTGGGCGACGAACCGCAAGGTTCCGCAAGTCGCATTCAAGCCGGATTGGTCGAAGCACGCCAAGTCGGCACCATTCAAGCGCAACGATCTCATGCTGACGATGATGCCAATCGGCGTCATCGTGTTCCCGGGAACGGGAATTCAGGAAAATCTCGCCGACAAGGCGAGGCGGATGGGAATCCCGGTCTGGAAATTTGGCGACAGCGGCGCATAGCGCCGCGATCGCGTCTAGCGCCTCATGACGTGCTCGCTACTGCGAGCACGCTTCAAAAGATCAGGCGCTTTTTTAACCCTTCCGACTATCGCCGTCATACGCGACCTCCGTCTGTATCCGTACGGCCTGCATTGAAGCCTCTGTGCGATTGCCAAGTGCTGTCTCCATTGAAAGGCGCCTGTCGAGACCCGATCGGGCTTGAACGCGTCTTCGATTGCGCTCGCGGCCACGACCAGAGCAGCCTGCAACCTTCGCCTCCGTATCGATTGCTTCGAACGTTACGCGCGGTGACATCAGGTCGATCCGATAGTTGGGCCTTCCTCGCAGCACTTCGTAACCATGACTATCGCTTCTGCGCGCTTTGTGCTGGATCGGAGCCAGCTCGCAGGCGCTCATGTTCAGCGAGTGATCCGCCCACTTTACTGCATGTTCTCTCTCTTCCCCCTGAAAACAAGCCACCTCTCGTATCGTACGACCGATGCCAGTCACGTCTCCTCTCAATGTTGTTCAGCACGCGAACACCTCGCCTCTTTGATGGCTTGATCTGGCCGAAGACCGGCTGCGCCTCGACCGTCTGAGACGCAACGCCAGTCTTGCGACTTTCTTCCCCTGGGCTAAAGCCCATTCCTCGCGAGACATATGTGGACGCCCCCTCCGGGGGAAGAAGAAAAAGGAAGCATAAGTGCAGTTTCGATCAGGTGCTACCATATGTCCGGCCTCTCAAAGACGGCGCATACGGCCGCGGGCCCTGAATGAGTCCGGCGTATCAGGTCCCTTTCAAGAAAGCGCGCCATGATGCGCAATCTCGCGAACGGTCTGTCCTGATACGTGGGTCAGATCGACTGCATCACTTCCCTTGCACCTCTCCCGAAGCCGTTAATTGCTTCCCTTACCGGTTAGCCAGCCGCGACAAGACTCGGCCTAAACTGCTGACCACGTGTCAAGACCGCCCAAGCCACCCGCGCCATCTTGTTGGCCAAAGCCACGGTCACAAGACGTGCGGGCTTCTTCTCGAGCAGCGATCGCGCCCACTCCGAGAGCCAACTTCCATCCTTGATGCGGGCGGACCTGACGACTGCGGTGGCGCCGACGACCAGCAGTGTGCGTATATATTGGCTGCCCATCTTGGTGATCCGGCCGAGCCGATCCTTGCCGCCAGAGGAATTTGCTCTGGGCGTAAGTCCGAGCCAGGCGGCGAAGGCTCGCCCCGATTCGAAGTAAGCCGGATCGGGCACGGTCGCAGCGATCGCGGTCGCCGTCACGATGCCGACGCCAGGAATGCTCGCCAACAGCTTGCTTGCGGCGTTGCTGCGATGCCAAGCGAGGAGTTCGACATCGAGCCGGCGGATCTGCTTGTCGAGCAGGCCGACCTGTTGCGTCAGACAGCGGACGACCGTTCGCGCGACCTCTGGGATCGGACATTCATCCTCGCCGGCCTTGAGCACTTCTGCCACCAGGGCTGCTGTCTTGGCCAGACCAAGTCCTGTCACGAGGCCGAATTCGGCGAGATGCGAGCGGATGGCGTTGACCAACATGGTACGCTGGCGCACGAGCATCGATCGCGCGCGATGAACCATTTGGATGGCTTGCTGTTCTGTCGTCTTGATCGGCACAAACCGCATAGTTGGTCGTTCTACCGCCTCGCAAATTGCTTCGGCGTCCGCCGCGTCGGTCTTGCTGCGCTTGACGTATGGCTTCACGTAGTGGGGTGCCATGAGTTTGACCTCATGGCCAAGCTCGCTGAGTGCTCGCCCCCAATAATGCGCCGTACCGCAGGCTTCAATTCCGATCACGCCCGGTTCGAGCTTCGCAAAGAAAGCCAGCACTTCGGACCGCCGCAATTTGCGACGGACGACAGGCTCACCAGAATCGTTGACTGCGTGAACTTGAAAGATGTGTTTCGCGATATCCAGTCCGATTGTCAGCGACATATGCGGTCCCTTTCGAGTGAGCCTGTCTTCAATATCTATGCTCGGCCTGAATTGGGCCGAGGGAAGGGCGTCCACATATTCAAGAAAGTCGCAAGCCATGGCGTCCTCCGCGGTGCTTCGGCCCTTGCGGGTGCGTCGCCGCTCGTCATTCGGCCTGGTCATCGCCATCGAGGCCGCGGTGGTCGCGGTCCGAAACAACGCAAGGAGACTTGATATGGCTACCATCGGTTCGTTCAAGAAGGTCGGTAACGATTTTCAGGGAGAGATCGTCACGCTGAGCCTGCAGGCCAAGGGGCGTCCGCATCGTCGCCGAGCCCAATCGCTCCAACGACAACGCTCCGAGCCACCGCGTCTATGTGCGCCGGGCCGAGATCGGGGCAGCATGGTCGAAGCGCTCTGAGGAGGGTCGCGACTATCTCTCACTCAAGCTCGACGATCCCTCCTTCAACTCGCCGATCTACGCCAACCTGTTCGATGACGAAGGCGGCGAAGGCTACACGCTTCTCTGGTCGCGGCCGCGCAAAGAGCGCCGACTGAGACCGCTTCGAGAAGCCCCGCCCGGCACTCGCCGGACGGGGCCTGTCTTCCACTGCTAAAAGCAAGAATTGCCAAGCCGCTGTCTAGAGTTGTTCTCGGATGCATCTGCTGGCATTTCCGCGCGGTCCGCCCGCTAATCCCTCCATTCGTTTTCGCGAAGGAGTTTGGGTCTCGACGTACAACAATCGCCGATCCAATTTCTAGGCATGCACCTACCAGGCTTTTCCTGGCACTGCTCGTAGCTGATACGATCATCGCGCATCTGCGGATAAGCTCGCAGCCGCGTACGGCGTTCATCGAACCGGATAGTGCAATCAGACATGCAACAAGCTGCCGAAACCATTCATGATCCATAGTCCATTGGCCGAAGTAAAAGGATTGATTAACCTTACGCGTCAAAAAGAGTCGTCCTTACGGCAAAGTAAAAGCGCTTGTTGGCAGGTTAACCGCATTCATTGCCCCATTGTGGAGTGGGGTCTATGGCTAAAAGTTCGGTACGTGTTGCGGCTACCTCGCCAAATAAATTATTCTTCGGGGACAATCTCGAAATACTTCGCCGGCAGATCAAGGACGAAAGCGTTGACTTTGTTTATTTGGATCCGCCGTTCAACAGCCAAGCTCGGTATAACGTCCTATTCAAGAGCCCGGTTGAAGAGGTCACCTCCGCGCAGGTTGGCGCTTTCTTAGACTTTTTGGTCATGGCACACGGGAGAAGCTGAGGCTGCCTACCACGAAATCATGACTCACGTCGGCGGGCCAACCGCAACGTTTGTATCTGCTTTTGAGGTCCGCTCTCCGGCGAGAGCGATATGATGGCCTACTTGGTGATGATGGCCCAGCGACTCGTAGAGTTGCGCCGCGTTCTCAAGCGGACCGGCTCCCTCTACTTTGCATTGCGATCCGACCGCCAGCCACTACCTGAAAATCTTGCTCGATGGAATCTTTGGGCCAGACAAGTTCCGAAGCGAGATTATTTGGAAGCGAACGAGCGCCCACAATTCGGCGAAGCGGTGGGGGCCGATTCACGATGTCATCCTCTTTTATAGTGCTTCCGACGAATTCACGTGGGAGGATGTTCATCAGTCATACGATCAGGAATACATCAATTCATTCTTCGTGCATGAAGACCCAGATGGCAGGAAGTGGCGACGAGCCGACCTGACAGGCGCCGGGACGCGCAACGGCGAGAGTGGAAAGCCATGGCGGGGCATCAACGTTAGCGCCAAGGGCCGCCACTGGGCGGTGCCGCATGGCGAGCTTGATCGGCTCGATGCGGCCGGAAGGATCCACTGGCCGCTGAAGCAGGGAGGCGTGCCTCAGCGCAAGCGTTACGTTGACGAGTTGCCTGGAATGCCCCTCCAAGACCTCGTGCTGGACATCAAACCGGTTCACAATGTCGGGCAAGAGCGTCTCGGTTAACGGTCGACGGCCGCGTCGCGCAACGTTGGGTTCTCGAAAATGGCGGCGTGGCGGTGTTCGATCGAAGCTTTCGCGTTCAGCCGTACGGGTCCCTTTCGGACGACTGGTTACAGCTTCAGGCCGACGTGGCACGGCGGCGGAGGGAGCCGCGTTCTCCTCTGGCTCTCAAATACTTTCCGATGCCCGCTCAGGTTAAGTCCTCGACCGTTGAAAATTGGATGCTGCGGTTACCTCAGTCGGCTCAGCTCGTGGGCTTCGTTCAGGTCGATGCCCGTAATAGTCAAGCATCGGGCCGGGGGCGCACCGGCCTTGTAGCGTCGGCGGATAGAGAGGGCTTCGTTGAGAACGAGGCATTCAACGAGCTGCGCTCGATGGTGCGCGGTGCCGTAGAGGCTATGGCCTACAGCGATAGGCGCACCCAGCAAGAGCAGGAAAAAGCCAAACATCGGGAAATGTTAGCGTCCATTCGTCGGGAGACGCGCTCTGCAATCGCGGAGATCGAGGCTAACCCGCTTATAACCACTGCGCAAAAGTCCCGAATCGTTACGGCGCTTGCGGAAACGCAATCGCTCGCAACTCAACATCAGGAAGCGACTTACGAACGCGAGCAGCAACTTGAAGTTATGAGTTTGCTTGGCGTGGTCGCTGGATTCATGACCCACGAATTCGGCTCGGCGCTGCACGAGCTGGAAACGACGCAAAAGGAGCTACTTGTCATCGCTAAGCAGCATCCGAAACTATCGGGTGCAGCTGAAAGCTTTGCGACGCACATCAAGAACCTTCGAGAGTTTGTAACCTATTCCTCTGGATACATTCAGGGCGCCAAGGCGCGATCCGTCTCGCTCGCAAGCTCAACTCCACCGACGTCATCGACGCTCTGTCAGACCTGTTCATCCTGCGCGGTGTGCCGGGCCATGTTCGTTCCGACAACGGCCCGGAGTTCATCGCCAAGGTCGTGCGGGAGTGGAGGCAGAGCAAATGATGAGGCGCTGACCGCTGACATCATTCGTCTTGCCTCACGCTACGGCCGCTATGGCTATCGCCGGATCACGGCGATGCTGCGGTCCGAAGGCTGGATGGTGAATGCCAAGCGTGTCGAGCGGATCTGGCGGAGGGAGGGGCTGAAGGTCCCCCAAAAGCAGCCGAAGAAAGGCCGGCTCTGGCTGAATGACGGATCGTGCGTCCGGCTGCGGCCGGAGCATCCCAACCATGTCTGGTCCTACGACTTCGTCGAGGACCGGACCCACAATGGCAGGAAGTTCCGCATGCTCAACATCATCGACGAGTTCACCCGGGAATGTCTGGCAATCCGCATCGATCGCAAGCTCAACTCGACCGACGTCATCGACGCCCTGTCAGACCTGTTCATCCTGCGCGGCGTGCCTGGTCATGTTCGTTCCGACAACGGCCCGGAGTTCATCGCTCAGGCCGTGCGGGACTGGATCGCCGCTGTCGGTGCGAAGACCGCGTTCATCGAACCTGGCAGTCCATGGGAGAACGGTTATTGCGAGAGCTTCAACTCGAAGCTACGCGACGAACTGCTCAACGGTGAAATCTTCTACAGCCTTGCCGAGGCAAAGATCATTATTGAGGCTTGGCGACGCTACTACAACACCGAGCGGCCACACTCATCGCTCGGCTACAAACCACCGGCGCCGGAGGCCATGGTCTGGCCTGCACCGCCGCGCGGATCGGCTCCACCATCAGTTCAGGCGATAGCCGAAAAGCCGATCATGCATTAAGACTGAAACCGGACCACCTTATGGGGGCAGACCAATCCGACACACCTATGCAAATCGCTTGTTCTTCATCGTGAGTGTTCGTCGTCAGATAATTTGAGACCGCTCAGGCATTTCGAGAAGGGAGGATCTGGCTCATCTAGGGTTAAAGTTTAAGCGGCTTGCAATCGATGCTGCAAGCGGCGGTTTGCAATGGTTTCACGTTTGATGCGCGCACGCTCAGTCAGGATGGTTTCGGCTCGGCCGAAGTAAACATCCGCAGGCGTGAGGTTGTCGATGCTCTCATGATAGCGGTGATGGTTGTAGTGTTCGACGAAGCCGCTGACCTGACGTTCGAGGTCCCTCGGTAAATGGTAATTCTCGAGCAGGATGCGGTTCTTCAAGGTCTGATGCCAGCGCTCGATCTTGCCTTGGGTCTGGGGATGATACGGCGCACCGCGCACATGCTGCATATCCTTGCCCTTGAGCCAGGTGGCCAGATCTTCCGCGACGTAACTTGATCCGTTGTCGCTCAGAAGCCGTGGCCGCTGCTTTATATTGACGTGGTCCAGGCCTGAGGCGGCAAGCGCCTGATCGAGCGTGGCCGTGACGTCGGAGGCGCACATGGTGGGACCAAGCCTCCAGGCCACAATGTAACGAGAGAAGTCGTCGAGCACCGTCGATAGATAGTACCAGCCCCAGCCAGTGATCTTGAGGTAGGTGAAGTCGGTCTGCCAAAGCTGGTTGATCGCCGTGGTCTTGTCCTTGAACTCATTAGCCGCCTTGATCACCACATAGGCGGGGCTGGTGATCAGGTCGTGCGCCTTCAGCAGCCGATAGACCGAAGCCTCGGAGACAAAGTATTTTCTCTCGTCGGTGAAGCGCACCGCCAGCTCTCGCGGCGACAGCTCGGGGTGTTCCAGTGCCAGATCGACGATCTGACCGCGGACATCGTCCGGGATGCGATTCCAGACCCGGTCCGGCTTGGAGCGGTGATCGGCCAGCGCCTCGATGCCACCCTCGCGATAGCGATCGTACCATCTATAAAAGGTGGCTCGCGGGATGCCGAGCTTTTCCAACGTGCGCCTGGCAGGCAGATGCGATTGCTCGACCAGCGCGATTATTTCGGATTTCTCGGATGCTGGATACCTCATGCCTCGTTTTCCCCAGCCCCGTTCATGCTTTTTTTGAGCAGGCGGTTCTCCAGGGTCAGGTCGGCCACCACCTCCTTCAATTCGGAGGCTTCGCGGCGAAGGTCTTTCACCTCACCGGACGTGGCGGAACGGGCCGTGTCACCCGCCAGGCGGCGTTTGCCGGCCTCCAGAAACTCCTTCGACCAACCGTAATACATCGAGGCGGCAATGCCTTCGCGGCGGCACAGCTCGGAGATGTTCTCCTCGCCGCGCAGTCCTTCCAGCACGATACGGATCTTCTCTTCCGCCGAATACTGCCGACGCGTCTGCCGCCGGATATCTTTTAGCACTTGTTCTGCGGGCGCTTTGCCCAGTTCGGATTTCTGCTTCATCTTCGCTCCTGACGGCTACGATGAACCAGAAATCCTCCTTTCGTGAAGTCCCTCATTTGGTCTCAGAGGCGATGACGCCGAACAGTCTTGATGCCGGCGCCGATCACCGGCCGGCAGTCCGGCTATTCGCACCTGATGCGAATGCTTCATGGCTCCTTACCGAAACGGATCCCGGTGACGCTGACCGCCTTTATGGGCTCTGCGACGTCGGACACGGCTTCCCCGAACTTGGTTATGTGAGCCTCGCCGAACTTCTTGCCTTCCGGGGGCCGATGGGACTTCGGATCGAACGCGACAACAACTTCGTGGCCGATAAGCCTTTGTCCGAATACGTCACGCAGGCACGCGCGGCTGGCCGGATAACGGTCTAGCTCCAAAAGCACGGGGCGGTGGTGCAAAGCCGCCGCCCCCGCCATCAAAGTCCCAACATTTCAAGCGCCGGATAGCCGCATGACCCTTATTTACTGCATCGGCGACATCCACGGCTGTTTCACCAAGCTCCAGGCTTTGGTCAATCGCTGTATCGACGATGCGGCCGGCAGATCCATGCGCTTCATCTTCCTCGGCGATTATATCGATCGTGGGCCCCAGAGCCGGGAGACGGTCGAATATATCATCGGCCTCCAACGCGCCCGTCCCGATCACGTCATTTGCCTTAAAGGCAATCATGAAGACATGGCGGTCGCCGCCTATGATGACGATGCCTGGTTGGAAAATTGGCTGGCCAATCAAGGCAGGTCCACCCTTCAGAGCTACAACATCTCTTCAGCGCGCGATCTTCCGCCGGCACACATCCGATGGCTTCGGTCGCTGCCAACCTCCACCCAGGACCGCCACCGCTTTTATGTCCATGCCGGCATTCATCCCCATCGTCCGCTCGCCGCCCAGGACGAATTCGACCTCCTCTGGATCAGGGAGCCATTTCTCTCCTCGGCCAAGCAGTTCGAGCTGTACATCGTCCACGGACATTCGCCGCAGCTAGATGGTCACCCCGACATCCGGCCCTATCGGCTTAATATCGATACGGGCGCGGGCCATGGAGGGCCGCTTACGGCTGCTGTCTTCGACGACGAGCACCGTCCCCCCCTCTACTTCATCACCTTCAAGTAGCTACATTCATGAAGATTGGGGTTTAGATCAAGGCTAGCTATAGTTCGGTCATCTCCTCAAGAGATCATCCATTCATCGAGGGATGGACGTTCTCACACCGAATTTTGATCTAGAAACCGAGGCCCATGGGCAGTGCCTCAACATCGTCGCCGGCTGCGACGAGGTCGGGCGCGGGGCGATCGCCGGTCCTGTGGTCGCGGCGGCGGTCATTCTTGATCCCGACCAAATTCCCCCCGGCATCGACGACAGCAAACGCCTGTCGCCATCACGGCGCGCGGCGCTGTTCCTGCAGATTAGGGCAACCTCGTTCATCGGAGTTGGCTTCGCCTCACATCACCGCGTCGATCGGGATAACGTCCTCCAAGCCTCCCTATGGGCTTTGGCCCGAGCCGTTCTCCACCTTCCGATTCAGCCGGATCTCGTCTTGGTCGATGGCCCCATCGATATCCAATGTCCCATTCCAACGCGCGCGGTCGTCCACGGCGATCAGATCAGCCTGTCCGTTGCCGCCGCGTCAATCGTGGCCAAGGTCGTACGTGACCGCTTCATGGAAAATACCAGTCGGATCTACCCGGACTACGGCTTCCAGAAGCATAAGGGATACGGGACCAAGCTTCATCTCCAGAGAATTCAGGAGCTTGGCCACTCCATAATCCACCGACGTTGCGCGAAAACTTAAGCTCCGAGCGTAGGATCTGCCTGACGGACGATGTGCCGGTTAGCGCTCGCTTAGCTAAACAAAATCGCCCAAAACTCCTCGGCTCGGGCCGCATCTATACCCCTCAACCTTCCCGGCAGTCTCACTTCTTCTTGCGCCCTTTTCGTAGGGTCGCAGGCGGCTTTTCGCCTTGCTTCGGCGCCAGCAGCAACTCAGCCACCACGACCTCTAAGGCGGCAGCAAGCCGGTCCAGCGTTTCAACTGTTGGATTTTCGATCCCGCGCTCGATTCGCCCGACGTAAGAGCGATCGACACCGGCGTCCACGGCCAACGCCTCCTGCGAAACGTTACGCTTCACCCGCAGTCGCCTCAGATTCCAAGCTACGAGTGCCGTTGCCTTCATAGGCAGAACAAACGGCTTGGCGGCCCATTAAAACACGCACTATAATGTCCCTATTTAAACAATTCGCTCCAGGCTGGGGCGAAAGATCGGCTCCCGACGGATGAATCCCTAACAGGGCCGTTGAAGCCCAAGGACGCGTACAGGCTGGGGCGGCAAATGACCGACACGACAACAAGCGAAGACACTTGGTTCTATACGCAGGGCGGCGATCGCAAGGGTCCTGTACCCGCTGATAAGCTGCGCGAACTACTCGCAGCCCAAAGGATCGACGGCGAGACCCTGATTTGGCGGCAGGGGCAGTCAGCTTGGCAGCCGCTGCGCACCACCGAGATCGGTGCCCAACTGAGCGACGTTCCGCCGCCTATCGATGCGAGCCACGTGAACGACGGCTGGGTTTGGGCGCTCGCCTTTGCACCGATCGTCTATCTGTTCGTCGAAGTGGCTATTATCAATTACCGGGATAGCCATCCGGCGAACGGAACGTTCTACGAGGCATTTCTAGCCCCGCTCATCTGGCTTATTCCGCTCGTCGCCAACGCGACGCTTTGCCTTGTTGATGCAGAACAGCTCAAGCGCGCCGGTTACAGCTCCGGCTGGATGACATTGTTCGCTCTGCTCTTGGCGCCTGTCTATCTCTTCCTGCGAGCGCAACGCCTGAGACAAACACCGACCTACGGCTTCGTGTGGGTGGCATCGTTCATCGTGTGCATCGTGCTGCGGGTCATGTGACATGCATCCAAGCTCCCAGCCGCAAAACTCACGTCATACTCAGCTGGTCTTGCGATGCCGTGCGGTCGAGCGGCCGGCCTTTTTCGCCGGCCGTTTGCACGCTGCGGGCCGACGTGCGGCCGAGGCCTATTCGACACACTTGAGCGGACGCCGTCCTCTCGAGGAGCGTTTGAACGGCTTAGGCAAAAGGGGAATTCGCATGAAACTGGTTTGGATGGCCGCCGCATGTCTGTTGATCCCAGCGGCTCCGGCCGCCGCATCAAGCAACGACATCGCCAATCTCACCTGCTCGCAGGTTGCCCAATCCGAGATCGCACGACAATCCTGGTCGGCCGATGGAAAGCCATTTGGCGTCCCGTACCGCGAATGGGATGCGCTGACGTTTGACAGCTTGCGCCGACGGGTTTCCGACTGTGCGGCGCAGGCCGGCCAAAATCCCCGAAGCCAGCTCGCCTATCTCCAACGTCTCGAAGGTCTGACAAAGCTACAAAACGCAATGTTTGCCAGCGGCGTCGAGAGTCGCAATATTGCCCCCGCGGCACAGCCATCGCAGGTTACAGCAGTACAACCCCAGCCACGGGAGCAAAACAGCACACCGCAGCCTGCTCAACGGAGCTCTGGAGCCGCGGACACTCGCGCGCCAAACGAGACTGAAGCCACTTTGCTTGCGCAGGTCGAAGCCTACGACACGCAGGACGAGCTACGCACATTTTGTCGCAGCATCTGGGTTTCAAACCGGGACATCGCCATCCGACTGTCGGTCCGCAGTAACTGCGAGAGACGCTTCCAATTGATGAAAGCAGCCGATCAAGAAAACACCGATCGGCGCCAGGAGGAGGAATCTGCAAAGCAGTTGCCCGGCCTCATTCGTGAAATCCAGGAACTTCCCGATAGCGACGAGGCGCGCGAGAGACTACGGACCCTTGCCACAAACAATAACTATCGCCTCCCGACCTTATCCTTCCGCGACCAGAATGCTTATTTCCAGGAGATTCAAAGTCGATTGGGCAAACTAGAATCTGCTCGCGGCAACGCCAAATGCGACCTGCTTCTGTCAAAGCACCGCGTGCCTGCCGAGATCAGAGATGCGGTCGTCCAAGACGGTCTAGGCGGCGTGCCTCTTGCTACCTTCCTTTGTGGCCCAATACTGACTGCAAACAACGTGTCCGTCGCCCTCGGCTCTGGCAGCAGCGCTGAGATCAAGGTCGATGACTACAACCTGACCTTCGCGCGTCGCCGTCTCCTTAGGGATCGGAACATCGACGTCGCCCTCGAATCGCCGATTGTTGGCGGAGTTAGCGCGTTAGTACTGACGGGTGCAACGCAACGAAACCGGCAGATCGCTATCGGCAATCCAAACTTCTTCGTGGTGAACTTTTACTCTCAGTACACCGCACAGGTCGATGCGTACCTGACTCAATCCGGTCGTTGAGGGACAACGACATGCGAGTTACGAATAGATTTCTCCAACATTCCATAGCTGCGTTCCTCCTGCTGATGTCAGCATCATCAGCGCTTGCTGAAGATTCAAAGAGCGATCCTGCAGCGGAGCAATCCTTCCGAAGCTTTCATTCGATAAAGGCGTGGGCGCCGCGAACTCAGCCGATCGATATCGGCGACCGTGCCGTCTGGGAACGACACTTCCCCGCCCGCACCTGCACTTGGCGCAAGCAAGCGATCCAGGCCCCTAACGCCGATATTGCGATCTTCTCCTCATGCCCTGCTTACGTCAGCTCGCGCCGCATCTCTTTCGAATTCCACGGAAAGGCCGGTGACGTTGATCTCTATCTCAAACGCGTCAAAGTGGAGGGGAAGGAGCTCAGCCTTCAAGAATATGAAAACTTCATCGACCATCCCTTCACAAGCTTCGGCTCCTATCAAACACTGCTTCAAACCAATGACCGTATGCGTGTCGTGTCACCAGCCGGAGCACGCGACATAACATCGATTGAAAAATTCCTATCGACAGCCGAGAACGCCGAATATTCGTGCTTCGCAACCGATCAATCGGTATCGACTCGCATCTCAATATTCTGTTTTGTTGATGCGCACGATCCGGAAGATGCAGAGTATGCCGCAAAACATCGGCCCTTCATCATCGATTTGCAGCGAGCCGACGCTACCTGGGCTTTGCGGGCCATCCATATGGAAGAAAGAACCGTCACTGAGCAAAAAACCATGCTTCACTCGTTGTATGAAACAATTGGCTTAGATTATCGATGAACGCTGCTATCGCACATTTGCGCAGCAACTTAGCGAGCAGCACAGACCGATTACTCCATTACCGCTAACCGCAGCTAAAATTAGGCTGCGGTTTCGCATTTCTCATCTTCATCCGAGTAGGGTTGCGGCCATCGGCGCCACTACAGCCACTAGAGCGATATTATTGCTTGCCCACAGATCACGCGCCAGTCGATCCGGCACCTGCTCCTTGAACTTCCCACCTTTGATGTTGGCGACGAAGCCGGCGATTTCGCCAGGATCGAGCCGGGCCTGCGACATTTTCTGAAGCGCCGCGCGCAGTTCGTCCAATTCGACCTCGCTAGTCGTCACTCCAAGATCATGCATTTGAGCCCTGACGCCGCGCATCGCGAGAGCTGCACTGAACGTCGCGGTTGCCGCCGACCCCTTCCATAGAAAGACGTGAATATCGCGGTCTTCCTCGACAACAAACTGCCTGCCGAGATCCAGATCGCGAAACGTCTTTCGTCCGTCCGCAAGCAGCTTGCGCCCGCCAGCGTCCAGATATGGTGGCACGTCGGTCGAGAGGTACACTTTCCTCATTTCAGCGATCAGCCTGTCGTGCGCAGGCTCGCTCGCAGACGATTCGAACCGCGGGACAACGCCTCCCGGGTGCGACGCGACGTGGAGGGTCATCCGCTGCTCGTCGATGTCCTGGACTATCCAGCGGCGACCGGCGAAGACGACTAGCCCCTCCTTATGAACGGGATGAGTAATGGGGAGCGTTCCGAGCGTGCGTCCACCGACGGTCAGACGCCACTCGTCGGCCGACTCGAAGACAGCGAAGAAATTGCGCGACCGCACGATGTTCTCCCCGTTGCGGGCGAGCATAAGCGTGCCATCGGGCGCCTGCTCGAGAAACCCCACATCTTCAGAACCGAGATGACGCAGAAGCATCGCGAACTCCGCGGAGCCGATGCGGGCGAACGGGCCCGGGCCGCAGAGAAGGTCGAACAACGGCTTTGCCTTGATGCCGCCGCGCTCGGTGATCACCGAAAGCAATTGATGGATCAGGGTGGACGCCGTTTCCGGCGAGGCTCCCGCTTCTTCGACGAAGCCTTTCAGCAGAAGCCGCACGACAGCTACGGATCTGACGGTGTTGGGGCGCAGGCGGTCCAGAATGCCCGACTTTCGTTCGATGTCGGGCTCGCGCACGTAGATGCGCAGCACCGCGGGCGTTCCGCGCCGACGCCCGGTCCGCCCAAGCCGCTGTCGCAACGAGGCGAGAGATCGCGGAGACCCGATCTGCGCGACCGATTTGACGGAGCCTATATCGACGCCCAGTTCGAGCGTGGACGTGCACACCGCCGTGGTCGGTAATTTGCCGTCCTTCAGCCTCTCCTCCAATTCTTCCCGGAGTACTTTCGACAGGCTCCCGTGGTGGGGAAAGAACTCGTTCGGGACGTTGCGCTTCTCCGACCGCCGCCTCAGCCGGTCGGCGGCGGACTCGACCGTCCTGCGCGATCCACCGAAGGCGAGATTGTTCGCGCCCCGAAGGTGTTCGAAGATATGGTCGCAAATGAGGTCGAGCGCGATGCGCTTCGGTCCGACCTCCGCCTCCGCGTCGGCCAAAGCCTGTTCTGCGCCTTCGGCGTGATCGGGATCAACCACTTCCGGGGGCTCGACATAGCCACGTATCTGCAACTGCAGCTCGGGCGCGTCAGATGGCGGGTGCAGAACATGGACGCGCTCGGGATCGGAAGGCCGCAGCCACGCCCGCGCCTGCTCGAGATCTCCGATCGTGGCTGACAGACCGATGCGCCGCGCCGGCCGTTTCGAGAGCGCATCTATGCGCCGCAGCAGACTTGCGACGTGGAGTCCGCGCGGTCCCTGAAGAAACGAATGGAGTTCGTCTATCACGATGAAGTCGGCGTCGGCCAGAAGCCGGCCAACGTCGCCGGGACGCCTGACGAACATCGCCTCGATCGACTCGGGCGTGATGAGCGCCACTCCGGCCGGCTTCGCGCGCGCCCGCTTCTTATCCGCCTGCGACGCATCGCCATGCCATTTGACGACCGAAATCTCCATGCTTTCGCACAGCTCTCCGAGCCGTCGGAACTGGTCGTTGATAAGTGCCTTCAGAGGGCTGACATAGAGCACTGAGAAACCCGGCGCGGTGCGCTCTGCAACGGCTGTCAGAACGGGCAGAAACGCCGCTTCCGTTTTTCCCGCTGCCGTCGATGCCGCGATGAGGACATCCCCGTCGCTGCCGAGCACGGCGCCGATGGCTTGCGCCTGCACTTCACGCAGCTCCTCCCACCCCTGGTCCCTAATCCATCGGCGGACCTTGGGATGAAGCCGCTCGTAGGCGCCCTCAGGCCCCGATGCGGAGACTGGTGAGGTCATCGTCGTCTCCGGACCGGGTCTCGATGTCGGGGCGATCAGTCGCGTCCGAGGACTCGTCATGCTCGGCATGCGGGTCGGCCGTGACGCTCACGTCGCCGAGAAGCTGCCGCCAGTCCGTGCCGGGGTTCTGTTCGAGGACGGCCAGCATCTGCACGAACGCCGTCACCGTGGTCCGCGGCGTGCGGAAATACGCTTCGCCGATCCGCTTGTCGCAATGATCCATGAAGGCCGTCAGCGCCTCGTCCGGAACGAGATGCTTGGCGGGGTCGCCGCCGGCGAACACCGTCCGGATGTTCGAGAGAAGTACAAGCAGGTCTTCTGGCGTGAGGCTCTGGAGCTTGATCACCGGGCCGGAGAGATCGACAAGCGCTCCCTGCGCGAACCTGTTCTCGGATAGTCGCGATTGCAACGCCTCGTAGCTGAAGAGCCCGCGGCGGGTGTCGAAGAGAAATTCGAGCGTGCCGCACATCATGAATCCGATGTTCGACGTGTTGCCCTGGAGGGCGTCGTTCACGATGCGCAGTATCTGTTCGAAATTCTGATTCCGCGCCTGCGAGCTCTGGAGTTTATAGAGGTTCACCATCTCATCGAACATGACGACGAGCCCGGCGTATCCCGCGACCTTGGTCAGGCAGGCGAGCGACTTGAGCGCATCGTATACGTTGTCGTCATCGACGATGGTCCGTACGCCGAGGTGTTGGCGCGCTTCCGTCTTGGTGGAGTACTCGCCGCGGAGCCAGCGCAGCGCTGCGATCTTGAGGTTCTCGTCGGCATTTTCGCTGCCGCGCCAGTACGCCTTCAGTACCGTGGCGAAATCGTATCCGCCGACGAACTCCTGGATCGGGGCAAGCCTTTCGTCGATGACGGACTCGACCGGCGTCGAACGTTCGCCCGCCTCCTTCACCGCATCCGTCACCAGCCGCTCGACCACAGCCGAGAGGGCGCCGCCTTCCGGTTTGGTCCGCGTCGCCATATTGCGCACGGCTTCGGAATAGAGCGCGCGTGCCTGTCCGGCGCTGGCATGAATACGTCTGTCGGGAGCGAGATCGGCGTGGACCGTGACGCACTTACGTTCGAGCGCGATAAGGCGCACAAGATTCGCAAAGAAGGTCTTACCGGCGCCGTATTCGCCGATGATGAAGCGCACGGTCGCCCCCCCATCCGCGATACGTTCGATGTCCCGCAACAGTGCGGCAATCTCCGCCGCCCTGCCCACCTGGATGTAGGGCAGACCGATCCGCGGAACGACGCCGGCGCTGAGCGCTTGTATGATCGTGTCACGTTCCCTCGGCTTGATCGCCTTCTGCACCTTGGTCATGCGGTCTCTCTCAGTTCGGCCAAACGTCCCAGAAGATGCGGGACGATCGCGATCTCTTCACCCTCATCGAGCAGGGCCTCGTCGAAGTGGTCGAAACTCCAGTCGTTGATGCGCTCGATCGCACCGTCTGGCAGAAGCTTCATGGCACGCGCGCGCTTCTCGAACTCGGCGCGGGAAGTCGATCCCTTGAGCTCGAGCATCTCGACGAGCTCGGCGTGCGACCGGTCGAGCCCCTCGAAGGCCGACGGTTCCGTCATCGTGGTCGCGGGCTCGGAAGTCTCTACGGACTCTTCTTCGAAAATGTCGGCCAGCAACCGCGACACCTCCGCGGTCTCACGCCTCGTCCGGGCAAGCCTGTCGGCGTCGATCCGAACGCCGGGGACCGGTTGTGGCGCCGGCGGCGGCTGCTCGGAAGGCAGCGGAATGCCGGCAATCCGGTGTTCGCTCGATATAGCGACAGGTCCGTCGGGGATCTCGCTTTCGACACGGTGAAGCCCGAGATAGACCTGTTCCTGAGGCAGATCGAGCGCCTTGTGCAGCTTCTCGAGAAACCTGACCTCCTGGGGATCCACCTTGTCGTTCGCGCCGACGATGGCGACCGCCGCGGCAACGATGGCCTGCCGTTCCGGTTCGCTGTGCTCGGCAAGACGTTTCAACAGCCTCGCCTGCTTGGGCGGACTGTTGAAGGTTATGACGGCAAAGGCGATAAGCCGGGCTTTCTGGACCCCCGAGAGAGCGCTGTCCGCCTTGACCCCCGTTATGACGCGCTGGATCTCCTCGCCGGTGGCTTCGCCATCAGCGGCGGCGGCCAACACCGCCACCTCTACGCGCGCTTTCATCGACCGGTATGGCGCGTCCTGCGGATCCACGGGGCCTCCGCCCGGAGCACCGAACAGAAAGACCTGATCCTCGATCTGCGGGATGCTTCCTCCGTACCGCCGGTCAGGTTCGATGGCGATGTCGAGCCGGTCGAGGATCCTGCCGAGCTGGTCGGCGACGCCGGGCGTGATCTTGCCGGCCTCCGCCACGTCGAAGGCGGCAAGTTCGAGGAGCTTTCCCATCCGGGTGCTGGCCTGGTTGCGCCCGCCCATCATCTCCGTGAGCCGGTCGCCGAAGATTCGAAGCGGCTCGAAGCCGCCCTCCGCGAGCAGGTCCTCCGGCAGCAAAAGCGCTGCCTGCGCCGAGGTACGCGCTTCGGGACGCCGCCCAATGAGGCGACTGAAGCCTTCAAGTTCTTCGGTACATTCCTGCACGAGCTGCCTCAACGGTTCGAGCGACGTTCCGATTTCAAGAGGGTCGGGATACGACCGGTAGGCGCCGTCGATCACCACCTCGAATGCACGACTCGCCGCGCTGTAGGCGATTTCGAGCCTATCGCCCGGCATAACCGGGAAACCACCCGGAAAGTGTCGCGTGAAGCGAATGTGCCAAAGGGCGGCGAACTCGGGAAAGCATCGTACCGCAGGCGTGCGAAGGTAGACGTCCGGGAGAGACAGTATCCACAACAACGAATCCTCCGACAGGAGTGTCGTCGATTGTGAAAGCCGGCGGCCGAGATGCAGCCGCACATCGAGCGGCATTTCGGATCGGTAGGGGCGCTCCGGCGACGGTTCCGGCGGGGCCGGCAGCGCGTCATGGGCCAGGCGCGCCGCATCCAGGAAATGGTCCGAATATTCTCGAAAGGAATCGTTTTCTCCGTAAACCGCCCGGAGCCGCTCCACTTCGGCGATGAGCTCCGCGGCGTCCCCGGTAGCGCCTTCCGCGAACATGCGATGCTCGAGACCGTAGAAATACAGGAACACGTGCCCGATCCCGTACGTCCGATCGCTCCGCCCTCGCGCCATCCAGTCCAAAAAAGCCCGCCTCGAGGCGGCCGGGATATCGGCATATGACGGCCAATACGGCATCGATGTGCCGAGCGTGTCGGGCCTGGCGGCTCGTATCGGAAGCGCGGGATCGACGGTGTACTGATCGATGGTGCGGCCTGCGAACCGTAGGCCCGTGCCCAGATAGAACATTCCGCCGGAAATCACCGCCCCCTGAATATCGACGGTCTCGTTCTGGGCTACCCACCGCACATTGCGCCGGGGCTCATCCTTATGTCGGGCCGTACGAGCCTCTGAAGCCACGAAACCCATCGGCGGCTCCGCCCGCACGGCTGCATCGAGCCTTTCGTTGGAGACATCGCCGTCGCGCTTGCGGCCCCCCAGCTTGGATACGAAATATCCCGCGATGAGGAGAAGGCCCGAGACCGTCACGGTGACCTTTATTTCCGCCAAATGATCGAGCACGAACTGGTAGGCCGCGTTCAGCGCCGCGAAGACCAATCCGATCACGATGAGCAGGCCCATCCCCGCCGAAGAGCCGCCCTTTCTTCTCCCCATAGCCTGTCCTGTTTGGAACGCGATGCCGGTCGCAGCCGAGTTCGGCCTGCGACGTCGTGATGCCTTAAAGGCAACCTCCCATGTGATGGATTTGCGGGCAATAGCCGGCGGGGCCGGCCTAAAGGTCTTGAAGACAGACCATAGACCTATGGTCGATAGGCTAAGTTTTTTTCAGGACGCGAACAATAGCTGCGCGGTGCATCTACGCTTTCCGTTTCCGCGTGTCATCGGGGAGCGGGAACGCAGGATCGAGCTCTCCTATCTTCAGCCGGGCTTGGGAGCACTTTCATGCTTCGTTCTACAGATGACAAACACACGGGCGGATTGTCCAATAAGGCCCAGATTGGATGAAGGGCTTGAGGGCTCGGTTAAGCATGAATTTCCAGTATGGTATCGAAGATTGCGATGTAGCGCACAAAGAACGGCTCCGCGAGTATCGAGAGAAACGCGTCGAATGGCTTCATCTGCTCACCGGCGATCCTGATCACGCCGTCTGGAGGCAGATTACAGCGATGCTCTGGAACGACGCAGTTTTCCGAGTAGCCAATGAATCCCGGCGACTGTCACGATTGGGCGGCTACAAGTCGTCAGCGCGCAATTGGTCCATATCCCAGTTCATGGATCAAGGTTTCGTCGCGGTGCAGACCTTGTCAATCCGCAAGCTCATGGAGAAGGCAGCGTCGAAGTCAGCAAGGCAGATCGTCTCACTGCGTCGAGTACTCGACGATATCAGGGTGCATCGACATATGATCACGCGCGAGAACTATGTTGCCCATGACGGCCTCCCATACGATCCGGAACCGGGCGAACGCGCCCACATGGAGAGCATCATCAAACGGGGCGGCACCCGCCCCCATACGCAGCGGTTGGCGACCTCAGGACCACAAGCGTGGTCAGCCTCGCAAATGGTCCACGAACGGTTCGACAAATTGTCCGGCGTCCACTGCGATCGGCGGTCGCGGAGTGATGTCATCTCTGATGATGTCTTCGACAAGATAGAGGCCATGCTGACGAAAAGCGGATGGCAAGACATTGCCGAGTTCGGCAACAAGTTCATTGCTCACGCTGCCGACGAGCATTCGCGCAGTACTTTGTTGGACGGTCAGAACGGCTTCTCTCTCGACAAGCTCGCGCGCTGCCATGAGGGCATTTGCCGGGCCGCGGCTGCGATATGCGGTCCAATCCTGTGGGAGGGGTCAAGCGGCCTCCTTCCGATTCCGCAATTCAATCAGTTCGACAATCTGGAGGCGGCGTGGCTGCTGCCTCAGGATATCGAGACGCTCTCTGCATTCTGGGATGCGCATGTCGAAACAGTTGAATCGTGGACTGAGGGAGACCCGCTAGAAGACCGGAAGCTATAAAGCCCACACAAGTCAGGGATCACGTCGCCCGGAGACGATCGCAATAATATTCACGACGGATGCTGTTGCTTCCAGGCTGATCGCCGCATCTCGGAAAGCAGCGGTTCGCTTGTGCGTCGTGTGATTGGCGAGATCGAGGGCCGAGCGCGCGTGCTTTCGGAGCTCCTCGACCGCGCCGCCTGCAAGCTCGACGGCGATATACGCCTCTATCATCCTCTTGAAGTCTGAAGGACCAACGACCTTGCCGTCGAGGATCGGGTGTCGCGCAGCCACGAAGACTTCCTTGGCTAAGGAAAGAAGGGCCTCACGGCACACCAGTCCTACGCTCTGATATTCAACCTCCGTCTTGGCGGTTTCCAGCGTCTTGCGCGCAATGCCGATCTGCTGGTCCACAAGACTCCAGCCCGTAGGAGAAACGACAGAGGGCGCCCGTCCGGAGCGCAGCCGAGCAGCAAGGGGATCGATCAACTCGGCAATGAATTGGCGGCGTGACTGATAGCTTGGAAGGTCGCCGCTGCTCCAACGCCCATACCACTGCCAAAGATCGGAAAACGGAACTGGGTTCTCTATGCCCTGAGCGGCGAGTTGGTCGCTCAGCTCCCCGAAGAGCGTGCGGTACTCCGCGTCGACCTGCTGAATTCTTGGCCCACCGGTCGCGACGCCGATCAAAATGTCGCGGATACGATCCAGCGCGGCGAGAATGGGCACATTGCGTGGCGCGGCCGAGAGATAGGTTTTCTCGTAGTGCTTGATTCCCGTGGCCGTCAGTTTCGCGTCGAAGACCATTCCATCCGGCGCGCGTTGCGTGCTGTGCGTGATCAAGCCATCGCGTCGTAGGTCATCCACGATCGCATCGAACAGTTCGTTCTTGTCTGGAACGGTCACTTTTGCGGTGGCATTCGCGTCATCGACCGCGACGTCGAAAGGGCGTGGCTGCCGCTCATACAGGTTTGCTAGAATAGCTTGCTTCCAGAGTTCAGATACCTCGCGCTCATTCATGGATGTTCGCCGATCATCTCTCAGGCCAATAGAGATCTCATATCAGATGATCTCGGGCTTTAGGCGTCCGCTGACGGGCATGAGAACACCCCACGGGTAAGGCGGATTGGCTTCTCTTTGGTACTGATACACGATCAATTCGGGAAGGTTGCGCTTGTCGTAAAGGCATCCGAAGCGGAAAACGACGCTGTTCTGGGCTGCCAGGAAAAGATGGATACGGCGAATGCCCAGGTTACCTAGGCGGATCGCCGTTTCGAGAAACTGCTGACCCAGTGCTCGCTGCTTGTCTTCGGACCAATGGCTGTCCGGAAGACCACCGTCCAGGGACAAGGATATCTGTGCAATGCCGTCAAGCTTCTTGCCGACGCCGATCGCATCAACCTGATACGACACGGAAACAAGCAGAGCGACTTCTTCAGCGCCAGCCGCGACCTTATCGATTCCATCAATGGCAAAACGCTTTTGGTCGTCTGCCGCATCCAAAGGACGCCATTTTTGCTGATGGCGGTCCCAATCGAAGATGATTGTCGATGCCTCGTCGTCGATCAGCACCCCCGTCAGAAACGTCAATGGCACCGGCGCCAAACCGCCATAGATGCGCTGCAGGTCGCTTCGATCCAGACCCGCTTCGCGCCTTGCCAGGTCGACGGGAAGGGAAACGAGTTTGTCGACGGCTGCCTGTGGACTCACGATTTGGCCGTCGACCACACCTTGGCGCAGATCAAGGATCACGGGATCGCGATGGCCTTCGAGGTTCGCCGGCACGGCGTCGGTAAGCGCCTTGCCCACGCCGTCACGGAGACCGCGCGCTTCGACGACAATGACCTTCTTGCGAGATAGCCGTCGTTGTTCCGCTCGGTAGCGGACGATCTCCCAGATCAACCCCACGAGAATAAGGATTCCGCCGAGGAGAGCCACGCCACCAACTACAAGGCCAGGCGCTCCTTCGCCGGTATTGAGGTTGAACGCGAGCTTGTCGCCCTGGAAGGGTATCGAGACATCGAGCACCCAGCTAACGCTTAGCGCTATGGTCAGGCATGTGAGTCCGATGCGCATCACTTGGAGCGCTGGCGACCGGCGTCGAAAGATCCAATCGATAAAAGTTCTGAATGCGTGTCGTAGAAGTTCGGACATCCCCTCACGGCCTCACTGAATATTAACGATGAACTGGCCGCTCCTTGCCGCCAGAAGGCCGTTTTTGACGATGAAGCACTCGATGCTGTGGGTGCCCGAATAGCTTGTCGATTCGTCCCGCGTCAGCTTTCCAACCGACACGAGCCCCTCATCGAAGCCGCCGCGAAGCCCGTTTGCATTCGTTGCCTCTCGCCCGGTGTTCACCACCTGCCAGTAGACTTTGTACGGCTTGGGCACGTTCGTTTCCGCCTCGAAACGCAAGCTGCAGTGCTTTGGCAGAGGGCTTCCGTCACTGACGAACTCCTCGGGCCGGAAGCCGTTGCGTTGCATCGTCGCGCGCTCAATGTCGACGGACCCCTGTTCGAGGATAGTCCATGGCGCCGCTCGCTTGTGCGACGGATTCAGGATCCGTCCGACAGCACGGGCACCTCCCACGATGCGGCCGAGAAGCCCCTTTGCATTCCCTCCCGCGCGCCGGGCATTCGCCGCTTCAATCAATTGCCTGCCAAGGCGAGGCTCGAGTGCGGCCGTGGCTGCGTCTCTCGTGGCAGCGATCGCCGCGTTGGTGAAGTCAGCTTGAGCCTGATTCAGCCACTCATAGAACGCCTTTTGGCGTTCGGGATGGCTCTGCCACCGATCAGCGAAATTCTCGGCCGGGTCCGTCGGGTTCCCGATCCAGGCGACGCCGTTCCGATACTCGATGAAATTCGCCATGCCCCGGAGAATGCTGAAGAGAGCAGCCGAAATGGTGGGTTCTTGCTGATAGGCACGCGCCGACAACGTCGTCAGAATGATCGAAATCGGCTTTTCATCGCCTCTGCCGACAAACATTCGGTCGCGATGATGCTTGAGGATCTGGATCGCGTTCTGGAGCGGCGTGCGCACTCTGTATTCGGGAATATCCTCGACGCTGGCACGGGCCTCAAGCGCAAGAGCGCGCCGACGCGCTTCGAAGATCAGCGCCATACGCGAGCGAAACCAGTTGCAGAAACCCTTAGGGTTGCTGTGCGGCCAGTCATCCGCAATCTCGCGATACGCATAATGGTCTTGGTCGGTGATCGCGATCGCCGTTTCGGACCATTGCGTCGAGTAGCCACGATTCTCAAGAAGCAGCCGTTGACGTGGGCCGTCCGGGATTGCCGGCAAGGTATCGAGATGGAACTGGGCACCGTCGGCATAGGCCAACGTCCAGCACCGCCGCCCCTCCGTCGGGCACTGCATTCCATGAGCGTCCGCGTAAGCGGCAATTTCCTTGCCGAGCGCAGCTTTCAATTGCGCTTGGCTGAGATGGGATTTTGACACCGAAAGCTCGCACACGAGATCGATGTCGTAATCCTCATCCTCGTCTAAAGGCCGGATTGCCGTGCCGAGGCGAAACGATCCTTGAACGTAGACCTGAGGGTCGGCGAGCCGCAGACTGGAGGCTTCACGATGGAGCCAGTCCCCTACCGACTTGTAGCTACGCTCTGCCGCCTCATATCGAGAAGGTGGAACCTGCAAGGACTCCGCCAGATCTTCGAGCAGTTCCTCTGCTTGCTTTGACATGAGAACGGGCGCGTTCATTGGGTCAGCCTTTGATGTTGCGGGGATCGTTGCCGTGCGAGTCCGACTGCCCGATCCGCCCATCCCGATTGTGGATCTTCAGCTCGGTATCGGCATTGCGGCTGATCTCGCGGCCGCGATCGACAGCATCCTGCTTGTTATCGAAGTGACCGCTCGACCGGCCGCTACCGCCTCGGCGCACATCCCATCCGCCATCCGGATTCGGAACGATATGATGGGTCCCGCCCGTATTCTTTCCTTTGGACATCACATTCTCCTTGTCTCGCAAAACAGGGAATCGAAGTTCGCGATTGCGAACTCGACGGAAGATGGGGTTGCGTGTGGCGTCTGTCAAGCATAGAAAGTGACGTGATAGCGAACTTTACCCCGCAGAGGAGGCCATTGATGTCAACCCCCTTAGGCGAACGGGTGCGGGAAGCTCGACTGGCAAAGGGGCTCACGCTTGAAGCGCTTGCCGAAAAGGTTGAGTCCAGCAAGAGTTACATGTGGCAGATCGAGAATAAGGACGTTGCCCGGCCGTCCGCCGAAAAACTCCAGCAGATTGCGAAAGTCTTGGATACGACAGTCGAATATTTGCTTGCCGTGGAGACGGTGACCCAAGAGGACGCAACCGATACAGCGTTCTTTCGGAAGTATCAGCGCATGAATCCACGAAGCAAGGAGCGCCTGCGCGAGATGCTGAAGATCCTCGACGATGAGAACGATTGATGCATTTCTCGAAGCGGCCCAAAAAGGCAGCGAACGACTTTTCCGTCCTGCTGCGAACGGTTCTTGGTGAAGACCGCTTCCCTGTGGACGTCAAAGCCCTTGCCATGGAGGTTTCTAAGAACTTCGAAGATCCCATCAGCCGGATCGAGGGGATCGAAATCGACGGGTTCGAGGGCATGCTGCGCGCCAGCCGGAAGAAGCCGGCGTGGCGAATCTTCTTCAATACGACGACGCGATATCCAGGCCGGCAACGCTTCACTTTGGCGCACGAGTTCGGGCACTACGTCATGCACCGTCGGCCATTGACCGTTGCCGACTACGCGAACGGAGCGAGCCCGACAGGCCTGGACTTCGAATGCTCGCCTTTGCAGAGCAACAAGTGGAAGGAGGCAGACAGAGAGCGCGAGGAAGAAGCAGACACCTTTGCGTCGTTTCTGCTGATGCCGATCGACGATTACCGCCAGCAAGTGAGCGGCAGGGAGATCACCCGGTCGCTTTTGAATCATGTCACCAATCGCTACGGCGTTTCTCTGCTGGCCGCCGTGCGCAAATGGATCGACTTCACAGAACAGCGGGCGGCGATGGTTGTCGCTCGTGACGGGTTTGCTCTTTGGGGACGAGCCAGCGAACGAGCCCTTAGATCGGGGATATTCATTACAAGCGGAATGGAAATTCCAACGCTATCGATCGCTGCCCGCGGACCAGATGCTCAGAGGGGGAATGCCGAGACCCCGATTTCCCTGGAAGCAAATGTCTGGGGATTCCAACGTAGTAGCGAGCCCGTCCGTGAGTTGACGATATTTTCGCAGCGGCTGGGCCTGTCGATTTCTCTTCTGCTGTTCGATGGCGCGCCAGCCACGCCAGAACCTGATGAGGCTTTGGAGGCCGACACGTATGACGTGCTGACTGGCATCGTTACGCGACAGAACGCTGGACAGGTCGGCTAAACACTTAGGTTGCTTACCGCTTCGCTTGCAGGAGCCTTTGTCCGTCGCCACGAGATTTTGGAGCAGAACCTCAAATCGAGGTGTCGCTGAATGTCTCTGGTACTAGAGCTGGAGGGCCGATGGCGCCCAAGAAAGGAATCAGCACATTGCTCTAGACTAACTAACGTCTAAGCTTGGAAGTTTTAGAAGTTCTCGCTTCAAAGCATCCGTTGGGAATTCACCGTAAGTATCAGCAACGGTCTTTCGCCCATGCCCAGTCATCGCGTTAAGGATGTCAACGGCGAGACCGTATCGGCGACCAAGGGTCTTTAACCGATGTCGCCATGAATGATTAGGCGAGATGCGCTTATCGGTGATCCCAAGCGACCGAATCCATTTGCTAATCACTTTCGTACCGGTGCCGCCGCGAGAGCCAAATCGATCGGGACTCAAATCATTGAATAGCGGTCCCGTAGGTTTTCGCCCCGCGAACTTCAGGAACCCCTCAGCTTCGAGTGCAGGATGGATCGGCACAATTCGTTCTGAGTTCGCATTCTTGAGCGACCCGGCTTCAGCTGCGAAGGCAATGCACCAGACGCCTCCAATTTCTTTGACGTCCTCGCTTCGGAGCTGGCAAATTTCCGCGATCCGTGCACCGGTGTAAGCACTGACCCAAGGCGCCCAGCGGAGATGGCTGTTCGTCTCGTTGCGGGCCTTCGATAGAATAAGAACGGCCTCTTCTTCGGAATAGCCACGTCGGCGTTCAGACGCAGTTGCTTTCAAATCTATCGTAACGCGAGCCCCGGGATTGGTTTCAAGCTTTCGATTGTCAGCCGCCCACTGAAAGATCGCACGAACAGGGGCCAGCTTGCCGTCCCGGATCGTTTTTGCAGCCAGCCCTTTGCCGAGCAAATCTGCTTTCCATTCAACAAAGTTTCCGGCTGTCACGCGACCCGCGTCATCGTGGCCAACAAACGCACGGAATTCGCTTAAAACTCGCTTCCAGACATACTCGGTCTTTTGGTTTGGCTTCTTCTCTAGCTTCCAGCCATTTAGAATGGTGTCGAAGGACAGCGGCATTGCAGCGGGCAGAGACGGCCGCTCCATGGGCCTTTGACGCTCATGGCTGGCGTCAACCTTCCCAAGAAGGAGGGCCTGATGCTGCTGGATCAGTTTCTGCATCTCGAGCGTAAAGGCTCTAGCCAAGCGCTCTCGATCGTCTTCGGGCGGCGCTAGACCCCGCCCCTGCAAATGCTGATCAATGAGGGCATAGCACGTGTTCCGATGCTTGATGCGGCGCTGATCTGCCGACGGTAAGGCCTCGCGAACATCGGTGTAAAGTTCGCCGCGCCCCAGATGGGAAGTCCAGAGAGTTGCTCCCACATCAAGATCCCAATCAAGCGCCTGATAGGGATCAAGATCTAACTGTCACCGTACGGCGTCGGCAGCCAAAGCAGCCTCCCGGGCTATCTCATCTGCGGAAAGCGAGCGGCGGCTTTTTCGGAGGTTTGACCAGCGCTCTTCGATCTCCGCAAGTTTCAAGACGTGAAGGCGCTTCGCCTCGACCGGATCGCGGGTACCCAGACTAGACCGCTCCTCGCGTTTACCGACAAGCTCACGGAGATCGTCCGGCACACGCCGCCGGAACCAGTAGTAGCCGCTGTCTGGATGCTTCCAAGGACGAGACATTGATAGAGCCATGTGTACCACCCGTGTGTAACAATCGGGCGGCAGAAAGCATAACACTTTCAATGGCCTATTGATTTCATCGTGGTTTTCGGCTGACTGGCGGAGAGGGGGATCCTCCGCCCCAAATTCGGGGTAGCTGAACGCTTATTTCGCAACACCAACGTTTAGTTGAGGCACCTTACAGAGCTCGCGGTAAAGGGCTTCGACTGGAAACTCGCCATAAGCGTCGGCTACCGACTTTGAACCGTGACCGGTCATTGCCTCGAGGATATCCTTGGCAAGGCCGTAACGCCGCCCAAGCGTCTTCATCCGGTGACGCCAAGAATGGCTCGGCGAAATACGAGGGTCGGTGATGCCGAGCTGCCGAACGAAACGTCCGATGACCTTCGTGCCATTGCCACCACGCCTTCCAAATTTGTCCGGGGGCAGTTCGGGGAATATCGGGCCGGCCTTTTTCTGGAGTGCAAATTTGAGAAAACCGCTCTTTTCCAGCGCTGGGTGGACCGGAATAATGCGTTCTGATCCTGCCGTTTTGACCGAACCCGCTTCGGGCATGATCTTCATGCACCAGATGCCATCGATCTCGACTACGTCCTCGCGGCGTAGTTGGCAGATCTCAGACACGCGAGCGCCGGAATAAGCCCCGATCCACGGCACCCAACGCTTCACTGGATCTGACGACGCCATTGCAGCGGTTAGCACAATCTTGGCTTCTTCGTCTGTGAAGCTCCGCTTTTTCTCGCTCTGCTTGCTGCGGGTGTCCAGCGAAATTCCATCTGCAACATTCGAACTGATTTTCTTATTGACGACGCCCCATTGAAGGATCGCTCGGACCGGTGCGAGTTTGGCATCCTGGATTGTCTTGGGCCGGAGACCCTCGTTCAGCATCGCCTCTTTCCAACGAACCAGATCGTCACCCAAGAGAGCCCGAGCATTGTCATGCTTCAAGAACGCAACCAACTGTTTCACGACGCGTGACCACTCATAAAGCGTCTTAGCAACAGGCCGGCGCTCCTTGGCCCAGCCATCAACGAGATCACCGAACGCGTATGGCTCTCGAGAAGGCGATGGAGCTACGATACTGGAACTGATGGCCGCGATAGGCAGCGCCATAGTTACGCCTTGCGCCAACTGCTGCAGGACCACGCTGGCGCGCTGGACGGCTGCTCCGATCGCGCGAGCCAATAGCCTATTGTCGTCCCCAACCAGGCGAAGGCCGGTATTCGACGCACAGCTATCTGCCCACTCCAGGCACCATCGCTCCATTTCACGGACCCGCAGTTCGTCCCGGTCGACAACCATTTCTGTGGAGTGGACATACAGGAAGTCGTAATTAGCCGGGGCCTGGCTAGGCTGGAAAATCTTCGAGCCCAGATCCACGCGCCAATCAGTCTGCTGGCTTGGATTTTCCAAGTGCCGCTGCAACCACCTGTCGTAGAAGGGCGCGGCCAGATGATGCGCCTCGCGCTCAGTTAGGCTCTTCTGGCCTGACCGGAGATTGGCCCATTTGGCCTCGATTTCGGCGAGAGCTGCGGCATGCCTTACCTTCGCTTGCGCGGGGTCCTTCGTTCCGAGCGTACGTAGCTCCTCCCGCTTTCCCACGAGCGTGATGAGCTCATCCGGAACGCGCTTCCGTAGCCAGTAGATACCCGTTTTTGGGTGCTTCCAAGGACGTGACATGGCAAGGGGCATGTGTATCACCCGTGTGTATTACCGGGTAGCCCTCAAGTCATTGTTTTCACTGAATTGTCTTTAGCGCCAAGGGCTTAGGAAGCCGATGGTGCCCAGGGGCGGGATCGAACCACCGACACTGCGATTTTCAGTCGCATGCTCTACCAACTGAGCTACCTGGGCGCTGACCCGGCGAGGCGGGGTGAGCGGCCGGTTTATAGTCAGGCAAATCGGCGCTGTCCACCCGCATGACAGCGATTTTACAGAGAGAATTTCGCCGTCAAAACAACGCCCAGCGGCGAGACGCGGCCACCGACCGGACAACCGGCCTATTCGCCGTCCTCGTCGTCGGTGGGACGGCCGGGAATCGCGTAATTGCCGGACAGCCAGCGATTGAGATCGACGTCGCGGCACCGCTCCGAACAGAACGGCTTCGAGGCCGGGACGGAGGGCTCGCCGCAGATCGGACAGGGCTTTGCCGGACGCGGGCTCTGTTGGGTCTTAGCTTGCATTCAACCAGCCGAAACGGATCGGAAACCCTTCGCCCCCAAGCAGCGAGACGGTTTCATACAGCGGCAGGCCGACCACGCTCGTATAGGAGCCGACCATCTTCACCACGAAGGAGCCTGCAATGCCCTGGATCGCATAGCCACCGGCTTTGCCGCGCCATTCACCTGAGCCGATATAGGTATCGATGTCGTCTTCGTTCAACCGCTTGAAGCGGACACGGGTTTCGACGATGCGCTGGCGGAAACCTTCTCTCGGAGTGACCAGGCATATCGAGGTGTAGACCCGGTGATTACGGCCGGACAGCAGACGCAGGCATTGCGAGGCCTCATCCACCAATTCCGCCTTGGGCAGGATGCGGCGGCCGACGGCCACCACCGTATCGGCGGCGAGAATGAAGGCACCGCGCAATTCGTCGTCGAGCTGGACGGATTTCAGCGCGGCCTCGGCCTTGGCGCGGGCCAGACGATTGGCGCAGGCACGCGGCAGCTCACCCCGCTCCGGGGTCTCGTCCACATCGGCCGGGCGCAGCGCATCGGGCTCGATGCCAGCCTGATTGAGCAAGCTGACGCGACGTGGCGAACCGGAGGCGAGAACGAATTTAGGGCGGCCGAGCATGCGAGGCTATGATCCTGAAATTGCGGCCGGAAACTATCGGAAGGGCTGCGCGGCGGCAACCGCTGCGAGGCCCACGAACTCCGGCTGCCGGCGACCGGCTTGACCGGGCGACGACAAAGGATAGCGCGGAGCGATGATACGCTCACGGCTTCGGCCGCGAAAACCGCTTCCGTATCCGCAGCAACAACCCGTCCATCACCTCACGATAGGCGGCGAGCTTCTGCTCGCGATTGCCCTGGGTGTCGGTGGGATCGACGGTCGGCCAGTATTCGACATCCGCCGCCATGGTCCGCGTCAGATCCAGCGCCTTGTGATGCGCCTCCGGCGACAGCGTGATGATGAGATCGAAATTCATCCCTTCCCAGTCCTCGAGTTCTTCGAAGGTCATGGGCCGGTGCTTCGACAGGTCCTGTCCCATCTCAGCCATGACGGCAACGACGAAGGGATCGAGCTCGCCCTTCTTCACTCCTGCGGAACGGACATAAAGCGTTTGCGGAAACATCTGCTGCAGCAGACTCGCTGCCATCGGCGAGCGGACGCTGTTCTGCCCACAGGCGAACAGCACGGCTTGCGGCGTTCGCACACGGGGCGGCGCCGACAACGTTTAACCTTTCCAATGCAATACGGAGATCAGCGTAAAGAGCCGCCGCGATGTTTCGAAATCGACGCGGACCTTGCCCTTGAGGCGCTCCTGCAGCGTGCGCGAGCCTTCGTCATGAATGCCGCGGCGCCCCATATCGATGGCTTCGATCTTGTCCGGCGTCGCCGTGCGGATCGCCTGATAATAGCTGTCGCAGATCATGAAGTAGTCCTTCACGATCCGGCGGAACGGCGTCAGCGAGAGCAGATGCGCGACGACGGGCGTGCCGTCTTCCTTGCGGATATCGAACATCAGCCGGCTGCCGGTGATGCCGATATGCAGCGTATAGGGACCAGCCGCCGCGCCTTCCGGCGCGAACAGGTTTTCCTCGATCAGGTCATAGATCGCAATGGCGCGCTCATGCTCGATATCCGGCCCGGAACGGCCGATCGACTCCTCATCGAGCGTCACCGCCACGATGCGATTGTTGGGGTCGTTATCGTCTGAGGGGGAATCACTCATCGCAGATTGAGACGCAGTCCGACCGATCTTGCGTGGGCATCGAGGCCTTCCGCCTTGCCCAGCGTCATCGCAGCCGATCCCAGCGCTCGCAGCTGATCCGGCCCGCACTTCAGGATCGACGTTCGCTTCATGAAGTCAAGCACACCGAGACCGGACGAGAACCGGGCGGACCGCGCTGTGGGCAACACGTGATTGGAGCCGCCGACATAATCGCCGATCGCCTCCGGCGTATGGCCGCCGAGGAAGATGGCGCCGGCGTTGCGAATCTTGACCGCGAACGCGTCGGGATCGGCGGTCATCACTTCGAGATGCTCCGCAGCGATGGCATTGGCCAGCGGCACTGCGGCATCGAGCTGGTCGACCAGAATGATGGCGCCAAAATCCTCCCACGAGGCGCGGGCGATCTCGGCACGCGGCAAAGTGGTGAGCTGCGATTCCACCGCGAGGACGACATCATCGGCAAGGCGCGCGCTGTCGGTGATCAGGATCGACTGCGCATTGGTGTCGTGTTCCGCCTGCGCCAGCAGATCGGCGGCGATCCAGTCGGCATTGGCGGTGTCATCGGCGACGACCAGCACCTCCGAGGGGCCGGCGATCATGTCGATGCCGACACGGCCGAACACCTGCCGCTTGGCAGCGGCCACATAGGCATTGCCGGGGCCGACGATCTTCGCCACCGGCGCGATGGTGTCGGTGCCATAGGCTAAAGCGGCCACGGCCTGCGCGCCGCCGACACGGTAGATTTCGGAGACGCCGCCGAGCTGCGCGGCCGCCAGCACCAGCGGATTCAGCTTGCCGCCCGGCGACGGCACTACCATGACCACGCGATCGACACCGGCGACCTTTGCCGGCACCGCATTCATCAGCACGGAGGACGGATAGGCCGCCGTGCCGCCGGGCACGTAGAGGCCAACCGCCTCGATGGCGCTCCAGCGCCAGCCAAGCTCGACGCCGGTGGCATCGGTGAAGCGTTCGTCCTTGGGCATCTGGCGGTTGTGGAAAAGCTCGATCCGGTCGCGCGCAAAGCGCAGCGCATCCACGGTTTCGGTGTCGCAGGCAGCCACGGCGGCATCGATTTCGGCCGGAGTGACGCGCAGGCCGGAGGCCTGCAGGTCGAGCTTGTCGAACTTGCGGGTGGCATCGAGCAGCGCCTCATCGCCGCGCGCGGCCACATCATCCACGATGGCCCGGGTGGCGGCCTCGATATCGGCGGCAACCTCGCGCTTCATGGCAAGGAAAGCTTTGAAACGCTGAGGAAAATCAGCGCTGGCGGCATCAAGGCGAAGTGGCATTTTGATTTCCCGGCGAAGCCCGACCGCAGGCTCCCCTGCTCAATGGCGCGGGTGGTGGATGGCGTCAAGGCTGGGGGGGGGGGGCGGAACGGCGTCGCCTCTTAATCCCTCCCACTTGCGGGGAGGGTGGCCGGCCCCCTTGGACCGGTCGGGTGGGGGCGCCCCACGTGACGTCGAGTATGTGGAAGTACCCCCACCCGTCTCGAAGCTCGCTGAACACCCGCTTCTCACCACCCTCCCCGCTGCGCGGCTTCGCCGCTTGGGGGAGGGAAAAGAAGCGCTACGCGCTCAAATCCGACGCCACATCCTCTTCCCCGCCCAGCTCTCCCGGCCCGAGATCCGCCAGTTCGCATTCCAGGCATTCGATATCCAGCCGCAGCGCGCCGCGGCCGTCGAACAGCAGCAGGGCATTGCCGCCCGGCGCTTCGCTTTCGTTGAACTCGATGCCGAGCAGCTTCAATACGACATCGCCCCCCTCAAGATCGATGTCGCGGAACTTGCAGGCCAGCACACGGTCGAAACGCAGCGCCGAGACCAACCGCCGCGGCTCGACCGTGCCGGCGATCGTCTGGTCCCAATCGAGCCGGCTCATGCCGATGACTAGGCGCTTCTCGCCAGGCCGCCAGACGATGTCGGCGACACGGACTTCGGCGTCCTGCACATGCGCAGAAATCACCGCGAGATCATCCGCATCCATGCCGATGAGTTTGCGTCGCCCCGTCACGATGTTTCCCCGCACGCGATCCCGTAGGATGGGTTGAGCGAAGCGATACCCATCACCCCTTGCACCTGACGCGATGAGTATCGCTCCGGCGCTTCGCGCCTGCACTCAACCCATCCTACGACATTCTCAGCCGCTGATACGTTCGATCTGTGCGCCGCAGGCCGACAGCTTTTCTTCAAGCCGCTCGAAGCCGCGATCGAGATGATAGATGCGGTTCACCATGGTCTCGCCTTCGGCCGCGAGCGCAGCGATCACCAGCGACACCGATGCCCGCAGATCCGTCGCCATCACAGGTGCGCCGCGCAGCTTGGCGATGCCGTCAACGGTCGCCGTCTCGCCGTCGAGATGAATGCGCGCGCCGAAACGGGCCAGTTCCTGCACATGCATGAAGCGGTTTTCGAAGATCGTCTCGGTGATGTGCGACGAGCCCTTGGCCATGGTCATCAGCGCCATCAGCTGCGCCTGCAAATCCGTCGGAAAGCCTGGGAACGGCGCGGTCGCGACATCCACCGATTTGATGCCGGCGCCGTTGCGGGCAATACGGATACCCTCATTGTTCGGCGTCACCGTCGCACCGGCCTGGACGAGCACATCAAGCGCCGATTGCAGCAGCTCCGGCCGCGCGCCTGCGAGCAACACGTCGCCACCGGTCATCGCCACTGCCATGGCGTAGGTGCCGGTCTCGATCCGATCCGGCAGCACGGTGTGGCGGGCGCCATGCAGCTTGGTCACGCCCTCGATCACGATGCGCGTGGTGCCGGCCCCGCTGATCTTCGCACCCATCTTGTTGAGGCAGTCGGCGACATCGACGATCTCCGGCTCGCAGGCCGCATTGGTAATGACCGTCGTGCCCTTGGCGAGGGTCGCGGCCATGACAGCCACATGGGTGCCGGATACGGTGACCTTGGGGAAATCGATCTCGGCGCCCTTGAGGCCGCCAGGGGCTTTCACGACCACATAGCCGCCATCGATCGAAAGTTCGGCGCCGAGCTTTTCCAGCGCCATATTCAGGAGGTCCACCGGACGCGTGCCGATGGCGCAACCGCCGGGCAGAGAAACCCGGGCCTCGTGCATGCGCGCGACCAGCGGCGCGATCACCCAGAACGAGGCGCGCATCTTCGACACCAGCTCATAGGGCGCCGTGGTGTCGATGATATTCGCCGCGGAGATATGCAGGGTCTGGCCCTGATATTCATGATCGCCCGGACGCTTGCCGGCGGACATGATGTCCACGCCGTGATTGCCGAGGATGCGCTGCAGCTGCGCGACATCGGCGAGGCGCGGAACATTGTCGAGAATCAGGGTCTCGTCGGTCAGCAGGGCCGCAATCATCAGTGGCAGCGCCGCGTTCTTCGCGCCGGAGATCGGAATCGTGCCATTGAGTTTGTTGCCGCCGACAATGCGAATGCGATCCATACTGATTCCCGCTGAAATGCTGACATCCTTTTATAGGGCCAATGGCCCCACCCGCGCAAAAGCTTCGCCTTTGCGGCTTTTCGATGGGAACCGACTGATAGGAAAGGACCGATTCGGCCCGATTCCCAGTCCTTGCCGGAGGATGGGTCAAGCGAAGGCGCGAAGGGCCGGAGCGAAACCCATCATTCCGTCGATATGGCAAACGCGGCCGACCGATGGGTATCGCTACGCTCTAGCCATTCTACAGGCTCACTACAGGCTCATGCCCAGCGGCCGGAATTTCCGCGCCGCCAGGAAGGTCGCCACCACGAACAGCACCAGCACGATACCCTGCACGATGGCAAAAGGCGGCTCGCTGGGCGGGACGCTCGGCGCCAGCGCGTGCAACACCGGCACTTTGAGGAAGCTCTGGATCACCAGCACAAAGACATTCAGATAGAGCGAGGTCATCGCCGTGACCACATAGATCCAGCGCCAATGTCCCTGGAGCTTCTGTCCATAAAGCGCCAGGCAGGCGATCGCCAGCAGCACCAGCGAGATGATGCCGATCACATGGGACGGCAGCAACTTGTCGACGGGAAACATGAACCCGGTCACGCTGGTAAGGATCGTGGTCAGTAGAAAAATGCCGGTCCAGCCCGGCATCGGCCGAGACCTCAACAGACCGACCATGGCGACAAGGCCGGTAACGATTCCGATCAGGCTGATAACGACATGAATCAACGTAACCACGGCAACGCTCAATCCCAAAGTCATGATGCGCTCCTGCTCTAGAGTCGATCTAACTTAGGGTGCGATGCATGTATTTGGCAACGGCTGGGCGACTTGCGGATGCCGTGTTCAATAATAACGGGGGATCGGTCCGCTATGCGGCGTCATCCGATCCGACAGGTCGAACATCACCTCGTCCACGTAACACCAGCCCCAGCCTTCCGGCGGATCATAGCCCTCGATGATCGGGTGCCTCGTCGCGTGAAAATGCCTGGTCGCATGCTGGTTCGGCGACTGATCGCAGCAGCCGACATGGCCGCAGGTCCGGCAGATGCGCAGATGCAGCCACGGACTGCCGATCTTGAGACATTCCTCGCAGCCGAGCGCGCTTGGCGTTACTGTGCGGATACCGGAGACATGGGTGCAACGGATCGCCATCGCCTGTTCCTCCTACAAAGTCGGCCGCGCGCTGTCGCCGAGAAAGCCATGCAACGCCGCCACCACCTGCGCGCCCTCGCCGATGGCGCCGCCGACGCGCTTGACAGAGCCGGACCGGACATCACCCACCGCAAAAACGCCGGGCACGGATGTCTCCAGCGCCTGCACAGCGCGGCCGTTGACCGGCACGCCGGTGACGACGAAGCCGCCGCGATCGAGTACCACACCGCAATCGGCCAGCCAGTCGGTGGCCGGATCGGCACCGACGAACAGAAAGAGATTGCGGATATCGAACGTCTCGTTCTCGCCTGACAGGCGGCTTCGCGTCGTGACCCGCGACAGGCCTGCTTCCGCATCGCCATCCAGCGCGACAACCTCGGTGTTGAAGACGAGTTCGATATTCGCCGTCGATTCGATGCGATCGATCAAATAACGCGACATCGACGCGGCAAGCCCACCGCCGCGGATTACCATGCGCACCTTGACGGCCTGCGACGCCAGAAACACCGCCGCCTGTCCGGCCGAATTGCCGCCGCCGACCAGGATCACCTCCTGCTCCCTGCACAGCCGGCCCTCGATCGGCGAGGCCCAGTACCAGACGCCGCGGCCCTCGAAATCGGCAAGGCGGTCGATCTGCGGCCGTCGATAACGCGCGCCCGACGCGATCACGATGGCGCGCGCCTTCAGCACGTCGCCATCATCCAGCGCGAGACCGAACAAGCCATCGTGTCGCGAGCAATCGAGCTGCCCCACCGTCACGGGGATCATCATCTCGGCGCCGAATTTCTGCGCCTGATTGAACGCCCGCGCGGTCAGCGCATGGCCGGAAATGCCAGTGGGGAAACCGAGATAATTCTCGATCCGTGCGCTGGCGCCAGCCTGGCCACCAAAGGCGCGCGAGTCGCAAACGGCAATCGAGAGGCCCTCGGACGCGCCATACACTGCAGTCGAGAGGCCCGCCGGACCGCTGCCGACGATGGCGACGTCATAGACCTTGCCCTTCTCGATATGGCGAATCATGCCCATGGCATGCGCCAGTTCGGACAGCGACGGATTCTTCAGCACCGTGCCGTCCGGCACCACGACCAGCGGCAACTCGTGTGGCGACGGCGCGTAGCGCGCCACCACATCGGCGGCATCCGTATCCAGTTGCGGATCGAGCAGATGGTAGGGATAGCCGTTGCGGGTGAGAAAGCCTTGCAGCCGCACCACATCGCTGGCCATCGGCGAGCCGATCAGCGCCGGCCCGCCGACGCCGCCCTGCAGCAGGTTTACCCGACGCAGGATCAGCGCACGCATGATGCGCTCGCCGAGATCGGCTTCGGCCACCAGCAGCGCCCGCAGCCGCTCCGGCGGGATCAGCAGGGTCTCGACATCGCCCTCGGCGCGGCCATCCACCAGCGCCGCCCGGCCGGACAATTGGCCGATCTCGGCGAGAAACTGCCCGGCGCATTGATCCGCCACCGGCGACACACGACCAAAGCCATCGCGCTGGGTGACGCAGACATGGCCGGACAGCACCACGAACATGCCGGGACCGGGCTTGCCCGTCTCGAACAGCATGTCGCCATCCTTGTAATGCACGACCTCGCCGAACCGACGCATCCGCTCGATCTCCACAGCCGCGAGCGAGGGAAAGGTCTGGTCGTAACGCGGCGTCAGCATCGCCGCCTTTTTGTGCTCAGGGATGTTTTTCGGGTCCATGGAATCTCACTTGCGCGCTGAAAGTCACCGACTATTCCCGATCAGGATCATCCTGTCCTGAACGGTTGTCAGCTCCAGTATCGGGGTGTGCCACCCCTGCCGCCGCCGCGGCAAGGTCGGCACGCCCGCGCAACTGCGACTTGCGCTTTTTCAGATTGTCCCGCAACGCCTGGCGCAGACGTACCTGCCGGGCCAGTTCGCGGTCATTCGGGCTGTGGGGCGGACGGTCGGCCATGAAAGTGCTGTCAGAACGGCTTGGAATTCAGGTATCTGACCATCCTTCTAACATCCGGCGACGGCGGGAACGAAACACGTTCATTTGCGCGGTCTGCCGTCAAAGCCGGCAGCGGAACCAACGACACCGGGGCGATCCCGTACAAATCCTTCATAATGATGCCGCCAGAGGCAGTCCCGCGCTTGCACCCCGGGTGAGTGTGTGGCAGAGAACGCCTCGCTTGGCGGGCCGCTTCGGCGTCGATTCCCGCAACCAGCATGCTGCCGTAGCTCAGTGGTAGAGCACTCCATTGGTAATGGAGAGGTCGACAGTTCAATCCTGTCTGGCAGCACCATCTTTTCACGAGCACCGCAGAAATCATTGAGAGAACCGGCCTCGTCCGATCGCAGAGGCTGAGCCGTGACGGGTCGGGCGCAGCTTGTCCGCGACAAGCTTTTGCCATTCGTCAGGAGGAAGGTCACTGCACACGTCGCGCTGTGAACACCGCGGTCACCAAGTCGAGCGCCAACGCCGCAGCGATCGCGCAGGCGCCGAGGACGAACAGCATCCGGTAGTCGCCGCCGCTGTACTCGAACATGAATGACAGTCCGTAGGCCGCCGCAGCCTGAAAGATCGCGAAGGCAACGGTCGCCGTACTCCAGGCGGCCTTTTGCCGTGCGGGCTGATGCGGCAGCAATTCGCCGATGCGGCCGAGCACAAGCGGCACGGTGCCGGTGACGAACGCACCAACGATGACGCTTGAGACGACCAGACCTGCTCGGCCGAGGTCGAATACGGGCAGCGCAACGGCGATGGCCTCGATGAAGAACGCCAAGCGCAACGCCGCGCCAAAGCTGGCGCGGTCGGCGAGATGACCGGCCACCACCGGTCCCAAGGTCGCACCGATCCCGAACAGCACCCAGAATTCGGCACCGACCTCGACGCCCTGATGCAGTCCGCGTGCGACATAATCCACGAGGAAGATCATATGCGGCACCCAGCCCGCGGCATTCAGGGCGTATTCGCCGTAAAGAGCGCCCAACGTGATTGAACGCGCGCGGCCCGCCGCTGCCGGCGCGTTGTCGATCGGCGTCGATGCGTCGGCCTTCTCATGCGGCCAGCCTCCCCAGGCCAGGGCCGTCAGCAGCGCCGACAGCAGGCCGAGACCGATCCAGGTCTGGGCGACACCACCCTGCAGCAACAGGGGGACGAGCGTTCCCGATGCCGCAACGCCGGCGCCGACGCCCATGAAGATGACGCCGCCGGCGAGACCACGACGCGGCCCTGGCACATGTGCCAGCACAGTCGGCGCTGCCAGCACCATCAGCCCTCCGCCCGCGAGTCCGGCGGCAAATCGCCAGCCGAAATACCAGACGAATGACAACGGCTCGGCACAAGCAAAAAAGGCGGCCGTCGCAAGCAACATCATTACCCGCAGGACGGTCACCACCGACCAACGGACGGCGAGGCGACGCCCCAGCAAGGCGCCAGCCAGATAGCCCGCCAGATTCGCGGCGCCGAGATAGGCAGCCGTCGAGGCATCGAACCAATGGGCGCTGACGATGGCAGGCAGTAGAGGAGTATAGGCGAAACGGGCCAATCCGATCCCGATCAGGCTGGCGCAGAACGCCGATAGAACGGGGCGCCAGGCCATATCGGGATAGCGATGGGTTGACGTCCCGCGTGCTTCGCTTCGGGCACCTGACATGACGCGATCTCCAGACCTATAGGTTTTGGAGATGTTAGGCCCTAGAATATATCTCAAAAAGCGATTAGACGCGATAAGGGTATCTGCTCTTGAGATAGCAGAGACCAGACATACGCGGGGATGTGCCAAGGAAATCAGTGTGCTGCCGGGTATTGAGCAGGTTTCCGTCCTCGCTACCCGGGCTTCGTCAAGCATCAAGCTATCTTGAAAAGGAATACGCGATGGATGTGTCGGATCTCGTGATTTTTGAGGCCGTGTCCCGACACGGCAGCATGAACCGGGCCGCCGCCGAGCTGAACACGGTCCAGTCCAATGTCACCGCCCGTATTCGCGCGCTTGAGGACGAGCTTGGGGTCAGCCTGTTTCATCGGCATGCGCGGGGCGTTTCGACGACGCCATCGGGTCGCAGAATTCTGCCCCTTGTCGCCCGACTGACAAAACTGCTCGCGGATGTGCGAACTGCAGCCAGGGATGACGGCGCGCCGCACGGCAGCCTGCATCTCGGCAGCCTGGAAACGACGACGGCATTGCGCCTGTCGCCTCTCCTGACGCAATTCGCCAGGACCTATCCCGAGGTTCGGCTGGCCGTCACCACCGGGACCACGCGCAAATTGCTTGATGACGTCATCAACTGCCGCCTCGAGGGCGCCTTCGTCGCTGGGCCGGTGACCCATCCGGACCTGCACCAAGAGACCGTCTTCACCGAGGAGCTGGTGCTCGTCACGTCGCGCCAGTTTCGCGGCCTCGACGGGCTCAAGGCTATCGCCGACCTCAAGACCATCGTCTTCCAGGCCGGCTGCTCCTATCGCCAGCGGCTCGACAGCCTGCTCGCGGACATGGGGGTGATCACGGCCAAGCCTCTGGAATTCGGCTCGTTGGAAGCCATCATCAGCTGTGTTTCCGCAGGCATCGGCGTGACACTGCTCCCCAAGGGGATCGTCGAGCCGGCCTGGCAGGCAGGCCGGATCGCCGTTCATGAACTTCCATCTAACGCAGGTCATGTCGCAACACTGTTTGTCCGCCGCCACGATGGCTTCGTGTCCAGCGCCATGACGGCGTTCCTGCAGCTGACCCGATCGCGCGCGAACGAATTGCCCCTTGCATCGCTGGAGCCGGCGGCAGTCTGAGCGCTTTAACCGGTCTCCAGGCCCCGACGATCGCCCGTCATCTCCAATACGCTCAGGGCATCGCGATCATCCACGGCCCTGGCATCGTCGATATAGGCGACCAGCAGGCGGTTGATCGCGTTGGCATCCAGCAAACGGAAGTCGGACAGCCGGATCCAGCCGTCGAAAAAACGATCGACGTAGCCGACCGTGCTGTCCCGCTCCTCTACCCAGTTCGGGCCGATCAGCCCTGCCGGATGCAACTCCCAGTAACAGGAGATCATGCGCTGGCTCTGCGCGGCGCGACCGAGGATTCGTCGCCCGTCGCGCGGCGCCTCGGCCATCGGCCGGAGAAACTGACCATATTCCCTCAAAATCCGCTCGACCTGCATCCAACGCGCTTCCATTGACGGACAGGCGCCGAACGGCACCGCGTCAGGAGGTAATCGGGACGAATGAAGTTTGTTTCGGCCGCCACGGCGACGCGCTGGTGCCCTACAAAGGGGCGATTCCGACGCCGTCGATCACAAGAAATCTATTTGGAGCGAAACCAAATCGTTACGGGTTGCTGCATCGGCCTGCATAGCCCCGTTAACTCGCTGAAAATTAACAGTTCTTTCAATTTTAATTAATTTGTCGCTAAGGATAATTTTGCGCAGCGTCTCATCGTGTCGGGTTGTAGGCCGCTGTGGCGAATGGGTGACAGCAATTTGCGCAAAACCTGTCTATTTCGACGGCATAGACGGAGCCCAAGCGCGCCCCGCTCTAAAACGGTTTTCTGGAGAAGAAAAAATGAAGAAGTTCCTGCTGGGCACCGCTGCCCTCCTCGCGATGGGCGCTTCGGCCTCGGCCGCTGACCTCGCTGCCCGTCCCTACACCAAGGCTCCGGCTTACGTCGCTGCCCCGATCTACAACTGGACCGGCTTCTACATCGGCGGTCACGTCGGCGGCGCCTTCAACGGCAACAGCGGCTTCGGCGGCACCTCGGACAACTCTGACGGTCGCTTCCTGGGCGGCGTGCAGGCCGGCGCCGACTATCAGTTCGCTCCGAACTGGGTGATCGGTATCGAAGGTCAGTACAGCTGGGTTGGCAACAACAACACCAACATCGTGTTCGGTGGCACCGGCTTCGGCTACAACCTGAACCAGAAGGGTCTGGCCTCGGTCACCGGCCGCATCGGTTACACCTGGGGTCCGGCGCTGCTCTACGTGAAGGGCGGCTGGGCTTATCAGGACGCCACCGAAACCCTGTTCGCTCCGGTTGGTTACACTGGCGGCTTCGCCACCACCACCAAGGACAACGGCTACACCGTTGGTGCCGGTCTCGAATACCTGTTCACCCAGAACTGGTCGGGCAAGATCGAGTATCAGTACTACGACTTCGGCAAGACCGAAATCACCACCCCGGCCCTGTCGGCTATTTACGGTTCGTCCAAGAACGACCAGCACACCGTCAAGGCTGGCCTGAACTACCGCTTCAACTGGGGCGGCCCGGTCGTCGCGAAGTACTAAGCTTCGCGCCTGATCTCAGGCTCGTAACGAACGGAAAGGCCGGCGGCAACGCCGGCCTTTTTGTTTGTCCTCCGCGTCGCGTTTAGGTCTCGATAACCGCGTAAGCTTCACGACAGCCTGGGAGCACCGATTTACCCGAATGTTAACTGGGTAGCAGCATACTCCCAACCGCGTTCCGCCTGACACTACCGCGGACGTGGGGGAGTCATGAACGTGAAGTCGGTTTCTGGGAAATTCGGACGCATGCGCCTGTCGCGTCCGCGCTTTGGCATTCGCGGCAGCCTGTTCGCCGCCTTCACGGTCATAGCCGGCATGGCGATTCTCATCAGCGCCGGCGCCGGAGCGATCCTCGGTCAGCTCGGCCAGATGATGACCGATCTCAACGGTCGCGACATTCCCAAGCTCACCGCCAGCCTCGAACTCGCCACCGCGAGTGAGAGTCTGGCCAGCCAGGGGCCGATGCTGCTCGCTTCTCCTACTGCAGATATCTTGAGGGAGCGCTCGCAGCGCATGCGCGACACCCACAAGGTCGCGGTACAGAAGCTTGGCAGCATCGCGCAGCTCGGCGCCGACAAGGCTGTCGTGGCCGCCCTCGGTGACAGCGTAAAGAACATCGAGGACACCATCCGCAGCCTCGGCGCTGCGACGCAGGAAAAAATCGACGCCGCAGTCCTGCACGACAAGCTCTATAATGCCGTACGCGCCGCCGCCGATAATTTCGTCAAGCAGGCGGCACCGGCCATCGCCGACGCCCAGGCCGGCATGGACGCAACCTTGCGTGCCGTCGTGTTCTCGGCCGAGGATTCCGGTGAGGCCTCGCGGATCATCGTGCAGATCGGCAATGTCGTTGCCGACACCAACCTGATCTCGTCCGATCTGATGGCCGCGCTGTCAGCCGGCTCCGGCGAAGCGCTCTCTCCCATCGAGGACAACTTCAAAACCGCACAGACGCGGGTGAAGACGAATCTCTCCGCGCTTGAGGGTGCGATCAGCAGCATCCCGGATCTGCGCAAGGCCGCCGAGCAATTGCTTGCACTCGGCGACGGCAAGAACGGCGTCTTCAAGGTTCGTCAGAAAGAACTCGACACGCTCGAATATGGCGAACTCATTCTCGACGAAACTCGGAAGCTCAATGCAGGCCTTGGCATCAGCGTGAAGATGTTGGTCGACAAGGTGCGCGCCGAAACCGACGCCTCGACCGCAAACGCCCAAACGACGATCTCGCTCTCGACGCGGATCATGCTCGCGCTTGGCGGCCTGACCCTGATCGGCTCGGCCCTGTTCGTCTGGTTCTATGTCGGCCGCAACATCCTGCGCCGCATCGCGCAGCTGCAGAAGGCGATGCAGGCGCTTTCGAGCGGCGACCTCGAAACCCAGATCGCACGCGGCAAGCAGCAGGACGAGATCACCGTGATGGCCGACTCGCTGGAGGTATTCCGCGAGAACATGATCAATGCGCGCAAGATGAGCGCCGAGCAGGATCGCGACCGTCTCGCCAAGACCGAGCGCGCGACGCGCGTCGAGGCGCGCATCCACGATTTCGAGGGCAAGGTTCGCGCCGCGCTCGACAAGCTGCAGACAGCTGCCAACTCCATGCAAACGACCGCTCAGGACATGTCGGCCACGGCCGACCGCTCGAGCGCCCTTGTCAGCGCCGTGGCCGCCGCTGCCGAAGAGACATCAGTAAACGTGCAGACGGTTTCTGCCGGCACCGAAGAGCTGACATCGTCGATTGCCGAGATTAGCCGTCAGGTCACCACCTCAGCGCAGATCGCCGCCAAGGCCGTGAGCGAGGCCGGTGCCACCGACGCCACGATGCAGGGCCTTGCCGAGAGCGCAAACCGCATCAGCGTGGTGATCGATCTCATCCAGACCATCGCCTCCCAAACCAATTTGCTGGCGCTCAATGCCACCATCGAGGCGGCGCGCGCGGGCGATGCCGGCCGTGGCTTTGCAGTGGTCGCATCGGAGGTGAAGGGCCTCGCCGAACAGACCGCGAAAGCCACCGACGAAATCCGTACGCAGATCGTCGCCATGCAGCAGGTCACGTCTACTGCGGTTGGCGCGATCAGAAACATTGGCCAGACCATCACCGAGATCAATGAAGTCAGCGCGGCCATCGCCACCGCCGTGGAACAGCAGGGTGCGGCGACACGCGAAATCGCCCGCAACATCCAGCATGCGGCGGGCGGCACCAGCGAAGTGTCGACCAACATCGTCGGCGTGAACGATGCGTCGTCTCAGGCCGGCGCTGCGGCGACGGATGTGCTCGGCGCCTCCGGCGAACTCCGGCGCGAGGCCGATATTCTCCGCGGCGAAATCGACGAATTCCTGACCAGTATCCGCGCGGCCTGACGCAGCCTTGGCGCGCAGCGTGCGACAATACGCGCCGCGCGTCCTTGCGCTCGCCACATAATTCATGGACTGCTCCCCACGCAGTCCATGACCCTCGGGCTGCGCCAGCTGCGAGGACTGCACCATGCCGACATCTTCAGTCACATCGATCCATCAGCCGCGCCAGGACCTGCGCCATGACTGGCAGCGGCACGAGGCCGCCGCGCTCTATGCGCTGCCTTTCTCCGACCTGATCTTCCAGGCGCAAAGCATCCATCGCAGCAATTTCGATCCCAATCATATCGAGACGGCGAGCCTGCTCAGCATCAAGACCGGCGGCTGCGCCGAAGACTGCGGCTACTGTTCGCAAAGCGCGCATTACGATACGGGCCTCAAGGCCACCAAGCTGATGGACCAGGACGCCGTCGTCGCCACCGCGCAGCGCGCGAAGGATGCCGGCGCCAGCCGCTTCTGCATGGCCGCCGCATGGCGCAACCCGAAGGACAAGGATCTCGATCGCGTTTGCGACATGGTGAGCGCAGTGAAGTCGCTCGGCATGGAGACCTGCGCCACACTCGGCATGCTCACCGACGATCAGGCGAAACGCCTGCACGCCGCCGGTCTCGATTTCTACAATCACAATGTCGACACCTCGCCGGAATTCTACGGCAAGATTATCACCACGCGCACGATGCAGGACCGGATCGACACGCTGTCGCGCGCCCATGAGGCGGGCCTCAAGACCTGCTGCGGCGGCATCATCGGCATGGGCGAACAGGTCGAGGATCGCCTCGGCATGCTGCTGCTGCTTGCCAACATGCCGCATCATCCGGACTCGGTGCCGATCAATCTCTGGAACGAGGTGAAGGGCGTGCCGGTCAACGACACGGCCGAGCGTCCCGATCCGATCGCCCTCGTCCGCATGATCGCGGTGGCGCGTATCATGATGCCGAAGAGCGTGGTCCGGCTTTCCGCGGGACGGCAATACATGACCGACGAATTGCAGGCCCTGTGCTTCCTCGCCGGCGCCAATTCGATCTTCATCGGCGATGTGCTGCTCACCACCAAGAACCCGCAGACCGATCGCGACGCCAATCTTCTGGATCGCCTCGGCATGACCTCGGGCATCTCAGCCACGGAAGCCGCGCCGGCCGCCATGCGCGCCAGCGCGTAGAGACAGCTAGCTGCGATCGAATCGTGTCCCGGACGCGATGCGGCGCGAAGTGCCGCTTCGCAGAGCCGGGACCATCAGGAACGACGGCGGTTGTTACGGTCCCGGCTCTGCGGAGCAACGCTGCGCGTTGCGCCGCGTCCGGGACACGGGTCGCTGATACACAAAAACGCTCCTCACCCATGCCCTGCGCCGCCCAATTAGGGGCTGGCGCAGGGGTCCTTCGCCCGCTAAGCCGGATGCAAAGGACAAAAAGACGATGACAGACGCCAGCGCCAAGCCTTCTGAAGCGAAGCCAGCAGACGACCTCCGTTATCCCATCGAAAGCCATCCGGGCCCTGATCAGGTCGTCGATATCGCCCCCGGCATCAAATGGATCCGGCTCGATCTGCCGTTCCGCCTCAACCACGTGAACATCTATCTGCTTGCCGATGGCGACGGCTGGGCCATGGTCGACACCGGCTTCGGCAATGACGCCACCATTGCTGCATGGACGAAACTGTTCGACGGGCCGCTCAAAGGCATCGCCATCAGCAAGGTGATCGTCACCCATGCACATCCCGACCATGTCGGCCAGGCCGGCTGGATCGTGCAGCGCTTCGGCTGTCCCTTCTACATGTCGCAGGTCGAATATCTGCAGGGCGTCTATCATCAGAACCGCCGCACCGAGGAACGTCTGGTCAATATGCGCCAGTTCTTCCGGCGCCATGGCATGGATGCCGATATCACCGAGCAGTTGCTCGGCCGCGGCCAGGACTATCTCAAGCGCACCGTGCCGCTGCCCGCCGCCTATCGGCGGCTCAGCCATGGCGATACCCTCACGATTGGCGTGCGCAATTTCCAGATCATCACCGGTGCTGGCCATTCGCCCGATCAGGTCACGCTCTACAGCGCCGCCGACAATATCTATCTTTCCGCCGATCAGGTGCTGAGCAAGATCTCGCCCAACGTCAGCGTCTGGGCCCATGAGCCCGATGAGAATTCGCTGGGCGCCTATCTGACATCGCTCGATGCCATCGCAACCGCGCTGCCCGATGATGCGCTGGTGCTGCCGGGTCATGGCGTGCCGTTCTACGGCCTCAAGATCAGGATCAGGCAGCTCGCCGAGCATCACGAGGAACGCTGTCAGATGATCGCGGATGCCTGTCGCACCGGGGCCAAGACGTCAGCGCAGCTCGTGCCGGTCGTGTTTCACAAGCACAAGCTGGACGCTCACCAGACCGGCTTCGCCGCCGGCGAATTGATCGCCCATGTCAACTATATGCTCGCGGAGGGCCGGCTGAGCCAGGAACTGTGCAGCGACGGCTTGCTGCGGTTTAGCGCGATCTAGTCTGGTCACCGAACTCTCATGTCCCGGACGCGGTGCGGTATCCTAGCCGGGACCGCACGAAGCTCCGGCGTTCGTTACGATCCCGATTCTGCAAAGCAACACCGCGCATTGCATCGCGTCCGGGACATCGGGAAGGAGAGCGAGCAACCGTTGGGCAATTTGCCCAATTGCGCCTCGACAGTCCGTCTGGAAAGGCTCTAAAACGGAGCTTGAGCTGGGTTTCGGGTTCCGTTTTGGGTGTTTTTCCGATGGATTACAGCAAGTTCTTCAGCGATGCGCTCTCCCGTCTCCATGACGAGCGCCGCTATCGTGTCTTCGCCGATCTTGAACGTATCGCCGGCCGGTTCCCGCACGCGGTCTGGCACACGCCCAAAGGCCCGCGCAACGTCGTCATCTGGTGCTCCAACGACTATCTCGGCATGGGCCAGCACCCGAAAGTGGTCGGCGCCATGGTCGAGACCGCGACCCGCGTCGGCACCGGTGCCGGCGGCACCCGCAACATCGCCGGCACCCATCATCCGCTGGTGCAGCTCGAGGAAGAGCTCGCGGATCTCCATGGCAAGGAAGCATCGCTGCTTTTCACCTCGGGCTATGTCTCGAACCAGACCGGCATCTCCACGCTTGCCAAGCTGATGCCGAACTGCCTCATTCTCTCGGACGCGCTGAACCACAATTCGATGATCGAAGGCATCCGCCAGTCCGGCTGCGAGCGCATCGTGTTCCGCCATAACGATGTCGCCCATCTCGAGGAACTGCTGAAGGCCGCCGATCCCGACAGGCCGAAACTCATCGCCTGCGAGAGCCTGTATTCGATGGATGGCGACGTGGCGCCGCTGGCTGCGATCTGCGATCTCGCCGAGCGCTACAACGCCATGACCTATGTGGACGAGGTTCACGCCGTCGGCATGTATGGCCCGCGCGGCGGCGGCATCGCCGAGCGCGATGGCGTCATGCATCGCATCGACGTGCTCGAAGGCACGCTCGCCAAGGCCTATGGCTGCCTCGGTGGCTATATCGCGGCCAGCCGCGACATCGTCGATGCCGTGCGCTCCTATGCGCCGGGCTTTATCTTCACGACAGCGCTGCCGCCGGCGATCTGCTCCGCCGCGACCGCTGCCATCAAGCACCTCAAGACGTCGAGCTGGGAGCGCGAACGCCACCAGGACCGCGCCGCGCGCCTGAAGGCCGTGCTCACTGCTGCCGGCATTCCGGTGATGTCAACCGACACCCATATCGTGCCGGTCTTCGTCGGCGATGCAGAACTGTGCAAGAAGGCCAGCGATCTCTTACTGGAAGACCACGGCATCTACATCCAGCCGATCAACTATCCCACCGTCGCCAAGGGTGAAGAGCGCCTGCGCATCACCCCGTCGCCCTACCATGACGACGTGCTGATCGATCATCTGGCAGAAGCGCTGCTGCAGGTCTGGGACCAGCTCGGCATGCCGCTGCGCGCCAAGGCACTGGCGGCGGAGTAAGTCTCCGCCTTGTAGCCCGGATGGAGCGCAGCGAAATCCGGGGGCCGGCGATATGCCGATGCTCTGATTCCCGGATTGCGCTGCGCTCCATCCGGGCTACGATCACCGCATCAACAGGAAGCTCCCCCTTGGACATCATCTGGAAAGGCATTCTCGGCGGCCTGCTCACGGCGCTGATCGCCTTTCTGTCCAAGCGCGGCAACACGCTGCCGGGCATCCTGCCGCTGTTCCCGACCTTCGCCATCATCGCGCTCGCCATCGTCGGCGCCAAGGGCGAGGCCTCCGGCTTTCGCGAGGCCTGCGTTGCCGGCGCCAAGACCATTCCGGCCTATCTCGCCTTTCTCGGCGTTTGCTACCTGACCATCGGATCGATGGACTACCGTCTCGCGATTGCGGCCGGCATCGCAGCGTGGCTGATAGTGATCATGATCAGCTTTTATGCGCTGCCGTAGGGCGGATAAGCCGAAGGCGTAATCCGCCGCGGCGTTTCAGCTGTCACCTCGGCCGGCGGATTGCGCTTCGCTCATCCGCCCTACGACTGTGCGCCGTCTCAGCCGTTATCGAACTGTCATCCAACCGCCCTACGCGATGCTTTTCGGATCGAGACCCATGACCGACACGCCCAAGAACACGCCCAAGGCCCCCAAGCTCGCGAAAACCTTCATCCATCCCACCGTCACCTCACGCGAGGTCACGATCGGCGCCTGCTGCGAGATCCTCGACAACACCCATGTCGAATATACCTCGCTCGGCGACTACAGCTATCTCGGCCCCAATTGCACGGTGGCCGATGCGCGGGTCGGAAAGTTCTGCGCCATCGCCGCCTCGGTGCGCATCGGCGCACCCAACCATCCGATGGACCGCCCGTCGCTGCACCGCTTCACCTATTGTCCCGAATATTACAGCGCCGACGCCACGCGCGACGCCGGCTTCTTCGCCAACTGGCGCGATGACGTCGTCACCATCGGCAACGACGTCTGGATCGGACATGGCGCCATCGTCCTTCCGGGCGTGAGCGTGGGTGATGGAGCCGTGCTCGCGGCCGGCGCAGTGGTGAGCCGCGACGTCGCCCCCTACAGCATCGTCGGCGGTGTCCCGGCAAAGCTCATCCGCCCGCGCTTCCCGGCGGAGATCGCCACCCGCCTCGCCCGCATCGCATGGTGGAACTGGCCGTTCGAGACCATCATCGAAAGGCTGGGCGACTTCCAGAACGCCGATATCGAGGCGTTCTGCGAGAAATGGGACCGGTAATCGTAATGACGCACGGACACCTCTCGCCGGAGGGGAGGTGAAGCAAGCGCCCCATAAACCCTCCCGCCAAATGCCTGTCGCCCCGCTCCCCGCAACGCGCTAGTTTCCAATTCCCACGGAGCTTTACGCATGCTGCACGACTGGGGCGTGATCGCCGCCGCCCTTCTCTATATCGGGTTCCTGTTTTGCGTCGCCTCCTATGGCGACCGGCTCGGCCTGTTCGAGCGCGGCTTCGCGGGCAGGATGATCTATCCGCTCTCGCTGGCGATCTACTGCACCTCATGGACGTTCTTCGGTTCGGTCGGCGTCGCCAGTCGCACCAGCGTGGAATTCATCGCCATCTATATCGGCCCGGTCCTGCTGTTCGTCTTCGGCGCGCCTCTGCTGCGTAAGGTGATCGGTCTCGCCAAATCGCAGAACATCACCTCCATCGCCGATTTCATCGCCGCCCGCTACGGCAAGAGCCAGGCGGTGGCTGCCACCGTCGCCGTGATCGCCATCATCGGTTCGGTGCCCTATATCGCGCTGCAACTCAAAGCCGTCGCTTCCTCGCTGGAGACCATCCTCGGCGACGACAAGGCCATCGCCGGCATCCCCATCGTCGGCGACATGGCGCTGGTGGTGACACTCGCCATGGCCGTGTTCGCCGTGCTGTTCGGCACGAGGCAGGCCAACGCCACCGAGCACCAGCACGGCCTGATGCTCGCCGTCGCAACCGAATCCATTATCAAGCTGGTGGTCTTCATCGCGGCCGGCGCCTTCGTCACTTTCGTGATGTTCTCGCCGCACGAGCTCTATGAGCGCGCGATGAAGACACCGGAGGCGTTGCGCGCCATCGAATATGCGCCATCGACCGGCAACTTCCTGACCATGGTGCTGCTGTCGTTCTGTGCCATCATGCTGCTACCGCGCCAGTTTCATGTCAGCGTGGTGGAGAATGCCGGCGATGCCGGCGTTGCCCGCGCGCGCTGGATGTTTCCACTCTATCTCGTCGCGATCAACCTGTTCGTGATCCCGATCGCACTGGCCGGCCTTGTCACCTTTCCGTTCGGCGCCATCGACAGCGACATGTATGTGCTGGCGCTGCCCATCGAGGCCGGTTCGCACGCCCTCAGCATGGCCGTCTTCATCGGCGGCCTCTCGGCGGCCACCGCCATGGTGATCGTCGAATGCGTCGCGCTGGCGATCATGGTGTCGAACGACATCCTGCTGCCGCTGGCGCTTCGCCGCCGCGCCACACCGCCGAACAGCGAAACCGACTACGGCAACTTCCTGCTCCGCACGCGCCGTTTCTCCATCTTCGCCATCATGGTGATGGCCTATTTCTATTTCCGCGCCCTCGGCAACACCCAGCTCGCCGCCATCGGCCTGCTCTCTTTCGCCGCCATCGCACAATTCGCGCCGGCTTTTTTCGGCGGCCTGCTGTGGCGCCGCGCCACCGCCCGCGGCGCCATGGGCGGCATGGTCGTCGGCTTCATCGTCTGGGCCTATACGCTGTTCATCCCGAGCTTCCTCGACACCACAACCGCCGGCGTGCTGTTCCTGCAGCACGGTCCGTTCGGCATCGAGGCGCTGCGGCCGCAGGATCTGTTCGGCTCGGATCTTCCGCCGCTGCTGCACGGCACGTTATGGAGCCTGTCGCTCAACATTCTCGCCTACATCGTGCTGTCGCTGATGCGCGCGCCGTCCTCCATCGAGCGCTTGCAGGCCGATACTTTCGTCCCCAACGCACTGACGCCGATCACACCGTCATTCCGGCGCTGGCGCACTGCGGTCACCGTGCAGGACATCCAGAATACGGTGACCCAGTATATTGGCGAGACCCGCGCCCGCGAATCGTTCGATGCTTTCGCGACCCGTCGCCGCGTCGATCTCGATCCGGCCGCGCCTGCCGATTTCGAACTGCTGAAACATGCCGAGTACCTGATCGCTTCCTCGATCGGCGCCGCATCGTCGCGCGTGGTCATGTCGCTGCTGCTGCGCAAGCGGACCGTGTCGGCGAAAGCTGCTCTCAAGCTGCTCGACGATTCCCATGCGGCGCTGCATTTCAATCGCGAAATCCTGCAGACCGCGCTCAATCATGTGCGCCAGGGCATCGTGGTCTTCAATCCCGACCTGCAGCTGATCGTCTCCAACCAGCACTTCGGCGAGCTTCTCGGTTTGCCGCCGCAGATCGTGCAGATCGGCATTCCCCTGCGGGAAATCCTCGAATTCATCGACATCCATAGCGCGCCACCTTCCGGCGACTACGAAGCCAGGCTGCAGACGCGCCTGAAGGCCTACACCACCGAGGGCATGCCCTATCTCGAACGGCTGAAGGATCGCCATCTCGTCATCGAGGTGCGCGCCAACAAGATGCCGGACGGCGGCCTGGTGCTCACCTTCACCGACGTCACGCCGAGCTTCGAAGCCGCCGAGGCGCTGGAACGGGCCAACGCCACGCTGGAGAAGCGTGTGCGCGAGCGCACGGAGGAACTGACACGCCTGAACAGCGAGCTCGCACGCGCCAAGAGCAACGCCGAAGAGGCAAACATTTCCAAGACCCGTTTCCTCGCCGCCGCCGGCCACGACATCCTGCAGCCGCTGAATGCGGCACGCCTCTATGTCACCAGCCTTGTCGAACGCAAGCGTGGCGGCGAAGACGCACGCCTGGTCGAGAACATCGACGAATCGCTGGAAGCGATTGAGGAAATCCTCGGCGCGCTGCTCGATATCTCACGTCTCGATGCGGGCGCGATGACGCCTGCGATTTCCTCGTTCCGCATTGGCGACCTGATGCGCTCGCTGGAGATCGAATATGCGCCGATCGCGCGGGCAAAAGGCATCGAGCTGCGCTTCGTGCCGTGCTCGCTTCCCGTCGAATCCGATCGTTTGCTGCTGCGCCGCCTGCTGCAGAACCTGATTTCCAACGCCATCAAGTATACGCCGAAGGGCCGCGTGCTGGTCGGCTGTCACCGTCGCGGCTCGGCACTGCGGATCGGCATCTACGATACCGGCGTTGGCATTCCTATTCTCAAGCGCGGCGAGATTTTCAAAGAATTCCATCGATTGGAACAGGGCGCCCGCATCGCACGCGGTCTCGGCCTCGGTCTGTCCATCGTCAAGCGTCTCGCCCATGTGCTCAATCATGGCATCGCGCTGGATTCGAACCGCAGCGGCGGCTCGCTCTTCTCGGTCACGGTGCCCATCGCGCAGGCGATCAATCATACCGCCATGGTGACGACCTCAACGCCGCTGGCGAAAGCGCCGATGTCCGGCACACTGATCGTCTGCATCGAGAACGATCCGGCGATCCTCGACGGCATGAAGACGCTGCTGCAGGCCTGGGGATCGGACGTGATCGCCGTGCCCGATCCCGAAGCGGCGATGGAAGCGATCGCCGAAATCCAGGCGTCAGGCCGCCGCCTCACCGGCGTTCTGGTCGATTATCACCTCGACCGCGGCAACGGCATCGCCGCCATCCGCGCCATCCGCAGCCGTTTTGGCAAGGACATCCCGGCGATCCTGATCACCGCCGATCGCAGCCCGCATGTCCGCTCGGCCGCGCGGCACGACAGGATTGCCGTGCAGAACAAGCCGGTGAAGCCGGCAAGCTTGCGGGCACTGATCGGGCAATGGCGAAACCAGCAGATGGTGGCGGCGGAGTAGGCGCCCCGCAAAATCCTACGACGCCACGTCCTGCTTCCACGGACCGCCGGCGATTTTCGCTGCGGCGATCACGGCCTGCGTGCGACTTTCCACGCCGAGCTTCTGCAGGATCGCGGAGACATGCGCCTTGATGGTCGCCTCGGACACGCCGAGCTCATAGGCGATCTGTTTGTTGAGCAATCCTTCGGACAGCATCATCAGCACGCGCACCTGCTGCGGCGTCAGCGTCACCAGACGATCGCGCAGCTTCGACATTTCCGGATCGGCTGCAGCAGACATGTCGACATCCGGCGGAACCCAGACATCGCCGTCCATGACTTTCGTGATCGCGTCATGCAGCGTATCGACGCCGAACCGCTTCGGAATGAAACCGGAGGCGCCAAAATCCAGCGATTGCCGGATCGTGCCGACATCGTCGCTCGCCGACACGATCACCACCGGAATCGCCGGATACTGCGCGCGCAGATAGATCAGCCCGGAAAAGCCGGAAATGCCCGGCATCGACAGATCGAGCAGGACCAGATCGACATCCGAATCCTCTTCCAGAAGCTTGGCGAGGTCTTCGAAAGTTCCCGTCTCCTCGATGGTTGTGGTCGGGAGCACGCTGCTGACCGCCTGCCGCAACGCACCGCGGAACAGCGGATGGTCGTCGGCAATGATGAGACGTGTGGGAGCGAGTACCGTCATCAAGATCCGTCACTTCAGCAGCCGCCTTAGAGGCCGCCATGGTAGGCAGCCAAACCAAAAGCGCATTGAGGGTTGCAATGTCACCCGGTCGCACATCCCATGCAAGCATACAATGCTGCCACGCGGTAAAATGGTGAATGGAGTTGTGCATCGCAAAATCCTCCCCTTCGCCGTCCCTCGCCCGCGACGTCGCATGGACAGCTCCGGGGGGAACGCCGAAAGTCGAAGGTCTAAAGTCGTATTGGGTCGGATTTCCGCGCAATGTTAGCGTGCATTCCGGCGCTCCCTGCAATGGCTGGCGTAGTTCAGCGCAGCGAGCGAGACGGTCGGCAAGACCGGCAGCGACAGAGTTGCAGCAACACATTCGGGGAGCGATTCACATATGTCTACCATGGCAGCTACATCCGCGAAGTCCGCGGGGATGACGAAGGACGAACGCTTCGTCATCTTCGCCTCCTCTCTCGGCACCGTTTTCGAATGGTATGACTTCTACTTGTTCGGCTCGCTCGCCGGCGTCATCGGCGCCCAGTTCTTCGGCGTCATCGATCCCGCCACCGGCCAGCCGATGTTCAACCAGGCGACCCGCGACATTTTCGCGCTGCTCGCTTTCGCCGCCGGCTTCATCGTTCGTCCGTTCGGCGCCATCGTGTTTGGCCGCGTCGGCGACATCGTCGGCCGCAAATATACCTTCCTCGTGACCATCCTGATCATGGGCCTGTCGACCTTCATCGTCGGCATCCTGCCCAATGCCGCCACCATCGGCATCGCAGCCCCCATCATCCTGATCATCCTGCGTCTCGCTCAGGGCCTGGCGCTTGGCGGCGAATATGGCGGTGCGGCGACTTACGTGGCGGAGCACTCGCCGCCCGGCAAGCGCGGTTACTACACCTCCTTCATTCAAACCACGGCAACGCTCGGCCTGTTCCTGTCGCTGCTGGTGATCCTGTTCACACGCACGATCCTCGGCGAGGCCGAATTCGCCAAGTGGGGCTGGCGCGTTCCGTTCCTGGTCTCGGTGGTGCTGCTCGGCATTTCGGTCTGGATCCGTCTGCGCCTGAACGAATCGCCGGTGTTCCAGAAGATGAAGGACGAGGGCAAGGGCTCCAAGGCCCCGCTCACCGAGGCCTTCGGCAACTGGAGCAATGCCAAGATCGTCCTCATCGCATTGCTCGGCGGCGTGATGGGCCAGGGCGTGGTCTGGTACACCGGCCAGTTCTACGCGCTGTTCTTCATGCAATCGATCCTCAAGGTCGATGGCTACACCGCGAATCTGCTGATCGCATGGTCGCTGCTGCTCGGCACCGGCTTCTTCATCGTGTTCGGCGTCCTGTCCGACAAGATCGGCCGCAAGCCGATCATCCTGGCAGGCTGCCTGATCGCCGCGCTGACCTTCTTCCCGATCTTCCGCATGATCACCACCAACGCCAATCCGGCGCTGGAAAAGGCGATCGAAACCGTGAAGGTCGAGGTCGTGTCGGATCCCGCCCAGTGCGGCGATCTGTTCAATCCGGTCGGCACCCGCGTCTTCAGCAAGCCCTGTGACACGGCTCGTGCCTATCTCGCCTCGTCCTCGGTGAAGTACGCGACCACCGCGGGTCCGGCCGGCTCGCCGGTCAAGGTCGTGGTCAACGGCAAGGATGTTCCCTACGTCGACGCCAAGACCTCGAATCCGCAGGTGCTCGCAGCGGTGCAGGCGGCAGGTTATCCGAAGGCGGGTGACGCGCAGATCGTGAAGATGTCGCATCCGTTCGACATCTTCCGTCCGCAGGTCGCAGCAGTGATCGGCCTCTTGTTCGTCCTGGTGCTGTTCGTCACCATGGTGTACGGCCCGATCGCGGCCATGCTGGTCGAACTGTTCCCGACCAAGATCCGCTACACCTCGATGTCGTTGCCGTATCACATCGGCAACGGCTGGTTCGGCGGCCTGCTCCCGGCGACGGCCTTCGCCATCGTCGCCTCCACCGGCGATATCTATGCCGGTCTCTGGTATCCGATCATCTTCGCAGCGATCACCGTGGTCGTCGGCGCGATCTTCCTGCCGGAGACCAAGGACGTCGATATCACGCGCTGATCTCGAGCAACGAAAGCAGCGAGGCCGCGGAGCAATCCGCGGCCTTTTTGTTGCCTCTGCCGGAGTGGCTACCCCGCCTTCCCCACGAATTGCAGCACCACCTCCCGGGCATGCGGCCGGGCGCGATGCTCGATGAGATAGATCGCCTGCCAGGTGCCCAGGGCCATCCGCCCGGACAGCACCGGCACATGCAGCGACGTCGCCGTCAGCATGGTCCGCACATGTGCCGGCATGTCGTCCGGCCCCTCGGCATCGTGCGTCCATGGAAACGCCTGCGGCGCCATCCGGTCGAGAACGGTCGTCAGATCCACCAGCACAGACGGATCGGCATTCTCCTGAATCGTCAGCGACGCCGACGTGTGGCGGACGAACAGCGTGAGCGAACCATCGCGCGCGAAAACGTCCGCAAGAAACTTCGCAGCCTCGCGCGTCAGATCGATGAAGCCGGCTCCAACGGTCTGCACGGTCAATGTCGACGTGGCCACCGCATCGGCGGTGACGGACTTGGGCTCACTACGGCTCATCGATGGGGCTGTCATCGTCGCGGCATACCTGATCAGTCGCGCCCGTACGACGCATTCACTGCGGCGACGTCGGCACGATGCACCTCGTCTCCGGCCTCGTCGCGCACCGAGATCGCATAATCCCTGTCGCGCAGCTCAGGCCGGATCTTGTAGATGTCCCGCGCCAGCTTATCGGCGACACGGATCGCGACACCTGTATCACGCAGCACCTGTCCCGCCGTGTCGGGCACCTTCTTGCCATCGATCAGATCGAAGTAATATCGAGGCACCTGAAGCTCCTCTTGATCCTGCAATTCACGGGACATCGCCGCAAACAAAGCGTTCAAATCCTGCCGCCGTAATCGCGCTGCAGCCGTCCCGCCATCTCGACCAACCGCCGCCACGCTTTTTCGATGCTGCTCATCATGCGGTCCATGTCGCGATCGCTTGGCAGCGGAATCTCGATCTTGCGCTCGCTGTCGCGCTGCGGCTTGGGCAACGCGTCCCCACTCTTGCCGGACGCAGCGCCATTCCGTGCTGCAAGCTGCGCCTTGAGCACCTCATTCTCCTTCTGCAGCCGCCCGATTTCCGCATCGAGAGCGGCACGTTCATCAGGCACTACATAACAGGCCCAGCCATTGCCTTTATCCGAGCAGTTAGAGACAATGCCGGTGCGCGTATCGAGACGCACCACGCCATCCTTCACCGCCGACAATGTGTAACGGCCGTTCTCACTGTCAGGCGGCGATTGCGCAGCGGCGCCGTTGATGCCGAGCAGAGAGATTGCACACAAGAGAGGCGCTGAATGTGTCGTTCGCATCATTGCGCTCCCTTGTCTCGCTGTGCCGTGGGGCGGATGAGCTGACGGCCGCCTCATCCGCCAGACGTTCGAGCTTAAGGCTGCTTGAACGCCGCGCGCCCTGACTTCAACGCATCGCCAAGCAAATCGATCCGGTCCTGACCCCAGAACACCTCGCCGTTCAGCACATAGGCCGGCGAGCCGAACACATCGCCCGCCTGCGCATCCTTCTGGTTCTGTTCATAGATCTCCGAGATTTCCGCCGCAGGCGAACGCGCCACCAGCTGCTGGCCGGGCAGCCCAGCCTCATCGGCCAGCCGCGCCAGCACTGCGGGATCGGCGAGATTCTGCTCGCCCTCCCACACCGCCGCATAGGCCTTACGCAGAAAAGCATCCGGATAGAGCCCCGCTTCGACCGCTGCGATCACGACCCCATCGGCGAGGCGGCCGTCGAACGGCCAGTTCTTTGGCTGCAACTTGAAATCCAGCCCGCGCTTTTCGCGCCAGCGTTGCAATTCCAGGAAGCGATAGCGCTGCCGCACCGGGTGCCGTTTGCCAAGCGGCAGACCGCCGGTTTCGGCGAACAATTCGCCCAGGAACACCGGCTTGTAATTCACCTTCAGATGATAGGTCTTTACGAGATCCATGAAGGGTTTGTGGCCGATATAGGCCCAGGGCGAAGGCAGCGAGAAATAGTAATCGATGGATTGCGACATGAAGGCTCCGGCAACGAAAACAATGGTCGTAAGCGTAGCCTGTCGGATAGGTAGAGCCAACGGGTCGCGCGAAGCGCGCCCGATGATAAACTCAGCGAAACTCGTCATGGGATCCGCGCCACCCCACTCCGCCCTCATGGTGAGGAGGCGCGTAGCGCCGTCTCGAACCATGAATGGCCCGGCGCAGAGCGTACAACCATCCCTCGAGACGCGCACAAGGGCGCGCTCCTCGGTATGAGGGACGGAGATTTCTGGATGAGGACGGAGCCTCGCTCTAGATCATGTTGAAAGTCGCTTCCGCGCTGCGTCACCGGCGCACAGCCGGATTCGAATTTCGCCAATAAAATCAAGTGAATCAAAGCACTAAACACCGATCAGCGAATCTTGACTTGGCAGAACACGCTAAGTATGGTCCGCGCGGCTTTCAAAGGGCGACGGGGCGTTATTTTCCGGGAATTGCAGCGTTTTTCGGGTGTCGGAATATGAGTGACGGCACAAAAAAAGACAGCAGCAATCAGGGAACCGGCAGCTTACCCGACCTCGACGAAGCTGCGCTTTCCGCACGACTCGGAAGCCTTAATGAACGACTGTCCAAAACCTTGGGCGATCGCAAATTGCAGGCTGATCAGTCCGACAGTGGAAGCGGAAACGCGCAGGCCAGGGCATCTGCCATGGCCGTGGGTCTCCGCCTCTCTTCGGAATTGGTCGCGGGTGTCGTCGTCGGAACGATCTTGGGCTGGGTCTTCGATCGTTTGCTGTCGACATCGCCGTGGGGGCTGATCGTGTTCATGCTGCTCGGCTTCGTCGCCGGCGTCATGAATGTGATGCGATCGGCCGGCGTCGGGAAGAAGAGTTGATTTTCGTGCGCCTCGCGGCGCAGCAGTCGATTGCCGGGCTCCCCGGCGGGGAAACGCCGGGCAATCCGGCTGAGATGAGAGACCGAGCTGGATGGCCGATCCGATCCACCAATTTGAGATCCACAAGATCTTCACCCTGGGCCATATCGGCAACCAGGAAATCGCCTTCACCAATTCCTCGGCCTACATGTTCGGCGCCGTCGCCGTCGTGTCGATCCTGATGCTCGGCGGCAGCGCCGGCCGTCACCTGATCCCGACCCGTTTCCAATCGATGGCGGAGCTGTCCTACGAGTTCGTCGCCAACACGCTGAAAAGCAGTATCGGCGAAGAAGGCATGCGGTTCTTCCCGCTCGTGTTCTCGCTCTTCATGTTCATCCTCACGGCGAACATGATCGGCATCATCCCCTATACCTTCACCACCACCAGCCACCTGATCGTTACGGTCGCGCTGGCGCTGCTGGTGTTCCTCACGGTGTTCCTCTATGGCCTCTACAAGAACGGCCTGAAGTTCTTCAAGCTCTTCGTCCCCCACGGCATTCCGATCTACATCCTGCCGCTGATCATGGTGATCGAAGTCATCTCCTTCCTCTCCCGTCCGGTTTCGCATTCGGTGCGTCTGTTCGCCAACATGCTGGCCGGCCACATCACCCTGAAGGTGTTCGCGGGCTTCGTGACCTCGCTCAGCGCGCTCGGTGCCGTCGGCGCCGCCGGCGCCCTGCTGCCGCTGGCCATGACCACGGCGCTGACCGGCCTCGAACTGCTCGTTGCCTTCCTGCAGGCCTATGTCTTCACGATCCTGACCTGCATTTATCTCAACGACGCCCTTCACCCCGGCCACTAAGGCCGGGCGCGAAACCCACCCTCAACCGACTTTCTCAAATCTACCTATCCAAGAAGGAGTTCTACCATGGATCCAGTTGCAGCTAAGTACATCGGTGCCGGTATCGCTTGCCTCGGCATGGGCGGCGCAGGCATCGGCGTCGGCATGATCTTCTCGCAGTTCCTGAACGGCGCGCTGCGCAATCCGTCGGCCTCGCAGGGCCAGTTCGCTAACCTGATCTTCGGCTTCGCCGTGACCGAAGCGCTCGGCATCTTCTCGCTGCTGATCGCTCTGCTGCTGCTGTTCGCCGTCTAAGCTGACACCTGATCTGGCTGCGCGCTCTCCAATCCCGGAGACGCGTAGTCGATCGAAAAGGAGACTGCTGTGGCGCAAGGTCAGAGCACATCCCATACCCAGGCCGATGGTGGGCACAAGGCTTCGTTCCCGCCCTTCGAGAGCAGCACCTTCGCTTCGCAGCTGGTGTCGCTCGCGATCGCTTTCGGTCTGCTCTATCTGATCGTCTCGCGTCTGGCGCTGCCGCGCGTTGGCGGCATTCTCGCCGCCCGCAAGCAGGTTCTCGACACCGACCTGGCCGAAGCTGCCAAGCTAAAGGCCGATTCCGACGCCGCCCTGAAGTCTTACGAAACCGAACTCGCCAATGCCCGCGCCAAGGCGCAGGCGATGGCCAGCGAAGTGCGTGAGAAGCTCAATGCGGAACAGGATGCGGCCAAGGCCAAGCTCGAAGAGAGCCTGAATGCCAAGCTCGCATCGGCAGAACAGACCATCGCATCGACCCGCGCGACGGCGATGAGCAATGTCCGCGGCATCGCTTCGGATACGGCATCCGCCATCGTCGAACGTCTCACCGGCATCACGCCGGATGCTGGCGCCGTCAACGCCGCGCTCGACGCGTCGCTGAAAGGATAAACGATGTTCGGTTTGGAAGCTGAATTCTGGGTTGCCGTAGCGTTCTTTCTGCTGCTCGCGCTGTTCGGTTATATGGGCGTTCACCGCACCATCCTGACCGCGCTCGATCATCGCCGCGACCGCATCAAGCAGGAGCTCGACGACGCCCGTCGCCTGCGCGACGAGGCCGCCGCTCTGCTCGCGGACTACAAGAAGCGCCATGCTTCTGCTGAACGCGAGGCGCAGGACATCATCACCTCCGCCAAGGAAGACGCCGAACGTATTGCGGCCGAAGCCAAGGTGAAGATGGAAGATTTCGTCGCCCGTCGTACCAAGGCCGCGGAGAGCAAGATCGCGATGGCGGAAGCCCAGGCTCTCGCCGACGTCCGCGCCGCTGCTGCCGAAGCTGCGGTGACCGCTGCGACGCAAGTGCTGTCGCAGTCGGTGAAGGGTAACGTTGCCGACAACCTGATCGAAAAAGGCATCGGCGAAGTCCGCGCGAAGCTGAACTAAGCAAGACGCATGCAAAACAAAAAGCCGGCGCGAGATGATCGCGCCGGCTTTTTTGTCAGCCCCTCATGGTGAGGAGCGCGCCCTTGTGCGCGCCTCGAACCATGAGATGTCGGAGCTCCGAGCGTGCGGCCATCCTTCGGGACGCTGCTACGCGGCTCCTCGAGATGAGGGACTGAAGCTCACCGCCGCTTGCGCGACGCCGGCTGCGGCTTCAGCGCCTGCGGATCGAAGCCGATATAGAACACATACGAGTCATTCGCCGCTGCGCTTGGCGCTGGGTAGCTGAAGTCCTCGCCCACCAGGCTGTATTCCACATTGGTCAACCCGCCCATCGACACCGCCGTTGTGAACACCTTGGTGGCGATCGGCTTCGGATTGACACCCTCCTGCACCACCGCCACGCGCAGCGGCACTTCCACCGTCTCCGGCGCACCGGCCGGCCCAACGATAACGCGTCCCTGGATGCCGATCTTGACTGACACCTGACCGTTGGTGAGATCGCACGACCTCGCGGTGCGGGTAATGGTCGCCTGATAAGCCAGATCGTTGCCCACGGCCGGCTTGCCCTGCGCACCCACCGCATAGGTTGCCGCGCCCGGACGAATGCTGACCATCGGACAGGTCAGTTCGCTATCGGCGCCACCCGACGTCGTCGCCTGGGTCGCCTGCGGACCACCCACCTCGCTGGATTTGCCGGAAAACAGCTGGGTGAACCGGTCGCCGAAGGATGGGCTGCTGCTACCGCCCGATGCGTCGCTGCCGAACATGCTGCCGCCACCGCAATTGGCGAGAAACACGCTCGAAACGGTGACGAAAAGCACGTTTTTCAGCACGCGAAAATCACGCGCGGGCTTGCGTCCGAATTGTGGCATGATGAGAATATCCCCGGATCGTCAGATAGTTAGCGCCGCCTCACCCCCAAGGCCATGCGCGGGCGTTATAGCAGGCGACTTGCGGCAAACCAAAGGCCGTTGAGGCCGCAGGGCGGCACCCCTGCGCAATTCGTGCGGCAATCACCCCCGGAAATCCTCGTGCAGCATCCCGAACAGCAGGTGATCCTGCCAGACCCCGTTGATGCATAGATACCGCCGCGCCAGTCCCTCGCGCGTGAAACCGCATTTTTCCAGCACCCGCACCGACGGCGTATTGGTGGGAATGCAAGCCGCTTCAATGCGATGCAGGCCGAGTTCGCCGAACAAGGTCGGCAGCAGGACCCGCAGCGCCGTGGTCATCATGCCCTGCCCGGTGAATTGCTGGCCGACCCAGTAGCCGATCGTCCCCGCCTGCACGATGCCGCGCCGGACGTTGGCGAGCGTGATGCCGCCGACCAGCGTGTCGTCGGATTCGCGAAACACCAGAAAGGGATAGGCGCGATCGGCCGAGATATCCTCGGCATAGCGCCGCAGCCGTCGGCGAAAGCCCGAGCGGGTGAGATCGTCGGACGGCCAGATCGGCTCCCATGGCGTGAGATAGGCCCGGCTGCGCTCGCGCAGATCGGCCCACTGTGAAAAGTCCGACATCACGGGCGCGCGCAACGACAACCCATAGCCGCGCGGCGCAAGCGCGGCCGGCGCACTCATGGGAAGTCGAAACAGAGCCATAGGATCAGTCTCCGACGCAGCAGAACGAGACAGCATCAATGCAAAAGCGTCTTGTCCCGCACGCCGGTCAATCCTTCCGCAAAAGCCACCGCCGTGTCCAGCCCCCGGCCGCCGCCGAGCGCGGCCACCGCCGGCCGGCTGCGCGTGAGCAGGCTGCGCGCCGCGTCGCGGGCGGATTCGACGCTGACCTCGTCGATACGCTTGATGAGCTCTTCCGCCGTCAGCGGGCGGCCGTAAGCGAGCATATGGCGTGCGAGCTGTTCGGCGCGGGAGCTACAGCTTTCCAGCGCCATCAGGAGGCCCGCTTTCATCTGGGCCTTGGCGCGGGCGATCTCGGCTTCCGTCAGCGTCTCCACGGATTCACGGACGACATCGACGATTACTTCCATCATCTCCGGCGCGTCATTCGGATCGGTGCCCGTATAGATGCCGAAGAAACCGGTGTCGCTATAGGGCGCGTGGAAGGAATAGATCGAATAGCAGAGGCCGCGCTTCTCGCGAACTTCCTGAAACAGGCGTGAGGACATGCCGCCACCCAGCACATTGGTGAACACCTGAAGGCTGAACAGCTCCGGATGAGCCTGCGGCAAGCCTTCCAGCGCCAGGGTGAGATGCGCCTGCTCGAGATCGCGATGCACGACCTTGGAGCCGCCCTTGCCAAAAGACGCCGCCTGCGGCTTCGGCCCGGCCGAGCCTGCGAAGCTGGCGAAGTGCTTATGCGCCTGCTCAACGACCTGACGATGATTCACTGCGCCCGCCGCTGCGATCACCATATCCGGCCCGCGATAATGCATGGTCAGATAGGACTGCAGCATGTCGCGATCGAAGCCCTTCAGCGTCTTGGCGGTGCCAAGCAGCGAACGCCCCATCGGTTGGTCGGGATAGCAGAGCTCGTTGAGATGCTCGAACACGACATCGTCCGGCGTATCCTGCGCCGCGCCGATCTCCTGCACGATGACGCTCTTCTCGCGCTCGAGTTCTTCGGGTTCGAAGGTGGGATTAGCCAGGATGTCGCTGAGCACTTCGAGGCCGAGCGGCACATCGGCCTTCAGCACGCGCGCGTAATAGGCCGTGGTCTCGGTCGAGGTCGCGGCATTGAGATCGCCGCCGACCGCCTCGATTTCCTCGACGATCTGGCGGGACGAACGCGTCTTGGTGCCCTTGAAGGCCATATGTTCGAGCAGATGCGAGATACCGTGCTCGTTCGCCTTCTCGTCACGCCCGCCGACACCGGCCCAGACGCCGAGCGCTGCGGTTTCGAGATGCGGCATGGAGTCGGTGACGACGGTGAGACCCGACGGTAGCTTGGTGACTTCGACGGCCATCAGGCAGCTCCCTGCTTCGCGGCACGGCTGACAGACAGCACGAACTGCTCGATCTCGCTCTGATCGTTCTTCACGACCTTGATCGCTTCCGACCTTGTCATCAGGTCGCCGAGATAAGCCGGCAAATCCGGACGCTTGCCGCAGGCAGCTTCCACAGCATCGGGGAATTTCGCCGCATGCGCGGTGGACAGCACGATATTCGGCACATGCAGCTCGGTGGTGTCGCGATCGGCAACGGCCAACGCCACGGCGGTATGCGGGTCGATCAGATCGCCGCTCTCGCGCCAGGCCGTGCGAATGGTCGCAGCGGTCTCGTCCTCATCGGCACGGCCGGATTCGAAATCGGCCCGAATCGCGGTGAGCAGTTTCTCCGGCAACACGAAGCGGCCGGACTGCTTGAGCGAATCCATCAGCCCCCGTACCAGCGCGGAATCGCGGCCAGACGCCTCGAACAGCAGGCGTTCAAAATTCGACGAGACCTGGATATCCATGGACGGCGACGACGAAGCGTGAACCTCACGCACCTCATAGATGCCGGTCTTCAGCGTGCGGTCGAGGATGTCGTTGACGTTCGCGGCAATGCGCAGCTTGCGCACCGGCAAGCCCATGCGCTTGGCGACGTAACCTGCAAAGATATCGCCGAAATTACCGGTCGGTACGGTGAAATCGACGGCGCGACCGGGCGCGCCGACGGCAACCGCCGAAGTGAAGTAATAGACAACCTGTGCGACGATCCGCGCCCAGTTGATCGAATTGACGCCCGAGAGCGAGACGGCATCGCGGAATTTGTGATTGTTGAACAGGCCCTTCACGATGGCCTGGCAGTCATCGAAATGACCTTCCACCGCGAGCGCGTGGACATTCGAGGCGCCGGTCGTGGTCATCATCCGGCGCTGCACGTCGGAAATACGGCCGTTCGGGAACAGCACGATCAGATCGACATTGTCGCGCCCGGCAAAGGCGTCGACGGCGGCGCCGCCGGTGTCGCCCGAGGTGGCGACGACAATGGTGGTGCGCTGGTTACGCGTCGCCAGCACATGATCCATCAGTCGCGCGATGAGCTGCATCGCCACGTCCTTGAACGCCAGCGTGGGCCCATGGAACAGCTCAAGCACGAACTGGTTCGGCGCGCGCTGGTCGAGCGGCACCACTGCGGGATGGCGGAAGGTGGCATAGGCTTCATTGGCCATCCGACCGAGATCCTCGTCGGAAATCTCGCCAGCCACGAAGGGACGGATCACCTCCACAGCGACTTCCCAATAGGGCCGGCCGAACAGCGACGCGATGGTGCCTTCGGAGAGTTGCGGCCAGACCTCGGGAATGTAGAGACCGCCGTCCCGGGCAAGGCCGGTCAGCATGACATCACAGAAGCCGAGTTTCGGGGCCTCACCCCGCGTCGAGATATAGGTCGTCAAGGCGTCCTCCAAAGGCGCGGGCAGCCCCGCCAAGCCTTTGATCTGAAAGAGGTTAACACGTCAGTCGGATGGAAACGAAGGCGCACCATAAGCTTTTTGGGCGAATGGGGAAACCGGCATTCAGAGGCCGTTTAGCCTCGTTTCTGCCCCCGCGTCCACACGCCAAACGCAATCACCACGGCCGCAGCCAGGCTGAACCAGGTGATGGCGTATTGCATGTGGTCGTCCTTCAGGCGGACGACCAGCGAACCGGGCTTGGGGATACCGTTCGCCGGCATCGGGGTTTCCAGGTCGACATAGAACGGCGCGACATCGCCCCAGCCGAGGGCTGTGGCCATGGCGCGCTGGTCGCGGTTGAACCAGAGACGCTTGGCGACGTCGTCATGCGGGGTCAGCGTGCCCGCCGCTTCGGGGTAACGGAGATAGCCGGTCATAGTCACCGGAGCGCCGGTGAGCAGAGTTTTGACCACGCGATCCTGCTGCGCGCGATCCTGCATCGTGTTCTGCACGAAGCCCGCATTGATGACGACTGTCGCGCCATTCGGGAGAGCTGCCGGCAGGAACACCCAGGTGACCGCGCCGGGGACGTCCGGACGAACGCCGGAGCCCGAGCTGTAGACCATGGCGTCGGGCAGCGGCTTGTAGGTAGCGGTAAAGATGACGCGGCGGAATTCGTCGGCCGCGGCGTTCATCCCGCTCCAGCGATCGGGCGATGCCAGAGCGACCGGCGCCTCCGCGAGGCGCGCATCGAGGGCCGCGATCAGAGCGTGCTTCTCGGTGCGGCGCTGTAGCTGCCAGAAACCGAGACCGAGCAATGTGGCAACGATGATCAGGGTCGCGATGCCGAAGCCGGTGATGCCGCGCCGGCGCGCGGTGACGTCATTCATTTGGGGTTGCGCGCGATCAACTGGCCTTCGGAGGCCTTATGATGGAATTGCAGGGCGATCAGCAGCGACTTCATCGACCGCAACGGCAACAGTGTGGTCGCCAGAATGAGCGGCAGCCATAGGGCGGCGTGGACCCAGAAAGGCGGCTGGTACTTCACTTCGACGATCAGCGCCGCGCCGACAACGATGGCACCGGCAATCATAATGATAAAGATCGCCGGCCCGTCGCCGGTGTCGATGAAGGCGTAGTCGAGCCCGCAGCGCCCGCAATTCGGGCGCAGGGTGATGAAGCCACCATAGAGCTTACCCTCGCCGCAGCGCGGACACTTGCAGGCGAGGCCGCGAGTGACAGTTTGGGTGAGGCTGACTGGTGAGGCTTGTTCTTGCATGGGACATTCAATGCGGATGGTGCTCGGCCTACTTGGTTCGAGACGCCCGCTTCGCGGGCTCCTCACCCAGACTGAACGCAATTGCGTTCAGTCGAGAGGGTCTTCTACAGCGCCACACTCAGCCCTCATCCTGAGGAGCGGCCGCCTTCGGCCGCGTGTCCCAGCGAATGGCGCAGCCATTCGCAAGAGATGGTCCAAGACTGTTTGGGCGATCATAGCCCCTTTACCCGTCAACAGAAGAGGAAAGAGAAAGGGCGGCCTTACGGCCGCCCTTTCTAGCATCAGCGTCCGATCAATGCGCGGCGGCGCCGGCGACCACGCCGCCATAACCCCAGACATAGATCGTGACGAACAGAAACAGCCAGACCACGTCCACGAAATGCCAGTACCAAGCAGCGAATTCGAAGCCGAGATGCTGCTTCGGCGTGAAGTGGCCGGCATAGACGCGGAACAGGCAGACGATCAGGAAGATGGTGCCAACCAGAACATGGAAACCGTGGAAGCCGGTGGCCATGAAGAAGGTCGCGCCATAGACATGGCCCTTAAAGGCAAAAGCAGCGTGGCTGTATTCGTAAGCCTGCACGAAGGAAAACAGGATACCGAGCGCAATGGTCAGCATCAGACCATATTTCAGACCCTTGCGATCGCCTTCCAGCAGCGCGTGATGAGCCCAGGTGACCGTGGTGCCCGAGGTCAGCAGGATCAGCGTGTTGAACAGCGGAAGGTGCCAGGGGTCGAAGGTCTGGATGTCCTTCGGCGGCCACACGCCACCGAACAGCACTTCGCGGGTGGCGTGCACCGGATCGGCCGGAAACAGCGCAGCGTTGAAATAAGCCCAGAACCAGGCGACGAAGAACATCACCTCCGAGGCGATGAACAGAATCATGCCGTAACGGTGGTGCAGCTGCACCACGCGGGTATGATCGCCGCGCTGGGCCTCCTTCACCACATCGGTCCACCAAGCGGCAAAAGTGTAGAGCACGCCGATAGTGCCGACACCGAAGACGAGCGGTGCAGCGGCATACATCTTGTGCATCCAGCTGACCGCGCCGACCGCCATGATGAAAGCAAACAGCGAGCCGACCGCCGGCCACGGCGAGGGATCGACGAGATGATAATCGTGATGCTTGGCGTGCGCGGTGCCCGCCTCTGCCGTCGCCATGTGTCTCTCTCCGTCAGTTGCGCCAGTTGATGCCGGCGCGTGTTATTTCAAACCTTATAACGCAAAAGCTCAGAGATTGCCCTTGCGGACTCCCGTCTCCGTTGCCGCGACCGGCTTCGGCGCGGGATCGCGCTGGGGATAGAACGTATAGGACAATGTGATCGAGTTCAGCCCGTCATTCTCGCTGTCGGCCGCGAGCTTCGGATCGACATAGAACACGACCGGCATTTCGCGCTTCTCACCCGGCCCGAGCGTCTGATCGGTGAAGCAGAAGCAGTTGATCTTCTGGAAGTATGCCCCCACCGTGAGCGGCGCCACGTTATAGGCGGCCTGGGCATAGGTGGTGCGGGCGGACTGATTGGTCACGGTGTAGAAGACGGTGACCACCTCACCGATGCGGACCTCGATCTCGCTCTGCTCGGGGACGAATTTCCATGGCAGGCCCGGCGCGACATTGGCATCGAAGCGGACGGCGATCTTGCGGCCAATCGGGCCGGAGGCAGGCGCACCGGCCGCCACCATGGTGGTGCCGTTGAAGCCGGTGACGCGACAGAACCAGTTGTAGAACGGCACCGCCGCATAGGACGCGCCGACCATGAAGGCAACCACGAGACCGCAAACCGATGCCACGACCGCATCACGCCCGAGGCGTGACTTAGAAGCTGGCTGATAGGACTGCGGTTCGGTCATATCACCTCACTTACAGCGGCCGGACGAGGACGGCCGGCCCTTTGACCATAGTGACGGCGAAGAACAGCACCACGAGAATGCCGAGCGCCCAGGCGATCGCGATAGAGCGCTCGCGCTGACGCTTCTTCTGCGCATCGGTGAGGACGATGCCGTCCGGCTCTTGAGGCTTGCGGTCGTTGTCCATCGGATCATGCGCCCTCTACCAGACCAGCGGCAGGATGGCCTTCACGACCACCTCAAGCAACAGGATCGCAAACAAAGCGAAGAGATACAGAATCGAGAACGCGAACAGCTGGCGCGTGGCCTTGGTGGCCGGCTTGCCTTCACGAAGGCGATAGACCTGCACGGCCAGAAACATCATGCCGGCGCCAAGGATCAGCGACGCAACGCCGTAGACCGCGGAGAAGTAGCCAAGCGGCCACGGCGCAACAGCCGTCGCCACCAGCACGACCGTGTAGAGCAGGATCTGCAGACGGGTCGCATCGGGACCGGCGACCACCGGCAGCATCGGCACGCCGGCGCGGGCGTAGTCGTCGTTGCGGAATAGCGCGAGCGCCCAGAAATGCGGCGGGGTCCAGAAGAAGATGATCAGGAACAGCAGGATCGGCTCCATGGAGAGCGATCCCGATGCCGCAGCCCAGGCGACCACAGGCGGCAACGCCCCTGCGGCGCCGCCGATGACGATGTTCTGCGCCGTCCAGCGCTTCAGGCCGATGGTGTATATGACGACATAGAAGAAGATGGTGAAAGCGAGTAGCGCGCCGGCCAGCCAGTTCACCAGAATGCCCAGCGTCATCACCGAGAAGAACGCCAGCACGATGCCGAAGGTGAGCGCTTCCGGACGGGTGATGCGGCCGCGCGGGATCGGGCGGTTGGCGGTGCGCGTCATCAGCGCATCGATATCGCCCTCGTACCACATGTTCAGCGCGCCGGAGGCGCCGCCGCCGATGGCGATGCAGAGGATCGAGGTGATGGCCAGCACCGGATGGTGATCGCCTGGAGCGAGGAAGTAACCGACCATCGCCGTGAACACGACCAGCGACATGACCCGCGGCTTCAGCAGCGCGAGATAATCCCGCACGCCCGCTTCGGAAATGCGGGGGGCGGAGAGGTCGATGGCGTTTTGGTCGAGGACGGACAAGATCGGTCTCACTTGGTCACAGCCTCCGCAGATACCGTCGGAGGCAATCTGTCATGCGGCGGACTATTGTGCGCCGCAGCACACTTACTTGATACGCGGCAACACTTCAAACTGATGGAAGGGCGGCGGCGAGGTCAGGGTCCATTCCAGCGTGGTGGCGCCGACGCCCCACGGGTTGTTCGCGGCCTTTTCCTTGCGGACGAAAGCATCGATCACGCCATAGATGAAGATCAGCACGGCGAAACCCGAGATATAGGAACCGATCGACGACACCAGGTTCCAGCCGGCAAAGGCATCGGGGTAGTCGATATAGCGGCGCGGCATGCCAGACAGGCCGAGGAAGTGCTGCGGGAAGAACACCAGGTTGACGCCGATGAAGGTGACCCAGAAATGCGCCTTGGCGATGGTTTCCGAATACATGTAGCCGAACATCTTCGGGAACCAGTAGTACCAGCCGGCGAAAATGGCGAACACGGCGCCGAGCGACAGCACGTAGTGGAAGTGCGCCACCACGTAATAGGTATCCTGCAGCACGCGGTCGACGCCGGCATTGGCGAGCACCACGCCGGTCACGCCGCCGAGAGTGAACAGGAAGATAAAGCCGGTGGCCCAGACCATCGGCGCCTTGAACTCGATGGAACCGCCCCACATGGTCGCGATCCAAGAGAAAATCTTCACGCCCGTCGGCACCGCGATGACCATGGTGGCGGCCACGAAGTAGGCCTGCGTCGCAGACGACATGCCCACGGTGTACATGTGATGCGCCCAGACGACGAAGCCGATGCCGCCGATGGCGACCATCGCATAGGCCATGCCGAGATAGCCGAACACCGGCTTCTTTGAGAAGGTGGAGATGATCTGCGAGATCATGCCGAAACCGGGCAGGATCAGGATGTACACTTCGGGGTGACCGAAGAACCAGAACAGATGCTGGAACAGCACGGGATCGCCGCCGCCTTCGGCCGCGAAGAACGTCGTGCCGAAATTGCGATCCGTCAACAGCATGGTGATGGCGCCTGCCAGAACCGGCAGCGAGAGCAGCAGCAGGAACACGGTGACCAGGATCGACCACACGAACAGCGGCATCTTGTGCAGGGTCATGCCCGGGGCGCGCATGTTGAAGATGGTGGTGATGAAGTTGATGGCGCCGAGGATCGACGATGCACCGGCGATGTGCAGCGCCAGGATCGCGAAGTCGACGGCCGGGCCGGGATGGCCCGAGGTCGAGAGCGGCGCATACATGGTCCAGCCGGCGCCGACGCCGTTGGCGCCGGGCTCGCCCTCCACGAAGGTGGAGATGATGAGCAGCGCGAAAGCCGCCGGCAGCAGCCAGAACGACACATTGTTCATGCGCGGAAATGCCATGTCCGGCGCGCCGATCATCAGCGGCACCATCCAGTTGCCGAAACCGCCGATCATGGCAGGCATGACCATGAAGAAGATCATGATCAGACCATGCGAGGTGACGAAGACATTGTAGGTGTGCGCCTCGTGGAAGATCTGCACGCCTGGATACATCAGCTCGATGCGAATCAGGATCGACATCAGGCCACCGATGACACCGGCCACGATCGCGAAGATAAGGTACATCGTGCCGATGTCCTTATGGTTCGTCGAATAGACGTAACGACGCCACCCGGTCGGATGCGCATGCGCATGATCGTCGTGAGCGTGATCGTTGTGAGCCGGTGTTGCCGCGGTCGTTGCCATTTTCAAATCCTGCTTCGTCGTCTTGGCAGTCTTTTCGGACCTCGCGGTCCCCTCGCCCAATTCCTCAAATCAGATCGGCGCGGAGCCTTGCAGCTCCGCGGGCCTCACTGCGCCTGCGTGGTTGCCGCCGAAGCAAACGTGCTCGACGGGTTGCTGGCGAACTTCTTCTTGGCCTGCTCGACCCAAGCGGTGAATTCCTGATCGGTAACCACGCGGATCGCGATCGGCATGAAGGCATGATCCTTGCCGCACAGTTCCGAGCACTGGCCGTAGAACATGCCGGTCTTGGTCGCCTTGAACCAAGTCTCGTTCAGACGACCCGGGATCGCATCGATCTTGATGCCGAAGGATGGCACAGCGAAGGAGTGGATCACGTCCGCCGCCGTGGTCTGCACGCGGACCACCTTGTTCACCGGCACCACCACCTCGTTATCGACTGCAAGGAGGCGCGGCTGCTTGTCGGCGGCCATCAGCGAGTCGAATTCGAACGGACCATTGTCCGGATAGGAGTAAGTCCAGAACCACTGCTTGCCGGTGGCCTTGATGGTCAGATCGGCCTTCGGAATATCGAGCTGCAGAAACAGCAACCGGAACGACGGCACCGCGACCGCAACCAGAATCAGCACCGGGATGATCGTCCACGCCACTTCGATCAGCGTGTTGTGGGTCGTCTTCGACGGAACCGGATTGGCTTTGGCGTTGAACTTCACCACCACGATGACGAGCAGCGCCAGCACGAACAGCGTGATGCCGGTGATCAGCCAGAGCATGAAATTGTGAAACCAGGTGATGTTTTCCATCACCGGCGTTGCCGCTTCCTGAAGCTTGTATTCCCAGGGTGCGGGCTGACCCATCACCTGAGCAAAGGCAGCGCCGCTAACAGCGAGACCGGCCCCAACAACCGCTAACCCCAGCAACCGGTGGCCAAACAGGCCCCTCAGCATCCTCATGCCGCGTGCGCTCCCATGTAAAATCTTACGCATCTCGGTATTGCCCGAGTATGCGGTCCGACTCCCCTTCCGAACAAACGGACAAATTGACCAAGGCATTCGCCTGGCGCAATCGACCGGAGGGCATCTGGGCCCGCTCGTTAGAATGCGTCGAAATCCAGCCTCTCAAACCATAATTCTTGACCTGTCGCAATGCAGGAGTGCGGTAACCGGGAATGCATTCGACCGAATTGCACGAAGGTCGTATTTCCCGCATCACATCAATGACAAATGTCAGTCGCCATCGATGGCGCTTGACACCGGCGGCGCCCGCTTTAGGCACGAAATATGCGATGATCAGGCAACTGATTCGCCACAATCGGCGCGCAAGCAGCTGTTGTGGCCGCCTTCAAGGCGCCGTCATTGCAGTATCATTCCGCGCTCTGGAATTCTTCAGCGTTCACAGTGCTGCCAAACCCATTGCAGAGACCACTGATCATGACCGCGACCACGAACCACGCCCAAACCACCTACGCCCAAGGATCGATCCGGATGAGGCTTTCGACATCGCAGCAGCAGCCGGCCTCCAGTTGGCGCCGCCTCACGCTCGGTTTTCTGACATTTGCAGCCTTGCTGGCGCTACCCGCGGCCGCCAGCGCCCAGGGCGCTGTCAAATCGACCCATGGTGACTGGCAGATTCGCTGCGATACCCCGCCCGGCGCCCAGGCCGAACAATGCGCCCTGATCCAGAGTGTGGTGGCCGAAGACCGCTCCAATGCCGGCCTCACGGTGATCGTGCTGAAGACCGCCGACCAGAAGAGCAAGCTGATGCGCGTGGTCGCGCCGCTCGGCGTGCTGCTGCCGTCCGGTCTCGGTCTCAAGCTCGACAATCAGGATGTCGGCCGCGCCGGCTTCGTGCGCTGCTTGCCCAACGGCTGTGTTGCGGAAGTTGTGATGGACGACAAGCTACTCGGCCAGTTGCGCACCGCCAAGACCGCAACCTTCATCATCTTCGAGACGCCGGAAGAGGGCATTGGCTTCCCGCTCAGCCTGAACGGTCTTGGCGAAGGCTACGACAAGCTCCCGTAGGCCCTTAAGCCAACACATTAGCCGGAACGACGCCCCCGGTAATAGTCGAGCAATCGCCGGGCGTCGTCAGACGTCCAGTCGGCCTCTCCGGCAAGATAGCCTTCGACCTGCCCCGTCGTTCCGATCAGGTATGTGATCGGCATTGCGTAGAGGCTGAACGGCGTATCCGGACCGGCAACCTCGCCGGCGCGCGCGACCAGTCCACCGGGATCGGTGCCGACGTCGAGGTGTCTCAGCTTCAACTTGCGCACGAACAAAGCCACATCCGCGCGATCGGTGGCAATCGCGATCACCTGCAGATTGGCTGATCTCTCGATCTCCTGCAGCCGATCAAGAATCGGCAGCTCGATCTTGCAGGCCGCACACCATGTCGCCCAGAAATTGACCAGCACGAGCTTTCCTGGAAACGCAGTCAGATGGATCGACTTGCCGTCCAGGCGTGGCACCGCAACGGACGGAATCGGCCGCGCCCCTCGGATGATGGTGAACTGATGCCGGGCAGTGCCAAAAGGCGGCGGGCCATCGGGTCGCGCAACTGCATCAGTCCGCCCCGCAACCGATGCGGCCGCGCTGGCCAGCGCCCCTTTGAGCAGCGCACGTCGCGAGATCGGCGAGCGAACAACACTCCGTCCGCGGTGATGTGATGTCACGGTCCATCCTCCGATAGGCATAAAAGGGATGGCCAGGGTGTCGCTCAGGATCGGATATAGGACCAACCGGCTTCTTGTAACTCGATGATCCGTCCAGGGCCACTCGGGACCAACTGGACATTGTCGATAAACGAAATCGGATGGCCCTCGCCTCGCTCCATACCGAGCTTGGTCGCTTCGCAAACAACAAAACGAATGTCCGGGGTGAGACCCTGAACAACTTTCAACAGCTCCTTCACCGGCGACGTATCCACTCTGAACATGTGAATGCCGGCATTGTAGGCGACGATTTCAATCGAGAAATCCTGCTTCGTTTCCCGGTAGTGTTTCGGCAGGTTCAGCGACGTCGAAATCACCGCGCGCATGACGGTCGGGTCGTCGGTGTTGATCTGCAAGACGAGACGATGTGCTTTGGTTGGCGCAGGTTTCGCTTCTGACTCTCGCGGCTTGGAAACGGCGTCCCCCGCATCCGTCAAAGCCAGCGTGACGAACAACGGCACCGCAAATGCCAGAGCAAACATCACCGCAGCCCAAACCTTGCGACTGTAATTCGGCATCGACACCATCACCTGCACCCGAAGATACTGAAACGCCCTGCCTCTCCAACGGCCATTCGTGGACAACCGGGAGAGCAATCGGGATTTATGACCTGAGGATCGTGCTGCGCTTGGCGTAAGCCACGATCACGCTCAGGACGAGCAGCACGATTGCCGGAATCGCCGAGCCGCCAATGACAAATAGATGCGTAAAAACCGCACCGATCATGATGCAGCACAAGAGGACAGCACCAAACACGACTGTTGACGGGATGATGATCAGGGCTGCTCCGGCGACTTCCAGACCGCCGGTCAGATAGCGGAACCATTGTCCAAGGCCGATATGCTCGAACTCCGCGACGAGCATCGGCACGCCGTAGATCTTGGCTGCGCCTGCAGCCACGAAGACGAGAGCGAGCAAGGTCCTGGCGGTCCAGAGACCGATGGAACTCCAGCGCCGCGGCGCTGACGAAATGACGGACAGCGATGACATGGCAACTCCGAAATTGATCGAACGATTTCGGCAGCGCGGCCGGTTGCAAGGTCTGAGTCAGATCCGCGATGCGCTTTCGAAAGGCAAATTTCGGCCGTAAGATGAAAAAGACAAGTAGAATGCTTTTTCTGGGATAGTATGAAAAACATGACTAATTGGAAAACAGACGATACTCAGCTCCCCGAATGTCAGCAGGGCCGGGCGATAGAAGATTTCCATCGGGCGTTGGGGATGATTACCGGCAAGTGGAAGGGTGAGATTCTCTGGCAACTCGTTCAGCGCAAGCATCGTTTTGGCGAACTGCTCCGAGCGATTCCCGGCGTCACCCAGCACATGCTGACGACACAGTTGCGTGACCTCGAGGCGAACGGACTCGTCAAACGCACGGCGTATCCCGAGATTCCTCCGAGAGTGGAGTACGAAATCACGGAAGCGGCGAGAGCGCTAAGGCCGGTCTATGACGAGCTGTTCCGATGGTCTCAGGCCCATTTCTCCACGCTGCGTGCCCTATCCACGACCTTGCCCGACTCGGACGAGCGCACACCCCCTGGGGCTCACCCTTAATCCGCCGGCCGTGCATCTCACTCCCCCGGCACCAGCCCGATCGCGTGACGACGCTTGGATTTCGACGCCGCGCGCAGCCGTCGGCGCGAGAGATACAGGATGAAGCCGGTGACGGTGAACAGCGGCATCAGCGCAGCCGCGACCATGAACAGGATACGGCCGACCAATCCGAATGCCGCGCCGGTGTGGATCTGTAAAACCCTCTGCAGGATGCTGTCGCCGACCGACTTGTCGGCATAGCGCTCGGCGGCAACGACACGGCCGGTGGCGCCATCGATGCGGAAATCGTCGCGGGCGACATCGTGCGGCGCATCCTTCGCCAGCGACCGCAGGCGCACGGGGCCTGGCCCGTTCGGCACTTGCAGATAGACATTGGCGTACTGGTTGCCTTGGTCAGCGAGGAAAGTGGCCCAGGCACGATCCAGCAACGGCGCAGCCGCGCTCTCGGCTGCATCACCGGCCTTTGCACCACCCTTGGCCTTCGCAGGCGCCTTGGCAACGGCGGGGGGCTTGCTTGACAGCAGCCACATGGCGCTGGCGCGGTACCAGTCGAACGACCACCATAGGCCTGTGAGGATCACGATCACGTAGATCGGAAACACCCAGGTGCCCACGACGCTGTGCAGCGACCAGTGAAAGGCGCGGCCGGACATCGCCAAATTCGGCTTCAACCACATCTTGATGCTGCGCACACGGCGCGGCCAGCGCAGCACCATGCCGGAGATCAGCAACACCAGCAGGCCGATGGCCGAAACGCCGGTGATCAGGCGGCCGTAGCCGTTGCCATTGCCGGGCAGCAGCAGGAAGCGGTGCAGGTTGCGCAGCGTGGCGAAAAAGCCCTCGCCGCTCACCGACGCGACGATCCGGCCATCATAGGGATCGACAAAAACGGAGGAGCGCTCGCCGTTCTCATTGCGCGCAAAGCGCACGCGCACCGTGGTGCCGGGCTCGCTGGACAGCATCATCAACTGCACCTTGCCGGCGCCGGGCTGGCCTTGCAGCCGCGCGACGATCCCGTCCGGCGTCAGCACGGGCGCCGATCGCAGCTCAACCCTGGTGACATCGCGATTGAGCACGGCCACGATCTCGTCCTCGAAAGACAACATCGCGCCGGTCAAGCCCATCACAGCGAGCACCAGCGCAATTGTGAGGCCGATGAGAGAGTGGGCCTGCAGGACGGCGGATTTGAAGGGGGAGGCCATAGGGCGGCGAGATACGGAGCTGGAGGACGAACTGCGTCGGGTCTCAGCGCCCGCTGCGGCATCGGGCCCACGCTTACCGTACCGCCACAACGCGAACCACAGCCGCAGTTTGTAATCTCTCCAAACTGGAACCGGAGCGCTGTCCGCCTGCCTCTCCCAATTTGTAACCCGGTACCTATCTTCCTATGCGAACCCATGTATCGTTTGAGATTACGCCAATGTAAGGCGACCCGACCTCGGGTTACCGTTACAAGGTGAAACCGCCTTCCGGTGCAGCAATGCCCCGCCGTATTGGAGCCTGCATGATCAGCCTCGTGACCACTTCCCTGCTCGACCGCGCCAATCTCGACCGCGACGACGTCCGCCGCGAATTGCTGCGGGGGCTGCAGGGAGCCGACGATGGCGAGCTGTTTCTCGAATACAGCCAGAGCGAGGCACTCGGTTTCGATAACGGCCGGCTGAAGCAGGCGACCTATGACACCGCGCAAGGTTTTGGCCTTCGCGCGGTGAAGGACGACGCGGTCGGCTATGCGCATTCCTCGGATGTTTCGATAGCGGCGCTGGTTCGTGCGGCCGACGCGGTCAATGCGGTGCGCGGCGGCTATCACGGCACCTTCGCCGCGGCGCCTTCCCACACCAATGTGAAGCTCTACAACGACGACAATCCGCTCGATGCGCCGGGCTTCGAAACCAAGGTGAAGCTGCTCGCCGAGATCGACGCCTATGTGCGCGACAAGGACCCGCGCGTGCGCCAGGTCTCCGTCTCGCTCGGTGCGTCATGGCAAGTGGTGGAGATTATTCGTCCGGACGGCGAAAGCTATCGCGACATCCGCCCGCTGGTGCGGGTGAACATCACCGTGGTCGCCGGTCAGGGCGACCGGCAGGAAAGTGGCAGCAAGGGCTATGGCGGCCGTGAGGGCTATGCCCGCTTCATCGAAAGCGCGAACTGGCGCGCGGCGGCGGACGGCGCGCTGCGCGAGGCGCTGGTCAATCTCGAATCCATCCCTGCCCCCGCGGGCGAAATGGACGTGGTGCTCGGGCCCGGCTGGCCCGGCGTGATGCTGCATGAGGCCGTCGGCCACGGGCTCGAAGGCGACTTCAACCGCAAGAAGACCTCGGCCTTTGCCGGCCTGCTCGGTCAGCAAGTCGCTGCCAAGGGCGTCACCGTCGTGGACGACGGCACCATCTCGTCGCGCCGCGGCTCGCTCTCCATCGACGACGAGGGCACGCCGACAAACCGCACCGTGCTGATCGAGGACGGCATCCTCGTCGGCTATATGCAGGATCGCCAGAACGCGCGCCTGATGGGCATGAAGCCCACCGGCAACGGCCGCCGGCAGGGTTATGCCCATGTGCCGATGCCACGCATGACCAACACCTACATGCTGGCCGGCCAGCGCGATCCTGCGGAGATTCTGGCGTCGGTGAAGAACGGTATCTATGCCGTGAACTTCGGCGGCGGTCAGGTCGACATCACCTCCGGCAAGTATGTTTTCCAATGCACCGAGGCCTATAAGATCGAGAACGGCAAGATCGGCGCACCGCTGAAGGGTGCGATGATGATCGGCAACGGCCCCACCGACCTGCACCGCATCAGCATGATCGGCAACGACCTCGCCCTTGATGACGGCATCGGCACGTGCGGCAAGCACGGCCAGGGCGTGCCGGTGGGGGTCGGCCAGCCGACGCTGCGCATGGACAAGGTGACGATCGGAGGAACGGGCTCGTGAGCACCGAAACGGAGACGCAGGCAGCAACGCTGCCTTCGACGGCCAAACGCTGGGGCAGCCAGCTCGCGCAGGTCGCCGCCATTGTCGGCATCGTGTTCCTCGGCAAGGGCGCGCTGGCCGAGCCGTTCTATGTCCCATCCGCATCGATGGAACCAACGCTGCTGATCGGCGATGCGCTTCTGGCGACGAAATTTCCCTACGGCTATTCCACCGCTTCACTGCCGATCCATGTCGCCTTTCCCGAGACCGGCCGCGTGTTCGCCTCGACGCCGAAGCGTGGCGATGTCGTGGTGTTTCGCTGGCCCGGCGATCGTTCACAGGTCTGGGTCAAGCGCGTGATCGGCCTGCCCGGCGATCATGTGGAGCTGCGCGGCGGCCAGGTGTGGATCAACGGCAAGGCTGCGGCAGTCCGGCCCGACGGCATCGGCGCTGCCGAAGATGACAGCGGTGGCTCCGAGCCGGCGCAGCGCTATGTGGAGACGCTGCCCGGCGGCGTCGCGCATCCGATCTTCAAGCTGCGGAGCAATGGCCGGCTCGACAACACGCCCGACGTCACCGTGCCGCCCGGCCATCTGTTCGTGATGGGTGACAATCGCGACAACTCCGCCGACAGCCGTGTACCGGTCAATCAGGGCGGGGTCGGCCTGCTGCCGATGGACAATCTCGTCGGTCGCGTCGATGCCATCGTCGGCTCGTGGGACCTCGGTGTGCGCAGCCAGCCGATGACGAGCTGGTGGTCCGGCCTCCGCTTCGCGCGGTTCTTCACCGGCGTGCATTGAACGCAATGACCTTCGACGATGTCCGTGCAATCGCGCTGACATGGCCCGAGGTCGCGGATGGCACATCCTACGGCACCCCTGCGCTTAAGGTGCGGAAAAAGCTGCTCGCGCGCCTGAAGGAAGACGGTGAGACGCTGGTGATGCCCGGCGTGCCCCCCGAGGAGCGCGAGATGCTGGTCGCTCGCCAGCCAAAAGTCTTTTCTTTCACCGACCACTATCGCGACTATCCGATCGTATTGATCAGCCTTTCCAAAGCCACGCACGCGCACGTCGAACCGCTGTTGCGGCGACAGTGGCTGGCGCTGGCCTCGAAGACGGCACGCAAAGCCTGCGATACAGGCGATCAGAAATAAGCGATGGCGCGACCGCAGATCGCGACACTGAGCCAGATCGTCAGAGACGCCAATGCACCTTGCCGCGCACCGGCAGGCATCGGCACTAGCGGCGGCAACCCCGCGACTTTCGGCATGATGGTCCGCTCGACCCAGAGGACGTTGAGCAAACCGAGGACAATCAGCCCGACCTTGATCTGAAATACACGATTGAGCACGACATGGCTGGCTTCGGCGGTGAATAGCACGAGGCCGGTGACGATCAGGCCAACAAAGGCAGCGACCGCGAGCTGCCGCGCTTTGCGCAGCAACGGGCCCGGTGCTGTCGCTGACAGTCCGCCTGCGAGACGGGTATCCATCACCGCAATGGCGCCGGCGAAGCACAGCAGCGCGACGATGTGGCCGACATTGGCGACCATATAGAGCCAGCGCGACTGCCAGATCATGGCGCCTACGGCCGAGGCCTCGATCGCTACGAACAATGCGGGAGCGGCTTCCGTCATCGGACGACGCCGCTAACGGAGTTCGTAGGTCTTGCCGTCAACCGTGATGCGCTCGGCGCGCATCTCATCCTTCTCGACCGTGGATGGATAGCCATAGGCGGACGCCGTCTTGCCAACGGCGACCACATCAGCCGAAGCGCCTCGCGATGTCATGCGGGAGGTCGGCGCCAACGTCACGGTCCAGGACTTGTCGCTGCCCTTGATGACGACGGTGGCATGCGGGTTTTCAAACTTCAGGCTTTCGATGGGGCCGGTCACCGTGACCGGCTTCGCGGCGTCGTAACTGCCCCAGCCGTGATGGGCGACGGCTGCAGCCGTGGTGAGAGCAATCAGGAACATGCCGCCAATCGCAGTGCGAAGAATACGCGTCATCTGTCAGCTCCATTGCTGGCGAGTGTCGTTTGGCTTCACCTGACAACGCCCGAGACGAAACCCGGTTTACGCCGTGGCGGCTTAATGTCGTTTTTCAGGAAACAGCGTGCACTCTTGCCGGCATAGCCGGGCCGCGCAAACGTCCAGGCGCGACATTTGTTGTCGCCCTCGCAGGCATCGCGGCAGACATCGCCGCGCTCGGCCTTGTCGTCGTTCTTCACCTCGAAGGAGCGATAGTCGCCGCCATAGCGATCGGTCGAGATTTCAACCGGCCCGCTCCGCGGCTCGATCACGCCGGCACCACGTACGCCTGAGACACAGCAATAGCTCTGGATGCGCGGAGGCACCTTGTCCTTGAGCCAGCACACGGCATTTTCCGAATTGTCACTGGGATAGTTGAAGCTCCAGGCCCGGCACTTCCTGTCGCGCTCGCAGATCAGCGCACATTCGGCCGGATCGCCTGACAGCGACACCGAGCGTTGATAGTCGTTGCCTGGCCGGTCGAAATTGGTTTGCGCCTGCACGGGCGCGGATGCCGCCAGCACCAGCATGGCAAGCGCGACCAGACATGCTCCGAACAGGCGGCTCCTCAACATGCAATCGGGTTTCCAGCTGGCTGCAAGACGGGATCGACGAACCGGCATTGGAACGCTTGCCACCTGTACGCCCGATGAACGAATTGACAGAAATCGCCCATCCAACTCACAAGCGCTTGAGCTAGAAGCAATATTCCTTGTAGACCGGCGTCACCGAGCCACCCCAGGCACCATTGAACTTGGCGAGCATTTCCTCAGCCGGTGTTTTGCCGCTGTCGACGATGCGATCAAGCGACATAAGGTGACGCGTTTCGTCGCGGCCGTTGGCATCGAGCTTCGCGCGGCGACGCAGGCCACCATGAGCGATGGCCAGACACTCCTTCGCGATTTCGAACAGATAGCGATCCTTGATCCGCGCCTTGAAGCCAAAGCGCGGCACGTCGTCGCGCAAGGCCTGACGTTCGGATGCGGTCCAGTGCTTGGCGATATCCCATGCCGCGTCGAGCGCGGCGTCGTCGTACAGCAGCCCAACCCAGAACGCGGACAGCGCCGGCAGACGGTCCGACGTCACGCCGTCGGCGCCGCGCATCTCCAGATAACGTTTGAGACGGACTTCCGGGAAGATGGTGGAGAGATGATTGGCCCAGTCCGACAGCGTCGGCCGCTCGCCAGGCATCTTGTCGTTCTTGCCTTCGAAGAAAGCGCGGAACGAGGAGCCGGAGACATCGATGTAACAGTCGCCGCGCTTCACGAAATACATCGGCACGTCGAGGGCGTAGTCGACCCAGCGTTCGAAGCCCATGCCGGATTCGAACGTCCAGGGCAGCATGCCGGAACGGGCGTTGTCGGTGTCACGCCAGATCTCGGAGCGGAACGACAGGAAGCCGTTCGGCTTGCCTTCGGTAAAAGGTGAATTGGCGAACAGTGCGGTCGCCACCGGCTGAAGCGCCAACGAAACGCGCAGCTTCTTTACCATGTCAGCTTCAGAGGAGAAATCGAGATTGGTCTGGACCGTACAGGTCCGGTACATCATGTCGAGACCATAGCTGCCAACCTTCGGCATGTAGCTGGTCATGATCTTGTAGCGGCCCTTCGGCATCACCGGGATCTGTGCCCGCGACCATGACGGCGTGAGACCGAGCCCGAGGAAGCCAATCCCGAGCGGCGTCGCGATTTCACGCACCTGCGCCAGATGCGCCATCAGCTCGGCCTGTGTCTGATGCACGGTCTCCAGCGGCGCGCCGGAGAGCTCGAACTGCCCACCGGGCTCCAGCGATATGGCGCCACCACCGGTGACGTCATAGAGGCCGATGATGTTCGCTCCCTCCATGATCGGCTCCCAGCCGAGCAGGTGCTTCATACCATCCAGCAGCGCGCCAATGCCGCGCGGGCCTTCATAGGGCACGGGATTGTGGCCATCGAGCGTAAACGGCGTCTTCTCATGTTCCGTACCGATGCGGAATTCCGACGCTGGCTTCACGCCCGCTTCCAGCCACGCCACGAGTTCGTCGCGCGACTGCAGCGGCGTCATATCGAGTTGGTCACGCGCCATGAGAAGTCCAGTCGAAAGGCGCTGCAATATGGTGCGCGCAGTGTCGGGAACGCCGGCCGCCCGATCGGGACACCAACGCAGAGGGAATTTGAAACGTCATCGCGCCGGAGCGGCGTCTTTGGCGACCGGCGCAGAAACGGCCGGTGTGTCATGGCATGCGCAACCGAGCCGGTCCAGCAGGCCACACAGCTTTGCTGCATCTGCGTCGGTGAGCTTGGAGCCGACATGCTTCTCAATGGCCACCGCATAGGCGCTGCCCATCTTCTTGTGCATCTCACGCCCCGCCGGAGTGATCTCTACGAACAACCCCCGCTTGTCCATCTTGCATTCGCGCCTGATCGCAAGCCCCTCATCGACCAGCCGGTCGATCAGCCGCGAGGTCGAATATTGCGGTATCAACATCTGCTTTTCGAGCTCGACCGGACGCAGCTCGCCATTCGGCGAGCGCGACAGCTCCATCAGGGCATCATACCAGGCGAGCGGCGGAAAACCGGCCCGCTTCAGATCCTGCTCGACGCCGTCCAGCACACGACTCTGCACCCGCATCAGGCGGATCCAGGCGGCGGCGGCCTCGGTGGAAGGTTTACGTTTCATCATACAGTCCAAATGGCGGCCTATCCTAGCCACTCGATGCATCTGCATCAATCTTGACTATTCCATGCCGATGCATTTAGTCACGCCCCGGCGTTACCCCAACGTCCTTAAGGAGAAATTTCGATGAAGCTGTATTATTCGCCCGGCGCCTGCTCGCTGTCGCCGCATATCGCACTTCTCGAAGCCGGCCTGCCCTACGACCTGGTCAAGGTCGATCTGCGGGCCAAGAAGCTGGAGAACGGCGACGATTTCCTCGCCGTCAATCCGAAAGGTCAGGTCCCGGCGCTGGGCCTCGACAGCGGCGAGCTTGTCACCGAGGGGCCGGTAATCGTGCAATACATCGCCGACCGTGCCGCCGAAAAGAACCTCGCACCTGCCCATGGCAGCGATGAGCGCCGCAAGCTGCAGGAGCTTCTCACCTTCATCAATGGCGAAGTGCACAAGAATTTCTCGCCGCTATTCCAGCCGGTCTTCAGCGATGAGACGAAAGAGTTTTTCCGTACCCGCCTGACCGCCAAGTTCAAATATCTCGACGGCCTGCTGACCGGTAACGGCTACCTGCTCGGCAACAACTTCAGCGTGGCCGATGGCTATCTCTTCACCATGCTGCGCTGGGCCGACGCCCACAAACTCGATCTCTCCATGTTCAAGAACCTGATGGCCTATAAGGACCGTGTCGCCGCGCGCCCGAAGGTGCAGGAGGCGTTGGCGAAGGAAGGCCTGATGAAGGCCGCGTAAAACGGCTCCGCCAAGCGATTTTTGAAAGGGTCGGCAATCAGCCGGCCCTTTTTGTTCTGCTACCTGACGCCCCCAGGGTTCCGCCAAAACCCTTTCATTTTGCGCCTTTTGCCCCCACATAGGCCCCATGACCTCATCCCCCGATTACAGTCTCCAGCCCGACACTCCGATGCGCGCGCCATCATCCATTCCGGTGGACGATGCGGTGCTGCCGTTCGACGTCGCGACGCTCGATCTGCGTGGGCGACTGACCCGGCTCGGACCTGCCCTTGATGAACTCCTGTCCAAGCACGATTATCCGACGCCAGTGGCAAAGCTGCTCGGCGAGGCCGTCGTGCTGACCACGTTGCTCGGCTCGGCGCTGAAATTCGACGGCCGCTTCATTTTGCAAACCCAGACCGACGGTCCGGTATCGCTGATGATCGTCGATTTTCGCGCACCGGACCGCATGCGCGCTTACGCGCGCTTCGATGTCGAGCGCCTGAAAGATGGATTGTCGTCCGCAGAACTGCTGGGTAAGGGGCATCTGGCGATGACCGTCGATCAAGGTCCCGACATGAGCCGTTACCAGGGCCTCGTCGCGCTCGATGGCGGGACGCTGGAAGACGCCGCACACGAATATTTCCTGCGCTCCGAACAGATTCCGACCAAGGTGCGCCTTGCCGTCGGCGAGGAGTGGCGCGGCGGCGATGGCGGCCCGACCCATGGCTGGCGCGGCGGCGGCATGCTGCTGCAATTCCTTCCCAAGGCATCCGATCGCGCTCAACGCGATCTCGATGCCGGCGATGTTCCGGATGGTGCCGAAATCCATGCGGTGCCCGAAGATGACGCGTGGGTCGAAGGCCAGTCGCTGATCTCCACTGTCGAGGATGTTGAGCTGATCGATCCCGATCTATCCGGCGAGCGGCTGTTGTTCCGCCTCTTTCACGAACGCGGCGTACGCGTCTTTGCGCCGACGCCGCTGCGCGCGCAGTGCTCGTGCTCGCGTGAAGCGGTGTCCGGCATGCTGAAGCGCTTCGATCAGAAGGACCGCGAGGACATGGTGGAGAACAACAAGGTCGTCGTGACCTGCGAGTTCTGTTCATCGGTCTATGAATTCACGCCGGCGGAAGCTGGCGTCGAATAGCTCCACCCGTCGTTCCGGAGCGCGCAGTACGCGCGAATCCGGAACCTCGATACGGCTTTGCAAGCGTCTGAGGCTCTCACATTCAGATTCCGGGTCCGCTCGCTTCGCGAGCGCCTCGGAATGACCGGGACCTAGTTCAGCACCCGCTTGCTTTCCGGCCCATCCAGCGAAAACAACGGCACGTCGATTTCAAACGGTTCGCCCTGATCGGTCACCATCTGATAGGTGCCTTCCATGAAGCCCGACGACGTCGGCAGCGGCACACCCGAGGTGTATTCGAACCGTTCGCCCGGCCCGAGCACCGGCTGCTCCCCGACCACCCCTTCACCACGCACTTCCTGCATGCGACCCGACGCGTCGGTAATGATCCAGCGCCGCGTCTTCAGCTGCACGGTTTCCTTGCCTGCATTGGTGATGACGATCGTATAGGACCAGAAGAACTGCTGCTTTTCGGCGGACGAACGATCCGGCATGAAATTCGGTTCGACGGTAACTTCGATATGACGGGTGACGGCGCGGTACATGGGGCATCATCGCTGCGTGAGGCTGGACCGGCAACATAACGAAAAACGACGAAGCGGCCAAATACCGATGCCACGCAAAATTGCCGTTCCCGTTTGACCACAATTGGTACCTATCGCCGTCCCGTCCGCGGCGGATCGCCTCACGAAATCGTCTCGCCATGAATTGACTTGCAGCCCCCCTGCGAAGCGGGTCTTTCTTCTCAATCGATCCATTTTATGCGGTGTTGAATGACCTCTGTTGCCGATCCGATCGCCGGACCTGCACATACCGATACGTCCACGGCATCGTCCCGCGTAGCTACTGCGGAGGCGCCGCCGATCGTGACAGCTGTGAACGAGCGCGAACTGCGTCTCGATCTGTTTCGCGGCCTCGCATTGTGGCTGATCTTCATCGATCACCTGCCGCAAAACCTGCTCACCTGGCTGACCATCCGCAATTACGGCTTCAGCGACGCCACCGAGATCTTCATTTTCATTTCCGGCTATACCGCTGCTTTCGTGTACGGCCGCACGATGCAGGAGCAGGGCACGGTGATCGCCAGCGCGCGCATCCTCAAGCGCGTCTGGCAAATCTATGTGGCGCACGTCTTCCTGTTCACGATCTTCCTTGCGGAAATCTCCTACGTTGCCACGCGCTTCCAGAATCCTCTCTACACGGAAGAAATGGGCATCCTCGACTTTCTCAAGGAACCCGATGTCACCATCGTCCAGGCGCTGCTGCTGCGTTTTCGCCCGGTCAATATGGATGTGCTGCCGCTCTATATCGTTCTGATGCTGTTCCTGCCGCTGATCCTGTGGCTGATGCGCCGACATGCCGATCTCACGCTTGGCCTGTCGGTACTGCTCTATGTGTTGACATGGGAATTCGACCTGCATCTCACTGCCTATCCGAACGGCGCATGGGCGTTCAATCCATTCGCGTGGCAGCTGCTGTTCGTGTTCGGGGCATGGTGCGCGCTGGGCGGCGCCGTCAGGATGACGCGTATCCTGAATTCACCCATTACACTCTGGACATGCGTCGCCTATCTATTGGGGGCGTTCTGGGTGACGCTGACCTGGCACATCCCGCAGATCCATCATCTGCTGCCCAAGCTGCTTGAACAGTGGATGTATCCGATCAACAAGCCGGATCTGGATGTGCTCCGTTTTGCCCACTTCCTGGCGCTGGCGGCACTCACCGTCCGATTCCTGCCGAAGGATTGGCCGGCCTTGAAGTCGATCTGGCTGCGACCGATGGTGCTTTGTGGCCAGCATTCGCTTGAGATTTTCTGCATAGGCGTGTTTCTGGCTTTTGCAGGTCAGTTTTTCCTGGGCGAGATCGCAGGCGGTGCAATCATGCACGGTCTGGTCAGCCTGGTCGGGATCGTCATCATGTCCGCCGCCGCCTGGGTGTTTTCATGGTACAAGCGCGTCACCGCGAAGGGCGGCACGCGCGCCAGGAAGCCATCCCGGGACGCGACCGATGCCGACCTCGCGGGAGGGGGAGCATGATGACCTTGCTGCACCGGGCGCCATGGCGACACACGCTGCTACTGGCCCTGCTCATGGCAGGTCCGGCGCAGGCCGAGCCGGCCAAGCAGGCCTGTGCTGTCCCTGCCTATCTTCTCACCAGCGAAAGCTCGCTGCCGAAAGTAAAGGCGGCCACAAAACCAGGCGGCAAACTCGACATTCTGGTGATTGGCAGCCGCTCTGCTGTCATCGGGCTGTCCGACCAGTCAGCGGCGTTTCCCAACCGGCTGCAAGCCTATCTCGCCGAAAAGCTTCCGGGCGTCACCGTCAATGTGAATCTGGAACTACAGGTGAAAAAAACCGCCGAAGAAATGGCCCCCGTCCTCGGAAAACTGGTGGAGGACAAGAAGCCGGATCTCGTCATCTGGCAGACCGGAACCGTCGATGCCATGCGCCAGGTGGATGGCGACGACTTCCGCAATGCATTGGAAGACGGCGTTAGTGTCATGCAAAAGGCCGGAACTGACGTCATTTTAATGAACCTGCAGTACAGTCCACGCACCGAGTCCATGATTTCGGGCTCGGCCTACCTAGATAATATGCGTGTGGTGGCTCAGCAGCACGACATTCCGCTGTTCGATCGTTTCGCCATCATGCGCCAGTGGAATGAGAATGGCGATTTCGACCTGTTCAACCCCGCACCTGGCATGGAGCTTGCGAAGCGGGTGCACGACTGTCTCGGCCGCGCGCTATCCGCTTTCGTGATCGAAACGGCGCATATCAAGACAGAGGATTTGAGGATTCAGCGTTAATGAGTTTCGAAGGTACCTTGTCCCGCCTTGTTGTCGTCGCAGCTCTTGCCGTCACGATTCCCGCATTTACTTCCATGGCGCATGCCGAAGGGTCTCAGGGCGCCGCGCAGGGGCAGACCGACGACTCGAGAAGCGTTGCCGGCAAGACAATCGACAAGGTGAAAGACGTCGCCAAGACCGCGACGGACATTCTCAGCCGCGTGCCATGCCGCCAGCCAAAAGGCGGGATGAAGGCACTTGGTGCACTGCCACACGTGGCCGGCAAGCTCGCGGCGCATCAGCCCGTCACCATCATCGCATTCGGCTCGTCCTCAACCCAGGGCTGGGGTTCGTCCGCACCGGAATTCACCTATCCCAATCGCCTTGCGGCGCAGCTGCACCGCGCCTATCCCGGCGCGAACATCACCGTGCTCAATCGCGGCGTCGGCGGCGAGGACGCACCGGAAATGATGAAGCGGCTGCAGACTCAGGTGATCGACGTGAAGCCAGATCTGGTGATCTGGCAGGTCGGCACCAATGCGGTGCTCCGCAATCTCGATCCAGCCGAGACCGGCAAGATGATCGAGGATGGCGTCGGCCGCATTCAGGCCGCGGGCTCCGACGTGGTGCTGATCGATCCGCAATATTCGCCGGCCACAACGTCCAAGCCGGAAGGCACCAGCAAGATGCTGTCGCTGATGCACAAGGTAGCCGAACTGCGCAAGGTCGGCATTTTCCCGCGCTTTGAAGTGATGAAGGAATGGCACGAAGGCCAGCGGATGGCCTTTGACTCCTTCGTCATCGCCGACGGCCTGCACATGAACGATTGGGGCTACGCCTGCTTCGCGCAATTGCTTGGCGACAACATCATCAAGTCGGTCGGCACCATCCAGATGGGCACCAACGAGCCGCCGCAGCAGCAGGCCCAACGGCCGCTGTAAAGGCAGAATTTATCAGCCACCATTGCGAGCCCTGACGAATTGGCAAAGCCAGTTCGTTTGGGCGCAGCCATCCAGTCTTTCTTCGATCACCTAAAAACCGGATTGCTTCGTCGCTTCGCTCCTCGCAATGACAGCGAGAATTACGCCTTCGCCAGCGCTGCGTCGAAATCCTCGATCAGATCGTCACGATGCTCGAGACCCGCCGAGAAACGGATGAAGCCTTCCGTGATCCCGAGCTCCAGCCGCGCCTCCAGCGGCAGGCGCTGATGCGTTGTGGTCGCCGGATGCGTCACGAGGCTCTTCGCATCGCCGAGATTGTTCGAGATGCGCGCAACCTTCAGCGCATTGAGCACGCGGAACGCAGCTTCCTTGCCACCTTTCACCTCGAAGCCGATCAACGTCGAGCCCGCGCGCATCTGCTTCTTGACGGTCGCCGCCTGCGGATGATCCTCGCGGCCCGGATAGATCAGCCGCGACACTTTCGGGTGTTGAGCCAGCACGTCGGCGATCGCCGCCGCGGTTTGCGTCTGCCGCTCGACGCGGATCCCCAGCGTCTCCAGTCCCTTCACCAGCGTCCACGCATTGAACGGCGAAATCGACGGGCCGGTCTGGCGCAGATAGTTGTGAATGTGTTCGTCGATGAAATCCTTCGACGACAGGATGATGCCGCCGAGGCAGCGCCCCTGCCCGTCGATATGCTTCGTCGCCGAATACACGACCACATCGGCACCGAGCGCAAGCGGGCTCTGCCAGATCGGCGTCGCGAACACGTTGTCCACGATCAGCCGTGCGCCGCCAGCATGGGCGATCTCGGCGATGGCGCCGATGTCGAGCACGTCCAGTGTCGGATTGGTCGGACTTTCCAGGAACAGCGACTTGGTGTTCGGCCTCATCGCCTTCTGCCACTGATCGAGATCGAGACCGTCGACGAGCGTAAATTCGATGCCGTAGCGCGGCAGCAGTTCCTCGATCACGTAGCGACACGATCCAAACAGCGCCTTCGCGGCGACCACATGGTCTCCCTGGCGCAGCGGCGCAAGGATGGCGGTGGTGACGGCAGCCATGCCGGTGGCCGTGGCGCGCGCAGCTTCCGCACCCTCGAGGTCGATCATGCGATTCTCGAACATCGCAGTGTTCGGATTCGAAAAGCGCGAATAGATAAAGCCGGGATCTTCGCCCTTGAACCGCGCCTCGCAGGCTTCGGCGGTCTCGTAGATGAAGCCCTGGGTCAGAAAGAGGGCTTCCGAGGTCTCGTTATACTGCGAGCGCAGGGCGCTGGAATGAACGAGGCGGGTTTCGGGGCGATAGGACTTCACGGACATAGGACCTCCAACGTGCCTTACCAGCGGTAGGCACAAAAAAACCGGCCTGGACGGGCGTCCACAAGCCGGGTTCACATGCTGGAAGGGCATGATCCGCGGCCTGTTTAGCGACTTATTTTACGTGGCTGCAAGCCGGCCGGCCCAAATCACCACGGGATAACGGTGTTCCTATTCCCGCTTGCCCTTTCCGTCAAGGCGCGCTTGAGATAGCCGGTAAAGTTGCGATTTTTCAGGGTATTGTCCCGGAAAGCCGACCGAAGGACCTGACTGTGCCGTTCACCCTCGCCCCCGATGCCGATGGAATCCTGCCCGACAGCATGATCGAGGCAATGGCTGAGGCCGGGCTGATCCTGCCCGAATACGACTTCGTCGAAAGCCAGATCCAGCCCGCCAGCCTCGATCTCCGCCTCGGCCCGATTGCCTATCGCGTCCGTGCCAGCTTCCTGCCGGGGCCGAAGGTCACGGTCGCCGAGCGTATCGACGAACTCAAGCTGCATGAGATCGATCTGTCCGAAGGCGCGGTGCTTGAGACAAATTGCGTCTACATCGTGCCGCTGCTGGAAAGCCTCGCGCTGCCGCCGCATATCTTCGCATCTGCCAATCCGAAGAGCTCCACCGGCCGGCTCGACGTCTTCACCCGCGTCATCGCCGATGGCACGCGCCGCTTCGATGTGATCGGCGCGGGCTATCACGGCCCGCTCTATGCCGAGATCAGCCCCAAGACCTTCCCGGTGCTGCTGCGCGAAGGTTCGCGATTGTCACAGGTGCGCTTCCGCGTCGGTGATGCCGTGCTCGACACCGAGGCGCTGGAAGACCTGCATGCACAGGAGCCTCTGGTTGATATCGACGATGCCGATCTGACCAACGGCCTCGCGGTCTCCGTCGATCTCTCCGGCGAGAATGCTTCCGGCTTCGTCGGGTATCGCGCCAAGCGACACACCGGTGTGGTCGATGTGGATCGCCGCGGCGGCTATGCGGTGGAGGATTTCTGGGAGCCGATCCATGCGCGCCCGGATCGCACGCTGATCCTCGATCCCGGCGAGTTCTACATTCTCGCCTCCAAGGAAGCCGTGCAGGTGCCGCCGGACTACGCGGCGGAGATGGTGCCGTTCGATCCGCTGGTCGGCGAATTTCGCGTGCATTACGCCGGCTTCTTCGATCCCGGCTTCGGCCATGACGGCGCCGGCGGCAAGGGATCGCGCGCGGTGCTCGAAGTGCGTTCGCGCGAAGTACCGTTCATTCTCGAGCACGGCCAGATCGTCGGCCGCCTCGTCTATGAGCGCATGCTGGATCGGCCGGACTCACTCTACGGCCAGCGCATCGGCTCGAATTATCAGGGCCAGAACCTGAAACTGTCGAAGCACTTCAAGGTCTGAACCGCCAATGAAAAAAGGCCCGCATGGAAGTGCGGGCCAGGTTTTCCGGAGTCCAAGTCGATCATCAGAAGTCGCGACGCCAGTCGTAACCGGCGTCGCTTATCGCAAGCTTACTGAACGAAACCGCCGCCCAGATTGCCGAGGTTGAAGCGGTAGTTCAGACCGGCCTTGATCGAATGCTGGTCGTTCTTGAAGCTGCCGAAGCCGCCCGGCGCGATGAAGTTGACGGTGCCGAAGTCGTAATACTGATATTCGATCTTGCCCGACCAGTTCTGAGTGAACAGGTATTCGAGACCGCCACCGACGGTGTAACCATCGCGACCACCGTCACCGCCGAAACCGTTCGAGAAGCGGGTGTCAGCCCAGGCGTAACCGCCCTTGGCGTACAGCAGGGTCGGGCCCCAGGCGTAGCCGAGGCGGCCGGTCACCGAACCGAGGCCACGATTGTCGATGTTGCTGTTGGTCGAAAGGAAGCTGTAGCTGGCTTCGAGACCAAGCACCCAATTCGGCGCGAACTGCAGGTCGTAACCGCCCTGGACACCGCCGAGGAACGTGCCGTCACGGCTGCCAGCGAGCACGTTGTCTTCGCCCGGGAAGCCACCGCCGATGTGACCACCGATGTAGAAACCGGTCCAGTTGTAGATCGGCGTAGCCGGAGCCTGATAGGCCGGAGCCTTGGTGTACGGACGAGCTGCCAGATCGGCGGCCGATGCCGGAGCAGCCAGCGCGACCATGGCAACGGCTGCGGTCGAAAGCAGATACTTCTTCATAGATATTCCTCTCAATCCCAAACTGGATTGAGCCGAACCTAGACGATTACGCGACGAATGCTGTCACAGCCGTGCAACAACGCCTCAAACGAGTGTGGCGAGTTTTTCTTTCGCGTCGCGCTTCTGACACATGCTCGCCTCATTCGGACGGCGTGCGACATCGATGTGTTAGGAAACGTGCATAACGCCGGGTAAATTTCAACCTGTGCAACACGAAGTCGCGATGTGCTACTGTATTGTAGCCGCAAAAACGATGCCCGCGAACGAGGATTCGAGGAAATGAACGAGGCGATGCCCTCCCCGACGGCAGCTGACGCATATGCGCCGCGCACCATCAAATTGAATGCGCATGACAATGTCGCGATCGTGGTAAATGATTTCGGACTTCCGGCTGGAACCCGGTTCCCTGATGGGATCACGCTGAGAAAATTTGTTCCACAAGGCCACAAGCTCGCACTCACCGAGATCGCGAAGGATCAACCGATCATCCGTTACGGAGAGATCATCGGTTACGCGATCGACACGATCGCCGCAGGCGACTGGGTCGAGGAAGCGCGCATCCATATGCCCGATGCGCCTGAACTCGATCGCCTCGATATCGCCACCGCAATTCCTGCCGCGCAGGAGCCGTTGACCGGCTACACGTTCGAAGGCTTCCGCAATCCCGACGGTTCTGTCGGCGTGAAGAACATTCTCGCCATCAGCACGTCCGTGCAATGTGTCGCCGGAACGCTCGAATTCGCGATCAAGAAGATCAAAGCCGAGCTGTTGCCGCGCTACTCAAATGTCGACGACGTCGTTGCTGTCACCCATGGCTATGGTTGCGGCGTCGCCATCAACGCGCCGGACGCCTATATCCCGATCCGCACGCTGCAGAACATCGCGCAGAATCCGAATTTCGGCGGCGAAGTGATGGTGGTCGGCCTCGGCTGCGAGAAACTCGCGCCGGAGCGACTGCTGCCGACCAATGATTCCGCCAACATGATGCGCCTGCAGGACGAAGGCAATCAGAGCTTTGGCGACATGGTGGACACCATCTACACCATGGCTGATGCGCGCCTGAAGGTGCTGAACAATCGCAAGCGCGAAACCGTGCCGGCATCAGAATTGGTGATCGGTCTGCAATGCGGCGGCAGCGACGCATTTTCCGGCGTCACGGCAAATCCCGCGCTCGGTTTCGCCAGCGATCTGTTGGTGCGGGCCGGCGCGACGGTGATGTTCTCCGAAGTCACCGAAGTGCGCGACGCCATCGAATTGCTGACACGCCGGGCTGTGAACGAGGATGTCGGTCGCGCGCTGGTGCGCGAGATGGACTGGTATGATTCATATCTGGCCCGCGGCGGCGCCGACCGCAGCGCCAATACGACCCCGGGCAATAAAAAAGGCGGCCTCGCAAACATCGTCGAGAAATCACTCGGCTCCATCGTGAAGTCCGGATCGTCGGCGATATCAGGCGTAATCGGGCCCGGCGAACGCGCGACCACGAAGGGTCTGCTATTTGCCGCAACACCTGCGAGCGATTTCATCTGCGGTACATTGCAACTCGCCGCAGGCATGCAGATGCAGATCTTCACCACCGGCCGCGGCACACCATACGGCCTCGCGCAGGCGCCGGTTATCAAGGTGTCCACGCGGACCGAACTCGCAAAGCGTTGGGCGGACCTGATCGACTTCGACGCCGGCCGCATCGCGTCAGGCGAAATGACCATCGAGGAAGCCGGCTGGGAGCTGTTCCAGCTGATCCTCGATGTGGCCAGCGGCCGCAAACAGGTGTGGGCGGATAAATGGGGGCTGCACAACGATCTGGTGCTGTTCAATCCTGCTCCGGTGACGTGAAGCACTGAGCCGCAGGTTGTATTAGGCTTAGCCGTAATCCGCCCTACGGCCGAGCAAGTCACAACGCCGCCGCCTTCGCGCCCGTCGGCGCGACGCGCCAGATTATATTGCCGACGTCATCCGCCACCAGCAGCGCACCCTTGCTGTCGAGCCGCACACCGACCGGCCGCCCCTGTGCTTCGCCCTTCTCGTTCAGGAAACCAGTCAATACATCCTGCGGCTTGCCCGATGGCTTGCCGTCGGTGAACGGCACGAAGATCACCTTATAGCCGCTCTGCGGCCTACGATTCCACGAACCGTGCTGACCGATGAAAGCACCGTTCTTCATGTTCTCCGGAAACAGTTCACTGGTGTTGAAAGCAAGGCCTAGCGAAGCCGTATGCGCGCCGAGCGCATAGTCCGGGACAATTGCCTTCGCGACGAGTTCCGGCTTCTGCGGTTGAACGCGGACGTCCACGTGCTGGCCGTAATAGCTGTAAGGCCAGCCGTAAAAGCCGCCATCCTTCACCGAGGTCATGTAATCCGGCACGAGATCGCTGCCGATCTCGTCACGTTCATTGACGACCACCCATAATGCGCCGCTCTGCGGATTCCACGCAGGGCCATTCGGATTGCGCAAGCCCGATGCGAACAGCCGCGACGTGCCGTTGACGCGATCGATCTCGAGGATCGCAGCGCGATCTTTTTCGATGTCCATGCCGTTCTCGCCGATATTGCTGTTCGATCCGACGGTCGCATAAAGCTTGCTGCCATCGGCGCTGGCGATGAGATCCTTGGTCCAGTGGTGATTAAGGCCCGCCGGCAGGTCCATAACCTTGGTCGCCGCTGCGGTGATCCGCGTGTCACCTTCGTTGTACGGGAAAACGACAATCCCATCGGCATTAGCGACATAAAAGCGATCGCCCACGAGCACCATACCGAAAGGCGAACTCAACCCTTCCAGGAACGGCGCCTTCATCTCTGCCACGCCGTCACCGTCAGCATCACGCAGCAACGTGATACGATTGGCCGAGGGCGCGCGTGCGCCGGCATAACCCATCACCTTGTTCATCACGAAGCCGCGAATACTGAAGCCGCTATCCGGCTTCGACGGCGCATTGCTCTCAGCCACCAGCACATCGCCATTCGGCAGCGTGTAAACCGTGCGCGGATGATCGAGGCCACTGGCGAAGGCGGTGACGACCATCCCCTCCGCCGCTTTTGGCTTGGCCCCGTCTTGCCAGCCCACTGCTTTGGAGACATTCACAGTCGGCAGGAATGTCTTGTTAGGTTCGACCAGTTTCGGCGCCGGTCCGAAGTCCTCGCCCGAAGCGATTGTCGATTTCTCATTACAGCTGGCGAGCGGCAGCGTCACGATGAGAAGGACGGCTGAGAGCGGGAATTTTTGGCGCATGGAATTTCCTTCGATGACGGAACTCAATGCGCGAGATGCAGAAGCGTTCGGTCTCTCTGCATGAAATTCATGTGATCCCTAAGCCATGCGCCGCTAAGGTGACGCCAACGATTAAAAAGGGGGAAGCGATGAACGACACGAACGACGAAGCCACATGGAAACGTTGGCGCGGCGTTGCCGACCTCTATCACGCAACTTTCACCGGCCTGATCCTCACAGCGGTGGCACGTCGCGGCACATCCGATGCTGCGGAATTCATGTTTCGCATCTTCCGCCGCCAGCAGCGGGAGCGCTTCATCGCTGGTTTGGACAAGCTGGGACTGTCGCATCTGCCACCCGCGGTCGCCGCCGCGCAGTATCACTATCTTTCCAACTGGATCGGCGGCGTCTCGGTCGAATACATGTATGAGAGCGACCGCAAGGCCTGGATTCGCTACCCGCCGCCGCGCTGGATCTGGCGCGGCACCGCCATCTGCGGGATTCCCGGCGAAGTCTCGCGCGCGATGCTGCGCGGCTGGCACGCCAACAATGGCGTCGCGCTCGGCAATCTCAAGCTCGGCTTCGTCTGCACCAAACAAAGTGTCGACGGACAGGACGGATTGGAGGGTTACTACTGCGAATACGACCGGGATCTCGACATCGATGAGCGCCTTGTCTTCGCCAGGCATCTGGAAGCGCCGCCCTTCGATCCGGCCAGGGCACCTGCACTGCCGATAGACAGCTGGCCGAGGCCACGTCTCGAAAAAGCTTATCGCAACTACGCCATGGAATATGTGCGCACCGCTGCGCCCGTTGCGGTGCAGTTGTTCGGCCCCGCCGACGCCGGCTATCTGTTGCGCCTCACCGGCAAGTTGATCGGCATGCAGTATTACGACGAAGTCGCGGCAAGCTTCGGCATGACGCGGGGGGATGCCACGACATTCGCGGACTTCTTCACCGCACTGCTTGCCGCTCAGGACGACGAGTTCACGGTCGAGAAATACGCTGGGACCGTCGTCATCCGGCAGACCACCTGGAAGCTCATGAGTGGTGTTGCCGATGCGCACTCCGCCTGCGCGGACATTCTGCTCGGCCTTGTTGAAGGCCTCGCCGCCGGCTGCGGGCGCAACATTCCCATCGCCATGACGGCAGAGCGAAACGGTGCGCCACCGTTCATCTGGACCATCGGCTGAGCATTCTCATACTGCAGTGCAATTCGAGCAGCGCCCATGCATCAGGCGCGTATGGCGCTGCCGTTGAACGATGCTAGGAAAGACGATGTCCGGCACCCAAGACCGGGCGGTCAGGGAGACTGCATGTCCGAGATCGCGCTTGCCGAACGCCCGCTGGTCGATGGCGAGAAACAACCGCTCCCCGAACTGACTGCTCCCGCCCGGAACCCGCTGCTCGATCACGCGATCCTCCCAACACTGCTGCGCCTCGCCTGGCCGAATGTCGTCGCGCTCTCGGCCGGCACGATCGTCGTCATCTTCGAGACCACCTATATCGGCCGCCTTGGCACCGAGGCGCTGGCAGCGATGGCGCTGGTATTTCCCTTTGTAATGCTGACCATGACCATGTCCGGCGGCGCCATGGGCGGCGGCGTGTCCTCGGCCATCGCACGCGCCCTCGGCGCCGGCGACCGGGAACGTGCCGATACGCTGGCGGGCCACGCATTGCTGATCGCCATCTGCTTCGGCCTCACTTTCACCGTCGCGATGCTGAGCTTTGGCTCCGCACTGCTGCAACTGCTCGGCGGCCGGGGCAATGTGTTGAATCAGGCCCTCGCCTACATCACCATTTTCTTTGCCGGCGGCGTCATTCCGTGGCTGATGAACACCTTTGCGGCCATCCTGCGCGGCACCGGCAATATGAAAGTGCCCTCCGCCATGCAGACCACATCGGCAGGACTGCAAATCGTGCTTGGCGGCACGCTCGGCCTCGGCCTGGGCCCGATTCCACAATTCGGCATGGCCGGCGTGGCAGCGGGAACGCTCACCGCATTCTCCGTCGGCACCGGCGTCATGGCCTGGTATGTCTTCTCCGGCCGCGCGCGGGTGCGGCCCATGCTGAAAGGCTTTCGGATTCGGCGCGACATGTTTCTCGACATCCTCAAGGTCGGCGCCATCGCATGTTTCAATCCCCTGCAAGGCGTGCTGACCCTTCTGATATTCACGCATATGCTGGCGCATTACGGCACCGAGGTACTGGCGGGCTACGGCATCGGCGCAAGGCTTGAGTTCATGCTGACGACGCTCGCTTTTGCAGTGGGCATCGCCTCGGTGCCCGCCGTCGGCATGGCGATCGGCGCTGGCCGCATCGACCGTGCGCGGCGCATTGCCTGGACCGGCTGCGCCTTGGCTTTCGTGGTCGTCGGCCTGCTCGGCACGCTGATCGCGATCTTTCCGCATGTGTGGGTCAATCTGTTCACCAGTGACCCCGGGGTGCGCGAGGCGAGCCGGACCTATCTCGCCACCTGTGCCCCCATGTACGCCTTTCTCGGCCTCGCCACGGTGAGTTACTTCTCATCGCAGGGCGCCGCGAAAGTGCTCGGCCCCGTGCTGGCGCAGACGGCGCGGCTCGGTTTCGTCTGCACCGGGGGCTGGTACTTGCTGTCCATCGATGCCGCGGCCACCAGCTTCTTCTGGCTCGCCGCCGCGTCCATGGTGCTGCTCGGCCTGCTCTCCGTGCTCAGCGTGATGCTGACGCGCTGGGGGCCGAAATCCGGGCCGGTGCCCGAGGTTCGGCCTGTGCTGTTGTGATCACGCTTCATGCGACGGTGGAGAACCCGAGAGCAACGCGTCGAACAGATTGGTGCCCCGTCCCGACAACGCACCCTCTATCGACAACAGCCGGGATCTGGTGACGATCCCCGCATTGCCCGCGAAGCCTGAGGTCTGCCCCGGCGCCGCCAGCGCGCGATGGCAAGGCACAATGATCGCAAACGGATTGCGCGCGACGGCATTGGACACAGCATTGATCGCACCGCTCACGTAAAGGTGGATCGCTATCTCCGCATAGGTGCGCGTTTCGCCGCGAGGGATCCGTCGGATTGCATCATAGACCCGGCAATTGAATTCCGGGATGTCAAATGTGTCGAGCACGATGTCGGAGAGATCGACGGTTTTGCCATTGAGCAGCGCCACGATGCCCTCAATGGCATATTGCACATCGGTCGGCGGTCGCCATTCGCGCGCATCGGGATATTGCTGCAACAGGCGCCGGCACGTCTCCAGCTCCCGTACCTCCGGCAACCGGACGCCGACGATCCCGGCCTGGCTCCATGCGATACCGCACCGGCCTACCGACGTATCGAAAGTCGTGTATCCCAGCCCTGCCATCCTGGGCGGGATGTTAGCAGGCAAATGGCAATCGCCAACCGGAAATTGCGGAGCTACTCCTGCTCTCCTCTTTGTCACGACCGGACATCGCCCTGACTTCCACCAGGCAAGGCACGAGACCAGGCATGGCGCCTCAGAGAGCGCTTGGCGGATCGCCCGGTCTCGGCTAGATCAAAGGACGTGCGGGCGTAGTTCAATGGTAGAACGGCAGCTTCCCAAGCTGCATACGAGGGTTCGATTCCCTTCGCCCGCTCCAGTTCCTCCCGATTGCCTCAAATCGGATACGCCTGCGGACCGGTCTCGATGGTGATCCAGCGCAGTTCCGTGAACTCAGCGATCCCCGCTTTACCGCCGAAGCGGCCATAACCCGACGACTTGGTGCCACCGAATGGCATCTGCGCCTCGTCGTGCACCGTGGCGCCGTTGACGTGACAGATGCCGGATTCGATCCGCTTCGCCACAGCCAGCGCGCCGGCGATGTCGCGTCCGAACACAGCGGCCGACAACCCATATTCGGTATCGTTGGCCACCCTTACGGCTTCATCGACACCGTCCACCCGGACCACGGTGACAATCGGACCGAACGATTCCTCGCCATAGATCCGCATCGACGACGTGACGTGGTCGAGCACCGTCGCGGACATCAAAGTGCCCTCCACGCGCCCGCCAGCAACAACCCGCGCGCCCTTGCTCACGGCATCCTTGATCAGCGCCTGCATGCGGTCGGCAGCGCTGGCGTCGATCAACGAGCCCAGCGGCGCATTGCCCCGGCGCGGATCGCCGGCCACGAGCTGCTCGGCTTTGACAGCAAGCTTGGCAACAAACGGCTCGGCGACCTTGCGATCGACGACGAGACGTTCGGTGGACATGCAGATCTGCCCCTGATTCATGAACGCGCCGAATGCCGAAGCGGCGACGGCCGCATCAAGATCGGCATCCTCCAGCACGACCAGCGGCGCCTTGCCGCCGAGTTCGAGCAGCACGGGCTTGAGATGTGTCGCCGCCGTCTGCGCAATGAGCCGACCGACGCGCGTCGACCCCGTGAAATTGATCCGGCGCACGGCAGGATGTGCGACCAACGCCTCGATCAGCGCCGGCGCATCTTCCGGTGCATTGGTGATCACATTCATCACGCCAGGCGGCAAGCCCGCCTCGCGGAGACATTCGGCGATCAAGCGATGCGTCCCTGGGCAGATTTCCGAGGCCTTCAAGATGACGGGGTTCCCGCAGGCGAGCGGCAGGGCAACCGCGCGTGCGCCAAGAATGACCGGTGCATTCCAGGGGGCGATGCTGAGCACAACACCGGCCGGCTGGCGGACCGCCATCGAAATACAGCCGGGCTTGTCCGACGGAATCACCTCGCCCGAGATCTGCGTCGTCATCGCCGCCGCTTCGCGCAACATGCCCGTGGCGAGATGCACGTTGAAGCCGGCCCATGCGGCCGTTGCCCCTGTTTCGGCGGCCATCAGCGCGATGAATTCGGACGCCCGGCTCGCCAGGGTGTCGGCGGCCTTCAGCAGGATGGCACGGCGCATTGCCGGGCCGGTCGCCGACCAAGCGGGGAAAGCCGCCGCAGCCGCATCCGCGGCGCGCTTGGCATCTGCGATCGTTGCGGCAGCTGCACGCGAGGCGACGGCACCGGTGATCGGATTGAGGCGGTCGAAGGTCGCGCCGCCTGTCGCTTGCACGTCTTCGTTCTCGATCAGGAGGTTGATGATGTTCATGGTCATGTCCTCTGTTGCTTGGCGAATGGATGAAGACGGCGCGCTAGGCGAGACCGCCGAGATAGGCGCGACGCACGGAATCGTCGGATTGCAGCTCAACGGCGGAGCGGCTGCCGGAGACCTTGCCATTGGCGATGACATAGCCGCGATCGGCGATGCGCAGACTTTCGCGCGCATTCTGCTCGACCATCAGCAACCCCATGCCGGTCTCGCGAATACGGCCGATCGCGGCGAAAAGCTCCTTCACCAACAGCGGTGAAAGACCGAGCGAAGGCTCGTCCAGTAACAGCATTTCCGGATTCGACATCAGCGCGCGGCCAATCGCGACCATCTGCTGCTCGCCGCCGCTCATGGTGCGCACCACCTGCTTCAGCCGTTCGCCGAGCCGCGGGAACAGCGTCAGAACTTTCTCACGCTGCTCCGCCTCGACGGAACGCGCCCGCTCCGGATTGGCGCCAAGCATTAGATTCTCGGCGACCGTCAGTTCCCCGAACACGCCACGACCCTCAGGTACCAGCGCCAACCCGCTCTCGACAATCCGATGCGGAGGCAGCGAAGACAGATCCTGTCCGTCCAGCGTCACCTGCTTGCCCGGACCACATTCGACGAGGCCCGCAATCGCTTTCAGCAGCGACGACTTGCCAGCGCCGTTGGCGCCGAGAATGACCACGATCTCCCCGCGCGAAGCCGCTAGCGCAGCATCGTTGAGCGCGCGATGCTGCCCGAAACTGACATTGATGCCGGAGACCTCAAGCATGGTCGGGCGCTCCGAGATAGGCCTCGATCACGGAGGGATCGTTCAGTACGGCATCGGTGGCACCTTCCGCGATACGGCGCCCGCTGCTCATGACCACGCAGCGGCTGCAGAGCGAACGGATAGCTTCCATCACATGCTCGACCATCAGGATGGAAAGCCCTTCTTCCTTGAGCGAACGGATCAGCGCGATACCGATCAAAAGCTCGGATGGATTGAGGCCAGCGAGCCATTCGTCCAGCAACAGCAGGCGCGGCTGCAATGCCAACGCACGCGCCAGTTCCAGCCGCTTGCGATCGATGTAAGTGAGTTCGGCAGCCGGACGCGCGCTGCAATTGGCAAGGCCGACGCGCGCGAGCAAATCTTCGACCGCTGCGCCATTCTCCTTGCGTGGACGGCGATTGAACGCAAGCCCGGCCCTCACATTGTCACCGCAGGTCATGCCATCGAGAACACGCACTAACTGGAAAGTACGCGCAACGCCAAGCTGCGCGATCCTGAAAGTCGGCCATCCTGCGATATCGGTGCCGTCGAGCATGATACGGCCCGCATTGGGACGCAGCACGCCGGAGATCAGATTGATTGCCGTCGTCTTCCCCGATCCGTTCGGCCCGAGCAAGCCGATGATCTCGCCGGATTGAATGGTGAGGTCCACGCCGTTGACGGCGACGAGGCCACCAAAGCTGCGCGTGAGGCCTTCGACCTTGAGAACGGGCGTGCCTGCCGACGTCATGCGTTGCTCCCTTTCACGAGGGAGTCACGCCGGGGCATCCTGATCCTGTCGATGAGGCCGACGACACCGGCCGGCAAGGCATAGACGATAAGCAGGAACACCACGCCCATGATCAACGTGGACGTGCTGGGGAAGCGCGCCGCCAGGAATTCAAACAGCAATGTGAGCGGAACGGCCCCCAGCGCCGGCCCCCAGAACCGGTGCGCGCCGCCGAGCAACGCCATGATCACGACTTCAAACGAAATCGTCGCGTTGAAGGCGATGGATGGCTCGATATAGGTCCAGCGCGGCGCCATGATCGCGCCGACCAGCGTCATGAACACCGCCGAGATGACGAACAGCGCGACCTTGGCAAAGGTGACATTGATGCCGCAATGCCGGGCGACCGTCTCATCCTCGCCGATGATACGGAGCGCGAAACCGAGGCGCGACCTTGCGATCAGCCAACCTGTCGCGAACACGATGACCGCCAGCACCAGCAACTGCCAGTAGATGTCCTGTTGGCTGATATCGAGGAAAATATAGCGGCCGAGCACACGGCTCTTGTTGACCTCGAACCAAACTACGAGCTGGCGCACCAGCTCGGCCAGGCCGAAGGTGAAGATCACGAAATGTACGCCGCTCAGCCGCAGGGTCGAGAGGCCGACGATAGCCGACGTCGCCGCGCCGATCAGCGCCGCTACAGCCAGCACCAGCGGCCATGCCATCTGCTCCCCGAGCACCGCCACCGTATACGCACCGACGCCGAAGAACGCCGTCGTCGCCAGTGAGACGTAGCGTGTCGGGCCGGAAAACATGCCCCAGGCGGTGGCGAGCACCGTGAATTGCAGCAGCGTGATGCCGAGCGCGAGATGATAGGCATCGACAAGCAACGGCAGGCAGGCAAGGCCGGCGACGATGGCGAGACCGACGCCTCCGATCAGGAACGGAGATGCGGTCACCGGCGCGCACTCCCGAAAATGCCGGCAGGCCTGACCAGCAGCACCGTGAGGAACAATGCAAAATTGACGGCAATGGTGAGGCCAGGATCGATATAGGTTGCGACCAGCGCCTCGCTGAGGCCGAGTAACAGGCCGGCGACGAGGCAGCCCATCAGATTGCCGATGCCGCCCATCACGACGACGATCAGCGCCTTCATCGTGAAGACGACGCCGGAGGTGGCGCTGAAGGTGAGGAACATGCTGATCAGCACGCCTGCCGCGGCGACCAGCGCACCACCCGCTGCAAAGGCCAGCGCCGAGAGTTGCGGCACATTGATCGCCACCAGCGGCGCCGAGGCGGGATCGACAGCCACCGCGCGGATCGATGTGCCGATGCGCGTGCGCGTGAGCAGCAGATAGAGCACCGTGCCGAGCACAACAGCGAGAAGGAACGCCACAAGACGATTCATCGCCAGCACTTCGCCGACGAGGGTGACCGGGATGGCGAGGAAAGAGTAGCTGAAATAGGCCCCGCCGAACATTGTCAGCAGCACGCCCTGCACGATGAACATCAGACCGAAGGTGGCGAGAATGCTGTCCACTTCCAGCGCATCGCGCGTGCGGGCGCGGCGCACCAAGGGGGTCAGCAAAATCTTGTAGAGCAACAGGCTCACCAGGAAGCTGATGGGAACGACCACCGCCAGCCCGACCAGCGGGCTCACCGCCCAGCCGGTGAACAGCCAATAGGACGCAAAGGCCGAGCCGATCAGGAATTCGCCGTAAGCGAGATTCATGATCCGCGCTACGCCATATTGGAGCGTCAGCCCCATGGCGATCAGCGCATACATTCCGCCCAGCACGAGGCCGGTGAGCACCGCGTTCGTCATTCCATCATTCCGGATTGCAGGAGCATGACCCCGGCGGGATCATGCTCCGATCAAGCGTGCAGCGATTACGGCGCCTTCCAGGCCGGTTTCGGCAGGATCGGCTGGCGGGCACCCTGATTGGCCGCAGGCGCGACGCCATAGAACTCGCCGTCCTGCCATTGGCCCACCCACCAGTAATTGGTCGGCATGTTGTTCTCGAGCTTCACCTTGCCGATTACGGTGTCGAAACTGCCGGTCTGCAGATCCTTGATCACAGCGGCGCGATCCACTTTGCCGACCCGCTCGATGGCCTGCTGCAGCATCTGCAGGCTGGCATAGGTGACGGCGCTGGCCCAGCGATCCGGCTCGGCGCCGTTCGCAGCAGAGGCCTTGTGGCGGGCGAGATAATCCTTGATGGCCGGGCTGTCGCCGCTCCAGCCGCCGATGCCCATCACGCCTTCCGCATTGGCGCCGAATTTCTGCTTGAACAGCGGAAAGGCGGTGCCGACGCCGGTGTAATAAACCTTCGGATTGAAGCCGGAGATGCGCGCCTGTTCTGTGATGGCAATCGTGTCCGGCGGATAGCTGAAGGCGATGAAGGTGTCCGGATTGAGCGCCTTCACCTCATTCACGATCGGACCCAGATCCTGCGTGCCGACCGGATAGGTTTTGTCATAAGCGAGCTTGAACTTTGCCGCTGCCAATGCCGGCCGCGCTGCGGCCGAGAGATCGATGCCAAAACCGTCGGCGATGCTGACCATGGCCACGGTATCGCCGATCTTGCCCTCGCCGCGCAGTTTCACCAACAGCTCCACCAAGGTCTTGGAGGCATCGGCGCTCGTTCCGAGCAGCCAGAAGCTGTTTGGCCAGCGTTTTGCGAGTTCGGGCGCGCGATCGGTGACGGCGGTGGAAGCGAGATGCGGATAGCCGGCCTTGTTGAGGATCGGGCCGACCGCGAGGTTCAGGCCGGTGCCCCAGGGCGGCAGGATGAAATCCACCTTGTCCTGATTGATCAGCCGCTCCAGCGCCTTCGCGGCTTCCTCGGCGCTCGAACGGTCGTCATATTGCACGACCTCAACGGGGACGCGCTTGTCGCCGAGCTTGATGCCGCCTGCGGCATTCACTTCCTTGACCCACAATTCGTAATTGGGAATCGTGGTTACCGCGGCACCGCCGGCAGCTGGCCCCGTACGTGAGATCGCATAGCCAATCTTGACGGAGGTCTGCGCCTGCGCCGCATCCCCCCAGCCGAACGTCGCCACGCCCGCCATCATGGCCAGACCGGCGGCCCATCCCACTGCCCGTTGCTTGGTTACTGAACCCATGTCTGCCCTCCCCGGAGATGATTTGCACGACGCCTTTGCAGCGCTCGATGGCCGGAGACTAGTGGAGCGCTCGGGGCTGGGAATTGGACGTATTCGGGGAAAGATTGCATCTATCCGTGCAACGCGATTGAATTCACGCGACGGATTGTCCCAGGACAAAGCAGAAGGATAGACGTGGACACTCGAGATCTGATCGAAAAATCCGTCGCGCTCCATGTCGAGCGCTTCACGTCTGGCCTGTCGCCGCGCATCTGGTCGATACGCCAGCCCGATCTTCGCCGGTCACATCTGCTCATCTTGGAAAGCCGCAGCGGCACAGCGACCCTGCAGGGGACCGTGATCGCATTCCAGTCGCCCGCCTTGTTGTGGTTGCCCTGCGACTACGATGGAAGCCTGCACATCGAGGCTGGCGCGCAGGGCTATCTGGTAGCCATAACCGACGATCTGCTCACGCAAACCATCGCCGGGTCGGCTGAAGCGCTGCATCTTCGTCGTACCATCGATCGGCTGGTGCTGCTGGAAGGCGCCAAGACATCGGAAGGTTTCGCTGCCATCGCAGCATCATGCAACATGCTCGCGGGCGAACTCGCCACGCCGGGTCGTGGCAGCGCCACTATGCTGTCGGCCCACGTGCTGCTGATGTGCCTGCATCTGTGGCGCTCGCTCATCGCGGAAGAACCGGTCGATGACGTCGCGCTGCGCGGCGACGGCCCGCGGCTGGTCGGCAATTTCATGCAGATGGTCGAATTGCACTATCGCGACGGCTGGCCGATCGCGCGCTATGCAGCGGCACTCGGCGTCACCGATGACAAGCTCCATGCTCATTGCAAACGGGAAACCGGCGTCAGCCCGCGCGCCATCGTGCATCAACGTTTGATCCGTGAAGCCTGTACCCGTCTGCGCCAACTCGATCTACCGGTCGAACAGATCGCCTACGGCCTCGGCTTCCACGACCCCGGCTATTTCAATCGCTTTTTCCGCAAGCATCAGAACGAATCGCCCGGCACCTACCGGCGGCGGGCGAGGCTCAGTCCGGGTCGCCATGGACCGTCTTATGCAGCCTGGCCGTGATCGCCACGGAGAGGGTTGCAACCTATACCGTGTAGGGGTATATGAGCCGCATGCGTGCAGATATCAAGACATCCGTGAAGAAGCGCCTCGGCAGGATCGAGGGCCAGGTACGCGGTTTGTCCAAGATGGTCGACGAGGACCGCTACTGCATCGACGTTGTAACCCAGATCTCCGCGGTGCGTGCGGCACTCCGCCGCGTCGAGGAGGAGGTTCTCAAGGATCATGTGTCGCACTGCGTCGAGCACGCCATTGCGAGCGGCGACAAGGCCGAGCAGCGGCAGAAGATCGCCGAGCTCATGGCAGTGGTCGGAAGGGCCGAGCGATGAGGTGCCCTCCCGACAGCTCCGACCGAGCATCCGGGAATTTCGCGCATATGGTCTGCGCACCGATCAGCATGAGCGAAGGCAATCGATAGGCAATGCTCGTCAGGCTCACCAGGAACCAGCGGAAGAAGGCAGGGTGGATCATCGCCTGGGTCTATCTGCTGTGCATCATGGCACCGACGCTGTCCTACGCCGCGCCTGGCAAGGATGCCTCATCGCACTGCATGACAATGAAAGGTGCCGCGACGGGATCGATGCATGACCACGATCAGTCGGACCCGACGATTCTCGCACATGGCCACGGAACAGCCCACGATCATGCGCAGGCCCAGCCGGCAGCGATAGCCGGCGACGACTATCCATCGATCGCCATGCCGAGCGAGGACCCCTCTCCTCAAAAGGGGCCGCACACAACCAGCGGCCAGTGCTGCGTGCTGATGTGCATTGGAACCATGCCGGCTCCGCTCCTGGAGATCACGTCTCCGTCGATCCCGACCGTCGTCCGCATGACGACGAGCTACCGTGCCACGGCCGACAACGCGCCGGACGTCCACTACCGTCCCCCCATCGCCTGATCTGATCGCCTAGACGCGGCGCCGCGCCGGGAGCGTGCGTGCGCCTGTGGTCCCTCGTCAGTTCAGGAAATCAGCATGTTTGCGCTTATTGGGGCGAAAATCGCCGCCGTTCGTTCGGTGGCAACGAGACTCGTCGACATGAGACCGGTGGCCTTGGCTGCGACTGTGGCAGCAACGCTGGCTCTCGGGGGTTGTCTGCCGGTCACGGCACCGCTCCGCGCCGATCCGGCCGATCCGAGCGTTCCCGTCGCGCCGATGAGCTACCGTTCGACGGTGGCTCCCTATACGTCGATGCGGCCGGTCTCGCCGTCCGCATGGCGGCAGCGCAATGACGACGTCTCTCCCTCTTCGAAGTCCAGCAGGTAGAGGGTGACATGCTGAACATGAACCGGTCGTTTCGGATCCATTCCGTAGGTCGCAGCCTGTTGCGTCCGAGCGTCACGATAGCAGCGCTTCTGCTGCTCTCCGGTTGCGCCAGCTTCTCGCCGGACAAGGGCATGAGCGTCGTTGCCGGCGTCACCGACGCAGCGATCCGCAAAGATGTCATTTCCATCCGCTCCGGCGACGACGCGCGCATCGCCGAACAGACTATTGAAAAGCTGAAAGCCCGCACGCTCACGGTAGACACCGCCGTGCAGATCGCCCTTCTCAACAATCGGGGACTTCAGGCCGCCTATAACGAGCTTGCACTCGCCGAAGCGGACATGGTCGCAGACAGCCTGCCACCCAATCCGTCGTTCTCCGTGTCGCGCAGCGTCAGCGGCGGAACCGTTGAAGTCTCGCGCCAGGTCGCCGGCGACATCCTCGCCATCGCCACGCTGCCGTTCCGTTCCGAAATCGCGCGCGAGCGCTTCAAGAAGGCGCAACTCACCGCCGCCGAACAGACATTGCGTCTGGCGGCCGATGTCAGAGACGCCTTCTATCGCGCCGCGGCTGCGAACGAACTTGTCGCTGTTCTGACAGAGGCGAAAACGATCGCCGAAACCACCGCGCAGCTCGCGACGAAGCTCGGCGAAACAGGTTCGCTCAACAAGCTGGATCAGGCCCGCCAGCAGGCCTTCTATGCCGAGACCACGGCAGATCTGGCGTCGGCCAAACAGGAGGCCGCGAGTTCGCGCGAACGTCTGATACGGCTGCTCGGTCTGTGGGGGCGCGACACCAACATCAAGCTGCCCGGCACCCTGCCGCAGCTTCCGCGCAAGCCGCAGACGCTGCCGCTCATCGAGGTGCAGGCCGTGGAGCGCAGGCTCGATCTCCAGATGGCGCGCATCGACCTTCTGGCGCTCGCCAAATCGCTCGAACTCACGCAGGCCACGCGCTTCGTGACGCTGCTCGACATGTCGGGTTCGCAGAGCAAGGAACTTGGAAGCCCGAACCGCAGCCGCAGCGTCGGCATCGACTTCCAGATTCCAATCTTCGACGGCGGCGAGGTGCGCGTGCGGCAATCTGCCGAGATCTACAATCAGGCGTTCAACCTGCTGACGGAGAAGGCGATCAACGTCCGCTCAGAGGCGAGAAACGCCTTCCAGGTGTATCGGTCGACCTACGACATCGCGCTTCAGTATCAGCGCGAAGTGTTGCCGCTTCGTCAGGTCATCTCCGAAGAGATGCAGCTTCGCTATTCGAGCATGCAGATCGACGTATTCGCGCTGGTGGTCGAGGCCACCGCGAGAATCGCAGCCCAGCGCGCAGGGGTCGCCGCCAAGCGCGACTTCTGGCTCGCAAACTCCGCGCTGCAGACCGCCGTGAATGGCGGCGGCCGCGACGAATCCCCATCCCAAACGACGGGCACGACCGCACAGGCGTCGGCCGGCGGAGGTCACTGATGAGCGATCCGATCCTGTCCAGACGCAACTTCCTCGGCACCGCGACGGCTCTCGCCAGCGCAGCGGCGATCTCCGGCCGCGCCCAGGCTGCCAGCATTCCGGAAGCCCCGACGATGGAGAAGACGTCGATGCAGCCGCCGCTGCATCCCTCCTCCGGACCGGATTACAACCCCGTCGTCACCCTGAACGGCTGGACGCTGCCGTGGCGCATGAATGGCGACTGGAAGGAGTTTCATCTCGTTGCCGAGCCGGTTGTGCGCGAATTCGCCGAGGGCATGAAGGCTCATCTCTGGGGCTACAACGGTCAGTCTCCGGGCCCCACGATCGAAGTCGTCGAAGGCGACAAGGTGCGCATCTTCGTGACCAACAAGCTGCCGGAGGCGACCACCGTGCATTGGCACGGCGTCATCCTGCCATGCGGCATGGACGGTGTCGGCGGACTGACCCAGCCTCACATCCCGGTCGGGAAGACCTGCGTCTACGAATTCGAGATGAAGCATAGCGGAACCTTCATGTACCACCCGCATTCGGACGAAATGGTCCAGATGGCGATGGGCATGATGGGCATGATCGTCGTGCATCCGCGCGACCGCAGCTTCAGACCCGTGGATCGCGATTTCGTCTTCATCATGAGCAGCTATCTCATCGATCCCGGCACCTATCTGCCGAAGGTCACCGAGATGACCGACTTCAATATGTGGACCTGGAACAGCCGCGTGTTTCCCGGGATCGACGTGCTTCCGGTGCGTCTTGGCGACAAGGTGCGTGTCAGGATCGGCAATCTGACGATGACCAACCATCCGATCCATCTGCACGGGCACAAATTCTCCGTCAGTTGCACCGACGGGGGCTGGGTGCCGGAGAGCGCCGCGTGGCCCGAGACGACGACCGACATCCCGGTCGGCGCAATCCGCGCCTTCGATTTCGGTGCCGACAATCCCGGTGACTGGGCATTCCACTGCCACAAGTCGCATCACACGATGAACGCTATGGGCCACGACATGGTGAACCTGATCGGTGTGTCCAAGAAAGACATCGCAAAAGCGCTTGGCAAGGTCGCGCCCGACGGGATGGCGATGGGATCGACCGGCATGGCCATGGGCGAGATGGAGATGCCGCTGCCTGACAACACGCTTCCAATGATGACCGGCAGCGGCCAGTTCGGGCCGATCGAGATGGGCGGCATGTTCACCGTGGTGAAGATCCGCGAGGGCCTTGCACGAGACGATTACCGCGACCCCGGCCCCTATCAGTTTCCGAAGGGAACGGTGGCCTACGAAGTCGAGGCACCGCAAGCCGCACCCGCGCGGCAGGAAACCGGGAAGCCAGCAGCCGCAAAGGACGTGCCCAAGGCCACGAAACACAAGGGCATGAAGGGGATGTGATGCTCGCCCGAGCGAGAAGGAGACCTGTGAAACGACGACTTGAACTGCAGGCGGCGATCGTCACCGTCAATTGGCAACTGAAAGGATGAAAGATGATGAACACCAGCAAGCTCGCGGCAGCGTTCGTCGCGTTCTCGATTCTGGCCATCTCGGCCGGCTTCGCTCAGGACGCGATGGTCAAGGGTGAGGTGAAGAAGGTCGACGAGGCGGCCAGGAAGATCACGCTGAAGCACGGCCCGATCAAGAGTCTGGGCATGGACGATGACAGCATGACCATGGTCTTCCGCGTTCAGGACCCGGCTCTGCTCAAGCAGGTCAAGGCCGGCGACAAGGTGCAGTTCGTCGCCGAGCGCGGCAGTGACGGCATCGCCATCACGAAGATCCAGAAGAGCAAATGAACCGATTCCCGGCATCCCCGCTTGGCGGGGATGCCTCGTTATCGTCCTCGGCGTGATGCGACATGCTCAACCGAGCTCCCTCATCTCCATCCGATCAAGGAAGATCGATGTCGAAGATCTCCATCTCCGCACTCGTGGCTGCACTACTCGCCTCCAATGTGGCGCTCGCCCATCCCGAATTCCAGTCTGCCGAACCGCCCGCCGGCAAGGCTTCGACTGCCCCCAGCCAGATCCGCATCCTGTTCAATGAAAGCGTCATTCCGCAATTCTCCGGAATCGCACTCAAGGACCAATCGGGCAAGACGATCCCGACGGGCAAGGCGACGGTCGATCCATCCAACAAGAAGATGATGATCGTCCCCCTCGCGGACCAGTTGGCTCCCGGCGACTACAGGGTCGAGTGGTACGCGGTGTCCGACGACACCCACAAGGTCAAGGGCAGTTACTCTTTCGGCGTGACGCACTGATGATCGAATTCGGCCTCGTTCTGTCCCGCTTCCTGCACTACGCGGCGTCGACGACGCTTGCCGGCGTGGCGTTCTTCCCCCTCTACGCCTATGCAGCTACCGAGCCCGACAGGCTGGTCCGATGGCGCGGACGAGTCCTGTTCTGCTCGGCGATCGTCGCTTTGATCAGCTGCCTCGGATGGTTCGCCTTTTCGGTGGCCCGGATGAGCGGCGGGATTGCGGATGTGATCGATCCCGAGGTCGTCGGGACCGTCGTCCACCACACCGGCTTCGGCGTGGTGTGGATGATCCGCATGGCCGTCGCGGCGGGGCTTGTCGCCATCATGGTCGTATTGCCGTCGCGATCCTCAGTGGGACGCGATCTGCCTATCGCCGTCCTCGGCGCCGGACTGCTCGCCTCCCTCGCCGGCGCCGGCCATGCGCAAATGAAAGATGGTTGGGAGGGCGCGTTGCATGTCACCGCCGACGCCGCGCATCTGCTCGCCGCCGGAGCATGGCTCGGCGGGCTGCTCCCGCTCGGGATTATTCTGCTCCGCGACCGCGCAACGCGCATGGACGCCGCCACCATCGATGTCGAGAGTGTGCTGACGCGTTTCTCGGGAATGGGCTATGCGGCCGTGGCGACGCTCATCGGCACCGGTCTGGTCAATAGCTGGTTCCTGGTCGGATCGGTGTCCAGCCTGTTCGTTTCCACCTACGGATGGATATTGATGGTTAAGTTGGTCTGCTTCGCGGGAATGCTTGCTCTCGCGGCGGCCAACCGCCTTTGGCTAATGCCGGCGCTGGAGGCCGCCGGACACAGCGGCACGGACGCCTGGAAGAAACAGTTGCGTATCCATGTGCTGAGCGAGCAGGGCCTCGGCCTGCTCGTCCTGCTCTGCGTAAGCGTCATCGGAACGATCCGTCCGGCGATCGGACAATGAGAGATAACCTAGCAAACCCGAGGAGGCTTCGATGACAAATTCAGACGACGACGCGGCGACGAACTTGCCATGATCAAGTCGTACCGATAGCGGCCTGATCCGTTATAGAGCGCCGGCGTGCTGTTCCTTCATCGGCGCATTCAGCAACAGGAGTTTTCCATGCTCAAGACCGATCTTCCGACACGCCGGAGCATATTGGCCCTGCTCGCAGCCGGCCTCGTGCTACCGTCGCGGTCGCTCCGTGCCGAGGCCCCGACCGTGCACGTTCACAAAGATCCGGACTGTGGCTGTTGCGGGGGATGGGTGGATCACCTCCGAAGCGCCGGCTTCGCCGTGACCGTCGATGAGACGTCGGATCTCTCGACGATCCGTATGCGGCTTCGGGTCCCGCCCACGCTGTGGTCCTGCCACACGGCGGAAGTTTCCGGATACGCGATTGAAGGGCATGTGCCCGCCGACGCGATACGTCGACTTCTGGAAACACGTCCAACGGCGCTGGGGCTAGCGGTGCCCGGCATGCCTGCGGGCTCTCCCGGCATGGAGGGCGGCAACCCGGTGGCCTATGACGTGATCCTCTTTGCGGCCAGCGGGCAGAGCCCCTTCATGCGGTTCGTGGGCACGAAAAGCGTCGGCTGACGTCGCCGGCGATTAACCCACTCTTAACCATCCGGGTTCAGCCTTTGAATGTGGGACGGAACCGGACGACTTTGGGGACCGGCAGTCGCATCGAAGGGCCGTCCGGCGTCATGCCCGGACGGCTTTTTGCCGATATCGGTGCGCAGACATTGCAGCTACACCGCCTTCGCCGCCGCTCTTCCCGCCGTTCTGCCCGAAAACAGGCAGCCGCCAAGAAACGTCCCTTCCAGCGAGCGGTAGCCATGCATGCCGCCCCCACCGAAGCCGGCCGCTTCGCCGACAGCATAGAGACCAGGAATGATCCGCTGGCCTGCGCCGAACACGCGCGCATCGAGATCGGTCTCGAACCCGCCCAGCGTCTTGCGCGTCAGGATATTCAATCGCACGGCGATCAACGGACCCATCGAAGGATCGAGAATGCGATGCGGCCTGGCGGTGCGGATCAACCTGTCGCCGATGTATTTGCGCGCATTGTGCAGGTTCATCACCTGCGCGTCCTTCACATAGGGATTGGCCAGCGTACGGTCGCGCGCCTCGATCTGCTCCTTGATGCGATCGAGCTTGAGCAGATCGCTGCCGGCGAGCTCGTTCATCGCCTTGATGAGATCGCCGAGATTATCGCGCACGATGAAATCGGCGCCGTGTTCCTTGAAGGCCTCCACCGGAGCCGGCGCTCCCTTATTCGTCGCGCGGCGCGCGGTCTGCAGCCAGCTCTTGCCGGTGAGGTCAGGATTCTGTTCGGAGCCTGACAGCGCGAATTCCTTCTTGATGATCGCCTGCGTCAGGATGAACCAGGAATAATCGTAACCGGTGGATTGGATGTATTGCAGTTGCCCGAGCGTATCCGAGCCCGGAAACAGCGGTGCCGGCAACCGCTCGCCCGTTGCGTCGAACCACATGGACGACGGCCCTGGCAGAATCCGGATGCCGTGCTTCGGCCAGATAGGGCTCCAGTTCTCGATGCCCTCCACATAGTGCCACATACGGTCACGATTGATCAGCCGCGCGCCAGCGGCTTCCGTAATCCCGATCATGCGCCCGTCCACATGGGCAGGCACGCCGGAGATCATGCGCTGCGGCGGTGCGCCCAGACGCTGCGGCCAGTTTTGCCGCACCAGATCGTGATTGCCGCCGATGCCACCGGAGGCGACGATCACCGCCTGCGCGCGCAGCGAGAACTCGCCGACGATATTGCGCGACGAGCTCTCGCCGCGCTCGTTGTTCGCCGGCCCGAGCACGACGCCGCTGACGCCATCGACCGTTCCATCGGTCATGCTGAGCGCATCGACGCGATGCCGGAACCTGAAGCTGAGCAATCCCTTCGCAACAGCCTCGCGGGCGCGACGTTCGAACGGCTCGACAATGCCGGGCCCCGTGCCCCAAGTGATGTGAAAGCGTGGCACCGAATTGCCATGGCCCATGGCGTCATAGCCGCCGCGTTCCGCCCAGCCGACGATCGGAAACACGCGATGCCCCATCGCGCGCAGCCACGCGCGTTTCTCGCCGGCGGCAAAAGCAAGATACGCTTCCGCCCAGCGGCGCGGCCAATGATCCTCCTCGCGGTCGAACCCGGCCGAGCCCATCCAGTCCTGATGCGCGAGATCGAAGCTGTCCTTGATGCCGAGCCGGCGCTGTTCCGGCGAATCGATAAAGAACAAACCGCCGAACGACCAGAACGCCTGGCCGCCGAGGTTCTGTTCACCTTCCTGATCGAGCACGATCACGCGCTTGCCGGCATCGGCAACTTCTGTTGCAGCCACGAGCCCGGCTAGGCCAGCGCCCACCACGATGACATCCGCGTCGACAGCCATCGTCCCCTCCCGTCGTTTCGTTAAGAGAGATTGAATGGGGCGCCGGAACTTTGGTCAACGAAAATTGCGGAATTCACATTCGTTTGTTCCAGAGCGGCGAACACTGCATCCGGCGCGCAACACTCGCTTCGAATCGTCCTGCCGCCGCGAGGTCTTGCTAGACAAAAAACCGTTTCGCCAACACGCTGACATGGTCCTGCATCATCAGGGCGAACGGATTCGGCATCACAGTTTTCGGGGCAGAGCATGAAGTTCGTGACAGGTTTGCTGGCGGCTGTTCTGTTGGCTGCAGGTATCGGCACGAGCCATGCTGTGGTGCGTATCGCCGATGATCGCGGCGGTCGCATCGGAACCTATGTCGACAGATATCAGGGCCTGCGTTCCTCTGGTGAAACCGTGGTCATCGACGGTTTGTGCGCCTCGGCCTGCACCATCGTGCTCGGTGCCGTTCCGCATGACCGCATCTGCGTGACCCCGAATGCCACTCTCGGCTTCCATGCAGCCTGGGACATGGGCGATAATGGCCGCGCCGTTACCAACCGCGAAGCGACGCGGATGCTGTATTCCATGTATCCGTCGAATATCCGCCGCTGGATCGCCAAGCGCGGTGGCCTCAAGCCGCAGATGATTTTTCTTCGCGGCCATCAGCTCGCCGGCATGTACAAGCCCTGTTACATGGATGCCCGCGCCTCGGCGCGGTGAGGTGCGCTCGCTCCCCATCACTTGATCTCTGCGACCCCGCCGACGCTTGCCCGCGCCCGCAACTCGGCCTATCTGGAACCTGACTGCAGCCCCATTGCGCGGGTGCCTGCGGATTGAGGTCATCCATGCAGCCGGCACATACCCCTGACCACATGGCATCGTCCTCGCGCGCAACGACGCTGATTGTCGGTGCGGCGGCGAGCTTCGTCGGCCTGCTCGTGGTCGGCGCCATCGGTTTATGGGCATGGTACGGCACCGCCGTCTTTTTCGAGATGGTGAAGACGGGCATCGCCGCCTGCATGTGATTTCTGGGAACAATCCAATGAATAGCTCCACCCGCCCGCTGGTCATCATCGCGGCTTTCGCCGGCAGCCTCGCCGCAGGTCTGCTGCTGGTGCTGTGGCTGTCCGGCGGATTCCGCGGCGTGACCGCTCCGGCGGCCATCGGCGGACCGTTCCAGCTCACCGATCAATCCGGCGCGCGGGTAACCGAGCAAAATCTGAAGGGCAAGCCATCGCTGATCTTCTTCGGCTTCACCCATTGCCCGGATATCTGTCCGACGTCCCTGTTCGAGATGTCCGAAGTGCTGCGCGCCCTTGGAAAGGATGCAGACAAGCTCAACACCTATTTCGTCTCTGTCGATCCAGAGCGCGACACCGCGCCGATCATGAAGGACTATCTATCCAGCTTCGATCCGCATCTGAAGGGGCTTACCGGCACGCCCGAGGAAGTGGCGAAAATGATCGCCGGCTACCGCGTTTATGCCAAGAAGATCCCGACCAAGGACGGCGATTACACCATGGATCACACTGCGTTGATCTATCTGATGGACAAGGACGGCAATTTCGTCGCCCCCTTCAATCTCAAGCGCACACCAGAAGAAGCGGCGACGGATCTGAAACGCTACCTGTGAGAGCGTCGATTATTATTCCTGCCCAATTCCGTCCGCATGGCCTTGCTTCGGCGCGACACCGCATGTTGCGTCTTTTCCCACCGATGCGGCTCGCGCAGCAGCTGCCATAGCGCGCGCCACGCCGCAATCGACAGCACGCCCCAATAGAGGGGCGCCAGCAGCAGAATCCAGGCGTGCCGCATCTGCCCGCGTCGGGCGAGACCCATCAGGCCGATGACAATGGTCGAGAGATAGCCTGCGGAGATCGCTGCAAGATGTAGCGGCATCAGCATATCCTGCCGAAGGTCGGCCGCGCTCCCCATCACGCCGGCTTGTACCATGAACAGCGCGATCTCGACGAGCAGCAACGGGTAAGCAAGTGCCGTCAGTACATTGCCACCGGCAATAAGCACGACGCCGAGCGACTTCGCCGTCCCCACATCGCGCCTCAGGCGCCACGGCCTGCGCAGATGCACGCCGCTCGTTTGCATCCACCCCTTCATCCAGCGCGACCGCTGCCGCAGCCACGCACTGAAACGCACCGGCGCTTCTTCATAGGTCGTCGAGGAGAAGGTGGTGCAGCGATATCCAAATCGCGCCAGGCGGATACCAAGATCGGCATCCTCGGTGACGTTATAAGCATCCCAGCCGCCGACGTCGCGCAGGACATGGGTGCGAAAATGGTTCGACGACCCGCCGAGCGGCAGCGGCAGATGTAGCGCCGAGAGGCCGGGCAGCAAAACATCGAATTGCCCGGCATATTCCGCCGCAAACATGCGCGACAGCAGGCTTTCCGATGCATTGTCGATGCACAGGCTCGCCTGCACGCAGGCGATGCGCTGGCCGTGATGGTCGAACGCATCCAGCGCGGCGCGCAGCTGCCCCGGCTCGGGCCGGTCCTCCGCATCGAACACCGCGACATAACTGCCGCGCGCGAACGGCAGCGCGTAGTTCAATGCCTTCGGCTTGGTTTGCGGACCGATGGCCGGGACGGTGAGCACCTGCACATGCGGCATCGGCTGCAGCCGCGCAATCGCCTGCCGGGTCATGTCGTCATCCGCCTCGGTGACGAGAATGACATCGAGCTTTTCGCGAGGATAATCGAGATCGTCGATCGCCTGCAGCAGTGGCGCCACCGAGGTGGCTTCGCGGTAGAGTGCGATCATTACCGTATAAATCGGCAGCTCCGCATCCGGCTGATACCGGCGCTTCGGCTCCGGTGAACGCGGCACGAAACCACCGAGAAAGCGAAAGCCCGCGAAAGCAAGGAAAGCGGTCGTCAGGACAGCGGTCCAGATGACCTCGCCGAATAACGAAGGGATGGAGACGGCGCCGGCAATGCCAAGAATGATCGCCGAGCGTCGAAATTGCTGCCACCATGTTTCCGCGCGCGATGCAGCAGACAGTTCGGGCCAGCATTGCGAGAGGTTCTCTGCAGCCTGCCGCGCGAGCGCGTCGCCTGCACGCTCCGTGAGGAAGCGATTGAAGTCATCCGTGGTCGCGAGTTCGAATTGAGCGACCAGTTCAGGCCGCGCCGTTGCAAGCTCGCTCAGCATGCGCGCTGACAGGCAACGCGATGCGACAACGAACCGCACACCGTTGTCGCGCTGAATTCGAAAGATGCCGAGTGTCGCCGCCTGGGCATACCGCGAAGGCGATGACAGACAACGGCTCCAATCGTCCTCTTGCGGCGCGATCAGGCGGATGCCCAGCTGCATAGCCAATCGCCTGAGATAGGCGGTCTCGTCGATAATGCCCCACTCGATCAGGACCCGGTCGGCTCCCATCCCGATCCTGCGGCTACGATTGGTGGCCGCCTGCAACGTCAACGCCGGGATGATGCCGCGCAGGCATTCGAGTTCCACCGCAATCGGCGAGCTCGGTTCGGGACGACGAGGATCGTACTCCAGCAGCCGACGCCGGCGCTCGGGACCCAAAACATATGCACTGACAAACGGCTCCGGATGTCCGCCACGGTCCAACAGGGCCATGCTACGCCCCCACGCTACTAACCAGGTTAGAAACGCCCCCTCGCGTCTCCGGCGGGATGGTCTATAAGACCCGCGTCCGGACACGCCTACATGCAACCACAGATAGATAATCTCGGCAACCAAATACCGCATCGAGCCAAGCGCTCGATCTTGTGGGTGCTGTGCCTCGTGGGCGCGTTACAGCCATGGACGGTGCAGCGGGCCTTGGCCCAGTCCCAGCCACCCGTGCCACCGCTGGCGCCGAATCTGTCACTGCAATCCGGCAACCAGCCCGGTGCGCAGGCCGTTCCAGGCTTCTGGGATCCGCGGCGTCGGCCGGAGCGCCCGGACCTGGCGCGCCTCACGGTGATCCGCTTCCTCACCGAGACTGACTATCCGCCGTTCAACTATACCGGTCCCGATGGCAATCCGGCCGGCTTCAATGTCGATCTCGCGCGCGCGCTCTGCGAGGAGATCAAGGTCACCTGCACCATCCAGATGCGCCGCTTCGAGACGCTGCTGGATGCCATTGCAAGCAATCGCGGTGACGCCATCATCGCATCGATGGCGGTGACGCCGGCGATCCGCGCCCGCGTCGATTTCACCGACCCGTATTACCGCGCCCCCGGCCGCTTTGTGGCGCGCAAAGACGCAACGCTGAAGGAAATGCGGCCGGAATATCTCGAAGGCAAGAAGATCGGCGTCATCGCCGGCACTGCGCACGAAGCCTTTCTCAAGGCGATGTTCACCGACGCGACGCTGGTCACGTTCCAGAGCGACGACGCCCTGCGGCAGGCGCTCCGGAAGAGCGAGGTCGATGTCATCTTCGGCGACGCCATCTCTCTGGCTCTGTGGATCAACGGCACCGATTCCGGCGATTGCTGCGCCTTTAGCGGCGGCCCCTTCATCGAGAGCCGCTTCTTCGGCGAAGGTATCGGCATCGCCGTGCGCAAGGGCAACGACACCTTGCGCCAGGCCTTGAACTGGGCGCTGTTCCGCACCTGGGAGAAAGGCCGCTACACCGATCTGTGGCTGAAATATTTCTCGGTCAGCCCATTCTGATTTTTCACGTCCCGGCGGTTTGGCATTTTCGTGCGGAGCCGCTAGGTTCCGCGGCTCGGAGGCCAAATGACCATGTCGACTGCTGAGACCACCATGAGCCCGAGCGAGCTGCGCGCGCTCGCCGAGAATTCCAACGCCTGGCCGTTCGAGCAGGCGAAGGCGCTGGTGGCACGGCTGAAGAAAAATCCCAAAGATGAAGTGCTGTTCGAAACCGGTTACGGTCCCTCGGGCCTGCCGCACATCGGCACCTTTGGCGAGGTCGCCCGCACCACCATGGTGCGCCATGCCTTCCGCGTACTGACTGAAGACAAGATCAAGACCCGCCTGCTTGCCTTCTCGGACGACATGGACGGTTTTCGCAAGGTGCCGGACAATGTGCCTAACAAGGACATGCTGGCCGCCCATCTCGGCAAGCCATTGACCCGGGTGCCGGATCCGTTCTCGAACGAATATCCGTCCTTCGGTGCGGCCAACAACGCGCGTCTGCGCGCCTTCCTCGACCATTTCGGCTTCGACTACGAATTCGCCTCAAGCACCGACTATTACGCATCCGGCCGCTTCGACGCCACGCTGCTGAAGATGCTGGAAGTCTACGACAAGGTGATGGGCATCATCCTGCCGACCCTCGGCCCGGACCGCCGAGCCACCTACTCGCCGTTCCTACCGATCAGCAAGACCACCGGCGTGGTGCTGCAGGTGCCGATGATCCGCCGCGATGTGAAAGCCGGCACGGTCACCTATGTCGATCCCGATACGAATGAGGAAGTCGAGACGACGGTCACCGGCGGCGCCGTGAAGTGCCAGTGGAAGGCCGACTGGGCTCTGCGCTGGGCCGCGCTCGGCGTCGACTATGAGATGGCCGGCAAGGATCTGATCGACAGCGTCAAGCTCTCGGGCAAGATCTGCGCGGCCCTCGGCGGCACGCCGCCGGAAGGCTTCAACTACGAGCTCTTCCTCGACGAGCATGGCGGCAAGATCTCGAAGTCGAAGGGCAACGGCCTGACCATCGACGAATGGCTGCGCTATGCCTCACCGGAATCGCTGTCTCTGTTCATGTATCGCGAGCCGAAGGCGGCGAAGCGCCTGTTCTTCGACGTGATCCCGCGCAATGTGGATGAATATCAGCAGTTCCTCGACGGCTATAACCGCCAGGATGCCAAGCAGCGCCTGTCCAATCCGGTCTGGCATCTGCATGCCGGCAATCCACCGGTCGTCGACATGCCGGTCACGTTCCAGCTCCTGCTGACGCTGGTGTCGTCATCGAACGCCGAGAATGCCGACACACTGTGGGGTTTCATCGGCCGCTATCGTCCCGGCGTCACCGCGCAGACGCATCCGAAGCTGGATGCGATGGTCGGCTATGCCATCAACTACTACCGCGATTTCGTCGCGCCGACCAAGACGTTCCGCGAGCCGACCGAGATCGAGCGCGTGGCGCTGCAGGACCTGCGTGATGCGCTGTCACGCCTGGCGGCCGATGCAAGCGCCGAGGACATCCAGAACACCGTCTACGAGATCGGTCGCCGCGAGCCGTTCCTCGATCACAAGAAGCCGGCCAAGGACGGCCGACCGGGTGTGTCGCTGGACTGGTTCAACATGCTGTACCAGGTGCTGCTCGGCCAGGAGAAGGGCCCGCGCTTCGGATCGTTCGTCGCGGTCTATGGCGTGCAGAATGCGATCAACATGATCGACGGTGCGCTGGCGCGGAGCGCGTGACCTCTCACCGTCGTCACCCGGCTCGACCGGGCGATGACCACTGCGTGGTTCCGAAACGCCCTTTACTGACTAGCCCACACGATCCGCGCGATCCATTCGATGTCCTGCACGGCAAAGCTCCGGTCCGCGTGGCCGGGATTCAGTGACTGCAGTTCCAGCAGCTTGGTGGTGCGCCGCTTCAGCTCCTTCGCCATCACCTCGCCGTCCTTGGTCTTGACCACCACGCGATCGCCCTTGCGGATCTGCGCGCTCGGCGAGACGACGATGATGTCGCCGTCGCGATAGGCCGGCCGCATCGAATCGCCGGAGATCGTCAGCGCATAGGCATGCTCGTCATTCACCGACGGCAGTCCGACCTCGTCCCAGCCCTTGCTGCCCACCGGGAAACCGGCATCGTCGAAGAACCCGCCTTGGCCCGCTTGCGCGAAGCCCAGCAGCGGCACTGACTGCACGATCTTGCGCGTGCCTTCGATCAGCGACACGAAGGTGTCGATCGGCACATTGGTCGCAGCCAGCGCCTTCGATACCGACTCGGTGGACGGCCAGCGCTCGCGCCCCTCATGGGTGATGCGCTTGGATTTGTTGAAAGTGGTTGCATCCAGTCCCGCTTTCTTGGCCAGCGCCGACGGCGTCATGCCGTTGCGTTCGGCGAGCAGGTCGAGCGCATTCCAGATCTGGGCGTGGGTCAGCATGATCTCGTCCCTTCTCGGCCCTTGGCGATGCTCTTGGCCTGGCATGCCGCGGGCGCACTGAATCGTGGCAGAAACTAGGAATTATTGCCGTGGTTCCGCGATTTGCGCAACCGACATCCGAAAAAAATGTGCGGCCTTGAGTTGAGGGGGCGCCGTCGATACGGTCTGCCGCCGACACGCGCCAGAAGACACAGTGGGAGCTGTCCGTATGCCTCCAGGAACAACCCGGAAAGTCTGAGCGATTGCGCAGCATCTATAAAATCTGTCCAGCGCCGCAATGGCGCGAAGCCGAGCGCCAGGGCACTTATCGCGGCAGCGCCGACGACATCCGGGACGGCTTCATCCATTTCTCCACAAAAGAGCAGCTCGAAGGCACCCTCGCCAAGCACTACGCTGGCCAGAGCGGCCTGTTCCTGATCGCCGTGGACAGGGACGCATTCGGCGACGAGCTGCGCTGGGAGCCCTCCCGCGGCGGCGACCTGTTTCCGCATCTCTATGGTGCACTCGATCTCGGCGCCGTCACCGCCGTCATGGACCTGCGCCTGCGCGCCGACGGCAGCCATGTCATCCCGGAGTTGTCTTAAGTGATCCGTGCCTTCGATGCCTTCTCCCTGCCGATGCTGCGCATGCTGGATCCGGAAGACGCCCACCGCCTCGCCATTCGCGGCCTGAAACTGCTGCCCTATGCCAAGCCGCGACCTGACGATGCGAAACTCGCCGTGCGCGCCTTCGGCCTGAATTTTCCCAATCCCATCGGGATCGCCGCCGGCTTCGACAAGCACGCAGAAGCGCCCGACGCGCTGCTGCGCCTTGGCTTCGGCTTTGCCGAAATCGGCACGGTCACGCCGAAACCGCAGCCCGGCAATCCGCGCCCCCGTTTGTTCCGGCTCGAGCGCGACGAGGCTGTCATCAACCGTTTCGGCTTCAACAGCGAGGGCGCCGAGCCCGTGCTGGCACGCCTTGCGGCGCGAGCGCAGCGCGGCGGCATCGTCGGCGTCAATGTCGGCGCCAACAAGGATTCCAGCGATCGTACCCAGGACTACGTGAAGCTGATTGAGACCTTCGCGCCGGTGGCGAGCTACTTCACCGTCAATGTCTCGTCGCCGAACACGCCGGGCCTGCGCAACCTGCAGCAGGCGAGCGAACTCGACGATCTCCTCGCCCGCGTCATCGAGGCGCGCGACCGCGTTCGCAAGACCTCCGGCGATTCGCCGGTGCTGCTGAAGATCGCTCCCGATCTCAGCCTCGCCGATCTCGACGATGTCGTTCATGTCGCCCGCTCCCGCAGCGTCGATGGCATGATCGTCGCCAATACCACCATCGGCCGACCGCCGACCTTGCGCGAGCAAACGAAGGCGAAGGAGACCGGGGGCCTGTCCGGCCGACCGCTGTTCCGGCTCTCGACCCGCATGGTCGCCGAAACCTTCGTGCGCGTGGAAGGGGCCTTCCCGCTGATCGGCGCCGGCGGCATCGACAGCGGCGGCGCCGCGCTCACTAAAATCCGCGCGGGCGCGAGCCTGATCCAGGTCTATTCGTCGCTGATCTATAAAGGGCTTGGGCTGGTCGATGCGATCAAGGCCGACCTTTCATCGACACTGCTCCGCACGGGACGGGATTCGCTGTCGGAGATCGTCGGCGCCGACGCCGCGACGATCACGGCCGAAGACTGGCCGGTCTAAACTCCACCCCTCATGGTGAGGAGCGCGCACTTGCGCGCGTCTCGAACCATGAGCTGGCCTGTAGGATGTGTAGAGCGCAGGCGCATAGCGCCGGAGCGAAACCCATCATTCCGTCGTTGCGGCAAGCTCCGTCGATGGGTTTCGCTTCGCTCTACCCATCCTACGAAAACGTCTTCCTCAGCAACGCCGGATACCTGATCGCCTGCAACCCGCCGCGCGCGATGTAATGCACCAGCAATGCCGCCCATAACCCCGCATTGCCCCACGACCGCAGCGCGAACCACGCCGCCAGAAAGCACAACAGCGACAATACCATCAGATTGCGCATGTCGCGCGCCCAGGTGGCGCCGATGAACACGCCGTCATAGGCGAAGGCGAATACGCCGAGAACCGGCGCCAAGGCCACCAGCCAGAGAAATTCGCGCGCCAGCATGCGCACATCCGCGCTCGCCGTCATCGCATCGATCAGCGCAGCGCCGCCCAGCGCATAGATCGCGCTCAGCACCACCGCGAATCCGAAGCCCCACTGCACCACCAGCCTGACAGCACTCGCAAATCCGATGCGATTGCGCGCACCGTAGGCCCTGCCGCAGAGTTGCTCCGCCGCCGTGGCGAGACCGTCGAGAAAGAACGAAGAGATCAAGAGGAAGTTGTTGAGCACTGCATTCGCCGCGAGGATCTGATCGCCGGCCCGCGCGCCCTGCGCCGTGAAGAACAGGAACGCCGCGATCAGCGCCGCGGTACGGATCATGATGTCGCGATTGACCGCCACGGTGTGCTTGAGCTTGTCGTGCTCCAGCAGCACGGACCATGGCATGGTGAGTTTGCCGCCAGTGATGCGCCATGCAATCGCAACGCCCAGCACGAAGCCTGTGCCTTCGGCGACAATGGCCGCCAGCGCCGCGCCCGGAATGCCCATGTCGAACACCAGCACGAGCAGCAGTGTCGTCGCCATGCTCACGACATTGATGACGATCTGCACCGCCAGCGCGAGACCTGCGCGCGCCTGCCCGACCAGCCAGCCGACCATGACGAAATTCGACAGCACCAGCGGCGCCGACCAGATGCGAATGGTGAAATAGCGATGTGCCGCATCGGTCACGCCATCGCTGCCCCCCATTGCGGTCAACAGTGCGAAAGCGATCGGCATCTGCAGCAGGATCAAACTACTGCCGATAACGCCTGCAATGATGAAGCCGCGTGGCAGCAATGCCCGCAACTCCTGCTTGTCACCGGCCCCCAGGGCCTGCGCGGTGAAGGCCACTGTGCTCATGCGCAGAAAACCGAACAGCCAGAACACGCAATCGAACAATACCGACGCCATGGCGACGCCGCCGAGCAGCGTGGCATCGCCGAGCCGGCCGATCGCCATGGTGGCGACGATGCCGAGCATCGGCGTGGTCAGGTTGGCCAGCATCGCCGGCCCCGCGATGGCGAAGATGTCGCGTGTGGTGGCGGGATGGAAGGTCGGGGAAGCAGCGGCAGGGTCTGTCATCGAGTGGCAAACTACTTCTGTCGTTGCCCGGCTTGACCGGGCAACCCAGTACATGGCGACGGGAGTAACGGCGCGCTGGCGCCAGTGTTTACTGGGTTACCCGCTTTCGCGGGTAACGACAGACGGCTATCAGCGCCGGGGCGAGGCGAACAGCCGCGAGATGAACCAGATCGGCACCACGATCACGGCGCCGAGCAGGAAATAGCGCCACAGCCCGTTGATGGCATCGTAGCCGAAATCATAAATCCACTGGAACAGGCGTCGGATGCTGGTGACGATGTTCCACGGATCGAAGCCGATGGCGGCGAGCACGACGCCAACGAGTATCGACAGCAGCACGAGGCGCCCGAACACGGCGACTGGCGACCCGCCGAGGAAACGTGACAGGCCGTCCTGAGCGGATGGCAGGCTTCGTTCCGGCGCGGCATTTCCCGAAGCGTCGCGGGTCTCATTTGGCTGCATCGTGGTCTCCTGCGCGGGGGCGCCGATATCATAGTGGGTATGGGGCAGATGGGGAACCCGTTTGGGGCGTCAAGATGCGATCCCGTAGGGCGGATTCGGCGAAGCCGTAATCCGCCGCAGAGTTTCCACTGTGAGGTCGGTCGGCGGATTACCCTTCGCTCATCCGCCCTACACATTATTCGACGTCCACCTTCAACATCCGCTCCAGCGTCTCCAGCCGATCCGCCTCGCGCGGTGGCTTGTCCCAGCGCAGGCGACTGATGCGCGGAAAACGCATCGCAACGCCAGACTTGTGCCGCGACGACCGCGCCAACCCCTCGAAAGCGACTTCCAGCACCAGCCCTTTGTCCGGTTCATGAGTGACATGGCGGACCGGACCGAATTTCTCGGTGGTATGACGGCGCACGAAGCGATCGATCTGCAAAAGCTCCTCATCCGTGAAACCGAAATACGCCTTGCCCACCGGCACCAGCCGGTCGCCCTCCTCGCCATCGGTCCAGACCCCAAACGTATAGTCGGAATAATAGGACGAGCGCTTGCCGTGGCCACGCTGCGCATACATCAGCACGGCATCGATGATGTGCGGATCGCGCTTCCACTTCCACCACTGGCCCTTCGGCCGGCCGGGCAGATAGACGCTGTCGCGACGTTTCAACATCACGCCCTCGACAGCTTCCGCATCGGCGCCGGCGCCTGCAATGGCAGGATCGGCGCGGGCTGCGGTGAGCGCATCCCAATCGGCGAACACGATCTGCCCGGACAGGTCGATGCGATCATCATCCAGCTTCGCGACGAACGCCTCAAGCTTTTTGCGTCGCTCCTCGAACGGCAGCTCGCGCAGGTCGCTTTCGCCATCGCTGAGCAGGTCATAGGCGCGCAGATGGATCGGATAGTCCTTCATCAGTTTCGGCGTGACGCTCTTGCGGTTGAGGCGCTGCTGCAACACGTTGAACGACTGCACGCGCTTGTCCCGCAGCACCAGCAGCTCGCCATCGATGGCGCCGGGCAGACGTAGCGAAGGCACAAGATCGGGAAAGCTCGCGGTGATATCCTCACCGCTACGCGAATACATTCGCGTGACGAGTCTACCGTCATCCCCAAGGCCCGAGGTCGCCTGCACGCGTATGCCATCCCATTTCCATTCGGCCGTAAAATCGGCGGCATCGAGCGAGGCGAGATCCCCATCCTCGACCGCATGCGCCAACATCACCGGCCGGAACGGCGCGGGATCGCGATTGACCGGCTTCTCGGCCCGTCCTTCGAGCCAGGCGAACAATTCGCCATAGGGCGGCACGAGGCCGGGCCAGATCAGTTCGACCTCATGGGGATCCTTGTCGCCGAGCATCGCGGCCGCGGTCTTGGCGAGCCGCGCCGAAATGCCGATGCGCAACGCGCCGGTGACCAGCTTCAGCAGAGCCCAGCGCCCGGTCTCGTCGAGTTCATCGAGCCAGCGCATGAGCTGGGTGGGGAGTTCGGATTTGCCGAGGGCGCGAAGCGTGGTGACGACTTCGGTGAGCGTGGGTGGCGGCGGGTTGTTGTGGAGTGCGTCGATGGTTTCGCGCGTGGGGCTCCCCCTCTCCCCAACCCTCCCCCCGTTGGGGGGAGGGTTGGGGAGAGGGGAACTCCAAGCTCCGCTCTCTCCCTTCGGCCACATCAACGCAACCGTCTCCGAGAGATCGCCGACATAATCGTAAGACAGCTCGAACAGCACCGGATCGGCGCGCGATGCGATGAGATCGCGGATCAATCCCGGTTTTGCATGTTTGAACGACAGCGCCCCCGTCAAAGCCGCCAGCGCGTAACCACGGTCGGGATCGGGCACTTCGCGAAAATAACCCACCAGCAGTCGCAGCTTGTTGTTGCGGCCGGGCTCGTAAGCTAAGCGATCGAGCAACTCGGCGAAGCGATTCATGCGTCCTCGCTCTCGCCGGGCGGCAGCGCTTCCTCGTCCTCCTCATCGCTATAGCCCACCAGCGCCAGCGGTCGCGCGATCAGGCCCCTGCTCTGGCACCAATGCACCAGCGCATCCTCCTGCCCATGCGTCACCCAGATCTCCCCGGCGCCCGTCGCGCCGATGGTGGCACAAAGCCCGTCCCAATCGGCATGATCGGATATCACCAGCGGCAGTTCGACCCCGCGCTGCCGCGCGCGCGCACGCACGCGCATCCAGCCGGAGGCAAAAGCGGTGACCGGATCGGGAAAGCGCCGCGTCCACAAATCGGATGTCGCAGATGGCGGCGCCAGTGTGATGGTGCCCGCAAGCTCGGCCTTCTTCACGCCCTTCACCGGGCGCAATTCGCCAAGATCGATGCCGCGCTGCTGATAATAGGAAGTGATATTCTCCATCGCGCCATGCAGATAGATCGGCGTGTCATAGCCAGCGTCGCGGATCAGCTTGATCACCCGCTGCGCCTTCCCCAGCGAATAGGCGCCGACCAGATGTGCGCGCTCCGGAAACAGCGCGACCGAGGCCAGCAGCTTCCGCACTTCATCTGCGGCATCGCCATGCCGGAACACGGGCAGACCGAATGTCGCTTCGGTGATGAAGATATCGCAGGGCACGACCTCGAACGGCGTGCAGGTCGGGTCGTATGCGTCCTTGTAATCGCCGGACGCCACGATGCGGATGCCCTTGCAGGTTACCGCAATCTGCGCGGACCCGAGCACATGACCGGCGGGGTGGCATGAGATCGTGACATCGCCGAGCTTCAGCATTTCGCCGTAGGAAATCTCCTGCGTGCTGCCGGCGAAATTCTCGCCGTAGCGCAGCCGCATCATGTCCAGCGTCTCCCGCGTCGCCAGCACCGCGCCATGGCCGGGACGGGCATGATCGGAATGGCCGTGGGTGATGACCGCGCGATTGACAGGCCTCACCGGATCGATATGGAAACCGCCCGGCCTGCAGAGAAGACCGGCCGGCTCCGGGATCAGGATGTCGTGCGGGCGCATGTTCATGATATAGGCCCGAGCGGGGCCGATTGGAGTCTTCGTGCGAACGCCTCTCGCTTTATCCGGTTCCCTATGGCGCATATGTTCATATCATCCGGCGAAATGATCGCCGATCGTCGTTTCGATTATGGACGCGATCTGGAACTCCGCGGCGATCTTGCCGGAGCTGCCGATCTGTTCACGCAAGCAATCGAGCTTGTGCCGGATTTCGCCTCCGCCTGGTTCGCGCTCGGCGACGTCCGCGAACGGCAGGGTGACAAAACCGGCGCAATTGACGCTTTTCGGCGCGCAAAAGCGGCAAATGGTGTCGATTTTCTTGGGGCAGACTTGCGGCTGTTGCGGCTGACCGGTGGCAATCTTGCGGCCATGTCGCGGCACTACGTCACCACGCTTTACGATCAATACGCCCCGAAATTCGAGCAATCCCTGGTCGGCGAACTCAGCTATCGCGGGCCTGCACTCCTGTTCGATGCGGTGACTCGCACATGCGAGACAACCGGACGGCCAATGACTTTTGACCGCGCCATCGATCTCGGCTGCGGCACTGGGCTCGCCGCGCGGGCATTCGCAAACTGTACCCGAGAATTCATCGGCATTGATCTATCCGCCGAGATGATCAAGCGCGCGCATGCGACAGGCCTCTACGAGACACTCGAAACCGCCGACGCCGTCGAAGGCCTTCGTCATCACCCCGATGCGAGCGCCGATCTCGTGCTGGCTGCCGACATGATGATCTATATCCACGATCTCGCGCCGCTGTTCTGCGAAGCCGCACGCGTGTTGCGGCCAAGCGGCCTGTTCGCCTTCACGGCAGAAACGCATGATAGCGACGGTGTCGCGCTCGGGGCCAGCCTCCGCTTTGCGCAAAGCGAGACGCATCTGCGCTGCCTGCTGCGCGATGCGGGCCTCAGCATCGAACACATCGACAACGCTTCGATCCGCACCGAACGCAAAGCGCCGGTGCCAAGTCTCGTGATCGTGGCGTCGAAATCCTGATCCAGCCTGCGTACAAGGAAAAACCCCGACCTTTCGGTCGGGGTTTTATCGTTTGACGCTTTGTTATCGTAATCAGTACTTCGCAACGACCGGAGTGTTGAAGTGATAGTTCAGGCCGGTGCGGAAGATGTGCTCGGTCACGCTGGTGCTGGTGACGATGCCCGGGATAACCGTGTCGGTCTTGCGGCCGAGATCGACATAGAGATATTCGGTCTTGCTGGTCCAGTTCGGTCCGAACAGGCCAAGCAGCTTGAACGGAGTCTCGATGCCCGCACCGGCAGTCCAGCCGCTCTGGGTGTTCGAAAAGCTGACAGAGCCAACTCCGGTATTCAGCGCGGTCTTCACGCCGCCATAGGCATAACCGCCGGTGACATAGAACAGGGAAGAACCGACCGAGTAACCGAGACGACCACGAACGGTGCCGAACCAGGGCAGCTTGTGATCGTAATTGACGGTGCCGAGAACGACAGCCGTCTTCTGGTCACGCTGGCTGGAGGCCTGAATGTCAGCTTCGAGGCCGTACACCCAGTTGGCTGCCTGCCAGTTATAACCGATCTGGCCGCCGCCGTTGACGCCATCCGGATTCAGGCTGAACTGTTCGCCAGGGCCGCCCACCGGTCCGAGATAGGTGCGATCACGACCGGTGCCGGAGCCGACGTTGCCGCCGAGGTACCAACCGGTCCAGTTGGCCGCAGCCACCGGAGTATAGGTGCTGTTGCCGCCGATGCGGTAGTTCAGACCGACGCGGAACAGGTTGTCGCGCAGCTCGGTGTTAGCGACCTGGCCGGTAGCGCCAATAGCGGTGCCATAGCGGTTGCCAAGGTTGAGGTAGAGATATTCGATCTTGCCGGTCCAGTTGCCGCCCAGCGCAGCTTCGACGCCGCTGCCGATAGTCCAGCCGGTTGCCGTCCGATCTGACGTAAAGGTGCCGGCGCCAGCTTCGGTGATGGTGCTCTTGACGTTGCCGTAAGCGAAACCACCGGTGAAGTAGCTCAGAACCGGGCCGCTGGCGAGACCGACGCGACCGCGTACGGTGCCGAACCAATCGGAGCTGGTGTTGTACTGAACGGTGTTCGCGCCGAGCGGACCAACAACATTAGCGCCGCCGCCGGTCAGGCCGCTGCCCTGGAAGTCGGCTTCAAGGCCGTAAACGATCGGACCGAGCAACGAATCGGTCTGCCAGTTCCAGCCGATCTGAGCGCCGCCGAAACCACCCTGCGGCGAGCGGTAGATGGAATCGCCCGTGTAGCTGTGGGTGATGCGATCGCGACCGATGCCGACGCCAGCGTTCACGCCGATATAGAAGCCGGTCCAGTTGTAAACCGCAACGACCGGAGCCTTGTAGTAAGGGGCCTTCACGGCCAGGTCAGCGGCCTGCGCGGTGACGGCGGTTCCGATCAGCGCGGCGCTGGCGAGGAGGATACGTTTCATGGTGGACCCCATTTGAATTATTCTGGCAGGATAGGGGAGTCGGCTCCGTCTGGCTGTATCCCGGCAGCCACACCTGATCAGATTGCAGCAGATGGCCCGGGACGCAAAAAGCGCGGTTAAGTAAGCGTTTAGCGATGGTTAGCCGGCATTGCGCGATACACATGCGACCGTCGATGAGACTTCCCCGGCCTCGCTCGCGAACGACACCTGCAATCGTCGAGGGATTGCCAAGCCTGGCGACCCCGCACAGGATGCTCTCCGGCCGATAGACCGCGAACATACGCGGCGGCTCAAAAATGCCCGCAAGAGGCGGGCACAAGGGGAGAAACAACGAAATGCCTCCACGCCACCATTCCGTCCTCGCGCTCGCGGCCGGTGCCGCGATGCTCTCGGCCGTGACCTCCGCAGCCCTCGGGGCGGACAAGAAATACGATCCCGGCGCCAGCGACACCGAAATCAAGCTCGGCCAAACCGTGCCGCATAGCGGGCCGGGCTCGCTCTATGGCGTGCTCGGCCGCGTCGGCGAAGCCTATTTCCAGATGCTGAACGAGAAAGGGGGCATCAACGGACGCAAGGTCAAGTTCCTGACCTTGGACGACGCCTATAGTGCGCCAAAGGCGGTGGAGGCCACACGCCGTCTCGTCGAACAGGAGGAAGTGCTCGCACTCTATGGCTCGCTCGGGACTGCCCCGCAGACGGCCGTGCACAAATATCTCAATTCCAAGGGCGTGCCGCAGCTGCTGCTCAATACCGGCGCCTCGAAGTGGAATGACCCGAAGAACTTCAAATGGACCATGGCCGGATTGCCGCTCTATCCGACCGAAGCCCGCATCCTCGCCAAGCATGTCGTCAGCGTGAAGCCGAATGCCAAGGTCGGCATCCTCTATCAAAACGACGACTTCGGGCGTGACTTCCTTGCCCCCTTCAAGGACGAACTCGCCAAGGCTGGCGGCACAGCGAAAGTGATCGCGGAAGTCACCTATGACCTCACCGATCCGACCATCGATTCGCAACTCATCAATCTGGCGAAGTCGGGCGCGGACGTTTTCTACAACATCACCACCGGCAAGGCGACATCGCAATCGATCCGCAAGGTCGCCGAACTTGGCTGGAAGCCGCTGCATCTGCTGTCCGCTGGCTCGACCGGACGCTCGATCCTCAATGCCGCCGGCATCGAGAATGCCAAAGGCATCGTCGCGATCCGGTACGCGAAGGAAGTCGGCACGCCGCAGTTCGAGAAGGATCCGGAAGTGATGGCCTTCGAGGAACTGCGCAAGAAATATCTGCCGAATGTGGATCCCGACAACACAATCGCCTATGCCGGCTACGGTCAGGCGGTGACAATGGCCGAGATCCTGCGCCGCTGCGGCGACAACCTGACGCGCGAGAACGTGCTGAAGCAGGCGCAGACCCTCGCCGGCTTCCACTCTCCCTATATGCTGGACGGCATCACCTACAGCTACACGCCGGACAACTATACGCCGATGAAGACACTCTATATTTCGATCTTCAACGGCAAGGACTGGGATATCTCCGAGAAGCCGATGACGGAGTAACGGACACGCCCGTAGGGCGGATGAGGCAAAGCCGTAATCCGCCGCGGAGCCTCCGCCATGAATTCGGCAGGCGGATTACGCTTCGCTCATCCGCCCTACGGCTGCTCGCAATGACGGCGCTGAGCACCTAGATTGGTCTTGTGTCGCCGCGTCAATCCATAGCCAAAACCGATCTCCTGCCACCGACCTTCACCCGCTGGTTCACCCAGCGGGGCTGGTCGCCGCGTACCCATCAAATTGCGTTGCTGGAGAAAGCCCACGCCGATCGTTCCGTCCTGCTGATCGCTCCGACCGGCGCCGGCAAGACGCTGGCAGGTTTTCTGCCGACATTGGTGGAGCTGAGCGACAGGGCAAACGCCGTCCGTCCCGCCGGCCGCGATGTGCAGCGAACCGCCGGATTGCATACGCTCTACATCTCCCCGCTCAAGGCTCTCGCCGTCGATATCGCACGCAATCTGGAAACGCCGATTGCCGAGATGAAACTGCCCATCAAGGTGGAGACCCGCACCGGCGACACGCCGGTGTCACGTCGCACACGGCAGCGGAAATATCCGCCGGACATCCTGCTCACGACGCCGGAGCAACTGGCGCTGCTGTTGTCATCGGACGATGCTCCTTTCCTGTTCTCGTCGCTGAAGCGTGTGGTGCTCGACGAGCTGCATGCGCTCGTAACATCCAAGCGCGGCGACCTGCTGTCGCTCGGCCTCGCACGACTATGGAAACTGGCGCCCGACATGCGCGCCATTGGTCTTTCCGCCACGGTCGCCGAACCGGAGTCGCTGGCGCGTTTCCTCGTGCCGCAACCCGTCGGCGAAAGCGTCTCCGCCGACATCGTCGTGGCCGGCGGCGCAGCCGAGCCCGTGGTGGAGATGCTCGACACCAAGGAGCGCCTGCCCTGGGCCGGGCATTCCGCGCGCCATGCGCTTGGCGAGATCTACGACCTCATCAAGGCCAACAAGACCACCCTCGTCTTCGTCAATACCCGCAGCCAGGCCGAGATGCTGTTCCAGGATCTCTGGCGCGTGAATGATGACGGCCTCGCCATCGCCCTGCATCACGGCTCGCTCGACGTCGGGCAGCGCCGCAAGGTGGAGGATGCCATGACCGCCGGCAGGCTGCGCGGCGTGGTGTGCACCTCCTCGCTCGATCTTGGCATCGACTGGGGCGACGTCGATCTCGTGGTCAATGTCGGCGCGCCCAAAGGCTCGTCGCGGTTGATGCAGCGGATCGGCCGTGCCAATCACCGCATCGACGTCCCCTCGCGCGCGGTGCTGGTGCCGGCGAATCGCTTCGAAGTGCTGGAATGCCGCGCCGCCATCGATGCCGTGGCGGAGAATGCGCAGGATACGCCGCCGCTGCGCACCGGCGCGCTCGATGTCCTCGCACAGCATGTGCTCGGCTGCGCCTGCGGAGCCCCCTTCCTCGCGGATGAACTCTATGACGAAGTGCGCTCGGTGGCTCCCTATTCGGAACTCTCGCGGACCGACTTCGACGACACCGTCGATTTCGTCGCTACCGGCGGCTATGCGCTGAAGACCTATGAGCGTTTTGCGCGGATCAAGCAGGACAAATCTGGCAAATGGCGTGTCGCCAATCCGAAGGTGCGCCAGATGTATCGCATGAATGTCGGCACCATTGTCGAGGAAGCGATGCTCAAGGTCCGGCTGGTACGCGCGCGCGGCACCGGCAAGGGATCGACCGGCACCATCGCGCGCGGCGGACGAATGCTCGGGCAGATCGAGGAGTATTTCATCGAGAATCTCTTGCTCGGCGATACTTTCGTGTTCGGCGGCGAGGTGGTGCGTTATGAAGCTCTGGTCGAGGATCAGGTCTATGTCTCGCGCTCCAACGACAGTGATCCGAAAGTGCCGTCCTACATGGGCGGCAAGTTCCCGCTCTCGACCTATCTCGCCGAACGCGTACGAAAACTGCTCGACGATGAACGGGCGTGGAAGGCCCTGCCCGATCAGGTGCGCGAATGGCTGTCTTTGCAGGCGCATGTCTCCCATGTGCCGGGCGTGCGCGAGCTGATGGTGGAAACCTTTCCGCGTGCCAATAAATTTTACCTCGCCTGCTATCCGTTCGAAGGCCGGCTCGCGCATCAGACATTGGGCATGTTGCTGACACGCCGGTTGGAGCGGGCGCGGGCGCGGCCGCTCGGCTTCGTCGCCAATGAATATGCACTGGCAGTCTGGGGGCTCGGCGATGTCGCGCACATGATCCGACAGGGCCGTCTCGATCTCGCAGCGTTGTTCGACCCGGACATGCTGGGTGACGATCTAGAAGCGTGGCTTGCCGAGTCTGCGCTGATGAAGCGTACATTCCGCACCTGCGCCGTCGTCTCCGGCCTGATCCACACGCGCTTCACCGATGCGGAGAAGTCACGCCGGCAGGTCCTGTTCTCGACGGACCTGATCTATGACGTGCTGCGGAAACATCAGCCCGATCACCTGCTGCTGCGCGCCGCGCGTGCGGACGCCGCGACCGGCCTGCTTGATCTCCGACGCTTGAGCGATATGCTGACCCGCATCCAAGGTCACATCGTCTATCGGGAACTCGATCGCGTTTCACCGCTCGCGGTTCCCGTGATGCTGGAGATCGGCCGCGAGCAGGTCTATGGCGAGGCCTCCGACGCGCTGCTGGCAGAAGCAGCCGAGGAACTCGTGAAGGAAGCGATGGAGTCGTAGGATGGGCAGAGCGAAGCGAAACCCATCAACTCCTTAATTTCGCGCTCTGAAGATGATGGGTTTCGCCAACGCGCGACCCATCCTACAACAAGCCATGCTTACTGAGTCGCTTCCCATCGACACGAGTTCCGTCACCGTTGCTGGCGTCACGCTGGCCGCGGACCTGTCGGGCGCGCTCTACTGGGACGAACAACGGCTGCTGGTGGTCTCCGACCTGCATCTCGAAAAAGGCTCGAGCTACGCCCTGCGCGGCGTCCTGCTACCACCCTACGACACCATCGCCACCCTCGGCCGTCTCGGCGCTGTCATCGCGCGGCACGATCCGAGGACCGTGATCGCCCTTGGCGACAGCTTTCACGATCGCGACGCGCATGAGCGCCTGTCGCCCGCGAATCGAGACATGCTCGGCGCCCTGCAGACCCGGCGCGACTGGATCTGGATCTCCGGGAACCACGATCCGGTGCTGCCGAGCGATCTTGGCGGCACGGTTGCGAATGAAGTCGCGATCGGGGCGATCACGTTTCGCCATGAACCGACCGGTGCCGTGGGCGAAATCGCCGGACACCTGCATCCGAAAGCCCGGATCAACGCACGCGGCCGCGCCATGGAACGGCGCTGTTTCGCAACTGATGGACTACGTGCCGTGATGCCGTCCTTCGGCGCCTATACAGGCGGCCTCAGCATCCGCGACGCTGCTTTCGCAAAGATTTTCCGGACACTCGGCTTCGTGGCCCATGTGCTCGGCGATCATCGCATGCACGCCATCGCGGCGTCGCGCTGCCGCTAACGAAACCGCTTGCCCGGCCTTCAGGCTGCCGGCTAGCTATTGCACGGTAAGGTGACCGGACAGGCGGAGCGAGATGTCGGACACGTCCCAATCAAAAGCCGACGACCAAGCACCCGGAAAGTCTTCACCAAGGAAATTTCTCAGGGCTCTCGGCCCGGGCCTGATCACCGGCGCCTCCGATGACGATCCGTCGGGCATCGGCACCTACAGCCAGGCCGGCGCCCAGCTGGGTTACGGCATCGGCTGGACCATGCTGCTGACCTTTCCTCTCATGGTCGCCATCCAGGAGATTTCAGCCCGGGTCGGACGGGTCACCGGTCTCGGTATTTCCGGCAATGTCCGTTGCCACTATCCACCGGCATTGTTGCACGGCATCGTGGCGCTGCTGTTCCTCGCCAACACGATCAACATCGCCGCCGATCTCGGCGCCATGGCCGACGCCACCAAACTGCTGATCGGCGGTCCCGGCATGCTCTATGTGGTGGGCTTCGGCGTGTTATCGATCGGTGCGCAGATTTTCTTCGACTATCGCCGTTATGTCGCCGTGCTGAAATGGCTCACATTGTGTCTGTTCGCCTATGTCGCGGCGCTGGCGGTCGTGAAGGTCGACTGGCATGCAGCCCTGAGCGGCCTCCTAATGCCACGGATCACATGGAGCGGCGACTATCTGACGACAGTGGTGGCAATTTTGGGCACCACCATCTCACCCTATCTGTTCTTCTGGCAGGCTTCGCAGGAAGCCGAGGATGAACGGATCGATCCCGACAAGGCCCCGTTGATCGAAAAGCCGCTCGGCGCCGCGATGGAATTTTCCCGAATCCGTGCCGATACGATCGTCGGCATGGCTTTCTCCAATCTGATCGCCCTATCCATCATCACCACCGCCGCGGCGACGCTGAATGTCGCTGGCAAGACCGATATCCAGACTTCCGCACAGGCTGCAGAAGCATTGCGCCCGATCGCTGGCGCCTTCGCGGAGATCATCTTTGCGCTCGGCATCGTCGGTACGGGCTTGCTGGCGATTCCGGTTCTGGCAGGCTCGACGGCCTATGCTGTCGGCGAAGGCCAGCGGTGGCTGGTCGGCCTCGATCGCAAACCGCGCGAAGCCGTGGCATTCTACGGCGTGCTGGCCTTGTCCGCAGCGATCGGCATCGCCCTGAATTTCACAGCGATCAATCCCATCGAGGCGCTGTATTGGAGCGCCGTTATCAATGGCGTGCTGGCGGTCCCGGTCATGATCCTGCTGATGACGATGTCGCATAGCGCCGATGTGATGGGCAGCTTCAAGATTTCTGGTCCGCTATATTGGCTCGGCTGGCTGGCCACCGCGGTCATGAGCGTTGCAGTGGTCGCGATGGCTGTGGGCGTCTTGTTCTAGTCCCGCCGGAACACGATGGACGCCGCCCAGCCTGACAGCAGCGCCATGATGGCGGTCATGACGCCGTAGACGAAACCATGATTGCGGGCGGCGTTGGCAACGAACTGCTCGAAGCCGACCTTGACGATATCGAAGGCGGTTTCGGTCTTGGTGATGAATGCACCATCCGCGAACAGCTCGATCTCGACATTATAGGTGCCGATGGGCACTTCTGCGGGCAACGGGATCGTGGTGCGGAACAGTGTCGGAGTGAGGAAAGTTACCGCCGAGGTCTCCTCGCGATAAAGACCATGCTCCTTGCGCAGGCGCACGAAGGAGCTGCGGAACGGATCGGTGGAGACGACGTCGGCAAAGTCGGTACCTACGCGCTGGGTCAACAGCACGTTGTTGATGCCGAGCTGTTGACGGCGCTGCACGTCCACCGGCGCGATGGCATCGATGGGACGATTCGAGAACACCGCAAGATAAGACGGCACCTGCAGGAACTCGCGCGATTCCGTATTGATCCAGATGCCGAAGCGGCGCTGCTTGCGCCAGGTGACGAGATCGGTGCGCGGACCGGAGACCGTGACGACAAGGTTGTAGTTGGCGCGCGCCGGCGGCGTCTTGTCATCCTTCTCGACGGAACCGAACAGAACAAGCTCCTCGCCGGCATAGTTCGGCGTCACCGTGACGCGGTGGTTCGAAACCGAGACGATCAGCCGCTCGGCCCGCAAAGGCGTCGCGGCGTCAAGCATTAGCACGAGGATCGCGATCGCCCAGGTCCACATCATGACCCACCGCCCCCGGCCAGGTCGCGGATGGTGAACAGATCCTCCGGCTGAATGACGAGCTGCGCCGCGAAGCGGATGCCGACGGCCAGGATCAGGAGGCCGAGCAACAGGCGCAGATGCTCGCCACGGATCTTCTGTCCGGCGCGGGCGCCGAACTGAGCGCCGGTGACACCGCCGATCATCAGGATCAACGCGAGTACGGCATCGACGAGATGATTGGTCATCGCATGCAGCATGGTGGCGATGACCATGGTGACGAGGGTCAGCACCATGGATGTGCCGATCACCGTCGCGGTGGGTACGCGCAGCCAATAGATCAGGATCGGGATCAGGATGAAGCTGCCGCCGATACCCATCACTGCGCCGATAAAGCCGATGACGAGACCGACGGCCACGACCGGAAGCACCGAAAGATAGATCTTCGAGCGTTTGAAGCGCATCTTCAGCGGGAGGCCGTGCACCCAACTGTGGCTGCCGGAGCGCCGGAACGAGACCGGATCGCCGCGCCGAAGCCGCATCAGCGCACGCAGCCCCTCCCAGAACATGGCGCTGCCGACGCCGGTGAGCAGGATCACGTAGGACAGCGAGATTGTGAGATCGAGCTGGCCCAGACTGCGCAGCACGGTGAAGACCCAGACGCCAAGAGCTGTGCCGGCAATGCCACCGGTGAGCAATACCGTGGCCAGCGCAGGATCGATGGCACGGCGGCGCCAATAGGACAGCGCGCCGGAGAACGACGAGGCGGCGATATGGCTGGCCACCGAAGCCACCGAGACCGCCGGCGAGATACCGACGAAGATCAGCAGGGGCGTCATGAGGAAGCCACCGCCGACGCCGAACATGCCCGAGACGAAGCCCACCGCGGCGCCCATCGCCAGAATGAGCAGCACGTTGATCGGAAGGTCGGCGATCGGGAGGTACAGTTGCACGCGCGTTCGCTTCGAGATTGGCGCCGCTTCGGGCCGAAACCACGCGCGGCATGTTCTTGAGGCGGCGCGGATGTGGGCCGCAGTTTCTCTTAGACGAAATCGCCAGTCGATGGGATCAAAGATTCCGGCAATGCCCCGTTTTCACCCGATCCGGCCCGGCATTTTCCGCAGTGGTAAATGCCTTGGGTGCAAAGCTTGATCTCAACTCCTTTGTACGGGGACGGTCACCAGATTCATGGCCGATGCCTCACCGCTGCTCAGCCAGTGAATCTTGTCGGTCGCCGACATCGCCTCCACCACCGACGAGGATACGCCCATCTTGGTCATATAGCTGAGCACGAAGCCCATGGTGCGCTGCGCAGAGGCGACCGGATCGTCGCCCGACTTCGGCGACGTGAAGCGGTGCACGCCGAGGCGCGAGCCTTCGATGCCGATACGAGCCTTGCCGCCGGCATAGGCCGTCACGCAAGCACTGGCGCAGAAGGATGGCTTGATTCTGCCATCGGCATCCGCGGTCCCCACGGCGGTCGAGAGACTGCGGGCGCGAATGGTCTCGCCCATGATCATGGACTGGCTCAGGTTGCCGCCCGGCGACGACATCAGCACGATATCGCCGGGTTGCAGCTTGGCCTGATCGAGTTGTTCGCGAAACCAGGTCGCACTGGCGGCGCCGATCTTGCCGGAGATCGCCAGCGCCTTCCGGCCGCGGCCGAAGTAGTCGGGATCGACATTCTCGATCACCTCGGCGCTCATGCTCGGCGAGACGTAGAGATCCTTCCAGTAGGACCACGCTTCCGGAGACGACAGGTCGTTATAGGCACGAATGCCGAGGCCGCCGAACAGAAGCACCGCGAAAGCGATGGTAGTGAGGCTTGGCCGCCAGCGGCGCAACGGTTTGGGATCGGGCGGAAACGGATGCGATGGACGCTGCGGCAGCGGCGCCGCAACGCGCGGAGTGCTCCAGGGGCCCGCAGACGGAACGGATTGCCGCGACTGCGGGTCGTCACCTTGCAAAGACAAATCGATTTCCTCACGCTCCAGGATTTCCGACACGCGGTCACGTGCCAATCTGATGAAGCTTTGTTGAGGAAATAAGACCGCAGGTTCGAGCTCGAGGCCGGTCAGTTGCGCACAGCGGCGTCCCGGCTGAAGCGCAGCAACCCCTGGCCTCCGAAATCAGCGGGACGCCCGCCTGGTGGTCGCGGATTTGACGGCCTGCGCCGGCGCAGCATCCCAGCCACCGGCAGGAGCGGCCACGTTGACCGCGTCTTCCGGCTGACCTTCCGGCACAAAGGTTTGGATTGCGAGCTTCGCCGCAGCCAGCGACTGCGGATCGAGGCGCTTCGCCACATCGTCACGCTTCTTGCCGGCATCGACATCGCCTTGGGCGGCGGCAAGGCTGAACCATTTGAAGCTTTCAGCGAGGTTCTGATCGACACCGATGCCTCGGGCATAGAGAATGCCGAGATTGAACTGACTGTCGGCGACACCATGATCTGCGGCCTTGCGGAACCAGAGTGACGCGCTCTTGTAGTTCGCGCCACGCGTACCGCCATCGGCATCGAGTACCGCAAGGTTATGCATCGCCTTGGCGTTGCCGCGTTCCGCTGCCTGCATGTAGTAGCGACGCGCGACTTCCCAGTCCTTTTTCAGGCCGAGGCCCTTCTCGTAAAGCGTGCCCAGGCGGAACATGCCGGGCACGACGCCGGCCTGCGCGGCCCGATCGTACCACTTGGCGGCTTCCTCATAGCTCTGCGGCACACCGCGGCCTTCGGCATAACGCACCCCGACCTCGAAGGCGGCAGTGGCATCGCCCTTGATCGCGGCATTGCGCAGCGCCTCGCTGCCAATGCCCTCGGGCAGCTTTTCGCCGGCAGGAATTGCGACCGCACCAAGCTTCTGGCCGCTGGGCGGCAGCAGCGACGGTGCGGCAGGTGCGCTCGACTGCGGCGCGGCAATGCTGCCGGTGACATCCGGCGATATATAGGGAACCGGCGCCGCCTGCGGCACCGGTGCAGACTGCGAAGCAGGTGCGACGTCAGGCGCCGGCTGCGGCGCGACCAGCGACTGCTTGCTGAGAGGAGCCGGCGTGCCGATGGACGAGGCCGGCGGCTGCGGCGGGGAATCTGCCGCCTTTGGCGCGTCGAGATAGAGCGGCGGCGAATGGCTGTTGGTCGCCACGGGCGGCTGCGAACCACCGTCGTCCAGCAGCGTCATTGCCATCTTGAACGAGCCGAGCACGACCACGACCACGCTCGCGCCCACCAGCAGGGAACGGATCTTCGATCCAAGTGTCGATGGTGCCTTGTCGCCCTGGGCTTGCGGCGACGCTTTTGCGGCTTTTGCCCCCTTGGGGGTCTCGCCCGTCACGGCAGCAGCCTGCGCGGCTCGACGCGCCGCCGCAATGAAGCTGGATGCGCTCGCCGGCTCCGGGGCAGCGCCGGCAATCTCGCTAATCGCTTCTTCCGATGCAGCAATGCGTTCCGATGGCGAAGCACCGCGTCCCAGCGGACGCGTACCGGGCTCGAGCGGATGGTCCGGCGGCAATTGCGGATCGACCATCGGACGCGGCGACGATGGACGCTCCACGGTAACCGGCGGCGCGGTGGGTTTCGACGCCGACTTCGGGTCGAGAATGTCGCTGATGGCCTTCGGCACCTGGAAGGCGGGCGCAGGTTCGCTGGAAATCGCGGTCGCCGCAAAATCGCGTGGTGCGGCATCGAAATGCGCCTGCGGCGGGCGCACATCGATTTGCGACGGTGCCGTCGCCTGCGGTTTGACCGGATTGGACAGTTGCGGGCGCGGCGATGTGTGCTGCATAGGCGCCGCCTGCATCGGAGCGGACTGGATCGCTGTAGCCGATGCAGGCTGCTGCGGAGCTGGACGTGCGCTCGCCGTGCGCAGATCGCCTTCGATTTTGGCCAGACGATCAACCACATGCCCGAGAGTCGAATGCACGACCTCCAGCGAATCCTGCATATGACGGTCAGTTTCCGACTGGCTGAAGCGCATGTCGGACAATTCGCGCTTCAGGGAATCGACGACACCGGCATCAGCGGAGGAGTTCCGGGTCTCGTTCAGCGCCGCAGCAAACACCGACTGCTGACGTTCGAGATGACGCAGGATGTCCTGCAGACCATCCTCGACACGGCCGAGATTGTTGGCGCGCGGATCGCTGATACTCTCCATCCGCTCAAGCAGATAGGACACGCGCTGCTCAAGATGCGTGAAGGCGGACGACTGATCGTTGCCGACCGGCAGGTGATCCAACCGCTGCGCCAGCGCCGCCAAGGCGCTCTCCAGATGATCCGAGCCCGCGACCTGCGGACGATCACGATTTTCGAGTGTCGCGGTGAGCGTGACAATGCGCTGCTCGAGCGCGGCGAACATGCTGCTGTCGCTGTTCTGCGCGAGCTGGTCGACCTTGGCCGACAGTCTTTGAAGATCCTCACTGAGACGACCGACGGTCTCGTTAGACGCGACATTGGAAACAATGGCGCGCAGCGCGGTGACGGCGCCTTCGAGCTGCTCCAGCGTACCGGGATTGTCGCTTGAACGCACGATCTGGTCGATCTTGCCGCCGAGATTGCGGAGCGCCTCGTCGAAGCCGGCAAGCTGCTCGGCCGGCGTCAGCATCTTTAGGGTCTTGTGGATATCGCCGAGCGCGGTTTCGAGATTGGCGAGCACATCGGCATCGATGCCGCTCTGCCTGTTCTCATCGATACGGCGCGACAGCGCACGGACTTCACTTTCGATCGACTCGATGGCACGCCGCGGCAGCGCCTCGGTTACCGCATTGCGAATCTCGGCGAGTTCGCTGCGGAAGGTCGCTATCGACTGCTCAATGCTTGCGTTCGGTCGCTGCAACGCGTCGATCTTGCTGGTGATTTGCGAGAGCTGACGCTCCAGCCCGGACATGTCGGGCATAGCAGGCGACGGCGTGGCATATGGGGCGATGGGTGGCGCGTAGCGCGGCGCCATCCGCGGCGGGCCATCGAGCTCGCCCTGGCGTGCTGTGATCTCCGCAACGGCGAAATCAAGCGACAGCGGATCGGACTGTGGCGCCGAGCTGTAAACCTGATTGGCCGCATGCTCGACCATATCGGGATTCGGACGCGGATCGTAATGCCCATAGGACGGGGCCGGATGACGCGGTTGTTCGTTGATCTGCGACAACCGCGCGTCGAGGCGCGAAATGGCGTCGTTGAGCTGACGCGCGACGCCAGGCTCGTTGCTGCCCCGCTGACTCGGGCGCGAGAACGCCTCGATCTGACGGGCAATCGCATCGAGGCGCTCGTGAATATCGGCAACTTCGGCAACCTCGCGCTGCGGCATTGCCGGACGAGAGGGCATCGCCGGACGCAACGAATGGCCCGGACGTGCCTGGTAACGCGGAGGCTGCGGCGCGGCTGCGGCTGCCCCATGATCGACATGGTCATCCACCGCCGAAGTGATCGGGGATTCGCCGATGGTGGTGTTCAGCCAGTCCGTAAGAGACATGCCGGCGCGGCGCGCGGCGGCTTCGGCCCGTTCGCGAACCGATGGGTCCATCCCCTCAACACTCCACGATACGCGCGAATTCATGCTTTGGTCCGGTTACGAGCCTGGCGCATTACCCGCGCCTGCAGCTTCCGCCGCGCGTCCCAAGATGAAGAAATTCGATACGGGAGCGGTGCGGTCTGCCTCACTCCGGACTTTTCAGGGTTAGGGTAAATAACGGGTTAAGGATGCCCGCCCCGGTGCCTTAAATGTTAATCGAACGATACACTTGCGCCGTTTCATAGGTAGGATGAGGCGTTCGCAGGGGCGCTTCACCGCGTGAACAGTGCACCCAGCTCATCGATGTCCCGTTCGGTCATCGAGCTATGATGCGGGGCCATCACCGTGGATTGGCCGATATAGGCCCAATACAGGAATTCGGCGCGGGGACGTGCGCGCCGACTCTCGACACCGGCCTCGACCAGCACCTTCGCCATATAGGCGATACGGCGGGCGTCGACGGCGGCGACCATCTCGGCCACCGCCGGATCGGTGGAGGCCATGGCGCGGATGGAGCGGTCCAGACTGCGGTCCTCGTTGAAGGCGAGCTTCATGAGGTGGGTCAGGCGCGCGGCGCCGGTGGTCGAGGCATCGGTCTGTTCCAATACCTGATCGGTTGTCCGCTCCTGCCAGCGCTCCAGGAGCCGCAGGCGGAATTCGCCGATGTCCTTGAAGTGCCAATAGAAACTTCCGCGCGAGACGCTCAGTCCCGCGGCTAGATCGCCAACCTTGAGCGCGGCTGCGCCCTGCCGCGCCAGAATGCGAAGGCCGTGATCGAGCCACGCGGTACGGGTCAGCCTGTCTTTGGTCGCTTGCTCGTCCATGCCACAACCATACACAAGTGTATTGACGAAATCCATGCACCGGGAGTAGGCTTCCATGCAAGGGTGTATGGAAACGCGGAGAAGCTCCGATGGGCATGAGCGGCCTCGACACATGGTACGGCTTCATGAAGTCGCATGACCAAGTGGCGCTATGGGAATTGCTGCATCCCGATGCCGTGTTCGAAAGCCCGGTAGTGCATTCGCCGCAGCGCGGCCGCGAGATCGTCTTCAAATATCTCACCGCTGCCGAGAAGGTGCTTGGCGGCCCCGGCTTCACTTACATCGGCGAGTGGCGCAACGAAACGTCCGCCGTGCTCGAATTCGAGAACGAAATCGAGGGCATCAAGATAAATGGGATCGACATGATCACTTTCGATGTCGATGGGCGCATCACGCATTTCAAGGTGATGGTCCGGCCCCTGAAGGCCATCAATTTGCTGCACCGTCTCATGGGTGAAATGCTGGCGCGGCAATAAGGCACCTGCAGAATCAAGTCACCATCACACGGCGATGCTGTAGACTGCAGCACGTCGCCGCGACTGAACAACGTATTCCAACCGGGAGGAATCCATGCCCAGTTACAAAGCGCCGCTCGAAGACGTCGGCTTTCTGCTCAACGACGTGTTTCAGTTCGATCGCTACAACAATCTCCCCGGTTTCAGCGATGCCTCGGCAGATGTGCGCGAGGCGATCATCAGTGAAGCGGCAAAGCTCAGCGAGAACGTGCTGCAACCGCTGAACCGCGTCGGCGATCTCGAGGGCTGCAAGCGCAACGACGACGGCAGCGTCACCACGCCTAAGGGTTTCAAGGATGCCTTCAAGCAGGTAACCGAAGGCGGCTGGCTCGGCCTCTCAGCACCGGTGGAATATGGCGGCCAGGGCCTTCCGGTGACGCTGTCGCAAACCGTTGCCGAATTCCAGATCTCCGCGAACATGGCCTTCTCGATGTATGGCGGCCTCACCATGGGCGCCACGGCGGCGCTGGTCGTGCATGGAAATGATCAGCAGAAGAGCAAATATCTGCCGAAGATGATCGCCGGGGAATGGACCGGCACCATGAACCTCACCGAGCCGCATTGCGGCACCGATCTCGGCCTGCTCCGCACCAAGGCGGTGAAGCAGGATGATGGCAGCTACAAGATCTCCGGCACAAAGATCTTCATTTCGGCCGGTGAACACGACCTAGCCGACAATATCATCCATCTCGTGCTCGCGCGGATCGAAGGTGCACCCGCCGGCATCAAGGGCGTGTCGCTCTTCGTGGTGCCGAAGGTGCTGGTGAATGACGATGGCTCGCTGGGCGCGCGCAACGGCGTCGTCTGCGGCTCCATCGAGCACAAGATGGGCATCCACGGTAATTCCACCTGCGTGATGAACTACGACAATGCCACTGGCTGGCTGATCGGCGAAGAAAACAAGGGCATGCAAGGCATGTTCGTGATGATGAACGAAGCCCGCCTCGGCGTTGCCGTACAGGGCCTCGCGCAGTCGGAAGTCGCTTATCAGAACGCCGTCGCCTATGCGAAGGACCGCCTGCAGGGCCGCTCGCTCACCGGCCCGAAGTCGCCGGACAAGCCGGCGGATTCGATCATGGTGCATCCGGACGTGCGCCGCACGCTGCTCACCATCCGCGCGTTCAACGAAGCTGCCCGCGCCATGGTGGTGTGGACCGCGCTGAAGAGCGACGTCGCGCATCGCTCGGACGATCCGAAGGAACGCCAGGCCGCCGACGATCACATGGGTCTGATGACGCCGGTGCTGAAGGGTGTGCTCACCGATGGCGGCTTTGCCAATGCCGTAGCGGCACAGCAGATGTTCGGCGGCCACGGCTATATCGCCGAATGGGGCATGGAGCAATTCGTGCGCGATGCGCGCATCGCCATGATCTATGAAGGCGCCAACGGCATCCAGGCGCTCGACCTCGTCGGCCGCAAGCTGCCGCGCGACGGCGGTCGCGCCGCGATGGCTTTCTTCGGCGAGGTCGCGGCGTTCGCAAAGGAGCATGGCGCGGACGAGGCGATGAAGCCCTATGTCGGACCGCTATCAAATGCGCTCGGCCATTTGCAGCAGGCCACCATGTGGCTGATGAACAATGCCATGGCCAAGCCCGACAATGCCGGCGCCGGCGCGACGGACTACATGCAGCTGTTCGGCCTCACAGCGTTTGCCTATATGTGGGCGAAGATGGCCAAGGTAGCGCAGGACAAGATCGCCGCGTCCGGCGCAACGCCTTATCTGACCACGAAGCTCGTCACCGGTCGTTTCTTCATGGAGCGGATGCTGCCGGAGACGGCATTGCATCTCGCGCGCATCCAGACGGGAGCTGCAACGACGATGGAGCTTCCGGCGGAAGCATTTTAATCATAGCTACGACCACACACGTGACTGTCATCCCCGCCTAGCGCACCGGAGGTGCGCGCGGAGCGGGGAGCCAGTAAACACAGACCCCACAGATAGAATTCCGATAATCGAGTTTACTGGATCGCCCGGTCAAGGCGGGCGATGACAGCCAAAGTTAATCCGAAGGGAGACACCATGCCCGAGGCCTATATCTACGATCACGTTCGCACGCCGCGCGGCCGCGGCAAGTCCGATGGTTCGCTGCATGAGGTGACGGCGCTCGCCCTCGCCACCACGCCGCTGAAGGCGCTCAAGGAGCGCAACAATCTCAAGCCCGGCAGCGTCGATGACGTCGTACTCGGCGTCGTCGATCCCGTCGGCGAAGCCGGCGGCGACATCGCCCGCATGGCTGCACTCTCGGCCGGCTATGGCAATGATGTCCCCGGTATCCAGATCAACCGCTTCTGCGCCTCCGGCCTCGATGCCGTGAACTTTGCAGCCGCGCAGGTGATGGCCGGCCAGCACGAACTCACCATCGGCGGCGGCGCCGAAAGCATGAGCCGTGTCGGTATCGGCGCTTCCGGCGGTGCGTGGCCGGTGGATCCGTCGATCGCCGTGCCCGCCTATTTCATGCCGCAGGGCGTCTCGGCCGATCTCATCGCAACGAAGTATGGCTTCTCCCGCGATGACGTCGACGCCTATTCCGTGCAGAGCCAGCAGCGCGCTGCCAAGGCTTGGGAGGAAGGACGTTTCAAGAACTCGATCGTCCCGGTCAAGGACATCAACGGCCTCACTATCCTGGCCAAGGACGAGCACATGCGCCCGTCCACCACGATGCAGTCGCTGGCCGCGCTGCAGCCGTCTTTCGCGACCGTAGCGCAGATGGGCGGGTTCGATGGCGTCGCGATCCAGTCGCATCCGGAAATCGAGGCAGTGAACTACGTCCACCACGCCGGTAATTCCTCGGGCATCGTCGATGGTGCCGCCGCCGTTCTGCTCGGCAGCGCCGAAGCCGGCAAGAAGAACGGCCTGAAGCCGCGTGCAAAAATTCGCGCTTTCGCCAATATCGGCTCCGAGCCCGCGATGATGCTCACCGGTCCAGTGGATGTGACGAAGAAGGTGCTGGAGCGCTCCGGCATGAAGCTGTCGGACATCGACCTGTTCGAGCTCAACGAGGCCTTTGCCTCGGTGGTGCTGCGCTTCATCCAGGCCTTCGACATCGACAATGAGAAGATCAATGTCTGCGGCGGCGCCATTGCCATGGGCCATCCGCTCGGTGCTACCGGCGCGATGATCCTCGGCACCGTGCTCGACGAACTCGAGCGCACCAACAAGTCCACGGCCCTCGTCACCCTCTGCATCGGCGGCGGCATGGGCACCGCCACCATCATCGAACGCGTGTAAGGAGCGGCCAACATGACCTTCAAGAATTTCAAGGTTGAGACCGACGCCGACGGCATCGCCCTCGTCACCTGGGACATTCCGGGCCGTTCGATGAACGTGCTCGACACCACGACGATCGAAGAACTCGGCGCCATCGTCGATCAGACCACGGCGGATGCCTCCGTGAAGGGCGTCGTCGTCACCTCCGGCAAGGACGCATTCTCGGCCGGCGCCGATCTCTCCATGCTGGAAGGCATGAACAAGATTTTTGCCGAGACGAAGAAGGCAAAGGGCGAGGAAGCCGCCCAGCAGATGCTGTTCCACGAGAGCCGCAAGCTCTCGCTCACGCTGCGCAAGATCGAGACCGCCGGCAAGCCGTGGGTCGCGGCCATCAACGGTCTCGCCCTCGGCGGTGCGTTCGAGCTCACCCTCGCCTGCCATTATCGCGTAGCTGCGGAGAACCCGAAGACGAAGCTCGGCCTGCCCGAGATCAAGGTCGGCCTGTTCCCCGGCGGCGGAGGCACCCAGCGCCTCGCGCGCATGCTGCAGCCGCAGGACACGATGCAGATGCTGCTGAAAGGCGATCAGGTCAATCTCGCCAAGGCCAAGGCGATGAACATCGTCGGTGCCGTGGTGCCAGCTGCTGATCTGATCAAGACCTCGAAGGAATGGATCAAGGCCGGCGGCAAGCCCGTCGCGCCGTGGGACGAGAAGGGCTTCAAGCTGCCTGGCGGCCCCGTCTATTCCAAGCAGGGCATGATGATGTTCCCGGCCGGCAACGCCATCTATCGCCGCGAGACCTTCGACAACTATCCGGCCGCCCGCGCGATCATGCAGTGTGTCTATGAAGGCCTGCAGCTGCCGATGGACGCCGCGCTGCGCGTGGAGTCGCGCTATTTCGCCCATATCCTGCAGACGAAGGAAGCGGCGGCGATGATCCGCAGCCTGTTCCTCTCCATGCAGGAGCTCAACAAAGGCGCACGCCGTCCGCAGAACGTGCCGCCGACCAAGGTCAAGAAACTCGCCATCATCGGCGCCGGCTTCATGGGCGCGTCGGTCGGCTATGTCTCAGCCAAGGGTGGCATCGAGGTGGTGCTGATCGATCGTGATCAAGCCTCGGCCGATAAGGGCCGCACGCATTGCCAGTCTGTCATCGACGGGCTGATCGCCAAGGGCCGCGCCAAGGAAGCCGATCGCGACGCGCTGATGTCGCGCATCACCGCGACGGCCGATTTCGAAGTGATCCGCGAATGCGACCTGGTCATCGAAGCGGTGTTCGAGGATCGCTCCGTCAAGGCCGAGATCTACAAGAAGGTGCAACCGCTGCTGAAGGAAGGCGCGATCATCGCCTCCAACACCTCGACCCTGCCGATCAACTCGCTGGCCGAGGAATTCACCGACCAGTCGAAATTCATCGGCATCCACTTCTTCTCGCCGGTCGAGAAGATGATGCTGGTAGAGATCATCGTCGGCAAGAACACCGGCGATGTCGCGCTCGCCACCGCGCTCGATTATGTCCGCGTCATCGGCAAGACCCCGATCGTCGTGAATGATAGCCGCGGCTTCTTCGCCAATCGCTGCGTGCTGCGTTTCACGGCCGAAGGCCTCGAAATGCTGCTCGAAGGTGTGCCGCCGGCGATGATCGAAAACACCGCCAAAATGGCCGGCATGCCGGTCGGTCCGCTGTCGCTGTCGGACGAGATCGCGCTCGACTTGGTGCTGAAGATCATGAAGGCCACCGAAGCCGATCTCGGCTCGCAGGCGGTCGATCAAGCGCAGAAGAAGCTGATCGTCGAGATGGTGGAAAAGCAGGAGCGTTTTGGCCGCAAGAACGGCAAGGGCTTTTACGAGTATCCGCCGAAGGGCAAGGGCTCGAAAGCGCTATGGAAAGGGATCGCACCGTTGCTGCCGAAGGCGCTCGATCCCGACACGCTCGATGTCGAGGAGCTGAAGCAGCGTTTCCTGGTGGTGCAGGCGGTGGAAGCCGCCCGCACGGTCGAGGACAATGTGATCGTCGACCCGCGCGAGGCCGACGTGGGCTCCATCCTCGGCTTCGGCTTCGCACCGTTCACCGGCGGCACGCTGAGCTATATCGACTTCATGGGCACCAAGAAATTCGTCGAGCTCTGCCACAAGCTGGAGAAGAAGTACGGCTCGCGGTTCACGCCGCCCAAACTGCTGGAGGAAATGGCGGCGAAGGGCGAGACGTTCTACGGACGGTTCGCGCCGAAGAAGGCAGCCGCCTGAGCACACAATGACTGTCATCCCCCGCGAAAGCGGGGAATCCAGTAGACATCCAGTATCAAGTACTATGGGTCTATCGCTGATGTCAGAATGTATTGGATCGCCCGGTCAAGCCGGGCGATGACAGTGAGCGGGTGCTTTCACCCCACCGCGCCCAGACACCACGCCAGAATCCCCTTCTGCGCATGCAGACGGTTCTCGGCTTCGTCGAACACCACCGACTGCGGTCCGTCGATCACTTCGTCAGTGACTTCCTCGCCGCGATGGGCGGGCAGGCAGTGCATGAACAGCGCGTCCTTGTTCGCGAAACCCATCAAGCGCTCATTGACCTGATACGGGCGCAGCAGGTTGTGGCGCGTCTCGCCTTCCTTGTCGCCCATGGACACCCAGGTATCGGTGACGACGCAATCGACGCCCTTCACCATGGCATCGGGATCGTTGGAGAAGGTGATATTTGCACCGGATGCCTTCGCCCAGTCCTTGAACGCCTTCTTCGGCGAGAGTTGCGGCGGAGTCGCGATGTTGAGCTTGAACTGGAAGCGCTCGGCGGCATGGGCCCAGGACATCAGCACATTGTTGTCGTCGCCGACCCAGGCCACAGTACGGCCCTTGATGGAACCGCGATGCTCCTCGTAGGTCATCACATCGGCCATCACCTGGCACGGATGCGAGAAACGCGTCAGGCCGTTGATGACGGGCACGGTGGCGTTGTTCGCCAGCTCCATCAACGCGTCATGATTGAGGATGCGGATCATGATGATGTCGACGAAGCGCGACAGCACGCGCGCCGTGTCGGCAATCGTCTCGCCGCGGCCGAGCTGCATTTCGGCACCGGTGAGCATGACGACTTCGCCGCCGAGTTGACGCATGCCGACCTCGAAAGACACACGCGTGCGCGTCGAGGGCTTTTCAAAGATCATCGCGAGCGTCTTGTTCTTCAGCGGGCGATCGGGATCTGCACCATTGCTCTTCAACCTCGCCTTCATGGCACCGGCTGCGTTGAGAATGTTGCGGAGTTCGTTGGCCGGGACAGCCGTGAGATCGAGGAAGTGCCGTGGAGTCGTGCTCATCACACGGCTCCCTTTGCGAGCACGACGCAGGCCTGCTCCAGGCGCTGCACGGCTTCGTCGATATCGGACTCGGTCACGATCAGCGGCGGCAGGAAGCGCACGACATTGTCGCCCGCGCCCACGGTGAGCAGCTTGGCATCGCGCAGCGCACCGACGAGGTCAGCAGCAGGCACCACGGCCTTGAGGCCGACCAGCATGCCTTCGCCGCGCACTTCTGACAGCACAGTAGGATAACGATCCACCACGCCGGCGAGTTTCTGTTTCAGCAACAGCGCCATCTTCGTCACCTGATCGAAGAAACCGGGCTTCAGCATCACATCGAGCACGGAGTTCGCCGCCGCGACGGCGAGCGGATTGCCGCCGAAGGTGGAGCCATGCGAGCCCGGCGCCATGCCTTCAGCCGCAGCGGCGGTGACAAGGCAAGCACCTATCGGGAAACCGCCACCGAGTGCTTTGGCCAGCGACATCACATCCGGCGTCACGCCAAGACGCTGGTAGGCGAACAGCGTGCCGGTGCGGCCCATGCCGGTCTGCACCTCGTCGAAGATCAAAAGGATGCCATTCTTGTCGCACAGCTCGCGCAGCGCCTTGAAGAACACATTGGACGCAGCCCGCACGCCGCCTTCGCCCTGCAGCGGCTCGATGAGGATGCCGGCGGTCTCCGGACCGATCACCGCCTTCACCGCATCGAGATCGCCAAGCGGCACCTGGTCGAAGCCTTCCAGCGGTTTCCCGTAGCCTTCGAGATACTTGGCGGCGCCGGTCGCGGCGAGCGTGCCGAGCGTGCGGCCGTGGAACGCGCCTTCAAAGGTGATGATGCGCGTGCGCTCGGGATGCCCCTTGGAGAAATGATAGTGCCGCGTCACTTTCAACGCGCACTCCATCGCTTCCGCACCCGAATTGGCGAAGAACACGAAATCAGCGAACGAATTTTCGCAAAGCCGCGCGGCGAGGCGCTCACCATCCGGGCTCTTGAACAGGTTCGACATGTGCCACAATTTGGTGGCCTGCTCCTGCAGCGCTGCGACCATATGCGGATGCGCGTGACCGAGCGAATTGACCGCAACACCGCTGGTAAAATCGAGATAGCGCTCGCCGGTCGTCGAGATCAGCCAGGCCCCCTCACCGCGCTCGAACGCCACATCTGCGCGCGCGAAGACAGGCAGAAGGTGAGCCTGAGAAATTTGCGAGGATGGTGCGTTGCTGGTCATAACGGTTCCGATCAATCAGCCTGTGGCCCCCACCGATGTCGGGCACTATCGATGACAACAGTGCGACACGGGGCAGCGGACCCTCAAAACGAAACGTGCCGCCCTTCTCGGGCGGCACGCGCGCGATATTCTATGGGGGCCACCCGGGGTGTCAACCGCGCATAGTGGCTTTCAAGCCACCCCGGGGCGCACAAAAAGCCGCTTTTTCTGCTTGGTTGACACAAAGCATGTGGATGTGACTCGGCCGACTCTTGCGCGTGAGTCGCGGCATCATGTAGTTTTTGGCTTGTCGGATACGACATCTCGTGCGGCAGTAGACCCTTATACACTATCGGTACGGCGTAAGGCCGGAAGCAGTCATGCATCCGGTGAGCGCTAAGGGATTCTGACAGCGAGGTTTTTGACGATTTCAAGTCGCAGCGTCGGAGCCGATCCGGCCCGACGCCTACGAAGGGATTTGGCGATGACGGTAATCACTTGGACCGACGATCGCGTCGAACAGCTGAAGAAACTCTGGGAGGGCGGCCTTTCCGCCAGCCAGATTGCAGCGGAACTCGGTAACGTCACCCGTAACGCCGTGATCGGCAAGGTGCATCGGCTCGGCCTGTCCGGCCGCGCCAAGAGCCCTTCGTCCGCCGCGCCGCGCCCGCGCAAGCCGCGACCGGCCCAAATGGTGCGAATGCCGCGCCCCGTGGCCCGTGGCAACACTGCGCTGGCGCACAACTACGACGTCGAGATGGAGCCGGATCCGATCGCGGTCGACAATGTGATCCCGATCAGCCAACGCCTGCAGCTCGTCGAACTCAGCGACGCCACCTGCCACTGGCCGGTCGGCGATCCGGCCAGTTCCGATTTCTATTTCTGCGGCGGCAAGGCCGTGGCGGGCGCTCCTTACTGCGCGCACCATTCGCGCATCGCCTATCAGCCGGCAGCGGATCGCCGTCGCACTGCACCGAAGCCGCCGCGGTAAGCGAAAGAGTAATGAGCTAACAAAAATGCCCGGCGACGAGCCGGGCATTTTTCGTATTTTGCTATCGGGAAGAGCCATCATCTCCGCCCTCATAGTGAGGAGGCGCGCAGCGCCGTCTCGAACCATGAGTTGTGGGCGTTCCGTATCCATCCTTCGAGACGCGGCCTACGGCCGCTCCTCTGGATGAGGGCGAACCGTATGGAAGCAGAGTTACTCCGCCGCCTTGTCGAAACGATCATCGAGCGCATAGCCGGCGCCGCGAACGGTGCGGATCGGATCGGGCTCGCCGGCCGGATTGAGCAGCTTGCGCAGACGACCGATGTGAACGTCGACCGTGCGCTCATCGATATAGATGTCGCGGCCCCAGACACTGTCGAGCAGCTGTTCGCGGCTGAACACGCGGCCGGGATGCTCGAGGAAGAACTCAAGCAGCCGATATTCGGTCGGACCAAGATCGATCGGACGCGACGCACGGACGACCCGGCGCTTGTCGCGGTCGAGTTCGATATCGCCGAAGGCAAGTACGGTGGCAAGACGTTCCGGTGCCGCACGACGCAAGAGACCCTTCACACGGGCCAGCAACTCCGGGACGGAGAATGGCTTGACGATGTAATCGTCCGCGCCGGTGGCGAGGCCACGAACGCGCTCGCTCTCCTCACCGCGGGCGGTGAGCATGATGATCGGCAGCGCCTTGGTTTCCGGCCGCGCCCGCAAGCGACGGCAGAGTTCGATGCCGGACAACCCCGGCAGCATCCAGTCGAGGACCACGAGGTCCGGTACGCGCTCTTTCAAGCGGGTGTCGGCATCGTCGCCGCGGGCAACCGTCTCGACATCGTAACCTTCGGCGTCGAGATTGTAGCGCAGCAGTGTGGTCAGAGCTTCCTCGTCTTCCACTACCAGAATGCGCGCGTTCATATGGCTCGTTCCTATCTTTCGTTCAGGGACGTCGCGGCGAGCCTCAGCTCGCCGGTGTCGCAAAGTTGGTCATGTCGCCCTTCGGACGCTTGTCGACCATCTGCTGACCTTCGATCATGTAGAATACGGTCTCGGCGATATTGGTCGCGTGATCGCCAATCCGTTCGATGTTCTTGGCGCAGAACATCAGATGGATGCAGAACGAAATGTTGCGCGGATCTTCCATCATGTAAGTGAGAAGCTCGCGGAATAGCGACGTACAGATCGCGTCGATTTCCTCATCGCCCTTCCATACGCTCATCGCTGCCGGCAGGTCATGCGCGGCATAGGCGTCAAGCACCGCCTTGACCTGGGTATTCACCAGATCGGTCATATGCTCGAGGCCGCGGATCAGCTTCAGCGGGTGGAAATCGCTATCCAGCGCATTGACACGCTTGCCGATATTCTTGCTGAGATCGCCGATGCGCTCGAGATCCGTGGCAACGCGAAGCGCGCCGACGATCTCGCGCAGGTCCACCGCCATCGGCTGACGCTTGGCGATGGTGAGAACGGCACGCTCTTCGATCATCCGTTGCAGCTGGTCGATTTCCGCGTCGGTCGCCACCACGCGCGCGCCCAGGGCTACGTCACGGCGGATCAGGGCGTCGACGGATTCGACGATTTGACGCTCGGCGAGGCCTCCCATCTCGGCGACGAGACGGGTCAGTTCTTGAAGATCGTCGTCGAAGGCCTTAGTCGTATGTTCAAAAGCCATAGCTCAATCCTCTCGCGAGTTGATCGCGTCAGCCGAAACGGCCGGTGATGTAATCCTGAGTGCGGCGGTCGCTCGGCGAGGTGAAGATCTTGTTGGTCTGATCGAATTCGACCAGCTCACCGAGATACATGAAGGCGGTGGTGTCGGAGACGCGCGCCGCCTGCTGCATGTTATGGGTCACAATGGCGATCGTGTACTGATCCTTGAGTTCGTCGATCAGTTCTTCGACCTTGGCGGTCGAGATCGGATCGAGCGCCGAGCAAGGTTCGTCGAACAGGATCACTTCCGGACGCACCGCGATGGTGCGCGCGATGCACAGACGCTGCTGCTGGCCGCCCGACAGGCTGAGGCCCGAGGCGTTCAGCTTGTCCTTGACCTCGTTCCAGAGCGCACCGCCACGCAGCGCCTTCTCGACGCGTACATCCATCTCCGCCTTGGAAATCTTCTCATACAGGCGGATACCGAAGGCGATGTTTTCATAGATCGTCATCGGGAACGGGGTCGGCTTCTGGAACACCATGCCGATACGGGCGCGCAGCAGGTTGAGATCGAGCTTCGGATCCAGAATGTTCTGGCTGTCCAGCATGACCTGGCCTTCCGCGCGCTGCCCCGGATAGAGGTCATACATGCGGTTGAAAATGCGCAACAACGTGGACTTGCCGCAGCCCGACGGCCCGATGAAGGCGGTGACGCGGTTGGTGGCGAGATTCAGGTTGATCTTCTTCAGGGCGTGGTGTTCGCCGTAGTAGAAATTCAGATCGCGCACGCTGACCTTGGGACGCGCATCGGTCTGCGGCATGAGCGACGGCATCGAGACGCCGGGATTGCCGGCGGAAAGAGAGAGATCACTCATTTTGCTTTCCTCTCGGCGCCGAGAATGCGCGCGCCAATGTTCAGGGCAAGGACGGTCAGGGTGATGATCAGCGCACCGCTCCAGGCGAGCTGCTTCCAGTATTCGTAGGGGCTCTGGACGAAGTTGTTGATGGTCACCGGCAGGTTGGCCATCGTGCGTGAGAGATCCAGGCTGAAGAACTGGTTGCTCAAGGCAGTGAACAGCAGCGGCGCGGTTTCACCAGCGACGCGGGCAGTCGCCAGCAGCACGCCGGTGATAAGGCCGGCACGTGCCGCACGATAGGCGATCCGCTTGATCACCAGCGAGCGCGGCAGCCCAAGCGCCGAAGCCGCTTCGCGCAGCGGGTTGGGCACGAGACCGAGCATGTCCTCGGTGGTGCGGACCACGACCGGGATCACGATCACGGCAAGCGCCAGCGCGCCTGCGATGGCCGAGAAACCCCGCATCGGCACCACCACCGCGCCATAGATGAACAGGCCGATGATGATCGAGGGCGCCGACAGCAACACGTCGTTGATGAAACGGATCACCGAGGTGAGCTTGTCGTGCTTGCCATATTCCGCGAGGTAGGTACCAGCGAACAGACCAAGCGGCGCACCGATGCCGACGCCGATCACGGTCATGATGACCGAACCGACGATCGCGTTGAGCAGGCCGCCCTCGGTCGAACCGGGAGGCGGCGTGTTCTGGGTGAAGATCTGGACGCTGAGGCCCGCGATACCATTATAGAAAAGCGTGAACAGAATCAGAGCCAGCCAGGTAACGCCGAACACAGCGGCACCCAGGCAGAGAATGCGAACGATCTTGTCGTTGCGACGCCGCGAAACGTAAATCGGATTGAGGCTCATGTTACTTACCAGCCTTCTTTTCGAGGCGCAGCAGCATCAGCCGAGCAGCTGAGAGCACCAGGAAGGTGAGGATGAACAGCAGCAGGCCGAGCAGGATCAAGCCGGACTGATGCAAGCCATCGGATTCCGCGAATTCCGAGGCGATGGCCGCGGAGATCGTCGTGCCGGGACCGAACAACGAGCCGGTGATACGGAACGAGTTACCGATGATGAAGGTCACCGCCATTGTCTCACCGAGTGCACGGCCGAGCGCCAGCATGACGCCACCGATCACGCCGACGCGGGTATAGGGGATGACGACATTGCGGACGACTTCCCAGGTGGTGCAGCCGACGCCGTAAGCCGCCTCCTTCAGCACCGGCGGCACCGTCTTGAATACATCGACCGAGATCGAGGTAATGAAGGGCAGCACCATGATGGCAAGGATCAGCGAAGCATTGAACAGCGAGAGATAGGACGGCGGACCGGCGAAGATAGTGCCAAGCACTGGTACGCCTTCGAAGGTCGCGATCATGAAGGGCTGAAAATGATTGGCCAGGAACGGGCCAAGCACGAAGAAGCCCCACATGCCGTAAATGATCGAGGGAATGCCGGCGAGCAGTTCGACGGCCATGCCGATCGGGCGACGCAGCCACTGCGGGCACAATTCGGTAAGGAAGATAGCGATGCCGATGCCGACCGGGATGGCGATCGCCATGGCGATCACCGAGGTGACAAGCGTACCGTAGATCGGGCCGAGCGCGCCGAGCACTGGCGGATCTGCGGACGGCGCCCAGCGCTGCGTGAACAGAAAGGAAAAGCCGAACTCCTTGAGCGCCGGCCATGCGCCGGCAATCAACGACAGGATGATACCGCCGAGAATGAACAGAACCGAGAGCGCTGAAATGCGCGTCAGCCAATAGAAAACCTGGTCGCCGGTCTTGAATGCATTGAGCGCCTTGGCGCGATCATACGGTCCAGCGGCGTCCATCGAAGAGCTCTGTACGGCCATATCTGCCACGCCCAGTCCCCTAAGTTACTACCTGATACCCGAAACATGACACCCTGAATGGGCCTGCCAGGGCGCGAAGTCCGATCAAGAAAAGAGACGAAATAAATCAATTGGAAAGAAGCGGAGGAGAGATGCCCCTCTCCTCCGCCGAAGAGCCACAGCTTAGCTCTTGATGTCCGAAGACCAGGTCTTCTCGATCAGCTTGACGACCGAGTCCGGCATCGGGATGTAATCGAGTTCTTCGGCGGCCTTGCCGCCCTTCTCGAACGACCACTTAAAGAACTTCAGCGCTTCAGCCGACGCCGCCTTGTCGGTCGGGGTCTTGTGCATGAGAATGAAGGTCGCAGCGGTGATCGGCCACGAAGCATCGCCCGGCTGATCGGTCAGGATCACGTAGTAACCTGGAGCCTTGGCCCAGTCAGCATTGGAAGCAGCAGCCTGGAAGGCGGCGACGGTCGGCTGCACCGGCTTGCCAGCCTTGTTGATCAGACCGGCATAGGTCAGCTTGTTCTGCTTGGCATAGGCGTATTCGACGTAACCGATGGCGTTCTTGGTCTGGCCAACGTTGCCGGCAACGCCTTCGTTGCCCTTGGCGCCAACGCCGACCGGCCATTCGACCGCGGTGCCGGTGCCGACCTTGGACTTCCAGTCAGCCGAAGCCTTCGAGAGATAGTCCGTGAAGTTGAAGGTGGTGCCCGAACCGTCCGAACGACGAACGACGGTGATATCGGCCGAGGGCAGCTTCAGCTTCGAATTCAGCTTGGCGATCGCGGCATCGTCCCACTTCTTGATCTTGCCGAGATAAATGTCGGCGAGAACTTCGCCAGAGAGAACGAGTTCACCCGACTTGATACCTTCGAGGTTCACGACCGGAACGATCGCGCCCATCACCATCGGCCACTGAACCAGGCCGTCCTTCTCGAGCTGCTCAGCCTTGAGCGGCGCGTCGGTAGCGCCGAAGGTCACGGTCTTGGCCTGGATTTGCTTGATGCCGGCGCCCGAACCGATTGACTGATAATTCAGACCGTTGCCGGTTTCTTTCTTATAGGCGTCGGCCCACTTCGAATAGACCGGGAACGGAAAGGTCGCGCCGGCACCAGTGATGTCGGCGGCGAAGGCCGAGGTCGAGGCGGCCACGAGGCCCGCAGCGACGATCGCTTTGAGGAATTTCATGGGTATCTCCAATTTGCCGTGAGCGATGCACAGATGCGCCCGATTGCGCTCACTCCGCCCATGTAGGTGCGGTCGGTTGACCTTTTATGATAGTTGGATGACAGTTGGATGACTACGACAAGCCATTGATAATATTAACGTTCGTCGGATTTTTATACCGCCGTCCGCATTAGAAACGAGGTTTTTGCGCCCGATCATGACAAAGCTTGCGCGCGGCAACAGACCGGGCTTCAACGGTTAACAATATGTTTCCATGGGAAGAATCCGGTATTCCTGAGAACGACGCTCAGGGCACGCGAACATGGCATGGTGACGCCATGTCGCATGGGCTAGGGCCGCGAAAATCGGCGTAAAAAGGCACGCAGATTTCCCCTTCCAGCCAACATAAAGCACAGGCGGAGAGCCGTGCTGCAGCGAGACCGTCAGGCGTCTGGATTCACCGGCTTCGCTTCCGGAAGCGCCGCGGTGAACGTCGCTCCATTCTTCGGCACACTCTCGATCAGCAGGCGACCGCGGTGACGATTCAGGATGTGCTTTACGAGGGACAGGCCGAGCCCGGTGCCGCCCTGGGCGCGGCTGTCGCCGACATCCACCCGGTAGAAGCGCTCGGTCAGTCGGGGAAGATGCTCCGGCGCAATGCCAGGACCGAAATCACGCACCGCAATGCGGACTTCGGAAGCGCCGTCGGTGGTCGAGGCATGCGCCAGGGTGACCTCCACGCGACCGCCGGACGCGCCATATTTCAGGGCGTTTTCGATCAGGTTCTCGAACAGCCGCAGCAATTCTTCGCGATCGCCGGCGACCGTCACCGGGCCCTCGGGCAGATGCATCTCGATCTTCACGCCGCGCTCGGTGGCCATCAACTCCAGACTGTCACCGACCTGACGAATGATCGGCAGGATGTCTATCAGTGTGTCGGGGCGGACATGGGCAGAGAGTTCGACGCGCGAGAGCGACAGCAGATCGTCGATCAGGCGCGCCATCCGGGTGGCCTGGGTGTGCATGATGCCCAGGAAGCGCTCGCGGGCCCGCGGGTCATCCTTGGCAGGGCCCTGCAGCGTATCGATAAAGCCGGACAGCGCAGCCAGCGGCGTCCGCAGTTCATGACTGGCATTGGCGACGAAATCGGCGCGCATTTCCTCGACGCGGCGGATCGGCGTCTGATCGTGAAAGGTCATCAGCATGCAGGTATCGCTGCCGCCGAAGGCGGTGGGGACAGACACCGGCGTGATCACGAGATCCATCCAGCGGTCGACGGGCACATGATCGACATAGGAGGTGCGGCGCGGCTCGGTATTGGCGATCGCCTCGCGCAGCGCGCTGATGATTTCCGGCGAGCGTAGCGCGAATTGCGCCAGCTCGCCCTTGCGCAGCGCCGGCGCCAACTGGGCGGCGGCGGCGTTGAGATGTATCACGCGGCCAGCACGATCGAGCAGCACGGCAGGGTCCGGAATGCCGCCAACCACCGCACGTACCGCGGGCTGTTCGACCGGATTGATCAGCGCCTCATCGCGCTTCATGTCGCTGTCATGCAGGCGCCAGGGCACCAGCGCAGCTCCGGCGATGCAAGCAAAGACGATTCCGGCGCGCAGCGGCGTCAACTCGCCAAAGAACACCAGGGCGGCAAGCGCCAGCGCTGCAACCAGCAGGATGATCGCAGCGTGCCGCAACCGGTCCGGCCAGGGGGAAAACATCGATGGAGGGGAAGCTTCGATGGCCATCTGGGCAATATCTCTTTCAGCAGCGCCTCGTTTGGCAGCGTCATCCGACTGCAGGCGCTCGCTCATGTCAGGTGGTCGAACCGCCATGATCATTCAACGTTCGACCGACAGCTGACGGAGCTTCGGCTGCGACCGGCTGCAGCTTTTTTGATCGCGCACCGACAATAAGCTCACGAAACGTCAGGAGCATGACTGAAATAAAGAACGGAGAAAGGTAATAAAGCACCCGGAACAGCAGCATTCCGGCCAGCAATTGCTCCTGGTCCATCATTTCCAGACCAACCAGCATCGCGGCATCGAACACGCCGAGGCCACCCGGCGAATGGCTGGCAAAGCCGAGCAACGTCGCCGCGACGAACACCACCGCCACCGTAACAAAATCCACGCCGGGCGTGGCTGGCACGAGCATGTACATCGCGAGCGCACAGAATCCCAGATCGACAATGCCGATGACGATCTGCAGCAGTGTGAGCGGTCCGCCTGGCAGCACCACGGACCACGGCCCGCGGCCTACGCTGCGCGGTTTCATCCACACCCAGACCACATAGCCGGCGAGGCCAGCCAGCACGACGTAAGCGAGGATGCGGTTGACCGCAGGCGGCACCTGATTGATCGCGCTCGCCGCTTCCGGATGATAGGCGATGCCCATGCCGAGCACGGCGAGATTGCCGAGCCAGAAGGTGAGGCCGGCGAGAAACACGATCTTGGCGACATCGACAGCCGAAAGATTCCATGCCGAATAGATGCGATAGCGCACCGCGCCGCCGGTGAAGACTGACGCGCCGACATTGTGGCCGATGGAATAGCTGGTGAAAGCAGCAAGCGCATTGATGCGATACGGAACATCGCGACGACCGATGGTGCGGACGGCAAACCAATCGTAGAAAGTCAGCGTGAAGTAGGCCGCGGTCACCGACAGCGCCGAGAGCACGATCAGCCGCGGTTCGGTCTCGGCAATAAACTTCAGGACTCGCGCCGTATCGACGTTGCGCAGCTTGTGATAGAGCATCCAGCACGCAACAGCGATCACCGCGACACTGGCGAGAACACCGAGTTTGTGCAGGACTTGCTTCTCGCGCAGAAACGTGGCCGTCCTGCGTATTGCTTCCAGCATCTCAACCTCGAATGCGATCCCAGCCTCTGGGATGTCAGACTAACCCTGTCAGACCCGCTTTGGCGGAACCGTTACCTCATCAATTTCACGACACTGTTTCCAGCATAACTTTCGTAGCGCGTTTCGCCACGAAACGGAATCGGGGTCGTCCCGACAATGCCGTTTCGGCATAAGATATTGCGTGAGACCTAACAAACTACCCGCACTTCTTGCGGCAACGCTGCGGCAAAATGCCGGCCTCACGAAGGCTTCCATAGCGTGATGAGACTTTCGTGACTTTAGGCCGCCGATCTGGCGGCGAGGCGCTGATAAAATAAAAGATCCAATTCCGGCGCCTTGCCGGTGAGGCCGGTCAAAATCGCGTGCGCCTGGCCGCGATGATGGGTCTGGTGATTGAACCAATGCGCCAGCATCGGCATCAGCGGCTCCTCGAATTCCTCCGGCGTCGAGACCCGGCGGAATTTGATGATGCCCGCAAGCTTCGCCTCGTCGAGACCGTCGACGAAGCCGAGAATACGCATATCCTCGGCCTCGCGGGCAGCGCGCAGACCCGCGAAATCATCGTGCAGGATGGCATCGAGCTGGCTCGGCGCATCGCCCGTGCCGGTGAAGCGCTTCAGCCAGATGCGGTCGGTGACCAGCAGATGATTGAACGTTCCATGCAGCGACTTGAAGAAGGCGCCGCGATCGGCGCGATAGCTGGCGTCATCCAGCCCGGCCGCGGCGTCGTAGAGCCGGCCGTTGGCCCAGCGGTTGTAGCGACCGAATGCCCGGTAGTGATCGAGCATCGCTTTGCCGATATCCGCGGTCATTGCCGAAACCGCACTTGCTGGCGCGTTACCACGATGTCGCGCAGCCAGGATCCGATGGCGCAACCGACGAGGTAGAAGCCGAACAGCGCAAGGCCGAGATCGAGCCAATAGCCAAAACGGCCCGGCACCAGTTTCGCTGCAGCGACCCCGATCACGATCACCGCGAGCGCCGCGAGCCGCCGGATCCAGACACGCGGTACCGATGGGCCGCGATAGACCACGGCAATCCAGCCCATGCAGAAACCGATCAGGAAAGCGCCGAGCAGCCAACCCCAGAGAAGTGTCGCGAGAATGGTCATGGATTCGGCCTCACAACGAACTCGATCCGGCGATTCTGCGCCTTGCCGTCTTCCGTGTCATTGCTGGCAAGCGGCAGCGTGGCGCCGTAGCCGATGGCTTCGAAACGGTCGCCCGGCAAGCCGGCCTTGATCAGATAATCCTCGACCGCCGCGGCGCGCTTTTCCGACAGGGTCTGATTGAACGCCGGATCGCCATCGCCGTCGGTATGGCCGACGATGTCGAATTTGGTCGTGGGGCAACGCATGGCGACTTCCACCAGACGATCCAGCAATCCTGCCGAGTCCGCATTGATGCTCGCGCTTCCCGTCTCGAAGCGGATGCGGCCGTTGGTCAGATTTTGCTTGAACAACTGCTGACACACGCTGGCGTCCACCGGCGCCGCGGCGGGCTTCACGGACAATTCGGGCTTGGCCGTCCAGCCCTGCGGCAGTTCCTTGCCAAGACCGCTGCGGATCTGTTCGGAGGCGACGTCGTAGAGCGCATCGCCGGACAGCTTCACTTCGCGATCGTTGACCACCAGCGTTCCGGTGGAAAGCCGCGACAGCGCACCGAGCGCCGCCGTCACCGCCGGTGCGAAATTGGCGGGTGCGCCGATGCTGGCCTTGAGATTGTCGACAATCTTGTCATTCGTAAATTTGCGCTGCGCGGCGGCGACCAGCGCGGCATGGACGGCGTTGTCCGGCACATAGCCCGACAGCGTGAGCGTATTCGCCACCGGATCCTTGTTGGCCTGGAACACGTAAGGCGGCGCCTTCACGTCATTCGCGGCCACCGTGAAGCCTTCCGGCAGGTTCTTCAGCGCCGCCGCGATGGCTTCGCGGCCGCCCAGGTCGCGGGCCATGCCGGTGATGCTGACATTGGTGTCCATGATCGTCGCCTTGCCCTCCTTCAGCTTGGCGACCTGATCCAGCAACAGCACGGCAGCGCCATCGAAACGCGGCGGCGCACCGCGCTTGAGCCCCATGCGGTCGGAGACCTCGGTTCCGGCGAGGGCCGTCTTTGCCGCTTCGGCGATGCGCGCCTTGCTCGTCGGCAGCGGTGCGGTGCCCCACAAAGTCACACGGACATTGTCCCGCTCGGCCACCCAGACGAACGGCTTGGCTTCGGCCACGAGACGCGTTGCGTCATTGACCAGACGCACCCCCGGTACGGCCTCGACGGCCCCCACGGCACTCCGGCGCCCCTCTTCCGAGAAGGCTTCTGCGGCAAATCTCACATCGCGGCCCGCGACGGTAATCTGTGTTTTATCGAGAACGGTGCTTTTCAGCGCCTCTGTGCTGCGCGCCGTTAAGTCCGCTTCCAGCGGAGGCGTGCTAAACCAGGCGGCGGCGACCCAGAGGATGGCAAGTGGAATGAGCCCAGGCCACCATTTGGCGCTCCACCTGTAAAAACCGTGCATTCGACGTCCTGCGGAATGGAAACAGAGAGAAAACAAACCCTTGCGGGACTGTCAAACTTTAATCAAGGCCAGCCACTGGCGTGGCGCGGGGTATTGGAATAACGCTTTCTTCAACCGTTTCTGATCATGTCCGTGGATCGCATCAAAGTGCTGGGTCACAAGATGAAGCAGATTCGCAACACGATTATTCGTGCCGGACTGGATGCACTTTATTTCAGCGGCGCGCATCGCGTGCTGCGTCCCTTTTTTGGCGGGGTCGGCACGATCTTCATGCTGCACCATGTGCGCCCCGCCCATACCGGCCTGTTTCAGCCCAACCGCCATCTCGAGATCACACCCGACTTCCTGCGGGCGACGCTGGCATATCTGCGCGCCACCGATGTCGATATCGTAACGCCCGACGAGATGCACCGGCGTCTGCACGAGCAGGATTTTTCGCGCCGTTTCGCCTGTTTTACCTGCGACGACGGCTACCGGGATAACCGCGATCATATGCTCCCGGCGATGCGGGATTTCGACGCGCCGTTCTCCGTTTACGTCACCAGCGACTTTGCATCGGGTACAGGACGCTTGTGGTGGGTGGCGCTGGAACGCATCGTTGCCCGTGCCGAGCGGCTGGAAGCGCCGATCGACGGCAACATGGCGCGCATCGCGACCGGGTCGCTGCCCGAGAAGGAAATGGGCTTCGACCGCCTGCATGGCTGGCTGCGCAGCCTGGACGAAACCGATCTCCGCCGCGAAATGACGGCGCTGTGCAAACAGGCCGGGATCGACGAGGAAGCGATCTGCCGCGAACTCTGCCTGTCATGGGATGAACTCAAGCCGTTCGCCGCCGATCCCCTCGTGACCATCGGCGCGCACACGCTGACACATTGCAACCTCGCCAAGCAGACCGAGGCCGTGGCGGTGCATGAACTCGCCGCCAGTCGCGCCAGCATCGAGAGCGCGCTGCAAAAGTCCGCTTTGCACCTCGCCTATCCCTATGGCGACCGCGCGGCTGCCGGCGCGCGCGAATTCGCACTGGCGCAAAAGGCAGGCTTCCAGACCGCCGTAACCACGCGCCCCGGCGTGATCGCCGCGGAGAATTCCACCCAGCTCACCGCCTTGCCCCGCGTGTCGCTGAACGGGAATTATCAGGACACGCGTTATCTGCCCGTACTGACCTCCGGCGCTGCGACAGCGATGTGGAACAGCTTCCAGCGCGTCGGGCAGGGCTGATCCCTTTCGCCGTCCCGGCAAAGCCGGAATCGATCAATGCTGCCCGGCCGGCGACAGCCGAGAGCCCCTGCTGGTCATGCCTTGGGGCCAACGGACCGATCCGGCGCGTGAAGCCTGCGCCCACGGCGGATGACGACCTTGATTTGAAGCTATTGGCTTTTGGCCTTCCCTCCGCCTGCGGGGAGAGATAGCGGAGCTCCGATTTGCGCAGCTCTCCATCCGGGCTACGATTACCCAAACACACAACAACGGGAGGTGTCATGTTCACGGATCTGTTTTCGCTCAAAGGCCGCATCGCACTCGTGACCGGCGGCTCGCGCGGCATCGGCAAGATGATCGCCGCTGGCTTCCTGAGTCAGGGCGCCGCGAAGGTCTACATCACCGCGCGAAAAGCAGCCGCCTGCGAAGCGACGGCAAAGGAATTGAGCGAGACATATTCCGGCGAATGCATCGCCTTGCCGATCGATATCTCCACCATGACCGGCATCGAAATGCTGGCCGGCGAGATCAGGAAGCGCGAGCCGAAGCTCGACATCCTGGTCAACAATGCTGGCGCGGCATGGGGCGCGGATTTCGACGAATTCCCCGAAAGCGGCTGGGACAAGGTGATGACGCTGAACGTCAAGGCGCCGTTCTTTCTCACCAAGGCGCTCGCCGCGCCGCTGCGCGCAGCGGGCTCTGCGAAACAGCCCGCCAAGGTCATCAACATCGCCTCCATCGACGGCATCTTCGTCAATCCGCTCGAGACCTATTCCTATGCGGCGAGCAAATCCGGCCTGATCCACCTGACGCGGCGCATGGCGGCCAAACTGATCAAGGACCATGTGGTGGTATCAGCCATCGCGCCGGGCCCGTTCCAGTCCGACATGAACAAGGCCGCGCGCGACCATGCGGATGAGGTGGCGACCAAGGTGCCCGCAGGACGCATCGGCACCGACGAGGACATGGCCGGGGCCGCGATCTATCTCGCCTCACGCGCGGGGGATTATGTGGTCGGCACCACGCTCGCCGTGGATGGCGGCATCGTCTATGCGAATGCCGGGATCAGGGGCAGCGGCTGGGATTGAGCACGCCCTCTCCTGTAGCCCGGGTGGAGCGCAGCGTAACCCGGGGTGTCGAGGCCTTTGAAACGCCGGTCCCCGGATTGCGCTGCGCTCCATCCGGGCTACACGGACTGTGTTTTAGGCAGGGACAGACCGACTAATTCTTAGGCAACCTAGCTCGCGCGCCTAACTCGCTGAAATCTATAGCCCTGTATTTGCAGCCTAAAACAATCCGCGCATTGTACACAATGGCACACCCCTTGCTTGATCTCCTGCAGCAGCGCGTGCACCGGGAGATCAGGCCATGGCGGATGCAACGGGGGCAGTAACGGTCGCGGCGGAGCCCGGCCCGATCGATGTGGATCTCACGTCCACCGCCCTCCTCATCATCGACATGCAGCGCGACTTCATGGAGCCCGGTGGCTTCGGCGAGACGCTGGGCAACGACGTCTCGCAGCTGGCCCGCGCCGTGGCGCCCATCGCGGCGCTGCTGACCGCAGCGCGCGGCATCGGGATGACGGTGATCCATACCCGCGAGGGACACCTGCCCGACCTCTCCGATGCCCCGCCTGCCAAGATCGAACGCGGTGCCCCCTCGCTGCGGATCGGCGATCCCGGCCCGATGGGGCGCATCCTCATTCGCGGCGAGGCCGGACACGACATCATTCCCGAACTCTATCCCGTCGAAGGCGAGATCGTCATCGACAAGCCGGGCAAGGGCGCCTTCTACGCGACGACGCTCGGCGCAGACTTGAAGGCGCGCGAGATCGACACGCTGCTGGTCTGTGGCGTCACCACCGAGGTCTGCGTCAACACCACCGTGCGCGAGGCCAATGACCGCGGCTATCGCTGCATCGTCATCGCCGATGGCTGCGCCTCCTACTTTCCCGAATTCCATGAGATGGGCCTGAAGATGATCAAGGCCCAGGGCGGCATCTTCGGCTGGGTCACCGGGAGCGCCGCCATACACGACGCCATCAACCGTTTTGAAAGTGCAGTGGAGACGTCAAACAAACGAGCGGCGGGAGCATCACGATGAATACGAGCACGGAGACTGCTGGAAGATCCGATTTCAAGCCGGCACTCTGGACGCCGGGCGACTGGAACGCGCTGTTCGGCTTCGGCACCAATATCCTCGTCAACATGCTGGTGCTGACCGGCCTGCTGCGCTTCGTGCTGAAGATGCCGGACTCGCTGGTGTTCGGCCGCATCCTGCCGGCACTCGGCCTGATGATGTGCCTCTCGACATTGTACTACGCCTATCTCGCCTACCGCCTCGCGCAGAAGACCGGGCGCAACGATGTCTGCGCGCTGCCATCGGGCGTCAGCGTACCGCACATGTTCATCGTCACCTTCGTGATCATGCTGCCGATCACCATCAAAACCGGCGATCCACTCAAGGGGTGGTCCGCCGGCCTCGTCTGGGTGTTTTTCCAGAGCTTCATCCTGATGATCGGCGGCTTCATCGCGCCGTATATCCGCAAGATCACGCCACGAGCCGCACTCCTGGGCACACTGGCCGGCGTCTCCGTCACCTTCATTGCCATGCGACCGGCGCTGGAAATGTATATGACGCCGCAGATCGGCCTCGTCTGCTTCGCCATCATCATGCTGGGCTGGTTCGGCGGCGTGACTTACTTCCGTAACCTCCCGGCCGGCCTGATCGCCATCGCCGTCGGCATGATCATCGCCTGGGGATCGAACCTGTTCGGCTTCGGCATCGGCGGGCTGAGCATGAAGGGCGTGGGCGATGCCTTCGCCAATTTCGGTTTCTCGGTGCCGATCCCGGCCTTCAACCATGTTTTCTCAGGCTTCGAGTTCCTCGGCATCATCCTCGTCACGGCGATCCCGTTCGGCATCTACGATCTCGTCGAGGCGATGGACAATGTGGAATCTGCGGAGGCCGCCGGCGACGACTATCCGACCACACGGGTGCTCACCGCCGACGGCGTCGTGTCGTTGATCGGCTGCCTGATGGGCAACCCGTTCATCAACGCCGTCTATATCGGCCATCCCGGCTGGAAGGCGATGGGCGGACGCATCGGCTATTCCGCCGCTACCGGCCTGATGGTCGTCGTGCTGTCATGGTTCGGCATCGTCGCGGCGCTGCTGGCGCTGGTGCCCGTCGTCGCGATCTCGCCGATCCTGCTCTATATCGGCATGCTGATCGGCGCGCAGGCGTTCCAGACCACACCGCTGAAACATGCTCCGGCCATCGTTCTCGCCTTCACACCGCATCTCGCCGCCTGGGGCAAGTTACAGATCGACACGATGCTCGGTGCCACTGTCACCGCAGCTCAGGCGGCGGGACTCGCTGCGGACAAGGTTGGCGAAGTGAAGGCGGCGGCGATTGCATCATTGCCGCAGCAGGGCGTGCTGTATCACGGCCTCGAAGTGATGGGCGGCGGCTCGATCCTCGGCGGCCTCGTGCTCGGGGCGATCGGCGTGTTCATCATCGACCGCGAGTTCGCGAAGGCCGCAGCCTTCGCGCTGGCCGGCGCCGTCATGACCTGGTTCGGCTTCATGCATGGCGAAGCGATCGGCTTCGGCGTCACACCGGGCGTCGCATTGGCTTATGCGGTGGTGGCAGCCGGACTGTTCGTGGCGGAGAAGTTTGCCGCGCCGCAGATGACGGTGGTGCCGGTGGCGGCGCCGGCGGAATAAAAGGCGAGCAACCGAATTCCCGCCTCACCCTGAGTGCCTGAGCGAAAACTCAGCCCCTCATGGTGAGGAGGCCCGCAGGGCCGTCTCGAACCATGAGACGGTCTTGCAAGATCGTCTCAAAAGGTATTTCGCAGGACGCCGGAGCTCGTGGTCCATCCTTCGAGACGCCATTTCTGACGAAATGGCTTCTCAGGATGAGGTTTTTGGGGTTTTTCTGTCGGACTCCGAGGAGCGCGCCACCGCGCGTCTCGAAGGATGGTGACGGGGCTCCACAGCTCATGGTTCGAGACGCGCGCCTTTGGCGCGCTCCTCACCTCAGCCTGAACGCAACTGCGTTCAGGCGGGAGGGGAGGAATTATTACGCCGCCCGGATGTTTTCCATGAAGCGGTCAAGTTCGGCACGCAGGCGGGTGCTTTCCGCCGACAGCGTCTGCGCCGAATTCAGCACCTGACCGGAGGCCGCACCGGTCTCCGACGCGCCGCGATTGACTTCGGTGATGTTGCCGGCGACCTGCTGCGTGCCATGGGCGACGCGCTGGACGTTCTGCGCAATCTCGCGCGTGGCGGCGCCCTGCTGCTCGACGGCGCTGGCGATCTCCGACGCGATACCGGAGATTTCCCCGATCGTGTTGCCGATCTGCTTGATCGCGGCCACTGATTCCTGCGTCGCGCTCTGCATGCCGGCGATCTGCGTGGAGATTTCCTCGGTCGCCTTCGCCGTCTGGCTCGCAAGCGACTTCACTTCCGACGCGACAACGGCGAAGCCGCGGCCGGCATCGCCCGCACGCGCCGCTTCGATGGTCGCGTTGAGCGCCAGCAGGTTGGTCTGCTCGGCAATCGCCGTGATGAGATCGACGACATCGCCGATGCGCTGGGCGGCGCGCGACAGCTCGCCGATACGGGAGTCGGTCAGACGGGCCTGCTCCACCGCGGAGTCGGCGATGCGGCTGGAGTTTTGCACCTGGCGGCCGATCTCGTTGACCGAGAGCGACAGCTCTTCTGTCGCGGTCGCCACCGACTGCATGTTCGACGACGCTTCGTCCGACGTCGCCGCGGCCTGGCCGGACAACTGTTCGGTGGTCTCGGCCGTACGTGTCAGCGTATTGGCGGCGCTTTCGAGCTGACCCGACGAGACCGACACGCTCGACACGATCGAGCCCACCGCGGATTCGAACTGATCGGCGAAGCGGATCAACTCGCTGCGGCGGAGCTGATCGGCAGCACGGTTCTGTTCTTCCTGTGCGGCGGCATCACGCTCGGCCTTCGCCACTGCCTGCACCTTGAACTCCTCGACGGCGCCCGCCATGTCGCCGAGTTCGTCGCGGCGGCCGAGGCCCGGCAGCACCACATCGAAATCGCCGGCGGCGAGCTTGCGCATCGCCGCGCACATCTCGGTCATCGGCTTGGCGATGCCGCGGCCGAGCAGCATCGCGAGTACGGAGCCGATCACGAAGCCGCCGATGCCGAGAATGATCACGAGCTGCATGGTGTCGGTGACCGTCTTGTCGGATTCGGTCTCCATCCGGTGCTGCTCGGACAGCATGTCGGCCTTCATCTCGCTCGACAGCTTGGTGATCGCGGCCGCGGATTCCGACATCTCCTTGGCGAGACCCTCGACCTTCTTGGTGTTCTCGACGAATTTGGTGAAGGCGTCGGCATAGAGCTTGGTATCAGCAACGATCTCCTTCACCTTGGAGGTGATCTTGTCGTCACTGGCATAGACGGTGGCGAACTGGTTCTGCAGGAACTTGATGCGCGCCGATGCCGCATTCGAGGTCCTGTCCTCGGCTTTGCCGATATAGGTGTTCACGAGCGAGGTCGCGGTAATGAACTGCGTGGTGATTTCCTTCACCTGGTCCTGCACGGTCGCCATACCCGCCATGATGGCGGTGTCACCGAGATCGTCGATCTTGTTGCGCAGCATCAGGCTGGTACGCGACAGTTGATTAGCAGCGATCTGGTCGTTCTCGCCCTTCACCGCGAGAATATCGGCGAAGATCTTGGTGAAGGTGGTGAATTCGCGCGACAGGCGCGTGATCTTGTCGAGACGCGCCGAATCCGTCGCGGCCTTCATCGACTGGTCGATGGCATCCTTGAGCGATGCTTCCGCAGCCTTGGCCGCCTTGGCGTCGGCTTCGGCGCTGGTGAGCACATAGTAGCGCGTCAGAGCCTGGTAGGATGTGAGTTCGCGGTCGATGTTGCGGGCGAGCCCCGATTCCGCGACGCTGGTGCGATATGACACCACACCGCTCGCGATTCGCTCGAAGCCGAAATAGGCCAGCGCCATGCTGATCGCAGAGATCAACAGCACTGCGGCGAAGCCGAGCGTCACCTTGGCGCGGAATCTGAGGGTAGGAAACTTCAGAGATCCAGACTTTTTCTGGACAAGCGTCGTCGTTGCCACCTGTGGCCCCCCGTTTCTCGCTCCCAACACGTCGCATCCGGCGCAGCCCGCACCCGGATCGAATGCCTAAAGCTACGGCAGATAAGCTAAGAGCGAGTAAACGGTTACCGGAGCTCCGGAGGTTGCGGGGCTGGCGGACAGGGCGGCGTTTGGTCGATTGTCGTCGCCCGGCTTGACCGGGCGACCTAGTAAACCCTGCCACCGGTGTCCAAAACTCAGGCCGCGATCGCCGGTGGGGCGAGTGCCTGCCAGTCATTGGCGAGCTGCAGCTTCGGCTCGGTCAGCTCCTGCAGCTGCTCGATCGTCATACCCTCGACCATCTCCCGCACGAACAGGCCCTGCTCGGTCACATCGATCACGGCGAGATTGGTATAGATGCGCTTGACGCAGCCGGGCGCCGTCAGCGGCAGGCGGCACTTCTTGAGGATGCGCGGCTTCCCGCCCTTGTCGGTGTGATCCATGATCACCCGGATCTCCTTGGCACCAACCGCGAGATCCATCGCACCGCCGACACCGGGCGGAAAGGATGGGTCTTCCGTGGTCCAGTTGGCGAGGTCGCCCTCCTCCGACACCTCGAACGCGCCGAGCAGGCTGACATCGAGATGCTTGCCGCGGATCATCAGGAAGGCGTCGGCGTGGTGCATGAACACGCCGCCCTTGATCAGGGTCGTGTAGTTTTTGCCGGCGTCGATCAGGTTTTCGTCTTCCATGCCCGGCTCCGGCTTCGGGCCGAGGCCCAGAATGCCGTTCTCGCTGTGGAAGATCACCTCGCGGCCGTCCGGCACATAGCTCGCGGCCCGGGTGGGCATGCCGATGCCGAGATTGACATAGGCGCCTTCCTGCAGGTCCTGCGCGGCGCGCCAGGCCATCTGGTCACGGCTCAGCGGCTTGTATGCTGTCGTCATGCCTGTGCTCCTACGACTACGATGCGATCGATAAAGATGCTGGGCGTCACCACCGCTTCCGGGTCCATGCTGCCGAGTTCGACCATCTCATCCACCTGGACGATGCTGAGATCCGCGGCCATGGCCATGATCGGATTAAAATTGCGGGCGGACTGGTTGTAGACGAGGTTGCCCCAGCGATCCGCCTTTTTTGCACGCAACAGTGCCACATCGCCCTTGAGCGGCTTCTCGAAAACATGCAGCACGCCGTCGATCTCGCGGGTCTCCTTGCCTTCGGCAAGCTTCGTATGCGCCGTCACCGGCGAAAAGAAGCCGCCGAGCCCGGCCGCGTGGCAATGCATGCGTTCGCTGATGATGCCCTGCGGCACCAGTTCGAGTTCCAGCGTCTTGTTGCGATAGGCATTCAGGAACGCGCTGTAATCGCCCGAGCGCGGATAGGAGCAGATCACCTTGCTGACGCGGCCGGAATTGATCAGGCGGGCCAGGCCGACATCGCCGTTGCCGGCATTGTTATGGACGATGGTGAGATTGGTCGCGCCCTGATCGTGCAGCGCCTCCAAGAGATCATCCGCAATCCCGACGGTACCGAATCCGGCCACCAGAACGGTCGCCCCGTCTTTCACACCAGCCACGGCTTCCGCCGTGCTGGCTACACGCTTGTCGATCACTCCAGAAAACTCCGCAGGCTGGAATTTGTTTAGCCGCCAAAGGCTTGCGGCCTGATGCGGTCGGAATAGAGCATCGCGGGGAAGGAAGTTGAAGGCACAAATTTGCAAGAGGGGTCCCCTCTCCCGCTTGCGGGAGAGGGGAAGCCCGCTACCAATTTCCCAGTTGCAAACCCTTCTTCCCGCGCTTCTAATTAGACCAATTAAAAATCATCGGGAGGTCTGCACGTGTCCACAGTGAAACTGACGGTCAACGGCAAAGCCGTTTCCGTCCAGGTCGAAGACCGGACGTTGCTCGTCCATCTGCTTCGCGAAAACCTCAACCTCACCGGCACCCATGTCGGCTGCGACACCTCGCAGTGCGGCGCCTGCATCGTCCATATCGACGGCAAGGCGGTGAAATCCTGCACCACGCTGGCCGGCCAGGCCGACGGCTGCAATGTCACCACCATCGAGGGCATCGCAAAGGGCGACCAGCTGCATCCGATGCAGGCCGCCTTCCGGGACAATCACGGCCTGCAGTGCGGCTACTGCACGCCGGGCATGATCATGTCGGCCATCGATATCGTGAACCGCCATGGTGGCAATCTCGATGAGCAGACGGTTCGTCACGAGCTCGAAGGCAATATCTGCCGCTGCACCGGCTATCACAACATCGTCAAATCGGTGCTCGACGCCGCCGGACGGATGAAGGTTGCGCAAGCGGCTGAATGAGCCGCTGCGACTGAAATCAAGCTGAGCCAACCGCGCGCTTTGGTGAAAGCCGCGGAGAAACAATAACTCCGGCAGGGAGACCCATGTCATGGGCGTTGAAGGCATCGGCGCACGCGTTGCGCGCAAGGAAGACAAGCGATTCATCACCGGCCGCGGCCGTTATGTCGACGACATCAAGCTCGTAGGTCTGACCTACGCTCATTTCATCCGCAGTCCTCATGCCCACGCAAGGGTGAAGGGCATCGACGCATCGGCGGCAAAGAACATGCCCGGCGTCGTGGATGTGCTCACCGCACAACAGCTGGTGGACGACAAGATCGGCAATCTCATCTGCGGCTGGGCCATCACCTCGAAAGACGGCTCGCCCATGAAAATGGGTGCATGGCCGGCGATGGCGCCGGACACCGTACGCTTCGTCGGACAGGCTGTGGCCGTCGTCATCGCCGAGACCAAGAACCAGGCGAAGGACGCGGCCGAAGCTGTCGTGGTCGAGTATGAGGAACTTCCCGCCGTCGCCACGATGCAGGCAGCGCTCGCCGCGGGCGCCCCGCAACTGCATCCGGAAGCGCCGGGCAACGTGGTCTATGACTGGTCGATCGGCGACGAGAAGGCGACCAACGACGCATTTGCAAAAGCAGCGAACGTCGTCTCGCTCGAACTCACCAACAACCGCCTCGTCCCCAATGCGATGGAGCCGCGCGCGGCCATCGCCGAATACGACGAGGCCGAGGAACACTTCACCCTCTACACCACATCGCAGAACCCGCATGTGGCGCGGCTGGTGCTCTCCGCCTTCTACAACATCGCACAGGAGCACAAACTCCGCGTCGTCGCCCCCGATGTCGGCGGCGGTTTCGGCTCCAAGATCTTCATCTATCCCGAAGAGATGGTGGCGCTGTGGGCCTCCAAGAAGACCGGACGCCCGGTGAAGTGGACCGGCGACCGCTCCGAAGCCTTCCTTACCGACGCCCATGGCCGCGACCATACCTCGCGCGCCGAGATTGCGTTCGACGCAAACAACAAGATTTTGGGCCTGCGGGTGAAGACCCACGCCAATTTCGGCGCCTATATGTCGCTGTTCTCGTCCTCGGTGCCGACCTATCTCTACGCCACGCTGCTGTCGGGCCAGTACAACATCCCGCAGATCTATGCGGAGGTGATGGGCGTCTACACCAACACCACGCCCGTGGATGCCTATCGCGGCGCCGGACGGCCGGAAGCAAGCTATCTGCTCGAGCGTTTGATGGAGACATCGGCGCGGCAGCTCAAGGTCGATCCGGCCGAGCTGCGGCGCACCAACTTCATCACCCAGTTCCCGCATCAGACGCCGGTCATCATGGCCTATGACATCGGCGATTTCGGCGCCGCACTCGACAAGGCGCTGGAAGCGATCGACTACAAGGGCTTCCCTGCCCGCAAGGCCAAGGCGAAAGCGGCCGGCAAACTGCGCGGCCTCGGCTTCTCCTGCTATATCGAGGCCTGCGGCATCGCGCCCTCGAAAGCCGTCGGTTCGCTCGGCGCCGGCGTCGGTCTGTGGGAATCCGCGGAGGTGCGCGTCAATCCCGTCGGCACCATCGAGATTCTCACCGGCTCGCACAGCCACGGTCAGGGCCATGAGACGACCTTCGCGCAGCTCGTCGCGGATCGGCTCGGCATTTCCATCGATCAGGTGTCCATCGTCCATGGCGACACCGACAAGGTGCAATTCGGCATGGGCACCTATGGCTCGCGCTCCGGTGCCGTCGGCATGAGCGCGATCCTGAAAGCCATGGAGAAGATGGAGGCGAAGGCGAAGAAGATCGCCGCGCATCAGCTGGAAGCCTCCGAAGGCGACATCGTCATCGAAAATGGCGAGTTCAAGGTGGCCGGCACCGACAAGGCCATCGCCCTGCCGATGGTGGCGCTTGCCGCCTATACCGCACATAATCTTCCTGACGGCATGGAGCCCGGCCTGAAGGAGAGCGCCTTCTACGATCCCACCAACTTCACCTTCCCCGCCGGCACCTATATCTGCGAGGTCGAAGTCGATCCCGGCACCGGCAAGACCGACATCATCGACTTCGTCGCCGTCGACGACTTCGGCCGCCTCATCAATCCGATGATCGTGGAAGGCCAGGTGCATGGCGGTCTCGCCCAAGGCATCGGCCAGGCCATGCTGGAAAGCGCCGTCTATGACGACAACGGCCAGCCGGTGACGGCGTCCTTCATGGACTACGCCATGCCCCGCGCCGACGACGTGCCGTCGTTCAAGATCTCGCATTCGATCACGCTCTGCCCGGGCAATCCGCTGGGAATCAAGGGCTGCGGCGAAGCCGGCGCCATCGGCTCCTCGCCCGCGGTGATCAATGCGATCACCGATGCGCTCGGACACAACAAGCTTGAAATGCCGGCGACGCCGGGACGCGTATGGGAAGCGCTGCAACTGCAGCAGGCCGCTGAGTAAAGGGAGGCGATCATGTACGAGACCACCTATCACCGCGCCGCCAGTGTCGATGAAGCTGCAGCGCTGCTGGCGAAACACCCCGAAGCCAAATGCCTCGCCGGCGGCCATACGCTGCTGCCGGTCATGAAGCAGCGCCTCGCCGGTCCGTCCGACGTCATCGACATCGCGCGGATCAAGGACCTGATCGGCATCGAAGCGACGTCCGACGCGCTGATCATCAAGGCTGCAACGACCTATTACGACATCACCCAGAGCGCTGCCGCCAAGAAGGCGATTCCGGCCATCGTGCATCTGACCGAAGTGCTCGGCGATCCCGCCGTACGCTATCGCGGCACCATCGGCGGTTCGCTCGCCAACAACGATCCGGCCGCGGACTATCCCGCCGCGGTGCTGGCGCTCAACGCAACGGTAAAAACCAACAAGCGCGACATCGCTGCCGCGGATTTCTTCCAGGGCCTGTTCTCGACGGCGCTGGAAGACAACGAGATCATCACGGCGGTCTCGTTCCCGATCCCCGCCAAAGCCGGCTACGCCAAGATGCGCCATCCGGCGTCACGCTTTGCGATGACCGGCGTGTTCGTCGCGCAGATGAAGAACGGCGAAGTTCGTGTCGCGGCGACCGGCGCGGCGCAAGACGGCGTGATGCGCGTGCCGGCCATCGAGGCCGCGCTGAAATCGAACTGGTCGGCCGGCGCGATCGACGGCGTGTCGATCTCCGCCGACGGCCTGATGGGCGACATCCACGGCTCCGCCGCTTACCGCGCCAATCTCATCAAGGTGATGGCGCAGCGCGCGGTGGAAGCCGCGGGATAAACTCCGGCCTCTCGCTCCTCGCCCCGCTTTTGCGGAGAGAGGGCGGGGTGAGTGGCTCTTGCGATCCGCAAGCTCTGAGGATGAGGTGAGCGCATACCACGCCCCTCACCCGCCGCGAAGACGTGGCGACCTCTCCCCGCGCAAGATGCGGGGAGAGGTTAAGTTTCAGCTATACCGCGCGATCGCCAGCGCGTTCACATCCAGCTCCGGCGCCTTGCCGGCGATCTGGTCGGACAACACGCGGGCGGTGCCGCAGGCCATGGTCCAGCCGAGCGTGCCGTGGCCGGTGTTGAGATGAAGATTGTCGAACTTCGTCGGGCCGACGATCGGCGGACCATCCGGCGTCATCGGCCGCAATCCACTCCAGAACGTCGAACGCGCGAGATCGCCTGCCTTCGGGAACAGATCCGTCAGCGATTTGTCGAGCAGCAAACGGCGCGGCGCGGTAGGCCGCGGTGTATAGTTGCCAACCTCAGCGGTGCCGCCGACGCGAATGCGATCGCCGAGACGGGTGATGGCCACCTTGTAGGTCTCGTCCATGACCGTCGATTCCGGTGCGACACTCGCATCGGCGATCGGCACCGTGAGCGAATAGCCCTTCACCGGATAAACCGGCGCATCGATGCCGAGCGGACGCAGCAGCAGCGGCGAGAAACTGCCCAGCGCCATCACATACCGATCCGCGGTGAACACGCCCTTGTCCGTCGCCACCTGCGCGACACGACCGCCGCTGACATCCACGGACTTGATCGTGGTCTCATAGATGAATTTCACGCCGAGACCGGCGGCGATCTTCTCGAGTGCCTGCGTGAACAGATGGCAGTCGCCGGTCTCGTCATCGGGCAAGCGAAGCCCGCCGATGAACAGATGCTGCACGCCGGCAAGGCCCGGCTCGTATTGCACGCAACCGGCGCGGTCGAGCACCTGATAAGGCACGCCATATTGCTTGAGAATGTCGATATCGCTGCCGGCGCCATCGAGCTGCGACTGCTTGCGGAACAGCTGCAGCGTGCCCTTGCTGCGCTCGTCATAGGCGATGCCGGTCTCGGCACGCAGCGCACGCAGCTGGTCGCGGCTGTATTCGGCTATGCCGACCATGCGCGACTTGTTGAGCGCGTAGCGCTCGCTGGTGCAGTTGCGCAGCATCTGCAGCATCCAGCGCCACTGATACGGATCGGCCTGCGGGCGCACGACCAGCGGACCGTATTTGTCCATCATCCAGCCGATCGCTTTTTTGGGCACACCCGGCCCGGCCCATGGCGAGGCATAGCCAGGCGACACTTCGCCGGCATTGCCGAAGCTCGTCTCCAGCGCGGGGCCGGGCTGACGGTCGATCACCGTCACCTCGAAGCCGGCCTTGGCGAGATAGTAAGACGTGGTGACGCCGATGACGCCGGCGCCCAGAACAAGAACCTTCATATCGCAATCATCCCAGCACGACCGCGCCAGCGCGCGTCGACCTCCTCAGCATAGATTCGTTCATAGCGGCGCCCCAACGATGTCAGCATCTCATAGCCGATGGTGCCGGCTGCCGATGCGAGATCGTCGATCGTCTGATGGCCGCCGATGATCTCCACTTGCGAACCGCGTGCCAACGCCCCCTCGGGCAGCGCGCTGCAATCGACGATCAGCGAGTCCATCGAAACGCGCCCTGCCACCGGCAGCCTCTTGCCACGGAAATAGACCGCGCCGTTCGAGCCAAAAGCCCGCTGCAAGCCGTCGGCATAGCCGATCGCGAGTGTCGCCAGCCGCGTGGGCCGAGTCGTCTGCATCGTCCAACCATAGCCGACATGCGCGCCGGCCTCGACATCACGGACCTGAACGACCTGCGCCGTGAGCCTGACCACCGGCAGCATCGGGTTGACCTGGCCGGGCGATGGATTGATGCCATACAGCGCGGCGCCGGAGCGGACGAGATCGTTGTGAAAGCTGCTGCCGAGGAAGATGCCGGAGGAATTGGCGAGCGATCGGCGGACACCCGGAAAATGTCTTGCGAGCGCCGCAAACGTCTCGCGCTGATAGGCATTGGCCGGATGCTCCGCTTCATCCGCGCAAGCGAGATGGCTCATCACCAGCGTGACATCGACCCCGGGCAACGGCGCTTCGACAAACTCCGTGACTTCCCGCGCGGTCATCCCCAGTCGCGACATGCCGCTATCGACCTGCACCACCGCAGCGAGGGGCCGCCCCGATTCACCCGCCTGTTGCGACCATGCCTGCGCCTGATCGAGCGAATTCAGCACCGGCACGATGCCGGCGGCGGCGCAATCGCCCTCACCGCCGAGCGGCAGACCGTTGAGGACATAGATCGTCACGTCACGCGGCAGATGATGGCGCAGATCGAGCGCTTCATCGAGATGGGCGACGAAGAAAGACCGGCAACCGGCTTGATACAGCGCCGGGGCGACGCGGTCGGCGCCAAGCCCGTAGGCATCCGCCTTGACCACACCTGCGCAGGCGACGGTCGGTCCGACCTTGCTGGCGAGCAGCCGGTAATTGCGCCCGATCCCCGCCAGATCGACAGTCAGCACCGCGCTGGCGTGCTGAACACCGTCATTCACTTCCACCCGCGCCAACATGGCCGCCACCTCCGCTCGAGGACAACGGCATCAATATCTCACTCCATCAGCGGCGCTTTACGGCGATTTAGGCCGCTGCTACGATCACAGACGCCGAATTCCGACGATTTCTGGCCCATCATTAGAGAATTCCTGCACCCTGAGGGGAGCCATGGCCCCAGACCTCGATTCCATCGACCGAAAGATTCTTCGCGAGATCGTGCAGGACGCCCGCATCAGCCAGATGGCGCTGGCCGAAAAAGTCGGCCTGTCGCCCACCGCCTGCACCCGGCGGCTGGGCGCGCTGGAGAAAAAGGGCATCGTTCGCGGCTATGCCGCGGAGATCGATGCGTCCGAGCTCGGTTATATGATGACGGTGCATGTCCACATCACGCTCGACAAGCAGAGCGAGGACGCGCTCTCCGCCTTCGAGCGCGCCATCGCGCAATGTCCGGATGTGGTGTCCTGCTATCTGATGTCGGGCAATGACGATTATCTTGTCCATGTGCAGGCGCGCGACATGCAGGATTATGAGCGCATCCACAAACAGCACCTGTCGCGCATGCCGGGCGTCTCCCGCCTGCATTCGAGCTTCGCAATGCGGACCGTGGTGAAGCGCGGCGTGTCGCTATCGGCGCTGAAGGGGTGACGTTGCCTTCGTCACCACAATCTCCCACCTCATCCTGAGGAGCGCGCAACGCGCGCGTCGGCGGACTCGGAGCTTCGCCAGCTCATGGTTCGAGACGCGCGCAAGAGCGCGCTCCTCACCATGAAGTTGGGAGTTTTAGCTATGCTGCAGCCCCGGCGCCTCGTGGCCGGTGCGCTCGACATATTCCGTGTAGCCACCGCCATATTGATGGATGCCTTCCGGCGTCAGCTCGAGCACGCGGTTCGACAGCGCGGCCAGGAAGTGACGGTCATGCGAGACGAACAGCATGGTGCCTTCGAAATCCGCCAGTGCCTTGATCAGCATTTCCTTGGTGGCCATGTCCAAGTGGTTGGTCGGCTCGTCGAGCACCAGAAAATTCGGCGGATCGAACAACATCTTCGCCATCACCAGACGCGCCTTCTCGCCGCCTGAGAGCACGCGGCAACGCTTCTCGACGTCATCGCCTGAGAAACCGAAGCACCCGGCGAGCGCGCGCAAAGTACCCTGCCCCGCCTGCGGAAAGGTGTCTTCGAGATTCTGGAAGATGGTGCGCTCGCCGTCGAGAAGATCCATCGCGTGCTGGGCGAAATAGCCCATTTTCACGCTGCCGCCGATGGTGACGCTTCCCGTATCCGGCTCGGAAGCACCGGCCACGAGCTTCAGCAACGTCGACTTGCCGGCACCGTTGATGCCCATGATGGCCCAGCGCTCCCTGCGACGGACCATGAAATCGAGGCCTTCGTAGATTACCTTGCTGCCATAGGCCTTGTGCACGCCCTTCAGTGCCACGACGTCTTCGCCAGAGCGTGGCGCCGGCAGGAAGTCGAAGGCCACGGTCTCGCGGCGCTTCGGTGGCTCGACGCGCTCGATCTTGTCGAGCTTCTTGACGCGGCTCTGCACCTGCGCCGCATGCGAGGCGCGCGCCTTGAAGCGCTCGATGAACTTGATTTCCTTGGCGAGCATCGCCTGCTGGCGCTCGAACTGCGCCTGCTGCTGCTTCTCGTTCATGGCACGCTGCGCCTCGTAGAACTCGTAGTCGCCCGAATAGGAATTCAGCGAGCCGCCATCGATCTCCATGATCTTGGTGACGATGCGGTTCATGAACTCGCGGTCATGCGAGGTCATGAGCAGCGCGCCCTCGTAACCCTTCAAAAATCCTTCGAGCCAGATCAGGCTTTCGAGATCGAGATGGTTCGACGGCTCGTCGAGCAACATCACGTCGGGGCGCATCAGAAGAATGCGCGCCAGCGCTACGCGCATCTTCCAGCCTCCCGAGAGCTTGCCGACATCGCCGTCCATCATCTCCTGCGAGAAGGACAGGCCGGCCAGCACTTCGCGCGCACGGCCTTCCAGCGCGTAACCATCGAGCTCTTCGAACCGTGCCTGCACTTCCCCATAACGGGTGATGATCTCATCCATATTGTCGGCCTGGTCCGGATCGGCCATAGCCGCTTCCAGTTCCTTCAGCTCCGTCGCGACGATGCTGACAGGACCCGCCCCCTCCATCACTTCGGCCACCGCGCTGTGGCCGGCCATCTCGCCAACATCCTGGCTGAAGTAGCCGATGGTGACGCCGCGCTCGACCACGACTTGACCCTCGTCCGGCTGCTCGCGGCCGGTGACCAGCCGGAACAGGGTGGTCTTGCCGGAGCCATTGGGCCCGACGAGGCCAATTTTCTCGCCCTTCAGCAGCGCGCCGGCGGCTTCGATGAAGACGATCTGATGACCGTTCTGCTTGCTGATATTGTCGAGGCGGATCATGGGCGGCGGGACTCGCGGGGCAAAATGGCAGGCCTCGCAATAAGGCATCGGGCCAGCCCGCGAAAGGATATTTTGCGCTGCAAACGCCGGTTCAGCCGGTATGCTGTTCTGGCAAAGCTGAAATCAGGGGCCACTAATGACACAGAAGATCCAACCCACACCGCAAACCGTTCATTGGGGCTATTTCGACGCCAAACAGCCGGTGATCGCCACCATCGATCCCGGCGAGACGGTCGTCATGACCAGCGTCAGCGGCACTCGCGATCATCTGCCGAGCGACCCTGCCATGACCCCTCGCGCCGAACTGCTCGCGATTATCGACGCGGTGAAGCCCGACCTCGGGCCGCATATCCTCACCGGTCCCGTCGCTGTGCGCGGCGCAGAACCAGGCGATGCGCTGCGCGTCGAGATTCAGGACATCCAGCTGGCCGACGACTGGGGTTACATGCTTTTCCGTCCCGGCATGGGCACGCTGCCGGATGACTTCAATTATTTCCGCCGCGTTCATATCGGGCTTGATCGCACCAATGGCCTCGTCAAGACCCCATGGGGCATCACGCTGAATGCGCAGCCCTTCTTCGGCGTGATGGGCACGGCGCCGAAGCCGGAAGTCGGCCGCGCCAGCTCAACTATGCCGTCGCATTTCGGCGGCAATATCGACAACAAGGAACTCGGCGCCGGCAGCGTGCTGTATCTGCCGGTCTGGACCGCCGGCGGGCTGTTCTCCTGCGGTGACGGTCACGCCGTGCAAGGCGACGGCGAAGTCTGCGTCACCGCTGTCGAGACCGGCCTAACCGGGACCTTCAGGATCGATCTCGTCAAGAATGCGCAGCTTGAGGCGCCCTATGCCGAGACGAAGGATCATCTGATCACCATGGCTTTCGATCCCGACCTCGACGAGGCCGCGCGGATTGCATTGCGCCGGATGATCGCGATGGTGGCAGCGCGCACCACGCTCTCGAGCGAGGACGCCTACATGCTCTGCAGCCTCGCAGCCGATGTACGGGTCACTCAACTCGTGAATCTGGAGAAGGGCATCCATGTGATGATGCTGCGTGAAGTGATTGCGCAGGCGAAGCACTGAGATCGTCATTCCGATCGCAGCGAAGCAATTCAGAAAGCCAAGAACTGAATTGTTTCGTCACTGCGCTCCTCGCAATGACGAGCGGTGATCATCGCTCACGCCACTGCTCCGCCAGCCAGACCTGGTTCTCGGCAAGCGTCTTCAGCGCGAGTGCAACCTGTCGCAACTCATTGCGCTCCGGTCCTGGCGACAGTGCGCGGGCCTTGCGCAATGCGATACGGGCCAGATCTTTCAGTTCCTCTGCGATGCGGTGTGTCATGCCGGAACAACGCAGCAGAGCGGAACTCGGTTTTCCGCGCTGATCAGCTATTCATGCGGAACCCGGAGGGAACTTTGTGGAACTCAGCATCGTCACACATGCGTGAGCGGGATTGGAATGAGTATAGTGCTCGGCCTGCGTGGTTCGAGACAGCACTTCCGCCTTCGCTCTTCGAGCTACGGCGGACAAGTCGCGTCTCCTCCCCATGAGGGTCTACAACATACCCTGCCCTTATCCTGAAGAGTCGCAGCGGCGGCTCGAAGGATGGCCGCGAGCTGCTACGCCAACCAAATGCAATTCGCCCGCACACATAAGACGCGGAATCAATCCGCTCACTTGCGGATCAGCGGCACGCCCTTGGTGGTGAATTTGCCCATCTTGCCACCACCCGGCCGCATCGGGCGCTTGGTGCCCGCGGCCTTGCCTGTCCCCGGCGGCTGATGCGCTGGCACCAGTTGCTCCGGCCGCGGCCCGATCAGATCCGCACGGCCCATCGCTTTCAACGCCTCGCGAATGACCGGCCAGTTGTCCGGGTCGTGATAACGCAAGAACGCCTTGTGCAGCCGACGTTGCCGCAAGCCCTTGATCGCTTCCACCTTCTCGCTCGCACCGTGGCGCACGCCGCGCAGCGGATTGACGCCGGTGTGATACATCGCCGTCGCGGTCGCCATCGGTGACGGCAGGAAGGTCTGCACCTGATCCGCGCGGTAGCGATTTTTCTTCAGCCACAATGCGAGGTTCATCATATCCTCGTCGGTCGTGCCCGGATGCGCGGCAATAAAATACGGGATCAGGAAGTACTTCTTGCCGGCCTTCTGCACGGCGGCGTCGAACATCTTCTTGAAGCGGTTATAGGTGCCGATGCCCGGCTTCATCATCTTGTCGAGCGGGCCGCGCTCGGTGTGCTCCGGCGCGATCTTGAGATAGCCGCCGACGTGATGGGTGACGAGCTCCTCGACATATTTCGGGCTCTGCACCGCCAGATCGTAGCGCACGCCCGAGGCGACCATCACCTTCTTGATGCCCTTGGTCTCGCGCACCTTGCGATACAAACGGATCAGATCGTCGTGTGACGTATTCAGATTCGGGCAGATGTCCGGAAACACGCAGGACGGCAGGCGGCACGCCTTCTCGACCTTCGGATCTTTGCAGGCCATCCGATACATATTCGCCGTCGGGCCGCCGATATCCGAGATCACGCCCGTGAAACCCGGCGTTTTGTCGCGGATCTTTTCGATCTCCTGCAGGATCGATTTTTCCGACCGGTTCTGGATGATGCGGCCTTCATGCTCGGTGATCGAGCAGAAGGTGCAGCCGCCGAAACAGCCACGCATGATCGTCACCGAGAACTTGATCATGTCCCAGGCGGGAATCTTCGCATCGCCATAGGACGGATGCGGCGCGCGCGCATAAGGCAGATCATAAACCGCATCCATCTCGTCGGATGTCAGCGGGATCGGCGGCGGATTGAGCCAAAGGTCGCGGTCGCCGTGCTTCTGCACCAGCGCGCGCGCATTGCCGGGATTGGCTTCACGATGCAGCACGCGCGAGGCGCGGGCATAGGCTTCCTTGTCCTGCTCGACCTGCTCGCAGGATGGCAGCCGCACCACCGTGTCGCCGCTCTGACGTGACGCGCCTTCATCGGCGGAATCGAGATCATCCGCCGGCAGTTCGGTGTAGTTCTCCGGCACACGGCGGAACAGCGCGACGCCGCGGATATCGTCGAGATCGCGCGGCGATTCGCCATCGGCCAGGCGATGCGCGACTTCGACCACGGCACGCTCGGCATTACCGTAGAGCAGGAGATCCGCCTTCGCATCGGCGAGGATCGAACGGCGCACCTTCTCCGACCAGTAATCGTAATGCGCGATGCGGCGGAGCGAGGCTTCGATGCCGCCAAGAATGATCGGCACGTCCTTGAACGCCTCGCGGCAACGCTGCGCATAGACCACGGTGCAGCGGTCCGGCCGCTTGCCGCCTTCGCCGCCCGGCGTATAGGCGTCGTCACTGCGGATGCGGCGATCCGCGGTGTAGCGGTTCACCATCGAATCCATATTGCCGCCGGTGACGCCGAAGAACACGAGCGGCCTGCCGAGCGCCTTGAACGGCTCGGCCGAATGCCAGTCCGGTTGCGAAATGATGCCGACGCGAAAACCCTGCGCTTCCAGCAGGCGGCCGATGATGGCCATGCCGAAGGAGGGATGGTCCACATAGGCATCGCCGGTGACCAGCACGATGTCGCAGGCATCCCAGCCGAGTTCGTCCATCTCGGCGCGGCTCATGGGAAGGAACGGCGCCGGCTTGCGCAGCACGGTTGGACCCGCCCAGGCCATCAGGGGTTTTTCGACGACTGCGAGGTTGCTCATGCGCCGTGGAATAAGACTCCGCAGCCGCAATTACAACGGTGGCGCAGTATTTCAGGCAAAAAGGAACCAATCCGGGCGCATCGACGATGGAATACGACGCGCAAACGGTACCCGGCGCCGTCAGATCAGCTTCAGCGCGACGGCGCTGAGGCCGCCCAGCGCGACCAGCGACAGCGTGCCTGCGGCCAGCACCCGGCCACCGGCGGTCATGACCGATCGCAGGTCGACGGACAGCCCGAGCGCCGCCATCGACAGGATCGTCAGCATCGTCGAGGCCGTGTGCAGCGGCGCGAGCGCCGCGGCCGGGATGAGCTGGAGCGTGCGCAAGCACATCAACATGACAAAGCCGACGATGAACCATGGCAGCATGTCGCGCAGCGCCGGCCGCCTTCCGTTACTTCGCCCGCTCCACAGACCGAGGAGGATCACCACGGGACCGAGCATCAACACGCGCATCAGCTTGACCACGGTGCCGATCTGCACGCTCGCCGCGCCGATGGCATGCGTGGCGGCCAGCACCTGCGGCACCGCATAGACGGTCAGTCCCGCCGTAACGCCATACTGCCACTGGTTCAGGCCGAGCACCGTGACGCACAACGGCAACAGCAGCACCATCAGGATGCCGAGCGCCGCCGTGAAGGAGATCGATGACGCCACGTCTTCCGGCCGCGCGTCGATCACCGGCGCCGCGGCGACGATCGCCGAATTGCCGCAGATGGAATTGCCGCAGGCGACCAGCGTCGCCAACTTGTCCGGCAGGCCGAGCAGCCGCGACAGCGCGTAGCTGATCACCAGCGAGAGCAACACCACGAGCGCGACGACCACAATCAGCCGCAAGCCCGCCTGCTCGATGGTGCCAAAGCTGATGGAGGCGCCGAGCAGCACGATGGCCAGTTCCAGCAGGCTCTTCGAGGCGAAATGCACACCGGCTCGCGCCCTGGCATGAAGGCCAAAGCCTGTATGCAGCGCCGTGCCGAGCAGGATGGCGAAAACCAGCGCATCGACGAAGGGATTGCCGAGCACATGGATTTCGAGTCGCTCCGCGCCCCACGCCGCAAGCGTCACAAGAGCGGCGAGAGCCAGACCGGGGCCGAGATCGATAATGCGCTTTGTGGAGGACATGCTTCCCTCGATGGACTTGAGAGAAGAATATTCTTCCTATAAATCCCGATCTATCTCATAAATAAGGCTGTTCTATACGAATTTTTGGGACGATCATGACCCTCGACCAGCTCGCCGCCTTTGTCGCCGTTGCAGAACGTCAGCATTTGACGCAGGCGGCGGCCGCGTTGAACCTGTCATCCTCGGCGGTCAGTTCGGCCATCAAGGCGCTGGAGACGATGCATGGCGTGGCGCTGTTTCACCGCGTCGGCCGCGGCATTGAGCTGACATCCGCAGGGCGCCGTTTCCTGCCGGAGGCGCGCGAGATGCTGCTGCGCGCCAGGGGTGCCGAGCGGCTGCTCGATGAACTGGCCGGCATCGAGCGCGGCGTGATCGAATTGCAGGCCAGCCAGACCATCGCGAATTACTGGCTGCCGCCGCGGCTGATGCGCTTTCACGCGCAATATCCCGGCATCGAAGTCAAACTGCAGCTTGGCAACACGACCACCGTGACGGACGCCGTGATTTCGGGCGCAGCGGAGCTCGGCTTCATCGAAGGCACAATCGACGAACCGGCGCTGACATCGCAGCGCGTGGCATCCGACCGCCTGATGATCGTGACGTCGTCGCGGCTGCCGCACGACGCCACGCCGCTCGTTAGCACCGAGGATCTCCTGTCCTTGTCATGGGTGATGCGCGAGCCCGGCTCCGGCACGCGCTCGGTCTTCGAGGCGGCGCTGCGTGCGCACAACGTCGACCCTGCCCGACTGGATGTGGTGATGACGCTGCCCTCGAACGAAGCAGTGCTGTCCGCCGTGCGCCACAGTGCTGCCGCAACAGCCCTGTCGGAAGCGGTGGTGGCGCCTTTCCTGCACAATGGCGACTTGCATGCATTGCCATTTGCGCTCGACCTGCGCGAATTCACGCTTTTGCGTCACAAGGAGCGCCCACTCTCTGCCGTTGCTCGGGCTTTCGAGACACATTGCCGGTCATTCACGACATCAGACCACTTTATCTGACGGCCCGTCATATCGGCGGAACATCTGGCGTCGTTCGCCGTTCTCTTGCGCTGAGAGTGTGCAAGATTGCGAAGTGATGGCCTGGTCCGATCGTTTTTCCGACCCAATTCAGATTCCAGATGGCAGCCGGATCGAGACGCTTCGCGATGCAGGCGCTTACATCGCCCGGCTTCCCAATTGCGAATACAAGACCGATGTATGGCGCACAGCGACGCATCTGTTGATCGAGGCCGCCGAAGGAACGGTGTCGATCGAACTCGCCCGCTTCGCCATCCTGCAGGCCTTTGCCTGCGAACGGAAGAAAGAGCCGCTTGCCTCGTGATCCCCAATCAACCCGATGGCACCGTGCCGCGATTAGGCCTGCAATAGGCGATCACGGTTACGGGCATGAACGAGCCGGGCTTTGGACCGGCTCGTTGTGTTTAATCTGCAAGGCAGCTTTTGAAGCTGACCCGCCGGGCTTCTGCTGACAACCTAATACGTCGGCGGCTGGTGTCTTACTCGAGCGGACGCCCCTTCGTTTCCACGTCCATCAGATTGACGCTGCCGGCAGCCACAACGAGGAACGCCGAGATCGCGATCAGTGCCAGAGTGAAATTGGTCGTCATAAGCGGCGCCACCACCGACGGCGCCAGCAGGCCGCCAGCCCGCGCCATGGCGCCGGCTGCGCCCATGCCGCTGGCACGCAGACGCGTCGGATAGACTTCCGGCGTGAAAGCATAGACGCCGGCCCAGGTGCCAAGCAGGGCGAAACTCATGAGCAGCGTCGTGCCGACGACGACCACGCTCGACGACGTACCCACGCCATAGATGAGACAGCCGATCGCGCTCAACAGCAGAAAGCCCACCAGCGTCGGCTTGCGGCCCCAACGTTCCACACCATAGGCAGCGAGTGCGAAGCCCGGAATCTGAACCAGCGCAATCAGGATGAGGAAGTACTGTCCGCGCATGAAGCCGTAGCCTTCAGCCGACAGGCGGACCGGCAGATAGACGAACACACCGTAATACGAGATCGAAATGGTGAACCATGCGATCAGCAACAGGATCGAGCGACGGCGCAGCTCTGGCGAGAACAGCGCGAAGGCCGACTGCGACTTCTGCTCTTCCGGTTTGATATGGCCGATCTCGACATTGTTGCCATTGCCGCGCGCGATGCGTTGAATGACTTCGCGCGCTTTTTCCGATCGTCCGGTTCGATTGAGATACATCGGTGATTCCGGCACGTAGAACCGCACCAATATGCCAATCAGCGCCGGAACGCCGGTCACGAAGAAGATCGTGCGCCAGGCATCGCCGCCCTGCGATCCCGCGAACAGCGCGATGATCGCGAGCGCCACGGTACCCACGGCCCAAAACGACTCCAGCCAGACCAACCAGCGACCGCGGCGATCCGACGGCAGAAATTCCGCCATCATCGCGTAGTCTACCGGCAAGGTGCCGCCGACGCCGATGCCGGTCAGCAGACGCGCGACCAGCAACCATTCGAAGCTCGGCGAGAAGGCCGAAGCGACACCGAAGGCAGCGTCGATCAAAACTGCCGTGAGCAGGACCGGACGACGACCGTAGCGGTCTGCCATGCGACCGAACACAAAGGCGCCGATCAGCATGCCGACGAAGAACATCGTTCCGGTCTGCAACGCTTGCGGGATGGTGATGCCGAAGCTCTTGGCGATGGACGGCGCACTGAAGCCGATCGCCAGCACCTGCATGGCGTCCGCCGCCCAGACGAGCGCAAAAATAACGAACAGCTTGCGCTGAAACCAGCCAACGCCCGCCTGGCGGATGCCGTCTTCGACAGTGATCAATGGTTGAGACACGGTGTTTTCCTCTATGTGAGATAATGACGAACCACAAGGCAATCAGAGATCGTTCTGGCGGACGGATTTCTCCCCGCAAGTCGGCAGTTCAGGACTATCGCAGCGGTTTTGGCTGCCCTTGCCCCGCACACCAGATCGCATCTGGCGTGCGGGCACCCATGGATCAGGTCAGCGCGCGACCTGCATTTCCTTTACGGCGATATCGCCATTCAGCACGATCGGCTCGTCATCGAGGAACAGCGAGCAACCACGCAGCGGAATGTCGAGGTGACAAGCGGTGTCGTTCGGGCCGCCGAGTTCGTTGTTCGGGCCCGTCGAGAACATCACATTGCCGTAGAACGACCGTGGCTCCATGCCCATGCCGCCGGGGAACTCGCCCGGCACCATCGCGTGCCACTTGGCGTTCTGATTGAGGCCCCAGCCGACATGGCTCATGCCCATGCCGCGCGGATCGTTGAAGGCCGCCATATAAGACTTCACTAGCTCGGCCTCGAGCCCGCCACGGATATCGGTAACCCAACCCTTTTCGATCGTGTAGGTGATCGGCTCGCGCACATAGATGTTCTGCGGTAGCAGAATGTCGCCCGGCCCCACCACGAAGGTGCCGTCGACACCGTCGTCGTCGCCACCGGTGAAGACGAACCCCGACGGCCAGTGATCCCAGCGGCCCGGCTTGTCGGTGCACGCATATTCCGCGATCGTCGGATAAGTGTTGAGCTTGTAGGTCACGTCGGTGCCGTGCGGCGAGGTGATGCGCATCACCTTTGCCTTGGCGAGAAGCTCTGCGCCGACCTCGACACGTTCACGCAGTTCCTTGGTCGGCAGCATGCGGGCCAACAACTCCGGCGGCTCCACCGCCGTCAGGATACGTGTGCCGGAAGCCTGAATAGCCATCTGCTCCGGTGAGAACAGCAGGAAGATGCAGTCGATCAGCATGTCGCAGGCTTTCAGTGCCTCGACGGCTTCCGGCATCGAGGCCAGCCCGGTCTGGCCGACGGCCCAGGCGCCGACCGGCGGCACCGCAGGCAAGCGCATATGATACATCTTGGCGCCAAGGCGCTGACCGGCCGCCATGAAAGCATCCGCATAATCCAGGCGATCATTGCCCTGCGTCAGGACGATGAGCTTCTCACCCTCGTGAACGCCTGACATCTTGAGCTGATGCAGGCAGATTTCCGTGAAGCTGAAATGATCCATTCTCTTTCCTCACTTTTGTGGGTTCGAGGACCCGAATATTGATGCGACGGATGCCTTAGCGGGCGGCTAGTTCGGCAAGACGCGTCACGGCCTCCGACAGGCCGATGACGTCGCCATATTTTGCGTCGATATCGAACAGATTGGCCTCATGTGGTTCGCTGTGGCGATCGCCCACACAGTCCCGCACCACGATGGTGCGAAAACCGTGTTGAACGGCATCGACCGCGGTAGCGCGGATACAGCCGCTGGTCGAACAACCGGCGAGGACAACAGTATCGATACATTGCGCGTGCAACGTCGGTGCAAGACTGGTGCCGAAAAACGCACTCGCATATTGCTTTGTGATAATGAGTTCACCCGCTTGGGGCTCGACGCCGTCGCAGAATTCGGCAAGCGGGTTTCCCGCAACCATCGCCGCCATCACAGGCGACTTCTTCACCCAGATCCCGCCATCTGCGGCATCTTTCGCGAAATACAGGATGTTGGTGTGAATGACCGGCACGCCATTGCCGCGAGCCGCGTCGAGAAGCGCGGGCGTTTGGGCAACAGCCTCGACGACACCCGGCGCGAACAATGCCGCGCCCGGCGTGGTGTAAGCCTTCATGAAATCGACGACGATGATGGCGGGACGCTTACCGAAGCCGATGCGATTGCCCCATACGCCCTTGTAGTTCTGCGACGCGGACTCGTTCATCGATGCTTTCCTCAGTAGGCGCCGGAGAGCAGGCAACCGGCGCCGGGAACGACCGGCTCCAGATCAAGTGCCTTCAGCATCTGATAGGTGGTGGCAACGGCGGCCGTCAGCGTCGGCTTCCCAGTCATGGCTTCGACCTTCGCCACGCTGGCCAGTGACGGCATCTGCACGCAAGCCGACAGCACGATCGCATCGACATCCGACGTATCGAGTTCGGCCACGATCCCCGGCAGCTTGGCAGGATCATGCGCAGCGACCTTGAGATTGTCGGAAATCTCGAGCGCACGATGGGTCACCACGGTGACGCCTTCGGCTTCGATATAGTCGATCACCATCTTGGTCAGCGGCTTCATGTAAGGGGCCACCACGGCGATGCGCTTGGCGCCGATCACGCCCAGTGCCTCGACCAGCGCACCGGCGCTGGTGACCACCGGCGCGGGAGCGCCGTTCTCGGCCGTCACCTTCTGCAGGCGGGCCTGGCTTTCACGGTGATAGCCATGGCCCATCGACATGATGGCGACCAGACAGGCATAGCCGAGCACGTCGACGCGGGCGTCGGACAGTTCCAGGGCACAGCGGTCCGACTGCGCGTCCATCGCCGCGAGTTCTTCCTTGGTCACATGCTTCATGCGCATGCGCGCCGAATGGAATGTGAACCGCTCGGGGCGGATCAACTGGCGAGCCGTCAGCATCGCGGGGATCTCGGTCTCCATCGTGATGTTGGAGCTCGGAACGATCTGACCGATGCGGAATGTCTTGAAGGTCATCAGGATGCCTTTCGCAGAGAAGTGCCCAGGATGCTGTCGACGGCGCCGAGAAAGCCCGGGAAATCATCCCAGGGAATCATGTGGCCTGCATCCGGGACGTGAACGATCTGGAGCTTGTCGTTGAGCGACGACAGTTCGGCGATATCTTCGGACTGAATCACGCCGCCCTTCCCCGCCACCATCAACGCGGTCGGGAGTTTGAGACCAGGTACGTCGTCGTGGAAGGAGGTCTCGTGAAAGTCGTTGAAGGCCTTCACGATCGCAGGCTCGTAACAGGTGTGAAGCCATTCGGCGCGCAAAGCGAGTTGCTCTTCCGTCCAGGTCGGACAAAAAGAACGCATGCCGTCCGCATCGATACCGGCGGTCGCCAGCCGGATCGAGTCCGTGTACCAGGGTAGCTTCGACGGATAGGCACGGCGACCCGGACCGGAGACCGGCGGATCGACGAGGATGAGACGCGCCATACGGGCAGGTTGCTTGCTTGCCGCACGCGCTGCGATACGGGCGCCCATCGAATGGCCAAGCACAATGGCATTGTCCAGTTTCAGCGCGTCGAGCAGGCCGGTGAGATCATCAGCCATCGCATCGACGCCATAGTCGAGTTCGGGCTCCGACGATGACAACCCGCGACCGCGCACATCGACGACATAGGTGTCGCACTGCCCGGCCAATGCTTCAGCGACGAACTCCCAGGTGATGGCCGGACTGGTAATGCCCGGAACGATCACCAGTGGCTGGCCGCGGTGCCCGTAGCGCAGGACGTGCTGGCGGATGCCGTTGGCGGCAACGTTGAAGCCGGATCGAGCCAGCGCACTCATGCAGCGACCTCGCTGCGCAGCGGATGATTGAAAATGTCATAGCCGAACACCCAAGCGGGATCTTCCTGCGTGCGCAGCCACGTGTTTGCGTTCGACACCGACTGCACCCGCGACGCACGCTCTCGGCGATTGCCTTCGTAAAGCTTGAACGCCGTGTCGAAGTCCGACAGCCCGGTTTCTTCAAGGCATCGCGCCAGCATCGCGCCATCCTCGATCGCCATCGCGGCGCCCTGCGCCATGTGCGGCTTCATGGGATGGCAGGCGTCGCCGAGCAGAACAATGCGGCCCTGGCTCCAGGCCGGCAACGGATCGCGATAGAACAGCGGCCACTTGGTGATGTCTTCGGCGACCTCGATCAGCGCCTGGACTTCCGGGTGATAGCCCTCGAAGTCCTTGAACATGTCGTCCCGGCTGCAAGGCACGAAAGCCGTGTCGTGCTCCCACTTCGGATGCGGCACGCCGCTCACGAAGTAATATTCGTCACGTGCATCGGTGGTGTAATAAACCATCAGGTGACGGTCGGCGGTCCACCACTTGACGCAAGGCTCGAACGGAAACGCATGCTTCTTCAGCGCATCGCCGCGAATGAGCGCGCGATGCCCGACCCAACCGGTGTCCTTCGGGCGCTCGGCGCCGAACAGGTGCTCGCGAAGCTTCGAATTGATGCCGTCAGCTCCGACGACAATGTCGGCGCGGTGACGTGTGCCGTCCTCAAACACGAGGTCGACGCCGGCGCCATCGTCATGACACTCGACCAGCTTCTTGTCGTAATGCAGCCTGGCGTCGCCGAATGCAGCGATCTGAAACTCGTGCAGGTCGCCGCGATGAATGGTCACGTAAGGCGCACCATATTCCTTCACCGCGAATTCGCCGAGCTTGATCCGCGACATGTAATCGCCGGTATTGCCATCGCGGCTGAACCAGAAATCAGGCTTCGAGCCCTTGTTGGCGACGGCGTCCTCGATCCCCATCCGGCGGAAGATCTTCATCACGTTCGGCCCCATATGGATGCCGGCGCCGAGTCGCGAGAATGCCGGCGCCTGCTCGAACACGTCGACCTGGAAACCGGCTTTCTGCAGCAGGACAGCCGCGCAGGCGCCTCCCAGACCAGCTCCGACAATGGCAATGCGAGGGGTGTTGGACATCGTAGGTTTCGCTCCAGTGTTGATCAGTGAGACTGACCAATAATCAATTTTTATAGCGTACACACTATTTATTCGGAGACGCAATACGTCCTTCGCACACTTTTTATGCTGCGCGTGCGTAAAAAACTGCCGTGTCGCAACATTTTAGCGCAGCTCTGAAGAACATTCTGTCGATTGACAATCGTCTCTTGGCATCAATAAATAGCGCACACACTACATATAATTTGGACGAGAGATCTGCCGACGGTGATGCGATGCGGTCGCTAATCCGAAACTCGGATTGCTGATGTCGGTCTGGATGACGACGGACGGCTCGAACTTTTTGGACACGCCAAAATGAAGCTTGCATCAAGGCATGCCGGCACCTTAGCCACTCCATATCCATCCGAAAACGATGGCGAGCATGAGAGGCTGAACCGCAATGCAAGACCCACCGCCGGATCGCAGTGTCAGCAAGCCGGAATCAGCTTACGTCTTTTCCGATCAGATCGGCTTTCTGCTGCGTCGGGCCTATCAACGCCATCTGGCGATCTTCCAGGCCAATACGGGCGACTCCGAGCTGACCAGCGTACAGTTTTCGACGCTATGCGCGCTGCGCGACAAAGGTCCGCAATCCCAGGGCGAGCTGGTGAAAGCGACCGGCGTCGACCAGGCAACGATCCGCGGCATCATCGAACGCTTGAAGGCGCGGCGTCTGGTATCGTTGGCGAAAGACCCGGTCGATGGCAGGAAGGTCATCGTCGCGCTGACCGCGGCGGGGGCGGATATGCTGGAGCACATGATTCCGCGCGCTGCGGAGATCACCGAGCTGACTTTCGGACCACTCAATCCCGGCGAGCGAATGGCGCTGGTTTATACTTTGCGGCAGATGTTGCAGGAATAAGCGAAGGCCAAGGCAGGGTATCCGCACCGGCCAACGTGACGGGGTCGATATGCTGAACGGCGCCATCGAGATTGATCTGACCGTCAATGGCGAAGCTACGCGGATCACGGCGGAGCCCGAAACGCCGCTGCTCTATATCCTTCGAAATGATTTTCGCCTCAACGGACCGAAATACGGTTGCGGGCTGGGCGAATGCGGCGCCTGCGCCGTTCTGATCGACGATCATGCCGCGCGATCCTGCGCCGTTCCCGTCGGCGCTCTTTCGGGGAAATCGGTTATCACGCTCGAAGGGCTCGGCACCGCCGCAGCACCTCATCCGGTTCAAACGGCGTTCATCCAGAACCAAGCCGCCCAATGTGGCTATTGCCTCAACGGAATGATCATTGCGATCGTCGCGTTGCTCAAGCGAACCCCATCGCCAAGCGAGGATGACATCCGCGGCGCGCTTCGTCATCATTTGTGTCGTTGCGGCACGCATATGGAGATCCTGGCTGCCGCGCGCTCGGCTGCAACGATCTACAGAGACGAAGCCCAAAGCGTCCGAGAGGATCTTCAGTGAGCGCTCCACACGATCGGCCGGCCATCGAATACTGGTCGAATGGCGACGTCCTTCTCGTTCATGGCGAGGCTGCAGGCGTCAAAGAGCTGTATATCGCCGTTTATCCCGACGGATCCGTCACCGCTTTCAACGGTCACGTCGATCTCGGAACGGGCATTCGAACCGCACTGGCCCAGATCGTCGCAGAAGAACTCAACGTTCCCTTCGACAACGTCACCATGGTTCTCGGCTCGACGGCCGTCGCACCGAATCAGGGTGCAACGATTGCGAGCGAAACAATCCAGATCACGGCCGTTCCACTCCGTCAGGCAGCGGCCACCGCACGCGAATTCCTGTTCGCGCGTGCTGCGGATCGCATTGGCACGCAACCGGGTTTGCTGCAGCTGAGCAGGGACGGCGTTTTTCGCCTCGATCCGGCCAAGGAACCGAATGCGGAGAGCGCGAACCTCTTCGTTACGCTCGCCGATCTGATCAAAGGCCGCGCGCTAAGACTGCCGCTCGATCCCGAGGTGAAACTCAAGCCGACTGAAGACTATACGATCGTCGGTCACAGACAGGCCCGCACCGACATTCCACAGAAAGCCACCGGCGACTTCCATTATGTGCACGATGTTCGCGTGCCCGGAATGGCCCATGGACGCGTCATTCGTCCTCCATATATGGGCTTCGATGCCGGTCCCCATGTCGGGCACAGCCTGATCAGCGTCGATGAATCTTCCGTAGCAGGAATTCCCGGCCTGATCGGTGTCGTCGTCCTCGGCGATTTCGTCGGCGTCGTCGCCGAGCGCGAGGAACATGCGATCCGGGCCATGAAGGCCCTCAAGGTGGTGTGGCGCGCGCCGCCCATCATTCCCGATCTCAATGCGCCGGAAATGCCCCTGCGCAACAACAGATCCACGACGCGCGTCCTGACCGACAAAGGCGACGTCGAGACGACGTTAAAGGGCTCCGCATCGTCGTTCGAACGATCCTATATCTGGCCGTATCAGATGCATGGCTCGATCGGCCCGTCCTGTGCCGTCGCGGATTGGCAGGACGACCATCTGATCGTCTGGTCGGGTACGCAGAATCCGTTTCCGGTCCGCGCCGACCTTGCCAGGCTGATGGACATGCCCGAGGACCGCATCGTGGTCGAGCGGCAGGAGGCGGCCGGGTGCTATGGCCGCAACTGCGCCGACGACGTGACGCTCGATGCTGCCCTGCTCTCGCGCGCGGTCAAGCGTCCCGTACGCGTCCAGCTCACGCGCGAGCAGGAGCACGCCTGGGAGCCGAAAGGCGCGGCTCAGGTCATCGACGTCCGCGGCGCGCTCGATGACGAAGGCGGCCCCGCAGCCTATGATTTCGAGACGCGGTATCCGTCGAACCTTGCTCCGAGCCTGCCGCTGATTCTCACCGGCAAGGCGCCGCCGATTGCCGATGTCGCCGAGATGGGCGATCGCACCGCGATTCCGCCTTACATGATTTCGAACATGCGCGTGCGGGTGCACGACATGCCGCCGATCGCGCGCGCATCGTGGTTTCGCGGCGTGTCGGCGATGCCGAACTCCTTCGCACATGAATCGTTCATAGACGAACTCGCCGTCGCGGCACAGGTCGATCCGATCGAATACCGGCTGCGTTATCTCACCGATCCGCGTGCCATCGATCTGGTCAAGGCTGTCGCCGAGCGTGCCGGCTGGCAGCCGCATATTGGGCCGTTCTCGCACGGCTCCAGCGGCGACATTCTTTATGGGCGCGGCTTTGCCTATGCGGTCTATATCCACGGCAAGTTTCCGGGCAAGGCCGCGGCCTGGGCCGCCTGGGTTGCCGATGTCGCCGTCAACAAGGTCACCGGCGAGATCGCCGTGACGCGTGTCGTCTGTGGTCAGGACACCGGTCAGGTCATCAACCCCGACGGGGTGAAACACCAGATCCACGGCAATATCATCCAGTCCACAAGCCGCGTCCTGAAGGAAGAGGTCCAGTTCTCCCAGACGGGCGTCGCCAGTCTCGAATGGGGCGCCTATCCGATCCTGAAATTTCCGGATGTGCCGGATATCGATGTTCTGCTCGTGCCGCGCCAGGACGAAGAGCCGCTCGGCGCCGGCGAATCCGCATCGGTGCCCAGCGCCGCCGCCATCACCAACGCGATCTTCGATGCGACCGGCATCCGCTTCCGTGAATTGCCGCTGACGCCGGAGAAGGTTCGCGCTGCGCTGAACCCGCTGCCACCGCCTGATGCCAGGGAGGTGCGGGTTGCAGCAGCCAAACGTCGCTGGACATGGCCGCTCGCTGGCGCCTTCGCAGGCGCATTGGCGACTGGCGCTGCGATCCTGCCCTGGGCATCGGCCATTTCGCCGATCGCCCGACCGGCAACGGACACCTATTCGCAGGCGACGATCGAGCGCGGCCGCCTCGCCGCAGCCATCGGCGCCTGCAACGTCTGCCATGTCGGCAATGACGGCAGGCCATTCGGCGGCGGACGCGCTTTGGAAACGCCGTTCGGCACGGTCTATGCCAGCAACATCACGCCGGACAGTGCAGCCGGGATCGGCAGCTGGAGCTATCCGGCGTTCGAGCGCGCCATGCGACAGGGTGTATCGCGCGACGGCCATCACCTCTATCCCGCGCACCCCTACACATCCTTCGCCAAGGCCAGCGAAACGGATCTGCAGGCGCTCTATGCGTTCCTGATGACGCAAAGCCCATCCAATGCCGTCACGCCGCGCACCGAACTGAAGTTTCCATTCAACATCCGCTCCTTGATGGCCGGATGGAATGCCCTGTTCCTGTCGAGCTCGCCGGCGCCGGTCGATGCGAGCCGGTCGCCGGAATGGAATCGCGGCGCCGAGCTTGTCGAAGGACTGGGCCATTGCTCGGCCTGCCATTCGCCGCGCAATGCCGTGGGTGCCGAAGCAAAAGGCGCAGCGCATCTTGCCGGCGGCTTTGCAGATGGCTGGGACGCCCCCGCGCTGACGACCGCATCGCTTTCGCCCGTCGGCTGGACCGAGCAGGCGCTCTACGACTATCTGCGCACAGGCCGGTCGCATCACCACGGTGGTGCAGCCGGCCCCATGGCTCATGTGATAGAATCGCTACAGCCGCTTCCGGATTCAGATATTCGGGCGATGGCAACTTATCTGGCCAGCTTTAACGAACCATCTTCTACAGCCAACAGCCCGGAAGCCATTGTCGCTGCTTCCGACAAGGCCGCGCTGAATGCGAGCCTGCTGGAGCCGGTCGGCGCGCGGGTGTTCGAAGGTGCATGTGCAGCCTGTCACGGCGGCGATAGCCGGATCGCGTCGCTGGCTCTCAACACCAATCTTCACGCTGTGTCGCCCACCAATGTGATCAGCGCCATTCATCAGGGGATTCCCCTTCCCGTCGGTACACGGGATGAAACCATGGCGATGCCGGCCTTTGCAGGATCGCTCCATAGCGACACGACCGCCGCTCTCGTGCGCTACCTGCGCGCACGTTTCGCCCCGGACAAAGCCCCCTGGCAACACGTCGAGCAAGCGGTCGCCGCCAGTCAATCGGCGTCCTCTGCCCCTCACACAGCGCAAGCACACTGAACGACGAACCGCCGCTCGTTGAACATGCCTGCGATCCGACATGATCGGAATACTTTTAACGGAATAGTTGGGTTCGCACCAGCCCCTCCGCTGTGCCTCAGACGACCGCAGGAACGGAACAACGCCGCTTCTGCTGCTTTGGAAATGATCGAGATGGTTTCCCGACGCTGGAGGACAAGAAAATGGGACTGGCAAACTATGCGGTGATCGATCACAGCGGCCAATGGAGCATCCTTCACGACGGAAATGTCGAGGGCAAATACGATACGAAGGAGGCTGCCTTTGAAGCAGCCGTCACCGCAGCATCGCTCGCGATTCGGCAAGGTCATGAGGTTCATGTCAGCGCGCCCGGTCACGAGGCGGGCAATCGAACAGCGCTTGGCGCCGCTACAAACTGATTTTCACGAGTCAGCCTCGCGGCCATAGCGCGTATTTCCAATCCCGCCGATAGTTTTCGCGTTCGTGGGTCATCGTGCGAAACTGAACCGTCGAATGTCACCTCCGATCAGGCGGCGACTTCGACAGATCCTTTTCATGCATTGGCTTATCCTGCGGCTTGATCTGCCCCGCCTGTTCTTCGCGCAGCGTTTTCGCGTGCTGCACATTCATTCCGACGAAGATCGCGACAATCATGAAAGCCACGATCACGGCTGCGATAGCCGCAAATCTTGCAGCTCCCTTGGGCGGGGGATTTGATTGATCAGTCGACATGGAACCCTATCGTATTCGAGCTTGCCAGATCATGTGCGAATGACTGCGCCGGCGCGGAGCCGGCGACTATCCGGCGGGATGGAAAACAACCTTTACACAGCCGTCCTTCTTTTCCTTGAAGGGTTGTAAAGGTCCGGACCTTCTTCGAGATGTGTACTGCGATGGGTCACCAGGAAGGTCGTATCGACTTTTCCCTTCCTGAGTCAGACTGGTTAGCGGCTCCATATAGCGCTTTACATGTGTTTGCCCGCTGTGAAGCGTCAGTCCCCTTCTTATTCCTGTCATTCCAACAGAGCGCCGTCATGGGAGTGTCCTTCATGCGTTCAGTTTCGTGCGAAGAACAACAACCACACGTCTATGTTCCGTTTCTCGGGCGGGATGCCGGACAACAAGCGGCGTTTCTGATGCGCCCGCAACTGGCGTCCTGATAACGCCATCGATTCTCCACCAATGTGGGACAACCAATCCGAATTTCAGTGATTGACGTGCAAGGCAGGAAAACAGCCGATGGAGACAAACATGGCAAATACGGAACGTGGCGGCTCGGGTAATTTCGCGAACGACCGCGAGCGCGCATCGGAAGCAGGACACAAGGGTGGCGAACATAGCCATCAACAGTCCCAAAGCGGTAGCAGCAAGGGTCAGCAGGGCGGAGGCAACTTCGCTCAGAATCCCGATCGTGCCAGCGAGGCAGGTCGCAAGGGCGGTCAGCGGTAATCGCCGCGCGATGCAAGCGGAAAAGCCCGGCTTCGGCCGGGCTTTTCTCGTGCAACAATTTGCTCCGGAACAACACCCGATACTTCCGGTTTACCGGGCACAAACCGAGGGAGACTGAAATGGCGAATGACGAGATTGGAAATCTGATTGGCAGCGACAAGGTCGAGGGCACTGCGGTTTACGGCCCCGACAGCGAGAAGATCGGATCTATCGAGCGGGTGATGATCGACAAGGTGAGCGGCGAGGTGGGCTTTGCGGTCCTCAGCTTTGGCGGTTTCCTCGGCATCGGCAACGACCACTATCCCCTGCCGTGGCAGACATTGAAGTACAACACGGACTTGGAAGGCTACGTCACCAATATCACCAGGGCCCAGCTCGATGGTGCGCCGAAATACGGCGTGAATGACAGCTGGGATTGGTCGGACACGAGGCGCTCGCGATCAGTCTACGACTATTACGGAACCCCATGGGTTTGACATTCCGCTGCCGCGCCTCGCCGGACTTTGTTTGGAAGGCGTGCGGCGAACTCAGTTAGCGAGAGCCCCCGCGACTAGGCGGATTGCCCAATCTGAAGCAGGGCCCCTCGATCAACCGCATCTTCTCGAAACGGGTGATGTTCCGCCGAACATTACAGACGCTACCGATGTGTTCTGGAACACCGCGCGAAAGTCAGCATTGAAAAACCCTTCTCACACTTCAAGGATTACAGCCATGGCCGACAAAGACCTGAACGATCTCTTCCTCGACACGCTCAAGGATATCTATTACGCCGAAAAACAGATCTACAAAGCGCTGCCAAGAATGGCAAAGGCGGCGAGTTCGGACCAGCTTCGCGCCGCCTTCGAAAAGCATCATGTCGAGACAGAAGAGCAGATCGATCGGCTCGAACAGATCTTTGAAGCGCTCGGAAAGGCAGCCCGCGGCAAGAAGTGCGACGCGATCGAAGGCATTCTCGACGAGGGCAAAGAGATCATGGAGGAATATGCCGATACGCCGGCCCTCGATCCGGGCCTGCTGGCCGCGGCCCAGGCGGTCGAACATTACGAAATCTCCCGTTACGGCACGTTGAAGACGTGGGCCGCAACCCTCGGCCACAAGGATGCAATCAAGCTCATCGATCTGACCCTCGCCGAGGAAAAGAAGACCGACGACGCGCTATCGAAGCTCGCGACTTCGGCTCTCAATGCTCAGGCGGCCTAAAGAGACCGATCAGACCTCTACGTGAACAGCGGACATGAAGACGAGCGGATCGTGCCGATCCGCCCGTCTTTTTATCTACATCGCATCGCAACCCCGAACCGTGTCGGAATTTCATCCGATCATATCAGGCGGTCATTCAAACCTTCGGTGTCGAGCCGCTGATTTTCAAGCGATGGAAAACCTCCTCGGCGTTCGGGTGCCTTTTTGCAGCTGGAGATACGGATGAACGACATACAGATCGCAGCTCTTCTCGGACGGGCCGCCCTCGAGGTCTGGCCCGACCTGCCGCCCGATGCGCAAAGATTGTTGTTCAAGGCCGCCACCGGCGACGCCGTAAGTGCAAATATGCTGGCAACTGCTCTGCATGACCGTCATCCCCGGACGGCGCATCCGCCAAAGCCGACCGCAATCGCGTAATCGACGAACCGGACGGGAATTACACCGCATTGATGCCTTGCCATCTGCAAGCTCCCGGCACGACAACGCTACTCGTCCTCAAATCCTGCCTAGTGTGTCTTTGTATCTTTCCACTTCTCGAGGTCCGGCTTGCTCTTGGGATCGAACTGATCCTTTTCCGGCGGCCCATTCCAAGGCTCCTCGGTCTGCTTTTGAGAGCCCCAGTCGGTCCGCTGCCGGGGATCGTCCTTCGGTGTTTCCTTGCTCATGTTATCCTCCTCTCACGCCAGGTGCTGCACGTTCAAAATCTTGTCGACCGTGATCGGCAAATCCCGCCCATCCCTTCCGTCGTGCGTCATGGAAATTGGAGTTCGAAGGAACAATCTGATCTCACGGCCATCTCGCTCCGCATGTCCCTAAAACAGCTATCATTGCACCCTGTTCCGCCTCGGCTGAGAGCAGCGTCGGCTACAATCTTCCTGTCGGGCGATGCGCGGAAATCATCCGCGCGTTCTATCACCAAGGCAAAAACCGATCGTCGTCGAGGAACAAGGTCGGCTTTGATCCGTCCTACGCGCATGCAACCCGCGAAGGAGCCTGACATGCGGATCAGTGAAGTCATGACCCCGAACGTATGTATCGTGAACCCGTCCGAAACCGTCCAGATGGCCGCGGAGGCGATGGCGACGCAAGGCATCGGCTTGCTGCCGGTCGGGGAGAATGATCGCCTGGTCGGGATGATCGCCGACCGCGATATTGCGGTGCGTGCCGTCGCCAAGGGCCGCGGCCCCGACACGCCGGTCGGAGAAGCAATGACAGAGGAAGTCAGATACTGCTTCGAAGACGATGAACTCGAGGATATCTGCCAGAACATGGCCGATCTCCAGGTGAGGCGCCTGCCCGTCCTCGATCGCGACAAGCGTCTGGTCGGAATCATTGCCTTGGGCGATGTCGCGCGAGAGACATGGGACAGCGCCGGCCAAGCGCTCAGCAGCATCTCGCGGCCTGGCGGCCAGCATACCCAGATTTGATCGCCGACCTCATATGCGCACGATCCGGCGGGCCGCATTGCTTTTCGAGAAAAGCTTCCGGCCCGTCAGGAGCGGGCGCGCGCCGGCTTCAGCAACTGGCGGAGCTTCAAGGCATCGGCAGGCGCAGCGCTTTTTTGATCGTTGTCGAAATAGACGAATACGTCGCAACCCTGCTTGCGCCAGGACGTGATCCGCTCGGCCCATTGCCGGAGCGTCCTCGCGGTGTAGTGCCCGCGATAGCGTCCACCGGGACCGTGACCGCGGACATAGACGAAATCCGCTGTGCGCCGCCACGGCGCCGGTGCGTCGTGATGATCCGACAGGCACAGCGCGATATTGCGATCCTTCAGGATGCGAAGCACCGTTGGCTGGTACCAGCTGGGGTGACGGAACTCGAAACAGTAACGCCGCTTCTTCGACAGCAGACGGACGAAGGCGGACAAGCGATCTGGATCGGCGGGAAATTGCGGCGGCAGCTGAAACAGGATCGGTCCGGCCTTGCGGCCGAGCAGTGCGATACGATCTTCCATGAGATCGAGACTGTTTTCGGAGGCGGCCGACAGCCGCTTCCAATGGGTGATGAATTTCGACGCTTTCCAGGTGAAAATGAAATCCTTGCCGGTTTCCGCCGCCCAGCCTTTCACCGCTTTCGGCGTCGGCGTGCGGTAGAAGACACCGTTGAGCTCCGTGGTCTCCAGCTGGCTGGCGTAATAGCGAAGCTGCAGTTTGAGCGGCAGACCATCCGGGAAGAACGGGCCGCGCCACGATTGATAGTGCCAGCCCGACGTGCCGACCAGAACACGCGCCATGGTTACGCTCCGTCGTATCGTCCGCCTTCATCTCGCGGTGAACGCGACCGACGGACCGGATCAGGAAGCGAGTTCTTTGCGAACCGCTGCAGCGGAATTCCCCACTTTCTCGATGACTTTCTTCAGCTGGTCTTGAGATACGCCAAGCTGGTGCGTCCAGTATTTGACCTCGTGGGGCTCATGCATGTTGATCTTGCTGCGATCCGGCTGTCCGCGATTCTGCAGATTGTCCATAACGGCCTCCATGATTTCCACTCGCGTGAACGCGGTTGGATCAGCCTTGTTCCGGGGTCACGTCTGCTGGAACCGCACCGGCGATGCCGGACTTGTTTGCTCACTGACGAGAGCCTGAACAGAAGCTGAAGGCCTGCTTATGGCGGCGGTTTCCATGCAAAAGCCCGAGAATTCCGTTCCGATTGAAAATGCCGTTCATCTCTGCGTCGACATGCAACGGCTGTTTGCCTACGGCGGAGTATGGGAAACCGCGTGGATGGAACGGGTTCTCCCCACAGTCGTTCGCCTCGCCGAACTGAGGCCGAGCCGCAACATCTTTACGAAGTTCATCCCGCCAGAGCATCCGGACGACCGGCAAGGTCGCTGGCGACAATATTTCGAGAGATGGCGTAGCGTGACGACCGGCGTGCTTCCATTGGCGCAGCTCGATCTAGTCGCCCCGCTCGCAACGATGATCCCACCCGGCATCAGCCTCGAGAAGACCCGCTATTCGGCATTTTCCGGTACGCCGCTATACGCCTTCTTGATGGAGAAAGGCATCGATACAATCATTCTGTCGGGCGCCGAGACAGATGTCTGCGTTCTTTCGACGGCGCTGAGCGCGGTCGATCTGGGTTTTCGCACGATCATCGTCGAGGACGCACTCTGCAGTTCTTCGGACGAAGGACATGACTCACTGATGCAGATGTATCGCACGCGCTATTCGGAACAGATCGAGGTCCTGCAGTCCGCCCATATTCCGGACCTCTGGCGCGACGACCACTGAGCATCACAGCTCGGCCTGATCACTTCGGCATCGTGCGGTTCCGGTCCCGACATCGGGTAACGATGGTGAACAACCATTCCGGTGAGATGCGGCGGCCTCCACCGCTTTCGGCCCATCTCGCGCGGAACGTTGCAACGAACAAAGGCTTGTCGGAGCGGACGATGCAGGAACGCTCCATGACATCAGCGACGTTGCGCACGGTGACAATTGGTACCGCGCCGCAGGTCATCGCCAAGGAGGAAATTCGATGTCTTCCGTCTCGATGAACGATCCCCGCGCGAAATATCCCCAACCGCCATTCAAGCGTCAGTCGCAGCCCTGGCCTGGCCTCGCCCGCGACATGGATCCGAGGCCGGACCATGGTGAGCATAGTTACAAGGGCTCGGGCCGGTTGCTTGGACGCAAGGCACTCGTGACCGGCGGCGATTCCGGCATGGGTCGCGCCGCTGCGATCGCCTTCGCGCGCGAGGGAGCGGATGTGCTTATCAACTACCTGCCCGCGGAACAGCCCGATGCGGACGAGGTGCTGCAGTTGATCGAGGCCGAAGGCCGTATCGGCATTGGCGTGCCCGGCGACCTCAAGGACGAAGAGTTCTGCCGCAGCCTCGTCGCCCGCGCTGTTCGGGACCTTGGCGGCCTCGATATCGTCGTCAACAACGCCGCGCGACAGCAGACGCGAGAATCCATCATGGACGTGTCGTCCGAGGATTTCGATGCGACCATGAAGACCAATGTCTATGCGCCGTTCTGGATCATCAAGGCCACGTTGCCCCACCTGAAGCCCGGATCCGCGATCATCGGCACGTCCTCTGAACAGGCGACAGACCCGTCGCCAGAGCTTTATGACTACGCGCAGACCAAGGCGGCGACGACCAACTATGTCAAATCGCTCGCCAAGCAGCTCGCGCCCCGCGGCATTCGCGTCAACGCCGTCGCACCCGGTCCCATCTGGACACCGATTCAGGTCTCTGGGGGCGCCACCATGGAAAAGCTGGAAAAATTCGGCGGCATGACTCCCCTGGGGCGGCCGGGGCAGCCGGCTGAGCTCGGATCGATCTACGTCCAGCTCGCAGCAGCCGATGCAAGCTATGCAACCGGTCAGGTCTATGGATCGGCAGGCGGGGCAGGACAGCCCTGAGTCACCTTGCCAAAGTGGCGGCGCTTGTAGACCCACCAGCAGCAACAGACCACCACTGCCCAGACCAGCGACGCCAATGCCAGGCTGCCCCATGGCGACCGGGCTGCGACCGTCAGAACGACGGCTGCGAATGCGGCCAGGCCGATGCTGCCAAGCGCTGCTCCGGTCGCGTCGAGCGCTGCCGCGTCCTTGCCGCGCTGCTGCCCATCCAGCCCGGCGTCCTTTTTGCGGCGGCGTTCATGCGACTGCAGCAGCGTCGCGCTGGCGCATAGCATCGCCGGAAAAGCCAGAAAGAGCCCGCCGACACCCGGACCGTACCATGCGCCGATCAGGCCGGTGATGACCGTGGCGCTCCCGCCCAGCACGAAGCGCACGACATATTCGTACCACCGACCATCGCCCAGTGACGAGAATGACAGCCGGACCAGCATCATTCCACCATGGCGTGAAGGCTGAACGCCACCAGCAGCCAGACCGGACATGCCAGCAACGTCGCCGGTAGCGCCGACAAGCCCCACCTCTTGATGAGATGGCAGGTGACCACGCTGAATACGAGCAAGGCTGCGGCGCCAGCGATCATCGAAACGGCTTCGACGGAGAGATCGGCCTGCCCGTGCTTGACGATCGCAAGCGACAGCGACACCAATGCGACCGACGGCGCGGCGCCGAACAGGCCGGCGAAGGACTTCGGGCGGAGGATATCGGCCGTCAGCGCGAATATCGAAACCACCGCGCCTCCCAGCACGAACCGGATCAAGCTCTCAGCCATGGCCGCACCGGCCGCGGCCATATCCGGTCCATCGCCGAAAAATCCGTTCGACCAGAAAGCCACCGAGATATCCGGCGACGACATCGCTGGTCCAATGCGCGAGCACGACGATCCGGGTGAATGAAAGGCCAATGCTGGCGATCCAGGTCGCGGCCCTGTATGGCAGTGGTAATGCCGATGCCGCGCCCGCCAGGGCCCCCATATGCATCGCATGTCCCGATGGGAATGCATCGTTGGGGCGTCCCGAAACCGGAATGCCATGAAGGTGTCCGATCACGGTGAGTCTGTCCGGCCGGCGCTGGTTGAAGATGTACTTCAAAGCATGCGGCAGCACGCTGGTCGCGACGGACACCGCGAGGAGATGCGTGCCGCACATGCGCAGCCGATCAGATCCTCCGCGCGACAACAGCCAGAATGCCGCGGCGCAGGCGATGACCAGATGCTCATCCGCGCCCCATGTCAGCGTCTCCGCCACGCGCTCGGCGCCGGGGCGCGTGTGCCGGGCAACTTTCCCGGCAATCTCGCGATCGACAAGCGTAGGCGGTATACGGAGCGGCTTCATCGCAGTTCCAGACACGACGACGGATTGCAGGTGATCGACAACCCCGCGCGAGAGGCCGGGTTCCGGAAGCGGTCAGCGCGACTCCTGACGGGCGATCATGATGACGCGGCGCGTGAACGCGAATGCATCGATAGGCGCGTGTCTGTCTTGCCAAGCATGAGAACGCTGCAGAAGGCCCGCTAGCGCAGGCCCTTAACGGCCGCGCCGCCGTCTCAGGTTCTCGACCTCATCGAGCGCGGCAGAGTTCAACACGTCTGCCGAGCACGGACCTTTGCGGACACGGTCTGCAAGTTTGACCGCAACTCTCCTGCGGAAGTCATGGTTGTTGAGTTTGCCTGGAAGAGCAGCGCAGGCTTTGTCGAGAGCGCGCTCCATGTCGAAACGAGTGCCGGGGTCGAAGCTCTCGGCGATGAGACCATCCTGTTCGTTCCTGGCGCCTCGAACGTTCTGCATCTTCATCGAAACCTCCAGCATTTTTGCGCTTCAATTCGCGTACGGGCGCTTGGTTCCGCGCGAATGCGCAATCGCGCCCCACCCGGCGACAGAAAGCCGTGCCTTCAAAGACGTTTTGATTCTATTGCGATTTTCATCTGGCTGGCGGAGAGGGGGACCAAATCTGCCTATATTGCCTTCGATCGCCCGCCTTCGCCGATGCTCATAAAAAGCCTGCACTGCAGGCACGAATTGTGCAGCGGACGTCAGGCGGGTTCGCCGTAACGCGCGACAAATCTGCACTCACATATGGGCTAAAACGTTCGATGGAAGATTGGGTTTGGTTGGAAATATGGGAACTGAATCTGGGAGTCGAGATTACGAATGGCTGCGTTTGCCGCCGCAACGGCCGCTTGACCCAGCTACAGCGCAGTGCGGAAATCACGTTCATCGATTTGTACCAGCACCTGATCGGTCCTTACACTCTCGTGCTGATCAAGACTTCCGCGAAGTAGCCCGAGACTCTCGGTGCGATGATGGTCGTGTTGCCCGCACACCTGCACATAAGTATCGTCATTGGTTTCGTGATCGCGGCCGACAGTGGAATAGTCGCAGGCCAGATCGGCAGCCGTTACGCTCTCCATACCGATGGTGAGCGCAACAGCAGCCCCTACCGATCCACAAGCGCCCGGCGTTCGGATGCGGACAGGGCCTGCTTCTCCGTCTCGTTGAGTTCACCCACGCCAACGACCTGGAACGCACTATTGTGGTTGTAGCTACGCTCGCTTCGCTTCGATCGCCAGTTCTCATCGCTCTCGGACGGCGCCGATCCGTCTCCCCCGCCATAGCCAAGTACTTCGACGATGATCACCGACGGCTGCGCATTGCCCGCGCCCTGGTTCGGCGTCGCCGCCTGTTGCGACGCAGCCGTCGCATTCGAGGTCGAGAGCGCCGCGCTGATGCTCGGCGCCTGCACGGTGGGAATACCTGTGCTGGTCCCCTGCACCTGAATGTTCGCAGCATTCAGGATCTGCAGCGCGGCAAGATTGACGTTGCCGGAGACGCGGATTCCCGCCTCGCCCGCATCGATGGTACCGAGCGGCGCGATCAGATCGATATCGCCGGGCGACACTTCCGGCAGCGGATTGAGCGTCGCAATGCCGGCGCCGGAAGAGGTTGCGTCCGGAGACAACTCGACGGCGCCATATTTGTCATAGCGACGCTTCGGCGGCGTATAGACGGTCGTGGTCTTCGATCCACGGCCAGCATTGATGTCGCCCTCCGCAGACCAGCCGAGAATGCTGCCGCCATAGGTCGTCATGATGCGCGACAGGCCAAGCAACAGGCTGCGTTGCGCATAGATCTGGATGTCGCCCTTCCCCTGGGTGACAAGACCAGCTTTGTCGGTTGGCACGAGGCTCTCGACGCCGACCACGATCTGCCCGCCGGGTGCCATCATCTGGATGTCGCCGCCCGACTCCGTGCGGACCGCGCCGTCGCGTGTCTTGACGATCTCCTTGTTCGTGACCGGATCCTTTTCACCATCGGTGTAGGTGCCGCTGAACATCGTGATGTCGCCGCTCCGCGCGATCCGGTTGCCTGCAGCACCGCTTTCGGGGAACAGCGTCGCGATTGCCTGGCGTCCGCGCAGATAGCTGCCGTAACGCGGGCTGCTCGCATTGTTGTATTCGCGGCCGCCCTCGGTGAGTTCGGTGAAATACACCTTGCGCAGGAAGATGTTTCGCTGCTCCGGCGCTAGCGCGGCGAAATAGGCACGCGCCTCCGCATCGGTGCCGGCGAAGCCGTAACGTTCCTTGAGCCAGGACATGAGGTCCTTCTCATAGGTCATGGCAACCTTGCCCGGTTGCTCTGCCAGCGGCGTACCGCTGACGGCCAGATTGGCCGGATCGAGATAGCGCGCGGCGAACGCATTGTAGTCCGGACCGGACGCACCGACACCGGCGAGCATGGCGACGCTCGCGCCGGGGCGCTTGTCACCGGTGATCGAACCGATGCTGGTGATGGCGCCCCTGTCACCCTGATACAGATTGCGGCCGGCGGAGATTTCGATCGCGCCGGGGCCGGCGATATCGAAATTGGCATAGATGATGTCGCGGCCGGCCGAAATCACCGACACGTCGTTCGGGTTGCTGTGCACGATCAGATCGCCGCGCGACTTGCTGCCGAGATAATAGCTCGCCTCGATCGCGCCCGGCGCGAGGCCGGCGCCGACGATGTCGCGGCCGGCGCGCACCATTAGCGGTCCCGAACCGCTATACCATGTACGGGCGCCACCCATATTCGTGATGACCTCGCCCGTCACGAGACCGATGACATCCCCCGTGAGCGCATAGAAGCGGACCGGATCTGCATCAGCCGCGCGGCCCACCGGCATCGCCGAGCTGTTCGGACCGAAGAAGAAATAGGATAGCGCAACCGCATTGCCGTTGCTATCGACGGTGCCCGTGGCAGAGCCGTTGGTAAACCGGTAGACCGGCTTTCCGTTCACATTATCGCTCTGGGCGCTCATGAAGGCCGGATTGAACGGCGTCGGCGCGACGCCGCCCGCGCCGGACAGGGTGAAGCCGTATTGGCCGCCGAAGATCGTCGTGCCCGCCATCATTTCCAGCGTGCCGTGTTGCGATGGCGCGAGAGTCACGAGCGGATACGCATTTTCGCTGCGATTGAAATTCAGATATTGGGGCAGAGCATTCTGACCGTAATAGATGCTGCCGCCAAGCGCTGCGGCCCGCAAGGTCGGCGGATAGAGATAGCTGCCATCGAGCAGGCTTTGATCGGTTTGCAGATTGCGATCCTGATTGAAGATCTGCTCTGCCGCCGAGGTGGACGGTGTGAGATTGCCACCAGCCGAGATCAGATTGATCGCGGTGTGTTCGGTCCACAGTGAGAACCAGCTCTGGCCGCCGCCATTATATACGCCACCGCCGGCCTTGTAGGGCGCATCGTTCAGGAGCACCGAACGGCCGGGATCGCCCGCACCGCCGAGCACGAGGTCGCCGCGGGTCTGCACCGTCATGGTCGCGTCGCCGGGCACCAAGGTGATGCCGGAGCGCGCTTCGGAGGACGGCGCGATGAACAGATCGAGGCCGCGCGGATCGTACGGATAGACAAAGCCGCCATAGGCGAGCTTGAGGCCACCGATCGCCTGGGCGGACAGATGCAGGTCGCCGCGCAGGTCGATCAGCGAGCCCGTCAACGCGTGCCGCTCGTTGTAGCCCGCCATCAGGGAGAGCTGCGGATTGAGCGCACCAGCGATCTGCATGTCGATATCGCCGCCGCCGGTGAGGGTCAGCGATCCATCGGCGCCGACACGGCCTGTGCTGCCGACAGCCACCAACAGCCCCTGGCTGCGATGCAGACCCGCATCGGTAACGCCCTGGCTGCCGCGCAACGCGATCGCGCCCGCCTCGCCGCCGACACGGATCGCCACATTGCCGCCGCCGAGCGCGCCGATGCCGGTGAAGCCGACGAGATCGGCCAGCTTCGTCGGATTCGCGCCGTGCGAATTCGCGACATAGGCGCCGAAATTGATCCACCACGCCGTCGGGATCGCTTCGTCCACCGCCGTGCTGCCAGTGCCCTGGCGCCACAGCCAGTTGCCGGTGAGCACGCTCGATGGGGTGTCCTGCTTGGACACGCCGTAAATGTCGCCCATCAGATTGCCACCGGCGGCGATCAGTACATTACCGCCCTGCTCCGGATACCAGGCCTGATAGAGATTTGTCGCGCTGGCATAGTCGCCCGACGACGGACCGAGCAGCGTGCCATCCGCCATTGTGCCACGCGGCCGGTTATAGGCAGGATCGACCGTCGTGGCTGTTCCGGCGGTGTAGATGCCGTAGAGCGAGTCCATGCGGATATCGCCGGCGGCGCTGAGTGCGAGATTGCCGGTGCCGGTACGCACCACGCTGAAAGATGGCCCAGCATGCACCGTGGTTGGCGGCATGCTGATGAGCCCGAGATTGAGCTTGCTCGGATCGCCGAAGTCGGGATCGTTGGTGATGTCGGCCCACGTAAAGTTCGGATCCCCGTAGAGAGTCGCGAGCTGCCTTCGTGTCAAGTTGAGCAACTGACTGCTATCGCTGATTCCGGACGGCAGACCATTGAACCCCACGACGATGTCCACGCCTCGTCTGGTAAGACCGAGTTCGATATGACCGGTCGATACGTCCCAGAAATTGGAAGACAGACCGTAGGCGTCGACGAAGTCCTGCCAGCTGGCACCTGGAGCGAGCAGGTTGATGATCTCCGCCTGCGACTTTCCAACCAGATCGTTGACGCTGAGTTGGGGATAATCGAAACCGAGCGCCGCCCACAGCGCCGCCGCACCCGCATCGCTGAGATTGATGAACGTGCCGCCCGAACTGGTGCGCGAGGCATAATGCGTATCCGCAAGCACGATGTTGCCCTTGCCGAGCGTATTGCGCGCACGCACATCCGCCGAACCAAGATCGGCGCCAGCCGTGAACTGCATGTCCCATGACGTTGCTCCGGCGCCGAGCATCGGCGCCACGGCCCAATTATTCCCCTGCCGGCCACCAGACGATGCACGCAACTCTATGCTTGTGCCGCCGGGTAGCTTCACATCCGTCAAGGATGGAATCAAAGAACCTGCCGCGAGCGAGACTGCGCTTGTGGTGACCGCTGCGACCGGTAGCGGCACGCCCTTCGGCCACAGCATCGGCGCGAAAGTCGCCGCTGTTCGCAGCACTGTCCCGGCATCGAGCTGCATGCCTTCGGTAAGCGTCACATTCGCGACGAGGACGGTGCCGGCCGCGTAAGCAAGCGAGCCATCGACATTGTAGATGTTGGCATCGATGACCGTTCCTGCCGACAGCTGCAATCTACCCGTCGCATCGCCAGGGAAAGCTCCGAGCGTCGCGCGTGCCGGCAGAACCGTGCCGGCTGGAAATGGGATCGCCCGACCGAAAGAGTCCAGGAATTTGACCGGCAAATCGTAATTGAGCGTAGCACCCGCCCGGAATTTTGAATCGGCCTCGAGCGTGATCGCAATGGGTAGCGTGAGGTCGCCGCCATAGGCCAGCACGCCCTGATCGAGGATCCAGCCATTGTCGCCGGTCGTGGCCGGCGGCGGTGCGAAACCGTCATTGACGGAGCCGCGGATGTTGAGATTGCCGCTGGCGCGGAAATTGATCGCGCCGGGCTCGCCGAAGCCGCGCGAAGGTGCGTTTGCGTTCGGACCGTAGCGATAACCAGACAGATCGAGATCGCCGGCAATGGTGAGGTCGCCGTTCGGATTGGTCGCGGTGACCTTGCTGACGATATCCACGCCGGGGCGCAGGTGATAGCTGCCAAGGCCGGCAAGGCGCGCGCTCAGCGCGTTGTTGCCGAGCGCCGCATTGATGAAGGCCGTGCTGTCGCCGTGAATGCTGTCGAGATAGGTTTGCGTGATCTCCTGTGGCGTGTGGCCGGTGACATCGGGAACTGCCGCCTCCAGCGCGTCGTCATAGGTGCGATAGCCATAGACCGCGATGGTTCGCGCGCCCGAGATCGGCGTCGCGCCCTGCACATTGATCGCGATGTCATTGCCGCCGACACGGGGCGCGTTGAGCGCGAGCGTACCGCGGGCAACGCCGTCGTTCTGGTACCGGCCCGAGCCAGTCGCAACATCGGTGCCGGCGCGCAGATCGACCGCCGCATTGCCGGTCAGCGTGAGCGTGCCGGTCCGCGCGGTGAGTTCGACACTGGCGCGGTTCGATGCATCGATAATAAGGCCGTAGCTGTCGAAGCGCATGCCTGTGGCGTGCGCGTCGAGCAGACCATTGATGACGAGATCGTTCATCGCCGCGAGGCGGATCGCGCCGACCTGCGTGCCGCTGGCGTCGATGGTGCCGTTCACCGTGAGGCTGCCGCCGTCGACGACGATCTCGACATTGCGTGCCTTGACCTCACTGCCGACGACGAGATTGCCCTGCTTGATCTGGAAGCGGCGGGCGCCGAACACTTCGCCGGCATTGAGCCGCGCGTTGAGGCCGGCGAAATCGGCAATCGTCTGCGCCTGCATGGTGAGTTCGGCTGCGTCGTAAGGCACCAGCGTGCCGCTGGCATCGTATCGGCCGGAAGCGCCGCCGCGGATGGCGCCATTGAGCGCCACCTGCCCGGCGCTGCTGCCCATCGCCGTCACCGTTGCCGTACCGCCGCGATTGTTCCGCGCCGAAAGATCGATGACCGAGCCCGCATCCTGGCGGATATTGCCGGCGCTGCTGGAGAGGACGAGATCGCCGCCCCAGCTATATTTGGTGACGTCGAACATCGCGACCGAGCGACCCGACAGGTCGATGCGCGAGCCCGAGCCAAGCACGATATCGCCGATCGCGGTGACGACGAGCCTTCCCGACGGCAGAACGACGCTGCTGTCGATCGTGACATTGGTACCCTTCAGCGCCAGCGTTCCGCCGAGCTGATCGAACTGTGCGGCAGCAGCTCCGGTTCCGACAATACGGATATCGCCACCCGCGGTGATCGTATTGACCGAGCCAGCCGCACCGGTGACCAACGGCGCAGCCACGGTGAGGTTGCCACCGGTGTATTGATAGCCCTCACCGGTCACATAGGCGCCGCGACGGTGATAGACGCCGAGCGTACTCTTGTTGTTGGCCGTAACATATTCGCTCGCCGAGATGTTCACATCGGTGAAGCCCAGCGCGATGCGGTTGTCGGCGACCTGGTTATTGGGCTGGGCGTTCGGGCCATAGCCCAGCACGACACGATTGGCCGCGATATTCAGCCGGCTATCGCCCAGCAGATCGGCGATCGGCGCAGCCGGTGCATCGGCGAGGCCGGTCCAGACGAATTCGCCGGCGCGGATGGTCGCGACGTCGCCGCTGGCGCCATAGCCATAGATCGCCGGCGTGCCGAAGACGAGACGGCCGACCTTGGACGCATCGAGATCGACCGCGCCGTAGACGTTCACGGAATTGCGCGCATTAAGTACGAGGGTCTCCAGCGCGGGGGCGCCGATCGCCCGGTTGCCCGCAAGGAGACTCGCGAGCACCGTCTGGTTGAGCGCCAGCCCCGGCGCGAGACGGCCCGCTGCAGCCGCGGCAGCGAGCGCCGCGTCGTCGCCGAGATTGATGCCGGACATCGCCAGCACGAGATTGCGCGTCCCGTAGACCACGTTGCTCGCAATGGAGAAGGAACCGGCGGTGGCCGCTGCGATGGTGCCTTCGGAGACAAGCGTCGTCGTCCTGGCGCAGTCCATGGTAACGCAGCTGCCGATCGACATCACAACCCGGTCGGATTCGTTGATCGGCTTCAGCTCGGCCTGCACCAGGTTGATCAAACCATTCGATACGATCAGGACGCCATTGCCGACGAAGACATAGCCGTCGCGCGAGTCGTAGCTGCCACGGCCGCGGCCGATGGTGCTGATCGATGCGCCCTCCTCAATGGTCAGGCGTCCGGCTGTTTCAGCAAAATATCCCTTACTTCCCAGGATGACTTCCGCCGCCGAGAGATGCGCGCCGCTGCGCAGAACGGTGTCAATGCCGTCAGATTCAATGAAGGCGCGACGCCCGTCCTGACCGTAGCTGACGCCGATTGTGGCATTGATGACCAGACGCGGCGCATCGAGCTTGTTGATTTCGTCCGCATATACCGATGACCCGCGCGGAGCCGGTGTAGCGCTCGTACCGGCGGCCATGATTTCGCTGACACCGCGCAATTGCACGGTGCCATCATAACCACCCGATCCTTGCTTTGCGCCGATACGCAGATCGCCATCGAAGACGAAAGCCGACCGGTTGTCACCGCTGCGCATATCGCCGAGCTGGATGTCGAGTTTGAGTGCATCGACGGTCATCGCCGCGCGCGGCACGCCGATGCGCACCGCGTCGGCCAGCACGAAGGCATTGTAGCCCGTCTCATTATAGAACGAATGGCTGCGCACGACGCTGCCCGGCGAGACGATCAACCGGTTCGGCAGCGAGGCGCGAATATCTGTATTGGCGGTGCCGAGATATCCGCTGGCGATGTAGGAGCCGTTGCCGGTGGCAACGACACCGGCCGCATTCGGCAACATGCTGGCGCCGATCTCGACGCGATAGGCGCCGGGCAACAGCGCATAGGTCGCCGGCATCAACGTATAGGTGCCAGCAGCAAGGCCCGGCACGCCTTCGGGAATGGTGATCTGCTGGCCGACCTTGGGCAGGCCGAAGCCCGCTTCCTGCACGACCGGCGCATAGGCGCCGGCCTTGCCGGGAACGATGGCGTAAACCTGATTGCCCCTGGCGCTGTAGGTGTAGCCGGGATTGGAATTGACGAAGGGCGTCGTGAGGACGTTCACCGAACCGCCGCGCCCCGACAGGAATCCTGCGCCCGTCAATTCGCCGCCGCCCGACAGATCGAGAACTGCGCCGGACTGGACATCGAGATGACGCGCGAAGAAGCGCAAGATGCCGAGATTGCCCGCCCCGGCCAGTTTAGCGGCGGCGCCGTTATAGTTATAGGCGATGCCGTCCACAGTGCCGCCATAGGGCATCGTCAGCCCATCGCCGCTCACCGACGCGACGCTGCCCGGCAGCAGATGGACCATATCAACACGTGCTGTATTATTGGTGGTGGCGAACTGGAGCGTACCTAACGGGGCGCGCACGATGCCACCCTGATTGACGGTTTCCGCCGCGAGTTCCAGGCTACCGAATACGGAATATGGCATGTCGGGAACGGTGTCGTAGCGGCGGATGTCGAGCACGCTCCCGGCCACCAGCGTTTGGTCGGTGCCGGTCATGTAGCCGGCACGGATCGATGCGAACGCGCCGGTCGCGGGATAGATCTGCGCGGCGGTCAGGCCGATACTGCCCGGCGACAACAGCCCGGTTATCGTGGAAATGGTCGGCGTCTGTGCGAGCAGACGGATATCGCCGCGGCTCGTGAGGTCAACAAGCGCGAAGCCGCGGCGATCGACCGTATAGTTCCGTTTGACGTCATCGACATCGATGTCTTGGCGCACGCCGAAGCTGACGCGGTCGCGGATGTCGATGAGATCTGCGGTGACGCCGAACATAGAATTGCTGGATCGCGTTGTCGGCACGCCGTAACCATCGGCCCAGCGCACGGCAGGGACGATGTATGTGTCCATGTCGGGAATACGTGTGCTTGCTGCCAATCGCACATAGGGGGCCGCGAGCGCAACGCGCGCATCGGCGCTCGCAGCGTCGGTCATCGCATAGGCGCCGGCATAGAGACTGATGCTCTGGCGCATCGACAGTGCGACGCTGCCATCGAAGGACAGCACGCCATTGACCAGCACCGACAGATCGTCGAAGCCGCCGGCCCGGATACGATCGACACCGAGGCGTGCAGTGCCGGTGACGAGACCGGCGCGTGCCGCCGCCAGCGACGTCGCCCCGGCGATCGGGCTGTCGCCCTGCTCATTGGCGATGACGAATTCGCGATGGCGCAGCACATCGCCGGCCATTGTGCGCGGCGCATAGATCGGCGCTTCGAGCGCCAGCGCCAGCGTGCCGCCAGCCACATGGGCGCCCCCAGCCGCGGCGCGCATCGTTCCGTCGAGATAGAGACCATGGCTCGATTTGAGAACGATGGAGCCGCCATTGCTGGCGACCTCGAGCGGCGCACTTGTCTGCTGCTGACCGCCGGCCGGGATATCCAGCACCGCGCTGGTACCCGAGGCATCGAGCACTGCACCGGTGCGAACCACGACGAAGGCGATCGGCGCGATGCCCTGGCCGGTCTGGTCCCAGTCACGCGCGCCGCCGATCAGGATCGAACCGCCATTGGCGACCACGCCATAGGTCCGCCCGCGCGCATCCGTCGCGGTAATGGCACGCGCGGCCACATCGAGCACGCCCTTCTCGCCGATCCAGATGACGCCCGGCTGGCGGCCGCGGCCCGGATGTGCCGCATCGACCGGCTGGGTCAGACTGATGGTTCCGCTCGGCGCGGTGAGCGCGCCGTCGACGATCATGTCCCTGCCCTGCAAGGTGATCGACTGGCCCTGATCCACGCGGATGGTTGCGCCCGCACGAATCTCGACCGGCGCGCTGGGCAATTCGCCGGTGGTCACCTCGGTCGAACGCAGCGAAATGCTGGCGCCGCCGCGCTGGGTCAGGCGCGCATTGCGGCCGTCCTCGGTCCATTCGGGCGGCGTCCAGACATCCAGCGCGCGCGATGGCGCCGTGCCGGTCGCCAGACCGAGGGCGTTCTCGCCCAGCCGATAGACCGGCATCGCGAGATCGAGCCGCGTGTTCTCGGTCACCACGACCCCATGGCGACCATTGATGTCGTAGTTCGAGAAACCGCTCTGGAACAACGACGCCTGCAACTGCAGGATCGGCTTGACGCTCGCGGCCCGCTCCGCCACCGCCCCCGCAACGATCCGCGCGCCTGCCGCCAGCGTGAGATCGTTCGGCGCAACCGTTCCGGCCAGGATCGTTTTGGCAAAGGTCACCGGAAACCAGTCATTCGGCCCGTCGACATATCTCATCGCGGGAATGCCATTGGGAAAGACATCGCCCGGCAGGATATACCCGTCGATCGCGGTCACGACACCTTCGTTGATCGAGACGATCGTGCCCGCGGGAATAACGGTCGGCGCTATACCTCCGCTGGCCGCATTGAGCTTACCCGTAATGGTGTACTGCCTACCGGGTGTTTCAATGGTGTAGATAGTATTTCCGTTTCCGAACGGCACCGTCCAGTCCGCAGCCAGCACGACGTTTCTGAACCTGGGAACGATCCTATTGGTTGCCACGGCGATCAGCCGATCGCCGCCCATGAACCGGTCGGCCTGATACGTATAGTCGCCCGGCAACATCTCGCCGGCCTTGACGAAGTAATCCTGCAGCAGCACCAGATCGGCTGGCGCCTTCTCGCCGGCGCCGAGCACGCCGTCGGTCTTGAGAATCTTGCCGCCGATGGAGATCGACGTTCCCGATTCCAGCTTCAACGTGCCGCTGCCGGAGGCACCGTAGCCGCGGACGTCGCCGTCGAGCGTGAGCAATCCGTCGGCCTGCGTGCTCAAAACCTGTTGATCGGCAATCAGCGCGACGTCGCCGCCGCGACCGCCCCTGAACTTGCCATTCGCAAGCACGGCACTGCCAGACGACACGTCAATCGTGCTACCCTTCTGCAGCGTCACGTCATGGGTCGATTTCAGCGTGACCGAACCGCCATTGATATAGGCCTGACCGTTGAGATCAGCCGGCTCGTTCGCCGCATTCACCCACTGGCCGCTGAGATCGAGCGTCACGCCTTCGCGGACCGTGATCGATGCCTTGCCGTCCTTCAGCAGCACAGCCGCGATACCGCGCCCCGCCAGGATATTGTCGCGAATGTAGTTGTCCACGCTCAACGCGCCGCCGCGCGCGGTGACATTCGCCTTGAAGTCCACCACAGGCGCCACCAGCGTGATCCGGCCGCCATCGGCAAGTGCGACCGGGCGCTCGAAGGTGATGGTTTCGAGCGTGCCGAAATCGAGGCCGCCGAGTTTCAGGGAATTGATGTAGCCGGCGTCGAACCAGGCCGTATTCCTGCGTATCGACGGCAGCGCATCGCCGGCCTTCATGCCGGCCGTGATCGCGGCAAAATCGCCGAAGCGGACATCGGAGCCGTAGAAGCCGATGTCGGTGGTACCGGTCGCATCATAGCGGCCGAGGCCGAGCGTGCCCTGCAGCGGCGTGGCATTCTGCACCTGCTTGTAGCCATCGGCCACATTGGCGGCACGCGCACTGGCCTGCCGCTCGCCCTTGATGACCTCGGCAATGATGTCAGCCTCGACCAGCGGCGTCGGCGTCGCAAGATTGAGCCGGCCGGCATCGCGGCCGACCGTGTAACCGTCTTCCCAGCGGCGCGATATCGAGCGGTCGAACAGCGTGCTCCAGACTTCGGTGAGCTGATCGGAGACCTTGCCTTGAATATTGTGCGTGCGCACGAAGCCGCCGGCGGCGCCGATGAACTTCATGCTGGCCGGCGCATCGTCGAAGCTGTAGAGGCGGCCGTCGGTGCCGATCAGCTTGGTCGAATAGATATAGCCGCCGTCATAGCTGACCGCGCCGCCGGAGATGTTGAACTTCGCTCCCTGCTGCGCGACCACTTCCGGGCCCGCCAGCGTAATGGTGCCGCCGACGGCCGCCCATTCGCCGATCTTGTGCGGCGTATTGGCGAGATAACCTCCGACTTCGAGCAGACCGCCTTGGGTGTAGTAACGTTCGCCGGCGTAGCCGCCCGTACCGGCTGCGACATAGATGAGATCGCGGATGTCGATCCAGACATTCTTGTTGACCAGCGCGCCGCTGTCGCGATTGATCGGGGAGTCCCTGAGTTCGTTGCCCTGGACGTTGACCTGAACCTGATTGGCCGACATCGCCAGCCGCGCGCCGGTGACGCCGGAGACATCGATCACCGCACCGCTCTCTGTGAAGACGCGCTTGCCGGCGCTGACCGACACCTGTCCGCCTTGCGCCATGGTCAGCGAGCCGCTCTGGAAATCCACGATGCCGCCGGTGACGATCTCGACGCGCGACTGGTCGCGGCGATCCGCCAGCTTGGACAGATTGTCGAACTGATCGACGGCCAGCGGATTGCGACCCGATGCCGCAATCAGCGCGTCGCGCTGCGAATTCAGTGCAGTGTCCTTCGAGTCCAGTTCCGGCATGATGGCGCTGAAGCTGCGACCGGTGAGCGTGACGCTGCCAACCGCGTCACTGGCGGAATTGATCAGATGGATCGTACCGCGCTGATTGACCGAGGCCGTCGACACCAGCACGCCGTCCTGCGTCAATGCACGGCCGGCCAGCGTGATATCGCCCTGCGGTGAGAAGATCTGGCCGGTGTTGATGACGCCACCGCTGGTCGCATTGCGGATGATCGGCGCGATTTCGCTGCCGCGGGTCGTCGACGACTGATTGAAATCGGTGCCGAAGCCGCGGCGCAGCACGAAATCGTCGCCGGCAGCAAGAATGGCCTGACCCTTCGGAGTCGTGATCGCGCCGGCATTCTCGACCTGCGAGCCGATCATCAGCACATAACCGCCACCCGCAGTCGCCGAAGCAGGCGCATTCGTGGAGATCGAGGCACCCGCCTCCACCACGACCTTGCCGCCTGCGGCCAGGAAGCTTGGGGCAAAGCTCGTGCCGGTCTGCACGCCATAGATGCCGTTGTTAACGAACTGGCTGTCGGTGATGCCGGCCGTCGAGGCGATCAGCGACCCGACATTCACCTGGCTGTTGCCGCCGAAGATGATGCCGCTCTGATTGACCACATAGACATGACCGTCGGCCGTGATATTGCCGAGGATCTGGCTCGGACCCATGGTCCGGTCGACGCGGTTGAGAGCGACCCAGTCGGCCCTGCCCTGCTGGTCGAAGGTCAGCGTGGTGCGGGCGCCGACATTGAAGCTTGTCCAATTGAGGATCGCCTGCGCACCGGTCTGGCGGATGCCGACCTGGGTCTGGCCATTGCCATCGACGCTCTGGGTCGGCGCATTGGCATTGAGCCAATTTTGCGGTGCGTTCGGCAGCAGACCGCCGGCCCCGAGACCGTTGGGCACGGCGACGGGGGCCGTCGTTGACATCTGGGCGGCCGCCGCTGCTGCGCGTGCCGCGGCCTGGACACCCTGAATGTCCTGCATGGCGCGCGCCGCGCGTGCGAGCGATTCCTGCGTCTGCCGCGTCGCTGCCACAGCCTGCTGCGCGGCCTGCGCCGCCGCCTCAGAGGCGATGGCAGGTGCGGGCGAACCGCCGCTACCGCCGTTGAGCGCACGGGCCAACGCTGCCGGAGCGTTCGCGGTCAATGCCAGAAAGCTCGTTCCCGCCAACAGAAGTGCAGTGGCAGCAAAACCTTGAGCGGAACGAGAGATGGACATGGCGGGCCTTCGGCGCAAACGACGTTGATGAAAAGAACGCCGCGTCTGCGCGCCGGACATTCTCTCAACCGGTAAGGACGTTCGCCGCCGCGCGAGACCGAAAAAAATTTCAGGAGTTCGGAAAGTCTGCGGGTCAGCTCAGGATCACCAGCCCACCGGGCAGGGACGTCACCTTGGCACCAAACACCTGTTGCGCCAGTGTCATGATTTCATCGACATTCTGCACGCGAAACCGGGCATTGACGGTGCGCTCGCCAAGACGCGCATTCATCAGCACGATCTTGCCGGGCCGGTAGCGGTTGATCTCGGCGACGACCTTGGCCAACGGAGTTTGATGGAACATCAGGAGTCCGTCTTGCCAGGCTGTCACTGCCGACAAGTCCGCCATAGCAGACGCTCCAGGTCCTTGGTCCCCATAAGTGTATTGTTGAGGCGCCTCCAGCTGGTGCCTCACACCGAGGCGCGAAATCTCGACGGCCCCCTCGATGCAAGTGACACAGGAGAGCATTCCGTCGTAGCGGACATTGAAGCGTGCGCCCGTCGCACTGACCCGCCCATTGCCCGCGATCACTGTGAGAGGACTGGTCAACTGGCGGCCGGTATTGATCAAGGCCTCTCCATCAATCAGTTCGATGGAGTTCGCGGCATCCGATCTCGCGAGCGATACACTCGTCCGAGTGTTCAATTCCATTGACGCGCCATCGACCAGCTTGACGCTTTTTTGCTCACCTGCTGATGTTCTGTAATCGGCCGCAAGTTCCGACATCGATGGCCAGAGCTGCAGCGGCGGCCGGACCACGACATAGGCCGCGCTGGCTGCCAATGCGCCGCCGATAAGCAATCGACGGGTCGGGCGGTAGGGCGGTGGCGCGGATGCTGGAAGTCTTTCATCACTACGTGCGAGAACGTTCTCGCCGGCGGGACCAAGCTGCCCCCACAGCCGGCTTGCGAATGCAAAGGCTTCCGCGTGCTGCGAGCTTTGCGCCTGCCATCGCCGGATATCCTCGACGTCCGCGACCGTGGCCGCGCCCGAGACGAGCCGACGCATCCTGTCGAGCGCTTGGCTTTGCAGGTCGGCAAGTTCTTCGTTGTTTTGAAGCGGTGGAGTCACGACAGCTATCGTTCCGAAACGGCAGGAAACGTCCAGGATGGAGTCCGAGAAAATCTACGCCGAGTCTATAGACGTTTCTCTCGGCTTCGGACCGAATCGCCTGACGACCTGACGTTGCAGGCGCTCGGCACAGTGATCCAGCGCATGTTTCAATTCAAGTTCCACAAGCCGCTGCGAGATACCGAGCCGGCCGGCGATTTCCTGCAAGGTCACCTCCTCGATCCGTGACGCCAGAAGGATCATCCGCCGTCGTGGCGTGAGCTCCTCCAACGCTGTCTCCAACTCGGAGATCTCCTGCCGTGCGGCGATCTCCCGCTCCGGTGAGGGCGCATCGTCAGCCATGTCGAGCACGGCCATGACCTCGGTGCGGCGAGCGAGCCGCGACTGCTTGCGGCCACGGTCGGTCGCGATGTTGAATGCGATCCGCAGCAGATAGCTCGGCGGACTGGCAATCGTCCCCGTCGGCCCATCGCGGTGCAGATGCAGCCAGGTTTCGTGCAGCGTTTCTCGGGCAAGCTCAGCAGACCCCAGGCGCTGGGTGAGCCGCTTCCGCAAGTCCTCATAGCGATCCGCCAGCAACTGGCGAAGTCCCACCCAGGCTGGATCGGTCATGGCCGAACCGCTCGGGCGCGCGTGGTTTGTCGTCCCGGAGCAACATCGCAGTCACCGGTCCGCTCGGCCGGCCGCGGCGCGACCATCATTGTGACCGGCTGCGGCAACCTCGGCGGCGGTGTATCGAAGTTCACGTCGCGCAACTCATCGACGATGATCGCGTCGCGCCGCAGATCACCGGTGGAATTGAGAAGTCTGAAGTCCTGCAGTTCGCCTAACGACCCGATGGAGAAGCGAATGATCGCACGGAAATCTCCAGGAACCGTCTCGGCATGACGACAGAATGCCTGTGCCACGCCTGCTTGCAGGACGCTGTAGTACGAACCAAATTCGCTCAGCCGCGCGCCGCCATATTGAGCTTTCCCGGGCGAAGCAACGACCGCAAAGGCATTGCCGCTCGACACTTCCGCCAGGCCGGTCCCCTCCAGCAAAATCCGCAAGGCCACATCCGCCGCAAGAACGCCCTTGACCGCCGTCGACCGCCGCCCCTGCGTGGACTCGCTGTCATAGAAGGTTTCGATGCCCGTCCCGGTCGCGTAAGCATCGAGCGCAAATGCAAGTGGCTGTGCGGGAATATCAAATTTGAGGCGACCGTCCTTGGCGTCCGCATGCGCGGCAAACGAGAACAAGGCCATCACAGCGGCTGCCCGTTGGACTAATCCAAGCGCGCGTGGACGCCTAATCCGCCGCCACGCTTCCAGCTTATGCTGTGCGATCTGATTTCCGGACATGAGGACACGATTACGAGCAACTCAGGCCGGCTGCTTTGATGACAAGACCAATCCGCCCGAGCGCGCCAGCCTCGACCATTTCTCTTAGAGTGCAATTGTTACGGTTGGACGACAATGCAAGGCCAACTGCGTTGTCATGTAGCGGCGGAGAGGACATGCGATCCGCTTCAGGCCCGCCACAAGCCGTTATTCGGGTCTGCAGCAGAGGTTCCGGTATCGGGAATTGATCTGCCGGATATTTGGACCAGCGGGATAGAGACTACAGCATCGCGACGCTCCGATCTCGATGGTAGGCTTCAGACGTCGACGGTTCGGGCCATCGATAGTTCAACGATGAATGCGGCCGATCGGACCGTAGTCGTTGCGCCATTGCTCGATGACGACCGCCCGTTCCTTCAAACTGTAGAAGATTTCGCCGCCCAGGCACTCGTCGCGCGGCTTTCCGTTGAATGACCGCAGTGGCCCTTCTCCCACGGACTGCCTGAGGCTAGCGCACCTATAGACGAAGCAACTTGCGAGGGCGGCGCAGTGATCGCCCGGCGCTGGAGGAGGCCCTTGCGGCAGCTCGCGTCCATCAAGCTCCGCTCGTCGTGGCCAAGGTGGACCGGCTGACACGCTCGGTCGCGTTCCTGTCCAAGCTGCTGGAAGCTGGCGTTGACGTTCGGTTCGCCGATCTGCCGTCTATCGAGGGACCGACAGGGCGCTTCATGCTGCAGCAGATGGCCTCGGTGGCAGAACTGGAAGCTGGACTGATCTCGTCGCGCACGAAGGCTGCTCTCGCCGCAGCGAAGGCCCGTGGCAAGCGCCTCGGCGATCACCGGGGGATCAAGCTGTCCGAACAGTCGCAGGTTGCAGGGCGCACCGCACAGGCTGACAGGGCGAAGCAGCGAGCCACGGACCTTGCACCCATCCTGTCGCGGCTCAGCTCCGAGGGCATCACGTCAGCCAGCGCAATGGCACGAGCATTGACCGAGCGCGGCATCCCGACAGCCCGTGGCGGCACCAAGTGGACGGCCTTGCAGGTGCTTCGCGTCACAGCACGCGCAGAAGTCTGAACCGTATCGAGTTCGCGGCAACCTGATCTGTCCCTCCCGATCAGTGTTTTTGTCGGGCTTCACAACTCAAGCAAATGAGAGAGAACAGCCTCTACGTACCGCTTGAGATGCACGACAGCTTGACGCTCTCCAGCAACATGGGTCACGAGAGAACCGTAGTCGTAGACTGATCTTGTCAGTCCGCCCACGATTGTCTCGACGGCTTCAGCAGCTCGCTCCGACATCGCGCGAGTAGTGTCGCCCTGATCTCGGGCTTTCAGAACGAACCTCACCTTCTGCTTCATCGTGGGTCGATCACGATCCTTCTCCAGCTTGAAGCCGGGAGCGGCAGTCACATCAGCGTCAGGGGCTAAATGATCAAGGACTTCGCGAAGAACCTCTCGAAGCTCCGTTGCCGTTCCGCGAAAGGAAATGCGGCCATTGTCGCCGAGGTCACGGATTGCCTGCTGGTACGACAGACCCGCAGTCGGCACCAATGCGCCGATGGCGTCAGCAAGCTCCCTCTCAGCTGTTGTCGCCGTTTCTCCGTTACCCGAAGCAGCATGCATCTCAAGCCGAGAGGTCAGACCGGGCAACATCTTACGCACCAAGACGATCGGCTTCTTGTACGATGAAGTTGCGTTCTTGCCCTCGGCAAGCTCTCGTAGTCTCTGCAGATTACTGTCGAGCTGCGCAACATCTATGCCCGAGGCCAGAAGCAGCGGCCTCGCGTGGTGCATGTAGTGACGGACAACTGTCTTCAATTCATCACGAACGGAAGCTGCATTCAGATTGACCGACGTTGATCTCGTGATCGTCCCAGCGACCTTGACGAAGTCGGAGCAGAACCCGTGCCAAGCCGCGAGCGGCACTTCCGTCATCGCTTCGCCTTCTTGGCCACCTTCTTCACCGTCTTCTTGCTCGAATTCCGGGAAGCTCGCCGAGGCGTTGAAGCCGAATTGGCGGTGTCCTTGGGCATCTTGTGGGCGACGAGGTTGTGGCCAACTGAGTTCAGCCGGTACTTGCCCTTCTCGACAACATCAAGATACCCGGCGTTCTTCGCATGCACCAATGCCATCGACGGCACCTCCGGCAGAGGGTATCGCGCCTGTACGAAATACTTCTGGATCTCATCAACTGTGATGAAGTTCTGCCGTTCGGCCTCCGGCGCATGATGCAGCAGGTAGTACCCAACAACAGCAATCATCTGCCCAGCGGTCGTAGGCTTCTTCTGCTCTGTAAGAGTAAGCACGTCGGTCACAGCCCCCGGCGACGGCGCAGCGACATGCGCGGCTGGCGGTGGCGGCAGAACGACCGGAGGGGCTGCAAAAGCGGGATTGGCTGTCTGCGATCCTACAGGAGAGGCTATGCCAAGCACCCGAAACACGTAGTCGAGAACCCGTTCTCTTACCTCATCCTTGAGCGGCTCAAGTGTTTCCTGAAGCGTCTTGATCGCCTGCAATTCAACTTCAATGTCGTCCGCCACAGCAGTTCCCCTTATTGGAATGCTAATGTGAGTTGCGTTGCGCCGGGAGTAAAGCTGATGCTGGTAGCCCGCGGCGATTGATCACAACTGATCGGAGTTGGGGTGTTCGGCGTCATCGCCTCTGAGACCAAATGAGGGACTTCACGAAAGGAGGATTTCTGGTTCATCGTAGCCGTCAGGAGCGAAGATGAAGCAGAAATCCGAACTGGGCAAAGCGCCCGCAGAACAAGTGCTAAAAGATATCCGGCGGCAGACGCGTCGGCAGTATTCGGCGGAAGAGAAGATCCGTATCGTGCTGGAAGGACTGCGCGGCGAGGAGAACATCTCCGAGCTGTGCCGCCGCGAAGGCATTGCCGCCTCGATGTATTACGGTTGGTCGAAGGAGTTTCTGGAGGCCGGCAAACGCCGCCTGGCGGGTGACACGGCCCGTTCCGCCACGTCCGGTGAGGTGAAAGACCTTCGCCGCGAAGCCTCCGAATTGAAGGAGGTGGTGGCCGACCTGACCCTGGAGAACCGCCTGCTCAAAAAAAGCATGAACGGGGCTGGGGAAAACGAGGCATGAGGTATCCAGCATCCGAGAAATCCGAAATAATCGCGCTGGTCGAGCAATCGCATCTGCCTGCCAGGCGCACGTTGGAAAAGCTCGGCATCCCGCGAGCCACCTTTTATAGATGGTACGATCGCTATCGCGAGGGTGGCATCGAGGCGCTGGCCGATCACCGCTCCAAGCCGGACCGGGTCTGGAATCGCATCCCGGACGATGTCCGCGGTCAGATCGTCGATCTGGCACTGGAACACCCCGAGCTGTCGCCGCGAGAGCTGGCGGTGCGCTTCACCGACGAGAGAAAATACTTTGTCTCCGAGGCTTCGGTCTATCGGCTGCTGAAGGCGCACGACCTGATCACCAGCCCCGCCTATGTGGTGATCAAGGCGGCTAATGAGTTCAAGGACAAGACCACGGCGATCAACCAGCTTTGGCAGACCGACTTCACCTACCTCAAGATCACTGGCTGGGGCTGGTACTATCTATCGACGGTGCTCGACGACTTCTCTCGTTACATTGTGGCCTGGAGGCTTGGTCCCACCATGTGCGCCTCCGACGTCACGGCCACGCTCGATCAGGCGCTTGCCGCCTCAGGCCTGGACCACGTCAATATAAAGCAGCGGCCACGGCTTCTGAGCGACAACGGATCAAGTTACGTCGCGGAAGATCTGGCCACCTGGCTCAAGGGCAAGGATATGCAGCATGTGCGCGGTGCGCCGTATCATCCCCAGACCCAAGGCAAGATCGAGCGCTGGCATCAGACCTTGAAGAACCGCATCCTGCTCGAGAATTACCATTTACCGAGGGACCTCGAACGTCAGGTCAGCGGCTTCGTCGAACACTACAACCATCACCGCTATCATGAGAGCATCGACAACCTCACGCCTGCGGATGTTTACTTCGGCCGAGCCGAAACCATCCTGACTGAGCGTGCGCGCATCAAACGTGAAACCATTGCAAACCGCCGCTTGCAGCATCGATTGCAAGCCGCTTAAACTTTAACCCTAGATGAGCCAGATCCTCCCTTCTCGAAATGCCTGAGCGGTCTCAAATTATCTGACGACGAACAACCGGAATATCGAATTGAACTTCGGAGGCCGGCGATGCTGCCTGGGCAAACGCGGAGATCTGGCCGGCCAGCAGACAGCCGATGGCCAGGACAGACGCGGCAGACCACTTGCAGAACCGGCTCACTAAAATTGCGCTCGTCGTCGCTTGCCACTCGCGTGAACTCCGCGGACAGCGCTGCGGCGGATTGATCCGACAGCCTGTGCCGGGTCCATGCGGTCCAGACAAAGATTTCAGCGCACCCTATTCGCAGCCCGACGAAAGTTTTGTGACAGCGATGTCGTTCCCGATGATGCGCCGCGGATTTAGGGCAGGCTCAAATCGCCGATCAATTCAGCTACCGCGGTCGCGGGGCAGATACCCGACATCATCGAACGCGAAGTATGGCCCGCAACGAGAAGATTCATCAATCTAATTGAAAGATAAGAGCTTTTCGTCTGGCTGGCGGAGAGGGGGGGACACTACGCTACAATCCGTCTAAGCTACTGAAGCTCTTGATGCGACTGAAGAAAACCGCCTTGATTTGGGGGACAGATCGGGGGACATTGTGGGGGACACCTCGCAATGAAGACCCATCCGAACTGATCCATGAAGAAGCCAAAGCTCGGCCCCCACCTTGAGTGGCACGGCAACCGTATCCGCGTCGTCGTCCGCGTTCCGCCCAAGCTGAAGGGCCAGTTCGGCTCGAAGCTCCGCGAGGTGCTCGTAACCCGCAATCCGCTTGAAGCTGACAGCGAGAAGGTGCCGGTCGTCCGCCGCCTCAGGGCCAAGCTCCGGGGACAGAAGATCGCAGAGACGCGAAACCCTCTGATCGAGGAAGCCTTGCGGTGGCGGCAGGCTGCGAAGGAAGAAACAGTCGCGAAGCAACTCACCGACCATCAGACCACCGTCGCTGAAGCTCTCGATGACCGTGTGAACCGCATCATGGCACTGCATGGTGAAACAGAGGCAAGACGGTTCGCCGCTATAGCGAGCGGGACAGCCACGCCGTTCACCGCCTTGCTCGATCAATGGTTCGAGGAGGGCGCATTCTCTATCGGCTATCAGAACGACATTCGTCGCATGGTCGGTCGGTTGGACAATTGGTGCGCTTCCACCGCGACCATGCAGTCGATCGAAGCCATCAATGAGGCTGTCGCTGGCGACTTCGTGCATGAGAACTACATCCGCCCGAAGGTGAACCACACCACCGCCAACAAGGACATCTCGTGCCTTCGCGCCTACTGGCAATGGATGGGCAAGAGGAAGGGCATCAAGCCTAACCCGTGGCGTGAGCAGAACGTGACAGCGCCGAGCCAGCGACACGACACGGGAGAGGGCGACAAGCGCAAACGCCCATTCTACGATGACGAGGTTCGCACCCTCCTGCAGGGGATCAAAACCAAGCGGGATTGGCAGTTCTCCCTAATGGCTGCCCTCAGTGGCTTGCGGATCGACGAGATCGGCAGCCTACGGGTCAAGGACTGTGTGGACGGCAAGATCGTGGTGGCCAAGTCGAAGACCCCGGCAGGCAAACGGACTATCCCCGCTCACCCTGCTCTCGCCCCCTTGATCGCAGAGCGCACTATCGGCAAGCCCCCTACCGCCTACCTGTTCGACGAACTGCCCGAGCAGAAACCTGGATCGAAGCGTGGTCGGTCAGCTCCCGTTACGCAGTCGTTCAGTCGCGAGCGTGTCCGGCTGGGTGTCGATGAACGTGCCAGCAAGGGACAACGGCAGTCCAACGTAGACTTCCACAGTTGGCGACGGTGGTTCATTCGCAGCGCACGAGAGGCGTCACTGAACGGCGCAACGGGCTACAGCATGTGGACCATTCCTAACGTGGTCGGGCACAAAGTCGAAGATGGCGAACTCGATGGCGTGAAGTTGCCGCTGGGGTTGACCATGAGCACCTACGCGGGGAGTTCTTCATGGGAGGCCATGACCGCCTGCGTAAACGCCGTGGCGCTCCCGAAGGGCGTGTCGAATGTCCGCGATGACTTCGAAGGCCAGAGCACGATCAGGCGGCGCAAGGTGAAGCCCCGCGTGACACTTCAGGAGGCAGCGGAATAGAACGACTTGATCGACGTTGACAGCACCGCTGCATGCTGGAACTCTGTGTGAGGACACGATCCCCTGCCAAACGTAGAGTGTCTACGAATGGCAACCATCATCAAGGGGACCATTGTGCATCACCACCACCATCATCGCCTGTCCGCTGAAGCCCTCACCGTCGCGCTGAAGGCCGCTCACGATCCACTGAGACTGCTCTCTGTCGCGGACTACTGGGTCGAGTTCGGCGAACCTATCGACCTTCTGGAAGACCCTCGGGCCACCTTCAGTGAAGATGCAGCGCACCTGATCGCCGCATGTGAACGACAGGGCATCGCGTATCGGCGGGGCGATGTGCCTGCCTTCCCCGTCTGGCTGCTGCGTGAGTTCTACCCGGCCAACCCCTGATCCTCTGATGACAATCCCGGAGTTGTCTGGCAGACCCCGCCACAACCTCTGCTGAAATAGGTTGCCCGTCTAGCCCTACCCCCTCCCTCCGTTCACTTAACAGGCCACTTAGGCCGACTATGGTTGAACGGCGGGTTGGGGGCTGTTGGACTTAGGGTGCCATGTGTCGATCCAAGACCCTAAGGAGAACCCTATGATGGGGACCGTTAGGATGGGCTGATCGAGTGGGTGATCATCACAGTGGCCCCTCAGTTGCACCTAAGCTCCCTGCCGTGAGGTGGCCCGTCATCTCGCGAATGTTTGGTGACAAATCTGAGAGGGCATTTTGAAGGGGAAGGCCAGCGAGCGATCCCCCTCGGCACCCGTCGCGCCAATACGCAGCGCCAGCTTTCGTGTTCGCTGGAGATGACACCTTGCTTGCTTCTTGCCCTCGGCCGACAAGCCCGTTACATCTGTGTCAACGCACGTTGAGTGAGATGTAAGGGCTGCCACCATGACCGTGAAGAAGTTCGTCGCCTACTATCGGGTGTCCACGCGCAAGCAGGGCGCATCTGGTCTCGGGCTGGAGGCGCAGCGGGCCGCAGTCGAGAGCTACCTAAACGGCGGATCATGGAAGATCGTCGCGGAGTTCACCGAGGTCGAGAGCGGACGGCGCAGTGATCGCCCGGCACTCGAAGAAGCCCTTGCAGCGGCTCGTGTTCATCAGGGCCCGCTCGTTGTCGCCAAGGTGGACCGTCTCACGCGCTCGGTGGCCTTCCTGTCGAGGCTGCTCGAAGCTGGCGTTGATGTCCGGTTCGCCGATCTACCGTCTATCGAGGGGCCGACCGGTCGCTTCATGCTGCAGCAGATGGCGTCCGTGGCAGAACTGGAAGCCGGTCTGATCTCGTCGCGCACGAAGGCCGCTCTCGCCGCAGCGAAGGCCCGTGGCACGCGTCTCGGTGGTCACCGGGGGATCAAGCTGTCCAAGCAGTCGCAGGCTGCAGGACGCGCCGCACAGGCTGACAGAGCGAAGCAGCGAGCCATCGACCTTGCACCGGTGTTGTCGAAGCTCAGGTCTGAGGGCATCACCTCAGCCAGTGCGATGGCACGAGTATTGACCGAGCGTGGCATCCCGACTGCTCGCGGGGGGACCAAGTGGACGGCACTGCAGGTGCTTCGCGTGGTCGCGAGAGGGACATGAGGGCCTGCATCTCCTGATCAGTGTTTTTGTAGTCCCCCCCAACGTCGGCCCTTGTACAGGTTCCAATCGACATTAAGTGCATGTCAGGTTGTGAGGAGCTATGCTGACACCTGAGAAGACCGCTGACTTGCGCTTGAAGTATCTGGAGATGCTGCAGAGCCTCGTGACCCGCATGGCGGGCTACGGCGTGTCGATTAAGAGCTACTGTATCACAGTTGTGACGGCAGTCCTCGGCTTCTCTTTCACGCTACAGCGTCCTGCAGTTGCCGCCCTCGCGTTGCTTCCCCTAATCACTTTCGCACTTCTGGACGCCCAGTATCTCCGCGTTGAACGCAGGTTCAGGGCGTTATTCGACGAGATCAGGCAGCAGCCTTGGGATGCAGCGCCCTCGTTCGAGATCAACCTAAAAGTTGCCCCCAAAGTCCCGTACTGGCGGGCGCTGGGTAGCTGGTCGATTGTCAACTTCTACGGCCCGCTGGCCGTGGGCGTCATCATAGCAGTGATCGGAGCGAGATACGCTTATGGCAAATGATCCCTTCGAGAACCGCTTCGGCGCACTTTTCGGACTTGGCGGCGCACTGCCGGTTGAGCCTTACACTCCATCGCCGCCACCTCCTTCACCACCACTTAGCCCTGCGATGCGGGCCATCGTGGACGCGCTCATGTCCCAGCCGAAAGCCCACGCGGTGCCTGTATCGCCTCGGAATGCCCTTGCTGATCTGCTGAAAGGGCCACCAGCCTCGCCCAAGTTCGGAGGGGGACTACTGGCCGATCTGGTCGCTCCGCCCCCGTCTTTTGGTGGAGGGCTTCTTGATAGCTTGATTGCCCCGCCGGTTCGCCCCGCACCGCCACCACCGCCGGTTCAGCCTGCCATTAAGCGGAAGGCGTTCTTCTCATTCCATTACGACGACGCCATGCGCGTCAACGTAGTGCGTAACGCATGGAAGATCGCCCATCGCGACAGTGCCACCATGCGGAGCTTCTTCGATAGCAGCCTGTGGGAGAAGAGAAAGATCAAGGACGAGACGACGATCAAGAACCTCATACGCTACGGCGTCAGCAGCACCTCGGCTGTTTGTGTTCTGGTCGGATCGGAGACGTGGTCGCGACGGTGGGTCAGGTACGAGATCGCGAGATCAATCATCGACAAACGCGGCCTTCTCGCGGTCCACTTAAACAGCATCAAACACCATCACACGCTAACGCCCCACACGCGAGGCCCTAACCCGCTGGACTACATGGCTATTGGCAGACCTGTGCCGCAGCCGGGCATGCCTGCTCGGTACTACCTCTATGAGCTTCTGCCGTTCGGGGATGGCTTCGGGGGCGTCAAATGGGAATGGCGGCGGTACGGGGACTACACGTTGCATGTCCCACGCCCCCGCTGGATCGCGGAGTTGGAAGTCGGCACCCTCGTGGCACTGTCAGATGGCGCAGACGAGTACGACTACATGGCCTCAAACGGTTCACGGGAGATCGGCGCTTGGCTGGACAGAGCGGCGAGGCGTTCAGGACGATAAAGTGGGGGACACATTGGGGTGCACAGTGGGGGACACCGCGCCTTAGCGCCTGCCTAAGTCATTGACTACACAGGGTTGTTTTAGGCCGCGGCGTAGTGGCGGAGAGGGGGGGACTCCCCGCCAGTGGCCGCCGTCACCCGCAAAAACCCGTAAAATAGGGCATTTCCAAAACGACCGGTGAAGTTTTGTGACCACCGCTGTGTACCACCACTCGTGGATTTTTCAACACTCAAACACCTCAACCTTGATCGAGCGATCGGACGCGTCGACGGCGGCCGCCCACCGACATCCCGGCGCACCTCAGCCACGTGAAGCCACCGAGCCGATAGCGAACCCATGAGGCGGATGGCCGAGCTGGTGGACGCCGGGCCACCGTCGAGACTGATTCAGCGCGTGGGGGTCCTGATCCTGCTGATGACGGCGGCCGAGACCCTGTCGGAGCCGCCGCAGCAGCTGCCGGCAGAATTGGTCCGATTTGCCGTCTCAGTCGGGCAGTCCGTGGGCACGTTGGCGCTCGGCCCCGGCCACACCGGCGTGGGCCGCCGCCGGCCGTACGGACCCCGGCGCCGTCTTTCAAATCTGGCAAACGAGTCCTTCGAAATTGAATATGCGATTTTTCAAGGATTCGAAAATAATCCAGTCCTCGAATTTCGAATCCTTGAAGAATGAATCCTTGGAAATTTCTCAAGGACTCGTTTGAAATCGATTTTTCAAGGATTCGTCAGCATCGATCGAATCCTTGAAACTTGTGGGGCGATTTTAGATTTTCTGGAAGCACACGTCTGGCGCCGGCGCGTCAGCACGGGGTCTCGGAGCCCGGCTCGCCGGGGGCAGGCGGGCGGGCGGCGAAATTGGGGCGGACCGCCCCGCGCAAGACGCGAGACTTGTCAATCGCCAACGGACGACAAGCGGGCACAACCGGCTTCGACGATGGACAGGAATCACATCCCGCGCCAGGATAAGGCCATGAAGAAGATCGGGAAAAGCGACGTTATTGGACAGCAGGGGATGTCCATTATCGAGGGCATCGTTCTCTCGATGGGGTTCATGTTCTATCCGACAGGCGGCGTCGAGGCGGGCATCGATGGCTTCGTTGAACTGCGAGATGCCGAGACGGGCGAGGTCGGCAACCTGCTTCTGCAGGTCCAGGGCAAAGCGACCGAGCGCGAACGCCTCCAAGGCGAGACCGAGCAAGCGTTCGAATTCCCGTGCGTTGACGCCGATATCGAATACTGGACCAAAGGTACGGCTCCAGTCCTTCTGATAGTCGTGGCTCTGAAGTCGCGGAAGGCCTACTGGAAGTCGCTCAAGGAGTGGTTCGCGGATCCAGAACGACGCAAGTCACGCAAGGTCGTCTTCGACAAGGCGAAAGACGAACTGACGCGAGAGGCCAAGGCAGCCTTGATCTCGGTCGCGACTGCCGTCCGTCCCGGCGCGACGGGCCCGACCGTCAAGAAAAGCGAGCAGATCCTGGTGAACCTGCTGGAGATCCGGTTCGCACCACGGCTGTTCTGGGCGCCGACATCTCACGGAACGGACAAATCGTTCGGCGGGGCGCTTGGCGAGATCGTGAAGCCCTCCCGCGGAGAATGGATCGTCCGGTCGAAGTCGGTACTCTCTTTTCATCCCTTGGACGAGTTTCCCTGGAAAAAGCTCTGCGACTGGGAGGCGATGGAAGAATTCGACACGACGGAATGGGCGAATAGTGACGACGAGGATCGGCAAAGAGACTTCGTGGCCCTCCTCAACAGGGCGATCGGAGAGTTCGTCAGGCCAGAACTGTACAGAGACCGAGACAGCGGCGTGTTCTTCTTCCGCAAGCCGAACGCGAGGGACAGTCTGAATTACGCCTATCGAAGCCTGCAGAACACCACCACCCGACGCGTGGTCGGGCCGTACGGCAAGAAGAAAAGTGACCCGAAGAAATTCGCCTATTGGCGGCACTCGGCTTTCCTCTACCGCTTCGTTCGACTCGCCGGCAAGTGGTATGTCGAAATCACGCCGACCTACCACTTCACGCACAACGGACAGGATGCGGATGGCTACGCCGGCGAGCGCTTGAAAAAGATTAAAGAAATCGAGAACAACGCGGCTGTTATGGGTCAGTTCGTGATGTGGCGGGACTTCCTGACGACGCACGGTGCAGAGGACCTTCTGACGAAAACGTACCCGTTCCTGTCGTTCAGCGCGGTCGACCCGCTCGAGCTCGACGTCGGCGTTCCGGACGATCTCTGGAAGTCACAGGAGATCGATCCCTCGTCTCCGTTGTTCGAATACGCCCTTGCCGGCGAAACGGTCGAGAACGTCACTTGAGATTGACCCATCTGACAGAACCGGACCTGGAGTTTGCACACGCTTTTCGCCATACCGACATCCGGTTCGGCATCATGGACTACGGCCCGCTGGATTTGGGAATGGAGAGCGCGCCCAAGCGCATCAAGCTGGGCGTTATCGGCAGTGCCGAGACCGTCGAAGGCACAGCTCGCTGGATCGAAAAGTGCACGAAGGGTTTCGCCGCCAAACAGAGCCGACAACCAAACCTCTTTCCTCCGTTTCCGGGGGTCGATTTCGAAACCACGTTCAGATGCGAGTTTGTCACGTCCGACGAGATCCAGAGAGTCCTGCCGACACGCGAGATCGCGCGTCTCGTCGCGGTAGCGGGCCAACGGGAAGTGACGAAGCAGATCGTGGAGACCATCACCAACGAGATAGCGGCATTGGCCGAGCAGACGGTGAAACCGGATGTGGTTCTGATCGCGTTGCCGGTCGAGATCATAGAGCGGACCTACAACGCCCGCGACGCGAGCGGCGGAGAAGAGGACGATGAAGTCGAGGCCGGTCCCGCGCTCGACTTCCGCGGGATGCTGAAGGCGTCTTGCATGCGGTTGAGGTTGCCAATCCAGCTTCTTTGGCCGACGACATACGACCCGACGGCTCGGATCCCACGCAAGCTGAAGGAGACCAGCGAACGCCGGACCCAAGACCCGGCGACGATCGCATGGAATCTGCTGACGGCAACCTATTACAAAGCCGGCGGTCTGCCCTGGCGCCTAGCGCGCGACGCGCGTCAGCTCCGGACATCCTTCGTCGGGCTGAGCTTTTATCGTTCGGTGGACGGGGAGCAGGTGCACACCAGCACCGCTCAGATGTTCGACGAACGTGGCGAAGGACTGATCCTGCGGGGCGGCCGCATGGTCGAAAGCGAAGAAGATCGCCGACCGCATCTGACCGCCATCGATGCCTACGAACTGCTCAAGGGCTCGCTGAAGGTGTTTCGGGATCAACACGGACATTGGCCTGCCCGCGTGGTCCTGCACAAGACTTCGAAGTTCGACCGCAACGAACTGGACGGCTTTCACACGGCCATCGACGAACGCGACATCGATTACGCCGATTTCGTCTGGATCCAGAAGTCGATGACCCGGCTGTACCGGCTTGGCGTCTACCCGCCGCTGCGGGGGACGTTGTTGCGCTTCGACAAGGACCAGGCGCTTCTCTACACCCGTGGCAGTGTCGATTTTTTCCGCACCTATCCCGGCATGTACGTGCCGCGTCCTCTGCAGTTGCGATGTCAGGTCCAGGGGCAGCCGCTGCAGCACGTGGCGGAAGAGACACTAGCGCTCACGAAGATGAACTGGAATAACACACAGTTCGACAACGGCATGCCGATCACGATCGCCGCCGCCAAGCACGTAGGTGACGTGTTGAAATACGTGCCCGAGGGACAGGAGATCGCAGCGCGATACAGCTTCTACATGTGACGGGCGTCCCAACTTGAGGCGATAGTCGGCGCAGACAACGTCGCCTCCCAACGCGTTTCGGCAGCAACGCTTTCCGCCGAAGGCGATCACGGACAAAATCTCCGGCCTTCCGGCCTTGCAGTATCTTCGGAAGGTCAGTTGAGCACCGATATATCCGCAGTCGCGCGGCATCCGCCTATTTCAAAGGCTTCACGGTATATCGAGCCAAAAACTCGCTGGGTGTCAGGCCGAAATGGTGCTGTTGCGTCGCGACGGTCTTGGCATCGGCGAAACCGTTGTTCTGACCTAGAGCAGCCGCATAGTCCGTCAACGCGCCAAGCAGTCTGGCGAGCCGGTCGCGCTCGATGATCCGGGTGTCGGGGTGCAGCGTCGCGGCGAACTCATGGTTCGTCCGCGGATGCACCATGACCGGCGTCGCCGAGCACGTGTTGTCATATTGTGCCGAGAACCAGGTCATCGAGCCGGTCAGTTGATTGCAATCGTGCTTGCTGATGGCGGGCGCCTGCGTCGCCCCGCTTTTGCACTCGATGACGAAATACTTAAGCCCGCCGACTGCCCACAGATTGTCCGGCCCCTTTCCGACCTCCTTTTCGGGCTGCTGCGATCCGAAGCCTAGGAAAAGCCCGAGGTCACGCATCGCTATTTCGAACCTGCCGCTGTTCTCTTCGCCCCAAGCAAGCGCTTCCTTCAGCGCGTTCACCCAAATGACGAGCTCGTTTTTCTCCAAGAACCTTTGCATGAACGCGACTGCGGCGGCAGCTTGCCCGTCCTTAGGGACGTCGAGCTTCCTATATCCGATCCCCTTGATCGGGCGGACCATGGCCATGTTCGCCTGGACGGCAGCGAGTTGGGTTTCCTGAGCTCTCACCGGGTCCAGATGATGCAGATATTCCGCGCGCTGCTGCATCAGATAGCCGCGATTGTTCTTCTCGGCGGTCTTGTCGATGACGGATTGTACGGCTTTCTCCGCCAGGTCGAAACGGCCCAGTCGGGCGGAATCAAAGGCGCTCCGCAACGCGACGACGGATTCCTCGACGTTGCTTGGCTTTCCAGGGTCCGCGTTCACGACAGCTGATCGGCTCAGATCGAGCCAGTCGTCTCGGGCGTTCAAGCAGTCGCCCATGACCTTGGCAATCTCGCCGATCGGTTGCCCTTTCAACTGCGACGTCACTTCGCGACCGAGGTCCAGTTGCGCCCTCGTCGCCGGCGAGAACATGGCGCGCGCATCCTGATTGTGCAGGCGCGATGTCAATCTAGATCCGACAAGCACCACGACGCAGTGATCCTGACTGGACCGGACGCCACGACCCATGCCCTGCTCGATCCGCTGGACTTGGCGCAGCAGTTGCCGCCGGGTCCCGTCGATGGCTTCCTGCTCGATGCGTTCGAGCAAACCGTAGACTTCAGGAAGGCCGTCGATCACCATAATCTCGCATGCCTTACCCGGCAGATCGACGCCGTCGTACTTGTTTACGAAGACCGTCAAGCCGACATGACCGGCGCGCAGGCGGTCGGTGCCGGCCTCCATGTTGTCCGCCGTAAGCGTCTGCTGGGCGATGTCCCTCCAATATTCCGCGCGCGCGCGCGAGGGCACGATCACCGAGACGTTCACGTGCTGCGCGGCCAGCGCCATTAACGCTTTGATCTCGTCGGTGGTGATTTGCGGGTTTATCTCTTGAGGAGCCAGGATCATACGGTCGCCGATGTCGCCACCGCCCTTCGGGCGGATCGGATCGGCGACTTCCTTCGGATCGGCCTGGAAATGGCTAACGAGGATGCCGTCGTCGGCCAACGTTGCCGTCATGTAGATGCGCCGCTTGGCGTTGCGGAAAGCTGGAATGTTGTCGATCGGGATGAACCGGGGGGCGATCTCGAGGCGGCCGCCGCCGAAAGCGCATTGGCATAGCGGAAGCACGTTCTCTACGAGACGCCACGGCCATTGGAGCGTGTCATCCTGTCGGAGGGGGTGCAGTATCCCCAATACCGAGGCCTGCTTGTCCTTCCAAGCCCAGTACGGCACCACCATGGCAATGCGCGGATCAGCAGATTGGACGTCAAGGAACCCCGATGCCGACTGACTCGCCAGATCGTGCCGGAACAACTCGAGGAGTGGAAGATAAGCCGGGTGCGTTGCCGTCAGACCGATCCTGAACTGTTCCGCTACGGTTGCAAGGCATGCGTGGGCGTCGTCTATGACCAGACTTCCGATGGAGATCTTGACCCCGTCGCGGGCGACGCCAAATACAGAACGCCCGTTCACCAGCTTCTTAATGTTGATGACGAGGATGGACGTTCCTGCGATGAAGCCCGGATCATGTTCGTTTTCGGTGACAGAGATACCCAGCGCCGCAGCCTCCGCGACGACCTGCTTCACCAGGTAGTTATCGGGAGCAACGTAGACCGCAGGTGCGACTCCCTCGTTGAGACTGCTCTGCAGACAAAGCAGCCCCACCACCGTCTTTCCCGAACCAGTGTTCATTTTCAGTGTGTTGTCGGCACGATCACGCTTCGCGAACCAGTTGTCGAGCACGTCGCCCTGTTCGTCGGACGGTCTTTTGAATTTGCCGGTATCGCGCTTAAGGGTTGTGAAGATCCTGCGCGGATCGGTCTGCTTCAGGCTCGAGATTCCGGACTGAAGCTTTTTGTAGTCGAGAGCCATCATTCCTCCTTGGACGCATTTTGCGCCGCAGAACCGATGACGCTCGGCAAGCCGCGACAAAGTCTTATGCTCGGGGAAGTAGTATAGCGACGGTAAATGCGCAAGCGCGTTTACAGAAGCTGTAAGCCTCTGTCCGGCCTGATCGATTCAGACGCCGATCGCCTGCAAATTTTGGCCGAATTAGGCACTAGGAATGTAGGCTTGATCGTCTGGCTCAGTGCCAAGTTTGAGCCTCGCCTATTTTTCTGGGTATGGCGGCTGAGAACGTTCCGTTATCACTTCACCTGAAATCCCGCGTCTTCACCTTGAGGGTGTCGATGTGAAGGTCGGGAATGTAGATGTCACGCGTCCGAAGTCCCTTCGGCGGCAAACCCCTTGGGTCGGCTCCAGGACTTCCGTGGTGGAATTCGTCGCCGCGTCCATGCGGCAGCGGGAAGCTTTGATCTCGTTCGCCAACGCCGGCGAGTTCGGCCGACATGTCGGTCAGTTGGTTCGCTATCAGGTGGACTACCTCGCCTTCCCTCTGCACGCGCCCGTGGACGGCCATCATGCTTGCGCCGAGGATCACGCGTCGTTGCCGTTCGTACAGCGACGTCCAGACGACGAGGTTTGCGATGCCGGACTCGTCCTCGATCGTGATGAACATGACGCCCTTGGCGGAGCTCGGTTTCTGTCGCACCAACACCAGACCAGCGATCGTGAGCCATCGGCCATCCCGAGCGGTCATGGCCTCGAAGCAGGTCACCATGCGCCGGCGCTTCAGGTCCTCGCGCAAGAACGTCAGCGGATGGTGCCGCAACGTCAGGCCGACGTGGCGATAGTCTTCGACGACCTCGCTCCCTCCTGTCATCGGCCGCAGCGCCACTTCCGGCTCGTTGATCTCGGCGATCGTGCGCTGCTCGCGCGCCGTCGCCGCAGCGAACAGTTCGAGCGGCTCGTCGCGCAGCGCCTTGATCGCCCAAAGAGCTTCGCGCCTGGCCAACTCGAAGGATTCCCGCATGCCGTCGGCCTCCGCGATCATCACCAGCGACGAGACCGAGACGCCAGCCCGGCGCCACAGGTCGTCGACGCCGGCGAACGGCTGGTCCGCCCGGGCGGCGACGATGTCGGCCGCCTGCCGATTCTGCAGCCCGCGGACCATCCGCAGTCCGAGACGAACGGCGAACCGCTCGTCCTCCATAGGCTCGAGGGTGCAGTCCCACCGGGAGGCGTTGACGCAGACCGGTCGGATCTCGACACCATGGTCGCGGGCATCGCGCACGATCTGCGCCGGCGCGTAGAAGCCCATCGGCTGCGCGTTCAGCAGCGAGGCGCAGAACACCTCGGGATGGTGGCATTTCATCCACGACGAGGCATAGGCGATCAGCGCGAAGGACGCCGCGTGGCTTTCCGGAAAGCCGTAGCTACCGAATCCTTCGAGCTGGCTGAAGGTCTTCTCGGCGAATTCCTTGTCGTAGCCGCGCTCGACCATGCCGTCGACGAGCTTGTCCTTGAACTTCGAGACACCGCCGGTGAACTTGAACGTGGCCATCGCCCGGCGCAACTGGTCGGCTTCGCCCGGCGTGAAGCCCGCGCATTCGATGGCCACCCGCATCGCCTGCTCCTGGAACAGCGGGACGCCTAGGGTCTTTCCGAGCACCTTCTCCAGTTCGGGCTTCGGATAGACGACGGCTTCCTTGCCTTCGCGCCGGCGCAGATAGGGATGCACCATGTCGCCCTGGATCGGACCGGGCCGGACGATGGCGACCTCGATGACGAGGTCGTAGAAGGTCCGCGGCTTCATGCGCGGCAGCATCGACATCTGCGCGCGGGATTCGATCTGGAAGGTGCCGAGCGTGTCCGCCTTCCGGATCATGGCGTAGGTCCGCGGATCCTCCGCCGGAATCGTCGCCAGGTCGAGCTCGATGCTCTTGGCCTCTGCCAGGAAATCGAAGGCGCGCTTCATGCAGGTGAGCATGCCGAGCGCCAGGCAGTCGACCTTCATGAACTTCAAGGAATCGATGTCATCCTTGTCCCATTCGATGACCTGGCGATCCACCATCGCAGCGGGCTCGATCGGCACCAGCTCGTCGAGCCGGTCGTGCGTCAGCACGAAGCCGCCCGGGTGCTGCGACAGGTGCCGCGGCGTGCCGATCAGTTCGCGGGCGAGATCCAACGCCAGCCGGAGCCGGCGATCCGACAGGTTAAGGTTGAGCTCCTCCGCGTGCTTGGGCTCGACGCCCTCCTCCGACCAGCCCCAAACCTGCGACGACAGCATCTTGATGAGGTCCTCGGTCAGACCCAGGGCCTTGCCGACGTCGCGCAGCGCGCCCTTGGCCCGGTACCGGATCACGGTGGAGCATAGCGCGGCGTGGTTGCGGCCATACGTATCAAAGACCCACTGCATCACGATCTCGCGGCGTTCATGCTCGAAATCGACGTCGATGTCCGGCGGTTCGCGGCGTTCCTCCGACACGAAGCGCTCGAACAGCAGGTCGTTGCGGCCGGGGTCGATCGAGGTGATGCCGAGCACGAAACATACGGCCGAGTTGGCGGCGGACCCGCGCCCCTGGCACAGGATGTCCCGGCTGCGCGCGAAGCGGACGATCGCGTTCACGGTCAGGAAGTACGGCGCGTACTGCAGCCGCTCAATCAGCCGGAGCTCATGCCGCAGCTTCGGCACCACGTCGTCCGGGACGCCTTCCGGATAGCGCTGCTCGGCGCCCTCCCAGGTCAGTTTCTCCAGCGCCTGCTGCGGCGTCAGGCCGGGCATGGTCCGCTCTTCCGGGTACTGGTAGGCGAGTTCGTCGAGGCTGAACTGACAGCGGTCGGCGATTTCCATGGTCCGGGCGACCGCCTCCGGATGGCGCGGGAACAGCCGCGCCATTTCCTCGGGCGGCTTGAGATAGCGGTCGGCATGCCGCTCGCGACGGAAGCCGGCCTGGTCGATCGTGACGTTGTGCCGGATGCAGGTCACCACGTCCTGGAGGATGCGGCGCGCGGGTTCGTGGAAGAGCACGTCGTTGGTGACCACCGCCGGCACGCCGAACCGGTGCGCGAGGTTCGAGAGTTCGTGGAGACGCATCTGGTCGTTGGGCCGGCGCCGCAGCGTCAGCGCGACGTAGGCGCGGTCTCCGAACACGTCGCGCAGCTTCCGCAGCCGCAGCAGGCAGACGTCGTCCGCCTGGTCCGGAACGAGCACCGCGACCAGGCCCTCGTTCCAATCGACGACGTCGGCCCAATCGAGGATGCACTTCGCCTTGCCGCCGCGTTTCTTGCCGACCGACAGCAGGCGGCAGAGCCTCGAATATGCCGGCCGATCGGTCGGGTAGACCAGAAGCGACATGCCGTCGGCCAGATCGAGACGGCAACCGACGATCAGTCGGACGCCGGTGACCTTTGCAGCCTCAAGCGCCCGCACGATGCCGGCGACGCTGTTGCGGTCGACCACCGCCAGCGCCTCGATGCCGAGCAACGCCGCCGTCGCGAACAGTTCGTCCGCAGAGCTCGCCCCGCGGAGGAAGCTGAAGTGCGACGTGCACTGAAGTTCGGCGTAGCGCGCACTCATCCGAAGATGCCATGCAGGTACCATCGGTGGGACCCGGTCGCGGCATCCTCGCCGTCGCCGGCGCGGAAGATCCAGAAGCGTTCACCGGCCTCGTCCTCGACCCGGAAGTAATCGCGGACGGCGACGAGCTCGGCGTCGCGCTTCCACCACTCGCCGAAGACCCGCTCGGGTCCGTCGGCGCGCTTCACCCGCCTGCGCACGCCGCGCCACGTGAAATTCACCGGCGGGTGATCCGGCAGCAAGGCGACCGTCTCGATCGGCTCCGGCGAAGCGAGCAACCGGGACGGTCTCGGCCACTCGATCGGCCAGACCGTCTCCGAGTTCGGGGCGGTCGCCCCGACCCGGACGAAGGATCGTTCCGGAACGTCGCTCTGCGCCGGCGCCATCCGGTAAAGCGAGGACACGCCCAACCGGTTGGCGAGTATGTCGACGAGCCCCGTCACGTCGGCGGGCGCCGCATCGATCAGCGACGACATCGTCTGCACGGTCGCGAACGGCTGCACCAGCGTGGCGGCGACGCGCAGCACCTCGATGCCGAATCCCGGGTCGATCGTCTCGATCTTGCCGCACAACAGACGCGTCAGGCGCTTCGCGTCGCGGATCGGCACAGCCGTGCCGACGCGCGCCACCTGGATCCGGTTGTCGACGAGATGGCAGACGAGATCGACCCGGAGCGCGCCGAGCCCCCGCTCTTCGAGTTCGGCGCACAGCGTGACCACCAGCTTTCCGATGTAGCGCGCGATGGTCTCCGCCGCGCCGATCGGCTCGACGAAGGTGCGCCCTACCTCGATCATCTCCGCCGGCCGGATCGGATCGATGGGCTCCGAGGCCTGCCCGACGGCCTGGTCGAGCCGGCGGCCGACCAGCGGTCCGAAGCGCAGCGCGAGCGGCGCCCTCGGTGTCTCCAGCAAGGCCCATATCCTCTCGAAGCCCAGCTTGCGCAGGTCATGGACGATGTCCGCCGGCAGCCGCAGCGCTGCAATCGAGAGCCGCTCGACCCCTTCTCTCGTGGCACCTCGTGGCGAGACCACGCTCTCGTCGGCTGAGAAGCGTGCCAGAGCATGCGAAGCGCCCCAAGCGTCCGAGATAGCGACTTTGGCAGAGATGCCTGCTTGGCGAAGTCGCCTGCCGACGTCAGCGGCCATGGCCACTTCACCGCCGTGCAGATGATCAGCGCCGGCAGTGTCCATCACGATGCCATCCGGCGCATCCGCCGCCACCACCGGCGAATAGCGCAGCGCCCAGACCGCAAGTCGATCGAGCGCCTTGGCGTCGGCTTCCGGATCGGCGTGCTGCACGATCAGGTCCGGCACCATGGCCTGCGCCTTCGTGGCCGGCATGCCCGACCGGAGCCCGAGTTCGGCGGCCACGATGTTGGCTGCGGTCACGATGCGCCGGCGGCCGTGCTGGCCGACGAGGACGAGCGGCCTGGTGCCATCAGGCGCGGCGGCGCCCATCGCGCGCATCATGCGATCGATGGGCCAGGTCGGCAGGAATATGGAGACGACCCTCGGCATTACAGGCTTCCACGACGAAATCCGCACTCTCTCCGGCGCGGCATCGGATCAGTTCGAGCAGCCATCGGGCGCGCCCGACACCGGGAACCGGCAACGCCTCCGATGGCAGCGCGGATACCCGCCACCGGGTCACTGATGCCGTCGGTTGCCCGAAGTCCGCGGCTTCGGTCTGACGTCTCCAGCGTCTGACCGCGATCGCCATCGTTCCCGATGCCTCCGCAGCCAGATGCAGACGCCGCGACGATGTCATCGACAGGCGCGAGACTTCCGCGACCACCGCGCCGAGTCCGCCGTGCCGCGCCCCCTCCTCGAAGCTCGCCAGCAGCGCCTTCTCGTCGCCGGTCTCGACGTAGATCACCCGGTCCGCCGCCAGGCCCGCCTGAGCAAGCGCCGCCGCGAACAGGTCCTGCCGGGTCACGCACCAGAGCACCTGACCCGCCGTCCGGGCCGCGATGCCGGCGGCGAACAGCGCCGCCGCGGCGCCATCCACGGCGCTGTTTCCACCGCCGGCGACTTCGTGCAGCGCCCCCATCGCCAAGCCGCCGCCGGGCAGCCGATCGTCGATCGCTCGCACGCCGAAAGGCAACGTCGGTCGCTCGCGCGTCGGCTGGCTTTCCAGCCGTCCAACCTGCGCACGCAGGTCATCGAGAATTTCCGCAGCGGATCCCTTCATTCACCTTCAACCCGCATCTGGAATAAGTGTTCATGATATGTTCTTACAGGTCTGCGAGAGTCAACGGGGTGGTCACGACCTCAAATAGCTGTTTTCGATCATTCGATTGAATCCGCTGGCGAATTGCGCTGACCTGAATTTTTCAGGTCCGATCGACGGCCAAAGGATACCGCAGGTGTGCAACCTCTATTCGATGACCAAAGGGCAGCAGGCCATCCGGGAGATGACCGCCGCGATGTTCGACCGCACCGGCAACCTGCCTCCGATGCCGGGCATCTTTCCGGACAGGATGGCGCCCGTCGTCCGGAATGCGGAGGGTGGCCGTGAACTCGCGATGCTGCGGTGGGGCATGCCGTCGTCTTCGCAGGCGATCTTCAAGAGGGCGAAGACGCGGGCCGAGAAACTGGAAGCCAAAGGAAAGCCGGTCGATTTCAAGGAACTGCTCCGGAAGGAGCCCGACAAGGGCACTACCAACATCCGCAGGCTCGAAAGCAAACACTGGACGCGCTGGACCGGTCTCGAGCACCGCTGCGTCGTGCCGTTCTCCTCGTTCAGCGAATTCAATAAGGACGCGGGCGGCGACATCTGGTTTGCGCTCGACGAAAGCCGCCCTCTCGCCTGCTTCGCTGGCCTCTGGACCAATTGGACGTCGGTCCGGATCATCAAGGAAGGCGAGACGACCAACGACCTGTTCGCCTTCCTCACTACGGATGCGAATGCCGAAGTCTTCGCGGTCCATCCGAAGGCGACGCCGGCTATTATGACGACGACCGAGGAAGTCGACGTCTGGATGAACGCGCCTTGGAACGAAGCCAAAAACCTGCAGCGGAAGCTTTCCGACGGCTCGCTCAAAATCGTCGCCCGCGGTAAGAAGCTCGACCAAGTGGCAGGGGACCAGTAACGCGAGATGGCGGACGATCGGAAAATTTGCGCGGATTGTCTTTCGGACGGCACGTTGCGAACTTGGCTTGAGCAGACCGGGACAGAGGACGACTGCGACTTCGACCCGGAACATGTTGCTGTCGCATTCGTCACCGTCGACCAGTTGGCGGAAGAGGCCGATCGGTGGTTTCAGGAGAACTATCAACCGGGCGGCGAGACGATCGAGGTGGATGGGAACCCCGATAGCGATCGCGTCTACCATGGGACCGAGGGGCAGCCTTTCGAAGAAATATTTTCGGACGAACTCGGCGCCTCCGACGACGTCGTCCGTGCGGTGATGGACGCTCTCCCCGACGTCTCGGACAGGGATATCGCCGACGGCGACGAGGCCTATTACACGGACGCGCACAATTTCGAACCCATAGAGGCCGCTCGGGCGCGCGAGAAGGCCGACCAGGACGAATACTGGTTTGCGAACAGATACGCGTTCGAATGGGAGGACTTCTGCAAACGGGTTCAGTTCTCCTCGCGCTTCTTCGGAATCAAACAGAAGCTGGACGAGCTTTTCGGCGAACCCGCCGAGTATGGAGAAGGGCCGGTGAAGCCGCTGTACGATCTCGCAGCCCCCCAAACGCTCTACCGCGCCCGCTTGATGCGCGACGATCTGACGGAAGCGGTCCTGAACGCGAACGGCGCGGCCAAGTTGGGCCCACCGCCGTCCGAACGGACCCAGGGCGGCAGAATGAACGTCGAGTTCATTCCGGTGTTCTACGCCGCATTTTCGAAGGCCACGGTCGTAGGCGAACTGCGACCCAGCATCGGTGATTCCATCGCGATCGGCACGTTCCGGACCCGGGCACCGCTGAAGGTCTTCGACTTCACCGTCTTCGATCAACGAGCGACGGACCGTCGCCATTTCGTGAAGCACAGCCGATACGATTTCATCACCCAGTTGCAGGCGGAAATCAGCAGACCGGTCCGTCCCCATGAACGCCAGCGTGAATACATCGCGACGCAGATAGTGGCCGAATATCTCAAGTCGTACTTCGGCTGCGACGCGATCATCTATCGCTCGTCCATGCAGCGCGACAAGGCTGATGACAACCGCAATATCGTCATCCTCAACCGAGACGGCTTTGTGGGCGATGCCGATCCATGCGTGCTTGCGTACACGGGCTGGTCGATGCAGGAAGTGACCGACGTGCGGTACACGACGGTGGATGGATTGGTATTCTAGAAGCGATGTGGCCATGTAGCGGCCAAACCGATCGTCGAACCCGTCGGCCGCGTACGGCCAACCACCTTCGAGGGAGCGAAACCATGCGAATACTATGGACCGTCGCCTTTGCTGTGGTGTCGCCCGCCATCGCCTCGGCGCAGGACATTCCGCAGCACACAGTCAGAACCGAGAGAATTTCCGGTTCCCCGATGGGCGTCGGTATGTATGAGGTCGCCGCCGACTGGACCGTCTTCATTGATTGGCGAGCCGTCGAAGCGGCTGCGGAGATGGACGACACGACATACATCGTGACCGCCGAGATGGACGGCGACAGTTTCGCCTGGCTCGACGGCCTGCGCAGGCTTCGCTTTCCGCCGGAGCGCAACGTGTTGTCTGCTCACCTCACGATGTTTCACCGCCTTTCGGCGCAGCAGGTCAGATGCCTATGCGCCATGGAGCTTACGCACGAAGCGATAGAGCTCGAATTCGACGAGGTCCGGTTTCTGGGAGCCGGCGTGGCAATCAACGTCAGATCACCCGATTTGGAAAGGTTGCGGGTCGAAGTTGCAGAAGCGGTCGGCGGCGAGTTGTCGCGGTAGGACGGCCAAAAATGGAAGCCTCACGTGACGGTCCAGAACAAGGCACCTCACGCCGTTTCGATGCTCGCTGCCTACTTTGCCAACAACCCTGCCGATACCGACACGAAACGCGCTCCGTTCCATCTGAATATCTTGTGCGTTGTACCGTAGTCCACTTCGATGCCGGCGACGCCGCCTTCCTTCCTCAACCTCACGTCGCGCGTGCGCACGCTGAAAACGAGCCGATGGCGGCCGCCGGATTCCAGATAGATTTCGTGAAGGCAGCCGCCGCCGTCGCACACCGCCGCCCGGTTCGTGCACGCCAAATCCTCGAAATGCAACGACACGAAGCGCCGGCCACCGGCTTCGATCGATACCGAAAAGTAATGGGCCGCGGCCGCAGCGTTGCCGCACGCGCGCCCGCGCGCAACGACTTCCCTGCGTATGTCGGCCGGAAGCCCCTCGACGTGCTCGGATGCCCACGGCCTTTCCGTCGCCATGCTGCCGCGGGCGATCGACTGCCCGGATGCGAACAATGAACAAAGCACCAGAAGTACACGCGTCATGGAAATTCCTCGAGGCCGTCTCATCAGGCGCTCCCTTCTGTATGCCTCGGCGCGGCCTCGCCCTTTCCGTCGAAGCGATGTGAAATACCGACCGAACTCCCCACTTCCACTATGCCGAAAGCTACCAGATTTCGGACGATGCCGCCGATCGCGCTTCGGCCGAAGGAAATCGTTCCGGACCTGAGCACCCTCATCCGCGGGATCGACCTTTTCTCGGAAATGACGACGGTCTCCAAGCGCCAAGGCATTTGCTTGAGATACGTTTTTCGTTGTTGCATGGTTTGGTTTTGCGACGTCGCGCTCACGCGGGGCCGGACCGACTGATCGAACTGGCCGACGCGGCAGACGGCCGGACGGTAAATCGAATAATCCCCAGCAGTCGGCGGCGGTTTCGCATGAAGAGGATGGCGGCAAGCGCCAGGTAGATCCACGCCAAGCCGGTCAGAGTGGCAATCAGACGCGGTTCATCGTCCTTGAAGTAGTACGCCAAACCCACCTGTACCGCAAAAAGCGACGCCAGTGCCCCTGCCGATAGGAGACTGAAGCGAAGCCGCATCAGCAGCGCGACGCCGAACAGGGATTGCGACGCGGTCAGAAAAAACTCCTCGATCTGGCGCGCATCCAACGCCAGCGGGCTTGCACTGCCCGCGCCGATGCTCACGGCCAGTGGCAGCATGCCGACCAGGAGCGTCCACTGATTGATCTTGTCGCTGATCATGGTGACCAGGCCACCAGACGCCCGACCCTTCAGAACGAACAGGATGGCGACAGATACCGCGGGTGCTTCGCTCGCGAGTGGCGCCAACCACTGGATCAGCAGGAATTCGTTGATGCCGAGGGCGCGGCCTGCATCGACCATCGCTTCCGCGAAGGGTTCTGCGCTGCGCAGGATGATTGCGCAGGCAACGAGCCCGAGCCCCGCCATAACCATCCATTGGAGCCGAACGGGCAGTTCATTCAGGGCAGCGGCAGGCCCGGGCTCTTCGTCTTCGTCTGTAGTTTCGCTCTTCAGGACGTTGCGGACCCGCCAGACATATCCCCCATAGATCGCCACCAACATCGCGAAATCGAAAAGCGTGATGCTGCCTTTGACGAGGATGACGAATGCATAGATGCTGGCGAGCAAAAGGAAGGAGATCTCGACCGCGTTGTCGTTCGTCAGTTCGATGGCGCGATGCCGGGCCTTGATCCAGTGCAGCAGCGCCAAAAGCGGCCATGCGACACCGACAAGCAGCCGGTTCGCACCGGTCATGTTGGCGGCTGCGTAGTGGACGTACGGAGACTCCGGACCGGCCTGCCCGGCCTGAAACGCGTAGTACATGTCCACAGCATATTCCGGAAGCACCGTGACCAGCGCGACGGCCGCGAGGATCAGGCCTTGCGCGATATGGCTTTCTGCCGCTTCCGCCCCCCAAGACAAGAGGAAGCCGGCCGCGAGTATCGCGACGCCGAAGATCGCGGTTTCAACGATCGGGCCAGGCTGCCAAGCGACCGCTCTCAGGGCCAACGCCGGTAGCGCGGCAAGCACCGCTATCGCGATGAGGATCGAAAAGCGCTTCAACGACGTTCACTCCGTTCAGGGCAGGCTTCGCCTGCTGGGTCAGAATTCATTGCCGTTCGAATCGCGACTGGCGTCCTTCGGCCTCCAGCGCCGCGCATCGAGCCTCCCGATCACGGGCAGGAACTGCAATTCCAGGATCAGAATGACCAGAACGGTCACCAGTGCGGCGATCAGAAGCTCGCCGATCCCAGCGAGCATGCCGACCGCCGACGCCGCCCAGATCGCAGCGGCCGTGGTCAGTCCCCGCACGTTGCCGCCGTCCTTGAGGATCATGCCGCCGCCGAGAAAGCCGACGCCTGTGACGACACCGGCCATTATCTTCTCCGCGGTCGCCGGAAAGTTTTCGACGCCAACGGCAGTGAATGCCGCTGCTCCCAAGCTGACCAGCATGAACGTGCGGTCGCCGGCCTCGGAGCCGCGGAATTCGCGTTCCCATCCGATCGGAAAGGCCAGCACGACGGCAACCACGATCCGGACGAGCAATGTGAGGTCGAAACGCGTGGTCCCGCCGCCGTCCCCGGTAGCTGCCAAAGCCGCCGTCGGCGGCCCACAGGCGATGGAGATCACCGCCACTTGCAACAACGCTCGACGCAAGCGGCCCTCGACGACCATTCGGCTGAAGGGAGAAAACATGGGCGTCCTTTTCGGTGTTCAAGCTACGCGAAAAATTTCGTCGTCGATTTTTTTCCACCGTAAACGGGCCCTCGGGGCAGGCGGAGCAGGCGCAATGCGTTCATCGTCACCAGAACCGTCGCACCGGTGTCGGCTAGAATGGCAGGCCATAAGCCGGTCAGTCCGACGACCGTGGTGACGAGAAAGACGGCCTTCAGGCCCAGCGCGACGGCGATGTTCTGACGGATGTTGGCCATGGTCCGCTTGGACAGGACGACCATCGCGGCCACGTCGGACACGCGCCCGTGCAGCACGGCAGCGTCGGCCGTCTCCAGCGCGACGTCGGCTCCGCCGCCCATCGCGATGCCGACGTCGGCTGCCGCCAACGCGGGCGCGTCGTTGATGCCGTCACCAACCTTGGCGACCACAAAACCTTCGTTCTGGAATTGGCCGACGATCCGCAGCTTGTCCTGGGGCAACAGTTCCGCTTCGACGTCGATTCCTAATTGCTTGCCGATGGCGGTGGCAGTGCGGCGGTTGTCGCCGGTGAGCATCACCGTCCGGATCCCTGCGTCCGACAACAGTTTCAGCCCATACTTGGCATCCGGACGAGGCTCGTCTCGCATGGCGATGGCTCCGGCGATCCTGCCGTCCATGACGAGCAAGGAAACCGTCTTGCCTTCGTCGTTGAGCGCCGAGATCCGGGCATTTTGGTCGGCGGTGACGGGAGCAAGTTCGACGACCGCGTTGGGCGAGCCGAGGAATATCCGCATGCCCTCCACCGTCGCCTGGACGCCCTTGCCGCCGATCGCCTTGGAATCGGAAGTCGGCGGCACCGACATCTGCTGCTCCGCCGCCTTTGACAGGATCGCGGTCGCAAGCGGGTGACTGGATCCGGACTCGAGCGCTGCTGCGAAACGCAGGACGTCACCCTCGCTGTGCCCGAAACCGATGATGTCCGTGACCTGGGGCTTGCCCGCGGTGAGCGTGCCCGTCTTGTCGAAACAGGCGATGGTGATCTTGCCGATCTGTTCGAGTACGGCGCCCCCCTTCAGCAATAGTCCCCGACGCGCGCCGGCAGACAAGCTGGCCGCGATCGCCGCAGGCACCGAGATGACCAGGGCGCAAGGACATCCGATCAAGAGAATGGCCAGGCCCTTGTAGATCCAGGCGTTCCATGCTCCCCCGAACAACAGCGGCGGGACGATGGCCACCAGGGCCGCCACCGCTACCACGCCGGGCGTGTAGTACCGAGAGAAGCGGTCGATGAAGCGCTCGGTCGGAGCCTTGGACTCCTGCGCCTCTTCGACGAGCTTCACCACGCGCGCGATCGTATTGTCCGCCGCGGCAGCCGTCACGCGCACCCGGAGCAGTCCGTCGCCGTTGACGGTGCCGGCGAACAGGATCGCATCGCGCCCCTTCCGGACGGGCGTGCTTTCACCCGTGACCGGCGCTTCGTCGATCGAACTCTCTCCGGAAAGGATGGCCCCGTCCGCCGGAACGCGGTCGCCGGGACGCACCTGGATCGTGGCCCCCACAGAAAGGGAGTCCGCTGGGACCTCGCGGACCCGACCGTCTTCCTCGACCCGGGCGGTCTTCGGTACCAGCTTGGTCAGGTCCTGGATGCTGGCGCGCGCTCGGCTCGCGGCGACGCCCTCAAGCAGTTCGCCGATCAGAAACAGGAAGACCACCGTCGCCGCTTCCTCCGTCGCCCCGATGAACACCGCACCAGCGGCTGCAGTCGTCATAAGCATTTCGATCGAGAACGGCGTGCCTGCCATCGCAGCGGAAATCGCGCGCTTGGCGATCGGGATCAAACCGACCATCATCGCCAGTAAAAATGCCCACTGCTCGGTGGCCGGAAGGGCTTTTCCTACGGCGAAAGCGACCGCGAGAGCTAATCCGGATGCGATCGTCAACCGGCCCTTGCGGGTTTGCCACCAATGCTGGCCGAAGGCTTCTTCCAGATGCGAATGGGAGTCATGCTGCGCCGGCGGCGAGTCCTCGCCTTCGCCCTGAACATCGTTCCGATAGGTCTCCGAGCGAGCCACCCCGTAGCCCAGAGCTGAGATCTGGTCCCGGATGGTGTCATCACCCACACCGTTGGGATCGCGTCTGACCGTCACCGTTCCGCCGGTTACGGAGACGTTCACCTCGCTGATGCCAAGCATGCGCTGCAGCGCGTTTTGGATTTTGGTTGCACAGGAGGCGCAGTCCATCCCTTCAACCCGCAAGCGCGTGGTAATCGAAGCCGCCGGCGCCATCGGTTTCGCTCCAAGGGGCTCTGACATCATACGGCCCTCAATCTGTCCGGCACCGATGCGGGTCGGAGGTTCTTGGTCCACGTTCGGAAGTAGGCGACGGCCGTCATCAAGGCGATGCCAGATAGGCTGACGAGCAACTGAAAGACGATAGAGTCGGAAACCAATTCGATGAGGAAGCAGCCGGCGAACGACAGGAATATTCCGACGCAAAATACATCGAGGGAGCGCTCGCCGCAGATTATCGCGGGACGCAGGACGGGTAGCTTCAACGCCATCGCGCTGCGCGGCACCAATCTCGCGACGACCAGCGCAAGCGCGAGGAAATGCAGGATCCGATACGGTGCCAGGTTCGTCTTGTCGTTCGGAAGAAACAGATCGGCGATCGGTGCCGGCATCGCCGATGAGAAACCGAAATGCGCAGCGAGCATGACGGCGAAACTGAGCAACAGGTAAAGCACGGCCGACCACAGGGCCGGGCGGGATGCGGTCAACCGCGTCACCAGGCCGGATCCATGGAGCGAGATCCAGGCGCCGATCACGAATAGAAACTGCCAGGCGAAGGGATTGAAATACCACGCGCCATCGGGATAGCTCGCGAGGTTCCACTCGAAGGTCCGGGCCGCCACATAGATCGCGAACGAAGCCGCGAGCGCCAGACCCGGCGTCCGCTTCAATAGCCAGAGGAACGGCGGGAACGTGGCCATCAGCGCGGTGTAGAGAGGAAGGACGTCCAGATTAAGCGGCTTGAACTCGAGCAGCAGCCCGTGCTTCAGAAATTCGATCGGATCGGCGATCAGACGCCGGATGTTGAATTCGTCGAGCAGATAGGCGTGACCGTAATTCTGGGCCACGTAGCCGATCGCGGCGACGTAGACGACGAACAGCAGGATATGCGCAACGTATAGCTTCCAGGCCCGAGCCAGCATGCCGACCGCGGCCACGACAAAGCCATCGGCGGCCATCGTCCGCGAATAGACGAGTGCGACAGTGTAGCCGGAGATGAAGACGAACAGGTCGGCTGCGTCGCTGAACCCGTAGTTCTTCATCGTGATCCAGGCGACCACGTTATTGGGAATGTGGTCGAGAAAGATCGCCCAATTCGCCAGCCCGCGAAAAAGGTCCAACCTCAGGTCTCGACCCGAGCCGTTCTTGGCAATCACTGTGTTCATATCATCTACCGGAGCTTCGCGACCGGGGCGCGCCCATCCGAAGATTCGGTGCGGAAGTGCATCTTTAAGGCTTGTGAGTCGTCGCTCATGATCGTTTCCTTGGCCGCAGCCGGCGCGGCTCGACGCATTGTTTCAATTTCACGTTTTGCCCTCCTGACGGAGCCGCTTGTAAAGCGCTTCGACAGCATCGGAAAAATCGAGCGACGGGCTCATCGCGCACCGATCTTCCATGAAGCGCAGTTGAACGATGAGGCCGAAGCTCGGGGGATTGAGATCGAGACCCTCGTCTACACCGGGTGGCCTGCTCAACAAGATGCCGCTCATGAACCCTTGAGCCCACGCCAGATAGTCCCGCCTGACCAAAGGATTGGTTTTGACTTCATCGTTGAACTGCCGGCACGTCGCTGCGCCCAAACCGACGATTCTGGCCTTTGGCGGTTCCGCCCGCAGTTCCCGTCCTGCGTCGGCTGCAAGCAAGGCAATCGACGACAGGGTCAGCAGACCGAGTGAACGGCCAACGCTGCGGCCCGCACCGCGGGCGAAGGGGCGGGGCGCATGGCCGAGGTAGCCGCGCGGTGCAGTTAGTTCGATCGGCATCCGACCGGTCAAAGAATTCGCGCCATGGTCTAGGTTCCTATTTTTTGAATTTCGCCTGCCCCGATTTTCCCTCTGCGGTCTTGAGGGTGAGCGTGATCGTCGCGCCCGCTGCTATGGGTGTCTTCGCGTCTCCCTTCAGCGAATTCTCGCCCTGGGGGACAAGCGGAAGAGTCTCGCGACCGCCGCCGCCGACGATGAGCGCCGCCGCAGTGAAGCCTTTCGTCGGGACCGGCTTGGGCGTGTTGGGAACGAACACATTGATCGTGATCGTATTCCCGGCCGTCAAAAGTTCGGCGTCGACGCCAGCGACGTCGAGCATCTGACCCCCGTTGGGTCCTTTTTCGTATTCTTCGGCGGAAGCCGGGGCGGCGAACAGAATGGTGGCAATCAACAACAGCGCGTATTTCATGATTTCGCTCCTTGGGTCGCGGGTGATTTCGCTTCGCTTTTCTCGAGATCCTCTCTTCTAAAAAGGACGTAGAGTACCGGTAGTACCAACAAGGTAAGAATCGTCGACGAGATGATTCCGCCGATCACGACGGTCGCCAAAGGTCTCTGAACCTCCGCGCCGGCGCCCGTTGCAATTGCCATCGGGACGAAGCCCAGCGAGGCGACGAGCGCGGTCATCAACACCGGACGCAGACGGGTAAGCGCACCTTCGCTGACGGCTTCGACGAGCGGGCGTCCCTCTCGGCGCAGTCGTTCTATGAAAGTGATGATGACCAGGCCGTTGAGCACAGCCACGCCGGAGAGCGCGATGAAGCCGATGCCCGCGCTGATCGACAAAGGTATTCCTCGGAGCAGAAGCGCGACAATTCCGCCGGTCAAGGCGAGCGGCACACCGCTGAAGACCAGCAGCGCGTCGGGCATCGAGCCCAAGCTGATGAAAAGCAGCAGAAAGATCAGCAGCAGCGCGATCGGAACGACGATCGTAAGGCGCTGCGTAGCGGACACCAGCTGTTCGAACTGGCCGCCCCACCCGATCCAATAACCTGCCGGCAGCTTCACCTTTTGCTCGACCTGTCTTTGGGCATCGGCGACGAACGATCCGAGATCGCGGCCTCTCACGTTCGCCGTCACGACGATGCGCCGCTTGCCGTCTTCGCGGCTGATCTGGTTGGGCCCGGGTGCCAGATCGATCTTGGCCAGTTCCGACAACGGGACGTAGCGGATTTGTGCGAGGGGCGAATTGCCCCATAGGACGTGCGTCGCCTTTGCCTGGTTCTCAAGCGGCGGCAACGGGATCGGCAACGATCTGATCGCCTCGATGTCCGAGCGCAAATGCTCCGGAAGCCTGACGACGATGCTGAAGCGCCGGTCGCCCTCGAACAACATCCCGGAGTTCTTTCCTCCGACGGCGATCTCGACCAGGTTCTGGACGTCGCCGACATTGATCCCGTAGCGCGACAGCGCCTGGCGGTTCAGCTTGACGGTAAGCACCGGCAAGCCTGCGGCCTGCTCGGTCTTGACGTCGGCCGCCCCTTGCACGTTTTGCAGCACCGCCTGCACACGGGCCGCGGACTGGACCAATACGTCGAGATCGTCTCCGAATATCTTGACGCCGACGTCGCTTCGGACGCCGGATATCAGCTCGTTCATGCGCTGTTGGATCGGCTGCGAAATGCCATAGATGCTTCCCGGGACGTCCGCAGACGCCTGCTGGATGTCGGAAACGACGGTCGCTTTCGACTTGAGGGGATCGGGCCATTCCTTCCTCGGCTTCAGCATCACATAGCAGTCCGACGTCGATGGCGGCATCAGGTCGGTGGCGACTTCCGCCGTGCCGGTGCGGGCGAACACTTCCTTGACCTCGGGCAGTTTGAGCAGTCGCCTCTCCAGCATCGCCTGCATCTCCACCGACTGGGTCAAGCTCGTTCCCGGGATACGCACCACCTCCATGGACACGTCGCCTTCATCCAGGCTTGGAATGAATTCACCCCCCATTCGGGAAGCCGCGATACCGCAGACAACGACCAGCAGAGCCGCGATCAAGGCGACGCCGAACCTGTTGCGGATGGAGGCAGCGAGCAGCGGTGTGTAGATATGACGTGCTCCCCGCATGAAAATATTCTCATGCTCGGAAACCTTGCCGGTGACGAGGAGGGCAACGGCCGCCGGCACGAACGTCAGGGAGAGAATGCTGGCGCCGGTCAACGCCATCAGCACGGTCAGGGCCATCGGCGTGAACATCTTACCCTCGACACCGGTGAGGGTCAGGATCGGGATGTAGACGACCCCGATGATCAGCGTTCCGAACAGACTCGGACCGATGACTTCCCGGGACGCCGTCAGGATCGTCTCAAATCTCTCCTGGCGTTCGAGAACCCGGCCCAACCGATGCTGCTCTACCGCCAAAAGGCGCAAACAGTTCTCGACGATGATGACGGCACCGTCGATGATGATGCCGAAATCGATGGCACCCAGACTCATGAGATTGGCGCTGACCTTGTTTTCCACCATTCCCGTGATCGTGAAGAGCATGGAAAGCGGGATGACGAGCGCCGTCGCTATCGCCGCCCTGAAGTTTCCGAGGATCATGAACAGGATCACGATCACAAGAAGAGCACCTTCGACCAGATTCTTCTCGACGGTCGCAACGGTCGCTTCGACGAGGCGCGTCCGGTCGTAGATGGCCCGGGCGACCACGCCATCCGGCAACGAACGGCTTATCTCCTTGATTTTGGTTGCGACCCGCTGGGCGACTGTCCGGCTGTTCTCGCCGATCAGCAGCATGGCGGTTCCGAGCACGACCTCCTTGCCGTTCAGAGTGGCCGCGCCGGTGCGCAGATCCTTGCCTTCCTTGACGTCGGCGACATCCGAAACCCGAACCGGCACGCCGTTCCTGGATCCGATGACGATTTCCCTGATCTCATCGATGTTTGCGACCTGCCCCGGCGTACGGACGAGATATTGCTCGCCATTGCGCTCGATGTAGCCGGCGCCGACGTTTGCATTGTTCGATGAAAGCGCCGTCATGACGTCGCGGAAACTGAGCTTGTACGCCATCAACTGGGCCGGATCCGGCAACACGTGGAATTGTTTCTCGAAGCCTCCGACGGTGTTCACCTCGATGACTCCGGGCACGTTCCGCAATTGCGGCTTGATGATCCAGTCCTGGATCGTGCGCAGGTCGCTGGGAGTGTAAGGATCGCCGCCCGCTTTACGGGCCTCCGGCTTTGCTTCGACCGTGAACAGATAGATTTCGCCCAGACCCGTGGAGACCGGGCCCATCGCGGTTTCGATACTGGGGGGAAGCTGGTCCTTGACCTGCTGGATCCGCTCGTTGACCAATTGTCTGGCGAAATAGATGTCGGTGCCGTCCTTGAAGATGACGGTCACCTGGCTCAGGCCGTAGCGCGACTGGGAGCGGGTGCTGTCGAGATGGGGCAGCCCTCCCATCGCGGTCTCGACCGGAAACGTGATGCGCTGTTCGACCTCAAGGGGCGAGTAGCCGGGGGCCCGGCTGTTGATCTGGATCTGGACGTTGGTGATGTCGGGAACGGCGTCAATCGGCAGTCGCGTGAAATTCCACGCGCCGAAGGCGCTCATGACCAGGACGCCGATCATCACCAGCCATCGTTGGCGGATGGCGAAGGAAAGAATTGCATCAAGCATCGCGCTTCTCCGTACGTCGCCCGATTTCCCTGATGCGACCAAATGCACGGACAGGCGTCGTAAACACGACGCCGTCGCCCTTACGGCCGGTCCAGGCGGCAGCAGCGATGCGATCGCAAATCTCATCGGCCAATTCGGACCGGCATACTAGCCGCAGCTCGAGGAACCGGTGCCAGGTCAGATCCGAATCGGCCGAGACGTAGGCGCCTCCTTGTCCACGACCCCTTCCTTGTCCCCGCACTTCATCAAATGTGAAGCCCGGGAAATCCGGCAGGTCGTGCAGCACGCGCACCACGTGGCCTTCCATGTGCGGCCTGATCAGAGCGGTGACCATCGTCATTGCAGCGTCATCAGTCATTGTCTCCCGATCCTTTCCCCAGTTCCGCCTTGACGATGAAACTATTCCGCGCCGCATAGACGTCACCTTCCAGGACGCCAAAGGTGATCTCGACGAGGTCCGGATCCCGCGCGCCTATCTCGACGTCCCGAGCATCGAATTTCTCGCCGTTGCGGACGAAGACGACGGTGCGGTTTTCCCAGATCTGCAGCGCCGACGATTTCACCGCCACGGTTACTTTCTTTTCGGACAAGGTCAGCCTCGCCGTGATGAACAACCCGGGGCGCAGCCGCTGCTCGGAATTCGTGACCACTGCACGCGCAATCGCGCTCTGCGTGTCGCTGCTGCCGACCGGCGACAGATACGAAACCTTGGCCTCGATCGGAGATCCTCCATCGGCGGGGTCGATGAAGACCTGATCGCCGATGCTGACCCGCTTCAGATCGCGTCGATAGACGGAGAAGTCGATCCACACCGTCGACAAGTCGGCGATGACGAACGCCGGTTTCTGCTCGGATACATATTCTCCTAAGGTGGTCTGACGATCGATCACCGTCCCCGCGAGCACGGCTTTCAATTCGTATTGCGTCAGGCTTTGGTTGCTTTCGATGAGCGCAAGGACATCGTTCTTTTGAACGCGATCGCCGATCCGCTTCCGCACGTCTCGCACGATGCCGGGAAAGCGGGGCGTGACCTGGACCAGCGATTCCTGATTCGGCTGCACGATACCGTTCAGCAACAGACTGTCTCGCAGCACACCCGCCGAAGCTGTTGCAAGCTCGATTCCTGCGGTCTCGATCTTGGCGTCGCTCAACGTCACGCTGTCGGCGTGCTCCTCCTTCTCGGCCTTTTCCGACGGAGCCGGTTTCGTGGCCGCCGGGGCAAGCATCCGGTAGCCGCCATAGGCAAGACCCAGAGCGACCACGATGAATACCGAATAGCGAACGAATGCTTTCATTGCCTTGAACTCTCGCGGGTGAGCGAAAACGGGTTACCGACGAGACCTTCGATCGTCGCCACGGCGATGTGGAAATTCTGCAGCGCTTCCTGCTCGCGAAGCAGCGCCTGCAACAACGACCCCCGGACGTCGAGCAGTTCGAGAAGGGTGAAACGGCCTTGCGAGTAGCCGCTGAGGATGGTCTCCGCCGCGCTGCGGGCGTTGAGAATGACCGACGACCGCAGCAGCTTGAGTTCGGCCAAAGCGCCGGTCAGGGCGTCGTAGGCCCGGCCGGCGATGCTGAGCAGGACGAGCTTGTTGATGGCCCGCTCGGCATCCGTCTTCGCCAGCGTCTCCTGTGCTGCGATGATGTTGCCGGTGTTCTGGTCGAAGACCGGAATCGGAATCGAGACGCCGAGACGCACCGCGTTGTCGTTGGTCTCCTGGAAATGCCGCCAACCCGCCGAAATCCGGGGGTCGGGAATGGCCTTCAGCCGCGCGATAAGCAGTTCGGCGTTGCGCTGCGCCGTGACGGCGGTCCAGCGCGCCAATTGCGGATTGGCGTCGATCGCCTGGAGTACCGCCTTGAACGGCGGGGGCTGGCCGGTGGTGGCCAATCGACCCACGGCTTCGCCGAACCTCGGACTGGCGTCGCCCATCAGGATCGCAAGATCGCGGCGCGCGGTCGCCAACAATGTCTTGCTGCGTTCCCGTTCGACGCGGAAAAGGTCGGCGGCCACCTGCGCGCGCAGGGTCTCGGCCGGCGAGGACGCCCCCTCCTGGACGCGTTTTTGCAACAACGGAATCAGGGGATCGAAACTTGCGATCTGCTCGTCGAATATCTCGATGCGCCGCTGCGCGCTGATGATGGTAATGAACGCGATCGCGGTCTCTGAGAGGACTTCCAACCGCGTCGCCCGCCGCTGCCAGACGGCCGTGCCGATGCCGGCCTCGCCGGCCGCGACGCGCGCTTCCCGCTTGCCGCCCAGTTCGACGAGTTGACTAAGCTGCAGATTGGTCTCGGCCGAACGGACACCCTTGTAGGGTCCCGACCCGAACGCATTATCGAGTTCGAACGAGGCCTCCGGATTGGGAAGCGCTCCGGCCTGAATGCGGAGCCCACCCGCGACGCCGACATCGCGTTCCGCAGCCGTCAGGCGCGGGTTGGCGGCCAGGGCTCGCTGGAGTGCCTGAGGCAGGGAAATCGCGCGAGACGCTCCGTCTGCTGCGAAGGACGGAGCCGAATAGGGAAGCAACGCGCAAAAGACGAGCGCGACGACAGGCAGGCGTGACATAGGTGTGACCTGAAAATGAGACGGTTGCGCGAAGTCATTCGCGCGCGCTGATAGCTCAGGTCAGAAATTTGGGGGGCGGCGGGTCCGGTAGGCGCGCCTCTAGGACGAGAACCGTCTCGTTCGGAAACGAAATCTGCGCCGACATGCTCAACGGCTCGTACACCGCAACCGCCGCAGGCACGGTGAGAGGGACGCAGGAGTAGCAATGATCGACCACCGTCGGGGTCTTCTTGGAACCCTCGTCGGTTTTTTCCGCCGTGCTGATGCCGACAGGAACGGACGTGGAAAGGTCTTCCGCACACGCAATCTCGCCGGCAAACCCGACCACCAGATACGCCGCCGCTAGAATCGCCAAAAGCAGCCGCCTAACGGGCGTTGCTCGCGATCTTGGCAGCTTTGGGCCGGCTTTTCGGTTCATGCTCGCTGGATAGCAAATTTCTATCGCCAACACCATCACGAAATCGGATGCGGATTGCCGCCGATCAGCGATCGCGGGCGAACTCCGACTTCGCTGCGGCAGATTGCCCTCGCCAATCGTCCGGCACAAGCCTCTTCATGATCGAGTCGGTCAGGGTGATGACGTCGGTCGCCATCATGAACGAACGCATAAAGTGCCGACGACGACGCTTCGGGAGTCGGGGTGCAGCGGAAGAGCGATGAGGAGCCCCTCGCGACTTGCCCCGACCATCTCAAAAATGTCGCCGTGCCGGTCGATCGGACGAGAGCGGCGGTGGGGCGGGCGGACGCGCCTCGCTACCGCCCGCCCGTTTCTGTATCCGCAACAAGCACAGTCTCGGACCTAGCGCCCCTTCGGGCCGCCGTGGTAGCGCCACGAAGTGGGCGCGCGGTCCGCCGCGTCAGACGGGCCGGCGAGACTTGCGCCGTCATAGGCAAGCGCAGAATTCGGATCGGGGCGAGTCGCGACCCTGGACTGAGCGCTTCGTCGCGCCTCGTTCGGCCAGTAGCTCTTATCGGTGATCGTCGAGCCCGCATTCGCCGCGGCCGAAAACACGACGGCCGACGTCAGGATAGCAGAAAGAAAAATCGCATTGCGCAACATGGTCCAACTCCATCTGGTTACGAAAGCGGCTTCATCGCACTTTCAACGATGAGTACGGAGCCGAGCGAGTGCCGGTTACAGGCTCACACCGACGTGATGACGATCGTTCACCACCTCAGCAGACGCGGGCCCAGAGCGGCTCCGGCGAGCGCGCACAACAGGATCGTTCCTCCGTACCAGACAGTCACGAAGGGTAGCAAGTCGTCCATGCAGTGCAGCGCGTAGGCCATCGCGCTCACGCCGCCGGCGAACAGTCCTGCCACGGCCCCGGCGAGCCTGAGATTCGTCGGCGCCCCCTTTCGCACGGCCCAGATCGTGGCGGCGAAAGGAACGATCGCGATGAGCGGTATCGACAGCAGACATTCCAACCACTGATCTCCGACGATCATCGCCTCCCAATGGGCGGGCGGCGCGAAGGAAAGGTTGACCAGGCCGAGGGCCGCGATGACGGCGAACGGCAGGACGATGAGGATCGGCCTCGTCCTGCGCTCGCCACCCGGACGCGCGAGCTTCGTTAGTAAGAAGGATGCGAGCACGACGACCGCTATCGTGAACGAGAGCTTCAGGACGAGAAAACCGGCGGCGCGCGAATCGGCGAGATCCGGACGGAAGCCGAGAACGAAGGCCACGCCGATCAGCGCGGCCACGGCCCCGATCACGACCGCTGCGCCGATCGTCCATGAGTGCGGCGTCCGATCGACGCCGACGTCGCCCGTGCTCAGCAAGTCCAGAAGCTCTTCCGTCTTCATGCGCGCGACTCCTTCGCAATCGAAGCGGCCAATCTCTTCAGGCCGCGGTGGATGTTGATCTTCACGGAAGACTCGGAAACGCCGCATCGCGCGGCGGCCTCCGCGACGCTCCTGCCGTCGAGCTTCACCGCGACGATGGAACATCGCATTTTCTCCGGCAGCAGTTCCATCAGACGCGCCAAGTCGAGGCTGCTTTCGGCGCCCGACCGGTCGTCTCCCGCGGTCACATCCTCCGCCGCGTCGATGGGCAGGTCGGTCGTGGACCTCCGCGTCCGGCGCAGGAAGTCGATCAGCTTGAACCGCGCGATCGCATGCACCCACGGTGTCAACGGCTCGGTCGGATCATAGGTGTGCCGCTTGAGGTGGATCGCCAGCACCGCCTCCTGGACGAGATCCTCCGCGTCGCCGACCGACCGTCCGGCCCGGGCGAGCTTGCTTCTGTAATACGCGCGCAGATGCCCGCTCAGGCGGCTAAGCAGCGCGCGATGCGCGACCGCGTTGCCGTCCAGGCTCGCAAGCATGAGCTTTCTAAGCTCGGTCTCAGGGGAGATCATGACGGGTCCATTCCCATGAGTTCGCAAAACCGAGAATACCGGTTACAGGCGACCGAGAAAAAAGCCGGAATCCGACGAAGATGTACGGTGAGCCCGCAGGGCCTCATTCGGCCGCCTGTGGTCGGTCGGACCGATCCATCAGCCCGGCGGCACCGTCGGCCTTTGCTTCAGGCACCTCGGCCTCCGGGCCTCGGGGCAGCCCGAAGCCCTTGATGAGGGCGTAGACGGCCGGAATCACGATGAGCGTCAGGATGGTCGACGAGATCATGCCGCCGATCATCGGCACCGCGATGCGCTGCATGACTTCCGATCCCGTCCCTGTACTCCACAGGATCGGGATCAGGCCGGCCATGATGGCCACGACGGTCATCATCTTCGGGCGGACCCGCTCGACAGCGCCCAGCATGATCGCCGCGTTCAGGTCGGAACGCGTGAACGGCTTGCCTTCGACGGCCCGCGCCGCCTGGATCTCCTTCATCGCGTGATCGAGATAGATCAGCATGATGACGCCGGTCTCGGCCGCGACGCCGGCCAGCGCGATGAAGCCGACGGCGACGGCGACGGAGAAGTTGAAGCCGAGCCACCACATCAGCCACAGCCCGCCGACGAGCGCGAACGGAAGCGACAGCATCACGATCAACGTCTCGGTCAAGCGTCGGAAGTTCAGGTAGAGCAGCAGGAAGATGATCAGCAGCGTGACGGGCACGACGATCTTGAGCCGTGCCGTCGCGCGCTCCAGATATTCGAACTGGCCGCTCCAGACCACGTAGTTTCCAGGCGGAAACTGGACGCTGGCGGCCACGGCCGCCTTGGCGTCGGCGACGTAGCCGCCGAGATCGCGGTCCCGGATGTCGACGAAGATGTAGACCGCGAGCTGCCCGTTCTCGGTCCGGATCGACGTCGGGCCCCGCGTCAGCTTGATGGCCGCGACCTCGCCCAAGGGCACGGTGCCGCCGCCCGGAAGCCCGACCAGGACGTCCCGGGCGATCGACTGCGGATCGCTGCGCAGGTCGCGCGGATACCGCAGATTGACGCCGTAGCGCTCGCGACCTTCCACGGTCGTCGTGATCGTTTCGCCACCCAGGGCGGACGATACCGTATCCTGCACATCGCTGATCATCAGGCCGTACCGCGCAAGCGCCTGCCGGTCCGGAACGACGTCGAGATAGTACCCGCCGATGACGCGCTCGGCATACGCGCTCGACGTTCCGGGGACCGCCTTCACGACCGTTTCGATCTGCCGCGCGAGCTTCTCCATCTCGACCAGATCGGTGCCCAGCACCTTGATACCTATCGGGGTGCGTATGCCGGTCGCAAGCATGTCGGTGCGGGCCTTGATGGGCATGGTCCAGGCATTGGACACGCCGGGAAACTGCAGCGCCTTGTCCAGATCGGCGATCAGGCCGTCGACCGTCATTCCCGGCCGCCACTGCTCCTTCGGCTTGAGATTGACGATCGTCTCGAACATCTCGGTCGGCGCGGGATCGGTGGCGGTCTCGGCGCGGCCGGCCTTGCCGTAGACCGAAGCCACCTCGGGGAACGTCTTGATAATCCTGTTCTGGGTCTGCAGAATCTCCGCCGCCTTGGTCACCGACAGGCCCGGCAACGTGGTCGGCATGTACATCAACGTGCCTTCGTTCAGGCTCGGCATGAACTCCGTCCCGAGCTGACGCGCGGGCCACACGCTGACCGCCAGGGCAACGACCGCGAGGACGATCGTCAGGATCTTGGCCTTCAGCACGCCGCGGATCAGTGGCCGGTAGCTCCAGATCAGGAAGCGGTTGATAGGATTCCTGTTCTCAGGAACGATCCTGCCGCGCACGAACAGCACCATCAGCGCCGGCACCAGGGTGATGGACAGGAGGGCGGCAGCCGCCATCGAGAACGTCTTCGTGAACGCCAGCGGGCTGAACAGCCGGCCTTCCTGCGACTCCATGGTGAAGATAGGCAGGAACGACACCGTGATGATCAGCAGGCTGAAGAACAGCGCCGGGCCGACCTCGCTCGCGGCTTCGATCAGCACCTCCAACCGGGGCTTGTCGGACGGGGCCCGTTCCAGGTGTTTATGGGCGTTCTCGATCATGACGATGGCGCCGTCGATCATGGCGCCGATCGCGATCGCGATGCCGCCCAGGCTCATGATGTTGGATCCGATGCCGAGGAGCTTCATGGCGCCGAACGCCATCAGGATCCCGACCGGCAGCATGACGATGGCGACGAGCGCGCTGCGCACGTGCAGCAGGAACACGATGCAGACGATAGCGACCACGACGCTCTCTTCGGTCAGCGTCCGCTTCAGGGTCCCGATCGCGTTGTGGATCAGATCGGAGCGGTCGTAGACCGGTATGATCTCGACGCCCTTCGGCAGTGCCGACGCCATCTCGGCCAACCGCGACTTCACATTGTCGATGACGTCGAGCGCGTTTTGGCCGAAGCGCTGCAGCGCGATGCCGCTGGCGACCTCGCCCTCACCGTTGAGCTCGGTTATGCCGCGACGCTCGTCGGGCCCGATCTCGATCCGCGCGACGTCCTTCAGCAGCACCGGGGTCCCTTTGTCGACCTTGAGCACGATGTTCGATAGGTCGGACAGGCTTTTGACGTAGCCTCTGCCCCGCACGATGAACTCGAATTCCGACAGTTCGACGGTGCGGCCTCCCACGTCCATGTTGCTGCCGCGGACCGCGTCCCGCACCTTGGCGAGCGGGATGTCGAGCGACCTCAGCCGGTTCGGATCGACCACGATGTTGTACTGCTTGACGAAGCCGCCGACGCTTGCGACTTCGGCGACGCCCTCGGCCTTGGAGACGCCGTAACGGATGGTCCAGTCCTGGATGGACCGTAGGTCCGCCAGAGACCTGTCCTTCGACTGTAGTGCGTATTGATAGACCCAACCGACGCCGGTGGCGTCGGGCCCCAATGTCGGCGTGACGCCGGCCGGAAGCCTGCGCGCCGCGGCGTTGAGATATTCGAGCACGCGCGAGCGTGCCCAGTAGATATCGGTACCGTCCTCGAAGATGATGTAGACGAACGACACGCCGAAGAAGGAGAAGCCGCGGACGACCTTCGATTTCGGCACCGTCAGCATGGCCGTCGTCAGGGGATAGGTCACCTGGTCCTCGATGACCTGGGGCGCCTGCCCCTTGTACTCGGTATAGACGATCACCTGGGTGTCGGAGAGGTCCGGTATCGCGTCCAAGGCCGAGTGCTTCAAGGCGTATAGACCGCCCGCGACGACGAAGACCGTTCCGATCAGGATCAGCATCAGGTTGCGGGCCGACCAGTCGATGAGACGCGCGATCATTGCGTTTTCTCTCCCGTATCGAGGCCTGAGAGTGCGGCCTTCAGGTTGCTTTCGGCGTCGATCAGGAAGTTCGCGGAAACGACGACCTTGTCGTGTTCGGCAAGCCCCTCCTTAATCTCCACCCGGCCTTCTCCGCGGCGTCCGAGCCTGACTGCGCGCGGTTCGAACCGGCCTTCCCCCTTGTCCAGCAGCACCAATTGGCGCTCGCCGCTGTCGATGACGGCGCTGCTCGACACGGTCACGACGGGCGCTTCCGTCCCAGTGGCGATCTCCACGTCGGCGTACATGTCCGGCCGCAGCACCTCGTCCGGATTGGGAAGTTCGATCCTGACCCGCGCGGTGCGCGTCTCGGGTCTCAGGTTCGGATAGATCACCGTCACCTTTCCGGCGAAGCGCCGGTCGGGATAGGCCCGGGGCCGCACGACGGCCTTCTGACCAACCTCCAGCAGTGCCAGATCCCGCTCCGAGACGTCGACCATCACCCACACCACACCGCGGTCGACGATCCGGAACAGGATGTCGCCGGGTGCGGCCCGCATGCCGTTGACGGCGGTCCGGTCCACGATCTCGCCGTCCTGAGGCGCGGGCCAGTCCAGATAGACCGGCACCTCCCGGGTGCGTTCGATGTCCGCTATGAAGCCGTCCGGAGCACCGAGATTCTCGAGACGGCGGCGCGCGCCCTTCAGTGCCTGGCCGCCGATGCCGACGTCGCTCCGGGCGTTCAGCGCCGACAGATATTCGGCGGCGGCGCTCGACAGGTTCGGCCCGTAGATCCGCATCAGGGGCTGCCCCTTGCGGACATGCGAGCCGGTGGTGACGTCCGCGACGGTGTCGATGAATCCTTCGAAGCGGAGCGACACGACCGACACGCGCCGCTCGTCCTGCTGCAGCGTCCCCGGCGCCCTGACCATCGTGTTGAGCGTGCGGAGCTCCGCCGTTTCCGTCCGCACGCCCGCCTTCTGAAGCTTGCCCGCGCTGACCTTCACCGAGGCGTCGTCGTCCTGCTCGCCGTCGTAGACCGGCAGGTAGTCCATCCCCATCGAGTCCTTCTTCGGGACCGGCGAGGTATCCGGAAGCCCCATAGGATTGCGGTAGAACTTGATGCGTCTGGGCTCGGCACCCTTCTCGGCCACGGGCTGCGGCGCCTCCTCGAAGCTCAGGTCCTCGCTGCTGCGTACGGGTAAGTATTCCTTGCCCGAAGCGGTCTTCGCCGGCGCCGGCGAGTATTTCGGTTTCCCGTCCGGGTCGCGGTAGTACACGACCGGTCCGGTCGGCGATGGGCGAGCGGGGCTCATGTCGGCGGCCGCAGGCAGCACGGCCGACAGCCAGGCCGGCAGCGGATGGTTCAACCTACCGAACGCCAAGCCGGCGCCGCCGGCGGTCGTCGCCACGGCAGCGATCAGGATCAAGGTCGACGAACGCTTCATAGCGAACCTCCCGCGAGCCGCTCGAGCTCGGCATACTTCGATTGCAATTCGACCTTGAGCTTGAGCAGGTCGAGCTGGACGGCCCGGAAACGGCGCTCCGAGTCGAAGAGCAGCGAGAGATCCGAGGAGCCGGCCTGGAAGCCGTTGCGGGCGTTCTCCACCGAGGAGCGCGCGGGCGGCAGTTGGCGGGACGCGTAGATCTGGACGACCTTGCGCAAAGCATCGACGCCGAACCAGGCGTCCGCGATCTGTCCGTCGATCCGCAGCCGAAGCGCCTCGTTTCGAGCCTGAGCGGCAGAGAGGCGTGCGCCGGCCGCGCGCTGTTCGGCGTCCTTCACGTCGTAGTGCAGCGGTAGCTTGACCCCCAGCGTGAACTCGCCAGTCGACTCCGCTGCCGGTCGTTGCACGTACTTCGCACCGACGTTGACGTCGGGATAGTAGTTCAGATCGGTCAGCGATTTGGCTTGGGCCGCCGCACTGCTCTGGGCCCCTGCGAGCGCCAACATCGGGTTCGCCGACCGCCCGAGCGTCTGAACCTGGGCAAGGCCGACCACCTTGAGCATCCGGAAGCCCGTCGGTGCCGCCAGAGGCGCCAGGGACGGTCGGCCGATCAACGCGTTCAGCCGCGCCGCGGCGGATTTCAGTTCGCCCTGCCGCCGGACGAGATCACCCTCGGCGGAGGCGGCCTCGATCTCGGCCTTGATGACGTCCTGCCGGTCAACCGATGTCGTGCCGTAGCGGGAGCGCAGCAGGCCGAGGATCTCGTCGTAGCGTCGCCTGATGTCGGTCGCGATGCCGATGGCTTCATAGGCGGCGTTGTATTCGCCGTGCGCGGCCACGACCTGCGCGACCAATTCGATCACGGTCGCGCGCCCCTGGAATTTCGCGGCATCCGCGTCCGAACGCGCGATGTCGCGTTCCAGGCCGTATTTTCCCCAAAGCTTGATCTCCTGATCGAAACCGACGCGGCGCTGACCGACGCCCTGCCGGTTGACGTCCCATGCTTCGAGGATGAGCGTCGGATCGGCTACGACGCCCATCGTTCCGATCCTGTGCACCGCCGCGTCGAAATCGAGCGACGCGGCGGCAACCGTCGGATTGAGACGCCGGGCGAAAGCGACGACGCTTTCCACCGTGGCACCGAGCTCGTTCCGCTCGGCAGCGGCGGCGGGATACGACCACAGCAATGCTGTGGTCGCTCCTACAATCGCAAAACGCGCGATGGAGGCCGCCGCTGTCACGGCGTCGCCTTCAGGACGAGCTTGTTCTCGACCGTTCCCGTCTCGCCCTGGACCTTGGCGCCAAGCGACAACTGCCAGCCGCCTTCCATCGTCACGGCGGCCTTGAACTTGTAGACTCCCGGCTCTGTGCTAGGCATCGCATCTATGGTGGTCTTCATCGACTCCATGCCGTCCGGAGCCATGTCCAGCCGCTTGGCGAAGATGACGGCGTCCGGGACCGGTTTGCCGTCCGGCTTGTGGACGAGGCGGACGGCGATGACCGCTTCGCCCTTCTTGACGGTCTTGTCGACGAGTTGGAATTCGTAGTCCTTGACGTCGGCGCGTGCTGTCGTGGCTCCGACGGCCAAGCCAAGGCAGACCGCCGCGGCCCGGAGGGCGCGCGTGGATTTGCAGCTCTTCATGATGAGATCCTCGATGTCCTGATGTACCGCGGATAGCGGCATGCATGTTCAACCGCACGGCCTTGGGCCGGAACGGCAGCAGACGGCGTTTTGACGCCGATCAGGTCGAGGTTCGAGGAGGATGGTCCGGAGGGTCGCCGACGAGGCCGTCGGCCGCAAGGTCGTCGAACGCGAACGAGAGACGGCCGACCTGGAAGGATATCCGGATGCCGTTCGCCGCCGACAGATCCGCCTGTGCGACCGTCAGCATGCACAAGGCGAGCAACGGACAATCCTTGCAGCCGTCGCTCTTCTGCTCGTCGGGACAACACGGCATGTCTGCCGACATCGCGGACATGTCGACCGTCACGGCGGAGGCCGCGCCTTTTGCGGTCGCCGGCGTCACCATCGGCGCGAACGCGAGCCCTGCGATCACGAAGACCGCGAGCAGACGACCGATGGTACGTCGAATATCCATGGCAGGACCATCACATGGGCGGCGGCTACAGGGAAGGGCCGTCGGTTCACGTCTTCGCCAGCGGCGCCAACGAAACGGCCGATCTGGTTAACCGCGTCGGCTCAGGTCGCGATTTCCGTGCCCAGAAACCGCATGAACGGCTTCTGGCCGTCGGCTCCGAAGGTCAGGACATCGTACGCCCTCGGCGTTCCACCTTCCATACCGGGCGATCCGGCGGGCATGCCCGGGACCGCAAGTCCCAGGACGGCCGGGCGCTGTGCGAGGAGCCGTCGGATCGCCTGCGCGGGCACGTGGCCCTCGACGACGAAGCCGGACACTTCCGCGGTGTGGCAGGAGGCCAACGATGGCGGCACACGAAGCCGCGTCCGGACCGCCCTCAGATCGGCCGTCTCATCGACAGTCACCGCAAACCCCGCGGCCTGCATGTGCTTCACCCAGCCGCCGCAGCAGCCGCAGTCCGGATCCTTGTGGACAAGGACGGCCGGCGCCTCTGCGCGGGCCAGCCCCGGCGACACCGCGATGCCGGCGGCAAGCAGGGCCAGCGCGCGCCGGCGCGTGACGGATTCGAATATCTCATGCATCGCACACTCCTCTGGTTTCGTGACTGTGGGTATCGCGCAGGGCACTAACCGACCCGCCGCGTCTGAATCATGGCAAGCACTTCGAGATCGACCTGATCGCTTTCAGCCCCTCGCCGAAACGGATGATCGAGTCCCGATGTCGTTCGAGTTCGCCGTAGGCGAGATAGCGGACGTCCAAGCCTACGACCGCGGCGAAGGCGGGCCTCGCCATCTGCGCGCGGACCTCGCTCTCGCGGGCATCCGGCGCCACCAGGAAGATGCCCTTCAAGAGATTGCCGCACGGGCCGAGCGCGAGGTCGAGCATCCTCACGATTCCGGAATAGATGGAGGTCGAGTGCTCCACCTCGAAGGCCGCATGGATGGCGCCGTCCCGCTTGTCCAGCCAGAGCACGTCAATCAGCCGTACGGCGTCGATGCCGGCGGACCCGTCGAATGGCCGCAAGTCGCCGGCGCATCCGTCGGACAGCCGCCCTCCGCCATACGGGCGGTTACGGTCGTTGGCGGCGATCCAGACGTCGTATCCGAGCCCGAGGCCGATATCGCGCAACAGGCCCTGCATATCGGTGTGGGACCGGTCACTCTCCGGTTCGCGTGTCGGCAGAAGTTCGACGGCCCTCTCGCGTACAGCGGCCAGATCGCGCTCCCAGACCGCGACCGCGTCGGCCTCGTCTAGCGGCGGTGCGGGATATCGGCCCGTTCCGACGTCGAACAGGAATCCGGCGATGGCCCCGAGATCGTTCGAGAGCAGGTCCCGGTGGCGCTCATTGAGCCGCAGCGTTCCGGCACGCATCGCAAGATAGTCCGGCCAGCTCCCGAGCTTCGTCCGAGACCCGGTGACCGCGTTGTACCCCCTGACGATAGCCGTATTGAAGGGCACGGCGATCGTGGGATGCAGGAAGTAAAGCAGGTTCGCCGCCGCGGGACCCAGTCCCTTGATGCGGCGGGCGTCGAGGGTCGTCACGGCGTGCAGCACCTGCTCCTCCGTCGAACAGCAGCAGCAGGCGTCGAGGAAACGGCCGAAGGCGCGCTGGTTGTCGGGGTCTTCGTATATGTCGGGAATCCGCAGCTTCGGCTTCCACAAGAACGCGTGATCCGCGCCCTTGAATATCTGCCGCTGCTCGGCGACGGACCTCACGGCGACCTCGAGCGAGGAACCCTTGTAGACGTTCCCGAACGACCCGCACTCGATCTGCCTTACGACCTGCTCGATGCCGCGGCGGATGGAGCGGAAGTTCTTCAAGCGCTCCTCCCACAGGAACCACGTCCGATAGGTCGCGCCGGGATCCGCCCGCCACGCCTCTATCGAAGTCCTCAGTCGTTCCTCGCTCCCCTGCGATACCATACGTCTCTCGTCCTTCCGCCGTCAGGTGCCGACCATCGCTTCCTGGGCCATCAATGCTGGTGACCGCCCACGGGCTTCGCGCCACCTTTGTCCTGAGCCGGATTGCCGCCCGTCCCTGCCTTGTCGCCATCCATCTTCATCCCGCCCATCTCCTCGTCCGGCGGGGCGTCGGCGACCATCTGCTTGTAGTGTTCCTCGGACAGTCCGGGCAGCTTGGTCACGAAGGCGACGATGCTCCAGATGGCGGCGTCGTCGTGACCGAGCCCCCAAGCCGGCATGCCGCTCATCTTCAGGCCGTGCTTCACGATCCAGAAGGCCCGTGCGGGATCCACCCGCTTCTCGGAAAGGTTGGGCGGTTGCGGATAGAGGCCCGGCCGTATTTCTGAATCCTTCATGCCCGGCGCGAGGTGACAGTTGACGCACATCGCGGCGTACTGGCCGGCGCCCTTCAGCACCAGCTTCTCGTCGCCGAAGTCTGGGACGACGATGTCACGGGTCCTCACCGCGATCGAATGGTCGCGGAACGTCTCGATCACCACGCGCGTGAGGGCCCAATGGGGCGTGTCCGCTCCGAAGTCGTAGGCTCCGGAGACGACGTAGAAGCTCGATGCCCCAAGCGCGGCCAAGATTGCCGCGGTACCCGCGATCAACCTCCCCTTCATCTCGTCATTCCTTCTTCGGCGCGTCCGGCGCGCGGCGGTCTACGGGAGGCAGGCCGGGAATCCAAAGCGCGGGACCAGGTCCGGTATGAGGCGACGAGGGTCATCAGCGAGATGCCGGCGAGGCTCACGGCGACCTGGGTGACGAAGGCGTTCGACCACATTTCGAGGATGAAGTGACCGACGAACGACAGGAAGATACCGACGCAGAACACCTCCAGCGAACGCTGTCCGCAGACGACGAGCGGTCTCGCCATGGCGGAGCGCAAGACGATCGAGTCCTTTGGAACGAGACGTACCAGGATGATCATGAGCGCCAGCAGGTGAAGGATCCGGTAGGGTGCCAGGTTGGTCTTGTCGTTGGGGTCGAACAGATCGATCAGCGCGGACGGGAATATCCACGTCGCGTCGATGCGGACGGCCAGCGTGACGGCCATCGCGAAGGCCAAATAGGCGGCGCCTAGCGCGACCATCGGCGCCGAAAGGACGACCGCCTTCACCCGACCGCCGCCGCCCATCGCGACCCACGCTCCGATGACGAAGAGAAGCTGCCAGGCGAAGGGGTTGAAGTACCAGTCGCCCGACGGCCAGGCCGGCAGGTTCCATCCCAGCCAACGGGCCGTCAGGTAGAGGATGGCGGATGCCGCCAGCGCCGGATCGGGGAAGCGCCTCATGACCGCCAGCAACGGCGGGAAGCATGCCATCAACACGATGTAGAGCGGCAGCACGTCGAGGTTCAGCGGCTTGAACTTCAAGGCCAGTCCCTGCGTCAGTGTCGCCACCGGCTGTTCGATGAGCCATTTGACGTTGAACTCGTCGAGCAGGTGAGAATGTCCGCGCTGGGCGATGAAGCCGATCGCCGCGGCGTAGAACACGAATAGGAGAATGTGGGCGACGTAGAGCTGCCACACCCGGCGCAGCAGGAGAGCGGCGCCGGCGACGACGCCCTGCACCTCCATCCTCCGCGCGTAGACGAACGCCGCCGTATATCCCGAGATGAAAACGAAGATGTCGGCGGCGTCGCTGAAGCCGTAGTTCCGTGTCGTCAGCCACGCGATGGCGTTGTTCGGAATGTGGTCGAGGAAGATCGCCCAGTTCGCGAGACCGCGGAACAGGTCGAGGCGGAGGTCGCGGGTGTCGGCAGGCTTGTCGGTCGAAGTGCTCATCGTGGTCTCCTGCGTCGAACGGGACGCGCTCGGCGTCCCGTTCGACGTCCCTACTGTCCGATCGCCGGCCGGATCGTGCCGATGATGCTCACGCACAACAGGACGAACAGACCGAGGACCTGCTCGCTCAGCACGTGGATTCGCAGCTTACGTTTCCAGACGGCGCTCTCAGGCGGTGCCTTCCGACCGGCGGCCTCGAGCGCGGGCACCAGCCAGAAGCGGTTCGCCGCCGCCAGACCCAGCATTCCGGCGAAGCACGCCAGCTTGACGATGAGGATCCATCCGTAGGCGCTGGCAAGGAGGCTGGAGACGGACCCGACCAGGAACCAGCTATTGACCAGACCCGTTCCAACCAGCGTCGCGACGGCGATGTAGCCCATGCCGGAGAAGCGCATCAGCACCCCGTCGACGTCGAGCGCAGCGCCGTCCGTCCTCCTGCCGTCGTAGCCCAGCAGAATGAATCCAAGAGGGATCAGGCCTCCGAGCCACGCACCGGCGGCGAGGAGGTGGGCCGCATCCGCCGCGACGTGCAGCGCCCCGGGCCAGCCTTCCTCCATCTGCGCATGACCGGCTCCGGCGAGGGAGGCGAGGAGTCCGGCTGCGAGAAACGAGGTCAGCAGATCCCGGCCAACGGACGTCCGCGACGGCAGCAGCAGCGTGAGACCGACGAGCAGGACGGCGATGGCGGTGCGAGCCGTCCATACGGCACCGAAGCCGGTTTCGCGGACGACGGCGCCGACGACCTCCGTGTCGGCGACGTCGGTCAGCGCTCCGCTCATGTTGGCCACCGCGAAGGCGAACCAACCGAGCCCCGCGGCGAGCGCGAGGACGGCCGACCAGGCCAGCACCCTGCCACGCCAACGGGCCAGCCTTTCGGGCTCCGTCCCCGCATAGGCGTACAGAGGGAAGAATGCCGCCCCGGCGAGCGACGTCGTCGCGATGTAGTGGAGGAAGCGGGACAGGACGAGACCGAACTCGATCATCAGCGCGCCACGCCGAAGGAGTACGTGCCCTTGACCTTGTGGGTGTCGTCCGACACCGCGTGCCATTCGACCTTGTAGTCGCCCGGCGCCAACTGGTCCTTCAGCGGAACGATCATCAACTTCTTGTTGGCCGGATCGACGGTCGTCTTGCCAGTCGCGACGGGCTTGCCCGCCTGATCCTTCAGCTCGATGCCGGAGAACTGCGGAATGACGCTTTCGTTGAACAGGATGCGGATCTGCTTCGGTGCGGCCGAGGTCTTTCCGGCAGGCGGCTCGGCCGACTGGAATTCCGGATGGGCGAGCGCCGCGCCGGTTGCGAGCGTGGCCGCCACGAAGGCGGCGGCTGCGATGATGGTCTTGGGCATTGGTGGTCCTCTGGCTTGACTTGGGTCGAAGTGATGGATGGATCGATCGGTCCGGACGTCACTTCACGTCGAGAACGAGCATCAGGCCTCCGCCGCCGTCGCGTTCGACGTTGTTGTTGGCGGTGTGATGCGGGATGTGGCAGTGGACGAGCCACTTGCCGGGCCTTCTGGCGGTCCAGACGACGTCGTAGCGCTGACCCGGTCCGACATTGACCGTGTCCGCCTGGTATCGCGCGCTCTGGTTCAGCGTGACGCCGTCGACGGCGACGACCTCGAACGGGCCGCCGTGCACGTGCATCGGATGGACGAAGTTGTTGTTCGTCCCGATGAAGCGCAGCTTGATCGTCTGCCCGACCTTCATGTCGACCGTGTCGGTGGACGGATAGGCCTTGCCATTGATCGTGAAGTAGTTCGGCAGCGCGCCTTCCATGATCATGGCCGGAAACGTCCGCCATTCCCTCTTGAGCCATTCCTGAAGTTGGATCGTGTAGTCGAGGTCGGCTTTGACTTCCGCGCTCGAATCCTTGGGTGCGATCAGGATGGCGCCGTAGAGACCGAGGCCCTGTTGGCGGTCGGGATGATCGTGACTGTGGTAGAAATAGGTGCCGCTCTGGCCGACATCGAATTCGTAGGTATAGGTGCCGCCCGGCGGCACCGGCTTCTGCGTGACGTTCGCCGGCCCGTCCATCTCGTTCGGAACGATGAGCCCGTGCCAGTGCACTGTCGTGCTCTCGGGCAATGCATTCCGGAAGTTGATCCGCACGTGATCGCCTTCGGTCAACTGCAGACGGGGGCCCGGAATCTGTCTGTTGTAGGCGTAGGCCTCGACGGCGACGTCCGGCAGGATGTTCCAGCGTATGATCGATGCCTCGATATCGAAGATCTTCACGCCGTTTTCTATGCGCGGCTGCAGGACACGGTCGCCCTTCGCGTCCGGCGCCGCCTCGAACGTGACCTGCCTCGGCTTCACCGCCGCCATGTCCTTCATGGCCTCGCCCGGCAGGTCAAACGTGTTGATCATGCCGGGCGGCATGATCGCGCCGTCCACATCGCGGGCACTCAGGAACAGGTTGACCGAGAAGCCCGGAAGGACCATTCCGGAAACCAGCATGAACCCGGTGACGCCGGCCAACGCCGCCAGTTGAGGCCGCGTCGCTTCGCCCGCCATTGCGTGTCCGCCCTTGTCGGCGCCCCCGCCGTGCGCTCCGTCGTGTCCGGAATGACCTGACTGGTGCTCGGCATGGCCGCCGTTTCCGTGTCCGGCGCGCACCGTCATCAGTCCGTGCTTGATCCCCTTCTTCACCATCCAGACGTTGAACGGATAGGCCGTCGCGAAGCCGACGATCACGCCCAGCGACATCACGCCCCAGAAGACCAGTTCGAGCGGGTCCATCGCCCGCATGTCACGTCCCATCATCAGCAGACTCATGGTGGGAGCCATGCCGGCCATCATGGCGTTCATGCTGATGAATTCGGGCGTGAAGCTCTTCCGCACGTTCTCCCAGTAGGTGCCGCCCATCATCTTCTTCATGAACAGCGATTGGAAGATGAAGAGGCCGAACGAGAAGCCGGCCACGTACTCGACGACGAGGTCGATCCACATCGGCAATCCGAGCGAGGCGGTGACCACCGCCGCCAGGATGATGCCCGTCGCGTCGCCTGCGACGCAGTGGATGGTGCTGCCGACGCCCTGCTTCCACAGCGGCGCCGTGAAGCTCTCATGCTCGCCCGGACGCGGTTCCTTGTCGGCGAGCACGTAGAGCAGGAGACCGAAGGGACCCATGTACAGCGTGACGAGGATGAAGCCCCACTTCATCACCGTCGGCTCGGGATTGCCGGCGAACTGGTCGTAGGCGACGTAGGCCGCGGACGCGGCGGCCACGACGAACCAGGCGATCAAGTAGTAGTCGTAGGGCAACGCGATCATGCGGACCTCCCGTTGATCCGGTCCAGAGCGTCGCGCCACATCGGGCTCGCCGTGGCGAACACGTTGTAGCCGACCCACGGATGCCGCTTGATCCCGTCCAGGACCGAGGGGTCGTTCACGGCGACGAACCGGCCGGCGGTTGGATCGAACGCGTGGACTGCCAAAGGGGTGCTGCCGAGCAGATGTCTAGACACAGTGTGGTTGGGATCGTTGCCGTGCTCCTCGCAGACGAACAGGGCGTCGGCGGCCATGAGGCTCCGCGCGCCTTCGAGTGCGTCGATCTCCACGCCCTCGACGTCGAGCTTGACCACGACGGGCCTGCCGCGCTCGATGGCTCCGGCGGCCGCGAGACCGTCAAGCGAGACCCTTCGCACCGATCCGTCGGCCGTGTCCGTCTCCTCGGTCGCGAGCGCCTCGTGGCGGTCGCCCACGATCCGGACGAGACCCTCCGAGCTGCCGATCGCGGCATGCAGGCATTCGAACCGGCCGCCGTTGAGCGCGTAGTTCAGCGCCAGGCGCCGCATGTTGGCGGGCGCGGCCTCGATGGCGAGGGCCTGCTTGGAGCCGAAGGGCCTGCTCGAGACGAGTACCGACCAGTAGCCGAAATTGGCGCCGCAATCGACGAAAGCATAGTCGATGTCCGAGACTTCGCGGAGGAACATCTCGATCTCGTCTTCGTAACGGTAGGCCGGATTGAGGAGACGGCTCCAATAGCCGTCGCCGAAGGGAATCGAGAACACGGCGTCGCCGTTCAGCCGAACCCTGACGTCGCGGGTCTTGATGCCGCCGGCGACGACCGCGCATCCGAGCCGATAGCCGCGATGCCCGAAGGGCATCGTCAGCACCGAGCCGAGGCGGAGGACCGCGAAGGCCATCCGCTCCGCGGCGCCCGCGCCCGTCAGCCGGTCCGCCGCGCGGTCGAAGACGAGAACGTCATCGGCCTGACCGCGCCCCGTCGTCCGCACTTCCGCTTCGAAAGCCATGATGTCCCCTCCGCCGGTCGGCGACGTCTGCAGCGTCCCCTCGGTGGCCGGGGACGCCGCAGCAGGCTCACTTGCTCTTCTGGATCTTGGTGATTGCGATGCCGTCGTTGCCGCGCTCGGCGACGAACTGCACCTTGTCGCCGGCCTTGACCTGCTTGAGCATCGCCGGATCCTGCACCTTGAAGACCATCGTCATGCCGTCCTCGTCCATGCCGAGGTTCTTGATCGGGCCGTGCTTGAGCGTGATCTTCTTCGCCGCCTCGTCGACCTTCTTGACCTCGCCGGCGACCATCGCCTCCTGCGCGAGGCCGAGAGAAGGAGCGAGAAGCGAGAGAGCGACGACGGCCGCGGCGAGCTTGTTGGTCTTGATCATCTTTCTTCCTTTCGATTGCTATTTGACGACGACGGTACCGACCATTCCCGCTTCGCGGTGGCCGGGTATGAGACACGCGTATTCGAACTCGCCCGCCTTGCTGAACCGCCAGACGAGATCGCCCGTCTTGCTCGGAGCCAGCCTTCTGGCGTTCGGGTCGTCGTGCTCCATGTCGGGATTCTTCGCCATGGATGCCCCGTGCCTCAGATTCTCCTCGGTCGTCCCGAGGACGAATTCGTGGTCGAGCTGTCCGCCGTTGCGGAGCACGAACCGGATCTGCTCGTCCTTGCGGACCTCGATCTCCGCCGGGACGAACAGCATCTTGCCGTTCGCTTCCGTCAGCGAGACCTGAACGATGCGGGCAGCCTTCTTCGCGTCGCCGGGCTCGCCGGTCGCGTACGTCTCGGCATGCTGCGCGTGACCGGCGTGCTCGCCGGCCGCGAGCGCCGTACCCGCGGAGGCGAGCGCTGCCGCGACGACCACCACCGAAACCTTCAGTCTTCTCATAAGTGTCTCCTTTTTATCCGGGCGGACCATCACATCCCCTTCATTCCCTTGTGGTTCATCGTCTTCGGCATCTGCTTGGCGGGCGGCTTTCCGCCGTCCTGACGCGCGGGAGTGGCCTGCGGCGTCTGCACTTCCCAGGCGACGGTACCCTTCGGGAACTGATAGGGACCCGGATCCCGGTAGTCGTCACGCGCGAGCCCGTCCCTGATCTTGACGACGGTGAACATGCCGCCCATCTCGATCGGCCCGAATTGGCCGCTGCCGGTCATCATCGGCAGCGTGTTGTCGGGCATGGGCATCTCCATCTCGCCCATGGCCATGCCCGTCGATCCCATCGCCATGCCGTCGGGCGCAACCTTGCCGAGCGCCTTCGCGATGTCCTTCTTCGACACGCCGATCAGGTTCACCATGTCGTGCCCCATGGCGTTCATGGTGTGGTGGGACTTGTGGCAGTGGAACGCCCAGTCGCCGGGATTGTCGGCGAGGAAGTCGAATGCGCGGATGGCGCCGACCGGCACGTCGGTCGTCGTCTCCGGCCACGCGGCGCTTTCCGGCACCCATCCGCCGTCGGTGCAGCTCACGGCGAACTTGTGTCCGTGCAGATGGATCGGGTGGTTGGTCATGGTCAGGTTGCCGATCCGTACGCGCACCTTGTCGCCGAGCCGCACCGGCATGACGTCGATTCCGGGAAACACGCGGCTGTTCCACGTCCACATGTTGAAGTTGGTCATCTCGGTGACCTTCGGCAGGAACGTGCCGGGGTCGATGAGGTAGCTGCTCATGATGAAGACGAAATCGCGGTCGACGGCTCGGAAGCTGCGGTCCCGCGGATGCACGACGATCATGCCCATCATGCCCATCGCCATCTGGACCATCTCGTCCGAGTGCGGGTGGTACATGAAGGTGCCGCTATGCTTCATCTCGAATTCGTAGACGAAGGTCTTTCCGACGGGGATGTGCGGTTGCGACAGGCCGCCGACGCCGTCCATGCCGCAAGGCAGGATGACGCCGTGCCAATGCACGGTGGTCGCCTCCGGCAGCTTGTTGGTCACGAAGATCCGCAACTTGTCCCCTTCGACGCATTCGATCGTCGGACCCGGAGACTGGCCGTTGTAGCCCCAGAGGTGCGCCTTCATGCCTTCGGCGAACTCGCGCTCGACCGGCTCGGCGACGAGGTGGAATTCCTTCCAGTCGCCGTTCATGCGCCAAGGGAGCGTCCAACCGTTCAGGGTCACGACGGGATTGTAGTCGGGACCGGACGAGGGATGCAGCGGCGGCTGCATGGAGGTCTTCTCCATCGTCGGCGCTTCCGGAATGGACGCCGCCTGCGCGCGCCCCGAGATCGCCGCGGCACCGGCGAGTGCCGTCGCGGTACCGAGGAAGTTGCGTCGAGAAAGGATCGGTTCGCTCATCGTTGACCTCCGCCGGCCGACGCCTGCGCGGTCGTCGTGCCTGTCGTCTGGGATTGGGATTCGCCGCGTCCGCCTCCGTTCACGGCGGTCAGCAAAGTGGAATTGGCGAGCCAGAAATCGCGCTTGGCGGCGACGCCGGCGCGTTGGGCCGCGATGCGCGCCGTGGCTTCGACCACCAGCGCGAACACGTCGATCTGCATGCTCGAGTAGCGCAGTTGCAGTTCGTCGGAGATGACCTTGCGGAGCGGAAGGACCTCGCGCTGATACTGGAGCGCGATATCGTAGGCGGAGCGGTAGGTCCGGAAGGCGTCGCGCGCCTCGGAGCGGACGTTGACCGCCTTCTCCGTCAGCAGGTTGAAGGCCTGATTGTAGATCTCAGCCGATTGCCGAACGCGCACTTCGCCGCCGTCGAAGATCGGGATCTGGAAGTCGATCCCGACGCTGCGGCTGCGGTTCGGCGTCCCTAGCTCCTTGCTCTGCGACGCGGACATGTCGAGCAGCGTCACGAAGCGCGTGGCCTGCGTGAGCTCGAGCGACTTGGCGAGCGCGAGCAGGTCGATCCGCGCCATCTGCAGATCGAGGCGGCGCTCCACCGCCTGGACCTCGATCAGCGGCAACGTGTCGGGTCTGCGGGGAAGCTGCGGAAGCCGGCCGGGAATCCTGATGTCCGTGTCGCGGCCCCAAAGGCCGAGAAGGCGGATCAGCCGCTCGCGCGAGCTTGAGGCGTCCTGCCTGGCAGACGCCAGATCGGCCGTAGTTTCGGCGTAGAACGCCTGCTGGCGCGCCTGATCCAGCTTGTTCAGGGAGCCCGTCTCTCCGAGCTTGGTGGCGAGCTGCGCGGTCGTCTCGGCGATCGTCTTGGCTTCCGTCAGGACGGCAACGAGCTCGTTCGCCCCGGTGGCGCGGTAGAAGGCGTCGCGGACGTCCGCGGCGAGACGGAGCGTCTGTTCGGCGGCGGCGAGCTGCGCCCGCTTGAAGCGCTCCCGGGCGATTTCCGAACGGAAAGGCAGCGTGGCGATCGCGAGGATGTCGCCGGCGACCTGCCGCGACACCTCGACGGATCCGCCGCTGACGCTCCGCGACACGGAGAACGACGGATTGGGCGGCAGGCTGTCGGCCACCATGTCGGCTTCGGCGAGCGCGAGCTCGTTATAGGCAGCCTGAAGGCCGCGATTGTTCAGGAGCGCTATCTGCACGGAAGACTCGACCGTCAGCACCCGCGACTTGAGTTTCGCCACGGTTTCCTCGGCGAAGCGCGCGTCGTCCTCGGACCGGATGGCGATGACGTCCTTGCGGATCGCCGCGTCCGCCACGCCGGCGACCACACTCATGCCCTTGTCAGGCGAGAAGCTGGCGCAACCTGCGAGAAGAACGAGCGCGATCACGGCCGAGCCCGAGCGCAACAGGCTCCGATACCGGCGATCGATGCGCGGCGATGTTTTCATGTTCGACATGCCGCCCTCCTATCTTCCGGACTTGGAGGCGGGAGAGACATCGTCGTTCCGCTGTCTCCAGCCGGATGGCGACACCGGGCGCATCGACGCGTACGGGGCCACCGTCGAGCGGTAGCTCACGGGCGCCACGGGGACCGTCGGATCGGCCGGGTCGGCGCGCATCGGGACGGTCACCGGAAGGCAACCTCCGAGCGCCAGCGTCCCGGCCGCTGCTGCGGCGAATGCCCACTTTCTCCTGTCGAATAGTCTCGTTGCCACCGAGCGAACGGCGGCGATCTTCGCCCCAATATGCGCGAACATGCTTGTTTCCTGAACTGACGATGGATCACAGGCGCGCGCACCCTCCCCGGGGGCGACGCCGCATCTAAACGGTCAGATCAGGCGATGGGGGGGCGGTAGTGGACGTCCGGCGCGTTGTCGGCCGTGGCGCGGTATTCCGTCGTCGCGCGGACGGGCGTAGGCACGGAAGGCGACGCGATTTCCGCGATGGTCGCTGGCATCGCACCGATGCACATCAGAGCGCAGCACTGACCGCTGGTCGTGTGCGGTCCCTTCTTGATTGGCGCTTCCTCGTCGGACATCGCCCCGGACATGGAGGCGTCGTCGTCTGACATGGACGCCATCCGCACATGCGCGTCATGGCCGGAATCCTGGATCGACGCGTCGCCGGACACTTGGGCTCCGGTGCGGTCTCCCGCAGTATCAGGCTGCCCGTGCATGTGCATCGATCCCGATGCGACGCCCTCGATGGTCATGCAGTCGACGACGGCATGCTGCCCGGGCAGGGCGTAGGACAGTGTCGGCGCCATGACGCACAGCAGATAGACGATGGCGACGATCCACCCCGCCTTCTTCCGCTGGTTCCTGGTGAGCCTAACGAGCATTGCCTATCGATTGCCTTCGAACGCGCGAGTCGATCCCGGCACCATATGCGCGAAAACGAGCGACGCCAAGAATGAAAAAGGAGACACTCTCATCGTTCCGCCCTGCCTACCACCGCCATGAGTTCGGCGATCTTCTGCCGCTGCTCGTCTTTGTCGCCGCTGGCGATGGCGTGTTCGACGCAATGCGACACGTGATCTTTCAGAATTTCTTCCTCGACGCGGCGAAGCGCGGCGCGGACGGCGGAGATCTGCGTGACGACGTCGATGCAGTAGCGGTCCTCGTCGACCATCTTCGACAGACCACGGACCTGCCCTTCGATCCTGCCGAGGCGTTTCTTCACCGATGACTTGATGTCTGCGCGCATACGCCATGATACCCCTACTGGGTAAGGGTTGCAAGCGGCAAGTTGACGGCTTGCGCTGGGCGCCTCTCTTCCGATCCCCGTCCACCCACGGAATCTTCGCAGCCCGTGTGTGGCAGTGACATGCGTTGCGTTCGAGGTTTATCGGCTGTTTTCGGGATTTGCTCGGGACCGCCTTGATTTCTCCGTCCGACCGTTTCATATACCCCTACAGGGTATGGGTTTTGGTCTTGCTGGAGGATGGCATGTCGGATGCGAAGAAGCAGGGTTCGGGCGATTGCGGTTGTGGCTCCAAGAAGGAGACGGCCCAGGCGGCATCCGGCTGCTGCGGCGGAGCGCATGACGCCGCCCAAGCACATGGAAGCGGCAATGCGGATCAAGCCGGTACTGGCAAAGCGGTCGATCCGGTATGCGGCATGTCGGTCGATCCGGCCACAGCCAAGCACACCTTCGAACACGACGGCCAGCGGTACCACTTCTGCTCGGAGGGCTGCCGAGCCAAGTTCGCCGCCGCGCCCGAATCCTTTCTGGCGGAAGCGGCTGCGCCTGGCGCCGGAGCCTGCTGCGGCGGGGCCGGGCACGCCAATCACGGCCATCATTCCCGTAGGGATCATGCCCACGCCGCCGCCGGCACCATCGATCCCGTCTGCGGCATGACCGTCGATCCCGCTACGACCCCGCACAGGTTCGCACTCGCCGGCGAGACGCATCATTTCTGCTCGGCGGGCTGCCGCACCAAGTTCGCGGCCGATCCGGAGCGCTACCTCGACCCGTCCCGGAAGGCTGCAGCGGAGGCCTCCGTGCCCGCGGGAACGGTATACACCTGTCCGATGCATCCGGAGGTCCGGCAGGTCGGGCCGGGTAGCTGCCCGATCTGCGGCATGGCGCTTGAGCCCGAGGTGGTGTCGCTCGACGATGCCCCGAACCCCGAGCTCGCCGACATGACGCGGCGGTTCTGGGTCGGACTTGCGCTGGCATCCCCGGCGATCGTTCTGGAGATGGGTGGCCATCTCGTCGGCGGTCACGGTCTGGTCGATCCGACCTTGTCGAACTGGATCCAGCTCGCCTTCGCGACGCCCGTTGTCCTGTGGGCCGGATGGCCGTTCTTCGTGCGCGGCTGGCAGTCGCTCGTCACCCGCAATCTGAACATGTTCACCCTTGTCGCCATGGGTACCGGCGTCGCCTACGTCTACAGCCTGGTGGCCACGGTGCTGCCGGGAGTTTTCCCGCCGGCGTTCAGAGGACATGGCGGTGCCGTCGCGGTGTATTTCGAGGCGGCTGCCGTGATCACCGTCCTCGTCCTGCTCGGCCAGGTCCTCGAATTGCGCGCCCGGGAGGCGACGTCGGGCGCCATCAAGGCGCTGCTCGACCTCGCCCCGAAGACCGCAAGGCTGGTGGACGACGCGGGCGAGGACCATGAGGTCGCGCTGGACAGCCTGCACGTCGGCGACAGGCTGCGCGTGCGCCCGGGCGAGAAGGTCCCGGTCGACGGAATCATGATCGAGGGACGGTCCTCCATCGACGAATCGCTGGTCACGGGCGAATCCATGCCGGTCACCAAAGAGCCGGGGGCGAAGGTCGTCGCCGGCTCGCTGAACCAGTCGGGCGGCTTCGTCATGCGGGCGGAAAAGGTCGGCCGCGACACGCTGCTGTCGCAGATCGTGCAGATGGTCGCGCAGGCCCAGCGGTCGCGCGCGCCCATCCAGCGCCTCGCCGACCAGGTGGCCGGATGGTTCGTGCCGGCGGTGATCGTGGTCGCCGTCGCGGCTTTCGCGGCGTGGGCGTGGTTCGGCCCGGAGCCGCGTCTCGCGTTCGGCCTGGTCGCCGCGGTCAGCGTCCTGATCATCGCCTGCCCGTGCGCGCTCGGCCTCGCGACGCCTATGTCGATCATGGTCGGCGTCGGCCGCGGCGCCGCCGCGGGCGTCCTGATCAAGAACGCCGAAGCCTTGGAACGCATGGAGAAGATCGACACGCTCGTCGTCGACAAGACCGGCACGCTCACCGAAGGCAAGCCCAAGGTCGTGTCGATCGTGCCGGCCCAAGGATTCCAGGAAGACGAAATACTGCGGCTCGCCGCGAGCGTGGAGCGCTCGAGCGAGCATCCGCTGGCTGACGCGATCGTTAACGCGGCCAAGGAGCGAAGCGTCGACCTCGCGCCCGTCACGGACTTCGATTCTCCGACCGGCAAGGGGGCGACCGGCAGCGTGGACGGCCTGGCCGTGATGCTCGGCAACGGAAAATTCATGAACGCCGCCGGCGTCGAAACCTCGTCCATGGAAGGCGCGGCGGAGACTTTGCGCGGCGAAGGCGCAACGGTGGTGAACATGTCGGTTGACGGCAGGCTCGCTGGGATTTTCGCCATCGCCGACCCCGTGAAGGCCACCACACCGGACGCACTGAGGGCGCTGGCGGCCGAAGGCATCAAGGTCATCATGCTGACGGGCGACAACCGGACCACCGCCGATGCGGTCGCCCGGCGCCTCGGCATCTCGGAGGTCGAGGCCGAAGTGCTGCCAGACCAGAAGAGCGCGGTCGTCACGAAGCTGCAGAAGGCGGGGCGCATCGTCGCGATGGCCGGCGACGGCGTCAACGACGCGCCCGCTCTCGCCGCCGCGGACGTGGGGATCGCGATGGGCACCGGCACCGATGTGGCCATGGAGAGCGCGGGCGTCACGTTACTGAAGGGCGATCTCAACGGCATCGTCCGCGCCCGCCGGCTCTCGCAGGCGACCATGAGCAACATCCGGCAGAACCTGTTCTTCGCGTTTGTCTACAACGCCGCAGGAATTCCGATCGCGGCCGGGGTGCTCTATCCGACCTTCGGGATGCTGCTGTCGCCAATCATCGCCGCCGCGGCGATGGCGCTCTCGTCGGTGACGGTCGTGGGCAATGCGCTGCGCCTGAGGTCCGCAGGACTTTAGGCGCCCGACTTGACGCACGGCCACCGTTCAGCGCGCACGTAAGGATCTTCTTTTGCGCCTCGAGCTCCTGGGTCAACTTGGCGACAATCGCTCAGTCGCCGCGGGAGGCCTTCGTGCCACACTCCAAATGAGGTCGAAGACCTATGCGCCACCTGCTTCCTGAATGGATTCGATGACTCGGCATTCGTAGATTCTACCGTGTGTGCACTCGTTCACCATCCGAAGCAGTTCGACACGGAGAGCCGAGAGCTGGGCGATGCGCCGCTCCACATCGGACAGATGGCGGCGCGTGATGACGTCGACTTGATCGCACGACTGATCGGGCCGCGTGCTGAGCGTCAGGAGCTCTCGAATATCGCCGATCTCGAAGCCGAGATCGCGCGCGTGGCGAATGAAGTTCAGCCGTGCGATGTCCGCGGGTTGATAGCGCCTCTGCTTTCCCTCGCTTCTCGTCGGAGGGGACAGCAATCCGACCCCTTCGTAGTAGCGGATGGTTGGCACCTTGATACCCGTCGCCCGCGACGCTTCTCCGATCCCGTAGTTCATTTTTTCCTTGAACCTCTAGTCGCTAGAGGTTGTACGCTTATGGCGTTTCGAAGGGAAGACCGATGTCCAACTGCTGCTCCAGCGATAGCTGCTGCCAACCACCGCCGATCGACTTCGCGAAAGAGGCTCCGAAGCCGTCCATGGAGAGTTCTTGCGGATCGCAAGCCTGCGGGTGCTCTGGCGGCATGCCGGTCTTCGATGGCGTAGACCCGCGCTACAAGCGCGTCCTCTGGACAGTGATAGCCATCAACGGCGTCATGTTTCTCGTTGAAATGGCTGCCGGACAGCTTGCCGGCTCACAGGCCTTGAAGGCGGACGCCCTGGACTTCCTCGGTGATACGATCACTTACGGTCTGAGCCTCGCAGTCATTGGATCGAGTGTCCCGACGCGGTCGATGGCGGCACTTTTCAAGGGGCTCTCGCTCAGCATCATGGCGCTGTGGGTCTTCGGATCAACCGTTTACAACACGCTCATCTTGGGCATCCCCAGTGCCGAGGTCATGGGCGGCATCGGCATGTTGGCACTGACGGCCAACCTCGCTTCGGTGCTCCTGCTGATGCGCTACAAGGACGGCGACGCCAACGTCCGCTCGGTCTGGCTTTGCTCGCGCAACGACGCGATAGGGAACGTCATCGTCATGTTCGCTGCGCTGGGCGTCTGGGGTTCTTCCAGTGCGTGGCCCGACTTGGCAGTCGCCGCCGTAATGGCGGGTATCTTCCTCACGTCGTCGTTCCAGATACTGCGACAAGCGTGGGCCGAATATTCGACAGACCAACGTCAGATCGAGGCCGCACGCTAGTCGAAGGTTGCAAGCCCTTCGATCAGATCGCTTCATCGCTCGCGTCCGTGGACATCCCCCAACTGGAGATCGGCCAGGTTTCCTCGACCTTCGTCTCGACGGCGAAACGGAAATCTTTGAGCCGTCCGGCCTCGAGTCTCGGCAACATGTCGGAGAACTGCGCGCGCGTGACCGAGAGCGACACGTGCAGCGAGGGCAGCCGTTCCGTCGCGAACAGGTATCCCGAATCCGGCGTTTCGGGCTGCATGGGTGTCGGAGCGAAGATCATGATCGCGCCTGGCCACACGAACCTCTTGCCGGGGCCGGTGAACGCAGCCGGCATGACCATGTAGGTGAACTCGACCGACCGGCGCGGCTCGCCGGGCTGGACGATGTGCCCGAAATTGACGGTGCAGCGTCCGAGGATCTCGCCGCGCCACCGGCCCGGGTCTATCTCAGGCAGCCTGGAGGCATGCTCCTTGGGTCCGGCCTTGGCCATCGATCGCCGCGACCACCTTCAGCCCGCGCGTGCTGCGGCCGTCTCGCCTGCGGGGCGGGGACGCTTCGACAGCAGGAGAAGGGCGGACAGTGCGGCGAGGCTCAGCAGCGAGGTGATGATCAGCACCCGCCCGCTCATGATCTCGATCAGCACGCCGAACGCGACGGGAGCGAGGGCCTGGCAGATGCGCGACGGTGCCCCGAGCAGTCCGAGTCGATAGCCGTAATTCTCTGGACCGAAGATCGAGAGAGGCAGGGTGCCTCTGGCGATCGTCAGGATGCCGTTGCCGGCACCGTGCAGAAGCGCGAATGCCGCGGCCACTCCCCCTCCGAACAGGGCGATGACGCCGGCCCCGATCGGATGCGTGATGCAGGCGAGGCTCGTCGAGAAGAGCGGATGGAAGCGGTTCAGCAGCCCTGCCTCGACGATGCGTGCGGCCACCTGTGCGGGTCCGATCATCATTCCCGCGAAGACGGCCTGGGCGGGAGTGGCTCCGAAGCTCTCGACGATCCGGGGTAGGTGCGCGGCCATCGCCGACGTGACGGTCCAAGCCGCGGCGAACGCGAAGGACAGCAGGATCATCGTGCCGTCGATCGCGACGTGCGGCTTCGCAGCCGGCGCCTCCGCCTCGCTGCGGACCACGCGCTCGGTCTTTGGAAGGAAGAGCATGTTGAGCGACAGCCCTATCACGATGTGAGCGGCCGCCCAAGCGAAGCAGGTGCCGCGCCATCCGATCGTATCGAGGCCCAGCGTGCTCAACGGCCATCCGATCGTGCTGGCGAACCCCGCGAGCAGCGTGATGCCGGTGATCGGGCGCCGGGCCTTGTTTCCAAAGATGCGCCCGAGGGCGCCGAACGCCGCATCGTAGAGACCGAGTCCCATTCCGATGCCGAGCAGGAACCAGGCGAGGCCGAGCATCCACAACGAGGATGCCAGCCCGAGCAGCGCGAGGCCGCCGGCAAATAGCAGGTTGGAGGCGCACAGGACCTGCCTGCCGCCGACGCGGTCGATCTGTCGGCCGACACGGGGTCCCAGCAATCCTGAGATGACGAGCGACGCGGAGAATGCCGCGAAGAACCAGTTGCTCGATATGCCGAGATCCCGCGCGATGGGATCGGCGAGGATGGCCGGCAGATAGTAGCTGGATGCCCAGGCCAGCGTCTGCGTCGTTCCGAGCGACAGGATGATGGGAAGCTGGCGATCGGTCATTTCATGGAGTCCGGATCAAGAGACGATGTCGTCGGGGTTGGAGCGACTCGCGACCATTTCAGAGCCAGCGGACCGATGAGGATGCCGGCCGCGAGCACCGCGAATGCCGCGAACCACGCGGACGGCACGTTGGGGCCTCCAGACGCGTCGAGCGCGGCTCCGACGCACCAGGCCCCGAGCGCGGACAGACCGAAGCCGACGGTCGAGTGGACGGCCATGGTCGCGCCCTTGCTCTCCGGATGAGCGGACATCGCCATGCCTGCGGTCAGCGCGCCGGAATCGGCCGGCACGGTGACCGCGTACAGGATGAGGAGGGGAAGCAAGGCATAGGGCGAAGCCCCGGCAAGCGCGCCGATGGACAGCCCGACGCAAGCCGACACGATCATGACGACCGAGACCGCGCGGTGGCGGCCGAACCGGAGCGCGAGTTCGTTCCCGATGATGCTGGAAGGCATCGCCAGGAGGGAGAATCCGAAGCTCACGGCAACCGGCGTCAGGACGCCGGCGCCGCCATTGTGAGCGACGACAAACGTCCAGAAGGCGACGAGCCACGTCCGGATGCCGTAGAGCTCGAAGCAGTGCGCTCCGTAGCCGAGTACGTAGCCCATGGCGGGTTTGTTCCGCAGCACCGGTCCGAACGCGAGCAGCTTGGTGGTGGTGGCCTTGGGCGTGACGGGCGTCAGGGACAGGCAGACGGCCATCATCACCAAAGGCCCGAGAGCGGTGGCGTAGAACGCAGCGCGCCAGCCGAATTGCTCCGCCACGATCTGCGAGACCAGAAACGACAGCCCGACGCCGAGCGAGAAGCTCGACGTGTACAGGGTGACCGCGCGCGAGGAGGCGCCGGGTTCAAGCCGGTCTGTCAGGGCCTTCAGGCCGGGCATGTAGGCGCCGGCGAAGCCGATCCCGGCCAAGGCCCAGATCGCCGCTCCCGACCAGAAGCCGTTCGCGAACATTCCGAAGGCGACCGTCGCGACCGAGCTGAGCGCCGAGCCGGCGATCAGGATCAGACGCGCGTCGATCCTGTCGGTCAGCGTGGACAATACCGGGACGGCCAGCATGTAGCCGGCCGCGAAGCTCCCGGCGAGCAAGCCCGCGGACGTGCCGGTCAGGCCCCATTCCGGAATCAGAAATTGCGCCAGTATCGATGGCACGGCGACATGCGGCAGCAGGTTGCCCAACTGGCCGACGCACATGGCCAAGATGGCAGGCTTCCCCTGAAGATCGCCGTGCCACCTCATTCGCGGAACGACCGTGAAGGTTCGGTGCCTACGATCGACGTCCGGACGCCAGTCATGGGCGCGGACCGCAACAACCGGTGGAGGGGGCCGGGGCCGGTGTCCCGCAGCACGACGTTGCCTCGGCGACGCCGCTCTCGACGCCCCCGCGCGTGCAGACGCCGGTCTCGGGCAGCTCGAGTTCGACCCGCTCGGCCGCGGCACGGTCGCCGGCGATGTCCGCGGCGATCGAGCGGACCTGTTCGTAGCCGGTCGCCATGAGGAAGGTCGGTGCCCGACCGTACGATTTCATGCCGGCGATGTAGAGCCCCGGATCGTCCTGCGCGAGTTCGCGCGCGCCGTGAGGCCTTACCGTTCCGCAGGAGTGCTCGTTGGGATCGATCAGCGGCGCGAGCGCGACGGGCGCCTCGATCGCGGGATCCAGGCGGATCCTCAGTTCGCTCAGGAACGACAGGTCCGGACGGAAGCCGGTCGCGACGACGAGTTCGTCCACGACCACGTGCCGGCCGCAGCAAGCGGACCCGGCTCCGATGCGCAGGCGGTCTCCGGATGAGGTCACGTGCGAGACCGCGAATCCTTGCTCAAGCTCGATCCGGCCTGACGCGACCAGCGAAGCGAAGGTCGTGCCCAGCTCGCCGCGGGCGGCCAGCTTGTCGTTCGCTCCGCCCCCGTAGGATTTGGAAGGGTCGTTCCCGCGCAACAGCCAGATAACCCGCGTACCGGGGACGTCCGCGCGAAGGTGCGCGAGCTCCGTCAGGGTGCCCATCGCCGAGTGCCCCGCGCCGAGCACCGCCACCGCTTTGCCGGCGTAGCGCCCGCGCGCAGTTCCGCGCACGTCCGGCATTCCGTAGGCGATCCGGTCTGCGAACTCGCGTTCGCCGGCCGCGGGAAGCCCGTTCGCGCCGGCCGGGTTCGGCGACGACCAGGATCCGGATGCGTCGATCACCGCATCGGCGAGGAGGGTCTCCGGCCCCTTGCCGTTCCGGTACCTGATCTCGAACGGCGCCGTTTCCCGGCCGGCGGACTTGGCCTTGTCGAAACCGACCCGACCGATGGCCTCGACCCTGCTCGCCGTCCGGATCACGTCCCGCAGCGGGGTTCGCGTGGCGAGGGGCTCGATATAGCGCTCGATGAGCTCCGCTCCCGTCGGATAGACGCGCGGGTCTGGAGAGTTCCAGCCCGTCGGCTCGAGCAGGCGGGCCGCAGCCTTGTCGATATTGTATTCCCAGGGCGAGAAGAGCTGCACGTGCCCCCACTCGCGCACGGAGGCGCCGGCGGTATGGCCGGCTTCCAGCACGATCGGCATCATGCCGCGCTCCATGACGTGAGCCGCCGCCGCCAGTCCCACGGGGCCGGCCCCGATGATCGCTACGGTCTTCGACATGTTATTCTCCGATCCTTCTAGTATCATCGAAATTACGCGCGAAGCCCGATCAGGCGGCCGACTGCGTATCCGCGCATTTCTCGTCCGCGCAGCACTCCGCGACCAGGAAATCGACCAGCCCCTGCATGTTGGCGTACTGCGCGTGGCAGACGAGCGTCGTCGATTCCCGGACCTGCGAGATCAGATCGACCGCCACCAGCGCCTTGATGTGATGTGAGAGCGTCGAGGCCGGAATCTTGAGCCTCTCCTGCAGACGGCCGACCGGCATCCCGGCCTGGCCGGCGCGAACCAACGCGCGGTAGATCCGGAGGCGGGTTGGGTTGCCGAGCGCTTCGAGCCTGGCCGCTGCGTCTTCGATCTTCATGCGGGCAAGATGAGCTCGCCGCCCCAGTCAGTCAACCGTATTTCTAGAATATTCGAAATTATCACCGATGCGGGGTTGACGCGCTCCTTTATTTCCGTAAGTCTGGATATATGGAAAACGAACAAGCAGTCCTCGCGCTCGCCGCGCTCGCCCAAGGCACCCGGCTTCAAGCGTTCCGTACTCTGGTCCAGCACGAACCGGAGGGTCTCCCGGCCGGCGACCTGGCGCGGCTCCTCGAAGTTCCGCAGAACACGCTCTCGGCGCATCTGTCGATCCTGGCGAGGGCCGGGCTCGTCGTGAGCGAGCGCCGCAGCCGCTCGATCGTCTATCGCGCCGAGATCTCCGCGCTGCAGGCCATCATCCTTTTCATGCTCCAGGACTGCTGCGGCGGACGTGCCGAGTTCTGCGCGCCGGTGATCGAGCAGCTTTCGTCCTGCTGCGCGCCACCCAAGGCGAAAGCCAAGGCGAAGGAGCGATCCCGTGCCTGACGCGGTCGGACGGCGAGATGTGATGCATTCGCCCGCCGTCGGCAGCCGAGGCGCTGGAAACGAATTCGACTGGCGTAGGCCACAAAGGACGGCCCAAGCCTTCGCTGGCGTCTCTAGCAGCCCGCTGCCGACGAGAGGTGATACCACAACCACCCCGAACATTCCGAGCCGAAAGCGTCCATGAGCATCTTCGAAAGATATCTGACCCTCTGGGTCATCCTCTGCATCGCCGCAGGCGTCGCATTGGGTCATGCATTGCCGGGACTCTTCTCGGCGGTCGCCGGCGCCGAAGTGGCGAATGTCAACTTGCCCGTCGCCGTCCTCATCTGGCTCATGATCATTCCAATGTTGCTGAAGATCGACTTCGGAGCGCTGGGCAAAGTGACCGAGCATGCCAGAGGCGTGGGTGTGACCCTGTTCATCAATTGGGCCGTGAAGCCTTTCTCGATGGCTCTCCTTGGCACCTTCTTCATCGCCCATGTGTTCGCGCCGTTTCTGCCGGGCGACCAGATTCCATCGTATATCGCCGGACTGATCCTGCTGGCGGCGGCTCCCTGTACCGCGATGGTGTTCGTCTGGTCCAACCTGGTCAACGGCGATCCCAACTACACGCTCGGCCAGGTCGCACTGAACGATGTACTCATGGTCTTCCTCTTCGCTCCCATCGTCGGACTGCTGCTCGGCGTCGCGTCGGTATCCGTGCCGTGGGCGACGCTCCTCCTCTCCGTCGCGCTCTACATCATCGTGCCGGTGATCGTCGCCCAGTTGTGGCGCCGCTCGCTGCTGGCGTCCGGACAGGGCGCCTTCGACCGCACGATGGCGCGCCTGCAGCCTCTGTCGCTCGTCGCCCTGCTGGCCACGCTGGTCCTGCTCTTCGGCTTCCAGGGCGAGCAAATCATCGCGCAGCCGATCGTCATCGCAATCCTCGCCGTGCCCATCCTCATCCAGGTCTACTTCAACGCCGGACTGGCCTACGTGTTGAGCCGCTATCTCGGTGTGGCCTGGTGCGTCGCCGCACCCGCGGCGCTGATCGGGGCAAGCAACTTCTTCGAACTCGCCGTCGCCGCTGCGATCAGCCTGTTCGGCCTCAACTCTGGAGCGGCGCTGGCGACCGTCGTCGGCGTGCTGGTCGAGGTGCCCGTCATGCTGACCGTCGTGAAGATCGTGACGGCATCCAAGGATTGGTACGAAGCCGGCGGCGATCGCGCCGGCGACAAGAGCGTGGAGCTTCCCCGATGACCATCACCATCTATCACAATCCGAATTGCGGCACCTCCCGCAACACTTTGGCGATGATCCGGCAGAGCGGCGAGGAGCCGGTCGTGGTCGAATACCTGACGACGCCGCCGACCCGGGAACGGCTCAAGGAGTTGATCGCGGCGATGGGCATCGGCGTCCGCGCCTTGCTGCGCGAAAAGGGAACGCCGTATGCGGAACTTGGTCTGGACGATCCGACGCTGTCGGACGACGCCCTCCTCGATGCGATGATGGCCCATCCCATTCTCATCAACCGACCGATCGTAGTGTCGCCGACGGGCGTTCGTCTATGCCGTCCCTCGGAGCGGGTACTCGACCTGCTTCCGCGGAAGATCGGCCGTTTCGTGAAGGAGGACGGCGAAGTTGTCGAAGCCTGATCTACCCAACATCAACGAGCAGGCGTTCGCGGTGCCGGACCAAGATGCGCTCCGCGCAAGTCCGTCGATGCACAAGCCCCGCATTCTCCTATTGTACGGATCCTTGCGCGAGCGTTCCTTCAGCCGTTTCGCGACGGAGGAAGCGGCGCGTCTCCTTCAGAGCTTCGGAGCCGAGACCCGCATATTCGATCCCACGGGCCTCCCGCTTCCGGACGGCGCTCCGGTCGAGCATCCGAAGGTGCAGGAACTGCGCGACCTCACGACATGGTCCGAAGGGCAGATGTGGTGCAGCCCGGAGCGCCACGGCGCGATGACCGGCATCATGAAGGCGCAGATCGATTGGATCCCTCTGTCGGTCGGCGCGGTTCGTCCGACGCAAGGCAAGACGCTGGCGGTTATGCAGGTCAGTGGAGGTTCGCAATCGTTCAATGCGGTGAACCAGCTTCGGGTGCTCGGCCGCTGGATGAGGATGATCACGATCCCGAACCAGTCGTCCGTCGCCAAGGCATACGAACAATTCGGCGACGACGGCCGGATGAAGCCTTCGCCCTATTACGACCGCATCGTCGATGTTGCGGAAGAGCTAGTAAAGTTTACTTTGCTGACGCGCGACGTCTCCGGCTACCTGACCGACCGTTACAGCGAGCGCAAGGAATCGGCCGAGAAGCTCTCCGAGCGGTTGAGCCTCTCGAAGGCGCTGTGAGTTCGAGAGCGATTGCAGATCAAGTGTTATTGAGTTCTGGCACCTGCGCCGGCGAGGTCAGGTGTTTCGACCGAAGAATTGCCTTTCGCAGTCAACTCGTCGCTGCATTCGTACCTGATCCTGACATACGCCGGATCCGAGAAGGCGGGAGGACGTCGGCTTCTATTATGCCGCCAACGCGGCTGGTCGACTTCTCGGCATCACGTTGTCCGGCGTGCTCTATCATCATGGCGGCATCGTTGGATGCCTCGCCGGTTCAGCGGTGATGCTGCTCTCCTGCTTCGTGCTGACGTTCGTCCTGCCGACGCACGCGACGGACGCCACACGACGGTCGCTCGCCTGACCGCACCTGGCGTTTCCATCGACATCACGGCTACCGGCGGCCGTGTCATGGGTGAGCTACCATCCGGAAGCCTGCCAGCGCGAGCAGGATGGCGAGCAGCAGCCTCATCAGGCTTGGCCGTATGAGCGTGGATCCAAGCCACGATCCGGCGACTCCTCCGAACACCACGGCGGCCGACCAGACCGGTAGTTGGACCGGCAGATCATGAACGGTTGCCGCGGCGCCGGCGAGCGCGGCGGTAGAGTTCAGCAGGTTGAAGGTCGCCGCGATCGCCGCCGCTTTGCGCGTCTCCGCCCAACCCATCGCCAAGATTAGCGGCGCGAGAAAGATTCCGCCACCGACGCCGGTGATGCCCGAGACCACGCCGATGGCGGCTCCGGCAAGAAGCGACATGCCGAAGGGCGGCTCGCGGAGCGCCTGCAGATCGAGATGCGCCGCGCGCCGTGCCGAACGCGCCATTTGCGCCGCCGCCAGCAGAAGCAGCAGGCCGACCACGGGCTGATAAGCCGCCGCAGGGAGGTTCAGCGTTCCTCCCACGAAGGAAAACGGAAGCGCCAGCACACCGAAGGGATAGCAGGCGCGCCACGATAGCAGTCCATTCCGATGAAAGCGGGCGCATCCGATGGCTGCGACGAGGATGTTCAGCGCCAGGACCGTAGGCTTGATGACGTCGGGCGCGTATCCGAGAACGCCCATGACCGCGACATATCCCGTGCCGCCGGCCTGCCCGACCGCCGAATAGAGCAGAGCGACGATGGCAAATGAAGCGGCAACAACGAGATCCAAGAGGCCTCCGTCAAAAGCAGATCGATCAGGGAGTTGGTGCTTCTAGCGCCCCGGACCATGATCGACGTCCCGTAGGGAGACGGACGTCACCGGTCGGTCTGTCGGCAGCGATCTATTCGGGACGGCGCCTTAGCCTGACGCCCTCGACGTATTCCTCGTCACCGAAGAAGAATTCGATTCCTTCCTTTTCAAGCGCGGCCCGGAGCGCCTTGTGGACGTCCCGCCTGCGCCTGTCGGGCCGGCCTTCCGTTTCAGTCTCGATCTTGGAGATCGTGCGCCGCGACACGTTCGGCGTCAGCGTCTCGCCGAGTTGGGTCTGGGACAGGTTCAACAGGCCCCGTGCGGCCCGGATCATGGCAGCGGATATCAGGAGTTCGGGTATTTCGGCGTCGGTCATCCCCGAGTTCTATGCAGGAAAATTAACGTTAGCAAGCCTTATTCTTCTCATAATGGGAAGAATAATTGACTTGGCTCCATCGCGATGGCATCTTGTTCCCATCGAAAGGGAATTTGCGATGACCTATAGCGAGTACATCCAGAGCACTGCATGGCGGACCAGTCCGGTCCGGCTGCGCGAATTCGAGGCGGCAGGTTTCGCTTGCCGTCTCTGCCCGGCGGCGGCCTCCGACGGCGCTACGCTGGAATCGCATCACCGTACCTACGACCGTCTCGGCAACGAGATCGACGGCGACCTCACCTCGCTGTGCTCGGACTGCCACCGCGCGGTGACGTCCTTCCTGCGGGCCCGCCGCTACGCGCTGCTGCAGCCGCTGCGCGCCGACGTGAAGACCATCCGCATCGACGCGCCGCTGTTCGACCCGACCCGCGAGGTGGCGTGATGGAAGCCGAGAAGATCACCATGCGCCTGACCGGGACGCGCCCGCTGCTGATGCATTCGTCGCGCCTTGCGGACCCGCTCGATCCGATCCGGGCGCGCCTCACGAAGGTGACGACGAAGAGGGCGAAGACGCTGGCGGACCATCTCGAAATCTCGCGGATCGAATGGCATGGCGGCCTGTGGATCTTCGAAGGTCGCCCGTGCATCCCGGCGGAAGCGCTCTTGAGCACCTTCAAGTCCGCCGCAAGGGCACGCAACAAGGGCCAGGAAGCATCCGCGGGCATCCAGATCGGTCGCCCGGCCATCCTGGAGTACGACGGGCCGCGCGACCTCGATGAGCTCGGCGCCGACGAACGCTTCGTGTTCCGGACCACCGTCAGGGTCGGACGCGCCCGCACCATCCGGACGCGCGCCCGGTTCGACGACTGGGCCGTCGAATTTGACGTGATGTATCTGCCTACGCTGCTCAATCGCAGCGAGGTCGTCGACACCTTCATGACGGCGGGCTTCACCAAGGGGCTCGGCGACTGGCGGCCAACCTTCGGCACCTACCTGGCCGAGGAGCGCAAGGAATGAGTTTCAAGGCTTGGCGGGGCGTGGCCCGGCGAGGCAGGGCACGGCCCGGCTTGGCGAGGCATGGGGAGCGTCCACTCTAGGACGCTCCCCACCCACCGAATTCCGAACCTAACCAACTTCGCGGTCTGGAAGACCGCAACGTGCCATTCGGCGCGAACGGGAGAACCATGTCATGCGTACCGAAACGAAGAAGACGAAGCCGACCCGCGGCACCGCCCGTGCCCTGGAGATGTCCAAACCGCGTTCGATCGCGGCGCATTTCCTCGGCGAGACGCCGGCGGATTGGGAGCACGCACATCTGCTGTGGCGCTCCGTGCCGGCGCACCGCTTCCATCGCGATCACCGCGCCGCCGTTAACGAGTGCATGCGGCGCACGTCGTCCACCATGGACGCATGGCGCCTGGCCATCGCCGGCGATGCCGCGAGCGCCATCGGCCTGGCTCTGAGCATGGGCATCCCCCAGCAGGTCACGATCCGCACCGACCTGACGATGACGGTGCTGCTGCACAACGCGCTGCGCGGCAGCGCCGGCGCCACGCTGGTGCTCTCCAACCTGATCCGCCGGATGCCGATCGACCGCGCCGACCGCCGCCGCCTGGCGACGTCCTGGCTGGCCCACAATTTCCGCCAGGCCTGGCCGGAGCTCGACGAGCGCCTCCGCATCGTCAAGGCCGGCACGCATCGTCGCGGCGATGACGGGGAGGACCTGTCGTGAGGATCCAGGTCATGTCCGACCTCCACGTCGAGTTCTACGGCACCGCGGCGATGCCGCGGGCGGTCGACGGCGCCGACTTCGTCGTGGTCGCCGGCGACACCTGCAAGGGCCTGGTCAGGGCCGTGGAGACGCTGCGCGACGCCTTCCCCCGCGTCGAGGTGGCGACCGTCGCCGGAAACCACGAATACCACGGGTGCGAGCTCGCCGCCGAGCTCGAGGCCGGTCGCGTCCGCGCGCGCCAGTTGGGGGTGCACTTGCTGTCCGACGACGCCGTGACGATCGGCCGGGCGCGCGTCGTGGGCTGCACGCTCTGGACCGACTACTGCCTGTTCGGCGCCGATCTGCGCGAACTCGCGATGCACACGGCGCGCGACACGATGATGGACCACAAGCGGATCGCGTGGCGCCGGAACCCCTGGGCCAGGTTCCGGCCGGAGGAGGCGGCGGCGCTGCATCTGCGGTCACGCAACTTCCTGGAGACCGAGCTTGCGAAGAGCCACCCGGGGCCCGTCATCGTGGTGTCCCACCACGGCATGACGCTGGAAGCCGTCTCGCCGGTGAATCAGCGCTCTCTTCTGAGCGCCGCATATGCCTCGGAGCTGTTGCCGCTGGTCGACCGTCACCGTCCCGCGGCTTGGGTCTCGGGCCACACCCATCACTCCATGAATCTGCGGCGCGGCGGGACGAGGTTGGTCAGCAACGGACGCGGCTATCCCGGCGAGAACGCCGGTTTCGATCCCGCCTTCGTCATGGAGATCGCCGATGACTGAGCCAGGGCACTGCCTCGCCATACTCCTCACGTTCCAGGTGCATCCCCCCTAGCGGGCCGGCGCCGCCGACCCGACCACCATCACCGACACCATGGAGAATCCGATGCCCGACCCCAAGCCCGCGATCCGCCTCGCCATACCCCCGAATCCGCAGGTGCATCCACCCTAGCGACCATGACCTTCGACACAGGAACATCCACGTGACCAAGTACACGAAGACGAAGAAGCGCCGCGCAGCGCTCGCGCGCAACGCCGGGCCGAGCCGCCCGGCATCGGTGGCGACCGCCTCGCCGGCCGCCATGGGCCCGCTCGAGGCGGAGACGGACCGCCTCGCCGTCGAGGCATCGCGGATCTATCGGAAGGCCATGGGCGCGGCCCAGGTGCGTCGCGTCGAACAGCTCGCCCCGGCCGTTCCATCGCCGGTCAAGGGATTCGTCGGACTGGCGGCGCTCCGCCGGCGCACGCGCGACGACGATGACGACCTGGACGTCGCCGTCGCCACGAAGCACCCGAAGGTGGAGCCGGTCACGTCCGTCGAGATCGCCGCCAAGCTGATGCTGGCCAGGCAGGTCGACGCGCTGGGCGGGCTCGCGGCGGCGGTCAGGAGCGGATCTCCGGTGGTCGTGGTCGACGTGCCGGATGCGGCGATGCTCGACCGTCTCGGACGCGTGTGGGAGAGCGTCCTGATGCCCGCCACCGCGGTGTGCGTGAAGTTTCTCGGCAGCGGCGCGCTCCGCCACGGCCAGTACGATGCCCTCTACGTCGTGGCCAAGAGCCCGACGAAGCCCAAGGATTCGGACGACACGCGCCGGTCGACGCTCGACGCCCTCGGTCTCGCTTTGCCGGTGATCGCCTTCTCGCCGTGCGCGGAGACGCATCTTCCGGCGGAGCTGCTCCTCGCATGCACCCACCGGATCGCGATTCCGGCGCTGGACGCGCGCACCATCGTCAGAACGATCGAGATCGTGACGGGACGCACGTGCCGCGCGCGGCTCGACGACGTCACCGTCGCGCGGACGGGACTCGGCGAGATCGCCATCGCCGTGCGCTTCGACCGGACGCCCGCCGAGTGCGTCGCCGGCCTGCGACGCCTCGCCGAGGCCAAGGCGGTCAAGCGCGGTTCGCGCGACCTGACGCTCGACGAACTGCACGGAATGGACTCCGCCGTGGCGTGGGCCCGTTCGGCGATCGTCGATCTGAATTCCTGGAGGCGTGGCGACGTCGGGAGCTGGTCCGCGGTGTCGTCGAAAGTCCTGCTGAACGGGCCGCCGGGCACCGGAAAGACCACTTTCGCCGCCGTTTTCGCACGGGCCGCCGGACTTCCGATCGTCACGGCTTCGCTCGCCGGCTGGCAGTCGCAGGGGCACCTCGGCGACCTCTTGAAGGCCATGCGGACCGACTTCGAGAAGGCGAGAAACCTCGCAAATTCAGCCTCAGGGTGCGTCATGTTCATCGACGAGGTCGATGCTTTCGCCGACAGAAGCTCGATCCGGCATGACCACGCGGACTACGTGATCCAGGTAGTCTCGGGCTTTCTCGAACTGACCGACGGTCTCGCCGGAAACGAGAATCTCTTTCTGGTCGCGGCCTGCAACGATGTCCGTCGCTGCGATCCCGCGTTGGTCCGCCCGGGACGGTTCAATCCGGTGATCGAGATCGGTCTGCCGAACCTCGCGGACCTGGAGAAGATGTTCAGGGTCCGCCTGGGTCCGGACCTCGTCGACGCCGATCTCCGCGAAATCTGCGAACGGACGCTCGGCGGCTCGGGCGCCGAGGTGGAGCGCATCGTCAACGACGCCCGCCGTCTCGCCAGGCACGATGGCGCCCGTTCGATCGTCATGCACGATCTCCTGAGCATCGTGAAGGGCGAGGACGCCCGGCCGGAGGCGCTGCGGCGGCGCACCGCCATCCACGAAGCCGGCCACATCGTCGTCGATGTGTTGTTCAACGGCGGCGCCGGGATCCACGCCAGCATCTCGCCGTCGCGCGGGACCGGCGGGCGGGTCGTCCGCACCGAGGCGACGGAAACGGCCGGCACCTACGAAGACTACGCGCGCCGCCTCCAGGTCTTGCTGGCGGGACGGACGGCGGAGATCCTCATGTGCGGTGATTGCGGTCACGGTTCCGGCGGCGTCGCCGGCTCCGACATGGCAGTCGCGGCCAGCATGGCGGCGGCGATGTCGGGCTCGGTCGGGCTCTCCGGACCGCGACCGCTGCTCTTCCTCGCCCCGCGCGAGAACACTCCCGAGCTGCTGTCCTATCCCGAGGTCCGCCTGGCGGCGAACGAGGAGTTGACCAAGGCGGCCGACGCCTGCCGGGCGCTCCTGCAGCGTCACCGCGGCGCCCTGGAGGCCGTGACGGAGGTGCTGCTGGCCGAGGGCAGGATCGACGGCGAAGGCGTGTGCCGGCTGCTCGCGACGGCCAATCCCCCGGGCGGCGCCGCCGGAGGGGCCGCGACCAGGCTCCCCGGGCGTGCCGACGGGGCGGGCGGCCCAAGGATTCGAAATACACCGACACGACGCCGGAAGTCTCACCCGTCGCGCGAGCGCCGCGCCGGGACCGCTCCCGGAAAGCCCTTGTGACAAGCATGTCACAAGGATTCGCAGCTTGCCTCTGGTTCCATTTCTCAAGGATTCGATTTCAAGGATTCGATGACATGACCCGCCCAACGGGCGCCGCCGACGCCCCGAATTCCGGCACCGAGATGACCTCCCTCCTGCGCGCCGGATTTGGGAACCGGCCCGCGGTGCCGATGGCAGATCTGAGTAAGATGTTGATGTTGGACGAGAAAACGTTGCTCCGCCACGTGCGCTCTGGTAGGTTGCCCTACCGGGCGATGGGAACCGGGCGGCGACGGATCAGGCGGTACTTCACAATGGATGACGTGGTTCAGTTCTTCAAGAATCTGGGGAACCCGGCGGCTGACCCGGTTCCGCCGCGTCGTGCCCGTACGCCGTGGACGTCGGACGCGCCCGGTTTCGTTGGCGGTGTCGAGCGCCCCACCCGTCGCTCCGCCGAAGCCGTCCGCACAGCGCGCGTGTCCGCCAGGAGGGAGACCGCTGCGGACGCTTCCGGCACGTCCGGCGCGTGCCCAAAGTCGACGGGAGGCGTCGTATGACCGTCTACATGCATAAGAATTCGCCCTATTGGCAGATCTGCTTCCAGTTGAGGAAGCGCAAGTTCTCCTACTCCAGCGAGACGACCTGTCACGCCACGGCCGTGGAACTGGAGGACGAGTACCGCGCACAGGCGAAGCGGGACCTGGCCCTCGAGATGGCGGCGGGGCCACGCGTCACCTTCAACCAGGCGATGCACAAGTACTGGAAGCTCAAGGTGTTCGACCCCCGTCCGAAGGAGCTGAAGACCGACGAAAAGATCAATCGCGAGATCGCCAAGTTCGACGCGCTCACCTCTGCCGGCAAGCAGGTCGGCCTCGACACCCTCTGCGCCGACGTCGATACCACGCGCATGCTGGAGATCCGCGAAGAACTGAAATCGGCCACGGCCAACACGGCGACTGGACGGCTCAAGCCGAGCGCCATCAACCGCCAGCTCGAGCTGATCTTCTGCGTCCTGAACTTCGCGAGGGACCATATGTCCACGCCGCTGCCGAAGCGGCCCCGGATGAAGGAAATCAAGTTGGTGGAGGACGACCGCGACCGGATCATCGACTACGACGACGAGACGGCGATCTGCGAGCATCTCGACGAGGATTTCCAGGCCGCGTTCGTGCTGGAACTCGAGACCGCGATCCGGAGCGGCGACGTCATCGGGCTGCAATGGTCGCAGGTCCGGCTGAAGCAGCGGCACATCCTCGCCCACCGCAAGTCCAAGGGGCGCAAAATCTACAAGGTCTGGCTGAACGACCGCGCAGTCGCGATCCTCGAACAGATGAAGGGTCTCCACCCGACCCACGTCTTCACCCGGGTCGTCGAGACGACGGCGATCGTCGACGGCGAGCCGGTCAAGGTCGCGACGCGGATTCCCTACAAGAAGTCGCATTTCGGGACGCGTATGAAGAAGGCCTTCGAGGCCGCGAAGGTCGACGACCTCACCTTCCACGACCTGCGGCGCACCGCGGGCACGCGGTACTATCTGGCGACCAAGGACTACGAAGCCACCCGGCAGTTCCTGGGGCACTCGTCCGTCGAGGTCACCAAACGCTACATCAAGATCGCGCTCGAGAACGTCATCGAAGGCGTTTTCAACATGGAGAGGGACCGCGCCGGCCGCGGCTGGCGGTTGAAGCCTTCGCGCAAGGCGGCGACCTCCGCGACCGTCGAGAAAATCGTCGCCTTGGCTCAGAGCGGCCGCACCTGCAAAGCGGTCGGAGCTTGACAGAACGTCCGTGGCGGCATCGGTCGTGGGCGCCCCTTGTCGAAACGCGGCTCCACGACCGATTGCCCCGCTCCGCAGCCGGAGTTCTAGGCGATCGTCGTGGATCGGAGGCGATCCGCGACCACGCCCGTGGATCGCACTGCGGCGACGGACGCCGGCGGCCACCGACACGTCGGTTGGCTTTTTCTGCAAGCCGGCGGCTTCCATTTACGATTGGCTGCAGCACGGCCCGGCGCACCGGTCGCCTCCGCCCTCGGCCTGTATCGGCGGACAGGGAACCGAGCCGTAGGAGCAAAACACGCAACAATCGCCAGGCTTCGGCTTCAGCATGATGCCGCAGCCGGTGCATTCGTAGAAGAATTGACAGGCATCGGTCGGCATCGTCTCCGTCTTGGCGACGGCGCACTGGGGACAAGTGATGATCGATTCGAAAAGCATCCGTCAGCCCCGGGGCGCTGACGGATGACCCGCCTTGGCGGTCGCCGACATCAGTCCGTTCACGACGGCCACTGTGTCGCGGTAGACGACCGTCGCCGTCTTTTCCTTGAAGGACGCCACGACCCGGGCGACGCCCGGTATGGCTTCGCGGCTGCCTTTGACGATCGACGGACATGCGGCGCAATACATGTTGTCCACCGCGCGGTCCGCGGCCATTGCAGCCGACGAGGCCAGGATGCCTCCTGTGAGAACCGCGCGAAGAAGAAGTTTGCTCATTGGGGACCTTTAACGATGGAGGAAGAGCGGTGCGATGAGGTCGAAGCCGAGCTCGGCGGCGACCAGGAGGGTCGCCACGACGAGACCCGTCCTGACGAAGCGATCCGACAGCGGGCGGGCACAGGATCCGGCGGCTGCGCATGACGAACGCCCCAGGCAGGACAGCCGATAGCCGTAACTCAGGACCGCCAGCGTCGCCGCGACGATCCAGGGCCGATAGGCGGCGAGCCGGGTGAGGTTCCCTATCCTCACGCCGCTGACGCTGAGACCGACGAGGGCTAGGGATGGAACAAGAGGAAGCCGCGACCGCCCCCCACAGCCCGCCGACCGCCACGCCCCCTGCCGTAGCCGCTCGCCGTCTATTCGATGCGTCTGTTGGACTTTCATGACGGTCAGGATGCATCCTGTAGCGGCTACAGGAGCAAGGACCATTCGATGGGCAAAAACACGATTTCGCGAGCCGGAAGGATATCGATCGGCGCGCTCTCGAGACAAGGCGGCGTGAAAATCGAGACCATCCGCTACTATGAGCGCATCGGGATGCTGCCTCCGCCGCCGCGGACGGCGGGCGGCCGACGGTTGTACGGTCGAGCCGAGGAACGGACGCTGGCCTTCATCCGGCGCTCGCGCGATCTGGGGTTCACGCTCGAAGAAATTCGCGCGCTGCTCGCGTTGGGGGCGCCGGAACGCGCGCCCTGTGTCGACGTGCACAAGATCGCCGGCGCCCATCTGGCGAAGATCCGCAACAAGCTCTCCGATCTAGTCAAGCTCGAAGCCATCCTGGCGGAGACGGTCGCCCGATGTTCCGACGGCGAAGCGCCCGGCTGTCCGGTGCTCGATGTCCTCGACGCCGGGCGTCGGAGCCAAGGCGCCTGACCCGGGTCGGTGCCGATGGGATGCCCTGTCGGACGCGCCCGCGCCGGGCGGACCGTGCCCCGACCCGGAGGCACGGCGCACGGACCGGCCGGCGATCCGCGCCGAAGCAACCGCGCCGGACGCCGAGTGACCGCCGATCACGATCGTGACGCGCCGCCACGATCGTGATCGCGCGTTACGATCGTGACGATACGTTACGATTTTCGGCCGGGTTGCGTCTGCTTTGCCTCTACTGAATCTATACTTGCGACGGCCGTCCGGCGAAAATCGTGACGCTGCGTCACTACGGGAGATTTCCGGGACCTACGGTCCGCCTGCGTGGGTCTGTTTCCCTTAAATTCCGCTAAAGTTCGTGGAACGTTCACGCCATAGCTTCGAACCGGGTCCCGGCTAACCCATTGATCGGAAACCCAATAACGACGGGCCTCCACAAGGACTCGCACCCTCCGGAAAGGCGCCCGTGAATCTGCTTTGATTACAGGTTTGCGTTTGTCGCGGAGGCCTTGTTTTGTAGGGTTTCCGAGCCCTCCTTCGAACATTTCGGGAGATTTCGGGAGGTCGTAACGGAGCGTTACGCTAGTTTGTTGACGGGTTGGAAAGCCAGCGTCCACTAGCTTCGTACCGGCGACATCCAGGACCGGATCATGACGAAGAACAATCTGAGAGCAAGGGTCTATCAGGCGGCCGACGAGTTGTTCATTGTGTCCGGTTCCCTCCATAGCGTCGGCCAGCGCGCCGTCCGCGACCGGGCAAAGGGTGGTTCGAACGACGTGGGGCCGCTGCTCGACGATTGGCGGGCTTCGCGGGAAGCCATGCTCAGTTCGAGACCGGCCGCACTCGCCGCCATCGCCGAGGAGTTCGCCGGCCGTCTCTGGCTGATGGCGCAGTTGCTTTCCCGTGGATCGGGGGACGGTATCCATCCTATGCCGCCTCCTCCAAACGCTCGCACGCCAATGGCGCGGCCCGCCGCACGAACCCAGCCACCCCAGACCAAGGCAACTGCGGTGCCGGCTACGGCACAGACAGGTCAACGTCGCGACGCGAGCAACTACGGGGCGTTCAGCGACATTCCTCGGCCTGAACGTCCGGCGAAGGCTGCCAAGCCCAGCGCCAAGCGGGTGGCGACCGCCAGGAACTTTCAGATACGGGAGGCGGGTCAGAAACTTTTCGTGCTTGTCGATCCGAAGCCACCCCTGCAGCCGGGAGTACTCACTGCCGCCGATTGGACCGGCGCGTCGAATGAGAAGCTCGCGGAAGCGGTCGCGACCATACTGCGCAAAAACGGCAATCGGCTGCGGGCCTTCGACATTCACAAGAGGCTGCCGAAAAACCTCCGGCCTGGTACCAGGGACCATGCCCAGAGGGATTTGAAGTTAGGGTTGTTCGGGTCGAGAATCGAATGGGCGAACGGCGGCTGGTTCTGGTTCAAGGGCGAACCCCTCCCCAAGCATCGCGTGACTCTTGGCACCCCGGCGGCCGAGAAACGCCGACAAGGGGATGTGCTGTGGTGGCGCATCGCGCATACGATCGCAGCGCTCGGGCGCGACTTCACCCAGGCCGAGATCGAGGACGCGTGCGGCGACGAACTCAGGAACTTCGGGGACACGTGGTTGCGGCTCCGGCTCATGCGCATGCGGGAACGGCCAGAACCGTTCATACAGCTCGTCTCGGCCGGCATCATGCGCTGGACCGGACTCGATCCGGCCGAGATCGTCGTAGAGGATTGAAAATCCCGCCAGCGGTCGGCGGCGCCTGAGCGGACACAGTTCGAACGGACCGACGCGGTCCGCTGGCCAACCGGCCGGATCCGGTGCGAGCCTGCCGGCACCGTTGTCGGCCAAGCGGCGGGGCGGCCGCGGGCGCTCCTGTCGGCGCGACAAGCTGCAGACCTTCCGGCACCTTCACGGTTCGGCATAGCACCCGGACGCCGTCGCCAACTTCGCGTTCAATCGACCCGTGCTCAGCTAGACGATGTCAACGTGGCCCGGGAGGCAGCGCGCTCGGTATCAGGACGGTGTCAAGCAGCGAGCGATCGCCCGTAAGGCGTCCTGCCGGCAGCGGCGGATCTGTTCGGTGCGAGCGAACGCCCTTTTTCCGAATGTCCAGCTTTGCGAAGCGAGGTTCCGGACGCCGATCGATATCGACGCGAAATGCTGCGGGTATTCGACCTCGAACGTCACCCAGACGGCCTGACGCTCGATGCGCATACGGTTGAGCTCGTCGAGAAAGGCGTCCTCACGACCGAAAAAACGCAGAACGGCCGCCAGACCTCGGATCACGTCGTCGTCCGGTCCTATATCCAGACGAAAAGCCGGCATGCCCGGTTCGGCCGCTCTTCCACCACGACCGCCCGAATGGTGGCCGTGGTATTGGGCCCTTAGCTTTCGAAGCGACTTGACCGTTTCCGCGCTCGCGCCGACCGCTTCAGATGCCATCACGGCACAGACGAGCGCGGCGGCGTCGTCATGGGTCATTTCGGGTACATGGCGGCCACGGCCGCCCTGCGCGATCAACGGACCGTCGGGCGCCTCGCGGAGGTTGCGGGCATGCTGGACGGTGCTGGTCAGAGGCACTCCCAGCGCATCAGCGACGATCGCAGCCAACCGGCGCGAATTAACCATGGCGACCTCTCCCCGTTGACCTGCACCGCTTCCAGTGAGATTTTTTCACTAGAGAGAACGGCCGCTGGCGTCAACCGTCGTCGCGGCCTAGCTGACAGGACCGACGATGGCCTTCAACGAGCTCAAGCATGCCAGACGCAACCTTTTCAGGACCCCGCGGGTCATCGAGCACATCGGCCAGGCGACCGTCCAAGACCCGCGGATCGTCGACACCGCGTGCAAAGCGCTTATTGAGGAAGGCTTGCTGCCTTGCGTGTCCGACGGAAAGGCCGACGCGCTGGCGATCGATGGCGCCATGGTCCTGATGGCCCTGGCCAGCCGGCAGACGAAAGCCGACGCGATTGTCCGCGTGCTAGGCAGGCTCCGCGACATGCAGCACCAGGTCGCCGTCGCCAGGCCAACGATCGTGTCGACGGAGCCGAGACGCCTGCCGTCCGATCTGTTCGTCCATGGCGTGGCGGAAGTGATCAAGCAGACATGGCAGAACATGCGCGCGCCCATTATCGACGAGGATGCCGACATCGGCGTCAGCATCCTGTGGGGGGACCGCGGCGAGGTTCTGTACGGTGTGATCGAATATATGTCCGAGCACCGCAAGCACATCTACTCGAACGCCAAGCTTCCTGTGCCACCGGGGATCGCCGACGAATGGGACTTCATCGAGCTGCGTACGGTCGGCGGGCACTCCTTCAGTACCTTGTCCATCTTCTACTACGCCAAGTTGCTCAAAGACAGCGCGGTCGGCACCCCGGCGGAATTGGACGAGCCGTGATCCGTCACGATCCTCGTCCCCGAGTGCCGGGCTCCCTGGACGGCAACCGACCGAGAAAGGAATACCAGATGATGGACTACGCGACCTTCAAGAACGGTCCCGCCTGCCGCGTATTCGCCGGACTCGGCGGTGAATGGGCCGACCTCCTCGAGCGTTCGCTTTCGTTCAACGAGCTTCGACACGCCGTTGTTCAGCGGAACGACGAGGCGCGGGGCTGCTTCGCCACGGCGGTGCGGACCTACGCCGGCGTCGCCTCGCAAGGCGAACACAGCCTTCTCCTCGCGATCTGCGCGATGGTCGATTTCGGACATCTCGCGGACAAGCTGTCGGAGCCGCACGTCACCTGGCAGAACATCGTCCGCGGTTGCGACCGCCAGACCCGGGCGGCCATCGCGGCGTGCATCGAGGCGTCGCCGTGAGCGCCTCGACACGGGTGGTCGCCGCGAGGCGTTGCCCCGACGCATTCGATCGACATCTTCAACCGGCCAGACGACGCGTCGGAGGCAGCGCGCTCGCGTTCCGGGAGACCTGAGATGGAGATCCGCCCGCATCCGGATTGGCGTCAGGCGCTCGTCGAATCCTACGACGACATCTTTCGCCCCTTCGGCCCTTCGGCGGCGGCGCCGGGCTTGCCCGCCGTCGACGACGGCTGGCGTGACCTGCTGGAGCGCGCGTGCGCACGCATCCGCGCGTCCGTCCGCACGCACGGCGGCTCGCTTCGGGTGACGGAGATCAGCGAGAAGTACGGCTCCCTGCGCATCCGCTGGGAGGGATCGATGTCGCCCGAAGCGGCCGCGCGAGTAGAAGAGGCCGTCGATCTGGCGGAGGCGCGCAGCGCGACGACCTGCGAGGTCTGCGGCGAACCCGGCGTGCTCCGCGCCGGCGAATGGCTCGCGACCCGCTGCGATGCGCACGGGGACGGACGGCACCCGGCAGAGGTCGAGCAAGGAATCGAACATCCCCACGTCGAGCGAAGGTTCATCGACGGGCACTGGCACGCCGTCTTCCGGTTCTACGACCGCACCTCCGACCGCTTCGTCGAAGCGGATTTTCCCTGTAGCCAAGTGGAGTGACCATGGCGCGCTTCAGATGTGCCGCCTGCACACGCTCCGGCGAGTGCGGATACGACGACCGCGGCTATGCCTGTCCGCTTTGCGGTTCGCCGGACGTGGTGTTCGCGGTGGCGATCGAAGAACTGCCCGACGAGGTGCTCGGGGCTCTTGCTCCGCCGGAGCATTCCGGCGAAGGCATCGAGTAGCAGTCGAGAATTTCCGATCCTACCGACGGACATACATCACGAACTTGCCGGCAATGCGCATCGCTTCGACGATGGCCGAGCGGGGGAAAAGTCGCCCGCGCCGAGGTTTCGCTGTGGACTCCTGCAGCCTGGGTTGGGATCGTCGCCGAATGCAACCCGGAGAATCGGTGATGGCTAAGTCGACGAGCAATACTGGAAAGCCCTGGACACCTGCGGAAGTGAAGCAGCTCAAGCAGGAAGCTGCTGGCAACACTCCCACCAGGGTCATGGGACTGAAGCACAAGCGCACAGAAGCGGCGATACGTGCGAAAGCCCAGGTCGAGGGTATTTCGCTGAAGCCGACCAACCGGAGTCCGTACGGGACAAAGAAGTAGCCGGTCGGCCATCTGCAGTCGCGATCCTGGATGAACGTTCCAAAACGACACCACTTCGTTCCCGAAATGCTGCAAAAGCGCTTCGTCGATGAGGCGGGCCTTCTGCACTTCTACAACAAGCGAACGCCGGAGAAGGGCGTTCAGTCCACCAGGCCAGGCAATCTACACGTCAAAACGCATCTTTACTCGAAGATCCTCTCGGACGGGACCAAGGACGTCGCGCTCGAGCTTCGTTACGCCGCGCTTGAAGGCGTCGCCGAGCCGATATTTGCTGAACTTGTGAACGCGGCTCTTGGTGACCGAACACCGCGCATCCCGTCGACGACCAGGGAGGTCATCGACCACTTCGCCTACGAACAGATGCGACGCGTGCCGGAATTCCACGAACAGATAATGCCGACCAGCGACTCGGAGCGGCAGATCCGACTGGCGCTCGACGAATACGAACGAAGGTTCAGGGAAGTCCCGGCTGAACAGCGGGAGAACACGCTTCGCCCCTCTTCGATCGAGGAGTTCCGTCAGAACGCGCGCGTCGGCGCACTGTCCCGCCATTCGCCCAGGGTCATGCGCGCCCTTGCCTCGAAATCGCTCGTCATCGCACGCACCCGAACGAAACTCAGCTTCATGATCGGCAGCCGCCCCGTGGTGCGCTCGCGCGGCAACTTGCCGGACCCGGCGACCGAAGTCTGGTTGCCGATCGGCGCGAACGTCGCCCTGCTGTATATCGGCGAGCGGTGGGAGAGCCCACCCATCTACGACGTCCCAGACCACACGGTCCGTCGTCTGAACGATACGATCGCGGCGCAGAGCGCAATATTCGCCGGGCGATCGGGCAAACTCATTCTGAGCGTGATCGGCCGTCTGATCCTTACGACCTCAAATGCAATGCCGAGGACGTAGCCGATCCGATAGTCGGGACTTTTCCACGGCCTCCCCGGGGAAGCGCGATCGCCGGAGCCGGCCAGAGGCCTTTCGCGGCCGTGCGCCGTGGCGGCGACGCCCACCTCCAGTCCTTTGAAGCGGGCTCTCGGGGCGATCCTATGCAGACGAGACCAAGGCTTTGAGATTGGAGAGAAGTCGCGCCTCGATCTCGAGCTCGCTCTTCCCCCAGACGGCGGACAGCGCGGCGATCGCTCCCTTCGCGTCCCAGGGACAGGCGGCTCTGCCGTCGAGTTGAGCGAAGGGACCATCCGTCTCGGTCAGCACCTTTTCCTGGGGCATCTCCGCCGCAAGCGCGCGTCCCTTTTCCCCTGCAAGCATGGCTGGACCGACGCTGAACCAGCATCCCATCGCGACCGCTCTCTTGAGTTCGCGACGGGTCCCGGAAAACCAGTGGAGGACCGGCACGCCCGCGCCCGGATGTCGCTCCAAGGCGTCGAGAACCTGACCGGCTGCTCGCCTGCTGTGTATCGAAAGGATTCGTCCGCCCGCGGTGGAGCACGCGTTCAGTATCCGGTCGAAGACGAATTGCTGATCGCGCCAGTAGCGCTTGAGCTCGGGGCCGCCGTCAAGGCCGACCTCACCGACGTAGCGGGTCGTGGAGACGAGCTCATCGAACAGCGCAAGTTCGCCTTTTCTTTCGTGGGCAAGCTGGGGATGAAGGCCGAGAGCGGTTCTGATGCGCGGGGCATCCGAGGCGAGCGCCGACGTCCCCTCGAACGCGGTCGGCGTTGTCGTCACCGAGAGCACGAACATCTCCCGCGACCGGGCTTCCCGCACCATCTCGACGGGGTCGGGATAGAGGTCGAGATGGCAATGAAAGTCGATCATTTAACGCCCAGCGCCCCATGCAGCGCCTGCAGCTCGGCCATTCCGCGTGAGATCATGGCTTCGAGTCCTGCCCTGTCGGCTATGAAAGGAGAGCTGAGCGAAGGTCCCAGCCAATCGCTCAGGCCATCTCCGGCGGCGTTCCGGATGGCCATGGCGACGGACCGGACGTCGTCGAAGCCGGCGTGCTCGGCGTCGTCTCGGCCGAGGTCTGTGTACACGTAGTTCGTCGTATCGGGTACGCCCCAAGCGCGGAATGCGGCGCGACGGACATGGCACGGCACGCAACGACCGCAATGCCGGTAATTGAAGCGTTGGAACCGTCCGCAGCTCGTCGACCGCGCCGCTTGAACGCGCAGCAGCGTCTGGTCCGCGCATGACCGCAGCATCTCACCCTTCGTCGATGTCGCGTACGGATTACGGATCTTCACGCGAAGGCCGGCCGCATCCAGCATTCGCTGCACGCTGCCGAGATAGTGCGGATGGGCGGTACGCGTGCTGAGGCTGCCTATCCGCGCTCCGGTGAGCGGTGGATTGATCGCGATGAAGCCGTTTTCGCACAGGAAAAGATCGACCGTCCCGCCCTCATGGTAGGCGGCGAGCGATGTCGCGGCCATGACGCCGAAGGCGATGAAGATCAGGGATCTGGCCCTTTGGGACGCTTCCTCGACGCCGGGAGCGTGGGCGTTGTGGTTCAGTTGCAGATGGTCGAGGCCGCCGGCGATATGGGCGGCGAAGTCGACCTGCTTCGCGGCGTCCCCGCGAACCGTCTGGCTGACGGCGAGGGGCCGCCGCCCGGCGGCGGCCAAATCGATCGCCCCGACCAGACTGTCGAGACCGCCCGAAAGCAGAACGACGCAATCGGCATCCGGACGCTCGGCCGGCTTCGGCGGCGCCGGCTGCATGCCGCCCCCCTGAAAACCGAAACGCCATAGGTCCGTCGTCAGGAATCCGACCGCTTTCGCGAGATGGCCGGCCTGGGCGTTCCAGAACGCGGGATCCGAGACCGCGATCTGCAGATCGAACTCCCGGGTCCATCCGTCCGGACTCCGTTCACGAAGGCCCGCATAATCCGCGGTCACCACCGAGAGCGCTATCGAAAGCAGATCCCAAGCCCGAGGTGCCGCCTCCAGCCGCCGGCGCAGGAACTCATGCTTCGCTGCGTCACCGGCGCTGCCACGGTCGCCGCTGCCGGGCTGACCGAACAGCACGACCCGTAGATCGTCGGCCGTCGCCGGCAGATCGATGTCCTCTGGAGCACAAACCAGCCTCATTCCGCGTAGCCCTCGAAAACGATGCAGGTTTCCCTGACGGCCTCGCTCACGACACGGTTGATCCTGTCCACCGTCAGCCGTTTCCCTGCGTCGCGCAGCTTCCGGAATTCCGCGCCGACGATCTCCTTCACGTAGTCCCTGGCATCCTTGAGACGCGCGAGCGCCACGGTCGCGGTCGGCGATTTTTCGCTGATCGCGACGCCGACATCCAGTTCGAACCGTCGGAAGACGTCCATTGCGGCATATCGCTCTATGACGAAGTCTCTCTGTTCGGAATCGAGATTCAAGAGGTCCGCTTCGGGGTAGTGCGTGAGCAGTTCGGACAACGCGTCGCGAATGGCCGCGCGCGCCGCCTCCGCGTCCTGTGTGCCGTCGGTGGGACGAACCGCCTCGACGACCGCGTCCATGACCTCCCGCGCGGAGCGGCCAGCAAGAAGCGCCGGATCGAGCGGACTTCCAGCCGTGGCAGGCTGGCCGGCGGCGATGTTCGACAGCGCACTACCGAGCGACTGCGCCGTCGCCGCGGTCCCTCCAAGCCTGGCCGAGGCGGTCGCCGAGCCGGAGTAACCGCTGCGGACGTAGTGTCCGAGCGCCTTTTTCAGATCGTCCCGGTTGCCGCTGCGGGCGTAGTCTCCGAGGCTGCGCCGCGTGCCCCGGAAGCGTGCTGCGGGCGCCACGGGCGGCGCCGCCGTCAGCGGGACAGCCGGAGGCGTTGGGATCGGCGGCGACGGCTGCTGCTCATCGGGCGGCGGCGGCAGCGACGGGTCGGGAGTACCCGGTTCGGGCACTTGCGGCTCGGGTGGCGGCGATGGCGGCGTCCAGGGCGGAACCATCGGCACGCCTGGCCCCGGCCCACCGCTAGATTGCGACGTTCCCATTTTCAAACGTTCTCTTGATTGCGGTCTTGACCGGCCTCGACACGTCAAGACCGTCCCACTTCTCCAGCACACCTCGAGCCCAGGGCTGATCGGCGATCTTCGGTACGATGTTGGGTTTGACCTGCGCGGCCGGCCGCTCGGCGAGAAAGGCCGCGAGACGACTGCCCTGAGGCGGATCCACCTCCGACAAGGCCAGGCAGGCCTCCAGTATCGGCGGCACGCCCCATTCCTGCTCCTGCCGTGCCTTCTCCAGCAGACGATCCATGATCACGGCCGTCTCGAGCCGCTGCACCGTCTGCAGCCGCGGTTTGAGGCGCGCCGCCATCTCCGGATTCTGCAGCAGAGCGGTCAACAGTTCCGCGGCCTCTGACGACAGGCGATCCTCGGAAGTGACCAGCGCGACATGCTCGCGGCTGACGTATAACGCGCCTCTGAGGTCGACCTCCGCGAGGGCCGGCGGCAACGTCAGCCACTCCCGCACGAACGGAGCGTTCCACGGGGACGGGAGATCGAGCTCCTTGCCCGCATTTGCGGCTTCCTCCCACTCGCCGAGGAACGCGGGTTTCCCGGACTCGCTGGCACCGACCGCGGAGATCAACGAAGCATAGGCCTTCGTGTCCCCTAGACGTTCGAACAGCATGAGCTTGGCAAGCACAGCTTCGTCGACACCGACGCCTTGAGCGGTCGAGATCGACATCCGTATGGACAGCGCATTCAGGAATCTTTTGATTAAACGGGGATTGCCGGCGATGCCGGACGCGGTCGTCATCAACGGGGCGAGGCGGTCCGCGGTATCGAACTTGCCGATCAGTTCGTCCGGCATCGGATCATGAAGCGTCTGGACGAACGCCCGGTCGACGCGCTTGCCTTCCCACGTCCGGCGAAGCTGATTGCAGATGCCGACGCGGATCTTCTCCTGGATCTCACCGTCCAGGACGCTGTTCTCCACGAACAGCAACATCATGTACGCGCGCACTTCCTGCGTTCCGAGCGGCGGGACCCGAATCGGTACCTGGATCAGCTTGTCGAAATAGTTGGTGACCAACAGATCGTCTTGGATGCCGCCGAAATGCTTGCGGACCGCGTGCTTGATCATGTCGTTGTCGGCGGCGATGACGAAAGCGGTGTTCTTCAGGAACAGGAAGAGACGGATGGCCTCGAGGGTCGAGATCGTGGTCTCCGGAAGACAGCGGTCGAGATCGTCGATCAGGACCACCAGCGTGATCCCCAACTCCTCGAGGATGTCCTCGAACGAATCCCGGAGAGCCTGGATCTGTTTCGGCGGCGACTCGTCGGGCTTCGGATCCAGGAGTCCGCCTGCAGCGTCCGCGACCTTGCCCGCCGCGGCTTCGGCATCCTTGGCTAGGTTGCCGCCGAGGCCTTCGTCGAAGGCCCGACGGCCGAGGCCGATCACGTCGCCGACCAGGCCCGTCGGCGGCAGGCCGAGCGCGAGCGAGATCGCAGGCACGGCGACGAGTTTGGCGGCCCGTAGCCAGTTGACGCGCTTCAGCAACGCCTTCGTCTTGTCGACGGCGGTCGCGCGCGCGGCCGCCTCCGCCTCCAGCTTCGAAGCGATGACGTCCATCAGCGCCGCCCGCGCATCGTCGTAGCCCTGATACAGCCAAGCATTGAATTCGACGAAGACGAACTGCCGCTCGCCGGCAGGGAGGGGGCGCGCGGCGACGGACGCCCGGATGAGCTTGATCATCGACGACTTGCCGATACCCCACGAACCGGACACCCCGATCGAGACCGGGCGCCCTCGCGCCTGCACGACGATCTCGGCCACGGTGTCCGCGACGCCCGAAAAATTCAGGAAGTCGCGCTCCGTCTCGTTGTCATGCCACATGAAAAGCTCGCCCCCGCCGATCCCCCACACAACCGATAGCTGACTGCCTCCCATCTTTGCAATGGCCGAGCGAAGTCGGATTCTGCTTGGGAGGATCGGTACGGGGCCGGCGCCTTGTTCGCCGGCAGCGAAGAAACGGGCCGATGATGCCGTACGCATCGCATGAACAACGTCGGACCGCCTGATGCTTCGAACTGTAGACCTCGCGGTGGCGATGCCTATCCGGATCCAAACGGCAGAGGATGTGAATGCCTCGCTCCCTGCCGACGCTCATGGGCTGGTCGCACAATCGGAAAACGACGCGATATTTTCGGTGTGCGACGAAATGGTACCGCGCCATCGCCGTACCAGGTCCAGTGCATATCGGAAGCCGACTTCGGCGCGATATGGCTGGCGTCAGATGCGAGGCCGTGACGACGCGGAATTTTCGTCGTCCTCGCCAGGCTCCGGATCCACCGCAGCCTTGAACGCAGCGATCGCGTCCCGGAGCCCGATCAGGACCCGTCGCGCGGCCTCGACCGAAGGCCCCGCCTTCGACGCGTCGAAGTCGTCGTAGATGACCTTCCGAGCCCTATGGCGCATCCTCAAAAGTTCGAGCAAGTCCTTCTTGAGATCTGCGTCGATGATCGCAGGCCTCGCGTTAACGCCGGTCATCTGCCTTGAGACCCGCTCGACGAGATCCCTGTGCGAGTGCTGCCCCTCGACCGGGCTCTTTTCCTTCAAAATGGAAAGGATCTTCTCCAATGCGGCTTCCAGCAGCGAATACCCGGTCTCCATCCCATGGAGAAACGCATTGGACCGTTCCCATACCGCGTCGAGGTCCGGAGAATCGAAGCCTCCGCGGTCGAACGCGCGAACGGCGTTTCCGATCTGCAGAATGGCATGGTCGATATCAGCATCGACATCCGTCCAACGCGGGTCGCTCATGACAGCGTCACCGCTTCATTCGCTATCCGGGCGAGGAACCGCTCGCTTGCCAACGATCTCAAGTAATAATCGACAGGCAGGTCGTGAATTCGTGACAAGTCTTCAACGAAGTCGACGGCTTCGCCTTCGCGATCCGATGGAAAATCGACGACGACATCCAGATCGCTCTCGGACGACATGGCATCCACCGCCGCCGATCCGAACACAAGGAACCGGCCGCCGCGCGAAATCGCAAATGCCTTCAGTTTCGCGATGATCGCGTCCGCAGCCGATCGTCGCCGCGCTGCTTCGCGCGCGTCCCTCTCTGCTATGGTGACGACCTTATCCATGCGTTCTCCGCCCCCAATATCGGGCCTTTGACTGCATAACACAATGACGGCGTGATCAGGCGGGTATCACTCGGCCCGACGGTCGGCGGCGGGCCACTCAGGACGCGAGGCTTGGCGGATCGGATCCGTCGGATAAGTCGTCCGACGATCGCCTCGGCCGTTCTCAACCCGCAAAGTGGGCGGTCACGCCGGCTCCTTCCTTTTCCCGGCACGGCTCCTGTTCGCATCGCCTCGCCGGTCGCGGAGTTTTCCGGCAGCAACATCGTATCTCGGATGCTTCAGGATCTCTGGCTGCATGACGTCCGGCGGCACTTCGCCATACTCCTCGCCCTCGGTGCGGGGCGCGTGCCCCTGGATGGCGTCGAGGATCAGCCAGTCCATCCTCGCCTTGCGGCCCGCGGTCTTGAAGCGATGGCGCCAACCATGGTTCGGCGCGACCCGTGGGTCCTTGATGCCGAGTTCACGAACCCACTCGGCCAATTTGTTGCCGACCGACGTGTAGGTCGGATTCTTCCGGTCCGGGTTGCGCTGCCGCGCGACGGAATAGAACAGCGGCGCCTTGCCCTTCTTCATCCGAGCGAAGTCGAGAAATCCTTGCTCGACCAGATGCGGATGGATCGGAACGACGCGCTCCCGCAGCGTCTTCACGGTTCCGGCCTCGGGCGTTATGCGGATGCAATCGATGCCGTCCACGTTCAGGACGTCGCTGGCCCGAAGCTGCGTGATCTCGTTGACGCGGGCTCCGGTATAGGCGCAGATCCACGGCACCCACCGGCGCGCCGCGGCATTCTCCCGCGCCATCAGCTTGCTCATAGGAGCCAACGCGGCGGACAGGATGATCGCGGCTTCCTTGTCCGTGAAACCGCGCATCTTGGTCTCATGCTTTTCGCTGACGTCGACGACGACTTCCGCGCTCGGGTCGCTTCGCAGCTTCTTCATCCGCTTGCACCAGCCGAAGAAGGCCTTCGCGGCGGCGATGTAACCGTCCTTGACGGTGATGGGTGACAGCTTCGTCGCCAGCAGCGCGTCCCGCCAATCCAGCAGATGCTGCTCGGTGACGAGGTTCATGTCGCTCGACCCGACCCGAAGCATCAACGCCGAGAAATACGGACGCCATTTCTTCTTGGTCGACGCTGAAATCTTCTTCGCCTCGCAGAATTCGGTCCACAGGCCCTCGAAGGGCTTCTTCGGCTCGGTCAACTGGAGCGCGGGATATTTCGCCTGCTCCGGATCGGGGGTGTAATCGCCCTCCGCGTGGCGAAGCAGCACCCTGCTCGCATGCTCCTTAGCCTTGACGTACGCCTTGATGAAGGTTTCGAATCTGTCACCGACCAGTTTCAGGCGCCGACGGGCCAGGAACTCGCGCGCTTCGTCGCCGAACGCGAAGCGCAGGTGCACGCCGACCGGTTGGATGCTGATCAGCCGCGTCTTCTTCTTCTCCAGCGCGCGCAGCGATTCTTCCCAAAGGATGGGACGGCCAGGCTCGTCGCGATGGCTCGCCACCATCTCGTTGTAGAACTCGCCTGCGAGCGCGTTGATCTGCATGTGCGAAAGGTCCGAGGGCGGCTCGCCTTCGAGATTGGCGCGCCAGGTGCGCTCCAGCTTCAGATTCTCTTCCTGGCAGCGCAGCACCGCCTCGTCCCAATCTGCGGTTCCGAGCGAGAACTTGATCTCCGACGGCATGCCGAACTTGCGGTATTTCGCCGGCACACGCCGACGAAACCAGTAGTTCTTCGTGTGGTCTTTTTTGATGGGTTGAAGCATGTTGAGGCTCACGGTGTGTCCACTCCTGTGTACCACCGGCCTTTTTAGAAATGCCTTATTCTATAGATAAAATTGGATTTTCAGGGGCCCAAACGGCCGAATGGCGGAGAGGGGGGGATTCGAACCCCCGATGGGCTTGCACCCATGCCGCATTTCGAGTGCGGTACAATCAACCACTCTGCCACCTCTCCTTGGTGCCGAAATCCGACGGTCGCCCCGCCGGGTGGTTGGCGGTGTTCTAGGCGAGGACGGCGGAGCAGACAAGCGCCGGATGCGGAAATTCAGCCGCCAGCCCACCGGGACTTGGCGAAATCAGCCGCACGCAGCCTCCGGGACGGCCAATCCGGCGCCGCGCGATCCTGAATCCGACGCCGGATACGGCATGTGTGCGCCCGGGACCGCAGAGACAGCCGACCGATTCGCGCAGATTCAACCGCAGACGCCCCCACGATGCAGGCTCATCGACGGAGGCGGCCCCCGGCCCCTCCCTGTTCACTCCTTCGCGGTCCGGCCTTTCGGGTCTTTCCCGTTCTTCTCCTTCCTGGCTTCCCGCTTGCGGTTGGTGAAGCGGGCATTGCCAAGGCCGGTGCCGATGGTCAACACGCCCCAGTGATCGAAATCCTGCATGAACGGGACCTCGCTCAACCCCTGTGCCACTCCGTCATTATGCATCAGCACCGCGGTGTCGTGATCGCCGATGGTCGGGATGCCTTCGGCCAGCAGCGCCGGCAGGTTGAACTTGCTGCTCTCCCAGTTGCCCGGCAGATTCTGTGCGCCCTTCTCGATGGTGCCGTCCTCATTGATGACGCCGGGACAGGAAATGCCGATGAACGGTGCCAGCCTGAAGCCCTCCTTTTCCGCCGCGCCGATCAGATCCTGCAGCATCTTGATGAGCCGCTTCACCGCGCCCTCGCGGGTCGGTTCGTCATCCGTATGTTTCCAGAGATCGACTTGCCACACCGAGGCCCTGGACAGATCCTTCGATTTCTTCCAGCCCGTCTCCACCACCCCGCAGCGGATGTTGGAGCCGCCGATATCGACGGCGAGAATGCTGTCATAGCCTTCGAAGATCCAGGACGGCGCGAGATGCAGGCAGCCGATCAGGCCGGCCTCGTCCGGGTGATACTGAATCGGGACGAGGTCCACCTTGAGCCCTTCAGCCTTGAGAATTAGGCCGGTGCGGGCGATCGCGAGTTCGCCGACCCTGCTCTGGCGAAAGCCGCCGCCGACCACGATGCATTCGGTGTCTTCCCATGCCTTGTTCTTGAAAAAGCGCTGGATCACGTAGGCGAATTCCCGCGCGAATTCCTCGATGGCGCCGTGCACCAGCGCCGCCGCCGCCACGTCGTCGCCGACCAGAAGCTCGTCGAATGTGGACTTCCGAATGTCCTTCACCCGCTTCTTGCCGAGCGGATCATCGCCGCTTTTCTTCAGCGGCTTGCGCAACTCATCGATGATTTCCTGGAACGCACGCTTGCTGGCACGATCGCCGAGAAAGCCGTCCCCATCCTTGATCTCGATATTGAAAGTATCGACATCCACCGATGGCAGACGTCTCGCGCCGTGCACGCCGATGCCGATCGGCGTCGTTATGTCTTCAGCCATGTTGTTCCTGAACGTGTGAACCGGGCGACAACGCGCATGGAACCGAATGGTTGCACATGCGGCGACGCCGGCGCGCTTCAGGTGATGACGTGCGCAGCCGCGGCGCTCAGGATGTGGCTTTGATCAATGCGCTGAGCTCGGCGCGCATGCTCCGCAGTTGCATATCCGTGCGATGTCGCTCGATCGCCAGGGCCACGGTCAGAGTGATTCCGGCGATGGCTTCGAGATCGTGCGGGTGGGGCGAGCGAGGCTCATCGTAATAGACGGCGAAAGTGCCGCGAATGATGTCGTCCATTCCCCTGATCGGTGTGGACCAGCAGGCGCGCAGACCGTGTGCCAGCGCCAGATCACGATAGTCCGTCCAGAGCGGATCGGAGGCGATGTCCGTCACATAGACCGGTGTGCCGCGATGCGCGGCAGTGCCGCAGGAGCCGACACCCTCCCCGACAGGAGCGCCGTCGATCGCATCGCTGTAAGCCGCCGGCAAACTGGGGGCCGCCAAGTGCCGCAGACATCCGCCATCCTCGCTGACTTCCAGAACCGACGCCATCATGCGGAGTCGCGACGCGTCTTCGACGCTCCGCAGCAACTCCTGCAACACATCCGATAGCGGACGACCTGCCGCGACCTGCATCAGGACGCTACGCTCGCGTGCGATATGCGCGCGCAGCGACGGCCCGCTGCTGCGTCTCAGGAGTTCGATGCCAGGCAGCTCGAGCTTCACATCCATATTGGCTGTCACCCAACCATCGACCTATCGAACAGTCGTATCCTGGGCCATTTATCTGTCGATCTCAATCGCGAGATGCGACCGTCGTCCAACGAACGAATTTTCAGCCAAGCGCGTGACAATGTGCGCTCGACGCCACGCATTGACAATATTGCAACCAGCTAGCGTTGATCAAATGAGCTCTGATATGCTCGTTGTTGATCATTCCTGGCAATGTTGCGACGACGTCCGCGACAGATCGGTGCAATTGCATCGCATGGCATACCGCCGACGGTGACGAGCGAACCAGACAGGCGACATGACTGCACAGACGCGCAACGTTGCGGTCAGAGTTCTGGAAGCGCCGTGTCTTGTATTGCCTCGACCGCGGCGCCGGACCGCACCAGAACGAGTGCCTTTTCGATATCCGCATGGAAGTAGCGATCGTCATCGAGATGCGCAATATGGTCGCGAACGCATTTTCGCACGGCTTCGAGCGCTTCGCTGGAGGTCAGCGGCGCATGAAAGTCGCAGCCCTGCGCCGCAGCGAGCAGTTCGATCGCGATGACGGCCATCGCATTGTTCACCATCGGAGCAAGACGCCGCGCGCCATGCGCGGCCATGGAGACATGGTCTTCCTGATTGGCTGAGGTCGGGATCGAATCGACGCTGGCGGGATGGGCGCGCTGCTTGTTCTCGGAGACCAGCGCCGCTGCGGTCACCTGCGCGATCATGAAGCCCGAATTGAGCCCCGGCCGCGGCGTCAGGAAGGCCGGCACGCCGGACAGTGCGGGATCGACCAGCATGGCGATCCGCCGCTCCGCGATGGAACCGATCTCGCAGACTGCGAGCGCGATCATATCGGCGGCGAAAGCCACCGGCGCCGCATGGAAATTGCCGCCGGACATTGCGAGGTCCTCGTCCGGGAAGATCAGCGGATTGTCGGAGACGCCATTGGCCTCGGTGAGCAGCGTCGCGGCCGCCTGCCTGAGCACGTCGAGCGCGGCGCCCATCACCTGCGGCTGGCACCGCAGGCAATAGGGGTCCTGCACCCGCACGTCGCCGAGCCGATGCGACTCGCGGATGGCGCTGCCGGCCATCAGGGTCTGCAGCGCCGATGCGACGGCGATCTGCCCGTCATGCTTGCGGAGTTGATGGATGCGCGCGTCGAACGGCGTATCGGAGCCGCGCGCGGCATCGGTGGCGAGCGCGCCTGACACCAGCGCGTTCTTGAACAGCAGCTCGGCCTCGAACAGGCCGGCAAGCGCGCAAGCCGTCGAGAATTGCGTGCCGTTGAGCAGTGCAAGGCCTTCCTTGGGACCGAGTTCGATCGGTTGCAAGCCGGCGCTGGCGAGCGCATCGACGGCCGGGAGACGTGTGTTGCCGGCAAACGCCTCGCCGACGCCGATCATCACCGACGTCATATGCGCGAGCGGCGCAAGATCGCCGGAGGCGCCCACCGAGCCCTGCGCCGGCACAACGGGAACGATATCATGCGCGAGCATCGCTTCGAGGAGCAGGATCGTCTCCAGCCGCACGCCGGAAAAGCCCTGCGCGAGCGACGCGATCTTCAGCGCCATCATCAGGCGCGTGATCACCGGCGACAGGGGCTCGCCGACACCGGCGCAGTGCGACAGCACGATATTCTTCTGCAACGCGACCAGATCCTCGGCGGCGATACCGACACTGGCCAGCTTTCCAAAGCCGGTATTGATGCCGTAGACCGGCTCGCCCCGCGCCACGATCCGCGCGACCGCATCCGCACTGGCCTGGATGCGGGGATGATGCCGCGCATCGAGCGACGGCACGGCGCCGCGATAGATCGCGCGCCAGTCGGAGAGAGACATCGCACCGGGATCGAAAGAGGGCGTCATACATAATCCCTTCAACGTAGGGCGGATGAGCGAAGCGTCATCCGCCGGCCGATGATGTTTGGCGAAGAACGGCGGATAACGCCTTCGGCTCATCCGCCCTACGCCATTTTATTTGTCTAGGCATATTAGACACATTGCAGGGCCACCGTCACGCCCCGGCACTCGCCTGCAAACTCTCCAGCAACAATTGTGCCGGCACACTAAGCCCTTTGTTGCGCACGGCGACGACGAATTGCCGTTGCGCCCAGTCATTGCTGAGGGGAATCACCTTGAGCCCCAGCGTCTGCTGAATCGCGGATGCCTCTTCCTGCGGCACGATGGCAACCGCGAGCTGCGCCGCGACGACGCGATAGGCGGCATCCACCGTGGAAACCTGGATGCGATAGCGCATCTGCTTGCCCGCTGCTGCGGCCGCACTCCGCTGCGTCGCCTGCATGATGCTGCGGGCGACGATATCGACATGTTCGAAGTCGATGGTCTCCTCGAATGAGACACGCGCGCGCGACGCCAGCGCGTGATCGGGATGCACGACCACGGCGAGGCGATCGCGATGATAGGGATGTGTCTTCAGCCCGCGCAGATCGACGGCGTCCCAGCACACGCCGATATCGGCGCGGCCTTCCTCGACACCGCGCACGACTTCCCAGATCTCGCGCTCTTCGAGACTGACCCGCACATCGCGATATTTTTTGGCGAAGGCGCTCACATCCTCCGGCAACACCTGCGCCAGCGCCGATTTCGATGCGAACACCCGCACATGTCCTTGCACGCCATCGGCGAAGGCGCCGAGTTCGGCCTGCATGCGGTCGAGCAGTTGCAGCGACTCGCGGGCGTAGCGCCACAGCACCTCGCCCGCCGCCGTCACCGTGACACCGCGGCGACCCCGCTCGAGCAATTGCACGCCGGCCTCGACTTCCATCTGGCTGATGCGCTTCGACACCGCGGACGGGACGATCGCCTCGCGCTTCGCCGCCGACGCGATGTTGCGCTCCTCGCAGACGGCGATGAACAGGCGGAGGGAGACAGGGTCGAAGCTGCGCATTCAGCCATCTTAGATTGGAACGTCTTGGATGAAAAATCACCATTTCAGAGATGGCTGAGACCGGCGTATTGCCTCAGGCCTGCCACGAGACGGCCGCTGTGTCGCCGCACGCGAAAACGCGAAATCGAGGAAATTCCATGCGCATTGTCGAAGTCCGGGAGCGCACCGCTCCGATTGCCTCCCCCATCGCTAACGCCTTCATCGACTTCAGTAAAATGACGCTGAGCCTGGTCGCCGTGGTCACCGATGTGATCCGCGACGGCAAGCCCGTGATCGGCTACGGCTTCAATTCCAACGGCCGCTACGGCCAGGGCGGCCTGATCCGTGAACGTTTCGCGCCCCGCATCGTCGATGCCAAGCCGGACGATCTCATTGATTCGACTGGTGAAAACATCGACCCCCACAAGGTGTGGGCGACCATGTTCACCAATGAAAAGCCCGGCGGCCACGGCGAGCGCTCGGTGGCCATCGGCACCATCGACATGGCGGTCTGGGACGCCGTCGCCAAGATCGCGGGCAAGCCGCTTTTCCGTTTGTTGTCAGAGCGTTACGGCACCACGGCGAACCCCAAAGTGTTCGTCTATGCGGCCGGAGGCTATTATTATCCCGGCAAAGGCCTCGAAGGCTTAGCCACTGAAATGAAAGGCTATTTGGACCGCGGCTACAATGTCGTGAAGATGAAGATCGGCGGCGCCTCGCTGGCCGAAGACCTCAAGCGTATCGAACACGTATTGAAGCTGCTGCCCTCGGGTGCCCAGCTGGCCGTCGATGCCAATGGCCGGTTCGATCTCGCGACCGCCATCGATTACGCTAAGGCTTTGAAAGAATACGATCTTTTCTGGTACGAGGAAGCCGGCGACCCGCTCGATTACGAGCTGCAGGACAAGCTCGCCGAGCATTATCCGAAGCCGATGGCGACCGGCGAAAACCTGTTCTCCATGCAGGACGCCCGCAACCTCATCCGCTATGGCGGCATGCGCAAGGACCGCGACTGGCTGCAATTCGACTGCGCCCTTTCCTACGGCCTGGTTGAATATCTCAGGACGTTGGAAATGCTGAAGAATTACGGCTGGTCCTGGACCCGCTGCATCCCCCATGGCGGGCACCAGATGTCGCTGAACATCGCCGCTGGCCTCGGCCTCGGTGGCAATGAGTCGTACCCAGACCTGTTCCAGCCCTATGGCGGCTTCCCGGATGGCGTGAAGGTCGAGAACGGCCATATCGTGATGCCGGAACTGCCGGGCATCGGTTTTGAGGGCAAGTCGGACCTGATCAAGGAAATGCGCAGCCTGGCGTCGTAGACCCATCAGCCGTCAGAGCGAAGCAATCCAGGGCCACAAGCTGAAGACTGGATTGCTTCGTCGCTGCGCTCCTCGCAATGACGGGGACAGGCCAAGACCCTGTTTTTGGCTAGTTTTCCGGCTTGGAGTTGTTGACTCTCCGCAATCCCCCTCTATAAAGCACCCTTCGGCGCAAGCTCCGTCTCGCGCCGATTGTTTTTGTGCGGGATCGCAATGTCGATCGAAAAGCCCAAAAACACCAAACCCTTATCGACTGAACAAGAAGCCGTCCCGGAGCAATTCGAGGACGGGATCGAACACGAAGGAATAGAACGATGTTCGCAGTCATCAAAACCGGCGGCCGGCAGTACCGCGTTGTTCCGGATGATGTACTTGAGATTGGCAAGATCGCTGGCGAAGCCGGCACGATCGTGCAGCTTGGTGAAGTGCTCGTGCTCGGTGGCGATACGCCCGTGCTCGGCGTGCCGACCGTTGCTGGCGCCAGCGTTGCGGTTGAAATTCTCGACCACAAGCGCGGCCCCAAGGTCATCGCTTTCAAGAAGCGCCGCCGCAAGCACTCGAAGCGCAAGCGTGGTTATCGTGACGAGCTGACCCTCGTCCGCATCAGCGAGATCCTCGCCGATGGCAAGGCACCGACCAAGGGCCCGCGCCCGAAGAAGGCTGCAGCCCCGAAGGCCGCTCCGGCCGAAGCGGCCGAGTAAATAGAATCGCTGCAGCAGCGGAATTATCCGCTGCGCAAATTTGAAAATCCGTGAGACAATTCCTTCGAGGAATTGATCTTTGAATCGATCGAGATCGGAGACGAGCTATGGCTCATAAAAAAGCAGGCGGTTCATCGCGCAACGGCCGCGATTCAGCTGGCAAGCGCCTTGGCATCAAGGCTTTCGGCGGCGAACGCGTGATTCCCGGCAACATCATTGCGCGTCAGCGCGGCACCACCTGGCACCCCGGCCTTAATGTCGGCATGGGCACGGATCATACCCTGTTCGCCAAGGTGGAAGGCCGCGTGGAGTTTAAAGCCAAAGCCAATGGTCGCACCTTCGTGTCGGTACTTCCGATCACCCAGGCCGCGGCCGAATAAACGGTGGACACTCACATGGAGTCCGCCGGGTCCTGTTGAACCGGCGGAGTGCCAGAATTGGGCTCCAGAGGGGAGGCGGGAAACCGGCCTCCCTTTTTCGTTTGGTGCGTCGCTTCGGGGCGCACTGCAGGAGCCGACAATGCTGCAGGATATTCCGACACCTCGCCTGGTTGAGAACAGACCCGCTGTTCTGCAAACGCAGCGCCTGACCTTGCGCAAGCCCGTGATGGCCGACGCCATCGCGGTGACCGAACTCGCCAATGACCGCCGCATTGCCGAGAACACCCGCCGGCTGCCGCATCCCTATTCGCAGAGCGATGCGGAGCAGTTCGTCGGCTCGCTGCATGACGAGACCGCTACCGATGCCGTGTTCCTGATCGAGCTCGACTATCGCCCGATCGGTATGGTCGGCATCGACTGGCGCGAGCCGGATGCACCGGAACTCGGCTACTGGCTGGGTGTCGACCACTGGGGGCGCGGTTACGCGACCGAGGCGGCGCGCGCGACGATCGACTACACATTCGAGGAGTTCACCATCGATCAATTGATCGCCGGTGCCCGCGTCGCCAATCCGGCGTCGCGCAACATTCTCGAAAAGTGCGGCTTCCAGTGGACCGGCGTGCAGCTGCATCGTTTCGAAGCGATCGGTTCGTCCACGCCGGTGGATTGCTTCAAGCTGACGCGGGGCGTGTGGAGCTCGCTGAAGAACTGGGCGAGCTCGACGCGGAGGTGATGGCCGCTCTCCTTCTTCCCTCTCCCCTTGTGGGAGAGTGAAGAAGGCAACGCTCACACCGCCGGCGGCACTTCGTCGGCGATCTTGCCGAGCCTCTGCTCGCGCAGGAAAATATAGAGACCCGCCGCGATGATGATCGCCGCGCCGATCAGCGTGGCAATCGACGGCAGTTCATCGAATACCAGATAGCCGAAGATCACCGCCCAGATGATCATCGTATATTGATATGGCACCACTACACTCGCCGGCGCGAGCTTCAACGAGCGGTTCACGCACAACAGCGCCGCGATCGAAACAATGCCGGCCAGAAAGAACAGGCCGAGGTCGGCAGCACCCGGCGTAACCCAGCCGAAGGTCGTCAGCACCGCCCCGAAGGTAAAGGTGCCGATGAATTGCGTGGTCGCCAGCACCACATCCGGCGCCGACCGCAGCGATCGCGTGATCAGCATCAGCGCTGCAAAGGAGAGGCTGCCGCCGAGCGCGATCAGCGCCGGCCAGGTCACCATCTGTGCCGACGGTTTCAACGCGATGATCACGCCGATGAAACCGACACACACCGCGCTCCAGCGCCGCCAGCCCACCGGTTCGCGCAGAAAGATCGCCGAACCCGCGGTGACGAAAATAGGACAGGCCAGATAGTAGGTAATGACGTCCGCCAGCGGCAGATAGGCGGCAGCCCAGAAGAAGGCCGCGACCTCCAGCGTGGACAGCATCACGCGCAGAAATTGCAAACCCGGCCGGTCCAGCGACAGGAAGTCGCCGCGGTGCCGCCAGATCATCGGCGCCAGCAGCGTCAGCGCCGCGATGGCACGCAGGAACATCAATTGCCCGACCGAATAGGTCGAAACCAGATATTTGCCGATGGCATCGCCGCAGGAGAACATGCCGATGCCGGCCAGCATCAGGCCGATACCGGCTATCCGGGCGGCGCGATTGTCCGCTGCGGTCGAAATGGTCGCAAACATGCCCATATGCGCCTTTATTAGAACCCTCTCAGTCCCTCATCCTGAGGAGCGGCCACAGGCCGCGTCTCGAAGGATGGCTGCGAACTCCGGAGCCTAACCAGCTCATGGTTCGAGACGGCGCGGAAGACGCGCCTCCTCACCATGAGGGTCCGGAGTTTCGGAGCGGCAGAGACTATCGTTAACGTTTCCCCATTGTCCTTTAGGACGCGATTGAAACCGCAGCAAGGCAGCCATTCGGCCTCCTTGTCGGCGGCGATGAGTTGTTGCCGCAAACACCCCCCTGCGATACGGATACGCCATGAAATTCCTCGATGAAGCCAAGGTTTACATTCGCTCCGGCGACGGCGGAAACGGTTGCGTGGCGTTCCGCCGCGAGAAGTATATTGAATTCGGCGGCCCCTCCGGCGGCAATGGCGGGCGCGGCGGCGATGTCATCGTCGAGGTCGTGGACGGCCTCAATACGCTGATCGACTATCGCTATCAGCAGCACTTCAAGGCGCCGAAAGGCGTCAACGGCATGGGCAAGGACCGCCACGGCGCCAATGGCGAGTCGATCACGCTGAAAGTGCCTGTCGGCACCCAGATCATCGACGAAGACAAGGAAACGCTGATCCATGACTTCACCAAGCTCGGCGAGAAGTTCGTGCTGGCTGAAGGCGGTAATGGCGGCTTCGGCAATGCACATTTCAAATCCTCGACCAACCGTGCCCCGCGCAACGCCAATCCCGGCCAGCCCGGCCAGGAACGCTGGATCTGGCTGCGGCTGAAGCTCATCGCGGATGCCGGTCTCGTCGGCCTGCCCAATGCGGGCAAATCGACCTTCCTGTCCAAGGTCTCCGCGGCCCGGCCGAAGATCGCCGACTATCCCTTCACCACCCTGCATCCGCAGCTCGGCGTCGTGAACAGCGACGGCCGCGAATTCGTGCTGGCCGACATTCCCGGCCTGATCGAAGGCGCGCATGAAGGCGCCGGCCTCGGCGACCGCTTTCTCGGTCATGTCGAGCGTTGTCGCGTGCTACTGCATCTGATCGACGCCACCTGTGAACACGCGGGCAAGGCCTACAAGACCGTGCGCGGCGAGCTCGAAGCCTATGCCGGCCACCTCTCGGACAAGATCGAGATCGTCGCGCTGAACAAGATCGACGCCGTCGAGCCGGACGAGCTGAAGAAGCAGAAGGACCGCGTGAAGCGCGCGTCGAAGAAGACGCCGCTGCTGATTTCCGGCGCCACCGGTGAAGGCGTGCCCGAGGCGCTGCGCGCTCTGGTCGAGGTGATCGGCGAAGCGCCGGTGTCCGACAAGGCGAAGTCCGCCGCGCTGGCGGAGCCATGGGCGCCGATGGAGAGTTAAGAACCGTCCCCTGATGATTTACGGGACTGTGTCCCGGGCGCGGTGCAGCGTCCTTTACGCTGCTCCGCAGAACCGGGACCATACCAACCGCCGGAGCTTGTAACGGTCCCGGCTCAGCGAAGCGGCACTACGCGCCGCATCGCGTCCGGGACACAAATTTTCTCAGTTTCGAAACAAAGCATCACCATGTCGTCCCCTGAGCTCAAAAACTTCCGCCGGATCGTCGTCAAGGTCGGCTCCTCGCTGCTCATCGACCATGCGATCGGCGAAGTGCGCGCAGGGTGGCTGGCGGCGCTCGCGGCCGACATCGCCAAGCTGCATGCGGATGGCCGCGACGTGCTCGTGGTCTCCTCCGGCTCTATCGCGCTGGGCCGTCATCGCCTGAAGCTGCCGCGCGGCCCGCTGAAGCTGGAGGAGAGCCAGGCCGCTGCCGCCGTCGGACAGATCGCCCTCGCGCGCATCTGGTCGGAAGTGCTCGGCCATCACGGCATCGGCGCCGGCCAGATTCTCGTCACGCTGCAGGACACCGAAGAACGCCGCCGTTATCTCAACGCGCGCTCGACCATCGGCAAGTTGCTGGAATGGCGCGCGGTGCCCGTGATCAACGAGAACGACACCGTCGCCACCAACGAGATCCGCTACGGCGACAACGATCGCCTCGCCGCGCGCGTCGCGACGATGACCTCCGCAGATCTGCTCGTGCTGCTATCGGATATCGACGGCCTCTACACCGCACCGCCCGGCGCTAATCCCGATGCGAAGCTGATTCCTGTCGTCGAGCACATCACCGCCGATATCGAGAGCATGGCCGGCGCTGCGGAGTCTGAACTCTCGCGCGGCGGCATGTACACCAAGATCGAGGCCGGCAAGATCGCGACCACTGCCGGCACGCATATGATCATCGCCTCGGGCAAGATCGATCATCCGCTGCAGGCCATCGCCGATGGCGGACGCTGCACCTGGTTTTTGACGCCGGCGAATCCCGTCACCGCGCGCAAGCGCTGGATCGCCGGCTCGCTGGAGCCGAAGGGCACGCTCACCATCGATGCCGGCGCCGTCGCTGCGCTGCGCGCGGGCAAGAGCCTGCTGCCGGCCGGCGTGATCCGCGTCGATGGCGCGTTTTCGCGCGGCGATGCCGTGATCGTGCGCGATCCCGATGCGCATGAGATCGGCCGCGGGCTTGTGGCTTATGACGCCGAGCATGCGGAAAAAATCAAGGGACGCTCGTCGCCGGATGCGATGAACATTCTCGGCATCACCGGCCGCATCGAGATGATCCACCGCGACGATCTGGTGATGGGCGGTTCACGGAACTAACAAACTCCAGCCCCTCATGGTGAGAAGCGCGCTCTTGCGCGGGTCTCGAAGGATGGCCGCACACTCTGAGCCAGGCGAGCTCATGGTTCGAGACGGCGCTGCGCGCCTCCTCACCATGAGGGGCGGTGTGTCGCGTTCCGCCTGGGCGACCAGCAGCGCCAGACTACGGACCGCATTTCCAGTCAAACTCTCAGGATGAGGACCGAGACTGGAACTAACTTCCGTTTCATCACTTCCACAACGGTGACGCGCCGCATAGCGCGCGGTTCCCGCCATCATTGCGCCATGCCCGCAGTCTTGCCTGCGCCCCCTTCAATACTGACCGATTGATCAGGGAACCATTGCAATGAAACACTTTTTGATCGTTCCGCTGCTGCTGCTCGCGACGCCGGTGCTGGCGCAGCAAGGCGCGCACTCGCCTCAAAACAAGGATGCCTGCGCGCGCGACGTCTCGCGGTTCTGCCGCGCCAAGATGAGCGAAGGCGACATGGTCGTGCTCGGCTGCCTGAAGGACAACCGCGCCCGGCTCGGAAAGGCTTGCGCGAAAGTGCTGGCAGATAACGGACAGTGACGCTCGATCTTTGACGTCTTCCTGCAAGCGGGAAGAAGGGATCAGCTGCTGCCCGCCGGTGTCGATGCGGGCAGTACTTCTGTCGCGGCGCGATCCGGCGTCTCGTCCTTCCAGCGCACCGAACCGAATGGCCGTTCCAGCATGCGGCGAACGCGGATCGGGTCGGGGCCGAGATGGAAGCCCGCCGCGCGCTGATACAATGCGCGTTCCGACTGTGTGGCACGGTTGCGCTGGCGCAGAAAATCCAGCCAAGTCGGGCAGTGATAGCGTTCGGTCCAGAGCTCCGGGTCGGAAATGTCGCGCGCGATCGACCAGCCATAGGCGCCGTTGCGCTGGCGCGACAGCTGCACGTCCTGCATCACGCCATGGAAGGCCCGCGCCTGATCCTGATCGACGCGATACTCGATCTCCACCACGAGCGGCCCGCTGCGCGCGGTGAGCTGCAACCGCACCTCGGGATCCTCAAGACGCTCCGCATCCTCGTCGCGCGCGCCGGTCGGCGGCATCCGCCACACGAGCCCGAACAGTGGCGAGGCGAGCATCGCAAGGCCCGACACGATCAACGCCCATTCGACACCGACCATGTCGGTGAGGCGGCCCCAGCCCCAGCTGCCGATGGCGACGCCGCCCGCAATCGCCGCCTGAAAGGCGGCGAGCGAGCGCCCGGCGACCCAGCGCGGTGCCGACAGCTGCACACCGATATTGAGCAGGGCGATAGCCGCCATCCAGACTGCGCCGCCCACCACCAGCGCCGCTGCGGTCAGCACCGGCTCGGTGGAAATCGCGACGCCAACGATGGCCACACCCATGATCAATGCGCAGCCACGGATCGCGGTCTCGCCGGAAAAATGCTTGCGGATCGGGCCGATATTCATCGCGCCGATCACGGCGCCCATGCCGAAGGCGCCGAGCATGATGCCATAGGTCTGTGCGCCGCCATGCAACAGGTCGCGTGCCACCAGCGGCATCAGCGCGGAGATCGAGCCGCCGCAAATGCCGGTGATCAGCGTGCGCGCCAGCGAAATCCTGATCGACGGCGAATTGGCGATGTAGCGGATGCCCGAGACCATCGCCCGGTTCAGCCGCTCACGCGGCAGGCGCGACACCTCGACCTTGCGGCGCCACAGCAGCAGCACGACAAAAAGCGGAACATAGAGCAATGCATTCGCCGCAAAGGACGCGACCGCGCCGGCGGCCGCCACGATCACGCCGCCGATCGCTGGGCCGAAACTGCGGGCGATATTGTAACTGATACCGCTGAGCGCGACGGCCGGCGGCAGCACTTGCGGCGGCACCTGCTCGCCCACCGACGACTGCCAGGCCGGCCCGAACAACGCCATGCCGCTGCCGATGATGAAACAGAAAGCCAGCAGGATGTTCGGCGTGATGTGGCCGGTCCACTCCATCGCCGTCAGCGCGCTGGCACCCACAAGGGACAGCGCCAGCGACGCCAGCGAGACCATGCGGCGATCATACATGTCGGCCACCGCACCGGCCGGCATGGCCAGGATCATGATCGGCAGCATCAGGGCCGTCTGCACCAGCGCCACCTTATCGGCGGAGGCCGTCATCTGCGTCATCGCCCAAGCGGCGCCGACGCTCTGGATCATCAGGCCGAGATTTGACAGCAGGCTGGCCAGCCAGATGCGCCGGAATACCGGATAGCGCAGCGGCGCGGCGATGCCGTCAGAGGGTAAAGGCGTCGATGTGGGGGTGAACTTCGGCGTATCCGTCATGCCACCCGTTGATGCCTGCGAATTGCGGTGCCTGTCCAGTGTTTCCACGACCGAACCGAGATGCCCGCACTGCAGCACAAATCTCTCGTGTCACCGCCCGGCTTGACCGGGCGATCCAGTAGACACTGAGAGATGGAAATTGGGCTGTCGATGTCTACTGGATCCCCGCTTCCGCGGGGATGACAAGCGGAGGCATCTTCCCATATCGCCCTCATAGCGCCCGTTTCAGCGCGTGATATGCTCACGCATCGTTATCGACTGAGCGAGGCCCGTCGTGAGCATTGCCGAGGTCTACGACTTTCCCGTGCCCCCGCGCCGCGTGGTGCCGCCCGCCCCGCCGCGGGCGCCTGACGACATGACCGCCCGCGCAAGAATGGCGGCGATGCGCCGTAGCGCGATCGAGACGTGGGGCCAGAAGGCCTACGAGGACGACATCATCAAGGGCCGCTTTTTCGGGCGTGCCAGCTTCATCCTGAACGACCCCGATGCCATCCGCCATGTACTGGTCGACAATTACGAGAACTATACCCGCACGCCGACCGCGTTCCGCGTGCTGCGGCCGATGCTTGGCGAGGGACTGCTGATCGCCGAGGGCCGCGTCTGGAAGCATCAGCGCCGCACGCTGGCGCCTGCGTTCACGCCGCGTGCGGTGACGACGCTGGTGCCGCACATGCTGTCGGCCATCGACGACGCCGTCGCCGATCTGCAGGGCAAGACGGACGGCCCGGTGGATTTGCGGGAGATCATGCAGCGTATGACGCTGGAGATCGCCGGACGCACCATGTTCTCTTACGGCATGGCCAAACACGGCAAGACGCTGCGCGACTTCGTGATGGAATATGGCGCGACCCTCGCCAGGCCGCATTTTTTCGATCTGCTGCTGCCGCAAGGCTGGCCGACGCCGCAGGACATCCCGCGTTATTTCTTCCGCCGGCGCTGGACCCGCTTCGTCGCCATGCTGGTGGCGGAACGCCGCGCCGCTGGCAAGGCGGACAACGCACCGCCGCGCGACCTGTTCGAGCTGATGCTCGCGGCGCGCGATCCGGAAACCGGCACCGAATTCTCCGACGACCAGCTCGGCGATCAGGTCGCGACCATGATCCTCGCCGGCCACGAGACCACGGCAACAGCGCTGTTCTGGGCGCTCTATCTGTTGACGCTCGATCCGGCCACGCAGGAGCGCGTGGCAAACGAAGCGCGCACCGCCATGTCAGCGGGTGCGCTGGAGCTCGACCGGCTGACATTCACCCGCGCCGTGATCGACGAGACCATGCGCCTGTATCCCCCCGCTTTCTTGATCGCACGCGCGGCGCGTGCAGCGGATACAGTAAACGGCATGGCAATCGCCAAAGACGACATCGCCCTGATGGCCCCGTGGCTGCTGCACCGGAACGAGAAGCGCTGGTCCGACCCGAACGCTTTCATGCCGCAACGCTTCATGCCCGGCGCCCCGCAGCCGGATCGGTTCGCCTATCTTCCCTTCGGGGTCGGCGCCCGCGTCTGCATCGGCGCGCATTTCGCGATCGTCGAGGCCACGCTGGCACTGGCGACGATCATCGGCAATTTCCGGGTGACGCTGCCGGAGCGCGAGCCGGTGATGCCGGTGGGCGTGGTGACGACGCAACCGGATCGCTCGCCCATGTTCCGGATCGAGAGGCGCTAGTCATCGTCTCTTTATGGTGAGGGGCGAATTCGTCGACGTCTTGGCCTTATCACCAACTCACCCTATCTTCTCTCCATGTCCGACATCCTCTCTCAGTTCTCGCGTCTCAAGGAGGTCACCGATCCCGCGGTCGCCGAGGCCATTGCGCTGTTGGCACAGGACGGCGCCGATCATGAACTCAACCGCGTCAATCCGCTGGACTTCGCTGTTCGCACTGGCCTTAACGAGGAGAAGGTCATCGCCGGCTTCCTGCAGGCCTCGAAGCTCGGCCTGTTCGATCTCACCTGGAATGTGATGTGCCCCGGCTGCGGCGGCGTGCTCGATGCTCATGGCACGCTAAAATCGCTGCGCAGCGATGATTACCAGTGCGGCCTCTGCGGTCGCGGCTACGCCGCATCCGTGGACGAGCAGGTGGAAGTCGCCTTCACCATCGCGCCGCGTATCCGCCGCGTCGCTGCGCACGATCCGAATTCGCTGCCTATCTGGGAATACTACCGCCAGGTCTTCTGGAGTTCGGGCATCGAATTCAATGCTGACGCGCTGGCCACCTTGTCGAAAGACGTGGTGCTCGATGCACGCGAATTGCCTGCGCATCAAAAAGCGGAGCTCAGCTTGATGCTACCGCCGCAATTCATCATCCTGTTCGATCCGGTGACGCATACGGCGCATTTCATCGACGTGCAGGGCGAGCCGACCGACGAGGCACGGCAGCTGTCGCTCACCTACAAGAACGAACATGCGCCGACGCTGACCACCACCATGCGGCCCGGCCCGCTGACAATCTCCTACGACAATCAGACCAGCACCCGCGTGCTGCCCTCGATCCTTGTGGCCGCCGATGCGCTCCACCTCCTGATTGGCAAGCGCAAGCCGTTCCTCACCGCCAAGCGGATCCTCAGCAACCAGACTTTTCGCGATCTCTACAAGGCCGACAATCTCAGCATCGACCAGCGGCTGAATATCACCTCACTGACCTTCCTGTTCACCGACCTCAAGGGCTCTACCGCGCTGTATGAGCGCGTGGGCGATCTCGCCGCTTTCGATCTCGTTCGCGCTCACTTCCATGCCCTGCTCGACATCATCGCGGCCGAGGGCGGCGCCGTGGTGAAGACCATCGGCGATAGCGTGATGGCTACTTTCACGCATCCCGAACAGGCGCTGCTTGCCGCGATCGAAATGCGCAAGGCGATGGAGCGCCTCAATGACGAACGCGAAACCCGCGACCTCGTGGTCAAGATCGGCATCCATGAAGGGCCATGCCTCGCGGTCATGCTCAACGAGCGGCAGGATTATTTCGGCCAGACCGTGAATATTGCCGCACGCGTGCAGGGACTCGCCACGTCACAATCCATTCATGTGACATCGCCGATCGTTTCCGCGAAAGGCGTCGAAGCGATCCTGCAAAAATCGGGGGCGATGCCTATCGAAAAGGCTGCCGCTTTACGCGGCATTGCCGACAAGGTTCTGGTCTACGAGATTCCATGAGCCGGCAAAGCCTTGCTTAACTGTAATGACGCCGTCAGGAACCGCTGTGTATTGTGTGCGTTCCCTTTCCGCGCCACAACGCACCAGTCTTGTTCACCGCAAGGCGAATGCCCCATCCGGTTCATAAAATCCCATGCTCGAGAAACTGCGCCAGTTCATCACCGATGTGGTGTCTCCCGACGCCAACGCCGACCAGAAGTTCGACGATACCGGCTTCCGGCTCGCTGCCACGGCGCTGCTGATCCACGTGATCTCGATCGATGGGGCGCCGTCCAAAGTCGAACAGGCCAAGCTGCATAGCCTGATCGAGACACGCTTCGAACTCGACCCCGGTACCGCAGATCGCCTGATCGAAGCCGCGACGCTGGTCGAAGGCGAAGCCGTCGATCTCTATCACTTCACCAGCGTCATCATGCGCGTGGTCGATGAGCCCGGTCGCATCCGCCTGGTCGAGATGATGTGGGAGCTGGTCTTCGCCGATGGCAAGGTCAGCGAGTTCGAGGAAAACGTGGTGTGGCGCGCGGCCGATCTGCTCGGTGTATCCGCCCGTGACCGTGTCGAACTCAAGCGCCGCGTTGCCGGCGATACGGCCGAGACAGCCTGACCCGAACGGCACATTGCTGATGCTTCGATGCGCGATTTGCGACACCGCGACACATGCGCCGACCTGGCCCTGGTACTCCGGTGGTCATTCGCGCTTGCACATCAATGATATCCCTATTACCCGTTAGTTAGAACCATTCGTCTTCAGGCCATACGGGCAAGAGAATTTCTGTGACCGAGCGCGTGACGTTGATTACCGGTGCTTCGGCGGGAATTGGCGCCGAGATGGCCCGTGTCTTCGCCGCGCACAAGCACCGTCTGGCGCTGGTGGCACGACGCACCGATCGCCTCGTCGCGCTGTCGGACGAGATCGTCGCCGCCGGCGGTCCGGCGCCCATCATCATTCCCTGCGATCTCGAGCAGCCCGGCGCCTGCGCGACGGTCGAAGACGCGCTGCGAAGCGCCGATGTCGAAGTGGAGTATCTGATCAACAATGCCGGTTTCGGCATGTTCGGATTCGCCGTCGACATGGACCGCGACGCGCAGCTGCGCATGATCGACCTGAATATCCGCACGCTCACCGATCTGTCCCTGCGTCTGGCACCGGCTGTGATCCGTCATAAGGGCGGTATCCTCAATGTGAGCTCGATCGCCGGCCTGATTCCGGGCCCTGGCATGGCCGTCTACTATGCCAGTAAGGCCTATGTGCTGTCCTTCACCGAAGCGCTGCGGCAGGAGCTCGGCCCCAAGGGCGTGCGCGTGACCGCGCTGTGCCCCGGTCCGGTGCCATCGGAATTCCAGGCGCGCGCGGGCTTCAAGCCAGGCCTGGATTCGATGATTCTCGGCGTGTCGCCGAAGGATGTGGCGGCCCTCGCCTATAAGAGCCTGATGGCGAACAAGGGCACAGTATTTCCGGGCCTCGGAATCAAGATCGTCCCGATCCTGCTCCGTCTGTTTCCAAGGAGCTTTATCGCGGGAGCAGTGGCGAAGCTGCAGCTGACGCGGGTGGGGCAGGTTTAGGGGGGATTCGTCCCTACAAAATCCGCGTTTCGGAGTTTCAACTTCCGTCCGTCTTCGCCCTTCGGGCTTCGCCGGACACCACGCTTCGCCAAGAGGCTTCGCATGGCTGCGCCACGCGAAGCCTCTTGGCGAAGCGTGGTGGACCCAGGCGGGATCGAACCGCCGACCTCGTCATTGCGAACGACGCGCTCTCCCAGCTGAGCTATGGGCCCGTCGAGAACTTGTGCCGCGAAGCGGCGCAGGTCTGGAATGGGCGCCATTTACAATCCCTGTTAACGGCAAGTCAAGAACGACCCGCAAACAGCGCAAAGTCTCGATTTTCCGGGCCTTTTTGCCCCGCCCTTCCCTTGTTTGCACCCTGCCGAACCGATATTTAGCCTCTATCCCATCCGCGATCCAACCCGCGAGCTCCCTCCGCCATGCGCGCCGTTCTCGATATCGTGCTGATCGTCCTCGATCTCTACGTCTGGCTGCTGATCGCCTCGGCGATCCTGTCCTGGCTGATCGCCTTCAACGTGGTGAACACCCGCAACCAGTTCATCGCCGCAGTGGGCGAGTTCCTGTACCGCATCACCGAGCCGGTGCTGGCGCCGATCCGCCGGATGCTGCCGAATCTCGGCGGCCTCGATCTGTCGCCAATCGTGGTGATCCTGATCATCATCTTCCTGCAGCGGGTGATCGGCTACTACATCTATCCTTACGTCGTTTGATACGTTGGCCGATCCCTGGCGATATGGCGCCGACGGCGTCAGCATCGCCGTCCGCGTGACCCCGCGCGGCGGCCGCGACGACATCGATGGGGTTGAGACCATGGCCAACGGTCGCGCGGTGCTGAAGCTGCGCGTCCGCGCTATCGCCGAAGGCGGCGAAGCCAATCGCGCCGTGACAGAACTGCTGGCGACGCAACTCAAGGTGCCGAAGCGGGATGTCCGGCTGCTGTCGGGCGCCACCTCCCGCATCAAACAGATCGCCGTGAACGGCGATCCTCACAAACTCGGGCTGCTGCTGCGCGCCCTCGCAGCCGCCCCTTCTGACGACGGAGACCCTGCATGACCGCCAGCGTGATCGATGGAAAAGCAATCGCCGCAGAACTGCGCGCCCGCGTGGCCGCCGAAGTGACGCGCGTGAAGCAGGATCACGGCCTGACGCCGGGCCTCGCCGTGGTGCTGGTCGGCAACGATCCCGCCTCCGAGGTCTATGTGCGCAGCAAGCATAAGCAGACCCAGGAAGCCGGCATGGCCTCCTTCGAACACGTGCTGCCCGCCGATGTCGCGCAAGGCGATCTGATCGCGCTGGTGCAGAAGCTCAACAACGATCCCACCGTGCACGGCATCCTCGTGCAGCTGCCGCTGCCGAAGGGCCTCGACACCCAGGCCGTCATCAACGCCATCGACCCTGCCAAGGATGTCGACGGCCTGCATCCCGTCAATGCCGGCCGTCTCGCCAGCGGCATGAACGCGCTGTCGCCTTGCACGCCGCTCGGCTGCATCATCCTGGCGAAGAGCGTGCATCCCTCGCTGGAAGGCATGAATGCCATCGTGATCGGCCGCTCCAATCTCGTCGGCCGCCCGCTGGTGCAATTGCTGCTGAACGAGAACGCCACCGTCACCATCGCGCATTCGCGCTCGCGCGATCTGCCGAAGCTGACGGCACAGGCCGATCTCGTCTTCGCCGCTGTCGGCAAAGCGGAAATGGTGCGCGGCGACTGGATCAAGCCCGGCGCCACGGTGATCGATGTCGGCATCAATCGCCTGCCGGCCGCGGATGGCAAATCGAAGCTGGTCGGCGACGTCGCCTATCAGGAGGCGCTGAAGACCGCCGGCGCCATCACCCCGGTGCCGGGCGGCGTCGGCCAGATGACGGTGGCGTGTCTGCTGGTCAACACGCTGCGTGCAGCCAGCGCGATCAACGGACTGAAGGCTCCGGCGGTGTAAGGCACTCCGCCCCTCATGGTGAGGAGCGGCCGTAGGCCGCGTCTCGAACCATGGCCGCACGCTCGGAGCGATGCCAGCTCATGGTTCGAGACGCGCGCAAGAGCGCGCTCCTCACCATGAGGGGCTGAGTGTGGGGCAACAGATAGCCACTGCCCTACTGCTTCTCCATCAGCCGCCGATAAAACCGGATCATATCCGCATAGTTCGCGATGCTGAGCCGTTCGTTGGTACCGTGGAAGCGCTTGAGATCCTGTTCGTTCGCGCGCACCGGTGAAAAACGGAAAATGTTGTCGGTCACATCCGCATAGTGCCGCGAATCCGTCGCCGCCACCATCAGCCCAGGCGCCACCAGCGCATCCGGAAACACCTCGCGGATCGTGGTGTTCAACGCGCGATAGGAAGCGCTCGCGGTACCCGTCACCGGCGGCGGATCGGTGTTGCCCGGATACGGCTTGATCTCGATCTTTTCATTGCCGACCACCTTGCGCACGTGCTCGGTCACGCTGGCCTGCGTATCGCCCGGCAAGAGCCGGAAGTTCACCACCGCCTCGGCGTTGCCCGGCAACACATTGTCCTTGTCGCCGGCATTGAAGATGGTCAGCGCCGTCGTCGTGCGCACCGTCGCTTCCGTCGGCCCGCTCTTCTCAAATTCGCGCAGCAGCAGCGGCTTGAACAGCCACAGATTCGACAGCACCACGCGATTGAAACCGCTCATCTCCGGCGCGATGGTGGCGAACATCTCTCCCACCGTGCTGCGGATCTGCATCGGCAGCCGCGCATTTTCCAGATGGGTGAGCGCGGCGCTCATCATGCCGATGGCCGTCTCGCGCGGCGGCATGGAGGAATGGCCGGGCGTCGCGCGCGCATTCAGCACCAGGGTCGCATAGCCCTTTTCGGCCACCCCGATCAGCGCCATCGGCCTGTCGAGTCCCTTTAAGATCCCTTCGGTGATCAGCAGGCCTTCGTCGAGCACGAAGTCGAGCTTCACGCCGCGCGATTTCAGCAGTGCTGCGATCGCCGTGGCACCGCGGGTGCCTGACACTTCCTCGTCATGGCCGAACGCAAAATAGATCGTCCGCTTCGGGCGGAAACCGGCCTTCGCCATCGCCTCGGCGGCTTCAAGGATCGCGTAGAGATTGCCCTTGTCGTCCCAGGAGCCGCGCCCCCAGATGAAACCATCGGCGACGACGCCGTCGAAGGGCGGATACTGCCAGTCCTTCTCGGTGCCCGGCGCCACCGGCACCACGTCCTGATGCGCCAGCAGCGCGATCGGCCCGGCGGCGGGATCGCTGCCCTGCCACGTGTAGAGCAGACTGTAGCCGCCGACGACCTCACGCGTGGTCGCGGCATGAAAGGCCGGGAAGCTCGCCGCGAGATGCGCCTGCATGGCGCGCAGCGGACCCGCCGCCTGATCTGGATTGAAAGCGTTGGAAATCGTCTGGAAGCGGATCGCCTCGGCCAGGCGCTTGGCCGCGGCCTGTTCGTCCACCGCGACCTTCGGCACGGGCGCTACGGCGATCTGTCGCGAGCCCTGCCGGAACGTATTCACGAAAACCACCGCCGCGAGCACCACGACAATGGCAACCGCGGCGAGGATGATGTTGCGAAACCAGATCAGCATGCGGCGCATCGGAAGCTCCCCCGGGACCGCACGCTGTTTAGCCCATCTCCTTTAGGACTTGGCCTTCTCGGCCTTGGCGCGGTCGATGCCTTCCTGGATGAGCTTATGCGCTTCGGCGGCATCCGCCCAGCGCACCACCTTCACCCACTTGCCAGGCTCAAGGTCCTTGTAGTGCTCGAAGAAGTGCTGGATCTGGTCCAGCGTGATCTGCGGCAGGTCGCTGTAGTTCTTCACCTTGTCGTAGCGCTGGGTGAGCTTCGAGGTCGGCACAGCGATGATCTTCTCATCCTGGCCGCCCTCATCTTCCATCAACAGCACGCCGACCGGGCGCACCGCCATGACGGCGCCCGGCACGATGGCGCGGGTGTTGGCGATCAGCACGTCGCAGGGATCGCCGTCGCCGGAGAGCGTGTGCGGGATGAAGCCGTAATTGCCGGGATAACGCATCGGCGTGTAGAGGAAGCGATCGACGAACAGCGCGCCGGACGCCTTGTCCATCTCGTATTTGATCGGCTCACCGCCAACCGCAACCTCGATGACGACGTTCACTTCATGCGGCGCCTTGGCGCCGAGGGGGATTGCGTCAAGACGCATCGAAAGCTCCGGTTCTGGTGTGACGAATTGCGCCAGACCTAGCCGAGCGGGCTGAAGGTTTCAACGCCAAACCGCGCGAAAATCGCGCGGCTGGTGAATGGCTTAGCCGAAATACCTATAGCCGTCGCCCCAACTCCGCCCTCATCCTAAGGAGCGACCGCAAGGCCGCTTCTCCCCGCGAATGCCATAGCCATTCGCAAGGGATGGTGACGGGCTCAGGAGCCCGGCCACCTCATGGTTCGAGACGGCGCTGCGCGCCTCCTCACCATGAGGGAAAGAGAATATGCGGGGCAGCGGGAAACCTCACGCGTTCCAGGCGAAGGCCACCTTGTCGAGCGACTTGGCGCCGAACCGCTCGGACGAGCGGGCCACCATGCGGCCGCCCAGCGCACGATAGAATTCCGTGGCGCCAGCATTGTCCGACAACGCCCAGATGACGAGGCTCTTCAGCCCGCTCTGCATCAGGTCGCGTTTGGCCGAGGCGAACAGGCGGCGGCCGAAGCCGAGGCCCTGGAATTCCGGCCGCAGGTAAAGTTCGTAGATTTCGCCTTCGAATTGCAGGCTGCGGGCGCGGTTGCGGCCGTAATTGGCATAGCCGGCGACCTTGTCGCCAAAACAGAGAACGCTGACGCGGCTGCCCTTGCGGATCGCCGAATCCCACCACTGCGGACCGCGGCGGTTGATGAGCTTGTCGAGTTCCGGCCCCGGAATCAGTCCCTGATAGGCCGCGCGCCAGGCTTCATCGTGGGTGGACGCCACCTCGACCGCATCTGCGGTCTTGGCCGGCCGGACTTCGATCAGGGTTGTGCTCATGGGCATGATCAAAGCAGCGCACCGCGCCGTCTTCAAGAGCATCGTTAATTATCAGTTAAGATGTGGAATTTTTGCATCAGTTCCGTGAAAATCTGTCCCGGAAAAAGACAGATCGTGACGGGATGGGTCAGTGGCCGATCCAGTTTTCCACCGCCGCACCTTCAAACACGCGTCGCGGGATTCCCCCACACGCATGTGTTGTCGGGATTTGCCTCGCACCTGATTCGCGGACGATACTTGCTGGCGATGGGCGACGTGGGTAGGCAGAGCCGGATACCCGCTACCTGGGCTCACGATGACCGTCTATCTCTTTCTCAAATTCCTCCACGTGCTTGGCGCCGTCGTCATTCTCGGTACAGGCGGCGGCGTGGCCTTCATGATGCTGCAGGCCCATCGTTCCGGCGACGGCGCATTCGTTGCGGCGACCGCCAACACGTCACTCGCCGCCACCGCTCTGCTGACGGGCGGCGCCATGGTGCTGCAGCCTTTCACGGGCGGACTGCTGATGGAGATGTCATCAACCTCTGCCACAGAGCCCTGGATGATCGCGTCACTGATCCTTTACGCGCTGGCCAGCCTGCTCTGGCTGCCGGTGCTGTTCATGCAAATCGAAATTCGCACGCTCACCCGGACGGCTATGGCTGATCGCGCACCCCTGCCGCTGCGCTATCACATCCTGTTCCGCCGCTCGCTCGTACTCGGCACGCTGGTCTTTGGCGCGATGCTGATCACGCTCTGGCTGATGATCGCCAAGCCATGACCGCGCCCTGGCCCGATGACGACATCATCCTCTATGACGGCGTCTGCGTCTTCTGCTCGCGCTGGGTACGCTTCGTGGCGAAGCGCGATGTGGCGAAGCGCTTTCGCTTTACGCCGATCCAGTCGGACTACGGCAGCCGGCTCGCAAAACATTTCGGCATCGATCCGAACGATCCCGACACCAACGCCGTGATCCATGGCGGCGTGGCCCATTTCAAATCGAATGCCGCCCTGACGGTGCTGTCGCAACTGCCGGGATGGCGCTGGGTGCGCGCGCTATTTGCCGTGCCGGCAGCGCTGCGCAATCCCGTCTACGATCTCGTCGCACGGAATCGCTATCGCATCTTCGGGCGAAGCGATGCGTGCTTGGTACCGGATGCGTCGCTGCGCGAGCGGGTGATTGAGTAGCAACGAAGCGCGCAGCGGCAGGATGGGCTCCGGCGCTCACCCCATCCTGTGATTCTTCGCCATCACTTCCTTCGCCGCGCGTTCACCGCTCTCGCGCGCACCGTGTGCCGTGGAGAAGAAATTCGGCGACGTCGCTTCGCCGGCGAAGAACAGCCGACCATCCACGGGCGCAGCAAGCACGGCACGCGCCTCGGCATGGCCGGGCTTCGCTGCCGAATAGGCCCCCTGCGCAAAGCGATCGTGGCACCAGCGGGATTCCGCCAGCGGTGTGAGTTTGTTGCGGATGTCCGAGCCCAGCAGCTTGACGATCTCGTCGATGCTCTGTGCCGCGAGCGCGCCTTCGCCTGCCTGTTCAAGTTCGCGCGCGAAGCTGCCGCCATAGAAGCCGGCGATGCAGGGGCGGCCGGAGGGGCGCAGGTGAAAACTGCCGATGCCGACGCGCATATAGGCGCCACGCAGGCCGACATCTTCGGGCCACTTTTCGGCATCGGCGAGCGCCAGCATCACCTTGTTGTCGGCGCCGAGCGGCAGGCCGGCGGCGGCCTCGACCTTCTCAGGCAACGGCGGATGAAAGCGAATGTTCTCGTTGGCGAGAAGATTGGTCGGCACGCAGATAACCACGTTCGCAGCGGTCAGCGTGCCGCGCGAGGTCTCGATCTTCACGCGCGATCCGGAGTGATCGATGACAGTCACTTCCGTGTTCAGCGCCACCGGACATCGCGCGCCATAGGCTGCGATCAGCGCGCCATAGCCGTCGGGCAGCCGCCAGTTCACCTCGGTGTCCTCATAGGCATCCATGTCGTGCAGCGACACGTCCTTGAGTTCGAACCCGTTGATGTAGGTGGACACCGCATCGATCATGGGATTCCACGGATTGCCCGGCTCGAGGCATGTCGCCGCCGGCGCGTCCTCCTCATTCTCTGCGGCTGCTTCCGCGCGATCATAGAAGGCGTCCATCGCGGCGAAGAATTCCGCGCGCTGCGCCTTCGAGAAGGTCGCATCATAGGTCTGTTCGCGCCACGGCGGGCGTTTGGTGTCGACCTTGAAGCCGAGCTGCTTTGCAATGCCGACGAAATCGTTCCTGTCCGCCGAATGCAGCCATTCGCAGCCGAGATCGAACGGAATGCCCGGCGCCGCCATGATCGTATGGGCGCGGCCACCAATGCGGTCGCGGGCTTCCAGCACGATGACCGAGAGGCCGGCCCCCTCCAGCGCGCGCGCCGCGCCGAGACCGGCGGCGCCGGCGCCGATAATGGCGACGTCGACTTCGGAGGGGAGTTCTGTGCTCATCGCAAAGCTTCTGTGCTCGAGGTCCGCGATAACGGGAATAGTCGGTTAAGCGAATTATTCAAGCCAACCCAATCACGATCTGTCGTTGCCCGGCTCGACCGGGCAACCCAGTAAACGCTGACGGAGATCGCACGCACGGCCGGCGTTTACTGGATCACCCGCCTGCGCGGGTGATGACAAGAGTGTGAAGGAACCATCCCACCAAAACAAAATGCCCGGCTGTCGCCGGGCACTTCGCAACACTCCTGTAAATGAAGCCTGGCTTTACGCCACCGCTTCCTTCGCCTTTTCCGCACGCTTGCGATCGTTGGGATCGAGATGCTTCTTGCGCAGGCGGATCGACTTCGGGGTGATTTCCACCAGTTCGTCGTCCTCGATATAGGCCAGCGCCTTTTCCAGCGTCATGCGGATCGGCGGGGTCAGGCGCACCGCTTCGTCCTTCGACGTGGTGCGGATGTTGGTGAGCTGCTTGCCCTTGAGAACGTTGAGTTCGAGATCGTTCTCGCGGGTGTGCTCGCCGATGATCATGCCGCGATAGACCTTCCAGCCCGGCTCGATCATCATCGGGCCGCGGTCTTCCAGCTTGAACATGGCGTAGGCCACCGCTTCGCCCTGATCGTTCGAGATCAGCACGCCGTTGCGGCGGCCGGCGATCTCGCCCTTGTAGGGCAGGTAGGCGTGGAACAGGCGGTTCATGATCGCCGTGCCCTTGGTGTCGGTCATCAGCTCGCCCTGATAGCCGATCAGGCCGCGGGTCGGGGCGTGGAACACAAGACGCAGACGATTGCCGCCCGACGGACGCATTTCCATCATCTCGGCCTTGCGCTCGCTCATCTTCTGCACGACCACGCCGGAGAATTCGTCATCGACGTCGATGACCACTTCTTCCACCGGCTCCAGCGTCTGGCCCGCTTCGTTCTTCTCGAACACCACGCGCGGACGCGACACCGACAGCTCGAAACCTTCGCGGCGCATGTTCTCGATCAGGATCGCGAGCTGCAATTCGCCGCGGCCCGAGACTTCCATCGCATCCTTGTCGGCGGATTCGACCACGCGCAGCGCGACATTGCCTTCGGCTTCGCGCAGCAGACGGTCGCGGATCAGGCGGCTCGTCACCTTGTCGCCTTCGGTGCCGGCGAGCGGCGAGTTGTTGACGATGAAGGACATCGACACCGTCGGCGGATCGATCGGCTGCGCCTGCAGCGGCGTATCCACCGTGGGATCGCAGAAGGTGTCGGCCACGGTGCCCTTGGTCAGGCCCGCGATGGCGACGATGTCGCCGGCTTCGGCGAAGTCCACCGGCTGGCGCTCGAGGCCGCGGAAGGCAAGGATCTTGGAGATGCGGCCGGTCTCGACGGTCTTGCCGTCGCGCGACAGAACCTTCACCGTCTGGTTCGGCTTCACCGAGCCCGAGGTAATGCGGCCGGTGATGATGCGGCCCAGGAAGTTGTTGGCTTCGAGAATGGTGCCGAGCAGGCGGAACGGACCTTCCTCGACGGTCGGCGGCGGCACATGCTTGAGCACCAGCTCGAACAGCGGCTTCATGCCGACATCGTGCGACGCATCCGGGCTGTTGGCCATCCAGCCATTACGGCCTGACCCGTAGAGGATCGGGAAGTCGAGTTGCTCGTCGGTGGCGTCCAGCGCGGCGAACAGGTCGAACACCTCGTTGACGACTTCGTCGATGCGGGCGTCCTGGCGGTCCACCTTGTTGATGGCGACGATCGGGCGAAGGCCGAGCTTGAGCGCCTTGCCGACCACGAACTTGGTCTGCGGCATCGGACCTTCGGCGGCGTCGACGAGAACGATCACGCCATCGACCATCGACAGGATGCGCTCGACCTCACCGCCGAAGTCGGCGTGGCCGGGGGTGTCAACGATGTTGATCTGGGTGTCTTCCCACAGCACCGAGGTACACTTGGCGAGAATGGTGATGCCGCGTTCTTTTTCGAGATCGTTCGAATCCATCGCGCGTTCCTGGACGCGCTGGTTGTCGCGGAAGGTGCCCGACTGCTGCAGGAGCTTGTCGACGAGGGTGGTCTTGCCGTGGTCGACGTGTGCGATGATGGCGATGTTGCGCAGTTTCATATGTCTTCTTCTGGTTCGACGAACAGGTGCTAGGCGCGGCTTCTACAAGACGTCTGTTTTCCAAGGACCGATGCTGCGCTCCATGCGCGATCAATCCCGTCTTGTCTGAGAACGCGCTGGGCCAATCCCTGCAAAAGCAAACCCGGCCTTGAAGAAAAAGCCGGGTACTCGGGCGCGTTGCGGCGCAATATAGTCAGGAATCGTCCAAAAACAATGTGAATCTGCCCCCGATTTCGGTGTGTCTGCACCCTCGTAAAACCCCTGTCCCGGACGCGGTGCCGCGCGAAGTGCCGCTTCGCAGAGCCGGGACCGCCAGGAACTCCGGCGTTTGGTACGGCCCCGGCTCTGCGGACAGCGCAAGAGCGCTGCACCGCGTCCGGGACACGGTTTCACCCCAGTTTCGGGTCCAGAACCGTGCTCCAAAGGGCCACATCGGCCCTATCTCGCAAAGTCACGGTCATCCGGCCGGTCGCGCCCTCGATCTTCACGTGACCGAAGAACTGCATACCGGCCGACGGCGGCAGGTTCTGCCTGTCCGGTCCCGGTGCCTTCACATAGCGGACCTCCGGTCCGAAGGTATTATCCATCGCCCCCGGCCCGAAGGTGCCGGCATGGAACGGGCCCGAGACGAATTCCCAGAACGGCTCGAAGTCCTGGAACTGCGCCTTGTCCGGATTGTAGTAGTGCGCTGCCGTGTAATGCACGTCGGCGGTGAACCAGACGGTGTTGCGAATGCCCGCGGTCTTGATGAAGCGGAGCAGATCCGCGATTTCCAGCTCGCGGCCGCGCGGCGGGCCGTCGCCCTGGGCAATGGCTTCAGAACCCTTGTGATTGACCGCATCGTCCTCGACGATGATGCCGATCGGCATGTCCGAGGCGATCACCTTCCAGGTCGCCCGCGATTCCAGCAGCGCGCGCTTCAGCCAGGCCAGCTGCTCCGGCCCGATGAACTGGGCTTCGGGACCATAGGCCTCCTGCAGGTTCGGCCCGTTCGGGCCGCGATAGCTGCGCTCGTCCAGCATGAACACGTCGAGATGCGGACCGTAATTGAGCACGCGATAGACCCGGCCGGGCTCGGCAATGTTCGGCCGCACCGGATACATCTCGTGGAAGGCGCGGGCGCCACGCGCGGCCAGCAGCGTGATGTCGCGCTCCTTGTAGGCCGCCGGCAACTGCTTGGAGAGCGACCAGTTGTTGGTGACCTCGTGATCGTCCCACTGGCCGAAGATGGGAACCTGCGCATTGAAGGCGCGAACATTGTCATCGAGCAGATTGTATTTATGCGCGGCGCGGAATTCGTCGAGCGTCTCCGCGACTTTCGCCTTTTCCGGCACCAGCGTGGTGTTCTTCCACACCGATCCGTCTGGTAACTTGGTCTCCGCCACGATCGGGCCGTCGGCATAGATGGTGTCGCCGGAATGGATCAGGAAATCCGGATTGTGCTTGCGCATCGTGGCGAAGGTGACCATGCCGCCGTCATCGGCATTGATGCCATAGCCTTGCCCCGCCACATCGCCGCCCCAGACGAAAGTGACATCGCGCCGATCGGCCGGCGCCGTACGAAAGCGGCCAACCACCGGCTCGCCGACGATCTCGTAATGCGACAGATCGCGAAACCGCACGCGATAGAAGATGTCCTGCCCCGAAGGCAGGTTTTCCAGCAGCAGTTTTGCGGTGAAATCGCTTTCCGGCAGCACGTTCACCGGCGGCAGCGCGCGGGCTTCCTTGAAGCTCTCGGTGGTGGCGACTTCCACCATCATCTGGGCCGGACGATCCGCACGCGACCAGATCATGCCGCTGTCGAAACCGATATCGCCGGACTGCACGCCATGGCTCACCACAGGCCGGTCCGCCGCGCGGCTGAGATAAGGCATCGCCAACATGCCTGCACCAGCGGCGGCGGTGGTCATAAAGCGGCGGCGAGTGACGCGGATAGCCATTCTGCTCTCCCGGGGATCGGCGATGAAGATGCCTAGGCTGTAAGCGTCTCTCGCGACGAGGCTGTGACAGTCTGCCGCAGCGCCCGCACTGTGGCAGAACCGCGACATTGACTCGTCCTGTCATTTCCCCGAAACGTGACGCCGACGGTTCCTACCGGACCAAAAGGGAATGCGGTGAGGCCCGCGCAGCGTCTGTTGCGCGAACCGATTCCGCGGCTGCCCCCGCAACTGTAAGCGGCGAGCCTTCGCCATACGCCACTGGGCCCCCGGCCTGGGAAGGCGGTGACAGGCACCGACCCGCGAGCCAGGAGACCTGCCGTCAGTCGTGGTCACACGCGAGCACATTGGGCGGGGTGTCCTGGTGGAAGTCGGGTTGCGTTCGTGAAGAATGCAGAACGGCTTGGTTTGCGGTGACGTGCCACGTTATCGCGAGTCCCTTTGATGACCACCGCCGTCTCTTCCGTATCCAGGCGACGCAAACCTTTTCTGGCCTCTGCCGCCCTGTCGTGCCTGCTTCTGCCTGTCGAAGGTGCGATGCAGCCCGCACAGTCGAACCATCTGCTCGATCCCATCGTCGTGCAGCCGGCCGCCCAGCCGCAAGGCGCGCGCCGCGCCGCGAGCGGCAACCCGACCCGCGCCGCCCGCGCACGTCCGCAACGCAATGTCGCTGCGACCGCCGCGCCACCGGTCGCCACACCGGCCGGCCCGGCCTTCGCCGCGCCGACGCTCAATCTCACCGGCGCCAGCACGGCCGGCAGCCGCCTCGGCCTCACGCGTCTGCAAACGCCCGCCAGCGTAGACGTGATCTCGGCCGAAACCATCGCCGAACGTGGACAACAGAATTTCCTCGATGCCGTGACGCAGAACGCCGTCGGTTTCACCGCCGCGCCATCGCCCGGCAATGGCGGCGTGTCCTTCAGCACCCGCGGCTTCACCGGCGGTTCGTCGGTGATGACCCTGTATGACGGCACTCAACTCGCCATCGGCGCCGGCACCGTCACCTTCCCGTTCGATACCTGGTCCGCCGAGCGCATCGAGGTGCTGCGCGGTCCGGCATCGGTGATGTATGGCGCGGGTGCCGTCGGCGGCGCGATCAATGTAGTGTCGAAGCTGCCGACCTGGGTGCCGTTCAACCAGGCTGAAATGTCGCTCGACAGCAACATGACCCGCCGTATTGCCGTGGATAGCGGTGGCCCCGTGAACAAGGATGTCGCATATCGCATCACCGCCACCGGCAACATGTCCGACGGCTGGGTCGATCGCGACAACAACTCAAATGTGGCGCTGCATGCCGCGATTCAGATCAAGCAGAACGAGGACATTACCTGGACGCTATCGACGGATTACGGCGATCGCAGCCCGACGCGTTATTATGGTACGCCATTGGTCAATGGCGGCATCGTCGATGCTATGCGTTTCAAGAACTACAATGTCGGCGACAGCAGCATTCGCTATCAGGACAGTTTCAGCCAGGTGAAGACCGAATGGCAGGTCACCGACGCCATCGCCATCCGCAACACGCTGTATTACTTCGATATGAAGCGTCACTGGATGAATGCCGAGAACTTTCGCTACAATCCGGCGACCGGCCTGATCGATCGCAGCAGCTATCTCGAAATCTTCCATAACGAGCAGCAGCTCGGCGACCGTATGGATGTGACCGTCAAGGGCCATATCTTCGGCATGAAGAACGAGTTTCTTGCCGGTTTCGATGTCAGCCGCGTGAACTTCGCGCCCTATCGGATCAACTCGTTCGGTGGCCTTTCCAACGGCGCGAGATCGTCGGTCGATCCCTACAACTTCTTCCCGGGCTCTTATTTCAGCACGATTCCGACAGTTTCTACTTACGGCTCCGTCGCCAATCAATTCGCGATCTTCGCCGAGAACCGGCTGTCCGTGACGGATCAACTCTCGCTGGTCACCGGCATCCGCCAGGATGAGCCGACGATTACGCGTACCGATTACATCACGCCTGGCAACAGTTTCGAAAAGTCCTTCTCCAACACCACCTGGCGCGCCGGCGCAGTCTACGAACCGATCAAGAACCTCGCCTTCTACGGTCAGTATTCCACTGCAGTCGATCCGGTGGGTGGCCTGGTCTCGCTGTCGAGCGCCAACAAGGATTTCACGCTGGCGACCGGCAGGCAGATCGAAGTCGGCGTGAAGCAATCGTTCTGGGGCGGACGCGGCGAATGGACACTCGCGGGCTACGAGATCGTCAAGAACAATCTGCTCGCGCGTGATCCGATCAATCCGCTGATCGTCACCCAGGTGGGTCAGCAATCGTCACGCGGCATCGAGGCATCGGTCGGTCTCGCGCTCGATCACGGCTGGCGCATCGATGCCAACACCACTTTCCTGCGCGCGAAGTATGACGACTTCGTGCAGCCGGCGACGATCGGCACCGGATCGGTCAATTTCGCCGGGAACGTCCCGTTCAACGTGCCACAGACGGTTTCGAACATCTGGGCGACATGGGCCTTCGCGCCGAACTGGTCGGCCAATGCCGGCATCCAGATCGTCGGCAAGCGCTATGGCGACAATGCCAATACGACCGCGGCGGAGATGCCGTCCTACAATGTCGTCAATGCCGGCGTGCAGTGGAAGCCCGACCCCAACACCACGGTATCGCTGCGCGTCTACAACCTGTTCGATACGGTCTATGCGACCTCCGGAAATGCGAATGTGTGGACGCTCGGCATGCCGCGCACAGCGCAGTTTGCGGTCAATGTGAAGTTCTAATCCCGGCCGGCGTTTTCCCTCCCCCGTTTTTACGGGGGAGGGAAAGAAAAGAGATCCTGCTTTCGATGGCATTCCGGCTCAAACGAAAACTCCGGCAGTGGCTGTATCTCGCCCACCGCTGGATCGGCATCGTCACCTGCCTGTTCTTCGCCATGTGGTTCATCTCAGGCGTGGTGATGATGTATGTCGCGTTCCCTGGCCTCTCCGACCAGGAGAGGCTGGCGGCGCTGCCGGAGATCGCGTGGGAGACAGCAAGGCTTTCTCCCGACGATGCGATGAAAGCCGCCGGCAGCACGCGCTATCCGCGCGAGCTGCGCCTGATGATGCTCGATAGCGAGCCGGTCTATCGGCTGAGCGATTGGGACGGCAAGCGACAGACGATCTCCGCTATCGACGGACGCGCGATCGCCGATATCTCCGAACGGCAAGCGCTCGCGATTGCTTCTCATCATCCCGCAAGCAAATCCCCACGCCTCGAGGAGATCATCCACCGTGATCAGTGGAGCGTCGTCGCGCGCTACGATCCTTTGCGGCCGTTCTATCTCATCGATCTCGGCGACGATGCCGGCACCAAACTCTACGTCTCCTCCCGCTCCGGCGAGATCGCGCTCGACACCAACCGCACGGAACGCATCTGGAACTGGCTCGGCTCGATCCCGCACTGGATCTATCCGACCGTGCTCCGCAAGGACGGCGCACTGTGGCGGCAGGTGATCCTGTGGTCATCCGGCATCTGCCTCGTCGTCGGCATCACCGGAATCTGGATCGGCATTTTGCGCGTGCGCCTGAAGCGACGCTATGCGGATGGAAATATAACGCCCTATCGCGGCTGGATGGCTTGGCATCACATCGCCGGCCTGATCGGCGGCGCATTCATCCTGACCTGGATGTTCTCCGGCTGGCTGTCGGTTAATCCCGGCCAATACTTCGCCGACCGCAACACCGCGCGCGACATGCTGCAGCGTTACGGCGGCCATGATGCAGCAACGATCGCAGCAAAGTTGCCTATCGCGCAACCCGGAGCGGTCGAGGCGCGCTTCGTCTGGCTCGATGGTAGCCCGCTGATGATCACGAAATCTCGTAGTGGCGCGCAAAGTGTGCACGACGCGTCCACCGGCGCTGCCACCGTGTTGCCGCAAGACCGCCTCTGGAATGCCGCAGCAAGACTGCTCCCGTCAGCGCAAATCACTGCGAAAATCGAGCTGAAAGATTACGATTCCTACTGGTACGCACACCACCGCGAGCGGGAATTGCCGGTGCTGCGCGCGATCTTCAGCGACGATGCGCAAACCTGGATTCACATCAGCCCGGTCACCGGCGACATCCTCGGTCAGATGGATGCGAGTCGTCGCGGCTATCGCTGGCTGTTCAATGCCCTGCACAGTTTCGATTTCCAGCTGCTGCTGAAATATCGCCCGGCCTGGGACATCGTGGTGATCCTGCTCTCGATCCTCGGCGCCATCGTCTCGGTCAGCGGCGTCGTGGTGGGATGGCGCTACCTGAAACGTTAAACCGCCAGCGGCCGCGACAACTGCCGCGCCGGCTCCGGCGCCACCATGCTGATGAGCGCCTTGCGATCGGCGACGGCGTTGTGAAATTGTTCAAGTGCGATGTTGAAGGCCGTCAGCGTGCCTTCCTGAATCGCGCCGTGTTCGTAGCATGTGAGCGTGTCACGCAGGATGCCGTCGGCTTCAGCCTGCATGCTGTCGAGTTCTTCCAATGAATCGCTCTTGCGCGCGAGCGCGATCATATCCAGCAGGCGATCCCGCTGCGAAACGTTCACGTTGCGCTCGTCCTTGCGCAGATAGCTCGCGAACCATGCGCCGATCGAACCCATGGCGGAGAGACCCATCAGGCTCCACCAGATGTAATCGCTATAGCGATCGAGGAAGGTCTTTTCTTCACCATCGACATAGGCCGCGGCGCCAGGATGCACGGGAATCACGGCATCCTTGTCGGTATCGGGCGTCTCGATCTTTGCCGCGAGCGGGAAGTCATTGATGATCTGCTGGCGGATCGCAAACAGTTGCCGTGTCAGCGCTGCAACCGTGACGTCGGACAAACCCTGCCGCGCCACGATGTAGTGCGAGAAGCTGATCGTCTTCACATCATCATCCGGCCGCGCCGGCGCACCGCCGAAGGTGCCGGCCGGGATTTCCGACGATTCATAGACCGGGTAGTTCTGCGCGATGGCGTCCGCGGAATCGATTGCGAGAAAGGCTGGCGTACCGCCGTCGCGCGCCGAGGACTGGATCGCATCGCCGGTGATCTTGCTGTTCACGGGGCCTGCAGCAATGAATGCATCGACCTTCTGATCCTTGATGGCGTCGCCGACATCCGCCACGGAGAACTGCGTCACCGCTACCTTGGCAGGATCGACGCCATATTGGCGCAGGATGATATTGAGCAGATTCACGTTGGCCTGGGTCTTGCCGATCACGCCAATCCGCTTGCCGGCCAGATCGGGAATCTTGGTGATCTTCGCCGCGGCCTTCTTGCCGCGTGCAGTGGTCCTGGTCGGCGGGGGCACCCACATGACGACGACATTCTTGCGCAGCACGGCCACCGCACGCGCATTCTTCGGAACCGGAAGATCGCCACGGATAACGGCGAGATCAACCTTGCCATCGGCCAGGGCCTGCGCGCTTGTCGTGGCGCCATCGGTGATCTGCGGGCGCAAGCGCACCGAGCGATGATCGCGCGAGAAGGCCTGAACCAATGCCTGCACGACCTTCAGGTCTTCGCTGTTCGGCGGGCCGACGGCGATACGCAGCGGTACCGGTTTCATCGCGAAATAGTAGGCGCCGGCCACCGCCGCGACGATCGCCAGCGTGCCTGCCAGCGTGATCAACGTCATTTTGCGCCGGACCGAACGTGGCGACGGTGGCCCGGCCGGTCCGATGACCTCGGGTCCATCCGTCATCGATCTCGAGAACAGGCGCTTCAAGTCCATTGTCACCAAAGCGGGTTGGAGCCAAAGTCTAGCAAAGTTCCAGAGCGCCCGTCCGTTCCGCCTCGAACAAAACCGGCGCGTGGTTATCCAATTGATCGATATTGCCGCCTTAATTGTGGCATGGATCCCGATCGTGTCATGGTGCGTTGGGATAAAGTTCAGGTGAAGCAGGAGGTTGCCATGGTGCAACGGCTATCAGCGGAGGGGCGCAAGGCAGCGCTGGACGGGTTGCCCGGCTGGAGCGGCGTCAGCGGCCGGGACGCCCTTGCGCGCACATTTACCTTCAAGGATTTCAACGAGGCCTTCGGCTTCATGGCGCGGGTGGCGCTGGTCGCCGAAAAACACGACCACCACCCGGAATGGCGCAACGTCTACAAGACCGTGGAGGTCGTGCTCTCCACCCATGACGCCGACGGAGTGACGCAGAAGGACGTCGATCTGGCAAAGGCGATGAATGCAGTCGCCAAACAACTCGGCGCCTGAACGCAGCCCCTTCGTTGCGAAGCGTCGTCTCCGACACCATCTGGACTATGCCCGATCTTGGCACCGAGGAACTTTCCCGATGGCTACCGAACACAGCGTGGGCTTCGAACCGGCCGACCGGCTGGCGCAGGATCGCGAAAGCGTTCGCAAGCAATTCTGGCGCAAGCTGAAGCGGCTCGCCGTGAAGCTGCCCTTCATGGAGGATCTGCTCGCCGCCTATTACTGTGCCTTCGACCGTCAGACGCCACGCCATGTGCAGGCGGCGCTGCTGGGCGCGCTCGCTTATTTCATCCTGCCGTTTGATTTCGTGCCGGATATGTTGCCGATCCTCGGCTTCGGCGACGATGCGGCGATCCTCGCGACAGCGCTTCGCATGGTGGCAACGCATATCAATGAGGATCATCGCGAGGCCGCACGACGTGCAATGGCGCGCGGCCTGGAAGACGACGAGGTGGAAGCTACATAAGCCGCTTCCCCTCCGCTCCTCATGGTGAGGAGGCGCGGAGCGCCGTCTCGAACCATGAGATAGGTGGGCTCTGGAGCTTCGCTGCCATCCTTCGAGACTCCGCGCATCGCACGGCTGCTCGGAATGAGGTCGTCGAGTTACGGGTGCAAAATCACCTTGCCCATGGCTTGACGGCCTGCGAGCACCTTCATCGCTTCCGCGGTCTTCTCCAGCGGGAAAGTACGATCCACGTGGGCCGAGATCTTGCCCTCGGCCGCCCACTTCAGCAGCTTCTCGATGCTCGCGCGGTATTTGTCGTGGTTCTGCCGCACCCAGGCACCCCAGAACACGCCGCGGATGTCGCAGCCCTTCAGCAGCGCAAGATTGAGCGGCATCTTCGGAATATCACCGGCTGCAAAACCGATCACCATGAAGCGGCCTTCCCAGGCGATGGCACGCAGAGCCGCTTCCGCGTATTTCCCGCCGACCGGATCGAAGATGATGTCGACACCCTTGCCGCCGGTGAGCTTCTTCAAGCCTTCCTTGAGATCTTCCTTCGCGTAGTTGAAGCCGATCTCGGCACCATGCTTCTTGGCGAATTCGAGCTTCTCGTCCGACGATGCGCAGGCGATGACTTTCAAGCCGAGCAGCTTGCCCAGCTCGCAAGCGGCGAGGCCGGTGCCGCCGGCGGCGCCGAGCACAGCCAGCGTTTCACCCGGCTTCGGCGAAGCGCGATCTTCCAGAGCATGCAGCGCAGTGCCGTAGATCACGATGACGCCGGCAGCGCGGTCGAAATCGAGGTTGTCGGGAATCTTGATCACAGAGGAAGCCGCCACGGCGACTTTCTGCCGGGCCCCGTTGTGACCGATCGAAGCAACGACGCGATCACCCGGCTTCAGCGAGGTGACACCAGCACCGACGCTCTCGATCACGCCTGCGACTTCCGCCGCCGGCGAGAACGGGAAGGGAGGCTTGATCTGATACTTGCCCTGAATCATCAGGATGTCGAAGAAATTCAGCGCCGCCGATTTGATGGCGATGACCACCTGCCCCTCACCGGCAACGGGATCCTCCACGTCGGCAAAAACGAGATCGTCGGGTTCGCAGTATTGCGAGCAGAGAATGGCTTTCATCTGATCAACCTGGCCTTCGGCTTGAGACAGTTGAGGAATTCATGAAGGATTTAGCTCCGGGGAGCAATGTGTTTCGACGCCACAAACGCATTCCATCGCGCGAACAAAAAGAGGAAACGAACAATGTTTGAAAAAACACTCCTCGCCGGCAAGCGCATTCTCGTGACAGGGGGAGGTTCCGGGCTTGGAGCGGCCATGAGCCGCCGCTTTGCCGAGCTCGGCGGAGAACTCGTCATTTGCGGACGGCGCAGCGCCGTGCTGGACGAAGCCGCCGCGCAACTCCGTACCGAGTGCGGAGCGAAGGTCGATATTTTCACCTGCGACATCCGTAACGCCGATGCCGTCGCAGACATGATGACTGCGATCTGGCAGGACGGCCCACTCGATATCCTCGTCAACAATGCAGCCGCGACTTTCATCGCGCAGAGCGAGCATCTCTCCGCGCGCGCTGCCGACGCGATCCTCGCACCGACGCTGCACGGCGCGATGTACTGCACGCTCGAAGCAGGACGACGCTGGATCGTGTCCCATCATCGAGGTGTGGTGCTCAGCATTCTCTCCACATCGACCATCACCGGCCGCGCTTTCACCATGCCATCGGCCATGGCAAAGTCCGGCCTGCTGGCGATGACCAAATCGCTCGCCGTCGAATGGGGACCGAAGGACGTTCGTCTCGTGGCGATTGCACCAGGTCCCTTTCCCACCCCGGGCGCGATCGGACAGCTGCAGCCCGAAGGTCGTAACTCCGGGCCTGCGGCACGCAATCCGCTCGGTCGCGTCGGCGAACACAGCGAACTCGCCAACCTCGCCAGCTTCCTGATTTCCGATCAGGCCGGTTACATCAATGGCGAGATGGTGGTGCAGGATGGCGGCGCGCATTTGCGCTCATCGGGGGCCGAGGACCTGTTGCACTGGACCGATGCGCAATGGGCGGCGCAGCGCGCCGCGCGTATGAAAAACTGAGGACTCGCTACATCTCTCCCCACCGGGGGAGGCGTTCGAGGGTCGCGGTGAACTATGAACCTTAGCGTTTCAATTCACGCCCCACGCGTAGTCCACCGCGCCCTGCTATCTTTCGACGCGATGCCTCCGCCTTTTCAAACAAGATCGATGTGTTTATCTGCAAGTCAGTTGGCGCGTGTGATTCCAGGCCATCTTCCAGTCACAAAGATAGAGGATCGACACCTGATGTCCGTGCGGCGAATCCTGACAGTTGTATCCTTGAGCATGGCGATGATCGGCGTTACCGATCTTGCGCAGGCGCAGACGGCTGCCAAGGGCAAGGCTGCACCGGCCAAGCAGACGCCGGCACCGGCCGCTGCAGGAAGCGCCGAACCGACACTGCTCGGCCAGTTCGGTTCATGGGGCGCCTACACCGCAGCCCCCGGCGGCAAGAAGGTCTGCTTCGCGCTCGCCAAGCCGTCATCGTCCAGAACCAATCCGGCCAACCGCCCTCGTGACCCCGCTTATGCGTTCATCTCGACGCGCCCCGCCGAGAAGGTGACCAACGAAGTCTCGGTCATGATCGGCTATCAATTGAAGCCCGGCTATGAGTCGACGCTCGATGTCGGCGGCGCGAAGTTTGCGATGTACACCCAGGGCGACGGGCTCTGGATCAAGAACGCTGCGGAAGAAGAACGTCTGGTCGAGGCGCTGCGCAAGGCCGGCGACGTGACCGTGAAGGGCCTTTCGGCCAAGGGCACGGAAACCACGGACGTGTTCTCGCTGAAGGGCCTCGCCCAAGCGCTCGACAAGGTCGCGCAGGAGTGCCGGAGGTAAGGTGAGGCCGCCGTAGGACGGAGGTCAATGCTGAAACTCCGCGGCGGATGACGCCTTCGGCTCACGCGCCTATGGGCCGATACCTCCGTTAATATTGCCGCATTTGGCGCCTTTCCATTTGGGCGTGAAAAGCCTATCTCAATCCCTCGTGGCGAGGAGGCGCCTTTGGCGCCGTCTCGAACCATGAGATTGCGTGTGTGGCCATCCTTCGAGACGCGACCTGCGGTCGCTCCTCAGGATGAGGGACACAGTCTAAATCACCGCTTCTAGTCGTAGATCGAACACCATGACCCCCGCTTCTGCCGAGGCTGCCGCTGCCGTTGAGACTGCCCGCTCGCTCCCCTTGGAGAAAGTGGCGACGGAAACCTACGTGCCGCTGGCAAAGCCGTCGCTGATCGGCCTGTCCCGGGCCCAGATCGCCGAGAAGCTTGGTTCCATCGGCGTGAAGCCGGCCCAGCAGAAGATGCGCAGCCAGCAGATCTGGCACTGGCTGTATTATCGCGGAGCTCAGAGCTTTGCGGAAATGTCCAGTATTTCCAAAGACATGCGCACGGAACTGGAACAGCATTTCACGGTCGACCGGCCGGAAGTGGCCGTCGAGCAGATTTCCAATGACGGCACCCGCAAATGGCTGCTGAAGCTGCCCTCCGGCACCCATGGCGAGCGCGCCCATGAGGTCGAGTGCGTCTATATCCCCGAGACCGACCGCGGCACGCTCTGCGTCTCCTCGCAGGTCGGCTGCACGCTGAACTGCTCGTTCTGCCATACGGGAACCCAGCGTCTGGTACGCAACCTGACGCCGGGCGAGATCGTCGGCCAGATCATGGTGGCACGCGACCGGCTGAACGACTGGGCCGACCGCGACCAGCCCGGTACCAACCGCCGCATCACCAATATCGTGATGATGGGCATGGGCGAACCGCTCTACAATTTCGAGGCCGTGCGCGACGCGTTGCTGATCGTCTCGGACAATGAAGGCATCGGCATTTCGCGCCGGCGCATCACGCTGTCGACCTCGGGCGTGGTGCCGAACATCGCACGCACGGGCGATGAGATCGGCGTGATGCTGGCGATCTCGCTGCATGCGGTGCGCGACGAGCTGCGCAACGAGCTGGTGCCACTCAACAAGAAATATCCGTTGAAAGAACTGCTGCAGGCGTGCCGCGATTATCCCGGCGCCTCCAACGCGCGCCGCATCACCTTCGAATATGTGATGCTGAAGGGCGTCAACGACTCGCTCGACGACGCCAAGCTGCTGGTGAAGATGCTCAAGGGCATCCACGCCAAGATCAACCTGATCCCGTTCAATCCGTGGCCGGGCACGCGCTACGAGTGCTCGGACTGGGCGCAGATCGAGAAATTCTCCGAATACATCTTCAATGCCGGCTATTCTTCGCCGGTGCGCACGCCGCGCGGCCGCGACATTCTCGCAGCCTGCGGGCAGCTGAAGTCGGAAACGGAGAAGCTTTCGGCCCGCGAGCGCCAGGCCCTGCGCGCGATGGCGATGACGGATTGATGCGCGGCACTTCCTACTCCACCCTCATGGTGAGGAACACGCCGCAGGCGTCCGTCTCGGACCATGCGCAGCGTGGTACCTCCTTCGAGACGCGGCCTTCGGCCGCTCCTCAGGAGAAGGGCGGCGCGTTGGGCACGAGCGGACGAAAGGCTGAGCCATCATGTCCCTGATCGGCCGCATCATCGTCATTCTCTTTGCGTTCTGCGCCGCATGCCTCGCTGGTGGCACGATCGTGACCTTCGCGATCCTCTTTCCCGAGCTGAGCGCAATGGACACCGGGATCGTGAATCCCGATGCCATCAACATTCTGATCGGTTTCGGCTTCATCTTCTTCTCGGGCTTCGCGCTCATCCCCGCTTTGATCGTCGTCGTGATCACCGAGAGCTTCGACATCCGCAGCGTGCTGGCTTATGCGCTCGGCGGCGGCGTGGTGGGCCTCGCCTGCTATCTCGGCCTGATCCCCTATGACACCACCACCATGACATTCGACGGCATCGTGCGCCGGCACCTCGAAGTCGTGACCGGAGCCGGCATCATTGCCGGGCTGATCTACTGGGTGATCGCAGGCCGCAATGCCGGGGCATGGAAGCAGTCGCGGCGCCTGCCGCAGCCGGATGCCGCTGGAAAGTTATAGCGCTTTAACTTTCCTTCCCCCTGCGCCTCGGATAAACCGCCCGCCATGAACCGGACTGGCCTCCTCATTGCGCTCGTGCTGCTTGCGGCAATTCTCGTGATTTTCGGCGTCTGGCCCGAACTCGATCTCAAGCTTGCGGCGCTGTTCTTCCATCCGGAAACCCGCGATTTCACCTATTCGGGACTGCCTTACGCGCAATTCGCCCGCAATGCGGCGATGTGGATCGCCTGGGCTTTCGTGGCCCCCTCGATCCTGGCGCTGATCGTCAAGCTGATCTGGCCAAACCGACCGTTGCTGGTGAAGGGTCGCACCATGGCCTTTCTGATCATCACCATGGTGATGTCGGCAGGCTTCCTCACCAATTTCACCTTCAAAACCTTCTGGGGCCGACCGCGGCCAGTAGCCGTCACCGAATTCGGCGGTCCCTGGCAGTTTAAGGCCTGGTGGGACCCGACCGGGCAATGCGTGCGCAACTGCTCGTTCTTCTCCGGCGAAGGCGCCACGGCGTTCTGGACCTATGCCCCCGCCGCGCTCGCGCCACCCAGCCTGCGGCCCGCGGCCTATGCGGCGGCAACGGTGTTCGGCCTTGCCACCTCCGGCTGGCGGATGGCCTTCGGCGGCCATTTCTTTACCGACGTGACCATCGCCGGCCTCGCCTCCTTCCTGGTCATCTGGCTCGTTCACGGCTGGATTTACCGCTGGCCTCGGACCCGGATGACAGACGATGACGTCGATCGCTGGCTGACCAAAATCGCCTGGCCCGGCTATCGCTGGCGACTGCGCATGATCGGGCGGGAGCCGAAACCGAGCTTCGTGAACCGGATTACCGAACACCAGCACGATTGAAGCCGCGTTGACGCCCTTTGCTCCGGCGCGCTATCGCTGACCGCGAAAAATAGCCTCGATTGGACGCCCCATGACCACGATCTTGAAGAGCCTCCCCACCGGCAAAAATGTCGGTATCGCTTTCTCCGGCGGTCTCGACACGTCGGCGGCGCTGCTGTGGATGAAGCAGAAGGGCGCAAAGGTCTTCGCCTACACCGCCAATCTCGGCCAACCCGACGAGGCCGATTACGACGAGATTCCGCGCAAGGCGATGGAATTCGGCGCCGAAAAGGCCCGCCTGGTCGATTGCCGCGCCCAGCTCGTCCATGAGGGTATCGCCGCCATCCAGGCCAGCGCGTTCCATGTCTCGACCGGCGGTATTACCTATTTCAACACCACGCCGCTTGGCCGGGCAGTGACCGGCACCATGCTGGTCTCGGCCATGAAGGAAGACGGCGTTCATATCTGGGGCGATGGCTCGACTTACAAAGGCAATGACATCGAGCGCTTCTACCGCTACGGCCTGCTGACCAATCCGGACCTGCAGATCTACAAGCCCTGGCTCGACCAGCAGTTCATCGACGAGCTCGGCGGCCGCGCCGAAATGTCGGCCTTCATGACTGCGCACGGCTTCGCCTACAAGATGAGCGCGGAGAAGGCCTATTCCACCGACAGCAACCTGCTCGGCGCGACCCACGAGGCCAAGGATCTCGAGCATCTCGACAGCGGCATCACCATCGTCAACCCGATCATGGGCGTGCCGTTCTGGAAGGACGACTGCGCGGTCAAGGCTGAGCGCGTCACCGTGCGCTTCGCCGAAGGCCAGCCGGTCGCACTGAACGGCCAGACCTTCACCGATCCCGTCGCGCTGTTCCTGGAAGCGAACGCGATCGGCGGCCGCCACGGCCTTGGCATGAGCGACCAGATCGAGAATCGCATTATCGAGGCCAAGAGCCGCGGCATCTATGAGGCCCCCGGCATGGCGCTGCTGCACATCGCCTATGAGCGCCTCGTCACCGGCATTCATAACGAGGACACGATCGAGCAGTACCGCATCAACGGCATGAAGCTCGGCCGCCTGCTCTATCAGGGCCGCTGGTTCGATTCGCAGGCTCTGATGCTGCGCGAGACGGCGCAGCGCTGGGTGGCCCGCGCCATCACAGGCGAAGTAACGCTGGAGCTGCGTCGCGGCAACGATTACTCGATCATCAATACCGCGAGCCCAAACCTCACTTATGCGCCGGAACGGTTGAGCATGGAGAAGGTCGAGGACGCCGCGTTCACGCCGGCAGACCGCATCGGCCAGCTCACCATGCGCAACCTCGATATCACGGATACACGCGCCAAGCTCGATCTGTATTCGAAGACCGGTCTGCTCAACGCCGGCGAAGGCACGACGATTCCGAAGCTCGGCAAGGAGTAAGCCGAGCCTCAGCGGATGAGGCAAAGCCGTAATCCGCCGGCCGAGTTCATGATGAAGACTCCGCGGCAGATTGCGCTGTGTTAATCCGCCCTGCCATTGAACGGCCGGATGTCATTGACCCGACATCCGGCCGTCTTATTGATGGAGACTGCCGACAAGGGAGGATTTCCATGATCAAGACCGTTTCGCTGGCCGCATGTGCGGCCTTTTTCATGACCACCTCGGCCATCGCGCAGACCATTTATCCGCTCGATCGCGCCGAAATCCTCGCTGGTTCCAAGTTCGATTTCAAAATGGAGCTGCCCGAGAAGATCGCTGCCTCCGATATCAAGGTGACGATCAACGGTGCCGAGCAGAGCGCGGCCTTCGGCAAGAGCGCCGACTATATCGAGCGCGAGGACAACAAGGACCAGTCGGCACTACTGTTGCGCGATGTCACTCTCGACAAGCCCGGCGCCTACAAGATCGACGTGATAGCCGGCGGTCTCATCAAATCGGTGACATGGAACGTCTATGACACGGGCGCGCGCAAGGCGAAGAATGTCATCCTGTTCGTCGGCGACGGCATGTCACTGTCGCATCGCGTCGCAGCACGCATCCTTTCCAAGGGAATCAAGGAAGGCAAGAGCAACGGCAAGCTTGCCATCGACGACATGCCGCATATGGCGCTGGTCGGTACCGCCGGCACGGATTCGATCATCACCGACTCCGCAAATTCGGCGAGTGCCTATACGACCGGCCACAAGTCGGCGACCAATGCGCTTGGCGTCTATGCCGACCGTACGCGCGATGTCTTCGACGATCCGAAGGTCGAGACCATCACCTCGCTCGTGAAACGCAAGCTCGGTCTCGCCGTCGGCATCGTGACCAACACCGAGATCCAGGACGCCACGCCGGCGTCCATGGTCGCGCATACGCGGCGACGCGCCGCTTATGACGAGATCGTCGCACAAATGTTCGCGGCGAAGCCAGACGTCATCCTCGGCGGCGGCGCAGCGAACTTCTTGCCGCAGGCCGCGGAGACCTCGAAGCGCCGCGACGATGTGGACTATATCGCGAAATTCAGGGATGCCGGCTATCCTCTCGTGAAGACCGCGGGCGAACTGAAGGCAGCAGCCGACAAGGCGGAGACGACGAAGCTGCTTGGCCTGTTCACGCCCGGCAATATGGACGGCGTGCTCGACCGCAAGTTCCTCAAGGGCGGCGGTGTGAAGAGATATCCGGAGCAGCCGGATTTGACGGAACAGGTGCAAGCCGCGCTCGACGTGCTGTCGCGCAACGACAATGGCTTCGTCCTGATGGTGGAGTCCGGCATGATCGACAAATATGCGCATATGCTGGATTTCGATCGCGCCATTTATGACGTGATCATGCTCGACAACGCAGTGAAGCTCGCCAAGGAATGGGCGACCAAGCGCAGCGACGATACGCTCATTCTGGTCGTGTCCGACCACAGCCATCCGAACAGCCTGATCGGCACCGTGAATGACGACATGAGCACGGAGTCGAACCTGCCGCTGCGCGAGCGCATCGGCGTCTATGACAAGGCCGGCTTCCCGAACTATCCGGCGCCGGATGCCGAAGGCTATCCGGAACGCGTGGATGTGAGCCGGCGACTGGCGATCATGTCAGCAAGCCTGCCCGATCATTATGAAACGCTGCGGCCAAAGCTGGATGGCCCATTCGAGCCGACGCAGAAGAGCGAGGCGCCGAATACCTTCACGGCGAATGAGAAGTACAAGAATGCGCCGGGTGCGATGCTGCGTCTCGGCAATCTGCCGGCGATGATGAATGCCAGCGTGCATTCCGGCGAGGACGTGATTCTGACCGCGACGGGCCCCGGCAGCGATCGCGTGAAGGGCCAGATGGACAATACGGAAGTGTTTCGCGTGATGGTGGACGCGCTGGGATTGGGAAGCGTGAAGTAGCGCGATTCTCCCTCCCCCAAGCGTGGCGTAGCCACGCGCAGCGGGGAGGGAGACCATCGGCTTCGCGAACTACATTCATCAAACAAAAAGGGCGGCCTCTCGGCCGCCCTTTTCTCATCTCGCTCTGACGAGCTTACTCAGCAGCCGGAGCAGCTTCGCCTTCGGCCTTCTGCTTGGCTTCGAGGTCTTCGCCGGTCTCCTGGTCGACGACCTTCATCGACAGACGCGTCTTGCCGCGATCGTCGAAGCCGAGCAGCTTGACCTTGACCTTATCGCCTTCCTTGACGACATCGCCGGTCTTCTGCACGCGGCCGGCGGCGAGCTGGCTGATGTGAACCAGACCGTCCTTGGCGCCGAAGAAGTTCACGAATGCACCGAACTCCATCACCTTGACGACGGTGCCTTCATAGATCTGGCCGACTTCCGGATCGGAAGCGATCGACTTGATCCACTTGATCGCCGCCTTCATGGCTTCGCCGTCCGACGATGCCACCTTCACGGTGCCGTCATCTTCAATGTTGACCTTGGCACCAGTCTTTTCGACGATCTCACGGATCACCTTGCCACCGGTGCCGATCACTTCACGGATCTTGTCGGTGGCGATCTTGAAGGTTTCGATGCGCGGGGCGTATTCGCCGAGTTCGGCGCGGGCATTGGTGAGCGCCTTCGCCATTTCGCCGAGGATGTGGATACGACCATCCTTCGCCTGTGCGAGGGCGACCTTCATGATCTCCTCGGTGATCCCCGCAATCTTGATGTCCATCTGCAGCGAAGTGATGCCCGCTTCGGTGCCGGCCACCTTGAAGTCCATGTCGCCGAGGTGATCTTCGTCACCCAGGATGTCCGACAGGACCGCGTAGCGCGAACCTTCCAGGATCAGGCCCATGGCGATACCCGCCGTCGGGCGCTTCAAGGGCACGCCGGCATCCATCAGCGCCAGCGAAGCGCCGCAGACCGAGGCCATCGAGGACGAACCATTCGACTCGGTGATCTCCGACACCACGCGGATGGTGTAGGGGAATTCGTGATGACCCGGCAGCACCGGATGGATCGCGCGCCAGGCGAGTTTGCCGTGGCCGATTTCGCGGCGCTTGGTGCCGCCGAGGCGGCCGGTCTCACCGACCGAATAGGGAGGGAAGTTGTAGTGCAGCAGGAACGTCTCTTTGTACGTTCCCGACAGCGAGTCGATATACTGTTCGTCTTCGCCGGTGCCGAGCGTGGTGACGACCATCGCCTGGGTTTCACCGCGGGTGAACAGCGCCGAACCATGCGCACGCGGCAGCACGCCGACTTCGGCGAGAATGCTGCGGACGGTCTTGGAATCGCGGCCGTCGATGCGCTTGCCGGTATCGAGGATGTTCCAGCGCACGATCTTGGATTCGAGTTCCTTGAACACGCCGGCGACGCGCAGCTTGTCGTAAGCGGGCTCCTTCCCTTCCGGGAAGTAGTGTGCCATCACCTTTTCCTTCACGGCGCCGACCGCAGCGTAACGGTCCTGCTTCACCGGGATGGCATAAGCCTTGCGCAGCTCCTGCTCGACGAGACCGAGCATTTCCTTTTCGAGCGCGCTGTCATCGACGACGGCGACTTCGCGCGGCTCCTTGGCGGCTTTTTCGGCGAGCTCGATGATCGCCTTGATCACCGGCTGGAAGTGGCGGTGACCGAACATCACGGCGCCGAGCATGATTTCTTCCGAAAGCTCCTTGGCTTCCGATTCCACCATCAACACGGCATCGGCGGTGCCGGCGACGACCAGCTCAAGCTGGGTGTCGGCCATCTCGTCGAGGGTCGGATTGAGGATGTATTCGTCGTTCTGGAAGGCGACGCGGGCGGCGCCGATCGGGCCTTTGAACGGAGCGCCCGACAGGGTCAAGGCAGCGGAAGCAGCGACCATCGACAACACGTCGGGATCGTTCTCCATGTCGTGCGAGAGCACGGTGACGATCACCTGGGTCTCGTTGCGCCAGCCTTCGGCGAACAACGGGCGGATCGGGCGGTCGATCAGGCGGGAAACCAGCGTTTCCTTCTCGGTCGGACGGCCTTCGCGCTTGAAGTAACCGCCGGGAATGCGACCGGCTGCGTAGGCCTTCTCCTGATAGTCGACAGTGAGCGGCAGGAAGTCGACGCCATCGCGCGGCGCCTTCGCGGCCACGACGGTGGCGAGCACGACGGTCTCGCCATAGGTGGCCATGACCGCGCCATCAGCCTGGCGGGCGATCTTGCCGGTTTCCAGCTTGAGCGGACGGCCGCCCCAATCGATCTCGACGGAATGAGGATTAAACATCTTGGATATCTTTCATGGGTTCACGGAAGGCGCGGCGCCGAAAAAACAAAGGCCAGACATCCGGAAGGATTGCGCAAGACGGCAAGAAGCTGCTCGCGCAACCGCGAAGTCAGCGTCCGGCGATCCTGCCAAACCTTCTGGAGTTCTGGCCTCTGGAATTCGAATGACGTCCATCCTTCCGATGGTCGCAGGCGAAGCTTCTGGCTTCGCACCGCGCGACGGGCTCCTTGCCCGTCATCGCCCAGCCGCCGGATTGCCGCTGGACGCTATCGTGCGGGCCACTGTGGCCTGCACTACGTGATGGCATGGTTTGGTTATGTGAAACCGTCCATGCGAAAACGCGCGCAGAAGCTGCGCGCGTCGGTTCGCTTAGCGGCGAATACCGTGCTTTTCGAGCAGGGCCTTGTAGCGGGCCTCGTCCTTCTTCTTGATGTAATCGAGAAGCGAACGACGGGTCGACACCAGCTTCAGCAGACCACGACGGGAATGGTTGTCCTTGGTGTGGGTCTTGAAGTGTTCGGTGAGATTCGCGATGCGCTCCGAGAGGATGGCAACCTGAACCTCGGGCGAACCGGTATCGCCGGCCTTGAGGGCGCTGTTCTTGATGACTTCCGCTTTGCGTTCTGCGGCAATCGACATCGTCAATGACTTTCTTTTTGCACCGGATTGGCAGTCAATCCGGAAAGGTTGAACACGCGCTTGGGGATGAGCTCGCCATTACTGAGTTCGGCGAGGGCCAGCAACCGGCCCGACACCGTGACATAAACCGTGCCATTGCAATGAGGCGCATCCCGTCCGCGCAACAAGACGGCCTGACCCCGATGGAGCCTGGCCGCATCTGACCGTGTGACGGCCAGCGCCGGGATGTCGTCCAGCGCGGTCTCAACGGGCAGTAGCGCGTCGGCGAGGCTTCCCTCGCCAGACGCGGCTCTATCGCACAAAGCCTCCAATTCTGCCAGTGGAATCATGTCAGGCTCGGCGAAGGGACCGACCAGGGTCCGACGCAGCGCACTGATATGGCCGTAGCAGCCGAGCAGACGGCCGATGTCACGGGCGAGCGCGCGTACATAGGTGCCCTTGCCGCATTCGGCCTCGAACACGGCATGGTCGTTATCTGGTTGTTCTGTCAGCACTAATTCATGAATCACGACGGGACGCGGCACCAGCGGGACAACCTCGCCGTCGCGCGCAAGGTCATAGGCACGCTCGCCCTGGATCTTGATGGCCGAATATTGCGGAGGGATCTGTTCGATCTCGCCGGTAAATTGCGGCAGCAGGGCCCGGATCTGGTCGGCCGTTGGCCGAGCGTCGGAGGTCTGGGTGACGCGACCTTCGGTGTCGTCGGTATCGCGTTCGGCGCCCCATGCGACGGTGAAGCGATAGCGCTTGCGGCCGTCCATCACGAAGGGAACCGTCTTTGTGGCCTCGCCTAGCGCGATCGGCAGGCCGCCGGAGGCGAGCGGATCGAGGGTGCCGGCATGACCGGCGCGCTTGGCCTGAAACAGCCGCTTGGCGACAGCGACCGCCTGGGTCGAGGTCATGCCGATGGGCTTGTCGAGAATGACCCAGCCATGGACGTCGCGCTTGTCGCGACGCACCTGACCCTGGCGCTGACGGCCCTGCTGGTGGCGCGGATCGTTATTGCCGCGCGGCGCCTGCGGAAGCGGGCTTACCTCAAGGCCATGTTCGGTCTTGGTCGTCGTCACAGTCATTCTTCGTTATCCGAGTCTTGTTTGAGGTCACGCGCTACCGCGGGGGTGCGCAGGAGTTTGTCGATGCGTTCGGCTTCGTCGAAACGCTCATCAATGCGGAAGCGCAGATCGGGCGCGTATTTCAGGTTCACGCGATGCGCCGCTTCGGTGCGCAGAAACGTCTTGTTCGCCGCCAGAGCTTTCAGCACCGGCTCGGTGTTCTTGCCGCCGAGCGGCATGACATAGACGGTGGCGAGCTTGAGATCCGGGGACATCCGCACCTCCGGCACGGTGACGATGTTGCTCTGCAGGACGGGATCGTAGACCCCACCCTGCGCAAGGATATCGGCGATCGCGTGGCGCATCAGTTCGCCGACACGCAACTGACGCTGCGAGCCGCCCGGCGTCGCCGTCTTCTTGTGATGCTTGGGCATCTTTCCTAGCCAACAATAAACGACGCCATGGCCGGGTTATCCCGGCCATCCACGCCTGTTCTGTGAAAAATCAAAGACGTGGATGCCCGGCACTTGCCGGGCATGACGCCTCACTCAAATCCGGCTCTCTGTAAGACTTGGACTTACAGCGAGCGCTGGATGGTCTCGATGCGATAACACTCGATCACGTCGCCGACACGCATGTCGGAATAGTTCTCGAACGCCATGCCGCATTCCTGGCCTGACGCCACTTCCTTCACTTCGTCCTTGAAGCGCTTCAACGTCGACAGCTTGCCTTCGTGTACGACGACGTTGTCGCGGATCAGGCGCACATTGGCGCCGCGTTCCACGGTGCCGTCGGTGACGCGGCAACCCGCGACCTTGCCGACCTTCGAAATGTTGAACACTTCGAGGATCTGCGCATTGCCCAGCATGGTTTCGCGCAGCGTCGGCGCGAGCAAGCCGGACATGGCCTTTTTCACGTCATCCACGAGATCGTAGATGATGTTGTAGTAGCGGATCTCGATGCCGTTGCGCTTGGCGAGCGCCGCAGCTTCCTTGTTCGCTCGAACCGAGAAGCCGATGATCGCGGCGTTGAAACCTTCCGCCAGCGTGACGTCCGATTCCGAGATACCGCCGACACCCGCATGCAGGATGCGCGCGGCAACTTCGTCCGTGCCAAGCTTCTCCAGCGAACCGAGGATCGCTTCGAGCGAGCCCTGCACGTCGGCCTTGACGACCAGCGGGAAGTCCTTGCGGCCCGATGTCTTGAGCTGGCTCATCATCTGCTCGAGCGAGCCGCGCATGCCGGAGGCGGATGCGGCCAGCTTCTCGCGCTTCTGATGGGTGCGGTAATCGGTGATCTGGCGGGCGCGGGCCTCGTTCTCGACCACGGCCATACGATCACCGGCTTCCGGCGGACCATTGAAGCCGAGCACTTCCACCGGCACCGAGGGACCGGCTTCCTGCAGCGTATCGCCCTGATCGGAGATCAGCGCGCGGACACGGCCCATTTCGGCGCCGGCGACGATGATGTCGCCCACGCGCAGGGTGCCGCGCTGAACCAGCACGGTAGCCACCGGACCACGGCCGCGATCGAGCTTCGCTTCGATGACGGTACCTTCGGCCGGACGCTCCGAATTGGTCTTCAGATCGAGGATTTCCGCCTGCAGCGAGATCATCTCGAGCAGTTTGTCGAGATTGGTCTTGTTCTTCGCCGACACTTCCACGTCGACGACGTCGCCGCCGAACGATTCAACCTGCACGTCATGCTGCAGCAGTTCGGTACGCACGCGTTCCGGCTTGGCATCGGGCTTGTCGATCTTGTTGATCGCCACAATCATCGGCACGCCCGCCGCCTTCGCGTGGTTGATGGCTTCGATGGTCTGCGGCATCACGCCGTCATCGGCCGCCACCACGAGGATGACGATGTCGGTGACCTTGGCGCCGCGGGCGCGCATCGCGGTGAACGCGGCGTGGCCGGGCGTATCGATGAAGGTGATCTTGCCACCGAGCGGCGAAGTGACCTGATAGGCGCCGATATGCTGGGTGATGCCACCGGCTTCACCCGACACAACATTCGCCTGACGCAGCGCGTCGAGCAGCGACGTCTTGCCATGGTCGACATGGCCCATGACGGTGACCACCGGCGAACGCGGCTCGGTATCGGTGGAATCGTCCACGACATCGAACAGACCTTCCTCGACGTCCGACGCGGCGACGCGCTTGACGGTGTGGCCGAGTTCTTCAGCGATGAGCTGCGCCGTATCGGCATCGATCACGTCGGTGATCTTGTGCATCGCGCCCTGCTTCATCAGCATGCGGATGATGTCCACCGCACGCTCCGCCATGCGGTTCGCGAGTTCCTGAATGGTGATCGCTTCCGGGATCGTCACTTCGCGGACGAGCTTTTCCTTCGGCTCGTTCGATTGATGACCCTTGAGACGCTGGGTACGGCGACGGAACGACGCGACCGAGCGCTCACGCACATCGTCAGCCGACAGCGCGGTGACGACGGTGAGGCGACCGCGCTGCTTCTGTGGACCGGGCTTGGCAGCAGGCTTCGGCGCAATCACCGGACGTGCCGGGCTGCCCGGGCGGCGGATGACACGCGGCGCCTCGTCCTCGTCGCTGCCATCGGCAGCAACGGCCGGACGGCCAGACGTCGTCGCGATCGGCGCGCGCGCTGTGGTGACGGTGCGGGCAGCGGCCTTGGCCTTTGCTTCAGCCTCGGCCTCGCGGCGCTTGGCTTCGGCTTCCGCCTTGCGCTTGGCTTCTTCTTCCTGACGGTGGCGCTCTTCCTCGGCCTTGCGACGGGCCTCGGCAGCTTCGCGCTCCATCTGCTCCTTGTATTCCTTGGTATTGCGCCGGGCCGCTTCTTCCTCGGCGAGACGGCGCTCTTCGACTTCGCGGGCACGCGCGTCAGCGAGCGCGCTGGCGCGGGCGGCGCGCTCATCCTCGGTCAACGTACGCAGCACGACACCGGAGCCACTGCGCTGCGGCGGCTGCGGACGCGACGAACCACCACGCGGCGGCGGCGAAGCCGAACGCGAGGGAGCAACCGGCGCCGAACTGCGCGCCGGAGCGCCGGATGACGAGGTGCGGACCGGAGCAGCAGGAGCGGCAGGCGCCGCGGGGCGCACCGGTGCTGCCGGCGCGGGCGCCGGGGCTGCAGCGACAGGAGCCGGAGCGGCCTTGGGCGCAGCAGGCGCTGGCGCGACGGCAACAGGGGCCGCCGGAGCGGGCGCCGGCGCCGCGGCTTCGGTGCTGCTCTCGCCGGGAATGCGGCGCTTGCCGCGTTTCTCGACCACCACCTGCTTGCTACGGCCCTGGCTGAAGCTCTGACGCACGGTGCTCTGCTCGACGCGCGGCTTCAGCGTCAAGGTCTTGCTGGGAACGCTCAGAGTCTTGTCGCCAGGCGTTTTCGTATCAACCATTCAGCAGTCCTAGTCCTTTTCGGGTGTGCGCGGTCGCACATTCGTCATCGTTCGAATTCAATCGGCGAAATCACCGTCAGGCGGCGCCGTGTCCGGCGACGCATGGGTCAGCGAAGGTTTGGCTCTTGCGTTGATGTCAGCGTCAGCCATCCGGTATCGGACCAGGTTCTGGCTGCGCGACAGGAACGTTTTGCCCGCCGGGCCTGTCAGCACGGCAGCATGTATCACATTTGACCGCCCCAATGCCAAATCCAATTCGTCGCTGCTGAGCAACGATATGATGGGCAACAGATCGGTTTCGTCGCCGAATGCTGCGTTTTGGCGGGCGAGGCCGTCCAGCTTGCGGATGCCGTCGGCGGCTCCATTGGTAGCATGCAACAGAATTCCGGCCGTATTGCGCCGCAAGGCGTCCTCGACCTTGGCGAATCCGGAGACGACCTGACCGGCCTTGGCCACCATGGCCAGCGCCTCGATCACGCCGCGCAGTATCAGTTTATCGGTTTCGTCGGCGAGATCGGCCGACGGCTTGACGTTCTTCTTGAACCCCCGGGCGAACAAATTCCGCTTCACCGCCTCGGCGACGGCGTCATGTGACGCCGAAACCCACAAACCCCGGCCCGGCAGCTTGCGCTTGAGATCGGGAACAGGCTCGCCCGCGGGCGACAGGACGAAACGGATCAGCTCATCGGTCGGACGCACACGCCGCGTGACCACGCACATCCGCTCAGTCCCCGATTTGGTGTCTCGGGGGCCGCGATCAAGATCTGCGGGGTCAGCAATGGCGAGCATGCGCTGCGCATATCCTTACGCTTCGGCTTCTTCGGTTGCGGACTCGGCACCCGCATCGAGTTCTTCGCGGCTGATCCAGCCAGCCACCACGCGGGCCTCCATGATCATGCGCTCGGCATCCTCACGCGACATCTCGTTGGCATCGAGGAAGCCGGCATGCTTGACGGGCTCGCCGCCTTCCTTGCGCTCGGTCCAGCCGACGATGTCATCGGTGGCGCAACCGGCGAGGTCTTCCACCGTCTTGACGTCGTTTTCGCCGAATTTGACCATCATCTGCAGGGTGACGCCGGGCACTTCCTTCAGCGCCGGATCGACGCCGAGTTCCTTGCACTTGCCCTCGAGTTCGGCCTCGAGCTGCTCGAGATATTCACGCGCACGGCTCTGCAGCTCTTCAGCGGTCTCGTCGTCGAAGCCCTCGATGCTGGCGAGTTCCTTGGCATCCACCAGCGCCAGCTCGTCCACCGTCGTAAAGCCTTCCGATGCCAGCAGCTGACCGACGACCTCGTCGACATTCAACGCTTCCATGAACACGCGGGTCGCATTCTCGAAGTCGGCCTGGCGACGCTCGGATTCCTCCTGCTCGGTAAGAATGTCGATATCCCAGCCGGTGAGCTGCGAGGCCAGACGCACGTTCTGTCCACGACGGCCAATCGCCAGCGAGAGTTGATTGTTCGTATCCGGCACCACGACTTCGATGCGCTCGCGATCCTCGTCGATGACGACCTTGGAGACTTCCGCCGGCGCCAGCGCATTCACCACGAAGGTCGCGATATCGGGTGACCACGGGATGATGTCGATCTTCTCGCCCTGCAGCTCGTTCACCACCGCCTGCACGCGCGAGCCGCGCATGCCGACGCAGGCGCCGACAGGGTCCACCGATGAATCGCGCGAGATCACGCCGATCTTGGCACGCGAACCGGGATCGCGCGCCACCGCCTTGATCTCGACGATGCCGTCATAGATTTCCGGCACTTCCTGCGCGAACAGCTTCGCCATGAATTGCGGATGCGTGCGCGACAGGAAAATCTGCGGCCCTCTGGTCTCACGGCGCACGTCGAACACATAGGCCCGGACACGATCGCCGTTGCGGAATACTTCGCGCGGCAGCATTTCGTCGCGGCGGACGATGGCTTCGCCGCGGCCGAGATCGACGATCACCGAGCCGTATTCGACGCGCTTGACGACGCCGTTGACGATCTCGCCGATGCGATCCTTGAACTCCTGGTACTGACGATCGCGCTCGGCCTCGCGCACCTTCTGGACGATCACCTGCTTGGCCGATTGCGCGGCGATGCGGCCATATTCGAGCGGCGGCAGCGTGTCGGCGATGGTGTCGCCGACCTGGGCACCCGGATTGGCGCGCTGCGCATCGTTGAGCGAAATCTGGTTCGCTGCGTTCTCGACCTCCTCGACCACCAGCATGTGGCGGGTCAGCGAGAGTTGGCCGGTCTTCGGATGGATTTCAGCGTGAACGTCGGTTTCGGAGCCGTAGCGGGCGCGCGCCGCCTTGGCGATCGCCTCCTCCATCGCCGAGATGACGATGCCGCGGTCGATCGTTTTCTCGCGCGCGACAGCGTCGGCGATCTGCAGCAGTTCGAGTCGGTTGGCGCTGACAGCGGCCATGGCTCAGTCTCCTTCGGTGGGATCGATATCGCCGCGGCGCGCAGCTTCGGCGGCGAGGCGGTGGGCCTTGGTGTTCTTCGGCGGCGGCTTCTTGGCAGTCTTCGCAGCCTTGCCCTTCGGCTTCGGCGCAAAACTCTTCTTGGGATCGCTGCGCTTGGCATGCGGCGCCGGTGGCGGCGCGAGACCAAGCTCGCGCTTGAGATCTTCCTCGGCGTGCTTGCCACGGCGCATCGACTCGGCGACCAGCTCGTCGGTCAGCACGAGATTAGCGCTGCCGATATCTTCCATCGGCAGACGCGTGATCGGGTCTTCGCCGTCGCGCGCGCCTTCGCGATCGATCAGAACTTCGCCGCCCTCGATGGCGCTGATCCAGCCGCGGAAACGCTTCCGGCCGCCGACTGCGACAGCCATCTCGACCTTCACGAGATGGCCCTGATAGCGCTGAAAGTCCGAGCGACGCACCAGCGGACGATCGATACCCGGCGATGAAATCTCCAGCCGATAGGCGCGCTGGATCGGATCCTCGATGTCGAGCACCGGCGACAGCGCATGCGAGATCGCCTCGCAGTCCTCGACATTCATCGAGCCGTCGGGCCGCTCGGCCATGATCTGCACGGTGCAGCCGGCCTCGGCCGAAATCTTGATGCGCACCAGCCGATAGCCCATGGCTTCCAGCACCGGCGTCGCGATAGCCGCCACGCGCGCGCCGGCACCGGGCTCGACGACCAGACGCGGCTCAGCGAGCAGCTCGGCATCATCCATGGTGGGCTCGATCGGGTCTGTCATATGGCGCGCAGCAGTCCGGATTCGGGGTCGATTCAGGTAATAAAAAAGAGCGGGTCCCCGGGGGCCCCACTCTCAAACGGATCGTATGAGAACTGTAAGTTGCGGCCGATATAGCCCTTTTTCGGCGCCACGGCAAGGGCGGGATTCGGGGCGATGACGCCCGCACCGGCTGCCACTCCGCGTTAAGTCACTGTAACCTCTGATATCTATGCCTTCCGGACTAACCCTTCCTTCACAAAGCCCCTTTAGGCTGCGCAAGCCTTTGTGTTTGGCGTAGTTGAGTATTCTTGATGGCAGAGGCCAGATCCCTCATTCCGGGGCTTGAGGAAATCGTCCGCAACGGAGATCCGGCGCGCCGGGGCGAGGCAGCCCGGAAGATCACCGACCTTTTCCTGCAGGGCGCATCCCGGTTCCAGCCGTCCCATGTGGACCTGTTCGACAGCATCCTGACCAGCCTGGTCCCGCAGACCGAGGTCGAGACGCGTCGCGCGCTGGCCGAACTGCTGGCAGAGCTGGTCAACGCGCCCCCGCAGTTGATCTCGATGCTGGTGCGCGACGACGAAATCGTCATCGCCGGTCCGCTGCTGCGCCGTTCGCCGCAGATCGACGAGACGACCCTGGTGGATATCGCGAAGGCCAAGGGCCAGCTACATCTTCTGGCCATCTCGGACCGGCCGACGCTGAGCCCCCGCATCACCGACGTCATCATCCGCCGCGGCGACCGCGAGGTGATCCGCCGTATCGCCGCCAATGCCGGAGCGGCCTTTTCGCAACTCGGTTATCACGGCCTGATCCGCCGCGCTGGAGACGACGGCGCGCTCGCCGTCGCCGTGGGCCAGCGCGACGACCTCTCCACCGAACAGCTCAAGTTCCTGCTCGCGCAATCCGTCGAGGTCGTTCGACGCCGGCTGTTTGACGCTGCCGCGCCGGAGCTGCGTGCAGCCATCAAACGCGCCATGCAGGACATCTCCGGTGCACAACAGCATCTTGCGCTGACGCGCGATTTCGCCAGCGCCGAGCGCAGCGTGCGCAAGCTGCAACAGAGCGACGAACTCAATGAGGGGGCGCTGTTGCGCTTCGCCCGCGCCCATCAATATGAGGAAACGGCTGCCGCATTGGCCGCCATGTCCGGCGTTCGCATCGCCACCATCGACCAGCTTTTGAAGGGCGACCGCGACGATCCGATGCTGATTCTCGGCAAATCGATCGGCATTTCCTGGGCCACGGTCCGTGCATTGATCGCGCTCCGGGTCGGCCCCGGCCGCTCGCCGGCGCCGCATGACGTCGAAGAAGCCCGACAGAATTTCGAACGGCTGGTGCCCGCAACAGCACAACGCGTCCTGACGTTCTGGCAGACCCGGGAACCGACCGCAGACATCCCAAGCTAGCCTCGCCACTCCCACGGCAGAACAGGCTGCCGGCGCTGGCGGCGGATCAGGGCCGCCCGTTTGCTGCAGCAATGCTGCAGCAAATCATCCGCCTCTTAGGCGCGGATGCTGCGCAACATGCGGCACCTGGACAACCCGCAGCACAACAAACCGCCGGTCAATGGCGACCGCAGACGGAATATGTTTGGAATAGCGCCGGCTTGACGGGGATCATTACTGCAATGATTTCAATAGGAAAGCTCGATGCTGGTCCGGACGCGATCGCCATCAGCGCCGGGCGAAGGCGAGAATGCGCGGGATCAGCACCTCATGTTGCGACGCAGCATAACCGGACGAGCAAGATTCGACGATTTTGTGCGCAGCAATTTCCTACGTAGGCTCACACGCTTTTGTGCATCGCAGCACGGGTCATGGCACCTTCCTTGAGCGACTTCAGTTTTCCAACGGTCGCGTCGATGCGCGGGCGACAAGCACCGGCGAGGTGACGATCTGCAGCGCGCCCTGATGGGTGCCAGCGATCAGATCGAGCAGCAGTTCCCCGGTCCGTTCGCCCATTTCGTGGTGGCTGATGCGCACAGTGGAAAGTGGCGGATTGACGAGATCGACCAGCGGCATGTCGTTGTGGCCGATCACCGACACATCCTCCGGGCAACGCCGCCCCTGTTCGCGCAGCGCCTCATAGACGCCGAGCGCGAGCAGATCGTTGGCAGCGACGACAGCCGTGGCGTCCGGCCGCCGCGCCAGCAGGGCCCGCGCTGCGGGCAACCCGGCCTCCCGCGTGAAGGCCGCGGCTTCCTCGATATCGTCTTCGTCGGGATCGAGGCCGGCAGCCCGCATCGCGGTAACAAATCCGCGACGGCGGAGCATGCCCGTGGATAGGGACTGCGGACCCGCCACATGAACGATGCGTCGGTGCCCAGACGCGATCAGATGATCCACCGCCAGCGTAATGCCGGCTAAATCGTCCGACACCACGGACGGCACCCGCGTCTGCCCCTCGGCGCGGTTGACCAGCACCACCGGAATCTGCGCGCGCAGGCAGCGCTCCACGGCGTCGTCCTTCAAGGCGACATTGGCAAGCACCAGCCCGTCGACCCGGCGGGCGATCAGCATCTGGACGAGATCGTTTCCGCCAGCGAGGTCCGGCCGCTGGTCGGCCACGATCAAGGCATACCCCCGCGCCGCCAGTGCGCGCTCGAGCCCGCTGATGATCGGCGAAAACACGGGATTGGCGATGTCAGGAACGACGATGCCGATGAGCCGGGACCGGCCGCTGCGCAAGCTCGCGGCGACCACGTCTGGCCGGTAGCCGAGCCGCTCCGCCGCTTCCAGCACCCGGCGAACCACGGGCTCGCCGAGCCGGTCGCGGCGTGCCGGATCTAGCGCGCGCGATACCGTGGATGGATGAACCCCCACCTCCCGTGCCACGTCCTTGATCGTCACAACAGCTGCCATGCCGGCATCCTAAACGCTCCCCTTGACGTGCGCAAACGTTTGCATTAACGTCAATGCAATCGATTGCGCACAACGCGCCGTCCCCATGCGCGACAAGACGCAACAGCTTGATCGACCGGGAGGCCCCCATGATCATCACACGTCAGCAGGACGTTACCGACGTCGTTCTCGACGCCATGAGTCGTGCGCCGGACGACCGGCTGCGCACGGTCATGGCGGCCTTCGTGCGCCATCTCCATGAATTCGCCCGCGAAGTCCGGCTGACCGAAACCGAGTTCGAATTCGCCATCGATTTCCTCAACCGGATCGGCCAGGCGACCAACGACACCCACAACGAGGGCGTGCTGTTCAGCGATGCCGTCGGCCTGTCCACGCTGGTGTGCCTGCTGAACAACGGGCAGGACGGCGCCAGCGAGACCGCCGCAGCGCTGCTCGGCCCGTTCTGGCGCGCCAACGCGCCGCATACGGCGAACGGCGCATCTATCGTGCGCTCGCCCACTCCAGGAGCGCCGCTTTTTGTCGATTGCCGTATTCGCGATGGTCGGGGCGCCCCGATCCCAGGCGTCCGCGTCGATGTCTGGCAGGCGTCCCCGTCAGGCATGTACGAGAACCAGGATGCCGGACAGGCCGACATGAACCTGCGCGGCGTGTTCGAGACCGACGCGGACGGCCGCTTCGGTTTTCGCTCGGTGAAGCCGGCGGGCTATCCGGTGCCGACCCATGGCCCGACCGGCGAGTTGCTGGCCGCGCAGCGCCGTCATCCCTACCGGCCGGCGCATCTGCATGTCCTCGCTTACAAACCCGGCTTCAAGACATTGATCACCCAGATCTTCGTCGATGACGACGAACATCTGGAGAGCGATGTCGTGTTCGGCGTGACCCGTGCGTTGATCGGCGATTTTCGCAAAGGCGAGGGATCGCCGCCTGCGCCGGACGTCAGCGGCGAATGGTTCAGCCTCAACTACACATTCGTGATGGAGCCCGGCGAAGCCGTGCTCCCGCAGCCCCCCATCAAGTGAGTCACTTATGACACAGATTCTCGCAGGCAAGATCGCCGTCGTCATCGGCGGCTCGGGCGGCATCGGCGCGGCCGCGGCGCAGATGCTCGCAACCGAGGGCGCAACGGTTGTCGTGACGTGGCGCTCCGGTGAAGCACACGCGAATGCGCTGCTCGCAAAGCTTCCCGGCAGCGGTCATATCGCCCGTCGTGCCGTGATCGAGGACACTGCGACGCTCATTGATCTCGCAGCCGACGTCCAGCGTGCCTTCGACCGCTGCGATATCCTCGTTAACACGGCCGGCTACACTAAGCCGATTCCCATTGCCGACCTCGACGCACTCACCGACGATTTCATCGACGATATGTTCAAGGTGAACTGGCGGGGGCAGTTCGCCGCCATCCGTGCTTTCGCCCCCATGCTCAAGGCGTCCGGAGACGGGCTGATCGTCAACGTATCCTCGATCGCCGGCCTGAACGGCGTCGGCTCGAACCTCGCTTATGCAGCCATCAAGGCGGGTATCGACACCATGACCAAATCGCTGGCCCGCGCGCTGGCGCCAAGCGTGCGTGTGATGTCGGTTTCGCCCGGCGTGGTCGCCACCGATTTCGTGCCGGGCCGCGATGCCGCCGCGCTCGACAAGGTGGCACCCACCATTCCGCTCAAGCGTGTCGCCACCGCCGACGATGTCGGCCGCGCCATCGCGGCCTGCGCCACTCACCTCACCTACTCCACGGGATCGCTGATCGTCGTCGACGGCGGCCGGGCTTTGTAAGGAGACCACAATGCGTCCGATGCTCGACAAGGTCGTCATCACCTGCGCCGTGACAGGCAATCTGACGCGGCCGGATGCGACGCCGCATCTGCCGATCACGCCGGAAGAGATCGCGGACGCATGCCTCGGCGCCGCAGAGGCCGGCGCGGCAATCGCCCACATCCATGTGCGCGAGCCCGGCTCGGGTGCGCCGTCGATGAAGCTCGAATATTATCAGGACGTCGTCGCACGTATCCGCGCCCGCAACCGCGACCTGATCCTGAACATCACGACGGGTCCGGGCGGACGTTTCGTCCCGTCAAAGGACGACCCCAAGATCGCCGATGCCGGCACCACCCTGATGAACCCGGAAGAGCGTGTCGCGCATATCACGGCGCTGAAGCCGGACATCTGCACACTCGATCTCAACACGATGAATTCCGGCGCACAGGTCGTGATCAACACGCCGGGCAATGTGCGCCGCATGGCAAAGGTGATCCGCGAAGCCGGCGTGAAGCCCGAGATCGAACTGTTCGACTCCGGCGACATCGCGTTGCTGCACGATCTGCTCGCCGATGGCACGCTTGGTGGCCCGGCGCTGACCTCCTTCGTAATGGGCGTGAAATACGGTTTCCAACCATCGCCCGAGACGGTGCTCTATGCGCGCGGCCTGTTGCCGCCCGGCGCTCATTTCACCGCCATCGGGATCGGCCGCTCCACCTTCCCGATGGTGGCGCAGTCCGTGCTGGCTGGCGGACATGCCCGCACCGGCATCGAGGACGGCGTCTATCTGGAACGCGGCGTGCTGGCGCCATCCAACGCCGCCATGGTCGAGAAGGCCCGGCGCATCATCGAGGAAATCGGCGCGCAGATCGCCAAGCCTGCCGAAGCCCGCGCCCTATTTGGCCTGCCGAGCATCGGAGCCACCGCATGAGCCCCGCTGTCACTGTCACCGCAACTTGCCTGCGGGTCACCACGAAGGTCGCGCGGATCGAGGACGTCGCGCTCGCGACGGAGCGTCGGTCGCTGGCCTGCACTGGTCCGGGCGACGCGCTGGTCGAGATCCGGGCCGCAGCGATCAATCCGTCCGATGCCAAGGCGACGCTCGGCCTTATGCCGCATGCGGTCTTTCCGCGCACGCCCGGCCGCGATTTTGCGGGCGTCGTGATCGACGGCCCGGCCGAACTGGTCGGCAAGGAGGTGTTCGGCTCGTCGGGCGAGCTCGGCATCAGGCGCGACGGCACCCACGCCACGCATTTGGTGGTCGAGGCTTCGGCGCTGGTCGAGAAGCCCGCCAATATCAGCCTTGCGGAAGCGGCCGGCATCGGCGTGCCGTTCGTTACGGCGCAGGAAGGCTTTCGCCGCAGCGGCATGCCGAGATCGGGCGAGACCGTGCTGATTCTGGGCCTTAACGGGAAGGTCGGGCAGGCCGCCACCCAGATCGCATCCTGGCAGGGTGCACGCGTGATTGGCGTCGTGCGCAAGGACGAGTCCTATGCCGGCTACGCACATGGAAACGTGACGGTGATCAACTCCAGCCGCGATGACGTCGCTGCTGCTGTGCGCGATCTTACCGGCGGCAAGGGCGCTGACATCGTCTACAACACGGTCGGCGAGCCCTATTACGAGGCTGGCACGAAATCATTGGCGCATCTCGGCCGCCAGATATTCATCGCCTCGACCAAAGCGACAGTGCCGTTCGATATCTTCGCCTTCTATCGCGGCAAGCATACGTTTTTCGGCGTAGACTCGCTGTCGCTGTCATCACCGGAAGCCGCCGAGATCCTTCGCGATCTGGTGCCGGGTTTCGCCAGCGGCGCCTTGAAGCCTTATCCAATTGAACCGAACGCCATCTATCCGCTCGAGCGGGCCGCAGAGGCCTATGTCGCGGTGCTGGGCTCGTCGCGCGATCGTCTTGTCTTCAAACCCAACGGATAGCCGCCATGCATGTCGTCCGCCTGAATGACGCACCGCGCTACGAGGCGCCCGGCCACACCGACATGCGGATGTTTCGCCTGCAGGGCCGCGATGCCGGCCCCAGCGACGTGATGTGGCTCGGCATGAGCCAGATCCTGCCCGGCGGCGGCATCACGCCATCCGCTTCGCCGGAAGAGAAGTTCTATGTGGTGCTCGAAGGCGAGGTGACGTTCGAGACGCCGGACGGCATCGCCACGCTCAGCACCTGGGATTCCTGCCGCATCGCGCCGAACGAGATTCGCGCGCTGCGCAACGAGACGAAGAAACCGGCCGTGGTGCTGCTCGCAATGCCACTGCCTGACACCGCCAGAGGCTGAAAGCCCGGCACTTGCGTTCACACGGAGGAAACCAATGGATCGCCGACAATTCATGATCGGCTCCGGCCTCGCTGCGACGGCAGCGATGGTCGGCAGCCAGGCTGCCGCACAGACCTACCCGACCCAGCTCGTCCGCATCGTCGTGCCCTTCTCGGGCGGCAGCATGACCGACATTCTCGCGCGCACGGTGGCCGAGAAGCTTAGCGCGAAATGGAAGCAGCAGGTCATCGTCGAGAACCGGCCAGGCATCGCCGGGGTCAGCAGCATCGCGAAGGGCCCCGCGGACGGATCGCAGATCATGCTGACGTCGAACGGCCACAGCGTGGTCGGCGTGGTGAACAAGAATCTCGGCTTCGATCCGGTGAAGGATTTCGTCGCCATCAGCCGTGTCGCGACCACCGCAGTGATCCTGATCGTGCCTCCCGACGCGCCGTTCAAGACGCTGGCTGAGTTCATCTCCGCCGCGAAGGCCAAACCGGACGGCTTGAGCTACAGTTCCGCCGGCGTCGGCAGCTCGACCGGCATCGCCGCCGAATTGTTCAAGCACCTCACCGGAACGAAGATGGTGCTGGTACCGCATCGCGGGCAGCCGGAATCGCAGGTGAGCGTCATGCGCGGCGATACCAGCATGGCCTTCACATTCTTCAATGTCGGTGGCGATCTGATCCAGTCCGGCAAGCTGCGCGCACTCGCAGTCACCGGCAAGACACGCCTGCCGCAACTGCCGGACGTACCGACTTTCGCCGAGGCCGGATTGCCGGACTTCGCCTATGACAGCTGGTTTGGCATGCTCGCCGCCGGTGCCACGCCGAAGCCAATCGTGAGCCAGATTGCGCGCGACCTTGCCGAGACGCTGACCGACCCCGCTTTGATCCAGCAATATCAAGCGCAGGGCGTCACCATCACCAGTTCGGCGCCCGAAGCCTTCGGAGCAGAACTGCGCAGCGATGCGGAGCGCTACGGCAAGCTCGTCGCAGCCGCGAGCGGCTAGAGTCCGGTTCATAACGTTGGAATTGTGTCCCGGACACGACACGGCATTCTTATGCCGCTTCGCAGAGCCGGCACCGTATCAGGTGACAGAGTTCGTTACGGTCCCGGTTCTGCGCGGCAGCGTTACACGCTGCAGCGCGCCTGGGATACAAACGGATAAACGCCAAGCGCCCTCAGCGATGCCCGCTGAGATCCGTAATCGTCGGCGCATCGCCGTTGAGCGGATTGGCGGGATCGCGCGCATAACGCAACGTCTCGAAGCGCATCGCACGGGCGTCGATCATCAAGAGGCGCCCGACCAGCCCCTCGCCGAAGCCGACGATCTCGCGGATCGCCTCCAGCGCCATCATCGAACCGACCATGCCGGCCAGCGCGCCCATCACGCCGGCTTCCTGACAGCTCGGCACCGTGCCCGGCGGCGGTGCTTCAGGGAACAGACAGCGATAGGTCGGATTAAGCGCGCCCTTGTCGTTGCGCTCATGCGGGCGCAGCGTCGTCAGCGAGGCATCGAATGTGCCGAGCGCGGCTGATATCAGCGGCTTGCCCGCAAGATAACAGGCATCCGACACCAGATAGCGCGTGGTGAAATTATCCGAGCCGTCGAGCACCAGATCATACGCCGATATCATCGCCATCGCATTGTTCGCCGTCAGCCGTTCGCCATGGCCGACGAAGCTCACATACGGATTGAGCGCGTGAATCTTCGCTGCCGCGCTATCCACTTTCAGCGCGCCGATATCCGGCGTCGCATGAATGATCTGGCGTTGCAGATTCGACAGCGACACCTCGTCGTCATCCACCACACCCAGCGTGCCGACACCCGCCGCTGCCAGATACATCAGCGCCGGCGCACCGAGCCCGCCGGCGCCGATCACCAGCACTTTTGCCGCGCGCAGCTTCGCCTGGCCGGGGCCACCGATCTCGCGCAACACGATGTGGCGCGCATAGCGCTCGAGTTCATCGCCGCTCAGCAGGGTCATTTCTCGCTCCAAACTCTCCCCTCATGGTGAGGAGCGCGCTCTTGCGCGCGTCTCGAACCACGAGAGCTACGCATCCATGGTTCGAGATGCACGCCCCTGGCGTGCTCCTCACCATGAAGCCGGTGTTGAACCCGCAGATCGCTGTCACCGACCCAGCAGATGTGCTTAGTTGCAACAAAATCAATTGTCGGGTCCACCATCAGGACATGTCATGAGATCGATGCTGTCGGCAACCGCGATAATCCTGCTGGCCTCCGCGGCTCACGCGCAGGCCCCCGCATCGAACACGCCGGTGAAGCCAAAACCCGTCACCACCGTGCCGGTGCGCCCCGCACTGCAAACGCCGGCCGACACCGCCAAGAGCATGACCCAGGCCGAGCGCCTATCGATCCAATCCGATCTCGCCTGGACCGGGCACTATAACGGCGCCATCAATGGCGAGGTCTCCGATCGCATGGTGGCAAGCATCAAGGCGTTCCAGAAAAACAATGGCGGCAAAGAGACCGGTGTTCTGAATCCCCAGGAACGCAGCCTTCTCGCCGCAGCTGCAAAGAAGCCACGCGACAATGTCGGCTGGAAGATCGTTACCGACATGATGACGGGTACGAAGCTTGGGATTCCCGGCAAACTGGTGCCGCAGCACACTTCGGATGCAGGCGGCAGCAAATGGCAGTCCTCCACCGGCACCATCCAGATCGCGCTGACGCGCCGCAAGGAAGACGCGCTGTCCTCTGCGAAACTCGCCGAGGCCGAACGCAAGCAGGCAGGCCGCAAGCTGGACTACAGCGCCGTGAAGCCGGATTTCTTCGTGCTGTCCGGCCTGCAGAACCAGAAGAAGTTCTATGTCCGCGGCCAGCTCAAGGGCGACGAGGCTCGTGTCCTCACCGTTCTCTACGATCAGGCCACCGAAGGCACCATGGCGCCGGTGGTGATCGCCATGTCGTCGGCCTTCGATGCATTCCCCGCAGGAACACTGGCGATGGGGCCCCCGCCGCGCAAGAAAGTCGAATATGCCTCGGGCATCGTGATCAGCACCGACGGCGCCATCGTGACCGACCGCCAGGCCGTTGACGGCTGCCAGTCCATCACCGTGGCCGGCTATGGCAATGCCGACAAGATCGCGGAGGACAGGACACACGATCTCGCATTGCTGCGGATCTATGGCGCGCGCGATCTCAAGCCGCTTCCGCTCGGTGCAAACACGGCGAAACCTGATCTCACGCTTGTCGGCATCGCCGATCCGCAGAACCAGGACGGCGGTGCGGCCATCAGCAGTGTCAAGGCATCGACGACCGCAGGCGCAAACGGCGAAATCTTGTTGTCGCCCACTCCCGGCATCGGCTTTGCCGGCGCCGCGGCCTTCGATAACGAGGGCATCTTCGCCGGACTCGTTCAATTGAAGCCGGTGCTCGTCGCCGGCCCCGCGCCTGGAGTCACGCAGGCCGCGATGGCCCCGGTGGATACTGTGCGCGACTTCGTTAAGGCAAAGGGCGTGATGATCGACGTCGGCAAAGCCGGCGATGCGAAGACATCGATGCTTCGTCTGATCTGCGTACGCAAATAAACCGGGACGTTTGCCTACGCGTCTTCCATTCGATCCATACGCTGATCCAGCGTCACCTTGCGCGGAACGCGAGACGCCTGCATCGGACGGATGACGCGGCGCTCCAGCACGTCGCGTCCCTGCTCTTCGATGAATTTGATGGCGAAACCACCATCGAGATGACGCACCACACGACCGACGCACGCCCCGACGGCCAACGGCGTGCCGATCTCCGGCTGCACGTCGGAAGATACCGCAGCGCCGGAGGACGACATGTCGATCACGAAGCAGCTCTTCATCGATCCATCGGCGAAGGTGAGCATCGAATGCGGGTTCGCGGGCACGATACGGGCCTGCCTGCGTCCGTCCTTGAGGGTCGGATCCTTCTGCTTCTTTTCCAGCCAGGTCAGCTGATCCGACATCTTCTGCCGCATCGGTCGCGTCAGCATCAGTTCGAGCAGGAAGCTGCCCGATACCGTGTCGCTGATCTCGCCCTCCAGCTTGCCGAAATCGCCGAAGTAGGTAGCGATGCGATCGCCGACCCGGCCCACGACAGGCACGTCCACAATCATCCGGAATGGCGACACCCGGCTGGTGCGGCAGGCAAAGCTGCGCGGCTTCCCCTCGGGGTCGAGCCAGTTCGACAACGTATATTGGCCACCGACCACGACATTGACGGCGCGCTGCCTGAGGAATTTCTCGACGGACACGAATAGGGCTCCTGCGGGACCTCGCAACCAGCATAGAAATGGTCGCCAGGCGAGCATTTGCGCGCGCCGTGGTTATCTCTGGTATTTATACACCCGCCCTAGTTGAGATAATATTACCGCGCATTTGTCGTAAATTTCAGGCCGGCACCCGTCCTTTGACGGCATTGGCAAACGCGTCGTAGCTGACCGCCCCACCGGGCAGCTCCGTGAGATGCGCCCGCACGCGGTGCTGCAACTCGGCCAAGACCTCAGGCGCCATTGCGGCCACCGCTGGCCTCACCGTGGAGCCCGATGTCGAGGCCACCCAGAAATCCTCGAAACTCTCGAAACGGCGGGTCACATCGATCCGGCGCGTTGCGATATCGACGAGCCCGGCGCCCTGCCACAGCGCGACAAGGTTCTCGGTCCGGGACGCATCCGGATGGGGCGGCGGCTGCGGCACAAAACCCATCGCCCGCAACTCGCGCATCACCGGCTGCAGCGGAAAGCCGCCGCCATCCATGTCCCAGGCATAGGCCGCGACCAGACCGCCCGGTTTCACCACCCGCGCCATTTCAGCGACGCCGCGCGGCGGCTCCGGCACGAAGAAGATGACAAGCGCCATCACGGCAACATCGAAGGTGTCATCGCCGAATGGCAAAGCCATCGCGTCACCCTGATGATAGATAGCGGTCTGCGTGCCCTGCCGCTTGCGCGCATAATCGAGCTGGCCTTCGGACGGATCGACACCATCCACCGCCCGCGGCGCGCAGCGCTGCACGATCAGCTCGGTGAACGCGCCATTGCCGCAGCCGACATCGGCCCAGGCGAGATTCTGCGTCGGCCCAAGCCAGTCGAGAAACACCTCCCCGGCAAGCCTGCTCCACACGCCCATCATACGCTCATAGGCAGCACCATCGTTGAAGCGGACGGAAGGAATGGAAGCATCGGTCATGGCGAGAACTCCTTACGCCGTCATTGCGAGCACAGGCCCACCGCTCACTTCTGACACTTCGGGCACCAGAAGGTCGATCGCCCGTTCTGCACGAAGCGCTTGACGATTCCCGAGCAGCCATCGGTTCTGCAGGGCTCACCCTCGCGGTCATAGACCTGAAACGAGTGCTGGAAATAGCCGAGCTCTCCAGACGTCTGGCGATGGTCACGCAGCGACGAGCCGCCGGCCTTGATGGCGAGATTGAGCACGTCGTGGATGGCGTCGACGAGCAACGCCGCGCGCTCGGTCGGCTCTCCCTTCTTGGTCGAGAGCGTCGCGGCGAGGCGGCGTGGCGACAGATGCGAGCGGAACAGCGCTTCGCAGACATAGATATTGCCGAGACCGGCGACCACGGTCTGATCGAGCAACGCCGCTTTCAGGCTCGTCTTCTTGTTGCGACAGGCGGCCGCCAGCATCGTCGCATCGAATTCGTTGCCGAGCGGCTCCGGGCCGATGTCCTTGATGAAAGGCTCCTGATCCGCCTCGCTGCGGGCAAAGATCTTCATGAAGCCGAAGCGGCGGGGATCGTTGTAGATCACCGAGGGGCCCGACGACATGTGGAAGACCACATGATCGTGCGCGCGTTCGTCGCCGCGCGGATGATGGAATGCGCCAGGCATCACATTCGCTTCATCGGAGACGACCCGGAACGAGCCGGACATGCCGAGATGCATCAGCAGAACGTCGCCGGAATCGAGATCGGCGAGCAGATATTTGGCCCGGCGGCCGAGGCTGGTAATGACGCGCCCCTGCAGACGCTCTGCAAAATCGCCCTGGAACGGAAATCTGAGGTCGCCGCGGCGGAGCTCCAGCCGGTCGATCCGGGCACCTTCCATGGCCGGCTGTAGGCCGCGCCGAACGGTTTCGACTTCGGGGAGTTCAGGCATGAGATGGGTCATTCACCTTGAGAGGCTGACGTGATAGCCCCTTTGCCGCCGGCGCGCTATGGTCCGCCGCATTCGAGGTTTTTTGAGATGAACAGCATGGATCAGCCCGGCGAAACCACGCATTTCGGCTTCCGGGACGTTCCGGTCGATGACAAGCAGACGCTGGTGAACGAGGTGTTCCACAGCGTGGCGCGACGCTACGACCTGATGAACGACCTGATGTCCGGCGGCATGCATCGCGTCTGGAAGGACGTGATGATCAACACCCTCAACCCGCCGCGCTCCGACGCCCCCTTCGCGCTGCTCGACGTGGCCGGCGGCACCGGCGACATCTCCTTTCGCGCCGCCAAGGCGAGTGGGCTCGGCTTCGCGGCCACGGTCTGCGACATCAATACCGGCATGCTGGAAGTCGGCCGCGAGCGCGCCATCAAGCAGCATCTCGAACATCAGGTGTCGTTCATCGAGGGCAATGCCGAAGAATTGCCTTTCGCGGACAAGAGTTTTGACGCCTATACGATCGCGTTCGGTATCCGTAACGTGCCGCGGATCGATCGTGCGCTGAGGGAAGCCTATCGCGTGCTGAAACCCGGCAGCCGTTTCCTCTGCCTCGAATTCTCGACGGTGGACGTGCCCGGCCTCGACAAGATCTATGACCTGTTCTCGTTCAAGGTGATCCCGCCGATGGGCAAGGCGGTGACCGGTGATTCCGAGTCCTATCAGTATCTCGTCGAATCCATCCGCAAGTTTCCGAAGCCGAATGCATTCGCCGACATGATCCGCGACGCCGGATTTGCGCGGATGAAATACGAACTGCTCTCCGGCGGCATTGTCGCGCTGCATTCGGGCTGGCGTTTGTGATCTCCGCACTTTCGCATATGACGCGGCTGGCCCGCGCCGGCATCGTGTTCGCACGCGAGGGGGTGTTCGGCGCCGTCGATCCCGCGCTGATTCCGCCGCCGGCGCTGCTGGCCGTGAAGATCGCGCGGCTGATCGAGCGCAAGAATGCGCAGACCGGCCCGAAGCTCTCACGCGCGTTGACACGCTTGGGACCGGCCTATCTGAAGCTCGGCCAATTTCTCGCCACGCGCCCCGACGTCGTCGGCATAGCCATGGCGCGCGATCTGGAGAATCTGCAGGACCGCCTTCCCCCATTCTCGCTGACCGAAGCCGAGCATGTGGTTGCGGCCTCGCTGGAGCGGCCGATGGCACAGCTCTATGCGAGCTTTTCCCCGCCGGTGGCTGCAGCCTCGATCGCGCAGGTGCATCGCGCCGAAGTGATCAAGGACGGCGTCCGCAAGATGGTTGCCGTGAAGGTGCTGCGGCCGAACGTATCCGCGCAATTCCGTCGCGACCTCGGCGACTTCTTCTTCGTCGCACGCAATGCCGAGCACTATTCGACCGAAGCGCGCCGCCTGCGGCTCGTCGAAATCATCACCGTGATGTCGCGCTCGGTGGCGATGGAGATGGATCTCCGGCTTGAAGCTGCCGCACTCTCCGAGATGGCGGAGAATACGAAGAACGATCCGGATTTCCGCGTCCCCGCGGTCGATTGGGACCGTACCTCGCACAATGTGCTGACGATGGAGTGGATCGACGGCATCGCGCTGAACGACCACGCCAAACTGGCGGCGGCCAATGTCGACCTGCCCGATCTCGGCCGCAAGGTGATCCAGAGCTTTCTGCGCCATGCGCTGCGCGACGGCTTCTTCCATGCCGACATGCATCCGGGAAACCTGTTCCTCGGCGATGACGGTCGGCTGGTGGCCGTCGACTTCGGCATCATGGGCCGGCTGGGGCTCAAGGAGCGGAGATTCCTCGCGGAAATCCTGCTCGGCTTCATCACACGCAATTATCGCCGGGTCGCGGAAGTGCATTTCGAGGCCGGCTATGTGCCCGGCCATCACTCGGTGGAGAATTTCGCGCAGGCCATCCGTGCCATCGGCGAGCCGATTCACAATCGCACGGCCGAGGAAATCTCCATGGCCAAGCTGTTGACCTTGCTGCTGGAAGTCACCGGCCTGTTCGACATGCAGACACGGCCGGAATTGATTCTGTTGCAGAAAACCATGGTCGTGGTCGAAGGCGTCGCGCGCACTTTCGATCCGAAGCTGGACATCTGGAAGGTCGCCGATCCCGTGGTCCGCGAGTGGATCGAGCGTAATCTGGGGCCGCTGGGCAAGATCCAGGGCGCCCTCGCGGGTGCCGGCGAGCTCGGCAAGGCGGCGTCCGGTCTGCCGGCGCTGGCGACACGGGCGCTCGCCGTGCTCGAACAGCTCGAAACCATGACCCGGAACGGCGTCCGGCTCGACAATGAAACCATTGCCGCCATTGGGAGAATCCGCGCAAGGCAGACGCGCTGGCGGACCATCGGCATCTGGGTGATCGCGCTCACATTCATCGGGATTTTGCTCACCGTGCGATGATTGCAATGCCAGCATATCATGCTAGCATTGCAATCAGAATAGCGCGAGGCGCCCATGGCCAATCTCACCATCCGCAAGCTCGACGATGCCATCCGCGACGAATTGCGGCTCCGGGCGGCCCGCAACGGGCGGTCGGTGGAGGACGAGGTCCGGGTCATCTTGCGTGAGGCATCGCAAGGCGGCCACATGTCTGCCTCTGGTTTTCCCCCAGAGCCGGCCGCCGAAACTGCCTCGGCAGCCCCGCATGCACGTGAAATCTTGCGGCAACACAGTGGCAGCCAGCCGAAGGTCACGCTGATCATCGGCGGCGGTATCGCCGCCTATAAATCGCTCGACCTGATCCGCCGGATCAAGGAACGCGGCATCCATGTCCGCGTCGTCCTGACCCAGGCGGCGCAGAAATTCGTCACCGCGCTCGCCGCCTCGGCGCTTTCCAACGAACGCGCCTATACCGACCTGTTCGATCCGCAGAGCGAGTTCGATGCCGGGCATATCCGCCTCGCGCGCGAGTGCGATCTCATCGTCGTCGCGCCGGCCACCGCGGACCTGATGGCCAAGATGGCAAACGGCCATGCGGACGATCTTGCGTCCGCGATCCTGCTCGCATCGAACAAACCGATTTTGATCGCGCCGGCGATGAATCCGCTGATGTGGAGCAATGCCGCAACGAAACGCAATGTCGCGCAGCTCCTGCACGATGGCGTCCGAATGATCGGGCCGAATGCCGGCGAGATGGCGGAGCGGAACGAAGCCGGCGTCGGACGGATGGCGGAGCCGACGGAAATCTCGGACGCCGCCAACGTGCTGCTGCGACCGCAGCGGCCGCAGCCGCTGAAGGGCAAGCGCGTGCTGATCACCGCCGGACCGACCCATGAGCCGATCGATCCGGTCCGCTATATCGCCAATCGTTCGTCGGGCAAGCAGGGCTACGCGATCGCCGATGCCGCGCGTGCTGCGGGAGCTGAAGTGATTCTGGTTTCGGGGCCGGTCGAGCTCGATGAACCACGCGGCGTGAATGTGAGGCACGTTGAATCTGCGCGTGACATGCTGAGCGCCGTCGAAGCGACGTTACCGGTCGATATCGCGATCTTCGCTGCAGCTGTCGCGGATTGGCGCGTCGTCAATGAAGGCGCGCAGAAGCTGAAGAAGAAAGCCGGCGAGACGATGGCGCCGCTGCAGCTCACCGAGAACCCGGACATCCTCGCGACGATCTCGAAGCTCGACACCAATCGTCCGCCGCTGGTGATCGGCTTCGCCGCCGAGACCGAACACCTGATCGACAACGCGACAGCCAAGATCAAGCGCAAGGGCTGCGACTGGATCGTCGCCAACGACGTCTCGCCGGCCACCGGTATCATGGGTGGCGACAGCAATACCGTGAACCTGCTCACGCGCGACAAGGCAACGGGCGAGATCGCCGTTGATTCATGGGCGCCGATGAGCAAGGAGGATGTCGCCGCGACCCTGGTCGCGCGCATCGCTTCCGCCGTGACGAGGGACACTGCATGACCGCCGCCATCACCGTCGATGTCCAGCAATTGCCCCATGGCGCGGGCCTGCCGCTGCCGGCCTATCAGACCGCGCATGCCGCCGGCATGGACCTGCTGGCGGCAGTACCGGATTCCGCGCCTGTGACCCTCGAACCCGGCCAGTACGCGATGGTACCGACAGCCCTGAGCATTGCGCTGCCTGATGGCTATGAGGCGCAGGTGCGTCCGCGGTCGGGGCTGGCGGCGAAGCACGGCGTCACGGTGCTGAATTCGCCTGGCACGATCGATGCGGATTATCGCGGCGAGATCTCGGTGCTGCTGATCAATCACGGCAGCGCAGCCTTCACGATCCGGCGCGGAGAAAGAATCGCGCAGATGGTGATCGCACCGGTGAGCCAGGCGGAACTCATGGTGGTACAGGCTCTGGGCGAGACAGAGCGCGGTAGCGGCGGGTTTGGGTCGACAGGCAGGTAATCTCCATCCCTCATGGTGAGGAGCGCACTTGCGCGCGTCTCGAACCATGAGATGGCCGGGCTCTGAGCTTGCGGCCATCCTTCGAGACGCGGCGAAGACGCCGCTCCTCAGGATGAGGGCGAAGTTCCGGATGAGGAAGGAGTAGTGCAGAGTCTTTTCGCCACACTCTCCGCAATTCGATTCAAACACCGGCCCTTTTCTTAACCCCTTGATTCACGTTCACGGTCTGGACTCTTACCCGGCGACTCCCGAAGCAGATATTCTCCTCCGATTCGTTGCGGCGGTGCGCAGGAACCGCCTGGGGAGTCGTGCAGTTTTGGGGCGAAGGATGTCAGGCGTGATCGCGGCGATGCGTCGGACCTTGCTCTCATGCACTGCCATGGTGCGTGACGGGCTCGTCGGCGTCGGTGCGTCCGCAATACTCGCCACCACCCGTGCACTCGCCACTGAAGACGTGCCGTTGACGGTGGCCGGGCTGCTCGACCTCGACCGTCAGGAGATCGCGGCGCTCACCACCGGCGGCGCGGTACTCGGCTTTTCCGTGGTCTGCGCGATCCTGCTGATGCGCAATCGCCAGCGCGCCGCGCGCACCGAGACCAGGCTGCGCAACGAACTGCACGCGCTGCAGACCGAAACCGACCGCTATCGCGCGCTGCTGTTCACGGAACCGCAGGTGCTGATCTCCTGGGCCGCCGGTGAAACCCGCCCCGAAATTTCCGGCGACACCGCGATCATGATGTCGCAGGATCCGCAGGCGCATCAGCCGCAGCGCATTCTCGCGTTCGGCACCTGGCTGCCGCCGGAGCCGGCGCTGCGCATGGATCACGCCATCGATGCGCTGCTCGACGCCGGCGAAGGCTTCGTCCTCAATCTCACCACCACGACCGGCCGCGCCATCGAAGCGATGGGCCGTGCCATCGGCGGACAGGCCATCCTGCGCATCCGCGAGCTTTCTGGCCTGCGTCGCGAGCTCGCCGAAATGACGCTGCGTTACCGGGAACTGGTGGAAGAGAGCGACACGCTGCGCGGTTTCGCCAACGCGGCGCCATCTCCAATCTGGGCCCGCCACGCCGACGGCAAGCTGGCTTTCGCCAATGCCGCCTATGTGCGTGCCACCGAGGCGGCCGATACCGCGGACGCCATCGCCCGCAATCTGGAACTGCTCGACAGCGACCATCGTGCCAGTCTCGCGCGTGCCCTCAACGACAACCAGCCGTTCACCGCGCGCGTGCCGATCGTGATCTCCGGCGAGCGCAAGATCTTTGACGTGCACGCCGCACGCATCGGCAGCGGCAGCGCGGGCATGGCGATCGACGCTTCGGAAGCCGCCACGCTGAAGACGGCGCTGATCCGCATGGCGGAGGCCCATCGCCGCACGCTGGATCAGCTCTCGTCCGGCGTCGCCGTGTTCGACGCCCAGCGCCGCCTCGCCTTCTATAACGACGCCTATCGACGACTATGGGATCTCGATCGGGTCTTTCTGGACAGCAATCCCGACGATTCCAGCGTGCTGGACCGCCTCCGTGCTGCACGAAAACTGCCGGAGCAGCCGAATTTCCGCACTTGGAAGACGAAGCTGCACGAAGCCTATCACGCCAACGAAGCGCACAAGGATATCTGGTATCTGCCGGATGGCCGCGCGCTCTCCATCGTCACCACGCCGAATCCCGAAGGCGGCGTCACCTATCTGTTCGACGATGTCACCGAACGGCTCGATCTCGCCCGCCGCTTTGACGGCCTGATCCGCGTTCAGCGCGAAACGCTCGATGCGCTCGGCGAGGCCGTCGCCGTGTTCGGCAGCAACGGCCGCGCACAACTGTTCAACCCCGCGTTCGGCCGGATGTGGCGGCTGTCGAACGAGGCGCTGGAACAGCAGCCGCATATTGAGATGGTCGAGACATGGTGCAAGCCGCTGTTCGACGAACCTCTGGTGTGGCAGACGATCCGCGGCGCCATCACCTCCATCGACAATCGCGCGCCGGTGCCGCTGAAGATGGAACGCAAGGACGGCAGCGTGCTGGCCTGCATGTGCATGCCGCTTCCCGACGGCGCCACTATGCTCACATTCCAGGATATTTCCGATGCCGAGAATGTCGAACGTGCTCTGCGCGAGCGCAACGAGGCGCTGGAGGCAGCCGACCAGATGAAGGTGGATTTCGTCCACCACGTCTCCTACGAGCTGCGCTCGCCGCTCACCACCATCATCGGCTTCGCACACCTGCTCAGCGATTCCTCGACCGGCCCGCTGCTGGCCAAGCAGGCCGAATATCTCGACTACATCACCACCTCTACCTCGGCGCTTCTGGCGATCATCAATAACATTCTCGATCTCGCCACCATCGACGCCGGCGCCATGTCGCTCAATCTCGGCCCGATCGACATCCGCAAGACCATCGATGCCGCGGCCGAAGGCGTGCAGGACCGCCTCGCGCGCGACCGCATCGCGCTGCAGGTGGATGTCGGTGCCGATATCGGCAGCTTCATCGGCGACGAGAGCCGCGTGGTGCAGGTGCTGTACAATCTGCTCGCCAATGCGGTCGGCTTCGCACCACATGATTCTGCGGTAACCCTGAAGGCTGCCCGCAGCGAACACATGATCACCTTCTCGGTGACCGACCGCGGCCCCGGCATCCCCCCGGACAAGCAGGACAAGGTGTTCGACTGGTTCGAGAGCCACGCCAACGGATCGCGCCATCGCGGCGCCGGCCTCGGCCTTTCGCTGGTGCGTTCCTTCGTCGAACTGCATGGCGGCAAGGTACGGATCGACTCCGTGGTGGGACGCGGCACCACGGTGAGCTGCGACTTCCCACTCGACCAGTCCGCGCACCGCAACGCGGCCGAATGAGCACGCCTTTTACCTTTTCGCTCGCATTGCCCAATGAAGTGGCCACAGCAGCATTGATGGCCGATCTCGCGCTGCTGATCGGCGCCGGCGATGTGATCACGCTGTCCGGCGATCTTGGCGCCGGCAAGACCTCTGCGGCACGGGCGATGATCCGCTATCTCGCGGACGACGACGAACTGGAAGTGCCGAGCCCGACCTTCACGCTGGCGCAGAGCTACGACCTGCCATCGTTCCCGCTGGTGCATGCGGATCTCTATCGCATTACCGATCCCGCCGAGATGGAGGAGATCGGCCTCTCCCCGTTGCCCGACGGCACCGTCGCGCTGATCGAATGGCCGGAGCGCGCCGCGGGCGATCTGCCCGCCGACCGCATCGACATTGCATTGACGCATCGCCCGGCGCTCGGCTCGCTGGCGCGCGCCGCAGAGATTACCGGTTATGGCAAGGCCGCAACGATCGTGCAGCGGCTGCAGGCGCTGCGGGAATTTCTCGAACAGGCGGGCTATCTCGAGGCCAACCGCAGACGCATGGCGGGCGACGCGTCGACACGCTCCTATGCGCGGCTGATCAGGGATGACGGCGTTTTCATCCTGATGAATGCGCCGAAGCGGCCGGACGGCGCGCCCATCTATGCCGGCAAGTCGTATAGTGCCGCGGTGCATCTGGCCGAAGACGTGAAGCCGTTTGTCGCCATCGCCAATGGGTTGCGCGCGCAAGGCATCTCCGCACCCGTCATCCATCATGCCGACCTCGATACAGGCTTTCTGATCACCGAGGACTTCGGTACGGAAGGCGTGATCGCGGGATCGCCTCCCGCGCCAATGGTCGAGCGCTATCAGGCGGCGACGGACATGCTTGCCATGCTGCACAGCAAGACGTTACCGGACACGCTGCCGCTGTTGCCGCATCGAGATTATGCGATCCCAGTCTTCGACACTGAAGCGCTGCTGATCGAAGTGGGTCTGATGCCGGAATGGTATCTGCCGGATCGCGGTGCAGCGCCGAGTGAGGTACTGCAGGCGGAGTTCATCGCGCTCTGGCGCGATCTTCTCACCTCGATCGAAGTCACGGTGCGCACCTGGGTGCTGCGCGACTTCCATTCGCCGAACATGATCTGGCTGCCGGAGCGCGACGGGATCAACCGGATCGGTGTCATCGACTTCCAGGATACGGTGCTGGGTCCGCCGGCCTATGATGTCGTCTCGCTGCTACAGGATGCGCGCATCGACGTGCCCGAGGCCACCGAGCTCGCCCTGCTGTCGCGCTACATCAAGGCACGGCGCACAGCGGCGCCGGATTTCGACGCCGCCGGCTTTGCGGAGCTCTATGCGATCATGTCCGCGCAGCGGAACACACGGCTGCTGGGAACGTTCGCACGTTTGAACCGCCGCGACGGCAAGCCACACTATCTGAAACACCAGCCGCGCATCTGGACCTATCTCACCCGTTCGCTGGCGCATCCGCGGCTGGCTGAATTTCGCGCATGGTATGAGCGGTATGTACCGGCGCCGGGGGGATAGCACGATCCGTCTGCCCCGCATGCGATCCCCGCAAAAGCGGAGATCCAGTAAACGACGTCTGTGCAGTCTAATCGCAGAAGCCGGGCGGCAACAGTCACGTGCACCCATCCCCCAATCCTTAACGCAATCTTAGCCACGATCGCCTTACTCTTGTCGTCTGGATCGGCCATGCCTCGCGTGATGGGCATGCGGTGTTGCGTAAGGATCGGTCAGCATGACGACGGAACGACGAACGGATCATCGGGTCGTATTCGAGCGCGGCTTTCCCGCGCAGATGATGGGCATCGACGGCACTTGGCGCCGCGCCTGCGTTCTCGAAGACGTATCCGAAACCGGTGCGAAGCTGACCGTCGGAAGCTCGGTCGAAGGACTTAACCTGAAAGAATTCTTCCTGCTGCTGTCATCCACCGGCCTGGCTTATCGACGCTGCGAACTCGGCTGGGTGAATGGCGACCAGATCGGCGTGAATTTCCTCAAACCCGGCGACAAGAAGAAGAAAAATTCCAGACCGCAGGAGAGCGAAGCAGCGAACGCCTAAGCGCTGTTGACGCGCGTTACGGTGTCGCATCGTCGTCACATCGTCCGCTTATTGCTCGATCAATTTATGCGCGATACCGCACGGCGTGCTACACTCCAATCGTCATCCGAGTCGAACCCAAAGACGCATCGTCATGTCCGTGAAGCCCACCAAAGCCATGGTTCTCGCTGCCGGCCTCGGGCTGCGCATGCGCCCGCTCACCGAGACCATGCCGAAACCACTCGTTGCCGTCGCCGGCCAGCCGCTGCTCGATCACGTGCTCGACAAGCTCGCTGCCGCCGATATTGGCGAGGCCGTGGTCAATGTACATTACCTGCCGGATCAGATTATCGATCACGTCAAGTCGCGCACCGCGCCGAAGATCATCATCTCCGACGAACGCGACCAGGTGCTCGGCACCGGTGGCGGCGTCAAGAAGGCGCTGCCGCTGCTGGGCGACGCGCCGTTCTATCATCTCAATGCCGACACCCTGTGGATCGACGGCGCGCGCTCCAATCTCGTGCGCCTCGCAGAGAATTTCGATCCGGCGAAGATGGATATCCTGCTGCTGATGGCACCGACCGCGAACAGCATCGGCTATAGCGGCAAGGGCGATTACGAGATGCGTGCCGATGGCACGCTGCGCCGCCGGAAAGAGAATCAGGTGGTGCCGTTCGTCTATGCCGGCGTCGCGATTCTTTCGCCTGCGATTTTTGCCGATGCGCCCTCCGGTGAGTTTGCGCTGACAAAGCTGTTCGACCGCGCCAATGAAGCCGAGCGTCTTTACGGCCTGCGTTTGGACGGTGTGTGGATGCATGTCGGCACGCCGGACGCGGTGCGCGCCGCGGAAGATGCGTTCCTGGCAAGCGTGGCTTAGCGAGCAGCCCTGAGTTCCACCCTCATCCTGAGGAGTCGCGTAGCGGCGTCTCGAAGGATGGTTGCTACGCTCCGAACCGGCCAGCTTATGGTTCGAGACGCGCGCAAAGGGCGCGCTCCTCACCATGAGGTTCGGAGCACGCGACTCCCTTAGCGGCGCCGCCCATGCCATGATGCACCGGTTCTCCGAATCGGGCCGATCATGCGCGTTTTCACCATTCCACCTTCCGCGCCGTTTCTGCGCACGCTGGTCGCGGCGCTGGTGGATGGCACGCTGATCGATGGCTTCTCGGCGCGCGATGATCGCGAAAAGCTCGCCACCGTCACGCTGTACCTGCCGACGCGGCGCGCGGGACGCATGGCGCAGGAAGCGTTTCTCGACGTGCTTGGCGGCGATGCCGTGCTGTTGCCACGCATCGTACCGCTCGGCGATGTGGATGAAGAAGAACTCGTTTTCGCGCACGCGGCGGCGCCCGAGACGCTGGACCTCCCCGACATGCCACGCGCGCTCGATGGCCTGCAGCGCCGCCTGCTGCTGGCGCAACTGATCGGCGCCTGGGCCAAGCGGCTCGCGCCCGGCGATCCCGCACAGGCACCGCTGGTGGTGGGCGGCCCCGCCTCTACACTCGCGCTGGCCGACGATCTGGGGCGGCTGATGGATGACATGGCGACACGCCAGGTCAAGTGGAGCGCGCTCGACGGCCTCGTGCCCGATGCGCTCGACCGCTACTGGCAACTGACGCTGCAATTCCTTTCCATCGCCAGGGAGGTGTGGCCGAACATCATGACGGCGCACGACGCCATCGAGCCGGCGGTGCGGCGCGACCTCCTGATCGATGCAGAAGCGGCGCGGCTGAAGGCGCACAAAGGCGGGCCGATTATCGCCGCAGGCTCCACCGGCTCGATGCCGACCACGGCGAAGTTTTTGCACGCAGTGGCGCAGCTTCCGCACGGCGCCGTGGTGCTACCGGGCCTCGACACCGATCTGGACGAGGCCTCGTGGCAGCTGATCGGCGGCAGCAGGGACGTGCTGGGCTTCGTCGAATCCTCTGCATCGAACCATCCGCAATATGCGCTGCATGCGCTGCTGGAACGTTTCGATATCAAGCGCAGCGATGTGACCGTCCTCGGCACGCCTTCGCCACATGGGCGCGAATTGCTGGCTTCGGAGGCGATGCGGCCGTCCAATGCGACGGCGCAATGGCATCAGCGCCTTGCCGAGCCCGTCGTTCAGCAGAAGATCGCTGCGGGCATGACGAAACTCTCTGTCATTGCCGCCGCCAATCCGGAAATGGAAGCGCTCAGCATAGCGATCGCGATGCGCGAGGCCCATGAGCAGAACAAATCCGCCGCGCTGGTGACGCCGGATCGCGCGCTGGCGCGGCGCGTGATGGCGGCATTGGGACGCTGGAACCTGTTGTTCGACGATTCCGGCGGCGATTCGCTGACCGAAACATCTGCAGGCATTTTCACGCGACTCGTTGCCGAGGCTGCGGCCGAACAGTTCGAGCCGGCAACGCTGCTCGCGCTGCTGAAACATCCGTTGTTTCGGCTCGGCAAGCAGGCATACGGCTGGAAGGACGCTATCGAAACGCTGGAGCTGGCATTGCTGCGCGGCACGCGACCGGCGCCGGGCACTGCGGGACTCAAACAGGATTTCGCGCGTTTCCGCGACGAACTCGGCAAGCTGCATCGCCGTGAGGCCTCGATGTTGCACGCGGCAGAGCCGAGGGCGAAGCTCGCTGGCGAGAGGCTCGACCGTACCGAAGATCTGATCGCGGAACTGCAGACGGCGCTGGCGCCGCTGGAGAGCATCCATCCGACCCGCCCCATCGATTTCGCCGAGGTCGCAAGGCGACACCGCGAGGCGATCGAGCGATTGTCGCGCGACGACAAAGGCGGCGCCATTGCGCTGGCCGGCCGGACAGGTGGCAATGCGCTAGCGAACGCGTTCGAAGATCTCTGCGTCATGGAGACGCCGGAGGATGGCGGCGCGGACCGGCTGCGCCTCTCCGGGCTTACGCTGCAACTGCGCGACTACCCGGAAGTGTTTCAGACCGCCTTCGGCGATCGCATCGTGCGACGGCCGGAGGTCGCCGATGCCAAGCTCCGCATCTTTGGTCAGCTCGAGGCACGTCTCACACAATCCGATCGCGTCATTCTCGGCGGCCTTGTCGAGGGTGTCTGGCCGCCGTCGCCACGAATCGACCCGTGGCTGAGCCGGCCGATGCGTAACCAGCTCGGCCTCGACCTGCCGGAGCGCCGCATCGGCCTCACCGCCCACGACTTCGTGCAGTTGCTCGGCCATGACGAAGTGATCCTCAGCCATGCCGCAAAGGTCGGCGGTGCGCCGGCGGTCGCCTCGCGGTTCCTGCATCGCCTGGAAGCGGTGGCGGGCGAGGACCGCTGGGCAGCCGCGGTCAAGGCCGGCGAGACCTATGTGCGCTATGCTGAAACGCTGGACCAGCCCGACAAGGTCACGCCGATCACGCAGCCGGAGCCGAAGCCGCCACTGATCGCGCGGCCGCTGCGCCTCTCGGTCACTGCCATCGAGGACTGGCTGCGCGATCCCTATTCGATCTATGCGAAATACATTCTCGGTCTCGCGCCGCTCGATCCCGTGGACATGCCGCTGTCCGCCGCCGATCGCGGCTCGGCGATCCACAATGCGATCGGCGATTTCACGCTGGAGTTCAGCAAGGCGCTGCCGCCCGACCCTGCTGCGGCGCTTCGCAACATCGGCAAAGCGCATTTCGCTCCACTGATGAACCGCCCGGAGGCGCAAGCGCTGTGGTGGCCGCGGTTCCTGCGCATCGCATCCTGGTTTGCGAACTGGGAGATCGAACGGCGTATCAATGTTGCCAGCATCGATGCGGAAGTGGGAGGCGAAATCAGGATTCCGCTCGATCAAGGCCGGATCTTTACGCTGACAGCGCGCGCCGACCGTATCGAGCATCGCACGGACCGCACCTTCGCGCTGCTCGACTACAAAACCGGCAATCCGCCAACGGGCAAACAGGTGAGGATGGGGCTGTCGCCGCAGCTCACGCTGGAAGCCGCGATCCTGCGCGAAGGCGGCTTCCCGGGCATTGCCGCAGGCAGCTCGGTGAGCGAACTCACTTATGTTCGCCTCAGCGGCAACAACCCACCAGGTGAGGAACGTCCCATCGAGCTGCGTATCGAGCGCAAGGACGAGCCGCAGCATCCCGACGATGCCGCGATCGAGGCGCGCGCACGTCTCGAAGGCCTCATTCGAAAATTCGAGGACGAAACGCAGGGCTACACATCCCTCGCGCTGTCCATGTGGTCGAACCGCTACGGCACCTATGACGATCTCGCTCGCATCAAGGAGTGGTCCGCCAATGGCGGCACCTCCGGGGGAGCCGAGGCATGAGCGGCCCACGCAACATTCCCGACGCCGCGACGGCAAGGCAGAAGCTGGCTTCGGACCCGTCATCCTCGGTATTCGTTTCGGCCAATGCCGGCTCTGGCAAAACCTATGTGCTGGTCAACCGCGTGATCCGTCTGCTGCTCGACGGCGTGCCGCCGGAGAAAATTCTGTGCGTGACCTTCACCAAGGCCGCCGCAGCGAATATGGCGGAACGCGTATTTTCGCGGCTCGGGCATTGGGTCACGCTGGATGACGCCGCGCTCGATACAGAAATTCGCAATGCGGGCGTAGCCACGCCGAATGCGCGGATGCGCGCACGAGCCCGCGAACTGTTCGCAAGCGCGCTGGAGACGCCGGGCGGACTCAAGGTGCAGACCATCCACGCCCTCTGCACACGGCTGCTGCAGCAATTTCCGTTCGAGTCGAACGTGCCGGCCCGCTTCAGCGTGCTCGACGATCGCGACCAGAACGAGATGATGGAGCGCGCGTCGCTCAAGGTGCTGCTGCAAGCCGCAGCTGCGCCCGATAGCGCCGAAGGCAGGGCGTTGACTGTCGCTATGACTTCGGCCGCCGATGTCACCTTCCGCGAAGTCGTGCGCGAAGCGAGCCTGAGCCGCGATAAGTTTCTGGCGTGGATCGCTCATGCCGGCTCGACCGAGATCGCGATGGCGCAGCTTTGCGCGACGCTCGGCGTGTCCGCGACCGATACACGCGAGGCGATCGAGCTTGAGATCGTCGATGGCCCGCATTTGCCGCGCAGGGACTGGATCGCCACCGCCGACATTCTTGCGACCGGCAGCAAGACCGATGGCGATCAGGCAACGCGGCTGCGCGACGCGCTCGTTCTCTTCGGCACCGAGCAGGTCGAAAAGTATCTCGAACTGTTCCTGACCAAGGAGCAGAGCCTGCGAAAATCGCTGGCGACCAAGAAGATTTCGGATGACCGCCCCGATGTGCTGGCCACTCTGCAGCGCGAGGGCGAGCGCATCATCCCGCTGCTGGACCGCCGCCGCGGCGTCGCCACGCGCGAACGCACGGAGGCTCTGCTGGCGATCGCAAGCCAGGTGGCGGAAAATTATCGCCGCGAGAAGATCGAACGCGGGCTGCTCGATTATGACGACCTGATCGACCGGACGCTGGCGCTGCTCGATAGCGGCGCCGCAGGCTGGGTACATTACAAGCTCGATCGCGGTGTCGATCACGTGCTGATCGACGAGGCACAGGATACGAGCCCGCGGCAATGGGATATTCTCACGCATCTGATCGCGGAATTCACCTCCGGCGAAGGCGCGCGCGACGGCGTCAAGCGGACGATCTTCGCCGTCGGCGACGAGAAGCAGTCGATCTTCTCGTTCCAGGGCGCGGCACCGCGCGAGTTCGACGAACGCCGGCGCGCGCTGCAGACACGCTTCACCAATGCCGGACTGAGATTCGATCCGGTCGCCTTCACCTATTCGTTTCGTACCGGCGCAGCGATCCTGCAGTCGGTCGATCACGTGTTTCGCGATGAAGCGATCTATCGCAGCATTCACAATGACAGCGCGCCGCCCGGCCATGAATCGCTGGAGGATGCCGGACCGAGCCTGATCGACCTGTGGGAACTGGAACAGCCCGACGAGCGACCGAGCATCGAGGGCTGGGACGCGCCGTTCGACAAGCGTTCCGAGACCAGCCCTGAGGTGAAGCTGGCGCGGCGCGTTCAGGCGGAGATCAAGGCGCTGCTCGCGGCAAGAACAGAGACAGGACCGCTCGGCAAGCGGCGCCGGCTGTCTTATGGCGACATCCTGATCCTGGTGCGGCGGCGCGGTGCGGCGTTCGATGCGATCATCCAGGCGCTGAAACATGCCGATATTCCCGTGGCCGGCGCCGACCGGCTGAAACTGACCGAGCACATTGCCATCATCGATCTGATGAACCTCGCCGATGCGCTGCTGCTGCCACAGGACGACCTCGCGCTCGCCACGGCGCTGAAAAGCCCGCTGTTCGGACTCGACGACGACGACCTGTTCAAGATCGCGTGGGACCGGAATGGACTGTCGCTGCGCGCCTCGCTCGGCGAAAAGGCGGCCGGCGATGCCAAGCTGAATGGCGCGCTGGCACGATTGATCGCCTGCGAACGACACTTCGCCAGCGAGACGCCGTTCGCCTTCTATGCGTGGCTGCTCGGCGGCGATGGGGGGCGGGCGCGCATCCTGCGGCGGCTCGGCCATGAGGCCAATGATGCGCTCGACGAATTCCTCGAACTTGCGCTCGGTTACGAGCGCAAGGCGCCAGCGTCACTGCAAGGGTTCGTCACCTGGCTGCGCGCGGCGGATACTGAAGTGAAACGCGACATGGAGATCACGCGCGACGAGGTGCGGGTGATGACCGTGCATGGTGCGAAAGGTCTGGAAGCACCGGTTGTGTTCATGGTGGACACGACCTCGTCCCCATCTGACTCGCAGCGGATGAACCTGATCCAGCTACCGACAGGCAATGCCGCGCCAGGCGCGGCCGGCGTCGTGGTTTGGGCCGGCAAGAAGAGCGATGATCCGGAAGCGGTCGCGACGGCCCGCGCCGCGATGATCAAGGACACCGAGGACGAATATCGGCGGCTGCTCTATGTGGCAATGACGCGTGCGGCAGACCGGCTGATTGTCGGCGGCTGCATGCCGGGCAACCGCAACGCCGTGCGCGAGCATTCCTGGTATGACCTGATCCAGAAGGGACTGGAAACATCCGGCCTGCATCTGCAAGAGGTGCGCGCGCCGGACGGCGTGGTGAAGCGCTATACCAAGCCGGGCGACACCGCGCCGGCGCGGAGCACCGCGGCGACCGTAACGGCGGCTGCGCCGATCGAACAGCCGGCTTGGCTACGCGGAACGGCCGGCGATCAGCCGCGGCGCGAAAGCCTGCTGCGGCCTTCGGACGCGGAGGATGACGACCGCTTCGCACCGCGCGGCGACGACACGGAACGGCAACGGAAGATGGCCCGGCAGCGCGGCAATCTGGTGCATCGGCTGCTGCAATCGCTGCCCGACATCGCCGCGGACAAGCGACAGGACACGGCGATGGCGTTTCTCGCCCGTAACGCCAGCAACTGGACCGAAATCGAGCGCGGCACCCTGGCCCGGCAGGTGCTCACGTTGCTGGCCGAGCCAGGTCTCGCTGCGCTGTTCGCACCGGGCAGCCGGGCGGAGGTCGCGGTGGCCGGCCGCCTCAAGCGCCTCGACGGCTCGACCTTTCTCGTGTCGGGGCAGATTGATCGGCTGGTGGCGAAATCCACAGAAGTGCGAATCGTCGATTACAAGACCAACCACAATCCGCCCCGCAAGCTCGTGGCCGCGCCAAAAGCCTATATCCGGCAGCTCGCCCTGTATCGCGGGGTGCTGGCGAAACTGTATCCCGACCGGCCCGTGCGCGCCGCCCTGCTCTGGACGGAAACCATTGAGATGATGGAGATTTCCAGCGCCGCGCTGGACGCGGAGCTGGCCGCCATCATCGCTGCGTGACCATGCCTTGACCCGGCAAGGGGGCATTCATAGGTTGGATGCATCATTTCTGGCGCACGATTCCCGAGGCGCCTTCATTGACGAGAACGAGGACAAGATCATGGGTGTTGGCAAGGTTTCAGACGCCGATTTCGAAACCGCGGTGCTCGGCGCGCCGGGCCCGGTGGTCGTCGATTTCTGGGCCGAATGGTGCGGCCCCTGCCGCATGATCGCCCCGGCCCTCGACGAGATTTCGGCCGCGATGGGCGAGAAAGTCACCATCGTGAAGCTGAATGTGGACGAGAACCCGAAGACCGCCTCGAAATACGGCGTGATGTCGATCCCGACGCTGATGATCTTCAAGGGCGGCGAAATGGCCTCCCGTCAGGTCGGCGCTGCGCCGAAGGCGAAACTGCAGCAGTGGATTTCGTCGGCGGTATAAGCTGCGGACGATGTGAGTTTGAAGGACGGCCGGTGAGTATCTCGCCGGCCGTTTTTGTTTGCTGCTCCCCCTCATCCTGAGGAGCGGCCGCAGGCCGCGTCTCGAAGGATGGTGACGGAGTTCGGTCAACTCATGGTTCGAGACGCGCGCAAGGGCGCGCTCCTCACCATGAGGGGCAGAGTTATCTGATCCATCCTGTTGCCAGCGCGCTCGCCCATTCGGGCCGCCCGTTCTGCCGCGCCAGTGCAGCCATCGCTTCGTGGTCATAGGGCACCTGACGGAATGTCACGTCCCAGCGTCCTGAGGTGGAATCCAGAATTGCGTAGCACGCATCGGGCGTGCCGACTTCGAGCGTGTGCGGATAAGGCGCGACATCGCGATAGCCGGGGCCGCCGACGCTGCCGGGATTGACGATCATGCGGCCATCGCGGAGCCGCACCGAGCGGGCGATATGGGTGTGCGCGCACAGGATGAGCGATTGCGTGATGCCCTTGGCCTTCTCCTCGATGGATTCGATCGAAGCCATATGGACCACGCCTTCAGGCGTCACCGCTTCCGTCCAGTAAGCGTTGTCGTCATCCGGCGACGCGTGACAGAGATAGACCTCATCGCGATAGATCGCGCTGAAGGGTAGCGCACGCAGCCATTCCATCTGCGCCGGTTCGAGCTGGCTGTGTGCCAGCCGATCGGACGGCCACATGTCATCAAGCTTGTAGTCGGTGATGTAACGATCATGATTGCCGCGGACATTGGCGGCATTGAGGCCCATCATGACCTCGACCGCACGGCGCGCATCGAGCGCACCGCTGGCCATGTCGCCAAGATTGACGATGTCGGCGATGCCTTGCGCACGGATATCGGCGACAACAGCCTCAAGGGCAAAATGATTGCCGTGAACGTCGGCAATAGCAGCGAAGCGCATCGAACCTCCCCAGAATCAAGCAGGAATCAATCAGAGATGACTGATATCGATGTGTTTTTATGCAGGTAGCGTGCCGTTTTCACAAAGTACAAAACTCCGCCCCCTTATCCTGAGAGTCTGACTGGAAATGCAGTCCGTCGTTTGGCGCTGCTGGTCGCCCAGACGGAGCGCGACACACCGCCCCTCATGGTGAGGAGGCGCGCAGCGCCGTCTCGAACCATGAGATGGCTTGGCCCGGCGCTCTTCGGCCATCCCTTGCGAATGGCTACGCCATTCGCTGGGAGACGCCGCTACGCGGCTCCTTAGGATGACGGGCGGAGGTTATGTCGGCAGCGTGCCGTTTTCCGCAAGAACATGGCCCGCCAGATAGAGCGAGCCGCAGATCAGCACCCGCGGCGGCACCTCGTAAGCAAGCCGGCGCAATGACTGCAGCGCAGCACCGGCGCTGTCCGCCGTCTCCACGCGCATGCCGAGCGCGCGCCCCGCGTCGGCCAGCGTCTCCACCGGCATGACGCCAGCGCGATCGGGAATCGGCACGGCGATGATGTGGCGCGTAAGTCCCGCGAAATTGGCGAGGAAGCCGCTCGCGTCCTTGTTCGCCATCATGCCGACAATGACCACGAGAGGTCGCGGCACGCGCTCCTCGAGATCGCCGAGCGCTTCGGCGATGACACGGCCGCCTTCGACATTGTGGCCGCCATCGAGCCAGAGTTCGGAATCGTCCGGCGCGAGCGCGAGCAGTTTGCCGGAGGTCAGCCGCTGCATGCGGGCAGGCCATTCGGCGCCGGCAACGCCGCGTTCGTAGATCGACGGATCGAACCTGAACTGCGGCAGCGCGCGCAGCGCCGCGATGGCAAGGCCGGCATTGCCGAACTGGTGACGGCCGAACAGCCGCGGTGCGGCGAGATCCATCAGGCCACGATCATCCTGATAGACGAGCCGGCCGCGCTCGACGCTGATGTGCCATTGCTCCCCGGCGCTGTGAACCGGTGCATGCGCCCTGCGCGCCGCACGTTCCAGGACGGCAGCAACGTCGGGCGATTGCCCGGCACTGATGACGGGCACGCGGCGCTTGATGATACCAGCCTTTTCCATCGCGATCTTTTCGCCGCTATCGCCGAGGAAATCCGTGTGATCGATCGCGATCGGCGTGAAGACGCTGGCCATCGGCTTCTCGATGACATTGGTTGCATCGAGCCGGCCGCCGAGGCCGACTTCGAGCAGCAGCACGTCGGCTGGATGATTGGCGAAGATATGGAAGGCAACCGCCGTCTCCGCCTCGAACAGCGTGATCGGCGCCCCGGCATTGACGGCTTCGACATGAGCGAAGGCATCGCGCAGATCGTCGTCGCTCACCAGCATGCCGCCAAGGCGGATGCTCTCGTTCATACGCACGAGATGCGGCGAGGTGTAAACGTGGACGCTGAGGCCGGCGGCTTCGAGGATCGCGCGCAGATAGGCGATGGTCGAACCCTTGCCGTTGGTCCCGGCGACATGAATGGTGTCAGGCAGCCTGCGCTCGGGATGGCCAAGCTGCGCCATCAGTCGCTGCATGCGCTCCAGCGACAGATCGATCGTGCTCGGATGCAGCGACGAGATTCGCGCCAGAATCTCGCCGAGCGGCGATGATGTCGGCGCGGTCTCGCTCACGCTTGCGGGGCCGAAACCGCATCCGGAGCCACGGCGATCTGCTCGGGGGCCACGCGCGGTGCGGTTTCGACAGCCGGCGATTTGGTGAGCAGGCGGCACAGGCGTGCCAGCGTCGGCTTCAGGTCGTGGCGATGCACCACCATGTCCACCATGCCGTGATCGCGCAGATATTCGGCGCGCTGGAAGCCTTCGGGGAGCTTTTCGCGAATGGTCTGCTCGATCACGCGGGCGCCGGCGAAGCCGATCAACGCACCGGGCTCGGCGATATGAATGTCGCCCAGCATCGCATAGGACGCGGTGACGCCGCCGGTGGTCGGATTGGTGAGCACGACGATGTAGGGAAGCTTGGCTTCGCGCAGCATCTGCACGCCCACCGTGGTGCGCGGCAACTGCATCAGCGACAAAATGCCTTCCTGCATGCGCGCGCCACCTGAAGCCGCGAAGACGATGAAAGGCGACTTCTTCTCGACAGCGAGCTCGAGACCGCGGACCAGCGCTTCCCCGGCCGCCATGCCGAGCGAACCGCCCATGAAATCGAAATCCTGCACGGCCACCACGGTGCCCATGCCTTCCATCTTGCCGTAACCGACCTTCACGGAATCCTGCATGCCCGTCTTGGTGCGGGCATCCTTGATGCGGTCGACATATTTGCGCTCGTCGCGAAACTTGAGCGGATCGGCAATCACTTCGGGCAGCGCGACGTCGTACCAGGTTTCGTGATCGAAGATCGACTTCAGGCGCGCGGTGGCGCCCATGCGCATATGATAGTTCGATCCGGGAATGACGAACTGATTGCTCTCGACGTCCTTGTAGAACACGAGCTGGCCGGTATCCGGACATTTGATCCAGAGATTCTCCGGCGTCTCCCGTCGCAAGATGTTACGGATCTTGGGACGGACGACATTGGTGAGCCAGTTCATTTCAGTCTCCGCGTCGCGTTGGTCGGGCGTCGCTGTTCCGATACATATGGCGGTCCGGGTGGGGACCGGCAACCGTGGTTCCGGCCGGTTAGGGCCTAATTGGGCTTATTCTGCGGCCTGTTTTGCCCCACGGACTCCCGCAGCAAGCGCCGCAGTGAGATCCGCAACCGCCGTTACCGTCCGGGCCGTAGCCTTGCCGTCGGCATCGAGCGAATTCTTGAGCGCATCGACCAGTGCCGTGCCGACCACCGCGCCATTGGCGTGGCTGGCGATCGCCTGCGCAGCCTCCGGCGTCCGAATGCCGAATCCGACGCAGACCGGCAGTTCGGTGTGACGCTTGATGCGCGCGACGGCCGCACTCACGGCGGACGTATCAGCGCTGGCGGCTCCGGTGATGCCGGTGATCGAGACGTAATAAACAAAGCCCGAGGTGTTCGCGAGCACCGCCGGCAAACGCTTGTCGTCGGTGGTGGGCGTCGCGAGACGGATGAAGTTGAGGCCAGCCTTCATGGCGGGAATGCAGAGCTCGTTGTCTTCCTCCGGCGGCAGGTCGACGATGATCAGGCCATCGACGCCGGCTTCCTTGGCGTCGGGCAAAAACTTGTCGACGCCGTAGATATAGATCGGATTGTAGTAGCCCATCAGCACGATGGGGGTCTTGTCGTCGGTCTTGCGGAAGTCGCGCACGAGCTGCAGCGTCTTGCGCAGGGTCATGCCGACATTGAGCGCGCGCAGCCCCGCCGCCTGGATCGACGGACCATCGGCCATCGGATCGGTGAAGGGCATGCCGAGTTCGATGATGTCAGCGCCAGCCTTGGGCAGCGCCTTCACGATCTCGAGCGAGGTGGCAAGATCGGGATCGCCGGCCATCACGAAGGTGACAAAAGCGGAGCGGCCTTCGGCGGCGAGTTCAGCGAAACGGGTATCGATGCGGGTGGTCACGACTGGCGGCCCTTCAGAATATCGCCGACCTGCGGGACGTCCTTGTCGCCGCGGCCGGAGAGGTTGACGACCATCAGGTGATCTTTTGGCAAGATCGGTGCGAGTTCGCTCACCTTGGCGAGCGCATGCGCCGGCTCGAGCGCCGGGATTATGCCTTCGAGCTTCGACAGCAGCTGGAACGCCGCCAGCGCTTCCTCGTCGGTCGCGGAGAGATACTTCACGCGGCCGATGGAATGCAGCCACGAATGCTCCGGGCCGATGCCGGGGTAATCGAGGCCGGCCGAGATCGAATGGCCTTCCTGGATCTGGCCGTCCTCATCCATCAGCAGATAGGTGCGGTTGCCATGCAGCACGCCGGGGCGGCCGCCGGCGATCGACGCCGCATGCAGATCGGTGAGGCCGTGGCCGGCGGCTTCGACGCCGTAGATATCGACGGAGGGATCGTCGAGGAACGGATGGAACAGGCCCATCGCATTCGAGCCACCGCCGATACAGGCGATCAGCGAATCCGGCAGGCGACCTTCGATCTCGTGCATCTGCGCGCGGGTCTCGTCGCCGATGATCGACTGGAAGTCGCGCACCATCATCGGATACGGATGCGGGCCGGCGACGGTGCCGATGCAGTAGAACGTGTTGTGCACATTGGTGACCCAGTCACGCAGCGCCTCGTTCATCGCATCTTTCAGCGTGCGCGCGCCGACCTGCACGGGCACGACTTTCGCGCCGAGCATTTCCATGCGGATCACGTTCGGCTGCTGACGGGCGACGTCCACCGCGCCCATATAGACGATGCATTCGAGGCCGAAGCGGGCGCAGAGCGTTGCCGTGGCCACGCCATGCTGGCCGGCGCCGGTCTCGGCGATGATGCGCTTCTTGCCCATGCGGCGCGCGACCATGATCTGGCCGAGCACGTTGTTCACCTTGTGCGAGCCGGTGTGATTCAGCTCCTCGCGCTTCAGATAGATTTTCGCGCCGCCAAGATGTTCGGTCAGCCGCTCGGCGAAATAGAGCGGCGACGGACGGCCGACATAGGCTTTCAGGTAACCGTCCATCTCCTTCTTGAAGGCAGGATCGGCCTTGGCTTCCGCGTAGGCCTTTTCCAGTTCAAGGATCAGCGGCATCAAGGTTTCCGCGACGAAGCGACCGCCGAAGATGCCGAAATGGCCGGTTTCGTCGGGACCGGACCGGTAGGAATTGGGAATGGCTTTTGTCATCAGGTCGTCAGTTCTTCCGTTGCGCGCGCGGCGCGGATGAAGGCGCGGATCATATCGGGATCCTTGATGCCCGGCGCGCTTTCCACGCCGGACGAAATATCGACACCGCCTGCGCGCGTGATCCGCACGGCATCGGCGACGTTCTCTGCGTTCAATCCACCCGACACCATGAAGGGCAGCTTGAGATCGAGCCCTTCGAGCAGATGCCAGTCGAAGGCCGCACCGAGACCGCCGGGGCGCGTCGCGTCCTTCGGCGGCTTGGCATCGAACAGGATGCGATCGCAGACAGCGGCATAGCCGGACAGCGCAGCGAGGTCGGCCTTGGTCTCGACAGCGATGGCCTTCATGACCGGCAGGCCGAACTTCTGTTTGATATCGCGAATGCGCGCGACGCTTTCCTTGCCGTGCAGCTGCAGGATCTGCGGACGCAGCGCCTCGATGCTGTTGGCGAGCAACGCATCGTCGGCATCCACCGACAGCGCGACTTTCACCGCCTTCTTCGCCTGACGGCCAAGCTTTTCGGCAACATCCAGCGAGACGTGCCGCGGCGATGGCGGGAAGAACACGAAGCCGACCATATCGGCACCGGCCATCAGAGCCGCATCGAGCGTCTCCGGTGTGGACAGGCCGCATATTTTAACGATCAGGGGCATGCTCAAAGTGGCCGCAGGCAATGGAACGGGATGAACGGTAAAGCAGGCGCCGACTGGCACACAGCCGGGCGGGTTCTACAACGTCGCGCCGGCCTTGTCTCGCTCGCCGGCCACATAGGGGGCCGGCAGGCCTGGCACTGGCCGCTGGGTGGCTGTGGCTGTCGCCATCTCGGCCCGCAGATCGGCCAGTTCGCTGCGGGCGCGGCGCACATCCGCCTCGTGCCGGCGAGCCGCGCGACGCCAGTGGCGCTGCCCGATCCAGGTGGCAATACCGCCGGCGATAACGCCGAGAATGGCGACGACGATCAACACCACGAAAAGCGGCAATGTCGCACCGATGGCGGGATCGCTGCTGTTGAAGGGATCGAACGAGATCGTCACCGGATGGCGATTGGCCACGGCGAACACGATGAAGAGGATCGCAACGGGAACAACGACCAGAGCCGTGAGGAATTTGCGCATCGACATCTCTCACGTAACAGCGAAGCAGAAACGAAGCCGCCTAGCGATCGCGTTGAGCAGAACCGCTCAGGAAGCGCTGGCTTCCGATGCCCGGTCCGGCTCCGGCGCGGACGGATCGCGGTTCAGGCGCTCGCGCATTTCCTTGCCGGTCTTGAAGAAAGGCACGCTCTTCTGATCGACCGGAACATGCTCGCCAGTGCGCGGATTGCGACCCGCGCGCGCCGGACGATGCTTGACCGAAAAGGCGCCGAAGCCGCGCAGCTCGACGCGATCGCCCCGCGCCAGCGCCGCGACGATTTCGTCGAGGATCGCATTCACGATGTTCTCCACATCCCGCTGATAGAGGTGCGGGTTGTGTTCAGCGATGCGTTGGACGAGTTCGGATTTGATCATCGAGACGTTGGACTTTGGATTGGGAGATGCATTTCCGTGAAAAAGCGTTGAGCTGTCAAGACGCTAAATGACTGAGAGCGGCCCGGAAAACGCGTGACAAACGCCTGAAAAGAAGCTTGGCCTCCAACTTCCGGCACAGAAAGGCGGGTTGCGGCCCAACCGGGCGACATCTTCAGGATTCAAGCTCAGTTCAACGATACCGGCCGCCACAGCGCCAGCATCCCGTCGAGACCCATACCATCCATGGCTTGCGCAAAGCCGCCCTGCTCCACCTGACGCGCGATGGATGACAGACCCACCGCATCCAGCGCAATCGACGTGGCCGCACGCAGGAAACTCAGATCTCCGAACTTCGGCGACAGCTTGTAGTCGCGAACGGGCAGATCGCTCTTGATCTTCTTTTCAGCCACAAGCCACGCAACGGCAGTCTTTTCGTCGCCGATCTGATCGATCAGCTTGAGTCCGATCGCCTGACGACCGGTGAAAACGCGGCCATCGGCAACTTTCTCGATCTGCGTATCGTCCATCGCCCGGCGATTCTGCACGAGGCCCCGGAACCAGGCGTAGTTATCCTTCACCAGCGCTTCCAGCGCAGCGCGCGCCTCCGGCGAGGGCGCATCGACACCGTTCGGCGATGCTTTCAGCGGCGACGATTTTACTTCGTCGAGCTGCACGCCGATCGTCTTCATCAGGCCGCTGAGAACGGGAAACTGCACCAGCACGCCGATGGAACCGACCATCGACGTCTGCTGCGCCACGATCTGATCCGAGGCGAGCGCCGCGATATAGGCGCCGGACGCAGCCACGCCTTCGACCACCACCACCATGGGCTTCTTGGCCTTCAGCCGGCTCAGCGCGTCATAGAGCTGCTCGGAACCGGCAACGGTGCCGCCGGGTGAATTGATATGCACGACGACCGCGGCAGCCGACGACTTCTCCAGCCGCTCCAGCGCCTCGATGCGTTCGTTGTTGCTCTGGATAAGCCCTTCGATCTTGATGCGTGCAATGGCGCCGGATGAGACCTGCTTCGAAAAGCGCGTCACATAGAGGCCGCCGCCGACAATCGCCACCGCCGCCACGAGGACTGCAATGGTTCGCCAGAACGTCAGCTTGCGACGGAGTCTGCGACGATCGACGATCACATCCGATTCAAGCGACATGAGGGGCTCCTGAACAGCGGCGGGGCTGCATCCATCGTCTGCGCAGCCTTTCGGTGAGGTTTCTGGAATACCTCAATTGCGAGGCAATATGAAGAAAACAAGGTGACGGGGGTGTCGCACATTCTCCGTCCCTCATGGTGAGGAGGCGCGAAGCGCCGTCTCGAACCATGAGATGGCCTGACCCCGGGAGTGCGCCGCCATCCTTCGAGACGCGGCCGTTGGCCGCTCCTCAGGATGAGAGTGGAATAGAAACAAAAAGGGCCCCGGCAATGCCGGAGCCCCGATTTGTCACCACAGGTAAGCAGGGACTTACTTGTCGCCGCTCTGCTTGAGCGCCTTGCCGAGAATGTCGCCCAGGGTCGCGCCCGAATCGGACGAACCGTACTGTGCGATTGCTTCCTTCTCTTCGGCCACTTCGAGCGCCTTGATCGACACCTGGACCTTGCGGGCCTTCTTGTCGAACTGGATCACGCGGGCATCAACCTTCTCGCCGACGGCGAAACGCTCGGCGCGCTGATCGTTGCGGTCACGCGCGAGTTCCGAGCGCTTGATGAAGGTCGTGAAGTCGGTGCCGGCGATCTGGACGTCGATACCCGAGTCCTTCACATCGAGCACTTCGCAGGTCACGACAGCGCCCTTCTTGACGTCGCCCGGCTCTGCGAAGGGGTCGCCTTCGAGCTGCTTGACGCCGAGCGAGATGCGCTCCTTCTCGACATCCACATCGAGGACGATGGCCTTGACCATGTCGCCCTTCTTGAAGTTGTCGATGACCTGTTCACCCGGCTGCTTCCAGTCGAGATCCGAGAGATGGACCATGCCGTCCACGTCGCCATCGAGACCCAGGAACAGACCGAACTCGGTCTTGTTCTTGACTTCGCCTTCGACGGTGGCGCCGACCGGGAACTTCTCGACGAACACTTCCCACGGATTGCGCATGGTCTGCTTGAGACCGAGCGAAATACGACGCTTGACGCTGTCGACCTCAAGCACCTGCACTTCGACTTCCTGCGAGGTCGAAACGATCTTGCCGGGGTGCATGTTCTTCTTGGTCCACGACATCTCCGAGACGTGGATCAGGCCTTCGATGCCCGGCTCCAGTTCGACGAATGCGCCGTAGTCGGTGATGTTGGTGACGCGACCCGAGAAGCGCGCGTTCAGCGGGTACTTCGCCTCGATGCCCTGCCACGGATCGTCGAGCAGCTGCTTCATGCCGAGCGAGATACGGTGGGTCTCGTGGTTGATCTTGATGATCTTGACCTTGACCGTCTGACCGATGGTGAGCACTTCGGTCGGATGGTTGACGCGGCGCCACGCGATGTCGGTGACATGCAGCAGGCCGTCGATGCCGCCGAGGTCAACGAACGCACCGTAATCGGTGATGTTCTTGACGACGCCGTCAATGACCTGCCCCTCTTCGAGGTTCTGGACGAGTTCCTGACGCTGTTCGGCGCGGGTCTCTTCGAGAACGGTGCGGCGCGACACGACGATGTTGCCGCGGCGACGATCCATCTTGAGGATCTGGAACGGCTGCGAGTTGTTCATCAGCGGAGCGACGTCGCGGATCGGACGGATATCCACCTGCGAGCGCGGCAGGAAGGCCACGGCGCCGTCGAGATCGACGGTGAAGCCACCCTTGACCTGGTTGAAGATGACGCCGTTGACCTTCTCGTTGGCGTTGAACGCCTTCTCGAGCTTGCCCCAGCTTTCTTCACGGCGGGCCTTGTCACGCGACAGCACGGCTTCGCCGAGCGCGTTCTCGATCCGGTCGAGGAACACCTCGACTTCGTCGCCCACCTTCAAATCGCTTTCACGGCCCGGGCCGGCGAATTCGCGCAGCGCCACGCGGCCTTCGGTCTTCAGGCCGACGTCGATGACGGCCATGTCCTTTTCAATCGCAACCACGCGGCCCTTGATGACCGAGCTTTCCTGAAGGTTGCCGCCCGAGAAGGACTCATCGAGCATCGCGGCGAAATCGTCACGCGAGGGATTGTAGGAATCAACAGAAGCCATTTGTTCTCCAGATGCGGTATCTTGCCGGCCGTTCGGGTTAAGGGGCGCAGCGCTTGCGAAGGGTCAAAGGTCCGCAACCTCTGACGACCGCCTTGCATGGAGGTGCAATAACGGGCCGGCAGGATGCCTTCGCAAATGATGCGTATGTTCAGCTTGAATGTCCGGAACCAGAAAAGAGCGTATCGCAGCTCGAGACCGGGAGCGGGCGCTCCTCCAATGACGGCTGCGGTTTCGCCTTGATGCCCCTCCGATGGGAGAGATCGATCAGACCCGCTGCCGGCCCGCTCGGACGGCCTCGACAATGTCGATGGCGGCCCGGACGCCGCCTTCTATATCCAAATTGGAATTATCCAGCAAGTATGCATCTTTGGCCGGTTTTAAAGGCGCGACCGGGCGGTTCTGATCACGCTCGTCGCGCTTGAGGATATCGGCCAGCACCAGCGCCTCGTCGGCGTCCTCGCCGCGCGCTTTGGCCTCCAGCGTGCGACGGCGGGCACGGACGGCGGGATCGGCCACCACAAAGATCTTCACATCCGCATTCGGGCAGATCACGGTTCCAATGTCGCGGCCATCGAGCACGGCGCCGGGCGGTTCCTCCGCAAAATGACGCTGGAAGTTGAGCAGCACCTCGCGAACCCGCGGAAAAGCCGAAACGATCGAAGCCGCGTCGCCGGCCTGCTGGGTCTTGAGGGCCGGGTTCCCGAAATGCTCGGGATCGAGGCTTTCGGCGGCGTGGACGGCCTCGATCTCGTTATTGAGATCGATCCCGCGTTCGATCAGCGCAAAGCCCACCGCGCGATAGAGCACACCGGTATCAAGATGACGATACCCATAGTGCTTCGCCAGCCGCTTGCCGAGCGTGCCTTTTCCAGATGCGGCGGGTCCGTCGATGGCGATGATCATACGCGTGTCAGTACCTGAGAAATTGCGTGACGCTTAAGCAAAATCAGCGCCCAGACGGCGCATCATCGGAATGAAGTCGGGGAAGCTGGTGGCGATGAAGGTGGTGTCGTCGATGGTGACCGGCGCGTCCGAAGCGCAGCCCATCACGAGAGCCGACATGGCGATGCGGTGATCCATATGGGTGGCGACCGTGCCGCCACCTGGGACCCGGCCGGCGCCGTGAACGATCAGATCGTCGCCGACGATCTCGACCTTCACGCCATTGACGCGGATCATCGCAGCGGTGGCTTCCAGACGGTCGGATTCCTTGACGCGCAGCTCCTGCAATCCGCGCATGATCGTTGTGCCTTCGGCGAAGCTCGCCGCCACTGCCAGCACCAGATATTCGTCGATCATCGATGGTGCGCGCTCGGGCGGCACTTCGACGCCACGCAGCTTCGACGCCTTGATGCGGAATTTGGCCATCGGCTCGCCGGCATCGCCGCGAACATCGGTTTCCTCGATAGCGGCGCCCATCTCGCGCAGCGTCGTGAACAGGCCCGTGCGCAGCGGATTGGTCATCACATCCGTCAGCTCGATCTCCGAGCCGGGCGTGATCAGCGCCGCCACCATCGGGAAGGCGGCCGAAGAGGGATCGGCGGGCACGACAACATCTGCGCCCTTCAGCTCGGGCTGGCCCTGCAGGGTGATCCTGCGGCCGTGGGGACCTTCCTTCTCGGAGACGATGTCGGCGCCGAAATGCCTGAGCATCAGCTCGGTATGATCGCGGCTGGCCTCGGCTTCGATCACCGTCGTGGCGCCGGGGGCCGACAGGCCCGCGAGCAACACGGCGGACTTGATCTGCGCGGAGGCCACCGGCGTCTTGTAGACGATCGGCAGGGGATCGCGGGCCCCCTGCAGGGTCAGCGGCAGCCGGCCGCCTTCCTGGCTGGCAACGACCTTGGCGCCCATCAGCTCCAGGGGATCGACGATGCGACGCATCGGACGGCTGCGCAGCGAGGCATCGCCATCGAAGGTCACGGTAATCGGACAGCCGGCGACGGCGCCCATCACCAGCCGCGAACCGGTACCGGCATTACCGAAATCCAGCGGCGCCAGCGGCTGCGCAAAGCCGGCAACGCCCACCCCATTGACTTTCCACGCGAAATCACCGGTCCGCTCGACTTTGGCACCGAGCGCCTGCATGGATTTGGCGGTATTCAGAACATCCTCGCCTTCGAGAAGACCGCTGATTCGGGTCTCGCCGACCGCCAGCGCGCCGAGAATGAGAGCCCGATGCGAGATCGATTTGTCGCCCGGCACGCGCGCCGCCCCCCGCAAGGCGCCGCTTTTGCGCGCGGTCAGGGGCGTCGGCGGGGTGGCAGGTGTGTCTGGATGGCTCAAAATGGTGTTCCCTTGCGCAGGCGGGCTCGTAGCATATGGGCCACGGCGCGTCACCCGCCCGTCATTCTCGTGGAAACCGCTATTGACATGCGCGTCTCAACTAGCCAAGTGAAGCACCGTTTTTCAAGAAATCCCCAGGACACCTGCACGTGGCCAAATCCGACCTCGGAACCAAACGCATTTGCCCGACCACGGGCAAGAAGTTCTACGACCTCAACAAAACCCCGGTGATTTCGCCCTATACCGGTGAGGTGGTGCCGATCGCTCCCGTTGCGCCGACCCGCGGCCGCACCGCCGACCGCGCCGCGGCCGCCAACGCGACCGACGAAAACGAGACGCTGGACAACGAGGAGATGGTGTCCCTCGAGGAAGCCGATGCCGAGGAGAACACCGGCAAGAAGGCTGCCGTGCTGGAATCCGAGGATGACATCGAGGTCGACGATACGATCGACGATGACGACGACGATTCAACCTTCATCGCCGACGAAGAGGAAGGTGATGACGACGTCACCGACATCATCGGCGATCATTCGAACGATGAAGAAGGTTAAGTGACAAGAACCTGACAAGATCCCGACTTGATATCGACTTGGGACTTGTGATCTGCCCGAACATGTGGTTTGGGTTTGCCGCGCGACGACGACCCAGTTCGTCGCAGGTTTCGGGGCCATAGCTCAGCTGGGAGAGCGCTTGCATGGCATGCAAGAGGTCGGCGGTTCGATCCCGCCTGGCTCCACCACGCTTCGCCAGTTGGCTACGCGTGGCGCAGCCGCGCAGAGCCGATTGGCGAAGCGTGGTGTCCGGCGAAGCCCGCAGGGCGAAGACGGACTGAAGCTTTGCTCTGATTTTTCTGGCATGCCCTATCCGCTCCCGTCCGACGATCCCAGGCGAACGCCGTCATGTGGTACGTCTACATTCTCCGGAGCATTCCGCTTCCTGACCAGGAATACATCGGCGCAACTGCCGATCTGAGAAAGCGAATCGCAGAGCACAATGCCGGCCGATCCACGCACACGGCGAAGTTCATGCCCTGGCAGCCTGTCTGGTATTGCGCATTTCCCGACAAACATCGCGCGCTGGCATTCGAGAAATACCTGAAATCACATTCCGGCCGCGCCTTCGCGAAGAAGCGCCTCTAGCCTGCGCTACTCATCCAGCGCCCTGTTCAACCGATCCCGCAGCGCGACGATCTCGTTTTTCATCGCCACCAGCTCGTCCGCGGTGCAGGCCGAGGCATCCAGAATTCCCTGCGGCACCGACTTCGCCTTTTCCCGCATGGCCTGCCCCTGCGCCGTCAGCGTCACGATCACCGTCCGCTCGTCCTCCGCGCCGCGGGTGCGCTTGACGAGGCCGGCCGCCTCCAGCCGCTTCAGCAGCGGCGTCAGCGTACCCGAATCGAGAAACAGCTTTTCGCCGATCTCTTTCACGGGCACCCGATCGCGCTCCCAGAGCACCAGCATCACCAGATATTGCGGATAAGTCAGCCCGAGCTTGTCGAGCAGCTGCTTGTAGACGCGGTTGAACGCGTGGCTTGCGGAATAGATCGCAAAGCAGATTTGGTTATCGAGCTGCAGCAGGCCCGCGGGGGCCGTTTTCTTCGCCATCGTCTTCTCCACGCTCACCATCTGGTCACGGGTCGCCGTCGCCGCCAAGGCCTCTTCACGATCTATTGAGCACAATTTAATCGCGCAATCATCCTTTTTATATTGCACACAATCTAATTGTGCGCAATTATGCAGACACCAATCAACGACGCGCAAGCGTCACAGCCTGAAGGAGACCCACCATGTCCGTGAACGTTCTCTACAAGACCAGCGCCAAGGCCACCGGCGGCCGTGACGGCCGCGCCGCCACCACCGATGGCGCGCTCGACGTCAAGCTCGTCACGCCGAAGGAACTCGGCGGCGCCGGCGGCGAAGGCAACAATCCCGAGCAACTGTTCGCGGCCGGCTACGCCGCCTGCTTCATCGGCGCCATGAAGTTCGTATCGTCGCAGGGCGGACTGAAGGTGCCGGCTGACGTCTCGGTGACCGCAACCGTCGGCATTGGCCCTCGTTCGGCTGGCGGATTCGGCCTCGATGTCGAACTCGCCATCGCGCTACCGGGCCTCGATCGCGCTGACGCAGAAGCACTGGTCGAGAAGGCACACCAAGTCTGCCCGTATTCGAATGCCACGCGCGGGAATATCGAGGTGCGGTCGGTCATTCTGTGAGACGGTCCAACCAGTCTCCGTCGCTCATGGTGAGGAGGCGCCTTTCAGGCGCCGTCTCGAACCATGAACCGGCTTGGCTCGAAGCCTTTTCGGCCATCCTTCGAGACGCCGCTGCGCGGCTCCTCAGGATGAGGGCGGAGTAAAAGAGATCACCCCACAAAAAGGCCCGGCACCCGTCGGACCTTTTGCGTTCGCCCCGCGCTCATATCGGCTACCCGGATAACGCCATTGCCGCTTGCGCCGAAGCCCGCTAGCTCTGACAGCCTTCACGATATTCTCCGGCATAATAACAACGACACTCAAGAGAAGGCTGATTGAATGAGTTTACCCGTAGCCCCCGGCGCCATTGCCGGCCTGCGCGTGATCGATCTGTCGCGTGTGCTCGGTGGCCCCTACTGCACGCAGATTCTGGGCGACCACGGCGCTGACATCGTCAAGGTCGAGCCGCCCGCCGGCGACGAGACCCGCGATTGGGGCCCCCCGTTCCATGACGATGACGCAGCCTATTTCGTCGGCGCCAATCGCAATAAGCGCTCCATCGGCCTCGACCTCGCCTCCGAGGGCGGACGCAAGGTGCTGATGCGGATGCTGGAAGACGCCGACGTCATGATCGAGAACTTCAAGCCGGGAACGCTCGATAAATGGGGCATCGGCAATGACTTTCTGCGCGAAAAATTTCCGCAGCTGATCCATTGCCGCATCTCCGGCTTCGGCGCCGACGGTCCGCATGGCGGCCATCCCGGCTATGACGCCATCATCCAGTCGATGGTCGGTCTGATGGCTTCCACCGGTTCGCAGGAATCAGGCCCGACCCGCATCGGCGTTGCGCTCGTCGATATGGCAACCGGCCTCTATGCTTGCGTCGGCATCCTGATGGCGCTTGCCGAGCGTGCGAAATCGGGCCTCGGCCAGTTCGTGGAAGCGACATTGTATGAGACCGGTCTCGCGATCATGCACCCGCACACCTCGAACTACTTCTACAATGGCGGCAAGCCGCCGGCCCTCACCGGCAACGAGCATCCGAACCTGGTGCCCTATGCCGTGTTCAAGGCGCGCGACGGCAATATCTTCATGGGGGTCGGCAACGACGCCACCTTCCGCAAGCTGTGCCGCGAACTCGGCAAGCCGGATCTCGGCACCGATGAGCGCTTTGCGCGCAATCGCGACCGTGTGGTGAATCGCGATGCGCTCAGGGCCGAACTGGAAACGATCCTCGCCCAGTACGACTCGGCGCCGCTCTGCGAGCGCCTGCTCGGCGCCGGCCTGCCGGCCGGTCCCGTGCAGTCGATCGACAAGGCGCTCGCCAACGCGCACACCCGGCATCGCGGCGATGTCATCGAGAAGGACTGGTACAAGGGCGTCGCCTCGCCAGTCCGTTTCGACCGCACCAAAGCGAGCCTGCGCCGCGTGCCGCCGAAGTTCAACGAGCACTTCAACGAGATCCTCACCGAATTCGGCTATTCGGCCGATGAGATCGCAGACCTCGTTGCCAAGGGAACTGTGAGTGGCGCCGAGCGGAAGCGCTAAGGCCAAACCATAGCTGTCGCCGCCCGGCTTGACCGGGCGGCCCAGTCAACACGGATGGCTGCGACAGAGCCGCAAAGCCGGCGCGTGCTGGATTCCCGCTTTCGCGGGGTGACAGAATGAGTACGGAACAGGCCACACGACACAAACCGTCTCAGACTTTTTGCGGCTTCCCAAGGAAGCCATTTCCCGCCTAGCATCTGCGACAAAATCGCGCGCATGTCATCGGCGGCCGCCCGGCTGCCGGAAAGATGACAGCTAACGGGAGGCGCTGAATGAACCGTCCACATCTCGCATTCGCCGCTCTGTTCGCCTCCATGGTGGCCTTCGCCGCGCCTGCGCAGGCGGTGACCGAAATCCAATGGTGGCATGCGATGAGCGGCGGCAACAACGACATCGTCAACAAGCTCGCCGCCGAATTCAACGCATCGCAGAGCGACTATAAAGTGGTGCCTACCTACAAGGGCGCCTATCCCGACACGATGAATGCCGGCATCGCTGCGTTTCGCGCCGGCACCGCGCCGCATATTTTGCAAGTGTTCGAAGTCGGTACCGCGACCATGATGAGCGCCAAGGGGGCCATCAAGCCGGTCTATCAATTGATGAAGGACGCCGGCGAGCCATTCGATCCGAATGCCTATCTGCCGGCGATCACCGGTTACTATTCGACCTCGAAGGGCGAGATGCTGTCGTTCCCCTTCAATTCCTCATCCATGGTGATGTGGGTCAATCTCGACGCGCTGAAGAAAGCCAACATCGCGGAAATCCCGAAGACCTGGCCCGAAGTGTTCGACAGCGCAAAGAAACTCAGGGCGGCTGGCTACACCACCTGCGGCTTTTCCAATGCCTGGGCAACCTGGGCCAATATCGAACAATTCTCCGCCTGGCATAACGTGCCGATCGGCAGCAGGGCGAACGGCCTCGACGGTTTCGACACCGTGCTGCAGTTCAACACACCGCTGCATGTGAAGCACCTGCAGACGCTGACGGGGCTGGTGAAAGACAAGACCTACGACTATTCCGGCCGCGGGAATGCCAGCGAGGCGCGGTTCGGTTCCGGCGAATGCCCGTTGTTTCTGACCTCGTCGGGCTATTATGCGACGGCCAAGAGCACGGCGAAATTCGCCTTCACCTCGGCGCCCATGCCCTATTACCCGGAAGCCAAGGGCGCACCACAGAATTCGATCATCGGCGGCGCCTCGCTCTGGGTGATGGGTGGCAAGAAGCCCGATGAGTACAAGGGTGTCGCAAAGTTCTTCGCCTTCCTCTCGGACACCGACCGGCAGGCAAAGCTGCATCAGGAGTCCGGTTATCTGCCGATCACCAAGGCAGCTTATGAAAAGACAAAGGCGTCGGGCTTCTATGACAAGAACCCGACGCTGGAAACGCCGTTGAAAGAGCTGACCAACAAGGAGCCCACCGAGAATTCGCGCGGGCTCCGCTTCGGCAATATGGTGCAGCTGCGCGATATCTGGTCGGAGGAGATCGAGGCGGCACTCGGCGGACAGAAGACGGCGCAGCAGGCGCTGGATGCCGCGGTCTCGCGCGGCAATGCGATGTTGCGGACGTTCGAGAAGGCGGTGAAGTAATACGATTGTCGTCACCCGGCTTGACCGGGTGATGGCATCAGAGAACGAGGCGACTTCCGGGACACGACACCGCATGGAAAAATCCGCCATCTTCGGCAACAAGGCGCTGCCCTATGCGCTGCTGCTGCCGCAGCTCGTCATCACGCTGGTGTTCTTCTATTGGCCGGCAAGCCAAGCCGTGTGGCAGAGCTTCCTGCGCGAGGACGCGTTCGGGCTGAATTCCGATTTCGTCGGGCTGGAGAACTACCAGGCGCTGTTCGCGCAGCCGGAATACTACAAGGCAATGGCGACGACGCTGGTGTTCTCGTCACTGGTAGCAGGCCTCTCGCTTGCCATCGCCCTGCTGTTTGCCACACAGGCGGACAAGCAGCTCAAGGCCGCTCCCGTGTTCAAGGTGATGATGATCTGGCCTTATGCCGTGGCCCCCGCGGTGGCCGGCGTGCTGTGGCTGTTCATGTTTCACCCGACCCTCGGCACGCTGGCGCGGCCGATGCGCATCATCGGCTTCAACTGGAATCCGCTGCTCGACGGCAACCACGCGATGGCGCTGATCGTGATGGCCGCGGTGTGGAAGCAGATCGCCTATAATTTCCTGTTCTTCCTCGCCGGCCTGCAATCGATCCCGCGCAGCGTGCTCGAAGCCGGCGCCATCGATGGCGCCGGGCCGCTGCGCCGGTTCTGGACCATCACCTTCCCGCTGCTGTCGCCGACGACCTTCTTCCTGCTCGTCGTCAATGTCGTTTACGTCTTCTTCGACACATTCGGCATTATCGATGCGGTGACATCGGGCGGCCCGGCGGGATCGACCACCACCATGGTCTACAAGGTCTATGCCGACGGCCGCCTCGGCGGCGATCTTGGCGGCTCCGCGGCGCAATCCGTGGTGCTGATGGCGATCGTCATCGCGCTCACCGCGATTCAGTTCCGCTATGTTGAACGCAAGGTGCAGTACTGATGGTCGAGCACCGCCGCTGGAACGATATCGTTGCTTATCTGATCCTGACGCTCGGCGTGCTGCTGGTCGTCTTCCCCGTCTATATCGCCTTCATCGCCTCAACCCATGACGCGGCCACAGTGGTGAACGGCAATATGCCGATGCTGCCGGGCGGCCACATGCTGGAGAACTACTATCGCGCCATCTTCGTCGGCGGATCGCGCGCGAGCCGCGAGCCGGTCGGGCATATGCTGATCAATTCCTTCATCATGGCGATGGGAATTGCGCTCGGAAAAATCTTCATCTCGATCCTGTCGGCCTATGCCGTCGTCTACTTCCGTTTCCCGTTCCGCATGACGGCGTTCTGGATCATCTTCATCACGCTGATGCTGCCCGTCGAGGTGCGCATCTATCCGACCTACAAGGTCATCGCCGATCTAAAGATGCTCGATTCTTACGGTGGCCTGATCCTGCCGCTGATCGCCTCCGCCACGGGCACGCTGCTGTTCCGGCAGTTCTTCATGACCGTTCCCGATGAACTGCTGGAAGCCTCACGGATCGACGGCGCGGGACCTTATCGCTTCTTCAAGGATACGCTGCTGCCGCTGTCGGTGACCACCATGGCGGCATTGTTCGTGATCCAGTTCATCTATGGCTGGAACCAGTATCTGTGGCCGCTGCTGATCACCACACAGGATTCGATGCAGACGATCGTCACCGGCATCAAGAAAATGCTGACCACGACGGACGAACTGGCGGAATGGCAGCTCGCAATGGCAACCGCCGTTCTGGCGATGTTGCCGCCGGTGGCGGTGGTGATCTTCATGCAGCGACTGTTCGTGCGCGGTTTGGTCGAGACGGAGAAGTAAGCGATGGCCGGCGTGACGCTGCGGAATCTACACAAGACCTATGCCGGCGGCTTCGAAGCTATCAAGGGAATCGATTTCGCGATTGCCGATGGCCAGTTCTGTGTGCTGGTCGGCCCCTCCGGCTGCGGCAAGTCCACGCTGCTGCGCATGGTGGCGGGGCTGGAGACGGTGACATCCGGCGAGGTCGATATTGGCGGCCGCGTGGTCAACCAGGTGGAGCCCGCGGATCGCGACATCGCGATGGTGTTCCAGAACTATGCGCTCTATCCGCATATGACCGTCTACAACAACATGGCCTACGGGCTGCGCAATCGCGGCATGGCGAGGGATGAGATCGATACGCGCGTGCGCGAGGCCGCGCAGACGCTCGAACTTTCCACCATGCTGGATCGCAAGCCGCGCCAGCTCTCCGGCGGCCAGCGCCAGCGCGTCGCCATGGGCCGCGCCATCGTGCGGCAGCCAAAAGTGTTCCTGTTCGACGAGCCGCTGTCCAATCTCGATGCAAAGCTCCGCGTCGCCATGCGCGTCGAAATCCGAAAGCTGCAACGACGGCTGAAGACGACCTCGATCTATGTGACCCATGACCAGCTCGAGGCGATGACGCTGGCTGATATTCTCGTTGTCATGAATGGCGGCGTGGTCGAGCAGATCGGCAGCCCGCTCGACATCTACAGCAAGCCGAAGACCACCTTCGTCGCGTCCTTCATCGGCGCTCCGCCGATGAACCTGATCCGCCTGCGCGACGATGCGGTCAGCACCAGCGTCGCCGGCACCGGCGCCGGCATTCTCGGCATCAGACCCGAAGACCTCGTGCTTGCTGATACCGCGCCGGAGGGCGGCATCGCGCTGGATCTCACCGTGGACACGATCGAGCGGGTCGGCGCCGAGACCTATGTCTATGGCCGTCGCGCAGGCCGCGAGACGGCCATCAGCGCCACGCCGGGCGAATTGCCGGAGGGTGAGATGATCGTCCGCATCCCCGGCCTGGATGCCCCCGCCATCGGTGCCCATATCCGCGCGGTGGCGCCGCGCGTCAAGCTGCACCTGTTCTCGGCGGATGGCCGAAACCGGATCGAAAAGTGATCCTTTTCAAGCTGTTGACACTGTTTACCCTGCAATCGCCGGGTGCTTGAACCGGACCCGGCGATCCCCATATCTTTGACAGACCGGTTGGCACAGTGCCGATCGGCCAGGGGTGCCGTAAGGGCCCCTCAAAGTCGCTTCGAGAGGGCTTTGTACCGATGTCTCGTGTTCCTTCGTTGTCCAGTCCGTTCCTTTTGGGATTCGACGAGATCGAGCGTGCGCTCGACCGCGTCGTCAAAGGTGCCGACGGTTATCCTCCTTACAATATCGAGCGGTGCGACCGTGAAAACGGCCAGCCCGAAAAGCTGCGGATTACGCTGGCTGTCGCCGGCTTCACCCGCGAACAACTCGATGTCACCACCGAGGAGAACCAGCTCGTCATCCGCGGCCGCCAGCAGGACGACAAGACCCGGCAGTTCATCCATCGCGGCATTGCCGCGCGCCACTTCCAGCGCACCTTCGTGCTGGCGGAGGGGATGCTGGTGCTGGGTGCGGACCTGAAGAACGGGTTGCTGTCGATCGACCTCGCAAGGCCGGAGCCTGAACGGGTCATTAAGACAATCGCCATCAATGAGCACGACTAATTGTATGGAACGAGTAGCGGACTCGACCGCTTGAATCAGTTGAGGAGTCGAGACGATGACTGAAGTTGAAATTGCTGCCGTGAAGAATGCCGCCATCACGACCGAAGCGCTGGCGCATCTGGGCGAAGGTTTGATCGCCTATGTAAAGCCTGTGCGGTCCGAAGACGTGCCCGGCCTGTTTCCGCAGGCGCCGCAGATTGCGCCGGGTCTGCAGCTGTTCGCGCTGCACGCCGCCGATGGCACCCCGATCATGCTCACCGACAGCCGCGAAACGGCGATCGCGAATGCATGGAGCCAGGAATTGCAGGCTGTCAGCGTTCACTGAGGTGAAGCGCCCAAGCTAACACCGTCATTGCGAGCCCTGACGGATTGCACCAGCAATTCGTTTGGGCGAAGCAATCCGGAAAACCAGGCATCATCACGTTAAGGGAAAAACCAACCGGCTTTCCCGGCTTCGCAGCGACGATGCGGTGGGTATCTTTAACCCGTCGTCGATGCCACTACCGTATCCTGTGCTGGTCGATTCGGTTCGCATGCATAGACGGCATCCACAAAACTGATCCCCCCATCACATTCAATCTGAGCATCTGTTGCGATGTCTTCATCGTGGCTGATCGCGCTGCGCCCCCGAACGAAGCGAATGGTGACCACCCATTCACCATGACTGGTGAAAGTCTGGTCATAACAAGATTCGAGGTCGCCATGACTGAATCGGTGGTTGGATCATCCCAGGCGCAAATCGTTCAGATCGAAAGCCTGCTGCATAGCTTCAGCACGGCGCATGCCAACGATAATGTCGCATCACGCCGCCGCTTGGATCGTAGGCCCGTGGTCGCCGCCTGTCTTGCTTTCTTCGTCTTTGCGCCAGGTTGCGCCGCGGCAGCGGCGTTTCTGCTGCGCAGCGACGGCACCTTACCGCCGCTGGTTATGGCTCACAACGATGCGCCTGCCGTCGTAAAATCCGATCGATTGCCGCTCGATCAATGGAGCTCGGAGGCGAGCACCCGGCTCGAAGCGCAACAGGAGCTGCGCGCAGCCAATGCGACCGTCGCTGAAGATGCAGATTTTCTTCAACCCATGGCGATCCGCGGCTGTCTCGAAGACGGCACCATCACGACCTTCACCGACGCAGCGTCACATGAGACGCCCGTTGCCGAGGCGGCAGCCGCCATCGAGCCGGACCCTACCCCCGCAATGCCCCGCCCCAAACGACATGCACGGCGCGCGCCGCCCATCCATGTCGCTGAAGCCACGCCAATGCCCGAACTACCAGAACCGAATTTTTTAGAGAAACTCTTCGGGACGCGTCAGAACTAACTCCGCCACCATCCAAACAAGCGAGCATGAACATGCAGAACACCGCAGCGATGAACTCGGATATCAAAGCCCTCCTCACGCTTCTCGCCCTCAAGACCGGCACCACGTCGCCGGAAATCCATCACGCGCTGCAGCTCGCAGCCGCGTCTCGCGTGATGATGGCGGAAGAACATGCAAACCCGTCGCGCAACCAGGCCGACGCAACCGCCAGCAATGTCGCCAAGCTGCGTCCGAACGCCAACAACGTGCCCGAGACTTCTGCCTCCGTGCGCCGTATGAGGCAAAACGCCGAGGCGATGAATTCGGATATCAAGGCGCTGATCACGCTGATGCTGTTGAAGAACGGCGCCGACGCAAACGAAATCCAGACCGCGCTGCGTATGGCCGCTTCATCGCGTGCCGTGGCTGCGGCCGAAGAGGCCGAAGCGCTGCGCGCGGAGCAGCAGGTGGACGGCAATCCGGAAATGGTCACCGAACTCGTACCGCTTGCCGGCGGCCGTCAGGCCGCCCGTGGCGAGTCGAAGGAATTTGCGGCTTAAGCCTTGAGTCGATGATGTACTCTGTCTGTCGTCAGCCGGCTTTTCCGGGTGACCCAGTACACGCCGAGCAGACCGAGTTTACTGGATCGCCTGGTCCTAGCGCGCAATTGCGCGCACGGACGGGCGACGACAATGGAAAAGCACGCAGGCTTTGTTTATTAAGCCGCCGTTGCCGGCGGCAGCGCCAGGACCGAATAGATCGCCTGCGCATCGCGCGAGGCGCGCAGCTTCTTGGCGACATCCTGATCGCGCAGCAAACGGGCGATCCGCGCCAGCGCCTTGAGATGATCGGCGCCCGCACCTTCCGGTGCCAGCAGCAGAAAGACGAGGTCGATCGGCTGACCGTCCATCGCCTCGAAATCGATCGGACGCTCGAGACGCGCAAACAGGCCGAACAGCTTGTCCAGCTTCGGCAGTTTGCCATGCGGGATCGCGACCCCGTAGCCCACGGCTGTGGTGCCCAGCTTCTCACGCTGCAGCAATACTTCGAAGATCGTGCGCTCGTTTTGTCCAGTCAACGCAGCCGCACGCGCCGCCAGCTCCTGCAGCGCCTGCTTCTTGCTATTAACTTTCAACGCCGGGAGGATCGCCTCGGGCGCTACCAGATCGGTAATTGTCATTGACCGTTCCGAGGAAAAATTGACCGTCCGCGGTGAGTTTGGACCAAGACCGGCAGCGTCAAGAAAAACTGGAAGTGGACATCGTTCCCGGTGACGGATCACGCGCCAGGCTGTCGTTGCCCGGGACGTATTCTAGCACCGGAAACCCCCATACGAAATCCATCGACCGGTATAACCCGTCAAAGGCGGCGGACCATATGCATGGCCCGCCGCAGCGTCAATGGCGTCAGGATGGTTTAATCACCGGAGGGTCGACCCAGCCGACGTTCCCGTCGGTTCGGCGATATACGATGTTTACCCGCCCTGTACTGCCATGCTGGAATACCACCACTGCGGCGCCGGTGAAATCGAGTTCCTGCACCGCCTGGCTGACCGACAGGCGCTTCAGCGATTTGGTCGCTTCAGCGATGATGACAGGCTCGTAGCCGTTAACGACTTCATCTTCGTGATCGGGTGCCTCGATGATGTAGCTCGGTGCGTCCAGGGTGGGCGCAGTGAGTTCGGCAAGCGCTTCGGCTTCCGCATGCGCCTTGCGCGCGGAGCGATCCTTCAACCGGCTCTTGTAGCGACGCAGGCGCTTCTCGATCTGCAGCAGCGCCTGATCGGCGCTCGCATAGGCATCCTGCGCATTGGATTCGGCTTCGAGCGTGACCCCGGAATCGAGATGCAGAGAACAGTCGGTGCGGAAACCGAAACCATCCTTGCTCAACGTAATGTGACCCGAATAATTGCCGTCAAAATATTTGCGTAGCACTTCATCCGTGCGCTCGGACACACGGCCGCGCAGAGCGTCTCCAATGCTGATGCTTTTTCCCGAGATGCGAAGGGTCATGACTGATACCTCGATTCGATCTGAGTAGAACCAACAGTATCTCGTTTCCACAAGAGCGCAATCAAGCTGATGCAGTGTCGCGGGACCGGTCTTCTGACTTTTCGGTAAACGTCCGTTCGGACGGCGTGCTGGCGGTCGCCTTCAGAGCATTGCCGAGCATGCTCTGCTTGTCACGGCGGCGTTGCACCGACGATGGAATCCGCATGGCTTCGCGGTATTTCGCGACGGTCCGACGCGCAATATCAATGCCGGTTGCACGCAAGCGTTCCACGATCGTGTCATCGGACAGGATGGCTGACGGGCTTTCACCATCGATCAATTGTTTGATGTGATGACGCACAGCTTCGGCCGAGTGCGCTTCACCGCCGTCAGCCGAAGCGATCGACGCAGTAAAGAAATATTTCAATTCGAAGATGCCGCGATTGGTCGCCATGTATTTGTTTGCAGTGACACGCGACACGGTCGATTCATGCATCTGGATCGCGTCGGCCACCGCCTTCAGATTCAGGGGACGCAGATGCGCGACGCCCTGAGTGAAGAAGCCGTCCTGCTGGCGAACGATTTCTGTTGCGACCTTGAGAATGGTGCGCGCGCGTTGATCCAGCGCGCGAACGAGCCATGTCGCATTCTGCATGCAATCGGAAAAATATGACTTGTCGCCATCCTTGCGGATGGTCTTCGACAATTCGGAATAGTAGCTCTGATTGACCAGCACGCGGGGCAGGGTGTCGCTGTTCAGCTCGACCAGCCACCCGCCGTCCGGCCCCGGACGCACATAGACGTCGGGCACGACCGTCTGCGCCCGCGACCCGCCGAATTTATGTCCGGGCTTCGGATCGAGCCTGCGAATCTCGCCGATCATGTCGGTGAGATCTTCGTCATCGACGCCGCAAAGTTTGCGCAACGATGCAACGTCCCGCTTGGCAAGCAGATCGAGGTTCTCGATCAGCGCCTGCATCGCGGGATCGTAACGGTTCTGCTCGCGCAATTGAATGGCGAGACATTCGCTGAGATTGCGCGCGCAGACACCGGGCGGATCGAATGTCTGCAATGTGGCAAGCACGCGTGCGACATCCTCTGCCGACGCGCCAAGCTTGTCGCCGACATCGCCGAGATCGGCGGGCAGATAGCCGGCTTCATCGACGAGGTCGATCAGATACTGCCCGATCATACGCTGCGCCTGCGAGGTGAAAGCCACCGCAAGCTGTTCGGCGAGATGATCGCCAAGCGTCACTTCCGCTGCGACGAAGGCTTCGAGATTGTAGTCGTCGTCGTTCGACGCGCCGCCGCCCCATTCGGTATAGGCGGTGGGTGCCGCATCCTGCGCATTGCGCGCCGCCGCTTCGGCCGGCTCTTCGGAAAACACATTGTCGAGACCGGTATCGAATGTCTGCTCGATCTCGCTGCGCGACCCGAGATCGTTGTTGATCCAGTCTTCGGGAGCGGGCGCATCGAAACGGCTCTCGCCACCGCCGTCCGGCGCGGAACCGTAATCGTCCGAACCTTCGTAATCGGAACGCTCGGCGCTCGGCTCGCCCGCCACCGGCGGCTCCGGTCCGTCGCTGGCGCGTTCCAGCAGCGGATTGCGCTCGAGCTCTTCCTCGACGAAGGTCGAAAGATCCAGATTCGACAGCTGCAGCAGCTTGATCGCCTGCATCAGCTGCGGCGTCATCACCAGCGACTGGGTCTGCCGAAATTCGAGTCTCTGCGTCAGCGCCATCGCGGCAAAAACCGATCCAAGAAGAGAGGGCCTGAAAATTGGTCCGTTTCTTGCTTAGACCTTTCCCGGCCTGATGTACACGTCTTGACGGATGGGAAATTTGGGCTAAGGGGCCTTTTGGTTGACGCGGTTTCTTGACGCGAACCGGTCGCCACCTCGTTTGGCAAACGCTTACAGGCGGAATTCTTCGCCAAGGTAAAGACGGCGCACGTCGGGATCGGCGACGATCTGCTCCGGCGTTCCTTCCGTGAGGATTTCACCGGCATAGACGATATAGGCGCGGTCCGTCAGGCCCAGCGTTTCACGCACATTGTGGTCGGTGATGAGCACGCCGATGCCGCGATTGGTGAGATGGCGCACGAGATCCTGAATGTCGCCGACGGCAATCGGATCGATGCCCGCGAAAGGCTCGTCGAGCAACATGTAGTTCGGGCGCGTCGCCAATGCGCGCGCGATTTCGACGCGGCGACGCTCGCCGCCCGACAGCGCGATCGACGGCGACTTGCGCAGCCTGGTGACGTTGAATTCCTCGAGGAGCGCGTCGAGTTCGTATTCGCGCTTCTTGCGGCTCGGCTCAATGACTTCGAGCACGGCGCGAATGTTCTGCTCCACCGTGAGGCCGCGAAAAATCGAGGCTTCCTGCGGCAGATAGCCGATCCCGAGGCGCGCGCGCTGATACATCGGCAGTTTCGTGACGTCGTGGCCGTCCAGCTCGATGGCGCCGCTATCGGCCCCGACCAGGCCGGTGATCATGTAGAACACCGTGGTCTTGCCGGCGCCGTTGGGGCCGAGCAGACCGACCGCCTCGCCGCGACGGACATAGATGCTGACACCGCGCACGACCTGGCGCGAACCGTAGGTTTTTTTCACGCCGTGAACGGCGAGATAGCCGGAGCGCGGCGCCTGACGCGGCGCGGCGGCGCCGTTGCTGCGCTGGCGCGGCGGCTGCGAGGGCGGCACCTGGGGGCGGCGGGCCTGCTGGACAGGCTGCGGCCGTGCCGCCTGTTGCGGTTCGGCCGGCGCCGCGCGCGCCATCGGCGGCGCGTCGCGCATCGGCTGGCCGACGAGGCCGCCCATATCGTCCTGCAGAGCGGTAATATCGACCGGCTGCCGCGCAAAACCTTGCGGGCCGCGTTTCGGAGCGCGCCGACGGAACATGCCGAGGAGATCAACCATTCGCGCTACGATTTACCTTTGACGACCGTCTGTGACGTCCGAGTGTCCGATCAAACAATGGCGATAACGGGTTAACGAGCAGGTTTCAACGGCAGCGCGCCGCAGCACCCTACCGACCACCGGTCCTATTTCTTCGATCCCGGAATGATGGATGTCGGCCCGCCCTGACCCGACCCGGACGACTGGAACAGGCCCTGGACACGGCCCGAACTGGATTCGACGCGGGACGTGCCTGTCGTCATGTCGACGATCAGCTTGTCGCCCTTCAGCACATTTTTGCCCTGGGTCAGCACAACGCCACCCGAGCCGCCCAACATGGTGACGAGATTGGTGCGGGTATCGAACACCGCCGTCTCGCCGGTCACGACCTGATCCTTCTGCGTCACGACCACGCTGCCGCGCGCCTCCAGCCGTCGAATTGATGACGATCCGCCCGGACCGGGCTGCGCTGCCTTGATCTGCCCCTTCTGGGCGCCCTTGGCGGGAGCAGCGTTGGCTGGCTGTTCCGCCGCCTTGCCGCCGTCATAGAACACCACCAGCGATTTCGACTTCATGGTGGTGTCGCCCTGCACCACTTTGACGTCACCGGTAAAGGTGGCTTCCTTCTGCTTGTCGCGCACCTCCAGCGAGGCGGCTTCGATCTGGATCGGCTGGTCGCGATTTTGCGAGAATCCCTGCATGGCATTGGGGACGCCGGACACGGCGCTTTGCGCCACCGCTTCGCCGATCGCCAACAGGGCCACCACCGACAGGCCTGCCCCCATCCAGCGATGGCGTGGAAAAAGACGTTTCAAAATCATGGTCACATTCATTTCGCCTGGGCGCGCTTGCCGCCGCTGACGCGCGGCTTTTCGGTCTCCGCAGGCGCCTGCATATCGGGTTGGGGTGCCGTCTCCGGCTGCTCCGCACCGTTCGACGACGGCTGGTCCATCACCAGATTCATCGACACGCCGCCTTCGAATCGCACCACTTCGCCATTGTCCGTAATACGCATCCGCTGGCCGAGCAAAGTGCCGTTGAGCAGCTTCACATCCACCGGCTGGTTGGAATCCACTGTGCCCTTGGCGATATCGACGACGGCATCGGTCAAGCGCGCTTCGTAACCGGTCGTGGTCTGCAGGAAGATGTCCTTGGTGAGATGCAGCAACTGCGTCTTGGAGTTAAAATGGCCGCTACGCGCATCGAGGCTCAGCGTCGATTTGTCTTCCATGACGACCTTGGCGCGCAGGATGGACAGTTCGAGATTGTCGGGATCCGTGAGATCCTGGGTCGCTGCCTTGGCCCATAATTCATAAGGCCGACCGTCCGGCGAGAAACCGGCCAGATGCGGCGTTTCCATGGTGATCTTGGTGCCGGACACGACGAGATTGCCGATATCGACCGGCAGCTTGGTCAGGATACGGAACGGATTGAAGATCGAAATGCCGACGATGACCGCCATCGACAGCAACACGATGGCCGGGACCGCGATCCGCAGCACACGCACGAAGCGGCTATGGCGTGCTGCGGCTCTGAACCGCGCCTCCATGGTCGCTTCATAACGATCAGCCTGGATTGAACTCACCGCCGCTCCAACGGGCCAGTACTATCAGACCACCCGGTATCAGCCGGTATTCTACGCTGAATTGCGCCGTTTTGCAGCCCCGCGCACCCAGAACGAGGAGTTTGGCCGAAACACGGCAGCGCGATCGGTCACAGGCCGGCCGGTGTCACAGTGCCGCAGGGGTCTCAGGAATGGGCGAAGATGTCCTCTTCCTCCCAGCCCGACAGATCGAGCCGGGCGCGGCTGGGAAGGAACTCGAAGCAGGCCTGCGCCAGTGCAGACCGGCCTTCCCGCGCCAGCATCACATCGAGCTTTTCGCGCAAGGCATGGAGATGCAGCACGTCCGACGCGGCATAGGCCAGTTGCGCCTCGCTCAGCGTATCGCTGCCCCAGTCGCTCGACTGCTGTTGCTTCGACAGATCAACACCCAGGACCTCGCGCACGAGATCCTTGAGGCCGTGGCGGTCCGTATAGGTACGGCACAGCCGCGAGGCGATCTTGGTGCAATAGACCGGCGACGGCATTACTCCGAACGCATTGGTGAGCGCCGCGAGATCGAAGCGGGCGAAATGGAAGATCTTGGTGATACCGGCATCACCGAGCAGCTTCTTCAGATTCGGCGCATCGGTATGGCCCATCGGGATCTGCACCACATCGGCACTGCCATCGCCCGGCGAGAGCTGCACCACGCAGAGCCGGTCGCGATGCGGATTGAGCCCCATGGTCTCCGTGTCGATCGCCACCGACGAGGTGTAGCGGCTCAAATCCGGCAGGTCGCCGCGATGCAGGCGGATGGTCATGGTCTGGAAGGCCTCTGGTCAACGCCCCCGATTCGAGGGCTGCGGGCGACTTTATCGCGGAAACCTGCCAGACTGAAACCCGTCATTGATCCGCCAGCCGAACATGCAGAGGTTGCAGATGAACGTCGCACAGCAGCGCTTGCCTCGTTTCGCGGTTCTGATCGATGCCGACAACACCTCTCCGCAAATCGCCGGAGGTCTGTTCGAAGAAATATCGAAGTTCGGCGAAGCCAGCGTGCGGCGCATTTATGGCGACTTTTCGAGCTCACAGCTCCGCTCCTGGGCCGACATCCTGCAAAAGCATGCGATCGACCCCTATCAGCAGTTTGCCTACACGAAGGGAAAGAACGCATCGGACATCGCACTCGTCATCGACGCGATGGACCTGCTGCACAGCGAACGGTTCGACGGTTTTTGCCTGGTGTCCTCCGACAGCGACTTCACCCGCCTGGCCTCCCGGCTGCGCGAGCAGGGCGCCGATGTCTACGGCTTCGGAACGCGCAAGACGCCCGAAAGTTTTCGGCAGGCCTGCCGACGCTTCATCTATCCGGAAAATCTGATGCCCGAGCGCGCCGCGGCCGCGACCGAGCAACCGCCTGTCGCCGCCGCCTCGAGGAATCCCGCTGCCGCAATCCCGATTCTGGAACGCGTGATCGCCCAGCTCGGCAGCGAAGAAGGCTGGGTCAATCTGGATCGGTTAGGCGAGCAACTACCCAACTTCGTCTCCGACTTCGACACGCGAACCTATGGTTTTAGGAAGTTGAGCGACCTCGTGCGCAAGACGGAAACATTCGAGATCGAAAAGACGGAAGCAGGCCGGTTGCGGGTTCGAGTCAAGCCAGCGGCGCGGTCGGCAAAGGCAGCGGCACCCAAATCAGACGCGGCGGGGAAGAAGGAAACGCAGCGACAGAGGAATGCAACGCGGCGGAGAGCGAAAGCCAGCGAAGCGAAGGAGGAAGCCGCCAGCAAGAAGTGACGGCTTCCCCTGGGACCGGCCTGTGAGCTCAGGCCGGATCGAAATAGTGGATTTCCATCAGCACACAGCCGCCGACCGATTTGAACGGGCCGTGGAAGACGCCCGGCGGACGGACGGCATAGGTGTTCGGCTGGAACGACTCGCCGCCATTGCCCTGCTTGTCGTTGCCGACAATCAGATCGCCCGAGAACAGGAACACTTCTTCCCAGTATTCGTGCACGAAGGGCTCGGTGGTGTAGACGCCGGGATCGAAGCGCAGCAGGCGGGTACGGCTGCCCTTCTTGTTCGGCTCGTCGAGCGCGCCCGACAGAATCTTCTGCTGGATGCCGGCGGGATAGCCGGGCGGGGTTTCCCAGCCCGACGACATATCGACAGCGCGGAATTCATCGTGAATCTTGTTGACGGCCATGATGGTTGTCCTGACTTCGCAGATTAAGCAACGGCGCGGGGCGAGGTGACGGGCTTGCCGCCGGTGGTGAGTTCGTCGGCAAGGTCATAGCTCGCCAGCATCTTGTCGAGCAACGCCGTAGCCTGCGCCCAGTCATATGTGCGGAACGCATGGCCCTTGGTCACGAAGGTCGCGCCGGCGAAGAACATTTCGTATTGCGAGTGACGCGAGGCGAATTCGGAGCCGACCGCGTCCCAGGCGAGCTTGTAGAACTTCACCTTGTCGACCGCGCTGGCGGCCGGTGACTGCTGGGTCTTGCCGATCAGCGCCGCCAGTTCCGGATTCGCGAAGTCCTTCACCGAAGACGGCAGCATGATCATGCCGCCACCGGCGAGCTCGCGCAGGGTGTTGATGACCTTGGCGTAAAGCTGCTGGGTCAGCACCTGTGCGCCGTAAAGCAGGCCGCGATCCGGCACAAAATACTGACCGTGCTGGGCGCCCTTGGCTTCCATCCCGAGCACGAAGGCTTCGACCATGGAGACTTCGGCCGCCAGCTGACCGAGCATTTCCTTCACCTGCGGGAAGCCGATGACGCCGTTGGTCTCGGCGGTGCGGTGCGCGATGCCGATCAGGAAGCGCAGCTTCACCGACAGACGGATCATCGCCTGATAGTTCTGATAGGAATGCGCCGGCGTCGCGTGGAACTGCTTCTGGCACATGGCGATGTCCTGATCGATGAACACGCGATCCCACGGCACTTTCACGTCATCGAAATAGAGAACGGCGTCGTTCTCGTCGAAGCGGCTGGCAAGCGGATTGTCGAACACCGAGGTCGCCGAAGCCTCGTAAGACTTGCGCGACAGGATCTTCAGACCTTTGGTGTTCATCGGGATGGCGAAGGACACCGCGTATTTCTCGTCGCCGGGCTGCAACGGCTGGATGCAGGTGACGAAGACCTCATTGGCCATGATGCCGCCGGTGGCGAGCATCTTGGCGCCGCGGATCACCAGACCATCGGCATCGCGCGAGACGACGCCGGCCGACAGATAGGGATCGGCCTGCTGCGCCGCGCTCTTGGAGCGATCGGCTTGCGGATTGATGATGACGTAAGTGAGATAGAGATCGTTGTCGCGGGCATAGCGATAGTAATCGGCCAGCGCCTTGGCGCGGTCGGCATTGTAGCCTTCGAATACATCGAGGCCCATGAACATGCCGGCGATGCAGGACGCGACGTGATCCGGCGCGCGGCCCATGAAGCCGGCATGCAGCTCGGTCCAGGCTTCGAGGCCCTTGCGGCGCTTGACCAGCGCGTCATAGCTGCCCGGCAGCTCCCAGATGCGGTTGGCGCGGGTGCCGGTTTCGGTCTCGAAGGTCATCAGATCGCGATTTTCCGGCGCGCTGTGAAAATCGAACATCTTGCCGACCGAGGCGACCGCGCCGCGATAGGCGGGGTGGCTGGTGACATCCGCGATCCGTTCGCCGTCGAGATAAACCTCGCGGCCGTCGCGCAGGCTGGCAATATGCTGTTCGCCGGTCTTGATCATGTTGTTCCTCGACACTTCCAATTTCAGTAATGCATTGGCAGCGGCCATTCCGGGCTGCGCTCGGTATCCTTGAGGCTGCGATAGGCCCCGCGAAAGAAAACCAGTGGTTCGTTAGCCGGGTAGGCTGAAAACCTGACCACACGGCCGACGAAGATGACGTGATCCCCGCCATCATATTGCGCATAGGGCGCGCATTCGAAATGCGCGAGCGCGTCCGCGAGCAGCGGCGCAGCCTCGTGCCCGAGCGTATGCTCGACGGCCTCCCATTTGTCGCCCAACGCTTTCGCGAATTTGTTCGACAAATGCTCCTGGTCGCGCCCCAGGATATTCACCGCGTACCCCCTGGCTTCGGTCATCGCTTGCAGGCTGAACGCCTTGCGATCGATCGAAAACAGGATCAGCGGCGGATCGATCGAGACCGAGTTGAAGGAACTCATGGTCAACCCGATCGGTTTCCCGCCGGCGCCTTCGGCGGTGATGACCGCAACGCCGGTGGCGAATTGTCCGAGCGCCTGGCGGAAGGCGCGGGGATCCACGTCCGCGGTGGCGCTCATGAGCCATTCTCCTGAACGAGGGCTATTAGCTTTGATACAAAGCTATATTATCGAGCAATGAGGCCCTGTCAAGCATGGCAGGGCTGCTACCAAAACGCCGATGCGAACTTGTTTGCTAGTAAGCTGGCCGCTATACGACTCATAGGTGTGCGGGGGCCTGATGGCGACGAAAAGCAAATCGAAGAAAATTCGGACAGAACTGACCGTTTCACGGCCACAACTGATGGTCGATGGGTCGGATCGCGCGTTTCGACAATTCCTGCACGATACATTGGCGTTTTCAGCGCGACTGCAAGCCGTACGCGGCCAGCTTGGCGCCGTGATCGGCCTGTCCGGCACGCAATATACGGTGGTGATCGCCATTTCTCATTTGAGCAGCACGGATGAGAAGATCGGCGTCAACCAGGTCGCCGAACATCTGCACTTCAGCGGTGCCTTCATCACCATCGAGATCAACAAGCTCGTTGCGGCTGGCCTGGTCGAGAAGGAAACCGACCCGGAGGATCGCCGCAGGGTCATCCTCACCATCACGCCCAAAGCCCGCACCTTGCTCAATGATCTGGCCCCCGTGCAGCGCCCGGTGAACGACATGCTGTTCCGCGCCATGTCGGGGGCGGATTTCGAGCGTACGCGGCGATTGATGGCCGATATGGTCGATGCGGCGGACGAAGCGATCCGGTTACTGGACTACAACGCCCCGAAGGGAGCGGGGAAAGCTGGCAAATAGGCCGCCTCCACAAACTCTACCCTCATCCTGAGGAGCCGCGCAGCGGCGTCTCGAAGGATGGCAGCGCACTCCATTCATGGTTCGAGACGCGCGCCAAGTGGCCCGCTCCTCCCCATGAGGGCGGAGATCGTCAATCCCCCGCCCGGAGCCGATAGCCGATGCCGGTCTCGGTCAGCACGAAGTGAGGCCGCTCCGGGTCGGGCTCGATCTTCTGGCGGAGCTGGCGGACGTAGACGCGCAGATACTGCGCATCCGTCAATTCGTCCCACAACTCCTTCAGCAGAAAACGGTGGGTCAGGACCTTTCCCGCGTGCTGCACCAGCACACGCAGCAGGTCATATTCCTTCGGAGACAGTTTCACCTCGCGCTCGCCGACCTTGACGATGCGACGGACGAGATCGACGGACAGATCGCCGGTCCTGAACACCGGCCGCTCGCCATGCACCTGCAACTGATGCCGCAGCGCGGCGCGCAACCGGGCCAGCAACTCATCCATGCCGAACGGTTTGGTCAGATAGTCGTCCGCACCAAGGTCGAGTGCCCGTACTTTGCCGGCTTCATCGCCGCGGCTCGACAGCACGACGATCGGCACGCCATCGTTGCGGGCGCGGATCATCTGCAGCAGATCGTGGCCCTGGATATCCGGCAAACCGAGATCGAGGATGATCAATGCCGGGTCCTCGGCCAGTTTTTCCAGCGCAAGCTTGCCGTTACTGGCCTCGACGATGTCGTAGCCCTGCGTGCTCAAGCCCATCCGGAGCAATTTCCGGATCGGCGGCTCGTCGTCGATCACCAGGACCTTGATGGCGGAAGCAGTCATGCGGCGGTGTCCAGAGCTTCGGGAGCGGGCGGGATCGGGAGCCTGATGGTCAGCACGGCGCCCGGACGATCGACGCGATTGGCCGCGCTGATGGTACCCTGCATGGCCTCAACGAAACCACGCGAGATGGCGAGGCCGAGGCCGGTGCCGGCGCGGACATGGTCCCCCTTGTTGGCGCGATAGAACTTGTCGAACACCTGTTCGAGATCCGCGGCCGGGATTCCTGCGCCCTCATCCATGACCTGCAGGACCACCGCGTCGTCTTCGCGTTTCGCGCGGATGGTGATCGTCGTATCCGGCGGGGCGTATTTGGCGGCATTGTCGAGCAGGTTGAACAGCACCTGCTCGAACAGCACGGCGTCGAGCTTCAGCATCGGGAGCTGAGGCGCCAGATCGAGCACCACGCGATGACGGTCCAGAATCTTGCCGGCGCGGCGCAACGCGCTTCCGACGATCTCGCCGGGATCGAGCAGCGCCGCATTCGGCACCACGGCTCCGGACTCCAGCTTGGTCATATCGAGCAGATTGGCAATGAAACGATTGAGCCGTTCGGATTCGTCGATCACCGTGGCAAGCAGATCTGTGCGTTCGGCCTCGCTCAACTTCGGCGACAGCTCGCGCAATGTCGAGGCGGCGCCGAGCACGGAGGCCAGCGGCGTCTTCAGATCATGCGAGATCGAGGTCAGCAGCGCTGCGCGCAGGCGATCGGATTCGACGTTCCGCTGGGTGCGGTCCATGTCTTCGACGAGTTGCACGCGCTCGATAGCCAATGCGCTCTGATCCACCAGCGCGTCGAGCAGGCGACGCTGGTCGGGCGTCAGCAGCGGCCCTGTCCGATCGTCATCGATGCCGATCACGCCGATCGGCCCGCGCCCGGTCCGCATCGGCAGGAACAGGCGCTTCGCCCCCGGCAGTGTATCGGAGCCGCGGCCGGCGGGATGATCGTTACTCCAGGCCCAGTTGGCGGCGGCAAGATCGGCCTGATCGAGTTCATCTTCCGGCGGATAGCCGGCTTTCACCGTGATGATCCCGTCATCCGGCAGCAGCAGAACGACGCGCACCCGCAGCATCAGCGCGATCTGATAGGCGGATGCCCACAACACGTCGTCCAGTGTCGCAGTGCCGGCGAGCTTGCGGCTGAAGGCGTAGAGCGACTCCGTGGTGCGGACGCGCCCGAAGGCCGAAACTGCCTGGCTGCGGACCCGTGCAGCGAGATTCGAGACCAGAAGCGCCACCAGCATGAAGAAGAAGAACGCCGCGACATTGGTCGGATCCGTGATCGTGAAGGTGTAGACCGGCGGCAGGAAAAAGAAGTTGTAGGCGAGTGATCCGATCACGCTGGCCAGCAGCGACGGTCCCAGTCCGAAACGGACGGCGATGCCGACGACCGCGGTCATGAACACCAGATCGACATTCTCGACGCCGAAGATCGGATACAGCAGCAAGGCGACACCGAGCGCCGCGGCGACAATGCCCAGCGAGAACAGATAAGGCTTCGGATCGAACGGCTCGACCCGGTCGGTCATCTGCGTGCGCCGGGCGGCCGGCTCGGGGGGCAACACGTCACCGGCGATCACATGCACGCTGATATTGCCGGAGCGACGGACGAGATCATGTACCACTGAGCCGCGCAGCAGCTCGAACCACCATGAGCGCGACGCCTTGCCGATCACGATCTGGGTGACATTGTGGGCACGGGCATAGTCGAGCAGATCATCCGCGATACGACGTGCCGTTGCGGGGATGGTCAGCGCTTCCGCCCCGAGCGTTTCGGCAAGACGCAGCGTGTCGGCGAGGCGGTCGCGCTGGTCTTCGGAAAACTGGAGGCTGCGGCGCGTCTCGATGCTCACGGCCGTCCACGGCGCATGCAGGCGGTCGGCCAGGCGCTTGGTATAGCGAACGAGACCGGCCGCACGCGGGTCCTCGCTGACACAGACCAGAATGCGCTCGCCCGCCGCCCATGGACCGGCAATGGCATTGGCCTGCATATGCGTCAGCAGCTGTTCATCGACGCGATCGGCGGTGCGGCGCAGCGCCAGCTCGCGCAGCGCCGTGAGATTGCCCGGCGAGAAATAGTGCTCCAGCGCGCGTTCGGCCTGCTTCGGCACATACACCTTGCCGTCCTTCAGGCGCTGGATCAGATCGTCCGGCGTAAGGTCGATCAATTCGATCGCATCGGCGCCGTCGAAGACTGAATCCGGCACTGTCTCCCGCACCCTGACATGGGTGATCTGGGCGACGACGTCGTTCAGGCTCTCGATGTGCTGGATATTGACGGCGGTATAGACATCGATACCGGCGGCAAGCAGCTCGGCGACATCGAGATAACGCTTGGGGTGACGCGACCCCGGTGCGTTGGTATGCGCGAGTTCGTCGACCAGCACGATCCTCGGGCGGCGGGCGAGAATGGCGTCGAGATCCATCTCGTCGAGCGTCTGGCCCTTGTGCTCGATCCTCCGCCTGGGAATGACCTCGAGCCCGGCCAGCAGCGCTTCGGTTTCGGCGCGACCGTGGGTTTCGACCACGCCCACCACCACATCCACCCCGTCCCTGCGCTTCGCATGGGCACTTTGCAGCATCTCATAGGTCTTGCCGACGCCGGGAGCGGCGCCGACAAAAATCTTCAGCCGCCCGGCCGTACCCTCCTCGCGCCTTGCTGCCTCCAGCAAGGCCTCCGGCGAAGGGCGTTGGTCTGGGTCGCGGCTCTGATGTGCCATGAAGCTATATATAGCCCCCGCCGGTTAGCCGGCCTAGCGGCTTACTTGGCTACAGCTGCATCCAGCGCCAGATTCAGCGCGAGGACGTTAACGCGCGGTTCGCCCAGCAAACCCAGTAGACGACCTTCGGTCTTCTCACTCACCAATGCGCGCACCCGCTCCTCCGGCATGTTGCGCGCCTTGGCGACACGCGACACCTGAAACAGCGCGCCTTCCGGCGAGATGTTCGGATCGAGACCGCTGCCCGATGTGGTGACGAGATCGACCGGCACCGGCATCCCTGGGTTCTCCGCCTTCAGTTTCTCGACATCTTCCCTGATGCGGTCGTTCAGCGCCTTGCTCGTGGGGCCGAGATTGGAGCCCATCGAATTCGCGGCGTTATAGGGCTGCGGCACGGTCTTGGCGGCATCCTGCGGATCGGTCCCCGTGGTCGCCGATGGACGGCCATGGAAGTAGTTGTCGCCCTTGAAGTCCTGGCCGATCAGCGCGGACCCGATGACCTTGCCGTCCCGCTCGATCAGGCTGCCTTCCGCCTGTGCGGGAAACAGGACACCGGCGATACCCGTCATGGCCAGCGGATAGGCGAGCCCGGTGATGGCGGTGAGCAGCACGAGCACTGTGATAGCGGGTCGAAGTTCTTTCAACATGATGGTTCTCCTCAGACCAGACCAAGCGCGGACACCGCGAGATCGATGATCTTGATACCGACGAACGGGACGATGAGGCCGCCGACGCCGTAGATCAGCAGGTTACGGCCAAGCAGCGCGCCGGCTCCAATCGGCTTGTAAGCGACGCCTTTCAGCGCCAGCGGGATCAGCGCGACGATGATGATCGCGTTGAAGATGATGGCCGACAGGATGGCGCTCTGCGGGCTGGCGAGGCCCATGATATTGAGCGCGCCGAGCTGTGGATAGAAAGCGATGAACAGCGCCGGGATGATGGCGAAGTACTTCGCCACGTCATTGGCGATGGAGAAGGTCGTCAATGCGCCGCGCGTCATCAGCAGTTGCTTGCCGATTTCCACCACCTCGATCAGCTTGGTCGGGTTACTGTCGAGATCGACCATGTTGCCGGCCTCGCGCGCCGCCTGGGTGCCGGTGTTCATGGCGACACCCACATCGGCCTGCGCGAGTGCGGGCGCGTCATTGGTGCCGTCACCGCACATGGCCACCAGCTTGCCCCTGGCCTGCTCGTCGCGGATCAGCTTGAGCTTGTCCTCGGGAGTTGCCTGCGCAAGGAAATCGTCGACGCCGGCTTCCGCGGCGATGGCGGCGGCGGTCATCGGATTGTCGCCGGTGATCATGACGGTGCGGATGCCCATCTGGCGCAGTTCGGCAAAGCGTTCGCGGATGCCACCCTTGACGATGTCCTTCAGATAAATGACGCCGAGCAGCTTGCCGTCGCGCGCGACGCCGAGCGGGGTGCCGCCGGCCTTCGCCACTTCATCGGCAATGGCTTGCAGCTCGCGGGCCGCTTGCGACATGTTGGCCGGCGCGATCGCCCGCGCCGTATTGCCGGACGCGATCGGCATGTCGCTGCCGGCGACATAAGCGAGGATCGAATCCACCGCCCCTTTGCGCACGGACACGCCTGCTGCATCGATGCCGCTCATGCGGGTCTGCGCGGTGAAGGGCACGAAGGTCGCCGACAGCTCGGCCATGTCGCGGCCGCGGATGCCGTATTTCTCCTTCGCCAGCACGACGATGGAGCGGCCTTCCGGCGTCTCGTCGGCCAATGATGCGAGCTGCGCTGCGTCCGCCAGTTCCTGCTCGGTGACGCCGCGCAGCGGACGGAAGGCGGTTGCCTGGCGATTTCCGAGGGTGATGGTGCCGGTCTTGTCGAGCAGCAGCGTATCGACGTCGCCGGCGGCTTCCACGGCGCGGCCGGACATCGCCAGCACGTTGAAGCGCACCAAACGATCCATGCCGGCGATGCCGATGGCAGAGAGCAACGCGCCGATGGTGGTCGGGATCAGCGTCACGAACAGCGCGACCAGAACGACGACCGAGACGGTGCCGCCGGCATAGGCGGCATAACTCGGAATCGTCACCGTCGCGAAGACGAAGATGATGGTCAGGCCGAGCAACAGGATATTGAGCGCGATCTCGTTCGGCGTCTTCTGCCGCTCGGCACCCTCCACCAGCCTGATCATGCGATCGATGAAGGTGGAGCCTTGCGCCGCAGTGATGCGAACGCGTATCCAGTCCGACAGCACCTGCGTGCCGCCGGTGACCGCCGAACGGTCGCCGCCGGATTCGCGGATGACCGGAGCCGACTCGCCGGTGATGGCGGCTTCGTTGACGGATGCGACGCCCTCGATCACTTCACCATCGGACGGAATGAGATCGCCGGCTTCGACCAGCACGATATCGCCGACCTTCAGCGACGTTCCCGCAACCATCCGGTAGCTCCTGTCGCGGGCATCGTTGCCCGTGAGCAGCTTGGCCTGGCTTTCGGTCCGCGTCTTCTTCAGCGTCTCTGCCTGCGCCTTGCCGCGCCCTTCGGCGACGGCTTCGGCGAAATTGGCAAACAGCACCGTAAACCACAGCCACAGGATGATCTGGAATGTGAAAGCGAGATCTCCACCGCCGGTGATCACGTTCTTGATGAAGATGACGGTGGTGAGCGCGGCCACGATTTCCACCACGAACATCACCGGATTCTTCACCATCACCCGAGGATCGAGCTTGGTGAAGGACGAGGCGATGGCCGGCAGCACGATTGCTGGATCGAGCAACGCCGTGCCGGAGCTACGCTTTTGCAGTTTGAGGGTTTCCATGGAGATTGCTCCGATCAGAACAGATTGCCGGCGGTCATCGCGAGATGCTCGACGATCGGGCCGAGCGCGAGGGCCGGAAAGAAAGTGAGGCCACCGATGATCAGGATGACGCCGATGACGAGACCGATGAACAGGCCGCCGGTGGTCGGCAGCGTGCCTGACGAGGCCGCAATGGATTTCTTCTCAACCAGCGATCCCGCCATCGCCATCGCCGGCACGATCATGAAGAAGCGGCCGACCAGCATCGAACAGGCGAGCGTCAGATTGTAGAAGAACGTGTTGCCGGTGAGACCGCCGAAGGCCGAGCCATTGTTGCCTGTCGCCGAAGTGAAGGCGTAAAGCACCTCGGTGAAGCCATGCGGTCCGGCATTGGCGATGGACGCCACCGCCGACGGCAGCACGACCGCAACCGCCGTCCAGCCGAGATACATCAGCGGCAGGACGAGAATGGCGAGCATCGCCATCTTGACCTCATGCGCCTCGATTTTCTTGCCGACATATTCGGGTGTGCGGCCGACCATCAGGCCGGCGACGAAGATCGCCAGCACGACGAACAGAAGCATGCCGTAAAGGCCGGCACCAACGCCGCCGACGATGATTTCGCCGAGCTGCATGTTGATCAGCGGGATCATGCCGCCGAGCGCGGTGAAGGAGTCGTGCATCGCATTGACGGCGCCGCAGGACGCCGCGGTGGTCACCACGGCGAACAAGGACGATGCCACGATGCCGAAGCGAACTTCCTTGCCTTCCATATTGCCGCCGGCCAGACCGAGCGCTTGCAAGGCGTTGGTGCCCGATGCTTCCGCCCAGTAGGTGATGGCGACACCAACGACGAACAGCACGCCCATCACCGCGAGGATCGCCCAGCCTTGCCGGGAATTGCCGACCATGCGACCGAACATATTGGTCATGGCCGCCCCGATGGCGAAGATCGAGATCATCTGCACGAAGTTCGACAGCGCTGTCGGATTCTCGAACGGATGCGCGGCATTGGCATTGAAGAAACCGCCGCCATTGGTGCCCAGCATCTTGATCGCCACCTGCGACGCCACCGGGCCGACGGCGATCGTCTGCTTGGCGCCTTCCAATGTCGCGGCATCGACATAGGCGCCGAGTGTCTGCGGCATCCCCTGCCAGACCAGAAAAAGCGTGTAGACGATGCAGAGCGGCAGCAGCACATACAGCGTACAGCGCGTCACATCGACCCAGAAATTGCCGAGCGTGCGCATCGACGACCGCGCGAAGCCGCGGATCAGCGCCACGGCGAGCGCGATGCCCGTCGCCGCCGACAGGAAGTTCTGATGCGTGAGGCCGAGCATCTGGGACAGATAAGACAGCGTGCTCTCGCCGCCGTAGTTCTGCCAGTTGGTATTGGTGATGAAGGAGGCCGCGGTGTTGAAGGCGAGATCGGGCGCCACCGCCGACTGGCCCTGCGGATTGAACGGCAGCACATCCTGCAGCCGCAGCAGCGCGTAGAGGATCACGAAACCGGCGACATGGAACAGCAGCATGCCGACCGTATAAGTGAGCCAATGCTGCTCGCGCTTTTCGTCGACACCGGCAAGCCGGTAGATGCCGGCCTCGACCGGCCGCAGCACCGGCGACAGCCATGTGCGCTCGCCATTGAACACGCGCGTCATGTAGCCGCCGAGCGGCTTCGTGAGCGCCAAGATCACCGCACAGAACAGCGCGATCTGGATCCAGCCGATGAGTGTCATCGTATTTGACCTTTTTGACGCGCGCTCAGAACCGCTCGGGGCGGAGCAGCGCGTAGGTGAGATAAATGAGGAGAGCGGCCGAGACCGTGCCGGCGAGCACGTAGTCGAAGATCATGATCCGCCTCCTCACAGCCGTTCGCAGGCATGGGCGTAGCCCAGCGCGAGAAGGAAAAAGCCGAGCCCGAGGCCCAGCATGAGAATGTCCAGCATGGAACGCTCCTGAGTACTGGCGACGACGGCGCGAAGAACGCGCCCGAGCGCGGAGAGCGCGCCCGACGTCGATCAGGTGCCATTCAGGACGTAGGTTTTCGAGACGAGGGAGACTGCGAACTTATAGGAATGCCATAAAGGCCCGGATGGCAGCCGACCGCACAGGACGCCGCGGCCACGGCCCGGCAATCGCCGGCCGGCAAACAGGCTGCGTTCAAGCCGCTTCCGCGCCAAACGCGCAGGCCAATCCGTCGATGTTACTGAAATGCTCTGACAATCAGAGACTTAAGAGCACGATGGTGCCCAGGAAAGGACTCGAACCTTCACGGCCGTTAAGCCACTGGCACCTGAAGCCAGCGCGTCTACCAATTCCGCCACCTGGGCACGTGCGAGGCACGTGGCGCGGTGTGTAGGGGGCCGTTACGCACTTGTCAAATTGCTTTGTGCAATTCCTTTCCGCTGTACAGGCCCCACGGCTTGGCGTATCGCGAAACGGTCTAAACTGCCGCCTTTTCAACGCCTGCCCCCCGCTAAGGAACTGACCCCATGGCTGCCCCCATCGACACACTCGTCACGGTTTTCGGCGGATCCGGTTTCGTGGGGCGGCACGTGGTCCGCGCGCTGGCCAAGCGCGATTACCGGATTCGCGTCGCCGTGCGCCGCCCGGAGCTTGCCGGCCATCTGCAGCCGCTCGGCCGCGTCGGCCAGATCCACGCCGTGCAGGCCAATATCCGCAACCCCGCCTCCATCAAGGCCGCCATGCGCGATGCTTCCATCGTGGTGAACCTGGTCGGCATCCTCAGCGAAGGCGGCAAGCAGAGCTTCGACGCCGTGCAGGCCGAAGGTGCCGGCGCCATCGCGCAGGCCGCCGCCGAAATCGGCGCCCGCCTGGTGCATGTCTCCGCCATCGGCGCCGATGCCAATTCCGAATCGGCCTATTCCCGGGCCAAGGCGGCCGGCGAGCAGAACGTGCTCGCCGCCGTGCCGTCGGCCTCGATCCTGCGCCCGTCGCTGGTGTTCGGCCCGGAAGACAACCTCACCAACCGCTTTGCCGCGCTGGCCCGTGTCGTGCCGATCATGCCGGTGTTCGGTGCCGAGACGAAAATGCAGCCGGTGTTTGTCGGCGATGTCGCCCAGGCCGTGGCCGCCGCGGCCGACGGCAAGACCAGGCCGGGCGCCGTCTATGAACTCGGCGGGCCGGAAGTGCTGGCCATGCAGGAGATCGTCGCCATCGTGCTCAAGACCATCGAGCGCGAACGCATGATCCTGCCGGTGCCGATGGGCATCGCCAAGCTGAAATCCTATGTCCTGCAATTCGCGCCCGGCGACTTCAAGCTGACGCCGGATCAGGTGGCGATGCTGAAGGTGGACAATGTCGTGTCCGAAGCCGCCAAGACCGCCGGCCTGACGCTGGAAGGTCTCGGCATCGCGCCGGATTCGCTGGAAGCAGTCGCCCCGCAATATCTCTGGCGCTTCCGCGCCACCGGCCAGTTCGCGCATAACGGCGCGAACTGAGCCTTTCGTCCAATAACAACAAAATGCCCGCAACAAATGGTGCGGGCATTTTTCGTTACGGACCTGCCTCACTGATGCCGCAAGATTTGCCGCAACAATGACGCAAGAAATCACGCCAGATCGAGCTTCGATTCCACGGTTGCATCCGCCTTGAGTCGATAGATGATCGGTGCGCCGGTGCCGAGTTCGCGGGCCAGAATGCCTTCCGGCGACAGTTTTTCCAGCACCATGATCAGCGCGCGCAGTGAATTGCCGTGCGCGGCCACCAGCGTGCGCTCGCCACGGAGCACGCCCGGCAGGATTTCCTGCACGTAGTACGGCAGCGTACGGGCCAGCGTGTCCTTCAGGCTCTCGCCGCCGGGCGGCGGCACGTCATAGGACCGGCGCCAGATATGCACCTGCTCCTCGCCCCACTTGGCGCGCGCATCGTCCTTGTTGAGCCCGGAGAGATCGCCGTAGTCACGCTCGTTCAGCGCGAGATGTTTTGTCACCGGAATGCCGGTCTGGCCCATTTCCTCCAGCGCCAGACGCAGCGTGTGCTGGGCGCGGGTGAGCGCAGAGGTGAAGGCGACATCGAAGGTCAGGCCCTGCGCCTTGAGCTTGCGGCCGGCTTCCCTGGCTTCGGTGACGCCCTTCTCGGTGAGGTCCGGGTCTTTCCAGCCAGTGAACAGGTTCTTCAGATTCCAGTCGCTCTGGCCGTGGCGGACGAGCACGAGAAGACGGTCGGTCATCGCAGTTTCCGTTGTTGGAGCATGGTCTCGAAACGTGGCAGCCGATTTTCGGATGAGATCATGCTCAAAAGAAGGTTCTTACTTCTCACCGAGACCGAGCACGTCGGCCATCGAATAGTGTCCGGGCGACTTACCATGCGCCCACATGGCCGCCTTCAGCGCGCCATGCGCGAAGATCATGCGATCCTCGGCCTTATGCGTGAGTTCGATGCGCTCATGCGGGCCAGCAAAGATCACGGTATGCTCACCGGCAACGGTGCCGCCGCGCAGCGACGCGAAGCCGATATCGCCGGCCTTGCGCGCGCCGGTGATACCATCACGGCCGCGTGCGGAATGCGTTTCGAGCGAGACCTTGCGACCATCGGCAGCGGCCTGGCCGAGCATGAAAGCAGTGCCCGACGGCGCATCGATCTTCGCCTTGTGATGCATTTCCAGCACTTCGATGTCGAAACCGTCGTCGAGCGATTGCGCGACACGCTTCACCAATGCCGCAAGCAAATTGACACCGAGACTCATATTACCGGACTGCACCACGATCGCCTGCTTGGTGACGCTCTTGATCACGGCATCGTCGGAGGCCGAAAGACCGGTGGTGCCGATCACATGCACGATGCCGCGCTGAGCGGCGATGGCGACATTGGCGATGGTCGCGGCCGGTACGGTGAAATCGAGGATGCCATCCGCCTCTTTCGACAGGGTCCACAGATCGGCCGAGAGCTTGATGCCGTTTTCCGGCAGGCCGGCGAGTACGCCGGCATCCTGGCCGAGCAGTTCCGAGGTCGGCGCTTCCAGCGCACCGGCAAGCACGGCGCCGGGCGTTTCAGCGATGGTGCGGATCAGCGCGCGGCCCATGCGGCCGCCGGCGCCGGCAACGATCAATCTCATATCGGACATCTGACGTTCCTTCGTATTTCAGGCGGTATAGCGGCGCAGTGCTGCGGCGGCAACACGCGCGCGCATTCCGAAATCCTCAGATACCAATCGGATCAAGGACATGCTTAAGGCCTGCTGCTGAGATCGTCCCTCCTGATGCCCGGGGCCGGTCTATCCCAATAACGAGGTCAAAGGGCCGGCTGCGGCCCGTCATAGCCCTCGATGATCACCAGATCGCTCTCACCATGCGGTTTGCGCATCTCGACGAGGCGCTGGTATTCGGGCGAGTTGTAGCAGGCGAGCGCTGTCGCATAATCCTTGAATTCGAGCACGACATTGCGTGTGCGCGAGGTGCCTTCCTTGGCCTCGAACTGGCCACCGCGAACGATGAACTTGGCGCCGTATTTCGCGAAGACAGGGCCGTTTTCGGCGACATATTGCTTGTAGCCGTCCATGTTGTGCACATCGACACGTGCGATCCAGTAGGCCTTCGGCATTTTTCGTTCTCCCTTTTAGCTCAGTCCTCATGGTGAGGAGGCGCGAAGCGCCGTCTCGAACCATGAATAATTGAAACTCCGAGCCCGCGGCCATCCTTCGAGACGCCGCTGCGCGGCTCCTCAGGATGAGGGGCGGAGTGAAGCTGTAATCTCGGCCACGATCGCCTCCGCCGCCGCCTTCGGATCGTCCGCCGCCATGATCGGACGACCGACCACGAGATAATCCGAACCGGCGGCAATCGCCTTGGCCGGGGTCATCACGCGTTTCTGGTCGCCGAGTTCGGCGCCTGCGGGGCGCACGCCCGGCGTCACCAGCACCATCTCCGGCTTGATCAGCTTGCGCAGGTTGCCGGCTTCCTCCGGCGAACAAACGAGACCGTCGATACCGAGCGCCTGCGCCTGTTGGGCGCGCGTGGTGACGAGCTCGCTGACGCCGAGCTGATAGCCGGCGGCCTTGAGATCTTCATTGTCGTAGGAGGTCAGCACGGTGACCGCGAGGATGCGCAGAGCGGAGCCTTTGCTGGCATTGGCCGCAGCCTGCATGGTTTGCGGATAGGCGTGCACCGTGAGGAAGGTCGCACCGAGCCTCGCAACGCTCTCGACACCGCGCGCAACTGTGTTGCCGATGTCGTGCATCTTCAGATCGGCGAACACTTTCTTTCCGGCATCCGCAAGCTTGCGCACCAGCGGCAGGCCGCCGGCATAACCAAGCTGATAGCCGATCTTGTAGAATGTCACGCTATCGCCGAGCCGTTCGATCATCGCTTCGGCCGACGCGACGTCGGGCACGTCAAGCGCAACGATCAGGCGGTCGCGGGGATCGATGGCGGTCATGTCAGGCTCACTTCATCTGCTGGGCGACGTCGATCAACTGCCGCACCATGGATTGCATCGCCGCGATATCGGCGGGGTGTTTGAGACGATCCGTCTCGTCATAGGCGTCGTCGGCATGCGACAGCGCGAGCTGGCTCGGAATCACCAGCGCGCGGCAGGCCGATAGCACCAGCCGCAGCGCTTCGAGGCAGCGCGTGCCCCCGAGACGTCCGTTGGATGCGGCAGCGATGGCGAAGGCGCGGCCACGAAACACGTGGCCCCTGCCCTCCTGCCCGTCGGTGACGCGTGAAACCCAATCGATCGTGTTCTTCACGAGCGGCGGCAGGGAGGAATTGTATTCGGGCGTCACGATCAACACGCCGTCATGTGCAGCCATCATGCGCTTCAGATTGAGCGCGTGTTTCGGCACACCGGATGAGGCTTCGAGGTCGCCGTCATAGATCGGCAATGGAAAATCCCCCAGCGAGATGCGCGTGACCTCAGCATCCGCGCGCACGAGTTCATCGACGGCAGCAGCCGCCAGCTTCGCATTGAGCGATCCGGTGCGCAGTGAGCCAGGAATGACGAGGATTTTCGGTGCAGCCATATGTCCGATCGCTTTGGTGGCGGAGCCGCCGCGCGATCGCAAACGGCCTCAGCCCTTGCGATACACCCAGACGCGGGCGGGCGGAAGATTCAACCAGATCCGTTCGGAGGCCTCGGTGGACACTCCGGGCAGCGACTTCGGGATCGGCGGCGCCACCGAATAGGTGAACTGCACGAAGGGTGCATGCGGCGCGAGCGCTGCGAAGGCATCGCGAATCAGCTTCAGACGCGTCAGCATTGGTTTGGTGACGAGCGGCAGGCCGGAGACGACGGCGGAGGCCGGCTCCTTCAGCACGTCCCAGAGCGTATCACGAAGCGTATAGGCATCGCCCTGCACCACGGTCGCCTGCGGATAGCGCTCACGCAGCAGGGCGCAGAAGGTGGGATTGAATTCGACGAGAACCAGACGCTTCTGGTCGATCCCATGCGCAACGAGGGCGGTGGTGATTGCGCCGGTGCCGGGACCGAGTTCGATGACCGGGCCGGTCCCCTGCGGGTCGACATATTGCGCCATGGTGCGGGCCAGCGCTTTGCCCGAAGGCATGACCGCGCCCATATGCAGCGGCTTGTCGATCCATGAGCGAATAAAGCGGACTTCGTCATCGAGGCGAAGTGGCTTTTTCAACGTACGCGCGGACGATTGCAGAGGCATTGTGCTTCCAGGCCGACCGCGTAACGTGCGGAACGTCAGACTTTCGTCATAAAGGGGTATCGCCAACCGCGGAAACGGTCAAGCACTGTAACGTCAGGACGCGCTGCGTGTTCCGAAGAAGTCCTTGACCTTTGTGAAGAATCCCGCTGCCTCTGGTTGCGTTGCACCAGAAGAAAGCTTCTCGAACTCCGCAAGAAGTTCTTGCTGTTTCTTGGTCAGGTTCTGTGGCGTTTCCACCACGACCTGCACATACATGTCGCCCGACTGACGCGACCGCAGCACAGGCATGCCCTTGCCGCTAACGCGGAAGCGGCGCCCGGATTGGGTGCCGGACGGCACTTTGACCTTGTTGCGGTTGCCATCGATGGTCGGCACTTCGAATTCGCCGCCGAGTGCTGCAGTGACCATGGAGATCGGCACCCGGCAATGCAGGTCGGCGCCATCGCGCTGGAAGAAGTCATGCGCGGCGAGCGACAGGAAGATATAGAGATCCCCTGCGGGACCACCACGCGTGCCGGCTTCGCCTTCATTGGCAAGACGGATGCGGGTGCCATCCTCGACGCCGGCGGGAATGTTCACCGACAGCGAACGCTCGCGCTCGACACGGCCGGCGCCGGAGCAGCTCGGGCACGGATCCTCGATCATCTGGCCGCGGCCATGACAGCTCGGGCAGGTACGCTCCAGCGTGAAGAAGCCCTGGGCTTGGCGCACGCGGCCGGCTCCGCCGCAGGTCGAGCAGTTCTTCGGCTTGGTGCCGGCCTTGGCGCCGGTGCCGGAGCAGGCTTCGCAGGTCACCGCGACCGGGATCTCGATCTGCGCGGTCTTGCCGGAGAAAGCTTCCTCCAGCGTGATTTCCATATTGTAGCGCAGATCGGCGCCACGCTCGCGGCCACCGCTGCTACGGCCGCCGCGCTGCCCGGCCATGCCGAACAGGTCTTCGAAAATATCGGAGAAAGATGAGGCAAAGCCGGAGCCGAAGCCGGCACCACCGCCGCCATGGCCCTGCTCGAACGCGGCATGACCGAAGCGATCATAGGCCGCGCGCTTGTCGCTGTCCTTGAGGACGTCGTAAGCTTCGGCGATTTCCTTGAACTTGATTTCGGCGCTGGCATCGCCGGGGTTCTTGTCCGGATGCCACTTCATCGCAAGCTTGCGGAACGACGACTTCAAAGTCGCATCATTGGCCGTGCGATCGACTTCCAGCGTTTCGTAGTAACATTGCTTGGTGGACATTCGTCAGATCCGCCCGAAATCCCAGGTCGCCGCATCATCATGATGCGATATATGCCGATGCAATCCGCGTGCTAGCTGCATCGACTTCACAAAAAATGACCCCCATCCATCGTCAGCCACAGAGTGCTGCTCTGGATGAGGGTCATCGTTCTGCTCGCTATCAGGCCGACTTCTTCGGCTTGTCGTCGTCGACTTCCGTGAATTCGGCGTCGACGATGTCATCCTTGGCCGCGTCGCGCTTGGCGTCGGCTTCGGCCTGCTGGGTGTACATCGCCTCGCCGAGCTTCATGGAAGCCTGGGCCAGCGTGTTGGTCTTGGTCTTGATCGCCTCTGCGTCGTCGCCCTTCAGCGCTTCCTTCAGATCGGCAATCGCGTCCTCGATGGCCTTGCGCTCGCCCTCGGCGACCTTGTCACCGTGTTCGGTGAGGGCCTTCTCGGTCGAATGCACCAGCGCGTCGCCATGGTTCTTGGCGTCCACGGCCTCACGACGCTTCTTGTCGTCGGCGGCGTTGGCTTCGGCGTCCTTGACCATCTTCTCGATGTCGGCTTCCGACAGACCACCAGATGCCTGAATGCGGATCTGCTGTTCCTTGTTGGTCGCCTTGTCCTTCGCCGACACGTTGACGATGCCGTTGGCGTCGATGTCGAAGGTCACCTCGATCTGCGGCATGCCGCGCGGAGCCGGCGGAATGCCCATCAGGTCGAACTGCCCGAGCGGCTTGTTGTCCGCCGCCATTTCGCGTTCGCCCTGGAAGACCCGGATGGTGACCGCGTTCTGATTGTCTTCGGCGGTCGAGAATACCTGGCTCTTCTTGGTCGGGATCGTGGTGTTGCGATCGATGATGCGGGTGAACACGCCGCCCAGCGTCTCGATGCCCAGCGACAGCGGGGTGACGTCGAGCAGCAGCACGTCCTTGACGTCGCCCTGCAGAACGCCGGCCTGAATGGCGGCGCCGATGGCCACGACTTCGTCCGGATTGACGCCCTTGTGGGGCTCCTTGCCGAAGAACTGCTTCACGACTTCCTGGATCTTCGGCATGCGGATCATGCCGCCGACCAGAACGACTTCGCCGACTTCACCGGCGGTGAGACCGGCATCCTTCAGCGCCTTGCGGCACGGCTCGATGGTCTTCTGGATCAGGTCGTCCACCAGTGCCTCGAACTTGGCGCGGGTGAGCTTCAGGGTCAGATGCTTCGGACCGGTGGCATCCGCCGTGATGAAGGGCAGGTTGATTTCGGTCTGTGTCGTGGACGACAGCTCGATCTTGGCCTTTTCGGCAGCTTCCTTCAGGCGCTGCAGAGCCAGCTTGTCCTGGCGCAGGTCGATGCCCTGCTCTTTCTTGAATTCATCGGCGAGGTAGCCGACCAGACGCATGTCGAAATCTTCACCGCCGAGGAACGTGTCGCCATTGGTCGACTTCACCTCGAACACGCCATCGCCGATCTCGAGGATGGAGACGTCGAAGGTGCCGCCGCCGAGGTCGTACACCGCAATGGTGCCGGACTTCGACTTGTCGAGACCATAGGCCAGCGCAGCCGCGGTCGGCTCGTTGATGATGCGCAGCACTTCGAGACCGGCGATCTTACCGGCATCCTTGGTGGCCTGGCGCTGGGCGTCGTTGAAATAGGCGGGAACGGTGATGACGGCCTGCTCGACCTTCTGGCCGAGATGGGCTTCCGCCGTTTCCTTCATCTTCTGCAGGGTGAAGGCGGAGATCTGCGACGGGGAGTAGGACTTGCCGTCCACCTCGACCCACGCATCGCCGTTGCCGCCCTTGGCAATCTTGTAGGGGACGAGCTTCTTGTCCTTCTCGACGGTCGGATCGTCATAGCGGCGGCCGATCAGGCGCTTCACCGCGAAAATCGTGCGCTCGGGATTGGTAACCGCCTGGCGCTTGGCGGGCTGGCCGACGAGGCGCTCGCCGTCATCGGTAAAGGCGACGATGGACGGGGTCGTCCGCATGCCTTCTGCGTTCTCGATGACCTTCGGATTTTTGCCATCCATCACGGCGACGCAGGAATTCGTCGTACCGAGGTCGATACCGATGACCTTTCCCATGCTCTTACTTCCTTTTTCTGCGGCAGGTTGGCCGGGCCCAACGGGCGCCCCGCTCAAACCCCCAAATCAATCACATGCTCGCGATATTGCGACGCTGAGCGTCATATAGGAGGGGGCTAGGTTGCCGCAAGGCATCCCACAGGGCCTTAGACGCGGAAATCATAGGGCATTCGGGAAATTAATTAACCCTGAACGCGCGGTTCGAAGGGTGCAACGCGACGGATCGGCGCGGGACCTTGCGGGAACGGATTTGTGCCTTGATCTGTTGCTGGAACAGGGCAACCTGAGCCCCTCTCGGCAGGCTGGCCGTTCGCGCCGCTCCGCCCGTCGACCCGCCGCCACACCGAGCCAAGTAAAACCCTGATGAGACATCTCGCGCCCCTGTTCGCCCTGACAGTGTTGTTATCCGCCTTCACCCCGGCCCAAGCGGCGGATCCCGTTTACCCGCCAGGGGTCCGCATCGGTATCACCCCGTCAGTGGGTCTGGAGCCGTCCAGGACCTTCACCGGTTTCCAGACCTCCGATCAGGGCGTGAAGATGCTGATGACCGAACTGCCGGCAGCGGCCTTCACCGAGGTCGAGACCGCGTTCAGGACCAATCCGGCCGGGATGACGCTGAAACCGGAGACCATCGAGACCGGCGCCGGCCGGGCCTTCTATACGGTCGAGAGCGCCAAGGATGCTGCGGGCACGCCGGTGCGGCGTTATTCGATGATCATCAATGGCGGCTCGTTCTCCGGTTATGTGGCCGTGCAAGTTCCGGAAAACGCGCAGAAAATCTACACCGACGACGCCGTTCGCCAGATGTTCGCCAGCGTCACCGTCCGCAAGGACGTGCCGCTCGACGAGCAGCTCGGCATGATGCCCTTCAAGATTTCGCAACTCAGCGATTTCAAGAACGTCCGCATGCTGGCGCCCGGCGCTGCGATCCTGCTGGCAGATTCGGTCGACGAGAACGCCGTCGAAACGAGCCCGTTCATGATCCTCGGCAGCGTCGGCTCGGCGCCGGATCGGGCCGATGACCGCGGCCGCTTCGCCCAGCAGGCGGCAGCCCAGATCCCCGGTCTGCGCGAGGCGCGCATCACCCTGTCCGAACCGCAGCGGATCGACGGCATGCCGGGCTACGAGACCCGCATCGATGCCATCAGCGGCAAAGGCAATACGCCGGTGACCGTGGTGCAATGGCTGCGCTTCGGCAGCGGCAAGACCGCCATGCGCATCATCGCCAGTGCCCCGCGCGACGACTGGTCGAAAGCCTTCCCGCGTTTCCGCGCCGTTCGCGATGGGATCGAGCCGCGCTGACACACGCTTTACGTCCCGTCCCCGACCTGATTTGCTGAGGCAATTCGGGCGGGAGATTTTGCGATGTTCGATCGACGTCAACTTCTCATGGGATTTGGTGCGATGACGGCAACCGGCCTGATGCCAGACACACTTGCCGCCGCTGGCAAGATCAACGCCGACCGCAACTCCGTTCTGCTCGTCATCGACGTGCAGAACTGCTTCCTGCCCGGCGGCAGCCTTGCGGTGAAGGATGGCGGCAAGGTCGTACCCGTCATCAACGCCCTCGCCAAAAAATTCGCTCATGTGGTGATGACCCAGGACTGGCACACGCCGGGCCATATCTCCTTCGCCTCCAGCCATGGCGGCAAGAAGCCGTTCGAAACCACCGACGTCGCTTATGGCAAGCAGGTGCTGTGGCCGGATCACTGCGTGATGGGGACGGATGGCGCCGCGCTGTCGAAGGATCTGACGATTCCCAATGCCGAACTGATCCTGCGCAAGGGCTACAACAAGGACGTCGACAGCTACTCCGCCTTCACCGAAGCGGATGGCAAGACCACCACCGGTCTCGCGGGCTATCTGAAAGCGCGAAAACTGCAGCGCATCTTCGTGGTCGGGCTTGCCACCGACTTCTGCGTGGCCTGGTCAGCGCTGGATGCGCGCAAGGCCGGCTTCGAGACCTACGTGATCGAGGACGCCTGCCGTGGCATCGACACCCAGGGCTCGCTCGCCAAGGCGTGGAGCGACATGCAGAAAGCCGGGGTGAAACGTATCCAGTCCGGTGACCTAGCCGCCTGACGGCCGCCGCGTGAAAATGCCGACCCTGTTCACGGTATCGACCTGCTGGAAGTCCGTCAGCAGGCTGGCGACATCGGAATGCGCCTTCAGCCAGTCGCTGGCGCTTCCGGTCAAGTCATCCACGATCAGAATCGTTGGCGGCGTGCGGCGGATATCTGCGATTAATCTTTGGCGCTCCCGCTCCGCATAGGACTCGAAAGCCGCGGCGCGCACGTCATCCAGCATGCCGTTACGGCGCATGACGGTGAGATAAGTGTCGATCCAGAGCCCTTGCTGGCGCGAGACCCAGGTGCCGCCGACGGCACGGGTGAGCGGATGACCGATCCCCGGCTCAGCCGTGATCGCGAGGATGGCGGGATGCTTCTGTCCGAGTTGCGCCACCCGCTCCTGCAGCGGCCGCGCGTCAAAGGCCACGTCAAACCATAGCATCGCGCGAACAAACAGCGCGAGCAGTAACAAACCTATTCCGAAACGCCATGAACGTGAGGCGCCGTTGTCCTGTGTCATCGCAAAACCGAGACCGAACAAGGCCAGCGCGATTGCCGGGTAGGATTGATAGGGCCAGCCTTTGCCTTGCAACAGAAAAGCGGCGGCAAACGCAGCGGATGTCGCCATGAGCAGCAACAGCGTCGATGCAAGCCGCCGGCCGCGCTGCAGGGTCACGATGGCAAGCAGAGCAATGGCCCACAGGGAAATAGCCGGTTTTTCGAGCAACGCCATCAGAGACGGTTTGACCGGGACATAGACGTCCCTGAGCAGTGGCAGGATTTCGGTGAAGAATTCCGGCCAGACGATCGCAGTGACAGCCACGTAAAGGATACCGCCCGCCGCGGCAGTGAGATGTTCGGGCAGGAGCAACACCCGCCATGACACACGCGTCACGACGCCCACGACCGCCAGCGGCACATACACGGCCAATGCGAAATGCGGCTTGAAAGTCAATGTCACCGCTGCGCCGAGGCCCGCTGCCATCGCCAGCGATTGCGGCGGCGCGACGGCCGTGATTCGCAAAATCAGCGCTGCCAGCAAAGGCAGCAACGCGATCAGGGCGATATGCTCACGCTGACCGAAACTCTGCATCGGCAGAATGGCGAGAATGGCGAAAGCGAGCAACATGAGCGGCCAGCCATATGCGCCGACAAGACCCACGCGTTGCCGCAGCAGAACTGCGCAACAAGTCAACGAAGCAAAGATCGCAATGAAGACCAGCGCATCGACGACGGTTTCCGCAGCCAGACCCATCATCCGCGACATCGCGATAGCCGGCAAATAGGCCAATATCGACATCGGCGGATTGGTTTCGAGCACGTCGATATAGAGTTTGCCGCCATCAAGCACGCGCTCGCCGGCGGTGAGCAACCAGCTCACATCCGTATTGGCCGCCAGGACATGGCGCAGCAGAAGCGCTATCGCAAACAGGCAGGCCAGTGCGAGCCAGGCACTAAAGGAGCGCCGCGCAGCCGATACCGCAGGCGTGCCGGCGTCGAGATTGATAGCCATTCCGATGGTCCGCTGATCGCAGCGATCCTAGAGATCGGGCTTTAACAAGCTGTTTACCGACGGGGGGTTTACGCGCCAAGAGCCAGCGCGATCAGGCCGAGGGTGCCGACGACCACACGCCACCAGGCGAACAGCGCGAAGCCGTGGCGGGTCACATAATTCAGCAGGGTCTTTACGACGAAAAGCGCTGTGATGAACGACACCGCAAAACCGATGGCGATGAGCACGGCGCCATCGGTCGTCAGCTCGTTACGGCTCTTGAACAGATCGTAGGCAAAGGCGCCGACCATGGTCGGGATCGCAAGAAAGAAAGAGAATTCGGCCGCCGCGCGTTTGTCGGCCCCCATCAGCATGGCTCCGACGATGGTGGCGCCCGAACGCGACACGCCGGGAATCATCGCCACACACTGGCAGCAGCCAATCTTGAAATAAGTGAGCAGCGGAAATCCGGTCGCATCGTGATGCACGGGCTGCAGATCGAGCTGATCGACCCAGAGCAGGACCGCGCCGCCGACGATCAACGTGAAACACACGACCCACGGATTGAACAGATAGCCCTTGATGAAGCCACCGAAGGCCGCGCCGAGTACCGCTGCCGGCAGAAAAGCGACGAGCACGCCGATCACGAAACGGCGAGCAGCGGCATCGCCCTTGAACATATCGAGCGCGATTCGCCACAGCTTGCCGAAATAGATCGAGAGAATGGCAAGGATCGCGCCAAGCTGAATGAGGATTGCGAAGCTCTTCCAGAGACCGATTTCATCGATACCGAGAATCCGCTCGACGAGAAGGAGATGGCCCGTGGAAGAGACCGGCAGGAACTCGGTGGCGCCCTCGACAACACCGAGAATTACCGCCCTTAACGTATCAGACATCATCTGCTTGTCGTCCTCACTGGCGGCCTCAAAAAGCCGCGCTCTTCTCGCCTATTCGCTGCAATGCTGCAATCGCAAAAAGCGTGCAATCGCGCCTTGCCTCTCATCCGCGCTTCGTTAGTTTGGCCCGCTCTGCACAGCGTTTATACCGCTGCCACCGAGACGCTTTGTTAACGCCGCTTCCTTAACCAAGGCCCGCATGTACACGCTCTATCATCACGCCTTCTGTCCGCATTCGCGCTTCATTCGCCTTGTTCTTGGCGAATATGGCCTGGACTTGACACTGATGGACGAGCGGCCGTGGGATCGGCGTGAGGATTTTCTGAAGCTCAATCCGGCTGGAACCACACCCGTTCTCGTTTCCGACGATATGCCGCCTGTTCCCGGCGCCGGTATCATCGCCGAATATATTGACGAAGTGCATGGGCTTGCGGCGAAAGATCGCCGGTTGCTGCCGACCTCCATGGCGGAACGTATCGAAGTGCGACGCCTGATGGCCTGGTTCAACGAGAAGTTCTTCGAGGAAGCGTCCGGCCCACTCGTCACAGAACGCATCTACAAGCGCTTCATGAGTGAAGATATCGGCGGCGGCGCACCGTCAATGGATGTGATTCGCGCAGCCAACGCCAATGTGCGCTATCATCTGGCATATATCGGCTGGCTGGCGCGGACGCGAAACTTCCTGGCTGGCGACCGGCTAACCTATGCGGATCTGGTCGCGGCAGCGCATCTGTCGGCGATCGATTATCTGGGCGATGTGCCATGGAGCGAGGACGACGCAGCGAAGGCTTGGTACGCACGGATCAAATCGCGTCCGTCGTTCCGACCGCTGCTGAGCGAGTGGCTGGCGGGCGTGCCGGCTTCGCGGACCTATGTGGATCTCGATTTCTGAGCCGCACTCACTCCGTGCCCTGGGCGCGATGCGATACGCAGTATCGTTTCGCCGAACCGGGGCCGTTGCAAATTCCGGCGTCTGATACGGTCCCGGCTCTGCGGAGCGGCATGAAGAATGCCGCACCGCATCCGGGACAAATGAGCCGAACGTGACGACGACACTGAAGGACAAGCTTGCGCGCGAAGCGAAGACCCTCGGCTTCGATTCCATCGGCATTACCGATCCCGCAGCCATCGATGGCACGCGTGAGAAGCTGGAAGCCTTTCTGGACGCAGGCGCTCATGGCGAGATGGAATGGCTCGCCGACAATCCAGGCCGGCGCGCCGATCCCAAAGTGATGTGGCGAGACGTGCGCTCCGTGATCATGCTCGGTATGAATTACGGACCGGACGAGAACCCGATGACGATCCTCGCTGAGCGGTCCAGAGCCGCGATCTCGGTCTATGCCCGCGGCGACGACTATCACGACCTCATCAAGAAGCGCCTCAAGCAACTGGCTCGCTGGCTGATCGGTGAAGCCGGCGGCGAGGTAAAAGTCTTCGTCGATACGGCCGCAGTGATGGAGAAGCCGCTGGCCTCGGCTGCGGGTCTGGGCTGGCAGGGCAAGCATACCAATATGGTGTCGCGCGAGTTCGGCTCCTGGCTGTTTCTCGGCGCGATCTTCACCACGCTGGAGCTGCCGCGCGACGAGCCGATGACCGATCGCTGCGGCTCCTGCCGCGCGTGTCTCGACAGCTGTCCGACATCGGCCTTCATCGCACCTTATCGCTTGGATGCGCGGCGCTGCATTTCCTACCTCACCATCGAGCACAAAGGCCCGATCCCGCACGAATTCCGCAAAGCCATGGGCAACCGCATCTATGGCTGCGACGATTGCCTGGCGGCATGCCCGTGGAACAAGTTCGCGCGGGAAGGCCGCGAGGCAAAGCTGGCCGCGAGAGACGAACTGCGCGCACCGTCGCTTGCTGAACTATCGAAGCTCGACGATGCAGCGTTTCGCGCGCTGTTCACGAAGTCCCCCGTGAAACGCATCGGCCGCAATCGGTTTTTGCGGAACGTTCTGGTCGCGATCGGCAACTCCGGCGATGCAACGCTGATCGACGATGCGAAGCGGCTGGTGAGCGACGAAAGCTCCCTCGTGCGTGGCGCTGCGGTTTGGGCGCTCGCTCAATTGCAGCCCGGCGACGAGTTTGCTGAGCTAAGCGCATCGATGATCGACGCGGAAAGCGACGACCTGGTGCGCGCCGAGTGGCGAGACCCGCTCGTGTTTTAGGACGGGTATCGCTCGGCTCGACCCGTCCTGCGTCGTCGTCAGAACTCCGCCACCGTCGCCAGGAGCCGTCCGATATCCTGCGGGCGCGACAGGCGGTGATCGCCGTCCTGAATCATGGTCAGCACCACATCCTCGCTTGGCAGCCGCTCGGCGAGACGGAAGGCGTGCTGCCACGGCACGTCGGGATCTTGCCGCCCCTGCAGAATGCGCACGGGACAGCCGACATCGATGGAACCACCGAGCAGGAGGTGATTGCGCCCCTCCTCGATCAATCGCCTGGTGATCGGATAGGGATCGCCATAGTCCGACGGCCTCAGCCATTGCCCGGTGGCCTCGATCTCCGCGCGGATTTCCGGCGAAAATTCTTTCCACATCAGCTCTTCGGTGAAATCCGGGGCCGGCGCGATCAGCACCAGCGCGCGCAGCGAGGCCCGGCCAGCCCTGCCACGACGGGCGATCGCACGCGCCAGGAGTAGCGCCATCCACCCCCCCATGGAGGAGCCGACCACGATCTGCGGCCCTTGGCAGGCCGCATCGAAGGCGGCGAGACCGTCCTCGAGCCAGCTACCGATGGTGCCGTCTTCGAACTTACCGCCGGATTCGCCGTGGCCGGAATAATCGAACCGCACGCAGGCGCGGCCATGCTGCGCCGCCCATTCATCCAGCGCCACCGCCTTGCCGCCCTGCATGTCGGATTTGAAACCGCTCATCCAAAACAGCCCCGGCGCTGCACCTTCGCGAACCCGCATGGCAATCTGCCGGCCATCGGTGCCGCTGCCGACCGTGATGAAACTCGGATCGGGCGCCGGTACGCTCATAAGCGATCTCCATCCTGCTGGAACTGCGGTGGTGTTTGCTGGAGCCGGGCTGGAACGTCAACGCCCGCAGCACGTTGCCGAGCGGAACAGACGCTTGCGGAACGCGTCACGGCGCTCTATGTGGGCTGCGTCCGGTTGGCGGACGATTGTCGGGTCTGGCGTGGCGGAAAAGCCGCGGATTGAGGCGACCTGATGCCGTGTGATGTGAGTTTGCTTGCTCGACACGCCTTATTCCGACAAACTGCCGCCTTCCCCTCACAACAGTGGAGAATACCCCATTCGCCGTCCGAACAGAGCCCCGCCCGCCGCAGCCAAAGACGGGCCGCGCACCAACGATGAAATCCGCAACGCCCAGATCCAGCTGATCGATCAGGAAGGTACCAATCACGGCACCGTCGAGACGATCGTTGCCATTCGTATGGCAGGTGAAGCGGGCATGGATCTCGTCGAGATTTCGCCGAACGTGAACCCGCCGGTCTGCAAGATCATGGACTACGGCAAGTTCAAATATTCGGCTCAGAAGAAGGCCGCCGAGGCCCGCAAGCGTCAGAAGACCGTCGAAATCAAGGAGATCAAGCTCCGCCCGATGATCGACGATCACGACTACGGCGTGAAGATGAAGGCGATGCAGCGGTTCTTCGAGGAAGGCGACAAGGTCAAGATTACCTTGCGCTATCGTGGCCGCGAAATGGCGCACCAGGAAATCGGCACCAAGCTGCTCGACAAGGTGAAGGCGGATGTCGCCGAATTCGCCAAGGTGGAGCAGGATGCGAAGTTCGAAGGCCGCCAGGTGGTGATGGTTCTGGCTCCGCGCTGAACGCGATCAGACCAACCGAGAATTCCGGCCCGTCATTTTGGCGGGCCTTTTCTTTTGGCGGCGCGGGATTTGTAGGACGGGTAAAGCGCAGGCGCATGGCGCCGGAACGAAACCCATCAATGTCTGGGCTGTGAGGTCGATGGGTTTCGCTGCGCTCTACCCGTCCTACGGCATCAACCCAGAACGAACGAAAGCGCCCCGGCCAGAGCGGTCACGGCGGCAAGACCTGCGGCTACGAACAGCCAGCCGGCGGCGGCCTGGGCGGCGGATTCTTGCTGGATGGCAACCGCACGGGCGGCGGCGCGTCGATTGCGGACCATTCTTGTTGTCCTTTCAATGATCGAATACTTCGCAGCAGATAGGCATGCATAGCCGAGTCGGCCAGAGCTGCGCCATCCTTTCGGCAAAAAGTTGAGACGCGTTAAACGTTGCCAAGCCGTCCCATCTCTGCCATAAGCCCAGCCTTCGCCGCCCGGCTGATTAAGGGCTGCCGTGGCGACGTTCGTGCAGGCTTATTTCATTTCGGAAATAACTGAGCACAATCAACGCTCTAACGAGCATTTTCAGCCGACGCAGCGCCCTCCGGGGCGTTTTCTGCGTGGCGAGAGGAGAGCAAAATGCCCAAGTTGAAGACCAAGTCGGGCGCTAAAAAGCGCTTCAAAGTCACCGGCACCGGCAAAGTTGTGTCGGCCCATGCCGGTAAGCGCCACGGTATGATCAAGCGGACCAAGAAGCAGATCCGCCAGCTCCGCGGCACCCGCGTGCTGTTCAAGACCGACGGCGACAATATCAAGCAGTACTTCCTGCCAAACGCCTGATCGCCTGCGACCGCGCCTTGCGCGGTGCATCTCACCCCTTTTTGCTATTCAGATGAAGGAGATCAGTCATGGCTCGCGTTAAACGCGGTGTGACGGCTCATGCCAAGCACAAGAAAGTCTACAAGGCCGCCAAGGGTTTCCGCGGTCGTCGCAAGAACACGATCCGCGCCGCCAAGGCCGCCGTCGACAAGGCCGGCCAATATGCGTTCCGCGATCGCAAGCGCAAGAAGCGTACGTTCCGCGCCCTCTGGATCCAGCGTCTCAACGCTGCCGTCCGTCCGCTCGGCATGACCTACAGCGTGTTTATCAACGGTCTTGCCAAGTCCGGCATCACTGTCGACCGCAAGGTTCTGTCTGATCTCGCGATCAACGAGCCGGCGGCGTTCAACGCGATCGCTGAGAAGGCCAAGGCTGCGCTGGCGGCCTAAGCTTTCCGCTCTCGCGGATCTATCGACATTGTCATGGCCGGGCAGTAGCGCTTCCGAGCGCTCCTGTTCCGGCCATTGGCGTCTTAAACCCCTGCAAAACCGGCTGTAGAACGGCGCACCCGAACTCCTTCGGGGACGACGACAGCAAGAGGCGCCCGCCTCTTTGATCGAGGTTGCCGATGTCCGACCTGACGACGCTTCAACAAACTATCTTGGCGGATATCGCCAGTGCTGCTGATGAAGCCGCGCTCGAAGCCGTGCGCGTCGGCGCGCTCGGCAAGAAGGGCTCGATCTCCGCCCTGCTCGCCACCCTCGGCAAGATGACGCCGGACGAGCGTAAGACCGAAGGTGCGGCGATCAATCTCGCCAAGGAGGCGGTGACGCAGGCGCTGACCGCGCGCCGCGACGTGCTGAAGTCCGCTGCACTCGACGCCCGCCTTGCGTCCGAGACCATCGACGTGACGCTGCCGCTGCGCGACGGCCCGGCCGAACTCGGCCGCATCCATCCGCTGAGCCAGACCTGGGACGAGTTGACGACGATCTTCGCCGATATGGGTTTTGCCGTCGCCGAAGGTCCCGATATCGAGACCGACGACTACAACTTCACCAAGCTGAATTTCCCCGAAGGCCATCCGGCCCGCGAGATGCACGACACCTTCTACTTCAATCCGAAGGAAGACGGTTCGCGCCTGCTGCTGCGTACCCACACCTCGCCGGTGCAGGTGCGCACCATGCTGAGCCAGAAGCCGCCAATCCGCGTGATCTGTCCGGGCCGCACCTATCGCAGCGACAGCGACCAGACGCACACGCCGATGTTCCATCAGGTCGAAGGCCTCGTCATCGACAAGACCTCGCATCTCGGCCACCTCAAATGGATCCTGCAGGAATTCTGCAAGGCGTTCTTCGAGGTCGATCACGTCAATATGCGTTTCCGCCCGTCCTTCTTCCCGTTCACCGAGCCGTCGCTGGAAGTCGATATCCAGTGCCGCCGCGACAAGAACGAGATCCGCTTCGGCGAAGGCGAGGATTGGCTGGAAATTCTCGGCTGCGGCATGGTGCATCCGAACGTATTGCGCGCCTGTGATATCGATCCCGACGTGTATCAGGGCTTTGCCTGGGGCATGGGCATCGACCGTATCGCGATGCTGAAATACGGCATGGCCGATCTGCGCCAGCTGTTCGAAGGCGATGTGCGCTGGCTGAACCACTATGGCTTCAAGCCGCTTGAAGTACCGACGCTGGCCGGAGGACTGAGCTCGTGAAATTCTCCCTCTCCTGGCTGAAGGACCATCTCGACACCGACGCGACATTGGATCAGCTGAGCGACAAGCTCACCATGATCGGGCTCGAGGTCGAGCATATCGAGGACAAGGCAAAGCTCTTGGCGCCGTTCACGATCGCCGAGATCGTGACCGCCGAGCAGCATCCGAACGCCGATCGCCTGCGCGTCTGCACCGTCGATGCCGGCGACGACAAGCCGCTGCAGATCGTTTGCGGCGCACCGAATGCGCGAGCAGGGCTCAAGACCGTGCTGGCACGGCCGGGCACCTATATTCCGGGCAAGGACTTCACCATCGGCCTCGGCAATATCCGCGGTGTCGAAAGCCAGGGCATGATGTGCTCGGCGAGCGAACTCGGCATGCCCGATGCCATCGATGGCATCATCGAGCTGCCGCCTGATGCTCCCGTCGGCGCTGCTTATGCGGATTGGGCCAAGCTCGGCGACCCCGTCATCGAGATCAACCTGACGCCGAACCGCCAGGACTGCACCGGCGTCGCCGGCATCGCGCGCGATCTCGCCGCAGCCGATATGGGCGTGTTCAAGAATCCGGCCATCCGTCCGGTGAAGGGCGAATTTCCATGCCCAGTAAAGGTGACGGTCGAGGACGCAAAGCTGTGTCCGGGCTTCGCGCTGCGCCTCGTGCGCGGCGTCAAGAACGGCCCGTCGCCGGAATGGCTGCAGAAGAAATTGACCTCCATCGGCCTGCGCCCGATCAATGCGCTGGTCGATATCACCAACTACCTGACATTCGATCGCGCCCGCCCGCTGCATGTGTTCGACGCCGCCAAGGTGAAGGGCGACCTCGTCGTGCGCCGCGCGAAAGATGGCGAGACGCTGCTCGCGCTCGACGGCAAGACCTACAAGCTCGACGACAAGATCTGCGTCATTGCCGACGATCACGGTGTCGAATCGCTCGCCGGCATCATGGGTGGCGAAGCGTCGGGCTGTTCGGACGACACCACCGATGTGCTGATCGAATCCGCGCTGTGGAACGAGATCAATATCGCGCAGACCGGCCGCAAGCTCGGCATCAATTCGGACGCGCGCTATCGCTTCGAGCGCGGCGTCGACCCGGCCTTCATGGTGCCCGGCCTCGAACTCGCCACCCAGCTGGTGATGGAGCTGTGCGGCGGTACGCCTTCGGAGGCCATCGTGGTCGGCAAGACCTATGGCGACGATCGCCTGATCGACTTCCCGATCGCGGAAGTGAAGCGCCTCGCAGCCATCGACGTGCCGTTCCCGGAAATGCGCATGATCCTCAACCGGCTCGGCTTCTCGGTCGCCGGTAACGGTGCCGTGGTGAAGGTTGCCGTGCCGTCGTGGCGCATGGATATCACGGGAAAGGCCGACATCGTCGAGGAGATCATGCGCATCGTCGGCGTTGACAAGGTGCCGCTGACGCCGTTCCCGCGTGGCGATGCGCAGCGCAAGCCGGTACTGACATCGATCCAGCAGCGCACCCGCCGCGCCAAGCGCGGACTGGCCGCGCGGGGCCTCGTCGAGACCGTCACATGGTCGTTCATCTCGAAGCCCCATGCCGAAGTGTTCGGCGGCGGCAAACCTGAACTGGCACTGGCCAACCCGATCGCATCGGATCTTTCCGACATGCGGCCGAGCCTGTTGCCGGGCCTCATCGCGGTCGCACAGGCCAATGCCCATCGCGGCTCCTCCGATCTCGCGCTGTTCGAGGTCGGCCAGATCTTCAAGGGCGATCGCCCGCAAGATCAGGTCATGGCTGCCGCGGGCGTCCGCCGCGGTCTCGCTTCGTCGGACGGGATCGGCCGCCACTGGACGGGCGCCAGCGCCGCCACGGCGCTCGATGCCAAGGCCGATGCTTTCGCTGTACTCGCGGCTGCGGGCGCACCGATGCAGGCATTGCAGATCGTTCCGGGTGGGGCCGACTGGCTGCATCCGGGCCGTTCCGGCACCATCCAGATCGGGCCGCAGAATATTCTCGGCATGTTCGGCGAGCTGCATCCCCGCGCGCTGGAAACGCTTGGCGCCGACGGTCCCCTGATGGCATTCGAAGTGCTTCTCGACCGTATCCCGGATGCGAAGCAGAAGGCCACACGCGCCAAGCCGTTGCTGGAACTCTCCGCGTTCCAGCCGGTATCGCGCGATTTCGCCTTCATCGTCGACCGCAAGGTGAAGTCCGGCGACATCGTCAAGGCGGCTGCCGGCGTGGACAAGAAGCTGGTGACCGGTGTCACCGTGTTCGACGTCTATGAAGGCAAGGGCGTCGACGACGACAAGAAGTCGGTGGCCATCGCCGTGACGCTCCAGCCGCGCGAAAAGACGCTGACCGATCAGGAAATCGAGGCGGTGGCGGCCAAGATCGTGGCCGAGGTGACGAAGAAAACAGGCGGCACGTTGCGCGCATGATGGGGACGCTCGGCCTGGTCGCCTATTCGACCACGTCGCTCGTTTTCATTGCGGTTGCAGCTTTTATCGCGGGCCTGGCGCGCGGATTCTCGGGTTTCGGCTCCGCGCTGATCTTCATTCCGCTGGCGTCGAGCATCGTCGGCGCCAAAGTGGCGTCGCCGCTGCTGTTGCTGATCGATTTCGCGACGTCGCTGCCCCTGATCCCGAATGCCGTGCGCCATGCCGACAAACGCGATGTCGGAATTATCTCGCTCGGCGCTCTGATTGGCGTGCCCATTGGCACCGCAGCGCTGGCCTTTGCCGATCCGCTGGCGGTACGCTGGGGCATCGCGGCACTGATCCTTCTCCTGTTGTTGCTCCTTGCCTCGGGCTGGCGCTATCCGGGACGGCCGACCATCCCTGTTACCGTCAGCGTCGGCACGCTGGCCGGCTTTTTCGGCGGCCTTGCGCAACTCGGCGGGCCACCGGTCGTGCTGTACTGGCTGCGTGATGCCGCGGTTGCTGCGGTCGTGCGCGCCAATATCATCCTCTATTTCGCAATTGCCGACGTTCTGATCACCATCAGCTATTCGGTCGGCGGGTTGTGGAGCACCGCCATTCTAGGCCTCGCCGTCATTACGGGGCCGCTGTTCGGGCTGGGCCTCTGGATCGGTTCGAAACTGTTCGGCAAGGCGAGCGACGAACTGTTTCGGCGAATCTGCTACGCGCTGATCGCGGTCTCGGCGGTCATTGGCCTGCCGCTGTTCGACGGGCTGTTCCGGTAAATTCGTTCCTGCGTCGAACACAGCAACGGCTTCATTCTCCCGATGCATTGCTCGATTGCGGCGCGCGGCGCTTCTGCTTCTTTGCCGGCTTCGGCTCTGCGTCCGGCTCCTTTACCGCACCGATCTTCTTCAAAGCTGCGCTTGCCGCACGTTCGCCGGTTTGCCACGCGCCGTCGACGGTCCCCCACAACGTCTCATGAGTCGCTTCACCAGCGATGAAGAGATTGCCCAACGGCTCGGCCAGCACGCGGCGGGCAAACTGTCCGCCGGGCGAGGCTGCGGACATCGCACCGAGAATGAAGGGCGACGTATCCCAGCGCGTCACCTTGCTGCGCTGGACAGCGTTCTTGACGTCGCTGCCGAACAGTTTCGTCAACCATTCGGCCGCAAAATCAACCATGGCGGCTTCGCCCTGCGCCGCAAGGCCGCGGCCGAACGAGCCGGCGACATCCACCGTGCATAGCGACGAACCGCCGATGTTGGCGAACAATGCGCCGGTGCGCGCGCTCGTGCTCTGCTCGATCATCAATTCGTCGCGACCGAGGCCGAGCGGATTGCCCTTCAGTTCGAGCGCGATGCGATCATAACTGCCGAGGGTGAGTTTCGCCGCAGCGTCGAGCTGGCGCTTCGGCAGCTCCGGTGTGAATTTGATTGCACCCGCATTCAGCACATTGCTCGACACCGTGACGATAACCGCCCGTGCCGCAATGCGGCCTGACGCTGTCTCGACGCCGATATCGCGGCCGCTCCATGTAATCCGCGTGGCCGGCGTCGATAGCGCGACAGGCACGCTCTCGCCCAGTTTTGCCATGACGACGCCAAGGCCCTGACGCGTGGCGACCGAGATGGCGCGATCTTCGGCGCGCGACTGATCGAGCGCCGAGAGATCTTTCAGGTCCTTGCCGGTGGCATAGGCGCCAAGGGCAAAATCGACAGTGGCGTTCCAATCGCCAAGGTCTTTCGGCAGGGCGGCCGCGCAAGAGTTGTCGCCGCGACGCGCCGCCTCGTCGATCGCGCGGGTGGCGCGTACGAAAGTAGCCAGCAGATCCTCGGTCTCTGCAGCGCGTGCGTTGCGGCGCCCGATGCGCAGTTTCTGGCTGGGCGGCGAGGGCGAGACCTCGATACCGGCGCCCCGCGCGAGTTTCACCAGCGCATTGGTTTCTGGCGTATGCAGCCAGCGCGCACCGAGATCGAGCGGAACATCGAAGGTCGAACTGTCCGTGGCGCAGCGTCCGCCGATCTGCGCCGAGGCTTCGAGCACGATGACCCTGCGTCCCGCAGCCTGAATGCGTCGCGCTGCGGCAACGCCGGCCGCACCGGCACCGATCACCACCACATCGACATCGCGCGGCAATGTCGCAGCCCGCGCGCTTGCGCCGAGCCATGATGCAGATGTGAATGGCGCAAGCGTCAATCCGGCCGACGCCGAAAAAAATGCGCGGCGCGAGAAAGTCATCACATGGTTTCCGAAATGATGCTGAACATGAGAACGTCCCGCGAACCTTGCAGTATTCGCCTGCCGGCAGCAACCCTCATGGCAAATCGCGCGTTAACGCCGGTGCCTGTGCATGAACCAAATTGCAATGGCTGGCGTCCATGATGAAGGCAGGGACAAAGCGGTCGCTACGAGCCGCAATCGGGGCCAGCGTCATGGGCATCATGCTCGATACCGTCGGCAAATTGATTGCCGGATATCTGCAGAAGGAAGTGCCGGGCTATGAGCCATTCACGCCCAGCGATCCCGAGCGCCTGCACGATGTGATCCGCGAGGGCGACGTGCTGCTGGTCGAGGGCAACAATCGCGTTTCCGGCATCATCAAGTATCTCACCCAATCGACCTGGTCGCATGCCGCACTGTATGTCGGGCCGATCGACGGCGCTGTCGAACCGACTGGCGAACCACATGTGCTGATCGAGGCCAATATCGGCGAGGGCGTCACCACGGCGCCGCTGTCGAAATATTATTCGTTCCATACGCGCGTGTGCCGGCCGGTTGGCTTGTCCTATGAGGATCGCACTACGGTATGCCGCTATGCGATCAATCGCGTCGGTTTCGGTTACGATACCAAGAACATCGTCGACCTGATGCGCTTTTTGATTCCGCTGCCGATCCCGCAACGCTGGCGGCGGCGCATGATCGCGATCGGCTCCGGCGATCCCACGAAAATTATCTGCTCCGCACTGATCGCACAGGCTTTCGAAGCCGTGCGCTATCCGATCCTGCCGAAGATCACCCGCGCGGGCAGCCGGCAGGCGCGGCGCGAAATCCTGCATATTCGCCATTCCTCGCTGTATATGCCGCGCGATTTCGACATCTCGCCCTATTTCGAGGTCGTGAAGCCGACCATCGAACTTGGCTTCGACTACACAGCACTGCATTGGGCCGACAAACCGAAGCCGCTCCGGGAGGTGGCGGGCACAGTGGATCCGTTTCCAGGACCTGCAGTTGCCCGCGGACAAATCATCGTTTCCAGATCGCCCGCAACGCCGCCTCACGCCGCCGAAACCGCTCGGGCGGAAGCGGTGGTGGATCGGAAAAGAATGAGGGCGGTGGCGTAGACATTCCTATGATTTCACCGCACCGGCCGTGAGGCCCCCGACCATGTAGCGACGGAAAGCATAATAGACCGCCGCGGGCGGCAGCGCGTAGATGAAGCCGGTGGTCATCAGCAACTCCCACGGCGAGTCGTCGGCAGCGAGGAAATTGCCGAGTGCGACAGGAAGGGTGATCTCGGTATCCTTGGACAGCAGCAGGAAGGCATAGAGATATTCGTTCCATGCCAGCAGCAGCGCATAGGTGCCGACGGCAACCAGCGACGGCAGCATCAGCGGCAGATAGACCATGCGAAACAGCTGCAGCGGGGTCGCGCCGTCCATGATCGCGGCTTCATCGAGCTCCAGCGGCAATTTGTCGGACGCCTGCTTCAGTACCCAGATCGCATAGGGCGAGGCGATGGTGACCATCGCGAGAATGAGCGACCAGTGATTGTTGAGCAGACCGTAATTGCCCATGGTGCGATACATCGGCACCGCAAGGAAGGCTGCGGGAATGAAGTAGGTGAAGAGGGCGAGATTCATCACCGTGCGACCGCCGCGGATGCGCAGGCGTGAGATGGCGAAAGCGGCGAGGGTCGCGATGATCAATGTCAGCACGCCAGCGGCGATCGCGATCACCACCGAATTGCCGAACTGCACCCAGAAGTCGCGTAGGAAGTAGTGCTGCTGATTGAAGACGATGCGGAAATTCTGCAGCGTCGGATGATCCGGCCACAGCTTGCCGGCAAAAGCGTCCTGCTTCGGCGAGATCGCGAACAGGAACATGTGATAGATCGGGATCAGCGTCCAGATCAGCACGGGAATGCCGATCAGCAGCAGCTTCGCCTCGTTGCCGATCTCGCGCAGCGTCGGCATGCGCATGGTGGAAGCTTTGATCGCTTCGGCCTTCATCGCGACAGCCTCTTCATCATGAAATAGACCAGCGGCAGCACCAGCGGCATGGCGCAGACGATCGACGCCATGGCGAGATCGAGCTGATCGAGGCGGAGATAGCGGATGCCCAATGTGGACAGCACATGGGTGAGATCCGCCGGGCCGCCTCCGGTGAGCAGATAGACACTGTTGAAATCACCCAGCGTCCAGATCATCGAAAGCAACGTGCAGGTGAGATACAGCGTCTGCATCGACGGCCAGGTGATGAAGCGGAACTTCTGCCACCAGCTGGCGCCGTCCACATCGGCCGCCTCGAACATGTCGTTGGAGATGGCGAGGCGTCCGGTCATCAGGATCAGAGTCCAGAACGGCAGCGACTTCCAGATATGGACGAGAATGGCCAGCGTCAGGCCGATGGCGGGATCGTTGAGCCAATTCGGGCCGTCCTCGGCCGTGAACTTGAAGATCAGATTGTTGATCACGCCCCATTCCGGATTGAACATGAAGCGCACGGACAGAATGGTCGGGATCGACGGCACCGCCCAGGGCAGGATGAACAGCACCGACAACCAGCGGATCCAGGTGCGCGACTGCACGAAGAAACCGGACAGGAACAGGGCGATCAGCATCTTCACGTTGATGCCGACGATCAGGAAGATCAGCGTGTTGACGACGGCGCGTGCGAAAACGGGGTCGTTATAGAGCGCAACATAACTGGCCGGATGGCGTGCGAGCCAGAGACCGTAAGTGATGGGATAGACGACGAAAGCGAGGAAAACGAGCAGATAGGGCGCAAGCATCACGATGCCCCAGACCTGCGGCGTGGAGAATCGCGCGGAGAAGGGGCGGGAGGCCGTGCTGGGAGTGGTGTAGGTGATCGCCGTCATTGAACTCGCCTGTCATTCCGGGGCGGAGCAAAACTCCGGCCTATCGCTCCCTCGCCCCGCTGGCGGGGAGAGGGCGGGGTGAGGGGGAACCTCCGCAAGCTCGGAGCGTGTGGAGAGCCCCCTCGCCCGACTTCCACACGCTGCGCGCGTTACAGTCGACCTCTCCCCGCAAGCGGGGAGAGGTTAGGGACAGCGTTACCCCGCAATCTCCTTGATGCGTGCGATCAGCTCGTCCACCGCCTTCTCCACCGGCACCTTCTCGCTGACCACCCGGTTCATCGCCTTCGCCCACACATTCTCATTGTTGAGAATGGTGAACTTGTAGTTCTTGGTGAAATCGAACGGCGTCGTGCCACCCATGAACTGCGTGTAGACTGCCTTACGGTGCTTGTCGGCCTGCCAGAACGGCGAAGCCTGGCCCGCTTTGGTGACCGGGAACCAGCGACCGAGGGCACCCTCGACATAAGGCTGCAGGTTCTCTTCCTCGAGCAGGAACTTGACGAATTCCCGCGCTCCCGCCTTGTTCTTCGACTGCGCGAAGATCATCCCGGTCTTGACGTCCGAGCGATACTTGATCGGCGTACCATCCGGCTTGTTGGGGAACGAAGCGGTAACGATCGTTTCCTCATAGGCCTTCTTGCCCGCGGCGCGCTGCTCCGGTGTCAGTGTCTGGTTCTGCGAATCCTCGAACCACTTGGCGGCGATCGAGATCGTGAAATTATGAGTCATGATGATGCTGCGATTATGGAAGGCGACGTTGTTGTCGGGGTCCTTCCATGTGGTCGACGACGGCGGCGTGCAGCCCTTGATGTAGGTGTCGGTATAGTCGCGCAATGCGCCAACCAAGCCTTCCTTCACCTTCGGATCGTCCACCGTCAGCTTGCCATCATCATCGACCAGCTTGACGTTATAGGCATCGATGAACGTGTAGAACGACTGCAGCGAGTCCGTTGACTCCACGCCCATCGGCTGGCCGACACCATAGGCACGGCTGCCAGTCGCCTTGCGATAGGCGGGCTGCACCTTGTCGCACCAGAACGACCAATAGCCCTTCCAGTCCTTGGGAATGTCATCGAGCTTGAAGCCGGCCTGCTGGAGCATGTCGCTCCAGATCTCCACATGCATGGATTGCTGCTTCAGCGGAAAACCGTAATAGCCCTTCTTCTTGGTCTGGCCGTTCATCAAGAATGCGGTCTCGACCGTATTGGGAGCGAACTTGTCCATCATCGGCTGGAGGATGTCGGTGATGTCCTCAAGCTTGCCCTCATAAGCCCATTTGCCGGAGGCCTGCACGTCATAGGTGTCGGCATAAGCCACGTCGGGCGGCGTGCCGGAATCCAGCGCAGCCACCGTCTTCGGAATCATGTCCTGAATGGCGTATTGCGACAGCTCGACCTTGATTTTGGTCTTGTCCTCGAACTTCTTGATCGCCGCCAGCAGCGATTCATCCTCGGATTTGTAGAAACCCTTGCTGAACCAGACGGTGATGCTTTGTTGGGCAAAAGCAGGCACCGCGCCTAGAAGCAGGCTGGAAGCAGCAGTGGCGAAAACAAGCGCACGTGTACCCTTGGTGATCAAGACATCGTCCTCCCTGATGATTGTTTTTCGGAAGACTACCCCTTTCTATTTATCCGTCCAGTGAAGAAGTCGATGTTGCGCTGCACTTGTCTGACAACTTTGCAGCGGTTACGTCTTCATGATGGCAAGGAGAAACATGCATGCTCGCCGCTGCTGCCAGGGCACTCTCGCAAATTCTGTCGCCACCGATGCGCAGCATCCTGTGGAAGTCGATCAGCCTCGCGCTGGTGATGATCGTCGTGCTGGCCGTCGGCATGCAACGCGTCCTCAACTGGGCGGCGACGGCCGGCGGCGTCTGGGCCGAGGGCATGGTCGGCTCGGACTATCACAGCATGGTCACGGTGCTGACATGGATACTGTCCATCGCGGCGGGACTCAGCGTTGTCGCGGGCGCGATCTTTCTGATGCCGGCGATCACCTCGCTGGTGGCGAGCTTCTTCGTCGATGATGTCGCCGATATCGTCGAGCGCGAACACTATCCGGCCGAGCGCCCCGGCACAGCGCTGCCGCTCGGGCTCGCGGTGTGGGAGGGCGGCAAGACGGCGCTGCTGACGATCGCCGTCTACCTGATCGCACTGCCTTTCGTATTTTTTGCCGGCATCGGCTTCATCGTATTCTTCATCGCCACCGCATGGCTGCTCGGGCGCGAATATTTCGAACTCGCGGCGATGCGCTTCCGTTCGCCAGCCGAAGCCAAGGAGATGCGCCGGCGGCATGCAGCGACGGTGTTCACGGCCGGGCTGTTCATCGCGGCATTCGTGTCGATCCCGATCGTGAATCTGGCTACGCCGCTATTCGGCATGGCCTTCATGGTTCACATGCACAAGAAACTCAGCGGACCGCGTCCGGAGCTGATCGAGCCAGCAAAGACGAAAGCGCCGGTGACGTAATCCCCGACTACGCGACCGTCTTTTCCGGCCAGCGGCAAAGATCGTTGATCAAGCACAGTTCGCAGCGCGGCTTTCGCGCGAGGCAGGTGTAGCGCCCGTGCAGGATCAGCCAGTGATGAGCGTGCAGCATGAATTCGGACGGGATCACGCGTTCGAGTTCGAGCTCGACATCGAGCACGGTCTTGCCCGGCGCAAGGCCCGTGCGGTTGCCGACGCGGAACACATGGGTGTCCACCGCCATCGTATGTTCGCCAAATGCCATGTTGAGCACGACATTGGCCGTCTTGCGTCCAGCGCCGGGCAGCGATTCGATCTCCGCGCGGGTGCGCGGCACGACACCGCCAAAATCGCGGATCAGCTTTTCCGACAGGGCGATGACGTTTTTCGCCTTGGTCCGATAGAGGCCGATGGTCTTGATATAGTCGCGGACCGTCTCCTCGCCGAGATCGATCATCTTCTGTGGCGTATCGGCGATGGGAAACAGCGCACGCGTCGCCTTGTTGACGCCGGCATCGGTCGCCTGCGCGGATAGGACCACGGCGACCAGCAGCGTGTAGGGATTGAGATGTTCGAGCTCGCCCTTGGGTTCGGGATTGGCCTTGCGGAACCGCGAGAACGCTTCGTGTATCTCGGCCGCCGTCCAAGGTTTAAACTTGATGGGCTTGGGCTTGGAGGACTTAGGCTTGGCGGTCTTCGGTTTGACTGCCTTCTTGACTACCCTGACCTTCGCTGACGTCTTCTTCGCCACGGCGGCTTTTGCAATGGAGGTCTTCGCGCGGGCGGGAGGCTGGCGGGTGATTTTCGGCATCAGGGGGATATAGTGGGAGGCCATGACACAGGGCAACGATTTTGACGATGCCAGCAAACCCGGCCCCGCCGACGAGCCCAGGCTGTTCACGGCGCTGCTGCGTCCGCACCGCGCGCTGAACCGCAAGGGCTTTCTGGTGCTGATGGCTTGCGTCAGCGTGATCTCGTTCGGCGCCGGGATAGCGTTTCTCTGGATGGGCGCCTGGCCGGTCTTCGGCTTCTTCGGCCTCGATGCGCTGGCGATCTATGCTGCGTTCAGGATTTACGACCGCCGCGCCCGGGCCTCCGAGGAAATCACCGTAACGACCTCCGAGATCCGCGTGCGGCGGGTGAGTCCTCGCGGGGATGTCGTCGAATGGGCATTCAATCCGCTCTGGGTGCAGATCGACCGGGTCGAACATGCCGAATTCGGCATCGAGCAGTTGTTTCTGGTCTCGCGCGGTCGCCGAGTCTCAATCGCGCGCTTCCTTGGGGCGGAGGAAAAGGCAAGCTTTCTCAGTGCCTTGCTTGAAGCGCTGCAGGCAGCCAAACGCGGCCCGACCTACAATCCGGTGATGTGATGGCTGATCCGGAATCGGGTGGTTCGGGGAGGTTGCCGGAGTTAGACCGGCAGCATGATGAACCTCGCCAGAGATATTGCGATGAATGATCATCGCTCCGTCAAGCCGGGCCTGCGGGATGCGGCCCTGCGCGACTACGACAGCGTCCGCCGCGCCATCGGCTTCATGCACGGACAATGGAAGGATCAGCCGAGCATCGAGGACGTCGCCGATGCCGCCAGCGTGACGCCCGACGAATTGCATCATCTGTTCCGCCGCTGGGCCGGCCTCACGCCAAAGGCTTTCATGCAGGCGCTGACGCTGGACCACGCCAAAATGCTGCTGCGCGATTCCGCCAGCGTGCTGGATGCGGCGCTCGACTCAGGACTGTCGGGGCCCGGCCGGCTGCACGATCTGTTCGTGACCCATGAGGCGATGTCGCCGGGGGAATGGAAGACCGGCGGCGCCGGCATGGAGCTGCGTTACGGCTTCCATCCCTCACCCTTCGGCACCGCCATCGTGATCGCCAGCGCTCGCGGACTCGCGGGGCTGGCCTTCGCCGATCCCGGCGAGGAAAAAGCAGGCTTCGCCGATATGGCTCGCCGCTGGCCGGCGGCGACGCTGATCGAGGACATGGAAGCAACAGCGCCACTCGCACGACGCATCTTCGACACCAAACTGTGGCGTCCGGACCAGCCGTTGCGCGTGGTGCTGATCGGCACGGATTTCGAGGTGCGCGTTTGGGAAACGCTGCTGAAAATTCCCATGGGCCGCGCTGTCAGCTACTCGGACATCGCCTGCAGGATCGAGAAGCCGAAAGCCTCTCGCGCAGTCGGCGGCGCCGTGGGACGCAACCCGATCTCCTTCGTGGTGCCGTGCCACCGCGCCATGGGCAAGTCCGGCGCGCTCACGGGCTATCACTGGGGCATCACGCGGAAGCAGGCGATGATCGGCTGGGAAGCCGGGCAGGTGGGCGTGGATGGCTGAATGCGAGCAATGACGCTCTGATCACCTCTCCCCGCTGGGGAGAGGTCGGCGCGCATCGCGCGACGGGTGAGGGGTGAGGGGCCTTGCTCCGAATGAGAGGTCCCTAACCCCTCACCCGCTCCGGCTTCGCCGGATCGACCTCTCCCTATGGGAGAGGTGTTCGAGCGTACCGGCTCATTACGAGTTTTAAGACTTACTCGCTCGCCGGCGCGGCCTTGGCGCCGCCTTTCGACACACCGACCAGGGCCGGACGCAGCACGCGCTCGCCGATCGTGTAGCCGGCCTGCACGACCTGAACCACGGTACCCGCCGGCACCGACGCATCCGGCACTTCGTACATCGCCTGATGGAAGTTTGGATCGAACTTCTCGCCAGTCGGATCGATCTTTTTCACGCCGTGCTTTTCCAGCGTGTTGAGCAGCGAGCGCTCGGTGAGTTCGACACCTTCGAGCAGCGCCTTCAGGCCGGGATCGGCCGCCGCCTTGGCGTCCGCCGGCACCGCATCGATGGCGCGCTGCAGGTTGTCGGCGATATCGACGATGTCGCCGGCGAATTTGGATACCCCATAGGTGCGCGCGTCAGCGACTTCCTTCTGGGTCCGCTTGCGGAGATTTTCCATCTCGGCCAGCGTGCGCAGCATCTTGTCGCGCGCATCCGCAACTTCCTTGGTCAACGCCTCGACCGAATTCGGCTCCGGATCGTCCGGCATCACATAAGGCTTGGAAACCTGGGGCTTGGAGACCACCGGCTCGGCGGCCTCGGCCGTCTTGTCTGGGTTGTCGTTCTGCCCGTTAGCTTCAGTCATGACACTGCCTTCTCGAAAACACGCCGAATTGATGGGATTGCTGGGCGGGATATGTTGGTTTGCCGCGCAAAAATCAAGCTGATCGGGCCGTTTTGAGGCCGATCAGCCACCCAGCATGCGGCTGACGATGCGGGCCGCGTAATCCACCATGGGGATCACCCGCGCATAATTGAGCCGAGTAGGCCCAATCACGCCCAGCACGCCAACGATATGGCCGGCGCCGTCGCTATAGGGCGCGATGATGGTGGAGGAACCGGACAGCGAGAACAGCTTGTTCTCCGAGCCGATGAAGATGCGCACGCCCTCGGCATTTTCGGCACGGCCGAGCAGATCGATCACCTCGCGTTTGGTTTCGAGGTCCTCGAACAGCAGGCGCACGCGTTCGAGGTCCTCGAGTGCGTGCAGGTCTTCCAGCAGATTGGCTTGCCCGCGCACGATGAGCTGACGGTCGTCGCCATTGCCGCCCGACCATGAGGCGAGGCCGGCTGCGATCACCTTCTGCGTGAGCTGATCGAGCTCGGCCTTGCTCTGACTCAATGCAGTTTCCAGCTCGAGCCGGGCCTCGGCCAGCGTGCGGCCACGAATGCGCGCATTGAGGAAATTGGAGGCCTCGATGAGGGCGGAGGACGGAACGCCTGGCTGCAGCGTCAGCACACGATTTTCAACCTGTCCGTCTTCCGCGACCAGCACCACCAGCGCCTTTTCCGGCTCCAGACGGACGAATTCGATGTGTTTCAGACGGACATTGGATTTCGCCGTGAGCACCACCGCGGCGGCGCGGCTGAGGCCGGAGAGCTGCGTCAGCGCCTCGCCGATGGCGGCTTCCACCGATTGCGAGCGGCCGACGGAGGCAAGCTGCTGCTGGATCGAGGCCCGTTCCGGCTCGGTAATATCGCCGACCTGCATCAGCGCATCGACGAAAAAGCGAAGGCCGAGTTCCGTGGGCAACCGGCCGGCCGAGGTATGCGGCGCATAGATCAGGCCAAGCTGTTCGAGATCCGACATCACATTGCGGACCGAGGCCGGCGACAGCGGCACGGTAATCAGGCGCGAAATGTTGCGCGAGCCGACCGGCTCGCCGGTGGCAAGGTAGCTTTCGACGATTTGTCTAAAAATCTCCCGCGACCTCTCATTGAGCTGCGCGAGCCCGGCTCGTGGCGAAATCAGGCCAATCGGATCGTGATGCGCCACTCAAGCACTCCTTGATTGCACTCAATTTGTCGTCACAGACGGCCGGATTCAAGCTCCTTCCGGCATCGGAACCGGCGCACCCTTGCCGCTGCAGCCCAGCCCGCCTAAAAGCGCCGCGATATACATTATCAGAACACCCGGAAGGATTTTTCTCATGCGGCCAAGCCGTCGTGCGCCCGATGAACTGCGCGCTGTCTCGCTGGAGCGCGGCATCGTCAAATATGCCGAAGGCTCGTGCATGGTGAAGTTCGGCGACACCCATGTGCTGGTCACCGCCACGCTGGAAGAGCGCCTGCCGCCGTGGCTGAAGGGGCAAGGCCGCGGCTGGGTCACCGCCGAGTATGGCATGCTGCCGCGCGCCACCCTGGAACGCACGCGCCGCGAAGCAGCCAGCGGTAAACAGGGCGGCCGCACCGTCGAGATCCAGCGCCTGATCGGCCGCTCGCTGCGCGCGGCGGTCGACCTTGAAGCGCTGGGCGAGCGCCAGATCACCATCGATTGCGATGTGATCCAGGCCGACGGCGGCACCCGCACGGCTTCGATCACCGGCGCCTGGGTGGCGCTGGCCGACTGCATTGGCTGGATGAAGAGCCGCAACATGTTCAAAAAGGACGTGGCGGACAAGGTACTGCGCACCAACATCGCGGCGATCTCCTGCGGCATCTATCAGGGCACGCCGGTGCTCGATCTCGATTATGCCGAGGATTCCGAAGCGGATACGGATGCGAATTTCGTCATGACGGGCGACGGCCGCATCATCGAGATCCAGGGAACCGCGGAGAAAGAGCCGTTTACGCAGGACGAGCTGCTGGCGCTGATGGCGCTGGCGCAAAAAGGCGTCGGCAGGCTGGTGGAACTGCAGAAGGTGGCGGTAGCCTAATAACTGCGTCGTTCCGGGGCGCGCAAGGCGCGAACCCGGAACGACGGCATGAAATCGGTTATACTTCTCCATGACTCAACATCGTCGAATCACCGGCAAGCTCGTGATCGCCACGCATAACCCCGGCAAACTTGCCGAAATGCGCGATCTGCTGGCGCCCTATGGTATCGAGGCTGTGTCGGCGGGCGAACTCGGCCTCGCCGAGCCCGATGAAACAGGCGACACCTTCAAGGCCAATGCCGCAATCAAGGCGATCGCTGCGGCCAATGTCGCGCAGCTTCCCGCTTTTGCCGACGATTCCGGCCTCGTGGTTGATGCGCTCGACGGCGCCCCCGGCATCTATTCGGCCCGCTGGGCCGGCGCAGCCAAGGATTTCAACGCGGCGATGACACGCATCGAGCGCCTGCTGCAGGAGCGCGGCGCGACGACACCCGACAAACGCAAGGCGCATTTCGTCTCGGCATTGTGCGTGGCATGGCCCGACGGTCATCTCGAGGAGGTCGAGGCCCATGCCCATGGCACGCTGGTCTGGCCGCCACGGGGCACGGCCGGATTCGGCTACGATCCGGCCTTTCTGCCCGACGGTCACGAGCGCACCTATGGCGAGATGACGGCAGTGGAGAAGCACGGCCTGCCACCGCTGGGACAGGGCCTGTCGCATCGCGCCAAGGCTTTCGTGAAACTCGCGGAGATCTGCCTTGAGCAACGCTGACGCACGACAGGACGCTTTCGGCGTCTATGTGCATTGGCCGTTTTGCCTGTCGAAGTGTCCGTACTGCGACTTCAACAGCCATGTGCGGCATCAGCAAATCGATGAAGAGCGCTTCGCCAGCGCCTTTGCGCGCGAGATCGAAACGACCGCCGCACGGATTCCGGGGCGCACGGTGACCTCGATCTTTCTCGGCGGCGGCACACCGTCGCTGATGCAACCGCAGACGGTCGGCTCCATTCTCGACTCGATCGCGAAATATTGGACCGTTGATTCGACCGTCGAAGTTTCAATGGAAGCCAACCCCACCTCGGTGGATGCAACGCGCTTTCACGGCTATCGCGCCGCCGGCGTCAATCGCGTCTCGCTCGGCGTACAGGCGCTCGACGATGCCTCGCTGAAATCGCTGGGACGCTTGCACAGCGCGCGCGAGGCGCTTGATGCTGTCGCGATCGCGCGCAGCGCCTTCGATCGCTACTCGTTCGATCTGATCTACGCGCGCCCCGACCAGACACCGGAGATGTGGACAGACGAACTCAAGCTCGCGATCTCCGAAGCAGCCGAACATCTGTCGCTGTACCAGCTCACCATCGAGGAAGGCACGCCGTTCTTCGGTCTGCATGCCGCAGGCAAACTGAAGACGCCGGAGGAAGGCCTCGCACGCGTCCTCTACGACGTGACGCAAGAGGTCTGCGCGCAGCATGGCCTGCCGTCCTACGAAATCTCGAATCACGCGCGGCCGGGCGCGGAGTGCCGGCACAATCTCGTCTATTGGCGCGGCCAGGAATATGCCGGCATTGGCCCCGGTGCGCATGGACGCATCGATATCGACGGTGTCAGGCACGCAACATCCACCGAGAAACGACCCGAAGCCTGGCTGATGCGTGTCGAGGCCAATGGCCATGGCGTCACGCTGGACGAAAACCTCAACAGCGAGGAACGCGCCGACGAGTATCTTCTGATGGGATTGCGACTGGTCGAGGGCATCGACCCTGCGCGCTACGAGGCGTTATCGGGCCGCGCCTTTGATCCGAAGCGCGTCGAGAACCTCTGCGAGGAAGGCGCCATCGTCATCGAGAACGGTCGCCTGCGCGTGACGCAGGAGGGATTCCCGGTGCTTGATGCCGTCGTGGCCGATCTGGCGGCGTGAACTCTACGTCCCGAAACTCTTCGGCGAGCCGGCCACCGGCTGGCCACCACCCGAGGCGACCTTCATCACCGCGAGACCGCGATCATTACCGCCGTCATTGCGGAAGCGGAACAGACCGTCAATCCCGGCGAAACCGGATTGATTGGTGAGGACTTCGGGCGCGAAGCGCTGCCCGCCCTGCGTGCGGGCCAATGCCGCCACCAAGGCTACCGCATCGTAAGAGAGTGTCGCTGTGCGGACGGGATCGTTACCATACTTTGCACGATAGCGACCCGAGAAAGCGCGGAAACCTGCCGGATCGGGCGCAGCATAGAGTCCGCCTAGCATGGACGCGCTGCCGAACACGCGGGGATTGTCCCACAAACCCGTACCGAGCAGCTGCACATTGCGGAGATTGGCCCCGGCCGTGGTCAGGGCATCGGCGGTCGCCACCACGGCATCGCCGTCATCTGCCAGCAACAGCGCATCGGCGCCGGTCAGTTGCGACGCCATGTTGCGCGCGGCAGCGGAGCGATCGGCACCATAACGTTCGAAGGCGATCATGCGGGCACCCTTGCGCGCGACTGCCTGCTTGAACGCGACCTCGACGACATTGCCATAGGCGTTCTCCGGCAACATCGCCGCGAAGGAGCGCTTTCCGGTGCTGTATGCATAATCGACGATGCGGTTGACGTCGGATTCCGGCAGGAAGCTGAGCAGATAGACACCGCGGCCGGCAACACTCGAATCCGTAGAGAAAGCGATCACCGGAATGTTGCGCGCACGCGCGAGTTGCGCCACCGCCGGTACCGACACAGCGAAGAGCGGCCCAAGAATGATCTCGGCGCCTTCGCTGAGCACTTGCTGGGCCGCCTGCTGCGCGCCGGCGGCACTGCCGGCATCGTCCTTCACCAACAACTGGATGTTCGGATTCTGGAATTCGGTATAGGCCATCTCCGCCGCATTCTTCATGGACTGCGCAGCGATGCCCGCATTGCCGGGGGCCGCTTGCGGCAGGATGAGGCCGACCTTGATGCCGCCGGTGCCGATCACCTGCGACTGCTGAGCCGGACCGGCAGGCCCTGCCGGCGGCGGTTCACCGGGATTGTTGGTGCCGTAATTGTTGGTCAAGGCCTGCTGAATACCCGAACAGGCCGACAGCAAGGGCGCTCCGAGCAGGATGCCCAAAGCCGTTCGCCGGGTCGCTCCCGGAATTGCTGATTTCGGATCGAACGGATCGGCCATCGCTTCTCTTCTTTTCGGCCAGCGAACCGGCTCGCTCCCAGTCTACAACGGGAGGCTGGATTCAGACATATTGTTCGGGATTAGTTAACCGAAACAAAAGGTTTATATTAGGAACGCTGCCAACGGCACTGCGGTAACGGGGAACGACGGCTGAAAAACGGCTGTCCCTCTTTGACGCGTTTCCCTCTAGATTGCTCCCATGCGTGCGAACTTGATCTCCTCCGAAACCAGTGCCTCGGGCAGGACCTTCACGGTCTCCGGCCATGTGCTGACCGCACCAAAGGCCGCACCGGGCCTGCATCTGGTGGCAACGCCGATCGGCAATCTCGGCGACATCACGTTGCGCGCGCTGGAAGTGCTCGCCGGGGTGGATGTGGTGGCCTGCGAGGATACACGGATCACCCGCCGCCTGATGGAGCGTTACGGCATATCAGCCGACCTCAAACAGTATCACGAGCACAATGCCGAGGCGGCGCGGCCGAAGATTCTCGCCAAACTGGCCGAAGGCGGATCGATCGCGCTGGTGTCGGATGCCGGCACACCACTGATCTCCGATCCCGGCTTCAAACTGGTGCGCGAAGTGACGCAGGCCGGCTTCGACGTCTTTGCGCTGCCGGGACCATCCTCGGTGCTGACGGCACTCGCGGTCTCGGCGCTGCCCACGGACCGGTTTTTCTTCGAGGGTTTTCTGCCTTCAAAGCAAGTGGCACGCCGCAACCGGCTCGAAGAACTCTCCCGTATCGATGCGACCATCGTGATGTTCGAATCCGGCAACCGCGTACAGGAGATGCTTGGCGACCTCGCCGACATCATGGGCCAGCGCGACGCTGCGATCTGCCGCGAACTGACCAAGCTGCATGAAGAGATCAATCGCGGCCCGGTGCTCGAATTGGCGAAAGCCGCGGATGGGCTGGAGACGCGCGGCGAATTCGTCGTCGTACTCGGACCGCCTGCAGCCGATAGCGAGGCCATGACCGACAGCGATCTCGACGTGCTGCTGCGCACGTCGCTGCAACGGGACAGCTTGAAAGACGCGGTTGCTCACGCTGTCGAACTATCCGGCAGGCCACGTCGCGCCGTCTATGCCCGCGCGCTCGAACTGGCGAGGGAAACCGGCGATGGTTAAACCCACGGAGCTTTCCACTCCCGGTCGTCGCAAAGCCCCATCGCCGCAGCGGGTCGCGGCCTTCGCCACCGGCCTCTCCGCAGAGAGCCGTGCGGCGGCCATGCTGCTGGCGAAGGGTTATCGCATCCTCGCCCGCCGTTTTCGCACGCCGCATGGCGAGATCGACATCGTGGCGCGCAAGCGCAATCTAATCGCTTTCGTCGAGGTGAAGGCCCGCGATACGCTCGACGAGGCCGCCTATGCCGTCACCGCTCGGCAGCAGGCGCGGATCAGCAATGCCGCGCAAGGCTGGCTGATGGCGCATCCCGAACATACGGAATTCGACATGCGTTTCGACGTCATCCTGATTGCGCCGAAACATCTGCCACGCCATCTGTTAGCGGCATTCGACGCCGCCTGCTGACGCTTTATTTCGGAATGATCCCATGACCCTGAACATCGCCGTCCAGATGGACCCCATCGCCCGCATCAACCACAAGGGCGACTCCACTTTCGCGATGCTGCTCGAAGCACAGAAGCGCGGCCACCGCATTTCTTATTATACACCCGACAAGCTCTCCCTACGTGGCAATGATGTGGTGGCGCCGGTGCAGCCCCTGGAGGTGCGCGATGTCGAGGGGGATTACTTCACCCTCGGCGAACCCGAGCGCGTGAACATGGAGAGCTTCGACGTGGTGCTGCTGCGGCAGGACCCGCCGTTCGATCTCGCCTACATCACCTCGACGCATCTGCTCGAACGCATCCATCCGAAGACGCTGGTGGTGAACGACCCGGCGTCAGTGCGCAATGCACCGGAAAAGATCTTCGTCATGGGCTTCAACGACCTGATGCCGCCGACGCTGATCTCGCGCGACAAGGACGAGATCAATGCCTTCCGCGCGGAGCACGGCGCTGTTGTCATGAAGCCACTGCACGGCCATGGCGGCGCGGCGGTGTTTCGCGTGTTGCCGCAGGACATGAATTTCGGCTCGCTTTACGATCTGTTCTCGGTGACCTTCAAGGAGCAGTGGGTGATCCAGCGCTTCCTTCCCGAAGTGAAGCATGGTGACAAGCGCATCATCCTGGTGGACGGCGAATTTGCCGGCGCGGTCAACCGTGTTCCCGCGGAGGACGATCTGCGCTCCAACATGGTGCGCGGCGGCGCCGCGAAATCCACCGAACTCTCCCCGCGCGAACGCGAAATCTGCGAGCGCGTCGGCCCGGCACTGCGCGAGCGTGGCCTGCTCTTTGTCGGCATCGATGTGATCGACGGCAATCTCACCGAGATCAACGTCACCTCGCCCACGGGCATCCGCGCCATCGCCAAGCTCGGCGGCCCCGATGTTGCCGCGCGCATCTGGGACGTGATCGAGGCGAAGCGGAGGTAGTTCGGGCCTCGATCGCCCGGGTGCCAAGCCTACATCGGAAACAACTGCGCCTAGCGTTCTTGTCGTTACAGACTGTCGATGCTACCTTAGATAGATTAATCGAGGTTGCACGATGCAGCATGTCGCGACGGTCGCGTTCGAGGGGATCGAGGCCCGCGCGGTGGACGTGCAGGTCCAGGTGGTACCCGGCCTGCCCAACTTCATCATCGTCGGCCTGCCGGACAAAGCGGTATCGGAAGCGCGTGAACGGGTCCGCGCAGCCCTCACGGCATCCGGGCTCGCGCTGCCTGCGCGGCGGATCATCGTCAATCTGGCGCCAGCCGATTTGCCGAAGGAAGGCAGTCATTACGACTTGCCCATTGCACTTGGCCTGATGGCGACCATCGGCGCGATCCCGCACGATGCCCTCGCGGGCTTCACGGTGCTCGGCGAACTCGGACTCGACGGCTCGCTGGCACCGGTGGCGGGGGTGTTGCCGGCAGCGATCGGTGCCAATGCGCGCGAGGAAGGGTTGATCTGCCCCGCCGCTTGCGGCGCCGAGGCGGCATGGGCGAGCCCGGACATCCAGATCATCGCCGCGCAGTCACTGATCCAGATCGCCAATCATTTCAAAGGAACGCAGGTGCTATCGCGGCCTCAGCCTCAGGTGCGGACTCGCGAAAACAATCTGCTCGATCTCCGGGACATCAAAGGGCAGGAGAGCGCCAAACGCGCGCTCGAGATCGCCGCGGCCGGCGGCCATCATCTGCTGATGATGGGCAGTCCCGGCTCCGGAAAATCCATGCTCGCCGCACGGCTGCCGTCCATCCTGCCGCCGCTGTCCCCGGCCGAATTGCTGGAAATCTCGATGATCGCCTCGGTCGCCGGTGAGATTCGTGACGGGACATTGACGACGCGGCGGCCATTCCGTGCGCCACATCATTCGGCCAGCATGGCGGCACTCACGGGCGGCGGCTTGCGGGCGCGACCAGGCGACATCTCGCTGGCGCATCAGGGCGTGCTGTTTCTCGACGAGCTTCCCGAATTCGATCCGCGCGTGCTGGATTCGTTGCGCGCACCACTCGAGAATGGCGAGGTGTCGGTATCGCGGGCCAATCATCGTGTGACTTATCCCGCTCGCTTCATGCTGGTGGCGGCGATGAATCCATGCCGCTGCGGCCATGCTTTCGAACCCGGTTTCACCTGCAAGCGCGGCCGGATCGATCGCTGTATGTCGGATTACCAGACGCGAATCTCCGGCCCCCTGATGGATCGCATCGACTTGCGGATCGAGGTGCCGGCCGTTACAGCCGCTGACCTTATCCTGCCGCCGCCTTCGGAAGGCTCGGCGGAGGTCGCCGTACGCGTCGCGGCGGCACGCAACATCCAGACGGCGCGCTATGCGGCGGCGGGGCTGACAGGCGTCCACACCAATGCATCGACGCCAGCCTCCATTCTCGAAACCGTGGCGCAGCCCGACAAACAGGGTCTCGCCCTGCTGAAGGACGCCGCCGAAACCATGCGGCTGAGCGCCCGCGGCTATCACCGCGTATTGCGCGTTGCCCGCACGCTCGCCGATCTCGACGGCGCAGAAAAGATCGGACGGCTGCATCTGGCCGAGGCGCTGTCCTATCGTGCATTGGCCGACGAGGTGCGCAGCGCCGCATGACCGCTGCAACGTATGCGTGTCGTCAACCCCACGGTAACCAGTCTCGTTTACGCTTCGCTCACCATACCCCGCATTACGGGGTGCAGGGGCGAGTGCGTATCATGCTGCGTTTGAAGATTCTGGCTTCTACGGTTCCCCTGGCGATTGCCGCCTTCCTCGCGCGCGGGGAGTTTTTTGTATCGACGCATCCCTGCATCGCCGCCGGCGATGGGCCGGTGCAGATCGCTGCGTTCCCCTGGCAGGCGCAGAGCCATGTGAGTTTCACCGACGACCCTGCCAGCGCCACCGTGCGGGTGCAGATCGTCGAAAGTGCGGAAAACGCCGACTTCACCGTCATCGACGACGACGACAGCAACGAGCCTGGTGTCTGCAAAGCCAATGCCGCGACACGTTTCGTCGGCATCACGACCTCACCCGCCAGCACCGATCCGGTCATCTACCTGTCGGATAGCGGCGAAGCCGACTATCGCATTTTCGTACGCTCTCGGAGTTTTACCGCCCGCAATGCGGCAGCGCTGATTGTCGGCGCGCACAATGCGCCGCCAGCGCGGATGGCGGCGGCCAGCCTCTGAGCCATATTAATACTTCGTCAACCATGGCCGCACCGCTCCGGCCGCATCGCCGCGGGTGCAACCGCTTGGCAATCTGATCCACCCATCATCGCCATATCCCCGTATCCAGCCGGAGTGGCGTTGTGAGCAGAGTCCTTTTCCGGATCAAGATCATGTTCCGGCGCTTTGCGCGCCGCTTTCCATGGCTCAACTTTGCCATCCGCTCCTTCGTGATGTTCTCCGCGGCGTTTGGCGGCGCCTACGGCTTCATCTCGGCGGCCACCTCGAAGGATTCCGGCTACGAGCCCCATGCCTTCGCCATCGGCGCCAGTTTCCTGTTCGCCGTGGCCTGTGTCGCACTGGCGACCATGAGCATTCGCATGCGCTTCCTGCACAAGCGGATACAGAAGCTCGCGGCGCAGAACGAGGCCCTGGCGGACCGCAACTGGGAGCTGAAGGAGGCCGAGGAGCACGCGCGGCATCTGTTCGAGGCACAGGACGATCTGATCGTCATCCGCGACCAGGACGGCCGCATCACCTTCGTCAACGACGCCTATTGCACTCTGGCCGAACAGCCGCGCGAGGCGCTGGTGGGCAGCCGCTTCGAGCTGAAAGTGCTGGAGCAGGGAGACCGCGTCCGCGAGCCGAACGGCACGTCGATCCACGACCAATGCATTGCCACTGCTGCCGGCCCGCGCTGGATCGGCTGGCGCCAGGGCATGGTACGGATCGACGCCAATCGCCCGGCCGAATTGCAGAGCGTCGGCCGCGACGTCACCGACCGCACTGAAACCGAGCGCGCACTCTCCGAGGCGCGCGACCATGCCAATGCCGCAAACCGCGCCAAATCACGCTTTCTCGCGATGGCATCGCACGAAATCCGCACGCCTCTGAACGGCATCCTGGGCATGAGTGGCCTGCTGCTCGACACCCGATTGTCACCGGAACAGGCAACTTATGCGCGCGCCGTGAAGACATCCGGCGAGTCACTGCTGTCGCTGATTGAGGAACTCCTCGATTATTCCAGGATCGAAGCCGGCAAGATCGATCTCGACTACCGCCCGTTCGTGCTGTCGTCGTTGATCGAGGGTATCGTCGAATTGCTGGCGCCTCGAGCGCAGGCACGCGATCTCGAAATTGCCGCCTATATCGACGAACGGCTGCCGCTCGAAGTCATTGGCGATGCCGCACGTTTGCGTCAGGTGCTGCTCAATCTCGCCGGCAATGCCATCAAGTTCACTTCCACCGGCGGTGTCGCTGTCATCGCCGAGCCCGGTAACCAGCCTGATGACGTCACCTTCATCGTACGCGACACCGGCATCGGCATCGCGCCGGACGCGCAACAACGGATTTTCCGCGAGTTTGAGCAGGCGGACGAGCGCACCGCACGCCATTTCGGTGGCACCGGTCTGGGACTCTCCATCAGCGAGCGTATCGTCAAACGCATGAACGGGCGTATCTCGCTGCAGAGCCAGCCGGGAGTCGGTTCGACGTTCGAAGTATCGATTCCGCTGACCGCTTCCAATAACCGCGCCGAAGCTTTTCTCCCGCCAGATCTCACTGGACAATCGGTGTTGCTGGTGGCGCCGCAGAGCATTGAAGCCTCGCTGATCGCGCGGCGGCTGGAACGCTGGGGCGCCCAGACCTGCATGATATCCGATCCCGATGTCGCGCTGGCCTTGCTGCCGGAGCGATCATGGCATGCCGCCTTGATCGACAGCGCACTCGGTGCGAGCGATCTCGAACGGCTTGCCGAAAGATCCAACCCGCATGCGCTCCAGCGCATTGGGCTGTTCACGCCAGCGACACGACACGAAGTGCAGCCGCATGCGACAGAGGACCTGACCGGCTATCTGATCAAACCGTTGCGCGCGACCTCGCTGGCGAAGCTGCTGGGGATGCAGCCCCCTGATCGCATGTCGTCGAGCGACAAGGTGGAACGAACCTCAGAGAAAAACACGGCGGACGACGGCCTCTCGATCCTTGTTGCTGAAGATAACGAGATCAATGCGCTGTTGATGCGCTCGCTGCTGACACGCCTCGGCCACCGCACCATCGTGACCACCAATGGCGAGCAGGCGCTGGAATCCTGGCTCGCATCCAATGCGGCAGGCACGCCATTCGATTTGGTTCTGATGGACGTTCAGATGCCGAAACTCGACGGTATCGCAGCCGCCAAGCGTATCCGCGCCCTCGAAGCCGGCCAGCGCGTGCGCCGCACTCCGATCCTGGCGCTGACCGCCAATACGCTGGTGGAAGATCGCTATGCCTGTTTCGAGGCGGGCATGGACGGCTTTCTGCTCAAACCGCTGGACCGCGAAAAGCTAGAGGAGGCACTGAGGCATCTGGCCGCGGGCCGGCATATTGCGGCGTAGACACTCGCGTCTCCACGATCTGGCTGTCATCGTCCGGCTCGACCGGGCGATCCAGTAAACTCAGTACTTGCATTGTGTACTGGGTCACCCGGTCAAGCCGGGTGACGACATACTGAGCTAGGTTTCACCGGGCTACCTTCCTCCACACCTCCTGTCACACCCCCGCAATACACCCGTCACACCACTGTTGAGCACCCATGTTGTTTGATGCGGTCAGGCCGCGTCGATTCGCGTGGGGCTAACCGCGGCCGGGGTAAAGTCGGGGATTGGCTATGCACGGCAACGAGCTCGTTCGACCGAAGCCTGGCATTATCAAGCCAGGTGTCATGCATATGTTGCGACCGCAGAATGTCGCCCTCGCGGCACAGACTGCAATCACCTGGTTCAAGCCGCCATTCCATTTCGATCCCGTCAGCGTTAATCCCAATGGCACGCCTTCGCTCGGCCGTATGGGCCCGCTGGAAGTACGCCTTGCCAACGACAAGCGCGACGTAAAACGCGCGCAACGTCTGCGCTACAAGGTGTTCTACAAGAACGGCACTGCCATCGCCGATGCTGCCACCATGCTGGCGCGGCGCGATAAGGATGCCTTCGACAAAATTTGCGACCATCTCTTGGTGGTCGATCATGCCGCCAAACCGACCCTGTCCGGCCGGCAGCCGGTGGTCGGTACCTATCGCCTGCTGCGTCACGAAAGCGCGATCCGGAATGGTGGTTTTTATACGCAGAACGAGTTTGACCTCGACAGCATCCTGAACAAACATCCCGGCCTGCGTTTTCTCGAACTCGGCCGTTCCTGCGTGCTTGAGCGCTATCGTACCAAGCGCACGGTCGAGCTGCTATGGCAGGGCATCTGGAGTTATGTGAAACAGAATCGCTTCGATGTGATGATCGGCTGCGCCAGTTTTGAGGGTACCGATCCGGATACGCTGGCGCTGCCGCTATCATTCCTGCATCACCACGCACGCGCGCCAGAGGAATGGCGTGCTCGCGCGCATGGCTCGCGTTATGTCGAGATGAACCGGATGCCGAAGGAAGCCATCGATCAGAAGGCTGCACTGCGCGCGCTGCCGCCGCTGATCAAGGGCTATCTGCGCATCGGCGCGATGATCGGTGATGGCGCCGTGATCGATCATCAGTTCGGCACGACAGACGTGCTGATCGTGATGCCGGTGTCGGCGATCGGCGCGCGCTATATCGAGCATTTTGGCGGAGAAGCGAAGGCGGCGTAAGTTCGGTCTCTCTCAACAGCCACTCCAATTGTCATCGCCCGCGAAAGCGGGCGATCCAGTAAGCACTGATTTCTATGATGACACACCGACGACGGTGTGTACTGGGTCGCCCGGTCAAGCCGGGCGACGGCAGACCGAGTTACAGCCGCCGCAGCGCCACGTTCTCGATCACGTGATCCGCGCCCTTCTTCAAGATCAGCGTCGCTCGCGGACGCGTCGGCAAAATATTGTCTTCCAGATTGGCGAGGTTGGTGCGTTCCCAGATCGCCAGCGCCGTCGCCGTCGCTTCTTCATCGGACAGCAGCGCATAGCGATTGAAGTACGACCGCTTGTCGTGGAAGGCGGTGTCGCGCAGCGCCAGGAAGCGCTTCACGTACCATTCGCGCAGGACCGGCTCGTCGGCATCGATATAGACCGAGAAGTCGAAGAAGTCGGAGACGACCGGCACCGCCTTGCCATCGCGCGGCAGACGGCCGGCCTGCAGTACATTGACGCCCTCGACAATCAGGATGTCCGGCTGATCAACCTCGATAAACTTGTCCGGAACGATATCGTAGGTGAGATGCGAGTAGACGGGCGCACGCACATTGCGACGGCCGGCCTTGATGTCGCTGAGGAACTGCAGAAGCAGCGGAAGATCGTAGCTTTCCGGAAAACCCTTTTTCTGCATGATGCCGTTGCGTTCGAGCACCGCATTCGGAAACAGGAAACCGTCGGTGGTGACGAGATCGACTTTCGGTTTCGGCGACCAGCGCGCGAGCAAGGCCTGCAGCACGCGGGCGGTCGTGGACTTGCCCACGGCAACCGAACCGGCGACACCGATGATATAGGGCATCTTGCGATCTTCGATGCCGAGAAATTTGCGCTGCGCCACATAGAGCCGCTGATGTGCAGCGACATACATCGACAGCAGACGCGACAGCGGCAGATAGATGTCCTCGACCTCGCGCAGATCCAGACGATCATGCATCGAGCGCAGCGCCGCAATCTCCTCGGCATTCAGCGCCATCGGCATGTCGTCGCGCAGTTTCGCCCACTGTTCGCGGGAGTAGTTGCGGTACGGATCGTATTTCTGGTCGGAGGCCCGCATATTCATCAGTGTTTCCCAAATGAAAGGCCGAAGCTCTTGATGACTTTTGACCTCGGAATATCAGTCGCGCGCGCGTGACGCCTTTTCCTGCAAACCGGATTGATTCGTGCGTGCGCCGAGCGCCGCCTCGACATCCTGAATCGTGATGCCGCGCGATTTTAGCAACACCAGAAGGTGAAACAGCACATCGGCACTTTCATTGATCAGATCGGTGCGATCCGCCTCGACCGCGGCGATGACCGCTTCGACCGCTTCCTCGCCGAATTTCTTGGCGCAATGCACGGCGCCTTTGTCGAGCAGCTTCTTCGTATAAGACGACTCGCCATCGGCCGCAGCCGCGCGGGCGTCGATGATGTCAGCGAGATCATGAAGTGTGAAGGACATCGAGAGCCTTTCCTACGGATCAAGCCGCATCGGCAGACCCGCCCGCTGCATGTGGTCCTTGGCCTGTCGGATGGTAAATTCACCGAAGTGAAAGATCGAGGCAGCCAGCACGGCGGTGGCATGGCCGGACCTGATGCCTTCGACCAGATGATCGAGATTGCCGACGCCGCCCGAGGCGATCACCGGCACTGGAATACTGTCGGCGATGGCGCGGGTCAGCTCGATATCGAAACCGGTGCGGGTACCGTCGCGATCCATGGATGTGAGCAGAATTTCACCGGCGCCGAGCGAGACCACTTCCTGGGCGAATTCGATGGCGTCGATCCCGGTGGACTTGCGGCCGCCATGGGTAAAGATCTCCCAGCGCGAGCCGGCACGCTTGGCGTCGATGGCGACGACGATGCACTGATCGCCGAACTTTTCCGCGGCTTCCTTGACGAATTCGCGACGCGCCACCGCGGCTGAGTTGATCGACACCTTGTCGGCGCCGGCGCGCAACAGCGCCTTGATGTCGTCGACGGTACGAACACCGCCGCCGACGGTCAGCGGCATGAAGCAGGCTTCCGCCGTGCGGCGAACCACGTCCATCATGGTACCGCGATTTTCGTGCGTGGCGTTGATGTCGAGAAAGGTCAGCTCGTCCGCACCGGCGGCGTCATAGGCAATCGCAGCCTCAACCGGATCGCCGGCATCGCGCAGATCGACGAAATTGACGCCCTTAACCACGCGGCCGTCCTTGACGTCGAGGCAGGGGATGACGCGGACCTTGAACATGGCTGTGTTCCTATACGGCCTGCTTGATCAGCTTGAGCGCTTCCGCCGGATCGATCCGGCCGTCATAAAGCGCACGGCCGGAAATGGCGCCTTCGAGCTTTTTCGCACGCGGCCCCAGCATCGCCTTGATATCGTCGATCGAGGCGAGGCCGCCGGAGGCGATGACGGGGATCGAAATGGCATCGGCGAGCGCAATCGTCGCGTCCCAATTGATGCCCTTCAGCATGCCGTCGCGGGCGATGTCGGTGAAGATAATCGCGGCGACGCCGGCATCTTCAAAACGCTGTGCGATGTCCAGCGCCGTGACGGTGGACACGTCCGCCCAACCTTCCACCGCGACCTTGCCATCGCGCGCATCGAGGCCGACGGCGACGCGGCCGGGGAATTTCTTGGCGGCTTCCTTCACGAGAGCGGGATCGCGCACCGCCGCCGTACCGATGATGACGCGGGTGATGCCCTTCGAAAGCCACGCTTCCACCGTCGCGAGATCGCGGATACCGCCACCGAGCTGCACTGGAAATTTTACGCGCGTCAGCATCGCTTCGACCGCCTGCGCATTTACCGGCTTGCCGGCAAAGGCGCCGTCGAGATCCACGACATGGAGATACTCGAACCCCTGATCCTCGAACGATTTTGCCTGCGCGGCAGGATCGAGGTTAAACACGGTGGCGCGCGTCATGTCGCCTTGTTCGAGGCGGACGCACTGGCCGTTTTTCAGGTCGATGGCGGGAAAGAGAATCACGGCTTCCACTTCAGAAAGTTGGCGATCAGGGCCAAACCAAATCGCTGGCTCTTTTCGGGATGAAACTGCGTGCCGATGGCGGTGTCGCGGCCGACGATGGCGGTGACCGGCCCGCCGTAATCGGCGCGCGCAAGCACTTCGGCCTCGTTCACCGCATTGAGGTGATAGGAGTGCACGAAATAGGCATGACGGCCCTTCGGCCCGAGCGGCAGGCCTTGCAATACCGGATGTTCGCGCAACAGTTCGAGCGTATTCCAGCCCATATGCGGGATCTTCAGCGACTCATCCTGCGGCGTGATCTTCTCGACGTCGCCGGCGATCCAGTTGAGACCATCGGTGATGACATGCTCCTTGCCGCGCGTCGCCATCAGCTGCATGCCGACGCAGATGCCGAAGAATGGCCGCGCTTTGTCGCGCACCGCTTCGGTCATGGCATCGACCATACCGTCGAGTTCGTTGAGACCACGGCGGCAATCGGCAAAAGCGCCGACGCCGGGCAGGACGATCCGATCGGCGCGAAATACCTGATCGGGATCGCGGGTCACGACGATCTTCGGAGGCACTTCCATGCCTCGGGTGGCGCGCTCGAAGGCTTTTGCAGCGGAGTGCAGATTGCCGGAGCCGTAATCGATAATGGCGACGGTCACCGCGTCACTCCCGGTTGCGGAAACAGGCCGATCACATCCTCCGGCCCGCGCGCGAATGGCTGGGCTGGAACACGGCGGGTCGGCGGCGGCGCGCCACGATCGGTCGAATAGGATTCATCGCGCCGGCTGGTGGCCCAATGATCGAAGAAGCGGCGTTCGGCGGCTTCGGTATTGTCGGCAACGACCATATCGAGCTGTCGCCATTTGCCCGACGATAACGACCAGCGGCGCAGGCTGGACGCTTCAAAGCCCATCAGCAGCGCGACCAGGAACATCACGATACCGCGCAGGCCGGCCCCGACGCCAAGCTTCGACAGCGCGATCTCGCCGACGAACGACAGCACAAGATAACCGATCAGTACTAGCCATAGCCGGTGAAACAGCAACCAGAACGGCCCTGCCACAAAGGCCCAGAAATGGAAGCCGTCGCGCACGAAGACAAACTTGTCCGTCGCCGCTGATGGCGCAAGGCCAGCGCTCTTGGGCGCATGAACTGTATAGACCGGCATGCAAACTCCGCCGCGACAAAGCAGGGATCACGAAACGAGGATCAGCCGCCGAGCTGACCCTTGGTGGACGGCACTTCGCCGGCATTGCGTGGATCGATGGCGACTGCCGTCCGCAACGCCCGTGCCAGACCCTTGAAACAGGATTCGGCAATGTGATGGCTGTTCTCGCCATATAGGGTTTCGACATGCAAAGTCACGCCCGCCTGTACGGCAAAGGCCGTAAACCATTCGCGCACGAGTTCGGTGTCGAATTCGCCAATCTTGTGGGTCGGAAAGGTGGACTTGAACACCAGGAAGGGGCGGCCGGAAATATCCAGCGCCACCCGGGTCAGGGTCTCGTCCATGGGCATATAGAGCGAGGCGTAGCGGGTGATGCCGGCCATGTCGCCGAGCGCGTGTTTCACCGCCTGGCCGAGAGCAATGCCGACATCTTCTGTGGTGTGATGGAAATCGACATGGAGATCGCCGACGGCTTTGACGGTGATGTCGATGCGGGAATGGCGGGCGAGCAGATCAAGCATATGGTCGAAGAATCCGATGCCGGTGGTCGAATTGGACGCACCGGTGCCATCGAGATTCACGGAAACCTCGATCTGGGTCTCCTTGGTGGCGCGCTTGATCGTCGCCTTGCGCATCGAAGGGGCCTTTCGCTGGCTGAAACCGCGGTCTTTTAACAGGGGGATGACAGGGACGCTACGGCTCGAACGCGGGATTCGGCGGCTATGGTGAGCGGAAATTCATGGCTGGAGACAGCGACAGCGCCTTTAAATTCCGCCGCCATCGGCCGCATTTGCATCCGACCCCGCCCATGCCTAGATCAGACCCTCACGAGGATACCCATGAGCAACCATTCTTCCGCGTCCGGTGACGCATCGTCCGTGATCTGGCACGGCACCACCATTCTGACTGTCCGCAAGAACGGAAAAGTCGTGGTCGGCGGCGACGGCCAGGTCTCGATCGGCCAGACCGTGATCAAGTCCAATGCCAGAAAGGTCCGTAAACTGGGCAAAGGCGACGTGATCGGAGGCTTTGCCGGCGCCACCGCCGACGCTTTCACCCTGTTCGAGCGCCTGGAAGCCAAGCTGGAACAGTATCCTGGGCAGCTCACCCGTGCCGCTGTCGAACTCGCCAAGGACTGGCGCACCGACCGTTATTTGCGCCGGCTGGAAGCCATGATGATCGTGGCCGACAAATCGGTCTCGCTGGTTCTCACCGGCACCGGCGACGTGCTGGAGCCGGAAGGTGGCGTGATGGCGATCGGCTCCGGCGGCAATTATGCGCTGGCCGCAGCTCGTGCATTGACCGATACCACCGACCAGGATGCCGAGAGCATCGTCCGCAAATCGCTCGATATCGCCGCCGATATCTGCGTCTACACCAACCGCAACCTGACGATCGAGACACTGAGCGAATGACCGACTTCTCTCCCCGCGAAATTGTCTCCGAGCTCGACCGCTTCATTGTCGGCCAAGGCGACGCCAAACGCGCCGTCTCGATCGCGCTGCGCAATCGCTGGCGCCGACTGCAACTCACCGGACTGCTGCGCGAAGAAGTGCTGCCGAAGAACATTCTGATGATCGGCCCCACCGGCGTCGGCAAGACCGAGATCGCACGCCGGCTGGCCAAACTAGCGGGTGCGCCGTTCCTCAAGGTGGAAGCGACCAAATTTACCGAGGTCGGTTATGTCGGCCGCGATGTCGAGCAGATCATTCGCGATCTCCTTGAGGTCGGGATCGCGCAGACCCGCGAAAAGAAGCGCAAGGATGTGCAGGCGCGGGCGCAGCTCGCCGCGGAAGATCGCGTGGTCGATGCGCTGGTCGGCGCAGGCGCGAGCGCAGCCACCAAGGATTCGTTCCGCAGGAAGCTGCGCAATGGCGAGCTCAACGACAAGGAGATCGAGATCGAGGTTGCGTCATCGTCGGGCCCGGCGATGTTCGAGATTCCCGGCATGCCCGGTGCACAGATGGGCGCGATTTCGCTCGGCGATATCTTTGGCAAGATGGGCAAGGGCACCAAGACGCGGCGCCTCAAGGTCGCCGACGCTCATGAGCCGCTGGTGAGCGAGGAAGCCGACAAGTTGCTCGATAACGATCAGGTGGTGCAGGAAGCCATCTCGGTCGTCGAGAACAACGGCATCGTGTTTCTCGACGAGATCGACAAGATCTGCGTGCGCGACGGTCGCAGCGGCGGCGAGGTCTCGCGCGAGGGCGTGCAGCGCGATCTGTTGCCGCTGATCGAAGGCACCACGGTTTCGACCAAGCATGGAGCCGTCAAGACCGAGCACATCCTGTTCATCGCCTCCGGCGCATTCCACATCGCCAAGCCGAGCGACCTGCTGCCGGAATTGCAGGGCCGCCTGCCGATCCGCGTCGAACTGGATGCACTGACGCGCGACAACATGCGGCGAATCCTCACCGAGCCCGAAGCATCGCTGATCAAGCAGTATGTCGCGCTGATGCAGACCGAAGGCGTGACGCTGGAATTTTCGGACGACGCCATCGATGCGCTGGCCGACGTCGCCGTCGCGGTCAACTCGACCGTCGAGAATATCGGTGCGCGGCGTTTGCAGACAGTGATGGAGCGGGTGCTCGACGAGATTTCGTTCACCGCGCCGGACAAGCACGGCGAGACCATCCGCATCGATGCCGGCTATGTGCAGAAGCATGTGGGGGATCTGGCGAAGAACACGGATCTCAGCCGGTTTATTCTGTAACGCGCGGCTGTAAGACGTAGGGCGGATGAGCGAAGCGTAATCCGCCGCGGAGCTTCAACCATGAGCTCGGCCGGCGGATTACGGCTTCGCCTGATCCGCCCTACGGCAAGCCTACCGCGTCCGCCTCACCCGCACATACAGCGCCCCGGCACCGCCGTGCCCGATATGGGCTTCCTCGAAACCGACGACGAGTGCGCGAAACTCAGGCAAACTAAGCCAGATCGGCACCTGCCGTCGCAGAATGCCGCGCTCGGATTCAAGGCTCCCGGTGCGCCCCTTGCCCGTGATGATCAGTACGAAAGACAGGCCATCATAACTCGCCCGCTGCAGAAACGTGGCGAGCGCGCGATGGGCGCGTTCTTGGGTCATGCCGTGCAGATCGAGTCTCGCGTCGATCTCCTTGCGGCCACGTGAGAGCTGCGAACGTTCCCGGCGGCCAAGCGCCATCAGCGGTGGCACCGGCGGAGCGGTCTGTTTCACCGGCTTGGCCGGCGGGGCCTCCACCACCTTGCGAGACATCGGCGGCAGCGGCGCCAGCGCGGCCTCGACAGTGCTTGCATCGGGCGACGCCCGGCGCGTCCGTTTGCGCAGCGGTTTCACCTGTTTCGCGACGCTATCCCACAATGCGCGCTCCTCCTCACTGAGAGGACGATGACGGCGGCGGGGTGGGTCAACGATCTGCGGTGGACGCGAACGTTTCATTGCCAGGGGAAACGGAAAGACGACGACGATTGCGCCGGCGCGCGGCGATAGACACGACGCTTATACTTCGCGCGGCGTGGCTTGGCTTCCTGTTTCACCTCTGGCGGGACATTCTTCGCGAGCGGGGGCGCCGATGCCGGGCGCGCTTCCGGCATCGGAATGGCGGCTGCGGCAGCAATAGCCGGCGCCACGGGTTCGGCAGGCTTTGGTGCCGGTAGTGGTATGCCGGTTGAAACAGGCGTGCTCAGTTTGATCTCGGATGATGGTTCCGTTTTCGTGACAACAGACTTCTCGGGAGCCACCGCGCCTGCCTTTGCCGGCTCGCTCACCGGCGTCTGCGGAAACAGTTTTGCAATCTTCGCCGCGGGCCTCGCGTCGGGCAGGGGCATATTATGGCCGCGCGCCGAGGGATCGAGACTTCTCGGCACCAGCATGACGAATTTCGCGGGATGGCGGATGCGGCCAGCAACCCGGCCCATCTCGGCACCAGCACCGAAATAGAGATCGGCCCGTGCGGGCCCGACAATCGCCGAACCTGTATCCTGCGCCACCATCAGACGGCGGAAGGGCGTCTTTGATGTATCGGTATCGATGGGCAGTTCGCCCTCGATGAAGAACGGCGTGCCATAGACATGCAATGCCTTGTCGACGGCAATCGAACGCCCCGGCGTCAGCGGCACGCCCTGCGCGCCCACCGCTTCATCCTTGTCGGCGAGCTGCACCTCGCGGAAGAACACGAAAGCCTTGTTCTGCCGCCGCACTTCATTCGCGGCTTCCGGATTCTCCTCGAAATATTGCCGGATGCGCTGCATCGACATCTGCTCGCGCGGAATGATGCCGCGATCGATGAGCACGCGGCCGACCGGCGTATAGCGATAACCGTTGTGAGAATCGTAGTTGATACGGATCATGCTGCCGTCTTCCATGCGGACGCGCGCGGAGCCCTGGATTTGCGAGAACAGCAAATCCGTCTGGCTCTTCAGCCAGGCGATTTCCAGCCCGCGGCCGGCGATGGCGCCATCCTCGATCTGCGCACGATCGTAATAAGGCACCAGCTTGCGGCGGCCGATCTTGCGAAAGACGTCGCCGCCATTGGGCAGACTCGGCGATGCCTGGTTATATCCGCGTACGAACAGGTTCGACGGCCGACGATAGACCGGGACCGTATAAACGTCGGTCCTGGTCTTCGAGCCGTCGACGATGGGCTCGTAATAGCCGGTCACAAAGCCGTCGGGCTCGCCAAGTCGCGAGATGCGGATGGGCGTGAAGTTCTGTTCGAAGAAGGCGCGCGCCTTGGCGCCGTCAGTCACATCCGCCGATTTCGCAGCCTGACAGGGATCGCGCAGCGAGTTACCGATGGCCTTGGCTTCTGGCACAGGATGGCGCGGTGCTGAAATCGGCCTGCAGCTGGCGCGAAAGGCCGTGAAGGCACCGAAGGGATCGTCCTCGCTCCAGCCAGATATCTCCGACCACGCCACCGGCATGTATTGGCTGCCGGGAAATTCGAACGGGAATTCGCGCACCGGATTATAGCGCGGGACATAGGCCTCGGAATGTCCGCGGCTGCGGTATTTGTGATTGAGGCCACGCGCATCGGCGGCACACGCCGCCAAAGTGACGGCGCATGCCATGACACACGCAGCAAGCGCCGCGCGGCGCGCGTCCTTACTGACCGGCGCCGGTGCCAACCAGCTTCCAGTTCGGATCGCGCGAGGAGATATCGCGAGCGAAGGTCCAGACGTCGGTGATATCGGACACGCTGTCGGCGCTGCCATCCACCACATGACCGGTCTTGTCGCGGGTCACCGATATCATCTGCGACACGAAGCGAATGGTCAGCTGCGCAGTGCGGTCACGCACCTCGGCGCCAACGATCTCCGCCTTGTCGATGGAGACGAAGCGGGTTTCGGTCTTCAGCTCCTTGGTTTCGCGATCCTTGATGGCGGCATCGAAGCTATCGAACACTTCCGTGGAGAGCAGATCCTTCAGCGCGCGGCGATCGCCATTGGCGAAAGCGAGCACGATCATCTCGTAAGCGCTCTTGGCGCCGGTGACGAAATGGCGCGCGTCGAAGGACGAATCCTGCTCGACCATGGCGTCGAGACCGGCAGCCAGCGGTGTGCCCGGCTCGGCGATCCCCTTCCAGCGCTCGGCCGGCGAAATCTCAGCGGCCGGAGCCGGCTGGCTCTGGTCGATCGGGCTGCTCGGCATGGACACCACATTGCCTTCCTGCGGCATCGCCTCACGGGCGGCGCGGTCGAAGGGCGGACGCTCTTCCCCGGTACGCTGTCCGAGCACACTGCGCAGGCGCAGGAAAATGAAGACCGCCAGTGCCAGGAAGATGATGGTGTAAATGTCCACGTCTTGTCGCTTTCTGATCGGTACCGGGCTTGGGACCCGGGAAGTAAGGTGCCGCGACACAGGATACATCATCGGCGGCACAATCTCATCTAGACATGAAACCCGGTCCAGCCAATGGCATGCGCTCCGGGGGGCCTGCGGCAAAGCGGCCCCGCTTGGGATGACGGTAACGCCGAACGGGGCGACAAGTTTCTCCCGTGCCGACGGGCGCCGGGTATGGAAGCCGCGGCATATCAGCCGGTTAGCACCGATCGGCGGGCGAATTGAGGCAATTCTCGGCCATTGGCGGACTGCAATCTGACGCTGCCGTCCTTGTCGAATACCGCGGGCCTATGATAGCCACTCGCCGCACGGAAGGGCCGCTTTGGCGCGGCTTTTCGCGGCGAATCGGCAAAGCCGCCCGGCGGCGCTTCAGGAGATTTTCGACATGGCAAATGGCAACGGCAACGCTCCCGAGGTGGCTCCGCCCCAGCTCAACGTGCTGGCTCAGTATACCAAGGACCTCTCCTTCGAGAATCCGAATGCTCCAGCCTCGCTGGCTCCCCAGCAACAGCAGCCAAACATCAACATCCAGATCAATGTCGGCGCCAACAATCTCTCGGACAGCGAATATGAAGTGACACTGTCCATCGAAGGTAAGGCCGATGCCAACGGCTCGGTGCTGTTCTCATTCGAACTGGCTTATGCCGGGGTGTTCCGCATCGTCAACGTACCGCAGGAAAATCTGCACCCGCTGATCATGATCGAATGCCCGCGCCTGCTGTTCCCGTTCGCCCGCGAGATCGTTGCTACCGCCGTGCGCGACGGCGGTTTTCCGCCGCTGATGCTCGATCCGGTCGATTTCGTCGGCCTGTATCGCCAGAACCTGGAACGCCAGCAGGCCGAAGCCGGCCCGGCGAATTAACTGAACTGTACCGTAGGGCGGATGAGGCGAAGCCATAATCCGCCGCGGTGTCTCAACTTTGGACTCGGCCGGCGGATTGCACTTCGCTTATCCGCCCTACGGCCGCGGGTTACGAAGCCGCCTTGTCCGGCTCGCCCCAGAATTCCGACCAGATCTGCTTGTCACCCAGCGTTGCCACAAAGGCGCGATGGGCGATGCGGTCGTCTTCCGTCACGCGCGGCGCCAATGCGATCTCGCGCTGACGGCGCGGCGCATCGCTGACGCCGCTGCGCACCATGATCGGGGCTTCATCCGCCAGGATCAGCGACGACTGCCGCGCACCGACAAGATCGATATAGACCTCAGCCAGCAGTTCAGAGTCGAGCAGTGCCCCGTGCTTGGTGCGGCGGGAATTGTCGATCGAATAGCGGGCGCAGAGATCGTCGAGACGGTTCGACACGCCTGGATGTTTTCGCCGCGCCAGGAGCAGGGTATCGACCAGACGATCACGCGGTACGGGCGGACGCTTGATGCGGTCGAGTTCCATATTGATGAAACCGAGATCGAACGAACCGTTGTGAATCACCAGTGGCGAATCGCCAATAAAGGCGAGGAAGTCATCGGCGATTTCATGAAACAGCGGCTTGGTGGAGAGAAACTCCGCCGACAGACCGTGAACATTGAACGCCTCCTGCGGCATGTCGCGCTCAGGATTGCAGTAGACGTGAAAGGTCTGGCCGGTCGGCATCCGATTGTAGATTTCGAGGCAGCCGATTTCCACCAGCCTGTCGCCGCGGAGCGGATCGAGGCCGGTGGTTTCAGTATCCATCACGATTTCACGCATCGATGTTCTCGGCTCGGCAAATCAGGGCAAGAATCTTAGATTCTTCGTCGTGGCATTTTAGCAGCTTCGGCCAGAATTTCAGCGATCCGGGCGCGCACGGGTTCGATACCATGCGAGGTATCCACGACGAAGTCCGCCCTCTTGCGTTTTTCGGCATCGGGCAGCTGCCGCGCGAGAATGGCGTCGAGCTTTTCTTCCGTCATGCCTTCGCGGGCGAGAATGCGTTCGCGTTGCGTCTTCGCATCGGTGGAGACGACCACGATCCCATCGACGCGCTTGTCCCCGCCGGTCTCAAACAGCAACGGAACATCGACCACAGCGATCGGCGCCCCGGAGGCCTCCGCATCGTCGAGGAACTTCTTGTGATGCTTCGCAAGCAGGGGATGAACGATGCTTTCGAGCTTCTTCATCGCCTCGGCATCGTGAACGACCAGCGGCGACAGTTTTGTGCGATCCACCTTGCCGTTGGCGGTGGTCCCGGGGAACGCCGCCTCGATCAGCGGCACGGCTTCGTTTTCATAGACCTTATGCACCGTGGCATCGGCATCATAGACAGGCACGCCAGCCTCCACGAACAGTTTAGCCGTGGTCGATTTCCCCATGCCGATAGAGCCGGTCAGCCCCAACACGCGCATTCACTTCCCCACTCTCTTTTCCTTGTCCCGGTTCTGCGAAGCGTCACTTCGTGCCGCATCGCGTCCGGAACGCTGTTCTTGTTCAAATCCCGATCATCCGCTCACCGCGTAGAAATTTCAGAAGCGGCAGCAGCGGTAGACCGAGGATCGTGAAATGATCGCCCTCGATCAATTCGAACAGGTGCACACCGAGACCTTCCAGCTGATAGGCGCCCACGCTGGCCGTCACCCTGTCGCCGGCAGCATCCAGATAAGCGTCGATGGCGCCATCGTCGAGTTGACGCATGGTCATATGCGCGACCGAAACATGGGAGAAAATCGTCGCGCCATCGCAAACCACCGCGATGGCCGAATGCAACTCATGAGTCCGGCCGACAAGGTCGCGCAATTGCTGCGCGGCTTGATCGCGGCCCGCGGGCTTGTTGAACAGCCGATCACCGACCGACAGCGTCTGGTCGGCGCCAACAACATAACGGCCCGGATGCCTGAGCGAGACGAAGGCCGCTTTTTGCTCGGCGAGCAAAGCCGCGATCTCGCCAGGTACCGTCAGATTGGAACGCTGCTGGATGCCGCGCTCGTCGATGTCCGCCGGAGCTGCATCGAACGGGATGCCGGCATTTGCGAGCAGCATGCGTCGCGCCGCGCTCTGCGACGCCAGAATCAGCGGCTCCTCGCCGCGCCAGATCGTCATTCCTGCATCCGTTGCCGCTGGCGGTCCGCCAGCAATTTCATGATTGCTGCGGCGGTCTCTTCAATGGAGCGCCGCGTCACTTCCAGCAAGGCCCAGCCATATCTGGCAGACAACTTGCGTGCATAGGTGACCTCATCGGTCACCGCCTGACGATCGATATAGTCGTCATTGGCCGTATCGCCACCGATCGACAACAATCGGTTCTGCCGGATCTGGATCAGTCTTTCCGGCGTGGCGTGCAGGCTGACCACCAACGGATTTTTCAATGTCTCGAGCTGTCTAGGAATCGGGATACCGGGCACCAGCGGCACATTGGCGGTGCGGACACCGCGATTCGCCAGGTAGATCGAGGTCGGGGTCTTCGACGTGCGGGACACGCCGACCAGAACGACATCGGCCTCTTCCAGCCCTTCGGTATGCTGACCGTCATCATGCATCATCGAATAATTCAGCGCATCGATACGCTTGAAATATTCGGCGTTCAAAACGTGCTGGGCTCCGACCCTGCCGGAGGTCGAAGCGCCGAGATAGTTCTGGAACAGTTGCATCACCGGGCCGATGATCGACAGGCTGGGCGAATTGATTTCCTGGCACTTCGCTTCCAGTCGTTCGACCAGATCCTTTTCCAGCAGCGTGAACAATACGATTCCGGGCGCTTCCTCGATCTCGGTCAGCACGCGGTCAAGCTGCTTCTGGCTGCGAACCAGGGGGTAGACGTGCTCCACGGGCGTCACATTGGAATATTGCGCGGCGACCGCCCGGGCGACGGTAATCAGCGTCTCGCCGGTGGAGTCGGACACCAGATGAAGATGAAAAAAGCTGCCGGTGGTATGCACCATAACCCTGTGTGTTCTGTGAATCCCTGTGGAGCTCTTCGCCCCGTTTCGCGGCGATGGCGCGACGACCGGGATAACCCGGATTCTTTTTCACAGGCCTGCCAGCGGGGATACCGTTTGGCGGTGTCCGTCATGATAATGGGGTTATGTGAATTTGTCTCTCCGGAATCCTGACCGAACGCACGACAAGTTCCTGCATTGCTTGTCTTTGCCGATGACAAGAGGCTCGCGAACAATTCCGACCGCCATGTGCACAAGTACGGGACAATGCGGGGACAGGATTGTGCCGGCTAAATCCACGGCCAATCAGACTCAAACCTTAAGAATCTAATAGTAGATTTGAGGAAGAGGGCCCATGCCGATAGAGCGGGGATCACCGCACGGACCTCGCTTGCGAAACAACGGCAATCCCGTGCACATGTTCCCCTCAAGACACCGAGCACTCTGATAGATGGCAAGGCTTAGCAATGTATGAATGGGCGAAGGCTTTACACATCATCGCCGTCATTTCCTGGATGGCGGGGATGCTCTACCTGCCTCGGTTGTTCGTCTATCACTGCGACGCCGAGATCGGCTCAAAACAGTCCGAAACCTTCAAGGTGATGGAGCGCCGGTTGCTCAAGGCGATCATCAACCCGGCGATGATCGCAACCTGGCTTCTCGGTCTCTACCTCGCGTGGTCCGGTAGCTGGTTCAATTCCGGTTGGCTTCACGCCAAACTGTTGCTGGTGCTGCTAATGTCCGGCGTTCATGGCTTCCTGACCGCCCGGGTGCGCGATTTCGCCCTCGACCGTAACACACGTAGCGCTAAATTTTATAAAATTATCAATGAGATACCGACTGTCTTGATGATCTTGATCGTCATTCTGGTGGTGGTGAAGCCGTTTTAGGGCCCGGTGTCCCGGGGGCGGGGCGGCACGAAGCGCTGCTTCAAAAAGCCGGGACCGTACAGAACGCCATGGTCGGAGCCCAGGAGGAGATTTTCTGACATCCTGGCACTTCCGGCGATCTTGCGCGTTGGTCGGATGTCCCATATGTTCGTGGCTCTCCCACCCGACGCAGGCGATGCGGTTCGACCCGGCTTTTGAAATCCGCCGGCCGCTGCATCAGGCTTGAAGCTTCTTCAGCACCTTTATCGCTCAAGACTTCGTTGCCGGGGACCTGCGGGCTTTCGTGACTCTTCTGAGCGTCCGCACCTCTCCAGCAGCTTGCACCTCCCCACCGATTCTCCACAGGACCACCCCCAATGCGGGAAATGAAACTTCAAGACCTCAAGGCCAAGACGCCAGCCGAGCTCGTCTCGTTTGCGGAAGAGCTTGGGGTCGAAAATGCCAGCACCATGCGCAAGCAGGAACTGATGTTCGCCTGCCTCAAGCAGCTGGCATTGCAGGAAACCGACATCATCGGCGAAGGCGTCGTTGAGGTTTTGCCCGACGGCTTCGGTTTTCTCCGTTCATCGGACGCCAATTACCTTCCCGGCCCGGACGACATTTACGTCTCGCCCTCGCAGATCCGCCGTTTTGGCCTGCGTACCGGCGATACCGTCGAAGGCCATATCCGCAGCCCGAAGGAAGGCGAACGCTATTTCGCGCTGCTCAAGGTCAACACGCTGAACTTCGAGGATCCCGAGAAGTCAAAGCATAAGGTCAATTTCGACAACCTGACGCCGCTGTTTCCGAACGAGCGCTTCCGTCTCGAACTGGAAGACCCGACCCGCAAGGATCTGTCGCCGCGCGTCATCGATATTGTTGCCCCGATCGGCAAGGGCCAGCGTGCTTTGATCGTCGCGCCGCCGCGCACGGGCAAAACCGTGCTGATGCAGAACATCGCGCATTCGATCACGGCCAATCACCCGGAGTGCTATCTGATCGTTCTTCTGATCGACGAACGTCCGGAAGAAGTCACCGACATGCAGCGCTCTGTGAAGGGCGAGGTCGTGTCCTCGACTTTCGACGAGCCGGCCACCCGCCACGTCCAGGTTGCTGAAATGGTGATCGAGAAGGCTAAGCGCCTGGTCGAACACGGCCGCGACGTGGTGATCCTGCTGGATTCGATCACCCGCCTCGGTCGCGCCTACAACACCGTTGTTCCGTCTTCGGGCAAGGTGCTGACCGGCGGTGTCGATGCCAATGCGCTGCAGCGTCCGAAGCGCTTCTTCGGCGCCGCGCGAAATGTGGAAGAAGGTGGCTCGCTCACCATTATCGCCACCGCGCTGGTCGATACCGGCAGCCGCATGGACGAGGTCATCTTCGAAGAGTTCAAGGGTACCGGTAACTCCGAACTCATCCTTGACCGCAAGGTCTCGGACAAGCGGACCTTCCCGGCCATCGACATTTCGCGTTCGGGCACCCGTAAGGAAGAGCTCATCACCGATCCGCAGGTGCTCAAGAAGATGTATGTTCTGCGCCGCATCCTCAATCCGATGGGCACCATGGACGCCATCGACTTCCTGCTCGACAAGCTCCGCAACACGAAGAGTAATTCGGAGTTCTTCGATTCGATGAATACGTAAGGTTTTTTTGGTTCTGAAATTGAAAGGCGCCGCTGTTCTGCAGCGGCGCCTTTTTTGTTGTGATGCCACACACTCCATTCCTCATGGCGAGGAGGCGCGAAGCGCCGTCTCGAACCATGAGCTGGCCTGGCTCTGAATCTGTGGCCACCCTTCGAGACGCGCGCGATGCGCGCTCCTCAGGGTGAGGGCGGAGCGGCAGGATGAGGGCCGGAGCGAGAATCCCGTTGCGCCACACCCCCACCGTCGTCAAATAGGCGATGCATCCGCGCGACCAGACTATCTACGCATTATCCTCCGGTCGGCCCCCGACCGCGATTGCTATTGTGCGGGTCTCCGGCACTCGCGCCGGCATTGCGCTTGAGCGCCTCGCAAAAAAGCGACCGATACCTCGCGCGGCCACCCATGTGTTGCTCGCCGACGAGAAACTGGGCCCGATCGACGATGCCATGGTGCTTTGGTTTCCCGCGCCCGCCAGTGCCACCGGTGAGGACACTGCCGAATTTCACATTCATGGAGGCCGTGCGGTTCTCGTCGCATTGTTCGACGCACTTGCTGCCATCCCCGGTTTGCGTCCGGCGGAACCCGGCGAATTCACGCGTCGTGCTTTCGAAAACGGCAAGCTCGATCTGACCGAAGCCGAAGGTCTCGACGATCTCATCCATGCTGATACCGACCGTCAGCGCAAACAGGCGCTGCGCCAGCTCAAGGGTCTGCTCGGCGACAAAGCGAGAAACTGGCGCCAGCAGATCATCGAAGCATTGGCCCTGGTGGAAGTCGGCATCGATTTTTCCGACGAGGGCGATGTTTCCGCGGAACTGATGGCACCCGCATTGGAGAAGGCGGAAGCACTTTGCCGTGAGATCGAGGAGGTGCTGTCGGCGCAAGGCCGGGGCGAGCGCCTGCGCGAGGGGCTTGTTGTGGCGATTGCCGGTCAACCCAATGTCGGTAAGTCCACGCTGATGAATCAGCTCGCCCGCCGTGATGTCGCGATCGTCTCGCCTCATGCGGGAACGACGCGCGATGTGCTCGAAGTGCAGCTTGATCTCGACGGTTATCCGGTGACCGTGATCGATACGGCCGGTATTCGCGAGACGATCGACCCGGTGGAAGAAGAGGGCGTCCGTCGTGCGCGTGCCCGGGCGGGTGAAGCGGACCTTGTTCTGTGGCTGGTCGACTCAGCGGATGCTGCACGGCCAGAAGGTTGGCTGACTGAGAGCGATGCGCCGATCTGGATCGTCAGAACCAAAACCGATGTGCCTGCCGCGGCTTTGGAGGACGCAACGTTTTCGATTTCGGCCGAACGCGGCGACGGCATGAGCGAACTGATGTCGGCGCTGGTTGAATTTGCATCCCAGTATTTCGGACAGGGCGAGGCAGGCTTCATCACACGGGATCGCCAGCGTGACCTGCTTCGTCGCACGGTAGATTTGCTGCGGCACGCTGCAACATCGGCGCAGCAAGGCGATGAACTCGTGGCAGAAGATCTGCGCGCCGCTGCATATCAACTTGGTCGGTTGCTTGGGCAGGTCGATGTGGAAGATGTGCTCGATAGCATATTTAGGGATTTTTGCATAGGAAAGTAATAATTCCTATAATTGATGTTTCACGTGAAACAAGAGCAGCGCCTTGCCATAGGCTCTATCCTCATGGTGAGGAGGCGCGAAGCGCCGTCTCGAAGGATGGCGGTACGCTCCGAGCCAGCCATTTCATGGTTCGAGACGCGCGCCACCTGGCGCGCTCCCCATCACGAGGGGACAGAGTGCGTTGCGTTCCGCCTGGGCGACTAGCATCGCCAACCGACGGACCACATTTCCAGTCTGACTCTCAGGATGAGGTTCCATGTAATGGAACCTAGGCGAGCTTCTCCGTTTCACGTGAAACGCCCCTCTCGATTTCCCTTCAATCTTGTCCACAGGCGCGCTAGAAGCTGCTGCCATGCAAGACAAGTTTGATGTCATCGTCATCGGTGGTGGACACGCCGGCTGTGAAGCTGCGGCTGTGGCTGCGCGCATGGGCGCGCGTACCGCGCTGGTCACCCACAAGTTTGCGACTATCGGTGCGATGTCCTGCAATCCCGCCATCGGTGGTCTCGGCAAGGGCCATCTGGTCCGAGAGGTCGACGCGCTGGACGGATTGATGGGCCGTGTCGCCGATGTCGGTGGCATCCAGTTCCGCATGCTCAATCGCAAAAAAGGTCCGGCCGTGCGTGGTCCGCGCACCCAGGCCGACCGCAAGCTTTATGCAACGGCGATGCAGGATGCGATCACGGCTATCAAGAATCTCAGGGTCATTGAAGGCGAGGCCGATGATCTTCTGACGGCGAACGGTCGGGTGACTGGCATCCGTCTGGCCGATGGCCGAGAGCTGGTTGCCGGAGCCGTGGTCATCACCACTGGCACCTTCTTGCGTGGCCTGATCCATCTTGGTGAGAAGAACTGGCCGGCGGGCCGGATCGATGAAGCCCCGGCACTTGGCTTGTCCAAGGCTTTCGAACGAATCGGTTTTACGCTCGGCCGCCTGAAGACCGGTACCCCGCCGCGCCTTGACGGCAAGACCATCGATTGGTCCGCTGTCGAAATGCAGTCGGCGGATGACCCGCCCGAGCCGTTTTCGGTGATGACTGATCGCATCACTACACCCCAGATCCAGTGCGGCATCACCCGCACCACGCCAGTTACCCATGAGGTGATCCGCGCCAATGTGCATCGCTCGCCGATGTATTCCGGCCAGATCAAAAGCTCCGGCCCGCGCTATTGCCCATCCATCGAGGACAAGATCGTCCGCTTCGGCGATCGCGACGGTCACCAGATCTTTCTGGAGCCCGAAGGTCTCGATGACGACACCGTTTATCCCAATGGCATCTCCACCTCGCTGCCGGAGGAGGTTCAGGCGGCGATACTGGCTTCGATCCCCGGTCTCGAGCGGGTTAGAATGATCCGGCCGGGCTATGCCATCGAATATGACCATGTCGACCCGCGCGAACTTGAGCCGACCCTGCAGGCGAAGCGGATGCCGGGTCTATTCTTGGCTGGACAGATCAATGGCACCACAGGTTATGAGGAAGCTGCCGCTCAGGGTCTGGTGGCCGGTCTGAACGCTGCCCTCGCCGCATCCGGCTCGACGCCGGCCGTATTCGATCGTGCCGACGGCTATCTCGGCGTGATGATCGACGATCTGGTCACCCGCGGCATCTCCGAGCCCTATCGGATGTTCACCTCGCGGGCCGAGTATCGCCTGACTCTCCGTGCCGATAATGCTGATCAGCGTCTGACTGACAAGGGTATCGCTCTCGGCTGTGTCGGCAGTGATCGTATTACCCGGCATACGGTGAAGATGGACGCGCTGGCCGCCGGCAAGGCGTTGGTGAAGGCATTGTCGATCACCCCAAACGGGGCGGCAAAGCATGGGCTTGCCCTCAATCACGATGGTCAACGCCGTACGGCCTTCGATCTCCTGTCTTATCCCGAAACCGAATGGGCCACGGTGACCAGGATCTGGCCGGAATTATCGGCCATTGACCCAGCGATCGGCACCCATATCGAGATCGATGCCAAGTACGACGTCTATCTCAAGCGTCAGACCGCGGATGTGGAAGCTTTCCGCCGCGATGAAGGTCTGTCGCTCACCGAGGTCGATTACGATACAGTCCCCGGGCTTTCCAACGAGGCCCGCGCCAAGCTGAAGGCTGCTTTGCCGCGGACGATGGGGCAGGCTGGTCGTCTGGATGGTGTCACACCGGCGTCGCTGGCGATCTTGACAGCTTATTTGCGCCGTGAAGCGCGCAAGACGGCAGCAACGAGCATGGCCTGATCTGTTTCACGTGAAACACCGAGATGGATACGATGTCGACTACGCGTCGAGCGGAAATAGGCGATCTACAGGAGCTGTTGGCGCTCTATCGGCACCTGACACCCGATATGCCGGAGCTGTCTGATGATCTGGCAAAGAACCGTTGGCTCGAAATCCTTTCGGCAGAGCATGTCGCAGTGTTTGTGGTCGAGGATAAAGGCGTCTTGGTCGCGTCCTCCACCCTGATCACCGCGCCAAACCTGATGCGGGGAGCGACGCCTCATGGGTTCCTTGAGAATGTGGTGACCCATGTAGGCCATCGGCGTCACGGATATGGGCGTGAAGTTGTCGAGGCCGGATTGGGAGAAGCCTGGGCGAGGGGATGTCAGCGGGTGTTGCTGGTGACCGGCCGGATGCATTTGAACCCGCATGTGGCCGACTTCTACACAAGCTGCGGGTTCAAATCCGGACGAGCGGGACTGATGGCCCAGCGGCCTATTTCCTAACGGCGGTCGCAAGATGAGGTGCGGGGGTCGCGAGTACCTCAACAAGCTCCTTATCGGTTGCGTCACAGAGCTTGTTCATCGACTCATAGGGACCACCCGCCAATCCGAGTGCGGCGGCGAAAGCTGGTTCAGTCTTCAAGCCTTGCATCCGGAACATCATGATCCGATCGTGAAGGACGGAGCCTGCAAGGCCGAGTAGCCGTTGCTCGACCTTGAAATGTCGCCACCCGGCCTGATCTTCGACGGGATCGGCGGCCGCGAATATCTCGAACGGCCAACCTTCGGCCTCGAACTGCGCAATGAGCGGTCGGCCTTTGACCACCCATCGATACATGACAAAGCCTTTGGCCGATCTGAATGTTTGCCAAATCAAGTCGGCAATCTCGTTGAGATCCGGTGCGTGGCAGACGATATCGATGTCGCTCGCGGGCAAAGCAATGCCGAGGGGCAGGGTGCCGACCACGTGCGGATCGAACGGTGCCAGCAGATCGAGAATGCCGGTGCGATGGATAGCGTCTTCGTAGGATGGACAACTCATGGGCCGACTCCCAGGCATTTCGATAGCCGCCGTCTCGGACTCAGGGTAAGAATAATCACTCCCTTCATGATGCATCGATACCCAATCCATGGCGCAACGTTCCCAGCCATCCGCTCCTGTTCCCCTTCTCGGCAGCGACAAGGCCGCTGCGCTGCGGCTCACGCCTGTTTCACATGAAACGGAAGCGCGGCTCGACCGCTATGTCGCCCTGTTGCTGCAATGGCAGGCCAAGACCAATCTCATCTCGCCGGCCACGCTTCCAAATCTCTGGACGCGCCATATCTCGGATTCGCTACAGCTTTTGAGGCTCGCGCCCGATGCGCGTGTCTGGCTCGACTTCGGCAGTGGCGGTGGTTTTCCTGGCGTGGTGCTGGCCTGTGCCATGGGCGATGTCGGTGGCCACGTCCATCTGGTCGAGCGTAACGCCAAGAAGGCGGCGTTCCTGCGCGAAGCGCTGCGGGTGACGCAAGCCCCCGGGTCGGTACATCTCGCTGACATCGGGGATAGTGTGGATAGTTTCCCTGAGCGCGTCGATTGCATCACCGCACGAGCAGTGGCATCGCTAGAAATCATTCTGGGTTTCGCAGCTCCCCTGATGAAAAATGGCACCAAGGCGCTGTTTTTGAAGGGTCAAGATGTAGATGCGGAATTGACCGAAGCTACTAAATATTGGAATATAAGCCCACGCCTGCATCCGAGCCTCACCGGTGGGCAAGGCTGGATTGTTGAACTGGATACGATCGCGCGGCGCGAACCGTCCGCAAACCCACGCATGGCTCACGCAAAATGACCGTCATTGATCAGGAATATCAAGAGGATAGCTCGAAAACTCTGCCCGGCCATCCGCGCATCCTGGCGCTGGCCAACCAGAAGGGTGGCGTCGGCAAGACAACCACCGCGATCAATCTCGGAACCGCACTCGCCGCGATTGGCGAGCGCGTGCTGATCGTCGATCTCGATCCCCAGGGCAACGCCTCCACCGGCCTCGGCATCGATCGCCGCGATCGCGCCTGTTCGACCTATGACGTGCTGACCGGCGATGCCCCGCTGCGCGATGCCGTCGTGGTCACCGCGGTGCCGCGTCTGCATATCGCTGCCTCGACCATGGATCTCTCAGGTCTCGAACTGGAAATCGGTTCGGCCCGCGACCGCGCCTTCCGCCTGCGCGACGCTATCGGCGAACTCAACAACAATGTCTCGCCGGGCTCCGACTACACTTACGTGCTGATCGATTGCCCGCCGTCGCTCAATCTGCTCACCGTCAATGCGATGGCTGCGTCGGACGCAATCCTCGTTCCGCTGCAGTGTGAGTTCTTCGCACTCGAAGGTCTGTCGCAATTGCTGCAGACAGTGGAGCAGGTGCGCTCGACGTTGAATCCGAACCTGACCATCCACGGCATCGTCATGACCATGTTCGATGCGCGCAACAACCTGTCGAACCAGGTCGTGGCCGATGTCCGCGAGTTCATGGGCAACAAGGTCTACGACACCATGATTCCGCGCAACGTCCGCATTTCGGAAGCGCCGTCTTACGGCAAGCCGGTGCTGGTCTATGACCTGAAATGTGCCGGCTCGGAAGCCTATCTGCGTCTCGCCACCGAAGTGATCCAGCGCGAGCGCGACATCCGCGCGGCGCCGGTCGACGCGGCATAACGCGCGACGTTCGTAGGATGGGTTGAGCGAAGCGAAAACCCATCGACCAAACGCGCGACTGCTGATGGGTTTCGCTCCGACGCTGCGCGTCGCCGCTCTACCCATCCTACAAATATCGAGTTTGAGTTTTGGAGTGACCCATGAGTTCGAGGGGATTGGCGATGGCCGATGAAGCGCGTTCGCGGTTGGGCCGCGGTCTGGCAAGTCTGATCGGCGATGTCGGCGGCGAAGCCGCGCAGACCGAGCGGCCGGCGCGCGCGCAGCGCAAGGTGCCGATCGAGTTCATCAAGCCGAACCCCCGCAATCCGCGCCGCGCCTTTGCCGATGCGGAGCTGAATGAACTCGCCGCCTCGATCAAGCAGCATGGCGTGATCCAGCCGATCGTGGTGCGTCCGGTGAAGGGTGCGCATGATCGTTTCGAGATCATCGCCGGCGAGCGCCGCTGGCGCGCGTCGCAGCTCGCCGGTCTGCATGAAGTGCCGATCGTGCCGGTCGATGTCACCGATGCCGCTGCGATGGAAATTGCCATCATCGAAAACGTGCAGCGCGAAGACCTCAATCCGATGGAAGAGGCGCAGGGCTATCACGCGCTCGCCGAGACCTACAAACATAGCCAGGACGACATCGCGAAAATTGTCGGCAAAAGCCGCAGCCATGTCGCCAACATGATGCGTCTCACCAAATTGCCGGAAGACGTTCAGGCGCTGATCGCATCGAACCAGCTCAGCAATGGTCACGCCCGTGCACTGATTTCACTGCCCGATCCGTCCGCCGCCGCGAAGCGCGTAGTCGCCGAAGGCCTCAACGTGCGCCAGACCGAAGCGCTCGCGCATGAGGAAGGCGTGCCCGAGCGTGCACCGCAGAAGCCGCGCGCCGGCTCGGCGCCGAAGGCCGCCAAGGATGCCGACACCATCGCTCTGGAAAAGCGTTTAAGCGATGCACTCGGCCTGCAGGTGAGCGTCGACCACCGCGATCCCGGCGGTGCCGTGATGATCAAGTATCGCGATCTCGATCAGCTCGACGAGATTTTGAAGCGGCTGGATAAATAGGGCGTCATTCGAGCTCTCACACTCTCCGCTGTCATCGCCCGCAAAAGCGGGCGATGCAGTAAATGACGGCAGGAGTGTTGAGCCAAGATGCGCTGTGTACTGGGTCGCCCGGTCAAGCCGGGCGATGACAAGAAGAGATTGGTTCTACCCTCTGCGCCTTGCATTCACGGCAATCGACATTAACGCCCTCTGTGCGATCGCCGCGCCGAGGGCGTTTTGTTTGCGTATCTCGAGCGCGGCCACCGCGAGCTGGTCCATCACATTCGCCAGCCGTCGCGCCGTGAAATTGCGCAGTGCCGCTTCCACCGCGCCCTTGCGTGAAAAATGCAATCGCGGAAATCCGCTCTCGGCCGCGGCCGACGCCGGCGTGCCGGCTTCCACCAGCAGGCTCGCTTTGTGAAGAGCCGCCGCCTGGCGCTGCGCGGCCATCACGATCATGCCGGGATAAGTACCGGCGATCATTGCCTTGTTGAATTCGGTTTCCACCAGCGCCGGGTTGCCGGCGAAGGCGCCGTCCACGATCGGATCGATCTTCAGCTCGGAGGCGTCGGCCACGCAGGCCATCACATCATCGAGCGTCACCTCGCCTGTGCCATGTGCATAGAGCATCAGCTTGCGCAGCTCGTTGCGCGAGGCCTGGCGGTCGCCGCCAAGCAGCGACATCAGCGTTGCGCGTGCATCCGGCGTCATGCGCAGATTCGCGAGCTGCAATTCGTCGTTGATCAGCTTGGTCAGATCGCGCTCGGTGTCGGGATAGCAGGCGATGGCGACGGCGGTCTTCGCCTTCTCGCACGCCTTGCGAAGCGGGGATTCCGGCCTGAGTTCGCCGGCCTCGATGACGATCCGGCAATCACGGATCGACATCTCGCTCAGCGTATCGACCCCGCTGGAAAAATTCTTCGAGCCGGCGCGCACGCGAATGGCGCGGCGTCCGCCGAACATCGGGATCGTCATCGCTTCCTCGACCAGCCGCGACGGCTCGGCCGCGAGATCGTCGCCATCCATGCGCACCAGCGAAAATGGATCGTTGGGATCGTCGACCGCGGATTTCACCAGCGCCTCGGCACGCTCACGCACGAGGCCCGCATCAGGGCCGTAGAGCAGGATGATCGGCCGGGTGGAGTCCGGCCGGCTTAGGAATATGTCGATGTCTTTTCCGCGAAGGGCGACCAAGGCGATGTCTGCTTTCACTCAGTCCCTCATGGTGAGGAGACGCGCAGCGTCGTCTCGAACCATGAGTTGTCTTGGCACCGGTGCCTGCCGCCATCCCCAGCGAATGGCTTGCCATTCGCGAGGAAATGCCGCTTCGCGGCTCCTCAGGGTGAGGGCGAAGACTACGACTCCTTGTAGAAGAACGACGCCAGACGCGTGTTGATGTTGTCCGCGATCTCACCCGCTGCACGGTTCTCTGCGTCGCGCGCGGCGCGGGTGCGGGCGAAGCGCTGCTGCTGGCCGGGGATATCGTAGGTGACACGGGCGAAGGTCGAGCCCGTCAGCACCTGTTTGCCGGTGGCGATCTCGATCAGGCCATAGGTCGCGTCGATGCCGTAATTCTCCGATGTCGGCAGCGCGGTATTCGGATCGACGATCAGCGATGTGCGGCTCGGATTGAAGCGGATCTTCAGCGTGTAGAGCGGCGCCGTGCCGGTGGCGGCGCCATACATCTTGAACATCAGCGCGTTGCGGATCTCGACGCCCACGCGCGCCTGCGGCGAGGCGTTGGGATAGTCGAGCGGCGGCACTTCGACCGCGGCGAGTTTTTCGCGCAGGGCCGGCGAGCCGTCGGCCGTCTTGGCCGCATACATCGGCTGGAAGCAGCCGGCCGTGAGCGCGCCGAGGGCGACGATCGCCGTCAGGCGGGCGGCAATACGGAGCTTAGCCGACAACATTCACGATCCTCTGCGGCACCACGATGATCTTCTTGACGGGCTTGCCATCGAGCGCCTGTTTTACAACATCGAGAGCCAGAGCGGCAGCCTCAATTTCGGAACTCGGCGCTTCCCGCGGAACTGTGACTTCTCCGCGCTTCTTGCCGTTGACCTGGACCGGCAGGGTGATGCTGTCTTCGACCAGCAGATCGGCCTCGACCTGGGGCCACGAGGCTTCGGAGACCAGGCCGGGCTGGCCCAGCACAACCCAGCATTCTTCGGCCAGATGCGGCATCATCGGGGCGAACAGCTGCACCAGGATCACGGCCGCCTCGTTCAGTGCCCAGCACATGTCCGGTGCGGGCGTTTCCGGCCTGGCCAGCGCCTCACTGAGCGCGTTGGCGAATTCCCGGATATAAGCGAGGCAGACGTTGAACTGCAGCCGCTCGACACCGGTCGAAACCTTGTCGAGCGCCCCGTGGGCGGCCTTGCGGACCGCCAGCGCCTCAGCGCCGAAAGTTGCCGGCTTGTCGGCTGGCGCGGTTTTCCCGTGCGCCGCGGCATCATTGACCATGCGCCACAGCCGCTGCACGAAACGAGAGGCACCCTTGACGCCCTCTTCGCTCCAGATCACGTCGCGATCCGGCGGCGAGTCCGACAGCATGAACCAGCGGGCAGTATCGGCGCCATAAGTACCGATGATGTCGTCGGGGTCGACCGTATTGCGCTTCGACTTCGACATCTTCTCGATGGAGCCGATCTCGACCGGTGAACCGTCGGTCAGAAGGGTTGCCGAGCGTGTCGTGCCGTCGCCGGTGATGTTGATTTCCGCCGGGGAGGCAAACGTGCCGTCCTGCTTCTTGTAGGTCTCGTGAACCACCATGCCTTGCGTGAACATGCCGGCAAAGGGCTCGTCCAGGCTCACATGTCCCGTCGCCTTCATGGCGCGGGTGAAGAAACGGCTGTAAAGCAGATGCAGGATCGCATGCTCGACACCGCCGATATACTGATCGACCGGCATCATGCGATCGGCCACCGCGCGCGTCGTCGGCGCATCCGTGTTCCACGGATCGGTGAAGCGCGCGAAGTACCACGACGAGTCCACGAACGTGTCCATCGTGTCGGTCTCGCGCCGCGCCTTGCCGCCGCATTGCGGGCAGGTGACGTGCTTCCATGTCGGGTGATGATCGAGCGCATTGCCCGGTTTGTCGAAGGTCACGTCCTCCGGCAGCACGACGGGCAGATCCTTCTCCGGCACCGGCACCACATCGCACTTTTCGCAATGGATGATCGGAATCGGGCAGCCCCAATAGCGCTGGCGTGAAATGCCCCAGTCACGCAGGCGGAAATTCACTTCGCGCTTGCCCCAGCCGTCGTTCTCGAAGATCGCCAGCGACTTCTTCATCGCTTCTTCGCAGGTCATCACGCCGGGCTCGCCCACCCAGCGGATATACTGCACCGTGTCGGTCTTGGCTGGTACGAAAGCGGTGTTGCCGACGCGTTCGTCACTGCCGACCGGCACGAAGACGTCCAGAACCGGCAGGTCATACTTGCGCGCGAAATCGAGGTCGCGCTGGTCATGGGCGGGACAGCCGATCACGGCACCGGTGCCGTAATCCATCAGCACGAAATTCGCGATATAGAGCGGCAGCTCCCACGTCGAATCAGCCGGATGGGTTGCCTTGATGCTGGTGTCGAAGCCGAGCTTCTCTGCCGTGTCGATCTCGGCCTGTGAAGTGCCGAGCTTGTGGCACTCGTCGATGAAGGCCGCGATCTTCGGATCGCTCTCAGCCAGTTTCTTCGCCAGCGGATGATCTGGGGAGATGGCCGCGAAGGTCGGGCCGTACATCGTATCCGGCCGCGTGGTGAAGACTGGCAGCTTGTCGAAGCCGGCGGGCGCGCCGACCAGACCGAATTCGAAATGCAGGCCTTCCGAGCGGCCGATCCAGTTGTGCTGCATCAGCCGGACCTTGTCCGGCCAGCGATCCAGCGTCTCCAATGCGTCGAGCAGGTCCTGCGAATATTTGGTGATCTTGAAGAACCACTGGGTCAGCTCACGCTGCTCGACGACGGCGCCCGAGCGCCAGCCGCGACCGTCGATCACCTGCTCGTTCGCGAGCACGGTGTGATCCACCGGATCCCAGTTCACCTTCGACTTCTTCCGCTCGACCAGGCCGGCGGCGAGGAAGTCGGTGAACATCTTCTGCTGATGCTTGTAGTAGCTGGGGTCGCAGGTCGCGAACTCGCGTGCCCAGTCCAGTGACAGACCCATGGTCTGCAGCTGCTTTTTCATCGATGCAATGTTGTCGTAGGTCCAGGCCTTCGGCGCCACCTTGCGCTCGATGGCGGCGTTCTCCGCCGGCAGGCCGAATGCATCCCAGCCCATGGGGTGGAGGACGTTGAAACCCTTGGCGCGCTTCAGCCGCGCCAGCACGTCCCCCATCGTGTAGTTGCGGACATGGCCCATATGGATGCGCCCGGACGGATAGGGGAACATCTCGAGCACATAATATTTCGGCCGCGGGTCATCATTCTTGGTGGCGAAGATCGCCTTCTCGTCCCACACGCGCTGCCAGCGCGGTTCGGTCTCGCGGGCGTTGTAGCGTTCGTTCGTCATCGATTCGGCAGTCTGTTCCGGGTCCTGTGAAGGCCGGGACTAGGCCACAAAAGACCACGGTGGGTCAACGGCTTAAGCGTGAAAAGACAGTGCTGCGGCAAGCCGGAGCAGGCTTATGCGCTGAGCGAGACCGCCCTGTCATAGCTCCGCACGAAGCCATGCTCGACCACCGCGTTTCGGCCTCGCCGCTTGGCGGCGTAGAGGGCGGCATCGGCAGCTTCCAGCAGGTCGCGGACGGTTTCCAGCGTGGCCGGAGCTGCGGCGGCGACGCCGACGCTGACCGTGACGCGCTGATGGGTGCTGGTGGCATGCGGGACGGTCAGGTTCCAGATTTCCGAGCGGACCATCTCGCCGATCTGGACGCCGCGCGCGGTGTCGGTGGCCGGAAGCAGCAGGCAGAACTCTTCGCCGCCGTAGCGGCCTGCAAAGCCCGACACGCGATCGGCCAACTGGGCGAGCGTCTCGCCGACGCGGGCGAGACAGGCATCTCCCTCGGGATGGCCATAGCTGTCATTGAACATCTTGAAGTAGTCGACATCGATCATCAGCAGCGCCAGATCGTCGCCGGACTGCTGGGCGCGCAGCCATTCGAAATCGAGCCGGCTCTGGAAACCACGGCGATTGGCGAGGCCGGACAGCATGTCGACCGATGCCAGCACCGTGAGCTGTTCGTTGCTGGCGCGCAATTCCCGCTCGCGGCCGCGCAGCTGCGCCGCCATGCCATAGAAGGCGCGGGCCAGCGGGACGAATTCGGCCGGCAGCGAACTGCGCGGCAAGCGTGCCGACCAGTCGCCGCGGCCGAAGTGTTTCGCCATGATGGAAATGGCGCGGATCGGGTTGATGATCATGCGCTCCGCCACCACCAGCGCGCCGAGCAGCGCAAACAGGCAGGCGATGGCGAGCTGGATATAGGCATTCCGGATCTCGTGGTCGGCAATCGCGGAGACGCGCGATTCGTCGATGCTGACGATGAGTTGTGCGCTGGTGCCGGGAATGGCCGCGAAGGATACGGCGCGCGGGGTGCCGTCATCCGCCGTGAAGGACAGCGAGCCCGATTGCCGCTGCGAGTTGCGCAAGTCAGCTGCGATCAACGGCAGTAGCGACAGGTCTTCCATCGGCCGGCCGATCGCATCGGCGTTGTTCGGCGGCGCGGCCAGCACCGTGCCGGCGTGATCGACCAGCAGTGCGGTGACGCCCGGTCGTTCGCCGAGATTGCTCATCAGCTTCGACATCCAGTCGAGATTGACGGCAGCGAGGATCACGGCGTCGTCAGCGCGGGTTTCGCCCGGCGCGAGATAGGCGGCCATGATGGTCGGCAGATTGGAAAGGCGGCTGAAGACATAATCGCTGACGGTGAATTCGCCGGTGGCGATCGCCTGTTTGAAATAGGGGCGATCGCTGAAATTGAACTGGGTATCCACGACCTCCGGCCAGGTTGAGCAGCGGGCGATGCCATCGACGCCGGCGACGGTCAGGCTGCGCAGCCAGGGCATGTTGCTGCGCAGGCTGGCCCGCATGATGGCGCAGCTCCGGTTCACCTGCGCTGCGCTCGAATAGATATAGGCCGATGATTTCAGCACCGCCTCGATGGACGCGAAGACTTCGCGCTGCGCGTCGGCGCTGTGCCGCGCGATGCCGGCGAATTCCTGCGATGCGGCGGCGATTTGTTGCGCGCGGGCATGATGCAGCGAGCGGATGCGCTCGGCCATCAATGGTCCCACCAGAATCAGCGCGAACAGCACCAGACGGGCACGAATGCCGAGGGCTCCCCTGAGTCTGGCTTTATTGCGGTTGATACCGATGCGTGACATCTTCGGATCCCTGAGCCCCGCGGACATAGGTACTTCAAAGCGTTCACAAACCCTTTCGCGGAACCCTCAAATTGCCGTTGTCCCCACGAAAGCTCGCGTCATGGTTGAAAATAATTCAGTGCAGGGTTCCATGACGTTAACGGGTTCTTTACCAACCGGCGGCCTCGCCGCGGTGGAGGCCGAAATCCGCCGTGCGTGCAGGGAAGCCCGTCGTGAGCGGACTTCCGTCAATCTCGTCGCCGTATCGAAGACCTTCGAGGCCGATGCGATTCAGCCTGTCATCGATGCGGGCCAGCGCTTATTTGGCGAGAATCGAGTGCAGGAAGCGCGGGGCAAATGGCCGGCGCTGATCGCCGCGCAACCCGGGATTGAGCTGCATCTGATCGGGCCGCTGCAATCCAACAAGGCCAAGGAAGCGGTGGCGTTGTTCGATGCGATTCACTCCGTCGATCGTCCCTCGCTGTGCGATGCGCTGGCCAAGGAGATCACCGCGCAACAGAAGCGCCCGCAATTGTTCGTGCAGATCAACACCGGCGAGGAGCCGCAAAAGGCTGGCATCGCGCCGGGCGAGGCGGATGATTTTCTGGCGCGCTGCCGCGATCACTGGGGCCTCGGAATCTCCGGCCTGATGTGCATCCCGCCGGTGGACGAGGCGCCTGCGCCGCATTTCGCGCTGACCGCCAAGATCGCCGCGCGCAACGGGCTGACGCAGCTGTCCATGGGCATGAGCGCCGATTTTGCCGTGGCGATCCAGTTTGGCGCCACCCATGTGCGGGTGGGATCGGCGATCTTCGGGCACCGCTAGCTCCGTCCCTCATTCGGCAAACTCTTCCCTCATGGTGAGGAGCGCGCCATGGTGGCGCGCGTCTCGAACCATGAAATGGCTGGCTCGGAGCGTACCGCCATCCTTAGACGCCGCTACGCGGCTCCTCGGGATGAGGGCGGAGTTGATCCAACAATCACCCGATCACGATCTCCGTGTCCGTTCCCAGCCGCGCCAGCAGCCGCAGCATCGCACCTTTGCGCATGGCTACGCAGCCGGCCGTCGGGCCCCAGTTCTGCCGCGCCAGATGCAGGAACACCGCGCTGCCGCGGCCGGCGATTCGCGGCCTGGTGTTCTGGTCGATCTCGATGATGAAATCGTAGAGGTGATCCTCGCGCGCCAGCCGGTCGCCATTGGCGCCGCGGTCGAGGCGCACCGGCCGATTGTAGCGCCGGTCCCGCGGGTCCTCGCACCAGCCGTCGAAGGGCGAGATCTCCCGTACTGGCAGATGCGTGCGGGGCCTTGCATGGCGATCCCCACGCCACCACAGGCGCAGCGGATGAAACACCCCCTGCGGCGTTGCGCCGTCGCCTTCGCGTTTGTTCGCCTTGATTCCGCCGCGACCCAGCGCGACGGGTATGGATGTGTGATCGAAGCTCAGCCAGCCACGTTGCGGATTACCCGCAGCGCGCCGCACCAGCACCCGCTTAACCGGCCGATCACGCAAGCTTGTTCGATAAGTACCTGAATTAACGACGTTTCCCATCTAATCCCGCCGCTTCACCTTGGCCGTTTACCGCAAATGTTCTATTTCGCGCTGCAAAGCCACATTCGCTGAGAATGCTAGGTTTTTTGCGCTAGACTATGCGGCGATCTCGAAACCGTGATGATCTCCACCCGTCATCGCGTCTCAAGCGTGAAGCCGCAGCAGCCGTCCAAAGGATTGTCGCAATGCCGAATGCCCGCAAGATCTTGATCGTGGATGACGACATTGATTTGCGCGAGGCGCTGGTCGAGCAGTTGTCGCTGCACGAGGAATTCGAAGCCTCTGCCGTCGATACCGGCGCCAAGGGCGCGACAGCAGCCAAGACCAATTCCCCCGATCTGGTGCTGATGGATGTCGGCCTGCCCGATACCGACGGCCGCGAAGTCGTGCGCAGCCTGCGCAAGGGCGGCTTCAAGGCGCCGATCATCATGCTCACCGGCCACGACACCGACAGCGACACGATTCTCGGCCTGGAATCCGGCGCCAACGACTATGTCGCCAAGCCGTTCCGCTTCGCCGTGCTGCTGGCGCGCATCCGCGCCCAGTTGCGCCAGCACGAAGCCAGTGAGGATGCGGTGTTTACCGTCGGTCCCTACAGCTTCCGCCCGGGCTCGAAGATGCTCACCGGGGCCAATGCCAAGAAGGTGCGGCTCACCGAGAAGGAGACCGCAATCCTCCGCTTTCTCTATCGCGCCGGCCAGACCGCGGTGTCGCGCGAGACGCTGCTGCAGGAGGTCTGGGGCTATAATTCCGGCGTGACGACCCATACGCTGGAAACGCATATCTACCGGCTGCGCCAGAAGATCGAGAAAGATGCCGCCAATCCGGAAATCCTGGTGACGGAAGCCGGTGGCTACAAGTTGGTGCCGTGATACGAATAGTGGACCGATTCGCCTGTAGCTCGTCGTTGCGTCCGGTCCACGCGGCTTTCCGACTCGATTTTTCGCATGTCGATTGATGATGACGTCTCATTGCTCGAGCGTGTCCCGACATTACGCTTGCTCGGGCGCGATGCTCTGCGCGTGATCGCCATCGGCTCCGAGCAGCAGGAATTCGCCCGCGGCTCGTTTCTGTTTCGCGAGGACGAGCCGGCCGATTGCGGCTATGTGGTGCAATCCGGTGCGTTCCGCATCAGTGTCGATGACGGCAGCGGCCATGAAGTGGTGGCCGGTCGTGGTGCGCTGATCGGCGAATTGTCGCTGCTGATCTCGATGCCGCGCCGCTCGACTGCGGTGGCAACCGAATATTCGAGCGTGATCCGGATCACGCGCAGCCTATTCCAGCGCGTGCTCGACAGCGATCCCGATGCAGCCCTGCGCCTGCGCAACGATATGGCAGCGCGGGTGAACGAGCTGACCAGCGATTTTGTGCAGGTAAGGGCGAAGCTGGGGTAGTACACTCCGTCCCTCCCGCCTGAACGCAGTTGCGTTCAGGCTGAGGTGAGGAGGCCTAGCGGCGCAATTGCGCCGCTGACAGCGCCGTCTCGAACCATGAGTTGGCTTGGCTCTGAGCGCGTGGCCATCCTTCGAGACGCCGCTGCGCGGCTCCTCAGGATGAGGGACAGAGTTCAAGGTCGCGTGTTCAACTACACATCCATCACGACGGTCACCGGCACATGATCCGATGGCCGTTCCCATCCACGCGCGTGGCTGAGCACGCTGAAGTCCTGCACCGAATCCCTCAGCGCATTCGATACCCAGATATGATCCAGCCGTCGCCCGCGATTCGATGCGGCCCAGTCCGCGGCGCGGTAGCTCCACCACGTATAGATCTTCTCGGAGAGCGGAATGCGCTCGCGCGCTACGTCGATCCAGTTGCCTTCGCTCTGCACCGCCAGCAGTTTTTCGCATTCGATCGGCGTATGTGACACGATCTTCAGCATCTGCTTGTGCGACCACACGTCGTTCTCGTGCGGCGCCACGTTGAGATCGCCGACGAGAATATGCCTGGCATCGCCGCGCGGATGCAGCGGTTCGCAGGCGCGCATCTCGTCGAGAAACGATAGTTTGTGCGCGAATTTCGGATTGGCTTCGGGATCTGGAATATCGCCGCCGGCCGGCACATAGAAATCATGCAGGATCAGCGGCGCGCTGAGTCCGGCCTGTGCACCGAACGCCACGGAGATGTGGCGCGAATCCACCTTGTCGCAGAACACGCGGATATCGGTGGTCTCGAACGGCAGTTTCGAGACGATGGCGACGCCGTGATAGCCCTTCTGTCCGTTCAGCGCGACGTGGTTGTAGCCAAGCTGCTTGAAGCGCTTCAGCGGAAACGCATCGTCGGGGCACTTGGTCTCCTGCAGGCACAGCACGTCGGGCCGGTGCTTCTTCAGGAAGTCGGCGACGAGCTCGATACGCAGGCGGACGGAATTGATATTCCAGGTGGTGAGGGTGAGACGCATGGAAATCCGATGATGGGCCACAGACGCGACCCTCATCCTGAAGAGCGCGTTCCTCACGCGCGTCTCCGGCGAATGGCACTCACCATTCGCTTGGGATGGTCGCCCCCTCCCATCTCATGGTTCGAGACGCGCGCCAAGTGGCGGCTCCTCACCATGAGGGGCTGTGGTTGTGGCCGATGCGATGTTGTGGACGAGTGGAGGACCCCACCAAAACCCTCATCCTGAGAGTCTGACCCGTAAAGCGGTCGAGGTGGTTTTCGACAGCTTTTGCTCGGAACAATGCCCGTTCAGCTTAGGATCTCGATTCTCCGTCCCTCATCCTGAGGAGCCGCGCAGCGGCGTCTCGAAGGATGGCGACGGAGCGCTGCATCTCTCGGTTCGAGACGGCGCTCTCAGCGGCGTAATTGCGCCGCTAGGCCTCCTCACCATGAGGGGTGGAGCTTAATTCGCGCCGCCGCTCGGATACCGGGCGAAGTCGATCTTGAACAGGCCCGGATCCGGCTTTCTCGTGGTGTCCAGATTGTAGATCGCCACCGTGGTGTCGTAGCCCTGCGGATCGGTGATGGTCCACTGCTTGAGCTGGCCGTCCTTCGTACCGACCATCAGCATCAGACGCGAAGTGCCGACCACGGCGTTGCGCTCCTCGATGATGACCGACGTGTAGAGATCGTCGGCGGACACGGCGACGACATTGGTGTCCTTCATCAGGTCGATGCGGTCGGACAGCAGGAAGCGCAGCGGCGTTTGCGACAGCGGATAGACATCCTGGGTCGCCAGTTTGGTGTCGCGCACCGCCAGCGACTGCCCGTCGGAGACCATCGCGATTGGTGTCGGCGCATCATATTCGAAGCGCACCTTGCCAGGCTTCTGGATGTAGAAGTCACCGGTGGTCTTGCTGCCGTCGGGCCCGACCTGCACGAAATTGCCCGACAGCGTCGAGAGATTCGACAGATAGGCGCTCACCTTTGCAGCCGATGCCTTCTGATTAGCATCAAAGGTAGTGAAAATGCTCGCCGGCACGTTGCGGCGCGGGTCTGGAATCACCGGCTCCGGCGGCTTGGTCTGCCGCGGTGCCTGCGCCGGAACGACAGCGGCCGGCGGCCGGTTCGGCTGCGTCTCGGACGCGGCGACCTGGAATGCGGTGTTACGCGCCTTCGGCGCGGGTCGTGGCAGCGGTGTGGTTTGCGCCTGGGCCAATGTCATCATGATGCCGACAGCGAAAACCGCAGTGAGGCCGGCGGCACTGGTGCGCAGGAGAGCCGGGTGTGCGGCGTATCGGGTGTCGCGTTTCATCAAAACGTCGTCCTGCTCGGCGATGTCTGCGGCGCATTCTAGCGAATGATCCGATGGCTTGAAATCGTGGGATTCAACGCGGGCTGATGTCACGTCCGCCACACAGGTTGGCCGTAGCCTCGCGCTGTGGCGATTTCGCGACCCGGATGCGGGTTTGTTCCAGGGTACCGTCACGCGCTCAGAAACCGCTCTCTTCTTCGGCAATCAGGATCTCGCGCTTGCCGGCATGGTTCGGCTGGCCCACGACACCTTCGTTCTCCATCCGCTCGATCAGCGATGCCGCGCGGTTGTAACCGATCTGCAGCCGGCGCTGGATGTAACTGGTCGACGCCTTGCGATCGCGCTTCACGATGGCCACGGCCTGCTGATAGAGGTCGCCGCCGCCATCGCTGCCCATGCCGGTATTGTCGAACACGGCGCCGTCTTCGCCCTCTTCAGGCTCTTCCGCCGTGACCGCCTCGAGATATTCCGGCTCGCCCTGGGTCTTGAGGTGTTTGACGACCTTTTCGACTTCCTCGTCAGACACGAAAGGTCCGTGGACGCGCGAGATGCGTCCGCCACCAGCCATGTAGAGCATGTCGCCGCGGCCGAGCAGTTGTTCGGCGCCCATCTCGCCCAGGATAGTGCGGCTGTCGATCTTCGACGTGACCTGGAAGGAAATGCGCGTCGGGAAGTTCGCCTTGATGGTGCCGGTGATGACGTCCACCGACGGGCGCTGCGTGGCGAGCACCACATGCAGGCCGGCGGCGCGCGCCATCTGCGCCAGGCGTTGCACCAGGCCTTCGATGTCCTTGCCGGCGACCATCATCAGGTCGGCCATTTCGTCGACGATGATGACGATATAGGGCAGCGGCGAGAGATCGAGCTTCTCTTCCTCGTAGATTGCCTTGCCGGTTTCCTTGTCGAAGCCGGTGTGGACCGTGCGGGTGAGTTCCTCGCCCTTCTTCTGCGCTTCGATCAGGCGTGCATTGTAGCCGTCGATGTTGCGCACGCCGAGCTTGGCCATGCGCTTGTAGCGCTCTTCCATTTCGCGCACCGCCCATTTGAGCGCGACGACGGCCTTCTTCGGATCGGTCACGACAGGCGTGAGAAGATGCGGGATGCCGTCATAAACGGAGAGTTCGAGCATCTTCGGATCGACCATGATCAGGCGGCACTGGTCCGGCCGCAGCCGATAGACCAGGCTGAGGATCATGGTGTTGATCGCCACCGACTTGCCCGAGCCGGTGGTGCCCGCGATCAGCATATGCGGCGTGCGGGCGAGATCGATGATGATGCTTTCGCCGCCGATATTCTTGCCGAGGCAGAGCGGCAGCTTGATGCCTTCGTTGCTGTCCTGCACCTGCAGCAGTTCGCGCAGATAGACGTTTTCGCGGTGCTGGTTCGGCAGTTCGATGCCGATGGCATTGCGGCCGGGGACGACGGCGACACGCGCGGACAGGGCGCTCATGGAACGCGCGATGTCATCGGCGAGGCCGATCACGCGCGATGACTTGATGCCCGGTGCGGGTTCGAGTTCGTACAGCGTGACGACGGGCCCCGGATTGGCCTTGACGATCTCGCCGCGCACGCCGAAGTCCTGCAATACGCCTTCGAGCGCGCGCGAATTGGCTTCGAGTTCGGCCTTGCTGAGCGGCTTGCGATCGGCCGCCTTCGGTGCGGTGAGCATGCCGACGGAGGGTAGCTCGAACTTGCCGTTGTTCTTGCGGGCAGGCTCCTTCGCGGACGATTTCTTGCGCGCCTTCGGGGCGGGCTCTTCCTCGACCTCTTCTTCTTCCTCCTCGTACTCTTCCTCTTCTTCCTCGTGTGCGTCGTCATGCGGAGCGATCGAAGGGCTCGGGCGGCGGCCGCCGAGATTCGGCTCCTGACGCTGGAACGCGGTGGCGCGGGGCTCGCCGCCGGAGGTGACGAATTTGCCGTACAGGAACGACAGGATGCGGCCGATGCGCGCCTTGGTGCTCATCAGGCCGTGCACGAGCCAGCCGAGTGAAACCGAAAAGGATCGGCGGTCGTTCTCCTCGTCGACTTCTTCGAACGGCTCTTCGTCGATGTCGTCGATCTCGGGGAATTCTTCCTTCGGCTTGGCGCCATATCCGCAGGCGATGACGAACGTCGCCGTCATCAGCGAACAGAAAATCAGGCCGAGCACGAAGCGGTAGATGAAGCCGACGGGGCCGAACACGACGGCTGGCGTACGGAACAGCGCATCGCCAACCACGCCGCCGACGCCGGTCGGCAGCGGCCACGATCCGCCATGCTGCCAGCAGCTGGCGAAGCCCGAGGCGAACACGGTGCAGAGCAGCCAGCAGGTGAGGCGCAGCGCTTCGCGGTCGAAGTGCCGATGCGTCATCATCCGCCAGCCCCAGACGGCGACGGTGAGGATCATCATGATCGCGCCAAGGCCGAGGATCTGCATCAGGAGGTCCGCGCCGATCGCGCCGGGATAGCCGGCGACATTCCGGATCGCGCGCGAGGTCGCATGCGACAGACTCGGGTCCTGGACAGACCATGTCATCATGGCTGCCGCGGCCACGCCGGCGACGCCGACTAGGCCGAAGCCGGCGAGTTCGCGCAGCCGCCGTCCCAGCGCCTCGCGCAGCGAGGCGGGCAGGTGCCCGACTAGGGGAATGACACGTTCGATCGTGGTGCTCATGCTTGCTGCGCGCCCCTGCGATCAGCCGAGAATTTTGACCAGCCGGTGCAACGCCTCGGCGGTGGTATCGCTGTCCTGAACCATGGCGATCCGGATGTAACCCGCGCCGGGATTGCTGCCGTCGGGCTGCGTCCGGGCGAGGTAACTGCCGGGGACGACGCGAACACCGCCGTCTCTGTAAAGCCGCACTGTCGCCTCTTCGTCGCCACCGCATTTCGAGACATCGAGCCACAAACAGAAGCCACCAGCGGGCCGTTTGTAGCCGTAGCGCGAGCCCAGAATCTGGTCCGCGAGATCGAACTTCAGTCCGTAAAGCCGGCGGTTGTCCTCGACGTGGCTCTCGTCGCTGTAGGCGGCGATTGCCACCTGCTGCAGCGGCACCGGCACCTGCGGCGCGGCGACGTTGCGTAGCTCATGGAAAGCGCTGAGGAATTTCCTGTCGCCGGCAACGAAGCCGACGCGCATGCCGGGCAGGTTGGAACGCTTCGACAGCGACTGGAAGGCCACCACGTTCTGGAAGTCCGGGCCGGCGCAGGCGAGCATGCTGCCGGGCGCTTCGCGGGTATAGATCTCGGAATAGCATTCATCGCTGAGGACGATGAAGCCGTGCTTCAGGCTGAGCGCGTGCAGCTGCCTGAAATATTCCGGTGTCGCGACAGCACCTTGCGGGTTCGCTGGCGAGGCGATGTAGATCGCCACGGTTCGCCGCAAGATCGCCTCATCCATCTTCGTGAGGTCAGGAAGAAATCCGTTTTCGACCGTGGTCGGCAGGAAAACCGGCTCGCACCCTGCGGCCCGCGCGCCGGCGCCATAGGCCGGATAGAACGGATTCGGTAGTAAAATCGCGGGCTTACCCTCGCGCGGCCCGACATAACGGGCCGCCGCAATGCCGGCGAAAAACAGTCCCTCGCGGCTGCCATTCAGCACCAGCACTTCGGTTTCCGGATCGACCGCGCGCGGCAGGTTGAATCGCTTCGTGATCCATTTTGCCGCGGCCTCGCGGAACGGCGCGATTCCCTTGGCGATCGGATAAAGCCCGAAATCGTTGATATGCTTGGCTAAAACAGGCCCGACAAAATCCGGCACCGGATGCTGCGGCTCGCCCAGCGACAGGGTGATCAGCGGCAATCCCGGCTGATAGGGCGCCAGCAGCTCGGTCAGCCGCGCAAATGGCGAGCGTTCGCCATCGGGGCCCGCGGAGGTCCGGGAAACACCATGCAGCTGCGCGGGAATCGTGGAAGCCATCGGAAAAACGCCCGTACTTTCAACGCTGCCGACCGCCCCATGAGATCGGCAGAAATGGGATCAGACCACCATAGATACGGCGAGGTTAAGGCCCGATTAACCATGGATTTTCAGTACGTTTTCGTAGCGTCTTTCGAAAGCTAGAGCCCCACAAATGTGAAGGGCCCCAACTTGCGCTGGGGCCCTTCGACGGCTCGGGCATTGCCGGGTATTGCCCCAGCCGATCTCGATATTTCGGCGCTTACATGTTGTAGGCGCGTTCGGTGTGCTCGGTGACGTCGAGGCCTTCGCGCTCGACTTCGACGGTGACGCGCAGGCCGACGATCACATCCACCACCTTGTAGAGGATCGCCGAACCGACGCCGGAGAACACCAGCGTCAGCAGCACGCCCTTACACTGCGCCAGCACCTGGGTGACCATGTCGTAGTCGGCGACCTTGCCAGCCACGTAGTCCATCACGCCGGTGCCGCCGAGGGCCGGGTTGACCAGGATGCCGGTGCCGATTGCGCCGATGATGCCGCCGATGCAGTGCACGCCGAACACATCGAGCGAGTCGTCATAGCCGAGCGAGTTCTTGATGGTGGTGCAGAAGAACAGGCACACGATGCCGGCGATGATGCCGAGCACCAGGGCGCCCATCGGGCCCGAGAAGCCGGCGGCCGGGGTGACGGCGACGAGACCGGCAACGGCGCCCGAAGCTGCGCCGAGCAGTGACGGGTGACCCTTGGTCATCCACTCCGCGAACATCCAGGCCATGGCCGCCGCGGCGGTGGCGAGGAAGGTGTTCACCATGGCGAGGCCGGCGCCGCCCGACGCTTCGAGATTCGAACCGACATTGAAGCCGAACCAGCCGACCCACAGCAGCGAGGCGCCGATCATGGTCATGGTCAGCGAGTGCGGAGCCATCAGCTCCTTGCCGTAGCCGGTGCGCTTGCCGATGATCAGGCAGCCCACGAGACCTGCGATACCGGCATTGATGTGCACCACGGTGCCGCCGGCGAAGTCGAGTGCGCCCCACAGGAAGATCTGGCCGCCATCGGCCATCACTTCGTCAAGCTTGGCCTGAGCAGCAGCCTTGGCATCGGGAGCGGCGGCGGCAACGGCCTTGGCAGCCGCAACGACCGCATCCGGACCGGCCCAGTACCAGACCATGTGCGCCATCGGGAAGTAGATGAGCGTGACCCAGAGCGGCACGAACAGCGCGACGGCTGCGAATTTGGTGCGTTCTGCGAAGGCGCCGACGATCAGCGATGGCGTGATCGCTGCGAAGGTCATCTGGAAGCAGAAATAGACCATTTCCTGCACGGCGACGTCGGCAGTGAAGGTGCCGGCCATGGAGTCCGGCGTGATGCCGGCCATGAAGGCCTTCGAGAAGCCGCCGATATAGGGCGAGCCGCCGGTGAAGGTGATGCTGTAGCCGTACACGGCCCAGATCACCATGACGATGCAGACGGTGTAGAGGATCTGCATCAGCACCGAGAGCATGTTCTTGGAACGGACGAGACCGCCATAGAACAGCGCGAGGCCGGGAATGGTCATCAGCAGCACGAGGACCGTCGAGGTCATCAGCCAGGCGTTATCGCCCTTATTGATCGCCGGGTCGGCGTGAGCCGCAGTTGCGGCAAACAGGCCGACGGCGAGTGCCGCCAATCCCGCGCCAGATGGACGCTTGAACGTCATGTGTTTGACTCCTGAGTAAAGAAAAAAGAGGTGAGCGTTGAGAGGAAGTTTGTCTGAATTGCTTGGCCGGGATGCAGGCGCTTAGAGCGCCGCGGCATCGGCCTCGCCGGTGCGGATACGAACGGCATGTTCGAGGCTGATGACGAAGATCTTGCCGTCGCCGATCTGACCGGTCTTGGCGGCTGCCGAGATGGCGTCGATCGTCTTGTCCACTTGATCGGAGGCGACTGCGACTTCGATCTTGATCTTCGGCAGGAAGCTCACCGCATATTCAGCGCCGCGATAGATTTCCGTGTGGCCTTTCTGACGGCCGTAACCTTTGACTTCCGTCACCGTCAAACCGTGAACGCCGATGGCGGTCAGGGCATCGCGGACTTCTTCAAGCTTGAACGGCTTGATGATCGCCATAACAATTTTCATGGGTCCTATCCCCGCTTAGGCCCGACTGAATGGCCGGGCGATCTCGACTGAGGTTTCACCACGCGGAGAAATTCACAACGCGGCCACAGCCAAGGCCAGTAGAATCAAATGCCGTGCCAACCGGGCCGAGACCGCTAACGTTTTATGAATCCCCCGCTTTTCGCGACATGGGCAGACCGACTCAAGGTGCGCTATTCGGCCGCGCTTAAAGTCTAATCAATGCTGCCTAAAACGAAAGCATGACAGAGTATCGACAAAATCATGCTCAGGCACGAGGCAAGAGAGCGGTATTCCGCCACGCAGATTTCGGGCAGATAGCCTGGAAATGTCTAATTTGGAGGCCCATTCAGCCCATGCGGGCAGGGCTGCAAGCGTTCAACCAGTTGAGCTCTTCGGCGCGTTCTTCCGATCGGAAGGGCGCTCGTGCGGTCAGAGCGCGTCGCTATCGGTCTCGCCGGTGCGGATGCGAAGGGCGCGGTCGATAGGGGTCACGAAGATCTTGCCGTCGCCGATCTGGCCGGTGCGGGCGCTGGAAGAGATCACCTCGACGGTGTTGTCGGCGAGGCTGGAATCGACCGCTATCTCGATGCGCAGCTTGGGCAGGAAATTCACGATGTATTCTGCACCGCGATACATCTCGGTATGGCCCTTCTGTCGGCCATAGCCTTTCACCTCGGTCACCGTCATGCCGTGCACGCCGATGGCGGTCAGCGCCTGACGTACCTCGTCGAGCTTGAAGGGTTTGATGATCGCGACCACGAGCTTCATGACGGGCATCCTGTTTGGCCAGTGCAAAATATGCTTACGCAATCATGCGACGCATTGCCATAGGGCATCGCAGGATGTGTCACAGAGGCGCGAGAGCCCCAGAGCTGTATCGTTGAGGCGTGGTGAAGCCCGCGAGAATATCGCTGCGCTCAACCTATCCAGCGGCTGCGGGTCCGCTGTTTCTTCACAACAAGCACACGCCGCCCACATAGGCCCGACGCTGCCGCACGATGCTGACGCGTTCAAACAGCTCGGCCTTGGTGAAAGGATCGGCGGCGATGAAGGCTTCGGCCTCGGCGCGATCCTCGGTGTCCAGTACATAGATGCCGCCGCCGAGATCGCTGCCGTCGTCGTGCAGCTTGGCGCCGCAGGCAAGCAGCTTCTTCGCGTGCTCGGCCAGGAAAGCCAAATGGGCCGGGCGATGCTCGGCGCGGAGGGCCTGGCTGCCGGGCTTGTCCCAGGTTTCGATCACATAAGGCATAGGTACTTCTCCGCGAAGATTATCGATCATCTGCGTGTGATTGGCTTGTGTCCCGGACGCTGCGCGCTGTATCGCGTCCGGGACGTGAGATCGTCTGTCTCAGCTCTTCGGTTTTTCGCGGCGCTCCCGCACCGAGCCTTCCTGCGCGACGGATGCGACCAGCGTGCCGTCGGGCTTGAAGATCATGCCGCGGGCAAGGCCGCGGCCGTTCTGGGCGCTTGGCGAATCCTGGCTGTAGAGCAGCCATTCGTCGGCGCGGAACGGACGGTGAAACCACATCGCATGGTCGAGACTCGCCGCCATGGCCTGACCGTCAAACAGCGTGCGGCCATAGCGAGACATGATGGAATCGAGCAACGAAAAATCCGACGCATAAGCGAGCGCGCACATATGCAAAGCCGGATCGTCCGGCAGCTTGGCGGCGGTGCGAATCCAGAAATTGATGCGGCCGTCCGGAATCTTCTCGCCGGCATAGCGCTTGAATTCCACCGGGCGCAGCTCGATCGGGCGATCGCTCTCGTAATAGCGGCGGATGTAATCCGGCATCTTTTCGATGATCGGGTCCTTTGCCAGCTCTTCCGCAGACAATTTGTCGGGCGGCGGCACGTCCGGCATCGGATCGAAATGATGGAAGCTGTCTTCTTCCTCGGCGTGGAACGAAACCATCATGGAGAAGATGGCGTGGCCGTGCTGGATCGCGGTGACGCGGCGGGTCGAATAGCTCTTGCCGTCACGCAGGCGCTCGACCTCGTAGATGATCGGGATCTGCGGATCGCCGGGCAGGATGAAATAGCAATGCAGCGAATGCGGCATACGGCCTTCGACAGTGCGCACCGAGGCCACCAGCGCCTGGCCGATCACCTGGCCGCCGAACACGCGCTGCCAGCGCGTCTTCGGGCTGCGGCCGCGGAACATGTTCACTTCGAGGGTCTCGAGATCGAGAATGTCGATCAGGTCGATCAGGCTCCTGGACATGGCGGCGTCTTTCGTGCGGCGGCTGCGTGACGGTCGATTTACCAAGGCCGGACGATCCAGATCATGGTCTCCATGTTCCGGCTTTCCTGCCTTGTTTCGCATTCCTGTTTCGCCCAGCTATAAGCGCGTGGCAACAGCGGGAACGGGTATCATGGCGGCACCAAAAGGCATTGTCATCGGCGGCGGGGCCTTCGCGGGTCTGGCGCTGGCGCTAGCGCTGCGCCAAGGGCTGGGACCGGATGTGCCGGTGGTGGTCGCCGATCCCGCGCTGGCGACGCGGCCGAGCCGCGATCCGCGCGCCTCGGCCATTGTTGCGGCCTGCCGGCGGATGTTCGGCGCGATCGGGGTGTGGGACGCGGTGGCCGCGGAGTCACAGCCGATCCTCGATATGGTGGTGACGGATTCGAAGGTCGATGACGCCACACGGCCGACCTTCCTGACCTTTGCCGGCGAGGTCGAGCCCGGCGAACCGTTCGCCCATATGGTGGAAAATCGCCGGCTGATCGATGAGCTGGTGCTGCACACCGAGGCGGCGGGCATCGATCTGCGTGCGACAGCCGTCGCGAGCTTCGATACGCGGCCGGACGGCGTCAGCGTCACGCTGGGCGACGGCAGCGTGATCGGGGCCGCCTTGCTGGTGGCGGCCGATGGTGCGCGATCGAAACTGCGCGAGCGCGCAGGGATTGCGACTCATGGCTGGGATTATGACCAGTCCGGCATCGTCGTGACCGTGGGCCACGAGCGTGATCACGAAGGCCGCGCGGAAGAACACTTTTTGCCTGCGGGTCCGTTCGCGATCCTGCCGCTGAGGGGCAATCGTTCGTCGTTGGTATGGACGGAGAAGCGCAGGGATGCGGAGCGCATCGTCGCGCTGCCGGATGACGAATTTCATACGGAGCTGGAGCGCCGTTTCGGCCTGCATCTCGGCGAGGTGAAGGCGCTCGATAAACCGCGCGCTTTCCCGCTCGGCTATTTCGTCGCGCGCTCCTTCATCGGCGAACGCCTTGCGCTGATCGGCGACGCCGCCCATGTGATCCACCCCATCGCAGGACAGGGGCTCAATATGGGTCTGAAGGATGTCGCCGCGCTGGCGGAAACGATCGTCGATGCCGCCCGGCTCGGGATGGATTTCGGTCAGGCCGATGTGCTGGAGCGCTATCAGCGCTGGCGTCGCTTCGACACCATGAGCATGGGGCTCGCAACCAATGTGCTGAATTTCATGTTCTCGAACGACCTGCCCTTCGTGCGCAGCATTCGCGATATCGGTCTCGGCATCGTCGATCGCCTGCCGCCGCTGAAGGGGGCCTTCATCAAGCAGGCGGCGGGTTTGTCGGGAGAAGTGCCAAGGCTGCTGAAGGGCGAGGCGATTTAGCTCTCCACCTTTCATCCTGAGTGTCTGACTGGAAATGCAGTCAATAGTTTGGCGCTGCTGGTCGCCCAGACGGAGCCAACAGACTCTGTCCCTCATGGTGAGGAGGCGCGCAGCGCCGTCTCGAACCATGAGCTCGCCTGGCTCGGAGTGTGCGGCCATCCTTCGAGACGCCGCTACGCGGCTCCTCAGGATGAGGGGCGGAGAAGCGTGATACTGAGTTGAACGCGGCTTTGTCCCGAGCAAAAGCAGTCGAAAAGCGCCCCAGACCGCTTTATGAGTCAGACTCTGAGGAGAATGCTGCAGGCATGCGTCTCGAAGGATGGCCCCGAACTCGAGGCAAGCCAACCCATGGTTCGAGACGGCGCTTCGCGCCTCCTCACCATGAGGGATGGAGTTTCAATCGATCTTCCGCGCCTCTTCCGGCAGCATGATCGGAATGCCGTCGCGGATCGGATAGGCCAGCTTGGCCTGGCGCGAAATCAGCTCCTGACGGTCAACGTCGAATTCGAGCTGTCCCTTGGTTACCGGGCACACCAGAATTTCCAGCAGTTTGGGGTCGGTACCGTCCTGGCGTTCAGTCGGGGCGTTCATCGGAAACTCCGGATCATTGCAGCGGCGGATCGCCGGTGGTGCGTTTCTTGGCGAGATCCATCTCGGTGATGGCGATCAGGATCTCGGCGCGGGTCTTCAGGTCCGGCGCTTCGAGCATCGCCTGTTTCTCCGGCGGGCCGTAAGGCGACATCATCGCCAGCGCATTCACCAGCGCCTCGTTCGGCGCCTTGTGGATGCCTTCCCAGTCGACCTTGAGATTGTTCACTTTCAGGAAATCGTTCAGCGTCGCCAGCAGCGTGTCGCGGTCGACATTTTCCTCGCCCTTGCGGGCCGTGAAATCGTCGACATAGGGGAAGTAGTCCACCTTGCACTGGCGATACGGTGTCAAGACTGACAATTCCTCGATCACTTCGAAGCGCGACACGCCGGTGAGTTCGAGGATATAGCGGCCGTCGCCGGATTCCGCGAGCTGGGTGATGCGGCCGACGCAGCCGACGCGGAACAGCGCGGGCTTGGCCTCTTCGGGCGGGTGGGCGGCAGCCGGCTGGATCATGCCGATCAGCCGGTGGCCGTCGCGGAAGGCGTCGTCCACCATGGCGAGATAGCGTTGCTCGAAAATATTGAGCGGCATCTGGCCGCGGGGCAGCAATAGCGCGCCGGGCAGCGGGAAGACCGGGATCACTTCCGGCAGTTCGGCCGGGCCGCGATAGTCGGCATTGATGGGCATGTCCGGCCTCGCTTCGCCGATAGAGGCGGTTACGCGAACAGGATAGTCGACAACCGCCGGCGGCCGTCAACCGTTGCCTCGTCCGTCGGGCCCCAGGCCTCGAAGAATTGCAGCAGCTGTTTGCGGGCGCCGTCGTCGTTCCACTTCCGGTCGCGCTTGACGATTTCGAGCAGATGACTGGTCGCCGGCTCGCGCTGGCCGGCGCCGTTCAGCGCCACTGCCAGATCGAAACGGGCCTGATGATCGAGCGGGTCGGCGGCAACCCTGGCTTCCAGCTCGGTGACCGGGCCGAGGGCGCTGGCCTGTTCAACCAAATCGATCTTGGCCTGCACGGCCTTCACCGCCGCATCTTCGCGCTTCGCAGCAGGAACCAGCTCCAATGTCTGCTTGGCCTGCTCGATGGCATCGGTGGCGACATAACAATCCGCCAGTCCGGCGATGGCGGCAATATTGCCGGCGTCGCCGGCGATGATTTCGCCATAGATCGTAGCCGCGGTGGCCGGATCGCCTTCGGCGAGCAGCCCGGCGGCCTCCTCCAGCAGTTCGGCGGTGGTCGGCTCGGCGCCGGGACGACCGGCGGTGAGTTTGTCGATGAAGGCGTTGACCTGGCTCTCGGGCACGGCGCCCATGAAGCCATCGGCCGGGCGGCCATCGACAAAGGCGATCACGGCCGGAATCGACTGGATACCCATCTGACCGGGGATCTCTGGATTCTCGTCGATATTCATCTTCACCAGTTTGACCCGCCCCTTGGCGGCGGTAACGGCCTTCTCGATGATCGGCGTCAGCTGCCGGCATGGGCCGCACCAGGGCGCCCAGAAGTCGATCAGTACCGGCTGACGCTTCGATTCCTCGATCACATCCTGCATGAAGGTGCGGGTGGTGGTGTCCTTGATGAGGGCGCCCCCCGCCTGCGGCGACGATTCTGCCTGCGGCGGCTTGGCGCCGCCCTGTTCCATGATGGTCACGTCAACCTCACCTGTGGCCGGGAATTTCTGCGCGCTTCTAGCACGCCCGAAGCGCATTAAATGGCGTCCGTGGCAGTAATTTGCAATCGGGCCGAAACGGCCGCATTGCCGCGGGACGCCGCGGTCGGTCGTTATCAGGCGATTCTTGCAGCGATTTGAAGGTTTGACGGGTCAAAACCGGCGGAAAAGTCCATTAACGGAACTTGGTGCAATCCTTCGTCTTTCTGTTGCAATCGCCGCCGGCTTTTGGCATATGTCCGCGCGTCGGCGGCGCACGCGCTGCCGCTTCTCGGATGCGGGTGTAGCTCAGTGGTAGAGCACGACCTTGCCAAGGTCGGGGTCGAGGGTTCGAGCCCCTTCGCCCGCTCCAGAATTTCCGCTCCGGAATCCTCTCGTTCGTCTTCTTTCTCTGAAAGATGCCGCCATGCGGCCGTATTGTCGCGCGTTGATCCATCTTGCTTGAATTCAGGCGAGGTTGCGCAGACAATCTGCCGTATACGGGTGTGAGACGAAAATGCCGTCGACTACGGATTCCAATCTGGAGATCGCCAGGCGTGCCAATGACGAGGCGCGGGCCGATTTTGCGACCTGGCTGATGATGTCGAAACTCAACAGCGTCGATGCCCTGCCCCAGGAAGCCCAGACCTTCTTCGCCGGCTATCTTGCGATGGCTGCCCGTGGCAGACAGTCCGAATCCGCAGCGGCAGAGGCGACCATCCAGACCGTCTATCGCCATTACTACGCCCGCATGGGCGGCACCGGCACCGCGCCGGTAATCGCGCCTTCTCCGAAATCGAAGCTCATGTCCGACAACAATCAGAACCATCGCGACAACGTTACGCCTTTCCGCCGCATCAAGCCCAACACGCCGCCGCCGCGTGAAAAGAAGAAGCTGCCGGTGGCGCTGATCTTCATCGGACTCGTGGTGCTGGCGATTGCATGGCGCTATTTGAGCAAGGGCAGCCTGTAGGGTCTCCTTTTCGACTCCGCCGTCATCCTGAGGAGCGCGCAAAGCGCGCGTCTCGGAGCATGGGTATGCACTCGGAGCCAAGCCATCTCATGGTTCGAGACGGCGCTGTCAGCGGCGCAATTGCGCCGCTAGGCCTCCTCACCATGAGGGCTCGTGCATCGCACCTCGCATTCGCATCGCAACTAACAAAACGCGCGCGCGTCAGACGCGTGTTGCTGCATAGTTGCACTTTCCACCTGCGACATTTGTGCTAGCATCCCCTCGTCTACTTCAATTAGCAGACCAATAAAGTTCGTCTCGAACGATCATAAAACATAGCAGCCTCAACTCGCTGCACAGGGAGTGAACGCGATGAAGTCGATACTGAATCGATCCGTTGTTGCACGATCCGTTCTTGCATGCGCTGTGATCCTCGCCACTGTTGGGATCGCCCAGGTCAGCGCGCAGCAGAAGCTCAAGAGCTACAAATCTGATACCAAGGATTTTTGGACCAATCCGCCCGATGACTGGTTCCTCGGCGACGAGACCGAGGCGCAGAAAGGCCTGGCGCCGCCGTCTGGCCCACCGACCGGTGCTTCGGACAAAGAACTCGCCGACATGATGACGAAGATCAAGTTGCCGGCGGGCTTCAAGATCGAGGTCTATGCCTCCGGCGTGCTGGCCGCGCGGCAGATGGCATGGGGCGATAACGGCACGCTGTTCGTGGGGTCGTTCGGCATCGGCAATGTCTACGCGATCACCGACAAGGGCGGGAAGAAAGAAGTCAAGACGGTCCTCAAGGGCATGAAGATGCCGACCGGCATCGCATTCCAGAACGGCGCGCTCTATGTGATCGATATCGACAAGCTGATCCGCTACGACAATGCGGAAGCCAATCTCGACAATCTCGGCAAGGGGACCGTCGTCTATGACGACATGCCCTCCTATGCCGCGCATGGCTGGAAATATCTCGCACCCGACAAGGACGGCTGGTTCTATGTGCCTTTCGGGCCGCCCTTCAATATCGGCATCCCGCCGACGTCGCTGTCGCAGATCCGCCGTGTCGATCCGAAGACCGGCAATGCCGAGATCGTGGCGCTCGGCGTGCGTAACAGTGTCGGAGGCGACGTCGATCCGCGCACCGGCAAATACTGGTTCACGGAGAATGCGCGCGACTGGATCAGCGACGACCTGCCGAGCGACAAGCTCAACATGATCACCAGGCTCGGCGAGCACTTCGGCTATCCGCATTGTCACCAGGGCGACATGCCGGATCCGAAATTCGCCATGGGACACCAGTGTTCGGAATTCACACCACCGGTGCTCAATCTCGGCGCTCACGTGGCGCCGCTCGGCATGAAGTTCTACACCGGCGACATGTTTCCCGCCGAGTACAAGAACAACATCTTCATCGCCGAGCACGGCTCCTGGAACCGGCACAAATATCAGGGTGCGCGGATCAAGCGTGTGATCGCTGACCCCGATGGCAAGAATGCCAAGCAGGAGATTTTTGCCTCCGGCTGGATCGAGGGCGATCAGGGTTATCTCGGCCGTCCCGCCGATGTGGTGTTGGCGAAGGATGGCTCGCTGCTGATCGCGGATGACTGGGCCGGTGCGGTTTACCGGATCTCTTACGCGAAGTGACGTAACACGAGTGGTGTGGCGAGAGACCGGGCACACCGGTCTCTCCACGTCATTGCGAGCCCTGACGAATTGCGCAGCAATTCGTTCGGACGAAGCAATCCAATCAAACAAGAACTGGATTGCTTCGTCGCTTCGCTCCTCGCGATGACGAGTGTAGACACGAGCAAACCGGAATGCGGAAATGCAATCCCGATCCATTCTCACTTCTCTTTGCCTGTTTGCCCTTGGTTCTCTTCAAGCCTCTGCCGCCGACATTGCGGCCGGCAAGGAGAAAGCCGAGCTCTGTACCGGCTGCCATGGCGAGAACGGCATATCGCAGATGGAGAACACGCCCTCCCTCGCCGCACAGCCGGACCAGTTCATCCAGTGGCAGCTTATCTTTTTCCGCGCCGGCACGCGCAAGAATGAGCAGATGCAGCCGATCGTCGAGCAACTCGACAACAATGACATCCGCAATCTCGGCGCTTACTACGCATCGCTGCAGCCACCGGAGAAAAAGGCCGATGACGATTCCGATCTGTCGGCGAAGGGCAAGCAAGCTGCGGCCGGTCGCCGCTGTGCATCATGTCATCTGGATAGTTATGCCGGCACCAAGGCGGTGTCGCGCATTGCCGGCCAGCGCGAGGACTATCTGTTGAAGGCGTTGCGCGATTATAAATCCGGCGCGCGAGCCGGCGGTGGCATGGCCGCGATGGCGGAGGTCGCCTATTCGCTTAGCGAGGAGGAGATCGAGGCGCTGGCGCATTATCTCGCGCATTTGTGAGGGACTTCATGTCGACGCGGTCCTCATCCTGAGAGCCTGACTCATAAAGCGGTCGAGGTGGTTTTCGAATGCTTTTGCTCGGAACAATGCCCGTTCAGCTCAGGATCTCGATTCTCCGTCCCTCATCCTGAGGAGCCGCGCAGCGGCGTCTCGAAGGATGGCCGAAAAGGCTCCGAGCCAGGCCATTCATGGTTCGAGACGGCGCTACGCGCCTCCTCACCATGAGGGGCGAAGTTTACACCCTCTGATTTTCATACGCCTTCAAATGCGTGTAGATCATCCGTAGCCGCGGCACGGCGACCTTGGCTGCGTCGGCGCGGGCCACCAGATCGCCGATGATCTGGTCGGCTTCGATTGCCGAACCTGCAAGGATGTCGCGATACATCGAGGCGGTCATTCGCGAAGCCTTGTCCGTGAGCATCACTTCGGTGCGCTCGATAAATGGTTTGCGCGGCGCGTAGCCATTGGCGGCTGCCACGGCGGAGGCTTCGTCGCGCACGCCAAGAACGAAATCGCGGCCGCCCGGCGCGGCTATGATGTAGCCAATGGCGCCGCGCATGGACGAGGTCGCGCCGGCAGCCGTCGCCAGGAATACCCACTTCTCCCACATGTCCTGCATGATGGTCTCGGAGGCGGCGCCGCCGAAATTGCCGGATTTCATGACCGCATCGATCTCGGCGGTGCGCTCCGAACTGCCGCCCTTTCGCTCACCGAAAGAGAGCACCTGCATCGGCGCCATCTGCACCACCTCGCGCTGGGCATTCAGCGTTGCAGCGATTTGGCATTGTCCGCCCATTACGGCGCCGGCGCCGAAAGTCTGCTCAAGCACGTCGAGATGCCTCATGCCGTTGAGCAGCGGAATGATTGCAGTTTTCGGACCAACGGCAGGCGCGAACGATTTGATGGCGTCGTCGAGATCGAAGGCCTTGCAGCTCAGCAGCACGACATCGAACGTGTCGTTCAGTTTGTCGGCCTGCACCGTCGGAGGATTCTTCAGTGTCACATCGCCATGCGGGCTCTTGATGACAAGGCCTGTGTTGGCAAGTTCGCTCGCGCGCTTGGGGCGAACCAGGAAAGTGATGTCGTTTCCGGCCTGCAACAGCCTGCCACCGAAGTACCCGCCGATGGCACCGGCACCGACGACGAGAATACGCATGGGATGAGTCCTTAATGTTCTTTGTTACGGCCCGGAGTGTCCCGGCCAGCCATCTCCGCCTGCATCATCAAAAGCTGGATGCCCGGGTCAAGCCCGGGCATGACGTTTGGAGAGACGGGCAGCTCTGCGTCTACCACTTTTCGCCGAACGGCCGGATTTCCATCTCGAATGTCCAGGCGCTGCGCGGCTGGCTGTAGAGCTGCCAGTAGGACTCCGCCACGGAGACCGGCGGCATCAGCAGATCGGGATTGTCCAGCGCATTCGGTCCCAGCGATTCGAGCCGGCGCTGGCGCACCCATTCGGTGTCGACGCCGCTGTCGATAATAAGATGCGCCACATGGATATTTCTTGGGCCGAGTTCGCGGGCCATGGCCTGGGCTACCGCACGCAAGCCGAACTTCGCCGAAGCGAAAGCGGCAAAGCCGGAGCCGCCACGGAGGCTGGCGGTAGCGCCGGTGAAAAAAATGTTGCCCTGCCCGCGCGGCAGCATCAGCCGTGCCGCTTCGCGGCCGGCCAGAAAGCCGGAATAGCAGGCCATCTCCCACACCTTGCGGAACACCCGTTCGGTGGTGTCGAGAATGGGGAAATTCACATTGGCGCCGACATTGAAAATGCAGACCTCGAGCGGCGCATGGGCATCGGCGTCGTTCAGGAAGGCGGTGATTTCCTCCTCCTTGCGCGCATCGAGCGAGCGCGCATGAATGCTGCCGCCTTTGGCCTCGATATCAGCCACCAGCGGCGCCAGTTTATCGCCATTGCGTCGGCCGGCGAATACGGTGAAGCCCTCGGCGGCAAATTTCTTTGCGATCTCGGCACCGATGAAATCGCCCGCGCCGATCACGGCGACGCTCGCGTTGCGTTTTGTCATGTGACGATCATCTCCTCGACTTCACGCAGCTGTTCCTTGCCGAAGAACATTTCCTTGCCGACGAAAAAAGTTGGCGAACCGAATGCGCCGCGTTCCACGGCGTCCTGCGTATTGGCGATCAATTTCGCTTTCACGTCCGCCTCCTGCCCGCGCGCCAGCAGTTTTGCGCCGTCGAGACCGGACGCATCGAGCGCCGCTGCGGCGATGTCGAGATCGTCCATCTTCTTCGGCTCCACCCACATGTGATGGAAAGCTGCCTCGACATATCGTTCGAACACGCCCTCGAGCTGTGCGGCGATCGCCGTGCGCATCAGGTTCAGCGTATTGACGGGGAAATGCGGATTCCACGCATAGGGCTGCACCTTGAAGCGCCTGACGAATCGTTCGGTCTCGAGCTGATGGAATTCGCGCTTGTTTTTTACGCCGGCATAGGTCTCGGCGGGAGAGCGATTATTGGTGGCCTTGAAGATACCGCCGAGCAGCACGGGCACATATTCGAATGTTGCACCGGTCCGGGCCTCGATGGCGGGAATCGCCTCGTGACTCAGGAATGCGTTGGGACTTCCGAAGTCGAACAGGAACTGAACTGTTTGCGCCAATTGGCCCTCCCGGATGTCATGATCTTTCCGATCATCGTTGCAAGCGAGTGTGACGCGGCACGGCGGGCGCGTCCACTCTTTTCATGATGGTCATCATATCGTGATATCAGGCAAGTGCAATCAGATCAGGCGGGTGATGGTTTTCTTGCGCCAGACGAAGCGGTAATAGCTGGCCTGCAGCAGGAGCATGGCGCAGAAGGTGATCGGCCACGCGTACCAGACACCGGTGACGCCGAAATGCCGGCTCAGCACGATGGCGCTCGGCACCTCGATCAGCGCAATCGCCAGCACCGACAGCAGCGTCGGCACGAAGACGGTGCCCGATGCGCGCATGGTGCCGGAGAAGATGCCGGCCATGCCGAACACGATGCTGCTCCACAGCACGATATGCAGGAGATGCTGCGACAGGTCGAGAACGGCAGTGTCGGTGATGAAGAATCCCATCACTGTGCGCGAGAACAGATAGATCAGCGCCACCAGCCCGCCGGTCAGCACGAAGTTCAGCAACAACGCGGTGCGCACGATGGCGCCGAGCCGCGCGACATCGCCGCGTCCGATCGCCTGCGCGCCGAATACCGAAGCCGATATCGCAATCGATATGGCCGGGAACTGGGCGTAGCCGATCACCTGGTTGACGGCGCCGTAAGCCGCGGTGGCGTCAGAGCCGAAGCCGTTGACGATGCCGAGCAACGCCAGTTCAGCCAGCGACATGGTGACGATCTGGATCGCGGTGGGAATGCCGAGCCGCAGGATGCGACCGAGCAGCGACAGATCCACGTGCAGGTGCCGCAGCATGGCGGCGTCCGGCGCCAGCGGATGGTTGCGGCGGATCAGGTGAATTACGAACCACGTCATGCCGACGGCGGTGGAGAGGGCCGAGGCGATCGCCGCGCTGACGACGCCCAGCGGCGGCAGCCCGGTCCAGCCAAGGATCAATGCCGGCGTGAGGATCAGGCCGAGCATGGTTGAGATGGCGAGGCCGAGCAGCGGCGTCACCGTATCGCCGACGCCGCGCAGCAGCGATGTCGAGAGTAGGAAAACGAAGGTCAGCGGCATGCTCAGCATCATGATGCGTGCATAGTCCGTGGCCTGGTCGAGAATGTTGGCCGGGGTGGCCAGCGCGATCATCAGCGGACGGGCAAACAGGCCGCCGAACACCGAGACGATGAGGCCGATCACCAGTGTCGCAAGCAACGCCGCGGCGGCGATCTCCTTCACCTTGTCACGCTGCCCCGCCCCCCAGGCTTGACCGATCAGGATGCCCGCGCCGGCGCCGAGACCGATCACGAAGGCGATGAAAAAGAACATCAGCGGGAATGCGGCCGATGCCGCGGCCAGCGCGTTCACGCCGATCAGCTGGCCAAGATAGATATTATTGATGGTGCCGAACAGCGATTGCAGGATGTTGCTCACCATCATCGGGCCGACGAAGATGAGAAAGGCCTGCCACAGAGGTTTTTCCGCGGGCATCGAAGAAGTCCTGAATGGGAGTATGCGGCGGCGCGCTTGTCGCGCGCCGCATTGAGACGCTAGGTGCGATCGGCGAAAGCGAGTCTGATCACATGATCGCGGATATCGGTGGGCCATCCGGCAATCAGTTCGCCGAACTTGCGGCGGTCTGCGGCGAACAGCGCGCGTGAAGCTTCCTCGAAATCCGGCAGATCGCCAGCCATGGTGGACATGAAGTAATAGGCCGCATCGCGGGCGGCGCGGGCACGTTCGCGGTCGCCATTGGCGCGGCGGGCATCTTCCACCAGTTTTCGCAGAGCCACCGAAGCGCCGCCGGGCTGGGCGGCGAGCCAGTCCCAGTGCCGTGGCAGCAGCGTCACCTCGCGGGCGACAACGCCGAGCTTCGGCCGGCCGCGGCCGCGGGGTTCTGCCGGCGAAGCCGGCTCCGCCGCGGCCGGCGGGGAAAGCCGGGCGACGATCTCGCGATGGCTGCCGCGCAGGTCGAGATCGATGGAGCGGCCGGTCGCATTATCGAAAATAATAATGGGACCGGTCATGACCCCGGTTGCGATCTTCACGGCGACCGCCACCTCGGTCAACGGTCCGGATGCCAGCAGTTTGGGGCCGGCAAAGGCGGTATAGGGTGCTACCATCGTTGTATCCGTCATGGGAATTCGTCCGTCTCGGTGTCCAAGTTGTGCGCTAATTATATCCGGGCAATATTCTTGTCAATATTACCCGGACGATAATTGCGCTGCTCGTCAGGAAGAACTGCATGCTCGTCGTCCATCACCTCAACAATTCCCGCTCGCAGCGCGTGCTCTGGCTGCTCGAGGAGCTGGGCGTGCCCTACGAGATCGTGCGTTATCAGCGGCAGCCGAACATGCTGGCGCCGAAAGAGCTGCGGGCCATCCATCCGCTCGGCAAGTCGCCCGTCATCACCGACGATGCCAATACGGTCGCCGAGTCCGGCGCCATCGTCGAATATATCGTGAAGACCTATGGCAACGGCCGGCTGATCCCGGAGGACAATACGCCCGAGAGATTGCGCTACACATACTGGCTGCATTACGCCGAGGGTTCGGCGATGACACCGTTGTTGCTCAAGCTGATCTTCGGCCTGCTGCCGAAGCGCGCCCCGTTCCTGGTCCGGCCGATCGTGAATGCGGTTTCGACGAAGGCGCTGGCGACGCTGGTGACACCGCAGCTTAGACAACACATGGCGTTCTGGGAAAGCGAACTCGGAAAGAGCGAATGGTTTGCGGGCAACGACTTTACCGCGGCCGATATTCAGATGAGTTTCGCACTGGAAGCCGCCGCAGCGCGCGGCGGCCTCGAAAACGGTCATCCGAAAGCGATGGCGTGGCTTGCGAAGATTCATGAAAGGCCCGCCTATCAGCGTGCGCTGGAAGCCGGCGGGCCATATGAGGTGGGGAAGTAACGCGACAACACGTGATGTCACCGCCCGCCTCGACCGGGCGATCCAGTCAACACTGTCGTCGACGGTTCATCGCGAAAGCTGGTATTTAATGGGCCACCCGCTTTCGCGGGTGGCGACAGATGGGAGAGCCACCTGCAATATGATGCAAAGACTAATGCGTCAGATAGGGACAGCCACCTTCTGCCATCGGGCGGAAGGCGTCATCGCCGGGAATCGTCGCCACCGTCTCATACAGATCCCACGGCTGCTTCGATTCCGTGGGCTTCTTGATGCGCATCAGATACATGTCGTGCACCATGCGGCCGTCATCGCGGACCCTGCCACCCTGCGCGAAGAAATCGTTGACGGGATTGGCGCGCATCCAGGCCATCACCGTCTCGGTGTCCGTGGACTTGGTCGCGGCCACAGCCTTGAAATAGTGGCGCAGCGATGAGTTCACGCCAGCCTGATAGGCGGTCGGCATCGCGCCATGGCGCTTGAAGAATTCCTGTGCGAAGGCGCGGGTCTCAGGCGTGCGATCCCAGTAGAACGAATCGGTGAACATCAGGTCATGGGCATTGGCGAGGCCCATGGCGTGCACGTCGGTGAGCGTCACTTGCAATGCGACGACCTGCATGCTGCTCTGGATGTTGAACTCGGCAGCCTGTGCAACGGCAGTGGAGAAGTCAGCACCCGCATTGGCGAGGCCAAGCACCTTCGCGCCGGACGATTGCGCCTGTAGCAGGAAGGACGAGAAGTCCGCCGTCGAGAACGGATGCCGGACCGAGCCGACGACTTTGCCGCCGCTGGCGGTGACGGCCTTCGATGCATCGCGCTCCAGTGCCTGTCCGAACGCATAGTCTGCCGTCAGGAAGAACCACGAATCGCCGCCGCGCTTGACGATCGCCTTGGCGGTGCCGTTCGACGCTGCATAGGTGTCGTAAGTCCACTGCACCGATGTCGGCGAGCACTGCTTGCCCGTAATGTCCGATGAGCCGGCGCCGGAGATCAGAAAGATCTTCTTACGCTCGCGGGTCAGGTTCTGCACCGCCAGCGCCACGGCGGAATTCACGCCTTCGGCCACCACATCGATATTCTTGTTGTCGATCCAGTCACGCACGATGGCAGTGGCGACATCCGGCTTGTTCTGGTGATCGCCCGAAACGATCTCGATCTTGCGGCCATTGACGCTGCCGCCGATCTCCTCGGCCGCCATCTGCGCCGCGATCACCGATCCCTTGCCGTTGCCGTCAGCATATTGCCCGCTCATGTCGGTGATGATGCCGACCCGCAGCGCGCTATCCTCGGCGCGCACCGCGGCGGTCGAACACATCAGCAGCAGACTTGCTGCAACGGCTTTCGCGAAATTCGAAGTCACGGAATCCTCCCTGTCACGCCCCTTTTGCGGGGCCGCTGGCGGCGCGGTCCGGCGCCGTCCGATGCCCGGCAAGTTGCCGGGGGTGCGACATTTTGGCAATGCGCGGAGCTACCTATGTTCGCCCGTCTGCCATGCGGCCGCGAGCGCTGTATCGCCCTTTAGTTGCCGACGGCTGCGGCGCCACGCGTGCGTGGGTCCGGCGCGCCAAGCAATCCGTCAGGGCCGACCGCAATGGAGTTCGCGGATGTCTGGCCCATCGGCTTCACGATGCGGTGATCCATCGCGCGCAACGCGTCGAGCACCGGCTCCGCAAAACCGTTTTCGATACGCACTTCGTCCGGCAGCCATTGGTGGTGCAGCCGCGGCGCAGCTACCGCGGACATGACGTCCATCTTGTAGTCGATCACGTTCACGATGACCTGCAGGGTCGTCGAGATGATACGGCTGCCGCCGGGCGATCCGGTCACCAACACCGGCTTGCCGTCCTTCAGTACAATGGTTGGTGTCATCGAGGACAACGGGCGCTTGCCGGGCCCTGGCAGATTGGCTTCATAGCCGACGAGGCCATAGGCATTGGACGCACCCGGCGAAGCCGTGAAGTCATCGAGTTCGTTGTTGAGCAGCACGCCGGTGCCCTCGGGGACGAGGCCTAAGCCGTAACTGAAGTTGAGTGTGGTGGTGTTGCTCACGGCATTACCGGCGCTATCGACCACGGAATAATGAGTCGTGTTCTGGCCTTCGCGCGGTGGCTTCGGTGTCAGCGCATCGCTCCATGAGGTTGCGCGCATGGGATCGATGGTGCTGCGCTGTTTGGCTGCGTAGTCCTTCGAAGTCAGCGTCGTGATCGGCGCATTCACAAAAGCGGGGTCGCCGAGATATCGCGCACGGTCGGCATAGGCGCGCTTCATCGCTTCGATCAGCAGATGCAGCGACGGCGCTGTGCCCTGCTGCATTTCGTTCATCGGAAAACCTTCGAGAATATTCAACGTTTCCAGCAGCACCGTGCCGCCGGATGATGGCAGCGGCATCGAGACGATGTCGTAGCCGCGATAGCTGCCGCGCACGGGCTCACGGAGCAGCGGTTGATAGGTCTTGAGATCGTCGAGCGTGAAGATGCCGCCAGCCTTGTTGATGCCATCGACCAACTTTTCGGCAATAGGCCCCTCATAAAAACCACGCGGCCCCTGCTGCGCGATGACCGTCAGCGTATCGGCGAGATCGGTTTGGATGAGTTTGTCGCCGTCGCGCAACGAAGTGCCATCGGCGCGAGAAAAGATCGGTTTGCTCGACGGCCAGCGTGCGAGGCGACGATGCCAGTCGGGCAGCGTGTCGGCACCGTCATCCGTCAATATGAAGCCGTCACGCGCCAGCGCGATGGCCGGCTGCAACAGATTGGCCAGCGTGAATCGCCCTGAGCCGTACTTTTCCAGTGCCAGTGCGAGTCCGGCTACCGTGCCGGGCACGCCGATGCCGAGTGCGCTGTCGCGCGATTTCGCGATGTCAGGTTTGCCATCGTTACCGAGAAACATGTCCCGTGTGGCCCTGCCCGGCGCCGTTTCGCGATAGTCGATAGCGATACTCTGTCCCTGGGCAGTGTGAATCACCATGAACCCGCCGCCCCCGATATTGCCGGCGCGGGGATAGGTCACGGCCATGGCGAAGCCGGTGGCCACAGCCGCATCCACGGCATTGCCGCCACGGGCCAGCACATCGGCGCCGACCTGTGCGGACAGCCGCTCTTGCGCGACCACCATGCCGTGCTTCGCGGCAACCGGTCTGAGTGTATCTGACGGTGCGGGAGTATAGTTGTCGCGCGATTGCTGCGCGTTTGTCGGCTCGGCCGAGATCAATATTACTGCGAGTGCTGCGACGCATGCACAACGCAGGAAAGTAAAACGACTCATCGATTGCTCCGGCTGAGCGGCGGACACGATCGTTTAACCGCCACGCATGCTATATGGATTGAGAATCGCCATCCACAACACGCGGTTCGTCGAGGAGAAACGTCCATGGCGGTGGCCGCCGCACCCTCTCACGTCGCGGCAATTCCGACGACCTATCCGCCACGCCGTGCCGTGGTCAGCTGGATGTTCTTCGATTGGGCGGCACAGCCCTATTTCAGCCTGATCACCACGTTCGTGTTCGCGCCTTATTTCGCGACGCGGGTTGCGACCGATCCCGCGACGGGACAATCGCTGTGGGGCTTTGCCACCGCATGCGCCGGCCTGATCATTGCGCTGATGTCTCCGGTGCTCGGCGCCATCGCCGATGCGAGCGGGCGCCGCAAGCCATGGATCGCGGGCTTCGGCGCCATCTTCGTGATCGGCGCCTGCCTGATGTGGATCGGGAAACCCGGCGATCCCCGGCTAATTCTGCCGCTATTGATTGCCTATGGCTTCGCGACCATCGGCGTCGAGTTTGCTACCGTCTTCAACAATGCGATGATGCCGACCCTGGTGCCGCCGGACAAGATCGGGCGGCTCTCGGGCTCCGGCTGGGCGCTTGGCTATGTCGGCGGTATTCTCAGCCTGATCGTCGTGCTCGGTTTCATGGCGGCAGATCCATCGAGCGGCAAGACGCTGTTCGGGCTGACGCCGATCCTCGGTCTCGATCCCGCGACTTTCGAAGGTGATCGGATTTCGGGCCCGTTATCTGGCATCTGGTTCGTCGCATTCGTGCTGCCGATGTTTTTATTCACGCCGGATTTTCCTGCCAAGGTCTCGGCAGGCAATGCCGTGCGCGCGGGACTGACCGACCTTGGTCACACGTTGCGCGAATTGCCGAAGCACAAATCCATGATGGCGTTCCTTCTCGCCAACATGATCTATACCGACGGCCTCGTCTCGCTGTTTGCCTTTGGCGGCATCTATGCGGCCGGCACCTTCGGCTGGAATACGATTCAGATCGGCACCTTCGGAATCATCCTCGCCGTTGCCGGCACCTTCGGCGCGTTCATCGGCGGCAAGCTCGACGATGCGCTGGGGCCAAAGCGGGTGATCGCTGGCAGCATGTTGCTGCTGTTGCTGTCGATCATCTCGATCCTGCTGATCGATCGCGAAACGATCCTGTTCATGAAAGTCACGCCGCCCACGCCGGGCGGCGGGCTGTTCGCAGCGCCTGCGGAGAAGGCTTATCTCGCGCTCGGCTGTCTGATCGGTATCGCCGGCGGCCCGCTGCAGGCGGCCTCGCGCACGCTGCTGATCCGCCTTGCACCGCAAGAACGCATCGCGCAGTTCTTCGGGCTGTTTGCGCTGACCGGGAAAGTGACATCCTTCATCGGCCCGCTGCTGATCGGCGTCGTCACGGCGGTGACGGCGAGCCAGAAGGCGGGGATGGCGGTGCTGGTGGGATTTTTCGTGGTCGGATTGGCACTGCTCGCACGGGTGCGACAGGAGTAACTCCACTGTCGCCACCCGGTTTGACCGGGTGACCCAGTAAACGCAGGCGCCTGCGTTTGATCATTGATGGGAGTGTCTACTGGATCGCCCGGTCGAGCCGGGCGATGACAGTATGAGTGCCATGCTTAGTGCTTGAAGTGCCTGACGCCAGTGAACACCATGGCGATGCCGGCATCGTCCGCAGCCTTGATCACCTCATCGTCGCGCACCGAACCGCCCGGCTGGATCACCGCCGTGGCGCCGGCTTCGATCGCCACCAACAGGCCATCCGCGAACGGGAAGAACGCGTCGGAGGCGACCACCGAACCCTTGGTCATCGGTTCGGCGAGCTTCATTTCCGCCGCGGCATCCTGAGCCTTGCGGGCCGCGATGCGGGCACTGTCGATGCGGCTCATCTGGCCGGCGCCGACGCCGACGGTGGCGAGGTCCTTCGCATAGACGATGGTGTTCGACTTGATGTGCTTGGCGACGCGGAAAGCAAACTTTAGATCGCGCAATTCGGCCTCGGTCGGCTGACGCTTGGTCACGACCTTCAGGGTCATGTCGTCGACAACCGCATTGTCACGGCTCTGCACCAGCAGGCCACCAGCCACCGTCTTCGCAGTAAAGCCGGCCGCGCGGGGATCGGGCAGGCTGCCCGCCAGCAGCAGGCGGAGGTTCTTCTTCGCCGCGACGATGGCGATGGCTTCATCGGTCGCATCCGGCGCCACGATCACTTCGGTGAAGATTTCGGTGATCACCTTTGCCGTCTCGGCGTCCAGTGTGCGGTTCAGCGCCACGATGCCGCCGAAGGCCGAGGTGGAGTCGCAGGCCAGCGCCTTGCGATAGGCTTCGACAAGATTGCTGCCTTCGGCCACGCCGCAGGGATTGGCGTGCTTGACGATGACACAGGCCGCGGTGCGCTTGGGATCGAACTCGGCGATGGCTTCATAGGCGGCATCAGTGTCGTTGATATTGTTGTAGGAGAGCTGCTTGCCCTGCACCTGCCGCGCTGAGGCGACGCCGGGGCGCAGTTCGGGCGTGCGATAGAACGCTGCGGTCTGATGCGGATTCTCGCCATAACGCAGCGCTTCGACCAGCTTGCCGCCGACGGCACGGAAGTCCGGCGCGGGGGTCTTGAGCTGCTCGGCGAACCAGTTGGAGATCGCGGCGTCGTAGGCAGCGGTGCGCGCATAGGCCTTGGCCGCGAGGCGGCGGCGCAACGTCAGCGAGGTCGCGCCCTTGTTCGTCGCAAGCTCGTCGAGCACCGATTGATAGTCGGAGGGTTCGACCACGACGGTGACGTCGTCATGGTTCTTCGAGGCCGCGCGGATCATCGCCGGACCGCCGATATCGATATTCTCGATGCAGTCTTCCCACGATGCGTTCTTCGCGACGGTTTCCTCGAACGGATAGAGGTTCACCACCAGCAGATCGATCTGCGCGATGCCGTGATCGGCCATCGCTTTCTTGTGCTCGGCATTGTCGCGGATCGCCAGCAGGCCGCCGTGCACCTTCGGATGCAGCGTCTTGACGCGGCCATCCATCATTTCCGGAAAGCCGGTGAGATCGGAGACGTCCGATACCTTGAGGCCCGCCGCAGCGATCGCCTTGGCAGTGCCGCCGGTGGAGACCAGATCGACGCCATGCGCGGACAGCGCGCGGGCGAATTCGATCAGTCCGGACTTATCGGAAACGGACAAGAGAGCGCGAGTGACCTTGCGCGGGTGGTCGGTCATGATGGTGTATCCCGTGGGAGAAGGCAGCCGCGTAGCACGGTTTGGCGGGGCACGAAACCGGGCTGGGTGGCATGCCAGAAATTTGGCGGGAGCTACTAACTCCGCCCCTCATCCTGAGGAGCCGCGCAGCGGCGTCTCGAAGGATGGTGGTAAAACTCATGCGCCAAGCCAGCTCATGGTTCGAGACGGCGCTTTCGCGCCTCCTCACCATGAGGGGCGGGAGTATGTTGAATTACAACGGTAATTCCGGCTCGCGGCGGGCGTTCCGCCGTGCGCTTGTCTGCGACGGCGACGAGTTCGACCGGGCAAAACTCCAGCGCACGCTGCCGGTCTGGCGGGCGTCCTGGTGGATCACGATCTGGGCGGTCCGGCGTGGGCCGTCATTGCCGGCCAGGAACACGCTGTCCTCGAGATCGACCTTGTCGTCCAGCGCCTCGAACGTCCAGACGTCACGGTTCGGCAGCACCAGCATGACGCCGCGAGCGTCGCTCAGCCGGCTCGCCTTGACCGATGGATGCAGATGGAAACGGATGGCGTAATCGGTGCTATTGCCCTTCAGCCGCGCGCCCGGCGCGGGGGCGACGATGTCCTCGCCATCCAGCCGGTTCCCATCGGCGGCGATGGTCAGGATGCGGCGATGCTCGATACCGAAACGGGACTTGTAGCCGTCATGGGCGGTCGTCAGCATGGTGCCGTCCGACGTCACTTCGCGATAATTCTCGACATTGTGCGGGCCGCTGGTGATTGGCGAGCCCCGCAAGAACTTCTTCATCGCGCCGGCCTCGACGAACTGGCTCGATGACGTGTTGTGATAGCTCACCGTCGAATGGGCTGCCGTCGAGCGCGCGAAGACACGCCAGTTCTCGCGCGCCGTTGAAGGCATGCCGCAATTGACGACGATGCGGTTGGCGCCAGAGGAGAGCTCGAACGCCAGCGTGCCGGCATGCGCCTCGTGGCTGACATCAGGCGGCGGAGGCGGCCCCGTATCGATGACCACGGTCATGGTGCCGGCTTCTAGACGCTGGAATCCGGTATGCGGCATATGCGCCATCGGCACGCCATGGGTGTCGTCATAGGCCAGCAGCGTGGCGACCAGATGCGATGGCGTCGAACTCATGCCGTTGAACAACGCAAAACTGCCGTCGCCATGGCGGAAGAAACGCAGCATCGGCATCATGCGATCGATGGCGTTCAGCAAAGCCGGTGGCGGCGCGATGTTGCGCGCGGCAAAGGTCTGTCGCAGCGGCAACAGATCGATCAGCAGCTCGATCAGTGCGCTCGGATTGCGCGAGACGTGGCCGCCATCGGGCAGGATCTGCTTCTGCAATTCATCCGACAGCCGTTTGGCAACACCGCGAATATTGTTGGCCTGATTGGCAAGACAGAGCGAGGCGTAGCAGAGCGCAATCAGCACCTGCATTCTCGGCAGGCCGCCGGCGGTGCCCGGCAGCGCATAGCGCAGCGCGCGGATTTCGCGCGCCAGCGTGCGCAGATAGCGGCGATAGAATCTACCGTCGGTGTCGCCGAGAACCAGTGGCGCCTGTGACAGCAGCGAAATTACGCGGCGCGCGACCACCTCCGGCCGGCGTCCCACCGGGCGCTTGCGCGAGGTGTTCGACATCCAGTCGTCGATCAGCGAGCGTGCATTGGCGCGGGTGATGGCGGTGTCGGCCGCGCGCAGATGGCGTAGCCACCCGAAGCCAAGAAGGGAGATTTCCCAGTCTTCCGACGGCGGCTCGAGATCGAAGATCGAGCGGCCGTGGCAGGTGACGATCTTGCCGGCGAAGACGAAGCGGCCGGCATAGATTTCCGCCGCGCGTGTCGCGTCGGTCGTGCGCAGGTCGTGCGGTGCAATCAGCAGGCGATCCGTGCGCCCCGGCCACAGCCGCGAGATCGCCGCCGAGCTTCCCGACGCACGCGCCAGCGCACTCCGCGCGAAGCGGCCGAGGATCAGCCTCGAAATACGTCTGCGATGAGCGACCACGTGCGCCTTGGTCCTGAAGCAAGATCGGGATGGGTGAGAGAATGACCGATGCGAATCCTTCTTAACCGGAAACGCCCGCCGCACACAGCACCAGGAGGCGCCCTGTGGACGCCTCGCGAATCAAAGGAATAACCCAGTGAATATCAGGATTTAACGAGACGCGCTGCATAGAAGCCGTCGAGCCCGCCAAGTCGCGGATCCGCATGCGGCAAATGACTCGGCAGCGTACGCAAATCGCCATCGGGGGTAACGATTTCGGCGAGGCCGGAGACCTCGCCCGCGGTGGCCGGCATGCGGCGCATGCTGCCGTCACGGGCCAGGAGATCGGCGATCGCATGCTCGCCTTCGTCGGGTTCCATCGAACAGGTGCAGTAGACCAGCACCCCGCCGGGCTTCAGCATGGTCACCGCCTTGGCCAGCAGACGGCGCTGCAGGGCCGTCAGCATGGCGATATCGGCTTCCTGTTTCAGCCAGGCGACATCGGGGTGACGGCGGATGGTGCCGGTGGAGGAGCACGGGGCGTCCAGCAGAACGCCGTCAAAACCTTCGCCGGGATATTCGGTGCCGTCGGAGACGATCGTCTCCGCCCGCAGCGACAATCGCCCGAGATTCTCCCGCAAGCGCGCAACGCGATTGGGCGAGCGATCCACCGCCACCACCTCGGCGCCGCCATGGGCGAGCTGCGCGGTCTTGCCGCCCGGTGCGGCGCAGAGATCGACGATGCGCTTGCCCTTGAGATCGCCAAACAGCCTTGCCGGCAGGGCCGCAGCGGCGTCCTGTACCCACCACTGGCCATCATTGAAGCCGGGCAACATGGTCACCGAGCCCTGCAACAGCGTGCGCACGGTGCCGGTGGGCAGGACTTCGCCATGCAGGCGCGTCGCCCAGGCCTCGGCGTCGGATTTCACGGTGAGATCGAGCGATGGTTCGTGGCTCAGCGCGGTGGCGATGTCGCGTGCGGTGGCCTCGCCATAATGCGCGGACCAGCGTGCCAGCAGCCACGGTGGAATGTCGAGGCTCTGGCCGGCGGTTTCCTCCACCAGCTCCTTGCCCTCACGGGCGCAGCGGCGCAGCACGGCATTGACGAGCCCGGCATATTTCGCGGCGCGACGGTCGGATTGCACCATGCGCACGGATAGATCGACGGCGGCATGATCAGGCACGTCCATCCAGAGAATCTGTGCGGCGCCGATCAGCAGCGCGCTTTGCGCGCGCGGCGCGTCGGTAGGAATGCCCCGATCGAGCAGGCGTGACAGAATTTGCCCGAGCGTGCCGAGGCGGCGCAAAATCGTCGCGACAAGGCGGCGCATCAGCGCGCGGTCGCGGTCCGACAGTGTCTTCAGGCCGGGATGCGCGGCAGCGCCTTCGAGCTGGTCATCCAGAGTGCGGTGCTTTTGCAGCACGCCGTCGAGAATGTCGGCTGCGATGCGTCGCGCAGCGAGGCCGGGGACCTCGGGAGGCGGAGCGTATTTCACTTGCGGCATGCAGCAACATCACGGTGAAGGAGGGGGGAATGGCGAGAATTTCGGTCGGCGCCATCGGGCGGGTCCGATTCTGTCGCACGCGAATATGCCAAATGTAAGAATCGCCCTTATATGCGCATAGTCGCACACAAGGCATGATATCGAAAAGCGGTCGCCGGTTTTCGGTCAGGATCATGTCCGATAGTATGCGATTTGAAATTGGTAATGCGTGCGGGCCCTTGCCGGTTCACAAGGATCATCGAGATGAACGACAAAGCAGCAGATCACTCCATCGTGCCTGAGCAGGCGCCGAAGAAGGTGCTTTCGCCTGCTGCGCAGCGGGCGCTGGCCGAGGCTGAAGAGCGCCGCGCCGCAGCGGCTGCGCCAACGCCGCATGCCAGGGAACTACAGGGGCCTGAAGGTCCGGAGCCGACCCGCTTCGGCGACTGGGAACGCAAAGGCATCGCGTCGGATTTTTGAGACGGCACATCTTGCTTTACCTTTCCCGACCGGGGCGAGGTGATTCAGCGTCATTGCTATTTTCCGCCTCGTCATAGATCAGCCATGCCGCCACGCCCGCGCATCCATCACGCGTCGCCATGGCGGGCGCGACTGTCGCGCCTGTGGCCGTGGATTTTCGTGCTTGGCATGGCGGTGGGCTCGGCATTGCCGTTGCAGCGCTGGTTGCCCACGGTCTTTCACGGGGAGACCCAGGCCGAGCGCGATGCGAACGCGATCGTGCAGCGAAGCGACAGCCACAATGATCGCCACGCGGTCGATGTGCTTTACACCATCGACGGCGACACGTTCGGCGCACGCGTGCATCTCGCGCCCGGTGAGGATCTTACCGCGCATATCCGTCTGCGCGGCATCGATGCGCCTGAATTGAAAGGCCGGTGCACCACGGAGATACGGCTCGCTGAAGACGCCACGGCGGCGCTGAAGCGGCTGCTCAAGGAAGGTGGTGTCACCATCTACAATATCGGTTCCGATAAATATCCCGGCCGCGTGGTCGCAGATGTCGCCACCCGGCGCACGCCGAATGTCTCTGCCGCATTGCTCAGCGGCGGCTTCGCGCGCCGTTACGATGGCGGCCATCGTGATGGCTGGTGCGACAAATGACAAAGCCGCGCTGCTGGCGCGGCCTGGTCTAGCTGCTAGCTGAATGCGATCAGCGCTGGGTCACGACAACCGGCGTGCCCACCGATACGCGCGAAAACAGGTCGGTGATGTCCTCGTTATACATCCGCACGCAGCCGTAGGAAACGTAGCCCCCGATCGACCGCGGCACATTGGTGCCGTGAATGGCGTATTCGCCGCCGGCGAGCGTCATGGCCGCGACGCCCATTGGATTGGCGGGCGAGCCGCCGGGGATCACGTCCGGGATACGCGGATTGTCGCGCTTCACATCGGCCGGGGGCGACCAGGCGGGCTGGCGGTATTTGCCGTCGATCTTGGTGACGCCGGCCCACTGCTTGCCGGGTTTGCCCACGCCGACCGGATAGCGCACGGCGACGCCGGGTTCGACCACCAGATAGAGTTTGCGCTCGCCGGTCTTCACCACGATGGTGCCGGGGGCATACTCACCGTGGAAATTGACGACGCTGGGGGCGGCCTGGGCGGAGGTGGCGGCCAAGGTGCCGGCGACAAGGGTTACGGCAAGAAAACCTGCAGCGGCGCCTGCAATCTTCGAAGACATCGGTCTCTCCAAATTCCACTCGCCGGTGTCGGCCGGACGAGGTCGTTCCCGCCCCTGGCGGGCGAGCACACAATTGCAACATCAGGAAGCTTCAACCGGTCGCGTAAACAGCCGGTCTCCATCGGCACGGGAACCGTGCCGCGAGCGCCGTTTAATGAGGGGAACCGCGAAACAAAGTAAATGTCCGGGAAACAACACTCGCTCTAAATTGGACGGCAGCGGGTGAATGCGGGGCTGACAACTGCGTGAGGGATGCGTGATTTTCCCGTCGGTGCTTACGCAGTCTGTCATTGCCAGCTCGACCGGGCGATCCCGTAAACACGAACGGTGGTGATAAAGCCGCTCTGCCTCCGCTTGCTGGATCCACCCGCTTTCGCGGGTGATGACAGTCCGAGGCTCGCCTCATCCCAGCGTAAACGCCTCGTGGATCGCCGACTGCACGGCGCCGCCGGTCACCGCGCCGCCGCCGGCCACATAGATCCAGTCGCCGATCGCGGCGGCCCCCACCGCATGGCGCGGCGTCAGCATCGGGGCATGGCTCTGCCAGCTATCGGTCTTCGGATCGTAGCTCTCCATCTGCCCGAACACCTTTTCCTGCGTGATCCTGCCATCGCGGATGACGCCGGACTCGCCGCCCATCGCGAACAGCCGGTCGCGATAGACGACGAGGCCATGACCGGAGCGCGCCACCGGCAGCGGCTTGCGCAGCTCCCATGTGTCCCGCTCCGGCAGGTAAATGTGATGCAGGTCGGTGTTGTACTCAAAAGTGTTGAAGCGACCGCCGATGACATGGATGACGCCGTCATGAGCGACACAGCCGACGTGATCGCGCGCGCCGGGCAGCGCCTTGCGCGTCTCCCATTTGTCGGTTTTCGGATCATAAACTTCGTGCCAACTCACGCTGGCGCGCTCGGCGGCCGGTTCGGACGCGCCGCCGATCAGATGGATCTTGCCGTTCAACGCCACCGCAGCTCCAGCGCCACGCGGACGCGGCAGCGGTGCGATCGTGTCCCAGCGGTCGGCGGCGACATCATAGGCATAGGCGTTCTGATCCGAGCCGCGATTCTGCTGCATGAAACCGCCGAGCGAATAGACACGGCCGCTGTCTGCCGCGACCGAAACGTGATTGGCCCCGCGCGGCAGCGGCGCGGCGTTGAACCACTGATCCTTCGCGGCGTCGTAGACGTGATGATAGGGCCGATCGACACGGCCTTCGCCATAACCACCGACAATATGCATGCGGTCGGCCCAGGCCGCGGCCCATGCCATTTCGCTGCGCGGCAGCGGCAAGGCCGCGCGAGGCTGCCATCTGCCCGGCGGACCTTTCGGTGCCGGACTGTCGGTGACGCGCTGCGCCTCCTGCTCCGGCGTCATGTGATGCGGCACGCCGCCTTGCAGTTTGGCGTACGGCTCGGTGGAGGACGGTGCGGCGGGAAGCACGGGAGGATGGCCGGCGTGCTGGGCGTGTGCGGCGGCAGCGCCTGCAATGGCAGCGGCGCTGCCGAGAACAAAGGAACGGCGATCCATGGTCGTCTCTCCCCACTCGCTCTGCTTGTCATCGCCCGCGAACGCGGGCGATCCCGTCTGTAGGGCGGATAAGCGAAGCGTAATCCGCCGGCCGAGTTCGCTGTTGAAACTCTGCGGCGGGTTACGGCTGCGCCTGACCCGACCTACGGCCGCGCGCTACGCTTTCTTCTTGTTCTGCCGCTTCTCGACGAGATCGTCGACGACGGCGGGATCCGCCAGCGTCGACGTATCGCCCAGCGCCGACGGCTCGTCCTCCGCGATCTTGCGCAGGATGCGGCGCATGATCTTGCCGGAGCGCGTCTTTGGCAGGCCGGGCGCGAACTGAATCAGGTCCGGCGAGGCGATCGGGCCGATATCCTTACGGACCCAGGCGACCAGCTCCTTGCGCAGGTCCTCGGTCGGCTCTACGCCGGCCATCAGCGTCACATAGGCGTAGATGCCCTGGCCCTTGATGTCGTGCGGATAACCGACGACGGCGGCTTCCGATACGGCGTCATGCGCCACCAGTGATGACTCCACTTCCGCAGTGCCCATGCGATGGCCGGACACGTTGATCACGTCGTCGACGCGGCCGGTGATCCAGTAATAGCCGTCGGCGTCGCGTCGGCAGCCGTCGCCGGTGAAATACTTGTTCTTGTAGGTGGAGAAATAGGTCTGCTCGAAGCGCGCATGGTCGCCATAGACCGTGCGCATCTGGCCCGGCCAGGAGCGGGCGATGCACAGATTGCCCGATGTCTCGCCGTCCAGCACCTTGCCGTCGGCATCGACGATCTCGGGCACCACGCCGAAGAATGGCCGCGTCGCCGAACCCGGTTTCAATCTGGTTGCGCCGGGCAGCGGCGTGATCAGGATGCCGCCGGTCTCGGTCTGCCACCAGGTATCGACGATCGGGCAGCGGCCGTCGCCGACGACATGGTAGTACCATTCCCAGGCTTCCGGATTGATCGGCTCGCCGACCGAGCCCATCAGGCGCAGGCTCTTGCGCGAGGTCTTCTTCACCGGCTCGTCGCCGGCCTGCATCAGCGCGCGGATCGCTGTCGGCGCGGTGTAGAAGATGTTGACCTTGTGCTTGTCGATCACCTGCCAGAAGCGCGAATTGTCCGGATAGTTCGGCACGCCTTCGAACATCAGCGTGGTCGCGCCATTCGCCAGCGGCCCGTACAGAATGTAGCTGTGGCCGGTGACCCAGCCCACGTCGGCGGTACACCAGTAGACGTCACCCTCGTGATAGTCGAACACATATTGATGCGTCATCGACGCGAACAGCAGGTAGCCGCCGGTGGTATGCAGCACACCCTTCGGTGTGCCGGTGGAGCCTGACGTGTAAAGGATGAACAGCGGATCTTCCGCATTCATTTCCTCGCAGGGACACTCGGTGGTGACCATCTCGGCGGCTTCGCGGTACCAGAAGTCGCGCGCCGGATCCATGTCGACAGCGGCGCCGGTGTGCTTCACCACCACCACCCAGTCGACGCCACCGGCCTTGGCTACGGCCGCGTCGACGTTCTTCTTCAGCGGCACTTTCTTGCCGCCGCGCAGGCCTTCATCGGCGGTGATGATGATCTTCGATTTGCAGTCGGTGATGCGCTGCGCCAGCGAATCTGGCGAGAAGCCGGCGAACACCACCGAGTGGATCGCGCCGATGCGTGCGCAGGCCAGCATCGCATAGGCGGCTTCGGGGATCATCGGCAGATAGATGGTGACGCGGTCGCCTTTGCCGACATTCCGGTTGCGCAACACATTGGCCATCTTGGCCACTTCGTCATGCAGCTCCTGATAGGTGATGTGCTTGGATTGCGACGGATCGTCGCCTTCCCAGATGATTGCGGTCTGGTTGGCGCGATCGGGCAGATGGCGGTCGATGCAGTTATAGGCGGCGTTGAGCACGCCGTCCTCGAACCATTTGATCGAGATGTTGCCCGGCGCATAGGAGGTGTTTTCGGTCTTTGTCGGCGCCTCGATCCAGTCCAGCCGCTTGGCCTGCTCGGCCCAGAAGCCTTCGGTGTCGCTGATCGAGCGCGCATACATCTCCTTGTATTTCGCGTCGTCGACATAGGCGCGCGAGGTCCATTCGCTCGGCACGTCATAAATCTTGTCGGACATCGTTCCCTCCACTTGTCTCGCAGCCTGAGACACCGTCCTGCGCTGCAAGCCGTTTCTCGTTCGATGGCCCAATTATGCGTCGGGGCGGGCGGGCCAAACAAGGTCACCGCGTCTCCCCCTTTCGTCGGTTGCGGCGTCGGGGTCGCAGCCAGAACGCAGGAACGAAAATCATCCGATTCGCATTATTGCGGCGGCAGGGGAGGACGAGAAAGTACGTAAAACCATGATGGAGCAGCAGAATTTTGCGGCCAACCGCAACGCCGCCCAGCGTCCGACGGCCCGTTCGGCGCTCTCTTCGGCAAAACAGCTGGCCGGTAAACTGGAAGCGCGGCAGCCGAAACTCCGCAACAAGGGTACGGTGGAAGCGCTGGCCGGCGAACTCGGTCTCACGCTTGGCGACCAGTCGGATTTGACCATCCGCCGCCGTAAAAGCGGCAAGGCCTATTCCTTCATTCGCGCAAACGGCACACGCATCCGTCATGCCGGCACCATCCGCCGGTTGAACGCGATGGCGGTGCCACCCGCTTATGCAGACGTGCGCTATGCCGCCGATCCCAATTCGCATCTGCAGGCAGTCGGCCGCGATGCCGCGGGGCGATTGCAATATCGCTATCATGCCGATTGGGAGAAGGTGCGCGAACATCGCAAGGCGAATCGTCTGGCGCGGTTGGTGAAGGCGCTGCCGAAAATCCGCCGCAGCGTGTCGCAGATTCTCGCCGGAGACGAGCCGACCCGCGATTTCGCGCTGGCGGCGGTGATCGAACTGGTCGCGAAGACCGCGATTCGCGCCGGCAACGAAAGTTATATGAAACTGTCCGGCACCCGCGGCGCCACCACGTTGATGAAAACGAATGTACAGCTCGACGGCACCTGCATTGTGCTGTCCTTCAAGGCGAAGGGCGGCAAGGCGGTGCGCAAGGAATGCGGCGCCAGCAAGCTAGTGCGGGCCATCGGCATTTTGCACGACGTACCCGGTCGCCGCCTGTTCCAGTATCGCGACCGGCGCGGCCGCATCCACAAGGTCAACACTGCGGCGGTCAACGCCTTCCTGCGCGACATCGCCGGCATCAGGATTTCGCTGAAGGATTTTCGCACGCTGATGGCCTCGGCCACGGTGGTGGAGACGCTGGCGAAGATCGAGCCAGCCGAAAGCGCCCGCGGCCGCAAGAAGCAGGTGCTCGAGGCGGTGCGCTCGGCCGCGGATGAGCTGTCGAACACGCCAACGATCTGCCGCAAGAGCTATGTGCACGATACGATCGTGACGGCCTTCGAGAACGGCGCGCTGGCACGGATCGCGGCGAAACAAAGCGGCTATCGTTCGCAATCGAAGCGCGAGCAACTGCTGGCTCAGGTGGTGGCGGAGGCGGGGTAGAACTCCGTCGCGTAGGATGGGTAGAGCGCAGGCGTAAAGCGCCGGGGCGACACCCATCGGCCGAGCTTGCGTCAACGACGAAATGATGGGTTTCGCTGCGCTCTACCCATCCTGCGATGTGGCGTAAATCAGCTATGCCAGCGTCCACACCGCGGTGTTCTTGATCTCCGCGTCTTCCAGATCGCGTGTCACAGGCACTTTGTATTCAGCGAGTTTCCGCAATTTGTCCTTCGGCAGATAACTTCGTCCGGGATCGCCGATCAGCACGGTGGCGCCGCGCGCCGCCTGCGCCGAGAGAAATGCATAAGCCCGCTCAGCCGTATCGCGCTCATAGAAGATGTCGCCGGCAAGGATCGTCTGGGCCTCCGGCGCCACGGTATCGCCGAGCAGGTCGTCGCCGCGCGCTTCGACAGCAACATCATTGCCTTCCGCATTGATTGCGATCGCGACGCGCGCAAATGCATCGATATCGTAACCGATCACGCTCGCCGCTCCCGCTTTGATAGCTGCAATCGCCACCAGTCCCGAGCCCGAAGCGAGATCGAGCACCGTGCACCCCGCAACATGCTGGGGATGGTCGAGCACATAACGTGCGAGCGCCTGTCCACCGGCCCAGGCAAAGGCCCAGAACGGCGGCGGCAGGCCGGCTTCGCCGAGCTCTTCTTCCGTCTTGCTCCACAGCGGCACGGCCTCATCAGCCATATGCAGCGAAACCTCCGGCACCAGCGGCACCGGCAACAGACGCGTATTGGCGCGGATGAATCCCGCGGGGTCGATGATCGCAGGCTTGCCGGCGCTGTCTGCGCTCACAGCCCGCCCATCTTGCAGAGTAGCTTCCATTCCTCGGCCGTAATCGGCGGCACCGACAGGCGGGACTGCCTCAGGATCGCAACGTCGGCGAGCTTCGGTTCGGCCTTGATCGCTGCCAGCGATACCGGCTTCGGCAGGTCCTGCACGGCCTTGACGTCGACGCAGACCCACGGCGCCCCCGGTTCGGCGGTGGGATCGGGATGATGCTCCCTGATGATCTCGGCGATCCCCACGATCTCCTTGCCGATATTCGAATGATAGAAGAAAGCGCGGTCGCCCTTCTTCATCTTCATCATGTTCAGCTTGGCGGTGTGATTGCGGATGCCGGTCCATTCGGTGCCTTTGGCACCGGCCTTTTTCTGTTCATCCCACGACCAGGCGTCGGGCTCCGATTTGATCAGCCAGTATTGCATTGTCTAACCTTCCGCCTTGAACGGCCGTGTCAGCAGGCCTTCGATCACCTGATCGACACTGGCGCTGCCATCGAGAATCATCGCCACCGCTTTCGCCACCGGCATATCGATCTGATTGGCCTCGGCCAGCTCGATCAGCACCGGCGCGGTGAACGCGCCTTCTGCCAGCTTGCCCGCCGGCGGCGGCTCGCCGCGGCCGAGTGCGACACCGAGCGAAAAGTTTCGCGACTGCGCACTGGAGCAGCTGAGAATGAGATCGCCGAGGCCGGAGAGGCCCGAGATCGTCTCGGCCCGCGCACCGCAAGCGATGCCGAGGCGCAGCAATTCGCTGAAGCCGCGCGTCGTCAACGCCGCCAGCGCCGATGCGCCGAGCTCGCGGCCGACGACAATGCCGGCTGCGATCGCCAGCACATTCTTCGCCGCGCCGCCGATCTCGACGCCGCGCACATCGGTGGAGTGATAGGGCCGGAACGTCGCCGAGCCTAGCGCCTGCACGAGCTTGATCGCGACGTCTTCATTGGCGGAAGCCAGCGTCACCGCAGTCGGCAAACCGGCCGCGACATCGTCGGCGAAGTTCGGGCCGGACAAGATGGCCGGCAGCACATTCGGCGAGACCTCGGCGATCACCTCGGTCATGAATTTGTGGGAGCCCTGCTCGATGCCCTTGGCGCAGGCGACGACAGGCTTGCCTGCCGCCAGCAGCGGTGCGGTCGCCGTCAGCGCCCCACGCAATTGCTGCGAAGGCACCGCGAGCAAAATGATGTCGGCTCGCGCGGCCAGCGCGAGATCCGATGTCACGAACACAGCATCGTCGATGCTTGCACTCGGCAGCCGCGGATTGCTGCGCGAGGTCTGCATCATCTCTGCCGCGGCCGCCGAGCGCGCATAGAGCACGACCTCACGCCCCGCCCGCGCCGCCACATCGGCGAGCGCCGTGCCATAAGCCCCGGCGCCGATCACCGCGACGGATTGAAATGCGCTCATTCTGCCTTCTCCCCGCTTGCGGGGAGAAGGTGGCCGCGCGAAGCGAAGCGCAGCGTGGACGGATGAGGGGGACTCTCCATGTGCTGCGGAGTGTGCGGAGAGCCCCCCTCACCCGACGCCCCCATGCTCCGCATGGGAACGTCGACCTCTCCCCGCAAACGGGGAGAGGTTAAGGAGAGCACCGCGCCTTCAGTGATCATCTCAATATCCCGCACGGCTGTTCTTGTGTCCGGCCGGCGCTTTCGCATCGGCATCGAGCAGCCAGCGCGCGCGAGGTGCCGCGTCCATGCCGTCGGAGATGCCGAGCGCGAGGCGTTCGGCGCCGGCCCAGGCGATCATCGCGCCATTGTCGGTGCACAGCGCCGGCGGCGGCAGCAGCAGCACGGTGCCGGCCTTTCTTGCGATCTCCTCCAGCGCGCCGCGAATGGCCTGGTTGGAGGCCACGCCGCCCGCAGCCACCAGCGCCTGCGGCGGCCCGAAGCGTTCGGTGAAAATACGCAAGCCCACCTTCAGCCGATCCGCCGTCGAGGCCAGCACGGCCGCCTGAAAACTCGCGCAGAGATCGGCGATGTCCTGCTCCTCCAGCGGCAGCAGGCGCGATGCCTCGTTGCGCACGGCGGTCTTGAGCCCGGAGAGCGAGAAATTCGGCTCGGGCCGTCCGACCATCGGCCGCGGAAAGTCGAAGCGCGTCGCATCGCCCTGCGCTGCCGCGCGTTCCACCTGCGGCCCGCCGGGATAGGGCAGTCCGAGCATCTTTGCGACCTTGTCGAAGGCCTCGCCCATGGCGTCGTCGACGGTGGTGCCGAGTCGGACATAGTCGCCGACGCCGAGCACCGCGACGATCTGGGTATGGCCGCCGGAGACGAGGAACAGGCAATATGGAAATTGCAGCGGCTCGGTCAGCCGCGGCGTCAGCGCATGGGCTTCGAGATGGTTCACCGCGATCAGCGGCGTGTCATGCACCATGGCGATGGCCTTCGCCGTGGTGAGGCCAACGATCACGCCGCCGATCAGGCCGGGCCCTGCCGCCGCCGCGACACCGGAGAGTTCGGCGTAGCCGACGCCGGCCTCGGTCATGGCGCGATCGATCAGCCCGTCGAGCAGGTCCACATGGGCGCGCGCGGCGATTTCCGGCACCACGCCGCCATAAGGCGCGTGGTCGCCAATCTGCGAATGCACGACATTGGAAAGAATGCGGCCGCTGCCGTCCGGCGCCCGTTCGATCACGGCGGCCGCGGTCTCATCGCAGGTCGTCTCGATCCCCAGCACCAGCATGGGTTGGTCGGCAGTCACGCTTGGTCCTTGCATTGTCAGCGAAATATCGGTTTCTGCTGGCTCCGGCCTAGCACTGCGGGGTCGGCAGGCGCAATCATTCCGAAACCACGTGCACGATCCCGAAAAGCGGGGCCGGTTTTCGGATCTGACCGTGCACCAATAAAGATCGTTTCCATGGCCATTCTCGTCACCCGCCCGCAGCCGGACAATGCCCGCACCGTCGCAGCCTTGCGCGCGCAGGGCTATGTCGGCCTCCCGGCGCCGATGCTCCGCTTCGAAAAAGTCTTGGTTTCGCTCGATGCGGACGCCGGTTTCGGCGCCGTGATCGTGACCTCGGCCAATGCCCTGCGCGGCCTTGCCGACCAGCCCGGCGCCCAAAGCCTGTTCCGCCTGCCCGTCTTTGCCGTCGGCGACCGCACCGCGCAGGCCGCGCTGGATGCCGGTTTCCGCGATGTCATCTCCGCCGGCGGCGACGCCCTTGACCTGTGCGCGCTGCTGACGGCGCGGGCGCAGGCGGTCAAACCGCTGCTCTATCTCGCCGGTGCCGATCTCTCCCGCGATCTCGCCGGCGAACTCGGCACACGCGGTTTCGAGGTCGTGACCCACACCACCTACCGCATGGCGCCGGTCACGGACCTGCCTGATGACGTGATCGCCGCCTTCGCCTCCGGCCGGATCGAGGCCGTCCTGCATTATTCCCGTCGCAGCGCCCGTGCTTTTTTCCAGGCCGTGGGCCTTGCCGGCGTCGAGATTTCCGCGCTGGCAATCCCGCATCTCTGCCTGTCCGACGCGGTGGCGAAAATCGCCCATGACACGGGTGCGACAAATGTCATGGCCGCCGCGGCGCCGAACGAAGATGCCCTATTCGCCACGCTCACGCGTGCCATCCCGCCAAATGCGCGCTAAAAACCGGTTCTTGGTCATTGTCCCGGGCGCGATGCAGCGCTCTTGCGCTGCTTCGCAGAACCGGGACCGTACCAGGCGCCGGAGTTTGTTGCGGTCCCGGCTCTGCGAAGCGGCACTTCGTGCCGCATCGCGTCCGGGACAGAAGGGGCGACAAACTTGCTCTAAAAACCGGCGTTAACAGAGAGGCCACCCAATCTCTGCTAAGGGGGCGGTGTGACTCACGAGGGACTGCATCATGGCCGATGACAATGAGACAGGATCGGTTCCAAATGCCGGCCGGCCCAGGCGCCAGCCGCCGACCCTCGAACTCGCCGCCACCAATGTGACGGAACGGCCCAAAGCGAGCGAAGAGCCCGCCGCGCCATCTTCGGACGCGCCGCGGCCGGACGCGTCCGATCACGATACGTCGCCTTCCGACATGCCGCCTTTCGCTGCCGAGCCCGCTGCAGATGAGGCTGTCTCGCCGCCGCGGAAAACATCGACTCTGGTGCTGCCCATTGCTGCAGGTGCCGTGGCCGGCGCGGTTGTCGCCGGTGCCGCATGGATTGCGCTCACCGGCATGACGCCGGCGGATCACTCCGCGCATGACGCACTGGCGGCGCGCGTCGCCGAGCTCGAAGCGCGCCCGCTGCCGAAGCCGGACACCAGCCTCGCCACCCGCATCGACGGGCTGGAAAAATCGATCGCCGCGTTGCGCAGCGATCTCGCTGCTGCCAGGACGCAAGCGGATCGTGCCAGTGCCGAGATCAACACGCTCAAATCCGCCCCGCGCCCCGCAGCCGCCGTTGTCGATCTCGCACCGATCACCGAGCGCCTGAACGCCATCGAGCGCACCGCCGGCGATCTGAAATCCTCTGCCGAACAGCAGAGTGCAAAGCCCGTCGATGACACCGCATTGCGCCGGACCGTCGCCGCGTCGTTGCTCGATGCGTCCGTGCGGCAGGGCGAGCCCTATGCCGCCGCCCTCGCCGCGGTGAAACCCCTCGCGGCCGATTCGGCTGTGCTCAAGCCGCTCGATGCCTTCGCCGCGTCCGGCGTGCCCGGAGACGCTGCGCTGAGCCGCGAATTGCTCGCGCTGCTGCCGAAACTCGCACCGGCGCAAAGCGAAACGGCGGCGTCGAACACCGGCCTCCTCGATCGCCTGCAGGCCGGCGCCGCAAAGCTCGTGCGCATCGAGCGCACCGATACGGTCGGCGGCGGCAATCACGGGGCCGTCGCGCGCGTCACTGCCGCGGCCCGCAGCAACGATGTCGCCGCCGCGAGGCGCGAACTGCTCACCCTCACGCCTTCGGATCGCACGGCTGTGCAGCCGTGGCTTGATAGGCTCGCCGCGCGCGATGCGGCGCTGGCAGCCTCCCGCCAATTCGCAGCCGACGCGATGGCGGCGCTCTCCAAACCGGCGCCGTGAGTCCCCGATGATCCGTATCGTTGCCTTCCTCATCCTGATCGCGCTGCTGGCTTTCGGCGCCGCATGGGTGGCCGACCAGACCGGCGATGTCGTGCTCTCCTGGGGCGGCTGGACGCTGTCGACGTCGCTGCCGGTCTTTGTGCTGGTGCTCGGCCTGGTGATCGTCGCCGGCATGCTGGTGGTGTGGCTGATCTTCAGCCTTTGGCGGGCGCCTGCGCGCTATCGCCGTCATCGCCGCAACAAGCGTCAGGCGCGCGGGCGTCATGCCGTGACGCAAGGCCTGCTCGCCATCGGTCAGGGCGATAGCGCCGTCGCCAGGCGCCATGCCGGCGTCGCCCGGCGTCTGTCCTCGGATGATCCCCTCGCGCTGCTGCTGCATGCGCAATCCGCCCAGCTCGACGGCGATCGCGCCGGTGCACATCGGGCGTTTCAGGCGATGGCGGAGCGGCAGGACACCCGCCTGCTCGGCCTGCGCGGTCTCTTTATCGAGGCCCAGCGCAGCGACGATCCGCACAGCGCCGTGGCTCTGGCGGAGGAAGCCCTGAAGCTCGCGCCGAATTCGACATGGGCCGCGCAGGCGGTGCTCGGCTTCCGCTGCGCCCAGTCCGACTGGACCGGGGCGTTGAGAATTCTCGATGACAATCTGTCCTCCGGCCTGATCGATCGCGCCGCCTATCGGCGCCAGCGTGGCGTACTGCTCACGGCCCGTGCGCTCGATGCCGAGACGAAAGACCGTGACCTCTCCCGTGACAGCGCCATGGAAGCCGTCCGCCTCGCGCCGACGCTGATTCCGGCCGCCGTGCTCGCCGCTCGGTTTCAGAGCGAGGCGCATCAGATCCGCCGCGCCATGAAAATCATCGAAACGGCATGGCTGGCGCAGCCGCACCCCGATCTCGCCGACGCCTATGCCCACGTGAAACTCGGCGATTCCGCGCGTCAGCGCCTCGTTCGCGTCGAGACGCTGGCGTCGAAGGTGCCCGGCCATGTGGAAGGCGCCCTCGCCATCGCCCGCGCGGCCATCGATGCCTCCGAATTCACTCGGGCCCGCGATGCGCTGGCGCCGTTCATCGCGGAGCCGACCCAGCGCGTCGCCATGCTGATGGCCGAGCTGGAGCGTACCGAACATGGCGACAGCGGCCGTGCCCGCGCCTGGACCCTGCGCGCCGTCCGCGCTCGTCACGATCCGGTCTGGACGGCGGACGGCTATGTCTCGGAGCGCTGGCGCCCGGTGTCTCCGGTCACCGGCCGCATCGATGCCTTCCAGTGGCAGGAACCGCTGGCCGCCTTGCCGTCCGGCGAGGCCGATCCGCTGGCCTCCCTGGAAGCCGAAATCCTGCGCGAAACCGTCCTGGCGCCGCCGATGCCGCGCCCGGCGGTTCAGCCATTGGCCGAGCCCGGCCTGGCCACGCCCATCGCCGAAAAGCCGCCCGAGCCCATCCTGACGCCCGCTACGCCGGCCGCGCCCGATCCGGAACCGATCGCGGAAACCCCGCCCGCCGATGTCCCGCCGTCGCCCAAGCCCGAACCTGCCCCGGTTCCGCTGTTTCGCGAGCGTGCCGACATCGCCAAGGGTGCCAAGCCGATAGTGCCGATTCCCGCCGTGATTCCCATCACGCGCGCGCCGGACGATCCCGGGGTCGACGAGGAAGACCCCTATCGTGACGAATTCGCGGAGTTGAACGGCGGCCAGCAGCAGGGCGGCTGGCGCGGCTTCATGCGCCGCTGGGGCGGCTGAGACCGAATGAGGCAGTGCTCGGCCTGCATGGTTCGAGACGCCCGCTGCGCGGGCCCCTCACCACGGGGGGTCTTCTACGGCGCCATACTCCTTCCCTCATCCTGAGGAGCCCGTGTAGCGGGCGTCTCGAAGGATGGCCGCAAGCGCCAGTCTCACCTTGCAAAACCGGGGTGCGGGCGATATCAGAGGCCCCAGCGCGACCGGCTTCCCAGCCGAATCGCGATCTTGGTCCGCCGCAATAGCTCAGTTGGTAGAGCACGTCATTCGTAATGACGGGGTCACAGGTTCGAGTCCTGTTTGCGGCACCAGTTTTCCGGCGCTTGCTGATGCTGCTTCTCGCACCCCAAGCTTTGACCTTCCGGACTCGACCTCCTATTTTGAGTCGATAGTTCCGTATCTTGACCCCCGAGCCTTCCATGACCGCCTCGCTGAAAGCCATCGACGGATCGGCCGATTTGCCGGTTCTGATGAACGACCTCGCTGCCCGCGCCCGCGCGGCGGCACGGGTGCTTGCGGTGGCGCCGACCGCGCAGAAGAACCGGGCGCTGGCGGCCATGGAAGCGGCGATCCGCGCGGGGTCGGCGGCGATTTTGGCGGCCAATGCCGAGGATGTGGCCGAAGTCCGCGCCAATGGCGCGACGTCGGCCTTCATCGACCGGCTGACCTTGACCGACGCGCGCGTGCAGGGGATGGCCGATGGCATCCGTGTCATCCACGACATCGCCGATCCCGTCGGGCGCGTGAGCGAGCGCTGGCAGCGGCCGAACGGCATGTTCATCGAGCGCGTGCGCGTGCCGCTGGGCGTCGTCGGCGTGATTTTCGAGAGCCGGCCGAATGTCGCGGCGGATGCCGGGGTGCTGTGTCTGAAGTCGGGCAATGCGGTGATTTTGCGCGGCGGCTCCGACAGTTTCCGCTCCTGCCGCGCCATCCATGAATGCCTCGTGCAGGGCCTGCGCGAAGCCGGATTGCCGGAGGCCGCAATCTCGCTGGTGCCGACGCGGGATCGCGCCGCGGTGGGGCTGATGCTCACCGGCCTGAACGGCGGCCTCGATGTGATCGTGCCGCGCGGCGGCAAGAGCCTGGTCGCCCGTGTCGAGGCGGAAGCGCGGGTGCCGGTGTTCGCGCATCTCGAAGGCGTCAATCACGTCTATGTGGATCGTGCCGCCAAGCTCGATATGGCGAAGTCGATCGTGCTGAACGCCAAGATGCGCCGGCCGGGCGTCTGCGGCGCCGCCGAGACGCTGCTGGTGGACAAGGCTGTGGCCGGTACGCATCTGAAGCCGCTGGTGGAGATGCTGCTGGCCGCCGGCTGCGAGGTGCGCGGCGATGATGCCGTACAGCAGGCGGATGCGCGCGTGAAACCTGCGACCGCCGAGGATTGGGATACCGAATACGAGGACGCGATCATTGCGGCGCGCGTGGTCGATGGTCTCGACGATGCGCTGGGGCACATCCACGCGCATTCCTCGCATCATACCGATGCCGTGGTGACCGAGGACGATGCGGTGGCGGCCCGCTTCCTCAATGAGGTCGATTCCGCCATCGTGCTGCACAATGCCTCGACCCAATTCGCCGATGGCGGCGAGTTCGGCTTCGGCGCCGAAATCGGCATCGCCACCGGCAAATTCCACGCCCGCGGCCCCGTCGGCGCCGAACAGCTGACCAGCTTCAAATATCGCGTCCACGGCACCGGGCAGACGCGGCCGTGATGGATTGCCTGCGGGCGCCACGATCACCGGTCTTCATGCACGGCCTGCCGCCGCTCAGCGAGGGTTTGCGAATCGGGTTGCTGGGGGGGTCGTTCAATCCGCCCCATGCGGCCCATCGCGCCGCGACGCTGTTCTCCATGAAGCGGCTGCAGCTGGATGTTGTCTGGTGGCTGGTGTCCCCAGGTAATCCATTGAAATATAACGGTAATCTTCATGCTCTCAGAGAGCGTGCCGAAGCGGCTGCCAGGGTTGCCGATCATCCGCGGATCATCGTCAGTTGTCTCGAAAGCGTCATTGGTACACGCTATACCGTCGATACCGTCACCTATCTGCGCCGGCGATGCTCGCAAGCTCGTTTCGTCTGGATCATGGGAGCCGACAATCTCGCCCAGTTTCACCGCTGGGGGCGATGGCAGCAGATTGCGGACAGCATTCCGATCGCCGTTATCGACCGCGCCTCGCCCAGTCCGGCGTCGCAAGGTTGCCGCGCTTTGGCCGCACAGGCGCCGCAAGCTCTGGCGCGCTTTCGGGTCAAAGAGGGCGATTCCGGCTCTCTGGCGGAGCGCAATCCGCCCGCCTGGACGTTCCTGTCCGGCCTGAAACTGACCATGTCCTCCACGCGCCTGCGGAACCCGGACGGCAGCTGGAAAAGCTGAGTCCCCCTGCAACCGCGAGGCGTGCTAGTATGTTTGCGTGCTGGACGTGTGAGTCCGGCGAACACATATGCGTATTGGATCAACCGGGCGCCGGATCTGGCGATCCCTCATAGTGAAAGGAACGGTCACCTGGCCACCTCATTGCCCAAGACGGGCGCTTCCAAAAAGACTCCGTCCAAGAATGTTCAGTCAGCGGCCGTCGCTTCGTCCGAAAAGAAGGTTTCGGTGAAGTCCGTTTCCGCCAAGAAGGCTCCGGTTGAAAAGACTGCGGCCGACAAGGTCGTGAAGAAGGCGCCAGCCAGGAAAGCTGCTGCGCCGAAAAAGGCCGCCGCTCCCAAAGCCGCCAAATCGACCGCGACCAAAGCCATGATCGCCAAGAAGGACGCGCCGAAGAAGGCTGCAGCCGCCGAGGTGGTGCGTGACAGCGCGACCGAAACGCTCAATCTGGTGATGGCGCGGCTCGAGGACATGAAAGCGGAAGAGACCGTCACCATCGACCTGCGCGGCAAGTCGGCATTTTCCGATTTCCTGGTCGTGACCACCGGCCGCTCGAACCGCCATGTCAGTTCGATCGCCGAGAACGTCGCCAAGGGCCTGAAGGAAGCCGGGCAGAAGAAACTGCACATCGAAGGCATGACCAATGCCGATTGGGTGCTGATCGATACCGGCGAAGTGATCCTGCATGTGTTCAGGCCGGAAGTCCGTGAGTTCTACAATATCGAACGGCTGTGGGCGCAGAACACGCAGGACGAACAGCGGGTGAGTTTGAAGGCCGTCTAACTCCGCCCTTATGGTGAGGAACGCGCTGCTGGCGCGCGTCTCGAACCATGAGGTCGCGTGGCTTTGAGCTGGCGGACATCCTTCGAGACGCGCGCAAAAGCGCGCTCCTCAGGATGAGGGCTGGCGTTAGGTCATACCCATGCATCTCCTCGTCATTGCCATCGGCAAACTCAAGCAAGGTCCTGAGCGCGAGCTTGCCGAGCGTTATCGCGAACGATTCGACGATATCGGCCGCAAGCTCGGCTTTCGCAGTCTCACGGTCCACGAAATTCCGGAAAGCCGGGCGCGCGATACGGCGACCCGGATGGCCGAGGAGGGTACAGCCATTGCGGCCCTGATTCCCGATAAATCCATCCTCGTTACCATGGACGAACGCGGTTCGAGCATTGATAGCGCCAGTTTCGCGCGCCATCTTGGCAAGGCACGGGACGAATCGGTGTCACATTATGTTTTTGTCATCGGCGGCGCGGACGGACTTTCGCCTGAATTGCGGCGCAAAGCCAAATTCACCATGGCCTTCGGCTCGGCGACATGGCCGCACCAGATGGTTCGCGTCATGCTCCTGGAACAGGTTTATCGGGCTGCCACGATTCTCGCTGGCCACCCTTATCATCGCGTGTAAAGGCGCTTTCGAAACTTTGATGCTGTCGCTGCGGCCTCCTCACCGTGATATCGGACGACGTGCTGCGTCGTTTCCGGTCATGTTGCTGTCGGCTGGACTAGCGGGCGGCGGTATCGAATCCGCCGGAGCGCAAACGACGCCAGCTCCGCAACAGCAGGAAGCCGCCGCACCGGCGACCGATCTGATCCGTCAGCGCGAGCAGGAACTCGAAGCGGCGCGAGAGCAGCAGAAGAAGGCCGCGGAGTTGCAGGCCAAGCTGAAGGCCGACATTGCCGCCATCGGTCAGGATCGCGGCAAGCTCAATCAGCAGCTGATTGATGTCGCCGCACGCGTGCGCGGCGTCGAAGCCAAGATCGACGATGCCGAAGCGAGGCTGCGTCCGCTGGATAGTCGTGAGCGCGAGATACGAGCCTCGCTGGATTCGCGGCGTGGCGAGATCGCGGAAGTTCTGGCGGCGCTCCAGCGCGCCGGTCGTCGCGCTCCGCCGGCGTTGCTCGTGCGGCCCGAAGACGCCCTGCAGTCGCTGCGGACGGCGATGCTGCTCGGCTCCGTGGTGCCGGATATGCGCGCACGTGCGGAGAAGCTCGTCGCCGACCTTGGCGAGCTGGTGAATCTGCGCAAGGCGATTTCGGCCGAGCGCGATCAGCTCGCCGCCGATCGCGACAAACTCAAGGAAGAACAAGCCCGTCTCGCCTCCTTCACCGGCGAACGCCAGCGCCAGCTCGCTGCGGTCGAGAAGGACATGGATGCGGAAAACGCCCGGGCGGTGACCTTGGCCCGCCAGGTCGACAGCCTGCAGGGGCTCGTCGCCAAGATGGAGCAGGAATCCAAGGCGGCGGCGAAGGCCGCGCAAGCAGCGAGCTTGCAGGGCGTGCCCGCCGATCTCGCCAACGGCAAGCCGAATGTCGATGCCCTGAAGAACTCCGGCCGTATGGCGCCGGCCATCGCCTTCGCTTCGGCCAAGGGTATGCTGGCAATGCCGGTGAACGGAATCCGCTTACGGAACTACGGCACCCAGGACGGTGTCGGTGGTGTCGAAAAGGGCATCTCGGTAGCGGCGCGGGCAGGCGCGCAGGTCACAACTCCGTGTGACGGTTGGGTCGTCTATTCAGGACCGTTCCGCAGCTATGGACAACTCTTGATCCTCAATGCCGGGGGCGGATATCATGTTCTGATCGCCGGGATGGAGCGAATTTCGGTGAACATTGGTCAGTTCGTGCTCGCCGGGGAGCCGATCGCCGTCATGGGGTCGACGTCTCGGGTAGCCTCCGTGCTCGCAGGCCCGGTACCGACAGCCAATGCCAGCCAGCCTGTTCTGTATATCGAGTTCCGTAAGGACGGCACTCCAATTGACCCCGGCCCCTGGTGGGCCGCTAACGAAGGCGAAAAGGTTCGCGGATGATGCGCAAGACTTCGATTATTCTGCTGAGTGCAGCCACGGGCGCCGCCTTGACGCTATTTGTGACTCAGCCACGCGCGGTATTCATGGGCACCAGTGCGCGCGCCGCTACCTCCGACACCTATCGCCAGCTCAATTTGTTCGGTGATGTGTTCGAGCGCGTCCGCAGCGACTATGTCGAGAAGCCGGACGACAGCAAGTTGGTCGAGTCCGCGATCTCCGGCATGCTCACCGGTCTCGATCCGCATTCCAGTTACATGGATGCGAAAAGCTTCCGCGACATGCAGGTGCAGACCCGTGGTGAGTTCGGCGGTCTCGGCATCGAAGTCACGATGGAGGACGGCCTGATCAAGGTGGTGTCGCCGATCGACGATACCCCTGCCTCGAAGGCCGGCATCATGGCCAACGACATCATCACCAATCTCGACGATGAAGCCGTGCAGGGTCTCACCCTGAACCAGGCGGTCGAGAAGATGCGCGGCCCGGTGAATACCAAGATCAAACTCAAGATTATCCGCAAGGGCCAGGACAATCCGATCGATGTCACGCTGGTGCGTGACAATATTCGGGTCCGTTCTGTGCGCGCTCGGGTCGAGAGCGACGACATCGCCTATATCCGCATCACCACCTTCAATGAGCAGACCACCGAAGGTCTGAAGCGCGAGATCGCGGCGCAGACCGCTGCAATCGGTGCCGACAAGGTGAAGGGCTACATCATCGATCTCCGCAACAATCCGGGCGGCCTGCTGGAAGAAGCGGTCACTGTCTCGGATGCGTTCCTCGATCGCGGTGAAATCGTCTCGACCCGTGGCCGCAATGCCGAGGAAACCCAGCGCCGCACCGCGCATAACGGTGACCTGACCAAGGGCAAGCCGGTGGTGGTGCTGATCAATGGCGGTTCGGCTTCTGCGTCGGAAATCGTCGCCGGCGCGCTGCAGGATCACAAGCGTGCGACCATTCTCGGCACGCGTTCGTTCGGCAAGGGCTCGGTGCAGACCATCATCCCGCTCGGTTCAGGCAATGGCGCGCTGCGCCTCACCACGGCGCGCTATTACACGCCGTCGGGCAAGTCGATCCAGGCGAAGGGTATCGTGCCGGATATCGAGATCGTGCAGGACGTGCCGGATGAGCTGAAGTCGCGCACCGATACTAAGGGTGAAGCCTCACTTCGCGGCCATCTGAAGAACGATGGCGACGAAAAGACCGGTTCGCAGTCCTACGTGCCGCCGGATGCTAAGAACGACAAGGCACTGAAGGCCGCGGCGGATCTGCTCCACGGGATCAAGGTGACGTCGAATGCCACCGTGACCCAGCCGGAGGTGAAGGCTGCGCAGGACACCAGCAAGCCGGCCGACAAGCCGTCGAACGACAACAAGCCCGCCGGCGACAAGCCGGCTGCGAAGCCGAACTGATCGGTTGAGTTTGAAGGAATGAGAAAAGGGCGGCCGTTCGGGCCGCCCTTTTTTATTGGTGCGCTTGGAAAACATAGCCTGACAACTCAGTTCCTCCCGCCTGAACGCAGTTGCGTTCAGGCTGAGGTGAGGAGGCCTGGCGGCGTAATTGCGCCGCTGATAGCGCCGTCTCGAACCATGAGCTGGCTGGGCTCCTCAGTCTGCGGCCATCCTTCGAGACGCCGCTGCGCGGCTCCTCTGAGGAGCAGAGTTTGTTTGCGCTATTTGAATGCAACGGATTTCCCGATTTGCTCGATGGCCGGGCGGAGCTCCGCGCTGCGATCGGCGGCGAAATATGAGATCATCCGTACAAAACGCCCGCTCGGTCCGGTCGCGAAATACTGCACGAAGCGCTTGTCGCCGTCGGTCGTGCCTTCCAGCAGCACGGCGTCGCTGACGCCGCCGAATGATACGCGCTTCTCGCTGTCGATGGTCGACTTGTCCAAATTCCTGGTTTGGCGCAGCAGGGTCCTGGCAATCACGGTGGGGTCTTCGCTGAGCACCGGTGAGTTGCCGATCTGTGCGGAAACGATCAGCAATGGCTGCTCACCTTTCGGATCGACGTCCTTGTCGCCGACGGTCATGGCCACGGTGCTGCCAGCCATCACATCGAGTACGCGGAACGGTGCCGACGGCGTCACCGTGAAAGGCAGGCTGGCCAGTTTGTCGGCAACCGAAGGCGCATCCCCGAGCGATACCGTCTTCAGCATCGCCTTGACCGTGGCATCGTCGAGCTTTGCAGCCGGCATGGCCTGGATCGTGATCATCACGGTGCGGCTGCCTCGTGCCAATGCCACCCATTTGGCGAGCTTGGTATCTGCGACCGTTTGCGTACCGCTGGCGAGGAAGGCTTCGCCCGACGCCGTCGGTACCTTGTCCAGTGTCGCAACGTCGATGCCCTTCTGTTTGAAGCCTGCTCGCACGGTGTGGAGGTTGCCGAACAGGTTGGAGAGTTGCGGCCAGGCCTCCGGCGGCAGTTCGGCGATCAGGATGCTGGATTTGGTCTTGCGATCGGCGAAGCCCGAAAAGTCCTTGGCAGGCTCGAAGCCTGTCGGCGGAGTCATGGTCACCGTGGTGCCATCCACGCGCTGCGGCGCCTGGGCTATGGCGCCGGTTGGCACCAGCCCGCAAGCGACGAGGCATGAAAAAATGACAAGGGTTCGGCGGATGGCATTCGCGCGCATCATCTGTCCTTCGTTTCAAACATCGATGCGCGGTTGTCGCATCGGCGCACGATGCGGTTCGACGTCTGGTGTTCAGCGCGAAGCTCGGCCCTCATGGTGAGGAGGCGCGCAGCGCCGTCTCGAACCATGAGCTCGCCCGGCTCAGAGTGTGCGGCCATCCTTCGAGACGCCGCTGCGCGGCTCCTCAGGATGAGGGAGAGGATACAAAAAAGCCTGCCGTCATTCGATGGCGGCAGGCTCTTTTACTCAACGCTACTCTACGCAATACATACGCAACGCTACTGAACCCGTAAGATCAGAACGCGATACGCTCGTTCTTCTTACATGACTTCGGCAACAACTCTGCCGACACCGCGGCCGGTCAGGCCGATGGCGCTCGCTGCACCCTTGGACAGGTCGAGCACACGGCCTTTGATGAACGGACCACGGTCATTGACGGTGACGACGACGCTGCGGCCGCCATGGGTCACGCGCAGCTTGGTGCCGAAAGGCAGCGAACGATGCGCGGCGGTCATGGCATTCTGATTGAAGCGCTGGCCCGACGCGGTGCGGCTGCCTGCTTCATTGCCGTAATAGGAGGCGACGCCCGAAAAGCTGCGGCCGCCGGTGCGGACAGGCGCTTCAGCCGCCGGCGCGAACGGGCCGAGCGAGGCATTGGCTTCGAAGGGCGAGGCGGGCGCCGCAGTCTTGGCGGCGTGATGATGGTGATACTTGTGATGATGGCGGTGTTTGGACTTGGCCGAAGCCTCCGTCACCGTTCCCCCAAGAGCGACAGTGGCGGCAATTAGCGCCACTGCCATGCGCGGCTGGGTCACAAAACCCAATGCCGACTTTCCGTAACGCAGCATATATCGTAATCCTCAGACAGTATTGCCACAACCGTGGCAAGTGGACCCCCGTCCCGATTTCACTGAGGCTGCATTTGACGACGTATTGAGGCGTAAAATGGGCGATGGAATTGTTCCATTTCACAATGAAATATCTTGTGATGGCTGGCTTTATAGCAAAAGGGAGCGTTTAACTGATTTTTAACTCAATTAATTACTCAAAGATACTTTCAACTATTGTATATCGAAGTGATATTTTCGTTCTGAAAGCATTCATTAAGTAATCATCCACGACCGGCTCTGCCTGCCGGGCGATCGCACCTGTCGGCGGCGCCCTGGCGCTCTGCCGATGCGCACCGTGTTGTGAATTGCCTCGGCGATGAAAATGGACTCACCTGCCGCTGAGCGGAATTCAGGTTGCGTAATGTCGAGGTGGCGCAAACTGGCTTTGCCGACGTCGAATTTTTCGCCGCGCGGTCCTCTGAAACGATTCTTCGTCCGTAGCTGCGACAAGGCATCATCAAACGCTTTCGTCGCGTTGCATGGCCGTGCGCGCCATGCTAGCAAAGCCGCGATTTGAACGGGCGGGGGCGCTCTGCCACTGCCGCAAGAATCGAAGTCCCGCTTGAATTCCAAGGACTTGAGCCGCTTGGCGACCTTCCGGTCGGCGCTGGTTCTCCCCTTGCGAATTTGACAGCCTGAAGAGCACAATTCGTGGCAGCAGAAGATCCGTCGGTTTCGGGAGTGTCCGGTCGTTACGCAACAGCCCTGTTCGAGCTGGCGCGTGACGAAAAATCCGTCGATGCGGTGAAGGCCGATCTCGACAAGTTTGCAGCACTGCTGGGCGAGAGCGCCGATCTGGCTCGCCTCGTTCGCAGTCCGGTGTTCACCGCCGACGATCAGCGCAAGGCGCTCGGTGCGGTGCTCGCCAAGGCCGGTATCTCCGGCATCACTGCCAATTTTCTCAATGTCCTGACCGCCAATCGCCGCCTGTTTGCGGTGGGCGACGTGATCCGCGCCTTCAACGCGCTGGTCGCGAAGTTCAAGGGCGAGGCTACTGCAGACGTCACTGTGGCCGAGCCGCTCTCGGACAAGAATCTCGACGCCTTGAAGGCCGCACTGAAGTCAGTGACCGGCAAGGATGTCGCGCTCAACGTGAAGGTCGATCCGTCCATCATCGGCGGGCTTGTCGTGAAACTCGGCAGCCGCATGGTCGATAGTTCGCTTCGCACCAAACTCAACTCGATCAAGCACGCGATGAAAGAGGCAGGCTGATGGACATCCGCGCCGCAGAAATTTCCGCAATCCTCAAGGATCAGATCAAGAATTTCGGCCAGGAAGCCGAGGTTTCTGAAGTCGGTCAGGTGCTGTCCGTCGGTGACGGTATCGCCCGCGTTTACGGCCTCGACAATGTTCAGGCCGGTGAAATGGTCGAGTTCGAGAACGGCACGCGCGGTATGGCGCTGAACCTCGAAACCGACAATGTCGGCGTCGTTATTTTCGGTGCCGACCGTGAAATTAAGGAAGGTCAGACCGTCAAGCGCACCCGCGCCATTGTGGACGCGCCGGTCGGCAAGGGTCTGCTCGGCCGGGTCGTCGACGCGCTCGGTAATCCGATCGACGGCAAGGGCCCGATCCAGGCCGAGAAGCGCATGCGCGTGGACGTCAAGGCGCCCGGCATCATTCCGCGCAAGTCGGTGCATGAGCCGATGGCGACCGGCCTGAAGTCGATCGACGCCCTGATCCCGGTTGGCCGCGGCCAGCGCGAGCTGATCATCGGCGACCGCCAAACCGGCAAGACCGCGATCGCCCTCGACACCATCCTGAACCAGAAGCCGCTCAACGTGGCCGGCGCTCCGGAAAGTCAGAAACTGTACTGCGTTTACGTCGCGGTCGGTCAGAAGCGCTCGACGGTGGCCCAGTTCGTGAAGGTGCTCGAAGAGCAGGGCGCGATGGAGTACTCGGTCGTCGTCGCGGCGACCGCGTCGGACCCGGCTCCGATGCAGTACCTGGCGCCGTTCACCGGCTGCACCATGGGCGAGTATTTCCGCGACAACGGCATGCACGCCGTCATCATCTATGACGACTTGTCGAAGCAGGCGGTCGCCTATCGCCAGATGTCGCTGCTGCTGCGCCGTCCGCCGGGCCGCGAAGCTTATCCGGGCGACGTGTTCTACCTTCACTCGCGTCTCCTCGAGCGCGCTGCGAAGCTGAACGATGAGCAGGGCAATGGCTCGCTGACCGCTCTCCCGGTCATCGAAACCCAGGCGAACGACGTGTCGGCCTACATCCCGACCAACGTGATTTCGATCACCGACGGTCAGATCTTCCTTGAGACCGACCTGTTCTTCCAGGGTATCCGCCCGGCAGTGAACGTCGGTCTGTCGGTGTCGCGCGTCGGTTCGTCGGCGCAGACCAAGGCGATGAAGAAGGTCGCCGGCAAGATCAAGGGTGAGCTCGCGCAGTACCGCGAAATGGCGGCCTTCGCGCAGTTCGGCTCGGACCTCGACGCCTCGACCCAGCGCCTCTTGAACCGCGGTTCGCGCCTGACTGAACTCCTGAAGCAGCCGCAGTTCTCGCCGCTGAAGATGGAAGAGCAGGTCGCCGTGATCTGGGCCGGTACCAACGGCTATCTCGACGCGCTTCCGCTGAACAAGGTTCGCGCCTTCGAAGACGGTCTGCTGTCGCTGCTGCGCGGCAAGAACGCCGACATCCTCGCCTCGATCCGCGACAGCCGCGATCTCAGCGATGACACCGCCGCCAAGCTGAAGGCAGCGGTCGAAGGTTTCGCGAAGACCTTCGCGTAACGCTGACTGTCATGGCCGGGCTCGCCCGGCCATCGATGTGTTGGAATGCATTTGAAATGTAACTGTCCGGCACACGGCCGGGCATGACGATCCAGAGGTTCGCGATCCGCCTGAAGGCGTGATTGCCGGGGTGGACTGAGAATGGCCTCACTGAAAGACATGCGCGTTCGCATCGCCTCGACGAAGGCGACGCAGAAGATCACCAAGGCGATGCAGATGGTTGCGGCGTCGAAGCTGCGCCGGGCGCAGACCGCCGCTGAAGCCGCGCGTCCCTACGCCGAGAAGATGGATGCGGTGATCGCGTCGATCGCCGGCGCTTCGACTGCAGGCTCCGGCCCGCAGCTGCTGGTCGGCAATGGCAACGACAAGACGCATCTGCTGCTGGTTTGTACCGGCGAGCGCGGCCTGTCCGGCGCCTTCAACTCGTCGATCGTGCGTCTCGCCCGCGAGCGCGCCCAGGCGCTGATGGCCCAGGGCAAGACGGTCAAGTTTTTCTGCGTCGGCCGCAAGGGCTATGAGCAACTGCGCCGCCAGTTCGACAAGCAGATCATCGAGAACATCGAGCTGCGCTCGGTACGTCAACTCGGCTTCGTCAATGCCGAGGATATCGCCAAGAAGGTGATCGCCCGCTTCGAAGCGGGTGAGTTCGACGTCTGCACGCTGTTCTATTCGCGCTTCAAGTCGGTCATCGCCCAGATTCCGACCGCCCAGCAGATCATCCCGCTGGAAGTCACCAAACAGGCCGAGACCACTGGCCCGACCCCGGTTTACGACTACGAGCCGGCGGAAGACGAAATCCTCAACGGTCTGTTGCCGCGCAACCTGGCGGTACAGGTCTTCCGCGCCTTGCTGGAAAACAACGCCTCGTTCTACGGCGCGCAGATGAGCGCGATGGATAACGCGACCCGCAACGCCGGCGAGATGATCCGCAAGCAGACCCTCGTCTACAACCGGACCCGTCAGGCGCAGATCACGAAGGAACTGATCGAAATCATTTCCGGCGCCGAGGCCGTCTAACAAACAACCCAACACTTCCGGTCTCCCCGCAGGCCGAACCGCGTACTTCAAGGAGATAGTTTCCATGGCTTCTGCCAACCAAACCGGACGCATCACCCAGGTCATCGGCGCCGTCGTCGACGTGCAGTTCGAAGGTCACCTGCCCGCCATTCTGAACTCACTCGAGACCAAGAACGGTGGCAACCGTCTGGTGCTCGAAGTCGCTCAGCATCTCGGCGAATCCACCGTCCGCGCCATCGCGATGGACACCACCGAAGGTCTGGTCCGTGGTCAGGAAGTCACCGACTCCGGCCAGCCGATCACGGTGCCGGTGGGCGAAGGCACCCTCGGTCGCATCATCAACGTCATCGGCGAGCCGATCGACGAAGCCGGCCCGGTGAAGTCCGACACCAAGCGCCCGATTCACGCGGCGGCTCCGGAATACACCGACCAGTCCACGGAAGCGGAAATTCTCGTCACCGGCATCAAGGTCGTCGACCTGCTGGCTCCCTACGCCAAGGGCGGCAAAATCGGCCTGTTCGGCGGCGCCGGCGTGGGCAAGACCGTTCTCATTCAGGAACTGATCAACAACGTCGCCAAGGCGCACGGTGGCTACTCGGTGTTCGCCGGCGTCGGCGAGCGTACCCGCGAAGGTAACGACCTCTATCACGAGTTCATCGAGTCCAATGTGAACAAGAAGGGCGGCGGCGAAGGCTCGAAGTGCGCCCTCGTGTTCGGCCAGATGAATGAACCGCCGGGCGCCCGCGCCCGCGTCGCGCTCACCGGTCTGACCATCGCAGAAGACTTCCGCGACAAGGGCCAGGACGTGCTGTTCTTCGTCGACAACATCTTCCGCTTCACCCAGGCGGGTTCGGAAGTGTCGGCGCTGCTCGGCCGTATTCCTTCGGCGGTGGGTTATCAGCCGACGCTCGCGACCGACATGGGCGCGCTGCAGGAACGCATCACCACCACTACCAAGGGTTCGATCACCTCGGTGCAGGCCATTTACGTGCCGGCCGACGACTTGACCGACCCGGCGCCGGCCGCTTCGTTCGCGCATCTTGACGCGACCACCACGCTGTCGCGCTCGATCGCCGAAAAGGGCATCTATCCGGCGGTGGACCCGCTCGACTCGACCTCGCGCATGCTCTCTCCGCTGGTTGTCGGCGAGGAGCACTATGCGGTCGCCCGTCAGGTTCAGCAGGTGCTCCAGCGCTACAAGGCGCTGCAGGACATCATCGCCATTCTCGGCATGGACGAACTGTCCGAAGAGGACAAGCTGGCCGTGGCCCGCGCCCGCAAGATCGAGCGCTTCATGTCGCAGCCGTTCCACGTCGCTGAAATCTTCACCGGCTCGCCGGGCAAGTTTGTCGACCTCGCCGACACCATCAAGGGCTTCAAGGGCTTGGTGGAAGGTAAGTACGATCACCTGCCGGAAGCTGCCTTCTACATGGTCGGCACGATCGAAGAAGCTGTCGAGAAGGGCAAGAAGCTGGCTGCCGAAGCCGCTTAAGTTCGAAAGGTTATCGCTGCCGGTTCAGCCGGCAGCGATTTCGATGTTCTGACTGCTCGACCGCAGGCGTTGCCCGCGGAAATCAGCCAAGAGAGTTGTTACGATGGCCACCTTCCACTTCGATCTCGTCTCGCCGGAAAAGCTCGCCTTCTCAGGCGAAGTCGAGCAGGTCGACATTCCCGGCGCCGAGGGCGATGTCGGCGTGATGGCTGGCCACGCGCCGGCTGTGGTCGCCCTGCGCCCAGGCATCATGACCGTCACGACCGGTGGCAAGCATGAGAAAATCATCGTGCTCGGCGGTATCGCTGAAATCTCCGAAAAGGGTTTGACGGTGCTGGCGGATGTCGCCACCTCGCTCGCCGAACTCGATCGCGAAGCCTTTGCGAAGGATATCGCCGAGATGGAAGAGAAACTCAGCGAGAAGGAAGGTAACGCCCTCGACCGTGCCATCGAGCGCCTTGATCAGTTCAAGGTAATCCAGCAGAACATCACCTCGACGGCGATGCACTAAGCGTCCGACTAGAAAAGATAAAAAGCCCCGGGAGCGATCCCGGGGCTTTTTTACGGCTGGACAAACCTTGCGAATTCCGTTGCCACCGCCCGATACACCGCGCGCCGAAACGGCACCACCAGATCGGCGACGCGGTCGAGGCGCTCCCAGCGCCACGCGTCGAACTCCGCGGGCTGTCCGTTGCGGGGCGTCAGCGGATCGACCTCGTCATCGGCGCCAGTGAAACGCAGCGCGAACCATTTCTGCCGCTGGCCGCGAAACTGCGCGAAGCGGTGGGTGGGATCGTCATGCGGGATGAAGTCGTAGGTCATCCAGCCGGTTTCGCCGAGATAATCGGCGTGCGAGACCCCGGTCTCCTCCCACAATTCACGCATCGCGGCGACACGAAAATCCTCGTCCGGGTCGACACCGCCTTGCGGCATCTGCCATTCGAGGCCGGGCAGGACGATCTCCGGCCCGTCATCCTTGAACCGGCGGCCGATCAGAACTTCGCCGCCAGCGTTGAACAGCGCGATGCCCACATTGGGCCGATAGGGACGGGAGTCGGTCGTCACAGCATCAATCGCCGGCGAGGCCGGCGAATTCCTTCACCACGCGTTCATAGACTGGCCGCTTGAACGGCACGATCAATTCCGGAAGGTTTTTCATCGGCTCCCAGCGCCAGCTGACGAACTCGGCCTTGTGGCCGTGCGGCGGCTGCACGACATTGATCTCGCTCTCGTTGCCGGTGAAGCGGAGCGCGAACCAGCGCTGCCGCTGGCCGCGATAGCGACCCTTCCAGGCCCGACCGGCGACGGTGCGCGGAATGTCATAGATCAGCCAGTCCGGCACCTCGCCAAGTTTCTCGACGGATCTGACGCTGGTCTCCTCATAGAGCTCGCGCTTGGCGGCTTCCCAGGTGTCCTCGCCGGGATCGACGCCACCCTGCGGCATCTGCCAGACATGGGTGTCGTCCACATGCTCGATACCGCCCGCGCGGCGGCCGATGAAAACGCGCCCCTGAGGGTTGAGCAGCATGACGCCGACACAGGTTCGGTAAGGCAGATCTTCGTATCGCGTCATTCCATTGCTTCCTGGCCGGGCCGGCCGCCATGCGTCCCCCTGAGGCCGTGTCGCGCTCTGTCCGAACCGCAGGCCTCCAACTCCAACGCTAGCTAGATTTTGATTTCAGCATCGCGGTTGTCAATGGCACCAGCATGATCCCCCGCGATTCCAGGGCTTTCGCCCAAGTGCTTATCTTCTCGATTGAAATTGGCAAAGAGGACGCCGCGCCGACGGCGAGACCCCGTTCTTTTGCGAGACCTTCCAGCTTCGCCAGTGCCTTGTCGATTTCGGCCGAATTCGGCGCGGCGTCGATGGTCAGATCGGCGCGCGCAAACGGCATGCCCAATGCTTCGGCCGCGGCCGGCGCCACGCTGCGCGACGACGATCCGTCGTCAAACAGTGCCAGACCGCGCTTGTTGGCCTCCTTCGCGACCGCCTGCATGGCCGCGTCGGTGGCGATAAAGCGGGCGCCCATGAAGTTGCCGATACCGACATAGCCCTGGAAGCGGCTCATATGCCACATCATGCGGTCGATGTTCTGCTCGGGCGTCGCGGATGCCAGCAGCGTCTGCGGGCCGGGGTCGTTGTCGGGATAGTCAAATGGTTCGAGCGGCAACTGCAGCAGGATCTCGTGGCGCTGTGCGCGGGCGCGCTCGACCAGCTTGCTGGGATCGGAGCCATAAGGCGTGAAGGCGAGCGTGACGGCCGGCGGCAGTTTGGTGATGGCCTCGATGGTCTTGGCGGCGCCGACACCGAGGCCGCCGATCACGATGGCGATGCTCGGCGTCCGTATCGCCTTGGTGCGCTCGGCCTCGGAGCCGGCGGCATAGACATTGACCGGCTTCAGGCCGCCCACCGCAATGGGCACCATGCCATAGCGGGATTGTTCAAGCAGCTTCTGGTCGATGCCGGTCATGACGGGCGCTGCGTCGGGCGCTGCGCCTTCCGACCCGTCGGTGGCGACCACCACGTTCTGCCGGGCGCCGCTGGAGCCATCGATGATGGTGATCGTCTTCTGGCCCGGCGCATCGATCCTGGCGACATCCGGCATGCCATGCTTTACATCGACCGGCGGGGGGCTCGGTGGCTTCTGGGGTGCCGTTTCGGGGGCCTTGATGGCAACGCGTGCGACCGGCTCGCCACCCATCGGATCCTTGTGGAAGACAGCGACGCCGGCAAAGCCGACCATCAGCAGGCCGAGTGCCGTTGCAGCGGCCTGGGTGCCGGTAAAGGGCAGCCGGAACCGGCGCTTAACTTGCGCAGGTTTCTGTCCCAGCGGGGCGCTCAGATCGTCCGCCGACACGGCCAAGGGTCTCCCGAATCAATCGGCAGACCATAGCATGGCGGCACGCCACCCGTGGCTACAGGAAGCTCTGTGGATCGACGTCGACCTCGAGCTTGAGATTGCCCGCTGTTTTGGGCGCATGGGCAAGCCAATCCCGCAAGTAGCGCGAGAGATCGACGTTTCGGGCTGACTTCACCAGGAGCCGGAACCGATATCGCCCCTTGATCACGGCCAGCGGAGCCTCGGCCGGGCCGAGCACGAGGATGCGCTCGTCGACCGGCGCACAGGCCGCGAGTTTTCGTGCAAAACCTTCCGCCGTCGGCCGGTCGCCACCCGAAATGATCATCGCCGCCAGCCGGCCGAACGGCGGATAGCCGGCGCGCTCGCGCGATTCGATCTCGTTGTCGTAGAACGCCTCGCGGTCGTTCGCGACCAGCGCCTTCATGACGGGATGCTCGGGTTGATGAGTCTGCAGATAGCCGACGCCGCGGCCCTGCTCGCGGCCGGCCCGGCCGATCACCTGATTGAGCATCTGGAAGGTGCGCTCCGCCGCGCGCGGATCGCCATTGCCGAGGCCCAGATCTGCATCGATCACACCGACTAGGTTGAGGCGCGGAAAATTATGTCCCTTGGCGACCAGCTGGGTGCCAATGATGACGTCGACGCGGCCTTCCGCGATCTCGGCAAGTTCGGCACGCATCGATTCCACCGAGGTGATGAGATCGCTCGACAGCACCATGGTGCGTGCGCCGGGAAACAGGTCGGCCGCCTCTTCCTGCAGGCGCTCGACACCGGGGCCGATGGCCGCCAGCGATTCCTCGGCGCCGCAATGCGGGCACTGATGCGGTCGCGGTTCCGAGTAACCGCAATGATGGCACACAAGGCGCTTTCGGAAACGGTGATCGACCAGCCAGGCGTCGCAAATGGTGCAGGCGAAGCGATGACCGCAGCTGCGGCACAGTGTGAGAGGTGCATAGCCACGGCGGTTGAGAAACAGCAATGCCTGTTCCTTACGCTCGATCGCATGCACGATTTTCTCGGCCAGCCGCGGTGCGATGAAGCGTCCGCGCGACGGGCCTTCGCGGCGCAAATCGATAGCTTCGATCTGTGGCATGTGCTGGCCGCCGAACCGCGACGGCAGCGCGATGCGCTGATAGCGGCCCTTGCGCGCATTCACTTCCGATTCGACGGAGGGCGTGGCTGACGCCAGCACGATCGGAATCCCGGCGATGGAAGCGCGGACGACGGCCATGTCGCGGGCGTGATAATGCGCGCCTTCATCCTGCTTGTAGGCCTGATCGTGTTCTTCATCGATGATGATGAGGCCGAGCTTCGCATAGGGCAGGAAGAGCGCCGAGCGTGCGCCGACCACGACATGTGCATCGCCATTGGCGATCGCAGCCCAGTTGCGCGCGCGGGTGCGCGGCGTCAGCTCGGAATGCCACTCCATCGGCCGCACGCCAAAGCGTCTGGCGAAGCGGTCGAGAAATTGTCCGGTCAGGGCGATTTCCGGCATCAGGATCAGGACCTGTTCGCCGCGCTTGATGATCTCGGCCACCGCTTCGAAATAAACTTCGGTTTTGCCGGAGCCGGTGACCCCGTCGAGGAGCGCCGCCTGAAACGCGCCTGTCGAGGCGAGCTTGCGGATCGCTTCGGCCGCCACAGCTTGATCGGGCGAAAAATCCGGTTCGACGAAGGATGGATCGGGCGGCGGTGGCGGCAACGGCGGCGGCATGACCTCGACGGCCAGCGTGCCTTCATCCACCAGTCCGTCGATCACACCGGCGCTGACGCCGGCCTCGCGTGCTGCATCGGATTTGCCATGCAGCAATCCGTCGCGCAGAATTTCGATCACGCGGACGCGTGCCGAGGTCATGCGCTTCGGCGCCTCTCCGACGAGGCGGACACCGAGCTTCATGCGCTCGGGGCCGAGATGTTCGCCCATGCGCAGGGTCATGCGCATCACCATGCCGCGGGCGGACAGTGTGTAATTCGCGACCCAGTCGACCAGCTGCCGCAATTCCTGCCGCAATGAGGGGACGTCGAGTTTTTCGCCGACGTCCTTGAGCCGATTGTGCAGGCGCGGATCGGGATTGGTGTTTTCCGCCCAGACCACGCCGATCACCTCGCGGGCGCCGAGCGGCACGGTAACGACGTCGCCCGGCTGCAGGTCCAGCCCGCGCGGCACCCTGTAGGAATAGGCCTGATCCAGCGCCACCGGCACCAGCACATCGACGATCCCCGACGAGGAGGGGGGGCGTGGAGCTGAACTCATGGGCGGATCGGAACTCGCGAGGGCAAAATCGTCGAACAACGGAACGTCCAATTTAGGCGTCATGCTGCCGCGAGGCCAGCGGTTCACCAATGCGAAACCCGCGGACGGGATAATCGCTGCCTCATTCAGTGGATCGCCCATGGCCAAAGCCGCAAAGAACCAGCCTGCCGAGTCGAAACAGCCGGCCATTGAGCTGATTTGCGCCGATGCGGATGTCTCGCTGCAGATGACGCGCTGGCTGTCGCATCTGCGTGCCGAGCGGCGGCTGTCGCCGAAGACGCTCGAGGCCTATGCGCGCGACGTCCGTCAGTTCATGCTGTTTCTCGCCGATCACTGGGGCGGGCAGGTGACGCTGACGCGATTTGCGAAGCTTGCGGCCAATGACGTCCGCGCCTTCATGGCAGCGCGGCGCGGTGATGACATCGCCGGGCGCTCGCTGATGCGGGCGCTGGCGGGATTGCGCTCGTTCGCCCGCTTCCTCGAACGCGAGGGGCTCGGTTCGGTCGGTGCGCTGTCTTCGATACGTGCGCCGAAGATTGGCAAAAGCCTGCCGAAGCCGCTGCAAATGGCCTCCGCCAAGCGCCTCACCGACGCCGACGAGCGGGCGGGGGAGAATCGTGAGCCGTGGATCTGGGCACGCGATGCCGCCGTCATGGCGCTGCTCTATGGGTCTGGCCTGCGCATCTCCGAAGCGCTTGATTTGAAGCGCCGGGACGTGCCCTCCCCCGGCAAGGGCGATGTCCTGATCGTCAACGGCAAAGGCAACAAGACCCGCATGGTGCCGGTGCTGCACAATGTGCTGGAGTTGATTGCGGAATACGCAGCCATGTGTCCCCATCCATTACCGGCGGATGGCCCGATATTCGTGGGCGCTCGCGGCGGTCCGCTGTCGCCGCGCATCATCCAGCTCACCATGGAGCGGATGCGCGGGGCTCTCGGTCTGCCCGACAGCGCCACCCCGCATGCGCTCCGCCATTCTTTCGCCACCCACCTGCTGACCCGTGGCGGCGATCTGCGTGCCATCCAGGAACTGCTCGGGCACGCCTCGCTTTCGACCACGCAGATCTACACCGGAATCGATACCGAACGGCTTTTCGAGGTCTACAAGACGGCGCATCCGCGGGCGTAGTCGCAGCAATCTCCCCCTCGTCCTGAGAGTCTGACTGGAAATGCAGTCAGTAGTTTGGCGCTGCTGGTCGCCCAGACGGCGCGCGACACACTCTGTCCCTCCCGCCTGAACGCAGTTGCGTTCAGGCTGAGGTGAGGAGGCGCGCAGCGCCGTCTCGAACCATGAGATGGCTTGGCGCGGAGCCTTTTCGGCCATCCCTTGCGAATGGCTACGCCATTCGCAAGGGAGACGCCGCTGCGCGGCTCCTCAGGATGAGGGACGGAGGATCGAGATCCTGAGCTGAACGGGCATTGTTCCGAGCAAAAGCAGTCGAAAAGCGCTCCAGATCGCTTGATGAGGCAGACTCTCTCTGAGGAGCGGCCGTAGGCCGCGTCTCGAAGGATGGATGCGGCGCGCCCACAACTCATGGTTCGAGACGGCGCGGTCAGCGGCGCAATTGCACCGCTGGGCCTCCTGACCATGAGGCGGGAGTTGCTGGCGACGACCCCCGTCATCGCCACATTGTCCTTGCATGCGACAATCTGTTCGGCCAAAGCTCGGCCGCTTTTGCCATGGGGGACCTGATGGGCGCGCATGAGAGTATGGAGCACGCGGAGCATGCCGAGCATGCGTCCGGCTCGAACAAGAAGATCGCACTGCTGATTTCGCTGCTGGCGCTGTTTCTGGCGTTCTCGGAAACGCTCGGCAAGGGCGCGCAGACCGAATCGATCAGCAAGAATGTCGAGGCTTCGAATCTGTGGGCCTTCTTCCAGGCCAAGAGCGTCCGCCGTACCGTGGTGCAGGCGACCTCGGAACACGCCAAACTCAGCCTGGGCCTGATGGGCGACGATGCCGCGAAGGCGGCGCTGGCCAAGCAGATCGATGACTGGAACAAGACGGCGCAACGTTACCGCAACGAGCCGGAAACCGGTGAAGGCTCCGAACAGCTCGCCGCGCGCGCGAAGCATGCGGAGCATGAGCGCGATCTCGCAATGGCGCGTTATCATCACTACGAAGTGGCTTCAGCTGCCTTCCAGATCGGAATCGTGCTCGCCTCGGCAACGATCATTACAGGCATGCTCGCGCTGGCCTGGGTCGCGGGCGCGCTCGGTCTCGTCGGCCTCGGCTTTACCGCCATCGGCCTGTTCGCGCCGCATGCCGTGCATCTGATGTGACAAAAAAGGAATGCGCGGCGATGTTCAGGTGTCGCGGCGGCGCTCGAACACCTCTCCCTGGTAGGGGAGAGGTGAAAAGGGAGCGCTACCTTCTGCACAACTCGATCACCGCTTCCGCAAACTCCTGGGGCTTTTCTTGCGGGACATTGTGCCCGGCTCCCGCGATGACGCGGCGCTCATAATGGCCGGTAAAGTGTCGGCCGTGATTCTCCGATGCCTTGACCGGACCCACGCCGTCGTCTTCTCCATGCAGCACAATGGTCGGCACATCGATCCTCGGCTGCGCAGCGAGCCGGTCCTCGACAAAATCATAGGCGGGATCGCCGGCCACACTGGCGGTGCGGTGCATGTAGGATTGCACGACCACATCGACGAAATCCTCATTGTCGAATGAGGATGCCGAGCGCGCGAAAGTCGCATCGTCGAAATCCCAGGAGGGTGACCACATCTTCCACAGCAGCTTGCTGATACCGGCGTGGTTCTGCGTCAGGCCGTTCCGGCCGCGTTCGGTGTGGAAGTAGTATTGATACCACTGCCGCACTTCCTGTTCCGGTTCGTAAGGCCGGGTGGCGTTGGTGAGATCCTGGATATTGTAGCCGGTGCAACTGACGAGGCCATGCACGCGCTCGGGCCATAGCGCCGAGACGATGCAGGCCGCGCGGCCGCCCCAGTCGTAGCCCGCGACGACCGCTTTTTCGATCCGCAGCGCGTCCATGAAATCGAGCAGGTCCTGCCCGAGCGCGGCTTGCTGTCCGGAGCGGATCGTCTCCTTCGACAGGAAACGCGTTGGTCCATAACCGCGCAGATAGGGCACGATGGTGCGAAAGCCGGCGTCGTTGATCAGCGCCGCAGCATCGTCATAGCTACGGATGTCATACGGAAAGCCATGCAGAAGGATCGCTGGGAGACCGTCGCTCGGGCCACTCTGTTCATAGGCGAGATCGAGAAGAGGAGTTCGGATACGTGCGAGTTCAGCCAAATCCGCTCTCCTGTTTGCCTAGCGCGTCGAGTGAACGCGGTTGCGAAGACGCTGCGCGAAGCGCAGCCACCGCGATGATCGGCCGCGTAGTGCGGCGATCTTTGCCTTGATGCGCGACATTACCGGTGCGACGAAATCATGCGCCCGCTGTTTCATATTGACGAGGAATATGAAGAACGCGCGAAACCAGCCGATCTGCAGCAGTTTGTCACGCGTGACATCGAAGGAGAAGGCCAGCACGCCCATTCCGACGAATTTGGAAGCGACGATCAGAACAATCGCGCTGATCCACAGATGGTGCGTGAGCAGATAGACTTCGGCGAATTTCAGCGGCACCAGTAGCAAAGTCACCGGGACGACGAAGATGAGCAGCGAAGGATAGGGTGACAATCCCGCGACCTTCGCCGCGCACCATGCCTTGAAGGCGCGCAGCGGAATGACGGCGACGACGCGCGCAACGACCGGCTCAAGGTGATCCCACAGCCATGCTTCGATCAGGAAGATCGAAGCGAGCAGGAACCAGAACGGCTGCAACGCGCGGCGCATCATCAGCGAAATCTCCATGTCGGCACAAGGCCGACGGGAGCCTCACATATGGATGGCACGCTTGCCCACTGCAAGCGCCGCTTCCTTGACCGCTTCCGAGCGGGTCGGATGCGCGTGGCAGGTACGGGCCAGGTCCTCGGCGGAACCGCCGAATTCCATCAGTACGCAGGCTTCGTGGATCATCTCGCCAACTTCGCGGCCGATCATGTGCACGCCGAGCACGCGATCGGTTTTGGCGTCGGCCAGAATCTTCACGAAACCGTCGGTGGTCTGGTTGACCTTCGAGCGGCCATTGGCCGTAAACGGGAACTTGCCGACAGTGTAGTTCACACCAGCGGCCTTGAGTTCTTCCTCGGTCTTGCCGACCGCGGCGACCTCGGGCGTGGTGTAGACGACGCCCGGGATCACGTCATAGTTCACGTGACCGGCCTGGCCGGCCAGGATCTCGGCAACCGCCACGCCTTCGTCTTCCGCCTTGTGTGCGAGCATCGGACCGGCAACCACGTCACCGATGGCATAGACGCCCTTCACATTGGTGGCGAAGTGATGGTCGATCTTGATGCGGCCGCGCTCGTCCAGCGCAACGCCGGCTTCCTGCAGGCCGAGACCGGCGGTGTAGGGCGTGCGGCCGATGGCCACGAGAATGACGTCGGCTTCGAGCGATTCAGCAGCGCCGCCAGCGGCGGGCTCGATATTCGCCTTGAGCGTCTTGCCCGACGAGTCAACACCGGTCACCTTGGCGCCGAGCTTGAAGGTCATGCCCTGCTTCTCCAGCATGCGCTGGAACTGTTTTGCGACTTCGCCGTCCATGCCGGGCAGGATGCGATCGAGGAATTCAACGACAGTCACCTGCGCGCCGAGCCGGCGCCACACCGAGCCGAGTTCGAGGCCGATCACACCGGCGCCGACCACGATCAGTTTTTCCGGAACCTTCTCGAGCGAGAGCGCGCCCGTGGAGGAGACGATACGCTTCTCGTCGATCGCGATGCCCTTCAGATTGGCGACAGCCGAACCCGAAGCAATCACGATGTTCTTGGTCTCCAGCGTCTGGGCCTTGCCGTCAGCGCCGGTGACTTCAACTTTGCCGGTGCCGAGCACTTTGCCGGTGCCGGAGACGACATCGATCTTGTTCTTCTTCATCAGGAATTCGACGCCCTTGACGTTGCCGTCGATGCCCTGCTGCTTGAAGTTCATCATCGCTGGCATATCGAGGGCTGGCGCCGCGACCTTGATGCCCATCTTGGCAAAGGAGTGGCCGGCTTCCTCGAAAAGCTCGGACGCGTGCAGCAGCGCCTTCGACGGCATGCAGCCGACATTGAGACAGGTGCCACCCAGCGTGCTGTTCTTCTCGACCACGGCCACCTTCATGCCGAGCTGCGCTGCGCGGATCGCGCAAACATAGCCTCCGGGGCCGGTGCCGATGACGACGAGATCGTAAGTAGCCATGATGAAGTCCTGTGGTGCTTGGGATTGAATTGGATGTGGGGTGTTAACGGCCACCCGACACGTCGAGAATGGATGACGTGATGTAGGAGGCATCGCCGGACAGCAGCCAGACGATCGCATTGGCGATTTCATCTGCGGTGCCGACACGTTTCATCGGTACATGGACAGCGAGACGATGCGCACGATCGGGCTCGCCGCCGCTGGCGTGGATCTCGGTGTCGATCAGGCCGGGACGAAGGCCGACGACACGGATGCCTTCGGCGGCGACTTCCTGGCTGAGACCGACGGTGAAGGTATCTATGGCGCCTTTCGACGCCGCATAATCGACGTAAGTATTGGCCGAGCCCAGTTTTGCAGCGACCGATGACAGATTGACGATGACGCCGCCTTTGCCGCCATGCCTGGTGGACATGCGCTTCACCGCCTCGCGGGCGCAGAGGAAGCTGCCGGTGACATTCACCGCCATCATGCGGGTGATGCGTTCGGCGGTCATGTCCTCGACACGGATGCTGGGGCCGACGATGCCGGCATTGTTCACCAGCGCGCCGAGCGGACCGAAGGCATCGGCAGCCTTGAACAGGGCGAGGATGTCGGCCTCCGAGCCGACATCGCATTTCACGGCGATGGACTTGCCGTTTCCGGCTTCGATCTGCGCAACGACCTCGTCGGCCGCCGTCTTGTTGCTGGCGTAGGCGACCACGACCTTGAAGCCCTGAGCAGCCGCCTTGAGCGCTGTCGCGCGGCCGATGCCACGGCTTCCGCCGGTGATGATGACGACGCTGTCTTGACTAGCAGTCATGAGCACCAGCCCTTTGTCTCCGTCATGCCCGGGCTTGTCCCGGTCATCCACGTCTCAGCTGTCGATGAAGGAAGCAAGGCGTCATGGCCAGGACAAACCCGGCCATGACGATGTTCTACTTACAGATCCAGAACGAGACGTGCCGGATCTTCCAGGCTCTCCTTGACGCGCACGAGGAACGTCACCGCTTCCTTGCCGTCGATCACGCGGTGATCGTAGCTGAGCGCCAGATACATCATCGGACGGATCTCGATCTTGCCGCCGACCACGACCGGACGCTCCTGGATCTTGTGCATGCCGAGGATGCCGGCCTGCGGGGCGTTCAGGATCGGGGTCGACATCAGCGAGCCGTAGATGCCGCCATTGGTGATGGTGAAGGTGCCGCCCTGCATCTCGTCGATCTTGAGCTGGCCGTCACGGGCGCGCTTGCCGAAGTCGGCGATGTCGCGCTCGATCTGGGAGATCGACTTCGAGTCGCATTCGCGCACGACCGGGACCACGAGGCCCTTGTCGGTGCCGACGGCAACGCCGATGTGGTAGTAGTTCTTGTAGATGATGTCGCTGCCGTCGATCTCCGCATTGACGGCAGGGATGTCCTTCAGCGCCTGCACGCAGGCCTTGGTGAAGAAGCCCATGAAGCCGAGCTTGTTGCCGTGCTTCTTCTCGAACACGTCCTTATACTGCGTGCGCAGCGCCATCACCGCGGTCATGTCGACCTCGTTGAAGGTGGTGAGCATCGCAGCGGTGTTCTGCACGTCCTTGAGGCGGCGGGCGATGGTCTGACGCAGGCGCGTCATCTTCACGCGCTCTTCGCGGGCAGCATCGTCAGCCGGAGAAGCGGCGCGCACTTGCACGGCAGCGGCTGGCTGGTTCACCGGGGTCGGCGACGAGGCCGCCTTTTCGATGGCGGCGAGCATGTCGCCCTTGGTCACGCGCCCATCCTTGCCCGAACCGGCGACACCGGCGGCGTCGACGCCGCTCTCAGCCGAGAGCTTGCGCACCGACGGAGCGAGCGGGGTATCAGCCGCGAGAGTCTTCGACGGTGCTGCAGCGGCGGCGGCCGGCGCAGCAGCCGGAGCAGCTTCGGCCTTCGGCGCGGCAGCAGCCGGTTTGGCGCCACCAGCGCCGTCGGTGATCTGACCGAGCAGCGCGCCGACGGCGACGGTTTCGCCATCCTTGGCGACGATTTCGCTGAGCGTACCGGCCGACGGCGCCGGCACTTCGATGGTGACCTTGTCGGTCTCGAGTTCAACCAACGGCTCGTCGACGGCGACGGCATCGCCGGGCTTCTTGAACCAGCGGCCGATGGTGGCTTCGGTCACGGACTCGCCGAGCGTGGGAACGCGAATGTCAGTCATGGTCTGCTTCCTGTTGCGGCCGGACGATCCGATCCGAAAGTTTTGGGATCGATCAGGCCTGAAAGAGGTCGAAGTGTAGATTTCAAATAAGACGGGTGCGCGAATGCCCCGCGCGAAGCGGGGCATTGCAGTGACGGTGAATGCTTAGCCCAGCGCTTCGTCGAGGAACGCCTTGAGCTGAGCGAGATGCTTGGACATCAGGCCGGTGGCCGTCGCGGCCGAGGCGGCGCGGCCGGCGTAACGCGGACGCTTGTGTGTGGCGTTGATCTGGTTGAGCACCCATTCCAGATAGGGCTCGATGAAGTGCCAGCCGCCCATATTGCGCGGCTCTTCCTGGCACCAGACGAACTCTGCGCCCTTGAACCGGGTCAGTTCCTGTACCAGCGTCTTCAGCGGCACCGGATAGAGCTGCTCGATACGCAGCAGGTAGATGTCGTCGATGCCGCGCTTCTCGCGCTCTTCGAAAAGATCATAATAGACCTTGCCGGAGCACAGCACGACGCGGCGGATCTTGTTGTCCGGCTGCAGCTTCTCGGCATCGTCGAACAGCACGCGGTGGAACGAGGTACCCGCACCGAGTTCGTCGAGCTTCGACACGGCACGCTTGTGGCGCAGCAGCGACTTCGGCGTCATCACGATCAGCGGCTTGCGGATCTCGCGCTTGAGCTGACGGCGCAGCATATGGAAGTAATTCGCCGGGGTCGTCGGGTTGACCACCTGCATGTTGTCTTCCGCGCACATCTGCAGGAAGCGCTCGAGGCGTGCAGAGGAGTGCTCGGGTCCCTGGCCTTCATAGCCGTGCGGCAGAAGGCAGACGAGGCCCGACATGCGTAGCCACTTACGCTCGCCCGAGGAGATGAACTGGTCGAACACGACCTGCGCGCCATTGGCGAAATCACCGAACTGCGCTTCCCATAGGGTCAACGTGTTCGGCTCGGCGAGGGAGTAGCCATATTCGAAGCCGAGCACGGCTTCTTCCGACAGCAGCGAATTGATAACCTCGTAGCGACCCTGCTTCTCGCCGAGATGGTTGAACGGCGTGTAGCGGCTCTCGTCTTCCTGGTCGAACCAGACCGAGTGACGCTGCGAGAACGTGCCGCGCTCGGAGTCCTGGCCGGACAGGCGGATGTGGTGGCCTTCTTCCATCAGCGAGCAGAAGGCAAGTGCTTCGCCAGTGGCCCAGTCGATGCCTTCGCCTGATGCGATCGCCTTGGCGCGTGCGTCGAGGAAACGCTGCACGGTGCGGTGGATGCGGAAGCCATCCGGCACCTTGGTGATCTGGGTGCCGATCGCCTTCAGCGTCGCGACATCGACGCCGGTGACACCGCGGCGCGGCTCTTCGTCCTCATGGGCGATCTTGAGGCCGGCCCACTTGCCGTCGAGCCAGTCGGCCTTATTCGGCTTGTAGCTGGTGCCGGCTTCAAGCTCGGTATCGAGCTTGGCGCGCCAGTCGGCCTTCGCCTTGTCGAAATCGGCCTGGGTCAGCACGTTCTCGGCGATCAGGCGCTTGGCATACATATCGACGGTCGACTGATGCGCGCCGATCTTCTTGTACATCACCGGTTGGGTGAATGCCGGCTCGTCGCCTTCGTTGTGGCCGTGGCGGCGATAGCAGAACATGTCGATGACGACAGGCTTGTGGAACTTCTGACGGAATTCCACGGCGATCTTGGCCGCGAACACGACAGCTTCCGGATCGTCGCCGTTCACGTGGAAGATCGGCGCGTCGATCATCTTGGCGACGTCGGACGGATAGGGCGACGAACGCGAGTAACGCGGATAGGTGGTGAAGCCGATCTGGTTGTTGACGATGAAGTGGATCGAACCGCCGGTGCGATAGCCCTTCAGGTCCGACAGCGCGAAACATTCCGCCACGACGCCCTGGCCTGCGAAGGCTGCGTCGCCATGCATGAGCAGCGGCAGCACCGAGACGCGCATGTCCGGCGGATCGCCGTGCTGATCCTGCTTGGCGCGAACCTTGCCGAGCACCACGGGATCGACGATTTCGAGATGCGACGGGTTGGCGGTCAGCGACAGATGGATCTTGTTCTGGTCGAATTCGCGGTCCGACGATGCGCCGAGGTGATACTTCACGTCGCCTGAGCCCTCGACTTCGTCGGGATTCGCCGAGCCACCCTTGAACTCATGGAACAGGGCGCGGTGCGGCTTGCCCATGACCTGGGTCAGCACGTTGAGGCGGCCGCGATGCGGCATGCCCAGCACGATTTCCTTCACGCCGAGGCTTCCGCCGCGCTTGATGATTTGTTCAAGTGCGGGGATCAGCGATTCGCCACCGTCGAGGCCGAAGCGCTTGGTGCCGGTGAACTTGACGTCGCAGAACTTCTCGAAGCCATCGGCTTCGATCAGCTTCATCAGAATGGCGCGGCGACCTTCCGGCGTGAACGAGATTTCCTTGTCCGGCCCTTCGATGCGTTCCTGGATCCAGGCCTTCTGCGCCGGATTGGAGATGTGCATGAACTCGACGCCGAGCGTCTGGCAATAGGTGCGCTGGAGGATCGCGGTGATCTCGCGGAGCGTGCCGTATTCGAGGCCGATGACGTTATCGATGAAGATCTTGCGGTCGAGATCGGCGTCGGTGAAGCCGTAGGACTTCGGATCGAGTTCTTCGTGATCCTTGACACCTTCGATGCCGAGCGGATCGAGATTGGCGTGGAAGTGGCCGCGCATGCGGTAGGCGCGGATCAGCATCAGGGCGCGGACCGAATCGCGTGTCGCCTGAATCAGATCGCCGACCGGAACCTGCTCGCCCTTCTCGGCTTTGGCGGCGAGCTTGGCGCCGATGGCCTTCTCGACCTTGGCCCAGTTGCCGTCCAGAGCATGGGTCAGATCGTCATTTGGCGTCACCGGCCAGTTTGATTTTTCCCAGGACGGACCGGCGGCATTCTTCCGTACGTCCGCGGACGTGTCCTTCAGACTCTTGAAGAACTCCTGCCACTCGGCATCCACCGAGGAGGGGTCCTTTTCGAAGCGGGCATAGAGGTCGTCGATGTAAGTAGCGTTGGCGCCCTGGAGGAATGAAGAGAGGGCAAAAGCGGCGTTCGCGTCCTGGCGAGACATTGTGGCGTCCTGAATTTTCTAGTCGCGCGGAAGTTCGGGCGAGGGGTTTGGCCTTGTACGGACCCAACCTGGTGCGGCGACCTTCTAACCTATCTAGTTTGAAAGTTCGCCTTAAAAACACGAAGAACTGAATAATTCGTCAATTCTTTGTGTTCTGCGGTTTTGTCGATTAAATCTCAACTATTCGACGACACTAAGGTCTTCTTTCGCCAATGCAGCAGCGCCGCCCTGGAGAACGACCGTTCTCTTGCGCTTTGATCTGGCGGGGCCGCAGGCGCCGTCGAGCAGGGCGGCCGCGGCTTGGGCCGCAGCGTCGGCCACATCGGGGTCGCGCGTCACCATCGCGGCGACAATTGCGCCGTCCATCAGCAGGCCGATCTGGTGCGCCAGCGCATCCGGCCGGGATGCGCCCGCGGCGTGTGCGAGTTCGCTTATGTGTTTGAGAACAAATGTCTTATGCTGAATTGTGAGGTCGCGGAGCCGGGTCTCGTCCTTCGGGTGTTCGCCCACGGCGTTGATGAAAACGCAGCCCGTATAGCTGTCCTCGCCAAACCATCTTTTCAGCGCCGGGAAGATGGCATCGAGCTTCTCCCGGGGGGTGGCAGGCGCTGCGATCGCCGCGAGAAACCAGGCACGCCAGCTCCTGCCTTCGGTCTCGAGCACGGCTTCGACCAGATCTCCCTTTGATTTGAAGATCTTGTACAGCGTGGTCTTGGCTGTCCCGGCCTCGGCCACGATGGCGTCGATGCCGGTGGCGTTGATGCCGTTCTTGCAGAACAGCCGCGTCGCCGCGTCCATCAGCCGGTCGCGCGGCGTGGCCCTTTCGGTGTCTTGAGGCGTCGGATCGGTCATTACCGCGTCAATATGACATGCGCGAACGCCGGCGCAAGCGAGCGTCCGGCGCCGTGATCAAGATTCGAGCGTTTGGCTGATGAATCGGCGCCACTGACTGCGGCTTAGGCGGTAACGGATCGGGGTGCTCTCCCATAACTCCTTGAAATCATTCGGTGTGGCATGGGCGGACTGCGATGGCATGCATCCTGCAAAGATACAGACCGTTCTGTATTTTTATCAAGGAGACGTCCATGACCGCTGTTGCCGCCAAAACCGTCCTGACCGGCTGCCTCGCACCGATCGACAAGGGCGGACTCGAACAGCTGATCGCCAACGGGAAGGCCAATCCGAACGTCATCAAGACGCTGAAGTGCAAGACCGTCGCCGAAGGCAAATTCCGCCACGCCAACTACATCCGCAGTCTGCCGCCCTACATCGTCGATGAGCCGCCGGCATTACTCGGCGACGACACCGCGCCGAATCCGTCGGAAGCCTCGTTAGCTGCGCTCGGTTCCTGCCTCGCCGTCGGCCTGCACGCCAATGCGGTGCATCGGGGCTGGATCGTCAACAAGCTCGAACTGCAGCTCGAAGGCGATCTCAACATCACTGCCGTGTGGGGCACCGGCGATGTCAGCGAAAAGCCGGTCGGCTTCACCGATGTGCGCGTCAAGGTCGACATGGAATGCGAAGGCATTCCGCAATCGGAAGTCGATGCGTTGATCACCCATGTGAAGAAGTGGTCACCCGTCGCCAACACGTTCACCCGTCCGGTCAATCTCGAAGTGTCCGCGTAACGTCACGTCGTCATCAACCCCGTCATTGCGAAGCGAAGCGGTCCAGTCTTTTCGGAAGCAGGTTCTGGATTGCTTCGTCGCTAACGCTCCGCGCAATGACGAACGATGGTGCTTCCACATTGCGGAGATCGCGATGACTGCATCGGCTGCGTTGTTGAAAGAGTCTGTTGTCGGCGATGTCGAACCGCTCGCCGATCGCATCGGCGCCGTCGCGCGGCGTGAGCTGACGCCAATCGCGCTGGAGATCGACGAAGGCACGATCTATCCCGATCGGGCGCTGCGCCATCTCGGCGATGCGGGCGCATGGTCGGCTCACGCCGATCTGCGCGACACGATCGCTGGCATCTCCGTCATCGGCGAGACCTGCGGCTCCACAGCCTTCATGGCGTGGTGCCAGAACACACTGGTCTGGTACATTCTCAACTCCGAGAATGCCGTGCTGAAAGCGAAGTATCTAAGCGCCGCCGCCAGCGGCAGGACGCTCGGCGGCACCGGACTTTCCAACCCGATGAAGAGCTTCTTCGGCATCGAGAAGCTGAAGTTAAAGGGAAAACGCACCGAAGGCGGATACATCATACGCGGCGCGCTGCCATGGGTCTCCAATCTCGGACCTGGCCATCTGTTCGGCACGATCTTCGAGATCGAGGAGACCGGCGAGAAAGTGATGTTCATCGCCGACTGTGCGGATGAGAACCTCTCGCTGACATCATGCAAGCCGTTCCTCGCCATGGATGGGACCGGTACATATGCGGTGCAATTCCGCGATACCTTCATTCCCGATGACCACGTGCTCGCCGCACCGGCGATGCCCTTCGTAAAGAAGATCCGAGCCGGCTTCATCCTGATGCAGATGGGCATGGCGCACGGATTGCTCCGCGACTGCGTCGCCATCATGGAGAGCGTGAAACCCTCGCTTGCCCACGTCAATTGCTTCCTGCCGCAGCAGCCTGAGGATTTTGCCGGCATGCTGGCGAAGATGGAGGCTGAGACGATGATGCTCGCCGCGACGCCATACGAGACGGGTAACGACTACTGGCGTGCCGTGGTCGATCTGCGCTTGCGTGCGGGCGACGCGGCGGTCGCCGCCGCCCATGCCGCGATGCTGCATTGTGGTGCGCGCGGCTATCTCAAATCTCATCGCGCGCAGCGGCGCCTGCGCGAGGCCTATTTCGTGGCGATCGTCACTCCCGCGACCAAACAGCTCCGCAAGATGCTCGCGGACAATGCCCGCGAACAGCAAGGAGGTAACGCCCATTGACTTAGGTCGGGGCAATACACCGACGGCTCTTCTACAGACGGTTCAACAACGATGTTCAACATGAGTGGAGGCTAAAATGGCAGACGTTCTCATTTCCGCAGACGACCTCGCGACCTTCATGAAGCATGAGCCGTGTGTCATCATCGACACGCGCAATCCCGATGCTTATGCGGCCGGGCACATCCCTGGCGCCGTCAATCTCCATGAGATTTTTACGTTCCTCGCTACTTCGACACCTGAAGGCATGGACGAACTGAAGAAAAAATTTGCCGAAGCTTTCGGCGGCGCCGGCCTGTCCGGTGCAGAAACCGCGGTGATCTACGAGCAGTCAATGAATTCCGGCTTCGGCCAATCGTGCCGCGGTTACTTCCTGCTCGAATTCCTCGGCTACCCCAAGATCAAAGTGCTGCATGGCGGCTTCGATGCCTGGATGATGAAGGGACTGCCCACCACGGTGGATGTTCCGACGCCCAAGCCTGCATCCTTCGCGATCAAGCCGGAGGCCGGCTCGATCCTGATCGATGCGGCGACGATGCAGGCCGCCCTTGGTAATCCGTCGATTGCGCTTCTCGACGTGCGCGATGTCGATGAATGGATCGGCGAAAGCTCGTCGCCCTATGGTAAGGATTTCTGCCCGCGCATGGGCCGCATTCCGGGCGCGGTCTGGATCGAGTGGTACCGCATGATGAAGCCGACCGCCGAGGGACCGCGCTTCAAGTCAAAGAACGAGATTCTCGCCGAATGCGCCACGGTGGGCATCACGCCGGCCACGACGGTCTATCTCTACTGCTTCAAGGGGGCACGGGCCTCGAACACGTTCCTGGCGCTGAAGAATGCCGGCGTCGCCGATGTGAGGATGTATTTCGGCTCGTGGAACGAATGGAGCCGTGATCCGAAATATCCGATCGAGGAGGGCTTGCCGGTGGTCGGCGAGAAACAGGCGGTGGCGGCGTAGGTCGATTAGCGGTCATTCCGGGGCGCGCTTTTGCGCGCACCCGGAATCCCGCGATTTTCTGTCGTTACAGAATCAGTCCGCCATCCACGACCAGGCTTTGCCCGACGATATAGGACGACAGCGGCGATGCCAGAAACAGCGCAGCGCCCGCCATGTCCGCGGGCGTGCCCAATCGCTGCAATGGAATTTTTGCCAGCGCGCCTTCCAGCCGCTTGGGATTGTCCGTTGTTACCTTGGTGAGCTTGGTATCGACCAGCCCCGGCGCAATGCCGTTGACGCGGATACCGTCTTCCGCCCAGGCCACACCCAGCGTGCGCACGAGACCGACAGCGCCGGTCTTTGATGCGTTGTAGGAGGGATTGCCCTTGGTGGCATGGAAGGCCGCGGTGGAGGAGACGATGATCACCGTGCCGCCGCTCGCCTTCAGCATCGGGTGGAATCTCGCGCTGCAGGCCATCAGGCTCATCAGATTGACTTCCATCACTTTGCGAAACCCCTCCATGGCGAACTCGGCGCGCTTGTAGAGCACGGTTCCCTGCGCCAGCACGAGAACATCGAGCTTGGTGAAAGCGGGTTTGATTGCCTCAATCTCTGCAGAACTACTCACATCGAGCTTGCCATAGTGAAGGCCAGTGAGATCCGAGCCCTCCTCGCCCTTGTAGTCAGCAGCGCTGGCGCGCGTTCCGTAGACATGGACTTCGGCACCTTTGTTGCGAAATCCATGGGCAATGCCATTTCCGATGCCGCTTGATCCCCCGACCACGAGGACGGTCTTGCCGCTAAAATCCAGCTCGTTCATGTCGCGTTCCCTCGTATATTGCGAGACTAGGTCGATCGCTTAAAGCAATTGACCTAATCTGAGCCTTGTGACAGCGTTGTCAATATGACGGAGGCGAGCACCAGGGATTTGCTGAAGATCGCGGCGCGGCGCCTGTTCGCGTTGCGCGGCTATGACGGCGTCAGCGTGCGCGACATCGTGCTCGCTGCGGGACAGCGGAATTCCGGCTCGCTCCACTATTATTTTGGCAGTAAGGACGAACTTGCGCGGGAGCTTGTCGCCGATGGCGCGAAGCTGATCGACAATCGCCGCAATGCGATGCTGGATGCGATCGAGGCCCGCGGTGGTCCGCGAAATCTGCGCGAGATTATCGAATGCCTGGTGTGGCCATCGACCGATCTTGCGGGCGACGGTAGTCTGCCGCCGCAGGAAGACACTTACATCCGCTTCATCACCATGTTGCAGATGAGTCATCGGCAGATGTTCATGGATGCTCTGGAGGGCAAATGGGCCTCCGGCTATGAACGAGCGCTTGCTCATCTGCGTGCATTCATGGCCGAGATCGATCCCGACCTCGTCAATCAGCGGCTGATGCTGATGTCGCTCTACCTACGCGCGGCGATGTCGTCGCGCGAGGCAGCGCTGGAAGGCGGCGCCTCCCATCGCGTCTGGAGCGCTGAGGCGACCATGGAGAATCTCATTGACACCATCGAAGGCATGTTGAGACCGAAGCCTTCGAAGGCCACGCTACAGGCCTTGGCCCGACGTATTCGCCGTCGTGCGCCGGTGAAGCGTGGTCGCAGCAATGAACACGGAGACGATTTGCAAGCGATCTGATGTTTCTGCAACGGCACGCAACAAAGATTGCGGCCAAATACAAGGGGAGATACGCCATGACCATACGTGTCGCTCTCGCGGCAGCCGGCGCATTGCTGATGGCCGCCAACCATCCCGCCATCGCCCAGAATAAATATGGGCCTGGCGTCACCGACAAAGAGATCAAGATCGGGCAGACCATGCCCTATAGCGGCCCGGCTTCGGCCTATGGCACGCAGGGACGTATCGAAGAAGCCTATTACGAGATGGTCAACGCCAAAGGCGGCGTGAACGGACGCAAGATCAAGCTGATCTCGCTGGACGACGCTTACTCACCGCCGAAGACGGTAGAGCAGACACGCCGGTTGGTTGAGCAGGACGAGGTGCTGGCGATCATCGGCACGATAGGCACGCCGACCAATTCGGCGATCCAGAAATATCTCAACCAGAAAAAAGTGCCGCAGCTGTTCATCTCGACGGGGGCTGCGAAGTGGGATGATCCCAAGAACTTTCCTTGGACCACCCAGCTCTATCCGCCGTATCAGATGGAGGGCATGATCTTCGCAAAGTATCTGCTGAAGAACAGGCCCAACGCGAAGCTCGGTGTTTTCTCGCAGAATGACGATGCCGGCAAGGACTATATAAAAGGATTGAAGGATGGTCTCGGCGACAAGGCCAAGACCATGATCGTCAAGGAGGTGACTTATGAAGTCTCCGACCCGACGGTGGATTCGCAGGTGGTTGCGCTGAAGGCGTCGGGCGCCGATACGCTGTTCACCATGGCGACGCCGAAATTCGGCGCTCAGGCAATTCGCAAGGTGCATGAGCTTGGTTGGAAGCCGCTGAACTTCGTGGTCAGCGTGTCGTCCTCCATCAAGGGCGTGATGGAGCCGGCGGGCAGCGAGGCCTCCACAGGCGTGCTGACTGCGCTGGCCTTCAAGGGGCCCACAGATCCGAGCTGGGACAATGCGCCCGACATGAAGGAGTTCAAGGAATTCATCGCCAAATGGTATCCACGCGACGACATCGCCGATGGCAGCAATGTGACCGGCTATATCTCGGCCTATATGACCGTGAAGATCATCGAGATGTGCGGCAACGATCTTACGCGCGAAAACCTGCTGAAGCAGGCAACCAATCTCAACAAAGTCGTCGCCCCGCTGCTATTGCCCGGCATCTCGATCTCCACGCGGCCCGATCGCTACGCGCCCTACACGCAAATGCAGATCGCGCGTTTCGACGGCAAGACCTGGGTGCCGGAGGGCGAGGTGTTCAATACGGATGCGGTGGGGCAGTGAGACAACAACGTGCGCCAATCTCGTCGCCCGGCTTGACTGGGCGACCCAGTAAACTCTGGCAACGGTGTTTCATCACAAACATCAGCGTTTACTGGATCGCGCGCTTTCGCGGGCGATGACAAACCTAGTGTTGGCGCAAAGCAAAAGGCCCGCTCTTTCGAGCGGGCCTTCGTCATTTCAGCTCGATGTTCGCGACTTACTTCCCTGCGAGCACGTCCACCAGCGTGGTGCCGAGGCGGGCCGGCGACGGCGAGACGCGGATGCCCGCGGCCTCCATCGCGGCGATCTTCGACTGGGCGTCGCCCTTGCCGCCGGAGACGATGGCGCCGGCATGGCCCATGCGGCGGCCGGGAGGAGCGGTGACGCCGCCGATGAAGCCGACCATCGGCTTCTTGCGGCCGCGCTTGGCTTCGTCCTTGATGAACTGCGCCGCGTCTTCTTCCGCCGAACCACCAATCTCGCCGATCATGATGATCGACTCGGTCTTGTCGTCGGCCAGGAACATCTCGAGCACGTCGATGAACTCGGTGCCCTTGACTGGGTCGCCGCCGATGCCGACCGCCGAGGTCTGGCCGAGGCCGGCCTGGGTGGTCTGGAACACGGCCTCATAGGTCAGCGTGCCGGAACGCGACAGGATGCCGACCTTGCCAGGCTTGAAGATGTTGGCCGGCATAATGCCGATCTTCGATTCGCCGGCGGTGACGACGCCCGGGCAGTTCGGGCCGATCAGACGCGATTTCGAGCCCGACAGCGAACGCTTCACGCGCACCATGTCGAGCACCGGAATGCCCTCGGTGATGCAGACGATCAGCGGGATTTCCGCGTCAATGGCTTCGCAGATCGCGTCGGCTGCGCCCGGCGGCGGAACGTAGATCACCGACGCATCGGCGCCGGTCTTGTCGCGTGCTTCCGCCACGGTGTCGAACACGGGCAGACCGATATGGGTCGAGCCGCCTTTACCCGGCGAGGTACCGCCGACCACCTTGGTGCCGTAGGCGATCGCCTGTTCGGAGTGGAAGGTGCCGTTCTTGCCGGTGAAGCCCTGGGTGATGACCTTGGTGTTCTTGTCGATCAAGACTGACATGAGCTTACTTTCCCTTCACCGCGTTGACGATTTTTTGCGCGGCGTCGTCGAGATCGTCGGCGGGCAAAACGTTAAGGCCGGAGTCGCGGATGATCTGCTTGCCTTCCTCGACATTGGTGCCTTCGAGGCGGACAACCAACGGCACCTTGAGGCCGACGGCCTTCACGGCGCCAACCACACCCTTGGCGATGACATCACACTTCATGATGCCGCCGAAGATGTTGACCAGGATGCCCTTCACGTTCGGGTCGGCGGTGATGATCTTGAACGCCGCGGTCACCTTCTCTTCCGAAGCGCCGCCGCCGACGTCGAGGAAGTTGGCCGGGCTTTCGCCATAGAGCTTGATGATGTCGAGCGTAGCCATCGCGAGGCCGGCGCCGTTGACCATGCAGCCGATGGTGCCGTCGAGTGCGATGTAAGCGAGGTCATACTTCGAGGCCTCGATCTCCTTCTCGTCCTCTTCCGTGGTGTCGCGCAGCGCGACGATCTCGGGATGACGATAGAGCGAGTTCGAATCGAACGACATTTTGGCGTCGAGGCACTTCAGTTCGCCCTGCTTGGACACGATCAGCGGATTGATCTCCAGCATGTCCATGTCCTTGGCGATGAACGCCGTGTAGAGCTGCGCGGTCAGCTTCTCGGCCTGCTTGGCGAGATCGCCCTTGAGGCCCAGCGCCTGCGCAACCGTACGGCCGTGGTGGCCCATCACGCCGGTGGCCGGATCGACCGAGAAGGTGATGATCTTCTCAGGGGTGTCGTGGGCTACGTCCTCGATGTTCATGCCGCCTTCGGTCGAGACGACGAACGCGACGCGTGAGGTCTCGCGGTCGACGAGCAGCGAGAGATAGAACTCCTTCTCGATGTCCGAACCGTCTTCGATATAGAGGCGGTTGACCTGCTTGCCGGCTTCGCCGGTCTGCACGGTGACGAGGGTCGCGCCGAGCATCTGCTTGGCGAATTCCTTTACCTCATCCACCGACTTGGCGAGGCGGACACCGCCCTTGTCGCCAGCCGAGGCTTCCTTGAATTTGCCCTTGCCGCGACCTCCGGCATGGATCTGGCTCTTCACGACCCAGAGCGGACCTCCGAGCTGCTTCGCCGCGGCCTCGGCTTCTTCGGCCTTGAGGACCGGCACGCCCTTGGAGACGGGCACGCCGAACTCCTTTAGAACGGCTTTCGCCTGATATTCATGGATATTCATAAGATGCTCCCGAACCCCCGATGGTGAAATTGGAATTCACGCCGTTTCTTTGAATTGGCATACCGTATACCACGAGAGCCAGATGTCAAAGTTGCCGGTAATTCCGTGTGACGGACGAAGTTGGCTGGATGGGTTCGTCGCAGGGATGGCCAACCACGTCAAATGCAAAACCGGCACCCCAGGGGTGCCGGTTCATTTCATCGAAGTTTTAGCCGAGTAGGTCGGGCGCGATCTTCTTGCAGGCGTCCATAAGGCCGACCACCGAAGCCACCGACTTGTCAAAGCCTTCCTTGTCCTTACCGACGAGTTCAATCTCGACCACGCGCTCGACACCCTTGGCGCCGATCACGACAGGCACGCCGACATACATGTCCTTGACGCCATACTCACCATTGAGATGAACGGCGCAGGGCAGCACGCGCTTCTTGTCCTTGAGATAGCTCTCGGCCATGGCGATCGCCGAAGCGGCCGGGGCATAGAAGGCCGAGCCGGTCTTCAGCAGGTTGACGATCTCGGCGCCGCCGTTGCGGGTGCGGTCGACGATTTCGTCAACGCGGGCCTGCGAGGTCCAGCCCATCTTCACGAGGTCGGGCAGCGGGATGCCGGCAACGGTCGAGTACTTGACCAGCGGAACCATGGTGTCGCCGTGGCCGCCGAGCACGAAGGCGGTGACGTCTTCGACCGAGACGTTGAATTCATCGGCCAGGAAGTAGCGGAAGCGCGCCGAGTCCAGCACGCCCGCCATGCCGACCACTTTGTTCGCCGGAAGACCGCAGGCCTTCTGCAGCGCCCAGACCATGGCGTCGAGCGGGTTGGTGATGCAGATCACGAAAGCGTTCGGAGCATACTTCTTGATGCCCGCGCCCACCTGCTCCATCACCTTGAGGTTGATCGAGAGCAGGTCGTCGCGGCTCATGCCCGGCTTGCGCGGCACGCCAGCGGTGACGATGATAACGTCGGCGCCTTCGATCGCTTCATAGGAATTGGCGCCGGACAGCTTGGAATCGAAGCCATCGACCGGCGATGACTGAGCAATGTCCAGCGATTTGCCCTGCGGGATACCCTCGGCGATGTCGAACATCACCACGTCGCCGAGTTCCTTGAGGCCAACCAGGTGAGCCAGCGTTCCGCCGATCTGACCCGAGCCAATCAGTGCGATCTTATTACGCGCCATGAGAAAATATCCTTTGAACCCGCAGGGGTGGGAGGAGAGAGCAGTAAATGCCGAGAGGCTGGTTATCGCTTTCGTGCAACCCGTTCAAGTCAGCCCCTGCCCATTTGTCGGGCGAGAGGGCCGTGAGGCGGATTTGGGGAGGATGCAGCCTGGTATACCTGACGCGCTCCGTCGTCATTGCGAGCGAAGCGAAGCAAAGCCATCCAGAAAACCCAAGAACTGGATTGCTTCGTCGCCTTCGGCTCCTCGCAATGATGTGGAGGCGTTCTAAGTCTCCACCAGGCCCGTGGTCGCGCCGGACGCCGTGGAATCGCTGCGGCCGTGTGGCAGCGCCAGATAACTCTCCGATCCCATTTCGAACAGGCGGGACGCCGTGCGGACGAATTCGAACTTCTCGACGCCCTGGTCGGCCGAATAGAGGTCGGGTGGCTCGGCCGCCGCCGTCGCCATCAATTTCACGGCATTGTCGTACAGCGTATCAATCAGCGAGATGAAGCGCTTGGCCGCGTTGCGGTTGGCGTAGTCCATCATCGGCACATGTTCGATGAACAGTGTGTGATACTCATGCGCCAGCTTGAGATAGTCGGAGGCGCCCAGCGGTTTTTCGCAGAGATCGCGGAACGTGAAGCGTGCGACGCCCTGCGCCTCGAACGGCACATGTAGCTTGCGGCCCTTCACGACGAGTTCACGCGACTTGCCCTGTGCGCCGCCGGTGAGTTTGGTAAAAGCTGCATCGAGCTGTGCTTTGGCAGCAGCATCGTCCGGCACCAGCCAGCTCTTCACACCGACCAGCTTTTCCATGCGGAAATCGGTGCGCGAGTCGAGTTTGCGCACATCCATGTGATCTTCGATCTGCTTGATGAAGGGCAGGAACAGCGCGCGGTTGAGGCCACCTTTGTAGAGGTTCACCGGCTCCACATTGGAGGTCGCGAACACCACCGTGCCGAGTTCGAACAGCCTTGCGAACAGGCGACCGAGGATCATTGCGTCGGCGATGTCGGTGACGTGAAACTCGTCGAAGCACAGCAGCCAGGCTTCTTCGAAGATCGAATTCGCCGTCAGCATGATGACGTCTTCGTCAGGAAGAGCGCCGCTCGCGATCTTCTGGCGGAAATCGTAGATGCGTTCATGGGCATCGGCCATGAACTCATGGAAGTGCGCGCGGCGCTTGTGCTGGACCGGGCTGCTTTCGAAGAACAGGTCCATGAGCATGGTCTTGCCGCGACCGACCTCGCCATGGACATAGAGCCCCTTCGGCGGCTGTGTATCCTTATCGCCGCCGAATAACCGGCCGAAGAAGCCTTTCTTGCGCGGCGGCTCGTAGGTGGCGAGCTTGGTGTCGAGCGCAGCGATGGCCTCGACAGCCTCGGCTTGTGCCGGATCGGCCTCGATGGTGCCGGTGGCGACGAGAGCTCTGTATTGTTCGCGAAAGGATGTGTGCGGGGCGGGCATGGGCGCCTAACGGCCTGATGTGCCCGCAAAATGCAAGATGGGATTTGGAGGAGGCGGATATGCGGCGAGCGGTGACGCTCCTTTTTCCCTCCCTCAGGCGCGACGAAGCCGTGCGCAGCGAGGAGGGGGGATCGAAGCGAGCGTTCAGCAAGCATCGAGACGGGCGGGGTGCTTCCGCACGCTCGACGTCACGTGGGGCATCCCCACGCGGCCCGCCCAAGAGGGCCGGCCACCCCGCAAGAGGGAGCGAAATCAGAGCGTCGCTGCTAGCTAGCTACGCCGCTCTCACACCCGCGCACAGCTCGTAGGAATTCTCCACCAGATACGGCCCGCCACCGGTCGAGGCGCGCGAGGAGAACAGGACGAATTGTTCCGCCGTGAATGCCTGCGTCGGAAAGTATCCGCGCACCGAGAGATAGTCGGCGACATCCCGGCACGACGCGTCGCGCAGCCGGGCGAGCGTCACATGCGGTGTGAACTTGCGGCCTTCCGGCTCCAGTCCGCAGCGGCGCACCAGCCGCTCCAGTTCGGCCTGCAGTTCGAGCAAGGGCTTGCTCGGCTCCACATTGGCGACGATGGCCCGAGGTTTGTTGCCACCGAAGCTCGACAGCCCGCGGATCTCGACCTTGAAGGGCTTCCGTTCGATGCGCGACATCAGATATGCGATCTCGTTCGCCGAGATGCCGTCGATGTCGCCGATGAAGCGGAGGGTGACGTGATAATTTTCGGGGTCGATCCAGCGCGCGCCGGGGAGGCCACCACGCAAATTGGCCAATCGCTGGCCGATCTCGGCTGGAATTTCCAGTCCGGCGAATAGACGCGGCATAGTCAGCTCCTTTTTGTCGGGGCGCGATTTTCGCCGAAAGGTGCGGATGCGTGAGATGGCACCGCTCGGCGAAAATCATGCCCGAACAAACGAGCCGGCGAATCGAACAAATCCACGAATCACCGATGTCACTTTTGTACCCGAGTTATGTGACTCTGCGAAGCAAAGCATGTCATCGCAGCGTCAGGTTCCGAATAACTCGACGAGCACAGGCGGATCGTGATCGCCAGATCGGCAATTGCTCAGTTCTTCGGCGCAAGCGATGCCACGAAAGCTTCCACTGTCGGTAATATTTTGTTCACCACGACATCGACGCCATCTGCGGTCGGATGCATGCCGTCGGGAAGATTGAGTTTGCTCTCGCCGGCAACGCCATCGAGGAAGAATGGATACAGCGGAATGTCGAACTGCCTGGCGAGATCCGGATAGATCGCATTGAATCTGTCCGCATAATCCCTGCCGTAATTCGGTGGCGCAAGCATGCCGCAGAGCAGAACCTTGATGCCGCGCCCCTGCAGTCGCTTGATGATTTCGGCAAGCGCCTCGCGCGGGATTTTCGGGTCGACGCCGCGGAGCGCGTCATTGGCACCCAGTTCCAGGATCACGCCCTGGGTACCATCCGGGACTGACCAGTCGAGACGGCCGAGGCCGCCCGACGTGGTGTCGCCGGATACGCCGGCATTGGCGATCTCGACTGCGATGCCCTTGTCGTTCAGCGCCTTCTGCAATCGGACCGGAAACGCCGCCGCGGCCGGCAGATTGTAGCCTGCGCTCAGCGAGTCCCCAAGCACCACCAGCTTTACGGGGGCGGCGGGGGTCTGCGCGGAGGCCCGTGCCTGCGGCATCATGACGAGCCATCCGGCAAACAACAGGCACACAAACCTGCGAAACCACCTCTCGACCGCCGCAAATGAAGTGCCATATGACACCGACATGGACACGCGCATCGATACCCCATCCTTGGCCGGCACTGCGCCGGACACCATTTCCATTTCCAACCTCAACCTGTCGCTCGGCACGGGTGCAGCGCGCGTGCATATCCTCAAGGATATCAACCTGCGCGTGGGGCCGGGCGAGGCGATCGGGTTGATCGGCCCGTCGGGCTCCGGCAAATCCACGCTGCTGATGGTGATGGCGGGGCTGGAGCGGCCTGACTCAGGTCAGGTGGTGGTCAATGGCACGGCTTTCAATGATCTCGACGAGGACGGATTGGCGCGCTTTCGCGGTCGCCACGTCGGTATCGTCTTCCAGTCCTTCCATCTGATCCCGACCATGACGGCGCTGGAGAATGTCGCCGTGCCGCTGGAGCTTGCCGGCCATCCCGATCCTGGCGCGCGCGCGGCGGCGGAGCTGGAGGCGGTGGGTCTCGGCGCCCGTCTGCACCATTATCCGCGCCAGCTTTCCGGCGGCGAGCAGCAGCGTGTCGCGCTGGCGCGTGCGCTCGCGCCCGATCCGGCCATCCTCGTCGCGGATGAGCCGACCGGCAATCTCGACGAAAATACCGGCGGCCAGATCGTCGACCTCCTGTTCGCGCAGCACGCCGAGCGCGGCATGACGCTGGTGCTGGTCACCCATGACCATGGACTCGCCGAACGTTGCGACCGGGTGGTTCGCCTGCGTTCCGGACGTATCGAGACGGCTTGATGGCGGTCATGACCGACAATCCCGCGCCGACACGCGGCCCGTCGGTGGCTCTGCGTTACGCGCTTCGCGAACTGCGCGGCGCTCTCAGCGGCTTTTATGTTTTCATCGCATGTATCGCACTCGGTGTGCTGGCGATCGCCGGGGTCGGCTCGGTCGCGGCGAGTTTGCATGACGGCCTTGCTCGCGAGGGCCGCACATTGCTCGGCGGCGATGTCGCTTTCTCGCTGATGCAGCGCGAGGCGAAGCCGGACGAAATCGCCTTCCTGCGCCAGCGTGGCGATGTCTCCGTCGCGGCGACGCTGCGCGGCATGGTTCGTGCGTCGGACGGAAATCTCGCGCTGGTCGAGATGAAGGCGGTGGACGACGCTTATCCGTTGCTCGGCCGCTTGAAACTGACGCCGGAGATGCCGGTTTCCGATTTGCTGGCCGAGCGCGACGGCGCCTATGGCGCCGCATCCGACGCGACGTTGCTCGCGCGCCTCGGCCTCCAACTTGGCGATCGCGTCAACGTCGGCAGTGCGACCTTCCAGATTCGCAGCGTCGTTGAGTCTGAACCGGACAAGCTCGCGGGTGGTGTCGGTTTCGCACCGCGCTTCCTCGTCAGCGCGGATGCGCTGCGCGCCACCGCGCTGCTGCAGCCCGGCAGCCTCGTCCGATGGACCTATCGCGTTCGCTTGCCGGACAGCGGTGATCGTGCCGCCAAAATCCTGACCGACGATGTCCGCAGCCAGCTGCCGCAGGCCGGCTGGGAAATCCGCTCGCGCGACAATGCCTCGCCGCAGCTCGAGCGCAGCATTTCGCGGTTCACCCAGTTCCTCACCCTGGTCGGCCTTGCCTCGCTTCTTGTCGGCGGCGTCGGTGTTGCCAATGCGGTCCGGAGCCATATCGACCGGCGCCGTGAGGTGATCGCCGCGCTGAAGGCGCTCGGCGCCACCGGCCGCGACGTGTTCGCGGTGTATCTGACGCAGGTGATGGTGCTCGCGGTGATTGGCTCGCTGATCGGTCTCGCGCTGGGCGCGATGCTGCCTTTCGCCATCGTGGGGCTGTTCGGCCATCTGCTGCCGCTGCCGGTGGTTCCAGCGCTGCATCCCGGTGCGCTGGCACTGTCGCTGCTTTACGGGTTGCTGACCGCGCTTGCCTTTGGCCTGTGGCCGCTGGCGCGGGTGCATGATGTTCCCGTCGCAGCGCTGTTCCGCGATGCTGCGCATACCGAATCGAAGCGGCCGCAGGCACGCTACATCGCCTGGATGGCACTGGTCGTTTCGGTGCTGATCGCCATCGTGATCGGGCTTGCCTATGACAAGCGTATCGCCGCCATCTTCGTGTTGTCGTCGTTTGTGGTGTTTGTTTTGCTGCGCGGGATCGCCGGCATGCTGATGGCCATTGCCCGGAAACTCCCGCGTCCACGCATGACCATGCTGAGGCTCGCCATCGCCAATATCCATCGGCCGGGTGCATTGACACCCTCGGTCGTGTTATCGCTCGGCCTTGGTCTCACGGTGCTGGTGACCGTGACCCAGATCGACGGCAATCTGCGCCGCCAGTTCATGGCCTCGTTGCCGGAGAAGGCGCCGTCGTTCTATTTCATCGATATCCCCTCCACCGATGCGGATCGCTTCACGACGTTCCTCAAGGACAAGCAGCCGCAATCGACGGTGGAGGAAGTGCCGATGCTGCGCGGTCGCATTGTGGCCGCGCGCGGCGTCAAGGCGGAGGATCTCAAGCCCTCGACCGATGCGGAATGGGTGCTGCAGAGCGATCGCGGCATCAGTTACACCAATGAGATTCCGCGTGGATCGAGGGTGGTGGAAGGCGAGTGGTGGCCGAGGAACTACAGTGGCCCCCCGCTGGTGTCGTTCGAGAAGAAGCTCGCCGATGGCCTCGGTCTCAAGCTCGGCGATGATGTTGTGGTGAATGTTCTGGGCCGTGACATCTCGGCCAGGATCGGCAGCCTGCGCAGTGTCGACTGGCAGAGTCTCGGAATTAACTTCGTCCTGGTGTTTTCGCCGAACACGTTCCGTGGTGCGCCGCATACGCATATCGCGACCTTGACCGAGCCGCAGGGCGCTCCCGCCCAGGATGCCGCGCTGGTGAAGGCGGTGGCGGACGCCTTTCCGATGGTGACGACGGTGCGGGTGCGCGAAGCGCTCGATACGGTCGGGGCGGTGATCACCAATCTGACGCTCGCCATCCGCGGTGCCAGCGCGGTGACGCTGCTGTCGGCGATCCTGGTGCTGTCAGGCGCGCTCGCCGCCGGCCATCGCCACCGCGTTTATGACGCCGTCATCTTGAAGACACTCGGCGCCACCCGCGCACGTCTGCTTGGCGCCTATGCGCTCGAATATCTGATGATCGGCTTCGCCACCGCGGTGTTCGGCGTCATCGCTGGGTCGGTGGCGGCATGGCTGATCGTCACGCGGTTGATGAATCTGAGCTTCGCATGGCAGGCCGGCAGCGCAGCCGGCGTCGTGCTGGCGGCGCTTATTGTCACAGTGGGCCTCGGTCTGCTGGGTACGTTGGTAGCCCTGACCCGGAAGCCTGCCACCGTATTGCGGAATTTGTGACCCGTTTCGGTATCATGCGGTCACTGCAGTGCGCGATTCGGTCCAAACCATGGAGAATCGACCGACGCTCGCGACGAGACGGTTGACCCGGTTTCGCGCAGATCTGTTGCGGAGCGACATTCCGCCACGCGTGGAAGCTTGCAGCGAATGTGTTAGTTTACCACATACCCTTTGGGTCAGGCCTTCAGCGTTTGTGTCGAGATTTTCATCCCGAACGGCGTTGAATCTGGGATACAATTCGAACCAGCGACGCACACCCTTTGCGGGCGCCTGGACAACTTATCGAGGTTTCGACCATGTCGGATCTAGACCGTAACTACGCCTCTCCCTTCGGCCGTGCCGCCACGCGTGACACCGCCGCGGTCGATGCAGGCCTGCGCTCCTACATGCTGCGCATCTACAACTACATGACCATCGGCCTGGCCATTACCGGCTTCGCCGCTTTGGGCGTGTATATGGGCGCCGTCACCGACGCCTCCAACGCCGTCGCCCGGGTCGGTTCGACCCACCTGTCGGCGTTCGGCTATTACATGTTCGCCAGCCCGCTGAAGTGGGTTTTCATCGCCGCCCCGCTGGTGATGGTGTTCGCCATCTCCTTCGGCATCAACCGGTTGAAGCCGGCCACCGCGCAGCTCCTGTTCTGGGTGTTCGCGGCGCTGATGGGCGTGTCGCTGTCGTCGATCTTCCTGGTGTACACCCACACCTCGATCGTGCGTGTGTTCTTCATCACGGCGGCCTCGTTCGGTGCGCTGAGCCTCTATGGCTACACCACCAAGCGTGACATGACGGGCATGGGCTCGTTCCTGCTGATGGGCCTGTTCGGCATCATCATCGCGAGCATCGTGAACATCTTCGTGGCGTCGTCGATGCTGCAGTTCGTCGTCTCGGTGGTCGGCGTGCTGATCTTCGCAGGCCTCACTGCCTACGACACCCAGCGCCTGAAGAACGATTACATCTACGGCTACGCCTCGCAGGGTGGTGATATCGCAGAACGTGCGGCCATCACCGGCGCGCTGTCGCTGTACCTGAACTTCATCAACCTGTTCACGCTGCTGCTGCAGTTGCTCGGACAGAGAGAGTAAGTTCCGCGCGTCGCGGAAACGATCGAAGCCCCGGCCAAAAGCCGGGGCTTTTCTTTTGTCCGGGGCAGACTTACGGTTCCACCATGACCGAGATCAGCATCCGCGCGGCGACTGCCGCTGACCTTCCCGCCATCACTGCCATCTACGAAGACGCGGTTCTTCACGGCACCGCGACCTTCGAGATCGATCCGCCGGATCTCGCCGAGATGACAAGGCGCTTCGAGACGCTGGCGAATGGCGGCTTTCCCTATTTCGTGGGAACCGATGGCGATCAGGTGCTGGGTTACGCCTATGCCGGTCCCTACCGGCCGCGTGTCGCCTACCGCTTCACGGTCGAGGATTCGATCTATCTCGCCCCGGCGGCGCAGCGCCGCGGCATCGGCGGCAAGCTGCTCGCGGCGCTGATCGAGGCTTGCGAGGCAAAAGGCTTTCGGCAGATGATCGCGGTGATCGGCGACAGCGCCAATGCCGGCTCGATCGCCGTCCACGGCAATGCCGGCTTCCAGATGATCGGCACCCACCCGGATGTCGGCTTCAAATTCGGCCGCTGGCTCGACACCGTAGCGATGCAACGCGCACTGGGCGACGGCAGCGGGACGCTGCCCTAACACTTCCGCGGTCGCTACGCGCCGGCGATGGCCCCAGAGATCACACCACAGCCAGCTTGCGATCGATCACCAGCAGCACCCGGTCAAGTTCATGCCCGCGGCGGAGGATCATGCCGGTGGCGGAGATCACGCTGTACATGCCCTGTTTGCGTGTCAGTTTCGGATCCTTCTCGATCCGGTAGATCGGCATTTCCGAGGAGCGGCGGAATACCGAAAACACGGCGCGGTCGCGCAGAAAATCGATCGCGTAGTCCCGCCACTCGCCGTCGGCGACCATGCGTCCGTAGAGATTGAGGATTCGGCTGAGCTCGATGCGGTTGAAGCTGACGACAGGCGCGGGCGCCGGGCCTGTCGTCGTGCGATTCGCGACGGGGTCATTGTCTCCCGGAATCATGTGCATCGGCGCCTCCTGTCACATCACCTACATGATTGCGCCATCTGTCATTCGCCGCAAGGGCCGGGCCGTGAAGCGGGCAGTAGAAACCTCCCGTCACGGGAACGTTAGGCGAATCTTATTGCCGCCCAATTTTGGCCCATCGGACGCCCTTGTGACTTTCTACAAAGAGACACTGCGTCGGGTCCGGTTCTTTCGGTCTCGGATTCCTCAGCCCCCAGCCCCCCGTGGTCGACGGGATCGGGCCCTGCGCAGAGAGTAGATAAATCCCCACTGGGCCAACGTAAGTTGGTCCTTTTCTTTTTTGGGGGGCCATCCGGTCGGTCCGGCTGTGCACGTCGAGCGACCGCGCTCAACGACAATGAGGGATTTTTGCCAGCGGGATTTATTGCAGCGAGGTAAACGCTGCGCCGCGCATGGGGCCCGGCCTGTCGCGCGAGCCGTCCTGCACATAGACGACCGCCGCATCGACGCCGTCGCGCGACACATTCTCCAGCGGCACCGTCCAGCTGGCGGCGCTGCCGTTCCAGTCGCCCACCTTCAGCCAGTTGCGAACCACATTGTAGTAAGTGAGTTCGCGTCCGCGATTCTCGCCGCGGCCGACCGTAATCGGTACCGACCTCGACACCGAACAGATCCATACCTCGCCGTGGTTGTAGTTGGATGCTTCGGTGGACGCGGCGACGGTGACGTTCACATGCTTGCCGGATACGGAGATCGACACCGGCACCGTCATCACCGACGTCCTCTGCTTGGTGGCGCCGATGGCATCCTTGATTTTTGCCGCGTCGCTGCCGATGACCTGCGTCGCGCCGTTGACGACCGCCTGCGGCGTATAGATGTCGCGATCGCCGCGCATCTGAGAGTAGGCCTTCTGGCGCGCGCTGAAGCGCGAATCGGCCAGCGTGTCCTTCCAGCCGAGATAGTCCCAGTAATCGACCGGCATGCTCAGCGCGATCACCGAGGGATCCCGGGCAAGATCGCCAATGATCCGGTCCGCCGGCGGGCAGGATGAGCACCCTTGCGAGGTGAACAGCTCGACGACGGCGCGCGGCTGCGTCTGTGTGCCTGCGGCGAACGCGTTGTGACCGAACATGACGGCGATGCAGGCTCCGAGAGCGCCAGTCCATCGAGGTGTGTCACGGAGAGATTTCATCAAGACGTGTCGCGTTCGAAGTTGGACAAACCAGATACAGGCGAACCGGACAGGTGTCGCTCGATGGATATCAAAACAATCGTGCCGCCGATCACGCCGGAGCATGATCTGATCCGAAACCGAATCCATTTTTCGGGATCATGCCAAATGCAGAAGGCGGCCCTTCTTAGGCCGCCTTCCAATCACTAGCCACTCACTTCGAGGTGAGGCACGACGTCACAGCCGCTGCGGGTTACGCGGCGAGCTGACGCAGCACATAGTGCAGGATGCCGCCGTTACGATAGTATTCCAGCTCGTCGAGCGTATCGATGCGACAGAGCAGGGGCTCCTTGTGCACCGAGCCATCGGGCGAGGTGATTTCGGCGATCAGCTGCTGGCGCGGCTTGAGATCGCCGACGAGGCCCTGGATGGTGACCTTTTCGTCGCCCTTAAGGCCGAGCTTCTTCCAGGACGAGCCATTCTCGAAGGTGAGCGGCAACACGCCCATGCCGACAAGGTTCGAGCGGTGGATGCGCTCGAAGCTCTCCGTGATCACGGCGCGAACGCCGAGCAGGCGCGTTCCCTTGGCCGCCCAGTCGCGCGACGAGCCGTTGCCGTACTCGGCGCCGCCGAAGATCACCAGCGGCACCTGCTCGGCCTGATACTTCATCGCGGCATCGTAGATCGACATCGCTTCGCCGTCGGGCCAGTGCTTGGTCATGCCGCCTTCCGGCACGTTGCCGTCGGCGCCCTGCATCATGAAGTTCTTGATGCGGATATTGGCGAAGGTGCCGCGCATCATCACTTCATGGTTGCCGCGGCGCGTGCCGTACTGGTTGAAGTCGGCGGGACGCACCTGATGCTCCGACAGATACTTGCCGGCGGGCGAGGTGAGCTTGATCGAACCGGCCGGCGAGATGTGGTCGGTGGTGATCTTGTCGCCGAACAGAGCCAGGATGCGTGCGCCGACGATATCGGTGGTTGGCGCGGGCTCCTTCTTCATGCCTTCGAAGTAGGGCGGGTTCTGCACGTAAGTGGAGCTCATGTTCCACTTGTAGGTCTCGCTCTCCACCGTCTTGATCTTCTGCCAGTTCTTGTCGCCGTCGAACACGTTGGCGTACTTCTTCTTGAAGATCGTCGAGGTGACGTACTTCTTGATGAAGGCATTCACTTCCTGCGCGGTCGGCCAGATGTCCTTCAGATAGACCGGCTTGCCATCCTTGCCTTCGCCGATCGGCTCTACCGCGAGGTTCTTGGTCACGGTGCCGGCGAGGGCATGGGCGACGACCAGCGGCGGCGAGGCGAGATAGTTCGCCTGCACGTCGGGCGAGACGCGGCCTTCAAAGTTACGGTTGCCCGAGAGCACGGCGGCGGCGACGATGCCGTTCTCGTTGATCGACTTCGAGATCTCTTCCGGAAGCGGGCCGGAATTGCCGATACAGGTGGTGCAGCCGAAGCCGACCAGGTTGAAGCCGACCTTGTCGAGATCGAGCTGCAGGCCCGAATTGGCGAGATATTCGGCGACGACTTGCGAGCCCGGCGCCAGCGAGGTCTTCACCCACGGTTTGGCCTTCAGGCCCTTGGCGACGGCATTGCGGGCGAGCAGGCCGGCGGCCACCAACACGCTCGGATTCGAGGTGTTGGTGCAGGAGGTGATGGCGGCAATGACGACATCGCCATGGCCGAGATCGAAGTTCTTGCCTTCGACCTTGAAGCGTTCGGTGGCGTTGCTCTTCTTGTATTCGCCGGCCAGCGCGGTTGCGAAGCCTTCCGCAATGGCAGGCAGCGCGACGCGGCCTTCCGGACGCTTCGGACCGGCCATCGACGGCACCACGTCACCGAGATCGAGCTTCAGCGTTTCGGTGAACACCGGATCCGGCGACTTGGCGGTGCGATACAGGCCCTGCGCCTTGGCATAGGCTTCGACGAGCGCGACGCGCGCAGCCTTGCGGCCGGTGGTCTTGAGGAAGTCGACGGTTTCGCTGTCGACCGGGAAGAAGCCGCAGGTCGCGCCATATTCCGGGGCCATGTTGGCGATGGTCGCCTTGTCGGCGACAGAGAGATAGTCGAGGCCGGGGCCGTAGAATTCAACGAACTTGCCGACCACGCCGAGCTTGCGCAGCATCTGGGTGACGGTGAGCACGAGGTCGGTGGCGGTGACGCCTTCCTTGAGCTGGCCCGAGAGCTTGAAGCCGACCACGTCAGGCAGCAGCATCGATTGCGGCTGGCCGAGCATCGCAGCTTCCGCCTCGATGCCGCCGACGCCCCAGCCGAGGACGGCGACGCCGTTGACCATCGTGGTGTGCGAATCGGTGCCGACCAGCGTGTCCGGATAAGCGACTTCGAAGGTGCCGGTGGTGCGGCCGACCTTCATCTTCTGCTTCTTGGTCCAGACGGTCTGGGCGAGATATTCGAGATTGACCTGGTGGCAGATGCCGGTGCCGGGCGGCACCACGGAGAAGTTCGAGAAGGCGCTCTGGCCCCACTTCAGGAACTCGTAGCGTTCCTTGTTCTGCTTGTATTCTTCGGCGACGTTCTTGCCGAACGCCTTGTTGTCACCGAAGAAGTTGACGATCACCGAGTGGTCGATGACCAGATCGACCGGGACCAGCGGGTTGATCTTCTTCGGGTCGCCCTTCAGTGCCTGCATTGCGTTGCGCATCGCGGCCAGATCGACCACGGCCGGAACGCCGGTGAAGTCCTGCATCAGCACGCGGGCGGGGCGGAACGAGATTTCGTGTTCGAGCTTGCGCTTCCTGGCCCATTTGGAGAAGGCGATGATGTCCGCCTTCTTGACGGTGCGGTCGTCTTCGTTGCGCAGCAGATTCTCGAGCAGGACCTTCATCGAATAGGGCAGTTTCGAGATGCCGGTGAGGCCGTTCTTTTCGGCCTGGGGCAGGCTGTAATAGACGTATGTTTTGGTGCCGACCTTGAGGGTCTTGCGGCACTTGAAACTGTCGAGCGAGGTCATGTGAAGGGGTCCCAATCCAGTTGACAGACACCCCGGGCGGGGTGCCGAAACACCATCGGCGGCGTGGCCGTTCGCTTGCGGGCGCCGATTGTGTGCTGCATCAATGCCGGGCTTATAGAATCTTTCTAGAGGCACCGCCACAGCGACAATCGTTTGCAGCCCTGCGAAATGGTGCAACAACGCCGCGGGACTTCTGAACCAAATCAGTGGGCTATGGAAGGGTGACGATGCGGCTGGCGGGCCAGGGATTGCGGTGCGTGCGCGCAGGCCGCGAGGTGTTTGCAGGCCTCGATTTCGAGGCATTGGCGGGCGAGGCGGTGGCGGTGGTGGGTCCCAACGGCGCCGGCAAGACGTCCCTGCTGCGGCTGATTGCGGGGCTGCTTATGCCGTCTGGCGGAACGATTGCGCTGGCGGGCGGCGACGTCGAGCTGAGCGTCGCCGAGCAGGCCCACTACCTCGGTCATCGCGACGCCCTGAAGCCGGCGCTGACGGTGGCGGAAAACCTTGGTTTCTGGGCCGAATTCCTGGGCGGCGCGGCCTCGGAGCCGTCTGCTGCGCTGGAGGCGGTGGGGCTCGGCCACGCCGCTCAGCTGCCGGCGGGCGTCCTGTCCGCGGGCCAGCGGCGTCGGCTTTCGATCGCCCGGCTGCTGACGGTCAAGCGCCCGATCTGGTTGCTGGACGAGCCGACCTCGGCGCTGGATGCAGGCAGCCAGAAGGTGTTTGCAGGGTTGATGACGGCGCATCTGGCCGGCGGCGGCCTGATCGTGGCGGCGACCCATACGCCGCTCGGGATCGCGGCGCGGGAATTGCGTGTCGGGGGTGAGGCGTGAGTCCCATCGCAGCAAAGATGCAATCGTGCTCGGCCAGTTGTGCCCCCCCGCGGGGGGGAAGGAAGCTACCGAGCGTCTGGCATCGGGAGCGCCTCTCATGACCGCGCTGCTCGCCATCGCCCGCCGCGACATCCGCATCGCGCTGCGCGTCGGTGGCGGCGCGCTGATCGGGGTGCTGTTCTTCCTCACCGTCGTCGTGCTGATGCCTTTCGCGATCGGTCCTGATCTCAATCTTTTGATGCGGCTCGGTCCTGCAATCCTCTGGCTCGGCGCGCTGCTGGCGAGCCTCCTCACCCTGGATCGCCTGTTCATGGCCGATCACGACGACGGTTCGCTCGATCTCATTCTGATGAGCCGTACGCCACTGGAATTCACCTGCGCCGCCAAGGCGCTTGCGCATTGGCTGGCCGCCGGCGTCCCGCTTGTCGTCGCCACGCCGGTGCTCGGCCTGCTCCTCAATCTCGACGCCACTGCGACGCTATCCGTGGCGCTGACGCTGCTGGTCGGCACCCCTGCGCTGACCTTCACCGGCATGATCGGCGCCGCGCTGGCGGTGACGCTGCAGCGGGGCGGCCTGCTGCTCGCCGTACTGGTGCTGCCGTTGTCGATCCCGGTGTTGATCTTCGGCGTTGCCGCATCGAATGTGGCCATCGCCGAACAGGGCACGATGGCGTTCGGAACGCCGTTCTCGATCCTGTGCGCAATCTCGCTGGCGAGTCTCGTGATCGGACCATTCGCCGCGGCGGCAAGCCTGCGGCATGGGATGGATTGAGCGAGGCCGATCCATGGCAACCCGCGGTGAATGAGAATAAGTTGCATTGATCGCGGGCGCGGCCGCGACTAGTGGAAATGCCATGACGCTGACCGAACTTGCCAACCCGACCCGGTTCCTGTCCCTCACGACCCGCATTCTGCCATGGCTTGCGATGCTCACCGGCGCGCTGCTCGTGATTGGCCTCTATCAGGCCGTGCTGGCGCCGGACGACTACCAGCAGGGCGCGACGGTCAAGATCATGTTCATCCATGTGCCGAATGCCTGGCTGGCGATGTTTGTCTGGGGCGTGATGAGCGTGGCCTCGCTGGGCACGCTGGTGTGGCGCCACCCGCTCGCCGATGTCGCCGCCAAGGCGGCGGCGCCGATCGGCGCGGCCTTTACGTTTCTCGCACTGGTGACGGGTTCGCTGTGGGGCCGGCCGATGTGGGGCACCTATTGGGAATGGGACGCCCGGCTGACCTCGGTGCTGATCCTGTTCCTGATGTATCTCGGCCTGATCGCGTTGTGGCGCGCGGTGGAAGATCCCTCGCGCGCGGCCCGCGCCGCCGCCGTGCTGACGCTGGTCGGCGCCATCAATATCCCGATCATCAAGTTCTCCGTCGACTGGTGGAATACGCTGCACCAGCCCGCCTCGGTGATCCGCATGGGCGGCTCGACCCTCGACAAGTCCTATCTTTATCCACTGCTCGTCATGGCGGTGGCATTCTCGCTGCTGTTCGTCACGCTGCATCTCGCCGCCATGCGTAACGAGATCATGCGCCGCCGCCTGCGGGCGCTGCAGATGCTGCAAGCCTCGAAGCCGGTGGCGCCGCCATGATGTCGCTCGGCCCCTACGCCTCGTTTATCGTGACGTCCTACGCGCTGGTCGCGGCCGTTGTGCTGATCCTCATCGCCTGGATCGCCCTCGATCATCGCCGCGTCCGCGCGAAGCTGCATGCGCTCGAAGAGGCCGGCATCGCACGTCGCTCCGGCCGTGGCGCTACGGATCTGAAATGAGCGAGATCGCGACCACAGCCCCGAAGCGCCGCTGGGTGCTGGCATTGCCGCTGGCGGTCTTCGCCGCGTTGGCCGCATTGTTCTGGTTTCGGCTCGGCGTCGATCCGCAGCGGCTGCCGTCGGCACTCATCGGCCGACCGGCGCCGCAAACCGCATTGCCGGCGCTGCAGGGGCTTCATGAAAGCAGCGCGCCGGTTCCCGGTCTCGATCCTGCGGCCTTCATGGGCAAGGTCAGCCTCGTCAATGTCTGGGCGTCATGGTGCGTGCCGTGCCATGAGGAGGCGCCGATCCTCACCGAGCTCGGCAAGGACACGCGGCTGCAGCTGGTCGGTATCAACTACAAGGACAATGCCGACAACGCCCGCCGCTTTCTCGGCCGTTACGGCAATCCATTCGGCATCGTCGGCGTCGACGGCAATGGCCGCGCGTCGATCGAATGGGGCGTCTATGGCGTACCGGAAACCTTCATCGTCGGCCGCGACGGCAAGGTCGTTTACAAGCTCGTCGGTGGTATCAATCAGGACAATCTCGCCAAGGTGCTGATGCCGGAAATCGAGAAGGCGCTGAAGGCTGGTAGCTAGTCTCCGTCCCTCATCCTGAGGAGCGCGCAAAGCGCGCGTCTCGAAGGATGGCTACAGACTCGGGAGCCAGGCCATCTCATGGTTCGAGACGGCGCTCCGCGCCTCCTCACCATGAGGGGCGGAGTTGAGCTACTAAAAATAAATTTCAGCTTTTATCTGCGGTTCATTTTGGCGCCATGGCTCCGCCATGAATGAACATCTCAATCGGTTTGTTACTTAACTGTCCTGGAGGGACAAACCGATGCGTTACTTCAAGCTTGCTACACTGACCGCTGTCGCTCTCTCGCTCGGACTGGCCGCCACTGCGCCTTCGATGGCGCAAACGGTGCAGCCAGCCACACCTGCCAGCAAGATGGCCCCCGTCGCTGCGCCGAAGGCCGCCGCACCCGCGGCCACGACAGGCGCGGCATCGGCAAAGACCGATCTCGTCGATATCAACTCGGCAACGCCCGAGGCACTGGAAGCGCTGCCGGGCATCGGCAAGGCCTATGCGACTGCCATCGTCAAAGGCCGGCCGTATAAGGGCAAGGACGAACTGGTGCAGAAGAAGATCGTGCCGGAAAAGACCTATGACGGCATCAAGGACAAGGTGGTCGCGAAGCAGAAGAGCTGAGCGCTCTCATGAGCACAACGCATCGGCGCATCCGCGCCGGTGCGTTGTTTCTGTGCGGACCGTTCAGCGATCCAGCACGCAGTCCTTCACCGCGTCGCCGAGCGCCGCGAAATCGGTCTTGCGCGGCGATGTCCTGCGGAAAGCAAGACCGATCGTGCGGCCGGGCTGCGGATTTTCGAGCCGCAGGAATTTCACACGGGTGTCGCGCTGTTCGACATCGGCGGCGATCTGCGGGATCAGCGTCACGCCATAGCCGCTTGCCACCATCTGGATGACCGTGGACAGGCTCGACGCGGCGAAGGCGGTGCCCGCTGCGGTCATGCCACCGCGCGCGGTGGCGCAGAAGGCCAATGCCTGATCGCGGAGGCAATGTCCGTCTTCGAGCAGAATGAGTCGGCTCTGATCGATCTCCGACGCCTTGATGCGCTGCTCCGCGGGCCGCGCATCATTGGCCGGCACCGCCAGCAGGAAAGTGTCGTCGAACAGCTTCAGCGTTTCGATCTCCACCTCGCCGAGCGGCAGCGCCAGCATGGCGACATCGAGCACGCCGCTCTTCACGTCGTCGACGAGCTGGCGCGTTTGTGTCTCGCGTAGTTCGAGCCGGAGCTCGGGAAACTGCTTCTGCAGCGCCGGCAGAATGCGCGGCAGGAGATAGGGCGCCAGCGACGGGATCACGCCGAGTGTCAGCCGTCCGGTCAGCACGCCGCCGCGATGCCGGGCGAAGTCGACGAGATCGCGGGATGCCGCCAGCACGTCCTCGCCGCGCCGTGCCACCTCACGGCCGACATCGGTGAGGATCACCTCGCCTGGCCGCCGTTCCACCACCTGCACGCCGAGCGTCCGTTCGAGATCGCGGATCTGCATCGACAGCGCCGGCTGGGTCACGGCGCAGGCCTCGGCGGCGCGGCCGAAATGGCCGTGTTTGGCGAGCGCGGAGAGATAGCGAAGCTGGCGCAGGGTGATCATTCTCAATCAGATAAACTGATCGAAAGCCGAAGACAATTCGACTGGACCTGATCTAAGAAAGCTTCCAATCTGTCGTCACGAATTTCCGCCATGGTGGGCGCTCGCCTGCCGCCGAAATTCGTCAGGCAATTGAAAAGATAGAGCTTTTGGAAAATTGAGTGGTTTTGGCGCGGTGATCCCCGGATCGCTGCGGGCCGCTCGCCAACAGCCGAAGGAGAACGAGATGGACGCGAAGACTGATGGCGCCGGCAAGTGCCCGGTGATTCATGGAAGCAAGGGCCAGAACAATCGCGGCTGGTGGCCGGAGCATCTCGATGTCGGCATTCTCCACACCAACCATCCCTCGGCCGATCCGATGGGCGAGGCGTTCGATTACGCCAAGGAATTCGAGAAGCTTGATCTCGATGCCGTCATCAAGGACCTGACGGCGCTGATGACCGATTCGCAGGACTGGTGGCCGGCGGACTTCGGCCACTATGGCGGCCTGTTCATCCGCATGGCCTGGCATTCGGCAGGCACCTATCGCATCACCGACGGCCGCGGCGGCGCCGGCCAGGGCCAGCAGCGTTTCGCGCCGCTGAATTCGTGGCCCGATAACGTCAACCTCGACAAGGCCCGCCGCCTGCTGTGGCCGATCAAGCAGAAATACGGCAACAAGATTTCCTGGGCTGATCTGATGATCCTCACCGGCAACGTCGCGCTCGAATCCATGGGCTTCAAAACCTTCGGTTTCGCCGGCGGCCGCGCCGATGTGTGGGAGCCGGAAGAACTCTATTGGGGTCCGGAAGGCACCTGGCTCGGCGACGAGCGCTATAGCGGCGAACGGCAGCTTGCGGAGCCGCTCGGCGCCGTGCAGATGGGCCTCATCTATGTCAATCCGGAAGGCCCGAACGGCACGCCAGATCCGCTCGCTTCGGCGCGCGATATCCGCGAAACCTTCTTCCGCATGGCCATGAATGACGAAGAAACCGTGGCGTTGATTGCCGGCGGTCACACCTTCGGCAAAACCCACGGTGCCGGCGATGCATCGCTGGTCGGTGTCGATCCGGAAGGCGCCGAGCTGGAAGCCCAGGGCCTCGGCTGGAAGAGCAAGTTCGGCACCGGCATCGGCGGCGATGCCATCGGTAGCGGCCTCGAAGTGACCTGGACGCAGACGCCGACCAAGTGGAGCAACCATTTCTTCGACAATCTGTTCAAGTACGAGTGGGAACTGACCAAGAGCCCGGCCGGCGCGCATCAGTGGGTGGCGAAGAATGCGACCGCGGATATCCCGCATGCGCATGACGCGTCGAAGAAGCTGCTGCCGACCATGCTCACCTCAGATCTCGCGCTGCGCTTCGATCCGATCTACGAAAAGATCTCGCGCCGCTTCTACGAGAATCCCGATCAGTTCGCCGATGCCTTCGCCCGCGCCTGGTTCAAGCTGACCCATCGCGACATGGGGCCGTTCGTGCGTTATCGCGGCAAGCTGGTGCCGCAGGAAGAACTGATCTGGCAGGATCGCGTTCCGGCCAACGACAAGCCGGCTCTCGGTGACAAGGACATCGCCGATCTCAAGGCGAAGGTTCTGGCCTCGGGTCTTTCGGTTTCCGAACTCATCGGCACCGCCTGGGCGTCGGCCTCGACCTTCCGTGGCTCTGACAAGCGCGGTGGTGCCAACGGCGCGCGGGTCCGCCTCGCGCCGCAGAAGGACTGGGAAGTCAACCAGCCGGCGCAGCTCGCCAAGGTGTTGGGCAAGCTGGAAGCGATTCAGAAGGAGAGCGGCAAGATCTCGCTCGCCGACCTGATCGTGCTTGCCGGTTCGGCTGCCGTGGAAAAGGCTGCGAAGGATGCGGGCGTCACGGTCACCGTGCCGTTCCTGCCGGGCCGTGGCGATGCGACCCAGGACCAGACCGACGTGCAGTCGTTCGCGCCGCTCGAGCCGCGCGCCGATGGCTTCCGCAACTATGTGAACAGCAAGAAGACGCAGTTCATGAAGCTGGAGGAAGCGCTGGTCGATCGGGCGCAGCTGCTCACCCTCACCGCGCCGGAAATGACGGTGCTGGTCGGCGGCCTGCGCGTCCTCGGCGCCAATGTCGGCGACAGCAAGCATGGCGTCTTCACCTCGAAGGTGGGTACGCTGACGAACGACTACTTCGTCAACCTGCTCGACATGGGCACGGTGTGGGCGCCGAACGGCGAGAACACCTATGAAGGCCGCGACCGCAAGACCAATGCGGTGAAGTGGACGGCCACCCGTGTCGATCTGATCTTCGGCTCCCATGCCCAGCTGCGTGCGATTGCCGAGGTCTATGGCTCCAGCGACGCCAAGGAGAAGTTCGTGAAGGACTTCGTCAAGGCCTGGACCAAGGTGATGAATGCGGACCGCTTCGATCTCGCCGACAAGCCGAAGACGCTGCAGGCAGCCGAGTAGGCAACCACTGCGCACCTAACAACGAAGCCCTCGCGACCATGTCGCGGGGGCTTTTTCTTTTCCGTTCCACTCCGTCCTCATGGTGAGGAGCGCGCAACGCGCGCGTCTCGAACCATGGCCACGCACGCCGAGCCAGGGCATCTCATGGTTCGAGACGGCGCTGCGCGCCTCCTCACCATGAGGGATTGTGTTTGGTTCACCGCCTTGCGCCGTTCGTCGAATCCTCGCAGAACTATCTTCTCCAAAACGGGAGGTGTCCGATGATGAAACTCTACTGGTCGCCGCGTTCGCGATCGTTCACTGCTCTGTGGTTGATGGAAGAGACCGGCGTTCCCTATGAGCGCGTGCTGATCGACATCCAGAAAGGCTCGCAGCGCACGTTGGAATTCCTTGCAGTGAATCCAATGGGCAAGGTGCCGGCGCTGCAGGATGGCGAGGCCACCATGGCGGAAGCCGCGGCGATCTGCACTTATGTTGCCGAGCGCTATCCCGAAGCGAAGCTTGCTCCGCCGCTGGGCGATTCCCATCGCGCCAAATATCTCTATTGGCTGTTCTTCGCGCCGAGCTGCATCGAGCCGGCCATCGTGCAGATCGCCACCAAGATCGAGATGAATACGGTCGCAGCAGGCTGGGGCGATGCGCAGCGCGTGTTCGATGTCCTCGAAGCCGCGCTGGAAGAAGGTCCGTGGATTCTCGGCGAGCAGTTTTCGGCCGCCGACATCGCCATCGGCTCCGGCCTGAATTTTGCGATCCGCCTGTTCAAGATGGTGCCGTCGCGTCCGGCCTTCGAACGCTATCTGGACCGCTGCGCCGCGCGTCCGGCCTTCAAGCGCGCCGAAGAATACGCGTCGGGCGAGAAGCTGGATTGAAGACATCGTGTCCGGACGCGGTGCAATGCGTAACGTTGCTCCGCAGAGCCGGGACCGTATCAAACGCGGGAGTTCGTAACGATCCCGGCTCCGCGAGGCGGCACTTCGTGCCGCATCGCGTCCGGGACAAAATTTGAGTTTCGATTCACGCCACCGAGGCGAACAGCGCGGGATCGAAGCGGCCTTCATATTCGAAGGTCGCGCCGCCGGTCATGAGCACGTGGTCGTCGCTCTCGCGCCAGTCGATCACGAGGTCGCCGCCGGGCAGGGTCATATGCACCTTGCGTTCGGTTCGGCGCAGGCGCGCGGCCGAGACGGCCGTCGCGCAAGCGGCCGTGCCGCACGCCTTGGTGAGGCCGGCGCCGCGTTCCCAGGTACGCATCACGATATGCTCGCGGTCGACGATATGGGCGAGGGTGATGTTGGCGCGTTCCGGGAAAATCGGATGGTTCTCCAGCAGCGGTCCGAAGCGTTCGAGGTCGTAGGCGTGGATGTCGTCGACCCAGAAGATCGCATGCGGATTGCCCATGCTCGCCACCGAGGGCGTGTGCAGGATCGGGGCGTCGATCGGGCCGATCTGCAATTCGATGCCGCGGGTGTCGCGGAATTCCTCGGCGAGAGGAATGTCCTGCCAGCCGAACTTCGGAATGCCCATGTCCACCGTGAAGGTCTCGCCGTCCACGCTGCGCCAGCAATTGATCAGGCCGGCCCGGGTCTCGAATGTGAGGCCGGTCTTGTCCGTGCCGGCAAAGGTCTGCTGCGCCACGCAGCGCATGCCGTTGCCGCAGGCGCCGGCTTCGGAGCCGTCATTGTTGTAGATCGAGACGAAAGCCTCGGTGCCGGGCAGGCGCGGCTTCGTGAGCACCATCAGCTGGTCATAGGCGATGCCCGCGGGGCCGGCCACGGCGCGCGCATCGGCCGGGGTGATCGGCGCGGTGGTGTCCCGCATGTCGATCACGACGATCTCGTTGCCGATGCCGTTCATCTTGGCGAAGGAGTGGTTGGCCAGCGCGCTCATGGTTTGTCCTGATGTTGCCCGCTTTATATGGCGAGACGGGCCGCAATGGCCAGTGCGGCCATTGGCGACGCATGTTACCATCGGTATCTGTTCGCCGCGCCGGCTGCCATTGGAGACTTCCTGCATGTTCCGCTCCCTGTCCCGCTTCGCCACTGCCGCCGCGCTGACCTCGGCCGCCGTGCTGTCGCTGAACGTTGCAGTCTGGGCGCAATCGCCGCCTGCCACGCCCCCGGCCGAGACGAAGCCCGCGGAGACGACGCCCACTCCGTCGGCCCCGGCGCCGACCCCGGCTGCGCCTGCGGCCCCCGCCACACCGGCCGCCCCCGCAGCACCAGCCGCTCCGCCCGCTGCCGCCGAGGCGCCCGCTACCCCTGCGACGCCGGCACCGGCACCGGTCCAGGCCGCCGATCCGTTCGGCGAGGAAAACACGCTGACGTCCAGGCAGGTGCTCACTTATACGGGCAAGGCGAACTGGGACTCGGCCTTCGACACGCTGATGGATGCGTTCAAGCAGCTGACCACGTTCCTGGACAAGCAGAAGGTCAAGCCGTCGGGCAATCCGCTGATCGTCTACACCTCCACCGACGACACCGGCTTCACCTTCTTCGCGGAGATGCCGGTCGATCAGGAGCTGAAGAATCTTCCGAAGAACATGAGCATGGGCAAGTCACCGGAAGGCCGTGCGCTGAAATTCGTCCATCGCGGGTCCTACGACAACATGGACAACACCTACGAGGCGATCACCAACCACCTCGACGACAAGAAGCTGGAAGCCAAAGATACGTTCATCGAGGAATACATGACCGATCCGCTAAAGACCGCGGAAGACAAGCTGGTCATCAATGTCTTCGTGCCGCTGAAGTAGTTTGGTCATAAAAGAGCCTCGTCATAAAAGAGCCTTGGACGATGCCGACAAACCCCGCATGAAACATCATCTGACACTCGCCGCTTTCGGCATTGCGCTTATCGCCACGCCCGCCTTCGCACAGGCGCCCACGCCACCGATGATCACGGTGTCCGGTGAAGGTACCGTCTCGGTGCCACCGGATCTCGCACTCGTCGATGGTGGCGTCACCTCGGAGGCCAAAACGGCGCGCGAGGCGTCGGAGGCGAACAACGCCGCGATGGCCAAGGTGCTGGCTGCGCTGAAGGGCGCCGGCATTGACGAGAAGGACATGCAGACGTCGCGGCTGTCGCTGTTTCCGCAATATGCGCAGCAGACCAGGCCCAATCCCGGCCCGAACGTCATCACCGGCTATCGTGCCAGCAATCGCGTGACGATCCGTGTGCATGACGTGACCAAGGTCGCGAGCACCATCGATACACTGGTGACCTCTGGTGCGAACGAGGTTGGCGGCATCAATTTTATCGTGACCAAGGCGTCGCAACTGCTCGACGACGCGCGGACGCAAGCGATTGCCGATGCGCGCCGCAAGGCCGAGCTCTATGCGAAAGCTGCCGGCGTCACGCTCGGCAAGCCGATCAACATTTCCGAAGATGGCGCCAATCCGCCGCCGATCCCGATGATGGCGCGCAAGGCCTCCGCCGATTTCGCCTCGGCGCCGGTTGCGCAGGGCGAAGAGACGTTGCGGGTGAATGTCAGCGTGAGCTGGGAGATCAAGTCGGGGCAGTGATGTTCTTGTGCCGGACGCGAAGCTTCGCTGCGAGGGCGGCGTGCTGCGTCGCGTCCGGGACGAACATCTAAATCTCGAACACTTGACCGGGCTTCAACGTCACAAATCTGTCCTGAGGCATCTCCGCCGCCGCGAGCGCGGCCGTCAATCCTTTCACCGGCCCGTCGATCGCCTCGTCCGTCAGCTGAAACGTGGAGTGGTGGCTTGCGAGTGCCTGCCGCGCGCCGCAGTCGTTCAGCGCCTTCACGGCGTCTTCCGGGTTCATATGCTGGTCTTTCATGAACCAGCGCGGCTCATAGGCCCCAATGGGGAGAATCGCGAGCCGGATATCGCCATGCGCTTCGCGCACGCGGCGAAAGTGCCCGCCGTCGCCATAGCCGCTGTCGCCGACGATGTAGAGCTTGCCGCTCGGCGTCTCCAGCACGAAGCTCGCCCACAGGCAGCGGTTGCGATCGAACAGGCCGCGTGCCGTCCAGTGCCGCGTCGGCACCAGCGTCGCCGCAACGCCGTTGCCGAGCTCAACGCGATCCTTCCAGTCATAGGCCTCGGCTTTGATGGCGCTGTCGCCGCTTGTCATGGTCACGTCGTTGCCCAGCGGCGTGATCACCCGCGGTGCGAAACTCGCCTGCAGCTTCGACAACGTGGGAATGTCGAGGTGGTCGTAATGCCCGTGCGAGACCAGCACGACATCGATTTTCGGTAGTTTGTCGAATGCGATGCCCGGCGCGTTGTGACGTTGCGGTCCTGCGAAGGAGAACGGCGAAACGCGGTCCGACCACACCGGATCGAACAGGATGTTGATTCCCGCCGTCTGGATCAGCCAGGAGGCATGGCCGACATAGGACAGCCTGATGCCGCTCTCGACCTTCGCTGGCGGGGTGTCGGCGAATTCGTTCTCCACCCAGTCCGGCCAGACTTCCCGCTTGCGCCCGCCGCCGAACTGCCAGCGCAGCACTTCGCCGAGCGATTTCGGCGGCGCGCCATCGGGATCGAAGAAAACCTTGCCGTCGAAATGGTCCGAGACGGGGCCGGTGTAATTGGGCATGCGGGAAATCCAGAAAGCCGAGACACCGGTGGCGGTGACGGCGCCGATGGAGGCGAGAAGCTTGCGGCGGGAAATCATGCGAGGAACAGCGGTGAGTGATTGCTCACATGTAGTTCCGGAGCGGCAATTTGCCAAACGTCAAAGATGCAGTCAGGGAAATCCCGAGAAAGCTGTTTTTAGACAATAGCTTGCCTGCCCCCGAGGGGCGCGCGCGGCCGAAATTCCTTGACTCCGCCCACCTCCGGCCGTAAGTCCCTCGCAAATTCTCGGAAAGTCTTCTTTTCGACCCGCCGACCGGACCGAGAGTCCGGAGGTCAACGCCCGACAGCGCGATGCGCCCTCGGGCGCGAAAGTGTTTTGTTCATCGCCTTTCCCTCGGGGATGGCATTCGGAAGCGGTACGCGATGTTCGACAATCTGTCGGAACGGCTTGGCGGAATTCTCGATAAGCTCACCGGGCGCGGTGCGCTGTCGGAGGCTGATGTCGATTCCGCGATGCGCGAAGTGCGCCGGGCGCTGCTCGAGGCCGACGTCGCGCTCGAAGTCGTCCGCTCCTTCACCGATCGCGTGCGTGAGCAGGCCATCGGCGCCACCGTCGTCAAGTCGGTCAAGCCCGGCCAGATGGTCGTCAAGATCGTCCATGACGAACTGGTCAAGACGCTCGGCGCCGAGGACGAGGGCGGCCTCGATTTCAACGCCGTGCCGCCGGTCGCCATCATGATGGTCGGTCTGCAGGGCTCCGGTAAGACCACGACGACCGCAAAGCTCGCCCGCCGCCTCACCCAGCGCGACAAGCGCAAGGTGCTGATGGCTTCGCTCGACGTCTATCGTCCGGCCGCCATGGAGCAGCTCGCGGTGCTCGGCCGCGATCTCGACGTGCCGACCCTGCCGATCGTCGCCGGCCAGCAGCCCGAACAGATCGCCAAGCGCGCGATCGAAGCCGCGAAGCTCGGCGGCTACGACGTCGTGCTGCTCGACACCGCCGGCCGCACCACGCTCGACGAAGACATGATGCAGGAAGCTGCGACCATCAAGTCGACGGCCAATCCGCATGAAGTGCTGCTGGTCGCGGACTCGCTGACCGGTCAGGACGCCGTCAATCTCGCGCGCTCCTTCAACGAGCGCGTCGGCCTCACCGGCATCGTGCTGACCCGCGTGGACGGCGACGGCCGCGGCGGCGCCGCGCTGTCGATGCGCGCCGTCACCGGCAAGCCGATCAAGCTGATCGGCACCGGCGAAAAGACCGATGCGCTGGAAGATTTCCATCCGAGTCGTATCGCCGGCCGCATTCTCGGCATGGGCGACGTTGTCTCGCTGGTCGAGAAGGCTGCCGCCAGCATCGACGCCGAGAAGGCCGCGCGCACCGCCGAGCGCATGCGCAAGGGTCAGTTCGATCTGAACGACATGCGCGAGCAGCTCATCCAGATGACCAATATGGGCGGTCTCTCCGGTCTGATGGGCATGATGCCCGGCATCGCCAAGATGAAGAACCAGATCGCCGCTGCCGGTCTCGACGACCGCGTGGTGAAGCGCCAGATCGCCGTCATCGATTCCATGACGCGTCAGGAGCGCAAGTCGCCCGATATCCTCAAGGCCAGCCGTAAAAAGAGGATCGCCGCCGGCGCCGGCCTCAAGGTCGAGGAAGTCAACAAGGTGCTGAAGATGCACCGGAACATGGCCGATATGATGAAGGCCATGGGCTCCGGCAAGCGCGGCCCGATGGCCGGCCTCGCCCAGGCGATGGGGTTCGGCGGCGGCGCCATGCCGTCGCCCGAGCAGGTCAAGGCGATGGCCGAGAAGCTGCCGCAGGGGCCGGGCGCGCTGCCTGAATTGCCGAAGAATTTCCCGGGCCTGCCAGGTCTGGGCAAACCGACGCTGCCAGGCCTTGGAAAACCAGGTCTCGGCGGCTTTCCCGGTTTCGGGAAAAAGAAATAACGAACTTCACATCACATTCGAACGAATACCCAGGAGCTTTACATGTCCGTCGTTATCCGCCTCGCCCGCGCAGGCACCAAGAAGCGTCCCGTCTATCACGTCGTCGTCGCCGACTCGCGCTTCCCGCGCGATGGCCGCTTCATCGAGCGTCTCGGCTACTTCAATCCGCTGCTCGCCAAGGACAACGAGCTGCGCCTGAAGCTCGACATGGAGAAGGTGAAGTCCTGGCTCGCCAAGGGCGCCCAGCCGTCGGACCGCGTTGCCCGCTTCCTCGATGCCGCCGGCGTCAAGAAGCGCGAGCCGCGCAACAATCCCGAGAAGGCCGTGCCGCGCAAGGAGCGCAAGGCCGCCGAAGCCGGCAAGTAAGACGTGACCTCAGCGCAAATCTGCGTCGCGCGCATCGGCGCGCCGCATGGGGTGCGCGGTCAGGTCCGGCTATGGACCTTTACGGAAGATCCGTATGCCGTGCTCGACTACGGGCCGCTTGCCACGAAAGACGGCAAGCGGACCATCGAGATCGACAACGTGCGTGAGGCCAAGGGGCATCTGGTGGCGACGCTGAAAGGCGTCACCGATCGCGATGCCGCCGCCCGCCTCAATGGCGTCGAGCTTTTTGTGGCGCGCGATGCGCTGCCCGACACCGAGGACGGTGAGTATTACCACGCGGACCTGATCGGACTCGCTGCGGAGACTGCCGCGGGCGAGGCGATCGGCCGTGTCGTCGCGATGCATGATTTCGGCGCCGGCGACATCATCGAGATCGCGCCGCCTTCGGGGCCGACATTGATGCTGCCGTTCACCGATGCCGTGGTGCCGACCGTCGATATCGCGGGCGGCAAAGTGGTGATCGAAATGCCGGGCGAGATCGATGGCGACGATCCCGCCGCGGCTGAGGACTAAAGTTCAGCTCCTCGTGTCCCGGACGCGGTGCGGCGCTCTTGTGCCGCTTCGCAGAGCCGGGATCGCGGCAAACGCTGGCGTCTGGCACGGTCCCGGCTCAGCAGCCCACCACGTCGTGATGCACTGCGTCCGGGACACGATTTCTTAGCTCGCCAGTGCTTCCCTGATCGTCTCTGCAAACGATGTCGTCTTCCGTCCGATCAGCTTGCCGAGGGTGCGGCTGTCGTCGAACAGTGCGCCGTCCGCTGCCGCCGTATCCGACGTCGCAATCAGCTCCGCAAGTTCTGGCGGCAGCCCCGCCCCGAGCAGCGCCGCCTTGAAGTCGGCTTCGGGTAGGCGGACATAGGCAACAGTCTTGCCGGATTGTTTTGTGATCTCCGCTGCAAACTGCTCCAGCGTGAAAGCCTCGTCGCCGCCCAGCTCATAGACCTTGCCGGCGTGACCTTCTTCCGCGAGCACGGCCGCCGCCGCGGCAGCATAGTCTGCGCGCGATGCCGATGCGATGCGGCCATCGCCGGCGCTGCTGATGAGCGCATTATGCGCCAATGCGGCGGGGATCGAGGCAGTGTAGTTCTCCGTGTACCAGCCATTACGCAACAGCACGAAGGGCACGCCCGAGGCGCGGATCAGCTCTTCCGTCGGCAGATGCTCCAGTGCGACCGAGAGTTTCGACGTGTCCGCACGCAGCACGCTCGTATAGGCGATCAGCTTCACGCCGGCGCGCTTGGCCGCCTCGATGGCATTGCGGTGCTGCGCCACGCGCTGGCCGAGTTCGTTCGAGGAGATCAGCAGCGCGCGGTCGATGCCCTTGAAGGCGGCGTCCAGCGTCTCCGGCTTGCTGTAATCGGCCGCGACGACGGTCACGCCCTGCGCGGCGAGATCGGCGCCTTTGGCCGGATCGCGCATGCCGGCGACGATCTGGCTGGCGGGAACGCGCGCCAGCAGCGCGGCGATGGTGAGGCGGCCGAGCTGGCCATTGGCTGCGGTGACGAGAATACGGTGGTTCGACATGCTGGATTCCTATATGGTCTCTGATGAACAGTAAGTCTTGAATAGAGACCGCATCCCGTTTCCGTAAGGAGGCAGGTTTTTCTCGCCAGGTTACCTGCAGGTGACCTCCCTCCGGCCCCTAGGAGTCTTCCGATGCCCAATGATGCGCCCCTGGCGACCCGTTTCGAGGAATGGCAGGCCCAGGGCTTCGATGCCGAGGGCTGTCCGGTCCGCAATGTGCTGGACCGCATCGGCGATAAATGGACCTCGCTGCTGCTGGTGGCGCTGGCTGCAAAACCGCGCCGCTTCAGCGAACTGCAGCGCGCCGTGCCGGATATTTCCAAGCGGATGTTGACCCAGTCGCTGCGCGATCTGCAGCGCGACGGGCTGATCACGCGCCACGTCTTCCCGACCAAGCCGCCATCGGTCGAATACCGCCTGTCGCCGCTCGGCCAGTCCGCAATGGCGCCGCTGGCGAGCTTGATCGACTGGGCCGAGCGCAGCTTTGCCGAGATCAAGGCCTCCCGCACCGCCTTCGATGCGGCGGACACCAGCGAATATATTTCGGCGGCTTGAGAAGGCGCCGTCCTACAATTTCGGCTTTAGGTGTCAAATACGCAGGCTGCTTACTACGTTGGCCGATCTGTTCAATCGAGCTATCCGCAATCGCCTAAATGTTCGAAGTCGTAGCGGGTGGAAGGGCGCAACGTCGGGGTTGCCGATTTCTTTGAGCATCAGAAATGGAAATTTCTGCTCGCGCCCATTCGCGTCAATAAACACAAAGACAGCGCGCAGCTTCCCATGAATGAAGCAGGGCTGGCCGCCCGACGGATTTCCGTTAGTATCCAGACACTTCCAAAGCCAGCCTTTTAGCGGATTCTCCGGTGTCGTTTTCTCGATGACGGGTAGCGAGAATTTGAGATTCTTAGCGCGCAACTGTGTGTCGCCAAGGTACAGACGCTCTGGCTCGCTCCATCCAGCTCGAGATATAGAGGTTCGCCAATAGCTCAGGTCCACAAAAATCCCGAGCTGGCATCCTCCCACAGCGGGGGTTATTACAAGGGACATGATCCTCGCGGGATCCGAGGGGACAAGCCGCAAATCAGATATCCAATTGTCTGATGGCGGATGGTGTTGTCCTCCCCTCGTTATCGGTTCCGACGGCGAATTCTCGCTGCCGTCGTGGTTAGCGAGAAATGGTTGCCGAGACGGCCATGATAACCAAATAAGGAATCCCGTCAGCACAGAAGCGAGAACTGCCGGTACCCAAGATGGCGTCGAGAATAGCCAATTTAGAACACCCGGTAGCCGCTCAACTAATTGATTGTAATCGTCACCGACGGTCGTAGCCCCTACAAGGGCTACAACGCCCTTAACGGTCAGCCACGTGTAAAAGAAGACCGTGGCGAGAAATGTCGCGATCCGTGCTAATCCGAGACGCAGCCTTGTCATTTTGGCAGATTGCACCAGCCAAAATCGGTTGTGTAGTCATCAATAGCACCCGGCGTACGCCTTTGTGGGTTAGCTGCCTAAAGTCGGAAGGCACGGATACGCGGGGCAAGCCCGCGCATGAAGGCACCGCGTTTGACGCCCCGCACGCAACGCGCGATGGAGAGCCATGACCTCCGTATCATCCCCCTGGCGCGCCACCGTGCTGACGCTGTTTCCCGAGATGTTTCCGGGGCCGCTGGGCATCAGCCTCGCGGGCCGCGCGCTGGCCTCCGGCCTCTGGTCGCTGGAAGCACGGGACATCCGTGCGTCCGCCACCGACAGGCATCGCAGCGTCGATGACACGCCGGCCGGCGGCGGGCCGGGCATGGTGCTGCGCGCCGATGTGCTGGCCGCGGCCATCGATGCCGTAGAGGCCGCAGCGGAGCGCCCCAGGCTGATGATGAGCCCGCGCGGTCGGCCGTTGACCCAGTCGCGCGTGGCGGAACTCGCCGCCGGGCCGGGGCCGCTGATCGTCTGCGGCCGTTTCGAGGGCATCGACCAGCGCGTCATCGACGCCCGCGGGCTCGAGGAGGTCTCGATCGGCGACTACGTGCTCTCCGGCGGCGAAATCGCCGCGATGACCCTGATCGACGCCTGCGTGCGGCTGCTGCCGGGTGTGATGGGCAAGCTCGAATCCGGCTCGGACGAGAGTTTTTCCCATGGGTTACTGGAATACCCGCAATACACCCGTCCGCAGGTGTTCGAAGGCCGGCCGATCCCGGATATCCTGCTGTCCGGCGATCACGCCAGGGTCGCCGCCTGGCGGCTGGCCGAAGCCGAGGCCTTGACTGAGAAACGGCGGCCCGATCTGTGGGCAGCCCGTCCGAAAGCCCCGGAATCGGGCAGGAAGCGAAAATCGCCAAAATTCACGACGGACGGGTGACAACGGCTTCGCTTTGCTGTAGAGCAGCGCCACATCCGTGCAATGGCAGGGTAAGAATTTCGCGCGCAGCCCGCGCCGACGTCTGGGCGCGCCGCCGATGGAGATTTCGATGAACCTCATTCAGACGCTCGAAAAAGAGCAGTTCGACCGCCTTTCCGCAACCAAGTCGATTCCGGAATTCGGTCCCGGCGATACCGTCATCGTCAACGTGAAGGTTGTCGAAGGCGAGCGCACCCGCGTGCAGGCCTATGAAGGCGTCTGCATCGGTCGCAACGGCGGTGGCATCAATGAGAGCTTCACCGTTCGCAAGATTTCGTATGGCGAGGGTGTCGAGCGCGTGTTCCCGCTGCTGTCCCCGATGATCGACTCGATCAAGGTCGTGCGCCGCGGCAAGGTGCGTCGCGCCAAGCTGTATTACCTGCGCGATCTGCGCGGCAAGTCGGCCCGCATCACCGAGAAGAAGACCGAGCGTCCTGCGAAGGCCAAGGTCGCGGCTGCTGCCGAGTAATCTGTCGCGTCACGCGAGGATTTCTGGTTTCGGAAAAGCGCGGCGCAAGCCGCGCTTTTTTGTTGCGCCGATGCGGCATGCCTCTGCCGCATTGGCGTTGCGTTCCCCCGATGCTATATGACTGGAATGTTTCTAGACCTGCACCAGCATGCGTTGCGCATCGTCATCGACGATCACAGTCGGCTGCCCGGTCGCTTCTTCGGTCGCTTCACGACCTCGATCGTGGGTGCGCTTAGAAGCGCGTGAGCCATCTCACGCGTCACGCCGTCCGTTTCTCGGTTGCGCGCCATGTGCCGTCATCGCGGCAGATTTTCCGGCAGCGAAACTGATCCGAAATTTCCAAGTCAGGCCCAATCAAAATGACAACATCCAAGCCGACCACTTTGTACGACAAGATCTGGAACGACCACCTCGTCGAGGAAGCCGCCGACGGCACCTGCCTGCTCTATATCGACCGCCATCTGGTGCATGAAGTGACCTCGCCGCAGGCTTTCGAAGGTCTGCGCGCCGCCGGCCGCAAGGTGCATGCGCCGTCGAAGACGCTCGCGGTGGTCGATCACAACGTGCCCACCACCGACCGCACGCTGCCCAATCCCGATCCGGAAAGCGCCGAGCAGATCAGGACTCTGGCAGAGAACGTCCGCGAATTCGGTATCGAATATTACAACGAGTTCGACAAGCGCCAGGGCATCGTCCACGTCATCGGCCCCGAGCAGGGTTTTACGCTGCCGGGCACCACCATCGTTTGCGGTGACAGCCACACCTCCACGCACGGGGCCTTCGGCGCGCTCGCCCATGGCATCGGGACGTCGGAAGTCGAGCATGTGCTGGCAACGCAGACGCTGATCCAGAAGAAGGCGAAGAACATGCGCGCCGTCGTCGACGGCAAGCTGCCCGATGGCGTCACCGGCAAGGATATTATTTTGGCCATCATCGGCGAGATCGGCACCGCCGGCGGCACCGGCTATGTGCTGGAATATGCCGGCGAGGCGATCCGTTCGCTGTCGATGGAAGGCCGCATGACGGTCTGCAACATGTCGATCGAAGGCGGTGCCCGCGCCGGCCTGATCGCGCCGGATGAAGTGGCCTATGAATTCCTCAAGGACCGCCCGATGGCGCCGAAGGGCGAGATGTGGGACCGCGCGGTGCGCTACTGGGACACGCTGCGCTCGGACGAAGGCGCGCATTTCGATCACGAGATTCGTCTCGATGCCGCCAAGCTGCCGCCCATCGTCACCTGGGGCACGTCGCCGGAGGACGTCATTTCGATCACCGGCAAGGTGCCGGATCCGGCCGACATCGCGGACGAAGCCAAGCGCCTCTCCAAGGAGCGCGCGCTGGCCTATATGGGCCTCACCGCCGGCACCAAGATCACCGACATCAAGATCGACCGCGTCTTCATCGGCTCCTGCACCAATGGCCGCATTGAGGACATGCGCGCCGCGGCGAAGATGGTCGAAGGCAAGACCATCAACGGCAATGTGTCGGGCATGATCGTGCCGGGCTCGGGTCTGGTGAAGGAGCAGGCGGAAGCCGAAGGTCTCGACAAGATCTTCATCAAGGCCGGCTTCGAATGGCGCGAGCCCGGCTGCTCCATGTGCCTGGCGATGAATCCGGACAAGCTGAAGCCGGAAGAGCGCTGCGCCGCCACCTCGAACCGCAACTTCGAAGGCCGTCAGGGTCACAAGGGTCGCACCCATCTGGTGTCGCCGGCAATGGCAGCGGCTGCCGCCATTGCAGGTCATTTCGTCGATATTCGCGAGTGGCACTGACCATCATCGCTGGATGAACTAACAAAACGGCCCGCATCGACGGGCCGTTTTCGTCGTGCGGTGACGATACGTGTCGTCACGAGAACAACCCATATGCGAGCAATTCAAGGCGATTAGCGCCGCGCTTGTATTTTCGTTGGATTGCTCTATGGTGCCGCGATATTCGATTTGACGGCTCTGACTTCGCCGATAGCTGCAGTAGCAGCCCTTCGCCCAAGACTTCGCTGAGATTGGATAGTTCCACACGGAGGTCGTGTGGAACAACACACAGTCATGCCTGCATCGTGTTGATGCATCCAAATCGGCAGGCTGTTCTTGGAGAAGTGTGATGACGACCGGTACCGTGAAGTGGTTCAACAGCGACAAAGGCTTTGGTTTCATTCAGCCGAACGATGGCAGCAAGGATGTGTTCGTGCATATCAGTGCCGTCGAGCGCGCCGGCCTCAGCGGCCTGAATGAAGGCCAGCAGGTCAATTTCGAACTGAAGACCGACAAGATGCGCGGCAAGGTCAGCGCCGAGAATCTCTCGCTGGCATAAGCCGGAACCTCAAGTTTCGGTCGGCGCTCGTTTCACGGATGTACTGAACGGTAGCCTGGAGAACGTCCCGCTGGAAACGGCGGGGCGCTTTTTTATGCGCGAATCAAACGCCCGGTGCTCGATCGCGCGGTGTTTGGCCGTGCGCGCGTCGTTTTGAAGTTGCATGCTGGTGGCTGCTTCTGTTTTTCTGGCAGCCCATGCCGCGCTCTCGAATCCTGCCCGTACCGATTGATCAGCTTTCCGCCCGTCGCATCTGGCTTCGCGCCCAGCGGCTCGATGAGCGCGCGCCGTTCGGCGAGGGGCCGGAGGCGGTGGCGCGGGCCGTGGCGCATCTCGGCTATGTGCAGATCGACACCATCAACGTCATCGAGCGCAGCCACCATCACATTCTGTTCGCGCGCATTCCGGGTTATCGACGCGTCGATCTCAAACAGGCGCAGTCCATCGACAAGAGCGTGTTCGAATATTGGACCCATGCGCTGGCCTATGTGCCGACGGCAGATCTGCGCTTCTTCATTTCCGACATGAAATACTATCGCACCAACGGCCATGGCTGGTTTGCCGCGGTAACGCCGGCGGACAAGCGCAAGGTGATGCGGCTGGCGAAGGCCGGGCCGCTGTCGATCCGCGATATCGAGGACGACGTCTTGCGCGAGAAGGATCACGAATGGGCCAGTCGCAAGCCGTCCAGGCGCGCGCTGCAGCTGGCGTTTTTCGAAGGGCATCTCACGGTCTCCGAACGCACCGGCATGCTGAAGACCTACGATCTCCTGCTCCGGCATTTCGGTTGGGATCGCTTGCCGAAAGCCGCGACGGCCAATGAGAGATTCGCCTATCTGCTCGATCGCGCGTTGCGGGCGCAGGGCATCGTCAGTCTGGATTCGATCTGTCATCTCGATGCGCCCTCGAAGGCCGGTGTACGCAAGCTGATCGAGGCGCGCATGCGCAAGGGCGAATTGCTGCCGGTCGCCCTCGAAGGCGCCGGCAAGCAGGAACACTGGGCGACGCCGGAGATCATCGAGGCGACGGAGAACGAGCCGCATGGCCTCGTCCATCTGCTGTCGCCATTCGATCCGCTGATCATCCAGCGCAAGCGCACGCATCTCGTTTTCGGTCACGACCACCGCTTCGAAGCCTATGTGCCGAAGGAGAAGCGCAAGCTCGGCTATTTCGCGCTGCCGGTGCTGGTGGATGACAAGATCGTCGCGGCGATCGATCTCAAGGCCGACCGGCAGAATCGCAAGCTGTTGCTGCAGCAATGGAGCTGGGTCGGCGAGGGCGCGGACAAGAAAGCGCCGCGCAAGGAATGGAAGCGGCGCATCGAGGACGAGCTGCACCGCTTCGAGGCGTTTCAGCTGGGTGAATAGGTCGTAGGGCGGATGAGCCGAAGGCGTCATCCGCCGGCCGAATTCATGGTGCAGACTCCGCGGCGGATTACACTTCGCTCATCCGCCCTACGTCACAGTTCACCAATACACGTTGAACCGGTGGTGATGCCGATGGTGCCAGTGGCGATGATACCACGGGCGATAGCGGCAGATCTTGCGCGGACCGTAATAGGTCCAGATCACGCGGCAGAAGCGGCGCGGGCCGTAATAGTAGCTCGGTCCATAGTAGCGCGGGCCGTAATAGCCGTAATAGCGCGGCCCGAAATAGCGATGGCGGTGGAAGTGGCGGCGATGGCTGTAAAAAGCGGGCGCGTAGACGCCGCGTCGCGCGAAAGCCGGTCTGCTGTAGCGGATGGCGCCGCCATGAAAGGCCGGCCCGTGCCGAAATCCGCCGCCCGCGAAAGCGGGCCGATGGAAGCCGCCACCATGAAACGCATGCCCGCCGCCGCGGAAACCTCCGCCATGGAAACCGCCGCCACGGAATCCTCCGCCGCCGCGGAAGCCGCCTCCGCCGCCATGACCGCCGCCATGGCGCACCTGCGTCGTGAGCGCGTCGCGCGCCTGTTTGGCGGCCGGCGCCATGGCTGGGTTGCTGAGTGACAGCGCTTGTGCGGTGGATGTCAGCGACAGCACGACGGTAGCTGTTGCGGCGAGGCCGAGCGTGCGTGCCATCACGCTTCGGATCGCGGATGTTCGATCTGTTGTCATTGCGATCATCCTCCCTGTCGCGCAGCGGCCATGGTCGCTGCAGATGAGAATCTGCACGCGTCGGCCCTGCGTGACCTGTGCGCCCTTGATGCGCAGGCTAGGAGCGATGATCTGAACGCGCCATGAATAAGCGCGTCAAAATGAAACGGGCGCCGTGAAGGCGCCCGTCGTGATCGTCTTGCGATGTGGCTGGCTTACCAGCGGCCGAACGAAAAGCCGACGCTGATCGGCCCGCCGACGGCGAAGCCCGGGCCGTAGCCATAGCCATAGGGCCGGTAGCCGTAGCCGCCGTAATAGGCCGGACGATAAGCATAGGGGCGCCCGTAATAGGCCGGGCCGTAATAGGACCGGTAGTACGGCCGATAGCCATAGCCATAACGCGGCCCGTAATACGGCCGATAGCCGTAGTGACGGTGACCCCAATGGCGGTGATGGCCCCAATGGCGGTGGCCATGGAAGTGATGCCGATGCCCGTGGTGACGATGTCCGTGATGGCGATGCTGCGAGCTGAAGTCGGTCACGCGCGCTTTGTCTCCCGCCGCGGCCTTGGCAGGCGATGCGGCCATCGCCGGCGCTGCTGCGAAGATGCCGCCGAGCGTAACGGTTGCAGCCATCAGAGCTGCGCCTACCCATGTTCTCATGATTGTCCTCGTTGAAGTCTGTCTGTCGCCTTGATCCGTCAACGCGTCAGGATGATCCGATTTCCCGCGACAAGGAGACGCGGCGGGTTGCGCGATGTGGAACGGTCCGAGTGACAGCCGACGCATGTTGCGGTTCGGCTGTCACGCCAGAGCGGTTCCAATCAGCGCCAGTGGCGGCGATGATGATGGTGGATGTGCGGGCGATGCACATGGTAGTGGCGGCGCACATGGTGCGGGCGATGCCAGCCATGGTGACGGCGCACATGATGGTGCCGGTGACCGTGGTGGTGATGGCGGCGATACTGCACCTGGGTCGTCAAGCCTTCACCTGCGCCTTGCACGGTTGTGGCAACGCCGGGATTGTTGAGCGAGACCGCGTTGGCTTGCTGGGCCGGTGCAGCCACGAACATCAGGCCGGCGATGGCGGCGAGGCCGAAAAGTTTTTTCAGGTTCACGTGTTCTCTCCTGGATTCCGCGGGCATCTGACTGTGCACGCTGCACGGGGCTCATTGCCCATGCGGGAACGCTAGGTTTCGGGAGCTGAACGCGAAATGAACATGTGTCGCGCGATATGTCGCAGGGTTCTTTGTCGCGGCGACGGAACGAAAGCGCAGGTGACAGCCAAGCTGATCGGCCTTCGATGAAACGGATGCCGTTTCAGCCGCGGCGCCAGTAGCAGTTCATGCGCGGCACGATCACGGTGCCGCTGGGGCGATACTCCTGCACGAGATTGGCCGTGCAATCGCGCACCGCATTCGGTCCGGGGTTGTAGCGGGGATAGACGCCGCGGGTGTCGTCGTCGCGATAGATGCGCACGCGCGGACGGCCGCTGCTGCTCTGGGCGGAGATGTCGGTCGAGCGCTGCGCAGCCGGCGCGGTCTGCGCGATTGCGCCGTCCAGCGAGAGGCCGCCGAAGGCCAGCGTCGCCACCGCCAGTGTCGCTGTCATGATCCGCATGCTACGCCCCAAAACCACCGTCGTGAGCATGACCCGAAAAGTGGATACCGGTTCTCGGATCGGGTCATGCGTCTCTAGAAAACGACCGCAAAGTCTCCGATTGACGCCCGCGCGTCAACCGCGCCGGGCCGCCTTGCCAACAGAACGGGATCGGCTAGACAGGAACCCATGTGGCATCAGGCAAAAGCTCCCGACCTCGCCGAGATGGAAGAGATGGCCCATGCCATGCTCGCCCTCCTGCCGGAGGAATTTCGCAGGCTGTGCGCGGGGGTGATCGTCAGGGTCGACGATTTCCCCACCGACGAGGTGCTGGAGGAATTGCAGGCCGAGACCGAGTTCGATCTGCTCGGCCTGTTTCAGGGAGTCGGGCTGCCGTTCCAGTCCCATGACGTGTCGGGCCAGATGCCCAATATGATCTGGCTGTATCGCCGCCCGATCCTCGATTACTGGGCCGGGCACGACGAAACCCTCGGCCATATCGTCCGCCACGTCCTCGTCCACGAGATCGGCCACCATTTCGGCCTGTCCGACGACGACATGGAGGCCATCGAGGCGCAGGTGACGGACTAGGGCCTCCAGCTCCGTCCTCACGGTGAGGAGGCCTGGCGGCGCAATTGCGCCGCTGCGCGGCTCTGGATGAGAACGGGGGCTGACCTGATCCCAGCACTGCAGAAATGCAGCTTGGAGCGTCCGCCCGATCCGGCTAAAAAGCTCCTTCAATTCCGAGGACACGCCATGGACAAGTTCACCACGCTGGAAGGCGTCGCTGCGCCGATGAAGGTCATCAATGTCGATACCGACATGATCATCCCGAAGCAGTATCTGAAAACCATCAAGCGCACCGGTCTCGGCAAGGGCCTTTTCTCGGATGCCCGCTATAACGACGACGGCAGCGAGAATCCCGCTTTCGTGCTCAACAAGCCGGCCTATCGCCAGGCGAAAATTCTGGTCGCCGGCGACAATTTCGGCTGCGGCTCGTCGCGCGAGCATGCGCCCTGGGCGCTGCTGGATTTCGGCATCCGCTGCGTCATCTCCACCTCGTTCGGCGACATCTTCTACAACAACTGCTTCAAGAACGGCATTCTGCCGATCCGCGTCTCGCAGAAGGATCTCGACGCGCTGTTCGACGATGCCGAGCGCGGCGCCAATGCCACCATCACCATCGATCTGCCGAACCAGGAGATCCGCGGTCCCGACGGCGGCACGGTGAAGTTCGAGATCGACCCGTTCCGCAAGCACTGCCTGATCAACGGTCTCGACGATATCGGCCTGACGATGGAAAAGAAGACCGCCATCGACAGCTACGAAGAGAAGCTGAAGACCGAGCGCGCCTGGGCGTAAGCGTGCCTTTGTCACCGCGCAGCGCAGCTGCGTGGTGAGAGGGAGCGCCACGAACGCCAATGTCGTAGGTCCCATAGGGCCCCATCAGGTCATTCCGGGGCGCTCGCGTCAGCGAGCGAACCCGGAACCTCGAAGTGAGGATCACCTCCCTCCTCGCGCGAGGGCAGAGGTGACCGCCACTGCAGGATGCCGGGCTCCGGCGTGCGGCGCCGGTCCGTCCCCGGAATGACGCAGCATGTCGTTCCTATTTTGTTCTTGACAATATTCCTCTCATTGCCCTATATCTCTCCCGTCTTGTTCGCGAGGGGCGCTCTCATGAGGCGTCTTTGAGCGGGGCGAGATGCGGCGCCTGCGGGCGGGGGAGGACGTATCCCTCGCACTCGGGGGGCCTGGGGTCACCGTCCGGGCCCACTACGGGGCTCTGCCGCTTGCGGCTGGACGGGTGCGGATGACGGCTGGCGAAAGCCGGTCCGATGGCAGGGCACCTGCCAGCTTCCAGTACCCGGAAGCACGGTCCCTCGGCCAAAAACCGTCGCGGTGGCACGCCGTCAGGCGTTGCGCGGCTCAGGTTTGCCGGCGATCCGGCAGGCAGGGGCAGCGTCAGAAACCACCACTCGCGCCTGGCGGCGTGCCGCTCCCCTCATGTCTTCGAGGGGAGACCTGCTCACACCTCGGACGCGCAAGCGCCGCGAGAATGCGAGCGCATGATTCCAGACATCACGGGGCTGTTTGACAGGTTGATCAGGCAACGACGCGCCGGCAGATGTGCTCCCTCCCTCAAGCCGCGCAGCGGCGCAGCGGGGAGGGCCGGGGTGGGGCGCCCCACGTGACGTCGGAGTTTGCGGAAGCCCCCACCCGTCTCGCCGGCTTCGCCGCCGATCCACCCTCCCCGCTGCGCGCGGCTGTGCCGCGCTTGGGGGAGGGAGAAGAAGGGATGTCTCAGCTTCCCATCGCCGCGATCGCATCCGCGATCGCGATGGTTCGTTTCGCCATCTCGGCATGCAGGCGCTCGACCATCTTGCCGTCGAGCTGAATCGCGCCGCGGCTCGCATTTTCCGGCTGTTCGAAGGCCGCGATGATGCGCCTGGCCTGTGCGACTTCTTCGGCCGGCGGCGTGAACACCTTGTTGCAGGCCTCGATCTGCGCGGGATGGATCAGCGTCTTGCCGTCGAAGCCGATGTCGCGGCCCTGCTCGGCTTCGGCGATAAAACCTTCATTGTCGCTGAAATTGCTGTAGGGGCCGTCGAGAATGTCGAGGCCGTACATGCGCGCCGCGAGCACGCAATGGGTGATCATGCCGAGCATCGATACGCGGCCCGGCATCATGCGGATGCGCGTCTCGCGGGCGATGTCGTTGGGGCCGAACACGAAGCCGGCGAGACGGACTTCCGCATCCTTCGAACAGGCGGCGAGTTCTTCCGCATGCAGGATCGCGCGCGAGGTCTCGATCATCGCCCACACCTTGATCGACATGTCGGCATTGAGATCGGCGAGCCGATCGGCCACCGCATTGAGGTCTTCGACGCTGGAAATCTTCGGCACCAGAATGCCGTCGGGCTTCGCCTTGGCAGCCATCGCCACGTCATCGATCCACCACGGCGAATCCAGCGCGTTGATGCGGATCAGCATCTCGCGTTTGCCGAAACCGCCTTTGGCCAGCGTCTCGGCGATGGCGTTGCGGGCGGTTGCTTTCGCGTCGGGCGCCACGGCGTCTTCGAGATCGAGAATGATGCCGTCGGCGGCAACCGTGCGCGCCTTTTCCAGCGCACGCGGATTGGAGCCGGGCATGAACAAGTGGCTGCGGCGCGGGCGGGTCATGGCGTCATTTCCTCGAGATGGTGTATGCTTCTGGGGGAGGCGGTTTCCGTCCGCGATAGCATTTCAGCCTGTCGCCCGGAAGGCTTGTTCGCACCCGCGAGCTATGGTTATCCGTGACGAAACCTATTTTGTGTCTGAGCATGACCCGGCCGGAAACCGGCCCCCGCTTTTCGGGATCATGCTCAAACGAGGCAGATCATGACCGCAACATTTCCGCAGCAACTCATCGCCGGCTACCAGACCTTCTCGTCGGAACGCTTGCCCACCGAACAGGCGCGGTTTCGTGAATTGTCCGAGAAGGGCCAGTTCCCCGAAGTGATGGTGATCGGCTGCTGCGACTCGCGCGTGTCGCCGGAGGTCATCTTCGATGCGTCACCGGGTGAATTGTTCGTGGTGCGCAACATCGCCAATCTGGTGCCGCCCTATCAGCCAGACGGCAACGCGCATGGCGTCTCCGCCGCGCTGGAATATGCCGTGCAGGTTCTGAAGGTGAAGCACATCGTCATTCTCGGGCACGCGCAATGCGGCGGCATCCGCGCTTTCGTCGACAAGGCCGCGCCGCTGTCGCCGGGCGATTTCATCGGCCGCTGGATGTCGATGTTCACCAAACCCGGCGAGACCGTCGAGATTCGCGATCACGAGACGATGCAGGATTTCGTCACCCGCATCGAGAAGGCCGCGGTGTTCCGCAGCCTCGAAAACCTGATGACCTTCCCCTTCGTGAAGAAGCGCGTCGATGCCGGCGACCTTCTCCTGCACGGCGCCTATTTCGGTGTCGCGGTGGGATCGCTGTCGGTGCTGGACAAGACCGAGAAGGTGTTCAAGCCGGTGGCGCAGGCGAAGTCGGCGTAAGCTCCGACCCTCATCCTGAGGAGCGCGCTCTTGCGCGCGTCTCGAAGGATGGCCTCAAGCTCGGAGCCAGGCCAGCTCATGGTTCGAGACGGCGCTGCGCGCCTCCTCACCATGAGGGGCAGAGTGTTTCTCAATACAGCAAACAAAAAGGCCGGATGCGAAGCACCCGGCCTTTCGTATGTCCGTTTGAAGTGCCTTACGCCGCCTTCTTCTTCTTGGCGGTGATCAGCTTGCGGTTGATCAGGCATTCCGCGATCTGCACGGCGTTGAGCGCCGCGCCCTTGCGCAGATTGTCCGAGACGCACCAGAAAGCGAGGCCGTTCTCCACCGTCGCATCCTCGCGGATACGGCTGATGTAGGTCGCGTCTTCGCCAGCCGCTTCATAGGGCGTGACGTAGCCGCCGGGTTCGCGCTTGTCGATCACCAGGCAACCCGGCGCATTGCGCAGGATGTCGCGGGCTTCGTCGGCCGAGATCGGATTCTCGAATTCGACATTGACCGCTTCCGAGTGGCTGACAAACACCGGAATGCGCACGGCGGTCGCGGAGAGTTTGATCTTGGGATCAAGAATCTTCTTGGTCTCCGCCATCATCTTCCACTCTTCCTTCGTGTAGCCATCCTCCATGAAGACGTCGATATGGGGGATCGCGTTGAAGGCGATGCGCTTCGGGAATTTGGTGTTGACGATCTCGCTGTTGGTGTAGACGGCCTTGGTCTGCGAGAACAGTTCGTCCATGGCGTCCTTGCCGGCGCCCGACACCGACTGATAGGTCGCCACGACGACGCGCTTGATGGTCGCCTTGTCATGCAGCGGCTTCAGTGCCACCACGAGCTGCGCGGTCGAGCAGTTCGGGTTTGCGATGATGTTCTTCTTCGCGAAGCCATCGACCGCAGCCGCGTTCACTTCCGGCACGACCAGCGGCACATCTGGATCCATGCGCCAGGTCGACGAGTTGTCGATGACCACGGCGCCGGCTGCGCCGATCTTCGGCGACCATTCCTTGGACACGGCTCCGCCGGCCGACATCAGGCAGATATCGACGTCGCTGAAGTCGTAGGTCTCGAGGTCCTTGCATTTCAGGGTTTTGTCGCCAAACGAGACTTCAACGCCCATGCTGCGGCGGGACGCAAGCGCCACGACCTCGTCAGCGGGGAATTTACGTTCGTCCAGAATGCTGAGCATTTCACGCCCGACATTGCCGGTCGCTCCGACCAGCGCGACTTTGTAACCCATCGTTCACTCTCCGAAGAAAAACGCCTTCGATCCGCCATCTGCGAAAACCGAAGCGCGTGCGCTTCTAAGCGAGAAACGCCGTCAACACAATGTCATAAGCGTTTCCAGCGGCTTATATGGGGTGTCTGACTCCGCTTGCCATGATCCTGCTTGCCAAGATCCTGCGTGCTGTGGCTGGGCGGCGGCCGTCGCGCGTTCGCTGTCCGGCAGATGGATACGGCTGGAATTACAGCGGCTTACGAAATTCGCCGGCATTTCCGGTGATGACCACAAGGGCATCCTGCGCTGGGGCCTGAAGAATGGGCGATCAGCCCGAACGGCCGTCTGCATACCTGAAACAGCGTGACGACCAAGACCTTGGAATGCATGCAACATTCGGCCACACCGCGCATTATTCTCCAAAAGTGTGGCCCGATTGACCTTGTAGGGCTGCCGTCCGGCCAGCTAAGTTGCCAGGAGCTTGCGAATTGCGATTCTTGACGAAGAATCAGAGTGCCAAGAGGACTAGATGACCTTGAAATTCTCCGCCGCCAAACTGACCGGTGCACTGCTCGCGGCGGCTGCCGTCATCACCATCGGCGTCGCCACCCCCGCCGAAGCCCAGACCAAGCGCAAGCAGGTCACCGTCGATAACGGCCGTTTCAATTACGGTCCCCGCGGCCCGAATGTGTCCTATCAGCAGGGTCCGCGCACCCGCGTCTACATCTCGCGACGCTCGTGGCTGGATGCCGGCACCGAAGTGCTGCCCGGCGACCGCAAGTTCACCGATTATGCTTATCCGCCCGGTCAGTCCTTCGCCCGCGGCAACCTGAACCGTCCGCTCGACCGCCAGCCGCTGTACAGCGACTGGGATCTCGGCGGCTACCCGAACCGTATCCCGCTGCCATACTGAGCTCGGCGCAATCCCGATATGAAAATGCCCGGCTCGCGCCGGGCATTTCTTGTTCTTGGGAGGATATTAAACTCCATCCTCATCCTGGGGAGCGAGTCGCCTTCGACCGCGTCTCGAAGGATGGCCGAGCACTCCGTTCATGGTTCGAGACGCGCGCTTTGCACGCTCCTCACCATGAGGGCGAAGCTTTTGACGTTCCTACTTGTACAGCGCCTGCAGCTCGGCGAGCACCGCTTCGCCCATCTGCGCCGTCGAGATGATCGTGGCGCCTTCCGACTTCAGGTCGGCGGTGCGCAGGCCCTTGGCCAGCACGGCGGCGATCGCTTGATCGACCTTGTCGGCGAGGTCGCCGAGATCGAGCGAATAGCGCAGCGCCATGCCGAAGGAGGCGATCATCGCCAGCGGATTGGCCTTGCCCTGGCCGGCAATGTCCGGCGCCGAACCATGCACCGGCTCATACATCGCCTTGCGCTTGCCGGTCTTGGCATCGACCTCGCCGAGCGAGGCCGAGGGCAGCATGCCGAGTGAGCCGGTGAGCATGGCCGCGATATCCGAGAGCATGTCGCCGAACAAGTTGTCGGTGACGATGACATCGAACTGTTTCGGCCACTTCACCAGATTCATGCCGCCGGAATCGGCGAGCTGATGCTCCAGTGTGACGTCCTTGTATTCGCGGCCATGCACCTGGGTCACGACCTCGTTCCAGAGTACACCCGACTTCATCACGTTGCGCTTCTCCATCGACGTCACCTTGTTCTGGCGCTTGCGGGCCAGATCGAAAGCGACGCGGGCGATGCGCTCGATCTCATAGGTGTCGTAGACCTGGGTATCGATGGCGCGCTTCTGGCCGTTGCCGAGATCGGTGATGGTCTTCGGTTCGCCGAAATAGACGCCGCCGGTGAGTTCGCGCACGATCATGATGTCGAGGCCTTCGACCACCTCGCGCTTCAGGCTCGAAGAGTCGGCGAGGGCGGGGTAGCAGACTGCCGGGCGCAGATTGGCGAACAGGCCGAGATCCTTTCGCAGGCGCAGGAGGCCGGCTTCCGGGCGGTTCTCGTAAGCCACGCCATCCCATTTCGGACCGCCAATGGCGCCGAAGATGATGGCGTCGGCGGTGTCGGCCTTGGCCATGGTGGCATCGGTGATCGGCACGCCGTCGGCATCGATGGACGCACCGCCGACAAGGCCGGTCTCGGTCTCGAATTTGGCAATGCCCTGGGCGTCGATCCAGTCGATCAGGCGCGTCACTTCCGCCATCACTTCGGGGCCGATCCCGTCGCCGGGGAGAACCAGCAATTTATGCGCCGCCATGATCGTTTCCTTCTCTGAAAGTCGAATTTCGGGCGAGTGCTAAGCCGTCATTGCCGTATTGGCAAGACAGCCCTGCTGCACGTGCCGATTGCAAGGCTCACGAAAGCTGCGACAGTGCGTCCGGGAGAACGCCTGACCTTGCCTGACACCTCGTTGATGCGCCGCAATCCGGCGTTGCTGATCCTTGCTTTGTCGCTTGCGCCGGCCATCGGGCTTGGTATCGGCCGTTTCGCCTATTCTCTGGTGCTGCCGGATATGCGCGACAGCCTGCAATGGTCCTATTCGTCCGCAGGCTTCATGAATACCGTCAATGCCGCCGGCTACCTGCTCGGTGCGCTGGCCGCGTCCAGCCTCGGCAAACGTTACGGCCTGTTCGCGGTGATCCGGATCGGCACGGTGGCCTGCGTTGCGTCGCTCTTGCTCTGTGGCGTCACCGCGGATTTCACGCTGCTCAGCATCGCCCGCTTCGTCACCGGCTTTGGCGCCGCCATCTCCTTCGTGGCGGGCGGCGCGCTCGCGGCCAGTATCGGCCTCACGCATCCCGAACGCTCCGCCTATCTGCTCAGCCTGTTCTATGCGGGCCCGGGCATGGGCATCCTGCTATCGGGCCTGATCGCCCCCTTCGTGCTGCAAGGCTTTGGTCGGGGCTCGTGGTGGATCGTCTGGCTGGTGCTGGGTGTCGTCTCGGTGGTGATGGGACTGCCGCTGCTGCGGCGCCTGATCGATGCCTCGGATCATACATCGGATGCGCCGGTGCCATCGATCAAGATCTGGCCGATGGCCATCTATCTCGTCGCCTATTTCATGTTCGGCGCCGGCTACATCGCCTACATGACCTTCATGATCGCCTATGTGCGTGATGGCGGCGGCAGCGCGGTTGCGCAGAGCGCATTCTGGTGCGTGATCGGTGTCAGCTCGTTTGCGGCGCCATGGGCATGGCGCGGTGTGCTCGCGCGCGGCCAGAGCGGAACCGCAATGGCCATCATCCTCGGCACCAACGCCGTGGGCGCAGCCATGCCGCTGCTCGGCCATTCGCCGATCATTCTTGGTATATCGGCGGCAGTGTTCGGGGTTGCCTTCTTCGCGGTGGTTGCGGCGACGACGGCCTTCGTGCGGTTCAACTATCCAAAGGACGCGTGGCCGAAGGCGATCGCCGTGGTGACCATCGTGTTCGGCATCGGGCAGACCATAGGGCCGATTGCCGTGGGCGCGATATCAGACGCGACGGGAAGTTTGACGTCGGCGCTGGTGGTGTCAGCGGCGACGCTGGCCGTGGGCGCGGTGTTGTCGGCGTTCCAGAAGAAGCTCGAAGCGTAGGGCGGAGTCTAGCTCCCACTGAAATCATTATACCCCTGGTCTTCCCAGTAACCGCCCTTGTAGTCGTTGGTGACTTCCAGCGACGTCACATATTTCGGATTCTTGAAGCCAAGCTTGGTCGGCACCCGGATCTTCATCGGATAGCCGTAGGCGCGCGGCAGGATCTGGTTGTCGAACTTGAACGTCATCTGCGTCTGCGCATGCAGCGCAGTGGGCATGTCGAGCGAACTGGCATAGTCCTCGGCGCAGCGGAAATGTACCCATTTCGCCTGCGTATCGGCGCCGATCAGCTTGAGGAAGTCGCGCAGCGGCGTGCCCTGCCACGAGCCGATGGCGCTCCAGCCCTCGACGCAAATGTGGCGCGTGATCTGCGAAACCTCCGGCAGCTTGTACAGCTCTTCCAGCGTCCAGGACCTGTTGTTGTCGACGAGGCCGGAGACTTCGAGCTTCCATTCCTTGCCGTCGATCTCCGGCGCCTCGTCCTCCGAGTAAAAGCCGTTGAACGGGAAGGGGCGGCGGATGTCCTTCTCCGAATAGGTCGGCGCCATCACATTCGGATTGAAGATTTTTGCCTGCACCATGTCGTTGAACTTGGAGATCTGGGTCAGCAGGCTCTCCGCGGAAACGCTGTCGGACACGTTGCAGCCGGTCAGCAGCGTCAGCGCGCCAAAACTCGCGCCGGAAGCGATGAAGCGTCGGCGCGACAGGTCGGGCATCAGTTTGACGGCGTCCTTTACCAGTAGCTGCTTGTCGACACCGGGAATGATGAGCGAGCGCATCTTCTTCAGCATGATCTGCTCCTCAGCGTCCGATGATCATCGCGCGCAGGCTCTTAGGCACGATCAACGCCAGCGCGACATGGATGACGAGGAAGCCGACGATGGAGGCCATCATCACGAAATGGACGTAACGCGCAGTGTCGTAGCCGCCGAAAATGGCAGTGAGATACTGGAACTGCACCGGCTTCCAGATTGCGAGGCCGGACAGCACGATGACGACGCCGACAATGAGGATGCCGATATAGAGCAGTCGCTGCACCTGATTGTAGGTGGAGAGATCGGCATGCGAGAGCTTGCCGGTGAGCGCTGCCCGGGTATCGCCGATCACGCCTGACGTGGAGATCGGCAGCAGCCTCCTGCGGAAGCGGCCGGTGACGATGCCGAGCAGGACATAGAGCAGGCCGTTGATGACCAGCAGCCACATGCCGGCGAGATGCCACATGATGCCGCCGCCGAGCCAGCCGCCGAGCGTGATGCTGCGCGGAAAAACGAAATCGAACAGCGGCGAAGCATTGTAGATCTGCCAGCCCGACATGATCATGATCACCATCGCGACGGCATTGATCCAGTGCAGTACGCGAACCCAGACGGGCTGGATCGCCTTGCTTGTTGCAGACGCGTTCTGTGCGTCGTCGATCGAGATACTCGACATGGCATAATCCGAGATCGTGGCCCCTGTCAGCCTTACGGAGCGAAGCGGGTCATCGTTACGTCCATCTCATCAACAACCCCACTGCTGCATTTATGCCCGGGATCACAAAAAAGCGAGCCGGCACCCGGCTCGCTTCTGATACGCGCGTCCCGAAGGGGAGCTTGTGTCCCGGTATCCGATACGGTCCGGACACGTAAGGATGTCAGGCTTTCGGCATCACGACGGTATCGATGACGTGGATGACGCCGTTAGACTGGTTGACGTTCGGAATCGTGACAGTGGAGGAACCGCCCTTCGCATCGACCAGCATGGTCTTGCCGCCGGTCTTCCTCACGGTGAGCTGTTCGCCTTCCACGGTGGTCAGCTTCTGGCCGTCCTTGAGGTCGGCGGCTTCGAGTTTGCCGGGGACCACATGGTAGGTCAGGATCTTGGTGAGGGTGGCCTTGTTTTCAGGCTTGACCAGGGTCTCGACGGTGCCTTTGGGCAGCTTGGCGAAAGCGGCATTGGTCGGCGCGAACACGGTGAACGGGCCCGGGCCGGCGAGCGTATCGACGAGGCCGGCGGCTTTCACGGCGGCGACCAGCGTGGTGTGATCCTTCGAATTGACGGCGTTTTCGACAATGTTCTTTGACGGGTACATCGGTGCCCCGCCGACCATCACGGTCTTTTCGCCGGACATCTCGCTCTTCATCATCTTGTCCTTGGCCTGGGCCGGAACCGGCATGGCGCCCGTGATGGCGAGCGTGCCGAAGGCGACGGCGGACAAAAGTGCGATACGCTTGGACATGAGTCGTCTCCCGAGTGTCGTTGAAGGTGCCATCGGCACCGTGCGCTGAAAGGTTCTCGACGCCGCTTTGCCTGCGAGGCCTGTCGCCGTCGATGGCCGAGCTACGCAAGGGCTCAGGGCCAGTTTCAGGCTATATTTTTCGTCGATCCTGAAACTTTCGGCGACGCACTGCGTTCGCGCGCGCGTTGCGGAAGGCGGTCCGTTCTTGCTAGAGACAACGGATAGTTTGATGCAATCGCAGGTTTGGTCTCGGTGCGATTGTCTGGCTCCTCCAATCGATGTGTGAATGCCATGAATCTGTTCTCCCGCCTGTTCGACAAGCTTGAAGATCCGTCGCGCCTCGCCATCGAGACGCCGGACGGCAAGCACATCAGCTACGGCGATCTCGTCGCCTGGGCAGGGCAGGTGGCGAATGTGCTGGTGGCGCGCGGCGTGAAGGTCGGCGACCGCGTTGCAGCGCAAACCGAAAAATCGGTGCCCGCGCTCGTCCTGTATCTCGCAACCGTGCGTGCCGGCGCGGTCTATCTGCCGCTCAACACGGCGTATACGTTAAACGAGCTCGATTACTTCATCGCCGACGCCGAACCGTCGCTGGTGGTGTGCGATCCCGCCAAGAAGGAAGGCATCGAGGCGATTGCCGCCAAGGTCGGCGCGCGGGTCGAGACGCTCGGCGCGGACGGCAAGGGATCGCTCACCGACGCTGCCGACAAGGAGAAGCCGGCCTTTGCCACTGTCGCGCGCGGCAATGACGATCTCGCCGCGATCCTCTACACATCGGGTACGACCGGCCGCTCCAAGGGCGCGATGCTGAGCCACGACAATCTCGCATCGAACTCGCTGAGCCTCGTGGACTACTGGCGCTTTACCAAGGACGACGTGCTGATCCACGCGCTGCCGATCTATCACACGCATGGCCTGTTCGTGGCGAGCAATGTCACGCTGTTCTCGCGCGCGTCGATGATCTTCCTGCCGAAGCTCGATCCTGAGCGCATCATTCAATTGATGGCGCGCGCGACAGTGCTGATGGGGGTGCCGACCTTCTATACGCGCCTCCTGCAGTCGCCGAACCTGTCGAAGGAGACGTGCAGCCATATGCGGCTGTTCATCTCGGGCTCGGCGCCGCTGCTGGCCGACACCCATCGCGAATGGTTCGCGCGCACCGGCCACGCGGTGCTCGAGCGCTACGGCATGACCGAAACCAACATGAACACCTCGAACCCCTATGACGGCGAGCGCGTTCCCGGCGCCGTCGGCTTCCCGCTGCCCGGCGTCTCCGTGCGCGTCACCGATCCGGAAACGGGCAAGGAGTTCGATGAGGACACGATCGGCATGATCGAGGTGAAGGGCCCGAACGTGTTCAAGGGCTATTGGCGGATGCCGGAAAAGACCAAATCGGAATTTCGCGACGACGGTTTCTTCATCACTGGCGATCTCGGCAAGATCGATCGCAAGGGTTATGTCCATATCCTCGGCCGCGGCAAGGATCTCGTTATTTCCGGGGGCTTCAACGTCTATCCGAAGGAAATCGAGAGCGAGATCGATGCCATGCCTGGCGTGGTGGAAAGCGCCGTGATCGGCGTGCCGCATGCGGATTTCGGTGAAGGTGTCACCGCGGTCGTGGTGACCGACAAGAAGACAGCGCTCGATGAGGCGGCGGTGATCAAGGCGCTCGACGGGCAGATCGCAAAGTTCAAGATGCCGAAGCGCGTGATCTTCGTGGACGATCTGCCGCGCAACACCATGGGCAAGGTGCAGAAGAACGTCCTGCGCGAGACGTATAAGGATATTTACGCGAAGTAACGTCGCCTCTCGAACTAACTCTGTCTCTCATGGTGAGGAGCGCTCCGCTCGCGCGCGTCTCGAACCATGAGATGACTTGGCTAGGAGTGTGCCACCATCCTTCGAGGCGCGCGCGTATGCGCGCTCCTCAGGATGAGGACAAAGTATGGGGGCATTAAATCACATGCTCCGGCGCCAATGCACACGCCGAATTGGGATCGGTTTCGATCTGAATCGTGGCGTGTTCGATGCCGAAGTCACGCTTCAGCCGCCCGGCGATCCCCATCAGATAAGCATCGCCGGGTGCGCCCGTCGGAATCACCAGATGGCAGGTGAGGGCGACTTCGGTGGTGCTCATCGGCCAGATATGCAGGTCATGCACATCAGCGACGCCTTCGCATGTCGCCAGGTAGGCACGGACCGCTATGGGATCGATCCCGCGTGGCACGGCAGCCAGCGACATTGCCGTGGAGTCGCGCAGCAGGCTCCAGGTGCCCCAGATGATCAGCACGCAGATGACGAGGCTGGTGACGGCGTCGATCCAAAGCCAGCCGGTGAACATGATGACGATGGCAGCGATCACGACGCCGACCGATACGGCGGCGTCTGCGACCATGTGCAAATAGGCGCCGCGGATGTTGAGGTCGCTGTTGCGGCCGGAGGCGAACATCAGGGCGGTGGCGCCGTTGATGAGGATGCCGATGGTGGCGACCACGATGACCGTGATCTCGGTTACCGGCTCGGGATTGAACAACCGCAGCACCGCTTCCCAGGCGATGGCGCCGACGGCGACCAGCAGGAAGACGGCGTTGAACAGCGCGGCGAGAATCGACGAGCCCTTGAGGCCGTAAGTATAGCGCGGCGTCGCGGCGCGTTTCGCCAGCACCGCAGCAGTCCATGCGGCGATCAGGCCGAGCACGTCGGAGAGATTGTGTCCGGCGTCGGCCACCAGCGCCATCGAGCCCGATGCATAACCGTAAATGGCTTCGACGACGACGAAGACGGTGTTGAGCGCGATGCCGATGGCAAACGCCTTGCCGAAACTGGCGGGCGCATGGACGTGTCCGCCCGGTCCATGCGCATGGCCGGCGTGGTCGTTGTGATCATGCGCGTGATCGTGGTGATGAGCCTGAACCATGCGCCCTCCATAGCAAGCCTGCATATGGATACTATTACGGATAGTATAACGTGAGCCCGTAGTTGTAGGGCGGATGAGCGAAGCGTCATCCGCCGCGGAGTTTCCGCTTTGAGCTCGGCCGGCGGATTACGCCTTCGGCTCATCCGCCCTACGCATCATAGCAGCGCCACCACGAACCGACTGCCGACGATGAACAGGTAAGCTCCGAACGCGATTTCCAGCATGCGTTTGGACATCGCATGCGCGGCCTTCACGCCGAACGGCGCGGTGAGCAGGCTGGTCGGTATCACCAGCAGCGCGCCAATCAGCGAGACGTAGCCGAGGGCGAAGGGGAGTTGCAGCGGGGCGACCTCGGGATAGGTCGCGGCTGCCGGCCAGCCGGCATAGATGTAGCCGAGCGCACCGGGGATCGAGATCAGTACCGCAAGCGCTGATGAGGTGGCCACCGCCTGATGGATCGGGCGGCCGTAGAAGGTCATCAGCAGATTCGAAAACAGCCCGCCGCCAATGCCCATCAGCGTCGAGAGCAGGCCGACGAAGAAGCCATAGACTTTCATCAGCGGCCCGCCGGGCAGGTCGTCGCCGAGTTTCCACCCCTCACGCGCGAATAGCAGCCGTGCAGCAGCGGACCACGCCACCATCACGAAGACGATCTTGAACAGCCGCTCCGGAGCGAAGCGGGCGGTTACGCTGCCCACCGCGACGCCGAACAGGATCGGCAGCCACCACTTGCGCAGGATCTCCATATCCACCGCGCCGCGAGCGAGGTGGGCGCGGAACGAGCGTAGCGAGGTCGGGATAATGATGGCCAGCGAGGTGCCGATGCAGAGCGGCATCCGCACCTCCAGCGGCACGCCGGCAATGCGAAAACACTCGTAAAACACAGGCACAAGGATAGCGCCGCCGCCGATTCCGAATATCCCGGCGAGGAAACCGCTCAGTCCACCAACTGCCACCAGGAGGACCGCCAGCTCGACAACTTCGGTGATATTCAGCCCCGTCATTTCCCGCCCCGATTTGTTTTTGCGATTGCGCCATAAAGCTTGCCTGAATCGCGCTTCACCGGCTCTGCGCCCGTGGCATGCCAAGTGTCAATCCCGCCGCGCGCAATGCTGATTTCAAACTCTGAACAGGAATTCCGTTTATATCATTTCGCGATTGCACTCGCTGGATCGACTTCGTAAATAGAATTGCTCTACGCGATCCCAATTCGGGCACTTGATGCCCATTAACCTGTCAAAGTTGTTGAATGGCCGCCAGGATCGAACGCCCCCTTTCGCCGCACCTGCAAATCTATCGCCGGACGCTGACGATGGCTCTGTCCATCATCCATCGTGCCACCGGCATTGCCTTGTATTTCGGCACCCTGCTTCTCGTCTGGTGGCTCATCGCCGCCGCTTCCGGCCCCGCGGCTTATGCTTATGTGCAGGCCTTCACGGGCAGCATCATCGGGCGCCTGATTGCGTTCGGTTACACCTGGGCGCTGGTCCATCACGCCATGAGCGGAATCCGGTATCTGGTCTGGGATCTCGGTTACGGCTTCAAGCCCAACGAGCGTGAATGGCTCACCCGCGCGGCGCTGATTGCCGGTATCGTCATCACCATCCTGCTCTGGATCATTGCCTACGCCATCGGAGGTGGCCGATGAGCTCGCCCTCTCAGAAATCGATGCGGACGCCGCTTGGCCGCGTTCGTAATCATGGCTCCTCGCATTCCGGCACGCGCGACCACTGGCGTCAGCGCCTCACCGCCGTCGCGATGCTGCTGCTGTTGATTCCGGTCATCTTCATCGTGATGTCGCTGCTTGGCCGCAATCAGGCCGGCGCCGCGCAGATCCTCGGCTCGCCGGTGGTCGCCATCACGCTGCTGCTCTTCATCATCGCAAGCGTCGTCCATATGCGGATCGGCATGCAGATCGTCATTGAGGACTATGTCCATGACGAGAAGCTGAAGCTGGTTTCCATCATGGCCAACAACTTCTTCTCGGCCGTTATTGCGCTGGCATCGGCCTACGCCATTTTCAAACTTTCATCTGGAGTGTAGCGCATGGCCGCAAACGGCAATGGCGCGAACGGCGTTGGCGGCCCCGCCACCAACGGTTACGCCTATCCCATCGAAGATCACACCTATGACGTCGTCGTCGTGGGCGCCGGCGGTGCCGGCCTGCGCGCGACCGTCGGCTGCGGCGAAGCCGGTCTGCGCACCGCCTGCATCACCAAGGTATTCCCGACCCGCTCGCACACGGTTGCGGCGCAGGGCGGCATCTCGGCCTCGCTCGGCAACATGCACGAGGACAACTGGCGCTGGCACATGTACGACACCGTGAAGGGGTCGGACTGGCTGGGCGATCAGGACTCGATCGAATACATGGTGCGCAACGCGCCCGACGCCGTTTACGAGCTCGAGCACTGGGGCGTGCCGTTCTCGCGCACCGAAGATGGCAAGATCTATCAGCGCCCGTTCGGCGGCATGACCATGGATTACGGCAAGGGCCAGGCGCAGCGCACCTGCGCGGCGGCCGACCGTACCGGTCACGCCATGCTGCACACGATGTATGGCCAGGCGCTGCGTCACGCCGCCGAGTTCTTCATCGAGTACTTCGCCATCGACCTGATCATGGACGATCAGGGCACCTGCCGCGGCGTCATCGCGCTGAAGATGGACGACGGCACGCTGCATCGCTTCAAGGCGCAGACCGTCATTCTCGCCACCGGCGGCTATGGCCGCGCCTACGCTTCCTGTACGTCGGCGCATACGTGTACCGGCGACGGTGGTGGCATGGCGCTGCGCGCCGGCCTGCCACTGCAGGATATGGAATTCGTCCAGTTCCACCCGACCGGCATCTATGGCTCGGGCTGTCTTGTCACCGAAGGCGCCCGCGGCGAGGGCGGCTATCTCGTCAACTCCGAAGGCGAGCGCTTCATGGAGCGCTACGCGCCGTCGGCAAAGGACCTCGCCTCGCGTGACGTCGTCTCGCGCGCGATGACCATTGAGATCCGCGAAGGCCGTGGCGTCGGCAAGAAGAAGGATCACATCTTCCTGCATCTGGATCACCTCGATCCGGCGATCCTGCATGAACGCCTGCCGGGCATCTCGGAATCCGCACGCATCTTCGCCGGCGTCGACGTGACCCGCGAACCGATCCCGATGATCCCGACCGTGCACTACAACATGGGCGGCATTCCCACGAACTATCACGGCGAAGTCGTCACCAAGAAGGGTGGCGACGACAACGCGGTGGTCCCGGGTCTGATGGCCGTCGGCGAAGCCGCTTGCGTGTCGGTGCATGGCGCCAACCGCCTCGGCTCCAACTCGCTGATCGATCTCGTCGTGTTCGGTCGCGCCGCTGCGCTGCGTCTCGCCGAGAAGCTGACGCCGAATGCGAAGCAGCCGGACCTCCCAGCGAACTCGGCGGAGATGGCGCTCGGTCGTCTCGATCACTTCCGCAACGCCAAGGGCGGCACGCCCACGGCGAAGATGCGCGAGAGCATGCAGCAGGTCATGCAGACCAACTGCGCCGTGTTCCGCACCGGCGACGTTCTCAACGAAGGCAAGGAACTGATCCACAAGGTCTATGACGGCATCGACGACATCGGCGTGTCGGACCGATCGCTGGTGTGGAATTCGGACCTGATGGAGACGCTGGAATACGACAACCTGATCGGTCAGGCCATCGTCACCATGGACTCCGCGGCCAACCGCACCGAGAGCCGCGGCGCGCATGCCCGCGAGGACTTCGCGGATCGCGACGACAAGAACTGGATGAAGCACACGCTGGCGTGGATCGGTGAGGGCGGCAAGACCACCATCGACTATCGCCCGGTGCACGACTACACGATGACGAATGACGTGCAGTACATCCCGCCCAAAGCGCGCGTGTACTGAGAAAGCGAAGGCTCGAGAAGATGGCTGAGTTCGCACTCCCGAAGAATTCCAAGATCACCGGCGGCAAGGAATGGCCGAAGCCCGCCGGCGCAACGCAGACGCGCGAGTTCCGCGTCTATCGCTGGAATCCGGATGACGGCAAGAACCCGTCGGTCGATACCTACCACGTCGATCTGAACGACTGCGGTCCGATGATCCTGGACGGTCTGATCTGGATCAAGAACAACATCGATCCGACCCTGACCTTCCGTCGCTCCTGCCGTGAAGGCGTGTGCGGTTCCTGCGCCATGAATATCGATGGCCAGAACACGCTGGCCTGCACCCGCGCGATGGACGAAGTCGCCGACGGTGCCATCAAGGTCAACCCGCTGCCGCATCAACCGGTGGTAAAGGACCTGGTGCCGGACCTCACCAACTTCTATGCCCAGTATGCGTCGATCGAGCCGTGGTTGAAGACCACCACGCCGACCCCGCAGAAGGAATGGCGCCAGAGCCACGAAGATCGTGAGAAGCTCAACGGTCTCTACGAGTGCATCCTGTGCGCCTGCTGCTCGACCTCGTGCCCGAGCTACTGGTGGAATAGCGATCGCTTCCTCGGTCCGGCAGCGCTGTTGCAGGCGACCCGCTGGGTCAAGGATTCGCGCGACGAAGCCACCGGTGAGCGTCTCGACAATCTCGAGGATCCGTTCCGCCTCTATCGCTGCCACACGATCATGAACTGCGCCAAGGCTTGCCCGAAGGGACTCAATCCCTCGGAAGCCATCGCCGAACTCAAGATGAAGATGGTCGAGCGTCAGGTCTGACGTTATCCGCCAAGGTCAGGCGTCTTCATCGCCAGACAAGTAAGCTCTACAAAGCCTCCGGCTCAACAGCCGGAGGCTTTAATGTTTCGGGAGAAGTTTTGGCGCACGGGAGAGCGGCACAGGCGACTCGGCCGTTCTCGCGCATCTGTCAGTTCATCTGCAGGATGCAGACCTGGTCGCCGACATTGACGACCTGCCCGGGACGCACGCTGACTTTCCGCATCGTTCCGCTCGACGTCGACTGGATCGCGATTTCCATCTTCATGGATTCCACGATGATCAGCGTGTCGCCCACCTGGATATCCGCTCCCTCTTCCGCGAGTACCTTCCATACGCTTCCTGGCGCTTCGGAATAGACCGCAACGTGCCCTTCCGGAACGTCATCCGCCGCAGCTGTTGCCGGTTCGTCGCTATCCATACTGACTTCGTCGATCTTGTCGTCGTGCCAGCGCTGACGCTCGGCTTCGAATGCACTTTGCTGACGTGTCTTGAACGCCGCGATGCTCTCGCTCTCGCGTCGCAGGAATGATTGATACTCCGCAAACGAAAACTGCGTCGGCTCGATCGTGAGCGGATACTGACCGTGCGGAAAGGCCTCGCGCGCCTCGAGCAGTTCGTCAGCACTGACGGGAAAGAACTGGATCTGGTCGAAGAAGCGCAGCAGCCATGGTTTGCCGGGCTCGAACTCCGAAGTCGACCGCCAGCTATTCCACATCTGGATGGTGCGTCCAAACAGTTGATATCCGCCGGGTCCTTCCATCCCGTAGACGCACATATAGGCGCCGCCGATGCCGACGGCGTTCTCGGGCGTCCATGTGCGCGCCGGATTGTACTTGGTCGTGACCAGCCGATGCCGCGGATCGATCGGAGTCGCTACCGGTGCGCCGAGATAGACGTCACCGAGTCCGAGAACGAGATAGCTGGCATCGAAGATGACCCGCTTGACCGCTTCCTCGTCCGGCAACCCGTTCATTCGCCGGATGAACTCGATATTCGAGGGACACCATGGAGCGTTCGGCCGCACCAACTCCTGGTACTTCCGCATAGCCAGCTCTGCCTGCGGATCGTTCCATGAGAGCGGCAGCCTGACAATGCGGCTCGGCACAGTCATGTCATCGATCGACGGCAGGCCGGCCTCGATGCGATGGAGCGAATCCAGCAGGCGCGTCCGTGGCAGAACCCGGCCATCGTAATGGATCTGCAGCGAACGAATGCCGGGGGTCAGCTCGATAATACCAGGTAGCTCGGCCTCCAGGATCGCCTGTGCAAGCAGATGCACGCGCATGCGCAGACCGATATCGAGCGTCATCGGCCCATATTCGACCAGCACGTTGTCGTCGCCCGCGCGGCGGTAGACGACAGGGATCGTCCCCGTCTCGTTGCGCGCGATGACCGGCGAACCGAGATTGATCGGCCCCGTGGAGGCGGAGGGGCCGGCGACGGGATCGCCGTCCCGGTGCGCTGCGACGAAGCGCAGTTTGTCGCCGGGTTTGAGCTGACCCAGCTTCCACATTTCACCATGCGCGGTGACCGCGGGGCAGACGAAGCCGCCCAGGCTCGGACCGTCCGGACCCAGAATGATCGGCATGTCGCCCGTGAAGTCGATCGCGCCGATCGCATAGGCATTGTCGTGGATATTCGATGGATGAAGGCCCGCTTCGCCGCCATCCGCTCGCGCCCAACCGGGCTTCGGTCCTGTCAGTCGTACACCCGTGCGCGCGGAGTTGAAGTGCACCTCATACTCCGCCTCGAACAGTGTCGTGATGTCCTGATCTAGAAAGAAGTCAGGTGCACCGTGTGGTCCGTAGACCACGCCGATTCGCCAGTCGCGTGTGAGCGGCGGCACTTCCGGCGAGGTCAGGGCGCGCGGAGGCGCATGCTCCGTCTGCCCGAGGTGCAGGACATCGCCAACCTTCAGCGCACCGGTCGCATGCCCGCCGAAGCCGCCGAGGGAGAACGTCGCCCGCGAACCGAGATATTCCGGCACATCGAAGCCGCCTCTGACCGCGAGATAGGTTCGCAGCCCGGGCCCCTCGATCGTCCCGATGGCGAGGGTCTGGCCCGCGCGCGCGTGGATCGGCTCGTTGTTCGCAACCTCCGCGCCATCCAAGGTGGCCTTCATCCTTGCGCCGACCAGGGCGAAGGTCCGATCGACATTGAATCGGAGCGTCGCGCCTCTGGCCGTCATCTCCAGCGCCGTCGTCGTTTCCCGGTTGCCGACGACCGTATTGGCCAGGCGAAACGACAAGTCGTCCATCGGTCCGCTCGGCGGTACGCCGACATCCCACAGGCCGATCCGCCCTGGCAGTTCCTGGATGGTCGATTGAGCGCCGGGAGCCAGTACATCCATGGTGTTTGGACGAAACGAAAAGCTGCCGAGAACGCTGGTCGCGACCCGGCCGTTCCGAAAGTCATCCGAACCGACGATCGCCCTGAGATAACCGAGATTGGTTTCGATCCCCGCGATCGTCGTCCGTTCAAGCGCTACTCCAAGCTTGGTGATGGCAGCCTCGCGCGTGTCCGCAACCGCAATCACCTTGGCGAGCATCGGGTCATAGAAGGACGTCACTTCGGATCCGGTCTCGATCCAGCCATCGATCCGGACGTCGTCGGGAAACGACACCGTTGTCAATCGCCCCGAACTCGGGCGGAAGCCGGCGCTGGGGTTTTCCGCATAGACGCGGACTTCGATCGCGGCACCCACGGGAGTCAATGTCTCTCGTCCTGCCAGCACGTCCTCACCGGCGGCTTGACGGATCATCCATTCGACGAGATCGATGCCGTAGATCGACTCCGTGACGGGATGCTCGACCTGCAAGCGGGTATTGACCTCGAGGAAATAGAATTCCTGCCGCTGGACGTCGTAGATGAACTCCACGGTACCTGCGGATTCGTAATTGACGCTCTTGCCGAGTGCCACGGCCGCTGCATGCAGGGCGGCGCGCATCTGGTCGGTGATCCCCGGCGCGGGGGTTTCCTCGACAACTTTCTGGTTGCGTCGCTGCAACGAGCAATCGCGCTCGCCGAGCGCGATGATGTCACCCTTTCCATTTCCGAAGATTTGCACCTCGATATGGCGTGCTTCGCTGACGAACCGTTCGAGATATACCCGCGCATCGCCGAAGCTCGCGCGCGCCGTGCGCTGCACCGTTTCGAACCGGTCACGCAGTGTCGCCGCGTCGTGGCAAAGCTGCATGCCGATGCCACCTCCGCCCGCGGTGCTCTTCAGCATCAGCGGAAAACCGATGCGTTCGGCTTCCGCCATGGCCTCGTCGATGGTGTCCAGCAACTCGGAGCCCGGCAGCAGCGGTACGCCGCTCTGTCTGGCGAGCTCGCGCGCCTTGTGCTTGAGTCCGAATGCGTCGAGATGCTCCGGGCGTGGGCCGATGAACCGGATTCCATGCGCGGCCAATCGTTCCGCGAAGCGCTTGTTCTCGGACAGGAAGCCATAGCCGGGATGGACGGCTTCCGCGCCGGTTGAGAGACAAGCCGCGATGACGGCGTCGATATCGAGATAGCTCTCGGTCGCCGGTGCTGAGCCGATGCGTACAGCCTGGTCTGCCTCCCGAACCGGCCGGGTGAAGCGGTCTGGATCGGAATAGATGGCCACCGATCCGATGCCCATGCGGCGCAGGGTCTTGCCGATACGGCCGGCGATCTCGCCGCGATTGGCGATCAGGACTTTACTGAACATCGGTCGTTTCCTTCGCGGCCTCGTAGATCAAGATCTGGATCGGCGTCGGAAAGAAGCCATTGCAGGGATTGTTGATCTGTGGGCAGTTCGAGATCAGACAGAGCACGTCCATTTCGGCAACGAGGTCGACGTAGTCACCCGGCTTCGAGACGCCGTCCACCACGGTGAAGTTGCCCGACGGATCAATCGGAACGTTCATGAAGAAATTCAGATTCGGGACGATGTCCCGCTTGGAGAGACCGTGCCGAGCGGCCGCGATGAGGAAGTTCTCGCGGCAGGCATGAAGATACTTGGTCTCGTGTCCGAATCGCACGGTGTTGCTTTCGCACGAGCAGGCGCCGGCGGACGTGTCATGCAGGCCGCAGGTATCGGCGACGACGCGCAGCATCACGCGGCCTTCGTTGGAGAGAATATTGCTGCCTGTGCTGATATAGGCCGAGCCCTGGGCCCTGAGCGTATCCTGGGCGCTGTAGCGCTCCTGCAGGTCGTCAGCGCGGTAGAACAGCGTATCGACAGCCTGCTGGCCGTGGCTGTCGACGATACGGATCGTCTGACCTTTTCGCACGATCGCCGACCACGGCGCGCTGGCGGGGATCACGCAATCGAGCACGATACGGGACTGGGCTGGGATGGAAGGGTTCATCATAATGCTCACCTTGCTGCCCGCTTGAAACCGATGTCATTGTTCTCGAAAGCGCGGATGGCCTCCGCGCTCGCGGTTCGGCAGAGGTCGTCGCCGGCGGCGGGATCTGCGGCGTAGCAGACGATGTCGACCGGTTGCGGATCGTAGGTGGGAGCCGGATCTAGCGGATGGGGGCAGTTCGACAATGCGATCAGCATGTCCATCTCAGCGCGGAGATCGATGAAGTCTCCGGCCTCCCGCCCGTTTGCATTCCAGGCGAAGCGCCCGTCCACATTGACGCTGACGGGCGCAAACAGGTTGATGCAAGGCATCACGTCGCGACGATCGAGACCCAGCTTTCCCGCGGCGAGGACGAAGTTGTCACGGGTGTTGCGCGTTGGGGCGTTCCCGTAGCGCGCTGCGTTTGTGGCGGCGGTGGATCCGCCAGCCAGCGTATCGTGCATGAAGCTGGTGTCCTCCACGATGCCGAACATGACCCGCCCCATATCGGAGAGGATGACGCGGCCCTTTCGCAGCGTTGCAGTCCATTGCACTTTTATGGTGTCCGCATGATTCAGGCGCTCGCTGGGGTCGCTGCTATTCCAGGCCAGCAGGCTGACACAGGACGTTCCACTGCGGTTGAGGATCCGGATCGCATCGCCGGCATTCAGGCGCGTGGTCCAGTACCAACCGCCAGGGATCGTTTCCTGCGCGAAAATCGCGGTGCTGTTGATGGCTGCGCCATCGCGAGAGGTCGGTCCTGGCAGTGCACGCGGTGCGCTGGCCTGACCCGCGCTCTTCAGTTGTTCGTAGCGCCTTTTGTTGGCGTCGATTTCGGCTTGCTGTTCCTTCGTCGGGATCACGGTCGTTCTCCTTCTCATCGGTGCCGGGTCGTCCCGGCAGATGCTCCTCGTTGCGGCGGGTCGTCCCGACCGGAGCTGATGATGGATTACCGCGCGGTCGCCATACGGCGCGGGTAGATTTCCAGATCGCGCGAGATGGTCGCGCCGTAGCGTTCACGTTCTTCGGGACGATTCCGACTCCGCTCGAAAGCGATCACGCGCGTCGCGAGCCTGAAGGCCTCGCTGAGATCGTGGGTGACCATGACGACCGTCAGTTCGGTCTCGTTCCACAATCGTTTCATCAGCACGTGAATATCCGCGCGGATTCCGGGATCGAGGGCACCGAAGGGCTCGTCCAGCAGGAGTATCTTCGGGCCCCCCATGATCGCCTGTGCCAGCGCCAGTCGCTGCTGCATTCCGCCGGAGAGAGCCGCTGGAAACTTGCTCTCATGGCCGGACAGGCCGACCTCCGCCAGTAATGACATTGCCTGTTCAGTGGCCGCGCGCTTTGCCTGTCCGAACAGCTGTCCGATAAATCTCGATTGCTGCAATTCCCGCCCGAGCAGGACGTTCTGGAGCACCGTCAGATGCGGAAATACCGAATAGCGCTGGAAGACCACGCCGCGATCGGCATTGGGCTCAGCTTTCAGCGGTTGTCCGTCCACCAGTATCTGGCCGCGGGTCGGGCTTTCCTCGCCCAGTAGCATGCGCAGAAACGTTGTCTTGCCGCATCCCGAAGGACCGACCAGGGCGATGAAGGCACGTGGCGCCACATCGAGCGTGACACGCTCCAGAACGATATGGTCGCCGTATTCCTTCCAGACCTCGTCGAACCGGATCGCGCTCATTCCGCCCTCACAGAAGCGAACCATGGGAACGATCGACGTTGCAGGAGCCGTAATCCCGCATCCATCAGGAAGGCGAGACAGGTGATCCAGATGACGTAGGGAATGATCACATCCATCGCGAGATAGCGACGAACGAGGAAGATCCGATAGCCGAGGCCAGAATCGGAGGCGATCGCTTCCGCGGCGATGAGGAACAGCCATGCCGGGCCAAGTTGAAGTCTCAGTGAGTCGATCAGGCGCGGCAGCACCTGGGGTAACACCACACGTATCGCAACCTGCCATGTCGAAGCACCGAGCGTCTGTGCCTTGATCAGCTGTTCGCGCGGAAGCTCCAGAACGCGCATCGTGAGGTCGCGAACCATGCACGGCAATGTGCCGATCACGATCAGGGCGACCTTCGAGTTCTCTCCGAGCCCCATCACGATGAACAGGATGGGTAGCAACGCCAGCGGCGGAATCATCGATACGATGCTGACGAAGGGAGCCAGCAACGCGTTCACGCCCGGTAACAGGCCGATCGCGATTCCCAGCACCAATGCGGCAGACGTCGAGATTGCAAGCGCAGCGAGAAGCCGAGTGCCGCTCGCGATGGTATCCGATAGCATCAGGATGCTTCCGGTGCGAAGGTCGGTCTCGAACGCCATGTGTTTCACCGCCTGCGCCATACTGGATAACGCAGGCAGCAATTTATCGTTGGGGTTCTCCGCGAGTCTCACGCTTGAACCGGTGAAGTACGCCAAAGCGAGGAGCACGAATGGTAACCCCGCGAGGTAGAAGCGGGATTGTCGGCCCGGTCTGAGATTCATGAGGCGCATGACGGCTGTTCCTCGAGCGACGACGAAGCCGACGGTTAAAGTTTGCCGCTCGCCGCGGCATCCATGAACGTGGCGTCGAAGCGAAGCTTCACGTTGGCCTTGTTGCCGAGCACCGTCTTGTCCGACAGTTCGATGCCTATCGCGTCCGCAGACTTGGCGTCCTTACCAAGCAGGGCCTTGTCGAAAAGGAACTTGCGAACGCGATCCATCGTCGATCCGACCATCGCACTCTTCGTGAATTCGAGGGCTGATGGCGCGGTATCGAACAGCTTCGTCGATGCCAGCTGGCTCTGGAATCCGGCGAGGTCCGTTCCAGATGCCTTGGCCATCGCTTCCTGGGCTGCCGCGCCTTCTGCGCCCGGTGCAGTCATCCTGGCGAGGGTCTCGTACCAGATGCCGACGAGTGCTTTGCCGAAATTCGGGTTGTCCTTCAGGACGTCGGTGTTCGCAACCATCAGGTCCATGATCTCGCCCGGGATCTGTGAGGAATCGAACACCTTCTTCGCGTCGGGTGACGCGAGGACTTCAGACACGATGGGGTTCCATGTCACGACGGCGGTGACGTCAGGTGTCTTGAACGCTGCGGCAAGATCCGCGTCGGATGTGTTGACGACCTTGATGTCTCTTTCGGAAAGCTGCTTGCTTTCCAGCGCACGCGCAAGAAGGTAGTGCGAGACAGAGAATTCGACGAGATTGATCTTCTGCCCCTTGATGGCCGCGAGATCGCTCTTGTTTTTCAGGATAACGGCGTCGTTTCCGTTGGAGAAATCGCCCACGATCATGGCCGTCGTATCGACGCCGCCGGCAGCGGGAATCGAGAGGGCATCCATGTTGGTGATCGTCACGGCATCGAAACTACCGGCGGTGTACTGATTGACAGACTCGACGTAGTCGTTGAACTGCTTCACTTCGATTGTGATGCCGTATTTGTCCGCCCACTTCTTGACGATGCCCGTATCGGCCGCGTAGCCCCAGGGCATCCAGCCGACATAGATCGACCAGGCGACCTTGAAATCCTTCTTGGGGGCGGCGCAGGCAGGCGCTGCCATCGCGAGAGCGAGGAGAGAAGCGCCGATCATCGTGCGGAAGCTAGCAAAAGACTTAGTGCCCATCTGGCTCATCCTTCTTGCAAGAACTACAAAAAGGGATTGGCCATAGACCATCGCGCTGCCAATCCCTTGGCTCACGAGGTCTCCCGGGTTTTTGTCCCGCCGTGCAGTGAGGATGTCTCCCTCACAGCGGCCGCTCTCGGACCAGCGCTTCGCATCAGCAAAGCCGGAACCCTAGCGGCCAACTCAACTACACATAAGCACACAGCGTGCCAATTTTTGTTTATTGAATTCTCTAGATAAAACGGCCTGTCGTGACCGCATTTGTGGTGAAGATCGAAACGGGCTGCCATCGGAATGAGCGGCGCTGCTCATCATTCAGGCCTCCGGATTGTTGGTCGCGGGACTAGTTTGAGGGACCAGATCAGCGAGAGCTTCCATGAAAATGATCAAAAGCTTCCTGCGTCTCCTCGCGGAGGGCCTTCATGCCCGGGCCGGCATCGCTCCTCGATCTTCCGGCGCGCACCGCACGTCCAAGCCTCCGCCGACGATCTGAATTCCGCTAGTTTACCGGCGAGCGTCTCGGACAAGCCCGATGAGCGGCGTTTGGCTTGTTTACAGAGCCGTTGTGCCTTCCCGAGCAAACTCAGCCGCCTGTGGCTGTCTTTTCCGAGGCGGTGTGTTGAGCAAATATCGGTCGGTGCCAGCAGGCAGGTGCTCTTCTTGTGTATAATGTGAGCAGATTGCCGATCTGTGAGCGGGTTTGGTGCAACTGTGACGACCTTCGGCTGTAAAACGCAATCGCCACGGCTGGCGTGGCCTGTGCTAGCTTGCGCTTGGCATAATCGCGGGGGATTTCCAGGATGTTTCGTCAGTTTGGTTTGAGTGCGATTGCAGGTGCAGCATTGTTGGCATCGGCACTGTCGGCAAACGCTGATACCGCCGTTAAATTCGCCCTCGACTGGAAGTTCGAGGGACCGTCCGCGCCGTATTTCGTCGCCCTCGACAAGGGTTATTACAAGGCCGAAGGGCTTGACGTGACAATCGACAGCGGTCCGGGCTCCGTCGCCGGCATCGCGCGCGTCGCCGCCGGCACCTATCCGATCGGCTTCTTCGACATCAATTCGCTGGCGCGCTTCCGCGACCAGAATCCAGACAAGGACGTCAAGGCCGTGCTGATGGTCTATGATGTACCGCCCTTCTCCATCGTCTCCGTCACCAGGGCCGGCATCAATGTGCCGAAGGATCTCGAAGGCAAGATTCTTGGTGCACCGGCGCCGGACGGCGCCTTCGCACAGTGGAAAGCCTTTGTGAAGGAGAACAAGATCGACGATGCAAAGGTGAAGATCGAGAATGTCGGCTTCCCCGTACGCGAGCCGATGCTTGCCGATGGCAAGGTCGATGCCATCACCGGCTTCTCGTTCTCGTCTTATTTCAACCTGATGGCCAAGGGCATCGCCGAGAAGGACATCAAGGTGATGCTGATGTCCGATTACGGCCTCGTGCTGTACGGCAACGCCATCATGGTCAATCCGGAATTCGCCAAGGCGAATCCGAAGGCGGTTGCCGGCTTTGTGCGCGCCACTATCAAGGGAATCATCGACACCGCGAAGGACCCCGACGCCGCCATCAAGTCGGTGATGAAGCGCAACGAGACCGCAGACGAGAAGATCGAGCTGGCACGCCTCAAGATGTCGCTGAAGGACAATTTCATCACCCCGTGGGTGAAGGCCAACGGCGTCGGCGGCATCGACGAGAAACGCATGACCGACGCCATCGAGCAGATCGCGGTGACCTACGAGTTCAAGAATCCGAAGCCGAAGGCGGGCGATCTGTTCACGTCGGAATATCTGCCGCCGGCCGGCGAACGCAAGCTCTGATCCCGGCAAGACAAGAGGTCGGGATCGGACACGCATGGACAGGTTCGTGGATATCGATGGCGTGACGCTGAAATATAGCGGCGCCACCGGGGAGATCACTGCCCTTCAGGACGCGACGTTGAAGATCGCGCGCGGCGAATTCGCCGCCGTGGTCGGGCCGTCCGGGTGTGGCAAATCCACCTTGATGCGGCTGGTCACCGGCCTGCACAGGCCGACCGCCGGCACCATCGCCATCGATGGCAAGGAAGTAAAAGGGCCGGTCAAAATGGCCGGCATGGCGTTCCAGCACGCCAATCTGCTGCCGTGGCGCAAGGTCATCGACAATGTGTTGCTGCCGCTGGAAATCGTCGAACCCCATCGCTCGCAGTTCCGGTCGAAGAAAGCCGAGTTCCGCGCCAAGGCCGAGCAGTTGCTCGCGACCGTCGGGCTCGCGGGGTTTGGCGATCGTTATCCGTGGGAGCTCTCCGGCGGCATGCAGCAGCGCGTCTCGCTGTGTCGCTCGTTGATCCATGAGCCGGCGCTGCTGATGCTCGACGAGCCCTTCGCGGCGCTGGATGCCTTCACCCGTGAGGAACTGTGGTGCGTGCTGCGCGACCTCTGGCAGCGCCTCGGCTTCACGGTGATCCTCGTCACGCACGACCTGCGCGAGGCTGCGTTCCTCGCCGACAATATCTATGTCATGAGCGCGCGTCCCGGCCACATCGTGCAGATCAAGCCGGTCGATTTTGCGCGCCCGCGCGATCTTGAAGTTACCTATCACAAGGAATTCGGCGATATCGTGCATGAACTGCGCCTGAAGATCGCGGAGGTGCGTAAGTCATGACGTCGCGTCTCGTCGAGAAACTCGCGCCCTGGATGTTCACCGTCGCGCTCTTCCTCATCTGGGAGGGCGCCTGCGCGGCCTTCAAGATCAACACCTCGGTGCTGCAGCCGCCATCGGCAGCCTTCGCGGCGATGTTCAAGCTGTGGAAGGTGTTCCTCTATCACTCCTGGGTCACGCTGTGGGTCACGATGGTCGGCTTCGCGTTGGCCGTGGTGTTCGGCGTCATGCTCGGTCTCGTGGTCGGCTGGTCGCGGACGATCTATCGCGGGCTCTATCCGGTGATGATCGGCTTCAACACCATCCCGAAAGTCGCCATCGTGCCGCTGCTGATCCTGTGGTTCGGGATCGGTGAAGTGCCGGCCATCGTCACGGCGTTTCTGATCTCCTTCTTCCCGATCGTGGTCAACATCGCCACCGGCCTCGCGACCACGGAACCGGAGCTCGAGGACGTGCTGCGCGCGCTTGGCGCGCGCAAGCTCGATATCATGCTGAAAGTCGGCATTCCGCGCGCGCTGCCTTACTTCTTTGGCTCGCTGAAAGTTGCGATCACACTGGCCTTTGTCGGCACCGTCGTTTCCGAAACCCTCGGCGCCAATGCCGGCCTCGGCTTTCTGATCGCGCAGGAAGGCGCCAGTTTCCGCATGGCGAATGTCTATGCCGCATTGCTGCTGCTCGCCTTCGAGGGCGTGCTGATGTATGCCGTGTTCGCGTGGATCGAGCAGCGTTCCACCCGCTGGGCCTTCCGTTCGCAGATGAGCGCCGGCTAGCGCAAGTCTGGTCTGGACGGCATCTTGCTTCTCGGGCACGATGCAGCGCAGAAATTCAGCTCTGCTGCGTCATTCCGCGCACGGAGGTTCCTGCCGCGGTGCGGGGTTGGTCGATCCCGCTCCATGCGCTAGATTGGCGCGAAGCGGGCAGGGACTGTGAAGACAGAACAGCACAATTCTCTGAGAATGCTCCAGTGGATGATGGCCGCGTCCCTGGCCTTTCCCGTTGCGCTGTTCGTCTTCGCCGCCAGCAATTCCTGGTTCTCCACCAACGAGAATGCCGATCGTGAAATCGAGCGCACGCTCGATGTCGCACACGAACATGCATTAAAAGTGTTCGAGACGATCGATCGCAGTCTGTCGGAAATCAACGAGATTGTCCGCGGTCGTTCCGACGACGAGCTTCGCGCCAATGTCGACGCGATGTCGGCGCGGCTCAAGCAGCTGACGGACGCGCTGCCGCAGCTCAAATCGGTCTGGGTGTTCGACAACAAGGGCCGCGCCCTGATCAACAGCCTCGATCTCGCTTTGCCCCACATCGACTTCTCCGATCGCGACTACTACAGGGCTCACGTGGCTAGCGATGTCGGCACCTTTATCGGTGCGAACCTGCTGCCCCGGCCGCCTTATCAGGGAGCGCCATTCTTCGGTGTCAGCCGTCGCCGCGTCAGCCTCAATGGGCATTTCACCGGCGTCGTGCAGGCCTCGGTACTTCCGGAATATTTCGAGAAGTTCTATGCGCGCATCGGCCGCGCGCCGGGCAGTTTTTTCGCGCTGGGACTGACCGACGGGTCGGTCCTCGCGCGTTATCCCAATCTCGAACGCAGCGCACGGCTCGATCCCAAGGGACCCGTGGGGCGCTCGTTGTCGGAAAACCCGGATGGCAGCCTCATAACCATCCGCGCGCCCGGCGACAATATCGAACGCCGCATCGGCTATCGGCGGCTCGCTGGCTATCCGGTGTATGTTTCGGCGGGCCTTGAAACCTCAGCCATTCGCGATCGCTGGCTGAAGGCGATCGGCTATCATTTGATCTTCGGTATTCCAGCGACCGCTCTGTTGTTCGGGCTTCTATTGTTCGCCCTGCGGCGCACGCGTCGTCTGAACTTCGAGGCGACGAAACGGCGTGAAGCTGAAGAAGCTCTGAAACATGGTCAGCGTCTCGAAGCGCTGGGACAGCTGACAGGCGGTGTCGCGCATGACTTCAACAATCTGCTCACGGTAATTCGCTCGTCCGTAGACCTGTTGCAGCGGCCCGATCTCGCGCCCGAGCGCCGCGCCCGCTATGTGGCCGCAATCTCCGATACGGTGACCCGCGCGGCGAAGCTCACGGCCCAGCTGCTTGCTTTTGCGCGTCGGCAGACTCTGAAGCCGGAAGTATTCGATGTTGGGCAATGCGTGAGTTCGGTCACGGACATCATCGGGACGCTGACCGGCGCCTCGGTCGAAATCGTCACGCATCTCCCTGACAAGCCCCTTTACGCGGATGCCGATCTCGGCCAGTTCGAGACGGCGCTGATCAACATCGCCGTCAACGCCCGCGATGCGATGAAGGGCGAAGGACGGCTTGCCATCAGCGTCACCGCCAGCGAATGGCTCCCGTCGGCGACGATGCCACGCAAGGACGGCTACGTCGCCGTCGCCATCGCAGATTCCGGCTGCGGTATTTCCCCCGATCAGTTCGAGCGCATCTTTGAACCGTTCTACACCACCAAGGAAGTCGGGCAGGGTACAGGTCTGGGTCTGTCGCAGGTGTTCGGTTTCGCCAAGCAGTCAGGCGGTGAAGTTGTCGTGGCCAGCGAAGTCGGCAAAGGCAGCATCTTCACGCTTTACTTGCCGCGGGTCGCCGGCAGCGCCGTGCGGCCCCCGCCCACGGACGAAGCGCCGCTGGTCGATGGCAATGGACTATCGGTGCTGGTGGTCGAGGACAATCGCGACGTGGGCACCTTCACGACCGACGCGTTGCGCGAGCTCGGTTATACGACCGAGCTCAGGCAAAGCGCCAGGGAAGCGCTGGATGAGATCACGAGTCATGCCGATCGCTACGATGTCGTGTTCTCGGATGTGGTGATGCCCGGCACCAGCGGAATCGAACTTGCCCAGCAGATACGCGAACTTCATCCGGACCTGCCCGTCGTGCTGACGTCGGGCTATAGCCATGTTCTGGCACAGAACGGCACCTTCGGCTTCGAGCTGCTGCAGAAACCCTATTCCATCGAACAGCTCTCGCGCGTCCTGACCAAGGCCGGCAATTGGCGCAAGGCCCGGCGCGAAACAGCCTGACGGTTCGGGCACGCCTCGCAATGACGGTTTCAGATGAAATTGATCTGCAGTGCCGGCAGCGCGAAGATCCCGACATTGGTGAAGAAGCCTCCTGCATAAGCAAGCGACCGCGGTGTCGCTTTGTCTGCGATATAGAACAAGGCATGGGCGATGCGGAACACGAGATAGACCGCGGCCAGCACGCCGACGGTTTTCGCTGAAGCGCCGAAGGTCAGCGCGCCGAGCACTGCAGCGGCGTAGAACGGCAAACTCTCGAACGCATTTTGATGCGCGGCGTAGGCACGGCGCCTGGCACCGGTCAGATTGTCGGCGCTGTCGCGTGGTGTGTTGTTGTCGCGGCATCCGGATTTGGCATAGCCGACGATGAGCAATGGAAGCGCTGCGGCAATCAGAATGCTCCAATAGGCAAACGGCATTGAATGTTCCCCCGGTGTGATGACGCGCATGATTCGTGATGGGGGGTTCCTGATCCGCTGTCAAATCCCGGAGCCGTCCGGTCGTGCCGGGAACATCGTCTGCTCGCATCCGTTACCTCCACAAGGGAGAACGCATATGGCGAATGACAGTGCTCGCGATACCGAACGTTCCTCGGGATTGATGAAGAGAGGCAATCTCGACCTGCTCGTCATCGACGGTGAAAAGCTTCGTGCCCGTCCGATGGCCGTCTGTATCGATTGTGCTGCCGATGCGGACAACCAAACCTACGCTCTCGCGAGCGGCACGATGTCAGTCTTCGCCGATAAGGTTGCGACCCGATGAGCCGCGTAGAATCTGGTAACAAGCCTGTCGAGGACCCGCCGCTTCCGCCGGGCAAGCCTTCGGAGCCGCCGCAGGAAAGCCCGCCAGGCAATCCGCGTCCGGAAGTGCCGCCGCCTATGAGGGAGCCGGGCGAGCCTTCGCGACCGGATGAGTTACCGGGCGATCTACCCGCGGATATTCCGATGCCAAATCCGGACGAGGTGCCGGGACAGCAGCCACCGGCGGTGATGTCCGGATGCCGCTACTAAATAAACGGCCTGAACGTGCCATGAACAATGTGCGTTCGGGCCTTTGTTCTGCGTGAAATAAATACGACTGTGGCTTTGCGGGCCGCCACATTCCGGCCCCATGCTTATTCGTTCATCGATCTGCCGATTTGTTCGGCTGATAAAATGATTTTTGCCGACCTGTTCTTAGCGAGGGGCCCTAGCTCATCATGACAAAACTTCGTCTCGTCCTGCTGGCGACAACTGCGTTCGGAGTAACGCAGATTGCAGTCACTGCATCTCATGCATCGAGCAGCGATGCACCCGTCCTGCTCGCGCAGGCGGCGCCCCCCGCTGCGGAGGGCGAACAACGCAAGGAGCCCCCAAAGGGACCGCCACCAGCCGCGCGTCCTGCGCCGCCGGCGGGTGCCGGCGCCCCACCGCGCGAACCTCATCCGCGTGAGGCGCCGCCCGCCGCCCGTCCGGCTCCGCCTCCCGCCGCGGCGCCAGCGCCGCGCGCCGAACCTCCAGCAGCGCCACGCCCACCCGCGCCTCCGGCTGCCGCGCCAGCGCCACGTGCCGAGCCGCCAGCAGCGCCGCGTCCGACCCCACCCGCGCCTCCTGCGGCTGCTCAGCCGCGCCCGGCTCCCGAGGCTGCACCGACCCCACGCCCGACGCCGCCCGCACCTCCGGCTGCCGCACCGGCGCCGCGCGCCGAGCCGCCGGCTGCCCCGACGCCTCCCGCCGCACGCCCCGAGCGCCGTGAACCCCCCGGCGGCGAACGCAGGGAAGGTCCGAGCGGTGAACGCCGTGAACCCGGCGAGCGGCGCGAGCCTGGTGCGCGTCCGGTTCCTCCGGCTACGCCACCTGCCGCTCAGACTCCCGCCCAGCCCGTGACACCGCCAGCTGCCCGTCCGGCGCCGCCGCCCGCGGCGGCTCCGGCAACGCCTCCAGCAGCCGCCACGCCGCCTGCGGCAGCGCCCGCGCCTTCGGCAACGCCGCCCGCCGGCACGCCGCCCACGGGTCGTCCAGGCGGACCGGAAGGCCGTGAGGGTCGCGAAGGCCGTCGTTCCGGCGGTCCGGGTGCGCCTGGCGCACCGGGGGCCCCGTCGACCCCGCCGAATGCGGCCGCGCCTGGCGCTCCACCCGCTCCGGCGGTGCCCGCCGCCCCACCCGCGGCAGCCGCTCCGCCAGCCACGCCGAGTGCCGCGCCTGTCGTGGTCGCTCCCGGCGGGGGCAATATCAAGGTCGTGCAGCCGCCGGCTCCGCAGGTGACCGCGCCGATCCCGCCCGCGCCGCCGCCAGCGGCGACCCTGACGCCGATCGCACCCGGTGCCGCTCCGCAAGGACCGCGCCGTCTGGAGGATTTCCGCGGTCAGCGTAGCGAACGCCAGGAAGGCGGGCGCACCGTCTATACGGAACCTGGGCGCATCATCGTGCAGGATCCGACCGGACAGGCCTTCATCCGCCACAACGAACTCGATCGCTTCCGCTATGGGGCGCGCGACATCCGCACCGAACGTGTCGGTGGTGACGATCGCACCATCATCGTGCGGCCGGACGGCTCGCAGATCATCACGGTGGTCGGCCGCGACGGCCAGCTGCTGCGCCGCATCCGCAGGGATCGCAACGGGCAGGAGATCATCATCATCGACAATTCGTTCCGCGATCCGCGTGGTCCCGGCAACTTCTATGTCGATCTGCCGCCGCCGGTGATCCGCATCCCGCAGAATCGCTACATCGTGGACTACGATCAGGCCTCGCCGGAGCTGGTCTACGACACGCTGATCGCACCGCCTGTGGATCGCATCGAGCGCCGCTATACGCTGGATGAAATCCGCTACAGCCCGATGGTGCGCCAGCGCATGCCGTCGATCGATCTGGATTCGATCAACTTCGATACCGGCTCCTGGACCATCTCGCCCGACCAGGCGTCGAAACTGCAGGTGATCGCCGATGGCCTGAACCGTGCCATCTCGCGCAATCCGAAGGCGGTGTTCCTAATCGAGGGCCACACCGACGCGGTCGGCTCCGACATCGACAATCTGTCGCTGTCGGATCGTCGCGCGGAAGCGGCGGCCGAGTTGCTGACCCAGCAGTTCCAGGTGCCCCCGGAGAACCTGACGTCGCAAGGCTATGGCGAGCAGTATCTGAAGATCCAGACCGACGGTCCGGAGCGTCAGAACCGCCGCGTGACCATCCGCAACATCACCCCGCTGCTCAACGGCGGTCAGGCCTCGCTGCCGCCGCCGCCCCCGGGTACGGCTCCGCCACGCCGCTGAGCAAGTTGCTGGATACCGACGGCCGGGAGAGATCCCGGCCGTTTTGCTTGAGGCGCTTCGACCTCTCCGGGACGTGATGCCATTGCGCCGCTGCGTCACAATGACCGCATATGAAACTGGCACATCAACCGCACGTAGTTGCCAAGGCCGCATGTGACGGCCAGCAAAACCGAGGAGAAGCCCCCATGCCATCGATGTCCCGACGCCACTTGATGTTCGCTGCGACCGGCATGGCTGCCGCGGTCGCCGCGCCACGCCTCGCTTTTGCCCAGGCCGCTGCGCCTGCGGCAGCGCCGGCCGGCACCGCGCCTTTCGTGTTGCCGCCGCTTACCTATCCGGTGAATGCGTTCGAGCCGCATATCGACGCCAAGACGATGGAAATCCATCACGGCCGGCATCACTCGGCCTTCGTCGCCAATCTCAACACTTTTGCCAAGGACAATCCGATGCTCGGCGAGAAACCGGTCGTCGAGGTGCTCGGCAATCTTAACAGCGTGCCGGATAATATCCGCACCGGCGTGCGCAACAATCTTGGCGGCCATGCCAATCACACCATGTTCTGGCAGATCATGGGCCCGAATGGCGGCAAGCCGGAAGGCGAGGTACTTGCCGCCATCGATCGCGATCTTGGCGGCATGGAAAAATTCCAGACCGACTTCAATGCGGCCGGCGGTCGTCAGTTCGGTTCCGGCTGGGTTTTTGTGATCGTCGACAAGGCCGGCAAGCTGTCTATCGAGACGCGTCCGAACCAGGACAATCCGATCATAGACGGCAAGCGCGCGCTGATGGGCAACGACGTGTGGGAGCACGCTTACTATCTCTCCTACCAGAACCGACGCGCGGACTATCTGAAGGCCTGGTGGAATACGGTGAACTGGACCAAGGTCGCCGAACGCTACGCCGCAGCAAAGGCCGGTACGCTGGCTGTGTGAATCTTTCTCCCTGCATTTTGCGCAGGGGAACCCATGGATGAGGATAGTGCTCGGTCTGCATGGCGTCGAGACGCCCGCTGTGCGGGCTCCTCACCATGAGGGTCTTCTATAGCGCTATGCTCTTTCCTCATCCTGAGGAGCGGCCATCTTAGGCCGCGTCTCGAAGGATGGCCTCAAGCTCTTCCGCGATCGAATGTGAATTCAAGAGCGCCGCTTCGGTTTCGCGGCGCTGACAAGCTTGTGCGCAGCAAGACCTGCTGCTTCCATGTAAGCAGGGTCCCTGTGCAGCAGCACTGTCGCGAATGATCCGTCGAGCAGAAGCGCGACGTGTCGCGCAAGCAACGGCGCATCCGATAGTTTGGCCGCTTCGAACTCCGCCTGCAGCCACGCTTCGAATTTCTTCTTGTGCGCAGCGCCGATCTTCATCGCGGGATGGCCGGGCATATTGGCCAGTTCGGCTGACGTTCGCAGAAAGCCGCAGCCGCGCCATTTCGGGTGCCGCGCCGCCCGCGCGAGATTGTCGAAGATGGCTTGCACTTTCGCAGCCAGCCCGCCAACGGCCTCGTCGAACCAGCGCTTGAACAATGCGAGATTCGGCTGGTCGCGCCCTTCGAGATAGGCGGCGATCAGGTCGTCCTTGCTCTTGAAGTGATAGTACAACGTCCGTTTGGTGACGCCGGCCTTCTCGGCTACGGCATCGACGCTGACGCCGCGAATTCCCTCGTCATAGAACAGCTTGCTGGCGGCTGCGACGATACGGTCCTTGGTCGGTCTGGCGGTCATGGCCGGATGTATACTGCCCAGTGAATATACACGAAGAGCCAAGCTTCTTACGATCGCGCGCAGATCGCAAGACCGGAGCTTGATATGACCGAATTCGTGACCATGCGCGTCGATCGGGACGTCGCACTGTTGACGCTCAACCGTCCTGACCAGCTCAATGCGATGAATTACGCGTTGATCGATCGCCTAATGGCACTGCTCGACCAGATTGAACTGACCGACCATATCCGTGCCATGATTCTCACAGGCGCGGGCGAGCAAGCATTTTCCGCTGGCGCGGATATCCCGGAATTCAGGGACAGTGTGAAGCGGGGAACGCAGGAAGCACTGCGCCAATTCGTCCGCCGCGGGCAGGCGATGACCGCGCGGCTGGAGGCCTTTCCCAAGCCGGTCATCGCGGCGATTAACGGTCTCGCTTATGGCGGCGGCTGCGAGATCGCCGAGGCCGTGCATCTGGCGGTGGCCAGTGAGCAGGCGACTTTCGCCAAGCCCGAAATCAGGCTCGGCATGCCGCCAACCTTTGGCGGCACCCAGCGCCTGCCGCGGCTCGCCGGCCGCAAGCGCGGGCTGGAATTGCTGCTGACCGGCGATAGTTTTTCACCCGCCCACGCGCTGCAGATCGGTCTCGTCAATAAGGTAGTGCCGCATCACCGGTTGCTGTCTGCGGCACATGATCTGGCACAGCGCATCCTGCGCCATTCGCCGCTTGCGGTAACCGGCGTGATTACCGCGGTGACGCGGGGGATCAATCTGTCGATCGGTGAAGGGCTTGAAGTCGAGTGCGAGCAATTTGCGCGGATGGCGCCGACCCACGATCTCGGCGAAGGCCTGGACGCATGGGTGGACCGTCGCGTGCCGGTCTTCGAGGGCCGGTGACTATTTCGTCACATCACCCGCATCGCGCTCGCTCTCGGCAAGCGTTGCCGGCTCGGCGCCATGGCGTTTGATCAGCGGCATCTGCAAGACGGCGAACAGCATGGTGATCGGGATCACACCGAAGGCCTTGAATGTCACCCAGAAATCGGTGCTCTGGGTGCGCCAGATTACCTCGTTCAGTACGGCCATGGCGGCGAAGAACAGCGTCCAGCGCAGCGTCAGCGCGCGCCAGCCTTCGGGCGTGAGATTGAAGACCTGATCGAACATGATGGCGATGAAAGAGCGGCCGAATAGCAGGCCGCCGCCGAGCACCACGGCGAACAGGCCATAGATGATGGTCGGCTTCACCTTGATGAAGGTCTCGTCATGCAGCCACAGTGTCAGCCCGCCGAACACGAGCACCACGAAGGCCGTGACGATCGCCATGATCGGCACATGCTTCACCACCACATAGGAGGCGATCATCGCCGCCACGATCGCCACCATGAAGGCGCCGGTGGCGGCGAACAGGCCGAATTTCGAATTGGCCACGAAGAAGACGATCAGCGGCCCGAGTTCGGTGGCGAGCTTGAACAGGGGATGCGGTTGTTGCTTGTCCATCGATCCTCTCACGCCCTCGCCCTTCGAGACGGCGCTTCGCGCCTCCTCAGGGTGAGGGCTCTTACCTCACACTCCACCCTCATCCTGAGGAGCGCGCCAATGGGCGCGCGTCTCGAAGGATGGCGGCTAAGACTCAATGCCGGCCACAGCCTTCGCAAAATCTTTCGCCGTGAATGGCGCGAGATCGTCGATGCCTTCGCCGACGCCGATGAAATGCACCGGCAGCTTGTATTTCTCCGCCAGCGCCACGAGGATGCCGCCGCGGGCAGTGCCGTCGAGCTTGGTCATGACAAGGCCGGTGACGCCAGCCGTACGATGAAATGCCTCGACCTGCGACAGCGCGTTTTGTCCCACCGTGGCATCGAGCACGAGCAGCACCGCATGCGGCGCGGTGCTGTCCACCTTCTTGATGACGCGCACGACCTTTTCGAGCTCGTTCATCAGCTCGGCCTTGTTCTGCAGGCGGCCGGCGGTGTCGATCAGCAGCACGTCGCGATTGTCGTCGCGGGCAGCCGTCACGGCAGAGAAAGCGAGGCTTGCGGAGTCCGAACCCTGTGTTCCGGCGATCACCGGCACCTTGTTGCGATCACCCCAGACCTTCAGTTGCTCGATGGCCGCGGCGCGAAACGTGTCGCCGGCGGCGAGCATCACCTTGCGGCCTTCGGCAGTGAGTTTCGAGGCCAGCTTGCCGATGGTGGTGGTCTTACCGGAACCGTTGACGCCGACCACGAGCAGGACGAAGGGCTTCTTGCTGCCGTCGATTTCGAGCGGCTTGGCGACGGGCGCCAGCACCTTCTCGACCTCGGCGGCGACAACGGCCTTCACTTCATCGGCGGAGATCGCCTTGTCGAAGCGACCCTGGCCGACCGCCTTGGCGATGCGGGCGGCCACGTCGGAGCCGAGATCGGCGCGCAGCAGCACGTCCTCGATATCCTCGAGCATCGCGCGGTCGAGCTTGCGCTTGGTCACGAGATCGGCCACCGCCGAGCCGATCGAGCTCGATGTACGCTTCAGGCCGTCGGAGAGCCGTCGCCACCAGCTCTGTTTTGGCGTTTGGGGAGTGTCGCTCATGTCGGGGGTGTGTTAGCCGTTTCGCGCCATGAATCAAAGTAATGCCAGTGAAAGTGACGTCGACGCCCTGCCGATTGCGGTCGTCGAGCCCTCTCTTGTCGGCGATCTGACCGAAGCCGACATTCTGTCGCGGGTGCTGCACCGGGACGGCCTGATGCTGGTAATCGACAAGCCGGCCGGCTTGCCGGTGCATCGTGGTCCCAAAGGTGGGCCGAATTTGGAGAATTCCTTCAAGTTCCTGCAATACGGCCTGCCGCGCCCGCCCGTGCTCGCGCATCGGCTCGATCGCGACACCTCCGGCTGCCTGGTGCTGGGCCGCCATCGCAAGGCCACGGCCTCGCTGGGGCTCCTGTTCAAGCACAGCCGCATTTCCAAGACCTATTGGGCGGTGGTGGAAGGTGGGCCAGAGGCCGACGAGGGTGTCATCGACATGCCGCTCGGGCGTCTCAACGCGGACCGCGGCTGGTGGATGAAGCCGGACCCGGAGGGACTGAAATCGGTCTCGAATTTCAAGGTACTGGGCCGCGGCGGCGGCATGAGCTGGCTGGCGCTGGAGCCGGTCACTGGCCGCACGCATCAGCTACGCGTGCACACCTCCGCATCGGGCTATCCGATCGTCGGCGACAACATCTATGGCAATGGCCCCCGCTTCGGCGAGCCGACCTTGCATCTGCATGCGCGGGAGATCGTGATTCCGATCTCGCGCAACAAGGATCCGGTGCGGGTGACGGCACCGGTGCCGCCGCATCTGCAGCAGAGGATGCGGGCGTGTGGGTGGAATGGGGAGTAGGGGCAGAAAGCGTCGAGGCCGTAGGATGGGTTGAGCGAAGCGAAACCCCATCGACCGAACGACGTGGCAAGCTCCGCCGATGAGTTTTCGCGTCGCGCCTGCGCTCAACCCATCCTACAGCTGCGGAGCTTGTTGACTTCCATCTCCGCCCTCATCCTGAGGAGCGCGCCAGTTGGCGCGCGTCTCGAAGGATGGCAGTGGAGCTCCTCATCTCATGGTTCGAGACGCGCGCAAGTGCGCGCTCCTCACCATGAGGGCCGGCGTTACGCATCCAGCCGCTTGAACACCAGCGTCGCGTTCGTTCCGCCGAAGCCGAACGAGTTCGACAGCACGACGCCGAGCTTGGCATTGTCGATACGCTTGCGCACGATCGGCATGTCGGCGAACACCGGATCGAGTTCGGTGATGTTCGCGCTTTCGCAGATGAAGCCGTTCTGCATCATCAGCAACGAATAGATCGCTTCCTGCACGCCGGTGGCGCCGAGCGAATGGCCGGTGAGCGCCTTGGTCGCCGAGATCGGCGGGCACTTGTCGCCGGTGCCGAACACGTTGCGGATCGCCTGGATTTCCGGTGGATCGCCGGCTGGCGTCGAGGTGGCATGCGGATTGATGTAGTCGATCTTGATGCCGCCGGTGGTGGCCAGCGCCATCTTCATGCAGCGCTCGGCACCTTCGCCCGACGGCGCGACCATGTCGTAACCGTCCGAGGTCGCGCCATAGCCGATGATCTCGCCATAAATCTTGGCGCCGCGCGCCTTGGCGTGTTCGAGCTCTTCGAGCACGAGAACACCGGCGCCGCCTGCGATGACAAAACCGTCGCGATTGACGTCATAGGGACGCGATGCGGTGGCCGGCGTGTCGTTATACTTCGACGACATCGCGCCCATGGCGTCGAACAGCACCGACAGCGACCAGTCGAGTTCTTCGCAGCCGCCAGCGAACACGACATCCTGCTTGCCCCACTGGATCATTTCATAGGCGTTGCCGATGCAGTGGTTCGAGGTCGCGCAGGCGGACGAGATCGAATAGTTCACGCCCTTGATCTTGAACCATGTCGCGAGCGTTGCGGACGCGGTGGACGACATCGCCTTCGGTACGGCGAACGGGCCGACGCGCTTTGGGCCCTTGCTGCGGGTGATGTCGGCGGAATCGACAATAGTGCGTGCGCTCGGACCGCCTGAGCCCATGATGATGCCGGTGCGTTCGTTGGACACATCCTCCGGCGAGAGGCCGGAGTCCTGGATCGCCTGCTCCATGGCGATGTGATTCCATGCGGCGCCTTCGCCGAGGAAGCGCATCGCGCGGCGATCGACCACGTCGGCGGGATTGATGGTCGGCGCGCCCTGCACCTGCGAGCGAAAGCCCAGCTCCGCATGTTTCTCGGCGCGCGTAATGCCGGACTTGGCCTCATGGAGGCTCGCAAGCACTTCCTGAGTGTTGTTTCCGATGGATGAGACAATGCCCATCCCGGTGACGACAACCCGTCTCATGATCGTCTCGCCCTCTGAATTTACGTTGTTGTGGACCTGGCGGTTACCCCCTCGGAAACCGCCGTCGAGATGCAGCGACTCTTACGCTGCCGGCTGCGTTGCGGCGGCATCCTGCTTGAACAGGCCGACCTTCAGATCCTTTGCCCGATAGATAATCTCGCCATCGGCGGAAAGCGAGCCATCGGCAATGCCGAGCCACAATTTCGAGCGCATCACGCGTTTCACATCGATCGTATAGACGACCTTCTTGACGTTGGTCAGAACCTGACCTGTGAATTTCAGATCGGCGAGGCCGAGGGCGCGGCCGGGACCGATGCCGCCCGACCAGCCCAGAAAGAAGCCGACCAGCTGCCACATGGCGTCAAGGCCGAGGCAGCCCGGCATCACCGGGTCGTTCTTGAAATGACAGGAGAAGAACCAGAGGTCCGGATTGACGTCGAGTTCGGCCTGGATGAAGCCCTTGCCGAACTCGCCGCCGGTCTCGTTGATTTCGGTGATGCGATCGAACATCAGCATGGGCGGCAGCGGCAGCTGCGCGTTGCCTGGTCCGAACAGCTCGCCGCGGCCGCAGGCCAGCAAGTCTTCATAGGCGTAGCTGTTTCGTCGTTCCTGCAACATGCTCGGCTTTCCGGGTCTTTTCCTGTCAAACGGCCATTTTAACCAAGGCAGCCGTATAGAATCGTTCAAAATCACGCGGGAACCTGTCCCGGTGGGGGGCTCTCTATCATACGCTCATAAGGCGGCAAAGCGGCGTATCGCCCGCTTTTAACGGCATATTCGCGCCCGGGCATAGTGCTGCAGTGCGGGGTTCCGCGTCCGAAAGCGCCTAGTTGCGAGAATCTTGCATCTAGAGCCATGCGTTTTTATATTATTGGGGAATTTCCGAGTAGAATTGCGTGGATGTGGCAGGGTTACTGACGTGGATATCAGCGACAGCATTTCGACGATGGATGACGCAACCGCGGTTGCGGAAATCAGCCATGGCCGCCAGCCGGCCCTGACTGGTTGCCCGTGGCATGACGTCAACGAAATGCTGCAGTCGGTCGGCCTGCGTCCCACCCGCCAGCGCATGGCGCTGGGCTGGCTGCTGTTCGGCAAGGGCGCCCGCCATCTGACGGCTGAAATGTTGTATGAAGAAGCCACGATGGCCAAGGTGCCGGTGTCGTTGGCGACCGTGTACAACACGCTCAACCAGCTCACCGACGCCGGCCTGCTCCGTCAGGTCAGTGTCGATGGTACGAAGACCTATTTCGATACCAACGTGACGACGCATCATCACTATTACTTCGAGAACAATCACGAGCTGGTCGATATCCCGAACCAGAACCTCGTGCTGGCCAAGATGCCGGACGTTCCGGAGGGCTTCGAGATCAGCCGCATCGACATGGTCGTCCGCCTGCGCAAGAAGCGCTAATTGCGCTGTGTGTCGGATGGGTAGAGCGCAGGTGCGATAGCGCCGGAGCGAATCCCATCGGCGGCCGTTGCCGCGACGGCGGAATGATGGGTTTCGCGGAGTTTATGATCGGGCGCGCTTCGCGCGTCCCGTTGGCTCTTCCCATCCTAGGAATCAAACATAACGAGCTCCCCCTCATCCTGAGGAGCCGCGTAGCGGCGTCTCGAAGGATGGCAAAAGAGCGCCGAGCCAAGCCATCTCATGGTTCGAGACGGCGCTGCGCGCTCCTCACCATGAGGGCGGACTGGGGACTATCTCCCGCGCTGGCGTTTCGCTGGCGCGTTTTCTTTTGCAGGCATCGTGGCCATGATCGCGCGCGCCAATGCGCGGCCGGTGCATTCATAGCCGGCCGCGGAGCTGTGCAGACCGTCCCAGCTCGTCAGCGCGGTCATCGGCAGCCCGCCGTCGACGGCGCGGCGCATCAGCTCGAAGCGCGAGAACAGCGGCACATTCTCCCGCCTGGCGGCCTCCGCGATACTCGCCTGCATCTTGCTGTAGTTGGTCGCCAGAAGCGCCGGCGCATATTGCTGGTCCAGCAGCACCACATCGGCACCCGCGGCCTTGAGCTGCCGGATGCCGTCGACGATCCTGCCGGTCAGGCGGTCGCTGCTTTGCAGCCAGGTCACGTCATTGGTGCCGATCTGCCAGATCACGAGATCGGGCTTGTGCGCGAAGACGTCGCGTTCGAAGCGTGCGACGTTGCCGGGGATGGTGTCGGCATTGCGCCCGCTATTGACGATGGACACCTGCAGGCCCGGCTTCAGCCGCTCCAGCTCGGACTTCAGCATGCCCGGATAGGTCGATGCAGGATCGGATTGCCACAGCCCGCGCGTCGATGACGAACCGATCGCGACGATGCGCAGCGGTCCAAATGCACGGAGCTGCGCGGATGTGCGCGAGAGCGGTGCGGCGTCTGTCAGGCGTTGCCCAGTGGCGAGGCATTGCTCGACGACCGGCTGCGCCAGGGCAAGCTGAGGCAGGAGCGCGAGAGCGAGGGCCAGCAGCCCGGTGCGCATCCGCTCAGTTCACTTTCTCGTCGGCATAGACGCCCCACAGGCGCTGCTGTTCGATCCAGCCGTCGAAGCCGTTGCCGGTCACGCGGCACCAGCTATCGCGGCAGCGCCTCACCTGCGCCACCACGCCGGCCTGCAGGCGTGCCGCGACAGCGCTCCTGGCATCGGGATCGTCATAGATGGCCGCCAGCTCGTCCTTGTTCTTCATGGTCACCACCGCGGTGCGGCGGCCGGACAGCAGGGAATGATAGACCCAGCCTTCGGAGCCCTCGGAATCGCGGACCCGGCGCCAGTTCTCGAATTCGGCGGTGATCTCCACCGGCAGGCCGGCCTTGGTATAGACCCAGGCGACGTCGTTGTCCTTGGTCGGGCCGGCGCGGACATTCACATGGTCGGACTTGAGGCTGACATAGCGCGGCACCGGCAGGCCGCTGGCGCCGAGCGGGACGGTGTTGGCGGCGAGGACCGGATCGATCACCGCGACGACGAATGCCACAGCCGCCAAACCCGCATACGCACAACGCCTCGACATTTAACCCAACCTCGTTCCATTCCATTCCTGTCGCATTGCACGCAGGCCTTCGGGTTCTTGTTTCGGCCCGGTTCTCTGCTAGAGAGAACCTGGACCCGGGGACACGTGGCTAAGTGTCGGGGAACCCGAGGAAACGGTGCATTTGTGCGGCTGCCGGAGTTTCGATCAACCGGGTTAATGCGGACTGAACGGACAAGGGGCGAGTGAGCAGGATATGACGGTCAAGAAGAAGCCCCTCGTTGTCGTCACCCGCCGTCTGCCGGAGTCCATCGAGACGCGGATGCGCGAGCTGTTCGATGCGCGCATCAACGTCGACGATGTGCCGATGACGCAGGAACAGCTCGCCGAGGCGATCCGCACCGCCGATGTTCTGGTCCCCACCGTCACCGACGAGATCACCAAGGAACTGCTCGATCAGCCCGACTGCAAGATCAGGCTGATCGCCAATTTCGGCAATGGCGTCGACAATATCGACGTCGCTGCTGCGCAGGCAAAAGGCATCACCGTCACCAACACGCCCAAAGTGCTCACCGAGGATACGGCCGACATGACCATGTCGCTGATCCTCGCGGTGCCGCGCCGCCTCATCGAGGGCGCCGCGATCCTCACCGAAGGGCGGGAGGACTGGCAGGGCTGGTCGCCGACCTGGATGCTCGGCAAGCGTCTCGGCGGCAAGCGCCTTGGTATCATCGGCATGGGCCGCATCGGCCAGGCGGTGGCACGCCGCGCCAAGGCCTTCGGGCTGCAGATCCACTATCACAACCGTAAACCGGTGGCGCCGAAGATCGCCGACGAACTCGATGCGACCTACTGGGATTCGCTCGACCAGATGCTGGCGCGCATGGACATCATCTCGGTGAACTGTCCGCACACGCCGGCCACGTTCCATCTCTTGTCTGCGCGCCGTCTCAAGCTGATTCGCAAGGACGCCTATATCGTCAACACCGCGCGCGGCGAGGTGATCGACGAGGAGACGCTGACCAAGCTGATCGAAAGCGGCGACATCGCCGGCGCCGCGCTCGACGTGTTCGAGCATGAACCGGCGGTGAATCCGAAGCTGGTGCGTCTCGCCAAGGCCGGCAAGGTGGTGCTGTTGCCGCATATGGGCTCGGCCACGGTGGAAGGCCGCGTCGAGATGGGCGAGAAGGTGATCATCAACATCCGCACATTCCTGGACGCGCACAAGCCACCGGATCGTGTGCTGCCGAACATGCTGTGATCCTTGTCCCGGGCGCAATGCAGCGCATAACGCTGCTTTGCAGAACCAGGGCCGCGCAAAGCTCGGAGGCTGGAACGGTCTCGGCTCTGCGAAGCGGCACAAGGGGGCCGCATCGCGTCCGGGACAAGTTTTCCTACTTCAACCGGAACATCAGATAGCTGGCTTTCCGCCCCTCGCGCGTGGCCTTCCGTCCATAGCGCGTCATGGTGTAGTTCGGCCACGGCAGGCGCCAATCATCTGCCCGTTCAGCGAGCCAGATAAAGGCCGGCGACCGCGTCACATGCCACAGCGTCCACGCCACATAACTCTCGATATCGCAGACGAAACGAAACTCACCCTGCGGCGCCAGCACGCGTGCCATCGTCGCCAGCGTGGCGTCCTGCACGAACCGGCGCTTCCAGTGCTTCTTCTTCGGCCATGGATCGGGATGGATCAGGTCGATGCGCTTCAGCGACTGCGATGGCGCCCAGTTCAGCAGTTCCGCCGCATCGCCGGCGACGAGGCGGATGTTGCGGATGTTCTGCGCCTCGATCTGCACCAGGATCTTGGCCATGCCGTTGATATAGGGCTCGCAGCCGATGAAGCCGATATGTGGATGGGCCAGCGCCTCGGCCACCAGATGCTCGCCGCCGCCGAAGCCGATTTCGAGGCGAACCGCCTCGACATCGCCGCCGAACAGCATGCGCAAATCGTCGGGGGCGGGCTGGGTGATATCGACCGTGAGAGCAGGAAGCAGTTCGGTCATCAGGCCGGCCTGATGGTCGCGTAGCTTGTGGCCCTTGCGGCGGCCGAAGAAGGAGCCGGTGTAGCGTTTGGTGTCGTCAGTCGTCATGGCGCGGTTGATAGCGCCGAAATGCGCCTTGCGCCATCGATGTATTGACGAATACCGGCTTAATGATCGTCGACTGTAGGGTGGGCACAGCGCTACGCGCTTTTGCCCACCCTACGTGACTTAGTTCACTTCCGTTATTTCGCGGGCAGCGATCTGCTCGACGAGATCGACGATGCTGCGGCGGAGCTTGCTGTCGGAGATGCGCGTGAATGCGCGCGTCAGTGCAAGACCTTCGGAGGTGGCGAGAAAATCGGATACATAAGTGGGGGATGCCGCTTCGCCAAAACCGTTGCTGGTTTCGATAGCACCGGGGCCGCCTTCGAACAGGAAGGAGACCGGCACTTGCAGAATCTCCGAAATTTGCTGCAGGCGGCTGGCACCGACGCGGTTGGTGCCCTTCTCGTATTTCTGGACTTGTTGAAATGTGAGTCCGAGGGCTTCGCCCAACTTCTCCTGGCTCATGCCCAGCATAATACGGCGCATGCGCACACGGCTGCCGACATATTTGTCAACAGGATTGGGCGCTTTCGTCGACATCTCAAATACTCCTGATCACAAACAAAATGAGAAAGACGGAGCAGAGAAGATGTCCGTCGCTGGTCGGCGTCAGTGGCGAGCCGGCGGTATCCTAATAGACTATATAGCAGCGGCGTAAATCTTCCTAAGTAGAAATTTGGGCGCCGGAATGCTTAATTTCTCAATTGACGAGAAATAGAGCTAATAAAGCTAGCTCATAAAGCCTTCAGGCTTAGGCATCGGGCGGGAGTATCGAAACCGGTCCTAACTATCTCAGATACTTGAGATACCAATCAGTCGCGGGACCTTACGCGACGGCGGGCCACGAAAATGATCGTCATTGCGATACCGATCATGGCAGGGAGATCACCTGTCTTCCCGTAAAAGGTGGGCTGAATCGCCGCAGGCAGGCGGGAGTCGAGGACGCCTTCGACGCCGAGACCGAGCTGCGCGATGATGCGGCCGACGGGATCGACGACGACGGAAATCCCGGTATTCGCAGCACGAACCAGCGGAAGTCCTTCTTCGATCGCGCGAATCCGGCTCTGCTGGAGATGCTGATAGGGGCCGGTGGAAATTCCGAACCAGCCGTCATTGGTGAGATTCACGATCCATCCCGGACGGTCGTTCTGGATCACGATGTCATCGGGGAATACGGCTTCATAGCAGATCAGCGGCAGCATCGGCGGTGCGCCGGGCACATCCATCGGCTTGCGCCGCGTGCCCGGGATGAAGCCGCCATGCACCTTGGTGAGTTGCTGCAGCCCGATCCTCTCCAGCAGGCTCTGCCAAGGCAGATATTCGCCGAACGGCACCAGATGCAGCTTGTCATAGACGGACAGCATCGTGCCGTCATGGTCGATGACATAAATCGAGTTATAGGCGCGGGTGACGCGCGTACCGGGCGGCTGGTCCGGTGGTCGTACGGCGCCGGTAATCAGCACGGTGCCCTTTGGCAGCAGATCGGCGATCTGCGCCATCGCATCGGCCTCACGCGACAGGAAGAACGGGAAAGCGGATTCCGGCCAGATCAGCACATTAGCCGAGCCGACGCCGTTATTCTCGGGGCCGGTCGAACGATTGGAGAGCGCAAGATATTTGCTCATCACGTCCGCCTTGGCGGAATAGTTGAAGCGTTTGTCCTGCGAGATCGCAGGCTGCATGATGCGCAGCTTCACATTGGCGACGAATTGTGTCGGCGTGTTTCCAAGGCGGATGGCGCCATAGACTCCCATCGCGATCAGCAGCATCGCCGCCAGCACGGGCGCAAGCCATGGCCGCTGCGTGCGCGAGGAGCTATCCGTCAGTGTTGCTGGCGCTGCGAAGATCGCGACGGCAAGGAACGTCATGCCCCATAGCCCGATCAGCGACATGGTCTGCGCCAGCGGCAGCGGCTCGGTCAGCGCGTAGCCGAAAGCATTCCAGGGAAAGCCGGTGAGCAGATGTCCGCGCAGCCACTCGCCGATGGTCAGACTGGCCGCGAGCGCGAGCACGCGCGAGGCATCCTTCGTCCACAGCAGGCGTGCGATGGCGAAGCCGAGCGCAGAATACAGGGCGAGATAAGCGGGCAGGCCGCAGATTGCAGCCGGCAGCAGCCAGGCAAACGTCTCGGCATCGACGAGGAAGGCATAGCCGATCCAGTAGAGGCCGGGCACGAAATAGCCGAAGCCGAACCACCAGCCCGCCATCGCGGCTGCAGGGATGCCCCGCATCTTGCCGGCGGCCGCGCCGTCGATCAGCCAGACGACGACCGGGAATGTGATGAAGAGGATTGGCCACGCATTGAACGGCGCCATCGCCAGCGATGAGGCTGCGCCGGCAAGGAAGGCGATGGCGGCGCGCTTCCAGCCCCAGGCAAGAATGATGCTGAGTGCGATATTGCGTAGCTGCTTGGGGATCACGGCGTTCCCGCGCTGTCTCCGGAGGGGGGCGGATTCGCAGGAGCGTTCGCTTGCGAATGAGCGGTGTCGGGTGCAGCGCCGCGCTTGCGCGGTTCGCGGACGCGCGGAGCGGGGCGCTCCTTGCGCGGGCCGATGCGAAGCCGCTTGACGCGGCGCGGATCGGCGTCGAGCACTTCGATCTCGAATTCGCCGGGGCCGGCAATCACTTCGCCGCGCACGGGCAGGCGACCGACATGGGTGACGATGTAGCCGCCCAGTGTTTCGACATCCTCGCCGTCTTCGCCGGTTTCGAAATCCTGGCCGATCATCTTGCGTGCGTCGTCCAGACTGGTGCGCGCATCGGCGATGAAGTAGTCGCCTTGCTTGACGATGGAGGGCGGCTCCTCGCTGTCGTGCTCGTCGTCGATCTCGCCGACGATCTGCTCGACAATGTCCTCGATGGATACGAGGCCGTCGGTGCCGCCATACTCGTCTACCACGAGCGCCAGATGCAGCCGTGCGGCCTGCATCTGCGCCAGCAGGTCGATGGCGCGCATGGAGGGCGGCACATAGAGCAGCTTGCGGATGATGCCGGTCTCCGCAACGGTTTGCGCCAGATCGACGCTGCGCAGGTCGAGGCCCGCAGGCAGCGGCTTCTTGCGCTTTGCAACGCTGGGCTTCGGTTCGCTACGGGCCTTGATGGTCATGTAGCCGAGCAGGTCGCGGATATGAACGATGCCGACGGGATCGTCGAGCGTTTCGTTATAGACGACGAGGCGCGAATGACCGGCGCTCTCGAACAGGCTCATCAACTCGCCGAGCGAAATGTCCTGCTTCACCGCGACGATATCGGAGCGGTGCACCATCACATCGGCAATGCGGCGTTCGTTGAGGCCGAGGATGTTGCGCAGCATGGTGCGCTCGACGGTGGAGAAGCCGGTCTCCTCCGGTTCGGATGCATCGAGCACCACCTGCAGATCGGCGCGCACCGATCCGGTCTTCCATCCGAACAGCGATCGGATGGCGCGTGTGAGCCAGCTTTCGGCGGCGGGGCGCATGACCTCGCCGTCATGCACCACCGCAGGCAGATTGGTCGTCCCGTTCGGCTTGCCGTTGTTACTATCGCCCTCCGGCATGTCAGATCACCTCGCCCCGGCTGGCTTGCGGATCGCTATCCGCATAGGGGTCGGGGATTCCGAGCGTCGCCAGAATCTCGCGCTCCATCTGCTCCATTTCCTCGGCTTCTTCTTCATTCTCGTGATCGTAACCGACGAGATGCAGGAAGCCGTGCACGGCGAGATGGCTGAGATGATTGGCGAACGGTTTCGCTTCCTCGTCGGCCTCGCGGCGTGTCGTTTCATAGGCGATGGCAATGTCGCCGAGCATTTTCGGCATGTCGTCGGGCACCTCGGCGCCTTCGGGCGGCTGCAGGGCTGGAAACGACAGAACGTTGGTGGCCTTGTCGAAGCCGCGCCAGTTGTTGTTCAGCGTGCGGATGCCGGTGTCGTCCGTGAGCATGACGGCGAGTTCGGCATCGGCGGTGTCGTCCTCCACCATGCCCGATGCGGCCTCGATGGCACGGTGAATGATCGCGTCGGCCTCGGGCTCGGCGGACCAGCAATCGGCGACGACGAGAACTTCGGTCGCGGGTGGAATATGGATGGTCATGGGTCGATAGGTTTTCTCATCGACGGAGCATATCCTGTCTCCGCCGTTCGTCTTGGATATTTGCATCAGCTCTTGGCAGCCTGGGCTTTGGGTGCCGCTCCCTCATAGGCGGCGACGATGCGTGCCACCAGCTCATGGCGCACCACGTCCTCGCCCTTGAAATGCACCTGCGCGATGCCCTGCACGCCGTCGAGCAGGCGCACGGCTTCGGACAGGCCGGAGACCTGACCGTTCGGCAAGTCGACCTGCGACGGGTCGCCGGTGATGATCATGCGGCTGTTCTCGCCGAGACGCGTCAGAAACATCTTCATCTGCATCGATGTGGTGTTCTGCGCTTCGTCGAGAATGATCGCCGCGTTGGTCAGCGTGCGGCCGCGCATGAAGGCGAGCGGCGCGATTTCGATCTCGTTGGCCTGCAGCGCGCGCTCGACGATGCGCGCATCCATCAGGTCGTAGAGCGCGTCATAGATCGGACGCAGATACGGATCTACCTTTTCCTTGAGGTCGCCGGGCAGGAAGCCCAGGCGCTCGCCGGCTTCCACGGCGGGGCGCGACAGGATGATGCGATCGACTTCCTTGCGTTCGAACAGCATGCAGGCATGCGCCACCGCGAGCCAGGTCTTGCCGGTGCCGGCCGGGCCGACGCCGAACACGAGTTCGTTGCTCTTCAGCGCGCGGATATAGGAATCCTGTGCTGCCGTGCGCGCCCGCACCGGGCGCTTGCGCAGATTGATCGCCTCGAAATTCGAGATCGGTTTCGACGGATGCTTCGGATCGAACGGAAACAGCGAGCCCTGCGCCAGCGTGGCGCGGATCGCGCCTTCGACATCGCCCTGCGCGAGTTCGATGCCCTGCGCGGCCTGCGTATAGAGCATTTCCAGCACGCGCCGCCCGGCGTCGCAGGCGTCGCGGGTGCCGGTGAGGGTGATGTGATTGCCGCGCGAATCGACGACGACATTCAGACGTCGCTCGATCAGCGCGAGGTTCTGGCCGTAGGGGCCGACCAGTGCAGAAGCCGCGCGGTTGTCATCGAAGTCGATGACGACCTGCGTCTCGGCTGAAGCGGTGAAGTCGGGTTTGCGAGCAGCGAGCGTAGACGAATCCGATGCACTCTTTGCCAAGAATTCAGGCTCCCGTGGCGGTGAGGACTGGCTGCGATAACTCAGGCGGTGAAAGGTTAGGGCGCGAAGCTGATGCGGAGGTACCTTGCGCCAGCGTGCCGATCAGGCTGTAACGCTCGAGGCTTTCGATATGGACCGGCAGCACCTGGCCGATGATGTCCTCGGACGCCATCACATGAGCGGGCTGGAGAAAGGCGGTGCGGCCGACGATCTGGCCCGGATTGCGGGCGGCGCGCTCGAACAGCACATCGACAGTCTGGCCGATGGCAACCTTGTTGAAGGCCGCTTGCTGGCTGTCGATCAGAGTCTGTAGCCGCGTCAGTCGCTCGTCCATGTCGGCCTGTGACACCGTCTCCTGCAATTCCGCAGCCGGCGTACCCGGCCGCGGCGAATACTTGAAGGAATACGCGCCAGCGTAACCGATTTGTGTGACGAGTGCGAGTGTGTCGGCAAAGTCCGGTTCCGTCTCGCCGGGAAAGCCGACAATGAAATCCGACGTAAAAGCAATGTCTTGCCGTGCGGCGCGAAAACGGTCGATGACCCTGCGATAGTCGTCTGCCGTGTGTTTTCTGTTCATGGCCGCCAGAATCCGGTCCGAACCGGACTGCACCGGCAGATGCACGAAAGGCATCAGCTGCGGCAGATCGCGATGCGCCTGTATCAGCGTATCCTCGACATCGCGCGGATGGCTGGTGGAATAGCGGATGCGGGCGATGCCGGGAATCTCGGCGAGGCGGAAGATCAGCGTGCCCAGCGCCCACGGGCGCCCGTCCGGACCTTCGCCGTGATAGCCGTTGACGTTCTGGCCGATCAGCGTGATCTCGCGCACGCCGTTGTCGGCGAGGCGCTTTGTATCCTCGACGATCTGCGCCACCGGGCGCGACACTTCCGCGCCGCGCGTATAGGGCACGACGCAGAACGTGCAGAACTTGTCGCAGCCTTCCTGCACCGTCACGAAAGCGGAGACGCCGCGGGCGCGGATCGCCGCGGGCTTTGGCGCCGGCAGGAAGCCAAACTTGTCCTCGACCGGAAAGTCCGTATCCAGCGCGCGTTCGCCCTGCTTCGCTTTGGCGAGCAGCTGCGGCAGGTTGTGATAGCTCTGCGGCCCGACCACGACATCGACCACGGGCGCGCGACGGATGATCTCGTCGCCCTCGGCCTGCGCGACGCAGCCGGCCACCACGACATTCATCTGCTTGCCGCTTTGCGCCGCCTCGGCCTTGGCGAGGCGCAGCTTGCCCAGCTCCGAATAGACCTTCTCCGAGGCCTTCTCGCGGATGTGGCAGGTGTTGAGGATCACCAGATCCGCATCGTCGGCGCTGGCCGTCTCGACGAAGCCTTCAGGCGCCAGCGTGTCCACCATGCGCTGGGCATCGTAGACGTTCATCTGGCAGCCGAAGGATTTGATGTGCAGCTTGCGCGGCGCGGTCATTGCGTAAGTTTTCTGGAACCCGAAAAACTGGAGAAAGGCGCGTCTTGCGCGCGACGTTCAATTATAGGCTCGCGCCCGATAAATCCAGCGCCTGCAACAAAATATAATCGTTACAACAGGTTACGCGGGATCTGCCCTGGGGCTATCGCATATGGTGTTTGAGCGATGGCGATAGTGCTTGGCCTGCATAGGTTCGAGACGCCCGCTTTGCGGGTTCCTCACCATGAGGGTCTTCTACGGCGCCATCCTCAGCCATCAGCCCTCGTCCTGAGAGTCTGACTGAAAATGCGGTCTGTCCTCCGTCCCTCATGGTGGGGAGGCGCGCAGCGCGGTCTCGAACCATGAGATTGCCGGGCTCGGAGCCTGCGGCCATCTCATGCTTTACATGCGATCGTCCGGATCGAAGGCGCGTGAGCCAGGCACGCCAGCCTCGATCAGCGCCGGCAGCCGGCGCATGTCGTCGAAGACGAGATGCGCGCCGGCGGCCTGCAGGGCCCCTGCGGTGGCCGGGCTGCAATGAGTGCCGCCATGGAAGCCGAACACCGTCATGCCTGCCGCCACGGCTCCCGTGACGCCGTGGATGCTGTCCTCGATCACCACGCAGTGGGCGGGATCGATCCCCATCTGCGCTGCCGCGAACAGGAACAGGTCCGGCGCCGGTTTGCCCCGCTCCACCTGCAGCGCCGAATAGAGGTGCTCGCCGAAATGGTGGATCAGTTTCGTGGTGGTGAGGCTGCTGCGAATCCGCGTCGGCGTGCCGGACGAAGCCACGCATTTCTTCTGCGTGAGGCTTGTCAGCACGTCACCGATATGCGGAACCGGCTGCAGCTGCTCGCCGAACACCCGATCGATGGTGGAACGCAGCGAGTCCGTATACGCGTCCGGCAGCACGCGGCCCATCTCGGCCTCGACTTCCGCCCGCGCCTCGCGCGCCGAACGGCCGAGGAAACGTTCATGCACCTGCGCGGCGGTGATGGCATAGCCATAGGCCGTCAGCACATCCGCATGCACCACGCAGGCCAGCGCCTCGCTGTCGACGAGTACACCGTCGCAATCAAAGATGACGAGATCGAAGCTGGAAGAAGGGTTGGGGGAAGAAAGCGCCGTCACTTGCCCGATTTGTCCTCGTCGAGCGGTACGCAATACAGCTCGAGCCGGTGATCGACGAGCTTGTAGCCGAGCTTGGCGGCGACTTCAGCCTGCAACTTCTCGATCGCTTCAGAAGTGAATTCGATGACGGTTCCGTCACGCAGATTGATCAGGTGATCGTGATGCGTGTCGCGCATGGTCTCGTAGCGCGCGCGGCCTTCGCGGAAGTCATGACGTTCGATGATGCCGGCATCCTCGAACAGTTTGACGGTGCGATACACCGTCGAGATCGAAATCTTGTCGTCGATGGCGACGCAGCGGCGATAGAGTTCTTCCACGTCGGGATGATCGTCGGCTTCCGCCAGCACGCGCGCGATCACGCGGCGCTGTTCCGTCATGCGCATGCCCGTTGCAGCGCAGCGCGCTTCGATGCCGCTCACTTTGGAAGATGTCGATTTCAAAACATTCATAGGTCTGGTCTCGCCGTGGCTTCTTTTGCCATCCGGGCGGCGTCAGGACAAGTCGCGGCGCATGATCAGGGCATTCAATTCGACGCCGTTCGCTTCCTTGTAATAGCGCTCGCGCCGCCCGACCACCGTAAAACCCGTGCGGTCATAGAGCCGCCGCGCCGGCATATTGTTCTCCTCCACTTCGAGGAACACGGTGCGCACGCTGCGGCCGGCGAGATGGCCGAGGTGGGTGAGAAGCAGATCGCGTGACAGGCCGCGGCCGCGCTGCTCCGGCGCTACCGCGATGGAGAGGATTTCCGCTTCGTCTACGGCCAGCCGCGATGCCGCAAAGCCAATGAGATGGCGGCCCTGTCGCAGGCGATGGATCAGCGTGTTCTCCTCGTGCAGCATCTGCTCGAACTCGCCGTCGCCCCAGCCGCGGTGAAACGATGCGGCGTGCAGGCGTGCGAGTTGCGCGGCATCCTTTGGCACTGCCGGCTCGACCACCGCCGGCGCGGGACGAAAGGATGGTAACCAGGACAGCAGTGTCATGGCGCTGGCTGCGTCTGGTGGAGGCCGCCCATCAGACTCGATTGCGGCTTGGCATCGGGCGCGCGCAGATAGAATGGACGCGCCAGAGCGGTCTGCGGATCGACGGCGGCGCCGAGCCACGCCACCCAGGATATCTCCGGCGCGGCCTGTTCATCGATGGCAACCGGTTGCAGCGCGTCGGCCGGCCAGCGCGCAGCCAGCAGGTTTGCGGCATTGCCGACCAGATGCGGTGCCCCGAAGCGCGCCGCCTCGATCGCCTCGTTGATCGGAATGACGCAAGGTCGCTGCAGCGAGGTGCCATTGCCGCTCACCGCCTGGAAATACACATGGTCGTGTCGCGCATCGATGCTGGCGATCACCGGGACATCACCATTTCGACTCACCACCGGCGCCGCATAGGCCGCCAGCGTGGTGACGCCGACCACGGGCTTGCCGGCGGCAAGCCCGATGCCGCGGCCGGCGGAAAGCCCCACCCGCAGGCCGGTAAAGCTGCCTGGCCCGGTGGTAACGGCGATGCGGTCGAGCTCGGCAAAGGCGATCCCGGATTGCGTCATCACGCGCGCCAGCAGCGGCATCAGCGCTTCCGCATGGCCGCGCGCCATCGGTAGCGATTCATGCGCGATCAAGTGCCCGGTGCCGGTATCTAAAATACCGGCGGCGCAGGCGTCGAGTGCCGTATCGATGGCGAGGATAATCATGGGCGATTCGTGGTCTCGTCAGGCCGGCGGGATCGGGCCGGTCACATACCTATAATATTCGAATGCAGGTAAAGCCATGCCGCTCTCGCTCATGACTCGCGGCCTGGCGAACGTCGTACCGCAAACCTATAGAAATTACCTTTGATTGAAAGATAGCAAGAAAACCCGAGACTTACGGACGATTGCGGTTTTGTCGCTCAATCTGCAAGCCGCTGGAGTCTCTCTGTGCCTCATGCGGTGGGCGCACTTAATCAATTTTTCGCAGATGCGTGGGAGAAGGATACCAGCCAGCGGAGCCGTGTCCGACTTCACCTTCGCCGGCCTTATTTGTTTTTGACGAAACGATTTCCCGGAAACTATTAAAAGAGAAAGCCTTCGAGATGCACTGGTTGACGAGTAAGGCCGCGCGCAACGCGCTTGCCCAGGCGGCGGCGATCAACAAGTCGATGGCGCTGATCGAATTCAATCTCGACGGCACGATCATCACGGCCAATGAGAATTTTCTGGCGACGATGGGTTACACGCTCGCCGAAATTCGGGGCAAGCATCACAGCATGTTCGTGATGCCCGACACGCGCAACAGCGCCGCCTATCGCGATTTCTGGGGCGTGTTGAATCGCGGCATCTATCAATCCGGCGAGTTCAAGCGCCTTGGCAAGGATGGCCGAGAGGTCTGGATCCATGGTTCCTACAACCCGATTCTGGACGAAGCGGGAAAGCCCATGGGCGTCGTCAAGTTCTGCAGCGACATCACCGTGCAGAAGGTTCGCAGCCTTGAGGACAGGGGTAAGATCGCCGCCATTGAGCGTGCGCAGGCTGTCATCGAATTCGATCTGGACGGAACTATCCTCGATGCCAACCAGATCTTTCTCGATGTCATGGGCTATTCGCTGAATGAAATTCGCGGCAAGCACCACAGCATGTTCGTAACGCCGGCAGATCGCAACGGCGCTGCCTATCGCGATTTCTGGGCCGGCCTCAACCGGGGCGAATATCAGGCCGCCGAATACAAGCGGATCGGCAAGGGCGGCAGGGAGGTCTGGATACTGGCCACCTACAATCCGATCCTTGATGAGAGCGGCAAGCCTCTCAAGATCATCAAATTCGCCTCCGACGTGACCGAACAGAAACTGCGCGCCGCGAACTTCTCCGGGCAGATCGAGGCGATCGGAAAGTCGCAGGCGGTGGTCGAGTTCAATCTCGATGGCATCGTGCTCAATGCGAATCAGAACTTCCTGTCGGTCATGGACTATGTGCTGTCCGAGATTCAGGACAAGCATCACAGCATGTTTGTGCCGGATGAAGAGCGCGGCGGCGATGCCTACCGGGCGTTCTGGGCGAGCCTGCGGCGCGGCGAATATCAGGCTGCCGAATACAAGCGGGTTGGCAAGAACGGCAAGCAGGTCTGGATTCAGGCGTCCTACAATCCGATCTTCGATCTCAACGGCGCGCCCTACAAGGTGGTTAAATACGCGTCCGACGTCACCGCGCAGGTGATCGCGCGGAAGAAGAGCGAGCGTGTGCGCGACATGATGGAATCGGTCGCGGCGGGGGCGGAAGAACTCAATGCGTCGGTGCGCGAGATTTCCGAAGCGATGACGAAGTCGCGCGAGACGGCGATGTCGGCGGTTGGCAAGGTCGATGAGGCCGACAGTCAGGCACAGCGCCTGTCGGCGGCCGCGCAGGCGATGAGTGGCATCTTGGATCTGATCGGGAATATCACCGGCCAGATCAATCTGCTGGCGCTCAATGCTACGATCGAATCGGCACGGGCAGGCGAGGCCGGACGCGGCTTTGCCGTGGTCGCATCCGAGGTGAAGAATCTTGCGACCCAGGCGAAGCAGGCAACCGACAGGATATCCAGCGAGATCGGCAGCCTCAACGGCATTTCGGCGGATGTCGTCAATGCACTAAACGCGATCAAGAGCGAGATCCAGCACGTGAGTGAATATGTCACCGCGACTGCTGCGGCGGTGGAAGAGCAGAGCGTGGTGACGAACGAGATGTCATCAAGCATGCAGCGCGCCGCGGAAGAGGCGGCGGGCATCGGAAGATAATTGTTCGCTCTGACTGTCATCGCCCGCGAAAGCGGGCGATCCAGTACACGCGAGCTTCTCGATTGAACTGCGGCGGCAGAGTTTAGAGTTTACTGGAGCGCCCGGTCGAGCCGAGCGAGGACGGTATCAACCAAGTACCTCCACGCTCATCCTGAGGAGTGCGCACGGCGCGCGTCTCGAAGGATGGAGATGGAGCTCCCACATCTCATGGTTCGAGACGGCGCCCATGGCGCCTCCTCGCCGTGAGGGCCGATGCTAGATCGGCCGCACTTCCTGTACTTCCGGCACGAAATGCTTCAGCAGATTCTGGATGCCATGCTGCAGCGTGGCCGTCGATGACGGGCAGCCCGAGCAGGCGCCTTTCATTGCGAGATAAACCACGCCGTCCTTGAAGCCGCGGAAGGTGATGTCGCCGCCGTCATTGGCGACGGCCGGGCGCACGCGGGTTTCGATCAGGTCCTTTATGGTATCGACGGTCTCGGCATCGTTATCGTCGAAGAACTCGTCGTCATCGGAAATGTCACCTTCGGGCGCGCTGCCATCGGCGAGCAGCGGTGCGCCGGACATGTAGTGTTCCATGATGGCGCCAAGAATCGCGGGCTTGAGGTGCTGCCAGTCGCTGTCATCCTTGGTCACGGTGACGAAATCGGCGCCATAGAACACGCCGGTGACGCCCTTGACGGCAAACAGTTTTTCCGCGAGCGGCGAGCGGGACGCCGCTTCGGGAGAGGTAAATTCCATGGTGCCGCTGGTCAGCACGTCCCGGCCCGGAATGAATTTCAGCGTGGCGGGATTGGGGGTCGCTTCGGTCTGGATGAACATCGATCTCTCCTGCGTCGCCGGTTCAAGGCCGGCGCGTGGGCTGTCCGTAGCAGATGGCGACGGAAAAGGCACGAATCAAGGTGCTTTTACCTCTTCTCGCACACTCCGTCTCTCATTCTGAGAAAACTCCGCCCTCACCCTGAGGAGCGCGCATCGCGCGCGTCTCGAAGGGGAGCCGCAGACCCGGAGCCAGGCCAGCTCATGGTTCGAGACGGCGCTTCGCGCCTCCTCACCATGAGAGCGGTGTTTGGGGTCTGAGGCCGGTGTTTGGGCCTACGACAGCCCGTCGATATCCAGATCCGTCAGGCTGCCCGGTACCACCACCACCGGCACCGGAAATGTCCCGACCATCTTCGAGATCATGGTGACGATCGGCCCCGGCCCTTCGGCGCCGGCGGAGGCCGCCAGCACCAGCATGGAAATGTCCACGTCCTTGTCGATCACGTCGAGGATCTGCGCGGTCGGCTCGCCCTCGCGGATCACACGCTCCGGGGTGATGGCGGCGAGGCCGTTGGCGCGGCCGGAGGCGCGGTCGAGCGCGGCATTGGCGCCTTCCTCGGCTTCGGCGCGCATCACCTCGGCAACGCCGAGCCATTGCTGGTTACGGTCTTCGGTCTCGATGACCCGCAGCATCACCACGCCGCCGCCGACACGCACGGCCCAGCGGCTGGCGTAATACACCGCGCGATCCCATTCCTCGCTGTCGTCGACCACCACGAGGCATTTCGGCTTGTGGCCGCTTTCGTAACTACGTCGCTGTGCGCTCATGCATGTCCCGATGCTAGAGCATGATCCCGAAAAGTGGATACCGGTTTCGGATCAGATCATGTTCTGAGAAAAACTGGCTCACTCCCTCATGCTGCCACGGCGCATGCGCATTCGACAAGCGCGACGCAGGCATAAGCCTGCGCCGCGACGATTGTGGCGAAGAAATGGAATCGGTCGCGTTGAAAGGAAGATCGTGCCCCGGGACGTGAAGCGTCACTCCGCGCCGCATCGCGCCCGGGGCACGGTTCCGTATGATTACCGTTTGCGTACAAAGCCCATGATATCCTTCACGGATACCATGGTTTCATCCGCAATCGCCCGCGCGCGGTCGCTGCCGTCGGCAAGCACGGCGTCGACATAAGCGTGATCCGCCGACAGCCGCTTCATCTCGTTTGCGATCGGCGACAGTTTTTCAACGGCGAGGTCGACGAGATTGGCCTTGAAGCCAGAGAACTGCGCGCCGCCGAATTCGCCAAGAATGTCGGCCTTGCTGCGGCCCGACAGCGCGGCGTAGATGCCGACGAGATTGTCGGCTTCCGGCCGCGGCTCGAGGCCCTTTTCTTCGGACGGCAACGGCTCCGGATCGGTCTTCGCCTTGCGGATTTTTTGCGCGATGGCGTCGGCGTCATCGGTGAGATTGATGCGCGAATAATCCGACGGATCGGACTTCGACATTTTCTTGGTGCCGTCGCGCAGGCTCATCACGCGCGTCGCCGGGCCGGTGATGACAGGCTCGGGCTGCGGGAAGTAGGAACCTTTGTGGCCCTGCTTCGCGATGGATTCGGAGAAGTCGTTATTGAACTTCTGTGCGATGTCGCGTGCGAGTTCGAGATGCTGCTTCTGGTCTTCGCCGACAGGCACATGCGTGGCACGATACAGCAGGATATCGGCGGCCATCAGTACGGGATAGTCGTAGAGACCCACGGACGCGTTTTCGCGGTCTTTGCCGGCCTTCTCCTTGAACTGGGTCATGCGGTTCAGCCAGCCGAGGCGTGCGACGCAATTGAACACCCAGGTGAGCTCGGCATGGCCGGCGACCTGGCTCTGGTTGAAGATGATCTGCTTTTTCGGATCGATGCCCGCGGCGATGAAGGCGGCGGTGACTTCACGGGTGCAGCGGCGCAGCTCGTCCGGGCCGCCCCAGACACTGGGGGCTACGGTGATCGCATGCATGTCCACGACGCAATACAGGCAGCTGTACTGCTCCTGCAATTTGACGAAGTTGACGATGGCGCCGAGATAGTTACCGAGATGCAGATTGCCGGTCGGCTGGACGCCGGAAAAGACGCGCTGGGTAAATGCGGGGGTGGATGCCGTTGAAGCAGATGACATAGCCGAGTTCCTTCTAGGCCCGTGGTGGAATGCGGGCCGCGGCGTCCCTTGCCACAGGCGCCGCGCGGCGTCCATGATCAATCTCGTGAGGTCATGCAGCGGTGTCGCGTGACTTCTTGAGCGATGCGCGGACATCCCGCCAGCGCAATGTGCCGGTGAGCATGAGCGGTACCGCGTAGATCGCCAGCCCGCATGCGATCTGGAGCGCCAGCAAAGCTGCCCGGCCGAGCTTGTGATCGGCGGTGGGCATCGCCTGCGCTAGCAGCCACAGCAGCGCGCCCATGAGAGCCGCCGCCAGCACGATAACCGGCAGCCGCCGTTTCGCATCCGCATCGATCGCCCAGCCGAACGTGCGGCCGGCCTGGATCATCAGCACGGCCGCACTGCTCCACGCCGCCAGCGCAATCGCCGCCGCGATGCCGCTTGCGCCGAAAGATGCGCCGAGCAAATAAGCGGCGACGATCGCGACCGCCAGACCGACCAGCGTCACGACCAGTGGCGTATGCGTGTTCTCGCGCGCGAAAAAGGCCGGCGACAGCGCCTTGATCAGCACATGCGCCGGCAATGCAAGCGCGAGCCAGAGTAATGCCTGGGCGGTGGCCGCCGCGTCATGCGCGGTGAAGGCGCCGTGTTCGAACAGCAGCCGGACGATGGGCTCGCTCAGCACGATGAGTCCCAGTGTCGCCGGCAATGTGAGGCCGATGGCCAGTTCGATCCCGCGCGATTGCGCATGGGTCATCATCGCGTGATCGTCCTCGCGCGCCGCGCGCGTCAATTCCGGGATCAGCACCGTGCCCATCGCGGTGCCGACGATGCCGAGCGGCAGTTCGATCAGGCGATTGGCGAAGTACAGCCATGAGACGGCTGAGGGCATTGTCGAGGCGACGATGGCGGCGCCGACGATGAGGAGCTGCGGGCCGGAACTGGCGACCATTCCGGGCAGTGCCTTGCGGAAAAAATCGCGCATCTGGTGATCGAACGACAGTCGCAAGGGTGCCGCAAGTCTGCCGCCGTGTTGCCGCAGCGAGAGCATCGACAACTGCAGAAAACCGGCGATTCCGACGGTCGCCGCCATGGCCATAGCGGCAGTGGTCGCGGCCTGCGGAAACGCCAGCAGTAGCGTCATCACCGCAATCAACGCGCCATTGAACAACAGCGGAGAAAACGCCGTGAGCGCGAACCGTCCCTGCGCATTGTAGAGCCCCATCATCACGGTGACCGGTCCAGCAAAGGCGAGATAAGGCAGCATCAGCCGCGCATGATCGACTGCCAGCTGCAGCGCGGGATGGCCGATAAAGCCAGGCGCAACCAGCGCAATGACCGTCGGCATCGCCAGGCCGATGAGGAGCGCGGCAACGAGCACGGCCACGCCGACGGTGCAAAGGACACGGCCCGCAAAAGCCGCAGCAGCCTCCGGTCCTTCGCGGGCGTCGATGCGCGCCCATGCCGGAATCAGCGCGGCATTCAGCGCCCCCTCGGTGAGCAGGCGGCGCACCACATTGACCAGCTGAAACGCCACCAGAAAGGCATCCGCAACGGCGCCCGCGCCCAGCAATGCCGCGACCATGGCGTCGCGCACGAAACCGAGCAGGCGCGAGGCCAGCGTGCCCGTGGAAACCATCAAAATGGAGCGGATCATGGAACCGTCACGGGGAGGCATCCTTGCTGGCGCCGGGCGGGGTGTGATAGTCGCAGCCATCAGGCCGCAGCGGGATGAGTTGAAAACCATTCGCCCCGCCCCCGCAATCGCCGCAACGGGATAATCTTAATGACTTCAGCGAAATACGACGTGCTTGCGATCGGCAACGCGATCTTCGACGTGCTGGTGCAGACCGACGACGCATTTCTCGCCACCCATCAGATGAACAAGGGCGGCATGGCGCTGATCGACGAAGCCCGTGCCAAGGCGATCTATGACGCGATGGGCCCGGCCACGGAAATGTCGGGCGGCTCGGCGGCCAACACCATCGTTGGCCTCGCCAGCCTCGGCGCCAGCGTCGCTTATGTCGGCAAGGTCAAGGACGACCAGATCGGCACGCTCTATATCCACGACATCCGCGCCGCCGGCGTGGCCTACGAGACCAAGCCGGCGGCGGCCGGCCCGGCCACCGGCTGTTCCTATATCCTGGTGACGCCGGATGGCGAGCGCACCATGAACACCTATCTCGGCGCCGCGCAGGACCTGACCCCGGAGGATATCGATCCGGCGGCGATCGCGGCCTCGCAATATATCTATCTCGAAGGCTATCTGTGGGATCCGACCAGCGCCAAGGAAGCCTTCATCAAGGCTTCGAAGATTGCTCATGACGCCGGCCGAAAGGTCGCCTTGACGCTGTCGGACGCGTTCTGCGTGGGCCGCTATCGCAGCGAATTCCTCGACCTGATGCGCAACGGCACCGTCGATATTATTTTCGCGAACGAGTCCGAGCTGAGCTCGCTCTACGAGACCGATGATTTCGACGCGGCGCTCGGCGAACTCCGCAAGGATATCCGGCTCGGCGTCGTCACCCGCAGCGAGAAGGGCTGTGTCGTGGTTTCGGCCGAAGGCGTGGTGGCCGTGCCCGCACACAAGATCGAGAAGCTGGTGGATACCACGGGTGCCGGCGACCTGTTCGCGGCTGGCTTCCTGTTCGGTCTCGTGCGCAATGTCGGTTATGAAAATGCCGGCAAGCTCGGCGCGCTCGCGGCGGCCGAAGTGATCCAGCATATCGGCGCCCGCCCGCAGGTGTCGCTGAAGGAGCTGGCGCAGAAGAACGGCCTGCCGGTTTGATCTTTCTTTCCCTCCCCAGTCGCTTCGCTCCGGGGAGGGATAAGAGGCGCGCTTCCTCTTCGAGAGTGCTCTAGTTTGCCCAGTCCTTCACGGCCTCACCCAGCTCCGCCTTCACTGGCATGCGTGCCGCTGATGGCGTGCGCGAGAAGCGCGGCGCTGGTCCCGGCTGCGTCGCGCCGTCGTGCTGGATGAAGACTTCGCGCGCCACCATATGCGGATGCCTGGTCGCTTCCGACATGGTCAGCACCGGTGCGAAGCACACATCGGTGCCTTCCATGATCCTGCACCATTCGTCGCGGCTCTTGGTCTTGAATACGGCGACGAGCTTGTCTTTCAGGGCGGCCCACTGCTTCTGGTCCATCTGCGCATCGAAGCAGCTCTCACCGAGGCCGGCGAGCTCCCGCAGTTGCGCGTAGAATTGCGGCTCGATGGAGCCGATCGAGATGAAATTGCCGCAGCTGCATTCATAGACGCCGTAGAAATGCGCGCCGCCGTCCAGCATGTTGGCTTCGCGCTGTTCCTTCCAGCGGCCGGCCGCGGTCATATCGAAAAACATGGTGATCAGCGAGGCCGCGCCGTCGCACATGGCGGCATCCACCACCTGACCCTGGCCCGACTTGTTGGCTTCGAGCATCGCGGCGAGCATGCCCATCACGAGATACATGGAGCCGCCGCCGAAATCGCCGACGAGGTTGAGCGGCGGCACCGGTTTGTCGGCGCCGCCGATGGCGGCGAGAGCGCCGGTAATGGAAATGTAGTTGATGTCATGGCCGGCGGCTTGCGCGAGCGGGCCGTCCTGTCCCCAGCCGGTCATGCGGCCATAGACGAGTTTTTTGTTGCGGCCGAGCGCGACATCAGGCCCGAGGCCAAGGCGCTCCATCACGCCGGGACGATAGCCCTCGACGAGCGCATCGGCGCCATCGAGCAGCGACAGCACCTGCGCGATGCTGGCTTTATCCTTGAGATCGACCTCGACGATCTTGCGGCCGCGCGCGGCCGCGCCTTTCGGCATTTGCTTGGGACGTACCAGCGTGATGACTTCGGCACCCATATCGGCAAGCAGCATGCAGGCGAAGGGACCAGGGCCGATGCCGGCGAATTCGACAATGCGCGTGCCCTTCAGCGGGCCGGAGAGTTTGGCGTCCGTCACGTGCGTTTCCCGTGTTGTTGGTCCGGCGGTGCCGGTTTATTGCGGAAAACTGTTACCGCGCCGCGTGGCAAGGGCAAGCATCATTTGGCCGCGGCGACGCATGCGGCTATGCACGCGGCAGCGCACAAAATCGCAGCCTGTCGCTACCAAAGTGGTCGTGCATCGATCACTCCGCGCATTGGGCAATCGCACCACGGGCGGAAAGCGGCGCATGCCGGCCATGCGCCGATTTTCGTCCCATTTACTTCCCTCTGATTTCCGTTTTCAGTTGCTGAAAACCATTCGGGGGAAACATGAACGGTTCAACTGCGTCGGCGCGACGATTGCCGGCGGATGCCATCGAGGCCGATTACGTCATTGTGGGAGCCGGCTCGGCCGGCTGCGTGCTCGCCAATCGCCTGTCGGCATCAGGCAAATTCTCGGTGCTGCTGCTCGAGGCCGGCCCGCAGGACCGCAACATCTGGATCCATGTCCCGCTTGGCTACGGCAAGCTGTTCAAGGAAAAATCCGTCAACTGGATGTATGAGACCGAACCCGAGCCCGGTCTCAACGACCGCAAGGTGTTTCAGCCGCGCGGCAAGGTGCTTGGCGGCTCCAGCTCCATCAACGGCCTGCTCTATGTGCGCGGCCAGCACGAAGATTACGATCGCTGGCGGCAACTCGGCAATGCAGGTTGGGGCTATGACGACGTGCTGCCTTATTTCAAGAAAGCGGAGAATCAGGCGCGGGGGCCTGACGACTATCACGGTGTCGGCGGTCCGCTGCCGGTGTCGGATTCGCGCTGTCCCGATCCGCTGTCGGAAGCGTTTATCGTCGCGGCGGCGCAGACCGGCCTTCCGGTGAACAACGACTTCAACGGTGCGACGCAGGAAGGTGCCGGCTGGTTTCAGACCACGACCAAAGGCGGTCGCCGTGCCTCGACGGCGCGCGCTTATCTGCGGCCGGCGCTGAAGAACGGCCACGGCAATCTGCGTGTCGAGACCGATGCGCCGGCCCAGCGTCTCGTCTTCGAGGGTAAGCGTGCGGTGGGCGTGCAGTTCAAGCAGCATGGTAAGGTCAAGACGGCCTTCGCGCGCAAGGAAGTGCTGATATCGAGCGGCGCATATAATTCGCCGCAGTTGCTGCAGCTCTCCGGTGTTGGCCCCGCAGATCTGTTGAAACAGCACGGGATCGATGTTCTGCTCGACGCGCCGGGCGTCGGTGCGGATCTGCAGGATCACATGCAGGTACGCATGGTGATGGAGTGCCCGCAGAAGATTACGCTCAATGATTACGTCAATCATCCGGTTCGCCGGGTGATGATGGGGCTGAAATACGCCGCCTTTCGCAAGGGACCGCTGACCTACGCCGCGGGGACCACCGGCGCGTTCTTCAAGACCGATCCGCGCATGGCCTCGCCGGATATCCAGATCCACTTCCTTCCGTTCTCGACCGACAAGATGGGCGAGAAACTGCATACCTTTTCGGGCTATTCGGCGTCAGTGTGCCAGTTGCGTCCGGAGAGCCGTGGCTCGCTCAAGATCAAGAGCGCCGATCCTTCGGTGCCGCCGGAAATCCGCATCAACTATCTGGCGACGGAGACGGATCGCACCGCAAATGTCGAAGGGCTCAAGATCCTGCGCAAGATCCTGAATGCGCCGGCCATGAAGCCGTTCGTCACCAAAGAAGTCGATCCTGGCCCGGGTGTGGTGACCGACGAGGATTGGCTCGCTTTCTGTCGCAAACGTGGCAGCACGGTCTATCACCCGACCTCGACCTGCCGCATGGGCAGCGATGCGCGGGCGGTGGTGGATCAGCGACTGCGTGTGCGAGGACTTGAAGGGTTGCGCGTGATCGATGCGTCGATCATGCCGGATCTGATGTCGGGCAATACCAACGCGCCGGTGATCATGATCGCGGAGAAGGCGTCGGATATGATTCTGGAGGATACGCGGTGAGTTGCTGATCACGTCCTCGCTTGTCATCACCCGCGAAAGCGGGTGATCCAGTATACACCGACTGGAGTGTTCAATCACTTAGGTCGGTGTCTACTGGATCGCCCGGTCAAGCCGGGCGATGACAGTTCGGGGTTGCGCCTTCTTCACCCACACCTTGTTGTCGTGAAATGCGGCGCCGCCATAGGGTGCAACCGCTTCACCGCCCGTCAGCATATTGATGCCGCGGCCGCCGAAATGGGATTTGTTCGGGAAGATCGATTCCGCAATCAGCACGCCGCGCCTGACGCCATCGAAGATGCGTGCGGTCAGTGTGGTCTCGCCGCGCGGATTGCCGAGCGTTACGGCGTCACCGTCGGCGATGCCGTGATCGGCAGCGTCCACCGGATGAATCATCACCGTCGGCGCTCCTTCGCGGGCCTGGGATGACGGCGTTTCATTGAAGCTCGTATTCAGGAAGCTGCGTGACGGGCTGGTGGCGAGGCGGAACGGATGCGCCTCGTCGATCGCCTCGATCACGGCCCAGTGGTCGGGGAAGGACGGCATGTCTTCCCACGCGCCCATCAGGCCGGCATTGGCGAGGGGCACATTGGCCCAGTCGGCCTTGAAATGGAATTTGCCGTCTGCATGGGCGAAGCCGTCAAGATAGTGCGACGTGCGGAAATCCGGCTGCAGGTCACGCCAGATATCGGCCTCAAGCGCGTCGATGCCGCCGCGGCCGCTGCTCCTTAGCGTTTCGTCGATCATCTCGCGCGATGTCATCGCAAAGCCGCGATGCGTGGCGCCAAGGCGTGAGGCGAGACCTTGCAGAACTTCGTGATTGGACCGGCACTCTTCCGGCGCATCGATCAGCTTTGCTCCGACCGAGATGTGCTGATGGCCGCCGCCGTAATAGAGATCGTCATGTTCCATGAACATGGTGGCCGGCAGCACGAGATCGGCCATCATGGCCGTTTCGGTCATGAATTGCTCATGCACGGCGACGAACAGGTCCTCGCGGGCAAAGCCCTGCCGGACCAGCGCCTGCTCCGGCGCGACGGTGACGGGGTTGGTGTTCTGGATCAGCATCGCCTTGACCGGCGGGCCGTTCTGCAGGGCTTCCGCATCGCCGGTGAGGATGCGGCCGATCCTGGATTGATCGAGGCGGCGCACTTTGGGATCGACGAGATCAAGGCCCTCGATCAACGTCTTGTCGAATTTCCAGATCGCGCCATTGTTGAAGAAGGCGCCGCCGCCTTCATGCTGCCAGGCGCCGGTGACGGCAGGAATGCAGAGCGCCGCATGCATCTGCGCCGCCCCGTTGCGGCTGCGGGTAAAACCATAGCCGAGGCGAAAGAAGCTGCGCGGCGTGTTGCCGATCAGATGCGCGAAGGCTTCGATCTCCGACGCCGGTACACCGCAGATGGCCGACGCCCATTCCGGCGTGCGTGTCGCCAGATGCGATTCCAGTTCGGGCGAGGCGTCGGTGAATTTTTCGAGATAGGCACGATCGGCAAAGCCGTCGCGAAACAACACATGCATGACACCGCAGGCGAACGCGCCATCGGTGCCGGGGCGGAGCAGGATCTTGATGTCCGCCTGCTTCATGGTGTCGTTGTCGTAGATATCGATGGCCGCGATCTTCGCGCCGCGTTCCTTGCGGGCCTTCGTCGCATGGGTCATCACATTGACCTGGGTCGAGACCGGATTGGTGCCCCAAATCACGATCAGGTCCGACTTCACCATCTCGCGCGGATCGACACCGGCGATCTTGCCGGTGCCGGCGGCGAAGCCGGCCCAGGCAATGGTCGAGCAGATGGTGCCGTAGAAGCGCGAATATTTCTTTTCATGCGTCAGGCGGTTGAGCCCGTCGCGCATCACCAGGCCCATGGTGCCGGCATAGTAATAGGGCCAGACGGATTCCGCGCCGAAGTCGCGCTCGACTGCGTTAAACTTGGCGGCGATCTCGTCCAGCGCCTCGTCCCAGGTGATGCGTGCAAATTGCCCGGACCCCTTCGGGCCGGTGCGGCGCATCGGATGCATCAGCCGTTCGGGATGATGGATGCGCTCGGCATAGCGCGCGACTTTCGCGCAGACGACGCCGGCGGTGTAGGTCTGTTGCTTGGAGCCGCGGACCCGGCCGATTGATCGGCCGTCGATCACCTCGATATCGAGCCCGCAGGCCGATGGACAGTCATGCGGGCAGGTGGAGTGCTTGATCGCGATCTTGGACTGGATGTTCATATGCAGAAACTAGCACAGGGCCGCGGCAGGGGAAGCCGTGGTCCTGCGTATATGTTCGGCGGTGCTGTGCCTAACCTTTCCCCGCGCAAGATGCGGGGTGAAGGAAGTTGTCGTCTACCCAACCCGATGGAACGGATAATCCGTGTAGCCCTTTTCCTCGCCGCCATAAAAGGTGGCGCGGTTGTAGGGCGTAAACGGCGCCTTCAGTCTGATGCGTTCCGGCAGATCCGGATTGGCGATAAACGGGCGGCCGAAGGCGACGACGTCCACATTCCCCGATGCGACGGCCTCCTGGGCAGAAGCGCCGTCAAAACCGCCGGCGGTGACCAGCACGCCGTTCCAGAGCGGGCGGAACAGCTCATAGGCCTTCGGCACATTTTCGTGGAACACCTCGGCGCGGCCGACACCACTGGTGCGCGGTTCGACCAGATGCAGGTAAGCGAGGCCGAGCTTGTCAAGTTCGCGGACCACGTAGCTGTAGAGCGGCATCGGATCGGCTTCGCCGGAATCGTTCGATACGCCATAGGGTGAAATCCGCACCGCGACACGGTCGGCGCTCCAGGCATCGACCACAGCCCTGGTCACTTCGAGCAGCAGCCGGGCGCGGTTCTCGATGGAGCCGCCATATTGATCGGTGCGTTGATTGCTGCGGGTCTGCAGGAACTGTTCGAGCAGATAGCCATTGGCGCCATGCACCTCGACGCCGTCGAAGCCCGCTTCGTGGGCATTGCGCGTGGCTTGCCGGTAGGCCTCGATGATGCCCGGGATTTCGTTCGTCTCCAGCGCGCGCGGCGTTTCATAAGGCACGGTCTCCCCGGAGACCAGCCGCGTGGTACCGTTGATCGCGATGGCTGAAGCCGAGACAGGTAACTTGCCGTCAGGCTGCAGCGAGGAGTGCGAGACGCGGCCGACATGCCAGAGCTGCAGGAAGATAACGCCGCCCTTGGCATGGACCGCGTCGACCACCTGTTTCCAGCCGGCGATCTGCTCTGGCGAATAGATGCCCGGCGTGTTCGGACTGCCTTGTCCCTCGGGCATCACCTGCGAGGCTTCGGCGATGATGAGCCCGCCCTGGCTGGCGCGCTGTGCGTAATACTCGGCATTGAGCGCGCGGGCGGCGAGCGACGATTTCTCAGCGCGCATGCGCGTAAGCGGGGCCATGGCAACGCGGTGGCTCAATGTAAAAGGACCAACTTTCAGCGGGGCGAACAGCGACGAGGACATCCGGGCTCCATTCAAAAATTCAATCGGGCGATAGGCACGAAGATTATATTTCGAGAACATATGGTCCAATACGCAAGCACCGCTGGTCAATCAAAGTTGAGAAGGTCTATTCGCTGCGATGCAACGAATAGTGCTACGAGACGGAATAATGGCGGCCATATGGGCCGGGAAACTGGAAAGGCTCGCGATGGCTGAGTTGGTGAAGAAGAAGGTCGAGGGCGTCGGCGAGTATCAGAGCGCGGCCGGAGGCTGGGGCGCGCTGCGCGCTGTGGCCGATGCGGTACGCAGCCAGCTCGCGGTGGTCGATGAGACCCGCGGCCTCCTCACCATGAATCAGCCGACAGGCTTCGATTGTCCGGGCTGCGCATGGCCCGATCCGAAACACACCTCGTCCTTCGAGTTTTGCGAGAACGGCGCCAAGGCCGTGGCCTGGGAGGCGACGGCCAAACGCACCACGCCGGAATTTTTCGCGCAGCATACGGTGAGCGAGCTGTGGGAATGGCACGACCACGCTCTGGAAAATCAGGGGCGTCTGACTCATCCCATGGCGTATGACGCTGCGAGCGACAAGTTTCTACCCATCTCGTGGGAAGACGCGATGGCGCGCATCGGTGCCGGTTTGCGCGCATTGCCCGATCCCAACATGGCGGAGTTCTATACGTCGGGCCGCTGCTCCAACGAAGCCGCGTTCCTGTATCAGTTGTTCGTGCGCGAATACGGCACCAACAATTTTCCCGACTGCTCGAACATGTGCCACGAGGCGACCAGCGTCGGCCTGCCGAAGTCTATCGGCATCGGTAAGGGTACGGTGACGCTGGAGGATTTCGATCATGCGGACGCCGTCTTCTGCATCGGTCATAATCCCGGCACCAATCATCCGCGGATGCTCAACACGCTGCGTGCCTGCGCCAAGCGTGGCGCGGCCATCGTCTCGATCAATCCGCTGCGCGAGCGCGGGCTGGAACGTTTCATCTCGCCGCAGCATCCGTCGGAAATGCTGACAGGTCATGCGACGAAGCTGTCGTCGGTCTATTACCAGATCAAGGTCGGTGGCGATCTGGCAGTGCTGAAGGGCATGATGAAAGCGGTGGTGGCGCTCGATGCCGAGAGCCGTGCCGCTGGCGGGCCGGATGTGCTCGATCGTGCTTTTATCGCCGAACACACCGAAGGCATCGAAGGGCTTCTTGCCGATCTCGATGCGACCTCATGGCAAGCGGTCGAAGCATCGTCGGGCCTGACGCGTGCGGAGATCGAGCATCTCGGCCGTATCTATGCCAATGCCAAGAGCGTCATCATCAATTACGGCATGGGCATCACCCAGCATCGGCAGGGCGTAGCGAATGTGCAGCACATCGCCAATCTGCTGCTGTTGCGCGGTAATTTAGGCCGCCCGGGCGCCGGCATTTCGCCGCTGCGCGGGCACTCGAACGTGCAGGGAGATCGGACCGTCGGCATCACCGAAGTGCCGAATGATGCATTGCTCGATGGCATCAAGCGTGTATTCGGTTTCGATCCGCCGCGCGCGCATGGGCATGATGCGGTTGCGTCGGTGAAGGCGATCCGCGATGGGCGCTCCAAGGCGCTGATCGCGCTCGGCGGCAACCTCGCGGTGGCGATGCCGGATCCGGAGGTGACCTATCCAGCGATGCGCAGCCTCGATCTCGCCGTGCATATCGCCACCAAACTGAATCGCTCGCACCTGCTGACCGCGAAGGAGTCGATCATCCTGCCTTGCCTCGGTCGCACCGAGGTCGACATTCAGGCGACGGGCAAGCAACTCGTCACCGTGGAAGACTCGATGTCCATGGTGCACGGCTCGCGGGGTGGGTTGCAACCGGCGTCGGAGCATCTGCGCTCGGAAGCTCGTGTCGTCGCGGACATGGCGATTGCCACGTTGCCGAACACGAAAGTGGATTGGCTCGACCTTGTCGCCGATTACAACAGGATTCGCGACGCCATCGAATCGGTGTTTCCCGCCTTCGAGAATTATAACGAGCGCATCAAGAAGCCCGGCGGTTTCCGCCTGCGCAATGCTGCGTCGGAACGCGAATGGCTGACGGAAAGCGGAAAGGCCCAGTTCCTGGTGTTTCCGGGATTCTATGAAGACGGGTCGGATCAGCATGCGCTGACGCTGACGACATTGCGCAGCCATGATCAGTACAACACGACGATTTACGGCATGAACGACCGCTATCGCGGCATTACCGGACGTCGTGACATCGTCTTCGTCAATGCAGACGATCTCGTCAGCCGCGGCCTCGCCCATGGCGATGTCATCGATGTGGTCCTGGATGCGCCAAATGGTCCGGTACGCGCCATGCGCGGCGTCACGGCGGTGGCCTATGACATCCCGAAAGGCTCGATCGCGGTCTACTATCCCGAAGCCAATGTGCTGGTTGCGCTTGACGCGCATGATGCGCGTTCAGGTACGCCCGCCTACAAGTCGGTGCCGGTAAAGATTGCCGCCGCAGCTTAGCTGCGGTGCAGCATGGGTCATGCATGACCGCCACGGCTTTCGTGGCGGTTGTCGCCTGCGACATTATCTCGTAGGCGAGCGTCATTATGACTGCTGCCGAAACTCTGTCTCCCGCAAAGCCCGAAGCTGCCGAACCGCGCGTCAGCGTGGCGCTGATGGCTGCGCTGCTCATTCTCACTTGCGGGCACGTGCTGTCCAACATGCTGCGGACCACGCCGGCTCTGGCGATCGACGTGATGGCGCCCGATCTCGGCGTCACCCCGCAGACATTGGCGGCGTTGACCTCAGCCTATCATTTTTTCTTCGCCATGCTGCAGATCCCGGTCGGTGTTGCGCTGGATCGCTACAGCATTCGCTCAGTGTCGCTGGTGCTGTTCGCAGGCACGATCGTCGGTGCGGCGATCGCTGCCTTCTCGACCGGCCCGCTGTCCTTCTTCGTTTCGCAGGCCACGATCGGTATGGCGACGTCGGGGATGCTGATGTGCCCGATCACGCTCGCGGCCAAGCGGTTGACGGCGGCGCAGTTCGGCTTGTGGTCGGGTATCATCCTGTCCTTCGGGAATTCCGGCCTGCTGCTGTCCGCCAGCCCGCTGGCCTATGTCGTCGAGCACTGGGGCTGGCGTGCCGGTTACTGGACTGCGGCCGCCGCTGCCGTCATCGTGGCAGGTCTCATTGCCGTGATCGTGCCGATCGTGCGGCCGGAGGGACAGCAGCGGGCTCTCGGTGTTGAAATGGTTTCGGTGTTGCGTCTCGGTCTGTCGCGGGCACTGCGCGGCATCATCATCCTCGCTTTCGTATCGCTGGCAATGCAGCTTGTGCTGCGCGGGCTCTGGGCCGGGCCCTGGTTGATGACAATCAAGGGCCTGTCGCGCATCGAGGCCGGCAATGTGCTGCTGCTATTTACCATCGCGCTGGTGATCGCGCCGGTGGTATCGGGCATCATCGATCGCAAGTTCGGCGGCCGCCGCGTGCTGTTGCTCGGCGTGCATCTGGTTGCCGCCGCTCTGCTGCTGATCATGGCGTCCGGCGCACCCGGCTACCCGCTTGCGCGTCTGCTCGGTGTTCCGTTGCTGCCGGTGGCTGTCGATAGCGTGTTGCTGGTAACGTTCGGTTTCCTCGTTGCCATGCAGCCGCTCATCTATGGCATGGTCCGTCAAGCCGTTGCACCCGAGAACATCGGCAAGGCGTTGTCGGCCTCCAATCTGGCCTTCTTTCTTGGCACGGCAGTCATGCAGTCGATTACCAGTCCAGTCGCCGCCTATTGGGGACTGCCGGCGGTACTGATTGTCATGGCGGTATGTCTGACCACCGGCGCTTTAATCTTCTTCGCACTGACACGCCCGTCTACCTTGCGCGCGAAACCGTGAAGATGTCGCGCTGGCGTCACTTTCAAGTTGCTGGCGCGACGCATCGGCTTGTGATCAGATATCGTGTGACGCGGCGATGATGCCGCGGACAGTAGATTTGCAGAGGGAGGATGAACTTGCCTTTCTTCGTCAAAGGGACTGACACGTCCGGCACCGTATCACTCCGCCGCGACAACGCTGCGGGCGCCGTCAAGAAAGCCAAGGAGCTGCTGGAAGATGGCAGCTGGGATATCGAGATCACGAGCCCGGACGGCCTCGTCTATCCGCTCGCCGAATTCGAGGCGATGCAGGATGCATCGTCAGCGACCAAACACTGACTGACGGATCGTCTCGCGGGTGGCAGCGCCAGATCTCATTCTTCATCACTATTCGCGTTCGCCATTCGCCGAGAAAGTCCGGATCACATTCGGGGCGAAGAGCCTGCGCTGGCGCTCGGTGGAGCAGCCACGCATGGCTCCGAAGCCGCAGCTTATCCCGTTGACAGGCGGCTATCGGCGCATTCCCGTGCTGCAGATTGGCGCCGACATCTATTGTGATACGCGGCTGATCCTTGCCGAACTCGAGCGGCGCTTTCCCGATCCCTCATTGTATCCGCTTGGGGCACGCGGCCGTGCCGACATGATCGCTGGCTGGGCAGACCAGGCCTTGTTCGCGACATCGCTCGGTCTCGTCTTCGGCATCAATGGCGATCGTTTTCCGCCGGAACTGCACGCCGATCGCGCGACATTCACTGCCGGCAGGTTCGATGGCTGGGACAGCGAAAAGATGCGTCCACGCGTGCCATCGTTGCGCGATCAGTTTCGATACCATCTGGCATGGATTGATCAATGTCTTGCCGAGGGCGGTCCCTTCATTCTCGGCAAACAGCTTTCACTGGCCGATGTCGCCGTCTATCACCCGTTGTGGTATGCGCGTGGCAATCTCGGCGAGAACGAAGGCCTGTCCGATTATCCGGGCGTGCTGACATGGATGGATCGTATCGCTGCCCTCGGGCATGGCGGCGCTCAGACAATGACACCGGACGCAGCGCTCGATGTGGCTCGCGCCATCGAACCGGAGCCTGTGAGCGATACGGCATCAGAGTGGCCGATCGGGATGCCGCTGGTGGTGACGCCGACCGACTGGGGTTTCGATACCGTGAAAGGCACATGTCTCGCAGCAAATCGCGAGCGCGTGATCATCCGCCGCGAAGATCCGGAAATCGGAGTGGTCGCGGTTCATTTCCCACGCATCGGCTTCGCCGTGGCCGTGGCCGTGGCCGCGGCCTGAGCGGAGCCAGACGCCGTTTTTTCGCTTGGAATATGTGCCAATAAGGTTTGAACGGAAGCTCGCATTCATTTGGAGGCTGTCTGGACATGGCACATCAATTTGACGCCATCATCATCGGTACCGGTCAGGCGGGTCCTCCGCTTGCTGGTCGCCTGACAGCGGCCGGGCAGAAAGTGGCCGTCATCGAGCGTCATCTGTTCGGTGGCACATGCGTCAATACCGGCTGCAAGCCGACCAAGACCATGGTGGCGAGTGCATATGCGGCGCATCTTGCAAGACGTGGCAGCGAATACGGCGTGATGATCGATGCGCCCGTGCGCATTGACATGGTCAGGGTGCGCGCGCGTGCCGACAAGGTCACTATGGACTCGCGGAGCGGAGTCGAAGTCTGGTTGCGCAAGATGACGAATTGCACGGTGTTCGACGGTCATGCGCGTTTCGAATCCGCAACCACCGTGCGCGTTGGCGATGAGCTGCTGACGGCGCCGAAGATCTTCGTCAATGTCGGCGGTCGTCCCGTGGTGCCGGATTTCCCGGGTGTGAACGATGTGCCGTATCTCACCAATAGCGGCATGCTGAAGCTCGACAGGGTGCCAAAACATCTCGTCGTGGTCGGCGGCAGCTATATAGGTCTCGAATTTGCGCAGATGTACCGCCGTTTCGGCGCGGAGGTGACGGTGGTCGAGAAGGGACCGCGTCTGGTGTCGCGCGAGGACTCCGATATTTCCGAGATGATCCGCGAGATTCTGGAAGCCGAAGGCATTCATGTTCGGACCAGCGCCGAATGCATCACTTTCAAGCCGCATCCGGATGGCGTTGCCGTCGGCGTCGATTGCAGCGAGGGGGAGCCAGAGGTCATCGGCAGCGATGTGCTGCTAGCCGTGGGACGGCAGCCGAACACCGACGATCTCGGTCTCGACAAAGCCGGCGTGGAAGTGGACGAGCGTGGCTACATCAAGGTCGACGATGGTCTTGCGACCGGTGTCCCTGGCATCTACGCAATGGGCGATTGCAACGGTCGCGGTGCTTTCACGCATACCGCTTACAACGATTTCGAAATTATCGTCGCCAATCTTCTCGACGGCCAGAGGCGGAAAGTCAGCGATCGTATTCCCGGCTATGCGCTGTTTATCGATCCGCCGCTTGGACGCGTCGGCATGACGGTGACGCAGGCGAAAGCCACGGGCAAAAGGCTGCTAATCGGCGAGCGGCTGATGAAACATGTGGGCCGCGCGGTGGAAAAAGGTGAGACCTTCGGAAAGATGCAGGTGATCGTCGATGCGCAGTCGAAGAAAATTCTCGGCGCCGCGATCCTAGGCACCTCAGGCGATGAGGCCATTCACGGCATTCTCGATATCATGAATGCCGGCGCGGACTATACTGAACTGCAATGGGCGGTGCCGGTGCATCCCACGGTGTCGGAACTGATCCCGACACTGCTGGGCAGTATGAAGAGTGCCTAGGCGAGCTGGAACTTCAACACGCCCATCAAGGTCAGCAGCGTCATGCCACAGGCCGTGCTGACGACCGCCATGTTGACGACACTGCGGGTCGCGGTGCGCAAAACGGCGAAAACCGGATGCACGGGCTCAAATGACGCCGCTTTCCTGCGCGGAGCCACTTTCTTCTTTGCTGCCATGATGATCCCCAAAGAGCGGGGCCAGGCCGTTGACCGGCCTGACCCTGACGCCTTCCCTGCCGAGGTTTGTCCCTCGATCATGCAGACATCATCGCATGAACCTGGGCTGAACTGCTTAAAGGAATTGGTGAATCGAATCTCACCGGATTCGATGGTTTACGAATTTCCTAGATGGTTCGGCCGCCATCGACCGGCAGGATCACGCCGGTGAGGAATTCGGATTCCTCGCCCGCCATATAGACACAGGCATTGGCGATATCCGACGGGCGAGACATGCGGCCGAGCGGAATGGTGCCGATGAACTTGGCGCGATTCTCCGGCGTGTCCGGCACCCCCATGAACGCTTCCAGCAGGCCGGTTTCGCCCATGACGGGTGCGATGCAGTTGACGCGGATGCCGTCGGGCGCAAGCTCCACGGCCATCGATTTCGACATCAGGTTCACCGCGCCCTTGGAGGCGTTGTACCAGGTGAGGCCGGGGCGTGGGCGCACGCCGGCGGTGGAGCCGATATTGATGATGCGGCCGCTCTTCTGTTTCTTCATGACGGGTACGCAGGCATTGGTCATCAGGAAGATCGACTTCACATTGACGTCGAAGACCCGATCGAATTCTTCTTCTGTCACCTCCAGCATCGGCTTGTTGCGGAAGGTCCAGCCGGCATTGTTGACGACCACATCGAGCTTGCCGAATTTGTCGACCGCGAGTTTCACAGCGGCATCGACGTCGGCCTTGTTGGCGACACTGCCGCCATGCGCGATTGCGCTGGCGCCGATCTCGTCAGCCACTTTCCTTGCGCCATCGGCATTTAGATCGAAGATCACGACCCTGGCGCCTTCGCGCGCATAGGCGCGCGCGATCTCGGCGCCGAAGCCGGATGCGCCGCCGGTGACGATGGTGGACAGGCCCTGAAGTCTCATGAGGTTTTCTCCCATTGCCGCGCGCTGGCCGCGCGTGTTGTGTGAACTGACAGCAATGGCGAAAGATTAGAGGCTGATGCGCTTGGTGGGAAGCTTCGGCATGGGTCAGAGATGCCGTCTCGCATTGACTTCCTCGAGATCGAGTCCTTCCTCGATGGCCTGCAACACGCTGTCATGGATCTCGTCGGCACGATGCATCCGCAGGAGCTCATGGCGGCCGGCCTCGATGGCGGCGAGCACGGTCGCATAGTGGTCGGTGCGTTGCGAAGACAGCGTTTCGGCCTCCTCGGCATAACGTGCTGCAGCGCTCTTCCGGTAGGTGTATTGCTCGAACAGGCGCGGGTGCCGATGGGTGCCATCGTCATTGCGCGACGCTTTCTCGATCGCAGCAAACTGCGCGGCGGCGACGCGTGCACGGGCCTGCGCTTCGCTGAGTCTGGAGCGGTGATGCGTCTTGTAATCGCCCTTCATCAGGAAGCGAACGATCGGCGCCAGCGTCGACCCCTGTATCAACACCGTTACCAGGATCACGGCGAATGTGATCGCCAGGATCATGTCACGGCCGGGAAACTGTTCCGGCAGGGACAGCGCGGCGGCGAGACTGACAACGCCACGCAGGCCGGCCCAGCTCATGACGAATGGCATCGACCATGGCGGAGCGGGGTCGCGGGCGCGGAGTTTCGGCATCAACATGCGCGGAAGATATGTACCGGGATACATCCACACGAACCGGGCGAGGATCACCGCGGCGATGATCGCGGCCGTCGCTGGCGCCATTGCAGCCAGCGCGTCAGGCCCGCCAAGACGATGCAGCACGCCGCGCAGGGACAGGCCGATCAGGATGAACACGAGAGATTCCAGTACGAAAACGACGACACTCCATGTCGCCGTCGCGCGGGTGCGCAGAGCGGCGCCGAAGAATTCGTGTTGTTTCCAGCCGAGGATCATGCCACAGGCCACCGTCGAGAGCACGCCGGAGACATGCAGCCGTTCGGCGGCGATATAGGAAATCCAGGCGATCAGGAAGGTCCAGGCGATCGCAAGATCGATCTCCTTGATGCGTTTGATCACCATCAGCGCGCCAAACGCGAAGATGACGCCGACCGCCAGGCCGCCGATCGCGACCGTGAAGAAACTGATAGTCGCGGCGCCGGCGCTGAACGAGCCCGTCAACGCCGCGGCAACGGCGAACCGCAGCAGCACGAGCCCGGATGCATCGTTGACGAGACTCTCGCCTTCCAGCAACACGATGATCCGGTGAGGTAATGCGACCTTCTGCAGCACTGCCTTGGCGGCGACGGAATCCGGCGGCGAAACGATCGCACCAAGCGCGAAACAGGCGGCCCATGGCAGGTCCGGTATCACCAGGTGTGCGACGACGCCGACGACGAGCGTGGTGAAGAACACCGCGCCGACCGCGAGCTGCAGGATGATGCGCAGATCGGCGCGGAAATCGCGCCACGAGGTGAACCAGGCACTCGACATGAGCAGTGGTGGCAGGAACAGCACCAGAACGAGTTCAGGATCGATTTCGAGATCCGGTGTGCCAGGGATCAGCGCAAGACCAATGCCGCCCAGGATCAGCGCGGCCGCGCGCGGCAGCTGCAGACGCCGGGCCACGAGATCGAGCCCGACGATGACGGCCATCAGAAGCAGGATGACTTCGAAACGGACGACGGCGGACATGAGGACCTATCGGGCTGCAGAGGACGCCCCATTTATGGCGCGACCGAAGGTCGCAGTCCATTCTGTCGTCTCGCAAAACTGCGATGGCGGCAGCGATCTGGCGATGGTCGCCGCATACGAAAAGAGCGGCCCTTGCGGCCGCTCTCTTCGTCGTTGGAATAATCGCTGATTATTCGGCGCTGCTGACCAGCCGGAGCTGTGTCTTCTGCTCCATTTGGCTGCGATAGGCCTCGACATAGTCCTGCGCCATGCGACGCGCTGTGAACCGCGTCTCGAAATGCCTGCGAATCGCCGCCCGATCCATATCGGCCAGGCGGCCGACGGCGTTCACGGCGCTGAGTTCGTCCTCGACAATGAAGCCGGTGAGGCCCTGATCGATGATTTCCGGCACCGAGCCGCGATTATACGCAATCACCGGCGTGCCGCAGGCCATGGCTTCGATCATCACGAGGCCGAATGGCTCGGGCCAGTCGATCGGCAGCAGCAGTCCATAGGCCCCCGACAGGAATTCCGGCTTTTCGCGATCGCTGATCTCGCCGATGAACTCGACGAGCGGATGATCCATCAGGGGCTTCACCACGACCTCGTAATACTCCTCGTCGGCCCGATCGATCTTGGCGGCGATCTTCAGCGGTACGCCGGCGCGGATGGCGATCTTGATGGCGCGATCCACGCCCTTCTCGGGCGCGATGCGGCCGAGGACGGCCAGATAACCTGGCTTGACGGCCTGGGGTGTCAGCAGAGTCTCGGGCAGGCCGTGATAGATGGTTTTGATGAAGTTTGCCTGCGGCACCGGACGACGCTGCGCATCGGAGATCGAGATGACAGGAATCTTCGAGAAGGTCGTGAAAGTCGGTTGGTGCTCAGGCAGATCGAGGCGGCCATGGAGCGTCGTCACGAATGGCGTCGGTTGTCGGGAAAAGAGTGAGAACGGATAGTAGTCGAGGTGGAAATGCAGGATATCGAATTCCCCGTCGTCACATTTGCGACGGACGCGTTCGAGCATTTCCATGTGCAATGCGTTGGGATCGCGTACCGAGCCATCGAGGCGTAAAGCCTTCGGCCAACCGGCATCGAGCCTGGCAGTTGTCTGTGAATCGCCGCTGGCGAAAAGCGTGACGTCGTGCCCTTGCGCGACAAGCTCTTCGGTCAACCAATGCACGACACGTTCTGTGCCGCCATAAAGCTTTGGCGGAACGGCTTCAGTCAGTGGAGCCACTTGCGCGATGCGCATTTACATATCTCCCATGTTGGAAGTGAGGGGCTAGCGAACCTGGAGACGTCGGCGGGAACGGATTTGCCAGGCGACGGAACGTTCTCGCAGCTGCGAAGTTCCTTCTGCGTCGGCGATTTTCGTTCACACTGTCGTCTTGCTGTTGCCATCACGCTCTTTCAGTTTCGCGGAACCAGTGGTGCAGGTCGATTGTTGCGCCGGAAAGGCGAGAGCATGGGGAATTTGCGATTGAAGCGCCGTCGTTCACGGGTCGCGCCGCCGTTCGTTAGTTTCATCGCTGTTCAAGGGGTTTAGTAACGCAATGGATTGTCTCTCCGGTTATGCGCACCGCCCTTTCGCTTTCGTGATGCGGTACATCAGAAAGCGCGCGCTCTCGCATTCCATCATCCTGGCAGCCATTCTCGGTGCCGTCGCCTGCTCGGTTGGCACGCAATACGGAATCAAGAATCTGGTCGATGGTCTTTCTGCAGGCCCGTCGAATGCAGGAACACTGATCTGGTGGGCATTCGGTATTTTGATCGCGTTGATTACCGCGGATATGTTTTTGTGGCGCCTTGCCGGCTGGATCGCCAGCTACACTTTCGTCAATGTTACCGGTGATCTCAGGCGTGATATCTTTCGCCATCTCACCGGGCATGCGCCGAACTATTTCACGGATCGTCTGCCGGGCATGCTGACCAGCCGGATCACGGCAACGTCGAACGCGGTTTTTACCATCGAGAACATGTTCATCTGGAACGTGATGCCGCCGATTGTGGCGACCTTCGCTGCCATCCTGCTGATTGGAACGGTCAGTCTGCCGATGGCGGCGGGTCTCACGGTCATTGCCGGCGCCGTCGTCGCTCTGATGTTCAGGATGGCCGCCGCCGGCAAGAGCCTGCACAACGATTTTGCCGACAAGGCCGCATCGGTCGATGGCGAAATGGTCGATGTGGTGAACAATCTGCCGCTCGTTCGTGCCTTCTGCGGACTGAACTTCGAACACAAACGTTTCGACAACACCGTGGATCGCGAGCTTTACGCACGCGGTCGCAGCTTGCGCTATCTCGAACGTCTGCGTCTTGTCCACGCGGCGATTACTGTGGTGCTGACCGTCGGTCTTCTTGGCTGGGCCATCCTGCTCTGGCAGCGCGGCGGTGCTTCGACAGGCGAAGTGGTGCTGATCTGCACGCTCGGTATTTCCATTCTCCATGCCACACGCGATCTCGCCGTTGCGCTGGTGGACGTCACCCAGCACATCGCCCGTCTGTCGGAGGCTGTTGCGACGCTGCTGGTGCCGCATGAACTGCGCGACCATCCGGAGGCCGAACCGCTGGTGAAGTCGGGTGCAGCCATCGCCTTCAACAACATCACCTTCCAGTATCCCGGTGGACACAAGGTGTTCGACAGGTTCACGTTGCGGCTTAATGCCGGCCAGCGTGTCGGTCTGGTCGGCCAGTCCGGCGGGGGCAAGTCGAGTCTGTTCGTGTTGCTTCAGCGCTTCTACGACGTACAGGAAGGTAACATCAGCATCGACGGCCAGGATATTTCGCGCGTCACACAGCAGAGTCTGCGCCATGCCATTTCGGTCGTGCCGCAGGATATTTCGCTGTTCCACCGTTCGATTCTCGAAAACATCCGTTACGGCCGCCCGAATGCGACGGACGAAGAGGTCATGCAGGCTGCCATCGATGCGCGTTGCGATTTCATTGAGCAGCTGCCGGAAGGCCTCGACACCATGGTCGGCGATCGTGGCGTCAAGCTTTCGGGAGGACAGCGGCAGCGCATCGCCATCGCGCGCGCTTTCCTTAAGGACGCACCTATTCTGCTGCTCGACGAGGCGACGGCCGCGCTCGACAGCGAGTCGGAGGAAGCCATCCGTGAGGCATTGGCGCGTCTGATGCGCGGTCGCACGGTGATCGCCATCGCGCATCGTCTGGCGACCTTGCGCAATTTCGACCGCGTGGTCGTGCTGCGCAGCGGCAAGATCATCGAGGACGGAAAGCCGGACATCCTGATGCAGGGACAAGGGCCGTATCGCGAGCTCGTGACGCAGGAAATGAGCCGTCTCGCCGCCCACGCGGCCTGACGACTCAGCTAATCTGCGTGATGCGTTTCCGCATGCGTATCGCTATGTCCATTCAACTGGCCGAGGTCATCCATGCCCGTCGAAGCCGCCGCTGCCAAACGCGATGTACTCGCAGATCAGAAGGTCGCGGAGTCGCCGTTCTACATTCCGATGACAGGTCCCGCCTCGCGGCCGCGGCGCGCGCTGAAGCACGACGATACCTTCGCCGTGCTCGACAGTCATGGCGACATCGGCGCTTCCGCTGGGGGGCCGGATGGCCTGTTTAACGAGGATACGCGCTATCTGGCTCGCCTCGAACTCGCGCTGAACGATGTCCAGCCGCTTCTGCTCGGTTCCAATCTGCGCGACGACAACTCCTCGCTCACCATCGATCTCACCAATCCGGACATCTATCGCAACGGGCGCATCATCCTGCAAAAGGATATGCTGCATATCGTGCGCACCGTCTTTCTATGGCGCGGTGCGGCCTATCAGCGGATCGGCTTGCAGAATCACGGCAACGCGCGTGCCGGCTTCGATCTGACACTCTGTTTCGACAACGACTTCGCCGATCTGTTCGAAGTTCGCGGCGAAAAGAGAAAACATCGCGGTGTCGCGACAAGCCGTCTCGTCGATCCCGGCCATGTCGCGCTGGAATATACCGGTCTCGACGGCAAGCCGCTGCGCACGATGCTGTCTTTCGATCCGCGTCCGTCGCAATTGTCGGCAAACAAGGCGACCTATCGTTTCGAGCTTGAGCCGCAGGAAGTGACGTCGCTGTTCGTTGCGGCGAGTTGCAATGTCGAGCTTGATCACAAGCCAGTGCCGTTTCTCCGTGGCCTGCTGGCGCATCGTCGCGAGATGCGCAATTTCAGCAAGGGTGCAACCACAATCGAGACCTCGAACGACATTTTCAACGAGGTGCTGTGTCAGGCCATGGGCGATCTCAATATCCTCATGACCAATACGCCGCAGGGGCGTTACCCCTATGCCGGCATTCCCTGGTATTCGACCACGTTCGGCCGCGATGGCCTGATCACTGCGTTGCAGATGCTATGGATCGATCCGCGCGTGGCGAAGGGTGTGCTGTCGCGTCTGGCGGCATTCCAGGCGAGAGAAATCAACCCTGAGAACGATGCCGAGCCCGGCAAGATCCTGCATGAAATGCGCGGCGGAGAAATGGCGGCGCTGCGCGAGGTTCCGTTCGCGCAATATTATGGAAGTGTCGACTCGACACCGCTTTTCGTGCTGCTGGCCGGCCTCTATGTCGAACGCACGGGCGACGAAGAGACGCTGCGCGCGCTGTGGCCGGCCGTGGAGGCCGCATTGGGATGGATCGATGGGCCCGGTGACCCCGACCAGGATGGCTTCGTCGAATATCAGCGTGCCACCGAACAAGGACTGCAGAATCAGGGTTGGAAAGATTCGTATGACGCGATCTTTCATGCCGATGGCAAGCTTGCCGAAGGCAATATCGCGCTGGCCGAAGTGCAGGGTTATGTTTATGCGGCCAAGAACCTCGCCGCGCGGATGGCACTGCGACTGCAGCTGGTAGAGCGCGCCAAACAACTTGAGGCCGAAGCCCGGCAACTCGCCGATCGCTTCGAGGCCGCGTTCTGGTGCGAGGAGATCGGCACCTATGCGCTGGCTCTGGACGGCGCCAAGCTGCCCTGTGTGGTCCGCTCGTCCAATGCCGGTCAGTTGCTGTTTACCGGCATGGTGCGCGAAGAGCGCGCGCGGATGGTCGCCGCGGATTTGATGCGACCGCATTTTTTCACCGGCTGGGGCATTCGCACCATCGCTCGCGGTGAAGCTCGCTACAACCCGATGTCCTATCATGACGGCTCGATATGGCCGCATGACAACGCCCTGATCGCGCTGGGCCTGGCACGCTATGGTTTGAAACATTCGGTCGAAACGGTGTTCAAGGGCCTGTTCGACACGGCGACCTACATGGATTTGCGTCGTCTCCCGGAGCTGTTTTGCGGCTTCCAGCGCGAGAAACGCCGTGGTCCGACGTTGTATCCCGTGGCCTGCGCGCCGCAGGCCTGGGCGAGCGCGACGCCGTTCACCCTGCTCGAGGCGGCGCTCGGAATTGAATTCGACATTGCGCGCGGCGAAATCCGCTTCCGCGATCCACGGCTGCCATCGTTTCTGCAGCAGGTGATCCTGCGCGATGTACGGCTCGGCGAATCCAGCGTCGATATATGCCTGCGGAAGCATCATGACGACGTATCGCTGGAGGTGCTTCGCAGCCGCGGCCAGATCCGGGTTTCGATGGTGTTGACGCATTGATGCGTTCGGGTCGCTGTCGCGTTTGGTGTCAGCGACGAGTCTGAGTGAGGAACTGTTCATGCCCGCAATCCGTCTTGTTGCCGGAATGCTTGCTGTATTGGCGGTGAATGCTGCGGCCTTCGCGGCGGATGCACCTGTGCCATCGTCCAACTCCGATACGACGCCATCGTCACCGGCTGCGCCGTCGGATTCGACGCCTGCCGCCAACCCGGCACCGCCGCCATCGCAGCAAGCGGTTCCGCCACCCGCGCCGACATTGGAGCAGCAGTCGCCGCCTGCGCAAGCGGTTGCGCCGCCTGCTGCGAGTGATCCTGCGAAGTCCGCTTCTCCGGCTCTCGCACCACGGCAGGATGCCGCAAAGCCCGATGCGGTGCCGCCTGCCGCCAAGCCGCCGTCGGTGACGGTGATCGATGCATTCGATGCCAAAGGGATTCTCGGGCGGGATGTGCGCAGTCCGGCCAGCGAGAACATGGGCCGCATCGCCGATGTCATCGTCGACCGCGCTGGGCAGGTGCGCGGCGCCGTCATCGACTTCGGCGGGTTTCTCGGTGTCGGCTCGCGCAAGATCGTGGTCGATTGGGCAGCGCTGCATTTCTGGAACGTGGCCGATAAGACCGCGAGCATTACGCTCGATCTGACGCGCGAACAGGTGCGGGCCGCGCCGGAATACAAGGACGATCAACCGATCGTCGTTCTCGGTGCGTCCGGTACGCTGACGCCGCTGAAATTTCCGCCCATTACCATGCAGGAGCGATAATTGGCGGTTCAGGCGACCACACGTGCTCCCGACCGTATCCGGCCCGAGAACGAGGCGGTGCCGGAGATTGCGTGCGCTCCCCGGATCGCTCCGGAGACTGAAGACAAGAGGCCGGATCGCCGACCGCCGGAGCCTTCGAGACAGAGTCTGCGCGGGCTCGATTGGTTCATCTTCTTCCTCGCCGATGTGCAGACCGGCTTCGGGCCTTTCGTCGCAGTTTACTTGACCACGCAGAAGTGGACACAGGTCGAAATCGGCTTCGTATTGTCGATCGGCGGCATCATCGCGCTGCTCGGCCAGATCCCGGGTGGCGCTATCATCGATGCCGTGCGTTCGACACGGCTCGTCGCTGGCGCCGCGGTATGCACGATCGCCTGTTGTGCGCTCGCTTATGCGGCGCTGCCGATTTTCCCTGTCGTCGCCACGGCCGCGACGTTGCATGCCATGGCGAGCTGCGTGCTCGGCCCTGCGATAGCTGCGATCAGTCTCGGTCTGGTTGGGCCGATGCGCATCGGTGAACGTCTCGGTCGGAATGCGCGCTTCGCATCGCTCGGCAATGGCGTGGCGGCCGCGGTGATGGGGACTTGCGGCTATCTGTTGTCGAGCCGTTCGGTGTTCATCGTCACGTTCCTTTTGGCGATTCCGGTGCTCTATGCGCTGTCGCGTATTCGCCATCAGGAGATCGATCCGGCGCGTGCTCATGGTCAGGCGACCGGGCAGAACGAGAACACCCCACCGTTTCGCTTCCGCGATCTCGTGCGCCAGAAACCTTTGCTGATCTTTGGCTGCGCCGTGCTGTTGCTCCAGCTCGCCAATGCGGCCATGCTGCCGTTGATGGCCGGCGTCGTCACCACGCGCTCGGCCGATTGGGCCCCGGCGCTCATCGCTTTCTGTATCGTGGTGCCGCAGGCCTTTGTCGCTGCGACCTCGCCGACGATCGGCCGCAAAGCCCAGCAATGGGGGCGCCGGCCATTGTTGTTGGCGGCGTTCACAGCGCTCGCGATCCGCGGTCTGCTATTCTCGGTAGTGACCGATCCGTTTGCGCTCGTTGCCGTGCAGATCTTCGATGGCATCACCGCAGCGGTCTTTGCCGTGATGATTCCGCTGATCGTATCCGATATCACTTTCGGTCGCGGTCGATTCAATCTGGCGCAGGGGATCATTGGTACCGCGACCGGCATCGGTGCATCGCTCAGCACCGTCACCGCGGGTTATGTGGCGGACAGGTTCGGTGCGCCGGTCGCTTTTGTCGGCCTGTCCTGTGTCGCAGCGCTGGGTTTTCTGCTCATCCTGCTGGTGATGCCGGAAACCAGGCGAGATCATCGTGAAGCGGGCGAGGCCTAGCGCAGTTTTTGTTTTGATGGAATCGTGTCCCGGACGCGACGCGGCATTCCAAGCGAAGCGAAGCTTCGCAGGCATGCCGCTCCGCAGAGCCGGGACCGCAACAAACGCCACGCTTTGCACGGTCCCGGTTCTGCGCAGCAGCGTTGTCGGCGACGCGTCGCATCGCCTGCGCTGCAGCGCGCCCGGGACACGGCTCTATCATGGTCGCAAACGATCTAAGGTTTCACGTTCTCGCCGAGATAGTTGATGGCCGCCGTCACGCCGCCCTTGCCATGCGGGATGCCGAGCGCCTGCAGGCCCATTTCGACAACGCTGAGCGTTCCGAGGATCATCGGTGCATTGACGTGGCCCATATGGGCAATGCGAAACGCCTTGCCCTGCAGATCGCCGATGCCGACGCCGAGAATGACGCCGCATTTCTCCCGGCAATAGGCGAGCAGTGGCGCCGGATTCGCCATCTTGATCGTCGTGACGGTGTTGGCGCGTTCTTTCGGCGCGGTAATGTTGAAGCTGAGTGCGCCACCTTCCGCCCAGACGGTTACCGCGCGCCGCACAGCATCCGCCAGCAAGCGGTGGCGCTGGAATACGTTGTCCAGTTTCTCGTCGAACAGCATGTCGAGCGCCTGACGCTGGGCGAACATCAGATGCACCGGCGCCGTGCCGGAATGCTTTTGGTAATGTTCATTGCCGTCGCGCTCGGTCCAGTCGAAATAGGGTGTGCGCAAGCCGGCCGATTTGTGCACTTCGCGGGCGCGGTCGTTGGCTGCGACAAAGCCGAGGCCTGGCGGCGTCATCAGCCCCTTCTGCGAGGCGGACATCGCGACATCGATGCCCCAGGCATCCATCTCGAACGGCATACAGCCGAGCGAAGCGACCGCATCGACCATGAACAGCGCCGGATGGCCCGCAGCCTTGATCGCCTTACCGATCGCTTCGATATCGTTATAGGCACCCGATGCCGTGTCGATCTGCACGGCGAGGACAGCCTTGATCTTGTGCTCGACATCCTGGCGCAGCGCCGCCTCGACCTCGGCCGGCCGGATGGCGCGATTCCAGTCACCCTTCAGGCTCTGGACGTCGACGCCCATGAGGCGCGCTGCATTACCCCAGCCGACGGCGAAACGGCCGCTCTCAAGCACCAGAATCCTGTCGCCACGCGACAAGACATTGGTGAGAGTCGCTTCCCATGTGCCATGACCGTTGGCGATGTAGATATAGGTTCGGCCTTTGGTCGCGAACACTGTACGCAGGTCGTCGAGCAGCCCGTGAGTAAGCTGCACCATGGCGTCTGAATAGATGTCCAGCGGCGGGCGATGCATTGCTCGCAGCACTTCGTCTGGCATGGTGGTAGGGCCGGGGATGGCGAGAAACTCACGACCTGCGCGAACGACCATTTTTTGTCCTTGTTGAATTGATCGGCCATCGTCGCATGGCACGGGGCAAAATCAATATTGTGACGTCATCAGTTTGTCGATGTCGGGCCGATCACGTTCGCGACGGCGCGGAAGATCTGGTCCTTGATTTCGGTCGCGGCCGGGCTCGGGATCGTTTCGGGTGGCTCGCTGCGCTTCGCGCAGCCGACCACGAGACGCTGGATCCAGATCTCGCCGTCGGTGAAGTACAGATCGCCGCCGCCATTACGGCCGGCGATAGTGGGACCGACACCGGTGACTTGATACTTGGCCTCCACCATACCTGCCTTTTCGAGATCGTCGGCGAGCAGCGCACGTTCGGCATCGACATCTGCGGCGATATGATGGGTGATGGCCCCGGTGTACTTGCTGATGCCGACGCTGCGATCGAAGGTGGCATCGCCGAGCCAAACCGGGCGATCCTCCTGCCCTTTCTCAAGCACCAGCCAGAGTCGCACGTGATGGCGACGATCGGGACTGGTGCCGGACGGTTTCTCGAAAGCGAGATCTTCGCGGCGGCCAAGATAGATCAGCGGTGACACCGGCGCGTTATGATAGGGGCGATCGAGCAGCACGCTGCCGATGATCTCGAGCGACGATTTCAGCGTCACCGGATCGGCCGGATACCAGCCTGCCGCATGCATAGCGCAGATGACGTCCTTCCTGTCGCCGATCAGGCCAATATTGATGGGATCGCCGGGAATGCCCTGCGGGGTCATGGTGGTCATCGGCATGCCGGCCAGCGATTGCTGGTGCTCATAGTGAGTCCAGAGTTCGGGCAACAGCAAATATGCGATGCCGCCATAGATGATCCCGGCAAGCAGCGTCAGCCGCAGCGCCCGATAGGTCCGGCTACGGCGCTGCTGCTCTGCTATGGGATGGCTGTCCGGCTGGTCCAAGATCTCGCCCATGGGGAATCGCCGGCGGACCCTGCCACGTCAGCGCCGTGATGTCATCGCCGGGCGATTGGATCATCGACGAGTTTCGCGGCAACCGGCGGCTTCGGCCTCTTCTTTAGAACAAAACCAGCGTGTGCCCTTGCTGACGCGCATCTTGATCTTGGCATACCAGCGGCTTTCCGGAGTGTGATAGATGCAGACGCCGGAGCGGTTGACATTTCCCTTGATCCGGCAGGCTGGCGAGGGCGGTGTGGCGCCAGATGCCGATGCAAGCAGGATCGGTAGCGTCTCGGGCGTCGGTTTGACTGCGCCGAGTGTCCCCGCTTTCTTATTGCGGACACGCCAGTCCCACGGCGCGACGAAGGCGCCGGTCCAAAGTCCGATCGGTGCTTCGCGAGCCGTTTTCTCGTCCGCATCATAGGCATGGGAGAAACGAACATAGGACAGCGCCCAGCCGTTCTTCACCAGCCATTGCGCGATGTCTTCACCGTCGGCCTCGCATTTGGCGATGGTGCGACCGAAACGATCGGTACGTTGCGGGCGGCAGGTCCAAATCTTGTCGCTCGCCCGCGCCACCAGCGCATCATGGGCGGCGACGCCGCAGTTCCAGCGTTCGCTATCAGTATTGAGACATAGCTGATCGAGCCCGGGAGCGTCGGATCCCGCGAGACGGATACGCGTGTTGCCGATGGTGACCTGATTGGCGTCGCGGATCTTCGGAACGCCGGTGACATCGGCGGCCTCAGCCAATGTCGGCAGGCTGAGAATGAGGAGGACGAAGCAGAACAGGCGGGACATGCGCATGAGGCCTTGAATTACAGGATCGTGACGACAATCGAAGAACAGTGCCGCCATTTCGTCGCGGATGCCAGAGCGCGATGGATAGATTGTCTCAACTCCGCGCGAGCGGAGACGATTGGCGGCTCTGTAGTACGGGCCGCGCCAGGGCAAGACCCATAAGTACGAAAGCCGAAGTGACTTCAGGTCCGCCAACCAGAATGCGGGTAGGTGTCTTCATCTTGTTCCATTCATAGGCCTTGAAAGGTCCCTTGCGGCCGCCTTCGCCATGGTTGCGAATGATGCATTGCAACGGCGGAACAAAGAGCGCGATGTCGCCGCCGAGATGGCCCAGCGTCATCAGTGCGAGGGCCGCGTCGAACACGTTCATCTCGCGGGCGATCATTTCCTCTGCGACATAAGCGAGAATGTGTGGCTTGATGAATTCGAATGTATTGTCGGGATCGAGCTTGCGTTGCGCATCGTCGGGCAGTGCGCGAAATGCCGCGTAGCAGCGGCCGAAATAAGCGCAGTAGAGCTCCGGCAGATAATAGATATGCGATTTCGGATCGGCGAAGGCGCCGGATTCGACGAGCCGTCGTTGAAAACCGATAATTCGCTGCACTGTTAACAGCCGCTTGGGTGTTTCCAGTATCTGCCAGCGGGTGCAGTTGCGGAACGAAACTTCGAGCACATCGAGATTGAGTGTGGGGTCCAGATCGTTGCCATAGGGGCGCTGGCCGTCGAGATTGTCGATCCAGGTGGCGATGGCGCCGTCATAATTGATGGTGTCGTTGATCGGCACCGTGACGAGCGGTTCGTTGCTGCCTTCGTTGACCTGATAACCCGCATAGAAGTCGAGCAGCGGTTGATCGAGAACAGGATCGTTCGAACCGGCCTGCGTTGCGGCAGAAAACGAGCAAGCCGTGGTGTCGCAGTCCGGCACATAGATGCCGAAGCCGAGATCCTGTTTGATCTGTGCGAAGAAACGACTGAAGCGTGGATGCGGGGGCGGCGCCAGTGCCGTGACCACATGGACCCTGCTGCCGTCATGCGCTTTCACCTCCTCGCGTGAAGTGACAAGGCAGAACTCGATCATCGCATCGATGGCGCAGCGCGATTTTGCGAGCTGATCGCGGGTTGATAGTCCGGTCTCGCCGAAAGCAAGCAGGGCCTCGGTGAAAAAGGCGTCGTAATAGGCGGAGCGATGGCGAATCTGCACCGGCTCCCACATCAGCTCGGCAATACCGGTCCAGGGCGGATTGATCAGTTTCGCCGCGGGCGAGCGGGCGATGAAGATGCGTGCGAGCGTAAACAGCAGGGTCGAGTTCTTGTAACCGCGGGCATTCAACCCGGTCAGCGCCATCAGGAACTCCCTGCCATGCATGTCGGGATCGCCGATCAGATTGAAGGCCGCATAGGTCGGGATGAAGCCATTTTTTTCAAAAGAGCCCAGCAGATGCTTGCCGCAACTGCGGATCACGTCGTCGATCTGATCGATCGGGGGTGCGCAACCGGCCGCCGGTACTTGAGGCGGAGCCGGATGCGTCAGGCTGACGGTATCAAGCAGCTCGGCCACTGGCCGACCGATTGCCGCCCAATCCGGCATGGCATCGTCCCGGGCAGCGATCAGAGCGTTCTGGAGGGCTTTGAAACGGTCGGGATCGCTCAATTCGGGCAGGCCGGTCCGTCGCAGCAATGACCGAAGTGCCGGGTTCCCGAGCGCCGTATTGTAGAATTTGACGATATGGGCGTCGCCGGTACCAGGATGGCGAAGAATGGGGTCGCACAGGTCATAGAGTGTCGGTCCGTTCTTCCGGGCAGTCAGCGTTTCGAAGGCGGCGCGAACCAACTGGGTCACAGTCATGGAGCATCTTTCGGTGCGACGTCTGCGCACGTCTTGAAATGGACCGCCGCCAAATGCGCCGAAATGTCTCCCGACACCTGCAAGCCCTTGAAATCCAGCATGAATTCGCAGGAACCGCAATTGTTGAAGACGCATGACGGTTCCGGTGCGTCGGTAACCCTGTCTTAAATGGAGCCCTTTACCCGTTGCCCGGTTGATCCTGACGGGTTAACAGCGGGTTCGTTGCGGTGCCGCAAGTTGAGCACATTTGCTCCTCATTGGTTCGGCATCCCATCAAACCTATCAGACGTCCGTACGACCAAATGGTTGCGCGTAGATGATGAGCAGGAAACGACGTTATGCACTTAGGGCAATTTCGCATCTCCCGTCGATCGATCACCATCACCGTGGCGTTTGCCGGTCTGGTCTCGCTCGCGCTCGGCGCTCATGCCGCGCTGAACAAGCATGTGATGGATTCCGCCCGCGCTGCCGTCGGTCTTGAGACGACGCAGAGCGTTGCGAACAGCTCGCGTCTGGCCCTGGTTATCGGCAACGGTCACTATCCGGATGCGGGCTCGCCGCTACAGCAGCCGATCAACGATGCACGCGCTGTCACACATGCGCTGCGTCAGGATGGTTTCGATGTCGATGTAATCGAAGATGCCACGCGCGATGACATGATCCGCGCCGTCGAGCGGTTGAAGAACAAGATCAAGCCCGACAGCACGGTGATGCTGTATTTCGGCGGTTACGGTGTGCAGGTCGGTCGCCAGAGCTACATGATCCCGGTCGATGCGGCGATCTGGCGCGAACGCGATGTGCGGCGTCAGGGGATGAGCGTCGAATCCGTACTCGATGTGATGAAGGAGCAAGGGGCACAGGCCAAGCTGGTGGTGCTCGATGCATCCCGCCGCAATCCCTACGAGCGCCGCTTCCGCGCCTATTCGCGCGGTCTCGCACCCATCGATCTGCCCGAGAAGGCATTGATCCTCACCTCGGCAACGCCGGGCAAGGTCGCTGACGATATCGAAGGCCAGAACAGCCTGCTTGCCACCGAACTGTTGAAGAACTTGAAGGCGAAGCCGGTCAGCGCCGAAGCCGCGTTCACGAATACCCGTACCGCTGTCACCCGCGCCTCGGACGGTGAGCAGGTGCCTGCCGTGTCGTCGTCGCTCATCGACGACGTTAAGTTCGGCGCCGCTGTGACGGCTCGCGCGGGCAGCTAAACTCCATCTGGGTGAACGTTATCGTCCCGCGCCGCGGACCGGATCATTTCCCTGCAGTCGCCGTCACTGGCCGTACCGGGTCGCCCTCGCGCAGCAGGGCGCCTGCGCGTGCGACGACGATATCGCCTTCATTGAGGCCTTCGCGGATTTCGACCTGTCCGCCGGACAACAGTCCGACCTCGACGCGCCGCGTTTCGATCCGGTGGCGACGCACCACCTGCACGACGGTACCGCCCGAGCTATAGAGGATCGCGGTAAGTGGCAGCGCGACGCCGCAGCTTTCCCCGGTCTTGATCATCGCGCGCGCGTAGGAGTTACTCATCAGCCGGCGCGGCGAGTTCAGCGCGATCACCACCTGACCGAGCTGGCTGTTCGGTTCCACCGACGGAGCGACGCGGCGGACTTTCGCATCGAGTTCACCGATGCCGATGACCTTGATCTTCGCGGTCTGATCGACCTTGAGCTTCGGTAGATCGCGGGTGGGCACCTGACCGATGAAGTCGAATTCGCTGCGCGAAATGATGTTGAACAGCGCTTCGCCGCGGGCTGAGGCCATGGTGCCCACCACGGCTGTCGATGAGCTGACGAGACCGGCGACAGTCGCCTGAAGCTGGACAGAACCGCCATCCGGTGAGGTCAACCTTGCAAGGATCTGGCCGGCGGTGACAGTCTCGCCGGCGTCGACCGTCACTTCGGCGACCTTCAGGCCGGGCCGGTCGGGCCGGATCGAGATTTCCTCGCGCGGCAGCAGCAGGCCTGCGACATCGACCGTATCGGCGAAACACTGCTTGGATGCTGCCAGCACGGTAACGGTGGCGCCCTTGGCGAGGTCGGTCTCGTCGGCGGCAAGGCACGGCGTCGCGAGTGAAAAGAGAGCTGTCGCGAGCAGGAGGCGCTTCAACATGACGCTGGTCCGTTGCGTGGAGGAGGTGCGCGACACGATCATCGGTCAACCTGTTCATGGCTGGTCGGCGGATGGCTGCGATCTTCCTCGCCGCTGGAAACCAGCAGTTTGCGGCCGAAGCGCCACGACAGGTTGCCGACATCATCCATCATCAGGAACATCGCGGGTACGAAGATCAGCGACAGCAGCGTGGAGAAGATCAGGCCGCCAATCACGGCGAGCGCCATCGGCGAGCGGAATTCGCCGCCTGCGCCCCAAGCCAGAGCCGAAGGCATCATACCTGCCGCCATGGCGATGGTAGTCATCACGATCGGCCGCGCACGCTTCATGCCGGCATCAATGATGGCGACATCGCGCGGCTTGCCCTCGCGAATCGACTCCACCGCGAATTCCACCAGCATGATTGCGTTCTTGGTGACGATGCCCATCAGCATCAGGATGCCGATCCAGACCGGCGTGGTCAGTTGCTTGCCGGTAACGAGGAGTGCCATGATCGCGCCGCCGATGGAGAGCGGCAATGAGAACAGGATGGTGATCGGTTGCAGGAAGGTGCCGAACAGCAGCACCAGCACCGCATAGACCATCATCAAGCCGGCTGAGATCGCGGTCGCAAAGCCGTCCGCGAGTTCGTTCAGGCTTTCGGCATCGCCGGATTGTTTGACGCTGACGTTCTTCGGCAGCGTCTTCATGACAGGCAGTTCGTAGATCTTCTTCAGGGCATCGCCGAGCGCTGCGGTTCCGACAAGATCGGCGGCGACGGTGGCCTGACGTTCACGATCGTAGCGATTGATGCTGGTCGGTCCTTGATCGAGCTTGATGTCGGCGACGACCGACAGCGGCACACCACCGCGCCCGCCGCCGATTGGCACGCGAAGTTGCTCCAGGACCTGGATGTCGGAACGTGCGCTGTCCTCGAGTTGCACGCGAATAGGCACAAGCCGATCGCCGGCATCGAACTTTGCCAATGCCGGACCGACGTCACCGATGGTGGCGACGCGGATGGTCTCGGAAAGCCCTTCGGTCGAAACACCAAGACGTGCTGCGAGGTCGGCGCGCGGCTGGACGCGCAGTTCAGGGCGGTCAAGCGAGGTTTCCGAGATCACATTGGCGATCAGCGGAATGCGCTTCATCTGGGTCGCGAGTTCGTTCGCAACGTTGCTGACGATATTGATGTCAGGTCCTGTTACGACCAGTGAGATGGCGCGCAGGCCATTCTCATCGAGGAACCAGTAGCGGATGTCAGGGACGCTTTGCAGTTCTTCGCCAATCGCGAGTTCGAGTTCGCGCTGCGAGATCTTGCGGTCGCCCTTTGGAGTATAGTTGATGATCAGCGAGGCACGGCGGACTTCGGAGATGCCGGGCGGCACGCGGCCGCCATCGACAAAGACGCTTTTGATCTCCGGCCGTTTGCGCAGCTGCTGGACGATCGCTTCCGTGGTCTTTTCCGTGAAAGCAAGCTGCGATCCGGGCGGTAGTTCCATTGCCAACAGCGAACGGGCTGTGTCTTGCGCCGGCAGGAAACCTTGCGGCAGCAGCTGGATGCTCAGGATCGACAATGCGAAGACGCCGATACCGAATAGCACGGTCAGATAATAGCGCTTCACCGAGAGGGTCACGAGCTTGTGGTAAAGCTGCAGAATGCGGCCAGGCGGTGGATCGTCGTGCTTGTGATCCTTCATGAAATAGGCCGCGAGCACAGGCGTGACGAAGCGTGCAGCAAGCAGCGAGAAGAACACCTGCACCGAAACGGTGATGCCGAACTGCTTGAAGAACTGGCCGGCGATGCCGGACATGAAGCTGGCGGGCGCGAAAATCGCGATAATGGTGAGACTGATGGCGATCACCGCGAGACCGATTTCGTCAGCGGCTTCCAGCGCAGCGCGATAGGGCGATTTGCCCATGCGCATGTGCCGCACGATGTTCTCGATCTCGACGATGGCGTCGTCAACGAGAATGCCGGTGGACAGCGTGATTGCCAGAAAACTCACGAGATTGAGCGAAAAGCCGAGCATGTCCATCACCCAGAATGCCGGGAAGATGGAGAGCGGCAGCGAGACCGCGGCGATCACGGTAGCGCGCAGATCGCGCAGGAACAGGAATACGACGATGACCGCCAGTGCCGCGCCCTCGAACAGGGTGCTCATGGCGGCGTCGTAATTGCCTTTGGTGAAATCCACTGACGTGTCGATCAATTTCAGATCGACATCCGGATAGGATTCTTTCAACGAGTCGATACGTTTCTGTACGGCTTCCGCGACCACCACGTCGCTGGCTCCCTTGGAGCGCTTAATGCCGAGCGCCACGACGGGTTCGCCATTGAGACGTGCGAAGGTGCGGCGATCGGCGATGGTGTCGGTCACGGTGCCGAGGTCTTCCAGCCGTACTTCGCCGCCGGAAGGCAGGCTGATCATAGTGCCCGCGAGTTCGTTCAGCGTCTTGGCGCCCGCAAGCGTGCGGATCGCCTGGTCATTCCTGCCGATTTCGGCGCGGCCGCCAGCGAGATCGACATTGGTGCCGCGCAGGCGGCGTGAGACGTCCACTGCGGTCAGGCCGGCAGCCTGCAGCCGATCAGGATCGAGCGAAACGAGGATTTCGCGCTCGACACCGCCGATGCGCTCGACCTGTGCCACGCCGCGAACGCCTTGTAGCGCGCGCTTCACGACGTCGTCGACGAACCAGGAGAGTTGTTCAGGCGTTTTGCCCGGCGAGATCGCGGCATAAGTGACGATCGGCAAGCCAATCACGTCCACTCGCTGGATCAGCGGTTCGTTGACGTTTTGCGGCAGGTTGGCGCGGACGCGGGTGACGGCGTCCTTCACGTCATTGAGTGCGCGGTCGGTGTTTGTCTCCAGAGCAAACTGGACGGTGGTGACCGATAGGCCGTCGGTGATCGAGGATGAAATATGCCGGACGCCTTCCACGCCGGAGACGCCGTCCTCGATCGTTTTAGTGACCTGCGCCTCGAGTTCCGCGGGCGCGGCGCCGAATTGCGCCACCGCGACGGAGATCACGGGAATGTCCGCACTCGGGAGTCGCGTGATCGCCAGTTTGGTGAAGCTCACCCAGCCCAGCAGCAGAAGGATGATCGAAAAGACGACAGAGGGAAGCGGATGACGGATCGACCATGCCGAGATATTCATTGCCATTTAGCGCACTCGCGAACGGTCGAGATCGTCGACGAAGATGGTCTGAACTCTGTCGCCGTCATGCAGCGATGTGCCGGCATCGGCGACGACGATGTCGCCGACCTCGACACCCTCGAGTATTTCGGTGGAACTGTCGGAGACCAGACCGACCTTCACGCGTCGCGTCTCGATCACATTGCCCTTCACCAGTTGCACGGTGAAGTGCTCGATGGCCGAGCGCGGAACGGCGACACCGCAGCTGCGGCGCGCATCGATATTGGCGCGCGCGAACATGCCGACCTTGATCGACGGATTGGGCGCGAGCGACAGTCGGACATGGCCAAGCTGCGTGGTGCGATCGATTTGCGGAGACACTACCCGCACCTTGCCGAACACGTCTGCATGGTCGTCTCGACTAATCCGCGCGGTGGCGCCGGGATTGAGCTTCAGGATGTGAATGCTTGGCACTTCGGCGTCGAGTTCAAGCTCATTGTTGATCGCGATCTTGAACATCGGCCCGGCCTGCGGCGATGCCGGCGCGCCGGCCTGGGTCTGCACCGTCGTCACGAGGCCAGCGGCGGGAGCGCGCAACGGTACCGCATTGGGGCGCGCGTTGCTGGCGGATGGCGGCGGAAGCAATCGTGCGAGCTCCTGGTTCTCGGTGACCATGTCTCCTTCCTTAACCAGAACTTCAGAGACGCGAGAGCCTTCGGTATCGACGCCAACCTGCGCTTCGCGTCGCGGCACGACGAAACCGGTGACTCGCACCTGATCGGAGAAACAGGCATTGGTCGCCTTGGCGACGGTCACGACCGCGCCGTTGGGCGATCCGCCCGGAGCGGGATCGGCGGCGACGGCTGCCGTCGCCAACGACAGGATAGCAAGGGCCGGGGCGGTGCGGGCAGAGGCCTTCATTGTCGAATAGGTCCACTTGGCAGGGCGGACACCGGTCAATGCGCGGTGCCTCGGCAGGGTGGGGGCGATCCTATACGGGATGTGTATGATCGCCAAAAGCAAACAGCGCTCCGTGAGGCCGGAACGCTGTCATGCGTCAATCCGCAGCGGTGATGTGTACCTCAGCGCATTACTGTGACGAGGCGGTTGCTTTATTGGCCATATTCACGACCTGAACGCGGCGGTTGGTCGGGTCGGTCGGCGCAAGACCGCTCTTCGGCTTGGTCTTGCCATAGCCGACTGTCACGAGATCGGCGCCGGCGATGCCGAAGCGCTCGATCAGATAGCGCTTGATCGAATCTGCACGGCGCTCCGACAGGTCCTGATTGTACTCTTCGCCGCCGACGGCGTCGGTGTGACCGGCGACCACGAAGGTCGAGCCCTTGAGGTCGGGGCTGCTCAACGCTTTGCCAAGCGCCAGTACCGACGACATTGAGCGCTTGCTGATATTCGCCGAGTTGTAGTCAAAATTGATCTCCAGATCGATCGCCGGCTTGGTCTGCGCGATGGTAGCGATCTGTTCGCGCTCGCCCATCGACAACGAGCGGGTACTGCGGTTGCGAATCGAATCCATGAACTTGCCTTCGGCAGCATTGATAGCTGGCTCGGTCGGAGGAGTCATCGAGAGGCCTCGGGTGAGCGGCTTCTTCGGCGCCAGCGCGCGGAGAATCTGATCGGATGTGATGTCATCGGCCGCGACTACCGTGCCGGCAGTAAAGGTGATGGTAGCGCCTGCGATGAAGGCCGCGCGGATGACATTGACGCTAAAGCGTGTGGACGATCTCGACATGACAGCATCTCTCTTTTCGATCGCGCAACAGGCGCGAGGCTCACTCCGAAGTCGTTTCCCGGCCGTCTGACAAGGTCGGCGTCCGGCTTGTTGTTCAGTAGTGTCCGTCTGCGCTACGTTGGTTCAAGCCCATTTTGGCAAAATTGTGTGTCGCCTTGCCGGGGTCTCAGCGCACGCCGTAGGCGGCAAATTCCTTCACGATATCGGGGTCCATTGCCTTGGCATTGTTAATGTCGAGTTCGCCTTCGGCGGTCTGGCCGAGGCGCTGCTTGGCAAGGCCGCGCCCATAGAGCGAGGACGTCAGTTGTGGGTTGATCTTCAGGGCTGCATCGAAATCGGTAACGGCATTCTTGCTCTGGCCGTTCTTGAGATTGACCAGGCCGCGACTATCCAGCGCATCGACGAAATTCGGCCGCAACCGCAGCGCTTCGTTGCAGTCCTTGAGCGCGCCGGCAAGATCGTTGGTCACGGCACGGACCCAGCACCGGTTGTTATAGGCTTCGACGTCCTTGGGGCTGAGTCTGATGGTTGCGTCGAAGTCCTTCAGAGCGGCGGAATAAGCACCTTTGCTGGCATACACCTGGCCGCGCCTATAAAGCGCGCCGACATCTTCAGTGTTTTCGGCGATCTTGCTGTTCAGAGATTTTACCGTCGGATCGTCGGCCAGCGTCAGCAGGATCTTGTTTTCATCGCGTGGTGCGTCGGCGGCCGGTGGCGCTGCGGGCGCGGTCGCCGGAGGCGGCGCTGGAGCTGGCGCGGCCGGCTGAGGGGTGGGAGTGACGGCAGCCTGTTTGGCGGGCGCAGGTGCGACAGGCGCGGGACGCGGCGATACGGTTGGCGCCGGGGTTGGCTCAGTCGCTGGCGCAGTGGTAACGGCCGCGGATGAGGGACGCGCACCTGGGATGAAGGCGAAATCTTCTGCCAGCGACGACGATATCCACGGCACTTGCTCGCTGCGCGAGGCGCGCGTAACGTTAACGCGGGTGCGGTTCAGGGTCTGTTCGGCCGTAATGTCCGGGACCTTGATCTCTCTGAGCAGTTCGGTTGCGAACAGGCTGCGATCGGAGCCGGCCTCGCTCACCACAGAGCTGAGGGCGGCGGAATACATCACCAGCGTGTTGCTGGGTGCGATCACCGGCGCGAGGCCGGCGGAGAAGCTGCGGAACCGCCGCTCGAATGGGTTGCGGCGCGATGCGTCCAGCAAGGCGATCTTCACCCCGGCGCCGCGGCCGTTAAGTTCGTTGAGCGTCGTCTCGAGGCTGAAGCCGTCGCGGCGGACGTCGGCTTCGGTCCAGATCTGCGCATCGACCGGGATCATATAGCTCTGGCGCGACGACTGGATGCCGTAACCGCTGAAGAACACCAATGCCACCGTGCCCGGCGTCACCTTGCCATAGAGTTTTTCCAACGCGCGGCGCATGCCATCGCCGCTGAGATTCTCGCCGGTCTCGACTTCGAAGCCGGCACGTTTCAGCTCGGCCGCAATGTCGCGGGCATCGTTGATCGGTTCCTTGAGGGGGGCTTCGGCGTCCGGATACTTGGCATTGCCGATCACCAGAGCGATCCGCGGAACGCGGTCCTCGGCAGCGGTGGCGTGCCTGACGGGAGCGGTGGAGAGCGCCAGCAAAGCGATCAGCGCAATTCGAATCTTCATAGTGAGCCGGTCCAATACAAAAGACGCGGCAACGACCCCGCGCCGCGGCGACCTTAGTCCACGCAATATGTATTATCAAACCATCCGTGTTGTGGCCGTCAGCGCATTGCTTTTCTTTATGCAGTATCGCGTTTCATCGTGTTCGGCTTCTCACGAAGGCGGACGTTCCGAAGGCTGGAACGGTTTGATTTTTGCGCATGAAACTGGCTTGGTGGCTGCAACAACAGAAGCGCGGGATGACGCTCCATGAAGCCGACCTATGAAATCTTTGCTATCCGCTACGCCACAATGACACCGCGGACGCCGGCGATGAACTACCTGTCGCCCGATCCGCATGAGGCCACGGCGGCCGATCTCGACTACTTCGTCTGGCTCGTCCGTGGTGGCGGGCGGGATATTCTCGTCGATACCGGTTTCAACGAAGTTGCGGCCAAAGAGCGCAATCGTGCGCTGGCGATCAATCCGGTCGATGCGCTGACGCAATTCGGTGTGAACGCGGCGGTGATTCGCGACGTTGTCGTCACCCATCTGCATTATGACCATGCGGGGAATCTCGATCGGTTTCCAAACGCGCGCTTTCATTTGCAGGATCGCGAGATAGCCTATGCCACGGGTCGTTGCATGTGCAACGGCCTGCTCCGGCATCCGTTTTCGGCCGAGGATGTCACCTTGATGGTCCGCCACGTTTATAGTGAGCGTGTCACCTTCCATAATGGCGAGGGCGAGGTCGCTCCCGGCATCACCCTGCATCGCGTCGGCGGCCATTCCGATGGCTTGCAGGTCGTGCGTGTGGAGACCGAACGCGGCCCGGTGGTGTTGGCCTCGGACGCAGCGCACTACTATGGCAATCTGCATCGCCGCAGTCCGTTTCCGATTGTCTACAATATTGGTGACATGGTCGATGGCTGGCGGACCTGCGAGCGTCTCGCCGGCCATCCCGATCGCATCATCCCCGGTCACGATCCGCTTGTGCGCGAACTCTATCCGCGTGTGGATGGCACGGCAGATGCCTATGCCGTGCATCGGCCGCCATCGCGCTCCTTCGTCGAAAGGTGAGGAGTATGCGCAGGATCGGTTGAGTGCAAGCGCAGTAAGCCGTCCTGCGGTCTACGATCGCAGCACCTTGAGTGGCAGCTTGCTGGTTTCTTTCAACCGATCCAACACGATCGACGAGCGTACATGCGCGACGCTCTGATGGGGCATCAGCACGTCATTGACGAGATTGGATAGCCCTTTGAGGTCACGCAAGATTGCCTTCAGCACATAATCGGCATCGCCGGTGAGCGAATAGGCTTCCTGGATTTCGTCCACGCGCTGCACCAGCGTGCGAAATTTCTTCGCATTGTCAGGCGAGTGGGTCGCGAGCGTGACCTGGATGAAGGCGACCACACCGAAGCCGAGCGCTTCCGGCGCGAGATCAGCATGATAGCCCGAGATCACCTTCTCATCTTCGAGACGCATCCGGCGCCGTGAGCATTGCGAGGCGGACAGGCCGACATTATCGGCGAGTTGCTGATTGGTCAGCCGACCATCGTCCTGCAGCGCGGCCAACATCTTCAGATCGAACGAATCTACCTCGGTCATGCGAGTTTCGCTCCTTTTACGCACAGATCGTGCATGATCGTGGCACTTCGCAATCGAGATTGCACGCACTTTGCATGCCGGACGTTCCAGACTTCCCTCAAGCAACATATGCCCGCAGCAGGCCAGGGAGAACGAAGATGGGTCCGTTTCCGCACGACGCACCAGCCGCCACGATTTCGGCCGACAATCCGATGGGCACCGACGGCTTCGAATTCGTCGAATACGCCCATCCCAATCCCGAAGAGCTGCACGTGCTGTTCAAGCTGATGGGTTACACGCCGGTTGCGAGGCACAGGACGAAAAAGATCACGGTCTATCGCCAGGGCGATATCAACTATCTCGTAAACGAAGAGCCGGGTACCCATGGTTTCCAGTTCGTCGCCGCACATGGTCCCTGTGCGCCCTCCATGGCCTTTCGCGTTGTCGATGCAGACAAGGCCTATAAGCGCGCTATCGCTCTCGGTGCCGAGCCAGCCGACGTGAGCTTGGTTGAAAAGACCCTCGACGTCCCTGCCATCAAGGGTATTGGCGGTAGTCTGCTCTATTTTGTCGAGCGCTACGGGACCAAGGGCTCTGCCTATGACCTTGAATTCGAATGGCTCGGCACCAAGAATCCGCGCCCTGTCGGCGCCGGCCTGTTCTATCTCGATCACCTCACCCACAACGTCCATCGCGGCCGCATGGATGTGTGGACGGGCTTCTACGAGAAGCTGTTCAATTTCCGCCAGATACGCTTCTTCGACATTGAGGGTCGCGCCTCCGGCCTGTTTTCACGGGCATTGACTAGCCCGGACGGCAAGATTCGCATTCCGATCAACGAGGATGCCGGCGATAGCGGCCAGATCGAAGAATATCTCAACACCTATCGCGGCGAAGGCATCCAGCACATCGCCTGCGGCGTGAAGGATATTTACGCCACCATCGAACGCCTGCGCACCGACGGCCTGCCTTTCATGCCGTCGCCGCCGGATACCTATTTCGAGAAGATCGATACGCGCCTGCCCAAGCATGGCGAGGATGTGCCGCGCCTGCAGAAGAACGGCATCCTTATCGATGGCGAAGGCGTGGTCCACGGCGGCGAGACCAAGGTGCTGCTGCAGATCTTCTCCGCCAACGCCATCGGTCCGATCTTCTTCGAATTCATCCAGAGGAAGGGCGACGATGGTTTCGGTGAAGGCAACTTCAAGGCCCTGTTCGAGTCCATCGAGGAGGACCAGATTCGGCGTGGCGTGCTGCACGTGAGCGACAAGAGTGCGGCGTAGAGTTACGCCGCCTTCCTTGCATCCACCCTTGCATAGACGGCGCGTTCGAAATCCGAGAATACCTGAAGACAGGCGCGGTCCGCAAAGGGCAACACCTGCATCAGGATCACGCCGGTGACATCGCGCACCGGGTCGATCCAATAATAGGTGTTGGCGAGGCCCGCCCATGCCAGGCTGCCGGCGCTGCGGCCTTCGGGCGTCGGGGCCACGTTGATCACGAAGCTGAGGCCGTGTTTCTTCTCGATCCCCGGGCAGAGTTCAGCGTCGTTGGTGACGGCAGGCAGTGCTGACAGCATCGGTGTGACATGCAGGTCACCGATATGATTCTCGCTCATCAGGGCGACGGTTTCCGGTTGCAGCAAGCGGTTGCCGTTAAAAATGCCTTTGCCCAGCATCATCCGCGTGAATTTGATGTAGTCTGGTGCGGTGCCATACAGGCCGCCGCCGCCGGCGAAGAATTCCGGATCCTGCTTGATTTCGAAATCGATAGGCAATAGCGAGCCGTCGGCATTGCGCCGGTGCACTTTCACCAGCCTCTGGCGTTGCGCATCGCCAATCCTGAATGCCGTGTCGGACATCCCAAGCGGATCGAGGATGTGCTCGCGAAAATACAGGTCCAGCCTTTGTCCGCTCGCCGCTTCCACGGCCTTGCCGACGAAGTCGATATTGGTGCCGTATTCCCAGCGTGTGCCGGGATCGGTCATGATCGGCACCCGCATCGCGGCATTGAGGCCGGTTCGGAAGACAGGCGTGCCGGTCTTTTCCAACCAGCGTCCCATATCGGCATTCATCATGTCGTAGCAGAAGCCGGCAGTATGGGTAAGAAGCTGCCTGAGCGTGATCGGGCGCCGGGCCGGCCGCAACAGTGGTTCGCCATCGGCATCAAACCCATCCAGTACCTGAATGGCAGAGAGGTCGGGCAGCACCTCGCCGATCGGCGCATCCAGTGACAGCTTGCCGCGCTCAACCAGCTGCATCGCCGCCGCCCCGGTGATTGCCTTGGTCATTGAGGCTATCCAGAACACGCTGTCGGTGGTCATCGCGGCATCCTTGCTGATGTCGCGTTTGCCGAAGGCGCCCTGATAGATCACCTCATCGCCGGTTGCGGCCATCACGACTGCTCCAGGAATGACGCCGCTGTCACAGGCCTGCTGCATGATCCGGTCGATATCGGTACTGGACGGCATGGATGTCCTCCCCAAGGAACGTTCATGAGGAACGTTGAAGTGTTATTTTGGATCATGCTACCGGCTTTCCGGCGCATTGCGAAAGCGGGTGATCGCCAGGAAGTGATTAAAAGGTGCTGGTTTTGGCGCTTCGTCACACCCATTTGGCTTTATGTGACGATCACACGATCCCCGCCGGAACAAAATCGGCGCAACCATGTTCAAAATTCGATCTGAACGTGAAAGCGCCTTCCGACACTAACGAGTAGCGCCGAGCTGCGGAGTACGACGTATGATTGCGAACTGGACCGAATGGAAGCGCTATCCCCGCGCGTCGCGTGGCGAGATCATCGAAGCTCCGATCGGTGCGGGCCTCTTCGAGGTCAGGGTCGCTCAAACGGGAGCGCTGTTTGCTTTCGAAGCCACCGACAATCTGGCGCAAGCGCTGGCGAAAATTTCGGCGCCGTCCAAATCATTCATTTCCTGGTTCGGCCGCCGCGATGCAGCGATGCTGCCGGATCTCGAATATCGGACTTTCCCGACTTCCAGCCGCGCGACAGCGAAGATTGCTTTCGAGCGGATGGTTGATCGGCGCGAAGCCTATATGCGCGGCGCAGCCTGATCGCAGACGGCCCGGGGCGCGATAGCTGCCATTCGCCGCGCGATGGTAATCGGGCCTGTACTCCGGCATTATTCCGCGGCTATACGTCCGCGAGATTTTCTGCAGGAGAATAGCCCATGTCACCCGCCACTTCCTCGCTTGCCACCCGCCTGAAGGACCCCTCGCTGCTGCGCGACAAGTGCTACATCGACGGCGCCTGGGTCGGCACCGGCGAGACCGTGGTCACCAATCCGGTCAACATGTCCGAGATTGCCAAGGTGCCGAACATGGGCGCCAAGGAAACGACGCAAGCCGTCGAAGCGGCTGAGAAGGCTTTTCCGGCCTGGGCGAAGTTCACCGCCAAGCAGCGCTCCAACATCCTGCGCAAGTGGTTCGAACTGATCATCGCCAACCGCGAAGATCTCGCGCTGATCCTGACCTCGGAGCAGGGCAAGCCATTGGCCGAGGCTCTTGGCGAAGTCGATATCGGCGCGGCCTATATTGAATTTTTCGCCGAGGAAGCCCGCCGCGTTTACGGCGAAACCATCCCGACCCAGCGCGCCGATGCGCGGTTGCTTGCGATCAAGCAGCCGATCGGTGTGTGCGGCGCCATCACGCCCTGGAATTTCCCGAACTCGATGATCACCCGCAAGGTGTCGCCAGCGCTTGCTGCCGGCTGCACCGTGGTGCTCAAGCCGGCCAACGAGACTCCGCTGTCGGCGTTGGCGCTGGCTGAGCTCGCCGAGCGGGCGGGCGTGCCCAAGGGCGTGCTCAACATTATCACCGGCAAGGCGTCGGAAATCGGCCTCGTCCTGTGCGAGCATCCGGCGGTGCGCTTCGTCGGTTTCACCGGATCGACCGAAGTCGGCAAGATTCTCTACAAGCAAGCCTCGGTCGGCGTGAAGAAGCTCGGCCTCGAACTCGGCGGCAACGCGCCCTTCGTGGTCTTCGACGACGCCGATATCGATGCGGCCGTCGAAGGCGCGATCGTCTCGAAGTACCGCAACATGGGGCAGACCTGCGTTTGCGCAAATCGCCTCTATGCCCAGGATGGCATCTACGACCAGTTCGTCGAGAAGTTGTCGAAGAAGGTCGCCGCGATGAAGATCGGCGACGGCACCGAGCAGGGTGTTACCCAGGGGCCGCTGATCAACATGGAGTCGGTGGAGAAGGTCGAGCGCCATATCGCCGATGCGGTAAAGGGCGGCGCCAAGATCGTGACCGGCGGTAAGCGCCATGCGCTAGGCGGCACATTCTTCGAGCCGACCGTGCTCGCCAATGTAAAGCCGGATGCGATCGTCGCGCAGGAAGAAACCTTCGGTCCGCTGGCGCCGGTGTTTCGTTTCAAGGACGAAGCCGACGTCATCGCCATGTGCAACGCCTCGCCTTTCGGTCTGGCATCCTACTTCTACTCGCGGGATCTCGGCCGCGTCTGGCGCGTTGCTGAAGCGCTGGAATCAGGCATGGTGGGCGTCAATACCGGCCTGATCACGACGGAAGTCGCGCCGTTCGGCGGCGTGAAGGAGTCGGGCCTCGGCCGCGAAGGCTCCCGTCACGGCATGGAAGAATATGTCGAGATCAAATACATCATGATGTCGGGGATCTAACGTTCCTGCCTTCGGCATCAGGAATGCACGAGATGTCCGGCTTGGTGCCGGGCATCGCGCTGACTGTTAACACCGCACACCACGATCGTCCGGTATTGAGGTTCTACCAATAGGGCGTTGAAGGCGGCCTCTTCGGCAAAGCGCCTATTCGACAGTGAGTTCGGCGCCGGTGAGGCGGCGATAGGCGTCCAGGTAGCGCCGGCTGGTGGCATCGATCACTTCCTGCGGCAGCGTCGGCGGTGGGGCCTCGCCGTTCCAGCGCCCGGCCTTGCGCTCGACATCAAGCCAGTCGCGCAGCGGTTGCTTATCGAAGCTCGGCTGCGGCTGGCCGGGCTTGTAGACGTCGGCCGCCCAGAAGCGCGAGCTGTCGGGGGTCATCACCTCGTCGATCAGGATGATGCGGCCGGCGTTGTCGCGGCCGAATTCAAATTTGGTATCGCAGATGATGATGCCGGCCTCGCGGGCGATCTCCTCGCCCTGGGTGTAGATGGCGCGGGTCATGCTCTCGAGCGTGAAGGCGTCTTCCTCGCCGACGATCTCGCGCATGCGGCCGACGGTGATGTTCTCGTCATGACCGGTCTCGGCCTTGGTGGCCGGGCTGAACACCGGCTGCGCGAATTTCTGGCTTTCGAGCAGCCCGTCTTCGAGCTTCTCGCCGGCCAGCGTGCCCGATGCGGCATACTCCTTCCAGGCCGAGCCTGAAATATAGCCGCGGATCACACATTCGATCGGGAAGACGGTGGTCCGCTTGCACAGCATGGCGCGGCCGACGATGGCGTCGCGATGACCTTCCAGAGCGCGCACTTCGCTGATGATCTCGTCGGCATCGACGGAGAGCATGTGATGGGGCACCACGCCGTTGAGCTGGTTGAACCACCAGGCACTGATCTGCGTCAGCACCGCACCCTTCATCGGGATGGTCTCGTTCATGACCACATCGAAGGCGCTGATGCGGTCGGTGGTCAGCAGCAGCACGCGGTCCTCGCCGACGGAATAGATATCGCGGACCTTGCCACGCCCGATCTTGGGAAGGGGCAGGTCGCTCGAGGCCATCGTGGTCATGTCAGTCACTTTCGAAATCAGGGCACCGGCCGTTTGCCGGGGCGTCGTGGCGACGACGTTACCCTATTCCGGCAGCGGGATAAATTCGTGTTCGTCGGGCACATGGGCGAAGCGGCCGGTCTTCCAGTCCTGCTTGGCCTGTTCGATGCGCTCCTTGCTGGAGGACACGAAATTCCACCACAGATGCCGCGGCCCTTCCAGCGCGTCGCCGCCGAGGAACATCATGCGGGTGTCGCGCTGCACCTTGATGGTGATTTCGTCGCCAGGACGGAAGATCAGCAGTTTCGGGCCTTCATGGCGGTCGCCGGCGATGTCGATTTCGCCATCCACTACATAGATCGCGCGCTCCTCGTGATCGGGATCGAGCGGCAGCGTGGCGCCGGCATTGGCAGTGACCTCCACATAGAACCACGGTGACACCATGGACACGGGCGAAGCCTTGCCGAACGCCTTGCCGGCGATCACGCGGGCGGAAAAACCATTGTCCTGCACGGTCGGCAGGCTGTCCGCGCCATAGTGCTGGAACGACGGATCGATCTCTTCCGAGCCGGCCGGCAGGGCAATCCAGCTCTGCAGGCCGAGCATCTTCTGGCCATTGGCGCGCTGGACGTCCGGGGTACGTTCGGAATGGGCGATGCCGCGGCCGGCCGTCATCAGGTTCATGGCGCCGGGCTGGATCTCGCGGACATTGCCCTCGCTGTCGCGATGCATGATGGCGCCGTCGAACAGATAGGTGACGGTAGCGAGGCCGATATGCGGATGCGGTCGCACATCCATGCCCTTGCCGGCGATGAACTGCATCGGGCCGAAATGGTCGAAGAAGATGAAAGGGCCGACCATCTGCCGTTTGCCGTGGGGCAGCGCACGGCGGACGGCAAACCCGTCGCCGAGGTCGCGCGTGCGCGGGACGATGGCGAGCTCAAGCGCGTCGCAGGTGAAGGGATCGCCGAGGATGGGGTCGTTGGAAGGGTGCCAGCTCATGGCTGGCACCCTAGCAGGAAAAGGCCGGGCGGGAGTAGTCGCAGATTTCGCGACGCTCTGTCCGCCCTGGCGGATCACAGTTCCTTGATCTGCACCTTGCGGAATTTCACCACGCCGGAGCCGTATTGCAGGGCAATCGGGCCGCTGGCGAGTTTGCCGTCCTCGACATCCGCGGTCTTCTGGCCGTTCAGGATGACCGTCATCTTCGGCCCCTTGGCGGTGATCTCATAGGTGTTCCACTTGCCCGCCGCTTTCGGCATCGGGTTGACCTTGGCCACATCGACGATGGCGCCGGTGCCATAGGTCGGGTCGGGGCGCTTGTCGAAGATGTTGACCTCGTAGCACTCCTTGGAGTCGATCACCTTGGCCGTCTTGCAACGGATGAAGATGCCGCTATTGGCGTCTTCATCGGTCCAGAACTCGGCCTTGATCTGGAAATCCTTGTAGGACTTCTTGCTGACGAGATAAGCGGGATCCTTGCCCGCGGTCAGCTTGTCGGCGACCAGAGCGCCGTCTTTCATGGTCCAGTTGGCATCGGCGACCTTGTCCCAGTCGCCCATCTTGGTGCCATCGACCAGTGTCACCCAGCCGTCTTGGCTCGATGCCGGCTGAATGGCGACAATGGCACTTACGCCGACCGCAGCGACAGCCACGATCGCAAATATACGCTTCATAGTGGTCTCCTCCCGTTGCTTCTTATTGTCGCAACGATAGCAACGGGAGCGGGAAGGTGTAAACGCGCGCGCAGCGACTTTCGATTGTGCGGATGCTAAGGCGCGTTCTGTGTCCCCGCGCGACGCGTCGAGTCCGGGACACGATTGCGGGGAATTAGCGCCCCAGCGCCGTGGCGGTCGTCACGCGATCGAACTGCTCCAGCGTCAGGATCGCATCTGCAAATGTGTCGGCGCGCTTGTCGAGTACGGGACGTGCAAGCTGCAGAAACTTCTGCTGCATGGCGGTTGCGTCCGGGAAGGAGTCCGGCTCGCCCGACGGATCGGGCGCGATGCGCTCGTGCACGCCGTCCTCTGTGTGGATGCTCACGCGCGCTCCGAAGGGATGGCGCTTGCCTTCCAGGCGCTCGTCCTGAACCACGTCGAAGCGGTCGGCCAGCCTATCGATGGCCGTATCGCCCAGGCGTTTGTAATCGTCCCAGCCGAACGAGCCTTGGTCCAGCGCCAGCGCCCCGGTGAAGAACATTGAGAATTGGCCGCCGACGATGGAGGTTGGGTGGCGCTTGGTGGCGGCGTCGCCGGTCAGCGTGATGCCGTTGCGATGCAGGCCGATCTCGACGCGCTTGACCTGCTCGGGCGTGAGATTGTGCTCGCGGCGCATGGCGATCAGTGTGTCGATGGCAGCATGGGTGTAGCGGCAGCTCGGATAGGGTTTTACGCCGATTTTCATGGTCTCGTAGACCGAGCCGAGATCAGCTGTGGCCTTCTCCGGATGGGCGTCGTCGCTATAGCCCACCAGCAGGCCATGTTTGCCTTCCACCGATTCCGTCGCGCCGATGAATGCGTTGCGTGCCAGTGTGGCTGCGATCACGCCATTCATGGCCGCGGCACCCACCTGGTAGCGCTTGTTCCAGGCGCCATTGACCAGGAATTGCAACGAACCTGCGGCCTGACTGCCCGACACGCCGAAGGCGGAGATCAGCTGTTTCTTGGACAGGCCGAACAGCTTTCCCGCAGCTGCGGCGGCGCCATAGGTGCCGGCAGTGGCTGTCGGGTGGAAACCCTTGGCGTAATGCGACGTCGGGTCGAGCGCGTTGCCGAGCCGGCAACAAACTTCATAGCCGGCGACGATGGCGGTCAGTACGTCCTTGCCTGAAGCGTCAACCATCTCGCCGACGGCGAAGGCTGCCGGGACGACCGGGGCACTGGGATGCAGCGAGGAGTCGGCATGGGTGTCGTCGAAATCGAGCGAGTGGCCGAGCGCGCCGTTGAGCAGGGCGGCCACGGCAGGCGTCCAGGTCTTGCTGTCGCCGAACACGGTGGAGCCACCCTTGCCGTCCAGCGACAGGGTTTCCAGCATCTTCAGGAGCGAGGGCGTGGATTCGGCTTCGCTGCGGGCGCGGATGGTGCTGCCGAGATAATCGAGAATGAGGCACTTGGCGCGTTCCAGCACCTCCTGTGGAATGTCGTCGAATTTCAGGCTGGCGACATAGGCGGCAAGCGTTGCGGTCTCGTTGGCCATTGTGTTTCCTCACTCTTATCGAATTAGCCTTAAGCAAGCACAATCGGCGTTTCAAGCTGGTATGGCGGCGCGGGGACCAGCCATGCGAGCCGGCCATTATCCGCGTCAGGGATCGATCGTCACATGTCCGTATTCCGGGAAATGTTTGGAGTGCTGAAACGTGTGGCGGCCTTCTTCCGCGCCCATACGATCGAACTCGGGCTTGGCATCCGGGTGACGGCGGCCGCGCTGACGTCGCTGATCGTGGCGCTGACATTTGGGCTCAAGCTGCCGCTCTGGGCGGTGCTGACTGCAATCATCGTCACCCAGATGAGCGTGGGGCGCTCGCTAAAAGCGACGCGCGATTATCTCATCGGTACCATCGGTGGCGCGGTTTATGGCGGCGCCGTGGCGATCCTGATTCCACATTCCAATGAGAGCATGCTGCTGCTCGTCCTGGTGCTGGCAGTGGCGCCGCTGGCCTTCATCGCCGCCATCAATCCCAGCCTCAATGTCGCGCCGGTGACGGCCATCATCGTGCTGCTGTTGCCATTAATGAACCACAACACGCCGCTGGAGTCTGCCATCGATCGGGTGCTCGAAGTCACCGTCGGCGCGATCACCGGTTTGCTCGTGTCCTTCATCGTACTGCCCTCGCGCGCGCATAGCCAGGTCCGGATCAATGCGGCGCACGCGCTCGATCTGATCGCCACGGCTCTCTCCGAGCTTTTGGCCGCGCTGACGCGTGGTCGCGATAACGAAGCGTTGCATCGGCTTCAGGATGGCATCGGTCATGCGATCACCAGCCTGCAGGCGATCGGTGCCGAAGCCGAGCGCGAACGTGCGGCGCACCTCTCCAAGGGACCCGATACCGGTCCGCTACTGCGCACCACGCTGCGTCTGCGCCACGATCTGGTCATGATCGGGCGTTCCACCGTTGTGCCTCTGCCATCGCCGTTGCAGGTCAGGCTTGCCGGCCCGCTGGCGCGGGTGAGCGAGGCAATGGCAACCTTCCTGCATTCGACCGCGGTGGCGCTGCGTAGCGGTACCGGTGCGCCGGCCATTTATCCGGTGCAGACGGCCTTGAAACTCTACGGAGAGGAGGTCGCCAAACTCCGTCAGGAAGGGCTGACGCGCGGCCTGCCCGGCGATATGGCCGAGCGCTTTTTTGCCATCGGTTTTTCGCTGGAGCAGATGAGGCAGAACCTGAAGGACCTCGAGCGTTGCGTTTCCGAATGGGCCGAGGCCGATCCGCCGCTGGCGGGCAAGAAAGTCATTGACGCGACATGAGCGTCGCCATGGCGTGAAAATGCAATCGCTCGGGATCGCGCTCGCCGCGAGCGGCTTCATCGACGATGCAGTTCGAGAGGACCTGAACGGCATCGGCGGGAATGAACAGTGGCAATTCCTCGATACATAGATCGAGAGCCGACGACATCGCCTCGACGGCATCGTGGCCAAACTCTCGATGATCCGCATCCTGAGGCACCAGTGCAGGCGACGGCATTTCGCGGATGCGCTCGGAAAGGCGGGCCGCGTCGGTCAGCACCCGCATATAGATCAGGCCAGCCTCTCCGAGCTCGTTCTCATCGGTTTGCCCGGATCGGGCCAGCGCGACGATACGTGCGGCAAGGCGGCGGCGATTGTCGTGGGTATCGACGGTATCACCTTCACGGGCGATGAACGGTTCCCAGGCCGCATCGAAGGCACGGGCCAGCGTAAGATGGACGTTCTCGTCGCGCTGGAGGTCGAACTCTGAAAATGTCATGCGCATTAACCGAGGGGCAGCGCAGCCGTTCCAGCTTGGTCTGCGTCAGATCGGCTGGTTCACGGTTTTTGTTGCACCTGCTTCAGCATGGAACGGACGACCATACGGTGGAACGGTGTGATGATCGTGAGATAGGTCCGGCCAATCCAGTTATGGGTCAGTACGATGGTCGTTGCCGTCACGCGTTGGCCGGCTTCGAGGGATGCGACGTCGATCACCACGCGAAAATCGAGGTGGCTGTCATTGAAGCCAGCCACCAGGCGCTGCGGCGTCTCGCTCAGCAGCGGGAAGAAACCCACCTTTTCAACCTTTTCATTGCGTGCCGATTTCGCCGTCTTCAACCCAAGTGGCGTGACGATGGCGTCGCGGAGCTTCATCAGCGCGTCCACCCACCACGGCGAGCGGCTGAGCATGCGTTCGGCGGCCTCGCGCGCGGACAGCGTCGTAGCGGTCGTGATGCAGAAGGCATCGGCGAATTGCGCGCCGGCAAGGAATGCGTCGATGTCGGCGGTAGGCTGGACTGCTGAGACCATCTCGAAACTCCAGCAATGGCTGGCTAGAATTGTGCGCCTGCTTTGCCGTCATGAAGCCTAGACAAATTGTCATAGGCCCCGTGCGTACCGGCGGTTGACCGGCAGGGTATGCCCGCCATGACTTCCATGTCATACAGGCAAGGCAAATCGTGCGTGGAGGAATGCCGTGACCTATGATCGTTCGACCGTCGAAGCCGTGATCCAGCACTATTTTGATGGCCTTTACGAAGCTGATGCCGATAAGCTCGGCGCGATCTTCCATCCGAGCGCAGATCTGCGCTGGGTCGAGAATGGTGAGCTCAAGGTTCTCACTGTGCCGGACTGGATGGCGATGGTCCGCAAGCGGAGCTCCGGCAAGGCCGATGGCAAGGCGCGCGAGGATTTCATCGTTACGGTCGATCGCTCCGATGAGAAGACAGCTTTTATCAAGGTGCGCTGCCAATTGCCGCCGCGCTACTTCACCGACTATCTGGTCGCGATGAAGCTCGCCGACGGCTGGCAAATCGTCTCGAAATCTTATCGCTACGATTTGCGGGACTGACCCTTCGGCCGGAGCGAGTCCACCTGACGACTCTGGCAGTTGGACCTGAATCAATCGCTCCGCGCCTCGCGGCGCCATATATCCGATGCTGTGTCAGGCGCCGGTTTGGCTGTCCCAGCCACGCATCGTGTGGCGGGCCACGGCCTCTAATTCTTCCCGGCTCGCCCCATCCCGCGCCATCAGCGACATGCCGTTCTGCACGGCGAGCACGAACCGCGCGAGCCCGTTGATATCGATCGATGCATCGAGCTCGTCGTTATCGACCGCACGGCGAAGTCGCTCGCTGACTCTTTCGAGCCCACCCGCGCGCGCTGCGCGCACGGTTTCGCCCAGCTCTACTTGTCCTTCGCTGCCCACCGTCGAGAGCGTGACCATGCAGCCAAGCGGCTCGCAGCGTCCAACCGAAGCGGTCAAGGCTGCAGCCGAATCCATCAGGAGTGCCGCGATCGCCTCGCGCGCCGTTGGGGCCTTGGCGAAATTGCCCCAGACCAGCCCTTCGTAATTCTGGCCATAATAACGCAGCGCCTCGCCGTACAGCGCCTCTTTCGATCCGAAGGCCGCATAGAGGCTCGGCGTTCCAATCCCCATGGCCTCGGTGAGCTCCGAAATGGAGGTAGCGGCATAGCCTTTTTGCCAGAACAGACGCGTTGCTGCCGCCAGCGCGGCCTCGCGGTCGAAAGCGCGCGGGCGGCCACGGCTGGGCTTGGCCGGAGTGGTCGAGAGCGTGTTATCCGTTTTCTGCATCGATCGTTATATAATTCCCTTGACCGTCCGCCGCAATGCGCTTAGCTGATTTCTATATTGTTCACTACAGAAAGAAAAAGCATGAACGATCTGACTGGAAAGCGCGCCCTAGTCACCGGCGCATCACGCGGCATCGGCGCGGCCATAGCAAAAGCGCTCGCGGCAAAAGGGGCTGACGTTGCAATTACTTACGAGCGCTCCGCCGACAAGGCCGCGGAGGTCGTCCGCGCCATCGAAACGTTCGGCCGACATGGCTTTGCGATCCGGGCTGACAGCGCCGATGCGAACGCCGTGAAGCGGTCGGTTAAGGACGCCGCTGAGAAGCTCGGTGGCCTCGACATTCTCGTCAATAATGCCGGCATCGCCCGCGGCGGCCCGGTGGCCGAGATGAGCCTCGCCGATATCGATGCCATCCTCGACGTCAATGTGCGCTCGGTGGTGCTGGCTTCGCAGGCTGCCATTCCGCTGCTTGGGCAGGGCGGCCGCATCATTTCGATCGGCTCCAATCTTGCCGAGCGCGTCCCGTTCCCAGGGATCACCGTCTACTCGATGTCGAAATCAGCGCTACTGTCTTTCACCCGCGGTCTGGCCCGCGAGCTTGGCCCACGCGGTATCACAGTCAATCTTGTCCATCCAGGATCGACCGATACCGATATGAATCCGGCCGAGGGCGAGACATCGGATGCGCAGCGCGCGTTTTCGGCGCTGGGGCATTACGGCAAGCCGGAAGATATCGGGGCCGCGGTTGCTTTCCTGGCGAGTCCTGCCGCGCGTCAGATCACCGGCACCGGCCTTCTGGTGGATGGCGGCGCCAACGCCTGAGCGTTTGCGGGGGTAAACGAAAAGGGCCCGGCAGATGCCGGGCCCTTTTTGTTATCTGGCTTGCTCTGCCGTGTTCACGGCTGAACCGCTTCAGCGTCGCGGCTGGCGAACTGGCGGTTGATTGAAATCGCCAGCAGCGTGCAGACCGCGCCTGAAAGCAGATAGACACCCGACGATGACAGGCCGAAATGGCTCGACAGCAGAAGCGCGGCCAGCGGCGCGAAGCCGGCACCGAACAGCCAGGCGAGGTCGGTGGTGAGTGCCGAGCCGGTGTAGCGATAGCGCTTGCGGAAGCTCGATGCGACCGAGCCCGAGGACTGGCCGAGCGACAGGCCGAGCAATACAAAGCCCAGGACCATGAAGGCGAGTTCGCCGACGAGGCCGCCGTCCAGCATCTGCGGAGCGAAGCCGGAGAACACCGCGATCGCGATTGCCGAGCCTGCAAGCAGGGTACGGCGGCCGACTTTGTCGGCGATATAGCCCGAGAACAGCATCGCGATGATGCCGACTACGGCGCCGATGCATTCGATCACAAGAAAGCGGCCGGGCGTTTCACGCGTGAACAGGAACACCCAGGACAGCGGAAACACCGTGACCATATGGAAGAGGGCGAAAGAAGCCAGCGGCGCGAAGGCGCCGACAACGATGGTACGGCCCTGCTGTGCAAGGGTTTCCGGCACCGACGACGGTTCGAGTTCACGGCTTTCGAACAGTTCGGTGTAGCCCGGGGTCACCACCATGCGCAGGCGTGCGAACAGCGCGACCACGTTGATGGCGAAAGCGACGAAGAACGGGTAGCGCCAGCCCCAATCGAGGAAGTCTTCCGCCGACAGGGTATCGACGAAGAAAGCGAACAATGCCGAAGCGACGATCAGGCCGATCGGGGCGCCGAGCTGCGGGATCATGGCGTACCAACCCTTGCGGCCTTCCGGCGCGTTCAGCGCGAGTAGCGAAGCGAGACCGTCCCAGGTGCCGCCCCAGGAGAGGCCCTGGCCAATGCGCGCAGCGGCAAGCAGCCAGGCAGACGCGACACCGATGGTCTCGTGGCCGGGCAGGAACGCGATGGCGACGGTGGAGACGCCGAGCAGGAACAGCGCCACGGTCATCTTCGCGCCCTTGCCCTGACGGCGGTCGATCTCCGTGAAGATGATGGTGCCGATCGGGCGCGCGATGAAGGCGAGCGCAAAGATCGCGAAAGAATAGAGAGTACCGGTCAGCGGATCGAGATTCGGGAAGACCAGCTTCGGAAATACCAGCACCGAGGCGATCGCATAGACGAAGAAGTCGAAGAATTCCGACGTGCGCCCGATGATCACGCCGATGGCGATCTCGCCCGGATTCACCTGACCATGGCTGTCCGCGTTGAGGCGACGCGCATCCTGTTCCATCGTCGATGTCGCTTGCGCCATATCTTCAATCCATTCGTATCGTAGGTTGCATATACTGAATTCGGCGCAAGAATGCATGCCGGCCAGTTGACGATTTGTCGTGAAGCTCAGTTCCGAACCATTGGACAAATTGTCCAATGTTGCCCTGCAGCAAATGCGCCTAACCGTGCGCGCGAACGGACATTATCGAATGGGTAAGACCTTGAGCCGCCTGAGAATCCTCCTTCTGCTGCCCTTGGTTGCCTTGCTGGGCGGCTGCAATTTCGTGGTCATGAATCCTGCGGGTGACATCGCAGTGCAACAGCGCGACCTCGTAGTCGTTTCTGTGGTTCTGATGCTGCTCATCATTATCCCGGTGATGGCGCTCACCGTGTTCTTCGCCTGGAAGTACCGCCAGTCGAATACCGCCGCTCCATATGAGCCGGATTGGGATCACTCCACCCATCTCGAACTCGTTATCTGGTCGATGCCGCTGCTGATCATCATCTGCCTCGGCGCCGTAACCTGGAGCAGCACTCATCTCCTCGATCCGTATCGTCGCCTCGATCGTATCGCGCCGGGCCAGGCCGCGACTCTGAACGATCCGCTTGTCGTCGAGGTTGTGGCGCTCGACTGGAAGTGGCTCTTTATCTATCCGGAATATGGCGTGGCTGCGGTCAACGAGCTCGTCGCCCCGCTGGATCGCCAGATCCGCTTCAAGATCACCGGCACTTCGGTGATGAACTCGTTCTACATTCCCGCGCTGGCCGGCCAGATTTATGCGATGCCCGGCATGGAAACGAAGCTTCACGCCGTCATCAACAAGCCCGGTAAGTATGAAGGCTTTTCGGCCAACTATTCGGGTGCCGGCTTCTCCAATATGCGCTTCGCCTTCCACGGCGTCGATCAGGCCGGCTTCGATGCCTGGATTGCCAAGGCCAAGGGGAGTCAGGACAAGTTGAGCCGCGACATCTATCTCGAGCTCGAAAAGCCGAGCGAGAAGGTGCCGGTGAAGCTCTACAGCAGCGTCGATGCCGATCTGTACAAGCTGATCCTCAATCAGTGCGCCCAGCCCGGCAAGATGTGCATGAGCGAAATGATGGCGATCGACAGCAAGGGCGGCATGGGCCTCGCCAGCGCCCGCAACATCCTGCCGCTGAAGTACAATGTCTCGCAACTCGACGGTTCGGCTTCGGTCAAGAACTACGTCGCCAGCGTCTGCACCGTCGCCGACGCCGTCCGCGAAGCGGCCGACCGCACATTCACGCCGGGCGATCCGACGCCGATGAGTGGCGCCGGCTTGTCGCGCACCCGTGCGCCCGCACCATTTCAATTCACGCCTGTGCCGTCGTCCGCTGAGCGACGCGCTTCCAACACCTGATCCGGATCGAGTCCCATGTCTGCTGCTACCGGAATTGCTGAAAACACCGGCTTGGCGAAGATTCTCTTCGGCCGCCTTACTTTCGAGTCGTTGCCGCTGCACGAGCCGATCGTCGTCGCCACCTTTTGCGCCGTTGCGCTCGGTGGCATCGCGCTCGTGGCTGGCCTGACCTATTTCCGTCTCTGGGGTTATCTCTGGAAGGAATGGTTCACCAGCGTGGACCACAAGAAGATCGGTATCATGTATATGATCCTCGGTCTCGTGATGTTCCTGCGCGGCTTCGCCGATGCAGTCATGATGCGTCTGCAGCAGGCGCTCGCCTTCGGTGGCTCTGAGGGCTATCTCAACGCCCACCACTACGATCAGGTCTTCACCGCCCACGGCGTGATCATGATCTTCTTCGTGGCGATGCCTTTTGTGACCGGCTTGATGAACTACATCGTGCCGCTGCAGATCGGCGCCCGCGACGTTTCGTTCCCGTTCCTGAACAACTTCTCGTTCTGGATGACCACCGGTGGCGCCGTGCTGGTGATGATCTCGCTGTTCGTCGGCGAATTCGCCAAGACCGGCTGGCTGGCCTATCCGCCGCTGTCGAATATCGGCTACAGCCCGGATGTAGGCGTCGATTATTACATATGGGCGCTGCAGGTCGCGGGTGTCGGCACGACACTATCAGGCATCAACCTGATTGCGACCATCGTGAAGATGCGCTGCCCCGGCATGACCATGATGAAGATGCCGGTCTTCACCTGGACCTCGCTCTGCACCAACGTCCTGATCGTCGCGTCCTTCCCGGTGCTCACCGCGGTTTTGGCGCTGCTGTCGCTGGACCGTTACGTCGGCACCAACTTCTTCACGAACGATCTCGGCGGCAACCCGATGATGTACGTGAACCTGATCTGGATCTGGGGCCACCCGGAAGTCTACATTCTGATCCTGCCGCTGTTCGGCGTGTTCTCGGAAGTGACTTCGACGTTCTCAGGCAAAAAGCTGTTCGGCTACACGTCGATGGTCTACGCCACGATCGTCATCACGATCCTGTCCTATCTCGTCTGGCTGCATCACTTCTTTACCATGGGCTCGGGCGCCAGCGTGAATTCCTTCTTCGGAATCACGACCATGATCATTTCGATCCCGACGGGCGCGAAGATCTTCAACTGGCTGTTCACGATGTATCGTGGCCGAATCCGGTTCGATCTGCCGATGATGTGGACCGTGGCCTTCATGCTGACCTTCGTCATCGGCGGTATGACCGGCGTCATGCTGGCGATTCCGCCGGCCGACTTCGTGCTGCATAACTCGCTGTTCCTGATCGCTCACTTCCACAACGTCATCATCGGTGGCGTGGTGTTCGGTGTGTTCGCCGCGATTAATTTCTGGTTCCCGAAGGCGTTCGGCTTCAAGCTTAATGAGTTCTGGGGCAAGGTGTCGTTCTGGTTCTGGGTCGTCGGCTTCTGGGTCGCCTTTACGCCGCTCTATGTGCTCGGCTTCATGGGCGTCACCCGCCGCATGCGCGTGTTCGACGACCCGTCGCTGCAGATCTGGTTCGTCATTGCCGGCATCGGTGCGGCGATGATCGCGGCCGGCATCGGCGCCTTGCTGCTGCAGATCGCCGTCAGCGTCTGGCAGCGCAAGCAACTGGTCGACAATACTGGCGATCCATGGAACGGCCGTACCCTGGAATGGGCCACCTCGTCGCCGCCGCCGGACTACAACTTCGCCTTCACGCCGGTCGTGCATGACAATGACGCCTGGTACGACATGAAGCAGCGCGGCTATCAACGTCCACTGGAGGGTTTCAAGCCGATTCATATGCCGAAGAACACCGGTGCTGGCATCATCCTGTCAGGCTTTGCGACTGCACTGGGTTTCGCGCTGATCTGGCACATGTGGCTGTTGGCCGTGGTCGCCTTCGTCTCGCTCATCGCCGGCGCCATCTATCACACCTTCAACTACAAGCGTGACTTCCACATCCCGGTGGATCAGGTCATCAACACGGAAGCCGAGCGTACCAAGCTCTTGGCAGCACAGGCCGCATCATGAGCGCACCGACCCAAACCATGAACGGCGAGGCGCCGGTCTTCTACGTCGCCGACGAGCACGATCATCCGCCCGGCCAGAGCACCATGCTCGGTTTCTGGCTCTATCTGATGAGCGACTGCCTGATCTTCGCGATGCTGTTCGCGACCTTCGGCGTGCTCGGCACGAGCTACGCCGCCGGTCCGGGACCGAAGGATCTGTTCGATCTCAAGCTGGTCGCGCTCAACACCGCGATGCTGCTGTTCTCCTCCATCACCTATGGCTTCGCCATGCTGGAGATGCAGAAGGGCAAGGTCGGCGCGACCCAGATGTGGCTGGCGATTACCGGCCTGTTCGGGCTCGCCTTCCTGGGAATTGAGCTCTACGAGTTCCACCATATGATCCATGAAGGTGCGGGCTGGTGGCGCAGCGCTTTCCTCTCGTCCTTTTTCACGCTGGTCGGCACTCACGGTTTGCACGTCACCTTCGGCATCATCTGGCTTGTGGTGTTGATGGTGCAGGTGGCGAAGTTCGGCCTTATCGAGGCCAATCAGCGGCGCCTGATGTGTCTCAGTATGTTCTGGCACTTCCTCGACGTCGTCTGGATCGGCGTCTTCACCTTCGTCTATCTGATGGGAGTCGTGCGATGAACGCCGACGCACACGCTGGTCACGGTCACGACGATCACGCGCATGGCCACGATGACGGCCGCGACCACGGCTCGTTCAAGTCCTACATGACCGGCTTCATTCTTTCGGTCATTCTCACCGCCATCCCGTTCTATCTGGTGATGACCGGTGCGATCGAGAACAAGAACTGGACCATCGCGATCATCGTTGCCATGGCTATGGTGCAGATCGTGGTTCACATGGTCTACTTCCTGCACATGAATACGACGTCGGACGGCGGCTGGACCATGATGGCGCTCATTTTCACCGTCATCGTCGTGGTGATCGCGCTCGCCGGCTCGTTGTGGGTGATGTACCATCTGAACGTGAACATGATGCCCGTCCACGACATGAGGAACATGCCCTGATGAGCGACACCGACCGCGCCCCGCGCGGCACGGTGACGCTTTCGGTGCTGGCGATTCTCGCCATCCTCGGGATTGCAGGCTTGACAGCGCTCGGTATCTGGCAGGTCGAGCGCCGTGCCTGGAAACTGGATCTGATCGAACGTGTCGATCAGCGCAGCCACGCCGCGCCCGCTGCTGCACCCGGGCCCGCGGCGTGGCTGGCCATTTCCCGTACGACTGACGAATATCGCCGCGTCACAGCGTCGGGCACATTCGTGCCGGGCAAGGACGTGATGGTGCAGGCCGTGTCCGATCTCGGCGCGGGCTTTTGGGTTCTGACCCCGTTGCGCACCGATACTGGCTTCACGGTTCTCGTCAATCGCGGCTTTGTCAGCCCGGACGAGCGCAAGGCCGGTGCTTTTGCACCTCCCGCATCGTCCGTAACTGTGACCGGCCTGTTGCGCATCTCCGAGCCCAAAGGTGGCTTCTTGCGCAACAACGATCCTGCCGCGGGCCGCTGGTTTTCCAGGGATGTCGCTGCAATCGCCGAGAGCCAGAATCTCGCCGTGGTCGCGCCCTATTTCATTGATGCCGACAAGTCCCTCGATGCGCCCGGTCAGCCCCATGGGGGCCTGACGGTCGTCTCCTTCCCGAACAATCACGCCGTCTACGCGCTGACCTGGTTCGGGCTGGCTTTGATGCTCGCCGCCGGCGCTGTCCATGTCGGGCGCCACGAGTGGAAGATTCGGAAAAAATCACCATCTCGCGTATGACATGACAGATGTCGCGCCGATCAGGCAGGATCGTGCACATCGCGCATGACGGTGCGAAATGCAGGGTTTCGGAGTTTCTGGCAACATAATTGGATCGGACGGCGCCGGTGTCGGTCCGGATGCCGTTCCGCGCGCTGTCACCGTTTCGCCTGTCACCCTGCCGCTCGACGAAACCACCAACGTCAAGAACATCAACCAGCTGATCCAGCTGCGTTGGATCGCCGTGATTGGTCAGGTGGTCACCATCGGCTTCGTCCATTTCGTGATGGGCGTCGAGCTGCCGCTGATGCCGATGATCTCGGTGCTGTGCGGTTCGATCTTTCTCAATGTCATCAGTCAGGAATGGTTGCGCAAGCAGACCGATGCGCGCGATCGCGAATTGCTTCTGCTCCTGCTGCTTGATGTCGCCGCGCTGACGGCGCAGCTTTATCTCAGCGGCGGCGCCACCAACCCTTTCGTGTCGCTCTATCTGCTGCAGGTCACGCTTGGTGCGATGCTGCTCAATGCCCGCTTCACCTGGGTGATTGTGATCGTCGCCAGCCTGTGCTTCGCAGGGCTGATCATCTTTCATCGCCCGCTGGCTTTACCAGCCGGGATGGCGGATCATCTGTTCCAGATCCACATCGTCGGCACCTTGATCTGCTTCGTGCTCGATGCGGCGCTGATCGTCGTGTTCATGACGCGTATCGCCCGCAACCTGCGTGACCGCGACAATGGTCTCGCTGCATTACGTCAGCAGGCTGCCGAGGAAGACCATATCGTCCGCATGGGGCTTCTTGCCTCTGGCGCCGCGCACGAACTCGGCACGCCGCTGGCGTCACTCTCTGTGATCCTCAGCGATTGGCGACGCATGCCGGCGCTCGCCAGCAATCCCGAGCTGATGGAAGAGATCGCCGAAATGCAAGCCGAGGTGCAACGCTGCAAATCGATCGTGACCGGCATCCTGATGTCGGCCGGAGACATGCGCGGCGAGGCGCCTGCAGTGACATCCGTGAATGATTTCTTTGGTGAACTCGTCGAGGATTGGCGGATGGCGCGGTCGAGCGGCACGCTGGTTTACGAGAACAACTTCGGCGAGGATATGCCGATCGTTTCCGACTCAGCCTTGAAGCAGACGATCTTCAATGTGCTCGACAACGCCAATGAGGTCTCGCCGCTCTGGATCCGCATCGCGCTGGAACGGGCGGGCGATATGCTGGTGCTGAAAGTGAGCGATATGGGGCCGGGCTTTGCCGCGGAGATGCTGGCAAATCTTGGCAAGCCCTATAATTCGAGCAAAGGCCGGCCGGGCCGCGGGCTGGGCCTGTTCCTGGTGGTCAATGCCGTCCGCAAGCTGGGCGGTTCGGTCGTGGCGGATAATCGACCGGTCGGCGGTGCCGTTGTCACGCTGTCCCTGCCTTTGTCTGCCCTTGCGATAGGAGCACACAGACATGTCCGATGAACGTCTCTTGATCATCGTCGAAGATGACGAAGGCTTTGCCCGCACCCTCAAGCGCTCGTTCGAGCGCCGCGGCTACAATGTGCTGCATGCGGAAGGTTTTGAAACGCTTACCGAAGTGCTCGGCGACAAGGTGCCGGGTTATGCGGTGGTCGATCTCAAGCTCGCCGGGGCCTCCGGTCTTGCCTGCGTCGAGGCGCTGCATGCGTTGAGCGAGGACATGCTGATCGTTGTTCTCACAGGCTATGCCAGCATCGCAACTGCGGTCGAGGCCATCAAGCTCGGCGCCTGTCATTATCTCGCGAAGCCGTCGAACACCGACGATATCGAGGAGGCTTTCCAGAAAGCTGCTGGCGATACGCAGGTGGCGCTTACCGAGCGTCCGACCTCCATCAAGACCCTGGAATGGGAACGCATTCACCAGACGCTGGTGGAGAGCGATTTCAATATTTCCGAAACCGCCCGCCGTCTGGGCATGCATCGTCGGACGCTGGCGCGGAAACTCGAAAAGCGACAGGTGAATTGAGGCGTTCGAATATCTTCGGCTAACAACAGCCTTGATGTCGGAACCAATGCGTCAGCGCGCCTTCAAGTGGTTTCCAGGCATGCTCAAGCGCCTTGAACTGCGGTGCGCTCGCCCGATACATCTTGCGGATTTCGGCTTCCATCGCGTCGAGATCGACGCCGGTGAGCTTGCCGTCGCGGCAGATCGTGCGACCATCGACGATGACCTCACGCACGCAGCTGCTATTGCCGCGCGCAAACAGCATGTCGATTGGATCCACCGGCATGATTGCATCGCGGTCGAGTTGGCCGATATCGAGGACGACGAAATCCGCAGCCTCGCCGGCGGCGAGCGCGCCCGGGCCGGGTGCGCCGATCGACCGCCGGCCGTTGCGAACAGCGAGCGATAGAAACTCTCCGCGGCTCCAGGTTCGCTCGAAGCCTAGGCCGCCATGGGCCATTTGCACGAGCCGCATTTCGCGGATCGCATCGTCATCCTCGTCAAGTGCAACGCCGTCGATACCAACCGCAATTCTGCAGCCACGACGATGCGCATCCGCGATGGGCGGGAAGCCGGAATGCAGATGCAGGTTGGAGCTGAAATTCGTTACGATGGTCGCACCGGCTTCTGCGATCATGTCGAGCTCGTCCGGTCGGGCATGGATGCAGTGGGCAATGGTCAGACGCTCGGACAGCAGGCCGATATTCTTGAGAAAGCGTACCACGCCACCCGGAAATGCGCGGTCGGCCCATTGCCGCTGATAGATGGTCTCCAGCAGATGCATATGGACGCGTCGGCCGGTGGTTGCGGAACGTTCTGCAATCGCTTCGAGCAAGGCAGGCGAACACCACTGCACGCCGGCCGGCCCGTATTGCACGTCGGTCATCGGCCCGGCGATGGTGGCATGGATCGCATCGACGCGGTCGAGATACTCGGTCGCTGAGGGGCTCGGGCGGATGAACAAGTCCTGGATCGTGCTGCGATCTTCATCGGACAAAGTCGAAAGTACGTCTGCGCTATCGCCATAGACCAGCGGGTTCTGGTCGCGCATCGCTAGGGCGAACGCGATCCGGATGCCGACATCACGTGCGGCCCGCCCGATTGCGATCACCTCGTCGACAATCGGTAATTTACCGCTCGGGCGGGTATAATGGATCATCGCGCCACCACAGCCGGCGCGCGCCGAGCGGGCGAGCGAAACGGCGGCAGCGAGATAGGCGTCTGGCGGTGTACCGAAAACCGAGCGAAGGATCCACGATTCCAACGGCATCCCTGACGCGCCGAAGGAGGTCATGGAAGGACGTGCATGGTCATGGGCGTTGACCAGCGCAGGGATGATGAGGTGGTTCGCCTGCGGCGTGGTCGCAGCGCCTGCCGACACTTTCGTGATCAGACCGTTCGTATAAGTGATGTCGGTCTGAGGCACGAGGGCGGTGCCGGTGAAGGCGTGTGCCGTAGACAGCGTCTTGACCATGATTGAACTCCAAACGTGCCCCGGACGCGATACGGCACGAGGTGCCGCATCGCGCCAGGGACAAAAGGGATGTCAATTCGCGGTATAGACGAGTTCGCGCTCACTACGCGGCGGCAGGAAGTCGCGCGAGAAGATTTCCTTCGGCGTCGGGGTGCGCTTCAGCTCATAGCCTTCGACCACCATGCCGATGGCGCGGGCCATGCGGTCATCCTTGATGTCGCCGATGCCGATTTCCTTCATCTCCGGCGAAACTATCAGTTTGTCGAAGGCGAACTGCATGCGGCGCTTCTCGACCGGCACATCGACCAGATTGTCATAGGCGACGACGGACTTCATGGCTTCGTTCTGATCCTTGGCGATGGCGATATTTGCCTTGTTGATCGCCCGGACGAGACCGGTCACCGCCTTCGGATTGTCCTTCAGCAGCTTCTGCGAGACCATCACTCCGTTGGAATAGAGATCGAGACCGAATTCACCGAACGAGAACCACTTGAAGTCCTTGTCGGGATCCTGGCGGTTCAACACCAGATTGAAGTAGCTGGTGATGTTGAACACGAGCGCCGCGTCGATGTCGCCCTTGATCAGCATCGGTTCCTGCAGGTTCGGCGCCATGTTCGATACCTTGATCTTGTCGGCGGCGAGCCCGTTCTTCTGGATGAACACCGGCAATAGGCGTGTCGTCGGCGTGCCCTGCGCGCCGCCGAGCGTGCGGCCTTCGAAATCCTTGATGGTCTTGATGCCGCTGGAATTCTTGGTGACGATCGAGAAGGGCGGCTGGTTCCACATCATATAGACCATGACCGGCGCATCCTGCGGTCGCGTGGATGAGTTCTGGATGATGGCGTTGACGTCGCCGAAGCCGGCATCCCAGGCGCCGGACATGATGCGGGTCACGGTAGCGCCCGACCCTTCGCCCTGATCGATCACGACGTTCAGGCCTTCTTCTTTGAAATAACCCTTGTCCTTTGCATAGAAGAAAGCGGCATCGCTGCCTTGCGTCTTCCAGCCGAGCGTGAATTTGATGGTCGTCTCCTGCGCGGACGCGGTGCTCGCAAGCAAGACACTCGAGAAGGCGAGGGCAGTCAATCTCTTCAACATGACAGTCTCCTGGTTGATGGTGTTGATCAGGTCGCGACGAGATCGTTCTTGCGCGTGGCCCATCCAGTCACGCGCGCTTCGATCAGGGAGAAAATGACGTAGAGGGCGACGCCGAGGATCGCGAGAATGAACAGGCAGGCGAAGACGAGCGGTACATTGAAGTTAGATGATGCGCTCATCATCACATTGCCGATGCCACGATTGGACGCGACCGTCTCTGCCAGCACCGCGCCGACAAAGGCGTAGCTGACCGCCACCTTCAGCGAAGCGAAGAAAAACGGCATCGTGCGCGGCAGGCCGACATTCCAGAGAATGTCCATCTTGCTGGCGCCGAGCGCTTTCAGCACGTCTTCCATTTCCGGTTCGGTGGTGGCGAGGCCGGTGGCGATATTCACAACGATGGGAAAGAAGCAGATCGACAACGCAGTGAGGATGGCCGGCACCGAGCCGGATCCAAACCAGAGCACGAAGATCGGCACGACCGCGACTTTGGGGATGGACGAAAAGCCGACGAGCAGCGGATAAGCAGTGTCATAGGCGACTTTCGACACGCCGATGATTGCGCCGAGCACGACGCCGAGGCCGACGCCGAGCGCGAAACCGGTCATGGTGGTGACCAGGGTTTGCACGATATGCGGCCATAGCACCGGGAAACGCGCGATCAACGTCGCGAGAACGTCCGTCGGGCGCGGCAGGATCAAATCGGACATCCCCGAGACGATACAGAACAGCTGCCAACCGACGAAGAAGGCGATGATCAGCCCGAGCGACCAGAGCTTTTGACGAAGGCCGAGGTTCATTTATGCCTCCTGCGTTGCTGACGCGCTGGTGCGCGCGTTGACGATGAGCTCGCGGAGGCGCTGGTTCAGCGCAACGAAGTCAGGTTCGAACGTCATCGGAATGGCGCGCGGCCGCGGGAAATCCACCGGGCTGTCGTCGAGGATGCGGCCTGGCCGTGCGCTCATCACGCAGATGCGGCTGGCGAGGAAACCGGCTTCGCGCAGATCATGCGTAACCAGCAGCACCGTCGGCTTATGCTGCAGCCATAGTTCCTGCAGGATCGACCACAGCTCTTCCTTCGTGAACTGATCGAGGGCGCCAAAGGGCTCGTCGAGCAGCAGCATGCGCGGCTCGTGGATCAGCGCGCGGCATAGATTTGCTCGCTGCAGCATGCCACCGGAGAGCTGCCATGGATACTTCTTGCCGAAGTCCTTGAGCCCGACCTGCGCGAGCAGCGCATGCGCTCTGTCGCGAAACTCGGTCTTGCGCTTCTGCCGATATTCAGCGCGGAACGGCTGCACAATCTTCAGCGGCAGCATGATGTTCTGCTCGATGGTCAGCCAGGGCAGCATGGTCGGGTTCTGGAATGCCATGCCGATCCGCAACGCCTTGGCCGCCACCTCGCGGCCGCCGACAATGACCACACCGGTGGTCGGGCGGATGAGGTTGCTGACCAGCTTGAGAATCGTCGACTTGCCGCAGCCGGAGGGGCCGACAAGGGCGAGGAATTCGCCATCGGGAATGATAAGGTTGGTCTCGGACAATGCCGGTGTCGCGCTGGCGCCGCGGCCGAAGGTCACCGATGTCCGCGACAGCTCAATGGCGGTCGGGGCGCGCAGCGTAGTCTGGGCTAGGGCCCCGTTCTCTTGCATACTGATCATGGCGATAAGTGTATGCAATTGAGGTGCCACCTGAGACACGCTTGAGTCTTGAACGAATCGACCTCAAATTGCTTCTATCGATGTTTCCTGTGCGAAATTATTGGGCACAGACGCTCGAAAGTGCATGCACTTCGCGCAAGCGCTTGCATGCGAGGAATGATACAGGTTCGACAGAATGCCAGAGACGCCAAATCCCAAAGACAAAGTCGGGATGATCTGCCGTGCCCTGCGCCGTGCGATCATTGAGCAGGCGCTGGAGCCAGGCACGAAGCTGCCCGAGGATGCCCTGGGGGAACGCTTTGGCGTCAGCCGCACCATCGCGCGCCACGCGCTCGGGCAGCTGGCCTCCGAAGGCCTCGTCGAGCTCCGCCGAAACCGGATCGCCGTGGTGGTGACGCCGAGCTGGCAGGATGCGCGCGACATCTTCGATATCCGCATGGAGCTGGAACGCCTGATCGTGCGCAAGTTAGCGGGCAAGCTGAAGCCGGCCCAGATCGCGCGCCTGAAGGCGCATGTGGCGGCCGAGCAGGAGGCGCATGAAGGGCCAAGCGCCGTCTCGATCCGCCTCGCTACCGAGTTCCACATCCTATTGGCGTCGATGACCAGCAGCCCGGTGCTGGTCCGCTATGTCAGCGAGGTCGCCTATCGTTGTTGTCTGACACTCTCGCTGTTCAGTCGTCCGCATTCTTCCGAATGCGGCATCAACGAGCATATTGCCATCATCGATGCCCTGCAGAGCGGTGATGCCGACAAGGCAATGGCGCTGATGCATTCGCATCTCGGCGAAGTCGCGAACCGCGCGCTGGTTGAGCCAAGCCCGGCGCGCGGCCGCGATCTCGTCGATGTGCTGGCGCCCTATGCGGAAGAGACGGGCTGACGTCTTTCGCCAGTGGGGATCGGCGAGTTACGGTGTGATCGACGCCGTCAGGTGGTCAGCGAATAGGCTGGCGGCAACGGGAGCGTTTGGGGCGCGGTGCAGGCGTATCTCGGCCACGGGCAGCCCGGGCATGCCGTTTTTCTCCGACAGCGGCCGCAACTGTGAGGGAAACGTGCCCTGTTTCATAACCGTGACCGCGAGACCTTGCGCGACGACGGCAGCGACGGCGGCCTGGCTGTGACTCACGAAAGCAAGCCGCCACGGACGTCCCGCCGCATCCAGCGCATCCATCGCCCATTTTCGAAACAGGCAGCCCTGCGGATAGAGCGCGAGCGGAAGCGGAGTGCGGTCGGGTACGTCATGGCCGGCGCTGCCGGCCCAAACCGCGCGTTCATGGCGTAGCAACTGACCGCTATTGCTGCCTTCTGCATGCATGCCGATCACCAGATCGAAATCCTCTCCAAGGCGTTCTGGCATCAAGCTGGTGAGCCCGGTCTCCATTTCGACGCTGATCGCGGGATGACTCGCCGCGAAGCGCGCGAGCAACGGCGGCACGACATGCGTTCCGTAGTCCTCCATCACGCCCAGGCGGACACGGCCTTTGATGCCATGGTTCCGTAATCTACCCATGGCTTCGTCACTCAGCGACAGGATCCGGCGAGCATAGCCGAGCAAGCTTTCGCCCGCATCGGTCAGCGCCACATGGGTCGTGCTGCGCCGAAACAGCTCGGCTTGCACGCGATCCTCGAGGCGCCGGATCTGCATGCTGACGGCCGACTGGGTCAGGTTGAGCGCAGTAGCCGCTTGGGTAAACGAACGATGGTCGGCCACCGCGACGAAAGCGGCCAGCAAATCGGGATCGAGTGCGCGTGGTCTCATCATGGAATGTTATCAAGGTCATAAAAACAATTCCATTCCATGATGACGCTCGCGTCGGTACGGCTCTGTCCCTCAATGCAAGTGGACGGGCTTGATGGCGGAACTTTACGGGATACTGGCCGCGATCATGTCGAGCGGGATCGGGGGTACGGCAATCGGGGCCACGCGCTATCTGGTTGGGACCGTCGATCCGTTCGCCATCGGCTCCTTCAGGTTCGGCATCGGTTTCGCGTTGATGCTGCCATTGATGCTGTGGCGCGGCTTGGCATGGCCGGCGCGGAATGACTGGCCGGCAGTGGCTGGGCTCGGCTGTCTTTTCTTCGCGGTGTTTCCGCTGCTGTTCAACGCGTCGCTGATCTACACGACGGCCGCGCGTGGGGCGCTGGCGCTCTCGACTTTGCCCCTGCTCACCATGCTAGCCGGCGCTGCGCTCGGCAGCGAGCCGCTGACCCAGCGCAAGACGGTGGGCGTGCTGATCGCCATGGGCGGTGTCGGGCTTGCGCTGCTGAACGGCCTGGCAATGGCGCCGCTCGATGCCTGGCGCGGCGATTTGTTGATGATCGCCGCAGCACTGTGCATGGCGTTGTACAGCATCTGGTCGAAAGCGGTGATGCGCCGATCCGGGCCGATCGCCTTCACGACCATGGCCATGGGTGTCGGCACTGCGGTTCTGGTGCTCATCGCCGGGGTGCGTGGCAGTTTTGCGCCGGTGCCTGCTTTCGCAGAGGCGCAATGGTTCGCGACCATCTATCTCGGTGCGATCGGCAGTGCGCTCGTCTTCTACCTCTGGGCATTTGCGTTGGAGCGAACGACGCCAACGCGAGTGGCGGTGTCTGTAACCGTCAATCCGGTCACCGCCTCGCTGGTCGGCGCCGTCATGCTCGGCGAGCCGCTGAGCTGGAACCTGGCCGCCGGGATTGTCGCGGTGTTCGTTGGGATCTTTGTGGCGACGTCGTAACGGCGCCTGTCGTGGGCGACCTATGTCGAGGTTTGCGCTTGGGATTGCAGCCACGCGCGGAACGCCTGCAGCAAAGGGTTTTCCGCTTTTTCCTCCGGGCAGGCGAAGTAATACGAGCCGACGCTTTTCAGCGCCCGGCTCGACACCACGCGCAGTTTGCCCGACCTCAATTGATCGGAGATTAGAAACTCCGGCAGCAGCGCGACGCCGAGGCCGGAGCTTGCTGCGCTGATCAGGGTCGATTGAATGTCGAAGCGCGGCCCGCGGATGACATTGGTGCCCTCCAGCTCTGCTGCGTCGAACCAGCGTCGCCAGGCGTCTGGCCTCGTGACCAGATGCAAGAGCCGCAGTTCGGCGACTTCATGCGCGGGCAATTCGCCGCGCCTGCCGATCAAAGCGGGTGAGCCGACCGGCAGCAGCACTTCGTCGAACAGATAGTCGGCCTGCGTACCGGGCCAGTCGGGCTGGCCGAAGTAAAGCGCGCCATCGAGGGCGGTCTCGCTGAAAAAGAACCGCGTATTGCGCGCGCTTACATTGACGGCAATGCCCGGATGGCGTGCGTAGAAGTCCGGTAGGCGCGGGATCAGCCATTGCGTGCCCACAGTGGGCAACGCCGCGACATCGAGCACCGTACCGTCCGCCTCATAGCCCATGATTTCCAGCGCATCGCGTTCGATCCGCTCGATGGTCTGCGCCACGCGGGTGCTGTAGGCAGCGCCGGCGCGGGTCAGCGTGATCCGCTTCTTGATGCGATGAAAGAGTTTGACACCGAGTTGGGCCTCCAGCTGCGCAATCTGGCGCGACACTGCGCTTTCTGTCAGCGCCAGCTCATCGGCGGCGCGGGTGACGCTGAGATGCTTGGCGGCCGCGCTGAACGCCATCAGCGCGCCCAGGCTCGGAATTCTGCGGCGCATAGTTCATTCCAAAAACGCAAGATATCTGCAGATTAAATTGTTTGCATGCCTAAGCGCAAGGCACCTAGCTTGCCTTACGATGAAAGGCGGCATTGGAGGCTGACCATGTCTCCACCCGCTGACAGATCGATCCGACTGCGCGGGGGTGCTGCGATCGATCATAAATTGAGGTTGTGGACGAATGAGCGCGAAAAAGTACCCGGTCATTATCGCTGGCGCCGGCCCTGTCGGCATGGTCGCGGCTGCCGATCTGGTGCGTCAACGCATTCCGGTCCTGGTGCTGGAAAAGAACGATACGCTGAGCGGCGAGTCGCGCGCTTCGACCTTCCATCCACCGACGCTCGATATGCTTGACGATCTCGGCTTCGCCAAGGAATTGATTGCGCAGGGTCTGAAAGCGCCGACTGTCCAATATTCTTCCTCTTCCGACGGTGTCCTCGGCACCTTCGATTTCGGTGCAATCTCGGATCTAGTTCGGCATCCGTTCCGTCTGCAGGCCGAACAGTTCAAGCTTACTCGCATCATTCTCGATGGGCTGAAGAACCATCCGTTGTTCACCATCGCGTTCGGCTGCGAGGTGAAATCCGTATCGCAGACCAGCGACGCGGTCGCTCTCGAGGTCACCAAGAGCGGCGAAGACAAGATCTATGATTGCGACTGGCTGATTGGCGCCGACGGCGCCAATAGCATTGTTCGCCGCAGTCAGGATATGGAATTTGAAGGTTTCACCTGGCCCGAACGTTTTCTGGTCATGACGACACCGGTGGATTTCACCGCGCTGCGTCCAGGCGTGTCGTCTGTGAGCTATGTCGCGGATCCCGAGCGCTGGTATTTCCTGCTGCGTATCATCGGTGCGTGGCGCGTGATGATGCCGGTGCCGGCCGAAATCTCCGACAAAGAGGCACTTTCGGAGAAGTATGTGACGTCGTCGATCCGGTCCGTGGTGCCTGACGATGTGGAAGCGCCGATCACCCATACGACGCTTTATCGTGTGCATCAGCGTGTCGCTGCCAATTTTCGGAAGGGCCGTTCCTTCCTGGCCGGCGATGCCGCTCATATCAACAATCCGCTCGGCGGCATGGGCATGAATGGGGGTATCCACGATGCGCTGAACCTGACCTCGAAGCTCGGCGCAGTGATCAACGGCAAAGATAGCGAAGCCATCCTCGCCGACTATGACCTGCAGCGTCGCACGGTGACGATGCAGGCGATCCAGGGGGACACGATTCGTAACAAGAAAAACCTCGAAGCGAAGGACGAAGCCGATCGCGCCCGCTTCAGGGACGATATCCGTGCTGCGGCAGCAGATCCCGAGAAGGGGCGTGCGCTGCTGCGCCGGATCGCGATGCTCGATTCGCTCGATCGCGCCGCGGCGTTGCATCTCGGTTCGTCCGAATGATTGTCGACGGCCTTTGAGACGATGATCGACGGCATGCGACCGTTGGCTGGACAGGAATTACGCGGGGGAAGGCACCGAGGCCGTGGTTCTCAAGATGTCATGCAGAGTGTTCGGAATGCGAAATAAGGATCGATCGATGAAACTGACGATATTCGTTGTTGCGGCGCTGTTGTCGCCGCTCTCTCTCGCGGTCTCGGGTGCAGAGGCGAACGGCTTTCCTGAAAAGCCGATTACGATCGTGGTGCCGTTCCCGGCGGGAAGCACCAGCGATTCGATTCCGCGACTGCTCGGGCCGCTCATCTCCAAGTCGCTTAATGGCGTTCCGGTGATCATTGAAAATCGCGGTGGTGCCAATGGCACGATTGGCGCCGTCCGCGTCGCCTCTGCACCGCCAGATGGCTACACGATCTTGCTCGGAACCACCGGTGTGCTTGCGATCAATCAGTGGATCTATGAAAAGCCCGTCTACAATCCGGCGAAAGATTTCACGCCGATCGCCAATGCAGCTTCCACACCCAACATGATCGTCGTCGATCCTTCGGTGAAAGCCAATACTCTGAAAGAACTTGTGGCGCTCGCGAAAGCCGAGCCCGGCAAGCTAACCTTCGCTTCCGCCGGCAACGGCAGCACCAGTCATCTCTGCGGCGAAACTCTGAAGGTGCTTGAAGGCGTCGACATCACGCATATCCCGTATCAGGGACCGGCGCCGGCGATTCAGGACGTCCTCGGCGGTCGAGTCAATATGATCTGCGACAATTTCTCGAACGTCGTCCAGCAGGCGCAAAGCGGCGCGCTGAAGCCGATCATGGTCACAGCGCCGGAGCGCAAAAAGGAATTACCGAATGTGCCGTCGTCATCGGAGGCAGGCACGCCCGATCTTCTGGCAGGCATCTGGTACGGCTTCGTCGCTCCGGCTGCGACCCCGAAGGACATCGTCGAGAAGCTCAACAAAGCCATCGTCGATGCGTTGCACGATCCTACCGTCAAATCTCGTCTGGAAGGTCTTGGCTTAACCGTGATCGCGGACAAGCCCGAGGAATTCGGGGCGTTCATCCAGAAGGAATCGGCGCGAATGGAAAACATCGTGACGCGCGCGAAAGCGAAGATTTCGAACTAAGCAGGATACAGGAAGGCGGCTGCCGCACCCGAGCCAAAGACATTCAATAAGAAAACGCCGGCTTCACGAAGAATGGAGCGGGCGTTTTGTATTATTGGCTCGTCTCGGCCGATTCAGACTCATCATGTGTCGGCGGAGTGGTAGAACGTTCTCGCCTCGATTTCCTGTCACGGCGCTACCGTCAGACCGGTGATGACCATCTTAAACCGACGCTGCCGACACGCTGATACAATCGAAGATCAGTGCACTGGCGCTTGAAGCCTGCCCAATACCTCTAGTCGCGAGGGATCGCCGAATAGATCATGCCATTGAAGAAGTGGCGGGCTTGTATGCGGTTTGACGGAGCTTGGACTAGCGTGAGGGCGACCACGCGCTGCTTGCGATCGACGGTGAATGAAGTCCCGGAGATGCCCGGCCATTTAAAGTTTCCAGGACTACCCGTTACGACCGCCATTCTAGTCTCGCGACGAACTGCAAATCCCAATCCGAAATCATACCCCGCGGCCCAGCGATCGAAGTTGTCGAACCGCCAGGATCGCGGATGTGATCGATGGTCATGAACTCGGCTGTCCGCGGCGATAGGATTCTGACCCCGTCAAGCTCGTCTCCATTCATCATCATATGTGCGAAACGCAAGTAATCGCTCGCAGTGGAGAAGAGAGATTTTTTGAAAGGGGGTCTGCCGAGGTCAGATGCTTGCATACGATCTCGGCAAATGGACGTCCTTTGCAGAATAAGCTTGAGTGCCTTGGGTCTGCAGACGGCATCGGTTGGGCTTAACCCCCCTTGTACGCATCGGCGGGGGGACAAGTGCGGTCTTTATACGGTACTAGCCAAGGGGCGTAGTTGGCTTTCGTGATGATCGCACCAGGGATGATGACCTGCTTTGGAACGCTCTGGCCGCGAATGGCGTTCAGGCCGACTGCGGTGGCGACACAGCCGATCTTGAAACCGTCGAACTCGGCAATGGCCAGCAGGCTTCCTGCCTTCACAGCCTCGACGGCTTCCGGAACGCCGTTTATTGAAACGACCGCGACATTCTTGCGGCCGGCGGCGTTGAGCGCTTCGATGGCGCCCAACGCCGACGCGTCGGCAGCGGAGATCACGCCGTCGATGCTGCTGAATTGCTGGATCAGGTTTTCCATCGTCTGCATGCCGAGCAGGCGCTGGAAGTTTGCGGGCTGCGAGGCCAGCACCTTGATGTTCGGATAGTCCTTCACGGCGGCATCGAAGCCGCGCTTGCGCTCGTCGCCGGTGGTCGAGCCTTTGACGCCTTCGAGGATGACAACGTTACCCTTGCCGCCGAGATGATCGAAAAGAGTCTTGGCAATGTCGTAGCCGAGCTTGTAGTCGTCCTGCCCGATGAAGGAGAGGTAAGGCGCATCGCCGCCGCGGTCGTTGTAGTTGATGATGGGAAGGCCTGATTCGATCAGGCGCTTGACGGTCGGTACCTGCGCCTTGGCATCGATCGGCATGAACAGCATCAGCTTCGGCTTGGTCACACCGACGTCCTCAAGCTGGGACATGCCTTCAGTGATGTTGTTGGGCTTGGTCGGTGTATAGTATTTCACCGTCGCGCGCATCTTCTCGGCCATCTGCGCGACACCGGCGCGCACGCCTTCAAAATGCGGGTCCACCTGGTTCTTGGTGAATGCAGCGATCGTTTCGCCATCGGCCCGCGCCGCCGAATGGGACAGGGTGCCGCAGATGAGTGCGGCGAGAACACATCGGAATAGTCTGGTGGTTCGCATGATGGCCCCTTTGGTTGTAGATGACGAAACGATTGGATGATCTTGGGTCAGGTGCTCCCTGACCGGCGTTGGCTGATGACGAGGTCCGCGAGGATGGCGATCAGCACCACGGCGCCGTTGACGAACGGATGCCAGGTGGCGGCCACATTCAGCAAATTAAGGCCGTTGACGATGATGGTGAGCAGAACGGCGCCAAGCACGGTGCCGACGATATTGCCGCTGCCGCCGAACAGAGACGTGCCGCCCACCAGCACGGCCGCGATGGCCGGGAGGAGCAAAGGCTCGCCGATGCCGGGTTCAGCTGCGTTGAGCCGGGCGAGATAGACGAGGGCGGCGATGCCGGATGTCAGGCCGCTCAGCATATAAAGCAGGAGACGCCGCCGCTCGACCGGAACGCCGGAGAGAAACGCCGCGGACTGGTTGGCTCCCATGAAGTAAGCTTCGCGGCCGAAGGTCGTGCGATGAAGGAGAATGCTGCAGGCGAGACAGACTGCCAGCATGATCCAGATCGGCAGCGGCACGCCGAGAAGGAACCCGGTGCCGAAATAGCGGAACGAGGTCGGCATGCCATAGATGGTCTGGCCGGCCATGAACCAGTAGGCGACGCCCTGTGCCACCCACAGCATGCCGAAAGTGGCGAGAAATGGCGGCAACTGCAGCCGGTTGATCATCAGTCCGTTGACGGAGCCGATCAGCGTGCCGGTGACGATGGCGACGACCACGCCATACCAGGGATTACCGGTGGTCTTGATCGCCGCCGCCGCAAGACAGGCCGACAATGTGAGATTGGCGCCAACGGAAAGGTCGAGGCCGCCGCCGATGATGACGAGCGTCAGGCCGGATGCGATCAGGAACAGCAGGCTTGCCTGCCGCAGCATATTGAGGAGATTGCTGACCGAGGCAAAGCCGGGATCGACCACGGTCAACGCGCCAGCGATCAGTAAGATCAGGATCAGACGGCCGAGTAACGCCGTCGTTTCAGCCGAGAGATGTGCGGGCTGAGTGCTGGATGCGACAGAGATTGTCATGCTGCCTGCCTCAGGAATTGCTTACGCCGTTGGTCGATCAACAGAGCTAGGATGAGGAGGATGCCGATACAGACCACCTGCAGCGAGGAGTCGATGGACAGAATGTTGAGCCCGTTGCGCAATACGGTAATGGCCAGCGCGCCGAGGACCGCACCAAACAGCCAGCCCTGGCCTTTTTCGAACGACGTGCCGCCGAGCACCACCGCGGCGATCGCCTCGAATTCCATACCGATGCCCACGGTCGGATGCGCCGAATTGGTGCGTCCGATCAGTAGCACCGCGGACAGACCGACGATCGCGCTGCCGAACACGTAGACGGCGAGGTGCACCAGATCGGCGCGGATGCCGGCGAGACGCAGCGCGTCCTTGTTGCCACCGACCGCAACCACGTAGTTGCCGATCCGCGTCCGGTACAACAGCACCCAGAGCGCGAGGTAGAGAATGATGGCAACGATGATGGGGGTTGGGATGAAACCCAACTGCGACCGGTAAAAGGTCTCGATGGCCGGCGTAAAGCCGCCGACCGGGTCGCCATTGGTCATGACCAGGGCGATGCCCTGCATCAGTCCCATCGTGCCGAGGGTGACCACGAATGCAGGGAGCGTCAGATACGCAATCAGGAAGCCGTTGAGTACGCCGAATGCGATGCTGATCACAATTGCGATCGCGCAGGAGGTGAATATGCCCCAGCCGGCCAACAACGCCTCGGCCACGATCACGCCGCTCAGTCCGAGCAGCGCGCCAGCCGACAAGTCAAGGCCTTCAGTGAGAATGATGAGCGTCATGGGCAGGGCGATCATCAGCAGCAGCGAAGTCTGCAGACCCACATTGACGAGGTTAGTCTGGGATACGAAGCGCGGATTGGCGATCGTGAACAGCACCAGCATCAGCACGAGCAGGACGCCGGCGCCGGGGATGCTGCTAAGGCGAAACGCAAGGCCGGGCGCTTGCGCTGGCTGGCTCACTACACTCATTGGTGCACCGCAAGTTCGAGGATGGCCCGTTCCGTCAACCCGTCGCCTGCGAGATGACCAACAATGCGGTGGTCGCGCATGATATAGGCGCGGTCGCATAGCTGCACGAGTTCTGGCAGTTCCGAGCTGATGACGACGACACCGGCGCCACCATCAACCAGTTGATCGATCAGGCGATAGATCTCAGCCTTCGCGCCGACATCGACGCCGCGCGTTGGCTCGTCGAGCAAAAACAAAGTCGCCCCGGCTGCGAGCCATTTCGCCAGCACGACTTTCTGCTGATTGCCACCGCTGAGCGTGCGGACAGTCTGGCGGGTGCCGTGGGCGGCGATGGCCAACTGCGAGATCAGCCGACCGGTGTTGCGCTCAGCCACGGCTGGGGAAAACCAGCCGGAGGTGAAGCTGCGCCACAGCGATGCGACGGTGGCATTGTCGCGAATGTCGAGCGGGAGTGCTAGGCCTTCTTGCTTGCGGTCCTCGGGCAGCAGCGCCATGCCGGCTCGCACGCGTGCGTCGAGCGCCGAGGGCACCGGTGTTCCCCGCAAGGCGATCTCGCCGCTCGTGATCGGATCGGCACCAAACACGGCACGTGCGACCTCGGTTCGTCCGGATCCGACAAGGCCCGCCAGCCCCACGACTTCGCCGGCACGGATCTCGATGGAAATATCGGACAGTTTCGCTGTGCTGATGTTCGTCGCGGACAGGATAGGCTCGCCGGCTGGGCGTGGTGTCCGCACAAATTGCGAGCCGGAGCTACGGCCGATCATCGCGCCGACCATTCCGGCCTGACTCATCTCACCGCGCAGGATGCTAGTCACCACGGCACCATCGCGCAGGATCGTGACGCGATCTCCGAGCATCTGCACTTCCTTCATGCGATGGGAGATATAGACGATCGCAACACCGCGTCCGGTCAACCGGGCAATTGTCTGGAACAGGCGTTCGGATTCCCGCTCCGAGATTGCGGCGGTCGGCTCGTCCATCACCAGCACCCGCGCGTTCTGCGACAATGCTTTGGCGATTTCCACCATCTGCTGCTGTGCCACACCAAGTTCGGCAGCAAAGGCGTGGGTGTTGTAGTCGAGCCCGAGGTCGTCGAGGATGACGTGCGCCGCGGCATGCATGGCTGCCGAGTCGATGAAGCCGAAGCGGCTGAATACGCCTTCGCGGCCGAGAAAAATGTTCTGCGCGATGTTGAGATAGGGGACGAGCGAGAATTCCTGGAAGATGACGGCAATGCCGAGCGCGCTTGCATCCGCTGGTCTCGAAATGACGACTGGTCGGCCTTCGAGCTCGATATGACCGCTATCGGCGGCATAGGCACCGTAGAGCACCTTGATCAGGGTTGATTTTCCGGCGCCGTTCTGGCCGAGTATGACGTGGACCTCGCCGGCGTGAATGTCGAGCGACACACCTTTCAGCGCATGCACGCCGGGGAAGGATTTGTCGATCGCATTCAGATGCAGCAGCGGCGCGGATGCAGCGCCTGTTGCCGCCGCATCCAGCGCGCGATCTTCCTGTGTATCTCGAATGTCGGTGCCGTGCATCGTTGTCGGCCTCGTTCGGCCCGGGACCCCGGGGCCGGGCGGGAGTCGGTTACTTTCCCGGGGGGATGGCGGCGATCATGTCGAGTTCGACACGGGCGCCCTGGGTCGAAAGCTGGTTGATGCAGATGGTGGTGCTGGCCGGCGTCCAATCGCCGAAATATTCCTTCATCACCTTCACCATGCCGTCCTGGTCACGGATGTCGGTGAGGTACTTCGTCACCTTGACGATGTCGGTCCAGGCCAACCCTTCGTGATCGAGGATCGACTGGATCGTCTTCATGGCGCGATGGGTCTGTTCTTCGATCGAGTTGGGATGGTCGTGCTCTTCAAGCACATGCGGATGCTTGTGATAGAGCGGCGATGGCGTGGCTCCGGAGATGAAGAGCATGCCGCATGGGACTTCGACACGAATCGCAGGCGCATAGGGCATGTCCGGTTTCCGCTCCGGCTGCGTCTGGATTTCCTTGACATGCTGATTGCTTGGAGAGGTCGCAAAGGCCGGCTTGGCTGTCATCGTATTATCCTCGGGTACCGGACAACCTGTCGGCTGCCTGCTTAATCGAGGTCGAGCGTGATGGCAGATTGTCTTTGAGTCAAGATAAAATATCTTTTGGCAAAGGTAAGCGTGTTTAAGTCACCGTCGGCGAGCTTGCATATATTCCGGGCGATATGCCTATATGCTTCGCTTTATGAGCAACGATTCGATTGATCAGATCATCGCAGGCTGGCTTCGTCGCCGCCCCGACCTCGACGCGGGCCATCTCGACGTCGTCGGTCGGATCATGCGACTGTCGGTGCATATGCGCAGTGCCATCGAGCCGGCGCTGCAGGAGCAGGGCTTCAACTGGGAGCTGTTCGACCTGCTGCTGACGATTTATCGCCGGGAGGCAGAGAGCAGCAGCGGCGTGCGTCCCACAGATCTCTATGCCGAGTGCCTGCTGTCGTCGGGAGGGCTCACAGCACGACTGCGCCGTGCCGAACAGGACGGCTTTATCATCAGGCGTCAGGATCCCGATGATGGCCGCGGAGCGCGGATCACACTGACGGCCAAGGGCCGAAGTGCAGTAGACAAAGCGATCGCGCGGCATTTCAAGCTTTCACGCTCGGTCGATGCCGTGCTGACAGATAGTGAGCGCAAGACCTTGACGCGCTTGTTGCGAAAACTCTTGGTCTCGAACGAGCGTTCAGAACCGTAGTTATCTTCCGAAGTTATCTTGGGCTTTAGCTAGCCTGTTACTGCGGGCAATGTTTGCGCAGATCCACGCTGTCATGTCTTTAACCAGAATGGCATTGCGCTGGTTGAATGTGCCTGTCTTATCTCGTTTAAACGTCCACATTTGCGCTTAGCGAGTTGTCCTGGATGAATTCGCGGCGCGGTTCGACGACGTCGCCCATCAGCTTGGTAAAGATATCGTCGGCTTCATCGACTTCCTTCACCCTTACCTGCAGCAGTGAACGCTCGTTGGTGTCGAGTGTGGTTTCCCAGAGCTGGCCGGGATTCATCTCGCCGAGTCCTTTGTAACGCTGCAGCGCTACGCCTTTGCGGCCGGCATCGGTGACGGCCTCGAACAGCGACACCGGACCGTGAATAATGAACTCGGCATCTCTCCGGCGCAGGATGCCGGATTTCGGATAGGCCTCCTGCAGGCGCTGCGCATATTCCTCAAGCTTGCGGGCATCGGCCGAGCCGAGCAGAGCATCGTCAAGGAAGGCGACATCCTTCACACCGCGAATCGTGCGCTCGAAGAAGAAGCCTTCTCCTTCGCGGAACGCGCCGGTCCAGCCGCGCTCGACTTCATCGGCCAGGGCGTCAAGACGATGCGCGATATAGGTCGCAGCCTCATTGGCTTTGGCAAGATCGCGCGTCACCTCGACATTGAGGACGCCGGCGATCGCGGCCTGTTCGACCACTGCACGGTTATAGCGCGAATGCAGATTGTTCAGCGTCGTGCGGATCACGCGCGCATCTTCCACCAGCGCCAGCAGGTCGCGTCCGGTGCGTTCTTCGCCGGAGGCCATACGGAACAGGCAGTCGTCGAGACCGGTCTCGATCAGATAGTCTTCCAGCGCCCGTTCGTCCTTCAGATACTGCTCGGACTTGCCGCGCGTCACCTTGTAGAGCGGCGGCTGCGCGATATAGAGATAACCGCCCTCGATCAAGGTCGGCATCTGGCGGAAGAAGAAGGTCAGCAGCAGCGTACGGATATGCGCGCCGTCGACGTCGGCGTCCGTCATCAGGATAATCTTGTGGTAGCGCAGTTTCGACAGATCGAAATCATCGCGGCCGATGCCGGTGCCGAGCGCGGTAATTAGCGTGCCGATCTGCTCGGACGACAGCATCTTGTCGAAACGCGCGCGTTCGACATTGAGAATCTTGCCGCGCAGCGGCAGCACCGCCTGGAACTCGCGGTTGCGCCCCTGCTTGGCCGAACCGCCTGCCGAGTCGCCCTCGACGATGAACAGTTCGGATTTGGCGGGATCGCGCTCCTGACAGTCGGCGAGCTTGCCGGGCAGCGAGGCGATATCCAGCGCCCCCTTGCGCCGTGTCAGCTCGCGTGCCTTACGGGCGGCTTCGCGCGCGGCGCCGGCTTCGATCACCTTGTTGACAATGGTCTTGGCCTCGGTGGGATGCTCTTCGAACCATGCGGCCAGCGCCTCGTTGATGCCGTTCTCGACCACCGGACGGACTTCCGAGGACACCAGCTTGTCCTTGGTCTGCGACGAGAATTTCGGATCCGGCACCTTCACGGAAAGAACCGCCGTCAAACCTTCGCGGCAATCGTCGCCGGTCAGCGAAATCTTCTCTTTTTTCGCGATGCCCTCGGCATAGCCATTGACCTGGCGCGTCAGCGCGCCGCGGAACCCGGCGAGATGGGTGCCGCCATCGCGCTGCGGGATGTTGTTGGTGAAACACAGCACGTTCTCGTGATAGCTGTCGTTCCACCACATGGCCACTTCCACCGATATGCCGTTTTGTTCAGAACGCATCACGATCGGCGCCGGCACCATCGCCTTCTTGTTACGGTCGAGATATTTGACGAATTCCTCGACGCCGCCTTCATACATCATGGTCTCGTGCTTCTCCTCGGGATGACGGAGGTCCGAGAGCTTGATGTTGACACCGGAATTCAAGAAGGCGAGTTCGCGCAGGCGATGCTCCAGCGTGGCGAAGTCATACTCCACCATCGTGAATGTTTCGGCCGACGCATAGAACGTCACCTCGGTGCCGCGCCTGCCATTGGCGTCTCCGACGACAGCCAGCGGCGCGACGGCTTCGCCGTGGGCGAACTCGATGTAGTGCTCCTTGTCGTTGCGCCAGACGCGCAAAATCAGCTTGCTCGATAGCGCATTCACCACGGACACGCCGACGCCGTGCAGGCCACCCGACACCTTGTAGGAGTTCTGGTCGAATTTGCCGCCGGCATGGAGCTGGGTCATGATGACCTCGGCCGCCGAAATGCCTTCGCCCTTGTGGATGTCCACCGGAATGCCGCGGCCGTCGTCGCGCACGGTTACCGAGCCATCCGCATTGAGGATGACCTCAACCGCGCTGGCATGCCCGGCCAGGGCTTCGTCGATGGCATTGTCGACGACTTCATAGACCATGTGGTGCAGGCCGGAACCGTCGTCGGTGTCGCCGATATACATGCCCGGCCGCTTGCGAACGGCGTCGAGACCCTTCAGGACTCGGATCGATTCCGCGCCATACTCGGCGGGAACGACATGTTCGGTTTCGGCGATGGGCTGCCGGGCTGGTTCAGTCATGGAATGCCTTCGAAGATGTGCCGAATCAGCGCGGGAAACGTCGTCTGATGGACGCTATTTGTGCCACGAAACCGGCATCGAAACTAGCGCAAAGTCATGCGCAGCAAGCTGTTGAATAGATGAGGTTTTCAGGCAGATTTTCAAGCCGTTGAACGGCTGTTTTGGAAGTCGGATTCCGAGCGTGGCAAAACGCTAATGTCCGGCTCCTTCTGGCGCCGGATTTCGCGGTTCCTTGCGGCCTCCGCGCCGTGCGATCAGGTGCGCGGCAAGCACCACGGGCTCCAGCAGCACCATGCCGAAAAGGATGCCGAGCAGCCGTTCATAGCCGGGCTGCAGGGCCGCATTGGCGTAATTGTCGGGCACCAGCACCACGACGAAGGCGAGCACGAATTGCAGGCCCGCATAGCTCATGGAGGCTGGCCCATTCTCGATATGGCGGCCGATGATGATGCCGAGCACGAGGCCGATGGTCATGGCGGTGGGAGAGTGCTGGCTCAGCAGCAGGATCGCACCGCCGAGGAAGCCGCCTACGAGACACCCGACCAGCCGCTGCATCACGCGAGATGACACCGGGCTCAGGATGCCGCCAGCCAGCGCGGCGGCTGGCACCAGCATGACAGCGAAGATCGTGATAGCGGATTGGCTGAGTTCCGGAATGCCGAAGGCAAGCCAGACCGCGGGAATTAACGCCAGCGCGATCGCGCCGGTGAGCGCGTGGCGTGCCACCGTTGCCTGCCATTGCTTGGCTGGCAAGCCGACCGGCTTGGCGCGCAGGTTCTGATCCGGGTTGGGCAGCCGGCGCCGGATCGTCCAGGTCGAGATCGCGCTGACGATGACGCAGGCGATGGTGCCAGCCAGCACTTCCAGGACGCGCGTTGTGGCGAAGCGCCGGATCGGCTCGTTCGCATGTTCCATGGCTTCGATCAGGACCATGAGAAAGGTCAGGCCCGTGAACAGCCAGGCGTAGGCGCGCTTGCCGACAATGGCGAAATAGAGCGTGACGCCGCCCCAGACCATCAAGCCCAGACTCAGCAGGAGCGTTGACGGCAGCAGAAATGGTGCCAGCAAAAGCGCGCCTCCGGCGCCGATCAGCGTGCCGATCACACGCAGCACGCCGCGGGCAAAGCTTTCGGCCACATGTGAACGCATCACCATATAGCCGGAGAAAGCGGCCCAGCCGACATTCTCGGCGCCGATCTGGTGCGAGATCAGAATTGCAAGCAGCACCGAGAGCGCGCATTCGATTTCGTCGATCATGCGCGGGCCGGGTTTAGGCAGCGTGCGCAGCTCGGTCCAGAAAGCGCTCGCGATCTGCGCGAGATGAAGGAAGAGAAAGGTCAGCATCGCAGCATAGCTTGCAGCGATGCGGAATGGGCGGCAAGCGATGATCGATCATGGCCGCAGGATGAGGGCAGATGGCACTCAACCGCGTCGTGCGATGCGTCCCTGCACGACATCGAACAGTTCGCCCATCGGCCCGATATCGATGAAGGCCGCGGGGTCGGCGCCGGTCATCCAGACCTGCGCACCAAGGGTCGCGAGCTCGCCGAACAGCGACTTGCGACGGTCGGGGTCCAGATGCGCCACGATTTCGTCCAGCAGCAGCAGCGGCGTGATGCCGGTCATCTCCGCCACCAGAGTGGCATGGGCGAGGATCAGGCCGATCAGCAGAGCTTTCTGTTCGCCGGTGGAGGCATCGCGTGCCGGCATGTTTTTCGGTGCGTAGATTACCTGCAGGTCGGTGAGATGCGGACCGTCCAGTGTGCGGCCGGCGGCGGCATCGCGCGGGCGGTTATCGCGCAGAACGGCGCGGTAGCGATCTTCTACCGCTGTTGCCGGCTCGCTGCGAAGCGCCTGCTCCATCCATCCGTCGAGTGAAACGATTGCCGACGGGAAGGCGGACGCTTCCCCGCGAGCATGCAGCATTGCGGCAAGCCGCGTTACCGTCTCGCTGCGCATCGCCGCTACAGCCACTGCGAGTTCTGCCGTCTCGCGCTCGACCGCGTCGAGCCAATGTCCGTCGTTGCTGCGCTCCTCGAGCAGGCGATTGCGCGAACGCAGGCTGCGTTCCAGTGCGGAGACGCGGCTGCTGTGATCCTTGTCGATGGCCAGTACCAGCCGGTCGAAGAAGCGCCGCCGTTCCGAGGCGGCGCCCATGAACAACTGGTCCATTGCCGGTGTCAGCCACACCATGCGCAGGTGGTCGCCGAACGCGGCCGCTGAGCCCACCGGCTCACGGTCGATCCGGCAGCGCCGGGAGTTTGATACGCCTTCGATCGGGGGATCGATGCCCGTTCCAAGGGTCGCGAGGCCCACTTCGCCCTCAACCGTCGCCGAAACGGCCCACGAGCCGTCACCGTCCTTGTTGGCGACATCTTCCAGTGTGGCGCGTCGCAGTCCGCGGCCGGGTGAAAGAAACGAGATCGCCTCGATGCAATTGGTCTTGCCGGCGCCATTGGGGCCGACCAGCGCCACCATGTCCGCCGACGTCTCCAGCGACGCCGCGCGATAGGAGCGGAAATTGGCGAGGGAGAGGCGATGGATACGGGAGGCGGTCATGGGTAATGATGGGACTCAGTGCAAATGGATCTGTGAGCCCCAAGCTCGTCCTGCCATCGCCCGGCTGGTCCGGGCGATCCAGCAAACGCCGGAGCCGGTGTACCGCAGAGTTGTCAATGTTTACTGGGTCATCCCGATCCCGGCGCGTATTGCGCGCACGACCGGGTGACGACAACAGCATTCTCTTTGCGCAGCGTCACACCCGCATCGGCATCAGCACATACAGCGCGCCCTTATTGTCCTTGTCCTGGACCAGCGTGGGCGAACCCGGGTCTGCCAGCCGCAACACGGCGACTTCGCCTTCGATCTGCGCGGCGATGTCCAGCAGGTAGCGCGAGTTGAAGCCGATATCGAGCGCGTCCGAGGCATATTCAACCTCGAGCTCTTCCGTTGCACTGCCCGAATCCGGATTGGTGACGGACAGGACCAGCTTTCCGGCCGACAGCGCCAGCTTCACGGCGCGGCCCCGTTCGCTGGAGATCGTCGAGACGCGGTCCACCGCATTCTCGAAATCCTTCTTGTCGATCACCAGTTCCTTGTCGTTGTTCTGCGGGATTACGCGGCCATAATCAGGGAATGTGCCGTCGATCAGTTTCGAGGTCAGCACCACATTGCCAAGGGTGAAGCGGATCTTGCCCTGCGACAGTTCAACGGTGATCTCGGCTTCGGTGTCCTCGATTAGGCGCTGCACTTCGCCGACGGTCTTGCGTGGCACGATCACGCCCGGCATGCCCTCGGCACCTTTCGGCTGCTTGAGGTCGATCTGCGCCAGACGGTGGCCGTCGGTGGCGACGCCGCGCAGAGTCGCTGCGGCGTCTGTGCCTGCGGCGTGGAGATAGATGCCATTCAGGTAATAGCGGGTCTCTTCCGTCGAAATCGCGAATTGGGTGCGGTCGATCAAGCGTTTGATGTCGGCGGCCGGCAGCGCGAACGAGTGCGTCATTTCGCCCGCTGCCAGATCCGGAAAATCATTCTCCGGCAGCGTCTGCAGCGTGAAACGCGAGCGGCCGGCGCGAATGGCCATGACCGAGCGATCGCCGTCGGCCTCGAGCACGATCTGCGAACCATCCGGCAGCTTGCGGACGATGTCGTAGAACATGTGGGCGGGAACGGTGGTGGAGCCAGCCGTGCCGGTTTCGGCAGCGAGCGTCTCGGTGACTTCGAGATCGAGGTCGGTGGCCTTGAGCGAAAGGCGGGCATTTTCGGCACGGATCAGTACGTTGCCGAGGATCGGAATCGTGTTCCGGCGCTCAACCACACGATGGACGTGGCTGAGCGACTTGAGGAGCTGCGCGCGTTCGACCGTGACCTTCATAGTAAATCCGCCCGATTACCGATGGGAGTTCCGGGCAGCCGGAAGAGCGCCGCGGGGACCGCAAGGTGACGGTAAAGCGCGGGAAGTGCAAGAGATTTGGGGATGAATTGCTGTGCACCTCCCCACGTTTATGGTCACACGGGTGTCGTCATTCCCCATGCGCATGCGTAGCCCGGATTTCATGGCGTTCCGTCCGGGCTACGATCCTCAAGCGGCTACTCCGCCAGCTGCCGTTTCAGGCTCTCGACCTCGTCCTGCAGCGTTGTGTCCTTGCCGACGAGCGCCTCGATCTTGCGAACGGCGTGCAGCACGGTGGTGTGATCGCGGCCACCAAAGCGGCGGCCGATTTCCGGCAGCGAACGCAGGGTCAGCGTCTTGGCCAGATACATCGCCACCTGGCGCGGGCGCACCACATTGGCGGTGCGACGCGAGGACAGAAGATCCGAGCGGCTGACATTATACTGCCGCGCTACGACGCGCTGGATATCCTCGATCTTGATGCGCTTCGGCTCCATCGGGCGAATGAGATCGCGCACTTCCCGCTCGGCCATTTCCAGCGTCACCGCCGTGGCATTCAGCTTCGAATGGGCGAGCAGGCGATTGATCGCGCCTTCGAGATCGCGGCCATTGTGGGTGATGCTGCGCGCGAGATATTCCAGCACCGCTTCCGGTACGTCGAACGAGGCGTGATGCACACGCGCTGCCGCGACGCGCGATTTCAGAATGCCCAGGCGCAGTTCCTCGCCAAGCGTGCTCATTTCGACGACGAGACCGCCGGCGAGGCGCGAGCGCACACGTTCATCGAGGCTTTCCAGATCCGACGGCGGCCGGTCGGCGGCGATCACCACCTGGCGCCCGGCATCGATCAGTGCATTCAGCGTATGACAAAACTCGGCCTGAGTAGTTTTGCCCTGGAGGAACTGGAGATCGTCGATGACAAGCACATCGATGCCGCGCAGCGCTTCCTTGAAGGCGAGCGCCGTCTGTGTCTTCAGCGCGGCAACGAAGCCGTACATGAATTTCTCGGCAGTCAGATACAGCACCTTGCGGTCAGGGCTGGAATTGCCTGCCCAGGTGATCGCCTGCAGCAGATGCGTTTTGCCGAGGCCGACGCCGGCATGGATGTAAAGCGGGTTGAACATCACCGGGTCGCCGCGGCGACCTTCGGCGACCTGGCGCGCGGCTGCATGCGCGAGCGTATTGGCGCGACCGAGCACGAAGCTGGCAAAGGTCAGGCGTGGATCGAGCGGTGAGCCACCGAGCGCTTCATGGCTTGCGGAGACCGGCGCGGTTGCGGTGCTGCGCAGTTCGGCGGCGGGACGATTGCTCGTCGGCTCGTTGCGGCGCGGCTCGGCCTGCGGGGCCATGTCCCTGACCGGGGCCACATTACGCATGGCCGAACGCACGGAGAGATCGACGCGCGACACCTTGGGCATCTCGGCTTTCCAGGCGTCCAGTACACGCTCGGCATAATGAGCCTGGATCCAGCTCTTCAGAAAGCGGGTCGGCACGGAAAGGTGCACGGAATCGTCCTGTACGGCTTCCAGATCCATACGTGCGAACCAGCTCGAGAAAACGTCCTCGCCGACGCTCGAGCGCAGACGGCCCTTCACGCGAGTCCAGTGATCCTGTTCCATGTTCGACAT